>NZ_JAVIWP010000001.1:0-4800000 GCF_034313875.1 Pseudomonas sp. FG1 | reverse complement strand
CCTACTTGCCCGCCGGCCCGGTGCGCGCCTTGGCCCGTGGCTATGGCAATTGCCTGATCAGCGCGACCCGGATACAGAACTGCTGGCGCATCACGTACTTCAACTCACAGGATGCGCAAATCCTCGACACCATCGAAATCACCGACCTGCCGGAAGTGATCTGCGCCGCCCCCGAAGACCTGGCCGACTCACTGGAGCGCTTCGAAGACGTTATCCAGTGGTTTGAAGGGCAGTGAGGTCACGATGAACGAAAAAACCGGCTTCGAAGGCAGCTACGGTGGCGACAACGCCCGGATCAGCGACGCCACCCGCCTGGAATGCAAAATCTGCTGGTGGGTGTATGACCCGCGCGACGGCGACCCGGTCTGGCAGATTGAGCCGGGTACGCCGTTCTCCGCATTGCCGGAACATTGGCGTTGCCCGAATTGCGATGGCGATGCCGAGCAGTTCATGGTGATCGATGAACCTGTCTGAGCGCCAAGACGGCCCGGCGCAGCAGGCACAAACCCTGTGCGCGCACTTCCAGGGCATCGCCGAGACACGCATGCGCGGGTTGCCGTTTCTCAATCAACAACTGGTGGTCGAGGCGGTGGGCTTCAGCGCGCAAATCGCCGGGGAAACCGCGGCAACCGGGGTGCTGGGTGTTCTGATCACCCCTTGGTTCATGAACCTGATCTGGCTGCCGGAGAACCGCGACACACTCCTGGCCCAGGGGGCGTCAGGCGAACATCAATTTGGCGGGCAGCGCCTGACCTTCATTGGCGCAGACGGCGAAGGCATCGGTGGCTACGAGAGCTGTTCGCTGTTTTCACCGATGTTTGAATTCGCCGATCAGGACGCGGCCCGGCAAACCGCCGAGCAGGTGCTGGCGCTGTTGCGGGATGCGCCCGAACGCGCACCGGAACGCCCGGCCATCAGCCGCCGTGGCTTGCTGTTCGGACGCGTGTCCGGGGGCGCGCAATGACCGCCATGGCAAGCTTGGCGCGGCTCGGCGGCTCATTGCGGGTGCGTCCCGGCCAGCAGCCCGCGATTGTCGGCGGGCGTCCGGCGCTGGCCGCCACCTTGTTGCGCGGCCAGCCGCCACAGACCGCCGCGCACCACTTGCCGTTGCTCTATAGCCTGTGCGGGCAAGCGCACCGCTTGACCGCAGCGTTGGCCGTCGACACCGCACTGCATGGCGAAACCCCCATCGACCCCAACACCCAGCGCATGCTGGAGGCCGAAACCCGCCGCGAGCATGTGCGGCGTATGCTGCTCGAATGGCCGCGGTTGCTGGGTAACCCGTCGGTGCGCCCCGATCTCAGCCAACTGCATGCCTGGGAACACGCCCCGCAACAGGCGATGGCCGCCTGGTTGGGCGAGTCGGTGGCGCAATGGCTTGAACGATGGGACGCCGAGCCGTTCAGCGCGCTCGATGAGTGGAGCCAGCGCAGCGATCATTGGCTGGCGCACGCCCTGGCCGATTGCCGCGAGGATGCCCACGCCCTGCAACTGCCGGTGCATGCCCTGTCACTGGCCGGCAACGCCCAAGCGCTGCAGGTGGTGGCCGCCCAACTGCGAGAGGCCAGCGATTTTGCGTTGCATCCGGTGGCCTTCGGGCTACCCTGTGAGACGGGCAGTTGGACCCGCGCGCGTGAGGTCGACCCACAACGCTACGCCAGCGTCTGGCTGCGTCTGGGCGCGCGCCTCGCCGAACTGGCGCGGCTCTCGCTGCCACAGCCCGCTGGCTTGGCACTCGGCGCATTGGCGCTGGGGCCCGACGAGGCGTTGGCCTGGAGCGAAACGTCGCGCGGCCTGTTGTTGCACCGGGTCTGTCTGGAGCGAATGAATGCCGGTGTGTTGATCCGCGACTATCAGGTCATCGCGCCGACCGAATGGAACCTTCATCCCCACGGCGCGCTGGCCCAGGGTTTGGCGACGATGTCAGCCGGCGATCCGGCCACGCGACGTCGCGCTGAGCTGTTGATCGCGGCTTTCGACCCGTGCATTGGCTTCACCCTCGAGCTAGAAGCAGCATCGAACGAGGACATTATTCATGCATGAAGTGAGTCTGGCGGGCGGCATTCTCAGCGCCGTCGAGGCGGCGGCCAGGCGCGATCCGTTCGTGCGGGTCAGCCGCCTGCGCCTGGAGGCTGGCACGCTGGCCGGCGTTGAAATCGAGGCGCTGCGTTTCGCCCTTGAAGCACTGGCGCCCGGCACCTTGCTGGCCGGCGCGCAAATCGACATTGAACAACCCCCGGGCCAGGCCTGGTGCCTGGATTGCGCCATCAGCGTGCCGCTGATCGAGCGCGGCGCCGGCTGCCCGCAATGCGGCGGCTTTTGGCTGCAACCCACCGGCGGGACTGAATTGCGCATCCTCGACCTGCAGGTCGAGGATCATTAATCGTTTGATTTTGGAGGTACACCATGTGCGTCGTCTGCGGTTGCGGAACCGGACATTCACACGACAAGACCGAAGCTCCGGCCACCGATAGCGATGTGCAGGTCGACGCTACCGGCGACCTGCATTACGGCGCGGGTCAGGCGCGGGTTTCAGTGCCCGGCATGAGCCAGGCCCGCACCATCCGCCTGGAGCAAGACATCCTCGGCGAAAACGACCGGCACGCCGCGCGTAACCGGGAAAACTTTACCGCCCACGGCGTACTGGCCCTCAATCTGGTGTCCAGCCCCGGTTCCGGCAAGACCACCCTGTTGTGCAGCACCCTCATGGCCCTGCGCCAACGCCGCGCCGACTTGCCGCTGGCGGTGATCGAGGGCGATCAGCAAACCCGTCACGACGCCGAGCGCATCCGCGAAACCGGCGTACCCGCGATCCAGATCAACACCGGCAAAGGCTGCCACCTCGATGCCCGGATGATCACCGAAGCCTACAGCCGCCTGCCGCTGCACGACGCGCTGCACGCGGCCGGTCACACGCATCAGCCGTTTGTGCATAGCCACGTTGATCAGCAGCCGCACGCCCACGTACAGACTCAACAGCATCAACACAGCCATCACGCCCATGACGGCGGTGAGCCGGCCGGCATGCTGTTCATCGAGAACGTCGGCAATCTGGTCTGCCCCGCGCTCTGGGATCTGGGCGAGGCGGGCAAAGTGGCGATCCTGTCGGTGACCGAGGGCGAAGACAAACCCCTCAAGTACCCGGACATGTTCGCCGCGGCGCGCCTGATGATCCTCAACAAGATCGACCTGTTGCCGCACCTGGATTTCGACGTGCAGCGCTGCCTGGACTATGCGCGACAGGTCAACCCGCAGATCCAGATCATCCAGCTCAGCGCCCGCGACGGCACCGGGCTGGATGCCTGGCTCGACTGGTTGCTGGCCGGCGCCCCCGAGGTTGACCGCCGCGCCGCGCGCATCGCCGAGCTGGAAGCTGAACTGGCCCGTCTCAAAGCTCAGGTGGAGGCCCCGCATGCGTAGCGAAAAACTGCCTGGCGCGCAGGTCTGGCCGCCGGTGCTGGCCTGTGGCGCGTGGCTGAAGAACACCGCCTGCCTGTTGCAGGGCGATCAGGTGCTGTGGTCGCCACTCCACGGTGACTTGGGCGACCCGCAAAGCTGCCTGGACCTGGCGGCGTCGTTGGACGCTCTGTTGGCGTGCGCTGAAGTCACGCCGCAAGCCATCGCCCATGACTTGCACCCGGATTTCTATAGCTCGCAACTGGCGGTGACGCTGGCGGAAAAACTCAACGTGCCCGCCGTAGCCGTGCAGCATCACCACGCGCACATTGCCGCGCTGATGGCCGAACATGGCCTCGACGGCCCGGTACTCGGCCTGGCGCTGGACGGCGTGGGCCTTGGCAGCGATGGCGCAGCCTGGGGCGGCGAGTTGCTCTGGGTGGCCAGCGATGCCTGGCGCCGACTCGGTTATCTATTGCCACTGCCGCTGCCCGGTGGCGATGTGGCCGCCCGCGAACCCTGGCGCCTGGCCGCCGCGGCGCTGCATCTGCTGGGGCGCGACGATGAAATCCTCAGGCGGCTCGGGCCGCTGGTCGGCGAACAAAGCGCGAACACTGTCGCGCAGATGCTCGCGCGCAATCTCAACTGCCCGCCGAGCAGTGGCGCCGGCCGTTGGTTCGATGCCGCTGCGGGGATTCTCGGCATCAGCGTGCGTCAACAATTCGAGGCCGAGGCGGCCATTGCCCTGGAGCGTCTGGCCGCTGAATACCTGGCAACCCACGCCGAGCCCGTCATCGACGGCCTGTGGCATCTCCGCGCTGACGGCGTGCTCGATCTGCTCCCGCTGCTGACCCGCCTGTTCGAACTCGCCGACAGCGCACGCAGCGCAGAAGGCGCGGCGCTGTTTCACCTGACGCTGGCCGCCGCTCTTGCCGACTGGATCGAGCACCAATCCACCACGCTGCCGGTGCTGCTCGGGGGCGGATGCTTCGCCAATCGCCTGCTCAGTGCCCGGCTCACGCAACGATTGACCGCCAGGGGCTTAGCGGTTTTCAGCGCGCAGGCTGTGTCTTGCGGCGATGCCGGGCTGGCCCTGGGTCAAGCCTGGGTTGCCGCGCACTGGCGCGACCCGCAGCGCCAACCCGCTTTGCCATTGAAGGAATCCCAAGCATGTGCCTAGCCATTCCCGCACGCGTGATCGAATTGCGCGACGGCGATAACGCACTCGTCGACTTGGGCGGTATCCGCAAGGAAATCTCCCTGGCGCTGGTGCCGCAAGCCCAGGTCGACGACTACGTGATCGTCCACGTCGGTTACGCCCTCGGCCTGATCGATCCCGAAGAAGCCCAGCGGACCCTGGCCATGTTCGAAGAGCTGGACCGCCTGCAACCGGAAGCCCTATGAAGTACATCGATGAATACCGCGACGGCGAACTGGCACAACGCATTGCCGAGCGCATCCGCGACGAAGTCCGGCCGGAACGCCAATACCGCTTCATGGAATTCTGTGGCGGCCACACCCATGCGATATCGCGTTACGGCGTGAGCGATTTGCTGCCCGCCAATGTCCGCATGATCCACGGCCCCGGTTGCCCGGTGTGTGTCTTGCCGATTGGGCGTATCGACCTGGCGGTGAAGCTGGCGCTGGAGGACGGAGCGATTCTCTGCAGCTATGGCGACACCCTGCGCGTGCCGGCGTCCGGTGGCCTCTCGCTGTTGCGCGCTAAGGCACAAGGCGCGGATATCCGCATGATCTACTCGCCCAGCGATGCGCTGAAAATCGCCGAGGCCAACCCCGAGCGTGAAGTGGTGTTCCTGGCCATTGGCTTCGAAACCACCACGCCGCCGACCGCCCTGGTGATCCGCGACGCCGCCGCTCGCGGCCTGAAAAACTTCAGCGTGCTGTGCTGCCATGTCCTGACCCCGGCGGCCATCGAGCATATCCTTGCCGCCCCCGGGCAAGATCCGGCGGCGGTGGAACTGGACGGCTTCGTCGGCCCGGCGCATGTGAGCATCATCATTGGCTCCGAACCCTACGCCGAGTTCGCCCGCCGATACCGCAAGCCGGTGGTGATTGCCGGTTTCGAACCGCTGGACGTGATACAGGCGATTTTGATGCTGGTGCGCCAGGTCAACGACGGGCGCGCCGAGGTCGAAAACGAATTCGTCCGTGCCGTCGGCCGCAACGGCAACAGCGCCGCCCAGACCTTGATGGACGAGATCTTCGAACTGCGTGAGAGCTTCGAATGGCGCGGGCTTGGCGAGGTGCCGTTCAGCGCCTTGCGCATTCGCGCAGAGTTCGCCGCCTTCGATGCAGAAAAACGCTTCGACCTGCATTACCGCGCCGTGGCCGATAACAAAGCCTGCGAATGCGGGCCGATCCTGCGCGGCCAGAAAAAGCCCACCGACTGCCGCCTGTTCGGCAGCGTATGCACCCCGGAAAACCCCATGGGCTCGTGCATGGTCTCCAACGAAGGCGCCTGCGCCGCTCATTACGCCTACGGGCGCTATAAAGACATCGAGGTTGTTGCAGTATGACCGGCCGTTCCCCCGTAAAACGCGGTTATGTACGCCCCCTCAATTTTCGCGACGGCGTGGTCGATATGGGCCACGGTGCTGGCGGGCGCGCTTCGGCGCAGTTGATCGAAGAGCTATTCGTCGCCGCCTTCGACAACCCGTGGTTGCGCCAGGGCAACGATGGCGCCGCCTTCAGCCCGGAACTCAAACCCGGCGAACGCATGGTCATGGCCACCGACGCGCACGTGGTGTCGCCGCTGTTTTTCCCCGGTGGCGACATTGGCAGCTTGTCTGTGCATGGCACCCTCAACGACGTCGCCATGGGCGGCGCGCGGCCGCTTTATCTCTCAGCCAGCTTCATCATCGAGGAAGGCTTTGCCCTCGCTGACCTCAAGCGCATCGTTGAGTCGATGGGCCGCGCCTCCCGCGATGCCGGGGTGCCGATCATCACCGGCGACACCAAAGTCGTGGAACGCGGCAGTGGCGACGGCGTGTTCATCAGCACCACCGGCATCGGCATTATCCCCAAGGGGGTCGACACGGGCGGGCATCGCGCACGCCCCGGTGATGCGATTTTGGTGTCCGGCAGCATCGGCGAACACGGTGTGGCGATCATGTCCAAGCGAGAAGGGCTGACGTTCGAGACCGAAATCCTGTCTGACAGTGCGGCGCTGCATGGCTTGGTGGCGCAGATGCTCGCGGTCGCTCCCGGCCTGCGCGTACTGCGCGACCCGACCCGAGGCGGTTTGGCGACCACGCTGAACGAAATTGCCGGTCAGTCCGGAGTCGGCATGCTGTTGGACGAAGCGGCGATTCCCGTGCAGCCGCAGGTTGAGGCCGCTTGCGAACTGTTGGGCCTGGACCCGCTGTACATCGCCAACGAGGGTAAGCTGATCGCAATCTGCGCCGAAGAAGACGCCCAGCCGCTGCTCGACTGTATGCGCCTCAACCCGTTGGGCGAACATGCGGTGCGTATCGGCACGGTCCTTGAAGACGCCCACGGTTTCGTGCAGATGCAGACCCGATTCGGCGGGCGCAGGGTGGTGGACTGGTTGTCGGGCGAACAGCTGCCGAGAATCTGCTGAGGCCCTGAAGCCTTGAATCAGCAACCAACGGCGGCATCTTCCAGTTGCCGCCATGCGTTCCGCAACCCTGCCAAGTCGGCAGGGGGGAAGGCTGACAAACGGCAGGACGGTGAGAGCCCCCTCGGATGTGCAGCCGTCGCGCCGCACATCATCCTCTGAGCGGCGTCAACGTTGCTCCAGCAGCATCGGCAGATACATATTCCCGATCACCAGCAACGGTCGCCGGTCCTCCACCAGCGACGAATACAGGGTCAACGAAAACACCCATTCCCCGCCATCCCGCTGCGGATTGGCCTGCTCGCGCCAGGTATCCACCGCCGTTTGCAGATTGCCTGCCGTACTGCTGTCGAGCGTCTGGTTGGGATACAGGTACACCGGCGTTTCCCCGACCAATCCATGGTTCGGTTCCAGTGGGTCGGTGGCCAGCTCGTAGGCATAGGCCACCCCGACGGTGATGCGTAGCCCGCCATTTCCCGCAGCGTCGCCGAACAGGCTGTCGAAGGCCGCCTGCAGGGCCGCGCTGATCGTGGTAGGGGCAGTCGCCAGCGGCACGCGCTGGTCCCAGGCATTGAGTGGGGTGGCGACGCTGGCGGCTTCGACCCGGTCGGTCTGGAACACGAACGCCGGATTGGTCGAGGGCCCGTCGGCCCCCAGCAGTTTCTGGTTGCGCTGGACCAGGATCGAGCCCGTCGCGTTCTGCCAGCGGGCGACGTTGAGCCCAGCGAAGACCAGGCTGAAGGTCGGCCACGACGCCGGGACATGGGCACCCGGCGCCACCTCGTAACGGGACTCGCTGGCCGAGACGCTTGTGCGCTCCAATTGCACCATCAAGCCCGCTGCGGTCAATGCCCAGACCTGCGGCCATTGCCCGTCGGGACCGACGCCGGCGCTCAGTGCCGTCAAGCCGAGACTGGCGACTTCGCGACTGGTCTGCGGCCCACCCCGGTCGGTGACCCGCGCCTGGAAGCTGAACTGATCGGTGTCCGGGGCCTGCAGGCGCGCATCCGGGCGGCTGTCGACCAGGCGCACGTTCCAGCTGCCGGCGACCGCACGGGCCAGATCGCGCAGCGTATTCGCCGCATTGCTCTGCACCGGCGTCAGGGCGCCGCTTTGCGGCAGGTCGCCGAGGATGTCCCAGAGGCCATCGGCCACGGCGATATAGCGCGCCAACTCGACGAACAGATCCACGTCGCTGACGGCCAGTCGCATCATCGGGTCGGGGCGCAGGTTGTAGCTCAGGGTCAGGCTGACGTCGTCCTGCTCGGCATGCTCGTGGGAGTAGGTGAAGCGGTGGTCCCACAGCGCCAGGCTGGCGAGGCTGACCTCGCTGTCTGCGCGCAGGGTACTGAGGGCGCGGCCGCTGCGCAGGCGCTGGCGCAGTTCGGCGTTCAGCGCGGTGGCACTGGCGCGTTGCTCGACGATCACCGGCAGCGCCGGGAAATCCCGCAGCGCAATCGGCACCGAGACTTCACCCAGGTCGACGCTCAACGCCGCTGGAAGGTCGTCGCTGCCGCCCAGCGGCGGGACGAAGGTCAGCCATTGCGACGCGGCATAACCGTCGGGCAGGCCGGCGCTGGTGATATTGCGCTCCAGGTCGGTGATGCCGAAGGCCATGTTGGCGGTGACCGCGCGGTGGCTGGCGGGATCGGACTCGGTCAGCAGCAGGGTGATGAACGGCGAGAAGTCGGTCAGCCAGCACTTGCCTGCGCTCATGCTCCAGGAGCGTTCCTCGCCGCCGCTGGTGACTTCGATGCCGCCGTACATGTCCGCTGGCAGCAATGCACTGTGCGGGTCTTGCCAGGCCGACGCGACCTCGCGGTTCAGTTGCACCAGGGTCGAGGCACTCCAGGCCCGGGACAGGTTGACGCCCAGTTGCTGTTGCAGGGTGGTGGCCGCAGCCGCCTGGCCGGCGACGGCATCCGGGTCGCTGATTGCCAGGACCGGCTCCAGCCCCTCGGGAATAGCCCCGGCCAGTTGGCGCTTGACCGCCACCAGGTCGCTGAGGGTCTGACGGGTATCCGGGGTACGGTACAGCGCGGCGACGTTGCTGGCGCCGAGGATACGGTCCATGTCCGAGAGGAAACGCCCGGCCCAGGGCTCCACGTCGATGCCCTGGAAGTCGTGCTGGCTGCTGGCTTGCGACAGCGTGCCGTCGGGCAGCAAAACGTTGAGGCCGACGCCCTGGCGACTGACCAGGCTCTTGTACAGCGGGGTCAGGGCAAAGAAGCGTGGCTGCGGACCCGGAGCCCCGGGCACCGTGGTGGCCCCGGCGATGCTCAGGGAGCGGATCCCGGTGTCGCCGAAGTTCACCGCCCACAGATCGCGGCTGTCCTCCAGGGCGCGGCCGGTGGCGATACGCAGGTCGGGCAGGGCCGCACGCATGGCGGCGATAAAGGCATTGAAGGCCAGGCCGCCGCCCTGGTCCTCGGCCGCAGGTACTAGCGGCGCCGGGATCGGGCTGCTGCTGCGCGACACGCCTGCGCTGTTATCGGCGGCGAAGTCCGGGTTGATCAGCGCCGTCGGCCGGCTCAGGGTCAGGCTCACATTGAGCGGGAAGGCCGGCCCCGGATAAGGCCCGCTGGCACCGATCGGCAGGCGGATACGCATCCCGCTTGGCGGTACCAGGGCCGGTGCCGCGGCGGCGAACAACGGTTTGTCGGCGTTCGCCGGGGTTTCGACGATTTCCTGGGCATTGACCTGCACCCCGGCTTCGGCGAAGCGCACGATCAGGCTGTTCAGGCAGTCGTTGGCCTGGGTGACCACGCTGGCCTGGCCTTGCGGGGCATCCAGGCGGATACCGCTGGCGATCAGGTTTGGCGTACCGACGTTGGCCAGGGCGAAGGCTCCGGCGCTGACCCCCAGCAGCCCGGCAATCGCCGATGGTGCGGTGGCGCTGGCGAATTGCGCGGGGGCGCAGATCAGCAGGGCGCCCGGGTTCAGCGCCTGGCTATCGTCGCCCATGCTTGCCAGCAGATCCGCCAGGGTCGCCGCAGGCGCCAGCTGTTGCAGCTGGCTCAGGGTGACGGCCAGGCTTTGCCCGCTGGCGGCGGTGGTCAGGCTGTAGGACTGGCCGCCGACGCGGATGCTCAGGGTCACGCCACCGGCCACGACCACTGGCATCTCCAGGTTGGCCGTGGCCAGGTCCAGGGTGTTCTGGGCGAAACGCGGGGCGATGGTGTCGAGGCTGTCGCCGCCCTGGATCGTGTAGGGCACCCGCACCTGTGCCGCGTCGCTCGGCCAGCTCACCCGGCCTGGCAGGGCGAAGGCGCCGTCCGCCGGCACCGCGAGATCCGGGTTGGCACCCAGCAGCAGTTCCGCCGGGCAGGCGTGGGCATCGGCGAACTGGTGCAGCGTCTGTGTGCCGTCGGCGCTGATCCCCGCACCGGCGTTGAAGTCGCCCAGATACAACAGCGTGCCCATCTCGAACAGATTGACCGAGCGGGTATTCAGCGCCGCCAGGGCTGCCTGGTCCAGACCGCTGCCGTTGCGCCCCAGGCTGTCGTCGTTGCCCGCGACCCAGACCGTGCTGGAAATCAGCTGGTTGGCCTGGAAGATCGCCGGCAGCGCCTGATGGCTCTGGCCCAGGTCGGTGACGCTGATATTCACCCCGAGGGCGGCGAAGGTGGTGCAGACCTGCGCCAGCGAGCGGATCGGCGCCGGTGCATCGGCCTCGGTCACCGTGACCGACACCTGCTCGGCCTCGGACACCGCGACCGAGAAGGTGATGCCCGGGGTGAGGATGGTCAGGCTGGCGTTATCCCCGGCCAGCAACCCCGGCAGGGTGCCGAGGAGATTGGCCAGGGTCGCCAGGTTGGCGCTGCCGTCGGCGGTATTGCGGGTCAGTGCGGGCGACACCTTGAGTACCGCGCCGCTGCGCAGCGGCAGCTCGCCGTTCTCGCGGGCAGCGAGCAACGCCTCGGCAGTGATGCTCGGCCAGCCGCTGGGGCGGGTGATAGCGGCGATGCTCTGCGCCGTGTCGTTTTCGGCGAACAGCGCATAGGCCGGGACCTTCAGCAGGGCACCGACACCGAACAGGGCCTGCATTGGCACTTGCGCGTTGGCCAGGGCCATTTCCGCGTAGCGCAGGCTGTAGTCCTCGGCCAGCGAGGCGAGGGTGGCATTGGCCGGGGCACGGGCGGCACCCAGGCGCGATGCGCTGGCGCTGAAGGCCTGGGACGCGGCGGCGAAGCGCCACAGCGGTTGCTGGTCGATACCGTGGGCGGCGCTGATGTCGAGGCTGGTTTCCACCGCCGCGCTCAGCGGCTGGCCGAGTTGGTAGTAGGCCTTGGCGTAGGCTTCGGCCTGGCGCTCGGCGGTTTGCGCGGCCGCATCGCCGGGCTGGCTTGGCGACGGCATCACCGTGGCCGGGCGTGCCTCCAGGCTGATGCTCAGGGTCACCTGGGCATCGCTGATGCTGACCGCCCAGGCACTGACCTGCGCCGGCCAGTCACCGACGCCCAGCAATGGATCGGTATAGCCGCTGGGCAGGCTGACCTGGCCCTGGCCGACCGGGTTGGCGCCGGTCTGGTTGCCGAAGATGTCCTGCAAGTTCAGCTCGACCAGGGCCGAGGGCAGGCTTGTGGCCCAGCCGAAGCCGCGATACGGGTCGTCGTCCGGGCTCGGCAGGCCGAGCACACGCGGCAGTGGCGACGGTGTGGCGAAGCGGTACAGCGGCAGGATCTGCTCATACAGCCAGTACGCATCCCGTTGGGTGAGGCTGAGACAGCCGAACTTCGCCGGGCTGATGCTGATCGTGTCCGCCAAGGGCAGTGGACAGGCCACCGGCGCCGAGTACTTGATCGGCGTCTGCCTGGCAATGGCTTCGGCCTTTTTCTACGCCGTGGCGGCGGCGATCACCAAGCGCCTCAAGGACTTGCCTTGGGCGCCGATGGGCATCACGTCGAAAGTTTTGTGGCCACCTGGTGTGCCGGGCACGATGACCAGCCCTCGGCCGCACGGTGGAACCCGCCTTGTTTTAACCCGCTGTTAGACGATGGAGCGCTGCGCAGGAGAAAATCGCAACTGTTCTTCATCACCTTCCAGCATGGACTGGAGGATCTCGGGGCCGCTCCGACTCAGGAGCGATATTTTCATAGTTGATCCTTGGTGTTCCGGGCGGGGTTGCGGGTGAGCGAAGGGCCTAACGGGGCGTGCCCAGTTCGCGTATCTCGTCGTAGCGAGCCTGCAGTTCCTGACGCTGTTGCCTGCGTAACTGGCCCTGGGCGTAGCGACGGCGCTCGGTCAGCGTGTCAGGCAGCAAGGGGCGCACGGGGCTGGGGCGCCCAGCGGCGTCGACGGCGACCATGGTGAAGTAGCAACTGTTGGTGTGGCGCACGGTACGCTCATGGATATTCTCGGTCATGACCTTCACGCCGATCTCGAGCGAAGTGCGTCCGGTGTAGTTGACTGACGCCAGGAAGGTGACCAGTTCGCCGACGTGGATCGGCTCCTTGAAAATCACCTGGTCAACCGAAAGGGTGACCACGTAACGGCCTGCATAGCGCTTGGCGCAGGCGAACGCCACTTCGTCGAGCATTTTCAACAACGCGCCGCCATGCACGTTGCCGGAGAAGTTGGCTTTGTCGGGGGTCATGAGCACGCTCATGCTCAGTTGGTAGCTGCCGGGTTCCATAGTTTCCTCATCACGGTAGGCATTGTCAGGGGCCCTTGTCGCCATGTAGGTCTGGCGCTTGAGGCTTTGCCTGGGGCGCATGACGTTAACAGCCAGCCGATGGAAGTAGCTATGTAACGAAGTGAAAGAGTGTATTTCGAATAAGTTAATAATTTACCGCAGTGCGTGTGTACTTTAGCGCTAGGTATAATTTAATTTTGTAAAATAAGAGCGGATGATAAAGTGCGCTGAACACAGCGCGCCTGTTATTGGGCTTTATTGTTGCATTATCTGAAATTACTATTTGCGCCGGGTGAAATAATGCGTCGCTATACCACAGTTTTAAGCAGCTTTATGTTGGCATTGATTATTCCGCAATTGACCCAGGCCGCCGTTTTCGGTTGGCAGGAAAAGGCACTGATTCAACCTGAGCAAGGGAGTGTGGAGGTCGAACTTAGTCCCACTTCGCCGAAGTCTTCCATTGAAGTTCATGACCTCGTTCTATTCCAGAAAAATGGCGAGAATTGGGCGCGTTTCAGTGTACCGGTGATGCACGCATTGACGGGCACGACCGATTTGACGCTGGAGAGGAAAGTACTGCGCACCGAAAAAACCAAAAGCGCCTTTGGCAGCACTCAGCATCAGTTGGTGCGGATGTCGCTGTGCCTGGGTGACAAGGTATACGCCGAGGACCTTATGCTGAAAACCCACAGCAAAGGTGGTTCGCCGGTCAAGCTGGGGCGTGATGTGCTTGCGCACCTGGGCTTGGTTGATGCGTCGCGATTCGACACCCTCAAGCCTGATTGCAAGCCGTGATACCGCGCCAATCAGGCGTCGGGGGAGCCCCGGAGCCTGATTGGCGATGATTTACTGGTTGAGGATCCCGCGATCCCAGTTCTGCTGATTCCTGCGCGCGTCCTGTATGAACGGCGACCACTGGATCAGCTTTAGCACCACCCGGTTCAGCAAGCGGCCTGGTAATGTCAGGGGCCGCTGCACATCCAGGAACAGCACCACGCGCCGCTCGTCAGTGTCGTTCCAGACCTGATGCTTGTAAGTGTCGTCGAATACCAGGCAACTGCCCTGCTGCCAATGGTGGACCTCATCACCCACCTCTATACGACACTGTTCGGCCTGTTGCGGGATGATCAACCCCAGATGCACCCGCAGCAATCCGTTGTAAGGCCCGCGGTGGGGCGGAATGTGCTTGCCGGGGCTGAGAATCGAGAAAAACGCGGTGTACATGCCCGGGATGGCCTCGATGGCCTGGGTCGTTTGTGGGCACTGGGCGCAATTGCCGTCGATCTTGTAGCCATAGCCGTAGAGGAAGAATGTCTTCCAGCGGTCGTCCTGGGTCAGTCTGGCCTGGTCTTTGGATATCTGCTGAAAACTGGGAATGGCATCGCTGTTGCGCAGCACGGCATCGAGCTCGGCGCGAATCACCGCCGACCGGGATTCCAGCTCCCGGGTCCAGGCGAAGATGGCCGGGTCAAAGAACGGCGTGTTACCCACCGTAGAGCTGCGCCGTATCAGATTTTCAAGGCGTTTGATGATCCACAGGCCGATGGCGACGCTGGGACGATGTTTGCGTTTTTTCTTGGGGGTCAAAGCCGTCTTCCTGGTGCTCATGGGAAATATCCTGTCGGTTTCATGTATGAGGTCGTTGTTTCAACAGCTTCCACAGCAGCGGCCAGCAGAACACCAGCGGATAGCGGCGCAACCGTTCCGGCTGTTTGATCGGCTCGCCCCAATGGCGCTCCAGTTTCCAGATGGCGTAATCCACTGCGCCCTTGACGGTAAACAGCGATTTGATCAGACGCACCAGGTTCAATGCCCGGCCCTGAATGCGCCGGGTCCGCCAGTGCCGCGCCTGCCGTCGCTGCTGTTCAGCGGTGCTGTGGTTGATATACAGCTCGTCGGTCATCGACCCGGCAAAGCCAACGCCATCGACCTGGGCGGCCGCGACCAGGAGGGCGGCGAGGTAGCCTTGATTCTGCTGGGTAATCAGTGCCGGGCGGTTGCTGCTTTCGGGCCGCAGTTCGCTGCCGTAGGTAAAGCTCAAAGCGCGGGTCCAGAACGTGTCGCTGTTGAACAAGGGAGCTTGCAGGGAGACCGTTTCGCTGATCATGCGCAAGGCCGCGCGGCACACCGCTCGCTCCACGCGCCGTTGGATGGCGGGCGTGCGGCTGAACACCAGGCGGCTAGGCTGGGCAAAACGCGCCCACAGGTAGCTTTGAAACCAGCTATGGGTGCCTTGTTCAAAGTCGCTCACCGAAAGAATGGCGCACTTGGCGCGCAGGGTTTTGCCGGCGGTATCAGTGGCCGTGAACAGAAACACCGTGGGCGGCAGCAGGGCGTTGGCCCATTGACTGAGCCGGGAGGTGTGGATGTCCTGGTAGTTATCCACCAGGACGTACAGGTCGATCAACCCCTCATCGGTGGTGCGTGTGCGCAGGCAAGAACCGTAGAACAGGATCGCCGAGATGCCTGCGCCGAACCGCGCCATCAGCGCTTCAGTCAGTGCGTGCAGGTCTTGGTCCACCGGGCGCGCCAGTTCACGGCTCACCAACTCGAACAGGGGGAGTGTCGTCGGGTCCCGTTCAATCTCGATCATGGAATGTCCTTACAAGGTGATGAAGCGCACGGGCGGGCTGGCCTTGATTTCCAGTGTTCCGGTCACCGGGAATATCTCGCCGTCCAGTAGGTATTCGTGCAGGTGGTCAATGCTGGCGTGCTGGGCGTTGTGGCTCAGGTAGCCCGGATCCTGGCGCATGGCCGCGCTGGGTCGCCCGCGCAGTACGGCGGGCAAGGCCCGGCACAGGCGGGCAGGGGCCTGGGCAATGGCGGTCAGGCGCATGGGCTGGTGCTCGGCGCCCCAAAATGGCGTGCTGCCCAGCAGCAATTTGTCGAGGGTGGTGGCCAATACCAGCAGCCATGGCGCCTCGCGTGTCGTGCCGTTCACCGTGATAGGGGCGTTGACGGTCGGCAGCAGATGGCTGGCCGTGCGGGAAAACAACGCCAGCAGCATGCGCACGAAGGCGGTCAATGGCCCTGCCAGCCCCTTGAGGCCGGTGGGGCGAACCCGTTCATGAAAATAGCGAACGCCGGTGACGATTGAACCCGCGCCAAAGAACAGGCCGCATTGTGCTCGCCGGGTGTGCGAGTCAGACACTTGCAGTACAGCCGTGGGTTTCTCCCGCGCGGTGTGGTCGTCATGGGTCAGCCAGCGCGTCAGCGCCTTGATTGCCCTGAGTGGGCTGCCACGCAACCCGATGGCATTGGCACTCATGTTGGTGGTGCCTGCGGGGACGATGAACACCTTGGGGACTTTCGCCCCCGGGGTTTGCAGCAGGCTGGTGAGCGCCGCCTGCAGCGTGCCATCCCCGCCCACTACGACCAACAAGTCGTTTTCCATCAGCGCCCAGCTGGCGATGGCAGTCTCGACCTCGGCCGGGGTGCGCACCTGCGCGACGCGGGCGCGGGGCAATCTATGGATCAGGCGGCACATGCGTGCCTGCTGGCGACGGACGCGGCCGCTGAGGGGGTTGATCAAAACGCCGATGCATCGTGGCTTAGCAATTGAAGGTGGGTTGATGTTCATGACGTTGCCTAGGCGTTTCGGTCGAAGCGATAGACCAGCATCAATGCCGCGCCCAGAATAAACAGCGGTGGCAACAAGGTGGTCAACAGCGGATTCAGGGCAAACAGCAGCCCCAGGTTGACGATGATCTGATTACCTACATAGGTCAGCAGACCGACGACAGCGCCCACCGCCAGGCGGCTGCCCATCCCGGGGTCGCGCTGTTGCACGAAGGTGAAGGGTACCGCCAGCAGGATCATCGCCAGCGTCAGGATCGGCCGGCCGAACTTCTGCCACAGGGCGATGCTGTACTGATCGACCGGTTGATCGGTGGCCTTGAGAAAGTGGATGTAGCGGCTCAACTGCTTGATGGAAAAACTGTCGCTGGGCAGGGTCAGCTCCTTGAGATGAATACTGGAAAAGATCGACGTCCATTGCAGGCTATCCAACTCGCGGACCGTTTCTTCGCCGTTGCTCCATTGCTTGAAGTTGACTTGGTTGAGCGTCCAACTGCCGTCCCGGGATACGCTGGCATTGTCGGCGTGAATGTAACTGGCCAGGGTGTTGTCCGGGTTGTAGTGGAATATCTCGATGCCCATGGGCCGGTTGTGCGCGGCCACGCTGTCGATCCTGGCGATTTCATTGCCGCGCCTGGCCCACAGCGTCCCCTTGGCATTGACTGCCTCATCGGAACTGGTGATGGCGGCGTTGCGCATCTGCAGGCCGCGCTGCTGCAACGGTGAGGCCACCCATTCATCCAGTGCTGCCAGGCTGGCGGTCAGCAGCACGCCTGCGGTAACGGCCGCCAGGGCAATACGCACGATGGACACACCAGCGGCGCGCAGGGCCGTGAGCTCCTGGCTGACCGCCAGTTGGCCCAGGCCGACGATGCCGCCCAACAGGGCGATGAAGGGCCCCAGGTCGATCAGGCGACGGGGCAGCGTCATCAGCACCACCGCCACCGCCTGGGTCCAGCGGTAGCCGCCAGCGCTGACATTGTCGAGTTCGCTGATCAGATCAAAAGTCGTGAACAACGGAATCAGCAGTGCAGCGGCAGCACCGAAACCCACGAACACGTTCCTGACCAGGTAGCGACCCCAAAGGCTCATCGCGAAAACCTCGGCAACAGCCGCAGGTCACGAGCCATCAAGGCCCCCAGACCAACCAGCATCAGCAGGGGGACCAGCCACAGGCCCGGGATCAGGGGCAGGGCGGTATTGGCTACCAGGGTGCGGCACAGGTTGCCGGCATAGAAGATCACCGTAAACAGGATCGCGATCGGCAGCAGGGTTGAGAACCGGCCTTTGCGTGGTGCGGTCCGGCTCAGCGGCACGGCCAACAGGGCCATGAGAATGGCATTCAGGCCGCGGCTTTCACGCCATTGCAGTTCGGCTTTGTCCTGGGGCATGGCCGACATGGCCAGCATCGCGCTGGGGGTGGATTTGCGCTTTGACTCATCGGTCGGTTCCACCGGCTTGAGGTGTAGCAGCAACGCTTTGTAATTCAGTGTGCTGTCCTTGCTGCCGCGATGCTCCAGCGTATAACTGGTGCCCTGTTGCAGGGTCAGCGCCGGCGTCGTGGGGTCGGGATCGGTAATGGTCGCCACGTTGGCGCGCAGCACGCGGCTTTTGCCTTCGGTCGGGTCGTAGATCAGCGCGTCGGTGAGCTGGTTGGTGTCCGGGTCGATGTGCTGGGCCAGGATCATCCGGCCGTTGTCATCGTTGAGGTTGAAGCGTTGGGCCTGCAGGTGACTGACGTCGAGGTCGGAGCGCGATTGCTGTTCCAGTTGATAGGTTTGCGTATAGGCCCAGGGCCGGCCGTAGAACGACAGCGCAGCCACCGCCAGGGCCAGCGGTGTGGCGATGATCAGAATGGCCCGGTAGATACGCAACGGGCTGGCACCGGACGCCAGGATGGCGGTGATTTCCGAGTCGTTGTATAGCCGACCCAGCGCGATGGCCACCGAGGCATACAGCCCGACAGGCAGCAGCATCTCCAGCGCGATCAGCACTTTGTAGAAAACGATGTCGAGGACCACCCCCAGCGCCAGGGTGCCGTTGGCGGCCTCCGTCAGGTAGCGTTCGGCCGAGTAACTGGCGAAAACAAAGGTCAGGAAACCAACCATCATCGTCACAGGACGGCGTACTTCGGAAATGATGTAGCGCTCGATCGTAAGCATGTACCGCAAGCCTTCAACGCGGCATCAGCCGTGCACAGTAAAAAGGGGAATGAAGCGGGTGAGTCGGTCAGGCCGCAGGGCGCCCGTGGTCCTTGGCCATCTCGCGCAGGGTGCGTTCCACCAGCGCGAAGTCGTTGGCTGAATCCACATCCACCGCCGCTTCCGGGAAGGGCATGACCACAGCGCCCACGCGTGCGCCGAGCACCCGGGAAAGCTGGTTCAGCGCATGCTTGAGGGACAGTTCGCCCAGCAGGTAGCGCACGGTAGCCAGCGGGCCCAGCGCACGGGCCACAACTTGTCGGGGACGCTTGCGCGCTTCTTCCATGCCACGCCAGTACTGCGCCACCTTGGCACCCTGTGGGGTGAGGAAGGCGAACAGGTTGCTGCCGCAATACGGGCCACCCTTGAGCCGGATGGCCGTTCTGGCCGTGCCGGGGAATCGTTGCAGCACTGTCTCCAGGGGCGTCACGGCAACCGCCACGTCACAATCCAGGGCGGCTGCCTGGGTGAGGAAGTAGTCGACCATGTCGCCGCGCAGCAAGGCATGGTCGGCGGTCGTCACCAACAATGGCCAGTGTTGTCGCCTGGCCAGGCCATGGGCGACGCTTGCAGCCGGGGTTGCCTGGGGTTGCAGAAAGCTCAACTGCTCGCTGAGGATCATCGACCGTACATGGAGGTCCTTCTCCAGCAGCGCCAGCGAAGGCCCGATCAACGTTACCCGGCCAACCTGGGCGCTGTCGTGCAAAGCGCCCAGCACACGGTGCAGCATCGGCACCCCTGCGATTGGCGTCAGCGCCTTGCAACCCGCCGAGCCCAGCGCAGCCACCGGGTCATGGCCATGGCGATCCGCACCCAGCACCAGCGCGTCGAAACGCGGTGGTTCAAATTGCTTTTTCATACAGGCGATACCGTTTGTAGGGGGCGGCACCGATGCGATCCAGAATCGTCCGCATACCGGTGTTGGTTTCCAGGATCCAGGACATTTCCAGTGCTTCGATGTCACGTTTTTCGAACGGCGCCTTCAAGGCTTCGATCAGCAACAGTGCGATGATCGGCCCCATTCGGCTGAACTGGTACTGCTGTCGCACGCCCATCAGCGGTACCCGCGCGGTGCGTACGCCACTGACTTTCAGACGCCACAATAATTTGGCCCAGCCCAATGGCAGCAGGCGCCCATCCAGGTCGGCGATGGCTTCGTTGATGTTGGGCAGGGCAACGATGAAGGCACAGGGCTCACCGTCGACCTCGGCGATATAGATCATGTCTTCGGGCACCAGGAATTTCAGTTGCGCGCCCATCTCGTCGAACTCACGTTCGGTGAACGGTACAAACCCCCAGTTTTTCTGCCAGGCATCGTTGAACACGGCGCGTAGTACCTGCATTTCCCGTGCGAAATGCTTGCGGTCAAGCTGCCGGATGGTGACTCTACCGCGCATGCAGTCCATCAGTGATGTCAGCGCCGGGGTGAAGGACAGGTCGGTGCGTCGCATCCAGTAAGCCAGCAGGTCCATGCCCTTGGCGTAGCCTTGCTGCTCCAGGCGTGCGGCGTAGTAGGGCTTGCCATGCTCCATCAGCGCCGACGGCGGTGTATCGAACCCGTCGACCAGCAGGCCGCTTTCCTGATTGATGTTCAAGCCAAACGGGCCGGTGATTCGGTGGGCGCCCTGTTTGCGCAGCCAGGTCTCCGCCGTATGAGTCAGCAGGCTGAACACTGCCTCGTCATCGATGGCGTCGAGCATGCCGAAATGGCCGGTGTCCATGCCGTGCAGATCACGATGCAGTGAATCCACCTGAGCGGTAATGCGGCCCACCACTTCACCGCCGCGTCGCGCAATCCAGGCCTGCCAGTGAATGTGGTCCGATGCCGGATTCTTCGCCGACAGATGCTCGATACGTTCCACATGCAGGGGTTGGACCCAGTGGGGATCGTCTGCGTACAAGTGGGAGGGCAGGGAGATGAAGGCTTTTAAACCAGCCTTGTCGCTGACCTGTTCTATGGAAATCATGGCTGACCTAAATCCAACTAACTTCGAGGGGGTGTTAACTTAACTAACGTAACGCACGGTTGATCACCGCAAATGCGGCGTAAATGAAACCGCTATTAACTAAGTTTGTATATAAAATCTTCATCGCTGTTTCAGATGGCGGGTATCTGATAAATGAATAGTCGTTCAGAAAACAACTCCTGTTAATCTTCGCGCCGAATTTGATTCAATCAGAACTTGAACACTGCGCAGGTAACAATCGCTTGCTGGCTGCGGCGCAGATGCGCTGTTTCCTATCTTATTGTCGCCTGATAAATGCATCGGCCAAATGAAATGTTGCGGGTGGATTTGCCGTCATGCGATCAGGCCGAAGGTTCTCATCTAATGGCTGTGCTGTATATGTCAGAAACAAGCTCAAATCATTCCATACCCATGCGTCACGCAGACTTTGAAAGTCTGGTAGAAGCATTGGATTATGCCGCCACCGGTCAAACCGGCATGAACTTCTATGACCGACGCAGTCAGTTGGTCAGTTCGTTCGAGTACCGCATGCTGAAACGGCGCGCCCTGATGGGCGCACGTCGCCTGCTCGGCTTGGGGCTGGTGCGGGGCGACCGGGTGGCACTGATCGCCGACACCAACGCCACGTTCGTCGAAGTGTTCTTCGCCTGCCAATATGCGGGGCTGATCCCCGTGCCGTTGCCCATTCCCATGGGGGTTGGCCAGCATTCATCCTACGTGGACAAGCTGCGTGGGTTGCTGAACAGTTGCAGCCCGGCTGCGGTGTGCGGTGGCGAGGAATGGCTGCCGCTGGTGCGAGAGGCCGCTGCCGATATGCCGCCGATGCCCTTGCTCAGTGGTGTCGACATCGACGCGCTGCCAGAGGCCGAGGTCGAATTGCAGGCACCTGGCGCGGACGATGTGGCGTACCTTCAGTACACCTCGGGCAGCACCCGCTTTCCTCGAGGCGTGGTGATTACCCAGCGCGCGGTCATGGCCAACTTGCAGGTTATCAGTCGTGACGGCATCAAGCTGCGCGAAGGCGACCGCTGCGTTTCATGGCTGCCTTTCTATCACGACATGGGCCTGGTGGGGTTCGTCCTCACACCCGTCGCCACTCAACTGTCGGTCGACTACCTGCGCACGCAGGACTTCGCCATGCGCCCCTTGCAATGGTTGAAGCTGATCAGCCGCAATCGTGGCACGGTGTCCGTGGCGCCACCGTTCGGTTACAACCTGTGCCTGCGGCGTTGCAGTGACAAGGACCTGGCCGAGCTTGACCTGAGAAGTTGGCGGGTTGCTGGTGTGGGCGCAGAGCCGGTCCCGTTCGAGGCACTGACGCAATTTGCCGAACGTTTTGCGGCAACAGGTTTCGCGACAGAGGCGTTCATGCCGTGCTTCGGTCTGGCGGAAAGCACCCTGGCGGTCAGCTTTGCCGACACCCCCAAAGGCCTGCGGGCCGATGTGATCGATCGCGATGTACTGGAGCACAGCGGCAAGGCCGTACCGCCCACGTCACGCACACGTGCCGTCAGCACGTTCGTGAACTGCGGGGCGGTCCTGCCCGGGCACCGGCTGGAAATTCGCAACGCCCAGGGTGAGGTGCTCGGCGAGCGCGAGGTGGGGCAGATATTCATTGCCGGCCCCAGCCTGATGAGTGGCTACTTCCGCGACCCTGACTCGCAACTGCAGGCCTCCCAATGGCTGGGCACCGGCGACCTGGGTTATTTGTTCGAGGGCAATCTACATGTCACCGGCCGCAAGAAAGACCTCATTATCATTCGCGGGCGCAACATCTGGCCTCAGGATATCGAGCACGTGGCCGAGGGCGAGCCTGGCGTGCGGCCGGGCGATGCGATCGCCTTCGTGACGTCGCGCGGTGATGAGTCAGTGGTGGTGATGCAGATCCAGTGCCGGGTGGCCTCGCCCGCATCGCGCGAGCAAATGGTCCGCTCGCTGTCGGGGCGCATCCAGAGTGAGTTCGGCGTCAGCGTCGACATTCAGTTGGTACCGCCGCAAAGCATTCCGCGTACCTCATCCGGCAAACCGGCACGTGCTGAGGCCAAACGTCGCTACCTGAGCATGCTCGACGCTCTTGCGTTGCCTGCCGCGGCCATCGCCTGATGAGCCTGACCGTGGCAATCACGGGGGCCACCGGCTTTATCGGCCGGCGCATTCTGCAGGCCCTGTTGGCGCGCGGTATCGCCGTGCGTGCGTTGACCCGCCGATCGGTGGCGAGCCTGGACGCCGTGACGTGGGTGCGCGGGTCGCTGGAAGATGAGGCATCGCTGGCCAGGCTGGTCAGCGGCGCCAGTGCAGTCATCCATTGTGCTGGCCAGGTGCGTGGTCGCAGCCGCGTAGTGTTTCAGCGCTGTAACGTCGAGGGCACCCGGCGCCTGGTGCAGGCAGCCAAGGCTGCCGGTTGCGAGCGTTTCCTGTTGTTTTCTTCGCTGGCTGCCAGGTACCCGCACCTGTCGTGGTACGCCGAGTCCAAGTTCGATGCCGAAGTCGCTGCCCTCCAGGCGGCCGCCGACATGCCCATCAGCATTTTCCGGCCTACGGCCGTCTATGGGCCAGGCGACAGCGAATTGCAGCCGGTACTGTCGGCACTGCTGCGTGGCTGGCTGCCCCGGCTTGGCCATGCCGATGCACGGCTGTCTTTTCTGCATGTGGAAGACCTGGTCCAGGCCACCCTGCGCTGGCTAGACGTGGAGGCCATTCATGCCGTGCGCTACGAAATCAATGACGGTGCCAAGGATGGCTACGGTTGGAAGCAACTGGCCGCCATGGGGGCGCTGATACGCGGCGGGCCGGTGCGTCTGATCGGTGTTCCCACAGCCTTACTCTTGCAGCTGTCACGCCTGAACCTGGCCTGGCATCGCCTGGCAGGTGGCGAGCCCATGCTGACGCCGAGCAAGGTCAACGAGCTTATCCATCCCGACTGGTCATCCAGCAACCGCCTTATCTCGAAGGACCTGGGCTGGTACCCGGCCATCGAGCTTGAACACGCGTTGCGTGAACGGTTGTTTTGATCCCACTTTCATACAGATATCAGACTCTTTTTATGTTGAAGCGCGAAGTCGTCACCGACTACATCCTGGAATGCCTGAGCGGCTTGACCGCCGACAAGCAACGGCCAGTAGGCCTGCACAGCAACCTGATCGAAGACCTGGGCCTTGAGTCCATCAAGATCATGGACTTGCTGATGATGCTGGAAGACCAGTTCGACCTGTCTATCCCAATCAATATCCTGATCGATGTCAGCACACCCGCCGATCTCACCGACGCACTGATGATCTACCTGGAGGAGCATCATGGGGTTGTATGACAGTTTTTCCCGCCTGGCACAGGAGCGCGAAGCGTTCCAGGACGACGGCCTCAACCCTTTTGGCACCTGCATCGATGAGGTCCATTGCGCCACCCAGGGACGCATCGGCAATCGTCGCGTCATTTTGGCCGGTACCAACAACTACCTGGGCCTGACGTTTGACCCTCAGGCCATTGCCGCCGCCCAGGCTGCCCTGGTCGAGCAGGGCACTGGCACCACCGGTTCACGCATGGCCAACGGCAGTTACGGCGGGCACGTGGCACTGGAGCAGGAGTTGGCGGCGTTCTTCGAGCGGCCATCCGCGATTGTCTTCTCCACCGGTTATGTCGCCAACCTGGGCATCATCAGCGCCCTGGCGACGCCCAAGGCCGTGGTGCTGCTCGATGCCGATTGCCACGCCAGTATCTACGATGCATGCGCCCTGGGAGGGGCGCAGATCATCCGTTTTCGTCACAACGACGCCGCGGACCTTGAGCGACGCATGGTGCGCCTCGGCGAACAAGCCAAGCATGCGCTGATCATCGTCGAAGGCATCTACAGCATGCTCGGTGACGTGGCTCCGCTGCAGGAAATCGTCGAGATCAAGCGCCGCCTGGGTGGTTACCTGCTGCTGGACGAGGCGCACTCCTTCGGCGTGATGGGCGCGACTGGCCGTGGCCTGGCCCAGGCGCTGGATGTGGAGCAGGACGTCGATATCATCCTCGGGACGTTCAGCAAGAGCCTCGCGGCCATTGGCGGCTTTGCGGTGGGTAATGACCGCGGCATGGAAGTGCTGCGCTATGCCAGTCGTCCTTATATTTTCACCGCCTCGCCGTCGCCATCGGCCATTGCCTCCGTGCGTTCGGCGCTGCAGACCATTGCACAAGCCCCTGAGTTGCGCGAAAAGCTGTGGCAAAACGCCCATCGCCTGTATGACGGCCTGGCAGCATTGGGTTACCAGGTGGGCCCGCACGCCAGCCCGGTGGTGCCGGTGATGATCGGTACCAAGGAGCAGGGCGTGCGCTTCTGGCGAGCGTTGATCGAGCACGGGGTGTACGTGAACCTGGTGCTGCCGCCGGCCGCGCCTGCGGGCATCACGCTGGTGCGGTGCAGTGTCAGCGCGGCCCATTCGGAACAGGAAATCGACGTCATGGTGGAGGCCTTCGCCGCCCTGCGTGACAGCGATATCCTGGAGTCGGTGGCATGAGAATCATCCTGGCATTCGGCAAATCCTACCCCCTTCGCACTATCTTGATGCTGCTCAGCCTGGTGGTCGCCGGTGTGGTGGAGGGCGCGAGCCTGACCACCATGCTGCCCCTGGTGTCGGTCATGCTGGGTGACAGCGGCCACTCAAGCATGGTGGCCGGCCATGTTGCCAGCGTGCTGCACAGTGTAGGGCTGGAGCCCTCCATCACCGTACTGTTGATTATCATCGTGGTCGGCATGTCCTTGACCAGCCTGCTGATTCTGCTGGCCAACCGTCAGGTGGGCTACACCGTGGCACACGTAGCCACGGACCTGCGTGTCGACCTGATCAATGCCACGCTGGGCAGCCGATGGGAGCATTACCTGCGTCAGCCGGGCGGGGCCCTGGCCAACGCCGTGGCCACCGAGGCGTTCCGTGCCTCGACGGCCTACGAGCACGCCGCCAACATGGTGGCCCTGACGATTCAGGCCATTGCCTACGCCATCATTGCCTTCGTGGTGTCCTGGCAGGCCGCCCTGGTGTGTATTGCCCTGGGCCTGACCATTTTACTGGCCTTGCGAGGCCTGGTGAAAACCTCGCGCAAGGCCGGCAAAAGCCAGACCGGGCTGATGCGCGAACTGCTGATCAACCTGAGCGACACCCTGGGTTCGGTCAAACCGCTGAAGGCGATGGCCCGCGAGGACATCGCCGATTCGCTGCTGCGCAGCCAGGCGACCGAGCTCAACATTGCCATGGAAAAGGAAGTCACCAGTCGCGAGACCCTGCGCGCCCTGCAGGAGCCGCTGCTGGCGCTGCTGGCCGCAGGCGGTCTGTACGCCGGCCTGGTGATCTGGAAGCTGCCGATGTCCTCGGTGATGGTGCTGATATTCATGGTCGTGCGCGTGCTTGGGCTGATGCACAAGGCGCAGCAGCGCTATCACCGCATGGTCGGGCAGGAGAGCGCGTTCTGGGCCCTGCGCGAGGCGGTGGAAGAAGCCGAGGCCCAGCGCGAACCCGCCGGCGGCAGCCTCCAGCCAACGTTGGCCCGGAACATTGTGTTCGATCAGGTTTCGTTTACCTACGGCGGTCGACGCGTCCTCGACGAGGCCAGCGTGAGTTTCGAGGTGGGCACCATGACAACGCTGGTTGGCCCGTCGGGCACCGGCAAAACCACGGTTCTTGACCTGCTGTGCGCTTTGCTGGTGGCTCAAGACGGCAGCATCCGCGTGGATGGCCGGGCGTTGGGCGATCTGCAACGGCGCAGTTGGCGCCGGATGATCGGCTACGTGACCCAGGAAACCCTGCTGCTACACGACAGTGTGCTGGCCAACGTCACCCTCGGTGAGCCGTCATTGACCGAAGCCGATGCCGAGCATGCGTTGCGTCAGGCCGGCGCCTGGGAATTCGTGCAGGGCCTGGATTACGGCCTGCACACGCGGGTTGGGGAGCGGGGCGGCCAACTGTCCGGTGGTCAGCGCCAGCGGATCATTATCGCCCGCGCGCTCGCGCACCGGCCCCGCCTGCTGATCCTGGACGAGGCCACCAGTGCGCTGGACGCCGAATCCGAAGCCGACATCTGCGCCACGCTCAAGGCGTTGACGCCGAACATCACCATTATCGCCGTGTCGCACCGTCCGCGCCTGATCGAGGTGGCGGACAAGGTTGTCGAGTTGGTCGAGGGTAAATTCAAGGTCGTGACAGGTGGGCATGCGCCGCTGCCGCGTCCCGCTCTGAGCCATGGCACGGGAGGCCGCTGAGATGTCGATGAACCATGAGAACGAACTAGCACCGGTGATCGCCTTTGTAGGCTGCGATGGTGCGGGCAAGACCACTGTTTCCGACGCTATCCTGGCGTGGATGCGCGAGTCCGGACAGGTTGAGAGCTGCCATCTGGGCATCCAATCCAAGGCCTTGGGCGAGAAACTGGTGGGCTTGCCGATGGTGGGGGGCGTACTCAAGCGTCTGATTGCCAAAAACTCGCCGAAAACAGTGTCGCCAGGCGAAGCGTCGCGAACCTCGATCGAGGCGCCGAGTACCCTGGCGGCGGCCGCGATTTTTCTGCTGTCTGTACGGCGTTGGCGGCGCTATCAGAAGATGATGTCGCTGCGACGCCAGGGTGTTGCGGTGATCGCCGATCGCTTTCCGCAAATTGCCGTGGCCAAAATGAAGATCGATGGCCCGGGCCTCAGTGGCGTACCGCATCGCAATGCGCTGGTGCGCTGCCTGGCACGTTGCGAGCGCTTGCTGTACTGCTACATGGTGAGCTATCGCCCTGACGTGGTGATTCGGCTCAATGTCGATCTGGAAACGGCCTACAAGCGCAAACCGGACCACCGCTACGCGTCGTTGGCCACCAAAATCGCGTTGGTGCCGCAGCTGGAATACCAGGGCAGTCCGATCATTGATCTGGACAGTACCCAGCCCCTGGATACCGTCATCGACCAGGCCAAGCATGCCATCAACGCATGCCTGGCCCGCCAGCGCGCCGTGTAATGGCCAGCCGTAGCGCCTTCCGGCGCCTGGCGCCGTTGGTCGCCATCATCGGCCCGGACGGTGCCGGGAAGACCACCACGGCGCACTACCTGTGCTCGGTCATTGCCAATAGCCAATATGCCTACCTGGGGCTGGGCTCCGGGGCGCTGGGGCTGAAGATTCGGCAGTTGCCGTGGATAGGCTCGATGCTGGAGCGGCATCTGTCCGCCAAGGCCAGTCGGGCTCGAACGCCCGGCGAGCGTATTCCCGGGCCTGTCACGGCTGCGGTCATCTACCTGTTCGGCAGGCTGCGCTGGCGTCGTTTCCTGCACATGCTGCACGTGCGCGAGAGCGGGCGGCTGGTGATCTGTGACCGCTACCCGCAGGCGCAGATCGCCGGGCTCAACGATGGCCCTGGCTTGTCGGCCGCCCATGCCACTGGTTGGTTAACCGCGTTGCTGGCCCGGCGTGAGCGCGACCTCTACATCGAGATGGCCCAGATACCGCCCACGCTGGTCATCCGGCTCAATGTGGACGCCCACACGGCCTGGGCGCGCAAGCCCGACCATGACCTAGCCCTGATCGAGCGCAAGGTGGCCGCCACCGCGGCCTTGACGTTCCCCGGGGCGCGGGTGGTCGAGGTCGATGCGGGCTTGCCGCAGGCCCAGGTGCATGCCATTTGCCGTCAGCTCATCGAAACACTGGTCAGTGAGACCCCGGGCTTTTCCTCATCTCTTGAACCGCAGGTTACACGCGTTGAATAAATCTATGCCCCATCTCGGCGCCCAGCCCTTTGCGAATGCCTCTGGCACGCCGCTCCTGCGCCGTTCCAGTGCCCGCTCGCTGGCCGTCATGTACCTGTTTTTCTGGTATTTTTCCGGCCCCCTGCAATGGTTGATCTACCATGCCGATGTCGCCGGCCTTGACGGCTTCTGGCAAGCCAGCGCGGCAAGCCTGCTGTGGCTGATCCCACCATTGCTGTTTCCGCGCTGGACGCGGCCCATCGTCGGGTTGATAGGGCTGGTGTTGTGGATGTGCTCGCTGACTGCGCTGGCTTACTTCCTGATCTATGGCCAGGAGTTTTCGCAAAGCGCGATCTTTATCATGTTCGAGTCCAACATGAGTGAGTCCAGTGAGTATATTTCCCAGTATTTCTCCTGGTCTAAATTGGCCGTGCTGGTGGCCTATACCGTCATCGCGCTGGGGTTATGGTTCAGGGTTCGCCCCGTTGCGTTCTCGGGGCGTGCCAAGGTGGTGTTGTGCCTGCTGATTGCCTTTGCATCGGTGGGCTACTCAGCCCTCCATGAGTACCGCAAGCGTGGCGACCTGGACATGCGCATCGGTAAGTTTCAGCAGAATCTGCAGTCGGCATCGCCTTGGCAGATGGTCATTGGCTACACGCAGTACCGTCAGCAATTGGCCGATATGGCGAATATGTTCGAGGGCTGGAAAGCCATTGCGCCCTTGCAGCATCAAGTGGATGCCCATGCCGGGCAGCCAGCGACAATGGTGTTGGTTATCGGCGAGTCGACTGATCGCCAGCGCATGAGTCTGTACGGCTACACTCGCCAGACCACGCCACAGCTGGATGCCTTGCGGCCCGAACTCGACGTGTTTGATCAGGTAGTGGCGCCGCGGCCGTATACCATCGAAGTGCTGCAGCAGGTGTTGACTTTTGCCGACCAGGAGCACCCGGACCTGTACCTGACGACACCTTCGTTGATCAGCATGATGAAGCAGGTTGGTTACAAAACGTTCTGGATCACCAATCAGCAGACCATGACCCAGCGCAATACCATGCTCACCACCTTTTCCAAGCAGGCGGACGAGCAGGTCTACCTGAACAACAACCGGAATCAGAATTCCACCAGCCAATACGACGAAGACGTGCTGGAGCCGTTTAGCCAGGTTCTCAAGGACACGGCGCCGCGAAAGCTGATCGTCGTGCATCTGCTGGGCACCCACATGAACTACCGCTACCGGTTTCCCAGCGGCTACGCGCGGTTCCAGGACAGCGCCGAGGTACCGCGCTATATCACGGACAAGACGCTGCGCAAATACAACGACTATGACAATGCCGTGTTCTACAACGATTACGTGGTCAGCTCGTTGATTGATCGCTTCAAGCGCTCCAACCCGCATGGCTTCCTGGTGTATCTGTCAGATCATGGTGAGTCGGTGTACGACCCGGTGGCCCCGCACATGCTGGGGCGCAATGAAGAGGCGCCGACACGGCCAATGTACACCGTGCCTTTCCTGGTATGGCGCTCGCCGAGCTGGAAAGAGGACAACCCACTCGATCTGCGCGATGCATTACATCGCGAGTGGACCACGTCGCACTTCATCCACACGTGGGCGGATCTGGCAGGGCTGCGCTTCGACACGTTCGAGCCGTGGAAAAGCATCGTCAACCCGGCCTATCAGCGAGGTCAGCTACTGATTGGTGATCCTCGCCAGCCGGCCAAATTGCGCGACTTCAACACGCTGGGCAGCGCCCCTTGAATTGCCGGCTAAGCAGCAGTGGCGGCCAGGTTGCCCATGTGCTGCTCTAGCCGGGTGCGCAACCAGCGCTCGGCCGGGTCGTTGTCAGTCAGGCTCAGCCAGACCATGGACAACTCCTGTGCCGGCACCTCGAACGGGCAGGGTTCGTCGCGCAAATTGCCCCACCCCAGCAACGCCTTCGCCGCGTAGTCGGGGCAGCTCGCCAGCAGATTGGTCGCGTTGAGGGCCGCCGGCAGCGAGCTGAACTGCGGAATCGACAGTACCACCTTGCGGTCGCGGCCGATTTTAGCCAGGCATTCATCGACGATACCGTGGATATTGGCCGTGTAAGAGACTTGAACATGGGGGCGGGTACAGAACTCGTCCAGGGTCAAAGGTGCGTCAGCGTTATCGGCGCGCAGGATGCGTGGTTCGACGCGTCTGAGCAGTTTGCGCTTGGCATTCGCGGGCAGTTCACGGGTCTCGGTGATGCCGACGGTGATGTCGCCAGACGCCAATAGGTCGGGAATGCGCCAATAGTCGGCATGCTGGATGATCACGACCACGTTGGGGGCTTCATCGCGCAGCGCCGCCAGAAAGGGCGGCAGCAGGGCGAATTCGACGTCGTCGGAAAGGCCGATCTTGAAGGTCAGGCAGCTTTCCAGCGGATCGAACTGGTGTGCGAGGCTGAGCGCCGTGGCCATGGCATCCAGCGCTGGCGACAGATGCCGGATGATTTCTTCGGCGCGGCGAGTGGGCTCCATGCGGTGGCCTACTCGAACAAACAGGGGGTCATTGAACAGCGTTCGCAGCCGTCCCAGTGCTGTGCTGACGGTTGGCTGGCCTAAATACATTTTTTCGGCGACGCGGGTGACGTTTTGTTCCTGCATGAGCGCTTCGAAAATGACCATCAGGTTGATGTCGGATTTTCGCAGTTCATTTCGATTCATGGGCGCCTTTCAACTGCCGTGCAAGTTGGCGCATGGCAGTGCCGGGAAAGTTGAGCTAAGAGTGTCTGATGGTCGAGCTAGACGCACTCAGGCCATAGAAAATATTTCAAATTGTTACGCGGCGCGAAACTTAGCATGTGCTTTTCAGTGGCACCATCGCGCTTTCTGGAATGCCTAGTTACCGTTTTCGCAACAATGGTGAGCGATCGCTGTTACGGAAGCTCTGAAAAAGACTTACTACGTCAACTTTTTGCGGGCAACGCAGATGTGTACCAACGGCGTGCGAGAGATGGGCGGGGCAGGCAGAAAAATTTCAAATATGCCCCCAATCTTGCCCCTAGGTCGCTCGTGATACACGAGCGAGCGAAAATGGCGGGAGCTGGAAAAATTCCATCAGGGTTCTAATGGTTATTGTTAACTCCCCATTGGAGTCAGGGGTATCGTGAGTCGCTGTCAGGGCGTCCAGAAAATTCAGGGCGATTCATCCTTTGGCGTGTCCATGGCGCCTACCTCAGGAATGCTCTATCACCATCACTGCAGTAGTGTCCGCCTCAAGTGCTTCGAACACGTGAGGCACATTCGCCAGGTAGCTGATGTAGTCGCCGGCATTCAGCAGCGACCACAAGGTTTCGATGCTGGGGTTACCGATTCCCGACTCCAATTGAGACAAGGTCGACTTCGCCACCCCGGCGCGCTTCGCCAACTCGGTCAAGGAAAGCCCGGAGGCCGTGGTGTTCTGGCGTTGCTTGTTCGGCGCGATGGCGATGCTGGTTGCGTGCCTGATCCTCGGGGTGCTGCGCCGCTCCCTGATCAGCGCCTACAAACATTCCTCTATCGCCATTGCCACGGTGGTCTACCACGTTCAGCCGTTCATGCTGGTCGGTTTGGGTGTGCTGTTTTTCGCTGAACGCCTCAGCGCCGCCAAGGTTGGCTGGCTGCTGTTGGCCTTCGCCGGGCTGATGCTGATTGTGTCCGCCAAGGGCAGTGGGCAGGCCACCGGCGCCGACTACGTGCTCGGCGTTTGCCTCGCCCTGGCTTCGGCCTTTTTCTACGCGTTGGCGGCGGTGATCACCAAGCGCCTCAAGGACTTGCCCGCGCACCTGATCGTGCTGATCCAGATGGTGGTAGGCGTGGTGGTCCTGGCCCCGTTCGTGGATTTTGGCAGGGTCGATACGGTCGAGGGCGCCTGGACATATCTGATCATTATCGGCGTGGTCCATACCGGGCTCATGTCGACCCTGCTGTACAGCGCCATCCAGAAAATCCCCACGGCGCTGGTTGGCGCACTGTCGTTCATCTATCCGGTCGTTGCCATCCTGGTCGATGGACAGCGAGTGGCGGGACTGATTAAGACTTTTCCCAACCTACAGTTCCACACAACAAGAGTCATGTGATGACCGTAAGTAACGAAGCTATCGTCCAAGCCATTGCCGCGCGTTTCAACATCGAAGAAAGCCGCATCGTCCCTGATGCCTCCCTTGAGGACCTGGGTTTCGACTCGCTGTCGCAGGTCGACCTGGCCCAGTTGCTGAGGAAGAAACTCGGCGTGCAGATCAGCGATGCACAGCTGTCGGAGGTCGCCACTGTCGGTGACGTTCTGGCGTTGGCCAACGGTAAGGCGTGATCCTCAACGAAGTGCTGGCGGCGACGAACCATTTGCGCGAGCAATGGGGCGTGACGGTGCAGGTCTGGAGTGTCACCAGTTTCAGTGAGCTTGAGCGCGATGCCAGGTCAGCCCTGCACGCATGCCTGGCGGGTACGCAGACTACACAGGGACATGTCGAGCAATGCCTGGGCGGGGCCGCGCGGTCGTGGCGGCGACGGACTATGTCAGTGCGCCGTTCAAGGTGCTGGGCACGGATGGTTTCGGCTGTTCAGACACGGTCGCCAAAGCCCGTCGTGTCATGGACGGTACGGATAATCGCCATGCTTGACCGTCGTGGATAGCCAGGATTGACCTGGGCAGTGTTCCAACTCAGCTACCTGTGGCTGGTGTGGCAGGTGCTGTCATATGACCTTGAGGGGTGGCGTACCTTGCTGGTCGCCAACCATCTGGCTCAGCAGCAGTGCCTGCAACTCTTTTGCGTGCCGTTGTGAGTGCCCGGTCATCCAGCGTTTAAGTATGCGCCGGCTTGAATCAAAGACTCTCAGGATCGCTAAAAACATTTTGACTAGGCTCTAGGACGGTCGTTTCAGCTCAAAAAAAAATTGTGCCCCCACTTGCGCCGGCTGTGCCAGCAATCATGAATGGCGATTCCTGATAAACACCGGCTTGGATTTGGCTGGCTTTCAGTGTAATTCCACATTTGATCTGGAAGTCGGGGCCAGAACTCAATCGTCAAGAGACCGGCTATCAGCGATAGCGAACCGGTAAATCCGCATTAGCTGAAGGTCATGGATCTCTTCTAGCCGGTTATCTGATTCTCCAACTGATTAGCGTCTGATGGCGCTCGTTTCCCTGAGGATTCTCCCGGCGTCTTGTGCAGGAGCAAGTCCAAACACCCGTGAATAATCCCTGCTGAATTGTGTCGCACTTTCATAGCCGACCTCGAAGGCAGCAGCCATGACGCTCTTGGCATGGGCCACCATCAGTGTTCTAGCCTGGAGCAGGCGAACCCGTTTTTGATACTGCAAAGGGCTCAGGCTGGTCACTGCTTTGAAGTGACGGTGAAACGCCGAGACGCTCATTGATGCTCGTTCCGCCAGGCGTTCCACCCCAATTGGCTCAGCGAAGTCACGGCGGATCCACTGGATCGCCATGTTGACTCGGGCCATTGCCGTATCCGGTGCCGCGATCTCCCGCAGCATCCAGCCATGGGGACCCTGGAGCACACGGAAGATAATCTCCCGTTCATAAACCGGGGCCAGGGCTGCGATGGCGTCCGGATCGCCCATTAATCGCAACATTCGCACCCAGGCATCCATCAGGTCGGTTGTGACTGGCGCTACGGAAAACCCGAGCGTGCTCTCAACGCGGCTGGCAGGTTTGGGCAGGTCTGCAAATAGCGTCGACAGCACTGTCGGGTCAAGAGTCAGACTGACGGCCAGGTAAGGTTCTCCCGATACGTTCGGATGCACAGACCCCACCGCGGGTAAATCGATGGACATGACGAAATAGGTCGCAGGGTCATACCGAAGCGTCCGATCCCCCACGCTCATGCTTTTACTGCCTTGCAGGATCAGATTGATCATCGGGTCATAGACCGCCGCCAGCATGTGTTCGGGGATTTTGCCCTGAACCATGGCCACGCGGGGGATGCCCGTTTCGGTACGGCGATTTTCAGCCCTGGCCGCGAGCGACCTTAGTTCATTCAGTTGATTGTCCATGCCGGGCATGCTGACGGCAGAACCCTGCGCCATGCAAGCGAAAAGCAGAAACAGGCAGGTTTCGAGTAGAAACGGGTACGACCCTGCCGGTCGTGATGAGTACTGTGGGGCCACATATAAGCCACAGAGGAACATCAAATGAGCATCATCGTGATTACCGGTGGCAGCCGTGGAATCGGTGCCAGTGCCGCCGAGCACATTGCTCGGCGCGGTATGGGGGTCATCCTGACCTACAACACTGATCCCCAGGCTGCCGACACCGTCGTGGAACGTATCGAGCGCGTCGGTGGCAAGGCTGTCGCTCTCAAGCTCGACGTGTCTGATGTCGGTAGCTTCGAGGCATTTCGGCAGTCAGTGGAACTGACCTTAAGGGACACCTGGAACGCCACCACGCTAAGTGGCCTGGTCAACAACGCCGGCTACGGTCTGTTCAATCCCTTGGCAACTGTCACCCAGGCACAGTTCGATGGTCTGTTCAACGTGCACCTCAAAGGGCCGTTTTTCCTCACCCAAACCCTACTGCCGCTGTTCTCGGAAAACGCCAGTATCGTCAACCTGACGAGTGCCACTACCCGCGTCGCCACCGCTGGCGTGGCGCCCTATGCGGCGTTTAAGGGGGGGCTCGAAGTGCTCACCCGTTACATGGCCAAAGAATTCGGCGAGCGGCGAATACGGGCCAACGCGGTATCACCCGGCGCCATCCGTACCGAATTGGGTGGCGGGCTGAACGCTGAGTTCGAGGCGAAGCTGGCGGCGCAAACGGCACTCGGCCGGGTCGGCGAGCCGGAAGACGTCGCGCGCGTTATCGCCATGTTAGTGTCAGAGGAGGGCGCCTGGATCAATGCCCAGACCCTCGAAGTGGCCGGCGGCTACAACATCTGAATCATGAGGGTTGTGCCATGCTGGATCATATCTTTTTGTCCGTGAGCGATATTGCACGGTCCATCCGTTTCTACGAAGCTGCCCTGACCCCGTTGGGTATCACCGTGCGCCTGAACTACGATGGCAAGGATGGCCCACCGGGTCATCCTGACCTGAAAGGCTTCGGTGCCAAAGGCCGGATGTTTTTCTGGTTGCGTGAAGGGGTTGTGGACGGGCGCGCGGTACAGGTTGGTTTTGTCGCAAGCAGCCAGGCTGAAGTTGATGCCGCTTATACCGCTGCCCTGCATCAGGGGGCGGTCGACAACGGCCCGCCTGGGGCACGCTTGCATTACGATCCCGACTACTACGCTGCCAATGTGCTGGACCCGGATGGGTACAGCCTCGAATTTGTTTTTAAGAAATGGCAGCACATCCAATGAGTAGGCTTCTGATATACGGCGCAGCGGGCTATACCGGGCGGATGGCTGCTGAGCGAGCAAAAGCGCTCGGTCTAGATTTCGAAATCGCCGGGCGTAATGCCAAGCGTCTCGAATCGCTCGCAGCGCAGTTGGACGTGCCTTATCGGGTGTTTGATACCAATGATGCCCAAGGCTCTTTATCTGGCATCTCAGTATTGCTGAACTTCGCAGGGCCATTCGCACAAACGGCCGAATCGTTGATGCACGCCTGTATCAAGGCCGGCGTGCACTATCTGGACATCACTGCCGAGATCAATATTTACCGCATGGCCGAGGGGCTGGGCGCTGAAGCGGCTGCGAATCACGTCATGCTGTTGCCGGGTGTCGGCTGGGATGTCGTTCCTACCGATTCGTTGGCGGTGCATGTTGCCACGCGTGCAGTAAAACCGGTTGCGCTGAGTATCGCGCTTCAGGTCCCCGGTTTGATGTCTCGCGGGTCTGCGATGAGCGTCAGCGAGATCATCGGCGCAGGCGTGCTCGCCAGGGTCGATGGCGAACTTGTTGCGACACCGGACGCAGCGCCGCGCCTCTTTGATTTTGGCCAGGGGCCGGTCCTCTGTGCACCATTGTCTTTCGGCGACCTGGTGACGGGCTGGCATTCGACCGGCATCCGCAACATTGCGATGTTCGTGCATCTCACGGGTGATGCGTTTCCCGAAGGTGATCTGTCGCAGTTGCCTGATGGCCCCACACCTCAGCAAAGGGCCGCTCATCGCGCGCGTGCAGTGGTTGAGGTCACCGGGACAGATGGCGCAATCGCGCGGTCGGTGATTGAAACCGTGAACGGCTATTCCTATACGCCGCTGGCGGCAGTAGAAGCTGCGCGTCGGGTACTGAACGGAGAACGGCAGCTGGGTTTTGCAACACCGGCCAACGTGTTTGGTGGTGGGTTTGCCGAGAGTATTGCCGGCACGGTGATCACCGACTTCTGAGGTGGGTGTTGGCTGTTCAAGAGGCTGTTATAAACTCTTCAGCAGGGGCAGGCGTCCTGAATCTGGCCGCGTCCCGTGCCGGAGGCAGACCGAACAGGCGTGCGTACTCCCGGTTGAACTGGGAGGCGCTTTCGTAGCCAACGGTATAGGCTATGGACGTCGCGTCGAGTGTATCGAACAGCAACAGCCAGCGCGCCCTCAGCAAGCGCAGGCGCTTCTGGTACTGAATCGGTGTCATGGCTGTCACGGATTTGAAGTGCCGATAGAAGGCGGCAACGCTCATGTCTGACATGCGCGCCAGTGGTTCGACGCGAAAAGGCTCGGCGTAATGCTCACGGATCCATTGGGTAACGCGGCGGATCTGCGTCATTCGGCCATCCGGTCGTGCAACGTCACGGAGAATGCCGCCCAATGGTCCTTGTAGCGCGCGCAACAAAATTTCGCGCTCTATCATAGGCGCCAGTATCGCAATCTCATGTGGGCGATCCATGAGCCGCATCATTCGTAACCATGCATCAACCATTTCGGCTGGCGCACGCACGCCCTCAAAACACGAGTTTTGTGATGCCCTCGGTGCCTCGCCCTCGTCCATCAGCAGCGTAGCGATTACATCGGGATTCAAGGTCAGACTGACCGCAAGATAGGGCTTATCCAGGGTGTCGGCGTGAACCTGGCCCGTCGCGGGCACGTCGACGGGCACCAGGAAATAGGTGCCTTCGGCATACCTGGAAACATCCGCACCTATCGATAGGGTTTTGGTGCCTTGAAGCACCAGATGCAACATCGGCGGATAAACCTGATCCGCACAAGCCTCTGCCCGGACCATGGCCACACGGGGCAATCCGGTTTCAGTCCACTTGTCTTGCGCGCGCATCACGATACTGCGCAGTTCTGCCAGTGACTTTTCCATACCTGCCACCGTGAGCTAAACCCTGGTGCATAGCAAGCTAGCTGAGAAGAATAGGCAAGGATGTGCGAATAACCGGCAAACGTCTGATCTTTCGATCGCTGAATACTGATAGCACGCGGCTCGTTGCACTAGCGGTCATTCAGGCCCCGACTGCAATCAGGCCTCATATCACGTCATTTTCAAAAGGTCAGTTTATGAAACTCGAAGGAAAAGTAGCGGTTGTCACGGGCGCCTCCAAAGGCATAGGCGCCGGGATCGCCAAGGCTTTGGCCGCAGAGGGCGCAACAGTCATCGTCAACTACGCCTCCAGCAAGTCCGACGCGGACGCAGTCGTTGCGCAGATCGCAGAGAACGGCGGTTGTGCCTTTGCTGTCCAGGCAGACATGAGCCAGGCAGCTGATGTGGTTCGACTGTTTGAAACGATCCGGACCAAATACGGAACCCTGGATGTGCTGGTTAACAATGCCGGTGTCGCGGTGTTCCAGATGATCGATGACCTGACTGAAGAAGCCTTCCACAAGCAGTTCAACCTGAACGTGTTGGGCTACCTTCTGGCTGTACGCGAGGCCGTCAAGCTGCTGGGCCCGACAGGCAGCATTATCAATATCAGCTCGATTCTCAGCACCGATCCCTACCTGGCTTCGAGTGTTTACTCGGCGACCAAGGGCGCGGTCGATACCTTGACCTTTGCACTGGCCAGGGAGCTGGGGGCGCGTGGTATCCGGGTCAACTCGATCCTGCCAGGGCACACGAACACGCCGGCGACTGACGGAAATTTTGCCGGTGAATTTGGTGAAAAGCTCATCGCGGGAACTCCGCTGGGTCGCTTCGGTGAGCCAGAAGATATCGCACCATTGGCCGTGTTCCTGGCGTCGCAGGACTCGCACTGGGTGACAGGCGAATCCATCCGGGCTTCAGGCGGTGTTCGTGGTGTGGGCTACTGACGCCACTGAACCAACCAAAGACGCACGCCCCCGTTACTATTGAGTAATGGGGGCGTGCTTCCAACAGTGCAGGCGCGTGGACAGGCCCCGGACTCAGCACATTGTCCAGAATGCCTGTGAAATGGCAGAAATGATCAGCTTAATGGCCTGCCCGACGAAGCCTAGAGACTGTCAGGATCGCCAAAAAACATTTTGACTGGGCTCTAGGACAACATTTTCAGGCAGAAAAATTTCAAATATGCCCCAAGTTGCCCCCAGGTCGCTCGTGATACATGAGCGAACGAAAAATGGCGTCTACCTCAGGAATGCTCTATCACCATCACTGCAGTAGTGTCCGCCTCAAGTGCTTCGAACACGTGAGGCACATTCGCCAGGTAGCTGATGTAGTCGCCGGCATTCAGCAATACAGGCCCAGTCGCCGGGCCAATATGGGCGCTGCCGCTGCACAGCACTACGTGCTCTACGGTTCCCGGTGGGTGAGGCTGAGACAGCCGAACTTCGCCGGGCTGCACCTTGAGCCGGTAGATGTCGCGCTGTACTCCCGCCTGGCAATCGGCAAGCAGTGTCGCTGCGTAATTGGCAGTCTCGGCATAGGCGGTCATGCCCTCGTTGGCACGAATCACCCGCAACGGCTGTTGGGGTTGCTCGAAGAACCGGGTGACTTGCAAACCCATTGCCATCGCCAGCGACCACAAGGTTTCGATGCTGGGGTTACCGATTCCTGACTCCAATTGAGACAAGGTCGACTTCGCCACCCCGGCGCGCTTCGCCAACTCGGTCAAGGAAAGTCCTGCGGCCAAGCGTTCGCGTTTGATTGAAAGCGCCAGCAGGTCGATTCGGCTCGGGTTATTTCTCGGCAGGTTGTTCGTTATGTTGTTCATTCGTTTTATAAATCATCCTTAACTGGGTTGACGCGCTTTGGCGCCGTGTTCATTATAGTGGTCACTTATTCATTATAAAGTTCGTTTTTGCCGAGGCAGCGTCCGCGAATGGCGGCTTAGGTTACGGCAATGTCGGCAGCAAGGAAGCAGTGAGTGATGAAGTCGCAATCCCGTGGGACGCTCGAAATGATCTCGGCCATGGTCATCTCCGGCACGGTGGGCTGGTTCGTCATTATGTCGGGGCAGGCCCCGGAGGCTGTGGTGTTCTGGCGTTGTTTGTTCGGTGCCCTGGCGATGCTGGTCACGTGCCTGGTGCTTGGGGTGCTGCGTCGGTCCCTGATCAGCGCCCGGCAGTTCATTCTGGTATGCCTGGGCGGGGTGGCGCTGATCCTCAACTGGGTGCTGCTGTTCAGTGCCTACAAACATTCCTCTATCGCCATTGCCACGGTGGTCTACCACGTTCAGCCGTTCATGCTGGTCGGTCTGGGTGTGCTGTTTTTCGCTGAACGCCTCAGCGCCGCCAAGGTTGGCTGGCTGCTGTTGGCCTTCGCCGGGCTGATGCTGATCGTGTCCGCCAAGGGCCGTGGGCAGGCCACCGGCGCCGAGTACTTGCTCGGCGTCTGCCTGGCCCTGGCTTCGGCCTTTTTCTACGCCGTGGCGGCGGCGATCACCAAGCGCCTCAAGGACTTGCCCGCGCACCTGATCGTGCTGATCCAGATGGTGGTAGGCGTGGTGGTCCTGGCCCCGTTCGTGGATTTCGGCAGGGTCGATACAGACGAGGGCGCCTGGACATATCTGATCATTATCGGCGTAGTCCATACCGGGCTCATGTCGACCCTGCTGTACAGCGCCATCCAGAAAATCCCCACGGCGCTGGTTGGCGCACTGTCGTTCATCTATCCGGTCGTTGCCATCCTGGTCGACTGGGTTGCCTTTGCCCATCCGCTCAGCGCACTGCAAGTGCTTGGCGCGAGCGCGATCCTGCTGGCGGCGGCGGGCATGAATTTTGGATGGTCGCTGGGCCGTGCCCCGCGTCAGGAAGCGAACTAGGGCCGGGTGTGACACCACGCGCCTCAGATAATTGACAATCAGCAAATTTCCAGCGGCCTGGATACCACGCCCGAATGGATAGAATCGCGCACGGGCATTCGTGAGCGTCGAATGGTCAATGATGGGTTGAGCATGCTCGACCTGGCAATCAAGGCTGGCGCGCGCGCTTGCAAGGTGTCTAGAGAATCCGGGGCGATTCAGTCGCTCAATTGGCTGAAATCCTCCAAGACCCCGCGCGAAGCGGGCACTTTGATACTATGATCATTGCCAATGCAGGGGGTCCAATTGCCGGCCGCCAAGGAGAGGAATCTGTATGTGTCTGCTTCTTCATGCCTGGTCCTGCTATTGGAACGACCGAATGAGTAGCCTGGTAACGCGTGTCCATCGGCCCTTCGTAGGGCGACACAACCGAAGAGCTTGGGCAACTGGCCAAGGGCACTAACCCCATCAAAGCCAGTGTCGTTGGCCAGCAGTCCGATGCCGGCAAGACACTAGGTGGGTGGGCTTCAGGTTTTTTTAAAAGGCAATATGGAACAACCCCGCACGCGCCATACAGGGAAACGTTCAATGCCTGCGCCAAACTTCACAGTGTCGAAGATCTCCTATCTGCGGGCCAACTGCTCCAACCAGATCGAGCCGTCGATCCAGGCTGCCGGCAGGTGCGGGTGGATTACTGCTGGTCAATCCCTGGCACGTCGGAGAACAGCATGAACGCTAAACCAATCCACACACTCTTGTGGCGCTTCGCCGGCTGCGTGGCGGGGCTGGCGATAGTTGCCGCCAATCCAGCCCAAGCGGCTGACGATGGCAGCGCTGGCGGCCCGACCGCAGGCTATAGCATCGCCTTCAGCAATTCCTACGCGGGCAGCGATTTTCGCAAGGTGATGGTGCGCAACTGGCAGGAAATTGCGCTCCAAGCGCAAAAGGATGGCTTGATCCGGGAGGCCCCGGTGGTCAGCGCCAATAACTCGGCATCGGAACAGGCGGCCCATATCCAGGACATGATCGTCAAGGGCGTCAATGCCATTGTCATCCTGGCCGCTTCCGACACGGCCCTCAACGGGGTGATCCGCGACGCCTGCAACGCCGGCATTGTGGTGGTCGTCATGGCCAGCCTAGTCACCGAACGTTGCGTCTATACCGTGGATTACAACTGGTCCGCCATGGGCCGTGTGGAAATGGATTACATCGCCGAGCGTCTTAAGGGCAACGGAACGTTGCTGGAGATCCGCGGCATAGCCGGCGATGCCACCGATAAAAACATCAGCGACGGCATTCGCAAGGCCGCCAGCGACTATCCGGGACTGAAATTCGCCAAGACCGTGTACGGGAACTGGACGGCTTCCGTCGCCCGCAAGGAGGTGGCGCTGGCGCTGCTGTCGTTGCCCAAGATTGATGCCGTGGCGACTCAGGGGGGCGATGGTTACGGGGCGGCCATGGCGTTCAAGGCGGCAGGACGCCCTTTGCCGATCATCGTGATGGGGAACCGCCAGGACGAACTCGCCTTGTGGAAACAGGAGCGCGATGCCAATGGCTACGAGACCGTCTCTGTCTCTGCCTCGCCGAGTGTCTCCCAAGTGGGGTTCTGGGTGGCCCAGCAGATCCTGGCGGGCAAGCCGGTGCCGAAGTTCGTCGAGGTGCCGCTGGTGCGTATCGATGCGAAAGACCTGGACACCTGGCTCGCCACTATGCCGGTGGGCGGCGCCGCCAATCCTTTCTACAGCCAGGCTTCCGTTGCGGCGATGATCGACGCGGCCATCAACAATACGGCGGCGCCGGGGCCTTTGCCGGAGGTCAAGAAACAGTAGCGGCGGGCTAGGAGGCGAGGCCCCATGTTGACATTCAAATCAGCCACGGCCAGGCCCATTGCCGTCAGGATCGGCCTGGCGGTTGCCGCACTGGTGTTCTTGATGCTGGCGGTATCGCTGGTGAACCTCTACGGCCTGCGAGGCATGGTACGTGCGGTGGATTCCGCCAGTCATTCCGCAGAGATCCTGGCCTCGGTCAACGGGGCCACCGGGCGGGTGGAAAACTTCATTGCCACCCGCGACCAGGAAAGCTTGTCCCAGGCAGAAGGCATGGTGGCGACGGCTATCGCCGGCCTTGACGACATTCCGGTGGTAGAGGCGCAATCGCTCAAGGGCAGTCTGGAAAGACTCTCTGCGGCGATCGCCGCCTTACGGGCGGCGACCCTGACCATGGATGGCGAAACGGAGAACATGACAGCCCACTACAGCCGAATGCGAGAGGCGACGATCCTCGTCGAACAGGGCATCGCCGATGGGCTGAAGGGGCTTGATTCCCGCGCCGCTGACCACAAGGCGCAGGTGAGCAATATTGAGAGCGCCCATCGCATCCTGGATATCCTGCGCAACGGCGAGCGGATCATCACCGCCAATGTGGCCAAGGTGCTGGTGACCGGTGATGGGGCGGCCGCCACTGCGGCGAGGAACGCCTGCGCGGCACTGCCGCCCGTGGTCGAGCAATTGCGCGAGTTGATGGAGGCGCCACAGGAGGTGGAGGCCCTGGGGCAGTTGGCGACGGCGATCACTGCTGCCAGCCTGGCGGTCGAGCAGCTTGGCAAGGCGCCCAAGCTCCTGGGAGGCGAGGCTTTGCGAGATCTCGGCGCGGTTGGGGATGTGGCCGAGCGCCTCGAAGCAATGTTGGGTGAGGTGGACGAGCACATTGCCCGTGACGCCAGTGACATTCAGGCAGCCACCGGTTTACTGCAAAATGCAGCCGCATTGTCCAAGCGTTTCGCCGAGCGGGTGGCCACCCTGGAAGCGCAGACGTTGTCGTTTCGCCTGTCACCGTCGGCCGAGGTCGCCGACTCTGTCGGCACCATCCTGGATGAGCTCTCCCGTCTCTCGCGCGTTCTCCCTTCGTCTGTCGGGCCGCAGACCAACGCTACACCCCTGACGGTCAGCGATCAGATTGCTGGCTACCGGGCCGCATTCGCCAGGTTCCATCAGGCGAGCAACGCCTTGAGCGACGCGCGTGACCAAGTTCGCAACGAGGCACGGAGCGCGGGCCTGTTGGTTGCGCGCTTCGCTGGCGAGGCGCGCTCAGACGCCTTGGCCCACAAGGATCGCGGCATGCTTGCGGCAATCATCGCGGGCACCGTCGCCATCCTGCTGGCCGGTGCCATCGCCTGGAGCACCTCGCGGTTTGTCGCGCAGCCCATCGTCGCCCTGGCCTCGGTCATGCGCCGGCTTGCTGCCGGTGACCTGACCGCCGAGATCGCCAGCGTTGGACGCGGCGATGAGATTGGGATCATGACGCGGGCCGTGCGGGTGTTCCAAGAAAATGCGTTGCGCATCCGGGTGTTGGAGGCCGAAGCCGACGCCGAACGACAGCAGGTCCAGGCCTCGTTGGAGAGAATGGTCGCCGAACGAACCGACACGCTGCACCGGCAGACTGAGGTGCTGGAGGCGCAGGCCGTCGAGCTCATTCAGGCGCGCAACCAGGCCGATACGGCTAACCAGGCCAAGAGCGATTTCGTGGCCACGGTCAGCCACGAATTGCGCACCCCTCTGACGCTCATTCTGGCCCCGCTGGAGCAGCTCTCGGCGGCGACTACCCCGCCGGCAGACTGGCGCGTGCAGATCGAGCGCGCCCAACGCAACGCGCTGCGCTTGATGAACCGGGTGAACGACATCCTCGATTTTTCCAAGGCTGAAGCCGGCAAGTTTGAGTTGTGCCCGGCGCCGATTGATTTGAACCAGGCGGTGGGTGTGCTGGCCGAGGATGCGGCCATGGTGGCCAAGGGCAAAGGTTGCACCTTGACCTGCAGCATCGATCCCGTCCTTGGCACGGTGTTCCTGGACCCCCGGCACTTCGAGAAGATTCTGCTCAACCTGGTGAGTAACGCCATCAAGTTCACCCCCGCTGGCGGTACCGTGCATCTGGCCGTCACTGCGCTCGATGACGAGCGATTTGAGCTGTCGGTGCAAGACTCGGGCATTGGCATTGCGGCTGACAAACTGCCGCTGTTGTTCCAGCGTTTTTCCCAGATCGATAACTCCGCCACGCGCCAATACAGCGGCACAGGCATAGGTCTCGCCCTGGTCAAGGATCTGGTCGAACTGATGGGGGGCGAAGTCGGCGTCAACAGTGAGCCTGGACGGGGGGCGTGCTTCTTTGTTCGATTTGCGCGGGGGGCTGAGCAAAACACAGTGCCGACCGAAGTCAGCGATATACATGAGCAATCGTCACCCACCACAATCATCACAGCCGAGCAGCGCCACCTGCTTTTCGACGACGGTCGCCATGGCAGTAGCAACGACCAAGCCTCGACTGGAGAGGGCACCCCGGAGCACGCCTTGCAGTCCAGGGTGCTGGTGGTAGATGACAGCCCGGAAATGCTTAGCTACCTCAGCGAGCTTTTGCGCGACGACTACATCGTCGTCACCGCCGCTGACGGAGAACAGGCCTGGGCAACACTGCAGCGTCGAGCAATCGATGTCGTTCTCTCGGATGTGATGATGCCGGAGCTCGACGGCTTTGGCCTGACCGCCAGAATCAAAGCCAGCGCGGGTTTCGCCCATATACCCGTCATCCTGTTGACCGCCCGCGGCGGCAGCGAGGCCTGCGTCTCCGGGCTGGAGAGTGGCGCCGATGACTATATTGCCAAACCCTTCTCGCCGCTGGAGCTCAAGGCTCGCGTACGCGCGGCCCTACGCATGAGCCAGGTGCAAGCCGAACTGAATGCAAAATCCCGTCAGGCGGGCATGGCCGAAATCGCCACGACGGTGCTGCACAACGTCGGTAATATCCTCAACAGCGTGAATGTATCGGCAGAACTGGTCAGCAGTCAGATGCGCACTTCCAAGGCCCAGGGCCTGGGCAAGGTGGCTCAGATGCTGAACGAGCATATCAATGACCTGAGCGAATTCCTCACCCGCGACAACAAAGGGAAGATGCTGCCCGACTACCTGCTCAAGCTGGCGGAGGTGGTGACGGCAGAGCAACAGGGCATCATCGAAGAGCTCGGGCAACTCACCAAGGGCATTGACCACATCAAAACCATTGTTGCGGCCCAGCAGTCCTATGCCGTTGCCGTCAGTGTCGTCGAGACAATACCGGTCTCAGAGCTGATTGATGATGCCTTGCGCATGAGTGCCGGGGCACGGGTGCGCCAGGAGGTGATAGTGGTCAAGGACATTGCCGACTTGCCCCTGCTGTCGCTGGACCGTCACCGAGTGCTGCTGATTCTGATGAACCTGATCAGAAACGCCAATCAGGCGTTGGACGGCGTGGTCGATCGCAGCCCGTGCATAATGTTCAACGCCGCCCTCGCGGACGGGCCAGTACTGCGTATCACGGTAACTGACAACGGCAGCGGGATTACGCCCGAGCACCTGACGCGTATCTTTTTCCATGGCTTCACGACGCGCAAAGAGGGACACGGTTTCGGCCTGCACAGCTGCGCGCTCGCCGCGCAGGAAATGGGTGGCAGCTTGACCGTGCACAGCGACGGAGCGGGACAGGGCGCAACCTTCATCCTCGAAATCCCTCTTGATGCTCAGCAGAGCAGGGAATGAGCACCGAACCTAAACCCATTAATTTGAATCATCTGCATCTGTTTGATGTTTTTGAAGGCTGCAGAGATAGGGTGGATGATGCTGTTTATGAGCAGCTTTGCAGGATTGTTGCTCAGTCGTGGAGGATGGTGTTACTGAGTAAATTTCCAGAAAAGAAATTTTGCGTGCAAGCGATAGTGTCTGATCAGGAATATGGTCCAGTGGTTACTTTCTCCCAGGTCAGAGAGTAGCTTCATGGATGTCATCTAATCGATGGCATTGCACTGCAGACCCGTTGGAATCCGTGGCGTGCCGTTGGCTTCACAGGTCCGCCGCAGTGGGGCGCAGGCAGCCCACCAAGCCACTGCTGGGCAGGTCGCCGTAGCGGACACCATATCGAAGCCGTCTTCCACCAAGTCCACCACACGGTCGTTGGCCTGCAATTCGATACCCACTTCCGGGCAGGTCTTGAGATGCGCGGCGAGCGCCGGGATCAGTCGGTCCGAGGCCCAGGGTCGCCGAGGCGTAGCAATCCACTGGAAGTGGATGGAGTTCCATGGTTTGTGGAAAGGCAGAAATGATCAGATGAACAGCCTGCCCGACGACGCCTAGAGACTCTCAGGGTCCCCAAAAAACATCTGAATCCGCGACCGCAACCAACGCTCACCCGGATCATTGTCCTGCGAGCCCCGCCATGCCATGTGCAACTCGAACGAGCGCACCGGCAGTGGCGGATCCTCGGCTCGCAAGCCGCCCGCCGCGGTCAGGGCCTCGGCGGCGTAGTCCGGCACGATGGCGACGATGTCGGTCCCGGCAAGCAGGGTGCCCAGGCCGTTGAATTGCGGCACGGCCAACACCACATGGCGTTTGCGGTCGAGCTTTTCGAGTTCTTCGTCGATAAACCCACTCAAATCCCCGGCAAATGACACCAGCGCATGAGGGCGGGCGCAGAAGTCGTCCAGGCTGAGGGCGCCGGGCACGCTGTCGGCGCGTAGCAGTTTCGGCAGGCTGCGGCGCAGTACCTTGCGCTTGGCGTTGGCCGGTAGCTCGGCGGTGTAGCTGACGCCGATGGAGATTTCGCCGGAGGCGAGCAGACCGGGCATCAGGATGTAATTGACACGGCGCACGACGAGCACGATGCCGGGGGCTTCGGCGCGCAGGCGTTTGAGCAGTTGGGGGAGCAGGGCGAACTCGACGTCGTCCGACAGGCCGATGCGGAACACGGCGGTGCTGGTGGCCGGGTCGAATTCGGCGGCGCGGCTGACGGCGGTGGAAATCGAGTCCAGGGCCGGGGACAGCAGGGCGAAAATTTCCACGGCGCGGGCTGACGGCTCCATGCTGCGCCCGGTACGCACAAACAGCGGGTCATCGAAAAGACCGCGCAGGCGCGACAACGCCGCGCTGATGGCCGGCTGGCCGAGGAACAATTTCTCGGCGGCACGGGTCACACTGCGCTCATGCATCAAGGTTTCGAATACGATCAAGAGGTTAAGGTCGACACGACGCAGGTCGTTACGGTTCATCTTGTGTCCTGGATGAGTCTGTAAACTTGACGAGAGCGGCCATACATGATCCCTATGATCTCCATGCTCGGAGCATGACCGGCATGAATCTTACGGGGAAAGGCTGGTACTCTGCACCGGCTAATTGAGTTTTCCTACGATAGTTGAGGTCTATTCCTCAGTCGCGGAATCAATGACAGACATGTCGACTATTAACGGCGACCGGTGGTCTTACCCGGAAAGCCCAGATAGAGTTCAGGGCAATAGAGGTTACTTTGACGAGGTTTGCGATGTCCCGCACGATCCGTTTTCACAAGTTTGGTCCGGCTGAGGTGCTCAAGTGCGAAGAGCATGCAGCCGCGCAGCCTGCACCGGGCGAAGTGCAGGTACGTGTCGAGGCAATTGGCATCAGTTGGTATGACATTTTGTGGCGCCAGAACCTGGCGTCTTCCCACGCACGTTTGCCGTCCGGCCTTGGCCACGAGATGGCCGGGGTGGTCGTAGCCCTGGGCGACGGCGTGGATGACTTGGCCGTGGGCGATAAAGTCGCCAGTTTTCCCGCCGAGAGCCCCAATGATTACCCGGTGTATGGCGAACAAATCGTCCTGCCCCGTTCGGCGTTGACCCGTTATCCGGATGTCTTGAGCCCGATCGAAGCCAGCGTGCATTACACGCCGCTGTTGATTGCATATTTTGCATATGTGGACTTGGCGCGGGTCAAGCCCGGCCAGTTTGCCTTGGTGACCGACGCCAGCCACTGCGCCGGCCCGTCCTTTGTGCAACTGGGCAAGGCCTTGGGTGTGCGTGTGATTGCCGCGACCAAGGACAGCGCGGAGCGCGAGTACCTGCTGTCCCTCGGGGCGGAAAAGGTCATCGTCACCGAAGAGCAGGACCTGCTCATGCAAATCAACAAGTTCACTGATAATCGCGGCGTTGACGTGGTGTTCGATGGCTTGGGCGGCCCGCAGATGTCGTTACTCGGTGATGTCTTGGCGCCGCGTGGCAGCTTGGTGCTGTATGGCCTGCAAGGTGGCAACCAGACGCCATTCCCGGCCTGTGCGGCGTTCCAGAAGAATATTCAGTTCTTTGTGCATTGCATCGGCAACTTCACCGGCAAACCGGAGCTGGGCATCATCCAGGACCAAGTGGCATTGCAGCGCGCGTTGCGCGACATCAACCAGATGACCGCCGACCGCGTGCTGGTCCCGCTGAAAACCACCGTGTTTCCATTCAGCCAGTTCGTCGAAGCGCACCGCTACATGGACGAATGCCCGTGCCGTGAGCGCGTCGCATTGCAGGTTGAAGCTGTTTGAGCTGTAGGAGTATTCGCAAATGAATACTCCGGCGTCTGAACGGATGGGGCAAATGCGCCATTTGTCAGGGCTTAACCCTCGCGGCGTTTAAGCCGCCGTCAGGGCGCCAGGCCCCGCAAAACACGAGCTTTCCCCCCGATGCCGCGCTGTATTCCAGCGCGGCATCTGTGTGCGCGCGTAATCAACGGCTTGCCCAATTGCCATCTGAACTGGTTTCTTGCGGCGTTCTGTATCTGTTAATCATTATGCCAGTGCCGATAATCGTGACTTCACTCTCATCTCAAGGATTGAGCAATGATTGAATGTCTGACGTTCCGGCCTGATACATATGAAATTAAATTATCGCGATGCTTGCCTGCGAGACAGGGTGCAGCTGTTGGGTTAGGTAACTCCAATTTATTGAAGTTTGATTGGTTAAACTGGATCTTTTCTTTATGTCGGATGCATCCTTAGTTTCCTGCTTAAGCCGGTGTAGGGCATTGTCGGAACGGTCCTAGGGTAGTCAGGACGCCCTGGCGCAAGGGTCTCAAGGAGAGGCGGCGCGAAGGGCACACAATTGGCGTTCCCTGTCGAATTGTTACGGCGTGCTAAGGTTTATTTATCGTTACGCCACGCGGTGTGACGACATTCCTACGCATCTAATGGGTCGAGCAAATAACCTCGGCAGTTACTTGGAACTGATATTTCAACTCAGGTAGTAGAACTATGAGCGCAATTCACGAACAAGCCATGAACTATGTTTATCAGCAAGTTCTGCAACGTTTGGTCGGGCACTTCACGCGCGCCGAACGTACCGCACTTCAATTATTGATTCAGCGAATTGTCGTGGCTGCCGGCGGCATGGAACAAGTGGGCGATTACAAAGTGTTGGTTGCCCATGGGGGCGGCGAAGTCAGCAGCTATACCCTGGCACTGCTGCGTGCGGCGCAACTGACTATCGCGGGCCGCGCACCCAGGACTTTCAACTTGCGTGTGGCGACGCTCCGACATGCCGGCATGACCCAGGCCACGCTGGATAGCCTGCAGCATGGCTACAGCACACTGTTTTTCCACGACGACCCACGGGTTGAGCTGCTGATGGTGGAAAACCAGGTAGTGCAGCCGTTCAACCACCAGCGCCCGGCCTCAGGCGCGGGCAGGGAAGTCAGCCAGCGCAATATGCTGATGGTAGGGCACCTGACCTCCGGAGATATTCGCGCGACGTTGTGTAACGATACTTACCTGTCCCTGGGAGATTTCTACCAGCGTGTCACCACCTGGAACGGAGGGGTGCATGCGCTGGTCAGCGGTGATTCGCCGCGCAAGCAGAGCCAGTACCTGGCGTGGTTGAAAAAGGCGGCCCAAGCGGCCGGCGTCAGCACTGCGCCGGGCAAGCCGGCCTCACTCACCGGGTTGTTCGCGCGCATGGAGGAGTGGAGCAACGGCTGTTATCAAGACCTCTATGGCGAGCAATACGTTGCCCATGAGAGCCCCGGCCGGGGTGGGCACCGCCATTTGGCCTACATTGGTATCGCCGACCTGCTTAACAACGTCGACGTTGCTTCAACCCCTCTGCTCAGCGACTTCCTGGGCTACGTCCCCGATCCGTTTGGTTTTCACTTCAGTCATCCGGCCTACCCCAACCCGCTGCTGATGGCTCACCTGCGCGGGGTGCAGGCCCAGTGCCTGCGCGAGCTGTCCTACGAGGACGGCGTGGCGGGTTTTCTGCGCCAGGCGATGGACTACCTGTGTCGCCGGCAAATTCCTGAACATTTGATCGCAGAGGCCTGCGGTGGGGAAGGGCGTGTGCAGTCGACGGCCTACGCCCAAGAGTTCTTTGGCCTGGAGGAGGCCCAGTTGACCTGTTTGCTGTTCTCGCCCTTCATCCATCATGGTGAGCGGTTGGAGGGTTACCTGCGTCAATGCCACCCCGGCATGCTGGTGGCACTCCCCGAGTTGCACAAGGTGCTCCAGGGCAAGCCGGCCGCCGAGATGCTGCAGCAATGGGCGATCGACACCAGCGGCTTGCCGCTGCCTCTGCTCCAGCACCTTTACCGCAAGCGCCCGTTGGCGGTTGAACAGGGCGCCGATGCGCGCAAGCGCCGGGCCGCACGCCTGCAGACCAACGCCGAGGCGCGGGCGTTTCAGTTGTTCGGGCGCTAGGCGGGTGCGTCGGTGTGTGCGTCCAGGTAGACAGTCATGAACCTGCGAGGTGAGCGGCAGGCGGATTTCGCCTACCAGGCGGTGTACCGCTACATGATCAACCTGATCAACGAAGTCAGCCTGGACATGCCCGTCAAACTGCCTTCTTTGCGGCAGTTGGCGACGCGCCTGAATGTGTCGATCTCGACGATTCAATACGCGTACTCCCTGCTGGAAAAGGAAGGGCGGGTGTATTCGGTGGCCAAATCGGGTTATTTCGCCTGGCCCGTGGCAGCCAATCCGCTGATGGCGGCGGGCGCCGATCTGTTGGAGCGCCTGTATGCGGCGGCGCGACGGCCCGGAATGGTGGTACTCAGCGGCGATGAACCGGCGCTGCTGGGAGCGCTGGACGGCGCATTGCTGATGCTCGAACGCCAACTGGTGCGCCGCCACCCACGCCAGTTGCAACCCTGGTCGCAGCCTTGCGGCGTCTGGGAGCTACGCGCGGCGTTGGCGGCGCGTTACACCTCATCGCCGACCCGCTGCTGGCAGGCCGATGACGTCTACATCGGTGCCGATCTGCGCGGTGTATTGGAAATACTCATTGATGTACTGGGTCTCAAGGGCGCCGCGGTATTGGTCGAGTCCCCCTGCGACTGGTTAATACTGCGCCTGCTGCAGGCTGCCGGCGTGCGCGTCATTGAGTTGCCCTGGCAGGTCGACGGTCGCCTGGACCTGGCGCGGCTCGAACACCTGTTGCGCCATGAACCCGTCCACTTGGTGCTGCTGTCGTCGGTGGTGGGCATGCCGTCGGGCAACGTCATGCTCAACTATGAGCGCTTGCGGGTGGCTCAGTTGCTCGAAGAATATGGCTGCTGGCTGCTGGAGAATGACACCTTTGGCGAGTTGGGTTTTGCGCAGAACCACACGGCGCTGCGCAACCAGGTCAACCCCGAACGGTTGATCGTATTCTCGTCGTTCGAAAAAGTACTCGGTCCGGAAGCACCGTTCGGCTATGTACTGTCACGCCACCTGAGCAGTGAGCTGCAGCGCCAGTTCCTGCTGCGTTCGTTTCGCCTGTCGTCGATCCGCCAACGCGCGATTGCCCACCTGTATCAAAGTGGGCGGCTGGACCAGCACCTGCAGACATTGCGCCAGCGCCTGCGTGAGCAGGCTGACGCCATGAGCCAGCGCATGGATCAGCGCCTGGCAGGGCGGGTGACTTACCGCATGCCGCTGGCCGGGGCGAGTTTCTGGCTGCACGCGTCGGCGCCGGTGGACATGCGCCAGGTGTTCCAGCGCCTGCTGGCGCAACAGGTGGTGATTGCCCCGGGGGAATTGTTCAGCCTCAGTGGCTTGCATCATCAGCAACTACGGCTGAGCCATGCGTTCAACGGGCACCCGAACCTGGACGCGGCATTGGATGCGCTGGCGCTGGCCTTGCTGCAGGCGCAGAGCGCCTAGCGTGTGAAAAATCTCTTGCTGGTGTGGGATCTATAACATCGCGCGGCAGTCCAACTCTCAGTAAACTGTCATTTTTTCCGAATCCTTCTTTCCGAGGTTTATGCATGACAATCAGTCCTTTTGCGGGCAAGCCGGCGCCAGCCCAGTTGCTGGTAGATATCCCGCGACTGGTTACGGCCTATTACACCGGTCAGCCTGATGCAGCGATCTCCACCCAGCGCGTCGCGTTCGGGACTTCCGGGCACCGGGGCAGCTCGTTCGAACTGAGCTTCAACGAATGGCATGTGCTCGCCATCAGCCAGGCCATCTGCCTGTACCGCGAAGCCCAAGGTATCGACGGGCCGTTGTTCGTCGGCCTCGACACCCATGCATTGTCGACGCCTGCGGGGGCCAGCGCGCTGGAAGTCCTGGCGGCCAACGGTGTGCATGTGATGCTCGCCGAGGGCGATGAATACACGCCGACCCCGGCCATTTCCCACGCCATCATCTGCTATAACCGCGGTCGCACCAGCGGCCTGGCCGACGGCATTGTCATCACGCCGTCCCACAATCCGCCGCAAAGCGGCGGCTACAAGTACAACCCGCCCAACGGCGGCCCGGCCGATACCCACGTCACCAAATGGATCGAGGCCAAGGCCAACGAGCTGCTGGCCAATCGGCTGGCCGGGGTCAAACGCATCACCCACGCCCAGGCGCTCAAAGCCGACACCACCCATCGCCATGACTACCTCAACAGCTACGTGGCCGACCTGATCAATGTGATCGACATGGACGCCATTCGCAGCGCCGATCTGCGTTTGGGCGTCGATCCGCTGGGCGGCGCCGGGGTGCGCTACTGGTCGGCGATTGCCGAGCACTACCGCTTGAACCTGGACGTGGTCAACACCGAAGTCGATCCGACCTTCCGCTTCATGAGCGTCGACTGGGATGGCCAGATCCGCATGGACCCGTCGTCCAGCTACGCCATGCAGGGCTTGATCGGACTCAAGGAGCGTTTCGACGTGGCCTTCGCCTGCGACCCGGACCACGATCGCCACGGCATCGTCACCCCGTCCGGCGGCCTGTTGGCGCCGAACAATTACCTGGCCGTGTCCATCGACTACCTGTTCCAGAACCGTCCCGGCTGGCGCGCCGATGCGGCCGTGGGCAAGACCGTGGTCAGCAGCGGCTTGATCGATCGCGTCGCGGCGCGCATCGGACGGCGCCTGTACGAAGTGCCAGTCGGCTTCAAGTGGTTTGCCGACGGTCTGTTCGACGGTTCGCTGGGTTTTGGCGGTGAGGAAAGCGCCGGCGCTTCGTTCCTGCGCAAGGACGGCACCGTGTGGAGCACCGACAAGGACGGTTTGATCCCGGCGTTGCTCGCGGCAGAAATGACCTCGCGCAAAGGCCAGGACCCCAGCCAGATCTACCGTGGCCTGACCGACGCTCTGGGCGAACCGTTCGCGATTCGCGTCGACGCCAAGGCCACCCCGGCGCAGAAGGCGTTGCTGGGCAAACTGTCGCCGGAGCAGGTGACGTCCACCGAATTGGCCGGGGAGCGCATCCAGCAGATCCTCAGCCATGCGCCGGGCAACAACCAGGCGATCGGCGGTTTGAAAGTCATGACCGAAAACGGCTGGTTCGCCGCACGGCCATCGGGCACCGAGGACATCTACAAGATCTACGCCGAGAGCTTCATCGGTGAAGATCACCTCAAGCAACTGGTGCAAGAGGCGCAGGTACTGGTTGACGCTGCAATCAGCGCTGGCTGACACGCCTCAGTCAATGTAGGCGCGGGTCAGCCCGCGCCTACATTTCGCCTCGAGATCAGGCCAGGTCGACCAGCACGATCTCGCTGTCTTCTATCGCGGTCACGCGCAACAGCTGTTCATCTTCCACCGCGACACCGTCTCGCGCGCGTGCGCGCAAGCCATTGACCTCAATCACCCCCGTCGCCGGCACCAAGTAGGCGCGACGCCCGCTGTCCAGGCGGTATTCGGCAGTTTCCCCGGCTTTCAGGTTGGCCGCCACCAGGCGCGCATCCGCACGAATGCGCAGGCTCTCGCTGTCACCGGCCTTGCCGCTGGCCAGGGTCACAAACCCTTCGCGGTCACCTTTCGGAAACGGCTTGGCGCCCCATGACGGCGGCAGGCCGGCTTCGTTGGGGATGATCCAGATCTGGAAAATCTTGGTGGGGGTGGCTTCCAGGTTGTATTCGCTGTGGGCAATCCCGGTGCCGGCGCTCATGACCTGCACGTCACCCGCCTCGGTGCGGCCCTTGTTGCCGAGGTTGTCGGCATGGCTGATGGCGCCTTCGCGTACATAGGTGATGATTTCCATGTCGCGATGCGGGTGCTGGGGAAACCCGGTGCCGGGCGCGATGATGTCGTCGTTCCAGACCCGCAGGTTGCCCCAGTGCATGCGCTGGGGATCGTGGTACTCAGCGAATGAAAAGTGATGATGGGCGTCAAGCCAGCCATGATGGGCGCCGCCCAGGGCGGTGAAAGGTCGTAATTCGAGCATGATCGTCTCCAGTTGATGGGGTCATCATCCAACAGTGCATGATCGATAAAAAGCGTAAAAAATGCCTTATTCCTATCGATCAATTGGATTGGTTTCGGATGTTTTGACTTTCACTTCATCGCCTAACTGCATGACGGCAAAGCAATTGGCTGGAACTGCGCGGCGATTCCGGCGACCATGGCGCACTCGTCAACACCCAGCTCATCGCAGGAGTCCGCGTGCCGCAACAACAGCCTGATCTGCCCCCTGAATTGCGCCCCCTGGCCGAAATGCCATGGTTGAAACGGCTCGCCGCCCGCTTGTTCGGGCATGGCTTGACCCGCTTGCGCGCGCAACACCGGTTCTCCTGGCTGCATGGGCAGGCCGACGGTTTTCGCAGTGGGCACGAGGCGGGTGTGGAGTACGGCTATCGCGAGGGCAAGGCCGACGGCATCGAAGAAGGCCGGCAGGTCCTGCTGATTCGCGACTTCCGCCCGGAAGAACACCGTGCGCCGGGGGTGGATGACAACCTGTTCGATGATTGGCGGCTGCCCCTCACGGCCGATCTGAAAAAACGCATCAAGGCCGATGTGGCACGCTTGCTGCCGGCTCACGCGCAGCCCAGCGCCGCCCAATGGAAGATGATCTTCAGCGACACGCCGTCCACCTCGGTGATCGCCGGTGCCGGTGCGGGCAAGTCCACCTCGCTGGTGTTGCGTATCCTGCTGCTCACCCATTACCTGGGTTTTGAGCTGAGCTCGATGACCGTGGTGACGTTCACCCGTGAGTCGCGCAAGGACTTCATCAACAAGCTCATAGAAGTGCTCAGCTTGTGGGGGCAACCCATTGATATCAAAGAAGCTCAGGCCGTGGTGCGGACCTTTCACTCGCGCATCCTGCCGATGGTGCGCAGCCTGCCGGGCTTCGAGCGGCTGCAGGCGTTCGAGAACCTCAGTGCGGGCTTCGAGGACGCAGACAGCAACCCGTTCGACCTGCGCCTCAACGAGGCGCAACGCCAGCAGATGAACGCCTGCTACCACCGGCTGTACGGCCAGCACGCGCGCTTTCGCGAACTGATTGCACCGCTGGCGCGCCATGGTTTGCAGCTCAAGGAGCTGGAGCGTGATCACCCGGACGTGCAGAAGCGCATGGCCGTGACAGAACTGGCCGCCAAGCGCGATGAAGAGCTGTGTGACGTGATTGAAGACCTGTGGTTTCGCGCGGGCGCCTGGCCGATCAAAGGGATCGAGCCGAGTCGCCAGACCGTGGAGATCAATGGCGCGCAATTCCATTGCCATGGCTATATTCCAGAGCTGGATGCCTGGGTCGTGCTGGGCTTCGATTCGCGGGAAAACGCCCAGCTCAGCCGCCCCAATGCCAAGCTGTCGGTGCGTGCGGAATGGGCGGTCAAACGCACCCTGTTTCAAGCATTCTGCCGTAAGCCTTTGATATGGCTTGATAGTTATGAGTCGTCCAAGCGTCTTTTAAGCAGCCTGGCCGGTGATGCCAGTGCGGGGCCGGGGTTCGATTACAAGGTCAAAGGCGAGCTGGCGTCGGCGCCGTTGCTGGACTGTTTTGTCATGGCCGCAGGTTTCATCGAGAACCTCGGTCTGGACGTGCCCAATGCCGTGGGCCAGATGAGTTTCGCCAAAGACGATCCGGACCGCGCCTTCTTCGAGGCCTTGAGCATTTTCTGGAAAGCCCTGGAAGACCATCTGCTCGACCAGTCGCCGCCGATCATGACCTACAACCGCATGTTCTCGCTGTTTGGCGAAAACACCCCGGAAAACCTCAAGTTGCTCAGCGACCCCCTGTTGCGGCCGCTGTCACACCTGATGATCGACGAGTTCCAGGACGTCTCGCCGCAGATCGTCTCCTGGCTGCGCGCCAGCCTGCGTGAAATCCGCAGCCGTGGGCCAGCCATGCATGTAGGACGCGGCGCCCAGCATTCGTCACTGCTGTGCGTAGGGGATGACTGGCAGTCGATCTATGGCTGGCGCGGCAGTTCGCCGAAGTACTTCATGCAGTTCAACCAGGAATTCCCGGCACCGAGTACCACCCGCGTCATGCTCGGCGAGAACTATCGCAGCCATCAGCACATCATCGATGCCGCCGAACACATTGTGCGCGCCGCGCCGGCGATCCCCGGCAAGAAGGCCAAGGCCAGCGGCATACCCAAGGCGTTGGTGCCCGTTACGGTACTGGAACGCGACGATGCGGCCTTGGGCCGGCGCCTGCAGGAGCACTATCAAAAGGGCGATTCGGTGTTAATGTTGTATCGAAAAACTAGCGATAAGTTATTGATTAATGATCATATTCAGTCTGTAGTTAATGTGGATTCTAGCTTGCCGCCCGCGGCGCGCAGGCTTAAACAATTGACCTATCACAGCGCCAAAGGCCTGCAGGCGGATGCGGTGTTCCTGCTTGGGGATTGCCAGCATGTCACCCGTTCGCCGTACAAGAACCAGGTGTACCGCATGGCGGGCCTGGGCAAGGCCGGCGACACTGAACCCTACGACAACGCGCAAAAAGACGAAGTGCTGCGCCTGGCGTATGTCGGCATTACCCGCGCGGTCAGCCATTGCTACTGGTATGTGGAAAAACCCGAGGGTCAGGCCGTGAATGTGCCGAAGGCCTCGGAGCGGGTCGACGCCAGGAAAGCGTTTTTTGACGATCAGCGCTAAGCACTGTCTGGCACAGGCCCTATGTAGGGGCTTGCCCGCAATAGCGGTGCATCAGTCGATAGACCGCTCGACTGGCGCACCGCTGGTCGTGTTCAAGCCCTTAACAAATGCGGCGGCACGAAACACTCCAGCTCCGCTTCCACCGCTTCGATGATGCGCTCTACATCGGTAGCATTCATCACGGTGGCGCAGGGGATGCCAGCGATGGCGATCAGCGTCTCGCCGCTGGCGCGGTCGAACAGACGCGCGACCATACTGCCGGGAGCGTCCATGCTCCCTTCGAAGCCCATGGGATGGAAATGCCAGCGCATCAGCTGGCAGGCGTTGGGGAATGTCACTTTGTTCATGTTGCCCACCTTGTTCATTGAGCGCTTCCTTTAGCTCGCGGCAGGGGGCCATGACCGTCACTGGTCACAGCGAGTGAGAGTGTAAAAATAGCATTCGTTCATAAATGCAAGGGCAGTTTTTTCGCCCCGTTCGGCGGTTCTTTTCCTATAGCTTGACGTGTGTCATGTCTTGCTAAAGGCTGGGCAAAAGGCCATTAGTCAGAAGTTGCCGTCGGCCATTGATGGCAGCGCTGAAATTCGGCAACCTCCACCTTTTACCCGTCGTAGAGCCATGCATGCCCCACACCGCCGCGGACGATGATTGCCAGCACACCCACGCCACGCGCGAGCTAGTGACGCGCCACCACCTGTGCTGGCGTCATCGTGACCTGGATGGCGTGATGTCTTACTACCATCCGCACATCCAGTACCACGACTTCTTCCAGAACCGCGTCGTCGGCTACGCCGAACTGCGCGAGTACCTGCAAGCCAGCATGCCGCGCGGGCCCGACGAGGCCATCGAGCACATGGACCGCATTCGCGCCGATGGCGACACCGCGTTCATCCAGTACCGCATCACCCTGCGCGGCGGGCAGGGCCTGGTGTCGTTCCGTACCAGTGAGGCCATCACCGTGCGCGACGGGCTGATCTGGCGGGTCAACGAATATGCGTCACTGGTGCATGAGCACAGCCCCCAAACCACGCGCCCGAGCGTCAGCCGCCTGGGCCTGTCGCCCCAGCAACTAGGGCATATGGCCAACGACCTGCAGCACTACTTCCAGCAGCAACAACCCTACCTGGACCCGGAGTTGGACCTGCAACGGGTTGCCAAGGAGTGCGGTTACAGTCGCAATCAGATTTCCTACTTGCTCAATCAAGTCCTCGGGCAAACCTTCTATCGCTATGTCAATCAGGCTCGGCTCGTGCATTTGCTGGCAGCGCTGGATAAAGCCAGGCCGCCCATACGCGTGGACGACTTGGCCTATGCGGCGGGGTTCAATTCGTTATCGGCGTTTTATAGCGCTTTTCGCCAGCACACCGGCCTGACGCCGAAGGCTTACATTAAAGGGCGCTTTGAGGGCGAGTCGGCTAGATCAACTGGCAATAAAAAAGATGTGGGTTAAACCTGTCATGTTCGACAGGTTTTTCATTCGCGGATTCGTAGTGTAATGCCCAGGCATCTTTTCTTTCAGTTGGAGTGTCGCTATGTCTAAGCACAATAAATCCGCCCACCCGAACCGTCCAGAGAGTGAAGGCCGCATGGACGGAATCATTAACATCGACGGAACGGGTCACACCTTTCAAGCGGACCGTGTGTATATGGATGAGCAAGACGGTGCGCTGAGGTTTTTCGGTGCCCGAACCGTTGACGAGAACCCGGATAAATTCGAAGCGGTTCAAGTGCAACTCACACCGCCCACCATTTCGACGGGTAAATACCAGGTGGGCGGGGAGAGTGTTAAAGATGTTATTTACGTCGACCATCAAACCGGTAACAGCTATACAGCTGACAAAGGCGAGGTGTCGCTCACCAGGAGCATCCCCCTTAAACAGTTATTCGGGGTAGTGAGTTGTGAGTTCAGTGTTGGCGGTCGAACGACTATCGTAAACGTCCAGTACGCCTTCAAGGGGTAGAATAAATAGTCGGCCCCGCAGCCTCTGCCCGCGTCGGTTAGCGCCAATCATTCGGCGTTGACGGGGCAGCAGGTCGCGCCAACATTTCCCTGCGTGCACGCGCGCAAGACAGCCTCTGACATCCCGCTCTAGGATCCAGCCTATCGAAAGGAGGTAGGGGAACCTGGCATGCCGGCATGGCGCACTATCAGTTTATGGATGGATCAGTTGGACGACCCGCTGCTGGCGCGACCGTCCCTGGAGCACGACCTGGACGTCAACGTGGCCATCATCGGCGCCGGTTACACCGGCCTGTGGACCGCGTATTACCTCAAACGCCAGGCGCCCGAGCTGAACATTGCGATCATCGAGGCGCAAACCGCCGGTTTCGGCGCGTCCGGGCGCAATGGCGGCTGGTTGATGGGCAACCTGTTGGGGGAAGACCGTTTACTCGCCGGCCTCACGCCCGAGCAGCGGCGTGCTTCGTTTGACCTGCTGCACGGCATTCCCGACGAAGTGGCGCAGGTGCTGACCCGCGAAGGCATCGACTGCGACTACCGCAAGGGCGGCGCCCTGTACTGCGCCGCGCGTTACCCCGAGCAGGAAAGCAGCCTGCGCCTTTATCTGGACAAGCTCTACGCCCAAGGCCTCACCGAGGCCGACTACCGCTGGCTGAACCCGCAACAACTGGCTGAGCAACTGCGAATCGCCAAGCCCTTTGGCGCGGTTTATGCGCCCCATGTGGCGACGATCAACCCAGCCAAGTTGGTCCGCGGCCTGGCGCGGGTGGTGGAACGCATGGGCGTCAAGATCTACGAAAACTCGCCCGTCACCCATTGGCAGTCCGGCCGCCTGCGCACTGCAAAGGCCGGCGTGCGTGCCGCCTGGGTAGTGCCGGCCGTCGAGGGTTACGCGACCACCTTGGCGCCGTTGGGTCGCTACCAACTGCCGGTGCAAAGCCTGATCGTCGCCACCGAGCCATTACCCGCCAGCACCTGGGACGAAATCGGCCTGAGGCATGGCCAGGCCTTCGGCGAAAGCAGCCGTCAGGTCACCTATGGCCAGCGTTCGGCCGACAACCGCCTGGTGTTCGGCGCCCGTGGCGGTTATCAGTTTGCCGGCAAATTGCGCCACGACTTCGATTTGACCGACAGCGAAGTGGCGCTGCGTCGCTACCTGTTCGGCGAGCTGTTCCCACAGTTGAAAAATGTGCGGATTACCCACTCCTGGGGCGGCAACCTCGGCATGTCGCGCCAGTTCCGACCGCACATGCTCTGCCATCACGCCACCGGCATCGCGCTGTCCGGCGGCTACGGCGGGGAGGGCGTCGGTGCCACCAACCTGGGCGGCCGCACCCTGGCCGACCTGATCCTGGGCCAGGAGACGCCGTTGACCCATCAACCCTGGGTGATCCGCGAGCGTGGCCTGGAGGCGCTCAAGGCCTGGGAGCCGGAGCCGTGCCGCTGGCTGGGCTACAACGCGATCATTCGCAGTTTTGTCCATGAAGACCAGGTATTGGCCAATCCCAATACCGCGCCCTGGCGCCGCAAGTTGGCGATCGGCGTGGCCGGGTTCATGGAAAGTTTCATGCACTGAGCCGTTCCACTCACACAGGTAGCCCCATGAGCATCACTCAATTCAAAGACGCGCTGAATGCCCACCTGCCGGATTCGTCACCGGTCGCCGTGCCCCTGGGCGAGCCGATCGCCGTGGCGTCAAGCTTGAGCGTCGAGCGCAGCGACGGCGTCGAAACCGGTATCTGGGCCTGTACCCCCGGCCGCTGGCGCCGGCAGATCAAAGCCCAGGAGTTTTGCCACTTTATCCAGGGCCGCTGCACTTTCACCCCTGACGACGGAGAAATCGTCCACCTACAAGCCGGCGATGCACTGATGTTGCCGGCCAACAGCAGCGGAACCTGGGATATCCAGGAAACCGTGCGCAAGACCTATGTATTGATCCTGTAACGCTTTGATCCTTGATCGCCTGCCATAAAAACAGCCCTAAAACCGCCAGGAAATCGAACCATGAAAGCCATTGCCCTGTTGCCCTTGATGTTGGTGGCCGCTATCAGCCAGGCCGCCGAGACGGTGAAGATCTACAACTGGTCGAGCTACATTGCGCCGGACACCACGAAGAACTTCCAGAAACAAACCGGCATCGGTTTCAGCTATGACGTGTACGACAGCAACGAAACCCTCGATGGCAAGTTGATGACCGGTAACTCCGGCTATGACGTGGTGTTCCCCTCCAACCACTTCATGGCGCGGCAGATCCAGGGCGGCGCCCTGAAGAAGCTCGACAAGAGCCAATTGCCCAACTGGAAGAACCTCAACCCGGTGCTGCTCAAGGCCCTGGAAAACAACGACCCGGGCAACGCCCACGGCTTCCCGTACCTGTGGGGCAGCACCGGCATCGGCTACAACGTCGACAAGGTCAAGGCGGTGTTGGGCGATAACGCGCCTGTGAATTCCTGGGACCTGATCTTCAAGCCCGAATACATGCAAAAGCTCAGCAAATGCGGGGTGGCCATCCTCGACAATGGCCCGGAATTGTTGCCGATCGCTCTGAATTACCTGGGGCTGCCACCCCACAGCAAGAAGCCGGAGGACTACAAGAAAGCCGAGGCGCTGCTGATGAAAGTTCGCTCTTACGTGGCGTACTTTCATTCCTCGAAATACACCGGCGACCTGGCCAATGGCGACATCTGCGTGGCCGTCGGTTTCTCCGGCGACGTGCTGCAAGCCGAAAGCCGCGCCAAGGAAGCCAAGAATGGCGTGAACATCGGCTATCAGATCCCCAAGGAAGGCGCCGCGATCTGGTTCGACATGGTGGCCATGCCCGCCGACGCCCCGGATGAAAAGGCCGGGTATGCCTTCATGAACTACTTGCTGGAGCCCCAAGTGATGGCCGACATCACCAACTCCGTTCATTACGCCAACGGCAACAGTGCGGCGGACAGCCTGGTGGACCCGGCAATCAAGGCCGATACCAAGATCTACCCAAGCGCGGAAATGATGGGCAAGTTGTTCGCGCTGGAAGCGATGCCGCTGAATATCGACCGGGTTCGCACGCGGGTGTGGAACACCATTCGTACCGGGCGCTGAAGAACTGATGTGGGAGAGGGCTAGCCCCCTCCCACATTTGGATTTCAGGGGTTTTCCAGGTCATGCCCCAACGACTGGATAAACAACGAAAACAGCTCCGGCTGCGAAGAAATATCCAGCTTGGCGTACAGATGCCGGCGATGCACTTTGACCGTGTCCGGCGAGATATTCAGGCGTTCGGCCATGGCCTTGGAGGAGAACCCGCGCAGTACCAGGCGGGCGACTTCCAGTTCGCGGTCCGAGAGCACGCCGCAGCCGAAATGGCTCAATGCATCGCGAATCTGGCTGGCCATCGCCTGCGCTGCCGGTACACGCTGGGTGCTTTGCTGCCAATGCTGCTGCATCAACGGCAGCACCCACGCCGCCAAGGTGGTCAGCAGCCCGGTTTCTTCAGCACTGAAGCGCCGCTGCATGCCCAGTGACAGCGACAACGTGCCCGCGCTAGGTAGTTGCAGGATGAATTGCACCTCGTCTTCCAGCACGTTGTCGTGGAAGTAATTGAGGAAGTATTCGCTCTGGCGGAAATGGTCCGGCGCCACTTCCTCCAGGCGGTACACGCCGCTGGCATACCCTTCGCGACAGGCCTGGAAAAACGGGTCAAGCACGTACAGGCCGTTGAGGTACACCAGCATCGACGCCGGTTTGCTGCTGGGCTGGGCGTCGTATTCCTCCAGGGCCTGGGGCAGGCCGTCGAGCGGGTAGAAAATCGCCAGGGCGTTATCGAACGGCAGGCATTGGTGCAACAACAGCACCAGCTGTTTCCAGAATCGCTCGCTGCCGATCTGTGACAGGGTGCGCCCCAGCCCTGCATGCATGCCGACTTCCCTGAACAGGCTCATGTCACAGGTTCCCCTCATCAAAAGATCGGCCAAGGGTTCGGCTTTTGCCGGGTGTCGTCAAGGGGAGTACGCCAATAGGGGAATTGGCTGACAACAGCTCTGGCTTTAACTTCGCGATCATTGAGTGGGAAACATATCCCACGACTTTCAGACTTTTCGTTTCTGCCTCACACAAAAAACAACGACAGAGGATAACGATATGAGTGCTTCCCCCGCGCCTGACGGCGTGCTCAAGCCCACCCTGAGCGTCTTCGATGTGGTGGCCATTACCGTTTCGGCGGTGACTCCCGCCAGTTCGGTGTTCGTGATCGCCCCGTTCGCCATTCAACAGGCCGGCAGCGGCGTGTTCCTGGCCTTTGTCATGGCCGCCTTGCTCGCGCTGATGTTCGCCTTTTGCTACGCCGAACTGGGCCGCGCCCACAACAGCGCTGGCGGTGAATATGTGTATGCCAAGCGGGTATTCGGCGGCATGGCGGGCTATGCGACGTTCCTGACGGTACTGGTGATGTTGCTGTTTATCCCACCGGTACTGGCCACGGGCGCGGCGACCTACTTGAATAACGCTCTGGGCACCCGGTTCGATGCCCAGACCGTTGCGCTGGTCATTGTGGTGTGCAGTTACGCCCTGGGCATCCTCAATATCAAGCTCAATGCCTGGATCACCGGCACTTGCCTGCTGCTGGAAGTGGCGGCCTTGCTGGTGATCGTGTTCCTCGGCTTCGGCCATCCGGTGCAGCCGGTCAGCGTGCTGTTTCAGCCGCAGATCGTCGAAAACGGCATGTTGCACCTGGCGCCCTGGGCCCTGGTGATCGGCGCGGTCGGCATCGGCCTGTTCTCCTTCAATGGCTACGGGCCGGCGGTGCTGCTGGCCGAAGACATGAAATGCGGCGGCAAGGGCGTACACAAAGCGGTGTTGTGGTCCCTGGGGCTGGTGGTGGTGATCGAACTGGTGCCGATCACCGCGCTGCTGATCGGCGCGCCATCGCTGAGTGCGATGATCAGCAGCCCCGACCCCATCGGCTACCTACTGACCAGCCATGGCAACGAAACCTTGTCACGCCTGGTCAGTGCCGGGATCTTCCTCTCGGTGTTCAACGCCATCGTCGCCATCGTGATCCAGATCGGCCGCGTGGTATTCAGCAGCGGCCGCGACGCCCTGTGGACGCCGACCATCAACAAACTGTTCACGCGCATTCACCCGCGCTGGGATTCGCCCTGGCTGGCGACGCTGTTCCTGGCGATCCCTTCGGCGCTGCTGAGTTTCAGCTCCAACCTGGCGGACCTCACCTCGTTCAGTGTGCTGCTGATCATGCTGGTGTACCTGATCGTGGCCTTGAGTGCGCTGATGAGCCGGGTGCTGCTGCGTGAGCGCGCACATCCGTATCGCATGCCCTTGTGGCCGCTGCCGGCATTGCTGGCGGTGCTGGGCGCCGGGTATCTGTTGATGACCTTGATCGCGGAGGCTTCGGTGCGCGACATCATGGTCATCATCGGCTTGCTGGCGCTGTCGGTGATTCTGTATTGCATCAGTGGCCGGTTGAGTCCGGCGTATCAGAAACTGTAAGGAGTGGTTATGCGCGCACGTCAATTGGGCATCACGTTGGGGCTGGGCACGCCCGGCGCGTTGAATGCCATCACCGATGTTCCCGGCGTCCGGGTCGGCCACAGCACGCTCAAGACCCGCGTCGACGGTAAGCAGGTGTGTACCGGCGTCACAGTGGTCCAGCCGCGTGCCGGCGAGGCGCGGCAGCAGCCGTGCTTTGCCGGGTATCATGTGCTCAACGGCAATGGCGACGCCACGGGCCTGGAGTGGATCAGCGAAGCAGGGCTGTTGACCACGCCATTGGCGATCACCAACACCCACAGCCTCGGCATTGTGCGCGACACCCTGATTGCCCTGGAGCGCGAGCGTCTGGCGGACCCGGCCGTGTACTGGTGCATGCCGGTGGTGATGGAAACCTACGACGGCCTGCTGAACGATATCTGGGGCCAGCACGTCAAGCCTGCGCATGTGCGCGAGGCGCTGGACCACGCCGAAAGTGGTCCGGTACAGGAAGGTGCAGTGGGCGGCGGCACCGGGATGATCTGCCATGAATTCAAGGGCGGCATCGGCACCGCGTCGCGCCGGTTGCCGGCGGAGCAGGGCGGCTGGACGGTCGGCGTGCTGGTGCAGGCCAACCATGGCAAGCGCCAGGAACTGCGGGTTGACGGCTACCCGGTGGGCCGGCAGTTGATGACGATCCCATCGCCGTTCGCCGAGCGGGGCACGCCGGGCATGGGCTCGATCGTGGTGATCCTGGCCACCGACGCGCCGTTGCTGCCCCATCAATGCCGGCGCCTGGCGCAACGCGCGTCCATCGGCATTGCGCGCACCGGCGGCGGCACCGAGGATTCCAGCGGCGACCTGTTCCTGGCCTTCGCCACCGGCAATCAGGCGCTGCCCCCGGCGGACTATGGGCGCAAGGACCTGGCGTTCAGCAGCGCGGTGCAGATGGTCAATAACGATCATATGTCCCCGCTGTTCCTCGCCGCGGCGGAGGCAGTGGAGGAGGCGATCGTCAACGCCATGCTGGCCGGTGAGAGCATGACCACCGACGACGGGGTGCGGGTGCCGGGTCTGGACGGCGAAACCCTGTTGCAGGCATTGCGCGAGACGGGCTGGAACAGCTGCCGATAATCCGGTGTATTTATAAAGATGCTGGTTCTTTAATGCGGCGAATGACACCGTGACAATATATTGGATCCATCTAAACAAGTGCGCCGCTCAAGTTGAGCGGCTTTACCGCTATTTAATATTTAAATAACAGCACGGCGCTTTTTGTCGGACAAAAGCAACTAACCCCCCTACAAACATTGCACGCGACTTGCTTAAGTTGCCGGCTTGTCGGTTTTCACTGCCTGAATTCATAGAATAAGTGCAACGTTTGAAACGATAGGCAGAGAGTCAGCCACCGGTAGAATCCAGGCTCTCACACCGAAGGATTCAAGCGCAGATGACTACGCATTACCGGCAGCTGACTCAGGGCCAACGTTACCAGATTGAGGCCGGTCTGAGCGCCGGAAAAAGCCAGGCAAGCATCGCGAAACAGGTTGGCGTACATCCCTCGACGATCAGTCGTGAGGTTCGCCGCAACAGCTCCCAGAAGACCTACAAAGCGGTTGCTGCGACCCATGAAAGTGATGCCCGTCGAGCGCAGGCGCGCAAGCACTGCAAGCCATTAACGTGGTTCAGCCATTATCTGCCGCTCTGGCTAAAACACGGTATGAGCCCGGAGCAGATTGCTCAGCGCCTGAAGCAAGAGCAGCCGGAGCGCGCGGTCAGTCACGAGTGGATTTATCGGTTTATCGCCACCGACAAACACGCAGGTGGCGAGTTATACAAGTATTTGCGGCACCGCAGGAAGCTGTACCGAAAACGCTACGGAAGCCACGACCGGCGCGGACAGTTGCGTAATCGCGTATCGATAACCGAGCGCCCTGCTGAGGTCGAAGCCCGCGAGCGTCTAGGTGATTGGGAGGGTGACACGGTGCATGGCGTAGGCGGCAATCTGGTCACGCTGGTTGATCGTAAAAGCGGCTACCTGAGCGCCTATCCGGTCAAGCGCAGGACGCGCCGGCAGGTAACGCGGGCGATCAATCTGTTGCTCAAGGGGCATGCTGTTCACACGCTGACGCTGGATAACGGGAAGGAGTTTGCCGGGCATGAACGCATTGCGCATCGGAGCCAGTGCCAAGTCTTTTTTGCAGAACCCTATTCATCCTGGCAGCGAGGCACTAATGAAAATACCAACGGCCTGCTCCGGCAGTATTTTCCCAAGGGCGGCGACTTCAGCAAGCTGACCGTCGAGGCGGTCAGTCGCGTGGTAACGAAGATCAATTTACGCCCGCGAAAACGCCTGGGCTGGAAGACGCCGTACGAAGTTTATGCAGGGGTGAGCGTTGCACTTATGTGTTGAATTCAGGCTGCGTAAATAGATGTAGACGAAAGATTTCAAGTTGTGTCAGTTTCGTGACGCCTTCAAAAGAGGCGAGTGATAGGACGATCTCGCCAGCGGGGTTCCTATCGACCCAAGACTGATGCACTTGCACACAAGGAAGTACGTTTATGTCAAAAGTAAAAGACCAGGCTATTGTGTCTGCCGCGCAAGCCAGCACTGCGTATACGCAAATCGATAGTTTCAGCCATCTGTACGACCGTGGCGGCAACCTCACGATCAATGGCAAACCCTCCTATTCCGTTGACCAGGCCGCCACCCAGCTGCTGCGCGACGGCGCCGCGTACCGGGACGTCGACGGCAACGGCAAGATCGACCTGACCTACACCTTTCTGACCTCGGCCTCCTCGAGCACGCTGAACAAGCATGGCATTTCGGGCTTCAGCCAGTTCAACAGCCAGCAGAAAGCCCAGGCCGCGCTGGCCATGCAATCCTGGTCGGATGTCGCCAACGTTGCCTTCACCGAGAAGGCCCGCGGCGGCGATGGGCATATGACCTTCGGCAACTACAGCGGCGGCCAGGACGGCGCGGCGGCCTTCGCCTACCTGCCCGGCACCGGCGCGGGCTACGACGGCACCTCGTGGTACCTGACCAACAGCAGCTACACACCCAACAAGACCCCGGACCTGAACAACTACGGCCGGCAGACCCTGACCCACGAGATCGGTCATACCCTGGGCCTGGCTCACCCCGGCGACTACAACGCCGGGAATGGCAACCCGACCTACAACGACGCGACCTATGGACAGGACACGCGCGGCTACAGCCTCATGAGTTACTGGAGTGAGAGCAACACCAACCAGAACTTCAGCAAGGGCGGGGTCGAGGCCTATGCCTCCGGGCCGTTGATCGACGATATCGCGGCGATCCAGAAGCTTTACGGCGCGAACTACGCCACCCGCGCTGGCGACACCACCTACGGCTTCAACTCCAACACCGGGCGTGATTTCCTCAGCGCCACCGCCAACGCCGACAAGCTGGTATTTTCGGTCTGGGACGGCGGCGGCAACGACACCCTGGATTTTTCCGGTTTCACCCAGAACCAGAAGATCAACCTCAATGAGACCTCGTTCTCCGACGTTGGCGGCCTGGTGGGCAACGTGTCCATCGCCAAGGGCGTCACCGTGGAAAACGCCTTCGGCGGCGCGGGCAACGATCTGATCATCGGCAACAATGCCGCCAACCTGATCAAGGGCGGGGCCGGCAACGACCTCATCTACGGCGCTGGCGGTGCCGACCAACTGTGGGGCGGCGCCGGCAACGACACCTTTGTGTTCGGTGCCAGTTCCGATTCCAGGCCAGGTGCGGCGGACAAGATCTTTGACTTCACCAGCGGCGCCGACAAGATCGACCTGAGCGGCATCACCAAAGGTGCGGGCCTGAGCTTCGTCAACGCGTTCACCGGGCATGCCGGCGACGCAGTATTGAGCTATGCCTCGGGCACCCACCTGGGTACCTTGGCCGTGGACTTCTCCGGGCACGGCGTGGCGGATTTCCTCGTCACCACCGTGGGCCAGGCAGCGGTCAGCGACATCGTGGCCTGATGCACCGGCGCGGCGTTGTGGCGCCGCGCTTCCAGGAGGGGCATACACATGCCGCGTTTTGTGCATTTGATCGCCTGTGTCCTACAGGTGTTGTTCGTGTCGGCAGGAGCCCACGCAATGGCTAGCAGTCTCGTTTTACCCACCACCGCGCAGTTGGCCGGACATTGGCAACTGCACCGACAGGATCAGGTCTGTGCCCTGGATTTGCTGGAGCAAGCCACCGCCGTGGGGGGCGATGTGGCCTGCGTCGAGCAATGGCTGGGAGACAAACCCCTGACATGGTCGCCGACGCCGGACGGGATCTGGTTGATGAATGCCGAAGGTTCCGGGATTACCCACTTGAATCGTAAGCGCGACGGTGAATACCAGGCGCGCACGCCATCCGGCGATATCGTGACATTGCAACGAATACCTTAGTTTCCAGTTATAACGCTATAACTCGAATTTAATAGTTGGCCGCCGCTTATTCAGGGGCTGGGGCAACTATTGCCGGTCATTGGGTTCAAGGAAGATCAAACACCATGGCGAAGCCCCCTGTTGTTGCGCCTTTATTCAAGGCGCTGGGTGAATATAAAAGTATTTTGATCAGCGTTGGCTGTTTCACTGCATTAATTAACCTGCTGATGCTGGTGCCGTCCATTTATATGCTGCAAGTGTATGACCGCGTGCTGTCCTCCCAGAATGAAACCACTCTGGTGATGTTGACGCTGATGGTCGTCGGTTTCTTCGCCTTTATCGGCAGCCTGGAAGTCATCCGCAGTTTTATCGTGATCCGCATCGGCAGCCAGTTGGAACGGCGCTTCAACTTGCGCGTGTATAAAGCTGCCTTCGAACGCAACCTGCAACGCGGCCAGGGGCATGCCGGGCAGTCCCTGGCAGATTTGACCCATCTCCGCCAGTTCATCACCGGGCCGGCGCTGTTCGCGTTTTTTGATGCGCCGTGGTTTCCGATCTATCTGTTGGTGATTTTCCTGTTCAACGTGTGGCTGGGCGTGCTGGCCACGGCGGGGGCCTTGCTGCTGATCGGCCTGGCCTGCCTCAATGAATACCTGACCAACAAGCCCCTGGCTGAGGCTGGCGGTTACTCCCAGCAATCCAGCCAACTGGCCACCAGCCATTTGCACAACGCCGAAACCATCCAGGCCATGGGCATGCTCGGCGCATTGCGCCAGCGCTGGTTTGCCGTGCATTCGCAGTTCCTGGGCTTGCAGAACGCGGCCAGCGACACCGGCTCGGTGATCACCGCGCTGAGCAAATCCCTGCGCCTGTGCCTGCAATCGTTGGTGCTCGGCCTGGGCGCATTCTTGGTGATCAAGGGCGAGATGACCGCCGGGATGATGATCGCCGGTTCGATCCTGATGGGGCGGGTGCTCAGCCCGATCGATCAGTTGATTGCCGTGTGGAAGCAGTGGAGTTCGGCCAAGCTGGCTTATCAGCGGCTTGACCAACTGCTGCGCGAATTTGCGCCGGACGTCGAGCCGATGGCCTTGCCCGCCCCCAAGGGTCAGGTGAGTTTCGAGCAGGTCAGCGCCGGCCCGCCGGGTCGACGCTTGGCGACGCTGCATCAGGTCAGCTTCCACCTGGGCGCTGGCGAGGTGCTGGGGGTGCTGGGCGCGTCGGGGTCCGGCAAGTCCACGCTGGCGCGGGTGCTGGTGGGCGTTTGGCCAACCCTGGCCGGCACCGTGCGCCTGGATGGCGCGGATATCCATCGCTGGGACCGTGACGATCTTGGCCCGCACATCGGTTACCTGCCCCAGGACATCGAATTGTTCAGCGGCAGCATCGCCGACAACATTGCGCGCTTTCGCGATGCCGACCCGGCGCAGGTGGTCCAGGCGGCGCAACAGGCCGGGGTGCATGAATTGATTCTGCGCCTGCCGCAAGGCTACGACACCGTGTTGGGCGACAACGGCGGCGGCCTGTCCGGCGGCCAGAAGCAACGGGTGGCCCTGGCGCGTGCGCTGTATGGCGGGCCGCGGCTGGTTGTGCTGGACGAACCCAACTCCAACCTCGACACCGTCGGTGAAGCCGCGCTGGCCAGCGCCATCGTGCAGCTGAAGGCCCAGGGCAGCAGCGTGATTCTCGTCACCCACCGCTCTTCGGCCCTGGCCCAGGCCGACAAGTTGCTGGTGCTCAACGAAGGCCACCTGCAAGCGTTTGGGCCGAGCCAGGACGTGCTGCGCGCGTTGTCCGGCCAGCAGGCGGCGACGCAGGAAAAAACCGGCGTCAGTTTCAGTCGTCAGTATCAAACCGCAAGGAATCCAGGCGCATGAGCATGCTCACTGTGGAACAACGCGACGCCGCTTTTTTCGTGCGTCTGGGCTGGTGGCTGACGGTGGTCGGCGCCGGTGGTTTTTTCCTCTGGGCCAGCCTGGCGCCGCTGGACCAGGGCATTCCGGTGCAGGGCACCGTGGTGGTCTCGGGCAAGCGCAAGGCCGTGCAGACCTTCAGCCCCGGCGTGGTCAGCCGGATCCTGGTGCGCGAAGGTGAGACGGTCAAACAGGGCCAGCCGCTGTTTCGTCTCGACCAGACCCAGAACCAGGCCGATGTGCAATCACTGCAAGCGCAGTACCGCCTGGCCTGGGCCAGTGTGGCGCGCTGGCAGAGCGAGCGCGACAATCGCGCGGCCATCGTGTTTCCCGCCGAACTCAGCACCGCCCCGGACCCTGCGCTGGCCTTGGTGCTAGAAGGCCAGCGTCAACTGTTCAGCAGCCGCCGCGAAGCCTTTGCCCGTGAACAGGCGGGGATTCGCGCGAATATCGACGGCGCCACGGCGCAGCTCAATGGCATGCGCCGCGCACGCAGCGACCTGAGCGCCCAGGCTCAATCCCTGCGCGATCAACTGAGCAATCTGCAGCCCCTGGCCGACAATGGCTACATCCCGCGCAACCGCTTGATGGAGTACCAGCGCCAGCTGTCCCAGGTGCAACAGGACCTGGCGCAGAACACCGGCGAAAGCGGCCGAGTGGAGCAGGGCATCCTCGAATCGCGGCTCAAACTGCAGCAGCACAGCGACGAATACCAGAAGGAAGTGCGCAGCCAACTGGCCGACGCGCAACTGCGCAGCCTGACCCTGGAGCAGCAACTCACGTCCGCCGGGTTCGACCTGCAACACAGCGAAATCAACGCGCCGGCCGATGGCATTGCGGTCAACCTCGGCGTCCACACCGAAGGCGCGGTGGTGCGTGCCGGGGAGACCTTGCTGGAGATCGTGCCACAGGGCACGCGGCTGGAAGTCGAGGGGCATTTGCCGGTCCACCTGGTGGACAAGGTCGGCACCCACCTGCCGGTCGACATCCTGTTCACCGCGTTCAACCAGAGCCGTACCCCGCGTGTGCCGGGACAGGTCAGCCTGATTTCCGCCGACCAACTGCTCGACGAAAAAACCGGCGCGCCGTACTACGTGCTGCGCACCAGCGTCAGCGAGGCCGCGCTGGAAACACTCCACGGCCTGGTTATCAAGCCGGGCATGCCCGCCGAGATGTTCGTGCGTACCGGCGAGCGCTCGTTGCTCAATTACCTGTTCAAGCCGCTGCTCGACCGCGCCGGCTCTGCGTTGACCGAGGAATGAACATGAAACCGCTGTTCATTGCCGTGCTGTTGAGCTGTGCGCCTGCCCAGGCCGCCATGGGCCCGTTCGATGTGTACGAGCAGGCTCTGCGCAACGATCCGGTGTTCCTCGGCGCGCTCAAGGAACGCGACGCCGGCCTGGAAAACCGCACCATCGGCCGCGCCGGGTTGCTGCCGCGGCTGTCCTACAACTACAACAAGGGGCGCAACAACTCCGAAGCGCACCTGCCTGACGGGCGTGGCGGCAGCTATCGCGACGCGCGCAATTACAACAGCTACGGCTCGACCTTCAGCCTGCAGCAGCCGCTGTTCGACTACGAAGCCTATGCCAACTACCGCAAGGGCGTGGCCCAGGCGCTGTTTGCCGATGAAAGTTTTCGCGACAAGAGCCAGGCGCTGTTGGTGCGGGTGTTGAGCTATTACACCCAAGCGTTGTTCGCCCAAGACCAGATCGAGATCGCCCGCGCCAAGAAAAACGCCTTCGAGCAGCAGTTTCAGCAGAACCAGCACCTGTTCCAGCAGGGCGAGGGCACGCGCACCGACATCCTTGAAGCCGAATCGCGCTATGAGCTGGCCACCGCCGAAGAAATCCAGGCGCTGGATGAACAGGACGCCTCGTTAAGAGCGTTGGGCGCGTTGATCGGCGTGCAGAGCGTCAACATCCACGACCTCGCGCCGCTCAATCAGCGCTTCGCCGCCTTCAGCCTGACGCCGGCCAACTACGACACCTGGCACGCGCTGGCGATCAGCAACAACCCGACGCTGGCCTCGCAACGCCAGGCCCTGGAAGTGGCGCGTTATGAAGTGGAGCGCAACCGTGCCGGGCACTTGCCGAAGATCACCGCGTATGCCAGTTCGCGCCAGCAGGAATCCGACAGCGGCAACACCTACAACCAGCGCTACGACACCAACACCATCGGCGTCGAAGTCAGCCTGCCGTTGTATGCCGGTGGCGCTGTCTCCGCCTCCACGCGCCAGGCCAGCCGCGCCATGGAGCAGGCCGAATACGAGCTGGAAGGCAAGACCCGCGAAACCCTGATCGAACTGCGTCGCCAGTTCAGCGCCTGCCTGTCGGGCGTGAGCAAGCTGCGCGCCTACCAGAAAGCCCTGACCTCGGCCGAGGCGCTGGTGGTGTCGACCCGGCAAAGCATCCTCGGCGGCGAGCGGGTCAACCTCGATGCGCTCAACGCCGAGCAGCAGCTCTACAGCACCCGGCGCGACCTGGCCCAGGCGCGTTATGACTACCTGATGGCCTGGACCAAATTGCACTACTACGCCGGCAACCTGCGCGATACCGACCTGGCGCAAGTCGATGAGGCCTTTGGGCCGGTGGGCAAGCAGCCGTAGCAGCACCTGGGACGTCATTGCGCTTTCTCGACAACTCCAACAACAGAGAGGCACTACCGATGGGAATCTTTGATTATAAAAACCTTGGCACCGAGGGTTCCAAGGCGCTGTTCGCCGATGCAATGGCGATCACGCTGTATACCTACCACAACCTGGATAACGGCTTTGCCGTGGGCTATCAGCACCACGGCTTGGGCGTTGGCCTGCCGGCGACGCTGGTCGGTGCATTGCTCGGCGGTGCCGACTCCCAAGGCGTGATCCCCGGTATCCCGTGGAATCCCGACTCGGAAAAGGCCGCCCTGGAAGCGCTGCAACACGCCGGATGGACGCCGCTCAGTGCGAGCACCCTGGGTTACGTCGGCAAGGTTGACGCCAGGGGCACGTTTTTCGGTGAAAAGGCTGGCTACACCACCGCGCAGGCCGAAGTGCTGGGCAAGTTCGATGACGCCGGCCGCCTGCTCGAAATCGGCATCGGCTTTCGCGGCACGTCGGGGCCGCGGGAAAGCCTGATCAGCGATTCCATCGGTGATCTGCTCAGCGATCTGCTCGCCGCCCTGGGCCCCAGGGATTACGCGAAGAACTACGCCGGCGAAGCCTTCGGCGGTTTGCTCAAGGCGGTTGCCGAGTATGCCGGCGCCCATGGCCTGAGCGGTTCCGACGTGCTGGTCAGCGGCCACAGCCTCGGCGGGCTGGCGGTCAACAGCCTGGCGGAGTTGAGCGACCAGCGATGGTCGGGGTTCTACAAGGACGCCAACTATGTGGCCTACGCGTCGCCGACCCAGAGCGCTGGCGACAAGGTGTTGAACATCGGCTATGAAAACGACCCGGTATTCCGGGCGCTGGACGGTTCATCTTTCAACCTGTCGTCCCTGGGCGTGCATGACAAGCCCCATGAATCGACCACCGACAACATCGTCAGCTTCAACGATCACTACGCCTCGACGCTGTGGAACGTGCTGCCGTTCTCCATTGCCAACCTGCCGACCTGGGTGTCGCATTTGCCCAGCGGCTATGGCGACGGCATGACCCGCGTGCTCGAATCCGGGTTCTACGACCAGATGAGCCGGGACTCGACGGTGATCGTCGCCAACCTGTCCGACCCGGCGCGGGCTACCACCTGGGTGCAGGACCTCAACCGCAATGCCGAGCCGCACAAGGGCAACACCTTCATCATCGGCAGCGACGGTAATGACCTGATCCAGGGCGGCAAGGGCGCGGACTTCATCGAAGGTGGCAAGGGCAACGACACCCTTCGCGACAACAGTGGCCATAACACCTTTCTGTTCAGCGGGCCGTTTGGCCAGGATCGGGTGATCGGCTATCAATCGAGCGACAAACTGGTGTTCACGGATGTGCAGGGCAGCCTGGATTATCGCGAGCACGCCAAGGCGGTGGGCGGCGATACGGTGATCAGTTTTGGCGCGGATTCGGTGACGTTGGTGGGGGTGAGCAACTGGTCGGGGGAGGGCGTCGTGATCGGTTGAAACCGCGTTGGCACGCGGTTCAAACGGTGGGAGCAAGCGGGCTCCCACATGTTTGATGAAGGATGCCGGGAGGGATCAGTCTTCCTTGCGAACCGTGGCCACATCATCGGCCCTGACGCGGATGCGCTTGCCGGCGATGTCGGTGAATTCATAGAAGCCGTCGGCGGTCTTGGTCTTCGGCGTGTCTTTGGTTAAATACTGCGTGCCGTTCTGCAATGTCACTACGGTTTGCGTCGCGCAACCGGCCAATACCAGAAAAGTGAGTGCAACCAGTGGCAGACCCAAATTCTTCATGTTCATAACCCTTACCTTAACCCTGAAAAGTCCCGCGGCCTGAGGCTGCGGGCCATAAATGTTACGCCATCAATTCCCCTATCTGATCACTTTTACGCAAAAAGTTGCGTGCGCCATTTATCTATTACCGATTGCAACAACGCGTCAGCGGCGGCACTCTGTATGCATAACCAGTATTCGATCGCTGCGGACCATGCCCGAACCCCTCGAAAATCCCCTGTATTACCTGCATAACTTCCGTCAGGTACTGGATTGGCTGGCACAACGCTATGCCGATCTGCTCGATGCTGAAGAAGCGCATTTCATTCAGCAATTCGACAGGTTGCCGCAGGCGTCCCAGGCATTACTGGTACGTCTGGTGATGCGCAAGGGCGTGCATTTTCGAGCGGGCAAGCTCAATTACCCGGAGATCGGCTGCGCTCATGCGGCAGCGCGTCCGCTGAAGGCTTTGGGTTGGGTGGATGATCAGTGCCTGCTGGGCTTTGACGAACTGTTCGGGTTGCTGCAAAAGGGCGAGTTGCTGGGCGCGTTCCAGCCGTGGATCGAGCAGCCCAAGGGCAAAAAGGCCGATTGGCTCGAGCAACTGGCGCCGCAGTTCGATGAGCGTCGCTGCTTTGCCCACTGGTGCCCCGAGCTGGATGACGTGCTCTACAGCGTCACCGTGATGGACTTGTGTGATCGCTTGCGCTTGATGTTCTTCGGCAACCTGCATCAGGACTGGTCCGAGTTCGTGCTGGCGGATCTGGGCATCTACACCTACGAAAAAGTCGAGTTTTGCGCACAGTCCCGTGGTTTGCGCAGCCGCGATGACGTGCTGGGGTTTCTGTTCCTGCATCAGTGCCAGCAAGCCTTTGAGTCCGCGCAGGCGCTGGACAGCGTGCTGGCGCAGATCGCTACGTTGCAGACCGACAACCCCTGGCTGGAAAAACGCCGGGCCAAGCTGTTGTTCCAGGTCGGCCAGTCTTGCGAGCGCAGTGCCGAGTTGGCGTTGGCCGAGCAGATCTACCGGGCCTGTGCTTATCCCGGCGCGCGCGCACGCTTGATTCGCGTGCTGGAGCGCCAGGAAGACTACGCCCAGGCCATGGCCCTGGCATGTGCCGCCCACGAGGCCCCGGAAAGCCCCGCCGAGCAGCAACACCTGCTGCGAGTGTTGCCGCGCCTGCGGCGCAAGCTGGGCGCGCCAGCCGTGCCCAAGGCCAAGCCTCGGGACGTCACGCGCCTGGACCTGGCGCTCCCGCCGCCGCCGCCCTCGATGGCGGTGGAGTATTGCGTGCAGGCCCATCTGAGCGAGCCCGATGCGCCGGTGTACTACGTCGAAAACGGCCTGATCAATTCGCTGTTCGGCCTGCTGTGCTGGGAGGCGATCTTCGCGCCGCTGCCGGGGGCATTTTTCCACCCGTTCCAGCGCGGGCCGGCGGATTTGCACAGCGAAGACTTCCATCAGCGTCGTGCGTCACTGTTTGCCGCCTGTCTCGAGCAACTGCAGGATGACCGCTACAAACACACCATCCGCCAACGGTACGTGGACAAGTGGGGCATCCAGTCACCCTTTGTCTTCTGGAACCTGCTCAGTGAAGAACTGTTGGAGCAGGCCTTGGCATGCTTGCCCGCCGAACACTTGCGTTGCTGGTTCGAGCGGCTGCTGCTGGATATTCGCGCCAACCGCGCGGGTATGCCGGACCTGATCCAGTTCTGGCCCGCGCAGAAAACCTACCGCATGATCGAAGTCAAAGGCCCCGGCGATCGCCTGCAAGACAACCAGCTGCGCTGGCTGGAGTTCTGTGGCGAGTACCAGATGCCGGTCACCGTCTGCTATGTGCGCTGGGCGCAGTCCGCTTGAGCTACACCGTGGCGGTGCGCGCATTGTGTGAGTTCACGGCCAAGGTCGGCGACCTCGACCTGCGTTTTACCCCGTCGCCCAGCGCCCAGGAAGGCATCGCCGGCCATCGCACGGTCGCCTCGCGGCGCAGCGCGCACTACCAGAACGAAGTGGCCCTGGAAGGCGAGTACGAGGAACTCAAGGTGCGGGGCAGGGCGGACGGCTACGACCCGGACAGCAACCGCCTCGAAGAGGTGAAGACCTATCGCGGCGACCTCGACGCCCAGCCCGCCAACCATCGGCAATTGCATTGGGCCCAGGTCAAGGTCTACGGCTGGTTGATGTGCCAGAAGCTCGGGCTTGCGCACATCGATTTGGCGCTGGTGTATTTCGATATCGTCGGCGAGGGCGAAACCTTGCTGAACCAGCGCTTTGCGGCCGCCGATCTGCAACGCTTCTTCAACCGGCAATGCGCGTTGTTTCTCGGTTGGGCCCGCCAGGAAATGCAGCACCGCGACGCCCGCAACCGCGCCGCACAGGCCCTGGCGTTCCCCCACAGCGCCTTTCGCCCCGGCCAGCGCAACCTCGCAGAGTCGGTGTACAAGGCCGTCAGCACCGGCCGCTGCCTGATGGCCCAGGCGCCCACCGGCATCGGCAAAACCGTCGGCACGATCTTCCCCATGCTCAAGGCCCTAGCGCCCCTGCAACTGGACAAGGTGTTGTTCCTCACCGCCAAGACCCCGGGTCGCAAGCTGGCCCTCGACGCCGCGCAAGTGCTGTATGCCAGCAGTCCCGAACTGCCGCTGCGCGTGCTGGAGCTGGTGGCGCGGGACAAGGCCTGCGAACACCTGGACAAGGCCTGCCACGGCGAATCCTGCCCGCTGGCCAAGGGTTTCTACGACCGTTTGCCCGCCGCGCGTATCGCGGCCGCCAAGGTGCGCCTGCTCGACCAACGCAACTTGCGCGAGGTCGCCCTGGAGCACGGCCTCTGTCCGTATTACCTGAGCCAGGAAATGGCGCGCTGGAGCGACCTGGTGGTCGCCGACTACAACTACTATTTCGACTTTGGCGCGCTGTTGTTCGGGCTGGCCCAACTCAACCAGTGGCGCGTCGCGGTGCTGGTGGACGAAGCCCATAACCTGGTGGAGCGCGCACGTTCGATGTACAGCGCCAGCCTTGATCAGTACACCCTCAAGACCGTGCGCGATACGGCGCCGGAGCCGTTGAAGAAACCCTTGCAGCGCTTGAATCGTGAGTGGAACGCGTTGCACAAGGACCAACTCGCGCCGTATCAGGCCTACGCGGCCAGACCCGACAAAATGCTCCAGGCCCTGAGCCTTTGCGCCAGCGCCATGGGCGACTATTTCAACGACCACCCCGAAGCACTCAATGGCGATCTGCAGGCGTTCTATTTTGAGGCACTGCAATTTGCCAAGGTCGCCGAGCTGTTCAACGAACATTTCATCTTTGATATCAGCCTGCGTCAGTTGCGCGGCAAGCGCAGCAGTTCCACCTTGTGCCTGCGCAATGTGGTGCCCGCCGAATTCATCCGCCCGCGATTGACGGCGGCGCGCAGCAGCGTGTTGTTTTCCGCCACACTCAGCCCGCGCCATTACTACGCCGACCTGCTGGGCCTGCCGGCGGACACTGCCTGGGTCGACGTGGAATCACCGTTCAATGCCGCGCAGTTGCGGGTGCGGATTGTCGATGAGGTCTCCACCCGGTTCGTGCATCGCCAGGCCTCGCTGGAACCCATCGTTGAATTGATCGCCGAGCAGTTCGCTCACCAACCGGGTAATTACCTGGCGTTCTTCAGCAGTTTCGATTATCTGCAACAAGTGGCGCTGTTACTCGCCGAGCGACACCCGCACATCGCACTGTGGCAGCAGTCTCGCGGCATGGCCGAAGCCGAGCGCCGGGCGTTTCTCGAACAGTTCACCGAACACAGCCAGGGCGTCGGTTTTGCGGTGCTGGGCGGCGCGTTTGGCGAAGGCATCGACCTGCCCGGTGCGCGCTTGATCGGCGCGTTCATCGCGACCCTGGGGCTGCCGCAACTGAACCCGATCAACGAACAGATGAAGCAGCGCATGGGCGCGATCTTCGGCTCCGGCTACGACTACACCTACTTGTACCCGGGCATTCAGAAAGTCGTGCAGGCAGCGGGGCGGGTGATCCGCAGCCAGCAGGACCAAGGCGTGGTGATGTTGATCGATGACCGGTTCGGCGAAGGGCGGGTGCGGCAGCTGTTGCCTCGGTGGTGGGCGATAGCGACTAAAACGGCTTCCAGGCCAATGCCTGAATAACCACCGGTGACGATGGCAGTCATACCGTGCAAATCTTTACCCGCCAACGCTTGCATAGCGGTTGTCGTGCCGTCGAATCCACTCTCGATAGGGCGTTGTTTATTGATCATAGGGAATTCTCCAGGGGGAGCCGTTATGTTCTCCCCTGGATGCCGGACGCGAAACGCCATAAAGTCCGTATTTCTGTCGCGATCGTCCGGAGTTTTTTTATGGATACCCTGTCCGACGTGGTGGCGCTGTTAAAGAGTCATCGGTCCTATTTCGCCGGCCTCAAGGCTGGCGGTGATTGGGCCCTGGATTTTCCACCGCCGGAGGGCATCAAGTTCAATGCCGTGGTGGAGGGAAAGTGTTGGCTGGAAGTCGAGGGCATGCCCGTACCGATGCCCTTGAGCGAGGGCGATTGCTTTTTGTTGACGCAGAACCGTCCCTGGAGGTTGTCCAGCAACCTTGCACTGGAGGGCGTTGACGCGCGCGCGGTGTACCGTGACGCTGTGGGGGGGATCGCTCGCCTGGGTGAGACTGTGGATCTGTTCCTGATAGGCGGGCGCTTTAGCTACGGTGACGACGCCCGTCTATTGCTGGAGGGGTTGCCGCCGGTGGTGCGTATCAGTGCGAGGTCCGAGCAGGCCAGCGTTTTGCGCTGGTGTCTGGATCGCCTGGCTCGGGAATATGCCAGCCCGATGCAAGGCGCGGCGTTGATGACCGAGCATCTGGCGCAAATGATGTTGGTGCAGATCCTGCGCCTCTATCAGTCATCCATGGGCGCCACTACCACCGGTTGGTTGGCGGCGTTGAACGATCCGCGGTTGGCGCCGGTGCTGCAGCAAATACACGCCGCGCCGGCACGCCGCTGGACCTTGAGCGACATGGCCGGTGTCGCGAGCCAGTCCCGGTCGACTTTTGCCCTGCACTTCAAGCAGCGGGTCGGAATGGCGCCCCAGGAGTATCTGACGCGCTGGCGCATGCACCTGGCGTTACAGGCCTTGAACACGTCTGCCAGGAGTGTTTCCTGTATCGGCCAGTCACTCGGGTATCAGTCGGACAGCGCGTTCAGCAGTGCCTTCAAGCGCCTGATGAACTGCTCCCCGCGGGAATACCGCGAGCGAAAGCACGCGCCCCTCGGTGTCTAAACCACCTCCAGGTACGAGCGGTGAATCGCCCGCGCCAATTCGCGTACCGTGTCGATGAATTCCGTCAGGCGGCTGTGCAAGCCTGCTTCGAGGATTTCATCGATCCCGGTATAGCGCAGCCGCGCTTCGAACTCGGCGGCCAAGCGCTGTGCGGTGCGCCCATAACTGCCTGGCAAGTCCGCCAGAATGTGGCTCAGTTCCTCGATACAGGCATGCAACGAACGCGGCACATCACTGCGCAACAGCAGCAACTCCGAGACCGAGCGTGCATTCAGCGCATTCGGATACAGCTCCGTGTACGCCTCGAATGACGACAGGGCGCGGAGCAGGGCGCTCCACTGGTAATAACCGCGTGCTGACAAGTCGCTGACTTCCTCCGATTCCTCGCCGAACATCTCGTAGCGCGCATCCAGCAGGCGTAAGGTGTTGTCGGCGCGCTCGACGAAGGTGCCCAGGCGAATGAACCGGTAGGCGTCATTGCGCATGATGGTGCCGGACGTCGCCCCGCGAAACAGGTGCGAACGCTGTTTGACCCAATCGCAGAAGTGGCTGATGCCATGGCGCGCCAGCCCGCCGGCGGCGATGCTGCGCATTTCCAGCCAGGTGGCGTTGAGGTTTTCCCACATGTCGGCGGTGATGCGCCCGCGCACGGCATGGGCGTTGCCCCGTGCGGCGCGCAGACAGTTGTAGATGCTGGCCGGGTTTTCTTCGTCGAGGGCGAAGAAGTGCAGCATGCGCTCGGCATCCAGTTGGCCGTGGCGCTCCAGGTAGCTGTCCAGGGTGCCGCTGCTGAGCAGCGACATCGCCAGTTCGTCCAGGCCATCGCTGCGCCCGGCCTGGGGCATCAATGACAGCGAATAACTGACCTCGAGCATGCGCGCCAGGTTCTCGGCACGCTCCAGGTAACGGGACATCCAGTACAGGTCTGCGGCGGTTCTACTCAACATACTCAGCCCTCCACCACCCAGGTGTCCTTGGTTCCGCCGCCTTGCGACGAGTTGACGATCAACGACCCTTCGCGCAACGCCACGCGCGTGAGGCCACCGGGTACCAGGCGGGTCTCCTTGCCCGACAGCACGAACGGGCGCAGGTCGATATGCCGGGGGGCGATGCCGTTTTCGACAAATGTCGGGCAGGTGGACAGGCTCAGGGTCGGTTGGGCGATATAGGCGTGGGGACGCGCCTTGATGCGTTGGCGGAAGTCCTCGATCTCCGCCGCCGTGGACGCGGGGCCGACCAACATGCCGTAGCCGCCGGAGCCCTGGGTTTCCTTGACCACCAGTTCCGGCAGGTGGGCCAGCACATGGGACAGCTCATCCGGCTTGCGGCACTGAAACGTCGGCACGTTTTGCAGGACCGGTTCTTCGTCCAGGTAGAAGCGGATCATTTCCGGCACGTAGGGGTAGATCGACTTGTCGTCCGCGACGCCGGTGCCGATGGCGTTGGCCAGCACCACGTTGCCGGCGCAGTAGGCCGCGACCAGGCCGGGCACGCCGAGCATCGATTCCGGGTTGAACGCCAGCGGGTCGAGGAACGCGTCGTCGATACGGCGGTAGATCACGTCCACGGCCTTGGGGCCGTCGGTGGTACGCATGAACACCTTGAGATCCTGCACGAACAGGTCGGCGCCTTCCACCAACTCCACGCCCATTTCCCGGGCCAGGAACGCATGCTCGAAAAATGCGCTGTTAAAGCGCCCCGGCGTCAGCACCACCACATTGGGGTTGTCCAGGCGGCTGGCGCTTTTCAGGGTTTTGAGCAGCAGGTTGGGGTAGTGGTCCACTGGCGCGATGCGCTGTTTGGCGAACACTTCGGGGAACAGGCGCATCATCATCTTGCGGTCTTCGAGCATATAGCTCACACCGCTGGGCGTGCGCAGGTTGTCTTCGAGCACGTAGTAGGTGCCGTCGCCATCGCGCACCAGGTCCACCCCGGAAATATGCGAGTAGATGTCGCGGTGCAGATCGAGGCCGACCATCGCCTTCTGGTAACCCTCGTTGCCCAGCACCTGGTCCGCCGGAACGATCCCGGCCTTGATGATGCGCTGGTCGTGGTAGATATCGGCAAGGAACATGTTCAGCGCAGTGACGCGCTGGATACAGCCACGCTCGATGATGCTCCATTCACTGGCAGGGATGCTGCGCGGGATGATGTCGAAGGGGATCAGGCGCTCGGTGTCCTGCTCGTCGCCATACAAAGTGAAGGTGATCCCGGCGCGGTGGAACAACAGGTCGGCTTCGCGGCGACGCTGGTCCAGCAGTTCTGGCGGCGTATTGGCCAGCCAGCGGGAGAATTCCTGATAGTGCGCGCGGCATACACCGTGTGCGTCATTCATTTCATCAAAGAAAGATCGAGCCATTCCAGTACCTTGTCAGTGCCGAGGGAAGCGCGGGGGGCACTGCCGCTTTGAAAAACGCATTTTTTATGAGCCCGTGGCGCAGGGTGCCATCGGGCCAGGTCCTTACTTTCTTATGGGGTCGGCTCTGGGTCGGGGGGTAACGAATGCTCCTGTTTCCGGGCATGGCGGGTGAACGATGAATGGACTAAGCAATGCCTGTGCCGAAACCGGCAAAGCGTCTCTATTCCCTTGTGGCGAGCGCGTTCGCTCGCCACAAGGGAACGGCGCGCGCACTACAACAGTGCATACGCGAACTTGAACGTCTCTGAATGCCCGGCCAGGGATTCACCGGAACTTTAACGACCCGCGCAGGGCCTCATCTTGACGCAGGCCGCGCTCTTCAAAAGAGCTACGCTATGTCAAGGCGATCAGAGGAGACGGTCATGTCAAAAGATTCGGAAGAAGACCTCAACGACCCCGGCAACGAAGACCCGGGGTCGCTGATGGATGATGCAGAAGTGCCGCTCAAGGAACCGGATGACGCGGAGGACCCTGGCAGCGGTGAACATCAAGACTGATTGTTGATACCTTGCCAGCGTTGGCCGGCTGCCGGTATGAGCATTAGTTGATCATGTTCCTATCCAGGAGTGTTCGGCACCAATCTTTATCTGGAGTTGGTGAAGAAGTGATAGGTAGTGCTCCTTCATTTTTTTTATCTGATTACCCAGCAGGTCCGGCGGAGTAATACCCTTGCTCGCATAATATTGGCGCGCTTCACGTTCAATATCGACTATCGGTCCGGATGAGACCAGCTTACCGTCGACAATCTTCGATTCTTTAGCCAACCCATCGAGGCCCAGATGGTACATGTCAGGTCTTTTTGACTGGAGCACGTCATCAAACATTGTTGGGCCTACCGTCTCGAAAATCTTACTTTCGTAGGTGCGAAATTCAGAGGTGTATTGGATTTCCCCTCCGGGGCCTCTGGTGACGGTGGGGCGGTTGCTTTCAAAGTAAGCTTTGTTAGCGGAAAATCGCTTGTTCATCTCCGCGATCATATCATTAATAACCGGATTGCCAGGCTGTGTCGCAAAGTTACTGGTGTTGTAGAAGGGTTTGTAGTCCGTAATAGTATGGGCGACGGGTCTGTTAAGCAGAATGTCGCTGGAGCCCGCCTTCAATGCGGTAGCGCCAATATTGACTGGAATCGCATCATCGGTGTCGAGGTAAATGCCTCCGTATTTATTCATCAGTGGGTAACGGGCGACATCCGAAGTGGCGGCGAGATTTTTACCTTGCCCCTGTCGAAAATAGTTGTACATTTCAGTGTCTTTCAATTGTTTGAAAAAATCGTCCTCGTGCAGATTCATGACGCTTAGGCCAGGCGCTTGAGTGTGCAATTTGCTTTTGATTTTTTCGAACATCGCCGGGCTGTCCGCATCTACATGGATAATGGATTTATACCCAGGTGCATTGGCAGAGTTGTTGGCGATGTTTTCTATCAGGTTCGGCGGAATGTCACTGCCAGCCCAAAAATAGTGAATCTGTTTGGGGATAGGGTGAGCATCTTTTGGAACCCGTAAAATTGTCGGAGGGGAAACATCAACATATTTAAACGCGCGGGCATCGACTTTTTTTGCGTGTTTAAACTCACTAAGCGTTCCCCGTTGCCATTTTCCTTTGCCACTCCTCCAGAAGTAATCCTGGTCTGGGGCACCGCTTGCTGGTTTGAGGTTGCTGGATTTCCACGTACCGGCATAGATGTTGAAGGTGACATCATGTTCTACGTCCTTGTGGTTCAGCGAATAGGGGCGTGTCGGGTTTCCCGTCAGGTGGATATCGTCCAGCGGGATTAAGTAGGTATTTTCTCCGGGGTTCCAGGGGTTGCCGCCCGCGCCCCCCAGGAGGCGGTCGGTTCTGGAGAGTGGTTCCCATCCGGAAAGCCCCAGATCCCTGACCGGTAGGTCAGGCCCAGTGCGCGTCGGATGCCGGATAACTCGCTGGCCATCCTTGAGGTGTGACTCATAAAACTTACCATCGATTTTTACATATTCTTTTTTACTGCGACCCACGTACACATTGGACTGTAAGCCTTTTGTCGATAACTCTTGGGGCGCAATGTACTTGACCTCATAGCCCAACAAATCGGCGTCCATCGACCTCACATCACCATTGGCCGCGACCCGGCTCGGTTTGAAATCTGTCAGCGGCGGGCCGAAGGCACGTTTATTGATCGCGTCGTAGCGATGCCAATTACCTTGAAACAAAACCACGTTACCTTCGACCGTCTCTTGCCCCACGCTGAATGTGCCGGTTGCTGCCACGCCGTGCTGCTGACTGGCGGTCTTCACCACATCATTACTGCCGATCGAGTGCAGGCTATTGGGGTCATTCAACCTCGGCGTGTCAGCGCTGAAGTTGTCCAACGGCCTGCCGTATGCCTGCTTCGTGAGCGGATCGTAGGCGTACCACTTATTGGTCGCCTCATCGAATTTGCCCAGCGCTTTGCTTTCGCGTGTGCCATTAGCTGTTTTGAGTGTGCCTTCGGCGACATCGGTTTTTTTCGCCAATTCAAGTAGATCGACACTTCGGTAAGAACCGCGCAGATGTTTGACCCCCTTGATCGCTGTGCTGACGCCTTGATGCAGGCCGTTCGCCACGCCGCGAGCCAGGTCGGCAACCCCGTCCAATGGATTGAGTGCGCCCACGGTCGCGCGCCCTATAATCTTGGCGACCTGACCAACCTTGGCAACTGTCGATGCGCCGGCCGCCGCGACTTTCGCGCCTTTTGCCGCGGCTCCCAAGCCGACGGCGAAACCAAAGATATCGAAGGCAAGATCGACAACGCCCCCACCAACATTGCCGTTGGTAAAATTAACAATGGCTGACCGTAACGGGATCAGGTTGAGCGCGATCTCCTCAACGGTCTCATGCAGCGGTACTTCAGAGTCAAAGGTGGTTCTGCCCTTGGCGTACTTCTCCACCGCAGGCAAGTTGATATCCTCTACCAATGCATCAACGATGTATTGCGTTCTAGCGCTACTGAAACTATTGGATGCGCCTTGTGCATCTTTGTTTTCATGGGTTATCCCCGCTGCATAGTGACCTGCGGGTTTTACCTCATCAAAACGTTTGCCTGCTTTTATAGAATGAACCGTCGGCTCATAGTCCCGATAAGTCTTGTCCGGCAGCTTGGTTACCGTCCCTTTTAGTCGGTCGATTTCATAGCTCATGCGCTGGCCATTGCGCTCGGTCTCGACCAGCAGAACACCGTCTGAAACACGCCTGGGCTGATCGGCGCGGTGGAACGACATTTCTTTGCGGATTGTTATTTTGCCAAACTCCAGATTCTGCCGATCCTCCAGCGGCTGTTTCGAAATAAGGTGCTTGAGCTGCGCGGCGGTCGTTTTTTTGACGGCACTGGAGTAATCCGAGAACGTCTCGTTGAATATCTCCGTCGGGCGCGGTAGTTCGTTAAGCCGTTCCAGCACATCGCTAATGCTGAACCCGTCCGAGGAGGACACCCATGCGCTGGGACGACCGTCCGGCCGCAGAGTGACGCCGCCAAATGTCAGTAGGTTCACGAAACCACGGCCCGCTTCCCCCCAATTATCCGCTGAGTCCGGTGCGCCTTTGAGTCCTCGACCATCGATATACATGTCCAGTATCGAGTAAGGCCCGGGGAAGTGCCGGTTGGAAGGCTGCAGGGTGATAGTTTTTTCTTCGAACAGTTCCGGGTCGACGTGAGGCAGCGCTACTTTTAACTGTTCCAGCGCAATGCCCCTCGTCGTCGGCATTTGCCCGATGTGCGTTTGCGCAGCCTCTCTCAACTCTCGAATCTGCGCGCTGTAGGCCTCGCGGGCAGTCGTCATTGAGGCATCCGTCGACGGGTAATCCATACCGTTGGCAACGCTCCAGTGTTTGATTGCGTCGGTCTGGGCGACATATTCGAGAGTGCGTTCGTCGTCAGAGATCGGCGCAACGCTGGCTTCGAGCATAGCGTCGGCGTAGCTCATCGACGCCGTGTTTCCTGGCGCTTTCGCTTCGATTCGGGCAACCGCCGTGGCAAGACTGACCCAGCTGTGGGTGCCCACGACGACGCCTTCCGGGATGTCCTTGATCAGGAATTCCGGTGCCCGGCTGGCCAGTAACAGGTGAGCCTGAATCGTGGCTTTTTCCGGGGATGAGGCTTTACCTTTGGCGACCAGGTGATCCTCCAGCTCCTTGACAACCGTCGACGGTGATTTGCCCGAGTTCTCCGCCGAGACCAGCCGATAGCCTTCAATTTGACCAGGGGCTTGGTGATCGACGTCGTCGCCAGAGACGCTGGCGCTTTCGCTGTTCAGGGCCGTGAGCAGCCAGTCAGAAGCACTGCCTTTGACACCCCGCGTCTCGAACGCAGTTTGAATGGCCTCACCCAGCGCCTTGCCTCTGGGCGATGTGATCCAGGTATCGATCAGCCTTCGCGGGTTGCTCTGTTCCGCCGCGGAAATTGTCCTGCCGCTCAGCAGGTAGTCCAGGACATTTTTTGACGGTCCTAAGTCAATATCGCCAATTTTGCCTGTACCAATATCTGCCTTCAGCTGTTGCAGGTCTCCCTGATCCAGCGGCACAGGCCAAGCCAGCGCTCCGCCGAGGTTACCGTGCGCTGGCATCTTGGGCGCCGGGGTTGAGAGGGCGGTTGCGAGGTTCTCCAGCTGTTCGTGATGGGTGGGAATATGCCAGCCATGATCTTCCAGGAATTGCACGAGGCTGACCCTGTTCGATTGGCTAGCACTGATGGGTTGGTAGGTACTCGGGGAAGACAGAGAGAGCGTCCGCCTCTTCAATTCGCCCGGGATTTGCTCGGGATTGCGGATGTCCACGGACTTTGCCAGGTGCCGCAGCTCGTTGATGGCCTCATACCGATTCAGCACATCGCCCACCGTGGCTTCCTGTTTTTGGAGCGCGTCCGCGCTACGCGATTCAATCAAGTCTGCCGCGCTGCTCGGGTCGAGGCGTGAAAAACCTTGGTCCCGGTCGAGTTCTTCAGCGCGCCTGCGCATCGCCGGTCCTGTAAGGTCTTGCCGCTCTTGATAAAACCGCCCCACCATAAACCAAGGTGCGGATTCACTGAGATCACTTGCCGGCGGCGTGAAGGCCGTATCCTCGTGGCCCGCGTTGATCACGCGCGCGGCCTGGAGGATGGGGCCGCTGATCGCGCCCCAGCGCCTGTCGTCTTGCCCGACGGTATGCAGTTTCTGCTCGGGATCAACCGAAGGCTTGAGCTTGAAGGTGATCGTTCCCGATTCCGGTTTGAGTGTTATCGACTCAGCATTAATACCTTTGTCACGCATCCACTGAACGACGTCGGGTGATCGAAAGGCGGCACGCAACTGCCCCCACCACCGACCGAATGAGGAATCGGCAGGTATCGGGCGGATGTTGATATTGCTCTCGCGATTGGCCGCCAGCAGCAACGCAGTACTGTATTCGGCCGCCAATGCGCGATCGCCTTCGGTACGAGCGTCGCCTGCCGACTCGGTGGGGGCAGGGGCTTCGCGTTTGTGTCTGGCGAGTGGCAGGTGGGATAGGGCGAATGGCTGGGGTTGTGCGGTGATGTGCGTGGAAACACTGGTCATGAGGTCTGTCGCCTGAGGTTACGAGATGACGCCAGGGGGGCAGTGCCCGTGGCATTAACCTTGTGTAGCGACAGAAGCGGTCTTGATTCCTTCGTTCAGCCAAAACACCGTTACCCGGTATTACGCAGTACCAGGCGCAGGTGCGGTTCACCCTGCTTACAGGCGTTCGCGCAACAGACGTTTTCGGTTCGGTATGAATACACTCAAACGAGTGTATGGAAGGCAAGGGCGGCGCGCCGCCCTTTTTACCGTGCAGTGCTACTCAGAGCTTCACGCTGCTGATCACTTGGGTAGCGTCATCCGGATTGGTGACGGTGTGGAAGCCCAACGCGTTAGTCAGCTCACGCAACGGGGTGTTGCTCGCTTCATCCACGGTGTACATCGACGTGAAGCCGTTTTTTTCGCCGCGGTCATCAGGTGTTGCATCAAAATGTGCCCAAGTCCCAGGTGCTGCCAAGGGTCCGCCACGGTGACCGCGCATTCGCATTCGTGCTCTTTGGCCGCGGCATAGCGCGCAACGCCGATTTCGATCAGTTTGCCGTTGTCATGCACCAGGGCAATAAACGCCACGCGTTGCTGATTGTCGACATCCATCAATTGATCGAGCAGGGTCTTGCCGGGCTCGTTGATTTCGCCGAGGAAGCGCGCGTGCCGGGACTCGCGAGACAAGCTCTTGATGAAGTTATATTCGCGATCCCGGTCTTCGATTCTCAGCGGGCGCACCAGCACATGGCGGCCGTCATTGAGCTTATCGATCCAGTGCGGTTCCGGGCTTGTTTTATAGGCGATGGCGGCTTGTCTGTTGTGCTCTTCGACGGTAAGCATGGTGTGAGCTCCGAGGTTTGGGGGCGACAGGAGCGGCCCCCTGTTGCTTCGGTTCTACGCCTTTGCCGACAGATAAAGCTGATTTGGATCAGATGAGGCCCTGTTACTCGGGACCATGCCGATGACAGCCGGATATGAACGTCTTGAGTTTCGCCAGGTCGAGAATCTCGACATTGCGTGCGCTGATATGCACCAGGCCCAGTTTGCGTAACTGCGCAATGCTGCGGCACACCGTCTCCAGGCGCAGGCCCAGATAAGAGCCGATCTCTTCTCGTCTCATGCGTAATATAAAAGATCGCGATGAATAACCACGCGTACTCATACGCATTGATATATTCAATACAAATGCACAAAGCCGCTCATCGGCGTTCATATTACCCATCTGCAATAACATGCCGTGATCACGCACAATTTCGCGGCTCATGATTTTGTTCAAGTTATGTTGCAACGACGGTATTTGACCGGCCAGTCGCTCCAGTTGGTTGAAGTGCAGAGGGCACACTTCGCTGTCTTCCAGCGCAATCGCGTTGCAGGCATGGGTGTCGGCACTGATGGCGTCGAGGCCGAGCATTTCCCCGGCCATCTGGAACCCGGTGACTTGCTCGCGACCATCCATGGACAGTATGCAGGTCTTGAAGAATCCGGTACGCACGGCGTAAAGCGAGCGTAACGGATCAGCGGTGCGATACAGCGAAGCACCTTTTTTGACTTTGACGCGTTGTGGAATCAATGTGTCCAGGCGACCCACTTCGATCTCGGTCAAACCCAGGGGTAAACACAACTCTAAAACGCTGCAGCTCGCGCAGGTTGTTTTTAAATGTTGGACTTGTACAAGAATTGGAGTTGACTTCATCACAAAAGCCTCTTGCACATACACATATACATTCCTCTCACTTAACATCCAAACATTGGAGAAAGATAGGTGCAAGGTTTATATATTTGAACCGCTGATCGCTTTTGAGTGCAATAAGCCTCGCTATGCCACCCTAATGAATGCCTTTGACATGCCCCTCGCTGCGAGTGTGCAGCGAGGGTGTGCATACGTTGCCGCGCTCAGTCGAGCACTTCCGGTTTAACCATCCACACGCTGCAAGGCATTTTGTACAGCAGCATTTCGGCGGTACTGCCGAGCAGGCGCGATAGGCCGCGATGACCGACCCGGCCCATGACGATCACATCGACGTTGTAGGCATCGGCATAGCTGGACAGCACTTTCGCCGGGTTACCCAAAATCATATGGCGCTGCGCCGGCGGAATACCGTTGCGCGCGGCCAAGTCATTGAAGGCCTGCCCCTGTTCGTCGAACAGCCGTTTGGCGGCCACCGAAGAGAAGAACCCGGCACCGCTGCCGAATCCATACTCCTGAGCGCCGAGATCGGACAGGTCATGGGCATAAATCACCTCGACCTCGGCATCACAGGCTGTCGCCAGTTTGACGGCTTCATGCAGGATGCGGTCGTTAAGGCTGTCGTAGTGCTCGTCGTGATGGAACGGGTCGACGGCCGCGACGATCTTGCGCGGTAACGCATGGGGCGCACCGCTGACAAAATGCAGTGGCACCGGGCATTCGCGAATCAGGTGGACGTCCAGCGGCGTAAACAACAAGCGCGACAACAGGGACTCATGCTCCAGCGCCTTGATCACCACGGCCATGGGCTCTTCCTTAAGACGAATCAGAATTTCCTGCAGCGGGCGCTCCACCCACGCCACTTCGGTGGTGACGGTCAGGCCGAGGTTGCGCAAAGGCCTGGCCTGATCCTCCAGCCACTGGTGATGGCGCTCTACATAGCCAATTCGCATCTGTTCCAGCGCCTGCTCGTTGACCAGGCCGGCGGTAGCCAGGCCTTCCAGGTAATCGAAGGCGAGGATGTGCAGCGCGGCGCCTTCAGCCTTGGCCAGGGCGGCGGCCCGGTCGAAGGCGGGGCTGTGTTCCATCAGTGGCGAAACCAGCAGTAAGAAACGTGCTTGAGCAGACATGGGCAATCTCCCTTGGGTAACCAGCAGATAGCATCGGGCAATGATACTTACTCTAGATCATGGCGCCGGGCGCCGGCGCCGGTTTGACTTGCATCAAGTCGCCTTGAGCCAGCGCACGCTCAGCGACATCCGGCCGGGTGTCTCGATCAATCAGAGGATTGTTGATAATGATCAACCCCCGTGTTGTCATCGCGGTGCAGTCTGGATGTCATTCAGGCTTTTCCAGACGCAGGAGATCACGCCGTGGCAACCATGAGAGCAGCTGTCTTCGTTGAAAAAAACCGCATCGTCCTCGACGACAAACCCATCCCCGAAGTCGGCCCGCTGGACGCGTTGGTGCGTATCACCACCACGACCATCTGCGGCACCGACGTGCATATCCTGCGCGGTGAGTACCCGGTGGCCAAAGGGCTGACCGTGGGCCATGAACCGGTGGGCGTGATCGAGCGGCTGGGCTCCCAGGTGCGCGGTTTCGTTGAGGGGCAGCGGGTGATCGCCGGCGCCATCACGCCCAGCGGGCAGAGTTATGCCTGCCTGTGCGGCTGCGGCTCCCAGGACGGCCCCGACACCCGGCATGGCTTTCGCGCGGCCGGCGGCTGGAAGTTCGGCAATACCATCGACGGCTGCCAGGCCGAATACGTACTGGTCCCCGATGCGCTGGCCAACCTGTGCCCGATCCCCGATGGGCTGAGCGACGAACAGGTGCTCATGTGCCCGGACATCATGTCCACCGGCTTTTCCGGCGCCGAGCGCGGTGAGGTGACCATCGGCGACACCGTCGCGGTCTTCGCCCTCGGGCCGATCGGCCTGTGCGCGGTGGCGGGCGCCCGGCTCAAAGGCGCGTCGATGATCATCGGTGTCGATGGCGTCAGCGAGCGCATGAACGTCGCCCGCAGCCTGGGCGCCACCCATATCGTCGACTTCAAGAAAGGCAATGTGGTCGAGCAGATCATGACCATCACCGACGGCCGTGGGGTTGATGTAGCGATCGAGGCCCTGGGCACCCAGGGTACGTTCGAGTCGGCATTGCGCGTGCTGCGTCCGGGAGGGCGGGTCTCCAGCCTGGGGGTCTACTCCAGCGACCTGCACATTCCCTACGACGCGTTCAGCGCCGGCTTGGGGGATTACAGCATCGTGTCGACCCTATGCCCCGGCGGCAAGGAACGCATGCGCCGCTTGCTGGCCGTGGTGGCCAGCGGCGGGGTGGATCTGTCGCCCCTGGTGACGCACCGTTTCAAGCTCGACGATATCGAGGCTGCCTATGAGCTGTTTGCCCATCAGCGCGACGGTGTCATGAAGGTCGCGATCACGCCCTGAAGGCGCCTGTAAATGACGCAAACCCTCGGGCTGGCCGGTGCCGCCGCGGCGCTGGGCATCGGCATGCTGATCGGCCTTGAGCGCGAACGCCACAAGGGCCAGGGCGAGTTGCGCGCGTTTGCCGGTTTGCGCACCTATTCGATTACCGCGTTATTGGGCTACGTCTCGCAGCAAGTCGGCGGTGGCCTGTTGCTGGGCCTGATCGCCGGGTGCCTGGCCGTGATCGTCAGTACCGCTTACTGGAAGAGCCGGGACAACGACCCGGGGATCACCAGTGAAGTGGCGTTGCTCACGGTGCTGCTATTGGGCGCCTGGTGTGGGGTCGCTCCCGAACAGGCCACGGCCGTCGGCGTGGTGGTGGCCGGCCTGCTGGCCTATCGCGACAAGTTGCACAACTTTGCCCGCAGTCAATTGACCGATGTTGAAATGCGCGACGGCCTGTTGTTGTTGGTCGTTGCGCTGGTGGTCCTGCCGTTGGCGCCGGATCGCTTTATCGGCCCCTACGGCGCGCTGAACCCGCGCACTATCTGCACGTTGACGGTGTTGTTGATGGCGGTCGGCGCGGTGGGGCACGTGGCGGTGCGCGCGCTGGGGCCACGTTATGGCTACGTCGTGAGCGCCATTGCTTCGGGGTTCGCCTCCAGTACCGTGACCGTTGCCGCCATGGGCCAGATGGTCGCCAAAGAGCCGGAGCACCTGCGCATCCTCGCGGCGGCGGCCATTTTCTCGAATATTGCGACGGTGGCCCAGGTGGCGCTGATCCTCGGCACCGTGGAACCGGCACTGCTGTCGCAGATGGCCTGGCCACTGCTCGCCGGGTTTGCCACCACCGCGTTGTACGGTGTGTGCCTGATGTGGCACGCGCCGACGGCGGCGGCCAGCCAAACCATCAAGGTGGGCGGCGCATTCGACCTCAAGCTGGCGCTGATCATGGTCGTGACCCTGACCGGCATTACCTTCTTGTCGTCGCTGATGCTCCATCACTTCGGCCAGGTCGGCGTGATATTGACTGCCACCCTGAGTGGCTTTGCCGATGCCCACGCGTCCATCGCCTCGATCGCGGCCCTGGCCACCAGCGGCCAGCTGTCCCTGGAGGCCGCGTCCATCCCGGTGTTGCTCGCGGTCAGTTGCAACGCGCTGAGCAAGTGCGTGGTGGCCGGGGTCAGCGGCGGTCGTTACTTCGCGGTGTATGTGATCGTCGGCCAGGTCTTGCTGGTCGGCGCGATGTGGCTGGTCACATGGGCCGGCTGATGCTCCGTCAGGCAGGGATTTCCAGGGTCGCCCGCAGGCCGCCGGCCGCCAGGTTTTCCAGGCTGACCTGGCCGCCCAGGCGTTGGGCGATGGTTTGTACGATGGTCAGGCCCAGGCCTGCGCCTTGGGCATTGCCACGGCTGTAGAAGCGTTCGAACAGGCGCTCGCGCTGGTTTTCGTCGATGCCAGGGCCCTGATCGTCGACGGTAAGGGCAAAACGCATGGCGTTCTTGCGCAAGCCCACGGTGATCACCCCGTGTTCCGGGGAGAAATTCGCGGCGTTGGTCACCAGGTTGGTCAGGGCGATATTGATCGCGGCGGCGTCGGTATTCACCGGGCACGGGCCATCCTCGACGTCGAATACCAGCTCAAGGCCTTTGCTCAACAGCCACGGGGTCAACTGAATCAGGGTTTCGCGCACCGTTGTCGCCAGGTCGATGGCCTGTACCGGCGGTTGCCCGGCGCTGGGCTCCAGGCGCGCCATGGTCAGCAATTGGTTGACCAGGCGGCTGGTGCGGTCGACGCCGGCGATCAGAAAGGCCAGGGACTCGCGCCGTTCGGTTTCTGTGCCGGCTTCCAGCAGGTTCTGGGCATGCACGCGCAATACCGCCAATGGTGTACGCATTTCATGGGCCGCATCGGCAATGAAGCGCCGTTCGCGGCCGAGCATTTCCTGGATCTGCGCGAGCATGCGGTTGAGCGCCGCCTGCATCGGCTCAAGCTCCGTGGGCAGCGGCGTCAGTTGCATCGGTTCGAGCGAGCCCGAATGCCGCGCGCGCAGGGTGGCGGCCATATCGGCCAGGGGCTTGAGGCCCCAGCCGATCGCCAGCCAGACCATCGCCGCGAGAATCAGGCTGCCCAGCACGTTGGGCCACAAGGTATGCCGCACGATGCGTTGCACCAGGTCGTCGCGCACGTCGTCGCGCTCGCCCACCCAGATCCGCAGGCCGTTGTCCTTGTCCTTGAGCACAAAGCCGCGCCATTGACGGCCGTTCAGGTCTTCGACGTTGCTGAAGCCCGGCTGGGTGGGCGCGGGGACAAATGACGGGGCGCTGGCGGTGAACACCAGCAGTTCGCCCTTGGGGTTCCACACCTGGAAGGCGACTTTGCTTTCGTAGGGGTGCCCATCCACTTTGGGCATCGCTTCGCCCAAGGCTTTGTTGAATGCGCGGTACAGGTCTTCCTGGTCCTGACTGGCCAGCGGCATGCTCATCACGCCCTGGAGCAGGCGGGCGTTCTGCGCCAGTTGCGCGTCATAGACTTCGGCGATTTCGTGGTTGCTGTCATGCAGGTTGAGCGCGCTGATCAGCAGCAGACCGGCGAGCAGCAGGCCGATGATCAGGGTCAGGGTTCGCCGTCGTATAGAAGTCATCCGCGCTCCTCAACCAGATAGCCGACGCCGCGAACGGTGCGGATCAGCTCGCTGGAGAACTTCTTGCGCAGGTGATGGATATGCACTTCAAGGGTGTTGCTTTCAGCTTCTTCGTTCCAGCCGTAGAGCAACTGCATCAACTGGTCGCGGGTCATGACGCGGCCCGGTGGCGACAGCAGTTCGTGCAGCAGTTGGTATTCCTTGGGGGTGAGCAGCACCGGTTCGCCGTGGTAGCTGACCTGTTGCGTGCTCGGGTCCAGGCAGATGCCCGCGTGCTCGATCATTACCCGTGCGCGCCCGGCGCTGCGGCGCAGCAACGCGCGCAGGCGCGCCTTGAGCTCGGCCAGGTCGAAGGGCTTGATCAGGTAATCGTCGGCGCCGGCGTCCAGCCCGGCGATCCGGTCTTCGGTGGCATCCCGTGCCGTGAGGATCAGCACCGGCAGGTTCGAGCCGCTGTCGCGCAAGCGGCGCAGCACCTCCAGCCCATCCATGCGCGGCAGCCCCAGATCGAGCACCGCCACGTCAAAGGTTTCGCTGAGCAGTGCATGTAATGCACTGCTGCCATCTTTGAGCCAATCAACGGTGTAGCCTTCCCGCACCAGCGCCTGGTGAATACCTTCACCCAATGCTTCGTCATCCTCGATCAGTAATAGGCGCACGCGGACTCCCGTCAGTTGAGTTTTTTGTTGATGTCGGCCAGCACGCTTTCGATCTCTTTGCGCCGCCCGGCATCGGCGGTTTCCCGGCCCGGCCGTGGAGCGGCCAGCAGGGCTTTTTGCAGGGCCTCGCGGGCTTCGCTGTAGCGTTTTTGCCGGTACAGGTGATCCCCCCAGAAATACAGACTATCTATGCCTGTCGGGTTCAGTTGCAAGGCCTGTTTGAGTAACTGGTCAGCCTTGTCGGCGTCGCCGAAGCCGATCGGCCAGCCGGGAACCCGATCATACAATGCGGCGAGGCTGGTATAGGCCGAGCCTTGCAGGGCCTTGGGGTCGAGGGCGAGGGCTTTTTCCAGGTCGACCTTGGCCGCCTTGACCTTGCTCAACGCGCCAAGCCCGCCCTGGGCACCGGCCCAACTGCTGCTGACGATGCCGGACCAGATCCAGGCCTCGGCCGCTTGAGGGCGCGCCTGGGTGAAGGCTGTCGCCTGGGCGGCGAGTTGCTCAAAGGCCTTGGTGCGCTGTTCCTCGGGCAAGTTGTATTGAATATGGGCCCAGCGTGTCTGGATCTCGGTCAGGCGTTGCTGGTCGGCGCTGTCCAGCGCCCAGGTGAGTGGGCTCAGGGCGGTGAGCAGCAGCGCGGCGAAGAGGCGTTTCATGGGTTCAGATCCTTTTTCACGGGTTTATCGCTGAGGCGGCGGACCAGCGGCAGTTGTTTGCGCAAGCCTCGGTCGACCAGGTTCGGCAGCAGGCTGTTGAGGCGCACAAAAAAGCGCTCCGGCCAGCCCAGGTAAAGATCGCGGCGGTCGTTGGCAATCGCTTTGATCACGGCGGCGGCCACGCTGTGCGGGTCGTCGACGTTGGATTTGAGCGCATCGTTCAAGGCCTGCGCCGCAGGGCTGTTCATGCGCGTGTGGGTGGCACGCGGCGCGACGTACAACACGCCGACCCGCGTATCGGCCAGTTCCCGGCGCAGGGCTTCGGAAAACCCGCGCAAGGCGAACTTGGTCGCGCAGTAGGTGGCATAGCCGGGGTAACCGATGGAGCCGTAAGTGGAGCCGACGTTCACCACCATCGCGCTCGCGGCTTGCTTGAGCATGGGCAGCAGCAGCTTGGTCAGGCAGATCGGCGCGGTGATGTTCAACGCGAGCATGCCGTTGATCTCGTTTTCGTCGAGCTGTTCCAGCATGGCGAAGTGGTTGATCCCGGCTGCGTTGATCAGCAGGTTGACGCCGCCGATGGCTTGCGCGGCGGCCAGCACCTTGCGCCGGTCGTTGAGGAAGGTCAGGTCGGCGCCGACCCAGCACATTTGTTCCGGGTATTGCGCCAACAAGGCTTCCAGCGGTTCGCGATGACGCGCCACGGCCAGCACATGCGCGCCACTGGCGCACAGTGCGGTGGCAATCGCCAGGCCAATGCCGCCGCTGGCGCCGGTCAGCACCACACGGGCTTCAGACAGGCGCATGGGGAGCCTCCCCGCTACGCGGCAGGTTGCGGAACATGTCGGTGTACAGCGCGTACACGACTTTGGAGGCGCGGATCACGGCGGCCTGGTCTTCGGGGTCGTCCAGGCTGTTCATCAAGCGGCGGTACGTTTCCATGTGCCCGATGTCCAGGGCACCGTGGGAGCTCAGGTAGCTGAACGCCGTCTCCGGCAGTTGCAGGTGATCGCGGATGCTGCCGGCGGCGTGGGTGGCCAGGGCGATGCTGGTGCCTTCCAGCACATTGACCATGCCGAACAGGCCGACCGGGTTGTCACGGGCGATCAGGTCGTAGAGGTAGCTGACCATCAACTCGATGGGCAAGCCCGGGCGTCCATCACGTACCGCATCGCGGTCGCCGCCACAGGCCGCGATGTCATCGAGCACCCATTGCTCATGGCCATATTCATCCTCGATGTACTCGCAGACCGCCTTGCGCAGCCACTCCAGGCGCGAGGGCAGGCGCGCACCACAGGCCATCATCAACGGCACGGTGTGGCGCACGTGGTAGTAGGCCTGGGCGAGGAATTCACGGTAGCTCTCCAGGCTGACCTTGCCTTCCAGTGCATCACGGATGATCGGCAGGCTGAACAGGGCCTGGCGTTCTTGTTGGGTAGCGTCTTGCAGGGTGTCGAAAAAGTTCACGATGAAGTTTCCTCGTTGAGTGCAGGGGCAAGTTGGGATTGATAACGCGCGACGATGGCGTCACGCCGTGGCCGGCCGTTGGCGGTGAGCAAGCCGTTGGCGGCGGTGAACGGTTCTTCCAGGCGCGTCCAGCGATGCACCTGTGCGTAGTCGGGCAGGCCGCTGTTGGCCAGGGCCACGGCGGCGGCCAGTTGGGCGTCGGTGCAGTCGGCGCGATGAGGCCACAGCAGCGCGTGGTTCTGCGGCAGGGCTTCGCCGTAGACGAAGGCCTGGGCGATGGCGCCGCCCTGGGTCAGTTCGGCCTCGACCCAGTCCGGGTTGACGTTGCGCCCGTAACTGGTGACGAATTGATGCTTCTTGCGGCCTTTGAGGTAGAGAAAACCGTCGTCGTCGAACGCGCCCAGGTCACCGCTGGGCCACCATTGTTCGGGCTGTTCGGTCTGGCCCAGATAGCCGAGCAAGGTCGAGCCCTTGATCAGCACCTCGTTGTCTTCGGCGAGGCGGATCTCCACATGGGGCAGCGGCTGGCCAACACTGCCGGCGCGCTGGGCGCCGGGCCGGTTGAGGCACACCACCGAGGCGCATTCCGACAGGCCGTAGCCTTCGAACACCGGCACGCCCAAGTGCTGCGCGCGCAGCAGCAAGGCCTCGGAGACCCGCGCACCGCCCACCGCGGCAAAGCGCAGGCCTTGCGGGTTGAAGGCTTTCTGCTCGGCGGCGATGACCAGCATCAGCAGCAACTGCGGAACCAGGATCAGGCTGTGGGGTTGGCGCACCGCCAGGCAACCGAGCAATTGCGCGGCGTCCACCGCACTGGCGCCCTGGATGCCCAGGCTCTTCTGGCTGGGCAGGCTCAAGGTGGCGCCGGCATACAGCGCGGCGTAGCACCCCAGGTTCTCGAGCAGGATGGCGAGCGGCAATAATGACAGGTGATGGCGCGGGTCGCTGGCATGGCTGGCCTGGTACAACTCGCGGGCCACCCGCAATACGCTGTCGGCGCTCAGGCACACGCCTTTGGGCGTGCCGGTGGTGCCGGAGGTAAAGGTCACTTTGGCCGTGCCCAGGGGCATCGAAGGGCGGCCGTCGAACGCGCGGCACCAGAAGTCACCGGTTTTGCGGTAACCGCCAGCGTGCAATTCGGCGTCCAGGTAGGGCTCGGCGATCACGCGCTCGGCGTGGCTCTGTTCCAGGCAGTGGGCGCGCTGGGTCGGGCTGAAGAACGGCGGCAGAGTCAGGCAGGTCAAGCCTTCGAACAGGATCGCCAGGTCCCACAGCATGGCCTCGATGCCATTGTCCAGGGCCAGCGCCACCACCTTCACGCCTTCATCGCGCAGGCGTTCCTGTCGAGCGGTCACCTCGGCGAACAGCGCGGTGTAATCCATCTTCAAGGTGTCACCCCACAGGGCGACGGCGCCGTCATTGCGTTCGGCATAGCCGCGAAGAACAGCGTGGAAACGGCGGGTTTCAGGCGACATGGCAGGCATCCTCAATCGTGGTCGGCAACCCCAGGCGCGAGAACAGGCCCATGTTGCGCAGATGGATGAAGCCGGCGCGGATATTGCCGACATGCACCCAGGGTTGGCTTTCGTAATAACTGCCCCAGTGATGGCGCTCATCGCCCAGGCGCTGCGGGTCGGCGGCGCACAGGGTGACGGGCTTCAGGCCGAGGCGATGGAAACTGTTGACCAGGCCGATATTGCCGGTGAATGCCACCCACTCCAGGCCGGCCATGGCCAGCAACCAGGTGATGGCGATGATGCTCAGGCGCGCACTGCCGGTGTCGCTGGCGGCCAGGTTGCCGACTTCGGCGATGGCCCGGCGGTCTACCGGTTGCGCGGCGGCGGCGCTGATCAGCGGCTCGATCGGATGGTCGAGGTAGCGCTCCAGGAACAACGACTCGTCGCTCGCCAGGCGCACCCCGGCGACGGCGCAGAGTTCACCGTTGGCCTGGCTGACGCCAAACAGCTGCGGCATGAAATGACGGATATCGGCACCGTGGGCAATCCGAAAGCGCTGCTGGATGAAGGCTTCGAAGGCCGGGCGTTGGGGGTCTTGAGGCAGTGCTCGGGAAAGGCACAGCGATGCGCTGTCGGCTTGGCCGAACAGCAGGGGCAGGGGAATCTTCCAATCGATACCGGGCATTGGCGTTATGCCTCCCAAGTGAAGTTGGGAGAAGTATCAAAGGCATTTCTTAACGAAGTCTGAAGGTGGCGAAAATGATCGTTTCAGCGATCTTCAGATTGTCTTAAGACTAGCCGGGCAGGGTGACCGCGACTTTATCAAGGCCGGGTTCGGCCCCAACCCCTGCACAAGGTGCCTTTTCTATGAGCGAAAACCTGATGACAGCGCGCTATTCAAGGCTGTCGATGATTCTGCACTGGTTGATGCTGGCGTTGTTTGTCGGCGTGTACGGTTGCATCGAAATCAAAGGTCTGTTGCCCCGCGGGCACGCACTCAAGGGGCTGTTCCTCGGCGCCCATGCGCTGTTCGGTATCGGGATTTTCCTGCTGGTCTGGCTGCGCCTGCTCGGGCGCCTGACGCCGCGCCCACCGATCGTGCCGCGCCCGCCGGCCTGGCAGACGGGTGTGTCGCACCTGATGCACCTGGCGTTGTACGGCCTGATGATCGTCACGCCGCTGCTGGCTTGGCTGATGCTCAACGCCGCAGGCAAACCGGTGCCGTATTTCGAGTTTTCCTTGCCGACCCTGGTCGCAGCGGACCCCGACCTGGCCAGGCAGTTCAAGCACTGGCATGAATGGTTGGGCAGCGCCGGTTATTGGCTGGTCGGCCTGCACGCCGCCGCCGGTTTGTTCCACCACTATTGGGTGCGGGACAACACCTTGCTGCGCATGCTGCCAAAACGTTAAGAACGCTGAGGTTGCGGTTAAGTCGCTTGATGAAACGTTTCATCAAGCGACAAACGGGCTACGCAAGCGCTTGCGTAAGCAAATCTATCTGATTAGAGTCGGTGGTGATCGGCTCTGATCCAAGGAGCGCGAATACAAAAATAATAAATTCAGGAGCTCAGTCATGAGCCTCGAACCCTTGCTTGAAATGCAGGGCATCAGCAAAACCTTCAACGGTTTGCGCGTGCTCAAGAATGTCAGCCTGAAAGTCTACCCCGGCGAAATCCACGCCTTGATGGGGGAGAACGGCGCCGGCAAATCCACCCTGATGAAAATCCTCTCCGGCGCTTACCAGGCCGACCCGGGCGGCACCATCCGCATCGCCGGCCAGCCTGTCGCCACGTTCGACCCCGCCACCGCCAAAGCCCTCGGCATCGCCGTGATCTATCAGGAACTGAGCCTGTGCCCGAACCTGAGCGTGGCCGAGAACATCTACCTGGGCCGCGAACTGCGCCGTGGCTGGACCATCGACCGCCAGGGCATGCAGGCCGGTTGCGTGGAAGTGCTGCAACGCCTGGGCGCCGAGTTCACCGCGGCAACGCGGGTCAGCAGCCTGTCGATTGCCGAACGTCAATTGGTGGAAATCGCCCGCGCCCTGCATGCCCACGCCAAGATTCTGGTGATGGACGAGCCCACCACGCCGCTCTCGTCGCGCGAGACCGATCGCCTGTTCGCGTTGATCAAACAACTGCGCAGCCAGGGCCTGGCGATCATCTATATCAGCCATCGCATGGCTGAGATCTACGAACTGTCGGACCGGGTTTCGGTGCTGCGCGACGGCCAGTACATCGGCGAACTGACCCGTGACGCGCTGTCGGCCGAGGTGTTGGTGAAGATGATGGTCGGCCGCGACCTCTCCGGTTTCTACAAGAAGGAGCACGCGGCCTATGACCCTGGCGCGGTGGTGATGCGCGTGCGCGACATGGCCGACGGCAAACGCGTGCGCAACTGCAGCTTCGACCTGCATGCCGGCGAAGTGCTGGGCATCGCCGGCCTGGTGGGGGCAGGGCGCACCGAACTGGCGCGGCTGATCTTCGGCGCCGACCCGCGCACCGGCGGCACCCTGGAAGTGGTGGGCAAGACCGTCACCCAACTGCGCACCCCGGCCGACGCGATCCGCGCCGGCGTGGTGTACCTCACCGAAGACCGCAAGGCCCAGGGCCTGTTCCTGGACATGAGCGTGGCCGACAACATCAATGTCTGCGCCTGTGTGCCGGACGCCCATGCCGGTGGCGTGCTCAATCGACGGCATGCCGCGCAACGCTCGCAGGACGCGATCAAGTCGCTGTCGATTCGCGTGGCGTCGGGCAAGGTCAACGTCGGCGCGTTGTCCGGCGGCAATCAGCAAAAGGTCTTGTTGGCGCGGCTGCTGGAGGTCAAGCCGCATGTGCTGATCCTCGACGAACCCACGCGCGGCGTGGACATCGGCTCCAAATCCGAGATCTACCGCATCATCAATCAACTGGCGCAGGCCGGCGTAGGCGTCGTGGTGATTTCCAGCGAGTTGCCGGAAATCATCGGCACCTGCGACCGCGTGCTGATCATGCGCGAAGGCCAGTTGGTGGCCGAAGTCGGCGGGGCTTCGGGCCACGTCATTTCCCAGGAACGTATTATTGACCTCGCCACCGGTGGCGATCAGGTGGCTGCCCATGGCTGATTCGAACAACACAATGACCCTCCCGCCAATCGGCAAGGCCGAGCGGCTCAGGGAACTGATGCGCAGCGTCGGCATGCTGCCGGTGCTGGTCCTGCTGCTGGTGGGCTTTGCCCTGGCCAGCGAAAACTTCCTGACGGTGCAGAACCTGTCGATCATCACGCAACAGGCCTCGGTCAACGTGGTGCTGGCGGCGGGCATGACCTTTGTGATCCTCACTGCCGGCATCGACCTGTCCGTCGGCGCGATCCTCGCGGCGTCCGCCGTGGTGGCGTTGCAGGCCTCGATGTCGCCGCAGTTCGGCATGTTCGGGATTGCCGCCGGGATTGGCTTTGGCCTGTTGCTGGGCCTGGTCAACGGTGGGTTGATCGCGTTCATGCGCTTGCCGCCGTTTATCGTCACCCTCGGCGCGCTGACCGCCATGCGCGGCCTGGCGCGTTTGCTGGCCGACGACAAGACCGTGTTCAACCCCGACCTGCCGTTTGCCTTTATCGGCAATGACTCGATCCTCGGCGTGCCGTGGTTGGTGGTGATCGCGGTCGCGGTGGTGGCGTTGTCGTGGTTCATCCTGCGGCGCACGGTGATGGGCGTGCAGATCTATTCGGTGGGCGGCAACCCGGAAGCGGCGCGGCTCTCCGGGATCAAGGTGTGGAAGGTGCTGCTGTTCGTCTACGCGATGTCCGGTGCGTTGGCCGGGCTTGGCGCGGTGATGAGTGCTTCACGCCTGTTCGCCGCCAATGGCCTGCAACTGGGGCAATCCTACGAGCTGGATGCGATCGCTGCAGTGATCCTCGGCGGCACCAGCTTTACCGGCGGCGTCGGCACCATCGGCGGCACGCTGATCGGCGCACTGATCATCGCGGTACTGACCAATGGCCTGGTGCTGCTGGGCGTCTCGGATATCTGGCAGTACATCATCAAGGGCATCGTGATCATCGGCGCGGTCGCGCTGGATCGCTATCGCCAGTCCGGTGCGCGGACCTGAGTTCACTCCTACAACAATCACAAGAGAGACCCACATGAACCTAAAACACATCTTTCCCGTCATTGCCTTGGCTGCCCTGATGTCCCAAGCCGTGGAAGCGCGTGAATTGAAAGCCCTGGGCATCAGCATGGGCTCGCTGGGCAACCCGTATTTCGTGACCCTGGCCGACGGCGCCACGGCCCGCGCCAAGGAGCTGAACCCCGGCGTCAAGGTCACGTCGGTGTCGGCCGACTATGACTTGAGCAAGCAGTTTTCGCAGATCGACAACTTCATCTCGTCCAAGGTCGACCTGATTCTGATCAACGCCGTCGACCCCTCCGCCATGGCCTCGGCGATCAAGAAAGCCCGTGACGCCGGTATCGTCGTGGTGGCGGTGGACGTGGACGCCAAGGGGGTCAACGCGACCGTGCAGACCGACAACGTCGAAGCCGGCAAACTGGCCTGCCAATTCCTGGTGGACAAACTCGCGGGTAAAGGCAACGTGATTATCCAGAACGGCCCGCAAGTGACTGCCGTGACCGACCGCGTCAAAGGTTGCAAGGCCGCCTTGGCCGCTGCGCCGCAGATCAAGGTGCTGTCCGATGACCAGGACGGCAAGGGCTCGCGTGAAGGCGGCCTGAACGTGATGCAGGGCTACCTCACGCGTTTTGCGAAAATCGACGGTCTGTTCGCGATCAACGACCCCCAGGCCATCGGCAGCGACCTGGCGGCCAAGCAGCTTAAACGCAGCGGTATCATCATCACCTCGGTGGATGGCGCACCGGATATCGAGAATGCGCTGAAGACCGACACCCAGATCCAGGCGTCCTCCAGCCAGGACCCATGGGCCATGGCGCAGACGGCGGTGAACATCGGCAATGACCTTCTCAACGACAAGGCGCCGGCCGAAACGGTTACGCTGCTCACGCCCAAACTGATCACCCGCGACAACGTCGCGACGTACAGCGGCTGGTCGAGTAAACACTGAGTCATTGAGGGGGACAGCGCCGTGGTCACCATGGATGACGTCGCAAGCAGAGCGGGGGTGTCGACGTCAACGGTGTCCCATGTGTTGAACGGCACCCGCAAGGTCAGCCCGGCCACGGTGCAAGCGGTGCAGCGCGCGATCCAGGAACTGGGTTATATCCCCAACACCCTGGCGCGCTCGCTGGCGCGTTCGAGCACCAACACTATCGGCGTGGCGATCTCGGCGCTGTCCAATCATTACTTCAGCGAAACCGTACACGCGATCGAAACCGAGTGCGCCAAGCACGGCTACATGATGCTGTTCGTCGATACCCACGACGACCCGGAGCAGGAGCTGCGGGTGGTCACGGCGCTGCATCACCGGCGCGTCGACGGCATTGTGTTGGCGCCTTCGAACGGTTCGCTGGCCCTGGAGTATCTACGGGCCAGTGAGATTCCGGCGGTGCTGGTGGACCGGATGATGAGTGAGCAATTCGATCAGGTCGGGGTGGCGAATACCCAGCCCACCCAGGCGCTGATTGCCCACCTGATCGCCCATGGGCATCGCCGAATCGGCTTCATCGCCGGGCGCCTGGGGTTCAGCACCACGGATGAACGGGTGGCCGGTTACCGCGCGGCATTGGCGGCCGCGGGGCTGGCGTTCGATCCGCAACTGCTGGTCAACGGCGGCTCCAACACCGAACCGGCACGCCAGGCCACGGTGCAGTTACTGGGCCTGGCCGCGCCGCCGACCGCGATCATGGCCGGCAACAACCTGATGACCCTCGGCGCCATGCAGGCCTTGCGCGATGCACATATCGAAGTGCCGGCGCAGATGGCGCTGGTGGGCTTCGATGATTTTGATTGGGCGGATTTCTTTGTGCCGCGCCTGACGTTGATCGCCCAGCCGGTCCAGGCGCTCGGCGCTCGTGCGGTCAACCTGTTACTGCAACGCATGGCCGCACCCGATGCGCCGACCCGCAGTGTGCGTCTGGAGCCGACCCTGCAAATACGTAACTCCTGTGGCTGTGATTGATTGGAATGACACGCGTATGAACACTGCTGTTTCCCTCGGCATCGACCTGGGCACCTCGGAACTCAAAGCCATCCTGATGGACGCCAGCGGCGCGGTGCTGGCTCAGGCCGGTGTGCGCTTGAGCGTCTCGCGCCGGCACGCCGGCTGGTCCGAACAGGCGCCGCAAGACTGGTGGCAAGCCTGTTTGCAGGCGCTGGATGTGTTGCGCGCTCATGAATCGTTTGCCCGTGTGGCGTGCATCGGCCTGTCCGGGCAAATGCACGGCGCGGTATTGCTGGGGGATGACGACCGCGTGTTATACCCGGCGATTCTGTGGGACGACTCGCGCGCGGCGGCCGAAGCGGCACAGCTCGGCCCAGGGTTTGCCGACGTCACCGGCAGCTTGCCCATGGCCGGCTTGACCGCGCCGAAACTGCTCTGGCTGCAACGGCATGAGCCCGAGGTGTTCAAGGCCATCGATTGCGTGCTGTCGCCCAAGGACTACCTGCGCCTGCGCTTGAGCGGGGAGCGCGTCAGCGAGATGTCCGATGCGGCCGGAACGCTGTGGCTGGACGTGGCCAATCGTCAATGGTTCAGCCCCATGCTGCGGGCCACCGGCCTGGCGCCGGAACAAATGCCCAGGCTGGTGGAGGGCGGTGCGGCAAGCGCGTGTCTGACCGCTCGCGAGCTGGGTTTGCGCGCCGAGGTGGTGATTGCCGGCGGCGGTGGCGACAACCCGGTTGCGGCGGTCGGCATCGGCGCGATCAATGCTGGCGACGGTTTCATCACGCTGGGCACCAGCGCGGCGATTGTCGCCATCACCGACCATGCGGCGGGCAACCCGGCCAGCGCGGTACACAGCTTCTGCCATGCGCTGCCCGACCGTTGGTACACCATGGGCGCGATGCTGGCTGGCGCCAGTTGTTTGCGCTGGGTCACGCGCCTGACGGGCATGCCGGATGAACAGGCGCTGTTGGATCAGGTCCAGGCCCAGTTGCCCATCGGCCAATCGGTGCCGCTGGACACGCCGTTGTTCCTGCCGTACCTGGCCGGCGAACGCACCCCGCATAACGACCCTTTATTACGCGGCGGCTTTATGAACCTGGGCCACGACTGCACCCCGGCGATGCTGGGGTATGCGGTGATGGAAGGTGTGGGTTTTGGCCTGCTCGACGCGTTGCGCGCGGTGCAATCGAGCGGCGCCGACGTCACCGCCTGTGCGCTGGTGGGTGGCGGCGCGCGCAGTGAGTATTGGGCGCAGTTGCTGGCCAACATCCTGCAGCGGGAAATCTTCACGCTGCACGGCAGTGAACTGAGCGCGTGCATCGGCGCGGCGAAGTTGGGCTTTTTGGCCATCGGGCAGGGCGCGGCGTTGCTCGCGGCGGGCATGCCGGTCAAGGCGCGGTATGTACCGGACGTGGCGCAACAGCCGGTGCTGGAGGCGCGTTATCGCAAGTTTCAGGGGCTGTTGGGCGCGGCCAAGGCTCTGCACGACTGACTTGATCTGGCCCTGTGGGAGGGAGCTTGCTCCCGATAGCGGAGTGTCAGTCACTGCATAAGTGCCTGAACCACTGCTATCCCCACCTAAGGTTTGTCGGCGTTAGTCCGTCAGCGGTGGCAGGCGCCGCTTCACTGGGGTTTTCTTGACGATGGCGGTGTTGGTTTCGGCATAGACGTTGAGCCGATCCAGCAGGCTGTCGAGGTGGTCCATGGTGCGTACATGCAGGCGTGCGATGAAGCAGTCCTCGCCGGTGACTTTGTCGCATTCGGTGAATTCGGGGATGGCCTGGATCTGCCGCTCCACTTCCTGCAATTGGCCGGGCAGGGGACGGATACGCACGATGGCTTGCAGCAGGTAGCCGAAGTGTTTGGGGTCGATGTCGACCGTGTAATGGGTCAGCACGCCGCGCTCTTCCAGGCGGCGCAGGCGTTCGCCGACGCTGGGCGAGGACAGGCCGGTGATGCCGGCCAGGGCCTTGAGGGACAGCCGGGAGTCGTCCATCAAAGCGCCGATCAGTTGTTGGTCGATGGTGTCGATCATGGTGTGCGCCTAATAAATAAAGGTCATTGAGGCTTTTCGCCTTTTTTAGGCGCTGGAGCCGCGGCGAACCAGCTTGCCATAATTGAGCCTCACTTGAGGAGTCTCAATCATGGACACATCCATCCGTCGCGGGTCGTGGGAAATGGTCGCCGCCATGCTGATCTCGGGCACCATTGGCTGGTTTGTACTGGTGTCGGGCGTATCGGTGCTCGAAGTGGTGTTCTGGCGCTGCGTGATCGGGGCGCTGACGTTATTGCTGGTGTGCGCGCTGCTCGGGTATCTGCGCCGGGACCTGCTCAGTTGGGCCGGGCTCGGCCTGGCGATGCTCAGCGGAGTGGCCATTGTCGGCAACTGGTTGCTGCTGTTCGAATCGTATTCCCGCGCGTCCATCGCCATCAGCACTGCGGTGTACAACGTGCAGCCGTTCATGTTGGTGATGCTGGCGGCGCTGTTTCTCGGTGAAAAGCTCAGCGTGCCGAAGCTGGCGTGGCTGAGTGTGGCATTCCTCGGGATGCTGGCGATTGTCAGCGCCCATGGCAATCAGCCAACCGGCGACGATTACCTGGCCGGTATCGCCCTGGCCCTCGGCGCGGCATTTCTGTATGCGCTTGCCGCGCTGATCATCAAGCGCCTGAAGGCAGTACCGCCGCATTTGATCGCGCTGATCCAGGTCACGACCGGTGCGTTGTTACTGGCGCCGCTGGTGCCGTGGCACAGTCTGCCGGTGGCGCACAACGCCTGGGCGGCCTTGTTGACGCTCGGGGTGGTACACACCGGTTTGATGTATGTGTTGCTGTACGGGGCGATCCAGAAGTTGCCGACGGCCATCACCGGCGCGTTGTCGTTTATCTACCCGATTGCGGCGATTCTGGTCGACTGGATTGCCTTCGGGCATCGCCTGGGTTGGCTGCAATGGCTGGGCGTCGCCGCGATTCTGTTGGCTGCCGCCGGGTTGCAAAGGGGCTGGTGGTGGCGCCCCAAAGCTGTGGTGCAAGTGCAGTGATCGAGAGCGAGCGCGCCGTTGCAGCGCGCCCGCGGTTTGATCAATGCGGCGCGCGCGGGATGGTCTTGAGCAGATCGTCCGGGCTGATGTAGCCGACTACGCTGCCTGGCTGCGGCAACCCGAGGATGTGCCCCTTGATCTTGCCCACCACATGCATTTCGCATGGCTTGCAGTCGAATTTCAGGGTCAGCACTTCATCGCCATGGATCAACTGCATCGGCGCAACCTTGGTCTTCACCCCCGTCACGCCCTTGGCCTGTTTGGGGCAGAGGTTGAACGAGAAACGCAGGCAGTGCTTGGTGATCATCACCGGCACTTCACCGGTTTCTTCGTGGGCTTCGAAGGCCGCGTCGATCAGTTTCACGCCGTGGCGGTGGTAGAAATCCCGGGCCTTCTGGTTATACACGTTGGCCAGGAACGACAGGTGCGCTTCCGGGTACACCGGCGGCGGGCTGGTTTCGGCCTTGCGCCCACCACGCGGGTGAGCGTCGATGCGCGCCGCTGTCAGCGCTTCGATCACTTCACGGCGCGCGGCCTTGAGCTGCGAGTTGGGGATGAAGAACGCCTGCGGCGCATCCAGCTCGATGGCGGTGGCGTGGTATTCGGTGGTGCCCAGTTGGCCGAGCAGGTCACGCAGGGTGTCCAGCGCCTGTTCCGGTTTGTTGGCCACACCGAACGGGCCGGGCAGGGCGACGCTGGCGGTGATGCCTTCTTCGCTGGTGGCGTTCAGTTCCAGGCGCGCTTCGCGCAGTCGGGCGACCCACGACAGGCCGATCCGGCGCTCGGCGGAGGTTTTGAGCAGCGCCTGTTGCCAGTTGTGGTCGAGGTTGCGGTTCAGCGGGTGGTTGGGGCGCAACTGATGCAGGCCGGCCGGCATTTCGTTCGGCTCGACGCGATAGCGGTAGCGCTTCTCGCCGTCTTCCTCGAACTCGCCCTTGGCTTCGGCGATATTGGCGCGGAAACCCACCACTTCGCGCTTGACCAGCACATTCAGGCCGTCGCCGTTGGACAGCGGCTCATGGGTGATTACTTGCAGGTCGCGTTTGCCGGCTTTTTCCACCACGCCCACCGGCAGGCCGGTGAAGGTCGGGGTGTCGAAGGCGCCGATGTCGATCTTGCGGTCGCTGACGAAATAGTCGGTGCTGCCCCGGTGGAAGGTCTTTTCCGGGTCGGGCAGGAAGAAATGCGCGGTCCGGCCGCTGGAGGCGCGGGTCAGGTCGGGGCGGTCTTCGAGGATCTCGTCGAGGCGCTGGCGGTAATAGGCGGTGATGTTCTTCACATAGCCCATGTCCTTGTAGCGCCCTTCGATCTTGAACGAGCGCACACCGGCATCGACCAGGGCGCGCAGGTTGGCGCTCTGGTTGTTGTCTTTCATCGACAGCAGGTGCTTTTCAAAGGCGACGACGCGGCCTTGATCGTCTTTGAGGGTGTACGGCAGGCGGCACGCCTGGGAACAGTCGCCGCGGTTGGCGCTGCGGCCGTTCTGCGCGTGGGAGATATTGCACTGCCCGGAGAACGCCACGCACAGGGCGCCGTGGATGAAGAACTCGATGGCGGCATCGGTTTCATCGGCAATGGCGCGGATTTCCTGCAGGTTCAGCTCGCGGGCCAATACCAGCTGCGAGAAGCCGGCCTGGTCGAGAAATTTGGCGCGGCCCAGGGTGCGGATGTCGGTCTGGGTGCTGGCGTGCAGCTCGATCGGCGGGATATCCAGCTCCATCACGCCCAGGTCTTGCACGATCAACGCGTCGACGCCAGCGTCGTAGAGCTGATGGATCAGCTTGCGCGCCGGTTCCAGTTCGTTGTCATGCAAGATGGTGTTGAGGGTGGTGAAGACGCGGGCGTGGTAGCGCCGGGCGAATTCGACCAATTGCGCGATATCGCTGACCTCGTTGCAGGCGTTGTGGCGGGCGCCGAAGCTTGGGCCGCCGATGTAGATGGCGTCGGCGCCATGCAGGATGGCCTCGCGCGCGATGGCGACATCGCGGGCAGGGCTGAGCAATTCCAGGTGATGCTTGGGCAAGGACATAGTTTTTTTAGTCAGGCTTGTCACGGTCGAGGCGCGCATTGTAGCCGTGAAACGCCTGACCGGCACCTACCGCAGGGCCGCCGGCGGGCTTGGCCTGCAAGGTGCCAGGCCAATGACGGGGGTTTCAATCGACGCGGGTTCAGGCCTTGGCGGCCATCGCGGTGACTTCCACGCGCATGCCTTCCACCGCCAGGGCCGCCACGCCAACTGCGGCACGCACCGGCCACGGCTTGGCGAAGAAGCGCTTGTAGACCTCGTTGAACGCCGCGCGGTCGGCCATGTCGGTCAGGTAGATGGTCAGGTGCATCACCCGGTCCATGGAACTGCCGGCGCGTTCAAGGGCGACTTTCAGCGCTTGCAGCGTGCATTCGCTTTGCGCGGTGATGTCGCCCAGTTCCAGGCTGCCGTCGGCGCGGGTCGGGATCTGGGTGGAGACCAGGATGCCGTTGAAGCCGATCACGTCGGAGGAAATCGAGTCGGCATCCGGATCAGGGGTGAAGGACAGGTCGTGGTTGGCCATGCGGATCTCTTGGCAGGGAAAGGGTGGTCAATTTAAACACAGGGCGCGCGCGGATCAGTACTCTTCGGCGTTGCAGGCGTGGCGAGCGGCAAGTATTTGACGTCAAATGATATTTATTTTTCATCGGTCAAGTCCGGTATTTATTGGCCGATAGTGCAGGAGATAACCCCCGATTCTACGCACGGCTGAGGCTACGTCATGTTCAATCACACACTAAAAACAGAACTGGCGGCCAGGAGGGCCGAAGTCGCTGAATACCAAGGATTGATTGCCGCGCTTGAGCGCTCCATGGCCGTGGTCGAATTCGACCTCAATGGCAAGGTGTTGCGCGCCAATGACAACTTTATGAAAACCCTGGGTTACAGCAGCGCTCAATTGGCCGGCAAGACCCACCGTGATTTTTGCCCGTCGGCGCTGACCAGCAGCCCTGCCTATGCCGAGTTCTGGCAGGAACTCAGGGCCGGCAAGTTCGTCTCGGGCACATTCAAACGGGTGGACGCCCACGGCAAGATCATCTGGCTGGAGGCCAGCTACAACCCGGTGCTGGATGAGCGCGGCCAGGTCGTGAAAGTGGTCAAGTACGCCCTCGACGTCACGCGCAAAGTGGAGCAGGAGGCAGCGACCCGCAGCAAGCTGGCTGCGCTGGACCGGGCGATGGCCGTGATTGAGTTCGACTTGAACGGGCAAGTGCTCGATGCCAACGAGAATTTCCTCACGGTCATGGGTTATTCACTGACGGAACTCAAAGGCAAGCATCACCGTATGTTTTGCGAACCGGCCCAGGTCAACAGCCCTGAGTACGCCGACTTCTGGCGGCGCTTGAACAATGGTGAATTCTTCACCGGGCAATTCAAGCGTATCGGCAAGCACGGCCGCGTGGTGTGGTTGGAGGCGAGTTACAACCCGGTGTATGACGGCGACGGCAAGCTGATCAAAATCGTCAAGTTCGCCAGCGACATCAGCGAGCGTGTCGAGAAGTTCGAGGAGGATTCACGCGGTGCTTCCCGCGCTTACCATATTTCCTCGGAAACCGAGCGATTCGCCGAACATGGCACCCAGGTGATCAACGAAACCGCCAGTGAAATGCGCCGCATTGCCGATAATATCGGTGCCTCGGCACGGTTGGTGGGACAGTTGGGCGATCGTTCCGAGCAGATCACTGCGATCGTCAATACCATTCGCGGTATTGCCGACCAGACCAACCTGCTGGCGCTCAACGCCGCCATCGAGGCCGCGCGCGCAGGCGATCAGGGCCGTGGTTTTGCGGTGGTGGCCGATGAGGTCAGGCAACTGGCGGGGCGCACCAGCCGTTCCACCGCCGAGATTGCCGAGATGATCGGCCTGATTCTGTCGGAAACCCGTGACGCGGTCGCCAGCATGAGCGCGACCCAGGAAGGCGCGCAACGTGGCGTCAGCCTGGCCGACCAGGCGGGTGCGGTGATTCTGCAGATCCGCACCAGCACCAGCGATGCGGTGCAAGCCGTGAGCATGTTTGCGTCAAAGCTGGATGAGTCGGAGGTGGTTCCGAAAACCGCTGTCGGCTGGGTCGGCTAGACGCGCACCCGGGGTCAGTCTCACTCCTCTACATCCATGAACTCTTTGGCCCAGGCCACGTAGCTCTCCGGCAGGGTGTAGGTGTGAGTAAGCTCGGTGGCACTGAGGTTCGAGGTGCTGTGGGTGAGCTGACGTTGGGCGCGCAGGCTGTCGTAGGTGGCCTTGATCGCCGCGAAGTAGGCGCCGTGGCCGGCCACCACGATGCGTACTCCCAGGCTTGCCAGGCGCTGGCTGTCATTGAGTTTCGGGTTGCCGTAGGTCACCAGCATCAAGGGCACCGTGAGTTGTTGCGCAATCTGCTCAAGGTGCTCGAAGTCGCTGACACCCACCATGCAGATCCCATCGGCACCGGCTTTTTCATAGGCCAGGGTGCGTTCGATCACAGCCTCGGTCGGCAACACCTTCGCGTTAGTGCGGGCGATGATGGACAGCTCGGGGTCGACCCGTGCTTCAAGGGCGGCCCTGACTTTGCCAATGCCTTCCTCGATGGAAATCAGATCGGTCGATTTGCGCCCGAACTGCGCCGGCAACAGCGTGTCTTCAATCGTCAGTGCCGCAACGCCTGCGCGTTCCAGCTCCGCGACGGTACGCATGACATTCAGGGCATTGCCATAGCCGTGGTCGGCATCGGCAATCACCGGCAACTGCGCAACGCGGCCGATCCGGGTGGCCTGTTCAGCGAACTCACTCAAGGTGATCAACGCAAAATCGGGTGCCGCCAGTACCTGCAGCGAAGCGACCGAGCCCCCCAGAATGCCGACTTCGAAGCCCAGGTCGGCGGCGATACGCGCCGACATCGGGTCGAACACAGAGGCCGTCTCAACGCACAGTGGCGTAGCGAGCAGTTCACGGAAATTACGACGCAGGGCTGAGTGGGACACTTTGGGCATGATCTTTCCTGGTTCTGGTCATTGTCGACTGACGATCAATGCCTATTCATAGTCGTCAGAGATTACCACGCCACAAAACCCAGGATTATGACGTTTGAGAATGGGCTATGCCCACCGCACATACGGTGGGCGCGAGGTGTGCGCCGTTCAGTCGGCAGGCTGGCTAAGCAGGTTGAAATGACAGGCGCTGCCACCGCGTCGTTTAGCCTGGTACATCGCGTCGTCGGCCCGTGCGAGCAGTTGCTCGACGCTTGCCCCGTCCCATGGATACAGGCTGATGCCGACGCTGATATGTGTGTTCAGGCGGTGGGCATCGATCATGAACGGCTGGTTGATCGCGCCGATCAATTTATCGGCCAACACCTCGACCTGCCTGGCGTGGTCCATACCGGTCACCAGGATCGCAAACTCGTCGCCGCTCAAACGGCCGACGACATCGGACCTGCGCACCGACTGGCTGAGGCGTTCGGCCACCGCCACCAGCAATTTGTCGCCGCACGCATGCCCATGGGTGTCGTTGACCGCTTTGAAACGGTCCAGGTCGATAAACATCAACGCCAGCGGCTGTTGCTGCTGGGTGGCATGACTCATCGCTTGATTGAGCAGGCTCAGAAACAGGCTGCGGTTGGGCAAGCCGGTCAGTCCGTCATGGAACGCCAGTTGTTGCATGCGCGCACGTTCTTCGTCCATCACCTTGAAGTTGTGCAGGATCGCGATGAAGTGCGTGACCACGCCCTGCGGGTCGAGCACCGGGGTAATGACCTGATTGATCGTACAGTTGGAGCCGTCCTTGCGGCGCTCGACCATCTCGCCCTGCCAGGTCAGGCCCGCCATGATGGTCATCCACAGCTCCCGATAGAACGTGGTGGTTTGCCGTCCCGACGACAAAAGGTGCGGGGTTTTACCGACCAGCTCCAGCTTCGAATAGCCACTCAACAGGCTGAACGCTCGGTTGATCCACACAATGCAACCCGATCTCTCGGTGATCAGCACCGGGTTTGTCGCCGCGTCCAACGCCCTCACCAACACTTGCTGCTCATCTTCGATCATGGTGCCCTCCGACGGAGCCGGTGACGCTGCAAGTCTTGATGCAGGCTAGGGGCAAGGGGCCCGGCGGCTGTTGATGAAAATCAACTTTTGCGGGCACCAACTGATAAAGATCAAGTAGCCGCTGAGCCGGAACGCTCAATCTGAAGACCTATCCACCGAATGAGATGGCCGCGTGCCGAGGTGCCCCCATGTTGCAGACTCAGCGTTTACTGTTGATTGCCCCTTCGTCCATGACCCGCACACCGGCGTTCGATCGTGCAGCTGCCTTGGCGCGCGCGATGCAGTTGCCGTTGCATATCGTGGCATTCGACTATTTGCAGGCTCTGGCGATCGCCGGGCTGTTTGCGCCCGAACAGATCAATCGCGCCCGGGAAGGGTACCTGGACACCCATCGCCACTGGCTCGCCGAGCAGGCCGAGGTGATGCGCCAGCGCGGGGTCGAGGTCACCAGCGAGGTGGTCTGGGTGCATCATCCTTATGAGGAAATCCTGCATTTCGTCAACGAGATGTCGCTGGCCCTGATCATCAAGGATGCCGAGGAAGAGCCGGCGTTGAAACGGGTGTTCTTCACCCCGCTGGATTGGCAACTGCTGCGCGACTGCCCGGTGCCGGTGCATCTGGTCACCGACTCGCGCCACCCGTTGCCACGCAAGGTGCTGGCGATTGTCGATGTGTTGCGCAGCGAGGAGCAGGACCAGATCTTCAACGACCAGATTGTCGAAGCGGCGGTCAAGCTGGCCGCGCAATGCCAGGCCCAGCTCGAGTTGCTGCATGTGTACGACTGGGCCGCGGTGTATGCCAAGGACATGGGCTTCGGCGCGGTGCCCCTGGCCGCCGGGCTCTATGAGTCGTTGAATGAAGCCCAGCATGAGGCGTTTGCCGCGTTGGCCGAGCGCCAGGGGATTCCCGTCGAGCATCGGCACTTTATCGAGGGCACGCCGCTCTTCAACATTTGCGACTTCGCCCGCGACCACCAGATCGACATCATCGTCATGGGCACCGTGCAGCACTGGGGCTTGAACAAGCTGTTGGGCACTACCGCCGAAAGCCTGCTGCACCACGCGCCGTGCAGTATGTGGGCGATCAAACCGACGCGCAGCTGATGAAGGATTGAACCTGGCGCCAGGACCAACCGGTGCCCGACGAGGTGCGAAATGAGCCAATATCAACGTCTGTTGCTGATCACCGACCGTTCGTTGTATCACTCCCCGGCGCTGCTGCGCGCGGTGGCCCTGGCCAAGGCCAGCGGCGCGGCGCTCGATATCAGGGCGTTTATCGAACCTGCGCCGATCATTCATTTGTGGGAAGAACACGTCGATGAGTCGGTTTTCCAGGACTATCTGCACCGCTATCGCGATTGGCTGGTCGACGAAGTCCAGCGCCTGGGCGGTAACGGGCTGAAGGTGACGGTTGAATTGCTCTTCACCACCCACCCTGTGCTGGAGATCCTGCGCACGATCGCCGATCTGAACCCGGACCTGGTGATCAAGGACGTGAAGCTGGAGCCGGTTCTCAAGCGCATATTCATCACCCCGCTCGATTGCCACCTGCTGCGCGAGTGCCCGACCCCCCTGCATCTGGTGAGTCAGGCGCGCTACGGTTTGCCCCATCGCGTGGTGGCGGCCGTCGATCCGTTCGAGCCCGGCACGCAGATCAGCGGTCTGAACGACACCATCATTCAGTGTGCCTACTCCATGGCCCTGCAATGCGATGCGCCGCTGCATCTGTTGTACGCCTATGACCTGTCCCCGGCATTCAACGGCGATGCGCCGATGGCCATGGGCGGTTGGAACGTGGACTTCGCCGAAGAGCTGCGCCAGTCGTTGCACCAGGCATTCGTCACCTTGGCCGACCGTTATGGCGTACCGCCGGAAAGACGGCACTTTGTCATGGGACAGCCAGTGCCGGTGATTCAGGAGTTTGTCGAGCAATTCCAGGCCGATGTGGTGGTCATGGGGACTGCTCACCGGGTCGGGCTCGACCGACTGATCGGCAGCAACACCGAACGGGCGCTGTATTCGGTGCCGGGCAGCATTTTAGCGATCCGCCAGCCGGGAAACGACGTCAAGGGCTAGCCCGGGCTCTGATCCTTTATTGACAAAGGTCAGAGGCACGGCGGGCTCACGTCGGATACTGAAAATGTGCGTTGTTGATTTCTTACCGCGATGAATCGAGGGGAAACACCATGAACCGCTACCTGTCCGTTTCACTGTTGGCGCTGGTATTGGCAACGTCCGCCGGGTGCAGTCAACATGTCAAGGAGCTTGAGGCTCGCCTGGACTCCGCAGAAAACAATGCCGCCACGGCGCGCCTGCGCGCTGACGAAGCCTACCTCAAGGCGGAGCAGGCGATGGCGCTGGCCAACCAGGCCCAGCGCACCGCTGACGAAGCCAACGAGAGAGCGATCCATATGCTGACCAGCGCGACCCGCAAATAGCCGCGGCTGCGTGTTATGGGGTCAGCACGATCGCGCCGTTGAACTGCCCGCTGCGCAGGTGCGCGAGTGCCTGATTGGCGTCTTCCAGGGCGAAGCGGGTGATGTCGCAGTGGATCGGCGTGTGCTGCACGGTTTGAAAGAACGCCGTGCCGTCCTGTCGGGTCAGGTTCGCCACTGAACGCACGCTGCGTTCGCCCCATAGCAGTCGATAGGGGAAGGCCGGAATATCGCTCATGTGAATCCCGGCGCAAATCACACAGCCGCCCTTGACGGTGGCGGCCAATGCCAGCGGTACAAGCGCTCCGACCGGGGCGAATATCAGGCTGGCATCCAGCAGGTGCGGCGGCAGTTGGTCCGAAGGCCCGGCCCACACGGCGCCCAATGAGCGTGCATAGGCCTGGCCTGCGCTGTCACCCGGGCGGGTGAACGCGTACACCTGTTGCCCGCGGCCCAGCGCCACCTGGATCGCCAGATGGGCGGCCGCACCGAAGCCGTAAAGCCCCAGGTGGGCGGCGTCCGCGGCCATTTGCAAGGCGCGAAAGCCGATCAGGCCGGCACACAACAGGGGCGCGGCTTGAACGTCCGACAGTGTGTCGGGAATCGGCAGGCAGAAGCGTTCGTCCGCCACCGTGTATTCAGCGTAGCCGCCGTCCAGATTGCAGCCGGTGAACAGCGCCTGATCGCAGAGGTTTTCCCGGCCCGATCGACAGAAGGCGCACTCGCCGCAGGTCCAGCCGAGCCACGGCACCCCGACGCGGCGGCCGATCCAGTCAGCCCCGACCGCGGCGCCCACGGCCGTCACTTCACCGACGATTTCATGGCCTGGCACCCGTGGCAGTTGCGCTTGCGGCAACTCGCCGTCGACCAGGTGCAGGTCGGTGCGGCACACGCCACAGGCCAGGACCTTGATCAACAGCTGCCCGCTTCCGGGTGTCGGGATCGGGCGCTGCTCCAGTTGCAGCGGCTGGCCGGGGGTGTGCAGAACCATCGCACGCATGACGAATCTCCAGGTGTTCGGGCGGTAATGCTAAATCGGTCGGCGGCAGCCCGCGACCAGACGCTTGAGACCTTCCAGGTCCAGGATCGTGACGTTGCGGCCGACGATCTGCGCCAACCCCTGGTCGCGCAGGTGCGCGATGCCGCGGCAGATGGTTTCCAGGCGCAAGCCCAGGTAGGAACCGATTTCCTCACGGCGCATTTTCAGCACAAAGTGCCTGGCCGAATACCCGCGGGAGCTGAAGCGTTGCGACAGGTTCAGCAGGAACGCGGCCAGGCGTTCATCCGAACTCATGTTGCCCATCAGCATCAGCAGGGTGTGATCCTGCACGATTTCACGGCTCAGCAGCCGCGTGAGGTTGTGCTGCAGCGACGGAAGGTTACGCGCCAGGCTCTCCAGATGGGCGAAGTGGATGGGGCAGACCTCACTGTCCTCAAGGGCGACCGCCGTGCAGGCGTGTGCATCGTCACTGATGGCGTCCAGGCCGAGCATATCGCCGGAGAGTTGAAAGCCGGTCACTTGTTCACGGCCATCGACAGACACGATGCCGGTCTTGAACGAGCCGGTGCGAACCGTATACAGCGAACGCAAGGGATCGCCGGTACGGAATAAAGCTGCGCCTTTTTTGACCTTGAAGCGTTGCACCACCAATGCATCCAAGTGGGACACGTCAGGACTATCGAGACCGATCGGCAGGCTGCATGCCGACACGCCGCAACCGGAACATGCCGTTTTGGGGGGGATTACCGGTCTGGGGCAAGAGGTGTGCGGTAGCACCGTCGAGCGACCGACTAAACGCAGGTGATGGGCATTCATGCATGCGCTCCGTCCAGGCATGTGCCTGAGTGATAGAGAGAACGAGGAAAATGCGCTGCCAGCGCTTTTACTCAATATCCCGAGTTCCTGTTTCAATTGAGCTTCAGCGCCGGCTTTAAGACTTGATATACATCAAGCCTCGCGCAGTTGAGGCACCCAGAATCGACGAACGACAATCCACGGGTCGAGCCTTGACGGAGGGGTGTATGAGCGATTTTTTGAGTGCAGAGGAGCTGGACGGGCTGGACGCGTATTGGCGGGCGTCCAATTACCTGGCGGTCGGGCAGATCTACCTCAAGAGCAACCCGTTGTTAAAGACACCCTTGACCCTGGCGCACATCAAACCGCGCCTGTTGGGGCATTGGGGCACCACGCCGGGGCTGAATCTGCTCTATACGCACCTCAATCGGCTGATCAACCAGTACGACTTGAACATGCTCTTTGTCGCCGGCCCCGGGCATGGCGGGCCGGCGGTGGTCGCGCAGACCTACCTGGAAGGCACCTACACCGAGTGTTATCCCTCGGTGGAGCGCAATGCCAATGGCCTGCTGCGGCTGTTTCGGCAGTTTTCCTGGCCCTATGGGATTTCCAGCCACGTTTCGGCGCAGATCCCGGGCTCGATCCATGAAGGCGGCGAGCTGGGTTACTGCCTGGCGCACGCCTATGGCGCGGTCTTCGATAACCCGGACCTGATCGTCGCCTGCGTGATCGGCGACGGCGAGGCCGAAACCGGCCCGCTGGCCGCCAGCTGGCACTCCAACAAATTCATCAACCCCGCGCGCGATGGGGCAGTGCTGCCGATCCTGCACCTCAACGGCTACAAGATCGCCAACCCCACGGTCCTGTCCAGGATCAGCGAAGATGAACTGTCGGCGCTGTTGTACGGCTATGGTTACGATGCGTACTTCGTCGAAGGCGATGACCCGGCGCAGGTGCATCAGGAGCTTGCCCGCACCCTTCACACCATGCTGCTGAAAATCCGCGAGATTCAGCACGCGGCGCGCCAGCCCCGGCGGGCCGAGATGCCGGAGCGCCAGCTGTGGCCGGTGCTGGTATTGCGCACGCCCAAGGGCTGGACCGGGCCGAAATTTGTCGATGGCTGTCGGGTCGAAGGCACCTGGCGCGCCCACCAAGTGCCGTTGGCCAACTTTCAGGCGCCGGGGCATGTGCAGCAGTTGGCGGAATGGCTGAACAGCTACCGTCCCGACGAACTGTTCGATGCCGACGGCGCCTTGCTCCCGGAAATCGCCGCGCTGGCGCCCACCGGGCACCGCCGCATGAGCGCCAACCCGCACGCCAACGGCGGGCTGGTATTACGCACGCTCGACTTGCCATGCTTTACCGACTACGCGGTAGCCCTGCCGGCCCCCGGTTGCCTGCGTGCCGAGGCGACCCGGGTATTGGGCAGCTTTTTGCGCGACGTGATGAAAAACGCACAGGGCGCCGCCAACTTCCGCCTGTTCGGCCCGGATGAAACCGCCTCCAATCGCCTGGACGCCGTGTACGAGGTCAGCGCCAAGGCCTGGATGGACCCGTTGGAGGCCGACGACGTGAACCTGGCAGCGGATGGTCGGGTCATGGAGATTCTCAGCGAACACGTGTGTGAGGGCTGGCTCGAAGGCTACCTGCTCACCGGGCGTCATGGCCTGCTGTCGTGTTACGAAGCGTTCATCCATATCGTCGATTCGATGGTCAACCAGCATGCCAAGTGGCTGAAAACTGCGGCCGACGTGCCCTGGCGCAAGCCGCTGGCGTCGCTCAACCTGCTGCTGACGTCCCATGTCTGGCGCCAGGACCACAACGGGTTCTCTCATCAAGACCCCGGCTTCATCGACCTGGTGGCGAACAAGAAGTCCGACGTGGCGCGCATCTACCTGCCGCCGGACGCCAACTGCCTGCTGTCGGTGGCGGATCACTGCCTGCGCAGCCGCAATTACATCAATGTCATCGTGGTGGGCAAGCAGCCGGAGTGGCAGTGGCTGGATATCGACGCGGCCGTGCGCCATTGCCTGGCGGGCATCGGCCGCTGGGACTGGGCCTGCCGCGATGATCAGGAGCCGGACGTGGTCATGGCCTGCGCCGGCGACGTACCGACCCTGGAAACCCTGGCCGCCGTGACATTGCTGCGCGAATACGTGCCGGATCTGCGGGTCAGGGTCATCAATGTGGTGGACCTGATGGTCCTGCAGTCGTCATCGCAGCATCCCCATGGCCTGGCGGATGCCGCCTTCGATGAGTTGTTCACCACCGACAAACCGGTGATCTTTGCCTTCCACGGCTACCCGGCGCTGGTGCATCGGCTGCTGTACAAGCGCACCAATCACGACAACTTCCATGTGCGCGGCTTCATCGAGGAGGGCGCCACCACCACCCCGTTCGATATGGCGGTGATCAACAACCTGGATCGCTACCGGTTGGCGTTGGACGTCATCGAGCGCGTGCCCCGGCTGCACGAGCAACGCCACACCGCGCAGGCGCGCTACTGGGCGATGATGGAGAAACACAAGCTGTACCTGATCGAACACGGCGAAGACCTGCCCGAGGTGCTGAACTGGCAATGGACCCCGGCCGGCTAGGGGCTACTTGTTCTTCCAGTACTTCTGCATTTCCAGGAACAGAAACGACGCCGTCCACGTGATCAGCACCAGACCGGTCAGCGCTTGCAGGCCGGTCAGGAACTTGATGTGGCCCATGGGGGTGATATCGCCGAAACCGATGGTGGTGTAGGTCGTGAAGGAAAAGTACACGCAGTCCATGAACGAGCCATCGAACTGGCCCGACAGGCGGCCCCACTCGCCGTCGCGTGTCATCAGGTAATAGACCAGGGCGAAGCACCAGACTTCGATCGCGTGGGCGAGCAGGGCACCGAATACCCCGATGACCATCCTGAAGCGGCTCCAGACCTTGAGCCGCGGCAACCAGTCGTTCAGGCGCAACAGGCATTCGTAATGAATGACCACGGCGATGATGACCACCAGCGTATTAATCAGCGTGACGGCCAGCATGGCGAGCCTCAGTGCGTGGTTTCAGGGCGACGCTCAACCTGCGGCGACCGGCACGGGTTTCATTGGCAGCAGCGCGGGGAAGTCCTCTGGGGTCAGGCTTTCCTTTTCCATCAACAGGCGCGCGCCGGCCTCCAGGTCGGCGCGATGCGCCTGGAGTAAGCTCTTGGCGCGGGCGTAGGCTTCGTCGAGCAGGCCGCGTATACACAGGTCGACTTCCCTGGCGGTCTGTTCCGAATAATCTTTCTGCCCCGTACTCTGCATCTGCTCACCCAGGTAGGTCATGTTTTGTCGCTCCAGCACCGACTGCCCCAGTTCGGCGCTCATGCCGAAGCGGGTCACCAACTGCCGCGCGATATCGGTCGCACGGGCCAGGTCATCGGCGGCCCCGGTGGACGTCTGAGCATATATCAGAAATTCGGCGGCGCGGCCGGCCATCAGCACGACGATGCGGTCTTTGAGCATCTGGTAACTGATCAGGAAGTGGTCCTCCGTCGGGCGCTGCAGCGTGTAGCCCAACGAGCCAATGGCGCGCGGCACGATGGACACCTTGTGTACCGGGTCCATGGCCGGCAGGTGGCTCGCCGCCAGTGCATGGCCCATCTCGTGGTACGCCACCACCTGGCGTTCTTCGGGGCGCAGCACGCTGCTCTTGCGTTCGATGCCCGCGATCAGGCGTTCCACGGCCGCGGTGAAGTCGTCCAGGCCGACCGTGTCGGCGCCACGGCGGGTGGCGACAATCGCCGCTTCGTTGACTAGGTTCGCCAGGTCGGCGCCGGTGAAACCGGTGGTGATGTCGGCAATGCGCTCGCTGTCGAGGGCCTTGTCCACGGTGATTTTCTGCAGGTGGACCTTGAGAATCGCCTGCCGCCCCTTGCGGTCAGGGCGATCGATCAACACCTGGCGGTCGATCCGGCCGGCGCGCAGCAGCGCCGGGTCGAGAATCTCCGGGCGATTGGTCGCAGCGAGCAGCACCACGCCCTCGCGGGGATCGAAGCCGTCCAGTTCGGCCAGCAGCTGGTTGAGAGTCTGTTCCTTTTCGTCATTGCCGCCCATTACACCGACGCCACGCATCTTGCCCAGGGCATCCAGTTCATCGATGAAAATGATGCACGGCGCCGCTTGGCGCGCCTGTTCGAACAGATCGTGGACCCGCGCAGCGCCGACGCCGACAAACATCTCGACGAATTCCGAGCCCGAGATCGAGAAAAACGGCACCCCGGCTTCGCCGGCGATGGCTTTGGCCACCAGGGTCTTGCCGGTGCCCGGCGGACCGACCAGCAGCGTGCCTTTGGGAATATGCGCGCCCAGCCGTGCGTACTTGGCCTTGTCCTTGAGGAACGAGACGATCTCCACCAGTTCGGCCTTGGCTTCGTCGATGCCGGCGACATCCGCGAAGGTGATCCCGGTGTCGCGCTGGACAAACACCTTGGCCCGGGACTTGCCGATGTTCATCAGCCCGCCCAGGCCCTGTTTTTCCGCGACGCCGCGAAACAAAAAGTGCCAGACCACCATGATCAGCATAAAAGGCAGCAGCCAACCCAGCAGGCCGCTTAAAAAGGTATTGTCAGTGACCCCGGTGAAGCTCGCGCCCGACTGCGCCAGGCTGGTGGCCAACGTCGGGTCGACCCGCACCGTCGTGAACAGGTTATGGCCGTCGATCGGCACTTGCAGCTTGCCGCTGATCTGGTCTTTCTCGACCTGCAGGTCGCTGACTTTCTGCTCGTTCAGCAACTGCAGAAACTGACTGTACGGGATGCTTTGCACCACGCGGTGTTCCGTCCATAGAAACTGCACAACGGTGAACACGACAAACGCGGTCAGAAAGTAAGACAGGTTCCACTGATGGTTCTTTTTCATGACCTTGACTCAAAAAAGGGCACGCAAGGCAGACACAAACGTTGGATGCCCCAGTCGGCGCACTGGAGCATGCATCACCTCAGGCGAGCAGCAGGTGATCTTCCACCCGCGTGACGCCCGGCACCGACCAGGCTGCCCGTTCTACGAGCTTGCGCTCGCGCCACAGGTGAACCTTGCCGTCGAGCCGGACCACATCACCGTCGACCCTGACATGAATGTCCTTGGCGTCCACTTCAGCATTGCGTTTGAGCGCATCTTCGATGCGTTTGCGGATATCGACGATGTCTACCCGCGGGCTCAGGGTCAGCCGATTATCCACCCCAAGCACGCCGGACAGCTTGCGCACCGCCTTCTCTACGGTCTCCTTCTGGTACTGCCAGTCGACTTGGCCTTCGAGGGTGATCCAGCCGTTCTGAACGATGACCTTAACCGCATTCGCCGGTACGTCGGCGCTCCAGTTGATGATGCTCAGGGCGCGGGAGGCGATGGTGTCGTCCGCGGTTCCGGCGCCTTTGTGCAGGCGCACCTGGATCTCCTCGGCGACTGCGCGCACGCCTTTGATGCCTTTTACCGCGCGCTCGGCGCAGACCTTCTGTTCATAGCTACTGACATGTCCGGTGAGCGTGACAACGCCGTTTTCCACGGCAACACCGATGCTGGCTGCATCGATCTGCGGTTGGAATTCAAGCTCTTCCATAATGGCTTTGCGCAAACTCAAGTCGCTCATGATGGTGTCCTCAATCGAATTCGTGGCTGATGACGGGCCGAGAGTGGCCAGTCACTGGTTTCTACGCTCGAACCACGGAAAATCATTGAGCTATATCAACAAGGCCTGAGTGATTCACTCATTGTGTGAAAGCCAGCCATTAGTTGACAAAGATCAGAGCGCGCGCCCTATGGCGCCAGATACTTGTATGGCGCCAGATACTTGACCGACGGTTTTCAGTCACAACAACAGGGCGCCACGCTGCTCGCTAGGACGTCGGGTTGCAGTCAGGTGATTACATGCGCCCAGGCCGAGGTATCTAATGCTGCCACTCAAACGTATTTTATTGATTGCACCCTCGGAGATGACACGCACCCCGGCCTTTGACCGGGCCCAGGCACTGGCCATTGCAACCGGCGCGTTGTTGCACATTGTGGCGTTTGATTATGTCGCATCGCTGGAGGTGGCCGGCCTGTTTGACCATGACGCGATGGCCCAGGCCAGGGAAGGCTACCTGCAGGTCCACCGCCACTGGCTGGAGCAGCAAATGCGCGTTCAACGGCGTGCGGGGCTGGCGGTCAGCTGTGAAGTGGTGTGGGCCAAACCCAACCTGGCGCACGTGCTGGCGTATGTGAACGACTTTCACGCCGACCTGGTGATCAAGGACGTCCAGCATGTCTCGGCCCTTGACCGGACCTTCCATCAACCCCTGGATTGGCTGTTGTTGCGCGATTGTCCGGCCTGCCTGCACCTGGTCACCGACGCCAGGCACCCCAAACCGTTGAAAGTACTCGCGGCCATTGACCTGTCGCACCTCGAAGAACTCACATACGGGCTGAACGAGCGCGTGCTCGAACTGGCTTCGACATTGGCGCATGTGTGCGATGCCCATCTGCACCTGCTCAATGTCAGCAACTGGTCGGTGGTGGGCGATACCCCCACGAGCGTGCCGACCCAAAGCCTGGATAGCAGTTTGGGCGAGGCGGTCAATGACGCGCAGGTGGAAGCCTTCGATGTGCTCGCCGAACGCTATGGGGTCGAGCAGGAACGCCAACATGTGCTGACCGGCATTCCGCACAAAGTGATCAGCTTGTTTGCCCGGCGCAATGCATTCGACGTGGTGGTGCTTGGCACGGTCTATCGCGACAAGCTTGACCGACTGATCGGCAGCACCGCCGAGAGTGTGCTGAACCGCACCTCCTGCAGTTTGATGATCGTCAAGCCATCACCCTGGGTTGACTGAAACCACCGATCCCATGAGACCTCAAGGACATAGCCATGCGTATGACATTTCTCGGGGCGGCCGGTACGGTCACCGGCAGCAAGTACTTGCTGGAACATCGCGACCTGCACGTACTGATCGATTGCGGCCTGTTCCAGGGCTATAAGCAATTGCGCCTGCACAACTGGGACACGTTCCAGCTGCCGGTTCAAGACCTGCACGCCATCGTGTTGACCCATGCCCACCTGGACCACAGCGGCTACCTGCCGGTTCTGGTGCGCAACGGCTATCGCGGGCCGGTGTATGCCACGCCGGCCACCTGCGAGCTGGCGAAAATCCTCCTGCGCGACAGTGGCCGCCTGCAGGAAGAAGAGGCCGAATTCGCCAACCGGCATGGTTTCTCCAAGCACGACCCGGCGCTGCCGCTCTATACCGAACAGGACGCCGAGCGCGCGTTGAAGCTGCTGCGGCCGATCGAGCTGCACCACCGGGTCGCGATCGCGCCGGGCTTGACCATCCTGCTGCGTGACGCCGGGCATATTCTTGGCGCGGCGACGGTCGAAGTTGTCGCCGATGGCGTCACGCTGGTGTGTTCCGGCGACCTGGGGCGGCCAAACGATCCCCTGATGTTCGCCCCGGAAACCATCGAGCAGACCGATTACCTGCTGGTGGAATCCACCTACGGCGATCGTCGACACCCCGCTGAGCCTCCCGAACAGCAACTGGCGGACGTGATCAACCGCACGGCGCTGCGGCGCGGCATCACCCTGGTGCCGTCGTTTGCGGTGGGGCGCGCGCAACTGCTGATGTATCACCTGTATCGGCTCAAACAACAGCATGCGATCCCGGACCTGCCGATCTACCTCAACAGCCCGATGGCCACCGAGGTCACCCGCCTGTACCAGCGTTTTCGCTCTGAGCATCGGCTGTCGCTGGAGGACTGCCAGGGCATGTGCGATGGCACGCACTTTGTGTGTTCCGTGCAACAGTCGATTGACCTGGACCAGCAGCGCACCCCCGCGATCATCATTGCCGCCAGTGGCATGGCCACCGGTGGGCGGGTGCTGCACCACCTCAAGGCGCTCGCGCCCAACCCGCTCAACACCCTGTTGGTGCCAGGCTTTCAGGCCGGCGGCACACGTGGCGCGCAGATTGTCGCGGGTGTGCCGTCGGTGCGTATCCACGGTCAGGACGTGCCGATCAACGCCGAGGTGGTGCCGATGCAAACCCTGTCCGCGCACGCCGATGCCGATGAAATCATGCAGTGGCTGCGCGGCTTCAAGCGTGCGCCGAAACACACCTACGTCGTACACGGCGAGCCGAACGCCTCGGACGTGCTGCGGCGGCGCATCAGCCAGGAACTGGGCTGGTCGGTGTCGGTGCCAGAGTATCGGGACAGTGTCGAACTGCCGGCGGTCGCGCAGCCTTTGCCGGTCTAGGGCGAAAAAACGCGCCTGAATCACCGCTCCCGCGCCAAGGATGGGTACTTTCCGACCTGCTGAAAAACATCGCAACCGGATACGCTTTGGCTGATTGAGACTTTTGAAAAATTCTGGAGCTTTTTTATGAATACCGATGAAAAGCTTAGGCAACAGGTGATCGAAGAACTGAATTGGGACCTGGCACTCAAAGCCGATCAGATTTTGGTTCAAGTGTCCGATGGCATCGTCACGCTTTCCGGCAATGTCGCCAGTCACGCCGAACGCTGGCACGCGGAACAGGCGGTCGCACATGTCGCCGGTGTCGTGGATCTGCTCAACCAGATCGATGTCGTGCTGCCTTCCAGTCATGTGCGGACCGACAGTGATCTCGTCGCGGCCGCCGTTTCCGCATTGCAATGGAATACCTCGCTGGCGGACCACCGCGTCAAAGTCAGCGTGACCGATGGCTGGCTGGTGCTCAGCGGAGAAGTGGATTCTGAGCATCAGCGCCAGACGGCCGGCTACGCAGTGCGCTATCTGCAAGGGATCAAGGGGATCAGTAACGATATCGTCGTCAAGGCCCACGCCTCTGCGCAAACCATCAAGACCGATATCGAATCAGCGTTTCGCCGCAAGGCGATCATCGATGCCCACGCTATCGACGTGCGTGTGGAGGGCGGGGAAGTCACGCTCTCGGGCGTTGTCGGATCGCTCCCGGAGCGGGATATGGCGCGGTTGACGGCATCGGGCACTGCGGGTGTGCAGAAGGTTGTCGACAATCTGATGGTATCGCCCAGCGGCCTTGAATCGCCGGGTTCGACATAACCGTCCGCGATCATCCGCCGATGAGCCCGTTGCGTTTGTCATTGGCAGCCGCCGAGAGTGTTTTTTCGCCGGCTGCCAGGGCGATGCGGGCGAGTTCGGGAATCGACCTGGCTTCGGTCCTGCTCATGATCGACGCTCGGTGTTTTTCCACTGTCCGTTGACTGATCCCCAGGTTGGCAGCGATGTTTTTGCTCGGATGACCGTCCAGCACCATCGCCAGAATCTGGCGCTGCCGTGCGGTGAGGTGGCTGATATGGTCAATCGCAGCCTTGCGAAGGACCTGGGAACTCTCGGTTGCGACTTGGCTGGCCAACGCTGTCTTCACGCTGGTTAACAGCTGCTGATAACGAAACGGCTTTTCAATGAAGTCGCATACCCCAGCCTTCATCGCATCGACGACATCGGCAACGCGGCTGTTGCAACTGATCATCAGAACGGGCAACTCGTCGCCCTGTGCTTTAAGACGGGCCACCGTCTCAAGCCCGCTGATGCCCGAGCGGCGCGCATCAATGATCAGGCAGCCCGGTTGGTCAGCGGTATAACTGTCGAGAAACTGCTCGGCAGTGCCGTAGTCGCGCACCAGGTAACCTTCCGACTCCAATAGCGTGCGCAAGTCGCTGCGCAGCGCGGCGTTGTCGTCCACCACGTAAATGACGGGTTGGCGCGACGAGGGCATGGCGTGAACAGCGTGTACTTCGGTGTGTGTACTCAATGCACTGGCGAGGGTGACGCGCAGCAGGTTCAGGCTCACCGGTTTGCGAAGGAGCATGCAGTCGGCGGTCAGGGCGGACTGGGAAACCTGCTTTTTCGTCTCGGCGGTCAATATGACCGCGGGTGTGGTTCGGCTGAATTGATCGCGAATCTTTTGCACCAGTTGGACACCGTCCGAGGACCGGTCGAGCACATGCTCGGTCAAGATCAGGTCCGGTTGAATGCCCGAGCGCGCGATCCATTCCAACGCGGCGACGCTATCGCGCACCGCTGCCGTTCGATAGCCCAGCGCCCCCAAACCGCAACTGAGCATATCGCCTAGCAGGGCGTCCGGTTCCACGATCAACAGCAGGCACGTGCGAGCCATGCCCAGCGCTCGAGCGTTCTGTTGCCTGCGCGCGCCGGGCTGAACGACTGACGGCGATAACGGCGCGCTGATGGAGATCAGCGTCGCGCGTTCGTCAGCGGTTTTGACCTGTAGCTGTAAACCCAGCATCGCGCTGAGTTCCGCTATCGAGCGAAGGGCAGGCTTGCCACAGGCACCCGGCAGCGAAGCCTCATAGACAGGCATCGACACGATACGCAAGGCGTCGTCGCGGCTTTTGCAGCCCGCGAACCACAGCTCGATGCTCAGCCACTCCGAGTGGCGCCTGCAGCCCAGTGTCAGGCGTAGCGTACTGGTACTGTCCATGATGTTGGCAAGCAGACCGCTCAAGAGTTGCCTGAGGCAATCGGGAAGGCTCCTGACCCATGACGAACACGGCACGATCCGCAGGTTGCGGCGCTGCGCGGCGGCCAACGGCAAAAAGTCTTGAGCCAATGCCTTGAAGAGGGCCTGTATGGGGAAATCCACCGCTGCGTGGCGATCATAGTCTGTCGCGGGGGCGGGTTGGTCGAGCCCGAATCGACTCAACAATTTCTCCAGCGTGGCATCCAATTGTTCAAGCACCCTGCGCGCCGGTGTCGCGGGGTCGAATTCACAGGCCTCAAGCTGCCCGACGATGAGTGAAACCAATTGCGCGGTCTGGCGAAGTTTCTGATCGATGCCGCCCAACCGTTCAGCGGGGAGAGGACAGTAGGCCGATGCCGGGCCTGATGCCTGACGTGGCAACACATCTTCCGACATGGATTGCTTGACTTGCATGATTACCCCTCCTGACAAGACGCAAAGTCGTATTGCCTGATGCGCAATCCTATGCAGTTTGTAAGGCGGCTTAATTGATCTATGTAAGTATTTACCGAGCCCCGACGGTTCTAAACCGCTCGGTTGATCGCGAGCGAGCAGGCCGTTCACGCTGAGCGCCTTGTTCAGGCCGCCTTTCGGTTCACATCACCGCGCTTTGCGCCAACGAAGTGCGCCGACGGCACCGTTAGAGTGCCCGCTCTTCAGGCCCTGGCCCGAGCTCAAGGGGGGAGACGTAAGTAGTTTCCGACGCTAGCCAGCTGAATGCATTCAGGCCAACGTAATGCCGGTTCGTGGGGACGGCGGCTGAAGGTAGCCGGTTGACGTTGGTTAACTCAATCTCATGGGAAGGCAACCGTTATGGCTTATACAACGATCAATCCATACAACGGCGAGTTGCTCGCACAATTCGATACGCTGACGGCTGAGCAACTGGAGCACAAACTGGCGGCTGCGGCGCAGTGCTATGCGACGTGGAAACACACAACGTATGCCCAGCGCGCCTCGATCATCGCGAAGGCCGGTGAATTGATGCATCAGCGCTTCGATGCCCTGGCCCGTAAGATCACACTGGAAATGGGCAAGCGCATCGACGAGGCCCGAGGCGAAGTCAAATTCAGCGCCGATATCATGGCGTACTACGCCAAGAACGCGGAACGCTTCCTGGCCCCGCAAGCGCTGGAGCCGAGCCAAGGCGAGGCGCACATGGAGAGCAGCCCCATCGGCGTGATCTTCGGGGTCGAACCGTGGAACTTTCCGTTCTATCAGTTGGCTCGCGTGGCCGGTCCGCATTTGATGGCAGGCAACGTGTTGGTGATCAAGCATGCCGGTTGCGTGCCTCAATGCGCGATGGCCTTCGAGCAAATCCTGCTCGAAGCCGGCGCGCCTGCCGGGCTGTATACCAACCTGTCGATCTCCCATGAGCAGTCCAGGCAGGTGGTCGATGACCCGCGTGTTCGCGGGGTTGCACTGACCGGCAGTGTCGCCGCGGGCCGCAGCCTGGCGGCCTGGGCCGGGCAGAACCTGAAACCGTCTTCCATGGAGCTGGGCGGCAGCGACGCATTCATTGTGCTGGAAGACGCCGACCTGGAGCTGGCCGTCAAATGGGCGATCTGGGGGCGGATGTACAACTGCGGGCAGACCTGTTGCGCGGCAAAACGCTTCATTGTCGTGGATAAGGTCGCCGATGCGTTCCTGAAGGGCTTTCAGGCCGGGCTCGCGGCGCTGAAACCCGGCGATCCCATGGACGAAGCGACGACCCTGGGCCCGCTGTCTTCGGAAGCGGCATTGGTGCAGTTGCTCGGGCAGGTTCGCACGGCGACCGATCACGGTGCGAAGGTTCTGCTCGGGGGCACACGTATCGATCGCCCCGGCGCCTTTATGACGCCGACCATTCTCACTGACATCGCCCCTGAAAACCCGGCGTTCCGGGATGAGTTCTTCGGCCCGGTGGCGCTGTTTTTCCGCGTCAAGGACGAAGACGCCGCGATCGCCCTGGCCAACGACTCCGACTTCGGCCTGGGCGGCTCGGTGTTCACACGTGACCTGGACAGGGGACGTCGTGTGGCAAGTCGCGTCGAGACCGGGATGATGTTCATCAACAACATCAGTTGGAGCGATGCCGAGTTGCCCTTTGGCGGCATCAAGGACTCCGGCTATGGCCGCGAGTTGGGCGACATGGGTATCCAGCAGTTCGTGAATAAAAAACTGGTGCGTTACGTGTCGGCTCAGGCGCCGGTCTGAAGCCTTGTCCTGTTTACATTCCGGGTGCCCGGCCATGCGCGGGTGCCTTCAACGGAGCGCGCGATGTACGTCAATGTGGCTGTGCTGAAAGAAACCCACCCGCACGAACGACGTGTGGCCCTCGTGCCTGGCCTCTGCGCGAAGTTATGTGCGCTGGGGGCAAGGCTTCATATGCAGGCGGGGGCGGGTGAAGCGAGTTTTTTGCCGGACGCTGCTTATTCGGATGTGCTGTTCGTGTCCAGTGGCGGACAGTGGCTGCATGAGGCCGATGTGCTTCTCGCGGTGCAGGCGCCCTCGCTGGAAGTCGTAGGCAAGATGAAGCCCGGGGCGGTACTCCTGTGTTTTGTGTATGCGCAGAAGAATCCGGCCTTGGTGCAACGTTTACTGGAGCGCCAAATCACGTGTTTTGCCATGGAGCGCCTGCCGCGCATCACGCGGGCCCAGTCGATGGATGCACTGTCCAGTCAATCGGCGCTGTCTGGGTACTATGCGGTCCAACTGGGCTCGGTGCAGATGTCTCGCATCCTGCCAAAAGTCACCACCGCGGCGGGTATCGTGGGGCCGGCGCGGGTATTGGTCCTGGGGTTGGGCGTGGCGGGGCTGGAGGCGATCGCGACCGCCCATCGCCTGGGCGCGGTGGTGGAGGGCTACGACGTGCGCCCGGAAACTGCGGAACAGGCGCGGTCCCTGGGGGCCGAGTTTGTCGATGTCGGGGTCGATGCGCGAGGCAAGGGCGGCTATGCACGGGAGCTGAGTGAGGCTGAGAAAACCCAAGCCGCTCAAGTGCTGACGGAGCATATCCAACAGGCGGACCTGGTCATTACCACGGCGGCAGTGCCGGGGCGGCCGTCTCCGCGGCTGATCAGTGCCGCACAGCTTGCCGGGATGAAACCTGGCGCGGTGATCGTCGATCTTGGCGCCGAAGGCGGCGGCAACTGCGAAGGCTGCGTGCCCGGACAGACCGTCACGATCGGTCGGGTAACCCTGATGGCGCCGTTGAATCTGCCCTCATCGTTGAGCCAGGACGCCAGCCTGCTGTATGCGAAAAATCAGTTCAACCTGTTGGCGCTGATGTTGAAGAACAACGTCATCAGCATCGATTGGGACGATCAGATTCTGGCGCAAACGGTACTCACCCATGCCGGCAAACTCATGCATTCGCTGAACCCTGCGGATGCCGCAACCCAGGAGAAGACCTCATGAACAGTGTTGGCTTCGTCGGGCTTTATATTTTCATGCTCGCCGCGTTCGCCGGCTGGGTCATCATCGGGCGGGTCCCGGCGATTCTGCACACGCCGTTGATGTCGGGCTCGAATTTTATCCATGGCATCGTGGTGATCGGCGGGCTTATCGGCCTGCTCGATGCGGCGAGCGTGGCCGAACAGGTGGCTGGTTTTGTCGCGGTGTTGCTGGGCGCGGGGAATGCCGCGGGCGGGTACGCCGTCACGGGCCGGATGCTGGCGATGTTCCAGACCAGCGCGCCGGAACCCAAGCGGCGCAAAGCTCATCACTCTGCCACCCGGAAGCCTGAAAAGGTTTGAGGTTTGATCATGCTGATTATGACGTCGCAGTGGCTGATAGGGCTGGTGTATTTCTTCGCCGCTTTTCTACTGATTTTCGGGTTGTGGCGCATGTCTTCGCCGGTTACGGCGGCCGGTGGCATCCATGTCGCCGGTTGGGGCATGGCGGCCGCCGTTATCGTGAGTTTTCTCTACGTATTTTCGGTGAGTGAGGCGGCCCGGCCACATTTGCCTGTCAACGTCAGCCTGGCGCTCGTCGCGCTGCTGCTGGGCGGTGGCGCAGCGTGGTGGAGCGGGCGCAAGGCGGCCATGACCGCCATGCCGCAGATGGTCGCGATATACAACGGCATGGGCGGGGGCGCCGCCGCCGCGATCGCCGCCATGGAGTTGTTCGTGGGCCGAGTGTTCGACCTTTCGGCATTGGCCGGCACCTTGTTTGGCGCGTTGATCGGTGCGATTTCGTTATCCGGCTCGTTGATTGCCTGGGCCAAGTTGGATGGCCGCATCAACAAACCACTGCACATGAAAGGCCTGCAACTGATCAACGCCTTGCTGATGCTGGTGACGCTGTGCGTAGGCGCTTGGCTGATGGTGGTCATGCACGCCGAACACGGTTCGTTGAACGGCGTGCTGTGGTTGATCGGTGTGTTCTTCGGCTGCGCGCTGTTGTTTGGTGTGCTGATGACATTGCCCATCGGCGGTGCCGACATGCCGGTGGTCATCTCCATCTACAATGCCTTCACCGGCCTGGCGGTCGGCCTGGAAGGGTTTGTGTTGCAGGTTCCGGCCATGATGATCGCCGGCATGCTGGTCGGCGCCGCGGGCGTGCTGCTCACATTGCTGATGGCCAAGGCCATGAATCGCACGGTCGCGCATGTGTTGTTTGCCCGATTTGGTGGCCAACCCGTGCGCAAAGGCGCGGCGATCGTGGGTGAGCTCAAGCCGACGGCGGCGAGTGATGCCGGCGTCGCCATGCGGTACGCCAATAAAGTCATCATCGTGCCCGGTTATGGTCTGGCCGTGGCGCAGGGCCAACAAAAGCTCTATGAGTTCGTGAAGTTGTTACAGGCCCACGGCGTGCTTGTGCGATTCGCGGTCCACCCGGTGGCGGGGCGTATGCCGGGACAAATGGACGTGCTACTGGCAGAGGCCGGTGTGCCTTACGACCTGATCTTCCAGTTGGACGACATCAACACCGATTTCGCCGACACCGATGTGGTGTTGGTGATCGGGGCAAACGACGTGGTCAACCCCGCCGCGCGCAACGACAAAGCTTCGCCGATCTACGGCATGCCGATCCTCGATGTGGACAAGGCTCATCACGTGTACGTGGTCAAGCGCGGGGAGGGCAAGGGCTATGCGGGTATTCAGAACCAGCTGTTTTATGCGGAAAACTGCAACATGGTGTACGGCGATGCACAGGCCGTCCTGGTCAAGATGATCGAGGCGGTCAGAGGCTTGGGGTAACCAAGCGGGGCGACGTCACCGCGCAGGCGGTGGGTGACTTCAGTAGCGATCGAGAGTGTGAAAAGCATGAACACGTTGAGCCCCGACCTCGATAACGGCGCGCGCCAGGCGGCCTTGCTGACGGTGCGCCAGATGGCGGAAGCCGACCGGCTTTCGGTGGTTGCCGGCGTGTCGTCTTTCGAGTTGATGAGCAATGCCGGCGCGGCGGTGGCACGCGAAATCCAGCGGCGCTGGACACCCCGGCCGCTGCTGGTGCTCTGCGGGCCGGGCAATAACGGCGGCGATGGTTTTGTCTGCGCGTACCGGCTTGCGCAAGCGGGCTGGCCAGTGCGGGTGGCGATGTGGGGCAGTCGCGCCGCGCTGAAAGGCGAAGCCGGGCAACATGCACAGCGCTGGCCGGGCGAGGTTCAAGCCCTGAGCCCCGCGGTGCTTGAAGGGGCCGAGCTGATTGTCGACGCGGTATTCGGCGCCGGTCTCGCCCGTGCGCTGGAGGGGCAGGTGTTGGACACCCTGGCTGCGGCTGGCCGTGGCACGGTGCCGATTGTCGCGGTCGACACGCCCAGCGGAGTGATGGGCGATACCGGTGAGTCGTTGGGCGCCGTGGCGGCGGTGCTGACGGTGACGTTTTTTCGCAAAAAGCCGGGGCATCTGCTGTTACCGGGGCGCGATCTGTGTGGAGAAGTGATTGTGGCCGATATTGGCACGCCCGAAGCGGTGCTCGACGCCATCGTCCCCCAGGCATTTGAGAATCACCCTGGGTTGTGGCTGCCCGACTTACCGCGAGCCGGTCTCGATACCGTCGCGGGGCACCCACCGGTCGTTGCGGCGGATGCCACGCAGGTGCTGACCCTTCACGAGAGCGAATTTCGGCGGATGTTCGACTTCGTCGGCGACAAACTGACCCGCACTCGAGCCGCTGCCCAGCACGGCTCGGCTGTGGTTGTGCATCGCGGCAGTGACACGGTGATTGCCTGCCCCGATGGCCGCGCCGTGATCCATTGCAGTGTGCCCTCGGCCGCCACCGGCGAGCTTTTGGGCGGCATTATTCGGTGGCTGCGGACCCAGGGCATGCCGGCCTTTCCGGCTGCGGCAGCGGGCGTGTGGTTGCATGATGTGGCCGCTGCCGAATTCGGCCCAGGGTTACTGGCCAAAGAAGTGCCGCATCTTTTACCTGGGTTATTGCGTCGACTGTACGGCTGATTGTCCGTGGACATGTCGGCGAGTGGTGTATTGCACGTCAAATGTCCGATTTGAAACGTGGATGGCCGTGCGTTTGATATTTATCAAGTACGCTTTGCCGGAAAAGCGCAGTTTACCCCCCAGAGGCTTCAGGTCATCGTCGTGTATCCAACAGAGCAGGCCGGGCTTTTTTCGGTTTTAACCTGATAGGCGCTCGTGCCCAATCCATCGACCTGACGAACAATCAAAAAGAAAGATGAAGCCACTCTTGAAGTACCTTGCCCCTCGAAAAGGTTATATACGAAGGTATTCAACTAATGGCCTCTCACTGCGGTGTTGCAGTATCTGAGCTTCAATACAAAAAGTTTAACTTTGCCGGCTATGAATTGGCTGGTGATCTGCGATTGCCGCGAGGCGCCGAAAGCCTGGTCGTTCTCGTCCATGCCAGTGGCGGCGGTCATTCGAACCCGCGTAACCATTTTATCGCGGAGTACCTGGCGCGCCACGGGATGGGCACCTTGGTGATCGACCTGCTGACAAGGACAGAGCAGCGCTGGGATAACCTGACCGGTGTGCTGCGTTTCGATATTGCATTGCTCGCCGATCGACTGGTCAAGGTCATCGACGCGATCACCCGAGACGCTGAATTACGCCGACTTGCCATGGGCTTGTTCGGTGCCAGTACGGGCGCCGCCGCCGTGCTGGTCGCCGCAGCTCACGTGGGTGGTGTGCGGGCGGTGGTCTGTCGAGGCGGGCGCACCGATCTGGCCGCCCAGGCGTTGTGCGAGGTCAAAGCGCCGACGTTGCAAGTGGTGGGCGCAGAAGACCCAATGATCCTGCGCTTGAATGTGCGGACCAGTCGGGCGTTGCACTGCACGCAAAGCCTGGAGGTCGTCAAAGGCGCGACGCACCTTTTCAAAGAGCCGGGCACACTGGCGGACGTAGCCAGGCTGACCGGCGATTGGTTCGAAAAGTACCTGCACAAGGAACCTTTGCCCAGCGAGCCGCTGCCCGGAATCAATGGCAAGGTTTCATCTTCTTAGCGCGGGCCTGTACAACCCAACCCGTCATGGAGCGAACATGCATTTCTTAGCCTTGGCGGTCGACTATGACGGAACCATTGCCGAAAACGGCAATGTTCCCGAACACGTCTGTACAGCGCTTACCAGCCTCAAGGCCAGCGGTCGCAAGTTGCTGCTGATTACCGGCAGGGAGTTGCAGGCGCTCAAGCATCATTTTACCCAGCTCGATCTGTTTGACCTGGTGGTCGTGGAGAATGGCGCGCTCCTGTACGACCCGCGCACTGACACCGAGGAACTCATCGCCGATTCGGCCTCGACCGCACTGGTGGAGCGCCTGCGCGACAAAGGGGTTTCATCCTTGTCCGTCGGCAGGTCCGTTATCGCTACCTGGCATCCGTTCGAGGACGCGGTGATCAGCTCGATTCGCGAGCTGGGCCTGGAGCTGCAGATGACGTTCAACAAGGACGCGATCATGGTCCTGCCGACGGGGGTGAACAAGGCCTCGGGGCTGAGTGCCGCGTTGCTGAGGCTGGGCATCTGCGAACTGAATGTGGTCGGCGTGGGCGACGCCGAAAATGACCACGCGTTTCTCGCGATCTGCGGTTGTGCGGCGGCGGTGAACAACGCGATCGACTCAATCAAGGCCCGCGCGGACATCTGCCTGAGCCAGGATCACGGGCGCGGGGTCTGCGAGCTGATAGACATGCTGCTGCAAAAGGACGCCGCGCTGGTGCCGGTCGAGCGTATCGGCGTGCAACTGGGGCGAACCGCCGATGCACGCAAGGTGTGGTTGCCGCCGGAATCGGTGCTGCTGGTAATCGGCAATTCAGGCTCCGGCAAGTCGAGCTACGTGACCTGGCTGACAGAACGCATGGTCGAGGCCCACCAGGGCTTCTGCATCATTGATCCGGAAGGCGACTATCTGTCGCTGGACGGTGCGGTCACGGTCGGTGGCCTGACCACTCCGCCGACAACCGAAGAGTCGCTGCATCACCTGTTACAGGCGCGGCTTAACGTGGTGGTTAGCACCCTGGCTCTGGACCCGGCCGCCCGCGTGCAGTTGTTCGGCGAATTACTGCCGTTTATCCAGCAGCTACGCAGCAGCACCGGCCGCCCGTACTGGATGGTCGTGGACGAGGCCCACTACATGCTGCCCCATTGCGCTGCGTGGCCTCCGGGGTTTCTGGCGAATATGGGGGCGATCATCGTTGCCCTGGACTTCGATCAAGTCTGCCCGTCGCTGCTGGACGCGGTAGACGTGCTGGTGACCCTGGGCAGCACCGCCCGCGAACTGGTCCAACGCTACGCCCAGCATACGCAGCGACGCTGCCCCGAATTCCCGGCGCGCTCATCCGCGCCCGACTATTTCTGTCTATGGGACGTTCGTCATGGCGGCGACGTGGTGCTGATGGCGCAGCAGCAACCCGAGCAGAAACATCATCGCCACAGCGGCAAGTATGCGGTCGGGGATGTGGGCGCCTGGCATGCATTCTACTTTCCCAGCCTTGACCAGCGCGCCTCGAACCTTGCGGAGTTTTTGTCTTCGCTTGCGCGCCTGGACGATCCCGCGTTCCGCCAACACCGCGAGGCCGGGGACTTTTCCAACTGGTTTCGCGAGGTGATCCGCGACGACGTGCTGGCCAACGAAACCCGTCTGCTGGAAAACGATGCGTCTGTGCCGCTGCGGGATGCCCAGGAACAGATCGCGCACCTGGTGCAATCGCGCTACCACTTGGAACCGCAGTGAATGGTCGGGCGGCGTGCGCGTCTACAGTTCCAGCTCGTGAACGATGCGATCAAAATCCCGGCCCAGATAGGCCGAGGTAAAACCCGATTGCTTGTACAAGCCATGAATCGGGTAATCGGTCGACAGGTCCGTCGAGCACATTTTGTGAAACCCCTCACGCCTGGCGGCATCGATCAGATGCCCCAGCAATAAACGGCCCAGGCCCTTGCGCAGCCACGGGTCGGCGACGGCGACCGCGCAGTCGCACTGTTCGTCCTGATCGGTGGCACGCCGGTAGCGGCTGACACCGATTACCTGCAACTCGCCGTCATGGTGGATCAAGGCCAGGTAGCCGCGGCTGATCTGCGCCGGCTCGCTCAGCAGTGTATCGATTGCGCTCGCATCGACATGGGTCACTGCGCCCAAAAACCGGAAGCGCAGTGACAGCGGCGACAACCGCTGGAAAAAATGCAGCAGGCCCAGGTGATCGTGCGTCGACAACGGACGGATAAGCACATGCGTTCCGTCGTGCAGTTTTTCCAGCCAATGCTCGGCGGGCGAGGCTTTATCCATCTCGGCAATCAGAGCCGCAGTGTGTTGATTAGCTAGCATGGGGGGCTCCAGCGCACAGTGGGGTCGAAGAACGGCCTTGTTCACACTGAGGGGTATGCGCAGCAGGCGTATTGATCAAGGTCAGAAAGCGTGATGCGGACTAACCGATCGTCCAGGGGCAGGTTGACCTGGATCAAACGGCCCCGCGCAGGCCGCGCCAGAATCGGACTCTCTGCTGATTCGCTCAGGGGCACGGCATGCCTGTCAAACCGCCCACTGCTGGTTTCATCGATCCGGCTGTACCTGAAGAGGAACAGCATTACAGCCGTTCTGCGCTGTGGCTGACGTGGCTGCTCGGCGCCGCGATGTTTGCGACAGTGGTCGGCGTGGCGCTGCAATTCACCGACGTCGAATCCTTCACACACTTGCTGACCCAGGCAGAGCCACTGTGGCTGGTCGGCGCCCTGGCGTTGCAAGTCCTGACGTATATGGCGCAAGGGCAGGTCTTTCGGGTGGTGCTCAGGGCCGGGACGCAGCCGCTTTCACTCTGGGAGGCAGGCAAACTCAGCGTGATGAAGCTGTTTGTCGATCAGGCCCTGCCGTCCTCCGGCATCAGCGGCGCCTTTGCGGTCGTGGCCTCCTTCGTCCGCCTCGGGTTCGCAAAACCGCTGGTGCTGGCGAGCCTGGTGCTGGATTTGTCCGGGTATTTCCTGGCCTATGCGGTGTCGGTCGGCGTGGCGTTACCGGTGGTGATCTTCCAGGGCCATGCCACGCCTGCGGTGGTGACGGCGTGCCTGGTCTTCGTTGCCGTCAGCCTGTTGCTGGCAGTGGTCACGCCAAGGCTGGCCGGCAATCGGCGCCTGGTCGAGCATTTGCCGGGGCGACATTTTCCGATTGTCGCCAGAATCGCGTCATTGCTCACCGGGGCCGACAAGCAACTGGTGCGCAGCCAAGGGTTACTCTGGCGGATTACCTTGCTGGAATTGGTGATCATTGTGCTCGACAGCGCCACACTGTGGGTGCTGGTGCGCGCGCTGGGTGTGTCCGCGCCGCCGTTGGGGCTGTTTGCCGGTTTTATGCTGGCCAGCGTGCTGCGCAGTATCGGCATTGTGCCGGGCGGGCTCGGCGCCTTTGAAGCGGCGGCGGTGGTCACGCTGCATTGGGTGGGGGTGAACATTGCGGTGGCGCTTTCCGCCACGTTGTTATTCCGCGGGCTGACGTTCTGGTTGCCGATGCTGCCCGGCCTCTGGTTGGCCCATCGTGAATGGCGATCTAACGTCAAGCCGCCCACCCGCGTGGCAACCGGCGATTATTGGAGCCCGCCAGTCAGCCAGGTGTTCAGCAGCCTGCACAGCACGCCGCAGGGCTTGAGCGAGGCCGACGCCAACGCGCGGGTGCGCAGCGCGCCAGCCACGCCCAAGGACCGACCGCGCGGCCTGGCCCGGCTGGTGCTGGAGCAAATGCGGACGCCCTTGGTGCTGATCCTGATCGTGGGCGCGCTGGTCGCCGTGGTGGTGGGGGACTGGCTAGATGCGGCGATTGTCGGCTGCATCGTGCTGATCAGCGCGGTTCTCAGCGCCTGGTATGAAAATCGCGCCAGTACGGCGGTGGAGCAACTGCGCAGCAAGATCGCGCTGCGCGCCACGGTGCGGCGCGACGGCAAGGCCGTGGACATCGCCGCCAGCGAGGTGGTGCCGGGGGATATCCTGATACTCAGCGCCGGCAGCCTGATCGCGGCCGACGGTCGGATCCTGCAGGCGCTCGATTGCTTCATCGGTGAAGGCCTGCTGACCGGCGAAACCTTCCCGGTGGAAAAATTGCCGGGCGACTGCACCGCCGATGCCACGCTCGGGCAGCGGCATAATTGCGTGTTCATGGGCACCTCGGTGCGCAGCGGCACCGCCGAGGTGCTGGTCACGCGCTACGCCTCGGACAGTGAAATCGGGCGCATCGCCAAGACCCTGACGCTGCGCCCGCCCGAGACGGAGTTCGAGCGCGGCCTGCGTCGCTTCGGCAGCTTGCTGTTGCGGGTGATGCTGGTGATCACGATTGTGGTGTTCGGCATCAATATCCTGCTGCATCGTCCCGCGCTCGACACCCTGTTGTTTGCCATCGCGTTGTCCATCGGGCTGTCGCCGGAACTGTTGCCGGCGATCCTGAGCATCACGCTGGCCAAAGGCGCGCAACGCATGGCCGCCAAAGGGGTCATCGTGCGTCACCTCAATGCGATTGAAAACCTCGGGGCGATGGACATCCTGTGTACCGACAAGACCGGTACGCTGACCCGCGGTGTCGTGGTGCTGGACGGCGCCATGGATCTGGCGGGCAATGCCGATGCCACGATCCTGCAACTGGCGGTGTTCAACTCCAGCCTGCAGACCGGCATGCGCAACGCCATGGACGATGCGATCACCCTGGCCGGCAAAACCCTGGCGCCATGCCCCGGCGCGAGCAAGCTCGATGAAGTGCCGTATGACTTCGTGCGCAAGCGCCTGAGCGTGGTGGTCGCGAATGCGCCTGAGGCCGCCCGGCTGATGGTGACCAAGGGGGCGCTGGACAATGTGCTCGAGGTTTGCACACAGGTGCGCCGCGGCGAACAGTTGCTGGCGCTGAGCGACACCGAGCGGGCCGCCATCGCGCAGCGTTTCGCGGACTGGAGCGAGCAGGGCTTCAGGGTTTTGGGCCTGGCCACGCGGGTCTTGCCGGACCAGCCGCACTACGGCCGGGATGAAGAAAAGGCCATGACCTTCCGCGGTTTTCTGTTGTTCTTCGACCCGCCGGAGCCGGGGGTGAAAGACACCCTCGCCAACCTCGAGCGCCTGGGTGTGCAAGTCAAGATCATCAGTGGCGACAGCCATCTGGTCGCCCGCCATGTCGGCATGGCCGTGGGCCTGCCCGTGGAGCGCATCATCACCGGCGCCGAGCTGGCGGCCATGAAAGACGAAGCATTGATGCACCTGGCGCCACTGACGACGCTCTTTGCCGAGGTCGACCCCAACCAGAAAGAACGCATCATCCGCGCCCTGCAGAAGACCGGGCACGTTGTCGGCTATATGGGCGATGGCATCAACGATGCCCCGGCGCTGCAAGTCGCCGATATCGGGATCTCGGTGGATAACGCCGCCGACGTGGCCAAGCAGGCCGCGGACTTCGTGTTGCTGGAGCACAACCTCGACGTGTTGCGCGAAGGCATCGAAGAGGGCCGGCATACCTTTGCCAATACCTTGAAGTACATTTCCATCGTCTCCAGCGCCAATTTCGGCAACATGATCAGCATGGCCCTGGCGTCGTTGGTATTGCCGTTCCTGCCGATGCTGGCCAAGCAGATACTGCTCAACAACTTCCTGTCCGATATCCCCTCCATGGGGATCGCCAGCGACAACGTCGACCGCGAATGGGAAAACACCCCGCACCGCTGGAACATCAGGGAAATCCGCAACTTCATGGTGGTGTTCGGGCTGGTCAGTTCGCTGTTCGATGTGCTCACGTTTGCGGCCCTGTACCTGCTGGCGGAAAAGGGCCCGGAAGTGTTTCGCAGCGGCTGGTTCGTCGAATCGCTGCTGACCCAACTGCTGACGATCTTCATCGTGCGAACCTACCGCCCGTTCTACCAAAGCCGCCCGGCCACACTGCTGTTGCTCAGCGCCGCGGCCATCGGCCTGCTGGCCGTCGGGCTACCTTACAGCCCGATCGCGTCCTGGTTCGGCCTGGTGCCCTTGCCACTGCCGATCCTGCTGACAGTGCTGGCAATCAGCCTGGCCTACATGGGCGCGGCGGAATGGGTCAAGCGGCTCTTTTACCGTCGCCAGCGGTTGAGCCGCGCTCGCGCTGCGCCGTAGCGGGGCGTGAGGGGTTACTCGTTACGTGCCCACGTGACGTTCACGCCGTACTGACTATCGCCGTAGCGGTACTGCGCCTTGCCTTTGAATGCGCCTTCCAGTGCATGCGCCAGGCGATTGGCCAGATGAATGCCGGTGGTGGTCACCATCAGGTCGTCCGCCACCTCCGTCACGCGCATGATGCGCTCCAGCGCATGCTCGGCCATTTCGGTTTTTTCGGTGTTTTCGATCAGGTGGATGATTTCATCATGGTGCTTTTGCAAGAAGCCGCCCGATAGCATCAGGGTGCCGGCCGGCATGTTGTCCGCGATGCGGCGGCAGGCCGGGCAGGTGACGGTTTGCGCGTCATGCACCACCGCGTTTTCAGGTCGGTTCCAGGTCCAGTTCCCGGCCTGATACACCGCGTCGCACTGCGGGCACACCGCCGAACCTTCAACCCGCGGCAAGCAATAGGGATCATGGGGCGGCGTTTTGAACAGCTTGTTTTTCTGACTCTGCTGATACTTGTCCATGGTGTTTCTCCTGACGCATCGAGAGGGGCAAACCCACGTGTTGACGCTCGGGTGGATTTCACAGGTTGATTTGGACGCTGTTTCCGCCCGAGCGGGTTGATTTTTGTCAACTCGCAGAGCGCCCGGCGACCGCCGGTGCAAGCGTCGCGGCTGGCGTCGGCAAGGGGTGTGAGTTTGTTGATAAAAGTCAACCTCGCCGCAGGCACTTCAGAGAAGCATGCAAGTTCCGTCGACGTGAGAGGAGAGCACCCTGATGGCTCACAGTAAAATCGTGTTTCGCGCGGCTGCCCGCGAGAAGATCCTCAGCGGCGCCACCCAATTGGCGGACGCGGTGCGCGTGACGCTGGGGCCGAAGTCCAAGTCGGTGTTGATGCAGAACAAGTGGGGCAACCCGACGGTCTGCAATGACGGCGTCACGATTGCCAAACGCATTGATCTGCAGGACCCCGAGGAGAACCTCGGCGCGCAAATGCTGCGCCAGGCCGCGGAACGCACGGGTGACGCGGTCGGCGACGGGACCAGCACGTCAACGGTGCTGGCCCATGCGATCCTGGCCGATGGCATCCGCAACGTGGTCGCGGGGGCCAGCGCGATCGATCTCAAGCGCGGCCTGGATCGGGGCCTGCTGCTGGTCGTCGAGTCGCTGGCGGCGCAGTCCCGACCCGTCAGCACGCCCAAGGAAAAAGCCCAGGTGGCGACGCTGTCGGCGCATAACGACGCGGTCATCGGTCAACTGGTGGCCGACGCGCTGGAGAAGGTCGGCGTTGAAGGCGTGGTCAGCGTCGAAGAGTCCAAGACCACCGAAACGGTGGTCGAGGTCATGGAGGGCATGCGCTTTGACCGGGGTTATGTCTCACCTTATTTCGTCACCGACACCGAGAAAATGCAGGTCGAACTCGACGATGCCTGCCTGCTGCTCTGTGACCACAAGATCGGCGTACTCAAAGACTTGCTGCCGTTGTTGGAACAGGTCGCCAAAAGCGGTCAGCCCCTGGTGTTGATCGCAGATGACATCGAAGGCGAAGCGTTGACCACGCTGGTGGTCAACCACATCCGCGGCGTGCTCAAGGCTGTGGCGATCAAGGCCCCGGGCTTTGGCGACCGGCGCAAGGACATGCTGCAGGACATGGCCGTATTGACCGGCGCCACGGTGGTCTCCAACGAACTGGGGATCAGCCTCGAACAGGTCGACCTGCAGCAGTTGGGGCGGGCCCATCGGGTGGTGGTGTCGAAGGACAGCACTTCGCTGATCGGCGGCGCCGGTACACGCGCCGCGATCGACGCCCGCCTGCAGCAGATCCGCGGGCAAATGGCGGCTACCACCAGCGATTACGACCGTGAAAAGCTGCAGGAGCGGCTGGCCAGGTTGTCCGGCGGCGTCGCGGTGATCCGGGTCGGCGCGCCGTCCGAAGCCGAAATGAAAGCGCGCAAGGACGCCCTGGATGACGCGATCTCGGCGACCCGCGCGGCGATCACCGAAGGGATTGTCCCCGGCGGCGGCCTCGCGCTGCTCAAAGCGGTGCCGCTGATCGCCGCCGAGGAAGCCCGGCAGGAGGGCGATGTTCGCACCGGCCTGCAGATACTGCGCCGGGCATTGGAAGCACCGGCGCGGCGCATTGCGGAAAACTCGGCGGTGGACGCCGGCGTGGTCGTTGCGCGCATGCTGGCGGAGCCGGGCAACATTGGCTTTGATGCGTCCGCCAATACCTATGTCGACATGTACGAAGCCGGCATCATCGATCCGACCAAAGTCGTGCGTATTGCCCTGGAAAATGCGGTTTCCGTGGCCAGTATCCTGCTGCTGACCGAAGCGACCATTACCGATATCCCAGAAAAATAACCGCCAGCCCAACCGTCGTTCCCTGAAGGTTGAGCGCCTGCTCGCGCCTTGCTTCGATTTGAATCGCCCTGATGGAGGCATGCACCCATGAACGTAACCAAGGCAATCGCCGGCCGGCGCTCGACACGCGACTACACGCCAGAACCGCTCGATGAAAAACTCATTTGTCGCTTGATCGATGCCGCCGCCCAGGCGCCCAGCGCGATGAACCAACAACCGTGGACGTTCACGGTGATCCGCGACCAGGCGCTGCTGGAGCGGGTTTCCCGCGAAGCCAGGGCCTGGATGCTCGCCACCACGCCTGCCGGAACGCACTCCAGCCACTTCCAAGCGTTGCTCAGCGAGGACAGTTTTCAGATTTTCTACCACGCGCCGGTCCTGGTGCTGATCTCGGGCAACGGGCCCAATCAGTGCATTGTCGAAGACTGTGCCCTGGCGGCCGAGAACCTGATGCTCGCGGCGTATGCCGAGGGGCTCGGGACGTGCTGGATCGGTTTCGCCCAGGGCTTTCTGAATACGCCGCAGGGTAAGCAGGCGCTCGGCCTGCCCGCCGAGTGGATACCCGTGGCACCGATTATCGTGGGGCACCCGAAGTCTGTGCCCGCGCCCATCGTGCATAAGACCCCAGAGATCCATTGGATAGGCTGATGCCCCAGGCAGGGCTACCGTTGATCCAGCGGTTGACCGGTGTCTCGGTTTTCTGACGTGGATCAGATCGCCTGCCAGGCGGGCTCCTATGCTCGGATTGAACCCACGACGTTGAGATGAGCTGAAATGAACAAGCCACGCTTGCTTGGCCAGTGCTTGCTGATCGCGGCAAGTGTTCTGCTGTTACCGTCCACCGGCGCATTTGCCAACCCCGCGATGCCAGGGTTAGGGCTAGGGCCAGGGCAGGGCGGTATGTTCCGTCACGCCTCGAATTTCGATTGGGTCAAGCATACGCAGCAGACCCTGGAAGAACTCAAGGGCAAGCTCAGCCTCAAGCCGGAGCAAATGCCCGCCTGGGAAACCTGGGCTGCAGGCGTCATCGCAGACGCCAATCAGCAAGTGGAAAAAGGCAACGCAGCCGCTACTGACAAGGCAAGTGCCAGACAAGCGCTGAAGGACGAAACAACACCGCAGAGAATGGCCAAAGGTATAGAGCGCCTGCGCACGCAAACCAGTTGGATGCAGGCGCAACTGGTCCGTCTGGACGCGGCTCAGGCACGCACCCAAACCTTCTACGATGCACTCGATGCCCAGCAAAAAACCATCTTCGATCTGTTCTGGACGGTGATGCATCACCGCATCGCCGATCAGGACGGTTGGCGAATGCCCATGCACATGCCCATGCCCATGCACATGGCATGGCCGCAAGGGTGCGGCGGGCTCAACCCGACCAGCCAACCGTAATGCTATTCGCGAGCCTCCTGGGTAAACATCATGAACAGTGACTCAGTAAAACAGTGCGTGCTGACCGGGTTCATCCTGCTGGCTGCCGCCGTTGCATTGCCGGCGCATGCCGGGCCGCATGGCGGTGGGCACGGGGGCGGGCCGGGCTGGTGGGGGTTTGGCCTCGGCCTGGGACTGGGTTGGGAAGCCGCGCGCATCGCCACGCCGTATTACTACCCGACGTATCCGGTTTATTACTATCCCGCCCCGACGTACTACTACTACCCGGCCAGCCCGCCGACGGTGGTGGTCGAGCCTCAGCCCGTCACGGCCGCGCCATCGGCCTGGTACTACTGCGATTCCGCCAAAGGCTATTACCCGAGCGTACGCCAGTGTCCTGAGGGATGGCGCATGGTTCCCGCGACGCCGCCGCCTGGCCCCATCCGTTAAGACCGTGGACGCGTGGGCTGTTTTTCATTCCTCCCTGGAGCCAGATCATGAGCCAATACCAGTGTTTGTTACTGATCATCAATCCCGCCCTGCGTGACTCCCCGGCAATCGGCCATGCTGCCGCCCTGGCCAAGGCCAGCGGCGCGAGCCTGCATATTGTCGCGCTGGCAGCACCGTTGGACATCTTGTTGCTACTGGCCGAGAACGTGCGTGAAAAGGCCCGGGCCAGCTACCTCGAGGACCACCGCGACTGGCTGAACGCCCAAACCAAGAATCTCCATGCCCTGGGGCTCAACGTGACCGCCCAGGTGACCTGGGCCACCAACCTCAAGCAAGACATCCTGGATTACGTCGCCGAGACGCAGCCCGATCTGTTGATCAAACAGGTTCAGCAAGAGTCCGCGTTCAAGCGCGCGTTCTTCACCCCGCTGGACTGGCAGTTGCTGCGCGAGTGTCCGATTCCGGTCTATCTGGTCGGCGGTGGTGGGCATGCCTTGCCGCGCATCGTCGTGGCAGCGGTTGACGTGTCGAATGTTCAACCGGCCAACAGCGCGTTGAACCAGCGCATCATTGAGCAGGCCACCAGCCTGGCGCTGCAATGCGATGCCGAGCTGCACCTGCTGTATGCCTGCGATATGTCGACGATCTACATGGCTGACATGGGCGGTATGGCCCTGTCCAATCTCAGTAAGGACCTGGCGAGCAAGGAGGAAAAAACCTTCCTCGAACTGGCGCGAGACTATGGCGTGCCTTCCGATCGTCATCACTTCGTTTTGGGCAATCCGGTTGCGGTGTTGAGTCAATTCGCCAAGGAACACCAGGTGGATGTGATCGTGATGGGCCGGGTCCAGTATCACGGCATCGAGAAGCTGCTGGGCAGTACCACCGAACACATTCTCTATCAGGTGCCTTGCGGCGTACTGGCGGTCTAGCGCGGCAAAGGCGGTGTGCAATGAAACCACAGATGAGGTGACCCATGAGTTATAGCCCTTCGCTGCAAACGCTCTGGCAGGATCGGTCGGTGGCCGGTCAAAGCCTGGTGGAGCCGTTGCTCAGATACGCCCGCCGCCCCGACGTGATCATCCTGGCCTTGCCGCGTGGCGGCGTCCCGGTGGCGTATGAGGTGGCCACGGCCCTGCAGGTGCGCCTGGATCTGATGGTGGTACGCAAGCTCGGCATGCCGTCCCAACCCGAATTCGCCATGGGCGCCATCGCCAGTGGTGGTATCCAGATCCGCAATGAAGAGGTGCTGCGGGCTCATTCGATTGATCAAGACAGTTATGACGCGGTGGTCGCCCGGGAAGCTCGCGAGTTATCGCGCCGTGAGCAGGTTTACCGGGGCACGCGGGCGCCGCTGCAGTTGAAGGATCAGGTGGTCATCCTGATCGATGACGGCCTGGCCACAGGGGCTTCGATGCTCGCCGCGATCCAGGCGGTGCAGGTGCAGGCCCCGGCGCGGATCGTCGTGGCGGTGCCGGTCGCGCCACTGGATACGGTGGAGACCCTGCGCTGCATCGTCAGTGAAGTGATCTGCCCGCTGATTCCTGAGCGGATGATGTCCATCGGTTACTGGTACTCGAATTTCCCCCAGACCACCGATGCAGAGGTCATTGAGTTATTGCAGCGGGCCTGGCAACGCGAATCGACTGAAGCGCACCCGCTGTAGATGCGTCGGGCCAGGTGAGCCTTACACACCGAACGGAAAGGTTTCGTCTTCCGCTTCCAGCTCCTCGTTTTTGGGCAGTGCCAGGGCCTTTACCGCCTGTGTCTGCTCGAACCAGAGCATGGCGTCGAACTGTTCGGCCAATACCGCTTCGAAGTAGTGGCTGTCGCGTTCGGTTGTGGGCCGGTAAATCACGCCAATCGCGCGTTCCAGCAGGGTGGCGGACAACACCGTGCGCAGCTCGGCGCGCTGCGGGTCGCGCCAGTCGGTCAACGACGCCGGCACGCCGGCTTCGAGGAACTGATGCTCCCAACTGTCGGGACGGGAAGGCCGCACCGCCTTGATGAGCATCTCGGCGTCCCAATCGTCGGCCGCCGCCACGTGGCCACGGTCGGTGCTCATGCCGATCAGCACGGCGTCGCGCCCATAGGCACTGCGGCACAGCTGGCCGATGTTGAACTGGCCCTTCCAGCCCATCTCCGTGGCAGCCGCGTTGCCGATATGCGAGTTGTGCGCCCAGACCACCGCTTTGGCCTGCGGGCCCCGGTGTTCCAGCAGGGCGCGCAGGGTGTCGAACATGTGGCGGTCACGCAGGTTCCACGACGCGGTCGAGCCGCGATAGACGGCGCGGTAGTACTGTTCCGCCGCACGCACCACGCGGGCGTTTTGCGTGGCGTTGAAAAACCCTTCGTCATCCTGGATGAGCCCGGCCAATTGCTTGGCCAGCATCACGTTGAGTTGTTCGACCACCTGCGGTTCACAGGGCATCAGACCGTTGCGTTCGACGAAGTGACCGTACAAGGCCGGGTCATCCTGCCAGGGCGTCAGGCAGCCGTAGCGCCGCCGTGCTTCCTGGGCCAGTTGCGGGTCGACGCTGTCCAGATAGTGCAGCACCTCATGGATCGAGTTGCGCATGCTGTAAACGTCGAGGCCACGGAACTCCACACGGTCTGCACTGGCGCGTTGATGGTTGTAGCGGTGCAGCCAATGGGCAAAGGCTTTGACCTCGGCGTTGCGCCACATCCAGGTCGGGAAGCGGCTGAAGATATGGCGTTTCCAGGCCGACGGGGCCAGCCCTCGGACGTACTTGTCGACATGCCCTGCATCGGGCCAGTCGGCCTCAACGGCGACGATGGAGAAGCCATGCCGCTCAATCAAGCGCTGCGTGATGGCGGCTCGGGCGCGATAGAAATCGCTGGTGCCGTGGCTGGCTTCGCCGATCAGCACCACCCGCGCATCCGCGTAGCGATCGAACATTTCGCCGAACGCCGCAGAATCGAACGCCGGCAGAGGCTCGGCAAATTGGCGCAGGACCGCTGCGATGGCGGCTCTATCGACCTGCCGAGACGCGCCATAGTGTTTATCCAGCATGCGTTGGGCGGGTGTGCTCACGGCCGTCGTCCCCTTCAGTGTTTATCTATTCCTACACCCTGACCCAGGTGAATCATTGAGTTTTGTCAATAAAGCCTGCACGGCCTTGAGCCAATGTGGCTGAACCCGGTACGCGCCGGCTACCGACGCGGCTCATGGAGGCTTGTGATATGAGGTGCTCTATCAATCGATCACACCTGACGCTTGCCCTCTGTGTGGTGGCCCTTGTGGGCTGTACCGACACCCGCGACCGGGCATCGCAAAAAACCGCGTCCATGCCCGCGCTGGCCTTGGTAAACGACGTGTGTTCGCTGTGCCACGGGCTGACGGGGGAGTCGGTATCGCCGTTGTTTCCCAAATTGGCCGGCCAGCAAAAAGACTACCTGAAGCAGCAGTTGACGGATTTAAAAAACCATACGCGCATGGATAAAGCCTCGACTCAATACATGTGGGGCTTTACCCATTTGACCGAATCGCAGATCACTGAACTGGCGGACTACTATTCAAAACAGCCGGCCATGCAGGCTGAAGCCGAAACGCCTGACGCGCGGGGCGAATTGATCTTTCGCCACGGCGTGCCGGAATCCGGCATCGCTCAGTGCAGCGCCTGTCATGGCGCCGAGGGCCGGGGCCATGGCCAGACCCCACGCGTGGCAGGCCAGCATGCCGCGTACATGATTCGCCAGATCCAGGTGTTTCAACAGGCCGACCTGCGTGAGCGCGGTGACCTGACGAGCCAGATTGCGCACACACTGTCGGACGCCGATGCCGAGGCAGTCGCGCATTACATGGCCAGGCTGGGGCCATGAAGCTCACGGCCGCACCGCAGGCACCCAGCACACCGACGTCTGCGGTCAAGCGCTCGCAGGCGGTGAGCAATGAGGACATTGCCGCGGTGTTTGACGATATCGCCGACCTGCTCGAAATCGATGACGCCAACCCGTTTCGCATCCGTGCTTATCGGGTTGCGGCGCGCACGCTGAGGGCGCTGACGGTCGAGTTGGCGCCGCTCATTGCGCGTGGGGAAACCTTGCCGAAACTGCCGGGCATCGGCGTCGATCTGGCGGCCAAGATCAGTGAAATCGCCAGCACCGGGGATTGTGCGCTGCGGCAGCGCCTGCGCTCGACATTGCCGCCTGGGCTGGTTGAACTGCTGTCCATCGCCGGCCTCGGCCCCAAACGCATCAAACACCTGTATCACGGCCTGGGAATCGAAACCGCGCAGCAACTGTGCGAGGCCGCCGAGCAGGGCCACATCCGCCATGTGCCCGGTTTTGGCGAAAGGCTCGAGGCGCGCTTATTGAGCGCCGCGCGGAAGGGGCTCGGAAAGGATCGCCGGTTGCCGCTGGGCGTTGTCGAGCCCGTGGCGCTGCAGTTGATCGAGTATCTGCATCAACTGCCCGGGGTCGAGGACGCGAGGTTGGCCGGCAGTCTGCGGCGCATGCGCGATACCGTGGGCGACATCGACATCCTGGTGGCAGCAGCGCCCGCAGTGGCGGTCACGGCGCACCTGATCAGGCACCCGGAGGTGTCCACCGTATTGGTCAAAGGCCGCACGCGGGCCAGTGTCGTACTGGACTCCGGCCTGCAAGTCGACGTGCGGGTGGTCAAGCCCGCGGACTGGGGCGCCGCGCTGGTGTATTTCACCGGCAGCAAGGCGCACAACATTGCGATTCGCAAGCAGGCGCGGGAACAGGGCCTGAAGCTCAACGAGTATGGCGTGTTCAAGGGCCAGGAACGCCTGGCGGGTGCCACGGAGGTCTCGGTTTATCAGGCCCTGGGGTTGCCGTGGATCACGCCGGAGCTGCGCGAAGATCGCGGTGAGGTCGCGGCGGCACTCAGCGGGCGTTTGCCCAGGCTGGTGGAAGTGAGTGATCTCAAGGGTGACTTGCACGCGCACACCTGCGACGCGGATGGCGCCAATACCCTGGAACAGATGGCACTGGCCGCGCAGCAAGCCGGGTTGGAATACCTGGCGATCACCGATCATTTCCTGGACGGCGAGCGGCTGCTGAAGCAGATCGACCAGATCGATGCGCTCAACGCCCGCCTGCGCGGCATCACCTTGCTCAAGGGCGTTGAAGTCGAGATTCTGGAAGATGGCAGCCTGGGGCTGCCAGACGCTGTTCTCGCTCGCCTGGACCTTGTGGTGGGCGCGGTCCACACGCATTTCAACCTGACGCTGCGGCAACAGACGCAACGCCTGCTCAGGGCCATGGATCATCGCTATTTCACGCTATTGGCGCACCCGCTGTGTCGCCTGATCAATCAGCGCGCGCCGTTGAACATGGACCTGTCGGCCGTCATCAGGGCCGCTTCTGCACGCGGCTGCTGCCTGGAACTCAACGCGCAACCCCAGCGCATGGACCTGTTCGATCTTCAATGCCAATACGCCAAAGACCAACACGTGCTGATCAGCATCAATTCGGATGCCCAGCGCACCGCGGATTTTGCGTACTTGCGCTACGGCGTCGCGCAAGCCCGGCGTGCCTGGCTGGAAAAGGGCGATGTACTCAATACCCGTTCGCTGAGCGCGCTGAAGTCGTTGTTGGCCGCTATGGCAGGCGGGCGTTCGCAAGGCGCCGGGAACTGACGGTTCGGTCTGATTCTTGGTCGAAAGTTGACAAAAATCAGAGCCCCGCACCGACGGCGCCGGATACTTGAACCGTAGCCGGAGCGTTCCTGCTACGACCCTCAAGGAGAATACCCATGAATATGCGTTTACCCGTAGTGTTGCTCAGCGTCCTCCTCGCGTTATCGGCTGGTTGCAGTAACAAACCGGCCAAAGAACTGGATGCACGCCTGGAGGCTGCTCAAAGCACTGCGCTGTCGGCACGCGCCAGAGCCGATGAAGCCTACTCGAAAGCGGAGCAGGCGGCGATGGCGGCCAATCAGGCGCAACAGACTGCCGACCAGGCCAATGAGCGCGCCAGCCGGATGCTCGAAAAAGCCAGCCGCAAGTAGTGAACGGTTGCAGCACCCGACACGTCGTCGGGTTTGCTGCAAGACAGCCGCAGGCCTGCAACCACCCCTGCCAGGCAGCACATCTGGCACCTGCGCGTCGACTCAACAGCATTGGCTTGGTTTTCCCCGACTATCATCTCTTCGCGTAGCGGACTGCCGCTGAACATGTGGCTTAGGCTGACGTTCGGCTGGCGTTACCTGCGCATTCGCACGCTCTTGAAGATCGAGCTGTTCGATATTTTCCGGGGATGAAGCGTTGAACCACTGCAGATAAAAAAAGCCCCTTGTCGGTTTCCCGCCAAGGGGCAGTGCAGCCTGGGATTCATTCGCCTTTGATCGGCACGACTTTATCCGCTTTCATGGCTTCTGGCTTTTTCGGCAACGAGATGCACAGCACGCCTTTGCTGAAACTCGCGTCGATCTTATCGGCATCAATACCTTTGGGCAGGTTGAACACCCGCTCGAAGGAACCGTAGTGACGCTCGCTAAGGTGGTAGCCTTTGCGTTTTTCTTCCTTGTCCTCCTGTTTCTCGCCTTTGATGATCAGGCTGCCGTTGGACAGTTTGACCTCAATGTCTTTCTGATCCATGCCGGGTACTTCGGCGGTGATCTCGTAGCTTTTGTCTTTCTCGGTGATGTCCACGGCAGGCATGCCATGGCCGATCAGCTCGCGACGCCAGAACGGTTCAACGTCGAACAGCCCCCGGCTGAAGGGCGACAGGCCGGAACCGAGATTGAAATCATCAAACAGGTGGTCCACCTGTTGCCGCAGTTTTTCCAGCGGCCGCCACAGGTCTGTCGTCATGGGATGCTGGTCGGATTTATGTTCGGTAGTGACCGGCATTTTTTTTGCGGAATTGCTCATCTTTCGGTACTCCTCTTCAGATAGAAGGCAGGCAGCAGAACGGCCTCTGCGCGGCCTGCCAGGACAGAACACGGGGGCAAGCCCATCGTTACAAGGTCAGCGTCCCCGACCACAGCATCCAGCCGGCATAGGCCGCGGCCGCCCAGATGATGATCAACAGGCCGGTCTCGGGACCGCTGAGCGCTTGTCCCTGACGGGCGCGCAGGGTGCCCAGGTAGATCAACGAGCCCGGGGCGTAGAGGAGGGCGCTGAGCAGCATATATTTCGGCCCGGCGGCATAGAGCAACCACATGCAATACAGCGTGGCGACGGCCGCGATGGCCATGTCGCGCAATTGCAGGGCGCGGTGGCCGGCATAGGTGTCACCCTTCCAGGTCAATTTCAGCGCATACAGGCCGCTGAACAGGTACGGCAATAGAATCATCGAGGTGGCCAGGGAGATCAGCGCGAGATAGGTAGCGCTCGAATACAAGGTCAGCAGCAGGAACAATTGAATGCAGCCGTTGGTCAGCCACAGCGCATTGGCTGGCGCGCCTTGGGTGTTTTCCACGCCCAGCGAGACAGGCATGACCTTTTCCTTGGCGGGCGTGAACACCGACTCGGCCGCCAGCAACGTCCAGGCGAGCAGGGCGCCGCCGACCGAAACAATCAGGCCGATGCTGATCAGCACTGCGCCCCATGGCCCGGCCGCGGCCTGCAGCACGCCCGCCATCGAGGGGTTCTTCAAGGCGGCGAGTTCCGGTTGTTTGAGCACCCCCAGCGACAGCAAGGACACCGAAATCAGCAGCAACAACGTGATGACAAAACCGATCACCGTGGCCCGCCCGACATTGGCCCGCTCCGCCGCACGGGCAGAAAACACGTTGGCGCCCTCGATCCCGATAAACACCCAAACGGTAACCAGCATCGTGCTTTTGACTTGATCGAGCGTACTGCCCAACGCCGGCGAGCCCCAGAAGTCGACAGTGAACGTTTCACGCTGGAACGCGGCGATCACCAGGCCGATGAACAACAGCAACGGCACGATCTTCGCGACCGTCGTCAACGCATTGGCCCGCGCAGCGGTGCGCAAGCCCCTGAGGATCATCCAGTGCAACGCCCACAACACCACGGACGCACCGGCGATCGCCGCCTTGTTATTGCCTTCGCCAAACACCGGGAAGAAGTAACTCAGCGCAGCGAACAGGATCACCAGGTAACTGACGTTGCCGATCCAGGCACTGATCCAATAACCCCAGGCGGAGTTGAAGCTCAGGTATTCGCCACCCAGCGCACGCGCATAGGCAAACACACCGTTGTCCAGCGCGGGCTGGCGGTTGGACAGGGTCTGATAGACCAGCGCCAGCGACAGCATGCCGACGCCGGTGATCAACCAACCGATCAGAATCGCACCGGCGCCCGCACTGGCGGCCATGTTTTGCGGCAGGCTGAAAATGCCGCTGCCGATCATCGAACCGACCACCAGGGCAATCAACAAGCTCAGCGACAAGCGCTTGGGTTCTACCTTGCGCAGACTGCCTGCCACGGGTTGGACAGCCGGCGGGACGATCGGTTGAGAGCCTTGCAGATGCGTAGCCATGACGAGCCTCCACGAAAACGTGAGTATCTGCACCGTCGAATGCGAGGGTGCGACTGCTGCATCTAATTTCTGCGCGAAGGGGCTGGGTCTGGTTGATTTAGATCAGATGTAAGTGTCTGCGGATCAGTCGCAATACTTAACTGATTGAATTGTTTTTCAAAAAAAATTTTCCCGCGGGTGTTTTCGTCGTTAAACGCCAAAGTGTTGTTCGTCGATGATATTGATGCGCCAGGAAAGCGCTGAACCGTAACGGGAACATTTTATTGAGGAAGGTCAAGCAGCCGCGCCCCGTGGATGCCAGGATAAGGCCAACCTGGGGCAAGGTTCCCTGTAACCTCATCGAGTGTCGAGGCGGCCCATGATGCGAGCATTACGGTTACTGCTTGGCGGCTCCCGTCAGGCCGTGGATTCCCCGGCGTTGTGGAGCCGCGCATGAAGGATGCCCCTTGCCCGGCATTGTTGGTGCTGAATGCGGGCTCTTCAACCCTCAAGTTTTCCCTTTACTTCGTGGCGGCACCCACGGTCCATTGCCTGGGCAGCGGCATGATTGAAGTGCGCCAGGGCAGGGCAACGCTGGCGTACCAGGCCCCAGGATCCGAGGCCGAACATCAGGAGCAATGGCGCGCCGACAGTTGCATGGACGCAGTTTCCCTGGGCAACCTGATGCGTTGGCTGGGCAGCAACAGCCAATGGCAGATTGTCGGCGCGGCGCATCGGGTGGTCCATGGCGGCGCCCGTCGGGAAGTGGCTGCGCGGGTCGATAGCGCGCTGATTGACGAGATACAACGACTGATCCCAATGGCACCGTTGCACCAGCCCTTGTGCCTGGCACCGATTCTCCATATGGCCCGCGAGCATCCCGAGCTGCCTCAGGTGGCCTGCTTCGACACTGCCTTTCACCACACACTCGACCCGCTGGAAACCTTGTACGGCCTGCCCCGGGCACTGAGCGAGGCGGGCCTGCGGCGTTACGGCTTCCATGGTTTGTCCTACGAGTACATTGCCGGGGTCCTGGCGGATTACGACCCGCGCGCGGCGGCCGGGCGCACCTTGGTCGCACACCTGGGCAACGGTGCCAGCCTGTGCGCGATGCGTAACCGCATCAGTTGCGGCACCACCATGGGGTTTTCCACCCTGGACGGGCTGTTGATGGGCACCCGCCCGGGCAACCTGGACCCCGGCATCGTGCTGTACCTGCTGCGCGAACGCGGCATGAGCGCGGCGGCGGTCGAACACCTGCTGTATCACGAGTCCGGATTGCTGGGCGTCTCTGGCGGTGTGGCGAGTGACATGCGGACGCTGCTGGCCAGCCACGCCGAGGGGGCCGCGCAGGCCATTGAGTTGTTTGTACGGCGTGCCGTCAAGGAAATCGGCGCGCTGGCCGCATTGCTCGGCGGGCTCGACGCGTTGGTGTTCACCGGCGGCATTGGCGAACATGCACCCACCGTGCGTGACGGGATTCTCGACGGTTGCGCCTGGTTAGGCGTAACCCGCAACCAGCACCCGCCCACCGGAGCCTGCCTGACGACGCCGGACAGCCCGGTATCGGCCTGGGTCATCGCCACTGATGAAAATGCCGTCATCGCTCGACACAGCCTGGTCTTGCTGCCGGCGCCGGTTTCGAGCGAGGCGCTTTAGCCACTATCGCCTTGAGGTGTCGACGTGTATGCATTCCTGCCACGCGAACTGCCGGAGCAGTTGCGCGCATTGACCGAGCTTGCGCTTAACCTGCGCTGGACCTGGAACCATGCGCTCGACGAGCTCTGGAAAAGCATCGACCCGCAACTGTGGGAGCGTACCCACAACCCCTGGCTGATACTGCAGAACACCTCGCCGCACCGGCTAGGAGAACTCTGTCGAGATGCGACGTTCTCGCAAACCCTCGCGCACGCCATCGAAGAGCATCGGCACTACCTCAGCGAGCCGGGTTGGTATGCGCAGCAGACAAGCGCCGGCGATTCCAAGCAGATCGCCTACTTCAGCATGGAATTCGGCCTGAGCGAGGCACTGGCGCTTTATGCCGGCGGGCTCGGTGTGCTGGCCGGGGATTACCTGAAGACGGCAAGCGACATGGGCGTACCGGTGCTCGGGGTGGGGTTGCTCTATCAGGAAGGCTATTTTCGACAATCCATCGACGCGATGGGGCGCCAGCAGGAGGCCTACCCCTATAACGACCCCACCAGCCTGCCGATCCAGCCGACGTTTGGACAGGACGGCGCGTGGTTGAAAATCCCCTTGGCACTTCCCGGCCGGACTCTGTATTTACGCGTGTGGCAGGCCATCGTCGGGCGTACCAGCCTGTACCTGCTCGACAGTAATGACCTGCTCAACGGCGCCAGCGACCGTGGCATCACCTCGAAGTTGTACGGCGGCGGTTCGGAGATGCGCTTGCTGCAGGAAGTGGTGCTTGGCATCGGCGGCTGGGCCACACTCGAAGCGTTGGCGATCAATGTCGATGTGTGCCACCTCAACGAAGGTCATGCTGCACTGCTGGTGCTGGAGCGTGCCCGGCGCTTCATGCATCAGAAGGGCACATCGTTCCAGGAAGCCTGGTGGGCGACGCGGGCAGGCAACGTGTTTACGACCCATACGCCAGTGGCTGCGGGTTTCGATGTGTTTTCCGCGGAACTGGTACTCAAGTATGCCCGCGGCTATCTCGACGACTGCCGCCTCACATCGCACGAGTTGCTGGCGTTGGGCAGACGCAATCCGTCGGACGCGGATGAACCCTTCAACATGGCTTTTCTGGCGCTGCGTGGGTGCGCTCAAGCCAATGGTGTGAGCCGCTTGCACGGCGAGGTCAGCCGACGGCTATTCAGCGATTTGTATCCCCGCTGGCCTGTTCAAGAGATACCGGTGGGGCATGTCACCAACGGTGTGCATGTGCCGTCCTGGGACTCAATGTGGTCCGATCATCTGTGGACCACAAGCTGCGGCAAGGAGCGTTGGCGCGGCGCAGTCGAGTTGCTGCCGGCGACGGTCGCCAACAATGACGACGAGGCCTTGTGGAACATGGCTGCCGAGCAACGGCGCGACCTGGTGAACTATGCGCGCAAGCGCCTGGCCTGGCAGCTCGAGCAGCGTGGCGAGTCGGCGCAGCAGGTGGCGGAGGGCGGGCAGGTGTTTGACCCCAACTGCCTCACGCTCGGGTTTGCGCGACGCTTCACCGACTATAAGCGCCCGAACCTGCTGCTGCACGACAGCGACCGCCTGGCGCGGCTGTTAACCAACGAGCAGCATCCGGTACAACTGCTCATCGCTGGCAAGGCTCATCCCGCCGATGAGCGCGGCAAGCAACTGATCCAGGCATGGCTCGACTTCGTGCATCGCCCGGGGCTGCGCCGGCATGTGGTGTTCCTGGAAGACTACGACCTGGAAATGGCCCAACACCTGGTGCAAGGCGTCGATGTCTGGATCAACACCCCGCGTCGGCCCTGGGAAGCCTGCGGCACCAGTGGCATGAAGGTGCTCGTCAACGGCGGGTTGAACCTCTCGGAACTCGATGGTTGGTGGGCGCAAGCGTACCAGCCCGCCTATGGCTGGGCGATCGGGGATGACGCGCCGAGCGATGACGACGTCGACGCCGAACGCTTGTACGGCCTATTGGAAAACGAGGTCGTCCCCACGTTCTATTCACGCGATGCACAGGGTATTCCACGCGACTGGGTGCAACGCATGCGCGCCAGCATGTCGCAGCTGGGGCCGTACTACAGCAGCAATCGCATGCTGCAGGAATACCTGGAGCATCTTTACCAACCGGCGATTCAGGCGTTTCGACGCCGCCGCGAGGATAACGCGGCACTGGCGCGCACGCTCCATGCCTGGCAGAAGGCGTTGAGGGCGGCCTGGGACAATATTCACTTCGGCGCGGTCGAGGGGCATCGCGATGGCGACTGCCTGTGCGTTCGCGTGCCGGTCTATTTGGGTGAGATCTCGCCTCTGTGGGTCAAGGTGGAACTCTATGGCGGCCTGTGCGACGAGTACCCCGCCGAGTGCTTGCTGATGAAAGCCGTCGATGTGATTCCGGGTGCCATCCAGGGTTATATCTATTCCATTTCGGTCGCCGCCACGCGCCCGCTGGAGCACTACACTCCGAGGGTTCGCGCCTGGCACACGGATGCCTTTCTGCCAGCGGAAAACCCATTGATTGCGTGGCAGCGTTGAGCTGCGATGCGCCTATTGTCAGCGAGCCAAACCGGGGTAAAGCCTGGCGGCCAATAGCAGAAGAACGGTGAACACCGAGAGCATCACCTATTGCAACGGGCGCTGTCCCACGCGGCAGCAAAGCGCATTTGTTGATAAAGATCAGAGGCCATCGGGAGCAACCCCAGATACTCATGCGACCGACTTAACCGTCTTCCCGCACTCTCGACTCAACAAAAAGGAAAAGGATCATGGGCACAGCCGCCATTTCCCCGCAGGCTGAACGTTTCAACCTGCCGGTCAGTGAATGGGTTACCTCGACTGTTGATCCGCTGGCGCTAGCGCCGGTTTCGCTGCCCATTACCAGCGTGGCGGTCAGGGCCAAGGTCCTGTTCGTGACCTCGGAATTGGCCGGCCTCGTGAAAACCGGCGGGCTCGGCGATGTATCGGCGGCATTGCCCCGGGCCCTGCATCCCCTGCACGATGTGCGCGTGTTGATGCCGGGTTACCCGCAAGTGCTCAACAGTGGAAATCCGGTCCATGTGATCAGCGAGCTGGAGGGCCATGCGGCATTGCCGGCGTGCAAGATCGGGCGGATGGACATGACGGATGGCCTGGTCATTTACCTGGTGATCTGTCCTGAACTGTATGAGCGTGAAGGCACTCCTTACGGGGATAACAATGGCCGTGACTGGCCGGATAACCATATCCGGTTTGCCCGTCTCGGCCTGGCCGCGGCCGACTTCGCCGCAGGCGCGGTGAAGTGCCAGTGGCGTCCGGAGCTGGTACACGCGCATGATTGGCCGGCTGGCCTCGCGCCGGCGTACATGCGCTGGCGTGGGCAGGCCACGCCGAGCATTTTCACCATCCATAACCTTGCCTATCAAGGCATGGTCAGCAGCGGTTCCCGGCGCGAACTGGGCATCCCCGAGCACGCGCTGGCCTCGGACGGTATGGAGTTCTACGGCAAGCTCTCGTTACTCAAGGCCGGCATGGCCTATGCCAACCACATCACCACCGTCAGCGCGACCTACGCCCGGGAAATCACCACGCCAGCATTCGGTTGCGGCCTGGACGGCTTTCTGCAAAGCAAAGCCGAACAAGGGCTGCTCAGCGGCATTGCCAATGGTATCGATGCCAGTTGGGACGCCGAAACCGATGAGCACTTGATCTGCCGGTTTGCCGCTAACGATTGGCTCGGCAAGGCGGTGAACGCCCACTATGTCCGCCAGTTGTTCAATCTCGAGCCGTCGACGGGGCCTCTGTTCGCGGTGGTATCGCGTCTGGTCTTCCAGAAAGGCCTGGATCTGACCATTGGCGTTGCCGGGCACATCGTCAGGCAGGGCGGGCAGATCGCCATCATCGGCCGTGGCGAACCGCAGGAAGAGGAGGCCGCACGGGAGCTGGCCCAGCGCTTCCCGGGCCAGGTCGGTGTGCTTATCGGCTTCAACGAAACGGATGCCAGGCGCATGTTTGCCGGCAGTGACTTCCTGCTCATGCCGTCGCGCTATGAACCGTGCGGCCTGAGCCAGATGTATGCGCAGCGTTTCGGCTCATTACCGGTAGCCCGTAATACCGGTGGGCTGGCCGACACGATCGAAGATGGCGTGAGCGGTTTTCTGTTCGAGGAACCCACCGTGGAAAGCTACGCGGCAGCACTGACGCGGGCGATCAAGGTGTTCGCCAACCCTGAACTGCTCAATGCAATGCGCTGCCGCGCCATGCGCAAGCCGTTCGATTGGCACCAAGCCATAAAGCCTTACAGCGCCCTGTATCTGCGATTGCTGAAGGCCAATCGGGTATCCCTGGCGGTCCCCTCACTCAATGGAGAGATATCGTGACCCATTCACAGCCGCACATTCGTTGGTTCAAGGACTTGGGTATCAACGACGTCGCACAGGTCGGTGGCAAGAACGCCTCGCTGGGAGAAATGTACCAGAACCTGACAGGCCAGGGCATCCGCGTACCCAACGGGTTTGCCGTTACTTCAGACGCGTACCGTTATGTCCTTGAGCACAACAAGGCGTGGGCGCCGCTGCATGCCGCGCTCGACGGCCTCGACCCCAACGACATCAAGGACCTGCAAGCCCGCGGCAAACGGGCGCGGGCGATTGTGTATGGCTGTACGCTGCCGGAAGACCTGAAGAGCGCGATACTGCACAGCTACGCCCAGCTCAAGCGCGAATACGGCAACAGCCTTTCACTGGCCGTGCGCTCCTCGGCAACCGCCGAGGACTCGCCGCAGGCCTCATTTGCCGGGCAGAACGAGACCTATCTCAATATCGCCAATGAAGATGCGCTGCTCGATGCCTACAAGCGTTGCCTGGCCTCGAACTTCACCGATCGGTCGATCCATTACAAATACGACAACGGCTTTGATTGCTTCAAAGTCGATCTCGCCGTCGTCATCATGAAAATGGTGCGCAGTGATCTCGGGGCCAGCGGCGTGATGTTTTCCCTGGATACGGAAACCGGCTTCAAGGATGTCGTGTTCATCAACGCCGCGTGGGGGCTTGGGGAGAATGTGGTGCAGGGCGCGCTGGCCCCGGACAGTTTCTACGTACACAAACCCAGCTTCGTCGCCGGTTATCGTGGCGTGCTCAAGCGTAGCCTGGGCAGCAAAGAAAAGAAGATGGTGTTTACCGATACCCTCAATACCGGGAACATCGCGCAGGAGTACACCGCGAATATCGAAACACCCGACGAAGAACAAACGCGCTTTTGCCTCTCGGACGGGGACGTCATGGTCCTGGCTGACTATGCCATCAAGGTTGAAAACCACTATTCGAGCAAAGCCGGTTTCTACAAACCCATGGACATGGAGTGGGCGAAAGACGGGATCGATGGCCACTTGTATATGGTCCAGGCGCGCCCCGAAACGGTGGCCTCGCAGAAAAAAGGCAGCGTGCTGCAGATCTATCACCTCAAGCAACGCTCGCCAGTGCTGCTCAAGGGGAAGGCGGTCGGCACCCGCATCGGTGCCGGGAAGGCCCGTATCGTCAACGACGTGAAACAGCTCAGCGAGTTTCAACCGGGCGAAGTGCTGGTTTCCGAAGCCACGACTCCGGATTGGGAACCGGTGATGAAAACCGCCGCCGCGATTGTGACCAACCGCGGCGGACGCACCTGCCACGCGGCCATCGTGGCGCGGGAGCTGGGTATTCCCGCGATCGTGGGCGCCACCAATGCGGCAGCGACAATCAAAACCGGCGCCTTGTTGACCGTCAGTTGCGCCGAAGGCGAAATCGGAACGGTCTACGACGGCATCCTGGATTTTGATGTCGAGGAAACGGACCTCAGCCAACTCGGGCATCCCGACACGCACATCATGATGAACCTGGCCAACCCCGACCAGGCCTTCAGCCTGGCCTCGCTGCCGGTCGACGGTATCGGTCTGGCGCGCATGGAGTTCATCATCAATGAATGCATCAAGGTCCATCCGATGGCCCTTGTCCACCCGGAAAAGCTGGATGACGCCACCCGTGAAAAAATCGCCGTGCTGAGCGCCGCGCATGCAGACCCTACGGATTTTTTCATCAAGACCTTGGCCGAAGGCGTCGCCACCATTGCCGCAGCGGTGTATCCAAAACCGTGCGTGGTACGCATGAGCGACTTCAAGAGCAATGAGTACGCGACCCTGCTGGGTGGGCAGTATTTCGAGCCGGTAGAACACAACCCGATGATCGGTTTTCGCGGCGCGTCCCGGTACAGCCATCCGGCTTATGCCGAAGGGTTTGCGCTGGAGTGCGCGGCGATGAAATGGGCGCGCGAACACATTGGCCTCACCAACATCAAGTTGATGATCCCGTTTTGCCGCACCGTGGCGGAGGGCGAAAGGGTATTGGCGACCATGGCCAGCCATGGCCTGCAGCGCGGAGAAAACGGGCTGGAGGTCTACATCATGTGCGAAATACCCAACAACGTGATCCAGATCGACGCGTTCGCCAAACTGTTCGACGGCTTCTCGATCGGTTCCAACGACCTGACCCAGTTGACGCTCGGCGTGGACCGCGACTCGGAAATCGTCGCCTTCGATTTCGATGAGCGCGACCCGGGCGTCAAGCAGATGATTCGCCTGGCGGTAGAAGGCGCCAAGCGTAACGGCCGACACTCGGGAATCTGCGGGCAGGCGCCGTCGGATTATCCCGAGATGGCGGAGTTTTTGGTGTCGATTGGCATCGACTCAATGAGCCTCAGCCCGGACGCGGTGCTGGCGACGATTCGGCATGTGCTGGCGGTGCAGACGCAGCGGTTACCGAGCGATGAGGCCGACCGGGGCAACATCGGCACGTGAGGCCTTTCACGCAAGGCCTTCGTCTCGCAATGCTTTGCGCACCGCAGGACGCACCTTGACCCGGTCATACCAGGCCCGGAGGTTATGCAAGTGCTCGAAGTGGATGTCGGCCTTGTAATAGCTGGTCAGCCAAGAGGCCTGGCCCCAGCCGGTCAATGCGAACAGATAGGCATCCGCCACCGTGAAGGCATCGCCCATGAGGTATGGACGGGTACTCAATTGTTCGTCGATCCAGGCGAAGCGCTTTTCCAGCTTTGGCTTGGCAGTCTCGACGTATTGACCTGCGAGTGTGGCGTACAACAGTGGAATGTAGCCCTTGTGAATCTCAGACGACAGGAAGCTCAGCCATTCCTGAAGTCGGTATCGATCGAGGGTGCCATGAGCGGGAACCAGCCCAAGCGCCGGCTTCAGGTCGCCCAAATACTGCACGATTGCCGGGCCTTCACGCAGGAGCGTGCCATCGTCCAGCTCGATGGCGGGTACGTAGCCCAGACGGTTGACCTCGAAGTAGTTGGCGCCCGATTCGGTAAGGTGCGTCTTGTGATCGACCTTGATCAGCGTGGCATCGAGACCCAATTCATTCAGAACGATGTGGGGCGAAAGCGAGCAAGACGCGGGGATGTAGTACAACTTCATTGGCAAACTCCAGAACAGGGGGAGCGCTGTCAATCCAATGGAGAGCGCGCTTCAGCTGATTCTAGATGCCCGGTATAAAATAGGAAGAACGCACTATTTTGTAGTATAGGTACAAAAAATATACCTACACCCGGCCAGGACTCTGACCATGAAAGACAACATCTCCGGCTGCTCGGTCGAAGAAGCGATGCGTTTGTTGGGTGGCCGCTGGCGCCTGCTTCTTGCGTCCTACCTGCTCGATGGGCCGAAGCGTTTTAATGCGCTGAGGCGCGACATTCCGGCTATTTCGCAACGCATGCTGACCCTCGATTTGCGCGCCCTTGAGCAAGCCGGGCTGGTCAAACGGACGGTATTCCCCACCGTGCCCGTGACGGTTGAGTACGAATTCACCGTGGACGGGCGACGGTTGGAACCGGTCGTTGCGGTAATGAAAGAGTTTGGGCTGTGGGTCAAGAGTCGCCCATGTGAGGTGATACAGGTTGCCAGCCGCGAGTCGGATGCGCTCTAGCGGGAGCTCGCGGGGGCCTCAATCAGACGGGTCTTCCGATCTGGTGTAGGCCTCGACGAAGCCCGGTTAATCGCACCGGATTGTTCAAGCTATTCACCATTTCCTTCAAGAGTAAAACGCGCCTCGGTTGTTATCGTTTATCCGTGCCTTAAGCATTGCCTGGCAGCAAGTAAGTAAAGGCAAATATAAACATAACAATATGAGGCTTCAAAATGAGTGCTCAATCTAAACTCGCCGCTGTGTCTGCCGAAAACGGCAAAGTCACGTACTTGGACGCAATGGTGATTGGTGCAGGGGTAGCTGGCCTCTACCAGTTGTATCGACTTCGTGAGATGGGCTTGACGGTCCGCGCCTACGATACGGCTTCCGGAGTGGGCGGCACATGGTATTGGAATCGTTACCCCGGTGCGCGGTTTGACTCTCAGGCAGAAATTTATCAGTACTGGTTCTCTGAAGAACTCTATAAGTCCTGGCAACCCACCGAGCGTTTCCCGGCTCAGCCCGAAACAGAGCAGTGGCTGAACTTCGTCGCCAATCGGCTCGACCTCAAGAAAGATATCCAGTTCAACACCCGCGTCGCTGCCGCGCACTTCTGCGAAGAGAGCGGGCACTGGAGGGTGACAACCGAGGCCGGCGAAACGATCAATACGCAATATCTGATCTCTTGCTGCGGGATGCTGTCCGCTCCGCTGTCCGATCGGTTCCCCGGCCAAACCGACTTCAACGGTCAGATCTATCACACCGGCCTGTGGCCAAAAGACCCCGTGGACTTCAACGGCAAGCGCGTGGCCGTGGTAGGCACTGGCGCCACTGGTATTCAGGTGATCCAGACCATCGCTCCGGCGGTGGGATCGATGAAGGTCTTCGTGCGTACCCCGCAGTATGTGATTCCGATGAGGAACCCTAAGTACAGCAAAGAAGACTGGGAAAAGTGGGGCACCCAATTCCACCAGCTCAAGAAGCGCGTGCGAGAGACCTTTGCCGGTTTCGACTATGACTTCGACGCCGGCCCCTGGGCCGAGAAAACCCCCGACGAGCGACAAGCCGTGCTTGAACAACTCTGGGAGGATGGCTCTCTGGCCATGTGGCTGGCGTCGTTTCCCGAGATGTTCTTTGACGAACAGGTCAATGAAGTCGTGTCGGAGTTCGTGCGCATCAAGATGCGTGAGCGCCTGCAGTCGAGGCCAGATCTCTGCAACCTGCTGATCCCGACCGACTATGGCTTTGGCACCCATCGCGTACCGCTGGAAAGCAAGTACCTTGAAGTCTATCTGCAACCCAACGTCGAGGCGGTCGACTGCAAGCAGTCGCCGATCGAGCGCATTGTGCCGGAGGGGATCCAGACCGCGGATGGAAAGATTCACGAGGTAGACATCATCGTGCTGGCCGTGGGTTTCGATGCAGGTTCCGGCGCACTCAGCCGGATCGACATTCGAGGGCGCGATAACCGGTCGTTGAGGGAGCAGTGGAAACAAGAAATCCGTACATCGATGGGGCTGCAGATCCATGGCTACCCCAACCTGTTCACCACCGGTGCGCCGTTGGCACCGTCGGCGGCACTTTGCAACATGACCACTTGCCTGCAGCAGCAGGTGGACTGGATCACCGGATGCATTGAGTTTGCCATCCAGCACGGCAAACAAGTCGTGGAAGCCTCCAAAGAGTTCGAGGACGACTGGGTACAGCATCACGACGAGACGGCGGCGAAGACCCTGGTCGTCAAAACCGACTCTTGGTACATGGGCTCCAACGTCGATGGAAAACCGCGCCGACTTGTATCGTATATCGGCGGCGTCGGTAATTATCATCGCCGCTGCGACGAAATAGCCGCACAGGGTTACCCAGGCTTTGAAATGGCTTGAGGTCGAACGACTGCTCATTGATTGCAGCTGTCACTCCGACTCTCTATTGCGCCGTGACAGCTCGATATTCGAGGTAACCTGAAATGAACAACTATTACTCCCAGGAACATCACGGTCCTTTTGAACTGATCAACATCGGAGCGCTTCAGCTTGAAGAAGGCTCGTGCATTCCTGAATGTCAGCTGGCCGTAGCCGTACATGGCACCCTGAACGCCGACAAGACTAACGCCATACTGGTTCCCACTTGGTATTCCGGCACAAGCAAGGCGATGGAGCAGATTTACATCGGCGAAGGGCGGGCGCTGGACCCTGCGAAATACTGCATCATCGTCGTCAACCAGATCGGTAACGGTCTTTCCAGCTCTGCGAGTAACACCGGCGGTTCATTGGCTGGCCCTGGGTTCCCGAATGTCAGAATTGGCGATGACGTCAGTGCCCAGCACACATTGCTCACCGAATACTTTGGCATCGAGAGCCTGGCGTTAGTGGTCGGGGGATCGATGGGCGCGCAGCAAACCTACGAGTGGGCCGTGCGCTATCCAGACTTTGTCAAACGCGCCGCAGCCATAGCGGGCACCGCGCGCAATAGCGAACATGACTTCCTGTTCAGCGAAATACTGATTGATGCGATAACCACCGATCCGGCCTTCCGGGCCGGCTTATACGGCTCATCGGCGGCAGTGGCGGCCGGGATCAAGCGCCACGCGAAAGTTTGGACATTGATGGGCTGGAGTACCGCGTTCTTCCGCGCCGAGCGGCATAAGGCGCTGGGTTTCGAGTCGATGCAGGTATTCGTCGACAGCTTTATGACGAACTACTTTGCAGCAATGGACCCTAACAACCTCCTGACCATGGCCTGGAAATGGCAGCGGGGCGATGTCAGTCGAAACACGGGCGGTGATCTTGCGACGGCCCTGGGGCGAATCCGAGCGAAAACCTATGTCATGCCCATCTCACATGACCAGTTCTTTACCGTGGACGATTGTCTGTCGGAGCAGAAAATGATCCCGAACAGCGAGTTCAGGCCATTGCAATCAATCGACGGTCATCTCGGACTTTTTGGCACCGATACGCAAATGCTCAATCAACTGGACGCCCATCTGGCAGAGCTGCTTTCGTCCCCGACATATTGAAACAAGCTTCAAAAAAATAGCACAGGACACCTGTGCTAGACCCAGAACAATTTTAAAAAAACAGGGTTGAAGATGAAAACAATAACAACAGCACATGCTTTGCTCGCGCCCAATACGCTCAAGTCGAGTTCTGATGCTAGCGTCGACTGCCTGAGGAAAAACAATAGCCACTGCCGAATTATGCATGCGTTTCAGTTGGCGACTTTAATGCTTGGTCTACAACTACCGATTGTGTGCCACGCACTGGATGTCGATCCTGGCGACTATACGCCAATGCCAGACGGCACACAGCTTGGGCTGCTGTATTTACAGCATGCAGAACGCCATGATTATTACGTGCGCGGCAATCAGTTAAGCGACAAATATAACCTGTACTCGGATGTCAGTATTCTGAGGGGGGTCAGCTATCAAGCGTTTGCAGGCGTCCTGACGAATATCCAACTGCTATTGCCTTTTGGCCACCTGTCGGCCGGTGGCGATATAAAAGGCATGGGCAGCGAAAGCGGAATGGGCGATCCGATTCTGGCCAATGCGGTCTGGATCCATCAGGACCCTTCAACAAACCGCGCATTGGCCGTCACTCAATATCTTTTTTTGCCAATAGGCGACTACAACAAGAATAAAGAGTTGAATATTGGGGAGAACCGATGGAAGTATGTCTTGCAGGGCGGATACATGCACGGCATCGGCAGCCGCGTCATTCTGGATTTCGTCGCTGACGTGACTTTTTTCGGCGACAACGATCGTTATTCCTCCCGCGACCTGACGCTGAAGCAGGACCCGCAGTATCAGATGCAAGGATTCATCAGGTACATGTTCAGTGAGCGCGCGGCTATGCATGTCGGTTATTCCCGGCTATGGGGTGGGCAGAGGAAAGTTGACGGAACCGAACTGGAAGATGAAAGCCGTCAAGCAAAAATAATGCTGGGCGGGTCTTATTTCGTGACGCCAAAAGCTCAGTTGCTTGCGACATTGGGGCGAGACCTTTCAGTTGAAAATGGCTTCAAGGAAGAGTCTCGCGTCAATCTTCGATTGCTTTACGTATTCTAAGTCACTGAGCAACACCGACTACGCCAGGATAATCAGCGAAGACATCACCAGGGCGTTGGCCTGACAGGCGTCGCTCCGTTGCGAGAATCACTTCTCGCAGCCCCTTTACGGCCGCCCGGCGGTGGCCGTTTTTTTAGCGGGACGGGAAACGTTCGCAACCCTCAACCCATGCAAATCATCTCGGTCACGCTTTATAGCCATTTAATCCCTGTGTTCGGTTTTTTATAATCACTTAAGTCGCATAACGTTGGATATTTTTTTCGACACTGTTCATCCCATGCTAGTATTCTGGTGAGCTGTAAATACTAATAAAAACAATACTCCACGGCCATCTCTCGAGTGCTTTCAAATTTGCGTAGGAGCGCAATAAGAGCCAGGGTAACGGCCCTCAAGTGAGACTTCAAGTATGCCGACCGTCATTACCCCAAAGGAACTTCTCAAGTGGGTGCCAGGCGTAGTTCTCAGCTCAAGCGAAGAACTCGGATGGAAAGATATGCAGCAACGCTCATATCGATATAAAGGTCAGGACGTCCTCATTCCACCCCTTGATCATTTCATGATCGTTTATTACTTTGGCGGCCACACACCGATGGATCGTTGTGTGGATGAGGGCTGGACACGTACCGCTTGCGCGCCGGGCGATATTTCCCTGCTTACGATGTCACAGGACTCCCATTGGAACTGGACAGAAGACATTGATGTTTCTCATCTCTATCTTTCCAATGCGCTGATGTCTCGTGTGGCCATGGATGTTATGGAGCGTCCGATTGAAGAGGTGCGCCTGCATGATCTGCTCCGTACCCAAGACACGATCCTCACGGCTATTGTCGGCGCAATTACCAATGAAGTAAGAAGTCGTGGGATTGGTGGCGCATTGTATGTGGAAGCCTTGAGCATGCAGTTGGCCATTCACCTTCTACGGCATTACGCCAGTGTCACCTTTAAAGAGTCCAGTGCGCCTGGGCGGCTGTCGCAACAACAAAAAAAGTACTTGCTCGAGTTCATCGATGCTCATCTGGAGGAGTCCATACGCCTGGACGAAATGGCCGATGCCGTAGGGTTGGGCGTCTGGACGTTTTCCAGGAAATTCAGCGAGTCGTTCGACTGTTCGCCACACACCTTTGTTACCGAACAGCGCATCGAACGGGCCAAGCGAATGCTGTACAGCGGCACACTGTCGATTAAGGAAATTGCCTATCATTGTGGGTTTTCAGATCAGGCACATTTGACCCGTGTCCTGCGCAGCAAACTTGGCGTAACGCCTACGCAACTAAGGAAAACAAACAACCTGGAATAGTGTTCTTACAACGATCGGAAAGTAATTTTCTGCTTCGCCGAACTACCATCAACGAAGTCAAGCCATCGCCGGCCAACGGCTACCGGAAAGAAACATGGACCTTTTAGATATTCTATCCTCGGCTGTCGTAACCGTATTGGTGGTGGCACTGATCGCACTTAGGCGCACGGACAGGAAAATCCCGATCGAAGACATCCCTCGGGAGCGTGCCAAGTGGGAAGAGAAAGTTCGCGGTAAGTCCCGGTCAGCCCTCACACGGCGCCCACTCGCACCCTCTATTCCAGAACCGTATGTGCCTCGCGAATCCGCAACCGTCGCCGAGGCCCCATCGGAGCCAGGCGATAAAACATAACGCCGGTATCCCGCGACGGCGAGCAGCGCGTTAACCCGCTGAAATGGTCAGAACGTCTGGCCCATGGAAAACTGGAACACCTGTTTATCCGCGTTCTCCGGCGTGCGAATCGGATATGCCAGCGTCGGCTTTGGCCTGGGCTTGGCCATCGCCGCGCGGGCAGTGCAGATGCACGGCGGCAGCATCGCGGCACGCAATGAGTCAGGCGGCGGGCTGACCGTGGAGGTCAACCTGCACAACGCGCGATCTTTACACGACATTACATTGGCTTGACCGCCCTGTACGTCGCCGCTCATTAGACTTGTCGCCATTGTTTGAGCGGAGGTGGCGATGTTTCAGGTGCATAAAAAGGGCTTTGTGCCCGGCAGGAAAATGGTCGATGGCCTGGTCCCGTATGACTTCTTTTGTGAAGACAGCCCGACGATCAATATCTTCGTGTTTACCGGCGCCGCCACCCCCGACGCAACCGTCGAGGAGCAGACGCTGTGGGGCTTCACCCGCCTGGAGCGGTCCGAGGCGATGACCAACGCGCTGGTGAGCAACAAGCAACACGCCGGATGGTTTCAAAGCGTGAATGTACTGACCGGGCCCAACCAGAACGGCACGCAAAGCGTGAAATTCCAGCGCGTGCTGAAAATCATCAAACACGCCAGCAGCACGCAAAAAGTCGATTATGAGATTCTGACCGACGAAGGCGACACCTACTTCACCCGGCAAACCGTTGCGGCGAACAGCGCGCAAACCGTCATCTATTCGGCGGAGTCGTCCGCTCGTAGCGCGTGATTATCTGACGGGCCTGGCGGGCGCGAGGCGCGTCTGTTCGTCCAGTCACGCGTGTTACCTCTAAGCGCTACAAAAAGCGTGGGCAGTACTGGGGCAGAGGACTTCAACAACATTGACGTTAACAAGCACCTGAAGAAGAAAACATGCACGTCGCCGCCTGGCCCCCATTGATGAACTGAAGCTCGCAGTAGACGCTGCCGTTATGCGCTGACGCATACGACTGTGACTCTGCTTCATGCTGCTCTCAAAAAAGGAGTGGCGGCTTTGCTTCGTCCGTGGTTTTTCGACGCTTTGGCGCGAAGAAGCGGAAGTTTGCTGTTTTTCGTCTCGGGTATTGATATGCACCTTTTTAACGCTTTGATGGCTCGTGCCATCCCTTTGATTCCGCGCGCAATTATCCAAAAAATCTCCCGCCGCTACATTGCTGGTGCCACGCTAGGCGAAGCCCTGGCGCGGGTTCGACAGTTAAACGCGCAAGGTTTCTGTGTGACTCTCGACGTGTGTGCGAATCAAATTCGGCCCTGGGCTCTTGGCCGCTCGAATTGGTTGTTCGCAGGCTCGCTGCGCAGTGGCAAACGTGCGGCTGCAATCGCGAGTTTGATCGAGTCGGTATGGCTCAGCGGGCATGATCCGTATGCTTACTTGAAGGATGTTCTTACACGCCTGCCGACGCAGCGGGCGAGTGAGATTACCAAACTGCTACCGCACAGATGGGCGCCCGTTTAATCAAGCAAGGTGTGTTTGGCGGGCGCTTGTTTTGCAGGTTCCCTGCGCAGCGGAAAACCAGCAGCAGCGATCATTAATTTATACAGATTGCGACCTAGAATGGTAATGATCGTATGTTTACCTGAAGGACGTTCAGGCGCCCACCTACACAGCCGGCGAGTGAAATCAATCAATTGCCGCCACATAAGTGGGACCTCTTTAATCACACAAGGCATGTTCGTACCAAGACTTGTTAGCCGGCAATTAAAACCTGTTGAAGGAGCTAGATATTGAAGTGGATAGTTTTGGCGGTATTGACCTGGATCAGCACACTTTTGTATGCGGACGCTGCTCCAAATGAGACCAGACAATCGACCAATGCGGCTGTTACAGCCTGCAAAGCAATAAGTAAACTGCTGAAGCCTTCCTTTTCAAGAACTCAAGCGCATTTCCTCGACTCGGAAGAAATTTTCGCAATATTAGTGCGAGGCATTAAGCCCCCTCCATCCATGAAGGATCAATCTGGCGCGGAGTTATGCTTGTACTATTCATACACAAAACGCGCTCGCCTGGCTGATTGGGATGAGATGGCCACATCCAAAAAATGGCCAAGGCGAATCAAGGCGCCCACAGACTTATGATAGATGGTGCATGCGTCCGCTTAAAATACGCGAACACCATCGCCATTAATTCTGGAGTTCACAAGGTGTGTTTCCGAAACGCTTACGGATTTACGGCGCCTAATACGGCAAGAAAAAGCAGTACCTGTGATGAGGGGCCGTGCCCATAGACAACAATTGGGCCGAAAACCAAATCAGGCCATGGGCTCTTGGGCGCAAGAGCTGGCTCTTCGCAGGGTCTTTACGCCGTGGCAAACGGGCGGCAGCGATCATGAGTTTGATCCAGTCTGCGCGGCTCAACGGGCATGACCCGTATGCTTATCTCAAAGATGTGCTGACGCGGCTGCCGACGCAGCGGGCAAGTGAGATTAACGAGTTGCTGCCGCATAAATGGGCGCCCGTTCAACCGCCCAAAGTATGTTGGGCAGGTGCGGACAGCGCTGGTACTGGGGTTGCCGGAGCAGCGGGTCGGCTCATCGCTAATGTGACGAGACGTACATAGATGGCGTGGGCGGCGCAGGCAGTGCGTAGGTCGCCTTCATCCATTCGATCTCTGCCTGGGGCGTGCGCCCAAAGAAACGTTTGAATTCGCGGCTGAATTGCGAGGCGCTTTCGTAGCCTACATTGAACGCCGCCGTCGAAGCGGTCATAGCGTTGCGTAGCATCAGTAATCGCGCCTGGTGCAAGCGCGTCGACTTCAGGTATTGCATCGGCGACGAGTCCGTCACGCTGCGAAAGTGCAGATGAAAGTTGGGCACGCTCATGCTCGCTTCTTGGGCAAGGGACACCACATCCAGGCGCTCCTGGTAGCAACTATGGATCTTGCGGATCGCACGAGTGACCTTACCAAAGTGACCCTGGCGATTGAGCGCGGCGCGCATCGAGCCACCTTGCTCGCCGGTTAGGATGCGGTAGTAGATCTCCCGCACCAGCGACGGCCCAAGTATTTGCGCTTCGCCCGGACTGCTCATCGCCTCAAGAAAGCGTAGCGTCGAGGCGCGCAGCAAATCGTCCATTGGCGAGGCATACATGCCCTTGGGCTGGGCATCACTTGGCCCGAGAGCTTCATCCATTTGCAGTATCAACTCGCTGGCCATTTGTAAGTCGAGGCGCATGTAGACCGCCAGCATTGGCTGCGCCTCGCTGGCATCGGTCTCCATGGTGAAAGGAACTGGGACGGACACCACTAGATAGTGCTGGGCGTCATAAACGTATACGTCATCGCCCAGATAGCCACGTTTGCGCCCTTGGCACAGGATCACGATACCCGGGTCATACAGCACCGGAGTGCGAGTCAGTGGCCGATTCGAACGCAAAAAGCGGATATCCTCTAGCGTGCTGAGGTTGTAGCCCTCGACCGGCGCGAGGGTTTCCATCAAATGCACCATGCGCGAGGTGCCTGAGTCGGCCCGATTCATTGATGTCCCCTCTGCTGGCCGCTCAACCGTCGGTGGTAAGGGTCAGCGCTTCCCATTGATCAATCTCCCTGGCCGTGCGATTCAGCTTGTCACGTACCAGCCCCAACGCGTCACTGCCCAATAATAAGTGTGCCGGTGGTGTCGGGCTGGCAATAACCTGCAACATCGCTTGCGCCGCTTTTCGCGGGTCGCCAAGCTGTTTGCCGCTCTGTTCTTCGCGGGCCTTACGTACCGGGTCGAAACTGGCGTCATAGTCAGCAATGCTTCGTGGGGTGCGCTGCATCGAACGACCGGCCCAGTCAGTGCGAAACGAACCAGGTGCCACGGCGGTCACGAAGATGTTGAAAGGTAGCAGTTCTTTGCTCAGCGTATCGGAGATACCTTCGAGAGCAAACTTGCTCCCGCAGTAGTACGCGATGCCCGGCATCGTGATGGTGCCGCCCATAGAAGTGATATTAAGAATATGACCAGTGCGACGCTTGCGAAAATAAGGCACGAAAGCCTTGGTCACCGCTACCGCGCCGAACACGTTGACGTCGAATTGGCGACGCATTTCCTCCAGCGGCGACTCTTCAAAGATGCCCTCATGACCGTAGCCGGCGTTGTTGACCAACACGTCGACTGGGCCGTGGGTTGCTTCAATAGCAGCTACTACGCTGTCGATCCGGGCGAAGTCAGTGATATCCAGAATCACCCCATGAGCATGATCCACCGAGAGCGCCTGAAAGGCGCGCAAGGCGGCTTCACTACGCACGGTACCTATGACGCGGTGGCCCGCTGCAAGAGCTTCTTGCGCCAGCGCGTTGCCGAAGCCACTGCTCACCCCCGTGATGAATATGGTTTTTCTGCTGTTCATGGCGACTTCCAATAAGTAGGGACGAGGCCATGATATCTATCGAAAACTCGGTCACCTATGCCGGTTTGTCTTAGAGCATTGCCTATTCCTATCAGAGTCAACAGTTAAGTAGGCGCGCGTTTAACCACGCAACATGTGTGTTGAATGGACACTTATGTCAATTCCATGCAATTGGATGGGAGAGTCTGCGCAATACCCCAACTACTCCAGGAGAGTTGGCCAAACGCTTACTGCGCGGTTGAATGGGCATGGTCCATACGCGTATTTGAGGGATATTCTAACGCGCCTGCCGACGCAGCGGGCGAGTGAGATTGAAGAACTGCCACCGCACAAGTGGGTATCCGCTTAACCGCGCGAAAGTATCTTAGTCACAGAAAGGCCCTGAGCAAATGAACCGCCGAGAGCTGTTTTTCTGCTTCGCCAACGGTAAGAGGTCTTTCACAGTACTCTCGACTTAGAAAAACAATTGCGTCGTTACCGTCAGGATTGTCGGAATAACCGGGGTGTTTTGATATCTCTGCGAGCAAGTCTTCCGAGACTGGAACGACATGAAAATGTGCGCTGAAGTCAGGAGAAAATCCCAATTTGTAGAACATTACTTTGTAAGGGGAATACACCTTTGCCAGCAGACGCTCCGAGGTTTTCATCACCAAACCGAGAGATGACATGGCTTCGTCGCTCAAATCGCTGAGATCTGAAGCCGTCTCTTCAGATGAAATTATCAAATACCCGTCGTAACGTGAATCTCGCCGATGAGTCACTATCCAGTGAGTGTTGCTGAAAACTCTTAGCTCGTCCATGTAGCTCCAGTTAAACGACGTATTTATGTTGACGGTACAACCTACATTTCTTGCCCAACGATATGCAACCAATTGTCGCACGGCCCAAAGTCGTCTGGTCAAGACGGGTTTGCCATACGTTTACATTGCTGCGACGTTGGTTGATCCCGTTATCATAGGATTACTTCACGAAAGCAGATCCAGCTATGCCACGGTCGTCATTCGCCATCCGAGTTTTGTTCGCCTGTTGCCTTTTGGTCGCAACCACCAATCACATTCGAGCAGATTTTCAGCATGGGTTGCTCTGGGACTACGGATACGGGGCCAGCGCCTATTGGGCTAGCCGTATTTTCTGGGGGGCGCTTACGTTTTTTGACCCGCTGGCGGCACTGCTCCTTTTCATAAAACCAAGGGTGGGCATCATCCTTACAGCAGCAATCATTCTGGCTGACGTCGCCCATAACACCTATTACGTCGCATTGAACCAGCAGTGGCTGGAGCCGTTCTACCTGTCCCAGGTGGCGTTTCTTGTCGCGGTCTTTCTACTCTCGCCTATCGCCTGGAACTTCACCCGTCGTTGCGTAGCACTAATCAACACGATTCGATTGTGAAGTGTTCCAATGAGGGGCAGCGTCGCTCAGTATGATCAGGATGTTCAATGCGCAGGGGCTCCTATGCAGCGTGTCATGATTATTGGCCAACCAGGGTCAGGAAAAAGTACGCTGGCTCGGGCGATGGGCAAGCACACAGGTCTTCCGGTCATCCATATCGACACGATCCATTGGCAACCGGGATGGGTTGAGCGAAACACTGATGAGAAGACTCGCCTTTGTCACGAGGCCGAGGCTCGCGATCAGTGGATTTTTGAAGGTGGCCATTCGGCCACCTGGGATAACCGTATTGCCAGAGCCGACCTCTTAATATGGATTGATCGGTCGCCGGTACTTCGGTTTTGGCGTGTGTTTCTTAGAACTTTGACCCAGCGTGGTAGCACTCGCCCCGACCTTCCAGAGGATTGCCCAGAGCAGGTAAAGAACCTTCTAGCGCTTTTCAACTTCATGTGGACTACCCGTAAATCGGCGCGTGCCAAGATGAGGCAGCTTGCGGCAACGGCGCCCTCAACATGTCGCGTCGTCTGTCTGCGATCCAACCGTCAAACCAGACAGTTTCTGTCAAGTATTCGGGACGTGCGTTGCGGACAGTCGTCGTGAAAAGTCCAGGTTCCGACAAAGCCGCTGCGTGCATGCCCTAAGCCGGCGTGTGTCTTACGCCAAGGATCAAGTCCGAAAGCCTCCCACCAGCCCGCTCAGCTCCGCAGCCAAGCGTGACAGCGCATGGCTCGCTGCGTTGGTCTGCAAGGCGCCCGCCGCGGATTGCGCCGACAGGTCGCGGATCGCCAACAGGTTGCTGTCGACCTCACGGGCAACCAGGGCCTGTTCTTCGGCGGCGCTGGCAATCACCAGGTTGCGCTCGTTGATCTGGCCGATGGCCGCGAAGATATCCTCCAGCACCACCCCCGACGCCTGCGTGATTTCCAGCGTGCCTTGCGCCCGCGCCGTGCTGCTGCGCATCGAATCCACCGCGTGTTCGGCAGTGCTCTGCACGCTGGCAATCATCTGTTCGATCTCGCGGGTCGATTCCTGGGTGCGGTAGGCGAGGGTGCGTACCTCGTCGGCCACGACAGCAAACCCCCGACCGGCTTCACCGGCTCGGGCCGCTTCGATCGCCGCGTTGAGGGCCAGCAGGTTGGTCTGCTCCGAGACGGCCCGGATCACGTCGAGCACCTTGCCGATGTTGCGCACTTCATTGGCGAGGTGCTGGATACGCTCGGCGCTGCCGTGAATTTCGGCGGTCATCGATTGCGTGCCGCTGATGTTTTCGCGTACCTGCTGACGGCTCTTTTCCGACATCGTATTGGAGGCGGTGGCCGCTTGCGAAGTCGACACCGCGTTGCGCGCCACCTCTTCGACCGCACTGGTCATCTGGTTCACCGCGGTCGCGGCCTGTTCCAGCTGCATGTCCTGCTGCTGGAGGCCACGGTTGCTTTCTTCGGTGACGGCGTTGAGTTCTTCAGCGGCTGAGGCCAACTGCGTTGCTGAGTCAGCGATCTGGATCAGTGTTTCACGCTGGCTGGCCTGCATGCGTTGCAGTTCAAGGAACAATTCGCCAATTTCGTTGCGGCCAGGCGAGACGACTTCGCGGGTCAGATCGCCCCCGGCAATACGCTTGAAGTGCTCGCCGGCCGCGCGCAATGGGCGCAGGACGGTGCCCGAGATGAATACCCAGCAGACGACAGCGAGTGCCAGGGTCAGCAGGATCAAGGCAATGGCCAGGGTTTGCGAAGTCTGCAGCCGCGCAGCCGCCTCCGTGTTGATCTCCTGGGCACGGGCATCCAACGCGCCGACCAGCTTCACGCGAATCTCCTGAAGCTTGGTCATGCTGTTGCCGGCATCGATGTTGACTTGAAAATACTCTTCGGCGGAGCGCGCGCGCGTGGCGGCGCGTTGTCCGACGATGGCCGTGCCGTATACGGCGAACGCACGCTTGAGATCTTCGGCGAGGGCCTTCAACTGCGGGTCACGCAAGTCTGTGGTCGAGGCATTGACCTTGGCGATGGCGTCACTCCAGATCGCCTCACTGCGCACCAGCCGGGCTTCCGCGTCGTCGAAACGCCCGCCGACGGTCTCGATGAACGCCGAGGACACGTTGGCGCTGGTACGGATTGCCAGCAGCAACGCGTTGTTGATCCCGTCGATTTGTCGCGAGGTACGCCCCAACTCGTCAATGTGCTCGTGACTGCGTACCGCCGACCGCCAGCCGTTCAGGGTCGAGAACAACAGTGCAATAACGAACAGCAGCAGCACCCCGATCATCCCGGTGCGAATTTTCAGATGGGCAAACATGGGCATACTCCGCAGACCACTTAAGTAATAGTGATCGTGCTATCCGCATTCACTCAGTGAACTTGAACGGCAGAAGCGGGAACCTGTTCGATTATCGAACCCTGAATTCAATGGCTCAGGTACATGGGCTGAATGGGGCGCGCACCGGGTTCAATCGAGCAGGCGACTGACCTCACGCAGACGCACGTCGTTCAGGTTCCCCGTCGACGCCAGCAGGTTGAGCTGCGCGAGCAGAATCGCGTAGCGTTGCTGGGCCAAACGTTGCTGGGTGTCCGTGACTTTCTGCTGTGCGTCCAGCACCTCCGTGTTGATGCGCGCACCGGCCTCGAAGCCGTGGGTCACCGACGTGAGGTTGACCTGGCTGGATTTCAGCGCCTGCTTGAGCGCCTGGTATTGGCTCATGCCGCTGGTCACTTGCAGGTAGGCCTGGCGGGCCATCAGCCCGGCGCTGCGGCGCGCATCTTCGAGTTCATCCAGGGCTTTGCTCTGCAACGCATGGGCTTCGCGCACGCGGCTGCTGGTACGGCCGCCGCCATACAGTGGCACGCTCAGTTTGACCCCGACCACCGTCTGGTTATAACGATTCTCCGGCAGGGTGACGTCGTACACATCGCCGCCGACCGAGGCAAAACGGCCATGGGCGGCGATCAGGTCAAGGGTCGGCAAGTGGCCGGCTTGTTCCTTGTCGATGTCCATTTCGGCCAGGCGCTGGGCAATCTGCGCCCGCTGCACGGCGAGGTTGCCTTGTTGCGCGGTGGTGGCCCAGGCGCCGATCGCGGCGGGCACCGGAGTGCTGAATTGTGGCTCCTTGCCCGACCATGGGCGCGCCTGGGCGGCGGTCAATTGGGTGAGGGCTTCGGTGGCGATATCCAGCGCGCCGCGTGCGGCGATTTGCTCGGCGAAGGCCTGGTCGTATTTGGCCTGAACCTGTTCGAGCGCGTTGTGGGTGCTGGCGCCGTCGGCCAACAAACGCCGGGTGCGGTCCTGGCTCTCCTGCAGGGTTTGCAACTGTTGCGTGCGGGTGTTCAGCAGTTCCTGGTTAAGCAGTACGTCGAAGTAGGCGCGGGCGACACGCAGCATCAGGTCCTGGCGCGCCTGTTCGGTCTGCACCTCGCTGGCGCTGATCATCAGTTTGCTTTGGTCGTGGGCAACCACACTCTGCCAGCGCAACAGCGGTTGGGTGAGAACCACGGCATAGGCGTTGGTGTTATTGCGGTTGCGATGGTAGTCGGACGAATCCTCGGCATCGACCCACGCCGCGCCGCCGGTGACCGACAGGTCCGGTAACAGGTTGGCACGGCTTTGCGGTTCTTTTTCCGCGGTGGCCAATTGTTGCGCCTGCGCGGCGGCGAACTTCATGTCGTGGGTCAGCGCCTTCTGGTACAGCTGGTACAAGTCTTCCGCCGCCGCATTGGCCGGGCAGCAGGCGAGGCTGAGGCCGCACAGGAAAGTGAGCAGTGTGATCGGGTCGAGATGCAGCCCTGGAATACGCAAGGGGATGTGCTCCACTGGAGAAGTTATCGGCTGAGGGTGCTTCTGCGCATCATCAGCACCATGGGAATGCCGATGGCCATGACCGCGCCCAATGTGCCGAACAGCATGCTGAAGGCCAGCATTTGCGCTTGTTCACGCGCTTGCAGGTAAGGCATCAGCGCCAAGGCTTGTTGATGGCTTGCAAGGTTCAGGGACAGAAACAGCGGGTTGGATTCCACGCCGCCCCAGCCGCTGGCAACCAGGCTGGACTCGGTCACATGCTCGGACAGCAGGCGATAGCGCTCCCACGAAAACCGCGTGAGCAGGGTTGCAGCAATGGCGATGCCGACGCTGCCGCCCAGTTGGCGCATCAGGTTGAGCACGCCCGAGGCGCCCGAGATCAACGTCAGCGGCAGACGGCGCATGGCCAGGTTGGTCAGCGGTACGAAGATCATGCCCAGGCCCAGGCCGCGAATCACCAGGGGCCAATAGAGCGTGTCCGGGTTGCTGTCGAGGGTGAACTGGGTGTGCAGGAACATCGCATAGCAGTACATGACGATGCCCAAGGTCACGAACACGCGCTCGTCGATCTTGTTTTCCTGGGACAGCTTGCCGATCACCAAGGTGCTGATGGCACTGGCCACCGCCCCGGGGAAGATCACCAGCCCGCTCTGGTACGCGCTCTGTGCCAGCAACGTCTGCAAAAACAGCGGCACCATGAATAACGTGCTGTACAGCCCGAAACCCACGCAAAACGCGCAGATGCAGCCCATCAAAAACTCGCGGTTCTGAAACAGCGCCACGTTGACGATCGGGTTGGTCGCGCGCCGTTCCCACCAGAAGAACCCCACCAGGCTGAAGCTGCTGAGCAACAGGCAGGCAACCGTCCAGTTCGATTCCATCCAGTCCCAATGCTCGCCGCGCTCCAGCAGGATCTGCAGGCTGCCGACGCCCAGGGCCAGCAGGCAGAAGCCGCTGTAGTCGACGCTGCTGGGTTTGCTTTCATTGGCGGAATCGCCGATGCACAGCCAGCACAGCAGCAGGGCCACGGCACCGATAGGCAGATTGATCAGGAATATCCAGTGCCAGGACAAGGTGTCGATCAGATAGCCGCCGACGGTGGGGCCCAACGTCGGCCCCATCATCACGCCAACGCCGTACAACGCCATGCCGCTGCTGACCTTCTCCTTGGGGAATACGTCGTAAATGATTGCCTGGGAAATCCCCAGCAACCCGCCGCCCGCCAAGCCTTGCAGTACGCGGAACGCCACCAGTTGCCAGAGTTCGGCGGAAAAGGCGCAGCCCACAGATGCCAGCACGAACACCGCCGTGGAGACCAGGTAATAAGTGCGCCGCCCGAACCAGGCCGACAGCCAGCCGCTGACCGGCAGGATCACCACGTTGGCCACCACGTAGCCGGTGGACACCCAGGAGATTTCATCGACCGACGCCCCGTAGGTGCCCATCAGGCTGGGAATCGCCACGTTGACGATGGTCACATCGAGCAGCTCCATCATCGACACCAGCGTCACGGTCAGCGCAATCAGATACGGCGACTTCATAACGTGTGGCTGCCGTGCTGTTGCGTGGCGACTTCGACGAAGGCGCTCATGCCGGGGCTCAACAAGGCTTTGTAGTCATCCGGCACGTCTTTGAGGGCAATCCTGACCTGCACGCGCTGCACCACCTTGGTGAAGTTGCCGGTAGCGTTCTCTTGGGGCAGCAGGGAAAACTTTGCGCCGGTAGCCGGTGCGAGGCTCTCGACCACCCCGTCGAAAGCCTGCCCGGGAAACGCATCCACAGTGACCTTGGCCAACTGGCCGACCCGCACGCGCCCGACCTGGGTTTCCTTGAAGTTGGCGGTAATCCACAGCGGGTCGGTGGCAATCAGGCTCAATAGCTTCTGCCCGGCGACCACGAATTGGCCCGGCTCGACTTCTTTTTTCGAGACGATGCTGCGCACCGGCGCGGTTTGACGAGTGTCGTGCAGCTTGATCCGGGCCTGTTCCAGTTCGGCTTGCGCCGCCGCGATCCGGTAGTCCTGCACTTTCAGTTCGGCTTTGTTGGCCAAGGTGCTTTGCGCGGCAGCCTGGGCATTGCCGCGTGCCACTTCCTGGGCGTGGCTCAGGGCGTCGAAACGCGCCTTGGCCACCTCGAGATCCTGGGTGCTCAACACCCCTTGCGCGCCCAGGCGGCGGGCGCGCCCGTAATCGTTGCGCGCCTGCTCCAGATTGGCGCTGGATTGTGCCAGCGCCGCTTGCGCCGCCTGGCGCATTGCGACCGCGCCGAGGACCTGGCTGTCCAACGCACCCGGACCGCCGCCGCGCCCTGCGGCGGCAAGCAACGCCTGCCATTGCGCCTCACGCTGCTCGACCTGGTATTGATATTCGCTGTCGCGGATCTGAAACAGCAGATCACCGCTTTGCACCGTGACGTTGTCTGTCACCGGCACGCTCATCACCACGCCCGAGAGCTTGGCGCGCACCGGAATGATCACGCCATCGAGCTCGGCGTTATCGGTACTCACGTAAGCGTTGGAATACTGCCAACGCTGCCAGCCGAGCAGCAGTAACCCACCGACCACAACGCCGCACAGTGTCAGTTTTATCAATTTACCTTTGGTCATGTCCTGCTCCCTGTGGTCATGCGAGGCTTAGGCACTCAGGGCGGTCCGTGGCGTGTTGCGCTTTGTGCTGCAGGAAGTGATGCACGCCATCCCACAAATCGATGCGCGATTTGATCGCGGTCTTGGCGCTTTCGACCATGTGCTGGTGCTGCACAGGGGTGGTGACGATTTCAGCGATGATGCGTTTAGCGGCCGGGCCGTGATCGTCGCCATCCATTTCGATGTGGCGCTTCAAGTAATAGGTGAGCATCGGCACCTCGGTTTCGCTGACCGACCATTGCGACAGCAGGCGTCCGAACATGTCGGGGATGATGTCTTCACGGCCAAAGAAGAAGTACGCCAGCACCGCTTCGGTGGTGCCGTGTTGCGCCACATCGAGCGTCTGGCACATGAACACTTTGGCCGCCAATGGGATATCGCGGTCGCTGAGGGCCTTGGCCAGCGGTTCCTTGGCCTGGATGGCAGCGAGGAAACGGCGGAATACCGAGCTGTCGGCGCCGATTTCATCCATGGCGGTCAGGTACAGGTCCAGGTGGCTGATAAAGCCGCCATCGGGGTGTTCGTCGGTTTCTTCGCCGACCACGATTTCATTGATCAAGCGCGCCGCCGTGATATGCGTTGGCGGTACCCATGGCAACTCCACACAGGTGAGGTCGCGCTGGATGCGCTTGAGCAGGGTCATGAAGTCCCATACGGCAAACACATGAAATTCCATCAGTGTGCGTACATCTTCAACGGTGCGGATATTGGCGAAAAGCGGGTGGCCGAATAACTGGGCGCGCTCGGTTTCAATGTGGCGGTCGATATCAAAAGGCATAGCAGCTCCTGCGGCCTGGTGGTTCAGGCCAAAATCCATGGGAAAAGTAAGGGGGCCGTTCAGTCGTTCAGCGTGTCGCCACGGTAAGGATGGCGACCGCAGGCGTACTTGAAGGACGGTATGAAGCGTGTTTCCAGCAGGTATTGCCGGTCTGCGTACCACCCCGCGTCCAGCAGTTGGCGGTGGACCTTGGGCAGGCGCCAGCACGGCACCGCTGGATAAAAGTGATGCTCCAGGTGAAAGTTCGCGCCGGCGTGCAGCCAGGTGCTCAGGCGCGAGGTACGCGAGCGGGCAGGGGGCTGGTCATGGCCCTCGCTGAAGGCATGTTCCTGATAGGCATTGACTGCCGAGAGCAGGAACGCAACCGCCAGGCTCAAGGCAAACCCAAGCAGCAGCCCGTCGATCTGCCACAGGGCGACCGCGTACACGCTCAACCAGCCGACCTGGCACGCGATATTGCAGCGCGCCAGTCGTCGCACCTGGGCTGCGCTCAAAGGCGAAGGCAAGGGCGATGGGCTGACCGGCGGGCCGAAGGCCAGGCGCAACGTCGCCTGCAGATAGTTCGAGGTGGCCATCAACCGTGACAGCGCAAGGCGGCTAAACAGGCTCCGATAACGCGAGAAGTGCCGATAGTCCGGGTCCTGTTCGCTGTTGCTGTAGCGATGGTGTTGCCAATGGTCGACGAAGTAACCGGTCACGCAGAATCCAGGCAGCAACGAACTGGTGAAAATGCCCAGGTAGCAACTGTGCATAGGCCTGCTGCTCAGGTTGAAGTGGAAACCTTCATGCCCGAGGATCGCTTGCAGAAACCACCCGTACCCGGCCAGCACGCAAAGGGGCGAGCACAGCAACACCCACAGGGTGGAGGCCGTGTTCGCCACCCACACAAACAGCGCGAGGGGCAGCAGGAAGAGGCACAAGGCGTAACCGATGATCAACAGGGACTCACCCGACCGGGCCTTGAACAAGGCGCGATCGAGGCTGACCTGAGGCTTGCTGTGGAGTTGTCTGGCCATTGGCAACGCGTTACTCGATCAGTTCAGGTTTGAGCGCGAGGTGCCCGCCGCGGGTCAGCGTGCGCAGGCGCAGGGCGATAAAGGCGTCGACCACACTTGGTGCGATACGCGCGGTGTACATGGCCAGCGTGCCCATAAAGGTCAGCCCGCGGTTGCGCAGGCCGTCTTTTTGGCAGGCGCGAACCAGACCATCGGCGGCGGCATCGAGTTTCTCTTCGAGAGACAGCAGGGTCCTGTCACCCCACATGAACGTCACCAGGCGCTTGACCGACAAACCCACGCGCTGGGCGGGCAAGTGAATGGCGGTGTCGATAAAGCCCGGGTACACGGTGACCACGTCGAGCTGCCCGCGATATTGCATGCGCAGCACGTCCGAATAAGCACTCAGCGCGCGTTTGCTGGCAGCGTATGCGGCCACATAAGGCGCGTTCACCAGGGCAAACAGCGACGACACGTTGACCACTTTGCCGCGCTTGCGCAGCAACCCCGGCAGGAACCCGGCCACCAATTGCCATGGCGCGAACAGGTTCACATCCACCGCGCGGGTGACTGCGTCGGTGACGCCGGTTTCACCACGTTCCAGGGTCAGGGTGCCGGCGTTATTCACCAGGATATCGATGTCGCCGAAGTCGGTGCTGATGGCGCCAATCACCTGCGCCAGCGCCGTTCGGTCACACAGGTCGACTTGATAAAACCCATCCAGCAACCCGGGCTCTTGTGGCGCAAGAATGTCCAGGCCGATCACAGTGGCGCCCTGTTTTTTCAATGTGCAGGCCGCCGCGTAACCGAGGCCGCGCGCGGTTCCGGTGATCACGACGATTTTTCCGAGCAGGTTCATGGGTGCGCTCCGGCGATGCTGAAGGTTGAGTGGGACAAGTAGGTGTCGAGGTTGCTCGCCATCGAGATCTTCGCCGGCGGGTGAAACTGCAGGCCACGGCAGGCCATCAACCAGTTCGAACTCTGGTTGCTGGTGATAAACGCCATCCCACCGAGCATGGCGTGGGCCTGGTCCGAAAGCTCGGTGAGCAGTTGTTCGATGCCGTAGCGCACCAGCAGCAGGCGGGCCAGCACGTTCGGCAGGTCTTGCGGGTTGCGTTCGATATCCAGCGCCGCGCCTTCCAGGGCACTGATCGCCAGTTGCAGATGAGCCGCCAGCTCCACGCGGTGATGGGGCGTCCAGCGCCCGGCCTCGATCACAGACTCGACCAAACCGGCGCAGGCCCCCACGTAGGACGCGCAAATCAACAGCTCGAACCAGATGAAACCGACGGTTTGCACGTCGCCCAACAGGTGTTTGTAGCCGGCGGAAAACAACATGCGTTCGGGCACGAAGACTTCGTTGAGGCGCACCTCGATGCTTTCGGCGGCGGCCAGTGCGCTGTTCTGCCAGAACGGCGACCGCGTGATGCCCGGTGCATTCGCCGGAATCAGTGCGACCATCAGCTCTTCGCCCTCGGCGGTCTGGCGGGTGTAGCTGGCGGTGAGCAAGTCCATCGACTGCCCGAGGCAGCAGGGCTTTTTGCTGCCGCTGAGCAATACACCTTCAGGGGTTTGCAGCGCCTGCATGTTCGAATCGAGAATGCCGGCGCCCGAGTTGCCTTCGGCAAACCCCGAGGACAGCAGCAAGCGCTTTTGTGCGACCGCCGCCAACAGCAAACCTTCGGCGCCGCCGCCGTTCTGGGTGAGGGCCAACAGGCTCGCCACGGAAAACTGATGCATGGTGCTGGCCACCGCCAGCGAGGGTGAACGCGCGCCCAGGGCGATCTGCACATGCACGGCATCAAGGATGCCCGCGCCCAACCCGCCCGCGGCGCGGTTGACCAACAGGCCGACCGGCCCTTGTTGCTTGAACAGGGCGATGACTTCGCTAGGCGGCGCTTCGCGTTCGGCGAATGCGATGCTCGCCAGGCGTTCGTCAAAACCTGGGGCGTAGCTGTGCAGCAAGGCACGCGAGCGATTCAACAGTGAAAGGGACATGGTTCAGGCCTTCAAGTAACTCGCCGGGAACAGACCGGTGATGATCGAGTGAATGTTGTCGCGGATGGCTTTGTGGGCCACGGGGTCGAGCATGTCGGCGAGCATCGGCAGGCCCAGGTCAAAGCGCGACGCGAAGGTGATGACCGCGTCTTTGCCGTCCGGCAACACTTGCCAAGTGCCGGAGAAGTGATCGACATCGCCGCTCATTTGCTCGAAGTGGATTTCCCGGGTCTGGGCATTGAACGTGTCACGCTCCTGCCACTTGAGAATGCCGCTGTGGAAATTGACTTCCCAGGAGGTGAGCGACACCTGGTCGCTGACCTTATTGATCGTGATATTGCGCACCGACTCGCACAGCTCGACGTAGTTGCTGAAGTCGCTGATCACGGCAAAGACTTCATCAGCGCAGGCACTGGGGATATGGGCCAGTACGTTGACTTCTTGCATGGGGGAAACTCCAATCAAAGGGATGGTATTGAGGTGGTCAGCGCGTGGGCGAACCCCTCGATCAACCGATTGCAATCCTGGGCTGTCAGCAGCGGGGAAGGCGTGAGCCTGACGACCCGGTGGTCATTGAGCGAGTGGCACACAATGATTTGCTGTTCGATCAGGGCCATGACCATGTTCGCGGCGACCGAGGCGTCGCTGAATTCAAAGCCCAGCAACAAGCCGGCACTGCGCAACTTGACGCGCTCGGCCAGGCCCCTCTGCTGCAACAGCGCGCTGAAGCGGGCGTGCAGGTCCTGGCCCATCAGCCGGGCACGTTCCACGAGGTCTTCCTGCACCATCACTTGCAACGTGGCCTGCACGGCCGCCATGGCCAGCGGGTTGGCGCCGAAGGTCGAGGTATGCACCGTGGGGTTGCGGTTGAACGGCGCGTAAATCGCCGCGCTGGCGACCATGGCACTGACCGGCACGCAGCCACCGGACAGGCTTTTGCCCACCAGCATGATGTCGGGCACCACCTGTTCCTGGTCGCATGCCCACCAATGGCCGGTACGGCCCATGCCGGACTGGATTTCGTCGATGATCAGCACGGCGTCGTACTGGTCGCACAGTGCGCGGACACGTGTCAGGTAGCCTGGCGGCGCGAGGATCACACCCGCTTCGGCCTGGATCGGTTCGAGAATCACACAGGCCTTGTCCGCTGAAGCGCGCAATTGCTGTTCCAGCGCGGCGCTGTCGCCGAAGGGGACGAACGTGCTTTCACTGAGCAGGCCGCTGAACGGCTCGCGGTAGCTTTCGCGGCCGGTGACGGCGAGTGCGCCGAGGGTCTTGCCGTGGAAGCCGCCGAGGGTCGACAGCGTGCGGCGGCAGCCGTTGAGCCGGGCGAGTTTCAGGCCGGCTTCGGTGGCCTCGGCACCTGAGTTGCAAAAGAACACATAGTCCAGGTTGCCAGGGCAATGCGCAGCCAGGGCTTGCGCGGCGAAAGCCTGTTGCGGGTTGAGCAACAGCTTGCTGGCCAGGGCGTTTTGCTGCAGTTGCCGGGTGACGGCCGCCACCACCACCGGGTGGCCGTGGCCGAGGAAAAATACGCCATAGCCGCCGGCATCCAGGTACTTGCGGCCTTGGCTGTCGTAGATATAGACGCCATGGCTGGACTGTTCGATCGGCAAATTCATCAACGACGCAAGGCGCGCATACCCTGAATTCACGTGCTGGCGGAAGTACTGGTCGACCTGTGCGGCGTCGGCTGCGGGTTCGGTAAGAAGCGGGTTCATGCGACTGACGCCTGTGCGACGGTTGGCATCGGCTGCTTGAGCATGCGCGTCAACGCGCCCAGCTTGGGCGCCAAGTGGTTGAGCGAGAGCAATAACTCACGGCTGACATCCCGTGCGCTGAACGCCGGTTCGCCGAGCAACTCAGGGAGTGACGTGGGCAGTGGTGTACGCAGGCAGGCATAGCGACACAGCTGGTTGGCGCGGCCCAGCGCGGCCTGGATATTGCCGGTCAATGCCGGGAGGAACACTGGGCGGATCAGCCGCTCATAAATATCCGGCGCCATGCAGCGCGGCCGGGTGAAGGCTTGGGCCTGGGCTTCCATGGATTGGCACATCAGGTCCAACAGACCGTTGAGATCAAGCGCCTGCGGGCCGCTGGTGAGAAAGTAGTCTGCGCCGATCAAGCGCTGGCGCAACGCGTTGGCAATCGCCCGCGCCGCCACGTCACGGGCGATCAAGTCGATATACCCGGCAGGCGGGCAGGGCACGATAGGCAGCACGCCAGACATCATCAGCCCCATGGTCATATGAAACCCCTGGAAGTTGGGCATGTGCCCGCTGTCCGAGTCGCCGATGATGATGGAGGGACGAAAGATCGAAACATCGATACCTGCCGAGCGCACCAGCGTTTCAGCCTGGCGCTTGGCGACTTCGTAAGGCGTTTCTGCTTGCACGCCTTCGTAGTAGTCGCACGGATGGGTGAAGGCGGTGCTGATGTGGTAAAGCGGCACGTTGGCTTGCTGGACAAAGTTCACGACGTTTTCGGTGCCGAGGTAGTTCACCGAAAAGATCTGGTCGATATCGCCATCCATGCGGGTCACCGCTGCGGCGTGGATCACCCAATCGACACGCTTGAGCAGCGCTTCATAAGCGCCGACGTCCAGCCCCAGTCGCGGGCTGCATATATCGCCCTTGAGCACCTCCACGCGCGGGTGGCGAATGCGGCTTTTACGCGCCAGGCATACCAGGTCAAAGTCCTCTGCCAGGCAGTCGATCAGTGATTCACCGAGTACGCCTGAGCCACCCGTGAGAAGGACGGTTAATTTTTGCTGTTCTGACATGTAGGACGCTTCCTGCGGACTCATCGAAAGAATTAACGGTGCGTTCCGCCAAATCCCGGGCACGGATACCCCTGGCGAACACTCTTGCATTCACTGTCGGTAGCGCTGAGGTGCTGTGTGAGGCCGGCAATCAGCGCTTATCGTTTTCGCGAATAAGATGCGATCGATATTGGCTTTTTGATATCAATGCGTCTTGAACGAAACGCTTGTCTTTCGCAAAACCCTGGCAGCGGTGCGGGGCGTCATGCCAATCATGCGGCGCATGATGCGGGCCAAGTGCGCCTGGTCGGAAAAGCCGCCGTCGGCAGCGGCATCCGACAAGGTGGAACCGTCAGCGAGGGATTTGGACGCGCGCTCGAGTTTGTTCCAGATGATCCATTGGGACAGCGACACGCCCATCTGGTGCGTGGCGACATAGCGCAAGCGCGGGCTGGACAGGCCGACCGCACTCGCGGCGCGGCTGACGGAGCCCGGACCGTCGCGGTCCAGGCGCAGAATGTTCAAGGCCTTGTAGAGGCGTTGGTCGATGGGCGACGTAATCGCCAGCAAGCGCCCCAGCGCTTCCACAAACTGAGACAGGGAGCTGGAGTGGCGAAAGCACTCGAGCAGTTCGTCACTGGCCAGGGCGATGCCATTGTCTTGCAGCAACGCGTTGAGCGCACGCCCCAACGGGGTATCCGGGTTGACGTAGACAAAGGCCACCGGATGAATGTCGGGCACGGCACGGTGCTCGACATTGGGCCCGATGATCACGCCGGCCGCGCGGATCGACTGGCCGGGCAGCTCCAGGGTGACGGGCTGGTGTACGCCGATGCACAGCTGAATGGCAACATGGGAGTGGGCAGTGTTCTGATCCGCGCGGCCAATGTAGCCGGCCCATGAATCACCAAAGGTAACGTTGCCATCCCACATGTAAGGTCTTCCTGACTCAGAGGGTGAATTTTCCGTGTGCAGGGTAGGCCTGCGCCGGACTTGATTCAAGCATCGGGCAGCGGGTTATACCTGCAACGCGGCGCGCATGCCCGCCAATTTGATGCAGGTTTCGTCGTATTCGCTGGCAGGGTCGGAGTGTTCGACGATGCCACAGCCGGCAAATAGACGGGCTTGGTTACCGTTGAGCAAGGCGCTGCGCAAACCGACGATGAATTCGCCGTTGCCGTGGGCATCCAGCCAGCCTAACGGCGCCGCGTACCAGCCACGGTCAAAGCCCTCGAATTGGCGAATATGCTCCAGCGCCTGGCCGCGCTCATGGCCGCCGACGGCGGGCGTCGGGTGCAGGACTGCGACCATGTCCAGCAAACTGCTCTGCGGGCGCAGTGCGCCTTCGATCAGCGTCGCCAAGTGCTGCACGCGGCTGAGCCGCTTGATGTGCGGCGCCGGGGGAACGTGCAACGGGCGTACCCAGGGCGCCAGGTCACGCTGAATGATCTGCACCACCACGGCATGCTCATGCTGGTTCTTCTGGCAGTCGAGCAGCGTTTGCGCCAGTTGTGCATCCTGCTCCGGGCAGGGATCGCGCCGGGCTGTGCCCGCCAGCGCCAGGGTTTGCAGGTGACCGTTGTGCAGTTTGACCAGGCGCTCCGGGGAGGCACCGATAAAACACGCGTGGTGGCGTCGAAACGCAAACAAGTACGCCGTGGGGTCGTTGATCGCCAGGGCAGCCAAGGTGCGCCCGGCACTGATAGGCCGGGAAAATTCGCTGACCACTTCCCGCGCCAGCACCACCTTGTTCAACGCGGTGTCGCGCAACACGTCCAGGGCATGCGCGACTTTGCTTTCCCAGCAGGCCCGCGGCAGGCTCTGGTCGCGGGTGTGCTGCCGTGCAGCCGTCGGGGGCGCGCCGCTGACGTAGCGATCCATCAGCGTGTTCCACTCCTTCAGTACGTGCTCGCAACAGCAACGCGCCGCATCGCTGGGCGCGACGCGCTGTTGGCACACCAGCCAACAGTCTGCACCGTCGCGCACCAACAATAGCGTCATCAGCCACAGGGACGCATCGCCAAAACCCTGCCAGGCGGGGCTGGCCTTGACCTGATGATCGAATCGAAAGCCGCCGCACACCGAAGGCGCCAGCGGGCCGTGTATCACTGCGCTTTGCAGCCAGTGTCGCCATTGCGCATCGACCGAGGCAAAACGCTGAGGGCCCGCGCTGCTCAGCTCCGCCGCCACCCCCCAGCCGAACAGGCTTTTGTCGTCTTCCGGGGCCCGCCAGAACAGGCACTCGGCGCCAGGTTGGTCGACGCTGCCAAACAGCGCCAGCAAGTCCAGCGGGGCGATCCTCATCGAGTAACTGGCCAACACCGGTTCACCTTGTTCGACGGCACGCCGCTGGGCGTGCTCGAACACCTCGGTCATCCCCTCGGCATGGGCGTGCAACTGTGCAAAGGCCCTCATGCCAGCGTTCTCATCGCGCGCCAGTGCAACACTTGCTGGCCGATGTACCAATGGATGATCTGGGCAAACAGGGTTTCGACGAAGTGCGGGTCCAGCCCGGCCTGCTCGGCCCACTCGCGGCGTTGCGGGAGCATCTGGGCAACACGTTCGGGCGCGGCGATGCTGCTTTCGGTCGGCTTGAAGCGCGCGGCGGCTTTGACGTAAGCCATGCGTTGGCGCATGAGGTCGATGATCTGGTGGTCCAGTGAATCGATGGCGTGACGGATGTCCTGCAGGCCATCACAGGCGTCGGGGGTTTTCATTGACAGGTTTCCTTCAAGGAGGGCGATGGGGTCGACAGCGTCGCGACGATGGCGTCGATGAGTGCCTGGCGCTGTTCGACCAGGTAAAAATGTCCGCCTTGCCAGCGTTGCAGGTGCAGTGGCTGGTGGCTGGCGGCTTGCCAGGCCATGGCTTCATCAAGCTCGATTTCCGGGTCTTGCTCGGGGTAGAACACCCCGATGCGGCTCTTGAGTGGCCGCGGTTGTGTACAGGTGTAGGTTTCAACGATGCGGTAATCGTTGCGCAAGCCGGGCAGGAACAATTCGCACAGGGCCGGGTTCTCCAGCAACGCATTGGGGCGCTCGGCCAGGCGCCGCACATCGTCCAGCAAGGCCGCGTCGGGGCCCAGGTGCAACTGCCCGCCGCGTTGGCGCTGCGGCGCCGGGTGGGCGGACACGAACAGGTGGTCGACGGCGATTGCCCGTTGTTCCAGGCGCGTCGCCACTTCATACGCCACCACCGCCCCCAGGCTATGGCCGAACAACACCAGCGGCCGGTCGGCGTAACACGACAACGCGTGCGCGGCACCGTCGGCGAGGCGCTGCATGTCGGTCAGGCACGGCTCGCTGAAACGGTCTTCGCGGCCCGGGTATTGGATGGCCAACAGGTCGATGTCGGCGGGCAGGGCATGGACCCAGTCGCGGAAGAAACTCGCACTGCCCCCGGCATGCGCGAAACACACCCATCGCCAGCGTGGCATGGGCGTGAGTCGATAAGCGCGTACCCAGCGTTCGTCGTGCAGGTTCACGAAGCGGCACTCTGCAGCCAGGCCTGGCGCAGGCGCTCGCGCAGGTCTTTGCGGCTGACTTTGCCCACGCCGGTGTGCGGGAAGTGTGCGACGAACTCGATACGGTCCGGCACCTTGAACGCCGCCAGGCCGTGGCCGCGCAGGTAATGCTTGAGTGCGAAGGCCGAGGGCGCCGGGTCACGGGCGACGATAAAGGCACAGGTGGATTCGCCGAGCACCGCATCCGGCATCGCCACCAGCGCGGCGTCGTGTACCTGGGGATGGCCGATCAGCAGGTTCTCCACTTCTTCGGCAGCGACTTTTTCACCGCCCCGGTTGATCTGGTCCTTGTCACGACCTTCGACCACCAGGTAACCGTCGGCGGTGCGCCTGACCCGATCACCGCTGCAATAGAATCCATCGGCGGTGAACGCCCGGGCATTGTGTTCGGGCAGGCGATAGTAGCCGCGAATGGTGTAGGGGCCGCGCACTTGCAGTTCACCCACTTCACCCTCGGGCACCGGTTGGCCCTGTTCATCGACAATGCGTACTTCGTCATCGGCGCTCAGCGGACGGCCCTGGGTATGCAGCAGCAGATCCGGGCGGTCATCCAGGCGGGTAAAACACAACAACCCCTCGGCCATGCCCAGCACTTGTTGCAAGGTGCAGCCCAGCGTCGGCGTGACCCGTTCTGCCGCGCTGCTGAGCAATTTCGCACCGCCCACTTGCAGCACGCGCAGGCTGGACAGGTCGGCCTGGCGCTGGTCCTGGGCGTCCAGCCAGAGCATCGCCAGCGGCGGCACCAAGGCGGTGACGGTGACCCGCTGCTCGCTGATCAGCGCAAAGCAGGACTCCGGGTCCGAGCGGCGCGTACACACCACGCGCCCACCGGCCAGCAGGGTGCCGATCACACCCGGGCAACACAGGGTGAAGTTATGCGCCATGGGCAACGCGGTGAGGTAAACGGTGCGCGCATCCAGTTCGCAGACTTCGCTGCTGGCGCGCACGTTATAGAGGTATTCGGCGTGCCGCCTCGGGATCAACTTTGGCGTGCCGGTGGTGCCTCCCGACAGCTGGAAACACGCCACGGCGTCGGCGCGACCGGCGTCGCGTTCCAGCGGCGCGCTGTTGTAAAGCCCACTCAACGCGGTGAACTCCTGCGCGTCGCCGTCGATCACCACATGGCGCAACAGCGGGTTGGCAGCGGCCAGTCGGCGCGCCATCGAGCGGCAATCAAAGCCCTCCAATTGTGCGCAGCCGATGTAGGCCGAGGCTTGGGCAAAGCCACAAAAGCCGCCGATCTCATGTTGACGGTGGGCGGGCAGGGCGAGGATCGGCCGGGCGCCCAGGCGGAACAACGCAAAGCACACTTCGATAAACGCAGCGCCGTTGGGCAAGTGCACCAGCACATTGTCGCCCTCTGCGATCCCCAGCGCGTGCAAACCGCCAGCCAGGCGCCGGCAGCGGTCTGCCAGGCTGCGGTAATTGAGGTGCAAGGGGCCGTCGGTTATCGCAATGGCCGATGGGGTGCGCGCGGCGACCGTATCGAGGGCCTGAGCGAAGGTCTGGTCTTGCCAGTAACCGGCCTGGCGGTAGCGTTCGGCGAACGCGGCAGGCCAGTCGGGCGCGTCGCCAACGCTGTCTGAATCGGGTGCGCAGGTGTGCAATGACATGGAATCCCCTATTTGTAGAAATAATTGGCTACAAACATCTAAATGAGATCTATTATCATTGTCCTTCGCCGAGCGCTTCTCAACGCCAAGGCTTTCGGACCTGTGACTTTTTCATTAGATGAAATACACAGCGGCTATAAACAGGGAGGTTTACGGTTTAAAAGCCTCCTCCTCATTCAGGTCAGGCCCCGCGTAATGGCCTCAGGATCAAGGGAAAACCCAATGACTATTACGATCATCGCCCCCAGTCGACAAGAGACGCAGGCCGAACCCAAGGGCAACCAACCCGGAACGGTCTACCTGGACCCGCACATGACCCTGGTCACCGGCACGTTGTGGTCAGACAGCGAAAACTGGGTCGAGGACCCGCTGGAGCGCGGCCTCAAGTTGATTCTGGTGCAAAGTGGCGAGCTGTCGTGCCGCATCCCCGGGCACAGCGAGCAGTCGATCAAGGGGCCGAGCCTGTGCACCATCGTCAACGACGGCGAGTTCACCTCGTCGCAGATCTACGGCACCACCACGCCACTGCGCTACACCATCGTTCAGCTGGACCTCGAATCCCTCGACCGCCATCTCGGCCTGGCCCCGCGCAAGCTCCTCAGCAGTGGCGGCGGCGACCCGTACATGATGGTGCGCCCGGCTCCGCGCGCGATGCAGGCACTGGCCACGCAAATTGCAACATGCCCGATGCAGGGCCCGAGCCGCTCGTTGTACCTGGGTGGCAAGGCGCTGGAATTGACCGCGTTGAGCGCGCAGTTCCTGCTCGGTGAGCGCGGGCAGCCGGAGCATAAGCTGCGCATCACCTCGTCGGATGTGGAGCGTGTACACGCCGCCCGGGACCGTCTGGTGCGCTCGCTGCTCGAACCGCCCAGCCTGAACGCCCTGGCCAGTCACGTGGGCATGAGCCCGCGCAAACTGACGGCGGGGTTTCGCAAAGTGTTCGGTACCAGCGTGTTCGGCTACCTGCACGAACATCGTCTCAACGAAGCCCACCGCATGCTCAGCGACGAGGAAAGCAATGTGTCTACCGTCGCCTACGGCGTGGGATTCAGCCCGGCGCATTTTTCCATTGCCTTTCGCAAACGCTACGGTGTATCGCCGAGCGAAATCCGTTGATCACGGCACGGTGTCTCTGAATCGAATGAAAAGGCCTGTTTATCTAAAGCCCTGAGCGCTTTCTGAAAAACCGCTTGCGATAGAGTTCCAATTGAGAATGGCTTCCATCTTGGTGAGCCAGGGACTTTATCTAGACGGGTCACAGGAAGCTTTTCATGAGCGAGCTGACAACAGCAGACACCACCGCACTGCGCAGATGGCTGATCGAACACCTTGCCCAGTTGCTGGGCGCTACCGTGGAAGAAATCGACAGCCTGGGCGATGAGGAAAACCTCTTGGGCTGCGGGTTGGATTCCATCCGCCTGATGTACTTGCAGGAGCGCCTGCGTAGCCATGGGTTGCGGGTCGACTTCGCCCAACTCAGCGCCGAACCCAGCCTCGCGGCCTGGCTTGGCCTGCTGCATGGCCAGGTGGTGCGACGTGTGGAGGTGGCTGATGTCGCCCCGTTGAGCGCAGCCGACGACAGTTTTGAACTCAGCGCGGTGCAACAGGCGTACTGGCTGGGGCGCGGGCCCGCCGAAGTGCTGGGCAATATCAGTTGCCACGCATGGCTGGAATTCGACTGCCAGGGCATCGATGCGCAACGCCTGGAAGCGGCGGTCAAGTGCGTGCAGGCGCGTCACCCGATGTTGCGTGCCAGTTTCAACGACGGCCGCCAACGCATTCTTGGCGCAACGCAATTGCCGGTATTCGACCATCAGGATTGGCGCCACCACACTCAAGCGGTTGCGCAAGACGCCTGGCACGCGCTGCGTGAATGGCGATCGCATGAATGCCTGGCCGTGGACGCGGGGCAGGTGTTGCTGGTCGGCCTGGTGCAGTTGCCCGAAGGCCGTGATCGTGTGTGGTTGAGTGTCGACCTGCTGGCGGTTGACGTGGAAAGCCTGCGCCTGTTGATGGCGCAACTGGGCCAGGCCTATCAGGCGCCGGCCGCGCTTGCGCCCGCGCCGGACGTGCAATTTGCCGACTACCTGGGCCGGCGCCGCCAACGTCGCGCAGAGGCGTATGCGCGAGATCGTGAGTATTGGTGCCAACGCCTTGCGCAGTTGCCGGACGGCCCCGCACTGCCGCTGGCCTGTGCCCCGGAATCGATCCGTGCGCCACGGTTTACCCGCCAGGCTTACGTACTCAGTCACGCAGAAGTCGAACGCCTGCAACGCCAGGCGACGGCCCATGGCCTGACGTTGCCCAGTGTGTTCGCCACGGCATTCAACGCGGTGTTGGCACGCTGGAGTGAACAGTCGAGCTTCCTGCTCAATGTGCCGTTGTTCGACCGTCACGATGATCAGCCATCCATCGATCAGGTGATCGCCGACTTCACCACCTTGCTGCTGGTGGCGTGTGAAGACGCACCGCAGTTGCCGTTTGCCGAAGGCGCCCGACGCTACCAGCGCGACCTGCACGCCACCATCGACCACGCGGCGTTTCCCGCGCTGGAAGTGCTGCGTGAGGCACGTCGCCAAGGTCATCCGCGTTCCGCGCCGGTGGTGTTTTCCTGCAACCTGAGCGATTCGGGTTTTGTCCCCGCCAGCTTTCGCGAGGTGTTTGGCGACCTGCACGACATGCTCTCGCAAACCCCGCAAGTGTGGCTCGACCACCAACTGTATCGGCTTGAGGACGGCGTGCTGCTGGCCTGGGACAGCGTTGCCGACCTGTTCCCGCAAGGCGTGCCGCAGGCGATGTTCAGCGCCTATGTCGAGCTGGTGCAGCGTCTCGCCGACAGCGACTGGAACCAGCCGCAACCGGTGTTGTTGCCGCTGGCGCAACAGGCGCGCCGCGACCAGCAGAACAGCCTGCCGGCGTTGGCGCCGGGGCGTGGCCTGCTCGAAGACTTTTTTCGCCAAAGTGCCCGACAACCCGACGCACTCGCCCTGATCTGCGGCGCGCAACGCTGGACATATAACGATCTGGCTACCCAAGCCCTGCGTATAGCGGCGGGTTTGCTTGAGGCGGGCATGCGTCAGGGCGAGGCAGTGGAGGTCTGCCTGCCGCGTGGGCCTCGCCAGATCGCCGCGGTATTCGGCGTGCTGGCGGCCGGTGGTTGCTATGTGCCGGTGGACACCGCACAGCCGGTTGCGCGGCGCAGCCTGATCGAATCGGCTGCGGGCATCACCCGAGTGATTGCCGATCAGCCGCCGGGCAACGCGCTGCAATGGCTTGACCCGGCGGTGCTTGAGCAGTCCGCGCCATTGGCCGCGCCGAAAACGCTATCGCCGCGCGCCAGCGCGTATGTGATCTACACCTCGGGCTCTACCGGCATTCCCAAAGGGGTTGAAGTCTGCCATGGCGCCGCAATCAACACGATCGACGCGGTGCAGGCCGAACTGCAGGTCACACCGAATGATTGCCTGCTGGCCGTGTCGGCGCTGGATTTCGACTTGTCGGTGTACGATCTGTTTGGCGTGCTGGGGCAGGGCGCTCGCCTGGTGCTGCTGCAACCTGAAGAAACCCGCGATGCGGCGCGTTGGGCGCAACTGATCGCCGAACACCGCGTGAGCCTGTGGAATTCGGCCCCGGCATTGCTGGAAATGGCCCTGGGCGTCGGCGCCGATGCCTGTGATTACCGAAGCCTGCGGGCGGTGTTGCTGTCGGGCGACTGGATTGCCCTCGACCTCGCCGCACGCCTGCGGCGCCACGCCACCGCGCAGTGCCGCGTGTATGGCCTGGGCGGCGCCACCGAGGCGGGTATCTGGTCGAACCTGCAAAGCATTGATGAGGTCCCCGACCACTGGCCGTCGATTCCCTATGGCAAGCCTTTGGCCGGCCAGGCGTATCGGGTGGTGGACGCCACCGGGCGCGATGTGCCGGACCAGGTGATCGGGCAACTGTTGATCGGTGGTGCAAGCCTGGCGCGGGGGTATCGCAATGACCCGTTGCTGACCGCACAGCGCTTTCGCAGTGATGAGCACGGGCGTTGGTACCACACCGGCGACCGCGGGCGCTTCTGGGCTGATGGCACCCTTGAGTTTCTCGGGCGCATGGACCAGCAGGTCAAGCTGCGCGGGCAGCGTATCGAACTGGGGGAAATCGAAGCGGCGCTCACCGCCCACCCACGGGTTGAAAGCGCCTGTGCCGCCGTGTTGAACGGCAGCCTCGGCGCGGCCGTGGTGATCAGCCCTGAATCTGCATCGGCGCAGGCGTTGCCGGCCGTCTCGATGCTCGACGACACCTTGGCCGCAGAACACCAGGTCACTGCGCAGCTGTTGCGCCGCCTGCTGCAAGACCCGCCGCCCAGCGTCCTGCTTGACACGTGGCGCGAGTGGCTGGCCGAGCATGTCGAGTCGCTCAGCCTGCACGACGCGTTGGCGCACTTAGGGTGGCGCGAGGCGGATCTGCACCGCATGGTCGGTGCCTTGCAGGTGCTATTGCGCACCGAAGACGGCGCCTCGCAAGTGTTATTCGATCCGTTGCTGGCACCGCAGGCCATGGCGTTGAACCTGCCGGCGGGCCGCCAGGTGTTGGACACCCTGAGCCAGGCGCTCCAACAACACCGCGGCACACCGCTGAAAGTCGCGGTGCTGGATGTGCGCGGCGGGCAGTTGCTGGAGCAATGGCTGAACCACGCGAGTTCGCGCGACGTGCAACTGACCTTGTTCGAGAGCAGCCCCGGCCTGCTGGCCGCCAGCGTGGGCAAGCGCCGGCGCGTGGCGAGCCAACTGCTGGTGGAGGGCGTGCTGCCCGCTGAACACTGGTCACAGTACGACGTGGTGATCAGCTTCGCGGCCTTGCACAGTTATGCTCAGCCCGGCGATGGGCTGAATCTGGCGCAGGCACTGCTCAAGCCGCAAGGCCGCCTGTTGCTGGCCGACCTGCTGCGCGACTCGCCGTTGCGGCTGGTCAGCGCGGCGCTGCTGGATGAGCGCGCACCGGTATTGCCTGACGCTGCCGAACTGGCGCACCTGCTCGGCCAGAGCGGTTTTCGCCACCTGGAATGCCTGTGGCAAAACCCCGCGATGCTGCTGTTGAGTGCGCGTGCGGCGAATGAAACCCTGACCGCTGAAAGCCTCGACCAATGGCTGCAACAACGCTTGCCCCAGGCGATGCGGCCCGAACATCTGTGGTCCGTACCGCGCCTGACACTGAATGCCAACGGCAAGATCGACCGCGCGCGCCTGCACGCCAGCCTCAGCGCCGCGTTGCAACGCAGGCAACCGGCAAACAACGAAGACGGCGAACTCAGTGCCGAGCTACAGCCCCTGGCAGCGTGCTGGGAGGCCATCCTGGGACGGCCGGTGCGCAGCGCCCAGGCGAGTTTTTTCAGCCTGGGCGGCGACAGCCTGCTGGCGACGCGGCTGCTGGCCAGCGTGCGTGAACAACTGGGCGCCAGCCTGCGCATGAGCGATTTCTACCTGCAGCCGACATTGGCAGGCATGGCCGCGCTGTTGGTGCGCAGCGGCGAAGTGGCTATCGAGGAGGGCGTGTTATGAGCCTGGATGATGTGCTGCACATCTGCCGTGAACGCCAGATCGAACTCTGGGCCACTGACGGCAAGCTGCATTTTCGCGCGCCGCAAGGCGCATTGGACTCAGCCCTGGCGGAGCGTATTCGCGCCCAGCGGCCAGCGCTGCTGGTGCATCTTGCGCCCCAACAATGGCGCGCACAGCCGGAGCAGGCGCTGCAACCCTTCGCCTTGAGCGCGGTACAGGGCGCCTATGTACTGGGGCGCAACCCGGCCTTTGACTATGGCGGCAACGCTTGCCACTTGTATGTCGAATACCCGTGGCCGGCGAACGTCGACACCGGGCACCTTGAACAGGCCTGGAACGCCGTGGTGCAACGTCACCCGATGCTGCGCGCGGTGGTCGATAACCATCAGCAACGTGTGCAAGCCCAGGTGCCATGGCAACAGCTGCCGGTGCATGACCGCCGCGACGCCACGCCCGAGGCGTTCGAGGCGCACCTGAACAGCGTGCGCAAGCGCCTGGACCATGCCTGCCATGCGCTCGATCAATGGCCGATCCTGCTGCCCGAACTGAGCGTGGGACGCGAGCAGGCAATCCTGCATTGTTCGGTGGATTTCACCTTGTTCGACTACGCCAGCCTGCAACTGCTGCTGGCAGAACTCACCCAGCGCTACTTGGAACCGACGCGCCACTGGCCGGCGCTGGAAGCGACCTTTCGCGACTACCTCGAGCACGAACAGCAAGCGCGCGGCAGCACCGCCTGGCACGCCGACAAGGCGTGGTGGCTGGCGCGCCTGGACAGCCTGCCCGGGCGTCCGGACCTGCCGCTGAGCGAGCACGCGGGCTTGGGCTCCACGCGTTTCGCCCACCACCATGGCGTGTTGAGCAGCGGGCAATGGAACGCCCTGTGCGCCCTTGCCAGCGCCCAAGGCCTCAGCGCGGCGGGCGTGACGCTGGCCGCGTTTGTCGAGGTGATCGGGCGCTGGAGCCAAAGCCCGGACTTTTGCCTGAACCTCACCGTGCTCAACCGGCCGAACCTGCACCCGCAGTTGGACCAGGTCGTGGGGGACTTCACCGCCCTGAGCCTGCTCGCGGTGGACGGCACCGAGGGTGCCAGTTTTGTCCAGCGTGCGCGGCGTATCGGCGCGCAGCTGTTCGATGACCTCGACCACAGCCGCTTCACCGGCGTTGAGGTACTGCGCGAACTGGCCCGTGTGCGAGGGCGTGGCGCCGACCTGATGCCGGTGGTGTTCACCAGTGGCATCGGCAGCGTCGAACGCATGCTCGGCGATACCGGGCGTGTGTTGCAGCCGCCCAGCTACATGATCAGCCAAACCCCGCAAGTGTGGATCGACTGCCAGGTCAGCGACCAATACGGCGGTTTGCAGATCGGCTGGGATGTCCGCATCGGCGTGTTGCCCGAGGGCATGGCCGCGCAGATGTTCGCAGCCTACGTCGACTTGCTGCAACGTTTGGCCTGCGACCCGCAATTATGGCAAGCGCGTGGCGATATCGTGCTGCCCGCGCAGCAGGCAAACCCGCCAATCCACGCCAGCGCCCCAGCGCGCAATATCGCCGACGGCTTCGCCCAACAGGCGCGGCGAACTCCGGATGCCCTCGTGATCAGTGACCGCGACGGCCGTTACCGCTATCGCCAGGTCGCCCAGCATGCCGCCGCGGTGCGCAAGGCGCTTGAAGCGCTCGGCGTGCAGCCGGGGGCGCGGGTGGCGGTGATGCTGCCCAAGAGCGCCTGGCAACTGATGGCGGTGCTGGGCATTACTCAGATGGGCGCGGCCTATGTGCCGGTGGACATCCGCCAACCGGCCTTGCGCCGCGAGGCGATCCTGCGCGACGCGGGGATTGCCGCGGTGATTGTCCTGCAAGCCCAGGCATGGCCGGACACCCTTGAACTTCCGCGCATCGCCATCGATACGCTTGCCGCCGACCCGCATTGGCCACCCCGTGAGCCGCTGGCGGTAGAGGCCGCGGACCTGGCCTACATCATCTACACCTCAGGCTCCACCGGCACGCCCAAAGGCGTAATGCTCAGCCATGGCGCGGTGGTCAACACCCTCGATGACATCAACCAGCGCTACGCGGTGAACGCCGATGACCGCGTGCTGGGCCTGGCAGAGTTGAGTTTCGACCTGTCGGTGTATGACTTCTTCGGCGCCACGGCGGTCGGTGCGCAGGTGGTGCTGCCCGACCCCGAGCGCGGCGCCGATCCTTCGCACTGGGCGCAATTGATGCAGGAACACGGCATCACCTTGTGGAACTCGGTGCCTGCACAAGGGCAGATGCTGGTGGATTACCTGGAGACCGAGCCCGGCGCAATCCCCGGGCCGCGCTGCGTGCTGTGGTCCGGCGACTGGATTCCCACCACGCTGCCGACGCGCTGGTGGCAACGCTGGCCCGAAAGCCAGTTGTTCAGCCTGGGCGGCGCCACCGAAGCCGCGATCTGGTCGGTGGAGCATCCCATTCGTGCCGAAGATACGGCCTTGCCGAGCATCCCCTACGGCCGGGCCCTCAAGCACCAGACCCTGGAAGTGCTCGACGCGCTGGGCCGCCAGTGCCCGGTGGGCGTGCGTGGTGAGATTCATATCGGCGGACTCGGCCTGGCCCTGGGTTATGCCGAAGACCGGCAACGCAGCGCCGAGCGGTTTATCACCCATGCCAGCGGGCGTCGCCTGTACCGCACGGGTGACCAGGGACGTTACCTGGACGCGGAGGGCGTGATCGAGTTTCTTGGGCGCCAGGATGACCAGGTGAAGATTCGCGGTCACCGCATCGAACTGGCGGAAATCGACGCGGGCTGGCTGGCCCATCCGCAGATCGCCGCGAGTACCACGGTGTTGCTCGGCGAGCGTCACGAACGTTCGCTGTGCAGCTTCGTCACCCTGCACACCCACGCGCCTGCGCCTCACCTGAGCACGCAGCTGGGCGAAGTCCTGCGCCAGGCACGCCACACCCTTGAACACGCGGATTTCGGCCCGCGCGCCGCCATCGAGGCGGCACTGGCGGCGCTGGATCGGGCGGCGGATGTGTCGTTGCTGCACTGGTTGGGCGGTAGTGGCTTGCTGATCCCGGGGCAGTCCGTGGCATTCGACTCGCTGTGCCAGGCCTTGCAACTCGACGCGGGTCAGCATCGCCTGTTGCGGCATTGGCTGATGTTGTTGACCGACAGCGGCTACCTGTGTGCGGACAATGACGGTTGGCGCTGCCAGGTCAGCACGGCTGACCTGAATCAGCACGATGCCTGGGCACAGTTCGCCCGCCTGGCGCCGAGCGGTCTTTGGCCGCTGGAATTGGTCGATTACCTGCGCACCAGCGCGACCCGCCTGGCCGAGCAATTGGACGGGCGCCTGAGCCCGGCAAGCCTGATGTTCCCGCAGGGCTCGGCACATATTGCCGAGGCGATGTACAGCCGTGGCCAGCATGCCCAAGTGCTGCATCGGGCCATGGCCGAGGCGGTTTGCGCGATCGTTGCGCGCCAGAGCCAGCGCCGCTGGCGCATCCTGGAAGTGGGCGCCGGCACCGGTGCCGCCAGTGCGCTGATCATCCCGGCGCTGGCGCCGTTGGTGGCGGACGGGGTGCAGATCGACTATGTGTTTTCCGACGTGTCGAGCTATTTCCTTAACGCTGCGCGCGAACGCTTTGCCGCGTATCCGTGGGTGCGCTTCATGCCGTTCGACATGAACAAACCCGCCTGCGAACAAGGGCTTGCCGCGGGGTCCCTGGACCTGCTGCTCAGCTCCGGCGCATTGAACAACGCCCTGGATACACCACGCCTGCTCGCCGGGTTACGCCAATTACTGCAAGCCGATGCCTGGCTGGTGATCCAGGAACTGACCCGCGAACACCGCGAAATCAGCATCAGCCAAAGCCTGATGATGGAGACGCCGCAGGACGTGCGCGCCACCTCCGGGCAGCTGTTTGTGCATACGGACCAGTGGCTGGCGCGGCTGAACAGCGAGGCCGGCGACCAGGCCGAATCGCTGGCGTCGGCCGACAGCGTGCTGCACCTGCTGGGCTACGACCTGTTGGTCGCACGCGTGAAAACCGACCGGCCATTACTGAGCCAGGAGACGTTGCTGGCCTTCATCGCCGAGCGCGTGCCGCGTTATATGGTGCCGGCGCAGGTGCGGATACTCGACCGCTTGCCGGTCACCGCCAATGGCAAGATTGACCGCCGCGCACTGACCACCCAAGCCGAGCAACGCCAGCTCGAACCGGCACGCCGTGCGCGCACGGAAGTGGCGGATGAGCTGGTGCAGCGCTTGATCGCGCATTGGGAGCGAGTACTCGATTGCAGTGGGGTGTCGGCGGATCAGGATTTCTTCGGCGCCGGTGGTGACTCGCTGCTGATCGCGCAATTGATCGCCGGCTTGCGCGAGCAAGAGCCATTGGCCCGTGCGCAACCCTTCGACCGCCTGTTGCGCTGGGCTCTCAGCCAGCCGACCCCGGAAGGCCTGGCCCAGCGCTTGCGCAGTGAGTCGAGCAGTGAAGCCCCCGCAGTGGTGCCCTGCCTGGACACCCGCCGTGCGCCGCTGGGTGGGCGCGGGCGGGTGGATGCGCTGACGGAACTGGCCGCGGGTGAAGGCACAGCGCGGGTGCTGGTGCATGAAGGGCTCGGCACGCTGCTGCCGTATCGCGGGTTGATCGCCGAACTGGCCGGCAGCGGCCCGTTGCTGGGGTTGGCGGTGCATGACAGCGACGATTACCTGAGCCTGCCGCCGGAGCATATCAACGCCACCCTCGGCAAACGGTATGCCCAGGCGCTGTGGGACAGCGGCCGGCGCCGCTTCGACTTGCTGGGCTACTGCTCCGGCGGGCTGGTAACGCTGGAGCTGGCCAAGGCCCTGCTGCAATTGGGCGCCGAGGTGCGTCGGGTGGACATCGTATCGAGCTACCGCATTCCGTACCTGGTGGAGGATGAAGTGCAGATGCTCTACAGCTTCGCCGGCACCCTGGGCCTGGACACTGCTGCACTGGGGTTGCCGGCGGCTGAACAGTTGCTCGACAAACACCTGGATCTGGACGCCACTGCGCTCAAATCCCGCGTACTGGCGGCGGCCAAGGGCATTGCCGATGAGCAGTTGTACCGGGTGTTCGCTCATTCCGTGCGCGCCAGTCACTACAGTGATGGCGCGCCGTATGTGGGCGCCATCCGCCTGTTTGTGCCGAGTGTCGCCAACCCGTTGATCCCTGATCACCAGGCCGCTCTGCAAGCCTGGTGGCAGGCGGCGTCGTTGGCGCCGCTGACTGTGCAGACCCTGCGCGGCAATCACTTCGAGTGCTTGAACGCCGGGCTGAGTCGTTACCTGCTGGAGGAACGCCCATGACTATGCCTGTGAAAACCCTGGTGGTGGGCTCGCGCTTCGGCCAGTTCTACGCCGTTGGTGTGGCTGCGGCGGAGCACCTGGAATTGGTCGGGGTGCTGGGGCAGGGCAGTCGTCGCTCCCGCGCACTGGCTCGCTATCTCGAAGTGCCGTGTTTCGATGCCTTGGCCCACGTACCCGCCGACACACAACTGGCTTGCGTAGCGGTGGGCGGCGCAGCAAGGGGCGAACAGGGCCCCGCCTTGGCGCAAGCGCTGATGGAGCGGGGCATTGATGTGCTGATCGAGCACCCGTTGCTGCCCCAGGAACTGCAAGACCTGCTGAGCACGGCGGCGCGCCTGCATCGGCGCTGCCTGCTCAACAGTTTCTACCCGCAGTTGCCGTGCGTGGCGCGGTTCATCGAGCTGGCGCGGCAGCTGCATCGTCAACAGGGCATTCGCCATATCGACGCCGACTGCGCGGTGCAGGTGAGTTACGCGACCCTCGATGTGCTGGCGGCGCTGTTGGAATCGGTAGGCCCATGGTCGGTGGACTGCGTGGCACCGGCGCTGTCGGCCTGGCGGGATATCAGCCTGGTCATGGCGCAAGTGCCGGTGTCGTTGCGCGTGCTCAATGAGTTGGCCGCCAATGATGACGGGCGCATGCAGAGGTTGCAGCGCATCAGCATCGCCACTGACAGCGGCACGTTGCTGTTGGCCTCGCCCCACGGACCGTTGCTGTGGCTGCCGGCCGTGCGTGCGCCGGTGCAAGATGCCGACGGGGTGTTCGACCTGTTTGGGCCGCAGGCCGATGAGCCGCTGCCGTGCGCCGAAGTGTTGGAGGCCGCGGCGGCGGATTGGGCGCAGGTTTACCGCCGCGTCTGGCCAACAGCTGCGGCCAGTGCATTGCAACCGCTGATCAGGGGGGTGGGGCTGGCGCGCCTGCAACAGCGCAGCCTGGAAGTGGTGAGGCTATGGCAACAGGTGACGGCGGCGCTCGGGTTCCCGCTGCAGCCGTCGCTGACGTTACCGGCGGCCGGCCTGGCCCAGGCATTGGAGCACGTCCGATGAGCCACTTGAGCGAAATGCTGCGTCCTTTCCGTGCGCGCTTAGGGGCGGCGATCGCGTTGCAGGCCGTCGCCGGGATCTGCTCGCTGCTGCCGCTGATAGCCTTGGCGCAACTGGCGGACAGCTTGCGCCAGGCGCCGCCGCTGGCGTCTTCGGCACTGAACTGGGTGGTGGTGGCGGTGGTGGCGTCAGCGCTGTGGTTGTGCGGCCAGACCCTGGCCTTGCACCTGACCCATCAGGTGGACGCCGACCTGTGTGACCGTCTGCGCGTGCGCCTGGCCGAGCATCTGCAACGCTTGCCCTTGGGCTGGTTTGCACGGCTGGGGCCCGAGGGCGTCACCCGTTACGCCGAGCAGGATGTGCGGGCCTTGCACCAACTGGTGGGCCATGCGCCGACCGACCTGGTCAACCTGCTGTTGATTCCCATGGCCACCCTGGCCTACCTGCTGTGGAGCAACAGTGTCCTGGCGCTCTGGTGCCTGCTGCCGTTGGCATTGGGCGTGTTGGGCTATTGGCGCCTGGGCTCGGCGCATTACCGCGAGGACGTGGCCCAGCGCAATGGCGCAATCCAGCGGTTGTTCAGCGACTACAGCCAGTTCGCCGGCAACCTGGGCCTGGTCCGGCAATTTCCCAGCGCGGGCATTCATCGCCGTGTGCAAGAGGCGGTGCAGCAGTTTGATCAGCGCTTCAGCCATTGGGTGAGCCGCGCCGGTCATCTTGCTGCGCTGATCCAGGTCCTGCTCAGCGCACCGTGGCTGTTGGCCTGGGTGGTACTTGGCACACTATTTATCGGCGTGAGCGAAGTGGGCGCCGTGCAGGTGTGCGGCTTTTTGCTGCTGGTGCGCGCCATGGCAGCGCCGGTATTGGCGCTGGGGCACGGCTTTGATGCGCTGAACAACGCGCGCGCAAGTGCCCGGCGCCTACAGGAGGTGTTGAGTACACCGCCGTTGATCGAGCCCGACACGCCGCAATCGCCTCGGGACGCCAGCGTGGAGATGCTCGATGTGAGCTTCTCCCAGGGTGATGTCACGGTACTGAAGGCGATCAACCTGCGCCTGGAGCCGGGCACTACCACCGCGCTGGTGGGGCCGTCCGGCGCGGGGAAAAGCACCTTGGCCGGTTTGATCGCCCGCTTTATGGACGTCGACAGCGGGCATGTGCGCGTGGGCGGGGTGGATGTTCGGCAGATCGCCAGCCGCCAATTGCAGCAGCATCTGGCGCTGGTGTTTCAGCAGGCGGGGGCATTGCGCCTGTCACTGGCGCAAAACATCGCCCTGTATCAGCCGCACGCCAGTGAAAAACAGATTCGCGCCGCAGCCAAGGCGGCCTGCCTGGATGACTGGATCATGGGGTTGCCCAAGGGCTACGCCAGCGTGGTGGACGATGATGTGCGGCTGTCCGGCGGCGAATTGCAGCGCCTGGCGATTGCGCGGGCGCTGCTGTCGCGGGCGCCGATCATGTTGCTCGACGAACCCACCTCCGCCACCGACCCGCAGACCGAGCGCGCCTTGCGTACTGCACTGCGTGACGACGCAGCCGGGCGCACGCGGCTGATCATCGCCCATCGCCTGGAAACCATCGCCCATGTCGAGCAGATCCTGGTGCTCTGCGAAGGGCGCATTGTGCAGCGCGGATGTCATGCACAGTTGTTGGCCGTGGACGGTCTGTACCGCCAGCTGTGGGACGAGCAAATGTCGACGGCCGATCAACTGGAGTTCGTGTCATGAGTGTACTTTCGCCGTTGCGTCATTTGCCCGACCAGGCCCGGCGCGTACTGCGCGGCGCCCTGGGCTGGATGCTACTGGCCGCCGTGCTGGATGGCTTGGCGGGGTTGGCGCTGGTGCCGCTGATACTGGCCTGGTTCGATCAACAGAGTGTGCAGCCAAGTGTGCTGCTGTTGCTGGGGCTGACGTTGCTGCAAGCCTTGGTCAGCTACGTTGCCCAGCGCCGTGGTTATCTGGCGGGAGCCGGGTTGGCGGCCGGCCTGGTCTCGCAACTGGTGCAACAGCTGCCGCGCTTGCCATTGGCGCGTCAGGGCCAGTTGGAAGACCTGGTGCGCGGGCCGGTGTTCAACAGCATGGGCATTCCGGCGCACTTGCTGGCGCCGCTGGTAACGGCGCTGGTGACGCCGACGATGGTGGTGCTGGGGCTGATCTTTATTGAACCGCGTTTGGCGCTGGCGTTGGCCCTGGCTTATCTGCCGTTGTTCGCCCTGCTGCGTTGGGCCGGGCGACGTAGCCTGGCGCTGGAGCAACTGCGCCAGCAAGTCGACCGTCGCGCCGGGCAGCTGTTGCAGACATTCGCGCAGCAACAGGCCTTGATCCGCAGCGCCGGTGATGCCAGCCAGGGCCAGTTGGCGTTGCGTCAGGCCTTGCACGAGCAACACCAGGCCACGCACCGTCTCAACCGCCGCGCGCTGCCCAGCGGGCTTGGCTTTGCGGCGGCGGTGCAGGTGGTGTTTTCGCTGGTGTTGGCAGGTGGCGTGCTGGCGGTGGCGGCGGGGCAGTTATCCGGCGCGCTGTTGGTGGCGGTGTTGGTGTTGCTGGTGCGCTTCATCGAACCGCTGTCGCAACTGGCTTACCTGGACCAGGCTTTGCGTATGGCGTGGCAGGCGTTATCTCAAGTGCTCGCGGTGTTAGCCGTGCCGACGCTGCACAGCCCGCACCCCGGAGAGCAGCCTCAGGATGCGAGTTTGCAAGGGCAAGGCTTGAATATCTGCGGCGAAGGCGGCGAGCAGTTGCTCAAGGATGTGGACATCCATTGCGCGCCGGGAACGTTCACGGCGATTGTCGGTCCGTCGGGCGCGGGTAAAAGTACTCTGCTGGCCTTGCTGGGGCGTGGCATGGACCCGCAGACCGGCGCAGTACGACTCGGCCAGGTGGACATTCGCCAGCTAAGCGAACACACCTTGGCCAACCACCTCACGCAAGTGTTCCAGAACAGCGGACTGTTTGCCGGCAGCCTGCTGTGGAATGTCAGCATGGCCCGGCCGCAAGCCACGCCTGCGCAACTGCAACACGCCGCCAAGGATGCTGCATTGGATGAGGTGCTCAGCAGCCTGCCGCAGGGTTGGCACAGTGAGGTGGGGCCGGGCGGCGCATTACTCTCGGGCGGCCAGCGGCAACGGGTCGGCCTGGCGCGCGCGCTGCTGTCCCCGGCGCCGATCCTGTTGCTTGACGAACCCACCGCCAGCCTCGATGCGCGCTGCGAAGCACGGGTCAATCGCAGCCTGCAGGCGCTGCATGGCAGGCGCACCGTGGTGTTGGTGTCGCACAACCCGATGTTGGTGCGCGGTGCCGATCAGATCCTGGTGCTGGAAGGCGGCAGCGTCAGTGGCTGCGGCAGTCATGAGCAGTTGCTGGCCACGCACCGCTGGTATGCGCAGTTCGTCGAGCAAAACCTGCCGGGCAGCCATTGAAAAAGTCCCTTAATCGAAAAGTCGCAGCGTTCGTTTAAACGATACTAATGCGAATTATTATCGATAAAGAGGCTGGGCAATGTCACACCGGGGAGCAACAAAGGCGGGGCGGGGTTTCCAACGTAATGGGGCGCAACTGGGGATGGTGCTGGTGCTGGGCCTGAGCCCGTTGGCACAGGCGATTGCGACCGTGCAATTGCCTGACATCAAGGTCGCGGGTGACGACACCTCGGGCGAGGTGACCCCGCCCGGCGTGACCACCATCGGCAAGCTACCGCTCAAACTGCGGGAAACGCCGCAGTCGGTGAGCGTCATCGACCATGAGCGCATCGAGCAGCAAAACCTGTTCAGCCTCGATGAAGTGATGCAGCAGGCCACTGGCGTGACGGTGCAGCCGTTCCAGTTGCTGACCACCGCGTACTACGTGCGTGGCTTCAAGATCAACTCTTTCGAATTGGACGGTGTGCCGGCGATGCTCGGTGAAACCGCCGGTTCGCCTCAGGACATGGCGGTGTATGAGCGCGTCGAAATCCTGCGTGGCTCCAATGGTTTGCTGCACGGCAGCGGTAACCCGGCGGCCACGGTCAACCTGGTGCGCAAGCGCCCACAAAAGGCATTCGCCGCCAGCACCACCCTCAGCGGCGGCACCTGGGACCGTTACCGTGGCGAAGTGGATGTCGGCGGGCCGCTGACCCAGACTGGCAACGTGCGTGGGCGTGTGGTGGCGGCCTACGAGGATCGCGACTACTTCTACGATGTCGGCAAGCAAGACACCCAGTTGCTCTACGGCATCACCGAATTCGACCTGAGCCCCGACACCCTGCTGACCCTGGGTGCGCAATACCAGACCATCGATTCGGTGACCAACATGGCCGGCGTGCCCATGGCCAAGGACGGGTCGAGCCTGAACCTGTCGCGCTCCACCTATCTGGACGTGGACTGGGACCGCTTCAAGTGGACCACGCGCCGGGTGTTCGGCTCTCTCGAGCAGCAATTGGATCACGACTGGAAAGCCAAGGTCGCCGCCGAATACCAGGATGCCGACTCAAGCCTGCGCTATGCCGGTGCTTTTGGCGCCATCGACCCGCTCACCGGCGATGGCGGTCGCTTGATGGGCGCTGCGTATAAATTCAGCAGCACTCAAAAGAGCGTGGATGCCTCGGTCAATGGGCCGTATTCGTTGTTTGGCCGCAGCCATGAGTTGCTGTTGGGCACCAACTACAGCCACGGCGAAACCGAGCAGCGCACCGCCCAGTTCACCACGCCGCTCAACGTGCCGGTGAATGTCTATCGCTGGGACCCGAGCAGTGTGCCCAAACCCGGTATCGGCGCCTACACGTCGCCCGGGTCCACGACGACCACCTCCAAGGGCGTCTACGCGCTGACCCGCTACAAACTGCTCGATCCGTTGACCCTGGTCATCGGCGGCCGGGCCAGTTGGTGGGACCAGAACGCGCCGACCAGCCACTTCACCCCCGGCCGGGAAATAACCCCGTATGGCGGCTTGATCTGGGACTTTGCGCAGAACTGGTCGTGGTACGCCAGCTACGCCGAGGTCTACCAGCCGCAGACCGGGCAAACCTGGAGCGGCGACCTGCTCAAGCCGGTGGAGGGCAAGACCTATGAAACCGGGATCAAGGGCGAGTTGGCGGACGGGCGTTTGAATGTGTCGCTGGCGGTGTTCCGTATCGACCTGGAGAACAACCCGCAGGTCGATCCGGACCACCCGGGTGTGGGGCCGACCACCTATTACATCAGCGGCGGCAAGGTGCGCAGCCAGGGCTTCGAGCTGGAGAGCAGCGGTTATATCACCCCCGAATGGAACGTCTCCGCCGGTTATACCTACACCAGCACCGAGTACCTCAAGGACACCAACGCTTCGGGTGAGCGCTATGCCAGCTTCACGCCGCGCCACATGGCGCGGGTGTGGACCCAGTACGAGTTGCCGTGGCAGGACCGCCGCTGGAGCGTCGGTGCCGGCGTGCAGGCGCAAAGTGATTACTCCACCCAATCCGGGGCTGTGACCCTGGAGCAGGGCGGCTATGCCTTACTCAATGCGCGGGTCGCCTACCGCATCGACGAGCATTGGACTGCCGCGGTCAACGGCAACAACCTGGCGGACCGCAAGTACTACCAGAGCCTGTCCAACGTCAATTGGAACAACCGCTATGGCGAACCGCGCAGCCTCAATCTGACCCTGCGAGGTACGTTCTGATGGCCGCGCCGGCCCTCGGTTCCTGGCCGCTGCGCATTTGTCTGGCGCTGGCGGGCAGTGTGCTCAGCAGCCTGCAACTGGCCGTCCTGCTGGCGCGGCATTATCCGTGGGGCGGTGGGCTGGAGCGGCTGTATGCCGGCGTGTTCCTGGGCTTGGGGTTTCTGGTGACGGTACTGCTGTGGTCGTTGCTGGCGCCGGATCGCAAACGCGTGGTGTATCGCTCCAGCGTCTGGCTGCTGCTGTTTACGCCCTGGCTGCTTTGGGATGGAGCCTGGCGATGAACCTGATGGGCGCACCGAGGGCATTGGTTCAGCGTGTACACGCCGGGGCAGGCGGGGTGTTTGGGGTACTGCTGTTCGTGATCCTGCTGACGGGGGCGTGGAGCATGGCCCATGAAGACTTGCGCGCCTGGTTTCGCGGCCCGGCGGCGTTGGCTCACGGGCCGGCGCTACCGGTCGCGCAATGGCCGGCTATCGCTCGCGAGCGCGGCCTGGCGCTCGGTGAATTGCGCATTCGTTTGCCGGACAGCCGCCACTCGGTGGTCGAGTTGTGTGCATCGCCCAAGGACTGCACGGTCGCCTTGGACCCCGTCAGCGGCCGTGAGCTGGCGTCAGGCAACGCGGCGGATATCCTGTTCAACCTGCACAAAAGTCTGTTCATCGGTTTTCCCGGCCGGATTTTGATCAGCTTGTTGGGCGTGGTGTTGTTGCTGATGATCTGGGCAGGCAGTGCATTACACAGTGGGCGCCTGCAAGACCTCAAGCGCCTGCGGCGCGACCGTGGGGCACGGGTGTTCGCCCATGACTTGCACAGCCTGATCGGCCGTTGGTGCGGGCCCTGGTTGCTGCTGTTTGGTATCACTGGCGCGTTGTCCGGCCTGGGGGCGCTCGGCACCTTGGGGCTTGCCGCGCAGGCGTTCCCGAGCGCGCCGCAGCAAGCGTTCATGCAGTTGCTGGGGGCACCGCCGCAGGTCGACCGAACAACGGCTTCGGCGCCGGCGGTCGATCTGGATCAGTTGCTGCACCAGGACGCCGTCGCCCATCCGGGGTTCTCTGCTCAAAACGTCGCCTTGCACCACTGGGGTGAGCCGGATGCCTGGGTGGAAGTGAGCGGTATCCAACAAGGCCTGCCCAGTACGGCCGTCTTTGAACGGCATGCCTATCGCGCCGCTGACGGCCTCGCCGTCGGCTCCAGCAGCGCCAGCGGGCGTGGTCTGTGGTTGCAGGCGTTTATTGCGGTGCAGCCGCTGCACTTTGCCGACTACCGCTGGGTGCCTGTTGGCGGGTCACTGCTGCGTGCCGTGCATTTCGGTATGGCGTTGGCGGCGGCGGGGTTGGTGCTCAGCGGCTTGTACCTGTGGCTGGAGCGTCGGCGCCTCAAGGCCGGCGGCGGTTGGCAGGTGCTACTGCGCCTGGTGATCGGCGGCGGTGGCGGGTTGCTGGCGGCCACGGCGGTATTGCTCTGCGCGGGGGCGCTGGGCAGTGCCAACCTGGCGTGGTGGTTCTGGGGCGGTTGGCTTGCCAGCCTGCTGCTGGCCTGCCTGATGCCCCCCAGGCGTCAACCGCTGCACCTGCTGCTGGCCGTGACGGGCCTGGGCTTCCTGGCGGCGGCGCTGCTGCACCTGGCCGGCAGCCTGAAACAAGGCAGCGTGCCGCTGTGGCCCATCGATCTTGTGTTGCTGCTGTGCGCGGCCAGTGCCCTGTGGGCATTGCGGCGCCTGATTTCTTTTACGCGTGCGGCACGGGCTGCCGCCGCCAATGTTGCCTGAGGGGAGACTTGTAATGCTGGATCTGTTGAAACATTGGCGCATGGTGCTGACCTTTGCACTGTTGTACCTGTCCCAAGGCATTTGCTTCGGCATCGCCATGGACGCCTTGCCGACCCTGCTGCGTCATGACGGCGCGGCGCTCCACGCCTTGGCCTTCCTGCCGTTGGTGGGGATACCGTGGGTGGTCAAGTTCCTCTGGGCGCCCCAGGTGGATAACCATTGGAGCCCACGCCTGGGACGGCGCCGCAGTTGGATCATTCCCATGCAGATACTGGTGCTGCTGTGCATTGCCTGCCTGGCAAGCATCGGCCTGCGCGTCGAGACGGCAGGCATCGCCGTGGGCCTGCTGATTGTTGCCTCGCTGGCCAGCGCCACCCAGGACATCGCCACCGACGGCATGGCGGCCGAGTACTTTAGCGGCAACATGCTCGCGCGGATTAACGCCATCCAAGTGGGCGGCACCATGGTCGGCTTCTTCGTTGGCGGCGCCGGCACCTTGCTGCTTAGCGGCTACCTGGGGCAAACCAGCGCGTTCAGTCTGCTGGCTTTGGTGCCGCTGTTGAGTCTGGTGTGCGTCGGCTGGCTGCACGTGGCACCGGCCAAGGAAAAACAGCCAGATGTGGCGCATGCCTCATTATGGCGGTTTATCAAGCGGCCGAAGGCGCTGGCGCTGGTGGTACTCGCCTTGTTGTCGGCCATGACGTCAGTGTCGGGTTTTGGTTTGTCAAAGCTGTTCCTGAATGACGCCGGTTGGTCCTTGCAGGCTATCGGCCAACTGGGCATGAGCGGCGGCGTGGTCACCATCGTCCTCGGCTGCGGCGGTGGTGCGTGGTTGATCCGGGTGTTGGGGCTGTGGCCGACGTTTATCCTGGCGGTGGGCATGGCCGGCGCTGCCGCGTTGACCTGGCTGCTGCAAGCCAACGGCATGCTTGCCACGCAAACCGGACTGATCTGGTTGGCCGTGGGCCTGGGCTCGTTCGCGACCGGCGCCACCTCGGTGGTGATCATGACTGCCTCCATGGCCTTCGCCGCGCAAAGCGACCAGGCCGGTACGGACATGACCGCCGTGCAAAGCACGCGTGATCTGGGGGAAATGCTGTCTTCGACCTTGCTGGTGGGGTTGACTGCGCAGGCGGGGTATAGCGGTGGGTTTCTTGCGGGGATGGTGATGGCGATCCTGGCGTCGTTGGTGGCGTTGAATGTGTCACGTCAACGTGTGGGGGAAAGAGCCGCGGGCTGATTGATAGGTTCGGCGATCGTCAAAGGCGCTCAACGGGTCAATCAGTGCGAGCGCTCGTGATCTTCCGACATCAAGCGTGCGGCGCGGAGCCGCAGTGAGTGCGCGCCTGCTGGCGTTATAAAAGGGGTACATACAAGCCTGATATTGTTCCGTAGGATGCTCCCGCCAGGACGCTACTACAAATCAATAGCCCGTCGATCGAGCTGTTAGCGCCCAACGTGCCCATGAGGGGCGTTTTGGGCCCACGTGTTCGCTACCCAGCGCGCTTTGATTGACTCGACGGGACCTCGGCCTAAATGTCTTATCTTGAATCTGGCGATTGCCCGGTGACCTTCAGGCAATCGAAGAAGGTGATAGTCGCGACAGTCGTCGGCAATGGTCTGGTGATCTACGACTTCACGGTATACAGCTTTTCTGCCGTGATCATCGGCAAGCTGTTTTTCCCATCGGACAGTTCGTTCGCCTCGTTGCTGATGGCATTGTTGACGTTTGGCATCGGTTTCGCGATGCGCCCGCTGGGCGCAATCGTGATCGGCAACCTCGCCGACCGCAAAGGGCGAAAAGCCGGCTTGAATGTCACCAATCTATTGATGGCAGCCGGTACCGCCTTGATCGCGTTCATGCCGACGCATGCATCGATCGGCGTCACCGCAACGGTGTTGCTGGTGCTCTCGCGGTTGCTGCAGGGGTTCGCGACCGGAGGGGAGATCGGCGTGTCGTCCGTGGTGCTGATGGAGCTGGCGGCGCGCAATCAACGCTGCTATCTGGTCAGTTGGCGTTCTGCCAGCCAGGCGGCCGCGGTTTTGGTGGGAGCGGTTGTCGGTGCCACCACGACCGCATTGCTGACCCCCGAACAGTTGCTGGCCTGGGGCTGGCGTATTCCTTTCGTGCTTGGGCTTTTGATTGCGCCGTTTGGGTGGTTCATTCGGCGCAATATGGTGGAGACAACACGGCGTGGTATCCAGTCGCCGTCGCTGCGTGTCTTGCTGAAAAACCACCGCCCTCAGCTATTGCTGGGGATCTTGATGATGGCAACCCCCACCGCAAGCATCTACCTGATGGTGCTCTACATGCCGACCTATCTGGTCCGCACGTTAGGCCTGTCGCCGAGCATGAGCTTGCTTTCGGCGTGCTTTTCCAGTGCGATGCTGTTCATTGCCGCGCCATTGTTTGCGCGGTTCGCCGACCGGCTGCCGCGACGCAAGCCGACCCAATACGTGACGATGATCCTCAGCATCCTGTTGGTCTATCCGGTGTTCCTGGCCTTGACCCATGGGGTCGGCGAGCTGGCTTCCTTGCTGATCATCGGCATCTATTCGGCTGTCGCGATGGGCAACAACGGCGTCGCTACCGTCATGATCATGGAGGCTTTTCCGGCGCATCACCGGGCCACAGGGATGTCGATGGTCTACAGTTTCGGCGTGACGATCTTCGGGGCGTTCTGCCCGTTTTTTGTGACGTGGTTGATCGGAGTTACCCAGAACGCAATGGCGCCTTCCTGGTATCTGCTGGGCGCGCTATTGGTCAGCCTGTTCGCACTGGTGAAATTTCCAGCGCGGCAGCCGGCTCACTGATCGATTCGGCCAGCGACGTTACGGTGCCCCGGCATAGCGTTGCCCATTCGCTGTGCCGCCATCAGGCGATGGTCCTGCGGCGCCAGGTCATAGCGACGACGAAACGCGCGGGTAAACGCTGATGCGCTGTTAAAGCCCAGGCTGTAGGCGATCTCAATCACCTGGCGGTCCGGATAGCGCACCAGTTCGTCCGCGGCTTCACGCAGGCGGCAGTTGAGGATGTAGCGACCCAACCCTCCCTCATGCTGGAACAGACGGTAGAGCGTGGCGCGAGGCAGTTGCATGGCCATCAGCACGTACTCTGGCGTCAGCCAGGGTTGATACAGGTTGTTCTGCACATAACGCCTGGCTTTATCGAACATCGCACTGCGCGCCGCCGCCCGCACGTGCCCACCCAGCTTGGCCTGTTTCGAGAAGGCCGCGAGCATGAGTTGAACGGCGGTATCGAATGTCGACGCGGCCTCGGCGCTGCTGATAACCGGCAGTTTTCTGGAAAACGCCTCGACATGCTCAATCATCAATTGGGTCATAGGCGTCGTATTCTCGAAGACACGCCCGTGGATCGACTCGGCATGCGGCAGCGCCGCTTCCACCACCGTGCGCGAGACAAAGAAGGTCAATACGCGGCAACGCCCCCGGCTCATTTTGATCGGCTGGTTCATGTCCATGGCAACGATGCTCGCCCTGGCGGACGCGCCATGTTCCTGAGGGCCGCCTCGAATGGACTCCATTGCGCCTTGGGTGAAGACCTGGAAAACATAGTCCCGGACCTTGTCGGTAGAGATGCGCGCAATCGAACGGTCGAGCAACAAGGCGTCGCTTGAGCAGTCGGTGAAGACGCGATCACCCAATTTGTAGCGGTCAATGCTCGCGTTGAAGGGCGTGGTGGTAGCGTGGGATGTAGGCAGGACGTCGATGACGTGTCCGACCCGATCACGCCAGGCCAGCAGTTGGTTGGCAACCGGCTCGGCGCTGACCTCGAAGTGATCATGGGCGTGCCTGGAGCCGACGTGTTTAGGGGCGCATATGAGTGAAGCTGGTTTATTCATGAATTCACTACAACCCGGAAAGCCTATGTTCACGCCCCGTGAACAGGCGTTGCATCTTCCCACTGTACGTCCGTGCTACCTAGCGGCAGCCAGTCAGAATGGGTTGTGGTGCTCCTTATAACCGGTTTCTCCATGAAAGTAATGACAATCCCTCTTGTATCCAACTTGTTGCGCACTTTCTGGCGGCGGCAAGAGCCGGGCAGGGCGCCTGAAAATAATTGAAAAGTTGCAACGCAGGGTCAAGCCATCTGCAAGGCGCTTGATAGATTGACGCAAATTCGCATTTGACAGCGTTTATGTGTTTCCACGCTGTGAATGCGTGCGCTTGTTTCTCAAGCAAAGTGCGCTGGGTATTGGCCTTGTTATTTTCGGCGCGATGATCTGAACGGGTACGTTAAACCGGTCAGGACTTCAGGTGTTCACCCGATGGCCCCGGCGCCTTGGCTGACACATGCTTGTCCGACGGCTCAACGCGCGGGGCTTTGGCTTGGCGGATTACAGCCGCGGTGGGCGAAATATCAGGCCTTGGATCAATCAATGAAGATCGTCACCGCTGCATAAATCAACCCGGCATCGGCGGCGATTTTTTTACGCGGCAACGATGTATCAAACAACCTATTGAAGTAAGGAGTAACGGATGAGTTGCCTCGACCGGGAAGTAGGTTCGTTTGCGATCAGTTTGACTCATCCTGCTGGCGTTAATCCTCGGGAAGGGCTGGCTTTTTCCCTTGCGCAAATCGAAGTGGATAAATTGAACAATATCCACGCCGAGTCCGGAGTGGATTGGCAGAAAGTCGCCGATGCCTGTGTAAAAGTGCTGCGAGAAGAGGGCAAGGACTTTAATGCCGCGGTCTGGTTGTTATGTGCCTGGACCACTCTGCAAGGCATTTCCGGCCTGGCGACCGGCGTGCATATAGTGCGCGAAATGCTCGAGTTGTATTGGGAGACCCTGACCCCGCCGCCGGCTCGATTGCGTGCCCGCCGCAACCAGGCCGAGTGGATGCTCGAGTGGCTCGCCGTAAAACTTGAAGCCAACTTCGAAGCGGTGCCCGGGGAACAATTGGCGCAGTTGCTCGAAGACTGGGACGCCATCGATCGCCATTGGCGCGACCGGGACGCCGACGGCCCGAGTTTTTTTGCGTTGCGTCGTCGCCTATCGCAGTTGCCCGTGCAAGCGGGTGTCGAGCCAATAGCGGTGACGGCGGAAGAGGTTCCAGCGGCAGTCGATGCGCCTACAGCGCTCCCGACGCCGGTTGCGCACGCCCCTTCGGCGCCGCTCCCGGCCCTGGTGCCGGCTCCGCCATTGGGCCGTCTTGAGAGCGATGAAGCCATCGAGAACGCGGTCAATAGCGTGTTTGCCTCGCTTGCACCGCTGCTGGGGTTTTGCCTGGAGTCTCGGGCGACCTTGCCGTTGCTGTTTCGCCTCAATCGTCAATTGGCGTGGACGACCCTGGAGCAGGTCCCTCCTGCGCAAGGCTACACGACGCGCGTGCCGCCGCCTTCGGACGCGGAACTCGAAAGTTTCAGCCGCTTGCAGAGCGTTGGCGAGCCGCTGGACATCGTGCGTTTTTGCGAAGGTCGGTTACCAAGTTATCCGTGCTGGCTGGACCTCAATCGGGCCAGTCACGCCGCGCTCTTGAGGCTCGGTTCGGCGGCGCAGGCCGGTGCTGCCAGCCTGGCCCTGGAAACCCGTCATTTTCTGGCGCGCCTGCCGGCGCTGGTCGAGCTGACATTCGCCGACGGCCAGCCGTTCGCCGACGGCGCGACCCGCAGTTGGCTCGAAGGTTTGGCGCCGGCGGCCGGCAGCGGCGCCACGGATGGGCTGCAAACGCTGATCGATGAAGTCGCGCGTGATGCCGCCGAAGGCCGTTTGAACGAAGCGTTGGCGCGTTTGCAGAGCGCCGTGCGAGAGGCCGGCAGCGGCCGCGAGCGGTTTCGCCTGCGCGCTGCCCAATGCCATCTGCTACAGCGTTTCGACCCGCGCGCGCAGTTGGGTGTTGCCTTGGATGTGTTGCTCCAGGAAGCGACGGAGCAGGGCCTCGATCGTTGGGAGCCGGAGCTGGTCCGGCCGTTGTTGGAGTTGGCACTGACGCATGACGACGGCGGTTCGAGAGCGCTGTGGGCGCAACAGTTGGCTGCAATGGATTTGCCGGCGTTCTGGCGTTTGGCCAGCCCGCCGGCAAGTTGAATGGGCAACAGGCAATACCTGGCAGGCGTGTGCATATCCATGCCATGAGTTTTCTAACGGCTGCGTTGAGCGAGTCCGGTAAACAGGAGTGAGATTTAATGGCTAGTGAAGGTTCGGTCGCGCCTAAAGAGCGCGTCAATATTGTTTACAGCTCTGACACCGGCGGCGCGCAGGAACAGGTCGAGCTGCCGCTCAAGCAACTGGTGATCGGCGACTTCACCTTGCGTGAAGACGACACGCCGGTTGAAGACCTCAAACCGATCCGCGTCGACAAAGACAACTTCACCGATGTGCTCAAGGGCCAGAACCTGAGCCTGCAGTTGGCGGTACCCAATCATCTGGCGGAAAACGCGCCGGAGGACGAGCAGATCCCGGTCTCGCTGACCTTCCAGTCCATTCGCGATTTTGAGCCGGATGCCATCGTGGCCCAGGTTCCCGAGTTGCAGCAACTGATCGCCCTGCGGGATTCGCTCAAGGCCTTGAAAGGGCCGATGGGTAACTTGCCGGAGTTTCGCAAACAGCTGCAGGCCCTGATGAACGATGACGGGGCCCGCGAGCGTTTGCTCTCGGAACTTGGCGTAAAGGACAAGGAATAACCCATGAGCGAAGAAAAGAGTCAGGCAGCGAGCACGACCGGCCAGGCGGTCGAGTCGGTTTCCCTGTTGGATCAGTTGGTGGAAGCGACGCGCGTCAAGCCGGGCGACGAGGCGTATGCCGTCACCCGTCAGGGCCTCGAAGCGTTTGTCACCGAACTGCTCGAGCCGGCCCGGCAGGCCGAGAAGGTCAGCGCCGGGTTGATCGACGACATGATCGCCACGCTGGATGCCAAGCTGTGCCGGCAGGTCGACGCGATCATTCACCACCAGCAGTTCCAGAAGCTGGAGTCGTCCTGGCGCTCGCTGAAGTTTCTGGTCGACCGCACGGATTTTCGCGAGAACAACAAGCTGGAAATCCTCAGCGTGTCCAAAGAGAAGCTGCTCGAAGATTTCGAGGATGCGCCGGAGATCACCCGTTCGGGTCTGTACAAGGCGGTGTACACCGCCGAGTTCGGCCAGTTCGGCGGCCAGCCGTTCGGCTCGATCATCGGTAACTACGAGTTCAACCCCGGCCCACAGGACATGAAGTTGCTGCAGTCGGTCGCCGCGATTTCGGCCATGTCCCACACGCCCTTCATCGCCGCGGCCGGCCCGCAGTTCTTCGGCATCGACAGCTTTGCCGACCTGCCCAATCTCAAGGATCTGCAAGCCGTCTTCGAGGGGCCGCAGTTCACCAAATGGAATGCCTTTCGTGAAAGCGACGACGCGCGTTTCGTTGGCCTGACATTGCCGCACTTCCTGCTGCGCACGCCCTATGGCGAAGACACGGTCCCTGCCAAGACGTTCCGCTACAACGAGAACGTCGGTGGCGGCAACCAGGACTTCCTGTGGGGCAACGCGGCGTTTGCCTTTGCCAGTCGCCTGTCCGACAGCTTTGCCCAGTACCGCTGGTGCGCCAACGTCATTGGCCCACAGGGCGGTGGCACCGTCGGTGATTTGCCGATCTACAACTACGAGGCCATGGGCGAAACCCAGACCAAGATCCCGACCGAAGTGCTGATTTCCGAGCGCCGCGAGTTCGAGCTGGCCGAGCAGGGGTTTATCGCGCTGACCATGCGCAAGAACACCGATAACGCGGCGTTCTTCTCCGCCAACTCGTGCCAGAAGCCCAAGTTCTTCGGCAATGACAAAGAAGGCAAGGAAGCCGAGCTGAACTACAAGCTGGGCACCCAACTGCCGTACATCTTTGTGGTCAGCCGCCTGGCCCATTACATCAAGGTCATCCAGCGCGAAAACATCGGCACCTGGAAAGAGCGTGGCGACCTGGAGTCGGAACTCAACACCTGGATTCGCCAGTACGTGGCCGACATGGATAACCCCGCCGCCGGTGTGCGCAGCCGTCGCCCACTGCGTCAGGCGGAGATTACCGTCAGCGACGTCGAAGGCGATCCAGGCTGGTACCGCGTCGGTTTGAAAGTCCGTCCGCACTTCAAGTACATGGGTGCGTCTTTCACGCTGTCGCTGGTGGGCAAGCTCGACAAGAGCTGATCGGTAGCGCGAATGGGCAACGCCGCCGTTGCCCATTCAGGTGTTCACCCGAGGGTCATTGCCTCGGCGTTTCCATAAGATGGATTCAACGCAGCGAGACAGGGCCAGAGGCGCTGATCGATGCCTGAAAACTCACTGATTAAACCCGGAGTACACGTTATGCCAATGCCATGCTACTTGAGTATCGAAGGCCAGAACCAAGGCAAGATCGAAGGTTCCAGCACGGTTACCGGTCATGAAGGAAAGATCCTTGTCCAGGCCGTCGAACACCTGATCGATATTCCCAAGAACCCGCAGACCGGCCTGCCGGCCGGCAAGCGTGTCCACCAGGGCATGACCCTGACCAAGGAAATCGATAAGTCTTCTCCAAAGCTGCTGCAAGCCCTGACCTCGGGCGAGCAACTCAAGTCGGTAGTCCTGGAGTTCTATCGGATCTCGCCTAAAGGCACCGAAGAAAAGTACTACACCATCACCCTGAGCAATGCCGTACTCGTTTCGGCCCGCACCTGGGTGCCGAACGTGTTGAGCCCTGAGTTCAAGCAAATGGGCCATATGGAAGACATCGGCATCACCTACGAAAAAATCGTCTGGACCTGGGTGCCGGACGGTATCGAAGCCGAAGACTCGTGGTTGGCGCCAAAAGCGTAAGCCCGGCTCGACGGTTCAATGCCGCCCTGATCCAGGGCGGTGTTCTTGTTATTGCAGAAGGTACACCGCGTTGAGAGAAAAGCGATTGCTGGAGCGCATCACAAGCCTGCAGGCCGAAACCGGTCGCACGCACCTGACCCAGGCTGAAGTGTTGACGCAGTCGATCGTCCAGCATCTGCAACGCATTTTGAATACCCGGCGCGGCAGCGTGCCGATTGACGCCGAGTTTGGCGTACCCGACTTCACCAATCTGGCCGGTTCGTTTGCGACCGGCGAGACCACGCAAATAATCGAGAACATGACGCGCATGATCGCCCGCTACGAGCCTCGCTTGAAATCGCCGCGCATCCTGGTCGCCGAAGGTGCCCAGGAAGTGTTGTCGCTGAGTTTCAGTCTTGAGGGCGTGGTGTCGATCGATGACCGGGACATTCCTATTCACCTGGCAACGCGTGTGTCTTCGGACGGTCGCGTGTCCCTGGCGATGCACTAAGTCATGCTCAACAGCCATTATCAAAGTGAACTCAACCAACTGCGGCGTCTGGCCGATGAGTTTGCCCGCCGCAACCCGGCCCTGGCGCCGCTGCTGGGGGTGGACTCGGCCAATGACCCGGACGTCGAACGCTTGCTCGAAGGCGTGGCGTTTCTCACCGGGATGGTTCGTCAACGGTTGGACGACGAGTTTCCCGAGTTCATTCAAGAGTTGGCGCAGCTGCTCTATCCCCATTACCTGCAACCGTTGCCCTGCCTGACGCTGCTGCAATTTCAGCCGCGCACGGCATTGCAGGAGGTTACGCGTATCGAGCCCGGCTGCGAAATTGCCTCGGTACCGGTCGATGGCCAGCGCGTGCGCTTCAGCAGCACCGCGGCGGTCGACCTGGAACCGCTGCAACTGCTCGGCAGCCGCTGGGACGGCGGCGCCGGTGAAGAGCGCAGCCTGGTCCTGGACTTCGCTTTTACCACCGCCGACCCGAATAGCTGGCTGGCTGACAGCCTGCGTTTCTATCTGGGGGATGGCCTGGTCGATGGCTCCAAGTTATTGCGTCTGTTGCAGCTCAACCTGCGCGAGATTCGCATCTCTGCGCAAGAGCAGCCCATGACGGTATTGCCGGCCAGCCATTTGCGTGGCCTGGGATTCGATGCGAGCAACGCCTTGCTGCCGTTTCCCGATACCGCGCACCCGGCCTATCGGTGCCTGCAGGAATACTTCGCGCTGCCCGAGAAATTCCTGTTTATCGAGCTTCGCGGCTTCAAACAGTGGCGAGCCAGAGGCGCAGACGGGCGCTTCAGCGTGCGCCTGATGTTCGAGAACCTGCCGGACTGGACACCGAACCTGTCGGCCAACAGCTTTTTGCTGGGGGTGACGCCGGCGATCAATCTGTTCGCCCAGGACGCACACCCGCTGCGCATCGACCACAAGCAAGTCGACTATCGCATCCAGCCTGCCGACCATGGCCAGCGCATGAGCATGCGGATTCATTCGGTGCTCAAGGTCAGTGCTTATTCCGCCGGAGGCGGGGAGCGGCTGCTGGAGCCGTTCAATACCTTCTCGCAGCGCGACACCTATAACCTGCGCATCCGCGCCTCGAGCATCGATGCCCAAGGTTATGACCACTATCTGAGCCTGCCCTACAGCGAAGGCAAAGTGCCGGGCGAGATGACCTTGTCCATCGGCTTGCTCTGCACCAATGGCAAGCTGCCGGAAAGCCTGCGCCTGGGGGATTTGAACCAGCCCACCGACAACACGCCGCCCAGGGTCGAGTTCAAGAGCATCCGTGGCATCACACCGTGCCAGCCGCCCAAGTTCGACGACAAGTTGCTGTGGCGCATGCTCTCGCAGCTCAATGCCAACCACTTCCGCCTGGCCGATCGCGACTACCTGCGCGGCCTGCTCGCGCTGTATCTGCCGAGCGTCGGCGAAGGGGCCCAGGACGCCAACCAGCGGCGCATCGATGCCATCGAAAAAGTCACCGTCAGCCACGAGCGGCGTTTTATTCGCGGGCTGCCGATCGAAGGCAGTGTGGTCCGGGTCGAGTGCCGGGGCGACTATTTCCTCAGCCCCGGCAATTTCTACCTGTTCGGTTGTGTGCTCGATGAGTTTTTCGCCGGCTGTACGGCCATCAACAGCTTTACCGCCTTCACGCTGTTCGACAGCGTCAACCACGAGACCTTGAAATGGCCAGCGAAGATCGGGCACCAACGCCTGTTGTGATCGATCCGCTGCTCGATGACGGCGGCGAGTTCGGGTTTTTCCAGGCCTTGCGCCTGTTGCGGTTACGTTTCCCGAGCGAAAAACACTTCGTCGACAACGTGCGGGTCCGGCCGCGGCTGGGGCTCGGGTTTCCGCTGCGGGATATCGAAGGGATCGAGCAGGACGACGACGGTCGTTATCGGATCGAGGCCAACTTCTTCGGGCTGTATGGCGTCACTTCGCCGTTGCCGACGTTTTACACCGAAGACCTGATCGACGAGCAACTGCTGGGCCATTCGGCGGGACGTGACTTTCTCGACATCCTGCATGCCTCGCTCTATCCGTTGCTGTTCCGTGCCTGGGAAAAGCACCGGATCTGGATCGACATTACCGAGCGGCGCGACGTCAAGAGCCTGCGTCAGTTGCAGGCGCTGATCGGCATTGCGGATGCGCGTCCGGAGCAGCGCGATCAATCCATCGACTTGCTGCGTTATGCCGGGTTGTTCAACCAGTACCCGCGCTCGGCCCTGGGGCTGCAGCAGTTGGTCAAGGCGGTACTCAGCGATGTGACGGTGGAAGTCGTGCCGTGTGTCGAGACGCGCCTGCGGATCGACCGCACGGCACGCACTTACCTGGGCACGCAGTGCGGTGTGTTGGGCGAAAACAGCCTGCTCGGTCGTGAAGTCATGGACCGCAGCGGCACCCTGGATATCCGCCTGACGTCACTGAGTACCGAGCGTTTTCACGGGTTATTGCCGGGGCAGGCGCTGTATCAAAAGCTCGAACGCTTGGTGGGATTGTATTTGCAGACACCGCTACGCAGCCGTCTGGTCATGCGTCTTGCGGCAGATAAGCAGCAGTGCGCTTCGCTGGGCGGCGGCTGGCAGCGGCTGGGCCTGGATACCTGGCTCGGTGACGGAGACACACAGGACGACGTTGTATTCATGCTGACGGCCGAACACGGACCAATGCTCGAAGAGAGGGCTCGCTAGATGATTCAGGTAGAACTCAAACCGCTGTTCGCACGGCTCAATGTGTACAGCACCAAGGCCCTGGAGAACGCAGCGGGCCAGACCCTGGCGCGCGCTCACTACGAGATTTCCCTGGAGCACCTGCTGCGCCAGTTGCTGGAAGATCCGGATGCCGATACGACGCGCATTCTCGCGCGCTTCGAGATCGATCCGATGCGCTTGCGTGCGCTGCTGGATGAGGGCCTGGCGCAGTTGAAAAACGGCAACCCAGGACGTCCGGTGTTCGCTGGCCTGCTCACCGAATGGATTCAGGACGCCTGGCTGATTGCCTCGCTGGTGGTCGGCAGCGGGCGGATCCGTGGCGGTTCGCTGCTGCTGGCGCTGGTATCGCGCCTGGGCTACTACAGCGCTGGCACGCGTTACGGCGAACTGCTCAAGCCGATTTCCACCGATGCCCTGACCGCAGAGTTCGCTCAACTGTTGGGCGGCTCCAGCGAAGGTCCGCTGGACAGCCAGCAGACCGGCGCGGCCTGTGCTTCGTTGGCCGGCGCCGGCGGCAATGCGCCCGCAGCCGAAGACAATATCGTGCGCTTTTGCGAAGACCTGACCGCCAAGGCAGCGGCGGGGCGCATCGACCCGATTTTCGGGCGCGATGATGAGATTCGCCAGATGATCGACATCCTCGCCCGGCGGCGTAAAAACAACCCCATCGCCGTGGGCGAGCCAGGTGTGGGCAAGTCCGCCGTGGTGGAGGGCCTGGCGTTGTTGATCAGCCAGGACGAAGTCCCCGACTTCCTCAAAAACACGCGCCTGCTCAGCCTGGATCTCGGTGCGCTGGAAGCGGGCGCCAGCGTCAAGGGCGAGTTCGAAAACCGCCTGCGTGGCGTCATCGAAGAGATCAAGGCCTCCACCACGCCGGTGATCCTGTTCATCGACGAAGCGCACATGCTGATCGGCGCCGGCGGCGCGGCGGGTGGCTCGGATGCGGCCAACCTGCTCAAACCCGCATTGGCCCGTGGCGAGTTGCGCACCATCGCCGCCACGACCTGGTCGGAGTACAAGAAATACTTCGAGAAAGACCCGGCCCTGGCGCGTCGTTTCCAACTGGTCAAGCTGGACGAGCCGAGTGTCAAAACCGCGGTGTTGATCCTGCGCGGGCTCAAGGGGCACTACGAGAAAGTCCACGGGGTCAGCGTGCGTGACGACGCCATCGTCGCCGCCGCTGAATTGTCGGATCGCTACATCACCGGGCGCTTGCTGCCGGACAAGGCCGTGGACTTGCTCGACACCGCCAGCGCCCGGGTACGCATCGGCCTGGGCATCAAGCCTGCCGAGTTGGAGCGCATGGAGCGGCAGTTGTCCGGTCTGGCGCGTGAACAGAGCGCGCTGGAGCGCGACCGTGGCAATGGTTTCCCCGTAGAAGACCAGCGCCTGACGGATATCGCCGACGAACAGGCTGAGATTGACGAGCGTCGGGTTGCGCTGGAAGTCCGCTGGCTGGCCGAGCGCGACGCGGCGCTGCGCGTCCTTGAAGCACGCAAGCAACTGACCCTGCAAGCACAGGACCTGCCGGTTCCGGCCGAAGGCGAGGTTGTGCAGGTACTGGCCTCGCTGGAGGAACGTCAGGCCGAGCTGGATCAGGCCCGTGAAACCCTGGCCGCACTGCAAGGCGACGCGCCGTTGCTGTTCACCGAAGTCAGCCCCGATGCGATTGCCCAGGTGGTTTCCGACTGGACCGGCGTGCCGCTGGGCAAAGTGCTGCGCGATGCGGCGGGCGGCGTATTGGCCCTGGCCGACAACCTCAAGATGCGTATTCGCGGTCAGGACACCGCCGTCGAGCAGATCGCGGAAATCCTCAAGGCCGCGCAATCCGGCCTGCGGGATCCGCAACAGCCGTTGGGTGTGTTCCTGCTGGTCGGGCCGTCGGGGGTCGGCAAGACCGAAACCGCTCTGGCTGTGGCCGAACATCTGTTCGGCGGCGAACAGGCGATGATCTCGGTGAACATGAGCGAGTATCAGGAGAAGCACACCGTCAGCCGCTTGGTGGGTTCGCCCGCCGGCTATGTCGGCTTCGGCGAGGGCGGCATGTTGACCGAGGCGGTGCGCAAGCGTCCGTATTCGGTGGTGTTGCTCGATGAAGTGGAAAAAGCCCACCTGGACGTGGTGAACATTTTCTATCAGGTCTTCGACAAGGGCAGCCTGTCCGACGGCGAAGGGCGGCAGATTGATTTCTCCAACACCGTGGTGCTGCTGACCAGCAACCTGGCCACCGAAGAAATCCAGAACCTGTGCGTCGACGGGCGGCCCGACCCGGACACCCTCGCGGAAAAAATCCGCCCGACCCTGTCCCGGCATTTCAAACCGGCGCTGCTGGCGCGCATGACCATCGTGCCGTTCTTCACCCTGGGGGGCGCGCAACTGGCGGGCATCGTGCGCCTCAAGCTGGGCCGGCTCAGCGAGCGTCTGCTGGCTTCGTCGAAAGTCCGTCTGACGTTTGCAGAAGAGGTTGCCGACGCTATCGCCGCGCGCTGCACGGAAGTGGAAAGCGGGGCGCGCAATATCGACTTCATTTTGCGTAAGAGCCTGACACCGCGCCTGTCTGACGTCTTGCTCGGGGCGATTGCCGATCAGCGGCCGCTGGCTGGGTTGCATGTGGCGGTGGATGCGCGCGGCGAGTGGATCATTACCACGCAAGACGTCGATGCGATCAGGTCTTTACCCGAGCGTGAAGCGCTGCTTGAGCCCCTAGAGTGACCGCTCGTTTACCGACTGAAGAACAAGGATTGATTGATGGCTCTCAATGATCATGCTCTCTGCACTTTCGCCAGCCTGGCCCCCTCGCTGCTGCTCGAAACATTATGGGTGCAGCAGTGGCAGGGCGAGGAAAAGCTCTCTCAGCCCTATCGCTTCGAGGTTCGGCTGGCCACGATCAATCCATTGTTCGACGACGAAGCGCTGCTGGGCAACCGGGCGATATTGACCCTGAGCGATGCGTTGGGGCAGCCGCATCCCTATCAGGGCGTGGTCACGGAGGTGGATTATCTCGACGCCGACTCCTTGTATTACTACTACCGCGTGGTGCTGGAACCGCGCTTCGTGCAGTTGCGGCATTTCCGCTTTTCGGAAATCTGGCTGGACAAAAGTCTGCCGGAGCTGATTCGCGACGTGCTCAAGTTGGCCGAGCTGACTGTCGAAGGGCCGGGTATGAACGGTTTGCCCGGTTCGGCGTATGACTTCGATATCCGCCTGCCGCTGGCCGATGATCCGCTGACTCAGGCGACGTTTACCTGCCAGTTCGAAGAAACCAGCTTCGCCTTTATTTCACGTCTTCTTGAATATTTCGGCGTGTATTACTTCTTTGAGCAGGGGCCTGACGGCGAGGCGCTGGTGTTCTGTGGCGACCGACTGTACCAGCCGCAACTCCCCAGTCTGCTGACCTATCGCCGCCAAGATTCGGAACTGGAGGTAGGCCGGGTCCTGGCGGTGGCGCGGACCTTCGAGCGCAAACTCGTGCGGCAAGCGGCGGGGGTCACGCTCCAGGACTTTTCCGCGAGCAACGCGCAGTTGAAGTTAGAGGTCAATGCTTCGGTGGCAGCTGCCAGCCTTGGCGCAGATGCCTCAACCGCACAACGAGAGGCCGTCTCTGGTTCGTCTGTATTTATCGGCGGACAAGGGTTGTATGGCGAGCACTTCGGTTCGCTCGAACAGGGGCAATGGTTGGCCAATCGCCGCGCCCAGGCCATCGGTTGCCGTCAACGGGAGTTTCATGGCAGCGGTCGAGCCACGGGGTTGCGCGCCGGTTATCCGATGCTGTTAGTCGGCCACCCGCGTCCGCTGTTCAATGCCGGTTATCAGGTAATTGAAGTTCACCACGACGGTTATCAGCCGTTGCCGGGCCTGGGGTCGGAGGGGGACAGGGCCGGGGCAGGGGATCACCACGCGGTTTATCGCCTTGCCCGGCGACGTGCAGTACCGCGCACCCTGTGTGACACCGCGGCCTTATGTGCAGGGCGTGCTCAGTGCGGTGGTGGATGGTGATGAAGATACCGGTCGGCCGCTGCTCAATGAACACGGTTGCTACAGGGTGAGTTTCCCGTTCATTCGCGGTGAGAAGAATGCGACGCGTGGTTCGGCCTGGTTGCGTATGGCCACGCTGTCCAGTGGTTCGAGCCACGGCATGAATTTCCCGCTGCTCAAAGGCACGGAAGTGCTGGTTTCGTTCTTGGGCGGCGACCCGGACCGCCCGGTGATCACCGGTAGTGTGCCCAACTCCGAGAATCCCAATGTGGTCACCGGCGAAAACGCGACCCAAAGTGGCTTGAGCACTCCCGGTGGGCATTTGTTTGCGATGGAAGACAGCCCGTCCGGGCCGATGATGAAGATGGGGGCGTCCACCGGTTGTAGTTTTACCTTGGGTGAGGGCGATGTCAGTGGAGCGCATTTGCGCACGGACAAACATATGCAGCTGGCATCTAGGTCCTATAAGCATCAGGTGCCAGGTGTTTATTGGCAATCCATAGGGGGAGGGCATGCGCCGGCCCCGGTGGCGGGGACGAGCTCATCAGAGAGTTTGATGGGTGCCAACTTTAAAGATCGGCCTCCCACTCCCGCAAGTAGCAGCAAGCTTGCCTCCGCGCCAAGCACAACAAATAGCGCATCAGAGAAAAGCGGATTTGATAATTTCAAAGACGCAATAGCCAACCCAAAGCTGAGCACAAAATTAGACGTTACAACTTCAATGCTTCAATTGAAGGGTGACGTAAATATAGCCAGCGGAAGTCTCTCTCTCTACGGGGTTGGCGTGTCAGTGAAACTTGGATTGGTTTCGCTTTCGGCTGACTACAGTTTGTATAAGAAAAGCGTTGGCAACAGTGCCTGGGAGTATCATAAGGCGAGTATTAAAAATTCAGAATATCTGAAAGGAATGCATATAGTTCGAGCATCCAACTCAAAGATGGAGTTGAAGAATACAGATATTTACTGCCATGAAAATGTAACTTCATATGAGATTAAGCTGGGTGGGAATAGCATACTTATCAATTCGGCAGGGATTGTCATAAAGTCGGACAAAATTATACATCTTGAAGGCCAGGTGCATGTTACTGGTGATGTTCTTGTGGATGGGGATTTAGAAGTTTGCGGTAACGCCTTTTTTAGTAAGTTCATGAGAGTTAGCGGCACTATAGTGGGAGCAACGATCACTTCGGATCAAGTACAGGAGTTTCCGTGTTTTGAACTAGCCCCCAGCCCCAGCCTGTTAAGTCTGAAGCTAGCATCACGCCCAAGTCTTGCTGCAGTGAAAGTGGCCGCGGGCGTAGCCAATGCGGTTGTAAACGGCGCCGTTGACCTGCTTGATGGCGCCGCCGATGCGGTCGCGGCAGCGGGCGATGCTGCTGCGCCGCCCGCTGCCGCGCCGTGATACGGAAAAAAAGAGGCGTAAGTTTCCTATTCGGAGAGTCCGATGCAGCTCAAATGTGAACAGGCCAGCCTTTTATTGCTCGCCAATGCCAAACCACTGGACCTTCATTGCGTGGTCGTCACCCTGGGTCTGCTGGTGGACGCTGAAGATCAGGTAATGGCCGCTGGGGAAACTTGGGCCTGGTTAACCGAGCGACTTGGCAAGCAGATGCTTGATCGGGGTTTAAAGAAAAGTCGAGGCACATTTGCCGTACAGGGTAAGGCTTATCCGTTGACCGATGTGCAACGGGGTGGCATGGCGGTGCGGGTGCGTCTGGGGGATATGGAAAAAACATTGCATGTACTCGCGCCGCGGCAATGGCGCAAAGGGCCTATGGGTTGGACGCCCGTTGTGAGCGGTCAACTGGATAACCTGCCGTTGGACTTTGAAAGCGCTTATGGCGGTAATAAGTGGCCAGATAATCCGACAGGTAAAGGCCATTATCCGGAGGTGGACGCCGCGCAAGGAATGCCGTTGGCACAACTGGAAGTGGCGAATGCCACAGTTGTTGACCCCGATGATCGGCCAGCCCTGGCGAGTTTTTTGCCATTGCCAGTACAAAGCGCTGAGCGCCGCCAGTATATGGGCACCCTTGACGAGCATTGGACTGCTTATCGCGCCCCATTCTTACCGACGGATACTGATGCGCGCTGGTTCGATGAAGTGGCGCAGGACCAATGCAACGCCGGTTTTTGGCGTGGCGACGAAGCCTGGTCGATCTCAGGCATGCACCCTACCGAGGCCCGGGTCGCCGGGCGATTGCCGGGCCTGCGGCCACGGCTGTTTATTGAGCGTGCGGATAAGCGTGTACCCGTTACCGAAATGTCGATGGACCTGGATACGGTATGGCTGTTCCCTGATGCGCAAAGTGCTCTTCTGCTGTACCGCGTCGAAGTACCGGTGCTCGATATAGATGCGCAAGATATCGTCAAATTGGCTATGGCCCTCGAGCGAGCGGGTGATCCAGTCCTGGACACGCAAGTCTGGATTGAGCGGCTTTGGCCACGCCCTCCCGTCGAGTCGGTCAAGGTTGCGCCTGTCGAACCAACCCCCTTCGACTCCGGGCCGATAATCGCCAGTTTGCAGGCCGCTGCGGATGCGCAATATGCAGCGTTAAGCGCAACTCATGAGCAGTGCATGCAATACGCTCAGATGATGGCGACTCGCATGAACCTGCCTTTCAACCCCACCGATTACCCACCATCAGCGAAAACGGACTTTACGGTTCTGATGCGCGAACCGATGCGCCCCCTCAAGCCCTTTGACCCCGAGGCATTGGCGCTGGAAATTGATTCGGAAATCGCCAAGGCTAAGGCCCAAGGCATGGAGTATGCCCAGCAGATGATGACCCGGCTGGGCATAGATGCAGAGCAAGCGTTGGCGCGTGCTAAACAGCCAGCACCGAAGGTCGATATCATGGACATGCTTGAGCGCCTGGAGCTGCCTCCAGACCAGCAGGCGCAAGCCAAGGAAAAACTGACTGCCGCCATAGCAGAGTCTCAAGCCGTGGAAGCTGAGATAGACCGTGTTTTAAGCACCATGAACAAAGCGCTGGCGGCTGATCGAATCCAATTCGCCCCCATTCTCCCGCTTCCTGAATACTGCAGTCTGACCCGTGAGCGGCTGCTGGCATTGCACGCGGCAGGTAAGACGCTGCAAGACCTCAGTTTGGAGAGCCTTGATCTTTGCGAAATCGATCTGAGCAGCGCTGACCTGAGAAATACCACTTTTATGAGCTGCAAGCTCAATGGTACTCGACTGCAGAACGCCGATCTGAGCCACTGTCAGTTCATCGACTGCGACTTGGGTGCTTCGGATCTGAGCAAGGCGCGCTTGCAGGACGCAATGTTTCATAGGGTTCTATGCCAAGGCGCTTCGTTCTGCGGCACCAGCTTGATCGATATCCGCGCTCAGAACTGTGATTTCTCCGCTGCTGATTTCACCGAAGCCAACCTGCAACAAGCCCAACTCAACGAATGCAGCCTCGACAAGGCTCAACTGAGCAACGCCAATCTAAGCAAACTACGCCTCAATAAATGCGACCTGAGCGGCGCACGACTCACCGACAGCAACCTGCACAAAGCCAAGCTCTACGACTGCACACTGGACGCGACGGACATGCGCCGCGCCAATCTCAGCAAAGCCGATTTCGCCAAGGTGGTGGGCCGCGACCTGGACTTGCGCGAGTGCAACCTGCAGAACCTGCGTCTGGCTGCTCACTGCGTTTTGCCGGGTGTGCGCCTGGACGATGCCGACCTGACCGCTGCCAGTTTTCAAGACGCCGATCTGAATCACGTCAGCCTGCGCGGCGCACGGCTTAACGACGCGCTGCTGAGCGGTTGCGACCTGAGTGATTCCGACGGTGTCGGGCTGGTCGCGCAAGGTGTCTACCTGTCGGGATGTGACTTGAGTCGCGCTGATTGGTCTGGCGTCAACCTGCTTAACGGCCGCTTGCGCAAGGTATGCCTGGAGCAGGCCAACCTCAGTGGCAGCAACTTGCATGGCTTGGCCAGTGACGCTGTACACGGCAGCGGTGTGCGCCTGGAGCAGGCATTGATGACGCGTTGCCGACTCAAGGAGAGCCTGACTCATGCTTGAGGTATTAAGTGCCGAGCGTCTAAGGGCATTGCTGGCTGATTGGCAGCCCTTGCGCGCGTTGAATCTGGCCGGGGGCGACTATCGCGGTGTCGATTTGAGCAACGCGCGGCTGGAACAAGTGGATGCGCGTGGTGCGCAATTCAATGGCGCCATGCTGACCCAAAGCCACTGGAAAGACTGCCGCCTGGACGGCGCCGATTTTTCCGAGAGCACTGCGGACTCGTTGTACATGAACGGGTGTTCATTGCAGGGCGCATTGTTCACGAATGTGCGTTGGAACAAGACCAACTGGGCGCAATGCCACGGCGAGGATCTGGATCTGTCGGGCGCGCAGCTACAGGCGTTTACACTCTCGGAGTGCCGCGTACCGCGTATCAGGCTGGCAGCCGCCCAGTTGAGCAAATCCCAATGGAACCGCTGCGATCTGACGGGCCTTGATGCCCAGTCGGCGCATTTTGCGAAGGCACGGTTGATCGATTGCCAACTCGATCAGGCGCGCTTCGGTCTGGCGTCGTTGCAGCAGTGTGCCTTCGATGAGTCGTCGTTGAGTGGCGCCGATTTTCATGCCGTGCAGGCCGAGGGCGCGTCGTTCTACCGCAGCAAGGGAACAGCGCCGACGTTTGTCGGTGCCCATCTCAAGGGCGCTCTGTTCAATGCCAGCCATTTTGACTCGGTCGATTTCAGTGATGCCGTTCTGGAGATGGCCATCCTGATCGACGCCCAGATGCCAGGCGCGCGCTTTGACCGCGCCCTGTTGCGTTATGCCGACTGCACCGCATTGCTTGCGCCACGCGCCTCGTTCGTCGCCGCCGACGTGACCGGCATGAATGCCCATGCCGCTGATTTCACCCAGGCCGACTGGCAGCAGAGCAACCCCCAGGCCATCCAGCCCGTAGATACCGAACGCCTCGCCGCCGAGCAATGGCAGCCTGCCTCTTTAGGAAAATCGAGATGAATGAAGCCCCGCAGTATTGCGATGCCGCTGCTCAATTACGTCATGCACAGGTCAACGCACTGGATGGCGAGCGTTTCGGCGTGGTCAGCAACGATGGCCGCCGCTATTGGCTAAAACCCGCATTCGGTTGCCTGGTGCGTCCGGCAGTGGGGGACAAGGTGTTGGTCAGCCTGGACGCGCAAGGCGGTTACATCCTTAGCGTGCTGGAACGCGCCATCGCTCAACCGGCGCGTATGCATCTGGAGGGTGACCTGCATTTGAGCCTGCCCGCCGGCGCGTTGAGCATTCAGGCCCGCGACGGCGTGAGCCTTGACGCCGGTATCGCACTACGGGTGTGCGCCGAGCAGGGCAGTGTGCAGATGCAGCGTGCCCATCTGACCGTCGGCACCCTGGCCATGAGTGGCGAGCATCTTCAGAACCACTGGGTCGAGCGCCACGACAGCAGTGTTTATCACCGCGAAAAGGCCGTGCGCCACGAGGCGGATTTTGCTGACAGCCGCCGTCGCGTCGAAGGCCATGAAGAACTTCATTCCGGCTCCTTGCGCCAGCGCGTGCGCGATGACTGGAGCGTGCAGGCCGACACGCTGGGCCTGAATGCACAACGTAGCGTTGCCATTGATGGCGACAGCATCAAGCTGGGGTGAGATCGATTATGTATATGCTCAATAACGGCGGTGCGATGGCGCTGTCCACGGTGCCCGATATCTGCAAGACGCCCGTTCCGCCCGCCGGGCCAGTGCCATTGCCTTATCCCAACGCTGCCGATACCAGCGCCGCGGACCCGGGTGGATTGGTGATGGACGTGCTGGTGGACGGCATGCCAGCGATGAATATGTCGAGCAAGGTGTTGATGACCAGTGGCGATGAAGCTGGGGTGGCCGGTGGCGTCACCAGCGGCAAGGTCAAGGGTGAAATGATCTTCATCGATGGCAGCGCCAAAGTGATGGTCGCCGGTAAGCCCGCCGTGCGTGTCACCTGCCAGACCATGCACAACGCCAATAACACCATGGGGACGGTTTCGCAGCCGAGCCAGACCGCTGTGCTGGTGATGGCGTGAGCAGCGCGGGGCGTGCGCCCTCCATCAAGTTTTCCATGGGCGGACTGGCCCTGTGCATCCTGCTCGCCGCCTGCAGCAGCCAGGACCTCACCCCCGAGCAAAAGGCCCTCACTGCGCTCAAATGGGACTACACCGAAAACGCCATCGAGCTGAGCTTCACCGCCGATAACGACCTCAATCAGTACGACGGCCAGGCGCATAACCTGTTGGTGGTGGTCACGCAGTTCGATCAGATCAGTGCGTTTTCCGCCTACACCGGCAGCTCCCAGCAACTGAGCAGCCTGCTGCTGATGAACAGCGCGCCGCCCGGGATGATCGGGCTGACGCGGCTGTTTATCGAGCCGGGCCAGACCCGCCAGTTGAGCCTGCCGCGACTGGAGGGCGCGAAGATGGTCGGTATCGCCGCCGGTTACGCGCACCTGGACCCGACGCGCAGCGTCAAGCTCTATCAGATCGGCGTCGATGTGACGTCGACAGGGTTTTTCAGCAAGACCTGGACCGCCACCCCGCGCCCCATCGCCATTGACCTGCTCGTCGGGCCCGATGCGCTGTTGCGTGGCAAGGAGAGTCGCCTGGCGTTGCCCAAGCCGGTGCAGCCCCGAGAGGGTGAGGTGCGCCTGCCCGGCGCACAGGACTGAGCTGCTTGCCGTGAGCGTTGCAGTGGCCACGCTTTTTCAATTTTTTGCCTGAAACCGAGCCCTATGAATATCGATCAGTTGTTGTATTGGCACCAGGGCTTGTTCCTCCAGCCTCAGCATTTTCAACAGAACGATGCGCGTATCGAGCATCGTCTGACCCGGACCACAGAGTTGAACCATCCGTACCCGTGGGGTTTGATCTCGCTGAAGATCAACGAGCCCGCGCTGGTTGCCAAACAGTGCCTGCTGGAGCAATTGTCGGTGCGCTTTGCCGAAGGCACGCTGGCCGAATATCCGGGCAATGCGATGCTGGAGTCGCGCACCCTTGACCTCGGCGAGTTCAGTGGCGGTCGCACGCTGTTTGCGGGGCTACGCCGCTTGCTGCCGGGGGACGCCAACGCGCAAGTGTTCGAGACGTTGTCTGCCGGGTCCCGGGCGGAAGCGCGCTTTATCGTGGCGGCCGACCCGGAAGTGATCGGTGACCGTCTCGGCGACTCCCCGGAAGCGCGGGTGCGCCCCATGTCCTATGTGTTGCGGCTGTTCTGGGACGATGAGCTGGAGCATCTGAGCGCCTACGAGCTGCTGCCGATTGCACGGCTTGAGCTGGACGGTGATCGCCTCCGGCCGGCCCAACGCTACGTGCCGCCGTCGGTCAATCTGGCGGCATCGCCGATGCTCCTGCAAACCTTGCGCGAAGTCCGCGACGAACTGGTCGGCCGGGCGCGGCAGTTGTCGGTGTACAAGCAGCCGGGGGAGTCGCGGCGGGGCGATCTCGACGCGGCCCAGGTCAACCACCTGATGGCCCTGGCGGTACTGAATCGCTATGGCCCGTTGCTGACGCATTTGCTGGAAACCCCGCAGGTGTCGCCATGGCAGCTTTACGGCACCCTGCGCCAACTTGTTGGTGAGTTGAGTCTGTTTTCCGATGTCTGCGACATGCTCGGCGAAACCCCGGATGGCCGTCTGTTGGTGCCGGCCTACAAGCATGAGGACGCGGGCGCGGCGACGATCGCACTGGTGGCCCTGATCGGCCAGCAGCTCAATGAGATCAGCATCGGCTCAGAGTTGCTGGTCCACCTGCAACTGCAGGACGGGTTTTATCAGGCTCCATTGCCGGACGCGTTTTTCGGCGCGCGGCATCGTTACTATCTGGTGGCGCGCAGTCTGGTCGATCCGGCGTGGCTGGCCGAGTGCCTGCCGTTGGATGGCAAGCTGGGAGCTCTCAGCGTCATGCAAGGCCTGGTCAACCGCGCCTTGCCCGGGGTTGAGTTGATCTATCTGCAGGTTCCGCCCCAGGGCTTGCCGCGGGTGGCCGGCGCGTTGTACTTCCGCCTGGAAACGCTGAGCGAGGGTTGGGAAACGCTGCAGCAGGAGCGTCAGGCGGCGTTCTTCCTGCCCCAGCCGCCGGCTGACCTGAGTATCGACCTGGTGGTGGTTCGCACATGATCAATCCCCGCCTGGCTGACTGCTGGATGTCGAGTTTCGAGGCTGCCAAGCGCGGCTTCATTGATCCGGCACAGTCCTATGAGACGCTTGCGCCGGCGCTCATCGTGCTGCTCGATGGCGCCGCGAATCGGGCCCGCGAGCTGCACTTTGCTGAAGCCGAAGTGCGCGAGGCGCTGTTCGCGGTGGTCGCCTGGATCGACGAAGCGGCCATGTCCGGCGAATGGCCCGGGGCGGCCGAATGGCGGCGGGCGCCGTTGCAGCGCCACTATTTTTCCACCAGTCGGGCCGGTGTCGAATTCTTCCAACGCCTGGAGGCTTTGCCCGAGGCGGCGGTCGGTGCCCGCGAGGTCTTCGGCCTGGCCTTGCTCGGCGGTTTCCAGGGGCGTTACGCGACCCGCCCGGGTGGTGAACTGATGCAATACCGCCGGCTTTGCCTGGAGCGGATCATTCTCGATCGGCAGATGGTGCCGCTGGATGCCAACAGCCATCTCTTCGAACAACCCGAGGACCACCTGCCAACGCGCCTGCGTGTGGTGCGCCGGGGCTTGCCCGGTCTTTCGCTGCTGTTGCTGATCGGGGTGCCGTTGATTCTGTTGACCGTGCTTTACATCAGTTTCGATCTCTCGCTGGGTCGACAAGTCAGCCAATTGCTGGAGATGCGCTGATGTTGAAGAAAGCAGGGGTGTTGTTGCTCTGGGTGTTGCTGCTGGCGTGCATCGTGCTATTGCTCTGGGGCCTGGCGCTCTACAAAAGCTGGCCATTGTGGTACGTGCCGCTGATTTGCATCGTTACGCTGTTGGTGGTTTTTTGCCTGCGCGGGGTAGGGCGACGCTGGTATGCCTGGCGCTTGCGTCGCCGGATGAACAGCGAGTTGCCCCAGAGTCGTCGCGATGAAGCCCCGGCGCTTGATCAGGACTGGAACAGCGGCGTGCAGATGTTGCGCCAGTCGCGCCTGAGTCGATTGGGTTCACCGTTGTATGTGCTGCCCTGGTTCCTGACGCTGGGCGAGAGTGGCAGCGGCACCCGGCGGTTGCTGGGCAACAGCGGGCTGACCTCGGCCTTGCGTTCGACCCGCGGTGGAAAGCCGGCGGCCTCGACCGGCACTCTGGATTGGTGGTTCCTTGAGCGTGGCGTGATCATTGACCCCGCCGGCCGCATGGCAGAGGGCAACAGCGACGCCGGCGCGGAATGGCGACGGTTGCTGTACTGGCTGTTGCGTTCGCGGCGCCGCGAACCCCTCAACGGTGTACTGCTGGTGATCGACTGCCAGCGCTTGTTGAGCGACTCCGATGCGCGCCTGGCCGAGCAGGGACACAATCTGCGCCGCCGCCTGGATGATCTGGTGAAGGTCTTTGGTGCCCGTCTGCCGGTGTATTTCATCATTACCGGTGCCGAAGCCTTGCCGGGTTTCACCCAGTGGGCTTGCGCTCTCACGCCGCCACAACGCGAGCAACCGTTTGGCCTGCTCAGCCAACAGCGCACGGGGGCGGCGCAGGTGTTTCTCGAAGAGATGTTCAGCGGGCTTGGCCAGCGTCTGTTCGACCTGCGCATCGAGTTGGGCGTGCGTGGCCTGCCGGATGAAGAAGCTTTCAGCCTGCCGGAGCGCATCGTTGAACTGCGCTCGCGTCTCCAGCATCTGCTGTTACCCGCGTTTGACGCCAACCCCTACAGCGAGTTGCCGCTGCTCTGCGGGCTGTTCCTGACCGCACAAGGGCAAGAGGCAGACGGCACAAGCGAAGGCTGGTTCAGTCATGAGTTGCTCGGCAGGCTTTTGCCTGCGCAACGCCACGCCTATCAACCCATCGATAGCTGGCATCGCTGGCGCAGGCTGTTGGCCCACGCCGCAGTCATCGGCTGGCTGGGGCTGTGTATCGGCTTTGGCGCCTTGCTGGCGTATGCCGACCACCACACTCAAGCTGTGCTCACCGACGCGCTGGACGAGCCGCCAGCGGCCGAGGACTTCAACGGTGGGCTGGAGAGCGACCTGGATGCGCTGCGTCGGTTTCGCCAAGCGTTGATCAGCTTATCTGACCAGCAGCAGGGCGGATGGCATGGTTTGCTGCCGTTCTCACGCCATATCGAACAGGTCCAGGAGCACTACCGCTCTGACTACGTGAGGTTGTTCGACAGCGAAATACGCACGCCGGTATTCGATGGTTTCATTTCGCAGAACCTGCGCGGCGCGTTGAACAGCGGCGATCCACGGTTGATTGCCGCTTATGCCGAATTCCTCGTGCGCCGGATCAACCTGCTCGATGCCCGCCTGAATAACCAGTCGATGGATAACTTGCCGCTGCCGGGTTCCGAGGTGGGTTTCCTGAACTTGACCTACGGTTCCAAGGAAGCGACCAGCGCCGGGCAACTGGTCACCCTGGGGAGCAGCTATCGCTCCTATCTGGAGTGGCAAACCGATATGGCGCAGATGCAGGGCCAACGCGCCGCCTTGCTGGGCCAACTGGAGAGCATGGGGCTTGAAGGGCGCCCCCTGACGTGGCTGAAAGCCTGGGCGGAACTGCAGGGCAATCTGCAACCGATCCGGCTGACGGAATACTGGAGCGATAGCGATAACCCGGGGTTGAGTCTTTCCGGTGCCTATACGTTGCAAGGGCACAGCGCGATTTTTGCGTTCATGGATGAACTCGGCCTCGCCAGCCGTGACAGCGCGTTGTGGAAGACACAGCGGGTGAAATTCCTCGATCAGTACCAAAGCGATACCCAGGACGCCTGGTATCGGTTTATCCAGGGCAGCCTGCTCAGTGCACAGACACGCTTGAAGACGCGCAGTGACTGGCAATTGGCCCTGAGTGTGGTCGGTACGCCCAATGATCCGTTCCTGAAGCTGTTGCATCGCAGTGCCGAACGGTTTGCCTTGATCCCGCCCGAGCAGCGGGCACCTTGGGCGAGCCGCGCGGTGTCGCTCGATCGTTTGCTTGAACTGGCCAGTAACAACGATCTGCATGCCGAAGCGGGGGCGCTGGGCAGTCTGAAAATCACCAATGCCCTGGGCGGCGATATGCTCAAGGGCGTGGCCAGTGGCGGTTCGATCGAGAGTGGCGTCAACGGCTTGCGCGACGAGTTGACCCAAGCCCGTGCATTGGCCAGGTTCCAGCAGTTGATGAAAGGTGTGGTGGCCGATCTGCAGAAAAGCGATGCGCAAGCGTTCCAGGTGGCCGTGGAGACGTGGGGCTTCGGCGCCGATCCTTCGGTGAAGTCCGCACCGCTCTGGGAAGCCGACAGCGTGCGCAGCGCCTTGATCCAGGCGCTGAAGGGACCGGACCCGCGTGAAGATGCGGTCTGGGCGTTGGCCACCGGCCAGTTGGATTTCTCCTCGCATTACGCCGCCGAAGTGGCGGCCTGCCGCCTGCAAGGCGACTGGAGCGGGCAGTTGCTCAGCTCGATTCAGGGCGTGCAGGACCCGGTCATGCTCAACGAGTTGCTGTACGGCGAGCGCGGTCAACTGCCGGCCTTTATGAGCGGAGCGGTAAAAACCTTCGTGCAACGCGATGTGCTGCGCTACAGCGGACGGGAGGCGCTGGGTGTGCAAATTCCGCTGACCGGTGCGTTCTACGCCTATGTCAGCCGCATGCAGCATGCGCGCAACGATCTGCTCGGTGCCGAGCGACAGAGTCAGGCCCAGCAGGCCACGGAGCAGCAAAGCCGACAGGCACTGGAAGCCGAGCAAAAAGGCCTTGTGGCGCAACGGGCGGAACTCAAGCAGAGCATCGCCATACTGCAGGCCACCGCGGCGGTGGTGGAACTGTCCGCTGCGCCGTCGCAAGTCAACCTCGGTGCCCGTTCGCTGCCCCAGCAGACGCGCCTGACGCTGCAATGCAGTGGCCGTTCGACGGTACTGGACAACTTCAACTTCCCCACCAGCGCTAGCTTCGTCTGGGCGCCGGGGGCCTGTGCCGATGTCGCCCTGGAGATCAGCTTCGCCAACTTCAAGCTGACCCGGCACTGGACCGGAGACCGTGCGTTCGTGGACTTCCTGCGGCTGTTCAACGGTGGGCAACACACCTTCAGCGCCGACGATTTCCCCGGCCAGCGCAATTTGATGGGCAGTGAGAATCTCATCGGCATCCAACTGACGTACCGCCAGGAAGGCGAACAGGTGTTGCTGGACAAGTACGACCAGGCCGACCAAATGCAGCGCCAGGCCAATCTCATCGATGCACGCTTGAGTGCCACCGCCGAACAGTTGGCAGCGATGGATACCCAGGCCGCCGCGACGAATGTGCGGCTGGCTGCCCTCGGTTCACCGGTCGAACAGGGTGTCGCGAGTATTCAACCGCCGACCCAGATTGCCTGGTGCTGGACGCCCCGGCCCGTGGTAACGGGGCTGTCGGCAGGTGAAGGGCTGCGCTTGGATCTTGGCACCTATGGCAACGAGACGCGCTTGAAGAACCTTGAGGAACAGCTGCGTATCCTCGGCTTGACCAGCCGGCGCGAAGCCACGCAGGCGATAACGGGTGACAAGGTGACGCGGTTGCTGGTGGTGGCGCTGCGTGACGACGCGGCTGCGCAACGGGCGATCCGCGATATTGTGCGCAAAATGGGCGTGGCCGCCACGCTCGACAGTGCGGCCGCCAGTAAGGTCGACCTGTAGTGAAGGGTGGGCACGCGTCACTGGCATTGAGTTGGTGCGTGGCCGCCGGGCTTAGCGGCTGGCGCAGCGGAGGAGGGCGCCAGACGACTGCTGTCACCAGGCCCAACGTATTGCCAGGATGGCAGATGCTCGCAATATTTGGTTATGCGCTAGTCTCCAGTCTAATTCTGAACGACACTTTGAAGGTTGCGTTGAGCAGATGGCGAGTTGCCAATGCAGCTTCAAGACAACCAGTCACCGCGCCGGCGGCACCGAAAGGCGGAATATGAAAATAAATTCGGCGGATTTTAGAGTACGGGAAGGCGACAAGGTCAATCTCCACAAGTGGCCGACCAAAGTGGAACCTTTCTACAAGTCAAAGCAACAATATCGCAAACTTCTGAGAGCGCATGTTGCGCAATTGAGCGCGCAGCAACAGCTTCTTTACGCATCCAATCGCTATGCCATTCTGCTGATTTTCCAGGCGATGGATGCGGCAGGAAAAGACGGTGCCATCAAACATGTGATGTCAGGGGTGAATCCGCAAGGTTGCCAAGTATTCAGTTTCAAGCATCCCAGCGCGGCAGAACTGGAGCACGATTTTCTATGGCGAACCACACGCAATCTACCGGAGCGCGGGCGGATTGGCATATTCAATCGGTCGTACTATGAGGAGGTACTGATTGCGCGTGTCCATCCGGAGATTCTCCGAAGCGAGGGCCTCCCGGATGCTCTTGAAAACAAGAGTACTGTCTGGCGGGAGCGATATCGTTCGATCTCCAATTTGGAGCGCCACCTGACAGGTAACGGAACGCGCATCATCAAATTTTTTCTCCATCTGTCGAAAGAAGAGCAACGAAAACGCTTCCTGGATCGCATCGACAAGCCGGAAAAAAACTGGAAATTCAGTGCGGCGGATATCGAGGAACGCAAGTATTGGAAAGACTATATGCAGGCTTACGAAAAATGTCTTAGTGCTACGAGCACGACTGAGACGCCTTGGTATGTTGTGCCTGCCGATGACAAGAAAAATGCCCGACTGATCGTATCTCAGATATTTTCCGATGTGCTGGATGGGCTGAAAATGTCATATCCAAAGACCAGTGAGGAGCGTCATCAAGAACTGCTGAATATTCGCAAGCAGCTTCTAGAAGAATAATCGAGATCAACACGCCGGTGCGGTTGAATACCCATTGCAGCAGTTTTTCGAGCATGCCCAGATCGATCGGGTAGCCCAGCGAGATGCATAACAACAAGAGAGGCTGTGAGTAAGCAGCCCCTATCTGGTGGCGGTTCTTAACAGTGAATTAGGTACTTACTCCTTAGGCTGCGCGAACACCTCGCAGGATGATTTGGTTGTGTCCGAATCCCCTCGAAAAATCATATACCCAAGACCTTGTTGGTGCTGACACCATCGATCAAACGTAGAATTCCGAGCGGGTTGACGTTTTTTAACGCGTCCGGGAGCAGGTTGTCGGGGTAGTTTTGGAAGCAAACTGGTCGCAAGAAACGATTGATCGACAGCGTTCCCACAGACGAGCCTCGGGCATCTGACGTTGCCGGGTAGGGGCCGCCATGAACCATTGCATCGCAGACCTCAACACCCGTTGGGTATCCATTAAGTAACAGGCGACCAGCCTTCAGTTCGAGTAAAGGAATCAACTCGGAAAACGCGGCCAGATCCTCAGGTTCGGCGATCAAGCTCGCGGTCAGTTGTCCCTGCAAGCCTTGCAGCGCTTGCTGCAGTTGTTGCCGGTCGTTTACTGCAACGACGACGACCACCGGGCCAAACACCTCGTCTTGGAGCAGTTCGTCTCTGTTGATCAGTAGTTTGGCATCGGCTTCGAACAACTGTGGATGAGCCTGAGTACCTTCTTGAGGATGCCCTGCTCTATGGTGGATCTGCGGATGATTATGCAGGCGGGTTAAGCCATCGGAGTAATTGTACAGCCCGCCGGCGTTGAGCATCGTGTGTGTAGGTTGAGCGTTGATCTGCTGGGTCAGATCATCGAGGAACGCATCGAACTCGGGAGAGCGTATTCCGATCACCATTCCCGGTTTAGTGCAGAACTGTCCAGCACCTTGAACCACAGATGCGCTGAGTTCAGCCGCAATTTTCGCGCCCCGAGTTTTGAGCGCCTCAGGCAGCACAAATACCGGGTTAACGCTCGACATCTCTGCGAACACTGGAATTGGCTCTGGACGTGCCGCAGCCATGTCACATAATGCCCGGCCACCTTTGAGCGAACCGGTGAAACCGACTGCCTTAATGGCCGGATGTTGCACCAGCCAGGCGCCGACGGTTCCGCCATAAATCATGTTGAAAACACCCGCAGGCATCTCAGTCTGTTCGGCAGCGCGAATGATCGCCAAGGCGACCCATTCGGCTGTTGCCATGTGGCCAGGGTGTGCCTTGAATACGACTGGGCAACCCGCCGCCAGAGCGGCGGCGGTATCGCCACCGGCGGTGGAGAACGCCAAAGGGAAATTACTAGCGCCAAATACAGCGACTGGGCCGATACCTATGTGGTACTGGCGCAAGTCGGGACGTGGCAGAGGCAGGCGATCCGGTAGGGCTCGATCGATTCGTGCACCGTAGAAATCACCGCGTCGCAGCACCTTGGCGAACAGTCTCATCTGGCCACTGGTACGGGCGCGTTCACCTTGAATACGTGCGGCCGGTAATGCCGTTTCTTGGCATACGACCGTGATGAACGCGTCACCCAGGGCGTCAAGTTCATCGGCGATTGCTTCGAGAAACGCGGCGCGCCGGCTTGCAGGCAGCATGCGGTAAGGCTGGTAAGCCGCTGCCGCCGCTAGGGCTGCAGCGTCCACTTCCTCTTGAGTAGCTTCGGCAAAATATCCCGGTAATTGCTCTCCCGTGTTGGCGTCGAAGCTTGACAGGCGAACGTCTCCTAGGGCGCTGCGTGCGCCATTGATAAAATTGTGTCCGGTGTAAGAGTTCATAGGCATTCTCGTTGAGGCTAGCGTGGCTTGAACGCGGCAGAAACCAAGCCACGACTGTGCAGGTTGTCGAGCAGGGCGAGGTAACCCATTTGCCATGCTGGAGCTTGGTCGCTCGTTGTCACCCGGTTCACCAGCGTGCCGAATTTGGCGCTGCTGATGGCAACCATGTCTCCCTCTTTATGGGTAAAGCCTGCGCCGGGCTGATCGCGATCTTGCTTGGGGGCAAACAGGGTGCCCAGAAACAGCACGAAGCCGTCCGGGTATTGATGGTTCTCATTGAGCGTTTGCGCCACCAGATCCTGCGGATCGCGGCTGATCTGATTCATGGAACTGCTGCCATCCATGATGAAACCATCCTCGCCGACAACTCGAAGTGCAACTTCCGCCGCGCGCACGTCCTCGATACCGAAGGTCTCATCGAACAGTCGGATAAATGGCCCAAGCGCGGTCGATGCGTTGTTGTCTTTGGCCTTGGACAAAAGCAGGGCACTCCGCCCTTCGAAGTCACGAAGATTGACGTCATTCCCCAGCGTAGCGCCCTGAATCTTGCCCCTACTGGAAACGGCCAATACCACTTCAGGCTCTGGATTGTTCCAGCTGGACTTGGGGTGAATGCCGATGTCCGAACCATAACCCACCGCTGACAGTGGCTGAGCCTTGGTGAATATCTCTGCATCCGGGCCAATGCCCACTTCTAGGTACTGCGACCACATGCCTTGACTGATCAGCACCTCTTTGAGCGCGGCGGCTTGCGCGGAACCCGGCACAATCTGCCCCAGGTCAGCACCGATGCTGTCTACCAGGGTTGCGCGAATGCTGTCGGCTTTGGCTGGGTCGCCCTTGGCCTGCTCTTCAACCACGCGTTCGAGCATGCTGGTGGCGAAAGTCACGCCAGCGGCCTTGACCGCTTGCAGGTCGATCGGCGCTAGCAACCAGGGTTGTGTTGCGTCGCGTAAGGCCGCATCGCTGTTTTTCAGCAGGTCGTCCAGGCTGATCAACGGCTGCTCCAATGGCAAGCGGCGCAGGTACTGCACGGGGTCATCGAGTTCAAGCAGGGCCGAAACGGTAGCCACCCGGACGCTGATGTCATAGACCTGGCCGTCCTTGAGCAGTACAACGGCAGGCCCTGCCGTGGCGCCAGGAATCCATACGCGACTGATCCAGGTGCCTTGACCGAGGTCTTTAGCCAGCATATTCAAACCCGACAATGTCGTTACAGCGATTATTTGGGACATGGACAACACCCTTTGCAAAAAGAACGAATCAGTGGGAATGACGTGGATCGCCGCTGCGCGCAATGACTCGCAGGTGCAAGGTCGCAGGCTCTAGGCAACCGCCAGTGGAGAGCTGGCCGACCTGTTGTCGATAGAGTTCCTGCCATGGGGTTTGCGAAGCGAGGATGGATGGTTTAAACGCCGCCTGGCGACGTGCCATTTCGCTTTCATCCACCAGTAGATCGACTCGACGAGCATTGAGATCGACGCGAAGCCGATCGTTGGTCTCCAGTAACCCTATTCCGCCGCCGACGGCAGCTTCAGGGGACATGTTGAGAATCGACGGACTTGCCGAGGTACCGCTTTGGCGCCCATCACCCAGGCAAGGAAGGGAATCGATGCCACGTTTGATCAGTGCTGCGGGTGGTGCCATGTTGACCACTTCGGCGCTGCCCGGATAACCCACGGTACCGCAGCCGCGAATGACCAGAATGCAGCGCTCGTCGATGTCCAGTGCGGGGTCATTGATTCGGGCCTGATAGTCCTCAGGGCCTTCGAAAACGATGGCCCTGGCCTCGAAACTGTTTTCCGCGCCAGGTTCTGACAGGTAGGTTTTGCGGAACGCTTCGCCCACCACTGACATCTTCATGATGGCGCTGTCGAAGAAATTACCGCTTAACACGATGAACCCGGCTCGCTGAATCAAGGGGTCTTCATACGTGTGGATCACATCGGTATCGCTGGCCGCCGCAGTGCTAACTATCTCGCCAATGGTCTTGCCTGAGACCGTGTTGCAGTCTTCGTGCAGTCGTCCGGCTTTCTGCAGTTCGTGCATGACTGCCGGTACACCGCCCGCGCGGTGAAATCCTTCGCCAAGGTATTTGCCAGCTGGCATGCAGTTAACCAGCAGCGGAACGTCTTCACCGATACGTTGCCAGTCTTCCAAACTTAAATCGATACCGGTGTGTCGCGCGATTGCGATGAGGTGTGGCGGGCAATTGGTGGAGGCACCCAAAGCTGATGCCACGGCAATGGCATTCTCAAAGGCTTCGCGGGTCATGATCTGGGATGGGCGAATATCCTGACGAACCATGTCGACGATGCGCTTGCCAGTGGCATAGGCCATCTGACCGCGTTCACGATAGGCTGCCGGAATGCTCGCGCAGCCGGGCAGGGACATGCCCAACGCTTCGGCAAGAGCGTTCATCGACAATGCGGTGCCCATGGTGTTGCAGTGACCAATGGAAGGAGAGGCTGCAGTGGTCATTTCCATGAACCCTTCGTAATCGATCTCACCGCTGGCGAGCAAGTTGCGCGCATGCCACAGCACCGTGCCGGAGCCAATCAACTTGCCCTTGTGGTGTCCATCCAGCATCGGCCCCCCAGACAGTACGATGGCCGGAATATCAACTGTCGCCGCCGCCATGAGGCAAGCCGGTGTGGTCTTGTCGCAGCCTGTTGTCAGCACCACACCATCAAGCGGGTATCCGTGAAGAATTTCGACCAGCCCCAGGTAAGCTAGGTTGCGATCCAGCGCGGCAGTGGGACGCCGGGTCTGTTCGGCCATAGGATGCACGGGGAACTCCATGGGAATGCCACCCGCATCGCGAATACCCGCTTTGGTGCGCTGCGAGAGTTCGAGGTGATGACGGTTGCACGGTGCGAGATCGCTACCGGTTTGGGCGATGCCGATGATGGGACGACCCGATTGCAGCTCCTCGCGTGTCATGCCGTAGTTCATGAAGCGTTCGACGTAAAGCGCGGTCATGTCTGCATGACTTGGATCGTCAAACCATTGTTGACTTCGCAGGGGCAGAGGAGTGTTTTCAGGCATGGGTTTTATCTCTTGTTAGAGGCATATCGACGGAAAGTGAACTACCGCAGGTGGCGACAAGAATGGGGATTGCTCAGCATCCGTCGGCGTTCGAATGGCTTGATGTTACCGGTAACATTTTATTTGTAAAGACCCAATGTCGATGTTTGAACGGGCTCGGGTCACCCCTGCAAGGAGCAGAGGTCGGCCTGTCAACGCCCATGTATAATCAGCGACCATCAGTGTTTTCGGCGTCGATTTTTATAAACCGCCCGGTCATTTTCAGGAAAACAGGACGTCCATGAGTTACGAGGATTCAGGCAAAATCACCACGCCGCCGCGAATGGCCGACGTCGCCAAATTGGCCGGTGTTTCAAAGATGACGGTTTCCCGGGTCTTGGCCGGTCGGGATGTGTCAGAGCGAACGCAAAAGCTTGTTCTCGCGGCGATTGAAAGCCTGGGATACCTGCCTGATGCCTCTGCCGGAACCCTGTCGACCGGACGTTCGGAATTTATCGTGGCTTTGGTGCCGTCATTGGCGAGCTCGAACTTTGCCGATACCGTGCGCGGCCTGAATGATGCTGTCAGTGAACATGGCCTATGCCTGCTGTTGGGTGACACGGACTACCACTTGGAGCAGGAGGCGTTGCTGGTACGCACGCTGCTGCGTCATCGGCCGGTAGGGGTGATGTTGACGGGCAGCGCACATTTGGACGAAACCCGTAAGCTACTGCGCCAAGCGCAAGTTCCCGTTGTTGAGACTTGGGATATTCCAACCGATCCTATTGAGCAATCAGTTGGATTTTGTAACGTGTCGGCCGCTGCCGCGTTGTACGAGCACTTGCATCAGCAAGGCTATCGGCGAATCGGCTACATCGGGGGGGCGTCAGTTCTCGACCACCGCGGCCAGCAACGGCAGCAGGGATATCTTCAGGCCGTCGCAGCGTTGGGGGCAGGGGAGCCAAGGGTAATGGAATATGGCGAGTCACCCATCACAATGAGTCATGGCGGAGAGTCCGTGAAGCGACTGCTGAAAAAATGGCCGGATACGGAAGCAGTGATGTGCGTGAGTGACCTGTCGGCGTTCGGGGCAATCATGGAGTGCCATCGACAGGGTCGACGTGTCCCCGAGGACATTGCTATCGCAGGCTTCGGAGACTTCGAAGTGTCACGGTATTGCACTCCGACCATTACCACCGTCGCGGTGGATCCGTATGGAATTGGCTGGCGCGCGGGCCAATTGCTTGTCGCCAGCGCCGCTGCGCAGCGCCTTGGACTACCACGTCCGCGGGAACGTGACGTCGTCGAATTCAAAATCCTGGCGCGTGAAAGCACCTAAAAATTATTAATCGAGCCTGCTTGCTTTGCTCTGAAACTAATTGCTAAATTAAAAATGTTACCGGTAACACGCCAACTTGCAGTTTCCTTTTATCCGTAGGATTGCCCCAGGTCAGTCCGAGGAGCTCAAGGTCGCAAGCCAAAACAAAAACAATCGGCATGACAACATGCCTTGAGGTCAACACATGGAATCAGTATCTCAGCGTCCTCTCGCAGGAGAGGGCTCGGCGGAGCTTACCTCTGAGGATCGTACCTACCGAAAGGTCATCTTGCGTATTCTGCCGATCCTGCTGTTTTGCTACATGGCGGCGTACCTGGATCGGGTCAATATCGGCTTTGCCAAGCTGGATATGCTCAACGATCTGCAATTCAGCAATACCGTCTACGCGCTCGGTGCAAGCATCTTCTTCTGGGGCTATTTCCTCTTCGAAGTGCCTAGCAACCTGTTCCTTCATCGCTTTGGCGCGCGCCTCTGGATCGCTCGAATCATGATTACTTGGAGCATTGTCTCCATGGCTGTGGCGTTTACCGTGCCGCTAGCCCGGTTCTTCCACATCGAATCGGAAACCATGTTCTACGTGCTGCGATTCCTGCTGGGGATATGCGAAGCCGGCTTTTTCCCAGGCGTGATTCTCTACCTCAACTACTGGTTTCCCACCCATCGGCAGAGCCGAGTAATGGCGGGCTTTCTGATGGCCATGCCGATCAGCCTGACCTTGGGCGGGATTCTGTCCGGCTGGTTGATGGGTGCGATGCAGGGAGTGCATGCCATGGCTGGCTGGCAGTGGATGTTGATCATTGAGGGTATTCCGTCGTTGATCATGGCGGTGGTAGTGGTGACCTTGCTGGTCGATAAAATCGACAACGCCAAATGGCTGACCGCTGCAGAAAAAAACATGCTCAAAAATAACCTCGACCGGGATAACACGAAAAAGGCGTCGAGCCTTCGAGATGTGATCTTCAATGGGCGAGTGTGGTTGTTGGTACTGATACTGCTGACCTTCAACACCGGTTTTTACGGTCTGGCGTTCTGGATGCCCACTATCATCAAGGCCACGGGCGTTTCCAATACGCTGCACATTGGTTTGCTGACGGCGATTCCCTACGCGACCGCCATTGTGGCCATGACACTCAACGCCTGGCATTCCAACAAAACCGGCGAGCGCCGACTGCATGCGGCTATACCAGCATTCATTGGTGGGATCGGGTTGATTTGCAGCGCGATCTTTGCCCATAACCTGCCGGTGTCGATTTTCTTCCTCAGCGTGTCCGCCTCAGGTTTGCTGAGCCTGATGCCGATTTTCTGGACACTGCCAGGCACGGTATTGTCCGGTGTGGCGGCAGCGGCGGGTATTGGCATGATCAACGCAATTGGCAATCTCTCGGGATTTACCGGTTCCATGATTACTGCCATGGCAGAGACATTGACAGGAGACATGAATAACGGCACCTATGTCCTCGGCGGTTGCTTGTTCGTTAGCTGCGTGCTGATTCTGCTGATCCCGAAGTCGATGCTCTCCACAGAAAAAGCGTGACTTATCCGGCTAATAGCCGGATATGCCTCATCCTGCCGACGACCTTGGGTCGCCGGCAGGATGGGAAATCTCTTGGGCTGTAGCGCGTACGAATATAAATTTTCTGGGACGCCGCGCTTCTGCTGTTCGTTTTACTCAGCTCATTTTTTTCTGGTGTTCAGGAGTGTGCGGTACCTGATGAGAGATACCAGTCAGCATAGGGTGTATTGGCGACCTGGCATCTATTGAAGGATTGAAGGCGCTTGTCTCATTCATGCTGGACCGACTCAGCTCACCCCGGGGTGATTGAACCCGCCTGCTCTTGATACCCTTTGCGCAGTTTCTCCGCGATTAGCTTTTCCGCCTCACGCAAAGCGCGTTCGGGACTGTCGAGGGACTTGATCAGGGTTTGGCCCTTGGTGCCGATACGGCCGAAATTCACCACCACCTCAGCCTCGGTGACGCCGATACGCCAGAACTTGTTGGAATTGCCTTCACCAAAGGTGAACTCGCGCATCAAGGGTGTCGCTTCAGTGGTGACTGGCGGCTGGGCTTGGATCTCGCTGGTTTCCTCTGGCTGTTCCGGTTCTGGAAGTGCAGCGGCTTCCTCGCCCCTTAGTAACGCTTCGATGCGATTGAGCACCTCTTCTTGGTCGCGCAGCCAGTCATTACTGAGCACGTCGATGATCTTCCAACCGAAGCTGCGCAGTACCGTCGGGCGGAAAATGTAGCGCTCACGTACGTCAGCGGCGGCCGCCGTATTACCGTCCAGCAGTACGCCGAGGCTGAAGTGTTCACCACTGGCGTCACTGATCGCGAGGTCGCAGCGGAACTGCGAACGTCCGACATATTCCTGAACCGAATGCCCGCGTTTGCGCAACGCGGCAGCGAGGGCGCCGCGCAGGTGGTCCTTGGGCAGGCTGACGGCAAAGGACTGCTTGGCGCCTGGATTGAGGTTGGCGAGGATACCCTGGGAGCGCGACGCATCCCCGCTGGCACTGGCCTGGGCGAACTGCAGGAATGCACGCAGTGCGGCGGCACCATCGTTGTGGGTATTGGTGATGGCTTCGGACTCAATGCTGGAGACAATCGCCATGCGCTTGCGGGCGCGACTGAAGATCACATTAAGGCGTTTTTCCCCACCACGCTGGTTGATCGGGCCGAAGTTCATCAGCATCTTGCCGTTCGGTCCTGGCGCGTAGCAGATGCTCAGGATGATCACATCACGCTCATCCCCCTGGACGTTCTCCAGGTTCTTGACGAACAGGCCATTGAATTGCCCAGCATCTTCACGCACATACTCGCGCTCAAGTCGTGTGGCAAAGGCCGAGTCGCCGCTGGCCAAGTCTTCCAGGGCCTGCTCGATGGCGCCTTGCTGGGCCTCGGAAAAGGCCACGACACCCAGGCTCAGACCAGTCTCCCGTTGCAGCAGCTCCCGTACCAGGTTGGCGATATACCGCGCTTCGGCCAGGTTGCTGCGGCTGAGGTAGACACCGTCGCTCATCTTCAAGAAGCTGATCGGGCTGTCGAGCAGCGTGTCGGCGCCCCGGATGACAGCCTGGGCGTCCATGGAGTCCAGTGCGGTTTGGGCCGGGGCAGGGCGCTCGATACGACGGTCGGGAATGGTGATCAGCCGCCCTTCGTAGAACGCCGCGTTGGAAAAACTGATCAAGGCTTCGTGGCGACTGCGGTAGTGCCAGGCCAGGAGGGTTGCCGGCAAGTTTCGCGCGGCTTGGCTCAGCAGGCTGTCGGCATCAAGGTTGATTGCGATCTGTTCGCCATCCTCCATGGCAATCAGTTCGTTATCGTCCTGGTCGCCGGCACTGGAGAAGAAGTTGGTCGGTGGCAATTGCATCTCATCACCGACCACAATCACCTGCTGCGCACGGCTCAGTGCAGGCACGGCTTCTTCACTGGGGATCTGACTGGCTTCGTCGAAAATCACCACGTCAAACAGGTCCGGTGTTAAAGGCAGCGTGTCGGACACCGACAGCGGGCTCATCAACCAAATGGGCTTGAGGTCGTTGATCACGCGGCCACTGTCGCCACTCGCCATTTCGCGAATGGAGCGATAGCGCATGGTCTTGCCCAGCTCGTGTTCCAGTTCACGGCGGCCTTTGGCGTAGGCTTTCTTGAACTCGCGGGCCTGGGCGTCGAGTTGAGTCACCGACATCGCCGATTGCTTCACATGCTCCAGAAAACGCTGGTGCAACGTGGCGCTAAGCACGTTGGCATTGCTTTTGAGCAGGTTGCATTCAGCCTGGCTGATCTGGCGCGCGGCCAAACTCAAGGCCGGGCCGTCGAAGCGCGCCAGCTGCGGATTGGCGCGGTACAGGCGGGTCAGGTTTTCCTGGGCAATCAAACCGTCCAGCGCGCGTTGCGCCAAGGCGTACTGTTGCACGACCGCCAGGCAGACAGGATCGGCTTGGTGCAGCTCATTGAGCAGGGGCAGGGTGTCGGGCAGTTCGTCGAGTTCTTCACGCAGATCGCGCAGGTACTCGGCCAACTCGCCCAGGCTCAGCGCCGGGTCGAACACACAATGTTGCGCGACCAGCTCGGCCAAGCGCGCCACCGGCTGGCGCAGGCTGGCTTCCTGGCGTACACCGGGCAGGGCGTCCGGATTACCCCGCAGGCCCTCAACCCATTGGCGCAACAGCGGTGATGCGCTCAGTTGCTGGAGCAAAACTTGCAGGTTATGCACGAACAGGTCGATATCCGGGATGCCATAACGGTCTTGCAAGTGTTGCTGCTCGGCGTGCAGCTCGGCAGTGGCGCGATGCTCGCCGGCCAGGTTGTCTAGCACGCTCCGGAAACTGGGTCGAATCGCGTGCTGACTGAAGTCGTAGCGTCGTTGTAATTCACCGCGCAGCCGCCACCAGGCGGGTTGCAGCCAACGCAGCAGCGAGCCTTCCAGCCGCTGAACCAGATCAATGGCAGCCTGGGTGTCCTGGGGCGCGAGTTTTTCACGCCAGTGGTGGGTGGATTCACGGGCGTTGTGTTGCTGTACGGCTAGTGCTTGCAACGCCGCCTGCTCGGCGTGCAGCGCTTGGGCGCCTGATGAGCCCGGTTCCAGCAGGTTGAGGTGCGCTGCCAGGTTGGCGCTGGTCAATTGTTCGGCGGCCTGGGTCAGGACGCACGCATCCGCCAGGCGGGTGTCCCCGGACAACAGGCTCGACGATGACTCCAGGAATTGCTCGACGCTGTCCATCAGCCCACTGGCTTCATCCAGGAACGCCTTGAGTTGGCCATACGCATGTTCGTGGGTAATCAGGCTTGAGGCCAAATGGCTGAAAGGATGATGTGCGAAGCTGTCGAGGCCGAAACGTTCTTTGATCGCCTGATACACGCGACCGTTCAGTTCGCTTTGTGCCTGCCAATAACGCCATTCGGGTAAACGTTCCAAGGCTTCGGGGGGCAGCTTGGCAGCAACGGGCGGCAGTTCGATCAGATGACGTACCAACTCGCGTACCGAGCATGCCAAGGACTCCGGCACCCCACGCATTGCCTGTTCAAAACGCTCTATCAAGCCCAGCTGTTGGCTAAGGCCAGCCAGTAAGGTGTCACGCCGGGCTTGCAACTGCGACGACTGCGCATCACCGGCGATCCAACGCTCATAGCACTCGCGCAGGTTGCCCACAAAGGCCTTCTTGTCTGTCTGGGAGTCATGGATCAGGCAGCACAACTCACCCAGTTCACTTTGTTGCAGGCGATGGAACACCACGTCCAGCGCTGCACGTTTTTCACAGACAAACAGCACTCGCAGGCCGCGACCGGCGTAGTCCGCGATCAGGTTAGTGATGGTCTGGGATTTGCCGGTGCCTGGTGGTCCCTGAATGATGAAGTTACGCCCGGTACGGGCCAGACTGACGGCAGCATTCTGCGTGGCGTCGCCCGCCACCACGTTCCACTGCTCCGGCAACGGGGTCGGGTCGGGGGCCTGGACCTCAACGTCCCGAGGCTCGATGGAGAACATCCGGTCAAACGCTTCATTCTGCGCCGGTTCGTCGATCAACTGTGCATAGTCACGCACCAGCGACATCTTGCGATAATTGAAGTTGGCCAGGGTCACCTGGGTCAGGTCTATGTCCCAGGCGTAGCGATGCCCCTGGTTCTCGGGCATGGCGAAGGTGCTGTTTTCGGCGCTGCTGGCAACCATCTGAGGGTGTTGGTTGCGCAGAACGGGTTTGGCGCCTACGGCCAGGCGCAGCGGCAACTCGCTGGGCAGCACCTTCTGCTGGAACAACTGCAGGCCCAGCGGACGGAAATCTTCGCGGTCGTAGCTGAAATCCGGCTTCACCAAAGGCGTCGACATGCGCTGGCGGGCACGACGGCGCTGGAAGTGGTGCAGATGCTGCACGGCTTTTTGGTGGATCAGTTCGATTTGCGGTTTGCTTTGCAGGCGTAACTCGACGCCGGGCTCGGTCAGTTTGATCTGGCGCGCAATATCGGCGTGGATGTCTTCCAGCGAAGTCTTTTGTAGGTCGACGGTTTCCGGCAACTGGATGTCGTAGAGCTGACGCAATTGATGACGCAGTACCGGGTTGAATTCGGCCTCGCTTTCGTCGCACTGCAACACGAACTGGTCACGTACCCCTTTTTTGCGACTCAATTCTACCGGCAACCACAGCAGCGGGGTGACGATGCGTTCTTCCGGCGTGTCCTTGAGGTTGTGCCAGCGCATGAACGCCACCACCAGGCGAAGGTTACTGAAGCCGAATTCGGCGCGGTCGCGGCGGGTTTCTTGGATGATGCGCTCCAGCGACGCCTGCAGCCAGGTCTGGTCTTCGAACCGTAGCCATTGCTGCAGGCCGACAGGTTTACCGCTCAGCACTTGTTCGGAGAATCCGCCGAAGGTGGGCTGCCAGGTGCATAGCGCTTCGGGCCGGATACTTTCAATGCGCATCACCAACGGAACGCTGGCCACGGTCAAGTTGATGTTGGCTTGGGTCGGCCGGAAATACAGCAGTCGATTGCGACGCGAAAGGTCAAACAACCGGTTGCGCAGATGTTCCAGCACCACAGTGCGCCGCGAAGCCGGGCCTTCGGCCTGGGCCAACACACGCTCGACATCCAGGCTGGCCGGCTGTTCGCGCCAGGAATTCAAGCGGCGTGCCAGCGAGCCCACATCAGTGGCGCGCTCATGGCGGTTGAGCTCAGTCATCTCGACGATCAGGTTGGCCAGCACGGGGCTGAGCCGGCCATTGAGCTGGAACAGATTGCGACGATGCCGGACAAACGTCTTGAGGTCATTGATATCGGCGAAATCCAGCCCGCACGCCAGGCACGCCAGCAACTGGCCGAGCTGGAATATGTCCGTGATCTCATCGTGGTGCCCGAGGCGATGCTCCCAACTGTGCAGGTCCGGGAGGAACACCGGGTGGTCGATGGTTTGATGCAGATCTTCCTGGACTTGCAGGTCGGTAATGGTCACGCCGCTTTCCGAATCCCGAATCAGGCGGACTTTGCCGACGACGTTAAGCGCCGATTCCGGATTGGGCTGCACCTGCTTGATCGCTTCCAGCGCCAGTCGCGGAGGGACACCCTCGGGATTGCGCAGTTGCAGCGTGCGTTCCGGCCCCTGTATCACATCGAGATAACTGAGCTGGGCGACACGTCCCAGTTCATGCAGTTGCGCCACTTGGCGTAGCAGCGGTAGCACCAGGAACAACACATCGTCGATGGGCAAGGCAGCGCCATCGTGGCTATTCAGTAATTGAGTGAATGTGACGGGTTGGATTACTGGGTCCATGTGTCGACCTCCGCGTTGAGCATACGAATGATCGGGTGGAGCTCACGTTTTGGTAATTTGATATCGCGCTTGAGCACGTTGATAAAGTCATCGGTGCTGCCGAGTTTCTTGGCGGTGCGTGCCGCGTGCAGCAAGGCATCATCCCGCAGGTCGCGGTCCACCAGGCTCAGGTCAAGCATGATGAAGTGCAGGTATTCATGGATGCTTGTGTCGATACGCTCGGCATTCAGCGTCGCTAGGTCGAGTGGCGTTTCGTTGTCTCTCCAGTCGGGAAAGAAACCGCGCACCTGGTTGAGCACAACCTCCGATTGCAACACGGACGTGCCGATGAAATGGGCAATAAAGCTGCGGGTGAGGGCGGTCAACTCGACCTGATCGGTCACGTCCAGGCGATTGAGCGACAACGGCCCGCGCAACCGGCGATCCAGCCAGGTATCCGTATCCGGGAGTCGCTGCCACCAGCTGTCCACCGCTTGGGAGCGTAGAAACGTCTCCGGATGGGAAATCGCCTGGGATAACTGTGCATCCTTGCCATCCAGCTCGCGGGCCTGCTTCAAGTAGCTGGTGGCATCAACGCTGACAATCCCGGTGTGAATCTTGACCAGCGATGTAATCGACGCTTCTGGACCATTGGCAACCAGGGCGGCACCGCGGTCGGCATAGATTTCAGTGTACAGGCTATATAGACGTGCGGTCTGTTCCAGGCTGGCCGGCGTATTCACATCGGCCATGGCATGATTGAGAATCCGCTCGGCGGTGAGAAAGTCGCCACTGTGCTCCGACCATAAGCGGTAATGAGCCAACTCATGCCCGAGCAACGCCAGCAACTCCTGGGCATCCAGGCGCTCAAGAATCGGTCCGTAAAGCACCACATGCACTTCACCGGCCAGGTAATACAGACTCGCATTCATCGCACCGTCGCCAGCCTGGTAAAGGGTTGCGGGTGCCTTGATCTGCAAGCACTGCAACGCCTTTTCACAGGCTTGATAGGCCTGCGGATGGGTCTCGGGGCTCAGGCGATAGGTGTCACGCAGCAATTGCGCGCGCACATCCTGGGCATGCTCCTGCTGAACGCCCAAGGACGAGGCCCATTCCCACACGACAGGTTCATGGGCTTTCAGGTAGTCGACCACACGCTGGTGGTAAGGCAGTGGCGTCAGGCTGCTGATGTCCAGCGCGGGGGTACTCATTGTGTTCAAACGTCCTTGAGAGAATACGGCTCCATATCCTGCGGTTGTGCAGCAGAGACTTGGGTTGGCATGCCGGTATCAGTGATCGGTAATAAACGCGGAGCATACCTATGGGGAAGGGAAAATACTTGTGAAAGTGCATGTGTCCGTTCGGAACATGGCATCTTATTAAGTGGGCGATGTCAGATGTTCATAAGCAGATCAGCAGCCCACTCAGCGGGACATGGAAGGCCATTGCATGGGATCTGGGTAGATGCTGGGAGCTATCAAAAGTCGTCTACATGATGTAGTCGGTATCCGGTGGCGCGATAAAGAAAAAATCGCCGTCATAGGGCAAGAAATTCAGGCCGTCGGCCAGAATGCTTCGATTCGGTGCGATGTCGGACGGACCGGGCAGGTTCACCGGCAGCAGCAGGTTTATGCAGCGGGCAGGCATATGGGTGTGCTGAGCCACGCCACTGCTCATGGTTTCGCGGAACAATCGCACGCCCTGCAGTTGCACATCCTGCAGATAGCCATGGAAAGCACCGGGCGTCAGCTTGTCGTAGTGCTGAGACCAGTGCCGCAAAGAGGCGGCGTGCTCGATGATTTGGTCGAAGTGTTGAGTTTGACTGTGCATGCTGAATCGCCCCTGAAGCTTGCCCCTCTGCATGCAGCAAGAATTACGCCTTTTTATTCTCCAGCAGCAATCCGGAAGCCAATGCCAGGAAGCTTTCGGCGACATGCTCGGACGCCGTTTGCGAATCCTCGGCATTGGCAATCCACAAGGAAGCGCCGAGCAGGGCGCCCATGATCAAACGTGCCGTCGCTTCGGTGTTGACCGCGTGGATCGTGCCTTCGTCGATCAGTTTCTGGATGCTGCGCTGAGTGCTGCGGATGCAGGCATTCTGGCTCGGCCATTGCGAGGGATCACCCAGTACCGACGGGCCATCGAGGAACACAATGCGCTGGATCTCAGGCTCCAGGGACATCTTGATGTAAGCAATGGATTCATCGATGAAGCCATCCCAGGTCGTGCTGGCTTCCGCGATGATCACCGACAGACGCGCCATCATCTCTTCATCGATCTGGGCGATGACCGCCTGAAGCAAACCCTTCTTGTCACCGAAGTGATGGTAAAGCGCGCCGCGGGTCAGCCCGGCTTTAGCAGTCAAATCATCCATCGAACTGTCCGCATAGCCCTTCGCAGCGAATGCGTCCCGCGCCGCCTTGATCAGCTTGCCGCGGGTCTCCGTAATCATGTCCGCACGCTTCTGCGCCATCGGTCCTTTTTCCTTATCAAAAATTTAACATTCATGGCGTATGTGAGTTGACATACGCAGCGTATGTCGTATTGTGACTGACATACGAGGCGTATGCAATGAGCCTGAGCGGTATGCTCGACCGGCTCTGTAACGCTGTCATTCAGCACAGGATACTGAGCAATGCGTGAGCAGCGCGACTTTGATATTTCACTCCGTAGCGCGGGCCAGGGCAAAACCATCGGGCTGATCGTCAACCCTGTCGCCGGCATGGGCGGGCGTGTGGGCTTGAAAGGGACCGATGGTCCCGACATTCTGCGGGAAGCGATACGCCGTGGCGCAGTGCCCGTTTCCAGCGAACGGGCTTCTATTGCGCTCAAACGCCTGGCGGCCTTGGTCACGCCATTTCAACTGATCACCGGCGCCGGGGAACTGGGTGAAGATGCGGCACGCGCCGCAGGTATCGAGCCCATTGTCGTATACACACCGTCTCCCGGATCAAGCCGGCCAGATGACACTCGCAATGCTGCGCTGGTCATGGCGTATGCCTCGGTCGATCTGATTCTTTTCGCCGGGGGTGACGGTACTGCGCGCGATGTGCTGGGCGTGGTCAACGACCGGGTCCCCATTCTCGGGATCCCGACCGGCGTAAAAATGTACTCCGCGGTGTTCGGGACCAATTCTGATAACGCCGGAAATCTTGCCGCACGCGTCATTGCCGGCGAGTCTTCGGTGCGCTTTCGCGAAGCCGAGGTCATGGATATCGACGAAGCCGCCATGCGCAACGATCAGGTTTCGGCGCGGCTCTATGGCTACGCCCGCAGCCCCCACGAACGGCACTTGGTGCAAAACGCCAAGGCCGGCTCCGTTCTCAATGAAAACCTGGCGCTCGACGCTGTCGCCCGGCAGGTCGTCCGCCAGATGAAAGCTGGCTGGCTTTATCTGCTGGGCCCCGGCACCACGACGCGGCGGATAATGACCGAACTCGGCCTGCCGTCGACTCTGCTCGGCGTCGACGCGGTCATGGACGGCGCGTTGGTTGGCGCCGACCTCAACGAGCAGGCGTTGATCCATCTAATCGAAGGTCAAGAAACCCGCATCATCGTCGGTGTGCTTGGTGGTCATGGCAGCTTGTTCGGACGCGGCAATCAGCAGATCAGTGCCGAGGTGATCCGCCGGACCGGGCGCGAAAACATCATCGTGATCACCTCAATGGACAAGTTGATTTCCCTCGACGCCGGCTGCCTGCGCGTCGACACCGGTGACGCTGAAGTCGACGCCATGCTCAGCGGCCATATACGCGTGCATACAGGACCCGACCGGTCCGTCTTTTTCAGGGTTCGATCCTGATCATTTGTTCCATCCAAAAAACGAGGATAACCCCATGAGTAATCATGTCGCCCACCCCTACATGGCGAACTCCGTTCCCGCACTCAAGCAGGAAATGCTCGATTCGATCGGTGTCGGCAGCATCGAGGAATTGTTCCAGCAAATCCCCGAGGCCCACCGCCTGCAACGTCCGATCGATTTGCCGCCGACACTGAACGAGAGCGAACTGCGTCGGCATCTGGTCAGTACGCTGTCGAAGAACAGGACATGCGAACAGAACCTCAACTTTCTGGGCGCCGGCTGCTGGCAGCATCACGTCCCTGCAGCGTGCGACGAGGTTGTGCGCCGCAACGAGTGGCTGACGTCGGTATTCGGCGAGCCGAGTTCCGACCATGGCCGCAACCAGGCCTGGTTTGAGTTCTGCAGCCAGCTAGGCGAGCTGCTGAACATGGACCTGGTCGGACTGCCAGTGCGCAGCTGGGGCTGCGCCGCCGGTCACGCCATTCGCATGGCCACGCGCATCACCGGACGCAACGAGGTGGCGGTGGTCCGCGCCATCGACCCGGAGCGGCTGTCGATCATTCGCAACTACTGCGAACCGGTCGACATGCCGAGCCACATTGTCGTCCGGCTGGTCGACTATGACCCGGCCACAGGACTGCTGGATCTCGATCACCTTCGTGCCTCGATCGGCGAGCAAACGGCGGCCTTGTATTTCGAAACCCCGTCCTACTTCGGTGTGATCGAACAGCAAGGCGCCGAAATTGCCGCTATTGCCCATGCTGTCGGTGCCGAAGTGATCGTTGGTGTCGACCCGATCTCGCTGGGCGTGCTGGCCGCGCCGATCGATTTCGGCGCGGACATCGTGGTCGGTACCACGCAGCCGCTCGGGGTGCATATGAATTGCGGTGGCGGCGTCAGCGGTTTTATTGCCACCCGCGACGAAGAACTCTACGCCCACCAGTACCCGACCCTGTTCATCAGCATCGCCGAAACCACCAAGCCCGGCGAATACGGTTTTGGCCTCAGCCTGTTCGAGCAATCGTCCTACGGCCTGCGCGACAAAGGCAACGATTGGACCGGTCACTCGGTGTACATGTGGGCCATCGCCAATGCCGTGTACATGGCAATGATGGGCCCCCAAGGCTTTGAAGACGTGGGCAATGCCATCCTGCAGCGGGCTCACTATGCCGCAAAGTTGCTGGCTGACATTCCAGGTGTCCGCGTGACGTTTCCAGGCGGCTTCTTCAAGGAGTTCGTGGTGAATTTCGACGCCACCGGACTCAGCGTGAAGGACATCAACAAGCGGCTTCTCGCCCTCGGGATCTTCGGCGGCAAGGACCTGACCCAGGACTTCCCGGAGCTGGGCGCCAGCGCCCTTTATTGCGTCACCGAGATTCACACGCAAGCCGATCTCGAGCGTCTGACCGCAGCACTCAAAAAGGTAATCGCACAATGAGCACAACACTCAAGGAATACCACGCTCCCATCTGGAGCGAGCCGGTCATTCTGGAGATGGGCTATCCCGGCCGTCGCGGCGTGATTTTTTCTGACGTGGAAGCCGAGGTGCAAGCCGCTGTCGGCAGTGGCCACGGCTTGATTCCAGCGAACATGCGCCGCACGCGCAAACCGGCATTGCCGGAAATGTCGGAGCCCGAGGTTCTGTATCACTATCTGCGCTTGTCGCAGCAGACGCTGGGCATGATGAATATCAGCCTGTTCGGCACATGCACCATGAAGTACAACGCGCAGATAAACGAGGCGATGGCCTGGCGCCCGGAAATCACCCACGTACATCCGTATCAGGACGAAGACACCCTGCAAGGCGCACTGGAAGTGATGCATGGCATGGACACGATTTTGCGCGAATTGTCCGGGATGGATCAGTTCATCTTCCAGGCGGGTGGCGGTGCCGACGCGGCCTACACCAACTGCGCCGTGACCCGTGCCTACCACGCGTCCCGTGGCGAACTGGCGCAACGGGACGAGATCATCACCACGATCCAGACCCACCCGAGCAGTGCCGCCACAGCCGCGGCCGCCGGGTTCAAGGTCATCACGCTGATGATCGAGGAGAACGGTTACCCCTCGCTCGAATCACTCAAGGCCGCCGTGTCCGATCGCACCGCAGCGCTGATGGTCAACAACCCGGATGACATGGGCGTGTACAACCCGGAAATCCGCGAGTGGGTGCGGGTGGTGCATGAGGCGGGTGGTCTGTGCTTCTACGACCACGCCAACTTTAACGGTGCGATGACCAAGATTCGTGCTCGCGAACTCGGCTTCGATGCGTGCATGTTCATGCTGCACAAGACATTCGGCGCACCGAAAAGTGGGGTAGGGGGCCCGGCAGTTGGGGCCTATGGTTGTTCGGCGGAACTCGCGCCGTTCCTGCCGGCACCGGTGGTGGCGTTCGATGGTGAGCGCTACAGCCTTGATTACGATCGTCCGCAGAGCGCTGGCAAGATCCGTGAGTTCTGGGGCAACGTTCCCGTCATCCTCAAGGCGTATGCGTGGTCGCGCGCCATGGGCGCGCAAGGCATGGCCGAAGCGTCCGACATCTCGGTTCTGGCCAACAACTACATGGAAAAAGGCCTGCTGGCGATACGCGGCGTAACCCGTTCCCATCCCGAGGCCACCAGTCCGCGGATGGAGATGACACGCTACAGTCTTGAGCAACTCAAGGAAGACACTGGGGTAGACGTCCACGATGTGCAGAATCGCATGAGCGATTTCGGCATTGATCCGATGTGGAGCAGTCATCACCCGTGGTTGGTGCCGGAGCCTTTCACGCCCGAGGCGGGCGAAATGTATGGCAAGGAAGCGTTGGATACCTGGATCGCAGTGCTTGCGCACATCTCCGGCGAAGCCTATTCGAATCCGGAGATCGTCAAGACGTCGCCGCATAACCAGGCGATCCACCGGTTGAAGGCTGCACCGCTGGAAGATCCACTACGCTGGGCGATGACCTGGCGCTCGTACCTGCGCAAAAACAACAAGCAGACCGCCTGAGCCGTTACAACGTCCCCGTCGATGAGGCGGGGACGTTATCGAAGCCTGGGCAGAGCTAACAATCAGCCATCGGAGGTTGCCAGCATCGCTACACGACTGGTGACTTCCCCACAGGAAAACGTCATGTCGATTTTCGAAACGGGCCTGGCGCCCTCGTCAGTCAACCATATTGCCCTCTCGCCACTGAGCTTCATCGAGCGTACGGCCTCTGTCTACGGTCAGTATCCAGCGGTGATCCACGGCGCTGTGCGGCGCAACTGGCAACAAACCTATGAGCGCTGCCGACGCCTGGCCAGTGCGCTCAGCCGGCGGGGCATAGGCAAGGGCGATACGGTGGCGGTCATGCTGCCCAACATCCCGGCGATGCTCGAAGCGCACTTCGGTGTGCCGATGACCGGCGCGATCCTCAATACTCTGAATGTGCGTCTGGATGCGCAGGCCATTGCCTTCATGCTGGAGCACGGCGAGGCCAAGGTGTTGATCACCGACCGTGAGTTCCACGCGGTGATCCGTGAGGCCTTGAGCGGGCTTTCCAATCCGCCGCTGGTGGTGGATGTGAACGATCCGGAGTACGGCGAAGGCAGTGCCGTCAGCGCGCTGGACTACGAAGCGTTCCTCGCTGAGGGCGACCCGCAGTTCGCCTGGCAATGGCCCGAGGACGAGTGGCAAGCTATTGCCCTCAACTACACCTCCGGCACCACCGGTAATCCAAAGGGCGTGATTTATCACCACCGCGGCGCCTACCTCAATGCCCTGGGCAATCAGATGACCTGGGCCATGGGTAATCACCCGGTTTACCTCTGGACGTTGCCGATGTTCCACTGCAATGGCTGGTGCTATCCGTGGACCGTCACCGCGTTGGCGGGTACTCACGTGTTCCTGCGACGGGTCGACCCGCAAAAAATTCTCACACTGATTCACGAGCATCAGATCAGCCATTTGTGTGGTGCGCCGATTGTCCTCAATGCACTGGTCAACCTGCCGGACTCGGCCAAGACCGCCATCGATCATCCGGTCAATGCCATGGTCGCGGGTGCTGCACCGCCGGCCAAGGTCATTGGTGCGGTCGAGGAAATGGGCATCAAGATCACGCACGTCTATGGCTTGACCGAGGTCTACGGCCCGGTGACGGTTTGCGCCTGGCATGCGCACTGGGATGAACAGCCGCTGAGCGAGCGCGCGAAGATCAAATCACGCCAGGGCGTACGCTACCCGACTCTAGAGGGGCTGATGGTCGCCAACCCGCAAACCCTGGAACCCGTGCCTTGCGACGGCACCAGCCTGGGTGAAATTTTCATGCGCGGTAATACGGTGATGAAGGGATATCTGAAAAACGCCGAAGCCACGATCGAAGCCTTCAAAGGAGGCTGGTTCCACACCGGCGACCTGGCGGTGCGCCACCCCGACGGCTATGTCGAAATCAAGGATCGTCTCAAGGACATCATCATCTCCGGCGGCGAAAACATCTCCACCATCGAACTCGAAGACGTTCTCTATCGCCACCCTGCGGTACTGGAAGCGGCGGTAGTTGCACGTCCGGACGAAAGATGGGGCGAAACACCCTGCGCGTACATCATGCTCAAAGTCGATCATGAGGACACCCGCGAGGCCGACGTCATTCAGTTCTGTCGTGAACATCTGGCCGGTTTCAAGCTACCCAAGACCGTGGTGTTCGGCGAGCTGCCGAAGACCTCGACGGGCAAGATCCAGAAGTATTTGCTGCGGGACCGAGCCAAGGCACTCTGACAAAAACGCCCCATGGAAACACCTGCGTGGATCGTATGTTGCCCATAGGCGGGATTGGCCCACCCCGGTATGGCACCGGGGGAGGGCCGGGGATATGCCAGCTCGGTCCACAGGGTTCCGTCGGGGAAACCCCGCTATCGTTCAGCAGCAATCAGGTAACGCCACTGGCGGATCTTGTAGTGATCGAGCAGGGGATGTCGGTAAGATGCTGATTGCTCAACAACTACAACACTGCGGCTTGCAACCCGCCAACCTATGCGTGGAAGTGACCGAGGGTGTGTTGCTGAGCGACAGTCTTGGGGCCGAGCAAGCCATCCGGGATTTGCACGCATTAGGGATACGACTGGCCATTGATGACTTTGGCACAGGCTATTCCAGCCTTGGGTATTTACGGCACCTGCCAATCAGCGAGCTGAACGCATAGGCCCGATCGGCCTCTGAGGGTCGGGATCAGCAAACCGACTGCACACCGTAAACACATGTTTGAGGCTGCTTTCAGTGGTCGTATAAACCAGGGTCGTCGAAATCCAAATAGTCCTGGGCATCCTGACGTTTTAACAGGTACGGCTCGCGATTGAAGCAAAGTGGAAATGGTGTGATGCCCGATCAAAAAAAAGAATATCATTTATCTCTAATAATCAATCACATACCTTGATTAACTTTTAAAAAATAGACTGACGCGGCAGAAAAGCTAGCAATAGTCTATTTTTTGAACGTGACGTCGTATCGTGTTCGGCAGCCAATTTCGATCGTTGATAGAGACTGATGTAAGTCGCCGCTCGGCAGACTTCGCCTAGATTAGCGTTGTGGAGAGTACATCCATGGCAAATCAGCTAACCCCTGGGGAACTCATTGTCGCCAAGGGAAAAGTTGCGAAAGTCAAACAGGTATTTAGTGACAAAACGATAAGGGTAACAATTGTCGACTCTGGTGAAGTAATACTGGTGTCGGCGCGCGACATTCAGCGAATCCCTAGTGTTACGGCAATTAATGGTAGTGATCATGGGGAGGGTTTGAATGTCAATGATTACACCGTTGATCAACTTTCATTGGCAGCTGAGCGTTTTGAAATTATCAGAAAGTGGAAGGTTGAGGGAGGGGTAGTCACTAAGTACTGTTCTTTACTGGGTGTATCAAAGAGTTACTTCTATCGTTTGGCTAAAATTTTTGACGCTGACGTAGGCCCACTATCTTTAATTGCGCAGACACGGGGTGTCAAGAAAGGCGTTACGAGACTGGATGAGTCGGTTGAGGTCATAATTTTCAAGGCTGCTAAAAAATTCAAGTCGAAAGGAGCCAGCTACAGCAAAGTGTGGAGCGAGGTGGATGTTGCATGTAAGGAGCAAGGTTTTTCATGCCCTTCCAAAGATACGGTATTGAGGCGTGTACGCTTAATCCTCTCAGAAAAAACAAGAATGAGAATTAAAGAAGGTCCTGATGCCGCGACGCAAGAATTTTCAGCTCGCCCGGGTAAAAAAAATCTTGAAAGGCCGCTGCAATGGGTACAGATGGATCACACCCTCGTCGATATAATTCTGTTGGCTGATGATCGCATAAATATTATTGGACGCCCGTGGCTGACAATTGTAATTGATGTCTATACCAGGGTTATTCTTGGTTACTATCTTAGCCTTTACGTCCCGTCTACTGTTTCAGTGGCTTGCGCTCTTAGTCATTCTGTCCTTCCTAAAGTAAACTTTTCGGCAAGTGTTGGCTTGGATCCAGAAGACTACCCCTACTATGGAAAGCCTGAAGTCCTTCATATGGACAATGCCGCAGAGTTCACCAGCCCAAAATTTAAAGTAGGGTGTGAATCTTTTGGGATTTCCCCCGAATACCGACCTGTAGGAAGAAAACATTTTGGCGGTCATGTTGAACGGCTGATAGGCACGTTCATGACTACTAAGGTGCATTTCTTGCCGGGGACTACAATGTCAAATTCTGTTGCGCGCAGAGGACTTAACAGCGAAAGAAATGCAACCATGACCTTCTCTGATTTTTTTCGCTGGTTCTCTCGCGAAGTAGTTGTCTATCACTCAACAGTTCATAGCGCATTAAAGTGTAGCCCGCGACAAGCGTGGACAAACTATTTCGCGCCCAACGGAGGGCTTCCTTACCCCCCGGCAGGCTTGAATTCCGAGCAATTAAAGATTTGGTTCATGCCTCAAGAAGACCGAAAAATTAATCCTGGTGGCATTAATTTGCATGGCCAAGTTTATTGGGATCCTATATTGGGGTCTCATGTGGGGACTAGAAATGTCATAGTCAAATATGACCCGTACGATATGAATGTTGTATGGGTGAAATTGGATGGCCAATTTTGCCCAATACACCTGTCTGACGTAACCGTTGAGGCTCCTACCTATGAGGAATATCGTGCCGGCAAGCTCTATCGTCACCCAGTCCGCATCGGAGCCATAGATAGTGATGGCGGGTTAAAAGCCTACAGAGGGAAGCAAAAAATTGAAGAGGAAAGTAAAAAGTTAACGCAGAAGGAAAGACGCCGAGAGGCCGCTGAAAAAGTCTATACTGAGGCAAATCCAAATCCTAGAAGTAGTAGCTTTAACGCTGACAGGGAACATATCAAGCCAAATTATTCAGCCTCTCCAAAAAAATTTCGACCTGGGGATGAGTCATGAGTGATGAGCACGTCCGGTCGGACATCAGAAAATATTTGTCTTCTAATATTGATACGCGAATAGCCTTAATTCATCAAGAAATATGGGTGAACAATAACTCTAGTGCAGCTGTTTTTCGCATGATGAATAATATCGCGGATGTACCAGATCGTATGAGTGCGCCTGCTTTGCTTGTGGTTGGCCCAGGTGGCTCTGGAAAGACGGCTATAATATCTAAGATTCCAAACCATGTAAAAAGGAGTGCAGGGTTGATTTTTGTCTCCTTGGCTGCATCCCCAGAAATAGATACCAAAAAAAGCCTTAAAGATGAGATAGCTTTAGCGCTCGGAATACCAGTTGGCTCTGGCTCAAGTCGCCGAAGTAGCTCTGACCTGCCAAGCGAGATTAGAGAGGTTATTAGGCTGAGGCAAATTTGGGGGCTGGTGATCGACGAGTTTCATGATGCACTGCTACGCTCGAAGCAAGAGCAGCGTTTTAACATGTCTATTCTTAAAAAGCTGCTCGGCCCTGAATATGGATTGAAACTATTTTGCTTTGGCACTGCTAGTGCGCGCAACGCACTTAAATCCAATTATGAATTTAAGAGACGTTTTCACGAAGTTGCTCTTGATGACTGGATAGAGAGTGAGGAGTTCAGGTCATTCCTCTTGGAGGTAGAGGAGTCCCTACCGCTAAAACAGCCATCACATTTGTACTCTGAGGAGATGGTAGGCACTATTTTATCTATGTCGAATGGGCGCATGGACAAAACACTCGAATTGATAAGGGCGGCTGCCTGTTATGCCATAAAAATGGGGGGGGAGAAGGTGGATGTTGATATGCTGCGGCGAGCAAACAAGAATCCTTGGGGCTATTAGTAGTGAGTTTCTCTGGCTTGCCAACACCAAGTTCTGAAGAAACACTTTCATCTTGGTTGTTTCGATGCAGCATTAATCCAAACGCCGCTGGCTTCCCTCGATTATCATCAACAGAACGCCCAGCGTATTGGTGGGAGGGTGTGGAGATCAAATATTCGGACCCAGACTCAGAATTCTTATCCGCCAGCCAGCGATTAAGTTGTGTAGCCGGGGACATTACCCCTGAACTATTACGAAATTTTTTTTGCCTTCGAGGCGATAAATTAGTCGAATGGAGGTATCGCCGTTTTTTTTGCCCTGATTGCTTACGCGATGATGTGGCGAATGGTCGTTTGCCTATATGGCGGAAGGACTGGTGTTACATTTATTCTTGTGTCTGCGCTGCCCATGATCGAGAGTTGGTGAGACTAGTTGATACACCGCGTTACTCAAGGGCATGGGATGCGTTTGTCCAAAGCTGCAATTCGATATCAAACAATGCCTCCATAGAGGAAACTCTATTCTTTCGTTTTTGCTCAAGTACCTTCACAAAGATTGAGCATGCTCTGATCAGTAGAGACAATCAACAACCTACATTGCACGATTTATTTTATAGGCTATTCAATATTTTCCTTCAATGTCCCTTTCGTGGTAGTAGAGGCGGAATCGCTAGAATCCACTTGCAAACGAGGAAAGATGCACGAGCACCCGACGCAAGCTCTTTTGAGCAGAGTATATTATTGGGGGCGTCCACGGCCGATCCATCAAGTAGATTTGGTAGTTTGGTCTTAACCGCATCACTACTGGAGATTATCCCCTACTCAAGGTTTTTGATATTTACTAAACTGTGTGAGAAAAGAAGGGGCGGGATGCTGATCCCAAGAGACCTGCATAAGGCAGCGATTTTTCCATATATCAACAGGGCAGGCTATGAAACCTTGTACCGTTTTTTAGGGGGTTTCCCTAGGAAAGATTTTCCGTTGCTAGATCGCCATCTTCAACTTCAAGAACATTCGTATGTTCAAGATGGTGTCCTTGGCAAGCGTCTATTCGGATACTCACAATGAGCTATTAAATGCGCATGCCTATCGTTGCCGGCTGGCTGCAAGGAGAAAAACTCCACATGCTAGATGCACGCAGGGCTTTTAACATTTAATTTCCTGCTAGTTAATGTAAGGATTATGCCGAGATTAAGGAAAATCAGGACATAAGACCTGTATATTATTGATATAAAGCAGTTTATATATTTGCGCCTTGCCCCTCCTGCGTCATACCTGCGAGCGTCTATGCTGATCTTTTTGCATGCTTGGGTGCTAAGCGATGGCTGCTTTGGAGAGAACGGCATACCCACGACTCCGCAGCTATTCGTTTCCTCAGAAGAGCTTGGCTGGATTTCCAGAACAGCGCAATCCTGCTCTTTCGCTTGGGCTGACGGTTCAGTTCAAGGTATTTCAATGACACCGGCGAGAGCGAGGCGACGACCTTGTTTGATGCAGCCTTCAATTACCAGATTGCCAAGGACACGGATCTGGCGGTCAATGTCAGTAATCTTTTGGATGAGCAGCATGTCGTGGGCTCCGGAACTGCGGATTACTACAATCCGGGCCGAGAACTCACCGCCAAGCTGAGCTACAGCTGGTGAGCCTGTCAGTAATGGCTCCTGTTGTGGTGGTATCTCGTGTTCTGGCCGCGATCTTCGGCTGCTATGCATTCGTCTAGGGCGTGGCGGCGCTGAATGGGGTTGGGGTCGATTACCATGCCGCCGAGCAGGCGATGATGATGCTGGCCTTCGTCCTGTATCTCGCGCTGTTTCCGCAGCCAGTCTGTGGCGGGTCTCGATGGTACTGGCGCTCGGCAGCGTCTTGATGCTGGCTGTTGCCTGGCAGCTGCAGCGCATGATCATCGGATAGGAGCAGAGCCATGCTGAACAACTTTCGCCAATCCATGGCCTGGGTACACACCTGGTTCGGTTTGGTGCTGGGCTTCGTGCTGATGGTCGTCTTCTTTTTCGGTGCACTGTCGGTGTTCGACCGCGAGATCGATCGTTGGGCGATCCCCGATACGCGCTTCGAGCCGCAGCCTATGCCGTCCTACAACAACCTGCTGAAACAGGTATTTGCCGATCTCAAACCGCATCCGGTGGATATGGCGGCAACCAAAGGGCGGGTAATCGGCGACCTGCCGGCGCCGGAAACCATGCCCATGGTCTCGCTCTATGCCTACACCACCCACCGAGATCCCGTGCTGAGCATTGGTGGCGAGTTTGGTATCCCCAACCAGCCAAAGGACCCAGCGGATGATCAATCGTAAGATCTTCAAGGAGTTTTTCACCTTCCGTCCGCGCAAGCGGACCCAGCGCAGCGCGCTGGACCTGCATAACATGACTGGCGTGGTGGCGTTGCCGTTCCACTTCTTTTTTGCCTTCACCGGTTGGTGATCTTCGCGTCGATGTACTACTTCCCGGTCTCCGGGACCTTGCTCAAACCGCTGCATAATCGGCATGAGGTGATCGAGGCGGCGCATACCGGCTTGCCCCATGATGAGGCCGGTGTGCCCGCGAAGATGGCCTCCGCCAATGCCATGGTGGCCGAGGCCAAGCGCATCTGGGCTACGCGCGATATGCCGGGAGAGGTCGGGCTGCTGACTATCGAGCATCTAAATGACGCCAACGGCTACGTCAGCATCTACCGCGCCGGCAGTGATCGTGTGGCGCTGGTCGGGGAGGGCATTCACTTCAAGGCCAGTACCGGCGAGCTACTGCGCAACGACCCGCCGAGTGACCCGGTTGGTTCCGTCAATCAATTTCTCACCGGCTTGCACCTGCAGCACTTCGAACACTGGGCGCTGCGCTGGCTGTACGTGGCGGGCGGTCTGCTCGGCTGTGTGTGCATCGCCAGCGGTTTTGTGTTCTTCGTCGAGATACGCAAGCAGGAGCACGCCCGACTCGGGCTGCAGGGCTGTCGGTTGGTTGACGCCATGGCAGTCACCACGGTTACCGGCATGCTGCTGGCAGCGGTCGCCATGCTGGCGGCCAACCGGCTGCTGCCTGAGCCCATGCCTGGCCGTGGCGAATGGGAAAAGTGGGTGTTCTGGGGTGCCTGGCTGCTGAGTTTGCTGCATGCGCTGTTGCGTAGTGCACCAGTGGCCCAGGCGCGGCACAATCCGGCCTGGCGCTGCTCTGCGTCGCTGCGGTGCTGCTCAACTGGATCACCACGGGGGACCACCTGGTCAAAAGGATGCTGCTTGAACCCTACTGGGCCGTGGCCGGCGTCGATCTGAGCCTGTTGGCCTGCGCGCTGATAGCGCTACTCACCGCGCGTCGTCTGGCAAGGCCGGTTGAGGGTAAGCGTCCGGCGAACTCACCTTCCGAACTCCAGCATTAAGGGCGATGGTGTCCGCGTATTTTTAAGCGGACGCGATCACCCTTATCGCCAGGATTTCCATGCGCCAACGAAGCTCTTATCCCAAACCATTCAAAGCCCAGGTCGTTCAGGAATGCCTGCAACCTGGCGCAACCGTGTCCAGTGTCGCCATCAGCCACGGCATCAATGCCAACGTCATCCGCAAATGGCTGCCGCTCTATCGAGATCAGCCCGCAGCGGCTTCACTACCGGCTTTCGTCCCGCTAAAAGCCCCACCTAAACGGTCAGTCGAAACGTCAGTGATCATCGAGTTGCCCGTGGCCGGGCAAGTGATTACGGTGAAATGGCCAGCCTCGGATCCCGAGGGTTGTGCGCAATTTATTCGGGCTGTCGCTCAATGATCCGCATCGATGCCATCTGGCTGGCCACCGAGCCGATGGACATGCGCGCTGGCACCGAGACGGCATTAGCCCGGGTGATTGCGGTGTTCGGTGCGGCGAAGCCGCACTGCGCTTATCTGTTCGCCAATCGCCGGGCTAATCGAATGAAAGTGCTGGTGCACGATGGCGTCGGCGTCTGGCTCGCAGCGAGACGACTGAACCAAGGCAAGTTCCATTGGCCCGGCATTCGCCACGGCGGCGAGGTCGAACTCGACAGCGAACAACTCCAGGCATTGGTGCTGGGCCTGCCGTGGCAGCGCGTCGGTGCAGGCGGTGTGATTAGCGTGCTGTAAACGCCGGCCATTTGGCCGGTCTGCTTGTCGTCGCCCCGTGCCTGCTCTGGCACAATTGGCGGCATGACTTTCTCGCCCAGCCTCGACCAGATGACCCCGGAACAGCTTCGTGCCTTGGCGGCACAGGCGTTGCAGTTGCAGTCCCAGGTCGAGGCGATGAGCAGGAAGATTCAGAACGATGAAATCCTCATCGAACAGTTCATGTTCGAAATCGCCCTGCTCAAACGGCACAAGTTCGCCAAGCGCAGCGAACAAATCAGCCCGGCGCAAAGCAGCTTGCTGGATGACCTGCTCGACACCGACCTTGAGGCTATCGAGGCCGAGCTGAAACAGCTTCTTCCCGCTGCGCCACAGGTCGAACCACGGCAATCGCCGAAACGTGCGCCATTGCCGCCACAGTTTCCACGCACGGTGATTCGTCACGAACCCGAAAACACCCAGTGCGCCTGTGGCTGTCAACTTCAACGCATCGGCGAAGACGTCAGCGAGAAGCTGGATTACACGCCGGGCGTGTTTACCGTCGAGCAACATGTGCGGGGCAAATGGGCCTGTCGCCAGTGCGAAACCCTGATCCAGGCGCCGGTGCCGGCGCAGGTTATCGACAAAGGTATACCGACCGCAGGCCTACTGGCCCACGTGATGGTGGCCAAGTTTGCCGATCACTTGCCGCTGTACCGGCAGGAGAAAATCTTTGGTCGCGCCGGACTGGCAATTGCGCGCTCGACCTTGGCGCAATGGGTCGGAGAAACTGGCGTGAGACTTCAACCGCTAGTTGATGCTCTGCGTGAGGCGGTGTTGAACCAGCGTGTGATTCACGCCGATGAAACACCGGTGCAAATGCTTGCGCCAGGCGAGAAGAAAACCCACCGGGCCTACGTCTGGGCCTACAGCACGACGCCGTTTTCGGCGCTCAACGCGGTGGTTTACGACTTCAGCCCAAGCCGTGCCGGACAACATGCACGCAACTTCCTGGGCGACTGGAACGGTAAGCTGGTTTGCGATGACTTCGCTGGCTACAAGGCCGGATTTGAGCAAGGCATCACTGAAATCGGCTGCATGGCTCACGCCCGTCGCAAGTTTTTCGATCTGCACGTGGCGAACAAAAGTCAGCTGGCCGAACAAGCGCTGCACTCGATCAGCGGCTTGTACGAAGTCGAACGCCAAGCGCGGGAAATGAGTGATGAAGATCGGTGGCGAATACGTCAGGAACTGGCGGTACCGATCCTCAAAAAACTGCATGACTGGATGTTGGCCCAGCGCGACCTGGTGCCCAACGGATCAGCCACGGCCAAAGCCCTCGACTACAGCCTGAAACGCTGGGTAGCGCTGACGCGCTACCTGGACGATGGAGCTGTGCCGATCGACAACAATCAAGTCGAGAACCAGATACGGCCCTGGGCACTCGGGCGCTCGAACTGGCTGTTTGCCGGGTCGCTACGCAGTGGTAAACGGGCTGCGGCAATCATGAGCCTGATCCAGTCGGCGCGTATGAATGGGCATGATCCGTATGCCTATCTCAAAGATGTGCTGACTCGGTTGCCAACACAGAGGGCCAGTGAGATCGGGCAGCTGCTGCCACATCAGTGGGTGCCTGCCTAACTTACGCAAGGTGAGTTGGGCGGACGCTTACGGTTGAGGTCGCGGACCGGACTCGCATCGGTGGGGTGGCCTATGAGTAATGCAGGTCTGTGGTTGCTGGGTGCCGCCGCCAGCATGGGCTTGGCGACCAGTTGGTTGGCGTTGTCCCTGCCGGCGCACTGGCGCCAGGTGTTCAGCGCCGACGAGGTTGCGCCGGACTATCTACGCAGCCTGGGCTGGCTGGCGCTGATGGTATCGGCTGTGTGCTGCTTCAAGGCTGACCATCCGTCGATGGCGGTGCTGGTCTGGCTCACCCTGTTGCCGGTCGCCGCCGTAGCAACGGCCATAACGCTGAGCTACCGGCTGGGGCTGCTGCGCCTGTTTTGCCCGTTATTTCTGCGCACTCGATAAGAGTGCGCGGCTTCTGTATCTGCAACATTGTGGTTGATCCGATCGTACTGCTCACCTCAAACCGGGCGAGCTTGTTCACACTGGATACGCCGACCATCCCATGTCACCTCGTTGTGGGATGCTTGCAGGATCGAGCGACGCGAACTCTTACCAACGTATTTGCGCTCTAGCGTCGGCAACAGTTGGCTGACCTCGGTTCGTTTCCGGCTAACACCCGCCCCCAACGTTTAAAGGCGCTAGACGCGATGCAGGTCGAGCCGAACGACATTCTGGCAGGAACTGTGTTGAAGTCGCAATCCGGGTTGTACCGTCCGCTTCTGGCCGTTTGCGGAAGCTAGAGGTATTTAGCCCGACAGTAGGATCACTGTTACGGTGAAAAGTGTTCGTAGGCGTCAGAGCGTCCCTTGGGCAGATCTGCCTGCTGGAGCACCCGCCGCAATCGGGAAAGAATGTTCCGTTCAATACCCTGTTCCCTGCGGCAAAATGGCCGACATCACACCTTACCATTCAGAACGGCGGTACCGAACACTTCCCATATCAAGAGCAGATGGTCGGCGTGTCGCTATCTCAGGCGCCCTCGAAGGGTTAGACATCGCATGTGCACAGGCCCTCCGGAACAGCATGGAACGCCTGCCGAAGGTCCCTTGGGGAGTAGCCTTGCCGGATCAGTGGAGGCGTGACTCTTCAAGGCTTGCGTCACGCTAAGCACGTGTCATCGATGTTTGTTGCGATGGGCGAGGTCTATCACTCGAATTCATGCAGTGGCTATTCGCGACTGAATTCATGCTCGCTGTTGATTGCGAGCAAGAAAGCCCGCGCGCCGGGCAGCAGAGCAACTGGCGACGTTGCGATCAAATGCTTTTTGGGATCGGTTGCCGATTCGATTCCATGTCGAACCTACTCAAGTCTCAGGCAACCCTTCAAGCTCGTGATTTCTCGATGGATTTTTTTCAGTAAGTCTTCGGGTTTTAGTTCGGGTGTTTGCCTTTGATAAGCCAGGAACAGAAGCGTTAGGGGATGAATGCCAATGATCTCAGCAATCTGCTCAACCTTTTCAATCGATGGTTTCCATTTGCCGCGCTCGATCGCACTGATATAGCTCTGACTAGGCCCAAGCCCTTCCTGAGGCATATCCTTCGAAATACGTAGATTCCTGATCACCAAACCAAGCGCTTCATTCAGTTCCATTTGCTGTCTCGCAAAAGGAACGATGAAGCCTTTTTAGTGCTTCTGGAGCTATGCTATATACAGCTTAAAAGAGGGTGTGCTGATGTTTATTACGTACAAGCGCGCTGAAATCATGTATCCAGCGCTGTTTGGAGACGACTCCCAGATGTGGCGATTCGTCGAGCTCGATGATCATCGCCCTTGGTTTTACGTGATGATTAACCGCCGCCAGAAGGCAGCCGCATGGAGGACGATGCTCTTGATTCCAACGGAGGATGAGTTCGAGCAGATGCTAGTGAAACGCGCTGAAGGAACACTGATTGAGGCAGTTCAGGTGGTGTTGCCATCGCGGCTGAATGGATCCGGTAATTGGACGATGGAGATGCTCATAGAGCTCGTTAGGGTCTATGATCAGGACGAGCGAGTCATGGGTTACGACTTTAAGACGGCCTCGGGCCATACCTACTCTCAAAGAGACTGCCGCCACACCTTGGCTGCAGCAAAGCAACAAATTTACTGCTCTTCGATGCGTCTTGTTTGAAGGAGGGGTCGCTGACTGGAGCAAGCCTTGAAGGAGTGCTAAAGACGCCCACGTCAGCGCCATGGCATCAGTGGCGCGCATCGCGCACATGCAATTTGCTAGTTCGTCCAGAACGGATAGCTTGGATCGTCTGTCGCCGATCAGCACTGCCCCAAGTGCGGTCTTATCTGCGCCGCAAATGCTGCACAAAATGGCGTCCGCCATTAACTCGATCTGCCGACCGTACAACAGGCCATGCCGAAAGGTACGCATGGCGAGATAGGGCGGGATCCGGGCTCATTGTGGTCCGCCTGTGCCAGGCGTTGGCGACGCCTGACCGTACAGGCGGTTACCGGAGTGATGCTGGCGGGTCGCAGGCTCGCTGCAGCAAGCTGATTCACTGGACCCAAAGGAGCCTCTCAATGAAAATCACAGCGGCGGAACAGTTCGAATGCGTCAGTGACGTCCTTTGTGATGTTTGCGGCGATAGTACGCGTGTTGAAGGATATGGGTTGCAATTTGGGACCCTTCAGGGCAGTTGGGGATTCGGCTCGGTTCATGATGGTGAGCGTTATGAGGTCCATCTCTGCGAACCCTTTTTTTCAGAACAATGGCCGACCTGAAGAGCGCGCGGATGGTGAATACCATGTTCATCGACGTCGACGAAGACTTAGGCAATTTCGGACGGGTCGCTCGCGATGATTTTTTTCAATGACGGAGGCAGCTTGGCTTGATAGGTAACTCCAGCTGGACCAACATTTGCCGAGTCTCGGGTATGCAGGTGATGGCGGGGTGAAAAGCTTGGATTTAGCTGTTTATCGGCCCATTCCCGCTGTTCGCTATTCCTATTAACGCGGGTGCATATGGACCCCGTCTGCAATCCGTACTCCCCTGGCGCTGGTACGCCTCCACCTGAGCTGGCAGGTCGCGATCAACTGCGCGAGCGGGTCCGTCAGTCGATCGGGGGAATTCGCGTGGGCCGACCTGCCAAAAGCGTAATCCTGGTTGGGGTGCGGGGTGTCGGCAAAACAGTACTGTTGAACCAGATGCTGCGAGATGCCGAAGCCTCGGGCAATCTCGCCGTCTACGTTGAGTCATCCGAGTATCGCTCTCTGCCAGCGATACTCGCGCCACAGCTCCGTCTCGCCTTGCTGCGGCTGAGCTGTATCGTACCTGCCAAGAACGCAGCGATAACTGGACTGCGAGCCTTAGCCGGTTTTGCCAAGGCTTTGGAGCCGAAGTTCAGCGATCTCAAGGTCGGTATTGACTACGAAGCCGAGGCAGCTCTGGCGGGCAAAGGTGATCTCGAGGAGGAATTTACAACCCTGCTGACTAAACTCGGTGAAGCCGCCAAAGCAGCTCACACCGTCCTTGTTATTTTCGTGGATGAGCTGCAAAACGTAGCAGAAGAACAGCTCGCCGCGCTTATCGCAGCGCTGCATCGCGTCTCGCGATTGATCTTGCCGGTTGCCCTCGTCGGTGCAGGCCTCCCACAACTCCGACACCCTGCTGGACATGTGAAAAACCACGCGAAGCGCCTCTTCGACTACCTAGAGGTCGGTTCGCTGGAGCCACACCAGACGCGTCTGGCCTTTGTAAAACCAGCGGAGGCCGAGGGCGTGACTGTAGACTCAGAAGCGGCCGACATGGTTGCTCACCTCACACGCGGCTACCCTTATTTCATTCAAGAGTGGGGCAGTCATGTCTGGGACGCAGGGCAGAATAACCACATCACGCTTGCAGACGTCCAGAAGGCGTCCGGGCACGTTATTGCTGCTCTGGACGAAGGTTTTTTTAGGGTAAGACTCGACCGAATGACCGTGGCAGAACACATTTATTTGCGCGCCATGGCTTCGCTTGGGGAGGGGCCTCATCGTTCGGGCGACATTGCGGCATCCCTGGGCCGTACAAGCCGATCTCTCACCTCAATTCGCAACTCCCTGATTAGCAAAGGGATGATCTGGTCGCCGCCCCACAACGGCGCCGCTTTTACCGCGCCGCTGTTCGATCTGTACATGTGCCGGATCATGCCCGGTGACAGCTGGCGGTCTAGCCTTCCAAGGGCTGACGGCATTTTTTGTCCACCTGAAGAGGGCTCAGATGCTTAGAAGCGAATGCACTCATCTTGCTACGGCTACGATGGTTTGTTCACATCAAGGCTGCTGTCACATCGACTCGAATTTGCACGTACGCTGTGGAGTGCTGAGCGGCTAAGTCGAGGCTTCACTGTGTGCGTCAAAAATGGGATCGACTTACCTGTGATCGGGGCGTAGGGTCGCTCATGGATATCTTTTCTACGGGCAGCATCGACATCAGGCTGGCAGGAGCAGAGAACAGAGCATGAGCGAACTCAGTGATGATGAAATAGACCGACTAGAGGCAATGATTCCTAAGCTGGCCGCCGTCGCCACTAATGCTGCGTATCTGCGTGCGGTTGCCGCAGGGCATTCACTGATAATGGCGAAGGATGGCGTGCTCGTACAAATTCATCCTGACGGTTCGGAAAAAAAGCTTCGCGACTTGTGCAGCAAGCACAGGGTCGAGTCTGGTAAGACTTTCAGTGTGGGTATTTGAAGCGCACCTGCCGACCAGGCGTATTCATAAGGCGAGCGCAGGCCACAGCGACTGGTAAGCACTTGACTATCTTGCCCCTGCGACGGAGCCTTCGCTGTCTAGCGCAGGGCCGCCAGCTGTTTGCTTAACTACCCGAGTAGACGAAGCATGCTGAGATGCTGGCTGCTTGGGCGTCGCCATGCGGTCATGTATTGGTTACACCCGGAGTTGCGAGTGCCCAGCTGGGGTTGCGCATCAATTCCGCTACCGTGCAATGGACTCATAACCAGGAGCTCCACCTCTCAATAGGACACGCGTGCGCGGCATTTTCCGACGCGGTGCGTCGACCGCTAGTCAGGCTGGTTGGTTGGGCCTGATGGGGCGGGCAGGGGTTGAAGCAACATCGAGGCGCGGCTGCTCAGCAGCACTCCGGCTTGGAAGTAGCCCATAACGGTTTCGACACTGCGATGTTCAGTCATGGCCATCACTTCACCCAATGGGGCCCCCTGGCGACCCGCTTCCGTTACAAAGCCCGAGCGTAAGCTGTGCGCGGCCCAGTCGCCGTCGAGGCCAGCCAATTTGGCGCGGCGCTGAACGATCCGTGCTACCTGATCAGACGATAGTCCGAACGGGCTGACTTTGCCGCCCTTGTAGAGGCGCCGAAAAAGCGGACCGGTATCGGCGGGCGCGGCGATGAGCCAAGCCGTCAACGCGTGTGCAGCGCGACCCAGCAGAGGTTTTTCGCGACGGGATCCCGTGGTGTCTGTTTTGGTGACGCCCAGCGTATAGAGCCAAGTGTCTTCATCCAGTTTGCGCACATCGTCGACCTGCAGGCCGGTCACCTCGGATCGACGACGCCCGCCGCCACTCCACGCCATCAGGAGGAGGGCGCTATCACGAGTACCGCGAATGCCATCCGTACAGGTCGCCAACATGGCCTCCAGAGCCTCCACCACAGCTGCCGTCTTTTTGCGGACAACTACCCCCTGGCGCGCCTGGGCTTTTCGCGCATCTCGCAGCAGCGTTTTCACTGCCAGTGCTTCAGTTGGGCTTTCCCAGTTGTTGAAGCGATGCCACCTGCCCAGTGCCGAAAGCCGATGACATACCGTGTTGTAGCTCAGAGGTCCCGGCTTTGCCTTCACACGTGCCGCGACTAACGCGGCATCGATGGTCGGCGGTAGCAGATAGGTCCATGCACCATTTGCCAGTGGGCGCGCCAGGTGATCCACCACGAACTGAATGACTACAGTCGACTGTACAGGCGCATCGCCCATCGCAACGCCGTAGCGCAGGTGCAGCCAAGCCGACCAGTAGGCGAGGGCGCTGCGATAGCTCCGTACCGTGTTTTCGGCGGTGCCGCTGGCAACAAAGCCTGCGGCCGCCTCCTGAGCCTTCAACGCCAATCTACTGGGGTCTAGGGTGGGCTCGTCGATCAACGGCATCTGATCAGTAATATATGATACGTCCAACGTATTATATTTCCACTATCCAATAAATAAGGTCGGATAATCTTTAATTATCCAAGGTGAGGCGATTTTTTCGTCGTTTGGCAGTCGCTCACCAGTACATCAAGGGGATGTGCGTCGATGAGCCACGAGATCGAGCGGTACCTGCAGGCCGGTACCCGCCCCAACACCCGGCGCAGCTACCGGCAAGCGCTCGAGCACTTCGAGGTCGCCTGGGGCGGCTTTCTGCCGGCGACCAGCGATGCCATCGTGCGTTACTTGGTCGATCACGCCGCCACGTTGTCCAGCAACACCCTCAAGCTGCGCCTGGCGGCCTTGGCGCAGTGGCATGTCAGCCAGGGCTTCCCGGATCCGACCAAGACCCCGCTGGTTCGTCAGATCCTCAAGGGCATTCGTACCTTGCACCCGAAGCCGGAGAAGCAGGCCGAACCGCTGCAGCTGCGCGAACTGGAGCAGTGCGTGGCGTGGCTGGAGCGGGCGGGCGAGAAAGCACTGGACGAGGGCGACCTGCCGCAGCTGTTGCGCTGCTGGCGTAATCGCGCATTGCTGCTGATCGGCTTCTGGCGCGCCTTTCGCAGCGACGAACTGTGCCGCCTGCAGGTCGAGCACATCCAGGTACGGCCGGGGGAGGGCATGCAGCTGTTCCTGCCGTGGAGCAAGGGCGACCGTGACAACCAGGGACAGACCTACAGTGCGCCGGCGCTGGCCCGCCTCTGCCCGGTGCAGGCCTACAACGACTGGATCTGTGTCGCCGGCATCGCCCGCGGTCCGGTGTTCCGCGGCATTGACCGCTGGGGTCACCTGCGCGAGCAGGGCCTGCACCCGCACAGCGTCATCCCGCTGCTGCGGGCGGTACTGAAAGCGGCCGGATTGCCCGCCGAGTTGTATAGCAGCCACTCCCTACGCCGTGGCTTTGCCACCTGGGCCACGCGCAGTGGCTGGGACCAGAAGGCGTTGATGGGCTATGTCGGTTGGCGCGATGCCAAGTCGGTACTGCTCTATGTGGACAGCACCGGCTTTTTCCCCGGGCAACTGCGGCCGATGGTGCCAGGCCTGGAGGCGGAGGCTTTGTCGAGTTTGCCTCGTCCAATTGCACTGCCGGGCAGTTGACCGCCTCAAGCCATTCAGCACTTCCGGTGATGGCTGCTTTGTTTCCGCGGAGCAATTACACCCAATGCTGGGCTTTGGCCTTGATGTGGCTGGTGTTATTGATACGTATCGAAAGGGCGACGGTAAACCATGAGAGTTCGCCATCAGATGATTGCTCAATTACAGACAGGAATGTTCAGCTTGCGTCGGCATAACATGATGCCACCAGCGACATAGACTCCAGTCATCTGTCAGTCCACCTGACACCGCCAGTCATGAGAGGTTAGAGCAGGCCAATAGTGCTCTGCTGCAAAGAGGATTATCTAAAGTTCGATGCTAGTGTGGCTGTAATCAGTCTCATCGCTGGACATAATTCAGAAGCAATTTTTTTCGCTTTCGGTGTTGCCACAATACCCCTGCCCGAACGAGTAAAGAGCGGATCATTAAATTTGTCACGTAGCTTGACCAGCGAATTGCTTACGGCTGGCTGTGTTACGCCAAGACTCTTGGCTGCTAACGTTATACTTTGTTCCTTGTAAATACACATAAAAACCACCAATAAATTGAGATCGATGGATGCAAATGTGTCCTCGCGAATAGTCATGGCAGAGCTCTCAAATCCCCTTTACAGCATCGCTTTCAATGTTTTCACCAGCATTTCGATGGTGTATTCGCAGCGTTTGAAAAAAATGGATCGGGCCGAGCTTTTGGCAAGTAATCAATCCTGTGCGATGCAGCGTGCGCAAGTGATCGGACACGGTCGATTGGGCCAACTTGCACTTGCGCTCAATCTGGCCGGCACACACACCGAGCAGGAATGCATGTTCCTGCTGCGGAAAGTGTTTCTCTGGGTCACGGAGCCACTCAAGGATCAACCGGCGCTGGGGGCTGGCTAACGCTTTAAGAAGTAGATCCACTTCCGTAAGTTTACTGCGGGAGTTCACCATCAAGGTCGCTCAGGCGATGTTCAATACAGGCTTCAGCCACTGAATGAAATCTTCCACTTCTTCATTGGTGATTTCGTGGCCCATGTCGTACAGGTATGTTTCATGATGCACGTTCAGTTGGTGCAACCAGGCATCCGCTTTTTGTGCCCAAGACACGGGGAGCTTGTTATCACCATAGCCATGAGCAATAAACGCCGATAGCGAACTCAATGCTTGAGCGCTGGCAATGTGTGGTGCCAGCTCAGGGAGAATTCTGCCGCTGAACAAGCCAAAGCCTAGCACGCAATGAGGGGCGCTAAGCCCGACGCTTGCACTGAGAATACCGCCCTGGCTAAAGCCAGCTATCACTGTAGGCATTTGTGGTAAGGCAGTTACAAGCTCCACTAGTTTCTGGCGGCTGGTTTCCGCTTGCTCTTCAACGATCACCGGGCCTTCGTTGGTGAAATTTACCTGAAACCAGGCAAAGCCCTCAGCTGCGATTTGCAGGCGGCTGCGTACCAGCAATATTTCAATTCCTTCTGGGATAAAGCCGGAAAGGCCTGCCAGATTGGTTTCATTACCGCCTACACCATGCAATAGCAGGAGACGTGCACGAGGGGCAGCAGCACGGATTACCCGACGATAGACAAGGCCGGATTGCGGTTCTTGCTGCAGTTCTGAAATGGCTAGTGGCAGGTTCATGCTTGAGTAATCTCCTGAGTGGCGGTTGGGCTTTTGAACAGGTAGCTGTCCATAGCCAGTACGCCGTCGGCGACACCGCCCTCTAGCACATCCACGGCGTAGTGCTCGCCTGCGGCACCGAGCGCCAGAAATAGCGGCAACAAATGTTCTTCACTGGGGTGCGCACGCTCGGCCTCCGGGGCATTGCGGCGGTAGGCGAGCAGCGCTGGCAGGTCACCGGCTTGCAGGGCGTCACGGATCCAGTCGGAAAAACGCGCTACGTACTCAGCCGGGTCGCCGTAGTTGCTACGGAACTCATAAAGGTTATGGGTCAGACTGCCGGAGCCAATGATCAGCACGCCCTGATCGCGCAGCGGCTTGAGTGCCTGGCCAAGCTGCCAGGCACCCAATGGATTGAGCGGGTGGGGCATGGACACTTGGACCACCGGGATATCCGCAGTGGGCAATAGGTGCAGCAACGGCACCCAGGCGCCGTGGTCCAGGCCTCGATTCGATTCGGTAGTTGCGGCAATCCCATTGCGGGAAAGCAGGTTGCAGATTTGCTCGGCCAATGCAGGATTGCCGGTTGCAGGGTATTGCAGGCGATACAGTGCTTGCGGAAAGCCTCCGAAGTCGTGAATGGTTTCCGGCGCCTTGCTGCTGCCTACACGCACGCTCCCACGGGTCATCCAGTGAGGAGAGACGATTACGATGGCGCTAGGCCGTGGCAGCGCTCGGCCTAGCTCAGCCAGGCGTGCCCCGGCCTGGCCGGGTTCGATGGCAAAGGTTGGTGCTCCGTGGGACACGAACAACACTGGATAGGCCAGACTCATGGTTGAAATCCTGCTTAGATATTGGGGCCGCAGCAGCAAGAGGTGGACTGATCGGCGTTGCAAAGCGTGTGCGCCGCTCACTGACCTGCCTACCCACAGCGCACTGATTGGCTGGGGATGGCTCAAAGTTTATAGATTCGATTTTGGAGATAAACTCAGATATTGGTGAATAACTATCTCGAAAACCGGGATAATTGGCGGTCACTTGTCGACTCTTCAGGCCGCTGCCAGCCGGAGCGCTGAGCTACACATCAAGGTGCCAATATTGCCCCCTGCGCCTGGCCAGAACGCAGGTTGGTGAGTAGATCCCTGGTCGGCGGGCTCTAGTATTTGGGGGCTCCCTGGCTTTGTTACAGATCAGTCCGCGCTCATCGCTATGGCTGCTGAGTGGCACCCTGAGTTAATGGGGCTGGCGTTGATCAACCCCGCGCCAAGGTCGCGCAGTAGCTGTCCGTTCTGCCGTTAGCTGTGGCCATACAGCTTCAATAACTCGTCGACCAGGTAACGAATTTTGGGCCGCAGATGATTGCTCTTCGACCATAGTGCGTGGACCTCGACAGGCGCCGGTTCAAAGGGCTCGAGTACCGTAACAACAACCTGCTGGGCGATGTCCTTTTCAAATAGACAGAGCGGCATCTGGCAAATACCGAGGCCGGCTCGCGTGGCTTCAATCATCGCTTCGGCATCGTCAAACTGATAGGTCGGTGGTGGCGAGAACTTCAAGGATTGCCCGGCCTGGGCCATTTTCCAGGGCATTAGGCTGCCGCGGCGATAGCCGACGATGCTGCGGTGCTGGCCCATGTCCTCGAGCGTCAACGGCGTACCATATTCTTCCAGATAACCCGGCGCTGCACAGGTTACCCAGCGGTGTGACGTCAGGCGTCTGGCCACCAGGCCGGGGACGTTGTCGACGCTGCCAAAACGAATGGCCAGGTCGATACCTTCTTCCGTCAGGTCCACCAGTTGGTCGCTAAAGGTCAAGGTCAGTTGCAACTGCGGGAAGCGTTTGCTCATCTCCAGTAGCACCGGCAGTACCACCTGTTTACCGAACGCGACCGGCATGTCCACCCGCAAGCGCCCTGTGGGCACGCCTAACTTGTTGCCGAGGTTGCTCTCGGTGGCCTTGATCTCCTCCAGCGCATTGGACCACACGGTGAAGTAGGCCTCGCCATCCGGAGACAGGGACAAGCGGCGGGTCGAGCGATAAAACAGGCTGGTACCCACCCGTGCCTCCAGCCGTGCAATCGCCTTACCTACGGCCGACTTGGACAGCCCCAGGCGCTCGGCTGCCTCTGTGAAGGTCGCAGAGCGGGCGGTGGCGAGAAAAATATGGATGCCGCTGAAGGAATCTTCGGAGGTCATTGCCGTTTTCCTAGGCGCAAGAGTTGGTAGCAAATTACGCTACCTATCTGTGATTTCAAGGTTGTTTATCAGCTTGCTGCTCTACCTTAGCATGGCTGCTGACTCAGCAACCCTCTGCATCTATCGCATGGGGTTGGTCATTTACTTCTGTGAGGACGCCCCATGAAAGACGAAGTCATCAGCATTTTTACCCTAAGCCTGGCTCCGGAAGACTTCCCTGAATTTAAAACGCTGGTTGCCAAGATTGTCGCCGCTACGAGCGAAGAGCCTGGCACCTTGATGTACGAATACAGCGTCAACGAGGCTCGCACTGAGGTGCACATTATCGAGCGTTACCGTGCCGATGCTGTCGTTAACCATATTGAAGAAACCTTCGCGCCGTTCGGCGAAAAGTTTCTCGAGCTGGTGAAAATCACCAGCCTGCTAGTTTATGGCAACCCAGACGCGCCGACGCGCAAGCACCTGGATGCCTTTGGCGCGGTGTACATGAATCCGTTTGATGGGTTTACCCGGACCTGACACCGCCAGTCAGTAGCCGGCGGACAAGACCGCTGACTATTCAGCAACCGATCTAACCTGCCGGGTACTACCTGGCGCTAGAGGGTCAATACGCATGCACATCAATCTTGCCGGCAAGACCGCTTTGGTTACTGCCTCCACAGGCGGCATCGGCTTCGCCATTGCCCATGGCCTGGCGCTCACCGGCGCTATCGTGATCATCAACGGGCGGAGTGACAGCTCGGTCGAAAAAGCCCTGGCACGTTTGAGCGAAGCGGTACCGCAGGCCACCTTCAGCGGAGTCGCGGCTGATCTGGGCAATGCCGACGGCGTTGGCGTTCTTACAGCTGCGCTTCCCACCATCGACATTCTGGTCAACAACGCCGGCATCTATGGTTTGGCCGATTTCTTCGAGGCCGATGACGACTGCTGGGAAGACTATTGGCAAACTAACGTAATGTCCGGTGTTCGCCTGAGCCGCGCGTTGGTTCCAGCCATGGTCCAACGAGGTTGGGGTAGGGTGGTGTTTATCTCCTCGGAGTCAGCCCGAAATATCCCGGCCGATATGGTTCATTACGGCGTAACCAAGACGGCGCAACTGGCGTTGTCGCGTGGCTTGGCCAAACGTGTGGCCGGCAGCGGCGTAACCGTTAACAGCGTGCTGCCAGGCCCGACACTGTCTGATGGCTTGGCTGAGCTGCTCAAAGGAGAGTCTGCCCGCTCCGGCAAATCCTTGGAGGCCGTCGCTGCCGAATTCGTCATGACCCACCGTCCCACCTCGTTGATTCAACGTGCGGCCACGGTCGATGAGGTCGCCAATATGGTCGTCTATATCTGCTCCACCCAGGCGTCAGCCACCAGCGGCGCTGCGCTGCGGGTCGATGGCGGCGTGGTGGACGATATCCTCTGAACCCTTGACTACCTGGCACGTGTGTTCCGCACGGGTGACCTGAAGGTCACCGGCGCGCACGCTGTCAGTGAGTGAGCAGATCTCCAATCGATTCCGCTGCCAGTTGATACGAACGGCAACGCGCCGTCGGGTCGTAGATGCGCGCATCAATCATCAGTTCGTCTACGCCGGTGGTAGCACTAAACAACCACCGACTGAAGTCGGTGGGTTAGTGAATTACGGATTGAAAGTCCGGATACGCGTCGGCTGAACGACGCGTCGCATTAGTCCGGCTCCATCTTGAAATTATCGTTCGGGCTCGGCTCTGGCATCAAGTGACCCTCCACGATCCGGCACTCACGCTGCCTCGCCAACTCATGTAGCACCTCCCCCCAGGTGCTTGCGGATCGCTCCGAAGATCGCCTTCTTACGCCTCTTCGGGATGAATACAACGTGGTACTTACAGTCCCACTTCGTGTGAGCAAGGCTTTGGTAATCTCTCATTGGGTACCCCTATCTCTTGGTCGAGATAGAAGGTTCCTGATGACCGCATCACACGGTCAACCTCAAGGAGTCCCTCGGCTAAGCCGGGGGATTACCTTGTTTATTTAAGACTTGAAAGCCAAGCGGATAGATCGTCCAACTGCCTCGATATCCCATGCCCACTCGACCCTTTCATGTGCTGCGTACGCCGGACCGGGGCATGACACCAAGGCTGAAAAGCTTTCTGGATTTTACCCTTGCCAAGTTTGGCGAGAACCCGGCAAAGGCAACCTGGCCGAAAGCAGCGAGCGGTTAGTTACGTGCTGAACGTTTCAAGGCGAAGGCTCCGTCATCCAGCAGCGCCAAGGCCAGTGCAGTGAATGCCAGAAAGACCGGGTATTCCCAGCCACCATTGGCGTTGGTGAAGCTCCAGCCATTACCGAAGTGCACGCTTGCTGCCACCAGCAGTTGCACGGTGGCTAGGGCCGCTACCCAGCGAGCGAGTACACCAAGGATCAGGAACAGGCCGCCGACCACTTCAAAGGCAATGACCGGATAGGCAAGAAAGCCGGAGAAGCCAACGGACTCAAAGAAACCTGCTGTGCCGGCCGGGGTGAACACCAGCAGCTTGGTCAGGCCATGAGCGAGAAACATCACGCCAAGGATTAGGCGTAGTACCAGGGCGGCATAGGGGAGGGTGCGGCTAGCGGCGGTCATGGGTGTTTTCCAATACGGGGAGTGTGGGTTGCCCGGGGCCACAGCTGTTTCGGCCGTGGCGCCAGGCATTGGGTAAGTGGGAATTAACGATTGAGCCAGACCGGCGCGATCTGCGTGCCGAGCCCTGCGCCATAGCCGAGGTAGATGTTCAACCCGGCCAACGCTTCCAGATAACGCGCGTTTACCAAACCGCCGGCATCCACGGTTTTCCAACCCAGGCTTTGCGCAAGAGCAACGGCGGTTTGTTTGGCTCGTGCGCTATCGCTGGCCAGGAACACGCTGCCTTGCTGCTCGTTGGCAAATGTGGGACCGCTGGCCAGCACTTGGGCGAACAGGGTGTTGAAGCCCTTGACCAGCTCCACACCTGGCAGCGCCTTGGCGATTTCCTCCGCTGCACTGGTGCTGTGGCCGATGGTCAGACCCATGTAGTCGGCTGTCAGCGGGTTGGTGATGTCGATGACCACTTTGCCTTCGAGACTGCCCAGACTTTTCAGCGCGGTTAAGGCGTCCTGGTAAGCAGTGGCGACGATCACCACTTCGTTCTGGCCAAGGGCCTGATCAGCGGCGAATGCTTCGACGTTTTGATGCTGCGCGGCGAGGGCGTGCGCCTTGTCCAGATCACGGCCGGTGATACGAACATGGTGTCCAAACTGGGACAACTGTTGAGCGAAAGCCGAGCCCATGTTGCCGGTACCGATAAGGGTAATGTTCATGTCTTTTGCCTCGTGCTGTGTGTGATGGGATCCAGTTTAAAGATTCGATTTACGAGATAAACATGATTTAATGTGACTTATAGTTCCGATAAGTGAGGCAATAATGGATCGCGCGTTGGAGATGCAGGTGTTTTGCGCCGTGGTCGACAAGGGCAGCTTTGTCGGTGCCGTCGATGCGCTGGAAATGTCCAAGGCCGCCGTTTCCAGGCATGTAAATGCGCTGGAGGAACGCCTGGGCGTACGCCTGCTGCAACGCACCACGCGACGCTTATCACTGACCGAAGAAGGACGGGTTTTCTACCAGCAAGCGCGGGAAGTGCTGGCGTTGATGGGGGAGGCGGAAAGCGCTGTTTCTTCGGGCAACCATGAGCCTGCCGGCGTGCTGCGGGTCAATGCGCCGGTGAGTTTTGGTGTGTTGCACCTGGCGCCGCTGTGGACTGCCTTTTTGGAGCAAAACCCGAAGATTGAGCTGGATATCAGCCTGAACGATCGCCAGGTCGATTTGGTGGAGGAGGGGTATGACGTCGCGGTGCGCATCGCCCGGTTGGAAAGCTCTTCACTGGTGGGGCGCCGGTTTGCCAGCACGCGGATGCGCCTGTGTGCAGCCCCGAGCTACATCAAAAGCCATGCACCAGTAGAAGTGCCGCAAGACCTGGCCGAGCACCGGGTGATTGCCTATAGCAACTTTTCCAGTGGGAACGAATGGAGTTTTACCGGGCCCGATGGCGAGCATAAGGTCAACACGCGTTCGGTCATTCGCTGCAATAACGGTGATACATGCCGATCTATTGCGTTGACTGCTGGCGGCATTTTGCTGCAGCCAAGCTTTATGGTAAGTGAGGATCTTCGGCGGGGTGATCTGGTGGAGTTGCTACCGGAGTATCGCTCGGTAGAACTGGGTATTTATGCCGTCTACCCAACCCGCAAACACCTGGCATCCAAGGTGCGGGCATTTATCAATTTTCTGGTCGAACAGTTTGAGCAGGTCGACTGGGAGTCCGGCTACCCAGCACAAAAGAGCCAAGCCCGGGCTGCAAAGAAGATGTAACACTCCTTGCAGCCCACTGGCCATTAACGCCGAATGACCTTAGGTCTTCTTCGGATCGTCGCCGAACAGCTTGCCTGCACCGGCCCAATCCGATGGCGCCACGTCTTCAAAAATGACGTAGATGTAATTGGCATCGGTACCGGTGTTTTTCACGATGCTCTGGGTGATTTCTGCAGCGACAGCTTCCTTCGCGGCGTGGTCTTTTCCTTCGAACCAGCTGACTCGTACAACGGGCATGGAGTGATCCTCTATTCAGGTTGGGTTTAGCGCGATTAGGGCTAACCATGCGGTCAGTCCGGGCTCAGCCAATCAATGCAGCAGAGCAGTCGAGAGAGAATAGGAGAGATACAGAAGGCGATAAACACGCTGTAAATCGCCTATATGTAGAAATTATTTCTCCAATCAGCCCGCCATTTACCGGCGCACCGGCGATCAACAGTTGCTAAGTACCGCTAGGGGCTGTTGCCATTTCACATGGGTAGCCATAGGAAGGCACAGGCCATGGCCACCACGCTCTCGTAATTTCTCTTGAGCTTGTCGAATCGAGATGCCACCGCCCGGTAATGCTTCAGCCGGGCAAAGGCGTTTTCCACCAGGTGCCGATTGCGGTAAAGACCTCTGTCCAGATCCGCGTTGCCTTTCACGGAGTTACGCTTTCTCGGGATCACGGCCTTGGCCCCTTGTAGCTCAACCTGCTCCCGGATTCTCTCGCTGTCATAGCCCTTATCCGCGACGATGGTTTCTGCCGCCGGGAGCTTGGAAATCAACGCGGGTGCCTGAGTGCAGTCATTGATTTGGCCACCTGTGATTTCAAACTCGATGGGCAAGCCGTGGGCGTCCACCGCCAGGTGAATCTTGCTGGTATTGCCAGCTCGACTTTTCCCTATAGCCTCATCGTTGCCGCTGGCAGCGCCTGCACTGTGCTGTGCGACCTACTGTGGCGTAGTTGGAATTCCAGTTTCGTGCAGCTACCCCGCAGTTCATCTGGGGGTAGGTTGACGGGAAGCTCGCAGGCTGAGGCTTTCGGGACCACACCAGTGGAACACGCACTCATGTCGAACAACTACCTTGAAGCCAGGATGTGGCGCTATTGAGTCTCGGCGCGACTGGAGCCCAACTGGTGTCAGAGCAGGTGCCGTGTCACCGCTGCGCTTCGCGGATCATGTTACGGGCGATAACCACCTGCTGAATCTGTGTGGTGCCTTCGTAGATACGGAACAGCCGCACGTCACGGTAGAAGCGCTCAATGGCGTACTCGCTGACGTAGCCGGCGCCACCGTGGATCTGCACGCAGCGGTCGGCGACACGACCGCACATCTCGGTGGAGAACATCTTCGCGCAGGAGGCTTCGGTACTGACGTTCTTGCCCTCGTCGCGCTTGCGCGCGGCATCCAGCACCATGCAGCGGGCCGCGTAGATTTCGGCTTTGCTATCAGCCAGCATCGCCTGGATCAGTTGGAACTCCGCGATGGGCTGGCCGAACTGTTTGCGGTCCAGCGCATAGTGCAGGGCATCGTCCAGCATGCGTTCGGCTGCGCCGACACTCAGTGCAGCGATATGCAGGCGGCCCTTATCCAGCACCTTCATCGCGGTCTTGAAACCAACGCCTTCGACGCCGCCTATCAACTGGCTGGCGGGCACTCGCGCATTTTCAAAGATCACGTCGCAGGTATGGGCGCCTTTGTGGCCCATCTTGTGGTCCGTCTTGCCCAGCGACACGCCGGGTGTGCCGCGCTCAACGATAAAGGCGCTGATACCGGAGGCGCCTTTGATTTCCGGGTTGGTACGGGCCATCACCGTGTAAATGCCCGCGTGTGGCGCGTTGGTGATGTAACGTTTGGTACCGTTGAGGATGTAGCTGTCAGCGTCACGCACAGCATTGGTTTTCAACGAGCCCGCATCGGAGCCGGCATCTGGCTCGGTCAGGCAGAACGAGCTGAGCAGCTCGCCGCTTGCCAGTTGCGGCAGGTACTGGTTGCGCTGCTCCTCTGTACCGTCAAGCAAAATGCCGATTGAGCCAATGCCGTTGTTGGTGCCGATGTAGGAACGGAAAGCCGGTGAGGTGCGACCCAACTCGAAGGCGATGTTTACCTCTTCCTCCATAGTCACGCCCAGGCCGCCATAGGCTTCCGGAATCGTTAACCCGAACAGGCCCATCTCGCGCATCTGATCGACGATGTCCTTAGGGATCGCATCCGTTTCAGCCACCTCGTTTTCCCGAGGAATCAGTACCTCACCGACGAACTGGCGAAGAGAATCCAGCAGAATCTGCAGGGTTTCGGTATCACGGATCATGTGCGCTCCTCTGGGCCCGGAAGTGGGCCGATGTAGTACGGTGCACCGTCACCCTGAAGGGTTACCGAGCGGCGGCGCCGATGTTGTTAACCATGTTGATCAGGCGAGGCCCGATATCGTCAGTGAGCTTGTCCCGTGGAAGCTGGAAGCTCGGTCCACCGCAGTTGAAGGTCAGTAACCCGAACTGCGGGTGTAACAGCGGCACGGCGACTGAGTTGACGTCGCGGTGCCACTCGCCGATCGATAGGCAAAAGCCGTAATCGGTGTAATCGCGAAACGCGCGATCCAGGCCCTTGCGGATCACCGGCCACTGTGCTGCTTCGCGTTGGCGCATGTGGTCGAGGAGAAACTCTCGCTCGCTCTCTGGCATCGCCGCCAGGCATGCGCGTCCCGCCGAGCTTTGCGCCAGTGGCAAGTAGCTGCCGATCTGCCGCCGCATCGTGGTATTGCCTTGGCCCTGAACGACGTCCAGGTAAACCATCTGCAGGCGATCCCGGGCCGCCATTGCCACTGCGGCTTGAGCGTGATTGGCCAGCTCTTCCATCAGCGGGTGCGCCACCGAGCGAATCGACAGATTCGACAGCATGGCGTAGCCGAACCCCAGCACACCGACATCCAGCTGGTACTTGCCCGAGTGCACCTCACGCTTGAGGCAGCCAAGGCGCATCAGGGTGTTGGTCAAGCGCGTCACGGTCGGCTTGGGTAGCCCGGTCATCCGCGCCAGTTCCTGATTGCCCAGCACGTTGTCGCGCGGGGTAAAGCACCGCATCAGCTCCAGCCCACGTGCCAGCGCAGTCACGAACTGGCCGCTGGTTTCGTCCTCACTCGACGCACTGGCCGGGTCGAGCATGCCCATCTTCAGTAAAGCGATTTCATCCGCTCCAGTGCTGCTCTCAGCCTTCTGCTGATCCGCTTTGTTGCGTGCCATGGTAGAACCTCATTTTTGGAAATTGCAAGCAAATAAAAGTACGTTTCGTCAGGCGAAATTATATTTGAGCCGAGATGAAATGCAAAACGCTCATTTTTAGATAGATAATATATTGATTAATAAAGAAATAATAAAATAGTTCAGATTTCTGATTTACATGAATTCGCGACCCTACCTATGATATCTCGTAAATACGAAATGCAATTTCGTATAGCGAAACGTGTTTAGAGGTGGGTATGAGTCACGAACCTGAATCTGTAGTGAACCTGGAAATTCGAGAAGACGGCGTTGCCGTCGTACGCATCGACCGGCCAGAAGCCAAGAACGCGCTCAATAGCGCGGTGCGTGAACAACTCGCCGAGCACTTTCGGGCACTGGCTCGCAATGGGCAGGTGCGGGCGATTGTACTTACCGGCGGTGACACCTGTTTTGTGGCCGGAGCCGATATCCGCGAGTTTGCCCAAGCGCGCCCGATTGAAATGTACCTGCGCCATACCGAGCTGCTGTGGGAAGCCATCTCCCGCTGCCCCAAGCCGGTCATCGCTGCAGTGAATGGTTTCGCCCTTGGCGGCGGCTGTGAGCTGGCCATGCACTGCGACATCATCGTCGCCGGCGAGTCGGCGCGCTTTGGCCAGCCAGAAGTCAAACTCGGCCTGATGCCGGGCGCCGGCGGTACTCAGCGTCTGATCCGCGCGGTCGGCAAGTTCCAGGCAATGCGCATTGCCCTTACCGGGTGCTTGGTCTCGGCCCAGCAAGCCTTGGCCATGGGCATGCTGAGTGAAGTGGTGGGCGACGAGCAGACCATTGTCCGTGCACTAGAGCTGGCCACTGAAATCGCCGCCTTGCCGCCGCTAGCCGTCGCGCAGATCAAAGAAGTGATGCTGGCCGGTGCTGACCTGCCGCTGGAGAGCGCGCTGGTGTTGGAGCGCAAGGCCTTCCAATTGCTATTCGATTCGAGCGACCAGAAAGAGGGCGCTCAAGCCTTCCTGGAAAAACGCAAAGCGATCTTCTCAGGAGAATGAGCGATGACACGTGAAATTAACCGGATGGCGGTTGTTGGCGCCGGAGTCATGGGTACAGGTATTGCTCAGATCGCCGCTCAGGCGGGCATTCGCGTCACGCTGTTTGATAGTCGCGAAGGCGCTGCGCAGGGCGCCCGCGAAAGCTTGAAAGGCACGTTGGACAAGCTGGTCGACAAAGGCAAGATTGCCAACGCCGATGCGCTGGCCACGCTCTCCCGCGTGCAAGTGGCGAGCGCCCTTACGGAACTGAGCGACGTCGACCTGGTAGTGGAAGCCATTATCGAGCGCCTCGACGCCAAGCAGGGCTTGCTCGCCGAGTTGGAAGCCGTGGTTGCCGATGACTGCATTCTGGCTACCAACACCTCATCGCTCTCCGTCACCAGCATTGCTCGCAATTGCCGACTTCCCCAACGCATCGCTGGCTTTCATTTTTTTAACCCTGTGCCGCTGATGAAAGTGGTGGAAGTCATCGATGGTCTGGCGACTGACCCGCAGGTAGGCGACAGCCTCCGAGCCCTGGCTGCCCGCATGGGGCATAGGGGTATTCGGGCGAAGGACACACCAGGGTTCATCATCAATCACGCCGGCCGTGCATATAGCACTGAGGCTTTGCAAATTCTCAAGGAAGGCGTAGCCGAACCCGCCGAGGTAGACCGTATCCTGCGCGAGGGTCTGGGTTTTCGCATGGGGCCCTTGGAGCTGTTTGATCTGACGGCTCTTGATGTTTCCCATCCAGTCATTGAGTCGATCTACAACCAGTTCTACCAGGAACCGCGGTATCGGCCTGCAGCGCTAACACGCCAGATGCTGGATGCCGGCTACGTCGGGCGCAAGGTCGGGCGTGGGTTTTACCGATACGCCGACGGCCAGATGATCGATCCACCCGCCGCACAGGCAGTACCTGCGCTGGAAGCATTTCCGCCGGTTTGGCTTGGCACTGAAAACCCCGAGGATCGTGCACGTTTCACCGAGCTTCTTCAGCAGGTGGGCGCGCGGGTCGAAGAGGGCACGGTCCCAAGCAGCGAGGCCCTGTGTTTGCTGGCACCTTACGGTCTGGATGCCACCGGCGCCGTCGGCCTGTTTGGCACCGATCCTGAGCGCACGGTGTGCATCGACCCGCTGCTGGATATCGCCCGCTACCGCACGCTGATGCTAAATCCCGCTACCCATGCCGACATGCGCGATGCCGCCCATGCGCTGTTGGGCCGCGATGGCGTGGGCGTCAGTGTGATCAATGACAGTGTCGGCTTTGTGGCCCAAAGGGTACTGGCCATGATCGTCAACCTGGCGGGCGATATCGTTCAGCAGCGTATCGCCAGTGTCGATGACCTGGATGAAGGCGTGCGCCGTGGTCTTGGTTATCCGCAAGGTCCGCTGGCCTGGGGCGATAGTGTCGGGCCCAAGCGTTTGCTCACCACTCTTGAACGCATGACCGAACTGACGGGCGATCCCCGTTATCGGCCGGGTCCCTGGCTGCGGCGACGGGCCGCCTTGGGCCTTTCATTGCGTCACAACGAACCACTCCCGACTGAACCTCAACGCTAGGATTTTCCCATGCTCGACGCCTACATCTTCGCGGGACTGCGCACGCCATTTGGCCGCCACGGCGGCGCACTCGCTTCGGTACGCCCAGACGACCTCGCCGCCCATGTGATCCACGAATTGCTCGCTCGCCACGCCATCCCTGGCGAAGCCATCGAGGACGTGATTCTGGGCAATACCAACCAGGCAGGGGAGGACAGCCGCAACATCGCGCGTCACGCCGCACTGCTTGCAGGCTTGCCCGTGACCGTACCTGGGCAGACAGTTAACCGCCTGTGCGCCAGTGGTCTGGCGGCGGTGATCGATGCCGCCCGCGCAGTGACCTGTAACGAAGGCGAACTGTTTGTCGCCGGCGGGGTGGAGAGTATGTCCCGTGCACCCTTTGTCATGGCTAAAGCAGAAGCGGCCTATAGCCGCGAACTGACGGTGTTCGACAGTACCATTGGCGCCCGTTTTCCCAACCCGAAGATCGTCGCCGAGTTTGGCAACGACAGCATGCCGCAAACGGGCGATAACGTGGCTCAGGAGTACGGCATCTCCCGTGCTGAGGCCGACGTCTTTGCTGCCGGCTCTCAGGCCCGTTATGAAGCCGCACGTAGCGCAGGTTTCTTTCAGGAAGAACTGCTCGCGGTCAGCGTGCCCACCGGGCGCAAGACGCCACCCAATGTGGTGGAGCAGGACGAGCACCCGCGCCCGCAATCGGACCTGATCGCTTTGGCTCGCCTGAATCCTCTCTCCGAAGGTGGTGTGGTTACCGCCGGCAACGCATCAGGCGTCAACGATGGCGCGGCGGCATTGCTGATTGGCTCGGCCGCGGCGGGCGAACGGCACGGCTTGGTTCCGATGGCGCGCATTCTGTCGGCCGCCGCCGTGGGTGTGGCCCCGCGCATTATGGGCGTCGGCCCGGTGGAGGCTATTCATAAGGCATTGGCTCGCGCGCAGCTCAGCCTGGCGGATATGGACATTATCGAGATCAACGAAGCGTTCGCCAGCCAGGTGCTGGGCTGCCTGAAAGGTCTGGGTGTTGCGTTCAACGACCCGCGGGTAAACCCACACGGTGGCGCCATCGCCGTCGGCCACCCATTAGGTGCATCCGGTGCGCGCCTGGCCCTGAGCACCGCTCGCGCGCTGCAACAGAGCGGCAAACGCTACGCTGTGGTGAGCCTATGCATCGGCGTGGGCCAAGGCCTCGCCATGGTGATGGAGCGTGTGTAAGTGCGCGCAAGCAAAGGTGAAATGAAATGGGTGCTTTGACTGGGTATCGCGTGCTCGACTTGAGCCGCATTCTGGCTGGTCCCTGGTGCGGCCAAACTCTGGCCGATCTGGGTGCCGAAGTGATCAAAATCGAACGGCCGGGCGCGGGTGATGACACCCGTGGCTGGGGGCCGCCATGGATGAAGGGGCAGAACGCCGAGTCCACCGGCGAGGCTTCTTATTACCAGTCCACCAATCGCGGCAAGTTGTCGGTGGCGCTAAACATCGCCAGCCCCGAGGGGCAGGAAATGGTGCGGGCCCTGGCTACCAGTTGCGACGTACTGATCGAGAACTACAAGGCCGGTTCCTTGGCCAAGTACGGGCTGGATTACGCTAGCCTCGCTGCGCTCAATCCACGCCTGGTGTATTGCTCGGTGACGGGTTTCGGCCAGACCGGGCCGCGCGCCGCAGAACCGGGTTACGACTTCATCATTCAGGGTATGGGTGGAATGATGAGCATCACCGGCGAGCGCGACGATCTGCCCGGTGGCGGCCCGCAAAAGGTAGGCGTTGCCTTCGCGGACCTGATGACCGGCCTGTACTCGACGGTGGCTATCCAAGCTGCGCTGCTCAGCCGAGAAAAGACCGGGCTTGGTCAACATATCGATATGGCGTTGCTGGATGTTCAGGTCGCCACACTGTGCAACCAGAGCCAGAACTATCTGGCTTCCGGCAAGCCGCCCGGGCGTTATGGCAACGCCCACGCCAACATTGTGCCGTACCAGGTGTTTCGCGCCAGTGATCGCGACTTCATCATTGCCTGCGGCAACGACTCACAGTTCGTCGCACTGTGCGACGCCATCGGCCTGCCAGAGCTGCCGAAAGATCCGCGTTTCGCGCGCAACGCCGACCGAGTCAGCAACCGCGAGGAGATCGTTGCCATCCTGTCGCGTCACTTTCTCGGAGGGCTCGCCGATGAGTGGGTAGGGCGCATTCACCCGCAGGGCGTACCGGTAGGGGCCATCAACAGCATTGCCCAGGCGCTGGACGAACCACAGATACTGGCGCGCAACATGCTGGTCAACATTCCCCATCCCTTGAAAGCCGACTTCGTCACGGTCGGCAGTCCGATCAAGTTGTCTCGCACACCGGTCGAGTACCTGCGCCCCGCGCCGATGCTGGGTGAGCATACCGATGAGGTGCTCAAGCGCCAGTTGGGTCTCGATGATGAGCGCCTGGCCGAGTTGAAGGCACAAGGCATCATCGAACAGCTTGGTGAACGCTGAACCTGCCATGCCCCGGCCAGCCAGCTTGCCGGGGCAATTTTTCCCATGGAGCCTTTATGAAAGTCCTCGTAGCGATCAAGCGTGTGGTCGATTACAACGTCAAGGTTCGCGTCAAGGCGGACAACAGCGGCGTCGATCTCGCCAACGTTAAGATGTCGATGAACCCCTTCTGCGAAATCGCCGTGGAAGAAGCCGTACGCCTGAAAGAGAAGGGCGTTGCCAGTGAAATCGTCGTGGTGTCGATCGGCCCGACGGCGGCGCAAGAGCAGCTGCGTACTGCTTTGGCCCTCGGTGCCGACCGCGCCATCCTGGTCGAGGCTGTCAAGGAAGAGGGTGCTGACGAGCTGAACTCCCTGGCCGTGGCCAAGCTGCTCAAGGCCGTGGTCGACAAGGAGCAGCCGCAGCTGGTGATCCTCGGCAAGCAGGCCATCGACAGCGACAACAACCAGACCGGCCAGATGCTCGGCGCGCTGACCGGCTTCGGCCAAGGCACCTTCGCCTCCAAGGTCGAAGTGGCGGGCGACAAGGTCAACGTGACCCGCGAGATCGACGGCGGCCTGCAGACCGTGGCGTTGAACCTGCCGGCGATCGTCACCACCGACCTGCGTCTGAACGAGCCGCGCTACGCCTCCTTGCCGAACATCATGAAGGCCAAGAAGAAGCCGCTGGAGGTGCTCACCCCGGACGCCCTGGGCGTTGCCACCGCGTCCACCGTGAAGACCCTGAAAGTCGAAGCGCCGGCTGCCCGCCAGGCCGGCATCAAGGTCAAGTCGGTGGCGGAACTGGTCGAGAAACTGAAGAACGAGGCGAAGGTAATCTAAATGACTATCCTGGTTATCGCTGAACACACCAATGCCGCCCTGGCGCCGGCCACTCTCAACACCGTGGCCGCTGCGCAGAAGATCGGTGGCGACATCCACCTCCTGGTTGCCGGTGCCGCCTGTGGCGCCGCCGCCGAAGCGGCTGCCAAGCTCGCCGGCGTGGCCAAGGTGCTGGTGGCCGACAACGCCGCCTTCGCCCATCAGCTGCCGGAAAACGTTGCGCCGCTGGTAGCTGCTCTTGTTCAAGAAGCAGGGGGCAAGGGTTACAGCCACATCCTCGCCGCCGCCACCAGCAACGGCAAGAACATCCTGCCGCGCGTCGCCGCCCAGCTGGACGTCGACCAGATCTCCGAAATCATCGCCGTGGAAAGCGCCGACACTTTCAAGCGGCCGATCTACGCCGGTAACGCCATCGCCACCGTGCAGTCTTCGGCGGCGGTGAAGGTGATCACCGTGCGTGCCACCGGTTTCGATCCGGTGGCCGGCGAAGGCGGCAGTGCTGTCGTGGAAGCCGTGGCCGTTGGCGGCGACGCCGGCATCTCGGCCTTCGTCTTTGAGGCGCTGGCCAAGTCCGATCGTCCGGAACTGACCGCGGCCAAGATCGTCGTCTCCGGCGGTCGCGGCATGCAGAACGGCGACAACTTCAAGCACCTGTATGCCCTGGCCGACAAGCTCGGCGCCGCCGTCGGTGCTTCGCGCGCTGCGGTCGACGCCGGTTTCGTGCCCAACGACATGCAGGTTGGCCAGACCGGCAAGATCGTCGCGCCGCAGCTGTACATCGCCGTCGGCATCAGCGGTGCCATCCAGCACCTGGCCGGGATGAAAGACTCCAAGGTCATCGTGGCAATCAACAAGGACGAAGAGGCGCCGATTTTTCAGGTGGCGGATTACGGTCTAGTGGGTGACTTGTTCGAGGTCGTGCCGCAGTTGCAGCAAGTGATCTGAAGCCCTAAAGGAATGTGTTGCAATACCTATAGAATTGTGCTATGCGTGCATACTCAAGTGGCGTGCGGGTTTCAGGGCTAATGCATTTGAAACATAGAGTTGACGTGCGGGAAAGACAATTTTTTGACTTACACGTTATGCGGTAAGTCTGATGCTTGAGCGTTTGAGCTTAGGCATTCTGGTTGTTTTCGTTATTCTTTGTACCCGGTTTTGTACCCGGTTTTGACTTCTTGTAGCATGTAGTGCTGGTTGCTGGCTTAGGGTGGTTGTGCCGAGATTGAATCGGCCTCGAGCCCGTCATTGAGTGCTTTGCTTGTAGTCCTACTGGCTTGAAACGTTTAAGCGCTATGTTGTCTGTCTGGCTATCACGCTGAGTGTAGGTGTTGTTAGGTGACTCGCTCGCTAATAACGCTCTCTCGGAAAGAGATGTAAGCCATAGCGTCATTGAGGTCTTTTATTCTGACTTGGACAGCCTGAGAGATTTTCTCATCGCTTTCCGCTGGAGGAGTTTCGTCTGGGTGGGCCATCTTCCAGAGAGCAAGAAGCTTCAGGTATGACAAAAGAGAGTGCGCTCAGCAGCAAGTGGTCGCCCGCCTGAAGTACTTATGATCATGACTCCACTCATTACAAAAACAAGAGAAGAGCCATGGCCGGAAACATCAAAAAACAGGTCGATAGTATCGACTACAGCACCGTCGCGGTTCCGGAAGAACACCGCATGAGCAAAGGCTCACTGACGATGGCTTGGTGGGCCATCTGCAGTGCTATGTTTTGGCTGGTGGTGTCCGCCACCCTGGCAATGAGCTTTGGTACGATGAATGCCATAATCGGCTTACTCTTGTCGGTCGTAACTTATGCGGCCATCAACGGGGTCATTGCCCGCTACGCCATTAAGACCGGATTATCGGTCGCACTCTTCTCCCGGGTGCTATTCGGACGCGCCGGCGCAGCACTGGCCACCCTGATTTTCTTCGCCACGGCGATCTACTACAGCGTGTTTGAAGGCTCGGTGATCGCCATTGCTATCCAACACTACGTGTCCGACATCACGCTCAATCAAGCCTACCTAATAGTGGTGCTATACAGCGTGCCACTGGTGTTCGGTAGCGTGCAGACCTGGCTGGATAAGTTCAATGGCGTGCTGCTGCCGCTCTACCTGATTGGTCTGATTGCCGTAGTAGCGATGGCCGTCGGTGAATACGGCTACAGTTCTGCCTGGTTGGAAATGGGGCCTGAGAGCGGGCCAGTAAGTAATGGCTGGTGGGACTGTTTCACCTATTTCATGGGAGTGTGGATTCTCATGATGTACACCTGGGACTACGCACGCTTCGGTCGTAAGCAGGACGCCAGCTACCACGCTAAATTTAACTTCGGCCTACCATTCTATATCTTCACCTTTCTTATTAACGGTCTGGTCGGCATCTTTCTCGCCGCCACCATTCCCGCAGAGGGCGGCCTGTCTGAGGTCTCGGTGGTGCTGGCCATTGTCGAGCTGATGGGTATCTGGGGGTTGTTGTTCGTTTGGGTCAGCCAGACCCGTATCAATACCGCAAATTTCTTCATGGCCGCTAGCAACATGCATGCGTTCTTCGGCCGTTTTGGCTTGGCGGCTGTGCCTTATATGGCATGGGCCGTAGTAGTTGGCATCGTGGTCTACACAATGATGTTGCTCAATGTGTTCAGCTACATTCTGCAAGCCCTGGCATACCAGAGCATCTTTGTAGTGGCTTGGGTAGCGATCGCTTTGGCGCATATTTTCTCGCCGAAATATACCCAGCTGTTCGAGGGCAATATTGAATTCGCTCTCGAACGAGTCAACGCCTTCAACCCGTGCGGCTTGATCGCCTGGTTCTTTGCCGCTGGCCTGGGGATAGTGCTGCTGAATTTCGGCGGAGCAACGCTGGCGACCTTCTCAGCGCCGGTGACCTTTGTCTGCGCGTTCGCCAGCTACTGGCTGCTACTCAACAGCGCCAAACGCAGCTGGTTTGTCCGCACCAGCTGCAGCTGAAACCAATATCGGCGCCCACCGGGCCGATGTATTCGGCTCCGGCAACTTGCTGCAGCTACCAAACCCGATCCAAAACTAAGCCGCAACACCGCAGCGGCTTAGTGCTGCGTAGCTGAAAAAAAGACTAACAATGCTAAGAGCCAATTCATGAAAATGATCAACCTGCACCCACAAGCAACTCTCATATTACTTCCATTGTTGGCATCGCTCGCGCTACCCGCAGGTGCGGTGGCTATCAATGACAACTTGGACATTGGCGGCGCCGTGCGTGCGCGTATCGACTACGACCCCGACCGGGATATCGAGAAGCTGAGTTTCGATACTGCCTTTCTCACCGCTACCTACAACTCCGATAGTTGGATCGGCGCGGCTAAATACCGTTTCTATGGCGACGCTTACCCTTTCGACTATACCGACAAGATCGGTGACATCGCCTTCGCCGAATATGCATGGATCGGCTACAAGTTCGATGAGTCGCGTCAGATTCAGGTGGGACTAAACAAGATTCCGTTCGGCCTGCTGCCCTATGCCGGCAGCACTTTCTTCTTGACCTTGGGCAGCGTGATCGGCCTGGAAGACATTGCGAACCTTGGTGTTAAATACATCCAGCAGCAGGATGACTGGAACTTCCAACTCGCTTACTACCTAAGCCCGGCTGATCAGGGTCAAGGTACAAGCCGCGGCGGGCGGACCTATGCAACCAGTGTTGCTACGGCAGATGACTACGTCGTCGACGGCAGCGATAACCACGAGCGCGACATCTTAGTCGGGCGTCTGGCCCGCAACCTAAAGCTTGGGAGCTGGCAGTCGGAGATCGGCGCCTCGGCATTGACCTCGACGCTGCAGAACCAGGACAGTCGTGATAGCGGCCGCCGAAATGCCCTAGCAGTCCACTACTCGGGCAAGAATGGCCCCTGGGGCGTGCAACTGCAAGCCACTCGCCAGGACATGAGCCCGGAGAATCCCGGCAGAGACAAGCTGGTTAGCTTCGGCAGCTTCGACGGCACCTTTAACGTTGCCGCCAAGGGTAACCTCTATGTAGCCGACCTCAGCTATGACATTCCTGGCTCACTCGGGTGGCTCTCTGGTGTCAAGGTTTACGGTAACTACAGCCTGTTCGACAAGGATGAGTCCAGCTTCGAGGATTCCCAGCGCTTCATCCTTGGCACATCTTTCTCGCTGAAAGACCTATGGATCGCCGTCGAGTGGTTGCACGGCAAGCACGATCCCTACATCGGTGGCGGTAGCTACACCCAGAGCCTGGGCGCCGGCGGTAGCGAACGCTGGGAAAACCAGTTGTATACCAATATCGGTTACTACTTCTGAGGCAATAAGCGCCCCTAGCAACCACTCACGCTCCTATTTTCGCCAGCCATGTGCTGGCGTTTTTTTATGGTGCGCCAGGCATGGCGCGTAGCGCCGTGACTGGCGCTGTCGGGTTCACTGTGGTGGTGAGCCTGGCGACTTGGAGGTGAAAGTCCTCTACACACCCGGCAAGGGGAAGTGTTAGCTGAAGGCAAGGGTGTCGCGGGCGACTGCGAATCTGAAGGAAGCCCGAGACAAAATGCTGGCCTGACGAACAGGAAGCGGATGAGGCGGCGCAGCGGGGTGAGGTGGCCATAATCGCCAAAGCCCGATACTTGCACGGAACGCTGCGACGTAGATCCGACAGGCATAAGCAGGAAGGTCGCGCGAATTACCCTGGGAGATCTGTACGCTTGCCATTGTGCTACCGATTGTCGAGAGGCGACGGGATGGGCGTGCAGAAGTCAGCCGAGGCCGTAGTAAGTGGCGGTCAACCACGCCATCAAGGGCCGAACAGGTCATGCCGCCAGTAGGCGTCAGCGTCTCGTCGATAACCGAAATGCAGAAATTTCTCCAAGAGAAGACTGTCACCCCGAGTCCCGGCCAGAGGCCGAGGATGACGCCTGACAGCGCAGAGGTATCGGCGGCGTCGGTGACGTGGATGAACGCGGAGCCGGACACGCTGATGGAGCGGGTGCTTGCGCCGCTCAATCTCAAGCGTGCGTATCAGCGCGTGGTCAGCAACAAGGGGGCGCCGGGTGCCGATGGCATGACGGTCGCCGACTTGGCAGGCTACGTGAAACAGTATTGGCCCATCCTGAAGGTCAGGCTGCTGGCAGGTGAATACCATCCCCAGGCAGTGCGGGCGGTCGAAATTCCCAAACCGCAGGGCGGTATGCGGCAACTGGGCATTCCCAGTGTCGTGGATCGCCTGATCCAGCAAGCCCTGCTGCAACAGCTCACGCCGATCTTCGATCCGCTGTTCTCGGACTATAGCTACGGCTTCCGTCCGGGCAGAAGCGCTCACCAGGCTGTCGAGATGGCCCGCACCCATGTGGCGGCGGGTCATAGGTGTTGCGTGGAACTCGATCTGGAGAAGTTCTTTGATCGGGTCAACCACGACATCCTGATGTTCTGTGTTGAGCGCCATGTCGAAGACAAACAGGTGCTCAGACTCATCCGCCGTTACCTCGAAGCGGGCGTCATGTCGGGCGGGGTTGTCAGCCATCGGCAGGAGGGGGCGCCGCAAGGCGGCCCGCTTTCGCCGCTGCTGTCGAACATCCTGCTCGATGAACTCGACCGTGAGTTGGAGCGGCGAGGCCATCGCTTCGTGCGCTATGCCGATGACGCGAACATTTATGTCCGTAGTCCGCGTGCTGGCGAACGAGTGCTGGCCAGTGTCGAGCGGTTCCTGAATCACCGTCTGAAACTGAGACTGAATCGGGACAAGAGTCGCGTGGCTGGGTCGTGGAAATGCGACTACCTGGGGTATGGGATGAGTTGGCACTCGCAGCCTAGACTGCGAGTGGCAACCATGAGCCTGCGCCGTGTGCGCGACCGTCTCAGGGAACTGCTGCGAGGGGTGCGGGGCCACAAGATGGCGAATGTCATCGAGCGGGTAAACCCGGTGCTGCGAGGCTGGGCAGGCTACTTCAAGCTCAGCCAGAGCAAGCGTCCACTGGAAGAGCTGGATGGCTGGGTCAGGCACAAACTTCGCTGTGTCATCTGGCGGCAATGGAAGCAGCCCTCTACGAGGGCGCGCAACCTGATGCGCCTGGGATTGAGCGAGGAGCGTGCCTGCAAGTCGGCCTTCAATGGCCGAGGCCCGTGGTGGAACTCAGGAGCGCCGCATATGAATCAGGCGCTGCCGAAGAAGCTATGGGACAGACTTTGACTGGTCTCGATACTGGATACGATCAATCGGCTTAACCGCATGGCCTGAACCGCCGTGTACGGAACCGTACGCACGGTGGTGTGGGAGGACGGCGGCCGTGAGGCCGCCTCCTACCCGATCGCAGCGTTCCGGCCTCCCGGCATTAGATCTTGAGTAGATGCACCAGTAGAAACAGTTCACTTCAGGCCAAAAAACGGTGCGCTTGAAGACAAGCCAGCCGCTAGGCCCGCGCGTAGCTTAGCGATGTGGGCAAGACATCCGTCACGCCTCCCCAGACAAAAACAAGATTTGTGGTGACCCATGAACATAGTAGACCCGATCACCCTGGCAGTCGTGCGCGGTGCGCTCGAAACAGCCCAGCGAGAAATGACCCTGACGCTGGAAAAGACCAGTCGCTCGAGCGTGTTCAACCTCGCCCACGACTATTCCAACGCACTCTTCGATCACCTCCCGGAAATGATCCTGCAAGGCCAGGACCTTCCTATTCATCTCGGTTCGCTTATCCCAGCGATGAAATGCGTTGCTGGCTTCTTCGGTGATGAGATTGCCGAGGGCGATGTTATTTATCATAACGATCCAGCCTACATGGGCAGTCATATCCTCGACTGCTGCATGTACAAACCGGTGTTCTATAAGGGCGAGCTGGTGTTCTGGACGGTCTGCAAGGGCCACCTGACCGATATTGGCGGCCCGGTACCGGCCGGCTACAACCCGGACGCAAAAGAAATCTACGCAGAGGGCCTGCGCATCCCGCCTGTCAAGTTGTGGGCCCAGGGCCAGCGCCGGGAAGACGTAATCAACCTGCTGCTGACCAACATGCGCGCCCGCGCCTATCAAGAAGGCGATCTGAATGCCCAGTACGGTGCTTGCAGCGTGGGCGAGCGTCACCTGATCGAGTTGCTCGATCGCTATGGCGTCGACCAGGTCCGAGCGTGCATTACCGAGCTGAAAGATATGGCAGACCGTCATATGCGCGCATTGTTGCGTGATGTGCCAGACGGTTTCTACAGCGGCACTGCCATTCTCGAAGACTCCGGTCATGGTCTGGGAGAATTGTCGATCACTGCCCAGGTGGAAATTCGCGGCGACGAGGCGCACGTTCTGATAGAGAGCCCGCCGCAGGTGCCTTACTTCATCAACTCCTACGCGGGCAATTCGATCTCCGGGGTTTACCTCGGACTGATGATGTTCGCCCAGGTGCCACCGCCCTACAATGAAGGCCTCTATCGCTGCGTGAGTGTAGACCTTGGCCCGTCCGGTACTCTGTGCAACGCCCAGGAGCCGGCACCGCACGTCAACTGCACCACTACTCCGATGGAAACCCTCGCCGATGCCGTGCGTCTGGCCCTTGAACAGGCGGCTCCGGAGCGTGTGACCGCCTCCTGGGGGCATGCCAGCGGGATCAATATCGCTGGGCACGACCCACGCAACAACAACGATGAATATGTGACCATGGTGCTGGCCTCGGTCATCTCCGGCGCTGGCGCTAACAAGGCTATGGATGGTTGGCCTGCTTGCGGCCCGCTGTGCTGCTTCGGCGCGCTGACGTCCGGCGATATCGAACTGCTTGAGTACTCCTATCCGGTACTGATACACCGCTACAGCCTGATGACCGACAGTGGTGGCGCCGGTGAATTCCGCGGTGGCTCTGGTACTCGCCTGGAGCTCGAGCCGCTGAAGCACGCCATGACCGTGGTCGGTTTCGGTGAGGGCCGGCAGCTGCCTACCGCCGGTGCGGCAGGGGCGAAGAATGTTCTGCTCGAGCCCAAGCTCGGCCGCTTGATCCATAGACATGTCGACGGTGAGGAAGACCATTACATCCAGAACACTCTGCTGACCGCACAACCAGGTGAGCGCGTAATCAACGTCAACCCGGGCGGTGGTGGCTATGGCGACCCACTACGTCGTCCGCTGGCCACGGTTCTAGCCGATGTGCGCAACGGCTTGGTCTCGATTGACGGCGCGCGCCTTGAATACGGCGTAGTGATTGACGGCAACGGCCAACTCGATGAAGCCGCAACCCACGCACACCGAGCCGCGCACTGAGCACAGCCCCTTTGAGCAATGCAGAGAATTCGAAAATGAGCAAACAACAATATCGCCTGGGCATCGATGCCGGCGGCACCTTCACTGATTTCATCCTCGCCGACCATCAGGGCAACGTGCAGTTGTTCAAGGCGCCGTCCACCCCACATGACGGCACCCTGGCCATACGCAACGGTCTGGCGCAAATCGCCGATGCCCTCGGCCGTACACCAGCCGAGATCATTGCCGACTGCGATCTGTGCATCAACGGGACGACTGTGGCGCTCAACGCACTGATCGAAAAGACCGGGGTCAAGGTGGGCCTGCTGTGTACCGATGGCCATGAAGACAGCCTGGAAATTCGCCTTGGCCACAAAGAAGATGGCCATCGCTATGACGCCACTTATCCACCGGCGCATATGTTAGTGCCGCGCCACCTGCGCCGTCCAATCGGCGGGCGTATTATCAGTGACGGCAGCGAGTTCAGCCCGCTAGACGAGGCGGCGATTCATGCCGCCATCGACTACTTCCGCGAACAACAGGTGCAGGCGGTGGCGATCTCCTTCGTCTGGTCGGTGCGCAACCCTAGTCACGAGCAGCGCGCTATGGCTATGGTGCGTGCGGCTTTACCTGACGTATTTGTCTGCAGCGGCCACGAGGTGTTCCCGCAGATTCGCGAATACACACGCACCTCGACAACCGTGGTCAACGCCTACCTTAGCCCAGTGATGGGTCGTTATATCGAACGCATCGACGCGCTGTTCGAGGAGCTGGGCGCGCAGCAGCCTACCCGCTATTTCCAGTCCAACGGAGGTCTGGCTCCTGGCGTGGTAATGCGTGAGCGGGCGGTCAACGCGATCAACTCCGGTCCGGCATCTGCCCCGCAAGCCGGCTTGTGCGTGGCCCAGCCATTCGGTATCGACAACGTAATCACCGTCGATATGGGTGGTACCTCGTTCGACATCACTCTTAGCAAAGGCGGTCGCACCAACTTCAGCAAAGACAGCGACTTCCTCCGTTACCGTATCGGCGTGCCAATGATTCAGGTGGAATCCCTTGGCGCCGGCGGTGGCTCGATCGCCCACCTTGACGACTTCGGCATGCTCCAGGTCGGTCCACGCAGTGCCGGGGCTAACCCCGGGCCTGTGTGTTATGGAAAGGGTGGGGTCGAGCCGACTGTAACCGATGCTAACCTGGCGCTCGGTTATCTGGCTGATGGTGCACTGCTCGGTGGCAGCATCCGTCTAAATCGACAAGCCGCGATCGATGCGATCCGCAGTAAAATTGCCGAACCGCTGGGTATCAGTGTCGAGCGCGCGGCCGTCGGTATCATTACCCTGGTTAACCTGAGCATGGTTAGTGGTATCCGCCGCGTGTCCATTGAGCGTGGTTATGATCCCCGTGACTTCGCCCTGATCGGTGCCGGTGGTGCAGCGGGCATGCACGTGATGCGACTAGCTGAGGAAATCGGCAGCAAGGTTGTGCTGATTCCCAAGGTGGCTTCGGGGCTGTGCGCCTTCGGCCAGATTCTCTCTGACATCCGCTATGATCAGCTGACTACTTTGCCGATGCGTTTGGATGACGAGTTCGTCGATTTGGAGCAACTAAACCAGGCCCTGCAGCAGTTACGCGAGCGTGGTATGACGAACCTGCGAGACGATGGTTTCGGTGGTGACAATCGTATTGAATGCCAGTACAGCCTGGAGATTCGTTACCTCGGACAGATCCACGAGTGCAGCGTCGAACTGAGCTGCGACCGGCTCGACCGTAGCAGCCTGGCGGCCCTGCGCGAATCCTTCCACCAGCGGCACAAGGCGCTGTTTTCCTTCAGTGAGCCTAACAGCCCGGTCGAACTAGTTAATCTAGAGTGCTCGGTGATCGCGCGGTTACAGCGTCCACCAATGCCTGAACTTGCAACCCCGCTCAAGGCAACGGCCGCGATTCCGGCTGGTCATCGTCCGATGCTGTTCAATGCGCAAGACGATTGGCAGGACACGCCTGTGTACAACGGCGACCGCATAGAAGTAGGGCAGATTATTCAAGGTCCCTGTGTGATTGAGGAAGCGACCACAAACATCGTTGTTCCACCGGGCTGGCGGGTCAGTCTGGATCCCTCGGCCACATATGAACTGACTCCCGGTCATTGACCGTCAGGGATTTTTAACAAAGGATTGTGTAACAACGGCACCGACGGCATTCACCGTTGGTGCCGCCCTCATAATAACTACAAATTGAGGACCTTTCATGACAGATCAATTGTCTACGCGGTATTGGCCTGAGGGAGAAAGGCAATCGCGTTGGGCCGAAGCCATCGGCAATACATATTTTCCATTGTCGTTGGAGTTCAATTCCAGCGCCATTTTCCAAGGCAGCCTGAAAATTTGGAAAACGGGCAGTACGCCGTTGGCGTTATCGCGCCTGCGCTCCAGTCAGCTAGGCTATTCGCGCAGCGAGAGCCAGGTTAGCGAAGATACTGAACCCTGTTACCTTGTAACAGTGCCGCGCCTTACCGAAGTACACTTCGAGCAAGACGGTCGTGAGCTCCATTGTAAGCCAGGTGGGTTCATCTTCGAGCGAGGCGATGCGCCTTATCGTTTTCACTACTCCTGCGACAACGACCTTTGGGTATTCAAGCTGCCTGAGCGCGCGCTACATGGACAGATACGTGGAGCCGAGCGCTACACCCGTTTCTGTTTCGAGGCTCGGCGTGGATTGGGACGAATTTTTGTTGATCAACTGGCGATGTGTGCCGCGCGCTTCGACGAATGCGATGCGGATGCCCGTCATATGCTGCTGGAACAGGTGCTTTCGACGTTGTTAATGGCTCTGCGCCAAGATGAGCGCGTCCTTAATAGTGAGAGTTCGAGTCTAGCTGCCCTGCATTTGCAGCGTATCGAGCACTACATCGACCGAAACTTGTGTTCAGCTGAACTAAACCCGCAGCATATTGCTCAGGCCTGCGGCTTATCGGTTCGCTATTTGCATAAATTATTTTTCAGTACGCCCTACAGTCTCGGTGAATGGATTCGCCTGAAACGATTGGAGGCTGTATATCAACGCCTACGTGATCCCCACTGCCACCTATCAATCGGTGAGCTGGCATATCGTTGGGGGTTCAGTGATCAGGCACAATTTTCCCGGCATTTTCGCCAGCACTTTAGTTGTACTGCCAGTGAAGCCCGAGCCGTTTCGTTAAAGCCGTAGCCGGTTACTTTATTGTCAATGTGCTCTGGGGGATTAGAAGTCACTCGGCGTAGCTCCCCATAAAGGCTCCACGCCTTTTCACCGTTGCGGGAGTACCAGTTATATATCGGCGTCTGATATTCCATACGGGCGCTAACTTGGGTAAGCCTTTGTCGTCTGCATTGGCAAACTCATGCGTAGCTGGTGTTGCTGATCAAGCCAAGCTTATTGTTTTAGGTTCACGCGAGCGGGCTGAGAGCGGCGCAGGCTTCACAAGCGTAAGACGGAACCATGCTAGGTGCAAAGCTATGGTGTTGGGTAGTAATTGCTTCAGGTCTGTCCTGCAAAAAACATGCTGAAATTCCGCAGGCACCCCCTCTAAGGGCGAGACACGGTAACTATCCCATGATTTCAGGGGCGGACTGGGATGCTCTCAGGTTGCTGTTGCGCATGATCCCTTCGATGATCGGTACTGGTGTCATCAGATGAGCCTGCATCATGGCGCTTGCTCGCGTTGCGTCACGGGCAAGGATAGCTTCTACCAGTTCGCTGTGCTCTTGACGTTTCAGGGACAAGGCCTCCTCGGATAGCACCGTGCGCCGCAGCCACAGCTGGCGATAGCGCTCGGCCTGATCGAACAGATAGGCGCGCGCCTGCAGCAGGTGTCTAGACCCACAGCCGGAGGCTATAGCTGTATGGAAGGCCTTGTGTCGGGCATCCCATATTTCCAGCATCTGCTCCTGGGTCTTGACCTCCATTACCTTGGCCAATGTATGCGAATAGGCCAACACCTGGGCCTCCCAGGCGTCATCGCCGCGTTCGATGGCGAGCTTAAGTACCAGCGCTTCGAGATTGGCCCGTGCGTCATAGATGTCCTGCATTTCGCTCAGCGACATAGGAGCGACGCGGTAGCCACGCTGACTGATAGCTACTACCAGATTTTCCGCAATCAGATGCGATAGCGCTTCACGCAGAGGGCCTACGCCTAGGTCGTAGCGCTCCTTAAGCGCAGTCATTCGCAGTTTTTCTCCGGGCTTGAACATGCCCTGAATTATGTCCCGCTTGAGCCACTCATAGCCGCTGACTGCTGAGTTTTGGCGGGGGGCGAGCGTATCCATAAACCATGCTCCTCAACGGGTTTTATCCATCATACGCAACTGCAGAAATATTTACTAAGTGGAGATGCAGTTGCCGAGTGTCGCTATTTTATAAAAGCGTAGACATTTTTATAAAATAGCTATATTTTTAGTCCGGCTGTTCTGGTAAATCTCGGGGCGGCGTACAGACAATTTTTTCGTCAGGACTCTGCCATGAATGCCTTTACCCAGCTCAAAGATCTTGTGATGCCGCTACCGACCGCCGTTAAGGGGTTTTCTCTTTCACCCTCCGCTCAGTCGCCCCGTTTGTTCGAGCTGACCTTCACTAAGGCGACGATAGAGGCTTTCTGTGTAGCAGTGGCCGAGTGGCCGGTGCAGGCGCTGGAATACAAGTCCTTCTTGCGATTTCGCTTCGCCAAAATTCTTGACGATCTCTGCGGTAACAGCCTGCGCCCGGTGCTACTCAACGCCCTAATGGATCGTGCCACCGGAGGGCTGTTAATCAAGCAGGAGGCCCTGAATGATGTGGCACAAGCTGATGATATGGTCAAATTCTCGACTGCTGTGGCCCACCTGCTGGGGCGGTCGAACTTTGATGCGATGAGCGGCCAGTTCTACGCACGCTTCGTGGTCGAGAACGTCGATAATTCGGACAGCTACCTGCGCCAACCTCACCGGGTAATGGAGTTGCACAACGATGGTACTTTCGTCGATCAGATCACCGACTACGTGCTGATGATGAAGATCGATGAGCAGAATATCGAAGGTGGCAACTCGCTGATCCTGCATCTGGACGACTGGGAGGATCGCCATGCTTTCTTCCATCATCCGCTAGCACGGCGCGTCATGCGCTGGACCGCGCCGCCGAGTAAAAGGGTCGATACGGACGTGTTCCATTCGATCTTTGATGTCGACGCCGAAGGGCGGCCGACTATTCGCTATATCGATCAATTTGTTCAGCCCAAAGACTTCGACGAGGGCAACTGGCTGACCGACCTGTCTATCTCCCTGGAGGGCAGTAAACAGAAGCTTTCCGTGCCGGTGCCAGTTGGCTGCTTCCTGCTGATTAATAACCTGTATTGGCTGCATGGCCGCGATCGTTTCACCCCTCACCCTGGGCTGCGCCGTGAACTGATGCGCCAGCGCGGTTACTTCAGTTACCCCAAACTCGGCCATCAGCAAGGCCAATAATTGCCATTAATTGAACAGGGGCTGCGCGGTTTAGCCCTTGTCGTTTGTCCACGGGGCAAAACAGATCGAGTAGAGGTGATAGCGGTGTACGATTTTGTGATCATCGGGGGCGGCATTATCGGCATGTCGACTGCCATGCAATTAATCAAGGCCTACCCAGAGTCGAAAATCTTGTTGCTCGAGAAAGAGTCCGGGCCAGCTAAGCATCAGACGGGGCACAATAGCGGGGTCATCCACGCCGGCGTCTACTACACGCCGGGTAGCTTGAAGGCGAAGTTCTGCCTGGAAGGCAACCGTGCTACCAAATCGTTCTGTAACGAGCACGGCATTATCTACGATGAGTGCGGTAAGTTGCTGGTCGCCACCAATGAGGTGGAAATGCAGCGCATGCGCGCGCTTTGGGAGCGCACTGCAGCCAATGGTCTGGAGCGCGAGTGGCTGTCTGCGGAGCAACTGAAGGAACGCGAACCGAACATCACCGGAATCGGCGGGATCTTCGTGCCCTCCAGTGGTATCGTTAACTATGCCGAGGTCACCGCTGCCATGGCTCGCGAGTTCCAGAGGCACGGTGGCGAGATTCGCTACGACAGCGAAGTCATCGGCCTGGAAGAGCGCGCCACGGAGATGCGGGTTAAAACCCAGCATGAAGAAGTCATTGCACGCTTTTTGGTGACCTGCTCGGGTCTGATGGCCGACCGCATTGTATGTCTACTGGGCTTAGATCCTGGCTTTAGCATTTGCCCGTTCCGTGGCGAATACTATTTGCTGCCTGAGCAGCACAACCGGATCGTCAATCACCTGATCTACCCGATTCCCGATCCCTCCATGCCGTTCCTCGGCGTGCACCTGACGCGAATGATCGACGGCAGTGTGACAGTCGGTCCCAATGCTGTGCTGGCACTCAAGCGTGAGGGCTATCGCAAGCGTGACATATCTTTGTCCGACACGTTCGCAATGCTCACCAATCCGGGCATTCTTAAAGTGCTCAAGGACAATCTGCGGCCCGGCCTGATCGAGATGAAAAACTCGCTGTTCAAGCGTGGTTATCTACAGCAAGTACGCAAGTACTGCCCCAGCTTAACGCTGCAGGATCTCAAGCCTTACCCGGCCGGCGTCCGCGCCCAAGCGGTTTCAGCGGACGGCAAGTTGATCGAGGACTTCCTGTTCCGCAATACCCGCCGTAGCGTCAACGTCTGCAATGCACCATCGCCGGCGGCTACCTCTGCAATTCCCATAGGCGCCTACATCATCAAGCAGATTGATGCACAGCTGCAGGGGCTACCCAGGTTTGTAAAAAACCAACATCCCGCATGAGGCAGTGCGGGGCGAATTCGGCAGTGCACTGGAACGAACAAGACTGTGCGCAAGACGACAAGCCCCGCACCGGCTCAGTCTAATAGGCTATCGGCTAGTGCACTTAACGTCCCCGAGCCAAGTCATCGTTACTGAACTCGTTACCGAATTGAAGTGTGTGATTGTGATCAAAAGCCGGATGCCTACTTATAAGGCTACTCCCAGAAACCATGCTTGTTAGTCATATTGAGAGCGCCCCATGAACCAGTCAGTATCCTCGCTGCCAGAAAAAGACATTCAGTATCAACTGCACCCCTACACCAATGCTCGCCTTCATCAGGAGCTTGGCCCGCTGATCATCGAGCGCGGGGAGGGTATCTATGTTTATGACGATCAGGGCAAGGGTTATATCGAGGCGATGGCTGGGTTGTGGAGCGCCGCGCTTGGCTTTAGCAATCAACGTCTGATCAAGGCAGCTGAGCAGCAATTCAACACCCTGCCGTTTTATCACCTGTTCAGTCACAAATCGCATCGCCCGAGTATCGAGTTAGCCGAAAAGCTGATCGAGATGGCGCCGGTGCCTATGAGTAAGGTGTTCTTCACCAACTCCGGTTCCGAGGCTAACGATACTGTAGTGAAGATGGTCTGGTACCTCAATAACGCTCTAGGCAAACCAGCCAAGAAGAAGTTCATCAGTCGGGTCAACGGCTACCACGGCATCACCGTCGCCAGCGCAAGCTTGACTGGCCTTCCAGGCAACCAGCGCGGTTTCGACCTGCCGCTTCCAGGCTTCCTGCATGTCGGCTGCCCGCACCATTATCGTTTCGCCCTTGCCGGTGAAAGTGAAGAGCATTTCGCTGACCGCCTTGCCGTCGAGCTCGAGCAGAAGATTCTCGCCGAAGGCCCGGAGACTATCGCAGCGTTCATTGGCGAGCCATTGATGGGCGCTGGCGGTGTCATAGTGCCGCCTCGTACCTACTGGGAGAAGATCCAGAAAGTTTGCCGTAAGTACGACATCCTGGTTATCGCCGATGAGGTAATCTGTGGATTTGGGCGTACCGGGCAGATGTTTGGCAGCCAGACCTTTGGTATCCAGCCGGACATCATGGTGTTATCCAAGCAACTGTCATCTTCTTATCAGCCGATAGCGGCGATTCTGATCAATGCCCCAGTATTTGAGGGCATCGCTGATCAGAGCCAAGCGCTTGGCGCGCTTGGGCATGGGTTCACCGGCAGCGGTCATCCGGTAGCTACTGCCGTGGCCTTGGAGAACCTGAAGATTATTGAAGAGGAGAGCCTGGTCGAGCATGCGGCGCAAATGGGCCAGTTGTTGCGCAGCGGCCTACAGCATTTCATCGATCATCCCTTGGTGGGCGAAATTCGCGGTTGTGGACTGATCGCTGCGGTAGAACTAGTTGGCGATCGCGTGAGCAAGGCGCCGTATCAGGCGCTAGGCACCCTCGGACGCTACATGGCCGGCAGAGCCCAGGAACACGGCATGATTACTCGCGCCATGGGTGATGCCGTGGCCTTCTGCCCGCCGTTAATCGTCAACGAACAGGAAGTCGGAATGATTGTAGAGCGCTTTGCCAGGGCGCTGGACGACACCACTCAGTGGGTTGGTTAGATCAATCCGGGGGAGGAGAGAATTGCTTTTATGTGGCTCTCCTCGGCTTAAATTCATAGCTTGGAAAATAGCTGAGCAGCACTGAATGCAGTCTGCGAAGGAGCACGCCATGCAACTCAAAGATACCCAATTGTTCCGCCAACAGGCTTATATCGACGGAACCTGGTTGGACGCGGACAGCGGCCAGACCATTCAGGTCACCAATCCGGCCACCAACGAAGTTATGGGTAGTGTGCCGAAGATGGGGGCAGCGGAAACCCGTCGAGCCATCGAAGCAGCAGATCATGCCCTGCCAGCCTGGCGTGCACTGACAGCTAAAGACCGCGCCAACAAACTGCGCCGCTGGTTTGAACTGATGATTGAAAACCAGGACGACCTGGGTCGTCTCATGACCATGGAGCAAGGTAAGCCACTTGCCGAAGCCAAGGGCGAAATTGCTTTCGCGGCGTCCTTCCTTGAGTGGTTCGCCGAAGAAGCCAAGCGCGTGTATGGCGACGTAATTCCCGGCCACCAACCGGACAAACGCCTGATCGTGATCAAACAGCCCATCGGCGTAACGGCAGCGATTACACCCTGGAACTTCCCGGCAGCCATGATCACCCGTAAAGCCGGCCCGGCCCTGGCCGCCGGTTGTACCATGGTGCTCAAGCCAGCGTCGCAAACGCCTTATTCGGCGCTGGCGTTGGCAGTGCTGGCCGAGCGTGCCGGGATCCCCAAAGGCGTGTTCAGTGTAATCACTGGCAGTGCTGGCGAAGTCGGCAGCGAACTGACTAGCAACCCGATCGTGCGCAAGTTGAGCTTTACTGGCTCCACCGAAATTGGTCGCCAGCTAATGGCCGAATGTGCCAAGGACATTAAAAAGGTGTCGCTAGAACTGGGCGGAAACGCGCCGTTCATCGTATTCGATGATGCCGACCTTGATAAGGCAGTGGAAGGCGCACTGATCTCCAAATACCGCAACAATGGCCAGACCTGCGTGTGCGCCAACCGCCTGTATATCCAAGACGGCGTATACGATGCCTTCGCCGAGAAGCTGAAAATCGCGGTAGCTAAGTTGCAGATTGGTAACGGTTTGGACGAAGGTATCACCACCGGCCCTCTGATCGATGCCAAGGCGGTGGCCAAGGTCCAGGAGCACATTGCCGACGCCATTAGCAAGGGTGCCAAGCTACTCGCTGGTGGTAAGCCGCACGCCCTCGGTGGCACTTTCTTCGAGCCGAGCATCCTCATTGACGTACCGAATAACGCCGCCGTAGCCAAGGAAGAAACCTTCGGTCCGCTGGCGCCGCTGTTCCGTTTTAAGGACGAGGCCGACGTGATCGCGATGTCCAATGACACCGAGTTCGGCCTGGCCTCGTACTTCTATGCCCGCGATATGGGGCGCGTGTTCCGTGTGGCCGAAGCCCTAGAATACGGTATGGTCGGCGTCAATACTGGGCTGATCTCCAATGAAGTTGCGCCTTTCGGTGGTATCAAGGCATCCGGCCTGGGTCGCGAAGGATCCAAGTACGGCATTGAGGATTACCTGGAGATCAAGTACCTCTGCCTGGGTGGTATCTAAGAGCCCGGCGAATAGGCACGTGATTCTCGCTCAGGCCCCACTTGGCGAGCATCATTAATCTTGGCCCGGTCTATAAAACCCGGGCATGCTACATCGGTTGTGGCGCAGACAAAGATTGACGCGGGCTATTTCTACGTCACCGTCTACTTCTCACGGCTGTTGCCGCGCAACCAGAGTCTGGAGGCCTGTATCCGCGTCGACAGCGCCCCCTGTTCGAGCTAGGTGCCTAACATTTCTAACGATTGAGCGTTGCGCGGAGTCCTACACCTAGGCTCTGCGCCTTTTTAATCCCGCCGCGCTAGATTAGGCGAAGTAATGCTGCCTTCACAGCCAGTCCTGCTGGTATGGATAAAGGTGATATCCATCACCTATGCCATGTTAGGGGCGACGGTGAACTCTCTCTAAGATGGTTTGGTGCGATGATTTAAGGCGCCCCAGCGACCGTTGATTGCATCCAATGTGCTCATTAGCTTTTCTGTTCGAGCTGGCTGTTCCTGTGCGAATAGATCCTGTGTGTACTCATCACGCTTACACAGGTCTAGCAGCAACACTTGGGCTTTGGCATAGCTGAAACCCTCTCGTTACAGCCTTTTGATTCCCTCCTGTGCCGCTGCAATGATCAAACGCGTGTCATCGGTCGGGTAGGGCAGTTGGCAAAGCAGGCCGTTGGCGTACTTACCATCATTGAATTCGCTCGGTCGCAATCAGGCGAGCATTCGGGGCTTGGATCACGATCCCTCCAGTCGTAATAGCCACTGGCAGAAATCTTCAAGCAGAGGCACATAAGGTCGTAAGAACTGCGTAGCTGGTGACCCCGTCTTCCGTGCCATGAAAGTTGACCTGACCAACCGCTATCCGTCAGTCGGTGAGGCGAAGCAACTTCCTTTATGGCATGGTGCCACAGTCCCTTATTACGGAACGTGTAGTACCCGCATTGATTTCGTAGGGCGAGCAGCAGTGCCGCGTGATGAAGTGAAAGGCTTGGTCGCTTGCCCGACCTTCTACACGTAGGATCGCTATGGCATGTCCATGTCCTGTCAGCAACAGCAACAGCAACAGCAACAGCAATTGCTTATGGCTTGGGATCGACAGTATCCTTCCACCTGCAGCAACTGACCCACATCATGATTCTCGCCCTGGTCGCTCTCAGCCTCGACCTGTTGGTGGGCGTGACCGGCATGGTCAGCCTGGCCCAGGCGGCCTTCTTCGGCATCGCCGGCTACAGCCTGGTGTTGTTCGCCCCGGAGTTCGAGGCGGTGAACTTCTGGCTGGCGCTGCTGCTGTGCCTGGGCGTCAGCGCCGCAGCTGCGCTGCTGATGGGCCTGCTGATCATCCGCACCTCGGGCATCTTCTTCATCATGGCGACCATCGCCTTCTCGCAGATGCTCTATTACCTGTTCCACGACTCGGCCTTCGCCGGCGGCTCGGACGGCATCTACCTGTTCCTCAAGCCCGAGGTGGCCATCGCCGGGGTGCATCTGCTCGACCTGGAGAACCCGCGCAGCCTGTTCTACCTGGTGCTCGGCTCCCTGGTGCTGGTCTATCTGCTGCTGCGCACCTTCCTGCGCGCGCCGTTCGGCCGGGTGCTGCTGGGCATCAAGCACAACGAGGAACGGGTCCGTTCCATGGGCTACAACCCGCTGTTCTACAAGCTGGCGGCCTTCGTCATTGCCGGCACCATCGCCGGCTACGCCGGCATGCTCTCGGCCACCCAATACGGTTTCGTCAGCCCCGACCAGGTCGGCTGGCAGCTCTCGGCCCACGCCCTGGTGATGGTCATCCTCGGTGGCATGGGCAGCCTGTTCGGCGCCATCTTCGGCGCCTTCGCCTTCGAGGGCCTGCACCATCTGTTCGCCGGCCTGACCCCGCACTGGGAGCTGCCCATGGGGCTGGTGGTCATCGCCATGGTTCTGTTGCTGCCGCGCGGTCTCGCCGGGTTGCTGCTGCAGCTCTGCGACCGGCGCACAGCCACGGCCTGCGACGCAAGTACGGTATCCACCCCCGACGCGATGAAGAAGGAGGCCGGCGTATGACCGCCCATGTTCTAGAAACCCGCGGACTGAGCAAGGCCTTCGGCGGCCTGCGTGCGGTCAACGACATTTCCCTGAGCGTGGCGCCCTGCGAGGTACACGCGATCATCGGCCCCAACGGCGCCGGCAAGAGCACCATGGTCAATCTGCTGTCCGGCCATCTTCAGCCCAGCGCCGGGCAGATCCTCTTTCACGGCCGCGACATCACCGGCTTGGCGCCCAACCGGGTGTCGCACCTGGGCATCGGCCGCAGCTTCCAGCGCACCAACATCTTTCCCAGCTTCACCTGCCTGGAAAACTGCTGGCTGGCGGCGCAGTCGCGGCTGAAGAACTCCTTTCGTTTCTTCCGCCGCTGCGAGGCCTATGTCGAGGTACGCGAGCGCGCCGAACGGGCGCTGGAGCTTTGCGGCCTGGCCGCCCACCGCGACACCCTGGCCGATGCCCTGAGTTATGGCGAGCAACGCCAACTGGAGATCGGCATGGTACTGGCCACCGAGCCGAGCTTCCTGCTGCTCGACGAACCCATGGCCGGCATGGGCAAGGACGAATCGGCGCGGGTGGTCGAACTGCTCGCCAGACTGTCGCAGCAGTACGCCATGGTCCTGGTCGAGCACGACATGGATGCGGTGTTCAGCATCGCCCACCGTCTCACCGTGATGGTCAACGGCGAGCTGCTGGCCAGTGGCCCGCTGGACCAGGTGCGCAACGATCCGGCGGTACAGCAGGCCTATCTGGGCGACGGCGAGGAGCAATTCTGATGAGCGCACAAGCCCTGGTGCAGGCCACCGGCCTGCACACCTATTACGGCAACAGTCATGTGCTGCATGGCGTCGACCTGCAGATCCAGCCGGGCGAGACCCTGGCGCTGATGGGCCGCAACGGCATGGGCAAGAGCACCACCATTCGCTCGTTGCTCGGCCTGACGCCGGCGCGCCGCGGCGAGGTGCTGATCCGCGGCGAGCGCTGCAGCGGCCGCGCCACCCACCAGATCATCCGCCGCGGTATCGGCTATGTGCCAGAGGGCCGCGGCATGTTCCCCAACCTGAGCGTGCGCGAGAGCCTGATCATGGCCGCCCGCCCGGGCCTGGACGGGCGCCGCGACTGGAACCTGGAGCGGGTGCTGGCGACCTTCCCGCGCCTGGCCGAGCGCTTCTCCCACCTGAGCGGCAACCTTTCCGGCGGCGAGCAGCAGATGGTCGCCATCGGCCGCGCGTTGCTGACCAACCCCGAACTGATGATCCTCGACGAGGCCACCGAGGGCCTGGCGCCCTTGATCCGCAAGGAGATCTGGGACGTGATCCGCCTGATCAAGGCCAGCGGTATCGCCACTCTGGTGGTGGACAAGAACGTCAACGTGCTGCTCGACCTGACCGACCGCAGCATGATCATGGTCAAGGGACGGGTGGTGTTCGACGGGCCCAGCGTCGAGCTGAAGTGCCAGCCGCAGATCCTCCAGGAACATATTGGCCTGTGACGCCGGGGAGACTGACGATGAACGAGAAGACCGACGCCCCTGCCCGAAACTGGCAGAAGCCGCTGGCGGCGTTGCTGCAAGCGACGGCGGCGCTGGCCGCAGCCGGCCTGCTGCTGTTGGACAGCGGCCTGCACGGCCCACTGGCGGCCCTGGCGCTGGCCGGCGTCGCCCTGGCCGGCCTGCTCTACCACAGGTTGCCGCCGATCCTGGTCGAGTTGCCGCCACCAGCGCCAGCGCCAGCGCCGCCACCGGCGCCTGAGCCTGAACCGCCGGTGCTGCTGGCGGCGCCTGCTCCCGAGCCGCCTTCCGACCCTGGCCTGCCGCTACGCGCACCCCTGGCGAAGTTGCTCGAGAGCATCCTGCGCACCGAGCAGGACATGCTCTTCGCCACTGAACTGGCGCGCGCGGGCGGAGAAAAGGTGCAGTTCAGCGCCGCCAGCATCCAGGCCTGCGAGGCGGCGATCCGCGAGCTGGCCGGCTACATGGGCACCATCGATCAGGTATTCGACGAACTGTCGCAACAGTCGATGCGCATCGGCGCCATCGTCGGCAGCATCCAGGACATCGCCAAGCAGACCAACCTGCTGGCGCTCAACGCGGCCATCGAGGCGGCCCGCGCCGGTGAGCATGGCCGCGGCTTCGCCGTAGTCGCCGACGAAGTGCGTCACCTGGCCCAGCGCGCCAACGAGTCCAGCGGCGAGATCCAGCAGATCGCCGGCAGCCTGCAGAAGTCGGCGCAGGAGGCGCGGACGGGAGTCGAACACATCGGCCAGTCCACCAGCACCGGCCTGGAGAAGTCCGCCGCGGCCCTGGGCGCCATGGCAGAGATGCGTGCCGGCGCCGCGGTGCGGCTGGAGACGGTCGAGCGCATCGTTCGGCGCCTGAATGAGCAGCGCACCTTGACCCAGGACATGGTCGAGCTGCTGGGTTAGCGGGCTATCGCTGAAGTGGGCACCTTGCGACCCCATCGTTGTGACGCAGTCTTCGTCAGCCGATTCGACTGGCTGTGGAATCACGATCTGCAGCAAGACCTGAACTTGGCCTACAGCCGTTTAGGCTGGAAAGCGGCCCTGGCCGCATGACTCCGCCATTGCCGTGGACGTGATGCCTTCTCGCCTGGAGTTGGCTCGCAGGGTGGGCACAACGCCCATCTTCAATAGCCGGGTAGCAGATCCGGCTACGCGTAGTCGCGCAATCACTGACGCAGCTGCGCAGCGCAGTCCCATTCTGCGTATGCCCGGAGCTGCCGACTGAATGCGGTCGCGTCACACAATTTTCCTACTGTCTAAAAGGTCTAGAAATGAGTGCACAACTGGTAATCGACAATATCAAGCTGGACGCTACCGGAGGCAAGACGATCCAACGGCTTGACCCTGTGTCCGCCAAACTGGTCAGCACTGCGGCTGCCTGCACCCTGGAAGACGCAAAACGGCTCGCGGCCTCATCCGAGCGAGCATTCCGCAAATGGTCCAAGACCGGACCGACCGAGCGGCGTCGTCTCCTGCTCGCAGCAGCGGATGTCCTCGAGGCCAAGATGTCGGAATTCTGCCGGATCATGGCTGAGGAAATTGGCGCATCGCAGCTCTGGGCGCAGTTCAACGTAGGTGCATCGGCGAATCTGCTGCGCGAGGCTGCAGCGCTCACTACTCAAATCAAGGGTGAGACGATTCCAACCGATAAGCTTGGCGCTTTCTCGTTGACGCTTCGCCAGCCGGTGGGCACCGTGCTGAGCATTGTGCCGTGGAATGGGCCGGTGATCCTGGGGGCTCGCGCTATCGCGTATCCGCTGGCGTGCGGCAATACCGTGATCTTCAAAGGCTCGGAAAACAGTCCTCGCACTCATGCCCTTGTGGCCGATGCCTTCATTGAGGCAGGCCTGCCGGCGGGTGTGCTCAATTTCCTGATTACCGCGCCCGAAGACGCATCGGCTGTCACCGAAGCGTTGGTGGCCCACGATACCGTGCGCCGGGTCAACTTCACGGGCTCCACCAAGGTCGGCCGCATGATCGCCGAAACCTGTGCGTCCCATCTCAAGCGCTGTTTGTTGGAGTTGGGTGGCAAGGCTCCTTTCGTAGTGCTGGAGGATGCCGATATCGACGGCGCAGTGAATGCCGCAGTATTCGGCTCGTTCCTGTATCAAGGGCAAATCTGCATGTCGACCGAGCGTTTCGTGGTCGATCAGCGTGTTGCCGACGAATTCGTGAGTAAGTTTTCCGAGCGAATCGGCAAACTGGAGCTTGGCGACCCCACCGCATCTCCGACCTGCGTAGTCGGACCGGTCATCGCCCAGGGCTCGGTAAAGCGGATCAACCATCTGATCGAAGATGCGCTCGGCAAAGGGGCTGTCATCGCCGCGGGCGGTATCGCCGACAGTGCCTTGATGCAGCCCACGCTAGTCGACCGCGTGACCAAGGACATGGAAATCTACGACGAGGAAACCTTTGGTCCTATTACCACGATCGTTCGTGTCGACGGGGCAGAGGAGGCGTTGGAAGTGGCCAATGACACGGCTTATGGCCTCTCATCTGCAATTTTCAGCGCCAATGTCTCCAAAGCGCTTGAGCTGGCAAGTCGGTTGGATGCAGGTTGTGTCCACATCAACGGCGCCACCGTACAAAACGAAGCGCAGGCCCCCTATGGTGGTATGAAGCAGAGTGGATACGGCCGTTTCGATGGAAGCGCTGTGATTGACGAGTTCACAGAAATCAAGTGGGTCACTGTTGAGCCATCTGATCAGCCTTATCCCTTCTGATGTTTCGGGGCCGGCGGAGCAAGTGGATTCGCCGGTTCACGCGCGTTCGCATCATTTCTCCCAGATGATCGTAAAACGCTCGGATCCACGGCCAAGCGCGTCTTGCCGCGAAAGTGTTGCACGCGTGATAACAAATTGTAGCGGTGCGCGGTCGCCGGCTTTGTGTACGAGCAGGAAAAACGCGCGCTGATCTGACAATCGCCGTGGCCGCAGCTGTTGGCTTCAATGGCTGCTGTGGCGAGTAGTGACAAAGCGGTTGAGCAAGCGGTGCACCATGAACACGACGAACAGGGTCAACAGCACCGAGACACACACCGAACTCAGCCGGTAGAGGGTCGCAAATATGATGTCGTGGCTGGGCGTAAGCGACTGGCCGAACAGGATGGCCAGGGTGGTCAAAGCGCCGAAGCCGACGCCGGGCACCCCCTTTTCCAGCATGTGCCAGCGCGCGCAGACCATGGCGGCGATCCATAGCAGCAGGGCGACCAGCGGCAGTAGGTCGTGGTGATCATAGAGCAGCAGCATGATCAGCAGGGCAATCACGCAGCCGAGCAGGGTGCCATGCGCACGGGTACGGCCGGCGAAGCGTGAGCCGTTCCAGTGCATGGGAAACAACAGCAGGATGCTGGCGACCTGAGCCGACAGCGAGTCCTGCAGATCCAGGCACTGGAATACGCTGAACGACAGCGTCGCCACCGTTGCCCCGAGCAGTGCCTCGTGGCGCCGACTGGCGCGGTCTTTGGGCGGCGGCGTGCGTGCGGGGCGCGGCTCGCAGTCGGGAAACAGGTAGAACATCAGCACGGCGATCGCTGCGGCCAGCACGATGGCCAGGCCATTGCTCCCAAGCATGGCGATGACGTCGGTGTGCGGGTAGCTGGCGAAGTTCAGCTGGATCGACAGAAATACTGCGCCGAGGGCGCCGAACAGGAAGTTCGGGCCGCTGGCCATCAGCGCGAAACGGTAGAGAAACAGCAAGAACACCAGCGGAATCATCAGCAGCGGTCGGCCGCCGAACAGACCGTAGAGCAACGCGACCTCCAGGCTGACGACCAGTCCCTGGGTGAAGAACTGGCGCATCAGGTGGGCAGTCAGGCGCGGCACCAGGCCGAGCAGTAGCATCGGATAGACGCAGAAGAAGGCACCGTACTGCAGGTCGAACAGCTTGCACAGGACAAAGGCCAGACTGCCGCCAGTGGCGATGCGCAGACACTGGCGCAGGTCGTTCTTGCCCAGTGACAAACGGGGCGCTGTGGCCCTTTCGGCAAGTGTGTGTGCCGCCGCGGAGGGTTCAGTAGACATAGTGCAACCAACTGATCAGGCGGATCTGCAGCGTAGCGGCGAGGTTCACCAGCGGGTTGTCGAAGGGCTTCAGCTGAACCGTGGCCTTAGCCCCGGTGGGCAGCAGGAACGGCAGCTCTTCATCGAGTGCCAGGTGCACGCGTTGTCGTTGCGCGTCGCGAACCCAGCGCTCGGATTGCGCGGGCGTTGCCAGCTCGCCGTTGGCATCGATCTGGCCTTCCCGGACTCCGGCGTCGAAATGACTGACCCGGGCGCTGAACAGCTCGCCTGGACGGGCGTCGAATACGACCACGGCTGGGGTGTCGACGCCGATGTAGCGCAGGGACTTCTCGCGGAAGTCGGCGATGATGTCCAGGCGGTCCTCGACCAGAGCGGCCACCGGCGTTCCTGCCGCGACGAAGGTGCCGGGGGTGAGCTGCAGGTTGCTGAGCACGCCGCCACGTTCGGCGCGAACCTCGCTGTAGTCCCGCTGCAGGTGCGCCCGGAGCAGTGCATTGCGGGCTTGGCGTAGCCGTAGATTGGCACCGTCGGCGCCGCCGCGACGGGCCTGCAGTTCACGGACTCTGGCCTGCGCCGTACGCAGTTGGGCCTGGGCCATCAGATGCTGCGCTTCGGCCGCATCGTAGGCCTGGCGCGAGACATGCTGGCGTTCGAGCAGGCGCGACAGGCGTAGGGCCTGAGCGCCCGACTCGTTCGACTTGGCTTGGGCCGCGCTGACCTCGGCACGGGCGGCGGCCAGCAGGGCATCGAGTTCAGTGTTGTCCTGGTGTGCCTGTTCGAGCGCCAACTCGGCCCGCTGCACCTCCAGCTCGAATGGCTGCGGATCGAGGCGAAACAGTAACTGGCCAGGTTGTACGTACTGGTTATTGCTCACCGCCAGCTCACTGACCTGGCCTGCGACCCGCGGCGCGACCTTCAGTACCGGTCGGGTCAACTGCGCCTGTGGTGTCAACGGCATGCTCAGGTCGGCGGTTAGGAAGTAGATGAAGCAACAGGCTAGGGCCGAGATAGCGATTTGAACCCAGCGGGCAAATCGTTGATCGGGAGTCATGAATACCTCGGTTAAGCAAAGCGTCGGGGGACGGGCGCACGCTGGAAAGTCCGGGCCGGCCCGCGAAGGCGGCAGTATATTTCCCATGCTTTCATGCAAAAATAGCCGTCTTATGCAAAGAACACTTACTAAATAGGTAACAGTCAGATGGATGTTTTTCAGGCAATGCGGGTGTTTACTCGCGTGGTGGACGCGGGCACCTTCACGGCTGCTGCACAGACGCTGGGCTTGTCCACCGCGCAGGTGTCGCGGCAGGTGTCCGAACTCGAAAGTCATCTGCAGGCACGCCTACTGCAACGTACCACCCGCCGGCTGGGGCTGACCGAGGTAGGCAGCCGTTACCTGGAGCGCTGTCGGCATATTCTCAGCGAGCTGGAAGACGCTGGCGCCGAGGCCGGTGGTGCCTACCTGATGCCCAGGGGGCGCCTGCGGGTGCACGCGATCACCGGTTTGGGCACCCATCTACTTGCACCCTTGGCCGCCCGCTATAGCGAGCTCTACCCGGAAGTGAACCTTGAGCTGACGCTCTCCCAGCGCCACCCTGACCTGCTCGAGGAGGGGCAGGATGTGGTCATTACTCTGGCCCGGGAGTTGCCCGACTCCGAACTGGTCGCTCAACTGCTCGGCACTACCTACAGCGTGGTCTGTGCGGCGCCGAGCTACCTGGGGCAGCACGGTATTCCGATGACTCTCGACGAGCTGAGCCAGCATCGCTGCCTGCGCCTGCTCGACCCGGTTTTTGGCGACAGCTGGACCTTTACCGACAACGGCGTCGAGCGGGCGATCCGTCTGGGAGAAACATTTCAGGTCAACGTCGCCGAGGCGATGGCCCAGGCGGCAGGAGAGGGTATGGGTATTTGCGTACTGCCGGACCTGATAGCGGCCAAGGCCTTCGCACAGGGCCGACTGGTACGCCTGCTGGCCGAACATCGCCTGCACGAGCGGGGTATCTATGCGCTGTACCCGTCGCGGCGCTTTCTCGATGCCAAGGTGAGAACCTGGGTGGAGTTCCTCAAGGAGCAATTACCCCTGGTATTCCGCGGTAATCGAACCCTGGTGGAAAACCCCACCTATTGGGCGTGACCCTGGGAGCAAACCGGTGTGGCCAGGGTTGATGCCCTGTCGCTTAGCGCTCTTCGATTATTACGCTAAAGGCAAAACTACCTTGCCTGGAGTTCGCTGTTTCTTGCCGGAACCACTCCTTAAGCTGATGCTCATCGAGTCATTACGAGGTGCAGCATGAAAGCAAGATACTGGATGATCGGCGTGACACTTGTCGCTCAGTGGGCAGTCGCCGACGATGCGCAGCCATACCATTATGGCCAGGCCATGGATGTCGCCAGGGTCATTTCGATCGAGATGCCTCAGGGCTGTGAGGTGGGCGAGGCGACCATGGTCTATGAGGATTCACACGGCGAGATCCATACCCTGGTGTATCTGCGCCAGGGCGAGAGCTGCGTGTATTGAGTCCGTCGCAGGACTCGGCAGTCAGCCCGATCCCTCATGGCAGGCAATGGGCTGTCAGGCACTTCGGGCGCCGTCAGTCCGCAAATAGCTCGAACATCAGTTGCCTGAGCCAGCGGTTGGCGGAGTCTCGGTGATACTTGGCGTGCCAGAACAGGTTGATATCGATTTCCGGTAGCTGCACGGGGTGGGGCAGGGCCACCAAACCGAAGGGCTGGACGCAGCACTCGGCAAAGCGCTCGGGTACCGTGGCCAGCAGATCGGTGCGCTGGAGAATATGGCCCACAGCGACGAAGTGCGGCACTTCGAGACGGATGTCCCGCTCTATCCCCAGACGCGCCATGTGTGCGTCCACTTCGCCGTGGCCGGTGGTGGCGGCGATGACCCGCACATGACCGTGAGCGCAGAAGCGCTCCAGCGTGAGCGGCTCGCTGGTGACGGGGTGGTCCTTGCGACACATGCATACGTAACGATGATGGAACAGACGGCGAGTGAAGAAGCCTGCCTGCAGGTGTGGCAGCAGGCCTACGGCGAGGTCGACGGTGCCGCTCTGCAGCGCCTCGATCAGGGATACGGAGGTGTTGCGCACGGTACTGATGCGGCAGCCTGGTGCCAGGCGGGAGAGGGCATCCATCAGGCGCGGGGTGAAGTAGATTTCACCGATATCGGTCATCGCGATGGTGAAGGTGCGTTCGCTGGTTAGCGGGTCGAAACTGTCTTGGCGACTCAGCGCCTCGCGCAGGGTATGGATGGCCAGCGACACTGGCTCAGCAAGTTGCTGGGCGTAGGGGGTAGGCTCCATACCCTGATAGGTACGCACGAACAGGTCGTCCTGCAGGGCTGTACGCAGGCGCCTGAGGGCGTTGCTCACGGTGGGCTGGGTCAGACCCAGGCTTTCCGCGGCGGTGGAGACGCGGCGGTCGATCAGCAACTGGTTGAACACCACTAGCAGGTTCAGATCCAGGTCGCGCAGGTCCATGGTCTGCCTCATAGGTTGGTAGGAATATTCAGGTTTGAAATAGTTTGTATGCAGGCTGCGGTATTTATCAATATTTCTCGTGCGCCCATGATGACTTCACTCCAACAACAACATCATGGGTACAAACATGATCACCAAGCCTGCCCTGCGTATCGGCATCATCGGCGGCGGTATTTCCGGCGTCGCCCTGGCACTGGATCTGTGCCGCCATTCCCATCTCGACGTCCAGCTCTTCGAATCCGCACCGGCCTTCGGTGAGGTGGGAGCGGGCGTTTCCTTCGGTGCTAACGCGGTGCGAGCCATTGCCGGTCTCGGCATTGCAGAGCCTTACGCCCAGGTTGCCGATCGCACCCCCGAGCCCTGGCAGGACGTGTGGTTCGAATGGCGCCGCAGCGTCGACGCCGGTTACATTGGCGCGAGCGTGGCTCCTGGCGTGGGGCAGTCTTCGGTGCACCGGGCGGATTTCCTCGACGTGCTCGCCAGCCGACTGCCGGAGGGCATTGCCCGATTCAATAAGCGCGCCGTGGGCGTGGAGCAGCACGGCGATGAGGCCTGTGTGCGCTTTACCGACGGTAGTGAATATCGCGGTGACTTGCTGATCGCCGCCGATGGCATCAAATCGGCTATTCGTGGCCATGTCCTCGAGGGTATCGGGGCCCCGCCCGCCGTGCCGCGCTTCAGTGGTACCTGCGCCTACCGTGGCATGATCGATAGCCTGCACCTGCGCGAGGCCTACCGTGCCGCTGGCGTTGACGAGCACTTGGTGGACGTGCCGCAGATGTACCTGGGCCTGGATGGCCACATCCTTACCTTTCCGGTTAAGCGGGGGCGCATCATCAACGTGGTGGCCTTCGTATCTGACCGCAGTCAGCCCGCGCCCACCTGGCCCGAGAATTCGCCCTGGGTTCGTCAGGCCAGCCAGCGTGAGATGCTCGACGCCTTCGTCGGCTGGGGCGATGCTGCGCGAATCCTGCTGGAGTGCATTCCCTCGCCAACCTACTGGGCTCTGCACGACCTCGCCGAGCTACCTGGTTATGTCCACGGCCGTGTGGCGCTGATCGGCGATGCCGCCCACGCGATGCTGCCGCACCAGGGCGCCGGGGCAGGGCAGGGGCTCGAGGACGCCTACTTCCTCGCCCGCCTGCTGGGAGATGTTCAGGTGAGTCGCGGCAACCTCGATGAGTTGCTGGCTGCCTACGACGCCTTGCGCCGCCCGCGTGCCTGCCGCGTGCAGCGTACCTCCTGGGAAGCCGGTGAACTTTACGAACTGCGTGACCCGGCAGTGGGTGATGACAAACAGGCGCTGGGAGCTACCTTGGCTAGCCGCTTCGACTGGTTGTGGAACCACGACCTCGACGCTGACGTGCGAGATGCCCGCGCTCGACTAGGTTGGACAGCCCTGAGCCACTGCGCCTAGTTGCGCGTCGTTCTACCGGAATCGGCCTCGATGCCGGTTCCGGCTCTATAACAATGACAAGAAGAGCTATGCCATGCGTGATATCGACGTTTCCGCCCTGCTTGACGGGGCCCGCTTCAATACCTTTCACGGGCGCGTGCTGTTCTGGTGCGCGCTGATCATTATCTTCGATGGCTATGATCTGGTTATCTACGGCGTGGTGCTGCCGTCGCTGATGCAAGCCTGGAACCTCTCTGCGCTGCAGGCCGGTCTGCTAGGCAGCTGCGCATTGGTGGGCATGATGCTCGGTGCACTGTTCTTCGGCCCACTGTCGGACCGGATCGGGCGCCGCAAGACCATCATGACCTGTGTGGTCCTGTTCAGCGGTTTTACCGTGATCAACGGATTCGCGCGCACTCCCGAGGAGTTTGCCATTTGCCGCTTTTTCGCCGGGCTTGGTATCGGTGGGGTGATGCCCAATGTGGTGGCGCTGATGAACGAGTACGCGCCGAAGAAAATCCGCAGCACCCTGGTGGCGATCATGTTCAGCGGTTACTCGGTGGGGGGCATGCTCTCTGCGGGTCTGGGCATGGCGTTGATGCCCAGCTGGGGCTGGCAATCGGTGTTCTTCGTGGCGGTTGTACCGCTGCTGGTGCTGCCGTTGCTGGTGCGCCAGCTGCCGGAGTCGTTGAACTTCCTGCTGCGCCAGGGGGAGGTCGAACGCGCCAAAGAGCTGCTGGCCAGGGCAGAGCCCGACTACGTGCCCAAAATGCACGACCGGCTCAATCTGGCAAAGGGGCAGGCGGGCAAGGTGGCCATCTCCCAGTTGTTCCAGGATGGTCGCGCACTGAAAACGCTGATGCTCTGGGTGGCCTTCTTCTGCTGCCTGCTGATGGTCTACGCCCTGAGTTCCTGGCTGCCGAAGCTTATGAACGCTGCCGGCTACGGCCTCAACTCCAGCCTGGCGTTCCTGCTGGTGCTGAACTTCGGCGCCATCTTCGGGGCAATCGGCGGCGGCTGGCTGGGAGATCGCATAGGCCTGGGTCGGGTACTCCTGGCGTTCTTCGCCACCGGTGCGCTGTCGCTGAGTCTATTGGCGCTGAAGTCACCGCTGCCGGTGCTCTACCTGCTGATCGGCGTGGCCGGGGCCTGCACTATCGGTACGCAGATCCTCGCCAATGCCTGCGCCGTGCAATTTTACCCCGCGCATATCCGCTCCACTGGTCTGGGCTGGGCGATGGGAATTGGCCGTATTGGCGCCATCATCGGCCCGTTGCTGGGCGGAGCTTTGCACGCCGCGCAACTGCCGTTGCAGGCGAGCTTTCTGGCGTTCGCGCTGCCGGGGCTGGTGGGCGCCGCCGCCATTATGGGTTTTCTCTGGCACCGGCCGGGTCAGGTCTGCACGCTGATGGAGAAACCTCTGGAATCGACTGCCGGCTGATCCACTGCTATCAGGAACTGAGCACCGCACCCATGTCGGGTGTGGTGCTCTGGTTGACCGCTCGCAACCGGCATATGGAACCACCATGGTCTCGGCTGCTATAGATGCCGATCCGCTGTGCGTAGTCGGATCCTAGGCTAGGCGTTGGATCATGAGAAAGCCTTGAGACTCGAAGCGGCTGCCAACTCGATGGTTAGCAGGTGCTGAGGCGCCGGTCATCACATCCATACTTTTCAATGAACGTGACGGTTGCGCTGCACGTAGCCGTACTGACAGATCTTGAGCAGATTAGCCGGATCATAATCAGGACGCCCCGTACGATGAGACCGGGCCTTGTCGAACCCCAACGCCTGAAGATCGCAGCCTGCGAAATGGGTGGGTGAAGTCCTGCACGGGATTATCAAAGCACAGAGAGTCATCGCTGCCGGCCACCAGTTCTTCACTGCCGCGAACATCGAGAGGCTGGTACATCTCGGAGCCAAGTACAGCACGAAGGCTGCAATGATCGACGATCTTCGAGACGGTCGCTGAAGACCAGTAAGACCAAGACCTCAGCGATTTCGGACGCATCTCCCGTGATGACTTTTTCAATGACGACGGAAGCGCGACCTCCTGATTTCTTGCTGGCGCAGAAACGCGCCAGCAAGCAGATGGCATGTCCGCGAGTCGAGGTCGAGCATGCGCTGGTTGCATAACTCACCCATCACCTGAGCCAAGGAAAATTTTCTCGTTCTCAAGCTATGCGCGATGGCTAAACAAGTGTGTGTTTAATGGGCGTCTAACGTCTGATTGGAAGGCTTTTCACCGAGTGTGCCCGTTGTTCGTCCAGCGAGTTGTAGTACGTATTTTGGGTAGTGCTGAGACTATTGTGACGAAGGTCAGCCTGGAGGTCCTTCATCTCTCGATATGGTGCATCAAAGGTTGCGGAGGTGTGGCGTAACCAATGCAGTGAAGCTGAACGCAACTGGTCTATTTCGTCATCGCTCCAGCCTTCCTCAGCCATACGCCCCATAGCGCGATCAAATAGCCCTTGGAGCAGCAGGCGAATATGTCGATCAGATAGCCCACCACGCCCCTTCAGGGAACTGATCAACGGTGTTTTCTCGTGGGCAGATGGCTGGGGGGAGAGCTGTAAATGCTGGCGATAGCGTATCAGGTAGTTCTGGATGTATTCGTCGCGGATGCTGATCTTGGCGGCCTTGTTGCCTTTGCCCACCACATGAAACCACCAGTTGCCCATGCTATCGCGGCGGATGTCGCCCATGGTAGGCGTCCAGTTGTCACGCCCGACCAGATCGGAGACTCGCAGGTACATGGAGAACAGAGTCGCAACGATGAACAGAGTGCGTTCGTGTGTCGGGTCGGTCGCGGCCATCTGCTCGGCAGTCTCGATCACGTAGCTCCACTGCAGCGGAGTCAGGGAACGTGACGCCACATCCAAGGTGTTGCGTTGCTTGTAGATGGATTTCTGTTTTACCGCCCGGAAGGGGTTCACCTCGGTGAGACCCTCATCAATCGCGTGTTGGAAGAAGCTGCCGCAGACTGCGAATACCTGAGCCACCGATCCCTGGGACAAGCGGTAGGGACGGGAGGGAAGGGCGGCAACGGCCTCTTCGGCAATCTTGCGTTCGCGCTTGGCCACAGTGTGACTGAAAGGTCGCCATTGCAAATTGACGATGTAGGTGTCCGTGTCGAGCTTCTTGCGACCACCCACGCGCAGGAAGCGGGACTTTACGACCGGACCTATCCAGTCGGCGGGCGGGTTGAGGCAGAACTCCATGAAGGCCTCGGCGTCCCGGCGACGCAGTTCAACAAGGGGCTTGACAGCCACCAGTAGGGACCAGAGCAGCAGCCGCTCGACGTGGGTTCGATAGGAGTTGAACGTGGCTTCGTTGCCGGCGTAGGACTTCAGAAATCCCCGAACGGCGCGATAGCCCTCGACGGCCTGGAGCTCATCGGCACAACCATGGAGGAAGTCCCGAACCGCTGGAAGCTCGCCATTGAGGTGAAGAAAGTTGAGTTCGTGGAAGCGATCAAAGGTCTCGAAAAGCGGCTGGGGATGCTGCGACATGAAGTGGTTCAACCTGGGCGAATGCGTCTATATCGGTCTTTCAGCGTAGTATAGAGCAATATCCGGGTCTGGTGATTATCGGATATTGCTTAGATTTCTCCGATCAATCCTCGCTGTCCTTCTTAAAATCTGTAACCCCATGATCCTTACAAATAATACGTTTAATAACATGCAGTTACGATTGGAGTCGGATTTTTAAATGGGAGAAATGAGTCTGCCGGGCGTCCCGCCAGAGAAGCTTATAGGCCAGGAATTTAAGCTAGCGGGGAACGCTCTATCAACCATAATACCTTCCATAGGTATAAGCCAAGCTGAAAATGCCTAGATATTTCTGCAACTCGGCAGGGCGGAAGCTTTGCGCACGAATCTTTGCGCCGCTTTCTTTCAAAAAACGCATACTGCCACCAAGCAGGATATTCCAGTGCTCACCGCCTTTGTCTGTAGAAGTAATGCTTGCATGAGCTTTCATAAGCGCTTCTTTAACAATGCTTCGTATTTGTCGCACGGAAAGACCGGGGCGCCCGTGACTAGCCTCCAAGATAGGGATTTCTTCGTTCTGCTCTGGGAACGGGGGTAGTCCTCGGCTTTTTCGATAGCGTCTCAAGTAGGGCAGGAACTCTGGAGTGACTTCAACTTTCCTTAGCAGCCGACCTGGCGCCTCTAGTATCAACCACCATCTGGCATCGTCTAGAACAAAGCAATTCATGCATGGGCAGTAGTTATCAGCATTTGCAAGGTCTGCAGCATGCAAACACATAAGAGTCGTTGCTGCTATTATAAAAAGAGCACGCTCACCAGCAGGATCACCCAGCGCATGAAATTCTAGCGCTTGCAGAACCTGACCTAATTGCTCGGAAGTTAAATATCGTTCCACAGGGTAAGTAGCGCGCATTCCTCTTCCATAGAAAGTTCGTGATGATATAGCTGGATTTATCGCTATCACATCTTCCTCGCAGAGAAAACCATAAAATGAACTACAAACGCTACGAATGAAACGCAAGGTTTCCACTTTAGGGCTGCGCGCCCCTACATCTTTAGATGCTCGAATATTGAAAGGCCGCCATGATTCATTGAAAACCGAATTACCATCGACTTGAGCGAATCTAGCGGTTGTAGAAAATCCAACCCAATTTGAAGGTGGCATCTTGCAAAAAGTAATAAAATTCGTAAACGTCTCTTTATCTAGTGTCAGTACAGTTTTTTCGGCGACAATCCAGCTCCATAGGAGCAAACGTTCAACGAATGTTCGGTAATTATTAAAGGTTCCAAGCGGGTGACTATGATATGCAAGAAAGCGGATAGCGCATTTTAAGTCCGTTTCTACATCAAGATTAGCGGAGAGACTACTGAGGAAGGCTTCGATGCAGGGGTAGCGAGCGTAGTACAGCCCGAGATCGAGAGACATACTTTCGGGACCAGCAAGGACAGGCCGAGGGTCTATGACTTTTGACATTGACGATCCCATTGGTCTAAAAGGAAGTCACGAGTACTCTTGAAAAATAGCACAGTATTTAGTCTTCTTTTTAGGCTTTTTAAACAGGCAAAAGCCTCATCAGGATTCTCCTTTTTTAACCGTTAACGAGGGGGGGCAAGGGAAACCTTGACAGCGGAGAATGCTGCATCTCACTGATATCTTGGTATTTTTTTTAATCAGTCATTTTCTACTTTTTCATCAGGCGTCACAAATGGACAGCTCACGAACATATCTGACATAGCACATAATTTAACATAATATACATTATGCGAACCTACATATGCAGAACTGTGGGCCTGTTGTGGTCAGATTTTATGCCTGGCGCTGCCTCTCGCCCTCAGACCTGAGGCCCAACGGGCCGAAAAAACAAACCCTCCATTTCACTTGCTCGCTTGCAACCCCGTTTTTCATTCTTCAGGATAACGTCCCATTCCAACGTTTGAATAAGGTTCTTCCCATGAAGCTACTGCGCATCTGGCGCGATCGTCAGGAACGCAAAGCGCTGCGTGCACTGCCGAAGCTTGAGCGTGCAACACAAAAACTGCGCAACCGTTATCCGCAATTCAGCTTTGGAATTGGCACCTATGGCGATCTCAAGGTACATGACTGGCATGAAGGAACCACATTGCGTGTAGGCGCTTATACGTCGATTGCCGGTAACGTCGAAGTCTATCTGGGCGGTCATCATCGCGTCGACTGGCTAAGCTGTTATCCGTTTCCCGCCAAGGTCGAAGAAGTTGCCTACATCACTGACTTCGGCGGCAGCAATGGCGACGTCGTGATCGGCAATGATTGCTGGATCAGTTCCCATGCAAAGATTCTTTCGGGTATCACCATTGGCGATGGCGCCGTTGTGCCGGCCGGTGCGCTGGTGACCAAAGATGTCGCGCCCTATTCCATAGTAGGCGGAAATCCCGCCAAGTTTATCCGTTGGCGTTTTGATGAGCCTGTTCGCCAGGTCTTGGAAGAATCCGCCTGGTGGTATTGGCCTGAGACCGAGGTACGTAGCGTTGCACATCTGCTGTGCTCCTCTGATATCGAGCCGTTTATCGAGTACTTAAAACAACGCCAGTAAACGGGAAGAATATAGCTCGACTAAATGACTATTTAGTTGAGCTATTAATATGCTCCTTCATCCCTTCCTACCTACTCTACAACTAAGAAAGGTCTGAAGTAGCCAGAAACTTACGCGTAAGTTTCAACTTTCGCCTTTTGCAAACCCGAATAACATCCGTGGCGAGTCCACTAGCAGCGCACGCATAAGCTCCGTCGAGCACTCCAGTGCTTGAAGTTGATCGATCACCGTATCGAAACCGACGCCTTCTTCATGTTGCGTGTGCGGCCAGTCGCTGCCCCACACCAAACGGCGACGGCCGAAGCTCTGCTCCAGCAGCGGTAACGCCATCCGGGCAAACTCGAGGTTCTGTTGTGGCGTACCTTCCAGTCGATAGATACCGGACACCTTCATCCACACTTGCCCGCTCAGCCCCAGTTCCAGCACCTCGGAATAACCTGGCTGATCAAGGCCAAAACGCGCGTCCGGACGCCCCAAGTGATCGATGACGAGTTTGATCCCAAACGGCATCAGTTGACGAATCAGTTTCGGTAAATCCTCCACCTGGCGGTGCAACTCCACGTGCCAGTCCAGTTCAGCGATGTGGCCGAAGAAGTCCTTCCAGGCAGCGTCGTGAAAGTCAGGCAAGGCTTTGCCCATGAGGTTCAAGCGAATGCCGACCACGCCCAGCCGAGCCATGTCGTTCAACATGACGCGGCTGACACCTCGCTCCAGCACCACCACCCCTCGCAATCGCTCCGGCACCTGCCTCAGCGCCGCCAGCAGGTAGTTATTGTCGGTGCCGAGAAAACTCGGCTGCACCAATACACCATGACTCAGGCCATGGGCTTGCAAGTGCTTCAGATACTGCGCAAGTGTGGCGTCGTAGCCAGGGGTATAGCGTCGTGCAGCGGCCAGGTTCAGCTCGCGGCTGAACACATGAGCGTGGGAGTCGATGCCGGTGATCGGCGCAGGACAGGTATCAGGCATGGATTTCATCTATCGAAGGTAATGGTCATCAGGCCCGGGCGGTCTCGTTGCCGTCGACCGTGGTTTGCACCGGTGCAGTCGATGCCACGAGACTGCGCCCACGGGTTTCCGGCAGGCAAAGTGCCGCGATCACCGCCACACCGTAGGCGACCCCTGCGTCGATGCCAATTGCAGACCCCAAGGACATGGAGTCGCTCATGTGGCCGACCAGGAACGGGAACACCGCGGAAAGCACTCGGCCAAAGTTGTAGCAGAAACCGACACCGGCGCCGCGCACGTCCGCTGGATACAACTCGTTGAACAGCGCACCAAGACTCGCCGGAATGCCAGCCGCGAAGAAGCCGAGCGGAAACCCCAGGAACAGCATCTGGGTATTGGTCAGCGGCAGGAACACATAGCACTGCACGGTGACGACACAGCACAACGCAAACAACACGATGTTTTTGCGACGGCCAATACGGTCGATCAAAAATCCGCTGACCACACAGCCACACCAGAAGGCGAAGATAATCACCGCCAGGTAGCCGCCAGAGTTCAGCACCGACAGGTTGCGCTCTGTCTTGAGGAACGTCGGCAGCCAGGTCATCACTGCGTGGTAGCCGCCGTGCGCGCCGAGGCCCAACAGACCACCGAACAGCGTCACGCGGATGAGTTCAGGGCGGAAAATGCCGGCCAGCGATTTGAAGAAACTTTGCGGGATGGCGTTTTCTTTTTGCAGGCGCTGGAAGCTGTCGGGCTCCTCAACGTTGCGACGTACCCAGATGATCAGGAACGACGGCAGCAATCCGACCAGGAACATCACACGCCAGGCCATGTCCTGGGGTACAAAGGAGTAAATCAGCGTAAACACCCCTACCGCCAGCCCCCAACCTACGGCCCAGGCGCTTTGCACCGTTCCCATGACCTTGCCGCGATATTGAGGGTTGATTGTCTCAGCCATCAGCACTGCGCCGGCAGCCCATTCGCCACCGATGCCGAAACCCTGGAGCGCTTTGACGATCAAGAGCTGATTGAATCCCGTCACGAACGCGGACAGAAAGGTGAAGACCGAGAACCACAAAATCATCCACTGAAGTGTGCGTACCCGGCCGTAGCGGTCGGACAACGTCCCCCCTACCCAGCCACCAATGGCTGAAGTGACCAGGGTGACACCACTGATCAGCCCGGCGTCGCCCTTGGTCAGGGCGAACGCGGCGATCAACGCCGGAATCGCCAGGCCGAACATTTGTACTTCCAGCGCATCGAGCGACCATCCGCCGAAGCAGGCCCAAAACGTCTTGCGCTCCCGAGGAGTGACTTGGCGATACCAGCTAAACATGATTCTTATCCTTATAGGTGGAACGTGAGGCAGCCGAGAGCGAACCGCGCCGCTACGAGGCCAGTCAGAACAGACAAAACGATCAAACCAGCGGCGACCGACTCGCCGCTGAACGAAACGCTACCCAGGCACGGGTCAGCGAATATCCACGCGGTAACGGAAGTGCTCGGCATGCCCGCGAGAACGACGCCACTCCAGCGGTGTACCGGCGTAATCACGCGCCAGCCTCTCGATCACCACCACCGGGCTGTTGACCGGGACTTGCAGCAATCGCGCGTACACGTCATTCACCGACTCAGCGGTCAGCGTTTCTTCGGCCGAGGCGACGACCTGACCGCAGACCTCTTCATAGATCGGATACAACAACGGCCCTTTGCTACTCAGGTCGATCTCCAGCAGCGGCTGAAAGCGATTGCGGGATAACCAGATTTCTTCGGCGAGCACCGGCTGAACATCAAGCAGACGCACACGAACAATGCGGATCACCGGCGCGTCGAGTGGCAGCCCCAACGCCTGGGCCACCGCCGAGGGCGCGGCCACCGGTTCGATCGACAGGATGCGACTCTCTGGCACCCGGCGCTCGCCGGCAGCGGTTTGAAAACGGAAGAATCGGAACAGCGAAGATTGGAACTGAGGCCGGCGAATGAAAGTGCCTCGACCTTGCTGACGTTCCAGGATACCTTCACTGACCAATGCATCGACCGCTTTGCGCACGGTGCCAGTAGACAGTTGGTATTCCGCTGAAAGCGCAGCTTCGGTGGGAATCGCTTCCCCCGGACGCCAGCGATTGTTGGCGATCTGTTCAGCCAAATGGTCACGCAGGCGTTGGTAAAGCGGCAAGCGAACATCACTGGAAAGAGAACTCATCGACTTTGTTCACCTTGTTATCTAGTCATATATATGAATATGGAGGCGAGTATTTCCCCATACAGCTTCGCTGTCAATAAGGGGCAAGGCACTTTGCTGACGAATGGCGGGGCCAAGCCGTAGCCAATCTGCGTCAGTTCGACTCGGAAATCCTCACCGTTGTCTCCCCTGCCCTCACCGCAGACTAAGCACCCATTAGCCGCCACTACTCACTGGACAATAAGCCTTCGGTGAGCATCGATACTGCTTGCTCCGGCGAAGTCAGCGCGGTGTCTATGCAAAACGGCGCTTCGGCCCACGCTTCATATTCGTGATCCAACACAGATTGCCAGGTTGCTGGAATCAACCCGGGAATATCACCCAGCCTCGTTTCTATGCGGCGCCGATGTTCGTTTTTATCCGAACAAATCACTTCAATATTTACCAACCGAACACCCGCTTTTGAGGCGGTTTCGTTCCACGCCATTCGGCTTTCGATGACTGGATTTACGCAATCAACGATGACCATACGGCCTAGACGAAGATTACTCAGGGCGAGTTCATTCGCGACCATGTAGCCACTGCGCCCCACGTCTTGCGCAAGAGCACCGGAGTTTCGAATCGCTTGTTCGATCGTATCGATCCGCAGGTAGAGGGCGCCTGTCGTAGCGACGAGGGCCTTGGCGATAGTGGTTTTTCCAGTGCCCGGAAGGCCGCTGAATACGATAAGCATTGTCTGTCCTTGGAAGAGTGCGAACACAATGTACCTTGTAACGTCGGTCATCAGATCACCGTTTAAGTTATGCCTCCCACAAGAAATCTGACACCTCCATCATTCCTCCATGGTTCCTCCCATAAAACCCAACATTCTTTGCGCACAATCAGCATCTCTAAAGTCATCGCCGATTAAGCGGTGGGCGCTTGGATGACTAACTGACGGCCTGAAAAAGATGCTCCAAGGGTGCCTCAGCAACCCCATGCTTCAATCCCGGCCAGATCAGCCCCCTGCTTCAAATTCAAACTGAATGGCAAAATAAGGAGTGGCTATGTCTTTTAATATTGGGCTCAGCGGGCTGTATGCGGCCAACAAACAGTTGGATGTCACTGGCAATAACATCGCCAACGTCGCCACCACCGGTTTCAAATCATCCCGTGCAGAATTTGCTGATATCTATGCGGCTGCCAAGCTGGGTACTGGGCACAATGCTATCGGTAATGGTGTGAACCTGTCCGCTGTGTCCCAGCAGTTCACTCAAGGCGATGTCAACGGCAGTGGCGGCACACTGGATATGGCGATCCAAGGCGGTGGTTTTTTTGTGCAGAAAGGCAGCGACGGCTCTCTGCAGTACACCCGTAACGGTGCCTTCAGCGCAGACAAAGATGGCTACATCACCAACAATACGGGCACCTCACGCCTGCAAGGCTACGCCGCAGACGCCGACGGCAAGATCATCAAGGGCGGGTTGACCGACCTGCGGCTGAACCTGTCGAACTTGCCGCCAAAGGCTTCCAGCAAGGTGGACTCCACCAGCAACCTGAACGCGTCTGCGCCGGCGATCAACCAAGCCACCAAGCCGTTCGACCCAACCGACACCAGCAGCTTCACGACCCAATACAGCACCACCTTGTACGACACCCAAGGCAACTCGCACGCTATGGTGCAGTACATGGTGAAGACGGACGCCAATAAATGGATGTCTTACACCCTGATCGATGGGCGAAACCCAGACGGTACGGCAATCAGTGGCATTGCCGGTGTCGCGCCGAGGGGTTCCCTTTTGACATTTGATACGTCGGGCACTCTTTCGACTATCACGATCCCCCCCTCCGCAACGTCCAATACCACCCTGACGATTACCGACTGGAAGCCGGGCGCACTGGAAAACGGAGCATGGAAATATAACGGCGCTGCCGCCAACCCGGCCGGCGTTGCCATCAACATGGCCAACATTACACAGTACAACTCAGCCAGCTATCGCAACCCACCGATCACCGATGGTTACGCGACGGGGCAAATCACCGGCCTGAAAATCGACGGTAGCGGTGTGATGTTCGCCACGTTCAGCAACCAACAAAGTAAAGCCATCGGCCAGCTATCGCTGGCGAGTTTCAACAACGAGCAAGGCCTGCAGCCGGCAGGCGGCACTGCCTGGAAGGAAACCTTCGCTTCCGGCCAGCCGGGTTATGACGTCCCTCAGGCCGGAACACTCGGATCGATCGTCGCCAATGCTCTGGAGAACTCCAACGTTAACCTGACCACCGAGTTGATGAACCTGATCAAGGCCCAGAGCAACTACCAGGCAAACGCCAAGACGATTTCGACCGAAAGCACCATCAACAAGACGTTACTCCAGATGACGTGAGGCTCGTTCGGAAGTCAATTGTGTTTGCCCTCCCCGACAAATCCTAACCACGCAAAACGGCCGCCAAGGAGATTTGGATGCTTCCTGCACTGTATGTCGCAAAAACGGGGCTTTCTGCCCAGGACACTAACCTGACCACTATTTCCAACAATCTGGCGAACGTCTCGACTACCGGCTTCAAACGTGATCGCGCCGAGTTTCAAGACCTTGTCTATCAGATCAAACGACAGCCAGGCGCACAGTCAACCCAGAACAGCGCACTGCCCTCTGGCCTGCAACTAGGCACCGGGGTGCATGTCGTCGGCACCCAGAAAAACTTCTCTGCCGGCAGCCTGCAAACGACCGGTCAACCTCTGGACCTGGCGCTGAACGGCCGTGGTTTTTTCCAGATACTGCAGCCCGACGGCAGCCTTTCCTACACTAGGGACGGCACGTTCCACTTAAATGCAAACGGTCAGATCGTCACAGCGAATGGGTTCGCCCTGGAACCGGCGATCGTTGTCCCCAACAACGCCCAGACATTCACCGTGGGCCAGGACGGGACTGTATCGATCACTGTCGCCGGCAGCCCTGCCTCGCAGGTGATTGGCAATCTGCAGATAGCCGATTTCATTAATCCGGCAGGCTTGCAAGCACAAGGCGCCAACCTCTTTTTGGAAACCGCCGCCAGCGGGGCTCCTCAAGTCGGCACTCCAGGAGTCAATGGTATCGGCACAACATTGCAGAGCACCTTGGAAACCTCAAACGTGAGTACCGTTGAAGAGATGGTCAACATGATCACCACTCAACGAGCCTATGAAATGAACTCCAAAGTTGTCTCTACCGCAAAAGAGATGCTAGGCAACCTTACAAAGAGTCTTTGATTGAGTAACGAGACAGCACCGATTCAATGCTGCCATGACGACTGTCACGATCGTATATCCCTAGCCGCCAGCCTACCAAACACCCAAACCTCATCCCTCAGCCATCACGAATTGCCGATGGCTGCTGGCGTTAGGATTGAGTCGAGTTGTCTAAATCAGCGGTGATGCTCAGAGCCGAAATCGATCCACCGACTGCGACAATTTCCCCGCCAACGCAGACAACTCGTCCGTCGTCGAGGCCGTCGTGCCGATCACCTGGCTGTTGCGCTGCGACATGCTGGCAATCATCTCCACTTGATGGGCAATTTCGTTACTGGCCAGGCTTTGCTCGCTGATGGTGCGGGAGATGTCGTTGACCAACTCAGTGGTGTTGAGGGTGGCCTGGAGAATCTCGCGGATGGCGCGCTCGACTTCGGCGGTCACGGCCATGCCTTTGTCCACTTGTGTGACGCCCTCCTCCATGCTGGTCACCGCTTCGCGGGTGTTTTGCTGGATACGGCCGACCATGCTGGCAATTTCCTGGGTCGAGGCGCTGGTGCGTCCGGCCAGGCTGCGCACTTCATCGGCGACTACCGCAAAACCGCGCCCCTGTTCACCGGCACGGGCGGCTTCGATCGCGGCATTCAGGGCCAGCAGATTGGTTTGATCGGCAATGCCCTTGATGACCTGGATAATGCTGAAGATTGCCTCGGACTCCTTGTCCAGCGTGCGGATGACGTGAGCCGACTGCTGCGCCGAACGGGCAATGCCGGCCATGTCACTGACCACTTGGTGGATCACCCGACCGCCGTCCTTGGCCAAGGCTTCTGCCTGGTTGGCCATGTTCAGTGCGCGCGCCGCATGTTGGGTGATTTCCTCGATACTGGCGGTCATTTCACTGGCCGCCGCCGCCATGGTGCTGGCGGCGCTACTTTGCTGCTGACTGCTGCCCGCCACCTCATGGCAACCCTGGCTCAGTTGCTCGCTCATGCCATTGACGCCATGGGCATTGCTGCGCACCACTTCGATCATGCCGCGCAGGTCCCGCTGCATGGTGCCGAGGCTGCGTATCAGCGCGCTGGCCTCGTCCTTGCGCTGGGGCTCGACAATCGGTTCGCTCAAATTGCCACGGGCGATGCTGTCGGCGATGCGGCTTGCGGCCTGCAACGGCCCCATGATGCTCCGCGAAACCCAGCGGCCCTGCGCCAGGAGCAGCAGCAGGCTCGCAATCAACACCACGCCCAAGGTGAAGTTGGCGTTGCTGATGGTTTGTCGGGTGCCGATGCTGGTTTGCTGCGTATTGTTTTCGATCAGCTCGCTGAGGCTCGCCATCTGACCTTCCAACTGGCTGAAGGCTGTATTGAAGGTCTCCAGTTCGCCGCGAGCGGCCTCCGGGTTGTCCAGCGCGAGTGCCGTAATGCGTTCAGCAGCGCTGATATAGGTATCCAGGCTGGGTTTGATTTTTTCCAGGCTGGTCTTGAGCGTGTCGCCCAGCGGCAGCTTGAGGTTGTCCTCCAGCACCTGGCGAAAGTGCTCGGCATGCTCCTTGAGCGAGTTGCCGACCTCGGCCTGGGTGCTGGTGCTTTTACCCAACCCGACCAACATCGCCGACAACACATCGGCGCGCAGGGCATCGTGCATCATGTCGGCTTCCATGTGGTTGCGCAGCACCGTCATGCTGATCTCGTTATCCTGCACGGCATCGGCCATCCGGACGTTTCCCAGGTAACCGGCCAGGCTCATGATCAAAGCTGTGAGCAACCCGGTCGCAATCAATAGCCACAAGCGTAATTTGATCGTCATGCTGGTCATCCCCGTAGCCTGGACAGCCGGTTGGGAACCCAACCGCTAGAGCGTCACTGATACTGTTATCGGCATAGGCTCCCTGTTATTGAAGCTCAATTGCGCAGATCTGCGCAGATAAACTCAAAGCCTTATCCGCCTTGTTTGCGCGGGGGCGGTTCTTTAAGCTGACCGACCTTTGCTTCACCCGGAACTGCCCATGCCTAAACGTATCGCCCGCCTTGCTTTGCTGCTAGGTCTGATCACGGCCGTCGGCCCCTTCGCCATCGATATCTACCTGCCGGCGCTGCCGACCCTGGGCGCCAGCCTGCAGGCCTCGCCGGCAGCGGTGCAGATGAGCCTCACGGTGTTCTTCATGATCATCGGCGTCTGCCAGCTGTTTTATGGCCCGATCAGCGATGTGTTCGGGCGCAAGCCGCCGATCTATGCCGGGTTGGTGATCTTCGCCGTGGGCAGTATCGGCTGCGCCCTGGCGCCAAGCATCGAAGTGCTGATTGGTTTTCGCGCCGTGCAGGCGTTCGGCGCGTGCGCGGGGATGGTGATTCCCCGGGCGATTGTGCGTGACCTGTATACCGGCCATGAAGCGGCGCGTCTGATGGCTTTGCTGATGTTGGTGATGAGTGTGTCGCCGATCCTCGCGCCATTGGCCGGTAGCCTGGTGATTGCGCTCTGGAGTTGGCGCGAGGTGTTTGCCGTGCTGGCGGTGGTGGCCGTGTTGTGCCTGGGCATGACCATCGTGCAATTGCCTGAAACCCACCCCGCCGAGCGCCGACTGGGCAAGACCCTGGGGCATGCATTCAGCAGTTATGGGGCGTTGTTGCGCGACCCGGTGTTCATCGGTTTATCGGTGGTGTGCGGGTTCGGCCTGGCAACGTTCTTTGTGTTTATCGGCAGCGCGCCGTTCGTATACATCGAGTACTTCGGGTTGACCCCGACCCAATTCAGCCTGTGCTTTGCGCTGAACGCAGCGTCATTTTTTGCCATGAGCCAGCTCACCGCCCGCCTGAGCGCACGCTTCGGGCTGGCACCGCTGATTCGCTGGTCGGTGGTGGGTGTGGCGGCGGTCATGGTGGTGTTGGCCGCCACCACGCTGTGGGGCAGTCACCTTGCCTTGATGATGACACTGCTGTTTATCGGTTTCGGCTTTCTCGGTTTGCTGTTACCGGCGGCCGGTGTGTTGTCCCTGGAGGATCATGGCGCGGTGGCGGGTTCCGCGTCGGCACTGCTCGGCGCGATCCAGATGATCACGGCCGCGGTCTCCATGACCCTGGTGGGAATCTTCGCCGATCACACCCCCGCGCCGATGTTGGTTGGCATCGCCTTGTGTGCGGTCGCGGCGATGCTCACCACGTTGTGGACCTTGCGCCGTTTACCGGCGCACCTGCTGCCCGGAGCCCCGCCTTCCTCCTAAGCCATGCTCGAGGATGGAACACGGCGACCGCGCTCGCCAGCGGCTACAGGTCAAACCGATCCACCGCGCGCCGGCGCTCATTGTCATCGCGCATGTCATAGCTGGCGGTGGTCTGGATATTGGTGTGGTGCGCAAGTTTTTGTGCAATCGACAGGTCATGTTCCTCGATCACCCGCGTGATGAAGGACCGCCGGAAATCATGGGGCATGATCGTCACCCCGACTTGCTGACCGCGCTGGCGGGCGATGTAGTAAATCGCATGCTTGGTGATGCGTTCGCGGGTGATGTGGCTGCCCCGGCGAATGCGGTTGAACAGGAACGCATCGTCTGGCTCGCCCTCCTTGAGCTGTTCGCGCCGGAATTCGAGCCAGGCCTGTAATTTGGCGAAGGCCCAGCCCGGCGCGTATTTGATCAGTTCCTTGTTGCCCTTGCCGATCACGCGCAGGCTGCGCTCGCCAAAGTTGATCTGCGCCAGGTCGAGGTTGACCGACTCCGACTTGCGCATGCCTGAGCCATACAAGATGCTGATCACTGCAGCATCGCGCAGGCCCTGGGGGCGCGGATCGGCAGCGCACACATCCATCATTTCGCGGATCAACGTGCGACGCAGGTTGCGCCCCTGGCTCAGGCGTGTGCCGGGCGCAGCCTTGACCGTGCGGATTTTCAGCAGGTGTTCCTGGCTGATCAGACTCATGCGCCAGGCTTCGTTCATGACCCCGCGCACAGCGTTGACATACAGCGATGAGGTATTGGGCGCGTAGCCGTCCTCGCGCAAGGCCGCAACCAGCGCGATCACCTGTTCGGGTTGCAGCAGGTGCCAGTCGATCTCCTCAAGGTTGATGTCCTCGAAGCCCAGGCGGTCGGCGGCATCCTGCAGCACGTAACGCATGGTCAGTTGGCTGGAGGGCGCCAGGCGGGTGAGGTAGAGGGTCAGAGGGTTGCGGATAGACTCAGTCAAGGTAGATCAGCCTTTGGATTAAATACCTCGAGTAACCAATTGTTTATTCGAGGTATTTATTGAATTGGCGACGGCCGAGTCTAACGCACGATCGGCCCTGGCGCCAAATCACGGGGCGCTCTCTTCGTCCTCGGTCGGCTCCTGGGACGGGGTCTGCGCCTGGCCCCATTCAGCATCCTGTTTCTGCATCAGCGCGAACCAGTGCTGACGCATGAACGTCAGGTAGGCCTCCGGCGCCTTGGCAAAGTCTTTCTCGTCGCTGTAGCAACCCGGCAAAGGCAACTCGGTGCCCTGCTCCTTGTACTGGCTGACCAACGCCTGTTGCCCGGCGACGCTGCAATCCCTGGGCAGCGGCATGCCACGCAGTGCCCCGGCCTCTTCGTCCCACCAGGCGGCGCCGACCCGGTCGACCCCGCGCAGGCGGTACTTCTGCGCCTTGCCGACATGCATGATCAGTTTGAATTCATTGGGGCTGACATCACTGGTGCAGGTGCGCGTGTAACCCACCGTAGCCTGGGTGGTGCCGTCGCCGGCAAGGTCGGTGACTTTGGTCGCCGCCATGTCGAAGCGCAGCGCGGCATCGAATTCACAGTGCTGCACGTCGTCGTAGAGCATCCACATGCGCTTGGGGCGGTCACCGTCGATCAGATACTGGGCCGCGTAGACAAACGCCGACTGGGTGCCGTCATCCTCGCGTTCGCTGATTTGCTCGGCCAACACCAGCAGGTTCTTGCCCTGGCGGTCGTCCCAGGTGTAGGCGGCAACTTCCTTGCCGCGCACTTCAACCCCTTCCGGCAGTTGGACCACCGTGGTCAGCGCCACTGCGTCATCGGCGCATGCGGTGGTGACGCAGGCTGCGCTCATCAACAATCCCATCAACACCGGCCGCCATTGGCCGCCTAAACGCTGCACGCTATTCATCCGAGTACCCTGGCAAGAGATGGCTTACTTTACCGGCACTTGAGGCGCAATGCAGAGAAGATTCTTCAATAAACACACGTAGCAGACACTGCCGCCACGCACCACGCAGATCCGCGCCTACTCAGTGGAGCCCGGCGTCATGTAAAACGTTCCTATTACGCTAAATAAACAACGCCCTCAGTGCCTTAGTTGTGTAGCTGAACCCTAGCTGTCTACCTGTCAAATAAACGAGTTTTTCATACGGCTTTCATATTCGTTGAACATTTTTACGCTTAATCTTGGCCGCAGGACTTGAGAACGAACCGCACTGTGCCGAGTAACTTGTTGATTCGTCTTTATCTTTGTAATTTTTGATCTTTACTCTCGGCGGCACATGGAAGATCTCAATAACCCATCAGGATGGTCGGATGAACACACCAACTCCACAGCAGGTTCAACCAGACACCCGCCTTTTCGGCCAGTGACTGTTGTCTTTACGCTCCAAGTTGCTCAAACCCCGAGGTCATGAATCTTTGAAACCCTACCCTATTCATTGCGTGTCGATCGTCATCCCGGTCTACAACGAACAAGAGAGCCTGCCTGAATTGCTGCGTCGCACGACGGCAGCCTGCAAGCAACTGGCCTACGAATACGAAATCATCCTGGTGGATGACGGTAGCCGCGACAAATCCGCCCAATTGCTCGAAGACGCCGCCGCCGAAGACGGCAGCAATGTGGTCGCGGTGATCCTCAATCGCAACTATGGCCAGCATGCGGCGATCATGGCCGGTTTCGAGCAGTGCCGGGGCGATGTGGTGATTACCCTCGACGCCGACCTGCAGAACCCCCCGGAAGAAATCCCGCGCCTGGTGGAACAAGCCGCGCTGGGCTACGACGTGGTTGCCACCGTGCGCAACAACCGCCAGGACTCGGCCTTCCGCCGCTGGCCGTCGCGCCTGATCAACCTGGCCGTGCAGCGTTCGACCGGCGTTGCCATGAGTGACTACGGCTGCATGCTGCGCGCGTACCGCCGCACCATCGTCGACGCCATGCTCGCCTGCCGCGAACGCAGCACGTTTATTCCGATCCTGGCCAACGGTTTTGCCCGTCACACGACTGAAATCCTCGTACACCATGCTGAGCGCGAACACGGCGAATCCAAATACAGCGCCATGCGCCTGATCAGCCTGATGTTCGACCTGCTGACCTGCATGACCACCACCCCGCTGCGCCTGCTGTCCATCGTCGGTTTCAGCCTGGCGGGCCTGGGCGTGCTGTTCGCCGTTGCGCTGATCGTCCTGCGCCTGGCCTTCGGCGCCCAATGGGCCGGCGGCGGCACGTTCGTGCTGTTCGCGGTGCTGTTCGTGTTCACCGGCGGCCAGTTCATCGGCATGGGCCTCTTGGGTGAATACCTGGGCCGCATGTACAGCGATGTGCGCGCCCGCCCCCGGTTCTTTATTGAAAAAGTGCTGCGCAACCAACCGGCAGCACCGGCACCCGTGGTCGTCGTTGACGGCATGGTGTCCTCCCATACCACCACTACTTCCCCTTCCGATCAGGTTTCGTCATGAATTCAAAAGCTGTTGTCTTCGCTTACCACGATATTGGCTGTGCTGGCATTGAAGCCCTGCTGACTGCCGGTTACGACATTGCTGCCGTGTTCACCCATGCCGATGACCCCAAGGAAAACAATTTCTACGGTTCCGTCGCGCAACTGTGCGCCCGCAAAGGCATCCCGGTGCATGCACCGGAAGACGCCAACCACCCGCTGTGGATCGAGCGCATCGCCAAGCTCAACCCGGATTTCATCTTCTCCTTCTACTACCGCAACCTGCTGAGCGAACCCCTGCTGGCCATCGCCCGCAAAGGCGCGTTCAACCTGCACGGCTCGCTGCTGCCGAAATACCGTGGCCGCGCGCCCGCCAACTGGGTGCTGGTCAAAGGCGAAACCGAAACCGGCGTGACCCTGCACCGCATGGTCAAGCGTGCCGATGCCGGCGCGATCCTGGCCCAGCAGAAAGTCGCGATCGAGCGTTCCGACACCGGCCTGACCCTGCACGCCAAACTGCGTGACGCCGCCAGCAGCCTGCTGCGCGACGCCTTGCCGCAACTGGCCGCAGGCAAACTGGCGGAAACCGCCCAGGACGAAAGCAAGGCCACTTATTTCGGCCGCCGCACTCCAGCGGATGGCAAGTTGGAATGGCAAAAACCGGCTGAAGAACTGTTCAACCTGGTACGCGCCGTGACGCAACCGTACCCGGGCGCTTTCTGCGCCGTTGGCGAGCACAAGCTGATCGTGTGGCAAGCCGAAGTGGTCCAGGGCAACGAAGGCCTGGCGCCTGGCCGCGTGATCAGCGTCAACCCGCTGCGCATCGCGTGCGGTGAAGACTCGCTGGTGATCAAGTTCGGTCAGCGCAACGACAACGGTCTGTACCTGGCCGGCCCGTCCCTGGCCAACGAATTGGGCCTGGTAGACGGTTCCGTCCTGCGCGGCGCCGAGTCCGGCCGCAAGCCACGTCGCACCCGTGTGCTGATCCTGGGCGTGAACGGCTTTATCGGTAACCACCTGTCCGAACGCCTGCTGCGTGACGACCGTTACGAAGTCTACGGCCTGGACATCGGCTCCGACGCCATCGAGCGCCTGCGCAGCCACCCGAACTTTCATTACGTGGAAGGCGATATCAGCATTCACACCGAGTGGATCGAGTACCACATCAAGAAGTGCGACGTGGTCCTGCCGCTGGTGGCCATCGCTACCCCGATCGAATACACCCGCAACCCGCTGCGTGTGTTCGAGCTGGACTTCGAAGAGAACCTCAAGCTGGTGCGCTACTGCGTCAAGTACAACAAGCGCGTGATCTTCCCGTCGACTTCTGAAGTCTATGGCATGTGCCAGGACCAGTACTTCGACGAAGACACCTCCAACCTGGTGGTCGGCCCGGTCAATAAGCAACGCTGGATCTACTCGGTCTCCAAGCAACTGCTGGACCGCGTGATCTGGGCCTACGGCGCCAAGGGCCTGAAGTTCACCCTGTTCCGTCCATTCAACTGGATGGGCCCGCGCCTCGACCGCCTGGACTCGGCACGTATCGGCAGCTCCCGTGCGATCACCCAGTTGATCCTGAACCTGGTGGAAGGTACGCCGATCCGCCTGTTCGACGGTGGCGAGCAGAAACGCTGCTTCACCGACATCGCCGACGGCATCGAAGCCCTGGCGCGCATCATCGATAACGACAACGATGCGTGCAACGGCCAGATCATCAACATTGGCAACCCGGAAAACGAAGCAAGCATCCGCCAGTTGGGCGAAGAACTGCTGCGTCAGTTCGAAGCTCACCCGCTGCGCAGCAACTTCCCGCCGTTCGCCGGTTTCCGCGACGTGGAAAGCAAGGCGTTCTACGGCCCCGGTTACCAGGACGTGGCCCACCGCAAACCAAGCATCGAAAACGCCAAGCGCCTGCTGAACTGGGAGCCGACCGTGGAGATGAGCGAAACCATCGGCAACACCCTGGATTTCTTCCTGCGTGAAGCCATGCTCGAAATCGCGGACAAGCGCTGATGCAGGCAGGTCTTCGCATTGATGTCGACACCTACCGCGGCACCCGCGAAGGCGTGCCACGGTTGCTCGAGTCCCTGGATGAAGCCGGGGTAAAAGCAACGTTCTTCTTCAGTGTCGGGCCGGACAATATGGGGCGCCACTTGTGGCGCCTGATCCGCCCGCAATTTCTGTGGAAGATGCTGCGTTCCAACGCCGCCGGCCTGTATGGCTGGGATATCTTGCTCGCCGGCACCGCCTGGCCGGGCAAGCCGATCGGCCGCGACCTGGGGTACTTGATGCGCCAGGCCAAGGCCGCCGGGCATGAAGTCGGCCTGCACGCCTGGGATCACCATGGCTGGCAGGCCAACGCCGGACGTTGGAGCGACGCACAGTTGATCGAGCAGGTCCGACGCGGTGTGGACACCTTGAGCGACATCCTCGGTGAACGTATCGACTGTTCAGCGGCCGCCGGTTGGCGCGCCGATGAACGCGTGGTGCAAGCCAAGCAAGCCTTCAACTTTCGCTACAACAGCGATTGCCGGGGCACCAGCCTGTTTCGTCCGACCCTGGCCGATGGCAGCGCGGGCACCCCACAGATTCCGGTAGACCTGCCGACCTTCGACGAAGTCGTCGGGCCGGTGGTGGCTGCCAAGGATTTCAACGGGTTCATTCTCGACCGCTTCGCAGAGTCGAAGCTGAACGTCTACACGATCCACGCAGAAGTAGAAGGGATTCTGATGTCCAACGATTTTCGCCAGTTGCTCGCCCAGGCAGGGCAGCGCGGCATCCATTTCAAACCGCTGGGCGATCTGCTCCCGGCGGACGTCTCCACCCTGCCCCAGCAACAACTGGTGCGCGGCGCCCTGAGCGGCCGTGAGGGTTGGCTCGGAGTGCAGCAGGCATGATCCGCCGTTGGGCGCTGCCCCTGCTGCTGTTGGCATTTGGCGCATTTTATCTGTTGCCCCTGGCCACCCATGGCCTGTGGATTCCGGATGAAACCCGCTATGCACAGATCAGCCAGGAAATGCTGCTGACCGGCAAATGGGCGTCGCCGCATTTCATGGGCATTCGTTATTTCGAAAAACCGGCTGCCGGTTACTGGATGATCGCGCTGGGCCAGGCGATCTTCGGGCAAAACCTGTTCGGCGTGCGCTTTGCGTCGGCCTTGAGTACCGGGCTCAGCATTCTACTGGTGTACTGGGTGTCGCGCCGGTTGTGGAATGACCCGCACAAGAGCCTGGTCAGCACAGTGCTGTACATGAGCTTTTTCAGCGTCGTGGCGCTGGGCGGTTATGCCAACCTGGACCCGCAGTTCACCTTCTGGGTCAACCTGACCGGCGTGGCGCTGTGGTTTTGCTTCGACAGCACCACCCGCAACGGTCGCGTCGGGTCCTGGGCGCTGCTTGGGGTTGCCTGTGGCATGGGTTTCATGACCAAAGGCTTCCTCGCCTGGCTGCTGCCGGTGCTGATCGCCCTGCCCTACGCGATCTGGCAGAAGCGCTTGCGCGAGCTGCTCGGTTACGGCCTGGTCGCCGTCGCCGTGGCGATTGTCATCAGCCTGCCCTGGGCGCTTGCGGTGCAGAGTCAGGAGCCGGATTTCTGGAACTTCTTCTTTTGGCATGAGCATATCCAACGCTTTGCCGGCGCAGACGCGCAGCACGCCGAACCATTCTGGTACTACCTGCCGCTGCTGGTCGCATTCAGCCTGCCGTGGCTGGCGCTGTTGCCGTCCACCGTCAAGCAGGCCTGGCAGCAGAAGCGCGCGCCCGGCACCGCATTCCTGCTGTTGTGGCTGCTGATGCCGCTGGCACTGTTCAGCCTGGCCAAAGGCAAGCTGCCGTCCTACATCATGCCGTGCCTGCTGCCGCTGGCGTTGCTCATGGGGAACGCGCTCACCGACAAACTGGCCCAGGCCCGTGACCGTGCCTTGCGCATCAACGGCTGGCTGAACCTGATCCTCGGTGTCGTGGCCTTGCTCGCGCTGACGTGGTTCCAACTGAAAAAACCGCTGTACGAACACGGCCAGGAAACCCTCAGCCTGGTGCTGGTATTCACCGGCCTGTTCGGCTGGATCATCGCCAACCTGTTGCAGGTTGCACGCCCACTGAAACTGTGGGCCGCACCGGCGCTGGGCAGCTGGTTGCTGTTGGCATTGGCCCCGGCCGCACTGCCCCATTCGGTGGTGTACAACAAGACGCCGGATCAATTCATCATCGACCACCTGCAGGAACTGCAACCGACATCCGCCCTGCTCAGCAATGACCTCGGCGCGGCATCGGCCTTGGCCTGGCGCCTGCAACGCACCGACATCACCCTCTATAACACCATCGGCGAAGTGAAATACGGCCTCGCCTACCCGGACGCCGCCCAGCGCAAGGTCGACATGACCCAGGTCCAGCAATGGATGAACGAGGCCCGCCGGCAAGGCTCTGTGGGCGTGGTGATGCGCGTCAAGGGTGACGAGGAGATCGCCGAAGTGAACCTGCTGCCCCCGGATGGCAAGCGCTATGAGCAAGGCAATATCGTGATCCTGATTTTCCCGCAGGTTGCGCCATGATCACCCTGTTCCTGTTATTGGCCGCCTGCCTGCTCACTTGCATGGGCCAGGTCGCTCAGAAGTTCGCCGTGGAAAGCTGGCGCGACCAGCCTGACGGTTGGGCCCTGAAACTGCGCTCAGCCTGGTTGTGGGCCGCGCTGTTGTGCCTGGGTTTTGGCCTGTTGGTCTGGTTGCTGGTGCTGCAGCGCCTCGAAGTCGGGATTGCCTACCCGATGCTCAGCCTCAATTTCGTCTTGGTCACGTTAATGGCGCGCTTCGTATTCAAGGAGCACATCGACACTCGGCATTGGCTGGGCGTGGCGCTGGTGATTGCCGGCGTCGTGCTGCTGGGGCGCCAGGTATGAGCCGGGCTCGCGGGTTTGCCTTCGCCCTGGGCAGTGTCGGCCTGGTCAGCGCCGCCCAGTTGGGGATGCGCTGGAGCATGACGCGCCTGCCCCTGCCGGACGAATGGCTCGGCGCATTCAGCAGCAACGCCATCGACCTGGGCGCCCTCGGCGTGGTGAGCCTGGCAATCCTCGCTTATGCGCTGTCGATGCTGTGCTGGCTCTGTGCGCTCAAGGATTTGCCCCTGGGCCGCGCCTATTCGCTGCTCAGCATCAGCTACGCGCTGGTCTACCTGTTGGCCGCCAGCCTGCCGGTGTTCAACGAACATTTTTCGCTTTCAAAAACCCTGGGGGTGGCCTTGGTCATCCTCGGTGTACTGGTTATTAACTCTCGTCGTGCTAGCACAGCAAGCCCCAGGAATGCCCCATGAAAATCAGTGTATTTGGTAGTGGTTACGTCGGTCTGGTACAGGCCACTGTATTGGCCGAAGTCGGTCACGATGTCATCTGCATGGACGTTGATCAACACAAGGTCAGGCAATTGCAGCAGGGCCATGTGAGCATTTTCGAGCCAGGGTTGGCGGCGATGGTCAAGGAGAACCTTGAAAGCGGACGATTGAGCTTCACCTTCGATGAAAAGCTCGCTGTCGAACATGGCGAAGTGCTGTTTATCGCGGTGGGTACGCCGTCGGATGAAGACGGTTCGGCGGACTTGAAATACGTGCTGTCGGTCGGCGATGCGGTTGCCCGCCATCGCATCGAGCCGGTGATCCTGGTGGAAAAATCCACTGTACCCGTCGGCACCGGCGACACCTTACGCGCCCATATCGAAAAGGCCCTGCACGGGACCGGCCGGCACCTGGAGTTCGATATCGTCTCCAACCCGGAATTTCTCAAGGAAGGTTCGGCGGTTGCCGACTGCCGCCGCCCGGACCGCATCATCATCGGCTGCGAGCGTGAAGCAGTGCGCGAAGTCATGCGCGACCTGTACGCGCCCTTCAACCGCAACCACGATCGCATCATCTTCATGGACCTGCGCAGCGCCGAACTGACCAAGTACGCCGCCAACTGCATGCTGGCCACCAAGATCAGCTTCATCAACCAGATCGCCGAACTGGCCGAACACCTGGGGGCGGACATCGAAGCGATACGCCTGGGCATCGGCGCCGACTCGCGCATCGGCTATCACTTCATCTACCCAGGCTGCGGCTACGGCGGCTCGTGCTTCCCCAAGGACATGCGCGCCCTGATCCACAGCGCCAAGCAGGCCCATTGCTCGAGCGACCTGCTCGAAGCCGTCGAAGCGATCAACCAGCGCCAGAAGAGCAAGCTGTTTGAGCGCATCAACGCCTTCTTCAAGGGCGACCTGCGCGGCAAGACCTTCGCCCTGTGGGGCCTGGCCTTCAAGCCCAACACCGACGACATGCGCGATGCCCCGAGCCGCGTGTTGATGGAAGCGCTGTGGGCAGCCGGCGCCAATGTGCGCGCGTTTGACCCGGAAGCCATGCAGGAAACCCTGCGGATCTACGGCGACGACCCACGGTTGATGCTGATGGGCACTCCGGAATCCACCCTGAGCGGCGCCGATGCGCTGATCATCTGCACGGAATGGCAGCAGTTCAAGGCACCGGACTTCGACCTGATCCACCAACGCCTGAACACTCCGGTGATCTTCGATGGGCGCAACCTGTACGACGGCGAGCGCCTGGCGCGCAAAGGCTTCCAGTACTTCCCGATGGGCCGTGGCGACTCCTGCCAGTTGCCGATTCCCCAGCAACAGTGGGTGCCGCAAGCAGGGGAAGCCTGACAAGTGAACGATCAAATGCCCCAACTGATGAACGCAGCGATCCGGCGCCAGTCGCTGGGGTTGGCGCTGCTGGCGTTGCTGTTATTCATCGCCGGTAACTGGCACCAGGCAATCATCGGGTTTGACTCGCGCTTCGTGGTATTCGCCCAGGAGATGCTGCGCCATGGGCCGAGCTTCTTCCCCACGACCTACGGGCAACCGTATGCCGATTACCTGGCGACCTCGACGCTGATGACGTGGCTGCTGTCCTTGCCCCTGGGCCAGGTCAACAGCTTCACGGCCTGGTTGCCGACGTCCATCGCTTCGGCGCTGATCGTCATGCTGGTGTATCGCCTGACGGCGCCCTACTCCCAGCGCTGGGGCCTGCTGAGTGTTGCGCTGCTGTTGCTCAGCAGCACGTTTATCAGCGAAACCCGCGCTGTGTCGCTGGACCAGATGCTCGCGGCCGTGGCCCTGACGGTGTTCTACCTGGGTTATGCACATGATCACTTCGGCGCCGCCAAGCGCTTGCATTGGCTGTACCTGCTGTTGATCGTGGGCTTTGCGATCCGTGGGCCGATTGGCCTGGTGATTCCCACGGGCGTGCTGTGCAGCTACTTCCTGATCAACCGCCAATGGCGCCAACTGTTCAGCTTCGGCCTGTTGGCCCTGGCACTGCTGGGGGCGTGCGTCGGCCTGCTGTTGCTGCTGGCCAAGCTCAGTGGCGGCGAAGCGTTCATGCAGGACGTGATCCGCATGCAGTTCCTCGGGCGGATGGATGGCAGCGAAGGCTCCAGCGGTGCGTTGTATTACTTCAGCAGTTCCCTGGGAAATTACGCGCTGGCTTACCCGCTGGCGTTGCTGGTGCTGCTGGCGATAGCGCTGGGCGGCCGACGCGCACCTGATCCAGCGTTGCAGTTGGTGCTGTACTGCGCCGCGGCCGGCTTGCTGGTGATGCTCGGCTTGTCGGTTCCCCAGGCGAAGAAAGCGCGTTACGTGCTGCCGATGCTGCCGATGGCGGCCATTATTGCGGCGTATCCGTTTCAAGTCGCCCACGGCCGGTTGTTCGGCTGGCTGCGCGGCTTGATGCTGAGCCTGTGGACCGTGTTGCCTGCGTTGCTGATCGCCGGGCTCTGGATGGCGCGCCCGCGTTACCCGGAGCAGTTGGCGCACATCGGCTGGGTGTTGGGCGTGCTTGGCGTGCTTCAAGTGCTGGCGTTGGTGGCAGTGTTCCAGGCACGCCTGCGCATGCTGGCGCCGGCGCTGACCGCCGTGCTGGCGGTATGGACCACCTATATTTGGGTGGTCGAGCCACTGGAGCGTAGCCTCTATGACACGCGTACCTTCAGCCTGCAAGTCCAGGCCCAGGTCAACCAGCAACCGGCGCCCGTCGTGCTGCATGCGCTGGGCAAAGATGCCAAAGCCATCAAGTTCATCGTCAACCTCGATTGCGACCGAGTGCCGTTGTTCACACAGCAGCCCGCCGACCTGGCGACGTTGCAAGGCCCGGCGTGGCTGGTCATGAGCCAGGACGACTTCGAAGCCTTGCAAGACCCGCGATTGCGCTCGATCACACCGACGCTCACCGGCACGTTCGACAAGAATCCCTACGTGCTGCTGCACTTGGACAAACCCCTCCGACCTTGACCGCGCCGGCGGCAGCCGGCCAGTTGAGTCCATTATTTTTGTATTTAACCTGCATTAATATGCATTGGCGACCTTGCATCGCGCTCGGCACACTACGCAGGTTCCTCCCCCAAATGCAGGAACTTTCAAGGGCTTTTCCGGGAAACCAGACAAGCCTTTTTTTTGCCCGCTGTTTATGGAAGTTGTCGATGCTCGCTCGCTGGTTACCCGCCGCCATCAATACCCGCCCTGCCGAATGGAGCCGTGCCGCGATCGGCATGGCCTTGGGCACTCTGCTCAGCGTATGGGTCTGCGCCCAAGTGTTTGGCATGGAGGTCGCCCTGCACCTGCTTGGCCCGCTGGGCGCGTCGGCCGTGCTGCTGTTTGCCGTTTCATCCGGCGCCCTGGCCCAGCCGTGGTCGATCATCGGCAGCTACCTGTGTGCGGCCGTGGTCGCGCTGTTGGTCGCGCGGGTCCTGGGGCGCACCTTGGGCAGCGCCTGCCTGGCTGCGGGCATGACCGTGATCCTGATCTGCTGGCTGCGCTGCCTGCACCCACCCGCGGGAGGCCTGGCGATGACGCTGGTACTGGCCGATCCGGCCTCGGCGGCGCTCGGATGGCAGGAACTGCCGGTGGTGATGCTCGGCGCCGGAGCGCTATTGACCTGCGCACTGGCCTACAACAATGCCACCCGCACGCGCTATCCCAAAGGTGCAAGCGAGTCGCCGACAGCGATCTTTAAGGATGCCAGGGCCGCGCGCGACCCGGCGATTACCGCCGCCGACCTGAAGCTGGCATTGGCCGAGATGGAACAGTTCTACGATGTGGAACCCAATGAACTGGAACAGTTGATCCACGCCGCAGAAACCCACGCGCGCCGCCGCAGTATCGGTGAGGTGCTGGCAAGCCGTGTCAATTGAGCCCATGTATGGCGCACGACGAGTGGCGTGTCCACAGAGTTGCGACGCAGTACACGGCGGCTAAAGTTCTAACTATGTCAGTGGTTCACTTGAGGTCTGGAACGCCGTAACCCAGTAGCGAAGACACGCAGAGTCTGGCTGAGGGTTACGGCATGAACGAATGTCTGCAACACCTGCTTCGCACCCCATTATTTGCTGCTCGAGAACGTCACCACCTCCCCCTCAGGGCCTACATGGACCTGACCATCAGGCGTATGCACGCCATTTTCAATGCCGGGGTGATCAACAATGACATGTGGCTCGGCCAACCGGACGAATCACATTTCAGGGCGCTGTGCGAACAGATCGGCGTGATCGGTGCCTACGATTACGCACTGTATTCCTCGCTGGTCGACCACATGATCGCCGCCAACGCCTTACTGACCCAGGGCAGCCCGGAGCAAGTGGCGCGCTACCGCGATGAAGTCATTCAGATGCGCGCTGTGTATGCCTTTGGCTGCACTGAAATCGCCAGCGGCTCCGACGTGCGTAACCTCAAGACAACCGTTACCTACGATCCTGCCCGGCACTGCCTGGTGCTCGACTCACCGTGCGCCGGCGCCTGTAAGTACTGGATCGGCAACAGTTTGTATGCCGCCCAGGTGGCGATGGTACTCGCGCGATTGCAGGTCAATGGCGAAGACCAGGGGCACCACTGGTTTCGCGTGGTGATTCGCGACGCGGAGAACGGCCCGTTGCGCCCGGGTGTCAAGGTCATGGCTTGCGACCCCAAGGGCGGCATTCACGCCAATCAGGTCGGCGGTTTGCGCTTTTGCCAGATGCAGCTGGACACCGACGCCTTGTTGCAACGCCACGCCAGGTTTACCCGCAACGGCCAGTTCGTCAGCGACCTGCCCAAAAACGAACGCTTTATCAATGCACTGGAGACGTTCCTCCAGGAGCGCCTGCTGTTGATGGCCGCCTCGCGCCTTGGCGCGGGATTGAGCGCGCACCTGGCCTATCAATTCGCCCGCCACCGCCTGACACAGGCCGGCCCGCTACTGGGCAACCCGCTGTTTCGCCAGCGCTTGTACAACGTCCAGCTCAAGGCATTGGCCCTCAAGTATCTTGAGCAAGCCATCCTCGAACGCTTCGAAGCGCAATGGCCGCAGACCGAACGGCGCAAAGACCTGCACATTCTCGCGGCATTAAGCAAATGCATCGGCACCTGGATGGGCCTGGAAGTGATCGCCCAGTGCCGTGAGTTGTGTGGTTCACAAGGGTTTCACCACTACAACCAGATCGTCACCCTGCGCATGGACTTCGAGATCAGCCCGACATTCGCCGGGGACAACAGCGTGATGGCCTACCAAGTGATCAAGGATGCGCTGTCCCGTCCGCGATTTGACCGGGTTGCGCCCTGTAACCCGGGCCAGGCAATCGAGCGGAGCATTGTCCGGCAGTGCCGGGACGCCGGTGATTTTTCCCACCCGCAAGCGGTGGGGCTGACTTACGCCCGCGCCCTCGATCTGATCATTCAGGCGCTCGAAGGCCAGCCGCTCGAACCGGGCCTGCTGCGCGACTTGATTGCAGTGTTTGTCGCCTATTTGCACCGCTGGGGCCTCGCTCACGATGACGAACCGTGCGCCAGCATTGCGCGCATTGCCTGCCTCGGCGACTGGCTGAAGCCGCCTGACGAGCTGGTCGACGCGCCTATCGCGAAAGCCGACTACATCCAGCAGTTCACCCGCGCATTGTATGAGGATCAATAACCATGAACCCTCAAGGCAAACCCGACTTCCGCGACCCCGACACGGTTCGCGATCCCTACCCGGCCTACGCGTTTCTACGCACCCATCATCCCGTGTATTGGAGTTCCCAGCACAAGGCGTGGATGCTGACCCGCTTCGATGACGTCTTCAAAGCGCAAAGCGACGCCACCCGCTACTCCTCGGATCGGATACGCCAGTTGGTAAACGCGCAACTGCCGCCCGAAAAGCGCGCGATGTACGAGCCCTTTATTGAAAAAGCATCGCGCTGGATGTACGCCCAGGATGGCAAAGTCCATGAGGCCAGCCGCCATCTGCTCGGCCGCGCATTCACGCCGCGCTCGATTGAAGCGCTGCGGGCAGACGTCCAGGCGGTTACCGATGAACTCCTCGCCACAGTGGGCCCTTCCGCCGAACTGATGAGCCGTCTGTTCAATCAGGTGCCGGCCAGAGTGCTGGCGATGCTCTACGGCATCCCCAAAAAAGATGCGCTCAAGCTGCGGCGCTGGACCGATGTGATCCTGATGTTTCTGGTCGGCAACCTTGACCCGGCGAATACTCCCGGCGCCGCCGCGCAAGGCCTGGAGGAGATGTATGCGTACTTCGGCAACCTGATCGAGCGACGCCGGCAGGCCCCGCGTGACGACTTGGTCAGCCGTGTCATTGCCGCCGCCGGCCCCGACACGAGCACAGACGATCTGCTGGCCCAGGTGGCCTTTGTTCTGGTGGCTGGCTACACCACCAGCGCCGATATGCTGGGCATCGGCCTGTGGTACTTGTTGACCAACCCTGCCCAACTGAACGCACTGCTGGCCGATGGTTCGTTGATGAAACCCGCGATCGAAGAAATGCTGCGCATTGATCCGTCGGGGCAGTTCAGCCATCGCGTCGTGACGCAAGATATCGAACTCAGAGGCCAGACCCTGCGCAAAGGCGATCTGGTGTACCTGATACGCGCCGCTGCCAACCGCGACCCGGCGCACTTCGCCGACCCGGACCGCTTCAACATTCAACGCGCGAAAAACGACCACCTGGCCTTTGGCCGTGGCGTGCATTTCTGTCTGGGCCCGGCGCTGTTCCGGCTGGAGGCCGAGGTGGTGTTCAGCAGCCTGCTCAAGCGCTTCCCGAACTTGCGCCTGCTGGAGAAAAAGCCGCCGGTGTGGCGTACCAGTAACCTGCAGTTCCGCGGCTTGAAAACCCTCCACGTCGAACTTGAACCGATTCCAAAAGGCGCATCGATCCAGCGCTGCTTTTCCGCCGCTCCCTGGGAGAAAAATGGCGGTTACTGCCGTGCCTTGCGCGTCGGTGAAACCATCGTCACCAGTGGCACGGTAGCCTTCGACGAGCAGGGCAACCCCTACGCCAGCGACGATGTGTACTTACAGACCCGTCGCTGCCTGGAAATCATCGAAGCGGCGCTTAAACGGCTGGGCACCGATCGCACCCGAGTGATTGCCACACGCATGTACACCACCAACGTGAAGTGGTGGCCGCAAATCGCCCAAGCGCATAAGGAGTTTTTCGAGGGCTGCGAACCGACCACCATGTTGTTGGGCGTCAAGGCGCTGATAACCCCGGACTACCTGGTGGAAATCGAAGCCCAGGCACAGGCACCTGAGGCCAGGCCATGAGCCCCGAGCAGGCACGCCGGGAAGTGCGTGATGCGGTGGTGATGGATGTCAGCGACCTGACCCTGGCCACACCGGGGCAGCCGGTGGCCGTGAGGCTGTACCGGCCGGCCCGTCCTGCGCCGGCCGCGGTGCTGATGTATTTCCACGGCGGCGGCTGGGTTACAGGCGACCTCGATACCCACGACAGCTTTTGCCGGGTGATGGCGGAATGGGCCGGCTGCGCCGTGGTGGCGGTGGACTACCCGAGGCCACCGGAACAACGCTTCCCCGCCGCAGTAAAAAGCTGTTACGCCGCCACGGTCTGGATCGCCCGCCACGGTGCCAGCCTGGGCTTGGACACTCGGCGTATCGCCGTGGCGGGCGGTGGCTCGGGCGGCGGGCTTGCCGCGGTGATCGGCCAAATGGCCAGGGACCTGGGCGAGGCGCACATCGGTTTTCAATTACTGCTCTACCCGCTTCTCGACTGCCTGGCGCGCAATCGTTCCCGACATGACTTCGCCACAGGCTTCGGGCTGACGGCCGAATTGCTGGAGTGGTACGTGAGCCACTACGTACCCGCCGATACGCCGCGGGCGCATCCTTGGCTTTCACCGGCCCGCGATCCGTGCCTGCAGGGCTTGCCTGCGGCCTTGATCATCACCGCCGGCTGCGATCCGCTGCGCGATGAAGGGCGCGCCTTCGCACGGCGCTTGAAAACCGCCGGGGTGCCGGTGCGGCACAAAGAGTACCCAGGCATGCGCCACGGGTTTATCAACCACCCCGCTGCCGAGCCTGCGGCCAGGCGGGCCGTGCTGCTCTGCGCCGAGGCTCTGGCCGGCTACTTTCATCCTTCGGCGGCCTGATCGCCGGTTCTGCATAAATGCAAAAACGACCTGCATGATTCCCGGTTGTACTGGGCAAATTTGCACTGGTACGATCGCGGGAGCGTTCGTCCCCGAACATATTGATAAAGAACAATAAAAGCAGGGAGTTACAGATGACTGCTCAGGTTTCATCCGAGGCAAGCCACGCCGACAGGCTTCAGCAAGAGGTTCTGGCCGACGTTCGCAACCATATTGGCCACCTTACCCTCAATCGCCCCGCCGGCTTGAACGCCATCACCCTGAACATGGTTCGCAGCCTGACCGAACAGCTACAGGCATGGGCAGACGATCCCCAGGTGTACGCCGTGGTCCTACGCGGTGCCGGTGAAAAAGCCTTCTGCGCGGGCGGCGATATTCGCTCGCTTTACGACAGCTTCAAGAACGGCGACAGCCTGCACCAGGATTTCTTCGTCGAGGAATACGCCCTCGACCTGTCCATCCACCATTACCGCAAACCGATACTGGCCCTGATGGACGGTTTTGTCCTCGGCGGCGGCATGGGCCTGGTGCAAGGCGCGGATCTGCGCGTGGTCACCGAACGCAGCCGCCTGGCGATGCCGGAAGTGGCGATCGGTTACTTCCCCGACGTCGGCGGCAGCTACTTCCTGCCGCGCATTCCTGGCGAACTGGGCATTTATCTGGGCGTCACCGGCGTGCAAATTCGCGCGGCCGATGCGCTGTACTGCGGGCTGGCGGACTGGTACCTGGACAGCACCAAACTGGCCGACCTCGACCAGAAACTCGACCAGCTGTTGTGGCAAGACTCCCCTCTCAAGGACCTGCAAGGCGTGTTGGCCAAGCTGGCCGTGCAACAACTGCCGGACGCCCCGCTTGCCGCCTTGCGCCCCGCTATCGATCATTTCTTTGCCCTGCCGGACGTGCCGAGCATTGTCGAACAACTGCAGCAAGTAACGGTTGCCAACAGCCATGAATGGGCGCTGACCACGGCTAACCTGATGCAAACCCGTTCGCCGCTGGCCATGGCCGTAACCCTGGAAATGCTGCGGCGCGGGCGCCGTTTGCGGCTGGAGCAGTGTTTCGCCCTGGAACTGCATCTGGATCGCCAGTGGTTCGAGCGTGGCGACCTGATTGAAGGCGTCCGCGCCCTGATCATCGACAAGGACAAGAGCCCGCGCTGGAACCCGTCGACGCTCCATGGGCTGGACCCGAGCCACGTGGAAAGCTTCTTCCACAACTTCACGCAGGTTGCGAGATAAGCCATGCAAGATATTGAATATACTGAAGAACAGATCATGATTCGCGACATGGCGCGCGACTTTGCCCGTGGCGAAATCGCCCCTCACGCGCAGGCCTGGGAAAAAGCCGGCTGGATCGATGATGCCCTGGTGGCGAAGATGGGCGAACTGGGCCTGCTGGGCATGGTGGTGCCGGAAGAATGGGGCGGCACCTATATCGATTACGTGGCATATGCCTTGGCCGTGGAAGAGATTTCCGCCGGCGACGGCGCCACAGGCGCCTTGATGAGTATCCATAATTCAGTGGGTTGCGGGCCAATCCTCAACTACGGCACACCTGAACAGAAACAAACCTGGCTGGCCGACCTCGCCAGCGGCCAGGCCATCGGCTGCTTCTGCCTGACCGAACCGCAGGCCGGCTCCGAAGCCCACAACCTGCGTACCCGTGCCGAACTGCGCGACGGCCAGTGGGTGATCAATGGCGCCAAGCAGTTTGTCAGCAACGGCAAGCGCGCCAAGTTGGCGATTGTGTTTGCGGTGACCGATCCGGAACTGGGCAAGCGCGGCATTTCTGCCTTCCTGGTGCCGACCGACACGCCGGGGTTCGTGGTCGACCGTACCGAACACAAAATGGGCATCCGCGCCTCGGACACCTGTGCCGTCACCCTCAACCAGTGCAGCGTGCCTGAGGCCAACCTGCTGGGTGAGCGCTGCAAAGGCCTGGCGATTGCGCTGTCCAACCTGGAAGGCGGGCGCATCGGCATTGCCGCTCAAGCCCTGGGCATCGCCCGTGCTGCGTTTGAAGCGGCGCTGGCGTATGCCCGTGACCGCGTGCAGTTCGACAAGGCCATCATCGAGCACCAGAGCGTGGCCAACCTGCTGGCCGACATGCAAACCCGGCTCAATGCCGCACGCTTGCTGATCCTGCACGCCGCACGCCTGCGCAGTGCGGGCAAGCCGTGCTTGTCGGAAGCGTCCCAGGCCAAGCTGTTCGCCTCGGAAATGGCCGAAAAGGTCTGCTCCTCGGCGATGCAGATTCATGGCGGGTATGGGTATCTGGAGGATTATCCGGTGGAGCGCTACTACCGCGATGCGCGGATCACGCAGATCTACGAGGGCACCAGCGAGATTCAGCGGATGGTGATTGCACGGGAGCTGAAGAACTACCAGCTCTGACTGACACGCCACAAACCCCCTGTGGGAGCGTCCCACAGGGGGTTTGTGGCGTTTATAAGCTGCTTACTGGTCTTTGAATTCAGGCGCGCGCTTGGCCACGAATGCCGCCATGCCTTCCTTCTGATCCTGCGTCGCAAACGCCGCATGGAATACCCGACGCTCAAAGCGCACGCCTTCCGACAGGCTCACTTCAAACGCCCGGTTCACGCTTTCCTTGACCATCATGCTGATCGGCACCGACTTGCCGGCAATCAGCGTGGCGACTTTCAGCGCCTCTTCGAGCAGTTCATCGGCCGGGACAATACGCGCCACGATCCCACAACGCTCGGCTTCCACCGCATCGATAAAGCGTCCGGTCAGGCACATTTCCATGGCTTTGGCCTTGCCCACGGCGCGGGTCAGGCGCTGGGTGCCGCCCATGCCCGGCAGCACGCCGAGGTTGATTTCCGGCTGGCCGAACTTGGCGCCGTCGCCCGCCAGAATGAAGTCGCACATCAGCGCCAGCTCACAGCCGCCGCCCAGGGCGAAGCCGTTGACGGCAGCGATGATCGGCTTGCGACGGTTGGCCACGCGATCGGCCTCACTGAACAGGTCGTCGATATAGATTCGCGGGTAGGTCAGCTCGGCCATTTCCTTGATGTCGGCGCCGGCGGCGAAGGCTTTTTTCGAGCCGGTCAGCACGATGCAGCCGATTTCAGGGTTGCGTTCCAGGGTGTCCAGCGCCTGATTCAACTCGTTGATCAGTTGTGCGTTCAACGCGTTCAGGGCTTGCGGGCGGTTGAGGGTGATCAACCCGACACGGCCCTGCACGTCGAGCAAAATAGTTTCGTAACTCATATAGTGGCTCCTTAAAGATTGCGTGAGATGACCATGCGCTGAATATCGCTGGTGCCTTCGTAAATCTGGCAGACCCGCACATCGCGGTAGATCCGCTCCAAGGGGAAGTCGCTCAGGTAACCGTAACCGCCCAAGGTTTGCAAGGCGGCAGAGCAGACTTTCTCGGCCATTTCCGAGGCGAACAGCTTGGCCATGGACGCCTCGACCAGCGCCGGTTTGCCGCTGTCGCGCAGGGCGGCGGCGTAATGCACCATTTGCCGCGCGACGGCGATTTGCGTGGCCATGTCCGCCAGGCGGAAGGCCACGGCCTGGTGTTCGATCAAGGTTTTGCCAAAGCTTTCGCGCTCGCGGGCATAGTCGCGCGCCGCTTCAAAGGCAGCGCGGGCCATGCCCACCGATTGCGAGGCAATGCCGACCCGCCCGCCTTCGAGGTTGGCCAGGGCGATGCGGTAGCCTTCGCCCTCCTCCCCCAGACGATTGGCGAGCGGCACCTTGACGTCTTCGAACAGGATCTGGCAAGTGTCCGACGCATGCTGGCCCAGCTTGTCCTCGACCCGCGCCACCGTGTAGCCCGGCGAATCCGTCGGCACGATAAACGCGCTGATGCCGCGCTTGCCCGCCGCCGGGTCGGTGACGGCAAACACAATCACGATGCCGGCGTTTTGCCCGGAGGTGATGAATTGTTTGCAGCCGTTCAACACATAGTGGTCGCCTTCGCGGCGCGCTCGGGTTTTCAGGCTGCTGGCATCGGAACCGGCCTGCGGCTCGGTCAACGCGAAGGCGCCGAGCATCGCGCCGCTGGCCAGGGGCTTGAGGAACTGCTCTTTCTGCTGATCGTTGCCGAACGTGAGGATCGGCACGCAGCCCACCGAGTTGTGTACGCTCATGATGGTCGAGCAGGCCCCGTCGCCGGCGGCGATTTCTTCCAGGGCCATGGCGTAGGCCAGGTAGCCGGTGTCGCAACCGCCCCACTGTTCCGGCACCAGCATGCCGAAGAAGCCCAGTTCGGCCATTTCGCCGATGGCCTCCTTGGGAAAGCGGTGCTCGCGGTCCCACTCGGCCGCGAACGGTTTCAGGCGTTCCTGGGCGAATTGTCGGGCCGCGTCGCTGATTTGCAGTTGTTCGTCATTGGGCAGCATGTTCAATCCTTAATACAGGCATTCGACTGCCATGGCCGTGGCTTCACCGCCGCCGATGCAGATGGCGGCGACGCCACGCTTGAGGCCTTTCTGGCGCAGGGCCGACAGCAGCGTCACCAGAATCCGCGCGCCTGAGGCGCCGATCGGGTGGCCCAGGGCACAGGCGCCGCCATGAATGTTGACCTTGTCGTGGGGGATCTCCAGCTTGCTCATGGTGATCAGGCTGACCACGGCAAAGGCTTCGTTGATTTCGAACAGGTCCACGTCGCCCAGGTTCCAGCCGGTCTTGCTCATCAACTTGCGGATCGCCCCCACCGGCGCCTCCGGAAACAGGCCCGGCTCATCGGCAAACGCCGCATGCCCACGGATCACCGCCAAGGGTTGCAGCCCGCGCTTGTGCGCCTCGGACTGACGCATCAGGAGCAAGGCCGCCGCACCGTCGGAAATCGAGCTGGAGTTGGCCGCAGTCACTGTGCCCCCTTCACGGAACGCCGGTTTCAGGCTGGCGATCTTCTCCGGCTTGGCTTTGGGCGGTTGCTCATCATGCAGGATGGTTTTTTGCTCCTTGCCCACTGTGACCTGCACCGGGACGATCTCGGCCGCGAAGCTGCCATTGCTGATCGCCGCTTGTGCGCGGCTCAGGGATGCAATGGCAAACGCATCCTGGGCCTCGCGGGTAAAGCCGTTATGTTGTGCGCAGTCTTCGGCAAAGGTGCCCATCAGGCGGCCTTTGTCGTAGGCGTCTTCCAGGCCGTCGAGGAACATATGGTCGAGCACGCGGCCGTGGCCCATGCGGTAGCCGCTGCGTGCGCGGTCCAGCAGGTACGGCGCGTTGGACATGCTTTCCATGCCGCCGGCAATCACCACATCAACGCTGCCGGCCAGCAGCGAGTCATGGGCAAGCATCGTCGCCTCCATGCCCGAGCCGCACATTTTGTTGAGGGTGGTGCAGCGGGTGGCCTTGTCCAGCCCGGCGCCAAGCGCGGCCTGGCGTGCCGGGGCCTGGCCGAGGCCGGCCGGCAGTACACAGCCGAACAGCACTTCATCCACGGCATCGCTGGCGATGCCGGCACGCTCGACGGCGGCGCGAATCGCCGCGGAGCCCAGTTGCGGTGCGGTCAGGCCTTTGAGATCGCCCTGGAACCCGCCCATGGGGGTGCGTGCGGCGCTGACAATTACGATGGGATCACTCATGACGCTTCCTCTCTTACTTGGCTGCCATGCGCAAGGCGCCGTCGAGACGGATCACCTCGCCATTGAGCATGCTGTTTTCAATGATGTGCCGAACCAACGCGGCGTATTCGCTCGGTTTGCCCAGGCGTGGCGGGAACGGCACGCCAGCGGCCAGGGAATCGCGGACTTCCGGGGTCATGCCGGCCATCATCGGGGTTTCGAAAATGCCGGGGGCGATGGTCATCACCCGAATACCGAAGCGCGCCAATTCACGCGCGGCGGGCAGGGTCAGGCTGGCGATCGCACCTTTGGACGCAGCATACGCTGCCTGGCCGATCTGCCCGTCAAACGCCGCCACCGACGCGGTATTGATGATCACGCCGCGCTCACCGTCGGCGTCCGCCTGGGTTTCTGCGATGGCCGCAGCGGCCAGGCGCAGCAGGTTGAAGCTGCCGATCAGGTTGACGTTGATCACCTGGGCAAAGCTGGCCAGGCCATGGGGGCCGTTCTTGCCGAGGATCTTCTCGCCACGTACCACACCGGCGCAGTTCACCAGCCCGTGCAAGCCCCCAAAGGCCGCAACGGTGGCCTGCACGGCGGCTTCGGCAGCGGCTTCCTGGCTGATGTCCGCCACCGCGCTGCGGGCGTTGTCGCCCAGTTGTTTGGCCTTGGCCGCGACGGCATCGGCGTTCAGGTCCACCAGCATCACCTTGGCGCCGGCGGCGACCAGCATGTCAGCGGTGGCTGCGCCGAGGCCCGACGCGCCGCCGCTGACCAGAAAAACCTTGTTTGCAATCTGCATCGTTGTTTCCTTGAAAAGTGGATCAGGCCAACACGGCTTGCGCCTTGGCGATTTCCTGATTACGCAAAATGAAGCGCTGCAGCTTGCCGCTCGGGGTCTTGGGCAAGTCGCTGACAAATTCGATTTCCCGCGGGTAGGCATGCGCGGCCAGGCGCTGGCGTACATGCAGGCGCAATTCCTCGGCCAGCTCGGGGGTGGCGCGGAACTGTTCGTTGATCACCACGAAGGCTTTCACCAGTTCGGTGCGTTCCGCGTCGGGCTTGCCGACGACCGCCGCTTCCACCACCGCCGGGTGTTCGACCAGCGCGCTTTCCACATCGAACGGGCCGACGCGGTAGCCGGAAGTGGTGATCACATCGTCACTGCGCCCGACGAAGCTGATGCTCCCGTCCGGGTTCAGTTCGACGGTGTCGCCGCTGAGGTAGTACTTGCCGACAAACGCCTTGGTCCGCACGCCGTCATAGCCGGCGAACCAACACATCGGCGATTGCTCACGGTCGACGGCGAGAATCCCTGGCTGGCCGGCGGGCAATTCCTGGTGATCGTCGTCCAGCACCACGATGCGATGCCCTGGCGAGGCAAAACCCGCCGAACCGACATGCACCGGGTGTTCCAGGCCATGGTGGTTGCACAGCACCATGCCCAACTCGGTCTGGCCGTAATGGTCATGGATGGTCACCCCCAGGTTGTCGGCAAACCAGCGGATCACTTCCGGGTTCAGCGGCTCGCCGGCGCTGCTGACAATACGCAGCTTGCCCTTGATCGAGCGGGCGAATTGCTCGCCGCCGGCAATCAACAGGCGATACGCGGTCGGCGAGCCGGTCAGGTTGGTGATTCCGTATTTATTGATCACCCGGCAGGTGCTTTCGAGGGTGAACGGGCCATCGTAGAAAGTAATCGGGTGGCCCATGGACAACGGTCCGGTCACGCCGAAATAGATGCCATAGGCCCAGCCCGGGTCGGCAACGTTCCAGAATGCGTCTTCGGGGCGCAGGTCCACCGCGTCGCGGGTGTAGCTCTGGAACGCAACAATGGCCTTGAGCGGCACCGACAGCGCTTTCGACGGGCCGGTGGTGCCCGAGGTGAACATCAGCAGGAACGGGTCGTCAGCGCCCAGCAGCACCGGCTCGCAGTGGTTGGAATAGGTGGCCAGCTCGGCCCAGAAGCTGAAATCACCGCGTACCAGGCCTTCGCCCTTGGCGCCAGTGACCGTGACGATCGTCGGGCAGCCTTCCACTTGCGCGAGCTTGGGCCGGTTCACCGCATCGGTGACCACCACGGCCGCGCCGGAACTGTTCAGGCGATGCTCAATGGCCTTGGGGCCGAAGGCGGTGAACAACGGTTGGTAGACGGCGCCGATGCGCCAGGTCGCAAGGACCACCACCAGTAATTCGGCGGTGCGTGGCAACAGGCCGGCCACTCTGTCGCCGCGTTTGACGCCCTGGGCCAGCAGGAAATTGGCGAAGCGTGCTGCCTGGTCTTGCAAGTCGCTGAAGGTGGATGTGGCACTGCGCCCATCCTTGCCTTCCCAGAACAGCGCAATGCGCCCTGGTAACGCATGCCGGTCGCAGCATTCCACGCAGGCATTGAGGCCTTGCAGGTTACCGGCCAAGGTGCTGTCGACGGTATGTTGGTAATCGAACTCGGTAGTGGCAGCCAAATAGTCACGCATCGCTTCAAATCCTTCAGTATTTTTATTTTCAGGACGTTTTTTCGGACAAGAACCGCGGAAATAGTCGCTCTAGAGCGCTGCAGCAGCAATGGTCAAAGCCACCAACATGCCTGACTGGTTTGGCCAATGCCGCTTGATCATAGACCCCGCCGATCAAGCGGTCGGCCCAAGCGATTGGACGCGCCGGCCGCCAGCTTCTAACCTGATGGCCTGCGCCACCGAAGAAGCCCCTCCCGATGATCGTTCGCCCCAAACCCAACCTGCTGGGCATTCTGTTTTCGCTCAAGGGCTCGATCGCCAAGCGCATCGCCCTGCGCAGCCTGCTGGTCACGTTGCTGGCCTCGGTCATCGTGCTGGTGGAAACCCTGCACCCGGCGTATTTCTCCAAGGTCAATGCCACGCCGTTCACCTTGCTCGGGCTGTCGCTGTCGATCTTCATGAGTTTTCGCAACAACGCTTGCTACGACCGCTGGTGGGAAGGCCGCAAGCAACTCGGGCAGATGACCATCGAAGTGCGCTCACTGATCCGTGAAACCCAGGTATTCAGCGACCCGCTGGAGCGGGCCGGGCTGCTGCGCGGCCTGTGCGGCTTTGTCCATGGATTGATCGCGCGCCTACGCCTGGAAGATGAGGCGCGAGCGGTGAAGCCCTGGATCGAAGTCGAATCAGGCCATCCCAACCTCCCGGACCAGGTCCTGCAACAGCTCGGCGCGCGGTTTTCCGGGCTGGCCGAACGGGGCGTGATCAGTGAATGGCGCTACACCCAGCTGGAAACCCGACTGGTCAGCCTGACCCAGGTGCAGGCAGCGTGCGAGCGGATCAAAAGCACACCGCTGCCCTTCCCCTACACCCTGCTGCTGCACCGCACCATTTACCTGTTCTGCATTCTGTTGCCGTTTGCCATGGCCGAACCGCTGGGCTGGCTGACACCGGTGTTCACCGCAATCGTCAGCTACACCTTCTTTGGCCTCGACGAAATCGGCGACGACCTGGAGGACCCCTTCGGCTTCGATGAGAACGACCTGCCCTGCAACGCGATCGTGCGGACCCTGGAGCGTGAGATCCTGGCGGCCCTCGGCGAAACGGCCTTGCCGCCTGCCCTGGAGCCGGTGGAATACGTGCTGACCTGATACAGGTTTGACACTCGCCGTGGTCTGACCGAAGCTGAGAGCTTTGCCCTAGCTGCCTAAGCTCTCGGACGCCTGCATGTCAAAGTCACGCCGTTACTCCATCATCGGCCTGTGCGCCCTGTTGTTGATTGTGCTGATCACCTGGTATTTCTCCCGTTCCACCCCGGTGGCCGTGCCGCCCGCCATTGCCCATGGCTACGCGAAAGCCTTGAAACAGGCGCGCAACGGCGAACCGGGCGCCGCCCGCGTGCTGTACCAGCAACTGGCCCGGCCGGACTTGTCCGACGAGCGTCGTGTGGCCTTGCATGCCGAGCTGCCCAATTACCCCAGCCCCCAGGCACTGAAGCTCGCCGACAAGGACCTGGCCGACGACTCGCCGCAGGTGCGTGAAGCGGCGATTCACAGCATCGTCGGCCTGGTGCCCACGGGCCAGCGCACGCTGCTGCTCGGGCCGTTGCTCGACGATCCGCAACAAGACGTGCGCTTTGCCGCCGCCAACGCATTGCTTGGCCTCTCGCCCGACACCCTCGGCCTGTATTTCGGGCCCTTGCAGCAGGTACTCGATGAGTTCGTGAAGAAGCTCAAGGCGCAACCTGAAACTGCCGAAGGTTGGCTCCAACTGGCGCGCCTGTATATCCACAGCGCGCTGTTGCCGGAGGCGCAGAACGCCCTGGAGCAAGCAATGCGCCTGCAACCGGACAACCTGCAAGCCGTGGTTGCGCAAATCGAACTGCTGGATAAACAAGGCAAGACCGACGAGTCCCGCCAACTGCTGGCCCGCCAGCTCGCGGCGCACCCCGAATCCGCGTACCTGCAACACGCCTTGGGCATGTGGTTGCTGCACCATGGCGAGCGTGCTTACGCCTTGCTCGGCCTGTCCAAGGCAGTGGAACTGGAACCGAGCAATCAGGATTACCGTTACGACCTGGCCACCACCCTGCACGCCCAGGAAGAACTCGAAGCCGCCCAGCGCCAGTTGGAAGAAATCATCCAGCGCCACCCGGCCAATCGCAAGGCGCGGGTGCTGCTGGTCAGCTACTGGAAAGAAAGCGGTCAATTGCAGAACGTTCAGGTGCTGCTGGCGCAGTTGGAGCAACAAAACCCGGATGATCCGGCGCTGCAACAGGGCCTGTAGGCGCGCCGCATCGCCGCCCAGGCGCTGACATTGCGCGCAAAAGACGAAAAGGCGGAACCCCGCTCATACGCCAGGGTCAAGAAGGTATAGCGCGCTCGAACGAACGCGCACCTCTTACTCGTATGTGACCTGAGGGCACTTCTTGTCTATGTCCAACGCGCTGTTATCCGAAAAGGCGGCCACCGGTATCGAAGGTCTTGATGACATTCTTTGCGGCGGCTTGTCCCGCAGCCATCTGTTTCTGCTCGAAGGCGAACCAGGGACCGGCAAAACCACCGTCGCCCTGCACTTCCTGAAGGCAGGGGCAGAAAATGGTGAACGCTCGCTCTATATCACCTTGTCCGAAACCGAGCGTGAATTGCGCCAGGGCGCAAAATCCCACGGCTGGGATCTGGATGACAATATCCATATTTTCGAGCTGACCCCGCCGGAAAGCCTGCTCAATGCCGAACAACAGCAAAGCCTGTTGTACTCTTCCGACCTGGAGCTGGGCGAGGCCACGCGGCAGATCTTTGAAGTGGTGGAACGGGTCAAGCCGACCCGCGTGGTGGTCGACAGCCTCTCCGAAATCCGCCTGCTGGCGCAAAGTTCCCTGCGTTATCGACGACAGATCCTGGCGATCAAGCACTATTTCGTGCGTTACGACGCCACGGTGTTGCTGCTCGACGACCTGACCACCGAATCCCTCGACAAAACCGTACACAGCGTCGCCCACGGGGTGATTCGCCTGGAAGAACTGACGCCCAATTACGGCGCCGAACGCCGTCGCGTGCGGGTCGTGAAGTACCGCGGCCAAAAGTACCGCGGCGGCTTCCACGATTTCACCATCATGGGCGATGGCGTGCATGTGTTCCCGCGGCTGGTGGCGGCCGAACATCGCGGCGGCTATGTGCGCGAGACCCTGAGCAGCGGCATTCGCGAAATGGATGCCTTGATGGGCGGCGGAGTCGAGACTGGCTCCAGCAGCCTGATCCTCGGCCCCGCCGGCACCGGCAAGTCGCTGATCTCGATGGTGTTTGCCGCCGCCGCCGTGGCGCGGGGCGAAAAAGCCGCGCTGTTCATCTTCGATGAGGAACTGGGCCTGCTCTTCGAGCGCATGAAAAACATGGGCATCGACCTCGCCGCGCTGCAAGCCACTGGCAACCTGCTGATCGAGCAAGTCGACGCGGCCGAGTTGACCCCCGGCGAGTTCTCGCACCGCGTGCGGCGCTGCGTGGATGAGCGCGGGATCAAGACTGTGGTGATCGACAGCATCAACGGCTATCAGGCCGCCATGCCGGAAGAAAATGCGCTGATCCTGCACATGCACGAACTGCTGCTGTATCTCAACCGCCGCGGCGTCGCCACGTTCATGACCGTCGCCCAGCACGGCCTGGTTGGTGACATGCAGGCGCCCGTCGACATTACCTACCTCGCCGACACGGTCATTCTGCTGCGCTATTTCGAAGCGTTGGGCAAGGTGCGCCGCGCCATTTCAATCATCAAGAAACGCACCGGTGCCCATGAATCGACCATTCGCGAGTACCGCATCAGCAGCCAGGGCATGACTGTCGGCGAGCCGCTCGATAATTTCCAGGGCGTACTGCGCGGTATCCCCACGTACATGGGCGCCGGCTCTCCTCTGCTCAAGGATGAGGGCCAGTGACGAGCCTATCGCCCGTCTCCGAGCGCGCCATCGTACTTGCGCCGATGGGCCGCGACGGCACGTTGGCGCTGATGATGCTCAACGAGGCCGGGTACAGCGGCGTGATCGCCACGGGCCTGACGGCCTTGTGCAACGCACTGGAAGAAGGGGCCGGCCTGCTGATTATTGCTGCCGAAGCCTTGCGCGGCATCGATCTGGAGCCGCTGCTCGAGTATTTGCACCAACAGCCTGCGTGGTCGGACTTGCCCATCGTATTGATGACCCATCACGGCGGCGCCGAGCAGAACGGTTCCTCGCACCTGAGCGGGTTATTGGGCAATGTCACCTTCCTCGAGCGGCCTTTCCATCCTGTGACGTTGATCAGCCTGGTTACGGCGGCACTGCGCGGACGACGCCGACAATACGATGCGCGCGACCGGCTGATCGACCTGAGCGAAAGCGAACTGCGCTTGCAACGCACGCTGGAGACGCTCGAGCAGCAAGTAGAAGAACGCACGGCGCAGTTGCGCAGCAATGAAGAAGCGCTGCGTCAATCGCAGAAGATGGAGGCCGTCGGCCAGTTGACCGGCGGCATCGCCCATGACTTCAACAACATGCTCACCGGCATCATCGGCAGCCTGGAATTACTGCGCAGGCGCGTCTCCCGCGGCAAGCTGGACGACCTGGACAGCCTGATCGACCTGGGTGTCACCTCTGCCAACCGGGCCGCCGGCCTGACCCACCGCCTGCTCGCGTTCTCCCGGCGGCAGTCGCTGGATTCAAAACCCGTCGAGATCAACCAACTGGTGACCTCCATGGGCGAACTGTTGCAACGCAGCATCAATGAAAGCATTGCGCTGGACATGCGCCTCAGCGACCCGCTCTGGACCGCCGAAGCCGACCCCAACCAGTTGGAAAGCGCGCTGCTCAACCTGGTGATCAACGCACGCGATGCCATGCCGAACGGCGGCAACCTCACCGTGGAAACCAGCAACCGCCATCTCGACAGCGTGTTCACCGCCGCCTACGGCACATTGCAACCCGGTGACTACGTTGAGTTGAGCGTCAGCGACAGCGGCTGCGGTATCCCGGAAAGTTTAATGGGGCGCGTCTTCGATCCTTTCTTCACCACCAAACCGATCGGCCAGGGCACCGGCCTCGGCCTGTCGATGATTTACGGCTTTGCACGGCAATCCGGTGGCCATGTGACGATCCACAGCGAAGTCGGAAAAGGCACTACCGTCAGCCTGTTCCTGCCGCGTTTCGTCGGTGAAATGGTCGTGGCCGAAGCGGCGAACCCCGCGCGACTGCCCTTTGCCAATGCCGGTGAAACAGTGTTGATCGTCGAGGACGACCCGGCGGTACGGGTACTGATCAGCGCGGTGCTCAAAGAACTGGGCTATGCCTTTGTCGAGGCCAGCGATGCCAACACCGCACTGCCGATCATCGAGTCCGACCAGCGCATTGACCTGATGATCAGCGACGTCGGGCTGCCGGGCATGAACGGCCGGCAACTGGCGGAAATCGGCCGGCAGATTCGGCCGGAACTCAAGGTTCTATTTATCACCGGCTATGCCGAACACGCGGCGGTGCGCGGTGGTTTTCTGGACCCTGGGATGCAGTTGATTACCAAGCCGTTCACGTTTGATCTCTTGACGGCGAAAGTCAGGGAAATGATCCGCGCAGCCGCCAGCCAAGCGGAGGCGACCGGCAACAAGGTGCAATAAAGCCACGGTTCGAAAATGGAATCGGTCAAGGGGCTTGGGTACGAAGGATTACCACTGGGACCTGGAATTTTCACCCAGTGGACCTCAATCCTGATGATAGAGCCGCCACCTATGACGATTTCCAACAGCCTTGCCCACGCTTTTCCCCCGCACTCTTCCATTGCCAGCGACACGCTGGAGCCAGTCGAGCAGGTAGCTGTAGAGCCTGACCGCGAAAGCCCCCACTTCTCTGCCCCTGGCAATTCCCCCCGGGCCAGGGGCGACAGTGCGTTGGCGCAGAACTACGGCAAGGCATTGCAGGGCTTCAGCGGCGTTCCCGCCCACGACAACGCGATCATGGTGGATATTCCGCCGGATTCAACATTTGGCCAGTGGTGGAAGTTGCTAGGCAATGCCGCTCGGTCGCCGGAGTTCCTCGACTGGCGGCTCACGGTCAGAGCCCTGCCCGACTCGATCAAAATCCTGCCGCAAAGTGGTCAAGTCACCTACCGTGTAACCCCAGATGTTTCGCTCAATGCGCCCTTACAGTTGCGTGCGAGCGAGGACAAGCGCTGGTCGGCGGTGCGAGGGCCGTTAATGGATGCCGGAGGGGTCATCTCCGACAGGAACAGGCCGTTTCCCCTTCCGTCGTCCGAGAGCGCCAACCGTGCGCCGGCCTGGCTGGTTGGGCAGTTCTACAAAGAGCCGACGCGAATCGCCCCTTCCGAACTCCAGCAACGCGCCGCCGAGCTGGAGCGCGATAAAACCTTTGCCCCGCTTGACCCCGCTGTATTCCCTGGGCTCCAGGAAACGCGCAGCGAGGACGCACTCAAGCAGCAGCAGACGCTGTTGGGGAACATCAACAACCGGCACCAAGCGGCTGTGTTGTTGAAGCATCTGGGGACAGTCCTTGCCTCAGGCAGCCTTCAACTGTCGCAGGTCCCCGCGTATCTGCGTGAAACCACCTTCGAATTGAACCCCCACTCCTCATACGAACGGGATCGAGGCGTGCAGCAAGGAGGCGTGGCTAACCTGGCTGATTTTGTTGAATACCACGGCTTTGAAAAACCCGGCACCGCACAGGAAGTGGAGAACCTCAGGCGATTCCTCCTCATCCCCACACCGCGAAGCCCCGTCCATGGTAACTACGGCGGCGCCCTGTCCTGGCCGCAGCCGATTGACACGGACACCCAGCGCCAACTGTTGGCATTCTTGCAGCACGGCAATGTGGGCGACCTGAACCTGGGGAGCAACCGCAATGTGTTGGAAGCATTGATGCCAGGTGTAGCAGTCGAAGCCCACGAGCTTCGCAACCCACGGCAACTGCTCGACCGCATCATCCAGTCGCCCAAGGGCCAGGCGCTGGGGGCGGCCATCCAGGCCAAGTTCAACACACTGTCGGTCAAAGGCAGCGTCAATGACTGGTTAATGGCGGCCTTGAACCTGAATTACACCGATGCATTCACCCAGGCAACCTTGCCCCAGAAGCACATTTCAGGCTTTGACCTGGCCGGCCAGCAGCTTAAAGGCAAACCTTTATCAGAGACGGCCCAGCGTGTGGCCGACCATTTGTACTACGTCACGAAAGAGGCTTCGTCACCGGAAAAAGCCAATATCCAGGCCAACCTGAAACTGGCCTCCAAGGCGCCAGAGTTGCTGGTCAAGGATATCCCCGCCACGGTCACTCACGGCTCCCCCGCCCACGTCAGCTTCAGTACCGCGGTGGCGCGCATAGAAGCCGAGACGCCGGGCCGGGCATCCACCATGAGTTACGGCGAGGTCATGCTGTACGCGGATATCGCTCCAGTGTCCCAGGCTCAGCGTCAGATCGAATATGTCGCCCAGCATGACGCGCTCAAGGAATGGGGCCTGACCAACAGCATCGTCACGAGTGTGACGTCGCCTGCAGATATGCAAACCATCGCCGACGCCTTTAACCAGCAGGTCGGCGAACTGCGAACAGCTTCCGAAGCACAGCGCACGCCCGCGCCGGCGTCTCGCAAGGAGATGGCCCTGGCCGAACTGCGCGAAGTTTTGGGCGATGACGCGCGCCTGGAACTGAAGTGCATCGTACTGGACACTTACGATAAAGATCGACCCGGGCCCTATTCGATATTGGACTTGTACATGGAGAACATGCTGCACAACCCGCCCAATGTGCCCTACCACCCGGCCAGGCGCAACAATGCGTCACACCCCAACCAATGGGTGATCGAGCCTTACACGCCACCGCGCAGGGGCCCCGGACGCCCTGCTGCCAACACGCCCAACTTCACCCTCGAGGAGGTCTTGAGCAAGACGCAAAACCTGAAACATATCAGCAGGGAATTCGTCAGTGAGTTCCAACAGTTTGGTCGCGCCCTCGACAGCAGCGTCGCCACGCAGGTCAAGCACCTGATCGCCCAGTTGCCGCTGGAGGACCGGCAGAATATCGAATACGGAAGCCTTTCGATCTTCAAGGAGTTCAAGGGCGAACATCAGCTCAGCGGTATCGTCCGGGTCCCGGCTGCCGACGGCAACCCTGTGCTATTGAAAGTGATGCGCGACGGGATTGCCCATACCTATGAACTGAATGTCCAGAAGAACACGCTCACCAAACGCGGGGACCTCGGCGATTTCCAGCCCGGTTATCAGCCTGGGGCTCATATAGAAGACGGAAAACCGCGCGATAACAACACGCCGTATACCGACATGGTCCCCGTCACACTGTCCATTCCCGATGAAGGTTCCCCGCTGGTACGGCAACAGCTGCTACAAGAAAACACCGACACCGCCGGGCCGTTGAACAGTTTCGCCAGCCCCCGGAGCGCGGCCATCGGTGCCACGGTGGCCAAGGTCAGCAGCGTATGGGGCGCGCTGGAGGCCGAGGCTCGAGGGGTGACGACGGTTGAGTCCGAGGTACCCTTTTACAAAAAGTTAAATGAGTTGCTTCTTAACCTGATCCCATTACGGTCAGCCATCAAGCATTTTACGGAGGGCAACCTCGGCGAAGGGATCATCGACTTATCACTCGACCTGTTTGGCATCATGACCGTTGGAGCCTCCACCGCAGGGAAACTGGCTAAAGTTGCAACCAAAACCCTGTCTGCCGGTAGCAAGGCCTTGCATATAGGAAAGACCCTGGGGTTGAGCGCGATCAGCCTGGTTAATCCGTTGGACGGCGCGGCGGATTTACTGCGCGCTACCGGTCGCGGCGTGGCAAGCGTCGGTAAACGCGTCATCACCGACACGATTCAAGACATCCGGCACCTACGCGGCACCCACACTGGCTACGACCTGGTCGCCGCGAGCAAACAATACGACGCAGCAGCGATGGGTACCTTCAAGACGTCCGGCGAGACCTTACAAGGTGCCGCGGTTCTTCAGGACGGTAAATGGTATGCCTTTGATACGACGACCCGACGCCCGTTTGGCAAAGCACTGGACGATTTCCAGCCGTCAATACGAGGCGGTACTCAGGAGCTTCATGCGTGGCAAAACACGCAGCGCGCGCTCTCGCCGGAGTCGATTCAAATTCGAAAAGACTGGGGAAAGCTACTGGATCGTTACCAGGGCGATGGGGTGACGCCCAGCGCAGCATTTATGAGTGGCTATGAGGACGGCGCGCCGGAACTGATTAAAGGCTATGCCAAGGGCATGAAATCAGAAGACGTGATGAAGCTGGCGCTACGCCCGGACAAAACAGCAAAAGAGGTGGGCACCTTGGTCCGCCAGCAGGAAAGGCTGGCTGTCCAGCACGGGCTCAACGGCACACAGCATTTCAACGCCCACGTAAATGCCGTCGGAGGAACGTTCACCCCCGTACCTCAGACCATCTACCTTAGCCAGGTCAACCACCTTTCCGATGGGCAGTGCGCCGCTCTCTCGCGTACGTTCGCATCGGCCAAGGCGCAAGGAAAAGAACGCGTATTTATTGACAACCTGTACGTTGCCGCTGCCAATCCGCGGGCTGAGGGGTCGCGAGTATTTGCTCGCACATTAGACGATGTGCAAAAAAGCATCAGTACACCGTTCATGTTTCACGCCGGTAACCCACAGCGCCAGGTAACGTATCAGGACATGATTACGGAACTGGCCAATGCGCCTGGGGGCAAGACCGTGATGATCGACTCTCCCGGCCACGCGATGGTGGCCGGGTCCGTGCCGGATGGCGACGGCAAAACGTTCTTCTTTTACGACCCGAATGTTGGGGTGGCCGAGTTTTCAAGCGAGGCCATGATGAGGCGTGGTCTCGAAAAAATATTCAATGACAAGAAGCTGCCGGTCCAATACAAAACTTATAGCAATGACCCCAAAAAACTTGAATTCAAGATCAGCGACCATCACGAGTCGTGGATAAGCACCGCGAGTCTTCATGACAGACCGGTCAAACGGCTTTATGAAGAATCCATCCCGACGACGGTTACTCACCTGAAGCCCCCCGCCCCGACCCACCACATCGCTATGTCGGATTACAAGGACGTCACCGTCACTGACCCGACCGCAATCATCAGCACCCGTGGCATCAGTGATTGTACGGCCCTGGCGGTGCTTACCGACTTGAAAGAGGGTGTCTACCAGAAACGAACATTAATGCACTTCCAAGGCGGCGTGCCGACGACAGAACAACAGCGCGTGCTGAAACAACTGGAGGGATCGTTAGACCAGACAAGCAAAGTGATTTATGTGGGCGGCGATTATGTCCGGACCATTCCGGGATTAGGCATCGCTCTGAAACAAGGTGACGCCGGTGAACAAGTGCTGTTCAACATCGCAAACAAATACCCGGCGTCCACTACGATCGCAACGGCCAACCGTATTGACATAAAACCCGATGGATCGTTTGAGCTCTTCGAGGGAACCAACCCCGCACGGGTACTTGATTCACATGCAAAGGCCGAGGTGCTTGCCTGGTAATCCTGACCGGCCAGGGGCATCAGCGGTTGTTGGACTGACACATGCAGGTGTCACGCCAACAACCGCAGGATATGTTCTTGCAGCGTATCCAGGTCAAACGGCTTGGCCAGGATCGGCGCCTTGCGTGTGATCGGGCTGTCGCAGTCACGAATTTCCTGCGGGTAGCCACTGATAAAAATCACCTTCAGCTCCGGGCGCAACTTCACCGCCGGCTCGGCGATCTGCACGCCGGTGACGCCGCCAGGCAGGCGATAGTCCGTCACCATGAGGTCCAGGTGCGGTTTACTGGCGAGGATTTCAAAAGCCTGCTCCCCATTGATCGCTTTCAATACCCGATAGCCCAGGCCTTTGAGGTATTCATCCAGGACAAACATAATCGATTCGTCGTCCTCGACGATCAGAACGACATCTTGTGCATCTTCACTCATGGGAAGCCTTTGTCCGGTCAATTGCTGCACTTACGACCATGCAGTCACGCAGAGGTTGCGTCGAAGTGACGATTGTTTTCACGCCGATGCGTCCAGGGGCAGGCACACCCGGAACAGGGCGCCCTCGCCTATCTGGCTCTCCACCTCGATGGTACCGCCATGGGCCGCGACGATCTGTTCGGAAATAAACAGCCCGAGGCCCAGACCGGCGGCCACATGGCTGGCGGACACGCGCTCGAACTGCTGGAAAATGCGCTTCTGATTGTCGGCGCTGATGCCGATCCCGTGGTCCCGCACCTCCAGCCGTGCTTCGCCGTGTTCGCTGTATACCCGCACGCCCACCGGGCTCTTGGCCCCATAGCGCAAGGCGTTGGTCAGCAGGTTGGACACCACTTGCTCGATGCGGAATTCATCCCAGCTGCCTTCCACCGGACCTTCCGCCTCCAGTTGCATGGACGACTCGGCGGCGGCCACTTGCGGCGCGAAGTTTTCCAGCAGGTTGCGCACCAGTTGCGTGAGGTCGAAGCGCGCCGGACGAATCGACAGTTTGCCGGTGCGGATGCGCGACACGTCGAGCATGTCTTCGATCAGCCGGATCAGGCTCTGGATCTGCCGCTCATCGCGGTCGACCATGGCGCGCATCTTGTCCAGGGTGAACGCGGCGGCGTTGTCCCGGGCCAGGTGCATCTTGCGCAGTTGGGTTTCGAGAATCAGCCCGTTGAGTGGCGTGCGGACTTCGTGGGCGACGATCGACATGAAGTCATCGCGCATGCGTACCGCCTGCTCCAACTCAGCCTGAGTGGCCTGCAGGCGTGTCAGCAGCAACTCCTGTTCGCGGCGGCTGCGCTCCAGCGCTTCCACCTGCTGTTTCATCGCCTTGCTCTGGCGGTACAGGTCGACGAACACATTGACCTTGCTCTTCACCGCATGGATATCCAGCGGCTTGTGCAGGAAGTCCACGGCCCCGCTTTCATAACCCTTGAAGGCATAGTTGAGTTCGCGGCCGGCGGCGCTGACGAATACGATCGGAATGTTCTTGGTCTTTTCGGTGCCGCGCATCAGCTCGGCCAACTCGAAACCGTTCATGCCGGGCATTTGCACATCGAGGATCGCCATGGCGAACTCGTGCTCCAGCAACAGGGACAAGGCCTCGTCGGCGCTCAAGGCCTTGAAGACCTGGCGGTCCTCGCGCTTGATCAGCGCTTCGAGGGCCAGCAGGTTTTCCGGCAGATCGTCGACGATCAGCAGTTTGGCCTGGATAGTACTTAACATGGGGAAGATTCCAGGGAAGCCAGCAATGAGGCAATGCGGCTCAAGGTCAGAATATGGTCAGGCGTGTGCAGGGCCAGGGCCGCCCGCGGCATCACGGCAATCCGTGCTTCGTCGGGGTCCTGTACGACAGTGATACCGCCCGATTGCTTGACGTGGGCCAGCCCTTGGGCGCCGTCCTGGTTCGCACCGGTCAGCAGTATGGCCAGCAGGCGCTTGCCGTAGACATCGCCGGCCGAGGCGAACAGGTAATCGATGGCGGGCCGGGAATGGTGTACCCGGTCTTCCTGGCTCAAAGACAGGCTGCGGTCATGCTCCACCGACAAATGATAGCCGGGGCTGGCGAAGTACAAGGTGCCCGGTTGGATCACTTCCTTGTCCTGCCCTTCGCGTACCGGAATCTGCAAACGCCGCGCAAACACTTCCGCCAACTGGCTACGGCGCTCGTCCGGCAGGTGCAGCACGGCAATGATCGGCAGCCCGAAGGCCTGCGGCAGATCGCCAAAAATACTCAGCAACGCCTCAACGCCGCCGGCGGACGCGCCGACGACGATGGCTTCTATCCCACACATGGGGTTGGCGGCAGCGTCGTTCATGATTTCCGGTAGATCCGTTCCTGTTTGACCAAGGGCTCGAATTGCTTGTTGTAGGCAGAAAAATCCAGGGTTTCCTTGCTGCCCAGCACCAGGAAGCCACGATGACACAGCGACTCATGAAACAATCCAAACGCCCGATCCTGCAACTTTTTATTGAAGTAAATCAATACATTGCGACATGAAATTAATTGAGTTTCTGAGAACACACTGTCGGTTGCCAAGCTGTGATCGGCGAACGTGACATTCTCGCGCAACGTCTTGTCGAAGATCGCATGATCGTAAGCCGCCGTGTAGTAATCAGCAAAGGAACGCTGCCCACCGGCCTGCTGGTAGTTGGCGGTATAGGCACGCACATTCTCCAGGGAAAAAATTCCCTGCTTGGCCTTATCCAGCGATGCCGGGTTGATGTCGGTGGCGTAGATGATGGTGCGTTCCAACAGCCCTTCTTCGCGCAGCAGGATCGCCATGGAGTACACCTCCTCCCCCGTGCTGCAACCGGCGATCCAGATCTTGATCGACGGATACGTCTTGAGCAGCGGCACCACTTCCTGACGGATCGCGAGGAAGTGCGACGGGTCGCGAAACATCTCGCTGACCGGAATCGTCAAAAACTGCAGCAATTGCATGAACGCTGCCGGATCGTGCAGGACGCGCTCCTGCAACGCCGAAATCGTCGCGCATTCAAACTGGCGCAGGGCGTGGGCCACACGGCGTTTGACCGACGCACCGGAGTAGTCGCGAAAGTCATAGCTGTACTTGAGGTAGATCGCCTCAATCAGCAGGCGCAGCTCAATATCACTGCTTTTTTCCAAAAAACTGCGTTCCACTTAAATACGTTCCATCTTCGGTAACCAGACGCGAATCAGCGAGAACAGGCGATCCAGGTCAATCGGCTTGGCCAGGTAATCGTTGGAGCCGGCCGCCAGGCAACGCTCCTGATCGTCCTTCATGGCCTTGGCCGTCACGGCGATGATCGGCAGCTTCTTCCAGCGCGGGTCCTGGCGGATCAGGGCGGTAGCCTCGTAACCGTCCATTTCCGGCATCATCACGTCCATCAGCACCAGGTCGATATCATCGACTTCATTGAGCCTGGCGATGGCTTCATGGCCGTTACGCCCGATCACCACCACGGCGCCTTTGTGCTCCAGGGCGCTGGTCAGGGCGAAGATGTTGCGCACATCGTCGTCCACCAACAGAATCTTGCGCCCTTCGAAGACCTTGTCGCGGCTGCGCGCGGTCTTGAGCATCTTCTGGCGTTCATGGGACAGCTGCGATTCGACTTTGTGCAAAAAGAGTGTGACTTCGTCGAGCAGGCGCTCCGGCGAACGGGCGCCCTTGATGATGATCGAGCGCGAATACTTGCGCAGCTCGGCCTCTTCGTCGCGGGTCAGGTTGCGCCCGGTGTAGACGATCACCGGCGGGAACGAGCAGATATCCTCGGTGGCCATGCGCTTGAGCAGCTCGTTGCCGAGCATGTCGGGCAACTTGAGGTCGATGATCATGCAGTCGTAGATGTTCGTGCGCAGCAGGTCGAGGGCTTCCTGGGCAAAGCCGACGGCGGTGATCTCGATGTCATCGTCGCCGATCAGGCGGGCAATGCTCTCGCGCTGCAGGTCATCGTCTTCCACCAGCAGCACGCGCTTGACCTTCTGGGTCAGCTTGGCTTCCAGGCGCGTGAATATCTCCTTGAGCTCTTCGCGGGTGGTGGGTTTCACCGCGTAACCGATGGCGCCCATGTGCATGGCGGCTTCGACGCGGTCTTCCACGGAGATCACATGCACCGGGATGTGGCGGGTATTGGCGTGTTCCTTGAGGCGTTGCAGCACCGTCAGCCCGGAATGGTCCGGCAGGCGCATGTCGAGCAGGATCGCGTCGGGGATGTACTCCTCGGCCAGGCTGTAACCCTCATCCGCGCCATGGGCTACCAGGCAGTGGTAGCCCAACTCATGGGCGAGGTCGAACAGGATGCGCGCGAAGTTCGGTTCGTCTTCCACCACCAGGATGCAGCGCGTGGCGAACGGCGCTTTCTCACGGTCGTCGGCAAAGCGCGGGATCTGTGTGGCATCGGCCACCGGCAGGGGCGAGACCGCGATGGGCTTGGGCGCCGGGGCGGCAATCACCTGGCGCGGTTGCTCGATAGGCGCAGCGTCTTCCTCGCGTTCGACGTACTGCTCCGGGATGACCAGGGTGAACGTGCTGCCCTTGCCGGGTTCGCTGGTGACGCTGATATAGCCGCCGAGCAACGCGGCCAGGTCGCGGGAAATCGACAAGCCCAGGCCGGTGCCGCCATACCGGCGATTGGTGGTGCCATCGGCCTGACGGAAGGCTTCGAAGATGCTCTCCTGCTGGTCCGGGGCGATGCCTATCCCGGAATCGCGCACGGTAAAGGCAACACCCTCCCCCGGCGCGCGGGACACCGACAGGCTGACCTGGCCCTGCTCGGTGAACTTGACCGCGTTGGACAGCAGGTTCTTGAGAATCTGCTCCAGGCGCTGGCGATCGGTAAAGAGCATGGTCGGCGTACCTTCCTGCACCTGCACCTGGAACCCCAGCTTGCGATCGGCCGCCAGCGGCTCGAACATCCCGCGCAGGCCATCGACCAGGCGCGCCACGCTGGAGTTTTCCGGGCGCATTTCCAGCTTGCCGGCTTCGACCTTGGAGATATCGAGGATGTCGTTGATCAGGTTGAGCAGGTCATTGCCGGCGGAATAGATCGACTCGGCAAACTTGACTTGCTCGGCGCTGAGGTTTTCCTGAGGGTTCTCCGCCAGCAACTTGGCCAGGATCAGCGAGCTGTTCAGCGGCGTGCGCAGTTCGTGGGACATATTGGCGAGGAATTCTGATTTGTACTTGCTCGAGCGTTGCAACTCGTCAGCGCGGTCTTCCAGCTCAAGCTGGGCCTGGTTGAGCTCGACGTTCTTGCGGTCCATGGCATCGCGCTGCTCGGCCAGGGTAAGCGTCTGCTCGGCCAATTGCTCGTTGGTCTGCTCAAGTTCCGCCTGTTGCGTTTCCAGGTGGGCCTGGGACTCCTTGAGGATGCGCGATTGCTCTTCCAACTCTTCGTTGGCGGTCTTGAGCTCTTCCTGCTGCACTTGCAGCTCTTCGTTGAGCTGCTGGGTCTCGGCCAGCACTTCCTGCAAGCGCTGGCGATAGCGGGCGGCTTCGATGGAGGTACCGATATTGCCGGCGATGAGTTCCAGCAGTTCGATGTCGCGCTCCTGCAGCGGGCGCAGGAAACCCAGTTCGATCACGCCGTTGATCCGGTCGTCATCGCTTGTCGGCACCACCAGCACGCTGCGGGTCGTGCCTTCGCCCAGGCCGGAACTCACTTTGAAGTAATCCACCGGCACGTCGTCCAGGCGAATCAGGCGACCGAGCTGGGCGGCCTGCCCCACGATGCCTTCGTCGCTGTAGATCGCCTGCTCCTGCTGCTCCTGCTCGCGGGAGAAACCATAGGCGGCCACGCGCTTGAGGCCGCCGTGCTCTTCACGCACATACAGCGCCGCCACCACCGAGCCCATGTACTGGGCAAAGAACTGCAGGATATTGCGCCCCAACATGTTCAGGGTCAGTTGACCGAGCACCTGTTCGGCCAGTTCGGTCTGGCCATTGCGCAGCCAAGCTTGTTGCTCCAGACGCAGTGCGATCTTCTGTTGCGACGCGAAGTTCGCACTGTAACTATCTGAAAGTGCTAGTAAATTTTTACGACCAATGTAAGCCAGAAAGCCACTCAGCCCCAGCACGAACACCAAGTACAGGGTGACGCTGATGAGGGTGGTACGGGTGACTTCCGCGTTGCGGGTAATCCGGAACTGTTGCTCCATCGCCACCGCATCGTCGTATTCATTGCGAATCTCATCGGTCAGGCGTTTACCCCGGCCGGCTTTCACCGCGCTGCGGTAGTCGCCGTTCTCGCGCTGCATATCAATCATCGACTGGGCGTAGTTGTTCCACTCCAGTTGCAGGGTTTCCAGGCGCTTGAGGCGATCTACCTGCTGGGGGTTGTCCGCCGCCAGTTCCTGCAAATTGTGTAAGTCAGCAATGATCCGCGGCTTGGCCACTTCATAGGGGTCGAGGAAATGCTCGTCGCCGGTGATCAGGAAGCCGCGCATGCCGGTTTCCAGGTCAACCGTCAGCTTGGACGTTTCGTTGAGGTTATTAATGACCCGGTCGGTGTGCTCTACCCACTGGATCACCGACAACAAATAAGTGATCAGGCACACAAAAAACACCGCGCTGAGCACACCTACACCGAGGGGCAGTGCGACGTTGCGGCTCAACAGCTTACGAAAGCTCTTTTCATCGACGATCGACGCGGGAGTCATGGGCATGCCTTGGCCAAATGCGGAAAAACCGGGAGTTTGCCCCAAAGTTGCGGTTGAACGCTATTTTTCTGCCATAAACCGCTGCAACCCGAAACGCCGTAATCGGGCAACGGCCCCCTGAACACCGCCCACATCCCGTCACAGTTTCAGTTGCTCACACTCCGCCCGTGCTGAACCGGAACCTGGTTGATCAGCCTTTCCACAGACTAAAGCGTCTTGGGAATAAGGAAACTCCGCGAGAAAGGCGCTCACCTTCTGTTCAACAAAACGGTGCTCGTATGACTATTTCCTTGCAAACCCTCCCCAGCGTTTCATTGATGCCGCTCTCCACGCCACCCGCAATACCCGCCGCTACACCGCCGACGTTGACACCCGTCCCCAGCCACGATTCGCCCGCGCCAACGGTGCAGCCGCCAGCCAGCGTCACCGTCGCGCAAAGCGCCAGCCTCAAGGCGAAGCTGGGGCATTATCACAACCTCAAAACACTCGCCGACAAACTCAACGAAATCGCCCTGCGGCTTGGGCCTGACGCCTCCACCCCGGCCGTGCAGGCAGCCCTCAAGACCACGCCGATGGACGTTCACCCCGACTCGGTTTATCACAGCGAAGTCGGCGGCAGCACCAGCGTGGATAGCTTTATCAAACGCCAGGGAGGATTGCTTTCACCCTATAGCCATTTATCCCTGACCGGGCTGTCGGACGCCATGGCCGCCCGATCCCAGGCGCACCCGTTGGGTAACCTGGGCGGCGCCCTCAGCTGGCCGGTGCCCTTGAGCGCCGATGAGCAACAACGCTTGCGCACCCGCACCCTGGATTACACCGACCCTCTTGGGCAAAAACAGCCGCTCAAGCACACCACTGGCGGAGTACTGGAGTTCCTGCGGCATCGAACCCCTCTCGCGGCCGAAGCGCTGACGAGCCCGGGCGCGACGTTGAACGCCCTTGTCAGTTCGCCAGAAGCACAATCATTGGGCCACGCGCTTCAGGAACAGATGCAGGGCATTGCCACCGATAGCAGCAGCCTCGATTACCTGCTCGCGGCCGTGATACTGCAGCTGGACCCAGAGTCCATCACCGCCCCCCAACGCAACAACGTGGCCGGCTTCGACCTGGCCGACGACTCACTCAGGGGCAAGTCGGCCGCCCAGATCGTCGATGCCCTGCGCCAACACCTGGTGGCTCAGGGTAAAACCAGCCCAGAACTGGCTGGCGCAGCCGCCCACCTGCTGCTGGCGGGTCGTGCGCCGGTATTTCTGGTCAAGGACATTCCCGACAGCGTGACCTTTGGCAGCCCGGCCTGGGTCAACCTCGCAATCGCCGCGACGATGGTCGACGCGCACATACCCGGCCGGGTCGCCAATATGAGCTTCGCCGCGGTCATGCTGGAAGCCGAACACGCCAGCGGCGCAGACGTGAACATGACGAACACCGCTCAACGTAACGCCTTGATCGATTGGGGCACGGCCAATGGCCTGCTGGAGAAAAAAGCCGAGCATCTGTACGCCTCCGATGAACTGAACAACCTGGTGACTCGCTTCAGCGAACGCCAGTCCGTGATGCTGGCCGCCTCAGAGGCCTTCGACAAAGACATCCCGTCCCGTAAAGCGATGGCATTGGCCGAGCTGAAACAACGCTTTCCCGACAAGGAGGCGCTGTTCGAAGAACCCTTGATTCGCGTCACCCATATGCCGGGCGGGGATATCCGGCGTAGAAATCAGGTGCCGGGCCTGCACTCGCTGCTGGATGTCGCGATGATGGACGTTGGACCCGACGCGGTCTACGGCTCCCGTGACAGCCGTATCCCCGTGGGGGCGTTGAACGCCAATCCCGAGTTTGGGGTGGCCACGGCGTTCGAGTCGCAATTCAAGCAGGTGATCGAGGAAAAGAAGAACGCCGTCGGCACGTATATCAAGCACTTGATCAGCCAGTTGCCGGCAGACGACCGAAAAAACTTTGAATATGGCAACGTCACTTTTTATCAAAATCACGCCCATAAACTTGGGCTGGGTTTGTTCAGTGACAAAACCGAGCTGCCCAAAGGCGAAGAACTACTGGTAAGGATCGAGCGCGGTGGGGTGACCACGGCCTATGAGATCGACTTCAACGCCGGCGCTATCCGCAGTATTCCGCAGTGGCAGGCACAGCCTGGCTCTTCAAGGAAGGCGAATATCGTCTCCGAAACAAAGGTGTTCACCCCCAGCGCCGGTCAAGCCACGCTTGACACAGAGCAGACACCGCCTGGCGATTCACCCAGCGATACCTTCGCCTCGCCCCGCGTCCAACTGATCGCCGATGCCTTCGTTGAACATATCAACCTCGATGATCCGGCAATCAAGCAACAGGCGCGTGGCCTCACCACCGACGACAATATTCGGAACCGGTCCGACATGATTGAAAACTTCCTGTTGGACCTGGTCCCTTTGCGCTCCGCGATCAACCACTTCCGCAACGGCAACATTGCTGAAGGCTTGATCGATCTGAGCCTGGACGCGTTCGGCATCGTGACGGCGGGTGTGGGTGCGGCCGGAAAAGTGGTCAAGATCGCAGGGACCACCGTTTCGGCCGCGACCAAGGTGGCACGGTCGGCCAAAGTCATCGGCATGGCCACGTTCGGCGCATTCAACCCGCTGAGCGGCGCAGGCGACCTGGCGGTTGGCGGGGCCCGCCTGGCCGGTGGCGGGCTCAAGTTCCTCGGCGCCAAAGGCGCGCAAGGTGTGAACGCATTGCGTGGCGCGTCGGGCCGTTACGACCTGCTCAAAGCCGCCAGCAACGAGCATGGCGTCGTCGCCACAGGCACCGTGAAGATCGGCGAACACAGTATCGACGGTGCCGCGGTGCTGAAAAATGGCCAATGGTATGCCTTCGATGCGGAAAAAATGCGCGCCTACGGCGGGCCACTCCAGGGCTTCGCACCCACCACGGTGTCGGCGAAGGGGCAGATCAACCAGAGCTTCACCGACTGGCTCTACAAGAAGCTGGCGGGCGAAATACAGTCGCCGGAGGGCCCGCCGACCGTACTCGGTCAATATGCACCCAAAGAGTTCGAAAACGAGTTGAAACGCGCGCAACGCCCCGAGAAGGTTTCCGACTTCAACGCCGGCTATGCGAACGGTGACCCGCACAAGGTGCCGGGCTTCTCATCAGACTCGACGATTCTCGAGCTTCAGATGCTGATCTCCCGTGGGTGGCTCGGCGCCGAAGACGTCGGCACGCTGGTCAAACAGATCGAACGCAAGAAAGTCAGACTGATCCAGGAAGGCTTTACCCTGTTCCAGCGGGATATCCACGCCGTCGGCGGCACCTTGACCCCGATGCCCCAGGAGTTTTACCTCAGCCAAGTCAATCTGGCTTCACCAGGCGAATGTGCGGGTATCGCCAATACCCTGGCACTGTCCATGCAATCGGGCCAAGAGACGACCTACCTGGGCAATATGTTCAAGGCGGCCGCCGATCCACGGGACCCTGTGGCGACGCAGTTCATCCGCACCCTCAGGTCGTTTCATGAAGCAGTCAAACACGTGGATACCTTTCATATGGGCAAGCAGCCCAGGCAGATCCCCTATCATCAGATCGCCACCGAGCTGACCGATGCGAGCCCGCCAAGGAGCCTGAGGATTGCAACGAAGGATCACGCCCTGCTGGCCGGCGTCATGGTGCGTGACGACAAACCCGTCTGGTTCTACTTCGATCCGAATTTCGGGATGGCCCAATTTGACTCGGCCGAGGCCATGAAAAATGGCCTGGAACGTACCCTGAACCGCGGCACCAGCCCGTTTCAGCATCGGGCTTACGGTACGAATCCGGGCACGCCTGAGTATCAAGTGAGTTATTTTGAGTCCGGTGACATGCAGTTCTACCGCGATTCCGCACAGGTCCACCGTATCGCGTCGGTCCCGTTGTAGTTTTTCCGCCCCTGACGCGACATTCTCCGGCGCGAAGCTCACAATGCCAGCAATTTTTCGGAACTTGCTGGCCTTGTCGCTACTCACTAGTGGATTGCCTTTAGACCTGTCGCGCCCAGCACCTTCACTTTTTCAGGAATGTTCACTATGTCGGCACCCACCTCAACCATTCTCGTAGTCGAAGACGACTCCATTGTGCGTATGCTGATCGTCGATGTACTCGAAGAGCTGGGGTTCCGTGTGCTGGAGGCTGAAGACGCCAAATCGGCGCTTGAATTCGTAGAGAACACAAATGAAGTCATTGATCTGATGATGACCGATGTCGGCCTGCCCGATATGAACGGCCGGGACTTGGCCACCCAGGCGCGTAAACTGCGCCCGCAACTGCCGGTCCTGTTTGCCAGTGGTTATCCCGAGAGCATCGAGGTTCAGCCGGGCATGCAATCGATCGCCAAGCCGTTCTCCATCGATCAATTGCGCAATAAGGTTAAGCAAATGCTTGACGCAGCCTGACGTTGCGTTTTTGTCCAATGCCGCCCACAGAGGCGGCATTTTTACGTCAAGCTGTACGTCATACCGGGATTAACGTGACGTTCGGCCAATAAAGTTGGAAACTCGCCGCTTTGCCACACCATTCAATAGTACTCCTCACAAGCCCTCTGGAAGGACGCAACAAGATGATTGGAAAACCGACGCGCCTGCTGTTGGCGAGCCTCTCGATACTCATGAGCTCTGGCGCCTGGGCCGACTTCACGGCCACCCCCTCTGAGGCTCGGGCAATCGCCAAGGAAGCCTATTTGTATGGTTACCCGGTCGTGGAAATGTACAAAACGCTCTACACCCAGGCGGTCGACAAGGGCGGCGTCAACTTCAAGGCACCGTTCAACCATATCGGCAACACCGCCCAGGTCTTCACCCCCAAAGACACCACACTGGCCACGCCGAACCCCGACACGCCCTACTCCTTCGTCTGGATGGACCTGCGTAGCGAGCCGCTGGTGCTGACGCTGCCCAAGATCGAAGACAACCGCTATTACTCGGTGCAACTGGTCGACCTCTATACGCATAACTTCGCGTACCTGGGCACGCGCAGCACCGGCAACAATGGCGGCCACTACATGATCGCCGGGCCCGACTGGAAAGGTCAGCAGCCGGTCGATGTGGATCGTGTGGTGTATAGCGAAAGTAACCTCGCTTATGCGCTGTACCGCACGCAGTTGTTTGATGAAAAGGACCTGAACAAGGTCAAGCAGATCCAGAATGGCTACAAAGTGCAGTCGCTCAGCAGCTATGTGAAACAAGCCGCCCCGGCCAAAGCGCCGAAGATCGATTGGCCCAAGCCGCTGGCCAACATGACCGAAGGCCCGCAACTGTTTCGCTACTTGAACTTCATGCTCGCCTTCGCTGCCCCTCAGGACAGCGAGAAAGACCAGCTCGCACGCTTTGCCACCATCGGCATCGCACCGGGTGCGCCGTTCAAGGTCAACCAGTTGAGCGCCGAACAGCGTAAAGCACTGGAAGACGGGATCGCCGACGCCAAGGCTGAGTTCGCGGCGTTCAAAAAAGACAAACTCGACACCCAGCAGGTCGCCATAGGCGACCTGTTCGGCAACCGCGATCACCTGAAAAACAACGACCTGTACCGCTATGCCGGTGCCGAGGTGGGGCTTTTCGGCAACTCTGCCGATGAAGCCACCTACTTCAATTACGTCGTCGACAGTGAAGGCAAGCCCGCCAACGGCGCGCGCCATAGCTACACCGTCCACTTCGCCAAGGACCAACTGCCGCCGGTCGACGCCTTCTGGTCACTGACCCTGTACAACGCCAAGACCAAGTTGCTGGTGCCCAACCACAAAAAGCGCTATGTGATCAATTCGCGGATGTTGCCCAACCTCAAACTGGACGCCGATGGCGGCCTGACCCTGGCGCTGCAACACCACGAACCGCCAAAAGCCGAACAGAGCAACTGGTTGCCGGCACCGCCCGGCCCGTTCTACGCGGTGTTGCGCCTGTACCTGCCCAAACCCGAGGCGAACAACGGCCAGTGGAAGCTGCCGCCGCTGACGCCACTGAAGTGATACGGCAAGCGACTTACCGCTTTTTCAGTTTCAGATACGACTGATGCAAATCCGACGCCCAACCGTCGATCACGCTTTTCACGTCATTGGGCGTCATCACCTGCGAGTCGTTTTCCAGCGGCTTGCCGGTGCCCTTGCGTACTACCTCCGCAACCACCTTGCCGTTGGCGCCGTCAAGAAACTGCGCCTCGGTGCCCAGCACCGTGTCCTGGTCGCGGATGCCGGTGCCGCTACTCACCGCAGCGGCCACCAGGGCGACCGGCACGAACTCATAAGGTTTCAGGCCCTGGGTTTTGCTGCTGACTGCCGTAATCGCCGCACGCACCACTAACACTCCGGCGCCGGGCCCTTGGGCAAGGGGCAATGACTTGCCGACTTCGCGCTTGAGGGCCTGGTTGAAGTAGTCATTGATGCCACGCAACGTGCTCTCAGGAATTTTCGCGGTGGCTTGGGGCCTGGGGTAAAACTGCGTCGGTTCGATATACACCGCGTTGTAGCGGCTCATATCCAGTTTCGGATCGACCCAACGCAGCACCTCGACGCCCGAAGGCGACTTGGCCGGCTTGAGGCGGCTGTAATCGGACAGGAATCCTGAATACTCATCCGGTTGCGTGACTTGGCTGGCACAGCCCACCATCCCGATCGTGGCGATGCAGAGCGTGCTGATCATTAGCCTTAGTTTCATCATCGAACTCCTTGGCAGTCATCATCAGAACGTTGAGCTGTAGGTATAGCCAATCCTGGGAAAAAGCGCTGAAAAGCTCAGCTGCGTTCGCGCGGGATCAGGCTCTGCAACTGCGCGGCCAGGAAGTTCGCGTTGAAGGCGAAGGTGTCCGGGTCTTTCAAACCGTTGGTTTTCTTCCACAACCAGTCGTTTTTATCCGCCGGCAGCACCAGTGAAACACTGCCGTGCCGTGCCGCCGTCAGGCCCATGACCGACACCGAAATCAAGCCGCCGACGCCCATCACGTCCGGCACGAACTCCACATTCTTGCCGGTGATCTGCACGGTGAGTTTTTCGCTCTTGAACGGCGATGTCTCCACCGGAACGCTCGGGCCGCTGGCGACATACGCTTCACGGTGGACTTCAAGCAAACCAGCGGTATTGACCGGTTCCAGCCATTGTTCGATCTGCTGGAACAGCTCGCCGAGCTTTAGCGCCCAGCGCGCCGATTGCACCTCGAACTGCTGTTTTTTGTGCGCTTCGCTATCGGCGTAATGACGAAGCATCTCGCCCAGTTGCTGTACATCATCCATTGCGGTTTTCCTCGGGTGAGCCGTAGTGCGAACCGCGATCATGGCAGATGCGGCAACTCACCGTATGATTAACGCCTGCGAAACAGCGGGCGCGGCTCGATCACGCTACGCCCGTACTGCACGCTCATCCCCGCCAGCCCTTTCAGGGCGTCTTCAGCCGATTTGTCCGCGCGCACCGCAAACGCATCGAACCCGCACTGGCGCATGTGGCTGAGCTGATCGCGTAGCACATCGCCAATCGCCCGTAACTCGCCTCGCCAGCCCATACGCGTGCGCAACAGATAGGCCTGGCTATAGGCGCGGCCGTCACGAAAGCTGGGGAAATCCAGGGCAATCAGCGGCAGCGTGGCGAGCCAGGGCTGCAGCTGTTCGACCTCATCATCCGGGCCCAGCCACACGCCATGCCCCGGCGCATAGGACGCCAGCGGCAGGATCAGTGCAGCACCGTCCGGCACCTCGTCACGCACCAACACCCACGGATCATCCGCCACCAGACGCGCCTGCCCCTGCTCAAGCTTCAACAGATTGTTCATGCCGGCTGCTCCGCGTACACCTGCTCCTTGAACGGCTCCAGGCCAATGCGCTGCACGGTATCGACAAAGCGCTCTTCGCTTTCGCGGTAGCGCACGAAGGTATTGATCACGCGCTCGATCACATCCGGAATCTCGGCGGCGCTGAACGACGGGCCGATCACTTTGCCCAGTGAACTGTGTTTGCCCTGGGCCCCGCCGAGGGTGATCTGATACCACTCACTGCCATTCTTATCGACGCCCAGGATGCCGATATTGCCGATGTGGTGATGGCCGCAGGCATTGATGCAGCCGGAGATGTTCAGGCTGATGTCACCCAGGTCGTGCAGGTAGTCGAGGTTATCGAAGCGCTGCTGGATCGCCTGGGCGATGGGGATCGACTTGGCATTGGCCAGGGCGCAGAAGTCACCGCCGGGGCAGGCGATGATGTCGGTCAACAGGCCGATATTCGCCGCGCCCAGACCGTGTTCGCAGGCCAGGCGCCACACGGCATGCAGATGCTCCTTGGGCACATCCGGCAACACGATGTTCTGTTCATGGGCGATGCGGATTTCGCCAAAACCGAACTGCTCCGCCCACTCGGCCACGGCCTCCATTTGCGGGGCGCTGACGTCGCCGGGCGGCGCGCTGATACCGGGTTTGGTGGACAACACCACGCTGGCGTAGCCCGCGACTTTATGCGGCATGACGTTGCGGCTGACCCAGCGCGCAAAGCCCGGGTTGTCGGCCAGTTCGGTGCCGTAGGCCAGGCTGGTATCGCTGAGCGACGCATACGCCGGCGGCACGAAGGCCGACGCCACGCGCGCGTATTCGGCATCGGTCAACTGCGCAGGGCCATCGCGCAGGTACTGCCATTCTTCCTCCACCTCCTGGGAAAACGCGTCGATCCCCAGCGCCTTGACCAGGATCTTGATGCGCGCCTTGTACTTGTTGTCCCGCCGGCCATGCCGGTTGTACACGCGCAACACCGCCTCGACGTAGGACAGCAGGTGCCGCCACGGCAAGCCCTCGCGAATCTGCAAGCCGAGGATCGGCGTGCGGCCCAGGCCGCCGCCCACCATCACGCGCAACAGCATCTCGCCTTGCTCATCACGGTAAAGGTACAGGCCGATGTCATGCATCATGATCGCCGCGCGGTCTTCGCGGGCCGAGCAGATGGCGATCTTGAACTTGCGCGGCAGGAACAGGAATTCCGGGTTGATGGTCGACCACTGGCGCAGAATCTCCGCCAACGGGCGCGGGTCCAGCAGCTCGTCGGCCGCGACCCCGGCAAAGGCTTCGGTGGTGATATTGCGCACGCAGTTACCGGAGGTCTGGATCGCATGCATGTCCACTTGGGCCAGGCGTTCGAGGATGTCGGGCACCTGGTGCAGCTCGATCCAGTTGAACTGCAGGTTCTGCCGGGTGGTGAAGTGGCCGTAGCCACGGTCGTAGTCGCGGGCGATGCTGGCCAGGGTACGCATCTGTTCGGCGCTCAAGGTGCCGTAGGGAATCGCCACCCGCAGCATGTAGGCATGCTTTTGCAGGTACAGGCCGTTCTGCAGGCGCAAGGGCAGAAACTCTTCTTCGCTCAAGTCGCCGGCGATAAAACGCTCGACCTGATCACGAAATTGCGCCACGCGCTCGAACACCAGCGCCCGGTCGTATGCATCGTACTGGTACATATCACCGCCTCATCAGGGTTGGCCGCGTCCCAGGGCGCGGCGTCTAGGGGGGCGACTATGCGCCTGCGGCGCAGGGCATTAAAGATTCAGGTGCAGGCTTAAAAAGCGGATCAGATGGGCTATAAGCCGTGCTTTCATGCCGAATAAACTGATCCGTAGTAATCAGCTTTTTCTGAGTCTGTTTTGTTTTACCCACACTTCCTACAGTGCCCGCCACTTGGAACCGTGGGAGGACTGAGCATGAGCACAGCAACAATCGGACAGGCCTATAACTACAAGGTCGTTCGCCAATTCGTGATTGCCACCATCGTCTGGGGCGTGGTGGGCATGGCCATGGGCGTGTGGATCGCTTCGCAGCTGGTCTGGCCGGAAATGAACCTCGATTTGCCCTGGACGACTTTTGGCCGACTACGACCGTTGCACACCAGCCTGGTGATCTTCGGGTTCGCCGGCAGTGCGCAGTTCGCCGCCAGTTATTACGCGGTACAGCGCACCTGCCAGGTGCGGCTGTTTTCCGACAAGCTCGCCGCGTTTACCTTCTGGGGTTGGCAATCGGTCATCGTGATCATGTTGATCAGCCTGCCGTTGGGCTACACCACCACCAAGGAATACGCCGAGATCGAATTCTCCGGCGCGGTATGGATGACGGTGGTGTGGGTGGCCTACGCCATTGTGTTTTTCACCACCGTGGTGCAGCGCCAGACCCGGCACATCTACGTGGGCAACTGGTTTTTCGGCGCGTTCATCCTGGTGATCGCCATGCTGCATGTGGTCAACCACCTGGCGATTCCGGTGGACTGGTTCAAGTCCTACCCGGTGTATTCCGGCGCCACCGATGCGATGGTGCAATGGTGGTACGGGCATAACGCCGTGGGCTTTTTCCTGACCACCGGCTTCCTGGGGATGATGTACTACTTCGTGCCGAAACAAGTCGGACGGCCGGTGTATTCCTATCGCCTGTCCATCGTGCATTTCTGGGCACTGATCACCTTGTACATCTGGGCCGGTCCGCACCACTTGCATTACACGGCGCTGCCGGACTGGGCGCAGTCGCTGGGCATGGCGATGTCGCTGATCCTGCTCGCGCCGAGCTGGGGTGGCATGATCAACGGCATGATGACCTTGTCGGGCGCCTGGCATAAGTTGCGCAGCGACCCGATCCTGCGCTTTTTGGTGTTGTCGCTGGCGTTCTACGGCATGTCGACGTTCGAAGGGCCGATGATGGCGATCAAGACCGTCAACGCCCTCTCCCACTACACCGACTGGACCATCGGCCACGTCCATGCCGGCGCGTTGGGCTGGGTGGCGATGATCACCTTCGGCTCGCTGTACCACATGATCCCGAAAGTCTTCGGCCGCCAGCAGATGCACAGCGTGACGCTGATCAACCTGCACTTCTGGCTGGCGACCATCGGCACCGTGCTGTACATCGCCTCGATGTGGGTCAACGGCATTACCCAGGGCCTGATGTGGCGTGCGATCAACGATGACGGCACCCTCACCTACTCGTTTGTCGAGGCCTTGCAGGCCAGCCATCCGGGGTTTGTGGTGCGCTTTGCCGGTGGCGTGTTGTTTCTCAGCGGCATGCTGCTGATGGCCTACAACACCTGGCGCACGGTGCGGGTTGCCGACTTGCGGGTCGCGCAGCTTGACGCGAGGATCGTCTGATGTGGGGCTTTCTGATGGTGGTGTGCCTGTATGGCGCGGTGGAGTACTGTCTGCGCGGTCAATCCGAGGAGACGCTGGATGAGGCCAGTTTGATTCCGTTCGCCGACGACCCGGAGGTGGCGCGCCGGGTGGAGCTGGCCACCGGCAAACAGATCCACGCGGTGGCAGCAGAGCAAGCCAGGCCGGGCTGGGGCAATCTGGATATGTGAAACTGCTCCGCTGATTTGGCGCGCAACTGCGTATGACTATTCGGCGGCCGATGGGTAAGGTGATGCGATATTTCTTGTCAGGAGCATCGCATGCACACCATCGGCCTGATCGGCGGCATGAGCTGGGAGTCCAGCGCCGAGTACTACCGTATCATCAACCAGCGCGTGCGCGACCATCTCGGTCCGCTGCGTTCGGCGCAACTGCTGATGTACAGCGTGGACTTCGGCCCGGTGGAACAGGCCCAGCATGCCGGACGCTGGGACGACGCCGCGCTGATCCTCGAGGATGCTGCGCGCCGCCTGCAAGCCGGGGGGCCGAGTGCGTGGTGCTGTGTACCAACACCATGCATTTGGTGGCGCCGCGGATCGAAGCGGCGGTGTCGATTCCCTTTCTGCATATTGCCGATGCCGCAGGTGCTGCGGCCGTCGCCGCCGGCACCCTGACCGTGGGTTTACTCGGCACCGCGTTCACCATGGAACAGGACTTTCTCACCTCGCGCCTGGCCGCCCACGGCCTGAACGTGCTGGTGCCCGATGCGAACGAGCGCCAGGCCGTCCACCGGATCATCTATGAGGAATTGTGCGTCGGCGTGATCAGCGAGGCCTCACGCCAGGTCTATCAGCGCGTGATCACATCCCTGGCCGCACGCGGCGCCCAGGCAATCATCCTGGGCTGCACGGAAATCGGCCTGCTGATCAAACCCGAACACAGCGACCTGCCGCTGCTCGACACCACGGTGCTGCATGCGCAGGCAGCGGTGGCGTTCGCGTTACGGGACTAAGCCGAGCGGCGCAGGCGCGCCATGCTCAGGGTGTCGACGAAGACACCGTCGCGCAGGGCGTAATCGCGCAGCAGCCCTTCCACTTCGAAGCCGAATTTGCGGTACAGGTTGTGGGCCGCTTCGTTGTCGGCATACACCGTGAGTTCCAGGCGGTGCAGGTTCATCCAGTTGTCGGCCACATCCAACGCGGCCGTCAACAGGCGAGAGCCCACACCTTTGCCTTGCCAGGCTGGCGTCACGCCCATGCCGAACGAACCGACATGGCTCTGGCGCACGCGCAGGTACTGTTCCAGGCCGAGTTGGCCGACCACTTCCCCGCCATGTAGCGCCACCAGTTGCAGACGCCGCTCATTATCTGTCACCAGCTTGTTGCGCCACGCCTCGACGGACTGGAATGGCATCTGTAGCACCTGACGACACACAGCCGGCTCGTTGTAGAGCGCGGCGACACCTTCAAGATGGGCCTCGGTAAAGCGCTGGATCACGATATGGGGTTCAGGTGCGTGCATTGTGTTTCATCCGTTGAAAGACAAGTGGCCGGCCAGTTTCGCGGCTTATGCGGGTTGAGTTCAAGGCCTCACTTGACCACGTACACGAACCGCTCGTTTTTCAAGGTGTTGTGCGTGAAGCTGAGCCTGTTGTTTGATCGCTTGACAGTACTCGGGGAGGCACTGCTGGTTATCTGGCGTATCGATCTCTTCAACCAAACGCCTGGCCATCGCCGCTGAAATACAGCTGCCACGTGGCTGCAATCGACCTTTGATAACCGCGGATCGATCATTGACCAACGTCGGATGGTTGAGGTTCAAGACCTCGACTGTTGCGATCGCTTCAGGTGTAAGCCCTTCGACATACCCATCACGGGTGAACCGGAAATGCCGCTCTACATTTGCAGTCAACGGAGAAATAAAGGGCTTTTTTGCCGGGTCATAATCTTCCTTCGCCACCGCGCCATAACCGCAAACCGTTTTGGTTTGGCTGGATGGATAACACGCCACGATATTTGTGTAGACGATGCTGTCAGCCCTGTAAGGGTGCTGGGGAAGAATATGCTCAATATGGCAACTGAATTGTGTGCCCTGATTCTTAACCTGGCATTCTGCCGCTGTCGGCAAACGACGCAACGTGTAGGCGCATAAATGAAATTGCTCCTTCAATAGCGCTTGGCGAACCGCCTCGCTAGGAAAGCTGCTGCCTTTGCCATAAAAGAGATTTTGCGGTGTATCACGGTTTTCCCTTCGCCATTCAATCAACGCGCGCGGTTCTGCGCCCTTTTTGATAGACCTCACGCCTCGCCCTCTTCTAACGACCTCAATGAATCAATGCTCGCTTGAGCCTCAAGGACATCAGGAATTTTTCCGACCTTTTCGCGCAATTGCGCAAGGTGAGACTGGGCCGACTCAAGATCATCGTCGTCAAGATTGCGGTAGATTTTTCTGAGCTGCTGACTGACGTTTAGGTTTTGTGACAAGCCGTCCATCAGTTCTTCGATCACCTCACCACTGCGAAGCCCCAGTGAGCGCTCTGGATGGCCTAGATACTGACCGTCTTTGAGCAGCATTACCGATTCAGCAGGTAATTCTCCCAGTATTTGTGGGGAGTGAGTGGTAATGATGAATTGGCAGTTGGGAAAGGTTTTTTCTAAATTGGCGACGACGGTGCGTTGCCAGCCTGGATGGAGGTGCAGATCCAACTCATCAATAAGGACAACACCCTTTCCTTTCAATGGGTCAGGCACTTCGCGATTGAGCAATGTGAGTCTGCGAGCCAAATCGCCGACCATTGCCAGCAGGCATTTCTCACCGTCTGAAAGTTGCAGGACGTTGAATTCGAATTCACCTTTGAGAACAGTCATTCTCAACGCAGGCTTGCGGCGAACCCGAACGTCCTTGAACCCGGTAAACGTTTCGATCGCTCTGCGTACCGCGGAAAGCTCTGGGTCCCGATAGCCTGGAATATCTCGACTATTTTCATTTTCGAGATCTTCCTGGTTGCGGAACCAAATGAAAAATCGCTTGAAGTCAGCACCACCATGGCCAAGTGCGTCGTCATACCCCTCAGCAATGGCATTTGCCAAGTGCTCGCGAACGCGTAACGGTACGTCCAGTACTGCACGGTGTACATCGTAGTAAACCGCCAATGGCAACTCGATTGACTCTCCGCCGATGAACTCGTACTGACCTATTCCATGCTCAACGCCGTCTGCGGCATCGTTTAATCGAGACAAATCACTACTACGGTCACTGGGATGCTTGCCGCCTTTGCGATTCAGAGCAATTGCCCAATCGACGTCGTAGCTTTCAAATAGCTTGGTTTCGACATGTAGCCGCGTGTAGTCGGCTCCGATCTTGATATCATCTTTTGAGATCGACCGTGACTTGGACGGCTGACCAACCATCCGAGCCGTCAGACTAGACAACGTTATCGCCAACGCATCCAGAATCGAAGACTTGCCCACGCCATTGACGCCCACCAAAGCGACAGTCTTCTTGCCCTCGAAATCGAGCTCCATCTTCTCGATGCCACGGAAATTGACGAGGGTAAAACGCTTGATCTGCATGATCGGCTTCCAACGTGTCTGGCCAGATCGGCCAGTCTTTAAAGAGTGCACGGATCATAGTAATTATCGACAGCTATGTCACGGCGCCGACGGTTACCGCTTTTCCCTGCGCCGGGCCACGCGCCACAGCCGCGCAACATCCGCCGCTCGCTCGCGCAACAAGCGCGGTGCCTCGCTGCAGGCGTGCTCCAGGCTCATCGGCCCGGACGGCAAGGCGAAGGCTGCATCCACGCCGTGGGCGTACATCTGCTCGTAGCCTTCACCCAGCGTGCCGGCGATCACGATCACCGGGACCTGGTGCCGCTGGGCGATGCGTGCCACGCCGAAGGGTGTTTTACCGCGCAACGTCTGGGCGTCGAAACGACCTTCACCGGTGATCACCAGGTCGGCGCCGCGTATCGCTTCGTCGAGGCCGACCAGTTCGGCGACCACCTCCACCCCCGCACGGAACTGCGCCCCGAGGAAGGCCTTGGCGGCGAACCCCAGGCCACCGGCGGCGCCACTGCCGGGTTCGTCGCGCACGTCATTGGGCAGGACCTTGGCGCAGTGGTCGGCGAAATGGCCGAGGGCCGCGTCGAGTTGTTCGACCTGCTGCGGATCGGCGCCTTTTTGCGGGCCGAAAATCGCCGAGGCGCCATGGGGGCCGCACAACGGGTTATTCACGTCGGCGGCGATTTCAAAGCGCACCTGGGCCAGGCGCGGGTCGAGTTGTTCCAGGCTGATCCGCGCCAGGCGGGCCAAAGCCAGGCCGCCCGGTGCCAGAGGGTGACCCTCGGCATCGAACAACTGCACGCCGAGTGCCTGCATCGCGCCTGCGCCGCCATCGTTGGTGGCACTGCCGCCAATCGCCAGGATGATGCGCCGGGCACCGGCGTCCAGGGCCGCGCGAATCAGCTCGCCGGTGCCGAAGGTGGTCGTGGAGCACGCGTCGCGCTGCCCCGGCGCCACCAATTGCAGGCCGCTGGCTTCGGCCATTTCGATGAGTGCGGTGTGGCTGTCGGCCAGCCAGCCCCAATGCGCGTCAACCGCAGCGCCCAAGGGGCCTTTCACCGACTGGTGCCGCAGTTCGCCCTGGCAGGCGGCGAGTACCGACTCCACCGTGCCTTCACCACCGTCCGCCATCGGGCACTGGACCACGTGTGCATCCGGCCAGACCTGCGCCAAGCCTTCGGCAATGGCCTGGGCGACGCCTTCGGCACTCAGGCTGTCCTTGAACGAATCGGGGGCGATGATGATTTTCATGGGCGTTCTCCGGTTTTTATGCCGCCCATGCTGCCAGTTGGCAGCGGCAATGACGCTGGTCCGATGCACAAGTGCGAACCCGGCTTGTTGGTCATTCCGACAAAACCTGGGGCAGCAGCTGGACGCCAAGGTACAGCGCGAGCATGCCATCCAGCGTCAACGGGTCGACCCCGCTGAGTTCGGCAATGCGCTCCATGCGGTAGCGCAGGCTGTTGCGGTGAATGCCCAGCGCATCGGCGCATGCCTGGCTTTGCCCGTCGTGTTCGCACCAACTGCGCAAGGTCGCCTGCAGTTGGCCGTTGTTGTCCTTGGCCAGCACTTTTCGCAGCGGGTTGAGCAATTCGTCCAGGGCATCGTCGTTGCGATGCCGCCAGAGCATCACCGGCAGGCGATAGCGGTTGAGGGTCAGCAGCCGTGAATGCGGCAGGACATCGCGGCCGTAGGCCAGCAGGTCGCCCACGCGTCGATAACAACGACGCAACCCCGCCAAGCCATCGGCTTGCCCGCCGACCGCCACCCGCAGAATCGTCCAGCCCAGGCCTTCAAGCTTTTCCAGCAGGCGCGGATTGTCCACCGGCACCGCCGCCGGTCGGCACCACAGCAGCGAATACTGCGCGGAGCTGACGCACCAACTGTCCGGATAGCGCGACGTCAACCAGGCACTCAACGCTTCCGCCGTCTGCCCCGCCCCCAACTCGAACAGATACGGCGTGCGCGCCATCTGCGGCTTGAGCCCCAGTTGCTGCGCCTCATCCACCAGGCGTGGCGAGTCGCCGGTGTCGGCCAGCAGCAACGCCAACAGATCGTCGCAGCGCTGGCGTCGCCATTGTTGCTCGGCTTGCTGATGCCGGTGGCTGACCAGCATTTCTGCGGTCATGCGTACCAGTTCGGCATACGTGCGCAGCCCCTCCGGCTCGCCGGTAATGCCGAGCACGCCGATCAGGCGCTGGTCGTGCATCAACGGCAGGTTGATGCCCGGTTGCACGCCCTTGAGGTGCTTGGCGGTCTGCCCATCGATCTCCACCACCCGGCCGTTGGCCAACACCAGTTGCGCGCCTTCATGCCGCGTGTTGATGCGCTCCGGCTCGCCGCTGCCGAGGATCAGGCCCTGGCTGTCCATGACGTTGACGTTATGCGGCAGGATCGCCATGGTGCGATCGACGATATCCTGCGCCAGGTCATGATCCAGCTCGAACATGGGGCTAATTTCCTTGAAAGCGGCGGTTGTTCATCGGCACAGCGCAAAGGATGCTTCACTGTGCGCGAGCACAAAGACAGCACCCCGCCAGGTGGCCGAGACTCATGGGGCGATCAACGTTACCCTCGCATCGCAAAAAATCATAATAAAGAGAGACTCCCATGTCACAGAGCGCCGTTGCACCACTGGCCACCGATGACGATAAAAACGCCATCTACAAGCGCATTACCCTGCGCCTGATCCCCTTCATTTTTATCTGCTACCTGTTCAACTACCTTGACCGGGTGAACGTTGGCTTTGCCAAGTTGCAGATGCTCGACGCGCTGAAGTTCAGCGAAACCGTGTACGGCCTGGGTGCCGGGATCTTCTTTATCGGCTACGTGCTGTGTGGCGTGCCGAGCAACCTGGCGCTGACCAAGTTCGGTCCGCGGCGCTGGATTGCCTTGATGATGATCGTCTGGGGCACGCTGTCTACCTGCCTGCTGTTCGTCACCACGCCGACGCATTTCTATACGTTGCGCCTGTTGACCGGTGCCGCCGAAGCCGGCTTCTTCCCCGGTGTGGTGCTGTATCTCTCGCAGTGGTTCCCGACGTTCCGCCGTGGGCGGATCATGGCGTTGTTCATGTCGGCGATTCCGGTGTCCGGCCTGCTGGGCAGCCCGTTTTCCGGCTGGATACTCAACCACTTCGGCGCCGGCCAAGGCGGGCTCGCCGGCTGGCAGTGGATGTTCCTGTTGCAAGGCATCCCGACCGTAATCCTGGGCGCCCTCGCCTACTTCCTGCTCAGCGACAGCTTTGCCAACGCCAAGTGGCTCCAACCGCATGAGCGCGCAATGCTGGAAGCCGACCACGCGACTGACCTGGCGAACAAGCCGAAAACCACCACCGACTCCCTCGCCGAAGTGTTCAAGAACCCGGCGATCTGGGCGTTCGGCTTGATCTATTTCTGCATTCAGAGCGGCGTCTACGCGATCAACTTCTGGTTGCCCTCGATCATCAAGAACCTGGGTTTCAGCGATAACCTGGTGATCGGCTGGCTCAGCGCGATCCCCTACCTGCTGGCCGCAGTGTTCATGTTGCTGGTGGGCCGCTCCGCCGACTTGCGCAAGGAGCGGCGCTGGCATTTGGTAGTGCCGATGTTGATGGGCGCGCTGGGCCTGGTGATCGCGGTGAATTTCGCCACCACCCCGGCCATCGCCATTCTTGGCCTGACCATCGCCACCATGGGCGCCCTCACCGGCCTGCCGATGTTCTGGCCGGTGCCCACCGCCATGCTCAGTGCGGGCGCGGCGGCAGGTGGCCTGGCGTTGATCAACTCGATGGGCCAGATGGCCGGCTTCCTCAGCCCGTACATCGTCGGCTTTGTGAAGGATGCCACCGGGTCCACGGATATCGCGCTGTACCTGCTGGCGGCGGTGATCGTCGGTGGCAGTGTGTTGGCACTGCGTATGACCCGCACCCTCAAAGTCTGACAGTTGGAGCAGGCTTGCTCCTACTCTGGGTTGGGGATTTACAACTGGCCGCCGCCGTCGATATCGATCACGGCGCCGGTCATAAAGCCATTTTCCATGGCCAGCACAAACCCCGCCGCCACTTCGTCGGCCTGCCCGACGCGACCTACTGGCAATGCGCCCTCCACCTTGGCAAACATCGCCAGGCGCTGCGTTTCGTCCAACCCGGCATACGCCGGCGTGTCGATCACGCCAGGACTGATCACATTGACCCGACGCGGTGCCAGCTCCTTGGCCAATTGCTTGCCCAGCGCTTCGGTGGCGGCATTGATACCGGTCTTGATGAACTGACCGGGCGCCAATTTGCGCCCCAGTTGACCGGAGGTCAGGCTGATGCTGCCGTGCTCGTCGAGGAACGGCAGCGCCCGTTGAATCGCACGCAACGAACCCCAGAGTTTAACGTTGAAATTATCCTGGGCTTCGTCCAGGTCGGTGTCGATCAGGTTCTTGGCGCGCACCGACGGGCCGGCGGTATAGACCAGATGATCAAAGTGCCCCACGGCTTCGAACAGGCGTTGCAGGGAGGCGCTGACGGTGACGTCCACCGGTTCGCTGCGCACGCCGTTATCGACGCCGGAGGACACACGCCGTCCGGCCAGCACCACCTGCGCGCCACGCGCGGCTGCCGCCTTGGCCACTGCCGCGCCAATGCCGCTGCTGCCGCCGATAACGATGACAGTTTTACCGCTGAGGGAATGGGTCATGGGGAAAGATCCTGGGTCAAAAAATGAGCGTTCATCTTCCCAGCTTGGCAATCAGCGAAAAATCCCGGTAAAACGACAAGATATTTAAGGGATTTTTACAAATGAGCTCGATTCTCGACCTGGAAGTCTTCGTGCGCAGCGCCGACACCGGCAGCCTGTCGGCGGCCGCGCGCAGCCTCAGTCTCACGCCGGCCGCCGCGAGTATTGCGCTCAAACGCCTGGAAACCCGCCTGGGCATACGGCTGCTGGCGCGCTCCACCCGCAGCATGCGCCTGACCGAGGAAGGCCGGCGCTATCTGGACAGCGTGCGTGTGGCCCTGGAAGCCCTGTCCGAGGGTGAACAGGCGATCAAGCAACAAGGCCAAAGCCTCAGCGGTTGGCTGCAATTGGCCGCGCCTTCGGATTTCGGGCGCAACGTGCTGCTGGGCTGGCTGGATGAGTTCAAGCTGGAGCACCCGAACATCCGCGTTCAACTGTTGCTGAACGACAGTAACGCCGACCTGTTCCGCGAAACCGTCGACATCGCGCTGCGCTTCGGTGTACCCCGTGACTCCAGCCTGGTGGCGTTGCCAGTGGTGCCGGACCACCGCCGCATCGCCTGCGCCAGCCCCGCCTACCTCGCGCGCCATGGCGCACCGAGCACGCCGGCAGAACTGGCGCAACACAATACGCTGCGCTACATGCGCCAGGGGCGGGCCAACAACACCTGGTACTTCCGCCAAGGCGCCGAGCTGCAGGAAGTCGAGGTGACGGGCGACTATTTGAGCGATGACGGCGAAATCGTGCGGCGCTGGGCATTGGCCGGGCATGGCATCGCCTATAAAGCCAACCTGGATATCGCCAGCGACATCCAGGCCGGACGCCTGGTGCCGCTGTTGACCGACTGGCAGGGCGAACCCACGCCCTTCAATCTGATGTGCCCCCATCGCCTGCAAGTGTCGGAACGGGTGAAAGTGTTGCATCGCTTCCTCCAGACACGTTGCCGGACGCTGCTGAGCGTATGAAGAAACGCGCCCAGGGCTTGTCCCAGAGCCTGCGAGTCTGGTATTGCATGGCACACGTTTTCCTGATTTGAGGAGCTTTGTATGATTTATCGCACGTTGGGCCAATCCGGGTTGAAGGTCAGCGCCTTGACCCTGGGCACCATGATGTTTGGCGAACAGACCAACACCGAAGACTCGTTGCGCATCATCGACAAGGCCTGGGACCAGGGCATCAACTTCATCGACACCGCCGACGTTTATACAGGCGGACGTTCGGAAGAGCTGGTCGGTGAAGCCATCGCCCGCCAGCGTCAGGACTGGGTGGTGGCGTCCAAGGTCGGCTTTGGCCCACCGGACGGTTTGCCCAACCGCAGCGGTTTGAGCCGCAAGCGTATTTTCAATGCACTGGAAGCCAGCCTGACCCGCCTCGACACCGACTACCTGGATATCTACTACCTGCACCGCGAAGACCACAACACCCCGCTGGAGGTCAGCGTATCGGCGATCGGCGACCTGATTCGCCAGGGCAAGATCCGTTACTGGGGCCTGTCCAACTACCGCGGCTGGCGCATTGCCGAAGTGATTCGCGTGGCCGAGCGCCTGGGCGTGGACAAGCCGGTGATCAGCCAGCCGCTGTACAACATCGTCAATCGCCAGGCCGAGGTCGAACAGATCACCGCCGCAGCCGCCTATGGCTTGGGCGTGGTGCCTTACAGCCCACTGGCCCGTGGCGTACTCAGCGGAAAATACGCACCCGATGCCACGCCCGAGGCCGGCAGCCGCGCCGCGCGGCAGGACAAGCGCATTCTGGAAACCGAATGGCGGGTCGAGTCGCTGCGCATTGCCCAGCAAATCCAGCAATACGCCCAAGAACGTGGCGTGGGGATTGTCGAATTCGCAATCGCCTGGGTACTGAACAACGCGGCCGTCAGCTCTGCGATTGTCGGCCCGCGCACCGAAGCGCAGTGGGATGCGTACACCGGCGCACTGGATGTGAAGCTCACCGCTGAGGACGAGGCCTTTATCGACTCGCTGGTGACGCCGGGGCACTCGTCCACCCCGGGCTTCAATGATGTCGGTCACTTTGTGTCGGGCCGCATGGCACGCACGTAACCCCCGGAAAATCGCAGTTCACTGCCCTTCTGCCGAGGGCAGTGAGCAAAACCTGGATGAAACGCCCCAAAACAGAGCCACCCTCTGACGCCAAAAGCACTATATTCCCCTGCTGAAATCCCCCCTCTTTTGTATCCAACGGTTTTCGCGAGGACAGCGTGTCTAAAGGTGTTGTGTTATCGGTCTTGGCTTCGGTGTTGTTTGCCGTGATGTATTACTTCACGTCGCTGCTGACGCCCTTGAGTGGCCTGGAGATTTTCGGCTGGCGCATGTTACTCACCATGCCGTGCATGACGGTGTTCATGCTCATCAGCGGCGAATGGCGACGGGTATGGGACGTGCTGCGGATGCTGGCGGCCAGGCCGCGACTGATTGGCGGCATCGTGGTGTCCTCGGCGCTGCTCGGCGTGCAATTGTGGCTGTTCATGTGGGCGCCGCTGAATGGGCGCAGCATGGATGTGTCGGTGGGCTATTTCCTGCTGCCGCTGACCATGGTGCTGACCGGGCGCCTGGTGTACGGCGAACGCTTGTCGCGGCTGCAACAGATCGCGGTATTTTTTGCAGCCCTTGGGGTGCTTAACGAACTGTATCAGGTCGGTGGTTTTTCCTGGGCCACGCTGGTGGTGATCATCGGTTACCCGGTCTATTTCGTGGTGCGCAAATACCTGACCACCGACCATTTGGGCGGGCTGTGGCTGGACATGGCGCTGATGCTGCCGGTGGCCTGGTGGTTTGTGCAAAGCGGCGAACAGGGCTTTGCGGTGATGGCGGCCCATCCGAAACTGTACGCGTTGATCCCGATGCTGGGCGTCATCAGTGCCTCGGCGCTGGTGAGCTATATCATTGCCAGCCGCTTGCTCGCATTCAGCCTGTTCGGGTTGCTCAGTTATGTGGAGCCGGTCCTGCTGCTGGGGGTGGCGTTGCTGCTGGGTGAAGGTATCAAGGCGGGCGAATGGCTGACCTACATCCCGATCTGGCTGGCGGTGATGGTGCTGGTGTACGAAGGCTTCAAGCACCTGGTGCGTCAACGCAGGGCATAAGTGCGAGAGCGTTGGGGGGCATCCATGCCCTCCTGCTCAGGGCTGCGCCGCCATTCAGCGGGTTTGCACCTGGACTGTTGGCTGAACAGGCGTGCCAAACTGCTTTTCCAACAGGTCGGCCAAGGCGTTCAGTTGCTCGCGCCTTGAGCTGTAAATCGGGATGTCGCTCTGCACTTGATTGCCTATCTCTTCCAGGGAGGCATCCATCACTTCTTTCTTGACGCCAAACAGATTGCCCAGTCGATTGCCCTGGTTCAGCTCGAGCAACGTGCCTGTGACCGGGTTCTTGGCGATTTTTTCGATAGAATAAGCCACGTCTTCAGGAACGCCCAACGCCTCCAGCGCCGTCCCCAGGCCATGGCCAGGGTTTCTGAGCTGCTTGAGGAACTCGTCGTAGAGCCCATTCAGATCATTGGCGCCCGCATTGCTCAGGAGAAGATTACCGAGATCCGCTTTGTATTCCTTGGGCGTCATCAATACGAGCGGGTCGTTATTGTTCAGCCCGTTACGCACTAAGTAGGGACCATCCTTGCTACCGCCATGCAGGTTGCCGTAACCGTCATAATAATAAAGCACCTTATTGCCATCCGCGCGCGTCCCGACGTAGGTGGCTGTGCCGTCCGGCGATAGGTTGTGGAGGCGCGTGTCGGTCAGGCCGTTGACCGGCACCGGCGGGGTGCTGGCGTCTTTGTCCAGGCGCGTAAAGATGTCCCCCTTCTCATACCCATAACTGCCGACCACCGCATTGGGATCGCCAGCGGCAAACTTTTCCAGCACCCGCTTGACACGCTCCACTTGCTTTGGCGCCGCGTCACTGGAGAAGTGTGCGGCAAGCTGGTCCACCTTCTTTGGATCGCTGAGCGCCGCCTTGAGCGAGGCTGTCATTTCTTCACGGGTGTTGAATGCGTGAAACGACTGACCTTCTTGCTCCGGCAAATACATCAGAAAGTTCGGCCCTTCGGCGGTCGCCGGCGTGCGCTTGGCCATGACGATGTCTTTGGCTTGTACGCCATCGACGGCAAAGGTCGACACCTGCACACCGGGTGCTCCCGGTTTGCCAGGCCTTACGACGGCAGTCGCCAGTGCTCGCCCGCCAGCACTCAGCGAACCGTCGCGGAACTCTGACTGTATGCGCTCCATGTAGTTTTGAAACGCCTGGTCGACTGGGTCCGAGTCGCTGGTCGAGCGGATGCGGCGAGTGGACACTGCGGGCTCGTTTTGCGCGTAAGGGGTAAGCGGATGTTGGCTTGCATAGGATGTATTGATCATAAAATGTATCCCGACGTGACTACTGAAGTTCGGCATCCCTGCATCAAGGCACAGGAGGTTTCCTGCGGCCCTGCCATCTTTGTGGACGCGGCTCGAAATACGGTTCCTCACACCTGGCGTACAAAAAAACCCGGCAGAGGCGACCTCGACCGGGCTTGTTGTGACGAGAAGGTGATCAGTCGGTGTTCAGTACACCGCGGCGCACCTGGTCACGCTCGATGGACTCGAACAGCGCCTTGAAATTGCCCTCGCCGAAGCCATCATCGCCCTTGCGCTGGATGAATTCGAAGAACACCGGGCCCATCAGGGTTTCCGAGAAAATCTGCAACAGCAGGCGTTTGTCGCCTTCAATGGACGAACCGTCGAGCAGGATGCCGCGCGCTTGCAGTTGGTCCACCGGCTCGCCATGGTTCGGCAGGCGACCTTCGAGCATTTCATAGTAGGTATCCGGCGGCGCGGTCATGAAGCGCATGCCGATCTTCTTCAATGCGTCCCAGGTCTTGACCAGGTCGTCGGTGAGGAACGCCACGTGCTGGATGCCTTCACCGTTGAACTGCATCAGGAACTCTTCGATCTGCCCGGCGCCCTTGGACGACTCTTCGTTGAGCGGGATGCGGATCATGCCGTCCGGGGCGCTCATGGCCTTGGAGGTCAGGCCGGTGTACTCGCCCTTGATATCGAAATAGCGCGCTTCACGGAAGTTGAACAGTTTCTCGTAGAAGTTGGCCCAGTAGGCCATGCGCCCGCGATACACGTTGTGGGTCAGGTGATCGATGACCTTGAGGCCGGCACCGACCGGGTTGCGCTCTACGCCTTCGAGGTAGACGAAATCAATGTCGTAGATCGAACTGCCTTCACCGAAACGGTCGATCAGGTACAACGGCGCGCCGCCAATGCCCTTGATCGCCGGCAGGTTCAGCTCCATCGGCCCGGTGTCGATATGGATCGGCTGGGCGCCCAGTTCCAAGGCGCGGTTGTAGGCCTTTTGCGAGTCCTTCACACGGAACGCCATGCCGCACACCGATGGGCCGTGCTCGGCCGCGAAGTAGGAGGCGATGCTGTTGGGTTCATTGTTGAGAATCAGGTTGATCTCACCCTGGCGATACAGGTCGACGTTCTTGGAACGGTGGGTCGCGACTTTGCTGAAGCCCATGATCTGGAAGATCGGCTCCAGGGTGCCTGGGGTGGGTGATGCGAATTCGATGAACTCAAAGCCCATCAGGCCCATTGGGTTTTCGTATTGGTCAGCCATTTTCGGCGCCTCTTCATTCTTGGGATGAACGGATGTCAATTGCCAGCAAGGATGAAGTGGGAGGGAGGCGCACACGAGAGACCTCGCACGCTGCGGGCGAGGAAGTCACCGAAGATGAGGGGGGAGCCGAGTAGCTTCATGGGTACATCAGTCTCTGACGGCTGAGGCTTGCGTGAGCGCAAGTCCATATTCTTGTATGCGTAAATCGATTCTACACAGCGTAACAGCGTTTGTCCGTACTCTTATCAAATCCCCATTGGCCTGCTCGGAGCAAGGGGTTTGTTGCACAGGTAAATACCGAGCAGGATCACCGCGCCGCCCAACAGCATCGGCAGAGTCAGTCGCTCATCCAGCAACGCCGCGCCGCAAATGACGGCGGTCAGCGGATTCAGCGCGATAAACACACCGGCGCGGGTCGCGCCGATTCGGCGGATGCCGTCGTACCAGCCGATATACGCCAGCGCCGAGCCCAGCACCCCGAGGTACAACAGGCTGAACAGTTGCGGCCAATGCACGGCGGCCAGCGCATTCAGGCTGATCCTGCCACTGATGAGGGTGGTGGCCGTCAGCATTACTGTCCCCAGCAGAATCGACCACGTGACTGTTTGCAACGCGCCCAGGCTCTGGTTGAGCTCACGGGAACACAATGAGTACACGCCCCACCCCACCACGCAACCGAAGATCAGCACATCGCCGACCCACGCGTTGGCTGCGGCCTGCAGCAGTTGGGGGTTGCGGCTGACAATCACCGTGCCCGCGCCGACCAGGCACAAGGCAATCCCCAGCCACTTGGCCGCGCCCAGGCGCTCCTTGAACAGCCACCATGAAGCCACGCCGATCACTGCGGGGTTTAGGGCCACGATCAAGGAGGCTCGCGATGCATTGATGTAATGCAGGCCGTAAAAGAAGCACAGGTTGTAGAAAAAGATGCCGAAAAAACCCAACACGGCCAGGCGCGCCCATTGCCTGGCGTCAGGGCGAGTCAGGCGCACGCGTGCGCAGGCCATGAACAGCAACAGTGCAACGCTCGCCGATAGAAAACGCAGGGTCGCGGCCAGCAGCGGGTCAAGGTCGGCCGCCAGGTAGCGGCCGGCCACAAAGGTCCCGCCCCAGATCACGGTCACAGCGGTGAGCTTCAGATAAGTCGAGCGGTCGGGGGAAGATGTCATCGGCGGGTTGCTCTGTGGCCTGTAGGATTGGCGTATCCTCCAGCTAATGATCAATCATCGTAAAATGAGTAAATACTCATGACCCTCACGCAATTGGAAATATTCTCACGGGTCGCCGAACTGCAAGGTTTCACCAGTGCGGCCCTTCGCCTGGGGATCAGTCAGTCTGCCGTGTCCCATGCGATCAAAGCCCTGGAGCAAGAGCTGGGGGTGGAGTTGTTTCGACGCCATCAGTCCCCAATCGAGCTCAGCGATATCGGCCGGCAACTGCTGATGCGCGCCCGCACGTTGCTCGGCGTGGCCGACACCTTGCAGCAGGAAGCCTGCGACGCGCGCGGGATGAAACGCGGTACGCTGCGCATCGGCTCTTTCGGCCCCACCTCATCCAATCGCCTGCTGCCGCGCATTCTTAAGCGCTATCGGCTACAGCATCCGGGCATTGAAGTGCATGTCGACGAAGGCCCGGATCGCCAAGTGATCCAATGGCTGGATGAGCGGCGTATCGACGTCGGGTTTGTGGTACTGGAGCACGAACGATTCGATACGTTTGCGCTGTTCAAAGACCAGATGGTCGCCCTTTTGCCCGCCGCCCACCCCTTGGCCGAACGCCCTTGCGTGGCACTGAAGGCGCTGTGCACTGACCCGTTCATCCTCACCGAAGCCGGCTCGCTGGAACTGGTTTCGCGACTGTTCGACAGCGCCCGGTTGACCCCGAATGTGCGTTATCGCTGTTCGCAATTGCTCAGCACCCTGGAGGCGGTGAGTCGCGGCGACGGCGTCAGCGTGGTGGCGCAGGCGTCGCTGCCCGAAACGCCGGATGCGCGCTACACCGTGCGCCCGCTGTCGCCGCCGGTCAGCCGCGAAGTTGGCCTGGCGGTGCTGGATCAACGCCAGTCGACACCGGCGACCCTGGCCTTTATTCAAGTTGCACAAAGCGTGGATTTCTCTGCCGCGGCGAGCTTAATTGAGCCCGGCCATCTATCATCGAGTTAATCCTGCGCCTTGCGGCGCTCCGCCTCCCACCACAGACCGCTCGCCCCATGCCCCTGACCGTCAACGGCCCGCAAAAACGCGCCACCCGCTACCTGATCAGCGCACTCAGCGCGCTGCTGCCAATCGGCCTGGGCATACTCATCCTGCACTGGCAGGCTGAACGCACGCTGCAACAAAGTACCGCGCAGATGGCCCAGGAAGCGGTGCGCCAGTTCGACCTGATGCTCGACAACACCGCCCTCGCCGCCCAGGCCTTGCTGCCGCTGGCCGGTCAGCCCTGTGACAGCGGCGTGCAGTTGGCACTGCGCGAGCAAGTCACACGCCGGCCGTTTGTCCGGGCAACCACCTTGTCCTGGCAGAAGAACATCTATTGCAGCTCCTTGTTCGGCGGCGGTTATGAATCGCTGGTCAACCCGGGCGATTATGTCGATGGGCGCTTGTGGTTGATGGATGGCAACCCGGTCACACCGGATACCGCGCTGCTGGTATACCGCCTGGTCGACGGCGATCAAGGCGCCTTTGCGTCGATTGACGGCTACCACCTGACCAATGCCCTGCGCCTGATCAGCCGCCATGCAGAGCTGATCCTGCAGGTCGGGCCGCACTGGATGGGCGCTGACGGCAAGGTGCAGGACACGGCGTTGCCGGTATTTGCCGTGGCCCATCACCATCTGGTGTCGCCGCGTTATCACTACAGTGTCGACGCCGGCATGCCGGCCGGGGAAACCTGGCGCTATATGCAAGAGCGTTACCCGGCGCTGTTCAGCCTGGTGGTGTTCTTCGGTGTACTGGCGGGCGGGCTGGCTCACTGGCTGCAGAAACGCTCGTCGGCCCCGACCCACGAGCTGCAACGGGCCCTGGGTGCCAATGAGTTCGTCGCCTATTTCCAGCCGGTGGTACGCGGCGATACGCGCGAGTGGGCCGGCTGCGAAGTATTGATGCGCTGGAACCACCCCAAGGAGGGCCTGGTGCGGCCGGACCTGTTCATTCCGCTGGCCGAGGATTGCGGCCTGATCGTACCCATGACGCGCGCGCTGCTGCGCCAGACGGCAGCGCAACTGGCGCCGCATGCCGAGCGTTTTCCCCGTGGTTTCCATATCGGCGTGAATATCACCGCGCGTCATTGCCAGGACTTGGCCCTGGTGCAGGACTGTCGCGAGTTTCTCGCGGCCTTCCCGCCTGGCCAGGTAACCTTGGTGCTGGAACTGACCGAGCGCGAGCTGATCAACCCTACGGACATCACCCGCCGCCTGTTCGATGCGCTGCATGAACTGGGTGTGATGATTGCAATCGATGACTTCGGTACCGGTCACTCCAGCCTGGCCTACTTGCGCAACTTCAATGTCGACTACTTGAAGATCGATCAAAGCTTTGTCGCCATGATCGGTGTAGATGCACTCTCGCGGCATATTCTGGACAGCATCATAGAGCTGTCCGGCAAGCTCGACTTGGGCATCGTTGCCGAAGGCGTGGAAACAATCGAGCAATGTGAATACCTGGCGGCACAAGGCGTGGATTTCCTGCAGGGTTACCTGTTCGGGCGCCCGCTGCCCTGCGATGAGTTCATTAAATCCCTGATCAGCCATTGAATAGCCATCTACCGCGCCGATGAAAGAGTGTTAATTAGCTAAAGACATGATTTACTCGTGACGGATTAACTACTACAATTTTTCATACCTGTGCAGAACTCGCAGGAAGGCTTCTTTCTTGAGTCGCCTTACAGCTCTTGGCTTATAGCGTTATCTGCAGTTGATATCAGCCAAATACACTATTGGAGTAAAGATTTTGTCCAGACTCGCCGAATTTCGCGCAGCAGAAAAAGCCCTTCAAGAGCAGCTTGCCCAGCTGGAATCCCTGAAGAACGACGCTGGCCTGAAGAAAGAAATCGAATTCGAAGAAAAGCTGCAAGCGTTGATGAAGAGCTATGGCAAGGGCCTGCGCGATATCATTTCCATCCTTGACCCTAACCCAGGCAAGGCCGCAGCGGTCGCCACCGCACCAAAACAGCGTCGCGCACGCGTGGTCAAGGTTTACCAGAACCCGCACACCGGCGAACTGATCGAGACCAAAGGCGGCAACCACCGCGGCCTGAAAGCCTGGAAAGAACAGTACGGCGCTGCCACTGTAGATTCCTGGCTTCGCGGCTGATCGACAACGCACTTGCAAAGAGCCCCGCAACAGCGGGGCTTTTTTGGTTTAAACGTTCGAATGCGAACTTAAATAACATTTCACTTTGTTCAAAAACGCTTACCGTGGGGCCTTTTCAAAGTTTCAGGCTGTCACGCACCGAACGGACTTCATCCTTGCTCGCTTCGTATGCTTGCGCCTGGCCTGCGTATGAAAAAACAAAGGCTTTATCGGTATCAACAGCGCCCACCAATGTTTGCGAGAGTACGTGGCGGCCGTTCTCGGTAATCACACAAGTAGTTTCCAGCGCCTCAAGACGACTCAATGTTGTAGGATGCATCTTGCTGCACACACTTTGATAGCCGCCCTGGGCAAAGTCTTTCTGGATGGACTTGCGCATTTCCAGTAACACGCCCTCAAGATTGACGGCATGCCCGGCCTCGATCGGCGTGCCCGTCAACTCCATGACCATCACTGTCGCGCCATTTTCATCATTCTTGATTGCCCGTTGCCGAGACACCGGTTGAGTGTTGGCGGGCGTCTCCCCGGCAGGCTCCACTTCCTCGATCTGCCAGCCGCTGGGCCAGTGAATTTCCGGTTCGGCCGCCAGCGCCATAGGGCTACCCAAGAACAAACACAACGTGCTCAACAACGCTGTACGACATTCGCTCATTACAAAAACATCCCAGGTTCAAGCGCCGAAGTTTGCGGCCCAGCCCCTGCGGCTCGCAAGGCCTGCGTGGGCTTTTTCATTTGGCGCGGCGGGCGGGCCTTGCGTATCATGGCCCAGCCGCACGAATGCTTGCCGCAAGCCAAGGGAACGCACCGCTCATCTCACGCCGCGTTTGCCCCATTTTTTTCTGGAGGGCCCATGAGCCTGCATGATCTGAACACTTTCCCGGGCGTCACCGCCCAGCCTGACACCGCCACGTCGAACTTCGTGTTCAACCACACCATGCTGCGGGTCAAGGACATCACCAAATCCCTGGATTTCTACACCCGCGTCCTCGGGTTCTCGCTGCTCGAAAAGCGCGACTTCCCGGAAGCCGAATTCAGCCTGTACTTCCTCGCACTGGTGGACAAGGCCCGGATCCCCGCAGACGCCGCCGAGCGTACCCAGTGGATGAACTCGATCCCAGGCATCCTGGAACTGACCCACAACCACGGCACCGAAAACGACGCCGACTTCGCCTACCATAACGGCAACACCGACCCACGCGGCTTTGGCCATATCTGCATTTCGGTGCCGGATATCGTGGCCGCGTGCGAGCGCTTCGAAGCCCTGGGCTGCGACTTCCAGAAGCGCCTGAGCGATGGCCGCATGAAAAGCCTGGCGTTCATCAAGGACCCGGACGCTTACTGGGTTGAGATCATTCAGCCCACGCCGCTGTAAAAATCCGACGCCATCAAAATGTCCGATGCCACGCCTAGCGTGAGGACATGAGACGCCAAGAAAACCTACACGGCGCAGCCCTCCGCTCACTGAAGCATTGGCGCTTTGGTGGGCTGGGGGCCATATGGGTGTGCAGCGGTTGCACGCTTGGGCATGTCAGAACCAAGCCCCGGCAACCGCAATGAAACGACCCAGGCCGGCGGACGTCATCGCGCAATCCCCAAGCGTGCCGCGAATGGCGTGTTACGCAGACTCTCCATAACGGAAGAATTCTATGAAGGCCCGCAATGCAGGACGCATCAGTCGCCGGGAAGGATAGTAGATATAAAAGCCATCGAAGGGTGGACACCACTCTTCCATGACGGAAATCAGCCTGCCTGCGCGGACATCGGCCAAAACGCTTTCCTCAAACAAAAAAGCCAGCCCAATGCCGTCGAGGGCGGCCTGCCTCATCAGTTCCTGCTGTGGCAGGATCAGATTGCCGTTCACCCCGACACTGACGGCATGCCCGTCGCGCTCCAATTCCCAGCGGTAGATACGGCCACTCTGGAACCTGCGGCGGATGCAGTTGTGTGCGGCCAGGTCGCGGGGGTGCAGAGGCTTGGGATGCCCGGCGAAGTAAGCCGGGGCCCCAACGATCATGCCGCGCCGTGCCCCACCAGCACGTACCGCGATCATGTCGATCTCCAGGCTCTCCCCGAGCCTGATCCCGGCGTCACACCCTTCCTCGACTATGTTCTCAAACGTATCCGAAACGCGAATGTCGAGCTCAATCGCAGGATAGAGCGCCACGAATGCCGGCAGTCGACGCATGATGACTTCCTGGACAGCGAGGAGCGGCATCGTGATCCGTAAGGGACCAGAAGGCGCAACAGCATCCTCCGTAACTTCCGCGAACCCGGTTTCGATTTCGGCGAGGGGGCCTGCGACCCGTGCCAGAAGGCGTTCGCCCTCCTCTGTCGGGCGTGTCGAGCGTGTGGTCCTTGCCAATAGGCGCAGCCCCAAGGCGCCCTCTAACGTGGAGACCGCATGGCTGACCGCAGAAGGCGCGATGCCGAGTTGATCGGCCGCCGCGCGAAAGCTGCCTGTCTTGGCGACGGCGACGAAAACGACGAGTTGGGAGAGCTGTGTTCTATCCATTGTTCTAAATTTTAGATCAACACAATCTCGCTTGCACGGATTATCAGTACTAGTCGCTCGCTCTACCCTGTTCGTATTCCGGCTAACTTCACAGAGGAACACGTTATGGAACTTCGCAAATTAGGCAAAATCGACGTCTCGGCCATCGGTTTGGGCTGCATGGGACTGAGCCAGGCCTACGGCGTCCAAGATGAAACCAGTTCAATCCAGACACTGCATCGTGCAGTCGAACTTGGCGTAACCTTCTTCGATACTGCCGAGGTTTATGGCCCGTATCGCAACGAGATACTTCTGGGCAAGGCGCTCAAGCCGTATCGGGAACGCGTGGTCATCGCGACGAAGTTTGGCTTCATCTACAACCGGGATCGGAACGATTTCGGTGAAATCACCGGAACGGATGGCCGTCCCGAAAATGCCCGGGCCGTCGCGCACGCTTCGCTGAAGCGCCTCGATACCGACGTCATCGATCTCTACTATCTGCACCGTGTCGACCCAGCGGTGCCCATCGAAGAGAGTGTCGGAGCAATGGCCGAACTGGTCACCGAGGGCAAGGTCCGCGCGATCGGCCTTTCCGAAGTCTCTGCCGATACGCTGCGCCGAGCCCATGCCATCCACCCGATCACCGCGTTACAGAGCGAATATTCTCTGTGGACGCGTGATGTCGAAACCAATGGCGTTCTCGACACTTGCCGCGAGCTGGGCATTTCTTTCGTGCCGTTCAGCCCGCTCGGCCGCGGCTTCCTGACCGGCAAGGCGCCCGTTACCGCCACGCTGGAAGCAGGAGATTTCCGACACAATCTGCCGCGCTTCCAGCCTGGGCACGTCGAGGCAAACCGCAGGTTGGTGAGCGTGATCGAAGAAATCGCCGCCGCAAAAGGAGTGAGCGCCGCGCAAGTCGCCCTGGCTTGGGTGCTGGCCCAAGGCAACGACATCATTCCGATCCCCGGTGCGAAACGCCTCGAACATCTGGAGCAGAACGTCGCTGCGACCCGCCTGAAATTGACCGAAGAGGAATGCACCTGGCTCGAAGCGACGTTCTCGCCCGAAAACATCTCGGGCGACCGATACCCAGCAGCGTTTGAGGTGATGTCTCAGAAATAAAACCCGCACTGAAGGTGCAGACCTTGTGTATCGGGCAGTGGCGTAGCCCATCAAAATACGCTACCGAAACCATCCTGAAATAAAAAACCCCATGTTTACACACGGGGTTTTTTATTTACGGCGCGGACTTCAGGCCGGCGCCGAGGTCCGGATCAGGTGATCGAACGCGCTCAGGGAAGCCTTGGCGCCCTCGCCCACCGCAATCACGATCTGCTTGTACGGCACGGTGGTCACGTCACCGGCAGCGAATACACCCGGCAGTGACGTTTCGCCACGCGCATCGACAATGATCTCGCCCCGGGGCGACAGTTCGACGGTGCCTTTGAGCCAATCGGTGTTGGGCAACAAACCGATCTGCACAAAGATGCCTTCCAGGCCGATGGTCGTGAACTCGCCATTGTCGCGATTCTTGTACACCAGGCCGGTGACTTTCTGGCCATCGCCTTTAACTTCACTGGTCAGTGCGCTGGTGATCACGTCGACATTCGGCAGGCTGAACAGCTTGCGTTGCAACACAGCATCAGCGCGCAGCTTGCTGTCGAATTCGAGCAAGGTCACGTGGCTGACGATGCCGGCCAGGTCGATGGCCGCTTCGACGCCGGAGTTACCGCCACCAATCACCGCTACGCGCTTGCCCTTGAACAGCGGGCCATCACAGTGCGGGCAGAAACACACGCCCTTGGCCTTGTATTCCTGCTCGCCCGGAACGCCCATTTCACGCCAGCGGGCGCCGGTAGCCAGGATCACCGTCTTCGACTTGAGCGTCGCACCGCTTTCAAAACGGATTTCGTGCAAGTCACCGGCATTTTTCGCCGGCACCAGGCTGCTGGCACGCTGCAGGTTCATGATGTCCACGTCGTACTGACGCACATGGGCTTCAAGCGCGCTGGCCAGTTTCGGCCCTTCGGTTTCCTGTACCGAGATAAAGTTCTCGATGGACATGGTGTCCAGCACCTGGCCGCCAAAACGCTCGGCCGCCACACCGGTACGGATACCTTTGCGCGCAGCGTAGATAGCCGCCGCCGAACCGGCCGGGCCACCGCCGACCACCAGCACATCGAATGCGGCTTTGGCACTGATCTTCTCGGCGGCTTTTTCGATACCGCTGGTGTCGAGCTTGGCGAGGATTTCTTCCAGGCCCATGCGGCCCTGGCCGAAGTTCACACCGTTGAGGTAGACACTTGGCACGGCCATGACCTGGCGCTCATCGACTTCGGCCTGGAACAGCGCGCCGTCGATGGCCACATGCTTGATGTTCGGGTTCAGCACGGCCATCAGGTTCAGCGCCTGGACCACGTCCGGGCAGTTCTGGCATGACAGCGAGAAGTAAGTCTCGAAGTTGAACTCGCCTTTGAGCGCGCGAATCTGTTCAATCACTTCGACACTGGCCTTCGACGGGTGGCCACCGACTTGCAGCAGGGCCAACACCAGCGAAGTGAATTCATGCCCCATGGGGATGCCGGCAAAACGCAGGCTGATCTCGGCACCCGGGCGGTTGATGGAGAACGAGGGCTTGCGTGCATCGTCACCCTCGGTTTTCAGGGTAATCAGCGTGGTGAGGCTGGTTACGTCCTGCAAAAGTGCAAGCATTTCCTGGGATTTCGCGCCGTCATCGAGGGAGGCGACGATCTCAATCGGCTGGGTGACCCGTTCCAGGTATGACTTCAACTGAGCTTTAAGATTGGCGTCCAACATACGGGCGATTCCTTTGAATTTGGTAAAAAAAACGCCCGAGCGAATCTCGCCCGGGCGTTTTTGAGGGCGGTTGCAGCTTACTTAGGTGCGGAATCCCGCCCTTGATGTGTCACAGACTTAGATCTTGCCGACCAGGTCCAGGGACGGAGCCAAGGTGGCTTCGCCTTCTTTCCACTTGGCTGGGCACACTTCGCCTGGGTGGGCAGCGACGTACTGAGCGGCTTTGATTTTGCGCAGCAGCTCGGAAGCGTCACGACCAACACCGCCGTCGTTCAGTTCAACGATCTTGATCTGACCTTCTGGGTTGATCACGAAAGTACCGCGGTCTGCCAGGCCGGCTTCTTCGATCAGCACGTCGAAGTTGCGGGAGATGGTCAGGGTTGGGTCGCCGATCATGGTGTACTGGATCTTGCCGATGGCTGGCGAGGTGTTGTGCCACGCAGCGTGGGCAAAGTGGGTGTCGGTGGAAACGCTGTAGATTTCGACGCCCAGCTTCTGGAATTCGGCGTAGTTGTCAGCCAGGTCTTCCAGCTCGGTCGGGCAAACGAAGGTGAAGTCGGCCGGGTAGAAGAACACTACGGACCATTTGCCTTTCAGGTCAGCGTCAGACACGTCTACGAAGTTGCCGTTTTTGTAGGCGGTCGCTTTGAACGGTTTTACTTGGCTGTTGATGATAGGCATCGTTGACTCTCCGTCAGGGGTTGGTAAGTTGATGAAGTGAATCCTACCCACTCTCTTGGCCGATGGCTCATTGGCAAACCTGATGCTCGCGATTGGCTTTCTCTATCAGTCGACAGTATTAATAGAAGAAACCTCAAATCAGCGGCGCAGTTGCCAGGGTCATGCCTAGAAAGGGTGTCGCTTCAACATAGCGCATGGCGGATTTCATGTCGTTCCAGCCGACGTAACTCATCAACGACTTCAAATCCCAACCACTGCGATGGGCCCACGTGGCAAAGCCCCGACGCAGGGAGTGGCTGGTGTAGTGCTCGGCCGCAATGCCCGCACGCTCCAGGGCCTGGCGCAACAGCGGGATCACGCTGTTGGGGTGCAACCCCGCCTCGCCCAGGTTGCCCCAGCGGTCAATCCCGCGAAACACCGGGCCGCGGACCAGCGCCGAGGCACTGAGCCATTCACTGTAGGCCTGCACCGGGCACAGCCGCAGCAATGCCGGGGTTTGGTAGGTCTTGCCGAGGTTGTCGCGGTCGCTTTTGCTGCGCGGCAGGTACAGGCTGATGCCGGCCCCGGGCACGGCCTGAACGTGCTCGATGCTCAACCGGCACAACTCATCACTGCGAAAGCCGCGCCAGAAGCCGAGCAGGATCAATGCGCTGTCGCGTTTGGCGCGCAACAGCCGGGCGGGGTCCTGGGCTTCGCTCGCTGCGCGCGCCTCCCCTTCCAGGCATGCAACCACCTGTTCCAGATGCTTGAGCTGCAACGGCTGCGCCTGCTTCTCCCGCGCCGGGTGTACGGCGCGAATTCCCTTGAGCACCTGGCGCACGACCGGCGCCTTGGTCGGGTCGGGAAAACCCTGGCTCGTATGCCATTGCGCCAATGCCGAAAGGCGCAACTTCAAGGTATTCACCGCCAACACCCCGGCATGGGCCACGAGGTAGCGCGCCACGCTGTCACTGGTGGCGGGCAGGAATCCGCCCCAACTCACCTCGAAGTGCTCGATGGCTGCGCGATAGCTGCGGCGCGTGTTATCGCGGGTAGCGGCGTTGAGGTAACGATCCAGATCGCTCATGAAAGCCTTTTCGTACTGCTGATAGGGCGCACTCACGGTGAAAACCGCGCTGACACGGGATAATACGCCAATATCCCATCTATTAGATCATGATTTTTAACTCGTTTTTATTCATGATATGATACGTAAATACATACCATGTACCACAGTACTAAATCGACGGAGACCCCATGGCTCGTGGCGGCATAAACAAAGCAGTCGTTCAAACGGCACGCCTGGCGATCCTCGCCCGCGGCGAAAACCCCAGCATCGATGCGGTACGCATCGAAATGGGCAATACCGGCTCGAAAACCACGATTCATCGCTACTTGAAGGAACTGGACGAGAGCGAAACGCGGCAGACCATCACCGAAGCGCCCATCGACGATGAACTCGGCGAATTGGTGGCACGGCTTGCCCAGCGCCTGAAAGAGAAAGCCCAAGAGCCCATCGACTTGGCCCTGGCGCAATTCGAGCAACAGAAAACCGCCCTGCTCGCCCAGCTCGAAACGCTGCAAGCAGCCCACAACCAACTGCAACAGCAATTCGATATCCAGGCCGCAGCCCTTGCCGAAGAAAGCGCAGCCCTGCAAACCACCAGCACCAGCCTGCAGACCGAACGAACCCGTAACGCCGGGTTGAGCCAGGCATGCAGTGACTACGAGCTGCGCATCAGCGACAAGGACGAACAGATTCGCTCGCTGGAAGACAAACACCTGCACGCCCGGGATGCGCTGGAGCATTACCGCAACGCCATCAAAGAACAGCGCGAACAGGAGCAACGACGCCACGAAGGCCAGGTGCAACAGGTCCAGGCGGAACTGCGCCAGGCCCAGCAGAGCGCCATGGTGCGCCAGGACGAGATCACCCAGTTGCACCGCGACAACGAGCGCCTGCTGATCGAACATCGGGTGACGGTGAAGGAGTTGGCGACACTGCAGGAGCAAGTGCGCAAGGACCAGGCGCAACAACTCCACCTGAGCGAACAGTTGAAGCAGATCGACAGCGAACGCACCCTGCTCCAGGAACGCCTGCGGGTCGCGGTGCAAGACAGTCAGTCACGCCAAGCCGCGCTGAGCGAATTCCAGCAGGCCAACAAGGCGCTGGAGCTGGACCTGATCAAGGCTCAGGCCAGCATCGAGGCGTTGCGTCTGACAGCCGCCGTTGCAGCGACCGCCGAGGCAACGCCCAGCACCTGATCAGTCGGCCACGGGCGTTCGCATGGTGACGAACTCTTCGGCCGCCGTCGGGTGTACGCCAATGGTTTCATCAAAATGCTGCTTGGTCGCGCCCGCCTTGAGCGCGATCGCCAAGCCCTGCACGATTTCCCCGGCGTCCGGGCCGACCATATGGCAACCCAGGACCCTGTCGGTGTCGGCGTCGACCACCAGTTTCATCAGGGTTTTCTCCTGACAGCCGGTCAATGTCAGCTTCATCGGCCGGAAACGGCTTTCGAAAACCTTCACCTTATAGCCTTTGCCCTTCGCGTCCTCCTCGCTCAGACCGACCGTACCGATGTTCGGCAGGCTGAACACGGCCGTCGGGATCATCGCGTAGTCCACCGGGCGATACTGCTCCGGCTTGAACAGGCGACGCGCCACGGCCATGCCTTCGGCCAGGGCCACTGGGGTCAACTGCACGCGACCGATCACATCGCCAATCGCCAGGATCGACGATTCGGCGGTCTGGTACAGGTCATCCACTTCGACAAAACCGCGCTTATCCAGTTTGACCCCGGTGTTTTCCAGGCCCAGGTTATCCAGCATCGGCCGACGGCCGGTGGCGTAGAACACGCAGTCTGTTTCCAGCACGCGCCCGTCTTTGAGGGTGGCCTTGAGGCTGCCGTCGGCTTGCTTGTCGATCCGTTCGATATCGGCATTGAACTGCAGATCCAGGCCACGCTTGGTCAATTCTTCCTGCAGATGCTTGCGCACCGCACCGTCAAAACCGCGCAGGAACAAGTCGCCGCGATACAGCAAAGACGTCTGCGCACCCAAACCATGGAAAATTCCGGCGAACTCAACGGCGATATAGCCACCGCCAACCACCAGCACGCGCTTGGGCAGCGTTTTGAGGAAGAACGCTTCATTGGAACCGATCGCGTGCTCATGCCCCGGTATCTGCGGGATCTGCGGCCAGCCGCCGGTCGCGATCAGGATGTGCCTGGCCGTGAAGCGCTCGCCATTGATTTCCACCTGATGCGGATCGACCAGTCGCGCATGCCCTTCATGCAGGGTCACGCCGCTGTTGACCAGCAGGTTGCGATAGATGCCGTTGAGGCGGTTGATCTCACGGTCCTTGTTGGCGATCAGGGTCGCCCAGTCAAAGTTCGCCTCCCCCAGGGACCAGCCGAAACCGCTGGCCTGCTCGAAGTCTTCGGCAAAATGCGCGCCGTAGACCAGCAGTTTCTTCGGCACGCAGCCGACGTTCACACACGTGCCGCCCAGGTAGCGGCTTTCCGCCACGGCCACCTTGGCGCCAAAACCAGCGGCAAAGCGCGCAGCACGAACACCGCCGGAACCGGCGCCAATCACATACAGGTCAAAATCGTAGGCCATTTCACTCTCCTCGGCAGGCAATCAGCATACCGACTTAGTTGGGGGTGAAAAACGAAAAAGCCACCCGAAGGTGGCTTTCTCTTACAACAGGCGGGCAACCGTGAATCAGTAAGCCTTGCCAGTCTTGTAGAAGTGCTCGTAGCAGAAGTTGGTCGCTTCGATGTAGCCTTCGGCGCCACCGCAGTCAAAACGACGACCCTTGAACTTGTACGCGATCACGCAACCGTCTTTGGCCTGCTTCAACAGGGCGTCGGTAATCTGGATCTCGCCACCCTTGCCCGGCTCGGTTTCTTCGATCAACTTGAAGATGTCCGGGGTCAGGATGTAACGACCGATGATCGCCAGGTTCGACGGAGCATCTTCAGGCGCTGGCTTCTCGACCATGTCGCGCACGCGGATCAGGCCATCGCCGATGTCGTCGCCAGCGATCACGCCGTACTTGTTGGTTTCTTGAGGATCGACCTCTTGAACCGCGACGATGGTGCAACGGTACTTCTGGTACAGCTTGACCATCTGGGTCAGTACGCCGTCGCCTTCCAGGTTCACACACAGGTCGTCGGCCAGTACCACGGCGAACGGTTCGTCACCGATCAGCGGACGGCCGGTCAGGATGGCGTGGCCGAGGCCTTTCATCTGGGTCTGACGGGTGTAGGAGAACGAGCACTCGTCGAGCAGCTTGCGGATACCAACCAGGTATTTTTCCTTGTCGGTGCCTTTGATCTGGTTTTCCAGCTCGTAGCTGATGTCGAAGTGGTCTTCCAGCGCGCGCTTACCACGGCCGGTAACGATAGAGATTTCATTCAAACCGGCATCCAGTGCCTCTTCGACGCCGTACTGGATCAGTGGCTTGTTCACCACCGGCAGCATCTCTTTGGGCATGGCCTTGGTCGCTGGCAAGAAGCGAGTGCCGTAACCGGCTGCTGGGAACAAGCATTTCTTGATCATATGGGTCCTTACAAAGGGCTGTGCGTACGGAATTCGGCGCAGTCTAATCAGGCCGCAGTCACCTTACAATGGGTCCTGCTGGCGTTGCGATGTCATCATAGAGAAAAAATGTCGGCGTAAGTTCCGCTAATCCTACAAAGAGCTTCACCAATACCCCGACAAAAACAGCGTAGCCCTGTGGCTTGAAAAGGGCTGCAACCCTTTTAGCACGCTTCGGCGCCGCAAACATTGACCTGGAATAACTTGGGCGGTGGCGCGACAATTGGCGCTATCATTACGCCCTTGAACCAGACCACGAGATTGTTAATAGATGTCAGAACCCAAAGGCGTGAACGGCTACCTGATCACAAAGCGAGCGGACGGTTGGCACCTGATCAACTTCCACGGCGACAGCGTCGCTGGCGCATTCGCGACCGAGAGCCAGGCAACTGCGGTTGCGGAAGTGTTTGTGGATGAAGCGGGCCACGCATCGAGCAAGCGACCGAAGGGCAAGTAAGCCTTGGAAGCTGCGTAAAAACGCCCCGGTGAACGGGGCTTTTTTGTATCTTTTGTATAACCCTGGAATAGGCTTACACCTGACTTTCAGGACGAGACATGTCTATACGTAGATGGCAGTTCGCTATAGTCTCGTCGAAACGCCCCACGACAGTGTCAGCGCACCCTCCAACACCCTCGATGATGAACACATATGAACAAGATTCTGGCACTCACTGCAGTATTGGCGCTCGCCGGCTGCACGACCACGTCTGATGTCTACCTGAAAAACGGCGAACAAGGCCTGACCATCGACTGCTCGGGCGAAGCCAATTCCTGGGCCAGTTGCTACGAAAAGGCCGACGCCTCTTGTGCGGGCACCGGCTACCGTATCGTCGGTACCGAAGGCACGCCTTCGCTCAAGGAAAGTGAAAAGACCCTGGGCCAGGACGTGGGCAACTTCAAAAGCCGCAGTGTGGTGGTGGTCTGCAAGTAAGCGTTACGTCTACAGCTGGATATCGGCAAACTTGATACCCAGGCCACGGACGGTCTCCACCAGGTCATCCAGGCGCGAGAAAGATTCGACTTCATCCTGATCGTCCACCAGGAAAAAACTGCGACCGCCGCTTTTCTTGAAGAATACGATCCATTCCCCGAGGTCAGCCGGGTTCTGGATGATGTGAGTGGCCGATATCTGACCTTCGGCCTGGCGAGCCCTGACGTGTTCACGCTTCATGAAAGACTTCCCAAAAAAGACACATGCCGCACAAACCGAGGGTTTGCGCGGCATTTTTGCGTTGATTGGGCGTGAGTCTAACGGATGCCCTGCCCAATCAACACGCCTTCTACGGTTTGGCCGTAGAGATTGACCCCATCGTTGGCGTGGAATTTGACCCGGGTTTTCTCCACGGAACCGTCAACCAGCCGCGGGTCCTGCGGTCGCTCGTGGCTGTTGACGTAGGCCGCCACGTCCCAGGCTTGCTGGTCGCTCAGGCTGCCACCCTTGCCCAGGGGCATGTTGTGCTTGATGAAGGACGCCGCAGTATTGATGCGGTGCATGCCGGCGCCCCAATTGTAGGAGTCCTTACCCCACAACGGTGGCATCACGTAACTGTCACCGACCTTCTGGCCCTGCCCTTCGGGGCCATGGCAGACGGCGCATTGCCCTTTGTAAACCTGCGCGCCCCCGGACAGGTCATAACCCTTGGCCGGTTGGGTCACGTCGGGATACCCACGGCCTGGTAACTCCACGCCCAACGGTGCTTTGCTGGCCAACCAGTAGGCGTACACCGAGAGCGCGGTAATTTCGCGACTATCAGCGGTCGGCGGCGTACCGCCGTTCATGCTGAATTGGAAACACCCCTGCAACCGCTCGGCAAAGGTGTTGACCTTGTCGTTCTTCTTTCGATAGGCCGGATACATCGGGTAGGCGCCCCACAGCGGCGCCGAGTTGGCCAGGCGGCCCTGATCCAGGTGGCAGTTGCTGCAGTTGAGCCCGTTACCGACGAATGTCGGCGCCAGGCGCTTGGTATCCACGAACAACGCGTAGCCCTCCTTGACCAGCTTGCCGTAGGCATTGTCAGGCAGCTCGCTCTCTTGGGGCGGCTGGAATTGACTGACAGCCGCATGGCCGGCAGAAGGCTGCAACTGCGACTGGTCTTCCATGGCGATCGTAGCGGCGTGGGCGGACGGCAGACCCAACAGTCCTAGAACTAAAACAAACGGGCTCATGGCTTGGCCTCCAGTTTCAGTGAGGCGAAATACTGGGCCACGCCCTGTACTTCATCCGGCGTCAGGGATTTTGCGATGTGGCCCATCAGGTCATTCGGGTCGTTGTGACGGGTGCCGTTTTGCCAGGCCGTCAACTGTGCTGCCAGGTAGGTGGCAGGCTGACCGGCAAGAGGCGGGAACGTGTCGCCGACACCTGTACCGGCAGGACCATGGCAACTTGCACATGCCGGAATCTGCCGCTCCCAGGCGCCCTGCTGGGCAAGCTTTTGCGCAGCACCGATAGGCATCTCGCTGCGATGGATCGGTTGCGGGACGACGCCTGGCATCGCCGCCAGCGCCTGGCTGACAGCGTCGATCTCGGCGTCAGTGAGGGCATTCGCCAAGGGTTGCATCACCGGGTTGGCACGCGTGCCGCGCCTGAAGTCTTCCAACTGTTTACGCACGTACAGGGCCGGCAACCCCGCCAACCTGGGGAAGCCCGCGGCGGCGAGCCCCGCGCCATCGGCACCATGGCAGGCTACGCAGGGCATGGCGCCCGGCTGCGAGCCGCCCTCGGTGAATATCTTCTTCCCATCCAGCGCGTGGGCATTGCCCAGCAGCAACATCAGCGCACTGCCTATCAGTACTCGTTCCAGAGACATCATCACGGCTCCATTTTTTATAGTTATATATTTAGGCGTTTATGTCATAAGCCTACAAATGGTAGGAGAACCTTCCCGCCGCGACAACTGCGAAAACGCAACCACCAAAAAAAGCCCGACACTGCAACGGCAGGTCAGGCTTCTTTATCGGATTCAAACGGACCGTGTAAACGCGCGGCCTCAGCCGGAAATGCAGTCCTCCCCGGCCTTCTTCACATCGCCCGGGCGGATCGGCACATTGGACATGCTCTCGTAGAGCTTGATGCTGCTGCCGCTGGAGCGCTCGTCAATCTCGAAAATAGCCGACGGGTCAGCGGAGAATTTCTGCGGCACAATCACCTGCACGCCGTTTTTATGCGGCTCGATCTGCGGCGGCCGGCGGGTAGTCGACAATTTGCGTACCACACAGGCGGCATATTCCTGCGGTTTTTTCCCTGAAATGACCGCCAAGGTCGGGGGGGTCTGCTTGATATCTGCAACCGAAGCACACCCACCAATCGCCAAGGCCAGAACCAACACACTCCACTTCATATAAAACCTCCGATAAAGACCCTAGGACAGCGGGGATGGTAATTTTCTCCCGCCAACGTAGGATTTATCCCTGATAACTCGGTAAATAACTGTTTTAAATTGTCGAAGTCGTCGACGACGGCCCGATAATAAACGCGCTGGGGCTGATAAACTCTATCTTAACCTACGTATCGTTCTGATTTTTCAGAAAAAGCCCTTCTGGAGACACCCGCCCATGAAATTCATCCACCAGCGTGAGCACCTCAACGAGGGAGATATTGTCGTCATCGAATGCTCACAGACTTGTAATATTCGTCTGATGAGCGATGCGAATTTTCGCAGCTTCAAGAATGGCGGCCGTCACACCTACCACGGCGGCGCGTTCGACAAGTTCCCGGCGAAAATCACCGCGCCGAGCACCGGTTTCTGGAACATCACCCTGGACGTTGTGACGCGCCGCGCCATCAGCGTTACCCGCAAACCTGCGCTGTCCCACAAGATCCGCATCGTTCGTCGCACCAACAGCAAATTGAGCTGACCCGAACACTCGACAGGAAAAAAGTTGTGACCACGACCAAATACGTCATCAAGTACAAACTCAACGGCGAACGCCGCTTTGAGTTTGCCCAACTGCACAGCAACAGCGTCGAAGAAGCCAAGCTAGTACTGGCGAAGATTCACGACGCCAGCGATGAAATCACTGACATCAACGTGAGCAAGGCGCTGTAAGCCCATGCCCGGCCCGACCGTCGACCTGTTCGCCGACGACGCCCTGCAACAACCCGCAGGGCGTGAGCAGATTGGCGAACAGTCCCACGTTCTGAGGGGCTATGCCCTGCCCTGGATTGAGCATCTTCTGCCAGCGTTGCGCTGCGTGCTGGCTCAGTCGCCGTTTCGGCAAATGGTCACGCCCGGTGGTTTCACCATGTCAGCCGCGCTGAGCAGTTGCGGAGAACTGGGTTGGACCACCGATCCCAGCGGCTACCGCTACACCGCGCTTGACCCGCGCAGTGGCCACCCCTGGCCAGCCATGCCCGAAACGTTGCGCCAACTGGCGGCACACGCGGCGACCGACGCCGGGTTCAGCGATTTTGTGCCCGATGCCTGCCTGATCAACCGTTATGTGCCGGGGGCAAAGATGTCGTTGCACCAGGACAAGAACGAACGCTGCTATACCGCGCCGGTGGTTTCCGTGTCGCTGGGGCTGCCGGCGATCTTCCTGTTCGGCGGCCATGCACGCAGCGACAAGCCGCAAAAAATCTCGTTGTTCCATGGCGATGTGGTGGTGTGGGGCGGGGTTGATCGTCTGCGCTTCCACGGAGTCATGCCGGTCAAGGACGGCACGCATCCGGTCATGGGCCCGCAACGCATCAACCTGACCTTTCGCACCGCCGGCTGATTTGACCGCAAGCTTCAGAGTGCCAGGCCGCCGCGACACGACTAATCTGGCCGTGACCCGTCATGAGAGCAGGCAATGAATAACGAACATGACCCGCGCTGGGCAGCGATCCTCGCCCGTGATCCTCAGGCCGACGCGCTGTTTGTCTATGGGGTAAAAACCACCGGTGTGTATTGCCGCCCCAGCAGTGCCTCGCGCTTGCCGCGTCCGGAAAACGTCGAATTCTTTGAGACACCTCAACAGGCCGAGGCGGCAGGCTATCGCCCAAGCAAACGTGCGACCGGTGACCAGACGCAACGCGCGGCACGCCATGCCGAGCTGGTGGCCAACGCTTGTCGGCAGATCGAACACGCCGAAACCCCGCCCAGCCTCGACCAACTGGCACAGCAAGCCGGGCTGAGCCCGTTCCATTTCCATCGCGTGTTCAAGTCAGTCACCGGCCTCACCCCCAAGGGCTATGCCAGCGCACAGCGCTCGCGCAAAGTGCGCAAGGGGCTCAAAGGTCGCAACACCGTCACCGACGCGCTGTATGACGCCGGCTTCAATTCCAACAGCCGCTTCTATGAATCGGCGGACCAACTGCTTGGCATGAAGCCAAGCGATTACAAAGCCGGCGGCACGAATACTCACATCCATTTTGCCGTCGGCCAATGTTCCCTCGGCGCGATTCTGGTGGCGCAAAGTCATCGCGGCGTGTGCGCGATCCTGCTGGGCGACGAGCCGGACACGCTGGTGCGCGACCTGCAGGACCAATTCCCCAAGGCCGAACTGCTGGGTGCGGACCCGGCCTTCGAACAGTTGGTCGCCCAGGTGGTGGGGTTTATAGAAGCCCCGGCCCTGGGCCTGGACTTACCCTTGGACCTGCGCGGCACGGCCTTTCAGGAACGGGTATGGCAAGCCTTGCGTGACATCCCGGTGGGCAGCACCGCCAGCTACGCGCAGATCGCCGAACGGATTGGCGCGCCCACCGCCTTTCGGGCCGTGGCCCAGGCCTGTGGCGCCAATCGCCTCGCAGTGGCGATTCCCTGCCACCGCGTGGTGCGCAGTAATGGCGAGTTGTCGGGCTACCGATGGGGGGTGGAGCGCAAGCGCCAGTTGCTGGAACGCGAGCGCGACCGCTAAAACAGCCCGCGCCACTACACGAAACCCAGGCTGCGTCCAGTGAATAAAACAGACTGGCCGGACGCCAAGGGCCCTGCTAAAACAGCGAAAACTCTTACCAACGCTGGAGACGCATCCCATGAGCACCTGGCCAGACACGCGCATTCTCGATCTGCTGGGCATCGACGTACCGATTATCCAGGCGCCCATGGCCGGTGCGACCACCGCGCAAATGGTCATCGCCGCCAGCGAGGCCGGCGCGCTCGGTTCGATGCCGGCGGCGGCACTGAGTATCGAGCAATTGCGCGCTGCGTTGAGCACTATCCGCCAGGCCGGCACGCGGCCGATCAACGTCAACTTCTTCTGCCATCAACCGCCCGAGGCGGACGACGCCCGTGATCGACGCTGGAAAGACCTGCTGCAACCCTACTACCGCGAACTGGGCGCCGACTTTGATGCACCGACGCCGGTGACCAACCGTGCGCCGTTCAACGAAGCGGCTTGTGAAGTGGTGGAAGCGTTCCGTCCCGAGGTGGTCAGTTTCCATTTCGGTTTGCCGGAAAAATCCCTGCTCGACCGCGTCAAAGCGACCGGCGCCAAGGTACTTTCATCGGCCACAACCGTCGAAGAAGCGATTTGGCTGGAACAGCATGGCTGCGATGCGATCATCGCCATGGGCCTTGAAGCCGGCGGCCACCGCGGTATGTTTCTCAGCGACGACCTCAACAGCCAGATCGGCTTGATGGCGCTGGTGCCGCAGATCGTCGACGCCGTGAGCGTGCCGGTGATCGCCGCCGGCGGTATCGCTGACGCGCGCGGCATCGCGGCCGCCTTTGCCTTGGGTGCTTCGGCGGTGCAGATCGGTACCGCCTACCTGTTGACCCCCGAAGCCACGGTCAGCCCCTCGCACCACCATGCATTGCGCCACGCCCAGGCCAGCGAAACCGCGCTGACCAACCTGTTCACCGGCCGACCGGCGCGCGGCATCGTCAACCGGGTGATGCGAGAACTCGGCGCGATCAACCCGCTGGCCCCGGCCTTCCCCAGGGCCGGCGGTGCGTTGCTGCCACTCAAGGCCAAGGATGAAGCCGGCTTCAGCAACCTGTGGGCGGGCCAGGCGTTGGGCCTGCGGCATCCGTTTGCAACCCGCGAGCTGACCACCTGGCTGGCAGAACAAGCCTTGAGCCGGCTGTCTCGGTAGCGCACGTCAGATCAGTATCGGCTCTGCGGGTGGAAGGCCGCTGAGCCGACGTTCGTGCAGCGGCGTCAACACAGTAAACCGCTGTTGGCGCAACGCACAGATACCATATACGACTCGGGCAAAGTGTTCGTTGCTGTCGTCGTAGGGCTGGCTCGCCATGATCAGCGCGAAACAGCATTCGGCCTGGCGCTCCGGGGCCATCTTGCGGATCAATCCCAACCCTATCCCCAGCAACGCCCGGCTACTGGTCATGGTCAGTCGCTCATAACCGGAGCTGCGCTGGTGATGACACTCGCGCTGCTGGCCCCGGGCGAGCTGTTCATACAACGCATCCAGTTCGGCGGCGGTGTATAAATCCACCGTCGCCTGCTCGCCTGACACATGAAGTTCCAGTTGTTGTTTAAATAACAGTCGCCACGCATCGTCGTCGATTCCGGCCCGCACCGCGACCCAGTCGACACAATCGACCAGCGCGTTTTGCGCGCTCGCGAGCGTGCTTGGCAAACCGGCCTGCAGGGCTTCGAGGTGGATCAATGCCTGGTTGACCAAGTCTGCCTCCTCAGCCATCACGCCCTCCATCAGTTCTCGATAGCCGCCCCATGGTTCGTTACGCCATGCCTGAAGGAAGCCCAGCATCAAGGCCCGCAACTCACCGATCGCCTGCACGCCAATGGTGCGCCGCAATAGCCCTTCCGCCTCGTCGACCAGGCCGCTGAGGTTGCTGACTTGCGCCAGCAGTTCAGACTGATTGAAGGTCGCCGGCTCATTGAGCGATAGCGATGCATTGATCGGCAACTGGTGAAAGACCTGGGCCCAGACACGCTCCAACTGCTCGCGAACCCCGCAGACGAAATCCAGGGGAAACGACAGCACGCTGTAATCGCCGCCATTGACGAAGGGGCTCCAACTGATGCCCAGCGCAAACGCCCCGTCAACCTCCAGGCTTGCGTTGGCAAAGTCCGGATAAAACTTGTAAATCACCAACGCGCCCTCCAAGGCCGGCAACCCGCGCACGCAGTCCTCCCAGCCTTTCAACGTACCGAAATAGCCGCGACCGTTCATTGAGGCATCGAGGTCGCCCAGGCTGAAATCGACCATCGCGGTGTCCGTTGCATCCCGAATCGACAACGCAAAATGCGTTTGCGGGCGCTGATCGCCGAGTTCGGAGAAAATCAGCACGCCGACGGCCTGTGTCTCCCAGCGCTGACTGCGCAAAAAGTCGGAACAGCTTTTCGCCTCGGCATACCCACAGGTGGCGGTTGCCTGGAGGTAACCTTTGAGTTCGGCGCCTTTGCCCCGGTCATCGAAGGATTTTTCCATGCGCTGGCGCAGGTCGATCAACCAGAATGGCGTGGAGACAAAAGTCTCGGACTCACTGGTCTGTTTCAACTTTATCGGGGCGTCGTAGTCTATGGGCGCATTCAGAATCGGCGCCACGGTCCGACCGCCGAGCGTCGACTGCTTGAGCAATATGCGCAACTTGGCATTGGCGCTGGGCAGATCGGCCCCCAGGTCAACCATCGCCAATAGCACCCCCAGCTTGCACTCATGGATGTAGCGGGCGTAGTCCTCGGGCCGATCGGTATTTTGCGCCAACGCATACGTAAGGCCGACATCACCGACATTGGCGATGAAGCGCGCCATGCCGGAAAGCAGCAGCGCGCCCAACCCGCTCAGAGGCCCGACGGCCGCCGTCACCAGACCGGACACCGCACGGGCGACACTTTTGAACATCGCCAGTTTTACCCGGCGCCGCTCTTCGTCGGACGAAAACACTGCGTAGTCGACCTGCCCCTTGATATCCGCGATGGCCGCCAACTGCAATTGCGCGTTGATGTGCTGGGTATCACGAAAGGACACCGGCTCCGGGGCGAAACGCCGGTAATGGTAGCCATAGCGTTTTTTTTGCGGGAAAAAATCCTGAGGCACCAGGTTCATTTTCTGCGGGAAAGGGGAATGTTCCGCGACAAATCGCATCAACACCTCCGAGGGTTGCCCGGCGGTGGTGCTTGGTGCCCAGACCGCCCACTTGAGCTCGGTGAAGTTGAGGGATATCAGCAATGCCTTCTGTGAGTTGAATTTGAGCACAATCGCATTGGGCACCACCGCTTCGTTGAATAGCAGCAGTCGCGGTTTCAACTCGCCTTTCAAGTAGCGGAACGCACACCCTCGCAAGTCTTCGTCGGCTGCATCGACTTGCGCGAGGTAGCGTGCGACCCGCACCCTGGCGAGGGCGTCACAGGTTTCGCCGAATAGTTTCTGGTAGTCGTCGCTGGCGGCCAGCGCATCGATATCCGCCAGGAAGTCAGCCAGCAACACATCACGCATCCCGGTCAATGTCGCGACTTGCGACGCCGGCAAGGCTTGCCCCTGCACATCCACGGCACTGAGTTTTTCCTGGAAGTACGCACGCCGTTGCGGCTCACCCAACAGCACTTGTTCAAAGGAAAAGTACTTGTAGCGTGGCGGCACGAATGCACTCACGCCAGGAGAATATGTGGGGTGGCCTATCAGGTATTTGAACTTGAATTGGCGTTCTTTTTTGAACAATTGCTGGGTGTCTTGAGGCAGACCGGACTTCTTCAGGCAGCGATCGATCAACGATTCGATATAGTCTTTGGCGATCTTGTTATTGCCCACGCTCTCCCTCAGCCCATCCCATTTTTGCCAGGCCTGGGTCGTCGTTGCCTCGGGCGTCGGGGGCGCGGTGGGGGCCTTCCAGCCGGTACGTTCGCGGGGCTGAATGCTGACCGCTATAAACAGCCGCGCGGCATCGCAGCGCACGAACCATTGATTGAGCCGCTCGCTCTGCAGCCGGATGCCGCCGTCTTCCTGCAAGACGCCGCAGTTGACCCAGGGGCAGCGGTAACTCATGTAGACGCTGAGATAGTAGTGCCAATCCGCAGCGGCGCGGCGCGAGGCCGGAACTTCTATGATATAGCGCTCCTCATCGGCCTGATAAGGCATTGCGCTCAGGGTCACCTCGATCACTTCGTCGGCCTTCAGCGCTTGGTCGGCCAGGAGGACGGCACGGGGCGTCCAGCGCGGGAAAATGCTGAAATCGGCGTCGAGCACCGCCTCGTTGAACGGCTTGACCCACAGCGTGTTTTTGCCGGGCTCATCGGAATAACGAATGAGATCGCCGCTGCGTGCGCCAATACGCATCCCCGGCCAACCGGTGCCAATCGCCCTGGGCCATTGCCCGGCCCCCAGGGAAATCAGCGGGAGATCAAACCAGATATCCGCAAGCAGGCGCTTACTGGCCCCCCACACGGAGAACAGCACCACCTCGGTCTTGAGCAAAGGCCGTGTCGCGATCGCTAGGCCACGCTCTTCCCACTCGACACTCTGGACCTGGCCTGACACTCGCAGGCTGTCGAGAAAGTATCGATGGGCCGTCAAGCGTTGGGCCAATGCCCCGTAAAACTTGGGAAACAGAACATTGACTTGCACGCTGTCAGTCGATTGGTTTTTTCCGACACTCGCGCGCCAGGTAAAGCGCTTGTCGAGTATTTTCCACAGGGGCATTTCCTGGCGCTCGACAATCAACGCAGGACTTCCCGGCTCGGCCCCCTCCTCCAGGATCGAAAACTCCACCGGTATCAACGATTGCGTGGTGATCAGCGCCTTGGCCTGCGGTTCCAGTGCCGAAGCGCTGAGTACGCGGTCCAGCCAGGCTTTCACGGCGGCCTCGCTGGTAAGGTTGTTCGGGGCGCCGACGTTGATATAGGCATATTCCCTTTGCATGGCCCTTGCTCCTTTGCCTGCTAAAGGAGCTGCACTATCAACGGGTTCCCATGCATTGGCTGTCAGGAGGCGGGCCGTTGCCGCCGGGAAATGTCAGCGCGGGGCCGGCGGATTCCCCTTGCCATTTTTTCGCTATATACCTATACATACACCGCTTGACCGCCCCCCTGGTCCCGCAGCGCTCAATCCTGGCTTTTTTCCTTCTCATACGGAGCTATCCATGACCTTCAGCCTCCCACGCTTGATTCGCCCCGGCCTGGCGGCCGTCATTGCGCTAGTCACCGCCGCTGCGGTCCACGCCGATGAAGTCCAGGTGGCCGTCGCCGCCAACTTCACCGCACCGATCCAGGCGATTGCCGCCGACTTCGAGAAGGACACCGGTCACAAGCTGATCGCCGCCTACGGTGCCACCGGGCAGTTCTATACCCAGATCAAGAACGGCGCGCCGTTCGAAGTGTTCCTCAGCGCCGACGACACCACCCCGCAAAAACTCGAAACCGAAGGCGATACCGTCAAGGGTTCGCGCTTTACCTACGCGGTCGGCACCCTGGCGCTGTGGTCGGCGAAGGAAGGTTATGTCGATGCCAAGGGCGATGTGCTCAAGCAGAACGCGTTCAAGCACCTGTCCATCGCCAACCCGAAAGCCGCGCCCTACGGGCTGGCCGCCACCCAAGTGCTGGCCAAGGAAGGCTTGACCGAGAAGCTCAAGGACAAGCTCGTCGAGGGCCAGAACATCACCCAGGCCTATCAGTTTGTCTCCACCGGCAATGCCGAGTTGGGGTTTGTGGCCTTGTCGCAGATCTACAAAGACGGCAAAGTCACCAGCGGTTCGGCGTGGATCGTCCCGGCGTCCATGCATGACCCGATCAAACAGGATGCGGTGATCCTCAATAAGGGCAAAGACAGCGCCGCTGCCAAGGCGCTGGTCGAGTACCTGAAAGGGCCGAAAGCCGCTGCCGTTATCAAGTCCTACGGTTACGAGCTCTAAATGCCGCTATCGAGTGCCGATTTTTCCGCGATCTGGTTGACCATCAAACTGGCGTCACTGACCACGGTGATTCTGCTGGTCATCGGCACTCCGATTGCCCTGTGGCTGTCGCGCACGCGCTCCTGGTGGCGCGGGCCTATCGGCGCGGTGGTCGCCCTGCCGCTGGTGCTGCCGCCCACGGTCATCGGCTTCTACCTGCTGCTGACGATGGGGCCGCACGGTTACTTCGGCCAGTTCACCCAATGGCTGGGCCTGGGCACCCTGACCTTCAGTTTCGCCGGGCTGGTGATCGGCTCGGTGATCTATTCCATGCCGTTCGTGGTGCAGCCGTTGCAAAACGCCTTCTCCGCCATCGGCACACGCCCCTTGGAAGTGGCCGCGACCTTGCGCGCCAACCCCTGGGACACGTTCTTCAGCGTGATCCTGCCCCTGGCCCGCCCGGGGTTTATCACCGCGTCGATTCTCGGCTTTGCGCATACCGTCGGCGAGTTCGGGGTGGTGCTGATGATCGGCGGCAATATCCCGGACAAGACCCGGGTCGTCTCGGTGCAGATCTACGACCACGTCGAAGCCATGGAATACGCCCAGGCGCACTGGCTGGCCGGCGCCATGGTGGTGTTCGCGTTCCTGGTGTTGCTGGCGCTCTACTCCAGCCGTAAAACCAAGATGGGCTGGAGCTGATGCCGATGATCGATGTACGCCTGCACCTCACGTATTCCGCCTTTGCCCTGAAAGTGGACCTGCAACTGCCCGGTCGCGGCGTCACCGCGCTGTATGGGCATTCCGGCTCCGGCAAGACCACCTGCCTGCGCTGCATTGCCGGGCTGGAACGTGCCGAGGACGGCTTTGTCCAGGTCAACGACGAAGTCTGGCAAGACAGCCGCAACGGTCTGTTCGTACCGCCGCATAAACGTGCGCTGGGCTATGTGTTCCAGGAAGCGAGCCTGTTCCCCCATCTGTCGGTACGCGCCAATCTGGAATTCGGCCTCAAGCGCATCCCGCCTGCGCAACGTCGCGTCGACATGGCCCAGGCCACCGAACTGTTGGGCATCGGCCACTTGCTTGAGCGGCATCCGCAGCACTTGTCCGGCGGCGAGCGCCAGCGCATCGGTATCGCCCGCGCGTTACTGACCAGCCCGCGCCTGTTATTGATGGACGAACCGCTGGCGGCTCTCGACAGCCAACGCAAAGGTGAAATCCTGCCGTACCTGGAACGCCTGCACGACGAACTGGACATTCCGGTGCTCTACGTCAGCCACGCCCAGGACGAGGTGGCGCGCCTGGCCGATCACATCGTGTTGCTGCGCGACGGCCAGGCCCTGGCCAGCGGCCCCATCGGTGAAACCCTGGCGCGGCTGGATTTGCCCTTGGCCTTGGGCGACGACGCCGGTGTGGTGATCAACGGCACGGTAAGCGCTTACGACGCGCACTATCAATTGCTGACCCTGCAACTGCCCGGCAGCGCCTTGCAGATGCGCGTCGCCCATACGCCGCTGGCCTTGGGCAAAGCCCTGCGGGTCAAGGTGCAGGCGCGGGACGTAAGCCTCAATTTGCAGGCCGAAGCCCACAGCAGCATCCTCAACCGCCTGCCGGTGACGGTCACCCAGGAGATTGCGGCGGACAACAGCGCCCATGTGCTGGTGCGCCTGGATGCCGGCGGCACGCCGTTGCTGGCACGGATCACACGCTTCTCCCGCGACCAGTTGCAACTGCACCCCGGCCAGATGCTGTGGGCGCAGATCAAGGCGGTGGCGGTGCTAGCGTAGCCGCGAAACCTTGTGGCCGCAGCGTCTTGCGTTGCAGTCAATCAAACAGACCGGCCTGATCTGTTTATAACCTGCTGTCCGCCGACCTGCCCCGCGACCTGCAAGAACATTACCTACGCAAAGGGCGTGTCACACCTCGAGTTTTTTACAGGCGATCGAGTCCTCTCATACTTTGGTCTGGCATGACGCTGGCTGGAGGCTGGAAGCGGCCTGAGGTCATTGCGCCAGACATCAAAGCGCCTTACGGTAGTGGCCGCATAATCTCACCGAGGAACCCAGCCCGATGCTGCCTTCGTCCCAAAAACCCTACGCCAACGTCGTACTCGCCCGTCAACAGCAATGGCGGGGTCGTGTCGGCATGATGCTGGTGGCCAGCCTGTCTGTGCTGGCGGGCATGACCGATGCCATTGGTTTCATGGCCAGTGGCGACTTTGTCTCATTCATGAGCGGCAACACCACGCGCCTGGCAGTAGCGATCAGCGAAGGTGACCTGGGCCTGACCGGGCGCCTGCTGTTGCTGGTCGCGACCTTCGTGGTCGGCAACGCCTTGGGTATCGTGGTCAGCCGCATGAGCGGCCGTCACGCCCTACCCCTGCTGCTGTGCATCGCGGCGCTGCTCTGCGGCGGCGCGCTGTGGCCGTTCGCCGATATGCTGCCCGCCTTGCTCGCGGCGATTGTGGCGATGGGCATGCTCAATGCCGCGGTCGAAGAGGTCAACGGCTTGCCGGTGGGGCTTACCTATGTCACCGGCGCGCTGTCACGCTTTGGTCGCGGGTTGGGGCGCTGGTTGCTGGGGGAGCGTCGCAACGGGTGGCGCGTGCAGTTGGTCCCCTGGACGGGGATGTTCATCGGGGCGGTGATCGGGGCGTTGCTCGAGCACCGCATGGGCTTGGGTGCGCTGCTGGTCAGCGGGGCGCTGGCTGCGGTTTTGGGCCTGGTGTCACTGAAGATCCCCCGGCGCTGGCACTTGGGTTATATGCCGCGCTGATGACCTGGGAGGCTCGCCCGACGTGACGGCCTCGACATCCGTGTACTGGTAAAGAGCTATTACGTCGAGCGAGCGGGGGAATCATAGGACAATGCCCTGCGACTGTCCCGCAGGGCATTTCCTAAAAGCACTACGGCAACAGATTACAGACAAGTCGCAAGTGCGGCCAAACGGCGCTTGGCGACCATGGAGTCTTCGGCGGTGTAGTAATCGACAGAGGAACCGGCCCCTGCGCTGCGCACGTCGGCAAAGTAATCGCCGCCGGTGGTGTACACCGTGAAACCGCCCGCCCCGATCGGCTCCTTGAAGCCGCCGGCGTCGACACCAAACACCGCCTCGTCCTGCCAGCCGAACTGGATACATTGGGCAACCACCAGCGCAGCCTTGTCCGACGCCAAGGTCTTGTAGGGCGTGCCGGTGCGTGCCGCGTTCATTTTCGAGCCCGCGCAGCCGGCCAGTGCTGCCAGTACCAATGCGCCAATTACCAGTTTCCGCATGCCATCGCTCCTTGGAAAAAAACGCGACTCTACCATTAGCAGGCGACACTCACGGATTATTACGTCACCCTGTCGCCTACTTGCGAGTTCGCTTCTACCTGGAAAACCGATGACACCCAATGCCGAACGCTACAACCCATCCACCGACTATGCCGACAAGCTGATCAGCCGCATCGGCCAGACGCCCACGTGGATCGCCAAGCGCATTGGCGTGACGGACAAGCGCATTCGCTACATTCTCGACGGCGAGCGCACGGTGAAAGGCGAAAGTACGCCGATCCAGATGACCTACACCGAGCAGTTCGCGCTGGAGTGCCTGGCGGCCGAGGCCAAGGCGAAAAAGAAGCCGACGCCGCCCACCGAATGAATTTAGTTTCACTGTGACAGCAGAACGCGCCACCGATAATGGCCGGGCTCACTTTTAGAAGTCTCCTTCAGCCCGCTCTCCCGCGGGCTTTTTTTCGCCTATGTGTTTAGAACCACCAGCGAAACAGGTAGAACAACGCCATGCTCAACAGCACGGTGAGCAGCACATTGCGCGTCCAGACCATCAGCGCCACCGCGCAGATCCCGGCCAGCAGGTAGGGGTTGGCCGGGCTCAGGTTGAGCCGGTGGTCGGCGAAGAAAATGATCGGCCCGCAAATCGCCGTGAGCATGCCCGGTACCGCGAACCCGAGAAACTCCCGCGCACCACGGGTGAGCCGCACGGGCAGGCGCGGTTCGATAAACAGGTAGCGGTTAAAAAATACGATCAAACCCATTGCAACAATCATCACAAAAATCATGCCTGCCCGACTCCCAATCGTTTGCAGGCATACCCTGCACTCATGCCCAACACACCCGATACCACCACGGCCGACTCCCACTGCAGGAAGCTCAAGCCGACCGAGCACAACAGCGCCACCGCCACGCACACCACGGTGGGCACATCGCGCACCACGGGCGTGATCAACGCGATAAACGTCGCGACAATCGAGAATTCCAGGCCCAGGTGTTCGAGCCCCGGAATGCTCTTGCCCAGGACAATGCCGGCGAGGGTGAACAGGTTCCAGGCGATATAGAACGTCAGGCCAACACCCAGCGCGTACCAGCGGTTGAAGGTTTCGCGGTCGTACTGGCTGACCAGGGCGAAGAACTCATCGGTCATCAGGAAACCCAGGCTCATGCGCCAGCGCGGTTTGAGCACGGACAATGTGGGGCGCAGATGCATGCCGTACAGCAGATGTTGTGAGGTCAGCAGCAAAGTCGTGAGCAAGATGGAGATCAGGCTGGCGCCGCTCTTGACCATGCCGATGGCCACCAGTTGCGCGGCACCGGCAAACACGATAGCGGAAAGCCCCTGGGCTTCGAGCGGGGAAAAGTGCGCTTCGATGGCCATTGAGCCCGCCAGCAAGCCCCAGGGCGCGCACGCCAGGGATAACGGAATGACAGCAATCGCGCCACGGGCGAAGGCGTAGTGAGGTAAAGCAGTAGGCATGGGAACCGCTCATCGACAGACGGACGACAAGCATGCCAGCGCAATATGCAGGTTGTCTTGAACGATCTTGCTCAGGCGAGCCTTACCGACACCAGTTCCACCGAGTCCCGCGCTTCGCGCAGTTCATAGGCGTCCTGGTTGAGGCGGTGGATGGTATTGAGCAAGCGCTGGCGCAGCACTTCATCGCCGAGTTTTTCGACGGCACGCATCAGATCGAACGCCGCGGTTTCGTTATTTTCCGCGACGGAATCGAGGGTCTTGCGCAGATTGCGAGTGGCACGGGTCACGCGTGGTATTCCTTCATCAGCTATGGGCAGGCACTTTAGGACATTTGTGTTTCATTTTAATTTCAATCACTTGTGGCGTGTTTCCAGACATTTGATCCATATCAATTGAAACAGGATTTGACTGAAATATATGGAAATACGTATATTCGGATATGCCTATACGAGCAGGCCTTGACCGTGTCAGTCCCTTTCTCACCTCCAACCCTATTCAAATGCCTGGCCGATGCCACTCGCGTGCGAATGACCTTGCTGATCCTGCGCGAAGGCGAACTTTGCGTGTGCGAACTGATCCACGCACTTGACGACAGCCAGCCGAAAATCTCCCGCCACCTCGCGCAACTGCGCAACAGCGGGTTGCTGCTGGATCGTCGCCAAGGGCAATGGATCTACTACCGCATCAATCCGGCACTGCCCGACTGGGTGACTCACGTGCTGGACACCACCCTGCAAGCCAACCAGCCATGGTTGCAAAACGACGCGCTGCGTCTTGATGCAATGGGCGACAGACCACAACGAGCCAGCACCTGCTGTTGAGCCACCGGAGCGTTTATTCATGCTTGTCGCAATTGCGATTTTTATCTTCACCATCATCCTGGTCATCTGGCAGCCCAAAGGCCTGGGTGTCGGCTGGAGCGCGACCATGGGCGCGATCCTCGCACTGGCCTGCGGCGTGATCAGCCTGGCAGACATCCCGGTGGTGTGGCACATCATCTGGAATGCCACCGGCACCTTTGTCGCGCTGATCGTCATCAGCCTGTTGCTGGACGAGGCCGGGTTCTTTGCCTGGGCTGCGCTGCATGTGGCCCGTTGGGGCCGTGGTCGCGGCCGGCGGTTGTTTGCCTACATGGTGCTGCTGGGCGCGCTGGTGTCGGCGCTGTTTGCCAATGACGGCGCGGCACTGATCCTCACGCCGATTGTGATGTCGATGCTGCTGGCGTTGCGTTTTTCCCCGGCGGCGACCCTGGCGTTCGTCATGGGCGCTGGGTTCATCGCCGACACGGCGAGCCTGCCGCTGGTGGTGTCGAACCTGGTGAACATTGTCTCGGCGGACTATTTCAAGATCGGCTTCAATGAATACGCAGCGGTGATGGTGCCGGTGAACCTGGTCAGCGTCGCCGCCACCCTGGCGGTGCTGTTGTGGTTTTTCCGCCGCGATATTCCGCAGACCTACGACCCGGCCGACCTGGCGGCCCCGGCCAGCGCCATTCACGACCACGCGACTTTTCGCGCCGGCTGGTGGGTGCTGGGTATCCTGCTGATCGGCTGCTTTGCCCTGGAACCGTTGGGGATTCCCATCAGCGCGATCTCTGCAGTGTGCGCGGTGTTGCTGCTGGTGATCGCCGCCAAAGGCCACAAGATTTCCACGCGCAAAGTGCTCAAGGAAGCGCCCTGGCAGATCGTGATCTTTTCCCTGGGCATGTACCTGGTGGTCTACGGGCTGCGCAACGCCGGGCTGACCACATACCTGGCGACCTGGCTCGACACCTTCGCCACCTACGGCGTATGGGGCGCGGCGATGGGCACCGGGGTGCTGACGGCATTGTTGTCTTCGGCAATGAACAACCTGCCGACCGTGTTGATCGGTGCGCTCTCCATCGAATCCAGCCATGCCGCGGGCGTGGTCAAGGACGCGATGATCTACGCCAACGTGATCGGCAGCGACCTCGGCCCGAAAATCACCCCCATCGGCAGCCTGGCCACCCTGCTGTGGCTGCATATCCTGGCGCGCAAAGGCATCACCATCACTTGGGGTTACTACTTCAAGGTCGGCATCGTCCTGACCTTGCCGGTGTTGCTGATCACTCTCGCCGCCCTCGCCTTGCGTCTTAGCCTCTGAAGGACATACGCCAATGAAAGTCTTGTTCATGTGTACCGCCAACAGCTGACGGAGCATTTTGTCCGAAGCGATGTTCAACCACCTGGCGCCAGAAGGGTTTGAGGCGGTCAGCTCCGGCAGCTTCCCCAAGGGCCAGGTGCTGCCCCGCAGCCTGAGCACGTTGCAGGCGGCAGGCATCCGCACGCAGGGCTTGTACAGCAAGGGCAACGACGCCTTTGAAGGCAGCCCGCCGGATGTGGTGATCACGGTGTGCGACAAGGCCGCCGGTGAAGCCTGCCCAGTGTATTTCGGCCCGGCGCTGAAGGCGCACTGGGGGTTGGCAGACCCTTCGGATGTCGGGCGACGAGGCGAGCATCCAAGCCGCATTCGACCCGAGCGGCTTGCCATTACCCGATGATGCCCCGCGTGAGCATCCGAAGGTGCAGGAGCTGTTGGAACGGATGCAATGGTCGGAAGGCCAGGTCTGGTGTTCCCCTGAACGACACGGTTCGATGTCGGCGGTGTTCAAAGCGCAAATCGACTGGGTGCCGTTGTCCTTGGGCGCGGTCCGCCCGACCCAGGGCAAAACCCTGGCGGTGATGCAAGTGTGCGGCGGTTCCCAGTCCTTCAACACGGTCAACCAACTGCGCGTACTCGGGCGTTGGATGCGTATGTTCACCATCCCCAATCAATCCTCGGTGCCCAAGGCGTTCATGGAGTTCGATGATCAGGACCGCATGAAACCCTCGGCGCTCTATGATCGCGTTGTCGACGTGATGGAGGAACTGGTGAAGTTCACCGTGCTGCTGCGTGATCGTCCGGATTTGGTCGACCGCTACTCGGAGCGCAGGGAAAGCGCCGAAGAACTGTCGCAACGGGTCAATCAACGGTCGATCTGAGCCTGGCTGACGGCGTATGCTCACGTCCATCCCATGACTGAGCCGACCCCATGAGCACCCTGCAACACGCCTGGCTGGGCGACTACGAAATCAACAGCGTCCACTGCTCCGGCCTGACCTTTGCCCGCCACAGCCACGACGAATGCGTGATCGGCGTGAACTTGGTGGGCGAAGAAAACGTGTGGCTGGACCGCCGCGAATTCGTGGCTGGGCCAGGCGCCATCACCTTGTACAACCCCGGGCAGATTCAGGGCGGCGGTGCGGCGGAAGGCGCGCCGTGGCAGTTTGTCAGCCTGTACGTCAGCGCCGAGCAATTGGCCGCCGACCTGGGGTTGGCGCATGTCGAATTCGATCGATCGCTGTGTTTCCAGCCGGATCTGGCGCGGCGCCTGGCGGTTGTGGCAAAAGGCGCATCGAGCGGCGACGTTCTGGTCCGCGAGCTGAACGAAGACGCCCTGGTTGTGCTGCTGGGAGAAGTGGTCGGCCTCAGCGGCGTGCGCTTGCCCGGCAACGCGGCAGCCGGCAAAAGCCTGATCGGCCGCGCCCAGGAATTGCTCGCCGCACAGTTGCATCAATCGCTGCCCCTGGACCACCTCGGCGAGGCGCTGGGGTTGTCCAAGTTCCACCTGCTGCGCACCTTTCAAAAAGAGACCGGGCTCAGCCCTCGCCAGTGGGCCATGCAATTGCGCACGCGCCGCGCCAAAGGCCTGTTGCGCAATGGGATGGCGGCCGGCGAGGTCGCCCATCAGCTCGGTTTTGCCGACCAGAGCCACCTCAACCGGCATTTCCGCGCCGCCTATGGCCTCACGCCTGGCCGCTATCAGAGTGTGGCGAAACGCTGAACAGCACAATCTGGTCCAAGACAACGTGTGCGTGCGCCAGCACACTGCCCGCCATCACTTGATGGAGCATAGGGATGCTGGCGATCTTCTTTTACGCACTGGTATTCGGTTTTGTGTTTTGCCTGTCCCCCGGCGCTGTGCTGGCGGAGACCTTGCGCCGCGGTTTGCAACACGGTTTCACCCCGGCATTGTTGGTGCAGGTCGGTTCGCTGGTCGGCGATGCGGTGTGGGCCGTGATCGGCCTGACCGGCATCGCGCTGTTGATCCAGCATGACGCCGTGCGCGTGCCGCTGACCCTCCTCTGCGCGCTCTATCTCGCCTGGCTCGGCGTGCGCAGCCTGCTCGACGCCTGGCGTTTGCCCGCAGCCGACAGCGCACCGGCCGGCTCCGGCACGAATGCGCTGGCGGTGGGCGCAGCCATTTCGCTGGCCAACCCGAAGAACATTGTGTACTGGGGGGCGCTGGGCAGTGCGTTGTCGGGCATCGTCGGGGCTACGCCCAGCCACACGCAGACGCTGATGTTTTTCGGCGGTTTCATGCTGGCCTCGGTGCTGTCGTGTTTTCTGACGGCCGCACTGGTCAATCTGCTGCGCAAGAACGCCTCGCCGACCTGGCAACGCATCAGTTACGCGGCGTGCGGTGTGGTCTTGATCTATCTCGCCGTTCTCGCCGCGCAAGGCATATGAAGTTATATATGCCCGGTAACTTGTGAATATGTTTTATCTGAATAGACTCTGAACACTTGGCAATTTAATTAATCATGCGTTGACATTCCGCAACCGGCTGAGTAGATTGCCCCTGCCCGCAATTGGGGCCTTTTTTAAACCTCACAAAAGAAGCCAATGGACACAGTATCTAGTCGCTGTCCGAGCACCGCGTTGGCGGGCATCGGGCGCCCAACCCAGAAGATGACAGGACTTGCCTCTCCGGTCCGGTAAGCTGCGCTAGAGCTTGTGCTCCACCGTAACTGCCTCGCCGGTCGCCCGTCCGGTCCCGAGGTGTGTTATGACCTTCCAAACCTTTGTTGTAAAAGATGTACGAACGCTGGCCGCGACCCTGCGGGCCAAGCTGTGCCGAGCGCCCGCAGGCGTTTGTGTTGCCCGCCCAACCTTTGCCGTACCCTCCCCTCGAATGCGCCCGGCCCATCCGCTGGCGCACTGGCGTGCCTGCCCGACGACTGGCCGACTGCAGCAGCATTGGGCTCACGCCGACCCTCAAGACCCACAGAGACGTAACGTTTCCAACCTGGCTGAAGCCCGCCTGATGCCCGCTCTTTACCTGGGCACTCGCGCCGCTTGACCGCTTGGAAACAGCAACTTTCTGATCAATACCCTGGAGTTCTTTTATGAACCTTTCCAGTAGTAGCCCGCTGCGCGCTCAGTAACTAAGGCGCACTTAGCGGGCCCATTGAAAGTTATTCAACACCTTATTTGAACCGATCGCGAAGTCCGCGGCTCGGCATGCTTTCGCTCGCCTGTCATCAGGTCAGTACCGGGTATGTTTTGTCGAGAACTGGCGACAGGAGTACACACCATGAGCGCCGTAAAAAAACCGCCACAGCCCAACAAAAACCGCACCGACGCCGACACTCGGCTATCGATGCGGGCCGCCCGCGAAGCCCATAACGGCCTGTCGGCCACCCTGGCCAATGTGCGAGCCACTCTGGATGGCCTGACCGAGTTGGATGCCACTGCACGCCTGCAACGGCAAGGCCATAACGAAGTCGCCCATGACAAGCCGCCTCACGCATTCATCCAGTTCCTGCAGGCGCTGAACAATCCGTTTATCTATGTGCTGCTGACGCTGGGCGCGATCAGCTTCGTCACCGATTACTGGTTGCCGTTGCAGGCCGGTGAAGAAGTCGACCTGACCAAAGTCATCATCATCATGACCATGGTCCTGCTCAGCAGCCTGCTGCGGTTCTGGCAGGAGCACCGTTCGGCCAAATCCGCCGAAACGCTCAAAGCCATGGTCCGCACCACCGCCACCGTACTACGCCGCGAACAGGTCGGCGCCCAGCCAACCCTGCGCGAAGTGCCGATGCGCGAACTGGTGGCCGGCGATATCGTGCAACTGTCGGCCGGCGACATGATCCCGGCCGACATCCGCCTGATCGAATCGCGTGACCTGTTCATCAGCCAGGCGGTGCTGACCGGCGAAGCCTTGCCCGTGGAAAAATACGACACGCTGGGGGACGTGACGCAAAAGTCCGCCAGTACCCTTGCCGCCGACCAGGGCAACTTGCTCGACCTGCCGAACATCTGCTTCATGGGCACCAACGTGGTCAGCGGCCGCGCCAAAGCCGTGGTGGTGGCCACCGGACCGCGCACCTACTTCGGCTCGCTGGCCAAGGCGATTGTCGGTTCCCGGGCGCAGACCGCGTTTGATCGCGGCGTGAACAGCGTCAGCTGGCTGCTGATCCGCTTCATGCTGGTGATGGTGCCGATCGTGTTCTTCCTCAACGGTTTCTCCAAGGGTGACTGGGGCGATGCCTTCCTGTTTGCCCTGGCGGTCGCCGTCGGCCTGACCCCGGAAATGCTGCCGATGATTGTCAGCGCCAACCTGGCCAAGGGCGCCACCGCCATGGCCAAGCGCAAAGTGGTGGTCAAGCGCCTCAACGCGATCCAGAACTTCGGTTCGATGGACGTGCTGTGTACCGACAAGACCGGCACCCTGACCCAGGACAAGATCATCCTCGAACATCACGTCAACGCCTTTGGCCAGCGCGATGACGCGGTGCTGTCGCTGGCCTGGCTCAACAGTTATCACCAAAGCGGCATGAAGAACCTGATGGACCAGGCCGTGGTGCAGTTCTCGGCACAAAACCCCAAGTTCCAGGCGCCGTTTGCCTACAGCAAGGTCGATGAATTGCCGTTCGACTTTGTACGCCGTCGCCTGTCAATTGTGGTCAAGGACGCCGCCGGCGACCATCTGCTGGTGTGCAAGGGTGCCGTGGAAGAGATGCTGAGCATTGCCACGCACGTGATCGAAGCCGGCGCCGCGGTGCCGCTGGATCAGCGGCGTCGCGAGGCGTTGCTGGCGATTGCCAATGACTACAACGAAGACGGCTTTCGCGTGCTGGTGGTGGCCACCCGCAATATCCCGAACGCCTTGGCGCGCCGGCAGTACACCACCGCCGATGAGCGCAACCTGGTGATCCAGGGGTTCCTGACCTTCCTTGATCCGCCGAAGGAAACCGCAGGCCCGGCGATTGCGGCGCTGCAACAGATCGGCGTAGCGGTAAAAGTGCTGACCGGCGACAACGCCGTGGTCACCAGCAAGATCTGCCGCCAGGTCGGCCTCGACCCAGGCCAGCCGCTGCTCGGCGTGGACATCGAAGCAATGGACGATGCAACCCTGCAGCGCCGCGTGGAAGAGCGCACGGTGTTTGCCAAGCTGACACCGCTGCAGAAGTCGCGGGTGCTCAAGGCCCTGCAAGCCAACGGCCACACTGTCGGTTTCCTCGGTGACGGTATCAACGATGCGCCGGCGCTGCGCGATGCCGACGTGGGGATCTCGGTGGACAGCGGCACCGACATCGCCAAGGAATCGGCCGACATCATCCTGCTGGAAAAGAGCCTGATGGTGCTGGAAGAAGGCGTGCTCAAGGGCCGCGAAACCTTCGGCAATATCATGAAGTACCTGAACATGACCGCCAGCTCCAACTTCGGCAACGTGTTCTCGGTGCTGGTGGCCAGTGCGTTCATTCCGTTCATGCCGATGCTGGCGATCCACCTGCTGCTGCAGAACCTGATGTACGACATCTCCCAACTGGCCTTGCCGTGGGACAAGATGGACAAGGAATACCTGGCCAAGCCACGCAAGTGGGACGCGAAGAACATCGGCCGCTTCATGCTGTGGATCGGGCCAACCTCGTCGATCTTCGACATCACCACCTTTGCGCTGATGTGGTACGTGTTCGCCGCCAACAGCGTGGAGATGCAGACCCTGTTCCAGTCCGGCTGGTTCATCGAGGGCCTGCTCTCGCAAACCCTGGTGGTGCATATGCTGCGCACCCGCAAGATCCCGTTCTTCCAGAGCACCGCGGCATGGCCGGTGTTGCTGATGACCGGTGTGGTGATCGCCCTGGGGATCTATGTGCCGTTCTCGCCGCTCGGCACCCTGGTGGGCCTGCAACCGCTGCCGCTGGCGTACTTCCCATGGCTGGCAGGCACCTTGCTCAGCTACTGCTGCGTGGCTCAACTGATGAAGACGATCTACATCCGCCGCTTCAAGCAGTGGTACTGATCACTCCCGCCGTTCAGACGGTGGCGGTCGCTCGGCGGCCACCGTGCATTACAAGGATTTCAAGCATGCGCGTGTTGATCTGTGCAGGTCGTCATTACGCCGACACCCAACGTTCCCGCCACGTGCTGGACGCTTACCACCGCCTGCGCCCGGTGCAGGTATTGATCCACGGCGGCAACCAGTTCCTCGGCAGCGAGATCGAGGAGTGGGCGCGGGAAATCGGCATCGACGTGGTGCGTTATCCGCCCAATTGGCAACGCCACGGCAAGCAGGCGGAACGCCAGCGCAACCATTTCATGCTGACCGACAGCCGCCCTGATGTGGTCATCGCCCTGCCCGGTGGCGATGACACGTCAGAGCTGGTCTGTCAGGCCAAAGCCAGCGGCATCTCGGTGCTGACCGTAGAAAGCTGAATTCAAGCGAGGCACAACATGTACAAAAAACACCGCCAACCCTCGGACAGGGTTACCCGCTATCGAGGCGCTCGCCAAACCCTCTTGTTGTTACCGCCAGCCAAACGGCGGGCGTTACGGCGCAACCTGATGTTTATCGGGCTTACACTCAGCGTCGTCCTGCTCATCAGCCTACTCTCGAAGGCTTTCGCGGCCGGGGGCGCTTATGCAGTCGACGACGGCGCGATCAATGCGCCGGGCGAATGCAACGTCGACGCCTGGCACAGCGCCCACCGACACGACGGCGGCACGCACAATGAGACACTGTCGCCTGCCTGCACCTTCGAGGCCCTGCCCGCCGTGCAATGGGGCGCGGCATTGTCACGGGCCAACCGCGAGACGCAAGTGAGCCCGCAAGTGAAGGCGCAAGTAATGTCACGTCAGGACCTGCGCCTGGAGATAGCCGTGTCCGCCAGCGCCCACGTTGCCCTGGACCGGCGACATGCGTTTGATGGCGCGGACTTCAACGTGCCGTTGACGTGGCAACCGCTGGAGCCCCTGCGACTGAACCTGAATGCCGGCTGGACCCACGCGTATGACGACGGCGAACAAAACCAGCGTCTCACATGGGGCGCCGGCGCCGAATATCGGGTAGCGCACTCGTTGACGCTGATTGTCGAACGCTACGGCCAAAAAGGTGCTGAGCAGGCCTGGCAAGCGGGGCCGCGGTTCCACCTTGGGCCGTTGATCGACATCGATGTGGTGGTTGGGCGCAGCCTGGTCGCTGAACGCGCGCAATGGTTGACCACCGGCGCCACGTTGCGTTTCTAGGCGTCACGCCTTCGCAGGGGTGGCGTCCTCTGGCGGAACCCGATGACCGCGGGGTGGGCACGCCTTATGATGGCGCCATCGCGCCGCCCAGACAGAGAGAAAGCCCGTGAACCGTATCGAACAGATCGCCCTGATGGCGACCTACAACCAGTGGATGAACCGTAAAGTCTACGACGCGGCCGCGAAGCTGACGGACGCCGAACTACGGATGGACCGCCGCGCATTTTTCGGCTCGATCCTCGGCACGCTGAACCACCTGACACTGGGCGACACCGTGTGGCTCAAACGCTTTGCCCAGCACCCCGCCAGCCATGCGGCGCTGGCACCGTTAAGCGGCATTGCCGCGCCCACCGATCTCAAGCAACTGGCCTTCGCCGACCTGCACGAACTGGCCACCCACCGCGCCTGGCTGGATCGACTGATCATCGACTGGGCGCAAAGCCTGCGCGAGCCTGACCTCGACCTGCGCCTGCATTACCACAACATGCGCGGGGTCGCGGCAGACAAGCCGTTCTTTGGCCTGCTGGTGCATTTTTTCAATCATCAGACCCACCACCGGGGCCAGCTGACGACACTGCTGACCCAGGCCGGACACGATGTGGGCGATACCGACCTGCTCGCGCTGATCGACTGAACTCAGCGGGCGCTGAACTCGGCGTAAGCCTGCAACAATCGTGGAAAATCCTCCGGCCCGGGCAATTGTGCAAAGTGCTCGACCGCCGGCGTCGTGGCCCAGGGCAATTTCTCGCCGGTCCAGGTTTCCATGAACGGCGGATAATCCTCGGCATTCTCCAGCATCGTCGCACGCACATTGACGAACTCATCGATGCCATGGGGCCGTGTAAACAGCCAGCTCATGCAGTGGGGGCAAAAGTAATGGCGGTCCACGCCATGCATGCCGCCGATCACCGGGCAACCCTGGGTCACGGTGAACGCGCTGGCGGGAATCAGCGCACTGAGGGAGAACGCGCTGGCGGTCATCTTCTGACAACCGGTGCAATGGCAGGCCATGGTGATCACGGGGGGCTGGCTCACACTGAAGCGCACGCGGTTACAACGGCAACTGCCTTCACGAGGCAGGTTCTCGACGCTCATCACTCACTCCTTTTTATGATTGGACTTGAGGCAGGGTAACGTCGAGCCTTGCTGTTGAGAAGGGCCAGGCCCGTAAACCGAACGCTGCGACCAGCACGGGGTCGTAATTGTAGGTGTCGGGATCAATCGCAGCCCGCCCTCCCCGCGTGCATTGTGGATCTGCAGATGCGCGTATACCCAAGAAGGAGACGCTTACATGGTCATTCACTTCAAGGTCGCCGGGCACTTAGCCTGCGGCCATCACGGCGGCAGCCTCCCCTCCAGCACCGAGCTGAACCGCGTCAAATGCCGAACCTGCCGCAACACCGAGGCCTACAAGGAAGCGCGCCGCACCCAGCGCAACGCCGCCCGCCGAGCTTCGCGCGCAGCCAAGACCCACACCTCCAGCGACTGGCGCAGCGCCTGGGCGCAACACTTGACCGACCTGCCAGGGTTGCAGCGCCTGCCACGCGGCTTCAGTGGTCAGCCCTTCGTGTAGTCCCAAACAGCAGAAGCCCCGGTTGCGCCGGGGCTTGGTTCTGCTGAATCAGTCACTCAGTCATCATTGGACCCCGGCCTGCCACGCGCCTTGCGCACCGACAGCGTGGCCGCATAGGCCAGCGCCTGCTCGCGGGAATCGAAGGACGCCAACCGGTCCTGAGCCGTACACACCCGCCACGGCCCGAAATTGACCTGCACGATGTCATACCCATTCAGATGCAGCTTCTTGAGTGTTGGAGCGCTCATAGTCACCTCGCTTTTCCTGAGATTTCCAAGCGTTGCACGGCCTACCTTACACCCGCATCCAGCGCCGTTGCGGACCGCATGTCGCAGCGGCTTATGCCCAAGGCCGCCACTGCTGAGTCGTCCACTCTGAAGCAGCGTGACGGCGTATTGCCGCACCTGTCATTTATGAGGCGTATTCGCCGGCCCTGGGAATCTTCGGCTTTTGCTCAAAAGCCGATGTAGATCACTGATCTATCGAGCTTTTTCATCCCGATGTTTGTGCAAGAAAGGCAACCTCCGACCTTGCGCCCTGGCGCCCGGATCTATATATTCCCAACCCTGCTGCACCGCGCTGCCGCCCGAATGGCGAAACTGGTAGACGCATGGGACTTAAAATCCCCCGCTCGTAAGGGCGTGCCGGTTCGATTCCGGCTTCGGGCACCATAGATATCAAGGGCTTGCATGATGAACTTCATGCGAGCCCTTATCTTTTTTATTCCGCAATTTTCAGACCTGTTCCGCAACTCTCCATTCCCCGGCGTCCTGCCGACCGAACACCAACGCCTATTTTGAAACACTCCTCACATACGCCTGGCACGCCCACAGCGCGATCAATCCTTGATCGCCGTCACCGGTGATGGCGAGAATTCGTTGAGCACTCGGTGACGGATGGTCCGGGCCACGGCGATCCGTCCGTCCAGACCTGCACCACGGACCTCACGCCAAAGGGGGGCGCGCCAAGATATCCCGGTCTTTTCCGGTTGCAGTCATACTTTTCTCCCTACGAAAAAACCCCGCACAACGGCGGAGATTAGAGGTGAACAGCAGCTTGGTTTACGTGGGCGCGCGGTGCAGTACCAAGATGAATATTGGCAATACAGCTATTGCGACAACGAGTTCCCGCACCGTTATTATTTGACAGCCTCTAGATGGGGCACATCGCTATCATCTGCGCCAAATTACGCATAGCAGAAGGAGCGTGTTAATCGTGTTGAGACCCGCCAAAACTACCAATCGCCACGGATGGGTTTGGGTCTACAGAAAAATCAGACACCTTGGATTCTCTCGTTTTACTGCTTTTTACAGGGTCAGCCTCTACGTTCTACGAGGAGATACCGGAACGTTCAGGTTCAAATATGGCTGGCAAAAATTCCGCTTCCGCCGTTAATTACGGATGGCGCCGGGCTTAAAGGTTTACGCCCGACGCATGCCCTCATGCGAACTTAAAATCCCCCGCTCGTAAGGGCGTGACGGTTCGATTCCGGCTTCGGGTACTATGGATATCAAGGGCGTGCATGATGAACTTCGTGCAGCCCCTTTTTTTTGAGCCGCAATCATCTGTCCGGCTCCGCAATTCCCCATTCCTAAGCGTCTGGCCAACCGAACACTAGGTCTTTCGCCATGCCCTCACTTTGTAGCGCAAGGTTCTGAACTTGCCGCCCAATACATCTATTACAAACAAATACCCCACGACAATCACATTATTCTTCCGTGCATTTTTCTTGCGCCTGACCGCTTCGGCTCGAGAGATAAAACCCACCCCGCCGCACCGGCCCACCTGTTCTTTAGTGAAGTTGAGAGTCATCCTTATTTGACTCACAAACCCTGCGGCCAGGTGGAAAACTTAGTTACGCGAAGTATTAGCATTTACATCATTACGATCAGACCTAAATACCGATAAATAGGCACTTTTATAACTCATCGCACCTTGCTTTAATTGAGGCAGACGCCTTACCCTCCAACCCCGATAAAAAGCGCAACCAGTACTAAGTTATGGCGCGTCTTACCGCGCGAGACGAGTATCAATTTCAATTAGAGAAATACACATGAATCATCAACAGATCTCTGAACAATCTGAAGACGAGGAATATAGTCAAGTCGCCCGCGCAGCGGCAGCCTCGCGATGCACTTGGATGAGCGTCATCGTCAATATCGCGCTGTCGTGCACACAGATTGTCGTAGGCGTGATGTCAAAATCCCAGGGGCTTGTAGCCGATGGTATTCACTCGCTATCAGACTTGATCGCCGATTTCGTAGTGCTGTTCGCCAGCCACAAAAGCAAGGAGGATGCCGACGAAGGTCACCCCTATGGGCATCTGCGTTTCGAGACCGCCGCATCCATGGTATTGGGCATACTGTTGTTGATCGTGGGCGTGGGCATGATCGGTTCTGCAGTGTTCAAGCTTGAAACCCCTGAATCGATTCCAACGGTACACATTGCAGCCTTATGGGTTGCCATCGCAGCGCTGGTGGCCAAGGAGCTGCTGTTTCGCTTTATGCTGCGGGTGGCCAAAAAAGTTAAGTCTAGTCTGTTGGTTGCCAATGCCTGGCACGCAAGGTCCGACGCCGCCTCCTCCTTGGTTGTCGGCATAGGTATTGTGGGCAATCTGGCGGGCTACCCGATTCTTGACCCGATTGCTGCGCTGGTTGTTGGAGGCATGATCGCCAAGATGGGTTGGAGTTTCACTTGGGATTCATTGCACGACCTGATGGACCGATCGGCTGATGAGCAGGAAGTCGAAACTATCCGCAATACGCTTAAAAATACCCCCGGCATTAAAGGTGTACATGATCTACGCACTCGAAAAATGGGGGACATGATCATTGTCGACGCTCATATCGAAGTGGATGCCTCAATTACCGTTGAGGAAGGTCATGCCATTGCAGTTTGCGCAAGGGAAAATGTGATGCAGATTCATCGTGTTTTGAATCTTATGACGCATGTAGATCCCTGGCACCGCCCCGACCTTGATCATTAACCTGGCGCGACGCCGGCAACACGATCCGCCGACAGGGATAGGGCAAAAGCAACTCGCCAAGCATCACAGACATATCACGAATTTTTCACACAACACTTGATTGTCCAAGTACCGAAACAAACTTAAGCCTGCGAAATACTCTCAATTATTTTTATTCATGAGCGCTTTAACCAGAACGCTTAAATATTGAAATAACAGGCCAATAGTATTAATTCAAACCACCATCACTTAATGCTGAGACGCTCGGTTTTGAGATTCGTACTACCCCCAACCCCATGCTTTCTCACGGCACTAAACAAGCGCAAGTTCGCGTCATCGACAGGAGCAGAAACCGAGTGTATCGGCTGGGGTGGCTACCAGGCGCCGGAGTGAATTATTACTTTTTCAACAACAATGCTTTCCAGTCTTTGGGATTTATCAAAATCGCCATAGGCATAAACTAAACACAGCTTCCAAACAAAGCGACGAAGCGCGAATCCATAGGGTCCAAGCAAACCACCCTCCCGCGCCTCGTAGAGCCTTCGGCCATAGCCAATCCGACTGAAGACGTAAATCGTTTGCATCGTTGGGACACTGAAAAAATGAAACTGTTTAAAATGTTGATTGCTGCTTCTTTTGTAATGCTGGGTAGCCAGATGGCGTTTGCCGATGAGCCTGCCGTTGAGCAATACAGCTACAGCTCGCACCTCGACATTGCCAAAGTGATTCACATGGACTCCATCCCTGACAATGTCTGTGCCGTAGTCCCTGTCCAGATGACCTACCTGGACCACCAAGGTCACGTACATGTCATGCAATACAGTGTCATGGCTAACGGTTGCTCCAACAGCTAACAGAGTCCCGACAAAGCCTGCCTGATGACAGGCTTGTTAAAACGCCCCACAGGGGCAAGCTGGGGGAAGTTCCCAGCACTATTTCCCGCCCTCTGCATCGGTGATGCAGACTAACCCCGCCCAGTGCGGGGTTTTTTATGCGCCGACAAAACCAAGCCAAGCCCAAGGAGCGCCAACTGCTGAAGCGGCGCTGCTCGATGAAAAGGCCTGGAACACGTCCAGGCCTTTTTCGAGTCGAACAACACTCGATTGCGTTCTATCAGCCAGATTGATCGGGTGTCACGTCATCCCGAGGTTGAGCCCACTCTAAGTTACGGTCGCCGGCATCCTCCAACGCCATCCGCCTATTCGATACGACGGTATCCAAGTTGTTGACATGGATCGCCTTGTTTCACCTGACTGAACTTACATCGTATTTAGCGGCAAGTGCTTTGACCTGTGCCAAACAAACTAACGGCGAAGTCTCTTCACGGCTGCCGCCTTCGGCAATAATTGCGAATTTCCACGCATCAAGATCCATCATGTGTTGGGCTCTGACGCGTCGGACCTTCTTGTGATCGCTCTTTATATAATGTATCTCGTAATCTGCCTGCATAAGTACCTGGCATTGTCTTTGATTATCACTCTTGCGTTGAATGTGCCGCGACGGAGCCCCTCAGCTTTTGAAGTGACAATCAAGCCAGTGGTCCAGCTCAGAGGCGGAATGGCGTTCGCGCGCGGGCACGTGGGCCAGGCTTTCCGCGACCCGGAGTCTGTTTTCCGGGCTCGTGTCATAGCCTCTGGTTATTAAGAAGATCTCAATATACTCGGAGGGACTAATGACTTTACTGTCGCCCACGAGAACCGCTTTTACATTGGCTTTTTCGTGAAACTGGTTTTTATACGTATATTCCAATTGGCTCACCTTTTTAAGAGGGAATTTATTTCCCTACTTCAAATATGATCCTGTTTTTGCGGATCGACTCCAAAGTCAGCTATTTTATTTTTTAATGGAGAGTGATTTAACAGTCAAAAATGTAACGTTCTTTATATGGCTCTTCAGCGCACAAAAACAGGAGGCCCGCGTGGCGCTGTCGTCGATAGCCGGGGAGTTCGATATACCCAATCAACAACGACCTATTGAGGCACTCTCCAGTATCCGGCACACTCCCGCGACTCTTGGAAAAAGGAATTCACCGATGCCATTCTCATTGGAAGAAAGAACAGCGTTGCTCGCACTCAAGGGGGTAGGCCCCACGGTGATTACCCGGCTTGAACAGATGGGCATTGAATCGCTGGACACACTCAGCCAATCCAACGTGGGGGACATCCTCGCCCAAGCCTCTGCGGCATTGGGCTCGACGTGCTGGAAGAACAGCCCACAAGCGCGCGCGGCCATCACTGCGGCCGTGGCGCTTGCGAGACGCAACCCGCAGCGGTAAACGCGTTCAAGCGCCTCCCCCAGGGGTTGCTTGCTGACTACCTGCGCGGTCTAGCGTGGCTTCATCGCAGACAGCACGATTGATTCAACGAGACGCCGAGCAGCGACAAACTTGTGTTCGCTTGGCGTACTCCACTCGTTGTAGAGCACCGGGCCTTTGTCACTCACCCAGACATCGCCATCTTTCAGAATGCGGAACGCCCAGATTTCTGGCCACGCTTCTCTCCCCTGCTCGTCCAGCGTGTGCTTGCGAAGCACCACGCGACCAAAGGTGCCGCTGCCCTCATTGGCATAGAGCAGATTCGCTCTGATCAGGCCGAAATGACCTTCAAGCTGGAAGTAACCCTCTGGCGGAACGGTAAAGCTCACGCCAAAACGGCTGTGCGTAGATGTGAAGAGTTCAGAAAGACGCGTTCGCAGGCCTTCAGTGTACTTGGCGACTTGCTCGATATCCTGGACGACATGTCCGATACCATTCAGCGACTCTTCAGCATATGCATCAAACAACATGGTCGGGTTTCCTTTATGGCTGGATGAGCGTCGTGTCGGGTTGCCCTCAACCCGTGTGCCAACCTGCACCCAACCAGTTTGGCGGCTCGGTGCCGGTCATCACTTGATCTGCGCTAAAGCATCGGCGAACTGCTGACCACTCGCAACGCCAACCCTTCATACGCGTCCAGGGTAATGGTGAACGCCCCTTCGGCCGTCAGATCGCCCTCGACCCGCTCATTGATGATGTCCACCACCGGCCCCGGCGCGATATTGGGCAGGTGCAGGGTTTCGGTGATCGGCGTGCTGCCGAAGTTCAACGCGGTGATTTGCGTGCCTTTACCGGCCGGCAGTTCGTGGACCATGACCAACAAGCCAGGATGTTCGACGTCCGGCACCAGGATCTGGCGACTGGCCGCGATGTCATAGGCACGGCGCACAGCGAGGATTTTCTGCAACTGGGAGGCGAACGAGTCCGGGTCCTGCAATTGGCGGTTGAGGCTGCCGTACAGGGTTTTCGAACGCGGCATCTGCCCCGCCGAAAGCTCGGCCTGCGGGTTCAGGTCCACCAGGTCGTAGGCGCCGCGGTGTATCCAGCGGGTATCGCCATCAGTCATCAGGTGCGCGACGTCATCCGCCGCCAACGGTAATGCCCCGACCAGGTCCCAGCCGGACAAGGCGAACACGCCGGGCTGCATGGCGTTGTACATCACCAGGAGCAAATGGATCTGGCGAATCTGCTCGATATCGGCCGGCGTGATCGCCGCAAGGTCACGAATGCCGAGGGCCGCCGTGATGATGCTGGCGGTGGTGCAGGACACGCCATTGGTGACGAACTTGAGGTTGTACGGCGCATGTTCGCCGGCCAGGCGCTCGTACATCTGCTCGCGGATATGCTCGCGCAGGATGTTGCCGGGAAATGTCTGACCCTGGTAGAGGAAACTGTCATGGGCATGCAGGGTCCAGAAATGCACGAGTTCCAGGGTCAGTTCGTCATGGTTTTGCAAGGCATGGATCAGCGAGCCGGGGTCGATGCCGAGGTTGTGCATCTGGCGCAGCATCAGGCGCAGGAACTCCGTGTCGCCCATCAGCAACGCATGCTGATAGGCCGGACGCGTGATGAAGTCGTAGGAGAGATCAGCACCGCCGTGGGACATCGACGCGATGTCGTCCAGCGTCAGGTTCAGTTCCTGGAAGCTGAAACCGCCAGCCTTGCGAATCGCGCCGCCGAGCAATTGATTACCGGTGATCGACAGCGGATGGCTTTCCGACCAGGCCGTGCCGTCGAGCTTGCGCTCCACACCGAGGAAACCGTTGGCGTCCAGGCGCAGGATCTTGGCGCCCATCACATCGATCGCGTGCAGCGCATCGCCAATGATCATCTGCTGCGCGGCGAAGGATGGATCGAGCCAGTTAAGCGACGGTTGGCCCTCCTTGAAGTAATGCAGGTAGACCCAGCGCCGCGGCTTGCCATCGACGCCGATGACCACCGGCGTGGTGCTCCAGTCGGTTTCCTTCACGCCAGGCTCGAAGAAAATCACCCGCTGCAACTGGCCGACGATGTAGTGTTTATCGCGCAGCGCGTCCACCTGCAGCGGGCTGAGGTTCTGGGCATCGCGCCCGTCGGCGACCTCCGGCAGCAACGGCCAGTCTTCCTCGCGGATTTCCACCATGTGGTAGAGCCCCGGGTAGTCCTCGTAGGCCATCTCGGCCAGGCGGAAATCCGCGCCCTTGCCGGTGTGCGAGGGGATCACATCGTCGATGATCACCGCATTGTGGGCCGCCGCCATGCGTGTCAGCGCCTGCAACTGCGCCTCGGTGCCCAACTGCGGGTCGATGTCGAAGCTGATGCGGTCGAAATTGCCATCGATGGTCGGCGTGTGTTCCGCCCCGGCCAAGCCGCCGGACTTTTTCAGCGGACCATTGTGAATACCCTGGATACCGATCTTCGACAAGGCATGCCACAGCGCCTCATCGCCCAGCGCTTCGAGCACCGTGCCGTTTTCACGGGTGACAATCGACGCCGGGTACGCGGTGAACCACACCGACGACAAGGCCGAAGCGTCACGCGGCCGGGTATGTGCATACGGCTGTTGCCACAGGCGCCCTTGCCCCGAATAGAGCTTGGCGCGCTGGCGCGCCGCGTGCAGCATCGACTGTTGCACCAGCCAGTTCACATGATCGTTGTCAGCCGCCGTCATAAGCCCATTACCTGTCGTCGTGAAAAGGTTACTCGTAAGCATAGGAGCGGCGAGCGGGGCTATTCGTTGCATCGCAATGCCGGCGGTTAGCCCAACTGACGGTACTGCCTCGGGGTAAATCCCGTCGACGCCTTGAACTGGCGGCTGAACGCACTGTGGTCGGTGTAACCGCACTGCAGCGCGACGTCGGTGATCGGCAGGTCGCTGTGCAGCAAGCGATGGGCGTGCTCCAGGCGCACTTTCTGGATCATCTGCCGCGGCGTCAGGTGGAACACGCGCTTGCAGTAGCGCTCCAGCTGCGCCACCGAGATCCCGGCGATACGCGTCAGTTCGCCCAAGGTCACGCGCCGATTGAAGTGCGTGCGAATGTGCGCGTCCACGGCGGCCAGGCGTTGGTAGGCGGGGTGGGTTTCGCTGGCCGATTGCAGGTCGACGGAAATGCCGGCCAGGCCGATGATCTGCCCGACGTGGTTGTACAGCGGCCACTTGTGGGTCAGGCACCAGCCCGGTTCGCGGCTGCCATAGAGATGCAACTCGAGCTGATCCGCCAATACAAACCCCTGCTCCAGCACGCGCCGGTCCTGCTCGGTATAACCCGGCCCCAATTGCGCGGGGAACACCTCGGCGCTGGTTTTGCCGAGCAACGGTTGCAGTTGCTTGAGCCCGCAACGCTGCACCAGGGTGCGGTTGGCGAGCACATAGCGGGCGTCGAGATCCTTGATGAAAATCGCGGCATTGGGGATCACGTCGAGCATCGGCAGCAGTTGCATGACGCCGGCCAATAACTGCTCGATACTCTGCGGGCGATTCGCCTCGCGCCCTTGGCACAGGGCTGCAAACGCACTCTGCAACATCACTCCGCCCCCCTCTTTGCGCCTCGACGTCCAACAGATTGCCCCATGCACGGGATGCTGTCGAGCGTAGAAAACTGTGCTGAATTCGTCATCCAACCCGGCGCAAAACATCAATCGTCGCAGCGCTGACGCGTTCACGATATGGCCACTGCATGCCTATCCCATCGGCCAGGCTCACCCCTGAACGGAGCGTGTCATGAAACGACTGCACGTCATCGACTCTCACACCGGCGGCGAACCGACGCGCCTGGTGATGGACGGATTCCCCGCACTGGCCGGCAACAGCATCGCCGCACAACTCGACAACCTGCGCACCCACCACGACGCATGGCGCCGCGCCTGCCTGCTGGAACCGCGGGGCAACGATGTGCTGGTGGGCGCCTTGTATTGCGCGCCGGTCACACCGGGCGCCACCTGCGGCGTGATCTTCTTCAACAACGCCGGCTACCTCGGCATGTGCGGCCACGGCACGATCGGCCTGGTTGCCTCGCTGCACTATCTGGGGCGCATCGAGCCGGGCGTACACACCGTCGACACGCCCGTCGGGCCGGTGGCGGCCACACTGCATGCAGACGGCGCCGTGACCCTGCGCAACGTGCCCGCCTACCGTTTTCGCCAACGGGTAGCGGTGGAGGTGCCGGGGCATGGCGTGGTCCATGGCGATATCGCCTGGGGCGGCAACTGGTTCTTCCTGGTGTCGGAGCACGGCCAGGCGCTGCAGATGGATAACGTCGACGCCCTGACCGACTACACCTGGGCGATGCTCAAGGCCCTCGAACGCCAAGGCATCTATGGCGAAGACGGCGCACTGATCGACCATATCGAGTTGTTCGCCGATGACGCCCACGCCGACAGCCGCAACTTTGTCATGTGCCCGGGCAAAGCCTACGACCGCTCGCCCTGCGGCACCGGCACCAGCGCCAAGCTCGCCTGCCTGGCCGCCGATGACAAACTCGCGCCGGGTGAAACCTGGGTACAAGCCAGCATCACCGGCAGCCAGTTCGAAGGCCGCTATGAATGGGACGGCGAACGCGTGCGCCCGTACATCACCGGTCGCGCCTACATGACCGCCGACAGCACCCTGCTGATCGATGCGCAGGACCCTTTCGCCTGGGGCATCTGAGCCCTGCATGGTTTGACTGAATATTCCAAGGAGTTAGCCCAATGAGCGACACCATCTTCACCGGCTGCATTCCCGCACTGATGACCCCGTGTACCGCCGCGCGCAAGCCGGATTTCGACGCCCTCGTCGCCAAGGGCCGCGAATTGATCGATATCGGCATGAGCGCCGTGGTCTATTGCGGCTCCATGGGCGATTGGCCGTTGCTCACCGAAGCCCAGCGCCAGGAGGGCGTGGCACGCCTGGCCGCCGCCGGCGTGCCGACCATCGTCGGCACCGGCGCGGTCAACAGCCGTGAAGCGGTGTCCCACGCGGCGCATGCGGCCAAGGTCGGCGCCCAGGGGTTGATGGTGATTCCCCGCGTGCTGTCCCGTGGCGCTTCGGCCACCGCGCAAAAGGCCCACTTCGCCGCGATCCTCAATGCTGCGCGCCACCTGCCGGCGGTGATCTACAACAGCCCCTACTACGGCTTCGCCACCCGCGCCGAGCTGTTCTTCGAGCTGCGCCGCGAGCACCCGAACCTGATCGGCTTCAAGGAGTTCGGCGGCGCCGCCGACCTGCGCTACGCCGCCGAACACATCACCTCCCAGGACGATAACGTGAGTTTGATGGTCGGCGTCGATACCCAGGTGGTACACGGCTTCGTCAACTGCAACGCGACCGGCGCTATCACCGGCGTCGGCAACGCCCTACCTCGGGAAGTGCTGCAACTGGTGGCGCTGAGCAAGCAAGCCGCCAAGGGCGACGCCAAGGCACGTCGCCAGGCCCTTGAGCTGGAGGCCGCGCTGGCGGTGCTGTCATCGTTCGACGAAGGCTGCGATCTGGTGCTGTATTACAAGCACCTGATGGTGCTCAACGGCGACCATGGCTACGCCCTGCACTTCAACGAAAGCGACCAGCTCAGCGCTGCCCAGCGTCGTTATGCCGAAAGCCAGTACGCGCTGTTCCGCCAGTGGTACGCGAACTGGTCGGCGGAACAGAATGTCGCTTGAAACCCCTAGCGCCGACATCGCCGTAGTCGGCGCGGGCATCATCGGCGTCGCCTGCGCCTTGCAGTTGGCACGTCAAGGGCGCCAGGTCGTCGTCATCGACGCGCAGCCCCCCGGCATGGGCGCCTCCTATGGCAACGCCGGCCACCTGGCGAGCGAACAAGTGTTCCCCATCGCCGACCTGTCGATCCTCAAGCGCTTGCCCACGATGCTGATGGACCCCATGGGCCCGCTGCGCCTGGACTGGAAATACCTGCCCCGCGCCCTGCCCTGGTTTGCGCGTTTGCTGCTCAACCTGCGCCCGGCCAGCTACCGGCGCACGGTCGCCGGCATTCGCGCACTGAACGAAGGCAGCCTGGGCGCATGGCAGCGCCTGCTGCAAGGCATCGACCGGCCGGAGCTGCTGCGCGAAGACGGCTCGTTGCTGGTGTTCGAGCGTGCGGATTCGCGAGGGGCCATCGACGCGCTGCAGCAACGGATGGCGCAGCAAGGCGTGCCGGTGGCGTTCTGGTCGGCTGACACCATTCGCAAGGCCGCGCCGCAGTTGAGCGAGCACATCCAGGGCGGGCTGTTCTTTGCGGGCACCGGGCACTTTCTCGATCCCTATCAGGTGGTGTGCGAACTGGTGAACGCCGCCACAGCCAACGGCGTGCAATTCCTCACCCGCCAGGTGCTGGGCGGGCAAGTCGACGCCCAGGGCGTCACGCTGACCACCGATCAAGGCCCATTGGCCGCACGCCAGGTGCTGATCGCGTGCGGAGCCCACTCGGCGAAACTCACCGCCGCCTTGACCGGCAAGCACGTCCCCCTCGACACCGAACGCGGCTACCACCTGATGCTGCCCCACGAACATGAACGCCTGCCCTTCGCCGTCACCTCCCTGGAGCGCAAGTTCATCATGACGCCCATGCGCGGCGGCCTGCGCCTGGCCGGCACCGTGGAATTCGCCGGCCTGGAGCGCCCGGCGAATATGCAACGCGCCTGGCAGCTGCATCGCCTGAGCAAAGGGTTGTTCCGGCAAGACCTCAATGCGCAGGACGCGACACCATGGATGGGCTTCCGGCCCTCCCTGCCGGACTCGCTGCCGATCATCGATCGGGTCGCCGACGGCAAGGTGTTGCTTGCGTTCGGGCATCAGCATCTGGGGTTGACGCAGGCGGCGGTGACCGCGGAGCTCATCGCGCAACTGGCTTCGACGCGGCCGCGACTGTCGGGTTTGCCGGAGTTGGAGGGGTATCGGTTGGCGCGGTTCTGAAACGTATGATGAGAATCAGCACTCCGTGATCATGACTCGTCACACGAAAAATCCAACAACCTCCACGCTACTTGACCAACCTCTTTTCCTTCGACGGCCTGTAGCCGAAATACGAGCTATAACACTTGCTGAAATGACTCGGCGAAACAAACCCGCACGCCACCAGCACCTCCACCTGCGACAACTCAGTGTGTTGCAACAGCCGGCGCGCCTCGGTCACCCGCAGTTCCATGTAATAGCGCTGCGGCGTGGTGCCCAGTTGTTCCTTGAACAGCCGTTCGAGCTGGCGGCGGGAGCGGCCGGCGTAGACGGCGAGTTGGTCGAGCTCCAAGGGTTCTTCGAGGTTGGCGTCCATCAGTTTCACCACCTCGCGTAACGGCGCGCTGACGCAGATGTTTTCCGTCGGTTTGATGCGCCGGTAGCGGGACTCCTCGAAGGCCAGGATATCTTCGATACCTTCGACCAAGGCCTTGTCGTGCAGGCCCTTGATCCAATCCAGCGCCATGTGGAAAGCGCCGGACGGACTCGAGGCGGTCAGGCGGTCGCGGTCGATGACATACGGTTCGCTGGTGACGTGGGCCGCCTTGGACACTTCCGCCAGTGCCGGGCGATGTTCGGGGTGGATGGCGCAGCGGTAGCCCTGCAACAGGCCGGCGCGGCCGAGGAACCAGGCGCCGTTCCATAAGCCGGCCAGGCTGACGCCCTGCTCGGCGGCATTGCGCAGCAGGTGGATGAAGTCGTCGCTGGCCTTGAGTTCGGTGCGAAAGCCGCCGCAGATCACCAACAACTCCAGCGTTTGCAGGGCCGCCACGTCGAGGCGTGCATCCGGGCGGATCACCAGGCCCAGATCGCTGATGACTTCGCCGTCGCCCCAGCCGAACGTGCGCGATGCGAACAACTCGGGGCGCAACAGGTTGGCGGTGACGAAGGTGTCGAGGGTCTGGGTGAAGGCCGGCAGGGAGAAGTGTTCGAGCAGCAGGAAGCCAACGCGGGTGGCCGACGCTGGCTGGCCGGGTGTTTCATTGAGGTAGCGCAGGTTCTTGCCTTTCATGCCACCGCTGAATTGACGTCTTTCCATCGAGGGTCGGCCCTCTCTTATTGTTGAGGCTGTGGGCGCCATCTTAGGGGGAAATGCTGCGGCTGTCTCAGGTGGCGCGCCGTACCCTCAAGACATGGCTCACCTGCTGATCTTGATAAACCCAGCCCTCTCCAACCCCCCGGGCCAAAGCGTTGCGCGCGCATCTGATACGGTTTTTTCTTTACTATCTGCGCCTGTATCGAAATGTCATCGAGGCGGACAATAGGGCCACTCCCGACACCCTTGTCGAGCGCGACAGGAATGTTCCTGCCGCCCCCTTCCCTTCGGAGGCCTTATGACCAAGATGGCAATTTTCCTGTTTGGCTTTTTGGTGCTGACCATTGGCATCGGTCTGCTGGCGACCATCTCGCCCGTTTGACGTCAGCGCAACCCCGACCCTCAACTCAAAAACAGCCTCGGGTACAGCGACAGCACCAGCAAACTGGCCATCGACACATTGGCTCAAGCCTTTCACAAAGCTTTCACAGGTGAACGCCTAGTGTTGTTTCAGCTCCTAGAGAAACACCTTTTAGCCCGCTCTCCCCATCGCGGGCTTTTCTTTGCCCGTGATTTAAGCCGGGCAAAAAAAAGGCAAGCCACGCCTCATCAAGATGAATAGCGTGGCTTGCCCCAATAAGCCGTTACTTAACGCAGGCCGGGACCGCCCGGACCGCCATGGCCACCGCCCTGACCGTGGCCACCACCACCACCACCACCACCACCACCACCACCACCACCACCACCACCCGGCGGCATGAATATCCAGCAGCCCGACAGGGACGATAACAACGCGACAATCAGTGCCGCCTTAGTTAGATTGTTCAACTTCATCACAACACTCTCTAGTCACAGGCTTTAATGCTCGATGAATAAGACCGTTCAAAATGAAGTGCGTCACGCCTATCGTGTAACTTGATGGTATTGAATGTATTGGAAAGGTTACACGTAGTTATCTACCAGATTGCGCAGCGTTGTGCCTTGGAAGGCATAGTTGGAAACATGAAAGTGAGAATCCGCGAGTGGCTCAGCAGGTCTGGTGGAATTAGCGCTACGCTCTGGCGGTGACGAACACCCCGATGCTACTGCCATAAAAGCAACTAAAGCTGTCCGTTTCATTTGAGTTGCAACATCAATCATTTATCCACCCCATCTAAAAAATCACAACCTTCAACAGCGAATAATTCAGTCGTCTTGAGCCGAGCCCTGGGCGAGCGAGTCGACTCTCATCAACTCACAATTTTTGCGATTGCAATGCCTGCGGCGACGGTCGAGCCCACGGACACCGTTAGGGTGATGCGTCCTGCGCGGTGTGCCGTGACTTGCATTTCCATCTTCATCGCCTCCATGGATGCGAGGGTGTCACCCACAGCCACGTTGTCGCCGTCGGCGACGTTCCAGGACTGCAGGGTGCCCGAGATCGGGGCTACAACGGCGGCGGCATCCGTCGAAATGGAAGACACATCAGCCCCCTCGCGCTCAGCAGACGGCGCAGTGGAATGTAGCCCTCGCAGCAGTTCAGCCGGCAACCCGAGCGCAATCCTTCGGCCATCGATCTCCACGGCCGTGCGTACCAGTGCGATATCGGCCAGCGGTTCAGGCCGTACAGCGGCCGCCAGCGTGTCGGCAAAATCTGTCTCGATCCAGCGCGTATGCACGCTGAAAGCATCGGCTGATGTGAAATCGGCGTGCGCCATCACCGCTCGGTGAAACGGGAGCACCGATGGCACCCCTTCGATTCGGAACTCCTTCAGCGCCCGACGCGCGCGGGCTATAGCCTGGGCACGGGTGGCGCCAGTAATGATCAACTTGGCCATCAGCGAATCGAATGTACCTGGGACGGTAGAACCCGACTGCACGCCGGTATCGACGCGCACGCCGGGCCCCGACGGTGCCTCGAACAGATGCACCAACCCCGGCGCGGGTAGAAAGCCGCGCCCCACATCCTCGGCGTTGATGCGAAACTCGAAAGAATGACCGCGCGGCTTCGGCGTCTCGGTGACCGACAGCGGCAAGCCATCGGCGATGCGCAGTTGCTCGACGACGAGGTCGATTCCCGTCGTCTCTTCGGTCACTGGATGCTCGACCTGCAGGCGCGTGTTGACCTCCAGAAACGAGATTGTTCCGGAAGGACTCAACAGAAACTCGACAGTCCCCGCACCGACGTAGCCTGCCTTCGCGCACACATCGCGCGCCGATTGATGGATGCGCTCACGCTGTTCATCACTGAGGAAGGGCGCGGGGGCTTCTTCCACCAGCTTCTGGTTGCGCCGCTGCAACGAGCAATCGCGCGTGCCGAGCACGACGACATGGCCGTGCGTATCGGCGATCACCTGCGCCTCGACATGACGAGGCCGATCGAGGAACTGTTCAACGAAACACTCGCCACGGCCGAAAGCAGTGACCGCTTCACGCACCGCCGACTCGTACAATTCGGCTACTTCGTCGAGCCGCCATGCGACCTTCATGCCGCGGCCGCCACCGCCAAAGGCCGCCTTGATGGCGATCGGCAGGCCGTTCTTCTCGGCAAAGGCCACGACCTCCTGCGCATCGCGCGCGGGCTCCGACGTGCCAGCCACCAACGGCGCACCGACAGCCAGGGCGATCTTGCGCGCCTGCACCTTGTCACCCAGTGCCTCGATGGCTGCCGGCGAAGGGCCGATCCACTTCAGGCCCGCGCCAATCACGGCCCTGGCAAAAGTTGCGCTTTCCGAAAGGAAGCCGTATCCGGGGTGTACCGCGTCGGCGCCACAGCGGTCGGCCACGGCGAGCAGCTTTTCGATGTTCAAGTAGGTGTCGGCCGGGCGCTGGCCGTCAAGGCCGTAGGCCTCATCGGCCATGCGAGCGTGCATCGCGTCGATGTCGGCGTCGGCATACACCGCGACGGATTTCACACCATAATCGGCACAGGCGCGCACGATGCGTACAGCGATCTCGCCGCGGTTGGCGATAAGAACTTTCTTCATGGGGTTTCTCGCAGGTCGGAAGAGAGGGCCGCGGTGAACGCGCGTATGGGGTTGAAGCGCACCTGCGCACCGATGGGGATCTGCCCCGCACGGTCGAGGTGGTAAGGGGCGACAGCGCCGATCACTGGGTAGCCACCGGTCAGCGGGTGGTCGGCAAGGAAGAGCACGGGCTGGCCGCTTGGCGGCACCTGAATCGCGCCCAACACGGTGCCTTCACTGGGCAGTTCGGCGATCTGTGCGCGCATCAACGGCGTTTCACCGGCCAGACGCAGGCCGACGCGGTTCGATTGCGGCGTCACAGTCCACAATTGGCTCGCCAACAATGCAATGGCCTGCAGTGTGAACCAGTCGGTGCGCGGCCCCATCACGACATCGAGCACCACGGTCTGCGTCGTCGTCGGGAGATCGGCACGAGGCGTTTCGGGCGCGCCAACGATGGAGCCATGCGTGACCACAGGTACCGGCAAAATGTCACCGGCTTTGATGGGCGGCGGACCGACCTGCGCGAGCGTGTCTGTCGATCGACTTCCGAGCACGGGCGCGATCGCGAAGCCACCGCGCACCGCCAGGTAGCTGCGGATGCCGGCACGCGGGTCGCCAAGCGATAGACTGTCGCCATCAGAAAGTGCGATGGCTTCATGGCCTGGCACACGATATCGAGCGCCGTTCGCACGCGTGAGTTCGATCGGCGCATCGGCACCGGTGAAGGCCACCACCGTGTCTGCGCGGCTCGTGATTTGGAAGCCACCGTAGACGATCTCGACGCAGGCCATGTCGCTCGCATTGCCGACCAGACGGTTGGCCGCGCGCAGTGCGCCCTTATCCATCGCCCCTGAGGCGGATACGCCCTGCCCGGCCAGACCCTCGCGCCCGAGATCCTGGAACAGCGCCTGCAGGCCGGTGCTACGGACAACAAGCGCCGGACCATTGTGGAGCGGAACCTCGACGGGGCCAGGCGACGGCGCTGGCAAAGCTGAAAGCTGCCGCCCTGAAACATCGACGAAACGTACCTTGAAGCCCGGTTGCAGCAGCGCCGGCACGTCACGGCTTAGGTCCCACATCGGCGTGGCAGTCACGCCGATGATCTGCCACCCCCCCGGACTGGCCTGCGGATAGACGCCGCTGAAAGCGCCGGCCAACCCCACGGCGCCCGCGGGGATGCGCGTGCGTGGCGTAGTGCGACGCGGCACGTTGAGGCTTGGGTGGCCGCCGCTCAGATAGGCGAACCCAGGTGCGAAGCCAGTGAAGGCAACGGTGTAGTCGCAGCCGGTATGGCGGCGAATCACCTCTTCGCGCGAGAGATCAAGCATCTGCGCGACCTCGTCAAGGTCCTCTCCTTCGTAGGAGACCGGAATCTCCACGCGAGTGGTCGCACGCTCGATCTGCGCCGTGAGGTCGCGGCGGCTGATGCGCGTGACGAGTTCATCATGCGTCACCGTGTTAGGCCGGAAGTGAACCATGACCGTGCGCGCGGCCGGCACGAGTTCGACGATGCCATCGATGGGCTCGGCCTGTAGTGATGCAAGCAGCGCCAGCGTCTGCGACAAGTCATCCAGCTCGACCAACAGGGCGTCGAGATTAGCCGGCAGAAATCGCATCACGGTACGACTCCCATGTCGACGAAAGGAGCGACCTTGACGCCCGAACGCTCAAGCAGCGCACGCACTTGCCGCGCCATCTCCACCGCGCCTGGGCTGTCACCATGCACGCAGACCGAATCGGCCTTAAGGCGCACGATGCTGCCGTCAATGGCCGTGACCACACCCTCGGTCGCCAGGCGTAGCATGCGCTCGGCAACATCCCGTGCATCGTGCAGCACGGAGCCCTTCTCGCGACGGGAGACCAGCGAACCGTCCGGCATGTAGGCGCGATCGGCAAAGGCTTCGGCCACAGTGCTCAGCCCGCTTGCCTGCGCCCAGCCGAGTAGCGGCGAGCCGGCCAAACCGACCAGCACCAGCGACGGGTCGATTGCGCGGATGGCGGCAATCACGTCGTGTGCCTGGCGCTTATCGTGCGCGATGGTGTTGTAGAGCGCTCCGTGTGGCTTGACGTATCGTACCGACGTGCCGGCCACCACAGCCAACCCCTTCAGCGCGCCGATCTGGTAGATCACGTCAGCCTGCAGGTCGGCGCTTGCCACGTCCATTTGGCGGCGGCCGAAACCGACGAGGTCGGGATAGGCGACGTGCGCGCCTACTGCCACGCCGCGCTCCGCCGCTTGACGTAGCGTCCGCAGGATACCGGCGGCGTCGCCAGCGTGGAAGCCGCAGGCCACATTGGCACTGCTCACGATGCTGAGCATCGCGTGGTCGTCACCCATGCGCCAGGCGCCCAGGCTTTCACCCAGGTCACTATTGAGGTCTATCTTCATGTTGTTTTCTTTTCTTTAGCGAAACATCAGGAAATACAGGATGAAAACATTGCAAGTCAGCAAGGCCAGCGCCGTGGGCACCTGCGCGCGGATCACCGCGTTTTTGTCGGGCAGTTCGAGTAGGGCCGCCGGTACGATATTAAAGTTGGCTGCCATCGGCGTAAGCAAGGTGCCGCAATAACCCGAGAGCATGCCGATGGCTGCCATAAGGGCCGGGTTACCGTCGTACATGCCGACCAGGACTGGCACCCCGACGCCCCCTGTCATCACGGGGAAGGCGGCGAAACCGTTGCCCATGATGATGGTGAAAAGCGCCATGCCAACCACGTACACCATCACCGCGAAGAAACGTACATCCATGTTGATGTAGCTGGTGGTGATATGCGCCACGGCCTTGCCCACACCGGCGTCGGAGAATACGAGGCCCAGCATGCCGAGCATCTGCGGCAGTACCAGCGCCCAACCGAGCGCATCGGTCAGCCGACGCGATTCGCGGATACCTTGCATCGGCGTTTCGTTCGTCATCTTGCAGACCAGCGCAAGCGCGACCATACAGCCCAGCCCTAGGCTTACCATCGTGGTGTTCTTCGGGTCGAGCAGCGGTATGCCGCCAACCACGAGGTACTTCGCCGACAGCGTGCCGATCATGGTCACGACCGGGATCGCCAGGGCGGGGATGAAAAGCTTGTTGCCCAGCAGATTGGCGCTGGCCGAGTACTCCGCCGCCGAGCGGGCCACGTGACGGCCAATGCCGACACCGCCGAAGGCTGCAATCAGCGCCATCACCACAACACCGACGCCGACCCAGACCGGCGGCAACTGGTCGCCGAGCAAGAAGACGAGCGAATAAAGGCCCCAGAAAAAGGCACTGGAATAGCGCTTTGAGTGCTGGCGATCCATAAGCGTCATCACCGCGGTGATGGCGAGGATGGCACCGACGAGATAGTACAGGTGCGTGATCGTGAGCGTCATGGTCGGGACTCCTTGCCTTCGACTGTGACGGTTGCAGCCGCGGCCGCAGCGCTGCCGGCCATCTCGCGCATCAACCAAGTGTCAAGCCGGCGCAGGCGCCAAGCATGGATGGTGAATGCGCAAACAGCTGTCGGAATCCCCCAGAGCGCGACGCGAATCGGCTCGACTTCGATGCCCGCCTCACGCAAGAACGTGGTCATCAGCACGATCGCGCCGAAAGCCACGAAGATGTCTTCGCCGAAGAACAGGCCGACGTTATCGGTCGCTGCGGCATACGCTCGCAGCTTGTGGCGAACCTTCTCCGGCAGTGCCCCAAAACGGGCTTCGGCAGCACCTTCTGCCATTGGCGCGAGCAGCGGTCGCACCATTTGTGGATGGCCGCCCAGGCTGGTAAGACCGATGGCTGCGGTCATCTGGCGTGCGCCAAGGTAGACAATCAGCAAGCGGCCCGCAGTCGCGGACTTGATGCTACTGATCCATCGCTGGGCGTGCTGGCGCAAACCATAACGCTCGAGCAAGCCAATCACCGCCAGCGGTAGCAGGATGATCAACGGCAGGTTACGCGTCTTGATGAAGCCCGTGCCGATGGCGGCAAGAATCCTGTCGACCGGAAAGTGCGCCGCGAAGGCGGTGACGACGGCCGTGACAATCACGACCAACATGGGATTAAAGCGCAGGACGAAGCCCACGATGATGACGACGACCCCCAGCAAGGGCCACAAGTTGATGTCAGTGGGCACCGGCGTTTCTCCAAGTTGTTTGAGTTATTTTCTTAGATCACTCAACTATCTTCATCCGATTGAATGATCATTTCAACAGAATTGTTCAACAATCCAACACGGATAATAAAAAGCAATATGTATGCCAAAATACCAATCTGTTTCAGCCCTACAGGAAAAAGCGACACTGCGAGTAGGGCAAAACCTGCTAGAATCCAATCGCCCCTGCCACTCAGAAGTCCGCTCGATGCCCCTTCCCGCCTCCCCTTCATTCGTAGCCCAGACGCTAAACGAGCGGATCGCCGAACAGTTGCGTCAGCAAGTCACCCAAGGCGAATTCACACCTGGGCAACGGCTGTCCGAGCAGGTGCTCAGCGAAAACCTCGGCATCTCGCGAAACACCCTGCGCGAAGTATTCCGGACGCTGGCCAAAGACGGCCTGTTACGACACGAACCCAACCGTGGGGTATTCGTGGTGGTTCCCAGCATCGCGGCCGTCATCGACATCTACCGCGTGCGACGCCTCATCGAATGCCAGGCGTTGGCCGAGGCTTACCCGCGCCACCCGGCGAAGAAAAACATGCGCGCAGCGGCAGAACAGGCCCAACGAGCACGGGACGCGGGGGACTGGCTGGCAGTGGGCACAGCTAACATGGACTTCCATACGGCCGTCGTTGAACTTGCGGACAGTGAACGCTTGAACGCCATGTTCCGGCGCATACTTGCAGAGCTACGGCTGACTTTTGGGCTGTTGCAGGACGCCGAGTTCTTGCATGAGCCCTACGTCGATATGAACTTTCAGATTCTTGAACTCGTTGAACGCAACGAGATGGCCAAAGCTCGCGAAGCAATGCTTGAATACCTCATTCATTCCGAACGCATTGTTTTGGCCGTCTATGCGAGGCGCCCTTCCCAAGAAGGGTGAGAGCTCCGACGTCCACGCAACATCTGCCCCACACAGCCGGTCGACTGGTCGATACAGTTAACCAAGCGGGGCTCCTTCAGAAATTTTTGCCGCCCTAGCGCATGAGCGAAGAACTGCCAGACATAGAGCCCCTGTGGCAGGATGACCTGGTTGCCTTCACCATCGGCTGCTCGTTTTCCTTCGAACAACCGCTCCTGGATGCCGGCACTGCCCTCAACAACAACGAATGGATGCAATGGACCAACAATGAACACAGCTCAACGGTCGATTCAGCAGTACATAAACGCCAAGGACAGTAACCGCCCGCATCTGCTGCGCCAGGCTTTTATGCCGGATGCACAACTGGAGATGGTGGTATACACGGGGTCCATCTCGTTTCCACCCCACGTTGAAGGCCTTGAGTCCATCGGCGACGTGCTGGTCAGTCGCTTCGGCCAGACATTCGAAAACGTCTATACCTTTTGTCTGGGACACCCACCGGAGCCGGATAGCAAAACGTTCCAATGCCAATGGCTGGTCGCTATGTCCGACAAAAACTCCGGCGAGGTCCGAGTCGGTTGTGGTCAATATGGATGGCAGTTCAATCCCGAGTCGGGACTTGTCGAGCGGCTCACTATCACCATCGAGCATATGAAAACCCTGCCGCCTACCGACCTTCACACCATCATGGAGTGGGTATCCCGCCTGGACTATCCATGGTGCCGCCCAGAAGCATTAGCGAGCAACGCTCCAGACATAGGCACCCTTGAAGAGGTGATCCAGTATGTAATCCGGTCAGAACAGTGAAGTTGCGGAACACATCTGAAGCGTTGCGGAAGGGATCGTAAATCGCAGGTATAAAAAACCCGTGGACGGTAATCTACGGGGTTTTTAAGAGTGGAGGCCGAGACAGGAATCGAACCAAACACGACGCGGTTGCGCGCCAACCGCGTCTAAGATCTGATGTTTAAGCCGCAGGACTCGTCAACCAGCTACTGCTCAACGTTGCCAGCAACGAAGCATCTGAGATAACGCCCGATGCCTTCGGATCAAATCCGGGATGACTGCCACTGAACCCTGCCATTGCCTGAACCAACTGGTCAACCTGCGCCCCCAGTAGATAGTCCGTATGGCTTCCACCGAGGGCGATCCTGTCCAGCCGGCTGACAGAGTTGTCATACCAGCCCTGCACAGTGATGTCGGTGTCGCTGCCTAGCAGTTGCACGCGCAGATCATTACCCGCCCGCTGAAACCACAGCGACTCACGGGACTCGTTGTCGATGCGCAGGGCACCCCGGGCTTCTCCTATCCCATTGATAAGAGTGTCGTGCCCCCGCCCTCTGGCAATTACATAGTGGTCATAGCCACCACCGCCGATCAGCAAGTCATTGCCCCCTCCTCCTTCAAGTCGGTTGCTACCGGTATCTCCCGACAGGATATCGTCGTGGCTGGAGCCCAGAAGGTTCTCAATACTCGTCAGCCGGTCGATCCCACCGTACCCGTTGCTTGCCGTGCCTTTAGCCAGATCTACGACCACGCCGGTTGGGGCGCCTTCATAACTGGCCGTATCATTACCGGCACCACCGCTCAGCACGTTGTTTCCGCCCTTGCCTGTCAGAACATCATCACCGGCCCCACCATTGAGTACGTTGTCCCGACTGTCACCGCTCAACCGGTCAGCGAAAGCACTGCCGTTGAGGTTTTGCACATGGGTAAAGCCATCAAAATCCCGTGGAGTGAGTGAATCAAGTTGCGCAACTATCCCTTTGGCTGAACCGGAGTAATCCACGGTAGCAACACCCAATAGATTGTCGTACAGGGAGAGAGCATTGAGATTGACCCCGGTTAAGGTCAGTAAAGGCGTGCCTGGCGAGAAAGACAGACGGGCCTGCGCCGAAGCATCTGCATCCAAGTAAGCCGTGCTGGAGGCTGAACTCAGCAGCAATCGGTCGCCTGAGACTCCGGCCTGAAAAGCATTGATGCGGTGCCCGGTTGCTCCCGCCGACTCCGTGAACAAAAACATATCGCGGCCTGCACCGCCGGTCATGCCATGCCCATTCCCGGAGCCTGAAATCAATAAGCTTGCGGACGCACCAGCGACCGCTGAGACCTGACTACCCGACACGAGCTGAACATCAGCGTAACCCAACACCGATCCCAACGCAGTTTTGTAAGTCTGCAGACTGGCACTTGCTTGGGCGTACGCTCCTTGTGCACTCGCCTGAGCAGTTAGCAATGCATTGGCTTTGTCTCTATCGACAGTAGACGCCCATTCGTAACGACTGGTGCTGGTCACCGTTACCCAGTGTGCTGGAGTAAAAGGCGGAAATAGACTCTTGGTAACGTAACGTTGTGTTGTCGTAATGACAGTTGGCGGCAGGATGCTTGCGAGGTTGGCCGCTGTTTGAGCGATCAGTGACGATGAGCCTGCCAAGCCATCGAGTGCATTCTGATAGAGTGAAACCGTGCTGCCGAGCCCGCGCTCAAACGCAACGGCAGCCTCTTTAGCTGACTGCGCAGTAGAGGAGCTCTTCGTGTCATTCGCACTTACAGCTTGCCCCAAAGCAAATTGCCGGGCTTGGGCGGATGACGCTACAGCTTGCCCAACCGTCGTGGTCAACGAAAGTGAGCCGCTGATGGATGCACAGGTTGCAACAGAGGCCGCAACGGTTCCCACGCCACGTTCCAGGTAGGCGTTGCTGGTCGTCGAGGATGCCGGAAATGAAACCTCGAAAATATTCTTTACGTAGAAGGCATCCGCATTCAGTGCGCTGATGCGCTCGTAGCTGACGACTCCTTTAGGACGGCCCGTCATCGGGTTGGTTGAATCGAAATTGATCTGTGTCGTGAGGATGTAGGCCTGTGGGTCCTGGCTATTGTAATAACGGTAGCTGTTCATACTGGGGACCAGGTAAATCAGCGACACCTGACGGCCAAGGCTGCTGGCCTGAGCACTCTTGCTGCCCAACGCCGCAATTGCCGCCGCGGCCTGGTTGGCGGCCGTCGTCGCCAGACCTGCGCCTTGCGTGACCGCGCCCGACTCATAAACCCTACGCGTTTCGAGCGCGACATTTGAAATCGAAGGCACCAGTGGCACGTCCACATGGGCGGTAAAATAAGCGTCCAGCGACGGTGGCTTATTTATCGTCAATGGGTCTACGGGATTAAAACCGGAATTGGCTTGTTTCCAGGATTGTTGAGTGGCAATGGCCAGTTCCACCGCATCGCTGCCAAGCCGCAGACCGTTGGACAGTTCGATAGCCGCGAGCTTACGGTAGTCGGCTGCGAACCAGTCCTGAATTTCGATGCGGTCATGGCTGCCCAACACAGCTACAAGCAGGTTGTTGCCTTCACGTGCCAACCACAAGTCGGCCGCCTTTATACCTGCTTGTAACTTCAGTATCGAACTCGGCCCGGTATTGCCCGAGACACCATTGATCACTTTATCCTGGCCGTCTCCCCGATCGAAGACGTACACATCGTTGCCACCACCGCCTTCAAGCCGATCATTGCCTCGACCACCTGCCAACACATTATTGGCGGTGGTGCCTGTCAATGTGTCGCTCCACGCGGAGCCGATAACGTTATCGATGTTATACAGCGTACTTTCCAGGCTATCGCGTCCTGAGGACAAATTGACGCTCACCCCGGCAGCGACCTGTACATAGCTCGCGACATCGGTACCCGCACCGCCATCGATCCATGCGCCACGCCCAGTCACCAGGAACGTGTCATCACCTGCCCCCCCCCTGAGCACGGAGTTCCAGTCACCACCGATTAGCGTATCGCCATGGCTTGAGGCAATGATCTCGTTGATATGCACCTGGCCGTCGTTCAGGCCATTATTTCGTAAGCTGCGTACCCCCGCTTGGTCATACCCGGCAAAAGACAGCGTCCGTACACCGCTGAAATTGGCGAACAAGTTCAAGTCCGAAGCGTTGGTCCCCAGCAGATCAACGTAATGTTGCCCGTCAGCGGCTAACACACGCAGCCCCTCTTGGGTGCGGACGACAGACGCACTGTCGCCGAGCCCCAGTAGCTGAATTTGGTCGCCCGCGCTGCCGGCCTGAAATCTTTGCAACGTCACTTGCCCGGAAGCCTGGCTGAGCAACACGTTATCGACGCTGGTATTAAGCACGAAGCGTTGGGCGCCGTTACCCGCCAGGATCAGGTTGTAACCTTTGTCGACGGTCACTGTCCCGCCCGCCACACCGGTGTAGGCCTTGGCGTAACCCGCCGATTGCGCGAACGCCCCAAGAGACGTGTCGATACCGACTTTGAGGTCCCTGGACAATTGCAATAAGGCGGCGTAAGCGGTAAAGGTATCCGCAGCAAAACCCGCATCATCGGGGGAGAAAAAAGTATTATTCCCGGGTAAATGGCCGATTGAATTCTTATTCACCGGAACCAGACTGTTCACCTGACCGCGCAAGGCTTCCAACCTGCCGGTGTAAGCCGCCCACGCCTCTGAAGTGGTCAAATACGAGGTCGCTGCGGCGCCCCAAGCGACAGCGGCAGAATGTGCCTTGGTTTGGGCGGTCGAACGCGCCTCAGCGCTCGGCACGGCGTTGGCTATTTGCGCCGCAGTTTGCGCCTGCCCCAGCGCTATCGCCCCCGCATCAACGGCCTGCAGAGTGGCGCGAACAGAGCCGTAGTACGTCGAGCCCTGCTGTAGCAATGCCATCACTTCCTTACCGGCAGTGCTACCTTGTTCGGCACCACTTTCACCTTCATAGAAGGTAATGAGCGTTCGGTCACGCACCCCGAGCAAAGGGTTGGGAAACCCCTGACTGCTGCGATAACGCTGCTTGACTGACCACGCCTGCAACGCGGCCGTGTAACCTGCAAAGTCAGGCGCCGTCGTTGCCAGAGCCGCGTCAGCCCCGCGCGCCTGGCCTGCGGCCATCGCCGCATAACCTTTGGAGGCGTAATCGGCAAATATCAGGGTGCCTGGGTTGATGGGGGCGGCCCCTTGAGCGGCCTCGGTTTTCTCGGCCAACCCAATATCGGCAATATCTCTTCGTGTGCCATTGGTGAACGTAAAACCGGCGGTGGAATCGATTAACCCCCCTCCCACCTGACGGCCGTCATGCGTCGATATCAGATCAATGGATGCGATACCCAGAGAAGTCAATGTTTTCAATTCTTCAGGCGTGGAAATGCCATTCTGATCCGCGTCGACCCATACTTTGACACCGTCAAAGTAATTGCCGCCGGTGAAAGGGTTGATCAACGCGGTATCCCGAGAAAAAACCGTACTCCCGGCAGCGGCGAGCGTCGCGAGCACCGAAAAGCCATTTTGCCCAACCGGCGCCTTGCTTCCCGGTACCGCGAAGGACTCACCAAACCACTCGGTAGCATTGTCGATAGCCCCATTGCCGTTGGTGTCAAACACCAGGATGCCATTGTCCGCCCCGACCCAGCCCACCGCGCTTTTTGCCCCATCGGCGTTATGATCGAACACTGCGTTACTTCGTGACGGTGGCAGCAGTTTGATGCCACTCCCCGTCAGGTCCAGCACCAGCGGCAGGTGGTATCGACCAGAACCCGACACCTCCAATGGTAGGATGGTGACGATGCCAACGTTGTAAGTGCTCCAGCCCTGTTGAGCGATATTCAGTACTTGCTGGATTGCCGCTTGTAAGCCGTTCGACAACCTCAGTGCAAAAGGAATACTGGCGCCCAATGCAGTGGGTGACCAGCGATCAGAATAGGGTTCCTGGGCCAGACGATGCTGCAGAGCCTTCAAGGACAGGGCATTTTCTGCAGCGGCGATCGCACCCTCGGCGGACGTATTCAGGAGCGTGCCGGTCTGTGCCTGCTGGGATGCTACGGTCTGGGACAAGACCAACGCGCCAGTTTGGGTAGACGTCTGGCTGATAAACGCAGCCAGATCGGGCGCGGGGCCCGTGAAGGTTTGACCGTTCTGCTTCCAGGTAGTGTTTACCGGCAGCCCATCGAAACCGTAAGTCTGTTCTACCGCTAATCCACCCTCGGCGTTTTTCCACGCGACGACCACACCTTGAGCCGTCAAGCGATAGGCCGCCGACAAGTCGCCATAGCTGTGTGATACGGAAACATTTTGTTTACCGACCGAAATGATCGAGTCCTTGGGTACTTCCATCAACGAAATACCTGCGACGCTGACTTGAACGCTATCTTTCGTATAAAGCAGCGTGGCCTCACCGACAGAAGATGATGAAAGGGGAACCGTCAAGATCATGTCGCCATTTGGCTCTATCTCTATTTTACGGATATTGTCGAGCGTAGTCTTCGCGTCGGGTAGAGCAGGATCCTTCGTACTGTTCAGCAATTGGGTAACAACATTGTAATACCCAGTTGGAGAGTCGACCTTGTTAATCCAGCTTTGAGCAAGTTCTTTATTCGCCCCAGAGCCGGCCACGGTCGCGAGCGACATAAGCTGGACAGTATTAATAGCCAATAGTAGCTCTTTTTTAATGTCACCAGCAGAATCAAGAACATTTTGCCAATAGCTTTCCCTAGTATTTTCTGTGATATTCGAAAGTACAGAATTCAATGTCCATGCGTCCTTCGACAGGCCATTATCTTCAAATACTTTTGTATGAAAACCCCATGCTTCTCGGTGCGTGACATCAGAAGAAATGGGACTGCCTCCGTTTGTCTCAAGCTTACTATCTAAAGCAGAAAGGTAACCACGGGCCATCTGATTTAAAATGCGTGCCACATCAGCATCAGATACAGGCGCACCTATATTTGAGGCATCACGGCACCTTAAATTTTACTGTTTGATATTTGAGAGAACGAAGGCGTTCATGGCATCTACAACCGCTGGCCAGTCCTTAAGTTTACTCGGAGCAAGTTCAACTTTCGCAAGTGCACCTATTTTTTCAATGACAAAATAGCCTGTGCATTCATAAAATTCCTTTTCAGTTTTATATCGTCGACAGGAAAATACTACGGGCACTTTCTCCGCACTGCGCTTCCAATAGTAGCCATTTACTTCGCCGGGCAAATATTTATTATCTTTCTCCTGAAGAAACAACCCCAACTCCTTCTGATAATTATCCGCACTTTCCACTTTAGATGCAGAGGCCTCCAGCATATTATTTATCAGATAATCAAGATCTCCATGCCTGACAGCAATCTGTTCAAGCGTCAACACCACACCTTGAAATTTTCCGTAGGGGGTCGTCGTATACTCACTCGTTCTCACAGGTAGAAGATATGGCCAAGACAGCGCCATTGATACCGAAGAAAAATTAGCATCACAGCCTTTCTTATTTTCGGTAAAGCCTTTTTCCCATGAGCTTTTCCCTTCATATTCAGCCCAGAATAGGACGTAACTACTCGGTACTTCTATCACAGTGCCCAAAATTTTCCCGCATACCCAACCCGGACGGTTTCCCGAAGACACATTTGGCGCCGCCTCGGTTCTTTTTTGAACTTCAGATAGATAAGTGACTAATGCAACTGCCAACAGTCCCAACAGACCCAGCAACAAGATAGCTGCCACGCCCCTTAAGGCCTGCCAGAAAAAAAAGAAAATTCTGACCATATTTCGGCGCAAAAAAACACGATTTACGCGCATAAAATTTCTTCCAATCCGACCATCCAAATCATGATCAATTACCCCATCGAACGTGAGGGCCTGAACCTATGACGGTTTGAACCGCGTCAGACCGAACCCCATCCATGAAAATAGTCCGCCTAGCGCTCTCTCAAACTCTCCTGAACATGCTGGCGCAAAGGGCTCAGGAAGTAATCCAGCACCCGACGCTGATCCGTCTTGACCTCCGCCGTCACCGACATACCCGGCGATAGCGCAACGCGTTGGCCCTTGATATTCAAATGATCTTCTTTCAATCGAATCCGGCTGCTGTAGACGGGCCCACGCTTCTCATCATCTATGGCATCGCTGGACAGCCCGATCGCTTCCCCTTCGACCGCCCCTGATCTCGCACGTTTTCTTGAAGTCGTTGCCGTCGTGCTGCCAGTAGCGTTCCTTGATGCGGCGGATCATGTCAGGCGTGTCGTAGCCGTCGATCAACTCATCTACTGCCCTGGGCAAGCCCTGATCGCGCTTTACGTGGGTGATTGCCGCCATCTTGCCGACGTTGAAGTACATCCCGATGAACAGCGGCTCACCGGGCTGCACTGTGTCGAAGCACCCGTTGAGCTTGCGGTCGTAGGCCGTGTAGATCGTGCCGGAGGTCAGGTTGACGAACTGCCCCTTGAGGTACGCCATGATCAGCTGTGGTGGATACGACTCCATCAGGGATGCGATGTAGTCATCCGGCAGGTTCAGCTCGTTGTCGAAAGTGCTGGCCTGCACCAGGCCGTACATCTCTTTGAGCGAAGGCTTGTCCCGCAACTGCTTCACGAACTGCAGGAAGACGAACTTGAAGCCTTCCGGTGTCGTGGTTACGTCCACCCCGTTCTTCAGCCCGGGCAGGTTGTAGCGCATCCGGGCAATGATCTTGCGCCAGGCCTGCTGCGCCTTGACGGCGGTCAGCACGTCCAGCTCATCCACCAGCGCTTGGCCGATCTTGAAGCCAACGATGGTCTGCGGCTTCTCCATCGACCGACAAATCACAGTGCCGCGGTACTGCCGGCCGCTGTAGATGTGAACCTCGTGGTTCGCCTGGTTGATCTTGGTCTTCAGTCCCCAGTCGTAGGCCACCTCATCCATGGTCGGATAGAAAATGTCCCGGATCTGCGGGTAAGTCGGTGCGAAGTAGCCAGCATTGACGCCAGGCCACTCCATGAAGTGCTTGCTCAGCGCCGAGCACCCCACCCAGGTCTTGCCTGAGCCGAACCCAGCAACGAACGCACGAAACTTGTGGGGTAGCGTGAGGAACTGAGCCTGCGGAACGTTAAGGCTCGGCATTCGGCTTCCTCGCATCTACCACGTCGACCTGGATACGGGTCGGGATCACCGGTTCGTCACCAGCCTCTTCCTTCCGTGCCCGGTTGACGTAGATGTCACCGGTTTCTTTCGCGGCCTGCTCGAGGATCTGCATGGCCAGACCGATGTTCTTCATCGTCTTGGCCTTCTCCACAAAGCGGTTCATGGCTCGCAGGCGGAACGCGCGGTTGGCGATCGGGATCTCTGCCGTCTCTTCGCGGAACCGCTTGCGAGTGTCGTGAAAGAGGGTCTGCCACTTGAGCGCCAGGTGGGAGCCGGCGCGCTTTGTTGGGTCGTGCTGCTCAACCTGCTGCCGGGTTACGTCCACATCGAATTCTTGCTTCACCGCTTGTGAGACCTGGCTCGGAGTGTCGAAACACGCCAAAGCCTGAACGATGAAGCTCTTCACCTCATTTTTCAGGGCTGCCATAAGTTAGATTCCGTCTCACGCCTGTCTTACATCAGGCCAACTTGAGCAGACAGGTTCCGCAGGCCCTCGCAATGTTCAATTTCCCCACCTCGGCAGGACTGTTTGCAGCATCCACCAACGCTTGAACGTCAGGGCTTGCACCGTAGCGGCGGACCACACCGACGAACTCTTCCACGTCGTGGCCCTGCAGCTTGATCTTCGGTACACCGTCTTGAGTGAATGCTGGTTGACCGTACTTGTCGGTCGCGTGAGCCAAGTGATACAGCTCGTGTTCGACCAGGGCGCAGAACTCAAGGTCGCTACACTGGGCGCAGTAATCGGCAGCAAAGGTGATGATGAAAGCCGGCACGTCGCCGAACCAATCACGCATCTGTTGCTCCATCCGGGCTTTCTGCCAGCCGCCGGCGCGAAACGCTACCTGTTCGGCCTGGCCCAGGACTGTGCGGCCCTGCTTCTCGAATGCTGACGACGCCCACATGACCCGGATGTCTGCATCCAGTAGGTGGGCATGGTCTTCGTTGTGAATGCTGCCGGTGTCGGCAAGGATCTCGGCTTGAAGCCACTCCCACACCTCAGGCGCAGGAGCCAGATGGATACCGAAGCGGGATAATTCGGACAGCTCAAGCACTTCCGGCGGCGGTACTGGCCTGGATACAAAACAGTTTTTAGCCATTGGAATTCCAGCCCTGAGACCCCATATCAATCGTCTCGTACATAGGATTTACCAATGAAACTGCGGATTCCACGGGCATCCGGCCACCCATTCCATGAACATCCGGCCACTGATTCCACGATGATCCGGCCACCCGTTCCACGGCCATCCGGCCACCCACAAGGCAGGCAGCAACGCAGGATTAATTCACTACCATCGACCTCTTTTATCGAAGCAGAGAGGTCGTCGTGGAGCGGTTATCCATGCGTAAAATTAAGGAAGTGCTACGTCTCAAGTTTGAGGTCGGCCTATCTGCTCGCCAGATCGCTGTCAGCTTGCAGGTGGGTCGCGCAACTATCGGTGAGTACCTCAATCGCTTTGCTGCCAGCGGGCTGACTTGGCCGTGTGCGGCGAGCGAGGCGCAGTTGCAGCAGCGTCTTTTTCCGCCACCACCCGACGTCCCCAGCGATCAACGTCCGATGCCGGACTGGACTCATGTCCACGCAGAGTTGCGCCGCCCCGGCGTAACCCTGGCCCTGCTTTGGCAAGAATATCGACTCGCCCATCCGCAAGGCTTCCAATACAGCTGGTTCTGCGAGCACTACCGGCTCTGGGCCGCCAAGGTCGACGTGGTCATGCGCCAGGAACATCGCGCCGGCGAAAAGCTGTTCGTCGATTACGCGGGTCAGACCGTGCCGATCATCGACCGGCGAACCGGAGAGATCCGCCAGGCCCAGATCTTCGTCGCCGTCCTCGGCGCCTCCAGCTACACCTTCGCCGAGGCGACCTGGTCGCAGAAACTGCCCGACTGGCTGGGCTCGCATGCCCGCTGTTTTGCTTTTTCGGCGGCACCGCACAGATCCTGGTGCCCGACAATCTGCGCAGTGGCGTGACCAAGGCGCACCGTTACGAGCCCGATATCAACCCCAGCTACCGCGATCTGGCCGAGCACTACGGCGTCGCCGTATTGCCCGCTCGCTCACGAAAACCCAAGGACAAAGCCAAGGTCGAAGTCGGTGTTCAAGTGGTCGAGCGCTGGATCCTGGCGGTGCTGCGCAATCGGCAGTTCTTTTCGCTGGGTGAACTCAACACCGCCATCGGACTGCTGCTGGATCGCCTCAATCAGAAGCCCTTCAAGAAACTGCCCGGCTCACGCCGCTCGGCCTTCGAGACCATCGACCAACCCGCGCTGCAACCGCTACCAGAACATCCGTATGTCTACGCCGAATGGAAAAAGGTGCGAGTCCACATCGACTACCACGTCGAAGTCGACGGCCATTTTTACTCCGTGCCGTACCAACTGGTGAAACACCAACTCGAAGTACGCCTGACCGCGCAGACCGTCGAGTGCTTCCACGCCAACCAGCGCGTGGCCAGCCATCTGCGCTCGCCGCACAAAGGCCGCCACACTACCCACACCGAGCACATGCCCAAAAGTCACCGCGAACACGCCGAGTGGACGCCCCAGCGGCTGATCCGCTGGGCTGAGCAGACGGGCCCGAATACGGCCGGTGTCATCGCCTACATCCTCGAACGCCGAATCCATCCGCAGCATGGCTTCCGCGCCTGTCTGGGCATCCTGCGCTTGAGCAAACAGCACGGCGAAGAGCGGCTGGAAGCCGCTTGCCAACGTGCGCTGGCCCTAGGCGCATGCAGTTACAAGAGCCTCGAATCGATCCTGCGCCAAGGCCTGGAACGGCTACCTCTTGCCCAGCAAAACCTGCCGTTACTGCCCGATGAACATATCAATCTGCGCGGCCCTGGCTACTACCACTGACTGAAAAAGGAGCACGAACATGCTGCCTAACCCGACCCTCGACAAGCTGCAAATCCTACGCCTGCACGGCATGATCAAGGCGCTTGGCGAACAACACGCAACGCCCGACATCAACGATCTCAGCTTCGACGAACGCCTCGGCCTGATGGTCGACCGCGAGCTGACCGAGCGCGAAGACGCCCGCCTGACGACTCGCCTCAAAGCCGCACGACTGCGCCATAACGCCTGCCTGGAAGACATCGATTACCGCAGCCCTCGTGGCCTGGACAAGGCGCTGATCCTGCAACTGGGTAGCGGCCAGTGGCTGCGCGATGGCCTGAACCTGATCATCGGCGGGCCGACGGGCGTAGGCAAAACCTGGCTCGCCTGCGCGCTGGCTCATAAAGCTTGCCGCGACGGTTACAGCGTGCGCTATCTGCGCCTGCCGCGCTTGATGGAAGAACTGGGCCTGGCACACGGCGACGGCCGCTTCGCCAAGCTAATGGCCGGCTACGCCAAGACCGACCTGCTGATCCTGGATGACTGGGGCTTGGCGCCGTTTACCGCTGCTCAGCGGCGCGACATGCTTGAACTGCTGGACGACCGCTACGGCAACCGCTCGACGCTGGTAACCAGCCAGATGCCGGTGGACAAATGGCACGCACTGATCGGCGATCCGACCCTGGGCGATGCGATCCTCGACCGGCTGGTACATAACGCTTATCGGATCGAACTGAAGGGCGAATCGATGCGCAGACGCGCAACGAAATTGACGGCGACAGAGACTTCAGACTAACAATGCAAGCCTGCGTCGCTGCGCTCCGACTGCCCGGCCGGATGAGCGTGGAATAGGTGGCCGGATGTTGGTGGGCTGGGTGGCCGGATGGCGTGGAATGCGCAATGAAACCCATTGATTACCAGGCAGCCCCCATAGAACAGGTCGCTGTGATTTATATCGCTGCGAAACTCCTGATTCAGCGCGGCGACAATCTTTCTGAAGAAGGCATGAGCTCGGCGAAAACCGACCATGGAGACGCACATGACGAACTTACGAAACGCTCATTTCACCCCGCAGTGTGGATTCGCGGCCAACACTGCCTGAGCCCAGAAGACTTCCTCTGCCTGCTTAATACGTCGCCGCCAGAAACTGTGGAACTGAAACAAAGCACAGCAGGCGAAACGTTACTTGTGCCAACCTCTTTGATACTTAGTCGATTTGCTGACCTAGCAATGCGGTGATATGAGATTTACAAGCCTTGCGTACCGGCTCTCACCATCCCCAACGATTAATTCGATCAGTTTCTCGGTCACACAATCACCATTTCGTGAGCCTGCCCGTGAGCGTGCCCGTGTAGGACTGCCACCACCAAGCCTTGTGGTAGTCCGGCAGACTTTGCTGCGTCTACTGCCTTAGCGATGGCACCATCCAGATCGGTAAGGGCTTTGTTGATGTCCTGGCTCATCGGCAGAGCGTGGCGCAGGCGCGTGACGTTGCTCATCAACTGAACGGATCGACGGGTTTGGCGATCGAGCGCACGAACCACATGAAGCCCTGCTGCAAATTGGTCTTGGCCAAGGCCAGCAGTCGCGGATCAACGCCTTCAATCTTGCCGATCTGCTTGAACAGTTCGCCGGCGTCAGCCTCCAGCGCCTTGATGGAGTTCATGCCGTCGATCTCGGACTGACTCAGGTCGCGGTAGCCGGTGATTTTCTTGTGCTGGTTATCCATGGGTGATTCCTCATGATTGCGCGCCACGATTTGGCGCATTCGAAAACGTGGCGCGGAATTAATCGACCTTACGAGTGGGCAGTTTGAAGTCAGTCACCCGATCAGCAATCGACCGAATCTTCTCCACACCCAGGAAGCCTACCCAGCCACCTGCGAAGGTAGCCATGCTCTGGGGCAGACCGAAGAAGTCCAGGCCGCTAATGATGGTCAAGGTAAGGCCGCCACAGATCGCGCCTTCCACCAGCATCTGGCGCCGTGTGCCGCCGCCGTAGGTGATGCGCAGGACGGCCATGGCGCAGGACAGCGCAGCCGCATAGAGGATTGGCGAATGCTGGCTCAACCACGCAAGCGCAATCGCCCATGTGTCTGGTTTGTCTGGCATGTTGGACATCTCGGTTCCTCCCCGTCAGGGAGTTATGAATATGACAGGCCATGACCTGCAGATTTGAATCAGCCCCGGCGGCACTCCCAGCTCAGAGCGAAGGGTGTGGCGGGGCCGAAAACGAAAAGGCCCTGATTGATTTCGAGGCCCTGAATATGAAAAAGTTAGCCCGCCAACCGGCATACTGCGTTGTGACATTGGCTCGATCCAGGCAGGTAATTACAAGGATGACGCTATGACGAAAAGAAACATCAAACTTCTATCATTAACCCTATTGGTTTGCGTCGCGACAATCGCAAACGCGGAGTCGCCAGATGCCTCACCCGAGGCCGAAACGCTGTACTTCAAGGCACTCCCTTACCTTGATAAAATTGACGACATTGATAACGAAATTTTCAATATTCGGCATCAACTACCCAATGAGGAAAAGTTTCCCGAAAAGAAAAAAGAAGAACTCATAAATAAACTACGCACTCTAGTGGCGGAGGCCGCCCCCCTACTCAAGCGCTCAGCCGCTGACGGAAATCCAGCTGCACAATACCGGCTCGCTCGGCTCGCTATAGGCATTGAACCCAGAGAGCAAGCTGTAGATCAGGTCTGCTCTTTATTGAAATCTAGCCTAACAAAAGGGTTCGCCCCAGCAGGTATGCAGATGATCAGCTACTGCTTCGACGATGTAAAAACAGCCGAGTTTCGATCATTGATTGACGCCTTACCTGAAAATACAACTTCGCAAAGCAAGTACTATCCGCAGCCAATGCTTATGCCTAGCTGCGACAGGGATAGTGATTCCAGGAGCAAAAATGCAATTGCATCTCTCAATGAAAAAGCTATTCGAGCCGAGCTCTACATGAGTCTATCAACTCAAATTTCAGGGCAGAACCTTAAGCAGGAAAAGATCCGCTATCTTCAAAAAGCAGCTAACTATGGATGCAGACGCGCTATAGAGCGCCTAAAACTGATAGATGACGTTCGGGACGTCAATGTTCTTCCGTAGCGCGCACTACCGGCCTAACAGCGCCCAGTCCTTCCCGAGGGCAGTCCTAGCTACAGGTGACTTTTAGTCAATAAAAACCCCGACGCGATGGCCGGGGTCAGAGTCTAAGTGGTGAGTAATTTCTAGCTGGCTGATATTACTTCAGTCACTACAGTTGCAGGGCTCTCAAGCGCAAGGCGCTGCTGCCGTTTTTCCTCTAACAACTCAACGATCGAGACACGATGTTTTTCGGTATGGGCGAGGAACGCCGACCTTGGAAGCAGAAGACGTACAGGCGCGGGCAGAAGCTCAAAAGCTTTTTCCGCAACAAGCAAAAACGCCTCATCATCCTTGATGCGGTCATGCGTAACTGTAAGCAGGCCATCAACCACCACACGCTCGATCTGCGGCCAATTTTTTTTCCAGATACTCAGTCACAACGTTTGCCCCCTCTCCAACAGAGTTGAGGACTGCGTCCTTTGCCGAGACCACCGTCTCGCTAACGGCTTCTGATAACGCCTTCGCCTTGTCAGCCAAAAACCCGAACATATTCATCCGCTCCATGAATGCACAATAAAAATTTATCGACACCGATCGAGCGTTCTTTAGAACAAATTTTTAGCACAGAAAACCCGGCGCATGACCGGGTTCAGAGTTTCGTGTGCGTTTTGCGTTACTTGTGCACTATGGAAAAAGTACCCGCTTTATTCATTCATGTCAATATTATTATGCCGCCTATTGATCTTTTTCCGAGTGAATCACCTGCCAAATTGGTTGTTGCGCCTGTACATCCACTTCCTCGATGACCTTTCTCAGGGAAACCCATAGGTCTCGCCAGTCCCGGTTCCAGTTGTTTTGATCTACTGAGACCCCGAAGAACGTCATCATCTCGGCAGCGACACGCGCCGGCCCCCACTCTGCCGCGCCATGCACCTCCCCCTTGTACGATTGCAGGGCCAGGGTAACCAGGTACTGCGCCTTCACACGCTTGGCCGATGTCAGGTCTGGTAGCGCCGCCTTGGCCGTAGCAGCACCGCATTCAGTAGGTGCCGCATATTCATTGCCGGGTGGTACAGGTAGTGCCCAAACTGCTGGACTTGGAACGGAAGCGTGTCGATGGCCCGCAGCACTTTGCCGATGGTGGCCAGGTGAGCGGCGCGGGCCGTGGATCGGCCTACCGGCGTACCGCGCGTCTCGCTGATGCTGATCTTCTGGCGCACAACCTGAATGCGCTCCTCCTTGTCCTCCCCTAGCGCAGCGAACACTGCCTCGTGCCTACGCATGCGTGCGCCCTTCTTGATCGGTGCCGATTGCGCTTTGTCGATTGCTACAGCGCTGACCACGGCCAGAAGTACCTGGCAGACCTTAGCGTTGAGCCGATCACCGAGGATGGTCGCGCCATTGCCGGTCTGCTCACCGGTGCCGTCACCCGGGCAGAGCCGGTACTTCGCCAAAAACTGGAGATCGTGAAGAGCTCGATGCTGGAAATGCGGAGGGCCAGCGAAGAACGGAAGCTCGAAATGCGGATTGAAGCGGCCAACGAATTGGCAGATCGCCGGGCACTGCTCATCAAGCAGGCGCAGGAACTGGAAGAGAAGAGGGCGGCGCAATGACCGACAAGATCAGCGTCAACTGCCAGGCCAAGCTCACCGAGGCCATCACATGCCTGACCACCATGTACCGGAACAAGAAATTTGTGGTGGTCTCCCTGCGCCCGGGCAAGGACCGCACGCTTGAACAGAACCGGCTGTGGTTCGGGATGTACAAGCGAATCGCCGAAATGACCCAGATCGGCGATGCGGCGGACGCCCGACGCTACTGCAAGCTGCACTTTATTACTACAGGGACGCGAACGGCAAAGAGCTTCCGCTGGGAGGCGATCTCGATAAAGCCAGACTCAAATGGGCAGAACTTGAGTCCAAGGCAAAGCCGGCAGACCTGAAGATCATGAAGGGGATTTTTGACAGGTACGAGCGGGACATCATCCCGAAGAAAGCGCCGCGGACGCAGAAAGACAACAAGGCAGAGCTCAAGCACCTGCGCAAAGGGTTCGAGGCAGCGCCCATCGATGCAATCACCCCGTCCATGGTTGCACAGTACCGGGACGCCAGGACGGCGAAGACCAGAGCAAACAGAGAGATCGCCCTGCTCTCCCACGTCTACAATATGGCGCGAGAATGGGGCTTTACGGATCGGGAAAATCCTTGCGCCGGGGTCCGAAAGAATAAAGAGAAGGTCCGCGACTACTACGCCAATGAAATGGTTTGGAGCGCCGTCTATGGAAAAGCCCCACAAGAACTTAGGGACGCGATGGACTTGGCCTATCTGACAGGCCAGCGCCCGGCAGACGTGATCGCAATGAGGCGGGGGGATATCGAAGGGGATTACTTAACCGTGCAGCAGGGAAAAACAGGCAAGCGCCTCAGGATTCAAATGCAGGCAGGCGGCGTGAAGAACACCCTCGGCCTGCTCATTGAGGACATCATGGCCAGGAACAGTCAGCACAACTCGCAGCACTTCATTCTCAGCAGGACCGGGATGCGTGTCTCTCAACAAATGCTCCGCAACCGGTGGGATGACGCCCGAGAAGCCGCTCGCTCCTTGGCCGCCAGTGAGGGACGAGTTGATGACGCGGAGAATATCCAACTGTTTCAGTTCAAGGATATCCGCCCCAAAGCCGCTTCCGAAATCACGGATATCGCCGACGCAAGCCTCCTGCTCGGTCACTCGGAACAAGAGATCACCAAGCGCGTGTACCGGCGCATCGGTGCGGTCGCGCAGCCTTCAAAATGAGCTAGTTTCGGAACTCCACCCCCTAAAGTTTCGGAACTCCAGCACTTTCCAACAGGCAATAAAAAAACCCGTAGACGTTAATCTACGGGGTTTCTAAGAGTGGAGGCCGAGGTCGGAATCGAACCGGCGTAGGCGGATTTGCAATCCGCTGCATAACCATTTTGCTACTCGGCCTCAAACGATCAGTACCCTGGTTGCTGGCACTCACCGCATACAAACTTGAGTGGGCTATGTGAAGCGCGCCTCTACTCTAACTTATTGAATACATTGAAGTTTTTAATGCTTCATTGCGTTCGATGGGCGCCATTATGTACTCATTTGCTTTTGCCTGCAACCCCTTGATTTCAAAAAATATTCTGCCCTGGCATCAAGGGGTTGCGTGCGCGTCCTACTCTTTGATGACCTGCGATTGGTACTGCGGATCGGCCTTGATCTGCGCTTCGCTGAAGGGCAGCGGGCGGAGGTTTTTTTCGGAGAATGCGTGTGTCTGGTCCTTTGCGTATTTCGATGCAGGGTTGCTGGACAGGGAGAATGTCAGTAAGCCTTGGGCGCGGGGGCCGTTGGCGTCGAAGGTGACGATTTGCAGGTAGCTGCTGCCGCTGACCACCTCGCGTTTGCCATCGGCGCGGGGCACGGTTTGCATGGCGTTGTAGATGCCAAGCTGTTGCGGGCCGCCGTGGATCGGGGTCTGGCCGGAGACTTGTAGGTCGCCCCAGCGGCTGTTGGCGGTGAGCCCGAGTTGGCCGGCCTCGACGGTCGAGGCCAGCATGGCTTCGCGCAGGGCCTTGGCGACGGGCGCTCGCTCGATGGCCAGGCCACGTGGGGTGGTGAGGGGTTGGGCCGGGTCGAAGGCGACACGCCAGGCGTCAGGGCTGTGCTGCAGGTGTTGCATCAGGTTGATGAAATGCACCAGGCCCAGGCCGCTGTCGAGGTTGGCGCGCTGGTCCCAGGTTTGCAGGCTGGCGCACAGCGGTTGCAGCGTGGCGGTGTCGGCGCCGAGGTGCTTGGCGCAGAATTCGAGCAAATCGGGCATCACCTGGCTGGCGAGGTAGACCTGGTTGTCCATCACCATGTTTTGCAGGTCGGCAACGCTGATCGGCCGGTTGTCCAGCGACTGCAGGCGTTGCACTGCGAAACGTGCGCGGGGGCCGAGGCCAGTGTTGTCCTGGCTGATGACCGGGGAAAAACCGGTGAGGGGCGCCTTGGGGTTGACCATCCAGGCCGAATCGTTGGAATGCTGCACGTAGTCGGTACGTTCCAGTTGCGGCAACTGGTCGGCCGCGAAGATCCCGGCTTGGGCAGCACGCGGGTCGACGTCCCAGGCGCAGGCGCTGCGGGCACCGTCGAGCACGATCAATTGCAGGCCGGCCCGTGGGTCACTGCATTGCGCGAGTTTGGCCGCGTTGACGTTGGGCACCACCGACAGGTTCATGAACAGGCTCTGCCCCTGGTCATCCGCAGCCAGGGTATTGACCCACGGGATGCCTTGCAGGGTGTGTACCGCGGTTTGCAGCTCCTTGACGCTGCCGGCGCGATTCATCGCGTACCACTGTTGCAGCACGCGGTCGTTGCCCAGGTTGGCATCGCGCAGGCTGAAGGCGTAACGGTTGTCCCAATCGAGCTTGCCAGGCCATTGCACCACCGGGCCGAATTGCGAACGGTAGACGGTATGCGCCTGCTCTTTGAGGCTGCCATCGGCTTGTTTGACCTGCACCGTCAGCGTGGTTTTATCCAGCGGGATGGATTTACCGTCCAGCAGGTAGCGCGTGGCATCCTTGGGATCGAGGGTCAGGCGATACACGGTGAAATGCTTGGACGTGTCGACGGTATGGGCCCAGGCCACATGCTGGTTAAAGCCGATATTCACCAGCGGCAAGCCCGGCAGTGCAGCGCCCATCACATCCAGTTGGCCAGGGATGGTCAGGTGCATCTCATAAAAGCGCATGCCGCCGATCCAGGGGAAATGCGGATTGGCCAGCAGCATGCCACGCCCGTTGAATGAGCGGTCACGGCCCACGGCGACGGCGTTGCTGCCTCGGTCCAGAGTGAAACGCTGTTGATGCGCAGCGGCCAGTTCAAAGGCCTTGGCGTCGCCCTGCCGATGGGCGGTGGTGGTGGGCGGCGTGGCGCCGACAAGGGCTTCGGCGAATTGGCCGACGCCGCCCTCCACCAGCAGCCTGCGCGTCAGCTTGATCACATCCTGCGGCGTGATCGGCCGTACCCACGCCGCCTGGCACTGGGCCGGAGCGCCCTGCTCTGTCAGATAACGGTTGTAGCCGGCGACGTACCCTTCGATACGCTGCTGGATCGGTGGGCTCTGCGCCGCCCAGAACGTGGCCACCGCCTCTGGCGTATTCAGCCAGGCAAAGAACACATCGCTGGTAACGTTGTTGCGCTCCTCCAGGGTCGATTGTTCAGGGCCAAAGAACCTGGCGCGCGCTCCGCTCACCGTGACCACCTCGTTGGCCAGCAGGCACAGATTGTCCTGGGCATAGGCGTAACCGATGCCGAAGCCCAGGCCGCGCTCATCACTGGCGCGGATATGGGGCACACCGAAACTGGTGCGTCGGATGTCCGCCGCCGCATGCACCACCGCCTCGCGCGCGGATGCGGCCAGGCTCACGCCCAGCAACAGCGCCGTCACACACACCCTGGACAACCCGTTACAAATAATCACGCAGACCCCACCGTCAGATTAAACCGCCTCACAGGGCAATCACCCCAACGTAAGAACGCAACAGCCCGCGAATAATTTAGGTACGAATGCGGCCGCGTCATTTTCTGCGCTACGAGGGTGGCCAGTCCAAGTGCCGATGGCCTCCGTTACACATACTGACAACCCGCACCGCCCGCAAGCGGAACACAAGCACCTGCTTTCAACACCCAAACGAGCGCCTTCATACAAAGGCGTTCGTCGGCAAGGACTGCCTCACCGTGTGAAAGAAGGTACTCAGCATGACATCCGTCACCCTAACCTCCGGCTCGTCCCAGCAACCTGTTTACCCGCTGTTGCCCACGGCTTTAGCGACCGACGACATGGCTCCGGTCGCAGACCCGCCTACAGAGCAAGAAGTCGACAGCAATGACAACCGCCAGGCCCTCAAAACCGCATTGGCGCACAGGCGCAACCTGCAAACGCTCGCCCGCCAACTCAAGCAGGCCGCCCAGTCACTGGCACCGCAAGCCAGCGCCGAAGCAGTGCTGCGCGCACTGCAAGAAACTCTGATGGACGTCGATCCAGACTCGGCGCTTCAGCATCAATCGCCGCAGAAAATCAGCCTTGAGCGTTTCATCACACACCACGGCACGTACATTCCGGCCACGCGTGAAGACCTTTTCGACATGGCCGACGCACTGATCAATCATTCGTTGTCGCACCCATTGGGCAACTTGGGCGGCGGGCTCAGTTGGGCATTGCCGCTGAGCGTGGAACACCAGCGCGTGGTGCGCGACGTCGTGGCCGACAACACCGAGAAACTGCCGGGCCTGCCCCTTTTCGACCCTCGGCGCGGAGCATTGGGGTATCTGCTGGAAGGTAATCCGCTATCCGGTACCGAGCTACAGGACCCGGCCAAGGCGTTGGAGAAACTCCTCGATACCCCCAAGGCGCAGGAGCTGGGCCAGGCGATACAGGCCAAGGTCGGCGGCATCGCGACCGATACCAGCGCAAACGACTATGTACTGAGCGCGATCCATTTGGGGCTGGACCCCGAATCCATCGAACGGCCTGGCAGAAATACCGTCGCAGGCTTCAACCTCGCTGCCGAGAGCCACTGGGGCATGTCGCCAGCCAGTGTGATCAGCGCACTGGCCAAACACCTGAGCGACAGCGGCAAGACTTCTCTCGCTAGCGCGGATCTCGGCGCCAGGTTGCTGCTGGCACGGGTGGCGCCGCAATATCTGGTCAAGGATATTCCCGCCACGGTGGTGTACGGCAGCCAGGCATGGGCCAACTTGTGCATCGCCGTGGCTGCGATTGAAGCCCAGGCACCCGGCAAGGCAATGCACATGGATTTTGCCGAAGTCATGCGCCATGCCGACTCAATAGCACCGGCGGGTGAAGCGGCGCAGAAGGCCGCCTTGATCGATTGGGGCGTGGTGAACGGTTTTCTCTACGCCAAAGACGATGCGGCGTACAACAACGCAGAAATCGAGTACACCCGCGAAGCCTTCAATACCCAACACAGCGAATTGAGCGCCGCGTCCGAAGAAGTCGGCGCGACACTACCCAAGCGCAAACAGATGGCGCTGGATCTGCTGAAAGCCACCTTCGGCGAACGCGATGACTTTGAGGATCGCGTGTTGCACATCAACTATAAATCCAACGACCCCAAGGCCCCGCGCTTCAGCCAAGCCTATTCGATGCTCGACATCACTCAGCAGGGGCTGGAAATCGACGCGCAGAGCTGGCTGGTCAGAGGCCCACGCGCCGACATCGATCTTGAGGCGTTTGCGCAGTTCACCCGAAGCCCGTCTTTCAATATCCCGCAGGCGTTCGACGCGGCATTTACCAACGCGCTGGACACTATCAAACAGGTAAAAAAATACTCACTCATCAGTGTCATTGACCGCCTGCCGTTGGCCGATCGAACACGCCTCAATTATGGAAAAATCAGTTTTTTCAAGGAAAACGACTACCGCACCAGCTTGATTCCTTTCGCCCAAGACAAGCTCTTCCACACCAGCCCAAAGATCCTCGTACACAGCGAATATCAAAACAGCCATCAGACATACGAATTCGATACCACAACCGGCATCATCTCCAAGGTTGACCAGGGCAGGATCAGCCGGCCCCACCAATACGTGTCGGACGAAGTCAACAAAATCGAAGCGTTTCATCCCAATCGCTCAACCCACAACTACGACGCCGAAGAAAAGGAACCGCAATACCCCACCTTCAACACGTTCCAAAGTCCGCGAACCCACTACATCGCCGACGCACTGATCAAGGCGTTGGGGTTTGATGAGCCTGCCGTCAAGCAATACGCCGCAGGCGAAACCCCGGACGAGGCGCGACGCGAATGGGTGAGTTCAACAACGGACGCATTATTGAACCTGATCCCCCTCCGCTCGGCGATCACCCACTTGCGCAACGGTCACTACAAGGACGGCGCGATTGACCTGGCGCTGGATATATTTGGCTTTGTGACGGCCGGGTTGGGCGCTACCGCAAAGCTCGGCAAGGCAGTGACAAACGCGGGTTCAACCCTGGGTGCCTTGGCGCGTGGCGGCAAAATCCTCGGGGTCACCGCACTCAACGCCTTCAACCCGTTGAGTGGCAGCGTTGACCTGGCGGTGGGTGCAGGCAGACTTGTCACGGATGGCATCAGCGCCAGCGCGCAAGGCATCCGCAAGCTGCGCGGCACGGCCAACGGCCAGTCGCTGGTCATCGCCAGCCAACGTTACGAGGCCGCCGCAACAGGCGTTTTACAGGTGGGTACGCAGCAAGTGGAAGGCTCGGCCATACGCCAACACGGTAAATGGTATGCCTTCGATTCAGACGCCATGCAGCCTTATGGGCCCGCACTCGACGCATTCACCCCTGTCCATACGCTGATGCCGCCCTCACCCACTGCCCAACACCCGGGGCGATCGGCTCGTGATCATCGCTTCAACCCGTTGAGCCGACCGTCACGTCCGCCACTCAGTCAACCGCCGGCTGGGCTGCCAGTCGAGCCGGTGCGTAAAATCGACCATTTGCCCGACGCCGAGTACGTGAGCAGCATTCGTGGCCGCCCCATCGAGGGCCATTTCACCCCCAGCAGAAAGCAGGCAACCCATGAGAAATTCGCCCAGGAAATGCGCGATTTTTATACGCACATGGCCGCAAACGGGCTGCCCCCCCGCCCCGAGTTTCCAAACATTCCCGCGCCAAAGAAAACGAGCGATGTGATTGCCGATGCTTTTCGCACGGCGCCTGGCCTGGTATTCGGCGAATCCCACAGCAGCTTGGCGGCTTTCCGGACTTTGTATGACAACGTCGATGTGTTTGTTCAGAACAAGGTAAAAAAGCTATTCGTCGAAGGCCTGGTGTACGACAAAATCATGCGCTGGAAAGACGATGGCATGGGCCGGATCGGGCTCATATACCGCCCTCCCAACCAACGCCCGACCCTGGGCGAACTGTTGAAGAAATTCGAAGACAACGGGATCGAAATCGTACCGCTTGACCATTTTTACCTGACGCGGCACAACGACGAACGCCACCTGTTCGGCGGCCCCATCAAGACACCTGCGCAGGCCAAACGACGACTCGAAGAGTTCAACTACTACGCCACCCGCACCATCGAGCAACACGCAGGCGAGGACAAGTGGGTTGCCCTGGTAGGGCGCCATCATCTCAATACCACCCAGAATGTTCTGGGCCTCTCCGAATTGACCGGCGCCACCGGCATCGCCGTATATGGAAGAGCCGGACGCGTTAACTACGGCGTTCGCTCGGCAGACCCACGCCCCGGCCCCTCGGGCACCCTCACCCCTGCGGATGACTTGACCGGCGACCTGCAGATTTTCGCCGGCGAAGTGTGGCCGGTGTGACGGGAACAGCAGCCAGAAGACGTCTATCCAGAGCGATTGCAATGTCACAAAGCGGATACCGACAAATTTTCTACATCCGGCACTTCATGATTTGCATCGCTCGTTCGTCTTATTAGGTAACAGCGCCATCATTTTCCTGATCAGGCTCTGATAAGGAGTTTTTGCATGTACAACTCGCAACTGCCCACGGACGGACATTCACCGACCGCCGAGGCCGCTCATGGCAGAGGCGCCCAAGCGTTCGGCAGCGCACCTGAACAGCACGGCAATCAGCGCATCCGCCATTTGCTCAAGTGTTTTGGTTTGCGCACCAGCCTGATCCGGCTGAAGGTCATCGACGCCCTCCTCACCGCCGCCGACAACCAGCGCACCCTTGGGGTACGCGGGGTACACAGCCATTTGCTGGAGCTGGGCATCCCGTTGTCGTTTCTCAGCGTGCGCGAGGTACTCAAGCGCCTGTGCAGCGAGGGCGTGATCACCCTCAATGCCGACAAAAGCTACAGCCTCCATGAAGAGGCTGCCAAAGTACTCGAAGGCCGCGCCTGACCCACGCAGCTGAATCAGAAGTTGGGCTTGACCTTGCGCCGCATCACACCGTTGATCACGACCACGGTGACCGCCACCGCAATGGCGATGTACTGGAACGTTTTTTCGCTGATAACCCCGGTGTTCTGCAAGTAGGACAGGCCAAACATCGTCCCCAGTACGACCAGGGAGATCAGAATCGAGTATTTCAAACGTTGCTTTTGCGTCATGACGGGTTCCTGAACCTTGAGAATGTATCCACTTTGTATCGCCGAACATGCCAAATACATACCCGCTGGAGGGGATGGAATCGGGTCGGCAGGGTCTCATGTTACAGGCGATGAAAAACTTTGGCTTGCCCGTCGCCTGATTCAATCTATGAGTACCCTAGAGGATTTTGAAATGTTCCGTCGAATCACACTGCTGATTCCCTTGTTGATCATCCTGAGCATGAGCGGCTGCATCATTTTCCCACACGGTGGTGGCTGGCATGACCACCGTTACTACGGTGGCGGCCCGGGTTACTACCACCGCTGATCACACGTGCGTCTCGCTCTCCCTGCGCAGAGCGAGACCGCTCAAGCCGTCGCTTATCCACCTGCCTTCAAAGGGCGCGTTTGGCCCGCCGATCACCGCCGGCACGAAACATTTTGCACCAAGCTTCTCGCCATCCTGCGGAACACTTTCAGCCAACCCACCACGGAATGGGCAGCCCTGATGCGCAATCAGATGCTCACCTCATTGAATGTGAAGGCCCCGCCGATGCTATTTCCTCTCGTTTATTTCGCAGCCACTCATACCCACACGCCACAACCTGCCCCTCGCGATAAACCCTCGCCTTACGATCCCCCATCCGATCTGACGCCAGACGACAGTAACCGCAGAAAACACCCGCTGCACACTGACGGCGACGTGACAATCAGTCGACTCATTGACTGGGATACATCGACCCCTGAAAAGCCGGAGATTATGAACAATTGGCTTTTAGTGGAAAGCGGTAACCATTCGGACCGTATCCATGTACGCAGTTGGCCCGGCGACAAGCTGCAAATCCTGATCAACGACAAGCCCTATTTTTTCGACATCAAAGAAAAACAGGGCCCGGAGCAGCACCTCTGGATCGAAACCCAAGGGGGCGATGACACGGTAATAATCGACGATGACGTCAAGCTTCGTGTTGACGTTGAAGGGGGCGATGGCAACGACTACATCCGGGCAGGCGGAGGCCGGAGCAGACTCTATGGCGGGAACGGCAAGGACTTCCTGCAACTGGGCAGTGGTCTCGGCTATGCCGAGGGCAATGACGGCGACGACACCATCCTTGGGGGAAGCGGCCATGCCGTGATGTATGGCAATAAGGGCATGGACCTGCTCATTGCCGGCGACGGTCCCGCCACCAAGCAGAGTTATCTGGACGGTGGCGACAACGAAGATGTACTCGTCTCAGGCAGCGGGCATACGGTTTCACATGGCGGCAATGACGATGACCTTCTTATAGGGCGCGACCGTACCACCTTCTATACAGGGAAAGGCCACGACACCATTTTGAATAATCAGCGCAAGGACCGTATCTACGCCAACGCCAGTGATCATTTCGACCGTACCCAAGGCTCGGCTTTCACCGAGGTCAAACCCAGCAACGCCGGCGAGCAGGCGTTCATCGTGAAAGACGGGCACCTGGAGTTCAAACAACGGGTAACCGACGACCTCGAATTCCTGCGCAGTTCGCCGCTAGGCCAACAGACCCTTGCCAAAATGGATGAACTCGCCGTGCTGAACGGCGGCAAAGTCACCATCGAACGAGGTGACTCGGGCAACACGTCATACATTTTCTGGAGAACTGATCAGGACGAGCTGACACCTGAGGCATACGAAGCTCTCACCCCATCGGAGCAGGGAATCATCCAAAATGGTGTGGCCGGTTTGGGCGCCAATAGTGCCCACATTTTTTATGACCCCCAGTCTACCCGGGAGCGAGCTGACGGTACCTTTACAGGGTTTCCCGTAACCGGCCTCTTTCACGAGATTGGGCATGCCTACAATGGCGCCACCGGCACGTTCCTGGCGGGTGAGAGTACCCAACGTCGGGAATCAGGCAGAACGGACATCGTCCCGCATTTAGAACACCAAGTCGTTGGCCTGCCCAGCGATGCAGAACCTTTTGACCTCGATAACGACCCCGCCACGCCACCAAGCACCATTAATCCAAAACCCTTCACTGAGAACGGTCTGCTCGAAGAAATGGGTAAACCGCTTAGGAAAAGTTACCGATTTGATCTCAGTGCTCAGGGGGACGGTCTCTAGTACACCCTTCACACGCCAGCCGGTCAGCCATATCAACAACCTCAGCACCCAGAACGCCACGGCTGCCGAGCAGCAAAGCGCTGTGACCGAGTGGATCAACCGCAGCATGGTCCATATCCGACATATGGTCGAAGAGCGGGTGCAAAGCGGCCATGCCACTGAAACCAATACGCAAAGCCTGCTCAACGCCAATGCCTGGGTGATCGCGCTGATGAGCCGCTTCAAGGTGCAGTGATAAATTTATGAGACACTCCCGTGCAATGCATGGGAGTAGGTCTATCCTGACAGCTCCGGGTGCAGAGTTTCACCACACAGGAGGTGTTCCATGCGCGCTGTCGAGCAGTCGGTCCGCCTGGAGCGGATCAGTCAGGAACGCTTTATCCAAGCGCCTATCGAGGCTGTCTACAACTATGTAACCCAGCCCGATCGCTGGCACGAATGGCACCCGACCTCCCTCAGTGCCGACACCGGCACCACCGGTTCACTCTCCGCCGGCACGCGCTTTACCGAGGTGATCGACCTGCTGGGCGTGCGGGTGCCGATGAGTTACCGCGTGCAGATCGCCCGGCCGCCGGAAGAATTCAAGGCGGTATTCACCTCCCTGGCCGTCGACGGCTCGATTCACTACAGCCTGCACGCCTGTCGTGACGGCACGCTGTTCAAGCGCGTGTTGACCTATGAAACCGAACTGCAACTGGCCGGCTTGCACGAGCGCATGGTGGAGCTGTCCACGGTTGCGCTGGACCAGCTCAAGCAACGCTTGGAAAACCCCGCCTTCGTCGAATGAGCCAACATACCGTCGAGCTTCCGCACGGCCGCGATGCGCCTTAGTCTCGACGGCGAGCCTATCGACCCAACGACCGGACAGCCTGCAAACATCTCCGGCAACATCTTGACAAGGCAAAAGCGTAACCTCTATTGTCTGACAACCTGACTACCAAGGTTTTTTCCATGCTTGAGCTCCAGCGCCCTGACTCGCTCGTTGTACGGGTCGTCAGCGCCATCCGCGCCGAAATCGATTCTGGCCAATTGGCGCCCGAGTCGCGTTTGCCCACTGAACAGCAACTGGCTGAACAACTGAACGTCAGCCGCTCGGTGGTGCGCGAAGCCATTGCCCAACTCAAGGCCGATGGTGTGCTGACAGCCAAGCGTGGCCTGGGCTCATTTATCTCGCAAACCCCTGCGGGTACGGTGTTTCGCTTCCCGGAAAAAAACGGTCGTCGTCCGGACCTGGCGCAGATGTTCGAAGTGCGCCTGTGGATCGAAACCCAGGCCGCCTCGATCGCCGCCCAACGCCGTGATGCCGACGACCTGCAGCGCATGCAGAAGGCGCTGCAGGAAATGCACGACCAGCGCGCCGACTTCGAGGCCGCCGCCCTCGCCGATGTCGAGTTTCATCGCGCCATCGCCGAAGCCAGCAAGAATGACTACTTTGTCGCCTTCCACGACTTTCTGCGCAGCCAGTTGGCCAGTGCGCGCAAAACCGCCTGGGAAAACTCGGCGTCGCGTTTTGCCAGTGGCTCGGCCGACGCCACCCAGGAACACCAGGCGCTTTACCAGGCCATCGCCGACGGGGATGCCCAAGCGGCCGCAGCCAATGCCGAAGCGCACCTGCGCGCAGCGGCCAAACGCCTGCAACTTGAGCTGCCTGCCACGAACTGAATGATCCAAGCTTTGTGCAGCGTGCCTCAGGCACGCCATTTTTTTAACAAAAACATTAGTCTGACAACCTGATAAGCAGACTGAAATGTGCAGCCCTTAGGTACTCCAAACCATGATTTACGACTTCTGCATCATCGGCGGTGGCATCGTCGGCCTGGCCACTGCGATGGAGCTGCTCAAACGCCAGCCCAACGCCTCACTGGTGATCCTGGAAAAAGAAGCCTCGCTGGCCAAGCACCAGACCGGACATAACAGCGGGGTGATTCACGCCGGCATCTACTACGCCCCCGGCAGCCTCAAGGCCGATCTGTGTAAACGCGGCGCCGAGGCCACCAAACGGTTTTGCCGCGAACACGGGATCAAGTTCGAGGTGTGCGGCAAGTTGCTGGTGGCCTCCACGCCCCTGGAAATGCAGCGCATGGAGGCACTTTATGCGCGCTCGCAGTTGAATGAGCTGAAGGTCGAACGCCTGGACGCCGACCAACTGCGCCAGCGCGAGCCCAACATCATCGGTCTGGGCGGCTTGTTTCTCGATGCGACCGGCATTGTCGATTACCGCGAAGTCTGCGAAACCATGGCCCAGGTAATTCGCCGACAAGGCGGTGAGATCTGCCTGGAGCGCACCGTCACCGCCATTTCGGAAGACACCGACAAGGTCACCGTCAACACCCGCGGCGAAGCCTGGCAAGCCAGGCACCTGGTGGTCTGCGCCGGCCTGCAGTCGGATCGGCTGGCGACGATGGCCGGAGTCAAGATCGACCACCAGATCATTCCCTTTCGCGGCGAATACTTCCGCCTGCCGGCCTCGAAGAACAACCTCGTCAACCACCTGATCTATCCGATTCCGGACCCGGAACTGCCGTTCCTCGGCGTACACCTGACGCGGATGATCGACGGCAGCATCACGGTCGGCCCCAACGCCGTGCTGGGCCTGGGCCGGGAGAACTACCGCAAGTTCTCGATCAACTGGCGCGACGTGGCGCAGTACGCCAGCTTCCCCGGTTTCTGGAAAACCCTCTGGCAGAACCTGGGTTCAGGCAGCGTCGAGATGAAAAACTCACTGTTCAAGTCCGGCTACCTGGAGCAATGCCGCAAGTACTGCCCGTCGTTGAACCGCGAAGATCTGCTGCCCTATGAAGCAGGCATCCGCGCCCAGGCCGTGATGCGCGACGGCAGCCTGGTCCACGACTTTCTGTTCGCCCAGACGCCCCGCATGCTCCATGTCTGCAACGCGCCCTCACCCGCCGCCACCTCGGCGATTCCCATCGGCGAAATGATCGCCGATCGCATGTTCACACCCGGCTGACACCGCATCCCCGGCCCTTCCCGGGCCATCGCCACAAGCGTCACTTTGACAATAAATATAATGACTCAGAAGGAAGTACAGAATGACGGCAACACCGCATACCGCTGCCCCGGAAACGCCGGCACAAAGCAAAAAACGCCTGCGCAAAGTCGCCGCCGCCACGATCTTCGGATCGATGCTGGAGTGGTACGACTTTTACCTGTACGCCACCATGGCGGCCATCGTGTTCTCGAAGATCTTCTTCGATAACAGTGATCCGAAAACCGCCTCGCTCATGGCCTTTTCCACCTTCGCCATCGGCTTTATCGCCCGACCGTTCGGCGGCATTCTGTTCGGCTACCTGGGCGACAAGTTCGGCCGCAAACAGGTGCTGGTATTGACCTTCTGCATGATGGGCGTGTGTACCACGCTGATCGGCCTGATCCCCAGCTATGCCTCCATCGGCATCTGGGCGCCGATCGTCCTGGTGTTCATCAGGATCATCCAGGGCCTGGGCGCCGGGGCCGAGTTGTCGGGCGCGGCGGTCACTTCCTACGAGCACGCGTCGGAAGGCAAGCGCGGTAGCCAGGGCGCCTGGCCGGCGTTGGGCCTGAACCTGGGCCTGCTGCTGTCGTCATTGACCGTGTACCTGCTGACCATCAATGGCAACGACTTCATGCTGGCAGGCGGCTGGCGTATCCCGTTCATCTGCAGTATCGCGTTGGTGGGCGTCGGCCTGTGGGTGCGCAACAGCATTCCGGAAACCCCGGAGTTCAAGGAGTTGAGCCAGGCAGCCAAGGTCGCCAAGCCTTCGCCACTCAAAGCGCTGTTCAAGAACGATCTCAAGGGGTTGGCGGTGGTGTTCTTCGTAGCCATTGGCTACAACGCCCTGAGCTATATCTTCAAGACGTTTTCCCTGGCCTACCTGACTCAATTCAAAGGCGTCGATGTGCACGTCACGTCGCTGTCGGTGACCATTGCCAGCCTGATCGCCATCGTCGCGGTGCCGTGCTTCGGCTGGCTGTGCGACAAATGGAGCAGCAAAAAAGTGCTGGTACTCGGCGGCGTCTGCTCGCTGTTGTTTGCCTACCCGTTCCTGGCCCTGCTCGACACTGGCGACAGCCTGATGATCTACATTGCCATCGGCGTCGGCACCGGCCTGCTCGCTCCCATGATGTTCGCGCCCCAGGGCTCGTTCTTAAGCCGTCAATTCCCGACCCAGACGCGTTCCTCGGGCTTCGGCACCGGCCGCGAAATCGGCACCGCTATCGCCGGCGGCCTGGCACCGCTGGGAGCCTTGTCCCTGGTGGCCGCGTCGCCGACCCACGCCACAGGCGGGGTGGTGATTATCCTCGCGATCGCGGCACTGCTGGTGGTGGTGTTCGCCCTGTGCGACCAGGGCCGTAAACACTCGACCTTCAAGAACTGAGCGAAAAACCTCGGTCGACTTCAGCGCGGGGGCCAGGCCATGGCCTGAGCCCTTGCGCATGACCGACGTCAAGGCCGCCCTTCACGTAACCGGGTAACCTAAAAAATGTGAGATGAGTATTCACTCCCCCGAAGAAACCCTAGGAGCACCCGTTGAAAACCCGTCACTGCCTCGTCGTCCTCTTCCTGATCACGACGTTGACGTTACTCATGGATATACCGGTCAAGACGTGGCTGACCTCAGCGACCCTCAGTTTGCTGCTCGGCACTTGCGCGCTGGTGTACATGGCGGCGTCCTGTGTACTGGCCAGTCGCTGGTCGGTGGTGGAGAACGTGTTTGGCGGCCTGGATCGCGTCTATGAAGTACACAAGTGGTTGGGCATCTGGGCGCTGGTGTTCGCCACGTATCACTTTGTGTTCAAAGCTAACCTGGATGTGTGGAACAGCGTGCCCATCCTCGAGCTGCCCAAATACTGGACGCGCCTCGTCCGTCAACTGAGCTACGTGGCGCTGGGCCTGATCGTGCTGTTGGCGTTGAACCGCAACATTCCTTACAACGTCTGGCGCTGGTGGCACAAATTGTCTGGCCCGCTGTTCCTGATCGTGATCCTGCACGGGCTGAGTTTCAAATCGCCAATCACTCTGACCGCGCCATCGGGCGTCTGGTTGACCTTGTGCTGCAGCCTGGGCGTCATCGGAGCCCTCTATAAACTGGTGCTTTACCCCTGGGTTGGGCGTGCCGGCGAATACCGGGTGACGGCCGTCAACCGCGCCAACGGCGCGTTGCATTTGACACTGGCGCCGATTCACAACGGGTTTGACTTCAAGGCCGGGCAATTCGCGTTCCTGGCCATGCAGGTCAAAGGGTTGCGCGAGCCGCACCCCTTCACGATCGCCAGCGCCAACCGTGAGAACGGGCAGATTGCGTTCATGATCAGAGAGTTGGGGGATTACACCAACGCCCTGGCAGACTGCGCCAAGGTCGGCATGCGCGCCGATCTGTATGCGCCTTATGGGCGCTTCAAGCGTGCTGTGCAGGCCGAACGGGAAATCTGGATCGGCGCCGGCGTGGGCATTTCGCCGTTTATTTCCTGGCTGCAAGACCCTGCCGCCAAAGACTTCGACAAAGCCACGCTGGTCTATTGCTTCACGCCCGCGCGCGCCTTCCCGCCGGCCGAACAGGTGCAGACCATGGCCCGCTTACGGGGTGCGCAATTCGTCAGTAATGCCGGCGGCCTCGAACGCTTGGCCGACACCCTGCGCCAAGCCGTGGCCGAGACCGCCCCTGACAAAGTGCATATCAGCTTCTGCGGCCCCAAAGGCTTGCTGGTCAAGGTTCGCGAGCTGATGAACGCCCACCGGATTCCACCGGCCAACCTGCACAGCGAACGGTTCGAGTTTCGCTGAAACCACAGGACGCAGGTCAACCCAGCACCTGAAGGGGGTTTGGCGGTGGACGTAAACTGGCATGATAGCGCCCATCCCACAACCTTCTCTGACTTGCGAGACGCCCCATGAAAACTCCATTGCGACTGGCCCTGCTTTCAGCCCTGTTGACCACCGGCCTGGCCCAGGCGGCCGAGCTGATCCCCATCGACGTACACCGCGACGCCAACTGCGGTTGCTGCAAACAATGGATCCGCCATCTGGAAAGCCACGGTTTCAAGGTCAATGATCACGTTGAAGCTGATATGAGCGCGGTCAAACAACGCCTCGGCGTTGCGCCGCGCCTGGGCTCGTGCCATACCGCCGTGATCGACGGCAAGTTCATCGAAGGTCACGTACCCGCCGAGCACGTGTTGGCGCTGCGCAAGCGCGATGATCTGCTCGGTATCGCCGCGCCGGGCATGCCCATGGGTTCGCCCGGCATGGAAATGGACGGCCACGGCGACGCCTACCAAGTCATCGGCCTGACCCGCGACGGTAAAGATGTGGTGGTAGCCGACTACCCGGCACACTGATCGATGCTGACGGGTTACCTGGGGCTGTTTTTCGCGGCATTCGGCGCCGCCACCCTCCTGCCCTTGCAATCGGAAGCCGTGCTGGTGGGCCTGCTGCTCAGCGGGCATTACAGCCTGTGGTGGCTGCTGGGCATTGCGACGCTGGGCAACGTGCTCGGCTCGCTGGTCAATTGGCTGCTCGGGCGCTCGATCGAGCACTTCAAGGCGCGGCGCTGGTTTCCGGTCAACGCCCGGCAACTCGACAAGGCGCGCCGCCACTACGAACGCTGGGGGCATTGGACGTTATTGCTCAGTTGGGTGCCGATCATCGGCGACCCGCTGACCTTGATCGCCGGGGTGATGCGCGAACCGCTGTGGCGCTTTTTACTGCTGGTGACCCTGGCCAAGGGCGTGCGTTATGGCGTGCTGGCCGCGCTGACCCTGCACTGGGTGTTAATCCCCACTTAATCGCCTGCAAACAGCATCCGAGCTCCCCACTCGGAGCCCCGTCATGCCTCTACTGCGCACCTTTTGCCTTGCCGGCCTGCTCGCCGCCGGCGCAGCGCCCGCATTCGCCGCCACCGAAGGCCCCAGCTACGGGCCTGAACTGCAGGGTTTCCAATACCCTTATCCGGTTCAACAGTTCCGTTTTCAGTCCCAGGGCAAATCCCTGCACATGGGCTACATGGACATCCCGGCCAGCGGCACCGCCAACGGTCGCAGCGTGGTGCTGCTGCACGGCAAGAACTTCTGCGGCGCCACATGGGAGGGTTCGATCAAGGCGCTGAGCGACGCCGGTTACCGCGTGATCGCACCCGACCAGATCGGCTTCTGCACCTCGAGCAAGCCCGACAGCTACCAGTACAGCTTCCAGCAACTGGCGATCAATACCCACCAACTGCTGGAAAAACTCGGCATTCAGAAGGTCACCCTGCTCGGCCACTCCACCGGCGGCATGCTCGCCACCCGATACGCGCTGCTGTACCCAGAGCAAACCGAGCAACTGGCGCTGGTCAACCCGATCGGCCTGGAAGACTGGAAAGCCCTCGGCGTGCCTTATCGCAGCGTCGACCAATGGTACGAACGCGAATTGCAGGTGAGCGCCGACGGCATCCGCAACTACGAGCGCGACACCTACTACGCCGGCCACTGGAAGCCCGAATATGAGCGCTGGGTACAGATGCTCGCCGGCATGAACAAAGGCCCCGGCCACACCCAGGTGGCATGGAACTCGGCGCTGATTTACGACATGATCTTCACCCAGCCGGTGTACTACGAGTTCAAGGACCTGCAGGTGCCCACGCTGTTGCTGATCGGCACCAGCGACACCACCGCCATCGGCAAAGACCTCGCGCCGCCGGCGGTAAAGGCAAAGATCGGGCACTACGCGGTGCTGGGCAAACAGGTAGCCAAGTTGATCCCCCGCGCCACCCTGGTGGAATTCCCCGGCCTGGGCCACGCACCGCAGATGGAAGAACCGGCGCAGTTCCACAAGGCCTTGCTGCAGGGGCTCGACCACCTTTAATCCAACGTTATAAGAGGCGCCCGCGTATGTCGCTACAGATTGCAGTCATTGATGATTGGCAGGACGTCGCCCGTGATGTGGTGGACTGGTCAGCCCTGGCGGCGCTCGGCCAGGTGCATTTTCTGCATGATTACCCGGCGGACACCGCCACAATGGTCGAGCGCCTGAAAGGCTTCGACGTGATCTGCGTGATGCGCGAACGTTCGACCTTCGATAGCCCGTTGCTGCAAGGCCTGCCCAACCTCAAGCTGCTGGTGACCGGTGGCATGCGCAACGCCGCCATCGACCTTGCCGCCGCCAAAGCCCTGGGTATCCAGGTGTGCGGCACCGACAGCTATAAACACGCGGCACCGGAGCTGACGTGGGCGTTGATCATGGCGTCCACGCGCAACCTGCTGGCCGAAGCCAATTCCCTGCGCGCCGGTCACTGGCAGGTGGGCCTGGGCGGCGACCTGCATGGCCAGACCCTGGGGATCCTGGGGCTGGGCAGCATTGGCCAGAAGGTCGCGCAATTTGCCCAGGTGTTCGGGATGCGGGTGATTGCCTGGAGTGAAAACCTTACACCGCAACGCGCGGCGGAATCCGGGGTGACGTGGGTCAGCAAGCGCGACTTGTTCGCACAGGCCGATATTCTCACCATCCACCTGGTCCTCAGCGAGCGTAGCCGTGGGCTGGTGGATGCCGAGGCGCTCGGCTGGATGAAGCCGACGGCACGCCTGGTCAATACGGCACGCGGGCCGATCGTAGACGAACCGGCGCTGCTGGAGGCCTTGAGCAACGGCCGCCTGGCGGGAGCCGCGCTGGATGTGTATGCCGAGGAGCCACTGCCGGTCGATCATCCGTTGCGCCGTTTGCCTAACGTGCTGGCCACTCCCCACGTCGGGTATGTCAGCGAGCAGAATTACCGGCAGTTCTATCAGCAGATGATTGCCGATATCCAGGCTTGGGCCGCGGGCACGCCCATTCGCGTGCTCGGCTGACGCACCAATTCAGCGCACGCGCACTGCGGTGACGAGGCACCTGCTCCCGAAACGCCCCTGAAGCGGGGCGCCAGCCCACCAACCGGACCGAGCGCCCTCGCTACGCACTGTCCGCGGATCGCCAGGCGCCCACACCGTGTTCCAACGTCGCATATCGTTACAAGTTTTTTTGTCCTACAAAATTTCCACATAAACCCTACAGTCTTTAGGATTTGTCCTAGACTCAAGCTCGATGGGTCCGTTCAAAAACAAAAGCCCCGCAAAAAATCGAAACTTTCAAACTCTGCCGTAGGTCAGGTTTAGGGTAAGGCGTGCATAAGCGGTTCAGACCGAATGCCCGTCCATCCAATCTATTTCAGCTAACCGTGCAACTGGCACAAGCCTTGCCAGTTTGTATAGCGCTTGTGCGTCTGGCCGCAGGAAGCGGTCTTCGGAGCTAGTGGCAGCGGGCCACCAGCCAACCAACATGTGGGAGAGAACTATGATCAGTGCCGCTGCTGTAGAAACTCAGGGAGAGCGTTTTAGTAAATCGGCAGGGGGGCCAACATCGTTGGTCGATCTGCCCAATGCTGTGCGGCCGGTCGTGAGTCATAACCCCAATCGAAAGAAAGTCTTGTTCGTCACTTCCGAATTTGCCGACCTGGTCAAGACCGGCGGCCTAGGCGACGTTTCCGCCGCCCTGCCCCGCGCCATGGGGCACTTGCACGATGTGCGCGTGCTGATCCCCGGTTACCCGCAGGTGATGGAAAGCGACAACCCGATCCATATCATCGGCGAACTGGGTGGCCACGCCGCGCTGCCGCCATGCAAGATCGGGCGCATGGACCTCAAGGATGGCCTGGTTATCTACGTACTGATCTGCCCCGAACTGTACGAGCGCGAAGGCACGCCCTATGGCGCCAACAACGGCCGCGACTGGCCGGATAACCACATCCGCTTCGCGCGCCTGGGCCTGGCCGCTGCCGACATGGCCGCCAACCTCGCCCAGATCCACTGGTGCCCGGACCTGGTGCATGCCCACGACTGGCCCGCCGGCCTGGCCCCCGCCTATATGCACTGGCGTGGGTCACGCACACCGACCCTGTTCACCATCCACAACCTGGCGTACCAGGGCGTGGTTAGCCTGGCCTCCACGCCGGAGCTGGGCATTCCGCCCCATGCGCTGCAACAGGAAGGCATGGAGTTCTACGGCAAGATGTCGTTCCTCAAGGCGGGGATGGCCTACTCCAGCCACATCACCACCGTGAGCGCCACCTACGCCCAGGAAATCACCACCCCGGAATTCGGCTGCGGCCTGGACGGCTTCCTCGCCAGCAAGACCCAGCAAGGCTTACTCAGCGGCATTCCCAACGGCATCGATGAAAGCTGGGAAGCCTCCACCGATACGCACCTGACCCACAACTTCAATATCGGCGATTGGGAAGGCAAGGCGGTCAACGCCGCCCACGTGCGCAACCTGTTTGGCCTGCATGACTCCACCGGGCCGCTGTTCGCCGTGGTCTCGCGGCTGGTCTATCAAAAAGGCCTGGACCTGACCGAAGCGGTCGCCAGCTTTATCGTCGAGAACGGCGGCCAGATCGCGATCATCGGTCGTGGCGAGCCGGAAGAAGAACAGGCCATGCGCGAACTGGCGCTGCGTTTCCCGGGCCAGGTCGGTGTACGCATCGGCTTCAACGAAACCGACGCCCGCCGCATGTTTGCCGGCAGCGACTTCCTGCTGATGCCGTCGCGCTATGAACCGTGCGGCTTGAGCCAGATGTACGCGCAGCGTTTCGGCTCGCTGCCGGTGGCGCGCAACACCGGCGGCCTGGCGGACACCATCGAAGACGGCGTCACCGGGTTTCTGTTCAACGAGTCCACCGTGGACAGCTACCGCGAAGCCCTGAACCGTGCGTTCAAAGTGTTCGCCTACCCAGGCCTGCTCAACGCCATGCGCTGCCGGGCGATGACCCAACCGTTCAACTGGTGCCAGGCGGTCGAACCCTATGCCGAACTGTATGAACAACTGGTGGCCAAGGCGCTGGGGAAATCGACTAAATAATCAAGGGAGGTCTTCATAGATGCCGTTACGGACTCTGGAAACCTGGCCCCACGGCGCAATCATGCTGGACGCGCAACACACGCGTTTCGCCTTGTGGGCGCCAGACGCGTTTTATGTCAGCGTTGAATTGCAAGATGGCCGCTCGGTCGCCATGCTGCCCCAGGCAAATGGCTGGTTCGAAACGGAGATAAAGTGCCCCGCAGGCACGCGCTACCGCTACAACATCGATGGGGAAATGGATGTCCCCGATCCCGCATCCAGGGCCCAGGCCTCGGACGTGCATGGCTGGAGCCTGGTGGTCGACCCGCTCGCCTATGAATGGCGACACCACCCATGGCAGGGCCGCCCCTGGCATGAAGCGGTGATCTACGAACTGCATGTCGGCGCGCTGGGCGGCTTCGCAGCCGTCGAGCAGCACCTGCCACGCCTGGCCGAACTGGGCGTTACCGCGATTGAGTTGATGCCCCTGGCGCAATTCCCCGGCGAGCGCAATTGGGGCTACGACGGCGTGCTGCCCTACGCGCCGCACGCCGCCTACGGCAGCCCCGAACAGCTCAAGCATCTGATCGACAGCGCCCATGAACACGGGCTCGCGGTCTTGCTCGACGTGGTCTACAACCACTTCGGCCCCGATGGCAACTACCTGGGCCAGTACGCCAAAGACTTCTTCCAGCAAGATGTGCATACGCCATGGGGCGCCGGCATCGACTTCGCGCGGCGTGAAGTGCGGGACTTCTTTCTGGACAACGCCCTGATGTGGCTGCTCGACTACCGCTTCGACGGCCTGCGCCTGGACGCGGTACACGCCATCGACAACCCCGGTTTCCTGCGGGAACTGGCGCACCGGGTGCGCCAGCAGGTCGACATCGGCCGTCATGTTTGGCTGGTGCTGGAAAACGAACTGAACCAGGCCAGCCTGCTGAAACACGATTTCGATGCGCAATGGAACGACGACTTCCACAACGTATTGCATGTGCTGCTGACCGGCGAAACCGAAGCCTACTACAGCGACTTTGCCCAAGCGCCTACCGCCAAACTCGCACGTTGCCTCAGCGACGGTTTTGTCTACCAAGGCCACACCACACGCCACGGGCATGCACGCGGCGAACCCAGCAGCGGCTTGCCGCCCACCGCCTTCGTGGCGTTCTTGCAGAACCATGACCAGATCGGCAACCGCGCCCTCGGCGAACGCCTGCACCAACTGTGTTCGCCCCAGGCGCTGAAGGCGGCGACCACCTTGCTACTGATGTCGCCGATGATCCCGTTGCTATTCATGGGCGATGAAGTCAACGCCAGCGAGCCGTTTCTGTTTTTCACTGACCACCATGGCGAACTGGCTGAAGCGGTACGCGAAGGTCGTCGCAATGAATTCGCCGATTTCGCCGCGTTCCACGACCCCGAGCGGCGCGAGCGGATTCCCGATCCCAACGCGCTGCCGACCTTCGAGCAATCGGCGCCGTCGTTCGCCGCCAACGAACACACCGAGTTCTATCGCCACCTGCTGCGCCTGCGCCACCAGCATATCGTGCCGCACCTGCCCGGCAGCGTGGCCCTCGGTGCGCAGGTGCTGGCAGACCGCGCTGTCAGTGCGCGTTGGCGCCTGGGCAACGGCAGCCTGTTACAGATCGACCTGAACCTGAGTGCCACGGCCCTGGATCACCCCGCTGCGCAGCATGTGCTGTTCCAAACGCCAGCGCATGACCACGCGCACCTGGCGCCCTTCAGCGCACGCGTTACCCTATCCCCTGTTGGAGAGCACCCTTGAGCGAAGCGAACCTGGAAATCCTCGCCGGCCGAGCGGGCCTGGCGGTCGATTGGATCGACGCAAACGGCCGCCCGCAACGTGTCAAACCGGACGCCCTGCGCGCCGTCCTCAAAGGCCTGGGCCACCCGGCCGACAGCGATGCCGAGATCGACGCCAGCCTGCGAGACCTGGAGCAAGTGCAACAGGACAAACACCTGCCGCCCTTGCTCACCGTCGACAGTGGCGAAGGCCTGGACCTGGCGCGCTACTTCGCGCCCGACACCGTCTGCCGGGTCAGCCTCGAGGAGGGCGAAGTCCTCGAATTACGCCTCGACGGCAACGCGGTACTGCCCGGCGTGATCGCCCTCGGCTACCACCAAGTGCATATCGCCGACCAGGCCTTCACCCTGGCCGTGGCCCCTCGCCACTGCTACAGCGTCGCCGATGCCGTCGACAGTCAAACCCCACGTGCCTGGGGCCTGAGCGCCCAGTTGTACGCCCTGCGTCGCCTCGGCGACGGCGGGTTCGGCGACACCCTGGCGCTGGAACACCTGGCCCGCTCGGCCGCCGAACGCGGGGCCGACGCCCTGGCGATCAGCCCGATGCACGCGATGTTCAGCGCCGACCCCGAGCGCTACAGCCCGTACTCGCCGTCGAGCCGCCTGTTTCTCAATAGCCTGTACGCATCGCCCGGCTGCATCCTGGGTGAGCGCCAGGTGCGCAATGCCATCGAGGCCTGCGGTCTGGCCGACGAGCTGCACACCCTCGAACAACACACCCTGATCGACTGGCCCACCGCGGCCAAGGCCAAACACCGCCTGTTGCGTGCCCTGTACGACGACTTCCGCCACGGTCAACACCCGCAACACGCCGACTTCCTCAGTTTCCGCCAGGCGGGCGGTGAAGCCCTGGAGAACCACTGCCGTTTCGAAGCGGTCCAGGCCGCGCGCGCCGCCGCTGGCGAAGACCTCGACTGGCGCCATTGGCCAGAGCAATGGCGCAGCCCGCAAAGCCCGGCACTCCTGCGCTTCGCCGAGGAAAACCGCGACGACATCGGCTTCTACGCCTTCGGCCAATGGCTGATCGCGCGCTGCCTGGAACGCGCCCAACAAGCCGCCCGAGGCAGTGGCATGAGCATCGGCCTGATCGCCGACCTGGCCGTCGGCGCCGACGGTGGCGGCAGCCAGGCCTGGAGCCGCCAGGATGAATTGCTCGCCGGCCTAACCGTCGGCGCGCCGCCGGACATTCTCAACCGCGCCGGCCAGGGCTGGGGCATCTCCGCCTTCGCCCCCGAAGGTCTCAAGCGCCACGGCTTCCGTGCATTTATCGAGATGCTGCGGGCCAATTTCGCCCACGCCGGCGGCTTGCGTATCGACCATGTGATGGGCCTGCAACGCCTGTGGGTGATGCCCATGGATGCCTCGCCCCAGGACGGCGCCTACCTGTATTACCCGGTGGACGATCTGTTGCGTCTGCTGGCGCTGGAATCGCACCGCCACCAGGCCATCGTCCTCGGCGAAGACCTCGGCACCGTGCCCGACGGCCTGCGCGACAAACTCATCGGCCGCTCGATTCTGGGCATGCGCGTGCTGCTGTTCGAACAGGGTCATGATGGCCAATTCAAGCCGATCCTCGACTGGCCGGACAACGCCCTGGCCACCACCAGCACCCACGACCTGCCAACCCTCAATGGCTGGTGGCACAGCCGCGACATCGACTGGAACGTCCAGCTCGGCCTGATCGATGCGCCCACCACGGAGCAATGGCGCGAGCACCGCCTGCGCGAACGCCAGGCACTGCGCCAGGCCTTGAGCCAGGACCCGCAGAACTTCGTCGATGAAGTGCGCAATGAAACCGACCACATGATCGACGCCAGCGTGCGCTACCTCGGCCACACCCGCGCGCCGCTGGTGCTGCTGCCGCTGGAAGATGCCTTGGGCCTCGAAGAACAAGCCAACCTGCCCGGCACCGTCGACACCCACCCCAATTGGCGCCGCCGCCTGCCGGGTGAGGCGGCGAGCCTGCTCGACAACGCGGGGGCCGCGCGCCGCCTGGAACTGCTGGCGGTGGCGCGCAATCAAGCCCATGAGCGTGACCGATGAAGGCTCTGCCCCTGCGCGCTACCCAGCGCCTGCAGTTTCATAAAGGGTTCACCCTCGATGACGCGGTGGCTCTGGTGCCGTACTTTGCCCGGCTGGGCATCAGCCATCTGTATGCCTCACCGCTACTCAGTGCCCGCGCAGGTTCCATGCATGGCTATGACGTGGTCGACCCCACCACCGTCAACCCGGAGCTGGGCGGCGAAGCCGCGTTGCGCCGCCTGGTGGCCGCCCTACGCCAACACGACATGGGGCTGATCCTCGATATCGTATCCAACCACATGGCCGTGGGCGGCGCCGACAACCCCTGGTGGCTCGACCTGCTGGAATGGGGCCGGTTGAGTCCCTACTGCGAATTCTTCGACATTCAATGGCACTCGCCCGACCCGCTGCTCAAGGGCCAATTGCTCATGCCGTTCCTCGGCTGCGACTACGGCGAAGCCCTGCAAGCCGGCACGTTGACCCTGCACTTCGACGCCGCGCATGGCAGTTTTTCCGTCGAGCACTACGAACACCGCTTCCCGATCTGCCCACAAGATTACGCGACGATTCTGGGCGCCGATGAACTGCTCAAGCCCCTCGCCGACCGCTTCAGCACCCTCGCCTACCAGAGCGATGCCTACGCCGAGGCGGCCTGGCTCAAACAAGCCCTGGCCGAACGCGCCACCGACAACGCCGTGCGGCAGGCCATCGAACAGCGGCTGGGCACCTTCGACGCACGTCAGCCCGAAGGTTTCCAGCGCCTGCACGGGCTGTTGGAGCAACAGGCCTATCGCCTGGCCAGTTGGCGCACCGCGGCGGACGATATCAACTGGCGGCGCTTCTTCGATGTCAACGATCTGGGCGGCCTGCGCGTAGAACGCAGTGCCGTGTTCGAAGCCACCCACGGCAAGATCTTCGAGTTGATCAGCCAGGGGCTGGTCGATGGCCTGCGCATCGACCATATCGACGGGCTGGCCGACCCACGCGGGTATTGCCGCAAGCTGCGGCGGCGGGTCGATACGCTGTCGCCCGAGCGTCACCTGCCGATTTTCGTCGAAAAAATCCTCGGCGAAGGCGAAACCCTGCGCGAGGACTGGCAGGTGGACGGCACCACCGGCTACGAATTCATGAACCAGCTGTCGCTGCTGCAACACCGCCCGCAAGGCTTCGCAACGCTGGCCGAGCTGTGGACCCGGCACAGCGAACGGCCGTCGGCCTTTATCGAAGAAGCCTGGCTGGCGCGCCGGCAGATCCTCAACGGTTCTCTTGCCGGCGACTTCGAAAGCGTGGCCCAGGCCTTGCTGCAAGTGGCCCGCGACGACGTGATGAGCCGCGACCTGACCCTCGGCGCGATCCGCCGCGCCCTGCAGGAACTGATCGTGCATTTCCCGGTGTACCGCACCTACATCAGCGCCTGTGGCCGCAGCGAACGCGACGACACGTTTTTCCTGCAAGCCCTGGCGGGCGCGCGCAGCACCTTGAGCGAAGGCGACTGGCCGGTGCTGGACAACCTGGAAAAATGGTTGGGCGGCCAACCGTGGCGCAATCGCCCGCTCGGCCGCGAGCGCAAGCTGCTCAAGCACGCCTGCGTGCGCTTCCAGCAATTGACCTCGCCGGCCGCCGCCAAAGCCGTGGAAGACACCGCGTTCTATCGCTCGGCGGTGTTGCTGTCGCGCAACGACGTGGGCTTCAGTACCGAACAGTTCAGCGCACCGCTGGCCGATTTTCACGCGGCCAATCAGCAGCGCTTGCAGGCGTTCCCCGATAACCTGCTGGCCACCGCCACCCACGACCACAAACGCGGTGAAGACAGCCGCGCCCGCCTCGCCGTGTTGAGTGAGTGCGCAGGGTGGTATGCCGAACAGGTGACGCATTGGCGCCGCCTCGCCGCGCCGCTGCGCAACGACGCCAGTTGCCCATCGGCAGGCGATGAGTTGATCCTCTATCAGGTACTGCTCGGCAGTTGGCCGCTGGACCTGCACCTGGACGACCGGCCGGCACTCGAAGCCTATCAACAACGCCTCTGGCAATGGCAACAAAAGGCCCTGCGCGAAGCCAAGTTGCAGAGCAGTTGGAGCGCGCCCAACGAGGCTTACGAACAGGGCGTGGAAACGTTTCTCACGCGCCTGCTGCTCAGCGACGCAGGCCGCGCACTGCGCACCGCCATCGGCGCCGCCGCCCAAGCGATTGCCCCCGCTGGCGCGCTCAATGGGCTGGCGCAATCCTTGCTTCGAGTCACAGTGCCGGGTGTGCCGGACCTGTACCAGGGCAATGAGTTCTGGGACTTCAGCCTGGTCGACCCGGACAACCGCCGCCCGGTGGATTTCAACGCACGGCAGCACGCGCTGGATACCCCACCGGACATCGGCAAGCTGTTGTTCAACTGGCAGGACGGGCGTATCAAACAAGCCTTGATCGCCCAGGTGCTGGCCTTGCGCAAGGCCCATCCTGAACTGTTCCATCGGGGCAGCTACACGCCCCTGGACGTGGTCGGTCGACACGCCGAGCACGTGGTCGCGTTCTGCCGCGAATACCAGGGCAAACGCGCACTGGTGGTGGTGCCGCGCTGGCCCTATCGCCTGCTGGAAAACGGTGTGCATCCCCAGGTCAATGCGCGGGTTTGGGGCGATACCCGAGTGAAATTACCGTTCGCCGCGCCAACCGAAAACTGGAAGGGACTTTTTCATACACGCGCAGTCACACCAGACAAGGAGCTGTTGATCAGCACTGCGCTGGGGGATTTCCCGGTCAACGTCTTTATCGATCCTGATGATCAATCAAGCTGAAATTTTCTGCGAGGAACATTGTGATGAGTACTGAAGACAAACGTGTTCGCGAATTCGCGTATCAGATCTGGGAATCGGAGGGCAAGCCGCAAGGTCAGGATGCGCGCCATTGGGAAATGGCCCGCAAGTTGGCAGAAGCCGAAGCACTGACACCCAGCAAGCCCAAACCCGCCGCCAAACCGAAAACCGCGCCCAAGCCGGCAGCGAAAGCCAAGCCGGCAGCGGCCGCAGGCAAACCGGCCACGCCGGCGGCTAAAAAGCCGGCGGCCACAAAAAAGCCCAAGCCGTAAGCCCTGTGCCGTCATGAACCTCCGGCCGGCAACCCCGGCCGGAGGTCAGCCACTTGCCCGATTGTTAGCTGACCCTTCGTCAGCAGGGCTACGTTCGGCCCGAAAAAAGACCCATGCAGGAGCAACACAATGAGCAAAGCCGATAAAAAACAGGCCCCCCCGGCCCACGAACCATCGCGGATTCGCGAAGGTTTGCCCTTCCCCCTGGGGGCGACCTGGGACGGCCTGGGTGTCAACTTTGCCCTGTTCTCGGCCAACGCCACCAAAGTCGAGTTATGCCTGTTCGACGACGCTGGCGTGGTCGAGCTGGAACGTATCGAACTTCCCGAATACACCGATGAAATCTTCCACGGCTACTTGCCCGACGCCCACCCCGGGCTGATTTACGGCTACCGTGTGTACGGCGCGTATGACCCGGCCAACGGCCACCGTTTCAACCACCACAAATTGCTGATCGACCCCTACGCCAAACAGCTGGTGGGCGAGCTCAAATGGTCCGAAGCGCTGTTTGGCTACACCATCGGCCACCCCGACGACGACCTCAGTTTCGACAAACGCGACAGTGCGCCCTTCGTGCCCAAGTGCAAGGTCATCGACCCGGCGCACACCTGGGGCGACGACCAACCGGTGCGCGTGCCATGGGACCGCACGATCATTTATGAAACCCACCTGCGCGGCATCAGCATGCGTCACCCCTCGGTCGGCGAGGCCGTGCGCGGCACCTGCGCCGGGCTGATGGAAGACGATCTGCTCAAGCACATCCGCCAGTTGGGTATTTCTTCCGTGGAACTGTTGCCGGTACACGCCTTTGTCAACGACCAGCATTTGCTGGAAAAAGGCATGACCAACTACTGGGGCTACAACAGCATCGCCTTCTTCGCCCCGGACCCGCGCTACCTGGCCAGCGGCAAGATCGCCGAGTTCAAGGAGATGGTCGCGCACCTGCACGAAGCCAAGCTGGAAGTGATTCTCGACGTGGTCTACAACCACACCGCCGAAGGCAACGAGCGCGGCCCGACCCTGTCCATGCGCGGCATCGACAACGCTTCCTACTACCGCCTGATGCCGGACGACAAGCGCTTCTATATCAATGATTCCGGCACCGGCAACACCCTCGACCTGAGCCACCCGTGCGTGCTGCAGATGGTCACTGACTCCCTGCGTTACTGGGCCACCGAGATGCACGTCGACGGTTTCCGCTTCGACCTGGCGACCATCCTCGGCCGTTATCGTGACGGGTTCGACGAGCGCCACAGTTTCCTCGTCGCCTGCCGTCAAGACCCGGTGCTGCGCCAGTTGAAACTCATCGCCGAACCCTGGGACTGCGGCCCCGGCGGCTATCAGGTGGGCAACTTCCCGCCGGGCTGGGTGGAATGGAACGACCGCTTCCGCGACACCGTGCGCGCCTTCTGGAAAGGCGATGACGGCCAGCTGGCGGACTTCGCCGGGCGCATGACCGCATCCGGCGAGATGTTCAACCACCGTGGCCGCCGGCCTTACAGCTCGGTGAACTTCATCACCGCCCACGACGGTTTCACCCTGCATGACCTGGTGTCGTACAACGACAAGCACAACGAAGCCAACGACGAAAACAATCAGGACGGCAGCAACAACAACCTGTCCTGGAACCATGGCGTCGAAGGCCCCACCGACGACCCGGAAATCAACGCCCTGCGCCTGCGCCAGATGCGCAACTTCTTCGCCACCCTGCTGCTCGCCCAAGGCACGCCGATGCTGGTGGCCGGGGATGAGTTCGCGCGCACCCAGCACGGCAACAACAACGCCTACTGCCAGGACAGCGAGATCGGCTGGGTCAACTGGGAGCTGGACGATGACGGCAAGGCGCTGCTCAAGTTCGTCAAGCGCGTGATCAAACTGCGCATGACGTACCCGATCCTGCGCCGTGGCCGCTTCCTGGTGGGCGACTACAACGAAGACATCGGCGTGAAGGACGTCACCTGGCTCGCGCCGGATGGCAACGAGATGAGCACCGAACAGTGGGAAGACAGTCACGGCCGTTGCCTGGGCATGCTGATGGATGGCCGCGCCCAGGAGACCGGGATTCGCCGTCCGGGTGGCGATGCCACGTTGTTGCTGGTGGTCAACGCCCATCACGACTTGGTCAATTTCCGCCTGCCCCCCGTGCCGGAAGGCCAGTTCTGGACCTGCATGCTCGACACCCATGACACGACGATACGCGGGCAGGAACGCTTTGATTTCCACCATGAGTACGCGGTCACCGGGCGCTCGCTGCTGCTGTTTGAACTGCAGCACGACGAAGAGGTGTGACATGGGCCTGCATGGATTCCTTCAAGGCTACCAAGGCTATGCGGACACGCAGGCCCTGGGCGCGGCCTTGAAGGCGCTGCAGGCCGAGGGGCTGGACCGCCTGCCGCTCCCCGGCAGCGGCCAGACCCTCGAACGGTTCAGCCGCTTGGCCCAGGTCGCCGGACACGACCTGCGCTTGTGCAAGTTGTTCGAAGGTCACACCGATGCCTTGGCGATCATTGCCGAGCTGCGCAGCCCCTTGCCGCCGGAGGGCAGCCTCTGGGGCATGTGGGCGGCAGAACCGCCGACGGCCAGGGTGCGGGCGCGGCGCAACGGCCATCGTCTGGTGCTGCAGGGGCGTAAAGCCTGGTGTTCGGGGGCGGCGGTGGTCAGCCATGGGTTGTTGACCGCCTGGGACGAGGAGGATCGCCAGCAATTGGTCGCAGTGGAGATGGGCCAGCCCGGCATCTGCGTGACCGATGAGGGGTGGCAGGCGGTAGGCATGGCGGCCACCGGCAGTGTCGACGTCCTGTTCGAGGCGGCCAGCGGGATTGCCATCGGCAGGCCCGGCGACTACCTCGCCCGCCCCGGCTTCTGGCAAGGCGCCGTCGGTATCGCAGCGTGCTGGTATGGCGCGGCGCAACGCCTGGCTGAAGTGCTGCGCGAGCAGTGCAACAGGCGTGCGGAACCGCATGCCCTGGCCCACCTCGGCGCGGTCGACAGCGCCTTGAACAGTGCCGCCTGCGTGTTGCGCGCCAGTGCGCGGCAGATCGACCGCGCCCCGCTGGCCGATGCCAGGCAACTGGCCCAACAGGTACGCGCGTCTCTCGAAGACACGGTTGAACAGGTCATGCGCCACGTCGGTCGCGCCGCCGGTGCGGGGCCTTTTTGCAAAGACCCGCACTTTGCCCAACTGATGGCGGACCTGCCGGTGTATGTACGTCAAAGCCATGCCGAGCGTGACCTGGCCGCCCTCGGTGAACAGGTTGCCGCCGAGCCACCTGGGAGGTGGCAGTTATGAAAGCCAATCCGATCGTGGGCCAGGGCACGTCGCTGCATCAGTGGCAGACCTCGTCCCACATGGCCGAACTGGCGCCGATCAGCGTCGAACAGTTGGTACCCGAAGGGCATCGCGCAGTGATCATCGCACCGCACCCGGACGATGAAGTGCTGGGCTGCGGCGGCCTGTTGCAAGGCTTGGCCGCGCTGGGTCGGGCGATCCAGTTGATCTCTGTCACCGATGGCAGCGCCAGTCACCCCGGTTCGCGGCGCTGGTCGGTGGAGCGCCTCAGCGTGGTGCGCCCGCAGGAGTCGGCCCAGGCCTTGCACCGCCTCGGCTTGCCGCTGCACCGGTTGAAGTGGCTGCGCGCCGGGTTTACCGACAGCCAGGTCGCCGCCCGCGAAGCGCAGTTGGCCGCGTTCATTGAGCGCCACCTCAAACCCAGGGACGTGGTGTTCACCACCTGGCGCGAAGACGGCCACTGCGACCATGAAGCCGTCGGCCGCGCCAGTGCCAGTGCCGCACTGGCGGTCGGCGCGACCCTGTACGAGTTGCCCGTGTGGACCTGGCACTGGGCAACCCCGGAAGACAGCCAGGTACCGTGGCATCGCGCGCGCAAACTCCCGCTGAGTTGCCAAGTCGTCGCGCGCAAGCGCCATGCCATCCACGCGTTCGCCAGCCAATTGGAGGGCGATCCGCAGATCGGCTTGCCGCCGGTGCTGGCACCGTATGTCGTCGAGCGTTTGCTGCAGCCTTTTGAAGTGGTGTTTGTATGAGCGTGGCGACACCGTATTTTGATCGGCTGTTCGCCGACAACGATGACCCCTGGGCCTTCCGTCAACGCTGGTACGAGCGGCGCAAGCGCGCGCTGACCTTGGCGCTGTTGACCCGCCCGCGTTACGCCGCGATTTTTGAGCCCGGCTGCGCCAATGGTGAACTGAGCGTCGAACTGGCGCCGCGTTGTGACCGCCTGGTGTGCTGCGATACCGCGGCCGCGGCAGTGGCCCTGGCCAAGACACGTCTGATGGGATTTCCCCATGCCCAGGTGCAGCAGAGTCGCCTGCCCGCACAGTGGCCTGACGGCCGCTTCGACCTGATCGTCCTGAGCGAGCTGTGTTACTACCTCGACGCCGATGACCTCACCCGCCTGATCGACTGCGCCCTCGCCGCGCTGAGCGACGACGGTCAACTGCTGGCCTGTCACTGGCGCGCGCCGATCGACGGCTGCCCGCAAACCGCCGCCCAAGTGCATGCGCTGCTCGAGCAACGGCTGGCCATGCCGTGTGTTGCGCGGCACCACGACAGTGACTTCCTGCTCGACCTCTGGAGCCGCGACGGTACGTCGGTCGCCACCCATGAGGGCCTGCGTTGAGCAGCCTGAGACGGGGCCGTTAAAAAAAATCGAAGTTACAAGATGTGAAAGCAGCGAATCCTTGTCTATGCTGAGGACGCCTTGCCGGCAATCCAGGATTGAAATGCCGAGCAATCGCTGCAGCGGAGCCTGCGGCGACTAAAAAGAGCGTCGTCCCGTCCACGGGCTACGACCCAGCATCAATTGACAAGGACGTGCCCGCCATGAAACCCGCCTCCCTCAGCGAAAGCCGCCGCGGCCCAGCGCAGATCTGGAACAGTGCCCCGCAGTTGGCGCAAATCCCCGCCATTCATCCTCACTCGCTGGTGCCTGCGGGTGCGCGGGTGGTCATCATCGCGCCCCACCCCGGCGATGAAGTGTTGGCCTGTGGCGGTTTGCTGCAACGGCTGAGCACCCTCGAACACCCGATGCTGTTGATTTCCATCACCGACGGCAGCGCCAGCCACCCCGGCTCGAATGTCTGGCCGGCGAGGCGCTTGAGCGTGGTGCGGCCCCAGGAAAGCGTCGAAGCGCTGCGCCGGCTGGGCATGCCGCTGCACAGCCTGAAGTGGATTCGCGGCGGCTTTCGCGATGACGCGCTGGCCGCCAGCGAACACCCCATGAGCCAACTCATCGCCCGATATCTGCAGCCCGGCGATGTGGTCTTCAGCACCTGGCGCAACGACGGCAACGCCGACCACGACGCCGTCGGCCGTGCCAGCGCCAAGGCATGCAGCCTGGTCGGGGCACGTCTGTATGAGCTGCCGATCTGGGCCTGGCATTGGACGGCGCGCGAAGGTTCGATGATCCCCTGGCAGCGTGCGCGCAAGGTGCGCCTCGACACCTGGAGCGTGGCGCGCAAGCTGCATGCGGCCCATGCCTATGCCAGCCAACTGGCCGGAGACCCGGAGATCGGGCTCGCGCCGATGCTCGCCCAGGTGTTGCTGGAGCGGATGCGCGAGCCCTATGAGATCGTGTTCGTCTAGAAGCCCACTCGTCTATACCTGTTATTTCTGACAGTGGCGGCCCGTTTGATGTGCGACTAAGGTGCAAAAAACCTGCACTGCTTAAGGCGCAGTCGAGAAAGCCATGCCAACCCTTTGCATTGGCCGATGTTTTCAGAATCGGGTAACCGGTACTCCCTGATCCGTATCGTTCGTTGTTGCCATGGTCCGAACGCACCTGCTTGCCCAGGTGCCGGAAGATGTTCCCTTCGAACGAGGACGGGTCATGCGCGCACCAACACCTTCTTTGTGGTACCTGGGCATCAGCTCAATCATCGCCGTGACGGCGTGGCCACTCCCCTCTTATGGCGCATGCACGATCAACAACAGCGCCGGCGACGACATCTCCACCTGCGACAGTGCCTCGGCACCGGGGTTTACCGACACCGGTGGCAACAACGCCCTGAATATCAGTGGCAGCGGCGCCATCAACGGCAATGTCACCTTTGGTGCGGGTAACGACCTGGTGGACGTGAACGGGCCGACGGCGGCGCTCAACGGTGCGCTGAACCAAGGCGACGGCGCGAATATTTTCCGCCTCAACCTGGGCACCGTCACTGGCTCGGTCGCCCAAGGCGCAGGCGCGGATGTGGTACAGATCACCGGTGGGCAGGCGGGGGCAATAAGCCAAGGCGGCGGCATCGACAGCTTTGCCATGAGCGGCGGCACCATCGCGTCCCTGGCCCAGGGCGATGGCCTGGACACCTTCAACATGAGCGGCGGGGTCATCACCGGGGCGTTTGAAGATGGCGACCAAGCCACGATGAGAAGCGGCACCATTGGCCGGGTCGATATGAAGCTCGATAACAACGTGTTCGACATGCAAGGCGGCACCATCCTGGGCAATCTGGTCACCGGGTTCGGCAATGACCATATTCTCGTCTCGGGCACCAGTTACATCGGAGGCAACATCAGCACCAGCGGCGGCGATGACTTGATTGAAGTCAGCGGCGGCACGGTCAACGGGCAAATTCTCGCCAGTTTCGGCAAGGACCAGTTGATCTGGCACGATGGCGGCAAGGTCAACGGTTTGATCGTCATGGGCGCCGACGACGACACCGCGCTGCTGAAAAACCTCAACGAAACGTCGCTGTCCTCCAACCCCTTGATGGATGGTGGCCTGGGTAACGACACGCTCACATTCGACAACACGCAGACCGACGTCCCCGCACGCTATACCGGCTGGGAACAGGTGCTGCTGGATAACGGCTCGGACCTCAAGCTGGGCGGTACCTTCGTGCTGGGCGACAGCGCAACCGGCAGCGGCATCATGAGCCTCGACGGTTCGAGCAAATTGACTGTCACCAACGGTTCGATCGACCCCTTTACCGCCGGCCAATCCGTCACCTTGAACAACGGCGGCCTGATCGACATGACCACCGGCAGTACCAGCGCCACCGACATGCTGACAGTGAACGGGAACTACAACGGCAACGCTGGCCGACTCGCCTTGCAAAGCGTCTTGGGCAGCGACGGCTCACCCAGCGATTTGCTGGTGATCGGCACGGGCCAGATCAGCGGCACCACCGCTATCAGCGTGACCAATCTCGCCGGGCCGGGGGCCGAAACCGTGCAGGACGGCATCCAGGTGGTCCGCGCAATCAACGGCGCCAGCGGCGCCGGCACCCAGTTCACCCTGGCAAACCGGGTTTCCGCAGGCGCCTTCGACTACTACCTGTTCAAAGGGGGCGACAAGGCGGGCACGGGCGAAAACTACTACCTGCGCTCTTCAGTGCCGGTGGCACCACTGCCGGGCCCGGTGACACAGCTCCCCGAACCGGTGGTGGGCACCCCTGAACTGCCGACCAATCCGGGCCTCACGCCGATCCCGATCTATCGTCCGGAAGTACCGATCTACGCGGTGTTGTTTCCTGCCGCGCAACAAATCGTACAGGCCATGCTCGGCACCTATCACGAACGCATGGGCGATCAGCGCCAACAACAGCAGACCGGTGCGTTTCCTGCCGGTTGGGGGCGTGTGTATGGCAACAGCAGCCGCCAGAGCTTTGCCGGCACGGTGAGCCCGACGCTGGACAGTTCGATGTCCGCCTTCCAGATCGGTACCGACGTGTACGCGAGCGCTACCGCCAACGGCGCGGTGCAGCGAGTCGGCTTCTTCGTCGGCCACAGTCGCTTGAAAGGTGACGTGAAAGGCTTCAACGGCGGCTGGCAAGACAAGGCCGCCGGCAACACCACCTTGCGCGGTGACAGCCTGGGCGTTTACTGGACACTGATCGGTGCCAACCGGGCCTACCTCGATCTGGTGCTGATGGGCACCCGTTTCGATGGCAATAACGAATCGGACCGTGGGGTAAAGATGAAAACCCGCGGGCATAACGTCGCCGCATCCGTCGAGGTCGGCAGGCCGTTCCAGATGATCGCCGATTGGGTGGTTGAACCGCAGGCTCAATTGATCCTGAGCCGAACCAAACTGGACAGTCAGAACGATGGCATCTCCGACGTGGCCTACAACGCCGACACCAACGTCACCACGCGCCTGGGCATACGCCTGCGCGGCGATTATCAGGTTCGTGGCCTGCCGTTGCAGCCCTACGCGCGGGCCAATATCTGGCACACCGCCGCCGGGCAGAACACCGTCACCTTTAACCGTGTGACAGACATCGACACCGAACAGAAATCCACCACCCTGGGCCTGAGTCTGGGCGCCACGCTGGAGGTGGCCAAGGGCGTCAGCCTGTACAGCGAAGTCGGCTATAACCGCAACCTGGACAGCCAGATGCTCAATGGCCGACAAGGCACCGTGGGCCTGCGAATGGAATTCTGACGGCGACTTTTTTCGCGGTGCCGTCGATTTGAGCGCCAGCCCATTGGCGCCCGCGAGCCCACGCAGCGGCGGATGATTTCGCGCTGGGAGGGTGATCTGTCCCCCCGACAGATGTGAAAAAGTTGTTAAGCAATTCTCCCCCAAGTCTTTTTTGCGCGGATCTAATCTGTCACACTTACGCGAATAATTATCAATACGTTTATTATTCGCCATGGATGGCGCTCGGGGGAGGCTCAGATTCATGTCCGTTCAACAACCTGTCGGTACGCGTTTTTCACCCAGCCTATTGGCATTGGCCATTTGCCTCAGCGGCACCCAGACAACGCTGGCGGCCGATACCGAAAAGGCAGCGGCACCGCTTGAACTGGGCGCCACCGAGATCAGCGGCCAGGCACTCGGCGAGACCACCGAAGGCACCCAGTCTTACACCACCGGTGCTATGGCCACAGCCACCAAGTTGCCGCTGACCATGCGCGAAACCCCGCAGGCCGTGACCGTGATCACCCGCCAACGCATGGACGACCAGGCCATGACCAGCGTCAACGATGTGGTCAAGAACACCCCCGGCCTGTTCCTCAGCCAGTCCAGCGGCCCCGGCCGGCAGACCTACAGCTCGCGCGGCTTCGACATCGACAACATGATGTTCGATGGTCTGCCCAGCGCCTATTCGGGTTACGCCAACAGCGTGCAGCCCAACCTGGCGATGTTCGACCGGGTCGAAGTGATCCGCGGCGCGACCGGCCTGGTCACCGGCGCCGGCAACCCTTCGGCGGCGATCAACTTCGTGCGCAAGCGCCCCACCGCTACGCCGCAGGTGTCGATCACTGGCGCGGCCGGTAGTTGGGATGACTATCGCATGGAGCTCGATGCTTCCAGCGCCTTGAACGACAGCGGCACCCTGCGCGGCCGCGTCGTCGGCTCGTACCGCGACGCCAACAGCTTCCGCGACAACGAAACCAGCGACCACGGCCTGTTCTACGCGATCAGCGAAGCCGACCTCAGCGAAGACACCACCGCCACCCTCGGTTTCTCCCGGCAGGAAGACCAGACCAACTTCTTCTGGGGCGGCCTGCCCATCGGCACCGACGGCCATCACCTGAACCTGCCCCGCTCCACCAACCCCGGCAGCGACTGGGAAAACAAGGAGCTGACGATCAACACCGTATTCGGCGACATCCAGCACCGCTTCGACAATGGCTGGAAACTCAACGTCGCCGGCTCCGCGTCACAGCTGGACGGCGTGTTCACCGGCAGTTACCAATCGCGCTACCAAACCGAGCTGGCGCGCACCGCCTACCAGTCGCATCAGGACGACAAACAGTACGCCTTCGACACCTTCGCCAGCGGCCCGGTCGACGCCTTCGGCCGCACCCACGAAGTGGTGGTCGGCACCAGCAAACGCATCTACGACGCCACCTCCAAGGAATACAGCCCTTACGACACCAATTACCCGCTCAACGGCGCCAAACCCGACTTCCAGCGCAACGGCAAAACCCACACCCTCACCACCCAGGACGGCGTCTACCTGACCACGCGCCTCAACCTGGCCGACCCGCTCAAGGTGATCCTCGGCGCACGCTTGGACTGGTACGACTATGACGACCGCCAAAGCCAGGACGGCGACTACAAAGTCACCCGCAACCTGACGCGCTACGCCGGGGTGATCTACGACCTCGACGAGCACCACTCGGTCTACGCCAGCTACACCGACATCTTCAACCCGCAAAGCAGCAAGGACCTCTCGGGCAAGGTGCTGGAACCGATCGTGGGCGAAAACTACGAAGTCGGCATCAAGGGCGAATATTTCAACGGTGCGCTCAACGCCAGCCTGGCGGTGTTCCAGATCGACCAGAAAAACCGCGCCACCACCGCCGCCACCCAGGCCGGTTGCCCGGTGCTCACCTGTTACGCAGCCGCCGGCCTGGTGCGCAGCCAGGGCATCGACCTGGAACTGCAAGGCGCCCTCACCGAAAACTGGCAAGTCGGCGGCGGCTTCACCTACACCCGCGCGCATTTCATCAAGGACAGCGACCCGGCCAATGACAACCAGCGCTTCAGCTCCGATACACCGGAGCGCCTGTTCAAACTCACCACGTCCTACCGCTTCCAGGGCCCGCTGGAAAAACTGCGCATCGGTGGCAACGTCTACTGGCAGAGCCGCATGTACAACGACATCGCCCTCACCAACGGCAGCTATCGCCTGGAGCAAGGCAGCTACGCGGTGGCGGACGTGATGGCCGGTTACCAAGTGAACCAGCACCTGGACCTGCAAGTGAACGCCAACAACATCTTCGACCGCACCTACTACTCGGCGATCGGCAACAGCCCGATCTGGGGCTCCACCGACACCTACGGCAACCCGCGCAGCTTTGGGGTAACGGCGAAGTACAGTTTCTGACGCTGATGAGGCCGCTCGGGTAGCCGTTCTCGATCTTCAGGCAGGCGCAAAAGACGCACGAACGCGGGTTTCATCCGTGCGTTGAGAGTGGCGCGCAAGCCCCATCAGTAGAGCGATGCAAGCCCCTGCGCGCCGCGGCGCTCAAGCATCGCTGTTTCCGTCTCGCGCGTGGCCAGTTCGCCTTTGTACTCCAACTGGCTGAAAAAAAAGCCGTCGGCATACTCCTGAGGAGGCACCGAGCCTGGTTTGTTGAACAATGGCACCAGGTCAATCGTGGCGGCGAAGTTCTCCTTGGTCAGGCTGTAGCGGCCCAGGTAGTTCCCGGACCACGGCGAATCAGCATCGACCATATCGATAGATGCATCGCGGAACGTAATGGCGGCGGCTTTCAGATCCTTGGATTGATTAAGCAGCAGGGTCAGCCGCTGAGTCTGCGAACTGCTGAGCTGACCGGCTTCATTGAGCACCTTCAACGCGCCATCGGCCTCCACCGTAAAGCCGTATTTCGTGCCGGCCAAATCCGGATAAGTCGCCGCGAGCGTTGACTGGAATGTCTTGAACGTGACGTTCAGCACGCTTTGCGCGCCTTTGGCGATCTCGATGATCCGAGGAAGCGCCCGTGATGCGGAGCGGCCGACCCACGTATCGATAGCCTCCAGCGACTGCATTGGTTCAGCGTCTGCGCTGGGATGGTAGACAGCCGCCGGGCCGGCGCTGGCCACGGCGTCCTTCGCGAGGTCCGTCAGAGGCTTGGCCACGAGTATCTGGTCGGCAGGCGTAAGGTGGGTATTGGCGGGCGGGATATAGGTAGAACTGAGGGTAAGTACCATTTCATCGGTCCATGATTGAGTGGTTCACAGCGGTTATCGACGTCAAGGGGGCAAACTTTAGGACTTGGATTGTCTTCCCCCCTCAAGCCCCTTTATCCTCGCCCCTCCCCGCCAGTACCCGGAACCGCCATGGACCTCACCACCCTCGCCCTCTTCCTACCTGCCTGCTTCGCACTGAACATGGCACCCGGCCCCAACAACCTGCTGTCCGTCAGCAACGCCACGCGCTACGGCTACCGCACTGCCTGCCTCGCCGGCATCGGCCGCCTGCTCGCCTTCGCCGGGATGATCGCCCTCGCCTCCGCCGGGTTGGCGGTGGTGCTGCAAACGTCGGAGTTGTTGTTCTACGCGATCAAGATCGTCGGTGCGGCGTATCTGTTCTATCTGGCGTTGCAACTGTGGCGGGCCGATCCGCAGGCACAGGACGAATCGATTACGGCCAAGGTAGGAATATTGGCGTTGGCGCGTCAGGAGTTTCTGGTAGCGGCGGGCAACCCGAAAGCCATCCTGATCTTCACCGCCTTCCTCCCACAGTTCGTGGTGCCCGGCCAGCCCATCACCCCACAGTTCGCCCTGCTCGGCGCACTGTTCCTGGTGCTGGAATGGATCGCCATCAGCCTCTACGCCTATATGGGCCTGCACATGCGCCGCTGGTTCGCCGAGCCACGGGGCAAGCGGTTGTTCAATCGCTGCTGCGCGGGGCTGTTGTCTGCGGCGGCGACGGTGTTGCTGATGGCGCGGCGGGCTTGAATGGCGTTCTCAAGGCGGCGGGATGCGCGCGGTGATGCCTGTCGGCCTCATGGGTTGCTCTTCAAACACCAACACCGCGTTTTCGGGACGAATAAGCAGCAAGCCACGTTCAGGCCCTACTGAGTCGAGGTCTAGCCCCGCGCCTTTGTGCCTAAACATCCGTTTACAACAGCAATAGCCAAATGCCACCATTCGCTCATCTACGATTTGCTACAAGGGCGTCGCGTGAGCCACAACTTCAAGTTCTTGACCCTGCCCCACCGCTCCGGCGAGGTCGCCAACATCTTTATCCACGGCTACTCAGCCGGCCACGATATAGAAGACCGATGCGCGCTGAGCAAATGTATCCCGTCATCCCTCCACGAGTGCATCAACATCTTTGCGTTCTGGCCTTCCGGTCATTGGAGCCAGTTCGATAAGTTATCCAGCAGTAGCGTGGCGGCAATGGCTCGGTTGAACATCTTCGCGGGTACCGCGGCAGCAGTGGCCGATCGCGCCGTCCACTTCAACACCAGCCGCAAGCGCGCCACCGCCATGGGCAAGACACTGCTCTCGCAACTTGAGGGCTACCTGCTCAAACATCACCCCTACGTGTCGAAGGTCAATCTGGTTGGGCACTCGCTTGGCGGGCGGGTCATCGTGAGTGCGCTACTCGATCTGCTCGACAGGCCAACTGATCACGATCTTGAAATTGGCGATGTGTTGTTGATGGCGGCGGCTGCCGAATTGTCGGGAGACGAGGCTCGAGCCATCCGCAAGCGCACAAACTGCAGGCTGTACAATGCTTACTCAAAAGATGACGACGTTCTGCGATTGAATATGGGCGAAAGCAGCGCGGGTCGCCAGCCAATCGGTAACTGCAAAAACGTTCGGATGGAGTCCTTCGGTCATACAGACTATTGGCCGCGTCTGGAGCAAGTACTCAGGGCATCAGGCTTCCATGGCTACAAAAGTGGCCTGCCGGCGTCGAATCAGCCCCAACTGATCATCAAGAATCCCGATCCGGTCGTGACCGACCACTTCATTTATGACCTGCTCGAACTGACCAGCGATCGAATCCGCAATCAAGTCGCCAAGCACCTGCGTAGCAGCAGTTGGACGACCCTTGAGACCGACCATTCACTGTATCTGCTGACTAAGGAATTCCAACTACTGGGCGGCCACTGCTTGGCCAACCTGGCGCGTAGACGCGGTCTTAAGTATCTACAGATCCTGCTCATGCTGACAGAACACTACGACTTGGTAGACGAGTTGCACGATTGTGCTCGGGTGATTGAGATGGAGGGGTTGCTCATCAGCAAATGCTTCCACTCTTCTTTCGGTGAGGGTCATGTACTCGCGTCAAAACAGGACATTGTCCAGCATTTGGAGGTCATGTCCGAGAAAGCTTACTTTGAGCAGGTCGATGCGTTGGCGGCAAGCCTGACCGTTACGTCTTACTTCTCGACCCCTAGCGCACCTGCCCCTGTGTATCGCAAGGCGCACTCAACGCTGACCAGTAAGAACAAGGAGTTAACGCTGGGATCTGCAACGCGACTGCCCTCCCTCACTCATCTGGTTTCGACCGAGCGCATCAAGGCGGCGGTTACGAACCTGAAAAGTGCAGTCAAGCCCGGCTACTCGGCCTTGATTCCCGCGGTTGCGATTCTCTTCTATGCGCGCTTGAAGCTGAATAACAAAGGGCTGCTCTAACCCTAGCGTGCTCAATGGCTGTGCCTCGCCCTCGACACCTCAAACTGTTATTTGAGTACCGCGAAGTGCAGATCATTAATCACTGAGGGGATTGGGAATGACTGGCAGGGATGCCTTAAAACTAAAGAATGATGGGCGACAGCCGACAACCTGAGCGTGCGAAGGGGGATTTTAGAAGCCCAACCAAGTATCAGATAAGCAAAGTACGCAGGATCGCGATGGGATTTCAAACTGGAAGATCAGAAATTCACGCGACGGACATGGATGCTCAATCGACGATTTCCGGATCATTCCGGGGTACGGCCTTTAGTGCAGACCCGACAAACATATTCTAAAAACCAACACAACCCACATAAGGCCGCACATGATTATTGTCGTAATAGCCGGAATTATTTTAGCCGTCGTTATGTTCAAGCTATTGCTTCCACTTTTAGGGGAAATGGTAGGCGTGATAATCGGCGGGCTGCTGCTACTTGGCGCAATCGCTTTGTGCGTAGCTTTTCCACCGATCATTATTCTTTTTTTAATCATCGGGTTCATTATTGCCGGCAATAAAAAAACGAAGGACAAGCAATGAGCGTAACGACAGAGAAAGAACTAGCCGACGCGGTAAACCGCAATGAAGACACCATCGTGATTGAAGGCGATCTTGCAAAAAAAACCATTCGGATAAAGGCTACCGGTACGGTTGCATGGGCTGTGGCCATTGGTTCTATATGCATAGTCTTTTATGGCGTCATAGCCACCGTCGGTACGGGTGGTGTTGCCACACCGGTTGCTGGCTTCGCTGCGGTTGCCGGGTCAGGCGGAGCCCTCAGCGTTCTAGGGGCTGCAGCAACTTCGGCGGCTATTTCCATGGCCGTTTCGGTGAGAAGCCTTAGCGTGTTAAAAAAGTTAAGAGGCAACTATAAGATAGTGAGTAAGTCGGACAACAAAGTCACGCTTAAGCGCAGCTAAAACAGTGCTTCGCGGTTGGCCCCGGCATCTCACCCAAAACGACCAATTCCGAGCCAATAAATTTATTGCTCGGCGGTCGAATACAATTCATGTTCGGCACTTCGCCAGCTGCTGCGCAACATTCTATTAGCACTCGAATGAGTTTGGATTCGGGTGTTGCTCACTATTTGCTTAATGCAAACAGCATCGCGCGAGTATCCGCAAGGATCAGCTAACGCCAGCACCTACATCCGATGCTGTTCCAGCAGAAAGTCCACGAACAACCGCACCCGCGCCGGCATTGCCGAGCCACCCACGAACACCGCATGAATCGGTTCCTCGTCGCCGGGGTTCCAGGCTTCCAGCAGCGGTATCAGATCGCCACGCTGCAGGTCCTCGCTCACGCTGAATTCGCCGATACGCGCAATGCCGGCACCTACTCGCGCGAGTTGGGCCAGCGCTTCGCCACTGCTGCATTCGATGTTGCCGCTGACCTTCAGGGAAAACGCTTTTCCGTCGCGGATGAATGGCCAGTTGGGTTCGGCACGTCGGAAGTTGAAGCGTAGGCAGTTGTGCCGAAGTAGATCCTCCGGTTCCAGGGGGATGCCGTGGCGCTGCAGATACGCGGGCGATGCCACCACTACCTGGCCGGTGGCGCCGATCCTGCGTGCGGTCAGCGGGCTGTCGGGCAGATAACCAAAGCGTACCGCCACGTCGGCCTGGCCGCCGAGAATGTCGACCACTTCGTCGCCGAGGGTGAGGTCGACGACGATGTTCGGGTAGCGCGCACTGAATGCCGCCACCAAGGGCACGATCGCCAACCGCCCATGACCAAGCGCGGCGCTGACGCGCAATCGCCCCCTTGGGACGCCCTGGTCGGCGATGGCTTCTTCGACCTCGGCCATGTCGGCCAGGATGCGCCGGGCGCCGCGCAGGAACGCCTCGCCCTCGGCGGTGAAGGTGAGCGATCGGGTGGTGCGCAACAGCAGCCGAGTGCCAAGACGCTGTTCAGTACGGGCGATAATCCGACTGACCGCCGAGGGTGTCAGCCCCAATGTCCGCGCGGCGGCCGACAGGCTGCCTTCCTGCGCCACGCTGACGAACACGCCCATTTCACCCGATCTGCCGTTGAAGTCCATTTGTGCCCCTTACGCAAAGGTGATTGCCAAAAATGCTATCTACCGCCTGAAAAGGCTGAATCGTAGCATTGGCGGCATAGATAAGGAGCCTTCCATGCGTATCAATCCACCACTTGTCGCACTCGCCATGGGTGCCTTTGGCATCGGCGTTACCGAGTTCGCCCCCATGGGCATGTTGCCGGGCATCGCGGCGGATCTCGGTGTTTCCATTCCCGCCGCAGGTCTGTTGGTCAGCGCTTACGCCCTGGGCGTACTGCTCGGCGCGCCGCTGATGACCCTGACCACCGGCAGGATTCCACGGCGCTATCTGCTGATCGGACTCATGGCGATTTTCACCCTGGGGAATCTGATGTCAGCCCTGGCGACCGATTACTACAGCCTCATGGTCGCCAGGGTGGTGACCTCACTGAACCACGGTGCGTTCTTTGGCGTCGGCGCCATCGTCGCCGCCAGCGTGGTTGCCCCGCAGAAACGTGCCGGAGCGGTTGCGGCCATGTTCATGGGCCTGACCCTGGCGACCATCGGCGGTGTGCCGCTGGCCGCCTGGTTCGGCGAACTGTTCGGCTGGCGCAGCGCATTCTGGGGGATTACCGGCCTCGGTGTGGTGGCCATGGCTGCGTTATGGTTCGCCCTGCCCAACCTGCCGGCGCCGCAAAGCGGCGGCGTACTGGCCGAAATTCGGGTATTGGGCCGTGGCCCGGTGCTGGGGGCACTGGCCCTCACTGTCGTCGGCTCGGGGGCAATGTTTACCGTCTTCACCTACATCGCGCCGATTCTCAGCAGCGAGACCCACGCGTCCACCGCCTACATCACCGCCATGCTGGTGCTGTTCGGTGTGGGGTTGACGCTGGGCAACATGTGGGGCGGCAAGGCCGCCGACCGCTCGATAGATCGCACCCTGATCGTTTCACTGAGCGTGCTTATTCTCGTCTTGCTCGCGTTCACCGTACTGATGCGTTGGCCGCTGCCGGCCGCCGTTGCCATCCTGATATGGGGTATCGCCAGCTTCGCCCTGGTGCCGCCGCTGCAGATGCGCGTCATGGAAGCGGCCAAGGACGCGCCCAATCTGGCCTCGGCGGTGAACATCGGCGCCTTCAACTTAGGCAACGCGATTGGTGCGGCGCTGGGCGGAGCGGTGATCAATGCCGGGCTGGGTTATCCGGCGATTTCCCTGGCCGGAGCAGCAATGGCGGGGCTGGGGCTGCTGATGGTGTTGGCTTTTGCCTGGCGTTCCAGAACGCTTGCAACTGCGGTGGTGTGACGTGCGCGCTGTCACAGCCCAACGGTTCAGGATGAACCGCTTTCGGTACCGCGCCCTTGCGTAATCGCTGGCCAGATCATCCCCCGGTGCCTTCCGGCAGCTTGGCAATCACCTTGATCTCGAACTGGTAACCATACAGCCACGTGACACCCACGCCGGTCAGCGTCGGGTGTGGCGCCCGGCCCCAGAACTCCGGCACAACCTTCCAGATCGTCTCGAACGTCGACTCGGGATCGACGATGAAGACGGTGACGTCAATCACATCGTCGAAGGTGCAACCGGCAGCGACCAGGATTGCATTCAGGTTGGTGAACGCGCGTCGGACCTGGGCCTCCAGATCGGGTTCGGGCGAGCCGTCTTCGTGGCTGCCGACTTGCCCCGACACAAATAAAAAACCATTGGACTTGATCGCCGGCGAATAGCGATTGCGCTCGTAAAGCGCCTGGCGTCCAGGTGGAAAAACAACATCACGCTGCGTCATAGGTGCCTCCATCAATGGGTCAAAGCCGACCCGGAACTAACGATGCAGAGACTGTATGGACTTGTACCTGGGCGATAAACACGCAACCCTAGCTAGCACTGTTTGTAAAATCCAAACAATCCAATCGAGAGCGGGGGTTAGCAATGGACCGTTTTGATGCGATGCAGGCGTTTGCTCGCGTGGTGGAAGCTGGCAGCTTCACCAAAGCGGCCGAAACACTGCACATGAGCAAGACCACCGTGACACAACTGGTACAGCAGTTGGAGGCACGGTTGCGGGTTAAATTGCTTAACCGCACCACGCGCAAAGTCAACGTCACGGCCGACGGTGCAGTCTATTACGAGCGAGTGTTACGACTGCTGGCCGACATGGACGACGCCGAGACCAGCCTGTCCGGCGCCTCGACGCTGCCCAGGGGGCGATTGCGAGTGGATGTGCCAAGCCCCCTGGCCAGCATGATTCTAGTCCCCGCATTGCCCGAGTTTTACCTGCGCTACCCGGACATCCAGATCGACATGGGCGTCAGCGACCGGATCGTGGATATGATCGGTGAGAACATCGATTGCGTGGTGCGCGGCGGCGAGATAAAGGATCAGTCGCTGATGGCCCGGAAGGTTGGCGACCTCCAGCTTGGCGTTTTCGCCGCACCGAGCTACCTGGCCCGCGTCGGTATCCCCGCGCATCCGCGGGAGCTGGAAGATTCGCAACACCGTATCGTCGGCTTCTTGTGGGCGCGCACCGGTAAAGCCCTGCCCTACTCCATGCGCAACCACGCTGAGAGCCTCCAGGTCAAAGGCCGCTATGCGCTGGCAGTCGACGATGGCAACGCCTACCTCGCGGCCGGCCTGGCCGGGCTGGGTGTGCTTTGGCTGCCCAAGTACATGTCCACGGCCTACGAAGCACGCGGCGAATTGGTGCCCCTGTTCAAGGACTGGCGTCTCGATCCGATGCCGATCTACGTGGCATTTCCGCCGAACCGGCATATCAGCATCAAGGTGCGCGTGTTCATCGACTGGGTCGCGGAGCTGATGGCGCAGCATGCGCCTGTCAGCGAGGCCGCGGTACTCGGTTCGCAACACCGCATCCGCCCTTCACCCTGATCTAAACTCCACACACCCATTCACCGTGGAGACCGAACATGAACAACAAAAACACCCTGTGCCTCTGGTACAACGGCACCGCCCTGGACGCTGCGACGTTTTATGCCAAGACCTTCCCGGACAGTGCGGTGAAGGCGTTACACCGCGCGCCGGGGGATTATCCAGCAGGTAAACAGGGCGACGACATTCTGACCGTCGAGTTCACCGTGCTGGGCATCCCGTGTCTCGGCCTGAATGGCGGTCCGGCATTCCCGCACACCGAGGCGTTTTCCTTTCAGGTGGCTACCGATGACCAGGCCGAGACTGATCGGCTGTGGAACGCCATCATCGACAACGGTGGCCAGGCCAGTGCCTGCGGTTGGTGCAAGGACAAGTGGGGCCTGTCGTGGCAAATCACGCCGCGTGTGTTGTCGGCCGCCGTGACCCATGCCGACCCGGCGACGGCCAAGCGAGCCTTCGAGGCGATGATGACCATGACCAAGATCGACATTGCCGCGATTGAGGCCGCAGTGGCTAATCCCTGACCGACAACGATCGTTTCACCGCCCAGGCACTGTTCAAGTGCCTGGGCCGTGCAACCTGCCGGTAACTACGCAGGGCTTGACACATTTACTCACACCCCCTGAAGATGGAGCCCTCATTCAGGGTGTGTCAGCTCATGCTTGCAACGTCTTCCGTTAACCTTTCCGTCATTGGCTTGATCGCCAAGGCGCAAGGTTGCGTTGCGCGCGCCCTCAAATCGAAGAAACAGTCGCTCATGTGACCGGGGCGCGCTGTCCCGTCAGATGAGCTGACAGGACATTGAGCGCGACGGACACCCTGCCCTTGCACAATTCCTTCTGCCCTTCTGACGGTGACTTAATCGGTCAATCATCAGGAGAGAGTGCATGTCAGCGTTTCAAGGTATCTGGGTTCCCGTGGTCACGCCGTTTCAGGACGGCGCCATCGACTTTATCGGCTTGCGCCGGCTGGTCGAGCATCTGCTGGAAAAGCACGTGGCCGGGATCATGGTCTGCACCACCACGGGCGAAGCCGCGGCGTTGAGCCGCCAGGAACAACTGGCGGTGCTGGATGCGGTGTTGCAATGGGTGCCGGCGCACCGCGTGGTGATGGGCCTGGCGGGATATAACCAGATTGAGCTGTTGCAGTTCCAGGGCGAAATCCTCAAACGCCCGGTGGCCGGTCTGTTGGTGCCGGCGCCCAGCTATATCCGTCCGTCCCAGAGCGGCCTTGAAGCGTTCTTCCGCACGGTGGCCGACGCCTCCGGCGTGCCGATCATTCTCTATGACATTCCCTATCGCACCGGCGCGACCTTCGAACAGGCCACGCTGCTGAACATCGTCGCCCATCCGCGCATCGTCGCGGTCAAGGACTGTGGCGGCAACCTGGGCAATACCCTGGCGCTGCTGGCCAGTGGGGCGGTGGATGTGCTGTGTGGCGAGGACATCCAGATCTTTAACGCGTTGTGCCTTGGCGCCACTGGGGCGATCGCAGCGTCGGCACATGTACACACCGAGCAGTTCGTGGCGCTGTGGCAGCAGGTGCGGGATAACCAGTTGAGCGAGGCGCGGCAGACGTTTTTCCAGTTGCTGCCGTTGATCGATACGTTGTTTATGGAGCCCAACCCGGCACCGGTCAAGGCGGCGCTGGCCTTGCAGGGGCTGATCGGCAGTGAATTGCGCGCACCGATGCAGCGGGCCGGCGATGCCACCGTCAGCCGTCTGCAAGCGTTGCTGTGAAGCCACTTGACTGAGTGTCCCGCGCCACCTGCAACCGGTGCAACGTGATGTTGCGCACCTGCTGCTTGCTCAGTTCGATATGCCGCTTGAGCAGCTGCTGCGCCTCTTCACCGCGCCGTTGCAGGATAGCGTCGAGTATCTGCGCGTGTTCTTCGTAGGTCGCCGCGATCCGCGAAACCTGGGTAAAGTCGAGCCGGCGGATGATGCGAATTTTTTCCGTAATGGCGTAGTGCATGCGCGCCATTTCGCGGTTGCCGGTGGCTTCCACCAAGGCGCAGTGAAAGCGCTCATCCAGCTCGGACACCACCTGGGTGTCCTGCTGGCGTTCGCCCTCCTCCACCTGCCAGATCGCCTGTAACCCTTGCAACTGTGCAGGGCGCGGTTCATCCATCAGGCATAAACGGTTGACCGCCGCCAGTTCCAGAATGATCCGCAGGTCATACAGCTCTTCGAAGTAGGTGAAGTCGAACGGTTTCACCTGCCAGCCACTGCGGAAGTACACCTCCAGGTAACCTTCCTTCTCCAGACGATAGAGCGCCTGACGCACCGGGGTGCGGCTGACGTTCATGCGCTCGGCCACTTCGCCTTCGCTGAAGCGGTCGCCCGGCAGCAGGCGAAAGTCGAAGATATCCGCCTTGAGCTGCGCGTAGATGCGTTCGGCCAGGCTGTCGGGGCGCGCCTTGGGATTTTTCAGGGTTGAGCCCGGCATGCTTAGCCCCGGCTCGCGATAAAGGCGCGCCAGCCGCCGAATTCGGTGATGTCGAGCGCATCGGCCAGGGCCCAGGGTTCGCAGATAAAGCCTTTGACGCTGCGCCCGTCGGTCAGGCTCAGGTTGCCAATGCCCAGCGGTGCGGGGACTTCGGCGACGAACTCGCCAAAGCGGGCGATGGGCATGTCCCACAGCTCGACGATGATCGAGCGGCCACTGTCCGCCCTGGCCAGCCCCGGCTTGGGCGGTACCGTGCCCGGTAGCGCGTAGAGTCGATAGCTGTCGGCGGTCAGCGTTTGCTCCACCAGCACCGCATTGCGCGTGGTCAGTTGGAAATTCAGCGGCATGCCGCTCAGGTGCGCGCCGACCACCGCCAGGCGCACGCTGCCGGGCGCGGGGGTTGGTGCGGCCGGTACGGGCAACTCGCGCGCGGTGGCGCCCAGCGGCAGGCCGAGGCCGGCTTGCCAGCGCTTGCCCAAGTGGGCCAGGGCCGTGTCGTGCCAGGCCGGCGCCAACAAGGTGATGCCGCTGGGCAAGCCATCTGCGCGCAAGCCGGCGGGCAGCGCCAGCGCGCACAGGTCCGCCAGGTTGGTGAAGTTGGTGTAATAGCCGAATTGCGAGTTGTAGCGCACCGGCTCCAGCGCCATCTCGGCCTGGGTGCGAATCGTCGGCGAGGTCGGCACCAGCAATGCGTCGAAGCCCGCCAGCGTGTCGTTGATGCGCCGACTCAGGTCGGCGCGCAGGTATTCGGCTTTGTAGGCGTCGCAGGCGCTGTACTCAAGCCCGTTTTCGACGATGCCGCGCACCACAGGGTTGATCGCGTCTGGCTGCTGTTCAAGCATGCTGTGCAGGGCGACCGTGCGCTCGGCGACCCATGGGCCGAAATACAACTGGTCCGCCAGCGCCTTGAACGGGCTGAAATCCACCGGGGTGATCTGCGCACCCAACGCCTTGAAGCGCTCGACGGCCTGCTCGAATACGGCCTGGTTCTGGGTATCGCCGAAGAACTCCAGAGTCGCCGGAATAGCGAGTTTGATCGCACGCCCCACCGCCACCGGCGCGGTATGGGGGTTGGCGCGGGAATAGGCGTCGCTCGCGTCGTAGCCTTCGGCCACTTGCGCCACGGATTCGGCGTCTTCCACGGTCAGGGCAAACACCGAGATGCAATCCACCGTGCGGCACGCAGGCACCAGGCCGGTATTGGACAGGCGACCTTTGCTGGGTTTTAACCCGACGATATTGTTGAACCCCGCCGGCACACGACCGGAGCCGGCGGTGTCGGTACCCAGGGAGAACGCCACCAAACCCCGGGCGACCACCGAGGCGGAACCGGAGCTGGAACCGCCGCTGACATACGCCGGATTGAAGCTGTTGGCCACCGCGCCATACGGCGAGCGGGTGCCCACCAGGCCGGTGGCGAACTGATCGAGGTTGGTCTTGCCCATCAGGATCGCACCGGCCGCACGCAGCTTGGCGACGACGCTCGCATCCGACGCCGGGGCGTAGGCAAATTCCGGACACGCCGCCGTGGTCTCCCAACCGGCCGCGTCGATGTTGTCCTTGATCGCAAACGGCACGCCATACAACGGCAACTGGGTCATATCGCCACCGACTGCCGCCAGCCGCTCGCTCAATTGCGCCAACTGCGCCGTCAGTTGTTCAGGCCGCGCGCGGGCGATCCAGGCGTTGTCGGCGGCGGCGTATTGCGCGGCCAGGGTCAGCACGATGTCCGGGGTGATCGTCCCGTTGCGATAGGCCTCACGCCATTCGCCGAGGGTCCAGCCGATAACACTCTGCATAAGGGTCTCCATCTTGTATCCAAGTTTGGATTTGTTTCTAGCAAACCCCAGGCCAACTGCGCACACCCAACGATTGCGCGGGTTCGCGCCCAGGCGGCGCGGCAAGACTGCCCACCGATGGCGCACCGAGCCTTCGCTCATGCGCCAAAAAAAGACAGCCGGCCGACCGCGCAGTTGCGACCCGTGCAATAGCGGCCTATGTTCCAAGCCACGCTTTGCCGTTTGCTGTCCCCCACCCTACACCCAGGTGACGACATGCCCACGCTTGCCCGCCCCGCCGTGCTTGAACTGATCGGCAACACTCCGCTGGTGCGGATCAGCCGCTTCGACACAGGCCCCTGCACGCTGTTTCTCAAACTCGAATCGCAAAACCCCGGCGGCTCGATCAAGGATCGCATCGGCCTGGCCATGATCAACGCCGCCGAGCGCGACGGCCGCCTGCGCGTCGGCGGCACGATTGTCGAAGCCACCGCCGGCAACACCGGGCTGGGCCTGGCGCTGGTGGGCCGGGCGAAAGGCTACCGGGTGGTGCTGGTGGTGCCCGACAAAATGTCCACCGAAAAGGTGCTGCACCTCAAGGCCATGGGCGCCGAAGTGCATATCACCCGCTCCGATGTCGGCAAAGGCCACCCCGAGTACTATCAGGACGTGGCTGCGCGCCTGGCCAAGGACATCCCGGGCTCGTTCTTCGCCGACCAGTTCAATAACCCGGCCAACCCGCTCGCCCACGAAACCAGCACCGCGCCGGAGCTCTGGGCGCAGACCGAGCATGACCTCGACGCGATTGTGGTCGGCGTCGGTTCGGCCGGCACGCTCACCGGGCTGACGCGCTTCTTCAAGCGGGTGCAGCCGGCGCTGGAGATGGTGCTGGCCGACCCCGTCGGTTCGGTGATGGCCGAATACAGCCGCAGCGGCACCCTGGTCACCCCGGGTTCCTGGGCGGTGGAAGGCATCGGCGAAGACTTCGTCCCCTCGATTGCCGACCTGTCCAGCGTGCGCCACGCCTATTCCATCAGCGATGAAGAGAGCTTCGACCACGCCCGCCAGTTGCTCAAGGCCGAAGGCATTCTCGGCGGCTCGTCCACCGGCACCCTGCTCGCCGCAGCCTTGCGCTACTGCCGCGCACAGACCGCGCCCAAGCGCGTGGTCAGCTTCGTCTGCGACACCGGCACGCGTTACCTGTCGAAGGTCTACAACGACCAATGGATGAGCGACGCGGGCTTGCTGCACTACAAGCACTACGGCGACCTGCGCGACCTGATCGCCCGGCGCTTCGAAGACGGCCGCGTGATCAGCGTCAGCCCCGACGACACCCTGCTCACGGCCTTCCAGCGCATGCGCCTGGCCGATGTCTCGCAATTGCCGGTGCTGGTGAACGGCCAGGCACTGGTGGGTGTGATCGACGAATCCGACATCCTGCTGGGCCTGCACCACGACGCCGCGGACTTTTCCATGATCGTCGCCAGCGCCATGACCGAAACCGTACACACGCTCGACCCCAGCGCCAGCCTCGCCGAGTTGCAGGCGGAGCTGGATCGCGGCCTGGTCGCCATCATCGCCGACGCGTCGGGCTTCCATGGCCTGATCACCCGTGTCGACCTGCTCAATCACCTGCGGAGATCCCTTGCATGAGTCAGCCCGATAAAAGCGCGTTTGCCACCCGTGTGATCCACGCCGGGCAATCGCCCGACCCGACCACCGGCGCGCTGATGCCGCCGATCTACGCCAATTCCACCTACCGGCAAGACAGCCCCGGCGTACACAAGGGCTTCGACTATGGCCGCTCCCACAACCCCACGCGGTTCGCCCTGGAGCGCTGCGTGGCCGACCTGGAAGGCGGCCGCCAGGCGTTTGCCTTTGCCTCGGGGCTGGCGGCGATTTCCACCGTGCTGGAGTTGCTGGATGCCGGCAGCCATGTCGTCTCCGGCAACGACCTGTATGGCGGCACCTTCCGCCTGTTCGACAAGGTGCGCCAACGCAGCGCCGGGCACCGTTTCAGTTTTGTCGATTTGAGCGATGTGCAGGCGTTTGAAGCGGCGTTGCAGGACGACACGCGCATGGTCTGGGTCGAGACGCCCAGCAACCCGCTGCTGAGCCTGACCGACCTCAGCGCCATCGCGCGCATCTGCCGCGCCCGCGGCATCCTCTGCGTGGCCGACAACACCTTCGCCAGCCCGTGGATCCAGCGCCCGCTGGAGCTGGGTTGCGACATCGTGGTGCATTCCACCACCAAATACCTCAATGGCCACTCCGACGTGATCGGCGGCATCGCAATTGTCGGCGACAACCCCGAACTGGCCGAGCGCCTGGGCTTCCTGCAGAACTCGGTCGGCGCCATCGCCGGGCCGTTCGACGCCTTCCTGACCCTGCGCGGCGTGAAAACCCTGGCCCTGCGCATGGAGCGCCATTGCAGCAATGCACTGGACCTGGCGAGCTGGCTCGAACACCAACCGCAGGTGGCGCGGGTTCACTACCCGGGCCTGGTCTCGCACCCCCAGCACGCCCTGGCACGTCGGCAGATGCGCGGGTTTGGCGGGATGATTTCGGTGGTATTGAACAGCGACCTGGCCGGCGCCAGGCGTTTCCTGGAACACGTCAAACTCTTCGCCCTGGCCGAAAGCCTCGGCGGCGTGGAAAGCCTGATCGAACACCCGGCGATCATGACCCATGCCAGCATCCCGGCAGCGACGCGGGCGCAATTGGGGATTGGCGATGGGTTGGTGCGGTTGTCGGTGGGGATCGAGGACGTGGAGGACTTGCGCGCAGACCTCGCGCAAGCGTTGGCACATATCTAATGTGGGAGGGGGCTTGCCCCCGATAGCGGTGGGCCAGTCTCCTGATTCAGTGACTGACAGATTGCTATCGGGGGCAAGCCCCCTCCCACACTGGATACTGCGTCAGGCTGACATGATGTTGGCCCGCGTGCCGTGCAGTTTTTGCAGACGCCTCGTAGTCTGCCAGTTCCATCTTAATGTGGGAGGGGCGGTGCGACGATTCGACTTGCCCCCGATAGCGGTGGGCCAGTCTCCTGACTCAGTGACTGACAGATTGCTATCGGGGGCAAGCCCCCTCCCACAATGGATACTGCGTCAGGCTGACGTGATGTTGGCCCGCGTGCCGTGCAGTTTTTGCAGACGCCTCGTAGTCTGCCAGTTCCATCTTAATGTGGGAGGGGCGGTGCGACGATTCGACTTGCCCCCGATAGCGGTGGCCAGTCTCCTGATTCAGTGACTGACAGATTGCTATCGGGGGCAAGCCCCCTCCCACACTGGATGCTGCGTCAGGCTGACGTGATGTTGGCCCGCGCGCTATGCAGTTTTTTATAGCTCTCGATCAAGCGCAGATGCCGGTCCAGCCCTTCCAGCTTCATGCTGGTCGGCGTCAATCCATAAAAGCGCACGCTGCCGTTGACCGAGCCGATCACCGCATCCATCCGCTCGTTACCGAACATCCGCCGGAAGTTGGCCTCGTAGTCCGCCAATTCCAGGTCTTCATCCAGTTCCATCTCCAGCACCGCGTTCACCGCCTGGTAGAACAGGCCGCGCTCGACGGTGTTGTCGTTGTACTGCAGGAACATTTCCACCGCTTCCTTCGCTTCCTCGTATTGCTGCAGGGCGAGGTAGATCAGCAGCTTCAATTCGAGGATGGTCAGTTGGCCCCAGGCGGTGTTGTCGTCGAACTCGATACCGATCAAGGTGGTGATATCGGTGTAGTCGTCCAGTTCGCTTTCCACCAGGCGTTCGGCCAGGGCCTTGAGTTGCGCGTCGTCCAGGCGATGCAGGTTGAGGATGTCGGCGCGGAAAAACAGGGCTTTGTTGGTGTTGTCCCAGATCAGGTCGTCCACCGGATAGATTTCCGAGTAGTCCGGCACCAGGATGCGGCAGGCGGTGGCACCGAGGTGCTCATACACCGCCATGTAGGATTCCTTGCCCATGTTCTCGAGAATGCCGAACAGCGTCGCGGCTTCTTCTGCGTTGGAGTTTTCGCCCTGGCCGGAGAAGTCCCACTCGACGAATTCGTAATCCGAGCGGGCACTGAAGAAGCGCCACGAGACCACGCCGCTGGAGTCGATAAAGTGCTCGACGAAGTTGTTCGGCTCGGTCACTGCGTGACCTTCGAACGTCGGCTGCGGCAGATCGTTCAGGCCTTCGAAACTGCGGCCTTGGAGCAATTCAGTCAGGCTGCGTTCCAGCGCCACTTCCAGGCTCGGGTGCGCGCCGAACGAGGCAAACACACCACCGGTACGCGGGTTCATCAAGGTCACGCACATCACCGGGAACTCGCCGCCCAGCGAGGCATCCTTGACCAGCACCGGGAAGCCCTGGGCTTCCAGCCCCTGGATCCCGGCCAGAATACTCGGGTACTTGGCCAGCACGTCAGCCGGCACATCCGGCAGGGCGAATTCACCTTCGATGATTTCACGCTTGACCGCCCGCTCGAAGATCTCCGACAGGCACTGCACCTGGGCTTCGGCCAGGGTGTTGCCGGCGCTCATGCCATTGCTCAGGTACAGGTTTTCGATCAGGTTGGACGGGAAATACACCACCTCGCCGTCCGACTGGCGCACAAACGGCAGTGCCACAATCCCGCGGTCTTCATTGCCCGAGTTGGTGTCGAACAGGTGCGAGCCACGCAACTCGCCGTCGCGGTTGTAGATATTCAGGCAGTAGGCGTCGAGGATTTCCGCTGGCAGTTCATCCTTGCGCCCAGGCTGGAACCAGCGCTCGTCCGGGTAATGCACGAACGGCGCGTTGGCCAGTTCTTCGCCCCAGAACTGATCGTTATAGAAGAAGTTGCAGTTGAGGCGCTCGATGAACTCGCCCAACGCCGAGGCCAACGCGCTTTCCTTGGTCGCGCCCTTGCCGTTGGTGAAGCACATCGGCGAATGGGCATCGCGGATATGCAGCGACCACACGTTCGGCACGATATTGCGCCACGAGGCGATCTCGATCTTCATGCCCAGGCCGGCCAGGATGCCCGACATGTTGGCGATGGTCTGCTCCAGCGGCAGGTCCTTGCCCACGATGTAGGTGCCCGCCTCGGAAGTGGAATTGGGCATCAACAGGGCCTGGGCGTCGGCGTCGAGGTTTTCCACCTCTTCGATCACGAACTCAGGGCCGGCCTGTACCACTTTCTTCACCGTGCAACGGTCAATAGAGCGCAAGATGCCTTGGCGATCCTTGTCGGAGATGTCTGCCGGCAATTCCACCTGGATCTTGAAAATCTGGTTGTAGCGGTTTTCCGGGTCGACAATGTTGTTCTGCGACAACCGGATATTGTCCGTGGGGATATTGCGTGTCTCGCAGTACAACTTCACGAAGTACGCCGCACACAATGCCGACGAAGCCAGGAAGTAATCGAATGGCCCCGGCGCCGACCCGTCGCCTTTATAGCGAATCGGTTGATCGGCGATCACCGTGAAGTCATCGAACTTGGCTTCAAGCCGAAGGTTGTCGAGAAAGTTAACCTTAATTTCCATACGGGATTACCAAAATAGCGAACTTCAAATTGGCCGCCATTATCCGGTATTTGCGTTTGAAGTCTTGTGCTTTCGCGTTTCGGCCGCCGACTGACAGGGCTGAATACCTGATTTAGACCGGTGAAATGTTGCTGTTTGAGATTGTCAGACAATCGGTCTTCAACTTATCTGAATGCTTGCCGATGTCCTACAGGCAATTCTGGGAGTAGTCGAATGCGCAATAACCAACCCGTGACACAGCGCGAGATTTCCCTCGCGCCTTCGCAGAAGCTCATCTCCGCAACTGATGTTAACGGGATGATCACTTACTGCAACGATGCTTTTGTCGATATCAGTGGTTTTGAACGCGCCGACTTGATCGGCGCCCCGCAGAATATCGTGCGCCATCCCGACGTCCCCTCAGCCGTTTTTTCCCATATGTGGTGCGCGCTCAAGCAAGGCCTGCCGTGGATGGGTATCGTCAAGAATCGCTCGAAAAACGGCGACCATTATTGGGTCAATGCTTACGTTACACCGATCTTCGAAGGCAGCCGCGTGGTGGGCTTCGAGTCGGTACGGGTCAAGCCGAGCGCCGATGAAATCCGACGTGCCCAGGCGCTTTACCGGCGTTTGAGCCAGAACAAATCGGCGGTTTCGCGCCGGGACAGTTGGCTGTCGACGTTATTCGACAGCGTGCCCTACGTCGCCACCGGGCTTGCCGGCGCCGTGGGCGGGCTGTTCCTCAGTGCGCCGCTGGCCATGGCCGTGGCGGTAGCCGTTGCGGTGCCCGTAAGCATGATCGGCGCGCAGGTGCGTCGGCGTGCAACGTTACGCTTGCTTTCGGGCATCGAACCGTCGACCTCGGATGCGCTGATTGCGCAGATGTACAGCGATGAACGCGGCCCCCAGGGCCGCCTGGAAACCGCGTTCCTCAGCCAGAACGCTCGGCTGAAAACCTGCCTCACCCGCCTGCAGGACAGTGCCGAGCAGCTCAACGCGCTGGCCGGGCAATCCAACCGACTGGCCACGGCCAGTTCGACCGGCCTTGACCGTCAACGCGTCGAAACCGAGCAGGTCTCGGCCGCCGTCAACCAGATGGCCGCAACCACCCAGGAAGTCGCCAGCCACGTGCAGCGCACCGCGGATGCCACCCAGCAAGCCAACGTGCTGACCGGGCGTGGCCGCGAGGTGGCCCGCGATACCCGCGAAGCCATCGAGCGCCTCTCCGCCGTGGTCGGCGAAACCGGTGTCACCGTGGCGCAGTTGGCCCGCGACAGCGACGAAATCGGCACTGTCGTCGACGTGATCAAAGGCATCGCCGACCAGACCAACCTGCTGGCCCTCAACGCCGCGATCGAGGCGGCGCGTGCCGGGGATATGGGCCGCGGCTTTGCCGTAGTCGCCGACGAAGTCCGCCAATTGGCGCAACGCACGTCGCACTCCACCACCCAGATCCATGACTTGATCACCAAGCTCCAGGCATCGTCCAGCAACGCTGTACAAAGCATGGAACACGGCCAGCGCCAGGCGCAGGAAGGCGTGGCCCGGGTACTTGAGGCCGACCAGGCGCTGGTCGGCATCAGCGAAGCGGTGTCCCACATCACCGAGATGACCACCCAGATCGCCGCCGCCACCGAAGAACAAAGCGCGGTGGCCGAAGAGATCAGCCGCAACATCACCACCATCGCCGAACTGGCCGACCAGACGTCGGTCCAGGCCCATCAGTCCGCGGACCTGAGCAAGGAACTGACCCACACCGCGTCCACCCAATACGCACTGGTTGAACGCTTCAACCGCTGACGGCGGATAGGCACGCGCCCATTCTCCACATGCCGCAGGCAGCTGGAGGATGGGCGCCTTCGGCCGACCTCGCCTCAACTCGCCCCCAACTCCACCACCCCCGCATTCAACCGCACCGGCCATACCCGCAAGCGCTGCTGCGGTGCCTCCAGGCATTGGCCGTCCGCCAGACGGTAATGCTGTTTGTAGATCGGCGCAGCCACCACCAGATCGCCCTTGATACTGCCGACCAGCCCGCGGCCGATCACGTTCGCGCCGGATTCCGGGTCATGGTTGTCGATGGCGTAGAGGGTCTGGTCCGGCGCGTCCGGCAGGTAGAACAGCGCGACTTGTGCGCCGTCGTACCACACCACCACGCCGGAATTGTTCACCAGGTCGCTTTCGCTGCACACGCTTTTCCAGGTGGCAAGGTTACGCAAAGTGTTGGACTGGCTCATCAGGCAAGCTCCTCGATGACGGGAATCAGGTTGAGTTCGGCGGCCATGATCGGCCGGCGCTGGCCGCGTTCGTGGACAAAATGGATGTCCGGATCCGGGCGTTTGTCGTTGACGAAGGTGCGGAAGCGTTTGAGTTTTTCCGGGTCTTTGAGGGCGTTGGCCCATTCGCATTCGTACCGGTCGACCACCAGTTGCATTTGCGCTTCGAGTTCGGCGCCCAGGCCCAGGCTGTCGTCGAGGATCACGTCCTTGAGGAAATCCAGGCCGCCTTCCAGGCTTTCACGCCACACCGAGGTGCGTTGCAATTTGTCGGCCGTGCGGATGTAGAACATCAGGAAGCGGTCGATGTAGCGGATCAGCGTGGCGTCATCCAGGTCGGTCGCGAACAGCTCGGCGTGGCGTGGGCGCATGCCGCCGTTACCGGCGATGTAGAGGTTCCAGCCCTTCTCGGTGGCGATCACACCGACGTCTTTGCTTTGCGCTTCGGCGCATTCGCGGGTGCAGCCGGACACCGCGAACTTGAGCTTGTGCGGCGAACGCAGGCCCTTGTAGCGGTCCTCGATCAGCAGCGCCATTTTCACGCTGTCCTGCACGCCGTAGCGGCACCAGGTGCTGCCGACGCACGACTTCACCGTGCGCGTGGATTTGCCGTAGGCGTGCCCGGTTTCAAACCCGGCGTCGATCAGCTCGGCCCAGATGTCCGGCAGCTCATGCAGTTGCGCGCCAAACAGGTCGATACGCTGGCCGCCGGTGATCTTGGTGTAGAGCTGGTATTTCTGCGCGACCACACCGATGGCGATGAGTTTTTCTGCGGTGATTTCGCCGCCCGGAATACGCGGCACCACCGAATAGGTGCCGTTCTTCTGCATATTGGCCATGAACGTGTCGTTGGTGTCCTGCAACGGCACCAGCGAGGCGTCCATGATCGGTTGGTTCCAGCACGACGCCAGGATCGAGCCCACCGCCGGTTTGCATACATCGCAACCGGTGTGGCCACGGCCGTGCTTGGCCAGCAACTCTTCGAAGGTGATCACCCCTTCCACGCGTACCAGCGCATACAACTCCTGACGGGTGTAGGCGAAGTGTTCGCACAGGCTCTTGTCGACGCTGACGCCACGGGCGACCAGTTCATGCTCGAACACCTGCTTGAGCAAACCGGCGCAGCCGCCGCAACCGGTGCAGGCCTTGGTCTGCGCCTTGAGCAGGCCGAGGTCGGCGCAACCGCTGTCGATGGCCGCGCAAATCGAACCTTTGGTGACGTTATGGCAGGAGCAGACGGTGGCCGACTCCGGCAACGCGCCAGGGCCGAGGCTCGGTGCGCCGGCGGACGACGGCAAGATCAGGCCGGCCGGTTCGGACGGCAACGCAATGCCGTTCTGCATGTACTGCAGCAAGGTGTCGTAATAGCTGTTGTCGCCGACCAGCACCGCGCCGATCACCTGCTTGCCGCTGGCGTCCACCACCAGGCGCCGGTAGCTGGCGCTAGCCTCGTCGATGAACTGGTAGCTGCGCGCACCGGGGGTGTGTGCATGGGCGTCGCCGATGGAACCCACGTCCACCCCCAGCAGTTTGAGTTTGGTCGACATGTCCGCGCCGACAAAGGGCTCGGCGGTCTGCCCGCACAACAGGGCGGCCACCCCTCGGGCCATCTGGTAACCCGGCGCGACTAGGCCGAACAGACTGCCGTTCCACGACGCACACTCGCCGATCGCGTAGATGTCCGGGTCGCTGCTCAGGCATTCATCGTTGATCACCACCCCGCCGCGCGGGCCGATCTCCAGGCCGGCCTGGCGGGCCAGTGCGTCCTGGGCGCGGATGCCAGCGGAGAACACGATCAGATCAGTTTCCAGAAATTCGTCATTGGCAAAGTTCATGCGATAGCGGTACTGCTCGCCTGCGCTGATCGATTGGGTGGCGCGGGACAAATGCACGCCCACGCCCAGGCGCTCGATCTGCGCCTTGAGCGCCAGCCCGCCGAAGTCATCCAGTTGCACCGGCATCAAGCGCGGCGCGAACTCCACCACATGGGCTTCAAGGCCCAGGCTTTTCAGGGCGTTGGCGGCTTCCAGGCCGAGCAGGCCACCGCCGACCACCACACCACGCCGCGCATTCGCGGCGGCGCCACGGATGGCATCGAGGTCTTCAAGGGTGCGGTAGACCAGCCGCGAATCGCCTTGCGCGCCGTCGATCGGCGGCACAAACGGGTAAGAGCCGGTTGCCAGGACCAATTTGTCATACGCCACGCTGCCTGTGGCGGTGATCACCTCGCGGCGGGCGCGGTCGATTTCCAGTACCGGCGCCCCCAGGTGCAGGGTCACGCCCGGCGTCTGGTACAGCGAAGCGTGCGACAACGCCAGCGACTCGGCATCACGGCCAGTGAAGTATTCGGACAAATGCACGCGGTCATAGGCACGCATCGGCTCTTCGCTGAACACATGCAGGCGATAGTGCTCCAGGGCGCCGCGCTCGATCAGTTGCGCCACACAATGATGGCCGACCATGCCATTGCCGACGACGATCAGGGTTTTCAGCTGTTTCAGACTGGCGAGAGTGGAATTCATATCAAGCACCCGACAAAGCTCATCACGGTTTAAAAAGCAAAAAAAACGCCTGAAACCTTGCGGTTCCAGGCGCCTTTGCCTGTTCTGATGCGGGGTCGATCCGGACGTCTTCGCCGGTTCTACCGCTGGTGCCCATGACCTGTATGGCCTGTCGATCGTCGTTGACCGAGGTGGGTTGTACAGAGTGCTTGCAGGCTCTGTGCCAACCAGCCGCCATGCCCGTCGCAAAGGCTGCAAACGGTGCTCAACCCTGCCAGACACCGCTGGTTGTGCCTCCAACTGGTGCGCTCCGGCGTCATAAAAGTGCATTTCTGCGCGTGACGGGCCCGCGCTGGGGGCAACCAGGCCCGTCACAGCGGCGTGTGAAAAACCTGGCGCGTGACTTGCTAGGAATACGCATACCAAGCAGTCAACGCAGACTGCCACTCACGACAAAGGCGCCGTGTAATCCCCGTTTCCAACGGAGGGTTGCAGGGCGTTTTTTTATGGGTGGCAGAAATGATCCGAGGGTTACCGATGGCAAACCAAAGTGTACGCAGCGTGTGTCCTTATTGTGGCGTGGGCTGCGGCATCGTCATGCAGGTCGAGCACAACCGCGTGGTCAAGGTGATCGGCGACAAGGCCCACCCCACCAACGCCGGCCGGCTCTGCACCAAAGGCACCACCTGCGGGCAAGCCATCGCCGAGTCCGGCCGCATGGAAAACGCCTACCTGCGCCAGGCGCGGGAGCATGACCCGGTGCGGATCGGCATGGACAAGGCCATCAGCGAGACCGCCGGCCGCTTGCGCGCCATCCTCGACCGCGATGGCCCGGACGCCCTGGCGTTCTACGTGTCCGGGCAGATGTCGCTGGAAGCCCAGTACCTGATCAACAAATTGGCCAAGGGCTTTGTGCGGACCGCGCATATCGAATCCAACTCACGCCTGTGCATGGCCAGCGCCGGCAGCGGCTACAAACTCTCCCTCGGTGCCGACGGGCCGCCCGGCTCGTATGAAGACTTCGACCGCGCCGACCTGTTCTTCGTGATCGGCGCCAACATGGCCGACTGTCACCCGATCCTGTTCCTGCGCATGATGGACCGGGTCAAGGCCGGCGCCAGACTGATCGTGGTCGACCCGCGGCGCAGCGCCACGGCCGACAAGGCCAACCTGTTCTTGCCGATCAAGCCGGGCACCGACCTCGCGCTGCTCAACGGTTTGCTGCACCTGCTGGTGAAAAACGGGCACACCGACCCGGCCTTTATCGCCGCGTTCACCGAAGGCTGGGAGGCCATGCCCAGCTTTCTGGAAGACTACCCGCCGCAGCGGGTCGCCGAACTGACCGGACTGGCCGAAGCCGACATCCGCCAAGCCGCCGACTGGATCGGCCAGGCCGCCGAGTGGATGAGCTGCTGGACCATGGGCCTCAACCAAAGCACCCACGGCACCTGGAACACCAACGCGCTGTGCAACCTGCACCTGGCCACCGGCGCGATCTGCCGCCCCGGCAGCGGGCCGTTCTCCCTGACCGGGCAACCCAACGCCATGGGCGGTCGTGAAATGGGCTACATGGGCCCCGGCCTGCCTGGGCAGCGCTCGGTGCTGGTCGACGCCGACCGCGCATTTATCGAAGCACTGTGGGACCTGCCCGCCGACAGCCTGCCGCGCCAGGCCGGCAGTGGCACCGTGGGCATGTTCGAACAAATGGCGGCCGGGCAGATCAAAGCCTGCTGGATCATCTGCACCAATCCGGTGGCCAGCGCGCCCAATCGCCAGACCGTGATCAAGGCGCTGCAAAGCGCCGAACTGGTGATCACCCAGGATGCGTTCCTCGATACCGAGACCAATCGCTACGCCGACATCCTCTTGCCCGGCGCGCTGTGGGCCGAAGCCGAAGGCGTGATGATCAACTCCGAGCGTAACCTGACCCTGATGCAAAAAGCCGTGGAGCCACCCGGCGAGTCGCTGGCCGACTGGCAGATCATCGCCAGGGTCGCGTGCGAAATGGGCTTCGCCGACGCCTTCACGTATGCGTCCGCCGCCGAGGTGTTCGACGAGATCAAGCGCGCCTGGAACCCCGCCACCGGCTACGACATCCGCGGCGCCAGCCATGCGCGCCTGCGCGAACGACCGCTGCAATGGCCGTGCGCGTCGATTGAGGCCGCAGAGCGCAACCCGATCCGCTACTTGAACAACGGCATCAACCAGCCCCTCAAGACCGACGCCGACGGCCGCCAGCCGACGATCGTTTTCGCCACCGAACACGGCAAAGCCCGGTTTTTCCCGCGCCCACACCTGTCCCCGGCGGAAATGCCCGATGAAGCGTTCCCGTTCGTGCTCAACACCGGCCGCCTGCAACACCAGTGGCACACCCTGACCAAGACCGGCAAGGTCGCCACGCTGAACAAACTCAACCCCGGCCCTTTCGTGGAAATCCACCCCGACGACGCTGCCAGCCTGGGCATCAAGCACAAAGACCCGGTCGAGGTGCGCTCACGACGCGGCCGCGCCGTGCTGCCCGCGGTGATCAGCGACCGTGTGCGGGCGGGCAACTGTTTTGCGCCGTTTCACTGGAACGATGTGTTCGGCGACAACCTGGCGATCAACGCCGTGACCCATGACGCGGTCGACCCGATTTCGCTGCAGCCCGAGTTCAAGTTCTGTGCGGTCGCCCTGCAACGGGTCGAGCTGATCGAGCACCAGTTCCTCGACGTATCGGCACCGGCCGCCCACCCCGTTTCCCCCTTAACAGAGGAACTCGCCATGTCGCGCCTCGACGCCTTCGCCGACCTGGTCGGCATCCGCAACCTGCCGTCGCCGTCATTGAGCGACAATGAGCGCACCTACCTCGCCGGTTTTCTCAGTGGCCTGCAATCCAGTGCTGCGCGCCAGGCCAGCGGTGTTCCGACGCTGCCGGCGAATGCGCCCGTGGCCAGGGACGCGCGGCTGTGGCTGGACGGCCTGTTGGGCGGTTTGTTCAGCCGCACCGAGGCCAGCGCCGTGGCACCGGCGCCCGCTGCCGACACCCAGGCCGTCACCTTGCTGTGGGCCTCGCAAACCGGTAACGCCGAAGCCTTGGCCGAGCGCTTTGCCCAACGCCTGCGCGCCGGCGGCATCGCGGTGGAACTGAGCGCAATGGCGGACTTCCCCGCGAGCAAACTGGCGCACACGCAGAACCTCGCGCTGATCAGCAGCACCTTCGGCGACGGCGACCCGCCGGACAACGGCGAAGGTTTCTGGCACAGCCTGACCCTCGCCGAAACCCGCCTGGAGTCGCTGCGCTTCGCGGTACTGGCGTTGGGCGATCCCAACTACGACCAGTTCTGCCAGCACGGCAAACAACTCGACCGGCGCCTGCTCGAATTGGGCGCCACGCGCTTGCTGGAGCGCGTCGACTGCGATACCGAATTCGAAGAGCGCGCCGATGCCTGGTTCACACAGTTCCTACACACCCTCAACCCGGCAACGCCCGTCGCGCTCGCCACGCCGAGCGGCAAACCCAAGCCTCATGCGTCACGGTTGCTGCTCAACCTGCACCTGAACCAGCAAAGCCCGCACAAGGAAACCCGCCAGTTCTCCCTGGACCTGGCGGACTCCGCGCTGACCTACGAAGCCGGCGACGCCCTGGGAGTGATGCCACGCAACTGCCCGGAACTGGTCAGCGAGCTGCTCGAGCTGACGCGCCTGGGTTCCAGTACCTGCGTAAACATCGACAGACTCGGCGACGTGCCGCTGCACCAGGCCCTGACCGAGCACTTTGAAATTGCCCGGCCCAACAGCGAGACCCTGGCCTTCATTGCCGCACGCAGCGCCAAGCCAGGCCTGAAACACCTGCTCGAACCTGAGCGCAAAGCCGAACTGAAAGACTGGCTGTGGGGCCGGCAACTGGCGGACGTGCTGCACGAATACCCCATCGACTGCTCGGCGGACGAACTGCTCGGCACGCTCAAGCGCCTGCAACCGCGCTTGTATTCGATCGCGTCCAGCGCCAAGGCGTACCCGCGTGAAGTCCACCTCACCGTGGCGGCCGTGCGCTACGGCAAGCGCAAGGGGGTGTCGTCCACCTTCCTCGCCGACCGTGCCGGCAACGGCGAAGTGCCGGTGTTCGTGCAGCCCTCCAAGCACTTCCGGCTTCCCGCCGACGGCGATGTGCCGATCATCATGATCGGTCCCGGCACCGGTGTGGCGCCCTTCCGCGCGTTTTTGCAGGAACGTCGGGCCCTGGGGCATCAGGGCCGCAACTGGCTGTTTTTCGGTGAGCAACATGCGGCGAGCGATTTTTACTACCAGGATGAACTGCAGGGCATGCAGCGCGACGGTTTGCTCAGCCACCTGAGCCTGGCGTTTTCCCGCGACCAGGCGCAGAAGATCTACGTGCAGGATCGCATCCGCGAACACGGCGCCGAGCTGTGGCGCTGGCTGCAGGAAGGTGCGCAGTTGTATATCTGTGGGGATGCCAGCCACATGGCCAAGGATGTCGACCAGGCCCTGCGCCAGGTTGCCCATCGCCACGGCGGGCTGGGCGTCGAGAGCGCCGTCGATTACTGGCGGCGGATGAGTGAGCAGAAGCGTTACTTGCGCGATGTCTACTGAGCCGTGACAGAACGGTCACGCCGCGTCAGTGTCGGCGTGACCGATGACATCAGCGCTGAAATCCCGCTGGCCATTCCATGCTCATGGGCGATGGACCTCAATGACCAAGCCCTCGTCCTCACTCGGCACACAGAAGTGGCGGGTGATCAGTTCGAACTCGGCATCGGTCGCGGCAAAGTCATGCTCACCCTGGGCATTGCGAGCATGCAGGCGGCTGCGGCAGGTGTCGTCATCCAGCTCCAGATAGTGCAGGCGATGTTCCACCTGTGCGGCCTGGGCCAGGCCACGCAACCACTCGCGACTGGCCAGGGTGTTCGCCGGGAAGTCCAGCACCACGTTGACGCCCGACTGCAGCAGATCGATCACCAGCGGCCCCAGGACCCCGCGAATGCGTTGGGCGCAGCGCACGTAATCGGCCACCGCGAGTATTTCACCGGGATAGAGTTGTGCCAGCCACAGGTCTTCGCTGAGCAAGATGGCGGCGTGTTCACTGACGAGCGCCTTGGCAAGCGTCGACTTGCCCGAGGCGATCTTGCCGCACAGCAGGTGCAGGGTGGGCATAAGGAAAGGCTCCGTTTTCGCTGTCGAAGGATGTTTGAAATACGCGTAGAACGCTTACATTGCCACATGGTTGGCGCAAGCGGTTTCGCTCCCGTCAGCCCTCATTCTGCAACTGCGCCTCAAGCCAGGCCAACAGCGCCATCACCTCGGGGCGGTTGCCGCCGCCCCGCTGTCGGTAGACCGAGAGCGCCTGCGGTAAATGCACGCTCTCGACACACGGCCTTACCAGCGCCCCGCTTTCAATCAGCCGGCTCGCGGTGCGCCGCCAGCCCATGGCGATCCCATGCCCTTCGACAGCGGCCTGGAGCATTAGCGGGTAGCTGTCGAACGTGGCGCTGCGCGCGTCGCTGGCCAACGTCTGACCGAACACCTGCAACCAGCTGTCCCACTCCATCAAATGGGGCGGCTCGGAGCTGTGGTGCAAAAACGTACAGGGCTGCAGCTCGCTGAGGTGCAGCGGTCGTTCCGCACTCAGGTAGGCCGGGCTGCACACCGGGAACACCTCGTCGGCGGCAGAGAACATCAACGCATGCGGCCCGCTGGCGCGCCGCGTGCTTTGCAGGGCCACATCGAAGTGGTCATTGAATTCGGCGAGTGGCCGGGTGGACGTCACCACTTGGATTTCGATGGCCGGGTATTGCTGGTGGAAGCTCGACAGCCGCGGCATCAGCCAGTAAAACGCTTCGCACAACTGACAGAGCAGGACCACACGGTTGCGCTGGGGCGTCGCACGCAGAGCGGCGGCCTTCTCGCTGATGCTGAGCAGTGCCTGGCTGACCACCTGCGCCAGTTCACGCCCCTCTTGCGTGAGAAACACCGCGCGATTGCGCCGGCAGAACAGTTTCACCCCGACGTTGTCCTCAAGCCCGCGGATCTGCCGACTGACGGCGGCCTGGGTGATGTGCAGCTCATCGGCGGCCCTGGAGAAACTCTCCAGGCGCGCCGCCGCCTCGAAGGGCAACAAGCTGGCGAGCGGCGGTAAGGTCTTGCCGAACATATTCATAATCTGAAGTTATGCGTTCAGGGCCGAGAACTCGTTTGTAGCACAGCATCGGGGTTATGCACCATGCAGGCACGGCCTCATGGATAAGCCTGATGACCGCTGCACACTCCTCAACATTCGCCGGTGTCGGGCGGCGTGTTCATAACCGTTCGCATCATCCTCACAGGAGATTCATCGATGACCATCGCGCGTGACGCCATTGCATTACCCGACACCTTTTATTTTCACGGCCAGGCCGTGCGCTGGGGGCACATCGGCACGGCGGGACCGGCGCTGGTGATGGTTCACGGCACGCCCTTCTCGTCCCAGGTCTGGCGGCGTATTGCGCCGTTGTTCGCGCAACGGTGTCGCGTGTTCTATTACGACCTGCTCGGCTACGGCCAGTCGGAAAAAGCCTCCGGCCAGGACGTCTCCCTCGGCATGCAAAACACCCTGCTCACGGCGCTGCTCGAGCATTGGCAACTGGACCGCCCGCACATGCTCGCCCACGACTTCGGCGGTGCCACGGCGCTGCGCGCCCATCTGCTGGATGGCTGCAACTACGCCAGCCTGACCTTGGTCGATCCCGTCGCGATGGCGCCCTGGGGCTCCCCGTTGATCCAGCACGTGCGCCTGCACGAATCGGCGTTCAGCGAAGCACCGGCATATATCCACGAGGCAATTGTGCGCGCCTACCTCCAAGGTGCCGCCTTCAAGCCACTGCCGGCCGAGGTACTGCAAACCTATGTCGCACCGTGGACCGGCGAAACAGGCCAGATGGCCTTTTATCGACAGATCGCACAGATGGATCAACGCTACACCGACGCGATCGAACAGCGACTCGCCGAGATACGCTGCCCGGTGACGCTGCTGTGGGGCGAGGAAGATCAGTGGCTCGCCGTGGCGCAAGGCGATGCACTCGCGAGCCGGCTGGCGGAGCCGACCTGCATTCGCGTCCCGCACGCGGGGCATCTGGTGCAGGAAGACGCACCGGAAGCCATCGTCGCCGCGCTGATGAAGGTGCTGTTCGGCTGAATTAAACATATTGACATAATTGCCTAAGGCAACAATATAATTGCCCAAGGCAACTATTAGAGCGCGCATCATGTCCACTCCCCTGCTTGTGCAGCGCGCCGGTATCGTGCGCGGCTTCAACCGTTTCTATACGCACCAGATCGGCGTGCTGCAGGAACACCTGCTGCAAAGCGACTTCTCCCTCACCGAAATCCGGGTGATGTACGAACTGTCCTCGCGTGGCGACCTGACCAGCGCCGACTTGTGTCAGATGCTCAGTCTCGACGCGGGTTATTTGAGCCGGTTGATCAGCGGGCTAGAGAAGAAGGGCTTGATCCAGAAAGTCCGTTCGATCACCGATGCGCGCGCGGTGCAACTGCACCTCAGCGACCTCGGCCGGTCAGTCCTGGCTCCGCTGGAAGAGAAAACCCAGCAAGAAGTCATGGCCTTATTGAGTGCCTTGCCCGAGCCGCAACAACAGCAATTGACCGCAGCCATGCAGCGCATTCAGACGTTGCTGCAAGGCAGCGCGCCGAGCTACGTATTGCGTGACCCACAACCCGGCGATATGGGCCTGGTGGTGCAGCAGCAATCGGCACTGTATGCGCGAGAATACCAATGGAATTGGGAGTTCGAAGCGTTGGTGGCGGAGATTGTCGCCAAGTACCTGCGCGAGTTCGACCCGACCCGTGAGCGCTGCTGGATCGCGGAGAAAGACGGCGCGGTGGTGGGCTCAGTGTTCGTCGTGCGCCATGACGACAGCACCGCTAAGTTGCGCATGCTCTACGTCGACGCGAGTGCGCGGGGCCTGGGCATCGGCCAGCGGCTGGTGGACGAATGCCTGCGCTTTGCCCGACATGCCGGGTACACGCGCATGATGCTGTGGACCATGAGCGCCCTCACCGACGCACGCAGGCTCTACCAGAAAGCCGGTTTTGAGCTGGTTGAAGAAGAGCCCACTCTCAGTTTCGGCAAGCCATTGGTCAGCCAGACCTGGGCGCGTGCGTTGTGATGCGGGGCTGGCACGACTCAAGCCCCGCCCGGTTTACAGGTCGGTGATTTCCTTGTGGCGCGGCACGAGCGTCTTCATCACGCTCCAGGCCACCAGGTACGCCAGCGCACAGATCGCGAACATGATCATGTAGCCGGTGTGGATATCGCCGATGGACTTGTAATAATCGAACACCCAGCCGCCGACCTTGGTCATCACCACCCCGCCCAGGCCACCGGCCATGCCGCCGATACCGACCACCGAGGCCACAGTTTTCTGCGGGAACATGTCGGACACGGTAGTGAAGATATTGCACGACCACGCCTGGTGCGCCGACGCTCCCACGCCGATCAGCAACACCGGCACCCAGAAGCTGATGTAGCCCAACGGTTGCGCCAGCAGCACCACCAGCGGAAACAGCGCGATGACCAACATGGCTTTCATGCGGCCGTCGTAGGGCGCATCACCACGCGCCATGAAGTAGCTGGGGAACCAGCCGCCGCCGATGCTGCCGACCATGGTCATGCTGTACAGCACCGCCAGCGGCATGACGATATCGGCGCCTTTCATGCCGTACTGCGCCGACAGATAAGTCGGCAGCCAGAACAGGAAAAACCACCACACGCCGTCAGTCATGAACTTGCCGAAGGCAAAGGCCCAGGTCTGGCGATAGGTCAGCAGCTTGAACCATGAGACTTTTTGCGACGCCGCGCCTGCAGCCTGCGCGGTGAACGGCTGGACCGTCTGATCGCTGCGGATGTAGGCCAGTTCCTCGGCCGACAGGCGTTTTTGCTGATCGGGCTTTTCATACAGCGCGGCCCACACCGCGACCCAGATGAAGCCGAGCATGCCGATGATCATGAACGCCGCTTCCCAGCCCCACACCCCGGCGATCAGCGGCACACAGATCGGCGCCAGGATCGCGCCGACGTTGGCGCCCGAGTTGAAAATGCCGGTGGCCAGCGAGCGTTCTTTCTTGGGGAAATACTCGGCGGTGGCCTTGATCGCAATCGGGAAGTTGCCCGCCTCGCCGATCGCCAGTACCGCACGGGACAGCATAAAGCCCGCGATCGACACCGGAATCACCGCCAGGCCAATCGCGCCGCTCACGGCCGCGATCCCCTCACCCATCGGCACCGCGAACGCATGCATGATGGCGCCGGTGGACCAGATGCCGATTGCCACGACATAGGCCGCCTTGGTGCCGATCTTGTCGACGAACCGCCCGGCGAACAGCATGGAAATCGCATAGACAAACTGGAACACCGCCGCGATGTTCGCGTAATCGGTGTTGCTCCAGCCAAATTGCGTGGACAACTGTGGCGCCAACAGGCTGAGCACCTGGCGGTCGAGGTAGTTGACGGTGGTGGCGAAGAACAGCATCGCGCAGATGGTCCAGCGATAGTTGCCTACCGCTTGGCCCACGCGATGGGCGTTGATGGGCTCATTCAAGTTCATGGCATCACTTTTTATTTTTGTTAGATAAGACATATGCAACGTCATATGTCGTCGTACAACTGCGACTTTTATAGCGGGCGCCCTCTGCGCTGTCAATCTGAAAGATTGCCGTTTATCTGGGGGTTATGCGGATACAGCGCTGGCCATGAAAACCCTAGTTGTAGGATGACACGCCAAATCGCCAAGTTCGGCGCCTCACCGGGGACATCGTCGAGCACGCCGCATTCCCTGTGTGAGAGGGGGCGCAAAAACACGTTCAGGAAGTGGCTGTCTCGTAAAGGCGAATCTTCCGACATTAATCACCGAGACCAAATCTTTACTCTTCGGGCTTTCGCGCCTAGGAGTAAAAGGAATGGCTTCCAGCGTATTACCGAGCGTTTTCTTCGACCATCGTCGGCACACGCTCACTGTTCGCGATGTTGACGAGCCGCTCGACGTCCTGGCCTTCGAGGGCACAGAAGGCCTGAGCCAACCATTCAACTATGCTGTGGAATTCACCAGCACCGACGGCGACATTGCCGCTGAAAAGATGCTCGGCCAAAACGCCTGCTTCAGTCTGTACGGGGCGCGGCAGCCTCCGCCCTTTCGCGGCCTGAGCGTGCCCTCGAGCGAACCGCTGCGTGTCTTGCACGGCGTGGTCACCGGCTTCAAACGCCTGTCCGGCTCCGTTGATGAAGCCCGCTACGAAATCACTCTGCAACCGCGCCTGGCCCTGCTTGGGCGTGGCCGCCAGTTCCGCATTTATCAACACCAATCTGTCCCGCAGATCGTCGAAAGCATCCTGCGCAGCCGCCACGACTTTGAAGGCCAGGACTTCCTCTTCAAGCTGGTGCGCGAATACCCCAGGCGCGAGCAGGTCATGCAATATGGCGAAAGCGACCTGGCCTTTATCTCGCGCTTATTGGCCGATGTGGGCATCTGGTATCGCTTCACCCACGATGAGCGGTTGAACATCGATGTGGTGGAATTTCACGACGACCAGCGTCATTACACGTTCGATGTCGAGCTGGCCTACCGTCCGCAATCCGGGCTCAGCAGCGGCGGAAAAGACAGCACGTGGGGCCTGCAATCGAGCCACCACGTGGTGGAAAAACGCGTCAACATCCGCACCTACCATCACCGCGTGGCCAACGCTCACCTGAATGGCGAGATCGACCAAACGCGTGGCGCCAGCGGTACCTACGGCGAGGCTTATCACTACGCCGAAGCGTACACGGGGATGGGCGACCGATACGCCCATGACGAAGACCTGCAAAGCGAAAGTGGCTACTTCTATGCTCGCCTGCGTCACGAGCGTTACCTCAACGGCCAGACCCGACTCAGCGGCGTCAGCAGTAGCGCCGCCCTGGCGCCCGGCCAGGTCCTGAACATCTCCGGCGGCGCGCCGCAGGCCTTTGCTCCCGGCGCGGTGATCACGCAACTGACCACCCACGCCGCCCGTGATCGCAGTTTTGAAATCAACTTTGAAGCCATTCCCTACTCGGAAACCGTGTGCTTTCGTCCAGCACTGCCGCCAAAACCTCGGATCGCCGGCACCGTCCCGGCCCGCGTCACCAGCCCGCAGGACCACGACCCCTACGGCCACATCGACATCGAAGGCCGCTACAAGGTCAATTTCCTGTTCGACCGCGACACCTGGAAACCCGGCGAAGAAAGCCTCTGGCTGCGCCTGGCCAGGCCCTACGCCGGCGACACCCACGGCTTGCACCTGCCGTTGATCCCCGGCACCGAAGTGGCGATCGCCTTTGAACAAGGCGACCCCGACCGGCCCTACATCGCCCATGCCCTGCACGACAGCCAGCATCCTGACCATGTGACCTTGCGCAACTACAAACGCAACGTCTTGCGCACCCCCGCCAATAACAAATTGCGCATGGACGACACGCGGGGGCAAGAACACGTGAAGCTCAGTACTGAGCACAGTGGTAAGAGCCAGCTCAACCTGGGGCATTTGGTTGATGCCAAGCGCCAACCGCGAGGCCAGGGCGCGGAGTTGCGGACTGATGGGCATGCCGCCATTCGTGCCGGCAGTGGGATCTTGATCAGTGCCGACGCACAACCCAAGGCTCAGGGACACATGCTGGAAATGAGCGCCGCGCTGGGTCGGTTGCAACAGGCGAGTAACCAGTTGGAAGGATTATCGACCGATGCCCAGGCCGCCAACGCAGATCCAGCGGATGTGCAAGCGCAACTGAAATTGATGCGAGACCAGCTCGATCAACTCAAGGCCTCGGTCGTATTGCTCAGCGCCCCCCAAGGCGTTGCCGTCACCAGCGGCCAGCACCTGCAATTGGCCGCTCAGGACAACCTGATGATCAACGCCGGAGCCGAGGCGGATATCAGTGTGGTCAAACGACTGTTTATAGGCGTGGGCCAAGGATTGAGCCTGTTTGTACGCGAGTTGGGCATCAAATTGATCGCCAACCAGGGGCCGGTGAGTGTCCAGGCACAGAACGACACACTGGAACTGATGGCCCGGCATGGTCTGGAGATCACCAGCTCCGAAGATGAAATCCGCATCGTTGCGAAAAAGAAAATCACCCTGAATGCCGGCGGCAGCTACATCACCCTCGATGCGAGCAGCATCGAGTCAGGGACCCTGGGCGACTACCTGATCAAATCGGCGTACTTCGAAGCCCTCGGTCCAGCCAGCCAGAAAGCCGCAGGTCCGGAGTACCCACAAAGCCTGTTCAAACAAGCACTGCGGTTCAACGTGCCGCAAACCCCCAATGCCCCTGATCAAGGCTGGGCAGGCATGCCCTACACGCTCTACGCCGATGGTGCAGTGCTCAATCACGGCGTATTGGACAAGTCCGGGCAAGTGTCGATCGACCACGCGGTCGTGACGCAGCAGTACCGAATGGTGTTGGCCAACGGGGTGAGCTACCAGATCCCGGTGCCTACTGACTATCGCAATGCCGAACAAGCACACCTGGCCAATGGCGGCATGCACAACCACCTCTCGCGAGCCGACACCGAGGTGAGCCAACCCACATCGCACACGGATCACCGTGCCCTGTATGCCGCCGTGATCAATGACCAGGAAGGGAAAACTTCATGACTGAACCCGATATCGTCGCCCCCGTCGCCCTGCAACACACACAGCAGGTGACCTGCTCCGCGCCCTGGTACGTGCCGAACACCGAGTACCCTCCTGCGAAAGCCACCTATAAGCCGCTGATCAACGGTGAAGAAGCCTTCGAGGCCGTGCATCTGGCTATCGCCCAAGCCACTAAAACCATCGACATCATCTGCTGGGGGTTTCAACCGTCGATGTACTTTATCCGCGATGGCAGTGCCCCAAGCATTGGCGAACTGCTGATGACCAAAGCCGGGAAAGGGATCGAGGTTCGGGTGCTCGGTTGGGAGATGCCGTTCAATGCTGCGGGCGCAGGGGGCGAGGCCAACCTTCCCGGTAAAGGACCGCTTCGTATCAAGGATCGGGCGATGCAGAGCTCCACCGCTGACCAATATACCGAAGATCGGAAATGGTTTTCCCGATGTGCATTCGCCGATCACTTAGCGCCCGCGATCCGAGTGGCTCGTAATGTGCCGGTGTTTGTCGGCCGCGGTTTCAGCATGTATGAACGGGCTGAAATTGCCTATCAGGCCAAATACAAAAGCCTCGACCCACAGCTCAGCCTCAGCACGTTGGGCGTGCTGGCCAGCACTGCGACCCACCATCAGAAGACCGTCCTGATCGACTATGAACAGACAGACCGCGCCGTTGGTTTTGTCATGGGCCACAACATGCTCGACGAGTACTGGGACACCGACAAGCACTCAGCACTGAACCGCACCGAGGGCAGCAAGCCTGCACCCAATCGCGGGCCGCGTGGCAACACACCACGCCAGGATATTTCCAGCCAGATCAGCGGGCCGATTCTGGAGCACCTGCACCATAACTTCGCCACCGCCTGGCGCAAGGAAACCGGCGAAGACCTGCTCGCATCGCGCAAAGCGATGGCGGTGGCACCCCAACTGCAATGCGCCCCCGGCGTCACCCGCCAACTGGCCCAAATCGTGCGTACCCAGGCACAAGACGGCAAGCGCGATATCGAAAAGATCTACCTGAAGGCGGTCAACAACGCGACCCAATTCATCTACATCGAGAACCAGTACTTTCGCTGGCCGCCATTGGCCGAGGCGATCAAAGCGGCGGCCGAAGTCCAAACCGGCGCTGGGCGTGATCCGGGCCTGCATGGAAATTTACACCTGTTTGTAATCACCAATGCCAGCCCAGACGGCGTGGGGCCGGGGAGCTTGAACACCCAGCGCATGCTCGAAAGCCTCGGACGCGGCGATACCATTCCTGAAATCACCAAGTTGCAGCGCATTGAACAGGCCAAAGCCCAAGCCAACGCGCAGACGCCGACCTTGGCTGAACTGCTTGAGCGACAAGCCTTGCTCACGTTGACCAGCCTGACCGACGCACTGGGGGGTGGCGAGATAAGCGATAAGGCCCGTGAAGCCCAACGGGACGCCGCCAGAAACAATGCGTCTCGACAGATAGCTCTCAAAGCCCAGATCGCGGCGATTGAGCAAAGCACGCTTGAACCAGAGTCGCGCCCAGGCCTGAAAATCCACGTGTGCTCGCTGGTCGCGCCTGATTCGCCGGCGGGGCAGCAGTGGATGCCGGTGTACATCCATTCCAAGCTGATGATCGTCAATGACGTGTTCACCACCCACGGCTCGGCGAATATCAACACGCGCAGCATGCAGGTGGATAGCGAGCTGAACATTGCGCATGAGTGGATGAGTGTGACGCGGGCGTTGCGGCGCAGGTTGTGGGATCTGCATACGAATGGGAGGGGGGCGCAGGATGATGTCGCGAAAGCATTCGATGCTTGGCAGGAGATCATCGATAAGAACAAGGATCGTCAATCCAAAAATTTGGCACCCATCACTCCGCTCGTCGAGTTTTATTACGGCGAAAAGTCCCTGACGGACCTCGACTAATGCACCGGGCCTTGTTGTTGACAAGCCTGCTGCTGGCCGCCTGCGATAACGGCAGCGTCCCTCCTCACTCATCCAAGGACACTTCTGTGAACCCGCTGACCGAGATCAAAAACAAGCTGGAGTTTACCTGCGTACATGAACAGATCCCTGCGCCGTCCGTCGAAACCGATGAGCTGTTCCAGTACGCTCGTTGGCTACAGAAAAACAACCTGCTGAAGCAGGACAAGACGGCCGATATTGAGATCGAGCGACTGTATCGCATCGCCACTGAGAATGGTCATCACAAAGCCAACATCAACCTGCAAAACGGCGCCATACGCGGCCACTTCGTGCTCAGTGGCGCCGAACACCTGCGCCTGAGCCAGCAACTGATCGACGCGAAGGTGGCGACGGGGTACTACTTTATCGGCCTCTTTCTGAAAAACGGCTCGGCTGGGCTGAAGCAGGATACGGCCATGTCATTGCGTTACTTTCGTAAGGCCGCCGATCAGGGCAGCGCGCAAGCCCAGTACGAAGTGGGGGACATACTGGCGCCAATCAACATTGCTCCGAACATCGCCCGGCAGATGCGCCGATGCTCGGCCGAACAGGGCCATGGTAAGGCCGCCAGGGCGCTAGGAGTTGACCTGTCGACAGATGGACACTATCAGGAGGCCCTTGAGGCATTTCAACTTGGGTTAATTGCAGGTGACAGCACCTCCGCGTCCTTTCTGAGTAAAGGCTTTCTCGGCCCCAAGTCGGATGATCGTTTGTACTACCTCGGCCAGCAGGAGGACCTTGAGCGCGCCGAACGCTATGAAAAAATCTGGCGAATTCTCGCAAACTACTCCTATGCTGCCCCCAAAGTCCCCGAAATCAACGACATCCTCCCCTTACCTCCCGCCAAACTCCCCACCTGGGACGGCAAACTGCAATGGCTAGAAGCACGCCTGGCTAATGTCCTGCCAGAAAAGCCCAGCGAAGCACTGATCCAGCAGTTGGCCAAAGCCAAACTCCTTGAACCTGCAACCGGCAGACCCACGCCCGACTCCCCCGCGTTCATCAAGGCCAGCTACCCCGAACCGACCTGTTCCAGCGGCCAGGCCTGCCCCCAGACTGGCTATTGGCGGGCATTCAGCCTGAGTCGCGATGTTTACGCGCGGTTCAACGATGGCGTGATCCGCCGTTTCGAGAAGAACGAGATCATGCCCACCCTGCAGGTTGAGAGTCACAAGCCACGGCTTTTGCTGCCCGACATCATCACAGTCAATGAGGAAAGCATCGAATGGCGGCTGTTGGGGTGAGGCATCTTTCGCGTCGGCGACAAGACAACCGGCGGCGGTACGGCTCTATCGGTCGCGTCGACATTATTAGTGTGGAAAGATCGTGAAGGACCTTGACTGATGTGCAGACTCCTATTGCTGACAAGCCTGCTGCTGGCTGCCTGCGATAACGGCAGCGCCCCTACTCACCCAACTCAGGACCCTGCCGTGAACCCACTGACCGAGATTAAAGCCAAGCTGGCCTTTACCTGTGTACACGAGCAAATTCCTTCGCCGTCCGCCGAGGCCGATGAGCTGTTCCAATACGCTCGCTGGCTCCAGAAAAACAACCTGCTCAAGCAGGATAAGGCGGTCGATCTGGAGATCGAACGGCTGTACCGTATTGCGTCCGAGAATGGCCATTACAAAGCCAACATCAACCTGCAAAACGGCACCATGCGCGGCCACTTCACGCTCAGTGGCGCCGAACACCTGCGCCTGAGTCAGCAATTGATCGACGTGAACGTGGCAACGGGATATTACTTTATCGGCGTTTTCCTGAAGAACGGTTCTGCCGGACTGAAGCAGGATACGGCTATGTCATTGCGCTATTTTCGCAAGGCGGCCGATCAGGGCAGTGCCCAAGCTCAGTACGCTGTAGGGGATATACTGGCGCCGATTGACATCGCGCCTGATGTTGCCCGGCAGATGCGCCGCTGTGCGGCTGAACAGGGTAATGGCGATGCAGCTATTGCTTTGGGTGTCGATCTTAAAAACGAGAGTCGGTACCAGGAAGCGCTTGAGGTCTTCCAGATGGGCGTTGTAGCTGGTCACGAGAGCGCTGCTGGTAGGTTGGAAGAAGCCTTTCGCGGTCATCCTCCCTCCGATAGGTTGTACTACCTCGGTCAACAGGAAGACCTCGAACGCGCTAAACGCTATGAAAAAATCTGGAGCCTGCTAGCGGACTACTCCTACGCCAACCCCAAAGTCCCCGAAATCAACGACATCCTCCCCTTACCTCCCGCCAAACTCCCCGCCTGGGACGGCAAACTGCAATGGCTGGAAGCACGCCTGGCCAACGTCCCGCCAGAAAAGCCCAGCGAAGCACTGATCCAGCAATTGGCCAAAGCCAAACTTCTTGAACCGACAACCGGCAGACCCACGCCCGCCTCTCCCGCGGCTGTTGGGATGAGGTTCCATGCCTCGAATCAACTAAGGGCACCCGCCCACACTTGAGCCAGGTACCGGGAGAATGGGCGCGCCGCGCCTCAAACGCTCATTTTCTGCGTAAGGCTGCCGATAGCCTGTCATCACCCTGACAAGCGGCGACGCCCTGCGGGAATCAATGCCAAATACCTTCGCCCCGATCATTCGTAACCTTTCCCAACGCACCAGCCTGTCGATGGCGCGCACGTCGTTGTTCCAGTGCGTGGCGCTGCTCGCCTGTGTGTTTGCGGCGGCCAGCTATTCGCTGGTGTACCTCGCCCAGGAACTGAACCGATTCGAAGACAGCGAAAGCGCCTTCTACACGCGCAAGGCGGTGCAGTCCCTGGAAAAATCCCAGCGCCTGACCGTCAAGGATTACGCATTCTGGGGCGATGCCTACAAACACCTGCACGTTTCCGTGGACACGGATTGGGCCTATACCCGCGAAAACGTCGGGCCGACGCTGTTTCATGATTTCGGTTTCCAAGGCGTATTTGTCGTCGACGACCTGGACCGCACGGTATACGCGTTGGTCGAGGGCAAGCTGCAACCGATTGAGCTGACCGAATGGCTCGACCAGCCCGTCGCGGCGCTACTCGAACAAGCGCGCGCAGGCGCCGCGACGGACACACCGGTCACGACGTTCATTAACGTGCGCGGCAACCCCACGCTGGTGGCGGCAGCGGCAATAACGCCCGGCACTGACCCCAGCGTGATCGCCGATGACCGAAAAGCCTCGGTATTGCTTTTCATCAACATCCTAGACAGCGCCAAGCTGACCGAAATCGGCAACGATTTTGGCGTCGATCACCTGCACATCGCCACACCCGATGAAATCGGCGAGACCTTGCTGTTTGCCCTCGGTGAGAACGGTGCCGCCGGCAGCCTGCACTGGCACCCCGAGCGGCCCGGTATGCGTTTGGTGGCTGTCGGTTTGCCGCTGCTGGGCCTGGCGGCGTTGCTGGTGTGCCTGATGACCTGGCTGATTGTGCGCCGCACCACGGCGGACGCCCAGGCCCTCGACAACAGCCACACCTCGCTGCAAGACAGTCAAAACGCGCTGGCCACCAGCGAAGCACGCTTTCGCGATGTGGTGGAAGCCAGTTCGGACTGGGTCTGGGAAATCGACGGCGAGTGGCGTTTCACCTACCTGTCGGAGCGTTTCGAAAGCGTCACCGGCCTGGACCGCCAGGCCTGGATCGGCGCCACGCTGTACGACCTGCTGGACACCGATGCCGGCGCCCTTTCTCAGTGGCTGACCACGCCCGGGCGGCTCGCGGATATCAGCCTGCAGTGTCGCTACGTCGACGCCCGGGGACGGGAGCGCACCACCCGGCTGTCGGCGCGCGAGATGCCCTGCGGCGGGTTTCGCGGCACGGCCACCGACGTCACCGAAGAAGTCGAGGCGCGTCGCCGCATCGAGTTCCTGTCCCAGCACGACGCCCTCACCGGGCTGCCCAATCGCACGCGCCTGCAAGCGTTTCTGGACGGTAAACTCAAAGCCTTGCCCACCCTCACCCACCCTTTGGTCATGCTCAGCCTGGACCTGGATCGGTTCAAACCGGTCAATGACTTGCTCGGGCATGCCGCCGGCGACCGGGTGCTCAATGAGGTATCGAGCCGCCTCTCTGATTGCGTGCGCCACGGTGACCTGGTCGCTCGGGTCGGCGGCGATGAATTTGTACTGATCCTGATCGATGCCGGCGCCCAGGACGAAGTCGAAGCCCTGTGCCGGCGCTTGATCGAGTCCGTCGAGCGGGTGATCAGGGTCGACGAGCAGGACGTGTTCATCAGCGCGAGTATCGGCATCGCCCTCGCGCCCAATGATGCCAACGGCGTCACCGAGTTGTTGCGCTACGCCGATATTGCCTTATACGAAGCCAAGGCCGCCGGGCGCAATACCTGGCGTTTTTACTCCGGCGAAATGAACGCGCGGATCATCGAACGGCGCCGCCTGGAAAGCGACCTGCGGTTTGCGATCAAGCACGCAGAGCTGCGTCTGCACTTTCAACCGCGCTATCGCATCAGCGACGGGCAAATGGTCGGCGCCGAAGCGCTGGTGCGCTGGCAACACCCGGAGCGTGGCCTGATCGCACCGGACACGTTCATCCCGATTGCCGAGGAGTCGGGGTTGATCCTCTCGCTGAGCGACTGGGTGCTGGAAACCGCCTGCGCGTGCGCCGCGCAGTGGCCGGATGAGCTGTTTGTGTCGGTAAACCTGTCACCCACCGAATTCAAGCGCGGCAACCTGGTGGAGCGCGTGCGGTACGCCCTGAATAAGTCCGGCATCGAGCCAACGCGCGTGGAGCTGGAAATCACCGAAAGCGTGATGCTTGAAGATGCCGTCGGCGCGCTTGAAGTCATGCACACCCTCAAGCACCTGGGTATCCGCATCGCCATGGACGACTTCGGCACCGGCTATTCCTCACTGAGCTACTTGCGCGCGTTCCCGTTCGACGGGTTGAAAATCGATCGCAGTTTCTTGAACCGGCTGGAGGACAGCGCCGATGACAAGGCCATTGTGCAGGCGATTGTCGGCCTGGGACGCGCCCTGTCGCTGACAGTCACCGCGGAAGGAATCGAAACTGCCGAACACCTGGCACTGCTCAAGGCGGTGGCCTGTGACGAAGGCCAAGGCTACTTCCTCAGCCGACCGCTGGACGTCGACGCCTTCAACGGCCTGCTGGACGTGTGCGCAAGCACCCCGCCGTGTTAGCGCTCGACAGCGCCTTGCGCTAGCGGAAGAAATGACTCGGCGTCTTGCCGAACTGTTTCTTGAACATACTGGTAAAGGCGCTCGGGCTTTCATAGCCCAGCTCAAATGCCACATCGATGATCTTCTCGCCCACGGCTATGCGCTCCAGTGCCAGCAGCAACCGCGCTTGCTGGCGCCACTGGCCGAAGGTCAGGCCGGTTTCCCGGCGGAACAGGCGCTGGATGGTGGTCTGGTCCAGGCTCAGGCGCTCGCTCCAATCCGCCACGGTCGAGGCATCGCCCGGGTCGTCCTGCAACGCCAGGCAAATCCGGCGGATGCGCGGGTCTGCAGGCTGGGGCAAGGACAACGGCAAGGCCGGCAATAGCGCCAGTTCGTCGAGGATCAGGTGCATGATCCGCGCGTCGCGCGAATCCTCGGCATACGGCGGCTTCAAGCTGACCGACGCCTTGATCAGTTCGCTGAGCAGCGGTGAAATGCTGACGGCCTTGGTTTCGCTCGGCAGGTTCGGAAAACTTGCGGGGCGCACAAACACACTGCGCATTTTCAACGCCCCGACGCAGCGCAGCGAATGCACATGCCCACTGGGCATCCAGAAGCCGCGATTGGGTGGCACCGTCCACTGATTCTGCGCCGAATGCACCACCATCACGCCTTCGGTGGCGTACAGCAGTTGATGCTTCTCGTGGCTATGGTCGGGGATCACCCAGCTCTCCGGATAGTCGGTGGCCGAGCTGATGACGGCCCACTCGCCCTCATCGATATCCCGCAGAAATTTATCCAGTGTTTTGATGGCTACGCCTCTTTTGCGATGTTTGCTGCCCGAATTTCGCGAGACAGGCGTTTTCGACAAATCTAGCATAAACGCCGAGTTCATCCATGGAGCGGCGGTTTAAATCATCGCTGCCCGTCCCCGTCGTTCACTGCCTTGTATGGAATGCCTGCATGTCGACCTTGACCGCGTCTCCCGCTGCCACCTCCAGCCCGCCCCAAGTCAGCCCCTTGGTCATGCGCGTCCTCGGCGCCTGCGCCCTGGCGCATTTGATCAATGACCTGATCCAGGCCGTGCTGCCCTCGATCTACCCAATGCTCAAGGCCAACTACGGGCTGAGCTTCACCCAGGTCGGCCTGATCACCCTGACCTTCCAACTGACTGCCTCCCTGCTGCAACCGTGGATCGGCTACCACACCGACCGCCACCCCAAGCCCTGGCTGTTGCCGGCGGGCATGGTGTGTACCTTGATCGGCATCCTGATGCTGGCGTTTGTCGGCACCTTCCCGGCGATCCTGCTGGCGTCAGCGCTGATCGGCGTCGGCTCGTCGACCTTCCACCCGGAAACGTCGCGGGTGGCCCGCCTGGCTTCCGGCGGGCGCTACGGCCTGGCGCAATCGACCTTCCAGGTCGGCGGCAACGCTGGCAGCGCGTTCGGCCCACTGCTGGCGGCGGCGATCGTCATTCCCTACGGCCAGGGGCATATCGCCTGGTTCGGCCTGTTTGCGGTGTTCGCGATCCTGGTGCTGTATGGCTTGAGCCGCTGGTACCGCAACCACCTCAATTTGTTCAAGCTCAAGCAAGGCAGCAAAGCCACCCACGGCCTGTCGAAAGGTCGCGTGACCTTTGCCTTGGTGGTGCTGGCCTTGCTGGTGTTTTCCAAGTACTTCTACATGTCCAGCCTGACCAGCTATTTCACCTTCTATCTGATCGAGAAATTCAACCTGTCGGTCGCCAGTTCCCAGCTTTACCTGTTCCTGTTCCTCGGCGCGGTGGCTGCAGGCACCTTCTTTGGCGGGCCGATCGGCGACCGGATCGGACGCAGGACCGTCATCTGGTTCTCCATCCTCGGCGCGGCGCCGTTCACCCTGGCCCTGCCGTATGTCGACCTGTTCTGGACCGCGATGCTCAGCGTGGTGATCGGTTTCATCCTGGCGTCGGCGTTCTCCGCCATCGTCGTCTTCGCCCAGGAGCTGGTGCCGGGCAATGTCGGGATGATCGCCGGCGTGTTCTTTGGCCTGATGTTCGGCTTCAGCGGTATCGGCGCGGCATTGCTGGGGTTGCTCGCGGACAGCCATGGCATCGAGTACGTCTACACGCTGTGCTCGTTCCTGCCGTTGCTGGGGTTCTGACGATTCTGTTGCCGTCGACCAAAGGCGTTTGATCGGTTGAGCCTGCCGGGGCATCCGGCGGCTCGATCGCACGGGGCCGGCGCCTACAGCTAGCGCTTGAGGACGCCGGTGCCCTTCATATCATGTTCAACACGAGCATCGCGCCCAACCCGATCAGACACGCCACGCCCACCCCATAGGCCAGCGTGCGCCAGGGCTGGCACTCCATCAGGTACATGAGCGTGTGTGCCACCCGCGCCAGGGTAAAAACCCCGAACAGCACTCCCGTGGCTACCGAAGCGGTGCCCGCCACGACACACAGCCCGCCGAGGACAAAAAACAGCGGAATGTTCTCCAGGTCATTGGCCCACGCCCTGGCGGCACGGCCGACTTGCGGCAGTTCGTCTGGCTGCGGCACACGGTTGAAGAAAGCCGCATCTTCGGGGTTGGTGAACGCCCGCGCGCGCAGGCGGAAGAAGCCCTGATAGCAGGAAATCGCCAGCATCTTCAGGCACAGCATCAACACGCACAGTGCGTAGACACGCAATAGCTCATTCATCCCGCAACCCCGTGATGACGATATAGAGCAGCGGCCCCACCGAAACGAACAGCGCCGTCAGCACCCAGTAAGGCAGCACCGACGCCACCGACCGCCCACGCCGCCGGGCGTCGCGGTACATCCACACACAAGCCAGCAGCGCCATCAGGTACAGGTCGATCACCACTTGCGCGGTGTCCGGGCGCGACAGCAATTGCCGGCCAAACGCCAGCAGCGACTGCTCCGCGGTCAGCATCGTTATCAGCGTATACAGCGAAAACCCGAGCAAACCGGCCAGGGCGATAAAGGGTCTGTGCATGGTCTCTTCCTTGAAGTGATCGAGGCCCACGATAGTGATAAGGTTCAGCCCCTCGCAATGACCTCGGAGGTCATGGTCACGCCATGGACAATCCTGCTACCGCCGGCGAACACTTGCGCCGGCTACGCCGCCAGGCGCAGTTGAGCCAGCTCGACCTGGCCCTGATCACCGGAGTCTCGCAGCGTCATCTCAGTTGCCTGGAAACCGGCCGCGCCAAGCCGAGCCCCGGCACCCTGCACAATCTGCTGAGCGCGCTGCAGGTGCCCCTCGACCAGTGCAACCGCGTATTCCTCGCCGCCGGTTTTGCCCCGCGTTATGCCGCCACCCCCCTCGCCTCGCCGGCCATGGCGGCCATTCGCGAAGCGGTCAGCCATGTGCTGCACGCCAACAACCCCGCCCCGGCGATTCTGCTCGGCAGTGAGTGGCAGGTGCTGGCGGCCAACACCAGTACTGCCGTGCTCTTTGGCTTGGTCGGGATCGACCCGGGCGCCGCCGATGGCGTGAACCTGCTGAGCACCCTGCTGCAATCGGGCGGCCTGGGCGATCACCTGATCAACGCCGAAGAGATCCGCACCCTCGCCTGGCAACGGGCAACCCGCGAGGCCTTGACCAACCCATCGTTGGCGGCGTTGCTGGCCAGCCTGCCGGTGCCCGCCCACACCGAGCTGCCCAGCGACATGCCGCCACTGGTGTTGACCCGCGTGCGCTCGACCCAGGGTGAGCTGAACTTTCTATCGACCTTCACCACCTTCGGCATGCCCCAGGACATTACCCTCACCTCGCTGCGGATCGAGCATCTGATTCCCGCCGACGACTTCACATGGCAGGTCATGCGCAGCGCTTTCGAAGGTCATGCGGCGCTGGTTTTGTGAAATATCTGTCCGTAGACTGCCGCCATACCCCCACTTGAAGGCGGCGAAAAAAACCTGATGCAAGTTACCGAAGTCTCCATTGCCCAATTGCGCGCGGCGCTTGAGTCCGGCCAGACCACGGCCGTCGAACTGGTCCAGGCTTATCTGGCGCGGATCGACGCCTACAACGGCGCGCAGACCGCGACCGCGCTGAATGCCGTGGTGGTGCGCAACCCCGCGGCCCTGGACGAAGCCGAGGCGTCCGATGCGCGCCGGGCCAAGGGCGCAACGCTGGGACCGCTCGACGGCATTCCCTATACCGCCAAGGACAGTTACCTGGTCAAGGGCCTCACGGCGGCGTCCGGCAGCCCGGCGTTCGCCAAGCTGGTTGCCCAGCGCGACGCCTTCAGCATCGAACGGCTGCGGGCCGGTGGCGCCATCTGCCTGGGCAAGACCAACATGCCGCCGATGGCCAATGGCGGCATGCAGCGTGGCGTGTATGGCCGCGCGGAAAGCCCGTATAACGCCGCCTACCTGACGGCACCGTTTGCCTCCGGCTCGTCCAACGGCGCCGGCACCGCAACTGCCGCGAGCTTCGCGGCATTCGGTCTGGCGGAAGAAACCTGGTCGAGCGGGCGCGGCCCGGCGTCCAACAACGGCCTGTGTGCCTATACCCCGTCCCGTGGGGTGATTTCGGTGCGCGGCAACTGGCCGCTGACCCCCACCATGGACGTGGTGGTGCCTTATGCGCGCACCATGGCCGACCTGCTGGAAGTACTCGACGTGGTGGTCGCCGAAGACCCCGACACCCGCGGCGACCTGTGGCGCCTGCAACCTTGGGTGCCCATCCCCAGCGTCGCTTCGGTGCGCCCGGCGGCTTACGCTGAACTGGCCGCGACCGCCGCATCCCTCGCCGGCAAACGCTTTGGCGTACCGCGCATGTACATCAACGCCGACCCCGACGCCGGCACCAGCGAGAAACCCGGCATCGGTGGCCCGACCGGGCAAAAGATCATCACCCGCGCCAGCGTCATCGCCCTGTGGCAAGCCGCGCGCCAGGCCCTCGAGGCGGCCGGCGCCGAAGTCATCGAAGTGGACTTCCCCCTGGTGTCCAACTGCGAAGGCGACCGCCCGGGCGCACCGACGGTGTTTACCCGTGGCCTGGTGTCCAAGGAGTTCCTCCACGATGAGTTGTGGGAACTGTCCGCGTGGGCCTTCGATGACTTCCTGCGCGCCAATAACGACCCGAACCTGAACCGCCTGGCGGATGTCGACGGGCCGAAGATTTTCCCCCATGACCCCGGCACCTTGCCCAACCGTGAAGACGAATTGGCCGCCGGCATGGACGAATACGTGCGGATGGCCCAACGCGGGATCACCCCGTGGAACCAGATCAGCACCCTGCCCGACGGCCTGCGCGGCCTCGAACAGACCCGGCGCATCGACCTCGAAGACTGGATGGATAAGCTCGGCCTCGATGCCGTGATCTTCCCCACCGTCGCCGACGTCGGCCCTGCCGATGCCGATGTGAACGAAGCGTCCGCCGACATCGCCTGGAGCAATGGCGTGTGGGTGGCCAACGGCAACCTTGCCATCCGCCACTTGGGCGTGCCGACCGTTACCGTGCCGATGGGCGTGATGGCGGATATCGGCATGCCGGTCGGGCTGACCTTTGCCGGGCGCGCCTACGATGACTCCAGGTTGCTGCAGCTGGCGTCAGCGTATGAAGCCACCGGCAGCAAACGCCTGATTCCGCCGCGCACGCCGGCGCTCACGCCACGCTGACGCGCGGTCCAACGGTGGGAGCCACCGCTCCCACTTGGTTGCGCTGCTCATTCAGGCAACCAGAGGCACGGCAATCAACAGGATCGCCGTGCCATGGGCGAGCGTCGCGGCCAACACACCATGACGCATGCGCAACAACGCGCAGGCCAGCCCTTCGATCAGGGTAAACAGCAATACCGGCCAGCCCAATTGAGTGACGCTCAGGGCCAGGAACGCATGGCAGGCCGCGAACGCCACGCCGCTGATCAAGGCCGCCCGCAGTGGCGTCAGTTGTTGTTCCAGATACCCCTGCAGATAACCGCGAAACAACACCTCTTCCAACGCATTGGCGCCATAGGCCAATACCACCATGCCTGGCAACCACACCCAGTAGTCGTGGATCGCTTGCGTATCCACGCCCTGGTAAAGCCGCAGCGGTACGCCGATCAGGCAGCCCACCGCCAGGCCCCTCGCCAGTCCGACGGCGCAATTGCCCTTGGACCACACGACTAGCCGCGACAAGTCCGGCGCTACCCACGCGAGCCCGGCAACCAGCAACAGCGATAGACCGCCCAGCGCCGCCAGCACAAAGGTGTTGGCGGTGAATGCAATCTGCACATCGTCACTGAGCGCCCACATGCGCAATGGCGTCATCGCATCGCGCATCAGCACAAACGCCGCCAACAGAACCAGGATGCGGATCGCCGTCATCGACCTGGGTGTGAGCGCGAACCACGCGCCGAACAGCAGCAGGCCTGGCGTCAAATGGATGCCGTAGTTAACCAGTGCCACCATGCCTTGAGTAATCATAAACCGGCGTTTCGACGCTGCCACTCATCCACCATATCGCCCAGGGTTTTGGCCGTGTCGTTGCGAATCCAGGCCATGAATGCGCGGTCGAACTTAAACCCCGGGCCGCAGTGTTCAAGCATGAAACGGCGCACGTTCTGGGTGTTTTTGTAGCGCGGGGTGATCGGGGTGCTGCGGGTGATGGGGTCGCTGTGCCAATTAAATTCCATTTTTTCTCACAAGGCGGTTTGTTATTTTCGCCGTAGCATAGCGATGTGCCACTTAAGCAGGAAGTGCCGGATAGCGTCACCACGCCACCACCTTGCGTACCGCCAGCAAGGCCTCGCGCAGCGCCGTCATGTCCACCGAGCCCAACGCCAGGCGCAGCGCATGCGGTACATGGGCGGATACGGCAAACGGTTCGGCGGTGGACACGGCGATATTTTCGCGCTGCAAGGTCATGGCGATCTGATCGGCGCGGGCCTCTTCCGCCAGGGGTAACCAGAGAAAATACGACGAAGGATGGCTGATGTACGTCAGCCCCTTCAGCACCTGTGCCGCCAATGCCTGGCGCGCCCGGGCATCCTGGCGTTTCTGTGCTTCCAGTTGAGCCACCGTGCCGTCGTCGAGCCAGGCCACGGCAATCGCGCTCATTACTCCCGGCACATTCCAGGTCGTGGCCATGATGCTGCGTTCCAGGGCCTTCACCCACGCCGCCGGGGCTGACACAAAGCCGACCCGCAGGCCGGTGGCGACGCTTTTGGAAAAGCCGCCGACATACACCGTGCGTTCCGGCGCGAGGGTCGCCAACGGTGGTGGCGCGTGTTCTGCCAGAAATGCGTAGGCCGCGTCCTCGATGATCATCAGGTTGTGCTGACGGGCGATGGCTACCAACTGCTCGCGCTGCTCCAGGCTCATCACCCAACCCAGCGGGTTATGCACGGTCGGCATGCTATACAGCGCGCGGACCGGATGCTTGCGACACAGGCTGTGCAGATGATCGAGGTCGGGGCCGCTGGCGGTGAGCGGGATCGCCAGCATTTCCAGGTGCAGGGTCTCGGCCAGCACCTTGAAGCCTGAATAGGTCAGCGCGTCGACGGCAATCACATCCCCCGGTTTGAGCAGCGCCATCAGCGTCACGGCCAACCCATGTTGCGCGCCGCTGACCAGCAGCACCTGATCGGCCTCGACCGTCAGCCCTCGACTCAGCAGATGGCGCGCCACCGCCGCGCGTTCATGCTGGCGCCCGGCGTGGGGCTGGTAACGCAGTAACGCTTGCAGATCGCCCGACAGCGCCAGTTGACGCAATGCCGTGCGCAGCAGCTCGGCCTGGCCCGGCAATGACGGGTAGTTGAAATTCAGATCCAGCATGCCCGGCGCCACATTCATCTGCCCACTGCCCTGCCCCGGCGGCAGCGAGATCTCGCGCACGAAGGTGCCGCGACCGGTTTCACCGCTGACCAGGCCCATCGCCGCCAGCTCGCTGTACACGCGGCTCGCGGTGACCAGCGCGAGGCCGTGGCGCGCGGCCAATTGGCGATGGGTGGGCAGACGCTCGCCGGGCGACAGCCTGCCGCTGCGGATGTCCTCGGCGAAGGTGTCGACCAGGTTTTTGTAACGGGCGCGGGGCATGGGCGATGTATCCATGACAATTTTTTGATTGTCTTAATCTTCCTGCCTAGCATGGCCCGCACGCAACCTCTCCTTTTTTCGGGCCCCCTTCATGGAACAGACCTCACCGTTCAATCCCCTGGCCAACAGCACCCAGGGTTGGATCAATGGCTTTATCGGCGTGGTGATTTTCAGCGGTTCGTTGCCGGCGACGCGCCTGGCGGTGATGGAATTCGAGCCGGTGTTCCTCACCCTGCTGCGCGCCACCCTGGCCGGCGTGTTGGCGTTGTGCCTGTTGGCTTTTTTCAAGGAAAAACGCCCAACACGCGCGCAATGGCTGCCCCTGGTCATCGTCGCCCTCGGCGTGGTTATCGGCTTCCCCTTGCTGACGGCACTGGCCCTGCAATACGTGACGTCCGCGCACTCCATCGTGTTTATCGGCCTGTTGCCGCTGGCCACGGCGCTCTTTGGCGTACTGCGCGGCGGTGAGCGGCCACGCCCGGTGTTCTGGTTGTTTTCGATCCTGGGCAGCGCGCTGGTGATGGGGTATGCCGTCGCCCAGGGCCTGAGCGCCGCACCGGCCGGCGACCTGCTGATGCTGTTGGCGGTGCTGGTGTGCGGCCTGGGTTACGCCGAGGGCGCCAAGCTGTCGCGCAGCCTGGGCGGCTGGCAAGTGATCTGTTGGGCGCTGGTGGTGTCGTTGCCGGTGGCGCTGCCATTGAGCCTGATGCTCGCGCCGCCGACCTTCACTGGCATCAGCCTGCCGGCGTGGCTGAGCCTGGGCTATGTGGCGCTGTTCAGCATGTTGATCGGGTTTGTGTTCTGGTACCGCGGGCTGGCCCAGGGCGGCATCGCCGCGGTCGGCCAGTTGCAGTTGCTGCAACCGTTCTTCGGCCTGGCGCTGGCGGCGGGCCTGCTGCATGAGCAGGTCAGCCTGGGCATGGTGCTGGTGACAGTCGCGGTGATCGGCTGTGTGGCCGGGGCCAAGCGGTTTGCGCGCTAGCGTCTGCGGCGATGGCATTATTCCCATCCGGCGCGCGTCCTGTTAAACAGGACAGTCCCCTCCCAGAATAATAAGGACTTGGCATGCACACCCCGTCACTGCAAGACACCACCGCCCCCGAAGGCATCTGCTACGGCTGCGGCGGCAACAACCCCCATGGCCTGCATATCAAGAGCCGCTGGGACGCCGACGGCGTTCACGTGGTCGCCGAGCACCAACCGGAAGCGAAATACAGCGGCTGGCCGGATCTGGTCTACGGCGGCCTGATCGCCATGCTGGTGGACTGCCACTCGAACTGGACCGCCATGGCCTACCACTACCGCGCCGAACAACGCGAACCCGGCAGCCTGCCGCGTATCGACTGTGTGACCGGGCATCTCGGGATCAAATTCATCAAGCCCACGCCCCTGGGTGTCACGCTGACCTTGCGTGCCCGGGTCGAGGGCGATGTGGGGCGTAAAAGCCGCGTGGTCTGCGAGGTATACGCCGGCGATGTGCTCACGGCGATCGGCGATTCGGTGTTCGTGCGCGTCGATACCGGGCAACTGGCCGCCGCCGCCCACGCTCGCAACGCGTGATCCTGGTCTACATTGACTGGCACCGCTAATCGAGGACTGCACCGATGACTCGTCTCACCGCGAAAGACTTCGCCCCCGAACTGCTGGAGCTCTACGACGGCTATGCCCACGGCAAGATCAACCGCCGCGAGTTTCTCGACCGCGCCGCATTGTTCACCTTCGGCGGGCTCACCGCGTCGGCGCTGCTCGCTGCCCTGAGCCCAAACTATGCGCTGGCCGAGCAAGTGAAATTCACCGACCCGGACATCGTCGCGGACTACATCACCTACCCTTCGCCCAAGGGCAACGGCACGGTGCGCGGCTATCTGGTGCGCCCGGCCAAGGCCACCGGCAAAGTCCCCGCCGTGGTCGTGGTGCATGAAAACCGCGGCCTCAACCCGTATATCGAAGACGTCGCCCGCCGCCTGGCCAAGGCCGGCTTTATCGCCCTCGCGCCGGATGGCCTGACATCCGTGGGGGGCTACCCCGGCAACGATGAAAAAGGCGTAGCGCTGCAACAAAAAGTCGACCCGGCCAAGCTGATGAACGACTTCTTCGCGGCCATCGAGTGGCTGATGCACCACGACAACAGCACCGGCAAAGTCGGGATTACCGGCTTCTGCTATGGCGGCGGCGTGGTCAATGCAGCAGCCGTGGCCTACCCGGAACTGGGCGCCGCCGTGTCATTTTACGGGCGGCAGCCAGAGGCCAAGGACGTGCCGCGCATCAAGGCACCGATCATGCTGCATTACGGCGAACTGGATACGCGGATCAACGAAGGCTGGCCGGCCTATGAAAAGGCCCTGAAGGCCGCGGGCACTACCTATGAAGCGTATATCTACAAGGGCGCCAACCACGGTTTTCACAACGACTCGACGCCGCGTTATGACGAGGCGGCGGCGAACCTGGCGTGGCAGCGCACGCTGGGGTGGTTCAACAAATACCTGGCCTGACCGCCTCTGAATGTGTAGAGGTTAGCCGCCGACAAATGTTTCATTTTGCTTCTTGATGAAAATTTCAGCCCTGCGCCGCCATCACCGTCAGCCAGGCCTTGAACGCCAGCATCGCCGAGGTTTCGGCGCGTGACTGCAGGCGCGTCAACCAATAGCTGCCGGTGCTGATGCCCACGTTGAAGGGCTGGCGGATCGCATCACTTTCCAGTTGTCGCGAGAACATCAGCGCAGGGGCCAACGCCACACCGACACCCTGCAACGCTGCTTCCATCATCGCCAACGATGAGTCGAACACGATGCTGCGCGGCACCAGGGTGTCGGCAGGCAGCCCGGCGGCCTGGAACCACAGGTTCCACTCATCGGCGCGATAGGAGCGCAGCACCGTGTGCTTCAACAACTCGGCCGGCGTGTGTAACTGCTCGGCGATTGACGGCACGCAAAGCACCGTCAGCGGCGCTTCGAACAATGGGCAGGCGTCGGTGCCATGCCAGGCCCCGGCGCCGAAACGGATCGCGTAATCCAGGCCTTCGGCGGCGACATCGACACGGTTGTTGTGCGTCGACAGGCGCAGGTCGATAAACGGGTAGCGGTGCTGGAAGTCCGCCAGCCGCGGCAGCAGCCAGCCCACCGCAAAAGTGCCGACCGCACCGACGCTGAGCACTTCGCGGTAGTGCCCGCCTTCGAACTGGCCCAGGGTGTGGGCAATGCGGTCGAAGGATTCGCGCAGCACCGGCAACAACGTCTCGCCTTCGCGGGTCAGCATCAGGCCACGCGGCAGGCGTTTGAACAGGGTGACGTTCAGTTGCGCCTCCAGGCTCTTGACCTGGTGGCTGACCGCCGCCTGGGTGACACACAACTCAATGGCGGCCCGCGTAAAACTCAGGTGCCGGGCGGAGGCCTCGAATGCGCGCAGGGCATTGAGAGGCAGATGGGAACGCAGCATGCTTGCCCCTAATTTTTCTAATGGCTGGTGCGAAATATCATCGTTTGCCCACGCCCGGCGAACTGTCTACCTTTGGCACGCCCGCGCAGGCTGTTCATTCAATCGATCACACTCATGGAAGCGATATCATGCCCCAACAAACGGTATTTGGAGTGCGTCATTTAACGGCGCTGGCAATGTTTCTCGGCGCCGGCCAGTGCCTGGCCGCCACCGACCTGCAGGCCGTGGTAGACGCCAGCGTCAAGCCGCTGATGCAGCAGCAGGCCATTCCCGGCCTGGCGGTGGCGGTGGTGCAGAACGGCAAGGTGCAATACTTTAACTACGGCATGGCATCGAAAGAAACGCAGCAACCGGTCAACCAAAACACCTTGTTCGAAATCGGCTCAGTGAGCAAAACCTTCACCGCAACCCTGGGCGGTTACGCCCAGGCCATCGGCAAGCTCACGCTGTCGGACAAGGCCAGCCAATACTGGCCTGCGTTGGCCGGCAGCGCCTTTGACCGCATCAGCCTGCTGCAACTAGCGACCTACACCCCCGGCGGCCTGCCGCTGCAGTTTCCGGATGCCGCCGACAACGCCGACGCCATGCTCGGCTACTTCCAGCGCTGGAAACCCAGCTACGCCCCGGGCGCGCAACGTCTCTATTCCAACCCGAGCATCGGCCTGTTTGGCTACCTCGCGGCGCGAAGCCTGGGCCAGCCGTTCAATGTCGCCATGGAGCACACCCTGCTGCCCAAGCTGGGGTTGAGCAACACCCACCTCAGCGTGCCCACCGCGCAATCCGGCGAGTACGCCCAAGGCTACGACAAGCAGCAGAAACCCGTCCGTGTAAGCCCTGGCGCACTGGACAGCGAAGCCTACGGCATCAAGACCAGCACCCATGACCTTGCGCGCTACGTGATCGCCAACCTGCACCCGCAAACCCTGGAAAAGCCGCTGCAACAAGCCATCGCCAGTACCCACGCCGGTTATTACCGCGTGAACGGCATGACCCAGGGCCTGGGCTGGGAGTACTACCCCTACCCCATCGCCCTGCAAGCGCTGATTGACGGCAACTCGACACCGATGGCCATGAAACCTCACCGTCCCGATTGGCTGACGACGCCGCAAGCGCAACCGGCCAACGTGCTGTACAACAAAACCGGCTCAACCGCAGGCTTTGGCGCGTATGTGGCGTATGTGCCAAGCAAGGACATGGGCGTGGTGATCCTGGCGAACAAGAACTATCCGAATGCCGAGCGGGTCAAGGTCGCCCATGCGATCCTGAGCGCGCTGGATCACTGAGCAAGGTGGGAGCCAGGCTCCCACATCGTGAGGTCTACATCCCCAGCCAGTGCGGCAGCGCCAGCGAGATGAACGGCAGGTAGGTGACCATGATCAGGAACACCAACAGGATCATCAGCCACGGCATCGCCGCACGAATGGTCTGCCCCAGCGTCAAGCCGGTCACCGCCGAGGTCACGAACAGGTTCAAGCCCACCGGCGGGTGGACCAGGCCGATTTCCATATTCACCACCATCACGATCCCCAAGTGAATCGGATCGATGCCCAGCTTCATCGCGATCGGGAAGAAGATCGGCGCCAGGATCAACACGATCGCCGACGGTTCCATGAAACTGCCGGCGATCAGCAAGACCACGTTGACCATGATCAGGAAGCCGATCGGCGTGAGCCCTTCGGACAGCACCCAGGCGGTGATTTCCTGGGGGATCTGTTCGGTGGTCAACACATGGGCGAAGAGCATCGCATTGGCGATGATAAACATCAGCATGATCGCCAGCCGCCCGGACTCCAGCAGCACCTTGGGACAGTCGCGCAGACTCATGTCCTTGTAGACGAACAGCGCGACAAACGCCGAGTACACCGCTGCCACCGCCGCGGCTTCGGTCGGGGTGAACATCCCGCTGTAGATGCCGCCGAGGATGATCACCAGCAGCAGCAAGCCCCAGAACGCACGGCGCGCGCAGGCCAGCCACTCGCGAAAGCTCGCCCGTGGCTGCGCCGGCAGCTTCTTGATGCGCGCCACGATATAGATCGCGACCATCAGCATCAGGCCCAGCAGCAGCCCCGGGATCACCCCGGCCATGAACAACTTGCCGACCGACGTTTCCGTGGCGGCCGAATACACCACCATCACGATCGACGGCGGAATCAGGATGCCCAGGGTGCCGGCGTTGCAGATGATGCCCGCGCCGAACGCCTTCGGGTAACCGGAGCGCACCATCCCGGCCACCGCAATCGAACCGACGGCCGCCACGGTGGCCGGTGACGAACCGGACAACGCGGCAAACAACATGCACGCCAACACCGCCGCAATCGCCAGGCCGCCACGGATATGCCCAACACACGCATTGGCGAAGTCGATCAGCCGCTGCGCCACGCCGCCGGTGGTCATGAACGCACCGGACAGCAGGAAGAACGGAATCGCCAGGAAGGTATAGGCATCCGAGGTTTCGAACAGCTTGATCGCCAGGGAACTCACCGAGTCCTGGCTGAACATCAGGATCGACACCGCGCCGGACAATCCGAGGGAAATCGCGACGGGCACACCGAGGAACATGAACACAAACAACAGCAGAAACAGACAGAGCACGGCCATCAGTGACGCTCCTCATGGCCGCCGGCCAATTTGCTCGCCTCACCGGCCTCGTCGGCCAGCCCCAACCCGACCTGGCGGTGGGTGAACAGGCGATAGAAAATTTCCAGGTAGCGGATAAACACCAGGGCAAAACCGACCGGCACGATGAGCACGATGTCGCCGACATCGATGCCGAACTGGTCGAGGTCTTCGGCGCCGATGTGTGCTGTCATCACCGCACTCACCCACCTGTAACTGGCGACCATGAACAGCCCGGCATAGGCCAGGCAGCACAGGCAGGCAAGCATCCCAAGCAAGCGCTGCACCCGGCGTCCGGTCAGCTTGACCAGCGCATCCACCCCAAGGTGGCCGGCGGTACGCACGCCGTAGGAAATGCCGAAGAAAATCAGCCAGCCGAACATGGCCTTGGTCAGCGCCACGCTCCAGGTCATGTCCTGGGCCCAGGTCATACTGCCGTCGCCCAGGGCGTTGAAAAAATGGCTGCTCCAGGCCCACTTGTCGGCCAGGGCAAAGAACAGCGTGTAGATGTTGTTGAGCATGACGTAGACGAATGTCACCAGGGTCATGGCGGCCAGCAGGAAGGCAATGACGCCTTCCTCCAGGTGCTCCCAGACGCGCCTGAGCGTTTGCATGGCAAAACCTCGCGAAGCGGGAATAGGTTTCAGAGTGGAAACCGGATCAACCTGTGGGAGGGATCTCGGTATGCCCCGGCATTACAGGTTGGACGCATCCGCCGCCTTGATCAGGTCAGCCCCGATCTCGCCTTCGAACATCTGCCAGACCGGGCGCATGGCTTCGCGCCATTGCTGGCGTTGCGCGGGGGTCAGTTCGATGATTTCGCTGGTCTTGGCGTCGACGATCTTCTGTTTGGCCGACTGGTTCAGCGCCTCGGCCTGCTTGTTCACCTCAACGGTGACCTCGGCCATGATCTGCTCCAGGGTGCTGCGCACATCCGCTGGCAGGCCGTTCCAGAACTTCGCGTTGGTGATCACCATGTAGTCGATCAGGCCATGGTTGGACTCGGTGAAGTACTTCTGCACCTCGTTGACCTTCTGGCTTTCATAGTTCGACCAGGTGTTTTCGGTGCCGTTGACCGTACCGGTCTGCAAGCCCTGGTAGACCTCGGCAAAGCTCATCTTGCGCGGGTTGGCGCGGATCGCCTTGAACTGTTCTTCAAGCACGCTGGAGGCTTGCACGCGGAACTTCAGGCCACGGGCGTCCTTGGGTTCGTGCAGGGCTTTGTTGGCCGACAACTGCTTGAGACCGTTGTGCCAATAGGCCAGGCCGAGGATGTTCTTGTTCTGCATCGAGGTCAGTAACTGCTTGCCTTGGGCGGCCTGGAAGCGGTCGACGGCGGCCAGGTCGTTGAACAGGAACGGCAGGTCATAGATCTGCACCTGTCTGGTGTATTGCTCGAACTTGGCCAGGGACGGCGCGAGCATCTGCACATCGCCCAACAGCAGCGCTTCCATTTCCTTGCCATCGCCGAACAGCGACGAGTTCGGGTACACCTCGACCTTGACCACGCCCGGCAGGCGTTCTTCGGCAAGTTTCTTGAACAGCAACGCGCCCTGGCCTTTGGGCGTGTTTTCGGCAACCACATGGGCGAACTTGATCACAATCGGGTCCGCCGCCTGGGCCAGGCCCGCGACGAACAAGGTGGCGGCGCAGAACAGCGCCCGGGAGAGCTTGAGCATGGGAAATCACCTTCTTATTGTTGTGTTGTAGGGCAAGGTGCCTGATATGGCGCGTGTAGTGAATTTCGAGTTTTTGATACCTGCGTTCGGCTTAGATGAACGCCAACCTGAACGAAAATGCAGATCTTCTCTCGCCTCTGGCTTCGGCTGCGCCCGTCAGCGCCGGGCGGCGAGCAGCCGTTGTGCGCGCAACAGAACCGGGGCATCCACCATCTGCCCATCGATCTGATACGCGCCGGCCCCGTGGGCTCCGCCCGCCACCACGCGCTTGGCCCAGGCCAGGTCTGCGGCGCTCGGTGCCAAGGCCGCATGGATCACCGCCACCTGCCGGGGATGGATGCACAGCGCGCCGGCAAAGCCCATTTCATAGGCATGCCGGATCGAGCGGCGCAGGCCTTCGGGGTCGTCGATGGCCGGGTGGACGCCGTCCAGCGGGGCCACCAGGCCGGCGGCGCGAGAATGCACGATCAGCGCCAGGCGCGCCTGGTCCAGGGCAAAGTCAGCCGCTGGCGAAGGGCTGCTCAGATTCAAGTCGAGCGCCAGGTCCAGGCCGCCGAACGACAGGCGCTCCACCTGCCGCGCATGGGCAATCGCGGCCACCGCCAGCAGGCCCTTGGCGCTTTCGATAATCGGCCAGATCCGTTTGCCGGCGGCGGCCACCACCGCGACCTGGGCGGCACTTTCGACTTTCGGCAGCAGCACGCCCGCCACGTTTGCATGGGCGCTGCAGAACGCCACATCGTCAGCGTGTTCGGCGTGCTCTGGCGCGTTGATCCGCACCCACACCCGGGTGTCGGGGTGGGCGCGCAAAAACGCGCCAAGGTTCTCCCGCGCCTGCCGCTTGAGCGGCTCTTCCACCGCGTCTTCAAAATCCACAATCACCGCGTCGGCACCGCTGGCCAGCGCTTTGGAAAACCGCTCCGGGCGGCTGCCGGGAACGAACAGGGCTGAACGGACTACAGGCGTTGGCATCATCACACTCCTTGTCAGATAACGCCGCGCGCGCGCAGGTCGTCGATGGTTTCGCCCGAATAACCGAGCTGATCGAGAATGCCCTGGCTGTGCTGGCCTAACGCGGGCACCGCATCCATGCGCGGGCTGAATGCCGTATTCCGCGCTGGCGGCAACAGCGCTGGCAGCGGACCGGCCGGGCTCGCGACTTCGCGCCAGCTGTCACGTGCCTTGAGTTGCGGGTGGTCCCACACGCCGTGCATATCGTTGACGCGGGCACTGGCGATCTGCGCATGTTCCAGGCGCTGGATGACGGCCTCGGCGTCGAGTCGGGCGAAGCTGTCGACGATGATCCGGCGCAGCGCCTCGCGGTTGGCCGAGCGCTTGAAGTTGGCGCAGAAGCGCTCGTCTGCGGCCAAGGCCGGGGTGAGCAGCACCTTGTCGCAGAACGCCGCCCATTCGCGCTCGTTCTGCAAGCCGAGCATCACCGTACCGCCGTCGCCGGTGGGAAACGGTCCGTAGGGATAAATCGTCGAATGCGCCGCTCCGGCACGCGGCGGTGGCGGTGCTCCGTCGAAGGCGTAGTACATCGGGTAGCCCATCCACTCCACCAGGCTTTCCAGCATGCTCACGTCGATACGGCTGCCCTCGCCGGTCTTGCCGCGCAACAACAGCGCCGAGAGGATGCCGCTGTAGGCGTACATGCCGGCGGCGATGTCGGCGATGGAGCAACCGGCCTTGGCCATCTGGTCGTCAGTGGGCCCGCCGGTCACCGACAGAAAGCCGCCCTCGCTCTGGATCAACAGGTCATAAGCCTTCTTTTGCGCGTAGGGCCCGCCTTCGCCATAGCCGGAAATATCGCAGACGATCAAGCGCGGGAAGCGCGCATGCAGCGTCTCGAACGACAGGCCCATGCGCGCCGCCGCACCGGGTGCGAGGTTCTGCACCAGTACATCGGCGTCGGCGAGCAAGCTGTCGAGAATGGCGCCCGCCGCGTCTTGCTTGAGGTCCAGGGTCAGGCTTTCCTTGGAGCGGTTGGTCCACACGAAATGCGACGCCAGGCCGCGCACGCGTTCGTCATAGCCACGGGCGAAGTCACCGCTGCCGGGGCGTTCGATCTTGATCACACGCGCACCGAGATCGGCCAATTGGCGTGTGCAAAAGGGTGCGGCAATCGCATGTTCCAGGCTGACAACGGTGATACCGTCCAGCGGTCGTTGATTAGCAGTCATGACGATTCCTCAAAGCCAGTGGGCCATGCACGGGGTGTTGCGCAACTGCCAGACCTTGGCGATCAACGCGTCGGCCTCGGCCGGGGTGCGCGCGCCGCTGAACTGGCTGAGGCGCTGGAATTTATCCGCCAGCTCGGCGCGGCTGAGGCTGTTGCCGGGGTCGCCCTTGGGCTCGTCGATAGCGCCGTGCAGCGTGCGGCCATCCTCGGTGGTGACGGTGACGCGGCCCAGCCAACGCTGCGGATAGGCGTCGTCGACTTCGCGATCGAGGGTCATGCTGACCTTGTCGCGAAAGGCCGAGACGGCGGGATCGCTCAGTGCCAACGTGTGGAACTCAACCAGCCCGGCCTTGCCATGCACGGCGATCAGGCCCAGCACGGTGCCCATGGAAAACTTGGCCTGGTGAACGCTGGCCGGCGTAGTGACGCGCCCCAGCACATCGATGGCGCCCTGATGCACGCGGGTCTGCACCTTGGCGATCGCGGCGGCATCGAGGCCTTCACGCTGCATCAACTGCAGCAGCGCATCGGCGGCAGGATGGGTGTGGCGACACGAGGCATGGAACTTGAACGAGGTTTCCAGCAGCGCCCAGCGCCGGCCGAGGTCGGCGGACAGCTTGTGCGGTTCGGCATCGCTGGACATCCCGGCCGCCAGGCCCTGGTCGCCTTCGAGGATATTGCGCGCACCAGTCAGCCCGTCCGCCGTCAGGTACGCGGCGAGCAAGCCATCCGCCGCCGCCTTGGCCGTGTGCAATTGCTTGGAGTCGGCGGCATCGCGCAAAAACTCCCACAGCCCGGCAGCCTGGGTGCCTGCGCTGCCGAGCAGATTGATGAATTGCTCCTGATCGAACCCCAGCAATTTGCCCACGGCCACCGCCGCCGCCAAGGTGCCGACGGTCGCGGTGGTGTGGAAGATGCGGTAGTGGGAACGGCCCATGAATTCGCCGATGCGAATTCCAGCTTCATAACCGGCCACCGCGGCCAGCAGCAGTTCACGGCCGGATTTGCCGAGGTCCTGGGCCGCCGCCAGGGCCGCGGGAAAGACCACCGTCGCCGGGTGCAACACCGAGCTGTTGTGCAGGTCATCCTGCTCCACCAGGTGCGACGAGGCGCCGTTGACCAACGCGGCGAAATACGCGCTGCTGCTGCGGCCATTGACGATCACCTGCGCCGGGCCGCTGCTCGGCCCCATTTTCTGCGCGTAGCGTTCAAACAGCGGGATCGGGTGCGCGCCCTGGCTGGCCAGCGCCGACGCCAGCCAATCGAGAAAAAGGTCTTCGGTGCGCGCCAGCACCGGTTCGGGCAACTGCGCATAGGTCAATTCGGCGAGGAACCGACACAGGGCTTGGGTATGGCTCATGTTCAGGCTCTCAGAAACTGCGTGGCAGCTCGAGCAAGTGCTCGGCCACGTAGGACAGGATCAGGTTGGTGGAGATCGGCGCCACCTGGTACAGGCGGGTCTCGCGGAATTTGCGTTCCACGTCGTACTCGCAGGCAAAACCAAAGCCGCCGTGGGTTTGCAGGCACGCATTGGCCGCCTCCCAGGACGCCTTGGCCGCCAGGTACTTGGCCATGTTCGCGCTGGCCCCGGCAGGCGCGCCACGGTCGTATTCCTCGCAGGCACGCCAGCGCATCAGGTCGGCCGCTTCGATTTCGATATGCGCTTCGGCAATCGGGAACTGCACGCCCTGGTTCTGCCCGATGGGCCGGCCGAACACCACGCGGTCGCGGGCATAGGCGCTGGCCTTTTCGATAAACCAGCGGCCATCGCCGATGCACTCGGCGGCGATCAGGGTACGCTCGGCATTCAGGCCGTCGAGGATGTACTTGAAGCCCTTGCCCTCTTCGCCGATCAGGCTGTCCAGAGGCAGTTCGAGGTTGTCGAAGAACAGCTCGTTGGTTTCGTGGTTGACCATGTTGGCGATGGGTTGCACGGTCAGGCCGTTGCCGATCGCCTCGCGCAGGTCCACGAGGAAGATCGACATGCCTTCGGACTTTTTCTTCACGTCGGCCAGCGGCGTGGTGCGCGCCAGCAGGATCATCAGATCGGAATGCTGCACCCGCGAGATCCAGACTTTCTGGCCGTTGATCACGTACTTGTCGCCGCGCTTGATCGCGGTGGTCTTGATCTTGGTGGTGTCGGTGCCGGTGCTGGGCTCGGTGACGCCCATCGATTGCAGTCGCAATTCGCCACTGGCCAGCTTGGGCAGGTAGAAGCGTTTTTGCGCGGCGCTGCCGTGGCGCAGCAGGGTGAACATGTTGTACATCTGGCCGTGGACGGTGCCGGAGTTACCGCCGCAACGGTTGACCTCTTCAAGGATCACCGACGCTTCAGCCAGGCCGAGGCCGGAGCCGCCGTACTCTTCCGGGATCATCGCCGACAGCCAGCCGGCGGCGGTCAAGGCCTTGACGAAGGCATCGGGGAACGCTTTTTCTTCGTCGATCCGACGCCAGTACGTCGCATCGAATTCGGCGCACAAAGCGCGCACGCCTGCGCGGATGGCATTGAGTGCTTCATTGTCATTCGGGTTCATTAACGGCTCTCCGCCTGTTGTTCTGGTGTTATTCGAAATGCACACGGGCCTGCTGGGCCAAGCCATCGTGATTACCGGCCCACAGCTCTGCCACGCCGGCTTGGCTGATACGTCCGGCGACTTCAAACGGTTGCGCAGCGATCAGCGGGCGCACGCCGCGATAGTCGAAACGGCGCACCGTGGCGCGGGGATGAGCCCGACAAAAGGCGCGCAGGCTCAACGTGGCGATCAACGGCCCATGCACCACCAGGCCCGAATAGCCTTCCGTGCCGGTGACGTAGGGATAGTCGTAGTGAATGCGGTGGCCGTTGAAAGTCACGGCGCTGTAGCGGAACAGCAGGGTCGGCGTCGGCTCGATCGCTTCGCACCACTCACCCGCCGCCAGCGCAGCGCCGTTGCCCGGCTTGGGTGGGGTCGGTTCGCGGTAGACGATGTCCTGTTCTTCGCGGATCGCCAGGCGGCCGTCCTGGGTGTAGTCATGGCGCACAGTGACAAACAGCAACGCACCGGTGCGGCCGGTCTTTTCTTCGACCTGGGTGATGGTCGACACACGGCTGGCCGCCTCGCCGGCGCGCAGCGGATGCAGGAACTCGAGACGCCCACCGGCCCACATGCGATTGCGGTTATCCGCCGGCGGCAGGAAGCCGCCACGGGCCGGGTGGCCGTCGGTGCCCAGGGCCGATTCCGGCAGCGGGTCCTGGAAGAAACACCATTGCCACAACGGCGGCACCGCCGCGCCGTGTTCGGGCACGGGCTCGCCGAATGTCGCGGCGATGCGTGTGAGCAGGTTGTGGCTCAGGTGGTCGTGGGCCGTTTCGCTTCGGCCGATCCAATCAGTGGCGCTCATCGGGTGCAGGTCCTCGGGCTGTGAATGTGTGCCCCGGATCATGCAAGCGCCCGACCGTTCTGAGAATTTGCATTTCAATAAGCCAGCGTTCGGCTATGCTGAACGCCACGCATTGATGGGCAACGGACTTGCTTCGGTTGGTTGGCATTTTCATCGCCGGCACACTGTCAGCGCAGGCAAGCCCCGCACCGCCGTTGCACCGAACAGCCCTGTCCACCCCGGAGCCGCCATGCACTTCGATCTCGCCGACCTGCGCCTGTTTATCCATATCGCCGAATCACCCAGCCTGACCCAGGGTGCCAAGCGCGCCTTCCTCTCGCCGGCGGCTGCGAGTGCGCGCATCAAGGCCCTGGAAGGCCAGTTGGAAACACGTCTGTTGTACCGCGACAGCCGCGGCGTGGAGATCACCCCGGCAGGCGAGCGGCTGCTGCACCATGCGCGGCTGATCATGCGCCAGGTGGACTACCTGAAAAGTGAGTTCACCCAATACGGCGTCGACTCCGCCGGGCATATCCGCATCTTCGCCAACACCACGGCGGTCACTGAGTTTCTTCCCGAAGTGTTGGCCGGTTTCCTCTCCCAGCGGCCCGGTGTCACTGTCGACCTGCAGGAGCGCCTGTCCCGCGATATCGTGCGCGGCGTGCTCGATGGCACCAGCGACATGGGCATCATCGCCGGTCCCGTGGAGGCCGCGGGCCTGCAGGTGCTGCACTTCAGCACCGATAAACTGGTATTGATGGTGCCCGTGGGCCACCCCTTGGCGGACCAACCCTCAGTGACACTGGAACAGACCCTCGCCTACCAGCACATCGGCCTGCACGAAGGCAGCACCTTGCTGAGTTTCCTGCGCGAGCACGTCGAGCGGGTCGGCAAGCAGTTGTCGCTGCGCATCCAAATGTCGAGTTTCGAGGCGATCTGCCGGATGGTCGAGGCGGGTGTGGGCATTGGCATCATCCCGGAATCCGCCGCCTTGCGGCACAGCCGAACCATGCAGTTGGTGGCGGTGAAACTGAATGAGCCATGGGCGATTCGCGAGCGCAGTATCCTGGTGCGCGAGCTGGAAGCGCTGCCGGGGACCATTCGTGCCCTGATCGCGACCTTGATGCCGCAAAGCGCCTAGACTCCAGAGTCACCTTGCCAGAGGAGACTGCCCATGCAACTCGAAGGTTCCTGCCATTGCGGCGCTGTGACGTTCAGCCTGACCAGCGCCCACCCCTACCCTTACCAACGCTGCTATTGCTCGATTTGCCGCAAGACCCAGGGTGGCGGCGGTTACGCGATCAACCTCGCGGGCGACAGCAACAGCCTGAAAGTGCGCGGGCGCAAGCTGATCTCGATCTACCACGCCAGGCTCAAGCCCGAAGGCGCCAGCCGCGCCCATGCCAGCAGCGCCGAGCGGCATTTCTGTTCACAATGCGGCAGCGCGCTATGGCTGTTCAGCCCGCAGTGGCCGGAGCTGATCCATCCGTTTGCCTCGGCCATCGACACACCGTTGCCAGTGCCGCCGCAGCACACGCACCTGATGCTCGGTTCCAAGGCGCCCTGGGTCGAAGTCAGCGTGCGCAAGGGCGACCTGCAGTTCGATGAATATCCGCAGGAATCGATCGCGCAGTGGCATGAGCGGTTGGGGTTGGCGCGTTAACAGTCTTTGACAGTTTTCCGACAAAGCTTGCAAAGATTGTCGGACAGCCCTTCCCTAGCATTCGAGCATCCAAACAACCATCCGGGTGCTCTTCATGTTTCGCACATTGCGCGGTATTCCGCTGCTGGGCTGCCTGCTCGGCAGTATCGGTTGCCATGGTCAACCGCCTGCCCCGCCGCCGATCCCCAAGGGCGACTACAACGCGATCATTCGCTATCTACAAACCCGCATTCCGTGGGAGATGGCCCGGGAGCAGGTGCCCGGGCTGTCCATCGCCCTGGTCAATGGCCAAGAGTTGATCTGGGCCAATGGTTTCGGCGTGGCCGACAAGGCCCGGGGCGTACCGGTGACGCCGAATACGGCATTTCGCGCCGGCGCGATCTCCAAGCTCCTCACCGCCACCGCCGCGCTGCAACTGGTGGAACAACAGCAACTGGCCCTTGACGCACCGATCCAGCAAACCTTGCGCGAGTTCTATGTGCGCTCGCGCTTCCATGACGACCAGGCCGACGCCGACCGCGCCATCACCCTGCGCCGCTTGCTCAGTCATCAGTCGGGCTTGCCCAGCGAACACCTGCGCGGCCTGCGCAACACCTTCGCCATGGGCCAGATGCCAATGCGTATGTCGGGCGTGTGGCTGAGCACCCCGCCGGGTTCGCAGGTGGCGTACTCGAATCTCGGCTATGCGCTGGTGGGCGCGGCTATCGAACGCAGCAGCGGCAAGGCATTCGAGACCCAGTTGCAAAACAGCCTGTTCAAGCCGTTGAAGATGAACCAATCGAGTTTTGTCGGCGTCAGCGCGCACGTGCCCCACCGCGCGCTCGGCTATCAGGATGGCAGCGCGAGCACCGATGCCCAGGTGCGCGACCTCGCCGCCAGCGGCTTGTGGACCAGCCCCAAGGACCTCAGCCGCTACGTACAGATGCTGTTCGCCCAAGGCCTCTACAACGACACCCGCGTAATGGACCGCGCTTCCATCGAGCAGATGTTTACCCAACAGAATATCGGCAACGTGCTGGACTTCGATTGCCAGATGGGCCTGGGCTGGTTTCTCTCGCCCTGTGGCGACAAGCCGGTCAGCCCCGGCATACGCACGTTCCAGCACAGCGGCGGGGGCGACGATTTTGCCGCGCAGGTGACGGTGCTGCCGGACCAGCAGTTGGCAGTGATCATCATGGCCAACGACAGCAACGCCGAAGACATGGTGGTCGCGCTGAGCACCGACACCCTGCGCCTGATGCTCCAGGCGCAAACCGGCGCGCCGGTATGCGCCGACGACTGCCAGGCGCCCAAGCACGGGGGCAAGTTGCGCCAGGTGCCCGCCGCCATCGACCGTAAGCGCCTGGCCGGGTTCTACGCCACGGCCTGGGGCGTATTCCGGATCAGGGATACCCCTACGCGATTGTCCGGCGAGTTGGCCGGATACACCTTCGAACTGCTGCGCGATGAAGACGGCTGGTTGCGCGCGCAGCAAAAGGTCCTGGGGTTCTGGCTCAAGGATCTCGGCGGGCTGGGCCACGTGCAACTGGACGTGGTGACGGTGCAAGGCCGGCAGATACTCACCGCGCGCAGCCACGGCCAGCGGGTGGCCGTGGGCGAACGCATCGACCCGCCGCCCCTGCCACTGGCCTGGGCCGACACCGTCGGCACCTATCAAGTGCTCAGCACCCACGAACCCGACGCGCCACTCAGCGGCATCAGCGTGCGTCTGGAAGAAGGCTTCCTGGTGATTCGCGGCCAACTGCACGACAAGCCGCTGACCGATTACATCCTGCTGCCCGTGGACCACGCCCATGCCGTGCTTGCCGGCAATGGCTATGGCCTGGGCGACACCGTCAGCCGCCAGGTCAACGGCCTCAGCGCCTCGGGCTACGCCTTCAAACGCACGCAGTCGCCCCATAAGCCCTTGATTTTCTAACCATGGATGCACCTGCTTATGCGTTCGAAACACCTTTGCCTGTCCATCAGCTCAGTGTGCCTGTCGAGGGCGCCGACAAGGCCCTGGGAAAAATCAAATCGCGCACGCAATTGGGCGTGAGTGCCAGCTATGACTTGGGTGGTGTGACTGTCGGCACAGCAGTCTGCGGCTTTTTGCAATCGCCCTCCCGTACCTGATCCACCCCCCAAAAGCCTTATTCGGTATACGCCCAACTCATCCGAAACGACGCCCCACCCCACTCCGAATCGACTACCTGGACCTGCCCGCCATGCCATTGGCAAACCCGCTGCACCAGCGCCAGGCCGAGGCCGAAGCCGCCGGTGCGGCGGTCGCGGCTGGCGTCGAGGCGGATGAACGGCTGGAAGATCTTCGCCCGGCCTTCCTCGGGGATGCCGGGGCCGTCATCGCAGACCCGCACTTCATAACCACTGCCGAACTTGACCAGCGACACTTCCACGCGGCGGTCGGCGTAACGAATGGCGTTGCGCAGCAGGTTGATCACCGCACGCGCCATGAAGCGCGGTTCGATCTGGATAACGTCGACTTCACAGGTACGCAAGGACAACTGCACGCCTTCCGCCTCGGCCTCCAGGGCCACGCTGCCGATCACACTGTCGAGCCAGCTGTGGGCCTCGATATTTTCCTGCGTGACCTGGGTGGCGCCGCGCTCCAGGCTGGCGTAGGTCAACAATTCAGAGACCATTTCCTCCAACTCGCCAAGGTCGGCATACATGTCGGTGATCAGTGCGAGGCTCTGCCGGGGATCGGCCTGTTGTTTGAGCTGGTCGAGCTCGAACGACAGGCGCGCGATGGGCGTGCGCAGTTCGTGGGAGACCGCGTTGGTCAACTCACGCTGGTTGGCGATCAGGCTCTCGATGCGTTCGGCCATCTGGTTGAAGTGCCCGGCCAGTTCGCGCACGGTGGAGCGACGCGGCAACAGGATGCGTGAGCCGAGGTCGTTATCGCCGAAGCGCTGGGCGGCCAGGCGGATATGCTCCAGGTCGCGCCAATGCGGGCGCACCCAAAAATACAGCACGATAGCCAGGCACAGCCCGAGAAAGCCGTAGACCCACATGTACATCCATTTGGGTTCTTCCGGCAGTTTGATTTCCAGCAACTGCATGCCACTGTCGATGCGGGAGAGGAACTCCTTGAAGTCCCCGCGCACCACCAGCAAGCCGTCGTCCAGCAGCTTTTTTCACGCTCGGACAGCCCCAGGGCTTCGCTTTCAACCAGCTTCAGGTGCAGCCCGTAATGGGGTTGCAATTCGGCCAAGCGGGCTTGCCGCGCTTCGCCGACATGCGGCCGCAGTTGTTCGACCAGGCCATAGGCCGGGCCGCGCACGGCCTCGCGGCTATAGGTTTCGTCGGTTTCGGGCAGCAACTCGTCGAACGTGTAGTTGACCAGCCAGATCGCTCCCGCCAGGCCCAGGGCCAGAATCACATACAGGCGTAGAAACAGGCGCAGCATCTAGACCTCCCACGCAAACGGATTGAACAGATAACCCTTGCCCCAGATGGTCTTGATGCACACCGGCTCACGGGGGTTATCGTTGAGCTTGCCGCGCAGTTTGCTGATGTACACGTCGACGCTGCGGTTCAGGCCATCAAAGGCGATGCCGCGCATGCGGTTGAGGATGTCATCGCGCGAGAGGATCTTGCCGGCGCTGCTGGCCAGCAACCACAACAGTTCGAACTCCATGGTGGTGAGGTCGATCTTCTCGCCGCCCAGGCTGACCACCCGGCAACTGCGGTCAATGACCAGGCGCCCGAACTCGATGGCGCCGCGCACCGTCGGCTCCGGCGCCTGGCGCCGTTGCAACGCTCGCAGGCGGGCCAGCAGCACCGGCGGTTTGATCGGTTTGATCACATAGTCGTCGGCGCCGGACTCCAGGCCGAGAATGTGGTCCAGGTCGTCTTCCTTGGCGGTGAGGATCACGATCGGCGTGTCGGATACCGCGCGAATCGCGCGACACACATGCAAGCCGCTCTGGCCCGGCAGCATCAGGTCGAGCACGACAATCTTGGGCTTGAAGTCAAGAAAGGCCGCCAAGGCCGCATCACCGCGATGCACCGCCCGTACCTCAAAACCGTGCTGTGCCAGAAAGTGCGCGATCAGCCCTGCCAGCTTCTCATCGTCCTCAACGAGCAATACCTTGCCCAGCCCCAGGTTTTCCATAAGTTCTCAGTGCACAACGCGGATTGAAGTGCGCGCATTATAGGTGGCAAGTTGCCCGCCGGCAGCGCTTGGCCGGCCACACGCGATGAAGCTTCATGCTTTTAAGAGTTTTTAACAAATAGCCTGCAATTTTTAACGCCGTCACCGAGCGTTGTATGCGCAGCCGTCGCCTCAGGCTGGCACGCCACTGTGAAAGCGGAACTCGACGTCGGGGGACTCGATCAGTTCCTGCTCGGCCGCCCTCACCCGTTCGATCACCTGGGCAATATCCTTGGCCTCGCCATACTGATAAGCCAGTTTCAAGTAACCCTGGTAGTGCCGCGCCTCGCTTTTGAGCAGGCCGAAGTAGAACGTGCCAAGTTCTTCGTCCAAATGTGGCACCAGCGCCTCGAAACGCTCGCAACTGCGCGCCTCGATAAAGGCGCCGACCACCAGGGTGTCCACCAGCTTGACCGGCTCGTGGCTGCGCACCACCTTGCGCAAGCCCGAGGCATAACGCCCGGCGTGCAACTGACGCAGCGCGACCTTGCGCTTCTTCATCAGGCGCATGACCTGTTCGTGATGGACCAGCTCTTCCCGGGCCAGGCGCGACATCATATTGATCAAGTCGACATGGCTGTGATACTTAGCGATCAGGCTCAAGGCAGTGCTGGCGGCCTTGAATTCGCAGTTCTTGTGGTCGATCAGCAGGGTTTCCTGATCGGCCAACGCGGCCTGGACCCAGGCGTCAGGGGTGGGGCAACCGAGGAATTCGTGGATTTCGGGCAGGTTCATCGGGCTCACGGGCAAAGGATCACAAAAGGTCGCCGATTATACCGACCGCGCCGCAGACCACCAGCCGCTGGCCTTGATGTGCATCAACATGACGTCTGGCGGGCAGCAACTATAGTTGTTCAACGCCCCCTTTCTGGAGAGTCCCGATCATGCAAGCCATCCGCAGCATCCTGGTGGTCCTTGAGCCCGAGCATTCGGAAAGCCTGGCCCTCAAACGCGCCAAACTGATCGCCGGGACCACCGGCGCGCGCCTGCACCTGCTGGTGTGCGACAAGAAACATGAGCATTCGGCGCTGTTGAGCCTGCTCAAGTCCGGCCTGACCGAAGACGGCTACAGCGTCACCACCGAACAGGCGTGGAATACCAGCCTGCATGAAACCATCATCGAGGTGCAGCAGGCCGAAGGCTGTGGCCTGGTGATCAAGCAGCACTACCCCGACAGCCCGCTGAAAAAGGCGCTCCTGACCCCGGCCGACTGGAAGCTGTTGCGCTACTGCCCGGTGCCGGTGCTGCTGGTCAAGACAGCAACGCCATGGAACGACGGCGTCATTCTCGCCGCCATCGATGTAGGCAATACCGACACCGAGCATCGTGCGCTGCACCACATGATCATCGACTACGGCTTCGACATCGCCAGCCTGGCCAAGGCGTCACTGCATGTCATCAGCGCCCATCCATCGCCAATGCTCTCGGCCGGCGACCCGGTGTTTCAGCTCAAGGAAACCATCGAGGCGCGTTATCGCGAGCAGTGCAAGGCATTCCAGGCCACGTTCGATATCGACGACGCCCACCTGCATATCGAAGAAGGCCCGGCGGATGTGCTGATTCCCCATGCCGCCTACACCTTGAAAGCCGCAGTGACGATCATCGGCACCGTGGCGCGCACCGGGCTGACCGGCGCGCTGATCGGCAATACGGCGGAAGTGGTGCTCGATGCGCTGGAAAGCGATGTGCTGGTGCTCAAGCCCCAGGCACTGACGGATCAACTGGAAAAGCTGGCCAACAAAGCCTGATCGTCAGGCGCCCAACACATCCTTGAGAAACCCCGGCGCGATATAGCGCTGGTAGTGCGCCTCGGACAGGATGAAAAACTCACGGTCGATGGCATCGCGCAGCTGCGGCAGATTCCACTCGCGGAACTCCGGCAGCAGCACCATGCCATAGGCCTCCAGGTTGGAAATCACCCGTGCCCCGCGGGCGATCAACTGGTAGGCCCAGCAGTACTCGGACTGGTGCGGCACAAAGCGGATCTTGCGTTGCTCCAGCTGGCTGCGCAGAGTCTTGGGGTCGAAAACCTCCAGCTTGCCGGCCATGACCTGCACCAACAGTTGCTCGAGCCGCAGCCACACCGCACGTTTTTCTTCTTCGTTATAGCCGTTCCACTGGATCACTTCGTGGTGGAAACGCTTGCAGCCGCGACACACGAGGTCACCGTAAACCGTGGAGCACAGGCCTACGCAGGGGGTCTTGATGGCTTGGTTGGACATGGGCGGCAACACGCAAATCAGCGAAACAGGGCGCCATGTTAGCCCTTTGTCTAAGGTTGATCACCCAGCAAACTTGGCTTGGCAACTTACGTTTAGAATTTTTTTGCCGTAGAATCATCCGGCCTTATAAGGCGCCAATAATCCGCTGGAAGCTGTTTTCAAAGCGTCACGAGCACAGTCGTTCCTTCAGAACGGTGTTGGCGATGGTCAATGACCCGGCAGGTCAAGCCAGCGCCAACCCTCATCAGCTCCGTTCTGCAGGCGTAAAACTTTGAAAGCAGCTTCTGTGAGGAATGTCGGCAGCGCTGGCTTTGCGGCCCAAAAAGCCCCCGAGCGCATGCGTGCCGTTCATTTCTGGATGAGCGTCCCGTGGGACCACTGATGAGGGTAATAACTGTGCTTGAAGCCTACCGCAAACATATCGAAGAGCGTGCAGCCCTGGGTATTGTTCCCCAGCCGCTTAATGCCGAACAAACCGCAGGCCTGGTCGAGCTGCTGAAAAATCCCCCGGCTGGCGAAGAAGAATTCCTCGTTGACCTGATCACCAACCGCATTCCACCAGGCGTTGACGAAGCTGCCTACGTCAAAGCCGGTTTCCTGTCTGCCCTGGCCAAGGGCGAAGCCACTTCTCCCCTGATCGACAAGAAACGCGCCGTTGAACTGCTTGGCACCATGCAAGGCGGCTACAACATCGTGACCCTGGTCGAGCTGCTCGACAACGCCGAACTGGCGCCTGTTGCCGCCGCTCAACTCAAGCACACCCTGCTGATGTTCGATGCGTTCCACGACGTGGCTGAAAAAGCCAAGGCCGGCAACGCACACGCCAAGGCCGTGATCCAGTCCTGGGCCGACGGCGAGTGGTTCAAGAACCGTCCGACCCTGGCCGACAAGATCAGCCTGCGCGTATTCAAGGTCTCCGGCGAAACCAACACCGACGACCTGTCGCCTGCGCCGGACGCCTGGTCCCGCCCTGACATCCCGCTGCACGCCCTGGCCATGCTGAAAATGGCTCGCGACGGCATCGTGCCGGACGAGCAAGGCAAGACCGGCCCGATGAAGCAGATCGAAGAAATGCGCGGCCAAGGCTTCCCGATCGCCTACGTCGGTGACGTGGTCGGTACCGGTTCGTCGCGTAAATCGGCAACCAACTCCGTACTGTGGTTCTTCGGCGACGACGTTCCTTACGTGCCGAACAAGCGTGCTGGCGGCTTCTGCTTCGGCAGCAAGATCGCTCCGATCTTCTACAACACCATGGAAGATGCTGGCGCACTGCCGATCGAATTCGACGTCACCAACATGAACATGGGCGACGTGATCGACCTGTACCCGCATGCTGGCAAAGTCTGCAAGCACGGTACCGATGAAGTCCTGACCACCTTCGAAATGAAGACCCCGGTGCTGTTGGACGAAGTCCGTGCCGGCGGCCGTATCCCGCTGATCATCGGCCGCGGCCTGACCGAGAAGGCGCGTGCCGAACTGGGTCTGCCACCGTCCGACCTGTTCAAGAAGCCGGAAGCTCCGGCCGAAAGCACCAAGGGTTTCACCCTGGCGCAGAAGATGGTCGGCAAGGCATGCGGCGTGACTGGCGTTCGTCCAGGCACCTACTGCGAGCCTAAGATGACCACCGTGGGTTCCCAGGACACCACCGGTCCTATGACCCGTGACGAACTGAAAGACCTGGCGTGCCTGGGCTTCTCGACCGATCTGGTGATGCAGTCTTTCTGCCACACCGCGGCGTATCCTAAGCCGATCGACGTGACCACCCACCACACCCTGCCTGACTTCATCATGACTCGTGGCGGCGTGTCGCTGCGCCCAGGCGACGGCATCATCCACAGCTGGCTGAACCGCATGCTGCTGCCGGACACCGTCGGCACCGGTGGTGACTCCCACACCCGTTTCCCAATGGGCATTTCGTTCCCGGCCGGTTCCGGCCTGGTAGCGTTCGCCGCAGCCACTGGCGTGATGCCACTGGACATGCCGGAATCGATCCTGGTGCGCTTCAAAGGCAAAATGCAACCTGGCATCACCCTGCGTGACCTGGTTCATGCCATTCCTTACTACGCGATCCAGGCTGGCCTGCTGACCGTAGAGAAGAAAGGCAAGAAGAACGCCTTCTCCGGTCGCATCCTGGAAATCGAAGGCCTGGACAACCTGAGCATCGAACAAGCCTTCGAGCTGTCCGACGCCTCGGCTGAACGTTCGGCTGCCGGTTGCACCATCAAGCTGTCGAAAGAGTCGATCACCGAGTACCTGAACTCCAACATCACCCTGCTGCGCTGGATGATCGGCGAAGGCTACGGCGATGCACGTACCCTGGAACGTCGCGCCCAAGCGATGGAAGCCTGGGTTGCCAACCCAGAGCTGATGGTGGCCGATGCCGACGCGGAATACGCCGAAATCATCGAGATCGACCTGGCCGACATCAAGGAGCCTGTGCTCTGCGCGCCAAACGACCCGGACGACGCCCGTCTGCTGTCCAGCGTTGCTGGCGAGAAGATCGACGAAGTGTTCATCGGTTCGTGCATGACCAACATCGGTCACTTCCGCGCTGCCGGTAAACTGCTGGATCAGGTCAAGGGTCAGCTGCCAACCCGTCTGTGGCTGTCGCCACCGACCAAGATGGACGCTCACCAACTGACCGAAGAAGGCTACTACGGCATCTACGGCAAGGCTGGTGCGCGCATGGAAATGCCGGGCTGCTCGCTGTGCATGGGTAACCAGGCACGTGTAGAACCGAATTCGACCGTCGTGTCGACTTCGACCCGTAACTTCCCGAACCGTCTGGGCGATGGCGCCAACGTCTACCTGGCTTCGGCCGAGCTGGCGTCGGTGGCTTCGATCCTGGGTCGCCTGCCGACCGTCGAGGAGTACATGGAATACGCCGCGAAGATCAACACCATGGCCAGCGATGTGTATCGCTACCTGAGTTTCGATCAGATCGCCGAGTTCCGTGAAAGCGCTGCAAACGCCAACATCCCGGTGCTGCAAGCCTAAGGGTGTGTTGATGTAAAGGACGCCGCGTATCGCAAGATACGCGGCGTTTTTTTATGCCTGGGGATGGCTGTGCAACGCCAGTTGCACCGCACCATCGACGCTCAAGCCGCTGAGCAACACCTCGGGCGCCTGGGCCTCCGGCAGCGCCTGCAAGACTTCATGGGCGTCATGGCGCACCCGCGCCAGCACCAATTGCTTGCCCTCCCCGCGCACCTGGGCAAAAAAAGCGGCCAGCGCTTCGACGCTGGTGCCGTCGAGGTCGGGGGACTCTTCCAGGCTCAACACCACCGTCTGCGCGGATGACTGACGCATCAGGCGCAGGGCGGCGCCGAGGATGCGCTCGGCATTCGCAAAAAACAGCGCCTCGCTTGGCCGTATGATCAACACGCCGGGAACGGTCAGCGCATCGGCATGGTGTTGACGGTCCACGAAATCATGAGTGTCGCCCAGGCGCCCAAGCACCTGGATATCCGCCGCCGACATCTGGCGCAACATCAACACCACGCTGATCCCGACCGACAACAACAAACCATCCAGCACGCCGAGCACCAGCACCGCCGCCACCGCACACACCACCAGCAAACGGTCGCGTCGCCACAGGAAGTAACGCCCCAGGGGCTGCAGGCTCAAACCCCGGCCCAGGGCATAGATGACCACCGCCGCCAACACCGGCTCCGGCGTGAGCGCAACATACGGCAGCACCGTCAACACAATCGCCAGGATCACCAGCGCCGCGACGATCCCCGCCAAACGCGAATAGGCGCCAGCCGCCTCATTCGCCGAGGTCGCCGAATACCCGGCGCCCGTCGGCATGCCGTGGAACAACCCAGACACCAGGTTGGCCGCGCCCAGCGCCAGCAAGTCGCGGTTGGACGACACCCGGTCGCCGTGCTTGAGAGCGAACGAACTGATGGACCCGTAGGACTCTGCGTACAAAATCATGACCAACGCAAACGCCAACTCGCCCAGGCGCAGCCAATCGGCAAACGGCAGTACCGGCAAATGCCCCAGCTCCAGGCGCAGGTCGATCAGGCCGATCAGCGCGACGCCATGGGCCTGCAGGTTCAGGCCCTGGCCGGCAATAACGCCGAGCACGATCACCACCAGCCCGCCGGGCAGGCGCGGAACGCGGGCGCATAACCACAACACCAGCAGGGCCACCGCAGCCACCAGCGCGGCGGGCCAGTTCCAGTTCGGCAACTGCTCCAGCAACTGCGGCAGGAAGCGGATCAGGTTGTTATCGGTCAGTTGGACGCCCACCACACTGGCCAGTTGCTTGAGGATGATGGTCAACGCCAGGCCGAAGGCAAACCCACGCAACACTGGCTTGGCGATAAACGAAGTGACGCCACCGAGTTTGAACAGCCCGGCCAGCAGAAAAAACACGCCAATGATCAGCACCAGCCCGAAGGCCAGGGACAGCCTCAGCGCCGGGTCATCCCCCGCCAGGCTGGCCGTTGCCGCCGCCAACACCGCTGCCGACGACGAAGTCGCCGAGACGATTGCGAAACGGCTGGTGCCGAACAGGCCGTAGCACACCAGCCCGGCAAACAAGGCAATCACACCGGCCTGGGGCGGGAGCGCGGCAATGCTGGAATAGGCCACCGCCTCCGGCAACAGCAAACCGGCAATCGATAAGCCGGCAATTATGTCCTGGGTTCGCTTCGACGCAGCGACAACGGGCGTATCGGTTTCAGTGTTCAATCGGCCCCATCCATCCTGGCTAAAAATGTGTTCCAGCTTAGCGCCCATTGCCGCGCGACGGTTGCGCCGCGTCAGGTTTTCCGAGCGAAAAAAAGGCCGACTCGCCACGCGTGCGAATCGGCCCTGTTCGGTGCAGCGTGCGGTCAGGAGAGCAGCGAGTAAATCAGCGCAGTAATCGCCACCAGGCCGACCGCCGTGACAAACACGTTGGACGCCTGCCCGCGGTACTTGGCCATCGCCGGCACCTTGCGGATCGCGTACATCGGCATCAGGAACAGGATCGACGCAATGATCGGCCCGCCCAATGTCTCGATCATGCGAAGGATGCTCGGATTGAGCGTGGCGACGATCCAGCACATCACCAACATGAAGGCGGCGGTCATGCGGTCCAGGGTCTTCGGTGCCGGACGCCGGCCGGTTTTCGCGACCAGGCCCTTGAGGCCTTCACTGGCGCCGATGTAATGGCCCAGGAACGACTTGGCAATCGCCACGAACGCAATCAGCGGCGCGGCGAAGGCGATGGTCCGGTTGTCGAAGTGGTTGGCCAGGTACGACAGGATCGACAGGTTCTGTGCTTTCGCTTCAGCCAGTTGCGCCGGCGACAGGGTCAGCACGCAGCTGAACACGAAGAACAGTACCATCGCCACCATCAACAGGTGCGCGCGCGACAGGATCTGCGAACTGCGCTCATCGGCATGCGCGCCGTACTGGCGCTTCTGGTCCACCGCAAAGGCCGAGATGATCGGCGAATGGTTGAACGAGAACACCATCACCGGAATCGCCAGCCACAAGGTGTTGAGCAACGCCGAAGGCGCCGGGACCACGTTGGCGGTGCTGAGGATGCCGCCGTTCCAGTGCGGGATCAGGTACACCGCCAGGAACAGCAAGGCGACGATGAACGGGTACACCATCAGGCTCATGGCCTTGACGATCGCCTGCTCACCGCAACGCACCACGGCCAGCAGGCCGAGGATCAGCACAAACGCCAGGATCGCCCGTGGCGGCGGCATGATGTGCAACTGGTGCTCCATGAAGCTGCCGACGGTATTGGTCAGCGCCACGCTGTAGATCAGCAGGATCGGGAAAATCGCCAGGAAGTACAGCAAGGTGATCAGCGCGCCGGCCTTGACGCCGAAATGCTCTTCGACCACGTCGGTGATGTCGGAACCTTCACGGCCGGACAGCACGAAACGCGTCAGGCCACGGTGGGCAAAGAACGTCATCGGGAAGGCCAGCAGCGCCAGGATCACCAGCGGCCAGAAGCCGCCGAGGCCGGCGTTGATAGGTAGAAACAAAGTGCCGGCACCAATCGCCGTGCCAAACAAGCCAAGCATCCAGGTGGTGTCCTGACGGCTCCAGCTTGTAAGGATTACAGGTGTCGTGACATAGCGTTCGTCGACGCTATTGGCCTGATCATTCATCCAGTCGGATCTCCGCATTTCCACAGCCGGCACGAGTCAGAAAAACCTGACAGGCAGCGCCCCGGCTATAACAGGGGCGCGATTGTCCGGGATTCTTTTAAATAAGCAAAGGCTTAGCTGAGGAATGGTTAAGCGGTGCAGAGGCTCAAGGACGAGGTTGTCGGCTATTTTTTTGCGCGCTTGGCGTGAAGAGCCCCCTGGGTAGTCGCGTGTCAGACGAGTCCCTTGTGGATGCCCGAAATATCGTCACGCCTTATAAGAAGTTGCCTGCGACGCTTGACAGCCAAACTTATGCCCCAGCATGATCGGCCATGAACCTTTTTCAGCAGCACCTCACCCGCACCACCACCACGACCGCTTCCGGCGGGTCGTGCGGTTGCTGTGGGTGCTTGAACTAGACACCTCACGGATTCAACCCAAGGCCCCGCCAGCAATGGACGGGGCCTTTTTTATTGCGCCGCCATCCGGCACGCGAAAGGAGCAACACCATGGCTGACGCCCTGCTGATCATCGATATGCAAACCGGCCTGTACGCTGGCCCGGAGCACCCCTTCGAACGCGAACGGGTGCTGCAGACCATCAACCAACTGATCGGGCGCGCGCGCCAAGCCGGCGCACCGATCTTCGTCGCCCGCCACACAGGCCCGGCGGGCTCCGCGATTGCCGCGGGCAGCCCGTATTGGCAGGTGTGGCATGAGCTGGATGTCGATGAAGCGCGTGACCAGTTCTTCAATAAAACCCGGCCCAGTTGTTTCCTCGGCACCGATCTGGCGCAGCGACTGCGCGCGATGCAGCTCAATAAGCTGGTGATTGTCGGGATGAAAACCCAGTTCTGCATCGATACCACTTGCCGCGTCGCAGTCGAACTGGGGTTCTCGGTGATACTGCCCGAAGACGGCCACACCTGCATGGATACTGCAACGCTGTCGGCGGCGGCGATCATCGAACATCACAATGCCACGTTGGCCGGGGCGTTTGTGCAACGCGTGAGCGCCGCCGCGATCAGTTTCTGACAACGCAAATACCGTAGGCACGAGCTTGCTGGGCGCGCGTCGCCCTCAACACCTGCAAGCTCGGCCCTACAACGATTTTTCTGCCACGACAAAGCGATTTTGCTGACAAATCCCGCATACTCTTGCTCTCAAAACCTTCAGGAAGAGCCGTCCGATGACAACCACTGTTCTGGTCCTGGTCGAAACCATCAACGAATACCTGCCCATCATCGAAAGCAATGACTTTCATGTGATCCTGGCACCGACGCCCGCCGAACGCGCCCAGGCCATCAAGGCCCACGGCGGGCAGATCAAGGCCGTACTGACGCGTGGCCCGCTGGGCCTGTATGCCGAAGAAATCGCCGCGCTGCCGTTGCTGGAGATCATCTGCGTGATCGGTGCCGGCTATGAGCATGTCGACCTGCAGGCGGCAAGCAACCGCGGGATCGTGGTGACCAACGGCGCCGGGGTGAACGCGCCTTCGGTGGCGGACCACGCCATGGCCTTGCTGCTGTCATTGGTGCGCGGCATTCCGCAAACGGACGCGGCAGTGCGCCACGGCGAGTGGCCCAAAGTGATGCGCCCTTCCCTGGGCGGCAAGCAACTGGGGATTCTCGGCCTCGGCGCGGTGGGCCTGGAGATCGCCAAGCGCGCCGCCCTCGGGTTCGGCATGCAGGTGAGTTACCACAACCGCCAGCCCCGCGATGACGTGGACTACATCTATTGCTCGACCGCCGTGGAGCTGGCACACACCTCGGACTTTCTGATCCTGGCCACGCCCGGCGGCCCGGGCACGCGCCACTTGATCGATCGGCATGCCCTGGATGCATTGGGGCCGAACGGCTACCTGGTGAATATCGGCCGTGGCAGCGTGGTGGTGACCGCCGACCTGGTCGCCGCCCTGGAACAGCGCCGTATCGGCGGCGCGGCACTGGATGTGTTCGACGACGAGCCCAAGGTGCCCGATGCCCTCAAGCGCCTGAGCAATACCGTGTTGACCTCCCATGTGGCCGGGCTGTCGCCGGAAGCCGCCCACGATACGGTGCAGCGGGTGGCCGACAACCTGCTGGAGTACTTCGCCGGCCGGCCGGTGCTGACGCCGGTCGCCTTGCCCCCGCCCGAAAAATGACCGATCAGGCACGCTGATCATCATCCAACACGCGAACCTATTAAGCCGCCCCGACCTTGTGGCCGGGCGGCTGGGCGCATTAGATTAGCCAATAGTCCGAGGCCTTTAGAATAAGCAGAAGGGATAAGCATGGCGCTGAACGACCAATCGACCCAGATCCGCCCAGGCGAAGAACTTGATGCCAGCCTGATCGATCCCTACCTCAAGGCCCATATCCCGGGCCTGAGCGGCACGCTCAAGATCAGCCAGTTCCCCGGCGGCGCGTCCAACCTGACCTACCTGCTGGAATACCCGGGCCAGGAATTCGTGCTGCGCCGCCCGCCGTTCGGGCACAAGGCCAAATCGGCCCATGACATGGGTCGCGAGTTCCGCATTCTCAATCAGCTGAAAGACGGCTTTCCCTACTGCCCCAAGCCCTACGTGCATTGCACCGATGAATCGGTGATCGGCGCCGAGTTCTATGTGATGGAGCGCGTCAACGGCATCATCCTGCGCTCCGACCTGCCGGCCGAACTGGGCCTGGACGCGAGCAAGACCGAAGCGCTGTGCAAAAGTTTTATCGACAAGTTCGTCGAACTGCACCAAGTGGACTACAACGCCTGCGGCCTGGCCGACCTGGGCAAGCCCGAGGGGTACGTGGAACGCCAGATCCGCGGCTGGAGCGACCGCTACGAAAAAGCCCTGACCCCCGACGCACCTCGCTGGGAGGCCGTGCGCGCCTGGCTCAACGACAAGATGCCGGCCGACCATCCCACCTCCAGCATCGTGCATAACGACTACCGCTTCGACAACGTGATCCTCGACCCGCACAACCCGATGCAGATCATCGGCGTGCTGGACTGGGAGCTGACCACCCTCGGCGACCCGCTGATGGACCTGGGCAACACCCTCGCCTACTGGATCGAAGCCGCCGACCCGGCGCCCGTGCAACTGATGCGCCGCCAGCCGAGCAACGCACCGGGCATGCTCACGCGTCGCCAGTTCGTCGACTATTACGCCGAGCGCGCCGGCCTTGAGATCGACAATTTCGACTTCTACTACACCTACGGCCTGTTCCGCCTGGCCGGCATCGTGCAGCAGATCTACTACCGTTTTTTCCATGGACAGACTCAGGACAAACGCTTTGCGCAGTTCATTCAGATGAACAAGCTGCTGGAGCAGATGAGCCTGAATGTCATCGGCAAATCCGCCCTCTGATCGACCGAGCCAAGACCCACAAGGAACCCCCATGTCCAAGACCAACCTGTTCGACCTCGACGGCAAGATCGCTTTTGTCTCCGGCGCCAGCCGTGGCATCGGTGAGGCCATCGCCAAGTTGCTGGCCCAGCAAGGCGCCCACGTGATCGTGTCCAGCCGTAAGCTGGAAGGCTGCCAGCACGTAGCGGATGCGATCATCGCCGACGGCGGCAAGGCCACTGCGGTTGCCTGCCATATCGGTGAAATGGAGCAGATCAACCAGGTCTTCGCCGGCATCCGCGAGCAGTTCGGCCGCCTGGACATCCTAGTCAACAACGCCGCGACCAACCCGCAATTCTGCAACGTGCTGGACACCGACCTGGGCGCCTTCCAGAAAACCGTGGATGTGAATATTCGCGGCTACTTCTTCATGTCGGTGGAAGCCGGCAAGCTGATGCGCGAAAACGGCGGCGGCAGCATCATCAACGTGGCCTCGATCAACGGCATCTCGCCGGGCGTGTTCCAGGGCATCTACTCGGTGACCAAGGCCGCGGTGATCAACATGACCAAGGTGTTCGCCAAGGAATGCGCCGAATTCGGCATCCGCTGCAACGCCCTGCTGCCAGGCCTGACCGACACCAAGTTCGCCTCGGCGCTGGTGAAGAACGACGCGATCCTGAAAATGGCCCTGGCGCAGATCCCGCTCAAGCGCGTAGCGGACCCGAGCGAGATGGCCGGCGCGGTGCTGTACCTGGCCAGCGATGCATCCAGCTACACCACCGGGGTGTCGCTGAACGTGGACGGTGGTTTCCTGTCCTGACCACATAAGCAGCACAATCCGCAGGTGGGAGCAGGCCCGCTCCCACTTTTTTTATCGCGTTGTCATACAGCCCCTTTGGAGCAAACGTCGCCAGCGAGTAGTCTTGGACCGACTCAGCCCCTCAGGAAAAACATGGAACTGCACGTGATCATCAACGGCCGCAAGGACCTGGCCGAACAGCTTTACCAGCAACTGCGCGAAGCCATCGACTCCGGCCGCCTGGCCGCCGGGGCGCAATTGCCGCCCAGCCGCCTGCTGGCCGCGCAGTTGGGCGTGTCACGCAAGACCGTGTCCGACACCTACGCCACCCTGACCTACGAAGGCCTGCTGGTGGGCAAGATCGGACGCGGCACCTTCGTCAACAGCCGCACTCCGCCGACCGAACGCCTGCAAACCGCCACCGACCTGGCCTGCGCCGCCAACCTGGCGAAGTGGCAGGCACTGCCCTCGCCCATGCATCACCCCACGCGCGACAGTGCCCTGCGCTACGAATTCCTCGGCGGCGCCACCAGCCGCCACCAATTCCCCCAGGATGAATGGCGACGCTGCACCCAGGACGCCCTGCGCCGTATTGCCCAGAACAGTGGCCTCTACAGCCAGACCGAAGGCCTGCTGGCGTTGCGCAGCGCCATCGCCGGGCACATTGCGTTTTCCCGTGGGGTCAAATGCAGCGCCGACGACATCGTGGTCACCAACGGCGCGCAGCAGGCTCTCGACCTGATCGCCCGCGTCGTGCTGGAGCCGGGCAGCATCGTCGCCATGGAAGACCCCGGCTACACCCCGGCGCGCCAGTTGTTCATGGCGATGGGGGCAAACGTCATCGGCGTGCCCGTCGACGATCAGGGCATTCAGGTCGAGCGGATCCCCGACGGTGCGCGGCTGATCTATGTGACACCGTCCCACCAGTTCCCCCTCGGCATGCCCATGAGCCAGGCACGCCGCGAAGCCTTGCTGGCCCGTGCGTTCGAGCTGGGGGCGATGGTTATCGAAGACGACTACGACAGCGAATTCCGTTACGAAGGCCGTCCCACCGACTCCCTGCAAAACATGGACACCCGAGGCGTGGTGACTTACGTCGGCACCTTCTCCAAAACCCTGCTGCCGGAGTTGCGCCTGGGCTATGCGGTACTGCCGCCAGCCCTTTATGGCGCGGTGCTCAAGGCCAAGCAATTGACCGATCAACACAGCTCCACCTTGCCGCAATGGGCGTTGGCCAAGTTCATCAGCGAAGGCTATCTGCTCAAGCATATTCGCCGCTGCCACAGCGTGTATGCCGGACGTCGCGAGCGCATCCTGCAGCGCCTGGCGGGGGATTTGGCGCCGTGGTTCGAAGCGGTGCCCACCGTGGCCGGCTTTCATATGGCGGCCCTGTGCAAGGTGCCGGTGAATATTGCGTTGTTGATGCAGCTGGCACGCCAGGTCGACGTGGGCCTGTACCCGCTCGACGTGTTTTTTCACGACACGCCGGTACGCCCGGGCCTGATCATCGGCTTCGGCGCGATCGAAACCCTGGACATCGACCCGGCCCTGGACAAGGTGCGCGACATTCTCCAGCAGATTGGCTAGAGGTTTTTCGGCTGGATTGGTCATTGGTCGGCGGGAGCACGCGGCGTAGGGTGAAGACCTCTCGAACGACTCGGAAACTCGCCATGAAACGCTCACTCGCAACCGCCCTGATACTGGCCTCGTTCAGTGCCTTCGCCCATGAACCGGTGTACAACCAGGAGTCGATCAAGGTTCTGCAAGAGCACGCCCTGAGCAACGTGCCCGGCAAGAAAACCATCATGCTGAGCGTCGATTACGCCGCGGGCCAGGCCACCGTGCCCCACAGCCATACCGGCACCGCCGTGGCTTACGTGCTGGAGGGCGCGATCACGTCGCGGGTCAACGATGAACCGGCGATCACCTACACGGCCGGCCAGTCATTCTACGAGCCGGCGGGCTCGCGGCACTTCGAGTCGAGCAATGCCAGCCAGACCCGACCGGCGAAACTGCTGGTGGTGATGGTGCTGGATGACAAGGCTGAGGTGCTCACCCCTCTGGCGCACGAATAGCACCGCTGCGAGACTCAAGGGCGATTGAATCGACGGCGCAGTGCTTCGATCGGCTCGCGGCAGGCACAGCCTTCAAGATGGTCATTGACCATCCCCGTCGCCTGCATCAACGCATACATCGTGGTCGGCCCCACGTAGGTCCACCCGCGTTTCTTCAAGGCCTTCGACAAGCGCACCGAAGCCGGTGACGTCGGGTTGGCGCTCCAATACGCCAGATCCACCCGCGCCGGGCGTTCGTCAGGCGTCGGTTCGAACGACCATAGCCATTTCGCCAACGAACCGCTTTCCGCCACCAACTCGCACGCCCTGCGCGCATTGTTGAGGGTCGAGACGATTTTGGCGCGGTTGCGCACGATGCCAGGGTCAGCCATCAGGCGTTCGATATCCGCTTCGCCGTACTGCGCCACACGGCGGAAATCAAAACCGTCGAACGCCCGCCGAAAATGCTCGCGCTTGCGCAGGATAGTGATCCACGCCATGCCCGCCTGAAACCCCTCCAGGCAAATCTTCTCGTACAACTGAATGTCATCCGCCACCGGCACGCCCCATTCATGGTCGTGGTAGTGCGAATATTCCGGCGCAGCGGTACGCCAACTGCAATGGGTCAGCCCTGCGTCGTTGGTGCTCAGTCCTGGTTTGTCCATCCGTCACCTCGCGTACTCAGCGGCGGATGATAAGCGAAAAAATTTGCGCCCCGTCAACCGCTCAAGCACCGCCCTCGCAGAGCAACTGGTCAGACCGCGACCGGACAAGCCGCGAAAATCACTTGTGACCTGGAAAAAACCCAGCGTAGACTGGCCACGCACTGGACTTACCGGTATGACCACAACAATTAAGCCCTGGACCCACCAGGGCACCGAATAGAGATCCCTCCCATGTTCAGATGGTGCTCGCGTTCGATTTTCCTGCAAGTCGTGATCGGTCTGATGCTCGGCATCCTCTGCGGCCTGGCCCTTCCCGAATTCTCCTCGCAACTCAAACCCCTGGGTGACGGTTTCATCAAACTGATCAAGATGTTGATTGGCCTGATCGTGTTCTGCGTGGTGGTCAGCGGTATCTCCGGCGCCGGCGACTTGAAAAAAGTCGGGCGCATCGGCCTCAAGTCGGTAATCTATTTTGAAGTGCTGACCACCGTCGCCCTGGTGATCGGCCTGCTCATGGCCTTCAGCACCGGCATCGGCAGCGGTGCGAATATCCACCTGGAGCAATTGTCCTCCGCCGGCTTGCATGAACTGGCCGACAAGGGCCAACACATCAAGGGCACCAGCCAGTTCCTGATGGACCTGATCCCCAACTCGGTGATCGGTGCGTTTGCCGACAACAACGTGCTGCAAGTGCTGCTGTTCTCGGTGCTGTTCGGCAGCGCCTTGAACCTGGTGGGTGAAGCGGCGTCGGGCATTTCGCGGCTGATCAACGAGCTGAGTCACGTGATCTTCCGCATCATGGGCATGATCGTGCGCCTGGCGCCGATCGGCGTGTTCGGCGCGATCGCCTTTACCACCAGCACCTACGGCCTGGACTCACTGCAGCACCTGGGCAGCCTGGTAGGCCTGTTCTACCTGACCTGCTTTATGTTTGTCGGGGTGATCCTCGGCCTGGTGATGCGCCTGTCCGGCCTGCGCATGCTGCCGCTGCTCAAGTACCTGCGCGAAGAGCTGCTGATCGTGATGGGCACCGCCTCGTCCGACGCGGTGCTGCCACAGATCATGCGTAAACTGGAACACTTGGGCATCGGCAGTTCCACCGTGGGCCTGGTGATTCCGACAGGCTATTCGTTCAACCTCGACGGTTTCTCGATCTATCTGACCCTGGCCATCGTGTTTATCGCCAACGCTACCGGCACACCGCTGTCGATGACCGACTTGCTGACCATCCTGCTGGTATCGTTGATCACCTCCAAGGGCGCCCATGGCATTCCGGGGTCGGCGCTGGTGATTCTGGCGGCGACACTCACGGCCATCCCGGCGATTCCGGTGGTCGGCCTGGTGCTGGTGTTGGCGGTGGATTGGTTCATGGGCATCGGCCGTGCATTGACCAACCTGATCGGCAACTGCGTCGCCACCGTGGCCATTGCGCGCTGGGAAAAAGACATCGATATCCAGCGCGCCAACAAGGTACTCGCCGGCCAGCAGGGTTATGCGTTCCAGGCTAAAAAGCCGGTAGTGCCCGCGCACCAGGAGTTCTGACCCATTGGCATGAGCGACACAGATCACCAGTGGGAGGGGGCTTGCTCCCTCCCACACTCAATCGTCGCCTTTGTGGCAATTGTATTCGCAACATCAAGGAGCAATCGACGTGGTCACCCCCTCAACCGTCGTCAATTCAGTCGTAGAAAAACTCCGCGCCTCCCTGGCGCGGGGCCAGTGGCGGCGCGGTGAAATGCTGCCCGGTCAGCGTGAACTGGCCGAACAGCTGGGCATCAGCCGCCCCAGCCTGCGTGAAGCCGTGATCGTGCTGGAAACCCTCGGCCTGGTGCGCTCGATGCCCGGCAAAGGCGTGGTGGTGCTCGAAACCCACGTCAACGAGGCGCAATCGAGTGACGCCGTGGCCGACGCCAGCCTCGAAGATATCCTGCAACTGCGCTACACCCTCGAACCGTTTATTGTCGGCCTGGTGGCCCAATCCATCAGCAGCAAAGAGGTTGGCCAACTGCGCCTGACCCTGATGGACATGCGCGAAGCCCTCGACGCTGGCGACGCCGAAGCCGGGATGAATGCCTACATTGCCTTCCACGAAGAACTGTTCGCCCTCACCTCCAACCCGATCTTCCAGAACGTGGTGCAACAAACCAGCAACGCTCTCAAGCAAAGCGCACAGGTGCTGCGCAACTCCCCGGAACACCTGGCGGAACGCCTGCAGGAAAACGATGCCGTGGTGCGCGCCATCCGCAACAAGAACAGCGCCCTGGCCAGTGCCGAAATGCGCAAGCACATCCTCCAGGAAGGCCTGCGCATGGGCATTCGCTTGACCATCCCGGACGACCATCTGGGCAGTTGATTTTTGGAGACCGGCCATGACCGCCCACGCCTTGCCACGCGACCTGCCCATCACCGGCCTGCCCGCCATGTGCCTGGTGGCCGGTAAAAAGCCCTCGGTGAATGACATCTACCCACGGCTGTTCGACGCCATTCTCGAACAGCGCATCGCCCCGTCCACCCGGTTGACCGAGGAAAGCCTGGGCCAAACCTTCGGAGTGAGCCGCAGCGTGATTCGCCGGGTGTTGGCCAAGTTGTCGCACCAGCACGTGATCATCCTGCGCCCCAACCAGCGCGCCCAGGTAGCCGCACCGGATGCCCAGCAGACGCGGCAGATTCTGGAAGCCCGGCGGTTGACGGAGATCACGGTGGTACAACTGGCCTGCGCCCAGGCCACACCGATGCAGATCCGCCAGTTGCGCGAGTTGATTGCCCGCGAGCGTGATTGTATTGAACGCGACCAGCGTGGGCCGGCGATTCGCTTGTCGGGGGAGTTTCATCTGCAATTGGCGGCGATGGCGGGGAATGCGCCGTTGGCGCAGTTTCTCAACAGCCTGGTGCCGTTGACGTCGCTGATCATTGCCCAGTACGAGGCGCAAGCCAGCAGCTATTGTGCGTGGCAGGAGCATGTGGCGATTGTCGATGCCATCGAGCAACGGGCCTCTGGCATTGCGGTGAACTTGATGACCCGGCACCTGGATCACCTGGAGACCCGACTACTCAAGCACCACTGATCCCAAGTCGATGGCGCTCACAATGAAAAAGGGGGATTGCCCCCGATAGTGGTGGATCAGTCATACCGGTGTTGACTGATCCATCGCTATCGGGGGCAAGCCCCTCCCACAGTTGTTTACCGCTCGATCAAACCGATGCCAGCACCGACTGACCGCTCAACGCCAGGTCCAGCAACTCACGGTTGGCCACCGCGTACATGGCGTAGTCCGTGCCGACCGCGGCACGGATTTCCACCATCATTGCGCGCCAGCGATCGGCCATGTCCTGGTGCTGCTCAAGCCACAGGGCCACGCGGGCTTCCATGTCTTGTGGCGCTTCGGCCATTTGCAGTACGGAAATGGTGATCGCCCGTTGCTGCCAGTCCACGTCGTCGCGGAAGGCTTCGCGGGCCTGGGCCTGCCAGTTGTTGGCGACCGGCAGATCGCTGATCTGCTGCAGGTACCATGGCAAGTCCAGGGCGCTGCCGACGGCGAAGTAGGCCTTGGCCACTTCGGCGGCGTCATGCCCGGTCACGTCGGCGGCTTCGATGATCGGCAGCAAGGTGTACAGGTGCGTCGTGCCTGCAACCATGCGTGCCAACAACTCCGGTACGCCGGCTTCGGTGTAGGCCTGGTAACGGGTCTGCCAGCCTTCACGGGTCGGGCCTTCGAGCAGTTCGTCGAGTTTGAGACCCAGTGCGGCCAGGTGCGGACCGAAGTGCGCGGTGTCACGCCCGGCATCCTGCTCGTTGCGACGGCTGCGCAGGAACCAGCGCGTGGCACGACGGCCCAGGCGCATCAGCTCGTCCATCAGCTCCAGTTGCACGTCGGCGGAGACCTGGTGGTCCAGGGCTTCGATCTGACGGAACCAGTGCGGGAGATGGAAAATGTCGCGCACGATCACATAGGCGCCCGCCACGTTGGCCGGGCTCATGCCGGTCGACTCTTTGAGCCGCTGCACAAAGGTGATGCCCATGTGGTTGACCAGGTCGTTGGCGATCTGGGTGCTGACGATCTCGCGCTTCAGACGGTGGCGACGCATCGCCTCGCCGAACTTGGCCACCAGGCTCGGTGGGAACGCGGTCTCCATGTCACGGGTCAGGTACTCGTCATCCGGCACCTGCGACTTGAGCAGGGCTTCCTTGAGGTCGATCTTGCTGTACGAGATCAGCACCGACAGCTCCGGACGGGTCAGGCCCTTGCCGGTGGCGGCGCGTTCGGTGAGCTGCTCCTCGGTCGGCAGATACTCGATGGCGCGGTCCAGCTTGCCACGGCTTTCCAGATCGCTCATCAGGCGTTTGTACTCGGCGGCACGCTCGTAGGCACGGCGGGCGGCCAGGGACAGGGCCTGGGTCTGCTTGTAGTTGTTGCCCAACACCAGGCTGCCGACTTCGTCGGTCATGCTCGCCAGCAACTGGTTGCGTTGCTTGTCGGTCATGTCGCCGGCCTGCACCACTTCGTTGAGCAGGATCTTGATGTTCACTTCGTGGTCGGAGCAGTCCACGCCGCCGGCGTTGTCGATGAAGTCGGTGTTCGAACCGCCGCCATTGAGGCCGAATTCCACACGCCCCAGTTGGGTCATGCCAAGGTTACCGCCCTCGCCCACCACCTTGCAGCGCAGCTCGTTGCCGTTGACGCGCAGGGCGTCGTTGGCCTTGTCGCCCACATCGGCATGGCTTTCGGTGCTGGCCTTGACGTAAGTGCCGATACCGCCGTTCCACAACAGGTCCACCGGCGCCTTGAGCAAGGCGTTCAGCAGTTCGGTCGGGGTCAGTTTGTCGGCCTGGATGTCGAAGCGTTCTTTCATCTGTGGCGAGATGGCAATGCTCTTCGCGCTGCGCGAGAAGATACCGCCGCCTTCGGACATGATGCTGGTGTCGTAGTCGCTCCACGCCGAACGCGGCAGCTCGAACATGCGCTGACGCTCGACGAAGTTGGTCGCCGGGTTCGGGTTCGGGTCGATGAAGATATGCAGGTGGTTGAAGGCCGCGACCAGTTGCAGCTTGTCGGACATCAACAGGCCGTTACCGAACACGTCACCGGCCATGTCGCCGACGCCGACCACGGTGATGCTGTCTTCCTGCACGTTGATGCCGCGCTCACGGAAGTGACGCTGCACACCGACCCAAGCACCCTTGGCGGTGATGCCCATTTTCTTGTGGTCGTAACCGGCCGAACCGCCGGAGGCGAATGCATCGCCGAGCCAGAAGCCGTAGTCGATGGCAATGCCGTTGGCGATGTCGGAGAACGTCGCGGTGCCTTTGTCGGCCGCGACCACCAGGTACGGGTCATCGCCGTCATGCCGCACGACGTTGACCGGCGGCACCAGGGCGCCATCCTTGAGGTTATCGGTGATGTCCAACAGGCCGGAAATGAAGATGCGGTAGCAGGCGATGCCCTCGGCCGCGATCTCGTCGCGGCTGCCGCCCAGTGGCAAGCGGCGCGGCAGGAAGCCGCCCTTGGCGCCCACCGGCACGATCACCGAGTTCTTCACTTGCTGGGCTTTTACCAGGCCGAGCACTTCGGTGCGGAAGTCTTCTTCACGGTCGGACCAGCGCAGGCCGCCGCGCGCGACATTACCGAAGCGCAGGTGGACACCCTCGACCCGTGGCGAGTAGACGAAGATTTCAAACTTCGGCACTGGCTTGGGCAGCTCGGGAATGGCCCGCGGGTCGAACTTGAAGCTGAAGTACGCCTTGTTCTGGCCGTTGGCGTCGGTCTGGTAGAAGTTGGTGCGCAGGGTGGCCTTGATCAGGTCGAGGTAGCGACGCAGGATGCGGTCTTCGTTGAGCACCTGAACCTCGTCCAGGGCGCTGAGGATCGCTTGTTCCAGGCGTTGCTGCTTGTCTTCCAGGTCGTCGGCGGTGAGCTTGCGCGCCAGGTAGAAGCGCGTCTTGAACAACCGGGTCAACTCGCGGGCGATGTCGGTGTGGTTGTTCAGGGTGCTGGCGATGTAACCCAGGTCGAAGCCCAGGCGGATCTGTTTCATGTAACGCGCGTAGGCACGCAGCAGCGCCACGTCGCGCCACGGCAGGCCAGCGGTGAGTACCAGGCGGTTGAACGCATCGTTCTCGGCATCGCCGTGGACGATATGCACGAACGCGTCCTGCAGGGTGTCGTTGAGCTGCTGGATATCCAGGTTCACGCCTTCGGCGGCGATGAACGCGAAATCATGGATCCAGAACTCACGGCCATTGGCATGACGCAGGCGGTACGGGAATTCGCCCAGCACGCGCAGGCCGAGGTTTTCCAGGATCGGCAATACGTCGGACAGCGCCAGCGGGGTGTCGGCATGGTAGAGCTTGCAATGCAGCTCACGCTGGCCGGACACCTGGCCCAGCGGCTGATAGAAGCTCATCACCAACGGGTTGGCTTCGGTGAGGCTGAGCAAGTGCTGCATGTCGACCACCGCCGAATGCGCAGCAAAACGCTCGCGGTAGCCGGCCGGGAAACCTTTCGGGAAATCCGCCAGCACGTTGGTGCCGTGGGCCTCGCCGAAGCTTTCGACCACCAGGCTGGAATAGTCGTCCTGCCAGCTGCGGCAGGCCTGCACCACTTCTTTTTCCAGTTGCAGCGGGTCGATGTCCAGGCGGTTCTTCGGGTCGACCCGCAGAATCAGTTGCACACGGGCCAGCACGGACTCGGAGAAGAACGTCCAGAATTCGCAGTCCGAGGCTTTCAGGCGATCCATCAGCACTTGCTGGATCTTCTGGCGTACTTCGGTGGAATAGATGTCGCGCGGCACGTAGGCCAGGCAGTAGCAGAAACGCCCGTAGGGGTCTTTGCGCAGGAACACGCGGATCTTGTTGCGTTCCTGGATCTGCACGATCGACATCACGGTGCTGAACAGCTCGTCGACCGGGGTCTGGAACAGGTCGTCACGCGGCAGTACTTCGACCACCTGCGCCAGTTCCTTGCCCAGGTGCGCCTTGGCCTGGAAGCCCGAGCGGCGTTCGATTTCCGCAACCTTGCGGCGGATATAAGGAATCACCCGCACGCTTTCGCCGTACACCGACGAGGTGTACAGGCCCATGAAGCGGCATTCCTTGATGACCTTGCCGTCGGCGTCGATCTCGCGGATCGACACGTAGTCCGGATAAGCCGGGCGATGCACGCGGCTCGGGTGGGCGGCCTTGGCGAACGACAACACGGTCGGCTCGCGCAGGTAGGACACGGCGTAGTCTTCGATGCGCAGGTCGTCGGCGGTAAGGCCGGCGCGCAGCAGCTTGGTCAGACCGAGGAAGGAGCTGGCGTCATATTCGATATGACCACCGTCCGCCTCGTCACGTACCACGAACTCTTCATAGCCGAGGAAGGTGAAGTGGTTGCCCACCAGCCATTCCAGGAAGTTCTTGATCTCGGCTTGTTCTTCGCCGTCGATGCTGAACCGGCTGGCGTCGATACCGACCAGCAGTTCCTGGACCTTGGCTTTCATCGGCTCGAAATCGGCCACGGCCACGCGCACTTCGCCCAGTACCTGCTCCAGCTCTTTGCTCAGCACGTTCAGTTCGGCGGCGTTGGCGCAGCGGTCGATTTCCAGGTACATCAGCGATTCTTGCTGGATGCCTTCGCCCTGGGTGCCCTTGGCCAGAATTTCCAGCAATTCGCCCTTGCTGCCACGGCGCGTGCTGAGCACGGTGGTTTGCAGGGTGTGGATGCTGTAGCCGCGGCGGTTCAGCTCGGTACGCACCGAGTCCACCAGAAATGGCAGGTCATGGTGCAGCACTTCGACCGCGGTGTGGGTCGACTGCCAACCATGACGTTCGTAATCGGGGTTGTAGACCCGCACCTGGGGTTCGGTGTGGTCGAAGCGCTCAAGCAGGCGCCAGGCAGACAGGGTGCAACCGGCCAGGTCGGAAAGGCGACGTTGGGTCAGTTCGTCCAGGGAAATGATGCCGAAAAATTGTTCAGCGAACAGCGCCACTTGTGGCAGTGCCTGTTCACTGATGTGCTGCGCCAGTGCCGCTTGCAGTTGATGCTGGAAGTCGGCCTTGCTGGCTGCGGTGAAGAACGCCATCTGTGGTACTCCGCTTGGGCTTGTTATTGATGGAAGCGTCGCGTGTTATCCCCTTGCGGGGAGACCGTCAGCCCTGTTCGCAGGTAACGATACAAGCACCATAAACGAATCAGGGTGACAGGTGGGTGAAGCTGGACAAGACGATCAGGTCACATACAACTTCCATTGGACATACACCTTGCCAGGCGACGGTGTGACGGGCAGGTCAGGCTCCCAGCAGTGAGCACATCCGTTGCGCAGCTTAACGAGAGTAGGAAGACAGCTGCTTGCGGCGCTGCGACATATTCGGTCATCGGCTGGCAACGAAGGGTTGCACAAAGGGCAACCACACACACCGAACTACAAAAAAGCCGGTCACCGGCGCTGATTTCAAGCCAATGATAGCTAACACACGCGAAGCCCGTCGGCACATACCTACGGCACATCAAGCAAGGGACCTCAGACATCAGGGAACTTTTCCTGCGCCAACCGCCAATCAAAAAAACACAGGGAGCGTGGTTTACCGACCGCCATCTATTGCAGGCCCGTCATGATTACGCCAACAGCACCCTCGCCCATCATTTCGCAACCCACCTCGTCACCGGATAACATCAATCCGCCGATTTCGTTCGCCGACAGCGGCGTATATTCTGCGCAATGGAATAAATATAACCAGGCGGCCCCCAGGCCACAGCCGACAGGCGTGCCACCGTTTAGATCGTCAACCTATAAAAAAGGCAAAATCGTTGTGCTCAAGCCATGACGCACTGATGAAATTCACACCGACATAAATATGGCGGCAGTGGCAAAATCCCCCTTTTGCGGCCAATAAACCCATAGGACTGCCATGCAATTGATCACTACCAACCTGATCGCCAACCCATGTGACGAAGAAGAAGACAACATGGCCATGCTCTGCTGCCATAGCGCTAAGGGCGAGATGTTCATACTGGCCCGTTACCCGGATGAAGACGAGGTGGAGCTGACCTGGGACGACGAACCATCGACCCTCGAGGGCCTGAAGGTCACGCTGAGTGACAGCACGTTGCTGATTGAGCTGGCGGCAGGCGATGCCGATGCGCTGGGCGGCAAGGATCACCTGGAGATTCTGCACAGCACCGCCCCTGAGGATATGGCTGAAGTTGAAGAAACCCTGCAGAACATTCTCATGGGCACAGGCACTTATATCCGTGCCTGAGGCTACTGACACACAAAATTCCTACACGTTTTGCGAAAAATACCCCGCGCGCCGTTAGTCGCCGCCCCCCCCGATGCATTAAAGTAAGCCCCCCAGGCCCGGCGTTTTTTCTCGACGCTCGGGCTCATCTCTCCAGGAACCGTCATCGATGGAACATCGTGAAGCGCTGCTTGCGCTGCGAACCTTTCTTTCTACGCAGATTCTCGGCCAGGAAAAACTCATCGAGCGCCTGCTGATTGCCTTGCTTGCCGACGGCCATATGCTGGTGGAAGGCGCGCCGGGCCTGGCCAAGACCAAGGCCATCAAAGAGTTGGCCGAAGGCATCGAAGCGCAGTTCCATCGTATCCAGTTCACCCCCGACCTGTTGCCCGCCGACATCACCGGCACTGAAATCTATCGCCCCGAAACCGGCAGCTTCGTGTTCCAGCAGGGGCCGATCTTCCACAACCTGGTGCTGGCGGACGAAATCAACCGCGCCCCGGCCAAGGTGCAGTCGGCCTTGCTCGAAGCCATGGCCGAGCGCCAGGTCAGTGTGGGTCGCAGTACTTACGAGCTGTCGCCGCTGTTTCTGGTGATGGCCACGCAAAACCCCATCGAGCAGGAAGGCACCTACCCACTGCCCGAAGCCCAGCTCGACCGTTTCCTGATGCACGTCAAGATCGGTTTCCCGGACGCGGCCGTCGAGCGGCGCATCCTGCAGCAGGCCCGTGGCGAGGCGCTCAACGGTGAAACCAAGCCTGAACGCCGCGTCAGCCAACAGGCGATCTTTGCCGCGCGCAAGGAAATCCTCGGGTTGTACATGGCCGATGCGGTGGAGGAATACCTGGTGCAATTGGTCATGGCCACGCGCACCCCGGCCAAATTCGACCCGGAAATGGCCGAGTGGATTGCCTATGGCGCCAGCCCCCGTGGCTCGATCGCCCTCGACCGTTGCGCCCGCGCCCACGCCTGGCTGGCCGGGCGAGACTTTGTCAGCCCGGAAGACATCCAGGCGGTGCTGTTCGACGTGCTGCGCCATCGCATCATTCTGTCGTTCGAAGCCGAAGCCGCCGGGATCGACCAGGACCGCGTGGTACAACGCATTCTCGACGTCGTAGCCGTCGCTTGAAATCGATGAACGCCAGCGATGGAGTGCGCGTCACGCTCAGTGAATTGATTGAGATGCGCCACCGCGTGCGTGAAGTGCAGCTGTTTTCCACGCCGAGCCAGCGCAGCCCGCTGATCGGCCTGCACCACTCCAAGCTGCGCGGGCGCGGGGTCGACTTCGACCAGGTGCGCGTCTACCAGGCCGGCGACGATGTACGCACCATCGACTGGCGCGTGACCGCGCGCACCCAGGAACCGCACACCAAGCTGTTCCACGAAGAGCGCGAACGCCCGATTTTCATCATGGTGGAGCAAAGCTGCCGCTTGTTTTTCGGTTCGGGGCAGATGTTCAAGTCGGTGCTCGCGGCCCAGGCGGCCAGCCTGATCGGCTGGGCGGCGCTGGGGCATAACGACCGCGTCGGCGGGCTGGTCTTCGGCGACAACGAGCACTACGAAATCAAACCGCGGCGCAGCAAACAGAGCCTGCTGCAACTGCTCAACCGCCTGGTGCGGGTCAACCAGAGCCTGAGCACCGAGAGCGGCCCCGAAACCGACGCCCTGGGCCTGGCCCTGCGCCGTGGCCGTGAAGTGCTGCGCCCGGGCAGCCTGGTGATCGTGATCTGCGACGAGCGCGCACTGACCGAAGGTGCCGAACAACAGCTGAGCCTGTTGTCACGCCATTGCGACCTGCTGCTGCTACCGATCTCCGACCCGCTCGACCACGCCCTGCCCGCCGCCGGGCTGCTGCGCTTTGCCGAACGCGGTGCGCAACTGGAACTGGACACGCTGAACTTCGATTTGCGCCAGGCCTACAAGGCCCAGGCCGAAGCGCGCAGCGCCCGCTGGGAACTGCTCGCGCAGAAACTGCGGGTATTGCTGATGCCCTTGAGCACCCAGAGCGAAATGGTCGAGCAACTGCGCGAATACCTCAACCCGCAACGCCCGGTTAAAAAGCAATGAGCAGCCTCGACCAACTCCAACCGCTGATCGCCCCACCGGCGATCGGTTTCTGGCCGCCTGCGCCAGGCTGGTGGCTGTTGCTGCTGGTGATCCCGCTGCTGGGCTGGGGCGTGTGGTGGCTGCGCCGTTTCCTGCCCACGCGGCGCCCCGTGTCCCGCGCCGAACAACCGCTCGACCCGCTGCGCATCGCCGCCCTGGCCGAACTGGCGCTGATGCCCAGACCCTACGACGGCGCACCCGCCGGGGCCTGGCTGCAGCAACTCAACGGCCTGCTCAAGCGCCTGTGCCGCAACGACTACCCCTACAGCCAGAGCCACACCCTCAATGGCCGCAAATGGCTGGCGTTTCTCGATAACCGCTGCCCCGCCGCCGGCCTCACACGCTGGATGGTGCTGGTGGAAGGCGCCTATAAGCCCGAATGCAAACTCGACGACAAAGCCATCGCCGGCCTGACCCAGGCCGTCGACACCTGGATTCGCAAACATGTTTGAGTTCGCTTGGCCGTGGATCTTCGCCCTGCTGCCGTTGCCCTGGTTGATGCGCCTGGTGCTGCCGGCGGCCGACAGCGGCGAGCCCGCGCTGAAAGTCAGCTACCTCAGCGACCTCGAAGGCCTGGCGGGCCGCCGCGCACGCTCGAACCTGCCCGGCTGGCGGCAACAGGCGCCTTTCGTCGTGCTGTGGCTGCTGCTGTTGACCGCCGCCGCCCGCCCGGAATGGCTCGGCGAACCGCTGCCGATTGCCGCCAGCGGCCGCGATCTGCTGGTGGCGGTGGACGTGTCCGGCTCCATGGATTTCCCCGATATGCACTGGGAGGACGAAGACGTCAGCCGCCTGACCTTGGTCAAGCACCTGCTCGGCGACTTCCTTGAAGGGCGCGAAGGCGATCGCGTCGGCCTGATCCTGTTCGGCAGCCAAGCCTACCTGCAAGCGCCGCTGACCTTCGACCGCCACACGGTACGCACCTGGCTGGATGAAGCGCGCATCGGCATCGCCGGCAAGAACACCGCCATCGGTGATGCCATCGGCCTGGCCTTGAAGCGCCTGCGCCAGCGCCCGGCGCAAAGCCGCGTGCTGATCCTGGTGACTGACGGCGCCAACAACGGCGGCCGGATCGACCCGCTGACCGCCGCGCGCCTGGCCGCCGAAGAAGGCGTGAAGATCTATCCGATCGGTATCGGCGCCGATCCTGAACAAACCGGTTCCCTCGGCGTGCTGGGCGTCAACCCGAGCCTGGACCTCGACGAACCGGCGCTCAAGGCCATCGCCGAGGCCACCGGCGGCCGCTACTTCCGTGCCCGCGATGGCGCAGAGTTGCAAGCGGTCAAGGAAACCCTCGACCAACTCGAACCGGTCGAACAGCAACCGACCCAGGCGCGCCCGGCCCAGGCGCTGTACAGCGGCCCCCTGGCATTGGCGCTGATCCTCAGCCTGTTGCTGGTGGTGCAGGAGCGCTGGCCGAACAACGCGCTGCAACGGCTGTTCAACAAACTGTCGACCAAGGGGCATTTTCTGCAACAGCACCCAGAATGGCGCCAGCGCCTCAAACGCCTGCGTTTGCGGAGGCGTCGATGATCGACCTGTGGCCGCACTGGTTCCGTCCCTGGTGGCTGTTGCTGCTGCCGCTGCTCGGCTGGTTGCTGTGGCAGCTGTGGCACCGGCAAAAGCGCGCCGGGCGCTGGCAGATGATCCTGCCGCCGGCGTTCCATGCCGTGCTGCTCAGCGGTGGCAATGGCCGTGAAAGCAAATCGCCGTGGGTGCTCCTCGGTATCGCCTGGCTGCTGGCAGTACTGGCCTTGCTCGGCCCCAGTTGGCAACGGGTGGAACAGACCAGCCAGAAGCCTTCCGACCCCTTGGTGGTGCTGCTCGAACTGACCCCGGAAATGCTCGCCACCGACAGCCCGCCCAGCCGCCTGGAGCAGGCACGGCGCAAGCTGTATGACTTACTGCAAGCGCGCAGCGACGCACAAACCGCCATCGTCGTGTATGCCGGCAGCGCCCACACCCTGGTGCCGCTGTCGGACGACCTGGCCACCAGCCGCAACCTGCTCGAAGCGCTACGCCCCTCGTTGATGCCCGAGCCCGGGCACCGCGCCGACCTGGCCGTGGAGAAAGCCCTCGGCCTGCTCAAGCAAGGCGGCCTCGGCCAGGGGCGTCTGCTGCTGATCGGCTCATCGCTGTCCAAGCAGGAACGCCAGGGCATCCGCTTGTTGCTGCAAGGCGGCCAGGCGCCAAGCCTGTCGATCCTCGGCATCGGTAGCCGCGAGGGCACGCCGGTGACCCTGGAGAGCGGCGAATTCCTCAAGGACGACCAAGGCGCCATCCTCGTGCCGCGCCTCGACAGCCCGACGCTCAAAGCCTTCGCCAGCGAAATGGGCGGCCGCTACCGTGCCGCGCGCCTGGACGACAAGGACCTGCGCCAACTGGGCATGCTCGACGCGCCGCAAGCCCTGCGCAACGACGGCCAACTGCTGCACCTCGACACCTGGGCCGACCAGGGTTACTGGCTGCTGCTGCCGCTGTTGCTGCTGGCCGCGTGCGCCGGGCGGCGTGGCTGGTTGTTCTGCTTGCCGTTGCTGCTGCTTGGCGCACCGCAGCCCAGTTATGCCTTCGAACTCCAGGACCTGTGGCTGCGCCCCGACCAGCAAGGCCAGTACCTGCTGAAGAAAAAACGCCCCGCCGAAGCCGCCGAACGCTTCCAAGACCCGCAATGGCAAGGCGTGGCGCTGTACGAAGCGGGTAACTACGCCGAAGCCATCAAGCGTTTTGCCGAGGGCAGTGACGCCTACTCTCACTACAATCGCGGCAATGCACTGGCCAGGTCCGGTGAGCTGGAAGCAGCCATCGATGCCTACGAACAGGCGCTGGAAGCCCAGCCCGATCTGCTGCCGGCCCTGAAAAACAAGGCCCTGGTGGAAAGCCTGATACAACAACAGGCGCAGCCCGAGCCGGCCCCGCCCGCAAAAAACGAAGATGACGAAACCACCCAACCCGGCCAAACTGCGCAACCGGGCGCCAGCGCGCAAAGTGCCACGGGTGGCGAGCAATCGCCGCAAAACCCGGGCGAAGCCGGCACCGCCGAGACCCAGGCCGGCGCCACGCCACAAGCGGGCGGCAATGACGTGCCGGGCAGCGAGCTGGAGGACGAGCAAACCACCACCCCGCCGTTGCGCCCCAGCGGCGCCAGCCTGGACGACGAACATCGCCAGGCCCTGGAACAATGGCTACAGGAGATCCCGGACAACCCCGGCGAACTGCTGCGGCGCAAATTCTGGTACGAACAGCAACAGCATCAGGACAAGACTCGATGAGCCGCCGCACCACCCTTCTGCTTCTGCTCGCGTTGTCGGCAAGCCACGCCCAGGCGGCGAACCTGGTCGCCAGCGTCGACCGCAGCCGCCTCAATTCCGGGGAAACGGTGGAGCTGACGGTGGAATCCGGCGACGTCACGCAGTTCGGCAAACCCGACCTGTCGCCGCTGGAGGCGCAGTTCGAAGTCAGCGGCACGCGCCAGATCAACCAACTCACCACCCTCGGCGGCGATAACCACGCCACCACGCGCTGGATCATTACCCTGCTGCCCAAGCAGAACGGCACCGTGGTGATCCCGCCGCTGCAAGTGGGCGAATACACGACCCAGCCGATCAGCCTGCAAGTACTGGAAACCACCAGCCAGGACACCAACGCCGAACTCGCGCCGGTGTTCGTCGAGTCCAACCTCGACCAGAACACCGTGTACGTGCAGGCCCAGGCCCTGTTGACAGTACGCGTGTATCACTCGGTGTCGCTGTACGACGACAGCAGCCTCACACCGCTGCAGATTCCCGATGCGCGCATCGAGCAACTGGGCGAATCACGCACCTACGAGAAGGTCATCAACAGCATTCGCCACGGCGTGATCGAAACCCGCTACGCGATCTACCCGCAGCACAGCGGCAGCCTGACGATTGCCGCCCAGACCTTCAGCGCGACCCTGGTGGAATCGCGCCCGCCGCAGGAGAACACGCTGCAGGGCACCAAGCCGGGCAAGCTGATCCACGTCAGCTCCGCGCCCCTCGAGCTGACGGTCAAGCCCAAGCCCGAGCTGTACCCCGCCGAGGCGCCGTGGCTGCCGGCACGCAGCCTGACCCTGAGCGAAAACTGGAACCCCGAGCCGGACCACGTGCAGGTCGGCGATTCCCTGACCCGCAGCCTGACGGTCAAGGCCGAGGGCCTCTCCAGCGCACAACTGCCGGCACTGCCGAGCACCGAGATCAATGGCCTGCGCCGCTATCCGGACCAGCCGGTAGTCGGCAACCAGAACAACGACCGTGGCCTGATCGGCAGCCGAGAAGACCGCGAAGCCCTGGTGCCCACCCGCGCCGGCGCGCTGGACTTGCCAGCGGTGGAAGTGGTGTGGTGGAACACCCATGAGGACCACCTCGAACGCACCCGCCTGCCCGCCCGCACGCTGCAAGTAGCGAATAACCCGAGCCTGGTGGTGGACACGCCCGCGACACCGACCGTGATCACCGCCCCCGACGATAGCCGCCTGTGGCTGTGGCAACTGAGCACCCTGCTCCTTGCCTGCACCACGTTGCTGGGTTTTGGCCTGTGGTGGCGCGCACGCCGCCAGCCGGCGGTGCAACGCGCGGCACAAACCGGCCCGAGCCCGCGCACCCTGCTCGACGACCTCAAGCGCGCGACCCAGGCCAACGACCCCCAGGCCACCCGCCAGGCCCTCGACGCCTGGGCCCGGCAACAACCGGAAACCCTGGCCGACATGGCGGCGCGCTTCGTGCCGCTGTCCGACGCGCTGGATGGGTTGAACGGCGCGCTGTACAGCGAAAGCGGCCATTATTGGCTGGGCGAAGAACTGTGGCGTGCGGTAAAAGCCATTCCAATGGCCGACCGCGAGCAAGACCCGACGACCGACACCACCAGCTTGCCGCCGTTGTATCCCAAATAGCCCCCCTGATACGTCACGAATCGAAAGTCGGGACGGGTGGTGGGCCAGTCAACACCGAGCAAGCGGACCCACCACGCCGATAGCGGTGTATCAGTCAATTATGATGTCGGCTGACACGCCGCCATCGGGGGCAAGCCCCTCCCACACTGGACCTGCGTCGTCTGGTCGACATATCCCGAACCTGTCCGACCGCGCCCTGGATTGCCTGCCAGCCAAGGCATAACGCACACCGCATACCCCTGTGGGAGGGGGCTTGCCCCCGATGGCGATCGCCCAGACAACACTGAGCAAGCGGACCACCACCATCGCAGGCAAGCCCCCTCCCACACTGGATCTGCGTCGCCTGGTCGACATAGCCCGAACCTGTCCGACCGCGCCCTGGATTGCCTGCCCGCCAAGACATAACGCACACCGCATACCCCTGTGGGAGGGGGCTTGCCCCCGATAGCGATGGGCCAGACAACACTGAGCAAGCGGACCACCACCATCGCAGGCAAACCACCTCCCACACTGGATCTGCGTCGTCCGATCTACATAGCCCGAACCCTGTCCTTCCGCGCCCTGGATTGCCTGCCCGCCAAGACATAACGCACACCGCATACCCCTGTGGGAGGGGGCTTGCCCCCGATGGCGATGGGCCAGACAACACTCAGCAAGCGGCCCCACCACCATCGCAGGCAAGCCGCCTCCCACACTGGATCTGCGTCGTCTGGAGCAGCGTGTGCGCAATACAGGTAAACTCCCCTCCTTTTCATCTTCTCCACGGAGCTCGCCTTGCGTCTGTTTCACACCTCCGACTGGCACCTTGGGCAAAACCTGCATGGCCAGGAGCGCGACTTCGAACACGCCTGTTTCCTCGAGTGGCTGCTGCGCCAGCTCGGCGCGCACGCGCCGGACGTGCTGTTGATCGCCGGTGATATCTTCGACACGGTCAACCCGCCGCTCAAGGCCCAGGAGCGGCTGTACGATTTCATCATCAGCGCCCACGAACAAACCCCCAACCTCACGATTGTGATGATCGCCGGCAACCACGACTCCGGCTCGCGCATCGAACTGCCCGCGCCGTTGATGCGCCGTTTGCGCACCCATGCCCTGGGCCGGGTGTTGTGGCTCGATGACGGGCAACTGGATACCGAGCGGTTGCTGATCCCGCTGCCCGGCGCCGACGGAAAGATCGCCGCCTGGTGCCTGGCGCTGCCGTTCCTGCGCCCGGCGGAAGTCACCGGGGCGCAACTGGGGGACGATTACCTGCGCGGTATCGGCCAGGTGCATGAGTGGCTGATTGCCGCAGCCAACGCCAAACGCGAGCCCGGCCAGGCACTGGTTGCCATCAGCCATGCACATATGGCCGGCGGTTCGGTGTCGGAAGACTCCGAGCGCAGCCTGATCATCGGCAACGCCGAAGCGCTGCCCGCCAGCCTGTTCGATGCCAGCGTCAGCTATGTCGCCCTCGGCCACCTGCACAAGCCGCAGCGGGTCAACGGCGAGGAGCGCATTCGCTACAGCGGTTCGCCGATTCCGTTGTCGTTTTCCGAAATCGGCTACCAGCACCAGATTCTCGACGTGACGTTCGACGGCGCAACCCTGCTCAGCGTCGAACCGCGCCTGATCCCGCGCGCGGTCAACCTGCAACGCCTGGAAGCCGCGCCGCTGGCCGATATCCTCAAGCAGCTCGGCGACTTGCCGGACATCGACCTGCTCGCCGAAACCCAACGCCAGCCGTGGCTGGAGGTGCGCGTGCGCCTCGACGAGCCGCAACCCGACCTGCGCCAGCAAATTGAAACCGCCCTGCAAGGCAAGGCCGTGCGCCTGGTGCGTATCGCTGCCGAGTACGCCGGCAAACGCGGCAGCGACGACACCGACAACGAGCGCTTGATCGAACTCGACCAGCTCACCCCCCAGGAGCTGTTCAGCCGCGCCTGGCAGGACAACTATGGCAGTGAAGTGGATGAACAGACCTTGAAGGACTTCGCGGTGCTGCTCCAGGAAGTGCAACAGGAGGGCGAACAGCCATGAAGATCCTCGCCATCCGCCTGAAAAACCTCGCCTCCCTCGCGGGCCCGTTTGAGATCGACTTTACCGCCGAGCCCCTGGCCAGCGCCGGGTTGTTCGCGATTACCGGGCCGACCGGCGCCGGCAAAAGTACTCTGCTCGACGCGCTGTGCCTGGCGCTGTTCGGTGCCGTGCCACGCCTGGGCGATACCGGCCAGGCCAAGATGCCCGACGCCGACAGCGATATTTCCATCGGCGACCCGCGCACGTTGCTGCGACGCGGCACCGGCGGCGGGTATGCCGAGGTCGACTTTGTCGGCGTCAACGGCCGCCGCTACCGTGCGCGCTGGGAAGCCAACCGCGCCCGCGACAAAGCCAGCGGCAAGTTGCAGAACAGCCGGCAAAGCCTGATCGACCTGGACAGCGACCAGTTGCTGGCGAGCCAGAAAACCGAATACAAGACCCAGCTGGAGTTGGCCCTGGGCCTGAACTTCGAACAGTTCACCCGCGCGGTGCTGCTGGCGCAGAGCGAGTTCAGCGCCTTCCTCAAGGCCAACGACAACGAGCGCAGCGAACTGCTGGAAAAGCTCACCGACACCGCGCTCTACACCCAACTCGGCCGTCGCGCCTTCGACAAGGCCAAGGACGCCAAGGACGCCCACAAACAACTGCAGGACCAGGCCACCGGCGTGGAACCCCTGGCCGAGCAAGCCCGCGCCGAGCTGGACCAACAATTGGCCCACGCGCAGCAACAGCTCAAGACCGAGCAAGCCCAGCTCAAGCAGCTGGAGCTGCAGCACACCTGGCTCAAGGAACTGCGCGAATGGCAGGAGCGCAAGCTCAGTGCCGTCGAACAGTTGCAGCAAGCCCAGCAGCACTGGGACAGCCAAGGCCCGCAGCGCGAGGACTTGAGCCGCTTGGAACAGTTGGCGCCGCAGCGTCATCACTTCGCGCGCCAGGCTGAGCTCGACACCTTGCTCACGCCGCTGGCCGCGCACATTCAAGCGCAGATCGAGCAGCAAACCGATCTGCATGGCCGCCAGGAGCAAGCCCTACAACAGCAGGCATCGGCCCAAACAGCGCTGGCCGCGGCCCTGCAAGCTCAGGCCGACGCCGGGCCTTTGCTGCGCCAGGCCTTCGAGGAACAGAACACCCTCGCCCACCTGACCAAGGAACTGGCCAAGCGCGACGAGGACCAGCAACAGCACGAAACGGCCTGCGCCGAAGGTCAGGCCTTGCTCAAGGGCTTGCAGGAAAAACACACCCTCGTCGCCGAGCGCCTGCAACGCCTGGCCGCCGGCCTGGAACGCAGCGCCGCCCTCGCGCCGTTGAGCGAGGCCTGGAATGCCTACCGCGACCGCCTGCAACAACTGATGCTGATCGGCAATCGCCTGAACAAAGGTCAGGCCGAACTGCCGCAGCTTGAACAGCGCGCCACCGCCGCCGCCGAGAAGTTCGCCCAACAACGCGATGCCCTCGACCTGCTGTACCAGGAGGCCGGCGCCGAACCTCACGCCGTCGCCGAGCAGATCCAGTTACTCGCCAGCCTGCTGCAAGACAATCGCAAGCAGCAACGCGCCTTCGAAGACCTGACCCGGCTGTGGGACAACCAGCAACAGCTGGACCAGCAAGCCAGCGTGTTGACGCAGAAACTCGCAGACGCGCAACAACAACGCGATCAGTTGAACCAGACCGGCCTGCACACCAAAGCCGAACTTACGCGCGCCGAACAGACCCTGACGGTGACCAAGCAACTGCTGGAGCGCCAGCGCCTGGCCCGCAGTGCCAGCGTCGAGGAGTTGCGCGGGCAATTGCAGGATGACCAGCCCTGCCCGGTGTGCGGCAGCCAAGCGCATCCGTATCACCAACCCGAAGCGTTGCTGCACAGCCTCGGTCGCCACGACGAAAACGAAGAGGCGATGGCGCAGAAAGCCGTCGACAGCCTCAAGGAAAAACTCACCGAGCTGCGCGGTGAAGTCGGCGGTTTGATCGCCCAGCAAAAGGAATTCCTGCAGCAACAGGAGCAACTGGCAATCCAACAGCAAGCCCTGGCGCCGAGCCTGGACGCGCACCCGCTGGCGGCCGCGCTGTTCAATCAGGAGCCGGCCCGGCGCAGCACCTGGCTGGCCCAGCAGCTCAGTCAACTGACGCAAAACATCACCCAGGACGAGCAACGCCAAGGCGCCCTGCTCAACCTGCAACAAAACGCCGGGCGCCTGCAGCAACAGCTGCAAGCCGCCCAGGACGCCAGCCAGCAGGCGCGCCAGTTACTGATCGACCAGCAACGCGAACTGGCCAACGACCGCGAACGCCTCGACGAAGAACTCCAGGCGTTCGCCAGCCTGTTGCCGACCGAGACACTCGAGGGCCTGCGCAGCGAACCGGCGGCGACCTTCATGCAGTTGGACCAACAGGTCGGTCAGCGCCTCGAACAGTTGGCCCATCAGCGCGATGAACTGGCCGAGCAACAAGCGCGTCAGCAGGCGATCGAGAAAGAACACACCCATCAGCAACATCGCCAGCAGCAACTCGACGCATTGCGCCAGCAGGTCAGCGAACTGGCCGCCCAGCAACACGCGGCCCAGGAAAAACTCACCCGCCTGCTCGGTGAACACCCACGCGCCGAAGACTGGCAACAGCAACTCGAACAGGCCGTGGCACAGTCTCGCCAAAGCGAAGCCGACGCCAATCAACAGCTGCAGGACATCCGCAACGCCTTGATCCAACTGGCCGCCGACCTCAAGGCCCAGCAAGACCGCCAGCACACGCTGCACGCCGAACAGCACGCGCTCGCGACGCGCTTGGGCGAGTGGCGCGCCCTGCACCCCGACCTGGACGACGCCGGGCTCAAGCGCCTGCTGACCTTGGACGAGGCCCATGCCAGCGCACTGCGCCAGCAACTGCACAACAGCGAAAAAGCCGTCGAGCAAGCCCGGGTTCTGCTGCAGGAGCGCGAACAACGCCTGGCCGAGCACCAGGCGCTGCACAACGGCAACCTCGACGCCGAACAACTGGACACCCAACTGGCCACGCTCAACCAGCAACTGGCCGAGGGCGAAAAACACTGCGCCGAACTGCGCGCGCGGCAATCCGAAGACCAGCGCCGCCAGGATGCCAACCACGCCCTGGCCGAACAGATCACCAAGGCTTATGAAGAATGGCAACGCTGGGCGCGCCTCAACGCGCTGATCGGCTCGGCCACCGGCGACACCTTCCGCAAGATCGCCCAGGCCTACAACCTCGATTTGCTGGTACACCACGCCAACGTGCAACTGCGCCAACTGGTACGCCGCTACCGCCTCAAACGCGGCGGCAGCATGCTCGGCCTGCTGGTGATGGACACGGAAATGGGCGACGAACTGCGCTCGGTGCATTCGTTGTCCGGCGGCGAGACGTTCCTCGTCTCCCTGGCGCTGGCGCTGGGCCTGGCGTCGATGGCCTCGAGTACCTTGAAGATCGAGTCGCTGTTTATCGACGAAGGTTTCGGCAGCCTCGACCCGGAATCCCTGCAATTGGCCATGGACGCGCTGGACGGCCTGCAAGCCCAGGGCCGCAAGGTGGCGGTGATTTCCCACGTACAGGAAATGCACGAGCGCATCCCGGTGCAGATCCAAGTCAAGCGTCAGGGCAATGGTTTGAGCACCGTGGAGGTGAAGTGAGCGAGGCGCTGCTGTACTCGTTTCGCCGTTGCCCCTACGCGATGCGCGCCCGCCTGGCCCTGCGCTATTGCGGCGTGCCGCTGCGGATTGTCGAAGTCAGCCTCAAGGCCAAGCCGGCCGAGATGCTCGCACTGTCGCCCAAAGGCACGGTGCCGGTGTTGAGCGTCGACGGTCGGGTAATCGACGAAAGCCTGGACATCATGCGCTGGGCCTTAGCGCAAAACGATCCGCAAGACTGGTTGCTGCAGGGTGATCCCGCGGTGCTGGCGCTGATTGCCGAGAATGACCTGGGCTTCAAACATCACTTGAATCGCTACAAGTATGCCGAGCGCTACCCGGAGCGGCCGATGGAAGCGTATCGGGCCGACGGTGAGGTGTTTTTGCAGAAGCTGGAGGCGTTGCTGGCTGACCGTGCGTATTTGCTCGCCGATCATCCAAGCCTTGCGGATATGGCTGTGGCGCCGTTTGTGCGGCAGTTTGCCCATGTCGATCGGGAGTGGTTTGCGCGCACCTCATATCGACGGGTGCAGGCGTGGTTGCAGTGGTTTCTGGACTCGCCGCTGTTTATCGCGGTGATGGCCAAGCCTGAATCTGCCTGAATCTGCCTGAATCGATGTGGGAGCGGGCGCGCCGGCTCCCACAGGGCGCTCAATACTGGGTTTTGTGATCCAGTGCGGCGTAGAAGTTGGCACTCTGTTGCAGGTATTTCTGGGTGTAGGCGCTGGTGCTGGATTGTTTGCCGTTGATGTTCACGCTGGCGGCAGCCGGCAGTGCAACAGTGGCGGAAACAGCGGAGGCGGCGATGATCGAGAAGAGATTGAAGTTCATGTCGGTAACCCTTGTGTTCGTTTGGTTGAGTGGCCGGGGAGGCCTTGGAACTCAACTTACGCCCGAGGGTTGGGCCTTAGAAATGCTTTGAAACAGTAGCCGTTATTAATCGAATTAATAAAGAGGATCAGGCCCCGACGTGCGGGGCCTGTGGCTTATTGACGCACCAGGAACTTGAGGTCGCTGGGCGCATCGATCGGTAGTTTTTGCACGGTTTTGCCGAGCAGGCCGGTGTGTGGGTCGCGTTCGACCACCACGATTTCATTGCTTTTCTGGTTGGCGATCAGCAGGAACTTGCCGCTCGGGTCCAGGCTGAACTCGCGGGGGTGGTCGCCGTCCACGGAACGGCGCTGCAGTTCCTTGAGATGCGCGGTCGCCGGATCGATGCTGAACACCAGCAACTGATTGGCCGTGCCGCGATTGCTCACGTACAGGAACTTGCCATCGCTGGAAGCATGCAGCGCCGCGCCGGCCTTGTCGGACACCGGTTGCCCGGCGGCGAAGTCCACCAGTTGGGTTTGGTTGAGCGTGCCGTCGTGGTAATCGAACACCGCGACCTGGGCGCTCATCTCGGTGGTCAGCCAGGCATGTTTGCCGTCCGCGCTGAATAGCAAATGACGCGGGCCGCTGCCCGGCGGCAAGGGCACCGACGCCGGGTTGGCCGGGGTCAGGGGCTGCTCAGGGTTGGCCTTGGGATCGTAGCGGTAGGCAAACACCTTGTCCGCGCCGAGATCCTGCACAAACACATACTTGCCATCCGGCGACGGCACCACCGAATGCACATGGTTGGACGCCTGGCGTTGCGGGTTGACCCGGCTCGCCGGGTGCCCGCTCAACTGCACGGGCGCCGCCAGTTTGCCTTGGGCGTCCAGCGGCAGAATCGCCAGGCTGCCGCCCGGGTCTTCAAGCACCGAATAGTTGGCGACGAACAGGTAGCGGCCATCGGCGGCCACGCTGGAATGCGTCGGCTCGCTGCCCAGGCTTTGTACCTGGTTGATCAGCGTGAGCTGATGGTTCTGCGGGTCGATGCGGTAGCTGCTGACGCGACCGACCGCGTCCTGTTGGCCGGGGCCGTTTTCATTGACGACAAACAGATGCTGCTGGTCCTTGGAGACCGTCAGCCAGGACGGGTTGGCCGTTTTTGCCGCCAATACCGGCTGGCCCTGGAACCGCCCGGTGCGGCTGTCGAATTGCAGGCGATAGATCCCTTCGCTGCTGCCGGCGGTGTAGCTGCCGACCAGCAGTTCATGGGTGTCGGCCGGTGCGGCCTGTACCGACATCGCCCCGACGCTGCCCGCGATCAACAAGGGCCAGAATTTACGCATCAGCATCCGCTTCATCCTCTTCATTATTATTGGCGGTGATTGCGCTCATGCAGACCAGGCGGTGCTCGCCCACATCACCGGTCAGCGTCCAGCTTTGCAGAGTCTCATCGAAGACCGCGGCCTGCAGCTGTTCCTGGCTGAAACTCCAGCGTTTTTGCGCACGGCCATCCATGGCGATGATCAGCAGCTTTTCTTCATCCAGTGCGAACTCGAAGGCATGCAGCCCGTCGATTTCAAGCATGTCGCTGGTGGCAAGGACGGCCGTCAAAGTAGTAGTCATCACAGTCTTTCATCAGGTTCAAAGGGCTAATGATAGGCCACTTTGCCGCCAGGACCTAAAACCATAACCGGCTACCGCATCGGCGCCACACCGCGGATTACCGTGCAAGGGCACGTCTTTATTCAACGTAAAGGAATACCCATGCCAGACCGCAATCCCCCCCTCGCCGCCGACCCGCTGCGGGAAGCGCTTGAAGCCCAGTTTCTCAAGCGCCCGACACTGCGCTCAGTCACCGCGCAGATGCTGGCGCGCAACCTGGCGGAGAAATATCCGCCGTTGACACACCCCCTCGCCGACCTGCGACTGGCCGTACCCCGTGACGGTGGCGGGCGGGCGTTGCTGCCGTTGCTGGAGGTCGCGCTGAGCCATCTCGCCGACGGCAGCTTTCCCGATGTGTCGACGCGCCACGGCCTGGATAGCTACTTGAGCGATGCCAGCGGCACGCGGCTCGGTTATCCGGCCAATGGCGCCCACGCCTATGATCTTGACGTCATCGAAGCCGTCATTCGCGAACTGCCGTCGCTGCTGTTTATTGGCTTCCAAGACGCTGTGGCCACCTATTGGGGCGAAGACAGCGACGCTGGCGGCAGCCGCTGGAAATGGCTGGCCGACGTGCTGCAAGGCACGCTGCTCGACGCCGCCGCACGCCACGCCCAACCGCTGGACGTCCTCAATACGCTGGCGCGCTACCCAGACCGTGCCACCCGCGCACGCCGCCCGGCCCCCGACAACGCGATTCATGCCTATACGCTAGAGGCGCACCTGACGCGCGCAGGCAGCCTGCTCACGCTGCAAGCGAGCGACCTGCTGGTGGTGTGCCGCGAGCAGGTGTTGCTGTGCCGTCTATCCGGCGCAATCGAGACCTACCCTGACCTGGACGCCTTCGGCCAGGCCTGGGCCGACCACCTGCAACAGCGCTTCAGCGTCGACAGCATCACCTGGCAGCAGTACGAACCCGACGGCAATATTTTCGAGGTCCAGGCCGCGCTGATCCTCAACCAGCAATTGGAGGACCTGGCCGCCCTGCAACTCCCGGCCAACAGCACGGTGCAGGCCTTGGAACAACAGTTTGCCGCCATCACCCAACCGGCGCGGTTTTTCGCCCGCGCCAGCGGCACGGCGCTGGCCACCCTGGCGTCTCTCCAGGCCGCCCTGCCCGACTGGCTGCAACGCGCCAGCGCCGCCGACCGCCTGGCTTACCGCGAATGCCTGCTTGAACAGGCCGGGATCAAGCGCCAGACCCTCGGCGATTCCGACTTCGATGGCCTGGAAAGCCTGCATAGCTATGCCGCCGAGCACTTGAACCATCAACTGTGCCTGGATCGCACTGTCGCCCTGGGCGGCCAGCGTACCTGCAACGACGCGGCACGCGCTGCCGGCTACCGGGCCGACGAGTTGACCCTGACCTTTCATGTCGCGGTGGGCAGCCTTGCAGGTGGTTACCTCGCGCCGGTATCCATGAGCCTGGTGGACCTGGCGCTGAAGAACCTGTCGGGAAGCCCCAGAGGCCGCATGACGCTCAGCCATCGCAGCGGCCGGGCGCTCGAAGCGTGGTTGACGCCCGCCTACGTGCTGCAACTGGTCCAGCGTGTGGACATCGGCAACAACTATCCCGCCTACCTGCGCCGGGAACTGATGGGCGACACCGCCGCCGCGCGCAAACGCCAGCGGCTGTTCAACCAACAGCGGCCCCTGCACCTGAAAACCCAGGCGCTGGAGCACGCGCTCCGCGGCGAAGCCGGCCTGACCGCGCGCGGCGCGCGCTGTGTGCGGGCACTGCTCGCAACCAACCCGCTGGCACGCCGGGTCGATGGCGACGAAATGGTCATCCGCCCCCTGGCCTTTCTGCGCACGCCGGCAGCCACAGCGGACGTGGCGCAGAACATGTTCATCATCGAACCGCTCGACACCCGGCTGGGGCCGCACCTGCTGTACCGTCCGGCCTATCGTGACGCGCTGCTCGAGTTCAGCAGCCGCGAACACCTGCTGGCGGCCATTGTGCAACCCGGTGCGCTACAGGACAGCGTGCTGACCTGGCTGCCCGACCCGGCCAGGGCGATCTACAGCAACGGCGGGTTCAGCCAGCCGCACATCCTGCGCATCGGCATCGGTTCGGAGTTCGACCGGCTGCCCGAGGTGCCCAAACCCGCCGAATTGGCGCCGGCCGGCGATGCGAGCGGCGACGAAATCCTGCAAGCGCTCAACCACGGCAGCCTGATGGACTATCTGTTCGGCTGCGAAACCCGCCAGTTGCTGGACCAGGCCGAGCGCGAGTCGACCTCGAACGCGCAAAGCCGCTGGGCGTTGATCCTCGAAGGCATGCAACTGGGCTTCAACACCTTGTTGATGGCCGTGCGCGGCCCCCTGGCGACGATCGGCTGGCTGATCCAGGCGACGCAAAGCCTGACCCAGGACCTGCCGGCGCTGGAGAGCCCTGACCCTACGGCGAAAGAGCTGGCGTGGGTCGACCTGCTGCTCAACATCGGCATGCTGCTGGTGCATCAAGGCCCCCTCAGCGCGCACAGCGCCAGCCCGCCGCTCGACGAACAGCCGGTCACGCGCGCGCCCTTCCGACGCCCGCCCGGCCTGGCAACCCGCCATGCCGCGGCGGTCGAACGCGGCGTCATCGGCCTGCCCAGCGAACCACCCGGCGGTGGCCGCACGCCGTTGGACTTCAACCATTCGCTGGCCGGCGACACCGCCGCGGCCGCGCTGCTGGAGAAACTGCGCGCCGTCAACGTGCCGTGGCCCGTGCCCGCTCCCGCGCCACTCGACACCGGGCCTCACCAAGGCTTGTACCGCATCAACGGCCTGTGGCATGCCTCGGTGGCCGGGCTGTTATTCAGGGTCAGCATCGTCCCGGGTTTTGCTGATGTGTTCATCGTTCATCCGCAAAAACCCGAACATCCCGGGATTTTGCTGAGAACCGATGGCAACGGCCATTGGTCGCTGGACCGCGGGCTCAAACTGCTGGGTGGCGGGCCCAAGCGCCTGGCCGCCTTGCGCGAAGAAAACCTGCGCAAGAAACAAGAAGTGCTCGCCCGGGTGCAAGTGCTCAGTGAAGACATGCAGCACCTGATGGCGCCATTCCAGGCAGCGAGCACGCAGATATCTCCCGCCCTGGACGCCTTGGTCAAACAACGCAAAACCGCGCAGTTGGTATGGAACCTGCTGCAAAAAGCCAGCGACCAGCAAAGGCCCGCCCTGGAAACACGGCACCAGCGCGAAACCCTCAAGCATCAGCAATTGCGCACCGAGTTTCAGATTCTGCTGGAGAACCTGGAATTGCTGTTTGCCCAATCACTCGCCCCGCGCCTGGAGATGGTCAAGCTCGGCGTAGAACTGGAAAAAGTCGGCGGCGCCGGCGTGCATGTGCATGACCGCGCAAAAATCCTCAAGACGGTCTGGGACCAACAACTGTTTATCCACGAGATGCTCCTGGGCCGGTTGAATGCCATGCGTTTTTCCGGCGCGGGCGAACCCATGGCACGAATGGCGCGCCGCATGTTCGTGAATAACTTGCTCGGCGACTCGACGGTCTACGACGAATACGTGCGCAACGCCACCGAGTCAGCAAACATCCGCCAGCACATGGCCGAGGTTTCCGTTGCCATGGAAACCACCCTGGAACAGCTGGAAAACGATTCGCTGGCGGGACGCACGATACGCCAGGAATTGCTGGCCCAGATCGAATACCCGCAGAATTTTTTCCCCGACAACCTGCGGCTCAACGCCCTCGACTACCTGGCCGTCAGCAGCGTGGAGATGACCGATGTACGCCTGCCGCCGCAGGAAGAGCTGTACGTCAAACGCCTGGAGCAAACCGACCTGAGCGCGGCGCTGCTGTCTCACGTCGAAGTGCGCAGCAGCACCGAATACACCCTGGTCGAACAACGGCAGGTGTACGAGAGCGTGCTGAAAAAGTACCGCCGTTATGAAGAGGCGATCCGCGTACTCAAGGCGCTCAACCCGAGCCGCCTGCGCCCGCAGGCCGAACGTCTGCTGGCGGGCCTCGAATACGCCCAGGCGCTGGCGAACAGCGAGCTGGAATCGGTGGTGCGCAAGCAGGAAGCGTTGGAGGTGGTGCTGCCGCTGTCGAAAACCCTGCGCGCCAAGGCGCCGACAAAGCGCGTGTTCAAGACCCGCAAAAAAGAGTATTTGATCGGCGAACTCAAGCCGGCCGATGCGCAGAACGCCGAGGAGCACTTCACCCTCACCGATACGCTGACCGGTGAAGCCGTTGCCTCTTTCAACAAGCACGCGGACGGCTGGGCGACCACCGCCGAACCGCCTTCCCAAGCCCCCACGCAGCCCCCGCGAGGCCGCACGCTGGCGACCCTCAAAGGTTTGGCCCAGACGCTGATCGAACAGCGCCGCGACATTGAACGCGTCATTACCGCCGACCGGCAAAAGCTCGACTCGCCGCGCACGCGCCAACAGGTCAACCCGGGCGACTGGGATGAGCTGCTCAGCGGGCACGCGGACAAGCTCACCGCGCTGGCCGAGGAAATCCAGCGCGACCACCTCGACAAACCCTCGGCCCAGGACCTGATCGACGAGTACCAGGCCCAGGCCCGCGATATGCTGCGGCTGGCGGAACGGGTGTGCAGCGAGGGCTACAAGCGTCAATGGCCGACCCAGGAGAGCCTCGAGTATCTGTGGCAACACCAGCAGATCGATATCAACCTGACCAGCCTGGCCGACCCGCAACGGCCGACCCTCAGTGGCGATTTCTTCACCGAATACGCGGTGTATGACAAAGCGAAAAAACCGCCGACGGTGCTGTGGTATGCCCACTTCCATTACGCCAGCGCCGACGCCCCGCCCGCGCGCTATACCCGCGCCCATCTGAAACTGGCGGAGCAGCGCAAATACACGCAGAAGGATTTGCTCAAGCAACACGTCCAGAGCAGCTTGCGCAACCCCCAGGAGCCGGGCGCCGAGCCGATCAGGCGGATTGTCTACGTATTGATCACGCCGCCGGTGGATCAGTTGTTCCTGGCGATCGCGCCCACACCGCGCGCAAGCCGGTGAGCGCAGCGTGACGTTGCCGGTGGGGGCGCAACCGCCCCCACCGCCGCACTCAGTGGGCGAACAGCGAGTTGCCTTTCTGCCCGGCCAACTTCTCCGGTTTGATCAGGAACCGCGCCAGCGCCGGCAGCAGCCACAGCGCACCGAACATGTTCCACAGCAGCATGAAGGTCAGCATCAGGCCCATGTCGGCCTGGAACTTGATCGCCGAGAAGATCCAGGTACACACGCCGATCGCCAGGCACAACCCGGTGAACAGCACCGCCTTGCCTGTGGACTTGAGCGTCTGGTAGTACGCCTCTTGCAACGGCAGGCCAGCGCGCAGGAAACTTTCCAGACGGCTGTAGATGTAAATGCCGTAGTCCACGCCGATGCCCACGCCAAGGGCCACCACCGGCAAGGTCGCGACCTTGACGCCGATGCCCATGAACGCCATCAACGCGTTGCCCAGCACCGAGGTCAGCACCAGCGGCAGCACGATGCACAGGGTCGCCGCCCAGGAGCGGAAGGTGATCATGCACATGGTCGCCACGCACAGGTACACCAGGATCAGGATGGTCAGTTCCGACTCCTTGATCACCTCGTTGGTGGCCGCCTCGATCCCGGCGTTACCGGCGGCGAGGATGAACTCCAGGCCGTCCTTGTTGTTTTCCTTGGCGAAGTCCTGCACCGCATGCACGGCGCGGTCGAGGGTTTCGGCCTTGTGGTCGTTGAGGAACACCAGCACCGGCGCCAGGGAGCAGTTGTTGTTGTACAGGCCATCGGCGCGGGCGATGGAGTTGTTCAGCACATCCGGGTTGCGCGACAGGGTTTCCCATTTCAGGTTGCCCTCGTTCATGCCCTTGATCATCTGCTTGGACACGGTCACCAGCGAGATCGCCGACTGCACGCCCTCGGTGTTCTGCATCTTCCACATCAACTGGTCGATGGGCGCCATGGCTTCATAGCGCGAGCAGCCTTCGGCCTTGGTCTTGACCATCACCACCAGCACGTCGGAACTGGTGGAGTAGTTGCTGATGATGAAGTTGTTGTCTTTGTTGTAGCGCGAGTCCGGGCGTAGCTCCGGCGCGCCCTGGTCCAAGTCGCCGATCTTGAGGTGCTGGCTGTACCAGAGGCCGCCGCTGAACGCGACCAGCGCCAGGGCGACGGAAATCGGCGCGACCTTCGGGTTGGCGAAATTCGACAGCAGGCGCCAGAACGGGTGTTCGCGATTCGCGTCTTTCTTGCTCCTGGCCACGGCGCGCTTGCTGATGCCCGCGTAGGAAATCGCCACCGGCAGCAGGATCAGGTTGGTAAACACGATCACCGCCACGCCGATGGACGCGCCGATGGCCAGTTCCCGGATCACCCCGATGTCGATGATCAGCAGGGTAATGAAACCCACCGCATCCGCCAGAATCGCGATCATCCCCGGCAGGAACAGTTGCCGGAAGGTACGCCGTGCGGCAGTCAGCGCATTGTCCGCGTCGCTCGATTGCAGGGCGATACCGTTGATCTTCTGCACGCCGTGGGAAATACCGATGGCGAAGATCAGGAACGGCACCAGCATCGAATACGGATCGAGCCCGAAGCCGAAGAAGTGCATCAAGCCAAGTTGCCAGACCACCGCCACCAGCGTCGTGCTCAACACCGCGACGGTGCTGCGCAGGCAGTTGGTGAACCACAGCAACAGCACCAGCGTGATGACGAAGGCAACGCCGAAGAACAGCACGACCATCACCAGCCCGTCGATCAGGTCGCCGACCTTCTTGGCGAAACCGACGATGTGGATCTTGACGTTGGGGTTCTGCGCTTCGAACTTGGTGCGGATCTTGTCTTCCAGTTCATGGGAGAACTGCCGATAGTCCAGCGCCAGCAACTTGCCCTGGTCCTGCGGGTCCGGGTAGGACTCCAGCAGCGGGATGTCGACAATGCTCGACTTGAAGTCGTTGGACACCAGGCGCCCGACCTGGCCGGACTTGAGCACGTTGTTGCGCAGTTGATCGAGGCTCTGCGGCGAGCCGTTGTAGCTCTGCGGGATCACTTCCCCGCCGGCAAAGCCTTCCTCGGTGACTTCGGTCCAGCGCACGCTGGGGCTCCACAGCGACTTGAGGCCCGAGCGGTCGACGCCAGAGATGTAGAACACCTCGTCGTTGATCTGCCGCAGGGTCTCCATGTAGTCCTTGGTGAAGATGTCACCGTCCTTGGCCTCTACCGAGATACGCACCGTGTTGCCCAGGTTGGCCAGGTCGTTGCGGTGTTCCATCATCTTTTCGATGAAGGGGTGCTTGAGCGGGATCATCTTTTCGAAGCTGGTGGAGGGGCGAATCAACGTCGCCTGCCAGAACAGGAAAATACTCACCAGCAGGCAGATGACGATCACTGCCGGGCGGTTGTTGAAGATCAGGCGCTCAAGAAAGGTCGCTTTATCGTTGTGATGACTGCTCATTCTTTCCCCGCCTTCTTATTGTTTTGTGGGTTCGGCGCCGGTTGGCGTAGCAACACGAACACCCCCCTGCCCGACCAGAATCAAGTTGCCATTGCCCGCCGCCGTCACCGCCGAGAGTGAAATACGGTCCGGGCGATTGAATACGCTGAAGGTCTGGCCGTCGTCATGGCTGACCACCACGCTGCCGCCGTTACCGACCACCACCAGCGCGCCGTCATCGAGCAAGGTCGCCCCGGACAAGCCGAACTCCAGGGCGCCGCGCGCCGCATTCAGTTCGACCGGCTCCCAGGTGCTGCCGAAATCCGTGGAGCGGTACAGGTTGCCACGCAAGCCATAGGCCAACAGGGTGTGCGGCTGGGCGGTGCCAATCACGCCGAACAGTGAACCCTCGTAGGGGCCTTCGAGTTTTTCCCAGGTCTGGCCGTCGTCGCTGGAGCGGAACATGCTGCCCTGCTCACCGACGATAAACAGGCCGGCGTCCTTGATCTGGGCGATGGCGTTGAGGTGGAACTGGTCTTCGTTGTCGAGGCGCTCGCTGACGTCTTCCCAGGTTTTGCCACCGTCGGTGGTTTCGATCAGCGCCCCGTAGGCGCCGACGGCCAGGCCGTGGTTGGCGTCGTTGAACCAGACGTCGAGCAACGGCGCTTCGCGCTTGAGGTCCTGGTATTGCTGGACCCAGGTGGCGCCGCCGTCGACGCTGGCGAGGATCTGCGCATCGTGGCCGACGGCCCAGCCGTGTTTGTCATCGACAAAAAACACCGCCGTGAGCAGTTGGCGGGTGGGGACTTTGGCTTGGGTCCAGGTGCTGCCCTGGTCATCGGAATAGAGGATGTGCCCGCGATCACCGACCGCCACCAGGCGCGAGCCCGCGAGGACCACGTCGATCATCAGGCCCTTGGCGGCCTTGGGGGATTCAATTGCAAACACCGGCTGTGCGGCGGTATCGCTGGCTGCCAACAGCGGTGGCGACAACGCGGCACCGGCCAGCAACGAGAGCGCTGTGGCCAGCAACGCAACCCTGCGTGCGGCGCGTGGGCGGCAAACAACCCAACCCATGACAGGCTCACTCATAGACCTTTCTCCCATTTATTATTGTTAGGTCGTCTTACCTTCCCGGGCTCTGAAACCTGCAATCTAGAGCGCCTGGAGGAAGTAGGGGCCATCCTATCGGGCTTTCGAATCGTCTGACAATCGGCGCTACGTTATCTTTTGTTAACTGGCGGCTTTTAACCCTGCGCTGAATATAACCACATCAACTGCAATGATATAGCTTCAGAAATGAATTATTTTTTCCACATATTGAATTATGAGAATTTATATTCCATTAATAGCCTCCCTGAAAACAATAATCCAAAGGACCACGGCTATGCGCAAACTCGGAATCGGCCTGATCGGCACAGGCTTCATGGGCCGCGCCCATGCCCTGGCGTTCAATAACGCCCGCACGGTATTCGAGCTGCCGGTCAGCCTCAAGCTGGCCGCCCTGGCCGATGCCGACACCGAACGCGCCCAGCGCTGCGCCGATGCCTGGGGATTTGCCCAGGCCCATGGTGACTGGCAAGCGCTGGTCAACGACCCCACGGTCGATGTGGTGGCGATCACCACACCGAACCATTTGCACTACCCCATGGCCATGGCCGCGCTCGCGGCGGGCAAGGCGGTGTACTGCGAAAAACCGCTGGCGGTCAGCCTGGCGCAGGCCGACGCCATGCGCCACGCCGCGAGTGCGGCGGGCGTGGTGACGCGGGTCGGCTACAACTACCAGCACAACCCGATGATTGGGTGGGCAAAGCAGATCATCGCCAACGGCGAATTGGGCGAAATCATCAGTTTCCAGGGTGAGTTCAGCGAAGACTTCATGGCCGACCCGGCTTCACCCTGGTCGTGGCGCTGTGAGGTGGAACATGCCGGTGGCGCCCTGGCAGACCTGGGCAGCCACTTGCTGTCGATGGCACGCTATCTGGTGGGCGATGTGGTCAGCGTGTGCGCCGATACGCAGACCGTGCATGCACAGCGCCCCGCCGTCAAAGGCGGCGACACACTCAAGTCGATTGCCGTGGACGACCAGGTACACGCCCTGCTGCGTTTCGCCAACGGCGCGCGCGGCACGGTGAGCAGCAGTTGGCTCAAGCACGGTTACAAGAACCACCTGGCGTTTGAAATCAGCGGGACGCAAGGCACGTTGGCCTTCGATCAGGAGCGCTTGAACGAACTGCGCCTGTGCCGCAAGGGCCAGGACGGCTTCCAACGCCTGCTGGCCGGCCCCGCCCTACCCGGCTACGCGGCGTTCAGCCCGGCCGCCGGCCATCAGTTGGGCTACAACGAATTGAAGACGCTGGAAGTGCGCGAGTTGATTCTGGCAGTGGCCGGCCAGGGCGCGGACGGCAGCGACTTCGAGGCGGCGTGGGCGGTCGAGCGGCTGGCGACGGCGATTCGCGTGGCGGCTCGAGAACAGCGCTGGGTCAATGTGAACTCGCTCTGAAATGTGGGAGGGGGCTTGCCCCCGATGGCGGTGGATCAGTCGATAGGCTCGGTGACTTCAACTCCGCTATCGGGGGCAAGCCCCCTCCCACATTTAGATCACCTAGAGATTCAAGTTAGCGCAGCGCGCGGCGCAGCGCGCGGCGCAGCACCTTGCCCACCGTCGTCTTGGGCAGCTCGGTGCTGCGAAACTCCACATGGCGGCTCGAGAACAGCGCTGGGTCAATGTGAACTCGCTCTGAAATGTGGGAGGGGGCTTGCCCCCGATGACGGTGGATCAGTCGATAGGCTCGGTGACTTCAACTCCGCTATCGGGGGCAAGCCCCCTCCCACATTTAGATCACCTAGAGATTCAAGCTAACGCAGCGCGCGGCGCAGTACCTTGCCCACTGTGGTCTTGGGCAGCTCGGTGCTGCGAAACTCCATATGGCGGCTCGAGAACAGCGCTGGGTCAATGTGAACTCGGTCTGAAATGTGGGAGGGGGCTTGCCCCCGATGACGGTGGATCAGTCGATAGGCTCGGTGACTTCAACTCCGCTATCGGGGGCAAGCCCCCTCCCACATTTAGATCACCTAGAGATTCAAGTTAGCGCAGCGCGCGGCGCAGTACCTTGCCCACTGTGGTCTTGGGCAGCTCGGTGCTGCGAAACTCCACGTGGCGGCTCGAGAACAGCGCTGGGTCAATGTGAACTCGCTCTGAAATGTGGGAGGGGGCTTGCCCCCGATGGCGGTGGATCAGTCGATAGGCTCGGTGACTTCAACTCCGCTATCGGGGGCAAGCCCCCTCCCACATTTAGATCACCTAGAGATTCAAGTTAGCGCAGCGCACGGCGCAGCACCTTGCCCACCGTGGTCTTGGGCAGCTCGGTGCTGCGAAACTCCACATGGCGGCTCGAGAACAGCGCTGGGTCAATGTGAACTCGCTCTGAAATGTGGGAGGGGGCTTGCCCCCGATGGCGGTGGATCAGTCGATAGGCTCGGTGACTTCAACTCCGCTATCGGGGGCAAGCCCCCTCCCACATTTAGATCACCTAGAGATTCAAGTTAGCGCAGCGCGCGGCGCAGTACCTTGCCCACTGTGGTCTTGGGCAGCTCGGTGCTGCGAAACTCCGCGTGGCGGCTCGAGAACAGCGCTGGGTCAATGTGAACTCGCTCTGAAATGTGGGAGGGGGCTTGCCCCCGATGGCGGTGGATCAGTCGATAGGCTCGGTGACTTCAACTCCGCTATCGGGGGCAAGCCCCCTCCCACATTTAGATCACCTAGAGATTCAAGTTAGCGCAGCGCGCGGCGCAGCACCTTGCCCACCGTGGTCTTGGGCAGCTCGGTGCTGCGAAACTCCACGTACCTGGGCACTTTGTACCCCGTCAGGTATTCCCGGCAATGGGCCAGGATCTGTGCCTGGGTCAGGTTCGGGTCCTTGCGCACCACGATGATCTTCACCCTCTCGCCGGTCACGCCATCTTCCACACCGATTGCCGCCACTTCAGCAACGCCGGGGTGCAGCGCCACCACGTCTTCGATTTCATTGGGGTACACGTTGAAGCCCGAGACCAGGATCAGGTCCTTCTTGCGGTCGACCAGGCGGATATAGCCGCGCGTATCCATCACCCCGATATCGCCGGTCGACAGCCAGCCCTCGGCATCCAGCACCTCGGCGGTTTCCTTGGGCCGCTTCCAGTAGCCCTGCATCACCTGCGGGCCGCGCACTTGCAATTCGCCCTGCTCACCGAGGTCGGCCAATTCGCCGTCTTCGCGCATGAAACGCACCCAGGTCGACGGCAAGGGCACGCCGATGCTGCCGGTGAACTCCATCTCGCGCATGCGGGAAATGTCGATGGGGCTGATGCTCACCACCGGCGAGCATTCGGTCAGCCCGTAGCCTTCGATGATCGGCAGCCCGGTGACGTCCTTCCAGCGCTTGGCCACCGCCGTGTGCGTGGCCATGCCACCGGCGATCACCATGCGCAGGTCGGAAAAGTCCCGCGCACAGAACTCCTGGTTCTCCAGCAAGCCGTTAAACAACGTGTTGACCCCGGCAATCCCGTTGAAGCGCTCCTTGCGCAGGATCATCTGCACGCGCTTCACGTCCCGTGGGTTGGCGATCAGGATGTTGCGCCCGCCCAGGCACATGAACATCAGGCAGTTCACCGTCAGCGAAAAGATGTGATACAGCGGCAACAAGGTGACGTTGGTTTCCTGCTTGTCCTGGTCCAATTGGTTGCCGACCCAGGCCTTGGCTTGCAGCAGGTTGGCGATGATGTTGCGGTGGCTGAGCATCACGCCCTTGGCGTCACCGGTGGTGCCGCCGGTGTATTGCAGGAAGGCCAGGTCGTCGAGGTGCATGTCCACCGGGAAATGGGTCAGCGCCCGTCCTTGCTTGAGCGCCTGATTGAAGCGTACCGAACCGCGCAGGTTGAACCTCGGCACCTGTTTCTGCACGCGGCGCAGGATGAAGTTCATCGCCGCGCCCTTGAAGGTGCCGAGCAAGTCGCCGATGGCCGCCACCACCACGCGCTTGACGCTGCTGCCGGGCATGGCTTTTTCCAGGGTGTGGGCGAAGTTCTCGAAGATCACCACCGTCTCGGCGCCGCTGTCCTTGAGCAAATGCTTGAGTTCATGGGCGGTGTACAGCGGGTTGACGTTGACCACCACCGCACCGGCCAGGATCGTCCCCAGCAGGCAGATCGGGTACTGCAAGCAGTTGGGCATCATCAGCGCCACGCGGTCGCCGGTCTTCACACCCTGGCCTTGCAACCAGGCGGCAAACGCAATGCCCTGCATGTGCCAGTCGGCATAGGTCATTTCGGTGCCGATGCTGACGTAGGCCACCCGTTCGCGGAATTTTTCCAGGTGCTCCAGGAACACCTCGCGCAGCGACGGGTAGTCCTCGATACCGGCATCGATGTCCGCCGGGACGCCAGGCAGGTAGGCGTTCAACCAGATGCGTTCGGTGTGTTCCAGGCTGATAGCGTTCATGGCAGTTTCCTTGTTGTTGTTTTGGATAGCGCTACTTTTCGACGATGGCGGTAATGCCCAGCCCGCCCGCCGCGCAGATCGAAATCAGGCCGCGCCCGCCGCCACGCTCGTGGATCGCCTTGGCCAACGCCGCCAATTGCCGGCCCCCGGTGGCGGCGAAGGGATGCCCGCAGCCCAGGGAGCCGCCGTTGACGTTCATCTTGGCGCGGTCGATGGTGCCCAGCGGTGCGTCCAGCCCCAGCCGTTCGCGACAGTAGTCGGCGTCTTCCCAGGCCTTGAGCGTGCAGAGCACCTGGGCGGCGAACGCTTCGTGGATCTCGAAGAAATCGAAGTCGGCAAAGCCCAGGCCCTCACGCTTGAGCATGCGCGGCACGGCATAGGCCGGCGCCATCAGCAGGCCTTCGCTACCGTCGACAAAATTCACCGCCGCGGTCTCGCCGGTGCGCAGGTAAGCCAACACCGGCCAGCCGTGTTCGGCGGCCCACGCTTCACTGGCCAACAGCACCACCGAGGCGCCGTCGGTCAGCGGTGTGGAGTTGCCCGCCGTGAGCGTGCCGTTCTGGCGGTCGTAGGCCGGGGACAGGCTGGCGAGCTTCTCCAGGCTGGTGTCGGCGCGCAGGTTGTTGTCCCGCGCCAGGCCGCGATAGGGGCTGATCAGGTCGTCGAAGAAACCGCGTTGATAGGCGGCATCCAGGCGCTGGTGGCTGCTGAGGGTCAATTCATCCTGGGCCAGGCGCTTGATCTGCCAGCGCTTGGCCATTTCTTCGCAGTGCTCGCCCATCGACAGACCGGTGCGCGGTTCGCCATTGCGCGGCAGCAGCGGCTTGAAGAACATCGACGGACGCACCTTCAGCAGCGCCTTCACCTTGTCGCCCATGGCCTTGGCGCGATTGGCCGCAAGCAAGGTGTGGCGCAGCGCTTCATTGAGGCCGATGGGCGCGTCGGACGTGGTGTCGGCGCCACCGGCGATGCCCACGTCGATCTGGCCGAGGGCGATCTTGTTCGCCACCAGCAAGGCCGCTTCCAGGCCCGTGCCGCAGGCTTGTTGCAAGTCGTAGGCCGGGGTTTGCGCAGACAGCGTGGTCGATAACAGCGACTCACGCGCCAGGTTGAAATCCCGCGAGTGCTTGATCACCGCGCCCGCGGCGAACTCGCCCAGGCGCTGGCCGTGCAGGTTGTAGCGGTCGACCAGGCCTTGCAGCGCGGCCACCAGCAAATCCTGGTTACTGTCGTGGGCGTACACCGTGTTGGAGCGGGCAAACGGAATGCGGTTGCCGCCGATGATCGCCACGCGGCGGGCCGGGGCCGGGTTGAAGCTGTAGTCATTCATTTAAGACGCTCGTTCCAGATAAAAAGCCCGCGCATGTGCGGTTTGTCACCGGCGAAGTTGCGCACTTCGAACTCACGCCGCGGGCCGCTCACGGGGCGGCGCCACAGCGCGACCTGGCCGGGCAGGAAGATCGGCAGCTTGAAGTCGCAGTGCGCTTGCGCCTGATCCAGGCCGCCCGGCGGTTGCTCGGCGGCCAATGCGCGGCCCAATGTCCACATGCCGTGGGCGATGGCGCGGCGAAAGCCAAAGAGTTTTGCGCCGATCAGCGAGGTATGAATCGGGTTGAAATCCCCCGAGACCTTGGCAAACCGCCGGCCCTGGTCGGCGGGCAGCACCCAGCGCTGGGTGCGCAACAGGCCTTCTTCCTGCAAGGGCAGCACGTCCGCCCATGGCTCACCCACCGGGTTTTTCACGTCGCGCCGCAGGTACAGGCTGTCGCTTTCCCACAGCAGCGTGTCCGCACCGTAGGCCCGGGTGGCGATGCTCAGCGCCTGGCCTTTGGGGTGCGCCACCCAACGCTCGCAATACACCTCCAGGCGCAGGGCCTGGCCTGCGTGCAAGCGCTGGTGCTGACGAATGCGATTGGCCAGGTGGACCATGCCGCTGGCCGGGTACGGGAAACTCGGCCGGGTCAGCAGCATCAGGTGCAACGGGAACGCCAGCACCTGCGGGTAGGACAGCGGCACGCCCTGCTCATGCCGGAAACCACAGGCGCGGCCATACGCGGCGATGCCCGTGGCCGACAATTCCACCGCCGAACGCACCAGACGCGCCTTGGGCAACTCAGGCGCGCCGTCAAGCTTGGGTTTGCGCAAGGCGCGCAGGCCGTCCAGCAACAACTGGGGCTGCGACGGCGGCGGATCGATGATCTGCGTCACGTAGTCCATGGCTCAAGCTCCCAGCAGGCTTTGGCCGCACACGCGCACGACTTGGCCGTTGACGCCGCCGGACGCCGGGTGGGCCAGCCAGGCGATGGTCTCGGCCACGTCGATCGGCTGGCCGCCCTGGGACAGCGAATTCATGCGCCGCCCGGCTTCGCGGATCAGCAGCGGGATCTTCGCGGTCATCTGGGTTTCGATGAACCCCGGCGCCACCGCGTTCACCGTGACCTGCTGCGCCGCCGCCAACGGTGCCAGGCCGTGGACCAGGCCGATCACCCCGGCTTTGGAGGTGGCGTAGTTGCTTTGCCCGAGGTTGCCGGCGATGCCGGAAATCGACGACACACAGACGATGCGCCCGCCCGGGTTCAGGCCCTGGCATTCCAGCAACGCGTGGCTCAGTTGCAACGGCGCTTGCAGGTTGACCGCCAGCACACTGCGCCACGCCGCTTCGGTCATCCGGGTGATGGTCTTGTCGCGGGTGATCCCGGCGTTATGCACCACCACGTCGAAGGCGCCGGATTGGCTGACATGGGCCTGCAACAGCGAGGCCGCATCTGCAGCGGTAATGTCCAGTGGCAACGCCGAGCCACCGACGCTGGCGGCGGCATGTTGCAGCGCGTCCTCGGCTTGGGGCACATCCACGCACACCACATGGGCGCCGTCGCGGGCCAATACCTGGGCAATCGCCAAGCCGATGCCGCGGGAGGCACCGGTGACCAGTGCGCGGCGGCCGGCGAAGGGGGTGTCCCAGTTGACCGTGACAGGGCCGTCCAGCGGTTTTTCCAGGCGCACCACTTGCCCCGACACATAGGCCGAACGACGCGACAGAAAGAAGCGCAGGCTGCTGTCCAGGGCGTCTTCGGCCCCCGGCGCGACGTAGATCAATTGCACGGTGATCGCCCGGCGCAGTTCCTTGGCCAGCGAACGCACCAACCCTTCGAGGGCGCGCTGGGCGATGGCCTGGGGCAAATCCCGACAGTCTTCGGGAGCAGTGCCAAGCACCACCACGCGACCATGCTGGGCGAGGCGCTTGGCGTTGGCGTGGAAAAATACGTAGAGCTCATCGAGCTGCTGCAGGTCGACGACGCCCGTGGCATCGAACACCGCGCCCTGCACCTTGACCGTAGACGGCGCCTTGAGGGTCGCTGCAGTGGCGGCGACCGTGTCGGTGGCGCTGAAAATCTGTTGCACTTGCACAGCCAGGCGCCCTGCCCCCGCGACGATCACCGGGTTGGCCAGGCCTTGCTGGCCACGGCGATGACGTTGCAGCAGCAACGGTTGCGGCAGGCCGATGGCCTGGGCCAGGCGTCGGCCCCAGGGAGAATTGACGAACGATAGGTAGCTGTCACTCATATAAACATCCACTCACGATACGGTATCGGTATGAACGCCCGAGCCATGTAGGCGCGTTCATTCAGTGCCACTCAATTGACCGAAGCATTCTCGCCCTGGCTGGTACGACGCTGGGTAGACGGTTGCAACACGTGCTTACGCTGCTGCAACGCCTCGAGCAGACCGAAGTCCTGCGGGAAGTCGTCGACCTGGATGCCGTGGTCGGCATATTCCACATAGCGCGCGAGCAAGGCGTCTTCATCGCTGCCGATCAAGTCCAGCGCCCGCGCCTTGACGCGCCAGGCGGCAAAGGCCGTGGCGGCGATCGGCATCGGTTCGAGCAAGCCCTGTTTGATCGCAGGCTTGAGCCGTGCTTCGATCAGCTCCACCTGCGGCAACAGGCGGAAAGCCAATTCGCCGTAGGCCAGCTTGTCGATTTCCGGACGTGGGATATAGGAATTGGCCAGCAAGCGCTCACGGGTTTCGCCGGAGGTCTGCACCACATCCGCCACCTGGGCCAACAGCCGGTCCGAGGGTTTACGCAACGGGATGCCAAACGGAAAACTCAAGCCGCGCACCACCGCTGCCGCAGCTTTCGACGGATAGTTATCGAGTGTTTCGGCGAGGGCTTCATGGGCGCGCAGCAACGCATCCTGGGCCGACCAATGCACCAGCGGCAAGTCCGCCTGGGGCCGACCGTCGTCTTCAAAGCGCTTGAGCACGCAGGACAAGATGTACAACTGCGAAAGAATATCGCCCAGGCGCCCGGTGATACTTTCCTTGCGCTTGAGCGCACCGCCGAGCACACCCATGGAAACGTCCGAGATCAAAGCCAACACCACCGACAGCCGATTGGCCTGACGGTAGTAGGACGCCAACGCCGGCTCGGTCTTGGCGGGTGCGGAAATCAGGCGCCCGCCAGTGAGCGAATGCACTGCGGCGCGCACCGTATTGGCCAGCACAAAGCTCACATGGCCGAACATTGCGCTGTCAAACGCTTCAAGCGCCTTGCGCCGATCGGGGTTGCGCGCCGCTTCCATCTCGCGCAACACATAGGGATGGCAACGGATCAGGCCCTGGCCAAAGATGATCAGGCAGCGGGTCATGATGTTCGCGCCTTCTACCGTGATCGCAATCGGGCTTTGTTGATAAGCGCGGGCCAGGAAGTTGTTGGGGCCCATGCAGATGCCCTTGCCGGCGACGACGTCCATGCCGTCGTTGACGATCATCCGCGCGCGCTCGGTGACGTGGTATTTGGCGATGGCGGAGATCACCGAAGGTTTTTCGCCGGCATCCAGCGATGCCACCGACACCTTGCGCACCGCGTCGCAGGCATACAAATGCCCGGCCATGCGCGCCAACGGGGCTTGCACGCCTTCGAACTTGCCGATGGGCAGGCCGAACTGTTTGCGCATCGCCGCATAGGCGCTGGTGCCGCGTACTGCGACCTTGCCCAGGCCGACGTTGGCCGACGGCAAGGAAATCGCCCGACCGGCCGCCAGGCATTCCATCAGCATGCGCCAGCCGTTGCCGACCTGTTCGCGGCCGCCGATGACCCACTCCAGGGGAATGAACACATCCTTGCCGGTGGTAGGACCGTTCTGAAACACCGCGTTGAGCGGCCAGTGCCGACGACCGCTGTTCACGCCCGGATGGGAGGTTGGGATCAACGCGCAAGTGATGCCCAGCGAACCCGGCTGGCCGAGCAGACCTTCCGGGTCTTGCGCACGAAACGCCAGGCCAAGCACCGTGGCAATCGGGCCAAGGGTGATGTAGCGCTTGTCCCAGGTCACGTTGAAACCCAGCACTTCCTCGCCTTCGTGCAGGCCTTTGCAGACGATGCCCAGGTCCGGAATCGCCCCAGCGTCGGAACCGGCATACGGGCTGGTCAGCGCGAAACACGGAATGTCTTCGCCACGCGCCAGGCGCGGCAGGTAGTAATTGCGCTGGGCATCGGTGCCGTAATGCAGCAGCAATTCCGCCGGGCCCAGGGAGTTGGGCACCATCACCGAAATCGCCGCCGCCGAGCAGCGTGTCGACAGCTTCATCACCACTTGCGAATGCGCGTAGTGGGAGAAGCCTTTGCCGCCGTACTGCTTGGGAATGATCATGCCAAGGAAACCGGCGTCCTTGGTGTACTGCCAGCCCTCGGGGGACATGTCTTGCCAGACCTGGGTGGTTTCCCAGTCGTTGGCGATGTCGCACAGGGTTTCGACTTCGTTGTCGAGGAAGGCTTGCTCCTCGGCGCTCAGGCTGGCCGGCGCGGCTTGCAGCAGGCGCTGCCAGGCGGGTCGGCCGCTGAACAGTTCGGCATCCCACCACACGGTGCCGGACTCGATGGCCGCGCGCTCGGTGTCGGACATTGCCGGCATCACTGTACGAAATAGGCTCAGAGCCTTGCTGGTCAACAGGCTGCGGCGCAGCGGTTTGATTGTCATCAGCAACGCGGGCAATACCACTAACAGCGCCACGACGGTGGTGCCGAAAACGGCGACCACGTTGAACAGGTAGCCGGCCGCCAGCCAGGCCAGGCCGGCGCCCAGCCAGTGGACAGCGGCGGCTTGTCGATACGCCAGGGCAATCGCGGCTGCGAAACCCACCAATAACCAGATCACCATGGGGATACCTCTACTCGATTCAGGGCGTAGCAAACGCTGGCGCAGATCGATATGAACTGCGGCGTAGGGCAACACTACAAATTTGGCAAGCCAGATTCAAATTATGTTTTGAAATTTTTATTTAACTCCTGGGCAAAAAAATACTGGGCTGAGCACGTCAGCCGGGGTCACGAATACGAACATCGGAATAGGTCACATGGCGACCCGTAAATGAGGGCAAACAGCAGGAAGAAGGCATTCAGATGCGCTTAGTGCCTTCCTCCATAGCCCTCGATATCTGTTAAAACTTGTAGGTGGCCGATACGCTGACCACATCGCCTGACGACTCAGCCTTGCCGTCCAGGCTGGCGCCACCCAAGCGGTCAACGTTTTTGGTTTTCAGCTTCACTTCCTGCACGAACTGATGGGAATACGCCAAGTCAAGACTCAAGCCCTTTACAGCCTTTACCTCGTAACCCGCACCGAACGACAAGAACGTACGATCACCATCCGGGATACGGGGGTCACGGGTCGAGTTGCGGGTTGGTGTCTGGTCAAGGGCCACACCGGCACGCAGCGTCAGTTCATCGGTGGCACGGAAGTCACCGCCGAGGGAGTACATCCACGAGTCCTTGTAGTTGTAGGGGATTGAGACGATGGTGATATCACCGGACTTGAGCGTGAGGTCCTTGAACGACGACCACTGCGTCCAGTTCACACTTGCGCCCAAGGTGAATCGGTCATTGAACTGATGCACCCAGTCAAAGCCCGCAGTCGCGGGAATATCCAGTTGGGTACTGGCATGTGCGCCATCCGGGTACAACGCCAGCCCAGGATAAGCCGACCCAACCAGCGTGCCAGTGCCAGTGAACGGGTTCGGTTGAGTCATCAGGGCATAGCTGTACGAGTCTGAACGAATGTTGTACTTGCCCGTCATCTTGTTCTTGATCTTGGCGTGATAGTTCAGGCCCAAGGTGTCTTGGTCAGTAGGTTTCCAGGTAATACCGGTAAACCAGCCGGTGGAGATATTGTCGACCTTGACCCGTATCAGCGCGCCTCCGACCCCTGCCGGCAAATCAATACTGCCCAGTAATGGGTCCTGGGAGTTGGCAGCAGCCGCCAACAAATCGATGTTCTGACTCACAAACCCTTTACTGTGTTGAACAATAAGCCCACCGCCGATGGCGAACTGATCGTTGACTTTGAACGAAAGCGAACCGGTCAATCCCACGGTTTCGATCTTGGTGTCTACAGCAAAATCGCGAAGTTTGGAGTCTTCGTCCCAAGTTGAGCGCATCCCTTGTGGCACCACTTGGCTCAAGCCAAAAGCGAACCGGTCCCCCAGGGGCATCACCATGAACCCGGTCGGCAACCAGGCAGTGAAACCACCCTCGCCACCATCATTGTTGTTGACCGTTGGCGATGAAAGGTCAGGGAAACCATCCGCACCTATTGGACTGTTCGAGACAGGGTTACCCAGATAATCATTAGCCGCGCCCTTATATTTGATTTTGATGCGCGCGTAGTCGACCGTCATTTGTGCGACGTTCTGGTCCACAAACGCCATCGCGGCGGGGTTGTTGTACGCCGAACTGGGGTCGTTCTTGAATAGCGAACCACCACCAAAGGCGCGCCCCCAACCAGGAGCCCCATAAGTCGGTGTGGAAAATCCGCCGGCCTGCACGGGCGTGGCAACCATCACCCCGCCCATCAATGCCAGTCCCAGCAAAACCTGTACCTGTTGTTTTTTATTATTCATGCGGCACTCCATATTGTTATCTCACTGAACCAGCCCCAGCCGGATCGCTTGCTGCTTTAATTTGCCCACTTGAAGGCATATTTGAATCGGTAGATGGCGATCCAATTCATGGTGTGATCGTCAACGCTGGCGAGGGTTTAAAGTTGAACGTGTTCAGCCTGCAGGTTGAGTTCACGGTGTGGGGGCTAGTGAGGCTGAAGGTATCGTCAGCAGCACTCCACTGCATCGCAACTGCACTGGGAGTGGCGCAACTGTCGTAGGCGAATTTCTGCATGAAGCCTGAGAGGCTCGCGGTATTGGCACTTGTGGGCACCAGTGTCCAAGGCAGATTCAATGGCCCGGAAATATTGCATAAGGCATTCCCGGCAAAAGTAGCGCCGGTGATAGTTGCACTCGAACCGTCAGCCGCTACTTGTCCAGTCAATGCAATGCTGCAGGGAATAGGTGTCCATACCAACGGCTTTATTCCCGTCGCAATTGTGCCGGTTGCGTTAAAAGCAGCACCGGCCTGGGCAAATGTTGCGGCACTGACCATGGAGGAGCCAAACACCAACCCTAGTAACACGGCGGCTAAAGAAATACGTGGAATAACATGTTGCATTGTCTTGACCCTCAACTTTCTTGTTGTTGTCAGTCGGTAGCGCCGATTTCTAGTATTTAAGAAAACCCCGCCAAACAAGCGCCTCGTTAGAGGCGCCTGCCTTTCAACGGGTGATCAACCCTTTCCACGGATTACATGCTTCAAGGAACAATGGTGACACCAGTGGCTTTGACATTCAGCGACTGCACGGTGCAACCGCCGGAAAGCGCTTGGTTAGCGGCAGTCAGGGTGATGCTTTTATCCGAATCCAGAGGACCGGTAGTTGAAGCCAGAGCTACGTTAATGGTGGACGGGCCGCAGCTTGTTCCGGGGATCAAAGGCGGTACACCGGTAATGGTGTAACCGACGTTGGTTGCGGTGCCTGAAGTGGTGGTGGCCGGTGTCAACAACCATGGCAAGCCGGTGATCTGAGGCAAATTGCACAGAGTACTGCTGCCGGGAGACACGACCACATTGGTGATATCAGCCTTGCCATCAGAACGAACCGTTCCTGAAAAAACGGCTTTACACGTCACGGCAGCGCCAAAAGACGACGGGGATTTGACGACGATAGTGCCCGTAGCGTCGGTTTGGAACGTCTTCCCAACAGGGCTAAAAGACGCCGCACCGGCCATCGAGGCCGCACCCATGCACACGGCCAAAGCAGACAACGACACGAGAGTTTTCAAACTTTTCATTATTTTTCCTCACATGTTATGGCGAGTCATTCGCCAGGGGTAATGGCCATGAACGAGAGGTCACGGAGAAACTGCAGAACTTCCCTTTCCAGCCAAATTTCAATTCAATTACCGCTGCAACTATCGGATATATCTATTCGACAACTTTGAAGTTGGCCGGCATCTTGATCGACACCGTCTTGATCTTGCAGTCTTCGCCAATCGGTACATTGGCGGCTTCCAACTTGCCGGTGGCGTTATCCCAGGTGCCGTCGGCCGTGGAGGGGCCGCACTTGCCGCCCAGGCCGAAGGCGTGGACGTCCACGCTGATCTTCGACATCGAGCCGCTTTGGGTGTCTTTGGCCACCAAGATCCACGGCAGGTTGATCGCTTCGACCCGGCTGCACTTGAGGCCGCCGTCGAATTCGACCTTGTCGACATTGACGGACGAACCGTCGGCGGCAACCTTGCCCGCCACCTTGATGGTGCAGTCGGCACTGATCAGCTTGCCTTTGGAAAAACTGATGGGCCCTTGGGCAGTAAACGCACTGCCGGCAGGTTCAATACGGGCAGCCTGGGCTTGCTGATAGACAATCAGACCCAATGCCGCCAATAAGATATGGGCGGTGAACTTGGCAGGTGTTTGCATGGTGAACGTCCTTCCCTTGCTTTTATTTTTGTGGGGTCAAACAACTCTCTTGCAATGAAATCGATAAACGCTGGGCGATAAGAAACCGCGCGATACAAAGATCCCGAGCACGCCAGGTAACTTTTTCAGTTCATCTCAGAACGTTTTGCTATTGCCGCCGTATTGTTTCAGATAGTGCAAACGCTTGGACGGTTGAAGATTGGTCAGAGTGATATCCCCGGCATAATGCCTGAGCACACGATGGTCCATCCGTCGTCGCCACAAATACGGCACGTAAGCCCAGACAATCATGCTTGCATAACCGTAGGGAAGTTGCGGCGATTCATCGAAGTGACGCAACGATTGATAACTGCGCGTCGGATTGGCGTGATGATCGGAGTGCCGTTGCAGTTGGAACAGAAAGATATTGGTCACGATCCGGTTACTGTTCCACGAGTGTCGCGGCGAGCAACGCTCATAACGGCCGTTGGGCAACTTCTGGCGTTTAAGGCCGTAGTGTTCGACGTAGTTCACCACTTCCAGCAGCGAGAAGCCGTAGATGCCCTGGATGATCAGGAACGGAATCACCGCCGCCCCCAACCAGGCAATCATCGCGCCCCACAACACCACGCTGTACAGCCAGGCGCTGAGCACGGCGTTTTTCCAGTGCCAGGCCGGCAGGCCGAGTTTGCGCAGGCGTTCGCGCTCCAGGTTCCACGCCGAGCGTGCGCTGAACCACACCGAGCGCGGCAGGAAAGCCCAGAAACTTTCCCCCAGCCGCGAGCTGGCCGGATCTTCCGGGGTGGCGACACGGACGTGATGGCCCCGATTGTGTTCGGTATAGAAGTGCCCGTAGAACGTCGGCGCCAAAGTGACTTTGGCCAGGAACACTTCCAGCGGCTTGGGTTTGTGCCCCAGCTCGTGGGCGGTGTTGATCGCGATGCCAGTCGCCGCGCCCGTGGACATGGCCATGCCCAGGTACGTGAACGCACTGACCTGGCCGTGCAGTTGGGTGCGCGAGGTGAGATAGGCGGCCGTTTTCGCCAGCCAGCTCGAAGGTTCCAGCGCGGCGGTGGCCTGGAGCAAACCGCCGTTGATGATCCAGTCGATACCGCCGGCCGCCAGCCAACCGGTGATCACCACCGAAGCGATGACGAACAGCACGCCGGTGTAGATGATCCAGCGGTAATAGCGTTGCGATTCGAGGTGGTTGACGGCGGACTCGGGCGGGTTACTCACGTCTTCGCCCAACAGGCCATCGATCAGCGGGATGAGGCCGAAGATCACCAATACGCCAACCCACCACAGTTGTTGCACGCCGCTGGTGATTGCCAGTGTGCCGGAGAGTAAAGGCGTTGCCAGGGGCAGGATGCCGAGCCACCACAGGTGGCGTTTGCCGTCGGCCCAGACCTGCGGGGTGGCCAGGGTCTGATTCATGGCAACCTCCGGACGAGGCAGGTGCAAAACAGGTTCGAGGAGCGCGGAAGGCTCCGGGAAATCAACCATGCGATAAAAGACGTTTTTTTCATTGTTATTCGCTCTTAGGCATTTCAAAAATCATTTCAAAACAAACATTGAAATATTTTTTTAAATAAATAACGCGAAATCGTTAGGTCGTCAACTAGTTTATCGAGCCCTTTTTTGCGTGACCGAGCAGTCTCTTTTTCAGCTGGCTGGTCAGGTGTCTAGAGCGCGCATTGACGCCGTTGTGCCGCGACTCGGATGGCCCGATTATTTGTCCGCCAGGGCCAACGGTGGATGCAGGACGGTGGTGTTTTGCGGTGATCGGGCCCGTTTGGCCACCTGTTCCACCACCGCCACAACACGCTCCGTCGCGGTGATCGGCAACATATGGCCGCGCTCCTCCACCAGTTGCAGCTTGAGGCCGGGCACCCGGCTCGCGAGGGCCTGGCCGTGCTTTTGAAAGTCCAGCACCTTGTCCTTTGCGCCGTAGATCAGGCCGATGGGCAGGGTCAGTTGCGGGTAGCGCTTGACCATGCCCGGCAGGTGATCGTTGACCTGGTTGATCTCGGTGGAGGCCGCGTAGAAGTTGGCCGGGCGCATGCCGAGCAGCCCGCCGCCGCGTGTAGCGAAGTCCGCTGGTGCAGGATCGGGGGCGAACACGCCCTTGACCACCGAGCCTTTGGTCAGCAGGCCGATCGGCATCGTCAGCGTGTGCGACAGCCAGCGACGCAGCCACGCCGGGCGCACCGCCAATGACAGGAACACCAGCGGCAACAGGCGCTGGGGATGGGTCAGCGGTGCCACCAGGATCAACCCGGAGACCGCGTGGGGATGGTCGAGGGCCAGCGCCAGGGCCACCGCGCCGCCGAGGGAATGCCCCAGCACCAGCGGTCGATCCAGGCCCAGCGCCTGGATAAAAGCCGCGATTTGCCGGGCCTGGGCCGGCAGGTCCGCCGCCGTGCCGGGATGCCGGGTCGAATAGCCCGAGCCAGGCCGGTCGAGCGTGATGACCCGGAAATGCTCGCGCAACTGCCCCGACAAGGCGTAGGTCAGGTTGCGACTGCTGCCCATCAGCCCGTGAATCATCACCAGCGGTGGGCCCTTGCCCTCGTCGAGATAATGAAAGCGCTCGCCATCGACGTCCACAAAGCGCCCGTTACTTGGAACGGCCGCTTCGATGCGCCGTGTCATCCAGGCACTGAAGCCCCATGCCACCACGCTCGCACTGACCAGCACACCCGCAGCGATAACCCATTCGACAGCCATAGCTCGGTCCTCTGCTTCCCTGCTGCCGACCGCCCGACCGGAATTGATCAAGGCCTCAGCCATCGCCCACACCCTGGACCTAAACTTCGTGCATACCGTCGCACATGAGGAGCCAGGGACTAGCCTAGGCGATATTTTCAGGTAGATTATTTAAAATCTTTTTTAAAATAAGTAATTCAATTTTCCTTTGCAATGGTGTTCTATCTAAAAAGACAAAACAAAAACAGGAGCACATCCGATGCCCACGCAGGCCCGCCTATGAATGCCCACAGTGACTCCATCGACATCGCCATCATCGGCTCAGGCTTCGCCGGCCTGTGCATGGCGATCAAGCTCAAGGAAGCCGGCTTTAGCGACTTCTTTATCGCCGAACAGGCCGAGACACTCGGCGGCACCTGGCGCGACAACCACTACCCTGGCTGCGCCTGCGATGTGCAGTCCCACGTCTATTCGTTTTCGTTTGCGCCCAACCCGCACTGGACCCGCCAATTCGCCGCGCAAGCGGAGATCCGCGCCTACCTGGAGCAATGCGCCCGACGTTTCGCGCTGGCGCCGTATCTGCGCTTCGGTATGGGCCTGCAACGTGCGGTGTTTGATGAGCAGCAACAACGCTGGCAACTGAGCTTCAGCAACGGGCGCCAGGTCAGCGCGCGGGTGCTGGTGTCGGGCATGGGCGGCTTGTCGCGCCCGGCGCTGCCGGATATCCCGGGGCTGGACAGCTTCAAGGGCCAGCGCTTTCACTCCCAGCAGTGGGACCACGCCTATACCCTGAAGGGCAAGCGCGTGGCGGTGATCGGCACCGGCGCCAGTGCCATTCAGTTCGTGCCGCAGATCGCGCCGCAGGTCGCTCATTTGGACCTGTTCCAGCGCACCCCGCCATGGATCATGCCCAAGCCCGACCGAGCGATTTCCCGCGTTGAGCGCTGGGCATTCAAGCACCTGCCCTTCACCCAACGGCTGGTGCGCGGCGCCTTGTATTGGGCGCTGGAAGGCCGCGTGGTGGGCTTTGCCCGGCACCCACGGCTGATGAAGATGGTGCAGAAAGTCGCCCTGCGCCACTTGCACAAACACGTCACCCGCCCTGCCCTGCGCAAGGCGCTGACGCCGGACTACATCCTCGGCTGCAAGCGCGTGCTGATCTCCAACGACTATTACCCAGCGTTGTCGCGCAGCAATGTGCAGGTGGTGACCGACAGCGTGCTGCGCATCGAAGCCGATGGCGTGATCACCGCCGACGGCGTCAAGCACCCGGCCGATTGCCTGATCTTCGGCACCGGGTTCCAGGCCACCGACCCGCCGCCCCGCGACTGCATCATCGGGCGTCACGGCGTCGACCTGATGGACGCCTGGCACGACGGCGCCCATGCCTACAAAGGCAGCACGGTGCCGGGCTACCCGAACCTGTTCCTGATCATCGGCCCCAACACCGGCTTGGGGCATAACTCGATGATCCTGATGATCGAAGCCCAGGTCGCTTACATCCTCGATGCGCTGCAACAAATGCAGCGCCACCGCATTGCCACGGTGGAGGTCAAACCCGCGGTGGAACAAGCCTACAACCACCAATTGCAGGACAAACTCACGCGCACCATCTGGAACACCGGCGGCTGCCGGAGCTGGTACCTCGACCCTCGCACTGGCAAGAACACCACCCTGTGGCCCGGCTCGACCTGGCGCTTCAAGCAGATCACCCGGCATTTTGCACTCAAGGATTATGTCGCCAGCATGGCACCGATTGACGCGGCGCCCCGCGCAATGGCCGCGCCACATTCCACCGCAGAAGGGAGCCTGTCATGAAGTCATTCAACGGCCGCGTGGCGGCGATCACCGGCGCGGCATCCGGCATGGGCCGCGCATTGGCCCTGGCCCTGGCGCGCGAAGGTTGCCACCTGGCGCTGGCGGACAAGAACAGCCAAGGCCTGGACCAGACCGTGGCGTTGATTCAAACCGCCACCCTGGCGCCAGTGCGGGTGACCACCCAGGTGCTGGATGTGTCCGACCGGCACGCCATGCAAGACTGGGCGGCGCGCTGCGCTGCCGAGCACGGCCAGGTCAACCTGATCTTCAACAACGCCGGAGTGGCGCTGTCGAGCACCGTCGAAGGCGTGGACTACAGCGATCTGGAATGGATCATCGGCATCAACTTCTGGGGCGTGGTGTACGGGACCAAGGCCTTCCTGCCGTATCTCAAGGCCAGCGGCGACGGCCATGTGGTCAACACGTCCAGCGTGTTCGGGTTGTTTGCCCAGCCCGGCATGAGCGGCTACAACGCCAGCAAATTCGCGGTGCGCGGCTTTACCGAAGCCCTACGCCAGGAGTTGGACCTGCAACGTTGCGGCGTCTCGGCCAGTTGTGTCCACCCCGGCGGCATCCGCACCGATATCTGCCGTAGCAGCCGCATCGACGCCAACATGACCGGCTTTTTGATCCACAGCGAACAGCAGGCCCGCGCCGACTTCGAAAAGCTGTTCATCACCGACGCCGACCAGGCCGCCAAAGTGATCCTGCAGGGCGTGCGCAAGAATAAACGCCGCGTGCTCATCGGCCGCGATGCGTATGTTCTCGACCTGCTCACCCGCTGCCTGCCGGCGGCCTATCAAGCGCTGGTGGTGTTCGCCAGCAAGCGCATGGCCCCCAAACGCCCAACGCCGCTGTTTGACAGCAACGACGAGAGCCGTCTCTGAACAGGAGCAAGCCCCATGCTACCGATCCGTCGCGATATCCGCTTTGCCTTGCCGGCCGAACGCATCAAGGACTGGCACGAACAAGGTCCGTTCATCACGCATTTTTTCAATGCGTTGTCGTTGCTGTTTCCCCAGGGCGAGCTGTTTTTCATGGACAGCGTGCGCCACTACCGCCAACGCATCGATGACCCGGCGCTGAAACAGGAGATCCAGGGTTTTATCGGCCAGGAGGCCATGCACAGCCGCGAACACCTCGCCTATAACGACTTGCTGCAAGCCGCAGGCCTGCCGGCACATCGCCTGGACCGGCGCCTGAAATTCTTCCTCGACCTGCAGAAAAAACACCTGCCGCCGGCGTTCAACCTGGCGGTGACCATCGCCCTGGAGCATTACACCGCGATGCTCGCGGAAATCCTCCTGAGCGACCCTTCGCGCTTCGGCGATTCACTCAAGGGTTACCAGCAGATGTGGTACTGGCATGCCCTCGAAGAAACCGAGCACAAGGCGGTAGCGTTTGACGTGTGGAACCGCGTGATCAAGCCGGGCCCCCTGCGCTACCTGCTGCGCACCGGGAGCATGCTGACCACGACGCTGCTCTTCTGGCTGGTGGTGTTCGACTTCCACCTGCGCCTGCTGATCGCCGACCGCAAGGCCGGCGGGCATGTGCAAGGGTTCTGGCGCATGCTCAAGTTTTTGTATGGACCCAAGGGCGTGTTCCCGCGGATGCTGCGGCCGTGGCTGCACTACTTCAAGCCGGGCTTTCATCCGTGGGACCACGACAACCGTGCGCGCCTGGCGAGGATCGAGGGCTTGGTCGAAGAGATCGAACAGACCCAGCGCGAATACCGATCGGCCCAAGCCTAGACCCGCCGCGCACGCAACCTGGTACAGCACCCCGGCCACCGTGATCGCCGTGGGTGCTCGGGTCGGCGTCGAGGCGCACGCCGCCGACGCCGAATAACACACAGCGCGCCCTCGCGGCCGGCGCGCAGCCCCTCGAAGACAGGGTCGGGAACACACCGGCCACCGCCACACATGACCAGGCGCGGCGCGAAAAGCCGTTGCGGTCGCCCAGTTGATTTTTCAGGTTCCTCAGCATGCTCATGTGCGCGCTTGCGCTTTAGCCACGGAACTTTCTGATAAGAAGCAGTCCCTAAACCTGTTTCAAGATGTAATATCTGCGACTTTTTCAGGGTTCCCGGATCGCGCAGCAAGGGGAACACGCTGAAATCGCCAGCAGCAAGGAGCTTGGCTTGAGATGCAACACAAACGGTCTAATACTATGCACCCACTGATGTTTAACGCACTGCTGTGGTTATGTGGGGTTGCTTTGCTCTACCTGGCCAAGGCGGTTATGGAGCTGTTTTTAGGGCCGATCAGCGAAACCTGGATCGACCTGACGCTGGTGCTGACCGCGTACCTGTTACTTTTCGTCCTCGACCCCATACGCACCCGGATAAACCGCCGCATGCGCAAACGCGCCCGGCGTAGACAGGCTTGCCAAGACACCGGCGCAGATGCCTGACTTTTTTTCGAGGAACCCACCTGTGTCCCAACCCGGCGATACCCATCAACTCGCGCTGGACCGATTTCTGCAGGCACACCCGGATGTCCTCACCCAACTGGACACTCTGAACCCGCTGGCCGCCCAGGCCAAAGGCGAAACCCTTGCGCAATACCGCGCCGAACGCCTGCATGAGGCGTTCGAAGCCGAAGCCGAGCGCCTGGGGCTGTTTGCCTGGGAGCTGACCCTCAAGCTGACGGCCGAATCCGCCCAGGCATTCGAAGCGCAACGCCTCGAAGTGCATAAGGAAGTGGCGCAGATGGCGGGGATGAGCTGGGACGAATACTGCGAGTTGCATGGCGTGAGCGGCTGACGCGGCACGCCCCATGCTGGTTTTATCGCCTCACACCATCGCCAACGGATGCTTGCGCTTGGGCGCTCCGAACACCCGGTCGATGGCGTCGAGGTCGTGTTCGTCCAGCACCAGTTGAGCGGCGGCGGCGTTGAGCCGCACATGCTCTTGCGTGACGGCCTTGGGGATGGCGATCATCCCGTCCTGACGCACTACCCAGGCCAGCGCGACCTGCGCGGGCGTCGCCTGATGCCGATGGGCGATCTGCTGGAGGGTCGGGCTGGACAGTAATTCGCCGCCTTGCGCGATCGGACAGTAAGCCATCAACGGCAAGTGATGTTGTTGCCACCACGGCAGCAGGTCGAATTCGATGCCGCGCTCCTGGATGTTGTAGAGCACCTGGTTGGTCGCGCAGGCCGGTGACGCAAGTTCCTGCAGGTCGGCCACATCGAAGTTGGAAACACCCCAGCGGCCGATCTTGCCGGCTTCGCGCAAGCGCTCGAACGCCTCGACGGTTTCTGCCAGCGGGTACTGACCGCGCCAGTGCAGCAGGTACAGGTCAATGTAATCGGTGCCCAGGCGCTGGAGGCTGGCATCGCACGCGCGCGGTACGCCCCGGCGGCTGGCGTTGCGGGGGTAGACCTTGCTCACCAGGAACACCTGCTCGCGCTTGCCGCGAATGGCCTCGCCGACCACGCTTTCGGCGCCGCCTTCACCGTACATTTCGGCGGTGTCGATCAAGGTCATGCCCTCGTCGATACCGCACTGCAACGCCGCGACTTCGACGCGGCGCCGGTCCGGGTCTTCGCCCATGCGCCAGGTACCCTGGCCAATGACAGGGACCGGAACACCGGCCAGATCGATGGTTCGCATGACAATCTCCTGATGCGTTCGCGGGTTAACAGTGTGGCATTCACCGGACAAAAGGGTTCAATCGAAGTATGGTTGCCTTTTGCCAAATCGCCGGAAGGGCCTGCAATGCTGTTTGTCGTGATGCTCGGGGGCAAGCACCCACGGGCCAGGATCGAAGTCCATGACGTGGTATTCGCCGTGGCGGATACGCTGGACGCCACCTACCCACAGTTACGCGATGCCTGGTTTGGCAGCCCCAAGGGCGTGCATATCGATTCGTGGATGGCGGTCGATGGCGTCGACGGTTGGAAAGTCGAACTCAGCCACCTGGCGCCCCAGGCCGGCGCGCCGCACCTGTACTTCATCAACCTGGGCGGCTATGAGACCAACCGCTTTGGCGAGGCGCATCACTACCTGCTGGTGGTTGCCCGCGACAAAAAGGAAGCGACGGGCAAAGGCAAGCAACAGCTGCTGCGTCACTGGTCACAGGCCCACACCGACGGCGTGCTGGACATCGACGACTGCCTGCCCATCGATCTGGTCGACGGCCGTTACCTTCACCTCGTCCAAGCCCCGCACCGGCCGGTGCTCCAGCAGAACGACTACATTGTGCTGGCGTGAACCGGCTTTACCCGCTCCGCCGACGCTCAACCGCCGGCACCGGATGAACCGCTGCCGGAACTCAATTTACCCTATGGGCACATAGACGATGCCCTGCATGATCGGCTCCACGCTCCCGGTCAACACCACGCCGCCCTGCCCGTCCCACTGCACGGTGACTGTGCCTCCGTCGCATTGCACCTCGACGCGGTCGTCGAGCAAGCCGCGGCGAATCCCATTCACCACCGCGCCGCAGCAGCACGAGCCGGACCCGAGCGGCACGCCGCCGCCGCGCTCCCAGATCCGCAGGCGAATATGCCCGCGATCGATGACCTGGACAAAATGCACATTGGTCCTGGCGGGGAACAGCACGTGGGTTTCCAGGGCTGGGCCCAGGGTCGCCACGTCGACAGCGGCGAGGTCCGCGACAAAGAAGGTGCAATGGGGGTTGCCCATGCTGCACGCCGCCGGGTCGCCTTCGAGGGGCAAGTACAGTGTGTCCATCGACTCGGCCAGCGGCACCGCGGCCCAGCCCAGCGATGGCGCGCCCATATTCACCGACACCCGCTGCCCCGACTCACGCACACAGGTCAGCAAACCGCGGTCGGTACGCAGCACGATGGTATCGGTGCCGGCTTCATGCATCAGCCGCTCGGCCACACCGCGCGTAGCGCTGCCGCAGGTTTGCAGGGGCGTGCCATTGGGGTTCCAGAATTTGATCCGTGCGGCAGCGTCTGCGCAATCGAGCACCACCGCCAACTGATTGAAGCCGATGCCGGTGTGACGATTGCCGAGACGGCGAGCGACCTGCGCGCTGATCGGATCATCCAGACCACGGCGATCGATGATGAGGAAGTCGTCGCCGTGGGCGTGCATCTTCACGAAAGGCAGCGTCATGGCGTGTGCTGTGGGCGGTGACAAATCAGAGCACACTCCCCATGGCTTTCATCAACACGGGGTCGCGCCCGTAGATATCGGGCGCATACACCAACTCACCCTGGCGATCCACTTCCACGGTCCAGTACCCGAGCAACACCGGCACCGGCGTCGCCAGGCGGAATTCATGGGTCACGCCGGTGGCCAGCAATTCATCGGTGCGAACGCGCTCCGCCGGGCTCACCAGCAGGTCGCGCAGCAGCAACGGTTGTTCGACCCGCACACAACCCGAGCTGAACGCACGCGGGCCTTTGGTGAACAGCGGTTGGCTGGGCGTGTCGTGCAGGTACACCGAGTACGGGTTGGGGAAACGCAGCACGATCTTGCCCAGCGGGTTGCGCGGGCCGGCTCCCTGGCGCAGCAGGATGTTGCCGGGGCGGGCCCAGTCAATGTGTTCGGGGGCCAGCGGGCGACCCTCGGGATCGAGCACTTGCAGGTTCTGCTGGCGCAGGTATTCGGGGTTGAGGCGGATGGCCGGGAGTTTGTCCTCGCGCATGATGGTGGGCGGCACGGTCCAGGTCGGGTTGAGGGTCAACCGGTTGATGCGTGATTTGAGCAGCGGTGTCTGGCGTTCGGCGCGGCCGACCTGCAAGCGGGTTTGCCACACCGGGATGCCACTCTGATAGACACTCAATTGCGCGGCGGCGACGTTGACCACCACGCCTTCGGGCTCCAGGTCCTGGCTCAGCCAGCGGAAGCGCTCCAGGTTGATGCGCAACTGCTCGCGGCGCACCGCCGGGCTGATGTTGAGTTCGGCCACCGTGCCGGCGCCGATCACGCCGTCGGATTGCAATGAGTGACCGACCTGGAAGGCCTTGACCGCCTTGACCAGTTCGTCGCGGTACTGCTTGCCGTTGTCCTTGGGTTCGCTGGCGAGATAACCACCACGGTAGAGGCGCCGCGCCAGTTCCGGCACGCGCGGGTCTTCCATGCCGGGGCGCAACAGCGGCCCGCCGGCGACCGCGTCCCAATGCGGTAATGGCTGCTTACGCAACGTGGAATAGACGTTGCGCAGGCTGCGGTATAAATCCGTGCTGGGCCGGGCCTGGTCGAAGGCTTGCGCCATGTCGTGCAGCCCGGTGGCGGCGAAGGCCAGCACCTCGGTATCCAGGTCGCGGGTGGGCGGCTGGAAATGCCACAGCGGTTCGAAGCGCGATTGCTGCAGGCGCCCGTAATGCAAATCCTGCAGGGCTTGCAGGTACTGTTCGCTGCTGCCGATATCGCTGCACAGCACGTTGTCCGTGGCGTTCGCCGGGGGCAGGCTATAGTGGGTGGGGTCCAGGCCGTCGTCGGCCAGCATCAGCAACTGCGCTTGCAGTGCCTGGCGGCGTTCGGCGACCCACAGCGGCACATCGCCCTGCTGCCGATAGAACGCCTGCAGACGCGCCAATGTCGCCGCGTCGATGCGCGACGCAAGGCTGGGGCACACGCTGGGCAACTGCGCGAGGGCCTGTTGGACCGGGCTGGCTGGAATCACCGGTAACGTGCCCATCGGTACTTCGTCGGCTGTAGCGACCAGCGGTGCAACGAGCAAGCAAATGCTCAAGTAACATGCGTGTTTTTTGAACAATAGCTTTGCTCCAATCCACAGTGGGGGATGTACTGTAGATGCTGACTTTTATGTGCCGCCTCGGCCTGATGACCTTGACCGTGGCTACGCTGAGCACCGTTGTGCTCGCCGCCGACGGCAACCCTGTTTCCTTGTATAGCAGCCTGGCGCGCTCGGCTCCAGAACTCAATCCCACTGTACTCAAAAGCGCGCTGAACGCGGTGCAGTGCGCGGTCAATAATGGTGAAGAGCGTTCCGAGCGCCTGGCCGTGATTGACTATTCCCAGCCTTCGACCGCTCGTCGGCTATGGATTTTCGATTTGCGCAAAAAGACCCTGGTGCTGCGCGACCTGGTGGCCCACGGGGCGAAGTCCGGGGAAAACTTCGCCACCCAGTTCTCCAATCGTGAAGGCAGCCACCAGTCCAGCCTGGGCCTGTTCCGTACCCAGGAAAGTTACCTGGGCACCCATGGCTATTCGTTGCGCATGGACGGCCTGGAGCCGGGCTTCAATGATCAGGCGCGCGACCGTGCCCTGGTGATTCACGCCGCCGACTACGTCAACCCGTTGTGGAGCAAGCGCGAAGGCCGCATCGGCCGCAGCCAGGGTTGCCCGGCGGTGCGTCCGCAGGTGGCGCGCCAGGTGGTGGACAAACTCAAGGATGGGCAGTTCATGTTCTCGTGGTACCCGGACCAGCGCTGGTTGAAGTCTTCGACCTACCTCAACTGCAAACCCCAACAGGTGGCGAGTAGTCGTACAATCCGTGGCGGTTAGCCTGTCCCCACCGATAAAGAGAGCGTCGCATGCTTCTACATAAGTCCACCTGGATCGAGATCGGGCAGTTTCTGGAGCGCAGCCGCACGGTGGTGATCCCGATCGGCTCGAATGAGCAACACGGCCCCACCGGCCTGCTGGGCACCGACTGGATGTGCCCGGAAATCATCGCCCACCAAGCGCAGCTACACGCAGACATCCTGATCGGCCCGACCTTCAATATCGGCATGGCCCAGCACCACCTGGGTTTTCCCGGCACCATTTCGCTGCGCCCTTCCACCTTTATTGCCGCGATTGGCGACTGGGTGCGTTCGCTGGCCGGGCATGGTTTCGAGAAGATCCTGTTTCTCAATGGCCATGGCGGCAACATCGCCACGATCGAAGCGGCGTTTTCCGAGCTGTATGCCGCCGCCAGCTTCGCCCGCCAACCGGCCGGGTTTGCGCTGAAGCTGGTGAACTGGTGGGATCTGGAAGGCGTCAACGAGCTGGCTCACCGGCAGTTCCCGGTCGGCCACGGCAGCCATGCCACGCCGTCGGAAATTGCCGTGACGCAGTGGGCTTATCCGGAGTCGATCAAGTCTGCCGATTATTCGCCGCAGATCGCCAACACCGGACCGATCCGTGAAGCGTTGGACTTCCGTGCGCGCTTCCCCGACGGGCGCATGGGCTCGGACCCGGCCCTGGCGACCGTGGAGAAAGGCGCTGAATTGGTGGCGTTGGCGGCTCAAGGGCTGGTCAAGGTTGTCGACAGCTTCAGCCACGAAGCAACCCCTTGAGCCAACCCTCGCGCCCACCGAGTTAGGGGTGGCCTGCGGTTACTTGCACTCTTGCGCCGTCAATTCCAGGCGCGACGGCGTGATGGTCGACGCGAGCGGCTTGCGCTCATACAGGAACACCTTGGTGCCGTCCTGGCTCTTGTAGGCCTCCAGTACATCATCGGCGGCAACCTTGCTGGTCAACACCACCTTGGCGTGGCGCGAATTCTGCGTCACGGTCGAGGTGAGGTTGTGTTTTTCAAGCTTGGGCAACACGCATTGCATATAACCTTCGGGGGTCTTGGCGGTATGCAGGGTCAATGTCGGAGCATTCGGAGCGGAAACACAACCGGCCAGTAACAAAGAAGCGACAGCCAGGGCCGGGGCAAAAAAAGAGCGCATAGAAATCCTGAATATATAAAAGGAAAAGTTCACATCAACCCGCTCGGACTAATGCCTTGAGCGACGCATCAAATTGTTTCAAGGCATCGAGCTGTACATCGCGCTGCTGCTCGATCTGCGCGGCAATCTCCGGGGCCGCCTTGTCATGCGTCCACACCGACGGCACTTGCTTATGCACCGAGCCTTCGGCCTTGGCGATGTACTGCAGGTCCGCGTCATAGAAGCGCGCGATAAAATGCGCTTCGACCAGGTCGTTACGCGGGGTCAACAGTTGGTTATGGGTGTCGAGCATCACCACCACATCGGGGTGAGCCTGCACGAGCGCATCCAGCGTGTCGTAAACGGTCACCGACAAAAACGTGCCTTGCAACGAATTCATCAACCAGTCAATCGCCAACTCCGGGTCGGAACTGTTGACGAACGCCGCCCGGATGCGCCCATCAAGGGCATCTCTGGCGCCATTCAAGGCTGTGGCGTGGTAGCGTTCAAGGTAGCTGAGGTTGTCGACCGTGTTTTCGCTGTACAGCACCCCCACTGACTGCTCGTGCCGCAGCGAGTCTACGCTAGCGCCGAGTGACAGCAAATGGCCTGTACGCAGTTCATCGGCGATTACCGGGTTGATCATGACCACAGTGCTCATCATCAGGGTCATTAAAGCCAGTTGAATAAACGTCCTCATCGCGCGATTTCCTTGAACTGCGTCTTGATGGGGAGATTTTCCGCCTTTGTGGAAAAAACAGAACTTGCAATCTCTGATGCTGACTATTATCTGAATCAATAGTGCTTACATAAAATCTATAAGGACCACGCTATGAAACCCCACCAGAAAACCTTCGACCGCATCCGCGAAGCCGTATTGCCGGATTTTCGCGATCGGGTCGCCGATTACCTGGTTGTCTATGAAGATGTGCTGCTGGACGAGGCCGCCGACCCGGACCAGGCCTACGCCATCGCCCAGCAATTGCTCGGTTACCTGCGCGGTTTGAACACCACCCGCGTGCTGGGCATGGCGGACTGGGAAGAGCTGGACCGACGCGTCGCGCAGGAATGGCCTAAAGCGCGGGCCTTGGCAGATTGACCCATTCCTGCACCGATGGCCGCTGCCATTGGCGCTGCGCATAGCTCACCAAGTCGGCCGGCACAGGGTCGCCGTTGAGGATCAGGCGGTTGAGCATCACCGCCAGGTCCACATCGGCAATTGACCACTCCCCGAACAAGTACGCCGGATTCCCCGCCAACAGCACCTGCGCCGCACCGATCAAGCGATGGGCGGCAGCTTCGGCCAATGGCGACAACGGCGGCATCTTCTGCCCATAGAACACCACCAACGTCGAACGCTCCTGGCGAATCGGCAGCAAATCGCTGCGCAACCACGCCTGGACCTGCCGCGCCCGCGCCCGCTGCTTCGGATCGGCCGGGTACACCGCCGTTCCGGGGTAGGCCGCGTCGAGGTATTCGCTGATCGCCGAGGACTCCGACAGGGAGAAATCACCGTCCACCAGCGTCGGCACGCGTTGGGTCATGGACAGTTGGGCAAAGCCCGCCGTCTGGTGTTGCGCGGCGTCGAGGTCGAGGGGCACGGTGTCGAACGCCAGGCCTTTTTCGCGCAGGGTGACGAACACCGACATCGCGTAGGGGCTGGTGAACAGCGAATCAACGTAGAGGCGCAGCGCAGCTTGGTTCATGGTGGATCTCCTTGAGTGAAACCCCACGCTACGAGATCGGCGGCGATAAAGACAATGCGCAGTTTTTATGGGGGCATTCCCCGGCGGAATAGCGCCTCAACCGGCAAACCCGCCCTGCTCCAGAAACGCCCGTTCCGCCTCCGTGGTCGTCCTGGCCAGCACCTCATTGCGGTGGGGAAAGCGCCCGAACCGTTCGATGATCCGCGCGTGTTCCTTGGCCCAACGGTAAGTGTTGGCATCCAACTGCTGGTTGAGGAGCAGGGAGCGTTGCTGGTCTTGCGCGTCTTCGGAATGCTCAAACGGCAGATAGCAAAACGCACGCAATGCCGGTTCGACCAATTGATCCAGCCCGGCATCCACCATGCGCCGCGCATACAAGCGCGCCAACGGGTCCGTGGCAAACATATGCGCTGTACCGCGAAACGCGTTGCGCGGGTACTGATCGAGCAGGATCAGCAAGGCCAGCGCACCTTGCGCCGAGTCCAGCCAGCCCTCCAGCTCACGCCGCGCCGCTTGCAAATGGGTGGTGTGGAAGGTGTCGCGAAACGCCGCGTCGAACGCGGCGTCCTTGGCGAACCAACGCTTGGGACCGGCCTGCGTCCAGAAATCGACGACGGCGTGCGGGGTGTCGTTGTGTGGTTTGCTCATGATCAGCCTCTCCCGACGCCAGGCGCGAACCTGTTCGCTCTCGATGACTTCGCGCAGCGGCGCGCGCATGCGTTATAGGATAACATTCGCTTTTAATCCTGCCCTTGTGATCCACGCCCATGATCGACGCTGCTCCCGTGCGCCAACGCCTGCTTTCCATCGACGCCCTGCGCGGCCTGGTGATCCTGTTCATGCTGCTGGACCATGTGCGCGAAACCTTCCTGCTGCACCGTCAGGTCAGCGACCCGATGAGCCTCGACAGCACCGAGCCCGCGCTGTTTATCAGCCGTACCCTCGCCCACCTGTGTGCGCCGGTGTTTGTGTTGCTCACCGGGCTGTCCGCCTGGTTGTACGGGCAAAAATACCAGGGCCGTGGCGATGTGTCGGCCTTTCTGTTCAAGCGCGGGCTGTTCTTGATCGTGCTGGAGTTCAGCCTGGTCAACTTTGCCTGGACCTTCCAACTGCCGCCCAGCGTCATCTACCTGCAGGTGATCTGGGCGATTGGCCTGAGCATGATCGCCCTCGCCGCGCTGCTGTGGTTGCCGCGCCCGCTGCTGATCAGCTTGGCACTGGTGATCATGGCCGGGCATAACCTGCTGGACGCGCTGCACTTCGCTCCAGGGACAGCGCTGCAGACTGTGTGGGCGCTCCTGCATGAGCGTAGTTGGGTCGAGGTGTCCGATCACCTGCGATTGCGCATCACGTACCCGGTGTTGCCATGGATCGGTGTGATCGCGCTGGGTTACGGACTGGGCCCATGGTTTGCCACGGCCATGGCGCCTGCCCTGCGCCAGCGTTACCTGTTGCGGGCGGGGCTCGGTGCATTGCTGGGATTCGTGTTGTTGCGGGCGGCCAATGGCTATGGCGAGCAGCCGTGGCACGCGTATGACAGCGGCGTGCTGACGTTGATGAGCTTTTTCAATGTCACCAAGTATCCGCCGTCGCTGTTGTTCCTCGCGTTGACGCTGGGCATTGGCCTGTTATTGCTGCTGGCGCTTGAACGCGTGGGGCAGCGGCGCTGGATCGGCGTGCTCGCGGTATTCGGCGCAGCCCCGATGTTCTTTTATCTGTTGCACCTGTATGTGCTGAAGATGCTCTATGTCGCGTGCGTGGCGCTGTTGGGCCTCAACCATGGCGCCTACTTCGGCTTCGACGGTGTTGGCGCGGTATGGCTGGTCGCGCTGCTCTTGCCGATGGCGCTGTATTGGCCGGTGCGCTGGTTTGCCGGGCTGAAGGCGCGGCGGCGGGATGTGGCGTGGCTTAAATACCTGTGACCTGTCACTGCGCCTGCGGTGAAAGGGCGCAAGCGCCCTCCCACCTTGTCAGGCCGTGTTACGCCAGTTCGGCGCGCAGTTGCCGCGCCGCCGCGACCATATGGATCAGGGCCGCTTCCGTCTCCGGCCAGCCGCGCGTTTTCAAGCCGCAGTCGGGGTTCACCCACAAGCGTTCTGCCGGAATGCGTTTGGCGGCCTTGCGCAGCAGGTTGGCCATTTCCGAGGCGTCCGGCACCCGTGGCGAGTGGATGTCATAGACGCCCGGGCCGATGTCGTTCGGGTAGGCGAAGGCTTCGAACGCGTCCAGCAGTTCCATGTCCGAGCGCGAGGTTTCGATGGTGATCACGTCGGCATCCATCGCCGCGATGGACTCGATCACATCGTTGAACTCGCTGTAGCACATGTGCGTATGGATCTGGGTTTCGTCACGCACGCCGCAGGCGCACAGGCGGAACACTTCGGTGGCCCAGTCCAGATAGTGCTGCCACTGCGCCTGGCGCAACGGCAAGCCTTCACGGAACGCGGCTTCATCGATCTGCACGATCTGGATGCCGGCGGCTTCCAGGTCGACCACTTCGTCACGGATCGCCAGGGCGAGTTGACGCGCCTGCACTTCACGGCTCACGTCTTCACGCGGGAAGGACCACATCAGCATGGTCACCGGGCCGGTCAGCATGCCTTTCATCACCTTGCGGGTGAGGCCTTGGGCGTAGCGGATCCACGCCACGGTCATCGCCTGCGGGCGGCTCAGGTCGCCGAAAATCACCGCCGGTTTCACACAGCGTGAACCGTAGCTCTGCACCCAGCCGAAGCGGGTGAAGGCGTAGCCGTCCAATTGCTCGGCGAAGTACTCGACCATGTCATTGCGCTCGGCTTCACCATGCACCAGTACGTCCAGGCCGAGGTTTTCCTGCACCTCAACGGCGTGACGAATCTCGCTGTGCATCGCCTCGACGTATTCGGCTTCGCTCAACTTGCCTTGTTTGTAGGACTGACGCGCCAGGCGGATCGACGCGGTTTGTGGGAACGAACCGATGGTGGTGGTCGGAAACAGCGGCAACTTGAGACCGGCACGTTGTGTCTCGATGCGCTGGGCAAACGGCGATTGGCGCTGGCTGTCCTGAGCGGTGATTGCCGCCACGCGGGCTTGCACCGCCGGTTTATGAATGCGCGGCGATGCGGCACGGGCCGCCTGTACGGCGCGGCTTTCGGCGAGCGCGGCGAGCACGTTCGGCGCGTCGGGCTGGTCGACGGCCTGGGCCAGCACGGCCACTTCGGCGCACTTCTGGACGGCGAACGCCAGCCAGCTTTTCAACTCGTTATCGAGCTGGTCTTCACGGCCCAGGTCGACCGGGCTGTGCAACAACGAGCAGGACGGCGCCACCCACAGGCGATCGCCCAATTTTTCATGGGCGTGCCGCAAAGTGGCCAGGGCATTGTCCAGGTCGCAACGCCAGACGTTACGCCCGTTGACGACCCCAAGGGACAACACCTTATAGGCCGGCAGGCGGTCGAGAATGGTCGGGTACTGCTCCGGTGCGCGCACCAGGTCGATGTGCAGGCCATCCACCGGCAGGTTGGCGGCCAGGCCGAGGTTTTCTTCCAGGCCACCGAAGTAAGTCGCGACCAGCTTTTTCAGCGGGTCACGCTGGATCAGGTTGTAGGCACGCTCGAAGGCGTTTTTCCAGGCTTGCGGCAGGTCGAGTACCAGAATCGGCTCGTCGATCTGCACCCACTCCACGCCCAGGTCAGCCAGGCGCTGGAAGATCTGGCCGTACAGGGGCAGCAGGCGGTCGAGCAGCTCGAGTTTGTCGAAATCACCGCCCTTGGCCTTGCCCAGCCACAGGTAGGTCAGCGGGCCGATCACCACGGGTTTGACGGTGTGCCCCAGGTCAAGCGCCTCCTTGACCTCGTCGAAGAGCTGGTCCCAGCCGAGGTGGAAGTGCTGGTCGACGCTGAACTCAGGCACCAGGTAATGGTAATTGGTGTCGAACCATTTGGTCATTTCCTGGGCGTGCGCCCCGCCGCAGCAATTGTCACTGACGCCACGCGCCATGCCGAACAAGGTCTGCAAGGTGGCTTTGCCATCGGCCGGGCGGAAACGCTCAGGGATCACACCGAACATCAGCGAATGGGTGAGTACCTGGTCGTACCAGGCAAAATCACCGACGGGCAACAGCTCGATGCCAGCCTGTTTTTGCAAGGCCCAATGCGCCTTGCGTAAATCGCGGCCGACAGCGTGCAGGCCGGCTTCGTCGAGTTCGCCCTTCCAAAACGCTTCCTGCGCTTTTTTCAGTTCACGATCGCGTCCAATGCGCGGAAATCCGAGGGAATGAGCGACTGCCATGACTTACAACTCCACTGTAGGTAGTAATGGCAGCCATTGTCGGCAGATGACGATAGTGAGACAAACTCATTTTATTCCTGATGATCACAAGATTTACTCATGTTAATACCGCGCTCGCGGCGCCTGAACACCTGACCCTTGTAGGAGCGAGCTTGCTCGCGAAAAACCCAAGTGCGCCGCGTACCGTCAGGCAGCCCGCATGATCGTTGGCGTTCTTCGCGAGCAAGCTCGCTCCTACAGGCTGTTACATCAATGGAATCGAATAGCTCACGAACAGCCGATTCTGATCCTGGTCCCGCGCGACCTCACTGCGCGACATACCGTTGCGCCAGCCGAACCCGACGTTCTTGAAGGTGCCGCTCTGCACCACATAATCCAACGAGATATCCCGTTCCCACTCGCTGGCGTTGTTCCCGCTGGCGGTGAGGATATGGTCGCCTTTCAAATACATCATCGACGCCTTCAAGCCCGGCACGCCCAACGCCGCGAAGTCATAGGCGTACTGCGCAAAGGCCGTGCGTTCGCCGGCCTGGATAAAGGTTTGCACCGTCCGGTCGGTGTAGAGGTACAGGCTGGAGCCGCCCTCCCCTTTGTTCACCAGGCCGCCCTGGTTGAGTTGGGCAAAGTTGCTGTCATCGGACACTTGCTGGTAACCGGCAGTAATCGCGTGAGACCCCAGGGAGTAGATGAAGGCCGCACTCCAGGTGTTGTTGTCGATTTCACCGCTGCCGTTTTTGGTATAGCCGCTGAACTTGTAGCCTTCGGCGCGCCCGGCGGCGCTGCTGTTTTTGCCATCGGAGGTGGTCTTGAAGTAACGCAGGTCGGTTTTCAACGAACCGTAGTCGCCCAGCGGCAATACATGAATCAAGCCGGCAAAGTGTTGTTGGTAATAGTCTTCGAGGTTGGCGTAGTAGTACTGGACCATCAGGTCTTTGGTCAGTTGGTAGTCGGCACCGGCGTAGGTGAATTTATTGCTTTCCTGGGTGCCGCCCGCCGCCGCCAGGCCGCTGCGGTCGCTGGAGCCGCGCCCGGTGGTGTGTTGAAGCTGACCGCCGATCAGGGTCAGGTTGTCGATGTCTTTGCTGGTGACCTGCCCGCCTTCGAACGATTGCGGCAACAGGCGGCCATCGTTGCTCACCAGGATCGGCAGGTTCGGGCGCAGGTAGCCGTAGCGCGCTTCTGTCTTGGCGAAGCGTGCCTTGGCGGTGGCGCCGCCGCGAGCCCAGTTGTCCACGGCCTTGCCGTCGTCGGTAGGGATCATCGAGCTGCCCACATGGCGGCCGGCGCTGCTGTCGAGGGTCATGCCAAGCATGCCGACCGCGTCCAGACCAAAGCCGACGGTGCCGTCGGTGAAGCCCGATTGGTAATTGAGTATGAACGCCTGGCCCCACTCTTCAGTCTTCGACGGTGCGGCGCTGCCGTCACGGTTGTCGTTGTTGAAGTAGAAGTTGCGCATGCTCAAGTTGGCTTTGCTGTCGCTCAAGAAATCGGCCGACGCCAGGGGGCTCAGGGCGATGCCCAGGCTGCCGGTCAATAGGCTTAATACATTCAAAGTAGCTTTCATCAGGACGAACTCCGGCGCGGAATCCAAGTTCCGGGCGCTAAAAATGGACAGCAGGAAGCACACGGCCACACGTGAGTTGGCCGTTGCGTTAACTAACGTTCAGTTACTTGGTTGGGTGAAGTGAACCTCCGTAAAACCTCAGTCAATCAATCCATGAGCGTCATAAAACGGATATGGCCCCGGGTAGTCCCCGAATACGCCGTTGTGGCTGACCAACCCCTGTTGCGCATCCCAGCGATGCAACAAGTAACCCGCCGGTTCCAGGTTGAAATGCGCCGGTGCGGCGTCTTGCAGGTCCAGCACGATCTGATGCGACGTGCCAGGGCATACACAGCTCAAACTGCCGCCGAAACGCCGCTGCATCGACCGGTGCAAATGCCCGCACAACAAGCGTTCCACCTGCGGGTGGCGCGCCACGACGGTTTCGAGGGCGGCGGCATTGATAAAGCGCTCGCGGTCCATATGGCCGATGCCGCTGATAAACGGCGGGTGATGCAGGATCAGCACGGTCGGCACTTGCGGACGCAGTGCCAACTGTTGGTCGAGCCACTGCAACTGGCTGTCCAGCAGTTGGCCGCCATGGCCGCCGGGGATGGTGGAATCGAGGCCGATCAGGCGCAGGGGGTGGGCGTCGACCACCCAATCCAACGGGCCCGCCGCCGAACTCGGCAAGTAGGTGTGATCGCGGAACGCATCCAGCAACGGCCCGCGCGTGTCATGGTTGCCGGGCACCAGGTAGCAAGGCATGTGCAGGCGCGCCAGTTCAGGGTGCAGCACGGCGTATTCATCGGCGCGGCCGAAGTCCACCAGGTCGCCGCTGATCACCACGATATCGGGGCGTGGGTGGCTGGCGTTCAGATGGTCGACGGCACGGCGCAGCGCGCCCAAGGTGTCGACCACGCCGTAAGTCAGGCGCTGGCCGGCTTTAAGGTGCAGATCGCTGATCTGCGCAACAAGAAACGGACGGTTCACAAGGCAACTCTCACGCATTCAGGGTGAACAACATGTGCGGCGCGATGGCCAAGGCAATCGGCGCGCCGACGGCGTACAGCTGGTTGTCGCTGCTGTCGACCAGCAACGGTTGCGGGCCGCCCACATCCACCAGCAGGCGGCTTTGCGCGCCCTGGAAAAACTGCGCCAGCAGATGGCCGTGCAGATGCCCTTCGTTTTCCATCACCCGCAAGTGTTCGGGGCGGCAATACACGGTGCCGGGCAACTGCGCTGCATGCCACGGCAATTCGCCGCCGCAGACTTTCAAACCATGGGGCGACGGCTCAATGACCTGGAAGGCATTCAGGTTGCCGACAAAGCCTGCGACGAAGGCGTTGGCCGGCTTCTGGTAGATGTCCCGCGGGCTGGCCAGTTGCGCGACGCGGCCGTGTTCCATCACCAGGATGCGATCCCCCAGGGCCATGGCTTCGCCCTGGTCGTGGGTGACAAACACCGAGGTGATACCGAGGCCGCGCAACAGTTGATTCAACTCACTGCGCAGGCGCTCACGCAATTGCGCATCGAGGGCGGCCAGGGGTTCGTCCAGCAACAGCACCTTGGGGCGCGGCGCCAACGCACGGGCCAAGGCCACGCGCTGGCGTTGCCCACCCGACAGTTCATGAATGCTGCGCTTGCCGTGGTGTTGCAAACCGACCAGTTCCAGCAGTTCCTCGCAGCGCTTGTTGCGCTCCGCTGGCGACATGCCGCGAATCTTCAGGCCATAGACGATATTCCCGGCCACATCCAGGTTGGGAAACAGCGCATAGTTCTGGAACACCATGCCCACATCGCGGCGCTCGATGGGCAGGCGCGTGACGTCCTGGTCGCCGAAGAACACCTGGCCCACGTCCGGGCGTTCCAGGCCGGCGATCAAGCGCAACGTCGTGGTTTTGCCGCAACCGGACGGGCCGAGGATGGCCAGGGTTTCGCCGCCTTCGACGGTCAGGTCCAAGTCATGCACGGCGACGGTGCCGTCGGCGAACGCCTTGCGGCAACCTTGCAGGCGGATAGTGATAGCGGTCATCGACGCTCTCCACGGGACAAACGGGCACTGATGGCCTGCAACGCAATCAGCAGCGGCACGATCATCAGCAAAAAGATAAGGGTGTAGGCGCTGGCGATTTCCAGGCGCGCCGAGGCGTAGCTGTCGGCCAGGCCCACCGGCAGGGTCTTGGTCATGGGCGTATGCAGCATCCAGGTCAGGTTGAATTCACCCAGCGACAAGGTGACCACCATCAGCACACCGGCGAGAATGCCCGCCCGGCAGTTGGGCACCACCACGCTGAAAAAGCGCTTGATGGGACCTGCCCCCAGGCTCGCCGCCGCCTCCTCCAGCACCGGCAGTTGCTGGCGTTGCATCACCGCCATCACCGGGCGCACCAGGAATGGCAAGGTGAACAGCACATGGCCGACCAAAATGAACAGCCAACTGCTGCGAAACGCGCCGAACTGGCCGTAGGTCAAGAGTAAGGCCAGCGCGCTGGCCAGCCCCGGCATCGCCACCGGCAGCACCATCAGTTCCTCGAAGGCGCGACTGAAGCGATTGTTCATGCACACCAGGGCGTAGGCCGCCGGCACGCCGATCACGCAGACGCACACCGCGCAGGCCAGGGCCAGTTGCAGCGACAACCACACCGTCGGCGAATAGGCCTGCCAGACCTGAATCAACCAATCGAAGGTCAGGCCGCTGGACAGGCCCACAAAGAAATTGCGCGTGAGCCCAGCCAGCAACGACATCAACACCGGCACCAACATGAAGGCGCACACCAGCAGGGTAAATAGCAGTTGCATCACGAACAGCGATGAGCGCTTCACAGGACCGTCCCCGCGTTTTTCACCCAGCGCCGGGTGAGCAGCAACACTGCCCAGGTCAGCGCGCCCAACACCACGGAAAGCGCCGCGGCGACGGCAAAGTTGGCGTAGTTGGTGAACACGTTGTAGATCGCCACCGGGGTCACGTTCAGCCGCGTGCCCAAGGTGAACGCCGTACCGAAGGCGCCCATGGACGTGGCAAAGCAGATCGCCCCGCAGGACGCCAACGCCGGTGCCAGGCCCGGCACGATCACATCGCACACCACGCGCCAATGCCCTGCGCCCAACGAGTGCGCGGCTTCTTCCAGGCTGCGGTCGAGGCTTTCGCACGCGGCCATCACCGTGAGGATCACCCGCGGGATCGAGAAGTACAGATAGCCGATAAACAACCCGGCCAGCGAGTAAGCGAAGATCCAGCGCTCACCGGCCAACTGCAGGCCCAGGGACGCCAGCAGACCCTGGCGCCCGGCCAACAGGATCACCAAAAAGCCCACTACGACACCCGGGAATGCCAACGGAAACGTCAGCAACGCAACCAGCGCCGAACGCCCGAAAAACTGCTGGCGCGCCAGGAATACACCGCTGATGCCGCCGATCAGTAACGCCACGAGTGTGACGAACACCGCAAGCGCACAGGTTTGCGCCAGGCTGCCTAGATACTGCGCGCTGCTGAGGACCTGCCAGTAACCGCTGCCGTTGCTGTCGCGGCTCTCGGCGCCGAGCACCATCAGGTGCGCCAGCGGCAACAGCCAGAACGCGAGCAGCACCGCAAAGGCCGGGGCCAGGGCCCAGGCGGTATGTCTTGCCGATGCGGCCACTTACTTGACCTCGTTCAGGTAACGAGCGGCAAAGGCTTCCTGCACGGCGGCCATTTTCTGGTAGTCCACCACACCGGCGCGGGCGTAATCGCTGTCGGGCAGGAACTGCGCGGCGACTTCGGCCGGCATCTGCACCGGGCGTATCGGGCGCAGGTAAGCCTTCGCCCACAGCGCCTGGCCGGCATCGGACAGCACGAAATCCAGCACTTTTTCGCCATTGGCGCGGTGCGGTGCGTTGGCCACCAGGCTCATCACGTAGGGCACGCTGATGCTGCCTTCCTGGGGAATCACGAACGCGACGTTGGCGTTGTCTTTGTAGCGTGCGCGGTAGGCGTTGAAGTCGTAGTCCACCAGGATCGGCAACTCACCGGACAACACCCGCGCATAGGCGGTTTGCTTGGGCACGATGGGGGCGTTTTTCGCCAGTTTCTGGAAGTAGTCGATGGCCGGGGCGAAGTTGTCCAGGTCGCCGCCCAGGGCGCGGTTGATTGCCACCGCCGACACGTAGCCGACGAAAGCGCTGGACGGGTCGAGGTAGCCGACCATGCCTTTGTATTCAGGCTTGAGCAGGTCGGCCCAGCTTTGCGGCACCGGCAAGCCACCCAGCGCATCGACGTTGACCATGATGCCCAAGGTGCCGGAGTGGATCGCGAACCAGTGGCCGGTCGGGTCTTTCAAGCCGGCGGGAATCTGCTCCCAGCCTTTGGGTTTGTAGCCATCGACCACCTCGGCCTTTTGCGCCTGCAGGCCGAAGGTCACGCCGTAATACACCACGTCGGCCACCGGAGCGGCTTTCTCCGCCACCAACTGCGCCAGGGACTGGCCGGAGTTCTTGTTGTCCAGCGGCACCTGCACGCCAGTGCTGGCGGCGATGGCCTTGAGCTGGGTGCCCCAGTCGGCCCAGTCCGGCGGGCAGTTGTAGCAAATCGCCGTGTCGGCGGCCTGGGCCAGGCTGGCCATGCCGCACAGCAGCACGGCGGCCAGGGTTTTACTGAATACGCGCATCAAGGGTCTCCTCATGGGGTTGAGTGCTTTCACCCGGCCGGATATGGCAAGGCAGGCAATGGGAAATCGGGGCGTTGCCGGCGATCTGCGCCAGCAACTGGTCAATCACGGTGCTGGCGAGCAAGGCGATGGGCTGCACCACGCTGCACAGCGTCGGGTGCATCTGGGTGCCGAGGGCGATGCCGTCGAAACCCATCACTGACAGTTGCTCGGGTACGTTCCAGGCGTTGCGGCGCAGCTCGGCGATCAGGCTGATCGCCAGAAAGTCGTTGGAACACACCAGCGCGGTCGGCGCATCAGGGCCGTTGAGAAACGGTGCAATGGCGGCGAACTCAGCCTGGGTGTGGGCCGGCATTTCGATCACCGGGCGGGGTTGGAGGCCATGCTCTTTCATCCCATCGCAATAACCGGCGTAACGCAGACGTGCGCGGTCGGACTGCAACGCGGGGCCGGCGACCATGCCGATGCGCCGGTGCCCCGCTTCGAGCAAATAGCGCGTCGCCAGGGCCATACCGGCGCGGTTGTCGACGGACACGGCGCTGTAGTCGGGGTTGCTGGGTTGGTGGTAGGCCAGCACGAACGGCGTCTGCTCGGTGGCCAGGCTGTGTAGCACGCTGTTGCTTTCGGCATCCGTCACCGTCAGCACCAGGCCGTCGACGCGCTGGCGCAGCAACTCCTCCACCACAATGCTTTCGCGCTCGCTGTTGTAGTCGGTGGTTGCCAGCAACAGGCTGTAGCCGCGCAAACGGGCTGCACGCTCCATGGCCTGCAATTGCTCGGCGAAGACCGGGTTGAGCAGGTTGGGCACCACCACGCCGATCAGGTTGGTGGTTTGCAGGCGCAGTTGGCGGCCGAGCAAGTTGGGCCGAAAACCCAGCTCGCGGGCAGCGGCGAACACCTGTTCGCGGGTCGCCGGGCGTACTTGGTCGGGAGAGGCAAAGGTGCGGGCAGCGGTCGCACGGGAGACCCCGGCCAGCCGTGCAACGTCTTTCAAATCAGTCATGGTCACTCGCTTGAGATCGATCTCATTGGCGAGGACATTAGCGGCGCAATGTGGCAGGAACGTGGTGGACAGATGACGGTTTGATGTCAGCGCCCTGGACACACCGCGATCCGAATGTGGGAGGGGGCTTGCCCCCGATGGCGGTGGATCAGCTGGCCTATCGGGCGTCTGGCACAACGCTATCGGGGGCAAGCCCCCTCCCACATTGGGTCGATGCATGCCGTTGGAGAGTCATATTCCGGGGCTATGCTTGGAAACCCGACGCGCAAAATCCGCCCGCTAACCTTTCGATCTGCTCCAAGTGCGGGCACAATGCGTGTCCTTTTTTGGCAGGCACCGCCGCAGGCTCTCAAAAATGATCAAAACGCCGTACTACCTCATCGATAAACAGAAACTTCTGGTCAACATGCAGAAGATTGCTTACGTGCGCGAACAGTCCGGCGCCAAAGCGTTGCTGGCGCTCAAGTGCTTTGCCACCTGGTCGGTGTTTGACCTGATGCAGCAATACATGGACGGCACCACGTCGTCGTCGCTGTATGAATTGAAGCTTGGTCGCCAGAAATTCCAAGGCGAGGCGCACGCCTACAGCGTGGCCTGGGCCGACGATGAAATCGAAGAGATGCTGGAAAACTGCGACAAGATCATCTTCAACTCCATCAGCCAACTGCAGCGTTTTGCCGAACGTAGCGAAGGCAAGACCCGCGGCCTGCGCGTCAACCCGCAGGTGAGCAGTTCGGATTACCTGCTGGCCGACCCGGCGCGTCCGTTCAGCCGCCTGGGCGAATGGGACCCGGTGAAGATCGAAGGCGTGATCGAGCAGATCTCCGGTTTCATGTTCCACAACAACTGCGAAAACGACGACTTCAGCCTGTTCGACAAGATGCTCGGCACCATCGAAGAACGCTTCGGCGCGCTGCTGCACAAGGTCGAGTGGGTCAGCCTCGGCGGCGGCATCCATTTCACCGGTGAAGACTATGCCGTGGACGCATTCTGTGCGCGCTTGAAGGCGTTCTCCGAGAAGTACGGCGTGCAGGTGTACCTGGAACCCGGCGAAGCGGCGATCACCAACAGCGCCTCGCTGGAAGTCACCGTGCTCGACACGCTGTACAACGGCAAACACCTGGCCGTGGTCGACAGTTCCATCGAAGCCCACCTGCTGGACCTGCTGATCTACCGCCTCAATGCCAAGCTGGCGCCGAGCACGGGTGAACACACCTACATGGTGTGCGGCAAATCCTGCCTGGCCGGGGACATTTTCGGCGAGTATCAATTTGATCGTCCGTTGGCCATCGGCGATCGGCTGTCGTTCATCGACACCGCGGGCTACACCATGGTCAAGAAAAACTGGTTCAACGGCCTGAAAATGCCGTCCATCGTAGTGAAACAACTCGACGGTACAGTCGAGGTGGTTCGTGAATTTGGTTACGACGACTACCTGTCCAGCCTTTCGTAAGCTGGCGGATAAAGGAGAGATAAAGCAATTGAAAAAGAACGTTCTTATCATTGGTGCAGGAGGTGTCGCCAAGGTGGTGGCCCACAAGTGTGCGCAGCACAACGACGAACTCGGTCGTATTGCTATTGCGTCGCGCAACATCTCCAAATGCCAGGCCATCATCGACAGCGTCAAGGCCAAGGGTAGTCTCAAAGTACCCGCCGACATCCAAGCCTTCGCGCTGAACGCCCTGGACGTGGAAGCGACCAAGGCCCTGATCCGCGAGACACAATCGCAGATCGTCATCAACGTCGGCTCCGCCTTCCTCAACATGTCGGTGCTGCGTGCCTGCATCGATACCGGCGTGGCTTACCTCGACACCGCCATCCACGAAGAGCCGGGCAAAATCTGCGAGACCCCGCCGTGGTACGGCAACTACGAATGGAACCACCTGGAAGAGTGCAAACAGAAGAACATCACCGCCATCCTTGGCGTGGGCTTCGACCCGGGTGTCGTCAACGCGTATGCCGCGCTGGCGCAGCAACAGCATTTCGACCGCATTGATTCGATCGACATTCTCGACGTCAATGCCGGCTCCCATGGCAAATACTTCGCCACCAATTTCGACCCGGAAATCAACTTCCGCGAATTCACCGGACAGGTGTGGAGCTGGCAGAACAGCCAGTGGACCAGCAACACCATGTTCGAAGTCAAACGTACCGACGACCTGCCTGTGGTCGGTTCGCAGAACCTGTACCTGACCGGCCACGATGAAGTTCACTCGCTGTCGAAAAACCTCGACGTGCCCAACGTGCGTTTCTGGATGAGCTTCGGCGAGCATTACATCAACGTGTTCACCGTGCTGAACAGCCTCGGCCTGCTCTCCGAAAAGCCGGTCACCACCGCCGAAGGCCTGCAAGTGGTGCCATTGAAAGTGGTCAAGGCCGTGCTGCCCGACCCGTCTTCGCTCGCCCCCGGCTACACCGGCAAGACCTGCATCGGCGACCTGGTCAAAGGCACCAAGGACGGCCAGCCGCGCGAGGTGTTCATCTACAACGTGGCCGATCATGAAGAAGCCTACGCCGAGACCGACAGCCAGGGCATCTCCTACACCGCCGGCGTGCCGCCGGTCGCCGCTGCGCTACTGGTAGCGCGTGGTGAGTGGGATGTGAAGCGCATGGCCAACGTCGAGGAACTGCCGGCTGAGCCGTTCCTGAAAGCGCTGGACGTGATGGGCCTGCCGACTCGGATCAAAGACGAGCACGGCGATCGGGCCTGGGATGCGATAGCCTGATAGGCGATAGCAGACCGAACCAAAATGTGGGAGGGGGCTTGCCCCCGATAGCGGTAGATCAGTCACAGCTGTATTGACTGACACACTGTAATCGGGGGCAAGCCCCCTCCCACATTTGGATTCGTGATGCTTCCTGCACACACGGGAGCGGCCTCAAAACACCGACCACCCAATCCGCTCACTCAACAATTCCAACGCCTTGATCCCCGCCAGCGAATTCCCCGCCGCGTTCAACTCCGGCGACCACACGCACACCGTGAACTGCCCCGGCACCACCGCGACAATACCGCCGCCGACCCCGCTCTTGCCCGGCAAACCCACGCGATAGGCGAAGTTCCCCGCCTCGTCATATAGCCCGCTGGTGGCCATGATCGAGTTGACCTGCTTGGTCTGGCGCGCAGTCAGGATCTGCTCGCCGCTGTGGGCACTCACCCCCTCGTTGGCCAGGAAACTGAACGCCCTGGCCAGGTCCAGGCAGCTCATCTGCAACGCGCAGTAGTTGAAGTAGCTGTGGAGCACCGCGTCGACGTCGTTATGGAAGTTGCCGAACGATTTCATCAGGTAGGCCATGGCCGCGTTGCGCGCGCCGTGTTGCGCTTCCGATTCGGCGACGACGCTGTTGACCAGGATCTGCGGGTTGCCCGACAGGCGCCGCACAAAGTCGCGCATCGACAGAATCGGCACGGCAAAGCGTGACTGGTTGATATCGCAGATCACCAGCGCGCCGGCATTGATAAAGGGGTTGCGCGGGCGGCCGCGTTCGAATTCCAGCTGCACCAGGGAGTTGAACGGTTGCCCCGAGGGCTCGTGGCCGAGGCGCTCCCAGATGGTTTCGCCGCCGTGGTCGATGGCTTGCACCAGGCTGAACACCTTGGAAATACTCTGCACCGAGAACAGGGTATCGGCATCCCCGGCGCAGTAGGCTGCGCCGTCGTTGCCGTACACGGCGATCCCCAGTTGATCGGCGGGTACGTCGGCCAGCGCGGGAATGTAGTCGGCGACGTTGCCGAGGCCGATCAGTGGACGAACTTCGTCGAGAATCGACTCCAACAGCGCCTGCATGTCTTGTCCTGTCATCGTTCTTTGAATCAGTGGTAAGCGGGGCGCGGAGGATACTTCAATGCGCTCGGCAGTCCCACTGGCGGGAGGCGGTGCATGGCTTAGAAATACGTTACATCCGACACCTGCTCATCCAGCACATCCCGCGCCAGCGCCCACGCCTGGTCATTGGACGCCACCATCAGCAGCGGATAACCCCAGGCATTGCCAAACGTCGCGGCGAACGGCTTGAGTGCCCGGCGCTTGGCCGCGCAGGGCTCCACCTGGATCATGCCTTTGACATACGCACGCAGGGCCTGCCGGTGTGTCTTCATCCAGTGCGAGGCGTGCTCGCGCTCTTCGTAGGAATGCGCGTGATTCAGTTCGTCCAAGGCTTTTTCATACAGCAACACAAAAGATTGCTGACGTGCCAGCAGGCCTTCGAACATCACGAAGCTGTCCTGCGACCCGCCTTCATTCGGCGCATCAAAAATGATCTTCACCACGGGAAATGCTGAACTGTCGAGTCGCATGGCAGAGTTCCTTAATGAGAGAGAGTCTCACTATAAGGCTGACGAAGCTGGACGGCATTGCACAGAATAGCCAGAATGTTTCGCAATTCAGCCAAGCTGCGAGCTCACCATGAAACGCCATCGCCTGGACCAGCATGATCTGTCGTTAGCCAAGGATGCCGATCTGGTCCCGCGTGCGGTGGTGGCCGTGAGCGCGACCAGTACGTCCGAGCGTTGGGAGCACGTTCAGCACACCCACCGCAAAGGCCAGTTGATGTACACGCTGCGCGGGGTGATTCATTGCGAAATCGAGGCCGGCATCTGGATTGTGCCGCGCCAGTGTGCGCTGTGGATTCCCGGCGGCATGCCCCACGCCGCGCGTGGCGCCGGCGAAGCTGAGTTGTATTGCCTGCTGATCGACCCGGACGCTGCCGGCGCCCTGCCCTCGCAATGCTGCACCCTGTCGGTATCCGGCCTGTTGCATGAGTTGATCAGCAAAGCGGTGAGCTTCCCGCAGTTGTACGACGTGAACAGTGCGCAGGGGCGTTTGATCGACACGCTTTTGGACGAGCTGGCCCAGGCGCCCATTGAAGGCCTGCACCTGCCGATGCCCCAGGACCCGAGGCTGCGTCGCCTGGCCGACAGCCTGCTGGCCAACCCCGGCGACAAGGCCACGCTAGGCCAATGGGCGGCGCGCATCGGCATGAGCGAGCGCAGCATGACGCGCTTGTTGCTGGAGGAGTCTGGCCTGAGCTTCGGCCGCTGGCGTCGGCAGTTGCATGTGATCCTGTCGTTGCAACGACTGGCCAGGGGCGAAAGTGTGCAGCGCGTCGCCCTGGACTTGGGCTATGAAAATGCCAGCGGTTTTATCACCATGTTCCGCAAGGCCGTGGGCCAGCCGCCAGCGCGTTACCTGGCGGGCCGCGTCGGGGTGTCGACGTCAACCGAGGCCCCGGCGGCCATCGCATTGCACTCGCTCCAGGCGCTCGATCAGCGCTGAACCGGAATGCGGATATCACCGTCTCGGCACTGGGTTTTCACACTCTTGGGGCAGCCGGCAAAACGCAGTTCCTTGCTCAGGCACACGCGCACTTCGGACAGCACCTTGCCCTTGCAGATCACCGCCACGCCATGGTTGCCCATGGCCGGGTTACTCTCGCGAAAGAGCGCCTCGATCTCCCGTGCCTCCAGGTGACCCGGCACGTTGAATGGCTGCAATTGCTGCGGGATCTGCACCGTGGCCAAGGCCGCATCGGTGGCCTGCAGGTAACGCGTGGCTTCCAGGCCGCTGCAGGTGCCATGTTTGGACCATTCATGCTTGAGCAGTGCCTGCGTCGGGAATATCAACGCGCCTTTGGCCAGCTCATCCGCCGACAGCCGCGACTGCGTATCGCACGACGCCGGCCAGCCACCCCGTGCGTATTGCGGCCATAGGCCATGCAATACAAACCCGTAGCCTTTGCCGCTGCATTGCTCGTTGTTCGGGTGCGCCAGGCAGAACGTTGGCGACCACGACAGCGACAGCACATAAAAATCAAAGTCCCCCGCCGGCCGTTGCTCGCGTGGCGCCGCCTGCGTCGCCATGCTTGCCAGTACCCACCCCACGGCCAGCCAGGCTGCCTTGTATTTCATCCGTCTGTTCCTTGAAAAAAATAAGCCCGCATTGTGAGTGCAGGCCAGGGTCCGGCGAAAGTGGTGAATGCAACGCCGACGCCAGGAAAACTACTCAGGATGATAGGGATTGCGTTGCAGCACCTTGTCCAGAATCCGGTCGGTCTTCAATGCCTCGATCGCCAGTGAGGGGTGCTCGGCTTCGCCGCGAATATGGGCGTTCATGCCCAGCACATGGTGCCACTGGATATGCGTGTGGCAAGGCACCTCCAGCACTTCGTCGACCGCCCCTTCAAGCCGCAACGGCTGGTCGTCGAACACCGCAAACGTGATCCGCCCCAGGGTGCCGATCAGCTCGACGCGATCTTCATGGCGGTCCGCGACAAAGTTCCAGCAGCCCATGCCCAGCGCGCCGGAGCTGAAAGTCCAGCAGGCGGTCACCGCGTCTTCCGCCGCATACTGTCCGGCCTGTCGCGCGCTAAACCCGGCAACCTCGACAATGTCGCCGGCCAGGTACTGGAACAGATCAAAGCCGTGGCTGGCCAGGTCGGCAAAGTAGCCGCCGCCGGCAATGGCCGGGTCGGTGCGCCAATTGGCGGCACTGGTGTCTTCGACGGCTGGCGGCTTGCACAGGGACCAGGTCAGGTGACGCAGTTGGCCGATGCGTCCATCGCGCAACCAGTCGCGCACTTGCTGGAAGCGCGGCAGCGAGCGGCGATAGTAGGACACAAACAAATGCAGCCCGGCACGTTCGAAAGTGCGCTGCATCAATGCGCCCTGCTCGGCATTCAGCGCCATGGGTTTTTCGACACAACAGTGCTTGCCGGCGGCCGCGACCATCAGGCTGTATTCGAGGTGGCTGTCGGGCGGTGTAGCGATGTACACCGCGTCCACCTCAGGGTCGTTGATCAGTGCCTGGGCGTCGGTATAGAAACGGCCAATGCCGTGGCGTGCCGCATAATCGCGCACAGCCTCCTCGCGGCGCCCCATCACGGCCACCAAGGCCGAACCTGGCGCTTTGTAGAAAGCAGGTCCACTCTTTAACTCAGTGACGCTGCCACAGCCGATCATGCCCCAACGTACCGTCTTCATCTGCTCCCCTCGTGCGTTGTCGTCAATCGACCAGTATCTATATCCTCACGCAGATACGCCACCACCATCCATCATGACATTTGCATTACACTTTTATGACAGACATCTCGCTGCGGGGCACAGACGATGAAAATACGCGCAACGGTGATTTGCGAACACGAGGGGCATATCCTCTTCGTGCGCAAAGCCAGATCGAAATGGGCGTTGCCGGGCGGCAAGGTCGAACGCGATGAGCGCCCGGTCGGCGCCGCCGAACGGGAGCTGGAAGAAGAAACCGGGTTGAACGTCGACGGACTGCTGTACCTGCAGGAATTGAAGGCGCGCGACACGCTGCACCATGTGTTCGAGGCGTCGGTGGTGAACATCGCGCAAGCACGGCCGTGCAACGAAATCATCGATTGCCGCTGGCACGCCTACGGTGCGATGGACGAGCTGGACACTACCGATACCACCCGGCACATCGTCAAATCCTTTCTGCGACGCCTGTAGTTCCGCGCTCTGTCCGGCGGCCTGTGCAGATTCTGCGTCGGGGCGCTTCACTCGAATGTGCTCAGGCAGGTTATCGACTTGCTCGCCACCGAAATCGGTAATCTCGTCCAACGAGTTGGATGGAACAGTGTGATGCTCGAGTTTGTCGAGAACATCGACGATGTTGCTGTACCAAGCCAAGCACAATGGTCGGATGCGCGCGGAGCTTGTTGATGCCGACAACAAATCCCAGGCAAAAAAAATCCCAAGTAGCTGATGGAAACTTGGGATTTAAAAAATGCATAAACCGTGGGAGGTGAACGCCCGGCTATAGTACCGATTGCCTAATTCCGTAACAAGATGGTTTTAATCCTTTCGTCGGAATAAAACAATCGTAAGTCCTTCAATAACCACACATTTATCAAGGTAGGGAGGTATATAAGTGCCACTTTTTGGTGCAAATACCATCGCGACTTTTAAGTACTATTTCCCTTTATAAAGAAGGGTTATCAATCGATTTCGGCGTCAGACTTTTCGATGACTGTCCGCTCAACTGTTTGCACGTATCGCTAAGTTCAATCCTGTTTGCCGAGGCGGCACTGGCCACGCGCTCCACTTGCCTGCAGAGAGCTAGGTACTCGACGGTCTGTTCACGCTGGCGGTCGACTTTGGCATTGAGTTGTACGAAATAGATCCCCAGCAACACCGCAACACACAACACCGCGACTGCGAAGTAGCGCAAGCTGTCGGGCGACCGGGGCTCCGGAGGGGTCATCATTTTAGTGCGCCCTGCTCTTCTGGCAGCGAACGTCGGCGATCAGGAACAGCGCGGCGACATCATCCGACGTCGCCCCGGGAAAAAGCGTTTGCATACCAGTCTCCTCAATGACGGGGGCAATTGTATGCAAATAGAAACACTGAGATTGTCGTGGATTTGTAAACCGCGCTGCTCAACCAGCAAGAAGCGCCTTATTTGCGCGCCACTTTGTAGCGCACACAATCCTGATAGAAACTCTGGCGAATCGCCTCGGGCTTGAGCCGTGAACGGCTGTCATAGGTCTGCTCGGTGATGCCCATGGCCATCATCCGCATCCATGACTTGTTGAACTTGATGGTCTGGATCTTCTGCCGCGCGGCATACAGTGAAACGCCCGACAGCTTGAGTTCCTGTGCCCTGGCGGCCGTACCCGCGCCCCAACTGCACATGTACTTGTCACCCTCGCGCAACTCCCGTGCCTGTACGGCAGCCGCGCCGCCGGCCAGGGAACAGGCGATCAGCATGATTCCTACATTGCGCATTTGCTTCCTCACCTAACCAGCTGAAAATAAAAGCGATTCTGGCGAGAATTTTGTTACAAAGGGGCCACTAAATTGCCTTATCGCACGGATTGAAGGATCGCCACAATGCGCGCTCAACTCGCCGGCCGATATCTGGAAACCGGGCAGCAAGACGAGTGGTTTTATTTGCGTGAACAATGACGGGCGGCCTCGCAATCGGTCGGATCGACTTTTTGGGTAGCCCTTTCAATTGCTTTTTCGCGGGATTTTCCCTGGGCGTGTCAGCCCCTTCTGATTTTTCCAGCCGTTCGTCCAGCGTCTTTTTTCAGCGGCAGACTCCGACGTCTTACCCTTTGCCGAGACGTCACGGATGACTAACGCTTCCCACATTGCCTTTATCACACCTGAGCTGGATGGCGTGCATCAACGCCGGGCCGAGTATCCCCAGCAGGTCAACGCCGGGTATGGCGCACTGGATTCGCTGAGGCTGACCGATGCCGCACTGGACGGGCTCCTGCCGTTCGAATGGACGCGGTGCTATCACCCCCGTGCGGTGGATGTGGACTGCGGATTGGGGGTTGGCTGGAGCCACTCGCTGGCGCATCGCCTGACGCTGACGGACGCCTCGGCGGTGTGGATCGACCATGAGCACCGATCGACCGCCCTGCCCTTGCCGACCGAGACGCGACCGACAACCGGCAATCGCCAGGCCGACGCCGCGATCTACCTGGGGGCGCGGTCGGATGAGCTGGTGCTGTGCCAGGCATCGCGCTTCTACCACTTCTGCCACGGTGTGCTGACCGCGATCAGCGATGCCTACGGCAACCGGCTGCGAATTGTCCGCGATGTGTTGGGGCACATTGAACGCCTGGACAACAGTGTCGGTCGCTCGCTATTTTTCCGTTATGAGCGCGGCCACTTGGTGGCGCTCGATTACCAGGTTCAGCGGCCCGAGGGCGGTGCGGCCGGGGATTGGATGACCGAACAGACCGTGGTTTCCTACACCTATGACGACATTGGAAGACTGGTTTCGGCGACCAATGCCGTAGGGGAAAGCGAGACCTATCGGTACGACAAGCAACACTTGATCCTTGAACGCCAGTTAGCCGGCGGCGCGCGCTTCTTTTGGGCTTGGGAACGGGCTGGCAAGGCGGCGCGATGTGTCCGGCATTGGGCGAGTTTCTTGCAGATCGACACGCGGTATGCCTGGGGGGACGACGGCAGCGTGACCCTTCACAACGCCGATGGGAGCCAGGAAACCTATGTTCGGGCACGGCGGGTGCAGCGGGTGGGTCCGGATGGCGCCAAGCATTTCAGATCCTATGACGACAAAGGTCATCTGACAGTCGAGCAAGACCCCCTCGGCGCGGTAACGGCGTATCAGTACGACGACGCTGGATGCTTGGTCGCGTTTTTTCCGGGGGAAGATGAGCCAACGTCCTACGAGTATGACAATGGATTCTTAAGAGTTGTACGTCGTGGCCAGGCAGTTTGGAACTACGCGCATAACGACCAAGGCAATGTCATTCGTCAGACCGACCCCGATGGCAACGTTACCGACTATAGCTACAACCAGTATGGCCAACTGATCGGGGTTTGGTTTCCCGACCATAGCTGCCTGCGGCGGTGGTGGAATGAGCGTGGGCAGTTGCTTGAAGAACACTGGCCAAACGGCAGTGTGAAGCGCTATCGCTATGACGATCTCGGTCGGAGGGTGGCGCAAGAGGACAAGCATGGGGTGGCGACCCAGTACCAGTGGGACGGTGTCGGACGATTGGTTCGTGTGGTCATGCCCGGCGGTGGCACGCGGGAATACAGCTACAACCCCTACGGAAGAATCACCGCCGAACGCGATGAACTGGGGCACGTCACTCGCTACGAATACACCGACGGTCTGCCCCTGATCAGCCGCCGCATCAATGCGGACGGTAGCCAGGTCAACTACCGCTACGACCACGTGCGATTGTTGCTCGCCGAAATCGAAAACGAAGTCGGCGAAATCTACCGCTTCGACTATCACCCCAACGGCCTGCTCCAGCAGGAAATCGACTTCGACGGCCGACGCACCGCCTATGCCTACGACCTCAACGGTAAGCTGCTGGAAAAAACCGCACACGGCACCGACGGCTGTCAGCTCGTCACCCGCTACCGGCGAGACCACGCCGGCCGGTTGGTCAGGAAAACCCTGCCCGATGGCGGCATTATTGAATATACCTACGACCGCCAGGGCAACCTCCTCAGCGTCGACGACGGCTACCGCCCGCTTACCTACGAATACGACCCGCAAAACCGCCTGATCGCCGAACACCAGGGCTGGGGCACACTCCGTTATGGCTACGACGCCTGCGGCCGACTCAAATACCTGCGCCTGCCGGACAACAACCAGCTAGGGTTCAACCATGACAAGGGCGGCCACCTTGCGACCGTTGAACTCAATGGCGCGCTGTTGACGTCTCACCTGTTCGACGCCGGCCGAGAACACCAACGCGCCCAAGGCAAACTGCTCAGCAGTTACCAATACGATGAGCATGCACGCCTGTTCAACCATGGCATCTGCGATATCGAAGGCACTCGCTACCGCCGCCAGTACAGCTACGACAAAGCCGGTAACCTCAGGTACTTGCTCGACACCCGCAAAGGCGAGCACCGCTACCACTACGACACGCTAAACCGCCTGGTCCGCGCTGATCATTCCCAGGCCGCACAGGAACGTTTCGCCTACACGCCAGCGGGTAACCGTCTGACGCTCCAGGATGGCCGCCACTACGACTATGACGCCTTTGGCAATCTCATCCGCGAACGGCGTGGCCAGGCCCACTCTGTCGTTACCGAATACCGCTACGACTGCCAGCAGCGTCTGATCGGCCTCACCCGCCCCAACGGCCAAACCGTCCACTACCGCTACGACCCGTTTGGTCGCCGCATCAGCAAAACCGTCGCCGGCACGACCACCGAGTTTTTCTGGCAAGGCGACAGACTGATCGCCGAGCACCACGCGCAACGGCATCGCAGCTACGTCTACGAACCCGACAGTGTCCGCCCACTGGCCCTGCTGGAAGGCTTCGGCCCACAGCACACCACGCCTTTCCACTACCAACTGGATCACCTTGGCACCGCGCAGGAACTCACCACGCCCGACGGCGAAATCGTGTGGTCCGCGCACTACCGCGCCGATGGCCGGACTACGCGATTGGACGTCGAAAAAGTCGAAAACCCGCTGCGCTCCCAAGGTCAATACTTCGACCGGGAAAGCGGGCTGCACTACCATCGCCACCGCTACTACGATCCGGATAACGGTCGCTGCCTGGCGGGTGGGCAGGATCAACGCCTATCGGTAAGCGCCCAAATCCACGGGGCGGGTCTGCAGGCGGATGAAAGCTCGCGGCGCGATCAGACGATCAACTCCACGCCACCACCAACAACCCGGCGCCCAACAACAGGCACAACGGCGAATAAAAATACGTATCCCACCGTGCAAACCGCGAACCACCGACCTTTTTGAAAAAACCCACCAGCTCCGAATCGCCGATTGCCCTGGCAAACATGATCACGGCAATCGCGCTGATGCCCCATTGCAATGCGCCATGGGACACCGGCGAAAAATACAGCCCGGCCCGCAGGCAAACAAGCAAGGCAATTGCCACCAGGCCCATCGCCACCAGCAAGGTGCCCAATGCCGAAGGCTTGAACGCCAGGCGGGGGCCGCTGGCGAATTCGCCGGGAAGTTGAGGAATGGCGGCGAGGCTGCCGAGCTTGCCACCGGCGGCCCAGTACAAATGCACCATGCTGACAAAGGTGAAAATACCGACGATCCATCGTGCGACGATAAAGCTCATGGCGGCCTCTCCCGGAATTTGTGCGAAGTAGGATAGTCCCCCTGAGATTTTTTGCAGGCATTTCGTCGGCGGCCGATGGTAAAGTGCCACCCCATGAAAATCACCCGTGCCGACCGCTCGCTCATTGCCTGGATGCTCTACTGCAGCGTCCTGTTCAATGTGTTCGCGTGCAGCATCGGTCATGGGCAGATGGCGGGCATGCAGCTCAACGGCATCGGCGGGCAGTTCTGTACCGTCGACCCGCGCACCCAGGCGCCCAAGCCGTCCACCCCCGTCGAGGAAAGCCTGCCGACGCTGTCCAAGGCGTTTGGTTGCCCGCTGTGCTCGACCGGCGGCATGGGCCCGGCGCTGAACTCCAGCCTCAACGTCGCGGTGTTGCCGCAACCCCACGCACCGCCGCCGGCTATCGTACTGGCGGCTGACATTCCTGCCCGCTTCACCTGGCCCACGGCCCACCCACGGGCGCCGCCCGCCCTCGCCTGATCCTCGCGCTTTCTGATCTGCACTGACACCGTTTCCGTAAGGAAGTACGGGCGACTGTGCGTTGTTTTCAAGCAGGTTTTTCAGGATTCAAGCATGAAACATTTACCTCTGTTGGCAGGCCTGTTCGGCTGCCTGCCAGTCTGTGCCTGGGCGCTCGAACTGGCCCCGACCACCATCGATGGCGAACCCTCCCACGAACCCGGCCTGGCCCTGGACCAGTCCAGCGGCGTGGCGTCGCGGCTGGGGTTGAGCGTGCGCGAAACGCCCGCCTCGGTGGCGATCGCCAACCGCAATGACATCGAGCGCCATGGCGCCAAGACGTTCCGGGATGCAGCCAATACCTTGCCCGGTGTCAACGCCAGCGCACCGCCGGGGTTTGGAGGTTTTGTCTCGTATCGTGGGTTTACCAGCAGCCAGATCACCCAGATGTTCAACGGCATCAACGTCGCCACCGGCCTGGCCCGGCCGGTGGATGCGTGGATCTATGATCGGGTGGAACTGGTCGGCGGCCCCTCGTCCTTGATCAACGGCGCCGGCTCCGTGGGCGGTTCGCTGAACTACGTGACCAAGCTGGCCACCCGCGAAGAACAGGCCGCCGAAGGCCAACTGACCTACGGCAGCTACGACACCGCCGGCATGGCATTCGGCCTGAACCACGCGCTGACCGACCCCAGCGCCGACGTGCAGCATTACGCACGCCTGGACGTCAGCCGCAACACCAACCACAGCTACATCGACCGCGACCAGCGCGACGCCTGGAGCGTAGCGTTTTCCCTGCTCAGCGACCTTACCCCCAACCTGTCCCATACCCTGGCCCTGGAATACCAGGACGAACATGAAGACAGCCCGTACTGGGGCACGCCGGTGCTGAACCCCAAGGCCGGCGAGCTGAAGATCGATAAACACAACCGTTTCAACAATTACAACGTCGCCGACGGCCGTTACGAACAGCGCACGCTCTGGGCGCGTTCGATCATCGACTACCGGATCAACGACAGCACCACGCTGAAAAACACCCTGTATCACCTGGAGAGCCAGCGCGATTACCGCAACCTGGAGACCTACCAATACAACGCCGACAACAGCGCGGTGAACCGCTCGACCGCGTACCAGGTGCGTCATCAGGGTGAGCAGAATGGCAACCAGTTCGAGCTGCGCCACGACGACCGCGTCTTCGGTCTCGCCACCACCTGGTCCGGCGGCTTCGAATACAAGGTCAACAGCACGACCAATAGCCCGCTGAGAGCCGCAGGCAACAGCACGGTCGATCCTGACCATTACGACCCGGGGTACTTTTACGACATCCCAGGCACCCGACCGGGCTTTATCAGCGACAAGACCAACGAGGTCACCACCAAAGCGCTGTTCGTGGAAAATCGCCTGGGCCTGACCGATAAACTGACATTGCTGACGGGCCTGCGCTACGACGCCATCGACCTGGATGTCACCAACCATGGCGCGATAACCGCCAGCAGTCCACGGCACTTCACGCGCAGTTGGGAGCCGGTGACCGGGCGCGCGGGCCTGACCTACCAGTTCATCCCGACGGCCAATGTGTACGTGCAATACAGCACGGCCGCCGAACAGCCGAGTACCACCACCCAGGTATTCGACGTATCGACCGGCAAACAGTGGGAGGTGGGCAGTAAATTCGATTACCTGGACGGTCGCGGTTCGGCCACCGTCGCGGCTTACAAAATCGAGCGCAAGGACTTTGCCGTCACCGACCCGCTGGACCCCACCAACAGCATCCCGGTAGGCGCACAGTCGTCCAAGGGCATTGAGTTGGCCAGTTCGTTGCGCATCACGCCGCGACTACTCGCCGAAGGCAACTTCGCCTGGGTGGACGCCGAGTACGACGAGTTCAACGAAAAAATCGCCAGCGGCGCGGTGGTCTCGCGCAAGGGCAATACGCCGACCAATGTGCCCAAGCGCGTCGGCAACCTGTGGCTGACCTATGATTTTTCCGAGGATTGGCAAGGCGGCGTGGATGCGCGGTATGTGGCCCAGGTGTATGCGGATAACGCCAACACCCAGAAAGTGCCGGCCTACACCCTGTTCGGCACATTCCTGCGCTACAAGGTGGACGCCCACACCTCGGTGACCGGCCGCGTGCGCAACCTGACCAACGAGGTGTATGCCGAGTTTGCCCATGTGTCGCCGGCGTATTACCTGGGGTCGCCGCGCACGTTTGAAGTGGCGGTGCAAACCCGCTTCTGAGCCTGGAATGCTAGCCAATGTGAAAGCGGGCACACGCTGACAAGCCCGCTTCCACATTCTTGCCCCGCGTTCTGCCGCAGGATGGGACGCTATTTCAGGCTGGCTTCAACCTTCTGCGCCACATCCTCCGTCAACCAGGCCTTCCACACATCAGGATGCGCCTTGAGAAACGCCAGCGCGACGTCCCGTGGCGCGGTGTGATTCTCGCTCATGGTCGCCAAGGCTTTGTTCAGCGGCTCGATCGGGAACTCGACTTTCTCGAAGAACCCGACAATCTGCGGATGTTCTTTCTGGAACGGCGTGGACACGCCGATACTCAACTTGGACGCCAAAGACCGTGTCGGCTTCGGATCGGGATTGTCCGCATCCGTCAGCGTCTTCCACGCCTCGGCATCGAACGCCGGCTCTTCCAGCTGGATCAATTTGTAGCGCCCCATCAAGGGCGTCGGCGACCAGTAATAGAACAGCACTGGCTTACCGCGACGAATCGAGGAAGTTATCTCGGCATCCAACGCCGCCCCCGAGCCACTGCGGAAGTTCACATAGCTGTCGTCCAGGCCGTAGGCCTTGAGTTTCTGCTTGTTGACCACTTCCGAGGTCCAGCCAATGGGGCTGTTGAGAAAGCGCCCTTTGCCTGGGGATTCGGGGTCCTTGAACACGTCCTTGTAACGCGCCAGGTCCGCGACACTTTTGAGGTCTGGCGCCAGGGGCTTAAGGCCTTTGGCAGGGTCGCCCTTAACCACGTACTCCGGCACCCACCAGCCTTCGGTGGCGCCCTTGACCGTATCGCCCACCCCGGCCACCTTGCCTTCGGCCTCGGCCTTGACCCACACCGGACTGCGGCCTGCCCATTCTTCGCCGATCACCTGGATGTCATTCTTCGCCAGGGCGGTTTCCAGGGTGATGGTGGTGCCGGGCAAGGTGTCGGTGGGCAGGTCATAGCCCTTCTCGACGATATAGCGCAGCACTTCGGTGATCAGACTGCCGCTTTCCCAGTTCAGGTCGGCGAAATGCACAGGCGCCTGTGCAGCCGAAACCGGCAACGAAGCCACCGACAGACTCAGGCTCGCCAGGGACGCCGCCAACAGGGATCTCAATCCTTTCATGCCTTTGCACCTCACGTGTTCGCTGCAATAACAGACGGCTTGGCCGCCACTGCGCGAAGCCTCTGAATAGTTAAGTCAACTCAACTGTAGTAGAGGTTCCGGGAGATAAAGGCTGTTTGCTGTACGAGCGGGTTATTCGCTGGCCTTGAAGGTCACCAGTTCACCCTTGCGCCACTTGGCGGCCTTGCCGGTCACGGCCTTGAGGGTTTTGGTCAAGCCTTCCTGCAATTGTTCGTTGGCGGCAAACACCAGCATCACGCTGTGACCTTCCTTGAACACAATGCCCTGGCCTTCGGCCGAGGAAACAAAGGCATAGTCGCCCAAGCCATACACCGTCAACTTGATATCGCGGAACTTCAATTCAAACTTGCCACCTTCGCGACTGGGCAATACCGCGGCACGAAAATGATCACCGACCTTGAGTTCAAGGCGTTGTTTGTCATCCACGACCAATGCCGATTCAGTATCGATCTCGGCGATATAGATGCCTTCCGGTGTCTGTTCAGTGATGTAAACAAAACGGGATTGAAACTGCTTGACCAACTTTGCGCGCAAATCACCCAGCACGAATAACGCGTGCATATCCAGATTACTGACTGCCAAGGAAACGCCCCCAGATCAAAAAAAGCACTGTCCGCCGTAACGGGCAGCACAAAAAAGCGGCCATACCGGCACGCTGACACAACGCATTGATTAAAAACCCTGAAAAAACGCCCCTGCGGTGCCGTAAGACTAATACAGGCATACACGACGAGCCTTATGCAGGCCATCGATCTTCACAGCAAATCACAGGTTTAACAGCCCGAGAAGACGGGTCGACCAGCTTCAGAGAATAACCCAATTAAAAAGCGCAGTTTCCGACAACCTGCACAAAACAAAACACCTGGAATGGAACCGAGTACCGATCTCCGACGACAATATTAAAACAGCAACACGGGTCAAAACCACCCGTTCCGCTGCTGGCGGGCCAACCAGATCGATCGACAGGAGCTGACCATGCAACGACGTCAACACAACGCTACGTCTTCCAGCACTCACTCATCCTATCAAGACGAGCGCCAATACTACTGCTTGCACAGCCATGATGGGTACTCAAACTCCGTGCTTTATCAAGTTGTACCGGCCGGGCGCAACTTCTTTCATATTCTGGAAGTCACCAGCGGCAGGATCAAAGGCTTTCGCAGCAATCATATCCGCGCCTGCGAACTGGCAAAAACCCTCGAGGCCGCCCTGCACGCCCCGCACGGCGGGATCGTTTCGTCACCTGGATGACTTTACCGCGCCGTCGCCCCTCAACAACTGCCATACTGGCCCGTCCATTGAAGTTTGCCCCGTGCGGGTCAGGTTTCATCAGTGCAGTTACCTTGAAGGGAAGGTTATACGTGACGGAATTTGATATTGGCGAATTTTTTATCCATGGCGAAGCCAAGGAAGTAGACGGAGAATTCCAAGCAGTTATCGTAATGCGTGCCAAGCCTCCCTTGACCACGATCACAATGCACCAAGTGGAAAAAGATCGTTGGTTCAAGACCGCGGACGCCGCCGCCGTCGCGGCAAAAGAAGCCGCCAGGGCCCTCAAGACAGCGGTGGACTCAGGGGCGTTGACCTCCTGAGAATCCGATAGAACTCTACTGCGCGACAAGCCTCCGATGCATACCCCCCCAAAAACCGGCATGGAGAACGATATGGATGCGCCAGTACCAACCCTTGAAACCCTGTTTGATCAACTGGGCCTGGATTCCACCCCGAAGGACATCGACGCGTTTATCGCTGCCCATCCTTTGGCCGACGACGTCAAGCTGATCGACGCGCCCTTCTGGACGCCCCAGCAGGCTCAGTTTCTCAAGGAAGAACTTCGGGAAGACGCTGAATGGGCGATGGCCGTGGATGAACTGAACCAGCGTCTGCACCAAGCGCAATAACGCCCCTCAATGCAGGCTGTCTGACTGTTCCATGCGCAACAGCGCTTGCCAGGCGGCCCTGCACTCCTCCGCTTCATCACGGCTGGCGAAGACGGTGCCACGCTGCTCACCGTTGAGCAGCACGACCCAACAAGCCTTCTGACCCAACGCACGCAGGGTTTCGGGTACGCCACTGCCAATCATCACAGCAACATCGACTTTGTTTTGCATGGAGCTTCTCCGCAACAATCGTTAGCTAACTAACAACGGCGACCATGCTACGTTTTTCCTACCCTCAGAAAAAGCTATCCCCTGGATAGCTCTATTGCGCAAACAGCAACAATCTCTAGTGCCTGGCGTTCGTGCCTTCGGGTTTATAGCCCAGGCGCAACCCGCCCCAATGCTGGCCCTTGACCATGATCGGCACCGACAAGTCGTGCATCAACTCACCGGTATCGCGGGTGTAAGTCTGCAACAGTACCGCTTGCTGATGGCTGCCACAGCGAATCCCGGTACGGTCGTCGAACTTGCGCTTGGTGCGATTCTGTAACGCATCCACCTGTACATCGCCGGTCAAGGGTTGGGAAAACGCTTTGTTGTGTGTCGGCACATACCCCTGTTGCGTACAGGCGATGGCAAATACCAAACCTTCGTGTCGTGGCAGCAGCGCCTCTTGAATCGCCGGCAAAACCTGATCGGTGTAGCTGTCAAAACGCGTGTGGTACTTGCTGGGGTGGGTGTTGGGGATCGCCGCGTAGTTGCGGTCGAACAGATCCTCCAGGCTGACACGGTTTTGCAGCACATCGGCCTCGAACTGTTCGGCGATGCGGCTCGCGCCTTCGCGGGCGAGGTCGTAGACGCGCTGGTGATAGTCATCCAGCCCGACGGCGGCCAGGCGTTCGCTGATGGTTTCGGCCTGCCCTTCCATTTGCACGGCGGCATCGGCCAGTTGACGGGTTTGCTCGTCGCTCACCGTCAGGTCGCTGCGCATTTGCTCCACGGCATGGAACAGGCTGTCGAGTTGCGCCCGATTGGTCTCGGTGCCTTGGGCGATTTCGTTGACCTGCCCTTCGACATCCGCGGCCAGACTGGCGATGTTCTGCAGTTGCTCACCGGCGTGTTCCACCTGCTCCACGCCGGTGTGCAGGTCCGCCGACAGTTGGCGAATCTGCTCCACCACCTGGCCGGTGCGTTGCTGGATATCGGCCACCATCACCCCGACTTCCTCGGTGGCGGTGGCGGTACGGCCGGCCAGCCCGCGGACTTCATCGGCCACCACGGCAAACCCGCGCCCATGCTCGCCGGCACGCGCGGCTTCGATGGCGGCGTTCAAGGCCAGCAGGTTGGTCTGGCTGGCGATGGACTGGATCACCAGGGTCACCCGCTGGATTTCCTCGCTGCGCTGGCTCAGGGCTTCAATCATCTCGCGGCTGGCATTCGCGCGCTGGCTGAGTTGGTGCATGCGGGTGATCGACTGGGCCAGCACTTCGCGGCCCTCGGTGCTGCGCTGATGCGCCTGGCTGGCGGCGCCCAGCGCCTGGTGACTGAGTTGGGAGGTGACTTGTTCGGTGCCGATCATCACTTCGGCGCTGTTGACGATCTGCTGGGCAGCGCTCAACTGCGACTGCAGGCGCGCAGCCAGTTGCTTGACCGAATAGGCCACGCCGGCCGCCGACAAGGCGTTATGGCTGGTGGTATAGGACAGGTCGCGGGTCAGGTCGCCAATCGCATCGACCGCTTCGGACGGCGCCGCGCTGGGTGTGCGTTTTTTCAGGCGAGGCAGCCAGATCACCAGCAAGGCCAGTGTCAGGCAGAGATAAATCGGCAGGCTGGCAAACGCAAGGCCGAGCAGGACCAGCACCACGGCGGTGCTCTGCAAAAGCGGCGTCAGCCAGCCGGGCAACCCGCGCACCACCGCGTGCGGTGGCACTGCTGCGCCCATCAGAGATCCGTCTCCAGCCATCTTCGTCACCCCACTGCTTGTCATTATTGTCTCTGCATTAAACGCCACTATCAGGCCATTATCCATGGGCCTTTAGTGGGGGAGCTTGCAACAGATCAATATAGCGGGCGTAACGGGTATTTTCCCTGGGGAGCGCAGTACTCGCCCCCCAGCTTCAGCGCATCAGGCTTGACGCTGGTGCTTGTCGATCTGCTCGTGGCGCTCTTGCGCTTCGATGCAGTACTTGGTGGTCGGGCTGATCAGCAGGCGCTTGAGGCCGATAGGCTCGCCGCTGTCATCGCACCAACCAAAGGAATCTTCCTTGATGCGCTCCAGTGCGCGCTCCAGTTGCGGCAGCATGCGCTGGTCGCGATCAATGGCATTCACCAACCAGGTGCGCTCTTCTTCCACGGAGGCGGCATCCGCCGGGTCGGCCGGGGTGTCCAGGCTCTCAATGGCGATGCGGTTCTGTTCAATGCGCTCGTGGTGTTCCACTTTCATGTCTTGCAGCAACTGCTCGAAAAAAGCGTGCTGTTCGGCATTCATGTAGTCATCCGCCGGCATGGCCAGCAACTTTTCCTTTGTCATTGATTTCTCTATAAAAAATACGTGCATTAAGGCGAATAAGGGAGCGTTCCGGTCAACCTCTGCAGGTCTCGGAAAGGCGCCATCCATTCCAAGCGCCACCCGGCACTCAATTTACGAGGGGCGGCAGTCTAAGGCCGACTTGAGGGCGCAGCAACTGAAAAGACAGGCATTTTTTCCAAGATAACCCCCAAAGGCACCAGGACGGGCTTGGCGAATGGTCATCGGAGTGCGTTTATAGCAAGAAATTCAGTGTTGTGGAGCTATATAGAAGACAAACGGTTGGATCTGACGAATACAGGCCTGAATGTGGGAGGGGGCAAGCCCCTCCCACATTTTGCACTGCGTCAGCGTTTTAGCTTGCGCTTGTTGCGATATTGGTCGATCACCACCGCCGCCACGATAATCAGGCCCTTGATGATGTCCTGGATATACGCGTCGACCCCGACAAAGGTAAACCCGCTGGCCATCACCCCAAGGATCAGCGCGCCGATCACGGTGCCGGTGATGCGCCCTACTCCGCCGGCCAGGCTGGTGCCGCCGATCACCGCTGCGGCAATCGCATCCAGTTCGTAGGACATGCCCATGCCGGCCTGGCCGGTGGCGGCACGCGCCGAGGCCACCACACCGGCCAGGCCCGCCAGGAGCCCGGCGATGCTGTAGACGATGATCAGGTGGCGCTTGACGTTGATCCCCGAGGTGCGCGCCGCCTGCATATTGCCGCCGATGGCGTAGGTGTACTTACCGTACTTGGTGTAGCGCAGGGCGATATGGAAGATCACCGCCACCACCAGAAAGATGATCACCGGCATCGCGCCATGCCCGATGGCCGTGTAGGAATCCGAGAGCATGCTCACTGGCTGGCCTTCGGTGTAGTAACGCGCCAGGCCACGGGCCGACACCATCATCCCCAGCGTTGCGATAAACGGCGGGATACCGGTCACCGCAATAATGCTGCCGTTGATCGCGCCCGCCAGCAGCCCCACGCCGAGCCCCGCCACCACCGGAATCCACACCGGCAGGTCGGTCAGGGACGGAAACACCGCACGGGAAAAGTCAGATGTTTGCGCAAGACTGGCAGCGATCATCGCCGATAACGCCAAGACCGAGCCGGAAGACAAGTCGATCCCGGTGGTGATGATCACCTGGGTCACACCGATGGCCAGCAGGCCGATGATCGACACTTGCAGGATCATCAACACCAGGCGCTGGGAGTTCATCAGGAAGCTCTGGTCTCGCACAATCCAGCCAAACAGCTCAAACACCAGGCCGATGCCGATCAGCACCAGGAAGATGCTCAGCTCGGTGGGCAAGCGCCGACGGTGCTTGACCGCTGCCGTGGCAGGCTTGTTGTCTGTTATTGCGTTCATAGCCAATCACCTTTTTATTCTATGGCGCAGGCCAACCGCAGGCCCGCGCGGCTGTTCGTCAGTGGACCGCGGTCATACCGGAGGCCAGTTGCATGACTTTTTCCTGGGTCGCGTCTGCACGGTCCAGGGTGCCCATCAGTTCGCCTTCATGCATCACCATCACCCGGTCGCTCATACCCAGCACTTCAGGCAGCTCCGAGGAAATCATGATCACCGCCATGCCCTCGCTGGCGAGGAACGCAATCAAACGGTAGATCTCGGCCTTGGCGCCGACATCGATGCCACGGGTCGGCTCGTCGAGGATCAGCAGGCGCGGGTTGGTCATCAGCCAGCGCGCCAGCAGGGCTTTCTGCTGATTGCCGCCGGACAAGGTGTCGATGCATTGCTCCAGGGACGGGGTTTTCACCCGCAGCTTCTTGCACATGTCTTCGCACAGCGCACGCAGGGCTTTCTGCTGGATAAACCCGTTGCCCGAGTAATGCGGCAACACGGCCATTTCCATGTTTTCCAGGACCGACAGGCACGGGAACAGCCCGCTGAGCTTGCGATCCTCGGTCAACAGCGCAAAGCCTTTGTCGATGGCCATGTGCGGGTCGGTGATACGCAGCGCCTTGCCATCGAGGGTTATCTGCCCGCGAGTGCTTGGGCTGATGCCAAAAAGGGCTTCCGCCACGTTGGTGCGGCCCGAGCCCATCAGCCCGGCGATGCCGAGGATCTCGCCGGCATGCAGGTCGAACGAGACGTTGTTGAACACGCCGTCCAGGCCCAGGTCGCGCACCGACAGCAGCAACTCGCCGATGGGCGTTTCGCGCACCGGGAACAACTGGCTCAGTTCACGGCCGACCATCATCGAGATCAGGCTGTCGCTGTTCATGCTGTCGGCGCGCTGCAGGCCGATGTACTGGCCGTCGCGAAACACCGCCACTTCATCGGCGATGGCGAACACTTCATTCATCTTGTGCGTGATGTAGACGATGCCTTTGCCCTGGGCCTTGAGGTCGGCAATGATCGAAAACAGGTGGGCGACTTCCTTCTCGGTGATGGCGGACGTCGGCTCATCCATGATCAGGATGTCGGAATCGTAGGACACCGCCTTGGCAATCTCGACCATCTGCCGCTCGGCGATGCTCAGGTTGCCCACCTGCTCCTCGGGGTCGAGGTTGATGCGCAGGCGGGCGAGCAATTGGGCGGTGCAGCGGTGCATTTCGCGGTGGTTGACCATGCGCAGGCTGTTGAGCTGCTCGCGGCCGATCCAGATATTCTCGGCGATGCTCATGTGCGGCATCAGGTTGAGTTCCTGGTGGATCATCGCGATCCCGGCCTTTTGCGCGGCCAGCGGCGTCTCAAACACGATCGGCTTGCCGCGCAGGCGGATTTCCCCAGCGTCGGGCTGGTAGATGCCGGCGATGATTTTCATCAGGGTCGACTTGCCCGCGCCGTTCTCGCCCATCAGCGCCAGCACCGAGCCCGGGCGCACACGCAGTTGTACATCGGCCAGGGCCACCACACCGGGAAAGCCTTTGCTGATGTTGAGGATTTCCAGCAGGTACGGTTCTTCCAGCAGCGACGGCTGGATAGCGGGCGGCTGCGAGACAGTGGCTTGAGCAAGCATAGGGCGGTACTCCATCGACAGGGCGGGCACGACCGCCCTGCCGGCTTATTGTTGTGATGTAAGGGCTACTTGAAGTCTTTGACGTTGTCCGGGGTGATCAGCTTGAACGGGATGACAATGTTCTGCTCGATCGCTTCCTTCTTCGCCATCTTGCGCGCCGCCTCCACCGAGCCGACTGCCTGGCCCTTGGCATCCTGGAACACCGACACGGTCATTTCGCCCTTGGTGATCGCATTCAAGCCGTCCGGCGTGCCGTCGACCCCCGCAATCAAGACGCTGCCCGGCTTGGTGCCGGCCGACTTCAACGCCATGGCCGCGCCAATCGCCATTTCATCGTTGTTGGCCAGCACGGCATTGAATTCGCGGCCCTGGGTCAACCAGTCGTTGACCAGGGTCATCCCACGGTCACGCAGCCAGATGCCGGTCTGTTCCTGCTCGATCTTGATCTGCGGGTACTTGGCCAGGACTTCTTTGATGCCCTTGGTCCGGTTGGTGGTGGAGTTGTTCGCCAGGTCACCGAGCAGGATCACCACCTTGCCCTTGCCCCCCAGTTTTTCGGCGATGTACTGCATTTGCAGCCTGCCGGCCTCTTCATCATCGGAGGTCACGGCCGCCACGCCTTTGGGCAGGTCTTTCTGGTCAGGTCGGCGGTTGACATAGACCAGCGGAATACCCGCTTCGAGCGCTGACTTGCTGATCCGCGCCGTGGACGCCGTGTCCACCGGGTTGACGATGATCGCGTCGACCTTCTGGCTGATGAAGTTCTCGACCTGGCTCAATTGCTTGACCACGTCGGCGCGCGCGTCTTCGAACTGCAGTTGCACGCCATCGCCCTTGGGGTAGGCCTTGGCTTGCTTGTCCATGTACTCACGCACATTGGTCAGGTAGGTGTCATCGAACTGCGACATGCTCACGCCGATCTTCAGATCGGCAGCCATGGCAAAACCGCTGGCCAGCAGCATGGACAACGCCAGCGCGGTAAAACGGATCGGGGTCTTCATGAACGGTCTGTCTCCACTTTCTTGTTGGTTTTTTGGACGTTGCGTTTTTCAGAGCGAGGATGACGGCAGGCGGACGAGCGGTGCTCCCGGAATGCAGCACACCAGGGCGCCTTGGTTTTCGACGCACAGCACGTTGAGGAAGGAGAAGTAAAACGGCCGGGTGCGGGGCAGACCGCGTGGCGCAAGGGCTGGGCGTAAAACTCGCAGTACAGCGTTGAAGATTTTCATCTGACGGTACCTGGTTGTTTTTGATCTTGTTTTTGTTGAGTCGTCGGGATCGAGTCCGGAACGTACTTTATGCAACCTGGAAAAGACTTTATTGGAAAATAATTTCTATATCAACCTGTTTTAGAATTTTATTCTATTTTTGTCGAAACCACTTGCTGGCGCTCGGCGCTCAGGCGTGCGGCGTCCAATATCCTTGTGGTTTCCAACGCCTCGTAGGCGTCCACCGGCAGCGGCCCCTGCCCTTGCACGGCGGCCTGCCACTGGCGATAGAACTGGGTCCAGCAGCCTTTTTCCGACGGCACACGCTCGCGCTCGGGGCCTTGTTCGAACCAGCCCCAGCGGCGGTGCTCCTCGGCCCCCCAGTGCTCGCCCTCGGTTTTGGGCGACTTGCCGGCCATCAGGGCGTCTTCCTGACCGTCCAACCCGTCGACGGTGTAGCAACCCAGGGTGCCGCTGACCCGCAAGCGCGGTGCGGGGCTGTTCTGCAAGGCGTTGCCCCACAGGTGGGAAATCACCCCGTTGGCGTGGGTCAGGGAGACAAAGAAGCCGTGGTCGATGCTGGGGTGTTCGGCGCTGTAGTGCAGTTGCGCGAAAACCCGATCCACCGGGCCGAACAGTTGCAGCGCCTGATCCACCAGATGGCTGCCCAGGTCACGCAGCCAGCCGCCGCCGCTGGCATTGCCCACCGATTGCGGGCTGAAACGCTCGACGCGGGATTCAAACCGGGTGACAGCGCCGAGGGCGCCGGCGTCGATCAGTTTGCGCAAGGTCAGGAAATCCGAATCCCAGCGCCGGTTCTGGTAGACGCTGAGCAACACGCCCTGGCGTTCAGCCGCGGTGATCAGCACCCGGGCCTGCTCGGCGTTGGCGGCGAAAGGTTTATCGCTGACCACGGCAACGCCGTGCTCGATGGCCTCCAGCACCAGCGCCGGGCGACCTTTAAGCGTGGTGGAAATCACCAGGGCGTCAACGCCGGCCTCGACGATCTGGCCGATGCTGTCAAAGGCTTTAACCCCTGGAAGATCAGTGCTCAATTGCTGACGGCGCTCGGGTGAACGAGTCACCACACCAACAAAAGTAGCGCCGGGCAGGGTTGCAATCAGTGGCGCATGAAAGAAGCGCCCTCCATGGCCATAGCCGACCAGTCCGATTCGCATACATTCACTCCTTCATTGAAGTGCAAACCCAATCCAACTGTGGGAGGGGGCTTGCCCCCTCCCACATTGACCGAGTGTTAGCCGTAGAAGGCAGGGTTGCAGTCAGTGGCGCATGAAAGAAGCGCCCTCCGTGGCCATAGCCGACCAGTCCAATTCGCATACATTCACTCCTTCATTGAAGTGCAAACCCAACCCAACTGTGGGAGGGGGCTTGCCCCCGATGGCGGTGGATCAGATCCAGATTCATTAGCTGACCCACTGCTATCGGGGGCAAGCCCCCTCCCACATTGACCGAGTGTTAGCCGCAGAAGGCAGGGTTGCAGTCAGTGGCGCATGAAAGAAGCGCCCTCCGTGGCCATAGCCGACTAGTCCAATTCGCATACATTCACTCCTTCATTGAAGTGCACACCCAATCCAACTGTGGGAGGGGGCTTGCCCCCTCCCACATTGACCGAGTGCTAGCCGTAGAAGGCAGGGTTGCAGTCAGTGGCGCATGAAAGAAGCGCCCTCCGTGGCCATAGCCGACCAGTCCGATTCGCATACATTTACTCCTTCATTGAAGTGCAAACCCAATCCAACTGTGGGAGGGGGCTTGCCCCCTCCCACATTGACCGAGTGTTAGCCGTAGAAGGCAGGGTTACAGTCAGTGGCGCATGAAAGAAGCGCCCTCCGTGGCCATAGCCGACCAGTCCGATTCGCATACATTCACTCCTTTATTGAAGTGCAAACCCAATCCAACTGTGGGAGGGGCTTGCCCCCGATGGCGGTGGATCAGATCCAGATTCATTAGCTGACCCACTGCTATCGGGGGCAAGCCCCCTCCCACATTGACCGAGTGTTAGCCGTAGAAGGCAGGGTTGCAGTCAGTGGCGCATGAAAGAAGCGCCCTCCGTGGCCATAGCCGACTAGTCCAATTCGCATACATTCACTCCTTCATTGAAGTGCAAACCCAATCCAACTGTGGGAGGGGGCAAGCCCCCTCCCACATTGACCGCGTGTCAGCCGTAGAAGCGCGGACGCTCAGGCAGGCTGACTTGGACAATTTGCCCACTGCCTTGGGCCTCGATACACGCATCCGCCGCGACTGCCGCCGCAAACCCATCCCACGCCGACGGCCCGCCCACTTGCCCGGCGCGCACGCTGTCGATGAACGCCTGCAACTCGACGTCATAGGCGCCGATAAAGCGGTCTTTCCAGTCCATCAGAATCGCATTGGACAGCTTGGCCTCGCTGCGCAATTGCACCTGCGACGGCTCCGGCAGCTTGGCGATACCGGTCTCCCCCACCACTTCGCACTGAATGTCGTAGCCGTACTGGCAGTTCACAAACACTTCCACATCGATGCGCGTGCTCTTGGCGGTTTCCAGCAGCACGATCTGCGGATCGCGCAGATGGGCCAGGGCCTTGCTGGTCTTGCGCGGGAACACCACTTGCACCGACACATAGTCGTCGTCGAGCAGCCAACGCAACACATCCAGCTCGTGGATCAGGGTGTCGGTGATCGCCATGTCGGTCTTGTAGTTCTCGCCCACCCGCGGGTTGCGGTGCGCGCAGTGCAGCATCAGCGGCTCGCCGATCCGGCCGCTGTCGATCACCGCTTTGAGGGCGCGATAACCTTCGTCATAGGGGCGCATGAAGCCCACTTGCACCAGGCGCTTGCCGTGCGCCACTTCAGCCTCGACGATCCTGCGACAGCCTTCGGCGGTGACCGCCAGGGGTTTTTCGCAGAACACCGGTTTGCCCGCCTCGATGGCGGCGAGCACGAATGCCTCATGGCTCGGGCCCCAGGAAGTAACGAGAATGGCTTCGACCTGAGGCGAACGGATCAGCGCATGGCCGTCCGGATACACCTCGGCGTCCAGTTTCAGATCCGCCACCACCTTGGCGGCCTGCTCCAGGTCGATGTCGGTCACCGCCACCACCTGGCTGTTGAGCAAGGTCTGGCTGCAACGACGAATATGGTCCCGGCCGATAGCGCCCGTACCGATAACACCCAGCTTCAACGACATACATTCACTCCTCTTGTTATTAGTACTGCCGGGCCTTGGCCAGCTGTTCATTGAGTTTTTTCGCCGCCGCGTTGGTGCGTTCGCTGGTGGAGACCTGCGCCACACCCACCCGCCACCACGACAGGTAGCCGTGGATCATGGTCTTGGGCAGCACCTTGATATCGATCAGCGTCGACACCGTTTGCGTGCGCGCATCGGCCAGCGCCGCTTCGAGCTGTTCGACGCTGCTGACCTTGTAAGTCTTGCAACCGTAGGCCGCCGCACTCATGGCGAAATCCACCGGCACCAGGCCGCCGTCGAGCTTGCCGCTCTCGGGGTTGCGGTAGCGGAACTCGGTGCCGAAGCTGTCCATGCCGTTGCCGATCTGCAGGTTGTTGATGCAACCGAAAGCCATGTTGTCCAGCAGCACCACGTTGATCTTGCGGCGCTCCTGGATCGAGGTGGCCAGCTCCGAGTGCAGCATCATGTAGGAGCCATCACCGACCAGCGCATAGACCTCGCGCGTCGGCTCGGCGAGTTTCACGCCGAGGGCGGCGTTGATCTCGTAGCCCATGCACGAATAACCGTACTCGACGTGGTAAGTGTTGACGCCCTTGCTGCGCCAGCTGCGCTGCAGGTCGCCGGGCAGGCTGCCGGCGGCGGCGACGATGATCGCGTCGTCGGCCAGCGCCTGGTTGAGCACGCCGAGGACCCGGCTTTGGGTCAGGCACGAACCGGTCAGCTCGATAAATTCGCGCAGCACGCCGCGGTCGAGGTGGTCGTCGACCTCGGGGACGAAGTCGTCACCGGCGTATTCCAACTGATGCACCCGGTCGACTTCAGCATCCAGTTGCGCCCTTGCATCGCGCACCTGCTCGCCCCAACCGGCGCGATAATCGCCCAGCGCTGCGGCCAATGCCTCAAGGGCGACTCGTGCATCCGCCAGCACTTGCACGCCATCGAGTTTCAACGCATCGCCGGGGCTGATGTTGAGGTTGAGGAACCGCACCTCGGCGTGCTTGAACAACGACTTCGACGACGTGGTGAAATCGGTGTAGCGCGTGCCGATCCCGATGATCAGGTCGGCCTCGGCGGCCAACAGGTTCGCGGCCAGGCAGCCGGTTTCGCCGATCCCGCCGACGTTCAGCGGATGGCTGGACAGCACCGCACTCTTGCCCGCCTGGGTTTCGGCGAAGGGAATCTCGAAGCGTTCGGCAAATGCCTGCAGGGCCGCATTCGCCCCGGAGTACTTGACCCCGCCGCCGCAGATGATCAACGGCTTGCGCTTGCCCTCGAAGGCCGCCACGGCATCGCCGATCATCGCCTCGGTGGGCGGGCGCCGGTCGAGGCGATGGACACGTTTTTGCAGGAAGTAATCCGGATAATCCCAGGCATCGGCTTGCACATCCTGCGGCAGCGCCAGGGTGACGGCACCGGTTTCGGCGGGGTCGGTGAGCACGCGCATGGCGTGGATCGCCGCGCTCATCAATTGCTCGGGGCGGTTGATGCGGTCCCAGTATTTGCTCACCGAACGGAAGGCGTCGTTGGTGCTGATGCTCAGGTCATGGAACTGCTCGATCTGTTGCAGCACCGGGTCGGGCTGGCGGCTGGCGTAGACATCGCCAGGCAATAGCAGCAACGGAATGCGGTTGGCCGTGGCAGTCGCGGCAGCGGTCAGCATATTCGCCGCCCCCGGGCCGACCGATGCGGTACACGCGTAGATCTTGCGGCGCAGGTGCTGTTTGGCAAACCCGATGGCGGCGTGGGCCATGCCTTGCTCGTTGCGGCCCTGATGCACCACCAGGTCGCCGCTGTCCTGCTCCAGCGCCTGGCCCAGGCCGAGCACGTTGCCGTGGCCGAAAATGGTGAACACCCCGGCCACGAACTTGCTCTGCACACCATCGACTTCGATGTATTGGTTATCCAGAAATTTCACCAGGGCCTGGGCCATGGTCAAACGAGTGGTGGTCATGTCGCGCCCCTTAAAGGTCCAGCAGCCAGCTGTGCTGCGGGTCGTTATGAAAATGCCAGGCGCGCTTGGGGCCGGCCATTACGTTGAGGTAGTAGGATTCGTAGCCATACGGCACGCTCACCGGGTGGTACCCCTTGGGCACCACCACCAGGTCGCTGTTTTCCACGGCCATGGCCTCATCGATGCTGCGGTCGTCGGTGTACACCCGCTGGAACACGAAGCCCTGGGGCGGGTTGACCTGGTGGTAATAGGTTTCTTCGAGAAAGCTCTGGTGCGGCAGGTCGTCGGTGTCGTGCTTGTGCGGCGGGTAGCTCGACGAATGCCCGGACGGCGTGCGGACTTCCACCACCAGCAAGGAGTGGGCGGGCTCGCTGTCGGGCAGGATGTCGCACACGTAACGGGTGTTGGCGCCTTTGCCGCGCACGCTGCGCTTGCACTGTTCGGGGCGGATCAAGCGCGGCGCGAAACCCGTCGCGCCAGGCGCGGCGCAGACCGCGAGCTGCACGTCGCTCAATGCCGTCACCTGGGCGTCGGTGCCCGGCGGCAGGTAAGCGGCAAAGGGCGATTTGTCTTCAAACACCGACTGACGATCGCCGAGGTTCTGCCAGTTGAACCCCTCGCCTTCGATCGTCACCCGGCCGCTAAGCAGCACCAGGCACAGCTCCTGATCGCCGGCGGTGACTGGCAGGGTTTCGCCCAGGCTCAGGCGGTAGGCGGCAAAGCCGACATAGTCCAGGCGGCCCGCTTCGAGGGCGACCATGGTTTGCCCGCGCTTATTGCTCTTGACCAGCAAGCTCATTGCCCCGTCCTCTCGTTCAGCAGCGCACGCAAGGTGTCGTAACCTTTTTTCGCATAGATATAGCTCGGCGCGACAGCCGGGTCCTGCTCGGCTTCGACCACCAGCCAGCCTCGGTAATGCGCGGCCAGCAGCACGTCGAGCAACGCGGCAAAGTCGATATCGCCGTCACCCGGCACGGTGAAGGTGCCGTTGACGATGCAGTCGGGGAAGCTCCACATCTGGTTGCGCGCCAGTTGCACCACCGCTTTGCGCACGTCCTTGAAATGCACATGGCACACGCGGTCGATGTGCTTGCGCAGTACGTCGAGGGGTTCGCCGCCGCCCATGTAGCAGTGGCCCGAATCGAACAGCAGGCCGACTTCGGGGCCGGTGCGGCGCATCAGTTGATCAATGTCCTCCGGCGATTCGACATAGGCGCCCATATGGTGGTGGTAGGCCAGGCGCACGCCCTGGGACAGAGTAAAGCGCGCCAGTTCGGTGAGCTTGTCGGCATAGTCCTGCCAGGCCTGCTCACTGTGGAAACGCGGGCGTTCGATCAGGCGGATGCGGGAGCCCTGGATCGAATCGGCCACTTCGCCGTAGACCAACACCGTGGCGCCATTGTGTTTGAGCAACTCGACGTGAGCGGCGATGGCTTCGATTTCCTCCGCCACCGACCGCTGGGCCAGACGGCTGGAGTACCAACCGGAGACCAGCGCCAGGTCGTAGGGGCGCAACACATCGGCGACGCCCTTGGCGTCCTTGGGGAATTTGCCGTTGAGTTCAAAACCCTCGTAGCCGATCTGCTTGCCTTCGCTCAACGCCGTGCTCAGGGGCGTTTCGCCGCCCAGGGCCGGCAGGTCGTCGTTGCTCCAGGAGATCGGGTTGATGCCAATTCGGATTGCGGGCATGGCTGCACCTTTATTATTTTCAGGTATCACTGAGATCTGCATTATGTGGGAGGGAGCTTGCTCCCGATGGCAGTGTGTCAGGCAACACTTCTGTAACTGCACCACCGCCATCGGGAGCAAGCTCCCTCCCACATTGGATTACATTTCAAATTAAGAACTGCGTTCAGCCTCTGGCACTGCACCAGGCACTGATCAATTGCTCGAAAGTGGCCCGGACTTGGCGGATCAGGGTCTCGTCATCAATCTCCCCCGCCATCCACGCGCGACTCGGCTCCTGGAAGATCGTGCGTCCCACGGCAAAACCACGGCAGGTGCGACTCTGGCTGGCTTGGCGGAAGCCCTCGGCCAGGCGTTCGGCCGACGCATTCAGGCCCAGCAGCACCACACCGCGGCAGTACGGGTCGCGTTCCTCGATCAGTTCGTCGAGTTTTGTCCAGTCCTCGGCCGACTGTGCCTCGATTTTCCACCACGCCGGGTAGATACCCAGGTTGTACAGGCGCTTGAGGCTGCGGTAGAGCACATCGGGGTAGGTCGAGGGGTGATCCTTGGGCGGGATGACTTCCAGCAACAGTTCATGCCCGCTGACCAGCGAAGCCTCGTACACCGCCTTGAGTTGCGCTTCCTGTTCCAGACGCAGCAGCGGTTCGTCATCGGGGTGGTATTGCACCAGGCATTTGATGATTTGCTCCTGGGGCCAGGCGATCAGGTTGCTGCCGATCGAGCGGCCGTGTTCGAAGGCCAGGGGCCGCGAGTTCTGCACCTCCACCGGGCGTGCGATCCACCAGCCGCGACCGCTGGCGGCGTTGAGCGCGTCCTGGCCGAAGCGCTGGTCGGCGAGCAAACCGACATCGGCCTCAATGCCCTGCCCGCGCAGCTTCTTCTCCACGCGTTCGACGGCCTGGATAAACAGCTGCTTGATCGTGCTGATGCGGCTCGGGTCCTGGCCGCCGCGTTGCGCCAGGTCGACCAATTGCCAGCGGTGGTCGAAGGCGAACACGAACAGTTGCTTCCAGGCCTTGCGTGGCACCGTGACCCGATGCAGGCGCTGCAGGGTCACGTCTTGATCGGGACGGGTGATCGGCACCGGGCTGTTGAACAGGTAATCCAGTTCGGCCGGCGTCGGCATGGCCGGTGCGCAGGCGTGGCGCGACACCACCAGGCCGCCGCAGGCATTGGCCAACTGGCTGCATCGCGCGTCGCTGGCATCGTTCAGCCAGCCGCTGAGAAAGCCCGCCATGAACGCATCGCCGGCGCCCAGCACGTTAAGCACTTCAACGCGCACGCCGGGGTAGATCGCCCCCTCGTCCAAACGGGCCGGGATCGCGCCGTGGATCACCGTGCAGCCCTGCGGGCCGAGCTTGACCACCAGGGTCGCCGGGGTCAGTTCACGGACGGTGCGCAGGGCGCTGAGCAAATCTTCACTGCCGCCGGCGATCAGGAACTCTTCTTCAGTACCGACGATCAGGTCGAAGCGCGGCAGGATGCTCTGCACGTGCTGGCTGACGCTCTGGTCGGCGACAAACCGGGTTTCGCCATCGGCCTTGCCCGCCAGGCCCCACAGCACCGGGCGGTAGTCGATGTCGAGCACGCGCTGGACGTTGTGTTTGGCCGCGTAATCCAGGGCCTGGACGCTGGCCTTGTACACAGCGTCGGTGGAGAAATGCGTGCCGGTGATCAGCAGGGCCTTGCTCGAGGCGATAAAGGCTTCGCTGATGTCTTCGGCGCGCAGGGCCATGTCGGCGCAGTTTTCGCGGTAGAACACCAGGGGGAAGGTTTCGCGGTCCTTGAGGCCCAGCAGCACCAGCGCGGTAAGGCGTTGCGGGTCGACCTTGATGCCGCTGACATCGCAGCCTTCACGGGCCAGGGATTCCGTCAGGAACCGGCCCATATGGTCGTCCCCTACCCGGCTCAACATCGCCGACTTGAGGCCCAGGCGCGCGGTGCCGAAGGCAATGTTGGCGGAAGAACCGCCGAGGTACTTGGCAAAGCTGGACACATCCTCAAGCCGCGCACCGACTTGCTGCGCATAGAGGTCGACGCCCAGGCGCCCGAGGCAAATCAGATCCAATTGACGCCCACTGGCAAAACGAGTCTGGCCCATGCTGGCTCCTGTTATTTTTATCAGCCTGCGTTGTGCCGCCGTGGCGACGGCACACGCTCTTGGTGGGAGCAGACTAGAACGTTCAGCGAGCCCAATCAATATTTATTCCATAATTATTTTTGGTAGAATATTTTTTCCAATACGTCAGCATAAGGGCACGCCAGCGACAGTGCATCGTTTCAGCCGCCCACTCGCTGGCGCATGCCGGGGTATTTTTTTGCGCCTACCCTGTAGACTTGCACCCACCATCAGCGCACCAGATGAACCCGCCAGAAGGATTGCCCATGTCCCGCACCGATCAGCCGGCCACGCCCGAGACCGCTTCCCAAGACACTCTCGCCAGCCCTGCGATCAATGCCGAACGCCTGTTGCAGCTGATCACCGACGAATACGAAAGCCTGCCACGCCAGCTCAAGCGCATCGCCAGCTACATGAGCCAGCAGAGCGATCGGATCATGGTCGACCGCATCAGCGACATCGCCCGCGAATGCGAAGTGCATCCGTCGGCCATCGTGCGGTTCTCCCAGCGTTTCGGCTTCAGCGGGTTCAGTGAGATGCAGGCGCTGTTTCGCGAGGCGTACACCCACAAGACCACGCCGGTGCAGAACTATCAGCAGCGCATCCGCAGCATGATCGCCAACAAGTCGCAGAAGGCCAGCGGCGGCGACCTGGCGCGCGAGTGTGTCAATGCCACGCTTTCGGGCATCGAGCGCCTGGGCCTGGAACTGGATGACGCGGCGTTCGAAAAAGCCGTCGACCTGGTGGTCAACGCCGACAACATCTACGTGGTTGGCGTGCGCCGTTCGTTTGCAGTGGCCGATTACCTGGTCTACAACCTGCAGCACACCAACAAGCGCATCCACCTGATCTCAGGCCTGGGCGGCAGCTACCGCGAGCAGATGCGCAGCGTGCGCGCCAATGACCTGGTGATCGCCATCAGCTTCACGCCCTACGGCAAAGAAACCCAGCACTGCCTGCGTATCGCCCAGCACCACCAGGCCAAGACCCTGATCATTACTGACAGCAACCTGTCGCCCCTGGCCAAGCGCGCGAACGCAGTGCTGTTGGTCAATGAAGGCTCGTCGTTTGCCTTCCGCTCCTTGAGCGCCACGTTGTGCCTGTGCCAGGCGCTGTTCATTGCGGTGGCGTATCGCCTGGAGTTGAAGGTGGATGAGATTCATGAGCAGGTGGGCTTCGACGACTGACGGAGGATCCGTCACCGTAGCCGCCGATTGACACGCCTTCATCGCAGGCAAGCCCGCACATCGGAGTAGGCGGGGTTTATGAAAACTGTGTCAGTTTTGCCAACATGAAGTTTTATTTAGGAAGCGTTCAGCCATTTCTTGGCAAAATGCCCACACTTCTAGTGTGAATCGCTCACCAGGTAATCCTATGACCCGCATTTTGACCATTGAGGATGACGCCGTAACGGCCCGCGAGATCGTCGCCGAGCTGAGTAGCCATGGACTGGACGTAGATTGGGTGGACAACGGCCGCGAAGGCCTGGTCCGCGCCGTGAGTGGTGATTACGATCTGATCACCCTCGACCGTATGTTGCCGGAACTCGATGGCCTGGCCATCGTCACCACCCTGCGCACTATCGGCGTGTCGACGCCGATCCTGATGATCAGCGCGCTCTCCGATGTCGACGAGCGGGTGCGCGGCCTGCGCGCCGGTGGGGATGACTACCTGACCAAGCCGTTCGCCTCCGATGAAATGGCCGCCCGCGTCGAAGTGCTGCTGCGGCGCAAAAGCACGGTCAAGGAATTCGAAACCGCCCTGCGCGTGGCCGACCTCGAGCTGAACCTGATCAGCCGTGAAGCCAGCCGCGCCGAGCAGCCGCTGAGCCTGCTGCCCACTGAATACAAACTGCTGGAATTCCTGATGCGCAACACCGGGCAGATCCTGTCGCGGATGATGATCTTCGAGGAAGTCTGGGGTTATCACTTCGACCCCGGGACCAACCTGATCGATGTCCACATCGGTCGCCTGCGCAAGAAGATCGATCCACCGGGCCTCACGCCGCTGATCCGCACGGTACGAGGTTCCGGGTATGTCATTGCTGAACCCCTCTAAGGGCTGGCGTTCCTCCAGCAGCCGCTTGCTGGCGCTGTACAGTTCGCTGTTCGTGGCCTGGAGCTGCATCCTCATGGGGGTGCTGTATTACGAGGTGTCCGGTTACCTCAGCGACCTCTCGCGCCATTCGCTGATGCAGCGCCAGCACCTGTTCCAGCGGTTCGACGGCGAAGAACTGTTGGAAGCCCTGACCACCAGCATGACCTTCGACATGAAGGGCGTGGACGCCTATGGCCTGTTCGATGAGCAATTTCGCCCATTGAACGGACCGATCCAGGCGATACCACCCGACTTGCCCCTGGACGGCAAGATCCACGCCCTGGCCAATTGCGTCGACTCCGACGACCCGAAACTGCCCAAAGACAGCTGCGACGCCGTGGTCACCCACACCGCCGATGGCCGCTGGCTGGTGCTGGTGCGCGCCAACGGTTCGCTGTTCGGCGTAACCCGGATCATCTGGCACGCGCTGCTGTGGGCGGTGTCGCTGACCATCATCCCCGGCGCCGCCGGCTGGCATTTGCTGCGCCGCCGCCCATTGCGACGGATTCGCGGGATCCAGGCCAGCGCCGAGGCCATCGTCGCCGGCGACCTCACCCATCGCCTGCCGCTGTCGAACCGGCGTGACGAACTGGACATGCTCGCCGCCATCGTCAACGCCATGCTCGACCGCATCGAGAAGCTGATGAACGAGGTCAAAGGCGTGTGCGACAACATCGCCCACGACCTGCGCACCCCGCTCACCCGCTTGCGCGCGCAGCTCTATCGCATCAAGCAACAAGCCGAACACGACTCGGCCCACGCGGTGCAGCTGGACGACGCCATCGCGGAAACCGACACGCTGATGGCGCGTTTTCGCGGGTTGTTGCGGATCTCGGAACTGGAAGACCACCAACGCCGCTCGGGCTTCCTGGTGATGGACCCACTGCCGCTGCTGCGCGAACTGCACGACTTCTACCTGCCCCTGGCCGAGGAAGGCGAACTGCAACTGGTGCTCGACACCCCGCCATCCCTGCCCTGGATCACCGGCGACCGGGCCTTGCTGTTCGAGGCCCTGGCCAACCTGCTGAGCAACTCGATCAAGTTCACCCCTGCGGGCGGCGAAGTGATTTTGCGCGCGGTCAACGATGCGGGCAGCACGCGTATCGAAGTCCACGACTCCGGCCCCGGCATCCCAACAGCGGAACGCAAGGCGGTGTTCCAGCGGTTCTATCGCGTGGATGAAAGCGACCAGCAAGGTGGGTTTGGGCTGGGCTTGTCGATTGTCGCGGCGATCATCAACCTGCACGGTTTCAATCTGGACGTTGGCACCAGCCAACGCGGCGGTGCGCGGTTGGTGCTGGAGTGTCGCCAGCAACTGATGCCCAAATAAACCAGACACGACACCGATCGAAACGGTGGGAGGGGACTTGCTCCCTCCCACATTGGGCGTCGGTTGCCCGATCGATCAGGTCAAGCCGGGAAGTTGGCGCGCAGCGCCTCAAGCCCACCGCGGTACACGCCGGCAAACAAAGCCTCCACCGCCTCGTCGGTGGTGCCCGGCAGCGGGGTGAACACGCCCGACCACGTCACCTTCGCCGACGACTCCGTCAGGGCTTCGACCCGCAACGTCGCCAGGTAGGCACTCACCGGAAACGGCGACTCCTCGATGCTGTAGCTGTAAGTGCGGGCCACGTTATCAAAGGTCTGCAAGCGCTCCACCACCACGCCGCCATCGGCGGTCTTCAGGTGACGCAGGCGCCCGCCGTCGCCCGGCTTGCTCTCGACGATCAATGGCAGCCAGTCCGGCAGCGCGTCAAAACCGCCGACCAATTGCCACACCCGATCGGCCGAAACCGGAACTTCAATGACAGAAGAAGCTGTAGGCACAATCAATACTCCAGACAATAAACAATTCAGATCGCCAGATCTGTCGCACCGACAGTTGCTGGCGACCGGGGTTGAACAATGTACGCCAGCCGATTCGTCACTTCACCCCCTATTCGTGGCGCGATGGATGCTCGAGATTGATGCCATGCCGTACCGGACCACTGAAATCATCTGCGTGCCTGGACGGCCCGCAGGGTACAAAAACACCGATGCTAACGCACAGCCACTCGTTCTGTACCTGTTAGAAATGACAGTTGTAACGCCCCCATCTCCAGCGTTTACTGGTACGCAACGGCGCCTGTCCATACGGCACCGACAGGTAAACACTCCAGGGAGGGACTCATCATGCCGCGTTATTTCAAAACCTCGATCACTGCGCTGACACTGCTCGGCGCCTCGCTGCTGTACGGCTATGGTGTAACCGCCAGTGCCGCCACATACGTCGACTCGGGCAGTGCGGCCGGGGCGCAATGTTCAACCAGTAGCGTCAACGATAGCGCGCAGGCCGTGGGCAATTGTTCATCCGCTACGGTCAGCGCCAACAGCAATCCTTGGTACGCCGCATCGCTGAGCGGCCCTCAACAGGTCTTGCCGCCGCTGGTGAACGGGCAACCGTGCAGCGTCGAGGCAATCGCTAACAGTGGCTGGATGCTGGGAAGTTGCGCCAACGCCGCCAATCTCAGTTTTGCCGTGTTCTGGAATGCAGCGACGCCCAGTGGCCTGCCGACGGCGACGGCCCCCTTGCCTGGCACCTTGCTATTTCCCCTGCTGCGACCCGCCGATGTCCAGACCGTACCCACCGCCCTGAACCCGCTAGGCGCTGCCCTGGCTCAAAGCATCAGCGCCACGTTACAGGCAACCGTGGTGCTGTATACCCCGGGCAATGCCACGCCGCAGCGCGTTTCCAGCTATGGCGACAACTGTGCCGGGGTCGACGTGAACAACACCTTGATCAACGGCTATCCCAGTGTCGTCATGAACTGTCCGGGGGCCAATGCCACGCCCAAACCCACCGTCGCCACCTGGAACGGCAGCAGCTACGTGTTGACCGCGCTGGCCAGCCCCTCCGGCGCCAGCTATTGCTGGGCGGTGGGCATGAACGATCAGCTTCAGGTGGTCGGTACCTGCGTGTTCAGCGGCGCTACCGGCGATGTGCCGCAAACGGCATTCTGGGGAACACCCAGCAGCGCGCCCCTGCTGCTGACCATGCCCCTCAATGCGCAGAATTACGCGGTGTCGATCAACAACCCCGGGCATATACTCGCGTATGGCAGGGACCCGTCGGGTTTCGAGAAAGCACTCTTTTGGCCAGACCCCACCAACTCGTTCAGCGTGCAGTCGATCCAGCCGCTGCCTGGCAGCGCCCAGACCAACGCGGTGGGTTTGGCGGATAACGACACCGTCGCCTTGAACAGTTTCGATGCCAACCAATACCCCAGCGGCGCCTACTGGGACGGCGTCAACAGCACCGTAGCGATCGCCCCGCTTTTGGGCGGACGGATGAGCCGGCTAGAGGGCATTACCCGCTCCGGGGCGATCGTGTATGGCACAGCAACCGATTCCACGCTCAACTACAGGGCCGTAGGCGCAACCTTGCCATGACGAGGAAAAGCGGTTTTTCTTGCGGCCTTAGGTGCGGCTCAATCCAACCGCCCCCGTGCGGCGGCAGCTCATCACTGCAGGGTCTCCCGCAACCGATACCACAGCATGCCCAACGCCAACAACGGCGAGCGCAACAGTTTGCCGCCCGGAAAGGTCATGTGCGGCACCTGGCTGAGCACCTCCAGGCCCTGGCTGTGCCCGGCATGGATGGCTTCAGCCAGCAGCCGCGCACACCAATGGCTCACGTTCAGCCCATGGCCGGAATAGCCCTGGGCATACAACACGTTCGGGTACTGTTTTAGCCGCCCGACCTGGGGAAAGCGGTTGGCGGTGATGCCGATCTTGCCGCCCCACTGGAACTCGATCGCGGTATTGGCCAGTTGCGGGAATACCGTGAGCATCTTCGGTTGCATATACGCGGCAATGTCCTGCGGATCACGCCCCGAATAATGGCAGGCGCCGCCGAACAACAGGCGTCGGTCGGCGGTCAGTCGGTAGTAGTCCAAGCCGACTTTCTGGTCGCACAGCGCCAGGTTCTGCGGGATCAATTGCTCGGCCAGCCCTTCCGTTAACGGTTCGGTGGCGATGATGTAGCTGCCGGCAGGCAGTACTTTGCCGCTCAAGCGCGGCTCCAACGCCTCCAAGTGTGCATTGCAGGCCAGCACCAGGTTGCTGGCGCGCACCGTGCCGCCGGCGCAGCGTACTTGCACCGTGTCGCCGTGGAGCAGTTCCAACGCTGGGGTGTGCTCGAAAATCCGCACCCCCAGGGACTCGGCGACCCGCGCCTCGCCCAACACCAGATTCAATGGGTGCAGGTGCCCGGACCCCATGTCCACCAGGCCGCCGGCATAGACCTGCGAGCCGACGACCTGGTGCATATCCTGCGGACCTACCACACGGACCTCATGGTTGTAGCCCTGCGCCAACAGGCGCTCCTGCTCGCCCTTGAACGCGGCGAACTGCGCCGCGGTATTGGCCAGTTCGCAAAAGCCCCAGCGCAGGTCGCAGTCGATACCCTGCGTGCGAACGCGTTCGCCCACCAACGTGACCGAATCAATCCCGGCCCGCTCCAGATAACGCACGCCCTCCTCGCCCACATACTTGGCAAAGCCCGACACGTCGTGGCCGATGCCGCGAATCAATTGCCCGCCGTTGCGCCCGCTGGCGCCCCAACCGATGCGCCGCGCCTCCAGCAGGATCACCGACAGCCCGCGCTGGGCCAGTTCGATGGCGGTATTGACCCCGGTGAACCCACCGCCGATCACACACACATCCGCGCTCAAGTCGGCGGCCAAGGCCGGACGCTCGGGCATGGCATTGGCCGAGGCCCGGTAATAGGACCGGGCGTGGTCGTTCGATTGGATCATTTGTCGGTCTTCACTTTGCTCCAGGCGCGGGTCATCAGGCGCATGGTCGCCGGGGTCGGCGTGGTGGAAATATAGAGTTTGTCGAGCACGGCCTGGGACGGGTACACCTCAGGGTTGTTCACCAATTCCGGGTCCATGAAGGCATTGGCTGCCGGGTTGGCGTTGGCATAGCCGACCGAGGCGCTGACTTTGGCGATGACTTCAGGGTCGAGCAGGTAGTTGATAAACGCGTGGGCTGCTTTCGGGTTGCTCGCATCGGCGGGGATCGCCAGCAGGTCGAACCACAGGTTGGAGCCTTCCTTGGGAATCGAATAGGCAATGTTCACCCCGTTCTTGGCTTCCTTGGCGCGGTTGGCGGCCTGGAACACGTCGCCGGAATAACCGAACGCCACGCAGATATCGCCGTTGGCCAAATCCGAGATGTACTTGGAGGAATGGAAGTAGGTGATGTAAGGCCGCAGCGTCAACAGCTTGGCTTGCGCCTGTTTGTAGTCTTCAGGGTTCTCGCTGCGCGGGTCCTTGCCCATGTAGTTGAGGATCGCCGGGAACAACTCATCCGCCGAGTCGAGGAAGGCCACGCCGCACTGGTTGAGCTTCTTGAGGTTCTCCGGCTCGAACAGCACCGCCCACGAATCGACATGGTCGATGCCGAGCACCTGCTTGACCTTGTCGACGTTGTAGCCGATGCCGTTGGTGCCCCACAGGTACGGCACCGAGTGCGCGTTGCCCGGGTCGTTTTTCTCCAGCAGCTTAAGCAGCTTGGGGTCGAGGTTCTTGAAATTGGGCAACTGCGCGCGGTCGAGCTTGAGGAACGCGCCGGCCTTGACCTGGCGTGCCAGGAAGTGGTTGGACGGCACCACCACGTCATACCCGGTGCGCCCCGCCAGCAGCTTGCCCTCCAGGGTTTCGTTGGAGTCGAACACGTCGTAGATCACCTTGATCCCCGTCTTGGCCTGGAAGTCGGCCAAGGTGGTTTCGCCAATGTAATCGGTCCAGTTGTAGACACTGACCGTCGGCTCCGCCTGCGCGGCGCTGCTGAATGCTGCCACCAGGGCCAGCGGGAGAAGTTTTTTCATCAGACGCATATCGACACCCCTTTATGATTGTTTAGACGCTCAACAGCAGGAACTCACGCTCCCAGGAACTGATCACACGCTTGAAATTCTCATGCTCGGCGCGTTTGACCGCGACGTAGCCGCGCACGAACTTGTCGCCCAGGTATTGCTTGACCGTCGCACACTCCTCCATACGCACCAGCGCATCCTCGAGCGTGATCGGCAGGCGCAGGTTGCGCCGTTCATAGGCGCGGCCTTCCACCGGCGCGCTCGGCTCAATCTTTTCGATCATGCCCAGGTAGCCACACAACAGGCTAGCGGCGATCGCCAGGTACGGGTTGGCATCCGCGCCGGGCAGGCGGTTTTCCACGCGCATGGCGTCGGGGTTCGATGTCGGCACGCGCAGGCCGACAGTGCGGTTTTCTTCGCCCCATTCCACGTTGACCGGCGCCGAGGTGTCCGGCAGGAAGCGGCGGAACGAATTCACGTTGGGCGCAAACATCGGCAGCAGCTTGGGGATGTACCTCTGCAGGCCGCCGATGTGGTGCAGGAACAGCGTGCTCATCTGGCCGTCGGCGTCGACGAACACCGGCTTGCCCGTGGCGATGTCGACCACGCTCTGGTGCAGGTGCATGGCGCTGCCCGGCTCGTCGGCCACCGGCTTGGCCATGAAGGTCGCGGCGACGTTGTGCTTGAGCGCGGCTTCGCGCAGGGTGCGTTTGAACACGGTGATCTGGTCGGCAAGATCCAGGGCGTCACCGTGGCGGAAGTTGATTTCCATCTGCGCCGGGCCGTCTTCGTGGATCAGTGTGTCGAGGTCCAGGCCCTGGGCTTCGCACCAGTCGTAGACGTCTTCGAACAGCGGGTCGAACTCGTTGGCGGCGTCGATGGAGAACGACTGGCGACCGGTTTCGGCCCGCCCGGAGCGGCCGACCGGGGTTTTCAGCGGCAGGTCCGGGTCATCGCAGCGCTGGGTCAGGTAGAACTCCATTTCCGGCGCGACAATCGGCTGCCAGCCCTGCTCGGCGTAGAGCTGCAGCACCTTTTTCAGCACGTTGCGCGGCGACAGTTCGATGGGGTTACCCTGCTTGTCGAAGGTGTCGTGGATCACGATGGCGGTCGGTTCAATCGCCCATGGCACCACGTAGGTGGCGTGGGCCACCGGGCGGCAGACCATGTCGATGTCGGCCGGGTCGAGCAGGTCGTAGTAGACATCGTCGTCGACAAAGTCCCCGGTTACCGTTTGCAGCAACACACTTTCCGGCAGGCGCATGCCTCGCTCATGCAGGAACTTGTTGGTGGGCGCAATCTTGCCGCGTGCGATGCCAGTCAAATCACTGACCACGCATTCGACCTCGGTAATCTTGTGTTCTTTCAGCCAGGCGGACAGCTGATCGAAGGGGGCGTTCATAAGGACCTCGTCATGGGTGGGAGACTGCACCGGCTTGTACTCCTGGCGCATTGAGGTCTATCTTGGGCTCGCCGCGCCACGGCATCTATCCACTTTGCTCCGAACACAACGCACCAATAGAGTGCGAGCAGGTTCCCCCCATGACACAGGCAACCGCTTTGCGCGTACAGGCCTTCACCACCGGTGATGTGGCCGCTCAATGCCGTGCAACACCCGGCTGGGTGCAGCACTACCAGCAGATGTCCCCCGGGCATTTTGCCGGGCAGATTCGCTACCTCGACCTGCACGGCGTGGAGGTCTACGAAGAGAGCATGAACACCCGGGTGGAGCAGCATTTCAACGCGCCGCCGGGGGCCCTGGCGTTCTGTTTCGACGGCAGCGACAACACGCTGTACCTGCTCAATGGCGAGAGCCGCAACACCTGGATCACCCCGGAGAACTACCGTGAAGTGGCGGTGGTATTCGGGCCGCAGTTCGTGCAGCGCCATCGGTTGGATGTGGCGAAACTCGAAGGGTTGTTCATGGCGCCGCTGACCTGCCAGCAGAATGCGTTATTCAGCCGCTGGCTCAGTGGCACGCTCACACGGTTGTCCGGCACCACCGACCCGATCAGCCGCGATGCCCTCACCCAGCAGTTGCTCGACGATTGCCTGTTCATTCTCGACAACGCCTGCGTATGCCTGGACCGCCAGTCATTGCAGCGCCGCAGCGAAGAGCGCCGGCTGATGACGCGCATCGGCGAATGGGCGGTCGATGCACCGGATGACACCGTCAACCTGCTGGAACTGGCGCAGATCGCCGGCGTGCCGTTGCGCCAGTTGCAACAAGGCTTCAAGACCTACACCGGAATGAGCCCGGCGCAGTGGTTGCGTTTGCGCCGCTTGAACGGGGCGCGGCGGGAGTTGTTGAGTTCAGCCGCGGCCACAGTGGCGCAAGTGGCGATGAACTGGTCGTTCTGGCATTTGGGGCGGTTCTCCAATAGCTACCGGGCGTTGTTCAAGGAGCTGCCGAGCGAAACTCTCAAGCGCGCCGTTTGAAATGCACTCTAAATGGTGGGAGGGAGCTTGCCGCCGATGGCAATGGGTCAGTCACCAGGAATATTGACTGAGACACCGCTATCGGGGGCAAGTCGAATCGTCGCACCGCCCCTCCCACATTGGATTGCATCAAGGCTGGGCGTTGAGGAAGGTTGCCATCAACGGGTTGACCCGCTCCGCCGCCTCCAACTTTTGAAATGCACTCTAAATGGTGGGAGGGGGCTTGCCCCCGATGGCAATGGGTCAGTCACTAGGAATATTGACTGAGACACCGCTATCGGGGGCAAGTCGAATCGTCGCACCGCCCCTCCCACATTGGATTGCATCAAGGCTGGGCGTTGAGGAAGGTTGCCATCAACGGGTTAACCCGCTCCGCCGCCTCCAACTTTTTAAATGCACTCTAAATGGTGGGAGCGGGCTTGCCCCCGATGGCAATGGGTCAGTCACCAGGAATATTGACTAAGACACCGCTATCGGGGGCAAGCCCCCTCCCACATTGAGATATTCGTCGGCCTGAGATCAGCGGTAAGCGGTCGCAATCCGTTCGCGTTTGGTGGCATTGAAAACTACTCGTTACCCTCCCACATTGGACTGCATCAAGGCTGGGCGTTGAGGAAGGTTGCCATCAACTGGTTGACCCGCTCCGCCGCCTCCAACTTTTGAAATGCACTCTAAATGGTGGGAGGGGGCTTGCCCCCGATGACAATGGGTCAGTCACTAGGAATATTGACTGAGACACCGCTATCGGGGGCAAGTCGAATCGTCGCACCGCCCCTCCCACATTGGACTGCATCAAGGCTGGGAGTTGAGGAAGGTTGCCATCAACTGGTTGACCCGCTCCGCCGCCTCCAACTGCACCATATGCCCCTGCCCCGGCAGGATTTCCACCTGGGCCTCGAGCCCCTCGGCATGTCTGGCCGGGATGATTGCGTCGTCGCTGCCCCAGATCACCAGGCTTGGCTGCTGCCCGACAATATTGCGCAAATCCAGGCGCTGCCGCCCGCCCTCGAACAGCTGGGCATTGAGCTGGCGCAACGCTTGATCCACGCCTTCGAGGCGCTTGAACTTGAGCATGTCCTCCAGCATCTGCCGCGTGACCAGCGCCGGGTCGCTGAACAGTTGAATCAAGTGCGGCTTGAGTGCGTTGCGGTTAGTCGCGTCGGTGAAGCCGTGCAAGTAGTCCGCGTTGATCTCTTCGCCCAACCCGGCGCTGGCGATCAGGGTCAGCGAGGCGACCCGCGCGGGGGCCTGGCGCGCCACGGTCAGGCTGACCAGGCCACCCATTGAGTGGCCGGCCAGGTGGACGCGGTCGAGCGCGAGATGATCGAGCAACGCCAGCAGCGCCTGGCTCAACTCGTCGGCATCGCCGCTGCGCAGCTGCTTGCCCGACTCGCCATGGCCCGGCAGGTCCAGGGCGATCACCCGGCGCTGCGCCGCCAACCCCGGGTGGTTGAACAGCCAGTTGTTCAAGTCGCCGCCAAACCCGTGGACCAGCACCAACGGCGTGCCGCCCTCACCGAGATCGAGATAACGCAACAGTCGCCCGCCCACCTCGACTTTCTGCGCGCTGGGCCCGGACGCTTGCGCCTCGGCCGCACTCGACACGAAGCTGGCCTGGAAACCCTCGATCACCGCATCAATCTCGGCTTCCGTGGCCTCGCCCTCCACTACGATCCCGAGCAGCCCGCCCACCGGCAAGGTCTCGTCGCTCAGCGCCAGCACGCGGCGCAGCACGCCACTGAACGGCGCCTCGACGCTGCTGGAGATCTTGTCGGTCTCCACGTCGAGCACTTCCTCGCCCTTCTCCACCCGGTCGCCCGGCTGTTTGAGCCAGACATCCACGCGGCCTTCGGTCATCGACAAGCCCCACTTGGGCATGGTCAAGATATGGATCATGCGGCAGTCCTCTTATCGGCAATCTTCAACACCGCGGCTTCGATCTTCGCTGCGTTGGGGATGTACAGATCCTCCAGCGCATCGGAGAACGGCACCGGCGTGTGCGGCGCGGTGACCATTTCGATCGGTGCGCGCAAGAACGAAAACCCGCGCTGCGCGACCAGCGCGCTGATATCGGTGGCGATCGAGCAGCGCGGGTTGGACTCGTCGATCACCACCAGGCGGCCGGTCTTCTCCACGCTTTCCAGGATGCTGTCTTCGTCCAGCGGGCTGGTGGTGCGCAGGTCGAGTACTTCGCAGTCGATGCCTTGGCGCGCCAGGTTGGCAGCGGCTTCCAGGGCGATATGCACCATGCGCCCGTAGGTGACCAGGGTCACGTCATTGCCTTCGCGCACGTAATTGGCTTCGCCGAAAGGCACGGTGTACAGCTCTTCCGGCACTTCACCCTGCAGGCTGTAGAGCATTTTGTGTTCGAGGAAGATCACCGGGTCGTTGTCGCGGATCGCCTGGATCAGCATGCCCTTGGCGTCATAGGGCGTGGCCGGGCACACCACTTTGAGGCCGGGGATGTGCGTCCACATCGAGGTGAGCATCTGCGAATGCTGCGCGGCGGCGCGCAGGCCGGCGCCGTACATGGCGCGCACCACCAGCGGCGTGGCGGTCTTGCCGCCGAACATGTAGCGGAACTTGGCGGCCTGGTTGAGCAACTGGTCGAGGCAGCAGCCGAGAAAGTCGACGAACATCAACTCGCACACCGGGCGCATGCCGCGGGTGGCCGCGCCGACCGCCATGCCGACGTAACCGATTTCGGACAACGGTGCATCCAAGACGCGGTCGGGAAACTCCGGGTACAGGCCCTTGGTCACGCCGAGCACGCCGCCCCAGGCATCCTGCTCGCCGGGGGAGCCGGTGCCGCCGGACACGTCCTGGCCGATGATGAACACACTCTGGTCGCGACGCATTTCCTGGGCCAGGGCTTCGTTGATTGCCTGCTGATAACTGATTTTGCGAGCCATGATCAATTCTCCACGGATTATTTTTGTAGTGGGTGGCGATTAGCGGTAAGCGACGTAGACATCACTGAGCAGGTCTGCGGCCTGAGGCTTGGGATCGGACTTGGCCAGGCGCACGGCGTCTTCGATCAGTTGCGCGACCTCCGCGTCGATGCGCTCGAACTGCGCCGCATCGAGCCAGCCTTCGGCGCTGCAGCGTTGGCGAAACAGCACCAGGCAATCGTGGGATTCGCGCAGGTTCTTCACTTCGTCGGGGCCGCGATAGGTTTGCGCGTCGCCTTCGAAGTGGCCGTAGAAACGGCTCAACTTGACCTCCACCAGCGTCGGCCCCTGGCCGCTGCGCGCACGTTCCACGGCTACCCCCAGAGCCGCGTGGACGGCGAAGAAATCATTGCCGTCGACGATCACCCCCGGCATGCCGAACCCCACGGCGCGCTCGGCGATGTCTTTGCACGCTACCGACCAGCCCGAGCCGGTGGCTTCGGCGTAGCCGTTGTTTTCAGCCACGAACAGACACGGCAGTTTCATAATTGCGGCCAGGTTCATGGCCTCGAACACCGCACCCTCGTTGGAGCCGCCATCGCCGAAAAACGCCACGGCCACGCCCTGGCTGCCCTTGAGCTTGGACGCCAGCGCCGCTCCGGCCGCCAAGGGCGCGCCGGCACCGACGATGCCGTTGGCGCCGAGCATGCCTTTCTCCTGGTCGGCAATGTGCATGGAACCGCCCTTGCCGCCGCACACCCCGGTTTTCTTGCCGTAGATCTCGGCCATCATGCCGAACACGTCCACGCCCTTGGCGATGCAGTGGCCGTGGCCACGGTGGTTGGAGGCGATGCAATCTTCATCGTTGAGGTGGGCCATGACCCCGGCGGCGCTGGCTTCCTGGCCGGCATACAGGTGGACGAAACCTGGGATCTCGCCAGTGGCGAATTCCACGTGCAGGCGTTCCTCGAAATCGCGGATGGTACGCATCACGGTGTAGGCATGGAGCAGTTGATCAGTGGACAGGTGAGTGGACATCTTGTTGTTCTCCAGGTTGTCTCGACACACAAAAGGCTGGCTGCAGCCAGTTGCAAGACCTTCAGCACAGCCTGTGCCAACGCCTCGATAAACCTCGCATAGACTTGATCTAGAGCAGTGCCACGCGGTTGTGCGGCGGCGACCGCCAACCACAGAATGAGACGCGCCATTGCAACCTGCCCGTGGCGTGCGTGGCCGGATGAGACGCTGCGTCTCACACCGGGCAGTTGGTCAGGCCGCCCTTGTCCGCCTGCGCGCATGCGCGCTTAATGGCGGGCATAACAACAAAAGATCGAGAACCGGAGGCCTTATGCTCGCCGCGAACTCCAAAGACCATGTCGACTGCGTCAGTCGCGTGGTCCGCAATGCCGATCGCCTGCCCCAGGCTCCGGTGCCGTCGCTGATTTTCGATTCATGGCGCCGTTCCATGGAGCAACACCACCTCGACCCTGGCTCGCTGCAAGGGCCACGCATTCTCAGTGAACCGCTGCTCAAGGAATGCCGTGAGCGCGCCGAACTGTTCATGCACATCGCCAGCGAAGAAGTCGGCCAACTCCACCACCGCGTGCGCCATGCCGACTACTGCGTGATGCTCACCGACGCCCAGGGCCAGACCATCGACCACCGCGTGGACACGGCGATTCGCACCGATTGCCGCAAGGCCGGCCTATACCTGGGCACCTGCTGGTCGGAAGCCGAAGAAGGCACCTGCGGCGTGGCCACGGTACTGACCAGCAAGGCTGCCGTGACGGTGCATAAGCGCGATCACTTTCGCGCGGCATTTATCGGGCTGACCTGCTCCGCCGCGCCGATCTTCGACCCCCAGGGCAACCTGCTGGGGGTGATGGACGCCTCGGCGCTCAAATCCCCGGATGACCGGCGCAGCCAGCATCTGGTGCGGCAGATGGTGGCACAGAGCGCACAAGCCATCGAAAATGCCTTCTTCATGCACAGCGCCCGTCAGCACTGGGTGCTCCAGGCCCACAGTACGCCCGGCTATGTCGACAGCCAGCCCGACCTGCTGCTGGCCTGGGACCAGGATGGGCGCCTGCATGCGTTGAACAGCAAGGCGCGCCAGGCCCTGCGTCGGCGCTTTGGCCAGGTGCCGGCGCATATCGGCGAGGTCTTCGATCTGGATGCGTTGCGCGCGGTCACCGATCAATCGGCGCAACAGTTGCACTGGCTGGGCGAGCCCGGCGCATTGCATGTGCGGGTCAGCGCGCCGCGGCGTAAGCCGGCGCGTCCAGCGAAGGCCGTAAACAATCAGGTCGACCCCCGGGTGGAAGAACACCTGCGCCTGGCCTTGCGGGTCAAGGACCGCAACCTGCCGGTGCTGGTGCAGGGTGAAACCGGCGCCGGCAAGGAAGTCTTCGCGCGCCAACTGCATGAGCGCAGCGCTCGTCGCGACGGGCCCTTCGTGGCGGTGAACTGCGCGGCGATCCCGGAAAACCTCATCGAAAGCGAGCTGTTCGGCTATGTCGCCGGGGCCTTTACCGGCGCGTCGAACAAGGGCATGCCCGGGCTGTTGTTGCAGGCCGATGGCGGCACGCTGTTCCTCGATGAAATCGGCGATATGCCGCTGGCCCTGCAGACGCGCTTGCTGCGGGTATTGGCCGAAGGTGAAGTGGCGCCGCTGGGTGCGGCAAAAACCCGTGCGGTGGATATCCAGGTGATCTGCGCCAGCCACCGCGACCTGGCGGTGCTGGTCAGCGAGGGGCGCTTTCGCGAAGACCTGTACTTTCGCCTGGGCTGCGCACGGTTCTGCCTGCCGCCCTTGCGCGAGCGCAGCGACAAGCTGGCCTTGATCAATCGGCTGCTGGAACAGCAGGCGCACAGCGGCGCAATCTCCGTGGGCATCGGCCCCGCCGCGCTGGAGGTACTGCTCGGCTATGCCTGGCCGGGCAATGTGCGACAACTGCGCCATGTGCTGGCGTATGCCTGTGCGGTGTGCGACGGCGGCACCATCCAGTTGGCTGACCTGCCCGTGGAGGTGCGCGGCGAGCGGCTCGAGGCCGACGTGGAACAACGTGTCAGCCCGGAACGCCAGGTGGTGCTGGATGCACTGATCCGGCATCGCTGGAAGCCGTCGCCGACGGCCCAGGCGCTGGGGATTTCGCGGGCGACCCTGTATCGCCGGGTCAACCAACTGGGCATCGACATGCCGGGCAAACATATCTGACCCAGCACGGTCAAACATATGGGAGCGGGCTTGCCCGCGATGGCGGTGTATCAGCCACCGATGCCGTGACTGAACCGCCGCCTTCGCGGGCAAGCCCACTCCCACCTTTGAACCGCGTGCTTTCAGGGCTATCGGTACACAATCCCACCATCGATCAACGGCGACTGGCCGGTCATGTAGTCCGCATCCGGCCCCGCCAGGTAAGACACCAGCCCGGCCACATCCTCAGGCGTTTCCGCACGGCCCAGGGCAATCCCGTCCACATACTTCTTATAGGTCGCACCGACTTCGGCGCCGGTAATCTCGGCCATGCGCTTGTCGATCTCGACCCACATATCGGTGCCGACCACGCCCGGGCAATAAGCATTGACCGTAATCCCGGCGCTGGCCAGTTCCTTGGCCGCCGCCTGGGTCAGGGCGCGCACGGCGAACTTGGTCGCCGAGTACACGCCCAGCAGGGCAAAACCTTCATGCCCGGCGATCGAGCAGGCGTTGATGATCTTGCCCTTCTGCTTGAGCGCCTTGAACTTCTTGCCGGCGGCCTGGATGCCCCACAACACACCCTGCACATTGATGCCCAGGGTGCGCTCGACCTGCTCGGGGCTGACGTCCAGCAGTGAATCGATCTGCGCCACCCCGGCGTTGTTGACGATGATGTCGAAACCACCGAGGGTCTGGTATGCGTGTTCGACGGCGGCCACCACCTGTTCGCGCTTGGACACGTCGGCGATGAACACCGAGGCCTTGCGCCCTGCCGCGACGATTTCAGCGGCCACGGCTTCGAGCTTGGCGCCATTGATGTCCACCAGCGCGATATCGGCACCGTCCCGTGCCAGGCGCAGGGCGATGGCGCGGCCGATACCCTGCCCGGCGCCAGTCACCAGCGCAACTTTTCCAGCGATGAGGTTTCCAGCGGTACTCATAACGACCTCCTGCAACGATGAGAGAAGCCTCGTCTATCGCAGATGCACGCCAGGGCTGTCGAGGCGCACATGAATCGGCGTGCGCGCTGAGACCGGATGTCTCAATGCGCGAATCCTTGTAAATGCACGCACTTATGCCTAGCTTATGCGCCCCCCGTCCTGCGCTTTAAGGCCTTGCCCCATGGTTCTGCGTTTTCGCCCCGTCGTCACGTCACGTTTCGCCCTCGGCCTGCTGCTCAGCGGTGGCATCGGCAGCAGCCTGGCTGCGGAAATTGAACTGCCGGCGGTACAGGTCCAGGGCCAGGATGAGTCCGGTTATCGCAGTGAAACCGCCTCGGTCGGCGGTTTCAATGAAGCGCCGCTGCTGGACACTCCCGCCTCGATCAGCGTGATCAACGCCGCCCTGATCAAGGACCAGCAAGCCCGCCTGCTCAGCGAAGTGCTGCGCAACGACGCCTCGGTGGGCGACAGCTACGCGCCGATCGGCTACTACGAAAACTTCGTGGTGCGCGGCTTCTCGCTGAACGCGGCGAGCAGCTACAAGATCAACGGGCGCACCATCACCGGCGAGCAGAACGTCGCCCTGGAAAACAAACAGCAGGTGGAAGTACTCAAGGGCCTGGCCGGCCTGCAAAGCGGGATCTCCGAGCCCAGCGGCGTGATCAACTACGTGACCAAGCGCCCGCAAGACGTGCGTTCGGTGACGGTGTCCAGCGACGACCGCGGCAGCGGCTATATCGCCACCGACGTCGGTGGCTGGTTCGGCAGCGAGCGGCAGTTCGGCCTGCGCGCCAACGTGGCCCATGAAGACCTCAATTCCTACGTGGAACACGCCAACGGCCAGCGCGACTTCCTGTCCCTGGCGTTCGACTGGAACATCAGCCCCGACGCGGTGCTGCAACTGGATGCCGAATACCAGAACAAACAACAGCGCTCGGTGCCAGGCTACCAACTGCTGGGCGGCAGCGAAGTGCCCCACGACGCATCGCCGAAACAGCTGCTGGGCCATCAAAGCGGTTCCAAGCAGGTCGGTATCGATTCGCTGAACCTCAACGGCAAGTTCGAATACCGCTTCAGCGACCAGTGGAAAGGCAGTGTCAGCGCGGCGCGCAGCAAGGTGGTGATCGATGACTACAGTTCGTTCGCCTGGGGCTGTTTCTACGTGAACACGTGCAACACCAACACGTTCAGCCCCGAGGGTGACTACGACATCTACGACTACCGCAGCCCCGACGACACCCGCCGCGACGATGAAGTGCAGGCGGCCATGACCGGGCTGTTCGACACCGCCGGCCTGGGCCATGAATTGACCTTCGGCACCAGCGCGTTTCGCCGGGTGATCGACAAGCGCAAGGCGGTCAACGAGTACATCGGCAGCGGCAATATCAATCAGGACGCGCCGACGTTTGCGCCGACCAACGTACCGCTGAACGACAGCCATCGCACCCTCGACAGCCGCCAGTACGGCGTGTTCGTCACCGACCGCATCCGCTTCAACGAGCAGTGGCAAACCCTCCTCGGCGGTCGCGAAGTGCGCCTCGATGAACAAGCCTTTGACAGCAATGGCAACCAGGCGCGCCACACTCAGCAATACGTGTTCCTGCCCCAGGCCTCGCTGATCTATAAGCCGATTGAAAACATCTCGCTGTACACCAGCTACAGCAAGGGCCTGTCCCTGGGCGGCACGGCGCCGTGGTTCGCGAACAACGCGGACGAGACCCTGGCCCCGACCGTGTCGCGACAAATCGAAGCCGGCGTGAAATACGACTGGCGCCGCATCAGCTTCGCCGCGGCCGTGTTCCAGACGCGCCAGGCCTACCAGTACGCCAAGCCGGATGGCGCCGGGAGTTTCACCTACGTGCAACAAGGCGAACAGAAGAACACCGGGCTGGAACTGTCGGCGAATGGTTGGGCCACCGACCGCCTGCAGATCGCCACCAGCGTCGCGGCGATTCGGGCGCGGGTCAGCGGCAGCGGCACGCCGGACTACGAAGGCCACCAGGCGATCAACGTGCCCAAGCTGCGCGCCAGTGTCTACGCCGACTACGCGCTGCCGTGGGTCAACGGCCTGGCGGTCCTGGGCGGCGTGCAATACAGCGCCAAAAAGTACGCTAACCGTAGCGGCAACGTCGAGGTCGGGGACTATGCGGTGGTCAACGTCGGCAGCCGTTACACCACCAAAGTCGATGGCTATGAAACGGTGTTTCGCCTGAGCGTCGACAACCTGTTCGACAAACGCTACTGGCGCGACGCGGGCGAGTACATGGGCGATGACTACCTGTTCCAGGGCGCGCCGCTGACAGCGCGCCTGAGTGCCTCGGTCAACTTCTGACCGCGCACGGCCCCGGGCTTACTTGGGCATCTTGCGAAAGCCCACCGCCAGGCGGTTCCAGCTGTTGATGGTGGCGATGGCGACGCTCAGATCGACCTGTTCCTGGGGGCTGAACTCGGCGGCGAGTGCGTTGTAGTCTTCGTCTGCGGCGCGGGTCTGGCTGACCAGGGTCAGGCTTTCGGCCCAGGCCAGGGCGGCGCGTTCACGCGGGGTGAAGAACGGCGTTTCGCGCCAGGCCGACACGGTGTACAGGCGGCGTTCGGTCTCACCGCCCTTGCGCGCATCGGCGGTGTGCATGTCGAGGCAGAAGGCGCAGCCATTGATCTGCGACACGCGCAGGCGCACCAGTTCCAGCAGGGGCAGTTCGATGGACAGTTTGCCCACTGCGGTTTCCAGGGCGAGCATGGCTTTCATGGCGTCTGGGGAAGCGGTGTAGAAATCGGTACGGGGTTGCATGGTAGAGCTCCTGAACACTGGAAATTGGTGGCCAGATTAGTCAGCGCAGCACTCAGGAGAAATAGCCAATTCCGGCAAAGATCAGGTAGCCAATGTGCCCACGGGCTCAGCCCCTCAGCGCGGCAACGGAATCACGCGCAAAGGCCGCACCGATTTGTAGGAAAAGCTCGAGTAAATCTCTTTGACGCACGGCAATGTCTGCAACACCTCCCGCGCGAATTCGCCAAACGACTCCAGGTCCTTGGCCACCACTTCCAGCAGGAAGTCATAGCGCCCCGAGACGTTATGGCAGGCGACGATTTCCGGAATGTCGAGCAAGCGCTGCTCGAACGCCCGCGCAATTTCCTGGGTATGGCTCTCCATCATGATGCTGACAAACGCCGTCACCCCATAGCCCAACGCCTTGGGCGACAGGATCGCCTGATAACCGCTGATCACCCCGCTCTCTTCCAGGTTCCTGACCCGCCGCCAACACGGGGAGGTGGTCAGGGACACGCGCTCGGCGAGCTCGGCCACGGTCAAGCGGGCGTTGCCTTGCAGTGCGTTTAAAAGCGCCTTGTCGGTGCGATCCAGACTGAGGGGCATAACGTGCCTCTAATCATTATTTTTAGGAAGGTTTCATCCCATTGCGCGGGATTTGTCAGCAAATATTGCAAAGTTCAGCTGTGGTTATGAGCATAGCATTGTAGGAAATAAGGAGTGTCCGACATGAACAATAAACACAATGCATTCGGCTTTTCCACCCGTGCCATCCACCACGGTTACGACCCCAAGGACCACCACGGCGCCCTCGTACCGCCGATCTATCTCAGCGCCACGTTCGCCTTCCCCACCGCCGAATACGGCGCCGCGTGTTTTGCCGGTGAAGAAAGCGGGCACTTCTACACGCGCATTTCCAACCCGACCCTGGCCCTGCTGGAAGCGCGCATGGCGACCCTGGAAAACGGCGAGGCCGCCGTCGCCTTCAGTTCCGGTATGGGTGCGATTGCCGCCACCTTCTGGACCCTGCTGCGCCCCGGCGATGAGGTGATCGTCAGCCAGACACTCTACGGCTGCACTTTCGCCCTGCTGCACCATGGCATCGCGGAGTTCGGCATCAAGGTGCGCCATGTCGACCTCACCGACCTGGATGCGCTGCACGCCGCGCTGTCCCCGGCCACACGCATGATCTACTGCGAAACCCCGGCCAACCCCAACCTGCAACTGGTCGATATTGCCGCCGTCGCCACGCTGGCGCACCAGCAGCCCAACGTCATCGTGGTGGTCGATAACACTTACTGCACGCCGTACCTGCAACGGCCCCTGGAGTTGGGCGCCGATGTGGTCGTGCATTCGGCCACCAAGTACCTCAGCGGGCATGGCGACATCACTGCCGGCATTGCGGTGAGCAACCACGCACTGGCGCAGCGCATTCGTCTGCAAGGGCTCAAAGACCTGACCGGTGCGGTCATGTCCCCGCAGGACGCATCGCTGCTGATGCGCGGCCTCAAGACCCTGGCCCTGCGCATGGACCGCCATTGCAGCAACGCCCAGGCAGTAGCCGAAGCCTTGCAGGCCCACCCCGCCGTCGAGCGCGTGACGTACCCGGGGTTGCGCTCATTTCCCCAGTACGAACTGGCGGCGCGGCAGATGCGGATGTCCGGCGGGATGATTGCCTTCGAGCTCAAAGGCGGGATCGCGACCGGCCGGCGCTTCATGAACGCACTCAAGCTGTTCAGCCGCGCGGTCAGCCTGGGCGATGCCGAGTCCCTGGCCCAACACCCGGCGAGCATGACCCACTCCACCTACACCCCAGAGGAGCGGGCAGCCCACGGGATCAGCGAGGGGTTGGTGCGTCTGTCGGTCGGGCTGGAGGACATCGCCGACCTGCTGGCGGATGTGCAGCAGGCTTTGACCAAGTGTCTGCGGGCTGCGCCGCGTGCGACACAAGTGGTCGAGCATGCGATGAAATAGCGCTCAGTCCACGGCCACCGTGGCCTCGCCGCAGGCCCCTGTCTGCGGCACCAGGTGAATATCCACGCGACGGTTCGCGGCGCGCCCGACGTCGGTTTCATTGCTGGCAATCGGCTGACTGGCCGCGAAGCCCTGGACGGCAAAGCAACTGTCGGCGATGTCGCCCATGCGCTGCATCCAGTCGCGCACGGCAGAGGCGCGGGCATGGGACAGCGCCAGGTTCTGTTCGACGGAACCGGTCGCGTCCGTATGCCCGGCGACCACGATCAGCCAGCCGGGTTGGGCTTTGATGTCGACCAGGGCATTGATCAGCACCTTGGCCGAGCCTGGCTTGAGCGTGGCACTGCCGGCATCGAACAGCGACAGGCTGTCCAGTCGAACGGAGTCGGGCATAAGGGGTTCAGTGCCTGGACCGGCCAACCACATGCGCCAACCGAACCCTGCGAGCAAGGCAACGATCAGCGCCCCGACCAGCCCCCACAGCGCGATGCGTGGCCGGCGCGCCACCACTGCGGGTGGCGGCAGGATCACCACGGGGCTCACCAGCGCCGGCGCCGGCAACCTGAGCGGCGCGAGCATCGTGCCGTCCGGCGCGGGGCTTTGCTCCAGGCGCTGGATCAAGCCGCCGACCTGATAGCGCAGGGCGTGCAGCGGTTGTAGAGGGTGGTCTAGATGAGCCCGCAAACGCACCTGCAAACGGGCCAACTCAAGGTCCAATTGAACCAGCGCGGGCACGCCGTGGGCGGTCATCGCCCGGCTGCGCAGCACCAGTTGCAGTTGCTCGAACAACCATCCCAGCAAGTCCACGCGCGCCGACGCCATCGGCGGCCACAGGCGCACCCACTCACCGCCCAGCGCCTCGATCAACGCCACACCTTGGGTGATGCCCTCGACCCCATGACGCTGGCCGCGAGCCAAGGTGTAAAAGCACGCGCTGTGCAACTCCGCGCCGTTTTGCTGGAACAGCGCAAGGCAGCCTTGCTCGACCTTGGCCCAGTCCACATCCGGGCAGGCGGGATGGCTGAGCTTGGCCAATTCCTCGCGCAAAGCGATGAACTCACTGAAGCCGCGCGGATCACCGCCGACTTGAATACGCATCTCAAACAACGCCGTCATCGGGTTTCCCTTGCGTTATCGGTTCAAGGCTTCGACAGGTAATGCTGTCGCTTCAAGTGACGCACCAGCACCCGGCCTTCGGGGGTCAGGCGGGTGCCGAAGGTCACGTGCTGCCCATCCTTCAATTGCATGTCCAGGGCGTACTCCAGATGCCCCGGCAGCACCTGGGGCAGCAGCTCGATGGTGATCGCCGCCAGACGTGGCTCGTACTTGAGCAACGTGTCGGTCATGACGCCGATCAGGCCTTGGGCCGTGGCGGGTAACCCTTGCAGGATCAGGCCCATGTCCGGCAGCCCGTAATCCGGCAGATGGCTGAGCGCGCCCGCTCGGCTGTTGAGGATGCGCTGCAGGTTGTCCAGCACCGAGAGGGTGTGCTGGTCCGCCTCGCAGACCCGCTGCAGGTCCAGTTCACCGGCGAAATTCTGCAACAGGCGTTCGTAGAGCGAAGGGGTGTACTCGGTCATGGCTCAATCCTTCGTCAATGGGCGCAGGATCAAGCGGTTATCGCCCAGTTCGATCACCCGTGCGCGATCCGGGTCGAGGTCGTCACGCGTCAATGTCAGGCGCCAGCTGTTCTGCCGGGTATCGGGGTCGCGAAACAACGCCACCAACGTGACAAACTGCGCGTCCTTGTCCATCGGCACGTTCAGCTGAGCGCCTTCTTCGGGCTTTACCACCACCGAGTGTTTGTCCAGTAACGCACGCGCGAGCAAGCGCTCGTCATCGCCCAGCAGGCCTTCGTAGGTCGCCAGCTCCACCGCCTTGCTGTCGCGCAATTGGTAAACCCGCACCAGGGTCGGCACCGACAACGCACGCATGTCCGTGGCATCGGTGTTCAGCGCCGTGCGCGCGCTGAAATCCAGATGCAGGGTGTTGACCTGCTTGTAGAAGATCGCCTTGGCGGTGGATGCCGTGCCATCCGCCACGGTCTGGGCCAACCCACAACCGCCGAGCGGTAGCGTGAAAGCCGCCAGCAGCACAAGATTAAAAACGGTACGCGACATGCTGTGTCTCCCTGTTGCGCGGGTTAATCGAAAGGCCTTGGTAGCGCCCCAGGTTGATCGTGAGGGTCTCGCGTTCCGTCGTGCGCCAAGCGCTGCCTCCCAAGCCCAGCACACCGGTCATGCCGAGCCGGAGGGTGGCCAGCCCCAACACCGGCGCAGGCAGGCTGTGCAACGGCAGCGACAAGCGCAGCTTCGCCGTGCAACGCCACCCCAGGTAAACGCGCAACAGCACCCGCAGGTCGCGGTGTAGCTGGCCGTCGGGGAGCCAGCCACGGGCTTCCTGCGCGTGCTCGGTATAGAGCGTCAGACCGAACTGGCTGTTGGCGTCGCGGCCGATACGCCCCAGCGGCGTGCCCTGGGCCAGGCTCACCGGACGTTGCCGGGAGAGGCTGGCCGGCACCGCCAACGTAATGTTCTGCGGCCAATGCGGAGTCACCTGCACCTGGGTGTCGGGGGCGAGCAATTTGACCAGTGCGACGATGCCTTGCGCATTCCGCGTGGGCAGGCGCATCACGCTGAGCAAGGCCAGAAAGCGCGAGACCGGCGTGGCGACCTGTTGCGCGGTGCCGGGAATGCCCAGGCCGATCAGGCCCAGCAGGCATTGCGAGGTGGCATCGGTGCCGCCCGCTTCGAACGTCGCCGGGTAGGAGTACTTGCGCCAGATCCGGTAGAACTGGGTGAAGATCCGGTGATTGAACATATCCAGGAAGGCTTCCAGCGCTTCATGCCCCTCCCGACGCTGCGCGATGTCATCCAGGTACACGGTCGGCATCGGCGAATCGACCCCGTACAACCCAAGCAAGCGCGTGCGTACCGTCGCCGCTCGCTCCGGGTGCGCTTCATCGATTTCAATCGACTTCAACTCGCCGGCCGGAAAGCCCATGCCCGGATCGGGCCGAAAGCGCACGGCGTCATCCGCCGGGTGCGCGGTGCTGCCCAGCGGCGGATGGTCGGGCAAGGCCTGTTCCAGCAACTGGCAAAAACGCTGCAGATTGGCCTCGGCCACCTGGCCCTGTAAGGCATCCAGCAAACCGCTGGCTTTCAGCCGGGAATACGCTGACTGTGATTCTCGTTCCATCGCAGGCACTTTCCAGTAGGTTGCAGGATCAGCGTGAGCTGGGTGTACACATGAATGTCGGCATACAAGGCGAAGAAGCGATTGAGCATCTCGCCGAACAGGCTGATGTCGCCCTCCCCTGAAAAGCCATTGGCATCGAGGGTGATCTCGATATCCACGCCGCGTAGCAAAAAGCCTTTCTCGAAACGTTGGACCAAGTGATGACGGACCTCGACGATCGCCGCCAGACGACGACGGTTGAGTTCGCTGCCCGTCCAGTCGTACAAGGCCAATGTGCCGCGCAACACCTCGGCGTTGTCGAGCATCGGCAGGAAGTTCGAGCCCAGGTGGCTCAGCACCCGCCAGTGAAAGCGGTCGCGGTTCGGCGGGTAGCACGGCAAGCTCGGCGCACACAGGTTGCGCACCCGCAAACCGGCCTGGGGGCTTTGCACCAGCGTGTCGAGCACGGTGCTTTGCAGCGCCTTGCGCGGCAATTGGCCGTGGGTGCCGGTCAGTCGCAACGACAGGCTTTCACGCGTGCGCAGGCGGTCGCTGTCGAAGCCCTCGCCGCCGAGGATCAGCCAGGTGTCATGCAAGCCATTGGCGGCGCGCTTGAGGCGCGTATGGAAGTAGCGTTCGGGAGCCTCGTCACGCAGCATGCCACCCTTGTGGCGAAAGCTGCTGAACGGCACATAGTCCTGGCGCTCGGCGTTTCGCGAGGCGGTCACGCGGTCCACCGAATAGATCTCGATATGGCCGTCCTGCAAACGCATGGGGCGCAGCAGGTAGTCGCTTTGCAACGGTGCCAGGGTCAGCGGGTCGGCCTCCAGCGCGAACAGGTTGATCACCGGCACCGCATGCAGGCGGATATGCTCGCGGCTCAGGTCGAAATCGGCCGGCCAGGGTTCGCGCAACACCACTTCAAGCTCGAACCAGGCGGCGTCGGGAGCAATCTGCAGGTGCTCCAGGCCACACAGGGTCACGAACATGAATTTTTCGCGGAAACTGAAATACTCCAGCAATAACTGATAACCGCTGAACGCACTGTCGCCCTTGGGCCACAGCCGGTCTTCATCGGCAAACCCCTTGGGCGCAAAATGCCCGGCCACCGGCTGGCGTTCGGTCTGGCCGGGCCAATGCACGAACATCGCTTGCACATTCAGGGTCAGCGCCTGATGCAAAGCACTGGCCAAAGGGGCTTCGGCATTCAGGTACAGCGGCACGCGACTCAGGTCGATCTGGCTCCAGTCGGTCAACGCGCCGCAGGCAAAACGCAGGCGCAACACGGAGCGACCATCCGGGGCGAAGCTGCGCCCGACCGAGGCCAGGGCCAGCGGGCGCAGGGCCAGGTCCTGGGTGGTGGTGTAGCGGCAACGGGTACTTTGGGGCCCGATGGGTTGCGACAGCACTTCAAAGCCCTGCGCGATCAACTCGCTGTGCTTCATCTGCGCCAGTTCCGGCACCAGTTCGACGATCGACAGCGACGGGATGGTGCGCAGGTAGTGTGGCCAGAGCAGGCTGACCAGGCCTTCGGTCAATTCCGGCAGGTCATCGTCGAGTTTTTCCCGCAGGCGGCCCATCAGGAACGCGAAGCCCTCGAACAGGCGCTCCACATAGGGGTCTTGCGCCCCCGGTTTGTCCAGGTTGAGCTGTGCCGCCCGATCCGGGAAGGCCTCCGCGAATTCCTTGCCCGCCTCGCGCAGGTAGCGCATTTCGGCATCGAAATAGCGCAGTGTGAGATTGTCCATGTTCACAGAACGACTCCTGATAGATAAGGGTTAGCCGCACAGCACGGCGGCGCGTACCGGGTCGATGGCGACCAGCGCCGCCAGCAGGGTTTCCATGCGCCGCGCCAGGCTGGGTTTGTCGGCGTCGTTGCGTTGGGCTTTCACGCGCAGCAGCTTGAGCAGGCGCGCCTTGACCTCGAAATGCAGCGCCGGCTCCCAGTCGGCCAGGGCCTGGCGTTGCGCGGTGGTGTCCAGTTCCCCCAGCAGGTGAATGGCCAGGTCGCTCTTGCCATGCTGTTCGGCCACCCGCGCCATCAGCAGGCGCAGCAGCCAGCGCTGGCGCCCGCTGTCGATACCGGGCCGCGCAGCCAGCCACGCCAGCGCGTGATCCACGCCGTCGCTGTCGGCCTGGGCCACGGCCTCACCTTCCAGGGACAAGATGTCCGCATCGCTGCTGGCCACGACCGCCGAGGGCACGGGCAGCCATTGCTGGGGTTGGTTGCCGCTGACGTGCTGGGCAATCCACTCGCGGGTGGTTTCGTCGGCGAACGGGGTGCCGTCACTCCAGCACAGCACCTCCAGACCCGGCAGGCGCTCGAGGAACATGCCCAGGTCACGTTTGGTGATAGCGGCCCAGCGGTCCTGCGGTGCGGGTTGTTTGCTCAAGGCCTGATACAGGTACCACTGCAGGTCGAGCCAGAAATGGTTCACGCCTTCGGCATACATCCGCTCGACCTGTTCGATCAACTCCGCCCAGTTCTGTTGCAGGTACAAACGCTTGAGCTGTGCCCGATAGTCTGCACGCGGCGGCGCCAGGCGCGTGTTGCCGTTGGCCTCCTGAGGCGGCGTCTGATGCACGGTGTCCCAGCGCAAGCTCTTCATCAGTCGGTGAGCGGCCAGCCAGCCCAAGGGTTGCTCGCGCAGGTAGCTCGTCAGGGCCCGGCCGCTGTCCAACAGGTCCCGCCCGGATTTGATCATCGTCGGCGGCGACGCATTGGCATGCACAGTCGACTCAAGGCTGGCGGTGTGTTGCGGGACCAATGCGTCCATCCCGCCGGACTGCGCCAGTCGCGCCGACAATGCCGCGTACAGCGGCTGCAGATCCGGACGCTGCTCCTGCGCCCACCCACTCAAGCCGCGCTCCAGCCAGGCGAGCGCGGCGGCGGTGCGCTCGGCTTCGGCCTTGACCACTTCCGGGTACAGCGACAGCGTGTCCAACACCTTGCCACTGGCCAACCATTCCAGGGCCATCTTGCGGCTGTTCGGACGGCTGGGCAGCACCGCGTCGGCAAAGCGCTCCACCAGCGCGGCCAACAGGCTCAAGCCATCCGCCAAACCGAGTTCGCCGTCTTTGTGCAAGCGCGCCCACAGGTAGTACGTGGCGACGCGCAGGTCCTTGCAGCGCTGGGTCAGCAGCTTCTGCGCCAGTTGGGCAACCTGCTCGGCATCGGCACCCGACAGTTTGTTGACTTCTTCGCGCATGCGTTGGAAGTCATCGTCGTAGCCGGGGTCGTCGCCGACAGGGGATTCGGTGCTGATGGGGTGTAGCCAGGGTTGCCAGTGGGCGGCGTGTTCGTGTGCGACAGACAGTGCGTCACGCTCCCCAAGGCAGCGGGCGATCAAGGTGCGCAGGCTCATTCGGCCCCCTCACTCACGCCAGCGGGCTGTGTTACACCCTCATGCTTGCCGCACTTCTGCACACGCTTCTGGAATGGATATAGATGCTGACGCAGAATGCCGTCCGGCAACGGTTCGCCAAACACTCCGTAGCGCGTTGGCCAGTCCTTTGCGGGCAATTTGAATGTTCCAAACACCCTATCGATCAGCGGCAGGTGAATCGCATGGTTTTTGTAGCGGTAGTCTGGATGACGGGCATGGTGCCAATGGTGGTAGCGTGGAAGTACCAATACGTATTCCAGCCAACCACCTTTGATGCACACATTGGCATGAGCCAGCATCGCCTGGACGCCGACCAGCACCACATAGGCATTCAATGCCTGCGCAGAAAAACCCAGCAACATCAGCGGCATCAGTACGGCGGTGCGCGTCAATAGCACTTCGACAAAGTGGACACGCGAACCGGCCAGCCAATCCATCGCCGTACTCGAATGGTGTACTGCACGGAAGCGCCATAACCACGGCACCGCATTCTTGGCATACAGCTTTTCCAGCGGAATAAAGACCGCCGCGGAGATGAGGAGCGCCAATCCGAGCAGTAGCAGGCTACGCGCCAATTGTTCGTTGTAAACCTTGCGCAGTTCGGTCGTGGTCAGCCACTCGGGAAGCAAGAAACACAACACGGCCAGCAGACTCAACAGCCCGAGTGCAGCGCAGATATAACCGCTGATACGCCCCTCGCCGAATTTGAATGGAGCGTGGCCATGGTCCCGAAGATAAGTTTTAATTTTTTGCATTACACATCCTTTGTATCCAATACCTGTTAAGGGTGTTCCTTGGTTACGTCAGCGCGCCGATGGAACAGTGATTCACCGGAGTTCGAAACTCCCGTTCTGCGCATAGGGTTCTTCTGCGGCGCCCTCATTGAGAAATATCTGTTGCGGCAACCTGAAATCGCGCAGCTTGAGCAACGCCAGCGGCCCCGCATCCAATTCAGTGCGCAGGTGCCACGTCAGGCTCAGGCCGTCGGGCGCCTTGAGGGCCAGGCGGTAGCGGCTGTTGCCGTCGTCCAATGGCGTGACCTGGGCGTTTTCCAGCAGGCGGATCAGGCCCCAGGTGCCGGGGTAGTCGCCAAACAGCCGCTCGCCGGCATGTACGCTGGTCCAGCTGAGGCTCACGCCGGGATAGTCGCTGCGCCCCGGCCAGTTGAAACGCTGCCAGTTTTCTTTCTGGTTGAAGTACTGGTGCCGGTCGCCGTTGAGGATGAAGGTGGTTTGCACCACGTCGCGCACGGGTTTGCCTTGCAGTTCAAAGCTCAGCCCCATGCCGCCGTCGGTGTAGAGCACATCGGCCAGTTCGCTCAGTTGATTGATCGCGCCCAGAAACTGCGGGTTGAAGCGCAGGCCTTGGCTGTGGCGCGGATCGGCTACCCAACGGCTACCTTCCTTGCGCAGCACGCCGCTCAATTGCTGCTGTAAAAACTGTGCGATGCGCCCGGAGTCCGCGCGGATCATCTGCCCCAACATCGGCAACGAGGCGTCGCTGGTGGTGGCGGCAAACGGGTAGCGGCTGGCGAAGGCGGCGTTCCAATGGCTGACGATCGAGCGCTGCCAGTGGCTGTTGAGGCCGGCGGCGGAGGGTTGCAACACGCGTTGCCAGGCCTGTTCCAGCGGCTGCACGAACAGCGTCTGCGCCGCCCCGCCCCACTCCGCGCCCAGGCTGGCGGCCAGCAGGGCGCCATAGGATTGGGTGTCGGTGAGGTCGATGCTGCGGCCTTGAAACACGCTTTGTGCCAGGGCCTGGGTCATTTCCAGCGGGTCGGGCGCGGTGCTGATCTGCTGCAGTTTCAAACGCACCCGTGTCACGCGGGTGAGGAAGGCCGGGAGACTGAGGCCGTCCGTGTTGGACTTGTCCAGCAACGCCAATAACGGGCCGAAGGTCGCCGCCAGCGGCCCCGTGGCGGCCTGGGCCAACGGTTCGATCGCTGGAGCCTTGTCCGGCCCGATCAGCTTTTGCGCGGACTGCACCAGCGAGTCGGCCAGGGCCTGGGGTCGGCTGCCCGCCTGCGCCTGGTAGGCCACGCTGTTCAGCAGCGCGATCAAGGGCGATTGGCGCACGTCGCTCATCAGCGTCAATTGGTCGATTGACTCATCGAGACTCGCGGCCTGCTGCCAGCGCAGGCTGTTGAGCAGATCCTGCCAGGCGCTGGCGTAGTCCTGGAAGTAGCGTTCGGTGAGGCGGGCGCGCAGTTGGTCAGGGCTCAGGCGGGTGTCGACATCGGCAGGTTGGTCGCTGAGCACCCAATCGATTTCCTCGCGGCGCGCCTCGGCGATCGCATCGATGGCGTGGCGCACCGAGCCTTCCCAGGCCTGGCGGGTGAACACGCCGGGCACGCTGGCCTCGGTGGTGAACAGGGCCTGGGCGTCGGTGTCGCCGACCAGTTGCTGCAGGCCCAGGGCCGGGTAGTGATGGGCGGCGTCATCGAGCAGTTGTTGGTACAGATTGGCTTCGGCATTGCGTTGGCCCAGTTGGCCGAGCAGGACCTGCCGGACTTGCGCGACCAGCCGCGCGTCGGTGTCGATGCGCCAAGCCGGGTTTTCCGCCAGGTGTTCAGCGTAAAACTGCCACAGAGTGGGGCCCAGGGCTTGCCAGAGGCCCGCGCGGGAAGGCTCGACTTCGCCGAGGGTTTTCACCAGCAGACTGGCGTCGGCTTTTGCCGGACGCGCCATCATCAGGTAGGCCTTGAGCTGGTCGTAGGCAGCACGGGCGCGTTCGGCGCGCTCGGGATTGTCCGGGGCCAGCTTGACCAGGGCCGTGAGCTGTTGGCGTAAAGCGGCGACGGCCGGGTCGCGGATCAGGCGGTTATTGGCTTCGACGTAGCGCGGCCACACGGTTTCAAGCAGCACTGGGTTTTGATTCAGGCCGAAACGCTGATACCACGGAGCGCCGCCTTGAACGCGATCATCCAGGCGCGCCAATTCGCGGACCAGTTCATGAAGGGCCCGGAGCTGTTCGTCGCCTTGTGATGCGCGTTGCAAGGTCGACAACGAGCTGTGTACCTGGGCGATCTGCGTGCGGTTGCTGATGAATGACAGCAGCAGTCCTGCTCCCCATAACGTCGCCAAACCCAGCACCAGCGCGTAGCCAACTCGCGGCACGCTCCAGCCCAGCCGGCGGCCACGGGCGTTATCGCCGAGTACACCGTGCCACACCGGGGCGACCGACCACGCCTGTTGTTGATCATGCGGCGAGCGCTGTACCGGCAGGCTGAACCACACCCCCCGCAACGGCACGCCACGGGCAAATTCGCCGGCCAGGTGCGCCAAGGTGTGAAACCAACGATCAATGCCCTCGCCCTTTAAATCCCGCGACAGACGCAGCAGAAAATCATCCTTCATCACCGCGTTCATCTGCGCCAAACCCGCGCGACGCAAAGGCTCCAGCAAACGATTCAACGCGGCGTCCAATACCGCCGCCGAAAAGCGCTCGGGCAACTGACAGCCCACCGGCTGCGCTTTGCGCGTGTCCTGCGCCCACGCACTGCCGCAGACCTGCCAGAGGGATAACGGCAACTGCCAGCGCAAGTCACGGGCAAGGCGCTGCACCTGGCGTACACCTTTGCCCATCGCGACATCGTCGGCGGCCTGGGTTTCGTTCAGCGCCCAGACGACTCCGTCCAGCGCACGCCAGCGGCTGAGGCCGCTCCAGCGCTCAGGGAATGATTGATCCAGCGCGGCCTGCGCACTGCCGCCCCACAGCAGGACGGTGCCTTGGCCTTCGAGCCATTGGTGAGCGGCCAGGGTGGGGGCGATGGCTTCGATTTCGGTGGGTTCGCCGATGATGAGCAGCAGGCGGGTTTTGTGGCGCCAGAAAAGGCCGTAACGAGCACGCAGTAGCTTTCTAATCGAGCTAACGCGTTGCGCGACGTCTGCATCAAGGGACTTGGAGTGGTCAGCCTGCATAGGCCGGGGCACATCATCCGCCTGCACTTGCCGGTAAGCCGAATGCCCCAACTGGTGCCCCAAAAAATGGTAGCCCACAACGCACATCACCAGGACCAAGGTCGTAACGGCTATCACCCACAGTCCTGCGATTTTGCGATAACCACCAGAGCGAAGCCCAACCAGCTCGGGATACTGCCAGACCAATACACCCTGCACCGTACCAATCAACAGCAGTACGACGACCAAAACTCCCAGCCACACAACACGTCGAGTCTGCATTCGAAGTTCCTATTTCGAAAGTGATGGCACAGGCGTCAAGACCGTGCTCCAGAGCCCTGCATCAACGCAGTTGCTCCCGCTGAAAATGAATTGCGGCCCGGCGCCGCCTTGAATGGTCTGCGTTGCGGCGGCAATCGCCAGCCACGGTGACGCTTTGCCCGGGTTCCCCAGCGAGGTATCCAGGTTGTAAAACCCTTGATTGTTCTTCGCAGGGAGCGGCACGGCCGCCAAGACGTTGCTCAGCGCCTCATTCCTCTGCACATCAACTCCGACTCGCCAGGCTTGCTGGATCGATTGCGCATCGAGAGGCGCCCATTCCAATGCCTGACGCGCGGCGTAAAGCAACGCGTCGGTGTTCGGCTCGCGCTCCTGCTCCGGACGATGCAGGTAGGCGATTGGGGGCAAGACGGTTTGCGTCAGGCGGTTGCCAAAAAGCAGCCCGACCGCCGCTTCAGCCGTTCCTTCTGCCTGCTGCGGTGCAAACTGCAAAGCCACCACCAACAAAGACGCCTTGTCGCCAATTCGCTGATCGAGCCATTGGTCCAGTACGGCCAGCCCACTGCCTTCGACAGGGACAGTGGGCTGACGGATGCCGGATTCGCTCCACGCTTGTCGCCATAGGTCCTGCCACACGCTTTTCGGCAAAGCGCTATCGACCTCCAGAAGCACTGCCAGTTGTGTATCAGCGGACGCCCGCCTTAGGACTGGCAGCAGATCGGCAAGTAGCTGCCCAAATGCTCGTCCCAACACTTGCTCAGGGTTTTCATGTGCAGCGCTAGTAAGACGACTGTGACGCGAAACAGCTTGGTCCGGCCTGCACGGTTGAGCCTCAAGCACTTCGGCTCCGCTCAGCAACGCAGTCAGTTGTGTTGCTGAGGAAGTTTCCGGTTCGCGTAGCGCCGTGTGCAGGCTGACACCCAACACCTGTTGGACGCGCCGACCTCGTCGGATTTTGTGAACCAAATCCTCTTCACGTGCTTTATCCCAGCCGTCAGCCACCTGTTGTTGACCGAAATACAACAAAACACGCCCGAAGCTAAGCAGGCACCAGCCCAAGAACGGAGTCCCCAAGGCTAGCCCCCAGAAACCCGGGGGAGTTTCGCGTAACGATTGAGTACCGAGCAAAAACGCCCCGCATACACCCAGCACTAAAAGCAGCAGTGGCAGTACACCTAACCAACGCCAAACCCTCGGCCGCGCAGGTCGTGGCGACGGTGCTGGGACTTGATCCAATCTAACCGGCATGACTAGCTCGCACTTGCTTGAGGCAGAGACGAAATCAAGGTGCAACCACACGCGCAACGATGCCCATGAAACGCGACCGGAATGCCGTAGTCATGAAACGTTGGGTGCCCCTCGGCAATCTCTGTTCGGCCATGGCTGGGGATCGGGCAGTCCACTGGATCACCCTGGCGAGCCGCGCCAATGCCTCTGAAGAACATGACAGTGGAACCTGATTGAACACTGCCACCGCCGGTTGTTTTGTCGCCTATGCGAATGATACTTTGTAACTGATCCATAAACCCCACCTATCCAAACAGACGGCGCCTGAGATGGGGAGGAATCAAATCATGCTGGCGCGGAGACCATTCTCGGCACAGTTACTTCATTTTTTCGGCCTGACATCCACCACCATCCCTGCCTGTACGTTTTTGATCGGTGACAGTAAGTGCGGCGAAATATTCCAGCGCTGGCCGGTGTCGGTTACCACTGTGACGGTTTTGCGGTTGAACTTCATGACGGTACCGGACAGGCGCTCACCATTGGGTGAATCGAAGCTTACCCGTGCTCCCGGATGGAACTGCATCATCGATTTATGAGCCTCCAATGACTCCAACATCTTCAGCCGTTCGATAATGTGATGATTCAATGTCACTAACTCATCGACGCTCAGATGATCAATGTTGATACTCATGATGCCCTCCAATTCCAGGGTAGTAACGCCTCAACATCTTCAACTGATTCAGCCTGCGGTAATCGCTCCAGTACGTGGCGCAGCCACGTATAGGGCTCCTGGCCGTTGGCTTTAGCCGTTTCGACCAGACTGTAGATCTGCGCACTGGCGGTGGCGCCCTTGGGCGTATCGCTGAATAACCATGCCTTGCGCCCTATGACAAACGGCTTTATCGCTCTTTCGGCGGCATTGTTGTCGATCGGTAAAAAACCGGCCTCCACGTAACGTTCCAGCCGGCTCCAGTTGCTACCCAGATAACTGAGCGCCTTGCCGAGAGCACTTTGCGATGCGACTTGCGGCTGAGTTTTCTCCAGCCAGCTTTTCAACTGCGCGAGCACCGGCAAGCTCTTTTCCTGGCGACCGGCAAAGCGCTGCTCATCCGTCATTTCTTTCAAATCACGTTCGATACCGTACAACTTGTTGATCATCGTCAGCGCAACATCGGCCCGACCGGTTTTACCCTTGGGCTGCACTTTCTGCGCATCGACAAACTTGCGCCGTACATGGGCCATACAAGCCAAACGCTCGACACTCGGCTGCGCGGCCAAGGCGTTATAGCCGGCGTAATCGTCAGTCATCAAATAGCCACGATAGTCGCCGAGCAGCCGCAACGGCACCTCCTGCGCTCGACTGGTGGTGTAGTCAAAAAGAAGGATTGGTCGCGCCGGTGGGCCGCTGGCTTGTACCCACATCCAGGATTGGCTGGTCGGGTCTCGACCTGGCTCTTTGAGCACCTGCACTCGCGTTTCATCGCAGTGAACAATCGGACTTTCCAGTAACCGATCACGCATCAGATTCAACAGCGGTTGGAAGTGTTCGCAGCACTGGATCACCCAGCGCGCCAGGGTTTGACGCGGGATATCGACACCGTGGCGAGCGAGGACTTTTTCGAAACGGTGCAGCGGCAGGCCATCGACATACTTGGCGGTCAGCAACATGCCCAACACGCTGGGGCTGGCCATGCTTTTTTCGATCAGTTGCGCGGGTTTGTCGGCGGTGACCGGTGCAGTTTCACAACCACGGCAGCCGTAGACCTTGCGGATGTGTTTGATCACCCGGATCTGCATCGGCACGATCTCCAGCTGTTCGCTGGTTTCTTCGCCGATGGTATGTTTGCGGCAGCCGCAAATGCAGGTCAGTTCGTGTTCGGGGAGTTCGTGGATGACTTCGATTCGTGGCAAGTTAGCGGGTAGAGGCTTGCGTTTGCCACGGCGTTTGGTCGGGGCGACAACTTCTTCCTCAGCATCAACGGGCACTGGCGTGGCGATACTTTCAGCTTCATTGAACAACGGCAGCTGTGGTGTCATCGGATCAACGGTTTGCTCAGATTTTCGTCCGAACAGGCGCTGACGAAGCAGTGCATTTTCCTCTTCAAGAAGAGCGACTTTCGACTGCATCTGAGCAAGTAATTGCTTGAGCGCAGCCGGGTCATCGGGATGGTTGTCGGGCATCGAAGTCATGGCCCGGATTATACCCAATCAAGCAACAAATCGCGGCGTCAAAACCTGATGCGGACGGTTGCGCCACAGGTCAAAACCGTCAAGCAGCCAGTTCAGTTCCTGGATGCTCAATACGATGGCTTCGTCAGTCGCGTCGGGCGAGGTTTTGAAACGCTCGGACTCCAGGCGCTTGAGCCAAAGGCAAAAGCCATTGCGCTCCCAGTAAAGGATTTTCACCCGGTTACGGGGGCGATTTAGAAAAACAAAAAGTACCGGGTCGAATACCGCCACCTTGATATCCAGCTCGACCAGGGCGGCGAGGCCGTCGATGGATTTTCGAAAATCCACGGGCTTGGGGTAGAGGTAGACTTTTTCGACTTTGGCGTCGGGACGCATCATGAGGTGCTGGCTCCGTAAAGAGATCGGGAGCACAGCATCAGGCTTCAATGGGCGGCTTTGAATGTGTAGGTGATGGATCGCTTACGATACTTTTCATGTTCTATCTCCACTCACGAAACGATTCAATTACTTGCCCTGCGAAAGGGTCATATTTGCTAAGCGCACTTAAAATACAAGAACTGTCATCGATGCTTAGTTTCAAAAAAACCTATTCATTCATAATACTTCGCTAGCTCACACTAATAATTACGAAAACAGACAAGTCATCGTAAGAGTCGCAACCAGCAACATCTACTTCACAATCACTTCCTAACATGACGAAAGTGCTTTCATTACCAACAATCCGGGCAGCTCGAGATATTAAGAGCGGTGCCTGCCAACAATAATTGCCCACGCTCGCCATCCACTGGCACGAATTCAATCGCGCCCACATCATAAAAATCGGACGCACGCTCACTCAAACGCATTACCAACTCACGACCCTCAAAAATTTGCCTTGGGACGCCAGCACTAAAAATCAGCAATGTCGATACACTAAAACTTATCACAACTAACTAGATCACTGCACCTCAACCACCCTTCTGTAGTAACGCCCCCGGAAAACCTGAACTCAACCCAATCTTCACCGTCATTGCTATAAAACCCCAAAAAGGTAATTCTATCTCCTCGTATTAAATATTTTTGCGTGGACTTAGTCGCTGCAGGGGAAGAAAAAATCCTAGCCTGGATAGATTCCACGGTAGAGACTAATTCTGTACGCTTTTCGAAATTCATGTCATCGGACACTAACGACCTTATAGGCGAACCAGCAAAAGGGTAAACTACCCGACTTACCTCACCACACCCGACACAGCGATCCGACATCTTTATATTTACTTGCCCACCTTCAGCAATGTAAATATCTTCAACCCAAGCACCCCCATCCTTATAAGAGCTGATAATATAGCCACCTCTAAGCTTAAAATCACAAAGACCTCCCTGATTAAAAACCAACTCCTTTAAGGAGTGATCACTACTTTCGTAACGCAGTACTCTCGAGCAAAAATTCACACCATCTCCCGCCAAATGAAAAACCACCTCTCCGACCCCGTCACCGGTAATATCCTCAATATGCACGTCATCGTATACCGCCTCAATCTCACGTAAAAAATCTCCTGGTACCAACAGGCCATATTTTGTTCCATGATCAAATACAGACAGTGCAAGAGGTCGGCGACTCTCAACCTTTATTGCCGGTTGAGCCGCCTGTACTGTTTCACCTGTAGGCAGCATTCCAGTTGCACCCATAATCGCTCTCAGCTTTAAAGAATTGCTCGCATCGCCGTCACGTTCCAGCAGCGTCAACATGTCACTATATATTTTTTTATTTTTCTCGCGAGGAGGGTCGCAAGCTAGAATATTATCAAATGTCGTTCCCTCTAAAAAATACGCGAGAACCCTTGGAGAGGAAACTTGAATTAAATCCTTTCGTCCGGACGCGTAGTCCTTGTAGACTTTGTCGACGGTTGGTGAATCTTTAGTCAAATCGTATCCGTTAATACTCAGTGAACTACGCCACAGACTAGACGTCCCCCACCCCCCTCCACACTGCTCTCCAGTTGATACATTCACAACGCAACCATCAGACATTCTTACAAACGCACAAAGATATATGGTATTAGAGCGCCCCTCGTACTCCTCCCCCACTTCAGAAAAATGTACCACCGAGTAGGCTTTATCAGGAGAAAGATTACCAGCATCATACTTGCTATTATAGTTATAACTTAACCCCTCATCAAATATTCGCAGAACCCTTCCAGTGTTTGTTTTGTAGACCAGCGATTTATAGTCGCCATCAACCCCGTCCGAATAGAGGAGCAAACCTGATTCCCCTTGGATAGTGGTCGCCATCAATCCAGTAGAGGTTAGTACAGCAAAAAATAACAAAATTATATGTCTCACTATAACGTCCCTTATAATAACCCACGAAGGTGACTGTAGCGTTCACTCGGAGAGTTCATATTGCGAGCTGGCCCATAAATCATTATCAATTCTTCCTCGTACTGCAGGCGACTATCTCCCCACTGGTATGGATCTAAACTCAATCCAGGGTGGCGACTGCGCAATACGTCAATTGCGCTCTTGAGGCTACGTGACACATTAGCGGGCGCATTCACATCGTGATCAAGAACCAGAGCACGTCCGAGCCTCGACTGGAAGAAGTCACTTGCAGGATTAGCGTAACCGAGAGGTGACTTCGAGAGAGCCACTCTCATACGGGCAATAAAATCAACCACCTGTTTTTTCTGAAACTCTTCATGAAGCATTGCACTCGCAATCGAAGCCAGAGCTTCTGACTTTTTGGGAAATCCAGAATCAGTTTGACCAAATCCTTTTTTTATGAATTCATACAGCGCACTCCCGGTTATCTCTTCATTCTCCGTCTCTCCTGACGAGTAATATATTCTTGCTCCATTGGACTCTTGCCTGATGGACCAACCGCACTTAGCAAAAATTTCGCTAAATAAAACTCGGTTTTCCAATTTAAACTCATTGATCTGCTTGGGTAATTCACCATAACCTTCAGGAGTTACAGTTTTCTGCATGGCTTCGGCACTAAATGTTTGCCAGTCCCAGGCTTGAACTGCGTCCATGGCCCCTTCATTCGAAGACATGGCAATCACAATAGCCTTTTCATCACTTGTTGCTTTTCCCTTACTGATCAGATCGTCCCAACCTGAAAACCTGTTTAACTTCTTAGTCCCATGATATACAGGGCCATAATATGTCATGTCAGGGTACCCTCTCCTCTTCCTAACCCATCTATATCTCGAAAATTTAATATCTAAACAACAACCACAAGCGCACTCATCTCTCGTCAGAAATTGTCCTACCAACCCCACGGGATGCAAGTGATAAACCCGCCCATGCACCGGCAATCCCACTCCCGGCGCCACCTCATTCCACCAACTTATCTGCTTGATCCGCTCTTTCTCCGCCAACCAGTTCAGCAGAGGGGTGGAGCCGCTATGGCCCAGTACTGCGTCCAGCGCGTCCCACTTATGGGGTTCGTGGCGCCATTCGCTTTCGTAGAAAATGATCAGTTGCGACAGCGATTGCGCGTGCGCCGGTAGGCCAATCGCTGCCTGCAACTCTTCAGCCGTCATTTTTCCATCACGGTCACGATCAATGATGTCGTACAGGCGCTTCTTCATCGGCCCTTTATCCGACATGTCGGCCCAGGGGCCGTGGCGTTCGAGTTGCTCTTCATTAAAACGGTTGGCCGCGCGGAAAAAAGAAGCCAGGGTTTGCCGAGGGGAGTCGTAGTTGAAGACGATGTCGTAGCCGTCCCACGACCATGGACTGACCCACGGAGTAACGCCCACTTCTTCGCGCACCCAGCCATCGAGTAACACGCCGTCCACGTCGTGCAGCAGTCCATCGAGGCGGTACCAGTTGCAGGCCTTTCGATCTGCCGTTGCGGCGATCATGATTTTTTTATCGGTCTGTAGGCCATCGAGCTGACTTTTAGGCACCAGTAGATCAGCATCACTGGGCGTGCTGGCTGCACTGAGCGTGGGTGGTTGTGTGACGCTGAAACGCTCCTGATGCGCCACTACGGCAGTGCCCTTGGAGAGTTTCAGCCAGGACTTGCTTGCCTCAGGTAGTCGTTGTGCCCAGGCACGACTTGCTTCGATGAACGGTTCCATGTGATCGGCACTGAACACTTCCAGATGCAATTTCTTTTCCGGGTGCTCAGCCCCGCCGTCTTGATACTCGCCAATGTGACCGATCAAGTCGCCAGCCTTGATCGCTATCGGTTGATCGAGAACCTCGATGCGCTCGGCTATCGGTTCGCGAACACCGTCCAGGGAATTGAAGTGAACGTACTGATTTACACGCTCCAACTTACGGAACGTGCCTTCACCGCTGACGGCTACTTCCGTGTCATGGGGCAGTTCCATAAGGATGGCGCTGCTGGTGTTCGCTTCGGCGCGGACACGAAGTGACGGATTTGCTTTGACGCGGTACTCATCGCCGGCGATGGGGAGCAGATAGTCAATCGAAAGGTAACCGAGCAGTGGGCCATCGGCGCTTTTCAGTACGTCAGGTCCATTGGTGTTTTCCAGCTTTCGGAATTCACCGTCACCGCTTACGGTCACCTCCGCCCCCGGTAACAACAGAGCAAGCGCTTTACTCCGCTGCGCCTGGTTGTAAACCTTCAAACCCTGCTGCTCAGGATGGCCTGGGATTAAGTCCCGCACCGTTGCCTTGACTCTGCGAGTCTGCCCTTCGGGCCAAAACGCGGGACGCGCAATGCCAGGGTCGTTCTGGTAAACCGCCCAATCCTGCAAGTGCATGTACAGGCTATAAAAAATCAGGCTCGGCGGTGCGTCTGGGCTCCCCTCAATCTTTGGAGCTTCGAGGCGATGACGTACCAGCACAAAGTTGCGTGAAAAGGGCTTTTTTACGCTCAGTTCATTGACGAAGTACGCGGTGGTCGGCGAGTGCTCGTCGATGCGATACGCCACCACCTCGCCGTCGGCCAGGCAATGCACGCTGGATTGATCCAGAGTGCCGGCTGTGCCGCTGTCGAAATGCACCCCGCCGTGCCAAAGACCATTGCGTCCCAACGGGTAGTAACCGGCTACCGCCTTGGCCATTTGGGTTAATTGCAGCAACGGGCTGGTCTTGTACTTGAAGGGATGGCTCCAGTTTCTCACTGGAACCGGTGTGTCGTTACTGGTTTGCGCAAGCGGTTGAGACGGCGAAGGTGATGTCTGCCGTGTTGGCCAAAGCGGAGGGTCTGCCACATAAATCGGCTCTTCCCGGATGGGGCTGAAGAGATCAAATACTCGAGAAAACAAGTTGGCCATGGTGTGATTCACTCCTGGTAGCAAAGGGATCAGCCAGAGAAATCCGTAGGCCCCTGGGCCTTGGATTTGTGCTCAGTCAATTGAGGAGGCTGTGGCATATCCAGGGTTTGTCGGGCTGGCCCCTGAAGGTCGAAGTACGCCGACTTTATGAAGTAGTCCCCCTGAGTCCCGGACTCGATGCGACTTTGATCAATGGCGATGTAGCTGCCACCGGCATTCAAGATGATTTTCTTTTTCGCCGTGATATGGATCTCGTCCTCGGTACTGGTGATGTCCAACCCATGACGCGCGATCAACTCGAGCTTGTCGTTCTGCGCCTGGATACTCACCGCCCCCTGATTAGCGATCAGCTTGATCCCCAGCTTGCGCACAAACAGACTCATCCCTTGCCCCACACCGATGAACAGCCGCTTGACCACGCTGATATCCGTCTCAGCCCCGGAGTTGATCATCAGATTTTTTTGCGCCGCCAATTGCAGATGCTGGCCGCTGGTCACGGCCACGCCATCGGGCGCGCTGAGCACCAGCACGGACGACTTGAGTTGTTCCAGGTCTTGCTTGAGCAACTTCAACTGCGCCTGTACATCGGCCGGGTCTGCATGGGCTGCCTGGGCGTCTACCGACAACCCGTCCAACTGTTCGCCCGCCTGCTGTAACCGGCCCAGCGCGGCGCTCATTTCAAGCATCTGACCCTGAGCTTTGGGCTGCGCGTCAGCACTGATGAAGATGCCGCTGCCCGCACGGATGGCGGCATGGCCATCGGTACGCAATTCGGCTCCCTGACCACGTGGTTGTCGCTGACCATCCACCAAATGCCCAAGATTCAGCTGGCTCTTACCACTGTGCTCAGTACTCAGCTTGACGTGCTCCCGCCCCCGCGTGTCATCCATCCGCAGCTTGTTGTTCGCCGGGGTACGCAGCACGTTGCGTTTGTAGTTACGCAAGGTCACATGATCGACATGCTGGCTATCGTGCAACGCGTGCGCGATGTAGGGCCGGTCCGGGTCGCCCTGCTCGAACGCAATCGCCACTTCGGTCCCTGCGATCAACGGCAGGTGCAGGCCGTGGGTATCTCCGGCGTAGGGTCGGGCCAGGCGTAGCCATAGGCTTTCTTCGCCGGGTTTCCAGGTGTCGCGGTCGAACAGGAAGTTGACCTTGTAGCGCCCTTCGAGGTCGATGTGGCCGTAGGGGTCGTTGGCCTGTGGGCTGGTGACGCGGGCCGGGACGGTGCCGGCGATTTGGGGTTTGGGCTGCAGTGCGGGGCGAAAGCACACGGTGTCTGAATAGGGTATGGCCTGGAAGGTCGCGACCAAGCTGCTGTCGCGGGCGGCGGTGGTGGTCAGGCCGGTGATCACCGAGCCCGGTGTGAAGGCTTGGGGCGCGCCGCCGGTGATGTGCAGCACCTGCCCCGGCGCTAACGTGGCGCTGCTGGTGATGCCGCTGAGTTGGGTCTGGGCGTTGAGGTAACGCTCGTGGCGCAGGCGTGCGTAGAAGTAGCCGCTTTCGCTGAGCAGGTCTTCGTCCTGATCCAGCCGGTCGCCGAGGGTCGTGTAGGGCTCGGCGTAGTGGTAGGCCTCGCCGTAGGTGCCACTGGCGCCGCGGCTCTGGTCGATCTCGCCGCTCAGGTGGGCGCCGGCGTCGCGGGGGTGGTAGGTGCGGATATGCACCTGTTGTTCGACCACCCGGTGGTTCGATTGCAGGTGCCACACCGCGTCCTGCCCGCTGCTGCCCAGCCCGGATTGCGGGCGATACGGCAGCGCGATGTCGAACTGGTAGAGGCGCTGATCGTCGCAGAACTCGACCACATCGATACCCAGGCGTTCGTCGCTGGTGAAGCGGTACCAGATGCCGACGTCGGCGAGCAGGCGGTCGATGAAGGCCAGGTCGCTTTCGCCGTATTGCATGACCTGCTCGCGCCTGGGGTAGTCGCGTTTCAGGCTGAACAGAAAGTCCTGGCCTTCAAAGTCGTGGCGGCTGCGCAGGATGCTTTCGACGATCTGCGGCACGGATTGATGCTGGTAGATGCGAAATTGTCTGCCTTGGCCGAGCAGGGCCAGGCGCGGCTGCAGAGTGATTTCATAACGGGCCTGGTCGTTCGAGCCGGACTGACGCTTGAAGCCGGTGACCACACCGTGCAGGCTGCGCAGCGGTTTGACCGCGGGCGCGCTGAAGCCTGAGGCCGGTGGTTTTTGCGGGGCGGCGTGCAGGCTGAAACGAGCGTCCTGGCCAAGCAGGGTTTCGGCGGCGAGGTCACGTTCGGTGCTGGTGAATTCCACGCGATAGGTGAAGGGCTGGCTCAGGTGTTCGCGGCCTTCAAAGGCCAACACGTCGAGACGGGCTTCGATGTTGCGCACACTCAAGGTGTGCCGGCTATGGTCGAAGAAAGCCTGCACGTTCACACCTCCGGGGCGACGGCCTGCGCCGTGTCTTGAACATCGCTGAAATGCAGACTGATCCCTTCATCCTCGCTATAGCCCAAGCTCACGCCGTGGGTGCGCAGTTGCGCCGCTCGACGCGCCAACAGTTGTTGACTGAGGACCGGCAGGAGCTGCTCGTTAAGCAAGCTGTCGATGTTGCGTGCGCCTGAATCCGGTAGCAGGCAGGCGGCAACCAAGGCGTCGTTCAGGGTGTCGTCGATCCGGCAATCCAGACCGTAATGACGCTGCAGGCGCTTGGCGACCTGGGCCAGCTTGATCGCAACAATGCATTTGAGTGCGTCGGCTTGCAGCGGGCGATAGATCAGGGTTTGAAAGCGCGCCAGCAACGCTGGCTGGAAGTGTTCGCGCAGGATCGGACGCAGTCGTTCATGCAGCACGCTGTCCGGTATCTCCGGGTGTTCCTGCACGCTGGTGTGCAGTAGATCGCTGCCGAGGTTGGAGGTCATCAGAATGACCGTGTTACGGAAGTCGATCTCGCGCCCTTCGCCATCGCGCATAAACCCACGATCGAAGACTTGGTAGAACAGGTTAAGCACATCGCGATGCGCCTTTTCCACCTCGTCGAGCAACACAACGCTGTAGGGCCGCTGGCGCACGGCTTCGGTCAATACACCGCCCCGGCCGTAGCCGACGTAGCCGGGTGGCGAGCCTTTGAGTTGACTGACTGTGTGGGCTTCCTGGTACTCGGAAAAGTTGAGGGTGATCAGTGATTTTTCGCCGCCGAACAGGCTGTCGGCCAAGGCCAGCGCCGTTTCGGTCTTGCCCACGCCGCTGGTGCCGACCAGCAGGAACACGCCCAACGGCGCCTTCTCATCGGTGAGCCCGGTTTTGGCCGCACGCAGGCGCTGAGCCAAGGCACTCAAGGCCGGAGCCTGGCCGATCACGCGCGCTTGCAATTGCTGTTCGAGCAGCAGCAGATTGGCCTGCTCGTCCTTGAGTAAGCTGCCCAGTGGCACGCCGGTCCAATCGGCGATGACTTGCGCCACGCTACGTGCGTCGACATCCAAAGACAGCAGTGGCTGGCTGCCTTGAATGTCACTCAACTGCCGTTGCAACTGTGCACAGGTATCCCGCTGCGGTGGCTGCGCCTGGCGCGCAGCAATCAGTTGTTGGGCCAGATCGAGTTCTTGGCGGTATTGCTGTTCCAGATCGGCGTGCTGACGTTGCAGATCGGCGTGTTGCGCGGCAATCGTCGCCAGACGCTCATCCACGCTGTGGCCGCCAAGCCGCTGATCCTGCTCCAGCGCTTGGCCCTCCAGTTCCAGGGCCACTTGCAGGGCACTCAGACGGCGCAACGCCTGCGGTTCGCAGTCCAGGCTCATGCACACCCGGGCGCTGGCGGTGTCCAGCAGGTCGACGGCTTTGTCCGGCAACTGGCGCCCCGTCAGGTAGCGCCTCGACAGGCTGACCGCCGCCTGCACTGCCGCATCCTGGATATGCACACCGTGATGGCTGGCGTAGCGCGCCTTGAGCCCGCGTAACATCAGGCAAGCATTCGCGTCGTCCGGTTCCTCGACCTTGACCATTTGAAAGCGTCTTTCCAAAGCGGCATCACGCTCGAAATACTGCTTGTATTCACTCCAGGTGGTCGCGGCGATGGTGCGCAACTCGCCACGGGCCAGAGCGGGCTTGAGCAGGTTGGCCGCATCGGCGCCGCCGGCCTGGTTGCCGGCCCCGACCAGAGTATGGGCCTCATCGATAAACAACAGCACCGGTTGTTCGCACTGCTGTACGGCGTCGATCACGTTTTTCAGGCGTTGTTCGAACTCGCCCTTGACGCCAGCGCCGGCTTGCAACAATCCCAGGTCAAGGGTACGCACACTGACTGTTTTGAGACTGTCCGGAACCTTGCCTTGGGCAATGCTCAACGCCAGACCTTCGACCAGCGCCGTTTTGCCGACACCAGGCTCGCCCACCAGGATCGGATTGTTTTTGCGCCGACGGCTGAGGATGTCAATGACCTGACGGATTTCATCATCGCGGCCGAACACCGGGTCGATCTTCCCTTGCGCGGCCTTGGCGGTCAGGTCCTGGGTGAACCTGTCCAGCAGCGCCGCTAACGCATCGTCTTTCGACACGCTGGGCGGGAGTATGGCGAGTTCACTTGAAGGCACCGCGGTCACTGACGTCTGCACCGCGGGGCGCTCTTCGGAGGTTTGGTCCAGTAGCACCTGCAGCCGCTGCAACTGCGCCTCACTGAGACTGAGCAAAGGCCATACGGCTTCGCACGCCAGCAGGTTGGGCGTCTCCATCAACGCGCTCAGCAGATGTACGGAACGCAGGCTGTCGTTGTGCTCGTCCAATGAGGCACGCAACCAGGCATTTTTGATCAGTTGCTGCAATGGCGCCGACAGCTGCGGCTTGCTCTGCACGCTACGCGGCAGGCGATCGATGTGCTCCAGCAAGCCATACCACAACGTCTCCATATTCCGCTCATAGCGACGTGCGATCACGGTAAGGTCGCCTTCACCTTGCCCCAGCAACTTGAGTAGCCAGTGTTCGACGGTGATCTGCGCGTGGGCACGGCTCTGGCACAACGTGGCCGCTGCACTCAACGCCTGGGCGCAGTAAGGGTTGAGACGACGAAGCAAGCGCGTGGAATTCTGGGCCATACGGCTACATCCTTGTTCGGTGATGGTGGTACGCGATCGTTAACGCCAGTCGCGTGCCGGAAACTCGATGTGTTTGGCTGAACGCCCGCGAACGGACGCTCAACCCAGCACACCGGGAGCCAGCAGGCAAAGACCCACCTGCTGCTCTGGGCGTATCAAGCGCTTTGGCGTTCATTCCACGAATCGGAGTGGATGATGTTGCCGTCCTTGTAGGTCCAGGTGACCTTCTCGTAACGCAACTCCACCTGCTCGAGGTGGTTGTGCTTCTCTTTGCTGGGGTCTTTGACGTCGTGCATTTTCGGCGCAACCTTCACGACCTTGACCTCTTCGAGTTTGGTGATGAAGTACTCGACCTCCTGCCCCGCATCGTCGATGCGGTACCACTTGAACTCGGCACTCTTGAGGGTTTGCCCGGTAGTGACCGCCTTGTAGAGATAGGGGCTGGAGGCATCGATTTCCTTGGAAAACAGAAACGGGGTGTGAACCCGCGTACCGGTCAATTTCCCGGTGTTGTTGTCGGTGGGGATGTACAGACTGTGATCCTGGGCAACCACCTCGATGCTGCCCTCGCGTTGTTGCACGTTCACCGAACCCTTGATAGTTGCGCCGCCGTCGTCTTGCAGCCAGAGGTAAACGGGAATTGCCATGTGAAGCTCCTTTTTCTCGTAGATTTAAATGTCGCGGAATGCGACCGGGGGTTGCCTGTCCGGGCTTGCAACGGGAAGCGCGCAGGCCCCCGCCTCAGGCACCAGACGGATATCAACGCGGCGGTTGGCTGCACGCCCCGCCTCGGTGTCGTTACCGGCAATCGGCTGGCTGGCGCCGAAACCCTGTACAGCAAAGCAGCTGTCGGGAATGCCGCCCATGCGTTGCATCCAGTCGTGCACGGCAGCGGCGCGGGCGCGGGACAGTCGAAGGTTGTTCTCGGGGTCGCCAGTGGCATCGGTATGCCCCGAGATCACGATCAGCCAGCCGGGCTGGGCCTTGATATCGACCAGCGCATTGATCAGGATCTTGGCTGAATCCGCCTTGAGCTGGGCACTGCCGCTGGCGAACAGCGACAGGCTGTCCAACCGCACCGAGCTGGAAGCCCGCGCAGGCGATGCGGCCGGTGGCGGCTCAACGTGAGCAGCCAGTACCGCCAGCAGCGCAGCGCGCAGGCGTTCGCCGCGATACAGGCCCAGGCCGAATGCCGGGGGCGCACCGTGCCGGTAGTACGCGTCCAGACGCTGGGCGTCCTGGCGCAACACGCCCACGGCACTTTCACGCCCAAGAAACTCGCGCTGATTGCGCTGGGTCGGTTGCGGGATCGCCGAATAACGTCGCAGGTCATCACTGACTTGGCGCAGCAACAGGGCGTTCTGCCACGCCGAACTGGCAAGTGCGACAACACCGGCGACGGCGAACAACCACAGCGCAACAACGCTCGCGCGTTGCACCGGGGAACGCAGCGGGCCGAGCGGCAGCAGGTTGAGCAAAGGGTCCGGGAACGGCAACACCGCATCGGCCACAACCGCCCTGTGATCCGCCAGCGCGACTTTGCTGCGTAACCATTGCTGCCACAGGTTCCCCTTCACGGCATGCGCCAATGCCGGCACCCACGTAACTGCGCAGATCGCCGCCAGGCCAGAAGCGCTACGCGTGACAAGGTGCGGCAGTACCGCTTCGTGAAGCCACGCCACAGCGCTGTTCAGTTGAATGCTGACGTGCATCCGAGCGGCCTGCCTGGGCGAGTCAGCGGGTTGCTGTTGCCAGTCATCCAGGCTGACGCAAGCACCCGCATCACACACACGGACCTCGGCCTGCCCGCTGCCCCAACAGAACCAGGGCGCCTCGTCCTGCAGGGTTTGCAGGTAGCTCACCAGCAACAGCGGCAGCGCAACCCCGCGTTTGCGGGCCAAGGCCAGTTGATGACTGAAGGCGCGCATCTGACCGGCGAGTACCGCCCCATCACTGTGCGCGCCGGGGCTGACGCTGAACATCACGCCCAGTTGCCCGGCCCAGCCAGGACGCAAGGCCAGAAGGTGATCGGTGATAGCCGGCAGTTGCTCCAGGCTCGGTACGCGCACGTAGCACCCTTGCTCGGTCACCCGCAGGGCCAACTGCCCGGCGGCAACCCCGCCGAACAGCCCATCCAGGCCATCACCGCAGACCAGCACCACCGGCTGACGAAACCCCGCAGCGGGCAGCACCATGCCCTCGGCCAACCTCACCGACCCACGCTGCCGCTCGGCGCGCAGGCGCAGCGATACCCAGGCCCACGTCACACAACACACCGCGATCAGCACGCCGAGCACACGCGCCCACATCGCCAGCGGAATGATGAGCAGCAACGCGAGGACGAGGACACCAGCCCACAGGTAAAGGATGCGATGCAGATTGAAGGTCATCCGAATTTACCCCTGATCAGGCAAGAGCGAGGCAATCGCATCGCTCAGCAGATGATCCAATCCCCACCACGTCGCAACCAGCAACAGGGCCACTGTCAGCAGATGAATCAAGGGCGAGCGCAGCCAGCCAAAACCCGCGCTGAGTTCGCCACCGGCCACCTGCGTCGGCACCTGTTGGCTGACCTTGAACGGCGCCGCCTGTGCGTTGAGAGCAGCCAATAGTTGCTCGCGTCCGGGGTCGCTCAAATCACGATAGCGCCCGCGAAAACCCAACATCAATACGCGCTGAAATACCGTCAACACATGCCGGTCCGGCGCGGGTTCGCTCAACACGTCACGCATGGCCTCGTACAGAAACTCACCGGCCTGATGACGATTGAAGAACTTGGCCTGCAGCGGTTCGCTGGCCCAGGCAGCGCGGGCATCTGCGTCGGCGCAGGTCAGCACCGTTTCGTCGAGTAACGCGCATTGAGCATGACTGATGTGGTCGATGTTGCGCTGACTCAGGCCCGCGCGTTCAAGGTGCTGCCGAGCCTGCTCAACCTGTTCGATACAAAGCTGGCCCAACTCCCGGCCAGGTTGCACCGAGGCGCCCTGGCGCAACTCGACCACCAATAGGTAGGTGTCCTGTAACAGCGCGTCGATATCCACCGCTGCTGCGGCTTGCTCGTTGGAAGGCGTCGGTTTCATGAGCGCAGCACCGCAAACAATTCCAACTTGACGTCGACCAAGCTGCTGGGAACGTAGAAAGCACAGACTCCTTCGTCCAGCACCGCCTGCCCCTTGGAATGCCCGAGATCCAGTGCGAAGTACTGATTTTCCAGGCGCAATGGAATCGCCGCCGGGACATGGCTGAGGGATTGCAACGGCACCCCGTCGAGCGCCGCGTTGATCAGATAATCGACCTCATCCGGCGTACCGATCTTGCACAGGCGCGGGAACTGGTCCTGCACCTGCGCCGCCGGTAGCCGACTGCGCACCGACAGATAAAAGTCGGCCCCCTCACGCTCGCGCAAGCGCGGATCATTCAGCGTGACTTGCCAACGATTGGCCCCCTGCACCTCCAGGCTCAAAGCAATGACCCGCGACGGCAGACTGGCCTCCAACAACAGCGACAGGGTGTGCATCAGCGGCGGGAACACCGCCTCCAACGACGTATGCCGGTAGGCGGGGATCTTGTCCACGTCGTGTTCCAGCGAAAACGTGAGCAGGCCACCGGCGAGCTTGATCAGTTGCTGGTAGACCTGCTCGGGGTGGCGCGCGGGAAACTCCCGAAGATCGGCCAATACCGGCTGGTAGGTATTCAACGCATTGAGCAGCCAGAACAGCGACACGTCGGCGACGGCAAAGTCGGCCATGCGCTGATTGCTTTCCCGCCGCATGCCCATGAGCCGTTGCCGCTTGGCGGACAATTGCGTCAACAGGTTGTCCAGCTGGTTCAGCAACCCCGGGTGCGCGGCGAAGCTCAGCAACGGCGGCACATAGCCCGGGTCGAGGCTCCAGGCGCCCTGCCCGTCGCGCACCAGGCGCGCGACTGGACACGTCATGTAGTCCGCATTATCGTCGCGCTGCAGGCGCAGGCTCAGTGCATGCTCCAGCACGCCTATCGACTGCACCTCATCGGCATACATATCCTGTACGTCGCGCCAAGACTGGCGATAGCGTGTGGGCCGATCGGCCCTGCCGCCGTCGAACACGCAGTTGTCGCCATTCGCCTGTTCCAGAGGCAAGGCCAAGTGCAATAACGCGTCCTGATCTTCGTCGGCCAGCAACTGCGCCAGCTCCAAGGCCGGAGGCAGGCGGTCGACCTGCTCGGTGTCGATCCAGGTGCCATCGGGCATGCGGACCCGCAACTGAGTCGCCTTGAGCTTACCCAGCCGTAATGCATCCAGGTCGAACCCTACCGCCTGGACACCCCAGGGGTGTGCCAGGGCCAGGTGCGCGAGTTGTTCGTTGGTCCAAGCCTCCCAGCGCGCCTGTTGCTGGAATTGTTGCGGCGACAGCAACGCCCCGGCGGCCCACAGAGGGCGATCGATATTCATGGCATCGTTTCCCTACGACTGAATCAGGCTTTGGCCTTGGGCATCTGCGAAACCAGCGACAAGTTCACGTCCATGCCCTCGACTTGGAAGTGCGGCACGGCATACAACTTGACGCGGAAGAAACCGGGGTTGTCCTCGATGTCTTCCACCGTGACCTTCGCCTCCCGCAGCGGGTGTGAGGCCTGCAAGTCATCACCCGGATCAGTCATCTCGGTGACCAGCCCGCCGATCCACTTGTTCAACTCCAGCTCCAGCAAACGCCGATCCTTGGTGGTGCCAATGTTTTCGCGCTGGATCAGCTTCAGATAGTGAGCAATGCGTGACAGCAGAAAAATGTAAGGCAGGCGTGCGTTGATTCGACTGTTCGCGGTGGCGTCGGCCGTGTCGTACAGCGCCGGCTTTTGCGCGGAGTTGGCCGAGAAGAAACACGCATAGTCGCGGTTCTTGTAGTACGAGAGCGGAATGAAACCGAGGTTGGCGAACTCGAACTCACGGGTTTCCGGAATCATCACTTCGGAAGGAATCTTGACCTGATTGCCAGTGCCCAAGTCATACAAATGGATAGGCAGTTCAGTGACCGCACCACCCGACTGCGGCCCACGTATCTGCACGCACCAACCGTTGCTGATGAAGCTTTTGACCATGTTCGCGGCAAAGGCAAACGATGCGTTGGTCCACAGGTACTTGTGGTGATCCGGCCCTTTGACATTCTCGACGTAATTGAAGCTGCGCACGGGAACGGTGTCGGGCCCGTAGGGCAAGCGCCCCAGGACCCGCGGCATGGTCAGGCCGATGTAACGCGCGTCGTCACTGTCACGGAATGACTTCCACTTGATGTATTCGGCACGATCAAAATAGTTGCCGATGTCCTTGATTGCGGCCACCTCCTCCATGGTTTCCTTGCCGAAAAACGCTGGGCCTACAGCCCCCACAAACGGCATGTGGGCGGCGGCGGCGACTTTGGAAATATTGCGCAGCAGCGCGATGTCCTGAGGCCTGCGATCGAATTCGTAGTTTGAAATAGCCGCCGCAATCGGCTCGCCCCCCGGTGTGTCGTACTCTTGCGTGTAGGTATGCAGGTACAAGCCGCTCTGGGCAATTTCAGGCGCGTCCTCGAAGTCTTGCACCAGGTGGTCCTTGCTGACATCCAATAGTTCTATGCGAACGTTCTGACGGAAATCCGTCTGATCAATCAGCGATTTCACACCGCGCCAGGTTGACTCGACGCGCTGGAAGTCCGGATGGTGCATGATCGCATCGAGTTGACGGCCAATCTGCCGGTCCAACGAGGCAATATGCTCATCCAACAGGACTTTATCCAAACGCTCGATTTTTTGCGGCGATTGCTTAAGCAACTTTAAAAACACACTGACCGCTGCCGTCACCCGCTCATCGGCGGACACCTCGGACAGCGCATCCGAGTTCTGGAAGATATCAATACCGGCCAATTCAGCAACAGGACTTAAATTGATCTTGTTAAACAGCGCAGCATAAACACCCGCAGACTCTTCAGACAACACTGTGGCGCCGCGCGCTTGCACGTTGGAATGTTCTAAGGACATGCTTTAACTTCCCTTTTAAATTACCGCTATGAATTAACGCTCTTCTTCAGGCGCCAAGGCAGCCAACTCAGCGCGCAGTTCGTCACTGAGCGCGTCATCCTTGAGGATGCGCTCCAACTCATGGCGGAAGGTCACGTTGTCCAGCAGATTCGATTTCAGATCACGCAACAGGTTGCGCATCGCCAATAACGCACGCAGTTGTGGAATCTGCCGTGCGACCTGCTCAGGCTCGAAGTCCTTCATGCACCGGAAACTCAGTTCGACAGCGGTGTCGGACGCATCGTCGTCCAAGGTGTTGTCGACAGCCAGCTTCAGACCCGGCGAGAACTCGCCCAGGACGCTGTCAAAGTTGTTCTTATTGATATCAACCTTGCCGCGCTCGGAGAGCGGACGCTGTTCTTTACCGTTACTGTAGTCACCCAGCACCATCAGTTTCAAAGGTAACTCAACCTTTTTCTGCGCACCGCCAGTATGCAGGTCGAGCTTGATATTAACCCTGGCCTTGGGCACTTCATTTTGAAAGCTGCTTAGCGTCATCGTTTCATTCCGTGAGTTATCCAACAGCATTGATCTGCGGTCAGATGGAAATTAAAACCGGAATCCAATCAACTTAAATTCCCTTTCCGGAAGCCAAAGCGCTACATGGCACATGGCGTCCGCTTGCTCACTAGAATGAAGTATCACTGCCGGAACTTACCAGCCCCCGAATCACGGACGGGAACTTTCCATTGCGCATCAGGGATATTTCCCACAAAGCACAAAGATTATCTTTCTTGCAAAGATTATTGAAGATTTAAACCACAGACAGGGACCTCGCTGTCGGATATTTCTTAACCGTGGCGACGCCCAATAAAAGATCAGTAGAAATATACCAACCCATATGAATTTCTTTCAACATCTTCCATTGTTTATAGTACTAAAACCTATAAAAAACACCCACGTGCCGACCAGAAGATAAACCATCTCCGTCTCAGCTTTACATCATAAACATTGAACTCCAGCAAAAAACGCCTACACCTCGCGCGCCTTGACCTTCAAATGCCGCGCATACCATGGCCGCTTCGGCACCCGTTTGAACAAACCCTGCAGCGCTTCGTCTTGCGCAGCAAACGTAATTCGCAGAGCGAGCTTCATGATCTCTGGGTCCATCTCCATCGAACGCCCCCTCTGCAAGCCTGGCGTGGTGCTGCAGCCATGGGTATCCGGGCCCAGCCACGGGTCGCCGACTTCAACCCAACGCCCCGGCGCGAACCATGCCACGCCGTTGACCTCCAGGCGGCTGACCTGGCCGGGATGGAAGCGCTCATGGGCGCGGAACCAGTCTTCGATGCGGTCGTCGATCCAGCCATGGAAGTGCCAGAACACCGGGTTGACGTGGGAGGAAAACGGATCGCCAAGAAAGTCGTTCTCGGGCGCATACCAACGCGCGGCAAAGTCTGCCGGGTCGCGGGCGAAGGGCACGGGGGCGCCGTTGGAGGGGTCGCGGGGCACCGAGGCCCAGCGCATGTGCAGCCAGTCATGCAGGCCCAGTTCCATTTCGGAGCCGAGCTGGCCCAGGGTCAATTTGGCCAGGTATCGCGGGTCGCGGTATTGGGATTCCCAGACCTGGAAGTTGCTGTGGTAGGTCTCGGCGGCTTTGATATCGCTGACCCATTGGGTGTAGTCGCCGTCGTCCGGCGCCAGCCAAGTGGGTGGCAGGGCAAAGCCGTCATGGTTGTCGAAGTAGCGCAGGAAGCCCAGGCGATCACGTTCCAGGGCCGGTTGCGGTTCGGGGAAGGCGGACCACGACGGCAAGTCTTGCATCGAACGTGCGGTGCCGAGCATATGCCGATGCATGAAGAAGAAGTCGATGCCCGAGCCGTTGCGATCCTTGAGCTTGCCCCGCGCGTCGCGCTCCTTGCCCCGTGGGCCGGGCTGCCAGCCGATGCCACGCAAGGCGTCGCGTTTTTCCTCGGAGAGCTTGTGCCATTGGTCGCGCGTGGCGTGCCACAGTTGGTGGAACAGGCGGTGCTCGGGGGAAATCAGCCAGGCCAGCAGCGAAGGGTTGAGACCGATGCGTTGGCGGGCTTCGGGAAACGGCTGTTTGTGGGCAACAAAGCGATTCTCCGGCGCGGTCAGCGCCAGGGGGCGGTCGAGGTCGAGGATCTGCCCGCTGAGGGTGCCGCTGCCGGCGTTGCCGAAGACGCCCCAGACTTCATCGACGGTCATGCTGAATTCATAGGCCGGCGCGCCGTCGGCGGCATCACGGTCGATCAGCCGCCAATAGAGCTCGGTGCCCTCGCCCGCGAGCAAGTCACCCAACACGCGATAACGGGGTTCGCCATCGCCGCGCAGGTGCTCGGCCGTGTCGAGATAACCACGCAAGCCACGCCCACGCGGCGCGACATCGAGCAGCAACGCCAGGCCCTGCGCGGGCAAACCCTTGAGGCCGGCATCGCGGCCTTCAAGGCGCAGGTTCCACACCCCGCGCAATGTGTTCGCCAGGTGCTGGCCGGCGGTATCGGCAAGATCCACCGTGGCTTCGCCGGGGGTGATGGGGAATTCTTCACGCGTCCACTCGCGATGGGCATATAAGGCCGCCGGCACGGCGGCGCCAGTCAGCGCCAGGCCTGCGATGAACCCACGTCGAGAGATCGTCATTGTCTACCTTAGGAAACGGCGTTATCAGAGCTAGAACGTTTACTCGCGCGGGAAATTTACCGCGCCGTCGCCGAGGCCTAAATTTCCGCGCTCATCGCTCGTTCTTCCCAGATAGCAAAGGCCTCAACTGACTGAGACGGCAATGACAAAACCACGTTCGAAAAAGGCGCTGTTTATCGGCCTGCCACTGGCATTGGCCATCGGCGCCGGGGCCGGTTTCCTGGCCTGGGATCATTGGTTCCGAGGCAATGCCGGCTACCCGCTGGCGGTGATCAAGCAGGCCAATGACCTGCAGGAGCGCCTGTTGTCGTTCGACAGCCATATCACCGTGCCGCTGGATTTCGGCACCGCCGGCAATGAGGCCGACCACGACGGCAGCGGCCAGTTCGACCTGGCCAAGGCGCGTCGCGGGCGATTGTCCGGGGCGGCGCTGACGGTTTTCGGCTGGCCGGAAATCTGGAACGGCGCCAATGCTCCCCACAGGCCCAGCGACGGCTTTGTCGAGGAAGCCCGCCACGAGCAGGAGGTGCGCTACAAAATCATCTCCGGCATGGTGCGCGACTTCCCCAACGAAGTGGGCATCGCCTACACCCCGGATGACTTCCGGCGCCTGCATGGCGAAGGCAAATTCGCGATCTTTATCAGCATGCTCAACGCCTACCCGCTGGGCAGCGACCTGAACCAACTGGACCTGTGGACAGCACGCGGCATGCGTATGTTCGGCTTCAGCTATATCGGCAATAACGCCTGGTCCGACTCGTCGCGGCCACTGCCATTTTTCAATGACTCCACCGACGCTCTCGACGGCCTCTCGGACATCGGCCAGCAAGCGGTACACCGCCTCAATGACCTGGGGGTGATCATCGATGTGTCGCAAATGTCGACCAAGGCCCTGGAACAGGTTGCGCAGTTGAGCCGCACGCCACTGGTGGCCTCCCACTCGGCGCCACGCGCGGCGGTGGATATCCCGCGCAACCTCAGCGACAAGGAACTGCAACTGATCAAGCGCAGCGGCGGCGTGGTACAGATCGTGGCCTTCTCCGCCTACCTTCGCCCGCTGAGCCAGCCGACCCAGGACAAGCTCAACAGCCTGCGCGCCCGCTTCGACCTGCCACCCCTGCCCAACCTGGCCGTGGCCCTGATGCCGGGCGACGCAATCATCGCCGCCTGGCCCGAGCACACGTTCGGCGAGTACGCCAGCGCGCTGTACGCCATCCTCGATGACGAACCCAAGGCCACCCTCAAGGACCTGGGCGATGCCATCGACTACACCGTGCGCAAGATCGGCATCGACCATGTCGGCCTGGCGTCGGACTTCAACGACGGCGGCGGTATCGACGGCTGGAACAACGTCGGCGAAATCCGCAACGTCACCGCCGAGCTGATCCAGCGCGGCTACTCCGAAGCCGACATCGCCAAGCTGTGGGGCGGCAACTTTCTGCGGGTGTGGGAACAGGTACAAAAAGCCGCCAGGCCCTTGGCCAACCGCTCATCACCCTCGACGTAAGCCCGTGAGCACAACATGACCGTGCTGAGCCAGCGGTGGCGACGCACGCCCTTTGCCCTTTGAACGAGAGGCCCACATGACGCCATCCGCCCCCCTGACCGCTTTGGCCCTCACCGCCCTGTGTGCAGCGCTGCTGCCCAACCTGGCCGAGGCCGCCACGCCGCAACCCGGCAAAGTGTTCAAGGACTGCAAGGACTGCCCGGAAATGGTCGTGCTGCCCGCCGGCACTTTCACCATGGGCACGCCCGACGATGAGGTCGGCCGCGAGCCGGACGAAAGCCCGATGCATGCCGTGACCTTCGCCAAGCCGTTCGCCATGAGCCGCTTCCAGATCACCGCTGGCGAGTGGGACAGCTATATCCGCCAGACCGGGGTCAAGATCGCCGACGGCGATACCCGCCCCGGCCGCGAATGCATCGCCAGCAAGCCGCGCTACCCCCAGAGCCCGCGTCAGCCGGCAGTGTGCATGGACATGGACGACATCAAACACTACGTGGCCTGGCTGTCGAAAAAGACCGGGCAGCCGTACCACATGGTCAGCGAAGCCCAGCGCGAATACGCCGCGCGCGCCGGCTCCAGCGGGCCCTTCCCGTTTCCGTTCGACGAAGGCAAGGGTTACAGCATTGCCGAACATGCCAACACTTACGGTCCGGCGGATGGCTACAGTTTTTCCTCGCCGGCCGGCAGCTACCCGCCGAACGCATTCGGCATGTACGACATGCACGGCAACGTCTACGAGCGCGTGGCCGACTGCGAACACCCCAACTACATCGGCGCACCGACCGACGGCAGCGCCTGGGTGGAACCGAACTGCGAGAGCTACCAGATCCGTGGCAATGACTGGGGCGAAGCGCCAGTGTTCTCGCGCTCGGGCAATCGCAACAACATCTACCCGCAGACACGCGGGGACTGGATCGGCTTTCGGGTAGTGCGCGACCTGTAACAACAAATCCCCTCACTGCACCTACTGCACCTACTGCACCCGCTGCATCCACCGCACCTACTGCACCCGCTGCACCCGCTGCACCCACTGTAGGAGCGAGCTTGCTCGCGAAGCCCCCGAGTACGCCGCGTTTATCCAGGATAAACGCGTTATCGTTGGCGATTTTCGCGGGCAAGCCCGCTCCTACAGGGGGCGTGCGTCAGCTTTGCCGAGCCAACCGTTCCAAACCTTCATGCAACGCCGGAAACAGGCTGTTGTTGAAGTTGTTCCAGCGCAATTCGAGGATGGTGTCGTCCGGGGAAATCTCGGTCTTGAGCACGTCGTGGAACACTTCTCCGGAGTCGATGCCGTTGTCCACGTAGTGGAACGACGCACCGGTCAGGTACAGCGGCTCGCACGGCTGCGTCTCCTTGGTCGTCCAATCCACCACCGCCTGGCCACGGGCACCGTACAAGGCGTTCCAGGTGGCGTAGGCGCCCCGGCGCTCGTAGGGCGATTCGATACGGGTAATGCCCGGGTGAATGTTCATGATCCGCCGCGCAAATGGCGCACCCGGGCGCACCAGCTCATCGAGGATCACCAGCAGGCCGTCCAGCACCACGATATCGGCCTTCAGCTCCACCAGCGTGTGGTGCAGGCGGCGTTCGAAATCCTGCTTGCCGGCGACGTGTTGCGCGCTGCCACGCGGCAGGCGGCGGTAGGTGGACGGCACGCTCAGCAGCAAATCGTTGACCAGACGCCCCTGCACCCGCAGGTCCGCCGGGTACAGCCACTGGCGGCCCGGCGCATAGGCAAAGCCATAGTCGGCGACCAATTGCCGGTCACGCGGGTTTTGCTCGTCGTCGTCATACACCACGCCCACCAGGTTATAGGCCTCGCCCAGCGACGTATCGTTGAGCGAGCCCACCAGAAACTCCAGCACCGACTTCATGTAGCGCTCGTGGTCCTTATAGGCCACTGGCTGCCCGGCCTTGTCGGCGGCGGCATTTCTCAGGGACCACACATACACCAGGTTCTTTTTCGTCATTGGTTCGCTCTCACTGGATAGATCCGGCACGCGACCCTACGCGTGCGCCTACCCAACAAGAACGAACCAGGCAGCGGGCAATTTATCCGCCACCGCCACCGCCGGGCACGCCGCGCTAAATACTCGCGCCGACGCTTCGTTTGTCATGGGTAAGGGTCTGTGTGCCCAGCCCCCTCCATTCACTTTCCGGGAAGTACCTATGACCGACCCCAAGCGCGGCGCCTTCAGCGGTTTGCTCGCATTGCTCAGGCCCTTTCGCGCCATCGTGAGCGTCTCCGTCGCCCTGGGCATGGCCGGTGGCCTGGCCATCACGCTGCTGCTGGCGACTATCAATAATGCGCTGCACTCCTCCGCCGGGATGACCCAGGGGGTGATTCTGACATTTGCTGCGCTGTGTGTGCTGGCGCTGGTCAGTTCGATCATTTCCGATATCGGCACCAATTACGTCGGCCAACGGATCATTGCCGCCCTGCGCAAGGACCTCGGCGAAAAGGTGCTGTCGGCGCCGATCGGGCAGATCGAGGGTTATCGCTCCCACCGGCTGATCCCGGTACTGACCCACGACGTCGACACCATCAGCGATTTCTCCTTCGCGTTCACACCGCTGGCCATTGCGGCCACAGTGACCCTGGGTTGCCTGGGCTACCTGGCCTACCTGTCGGTACCGATGTTCCTGATGATGGTGGTCGCCATCGTGATCGGCAGTGCCGTGCAGTTCATCGCCGGCGGCAAAGGCATCCAGGGCTTCGACCTGGCGCGCAGCCACGAGGATGAGCTGCAGCGTTACTACAACGCCATTGCCTCCGGCGCCAAGGAACTGCGCATGCACCGGCCCCGGCGCTTTCGCATGAACACCCAGCGCATTCAGGAAACCGCGGACCGCATCGCCGACATCCAGGTGCGTTCCGTGAACATCTACATCCTTGCCAAGACCTTTGGCTCGATGTTGTTCTTCGTGGTGATCGGCCTGGCCCTGGCGATGCAGGCCTATAACCCCAACCCCGACCCTAGCGTGATCACCGGTTTCGTCCTGGTGCTGCTGTACATGAAAGGCCCGCTGGAACACCTGCTCGGCTACCTGCCTGTGGTGGGCAAGGCGAAGATTGCATTTGGTCGTATCAGTGAGCTGTCACAGCGCTTCTCCTCGCCGGAACCGCACCTGCTGATGGATGACAGCGAAGCCCCGCAACCGGTGGTCAACAGCCTGGAATTACGCGGTGTGCGCTACAGCCCGCCGGCAGTGGCAGGCAGCGAACCGTTCCACCTGGGGCCGATCGACCTGAACATCGCCCAGGGCGATATCGTGTTCATCGTCGGCGAAAACGGCAGCGGCAAGACCACCCTGATCAAGCTGCTGCTGGGGCTGTACCCGCCGCAGGCCGGGGAAATCCTGCTCAATGGCAACGCTGTGAGCGACCCCGAGCGCGACGACTATCGCCAACTGTTCACCACGGTGTTCGCCGATTACTACCTGTTCGACGACCTGGTCCAGGGCAGCGCCGCCCAGTCACTCGACAGCGCGACAAAATACCTGGAACGCCTGGAGATCGCCCACAAGGTCAGCGTCAAGGACGGCGTGTTCAGCACCACCGATCTGTCCACCGGCCAACGCAAGCGCCTGGCGCTGGTCAACGCCTGGCTGGAAGAACGCCCGGTGCTGGTGTTCGACGAGTGGGCCGCCGACCAGGACCCGGCCTTCCGCCGGATCTTCTATACCGAGCTGCTGCCGGACCTCAAGCGCCTGGGCAAGACCATCATCGTGATCAGTCACGACGACCGCTATTTCGATATCGCCGACCAATTGGTGCGCCTGCGCGCCGGCCAGGTCATGCACGAAATGACGCCGGCGTGAATTTTCTTTTCCGGTTTCCCGGGATAGGAACGTCTCACTAGTGGTAATGAGAACCAGACTCAATAAACACCTATAATTGCCCACTTAAAACATAGAAGAGAAAACACCCATGCCAGCACGACTCGGTCTCAGCCCACTGAGCAAAGCGCTATCCATGCGTCGGGCCCTGAACATCAACCTCCTGCCGAACGCCCTGGCCCTGGCCATATCACTGCCGGTGGCCGGCTATGTGCAGGCACAAGAGATCGAGTTGGACATTCCCGCGCAGCCGCTGGGGAGCGCGCTGCAGGCCTTCGGTCATCAGGCCAACATGCAGGTGCTCTACAGCCCGACCGACGTGCAAGGCAAGAACAGCACCGCCGTCAAAGGCAAACTGGACCCGCAACAGGCGATCAATACCCTGCTGTCAGGAACGTCGACCACCCACAGCCTCAATGGCAATTCGCTGACCGTCACCGCCGCCGGCACCTCCGCCGGGCTGGAACTGAGCCCGACCCAGGTGACCGCCAACCAACTGGGCAGCGTGACCGAAAACACCGGTTCCTATACCCCAGGCTACATCGCCACCTCGACCCGCCTGGTGCTGACGCCCAAGGAGACGCCGCAGTCGGTGACCGTCATCACCCGCCAGCACATGGACGACTTCGGCCTGAACAACGTTGACGACGTGATGCGCCACACGCCGGGCATCACCGTCTCGGCCTTCGATACCGAGCGCAGCAACTACTACGCCCGTGGTTTCTCCATCAACAACTTCCAGTACGACGGCATTCCGTCCACTGCGCGCAACGTGGCCTATTCGGCGGGTAACACCCTGAGCGACATGGCGATCTACGACCGGGTCGAAGTACTCAAGGGCGCCACCGGCCTGCTCACTGGCGCAGGCTCCCTGGGTGCGACCATCAACCTTGTGCGCAAAAAGCCCACCGCAGAGTTCCAGGGCCACGCCAGCGTGGGCGCCGGCTCCTGGGACAACTACCGCAGCGAGCTGGATGTGAGCGGCCCGCTGACCGAAACCGGGAATGTCCGGGGTCGGGCGGTGGCGGCTTACCAGGACAAGCATTCCTTCATGGACCGCTATGAGCGCCAAAGCCCGGTCTACTACGGCATCATGGAATTTGACCTGTCCCCGGACACCATGCTGACCGTGGGTGGCGACTACCAGGACAGCCTGCCAAAAGGCTCGTCCTGGTCCGGCAGCTTCCCGCTGATCGACGCCCAGGGTAATCGCAACAAGGTGAAGCGCTCGTTCAACAACGCCGCCGACTGGAGCAGTTGGGAGCAGTACACCCGCACCCTATTCGCCATAGTCGAGCACGACCTCGGCGATGGCTGGGTTACCAAGCTGCAACTGGACCACAAGATCAACGGCTACCACGCGAAGATGGGCTCGATTCAGGGCAACACTCCCAACCTGGACGGCACTTCGCAGCTGACATCGGGTAAGTACACCGGCGAAACCGTCAGCGACTCCGCCGACCTATATGTGAGCGGCCCGTTCAGCCTGGGTGGCCGCGAGCATGAGCTGGTCCTCGGCGGTTCCATCAGTTCTTCCGAGTGGAACGGCAATGGCTACTGGAACCTCGCCCCCAACCTGGTGAACTTCCACAACTGGCACGGCAACGCGACCGAACCGGATTGGGGCACACCGCAGTCGAAGATCGACGACACCGTGCGCCAGACCGGCGCGTACATGACCACCCGCCTGAACCTCGCCGACGACCTCAAGCTGCTGCTCGGCGGCCGCGTGGTCGACTACACCGTCACTGGCAACAACCCGACCTACAAGGAAACCGGACGGTTCGTGCCGTATGCCGGTGTGGTCTACGACCTGAACGACACGTACTCGGTCTACGCCAGCTACACCGATATCTTCATGCCGCAGGAAAGCTACAACCGCGACCGCAACAACAAACTGGTCGAGCCGGATGAAGGCCAGAACTGGGAACTGGGCGTCAAGGCAGACTTCCTGGACGGTCGTGTAAACGCCAGCGCCGCCTACTTCGAGATCCACGAAACCAACCGTTCCGTGTCCGACGACGAATACAACAACCGCACGCCGACACCGTCGAACTACGCGTTCAAGGGCACCAAGGCCGTGACCAAGGGTTACGAAGTCGAAATGTCGGGCGAACTGGCACCGGGCTGGCAGCTCCAGGGTGGCTATACCCACAAGGTTGTGCGCGACGACAACGACATCAAGATCTCGACCTTCGAGCCGGAAGATCAGGTCAGCGTCTACACCTCGTACAAGTTCAAGGGCAACCTCGACAAGCTGACCGTCGGCGGCGGCGCTCGCTGGCAGAGTGTTGGCTGGCAGGACATCTACAACAGCCCGAAAGGCGGCTACGAGGAGTTTTCCCAGGAATCCTACTGGCTGGTGGACCTGATGACCCGCTACCAGTTCACCAAGAACGTGTCGGCAACGTTGAACGTCAACAACATCTTCGATAAGACCTACTACACCAACATCGGCTTCTATAACTCTGCCGCCTACGGCGAGCCACGCAACTTCATGCTCAGCACCCGCTGGGACTTCTAAGGCCTGCTCGTAGCCGCCCTGGCGGCTACTGAGGGCTCCAACCCTAACGCCCCGTGCATTCATTGCCTGGGGCGTTTTTGCAGGGGCCGGTCGTTGAACCCCACCCCACGAAAAAGCCCCCGGTCACCATCAGTGGCCGGGGGCTTGTTCGTTCAGGCCCGGTGTTACGCCATCGCGTCGGCGAAGCTGCGCACGAACGCTGCGTTGTCGATCAACCGATCATGACTGGTCTCGATCAGCACCGAACGTTCAATCCGGGACTGGCCGGCGACCTCCAGCATGCTCGCCTCAATCAACCGATGATGCACACCCGTGCGGCTCAAGGTCGCCCACCAGCAACTGATCGGCGCCTTGATCGCCTTGAAATCGGCATCATGCAGGCGCTGGCCCAGCATGCGGTCGACCTCCCACGAGATTTGCGCCTCATGGCCACTGAGCAACTCTTCCTTGAGTTCATGGAAGCGCTCACCCAGCACATCCCCGGCCCACTGGTTGAACCCGGCCCATTGCTCATCGTCGCCATCAACCGTGGCCTGCAGGCCCGACCACTTGGCATGGATCTGCGCCGTGAACTCAGGGAACATCGCGCCCAACAATTCCACGCGCCGGTCATTGGCGGATATTTCGCGCTCATCGACCATCACCGCCGTGTCCCAGAAGGGCTTGACCCACTGGGGTGGCGATGCGTCGATCCAGCCCACGCATTCCACTTCCCGCCCAGCCTGCTCCAGGCCATGGGCAACTTCCATCGCCAGGTTGCCGCCCAGGGACCAGCCCGCCAGACGGAAGGCCCCCTCCGGCTGCGCCGTCAACAATTGCGCGGTGTAGTCCTCGACCATCTCGTGCCAGGCCGGCACTTCACTGCCCTCCTCGGCCAACGCCCGGCAGATCACGCCCATTACCGGCCGCTGCTCGCGCAACGCCAGGGCAATGGCCTTGTAGCAATGCACCGAACCATAACTGGGGTGGAACAGGTACAACGGTGTGCCACGGGTCTGGCTGTTCAACCTGACGATCAACGAGTTGCCGGCCTGACCATTAACACAGGCGACCTGCCCCGCAACCGTCGGGTTGAGCATCAGCTGACTCACCGAAAGCTCCACGCCGGTAGCCTTGCGGATACGCTCCTTGAGCATCAACACCAGCAACGAGTGCCCGCCCAGCTCGAAGAAGTTGTCCTCCACCCCCACCTGTTCAAGGCCCAGGACCTCGCGCCAGGCGAGCACAACGGTGTGCTCCAGCGGGTTGCTCGGCGCAACGAAGTGCCGCTGATGCACGCTGGCGTCCGGTGCCGGCAGGGCCTTGCGGTCTAACTTGCCGTTGGGGCTCAAGGGCATGCGGTCCAGCACGACCCATTGCGCAGGCACCATGTAGTCGGGCAAATGCGCCAGCAAGTGATGACTCAGGGCATCACGCCAGGCGGCGGCCGGGTCGTGCAACACCAGGTAGCCCACCAGATGCTTGCCATCCTGCACTTGCACCGATGCTTCACGCACCTGCGGATGCTCCAGCAGGCGCGCTTCGATTTCGCCCAGCTCGATCCGCAAACCACGCAACTTGACCTGATGATCCAGGCGCCCCAGGTATTCAATCACGCCATCCATGCGCTGACGGACCCGGTCCCCGGTACGATACAACCGCGCGCCAGGCTGGAACGGGCACGGCACAAAGCGCTCCGCGGTCAGGCCGGGACGGCGATGGTAACTGCGCGCCAGCCCGACCCCGCCCAGGTACAACTCACCGGCAACACCCGCGGCAACCGGCTGCAACTGCGCATCCAGCACATGGGTGCGCAGGTTGGCGATCGGCTGGCCAATCGGCACGCTGTCGCGGTTTTCATCGACACACGTCCAATGGGTCACATCGATGGCCGCCTCGGTCGGGCCGTACAGGTTGAACAGCCCGGCCTTGGGCAGTTTGGCGAACACCTGTTGCTGGGCGTCCACCGGCAGGGCTTCGCCGCTGCAAATGATGCGTTGCAGGCCCTGGCAACTGCCGGCCTGCGAGTCCTGGAGGAACGCCTGCAACATCGAGGGCACGAAGTGCAAAGTGGTGACCTGGTGTCGATTGATCAACGTCACCAGGCGCGACGGCTCCCGATGATCACCCGGAGCCGCCATGACCAACCGTGCGCCGCTCATCAACGGCCAGAAGAACTCCCAGACCGACACGTCAAAACTGAACGGCGTCTTTTGCAGCACCGTATCACTGGCATCCAGTGCATACGCTTGCTGCATCCATAGCAATCGGTTGGTCAATGCACAGTGGCGGTTACCGGCGCCCTTCGGCTGCCCGGTGGAACCGGAGGTGTAGATGACATAAGCGAGGTTTTCGGCCTCGACGGCGACCTCGGGATTGAAGGTGGCAAACCCTTCCAGCCAGCTGTCACCCTGCTCCACCACCAGGCACTGTACGCAGTCACCGATGGGCAACGACGCTACCAGATGCGCCTGCGTCAACAGCAGTTGCACCCCACTGTCCTGCAGCATGTAGGCCAGGCGCTCGCGCGGGTATTCCGGGTCCAGCGGCACATAGGCGCCGCCAGCCTTGAGCACGGCCAGAAGCGCCACCACCATCTCCACCGAACGCTCCATCGCCACGCCCACCAGCAGGTCTGGCCCGACACCGGCCTGTATCAGGCGGTGCGCCAGGCGGTTGGCACGAGCATTCAGTTGGGCGTAAGTGAGCACTTCGCAATCAAACAGCAATGCCTGGGCATCCGGCGTGCGTTCGGCTTGCGCTTCGATCAACTGCTGCACGCTCTGCTGCAACGGGTAATCCTGCGCCGTGTCGTTCCACTGCTCGACCATCACCTGCTGCTCCAGACGCTCCAGCATCGGCAACTGGGTGACCCGCTGATTCGGATCGCCGAGCATGCCCTGCAACAGGTTCTGCCAATGGCGGGCCATGCGCTTGGGTGTCGCGGCGTCGAACAGATCGGTGGCGTAGGTCAGGGTCGCCCACAGCCCTTCGGCGGTCTCCTGGGTGTCCAGGCTCAAGTCGAACTGCGCGGTCTGCGTGCCCCACTCCAACCCTTCAACCCTCAGGTCGGCAAGCTGCTGGCCGCTGTTGGCCAGGCGCGCTTCGCTCTGGTGATTGAACAACACCTGGAACAACGGGTTATGGCTCAGGCTGCGCTCGGGTTGCAGCGCCTCGACCAATTGCTCGAAGGGCAGGTCCTGATGGCTCTGGGCATCCAGGGCCCGCCGCTTGGCCTGCTGCAACAACTGGGTGACGGTCAGTTGAGCATCGATATCGGCCTTGAGCACCTGGGTATTGACGAAGAACCCCACCAGCCGCTCGGTTTCGACCCGGCTGCGGTTGGCGATCGGCACACCGACGCGAATATCCTGCTGGCCGCTGTAACGGTGCAACAGGGTCTGGAACGACGCCAGCAGTACCATGAACAACGTGACCCCCTCACGCTGCGCCAGGGCCTTGAGCCCCTTCACCAGCGCCGGGTCCAGGACGACATCCAGGCTCGCCCCGCGATAGCTCTGCACCGAAGGTCGCGGCCGCTCGGCGGGCAGTTCCAGCACCGGCTGTTCACCGCCCAGCAGCGTTTGCCAGTAAGCCAATTGACGCTCGCGCTCGCCGCCCGCCATCCAGTCGCGCTGCCACTGCGCATAGTCGGCGTATTGAATCGGCAGCGCCGGCAGTTGCAGGTCCTGGCCTTGGCTGTTGGCCGCGTACAGTTGCACCAGCTCGTCGACCATCACCTGCATCGACCAGCCATCGGAGACGATGTGATGCTGCACCAGCACCAGCACGTGTTCGTCGTCAGCCAGGCGCAGCAGGGTCACCCGCAGCAGCGGGCCTTGTTGCAGGTCAAACGGTCGCGCGATCTCGGCTTGCACCAGGCGCTGCACATCCGCTTCGTCGGCGTCGGCATGCAGGATCTCCACGGCACCCGCATCCCGGATCATTTGCAGGGCGCGGCCTGCGTCCTGGTACACCTGGGTGCGCAGGCTTTCATGGCGTGCCACCAGCGTTTCGAAACTGCGTTGCAGCGCGGCCTGGTCCAGCCAGCCACGCAGGCGCAGGGTGCTGGGGATGTGGTACGCGGCGCTCTGGGGGTCCAGTTGCCAGAGGAACCACTGGCGCTCCTGGGCATAAGACAATGCCAACGGCTGCTGGCGACTGACGGGCAGAATCGCCGGCGCACTGTCCGTCTCGGCTGCCGAACGCTGCAGCGTCTCGACAAAACCCTGCAACCGCGGGTGTTCAAACAGGGTTCTGAGGGGAACTTCCCGGCCCAGCAACTGGCGCAGACGGGAGATGACCTGCATCGCCAGCAACGAGTGCCCCCCAGATTCAAAGAAGTGGTCGGCCAGGCCAACCCGTTCCAGGCCCAGGATTTCACCCCAGATCGCCGCCACGTCCTGCTCCAGCTCGCTCTGTGGCGCCACATACACCTGCTGCATCTGGCTCACATCAGGACGCGGCAGGCCCTTGCGATCGAGCTTGCCATTGGGGGTGAGCGGCATGCGCTCCAGGAACATCAGGTGCGAGGGCACCATGTAGTCCGGCAGGCGGGTTTTCAGGGCGCGGCGCAGGTTTTCACGGCAGGTGGACTGGGCCACCGCATCGTCCATCAGCACCGGATCCAGTGGCACCACATAGGCCACCAACTGCTTACCGTTCGGGCCTTCCTGGGCCACCACCACGGTTTCGCCGACGCTGTCCTGCTCGCGCAGACGCGCTTCGATCTCGCCCAGTTCGATACGGAAACCGCGGATTTTCACCTGGTGGTCGACACGGCCGAGGTAATCCACCACGCCATCCGGGCGGCCACGGGTCAGGTCGCCGCTGCGGTACACGCGGCTGCCGGGTTTGCCGAACGGGTCGGGGACGAAGCGTTCGGCGGTGAGTGCCGGACGTTCCAGATAACCGCGCGCCACGCCCTCGCCGCCCAGGTACAGCTCGCCAGCGACGCCGATGGGTTGCAGGTTGAGTTGGGCGTCGAGGATGTAGCCGCTGCGGTTGCCCAACAGCGTGCCGATCGGTGCATATACGGCGCCGCACGGATCGCCGCGACGTGCCTTCCACAGCAACGGCGTAACCACGGTTTCGGTCGGGCCGTAGCCGTTGAACAGGTAGGTCGGCTTTAGCGCACGCCAGGCCAGGTCATAGCTCGCTTGCGCCACCGCGTCACCGCCAAAGCAATACACGCGCACCTTCGGCGGATTACCGTCGCGTTCGGCATGCTCGGCCAGTTGTTGCAGGTACACCGGCGGGAACACGGCCATGGTCACGTTGTGACGGTGCATTTGCGCGTAGGTGTATTCCGGCAGCCACAGGCTGTCATCGCGGATCAGCACGCTCGCGCCGTTGATCAGCGGGTGCATCCAGCCTTCGTGGGAGCCGTCGAAAGCGAAGGACATGAAGTGCAATTCGCAATCGGCCGGGCCGGTTTCGTAGCGTTCGCCGGTGGCGATGATATGCGCCACCAGCGGACCGTGGGCCACCGCCACGCCCTTGGGCATGCCGGTGGAGCCGGAGGTGTAGATCACGTAGGCGAGGTTGTCGCCGTCCAGAGCCACTGACGGTGCGCTGTCACGCTCATCGGACCAGGCCTGCGCCTGATCCACCGCAAGCACAGCCAAGCCGTCCGGGATCGGCAAACGCTGCTGTACCGCCGAATGGGTCAACAGCAGCTTGGCGCGGCTGTCCTGCATCATGTACAGCAGGCGATCACGCGGGTATTCGACGTCCAGCGGCACGTAAACGCCGCCAGCTTTCAGCACCGCAAGGAACGCCACCATGATCTCCGCACTGCGCGGCATGGCAATCGCCACGCGCACTTCCGGGCCGACACCCCGGGCGATCAACGCGTGGGCCAACTGGTTGGCCTGGCGGTCCAGCTCGCCGTAGGTCAGGGTTTGTGCGTCGAACTTGATCGCGACTGCCTGCGGGTTTTCCCGCGCACGCTCGGCCACCAACTCGTGTACCAGGCGCTGGGCCGGGAAGCCGGCGTCGGATTGATTCCACAACTGCAGGATGTGCCGCTGTTCATCCTCATCCAGCAGGTTCAACTGGCCGAGGGTCTGCTGCGGATCGGCGACCATCGCCTGCAACAGGTTCTGCCAATGCCGCGCCATACGTTGCACGGTCGAGGCTTCGAACAGGTCCTGGGCATACCCCAATGTGGCCCAGATACCTTCGGTGGATTCTTGAATATCCAGGTCCAGATCGAAATGCGCGGTCCGGCTTTCCCACTCCAGCCCTTCTACCCGCAGCGTCGGCAATTGGTGCTGGACCTGGGCCTGGCCGACGTCGGTCTGGTGGTTGAACATCACTTGGAACAACGGGTTGTGGCTCAGGCTGCGCTCGGGTTGCAAGGCCTCCACCAATTGCTCGAACGGCAGGTCCTGATGGGCCTGCGCCTCCAGCGCCCGTTGCCGGGTCTGCTGCACCACCTGCGCGACGCTCATCTGCCCGTGAATGTCGGCCTTGAGTACCTGGGTGTTGACGAAAAAGCCGATCAGGCGCTCGGTTTCACTGCGGTTGCGGTTGGCGATCGGCACGCCGACGCGGATGTCTTCCTGGCCGCTGTAGCGGTGCAGCAAGGTCTGGAACGAAGCCAGCAACAGCATGAACAGGGTCACGCCCTGTTGCTGGGCCAGGGCCTTGAGGTCGCGGGCGAGCGCGGGCGCCAGTTCGATCGGCAGGCGTGCGCCACGGTGGCTTTGCACCGCCGGGCGCGGGTGGTCGAACGGCAGCTCCAGCACGCTCTGCTCACCGCCGAGCCGGTCGCGCCAGTAGCTCAGTTGGCGATCCTTCTCGCCCGCCTCCATCCAACAGCGCTGCCACACGGCGTAATCGGCGTACTGAAGCGGCAGCGCCGGCAATGCCAGGGTCTGACCCTGGCTGTAAGCCGCGTAGTGCTGCACCAGTTCCTCGACCATCAGTTGCATCGACCAGCCATCGGAGACGATGTGATGCTGCACCAGCACCAGCACATGCTCATCGGCGGCCAGGCGCAGCAGGCAGACGCGCAGCAACGGCCCTTGTTGCAGGTCGAAGGGCTGGGCGATCTCGGCTTCTACCCGGGCCTTCAGCGCAGCTTCATCGACATCGGCGCATGCGATGTGCAACGACACCTGCGGTTCAATCACTTGAACCGCGCGCTCGCGCTCCTGGCGCAGGGAGGTGCGCAGGCTTTCATGACGGGCCAGCAAGGCGTCGAAACTGCGCTGCAACGCCGCGCGGTCAAGCTGGCCTTTCAGGCGCAGCGCGCTGGGGATGTGGTACGCCGCGCTGTGCGGCTCCAACTGCCAGAGAAACCACTGGCGTTCCTGGGCATACGACAGCGGCAGCGGCTGGTCGCGCTCGGCCGGCAGCAGGGCCGGGGCTTTCGGGGCGGCGGGATCGGAGGTCCTCAAGGCAGCGACAAAGCCTGCCAGGCGCGGCTGCTCGAACAGCGTCTTGAGCGGGACTTCCAGGTCCAGGGCCTGGCGAATGCGCGAGACCACTTGCATGGCCAGCAGGGAATGCCCGCCCAGTTCAAAGAAATGATGGGCCAGGCCGACACGCTCGACGCCAAGGATATCGGCCCAGATCGCCGCGATCTGTTGCTGCAGCGGCGTGACCGGTGCCAACCATGCCTGCTGTGCCGAGCCGCCGACGGGTGTCGGCAGGGCCTGGCGGTCGAGCTTGCCGTTGGGGTTCAAGGGCATGCGCTCGAGGAAGATCAGGTGCGCCGGCACCATGTAATCGGGCAGTTGCTCGCGCAAGGTGGCCTTGAGCTGTTCGGCGGCGCTCACCTGCTGCGGCTCGGACAATAGCTGCGTCGCCACCAGATAGGCCACCAACTGATTGTCGGCGGCCAGCACGAAGGCCTCACGGACGGCATCCTGGGCCAGCAGCAGCGCCTCGATTTCACCCAACTCGATACGGAACCCACGGATCTTCACCTGGTGATCGACGCGGCCGACGTATTCGATCACCCCGTCGGCGCGATAACGCGCCACGTCGCCGGTGCGATAAAGACGCTCGCCCAGGCGGCCGAACGGGTCGGCGACAAAGCGCTCGGCGGTCAGGCCCGGGCGTTGCAGGTAAGCACGCGCCAAGCCGCTGGCACTGGCGATGTAGAGTTCGCCCACGGCGCCGACCGGCAACAGGTTGAGGTCGCCGTCCAGCACATACAACGCCCGCCCCGGCAACGCGCGGCCAATCGGGCTGGCGCTGCCGCTGATCACCCCATCGTCGGCGCTGCAATCGAGCACGCTGGACACCACCGTGGCCTCGGTCGGCCCGTAGGTGTTGAGCAGCCGCACGTGCCCCAGCCCGGCCCGGCGCCACATCGCCGGGCCGTCCAGGGGCATGGCTTCGCCGCCGATATGCACCTGGCGCAAGGCCCCGTAAGACCGTGGGCCCGCCGCCAGGCAATCGTGCAGGAACAGTTTCCAGTAAGCCGTCGGCAAGTCGGCCAGGGTGATGCCCTGATCGATGATCTGCCGGTACAGGTCGGCGCCGTCCCACAACTGCGGGCCGCGCAACACCACGGTGGCGCCCAGGGTCAGCGCCGGGTACAGCTGCTCGACGAAGCCGTCGAAGTTCAAGGTGGCGAACTGCAGCACCCGATCCTGTGGGACCAGGCGCGAATAGTCGGCCGCGATGTCGGCGAACTCACTCAGCGCCGCGTGGCTGATGGCAACGCCCTTGGGTTTGCCGGTGGAGCCCGAGGTGTAGATCACGTAGGCCAGGCTCTGCGGCTCGACGTCGAGCGCCGGAGCGTGTTCGGCATACGGCGCCAACGTCGCGTGGGCCAGGTCGATATCCAGGCAGGTCAACGACCCGGCCAACGGCAGGCGCTCACGCAGGTGAGACTGAGTCAACACCAGGCGCACGCCACTGTCCTCGAGCATATGCACCAGGCGCTCGCGCGGATACTCAGGGTCAAGCGGCACGTAGGCACCGCCCGCCTTGAGCACCGCCAACAGGCTGACCACCATGGCAAAGGAACGCTCGACGGCGATACCGACCAGGCCGTCCGGGCCGATCCCCTGGTCGATCAGGTAGTGCGCCAGACGATTGGCCTGGCGGTTCAGTTCGCCATAGCTGAGCGTCTGGTCATCCAGGGCCAGCGCCTGGCGTTCAGGATGCTGGCGGGCCTGGGCCTCGAACCGGTGGTGTACGGCTTGTGCGACGGCGACGCTGGCCGGCGCGTTCCAATCCTGGAGCATCGTCTGCTGCTGCGCACGGTCGAGCATCGGCAGCGCGCCAAGACGGCTGCGCGGCGCACTCACCAGCGCCTGGAGCAGGTTTTGCCAATGTTGCGCAAAGCGCTCGATGGTCGCCGCCTCGAACAAGTCGGTGGCGTAGGTCAGCGCGGCCCACAGGCCTTCAGCGGATTCATGGGTGTCCAGGCTCAGGTCGAAATGGGTGGTCTGGTTGTTCCAGTCCAGTTCTGTCACGCGCAGGCCGGGCAGGTGCTGGCCGTCACCGCTGGCCTGGGTGTCGGTCTGGTGGTTGAACATCACCTGGAACAACGGGTTGTGGCTCAGGCTGCGTTCAGGCTGCAACGCCACCACCAACTGTTCGAACGGCAGGTCCTGGTGCGCCTGGGCTTCCAGGGAACGATGCTTGGTCTGCTGCAACAGTTCGGCAAACGTCATCTGCCCGTCGAGGTCGGCCTTGAGCACCTGGGTGTTGACGAAAAAGCCAATCAGCCGCTCGGTTTCGACGCGGTTGCGGTTGGCATTCGGCACGCCGATGCGAATATCCGCTTGGCCGCTGTAGCGAAACAGCAGGGTCTGGAACGACGCCAGCAGGAGCATGAACGGCGTCACACCTTCTTGCTGCGCCAGGCGCTTGAGGCCCGCCACCAGGTCCGCCGGCAGCTGCACCTGCAGGCTCGCGCCGCGATGGCTTTGCTGCGCGGGGCGCGGGTGATCGAGGGGTAATTCCAGCACGGGTTGCTCACCGCCCAGCAGGTCCTGCCAGTACGCCAACTGGCGGGCCCTCTCCCCGGCCTCCATCCAGTTGCGTTGCCACAGCGCGTAGTCGGCGTACTGGATCGGCAGGCCCGGCAGGCTAAGGTCCTGGCCCTGACTGTAGGCGGCATACAACTGCACCAGTTCCTGGACCATCACTTGCATCGACCAGCCATCGGAAACGATGTGGTGCTGCACCATCACCAGCACATGCTCATCTTCTGCCAGTTGCAACAGGGTCACGCGCAACAGCGGCCCTTGTTGCAGATCGAACGGGCGGGCGACCTCGGCTTCGACCCGCGCCATCAGTTGCGCCTCGTGAACAACCTCCTGCCGGATCTCGACACGCGCCTCGGGCTCGATGGTTTGCAACAGCTGCTCACCGTCCTGGATCAGCCGGGTGCGCAGGCTTTCGTGGCGCGCCAGCAGGCTGTCGAAGCTGCGCTGCAACGCCGCCAGGTCCAGGCGCCCCTGCAAGCGCAATGCGCCGGGGATGTGGTAGGTGGCGCTGTCCGGGTCCAACTGCCACAGGAACCACTGGCGCTCCTGGGCATAGGACAGCGGCAGGCGTTGGCCGTCCTCGCGGATCGAGGCAATCGGCAGTTGGGCGAAGCTCATGCCACGGCTTTGCAGGCGCTGGTAAAACTGCTGGCGCTGTTCCAGCGGCAGGCGAAGAAAGCGCGAAACCAGATCGATATTAGGGTTGGAACGCATGGGTCAAATCGCCTCTAGTTCGCTCAAAAAGTCACGAAGGTCGTCGAAATCTTGCGCGCTGCCGGCGCGGAAGGCGGCAGCGGCCTGCACGTAGGCGCGCAGGGTTTCGGTCTGGAACACTTCCACCAGCGGCACTTCCAGGCCCAGTTCGGCCTGGACCCGCGAGGTGATCTGGATCGCCAGCAACGAGTGGCCGCCGACCTCGAAGAAGTTGTCGTTCAGGCCCACGTGCGGCAGCCGCAGCACCTCGGCCCAGATCGCGGCGATCTGCTGTTCCAGCTCGGTTTCGGGGGCGACGTAGGCCTGTTGCATCAGGCTCGCGTCCGGCTCGGGCAGGCCCTTGCGGTCGAGTTTGCCGTTGGGGGTCAGCGGCATTTGCGCCAGGAACATGAAGTGCGCGGGCACCATGTAATCCGGCAGGCGGGTTTTCAGGGCGCGGCGCAGGGTGTCGCGCCACTCGGCGTGGTTGGCCAGGCTGGCATCTGCCGGCACCACGTAGGCCACCAGTTGCTTGCCGGTCGGGCCTTCCTGAGCCACCACCACGGTTTCGCCGACGCTGTCCTGCTCGCGCAGACGCGCTTCGATCTCGCCCAGCTCGATACGGAAACCGCGGATCTTCACCTGGTGATCGACACGGCCGAGGTAATCCACCACGCCATCCGGGCGGCCACGGGTCAGGTCGCCGCTGCGGTACACGCGGCTGCCGGGTTTGCCGAACGGGTCGGGGACGAAGCGTTCGGCGGTGAGTGCCGGGCGCTCCAGATACCCACGCGCCACGCCCTCGCCGCCCAGGTACAGCTCGCCAGCGACGCCGATGGGTTGCAGGTTGAGTTGGGCGTCGAGGATGTAGCCGCTGCGGTTGCCCAACAGCGTGCCGATCGGTGCGTACACGGCGCCGCAGGGATCGCCCTTGCGTGCTTTCCACAGCAACGGCGTGACCACGGTTTCGGTCGGGCCGTAGCCGTTGAACAGGTAGGTCGGCTTTAGCGCACGCCAGGCCAGGTCATAGCTCGCTTGCGCCACCGCGTCACCGCCAAAGCAATACACGCGCACCTTCGGCGGATTACCGTCGCGCTCGGCATGCTCGGCCAGTTGTTGCAGGTACACCGGCGGGAACACGGCCATGGTCACGTTGTGACGGTGCATTTGCGCGTAGGTGTATTCCGGCAGCCACAGGCTGTCATCGCGGATCAGCACGCTGGCGCCGTTGATCAGCGGGTGCATCCAGCCTTCGTGGGAGCCGTCGAAAGCGAAGGACATGAAGTGCAATTCGCAATCGGCCGGGCCGGTTTCGTAGCGTTCGCCGGTGGCGATGATATGCGCCACCAGCGGACCGTGGGCCACCGCCACGCCCTTGGGCATGCCGGTGGAGCCGGAGGTGTAGATCACGTAGGCGAGGTTGTCGCCGTCCAGAGCTACCGGCGGCACAGTGTCGCTGAAGCCGCTCCAGGTTTCGGTGCGGTCGATGGCGAGCGTATCCAGGCCTTCGGCAATCGGCAGTTGCTGCTGCACGGCGGTATGGGTCAACAGCAGCTTGGCGCGGCTGTCCTGCATCATGTACAGCAGGCGATCACGCGGGTATTCCACGTCCAGCGGCACATACACGCCGCCAGCTTTCAGCACCGCAAGGAACGCCACCATGATCTCCGCACTGCGCGGCATGGCAATCGCCACGCGCACTTCCGGGCCGACACCCCGGGCGATCAACGCGTGGGCCAACTGGTTGGCCTGGCGGTCCAGCGCGCCGTAGGTCAGGGTTTGCGTGTCGAACTTGATCGCGATTGCCTGCGGGTTTTCCCGCGCACGCTCGGCCACCAATTCATGTACCAGACGCTGGGCCGGGAAGCCGGCGTCGGATTGATTCCACAACTGCAGAATGTGCCGCTGTTCATCCCCGTCCAGCAGGTTCAACTGGCCGAGGGTCTGCTGCGGATCGGCGACCATCGCCTGCAACAGGTTCTGCCAGTGGCCGGCCATGCGTGCGATGGTCGCCGGGGCGAACAGGTCGGTGGCGTAGCTCAGGGACGCACGCAACAGCGTCTGGCTTTCCTCGACGTCCAGCGCCAGGTCGAATTGGGCGACGCCTTCAGCCCAACTCAGGACCTCGACGTCAAGCTCGGTGAGGCGCTGCCAATGGCTGTCGACCGACGTCACGCGGTGGTTGAACAACACCTGGAACAGCGGGCTCAGGCTCAGGCTGCGCTCGGGCTGCAAGGCCTCCACCAACTGCTCGAACGGCAGGTCCTGATGGGCCTGGGCCTCAAGGGAGCGTTGACGCGTCTGGTGCAGCAAATGCTCGACGCTCATCTGCCCGTGGATATCGGCCTTGAGCACCTGGGTGTTGACGAAGAAGCCGATCAGCCCTTCGGTTTCCAGGCGATTGCGGTTGGCAATCGGCACGCCGACGCGCACGTCCTCCTGACCGCTGTAGCGGTGCAGCAAGGCCTGGTACGACGCCAGCAACACCATCGGCAACGTCACCCCGGTGCGCTGCGCCAGGCTGCGCAAACCGGCGAGCAACGGCGCCGCCAGCTCAATACCCAGGCGCGCGCCACGGTGGCTTTGCAGCGCTGGGCGCGGGTAGTCGACCGGCAATTCCAGCACCGGTTGCACACCGCCCAGTTGCTCACGCCAGTAAGCCAGTTGACGCGCGGTCTCGCCGGCCTCCATCCATTGACGCTGCCACAGGGCGTAGTCGGCGTACTGGATCGGCAAGGCCGGCAGGTGCGGCGTGGTTCCCTGGCTGAACGCGGCGTAGAGCTGCACCAGTTCTTCGACCATCAGTTGCATCGACCAGCCATCCGAGACGATATGGTGCTGCACCAGCACCAGCACGTGGTCATCCTCAGCCAGGCGCAGCAACGTGACCCGCAGCAACGGCCCGCGCAGCAGGTCGAACGGACGCGCGACCTCGGCAGCGACCTGCGCCTTGAGCCCGGCTTCGTCGCTGTCGGCCTGGTCGACGTCGATCAGGCCCGCTTGCCGTGTGCCGCTGGCGTCCTGATGCAGATGGGTGCGCAGGCTTTCGTGACGCGCCAGCAACGTGTCGAAACTGCGTTGCAGCGCGGCCAGGTCCAGCGTGCCTTTCAGGCGCAGGGCGCTGGGGATGTGGTACGCGGCGCTGTGCGGGTCGAGTTGCCAGAGGAACCATTGGCGTTCCTGGGCATAGGACAGTGGCAACGGTTGGGTGCGGTCGGCCTTGAGCATGGCCGGTGCGACCACGCCCTCCTCGCCCAGCGCCGCGACGAAGTCACCCAGCGCCGGGTGTTCGAACAGGGTCTTGAGCGCCACTTCCAGCGTCAGCGCCTGGCGGACCCGCGACACCACGCGGGTGGCCAGCAGCGAATGCCCGCCCAGCTCGAAGAAGTGGTCGTCGAGGCCGACATGAGGTACGCCCAGCACCTCGGCCCAGATCGCCGCCACCTGCTGTTGGCGCAGTGTGACGGGAGCGACATGGCCTTTTAGCAACAGGCTGGCGTCCACGCTGGGCAGAGCCTTGCGGTCGAGCTTGCCGTTGGGGGTCAAGGGCAGGCTGTCGAGGCACATCAGGTACGCCGGCACCATGTAGTCCGGCAAACGCTCGCGCAAGGCGGCTTGGTAGACCTGCGGCGTCTGTGGGGCGGAGGTCACCAGATAGGCGATCAAGCGGTCGTTGTCGGCCAGCACCACGGCTTCGCGCACGCCGGGGTGTTCGCGCAGGCAGGCTTCGATTTCGCCCAGTTCGATACGGAACCCGCGCACCTTGACCTGCTGGTCGACCCGGCCGATGTACTCCACCACGCCGTGGTCGCGGTAGCGCGCCAGGTCACCGGTACGGTACAGGCGTTCGCCCGGTGCGCCATAAGGGTTGGGCACGAAGCGTTCGGCGGTGAGCGCCGGCCGTGCGTGGTAACCGCGCGCCAGGCCGACACCGCCGATCAGCAGCTCACCGGCCGCGCCCAACGGGCATGGGCTGAGCCCGGCGTTGAGGATGAACAACGCGGTATTGGCAATCGGCCGCCCGACAAAAGGCTGCGGCGCCAACAGCCGATGGGCCGCCGACCAGATGGTGGTTTCCGTGGGGCCATACAGGTTCCACACCGGGCCTTGCAGATCGAGCAGACGCTGGGCCAGGTCGGCCGGCAGCGCTTCGCCGCCGCACAGTGCCTTGATGCCATGCAGCCGCTCGGCACGCGGGCTGTCCAGCAGCATGCGCCAGGTTGACGGCGTGGCTTGCAGCACATTGGCGCGCTGGTGGTGCGCCAGGTCGATAATCGCCTCCGGGTCGAGGGCCAGGGCCTGCTCGCTCAGCAGCACCGTGGCGCCAACCGTCAGCGGCACGTACAGCTCCAGGGCGAAGATGTCGAACGAGAACGTGGTCAGCGACAGCACTCGCGCCTCCCGGCCGATGTCCAGGCTGGTGGCCATGCCGCTGGTGAAGCTGCACAGCCCGCGGTGGCGCACCATCACGCCCTTGGGCTGGCCGGTGGAGCCGGAGGTGTAGATCACGTAGGCCAGGTGTTCCGGGCTGACGTCCACTTGCGGGTTGTGTTCGCCAGCGTCGCTGTCATCGACCAGCAGCACGTGCAGGCCTTGCGGTTGCGCCAGTCGGCCGATCAGCGCTGGCTGGGTCAGCAGCACCCGGGCGCGGCTGTCTTCGAGCATGAACGCCAGGCGCTCCGCCGGGAACTGCGGGTCGAGCGGCACGTAGGCGCCACCGGCCTTGAGGGTCGCCAGCAGGCCGACCGCCATGTCCAGGGAACGCTCCACATGCACCGCCACCAGCACGTCCGGGCCGACACCCGCCGCGATCAGGCGATGGGCCAGGCGATTGGCGCGGCGGTTGAGTTCGGCATAACTCAAGGCGTCGTCGTTGAATTGCACAGCGATGGCGTCGGGCTGGGCCAGGGCCTGCGCTTCGAACAACTGATGCACACAGCGCTCGCGGGGGTAATCGAAGGCCGTGTGGTTCCACGCTTCGAGCATCTGCCGCCACTGCGCCGTGCTGAGCAGCGCCAGCTCGTCCAGGGGTTGGGAGGCATCGCGCACCACGGCGCGCAGCAGGTTCTGCCAATGCTCGGCCAGGCGCTCGATGGTCGCCGGTTCGAACAGGTCGGTGGCGTAGGTCAGTGCAGCCCAGAGGCCATCGGCCGACTCCTCGGTTTCCAGGTTGAGGTCGAACTGGGTGCTGTGGCCGGTCCAATCCACCGGTTGCAGGTCCAGGCCTGGCAACTGCAGCGGGCCGGCGCGCAGGTTGTCCTGGTGATTGAACATCACTTGGAACAACGGGTTATGGCTGAGGCTGCGTTCCGGTTGCAGCGCTTCCACCAGTTGTTCGAAGGGCAAGTCCTGATGGGCCTGGGCCTCCACCGCACGTTGCTTGACCTGGGCCAGCAAGCGGTCGAAGCCCATCTGCCCATGCAGCTCGGCCTGCAGTACCTGGGTGTTGACGAAGAAGCCGATCAGCCGCTCGGTTTCCAGGCGATTGCGGTTGGCGATCGGCACCCCGACACGGATCGCGGACTGGCCGCTGTAGCGAAACAGCAAGGTCTGGAACGCGGCGAGCAGCAGCATGAACAGGGTCACGTCCTGACGCTGGGCGAGGGCCTTGATTTCGGCGACCAGCGCGGCGTCCAGATGCAGTTGTCGGCGCGCGCCGCGATGGCTTTGCAGCGCCGGACGCGGGTGGTCCAGGGGCAGCTCCAGCAGCGGATGTTCGCTGCCCAGGCGGGCGCACCAATAATCGAGTTGGCGCTGTTTCTCCCCGGCGGCCATCCACTCGCGTTGCCACTGGGCATAGTCGGCATAGTGCAGCGGCAATGCCGGCAACGGCGCCTGGCCCTGATACAGGGCCAGCAGTTCGTCGACCATCACCTGCATCGACCCACCATCGGAGATGATGTGGTGCTGGGTGATTACCAGCACGTGGTGCTCCGCTTCGACGTGCAGCAACGTGACGCGCATCAGCGGGCCGTTGACCAGGTCGAACGGGCGCTGGATCTCCTGCGCCACCGTCGCTTCGATCGCGGCTGCAGCGATGTGCTGATGCGCCAGCGCAATCGCCAGGTCGGGGTGGATCACCTGCCAAGTCTGCTCGCCCTCCTCCACGAAGGTGGTGCGCAGCGGTTCATGACGCTGCACCAGGGCGCGGAAAGCGTGTTCCAGCGCAGCGATATCCAACGGGCCGCGCAGGTGCAGTGCGGCGGGGACGTGATAGGCGGCGCTGGTCGGGTCCAGTTGCCAGAGGAACCACTGGCGCTCCTGGGCGAACGACAACGCCAGCGGCCGGTCACGCCCCGCCGCCTGCAGCGTCGGTGCCGTGTCGCCCTGCACGCCGGCGCACGCGGTCGCGAAGGCCTCCAGCGTCGGCTGCTCGAACAGCGCGCGCAACGGCACTTCCAGCTTGAGGTCATGGCGCACGCGGGAGATCACCTGGGTGGCCAGCAACGAATGGCCGCCGCGCTCGAAGAAATGGTCATCGAGCCCCACGCGCTCGACCTGCAACACCGCTTGCCAGATCGCCGCCAACCGGATCGCCAGCGGGCTGTGCGGGGCGCGGTGGGCCTGTCGGGGCTGGTTCAGGTCCGGCGCCGGCAGTGCGCGGCGGTCCAGCTTGCCGTTGTTGTTCAACGGCAAGGCATCGAGCACCACCCACTGCGCCGGCACCATGTAGTCGGGCAACACACGGTGCAAGGTCGCCGCCAGCGCCTGGGTGTCCAGGCGCTGGCCCTGGGTCGGCACCACGTAGGCCACCAATTGCGCACCCACGGCGCCCGGCTGCGCGATGACTGCCGCCTCACGCACCTGCGGCAAGCCTTGCAGGCTGGCCTCGATTTCGCCGATTTCGATACGGAAACCGCGAATCTTCACCTGATGATCGATGCGCCCGACGTACTCCAACGCACCGGCCTGGTTGTAACGGGCCAGGTCGCCACTGCGGTAGAGCCGCGCCCCCGGCACGGCGGAAAACGGGTCCGGCAGGAAGCGCTCGGCCGTCAGCGCCGGGCGGTCGAAATAGCCCTGGGCCAGGCCGTACTCGGCACCGATGCACAGCTCGCCGACGCCCTCGGTGGCCAGCAGCTCGAACGCACTGTCGAGCACATACAGCGAACGGCCTTCGATGGCTTGGCCGATGGGCACGCCGAACGCGTCACTGGCATCGAGCAACTGGCAGTCATGCACGCTGGACACCACCGTGGCCTCGGTCGGCCCATAGGTGTTGACCAGCCGCACGTGGCCCAGGCCGGCGGCGTGCCAGGCGCGCAGGCCTTCCACCGACATGGCTTCGCCGCCCACATGCACCTGGCGCAGATTGCCCAGGGCGCGGTGTTCGACCGCACATTCCTTGGCCAGCAGGTACCAGTACGCCGCCGGCAAGTCAGCGAGGGTCACGCCCTGCTCGACGATTTCCCGCGCCAGTTGCCCGGCGTCCCACAGTTCATCGCCACGCATGATCAACGCAGCGCCTATACACAGCGGCGGGTAGCACTGCTCGACAAAGCCGTCGAAGCTGAACGTGGCGAACTGCAGTACACGGTCCGCTGCACACAGCCGGCTGTAGACCGCGGCGCTGTCGCAGAACTGGCCGAGGGCGGCGTGATCGATGGCCACGCCCTTGGGTTGGCCGGTGGAGCCGGAGGTGTAGATCACGTAGGCCAGGTCGGCGGCGCCCACGTGGCTGGGCGGATTGGCGCGCGGGTAAGCGGCCAACTCAGCGCCGGATGCGCTGAAGTCCACACGGATCAGACCTTGCGGCAGCGGCAGGTCGGCGAGCAGCCCGGTTTCGCTGAGCAGCAGGTCCACACGACTGTCCGCCAGCATGTAGGCCAGGCGTTCGTTGGGGTATTTCGGGTCCAGCGGCACATAGGCGGCGCCGCTTTTAAGTACCGCCAGCAGACTGACGATCAACTGCGGGCCACGTCGGCAGGCCAGGCCCACGCGCTGCCCAGGCCCCACGCCCAGCGCCAGCAGGCGATGGGCCAGGCGGTTGGCGTGGTCGTTGAGCTGGGCATAGCTCAAGCGCGCTTCGCCGGCCTGCACCGCCAGCGCATCCGGGGTGGCGGCGGCCTGGGCGGCAATGCGTTGATGCACGTGCAGCTCACGTAGGGCCGCGCCGGGTGCCCGGCCCAGGGCGAGCATGTCGCGCTGCGTGGTGGGGTCGAGCAGGCGCAAGTTGCCGAGCGGCGCCTGCGCATCGGCGAGCAGTTGTACCAGCAGGTGCTGCAGGTTGGCGCTCAATCGCGCGACCTGATCGGCACTGAAACGCGCGCGGTCGTAGCTCCATTCCAGGCGCAGGCTGGCCCCCAGCTCAATCCCCAGGGTCAGCGGGTAGTGGGTGCGTTCATGGTTGTGCAGGCGGCCGAAGGTCAGGCCTGCGGGCGCGCCCTGTTTCAGGGCTTCGGCCACCGGGAAGTTTTCGAACACCAGCAAGGTGTCGAACAACGCGCCCTGCTGGCCCGCCCAGCCCTGGATGTCGTAGAGCGGCACATGTTCGTGATCGCGCAGGCTCAGGTTCAGCGCTTGCAGCTCGCTGAGCCAGCACGCGGCCGATTGGGCCGGCGCGGCCAGGCTGACGATCGGCAAGGTGTTGATAAACAGGCCCAGTTGCTGCTCGATCCCCGGCAGCGGCGCCGAACGCCCGGCGACGGTGGCACCGAACGCCACGCAATCCTGGCCGGTGTAGCGCTGCAGCAACAGGCTCCACGCCCCTTGCAGCAGGGTGTTGAGGGTGATTTTCTGGCGGCGGGCAAACTCGCCGAGCGCTTGGGTGAAGTCGCTGTCGAGCACCACCTGATGGTCAGCCATCCCTGTGGCGTGGGCCGGCACGCGCAGCGCCTCCGCCAGCAAGGTGGGCGCTTGCAACGGCGCCAGCGTGGCTTTCCAGAAGGCTTCGCCCGACCCTTGTTGTTGCAGCCAACCCAGGTAGTCGCGGAACTGTCCCAGCGGTGCCGGCACGGTATGGCCGGCATAGTGGGCGATGACTTCGCCCAGCAATTGGGCGTTGCTCCAGCCATCCATCAGGATGTGGTGGCTGGTGAAAATCAACTGCCAGGTCGCGCCGGCACCGCGTACCAGCAACAGGCGAAACAGCGGCGCCGCGTCGAGCGCGAAGCCCTTGTCGCGCTCGGCTGCGGCGAGGGCCTCGGCGTCGGCATCGGGGTCTTCGATGACTTGCAACGGCAAGTCGACCTGCCGCTGGATCAACTGATGGGCACTGTCCAGGCCCAGCCAGTGGAAGCTGCTGCGCAGGATGTCATGCCGCTGCAGCGCGGCCTGCCAGGCGCGACCGAACGCCAAAAGATCGAGGCCGCCGATGTCCAGGCGCAACTGGTTGATATAGGCCTGGGCCTCGGGCTCGTACAGGCTGTGGAACAGCATGCCCTGCTGCATCGGCGACAGCGGGTAGAGATCGGCAATGGCCGGTCCCGCGACGGGCAGCCCATCCAACTGGCGCTGGGTCAGACGCGCCAACGGGAAGTCCGACGGGGTGACCTGCCCTGCCGGCGTGGCACAACAATGCACGATCAGGGCCTTGAGTTCCGCCGCATAGTCATCCGCCAGGCGCTGGATCGTCGACGCCTCGAACATCTCACGGCTGAAGCCCCATTGCAGGGTCAATTCCCCACCGTACACCTGCCCTTCCAGCGTCAACCAGTTGGCCAGCGGCGCTTCGGGGTCCTGGGCCTGACCGCTGCCGCCAGTGGCGGGTACGAACAGTGCCGATTGGTTGAACTGGCGATCGAACTGGCCCAGGTAGTTGAAGGTAATGCGCGGCGCGGCAAGGCTTGATAGGGCTTCGCGGGCGTCCGGTGTGCCGAGGTAACGCAACAGGCCGTAGCCGATGCCTTTATCGGGCACGCCCCGCAGTTGCTCCTTGACCGACTTGATCGCATCCGCCAACCCGCCCTCGGCCTGCAGGCGCAGCGGGAACAGGCTGGTGAACCAACCGACGGTACGGCTCAGGTCGACATTGTCGAACAGGTCTTCACGGCCATGGCCTTCCAGCTGGATCAGCGCAGCCGTCTGGCCGCTCCACCGGCAGATCACCCGCACCAATGCGCTCAGCAGCAGGTCGTTGACCTGGGTGCGATAGGCGGCCGGGGCGTCTTGCAGCAGTTGACGGGTGTGTTCGGCGTCAAGGCGGATTTCCAGCTTGGCGCCCAGGCGATTTTGCAGGCCGCCTTGCGGGTTGTCGCAAGGCAAATCGGCGTCGGCCGTCTGCGCCTGCCAGTACGCCAGTTGCGCGTTGAGGGTCTGTGCATGGGCCAGCAACTGCCGGGCCCACACTTGGTAGGCGCAGGTCTTGGCCGGCAGCGGCGCAGCGCCGTAGGCCTGTTGCAGGTCTTCGAGCAGGATGCGCCAGGAGACGCCGTCCACCACTAGGTGATGGACTACCAGCAACAGGCGCTGGGTACCGTCGGCCATGCTCACCAGGGCGGCGCGCAGCAGCGGGCCTTGTTCAAGATCGAGGCTGCGCTGGGCCGCCTCGCAGAGTGCGGCCAGTTCTGTGTCGTCGCTGGCGTGGGATTGCCACAATCCGGGCGCGGCGATCGGCGCGGCATGGGTTTGCTGCCAGCCTTCGGCCTGCTCGACAAAGCGCAGGCGCAAAGCGTCGTGATGATTGATCACCTGGGTCAAGGCCGCGTCGAGACGCGCAGGTTCCAGGGCTTCACGCGGGATCAACAGCAACGACTGGTTCCAATGCTCGCGCACCGGGATGGCCTGGGCGAAGAAGCTCTGCTGCACCGGAGTCAGCATCACCTCACCGCTGACCGGGCCCTGGTCGATGCTCGCGGCCTGCTCGAAGGTCGCCACCAACGCCAGGCTGCGCACGCTCTGGTACTGGAACAGGTCGCGCGGGCTGAGGCGAATGCCTGCCTGGCGCGCGCGGCTGACCACTTGGATGGAGATGATCGAATCGCCGCCCAACTCGAAAAAATTGTCGTCCAGGCCGACCTGCGGGATGCCGAGCACATCGCCCCAGATCGCGGCCAGCGCCTGCTGCACGGGGCTTTGCGGGGCGCTATAGGCCTGCTGCGCGGCGGCGTCCGGCACTGGCAGCGCTTTGCGATCCAGCTTGCCATTGGCGGTCACCGGCAATTGGTCCAGGTGCAGCATGTGGGTCGGCACCATGTACTCCGGCAGGCTGCCGAGCAGCCACGCCTTGAGGTCGGTGGGCGCTTCGCCTTCCAACACCAGGTAGGCCACCAGTTGCTTGCCGCCCTGCACCAGCACCACCGCCTCACGCACGCCGGGATGCTGCAGCAGGCGTGTCTCGATTTCACCCAGTTCGATGCGCAGACCGCGCAGTTTGACCTGATGATCGAGACGGCCGAGGTACTCGATCACGCCGTCGGCCCGCTGGCGCACGCGGTCGCCAGTGCGGTACACACGTGCGCCGTCAGCGAACGGGCTGGGCACGAAACGCTCGGCGGTCAGGGCCGCACGCCGGTGGTAACTGCGCGCCAGGCCGCTGCCGCCCAGGTAGAGCTCGCCGGAGACGCCGGCCGGCACCGGGTTGAGCTGGGCGTCGAGCACGTAGGTGTGGAGGTTGGCGATCGGGCGGCCGATGGGCACGCTGTCGGCGCCTTCATCGACACAACTCCAGTGGGTCACGTCGATGGCCGCTTCGGTCGGGCCATAGAGGTTGAACAGAGCGGCCTGTGGCAGTTTGGCGAACACTTGGCTCTGCGCATCCAACGGCAAGGCCTCGCCGCTGCAGACGACGCGCTTGAGGCCAGTGCAGGCCTGCACGCCCGGCTCATGGATAAACGCCTGGAGCATCGACGGCACGAAATGCACGGTGGTGATCGCGTGTCGGCCGATGGTCGCGATCAGGCGCGCCGGCTCGCGGTGTTCGCCAGGGGCCGCGACCACCAGGCGCGCACCGGTCATCAACGGCCAGAAGAACTCCCACACCGACACGTCGAAGCTGAACGGGGTTTTCTGCAGCACCGCATCGCTGGCCTCCAGCGTGTAGGCCTGTTGCATCCAGCACAGGCGGTTGACCAGCGCGCGATGGCTGTTGCCGGCGCCCTTGGGTTGGCCGGTGGAGCCGGAGGTGTAGATCACATACGCGAGGTTCAGCCCGTGAATCGCCACGGCGGGCGCTTCGCAGCTGTAGCCGTCGAGCCACAGCGCGGGCTGGTCCAGGGCAATCACACGGATACCGGCAACCGGCAGCGACGGCAGCAGGCTTTGCTGGCTGAGCAGCAGCTGGATGCCGCTGTCTTCGATCATGTAGGCCAGGCGTTCCGGGGGATACTCGGGGTCGAGCGGGACATAGGCAGCGCCGGCTTTGAGAATCCCCAGCAGGCCGACCACCATTTCGATCGAGCGCTCGATGCAAAGACCCACCAAGGCATCGGGGCCAACCCCCTGCTCGCGCAAGGCATGGGCCAGCTGGTTGGCGCGGGCGTCGAGCTGGGCGTAGGTCAGCGTGGTCGCACCGAACACCAGCGCCGGCGCCTCCGGCGTGGCGCGCACCTGGTCTTCGATCAACTGATGAATGCCGCGCTCGCTCGGATAGGCCTGCGCGGTCTGGTTCCAGGCGCTCACCAGGACCTGCTGCTCATCGGCGGCGAGCATCGGCAACTCACCGACGCGCTGCTCGCCATCGGCGACCATGGCCTGCAACAGGCTGATCCAGTGCCGTGCCATGCGTGCGATGGATGGCGCGTCGAACAGGTCGTTAGCGTAGGTCAGCGCGGCATGCAGGGTGCCGGACTGTTCGTAGGTGTCGAGGGTCAGGTCGAACTGGGTGGTGCGGCCCTGCCACTCCACCGCGGCCAGTTCCAGGCCGGAGGCCGTGCGGATCGAGGCGATGTCGGCCACCACCGGCTGGTGGTTGTACATCACCTGGAACAACGGTGTATGGCTCAGGCTGCGCTCGACGTTCAGCGCTTCTACCAGGCGTTCGAAGGGCAAGTCCTGATGGGCCTGGGCGCCCAGGGCGTGCTCCTTGATGGCGTGCAGCAGCTCGCTGACGCGGGTCTGCCCGGTCAGTTCGGTGCGCAGCACTTGGGTGTTGACGAAGAAACCGATCAGCCCTTCGACTTCGGTCCGGTTGCGGTTGGCGATCGGCACGCCGACGCGGATGTCGCCCTGGCCAGTGTAGCGATGCAGCAGCACATTGAACGCACCGAGCAGCAACATGAACAGCGTGACGTTGTGTGTTTGCGCGCAGCTGCGCAGTTGCGCGGCCAGATCCGGATCGATCGCGAAGGTGTGGCGCGTGCCCCTGTAGCTGGGCATGGCCGGGCGTGGGCGGTCGCTGGGCAATTCCAGAACCGGATGCTCATCACCCAGCCGCGCTTGCCAGTATTCCAGCTGACGCGCCTGCTCCCCCGCTTCCAGCCAGCGGCGTTGCCACAGGGCATAGTCGCTGTACTGGATCGGCAGCGCCGGCAGTTGCGGCGCCTCGTTGCACTCATGCGCGTCGTAGAAACGGATGAACTCGTCGATCAAGACGTTCATCGACCAGCCATCGGAGACGATGTGGTGCAGGGTCAGCAGCAGCACGTGTTCCTGCTCGTCGAGTTTCAACAGCTGCACGCGCAGCAGCGGACCGTGCTCCAGATCGAACGGCAGCAGCGACTGGCGGGTGGCCGCGGCGTTGACGGCCTGCTCGCGCTCGGCGGAGGCCAGGTCGCTCAGGTCGTGCTGCTCGATCGCCAGCGCCGGCTGTGCCGCCACCTGCGCCAGACGCTCGTCGGCCTGGCGCTGGAACACCGTGCGCAGGGTTTCATGACGCTCGACCAGGCTGGCGAACGCCTGCTGCATCGCGCCCAGGTTCAGCGCGCCCTTGAGCCGCACGGCGCCCGGCAGGTTATAGGCGCCGCTGGCCGGGTCCAACTGCCAGAGAAACCACATGCGTTGCTGTGCGTAGGACAGCGCATCGCGGTCCTCCACATCCACCCCGGCAGGAATCGGAAACCGCGAAAAATCCACCCCTTCCTTCTGCAACGCCTGGAGGAACAGCTGGCGTTTTTCCAGGGGCAACCCGATAAACCGGCGAGCAAGTTTCAAGGAGTCTTCAGCATTCATTTCTTGGAGTCCGGAGCAATAGGCGGGAAGCACAAAGGCACGTCGTCCCTATAAAACGAACCGGAGAGGGAAAAATTAGCGGGGGGATGGGAGGCTGTTGACTGCGAGGAATGCGGGCTGCCGGGAAATGCCCTACACGAAACCCGTATGCAACTGATACCTCTTGAAGCGCTTCGGCCCTAGGTTAAACGGCGCCAGATCCTAAGAACCATTACGCACAGGAGCAGCGGCTCAATGAATCGCCGACTTAAATACAAGGGTCATACCGGCTCAATAGAAACCAGCGTCGAAGACAACTGCCTGTTTGGGAGGCTTTTGAACATCGACTCACTGGTCAGTTATGAAGGGCAAACCGAAGAGGAACTGGAGGCCGCCTTTCGCCAGGCGGTGGATGACCTCCTCAGCGGTGAGTACACCACTCAGCCATCACCCTAGCCGCCGATACCCCAACACCGCCGAACCCAACACCACCGCCCCCGCCGCCAGCGCCACCCAGAACCCGCTGGCCGCGCCGAAGTGGTCGATCATCCAGCCGGAGCTGGCGGCGCCGATGGCCACGCCGATGCTCAGGCCGGTGATCAGCCAGGTCATGCCTTCGGTCAACCGGCTCGGTGGCACGATCCGCTCCACCAGGGCCATGGACACGATCAGGGTCGGGGCGAAGAACAGCCCGGAAATGAAGATCGCCACGGCCAGGCCGGGGATGTTGGTGACCAGCAGCAACGGCAAGGTGGTCAGCGCCGTGGCGACACCACAGCACAGGAACTGCCGGGGCAACGGCGCCTTGAGTTTCAACGTACCGAACGCCAACCCCGCCAGGCACGAACCGATGGCATACACCGACAACACAATGCTCGCCGCCGCCGGTTGGCCCTGGTGCTGGGCGAAAGCGACGCTGACCACATCCACCACCCCGACAATCACGCCCATGGCCAGCAGCAGGATCATCAGGATCAACACCGAGGGCGAAGCGATCAGCCAGCGCCCGTGATGATCATGGCGCTCATGCACGGGCGGCTCGGTCTGGCGTTGCATCACGAACACCGTGACACCGACCGCCAACAGCAACGCCGCCAGCAAAGGCCCGGCCTCGGGAAACAGCACCACGCACAACCCCACCGAAATCGGCGGGCCGATGATAAAGCACACCTCATCGAGCACCGACTCCAGGGCAAACGCGGTCTGGAGCTTGGGCTGGCCGCGGTACAGCTCAGTCCAGCGCGCCCGGACCATGGCTGACATGTTGGGCATGCAACCGGCCAGCGCGGCGAACACGAACAACGCCCAGTTCGGCGCCTGCAAACGCGTACACAACAACAGCAACAACAACGCACCGCCGCCGATCAGCGCCGCGATCGGCAGTACCCTGCCCTGGCTGTAGCGATCCACCAGCCGCGATACCTGCGGCGCGCAAAATGCCGTAGCCAAGGCAAACACCGCCGCCACCGAGCCGGCCAGGCCGTAGCCGCCATGCACCTGCGAGAGCATGGTGATCAAGCCGATGCCGGTCATGGAGATGGGCATGCGCGCGAGCATGCCGGCCAGTACGAACGCCCGGGCGCCGGGCGCCTGGAACAACTCGGCGTAGGGGTTTGCCATGATTGAAACGCCTTCTTTCCTTGATTTGCGCAACCTTTTATCACACCAGCCGTGTGATCTGTTTATGCCGCCACACCAACCGGTAATACGCGGTCTGCAAGCCGAGCATCGCCAGGTACGTCACCGGAAACGCCATCCACACCCCTTCCAGGCCGTACCGCGCATTGAGCAGGTAGGCCACCGGCAATTCCACGCCGAGCACACAGAAGATCGAAATCGCCACCGGGATCAGCACCACGCCGCTGGCGCGCATGATCCCGCCTATCACGGCCTGGAAGCCGAACACCAGGATGCTCCACAGCATGATATGCAGCAGGTGTTCGGCCTTGATCCGCGCGGCGTCGTCGGTGATGAACAGGCCGAGCAACCAGGGCGACAACAGGTAGCCGAGCAGGATCAGGCCGCCGGTCAGGCAGGTATTGATCAGCAACCCGGTGCGCAGGATCGGCCCGATCCTTTCCAGGCGCCCGGCACCGATGGCCTGGGCGCCGAGGATCGAGGCGGTGATGGCAATCGACAGTGCCGGAAACTGCACGTAGTTGACGATCTGCGTCACCGCGCCATAGGCCGCCGTTGCCTGGGAACCGTGGTTGTTGACCAAGGCCAGGATGACCAATTCGGATAATGACAGCACCACCATCTGTAGCCCGGTGGGCAGCCCGATGCGCAGGACTTTGCCGAGAATCACCCGGTCCAGCCGCAAGGCCGCGAGCAATGCGCGGTCCGGCGCCATCACGTGGTTTTTATGCCGCAGGCGCAGCACCAGAAACAGCATCGCCGCGGCGTTACCCACCACGCCGGCATACACCGCACTCTGGATGCCCATGGGCGGCAGGCCGATCCAGCCGCGGATCAGCGCCGGCGTCAGCAGCAGACCGACGAATGTCGAGACCATCAGCGCCAGCAGCGGCGAAATCGTGTCGCTGACGCCGCGCAGCAGCTGGGTGTAGAGGATAAACACCAACAACAGCGGCATGATCAGCATCATCACCTGGGCATAACCTACCGCGTCATCCAGCACATCCAGCGGCGTGCCCAGCGCCAGTAACGCCGGACGCGCAAACAGGCTGCCAAGCACCGCTGCCACCAAACCCACCAGCGCGCCAAGGGTCAGGGTGGCGCCGGTGATCGCCTTGACCATCGAGGTTTCCCGGGCTCCCCAGGCCTGGCCGATCAACACCGAGGCCCCCGCCCCCAGGCCGATCACCAGGGCGATAAAGAAAAACACGATGGGGAACATCCCCGACACCGCCGCCAACGCCTGGGTACCGAGCATTTGCCCGACATAGATGCCATTGAGCGTGCCGGTAAAGCTCTGCAGAAAGTTCGACAGCACCATCGGTGCGAGGAAGACCAGGTAGATCTGCCATAGCGGGCGTTGTTGGGTCACTTCCATGGTAGTTCGAGTCCCTGGATGATGATCAGGCAGTGAAAGCGTTGCGCGACAGCCAAGCCAGGTACGTCTGCACGTCCACCGGCCAGAGCGCGATCTTGTTGGAAAAGTCTGCGGCGTTGTGGGCAAACAGCGCCCGCGAAGCCTCTTCGAAACCCGGCAGGTCACCGCCGATGGCGCTCATGAAGCGATAGCTGGCCTCTTTGGCCTGGCGCATTTGATCACGACTGGCATGGGCATTGCGCGCTTCATCCACCAACCGCCGCAACGCAGCCGACGCACCGCCACGCTGCTGGCTCAACCACTCCCAATGGCGCGGTAGCAAAGTCACTTCGCGGGCGACCACGCCCAGCTTGGGGCGCCCGACCGCAGGGGACGTCGGCGGCTCATCTGGTGCCTCTGAGGGCGCGGGTAGCTCGGGTGCATAACCCGGGGGCCAAGGGTAATCGACCTGGGTGCCGGTGGCATCGTCGAATACCAAGAAGCTGCCGGCCGGCAGATCAAGGTCTGCCAACGCCTGGGCAACGTGGGCATAGGGACCGTCCGCCACACGTCGGTGGTGAACGAAAGCGGTGCAACGAGGGGGATGTTGAGAATTCATGATTTATACCCGGGTAGTATTTGTTTTACCCGGGTTATATTAAAGGGGAATTTTCAGACTGCAAGTCTTATTGCGCAGAACTACCGAGCGTATGCCCTACCCCGCGGTTTTTCCGTGGCCGTCATGGGGCAATTGCCCGACCGGGCAGGCGGCGACGCCCACGGTGCCGCGGGTGATTTTCTCCACGTTCTCCTGGGCTTTTTGCGCATCGAGCACCCAGGTGCGGTAGAACTCGAACGGACAATCGGCCACGCCTTTGTCGCCATCGCCCGAAGCATGCATACCGGTGTAGCCGCGGTGCAGCAGCTTGAACAGGTGGTTCTGCGACTGGTCATTGGCCCGCGCATCGCGGATCTGCGACACCGATAGCTGGGCGTACTGGATGCCCATCTCCTCTTCGCCGCATTCGCCTAGCGTGCGCCCGTCAAAACCGATGATCGCCGAGTGACCGAAGTACGAATACACACCATCAAACCCGGCGGCGTTGGCCACCGCCACGTAGCAGTTATTGGCCCAGGCCATGCTCTTGGACATCAGCACTTGCTGCTCCTTGGCCGGGTACATGTAGCCCTGGCAGCGCACGATCAACTCGGCGCCCTTCATCGCGCAATCGCGCCAGATCTCCGGATAGTTGCCGTCATCGCAGATGATCAGGCTGATTTGCATGCCTTTGGGCCCATCGCAGACGTAGGTGCGGTCGCCCGGGTACCAGCCTTCGATGGGGCACCAGGGAATGCACTTGCGATAACGCTGCACGATCTCGCCGAGGTTATTGATCAGCACCAGGGTGTTATAGGGCGCCTTGTGCGGATGCTCTTCGTGGCGTTCGCCGGTCAGGGAAAACACGCCCCAGGTGTTGGCCTGGCGACACGCGGCGGAAAAGATCGCGGTCTCTTCGCCGGGGATGCTTGCGGCGGTGGCCATCATCTCGTCGCGGTCGTACATGATGCCCATGGTGCTGTATTCCGGGAACACCACCAGGTCCATGCCCGGCAGGCCCTGCTTCATGCCGAGGATCATCTCGGCAATCTTCTTCGCGTTCTCGATGACCTCGGCCTTGCTGTGCAGGCGCGGCATCTTGTAGTTCACCACCGCGACACCGACGGTGTCCGGGCTGCTGGAAATATCGCCATGACGCATTGCAATGCTCCTGGTCTAGTGACTGATCATCCACGGCCGTGGACCGGTCTTGGTCTTGAGGCCCAGCGGGTTGGCCTTGCTCGGCAGCACCTTTTTGCTGGTGCCGCAGCAACTGCAACCGGCCGGATGGCGACGGTTTTCCTGGTACTCGCCGACCGTTTGCGGCGCGTTGGCGCTGCGCTCGTTGCCGGCGATGGCCTTGCGCTGGTTGGTCGACAACAGCTGCAAGGCCGGGGCCGACACCTGCAACGGCCCTCCGGGCCCGGCGCAGTACGGGCACTGGCTGGGTTCGTTGCGCTGGGCGATCGGCCGCAACATCGTGAACGTGCCGCACGCCTCGCAGGCGTATTCGTAGGTCGGCATGGCTACAGGTCCGGTGCGATGGGCAGGTCGACGCTGCCGTCGAGGAACTTGGTGGGGCCGTTGGCGTTGGGGTTGATGTCGAACTCGAAGATTTCCGTAGGCAGCCACAAGGTCGCGCACGCATTCGGAATATCCACCACACCGCTGATATGCCCTTGTACCGGTGCCGAGCCAAGCAGCGCATAGCCCTGGGCCGGTGAGTAGCCGAACTTGGTCAGGTAGTTGATCGCATTCAGACACGCCTGGCGGTAGGCGATGTTGACGTCCAGGTAATGCTGCTGGCCCTGCTCGTCGACCGAGATGCCTTCGAAGATCAGGTAATTCTTGTAGTTCGGCGTGATCGGGCTCGGCTTGAACACCGGGTTCTTGATCCCGTACTTGGCCATGCCGCCCTTGATCAGCTCGACCTTCATATGCACCCAGCCGGCCATTTCGATGGCGCCGCAAAAGGTGATTTCGCCGTCGCCCTGGCTGAAGTGCAAGTCGCCCACCGACAGCCCGGCGCCCTTGACATAGACCGGAAAGAAGATCTTCGAGCCGCGGGACAAATCCTTGATATCGCAGTTACCGCCATGCTCACGCGGCGGCACGGTGCGCGCGCCGGTGGCGGCGGCATCGTCGCGGGCCTGGCCCTTGAGCTTGCCCATGTGCGCGGTGGCGGCCAGCGGCGCGTTGGCCAGCGGCGGGACACGGGTGGGGTTGGTGTCGATCAGTTCCTGTTCGCGACGGTTCCAGTCGGCGAGCATCACCGGGTCCGGCAGGCAGCCGATCAGGCCAGGGTGGATCAGGCCGGCGAAGTTCACCCCTGGAATATGCCGCGAGCTGGTGAACATGCCCTTGAAGTCCCAGATCGCCTTTTGCGCACTGGGGAAGTGATCGGTGAGAAAGCCACCGCCGTTCTGCCGCGAGAAAAAGCCGTTGAAGCCCCACTGCGAATCGGCCTTGGCGCCGATGTCGAGCAGGTCCACCACCAGCAAATCGCCCGGCTCGGCGCCGTGTACACCCACCGGGCCGGACAGGTAATGCACGGTGGACAGGTCCACATCGCGCACGTCGCTGGCGTCGTCGTTGTTCTTGATCGCCCCGGCGGTCCAGTCGTAGGTTTCGAGGATGAAGTCATCGCCCGGCTTGACCCAGCAGGCCATTGGGATATCTGGGTGCCAACGGTTGTGGATCTGCTCGTTTTCGGTGACGGGTTGGTTGAGGTCGACTTTGATCAGCGTTTCGGTCATGGACTGGCTCCTGGACGGATGGCTTGTGGCGTTGAAACCAGTCTCGTGGAGCGAGGTAAAACGGGAAATACGTTGGATGACGTATGGCTCTGCCAGAGAGTGAAACCCAAACAAAAATGTAGGAGCCGGCTTGCCAGCGAAGGTCGTTAACGATGACGCGCGTCGCCAGAATGAACGCGGCGCCTGGGCGTTTTTCGCCGGCAAGCCGGCTCCTACAGGTGGGTTCGCAGCCCTGCTTTTCTGTAGGAGCTGGCTTGCCAGCGAAGGTTGTTAACGATGACGCGCGTCGCCAGGATGAACGCGGCGCCTGGGCGTTTTCTACAGGTGGGTTCGCAGCCCTGTTTTTCTGTAGGAGCTGGCTTGCCAGCGATGGTCGTTAACGATAACGCGCGTCGCCAGGATGAACGCGGCGCCTGGGCGTTTTTCGCCGGCAAGCCGGCTCCTACAGGTGGCTTCACAGCCCTGCGTTTCTGTAGGAGCTGGCTTGCCAGCGAAGGTCGTTAACGATGACGCACATCGCCAGGATGAACGCGGCGCCTGGGCGTTTTTCGCCGGCAAGCCGGCTCCTACAGGTCGGTTCGCAGCCCTGCTTTTCTGTAGGAGCTGGCTTGCCAGCGAAGGTCGTTAACGATAACGCGCATCGCCAGGATGAACGAGGCGCCTGGGCGTTTTTCGCCGGCAAGCCGGCTCCTACAGGGGGGGTCGCAGGTGTGCTTTTCTGTAGGAGCTGGCTTGCCAGCGAAGGTCGTTAACGATGACGCGCATCGCCAGGATGAACGCGGCGCCTGGGCGTTTTTCGCCGGCAAGCCGGCTCCTACAGGTGGGTTCGCAGCCCTGCTTTTCTGTAGGAGCTGGCTTGCCAGCGAGGGTCGTTAACGATGACGTGCATCGCCAGGATGAACGCGGTGCCTGGGCGTTTTTCGCCGGCAAGCCGGCTCCTACAGGTGGGTTCGCAGCCCTGCTTTTCTGTAGGAGCTGGCTTGCCAGCGAAGGTCGTTAACGATGACGCACGTCGCCAGGATGAACGCGGCGCCTGGGCGTTTTTCGCCGGCAGGTTCGCAGGTGTGCGTTTCTGTAGGAGCTGGCTTGCCAGCGAAGGTCGTTAACGATGACGCGCGTCGCCAGGATGAACGCGGTGCCTGGACGTTTTTCGCCGGCAGGTTCGCAGGTGTGCTTTTCTGTAGGAGCTGGCTTGCCAGCGAAGGTCGTTAACGATGACGCACGTCGCCAGGATGAACGCGGTGCCTGGGCGTTTTTCGCCGGCAAGCCGGCTCCTACAGGTCGGTTCGCAGCCCTGCGTTTCTGTAGGAGCTGGCTTGCCAGCGAAGGTCGTTAACGATGACGCGCGTCGCCAGGATGAACGCGGCGCCTGGGCGTTTTTCGCCGGCAAGCCGGCTCCTACAATCGGTCGCTGCTAGACGGACAGGTAGCGGCTGATGGTTGCCTCGTCCACCCGGTCCCGGGTTTCTTCGATCACGAAGCGGCCCTTTTCGATCACCAAAAAGCGGTCGGCGATTTCCAGGGTGAACGACAGCACCTGCTCCGAGACCACGATGGTCAGGTCCCTTAAGTTGCGAATCTCCTTCAGCGTGCGGGCAATGTCCTTGATGATCGACGGCTGGATGCCCTCCGTCGGCTCATCCAGCAGCAGCACCTTGGGGTTGGTCGCCAGCGCCCGCGCAATCGCCAACTGTTGCTGTTGCCCGCCGGACAGGTTGCCGCCCTTGCGCGACTGCATGTCGTAGAGCACCGGGAACAGCGCGTACAAATCCTCCGGCACCTTGCCCCGCGCCGAGGCCGGCAGGCCGGTCTGGATATTTTCCAACACCGTCATGCTCGGAAAAATCATGCGGCCCTGGGGGACGTAGGCAATCCCGCGCTCAACCCGTTCATGGGTTTCCAGCGCCGACACATCGTGCCCGTCCACGCTGACCTGGCCTTTCCACTGCGGCAGGATGCCCATCAAGCTCTTGAACAACGTGGTCTTGCCCATGCCGTTGCGGCCCATCACCGCGACGATCTCGCGCTTGGCCACGTTCAGGTCCAGGTCGTGGAGGATCTGGCTCTGCCCGTAGCCGCAGGACAACTGGTCGATCTTGAACATGCCGGACTCCTCAGTGGCCCAAATACACTTCGATGACTTTCGGATTACTTTGCACCGACTCCATGCTGCCCTCGGCGAGTACCTTGCCCTGGTGCAGCACCGTGACCTTGTGGGCGATGCTTTTGACAAACTCCATGTCGTGCTCGATCACCAGCACCGAGCGGCCCTGGCTGATGCGCTTGAGCAGCTCGGCGGTTTGCGCGCGTTCATTGACGCTCATGCCGGCCACCGGTTCGTCGAGCATCAGCAGCTCGGGGTCCTGCATCAACAGCATGCCGATCTCCAGCCACTGCTTTTGCCCGTGGGACAGCAAGTCCGCCTGTTGTTGCAGCAAATCGCCAAGGAAGATCTCCCGCGCCACCTCTTCCACCCGTGCGATCACCTGGGCATTGCGCTTGAAAAACAGCGCACCCCAGACCTTGCGCCCGGCCGGATAGGACATCTCGAGGTTCTCGAACACCGTGAGGTTTTCGTAGATCGACGGGTTCTGGAACTTGCGTCCGACCCCGGCGCGCACGATGTTGTACTCGCGCATCGTGGTCAGTTCCTGGCCGTCGAACTGGATGCTGCCGCTGGTGGCGCGGGTCTTGCCGCAGATCAGGTCGAGCACCGTGGTCTTGCCGGCACCGTTGGGGCCGATGACCACGCGCACTTCGTTGCGGTCGATATACAGGTTGAGGTTGTCGACCGCCTTGAAGCCGTCGAATGACACGGTAAGACCTTCGATGGCCAGCACCGGTTTGTTCATTTCAAAGCCGACGGCGGTCATGGCTGGGTCTCCAGGATTTTGCTTTCAGTCTTGGGCTTGACCAGCGGCGCCACGGCTTGCACCGGTGGTTGACGGCGCAGCAGCCGGGCCAATGCCTGCCGACCATGGCTGTCCCACAAGCCGGCCAGGCCATTGGGGAAGTACATGACCACGGCGATGAACAGCCCGCCCATCAGGTACAGCCACAGCTCGGGAAAGGACTCGGAAAAGTAGGTCTTGCCATAGTTCACCAGCAGCGCGCCGTACACCGCGCCGAGCAGCGACATGCGCCCGCCCACGGCGGCAAAGATCACCATCTCGATCGACGGCACGATGCCCACGAACGACGGCGACATAAAGCCCACCTGCAACGCGAACATGGCCCCGCCAATCGCCGAGAACGCCGCGGCCACGCAGAACACAAAGATCTTGAAGCTGGCCACGTCATACCCGGAAAAGCGCACGCGCTCTTCCTTGTCGCGCATCGCCATCAACAACCGGCCAAGCTTGGACGCGAGGATGAAGCGGCCGATGAAAATGCAACCGAACAGCAAGCCGGCGTTGATGAAGTACAGGAGCAGCTTCGCGCTGTCGGTGCGCAGGTCCCAGCCGAGCAGGGTCTTGAGGTCGGTGATGCCATTGACGCCGCCGGTCAGCCCTTGCTGGCCGACGATCAATACCGTGAGGATCAGCGCAATCGCCTGCGTGACGATGGAGAAGTACACATCGCCCACGCGCCGCTTGAACAAGGCCATGCCGATAATGAATGCGAGCAGCACCGGCACCGCAATCACCGCCACCAGGGTAAAGCTGAAACTGTGAAACGGTTGCCACAACCAGGGCAGTTCGGTGATCTGGTTCCAATCCATGAAGTCCGGGATGCCCGGCGTGGACTGGATCTTGGTGCTTTCCGGGTCGGACGCTTCCAGCTTGAGGAACATCGCCATGCAGTAGCCGCCGACGCCGAAGAACACGCCCTGCCCCAGGCTGAGAATGCCGCCATAGCCCCAGCACAGCACCAGCCCCACCGCGACAAACGCGTAGGTCAGGTACTTGCCGACCATGTTCAGCCGGAACGCATCCAGGGTCAGGGGGAACACCACGAGAATCAGCAGCGCCAGCAGCGCGATGCCGATCAGGTTTTGCTGGCCGCCCAGCAGCTTGTCTAAAGCCTTCATCTGCTCGCCTCTACTTGCGCACTTTGATGGAGAACAACCCTTGCGGGCGCAGCATCAGGATCAGAATCACCGAGGACAAGGTCAGCACCTTGGCCATCGAGCCACTGAGGAAAAACTCCGACAGCGATTGCGTCTGGGCGATCACGAACGCCGAGGCAATGGTGCCGAACAGGCTTTGCGCGCCGCCGAACACCACCACCAGAAAGGTGTCGACGATGTACTGCGAACCCGCCGTCGGCCCGGTGGAACCGATGGTGGTGAACGCCGCACCGGCCACCCCGGCCACGCCGCAACCGAGGGCGAAGGTCATGCGGTCGACCTTGCGCGTATTGATCCCGACCGCGCGGCTCATCAGGCGATTCTGCACCGTCGCACGCACCTGCAGGCCCCAACGCGAGCGGTACAGCATCAGGAAGATCGCCGCCGTCAGCAGCACGGTCAGGGCCATCATGAACAGGCCGTTACGCGGGATTTCAATCGCGTCGGTGAAGTTCACCGAGCCCATCAGCCAGGCCGGCGGCTCGGCGCTGACCTCCCGGGCGCCGAACACCGAGCGGAAGGTTTGCTGCATCACCAGGGACAGGCCCCAGGTTGCCAGCAAGGTATCCAGCGGCCGCTTGTACAAGCGGCTGATCATCGCCCATTCCACCAACCAGCCCACCGCGCCGGCAACGAGGAACGACAGGGCAATGGCGAAGAAGAAGTAATAGGGTTGAAAACTCGGCGCAAAGTGCGCGGTGAGGCTGGAACACACGTAGGTGGTGTAGGCGCCGATGGTCAGGAATTCTCCGTGGGCCATGTTGATCACGCCCATCTGGCCGAAAATGATCGCCAGCCCCAACGCCATCAGCAACAGCACGCAGAACACGGACAAGCCGTTGAACCCCTGCATCGCCGCGATGGCTCCAAATTCCGATAGCCATTCCATGATGATGGTCTCCTGAGAGCGGGAGGTGATAGTTGGAATGCGATGTGCTTTTGCTCTATGTGGGAGGGGGCTTGCCCCCGATAGCGGTGGCTCAGTTATAGAAATGTCGACTGACACTCCGCTATTGGGGGCAAGCCCCTCCCACATTTGAATCGGTGTGCTTGAAGGTTATTGGTAACCCTTTGGAAACGGGTTCGGTTCGATCAGATCCGACTCGTAGATCACCTTGAACTGGCCGTTGGGCTGCACTTCACCGATGCGCGACTTGCTCCACAGGTGGTGGTTCTCGTGAATCTTCACGTAGCCTTCGGGCGCGGTTTTCAGTTCGATGCCTGGGGAGGCGGCGACGACTTTATCCACGTCGAAACTGCCGGCCTTCTCCACCGCCGCTTTCCACAGCCATGGGCCGAGGTAAGCCGCCTGGGTCACATCGCCGATCACCGCATCCTTGCCGTACTTGGCCTTGAAGGCTTCGACGAAGGCTTTGTTGTTCGGGTTGTCCAGGCTCTGGAAGTACTTCATCGAGGCATAGAAGCCGGCCATGTTTTCGCCGCCGATGCCGAGCAGTTCGTCTTCGGTCACCGACAGGGTCAACAGGGTTTGCTTGGACGCATTCACGCCCGCCGCGTTGAGCTGTTTGTAGAACGCCACGTTGGAACCGCCCACCACGGCGGCGAAGACCACGTCAGGCTTTTTCAGCTTGACCTTGTTGATCAGCGAACCGAACTGGGTGTTGCCCAGCGGGTAGTAGTCTTCGCCGACCACGGTGCCGTGCAGTACGTTCTCAATGTGCTTGCGCGCGATCTTCATCGACGTGCGCGGCCAGATGTAATCGGAGCCAACCAGGTAGAAGGTCTTGGCGCCTTTGGTCTTGGCGATCCAATCCAGGCTGGCGAGGATCTGTTGGGTGGCTTCCTGCCCGGTGTAGATCACGTTTTTCGACTGTTCCAGGCCTTCGTAGAAGGTCGGGTAGTAGAGCAGGCCGTTTTCTTTCTCGAAGATCGGCAGCACGGCTTTACGCGAGGCCGAGGTCCAGCAGCCGAACACGGCGGCGACTTTGTCGTTGACCAACAGCTTCTTGGCCTTTTCGGCGAAGGTCGGCCAGTCGGAGGCGCCGTCCTCCTGGATCACTTTGATCTGGCGTCCCAGAATCCCGCCCGAGGCGTTGATTTGCTCGATGGCCAGGCGTTCGGCCTGGATCGAGCCGGTCTCGGAGATAGCCATGGTGCCGGTGGCCGAGTGCAACTGGCCGACGGTGACTTCGGTCGGCGTCACGGCCAGGCCTTCGTTGTCGGCCAGCACGCCCTGGCTGAACAGCGCGGCCGCCAGCAACGACAGGGCCAACAACGGTTTGGAGCGGATCAATCGTGGTTCCATGGGGCGACTCCTCTGCAATGAGGGCTCCAGCATGGCGGCAGCGGGCCAGCGCGGGTATACGCAGCCTGACGTAACGCAGTACGTCATTTGACGTATGCCGTTGCGCACCAATGCAGGGCAGGATCGCGTCCGCCCAGCCACCGCTGACCCATGTGGGAGGGAGCTTGCTCCCGATGGCGGTGGGTCAGTCAACTGATTAGCGACTGACACAGCGTCATCGGGAGCAAGCTCCCTCCCACATCTGGCTCCCAGCGCAGTCGAGGGCATGGAACTTGCTCACTCCCTTCGTCCACTCTGCGGAGCCTCACCATCGTGCAATCCCCTCCCGGCACCCAGCGCATCGTCAAGATCCGCCGCGACTACAACTCCTGGGTCGCCGACGAGACCATGGAAGACTACGCCCTGCGCTACACCCCCAAATCCTTTCGCAAGTGGTCGGAGCTGCGCATCGCCAACACCGCCCTGGGCGCGGTGTCGTTCCTGGCGCTGGAGGCAATCGGCGGCGTCTTGGTGCTGAGTTACGGCTTCACCAACACCTTCTGGGCGATCCTGGCCATCAGCCTGGTGATCTTCCTCACCGGCCTGCCCATCAGCTATTACGCCGCCCGCTATGGCGTAGACATGGACTTGCTGACCCGTGGCGCCGGCTTCGGCTATATCGGTTCGACCATCACCTCGCTGATCTACGCCAGCTTCACCTTCCTGTTCTTCGCCCTGGAAGCGGCGATCATGGCGCTGGCACTGGAGTTGTATTTTCATATCCCGCTGGCCTTCGCCTATGTGATCTGCTCGCTGCTGGTGATTCCGCTGGTGGCCTACGGCGTCACGCTGATCAGTCGCCTGCAACTGTGGACCCAACCGCTGTGGCTGTTTTTGCTGGTGTTGCCGTATGGTTTCGTGTGGTGGAAAAACCCCGACGCGTTCAGCGACTGGACCAGCTTTGTCGGGCGCAGCGGCGACGGCGGCGGTTTCAACCTGCTGGCGTTCTGCGCCGCCTGTACCGTGGCGCTGTCGCTGGTGACGCAGATCGGCGAGCAAGTGGACTACCTGCGCTTTCTCCCGGAAAAGACCGCCGCCAACCGCAAGCGCTGGTGGGCCGCCCTGCTCTGCTCCGGCCCCGGCTGGATTATCCCCGGCGCGTTGAAGATGTTTGGCGGCGCGTTCCTGGCGTTCCTTGCCCTGCAACATGAAATCCCCATGGAACGCGCCGCCGAGCCGACCCAGATGTACCTGGTCGCCTTCCGTTATGTGTTCAGCTCGCCGGAGTGGGCCCTCGGTGCCATGGTGCTGTTCGTGTTCATCTCGCAGATGAAGATCAACCTGACCAACGCCTACGCCGGCTCCCTGGCCTGGTCGAACTTCTTCGCCCGCGTCACCCACAGTCACCCCGGGCGCGTGGTGTGGCTGGTGTTCAACGTGGCCATTGCGTTGATGCTGATGGAGCTGGGCGTGTTCGACGTGATCGATCAGGTGCTGGGGCTGTACGCGAATATTGCGATTGCCTGGATCGGTACATTGGTCGCCGACCTGGTGATCAACAAGCCCCTGGGACTGTCGCCCAAACACATCGAGTTCAAGCGCGCGCACCTCTACGACATCAATCCGGTGGGTGTCGGCTCGATGCTGATTGCCTCGCTGCTGTCGATCCTCGCCCACTTCGGCCTGTTTGGCGCCCTGGCCCAGGCCGCGCCGCCCTTTGTCGCCCTCGGCACGGCGCTGGTGATGGCGCCGCTGTTGGCCTGGATGACCCAAGGCAAGTACTACATCGCGCGCACCAGCGACGCCCAATTGATTCAACCAGTGGCACCCGCCACCCATGCGGTCTGCGGGCTGTGCAGCAACCCGTTCGAGACGGCGGACATGGCATTCTGCCCGGCCTACAGCACGCCCATCTGTTCGTTGTGTTGCTCATTGGATGCGCGCTGCGGCGACCGTTGCAAACCCCATGCGCGGCTGGTCAGCCAGTTCGAAGGCGTGCTGCGCCGGTTGCTGCCCAACAGCCTGATGCCACGCCTGCATACGCGGCTGGCCCATTACCTGGGGCTGTTATCGGTGCTGGTGCTGCTGCTCGCCGGCGCCCTGGCCTTGATCTACGTGCAGGCGGCCCAGGGTTTGCCGCATTCCGAGACCTTGTACCAGGCGTTCTTCAAAGCGTTCCTGACCCTGTCGGTGCTGGCCGCCGTGCTCGCCTGGTGGGTGGTGCTGACCCGCGAAAGCCGCCGCGTCGCCCAGCAGGAATCCGACCGCCAGACCCTGCTGCTGATGCAGGAAATCGACGCCCACAGCCTCACCGACCAGGCCCTGCAACAGGCCAAGGAAGCCTCGGAAGCCGCCAACGCCGCCAAGAGCCGCTACGTCACCGGGCTGTCCCACGAGCTGCGCACACCGCTGAACAGCATCCTCGGTTTCACCCAGATCCTGCAGCGCGACAGCGCCATGCCCGAGCAACACCAGGACGCGCTGGCGACCATCCTGCGCAGCGGCTCGCACTTGCTGTCATTGATCGACGGCCTGCTCGACGTGGCCAAGATCGAGGCCGGCAAGTTACGCCTGGAACTCACCGAAATCCCCTTCCCCGAACTGATCCACGACCTGGAGCAGATGTTCACCCCCCAAGCCCAGGACAAGGGCCTGCGCTTTCGCCTGGACTGCGTCGGCAAGATCCCCGCCGTGGTGCGCGGTGATGAAAAACGCGTGCGCCAGATCCTGATCAACCTGCTCGGCAATGCGGTGAACTTCACCGACAGCGGCGAAGTGTGCCTGCGGGTCAGCTACATGCGCGAGACCGCCAACTTTGAAATCATCGACACCGGCATCGGCATCGACCCCGGGCAGATCGAGCGGATCTTCCAACCGTTCGAGCGCGGCGACCTGATGCGCCAGGACAAAGGCGTAGGCCTGGGGCTGACCATCACGCGCATGCTCACCGCGCTGATGGGCGGCGAGCTACGCGTTACCAGCGAGCTGGACAAGGGCACCTGTTTCCAGGTGCGCCTGTTCCTGTCCCAGGTACGCGCGCCGCAGGCGGTGGTGCATGTGGAACACGACATCATCGGCTACCACGGCGCACGCCGGCGCATTCTGGTGGTGGACGACCATGTGGACCACCGCAAGGTGCTCAGCGGCATGCTCACACCTCTGGGCTTTGAGGTGATCCAGGCGAGCAACGGCCAGGATGCGATTCGCCAGGTCGCGCTGCTGGCGCCGGACCTGATCCTGATGGACCTGTCGATGCCGACCCTGGACGGCCTGGAAACCAGCCGGCTGATCCGCCGCAATGCGCTGTCCACCGCGCCGATCATCGTGATCTCGGCCAACGCCTTTACCGACGACCGCGAGCGCAGCATCGCCGCCGCCTGCAACGACTACCTGGCCAAGCCGGTGCGTACCCCGGAACTGCTCGGACGCCTGCAACAACACCTCGGCCTGCAATGGCTGCGACGCACCAAAACCTTCGTCGCGCCGCCACCGCCCAGCGTGCTGCCGAGCGCCGACGACCTCGCCGTGCTCGCCGAACTCAGCGCGATCGGCTACGTGCGGGGCCTGCACGAAAAACTCGACACGATCCTCGAACACCGCCCGGACGCCGCACCGTTCATCAGCAAAGTGCGCGGGTTGCTCAAGGGTTTCCGCCTGGATGAACTCAACCGAACCCTCAAGGAGGCCGAAGATGAATGTACTCACCCGTAGCACTGAACCCGGCGTGGTACTGATCGTCGACGACACCCCGGACAACCTGGCCATGCTCTCCGACGCCCTCGACGACGCCGGCTACATGGTGCTGGTGGCGCTCGACGGGCTCAGCGCGCTGAACCGCGTGCAACGCCGGCGCCCGGACCTGATCCTGCTGGACGCGATGATGCCGGGCCTGGACGGTTTCGAGACCTGCCGCCGGCTCAAGGCGTTACCTGCCAGCGCGGACATCCCGGTGGTGTTCATGACTGGGCTGACCGACAGCAAGCATGTGGTGCAAGGCTTTGAAGTGGGCGGCAGCGACTACGTGACCAAGCCGATCCAGACCGACGAGGTGCTGGCGCGGGTGGCGGCGCATTTACGCACCTCGCGCATCCTGCTGTCGGCGCGGGCGGCGACGCAACCGAGTGTGTTGACCCTGGAGGATGAGCCGGCGCACAAGCTGTTGTCGGCACGCTTTCAACTGACCGAGCGCGAGGTCGAGGTGCTGCGCTGGGTGGCGTGCGGCAAGACCAATCGGGACATCGGCGATATCTTGGGGCTGAGCCCGCGGACGGTGAACAAGCACCTGGAACATGTGTATGTGAAGTTGGGGGTGGAGACGCGCACGGCGGCGACGTCGGTGGCCTTGGCCGCGATGAGCCCGAGCCGGGCGCCCATGTTGGCGACGCTTTAATGTGGGGGCTGGCCAGTGCCCGCATCGGCTTGTCGTTGCTTGTGTATGCCAGCCAGTTCGGCGTCATCCTCAATGAGTTGTTCAACCGGGCCGAAACAGCGGCGCATCACCGTCACCAGCTCCGGATCAAAATGCACGCCCGATTGCTCAAGAATATAGGCCTGCGCCCGTTCAGGGCTCCAGGCCCGCTTATAGGGACGTTCCATACGCAGCGCGTCATAGACATCACACAACGCGACAATCCTTGCCGACAGCGGAATGTCCTTTCCGGCAAGCCCTTGCGGATAGCCGCTGCCGTCCCATTTTTCATGGTGACCATAGGCAATGTCCGCGGCCATATCGGTCAGGTCTGTGGCGTGTGCATCTTGCAGGATTGCATGGCCGATGCGCGGATGCTCCATCATCTGCTGGCGTTCCGGCACGGTTAATGGGCCTTCCTTGTGCAAGATCCGATCAGGAATGCCGATTTTCCCCAAGTCATGCATCGGCGCCGCCAATCGAATCAGCTCGCACCACCTCTGCGGCATACCGATTGCTTCGGCCATCAAGGCCGCAGTTTCGCCAATGCGCAATACATGGGCGCCCGTTTCATCATCGCGATAGCAGGCCGCACGACTCAATGCGCGGATCATGGCGCAATAACTTTCCTGCAACTGAGCGGTGCGCTCAAACACCCTTTGCTCCAACTCGCTGTTCAGGTCTTGCAGTTGGCGGGTGGCATGGGACAAGCGCAGAGCGTTGCGTATGCGCAATAGCAGCTCAGGCAAATCCAACGGTTTGGTCAGATAATCGTTGGCCCCCAGTTCAAGGCCGAGACGCCGACTTTGCGGCTCGCTCAATGCCGTCAAGATAATCACGGGAGACCTTGAGCGATTGCGATCGCTGAGTTGGCGCAGAATCTCAAACCCATCGGGCGCGGGCATATCCAGATCCAATAGCAGCAAATCCCACGGTTGCTCTTTGAGCCAAACCAGCCCGCTGGCCGAGTCGGCGAAACTCAAGACGTTGCGCAAACCAAAGGCTTTCAGGCTGGACTCCAGCAAGCGCAGGTTCGCAGCCACGTCATCGATAATCACAATTCGGGTATCGGCGGGGATATCACTGAACATTCGGTTTCTCCACTTGCATCATCGCGCGTATGAGTTCGCGTAGCTCATTGGGTTCCAGCGGTTGTTTAAGCACTGCTTGAAACTCACACCCCAACGTCGCGAGCAGGTGTGGTGATGTACACAGCAGAATAAGAAGGATTTGATCGCCACCTGGCAAACGTCGTAACCGCGACAGCGCATCGATCAAGTCATTTCCCAGTAAGTCACAGTCAATCAGCATGACGTCCGGCGCCGTGTCGCGCCGTACCTGCTCCAGACACTGCGCAAGCGTTCCGTGGCGCAGTTCCACCATGCCCGTCAACGTGTCTTCAAGACAGCGCAGCGTCTCCTCGTCCTGCCCCACGAAACACAGCGAGAACAAGCGCTTATGGACCTTGGTTGCCGCGATGCCTTGGGGCAGATCGACCCAAAAGCGACTGCCGACGCCCGTTTCGCTGATGAGCCCCATGCTGCCGTTCATCAACGTGGCGAGTTCTCGGCACAACGCAAGGCCGATACCGGTGCCTTGGATCGCGGTGTTTTCCTGGCCCAAACGCTGGAACGGCTCGAACAACGCGCCTTGCAGGGCCGCGGAAATACCTGCGCCGCCATCTTCGACAAACACCCGCACGCGCCCCTTGTCATGGAGTTCAGCCCCCATGAACAAGCGACCGTGAGGGCGGTTGTACTTGATGGCGTTGGACAGCAGGTTCAGCAGGATCTGGCGCAGGCGCCTGGCATCGGCCAGCACACTCAGCGCGGGGCTCGTCGACTGCAACTCAAGGTCAAGACCCGCAGCCTTGGCCTGGGAACGGACCATTTCGGCACATTCGCGCATCAGTCCGTCGACCTCCAGGACACGCATCTGCAAGCGCGGCGCCTCCGCCTGCAGGCTCGACCAGTCGAGCAAATCGTCGACCAGGTGAGCCAGGTGCTGGCTGGCGCCCAGGATCTCATCAAGGGATTTGGCCTCCTCCTGCCCATCGGCCACTTGCAGGCGCAATAACTGGGCGAATCCATGAATCGAATTCAGCGGTGTGCGTAATTCGTGGCTCATGCTGGAGATAAAACGCGACTTCGCCTTGCTCGCCCCTTGCGCTTCAAGGGTACGGCGACGCAGATCCTCTTCAACCTGTTTAAGCGTGTCGATATCGACAAACGTACCTGCGGATAAACGCATGCGCGCATCGGGAGACTCGATCAGGCGTCCACGGCACAAAAACCAGATTGGCGAGCCATCGGGCCGCAATAAACGTAACTCCAGGTCGATCACCGACGCGGTGCCGGTGCGCAACGCGTTGAGTGCCTGATCAAGCGCCTGCACATCTTCGGGGTCGACGTGATCGTAAAAACAGAAGCGCTCCAGTTGGCACGCTGGCACCCCGAAACGCGTGCAGAACGCTTCGCTCAACGACAGGCGGTCAGTATCCAGGCGGTATTCCCAGAGCCCGGCGGTGATGCTTTCAACGACAAGATTGAGGCGGTTCTGCGCCGCGTTGCGCCGTGCTTCACTGGATGACAGTTGGGCGCCCATTGACAGCACGTTGCCCGCCATTTCATCCAGCTCACGAATGCTCGAACGCGCGCGCTGCGGGAGCCACTGGCCGTTGCCAATTTGCTGCAGCATGTCTCTGATATCGCGGATCGGCCGCCGCAGGCTATGGCTCAATTTGCGCGCACGAATCCACATGTAACTGAAGAATGCGAGGTAAAACATCACCAGGCCGGCAATCATCAAATAGCCGATGTTGCGGTAATGGAGCGCCAAGCTGTTCGTGGCCGCCATGACGTCTTCTTCATCGGCGACCGCCAGCAATCGCCAGCCCGCCGGCTTCACTTCGGCCCATGCGACCAGATGGGAGCGCCCGTTGAGCACGATTTCGGCGCTGCCACGACTATTGCGCGCGACAGCGGCCGCCAACTCCCGAGGGTCCACCGCATCGATCAGATTTGAACCCGCAAGGTTGACCGCGCCTTCATTCGTGGCCTTTGCCCCCGAACCACTCCAGTTGCCTTTTTCAAAGTCATGTTCGGCTTCGGGCGGTAACACCATGATCTTCATGTCCGCGCCGACGAGCATCAAGTACCCGCCCCACGGCACCTTAAGCGTGGAAATTTCTTTCAGCAGATCGCCCACGGTGATATCCAGCCCGACCACGCCTTCGAGAAAGTTGCGCTCATAAACAGGCGCGATCGCGGACATCATCAAGCCATGACCCGCCGGGTCGAGGTAGACGTCAGTCCAGCGAACCCCTCGCTGCGGGTTATGTTCGGCATCGGCCAGATAATAAAAGTTATAACCGGGTATCTGCATATCATGCGGATATTGTTCATCGGCACGAATCCACGGATAAATCCGGTTGTAACTGTCCCACGTATTGAAATAGACACTGGCGACCATCGCTTCATGATCTTTGATCGCACGCATCAATGGGTCGAGGCTGGACAACTTCTGCACTTTACCCAGGTTCTGTTGCGCGACAGGTGTGACCGACGAGTAGAACGACGCCGCTCCGCCCAGGTCTTTTCCACTGTAAAGAGCCCCATCAGCAGAAGTGCTTAATGTTTCACTCAAGGGTGTTGAAGCGGCACGCAGTGAGTTAGCCGTCATATCCGCAAATAGCTGAGTGACATCGGCGATGTGGGTTAATTGATCTTGGATGATTCGGGTGTTTTGGTCGGCAGTTGCGCCAAGGCTTTCAATTGCACTGCGTTCCAAATAATCGAGTTGCGATACACGGATCGCCTGATTGGTCAGCAGGTAACAAGCAATCAGAATCGTCTCCACCAGGACCAACGGGATTAATGCACTCTGCATGAACGCCCGCCAGATCCACTGACGCAAGCCTATTTGAGAAGAGCTTTCATTCACTACCAGCACTCCTGCAAATGGCATCAGCCTGTTATTTGTATAGTGGCAATACGATGTCAAAAAAACGATAGCTCATTCGGTGAAACGTTTCCATACTTTTTATGAGGGCAATCATTGAAAATGACTGGAGCGCTGTACTGCGCGCCGCAAGCGAAATGGAAGAATCAAGCGCGGCGGTCAATCGTCTGCTGACTGGGCTTGGCTCGCATCAAGGCGGATAAATCCAGGGCAAACAGCTTCCGCGTTTAGGCAGACACCATCGCACCAAGCAAGAGTGGCATGAGGTCGTATTCGCCTGGCATACGTGCTCCCATACTTGCCGGTAAGATTACTCGCCGCTGGCCTTATCGATCAGGCTATGATCGCGCTCTATGAATCGGATATCCCCCATGACTTATGGCCGTTGACCTACAAGCGCTCTACCCCAAACTGATCCATCTGATGTTGGATACAGTGTTTGTGGTTGATAGAGACGACCACATTGTTTTTGTGAGTGATGCCTGTGAGGCCCTGCTGGGTTACCGTCCTGACGAGCTGAACGGCACCCCTATCACCCGCTATATGCATCCTGAAGACCTGGCTAGCACACGGGACTCGATTGCCCGCGTCATGAATGGTCAATTCCACTTCGATTTCCGCAACCGTTACATCCGCAAGGACGGAGGCGTCGTGTACATCCTGTGGGCGGCATTCTGGTCGGAAGAGGTTGGTGCAAGGATTGGCGTCGCACGCAACGTGACGGCTTTGACTCAGGCCGAGGAGGAGTTACGTTTCCTCGCGCATCATGATCCGCTGACAAAACTAACCAACCGCTCGATTTTCAGTGATCGACTGAAATCTGCCCTGCACGTCGCGCACCGTCACAATAGTCAGTTGGCTTTGCTGTTTCTGGATATCAATGACTTCAAGAGTATCAATGACGTTCATGGCCACGCCGCGGGGGATCGTATTCTTTGCATGATTGCCCGACGTCTAGAAAGCTGCATACGTGAGACGGATACCGTGGCCCGGATGGGCGGCGATGAATTTACGGTGCTGTTGACCGATATCCAGTCGAGAGACGCCATTTCCAAGAAGTTAGAACAGATTCACGACGTCATGGCTGCGCCACTACCGCCTGAATTCGGCGCACTCAAGATGCCGTCGTGCAGTATCGGCGTTGCCTATTATCCCGAGGACGGCAAGGATGCCGACACATTGCTCACCTACTCGGATAATGAAATGTACCGGATGAAAAGGCATCGTTTTTTAGACAATAAAGAGCCCGGTACATAAGTCAAACTCAAGAAGTGCGTCCGCCCGGCCAAGTCATCCAGCGGACGGCGCAAAACCGAGACATGGTATTCACTTACGTAGTCACCCGCCCATCAGATGAGAAATCGTTGAGGGCAGTTGAGTGGTTGGATCAATCCGAGGCGGGTGCGGGTTCTTGCTTCGCTTTGCTCTTGCTGAGAACGAACCACACCGCTAAACAAATAAGCCCGCCGCCGTACAAATGTGCCGCCGAAAGACGTTCACCAAGGAACATCACCCCCCACAGCACGCCAAAGGGAGGGATAAGGAAGGTCACGCTCAGCGAACGCACCGGCCCGATATCCGCGATCAGGCGGAAATACAGAATGTACGCACACGCGGTGCAGATGAAACCCAGCGCAACCAGTGCTATCCAAACCTGCGGGTTACCCCAGGTCGTCGGTGGGCTTATTGCGGTTGAGATTCCAAAGAACGGCACGAGAAACAGCGTCGCGCCAATCTGACTGCCAAAAGCTACGAGTTTCGCGTCCAGCCCCCCCTTGTCAGCTACCCATCGTTTAGCCAGAAATCCCGCTGCGCCGTAACAACTGGTGGCGACTAAACACGCCAGCGCGCCCATGACCACGCTCATTGAAAGTGTGACGGGGCCGGTGCTGGTCAGCAACGTAATGCCCATAATCCCGATCAACACGCCGGCAGCTTTTTTCAGTGTCAACGGATCGTTGAAACACATCCAACCGATCAAGACGCCCATCATCGGTGTGGTCGCATTGAAAATGGCTGAATAGCCGGCAGGTAACAGCAGTGCCGCCACGCTATACATCAAAAATGGGATGCCCGAATTGATAACACCCAACACCATGATCTGCCGGAGCTTGCCGTTGAAGTCGACGCTGGAGTTTAAAATGGCAAGAATGACGGCCAAGCCAATGGCCCCCAACAACACGCGGAAAAATGCCGTCGGCAATGCGCCCAGAACAGGAGCCGAGATACGCATGAAGAGAAAACTGGCGCCCCAGATCGCCGCCAGCGCAAGTAGTCGAACATAATCGGATAATTTCATGGGTTGCCTCCGGCGCTGTTCGTTAACTAAAAAGATGACTCGAGAGTTGCATCGCTGATGTCGGGCAATCCAAAAAGTTGTTGCAGTAGTTAAGGGGAAAAGACCAACTATACGGAAGCCATGGTGGACGCCTCTAAGTTTGGAGTCTCACCGTAAGGGTGTTCGAAATGTACCCGCACTCCGATTCTTGCTGCCGAAAACGGATGTGCGGCAAGGGGCTTGGACGCTACGCTCTGGAGCTGGCGCGCAGCGGGTCTCGGTATCTGGATGACCTACCCACCAAAGGTCTGTGAGGGCCGGCGCAGCGTCGGATCAAACGGATTGATCCGGGGCCCGATCGCCGCCGCTTCGCGCTTGAGCAACTCCACCACCATCGGCAAGCGACTCGGCCCCAATCGGTCACTGATGGTCGCCACGCTCAATGCTGCCACCGCATGGCCGTCCCGGTTCAGGATCGGCACCGCCAATCCCGCCATGCCTTCCAGCACACCGGTATTGCGCGCCGCATAACCCAGATTGCGCACGTTCTCCACTTCCGAACGCAACAGCACCTCGTCATACAGGTGAAAATCCTTGAGCCTTGGCAAGTTGTAGCGGATCACCGTCTCGCGCTCTTCCTCCGGCAAAAAGGCCAGGATCGCCAGGCTGCCCTGCCCCACGCCCAATGCCACGCGCCCGCCGATATCACCCGTGAAAGTACGAATCGGGTACGGGCCTTCGCTGCGGTCCAGGCAGATCGCATCAAAGCCGCTGCGCGCCAGCAAAAACAATGAATCCCCCAGGGACGCACTGAGGCGCAGCATGCTCGGCCTTACCAGGTCGCGCAGGTTGCCGGTCTTGCCCGCGTTCGCCGCCAGAGCGAAGAACTCCAGGCTCAGGCGATAGCGTTTGCTGCGCGCGTCCTGCTCGACCATACCTTCATCCATCAGGCTGCGCAGCAGGCGGTGGGTGGTGGGTTGGGACAGGCCGACCTGTTGTGCGAGCTGAGTCACGCGTTCGCCGCCGTCGGGCACGCCGCCCAAGGTACGCAGCAATGCGAACAAGCGAGACACGCCGCCCGCACCCACTTCCCTGGTATTTTCATTCCGCTCAGTAGAATTCATAGCGTGTTATCTCATCAATAATTCTTGTCAGTGAATAAAACTGAAAAAAACACTCCATTCAGTGAAATTCTATCTTTCGCCCATCCTAGTCTTCGTCCTAATCTGCGTCCACAGGGGCGAAATGAACAACAACCGGCAGCCGACTCAAGATCGAGCGCCAACGCACCCGCAACACCCTTTTCGCATCTGCCCAAAACAAAAAAGCGCGTTTCGACGCGACTCAAAAAAGGTGGAACGCAGACATGGCATTTCTCCAACTCAACGCCTTGAGCAAACGCTACGGCGCCGTCTACGCGGTGGTCGCCACTGACCTTGCGGTGGAAAAAGGCGAGTTCGTTTCCCTGCTCGGCCCCTCGGGCTGCGGCAAGACCACCACCCTGCAAATGATCGCCGGCTTCGTCGACGTGAGCGCTGGGCAGATCCTGCTCGACGGTCGCGACATCACCTACGCCAAGCCCGCCAGCCGTGGCCTGGGCGTGGTGTTCCAAAGCTATGCGCTGTTCCCGCACATGACCGTGCGCGACAACATCGCCTTCGGCCTGAAGATGCGCAAAGTGCCGGCCGCCGAGATCGCCGCCAAGGTCAAGACCGTGCTGGAGCTGGTGCGCCTGGCCCCCCACGCCGACCGTTACCCCCGTGAATTGTCCGGCGGCCAGCGCCAACGCGTGGCCCTGGCGCGCGCGCTGGTGATCGAGCCGCCGGTGTTGTTGCTGGATGAGCCGCTGTCCAACCTCGACGCGAACCTGCGCGAAGAGATGCAGTTTGAAATCCGCCGCATCCAGCACGCGGTGGGCATCACCACCCTGATGGTCACTCATGACCAGGCCGAGGCGCTGTCCATCAGCGACCGTGTGGTGGTGATGCAGGCCGGGCGCGTGACGCAGATCGACGTGCCCTACAAGCTGTATGAACACCCGCGGACGCGCTTTATCTCGGACTTCGTCGGCAAGGCTAACCTGCTGGCCGGCGATTACGACGCACGCGGCATCCCGCAGGTGCGCCACGCCGCGGGTGACGGCGAACTGGTCTTGAGCCTGCGCCCGGAAAAAATCCAGCTGGTGGGCGCAAGCGAAGGTCGCCTGCAAGGCCAGGTGCTCGACCGCTACTTCTTCGGCAGCCAGTGGCTGTACCGAATCCATACCGCGCTGGGCGAAATCACCGTGGTGCGCAGCAACGACGGCAGCGCGCCGCTGGGTTGCGGCGCGGCAGTCGGCCTGGACTGGCAAGCCGAGTTGCTGCGGGTGCTGACGGCGGATGAGGTACACCCATGAGTCGCGGCTATCTACTCTCGTTGCCGGCGTTGCTGCTGTTCGCCGGGCTGCTGATTCTGCCGCTGGGCCTGACCCTGGTGCTGTCGTTCAACGTGTTCGACTACCAAGTGGGGGTGAAGGCCGATGAGTGGACCTTGGCTCATTACCTGGCGTTGTTCAGCGACGCGTACTTCTACGAAATCTTCTGGCGCACCTTCTGGATCAGCGCGCTAGTGACGCTGCTCTGCGTGGTGATTGGTGTGCCCGAAGCCTACATCCTCAGCCGCATGGGCACGCCGTGGCGCTCGATCTTCCTGATCCTGATCCTCACGCCGTTGTTGATTTCGGTGGTGGTGCGAGCGTTCGGCTGGAGCCTGCTGCTCGGCGCCGACGGGCTGGTCAACCAGGTGATCCAGGCACTGGGCGGGCGCCCGGTGAAGCTGTTGTACACGCCGTTCGCAGTGATCATTGCGCTGGTACACGTGATGCTGCCGTTCATGATCATTCCAGTGTGGACCTCCCTGCAAAAGCTCGACCCCTCGGCCGAACAGGCGGCTTTGTCGCTCGGCGCGAGCCAGGCCACGGTGATGCGCAAGATCGTGTTGCCCCAGGTAATGCCGGGCGTGCTGTCCGGCACCCTGATCGTGTTCGGCCTGGCCGCCAGCTCCTTTGCGATCCCCGGCCTGCTCGGTGGGCGGCGCCTGAAAATGGTCGCCACCGTGGTGTACGACCAGTACCTCTCGGAACTCAACTGGCCCATGGGCGCGACCATCGCGGTGGTCCTGCTGTTGGTCAATCTGCTGATCATGCTGAGCTGGAACCGCATGGTCGAAGGCCGCTACAAAAAGTCCCTGGGGGTTTAAGCGCATGTCCAGAAACGGTCCTTTGGCCCTTGGCTTCCACGGCCTGGTGGTGGTGTTCATGATGGCGCCGCTGGTGGTGGTGTGCCTGGTGGCCTTCACCCCGGAAAATACCTTGAGCCTGCCCACGTCGGGCTTCTCCCTGCGCTGGTTTCACGCGGTGTTCGAGCGTGCCGACTTTATCCAGGCGTTCTACAACAGCCTGATCCTGGCATTTACCGCTGCAACCCTGGCGACGCTGATTGCAGTGCCGGCCGCGCTTGCAATCAGCCGGTATCAGTTCCCGGGACGTAACTTCTTCAGTGCGTTGTTCCTGTCGCCGATCATCATCCCGCACCTGGTGTTGGGGGTGGCGATGCTGCGGTTGTTCGCCTTGATGGGCGTCAACGGCAGCTTCACCTGGCTGATGCTGGCGCACGTGGTGATCATCACGCCCTATGTGCTGCGCCTGGTATTGGCAGCAGCGATCGGGATCGATCGCAGTGCCGAGCAGGCGGCCGAATCGCTCGGTGCCGGACGCTTCACGCTGTTTCGCCTGGTGACGTTGCCAATGATCCTGCCCGGCGTGGCCGGCGGCTGGTTGCTGGCCTTCATCAACAGTTTCGACGAAGTGACCTTATCGATCTTCGTCAGCTCGCCGGCCACGCAAACCTTGCCGGTGCGTATGTACGTGTACGCCACCGAATCCATCGACCCGATGATGGCTGCAGTGTCGGCGCTGGTGATTGCCCTCACGGCGGCGGCCATGATTGTGCTCGACCGGGTCTACGGCCTGGATCGCGTGCTGGTGGGAAAACATTGATGGCCTTGTTCAAACGATTGACCGAAACCGCACGCCCTGCCCTGGCGTTTACCCTCGACGGGCAACCGGCCACAGGCTTGCTCGGCGACACCCTGCTGACGGCGGTACTGACCTGCGCCGAGCACCTGCGCGGCAGCGATTTCAGTGCCGAACGCCGCGCCGGGTTTTGCTTGATGGGCGCCTGCCAGGACTGCTGGGTGCGCCTGGCGGACGGACAACGCGTGCGCGCCTGTTCGACCCTGCTGGAAGAAGGCCAGGCGATCAGCCGCGACCCGGGGCGCCAGCTATGAAGCCGGTGGTGATCGTGGGCGCAGGCCCGGCGGGGATCAGTGCCGCGCGCACCCTGTTCGACCACGGCGTAACGCCTTGCCTGGTGGACGAAAGCCTGCGCGGCGGCGGGCAGATCTATCGCCGCCAACCCGCAGGCTTCCAACGTACCGCCAGGCAAATATACGGATTCGAGGCGGGTAAGGCCGAGGCCGTGCATCGCACCCTGGATGAACTGGCGCCGCTGATCGACTACCGACCCGAGACCCTGGTGTGGAATGCCGAGGATCGGCGCCTGGACTTGTTGAACAACGGTCACGCAGCCAGCGTCGAGTATTCGCGGATCATCGTCGCCACCGGCGCCACCGACCGTATCCTGCCGGTGCCGGGCTGGACCTTGCCCGGTGTCTACAGCCTGGGTGCGGCGCAAATCGCCTTGAAGTACCAAGGTTGTGCCATCGGCGAACGCGTGGCGTTTTGTGGCAGCGGGCCGTTGCTGTATCTGGTGGCGTATCAATACGCCAAGGCCGGCGCCAATGTGGTCGCCGTGCTCGACAGCGCGCCGTTCAGCGCCCAATGCCGCGCCTTGCCGGCGCTGCTCGGACAACCGGCGACCCTGGCCAAGGGCTTGTATTACCGCGCCTGGCTCACGGCCCACGGCGTTCCCGTGCATCAGGGCGTGACGCTGCAGCAGATCGACGGTGAACAACGGGTCAGCGGCATACGTTGGCGCAAGCACACCCTGGCCTGCGACGCTGTGGCCTTCGCCCATGCGCTGCGCAGCGAAACACAGTTGGCGGACCTGCTCGGTTGTGAATTTGCCTGGAATGCCTTGAACCGTGCGTGGCTGCCGCAACGGGACGGTGCCGGGCGCAGCAGCGTCGACGGTGTGTACCTGGCGGGTGACGGTGCCGGGATCATGGGTGCCGATGCCGCGCAGATGGCCGGTGAGCGGGCGGCGTTGGCGGTGCTGGAAGATGCAGGCGTCGCGATCGATCATCAGCGCCCGGCCCTGCTTGAGCGGCAATTGGCGCGCATCCAGCGCTTTCGACAGGGCCTGGAGACTGCGTTTCCCTTCCCGGCAGACTGGGCCGCGCAGGCGCCGGACGACTTGATGCTGTGTCGCTGTGAAGAAGTCCGGGTTGGCGATATCCGCACCGTGGTGGATGAAGGTCATTGGGAAATCAATCGGGTCAAGGCCCATTGCCGGGTGGGCATGGGCCGCTGCCAGGGGCGCATGTGCGGGCTGGCGGCGGCTGAAATCGTCGCCGAGCGCAGCGGTCGCGGGATAGAAGACGTCGGGCGTTTGCGCGGCCAGGCCCCGATCAAGCCGCTGCCGTTTGGCGTGGAGGTGCAGCCATGATCGACGTCATCGTCCTCGGCGGCGGGATTGTCGGTGCGTCGGCGGCCTTGATGCTGGCGCACAAAGGTCAGCGTGTGGCGTTGGTGGAACGGGACTTCTGCGGCTCGCACTCCAGTGGCGTGAACTATGGCGGCGTGCGGCGCCAGGGACGGCCGTTGCATCAGTTGCCGTTGTCGCAGCGCGCCCATCAATTGTGGGCCGACCTGCCCGGCTTGATCGGTATCGACGGCGAATACGTGCGCTCCGGACATTTGAAACTGGCGCGCAGTCATGGGGATTTCGCCGCGTTGCAGGCGTATGCCGAACACACGCGGGGCTTTGGCCTGGGCTTGCAGTTGCTCGATTACGCCGAGCTGCGCGCACGTTTTCCGTGGGTCGGGGATATCGCAGTGGGTGCGTCGTTATGCCCCGAAGATGGCCATGCCAACCCGCGCCTGGTATCCCCCGCCTTCGCCCGTGCCGCGCAGCGCCTTGGCGCGTGTGTCTACGAGCAGGCCGAGGTGATCCGCATCGAACATGACAGCCGCCAGTTCCAGGTGGATTGCGCCAACGGCCTGCACCTGCAGGCGCCATGGCTGCTCAATTGCGCCGGCGCCTGGGCAGGGACCGTCGCCGCGCAATTCGGCGAGCCGGTCCCCATGACGTCTGCGCACCCGGCCATGCTGGTCACCGAGCCGCTGCCCGTGGTGATGAACGTCAGCACCGGCGTCGAAGGCGGCGGGATTTATGCGCGCCAGGTGGCCCGGGGCAATTGCATCCTCGGCGGCGGTCGCGGCTTTGCGCTTGGCCCCCGGCAGGCGCGGCCCGGGCAAGCGGCGGTGCTGGAGATTCTGCGCCATGCCGGCGAGCTGTACCCGTTTCTCAAGGGTGCCCAGGCGATTCGCACCTGGAGCGGCACCGAAGGTTACCTACCCGATCATGAACCGGTGATCGGCCCCAGCAGCACCCAGCCTGGCCTGCTCCACGGTTTCGGCTTTGCCGGCGCCGGGTTCCAGCTGGGCCCGGCGGTCGGTGAAGCCCTGGCAGAGATCGTCTGCACAGGGGCCAGCCGGCAACCCATCGAAGCGTTTTCCATCCGTCGTTTCCAAGCCTGAGAGGAAAAACATCCATGAATACTCGTATTGCGCTGTCCTGCTTGTCCCTCGCTCTGCTCGCCTCCACCGCCCATGCAGCCCCGACGCTGTACCTGGGCATGAACGGCGGCACCATGGAACGGGTGTATGCCGACAAGGTGCTGCCCGCGTTCGAAAAGGCCAATAACGTCAAGGTGGTGATCGTGCCCGGCACGTCGTCGGACATCCTCGCCAAGGTCCAGGCCAACAAAGACAACCCGCAGATGCACGTGATGTTCCTCGACGACGGCATCATGTACCGCGCCATCTCCATGGGCCTGTGCGACAAACTGGCGCCGAGCCCGCCCCTGGAGCAGATCCCGGCCAAGGCAAAAATCAAGGACCAAGCCGTGGCCGTGACCCTCGGCGTCACCGGCCTGGGCTACAACGCCAGGCTGTTCAAAGAGAAAGGCTGGGCTGCACCGACCTCGTGGATGGACCTGGCCGACCCGCGCTTCAAGGACAAAGTGGTGTTCCAGTCCCTGGCCTCATCGACCTTCGGCCTGCACGGTTTCCTGATGTTCAACCGCCTCCAGGGTGGCTCAGAGACCAACGTGGAACCGGGCTTCAAGGCCTGGCCCAAAACCGTCGGCCCCAACGTGCTGGAGTACATCGCCAGCTCCGCGAAAATCTCCGAGATGGTGCAAACCGACGAAGCGGCGATCTTCCCCCTCACCCCGACCCAGGTCGCCACCCAGAAACTGCTCGGCGTGCCGATGGAATACGCGCAACCCAAGGAAGGCGCCGTGGTACTGAACGTGGCCGAATGCGTGATCGCACGCAACGACCAACCGGAACTGGCACAGAAACTCGCGGCCTTCCTGCTGACCGCCGAAGCCCAGGCGCCGGCGCTGGAGGAAGGTGATCAGATCCCGTCAAACCCGACCACGCCCACCAGCGACAAGACCCGCGCCCGAGTGGAGGCGATGCAGGGTTATTTGCAGACGGCGATCTCGATTGATTGGGACCAGGTGAACCAGGCGCGGCCGGAGTGGAATGCGCGGTGGAGTCGGTCGATTGAGCGGTAGCGTTTCATAAGCCTGCTCGGCGCCGAACTCTTTGGCGCTGGGTACGGATTATCCTACTGATGCGCTGGCGTTTTTGGCGCAGTTTTACCCATTCGTTGCGGGCTTCGCGGTGGCGTTTGCTGTTGAGCAGTAATAGAGCCAGCAGCGGGAACAGAATGCCTGATGCATAAAGTACTTTGTGGGGCCCATATTCGATGGTGGGTAAAACGCCCAGCAAGCACAAGAGCATCAAGATGACAGGGATCCATATCCAGCCTGGATAGCCACGGACGACCATGAAGTTGCAGTGAGCAATAGGAACGGCGGAGCCGATAGTAAAAAAAATGTGTATTTGAGATTTACGTTAACGGGCAAAGCGCCGAAGTAACGGTCAAACATCATCGGAATGCCAATTGCCAAAGCAAATAGCTGAGAAAAGTTTGCCGCAGCAAAGACCGGAAAATAACATTTCAGAAGACGCCAAAGCTCCTCCAGGCTCATCAGAAATATCATTCGTCAAACTCCTCGTAGAGCCCCACTGCGGTTGTTCGAAAGTTACCGGTCATGGCGCTGCCTATCGCGACCGGTGAGCCCCACCACATCCTTGTTTTGAACGAGAGTTGCTTGTCGCAGCTCGACTTGGGCGAACCTCTTTGGCAAATCACCCCTGCCCCGGCAATCGCCGGATCGGCATCGATGGAAGCAAACAGCCGACGCAGATTGATATTGCCTTCAATGCACTCACGGGTAGTGAGATGAGTGCAGGGGAAACATCCTTGAATATGCCAACTGCCATTCCTTTACTCCCGAACTCATAAGAGTGCAGAGCGTAAAGACTCAATATCCCGCAACAATGTAGGAAATTTTCCTTTTTCTTGACAGGCACTTCCCGCTCTCGGCTAAGCATCTTGTAGTTAATCGGAGGAATAAGAAAAGTACGCCATTCGTCACTACCGGCGAACGATCAGACAAGGAACGAGTATGGCAATTGATATGTTTTTGAAGCGACTCGTTAACTCAGCACGTTTTCTTGACCTCCAACCACTTTTGCAAGGATAGGCATTATGAGTGGAAAGCCCGCCGCCCGCGTTACTGACCCTACGGCATGTCCAATGCCGGAGCACGGCACCAACCCTATCATCGAAGGTTCTCCTGACGTCTTCTTCGATGGCTTGCCCGCAGCGCGCCAAGGTGATGTATCTGCTTGCGGGAGCCCGATCAGCTCGGCCGTATCATCGACGGTTTTTATCAACGGAAAACCTGCCGCAACGCTCGGCAGTGTCGGTGAACATGGCAACGTGATCATCGGTGGATCGGGAACAGTGATTATCGGCGACATATTCACACCGACCCCATTCACCCCCATCGTGCCATTGAGCCGTTCCACAGCCCCTTACTCCGGACGCTTTCAACTCATAGATCAGGAAACCGGCAAACCCATTGTTGGCCGCAAGGTAAAGGTCTGGTCTAGTGCCGGTTGGAGCACGCTCGACACCACGAATATCGAAGGCATGACATCGTGGGTTAGCCATGCTGCGTCGGAGTCTATCTATATTGACTTGGTGCAGGAAGGCGAAGAATGAATGATCAACCCGGCCTTTCTCAGGGTGGCATGAGCCCCGAAGGAAAAACTAACCCTGTCGGCATCCTGAAGCCGAAGCTCGATCCCCAGGACAAGAACGTACTTTGCTCGGCAATTTGCTATTGCAGCAGCACACCCAACATCAGCCAGGATGGCAAGCATCTCAAACAGGGCTGTGTGGCCCAGCGCCTTGGGGAGCTTGACGAGATTCTCCAGAGGCGCAGTCCGTATAAGCCCGAGGTCAGTTACGACATGACCAAGAATCCACCACAGCCAATCCTCGACAGCCAAACAGGGAACAGCCCTCATGGCTGGATACCGGGTTGGATCAACAAGTATTGGAATGAGGACCCAGAGCATCCACCGTTCAAGCCTGGGAAAGGGATGATTCGGCGGCCTGATGTCGTGATCGTCAAGGCTGCGAGCAAGCCGCCAACTCAGGACAATATCAAACAAGTTGTCGAGATGAAGTTTCCACCTGACCCACCGAAAGTGGAGCAGGCGCAGGATTATGCAAAAATTGCCGGCAACAAAAACAAGGTCGTTGAGATGACATCCACTGAATGCGACTGCGGTCAGGAACATCAGCAATCCAATGTGCCGGTGGAACAGCTCGGGTGGGCCGCAGCCATCGCTGGGAGTGTGATGTTTATCCTGACGCGTGGCCGCTCCCCTCGGCCAATGATCCCCGCTTACTGATTCTAAGGAACACCCATGGAACCGGAATTCAATGTAGCCGAAGAACTTGCCAAGCAACCACACCTGCTGGAAATACCCGGCCACTTGCTAATGAAGGGCGGGAGCCAGAACTATATTGGCGCAGTGCTATGTCTGCGCGGGACGCTTTATTTCAGGGATGCACACACACGCTTGGTACGCGAGTCACTATGCCAGTGCTTCGACGATTTCAAGCGCTTGGCTGAGCCCTACCTCACGTGGCTCTGGCGCGAAGAACCTCCTCAGGGTAAACCGCTGTCAGCTTATGCTGACGCAAAGCCATTGCGCGATATGGTCGAAGCAATGGATGAAGATGATCTTCTCAGCTTCTACTACCTCAGTGGCAAGCAACCAAATGACGCCAGCGCTTGGCTCTTCGATGTTTTTGGTATGCGGGGATGGAAGGCAAAGATGGGAGATGACCTAAGCGCTCTGGAGTTCTCAATACCACTTCTGTACCAAGAGCAGAACCCACTCAGTTTCCTGCGTTTGTTCCTTGACTCAGCACGCCGACTGGCTCCAGAGCAGGGCTACGCCGGACATGCCTTCAACCTTTCCGTCACCAACCGAGATGGCAACGAGCCTACCGAAGCTTTTATGGCGGCGCGCATGCCTGGCTTGGATGTAGGAACAGCAGGTCTGCTGGTCAATATCCCCGAGTTCAAACCTACAAAAATCAAGACGGTCAGTTGGCTGACCTTGCTCGACCAAACGCGCCTGGATATTGTTGGCGGTCTGGAGGAGCTACGTGCGCAGCTACCCTCCAGCCATTTTGCCTTCTATGACTACGGTAACGGCGTAGTGATCCAGGCCGGCGCATACCCCTACCTTGGCGGTGATGCCGATGATCCGAAGCCGGTGGCCTACGTATTACTGAACCATGTACTCAAGGGCATTCGCTACGAGACGGTAGGTTCATTGCACGGCGGCTCTCATGATGGCGAGTTGCGACTGGTGGACTGGTCGGCTGACCAGTGGCTCAAGCGCTTGGATGTGGATGCAGACGACATACCCGGCTGGCGTGCCAAGTTACTTCGCGACGAACCCTGCCTGGATGCTACAAATACTCTGCCAGGGCGTTTGTAGAATAGATGGACTGCGCGGCTGCCGACGTAACAAATAATCTGGCTGCTGTCGCAGCTCCCTCTGGTCGCAGCCACTCTACAATCATCCTCCTCTCCCCCCGTTTGAAGCCCATTTGTAGATAAGTCCAAGCAAACACGCCTCCTCCCAATCCCTAGCGATAGAGGTGTCAAAAATGCATTGCAGAAATCAAGGAGCAATCGGCAGCGCGCGTTTGTGCGCTGTCTTGCTGTACGCCCCTTCGACAATCGTCCTCACCCGCTCACTCACTGGCTCGCCCATCAGGTACGCATCAATCTCTTCGTACGTGCAGCCGTAGGCATGTTCATCCAGTTTGCCCGGTACGAGTTCTTCCAGGTCGGCAGTAGGCTGCTTGTGCACCAGGTTCGTCGGAGCCCCAAGGGCACTGGCCAACAGGCGCACCTGGGTCTTGGTCAGGCCCGACAACGGGGCCAGGTCGCACGCGCCGTCACCGAACTTGGTGAAAAACCCCATCAATGCTTCGGCGCCGTGGTCGGTGCCGACCACCAGGCCGTTGTGCAGGTTGGCCATCGCGTAGTGCGCGATCATGCGGGTGCGGGCCTTGACGTTGCCTTTGATGAAGTCGACCTGTGCGGCGCTGGCTTCGGTGGCGGTGAGGCAGGCCATCAGGCCGTCGACGCTGGCGGCGATGTTGAGGGTGTCGATGTGGTCGGGGGTGATGAAGGCCAGGGAGGCCTGGGCGTCGCTTTCGTCGGCCTGGGTTTTGTAGGGCAAGCGCAGGGCGATAAAGCCTGCGGCGTAGTCTTCGCTGCGCAGTTGCTCTACCGCCAGTTGGCAGAGGCGCCCGGCCGTCAGCGAATCGACGCCGCCGCTGATGCCCAGCACCAGAGCCTTGCAACCGGAATGGCGCAGGGTGGTTTTAATGAAGTCGATACGCCGTTGGATCTCCCGGGGCGCTCCCCCCTTGACCAACGAGCGGTTGATATTCAGTTCCAGGGCAATACGGTCCTGGGTTTGCATGTCACACCTCCACGCTGCCGACGTTGAATACTTGCGTTGCGTACCGCAAAAACGAGGCGTCTTCGCAGACATTCTTGATCGGGTCATCCGAGAATTTCACCACCGGCTCACCGTGTACCCGCACCAGTTTCATCACGATGCTCAGCGGCTCAACGCCTTCCACATCGCAGGCCAGGCTGGTGCCCATGCCGAAGCCGAACCTGGCCTTGCCGCGCACGTGGCGCAGGATCGGCAGGCATTTCTCGAAGTTCAGGCCGTCGGAGAACATCAGGTCCTTGGTCATCGGGTCGATACCCAGTTGCTTGTAGCGGGCCAGGACTTTATCGGCCCAGACGATAGGATCGCCGGAGTCCTGGCGCAGGCCGTCGTAGAGCTTGGCGAAGTACAGGTCGAAGTCCTTCAGGAAGAAGTCAGTGCTGATGCAGTCGGTCAGGGCGATACCCAGGCGGCCGCGGTATTCACGTACCCAGTTTTCCAGGGCGGCGTTCTGGCTTTCGCGCAGGCGGCCCAGTTGCTGGTGTACCATCAACCATTGGTGGGCCATGGTGCCGATCAGCGGCAGGTCGAACGCGTAGGCCAGGTGCGCGTTGCTGGTGCCGACGAACTGGCCGGGGAAGTCGCGGCGCATGATGTCCACCACTTCGCGCTGGGCCTTGAACGACAGGCGCCGGCGCGTGGAAAAGTCGGAGACGCGCAGGTCGGCAAGTTCGTCGCGGCTGAGGTTTTTCTCCAGCCAGTCGAATTTCTGGTAGAGCTTGCGGGTGACGTCCTCCAGGCTCACATCGGGGTATTTGTCACGGTTGCGCAGCTCGCTGACCAGCGCCAATACCGGCTGTTCGAACATGATGCAGTGCAACATCGGGCCGACGACGCGGATGTTCAGTTGGCCGTCGACTTCGCTGACGTGGATATAGCGCAGGTTGAAGCGGAACAGGCCGAGGAAGCGCTCGTAATCCGGCGTGAGGTATTCGCGAAAGCGTGGGTTGAACAGAAAGCGCAGCTCGCCTTCGCGCATCTGCAGGCCGGCGAGTTTTTCCAGTTCATCGCGCAGTTGCGGGATCAAGTGGCCCAGTTTTTCCTTGGAACGGACGATGAAGTTGTACTCGACGTCGACATTCGGATGCTGGTGCAACACAGCCTGCATCATGGTGAAGGTGTAGTAGTCAGTGTCGAGCAAACCCTGGATCACCGGGGTTTCGTAGTCGTAGGCACTTTCCATGGCGTATCTCCTTAACGCGTGGCCATCGCGGCCAGTTCTTCGCGGGTGCGGCTGATGCCGGCACCGGCCTTGAGCAACTCGTTGACGGCCTGTACGCCGCCCTCCTGCGTAATACCGCGGCACGCCGGCAGGTGCAGCACCACTTCCAGGCCGGCCTTGAGCAGTTGCAACGCGGTGGTCTTGACGCAGTAGTCGAGGGCCAGGCCGCCGACGATCACGCGGCTTACGCCCTGGACCTTGAGGTACTCGATCACGCCCGTGGACAGCTTGTCGTGCAGGTCGTGGTAGCAGGCGCCGTAAGGGTGCAGGTCGGGTTCGACACCTTTCCAGATGAAGTAATCGTAGTCATACGGGGTGGGCAGTTCGTCGAGCAGGGTGAAGCCCTCGGTGCCCGGCACGCAGTGGCTGACCCAGGTGACATCGGCGTGAGCCAGGCCGGTGGGTTGCAGCATCTCGCTGTGTTGCTTGACCACCCATGGCGCATGCGGAGTGTGGGCGTCCTTGCTGCCGACACGGTAGCCCGCGAGGCTGGCCATGTAGTTGAGTTCGGCACCGATGAGGTCCCCTTCGGCCACTGGCAATTCGTTGGGGCACAGCGGCGTAAAGCTCTTCTGGGCGTCGACGTCGAATGAAGCGATGGCATGTTTCGAGAGGGTCATGGCGGGTCTCCTGTGGCCTGAAAACAAAAGTACACGTCATGTACTTTCATTGCAAGAAAGATTTGTTTATCTAGGCTTTAGTCAGTACATGACATATTTGTTCGATCCGTTAGACTGTGCCCCCCGCTGTTTAGAAGGACTGCACATGCCACTTAGCGCCTACCTCCACACCGTCGACCTGTGCGTGCTGTTCTACTGCCGCGCGGCAGGAGAACTGAAGCTGCTGCTGAACAAGCGCGACGCCGAACCCTTCGCCGGGCATTGGGCCCTGCCGGGTGTGGTGGTGAATGGCGACGTGCAGGACCTGAGCCTCACGGATGCCGTGGAGCGCCTGCGCGCGAGTGACAAAGTCGGCCTCGACCTGGTGTGGAGCGAGCAAGTGGGTACGGTGGGCGACGCGTTCCGCGACCCGCGTTGCTGGTCGTCGTCCACTTTCTACCTGGCGATCATCGCGGATGAGGTGACACTGGGCGAGCATCAAGGCTGGTTTTCGCTGGATGCGGTAGCCGACGGCCGCATCAAGTTGCCGTTCGATCACAACACCATCGTGGCCGCCGTGCAGGAGCGGTTACTGTCCAAGTCGCTGTACAGCAGCTTGCCGCTGATGTTCCTGGGCCAGGAATTCAGCGCGCCGGAAGCGACGGCGATCTTCTCACTGGTGCTCGCGCGGCCGGTGTTGAAGACCAGCATTCGCCAGCGTTTGCTGAAGCTGACTGAGCAGGGGTATTTGCGGGAAACGGGGCGCAAGAAACAAGGCGAAGGCGGCAGGCCCCAGGCGACGATGGAGAACTTGAAGCCTGGGAAGGTTTATTTCTTCGATCGCAGTTTTGCCGACTAGCTCGGTATTCAAAAACAACCACGATCAAATGTGGGACCGCGCTGCGGGCGGACATGGCGATCAACAGCTCCCACAGCGGATACAGGCCTCTTCGCTTAAACCGTGCGGGAAAACTGGCCTTTGTGCGCGCCGCCCAGGTAGGCGTCAAAGGCCATCGCCACGCTGCGCACCATCAGTTGGCCCTTGGGCAACAGTTGCAGCGCATCGGCCTGGATCAGCAATAACCCGTCCGCCACCTGCTCGTCCAATTGCAGCAGTGCCTCGGCGAAATAGTCGTTGAAGCGCACGCCATGGGTGGCCTCGATCTGTGGGAAGTCAACTCGACCATCACACATCAGGCCATTGATCACCTCGCGGCGCAGTACGTCATCCGGGTTGAGCCGATAGCCGCGCTGCACCGGCAGCATCCCCGCGTCGAGCCGGGCGTAGTACTGGGACAGTTCCTTGACGCTCTGGCTGTAGCTGTCACCGACTTTGCCGATGGCCGACACGCCGAGGCCGATCAGGTCGCAGTCGGCATGGGTCGAATACCCCTGGAAGTTGCGCTGCAAGGTGCCGTTGGCACGGGCCAGCGCCAGTTCGTCGTCGGGCAAGGCGAAGTGGTCCATGCCGATGTAGACGTAACCGGCCTCGGTCAGGCGGCGGATGGTCAGTTCCAGCAGTTCCAGCTTGCGCGCCGGCGGCGGCATGTCTTCGGGACGGATCATGCGCTGGGCGCGGATCTGGCTCGGCAGGTGCGCGTAGCTGTAGGCCGCCACCCGATCAGGGCGCAGGGCGATCAGCTTGCTCAAGGTCACGTCGAAGCTGTCCACGGTTTGCAGCGGCAGGCCATAGATCAAGTCGACACTCACTGACTTGAAGCGCGCCTCACGCGCCGCGGCCACCAGTTGCAGGATCTGCGCTTCGCTTTGCACCCGATTGACCGCCGCCTGCACGTCGGGGTCGAAGTCCTGCACGCCGAAGCTCAGGCGATTGAAGCCCAGGCCGCGCAGCGTGTTGATCCGCTCAACGCTGATGGTGCGCGGGTCGACCTCGATGGAGAACTCATGGGCGTCGCTGTCATCCAGGGTGAAGTGTTCGGCCAGGCAGGCCATCAGCTCGGCCAATTGCGCGTCGTCCAGATAGGTCGGCGTGCCGCCGCCCAGGTGCAACTGGGTCAGGCGCCGGGAACGCTCGAACAGCGCCGCCTGCATCTGGATCTCACGCTTGAGATACGCCAGGTACTCCACGGCCCGATGGGTCTTGCGGGTGATGATCTTGTGGCAACCGCAGTAATAGCAAAGGCTCTGGCAAAACGGGATGTGGATGTACACCGACAACGCCTTGGGCGCGGCCACCTCATGGCTGGCGCGGACCGCCTGGTGATAGTCATCCAGGGCAAAGGCGCTGTTGAACTGCGGCGCGGTCGGGTACGAGGTATAGCGTGGCCCCGGTCGGTCGTATTTGTGGACCAGGGCACGGTCGAATTCAAAAGCACTCATGTGTCGATCACCTCGTCGTTGGCGCTGACCGGGGTGGCGAGCACGGCACGTTCAAACAATGCGCAAATACCGTCCACCTGCGGCAGGCCGGCGGGCAGCAACCAGATGAACGTCGGGGACAGCTCGATCAGACCGTCGCGGTGCAGCGCTTCCAGCAACGGCCAGAGGTAGGCGAAATAGCGTGCGAACACCAGGCCGTAGCGCCGTTCCACCGCCTGCACATCCAGCTCCAGGTCACAGGCCAGGCGTTCGGCCACGTGCAGGCGCACCGGGTCAGAGGTTTCGCGGAACCAGCCCCGGCATGTGGCGAGCTGACCATTGCCCAATTGCTCACGGTACTCGCGGGCATCGGCCGTGTTCTGCGCGCACAACGTGTCGATCTGGCTGATGGCGCCCACGCCGAAACCGATGTGGTCGCAGTAACCGTGCAGGGTGAAGCCTTCGCAGTTACGGCTCAGGCGCCCGCGTTCCTGGGCTTGCTTGAGGTCGTCGTCGGCCCGGGCGAACTGCCCCAGGCCGATGTAGTGATAGCCCGCCGCGGCCAGGAGCTGGAAGCAAATACGGCGCATCGCGCTCTTATCCGCCTCGCTGCTGAACGCCTGGGGTTGTTGGGATTGATAGCGCACAGGCGCATGGGCGTAATCGAATACCTGCAAGCGATCCGGCTCCAGAGCGATCAGGCTGGCCAGTTTCAGCTCGATACTGGCCGGGGTCTGCCAGGCATGGCCGTAGCCGAGGTCGATGTTCACCGAGCGAAACCCGAAGGTGCGGGCCGCATCCACCAGCGATTCGATCGGCGCCGGGTCCTGATACCGCGCCTGGCACAGCGGCCCCTCGCGGTTGGCGTCCGGCACGCCGATGCTTGCATGGTTGAAACCTTGTTCGCGCAGCAGGCCCATGGTGGCCCAGTCCGTGTGCCCGGGGTCGAGGTCGACGCAGTAGTCACCCCGGTCGTGGTCGAGAAAATTGAAGCGCTCGTGCAACTGCGCCATCAACTGCTGCACCTGGGCGAACGCCGGTGTGGTGCCGCGCAGGTGAAAGTGATCGACCGGCTGGCGGCCGCCGAGTTGGCAGCCGATTAGTTGGATTTCCTGGGTGAGGCTGTGCAAATACTCAGCGCCAACGTCGCCCGCCGGCCAGTGCAGGTTCAATGCCAGGGGCCGCTGGCACTGGCGGCTGTTGCGCAAGGCGCGCAACAGGTCAAGGGAGCCGACACCGGCATGGAAGCGACGGGTGTCCGTTTGGCAAGCCAAGTCCAACACGCCTTGATCGTGACGAAAGCGAGCGGGATGAAGAAGGGTACGCATGACGGACTCCGGTTCGGGCGGCGGTGGTGCATTGTCCGGTGCGCTTGGGCCACACGCCTTGATGTGCATCAAGGTCGCAGCCCCGCCCGTCTACCAGTTCAGGTAAAACATGCCCTTGGCCAGCAGCACAATGGCGACCATATGCGCGAACAGGCTCAGATGCACCCAGCGGACATAACGCGCACTCACCGAGCCCCAGCGCATGCGCGCCATGGTCAGCAGAAAATGCAAGAGCACGCTGGCCGCCAGGATCAGCTTGAGGGTCAGCAAGGTGCCGAAAGCCGAGGCCGTCGGCGCAGCCAGCACCGGCAGGTAACGCAGCCAGACCATGCCCAGGCCTGCGCCGAACAGCACCAGCAACACCCACGGCATCAATACCCGGGCACGTTGGCCGACGCCCTGCTCCACCAACACCATCACCCGCGCCGGCAATTGCCGGTGCAGGTGCCCCAGGATCAGCACCTCGAAAAACACCGTGCCGATGAAGATCAGCGCGGCGAACAGGTGGGCCACTAAAAACACGGGGTAAAGCATGGTGGCCTCTCAAGGGGACCGGCCGTTGGGACTTCAGTGTGCGGCCTGGCGCAACGCGAGGCCTTGATACCGATCAAGCGTTGCGAGAGTGCGGCTTACAGCAGTGGGATGCTGTAGCTGACGATCAGTCGCGTCTCGTCCTTGTCGGCCGAGTCGTTACCGCGCCACACCGCACCGCGCCAGGTCAGGCCCAGGCCCTTGAACGTGCCCGAGGGGATCACGTAATCGACACGCAGGTCGCGCTCCCACTCACTGTTGTCGCGACCGGCCGTCTGGATGTGGCTGCCGCGGATGTAGGTCACGCTCGAGCGCAGGCCCGGAAGGCCAAGGCTGCTGAAGTCGTAGGCGTAGCTGCCTACCGTGGCCTGTTCCCCGGCATTGACGAACTTCAGCGACTGGGAGTTGGTGATCAGGTACAGCGAACGGCCCTGCCCCTGGTTGATATGCGGAAAGTCACTTTCACCGGTGGTCTTCTGATAACCGAGGCTCAGCGAATGCCCGTACAGGCCGTAAGTGAACAGCGCACTCCACAGGCGGTTGTCGACCTTGCCGGCGTTGACGCCCGCGCCGTAATACCCCGAGCTGACATAGCCTTCGCCACGCCCGGCGGCGCTGGCGTTCTTGCCGTCGGCGGTGCTGTAGAAATAGCGCAGGTCAGTCTTGAACTGGCCCACCGGCAACTGCCAGTTGTGGATCAGGCCCAAGAAGTGCTGCTGGTAAAAGTTCTCCAGGTTGGCGTAGTAGTACTGCAGTTGCAGTTGCTTGCTGACGGCGTAATCCACCCCACCGTAGTAGAACTGGTTGCTGGACTTGCCCTTGACCGGATCATTCGCACCGACAATGGACATGCCCTGGCCGTTACTGGAGTTACGGTCCAGTACCTGCTCGATTTTACCGGCGATCAGGTTGAAGCCCTGCAGGTCCTTGGAGTCCACTTGATAGCCACGAAACGTCTGCGGCAACAGCCGGCCGTCTTCAGTCGTCAGCACGGGCAGCTTGGGCATCAGCGTGCCGGCTTTGAACTGAGTCTGGGAGATACGCATCTTGCCGGTGGCGCCGGTCTTGCTGAAGTCGTTGGCGGCCTTGCCATCGGACAACGGGAAAACACTGCCGGGGGTGTTGTCTTCACCAGCCTTGCCCGCGCGCCCCGAGGCGTCCAGGCGCAGGCCATACATGGCTTGCAGGTCCAGACCAAAACCAACCAGTCCCTCGGTGAAACCGGACTGGTAGTTGAACATGAACGCCTGGCCCCACTCCTTATCCGTAGGGGCTTTGGCGTTACGGGTGTCCTGGTTGTAGTAGAAATTGCGCAGGTCGAGGCTGGCTTTGCTGTCGTCGATAAAACCCGACGCAGCCACCTGCTGCGCGGCGCCCAGGGAGACGGCGAGCGCCATGCAAGTCTTGTGGTTCATGAAGGCTCCTGAAAGTAATTGAGGCGACCCGTCACAGCCCAACCCTGTTCTTTGTTGGTCGGGTGGTGCTGCATCTAACGGGTGCGCGCACGGTATAGCGTTGGGCAGCCGGGAAATAGTCGCTAAAACCGTTATTCAGTTTTTCACTTTTTGTAACAATCGCCGGAGCCCACCAGCCTCGCCGGGGCGTGCAAGCCTCCACGGGGCGTCGGCGGCGGGCACTTCACGGCACCGGCAACCAAGCGCTGAAACCGCCACGCCGGGTCAGCGGGCACCAGGCGAAGTCCCAGGCGGGAGGCGGCAACGGCGGCTGTTTGTCGAGCGCAAACGCGCTGCCCTTCCAATCGAAGACTTCCGAACCCTGCCAGGCCAGGACCACACCCTGGGCCTGGCTGTCATCGGTGTCGACCCACCGCGCCGCCGCCGCGGCCATGAACGCGTCGATCGGTTCATCGTCGATCTGCGCGCGGTACGGCGAGCCCAGCAGCCAGCGGCCGATGTTCAGGTGCCAGGTCCAGTCCTGCGCCAGCTGGTTGCGGTAGGCCCAGGTCATGAAGCTGCGAAACAGGTTCAAGCCTTCGGGCGGGTCGAGCTTGAGCAGCGCCGGGCAGATGTCGAACAAGGTGTGCCAATAGGGCAACAGGCGTGCATCCAGATGCACGAAGCTACGCGAATTGCTCGGGTATTCCGGCCGCGCCGGCTCCGTGTGCAGGCGGCGCGACGCCTTGCTGACCAGGCGGCTGGCGCCGGCAGGCAATAGAGGGTTCATAAAACGCACTCACAGTCGTGACGATAAAACGCCTCCTGATCACAGGAAGCCCAAAGCACACGTCAGAATGCGGGGGATGCGCGGGGGTTGGCCGAGGGCCAGGAATAACGCGGCGGCGCCTTGTTGCGCCGTTCGTGGGCCGGCCGCGGGGTCTGGCCGAGGCCCAGCAGCCAGGCCAGGCCGATCAGGAACACGATGGCCACGCTCGCGGCAGCGCACAGCGGGCAGGCAAAGTAGTTCGAGATATCGCTGGAAGCCGGGCTACCCAACCCTTTGTCGGAAAGTGGCGCCTGGTTGCTGTCCACCGAACAGAACGCGCCACCGACACCATTGAGCTGCTGGCCGAGCATCTGGCCATGGCCCAAACCGCACACAAACAGGTTCAGCAGGACGCAGAAGTACAGGGTCCAGGCGATCAGCGAACGGTCCGAGCGGCGCAGTTTCATGGCGGCGACTCTACCATCGAAGCCCCGCAGGGATGAAGCGCGGCGCGCCCCTGTGGCAGAACGTCGCAGATTACGCGCATCGGCCAGGGTTGGTAGACTTGGCGCCCTCCGCGTTTACTCCTTTTCAACGCCTGGCGTATAGATCCAGAGCAAGGCAGGCGCTTCACAGGATGCACAGTTGATGAGTACGTTATTCACCCGCCGCAAGGTCCTGACCGGCATGGGCCTGTTGGGTCTGGGCCTGCTGGCCGGTTGTGACAACAGCCCCAAGTTGAATTTCAAGTACGGCAAGGACTTGAGCGACAAGATCATGGGCCGCACCTTCAAGCTCAAGAATACCCAGGGTGAAACCGTCACCTTGAGTTCGTACCGTGGCCTGATGCCGGTGGTGTTTTTCGGCTTCACCCAGTGCCCGGCCGTGTGCCCGACCACCCTCGCCCGCGCCGCCCAGGCCAAGAAACTGATGGGCCGCGACGGCGAGATCATGCAGGTGATCTTTATCACCCTCGACCCCGAGCGCGACACGCCAGAGATCCTCGACCGCTACGTCAAGGCCTTCGACCCCAGCTTCGAAGCGCTGTACGGCACCCCGGAAGAGATCGCCGTGGCCGCCAAGGAATTCGGGATCTTTTATGAAAAGGTCCCCGCCGGCGACACCTACACCCTGTCCCACACCGCCACCAGTTTCGTGTTCGACACCCGCGGCAACCTGCGCCTGGGCCTGTCGGCATCCCTTAACGCTAAAGAGTGTGCAGAAGACCTGCTCACCGTCATGGAGGTCTGCTAATGACTGCCGTTCAACACCTCAAGCGCACCCTGATCGGCCTGTCCCTGCTGGGCCTCGCCGCGCACGCCAGCGCCCAGGTCCAGGTCCAGGTCAGCGACGCGTGGGTGCGTGCCACGGTGCCGGGCCAGCCATCCAGTGGCGCGTTCATGACCGTGACGGCCGACAGCGACAGCAAACTGCTGCGCGTCGCCTCGCCGGTAGCCAAGGACGTGCAGATCCATGAAATGAGCATGAAAGACGACGTGATGCGAATGGGCCCGGTGGACTCGATCACCCTGCCCGCAGGCACCCCGGTCAAGCTCGACCCGGACGGTTATCATGTGATGCTGATGGGCCTGACCGGGCAGATCAAGGAAGGCGACCAGGTGCCGCTGACCTTGACCGTGGAAAACGCCAAGGGCGAGCGGCAGACCGTCGAGGTCAAGGCCGCTGCCCGCGGGTTGGATGGCATGGCCCCTGGCAAGATGCATTGATGGGCTGGCGCCGGTTCAATCCACGATGAACAGCTTGGCGCCAACCCGCGTCGAGGAGCGATGCCCTTCCATGTTGTTTCCCACCTGATAACTCATCCCGGCCGTCAGCGTGAATTGACGGCCATCTTCCAGTTCCGTGTGCAGCTCGCCTTCGAGGCACAGCAGCACATGCCCACGCCAGCACCAGTGATCGGCCAGGTAGCCGGGGGTGTATTCGACCATGCGTACACGGGTGGTGCCAAAGTGGCCAGTGCGCCACCAGGCACTGCCGGTGATGCCTGGATGAAGCTCGGGTTCGAGGGTGGACCAGTCGGTGATGCCAAACGGGACAGCAGTGAGTTCCATGGTGGGCTCGGTCGTCAGTTAACGTGACTCGACCCTAACCACCTGGAGGGCTGCGCGACAGACACAGATCGCCGGCTTTTTTGGGATACACGCCCACTGCAACCCCGACGGCGAGTGGTAAATCGCTCATCGTGCCCCACCTACCCGCACCGCCGGTAACGGGTGGCCGCATTCAACCTCGCATCCAGCACCAACTCCTCGATCCTGAGCGTCCTCGCCAGCGCTTCGAGGTGATCCAGCATCGCCTTGCCATCGCCTGCCGAGGCCCTTTGCATCCGATATTTATGCTCACTTCCCAGCTTAATAATATTTTATTAAAAACCGCCCGGCCCCTACCTTGAAGTCATGCCCAAGCTGAATCCAACTGCATTACGCAAGGACAGACACATGACGCAAGCAATCACTCAAACAGACACCCTGGTGGTAGGCGCCGGCCAGGCCGGCGTGGCCATGAGCGAGCATTTGAGCAAGCACGGCGTGCCGCACCTGGTGCTGGAACGCAGCCGGATCGCCGAGCGCTGGCGCAGCGGCCGCTGGGATTCGTTGGTGGCCAACGGGCCGGCCTGGCACGACCGTTTTCCCGGCCTGGCCTTCGAAGGGCTCGCCCCGGATGCCTTCGCGCCGAAAGAGCGCGTGGCGGATTACTTCGAAGCCTATGCACGCCAGTTCAATGCGCCGATCCGCACCGGCGTGGAAGTCACCTCGGTGCTGCGCAATGTCGGCCGCCCCGGTTTTACCGTACACACCAGCGACGGCGTGATCGAAGCCAACCGCGTGGTGGCGGCGACCGGGCCGTTCCAGACGCCAGTGATCCCGGCGATCGCGCCGACAGACACGGCACTGCATCAGATCCATTCCGCCGACTATCGCAACCCCGACCAACTGCCCCAAGGCGCGGTGCTGGTGGTGGGCGCCGGCTCGTCGGGGGTGCAGATCGCCGATGAACTGCAGCGCAGCGGCCGTCAGGTTTACTTGTCGGTCGGCGCCCACGACCGCCCGCCGCGTGCCTATCGCCAGCGTGATTTCTGCTGGTGGCTCGGTGTGCTGGGCGAATGGGACCAGGCCGCGATCAAGCCTGGCCGCGAACACGTGACCATTGCCGTGAGCGGCGCCCACGGCGGCAAGACCATCGACTTCCGCGAGTTGGCCCTGCGCGGCATGACCCTGGTCGGGCCCACCGAGTCTTTCCATGGCGGCGTGGCCACCTTCCAACCCACCCTGTTGGAGAACCTCGCACGCGGCGACGAAAACTACCTGGCCCTGCTGGACGCGGCGGATGCGTATATCGAACGCAACGGCCTCGACCTGCCCGTGGAGCCCGAAGCCCGGCGCGTCTTCGCCGATGCCGAGTGCGTGAAACAGCCGATCCTGCAACTGGACCTGGCCCGCGCCGGCATCACCTCGATCATCTGGGCCACCGGCTTTGCCGTGGATTACCGCTGGCTGAAGGTCGATGCGTTCGACGCCGCCGGCAAGCCGCAGCACCAGCGCGGCGTGTCCAGCGAGGCCGGCATCTACTTCCTCGGTTTGCCCTGGCAGTCGCGCCGTGGCTCGTCGTTTATCTGGGGCGTGTGGCATGACGCCAAATACCTCGCCGACCATATCGCCACCCAGCGTCAGTACCTCGAATATCGCGTCGCGGCCCCGCTCGTGCGCCCGTCCCCTGTCAGCGCCTGATCATTTTTTCCGGAGTTTTTTGATGCCTACCCACACGCGCATCCGCATGTTCAACACTAAACAAACCTACCCCAACCAGAGCCTGGACAATGACCTGTGCCAGGCCGTGCGCGCCGGCAACACCGTGTATGTGCGCGGCCAGGTCGGCAGCGATTTCGACGGTAACCTGGTGGGCCTCGGCGACCCGCGTGCCCAGGCCGAGCAGGCCATGCGCAACGTCAAGCAACTGCTGGAAGAAGCCGGCAGCGACCTCAGCCATATCGTCAAGACCACCACCTACCTGATCGACCCGCGCTACCGCGAGCCGGTGTACCAGGAAGTCGGCAAATGGCTCAAGGGCGTGTTCCCGATTTCCACCGGGCTGGTGGTATCGGCCCTGGGCCAGCCGCAGTGGCTGATGGAAATCGATGTGATCGCCGTGATTCCCGAGTAAGGAGCCGTACATGACCTTTTCAATCGTCGGCCGTTGCGCCGACACCGGCCAACTGGGCATCGCCATCAGCTCTTCGAGCATCGCCGTCGGCGCACGCTGCCCCTGGCTGCGGCCGGGTGTCGGTGCGGTCGCGACCCAGAACATCACGCTGCCGGCCCTCGGCCCGGACGTGCTCGACCTGCTGCAACAAGGCCTAGCCCCCGCCGCCGCAATCGACCAGGCGCTGACCCGCAACGGCTACAGCCAATACCGCCAACTGACCGCGATCGATCACCTGGGCCGCAGCGTGCATTTCAGCGGCAGCCAAACCCTCGGCAAGCACCACGCGGTGTCGGGCGAACAGTGCGTCGCGGCCGGCAATATGCTCGCCGACCGCTCAGTGATCGAGGCGATGGTCCAGGCCTTCGAGCAAGGCGAAGGCCAACTGGCCGATCGACTCTTGGCCGCGATGCATGCCGCCATCGCCGCCGGTGGCGAAGCCGGCCCGGTGCATTCGGCCGCGTTGCAGGTGGTGGGCGAACTGACCTGGCCGATCATCGACCTGCGGGTGGATTGGGCCGACGCCAACCCGATCGGCCAACTGCACACGCTGTGGGATGCCTATCGCCCACAAGTGCAGGCCTACATCGACCGCGCCCTGGCCCCCGACCACGCGCCCGGCTATGGCGTCGCCGGGGACGAGCGATGAGCCGCAGCCGCGCATTGCTGCAGACGCTGGTGGGGTTCGATACCACCAGCCGCGAGTCCAACCTGCAGTTGATCGCCTTTGTGCGCGATTACCTGGCGAGTCACTGCGTGGCCAGCGAACTGATCTACAACGAGGCCCGCACCAAGGCCAACCTGTTTGCCAGCATCGGCCCGGTGGAGGTGCCCGGGATTGTGCTGTCCGGGCATACCGATGTCGTGCCGGTGGATGGGCAACCGTGGAGCGTGCCGCCGTTTGAACTGACCGAACGCGACGGCCGGCTGTTCGGCCGGGGCACTGCGGACATGAAGGGCTACATCGCCTGCGTGCTGGCCCTGGTGCCGGCGCTGGTCGCAGCGACGTTGCGCCGGCCGGTGCATATCGCCCTCTCCTACGACGAGGAAGTCGGTTGCCTGGGCGTGCGCTCGTTGCTCAGCGTGCTGGCGCAGCGGCCGGTGAAGCCGAAGCTGTGCATCATCGGCGAACCGACCGAACTCAAGCCGGTGCTCGGCCATAAAGGCAAGCTGGCGATGCGCTGCGATGTGCATGGCGCGGCCTGTCATTCGGCGTATGCGCCCCATGGCGTGAATGCGATCGAGCATGCCGCCGAATTGATCGGCGAACTGGGACGCATCGGCCAACGGCTGCGCGATAAGCAGGATGCGCGCTTTGATCCGCCGTTCAGTACGGTGCAAACCGGGGTGATTGGCGGGGGCAAGGCGTTGAACATCGTGCCCGCCGACTGCCGGTTTGATTTTGAGGTCCGCGCGCTGCCGGGCCAGGCCCCGCAAGCGGTGGCGGATGAATTGCGCGCCTACGCCGAGCAGCAGGTATTGCCGCGCATGCAGGCGGTGAGCGCGCAGAGTGCGATTCGCTTTACCGAGCTGTCGGCGTATCCGGGGCTGATGACCGATCAGCATAGCGAGGCGGCCGAGTTGATCGCGGCATTTTGTGGCTCGCGGGCGTTCGGCACGGTAGCGTTCGGCACCGAGGGCGGGTTGTTCGACGCGGTGGGCATTCCCACGGTGGTGTGCGGGCCCGGCAGCATGGACCAGGGGCATAAACCGGACGAGTTTGTGAGTGTGGCGCAGTTGGCACAGTGCGATCAGATGTTGCACAGCATGCTGAACGCGCTGCGTTGACGACCCTCGGCTGTGCCGACGACATACCCTGCATCAATCGCTACCCGCAGCTGATGGAACCGTACTTGAAGGCGGCCCACATAGGAAAACGGCTAATAGCCGTTTTCACTTCAACAGCCTTTGAGTATTGACCATGATAGGAATTCCACCGCACTCGCCGTTGAACAACCCGCTCAACGCTGCGCCGCCTGAAGAGTTGCGTCAGCGCCCCGAAGCGGGTGTACCTGACAGGGAAAGCATACGCATGGCCGTAAGAGAAGAGGATGCATATCGCACGCTGGATGTCTTTTTTGACGTGGCAGAAGCTAACGGCATCAAGGATCTGAACCCGAGCCACGGCAGGCCCTACCTCGATAACAACTTGAACCCGCCGGGCAACGTGGTGCCGCTGTCCGTCCACTTCCGCCCGGACCGTCCGGATGACACTTACAGCCCGGGGCACTTGAAGGCGGTCAACAACTTCGGCACACAACTCGACGCACGGTTGAAGCAACTGAACATCCGGAATGTCGGGCCCGAGGAGTAATCCCAGCGCCGATCAGAGTTGACGCCTGCGTGACCCAGAACAGCCGGGCCGATGCGTTGTTGGCCCAGGCTTGAGCGCGCCGATCAGGCGAGCAAACGCGCCAGCTCCTCGCGGCAGTAATCGACGAACAACTGCACCGGCTTGGTCAACGGTGCGCGGCGCAACCACACGGCCGACAAGCCCGAGCCGGTGACGGTTTCCGCCAGCGGCAGGCACACGACTTTCTGGCCGTCATAGGTGTACTCGGTAAACGGCCTGGTCACCAGAATCGAAAAGCCAAACCCGCGCCCCACCATGCCCCGCACCATCTCGATCGACGGCGAGCTGAACACGATGTTCGGCGTCAAGCCGCGCTCTTCAAAGATGCTCACGAAGTACGTGCGGCTCGGCAGTACATCCAGCAGGATCATCGGCTCCAGCACCAGGTCCGCGAGCGACACCTTGGCCTGCTGCGCAAAGCGGTGATCGGCCGGCAACAGCGCATACGGCTGCTGCGGCGGCATCAACGGCGTGGTCTCGATGGTCGCGCCCAGGTCATGCTCGAACAGCATCGCCACGTCGATACTGCCGGCCGTCAGCGCCTGCACCAACTCCTGCTGCTCACCATCGCGCATGCGGATTTCCACCCCCGGCCAGCGCGCCTTGAAACCGGCGATCAAACGCGGCAGGTACAGCGGCGCGACGGTTTCAAAGCAGCCGATATCGATCTGCCCCGCCACCACGTCATTGTCGGCCAGGGCATTCTGCTCGAACTCGTGGGCCACCCGCAGCAGCTCCAGCGCCTTGCGATAAAAGCGCGCGCCGCTGGGGGTGAGCGACACGCCCTGGGCGTGATGGCGGATAAACAGCTGCACGCCAAAGCTGTCTTCCAGTTGCTTGATCGCGGTGGACACCGACGGTTGCGCGATATACAGCTTGCGCGACGCCTCGGCGACGCTGCCGCACTCGGCCGTGGTGACGAAATATCTGAGCTGGCGCAGGTTATAGGCAGCCATCGGGCCCTCCGCAAATGTGGGACTTCGCCCCAGGACACAAGCGGGCAACATACCGGAGCGCGTGGCCACGCGAGATACTTTTTTTAAGGTCTATAGCAACAAACTTACTAATTTACCTCCCCGCCCCCATTGCAGATGATCGCTCCAACAACAAAGCGCCGCTGAGCGGCGCACAGCGAAGTACGTCAACGTACTCACCTTGCCTTGGAGCTCGTCATGGTTACCACTGCAACATCCAGCGCCCCGCTTATCGAAAAACACACGATTGGATACGTGCCCCCGGAAGATCGCCACGGAAAGGTAAGAGACCTGTTCACCCTGTGGTTCGGCGGCAACATCGCGCCGTTGCCGATCGTCACGGGTGCGCTGGGCGTGCAACTGTTCCACCTCAACCTGATCTGGGGCATTGTCGCCATCCTCGTCGGCCACCTGGTCGGCGGCGTGCTGATGGCATTGCACTCGGCCCAGGGCCCGCAGATGGGCATCCCGCAAATGATCCAGAGCCGCGCACAATTCGGCTCCCTCGGCGCGTTGCTGGTGGTGGTGATCGCCGGGGTGATGTACATCGGCTTCTTCGCCTCCAACATCGTGCTGGCCGGTAAATCCCTGCACGGTGTGGTCGACAGCGTGCCCGTGCCGGTGGGCATCGTGATCGGCGCCATCGGTTCCGGGATCATCGGCATCATCGGCTACCGCTTCATCCACGTACTCAACCGCATCGGCACCTGGGTACTGGGCGCGGGGATCGTGCTGGGTTTCGGCTACATCTTCAGCCATATACAGACCAGCGACTTTCTGACCCGCGGCAGCTTCAACCTCTCCGGCTGGCTGGCCACCGTGTCCCTGGCGGCGCTGTGGCAGATCGCGTTCGCGCCCTACGTCTCCGACTATTCGCGCTACCTGCCGGCCGACGTCCCCGTCGCGTCGACCTTCTGGACCACCTACCTGGGCTCGGCGCTGGGTTCGAGCCTGTCGTTCATCTTCGGCGCCGTCGCGGTGCTCGCCACCCCGGTGGGCATGGACACCATGGACGCGGTCAAACTCGCCACCGGCGCCATCGGCCCGTTGATGCTGGTGCTGTTCTTGCTCAGCGTGATCAGCCACAACGCCCTCAACCTGTACGGCGCGGTGCTGTCGATCATCACCCTGGTGCAGACCTTCGCCTACCGCTGGATCCCCACCGCGAAAAGCCGCGCCGTGATCTCGATCATCGTACTCGCGGCCTGTTCGGTGGCCGCGGTATTCGCCTCGAAAGACTTTATCGGCCACTTCGTCGACATGGTCCTGGTGCTGCTGGTGGTACTGGTGCCGTGGACGGCGATCAACCTGATCGACTTCTACGCGATCCATAAAGGCAAGTACGACATTGCATCGATCTTCCGCGTGGACGGCGGGATCTACGGGCGCTACAACCCCCAGGCGCTGCTGGCCTATGCGGTGGGGATCGCGGTGCAGATTCCGTTCATGAACACACCGCTGTACGTGGGGCCGATTTCGCAGCACATCAACGGCGCGGATTTGTCGTGGGTGGTGGGGTTGGTGGTGACGTCGCCGTTGTATTTCTGGTTGGCGAGTCGGGACAGTGCGTATAAGCGGCGGATGGCGGAAGGGACGCTGGTGGGTGGAGTTTGAAACAGCCTGTCGGTTGCGCCTCGATTAACCGCACTTTATAGTTCGCCCCGTCGCTGGCATTGGTCGGCGACAGGGTTTCGCAGCCCTACACAATAGAATCAACCTGCACAGTCATCAGACCCTCAGGCGAAGTCCGCCTGCGCCTCGTTTATGGCGGCTGTGCGTGGGAGACCTTCGGGTCTGCCGGGGGTGATTCTTCCTGGTCTGCGAACCCGCGCACAGTTGCCACCCAATCTGTTTCGCAGCAGCAAGGTGGTGATTCTTTTTACCCAAATAGAATCGAACCTCATGACCAATCAAAATCCGCCCCGCCGCTTCACCCCCATGTCCCAAACCGCAACCGACTACCCGGTCCTGCTGATCGACAGCGACGCCCCGCTCAGCGAGTTGCACGCCTGCGCCAGCGAGCGCCTCAATGCCGCGCTCGCCTACCTGCACCTGATGGCCTGTTCCAAAGTGTCCGACTATGCCGAGCACGACATCAATACCGTCGCCAACACCGCCCGGATCATGGTCCAGGATGTGGCGGATGTGTTTACGGTGATGGAGCGGCGTGGGTTTGATTCGCCTGCGGTGAGTTGATGTGATGTAAGTGCTGAGGAAACCCGCTTTGGCGGGTTTTCTGGTGAACTGGAAGTTGGCGGACGAAGTGGATTTGATGGCGTTTGTGCCGCCGCCATCGCAGCCTCGCTGGGGCTCGACAGCTCCCACCGTTGACCGAGTCCGGCCTCCAGCAGTGGGTCGATCACCAAGCCCCGTCACTTGGCCCCGTTAAACCACGCTGGCCGAACATCCTGGTCGACCCAGAGGCCACAATGGCGGCGCTATAGACACCCGGCTATCATGTGGCCTTTCGCTTACCCCCCGAGGAAACCGCATGCCCGCCCTCTCCTTTCGCAACGCCCTCCCCAGCGACGCCGCCCATTGCTTCGACATCGAAACCACTGCCTACGAAGGCGACGAAGCCGCGACCCTGGAAAAGATCGCCACGCGCATTGCGCAATACCCGCAAGGCTTTTTGATCCTGGAGGCAGATGGCGAGGTGGTGGGCTTCATCAACAGCGGCTGCGCCCACAAGGTGGTGATGTCGGATGAAGCGTTCAAGGAGTTGGTCGGCCATGCGGCCGAGGCGCCGAATGTGGTGATCATGTCGGTGGTGGTCGCCCCGGCGCACCAAGGCAAGGGCTATTCCACCGCGTTGATGCGCGAGTTTGTGCAGCGCATGCGCGCGTTGGGCAAGCAGACGATTCACTTGATGTGCAAGGACCGCCATGTGGCGCTGTACACCCGCCTGGGCTACCGCTACGTGCAGCCGTCGACGTCGGATCATGGCGGGATGGCGTGGCATGAGATGGTGATGGCTTTTTAATAGCCACCCTGGGAACTTATCCTTGTTGCAGCGCCCAACAAGGCACCACGAATTGACTCGGAGTGCTTTGATGTCCAGGGCACGTATCAGCCGCTTGTTGACCTCCTCTTTGATCGCAGCCCCGTTGATGGCCATGGTGCCGGTTGCATTCGGTGCCACTGCGCAGGACATCGAGCACCTCCGAAACTTATCCGTCGACCAGTTCCGCCGGGAGGCCAAGTAACGCGCCGAGGAGCAGGCGCGCCAGGAAGCCAGGGAAAAGCAGTTGCAGGAAGAGGAGGTACGCGCTTTATTGCTCGAAAAACCCTGATCACGCCCACACTCAATCGTATAAAGAACTGTCTAGACGCTTGTCGGACAACGGGCCACAAGGAATCCAGCGCGATGCAGCCTCCTCTCATTGAAATCAGCGACCAGCCCAACCCCGACGCCGAACGCATCCTCGGCAACGGCCTGGCGGCGTTCAACGAACAAGCCACCGGCTACCATGACCGGCGCCCGCTGAGCGTGCTGGTCAAAGACCCGCACACCCAGCAGGTGCTCGGCGGCATCACCGGCCGGAGCGCATTCGGCATGGCCTTCCTCGACCTCTTCCACTTGCCCGAGACCCTGCGCGGTTCCGGCATCGGCAGCCGATTGCTGCGCGCCTTCGAAGACGAAGCCCGACGCCGCGGCTGTCGCAATGCCGTGCTCTACACCATCAGCTTCCAGGCACCGGGGTTCTATGAGAAAAACGGCTGGGTGCGGTTTGGCGAAATCGCCTGTGAACCCGAGGGCAACAGCCGGGTGTTTCTGTCGAAACAGCTGTGAGATTCAGGCGTTCACTCGTTGGAGATCAACATGCCGGTACCGACGGGTGAATAGATGATGGCCTGGGTATCCAGGTTCTTGATGCCCGAGCTGATTTCTTCAATCCATCGATACAGCCTCCCAAAAGCAAACCAATATCATTTGCGCACAACCCGACGCTTTGGTTTAATCGCGAGCAATTCTTATTTACGCCAAAGCCTTTGCGCTGGATGGACAGTGTGTCGACCTCCTTCACCCACCTCTACGGCACCCACCACAGCTGGCTGCTCGGCCTGCTGCGGCGGCGCCTGAACGACCGCTGGGATGCCGCCGACCTGGCCCACGACACGTTTATCCGCATCCTCGGCCGCCCGTTGGCCGAAACCGATCACGTCGGCCAACGCTCCTACCTGGCCACCATCGCCCGTGGCCTGTGCATCGACCACTGGCGCCGCCGCCAACTGGAACGCGCCTGGCTGCAAACCCTGGCCGAGCGCCCGGAAGCGCGGCAGCCGTCGCCGGAGCAGCGGGCGATCATCGTCGAAACCCTCTACGAAGTGGACACGATGCTCGCGCGCCTGCCGAAGAAGGTCAGCGAGGCCTTTTTACTCGCGCACTTGCACGGCCTGCCCTACAAGCAGATCGCCGTACAGCTTGGCGTGTGCGAGCGCATGGTCAAGAAGTACATGGCCCAGGCCCTGCTGCACTGCGCGATTCTGGAAGCCGAACTCGACGGGATGCTGGTGCAATGAGCCGCCCCGGCCAGCTCAGCCACGCCAGCCTGGAGCAGGCTGCGCACTGGTACGTGCGCCTGCAGGACCCAGGCGGTGCGCTCGAACAGTTGCGCTGGCAAACCTGGGTCGCGCAAAGCCCCGAGCACCTGGCGGCCTGGCAGTACGTGCAGCGCGTCAGCCAGCGTTTTGCGCCGTTGCTGGAGCAACCCCATGGCGCCAGCCGGGCCTTGCGCAGCTCGCGGCGCCAGACGCTCAAGACCCTGCTGGTGCTGGGTGTCGGCTCGACACTGGCCTGGGGCACTTGGCGCCACAGCCCCCTGCCCCGCCTGGCAAGCGGCTGGAGTGCCGACTATGCAACCGCCAACGGCGAGACCCGCGACGCGCTGCTGACCGATGGCAGCCATGTGTGGTTGAACGCACTGAGCGCGCTGGATGTGCGCTTCGATGCCGCGCAACGCTTGCTGCGCCTGCGCTTTGGCGAAGTGTTGATCGACACCGCCAAGGACCCCAGCCGTCCGTTCCTGGTGGACACCGAACAAGGCCGGCTGCAGGCGCTGGGCACGCGCTTCAGCGTGGTGCAAGGCGATGAACATACCCAGCTCACGGTGTTCGAGGGCCGGGTGCGGGTGAGTACGCTCAACCCGCACCCACGGATTGTCGACACCGGCCAACAGCTGACGTTTACCCGCAACCACTTCAACACCGCCAGCGTCGCCTCCCCGGCCCGTGAAGCCTGGAGCCGTGGCGTGCTGCTGGCGGACAACCTGCCGCTCGGCGAGTTGATCGCCGAACTCAACCGCTATAGCCCCGGCCACCTGGGCTGCGACCCGGCCGTGGCGCAGTTGCCGGTGATGGGTTCGTTCCCGCTCAAGGACAGCGACCAGGCCCTGCACCTGCTGCAAGCCGCGCTGCCGATTCGGGTCGAGCGGCCGATGCCGTGGTGGGTCAGCGTCGGGCCGCAGTAAAAAACTTCACCCGCCAGTTCCCTTTTTCGACACTCGTTCGGTTAACCCTGCAGACGCTTTCAACTCGCCGATCGACTTGATCCAAAGGGACACCTCCATGCCGCAACCTGCTCGCTTCGCGCTGCGCCCACTGGCGCTGGCCACCTCCCTGCTTTGCCTCGGCGCGCCGACGCTGTACGCCGCCGAGCCGACCTCGACCCAGGAAGCCGCGCGCAGTTATCGCATCGCGGGCGGCGCCCTGGTCGCCGTGCTGAACAGCTTCGCCGAACAGTCCGGAATGTTCATCGCCGGCCATAACAGCCTCGCCGCTGGTAAAACCAGCCCCGGCCTGAACGGCAGCTATACCCCGACCAGCGGTTTGCAGCGCCTGTTGCAGGGCAGCGGTTTGCAGGCGCTGCCCCAAGGCAACAACGGTTACGTGCTGGAGCTGATCCCCGCCCACAGCGGCGCGCTGGAGCTGGGCGCCACGACGATTTCCGGCCAGGGCCTGGGCGCTATCACCGAAGACACCCATGCCTACACTACCGGTGTCATGGCCTCGGCCACCGGCTTGCCGCTGTCGATGCGCGACACCCCGCAGTCGGTCACGGTGATCACCCGCCAGCAGATGGACGACCAGGGCTCCAACAGCATCGCCGACACCCTGCGCCGCGCCCCCGGCGTGAGCGTGCAGAACTACGACAGCGAACGCTGGGAGTTCTCCAGCCGTGGCCTGCCGATCACCAATTTCCAGTACGACGGCGTCAACGCCACCTATGACGGCGTGTACGACTACGGCACCACCAGCACCGACATGGCAGTGTACGACCACCTGGAAATCATCAAGGGCTCGGCCGGCCTGCTGAGCGGTTCCGGCGATCCGTCGGCCACGGTCAACCTGATCCGCAAAAAGCCCACGCGGGAATTCAAGGCCTCGGTCACCCAGACCTTCGGCTCCTGGGACAACTACCGCACCGAAGGCGATATTTCCGGCCCCTTGACCGAGTCGGACAATCTGCGCGGACGCTTTGTCGGCGTGTATCAGGACCGCCAGTCGTATCTCGATCACTACCAGCACACCAAGGACATCGGCTACGGCATCCTTGAAGCGGACCTTACGCCCGACACCCTGCTGACCTTCGGTATCGACCAGCAAGACACCCGCTCCCGTGGCGCCAGCTGGACCGGTTTCCCGATGTTCTTCAGCGACGGCTCGCGCACGCACTTCTCGCGCTCGTTCAACCCGGCGGCCGACTGGAGCCGCCGCGACTTCCAGAACCAGACGCTGTTCGCCTCGGTGCAACAGCAGTTGGCGAACGACTGGTCGCTCAAGGTCAGCCTCGACCGCAAGCGCAGTCAGCACGACACCCTGCTCGCCTCCGCCAGCGGCGGCAACCCGGACCCGGTCAGCGGCGACGGCATGTACATGTTCATGGGCAAGTACAAGGGCGACCAGTTACAGAACACCCTGGACGTCAATCTCAGCGGGCCGTTCAACCTGTTTGGCCGCGAGCACGAGCTGATCATGGGCTTTATGGCCACCCGCTCGAAGCAGGACGTGCCGGTCTACGGTTCGATTTACCCCGCCGTGGGCGGCAGCATTTTCGACTGGCACGGCGAGTACGCCAAACCGGATATCCCGCGCAGCGGCCAGAACGATATCGTGCAACGCCAGACCGGCGCCTACCTGGCCACGCGCTTGAAACCCACGGACGATTTGTCAGTGATCCTCGGCACGCGCGTCAGCACGTTCAGCGGCACCGACACCACCGATTTCTATGACCCGACCAAGGCCGACAACCGCACCACCTACCGCCAGAGCGGCGTGGTCACGCCATATGCCGGGATCGTCTACGACCTCAACGACACCTGGTCGGTGTACACCAGCTACACCCAGATCTACCGCCCGCAAAGCAGCAAGGACGCCGACCGCAAACTGCTCGACCCGATCGAGGGCGCCACCTATGAAGCCGGGCTCAAGGCAGCGTTCTACGACGGCCGCCTGAATGCCAGTTTTGCCGCGTTCCGCATCGAGCAGGACAATGTCGCCGAGTACGTGTCGGGCTTCGAGACCGATTCGGTGTACCGCCCGATTGCCGGCGCCACCACCAAGGGCTTCGAGGCGCAACTGTCGGGTGAAGTGCTGGACGGCTGGAACATCTCGGCCGGCTACACCTACCAGCACACCCGCGATGCCAACAACGGTTATGTGTACAGCTCGGTGCTGCAAACCACCACGCCGCAGCAGGTGGTGCGCCTGTTCAGTAGCTATCGCCTGCCCGGCGCGCTGGAGCATGTCACCGTGGGCGGTGGCGTGAATTGGCAGAGCGAGTTCTTCGGCAACGTGTTCCAACCCGACCCGAACGACACGGTCAACTTCGGCCAGAACGCACGCATCACCCAGGACAGTTACTACCTGGTCGACCTGATGGCCCGCTACCGCTTCAACGAGCACCTGAGCACCACGCTTAACGTGAAGAACCTGTTCGATAAAAAGTACTACACGGGCCTGGGCAACTTCGGCACCGGGTTCTACGGCGAACCGCGCAGCCTGCAACTGGCGACTAAATGGGACTTCTAGGCTGACGGCCCCGGCAGTCTGTGCAATGATCCTCCCTCGATCTCCCGAGGGATGGAGCCGCCGCCATGTCGCTGAACACCGCCACTCACCCCGCGCAAGCGCCGCGCTTCTGGCGCGACGAGCGCTTGCCGTTCATCGAAGCGCGGACCATCGCCGATGGGCGCAAGGTCACCTACACCCGCCACGCCCACGAGCATTTCTCCATCGGCGCGATCACCACCGGGCGCAGCTATTACCACTACGGCGCGGACACCTTCCAGATCAGCGCCGGCACGGTGGTGCTGATGAACCCCGGCGATGTGCATGCGTGCAACCCGATCCACAACCAACCCTGGTCGTATCACATGCTCTACCTCGACACGCCCTGGCTGACGGACCTGCAATACCAGTTGGGCTTCAGCACCGACCAGGGTTATCGACCGTTCAATACGCCCTATACCCGCGACCCGGTGCTGTACAACGGCCTGATCGAGCTGTACCGGACGCTGTTGGATGAGCACGCCGAACTCCTGCAAAAACAGAGCATGCTGGTGAGTTATTTCAGTGAGGTGCAGCAGCGCCTGAACCCTTCGAACACGCCGGTGCGGGAGGTCAATCACAAGCTGGAACGCGCCGCCGAATACATCCGCGAACACTGCACCCAGGCCTTGAAACTCGAAGACATCTGCCTGGCGGCCGAGCTGTCGCCGTCTTATCTGATCCGCGCCTTCAAGCAGTATTACGGCTTGACGCCCCATGCGTTTCTGGTGAACCGGCGCATTCAGTTCGCCCGCACCCAATTGCGCAACGGCGAACTGATCGCCGACGTCGCCCTGGCCGCCGGCTTTGCCGACCAGGCGCACTTCCAGCGCACCTTCAAGCTGCACTTCGCCGCCACGCCGGGGCAGTACCGCGACTTGCTCAAGCCATCAGCAAATAACCCACACTGGCCACCAGCAACGCGGCCATCGAACGGTTGAACACCCGCACGCCCTGCGCGTTGCCGAGGTAACGGCGCAAAAACGTGCCGGCGTAGGCCCAGCAGGCTACCGACAGGTAGCAGATCACCAGGTAAAGCGCCGCAAACAGCCACACCTGCCGGGCGTCGCCATCCGCGACAAACAACCCCATGCCCGCCACGCAGGCCAGCCAGGCTTTGGGGTTCAGCCATTGCATGATCGCGCCGTAGAGCATCGACGGCGCCGTTGCGGTGCCTTCGGCGTCCAGCCGGCCATCGTCCACCGCAAGTTTCCAGGCCATGTACAGCAGGAAGGCGACCCCGCCCCACTGGATCAACTGGGTCAGAATGGGCCAGCGCAGCAGCACTTCATGCAGCCCCAGGCCGATCAACACCAGCAATAGCGTGAAGCCGGTGGCGGCACCGAACACGTGTTTCTGGCTGGCGACAAAACCGAAGCGCGCGCCCGAACTGAGGGCGACCACATTCACCGGGCCCGGTGTGATGGAGGTGGCCAACGCGAAGGCGGCCATGGAAAGGATCAAGCTCATTGCGGTTCCCTGTTGTGGTGATGAACAGGGGCCACGGTAAACACCCCGGCGAGCCGGGTATTGAAGAAAATGCCCCTGCTACTCGCCGGTCATGCGTTCCAGGCTGTTGCTCAGGTGCAACAACATGGCGGCGCGGGCGGCGTCGGGGTCCTGGCGGCGGATGGCGTTGAGGATCGCCTCGTGTTCCAGGTTGGCCAACTGGCCCAGCTTCATCAGGTCGGTATCGCCGCGCTCTTCGGCGTTGATGCGCGTGCGCGGGATCACCGAGTTGCCCAGGTGCTGGATCACATCGGTGAAGTAGGTGTTGCCGGTGGCCTGGGCAATCAACTGATGGAAGCGCACGTCGGGTTCGACGCTGCTGTCGTTGTTGGCCAGCGAGGCTTGGTAGTCGTCGAGGGCCTCGCGCATGTGCTGCAACTGCACCTCGCTGCGGCGCAGCGCGGCCAGGGCGGCGGCCTGGGTTTCCAGGCCCAGGCGCAACTCGAGGATGCCGCGCACGCTGACGGCGGTGTCATGGTTCAGGTGCAGGCCCTGGCGCTGGTCCCGCGCCAGCACAAAGGTGCCCACCCCGTGCCGGGTTTCCACCAGCCCTGCCGCCTGCAACTTCGACAGCGCCTCACGCACCACCGTGCGACTGACACCGTACTCGCCGACGATGGCCGACTCGGAGGGCAGCTTCTCGCCCGGCGCCAGTTGGCCGAGGAGAATGCGCTGGGTCAGCGTGGTCACGATGTCATGGGCCAGGCCCTGGGAGCGCTTGCGGGGGGTGTCGTTGTGCATCGGTCATTCCATCGGTTGGACCCGGTCAATACTAACATCCCCCTCCGCCACCAACTTGTATGACAACAAACAAATTCCGCCACAACTGCGCCGCGTTTTCACGGGAGCCGATTTGCCTGCGATTGTATCGGCGCGATTGATTTTATGCGCTATGGCGCCTGTAAACAGGTACGCCAGCCCTGTCGCATGCTCGTACAGCCAAAATTTACGTTGCGACGCGGAAAAAAGCAGTTGTATGATGTCTATCAAGTTGCCAGGCACCCCCGGCAGCCCTGAACCCATCCCCGCACAACAATAATCCGTGGGAGTTCTACCCCGTGACCCCTTCCAACCCTGCGACAGCTGCGCCTGCCCTCGACCCCGTCCTGGCCCGCGCGATCAAGAAAGTGAAGCAGCATGTGCTGCCACTGTTCGTGATCATGTTCATCGTCAACTACATCGACCGCGTCAACATCGGCTTTGTCCGCACCCACATGGAACACGACCTGGGCATCGGCGCGGCCGCTTACGGTTTCGGCGCCGGCTTGTTCTTCATCGGCTATGCGTTGTTCGAAGTGCCCTCCAACCTGCTGCTGCAAAAAGTCGGCGCGCGTATCTGGCTGACCCGCATCATGTTCACCTGGGGCATCACCGCGACGCTGATGGCCTTTATCCAGAACGAAACCCACTTCTATATCCTGCGTTTTCTGCTGGGCGTGGCCGAGGCCGGGTTCTTTCCGGGGGTGATCTACTACTTCACCCGCTGGCTGCCCGGGGTGGAGCGCGGCAAGGCGATTGCGATCTTCCTCAGCGGCTCGGCCCTGGCCTCGCTGATCTCCGGCCCGCTGTCCGGCGTGCTGCTGCAAATCAGCGGGCTGGGCCTGCACGGCTGGCAATGGATGTACATCATCGAAGGCATGGCCTCGGTGCTGTTGTGCTTTTTCGTGTGGTTCTGGCTCGACTCCAACCCCCATGACGCCAGGTGGCTCAGCCGCGCCGAACAGGACGCGCTGGTGGGCGAGATCGAGCGCGAACAACGCGAGCGTGACGCCGCCACGACGGTCAAGCCGAGCCTGGGCACGCTGCTCAAGGACCGCCAGATCATGCTGTTCTGCGCCCTGTATTTCTGCATCCAGCTGACCATCTACGCCGCCACATTCTGGCTGCCGAGCATCATCAAGAAGATGGGCGACCTGAGTGACATCCAGGTGGGCTTCTACAATTCCATTCCCTGGCTGATTTCGATCATCGCCATGTATTCGTTCGCGGCCCTGGCCGGCAAGTACAAGCATCAACAGGCGTGGGTGGCCACGGCGCTGTTGATTGCTGCGGCGGGAATGTTTTTCTCCACCACCGGCGGGCCGATCTTTGCCTTTGTCGCCATCTGTTTTGCGGCGATCGGGTTCAAGTCGGCATCGTCGCTGTTCTGGCCGATCCCCCAGGGCTACCTGGATGCGCGCATCGCCGCGGCGGTGATCGCGCTGATCAACTCCATCGGCAACCTCGGCGGGTTTGTCGCGCCCACCACCTTCGGCTTTCTGGAGCAGACCACCGGGTCGATCCAGGGTGGTTTGTATGGGCTGGCCGGCACCTCGATCCTCGCGGCCATCCTGGTGTTCTTCGCCAAGACCCGGCCCGGCGCCCAGAGCCCGAGCGTGCTGCACCCCGCCCCCGTCTTGAGCAAATAAGGAAGCGTTTTGATGAATACAGAACACCAGCACCACGCCAGCCATGCCCCCATCGTCACCCACCTGCAAGTGATCCCGGTGGCCGGCCACGACAGCATGCTGCTCAACCTCAGCGGCGCCCACGGGCCGTTTTTCACGCGCAATATCGTGATTCTCAAGGACAGCGCCGGTCACATCGGCGTGGGCGAAGTACCGGGCGGCGAACGCATCCGCGAAACCCTGGAAGACGCGCGCAGCCTGGTGATCGGCAAGCCGATCGGCGCGTACCAGAGCATTCTCAATGCCATGCGCCGCACCTTTGCCGCCCGCGACAGCGGTGGCCGCGGCCTGCAGACGTTCGACCTGCGCATCACCATCCACGCCGTCACCGCGATGGAAGCGGCGCTGCTCGATCTGCTCGGCCAGTTCCTTGAGGTGCCGGTGGCCGCCCTGCTCGGCGAAGGCCAGCAGCGCGACGCGGTGAAGATGCTCGGCTACCTGTTCTACATCGGCGACCGCCAGCAGACCGACCTGGCCTACCGCAGCGAAGCCGATGGTGACGATTGGTGCCGCCTGCGCCATGAACCGGCCCTGACCCCGGACGCCATCGTGCGCCTGGCCGAAGCCGCCCAGGCCAAGTACGGCTTCAACGACTTCAAGCTCAAGGGCGGCGTGTTGCGCGGCGCCGAAGAAATCGAAGCGGTCACGGCCCTGGCCGAGCGCTTCCCCGACGCACGCATCACCCTGGACCCGAACGGCGCCTGGTCACTCAAGGAAGCCATCGCCCTGTGCCGCGACCAGCATCACGTATTGGCCTACGCCGAAGACCCGTGCGGCGCGGAAAACGGCTATTCGGGCCGCGAAGTCATGGCTGAATTCCGCCGCGCCACCGGCCTGCCCACCGCCACCAACATGATCGCCACCGACTGGCGCGAAATGGGCCACGCGATCCAGCTGCAATCGGTGGACATTCCCCTCGCCGACCCGCACTTCTGGACGATGCAAGGCTCGGTGCGCGTGGCGCAGATGTGCCATGAATGGGGCCTGACCTGGGGCTCGCATTCCAACAATCACTTCGATATTTCCCTGGCGATGTTCACCCAGGTGGCCGCCGCCGCACCGGGCGACATCACTGCGATCGACACCCACTGGATCTGGCAGGACGGCCAGCGCCTGACCAAGGCGCCATTGCAGATTGTCGACGGTCACATCCAGGTGCCGACCAAGCCGGGGCTGGGCGTCGAGATCGACATGGACGCGGTGGCCCAGGCCCACGAACGCTACAAAGACATGGGCCTGGGTGCGCGCAATGACAGCGTGGCCATGCAGTTCCTGATCCCCGGTTGGCGTTTCGATAACAAGCGCCCGTGCCTGGTGCGCTGAGCGCCGATCCCGGCCAGCCTCAACCGTGAATCAACGAAACGTGCGCGCCCACCCCGGCGCGCACGCCCTCGGCCACCGCCAGCGCCACGGAACCGGCGGCAAGGGACGCATCGCCACAGGCAAACACGCCGGCCACGGAGGTCTGGCGGGTTTCGTTGGTGTGCAGGTACGGGCCGGTGGGGCCGTCAGCCAGCACACAGCCCAACTGCTCGGCCAAGGGGCTGAGGCGAGTGCGGGACATCGTGAATACGCCGTCCAGCTGAATCACGCGGCCATCAGCCAGTTCCAGAGCCACGCGCTCACCGCTGATCCGTGTCACCGCCGTGCGCTCCACGCGGACCCCGCGCCGATCCAACTGCGCCTGTTGCTCGGCATCCGGGGTGAACACGCCATTGGTGAACAAGGTGGTGCTGCCCCAGTCCGGCAACATCAGCGCATGGTGCATCGCCAGCGGCGAGGTGGCCAACACACCGATGCGGCCTTGATCGAGCTCATAGCCGTGGCAGTAAGGGCAATGAAACACGTGCTTGCCCCAGCGTTCCGCCAAGCCTTCGAGGGCGGGCAATTCGTCCACCACCCCGGTGGCGAGGATCAGGCGTCGCCCCTCGAATCCGCCGTTGTATTGCGTGTGCAGCCTGAAACCGCCCGGCGCCGTAGCCGCCTGTAATACGCTGTCCTGCACCCAGGTGACGCTCGGATACTCCATCAGTTGGCTGCGACCTTCGGCGGCAATGACGTCCGGCGCCTGGCCGTCCTGGCCGAGAAAGCCATGGGCGGTGGCGGCAAACCGATTGCGCCGCTGCCCCGCGTCGATCACCAGAACCTTGCGTCGCGCCCGCGCCAGTTGCAGGCCGGCGGACAAGCCGGCATAGCTGCCGCCCACGATAATGACGTCATGCATCATGAAAGTGCCCCTTGTCAGGTGCGCGCGGTTATCCGCGCGCTTTCACGACACACCATAAGTTACGTAAAAATAGCACGTCAAGTGTCTCGCAACTTTTTGGGTTACGAAGGATACTTTCGACCGAATCGACTTGAGGTTTTTTGATGAGAAACGACACCCGCCTCTCGCGCATGCTGCACGTGCTGATCCATATGGACCGCCATGAAGCGCGCGCCACCTCGGAGACCATCGCGCAGATGCTCGGCACCAACCCGGTGGTGGTGCGGCGCACACTGGGGCTGCTCAAGGAAAAAGGCTATGTCCGCTCGGAAAAAGGTCATCAGGGCGGCTGGACCCTGGGCAAACCCCTGAGTGAAATCACCTTGCTGGATATCCACAATGCCTTGGGCACGCCGTCGATATTCGCCATCGGCTTGTCCACCGACCACCCGCAATGCCTGGTGGAACAGGCAGTGAACGCGGCACTGAGCGACGCGTTCGACCAGGCCCAGGCACTGTTACTGGCGCGGCTGGGGGATGTGACGCTGGCGCAGTTGGCCGAAGATTTCGACGAGCGTTGCCGCCTCGCCCCGGCGCCCTGATCGCACTACAGCCGGCGCTTGCGCAACCACTGCAGGAACCCCTTCTTCACCGGCACCACCGGTGCTTCCTGGGTCAGGGTCTGCGCCGCATGTATGCGGAAATCCAGCAGCGCTTTCATCGCTTCGCCGATGTCATGCCGCGCATCCAGGCACGGCTTGAGGTATTCCTTCTCGATGCGATAGAGGGTGCAGAAGGTCTTGGCGCGAAAGTCCGCCAGCGTGGCCTCGTCGGACAAGATCCCAGCCTCGCCGATCACCTCCCCCGGCCCCATGCGCCCGGCTTCGAACACGTGCCCAGCCTTGTCCAGCATCACCGAGACCACGCCGGATTCGACGATAAACAAATGATCGCTGACCTCCCCCGCCGGCAGGATCACCGCGCCGGCACGGTAGCTGTGCAGGGTCATGTTCTGGCTGAAGGTGTCTTTCTCTTCCTGGCGCAGGGTGGAGAAAATCGACGAGCGCTCCAGCAACGCCCGCGCCCCCGACAGCGCCGGCGGCGCGCTGCTTTCGGTGGCAGACAGCAAACCGACGCCCGCCGCCTGCAAGTGCCGGAAAGCCAGGTCGTACAGCTGGTTGCGCACTTCGCGCTTGAGCGGCATCGACGGCACAAAGCCGCTGATTTCATACTCCACGCCGTCGCTGGCCGAGGTTTTGAACGCCACGCTCGGCGCCGGTTTGGCCAGCAGCAGCCGGCACTGCGGGCGGGCGTGGGGGCTGACTTGCAGGCTGACCGACAGGCCGAACATATCCGCCGGGCGCGAAAAGTTGACGATCTTGGCCTTGGCCGCCAACGAATTGGGGATCACCGCCATGCTGCCCTGGGAGGTCTGCAACCGCGTAGCGCGCCAATCGATATCGGTGACGCGCCCCTCGGTGCCGTCGATGGAAATCCAGTCATCGAGCTGGTACGGCTTGGTGGTGTTGAGCACGATCCCGGAAAACACATCGCTGAGGGTGCTTTGCAGCGCCAGGCCGACGATGATCGCCACCGCACCGGAGGTGGCGAGCACGCCCTTGACCGGCAGGTCAAGCACGTAGGCCATGGCGGCGATGATCGCAATCAGGAAAATCACCGCGCCCAGCAGGTCCTGCAACAGCCGACCGGTGTGGCCCACGCGCTGCATCATCACCGCGCCGAGCAACACCGTCAGGGTCCGCGCCGCGAACAGCCACCAACCGATCTGCAACGCAGTGGCGGCCAGGTGCAGCGCGGTGTTGTCGGCATACGGCGCGACGAGCATCGGGTTCATGCCGTCGTTGAACAACACGGCGCTGAACACCGCAAAAATCACCAACCGCGCCGCCAGCTTCCAATTGGCCAGCTCAGCGGAAATCAAGCGCCACACACCGATGTCGATAAAGATCAGCGCCAGGGCGCACAACATGGGGTGATCAGCGATAAATGAGGGCATCCAGGCGACTCCAGGGTGAATGCCGAGAAGATCGCATGAAATGGGGATGTGGGGGTATAGCGCGGAGCGAAATGCGGGTGGGAAATTGCACCGTATCTGACCACCTGATTGCATCAGCACTGACCAGGCGTTTGCATCGCGCCGGATTATCTAGACACCTTGTAAACTCATACTGATGTTTCTTCAGACCGCTATGCCACGTCGCTTACACAAAGGAGTTCCCTATGCGTAAGGATTACCTCGCCTTTTTTATCGCGCTCTTTCTATCGAGGCTGGCGGATCAGATCCTGTTGTTTATTGTGCCGCTGGTGGTGTTCCAGACCACCAACAGCGCTTCATGGGCAGGGCTAGCGTTTTTCGTCGAATCGCTGCCGCGATTTCTCGCGTTCCCGCTGTGCGGCGCGCTGTGCGACAAGTACCCGCCTATTAAGATCCTGCATATCAGTCAGGTCTACCGGGCATGGCTCTGTGTGCTGGGGGTGGTGCTCTACGGAATCTTTGGTGGCATCGGTTGGATAGTGGTGCTGTCGGCACTGTGCGGAGTGCTGACCACGCAAGGCATCATGGCTCGCGAAGTGCTGATGCCGCATATCTTCCAGCACTACAGCTACACCAAGACGTTGTCCTACTCCCAGATCGCCGACCAGGCGGGACTGGTCCTCGGGCCTCTGGTGGCGGCACTGATGCTTGAGGTTTGGGCTTGGCACTGGGTGGTGCTTTGGATCGCCGGATTGTTCCTGCTGGCAGACCTGAGCATGCTGGCGTGGCAACGTCTTGGCCGTATGACGCTAGAGGTGTTCGAGCAGCATCAAGACATCTGGCTGCAGCCCTTGAGGATCGCTTTTGGGCATATCCGTAGCTTCGCAGAATTGAAAAAAATCATCATTCTGGCGGTAGGCGTCAACCTGATCGTTGGTGGCACCTTGGCAACTTCGGCGGCCATGGTGATCGGCCAGTACAGCGCCGGCAAGGATAGCTATGCAGGGCTTCAGGCGGCGGGTGCGGTGACAACAATCGTGATCCTGTTTCTTCTCGCTCGGGTGGTGTTGCCTCTGCGGGTCCTCGGGGGTGTCGGATATTCGATGATCGCAACGGGGGCATTCATCAGCGCCCTGAGTCCGAGTCTGCTCGGCTATGTGCTGGGTTTCCTGTTGATCGCAGGCTTCGACAAAATGTTCAACGTCTACATACGCACTATCCGGCAGCGGGTGATACCGCCTCAGGACTTCGGTAAGACAGTAGGTGTGATCACGCTGCTGAACAACATGTCCCAGCCTCTGGCAGGTTTACTGGTGGCTTTGTTAGCTGCGCCCTTGGGCACCCAGACCGTAATCCTGATTTTGGCCGTGTTAACGACTATTCTTGGGACATTTGCCCTGTGGTGGTTCGCAAAGGCTCGCGGCCCATCCCCGAGCTTGATTCTCGAAGCTGACCAAGAAGCCGGAAAATAGAAAGTTGCGTCGGCAGGCTTGTAAGCATATTCCAAGGAAGCATACGGATCATGTCCGCAAAGAAGAGCCTGCCGGTTCGAACTTGTGATCGCCGCCGAACGTTTACAGCATAACGACCACTCTCGGCCTCACTGATCAAGTCCATGCAATTACGCATGTGGGGGCTTGCCCGCTCCCACATTAGGCTTGGCGTCAGCCTTTCAGTGCTGCATCTGCCCGAAATGACCAGAGTGGAAATCAGCAAACGCCTGATGGATCTCCTGCTCAGTATTCATCACGAACGGACCATGGCCGACGATAGGCTCGTCGATCGGCTCGCCGCTGAGCAGCAGCACCCTCGCGTCGTCGCTGGATTCCAGCGACAGTTGCGTGCCGTCGCGCTCAAACAGTGCCAATTGCCCCTGGCGCGCGATTTCTTCGCCATTGACCAGCACCGTGCCGCGCAAGATCACCAGCGCGGTGTTGCGTCCGGCGTGCAGGTTCAGGGTCAGCGCCTTGCCGGCGTTGAGGCGCAGGTCCCACACGTCGATCGGCGTGAAGGTGCGCGCCGGGCCTTTGGTGCCTGCGAACTCACCGGCAATCAGGCGCAGTTGGCCAGCCTCATTGGCCAGCGGCAGCAGCGGAATATCGCCGTCGACAATCGTCTGGTAACCGGCGTCGGCCATTTTGTCCTTGGCCGGCAGGTTGACCCACAGTTGCACCATCTCCAGCACCCCGCCGCTACGGGCGAAGGCTTCGGAGTGGAACTCTTCGTGGAGGATGCCCTTGGCGGCGGTCATCCATTGCACGTCGCCGGGGCCGATCGTGCCGCCAGCCCCGGTGGAGTCGCGGTGCTCGACTTCGCCGTCGTAGACGATGGTCACGGTTTCAAAGCCGCGATGCGGGTGCTGGCCGACACCGCGACGCTGTGTGGTCGGGGTGAAATCGGCCGGGCCCGCGTGGTCCAACAACAGGAAGGGGCTGATGTGCTTGCCAAGGGTGTCGTAGGAAAACAGCGTGCGTACCGGAAAACCGTCGCCGACCCAGTGGGCGCGGGGGCTGGTGTAGATGCCGATGAGTTTTTTCATGGTGTACCTCCAAAGTGCCTACACCATAAGTCCCACGGGCCTTGGGGACTAGCCGGCAAACGCGGCGTTGTTCGTTCTATGCATAGGACAATCAACACGTCCTCAGTTTGTTTTTGCTGGCTGGGGACGCCGTCCCGCTAGACCGACCTCAACCAAGGCCCCTGCACCGCGCTGACCCGATTGCGCCCGCTGCTCTTGGCGTCATATAACGCCTGGTCGGCATCGTTGAGCCAACTGGTCGAATCGCTATGCCCGACCCGATAAGGCGCCAGGCCGATGCTCAAGCTGACACGCAGGGTCGGGTCCTGGGTATAGGCCAGCGCATTGAAGCGATCGCGCAGGGTATCCATCACTTGCGTGGCGCGATTGAGCGGCACGTCCGGCAGGATCACGCAGAACTCGTCACCGCCGTAGCGTCCGGCCAGGTCGGTGGCGCGCAGGTTCTGACGCAGCACTTTACTGAGCTGGCGCAGGACGAGATCGCCGGTGACATGGCCGTAGGTGTCGTTGATCACTTTGAAATGATCGATGTCGATCAGGGCAATCACCGCGCCCTGCTGCCCGCCGTGGCAGCGCTGGAACTCGATGTCCAGATGGTCCTTCCACGCGCCATGGTTGAGCAGGCCGGACAAGCTGTCGGTACGACTCAGGGCCAGCAGCTCACGCTTGTGCCCGGCCAGGGACACGGCCTGGCGATAGCAAATCCAGCCCAGGGCCAGCGGATACAGCACCAGGATCGGTAAACAGGCATACAACTGCGCCTGGCTGGTTATGCCGATGAACGCCGGGGTGAAGATCAGCAGCGACACGCCGACGCCCAACGCCTGCGCCACCCAGCCCGCCAGCATGAAACGGGGACCACCGATGGCCACATTGTTCATGGTCATCATCGACAAGGTGGTGACGCTGGGCAGTGGGTTGAAGTGCATGGCACCGACCCAGAAGCCACCGCAAAACGAATCGAACAGCAGGTTGTGGCGCTCGCAACGCAATGTGTTGGCGGTGCGGCGTGCCCATTGATAAGCCAGGTGCGGCCAGACAAAGCCGTTGATCAGCATCAACGCCCACACCCAAAGCGGTGGGTTCAACGCAGACATGCCGAAGGCCACGCAGGCAAAGCCAAGTGTCAGCCCCAACGTGCGGGTTTTGTACAAGCGGGTAGCGAGCGGAACTCCATTTCCTCCGGCGGCTGGCATGGTGAGGTGCGATCCTGGGTAGGTGCCTGGAGTCTATCAGGGCAACAGCATATCGCCACTACCCCTTGTAAGCTCAGCGCCGTCAGTGGGAAAAGCCCCGCGCCAGCATCCCGGCGACGCCCAGCAACAACAATGCCGTGATCCGTTGCAACCAGACCCGCCGCCGGGGGTTTTCCAGCACCGGCTTGATGCGCTGGCCGAAATAGCCATACAGGCAGCCACTGGCGAACTGCAGCAATAGAAAGGTCAGCCCGAGGATAGCGATGTCCGACATCGAGTTGTGCTCCCCGGTCCCGGCGAATTGTGGGAACACGGCGCTGAACATAATGATCGCCTTGGGGTTGGAAAACCCGGTCAGCAAGCCCTTGCCGAACAGACTGCGTGCGCCTTCCACGGCAACGACCCCGTCGATGGACACGCCGCTGCCGGTCCACTGTTTGTAGGCCAGGTAGAGAATGTAGGCGACGCCGACCATCTGGATACCCTGGGTGATGGCGAGGTTGCCTTTGATCAATTCCGAGAAACCCACGGCAAAGATCAGGATAGAGACCAGGTACGACACACTGGCGCCGAGCTGCGCCGGGATCGAGCCGCGCAGGCCGTCCTTCAAGCCCAGGCTCAGCAGCAACAAGGTCATGGGGCCGGGGCTGAACGTCACGGTGGCGCAAAACAGCAGAAAGTAGAGAAACGAAGAGAGCGTCAACGCGCTTGTCATAGCCTTGGACCTTGGGAAGACAGCCGGAAAGTGGCCGGATAGCCGGCAGTCTAGGGCCGCGGCATTGCGCAGGGCAGGTAAAGTAAGGCCTAATCCGGCCCTACTTCACCGGTAAAATCACCAGCAAAGACAAGGAAGCCGCATGTTTGTATCCGCCATCGCCTTTCGGGCTGGCGCACCCAAGGTGCAACAGATCGTCGAGGCGTTCAGCCAGGCCATCGAGAACGGCGAATGGGCGCCCGGCAGCAAGTTGCCGTCGGTGCGTGAGCTGACCCAGACCCTGGGCGTGAGCAAGTTCACCCTCAACGAAGCGCTGGACCGCCTGCGCGGGCGCAACCTGTTGACCTCGAGCCAGGGCCTTGGCCACTTTGTGACAACAGACATCATCCGCGCCGCCTCGACGAGCTGGGTCGACCTGTTGCCCCAGGACTTGCTCAGCGTGTTACGCCGGCCGCTGGTCACCGTCAATGGAGATCTGCGCCCCGGTGGCGGGCATTTGCCGGAGGAGTGGCTGAACAGCGAGGCGCTTCGCCAAGCCATGCGTAGCGTGGTGCGCGCGCCGTCGCTGCGCCTTGCCGGGATGGGCACGCCGGCCGGGTTCCTGCCGTTGCGCCAGGCACTGCAACACAAACTGCATGCCGAAGGGTTGTCGGTGCCGGTGGAGCAAATCATCACCACGCCCAACACCCTGCAAGGCCTGGACATGCTCATGCGCCTGCTCGCCCGCCCCGGCGACACGGTGCTGCTCGACGCGCCCTGCTACTTCAACTTCCACGCCAACCTGGCCCTGCACGGGGTCAAGGTGGTGACGATCGAGCGGCGCCCCGATGGCTTCGATTTCGACGCCCTCGAACAGTTGCTGGCCGAACATCGCCCCAGCCTGTACCTCACCACCAGTGTGTTGCATAACCCCACCGGGCACTCTTTCAGCCCCAGCCAGGCGTTTCGTCTGCTGCAACTGACCCGCCAGTACCACTGCCATATCGTCGAGGATGACCTCTACGGCGACCTGCATCCCAACCCGCCGCCGCGCCTGGCCACCATCGCCGGCCTGGACCAGGTCACCTACCTGTCGGGCTTCTCGAAAATCCTCAGCGCCAACACCCGCGTCAGCTACGTGGTGGCCGCACCGCAACTGGCGGCCAACCTGACCCATATGAAGTTGATGAGCGGCGGCGTGACCTCGGAGCTGTTCGAGCAGATCGTCTACCGCATGCTCAGCGAAGGCAGTTACGCCCGGCACCGCAAGCGCATGGTGCAGCGCTTGCTGGAAGCCGGTGCGCGTGTCGAACAATGGCTCAAGCGCTGCGGCTGTCAATTGCCGATGGCGTATGACGGCGGCATGTTCATCTGGGCCCGCCTGCCGCCGGGGGTGAACGGCGAACAGTTGGCCCAGGAGGCGTTGAAGCAGAACATGGTGCTGGCACCGGGGGCATTGTTCGGTTACGACCCGGCGCGGCCTGATTCGATGCGCTTCAATGTGGCCCACAGTGACGGGCCCGGGGTGCAACAAGCCTTCGAAACGCTGTTGCTCAAGGCTGTGCGCGAGCCGCGATCACTATCGACATGAAGGCTCATCGGCGATGCGCCAACGACCTGACGCAGCGATCGCCCAGGCTTTGCACGCCCTGCACGAGCACCACCAACACCACCACCGTCACCACCATGATCTGGTTGTTGAAACGCTGGTAGCCGTAGCGAATCGCCAAGTCGCCCAACCCACCGCCGCCGATCACCCCGGCCATGGAAGAAAACCCGATCAGCATCACCAGGGTCAACGTGACCCCGGCCACCAGCGCCGGCAAGGCTTCGGGCAGCAGCACCTTGAAAATCACATGGCGGATATCGCCGCCCATGGCCACGATTGCCTCGATGCGCCCCTTGTCCACGTCATCCAGGGCGGTCTCGACGATGCGTGCGAAAAACGGAAAAGCACCGATGGTGATCGGCACCACCGCCGCCGTGCTGCCCAGGGTGGTGCCGACGATCAGGCGGGTCAGCGGAATCAGCGCGATCAGCATCACCACAAACGGCAGCGAACGCCCCAGATTGATCACCGCACCCAACGCACGGTTGAGCCTTGGCAGCGGGAACTGCCCACCCGCGCGGCTGATAAACAGCAGCACGCCCAATGGCAGGCCGATCAACAAGGTGAACAGCCCCGCCAGCAGCACCATGTACAGGGTTTCGCCGGTGGCGTTGAGCAGCAGTTGGAGAACTTCATTCCAGTCGGTTTTCATCCCGCCCTCACCACCTGCAGGTTGGGCGCCAGCGCACGGCCCAGGCGCGAGGACGGGTCGGCCTGCAGTTGCAGCAGCGTGCCGCTTTCCACCACGCGCCCCGCCGCCAGGGAAACCGCGCTGTCGCAGATCGCCTTGACCACGTCCAGCTCATGGGTGATCAACACGATGGTCACCCCCAGTTGCCGGTTGATATCGCGCAACAGCGCCAGGATCGAAGCGGTGGTTTCCGGGTCCAGGGCGCTGGTGGCTTCATCCGACAATAAATACGCCGGGCGCGCGGCCAGTGCGCGAGCGATGCCGACACGCTGCTTCTGCCCACCGGAGAGTTGCGAAGGAAACGCCGCCGCCTTGTCGCTCAAGCCAACCAACGCCAGCAACTGCGCCACCCGCGCGACGCGCTCGGCCTTGGGCACCCCGGCAATCTCCAACGGCACCGCGACGTTATCCGCCACGTTGCGTGAATGCAGCAGGTTGAACCCCTGGAAGATCATGCCGATGCGCTGGCGTTGCTGGCGCAGCGCCTTGCCGGTTAACCGGGTCAGGTCCTGGCCATCCATGAGGATGCGCCCGGACGTCGGCCGCTCCAACAGATTAAGGCAGCGCAGCAACGTGCTTTTACCGGCGCCGCTGCGGCCGACGATGCCGAAGATCGAACCATCGGCGATCTGCAACGACACGTTGTCCAGCGCCGCCGGCTGGCCGTCGGCGTAGGTTTTGCTGACCCCCTCGACGACGATCATTCGAGCGCCACCGGGATCACCGAACCGGCATATTTCTCGCTGATGAACTTGGCCACCGCCGGCGAGCGCAGGTCTTTGGCCAGTTGCTGGATGCGCGGGTCCTGCGCCAGTTTGGGCGTGGTCACCAGGATATTTGCGTAAGGGTTGCCCTGAGCCTTCTCCAGCCCCAGCGCATCCTTGGCCGGTTGCAGCCCGGCTTCCAGGGCGAAGTTGCCATTGATCACGGCCAGGTCGACATCCTCCAGCGCCCGGGGGATCTGCGGCGATTCGATTTCCAGGATCTTCAGGTGCTTGGGGTTCTCGGCAATGTCCCTGGGCGTGGCCTGGTCCTTGGACGCATCGTTGAAGCCCGGCTTGAGGGTGATCAGGCCATTGGCTTGCAACAGGTACAGGGCGCGGCTGAGGTTGGTGACGTTATTCGGCACGGCGACGGTGCCGTTGTCCGGCACCTGGTCGAAGCGGGTGTGGCGGTGCGAATAGATCCCCAACGGTTCGATATGCACGGCGGCCGCCACCGCGAACGTCTGGCCGAGCGCCTGTTCCTGGGCCTTGAGATACGGCAGGTGCTGGAAGTAATTGGCGTCGACATCGCCATGGGCCAGCAACTCATTGGAGTTCACGCCGCTGGGGATCTCGATGATGTTCAGCTTCAGGTCCGGGTCGAGCTTCTGCACGTATTCGAGGATTTGCGCATGAGGAATCGGGTCGGCGGCGACGCGCAAGGCATCGGCGGCCGCCACATTGAAAGCGCTCAGCAAGGCCGCCAGGGTAAGTGTGAATGTCTTCAACAGAGTGATCTCCTGATCAGGCGGACAGTGCATGGGGCAGTGTGGCGTCGGCGTAGAAACGCTGGGCCACATCCGGGTGGGAACGCAGGCGGCCCTTGAGATAGTTCCAGCCGACGTCGCGCAGCAACGGGTTGCGCGGGTCGCTGGTGGGGCCGTGGGCATCGCGCAGCAGTTCGGGCGCCAGCGGGTACACCGGCACCACCGCATCCAGCTGCGCGCCGAGGAAAAACGCCAGGGACACGCGCTCGCTGCCCACCGGCGGCGACACCACGCGGTGGACCGTGGCGCGCAGATAGCCGTTACTGGCCAGCTCGAGCAATTCGCCGATATTCACCACCAGCGTGTCGGGCCGCGGCGCGGCGTCGATCCAGCGCCCCTCCTCCACTTCCACCTGCAAACCGGCCTGCTGGTCTTGCAGCAGGAAACTCAGGAAGCCGGAGTCCTTGTGCGCGCCAACGCCCTGGCGACTCTGCCCGGCGTGGCGACCCGGGTAGCGGATCAGCTTGATATGTTCGTTGGGCTTGTCGCCGTACAGCGCGTCGAACGCATTTTCGGGCAGGGACAAGGCCTGGGCGAACGCGCGCAGCAGGCGCAACGACATCCGGGTCATTGCGTGCTGCCAGGCCAACACCCGAGGTTTGAGCTCGGGCAGCGCCGCCGGCCATTGATTGGGGCCTTGCAGGCGCGCCCAGGCCGCGGGGTGTTGCGCGACGGCCAAGGGTTCGCGCTCGGCACCGACGTCGAACTGCTCACGCAGGTCCGGCTGGCCCCGGGTGATTTCCGAGGCCACGCGGTTATAGCCGCGAAAGTGCGGAGAGTTGATCATCCCGACGGCCAGCTTGTCTGCCTCGGGCAAGGCGAAAAAAGCCCGCGCCTGCTGCTGCACCTCGGCCAGCAACGCCGGGGCGATACCGTGACCGGTGAGGTAGAAGAAGCCGACATGCCGCGCGGCAAAACGCAGCTCATCGAGAAACGCGCTGCGCTGCGCCGGGCTGCCATCGAGCAACGACAGGTCCAGCAGCGGCAAGGCGGTGATTGATTGCAGCATCGGCGGCTCACTCCATGAACGTCTTGGGGGAGCGATCAAGCTAAACGATCTTAAAAATCGGCAATAAATACCTTTTTAGAATTAGCTTAAGCCGTCGTCGGATCCGGGAGGACCGCGCAAGTAAAGCGCAGAATCGACAGCACCGGGCTGGCGTCGATGGCAAATTCCTCGCGGTTTAAGGCAATTAGTCGCCCCGTCACCTGGCCTCATGTATAGAAAAAATTAAATCGCCACAGGCCTAAAAACCAATTGACCTAAGATACTTATTGCACACTAACAATCTGCACTAGCATATGTGTACACCCATGCAAACGCCGCACCCGCAACACCTCCCTCTCACCCCGCCGCCGCCTTTAGAATAAAGCTACGAATGTTAAAATTTGTCACGTTTTGGCGGAATCAATTCGATTAGTATCTAACGCTAGCAGCGATTGAACTGTCGGCCTTGCATGCCAGAAAAGGGAGTAGGTGATGCATTTTTCCAACGTCCTCGCTATTGCACGGACTGCGTCTAAAACTGAGGATTTCAGAGCACTTATAGTTCGTACTGTACCGAATGATTTAAAAGTCGATACACGCAGCTACGGTCAACTAGTCGGTCATCATGAAGATCACGTCGACTATCGCGCCATCGTCATAGAAATCGACACACCTTCTGCCAGCAATCAAACCCTGGACATCATAAAAAAAACCAGGCACAAAAACCCGACCTGCCTGATAGTTGTCTTCATCACGTTTGCCTCTACTCAAAGTAAAACCAAATATTATTTGGCCGGCGCGGACTACTGCCTAAAAGCCACCGAAACTTCCCCTGAAGAAAAGTTGAGTTTAGTCGAGGCGTTTCTCAATGAAACGTATCGCTTGGACTGCTGCAAACTTATTCTCGATCAAGACCGGATGTGCATTTACGGCAACGACCAGAAACTTGAAATTTCCTTCATCGAAATGAAAGTTCTCGAGGCGCTGATCTATAACCGACTGCTCAGTCACGATGAAATCGCCAATGTTATGGGGCTCAACACCAAATTCTACGACTCTCGAGCCCTGGAGAAATCCATTAGCCGCCTGCGCAGCAAAATCAAGGCGCGCTATGGCGAAAATATCATTCAGAACATCCGTGGCTACGGTTACAAGTTGAGCCGTGGGATTATTTCCGCCCAGTATTTGCACCCAGCCCAAGAGAGACAGCATCGTGAATAACGAGAAAATATCGCCTGTCGCAATAGCCCAACCCAAGCTCTTCAGGCAAGCGATAGTTGAACGCAGCTGCGCACTTTGGGGCAATGAGATTCGCGTAACCAGCGCACATAATCTGCTCAATCTCCCAGAGCATTCGCAGCCTTTGTATAGCGCTCAACTTAAATGCGCCTACCGTGACGCCCTGTCGCGCATCGACCCACGCATGACTGCTGATTTCAGTCACTTACCACTTGCTTCTGCACAGCCGGCGACTCATAAATTTCTGCGCATCGAGCAATCAGCGCTTATGTCCGACGACACGCTCAAGGAACTTATCCAGGTCGCGCATGTATTGGAAAGCTATAAGCAGCAACTCGTTATCACTATAGAAAACCCCTTGGATGCACTTCCCGGCCCCACGGAGCGCCGCGCGATGGTGCGCCAACTGTATAACCTCAAAGACCGCAGCAGTATCAAGCTTGCCTACAATAACTACACACTGGATACAAAGCAGGCCGACCTGTTGATCGAACTGAAACTCTATGACTATATAAAAATGCCATTTCCGGATGCGCCCCTGAGACTGAGTCTGAATATACGCTCGGATTTTTTCGACCGGCTCTACGACCGCATGTTAGAGCTGATAAGCGCCAGCCGAGTCTCATTCATTGCAGACAAAGTTGAATTCTCTGACAGTGCAACACTCGCCAAACGCTTGCCTTTCAATTACTTTCAGGGCGGTTACTACTCGCCGGCCGAAAATGTATAACACTCAACCCACAGGACCATGGTAACCACTATGAGCTCACTCAAAAAACATCTGTCCACCGCTACGCCCATCTTTATTCCGCTGCCCGACTTTGCGTCGAATGTGGAGTTACTCTATGGCGATATCGCTTGCCCGCCGCGAACCAAGACAGCAGAAACCCAGGCAACCAGCACGCCTTTGTTTGGCAACCAGTATTTCAATTCGCACTACACCAACAATTCAACTATCGAAAAACCCGACAGCGCCAATAACGCATCAACGCCGGTCATTTACAAAACATTACAGCCCTATAATAAACTGGAACTAAATGTTCAACTCCACAGCACCGACAGGCCTCAAAAAGCACTGGCGACCCACACCGAAAAACCTCCGCTACAGGCCCCCGACTACTGGACCTTTACACAACATGATCGAATGCTGGTCAAGGGTGGCCTACGCATTTCCTTGACCACGATCGAGTCAGCACTTATCAAAAAAATGTTACACCATGAAGAACGTGTGGTGAGTAAAGAAGAACTTATTCGCAATATTGGTCGCGAACCCGAGTTGTATCGCGGCCTGGAAATGTGCCTCAGCCGACTTCAGGAAAAATTCAAGCGCGTCAACGATGGCGAGCGTTTGTTCCGTTCGGTGAGAAATCGGGGCTATTGCTTGACCCAGAGGATAAAAAACCCCCTGGAACTCGCCCAGCAGTTTCGCTGAAAAAATATAATAACTCCAGAGTCGTTAATCTTGGCGTTGGTCACGCTCCACTATCTGCCTTTTTATAACAATCCGTCTCACCCAGCAGCCACTTAACTATCGCTATGTGCCTGTTATAACTCGTCAGCTACTGCCCCCTGCCGTTGATTAATATCAATCTGTGCGCGCCTACGCGTGCCTGTCTATTTGGCTGTTTCAATGCCACGCCTCGCTTAAGCCTGCCACCATGAGTGGTCACCACTGGGAGCAGTAGTATGCTGAATAACCGGAGAATGCATCGTAACCTAACACCCAAAGGTCTGACCTTTTGGGGACAGTGGACGCTGGCGTCAAGTTTGGTCGTCACACTGTTATTTGCATTGGTTATTTTAAAGACTGGCCAGCTGGAATATCCCTACCGGGTATTGGCTGCCTTTAGCATATTGGCCTCGATCCCGGCCTATATGTTATGTGACGTCTACAGCAAGAAAGATGATTACGCGGTGGGACTGGGCCGACTCTTCATGGGTTGGTTACTTACCCTGCTGATACTGGTTGCGGTGGGTATTGCCTGCAATGCTAACGCGTTGTTCCCCATCGAAATCCTGCTGCTGTGGGCGGCGATTAGTTATGCCGTGCTGGCGCTCTGTTACATCCCGATCCACAGTCTTTCCCGCTATTACCACGGGCAACTTCACGAGCGACATAAATCGCTGATCGTGGGTACCGGTAAACTTGCCGCCGACCTGGCGAAAACACTTTCCCGGCAAAAACGCTCACCGCTGGTCGGCCTCGTCGGCGCCACGGCGACCGCAGCCCCGGGCGTGCAATCACAGATACTCGGCGAGCTGCCGGACCTCCCGCAGTTGATCCGGCAGCACGGTATCCGCAGGCTGTACATCACCCATTCGCTGCAGGAAGCCACCCATATCGAGGCGCTGTACATCAACCTGCTGGAGATCAGCGTCGATGTCATCTGGGTCCCCGACCTCAACAACATGCTGCTGCTCAATCACTGCGTGGCCGAGGTCGATGGCCTGCCGGCGATTTTCCTCAATGAAAGCCCGCTGACCAGCCGTCCGACCGCCGCACTGAGCAAGTCGCTGCTGGACAAAAGCGTGGCCTTGCTCGCGCTCATCCTGCTGAGCCCGCTGCTGTTGCTGTTCGCCGTGCTGATCAAACTGACCTCCCCCGGTCCGGTGATCTTCAAGCAGGACCGTCACGGCTGGAACGGTCAGGTGATCAAGGTCTGGAAGTTCCGCTCGATGCGCGTGCATGACGACCACGAAGTACGCCAGGCCAGCCGCCACGATTCACGCATCACCCCCGTGGGGCGTTTCATGCGCCGCACGTCCATCGATGAACTGCCGCAGTTGTTCAACGTGCTGCAAGGGCACATGGCCCTGGTCGGTCCAAGGCCCCATGCGGTTGCGCACAACGACTACTACTCGGGGAAGATTCACGCGTACATGGCGCGCCACCGTATCAAGCCCGGTATCACGGGGCTGGCACAGATCAATGGGTGCCGGGGCGAGACCGAGACCCTGGAGAAGATGCAAAAGCGCGTCGACATCGACCTGCGCTACATCAACACCTGGTCACTGTGGCTGGACATCAAGATCCTGCTGAAAACGCCGTTCACACTGCTGTCCAAAGACATTTACTGAGGCAAACAAAGGGGGACTTCAGGTCCCCCTTTCCTTGTCTATTCAGTGATCTTCTCGAAGTTCCGATAGAACAGGTCACTGTCGCGGCCATCAGTCATCGTATGCAGCGAATACGCGCGATTGAGGCGCGCGCCGCCATCGCGGGTCAGCGGCGCCCACACCAGATTGGCGCGGCGCATCGTCGACAGGCTCATCAGCTCATCAAAGGGAATTGACAGGTAAAGGCCTTTGTCGAAGCTGCCTTCGCCAAAGGCTTCTTTTGACGCGGTGGTGCGGGTGACCCAGGCGCCAATCCGCACGCCATTGTTGAACTCGCGCGACAAGTCCAGGGTGGCGCCCCAGTCCCGGGCCAGGTAGCGACCGACACTCAGCGCACCCTGTGTGTTGAACGGCAAGTCGGTGTAGCCGGTGATATGCCCCGTGACCGTGCGGTAGTCGCGCAGGCTGAAGTCCTGTTCGAACCCGCGCTGGCGCACGTAGTTCAGGTCGGCGCCCAAGGCCCAGCGCTGGCCCATCGGCCGGTACAGCACCTCACTGCCGACACCGGCGTACATCGATTCCAGCAACCCGCCGTAGACCATGCCATACAGGTCCTGATCCAGTCGCACCGCGTGGTTGAGCTGGAACGTCGGCACGGTCACGTCAGAGCTGGTCATGTACTTGCGCAGATCGGTACGCACGCGCGGCAAGCCGCTGGGCGCGTCGTAGGTGAAGCCATCGTAGTTGTTCAGCAGGTTGACGCTGAGCAGGCCGCTCCACCAGGTGTTGCGGGTGAAGCGGTATTCGGCGTCGAGGTCGGCGGAAATCTGATACAGCAGGCCATCCGGCCCGCCGACGTTCTGCTTGTAACCCAGCCCGACGCCGTAGCTCAGGGGCTTGGGCGCTTGGGTGTAAAGCAGCGTTTGCGCCTGGGCGCTGGGCGGGTTGACTTCGGTCTGGCGATGCAGGGTCTGCAGGGGCTCGCGTTGGTTGACCACCTCGCGGAACGTCTCGCGGGGCACGCTGGTTTCTTCGATCGGCATGGCGTACCGCTCGCTCACCAGGGTGAACCAGCTGATCTGGTCATTGACGCTGTCGTCCAGGATACGGCTGGCGCGCCCCACGGCCTTGGCGCTGTAGAAATAGCGCTGCTGCTCGCCATACACCAATAACTCAGGGCCGCGCTGGGCAATACGCTGCACGTTATAGCCGGCATTGTCCTGCAAACGCTTGGACACCGCGGCCCAATCCACCTGATCCATCGCGACGCTCGGCGCCTGGGCGGGCAGCTTGGGGGCTGGCGGGTCGTAGGTTTTGACCGGCGCCTTGCGGCTGACGAAATTGGTGTGCAGGGTGATACCGAACATCGCCGTGTTGCCGCGCTCCCAGGCGGCACTCAGGTCGACGGAGTCGGCCACCTTGTAGACCAGCCCGAGGTTGACCGGCGAGTCCTGGCGCAGATGGTTGTTTCGAGGCTCGTTTTGGTAGTCGTTGCCCTCGTATTCCAGCTTGAGGCTCAACGGCGCCCAGGGTGTCTGGTAGGCGACGCCGCCAAACAGCGCGGGCCGGCCGCGGAAGTAACCGTTGGAGAAATTGCCGGAACCTTCGGCGGTGGGCCGCTCGTTGAAGCGATCACTCAGCGCGCCCAGCGGGTTGCCGAAATCGCCCCGGCTGCCCAGGTAACCCCAGGCGATGCCCGCACTGAAATCGAATTCGCCATAACGCTTGTTGGCCACCAGGTACTCGCTGGAAAACAGCCCGGTGCCGCCCAGGTCGAGCATCCCCAGCGCGACCTGGGGCAACCAGTGGCTTTCCTCGTAGAGACGCACTTTGGCGTCGACGGCCTTGTCCTTGTAGCTCTGGCTGCCACTGAACGATTCGGGGCCATAGGGGCGGTTGGTGATGGCGGTGTAGCGAAAGGTGCCTTCGAGCCAGTCCAGCGGTTGCGCGGAAAAACTGTAGCGACTGTAAGGTTCAGTGCGGTTGGCATTGACGCTGAGTTCGCCGGCCGGGGCCATGCGTGCGGTCGGGGTTTGCAACAGCCCGACCCCGCCAAAATCACTCTGGGTGTAACGCGGATCGCCGTGCGCGACGCCACAGGGCACCAGCAGCACGGCTGCAATACATAATTTCAAGGCGTGACCTCAGCCAGGGGTTGGGTGGCAAGAAACTCGGCCAGTTGTTGGTTCAGCTCAGGGGTGGGCGGTTCCAGGTCATCGCTGCGCAGCGGCACCAGCAGCGTGCTGCCCGGTGCAGGCGCGGCCGCCGTCTCGCGGTTCCAGGGGGCAATGCCCAGGCGCGTGACCAGGCCGTCGGGCTGGATCAGCCACAGGTAGTCGACGTCGGCCCCCGCCACCGCCGGGCATTCGTCGAGGTAATCGCGTGCCGCCCGCATCGGCTGGAACGCCAGGGTGCAAGGCTGCGCGACCGCGCCCAGGACGCGCACACCTGCCGGCCTGGGCGGGTAGATCAGTCGATCGCCGTCGCTGACCCGCAGGTTGGGCGCAAAGCCGACCTCCACCGCCACCGGGTCCAGCATCGCGCGTTGCCGGCCGGTCACCGGCAAGGCCTGCACCTGTCGATAAACGCGCGCCGCCAAGTCGGCCCGGCTGTCGTACCCGGCGGCCAAGGCAGCCTGGCGCAACGTATCCAGGTCAAACAGCACACCGGCTTTGAGCCGGGCCTGGGGCTCGATCAATGGCTGGTGCAGCCAGGCCGCCGCCAGCCAATAGCCCTGGGCATCCGGTTGTGACGCGATGATCGCGTCGAGCAAGCGCGCCTCGGGCGGCAGGGCGATCGGCCCGGGGTGCAGGACTTGGCCGCTCACCGTCAGGGCGGCGTGGCATGCACTGGCACAACTCCACAACAGCGCCAGCGCCCATCGTTTGCGGGCGGTCATCGGGCCTCCTTGCGGGCGGGTTGCAGTTGGGTGATTTTCAACGTGAGGCGCGGGCTGAGGTGCTGTTCGCTTTGCACAATGAAGCCGTCAGTGGGGTCGACCCAATAACGGTTGCGCGCACGAAACCCCAGGGCCTGGGCTTCGATGTCCTCATCGACGCGCAACAAGGTGTAAGGCTTGTCGAGGATCTCGAGCGTCTCCATGCCCTCGCGGGTCAGGCGGCTGGTGACGGTGATGCCGACGCGATAGCCATCCACCAGGTCGATCTGCCGGCTGCTGCGGTAGCCGTCCGGCACGCGGTGCAGCCCCTGCTGGAACGGCGACTGCCCTTGCCAGCGCGTGCCATCCAGATCAGTGCCGAGGCCAACGGTACGCACCACCAGGCCATCGCGCATCAATAGCACCTGTTTGCCGGAGGCGACCCAGAACTGCAGGTCGTCGCGCTGGCGAATCAACGCCATCACGCCTTCGCTGGACACCGTGGTCACTTTGATCTGGGGAAACGGCACGGCGTCCACCTGGGCCTGGCTCAGCGCCAATGGCGCAGGCCCGACGACGGCCGCCTTGAAGGTATCGAGCGAGGCCTGCATCAGTGGATTGCAGCCGCACAACAGCCACGCAAGGCACACGTAAATACCGGTTTTCACACTGTTCACGCAGGTTCCACCCTTATCGGCTGTTGGCTTCGCTCAGGTTGTTTTGGGTGGAAGCACCGGTACCGATGATCGAGGCGGAAGGTATCAACTGACTGATGACCCGGTTCCAGCGGGTGATATTGGCGGGGCCGACGAACACCACGTCCTGGGGCTGCACATTGAAGCGCGTGGCCAGGGCCATGGCTGCCGGGGAGCCGGCTTGCAGATGGAAGACCTTGGCCGGTTGCGTGTCCAGGTTCTGTGCGCCGCGGATCACGTAGATCGCATCGGCGTTCGAGGTGTTCTGGTTGATGCCGCCCACCGAGCCCAACACATCCGTGAGATTCATGCTGCGTGTCTTGAAACTCAACGCGCGGGGCTGCATGACCTCGCCCATCACATAGATGCGCTTGCGGTCGTTGTAGGGCAGGTACAACTGGTCACCGTCCTTGAGGTAGATATCGTTCAAGCGCGACGGGTTGAGATTGAACGTGTCCAGGTCGAGTGTGTAGCGCTTGCCGCCGCGGGTCAGCGTGAGGTTCGAGAGGTCGGCATTGATCGGATCGACACCGGAAGCACCGATGGCCTCCATGACACTCATCGGGGTGGTGGTGATCGGTACAGGCCCAGCCTTGAGCACTGCCCCGGTGATCACCACTCGCTGGCTGGCAAAACGCAGCACACTGATATCCACCTGGGGGCTGTCGATGTACTGACGGAGCTTATCGGTGATTTCACTGCGCAGCGCCGCGAGGGTGCGGCCCTTGGCAACCACTTCGCCCACGTAGGGGTAGAACAGGTTGCCGTCGGGGTTGACCAGGCGCCCGTTGGCATCGATTTGCTGCTGCGGACCGGAAGGCGCAGTCAATTCCGGATGGTCCCAGACCGTGATGTACAACGCATCATTTGGGCCGATCAAATAGGGCCCGGGTTTATAATCGAGCAGTTCTTTGGGAAGCGCATAAGAGACTTGAGTCGCCGCGTCCATGGCCAGCAACTTTGGAGTAATCGGGATCAACTCCACGCGACTGCTTTCAGCACCGCCCTCCTTGGTCATTGCCTCGGTGTCCATATATTGACCGGGCGCAAACATGCAGCCTTGTAACAATGCGGAGGCCACGACCGCCACAGAAAAAATACGCATCATAGTGCTAAGACACTCGCGATAAACGACAAGAAAAAAAGACTACTTGGGAGGGGTTTCCAAGCAGTCTTATAAAGCGGAAGGCGTTCTGTTAGTTGCCGGTACCGGTGGTACCCGTGGTGCCAGTGGTGCCTGTGGTGGTGCCTCCATTGGCGCTGCCACCGCTGCTGGACGCGGCGGCGACGCCCGCGACCAGGGCCGCGCCGACCAGCAGGGTTTCCCCCACCGTCACAGAGCCGACCACCGCGGTACTCAGGCCAAGCGGCAACTCGGCAGCCATGGCAGAAGTACTCAAGAGACTGAGCACAATAATAGCCAGTTGTTTTCTCATATCAGACTCCTTATCGATAGTGAGCATTTAGCAAACGAGCGGGTGCCGCTGAAATACACCTTGATAGTGCCACTCAAGTAAACAACGCACCAGCCCGGACATTACCCGGAAAGTTGAACGTATTCGTTCGAAAATAACATTTCTCGAAGCCAGCCCCCGTGTATCAACACGTTGAGGCCGCGAAACTAACAAGGTTGGCGGTTTAACATCGGAGCAAATGTTATTAATTGTCGGAAAACCTCAGGCCCGGCCGTACTTGTCTTCGAAACGCACAATATCGTCCTCGCCCAGATAAGAACCCGACTGCACTTCGATCAATTCCAACGCAATCACGCCAGGGTTCTCCAAGGCATGCACCTGGCCAATCGGGATGTAGGTCGATTGATTTTCCGAGACCAGGTACGTCTGTTCGCCATTGGTGACCTTGGCCGTACCGCTGACCACGATCCAGTGCTCCGCACGGTGATGATGCATCTGCACCGACAGCTTGGCGCCGGGCTTCACGGTGATGCGTTTGACCTGGTAGCGGTGGCCGCTGTCGATGGCGTCATACATGCCCCAGGGCCGGTAGACCTCACGATGGTTGAGGTGCTCATGACGCCCGTCGCGCTTGAGTTGGTCGACAATGTCCTTGACCTGCTGCACCTGGTCCTTGTGCGCCACCAACACCGCGTCCTTGGTTTCGACGATGATCAGGTCCTGCACGCCCACCGTGGCGACCAGGCGGCTGTCGGCGTTCACGTAGGTATCGCGGGTATCCAGTTGCAGCACATCGCCCTGCAGCACGTTGCCGCCGTCGGTTTTCTCGCTGGCTTCCCATAACGCCGACCAGGAACCGATATCACTCCAACCGGCCTGCAACGGCACCATGATTGCGTCGCTGGTTTTTTCCATCACCGCATAGTCGATGGAGTCGTCCGGGCAGGCGGCGAATAGCGCCTCATCGACCCGGGTGAACAACTGATCCTGGCTACCCGCGGCCAACGCCGCGCGGCAGGCCGTGAGAATCGCCGGCTGCAAGCGTGCCAAGGCGTCCAGGTAACGGCTGGCACGGAACATGAACATGCCGCTGTTCCAGTAATGATCGCCCCGCGCCACGTAGTCGGCAGCGGTGGCGGCATCCGGCTTCTCGACGAAACGCTTCACCGCATACCCGCCCTCGCCCACCGCCTCGCCCTGCTCGATATAGCCGTACCCGGTGTGCGCGCTGGTCGGCGTGATGCCGAACGTCACCAGCTTGCCGGCCTCGGCCAGCGGCAGCGCCACCGCGAGGCTGGCATGAAACGCGGGAACATCTTCAATCAGATGATCCGCCGCCAGCACCAGCAAAATCGGGTCGCGGGACTCGTCGAGCGCCTTGCAGGCCGCCAGCGCAATCGCTGGCGCGGTATTGCGCCCCATGGGTTCGAGCAGGATACTCGCCTGCTCCATGCCCAATTGACGCAATTGTTCGGCCACCAGAAAACGGTGCTGCTCATTGCAGATCACTTGCGGCAAGGCGACATCCGCGCCCTCCAGACGGCCGATGGTCTGCTGCAACATCGACAGGCTTTTATGGGTCAGGCGCAAGAACTGTTTGGGGTTCAGTTGCCGCGAGAGCGGCCACAGGCGCGAACCCGAACCGCCCGCCAAGATCACCGGTAATAACATGAACGCGTCCTTCGATAGAGGGTCAGAAATAGGCACGGGTGTTCTCGTGTACACGTGGGCTGTAGCGCAGCTCATCCAGCGGCCACCAGCGGTAATGCCGATGCTGCTCGGTGGGCGGTTCCAGGACCTGATTCTCGGCAAGGGTCAGGCAATAACCCAGCACCACGTAGTGGGTGTCCGGGCCGTTCCCGGCGTTGGCGAAGACGCTGTCGTCGTAGAAGTGCTCGAACACGCCCAGCAACTGCGCATCGGCGCGTTCGAAGGTGTGGCCGAGTTCTTCGTGGGTCAGGCGGCGGAAGGCGTCGTCCAGGGTTTCGTTTTTCTGGATGCGCCCGCCGGGGACGAACCAGAAGCCATAGGCCGGCCGGTTGATCCGCAAGCCCAGCAACGTATCGCCGTTGGGTTTCCTCACGATCAAGTCGATGGCCACCAACGGCGTCGACATCACGACCGTATTGAAGGTCGGTAAATCAAGCCACATAAGCGTCAGACCTGTGCCATAAAGCGTTGGAGGACACGCTCTTTATCAAGAAAATCCGCGGCGTAGTTCAACGCCACCACGTTGCGCACAGGCAATGCCAGCACCCGCTCGATCCCTGCATTCAGGGCGCTGACCGATTCGGGTTCGACCCGCACGGCAATGCCCGGATGCTCGTCGCACAGCCGGCCAAGGGTGGTGTCGGGGTCAGCGGTGATGATTGCATTGCCGCCGACGGCCAGAATGTTGGTCAACTTGGAGGGCAATACCGAGTCCGCCGCGCCGCGTTTCTGGATCACCAGGTGGACGTCCGCCGAGGCCAGCAGCGCAGGCAAGTCTTCATACGCCTGCAACGGGGCGAAGACCACGTTGTGCAGGCCCTCGCTGTGCGCGCGCTGCAGCAGGCGGGCCTGGCCGGCGCCCTGGCCGACGATCAGAAACACCAGCTCCGGGCGATGGACGTGAGCCTGGGCGGCATCGAGGATCAGTTCGAGCCCCTGCTTCTCACCGATGTTGCCCGAGTACAACAGCACCCGCTTTCCCGCCGGCACGCCGAGCCGTTCCAGCAGCCCGCTGTTGCGCGGTACATCGAGGAAACGCTCGGTCTCCGACCAGTTGGGAAAGAACAGCAGGCGCTGCGCCTCGACGCCTTTGCCGGCCGCCTTCTCCAGCATGCCGCTGGATATCGTCGAGACCCGGTCAAAGCGCCGCAGCAAGCCGCGCTCCACGCCCCACGCGAGTCGCCGCAGTAACGGGCTACCGCCCAGGCCCAGGCCGAACATCGCATCGACTTCATAATCCTGGATATGCAGCACGGACTTGGCGCCACACAGCCTGGCCAACAACAAGGCCTGGGGCGCGCAGAACAAGGTCGGCACCACCAAGATGACTAGGTCCGGCTTCCAGCGCAGTTGCGCCAATACCGCCAGGCACGAGCTGGCGGAAAAGCTGATCAGGTGCAGCAAGCGCTTCAGCGCCGTGGGCTTGCGCGGCACGTACAACGGGCAGCGCACCACCGTTACGCCGTCGACCTGTTCGGTGCGAAAACGCCACGCCGAGTAGCCCTCGCCGACCTGCCATTGCGGGTAATACGGCGGCGCCGTGACTACCCGCACCGCGTGGCCCTTGCTGGCGAGCCAGCGCGCCTGTTCACCGCTGTACTTGCCGATGCCGGTCAGCTCGGGGCTGTAGTTGATGCCATACAAAAGGATCTTCATTAATGGCCCCGAGGCTGTTCGAGGGCCGCGAGATACGCGTTGTAGGCATCGCGCAGCCCCTCCTCCAACGGCACGTAGGCTTCCCAGCCGAGGGCGTTGATACGGCTGACATCGAGCAACTTGCGCGGCGCACCGTCGGGTTTGCTGGTATCGAACCGCAAACGGCCCTTGAAGCCCGTGACCCGGGCCAGCGCCTCGGCCAGTTCGCGGATGGTGCAATCCACACCAGTGCCGACGTTGACGTGGGAACGCATGGGCTCGGTGTGTTCGCCATAGCCCTCCTGGCTGAGTTCCATCACATGCACGCTGGCGGCCGCCATGTCATCCACATGCAGGAACTCGCGCCGTGGCGCGCCGCTGCCCCAGATCAGCACTTCTTCGTCACCGCGCTGTACCGCCTCGTGGAAACGGCGCAGCAAGCCGGCGATCACATGGCTGTTGTGCGGGTGGTAGTTGTCGCCCGGGCCGTACAGGTTGGTCGGCATCACACTGCGGTAATCGCGCCCGTGCTGGCGGTTGTAGCTTTCGCACAACTTGATGCCGGCGATCTTGGCCACGGCGTAGGGTTCGTTGGTCGGTTCCAGCGAGCCGGCAAGCAGCGCTTGCTCGGTCATCGGCTGGGCGGCGAGCACCGGGTAGATGCACGACGATCCGAGGAACAACAACTTGAACACCCCATGAGTGTGGGCGGCGTGGATCACATTGGCCTGGATCATCAGGTTCTGGTAGATGAAATCGGCGGGGTACGTGGCGTTGGCGTGAATCCCACCGACCTTGGCGGCCGCCAGGTACACCTGGTCGACCCGTTGTTCGGCGAAATACGCGTGCACGGCCGCGGGGTCCAACAGGTCCAGTCGATCGCGGCCGGCGGTGAGGATCTGGGTATAACCCAAGGCCCAGAGGCGGCGCACGATGGCCGAACCGACCATACCGCGATGGCCGGCGACAAAGATCCGTGCGTTCAGATCACGTGCCATGCTCAGTTCTCCACGGCAATCGGCGCATCGTGGCCGTGCAGGCGCAGCAACGCATGGCGCCGCGCGATTTGCAGGTCTTCGCGGACCATCTCCGCACACATCTGCTGGGCGCTGATTTCCGGCACCCAGCCCAGTTTCTGCTTGGCCTTGGACGGGTCGCCCAGCAGCGTCTCGACTTCCGCCGGGCGGAAGTAGCGCGGGTCCACCCGCACAATCACGTCACCCACCAGCATGCCGGGCGCCAGGTCGCCGTCGATGTGCTCGACCACCCCGACTTCCTCCACGCCCTCGCCGACAAAGCGCAAGCGCAGCCCCAGTTCCGCCGCCGACCAGCGAATGAAATCGCGCACCGAATACTGCACCCCGGTGGCGATCACGAAGTCTTCGGGGCTGTCCTGCTGCAGCATCATCCACTGCATGCGAACGTAGTCCTTGGCATGGCCCCAGTCGCGCAAGGCGTCCATATTGCCCATGTACAGGCATTGCTCCAGGCCCAGGGCGATGTTGGTCAAGGCGCGGGTGATCTTGCGGGTGACGAAGGTTTCGCCACGACGGGGCGACTCGTGGTTGAACAGGATGCCGTTGCAGGCATACAGCCCGTAGGCTTCGCGGAAATTCACGGTGATCCAGTAGGCATACAGCTTGGCCACGGCATAGGGCGAGCGCGGATAGAACGGCGTGGTTTCCTTTTGCGGGGTTTCCTGCACCAGCCCGTACAACTCAGACGTGGAGGCCTGGTAGAAGCGGGTCTTCTTTTCCAGGCCGAGCAGACGGATGGCCTCGAGGATGCGCAAGGTGCCGAGGGCGTCTACGTCGGCGGTGTATTCCGGCGAATCGAAGCTGACGGCCACGTGGGATTGGGCGCCGAGGTTATAGATCTCGTCCGGCTGGATCTGCTGGATGATGCGCGTCAGGTTGGACGAGTCCGCCAGGTCGCCATAGTGCAGGATCAGGTTTTTATGCAGGGCTTGGGGGTCTTGGTAAATGTGATCGATGCGCTGGGTATTGAACGACGAAGAGCGGCGTTTCAAACCATGCACGACGTAGCCTTTTTCCAGCAACAGTTCCGCCAGGTAAGAACCATCCTGCCCGGTAATCCCGGTAATAAGCGCGACTTTTTTCATGTCTATCTCCCAAATAATAGGCGAGCGAAGGCCGACACCCGAACTTGGGTGTTTGTTAAAAACGGTCAGTTATTTCGGTATGGGCAGCGTCAAGTTATGTCCGGTCAACTTTGAAAGTTCGCGGACGATTGAGTCCTTATCGTCTAAGTGAGCGATCGCGGTTTCCAGTTCAAGCACCTTGGCGCCCACCAGAAAGCGGTACCAGTAACCTTGCAGCAAGTGATAAACCAGGCCGCTGCGGCCATCGAGAAAACCCAGTTGAACGATGTAGCGCCAGAGGAAGTACGCCGTCGAACTCAAGGTAAACGGCACGCGGTTATACACCCGGTTTTTAACCAGGCGCTTGAGCTTGGCCTGGAACGAACTGTGGCCCTCATTCAATTCATGGCGCACCGCAAACAACCCCAGGCGTGAGTTGATGATCTCAATCGCTTCACGGGTCGCGTACTGGTTGTGCTTGTGGGTGAAGAACGTCAAGTCGTGCAGGTTGTGATCGGCAAACCCGCCCTCCAGGGTGATGGTGCGACCCTCGGCCACCGAGATGTGCTCGTCCATCCAGCGATCTTCGATGCGCCCCTGCCCCGTGCGCCACAGCCGCAGCATCTTCAACGGGTAACGGCCGCCATGGCGCACCCAGCGGCCCATGAAAATATGCTTGCGCTTGAAGTTGATGCCGGTGATGCCCTGGTCCAGCGTCGGCAGCCGCGTGTTGATCTGCGCCGCCAGGTCGGCCTCAATGATTTCATCGGCATCCAGGCGCATCGTCCAGTTACCGGTGATCGGCAAATTATCCAGCGCCCACTGGAACTGCTTGGCCTGGTTGACGAACGCGTGCTGCACCACCAGGGCGCCGTGGCGCCGGGCGATCTCGCAGGTGTCGTCGCTGGAGAACGAGTCGACCACCAGCACTTCGTCGCTGAAGGCGCGCACCGACTCGATCGCGCGGGCGATATGCAGGCTTTCGTTGTAGGTGAGGATGATCACACTGACGGTTTCGCGTTTCATGTCAGCCACCGTGCAGGTGAGGCAGGTTATGCGGTGCGGTCATCAGGCTTGACTCCCTTGTCGTGGTGCAGGCTCTTGCAGATGCTGGGTACGCTGGCCGATAAGCCGGGTCGGATGCCCGGCATGCACGGTCCACGCTTGCGCGATGTTTTTGATGACGAGCGCGCGGGCGCCCACTACGACGCCATCGGCAATACACACGCCCAGCGTGATAAAGGCATCGGCACACACCCATACGTGCTCTCCGAGCACGATCGGTTTGGCGTAGAGTTGAAAGTTGCGACTGTTGTAGTCATGCGACCCGCCGCACAAATGCGCGCCCTGGGAAATCACGCTGTAACGCCCGATAGAAATCAGCGCCATGTTGTAAATATTGGTGTCATCGGCAATACCGACATGGTCACCCAGCTCGAGATTCCACGGCGCCCACACTTTGGCCCGCGGATAAACATGCACACCCTTGCCCAGGCGCGCGCCGAACAGCCTCAACAGAAACGCCCTCCACCCATGAAAGGGACGCGGGCTGGTACGGAATAGCAGCACATAGACCGTGTTCCACAGCTGCCGCCGCAACCGATGGGACAATGAAAATGAAGCGGCGCGATACGGATCATTGCCTTGGAGAATCATGCAAGGCACTCCCGCACGATCTCCAGCAAACGCTGCGCGCCGCGTTGGATATGAAAGCGCTCGGTAAAACAGCGGCGGGCGCGCCCGGACATGTCCGCATACTGCTGCGGGTCGAGCCGCAACCAACGGCGCAGGTTATGCACGGCGCCCAGCACCGTGTCGTCGCTCACAAAGCCAACCGCGTCGGCTTCGATTTCGCGCCAGATGTTGACCTTGTTGCTGATCAGCACCGGTTTGCCGCAGGCCAGCGCCTCCGCCACGACCACGCCGAAATTCTCCTGATGGGACGGCAGGCAAAACACCTCCGCGGCGTAAAAGGCGCCCCATTTCGCGGCGCCCTGCAACATGCCCGGCCACGTCACGCGGTCGGCGATCCCCAGTTCCACGGCCTGCGCCTGCAGCGCCTGCACCCAGCCGCCTTGATCGGGCCCGGCCATGACCAGGTGCAAGCGTTCGTCTTCGCCAGCCACTTGGGCAAAGGCTTGCAGCAGGTGGTCGCAGCCCTTTTTTTCGTGGATGCGGCTCAGGAACAACAGCACCCGTTTGCCCTTCAACACCGGATGCTCATCAACAAAGCGCTGCGCCAGCGCTGCACCGCCCGCCGGCGGGCTGGCGGTGCCATAGGCGGTGACCGTCTCTTTGGCGCGGTACAGCCAAAATGACTCGCGCGCACGGATTTTCTCTTCTTCACTGGTAAACACCACGCGCTGGGCATCCCTCAATACGCGGTATTCACCCCATGGCCAGTACAGCCATTTCTTCAAATGCTTGAGCGGATATGCGTGCTTGAACCAGGGGTCGAGCATGCCATGGGTATAAACGATGTAAGGCCGCCCCAACTTGTGCAGGACCTGGCGCGCAATAAACCCGTGGTACTGCCACAAACCGTTGACGATAAAAAAATCGTAGTCACTGGCGTGTTGTTCCAGCCATTGGCGGATCCTGGCGTTTACGCCATACCCAAACAGGCTCGGCCCCATGAAGTGAACGGTTCCTGGGTAGTCGACGGCGAAGTCCGCATCCAGCGTCAAGACATCCACGAGATGCCCGTTCTGCTGGAGAATCTTGTCGATTTCGCGGGCAGCGTTGATGGGGCCGCCCTTTTCCGGTTTAACCGAAGAGATGATTCTTAATAACTTCAAGTGCTGTCCGCTCATCCGTTGAATTGATTCAAGTCTTCTTGCAAGCGGCAAGAATCAGGCAGGCGTAGAACACGCCAAAGGCCAGGAACGTGCCCTGCATGGTCATGACCCCATTGAATAAAATCGGCGCCAGGAAACCGCACAGCAGCAATGGAACGCCGGTGCCCTGCCTGATCAGCGCTTTATAGGCTTTGAGCAGTAACCAGATCAGCAAGAAGATCCTGAACAGGATAAAGAGCGCCCCGATGGGAAGGCCCAGTTCCAGGATGATCCGCGACCATTCATCTTCGGCCAGCAAAAACCCCGCGCCTTGCTCGCGCCCCGCGCGCAATATCGCCGAGGCGGCATTCGTACCCGAGCCGATGCCGTGCCCCCAGAGCGGTGCATCGTCGATCACGCGAGTGAACGCATACAGACTGGAGAACGCCCGGGTCACCGGCGAACCTTCACTGGCGACGGCACTCCGGTTGCGTTCGACGAGAATCTGGTAACTGTCGGACGACATGAAAATCAGCAGGCTGACAAACAGTGCCGCCACCAGGAAAAACAGCGACAACAGGTTTCTTTGCGATTTCTTGATCAAGGCGACCATCAAGGCCGCCAACAGCACGATGGCGGCATACGCATAGATGGCCCGCGACCCGGTCAAGAAACACATCACCGCCACCGAGATGGCCGACACCGGGAACAACAGGTATCGCCCGGCGAACACTGCGCGGAACAAGGCCCGGTCGAAAATCGCCGCCACCAGGAAAGCAAAGCAGGCAGACACGTAAACAACGTGCCCGGCGGTGAACGTGAACGTCCCATACGGCCGGACAACCCCGTCAGCGATCATGAAAATGAAGTCATCGTCCCCAATGCCTTTATTGACGAAGGCTTGCGGCCCGGACGAATACTGCATGACCACCAGCACGCTGATGGGAATCGCCGCAAACAGCGTGATCCGGGCAAAACGGTAGACATCGGCCAACTGCAGGGTTTTTCCGGCAACGAATATCAGGGGGAAATACAGCAAGTAGTTCCTGACGCCATAGCCGTAGATGACCAGCCCTTCAGGGCTGCTCAACAAAAATGCGGAGACCAGAACAAAGAACACCACCAACAACATGACGAAGTACGCCGACAGCAGGTTCTTGGAAAAAAAGCCAAACCTGAACGCGTACCAATAGATATAGAGAACGATCGGATCCTTGATGAAATAGATGGCCGAGCTCAGGCCCGGCAGCAGCCACTTGCGCAAAACCCCTTCAAACAAAATGAACAGATAGATCAGGACAAACGCACTGACCACGCGCTTTCTGTAACGCTCCTTCAGGCTGGACAGCTCAGGGTTGGCCAAGGATTGCATCCAGCACCTCCTTGGCGTAGGTGTCCCAGGTCGTCCTACCTGCCGAGAACACCGCGTTGTGCTTCAGCGCACTGAGTTTTTCACTGTCATCGGCCAGCTCGACCAGACGGGCAGCAATGGCCTCGGCGGAACGGATCGGCACCACATACCCGTTGAAACCGTCGATGATCAAATCCGCCGCGCCACAATTCTGCGAAACGATGACCGCCGTCCCCGTGGACAGTGCCTCGCCCACCACCAGGCCGAACGCTTCGGCGAGTGAAGGCAAGACCAGCACGTCGGCCGCCAGCAATTGGCGGATGACCTGATCGTGGGGCGCCGAGCTGAGCCAGCGATACTTCTTCAGCTCGCTATTGAGCGCCTGGTTACGCCCATTGGCATAGTCGGCACCGATGACGGTGACATCCAGGGCAACGCTGCCCGAGGCGATCTTCAGCGCCTCGAAAAAATACGAGATGCCCTTCTGCTGGGTCAGCGCACCGACAAAAATCACTTTGAGCGGCCCCCCGGCCCGGACATTCACCTCTTTGTGGACCATCGGTGCGGGTGCGCCATAGGGCGTCACCGCAACTTTTTGGTGGGCGATGCCGGATTCACCCAGGGTGCGTTTGGCAAACGTGCTGGCCACGATGATCCGATCCGCCAACGCCAGTTCGGCGGTCTGCTTGCGGATGGTGGTTTCGCTGAGGTTGGGAATGCTCGCCCGCCACGCGGGGTTCGCTTCACGCTCATGGTCCAGCATCCCGCACGCGTAGGAAATGGAGCCGAAGGCCGCCTCATAATTGAGCGTGATCCCGCCAACCGCCTTGGCGGCGGTGAACAGGGCCTTGCACTTGCCGTCATAACCGTACACCTGGCTGGGTTTGCGCGCGGTGTTGTACAAGAACTGCGCGCTGGCCCGATCAATGTGTTCGTACACATTTTCCGGGCAGAACATCCCGATATTGCGCTGCGTAAGGCTGTACCACTTCAACTTGTCACAGAGCACGCGAGGCACATCGTAGCGCGGGTAGCTGTGCAGCAACGCGCCGTCGACCATGTCGAACGTGCGCCGCAGGCACTCTTTGCCAACGACCGGAAGACGGCAAAGCCAAGAGTCTTTATGCAACGCCAGCGAGCTATGGAACGAATGCAGCAAGCGCCGTTGATTCAACGCACCCAATAGTGCGCGAACGTTTTGATTACCCACCGGATGAGCGACCAGGATCATCTTATTTACCCATCCAGGCTTCAACCACGGCACTCGACCTGACCGGGCTGTAGGTGAACGCGCACTCGGCGCGACGTTTGATCGCGACCGCCGGGTTACCCGCGACGATCGTGAAAGGCGCTACATCGCGGGCAACGACACTGCCCGCACCGACCACGGCGCCTTCACCGATGGTCACCCCCGGCAAGATGATCGCGCCCGTGGCAATCCACGCGTAATCGCCAATCACCACCGGCGCGACCTTCAACCGCCAAGCGGGATCGTCCACGCCGTGCGTGCCCGTCAGGATTCGCACACCGTCATTGATCGCAACATGCCCGCCAACCTTCACGGGGGCGTGCAATTGGATAAACGTGCGCTTGCCGATAAAACTGCCCGCGCCGATGCTGAAACGGCCGACGGCGCCTTCAAACTCCGCATCGTTGATCATCACCAGCGCACTGATGGTCGCGCCCTGTCGGCGCAGCCGGCACTGGCGGTGGTTGGCCTGGAGCAATCGGCTGAGCAGCAGCGCGCGCTTGGCCAGGTATTTCAACCCGACGAGATTGAACGGGCTCACCTTCAGCCGGTGCTGGAACAGGTAATTAATTAACACGGGCCATCCTCTGTTCAAGACGATAAAACCCGCGTTTGGCAAAGCAGAACAACACCCCTTCCGTGGCCACCAGCACATAACAGACACCCAGCAGTCCGAAGTCTTGAGCCAGGCAAAAAACCGCGAGCACACTGACCATCGACACCAACATGAACACCACTGCAAACGCCGAGTAGGAAGCGGTTGCCATCATGGCCACCCAGTACACCTGCCACGCCACATGCGTCAGTGCGCCGACAATCAGTACCAGCATGACGGTTGCCGAGTAATCCGCCTTTCTGCCCGACCAGACATCGAATATCGACCCGCCGAATACCACGATCAGCGCACCCATCACACAGGCAATGGGCAGTGAAAACCTCAGCGCATAACGAATCATTTTCCTGACCAACTGGTTGTCACCGACGGAGAATGCATAAGAGATTTCCGGCCAGATCGACTGATTCACCACCGTGGAAAACTGCACCAACACCCTTGAGATCGTTCGGTAAAGACCGAATATCGCGGCATGGGCCGGTGACAGCAGTATCGACAACAAAATCGTCAGCCCTTGAACATTCAGCGCCAGCCCGATCGGAAAGGCCAAAGACGCCAGCGAGGGTCTGATCAAGGTGATGAACGCCCGCTTCCCGACCACCGAAGGATCGAAGCGCAAGCTGATGCCCAGCCGGTCGGCCAGCAGATTCTTGACCACAATTCCGCTCGAACGGACGATCAACAGCGCCAGGCTGGTGGCAACCAGGCTATGGGTGAGATACGCGCACAGTAAGGCGGCCGACCATTCCAGCATCCTGATCACGTTCATGATGAAGGACGACAAAGGCAGCGCCTTGGATGCGCGGTAACGTATCGAAACCATGTTGGTCAGCAGGCACAGCAACGAATACCCAGTCAACGCCGAGAGGATCAACACCCCATCGCCGCTCCGGATGGACTTGAGATTGAGCAGGCTGAACAGGTCGAAAAACGCCAGAGAGCCAACAGCCAGCAATAACACGCTAACCCCCACCAACAGTAAAAACGCAAAGCTGGTGCTGTAGACCGCACTGGCAACCTTCAACCGGCCTCGCTCATGCCATATCACCACCTTGCTCGAGGCGGCGGTGGTTACCCCCAGGTCGGATAACGCCAGGTAGGTGGGGATCGCGGACAACACGACCCATTCGCTGTAGGCGCCAAACCCCCAACTGGCGATAAGGACCGGGACACTCACCAGTTGGATCAGCAGATTGACCACCTGACCAAACGAGTTGGCGCCAATGCCGTTGACGACTCTTTTAAGCACACTCATGGGAGGACCTATACCGTATTGAGAGGTCGCCCAATGGAAATGTACTCAATGCCTTTCTTCAGCATGCTGCCGGGGTCGAACAGGTTGCGTCCGTCAAAAATCAACGGCTGTTTGAGTTGCCGTTTGATCACGTTGAAATCCGGCGCCTTGAATGCCTGCCACTCGGTGACGATCATCAATGCATCCGCACCTTTGAGGGCTGCCTCCTGGGTGCCGCACAAGCGCAAGTCGTCGCGGTCGCCATAAATGCGCTGGGTTTCTTCCATGGCTTCCGGGTCATAGGCCTGCACCTTGGCGCCCGCGCGCCACAAGGCCTCCATCAGCACCCGGCTGGGTGCTTCGCGCATGTCATCGGTGTTGGGTTTGAAACTCAGCCCCCAGAGCGCAAAGGTCTTACCCGCCAGCTCGCCGTTGAAGCGACTGGAAAGCTTGTTGAACAGCGTCTGTTTCTGTTCGGCATTACGCCGTTCCACGGCCTTGAGCAGCGTGGCATCGAAGTCGATGCCGTCGGCGGTCTGGATCAACGCCTGAACATCTTTGGGGAAGCACGAGCCGCCGTAACCGACGCCCGCGTAAAGAAACTGATAGCCGATGCGCGGATCGGAGCCGATCCCCTGGCGAACCATCTCGATATCGGCGCCTAAGCGCTCGGCCAGGTTGGCCATCTCGTTCATGAAACTGATCTTGGTGGCGAGCAGGCAGTTGGCTGCGTACTTCGTCAGCTCGGCGCTGCGTACATCCATCACGATGATTCGGTCGTGATTGCGATTGAACGGCGCATACAGCTCGCGCATGACCGCTTCGGCCTGTGGACTGGCCGTGCCGATGACAATGCGGTCTGGCCGTGTGCAATCGGCAACCGCACAGCCTTCCTTGAGAAACTCCGGGTTGGACACCACCTCGAAGCTCAAATCGCTGCGGTCGCGCTGAGCCAGCATGGCCGCGATACGCGCGCTGACCTTATCGGCCGTGCCCACCGGGACGGTGGATTTGTCGATGATCGTCAGCGCCGCGTCCATATGCAGACCGATGGTTTCAGCCACCGCCAGCACGTACTTGAGGTCCGCGGAACCGTCTTCGTCGGGAGGCGTACCCACGGCGATAAACTGCACTTCGCCATGCTTGACCGCGGCCACGCCATCGGCGGTGAAGTTCAGGCGACCAGCAGCACGGTTATCCCTGACCAGGGCCTCCAGGCCAGGTTCATAGATCGGAATATGCCCCTGATTGAGGCGTTCGACCTTCGAAACGTCGATGTCGATGCAAAGCACGTCGTGACCGACGTCAGCAAGTACCGCGGCCTGGACCAGGCCGACATAACCGATGCCAAAAACTGTAACTTTCATAGCGTTTCTCTTTGAACCTGCGGCCAGTGGTAAAAAGGCTGCTCGTTGGACGTCGATTGCCGGTAGCGCAAGATCAAACGCTGTCTGACTTGTAGTCGTAGTTGTAATAGCTGTAGGCGCCATAGCCGTATTTGGCGGATGAGCGTTTTTCGATGCCATTGAAAATCGCGCCTTTGAGCTCGATGCCACTTTGCTGATAGCGACGCATCGTCAACTCCACTTCACGCACGGAGTTCACTTCGAAGCGAGCCACGATCAGGTTGGTGCCCGACTGACGCCCCACGATGGTTGCGTCCGTCACCGCGAGAAACGGCGGGGTATCCAGAATCACCAGGTCATACAGCGCGCTGACCTGTTCGAGGAACGCGCTGAAATTGGCGTGCATCAATAGTTCAGAGGGGTTCGGCGGCACTTGCCCTCGCCCGAGGAAGTCGAGGTTGTCCACGGCCGTGTGGTGGATGGCTGCGGTGAGTTCGCAGTTTTTGGCCAACACGTCAGACAAGCCGTTTTCAACCGATACGCCGAAGACCTTGTGCAAATAGCCTTTGCGCATGTCCACGTCGACCAACAACACCCGCTGCCCTGAATGGGCAACCACCGCCGCCAGGTTCGCCGAAACAAATGTCTTGCCGACCTGCGGGCTCGGCCCGGAGATCATCAGGCGATTGTTAGCGGCTTCCAGCATGGCGAAATGCAAGCTGGTACGCAGGCTGCGCAAGCCTTCGATCGCTGGGTCCGAGGGGTGAGTCATGGCCAACAGTCGTGCGCCACCGACCTGGTCTTTACGAAAGGTTTTTTGATCCAGCTCTTTTTGTATCGTGCTGAACGGGATCGCGGCATAGACCGGCAAGCCGAGCTTTTCCAGGTCATTCGGGTTGGTAACACCGCGGTTGAGCGCTTTGCGGAACATCACCAATGCGATCGCGATAAAGGCACCGAGCAGTGTGGCAATCACGATGATCAGCGCTTTCTGCGGCCTGACCGGGCTTCGCAAATCAACATCGGCGGTATCGATGAGCCGCACATTGCCCACGGTGCCGGCGCGCATCACGTCCAACTCTTGATACTTGTTCAGCAGCAGCGTGTAGATCTCGGTGCTGACCTTCAAATCGCGGGTCAGGCTCAGCAGCTCCTGCTGGGTGGTGGGCAGGCTCTCGACCTTCTTGGCCAACTCATTCTGGCGCTCGGTCAGCTCTGCCAATTGAGTCAGTAACGCCCGGTACACGGGATGCTGAGGGGTGAACTTGCGCTCTATTTCCGCCTGCTGCATCTTGAGTTCGGAGATGCTGGCATCCAACGCGACGATCTGATCCAGGATGGCTTTCGCTTCCAGACTGATATCGATGGTCTTGTTGCGGATCTGAAATTGATTCAACGCCGCTTCCGCCTGCTCGACATCCTTGCGCACCTGCGGCAACTGGCCCTTGAGAAACGCCAGGCTTTGCGCGGCTTCTGCCGAGGTGCGGTCAATGTTTTGCCGCACATAGATGCGTGCGACCTCATTGAGCACTTGAATCGCGTCGGCAGGTCGCGGGCTTTCCAGGGCCAGCCCGATAATCCCCGATTCCTTGCCGCGTTCAGCCACATCCAGCAATTTCTGATAGCGCAAAATGGTGCTCAGGCGCGGTGAACGGACCACGCTGAAAGTGGTGCCGGGGTTGGCCCGAAGCTGTTCGACACGCAGCTTGATGCCATTGCTGTCGTAGGCGCGCCCCACTTGGCCCTCAAGCAAAACAGCCTCGTCCTGGTCCGACAGCGTGAAGCTGCCGCCATTGCCGGCGGTCAACGTCAGCTCCTGGCCCAGCAGTTTGGCGGGAAGGCGCAGCTCGGAAAACTTCAGTTCCTCACCACCCCAGGCAAAGCTGCTCAACCCCAACCACGGTGCAGCCACTGCCTCCTGTTCGGTGGGTTTGAAACGACGGGCAACAAAGCCCCCCAGCAATGGGAAACGCTTGGGTTTGACGTCAAGGTCCAGGTTCAGGTTATCGACGGCGGTCCCGATGGTGATCCGCGAGCGGATGAGTTCGATTTCGGTCACCGTCGGCGATTCTTTACCGAGCAGGCTGCCGACATCCGAGAAGCCCAGCATGTCGCCCTTCTTCGGTTCGACCTGAACTAACGCGGTCGCTTGATAGATCGGCGGCGTCAATACCGAATAGGCCGCGCCAAGGGCCATAAAGGCAATACTGATTCCACCGATCAGCCATTTATGATCCAGTAGAGTACCCACCAGCGCCATAAAGTCTAAATCAGTGTCATCCGAATGGTGTGAAGTTACCGCAGTTGCTGATTGCATAAGTCAGTTCTTTTTCTTACAGATAATCTAGGAATGGCACAGGGTGCAAGACGCCCGGCTCCATGCACGTACAACGGCTATACTCGACACACAAACGCTCACTAGAGCCTGACAACACAATCTTCTCAACACTTGACGCTCAACTCACGAGTCACTTTCCCAATATTCCAGTAGAGGGTTCAAGCGATCATGTCCGACCTTAAATAACATTCAAACAACCTCAACCCGCCAACAACTGCGCCCACGCATCCGTCGCTTCTTCAATCAAGCCATACGCTTGTAGAAATGCCGGTTTGCCTTGGCGGTAAGGGTCTTTGATTTCTCTATTGCACTGCCACTTGCCCAGCAGGAATACTTTGCCCCGAGCCACCGGCGCGAGTTTGAGCACCTCCTCGATCTGCCACTGTTCCATCACAAGAATCAGGTCCGCTTCACTCACCGCCCCGCTCGTCAATTGCCGTGCCTGGTGGGGCTGAAAAGCATGCCCGTGTTCTTCCAGTACCCGCGAAGCCGTGGCTTCCAGCGGGTGTCGATGCAGCGCCGCCAACCCCGCCGAACTCACCTGTATATCGCTGGAAGCAAGTGCGGCACGCAGTAGATTTTCCGCCATGGGGCTGCGACAAATATTGCCGACACACACAATCAAAATCTTATTAAACACCGCCATCTCCCACGCGCCGCAAAGTACTCATGAGCCAAAGCAAAGAATAAATAACATCAACGCCAGCCAATAGCACCCTGAAACAAGCCAGGCAATTATGTTCACAGGCAATAAGTTTCGACCATCTCTTCAGCCGGACAATAAATAACATAATTGCCTATTGACCGACTAAAAATAACATTCCCTTACTTTTGCGCCTCTTCATAATAAAGTGCCCACCGAGTACAGCAACGAGGCACGGCCATGAAAAGTTCAAAGTTACTGGTAGAGCGTATTGGCCTGTTCCCGTCTTCGGGAAACATTCATGTCAATGTCGACAACTCGACAACGGTGGTTGAGCGAATGCACATGTTATATGCCAGCAACTCTTTAGACTTCGACGAATCCGGTTCCGGGCTGTCCATGGTCTTCGCCGACTGGCGCTTCAAGTTGCAAGTCAGTAATGCCCTGTCCGTCTGCCTGTGCGTAGAGAGCCGTGGCGACCGCCATTTCATGCAAACCAAGACCGACGAGCTACTGGCGAACATCTTCAACACCGAGGGACGCCCATCAACCGGTATGCCCGTTCAAGACACGCCTCCACTCATTGCGCCTTGATCGGCCCGGAGCCGACGCGCCACGCGGGCTCCTGATGGGCGCGTGACGCCCCGGAGACGCTGACGGCGACATGGTTAAGCAGGTTCTCGGCGTTGTACTTGGGCACCAGCGCACTCAATAACACGACCACTGCCCCAGCGCCGATCAGCGATGGCGACACATTGACCTGCGCGACATCTATTCGCCACAAGAACGTCAGCGCGGCCACCGCGCCCAATAATCCGCCCGCCAGCGCCTCGTTCAGAGGGTGGATGTACGGCGCGACACAATAAGCACTGAACCAACCGGTGGCGATCAATCCGGCGAGCGCCGCGGGCCAGCGCAAGGCCGGGTTGAACTGGCGCGCCACCAAACTCATTGCCACGGTGACCACCAGGCATGTGTTCATGGCGTGGCCACTGAGCACGGCAATATCAAGGTGTTGAAACGAAACGCCCCAGCCCTTGAACAGCAACTTGCTGAACGCCACGATTGAATAAGTGCAAGCGACGGTGATGAGCCATCCCTTGAGCGCCCGCGGCGACGAATAGCGCAGCCACACAGCGATGACCAGCGCGGCCGGAATCATGACGGTAATACCGCCATAGTGTGCGAGTTCTTCGCGCATGAGTGACCCACCTGACCCAGCAATTTTCCGCGCCCATCAGACCTCAGGCCCAGGGAAAACACAACGTTATCTACGGTCAGGTTAAAGCCCTTGCCGCCCGCGCCCCTACACGCCCACAGGAGTCAAGCGGCGTTGCGGATCTTGTGCAAGGCGTCCGCCACCCACTTGCCGAACGCATCCACCGGCCCTTGCAGGTTACCGAGGAAGTGCGGGTAGATCAGCCACAGGTTCATCACCGGCTTGAAGTCCTTGAGCGGCATCACTGCCAGTTGCTCACGGTGGGCGCTACGCTCCAGCAACGGGCGCGGCACCAGGCCCAGGCCCAGGCCGTCCGCCACCAGGCCCAGTTGCAGCTCGGTGCCGAAGGTTTCCAGGTTCACCCGCAACGCCAGGCCCTGATCGGACAAGGTGCGTTGCAAGCCGGCACGGAAGCCGCAGCCGTCCGGGTTGAGGATCCAGCCGTTCTGGTACACATCGGCCAGCTTGCACGGTTTCTTCGGCAACTGTGCCTTGGCGCAGACCACCACCAACTCCATCTTGCCGATGGATTCCCCCACCACGTTGTCCGGGAAAATCTTGCCGGCCGGGAACAACGCCGCCGCCGCATCCAGCTCGCCGCGTTCGATCTTGCCGACCAATTGGCTGCCCCAGCCGGTGGCGACCTGGGCGCGCAGGTCAGGGTATTCGGTGCGCAGGTGCTTGAGCGCATCGAGCAGCACCACGTCGCCGATGGTTTGCGGCACACCGAGGCGCAACAGCCCGGTGGGCGGCGCATCGGTGGCCACCAGTTCGCGCAGGGCATCCATCTCACGCAGGATCAGCCGGCACTGCTCATAGACGCGCGTGCCGATCAGCGTAGGCTTGAGGGGCTTGGTGTTGCGGTCGAACAGCTCCACGCCCAACGCCTGCTCGAAGTTCTGCACACGGCGGGTGATGGCCGGCTGGGTCAGCTGCAAAGACTCGGCGGCATGGCTGATGGACTGGCACCGAATCACTTCGACAAAAGCATCGATATCGTCAATTTTCATTTGGGCCGCACATAGAAAACAGTCATTAAGATGTGTGCGAAGCATAGTTGCAGGCACGTTTTCTGGATAGCCCGGGCTGTGTTCGATAACGTCTAACACGATGCAGAGCGGTTCTAAATCACCTTCAGCTATAAGCTAATCATTAAAAAATAGCATATTAACTACAAACATTATGCTTAGATAAACCGATCAACAGTAGCCGATGGAAGTGTCATGACCCAGGCCAAGCACCCCGAAAGACTCAGGGCCTTCATAGGCGCCCTGGCGGAATTGATCGACGCTAATCCACGCGAAGGCGACCTGTTGCACCGTGGCGGCAAGCTGCTCGCGCAACTGGTCAGCCATGACGACTGGCTCCCCGACGAATACGCCCAACGCGACCCCGAGCGCTACCAGCAATTTTTGCTGCATGCCGATTCGCGCCAGCGCTTCAGCATCGTCAGTTTCGTATGGGGGCCGGGGCAAAGCACGCCGATTCATGACCATCGGGTCTGGGGCCTGATCGGCATGCTGCGCGGTTCGGAATTCTCCCAAGGCTTCGCGCGCGCCACCGACGGGCGCCTGGTCGCCGCGGGCCAGCCGATCCAACTGGTGCCGGGCCAGGTCGAGGCCGTGTCGCCCAAGGTCGGCGATATCCATCAGGTCAGCAATGCTCACCCCGATCAGGTGTCGATCAGCATTCATGTGTACGGCGCCAATATCGGTGCCGTGCGCCGCGCGGTGTACCAGCCTGACGGCAGCGAGAAGCTGTTTATCTCCGGTTATTCCAACGCCTTTCTCCCGAACATCTGGGACTTGTCCAAAGAAAAGAGCCCTGCCCTATGAGCACCGTATCGCACCGCAGCTTTGCCCAGATTCGCCAGGCCCTGTTGGACCGCGAAGAAGTCGCCCTGGTGGACGTGCGCGAAGAAGCGCCGTTTGCCCAATCCCACCCGCTGTTCGCCGCGAACATCCCGCTGTCCAAGCTGGAACTGGAGGTGTACTCGCGCATCCCGCGGCGCGATACCCAGGTGACGGTCTACGACAACGGTGAGGGGCTTGCCAGCCGCGCCGCCGAGCGCCTGGTTGCGCTGGGCTACACCGCGGTCAGCCTGTTGGACGGCGGCCTGGACGGTTGGCGCAACGCCGGTGGCGAGTTGTTTATCGACGTCAACGTGCCGAGCAAGGCCTTCGGCGAGCTGGTGGAGAGTGAGCGCCACACGCCGTCCCTGGCCGCCGAAGAGGTGCAGGCCCTGCTCGACAGCCAGGCCGATGTGGTGGTGCTCGACGCCCGCCGCTTCGACGAATACCAGACCATGAGCATCCCCACCGGCATCAGCGTGCCCGGCGCCGAGCTGGTGTTGCGCGCCCGTCAGCTGGCGCCGGACCCGGCCACCCGCATCATCGTCAACTGCGCCGGGCGCACCCGCAGCATTATCGGCACCCAGTCGCTGATCAATGCCGGCGTGGCCAACCCCGTGTCGGCCCTGCGCAATGGCACCATCGGCTGGACCCTGGCCGGGCAGACACTCGCCCACGGCCAGTCGCGCCGCTTTGCGCCGACCGACGAAGCCCACCGCCAACTCGCCGCCCAGGATGCACGCCGAGTGGCCGACCGCGCCCGCGTCGGCCGCGCAAGCCTGGCCGACCTGCAACGCTGGCAACAGGACACGACGCGCACCACCTACCTGTTCGATGTACGCACCCCGGAAGAATTCAACACCGGCCACCTGCCCGGCGCCCGTTCCACCCCGGGCGGCCAACTGGTCCAGGAAACCGACCATGTCGCCAGCGTGCGCGGTGCGCGATTGGTGCTGGCCGATGACGACGGTGTGCGGGCGAATATGTCTGCGTCCTGGCTGGCCCAACTGGGCTGGGAAGTGCATGTGCTGGATGACCTGCAACCGGCACACTTCAGTGAAACCGGCGCCTGGATCGCCCCGGTGCCCGCCGCGCCCCAGGCCGAACTGATCAGCCCGCAAACCCTGGCCGAGTGGCAGGCCCATGGCGACACCGTGGTGCTGGACTTCACCGCCAGCGCCAACTACGTCAAGCGCCACATCCCCGGCGCCTGGTGGGCCCTGCGCGCGCAACTGCCGCAAGCCCTGGCCAAGGTGCCGAACGCCGAGCGCTACGTCCTGACCTGCGGCAGCAGCCAACTGGCACGCCTGGCCGTGGCCGAAGTCGAAGCCCTCACCGGCAAACACGTGTTTCTGCTGCAAGACGGCACCGCCGGCTGGATCGCCGCCCAACTGCCGCTGGAAGCAGGTGAAACCCGCCTGGCCTCGCCGCGCATCGACCGCTACCGCCGGCCGTATGAAGGCACCGACAATCCCAAGGAAGCCATGCAGGCCTATCTGGATTGGGAGTTTGGGCTGGTGGAGCAATTGGCTCGGGATGGGACACATGGGTTTTATGTGATCTGAGTCTGCCATCAGCGCGGGCTGCGTGTGCATAGGCAGACGCGGCCGCATTCGAAATCGCTGATGACGCGCCGTCGAAGTTGATGCCCAGGCGCGCCGCCAAATGTGCGTCGACATGGAAGAACGGCTTGTAGGTTGTTAGTTAAGCACCAGTGTGTTTTTCAGGCCCGTCCACTGCGCGTTTTCGAGATCGCCCATGGGCTGGGCCTTGATGTAACTCAGGGCAAGCAGTTGGCGAGTGCCAGGTACGATCAGCCCTAACTGATACTGATAAATGCGTTCGCCACCTCTGCTGAACTGGTTGTGGACCTCGAGGGCGTCAACATCTTGCCTGGCACCGACGCGAACATTTTGCAGTGGTTGGTAGCGTAGTTCCTGAACCTGCTGCTCAAGCTTTTTCAGTTGCTCTGTAAAGTTACTGCGCAGGGTTTCTCCATCAGCGAGCACGGCACGGGTGATGATCAATGAAGTGCTCAGGTCGGCGAATTTCAGAATGTTGATGGATGAGTCTTGGACATCATCAGTGGGCAGCGTGAATTGCAGTTCGTTGAGTCGATAGGTCATGGTGGGTTGCTCTGCCTGTCAGTAGTAGATTGGCTTGGGCGATATCGAGTTGGCAGTAATATCAATTCGGATTTTTATGATGCACGTCAAAGCCATCAGGGACTTGGCCTTTTGTCATTCTATCTACCCCTGCCCGGCCATGTTTTTTAAGCAATTTTGGATCTTTTGCCACTTTCTTCAGATACTTTTCCTTAGCTCCGCCTTTTTTCCAAGGTTGGCACGCATCTTCTTGATTTCACTTTTCGTTCTCTTCTGATAGCAGGTTTCAAGACCCCAGGGGTCAATCCACATGAATGGATTAGGTGTGTACTGATGGATATTGAGTCTAAAAATCATACACCTGATACGCAGCAACAAACCCGTTGTCGATGGTGAACGAATTGGGGCTGTTATGGGTTTTGTACTTATCTGACAGACGTGCTTGTACTTGTGCAATGCTTTCTCCAATGGTTATTCCACCGTTCGAAACTTTTGGTACTATTGCGTTAGTCAAATTCATAACCACCTCTATTTCGGAGCGTTCACTAATGCCCTGCCTAAAAAAACTGGGCTATCGACAATTTTTTCGTATTTTACAAAATCTGTTGGGGCTACGCGTCCTTGGACTTCCCCATTTCGGTACACCTTACAATACCCGGATGGTAGTCCGGGACATCTTTGTTTCCGGATTTTGTGATCCTAGTAAACTGCGTCTGCTGAGTCTTGTTGGTGTTAAAATTTGTGATGCTTTTGGTATAGCCTTTTTTCAATAACGACATTTCAACTTGCTGAGGCGTTTTGCCGAAAAGCTTGCTCGCCCACTTTTTAGAAATGTTTTTCCCTCCATTAAGGGCTTTAATGCAAGTTAACCCGAGAGGGTCTACCCATTCAATCGGGTTAGGCGCGAATTGGTATAGATTTAGCCCCCCCGCCAAGCCAATCGGATCCGGCGTCGTAAACCGCCTCCTAGAAGTCAATAATTTACCTGGCCGATCGTACACACTATTTTACCCATGAGGAAAAATCAGAAATATAGATTTCATCTAATTTTAGATTTGCGGGGATATCTTGAATACTGTCGGCAATTTCATCGAAAGGTGAAGGTATTACGTATGAAATACCGAAGTCGTCCTCTAGGATGAGGGAGCCATTGAAAATGCGTTGTCTTTTTGATAGCTCAGCTATTTCATAAAAAAACATGCCAGTCCTGAATGTTTTCCGGTACGTACCCTTGTAGTTCTTATTGCAACCCAGCGAACATATAGCACCGTCAGCCTTGGTAGTAATAGTTATTGTATTATCCACCCAATAAGCCGTCCTGATTTCGCTATCAGGCAAAGTATAGCTTTTAACTACGACCTCATGGTACTCATACAGCTCTTTAAGGTAAATAGAAACATTGCTATCGAGTACAATGTTTGCGAGAGACTCCCCGGATTTTATTTCAGCATTGAAGTCAATCATTTATAAACTCCCGTTCATTAGTGCGCCATCGACATAGACTGGAGAATCTTTGATTAAATCGTAATTTTTAAATCCCCCGTGACCGATTCGACCAAAAACCACATCTTCCCCCGATTTATTTACTTTATAAATCTTCCAGTAGTCGTTACCGTGAATATTTTTTTGGCTTTTATTTCCACCCGGGTGATAATCCAGCTTATATATGGACCCGGATTTTGTAGCTCGAGAAAATTGAACGTGCTGAATGGCATCAGGTCTGCCAGCTTGAGGATAACTTTTAGTCCAGCCACGAGTGCTTAGATAACCGTCAAGGTCAGCAGATTTCTTGCCTGTCAACTTATCAATCCAGCGTTTGGCTATCGTAGATTTCCTGGAAAAACCCTTCGATGAGCCACAGTTTAATCCTATAGGGTCGACATATCCAAAAGGGTTTGGTGCATATACGTATAAGTTAACCCCACCCATCAACCCAATCGGATCCGGCGTCGTAAACCGCCCCACATCCGGGTCATAAAACCTGAACGTGTTGTAGTGCAGCCCCGTCTCCCGATCCAGATACTGCCCCTGAAATCGCAGGTTCTGCTCTTCAATAAAATACGCTTCGCGCACCTCCTCCAGCGCGTTGCCCCACACCCGATAAGTCGCGCGCCAGACGTTGTGCCCGTCGGTTTCAGTCAACTGTTCCGGCAAGCCGTTGAGGTCGTTGTGGTAATAGCGGATTTTCTGCAGCGGGCCGACGCCGTCGACTCGCGCCAAGGGTTCGTAGCCTTCGTCTTCGTAGACGTACAGGCTTGTTTGACTGTGTTTATGTTCCTGCAACAACCGCAGGCCATCCCACATGAACCGCGTCTCGCCCGGCGGATAGCCGTCGCGGCCATGCTCGGTTTTTTTAACGCGTCGGCCCAGCGGGTTATAGGTCATCCTGACCACGCTGCCGTTTTCATTGCGGACTTCAATCAGTCGGCTTTCGGCGTTGTAGCCATAGCCCACGAGTACTTCACGGCGTTGATCGGTATAAAAACGCTCGATGCGAGTGACGCCTTACCTCGCACTGAACACCGCGCTGCCTAATGCAATAGAGCCTATGTCGATGGGGCGACCCTGTTCGTCGGTGTAGACAATAGTCTCGCCGCTTTCGGGATGAGGCTGGATCTCAACACAAACCTTTAACGAAGTCCTTCCACTAGTATCTGGTCTTTCTCCCCACCCCAAGGGTCATCCAGTAGATACTTGGCTGGAACTTTTCCCCCGGATGGAATCAGCGTGATCTTGTAAAAAATCTCGTCGCCTTCGCAGACCTCGAAATACAACGCATAGTCGCGTTTTTCTAGATCAAGCTCGACTTTGAATTTCTCAGCGGCGGATGAAATTTCCACATGATTGGGATCTGTCACATGAAACGGTACGACAATGCACCGCTGGGCGGTTTTATCAAGATCGAAATCGCTTGCCAGTTTTAGATGTATGTTCGCACCGAATGCGTCTTCGGGAATAGGGTCAAACACAACATAATCGTTATGAACAACGGCACCTTGCTCCAGATTAACCTTACCCCATTGGCTTGAAGCCTCGTCAAAGGGGCGTGAGCGAAATTGAACTTGGCTGTGGGATATTAGTAGATCCACAGATTGATCTTTATTTGTCATCAGTAAACCTCGAGTTTAACTCTGGTCCCATTGGGTAGGTCGGATAGGGCATTGCCAATGCTCGAGCCAGCACCCCGATTATCGCTAGGATCGATGTACTTGACGCTGGCGCCACTACCACCTTCTTTGAACATTGCCATCGGCCATTCATCTCGATCCTTGTCTGTCTTGGTTTTTATATCTTTCAAGCTGAGTTTGCGGTTGAGCTTAGCGGCGTCGCGTTGAATGGTCACAATGTAGGGGTGGCCTTTCTTAATTGCACCATCAATATGACCGAATGTCTGCGGGTACTCCGAACGCTTCAATCTCAGCTTGTAGTCGTACTGTTTTGACCGGGTTTTGCTCAGCGTACAGCCGGCAAGGCCTAGAGGGTCCAGCCAGGTGAATGGGTTCAAAACGAACGCGTACAAATTGAATCCACCCGCCAACCCAATCGGATCAGGCGTCGTAAATCGCCCCACATCCGGATCATAAAACCTGAACGTATTGAAATGCAGCCCCGTCTCCCGATCCAGATACTGCCCCTGAAACCGCAGGTTCTGTTCTTCGATGTAATAAGGCTCACGCACCTCCTCCAGCGTATTGCCCCACACCCGATAAGTCGCGCGCCAGACGTTGTGCCCGTCGGCTTCGGTCAATTGTTCCGGCAAGCCGTTGAGGTCGTTGTGGTAATAGCGGATTTTCTGCAGCGGGCCGATGCCGTCGACTCGCGCTAAGGGTTCGTAGCCTTCGTCTGCGTAGACGTAAAGGCTGGTCTGGCTGTGTTTATGCTCCTGCAACAGACGCAGGCCATCCCAGGTGAATCGGGTTTCTCCCAGCGCATAACCCCGGCTGTCGTGTTCGGTTTTGGTGATGCGTCGACCGAGCGGGTCGTAGGTCATGTTCACGACCGTTTCTCGCCCGTTTCTCTGGCTGCGTACTTCTATCAGCCGACTTTCGGCGTCGTAGGCGAAATGCTGCACACCTCGCGCAGCGCTGCGCTTTTCGATCATTCGGCCAAAGCCGTCGTAGCGGTAACGCTTGTCCTGATAGGTCAGCAATCGGTTATGGCGCACCAAGCCGCCAGAGGTTTGCGGGCCGTCGAGCAGGTTGGCGGCGGCGTCGTAGGCGAAGGTTTCGCGCTGGCCGCGCAGGTTGTCCTGGCTGGCGATGATGCGGCCGGTGGCGTCGTAGTGCAGCAGTTGGCGATGTTGCGCTACGGGTTGCTGGTCGAGTTTGCCGATCAGGTTGTCAGCGGGGTCGTACTCGAAGTGTTTTTGTGTGGCCGCTGGCATCAACGAGGGCTGGCTGGCGTGGCGGCGCTGGCGAGCGCGCAGGCGGCCGCTGCGGTCGTATTCGCTGCGGGTGCTGAGTTGGCCTTGGGTGCGCAGCACTTCGCGGTGCAGGCGGTCGCGCTCGAAGTCGCTGATGACCTGGCCGTCGAGGTTGATCTGGTGCAGGTGGCCGCTGCCGTAGTACAGGCGATTGAGCCAGCGGCCGTCCGGTAGTTGCGTCTGGATCAGGTTGCCGAGTTCGTCGTAGTGGTGGTGCAGATTGCCCGCTGAACTCTGTTCGGCAAGCAACTGGCCAAGGACGTCGTAAGCGAAACCAAGAGCCTGGGTATTGCCCTGCAAGTCGGTGAAGGTGACGGCGGTTAGCTGGTCCACCGCATCGTAGCTGTAGTCGGTGCGGCCATCGTCGGTGGTCTTGGCAATCAACCGGCCAACCGCATCGCGCTGCAGCCGATGAATGATGGGGGCCGGTGGCTCCTCGGGAACTATCGCCAAGTCATTGCCATAAGTCGCCGCAACGGCGGTCACCGCCGTGATGTTATCCAGCAGGTCATAGGTGTAGCGCTTGGCGCTGCCGTCGAGGTCTTGTTGTTGGGTCAGCCGATCCCCGGCATCCCACGCGAACCGATAGCTTTCGCCGTTCTCGTTGACCAGCGCTTGCAGCCGCCCATAGCTGTCATAGCTGAATTGCACCTGTCGTCCATGGGCGTCGGTGCGCTGGCGTACCTGGCCGCGACGGTTGTGCTGGTAGAGCGTGGTGTGACCGGCGGGGTCGGTATAGCCCACCAACTGACCGCTGGTATCACGCTGGTATTGCTCGGTGCGCCCGTCCGGCAGTTGGCTGCTGAGCAAGCGTCCTTGAGCGTTGTAGCTGAATTGAGTGCGCTCGCCGAGGGCGTCGGTGATGACCTGCAAATAGCCGCGCTCGTCGTAGCGAAAGCGCGTGGGGTAGCCTGAGCAATCGACATGCTCGACCAGTTGCCCGAACGGGTTCCAGCGCAGCTTTTTACTTTTGCCGGTAGCATCGATGATTTCCACTGCTTGGCCAAAGCGGTCGTATCGATAGCGCGTGGTCTGACCAAGGGGATCGATTTCGCTGACGCAGTTGCCACGCGGGTCGTACCGGTATTGCCAAACCTGTCCGGCTGCATCGGTCTCCACCAACGGCAGCGACCAATGCTGCAGCCACACGGTGGATTCGATCCGCCCCAACGGATCTTGCGTCTCGCACAGGTTGCCGGACTCGTCATAACCGAACGTCCACTGACCGCCCTGAGGATCGGTGGCGCCGAGCAACTGGCGCTCGTCATTCCAGTCGAATTGCCAGGTTTGGCCGAGGTTGTCGGTGTACTCGGTGATCTGGTACTGCGGATTCCATTGGCGTGTGCTGACCCGTTGCAAACCATCGGTAATCTGCGTGATCCCAGCGTGTAGGTCATAGTCGAACTGGTAGTCATCGCCTTCGTCGGTCCAGTGTCGGACCACGCGCCATTCGGCGTCTTCCACACAGGCCCACTGGTAATAGCAACGCAGTCCGGTGGGCCGTTGGTGCTCGACCATGCGCTGGCCGCTGTCGTAGGCAAAGCGGCGCTGCACATGCCCAATTGCATCGCGAACTTCGGCCAGGTCGCCAGCGGCATCGTAGTGATAGCTGGCTAACACTTCGCGGCTTTGATCCGGGAACAGCCGTTCGATCTGTTCCACGCGCCCGGTCCATTGACGGCTGTAGCCCAGTTCAATTCGTACATCATTGAAGGAATCGTGTAACTGACTCAGGCGACCTTGGGCGTCGTAGTCGAGGAGGATGCGGTTGTCATTGCGGTCCCCCAGCTGGCCCAGGCGCAGGTGCGACGGGTTGCCTGGCGTTGGTTCGAACAGCCGATAAATACCGTCGACGCTTTCAATCAGCACCTGCCCGTTGGCATGGCGCCGCACGCTCAGGCCTTCGCCCGCGCTGAACACCGCACCGCCCAGGGGGATGACGCCCATGTCAATCTGCCGGGCCTGCTCGTCGGTGTAGATCAGGCGCTCGCCGCACTCAGCAAGCCCCTGCATTTCGACGAAAACCTCGTAGATCACACTCCAACCGGCGCCGAACAGGCCATCGCGGCGTTCGTCCCGACTGCTGTAGTAGCGCTGCCACTCGATCGGCAACAGGCCAGGCAGGGTGAAGTCCAAGTCGTCTTCACCGTCGAGAATTTTCGCGCCCGTGGCACTGTGTACCGGGTTGGGCGAACCGGCGACCGCCGAGGTAATGACATTGCTCACCTGGCTGCTGCCCCACGACACCAGCCCGCTCACCGCCATGCACGGCAGCTTGCTGAAAAACTTCGCGCCACCGCCGCGCAAGGTCAGCAGCGCCGTCACCGCCAGCCCGATACCGGGCGTCTTGCCGCTGCGGATTTCGCGGACGACGACCGGGGCGCCGCCGATGATTACATTCGGCGAAACCTGCGCCGTCCCAACCTTGGCCTCGCAGGTGCTGCGATCCCCACTGCGCACGGCGGGCTGGCCGTTGATAAATACGCGACTGGAACCCTCGGCCATGTACTGCTCTGGCATCGGCGGGTGTTTATCGCAGTCGACTTTATCGCCAGGACAAGGCACGGCGCCCAAGGCTGGCGTAGCGACTGTCGGGCGCCATAGCTGAGAGAAAAAGCCTTCAGCGATATCCAGATAAGTAGGCTCACCCTCTGGCGCCGCGATTACATCCGAGATCTTGCCAGCCGCCCGCGCCGCGGGTTTGCCGTTGATGAATACGTTGGGCGAACCGCTGCTGATGAAGGCGTCGATGACGGGAGGAAACAGGGCATTGGCAAAATACTCACATAATCGTGAAAGGCCTTTATCCGCGCCGGATTTGCTCATGCCGACGCCGACCACCGCACCCACCACGGCGCCGAGTACAACGCAGCCGAGGCCGCCAGTCGCCACGGTGACACCCGCCGCCGCAACCACCGCCGCTGTCGCCAATGCGGTCACGGCCACATTGGCGGCAATTTCCAGGACGCCGCCTAAAACGTCGGCCAGCATGGAACTGTGCAGAAGCGCATCGCCCTCGCGGGCAGCCCAAGGCGTGTCAGTCATGCGCAACGATCCGTGTTTGAAAAAGACCCGGATCAAATCACGCGGTGGTTGCCTTGCTCAGGTGAGACTTTCCGATGCGCTCGTAGGAATACTCCGAATCAGCAGCCAAACTAAATGCATCAAAGGAATAATCATAAACCATATAATCAGTTATTTTAATAATTACCATATAACCAAAAAGAACTTCACAGCAGGTTTTTATGGGAATAACGTTAACCCCTCACCGACCCCTTCTCCAGGCGGAGGTAGCCGAACCCTTTCTTGATCTGCCTGGAGCCTGTATCCCATGGTCTTTGCCTCCCCGTTCAAACGCCTGCTCCTGGGCACCGCACTGGCCTTCGGCCTGAGCACCGGCGCCCATGCCGCCGACCTGCAACCGCTGCGGGTGGCCAATCAGAAATCGACGATCAAGGCGCTGCTGGAAGTCTCCGGCGAAGCCAAGAATGTGCCCTATGAAATCCAGTGGGCGGAATTCCCGTCCGCCTCGCCGCTGGGTGAAGCCTTGAATGCCGGCGCCGTGGATATCGGTGCGTTGGGCGATGCACCGTATGTGTTCGCCCTCGGTGCCGGTGCGGCGCTCAAGGTGGTCAGCATCATCCACGCCGACGGGCGTAGCACCACCGCCCTGCTGGTGCCGAAGGACTCACCCATCAAGACCGTGGCGGACCTCAAAGGCAAGCGCATCGTGACAGGCCGAGGCTCCATCGGGCATTACCTGGCGATCAAGGCCCTGGCCAGCGCCGGCCTGACCACCCAGGACGTGCAGTTCATTTTCCTGCTGCCCAGCGAATCGCGCCTGGTGCTGGACAATGGCAGCGCCGATGCCTGGTCGACCTGGGACCCCTACACCACTGTGGTCACCTCACAAAGCCAGGCGCGGATCGTGGCCAGCGGCAACACGCTGTTGAGCAACCACCTGTACCTCGCGGCAACCAGCCAGGCCATCAGCGAAAAACGCGCGCAGCTCGACGACTTTGTCGCACGCGTCGACCGCGCCTACGCCTGGGCCAATACGCACCCCAACGAGTACGCCGCCGCCCAGAGCAAAATCACCGGGCTGCCGCTGGCTGTGCATGTGGCCGTGGCCAAAGAAACCCACCTGACCCCGGTGCTGATTGACGACGCCGTGATCAGCGGCCTGCAAGCGACCGCCGACACCTACCAACAAGAAGGCCTGCTACCCCGGCACATCGACGTGTCGCAGGGTTTCGACAAGAGCTTTAACGCCAAGCGTGCCCCCCAAAACCAAGCATCGCGTTAACAGGAGCAGAACATGAGCAAGCCACGTCAATTGAAACTCGGCGCCATGGTCCACGGTGTCGGCCACGGCTGGGGCGAATGGCGCCACCCACAGGCGCAACCGAATGCCAGTACGAATTTTGCGTTCTACAAGCAGCAGACTGAACTGGCCGAAACCGCCAAGTTCGACTTCGTGTTCATCGCCGACAGCCTGCACATCCATGCCAAATCCAGCCCGCATTACCTCAACCGGTTCGAACCGCTGACCATCCTCTCGGCCCTGGCCGCGTTGACCACGCATATCGGCCTGGTCGCCACCGTCACCGTCAGCTACACCGAGCCCTACCAGGTCGTGCGCCAGTTCGCCTCGCTGGACCACATCAGCGGCGGCCGCGCCGGCTGGAACGTGGTCACCTCGTGGCTGAGCGGCACCGCCGATAACTTCGGCAAGGCCGAGCACCCGCCGCATGCGGTGCGCTATCGCATCGCCAGGGAACACCTGAATGTGGTCAAGGGGTTGTGGGACTCCTGGGAAGACGACGCCTTTGCCTACAACAAGCAAAGCGGTGAGTTCTTCACCCCGCACAAGCTGCACACGCTGAATCACCAGGGCGAGTTTTTCTCGGTGAAAGGCCCGCTCAACATCGCCCGTTCGCGCCAGGGCCAGCCAGCGATTTTCCAGGCGGGCACCTCGGAGGACGGGCGCAACTTCGCCGCCGAGCATGCTGATGCGATCTTTGTGCATGTCGACAGCATCGAAGACGGCCTGGCCTACACCCAAGACCTCAAACGCCGCGCCACAGGCTTCGGCCGCGACGCCGACAGCCTGTCGATCCTGCCGGGTATCCGCCCGATTGTCGGCCGCGACGCCGCCGAAGTGGAACGCCGCTATCAGCAGGCAGTGGACCTGGTGACCGTGGAAGATGCGATTGTCGCCCTCGGTCGCCCGTTCAACGACCACGACTTCAGCCAGTACCCGTTGGACGAACCGTTCCCCGAGCTGGGCGAGCTGGGTTCCAACAGCCAGAAAGGCGGCTCCGACCACATCAAGCAACTGGCCCGGGACAAAGGCCTGACCCTGCGCGAAGTGGCCTTGCATTTCTCGCGGCCCAAGCGTGATTTTGTCGGCACCCCGGAGCACGTCGCCGATACGATCCAGACCTGGTTCGAGACCGGCGCCAGCGATGGTTTCATCGTCAATTCGGTGCTGCCCGATGGCTTGCAATACTTCACCGAACGGGTGGTGCCATTGCTGCAACAGCGCGGCCTGTTCCGCAGCGAATACAGCGGCCAGACCCTGCGCGACAACCTCGGCCTGGACGTACCGGCCAACCGCTACAGCGTCGCCGCCGAGGTCGAAGCACAGCAGGAGGCATTGGCATGAGCGGATCCCTCCACATCGGGGAGCCAGCCCGCGCCCCGATTTCTGACCGAGTCCATGCATCATGACGTCATCCTCGCCACCGTCCTTGCGCGCCGTGGAAGTCGCCAACTTCGACGCCCTGCTCGACCGTCTCAGCGCCGAACTGGCCGGCAGCGCTCAGCTTTTCGACGAGAGCGGCGCCTTCCCCCACGCCAATTTCAAACGGCTGCATGAACACGGCCTGCTCGCCCTCACCGTGCCCAAGGCCCTCGGTGGCGGCGGCGCCAGCCTGGCCCAGGCACGCAAAGCCATCAGCGCGATTGCCAAGGGCGAACCCTCTACCGCGCTGATCCTGGTGATGCAGTACCTGCAACACACGCGCCTGCAAGACAGCAAAACCTGGCCCGCGCACCTGCGTGTAAAAGTCGCCGAAGACGCGGTACGCCACGGTGCGTTGATCAACGCGCTGCGCGTCGAGCCGGACCTCGGCACCCCCGCCCGCGGCGGCCTGCCGGCGACCACCGCAGTGCGCAGCCCTGAAGGCTGGCGCATCAGCGGGCGCAAGCTCTACTCCACCGGCAGCCACGGCCTGAGCTGGTTCAGCGTGTGGGCGCGCAGTGACGATGCCGACCCGCTGGTAGGCGCCTGGCTGGTCCCCAAAAACAGCCCCGGCATAAGCATCATCGACAGCTGGGACCACCTGGGCATGCGCGCTACCTGTAGCCATGACATGGTGTTCGACAACGTGCTGGTGCCGCTCGACCACGCCGTCAGCGTCAGCCCCTGGAGCGCACCGCAGCCGGAACTGGATGCCGAGGGGTTGCTGTGGATGTCAGTGCTGCTGTCGTCGGTGTATGACGCCGTGGCCCAGGCCGCGCGCGATTGGCTGGTGAACTGGCTGCAAACGCGCCAGCCGTCCAACCTCGGCGCCGCGCTGGCGACATTGCCGCGTTTCCAGGAAACCGTCGGGCATATCGACACCCTGCTGTTTGCCAACCGCAGCCTGCTCGACGCCGCCGCCGAAGGGCATACCCCGGCCGGCAATGCGGCGCAGTTGAAGTACCTGGTGACCGGCAACGCGATCCGCGCCGTGGAGCTGGCGATCGAAGCCTCGGGCAACCCCGGCCTGTCCCGCCACAGCCCGCTGCAGCGCCACTACCGCGACGTGTTGTGCAGCCGCGTCCACACCCCGCAGAACGATGCCGTGCTGCAAGGCGTCGGCAAGGCGGCCTTCGCCCAACGACAGAAGGAACGCACATGAACAAGGGCACCACTCTGAGCATCCTCGTCTGAGGTGCGCTCGGCCAACGCCTGCCTCGGTTAAAAAATGTGGCTGGGGCCTTGTGTCGGCTGGCCAATCTCATTTGATGCGGTAGTGAAAGGTATTGCGCACCGCCGGCACCGCTACCGCCTTGCCGTCAACGATCCTCGGCTGGTAGCGGAAGGTATTCGCCGCCGCCAATGAAGGCCGGATAAACAGCGGATGACAGCCGTCCAGCACCTTGGGGTTTTCCACGCGGCCCAGGGAGTTGACGGTGTACTCCACCGAGCAATCGCCTTCGATGTTTTTGTCCAGGGCGCGTTCGGGGTACTGCGGTGCTTCTTTGCTCAGCGGCAAGTATTGGCGACTGTCGAACGCCGGGGCTGGAGCAGGTGTGGCAACCCGCGCGGTTTCAGCGGCCAGCCGCGCCTGGTTCAGCCGTTGTTGCTCCAGCTCGCGGTTGTGCTGTTCGGTGGCCTGGCGTTCCTGTTGCTGTTCAAGGCGCTTTTGCTCGACGCGCTTACGCGCCAGGGCCGCTTTCTCCAGTTTTTGCGCCTGGATCTGCGGGTCGAGGGTGGGTTTCACCGGCGTCGGCACCGCCACGGGCTCCGGCGGTGGCGGCGCCAGCGCTTCAGGCAGCGGTTCAGCCACGGGGGCCGGGGCCGGCGGCAGCATCACCAGTTGCGTATGCATCACCTGCGGCGCTTGCACCATCGGCTTCTGCGGTGACCAGCTCAGCATCAGCCCGGCCACTACGCCCACATGCAGCGCAACGGCCAGGCTCGCCGCCAAGCCTTTGCGCCACCACCCGCTGCAATCCCGAGGCGCCATCACCAGGCTCGGACTGTGCATGATCATCGCCGTCATTGCGGGGCCTCGGTCACCAGCCCCAGGTGGCTGACGCCGCCCTTTTGCAACACCGCCATCGCCGCGACCACCCGCCCATACCCGGCGTCTTCGTCAGCGCGGATATAGACCTGGGTATCACTGCGCGCCGCCACCACTTGCATGACCTTGGCGCCCATGTCCTCCAGGCTCACGGCGCTGTCGGTCTGGTGCTGCGTGTCCAGCTCGTCGCCGAGGTTCCAGTAGTAACTGCCGTCGGCCTTTACCGACAGCGTGAGGATCTGCTGGCGGGTGTCGGTGGCCAGCGCCTCGGCGGCGACCTTGGGCAGGTCGATCTTCACGCCCTGGGTCAGCATCGGTGCGGTGACCATAAAGATCACCAGCAGCACCAGCATCACATCGATATAGGGCACCACGTTCATCTCGGCCTTGGGCCCGTGCTTGCGTTGCGGCCTGGTTAACATGGGCTTGCTCCTGTTCAGGCGGCCGTGGCCAGGTGGGTCGGCATGCCGCTCAGGCTGCGATGCAGGCGCACTTGCAGTTCATTGCCGAAGGCGTAGTAGCGGGTGAGCAGCGTCTGGCTGCGCGCCGAAAAGCGGTTGTAGGCGATCACCGCCGGGATGGCGGCAAACAGGCCGATGGCCGTGGCGATCAAGGCTTCGGCGATGCCCGGCGCCACCGTGGACAGCGTGGCTTGTTGCACCTGGGACAAGCCGAGAAAGGAATTCATGATGCCCCACACCGTGCCGAACAGGCCGATGTACGGGCTTACCGAACCCACGGTGGCGAGAAACTGCAGGCCCTTTTCCAACTCGATTTCCTGCGCGGTGATCGCCACCTGCAAGGCGCGCTCCACCCCTTCGAGCACCGCCGGATCGTGGCTGTGCAGATGCTGGTATTCCTCGACCCCGGCGATAAAGATCGGCGCCACGCCGCCCTCGCCCGCCTGCACGGTGTCGCGGTACAGCGCTTGCAGGTCCGGAGCCGCGCGAAAGCGCGGCACAAACCCGTTCAACTGGCGCTCCAGGCGCCGCAGCACACTGCCGCGCTGGAGAATCAAGTACCAACTGAGCAAGGACGCCAACAGCAGCGTGACCATCACCGCCTTGACCAACAGGCTGGCGTCGCTGATCAACCCCCAGATCGTCATATGTTCCATCGTCGCGTGCATGGTGGTGAACTCCTATTCGATTAAAAAGTGATGACCGGGTGATGACGGCTTACGGCAATTTCAGCGCGCGGGTCACATCGCGCCAGGGCACGAACTTGAAGTTCTGGGTTTGCTCGGGCATGCGCTTGCGCCCGTCCTGCACCACCAGCATGCCTTGGCTCCACGGCCCGCCGAGGTTGACGGCGGTGACTTCGAGGCCATCGGTTTCCGACGCCCCATCGATCCCGGCCTCAGCGTTCAAACCGACGCGAAAGGCGCCGTGGGCGGCGAACGGCGGTTCGGCATCCACCACCAGGTAGCTGTCATTGCCTTGGCTGGAGATCACCAGGTAATCGCGCGCGCCGCTCTGGTACAGCGCCAGGCCCTCGACATCCGCGTGCAGTTGCGCGCCGACCTTGATCACGCTGGTCAACGTCGCCGGCTGATCGGCTCGGGCGTCCACCGCCCAGACGCCGACATCTTCTTCACCGATGAACAGGCGCTGACGCTGGTCATCGGCGACGCAGCCTTCGGGTTGGCTGTCGACCTTGAACTGGCGCACCAACTCGCCCTGCACGCGGCCAGCCGGCGCGCTCAAACGGTATTGCAGGAAGGTGCCGTCCTTGCCGTTGGCGATCGCGTACAGTTCACCGCTGGCCGGCTGGAACAGACAGATGCCGTAGATCTCCTTGAGCGGCGTCGGCACTTCGCCGGCTTCGCGCAACTCGCCGCTCTGACGGTCGATGCTGAACAGGCTCAGGCTGTTGTGATCGCGATTGCTCGCCACGGCGAGGTCGACGGTCTGTTGGCCGAGCTTGAAGTTGGGGCGGACATCGACGTTGTTCAGGCGCCCCACCGCCAGTTCCTGCAACAGCTTGCCGTCGAGGTCGTAGGCCAGCAGGCCTTGTTTTTTGTTGGTGCCGAGCACGCGGCTCTGCGCCGGTCGTTGCGGGTGAATCCAGATCGCCGGGTCGTCCGCCGCATCGCCTTGACGCCCGACCGGGTCGGTCTGGCGCTGGGCGGCGACTTCCGGCAGCACCGGCAGCGGCGCGACGGGCGTAGCCTGCCACGTCAACTCGGCCTGATAGAGGTTGCCGCTGTCGTCGTCGCGCAGCAGCAGCTGCCGGCCTTTGATTGCCAGGTTTTCCGCCTCCTTCACACCCGGCAGGTGCAGGCTCGGCTGGGCCACCCAGCGCTCGCCGTCCTGCTGGAACAGCTGCAGTTGAGCGGTCTTCGGATCAAGCGCGACCAGCCCACCCGGCACCAGCGCCATGGCCCCGGCGGCGCGCCCGGGATTGTCGAACAGCGCCACCGGGGTGCGTTTCACCTCGGCTTCCGGGTGCGCCGGGTAGGCCCACCAGCCGACGTTTTCTTCGTTCACCACCAGTTGATGGGTCGCATCGTCCACCTGGCAGAACTGCGCCGACGGCGGCAGCGGTAAGCCGCGCACACGCTGGGGTCGGGCCAGCAACGTCGGGCCATTGCCCACCAGCCATTGCTCGCCCTTGCCCTCTTCGCCCACCAGGAACACAAACAGGTTGGCCGCCGAGTCGCGATACAGGCACACGCCGTTGACCGGATAGTCGCGGGTCGGCAGGTACAGCGGCGCGCCCCAGCGTTTGCCGGCGCTATCCAGGCTGATCAGCATGGCCTGCTGGCGTTGGTTATCCAGGGTCGCCACCAGCACCTGGGCACCGGCGGCACGGCTGTCGAGGCTGCTGAAGTTGCCCTTGAAACGCGCCAGTTCGGCGCCTTTTTCGTCGAGCAGCATCAGGCCGTCGCGGGTGCTGGCGGCCAGGCGTTCGGGGCCGTTGGGCAGGAAGGCCAGCGCCTCGGCGTTCAGGTTCGGCGCCCAACGCGTCAGGGCCAGGTCGGCGGCCAGCGCATGGCCGCAGGTGGCCAGGGCCATCAGCAGGTATAGCTTGGAAAATCTCATGAACAGGCAAATCCTTCGAAAACGATGAACAACCCATGTGGGAGGGGGTTTGCTCCCGATGGCAGTGGTTCGGCTGATAAATCCGGCGACTGACACACCGCTATCGGGAGCAACCCCCCTCCCACACTCGGGTCGAGGTGGTGGTTAGAAATGGGTGAAGGTCAGGCCGAGCTTGTAGGTCGGGCCGTACTCTTCGTACTGGCCGTTGTAGCTGCGGTGGCCGGTGTAGACGAAGTACGACTCGTCGGTGAGGTTCTGCGCCTCGAAGCTGACTTGCAGGTTCTTGGTCAGCGAGTAGCGTGCGCTGAAGTCGACAAAAGTCTGTGCGTCGACGTGCAGGTCGTGGGCCTTGTCGTTGATCGAGGCCAACTCATACAGGTAGGCCGATTTGTAGTTGGCCGACACGCGCAGGCTGAGCTTGTCGTTTTCCCAGCCGAGCATCAGGTTGCCGACAGTGTCCGACTGGTTGGGCAAGCTGATGTTGCGTGTACGGTTGCCGCCGCTGGCCGCGTCGAAGCCTTCGATATCGGCGCTGGAGCGGCTGAACGTGGTGTTGGCACCGACCAACAGGCCGTTCCACGGCGCGGGCAGCCAGTCGAACTTTTGTGAGTAGGCCAGTTCCAGGCCATAGAGCTTGGCGCTGTCGCCGTTGGCGTAGGTGTGGGCCTCGGCGAAGTTGGTCCAGGCGCCGGTGCCGGCCACGTCGGTGTTGTAGACAAAGTGCTTGATGTCTTTGTAGAACACGAACGCCGACACGGTGCCTGCGCGGCCCATGAAGTGCTCGATGCCCAGGTCGAGGTTGCTCGACTCCAGGGGCTTGAGGTCCGGGTTGCCGAAGGTGGCTTCGTCATCGTCGATCACGAACCCCGGCGCCAGTTGGCCAAAGGTCGGGCGCACCACGGACTTGGTCCAGGCCGCGCGCACCTGGGTGTTCTTGTCGATCTGGTAACGCGCATGCAGGCCCGGCAACCAATGGTGATAACGCCGCTTGGTCTCGGTGGCGCTGAACTGGCCGTCGGTGGCGCCGGTGCCTTTGGCTTCGAACTCGGTGCCTTCGTAGCGCATGCCCGCGATGAAACGCCAGTCGTCGATGTCGATGGTGTTCATCAGGTAGCCGGCGTTGATGTCCTCGCGGATGGTGAAGTCGTTGACCCGGGATTCGGTCTCGTCATAGAAGTCATCACGGTTGAGGCTGCCGATCAGCTGCTTGATACTCCCCGCGCTGATACCCGGGCCGTAATTGCCGAAACGGTAGTCGACGCTGCCCTTCTGGAACCGGGTGAGGTTGAGTTGTTCGTCGGTGAAGCCCAGGTCGTCGAAGTTCTTGTAGACCCAGGCTTCCAGGTCGTTGTCCTTGTGCCGACGGCTGACCTTGCCGCCGAACTTGATCTGGGACGCGTAGCCGCTCAGGTCGTAGTCGCGGGCCAGGTCCAGGCGCAGGTTTTTCTCGGTGTCTTGGGTGTTCTGTTTTTCCCAGTCGACCTTGTCCAGGGTGAAGTTGCTCGCGTCGTAGAAGCCGGCGCCGACGATCGGGCGCGGTTTGTCTTTGTCGTAGAAGCCGCTGTCGGCAAAGTCGCCGCCATCGAAGGTGGCGCCGGCGATATGCGCCGGGCTGTCTTCGCTGGATTGGCTGTAGCCGGCCTGGCCGCTGAGGGTCCACAGGCCGAGCATGCGTTCGCCGCCGAACACGTAGGACTGGATTTCCTGGGTTTCCTCACGGTTCTTCAACTTGCGCTTGCCCTCGGCCACACCCAGCTCGCCAGGGGCCTGGGGGTCGGCAAACTCGAGGCTGGCGGCGTTGCGGGTCTCGGTGTCGGTGTAGCGGCTGTAGAGGGTGCGCAGGTAGTAGCTGCTGAGGTCATCGGGCTTGTAGTCGAAGTTCAGGCCACCGCCGGCGCGTTCGCGGCTGATGTCGTAGTCACGCTGTTCGAACTTGTTGAGTTTGGCCCCCTGGCTGAAGTCCCAGGCGCCGCCGGTTTCGACGTTGTCCGAGCCGAAGTCGCGCTTCTGCCAGCTCAGGGCCGCGGCGACGCCGAAGTTGTCGATACCATCGCCGAGGCTGAAGCGGTTGCTCGCCGCGCCGGAGAATTTCGGGCTGGTCTGGCGTGTGTTCTTGTCGTAGCTGGCCTCGGTGCTGCCAGTGTAGAACAGGCCTTTGTGATCGAACGCCGACAGGCTCTTCACATCGACGGTGCCGCCGAGGGAGTTGGCGTCCATGTCCGGGGTCAGGGTCTTGATCACCGACAGCGACTGCACCAGCTCGGAGGGCAGCACATCGAGGGCCACGGCGCGACGTTCGCTTTCGGGCGACGGCACCAGGGTGCCGTTGATGGTCACGCTGTTGAGGTCCGGGCCGAGGCCGCGCACGCTGACGAACCGCCCTTCGCCCTGGTCGCGCTCGACGCTGATGCCGGGCAGGCGCTGCGCGGCTTCGGCAACGTTTTCATCCGGCAACTGCGCCACGCCGTCGGCATGCACCACGCTCTTGATGCTGTCGGAGGAGCGCTGCTCCTTGAGCGCCTGGTCGATGGCGGCCGCCTGGCCGACCACGTCGACGTGCTCGGTGTGGGTGGCGTCGGCGGCCTGGAGCCGCTCGCTGGCCATCGCCAGGGCCAAGGCGGTGAGCGTAAAGCTGACGAGCCCGGTGCGCTTGTACATGAAGTCCTCCCCAAGAGTCCGTTGGCGCCAGGCAAGAGGCCCGGCAACTGGGAGGGCACGCTAGGGCCGGGGGATGACGGTTCTGTGACAGGGGTTGGCCGCAAGGCCCGTAAACCGGGAGTTTTGCCTGGTTCTCAACGTGGAATGAGCCGAAATGACCTCTGGAGGTCAACGGTGGGAGGGGGCTCGCCCCCGATAGTGGTGGGTCAGTCAATAGATAAGCCATCTGGCACACCGCAATCGGGGGCAAGCCCCCTCCCACCGTTGGTTTTCATCGCGTGTGGGGTGAGCTGATTCGACCCTCCCCCAGCGTCATCCAATCGTCACATCCATCTGCTGTGCTGGCGCCCATCGCTCATTCGCCAGAGGACTCGCGGCCATGTTTTGCGTGCTCAAACCCCACCGCTGGAAACTCGCCCTGCTGCTGCTCGCGGCCAATCTTGGGCTGATCCTGCACCTGGCCTGCGGCGAGCTCAAAAGCGTCAGCGAGTGGGTATGGCTGGATATCATCGGCGAAGGCGGCTCCGCCCTGCTCGCCCTGGTATGGCTGGGCCTGGTGCTGAAAAGCCGCCCCGCCGGGCGCGTCACCAATTACCTGGCACTGGGCCTGTCGTGCATCTTTTTCTCCTGGTGGATCGACAGCCTCGACGAATTCATTCGCCTGCCCGCCAGCATCACTTGGGATCACTGGCTGGAGTCCGGGCCGATGCCGGTGGGCATGATCCTGCTGACCCTGGGCATCTACCACTGGCACCGCGAACAACTGGCGATCAGCGCGCAAATGGAAAAACGCGAGCGGCTGTTTCGCGAGCACCGGTTGTTCGACACACTCACGCCCCTGGGCGGCGCCGATTACCTCAAGCGCCAACTGGCCGACAGCCTGCAAGACAGCCGCGACCAGCAACAACCGCTGTCGCTGCTGGCTCTGGACCTGGACAATTTCACTGCGATCAACCAGGCCTACGGCCACGCCGAGGGCGATGCGGTATTGCAGGCCCTCAGCCATGTGCTACTGCTCAATCTGCGCCGCCAGGACTTACTCTGCCGCCTGGCCGGCGACCGCTTTGTGGTGGTGTTGCCCAACACCGGCGAGCGCCAGGCCCAGGCGTTGGCGCTGGAGTTGGAGCAAGCGGTGCGCAGCCTGGCGCACAAGACGCGACAACACGGCGAGCGCCTGCAACTGGCGGCGAGCACGGCCGTGGTGATGGCCCTGGACGAGCCGCCCCAGGACTTGCTCAAGCGCCTGAACCTGACGCTCGCCCGGGCCAAACAACCGCTTGCGAAAAGCGCCTGAAATGGCCGTAAAAACCCATTGGTATGAGGCCGACAGCCGCTTCATCCCAGGGCATTACCAACCCGCCACGTTGATCGACCTGGCCTTGTCCCGCGACATCGACAGCCATCGCCTGTTGCGCGGCACCGGGCTGTTCCACGAGGACATCCTCGCCGGTACAGCACAACTGAGCCCGCAGCAGTTTCTCGGATTGATCGGCAACAGCCGGCGCCTGCTCGCTGCCGATGAGAGCAGCTTCCTGTTTGGCCAACGCCTGCTGCCCGGCTATTACGGCGCCGCCAGCCATGCCCTGGGCCACGCGCAGAATCTGGATCAGGCGCTGGAGATCCTGATCCAGCAACAGGTGCTGCTCAGCCCGCTGGTGACGCTGCAATTGGAGCGGGATGAACACCATGCCTACCTGTACTGGCGGGACAGCTGCGGCGCCGGCGAACACTGGCGGTTCCTGCTGGAAGCCAGCATGACCTCGCTGGTCGCCATGAGCCGCTGGCTCAGCGGCCAGCGCCTGCCGTGGCAATGCAGCTTCAGCCATGGCGAGCCGCATTACGTCGAACAATACTGGGTTCACCTGGGCGAACACACGCGCTTCGCGCGCCCGCTGGACATGATGTGCATCCCGCGCGAATACCTGGTCATGGCCTGGCCCGGCGCGTCCGCCACCGCCGGCCAAGTCGCGCGCCAGCAGGCCCGCGAGCAGATCGAACAGCTCGGTTTTGCCGACAGTTTTCTCGATTGCCTCTACGACTACCTGCGCGAACAGGTGCGCCAGCCGCCCAGCCTGGAACAGGCGGCCCAGGCGTTCGCCATGAGCCCGGCGACCCTCAAGCGCAAACTGCACAAGCACGACACCGGCTTTCAGCAGCAGGTGGATCGGGTGCGCAAGCACGTCGCGTTGCACCTGTATCAGGTCAAGGGGTTCAGCAACGATGAAGTGGCCGCGTACCTGAACTTCAACGATGCGGCGAACTTCCGGCGTTCGTTCAAGCGCTGGACAGGCACCACGCCGAACCTGATCCGTCAGCTGTTCAACAGCCGTTAGCCAGGCGCTCGCGCAGGAACTCCACCAGCGCCTGCACCGGCCTCGAACTCTGCCGGTGCTGCGGGTACACCGCCGACAGCGTCAGGGCTTCGGGGGCGAAGTCTTGCAACAGCGTCACCAGGCGCCCGTCCGCCAAGGCATCGGCGACGATAAAGGTCGGCAGGTAGGTGACGCCCAACCCGGCGATGGCGGCGTCGCGCAGCAACTCGCCATTATTGACGCGCATGCGCCCGCTGACGTTCAGCGACTGCGGCTTGCCTTTGCTCTGGAACCGCCATTGCACCTGGCGGCCGTGGCCGTAGGGCAGGCAATCGTGGTCGGTCAGATCGTCGGGTTTCTGCGGTGTGCCACGCAATGCAAGGTACTCGGGGCTGGCGCAGTACACACGCTGCACGCTGGCGATACGCCGGGCGATCAGGGTGGAGTCTTCGAGGATGCCGATGCGCAACACCAGATCGTAGCCTTCGCCGATCAAGTCCACCGGGCGGTCGCTCAGATCGACTTCCACCGACACCTGCCGATAGCGCTGCAAAAACAGCGGCAGCAGGCAACCCAGGTGGGCCATGGCAAACGACAACGGCGCACTCAGGCGAATGGTGCCGCGCGGTTCGCTGTTCTGCCCGGCAATGCCCTGCTCCACTTGCTCGACTTCGCTGAGCAGGCGCAAGGCCGATTCGTAGTAACTCTGCCCCAGGGGTGTGACATCCAGGCGGCGGGTCGAGCGGTTGAGCAGGCGCACGCCGAGGCGGTCTTCGAGTTGGATCAGGCGGCGGCTGACGAATTGCTTGGACAGCCCCAATTGCTCGGCGGCGGCGGTGAAACTGCCGGACTCCATGACCTGGCAAAACAGGCGCATGTCTTCGAAGGGATTCATTGTCGCGTCTCGGTGGACATTTTGCTGATTTATAGCCTGTCAGGTGCTGCACCACAAACCTAATGTGCCAACACAATCAAAAGTGGGAGGGGGCTTGCCCCCTCCCACAGGGGATTACCGAGATTCCCGAGGTCGGGTTACTTGGTGGTGAACGCCGAGTAGCTGTTCATCAGGTTGCGGTAGTTGGGAATGCGCGGCGACAGCAGGTTGGCCAGGCCTTCCATGTCGTTGCGCCAGTCAACCTGCAGCTCGCAGGCCACGGAGAACCAGTTCACCAGTTGCGCGCCGGCCGCGGTCATACGGGCCCAGGCAGCCTGTTGCACGGTTTCGTTGAAGGTACCGGAAGCGTCGGTGACCACGAACACCTCAAAGCCTTCGGAAAGAGCGCACAGGGTCGGGAACGCTACGCACACATCCGTCACCACACCGGCAATGATGATCTGCTTGCGGCCGGTGGCCTTCACCGCCTTGACGAAGTCTTCGTTGTCCCAGGCGTTGATCTGGCCAGGGCGCGGGATGTACGGCGCGTCCGGGAACAGTTCTTTGAGCTCGGGCACCAGCGGGCCGTTGGGGCCGCTTTCAAAGCTGGTGGTGAGGATGGTCGGCAGGTTGAAGAACTTCGCCACGTCGGCCAGGGCCAGCACGTTGTTCTTGAATTCGTTGGGGGAGAAATCCTGCACCAGGGAGATCAGGCCGGTCTGGTGATCCACCAACAGCACCACGGCGTCATCTTTGTTCAAGCGCTTGTAAGTCATGGGTTAACTCCTTTGTGGGTTTAGGTATCAGAACGCAAAGCACGAGCAGCCAAACGCACCCCAGAAGCCCTGGAAGTCGCTGACCGGCACGTTGGAAAGACGCGCTTTCTCATGGCCATGAGCATGCACGCCACACGGGCCACTGCAGTGGTGAGCCTGCGCCTGCAGCGGCGAAGCGGGACGCCAGTGTCCCGGCACCTTGACCACCGGCGACCAGTCCGGCAGCACCGGCACGCGCGGCGGTGCGAAATCTTCGAAGTCGCCGGCGCCATACACCACCTTGCCGCCGACCACGGTCAGCACCGACTCGATCCACTTGATGGCCTCTTCATCGACGCTGAAAAAATCCGCCGACAGCGCGGCGACGTCCGCCAACTGGCCGACCTTGATCTGACCCTTCTTGCCCTGCTCGGACGAGAACCAGGCGCTGCCGTGGGTGAACAGTTCCAGCGCGGTCAGGCGCGGCAGTCCTTCGGCGTGCAGCTCCAGGCCACCCACGGTGCGGCCGCTGACCATCCAGTACAGCGAGGTCCACGGGTTGTAGCTCGACACCCGCGTGGCGTCGGTGCCCGCGCCGACCGGTACACCTTCGGCGAGCATGCGTTTGATCGGCGGCGTGGCTTCGGCGGCCTTGGCGCCGTAGCGCTCGACAAAGTACTCACCCTGGAACGCCATGCGGTCCTGGATCGCAATCCCGCCGCCGAGGGCGCGCACACGCTCGATGTTGTGCGGGGTGATGGTTTCGGCGTGGTCGAAGAACCACGGCAGGCCATTGAACGGGATGTCGCGGTTGACCTTCTCGAACACATCGAGCATGCGCGAGATCGATTCGTTATAGGTGGCGTGCAGGCGGAACGGCCAGCGCTGCTCGACCAGGTGGCGCACCACCGGCTCCAGTTCCTGCTCCATGCTCAGCGGCAGGTCCGGGCGCGGTTCGAGGAAGTCTTCGAAGTCGGCGGCGGAGAACACCAGCATCTCGCCGGCGCCATTGTGGCGCAGGTAGTCGTCGCCCTGATGCAGGGTGACGCTGCCGGTCCAGTGCTTGAAGTCGCTGAGTTCTTCCTTGGGCTTCTGCGTGAACAGGTTGTAGGCGATACGTACCGTCAGTTGTTCATCCTTGGCCAGTTGCTCGATCACCGCGTAATCGTCGGGGTAGTTCTGGAAACCGCCGCCGGCGTCGATCGCACTGGTCAGGCCGAGGCGATTGAGTTCGCGCATGAACTGGCGGGTCGAGTTGACCTGGTATTCCAACGGCAGTTTCGGGCCCTTGGCCAGGGTCGCATACAGGATCATCGCGTTGGGCCGCGCCACCAGCATGCCGGTGGGGTTGCCGTTGCTGTCACGCACGATCTCGCCGCCCGGCGGGTTCGGGGTGTCCTTGGTGTAGCCGGCCACGCGCAGGGCGGCGCGGTTGAGCAAGGCGCGGTCGTACAGGTGCAGCACGAACACCGGCGTGTCCGGCGCCGCCTGGTTGAGTTCGTCCAGGGTCGGCATGCGCTTTTCGGCGAACTGGAATTCGTTCCAGCCGCCGACCACGCGCACCCATTGCGGCGTCGGGGTGCGATCGGCCTGGTCCTTGAGCATGCGCAGGGCGTCGGCCAGGGACGGCACGCCTTCCCAGCGTAGTTCGAGGTTGTAGTTCAAGCCGCCACGGATCAGGTGCAGGTGCGAGTCGTTGAGGCCGGGGATCACCGTGCGGCCCTTGAGGTCGATGACCTCGGTGCCGCTGCCGCGCAGGGCCATGGCCTCGCCATCGGTGCCCACGGCCACGAAGCGCCCCTGGCGAATGGCGACGGCGGTAGCGCGTGGGTTTTCACGGTCCACGGTGTGGAACTGGCCATTGAACAAAATCAGATCGGCGTTCATAGGGTTTCCTTTACAGAGGCTTCAAGCCAGGGAGCGAACAGGCGGGTAGCCGCCGGCATCAGCAGGTACACCACCAGCAACACGATGGTCAGGGTGATCAGGAAGGTGGCGACCACGTAGTTGGACAGGAACGGGTGCAGGCCCAATATCGGGCCCCACACGATCGGTACCAGCAGGGTCAGCGGCAGGATCACGCACAGGGTGACCACGGCCTGTTTCCAGCGCGGCGGTTTGGCGACGCTGTCGGTTTGGGGGGTGAACCAGAACTCGTTGACCGCACCGATTTCGGTGTGGTCGCCGTCGGCCAGCAGCGGCGCGGCTTCTTCGATCAGGGTTTTGCGCTCGAGGGAGTCGAGCCAGCGTTGCAGGTCGTCGGTGGAGCGGTAGCGCAACACGCAGGTGAACAGCGCCAGGCCGTCGTGTTTACCGCGCACGACGTCGACGCCGAGGTGGCCCGGGCGTTCGCCGGCGATGCGTACTATGCGGCGTAGCCACGCTTCGTAGTTGGCCTCGCTGCCGGATTTGATCCGGTGTTTGACGATCAGGGTGACGACTTCGTCGGAACCGGTTTCAGGTGTTGGGTCCATGGTGTGTTCTTCCCCCCTGGAGAGCTGAGCGATGAGGCGAGTTTGGCGGCGACGGGCGATTCGGAATTGGATGTTTGTGCTGTTTGGCGCGGTGACTTGCCGGGCCGCCTACGCGGGGAAGCTGGACATGTGCGCGCTGATCCGGCTCCTCAACCAGCGCTCCGCCGGGTCGTTGTCATGCACCCCGCTCCACACCATCGACAGCTCTGCGGCGTCGATCGCAAACGGTGGGTCCTGCGCGCGCAACGTGGTGCCTTCGGTCAAGGCGCACGCGGCGTAGTCCGGCACGGTCGCGATGATCTGCGTGCCCGCCAGTAACGCCCGCAAGCCACTGAATTGCGGCACCGCCAGCACCACCCGGCGCGCCCGACCGATGCGCGCCAGGTCGAGGTCGATATTGCCGCTCAAGTCCCCCGAAAACGACACCATGGCATGCGGCCGTTCACAGTATTCGTCCAGGCTCAGCGGTGCGGTGCCGCCATCGCCGCGCAGCACCTTGCACGGAATGTCGCGCAGTTTCTTGCGCTTGGCATTGGCCGGCAGATCCGTGGTGTAGCTGACTCCCACGGTGATCTCGCCACTGGCCAGCAGCGACGACATCAACAGGTAATTGGCGCGGCGCACCACCACCACGATCCCCGGTGCCTCGTCGCGCAGTTGGCTGAGCAACGGCGGGAACAGGCCGAATTCGGCGTCATCGGACAGGCCGATGCGGAACACCGCACAGCTGGTGGAAGGGTCGAAATCCTTGGCGCGGCTGACCGCGCTCGAGATGGTGTCCATGGCCGGTTGCAGCTCCTTGAGTATTGCCATTGCGCGTGGTGTGGGCTCCATGCCGCGCCCATTGCGCAGCAGCAACGGGTCGTCGAACAAATCGCGTAAACGGCCCAAGGCCGCGCTCACCGCCGGTTGGCCCATAAACAGTTTTTCGGCGACCCGGGTCAGGTTCTTCTCGAACATCAGCGCTTCGAAAATCACCAGCAGGTTCATGTCGACGCGGCGCAGGTCGTTGCGGTTCATAGCGGTCCCCAAACAGTTGACAGAGCACCAGCTAAGCACGCGGCGCGGCGAGCGCGATTGCACACCTGTGCTGTCTTTTCCACGCCAACAACTGGCGAAATTAACAACGATTAACTCGTCAGTCGGACGGCACGGCACCAAGAATGAGGCCGTCTACACTGCATCCATTCACCGGGAACGCTCCCATCGACTGCGGATATTTCGTCATGGCCCGACTTGAGCACGGTGCTCCAAGCTTCTGCGCGACCGGCGGCCTCTGCCCCCGGCGCGAGCGTATCGCCAAGCAACTGATCCTCGCCAACCTCGGCGAAAGCCTGGCGATTGCCGACCTGGCCCAGGCCTGCGCACTGTCGCGCAGCCACTTCTCCCGCGCCTTCAAATGCACCACCGGGCTGTCGCCGCAGGAATGGATTCGCCAACAGCGCATCCAGCGCGCCAAGGAGTTGATCACCGGTACGTCCTTGAGCCTGACGCAAATCAGCCTGGAATGTGGTTTCTGCGACCAGGCACACTTCTGCCATATGTTCACGCGCAGCGAAGGCGTCAACCCGATGACCTGGCGTAATCACCAATTGCGTCGCAAGCAGGCGATTGCCGCCTAGTGGTCAGCGCAAGCGTGGAATATGCTGGGCGAACCCTTTTTTCAGAGCTCGGGCTGGCATGAACGACCTCAGCGAACAGGCCGTACACTTCGGCCCGTATCGGATACACCCGCGCCAACGCCTGGTGCTGGAGGCTGGCCGGCCGTTGCGCCTGGGACGGCGGGCAGTGGACATCCTGCTGATCCTGCTGGAACAGGCCGGCAATGTGGTGAGCAAGCAGGAACTGATCGCGCGGGTCTGGCCCAAAAGCGTGGTCGAAGACGGCAACCTGCGCGTGCATATGGCGGCGTTGCGCAAGGCCCTGGGCGATGGCCAGGCCGGGCAGCGCTATATCGTCACCGTGGCCCAGCGCGGCTACAGTTTTGTTGCGCCACTGAGCATCGAACCGATGACCCTTCCAACCGACGGCAGTGCGCAAAGCCAGGCCCACAACCTGCCGCTGCGCAGCACGCGGATGATCGGCCGCCAGGCGCTGATCGATGCGCTGGTGCAGCAATTGCCGCAACAACGCTTTATCACCCTGACCGGCGCGGGAGGCATCGGTAAGACCACGGTCGCGCTGCGTGTCGCCGAGTTGTTGATCGGGCATTACCGCGACGGCATTCGCCTGCTCGACCTCGCCCCCCTCAGCGCACCGTCGATGATCCTGCCCAACCTCGCCGCCCTGCTCGACCTCACCCCCGACGAACACGCGCCGCTGTTGACCCTCGCGCGCAGTCTCCACACGCGCCAGTTGCTGTTGGTGATCGACAACTGCGAACACCTGCTCGATGACATCGCCCTGATCAGCGAGACCCTGCTGCGCCACGCCCCCAACGTTCACATCCTCGCCACCAGCCGCGAAGCACTGCGCGCCGAGGGTGAATACGTGCAGCGCCTGGAGCCGCTGGCCTGCCCGCCCGCCACCGGCAACCGTGCCCAGGCGCTGGGCTATCCGGCCCTGCAACTGTTGATCGAGCGCGCCATGTCCCATCAGGACAGCTTCGCCCTCAGCGAAGCCGAACTGCCATTGGCGATTGATATCTGCCAGCGCCTCGACGGTATCCCGCTGGCGATTGAACTGGTGGCGGCGCAGATCGAACGTTTCGGCCTGCAAGGCCTGCTGGTGCAGATGGAAGACAACTTTCGCCTGCTGACCCGTGGCCGCCGCAGTGCCCTGCCCCGTCAACAGACGCTGCGCGCCACGCTGGACTGGAGTTTCGACCTGCTCGCGCCGTGCGAACAGATCTGCCTGCGCCGCCTGGCGGTGTTTCGCGGCGGCTTCAGCCTGGCCAGCGCGGCGGCGGTGATCGCCGGGGACCAGATCGCGCCGGCCGAGGTGCTGGGTTCGATCACCCAACTGGTGGCCAAGTCCTTGCTCAATGTCGAGCCCGGCGATGACGAGATGGTCTACCGCCTGCTGGACATCACCCGCACCTACGCCCTGGAAAAGCTCAGCGTGGCCGCTGAACTCGACACCACCCGCGAGCGCCACGCCGCACGCTGCCTGGCCTTGATGGAACAGGCCCGGGACGATTGGGAACTGACCGCGACGCAGCCCTGGATCGACCGCTACGCGCCCCTGCGCGAAGACATCCGCGCCGCACTGGATTGGGGCCTGGGCGACCAGGGCACGCACCTGTTGGGTATTCGCCTGACGGTCAGCGCGATGCCGTTGTGGCAGGAACTGTCATTGCTGGGGGAACACGGGCTGTACGTGGGCAAGGCGCTCGCACGGCTGGCGCAATCGCCCGCGCCGAACCCGCACTTGCACATGGCGTTGCAACTGGCGCTGGGCAGTTTTTCGTATCACACCCAGGGCGGTACGCCGCAGACCATTGACGCCTTTGCCTACGCGCGGCGCCTGGCCGAAGCGAACAACGATCTGAGCGGCCAGTTGCGTGCGGTGTCGGGCCATATGGCGGTCAACCTGTGCTGCGGCAATTATCGCCAGGCACTTGCGCAAAGCCTGCACTTCGATCAACTCGGCCCCCAGGCCGACCCCTTGCTCGACCTCAGCGCCCAGCGCCTGCGGGTACTGGCCCAGCACTTTGCCGGTCACCAGGCATTGGCCCTGCGCAATGCCGAACAGGTGATCCAGCGCATGGCCCACAGCGGCCATCTGAACCGGTTCACCCATGGCTTCGGCGTGCAGTACGACCAGGGCGTGGCCTCGCTGACGATCCTCGCTCGCATCCTGTGGCTGCGGGGGTTCCCGGAGCGGGCCTGGCGCACCGCGAACCAGGCCCTGGAACTGGCGCTGCAGATCAACCACGGCACCTCGATCTGCTACACCCTGGCCCTGGCCGGGGTGGTCATCGCCCGCTACAACGGCGACGCGGCCGCGACCCATTCGCTGCAGGAACTGTTGTTGCAACAAGCGCAAAAGCACTCGGTGCAGCTGTTTCATACCTGGGCCCGACACTACGCGGGCGCAGCGCCGACGCAAGCCATGCCCGGGCTCGGCCTGATCGCGGATACCCTGGTGACCTTCAATGCGGGCGCGGTGGACGCGGCGATGTTCGAACGCGCCAAAAGCGGCGCGGCCGGCTGGTGTACGGCAGAGATCCTGCGGGTGCGCGCCGAGCACAGTGACTACATCCCGGCAGAAGCACTGTTGCTCGAGGCACTCGGCCTGGCGCACCAGCAAGGCGCCCTGGCCTGGGAGTTACGCAGTGCCACCGCGCTGGCGCGGCTGTGGCAGCGCCAAGACCGCCGGCAAGCGGCACGCGAGCTGCTGGACTCGGTCTACGGGCGATTCAGCGAAGGGTTCGCCACCCAGGACCTAATCGGCGTGCGCCGCCTGCTCGACGAGTTGCAGGACAAACGGCCGGCCTGAAAACGCCCCCAGATAATGCCCATACCCTTGCTGCAGACGCGCCACTTGCAGCGGGTCGCGCAGTTGCGCCAGGGCGTAGCTGCGCACGCTGTTGAGCAAGCGGTAACGCTCGGGACCGAGGCCGGGCTCCACGCTCAGCAGCGAGATGTCGACCAGTCGCCGCAGCAGGTATGGCAGGTCGGCGTGAGCCAGCTCGGTGCCGGCGATCAACTGCCCCAGGACGGGCAAGCTCACCGCCATCTTGAACAGGCCCAGTTGCAGGAACAGCCAACGCTCCGGCAGGCTCAGGCGCTCGTATGACCAGTCCAGGGCCGCCGCCAGGGATCGGTGGCGTTCCAGCGCCGTGCGCCGACCGCGCGCCAGCACTTGCAGGCCGCTGCGCAATTGCACCTGCAAGCCCTGCACGCCGAGAGCATCGACCTGGGCCGCCGCCAGTTCGAGGGCCAACGGAATACCGTCGAGCCGGCGGCAGATATCGCGCAGCGCCGGCAAGTCCTGGGGCCGCAGGGCAAACCCTTGCTGACTGGCGCGCACGCGCGCGACGAACACCTGCACCGCCGAGTAGGCCATCGCCTGCTCGACGCTGCCCCAGGCGGATGGCATCGGCAGCGCCAGGCGAGGCACGCGCTGCACCCACTCGCCGGGCACCCGCAAGGCTTCGCGGCTGCTCAACAACAGCGTCACCCCAGGCGCGCTGGCCTGCAGCGCGCGCACCAGATGACGGCAGGCGCCGAGCAACACGTCGGCGCCATCGAGCACCAGCAATAACTGGCGCGAGGCCAATTGACGGAAGAGCGCCGCGCCACTGTCAGCCGCGTCGAGCCCGAGGGTCTCGGCCAACTGGCGCAGCATTGCCGTGGGCGTATCGACACCGGCCAGATCCAGCCACCACACGCCGTCGCGATAACGCGGCAACACACGCTCGGCCAACGCCAGGGCCAGGCTGCTCTTGCCGACGCCAGCGCCTCCGGTGAGGGTCATCAGGCGTTGCCCCGACAGGCGTCGGACCAGCGTCCCCACCAGTTCGTCGCGACCGATCAGCGGGCTGAGCCGGGTCGCCAGGTTGTGCCGCGGTGCCGCGTTCCCAGCGGCCTCCTGCAGCGGCGCAACCAGGCAATAGCCGCGTTGGGGTTCATTGAGAATGTAGCGACGACCGTCCAACGCACGGCGCAGGGCGGCGATATGCACCCGCAGGTTGTTCTCTTCCACCACGCTACACGGCCAGACGCGGGCGATCAGGGTGTCCTTGCTGACAAATTGCCCGGGCGTTTCGAGCAGCACCGCCAGGATGTCCAGCGCACGCCCGCCCAACGGCACGGGCATGCCTGCCTTGCTGACCAGGCGCTGCTGACGATGAAAGGTGTAAGGGCCAAAGCGCATCGCATGGTCGTTGTTCATCTGCGTAAAAGCGCTGAAACACCCGAGCTTGGGCTTCCGCGCATCCTTCTTCCATGGGCCTGCCGTTATCTTGCCAGCTCGTTGTAACAGGACAATGCTGGCACGGGGAGCGATACGGACAATCGGGTGCGCGAGACGGACATCCTGTCGTTAACTGAACTGCTGCCGGTATTGGGTGGGGTTGAGGCCGAGTTTTTCACTGAACAGAAAGCGCATATGCCGCACGCTGCCAAAGCCTGCGTGAAAGGCCACGGTTTTGAGCGGCAGGTCGGTGGTTTCCAGCAGGTGCCGGGCGCGGTCGATGCGCGCGCCCTGCAGGAAGGCCATCGGCGTCATCTGCACCTCTTTGGCGAACAACCGCGCAAAGTGCCGCGCACTCATGCCGGCGAGTGCCGCCATGGATTCGATGGTGAACGGCTGGTCCAGATGCGCCAGCACATGGCTCTGCACCCGCGTGATCGCGGTTTCCTGGGGCGCCACGGCGGCGGTCATCGGGCTGAACTGGGCCTGCCCGCCCTGGCGCTTCATCACCACCAGCAGCACTTTGGCCACGTCCACCGCGACCTGCTTGCCGTGGTCCTGGGCGACAACCGACAGCGCCAGGTCGATACCCGCCGTCACCCCGCCGGACGTGATCAGGCGGCCGTCCTGCAGGTAGATACGGTCGGTTTCGACAACGGCCTGGGGGAAGGCCTTGATCAGCCGCTCGGTGTAATGCCAGTGGGTGGTCACGCGGTGGCCGTCGAGCAACCCGGCATACCCCAGCACAAAGGCACCGGTGCAGATCGAGCCGAAGCGCCGCGCGCGTGGAGCAGCGGCCTGGAGCCAGGGCAACAGGTCGGGGTGGCATTCGTTATAGGCACCGGGACCACCGGGCACCAGCAGCAGGTCATAGGCATCGTGCGCCTGGGCCAGCAGCAGGTCGGGCTGCACGACCACACCATTGGACGCACGCAGCGGGCCGGGCTCGGTGCCGACGATCAGGATCCGATAGTGCTGCGCCGCTGGCAGGTAGCGGTTGGCAATCGAAAACACTTCAAGCGGCCCGGCCATGTCGAGCAGGAGGAAGTCCGGAAACAGCGCCATGGCCACGGTGTTCATAGAGAGACGTCCATCAGGAAGGAAGGCAGCGGGTATTATGCCACGTCCGCAACTGTCAACCTCAATGCGACAGTTATTCAGATATCAGCTTCTTAATGAATATTCCAGTAACCAGTAACCTTCTTCTCAACGCAAGCGCCCTGCATTTCGCAGCCCGCTCTGACTTGAGGACACCACCATGCTGACCCTTCGCAAAGCCTCCGACCGCGGCGCCGCCAATCACGGTTGGTTGAAGTCGTTCCACACCTTCTCGTTCGCCAACTACTGGAACCCCGCCGAACAGGGTTTTTCCGACCTGCTGGTGATCAACGATGACCGCGTCGCCGCAGGCCGTGGCTTCGGTCAGCACCCGCACCGCGACATGGAGATTTTCTCCTATGTGCTCGAAGGCGCCCTGGAACACAAGGACACCCTGGGCACCGGCTCGGTGATCCGCCCCGGCGATGTGCAACTGATGAGCGCCGGCAGCGGCGTGGCCCACAGCGAGTTCAACCATAGCCAGAGCCGTGGCGTGCATTTCCTGCAGATCTGGATCGTACCGAATGTCTCCGGCGCCGAGCCACGCTATCAGCAGGAGCACTTCAGCGCAGCGCAGAAACGTGGACGCTTGCAGTTGATCATCTCGCCGGATGGCGCCGAAGGCTCCCTTCACGTGCGCCAGGATGCACGGGTCTATGCCGGGCTGTTCAACGCTGACGAAAGCGCAAGCCTGGACTTGGCGCCGGACCGCCACGTATACATCCACGTGGCCCGCGGCAGCGTCGAGATCAACGGCCAACGCCTACAGGAAGGCGACGGGGCCCGCGTGCGCGATGAGCGCCAGATCCGCCTGAGCCACGGTGACGATGCCGAGGTGCTGGTATTTGACCTGCGCCCTCTGGAACTGCCGCAGATGCCATGACGGCTGCACGATAGCCCGCCGACGCGGGCTATCGCTGGCGTCGATAGTCACCATCAGCCCAATGAAGTTCTCTTAAAAATACCAACGCGTAACATCAAACCCACACCAGGCAACACCCTAATCAAACACTCGGAGCACACTCTCATGAAACGCCAACTCTTGCTTAGCCTCGCTTTCTCGGTACTTGCTGCAAACGCTTTTGCCCACCCTGTCGTCGCTGAAGGCGGCGCTGATCGCCTCAACGAAAACCGCGTCGCCGAAGGCGGTGCCGAGCGTCTGCAAGGCAACCGTGTCGCCGAAGGCGGTGCTGAACGCCTGCTGGAACGTCGCGTCGCTGAAGGCGGTGCGGATCGCTTGCAAGAACGTGGTCTGGCCGAAGGCGGTGCAGATCGTCTGCAGGAACGTGGCCTGGCTGAAGGCGGTGCGGATCGTCTGCAGGAACGTGGCCTGGCTGAAGGCGGTGCAGATCGCCTGCAGGAACGCGGCCTGGCTGAAGGCGGTGCGGATCGTCTGCAGGAACGTGGCCTGGCCGAAGGCGGTGCAGATCGCCTGCAGGGCAACAACGCTTGACCCCGCGCTGTGTGCGCGGCACCCCAAACCGGCCTGATCAGCCGGTTTTTTTTCGCCTGCTTATCGGGTACTGGCCTGAAATCGCTTGCGATACGCTGCCGGCAGCATCCCCACCCGCTGCTGGAACAGGCGCCGGAACGAGTTGCTGTCTTCGTAGCCCACCGCATAGGTGATGCTTTCGAGGGTCATGCGCGTCGACTCCAGCATCTGCTTGGCGCGCTCCAGGCGCAGGGTCTGCACATAAGCGATCGGCGTATAGCCGGTGGCATCCTTGAAACGTCGCTTGAAATTGCGCACCCCAAAACCAAAGTGCCGGGCCACCTCGTCAATCACCAGCGCCTCGGCGCAGTGCTGCTCCAGCCAATGCTGCACGCGCAGTATCTGCGCGTCGCCGTGGCTCTTGGGCAACGACCACATCGCGTACACCGACTGCACCGTCCGCACCGTGTCGATCAGCAGGTATTTGCCACAGGTGTGAGCCAGTTCCGGCGAGCCGAAGCGGCGGATCAGGTGGAGCATCAAGTCCATTGCCGCACTGGCGCCACCACAGGTGATCACGCGGTTTTCTTCGCAGAGCATCTGCGCGTCATCGAGGCTTACGTCTGCGTAGCGTCGCCGGAAAAGCTCGGCAAACGCCCAGTGGGTGGTGGCGCGCAAGCCTTGCAGTACACCGGTTTCCGCCAACAGAAAGGCGGCGGTACACATCGACGCCAGCACGGCGCCGCGCCCATGCTGTTCGCGCAGCCAGGGGCCGAAGGCGGCAAACGTCGGCAAAGCCTCTTTCAAGGTGAAGAGAAAGCCGGGGATCAACACCAGGTCGGTCTGTGCGATCTGCGCGGTCGAACAGGCCACTTGCAGACGCTGCCCGCCCCAGGCATTCACGGCCTGGCCGTCGAGGGACGCGACCACGATCTCGAAGGGCGGATGGTCGGCAAACAGGTTGGCGGCGCTGAGCATTTCCAGGGCCAGGGTGGCGCTGGCGGCGGAGCAGTGATCGGCCAGGAGCAAGGTAATGTGCATTCACGGACCTTTTTGCGCTTTTCGCATTAAATAAGTCATTTGCGCACCTACCTTAGCCGATTTGGCGCCCTTACAGTGCTGCCACTGTTCAACTCTGTGGCGTCTTTATGAATCTCTGGTTTCGATTGCTCTACATGCTCTGCCGTCGCCCCTGGCGCAAGCCTGCCCATGGCCTGGCCACCACCGTGGTACGCATGCGGGTGTGGCCGCTGGACCTGGATCTCAACCGGCATGTCACCAATGGCCGCTACTTCACCCTGGCGGACGTTGCACGGATGGATTTTGTCTTGCGCACTGGCGCTTTTCGCGTGGCCCTGCGCAACAAGGCGCTGCCGATCGTGGGCGATACCTGGGGCAAGTTCCGCCGCGAACTCAAGGTGTTCGAAGTGTTCGAGGTACACACCCGCATACTCGGCTGGGACCACAAGTGGAGCCTGATGGAGCACCGTTTCGTCAGCAAGGGTCGGGTGGTCGGCGTGGTGGTGATGCGCGGGCTGTTCCGCTCAGCCAAGGGCACCCTGCCCCCGGCGGATTTCCTGCGGGAGCTGGGGCTGGCCGAAACATCGCCGCCCCTGCCGCAGTGGCTGAGCGACTGGGCGCAGAGTTGCGAGGCGATGAGCGTGCAGTTGCGAGGTGAGGAACAGGATTGAGGATCATCCGCTCATCATCGTCTTGAGGCATGCGCGCCTTGGCCAACATGTCCTTGGCGATTTTACGAGTCGTCGCGGCGCCTTCCAACTGCGCGCTGGATATAGCCTCTTCCATCATCAAGGAGTCCACCAGATACCGAGTGTTATCGCGGTATTGGGGAGAAGACGCCACTGCCCCGCCCAAGCTGGACGTCAACGACTCGACGCCGTGAACAACCGCCTCACAAAAGTCAGTGATGCACAAAAAAAACGCACTGCCGCACTCGCTGCGAAGCTCCAGGGTCTTACTCGCGCAAGCCCGGGACATCTTGATAGCTGCCCATGCGGCCTCTTTCTTGAGACCCGGCGCTGGATATCGACGAAACTCGTCCCAATGCAGATACCGGCCCTAGTCATCGACAGCTTTATAGATTGAGTCGCCAGGCGCTGCTCAGACTGATCAAGTCATACCTACCAGCTCTCCCCCAACCCCAGCAAGCCGAGTATCTGCCGGCGCAGGTCCACCAGATAAGGATCGTCGCGGTGCCGGGGGTATGGCCGCTCGATGGTCAATTGCGCCTGCAGGGTCGCCGGGCGGTCGCTGAACACGATCACGCGGTTGGCCAGGAGCAAGGCTTCTTCCACATCGTGGGTCACCAGCAACGCCGTGTAGCCCTGGCGTTGCCACAGGTCGATCAGTTCCTTTTGCATGGTGATGCGGGTCAAGGAATCGAGTTTACCCAAGGGCTCGTCGAGGATCAGCAGACGCGGCTGGTTCACCAGCGCACGGGCCAGCGCAACCCGCTGCGCCATGCCGCCGGACAGTTGCCGAGGGAAGGCGCGGGCGAATTGGCTGAGGCCGACTTTTTCCAAGGCTTCATCAACTTTGGCGGCATGGGTCTTGAGCAGGCCCTGGGCTTCGAGGCCGAGGGCGACGTTGTCCCACACGCGGCGCCACGGATACAAGGTCGGGTCCTGGAACACCACCACGCGGCTCGGGTCCGGGCCGCTGATCGGCTCACCATCGGCGAGCAAGCGCCCGGAATCCGCCGGTTCCAACCCAGCGACCAGACGCAGCAAGGTGGACTTGCCGCACCCCGAAGGCCCGAGCAAGGCAACGAACTCCCCCGCTGCCACGTCCAGCGAAACCCGCTGCAACACCGGCAGATGCTCACCGTCCAAGGCAAACCCGTGGCTCAGGTTTTCGATGCGCAGCGTCAATCCCGCCGCGGCTTCTACTGCGGTTGCCAGGGCTACCATTTCATCGCTCCTTTCTGCCAGGCCAGCAAGTGGTCGCGCAGCCGGAACAAGCCGCTGATCAACCCCGAGCAGGCCAGCGCCATGATTAACAACGCTGCATACATATTCGCGTAGGCCGCCCACCCCTGGGCCCATTGCAGGTACCAGCCGATGCCGGATTTCACGCCCATCATTTCCGCCACCACCAGGGTCGAAAACGAGGCGCCGAGGCCCATGAACAGGCCAACGAACACATGGGGCAAGGCGGCGGGAATCGCCACCTTGAAGATCAGGAAAGGCTGTTTTGCACCAAGGGTGCGCGCCACGTCGTAATAGGCTTTATCGACACTGGCCACGCCGGACCAGGTCAGCACCGTGACCGGAAACCAAGTGGCCAGGGCGATCAGGAAGACGCTGGCGCTCCAACTGCTGGGGAACAGGAAAAAGCACAACGGCAACAGCGCCGTCGACGGCACCGGGCCGAGGATGCGCAGCACCGGATGCAGCCAATAGCCGATACGCGTCGACCAACCGATGGCCACGCCGGCGATAAACCCGGTCGCCGCGCCCAACGCCACGCCCGCACCGAGCAGCAACGCCGAATGCAGCAGGCTGTCGGCCAGGCGCGCGTAGTCTTCGACATACACCGCGAGCAGGGCCTGGGGCGGCGCGAAGAACGGCACCGGCAGCAGCGCGAGTTTCGCCGTGAGCAGCTCCCAAATGCCCAACAGCAGCGGTAAAGCGATCAGCCATGACGCGGCTCCGCGCAGGCGCAGGCCGAGCCTGGCGAACCGGCGCCCGGCCACACTCGACACCCCGAACACCGCCGCCACGCCCACGCAGAGATGGGCCAAGCCTTGGGTCATCGGCCAGTCGCGCGTCGCATTGGGCCAGTAGCTGATCAGCAGCGCCACGGCCAACCAGGCGCCGATCACCGCCAGGCCCGGCCACCCGACCTTGAACGCCACGGGTGGGTTGAGGGTGGTCGCGTCAACTGAAGACATCGGCGGTGATCTCCTTGGCGAACGCCAGCGGGTCGGTGCCCTGGCTGATCACTTCCACGGTTTTCAGGTCGGTGACGTAGGTGGTGATTTCCGCGGTCAGCGCGGCGCCGACCGCATGGTGGCCGTGGGTGTGGTCGTGGAGGATCGCCTGGACTTCTTCGGTGGAGGTGTTCAACGCATAGGCCTGGAAACCCTTGGCGACGACCTCGGGGTGTTGCACGGAATAGTCATGGGCTTCGAGGATCGCCTGGGTCAGCGCCGCGACCACGCGCTTGTCTTCGCGCACCAGCTTGCCGGTGACACCGACCACGCAGCAGCTGAGGTTGGCGTAGGCCTCCACCAGGTTGGTGGACAGTTCCCGCGCCACGCCGGATTTGATCAGGCGATACATGAACGGGTCGCTGCCGCTGACCGCCTGCACCTCGCCGCGCTCCAGGGCGGTGCCGAGCAGGTCGGCCGGGTACAGGCGCCATTCGACGTCGCGCACCGGGTCGATGCCGTGCTTCTTGAGCAGGATCGAGAAGAAATTGCGGTCCGGGCTGGCCATGTCCGTCACGCCGATCGTCTTGCCCTTGAGGGCTTCGAGTGTGCTTACGCCGCCGTTCGCCGCGCTGAGCAAACGCAGGCAGCCGCCATGGGTGCCGGCGGTCAGCTTGACGTCGAAGCCCTGCTCCAGGGCCTTGAGCCAACGCAGCGCCATGCCCACACCGGCATCGGCCTTGCCGGTGGCGATGGCTTCCAGTAGCACCTCGGTGGAATTGCCGAAGTTGACCAGTTCCACATCCAGGTTGTGCTGTTTGAAGAAACCTTGACCGTGGGCGATCACCACCGGGGCCAGGCACACGGCATTCAGGTTGACCGCCAGTTTCAGCGCGCGAGGCGCATCCAGGCGGATGAACTCACCGGTGCCGGCGGGCTCCTGGGGCGTGTGGTGCGCGGCGTGCTCGTCGGCGGCGAAGCCCAGGCGGGGCAGCGACAGCAGCAAGGGGCTGGCCAGGGTAATACCGGCCATGCCCAGGAGGCGGCGGCGGGTTAAAGGATCGAAAGCAGCCATGCAAAAACTCCCATGATTGTGTTCGCTAGGTAGATTGCGCGCCTTGCGTCATGCAGGGCACCTGCGACAAAACTACAATTTGATTATATTAATCAGCGACAATTATGAAAGAACCATATAATTCTATGGTTATGCCCGATGCCTCGAAACACACAAAAAGCGCCCTAAGCTCAGATCGGAACAGTATTTATCGGGGGTGTACGCGCAGTGGGTACAGACCGGGAAATGGGTGAAACCGCACCTGTAACCGGGGACGACCGATCAATTGGCTGAGCAGCAGAAGATCGCGGATGCGTTCTTCAAGGCGGTGGATGCACAGGACGTGCAGACCTGGAAGTGATGCAGGGGGAATGCGCTTGATTCCCCCCTTTTTCGATTCAAGCCGGGCTGCGCGCCTCCCACCCGCGCGCCGCCAACGCCCCCAACACCCCGCCGGCAATCGGCGCCAGCCAGAACGCCCAGAGTTGCGCAAGGTACTCGACCCCGGCGAACAACGCCGGCCCGGTGCTGCGCGCCGGGTTGACCGAGGTGTTGGTCACGGGGATCAGGATCAGGTGAATCAAGGTCAGCGCCAGGCCGATGGCAATCGGCGCAAAGCCGGCAACCGCGCCCGGTGCGGTCACGCGCATGATGATCAGGACAAAGAAGAACGTAGCGATCAGTTCGGCCAGCAACGCCGCCTTCATGTCGAACTGGCCGGGGCTCAGCGGGCCATAGCCGTTGGCGGCAAAACCACCCGGCTCAAAACCCGACTGCCCGTTGGCAATCACGTACAGGGCGGCAGAGGCGACAATCGCTCCTGCGACCTGGGCGGCGATGTAAGGCAGCACATCGGCGCCGGGAACGCGGCGCCCGGCCCATAGGCCGATGGTCACCGCCGGGTTGAAATGCCCGCCTGAGACACCGCCCACCGCGTAGGCCATGGTCAGCACGGTGAGCCCGAACGCCAGGGACACCCCCAGAAACCCGATCCCCAGCGTCGGGAATGCCGCCGCCAGGATGGCACTGCCACACCCGCCGAACGTCAACCAGAAGGTACCTGCAAACTCTGCGGTCAAACGCTTTTGCACAATCGACTCCATTGCTTTTCAAACACCACGGCCCTGATCGAAGGGCGTGGTGATCGCCGTCACCACAGGATGTGGGAGGTCCTGGGAGACGGTAGCAACAGGCATCAAATTGCCCTGTAAGACTTGTCTGATTTCAGTCGCGCGCGACACCCTGGCCGAACCGTCGGATCGCCAGGCAATAACCGATCAACGCCAGAGCCGCCAACAACCCACCCGCCGCGCCGATCCAGGCGAAGCCGAAGTGGCTGCCGACCCAACTGCCCAGCAACGCGCCGCCGCCGATGCCGATGTTGTAGATGCCGGAGAACATGGCCATGGCCACGTCGGTGGCGTCCGGGGCGAGCACCAGGACCTTGGACTGCATGGCCAGGCCGAAGCCCATGATCGCCATGCCCCAGAACACGCTCAGGCCGACGAGGTAGGATTCGGCCCCACTCAACGGCAGCATCAGTGCCAGGCACGCGCCCAGCAGGAACACCGCACCGACCACGAACAGATGCGGGTTGAAGCGGTGTACCAGGCTGAACAACAGCGAGCCGATGATGCCCGCGCCGCCGAACACCAGCAGGAACAGGGTCACGACGTTACCGCTCAGGCCAGCGACACGTTCGACAAACGGTTCGATATAGCTGTAGGCGGTGAATTGCGCGGTGACCACCATGGCGGTGAGCACGTACAGCGCCACCAGCGCCGGGCGCTTGAACAGCAGCGGCAGGCTGCGCAGGGAGCCCGAGTTCTGGCTCGGCAACAGCGGCAAGGTGCGCGCCAGCCAGAACACCAGGCCGGCGGCGAAGGCCGCAATCACCAGGAACGTGGTGCGCCAGCCCATCGCTTCGCCCAGCAGGCGGCCCAGGGGGATGCCCAACACCATCGCCAGCGACGTGCCGGTGGCCAACAGCCCGAGGGCTTGCACCTGTTTGCCGGCCGGCGCCAGGCGTACCGCGAGGGACGCGGTAATCGACCAGAACAGCGCATGGGACAAGGCGATGCCGATCCGGCTGACCATCAGCAGGCCGAAGCTGGTGGCGACGCTGGAGAGGATATGACTGGCGATGAACAGGCCGAACAACACGATCAGCAGCTTGCGCCGTTCGATGTTGCGCGTCAGCAGCATCACCGGCAGCGAGGTCAGCGACACGATCCAGGCATAGATGGTGAGCATCAGGCCGACGCTGGCAATGGGCATGTCGAAGCTGGCGCCGATGGCGCTGAGCAGGCCGACGGGCACAAATTCGGTGGTATTGAACACAAAGGCGGCCAGCGCGAGGGCGATGACCGGTTGCCAGTTGGCACGGGGCGTTGCGGTTGAAAGGCTCATTGAAGGGCGCGGCACTCTGACGATGATCAAACGGCCACCCAGGACAAGCGCCGCCGCCGAGCATTCTATAGGTTTCTCGGGCGGCTGTTGACGCTCATCCGGAGCAAATCGCCTGCGGATCGATCAGGGCGAGGTCAGGGTGATCAAGTAGCTACCCGTCTGAATGGGCTTATCGAAGCCGTCCACCAGGACATACCGCTGGTCGTAATAACGTCCGTTGGGGGTGTCGGCCATCAACCGCACATGGGCGTTGGGCGCGCCCACCGCCTTGACGCTGCGGACCGGCTGCACCGCGAGCTGGTTGCCGCGACTGGCCTGCGGGCAGCCTTTCAAGTCCATTATCGAGCCGCTCGCCGCCGCCGTGGTGCAGCCCGGCTCGACGATACTGCCGTAGAATCGGACGACGCCACCCTGCGGCGCCGCCATGCATGTCCCCGTCCATACAGCGAGGAAGCCTGTAACCAGTGACAAACGTATAACGTTCATGTCGACGCTCCTTCTTGGGTTGACAAGAAGTGAGTCGTCCGTTTTGACGCAGGCTTTAGGCCTTTCGTCGCTTTAAGAAATGTCTGATATACCGATCACGGGTCCACCTGCCCCATCAGTTCCGGAATGCTTTCCGGGCGCTGCGCATAACGTTGCGCCAAGGCCGCACACACCATCAACTGGATCTGGTGAAACAGCATCAACGGCAGGATCAACACACCCATGGTCGCCCCGGCGAACAGCACCTGGGCCATCGGCACCCCGGTCGCCAGGCTTTTCTTCGAACCGCAGAACAGGATGGTGATGCGGTCCTCCTGATTAAAGCCGAAAGCCTTGCCCAGCAGCGTGGACGCCAGCAATACCAGGGCGAGCAACACGCAGCAGGCCACCACCAGGCCGCCCAGCTCCCACAGCGGAATCTGCTGCCAGATGCCTTGGATGACCGCTTCGCTGAACGCGCCGTAGACCACCAACAGGATCGAGCCCTGGTCGACGAACTTCAGCCAGGCCTTGTTGCGGCCGACCCACTCGCCGATCCAGCGGCGGGCGATCTGCCCGGCGATGAACGGCAACAGCAATTGCACGCTGATTTTCAGGATGGCGTCGACGGTCGAACCGCTCTCGCCGTGGACATTCAGCAACAGCGTCACCAGCAGCGGCGTGAGGAAGATCCCGAACAGACTCGACGCCGCCGCGCTGCAAATCGCCGCCGGGATATTGCCGCGCGCCAGGGACGTAAAGGCAATCGCCGACTGCACCGTGGCCGGCAACGCGCACAGATAGAGCATGCCCATGTACAGGTCTTTGCCGATCAGCGGCGACAACAGCGGTTTGAGCGCCAGGCCCAGCAAGGGGAACAGCACAAAGGTCAGGCTGAACACCAGCAGGTGCAGGCGCCAGTGCCCGGCCCCGGCGACGATGGCCTGGCGTGACAGCTTGGCGCCGTGCAGGAAAAACAACAGCGCGATGGCCAGGTTGGTCACCCAGCCGAAAACCACGGCGGTCTGGCCGCTGGCGGGCAGCAAGGACGCGAGGAGCACGGTGGCAATCAGGGTCAGGGTGAAATTGTCGGGCAGAAAACGCGGGCGAGTCATAAGCAGGATCTTCCGGGGTTGCCAAGAACGTCATCGCGACTCTAACGTAACGCTTTATTACCGACTAACGCCAATGAGCCAGTAAATGCCGCCTAAAGGACATGACAAGACCGTCCGCCGCAGCGTGCCCGGGCTTTCCAGCCTGCCACGCCCGGTGTACGGACGCACCGAATCCTTGCCCAACCGCGCCTTGACCCGTCGGCACAGCCATCCGTGGGTGCAGTTGTCCTACGCGATTTCCGGGGTGCTGGAGATCCAGACCAGCGTCGGCCGCTTCGTCGCGCCGCCGCAGCGCGCGGTGTGGATTCCGGCGGGCATGCCGCACCGGGTCTACAGCTCGCCGCACACGGAGATGCGCAGCCTGTACCTGGATTGCAGCGTCACCGCCTGGGCGGACGAACGTTGCCAGGTGTTGGAGGTGAGCAGTTTGTTGCGCGAGTTGATCCGCCGCTTCAGCGAACTGCCGGTGGAATATGCCGAAGAGGGCCCGGACGGCAGGCTGGCCCAGGTGGTGCTGGACCAACTGGCGGCGGCGCCCCAGGTGGATTTGATGCTGCCGTTGCCCCTCGACCCGCGCTTGCGGCAGATCTATCGCAGTTTGGAGCTGCACCCGGAGCAACCCACCACGCTGGGGGATTGGAGCCGCAAGCTGGCGGTCAGCGAGAAGACCCTCAGCCGCCTGTTTTTGCGTGACACCGGACTGACCTTCCGCGCCTGGCGCCAGCGCTTGCGCCTGCTCGGCGCCCTGCCCGCCCTGGAGCAAGGCGAGCGGGTGACGGATGTGGCGTTGGCGTGCGGGTATGAATCCACGTCGGCGTTTATCAACGCGTTTCGCCAGCAATTCGACGCCACTCCCGGCGAGTTCTTCCGCTAATGCAAAGGAAGGAGCTCAGCGTTGTTTCATGCGATCGATCACCACCGCCAGCAGCAGGATCGAGCCGCGAATCACGTACTGGTAGAACGTGTCGATGTTCTTCAGGTTCATCGCGTTCTCGATGATCGCCAGGATCAGCACCCCGGCGATCACATGGCGGATCATGCCGATGCCGCCGCTGAGCGACACCCCGCCCAGCACGCAAGCGGAAATCACCGTCAGCTCGAAGCCCTGGCCGATCATCGGCTGGCCCGAGGTCATGCGTGACGCGAGGATCACCCCGGCCAATGCGCCGATCAGGCCATGCACGGCAAAGATCAGGATCTTCGTGCGGTCCACGTTGACCCCGGCCAACAGCGCCGCTTCCGGGTTGCCGCCGATGGCCATGGTGTTGCGCCCGTAGGTGGTGTAGTTGAGCAGCCAGCCGAAGAACACAAAGCAGACGATGGTGATCAGGATCGGCACCGGCACGCCCAATAACTGGCCGTTGCCGAACACGAAGAACTGATCCTGGGACACTCCTACCGCCTTGCCGTCGGCAAAGATATAGGCCAGGCCGCGCACGATCTGCATGGTCGCCAAGGTGGTGATCAGCGCATTGACCCGCAGCTTGGCGATGACGATGCCGTTGATCAGCCCGACGATCAAGCCCATCAGCAGCGCCGCGCCGATGCCCAGCATGACGCTGTCGGTGTCGCGCATCACAATCGCGGCCACCACCCCGGCGCAGGCGATCACCGAACCGACCGACAAGTCGAAGTGCCCCGACGCCAGGCAGAACAGCATGGTGCAGGCGGCGATGCCTACGGTGGAAATCGCCAGGCCCAGCCCGCGCATGTTCAGCGGCGAGAGGAAGTTGTCGATCAGCAAGGCACACAGCAGGAAAATCGCCAGCGCCGCGAGCAGCATCGCCCAGTTGTCGAGCAGCGCGCGCAGGTCCACGGGTTTGCGTGCCGTCGGCAACGCGTTGTGTTGGGTCGTCATAGTCGTCTCTCAGTTCGCCAGGCCACGCGGCAAGGCCAGTTGCAGCAAGTTGGATTCAGTGGCGTGTTCGCGCCGTTGTTCGCCGCGCAAAGCGCCTTCACACAGCACCAGAATGCGATCGGAAACCCCCATCACCTCCATCAAGTCGCTGGACACCACAATCACCGCGATGCCGCTCGCCGCCAGGTCATGGATGATCTGGTAGATCTCCGACTTGGCGCCGATGTCGATGCCCCGCGTCGGCTCGTCCAGCAGCAGCACCTTCATCGGCATCGACAGCCAGCGGCCGAGAATGGCCTTCTGCTGATTGCCGCCGGACAGGTACATGATTTTCTGCGCAGCGCTCGGCGTCTTGACCTTCATCCCGCGGATTTGCTGCTCGGCGTTGCCCTGCTCCCAGCCCTCGCGCAGCAGCCAGCCGAACCGGGAATGGGCGCCGCGTGCGCTGATGTTGATGTTCTCGGCGACGCTGGCCAGCGGGATGATGCCCTCCTTCTTGCGGTCCTCCGGGCACAGCAGTACGCCGGCGGCGATAGCGTCGCGCGGCGAGCGCAATTGCAGCGCTTGCCCGCACAGTTCCAACTGCCCCGCCGTGGCGCGCTGCAAGCCGCTGAGCAGGCGAAACAGCTCGGTGCGCCCGGCGCCGACCAAGCCGAACAGGCCGAGGATCTCGCCCTTGCGCACCTCAAAGCTGACCGGTTCACGCAAGCCCGGGCCGAGCAAACCGTCGACCTTGAGCGCCACCTCGCCGTGTGCGCGCGGCCGATAGTCGTAAATGTCCTGGATATCGCGACCGACCATGCAGGTGACCAACTGGTCGTGACTCAGCGCACGCATGTCGTCGAAGGTACGCACGTAGCGGCCGTCCTTGAACACCGTGACCGCGTCGCAGATGCGGAACACTTCTTCCATGCGATGGGACACGTACAGCACCACTTTGCCCTCGTCGCGCAGGCGCGTGATGATCGCCATCAACCGGTCGATCTCACGGGCCGACAGGCTGCTGGTGGGTTCATCGAAGGCAATCACATGCGCGCCACGCGACAGCGCCTTGGCGATTTCCACCAGTTGGCGCTGGCCCAGGGACAGGCGCCCGAGCTTTTCCTGCGGGTCGATTTCATCGGCCAGGCCCTTGAGGCACGCCAGCGCCCGCTGGCGCAACTGGCTGCGGTTGACCACGCCGAAACGCGCCGGCAAATGCCCGAGGAACAGGTTCTCGGCGACGCTCATTTCCGGCACCAGATGCAGCTCCTGGTGGATCACCGCGACGCCGCTGGCAATGCTGTCGGCCGCGCATTTGAAGGCCATCGTCTGCGCGCCGATCTGCACGCTGCCGCTGCTCGGGACGTAGGCGCCGCCGAGGATCTTCAGCAGCGTCGACTTGCCCGCGCCGTTCTCGCCCATCAACGCGTGTACCTGCCCCGGGTGGGCGGTGAAACTGATGCTGTCCAGCGCCTTGACCCCGGGGAAGGTTTTGCCGATGCCGTCAAAGCGCAGTGCCGCTGCGGTCATTTCCACAGCCCGATCTTGGTCAGTTCTTCCTGGAAGTTGGCGCGGGTAATCAGCGTCACTTCGTCCATCGCGGTGTACTTCGGCGGTTCCTTACCGGTGGTGACCCACTCGTACATCATCAGCGCGGTGTTGTAGCCCTCGATGTGCGGGCTGGGCAGCATCGAACCGAAGAAGCCGCTGTTGGCTTTCTTCAACTCGCCGATGGCGTCGGTGCCGTTGATGCCGATGCCGATCACGTTGGCGGCTTTGAAGCCGGCGCTTTCGGTGGCGCGCACGCCGCCGAGCACGGTGTTGTCGTTCATGCCGCCGATGATCAGGTTCTTCGCGCCGCTGGGCAGCTTGACCAGCGCCGAGTTGGTGGCGTCCATGCTGCCGGGCACGTCGAGGGTCTTGAGCGCGGCGGTGAGGATATGGTCTTTGGGGATGCCGGCTTCTTCGAGGGATTTGATCGAACCGTCGGTGCGTTTTTTACCGGTGTCGAGCTCGTTGAAGGTGTTGATCACCGCGTAGGTGTCCTTCCAGTCCCAACCGCGCTTCTTCGCCTCGGCGGCCATCGCCGCGCCTTGCTTCTGACCGACTTCGAACGCGGCCATGCCCAGGTACGGCACGTCTTCCATGAAATTGCCCTTGGCGTCGACGAAACGATCATCCACGGCCATGACTTTCAAGCCGTTGACCTTGGCCTTGGCGACAATGGCCGGGCCGAGGGACACGTCCGGCGGGCAGATCACAAAGCCCTTGGCGCCGTTGGCGGCCAGGCTGTCGATGGCCGAGAGGGTCTTCTCACCGTCGGGCACGGCGATCTTGATCACAGTGAAACCATGTTCCTTGCCGGCTTTTTCGGCGAAGGCCCATTCGGTCTGGAACCAGGGTTCTTCGGCTTGTTTGACCAGGAAGCCGATTTTTACTGCTTCAGCGGCCAGCGACAGCCCACTCAAGCTGATGGCCGAGACCGCCACAGCGGCGCAGCACAAGGAACGGATAGCACGACGACGATTCATACGGTTGACTCCTTATTGTTGTTTTCTTTTTTTGTAGGAGCGAGCTTGCTCGCGAAAAGCCTGAGAGCGCCGCGTGCATTCAGGATGCGCGCGTCATCGTTAACGTTTTTCGCGAGCAAGCTCGCTCCTACAGGGGTAAAGCGGTGAAGCGGTATAGCGTTTAGCCGGCAAAGCGGTGACACGGTTTGCCGGGCACATCGACCTCCATGGCCAACACCGCACCGTCCAAGGGGTGATCCAAGGGGCTGGCGGCGCTGGTGATGTACAGGGTGGTGAGGTCGGGCCCGCCGAACACGCAACTGGTGGGGCGGCTGACGGGCAGTTCGACGATGCGATCGACTTCACCGTCCGGCGTCAGGCGCAGCAGGCAACTGCCGTTCCAGCGCGCGTTCCAGATGTAGCCCTGACTGTCCATCGCCGACCCGTCCGGCCCGCCGCGCCCATGCGGGCCGAACCAGGGCTGGGCGGGGTCGAGTTGGCCGTTCGCTTGGATCGCATGCCGATACAGCGTGCCGTCGAGGCTGTCGCCGAAATGCACCTGGCGGCCGTCGTCGCTCCACAGCAAGGTGTTGGGAATGCCCAGGCCGTGCAGCAACGGCGTGACCCGCGCATCGGCATCCACACGAAACAGCCCGCCGGAACGTCGTGTAACGGGCAGGTCTTCGCCGTGCTCGCCGATGTTGTTCTGCATGGTGCCCAGCCACAGGCGGCCCTGGGCGTCGCAGCGCGCTTCATTGCCACGGTTGCCCGCGTGCGGGTCGGCCACGCAGAACAGGCTCAAGGCGGCGCTCGCCAGGTCCAGTCGGTAGACGCCGCTGCTCAAGGTCACCAGCGCATCGCCGCGTTCACACGGGATAAACGCGGACACATGCTCCGGCAACCGCCAGGCCTGCAACTGCCCGTCCAGCAGGCGCAGCGCCTGTTTGCCAGCGATGTCGACCCAATACAGGGCCTGGGTGGGCACGTCCCAGAACGGGCCCTCCCCCAGTTGCGCACGGTGTGCGCTGACGGCGTGAAACGACATGTTGCCTCCTGGATTGTTATTGTTCTCAGGTGCGCGTTACAGCGAGTCGCGTGACGGAGTGCCATCCACCAGGCGCTGGATACGCAACGGGTTGGCGTTTTTCAACGCGTCGGGCAGCAGGCTGTCCGGGTAGTTCTGGAAACACACCGGGCGCAGGAAGCGGTCGATGGCCAGGCTGCCGACCGAGGTGCCACGCGCATCCGACGTCGCCGGGTACGGCCCGCCATGCACCATCGCATCGCAGACTTCCACGCCGGTCGGGTAACCGTTGAGCAGGATACGCCCGACTTTCTGCTCCAGCAGCGGCGTGAGTTCGGCGAATTGTTGCAGGTCGGCCGGCTCGCCGATGATCGTCGCCGTGAGCTGGCCGTGCAGGCCATGCAAGGCGGCGCTGAGCTGGGCCTGGTCGGCGACTTCGACGAACACCGTGGTGGGGCCGAACACTTCCTCTTGCAGCACTTCATCGCCGTCGATCAGCAGGCTGACATCGGCCTTGAACAACTGCGGCCGCGCCTGATGCCCGGCTTGAGCCTGACCGGCCAGGTGTTGGATGCCGGGGTGCGCCAGCAGTTTTTGCAGGCCCTTGTCATAGCTGCTCAAGGTGCCGGCATTGAGCATGGTCTGCGCCGGCTGATCGCCGATCAGTTGCGCGACCTGTTGGGTGAACGCACTGAAGGCCGGCGACGCGAGGCCGATCACCAGACCGGGGTTGGTACAGAACTGGCCGCAGCCTTGCACCACCGAGGCAGTCAGCTCGCGTGCCACGGTTTCGGCCCGCGCCTGCAGGGCCTGGGGCAACACGATGACCGGGTTGATGCTCGACATCTCGGCGAATACCGGGATCGGCTGCGGACGCGCCGCCGCCATGTCGCACAGGGCGCGCCCGCCCTTGAGCGAACCGGTAAAGCCGACCGCCTGGATCGCCGGGTGCTTGACCAGCGCTTCACCGACACCGCCACCAAAGATCATGTTGAACACGCCCGCCGGCATCTCGGTGGTCTCGGCCGCGCGAATGATCGCATCGGCGACACGCTCGGCCGTGACCATATGCCCACTGTGGGCCTTGAACACCACCGGGCAGCCGGCCGCCAGCGCAGCGGCGGTATCCCCGCCCGCCGTGGAAAACGCCAGGGGGAAGTTGCTCGCGCCAAACACGGCGACCGGGCCCAGGCCGATGCGGTACTGACGCAGGTCCGGGCGTGGCAGGGGCTGGCGGTCCGGCAGGGCCTTGTCGATGCGCGCACCGTAGAAATCGCCGCGACGCAAGACGTTGGCGAACAGACGCATCTGCCCACTGGTGCGCCCGCGTTCGCCCTTGATTCGCGCGGCGGGCAGCGCGGTTTCGCGGCACACCAGGTCGATGAAGTTATCGCTCAGGGCATCCAGCTCGTCGGCGATCGCGTCGAGGAACTGCGCACGCCGCGCGGCACTCAAGACGCGGTAGGCCGGGTAAGCCGCCGCGGCAGCCTGGGCGGCGGCGTCGACTTCTTGCGGGGTCGCCTGGTAAAAATCCTGGGGCAAGGCTTCGCCGGTCGCAGCATCCATGCTCTGGAGCTTGACGCTGCCGTTGGCGCTGCGCTGGCCGCCGATGTAGTTGTGACCAAGGAACTGGGGCATGTGGCTCTCCTTTAAAGGGTGATGACGTCGCCGGGTTCGAAGACGGCGTCGGCACTGCCGACACGATTGACCAGCGGAGCACCGAACTCGGCCTGGCTGATCTCGAACACATCGCCCGGTTGAGTACGTATACCGTCGGCGAATGACAGGGTGGCGGTGCCGAAGAAATGAATGTGTACATCGCCGGGTTTGAGGAACTGGCTGTACTTGAAGTGGTGGTACTCAAGGTTTTCCAGACTGTGGCACATATTGGCCTCGCCACTGAGGAACTCGTTCTGCCAGATCGCCTCGCCGTTACGCAGGATGCGGCTGGTGCCCGCAAGATGCCGGGGCAACTCGCCCACGCGCAACTCCGGGCCGTAGCTGCAACTGCGCAGTTTGGAATGGGCCAGGTACAGGTAGTTCTTGCGTTCCATCACGTGGTCGGAGAACTCGTTGCCCACCGCGAAACCCAGGCGATAGGGCTTGCGGTCGTGGCCGATCACATACAGCCCGCCGATCTCCGGCTCTTCGCCGGCGTCTTCGGCAAAGGGCGGCACCGGGAACGCCGCGCCGGGGCGCACCACGATACCGCCGTCGCCCTTGTAGAACCACTCCGGCTGCACGCCCGCCTGGCCGGCCGCTGGTTTGCCGCCTTCCACGCCCCACTTGAAGATACGCATGGTGTCGGTCAACGCGCTGTCGTCACCGGCCTGCTGGTGCATCTTGTCCCGCGCCGACGCGCTGCCCAGGTGGGTCAGGCCGGTGCCGCTGATCAGCATATGGGCCGGGTCCGGGTGGTCCAGCGGTGGCAGGATCTTCAGGGCGGCCAGCAGCTCGGCGTAATGATGACTGTCACCCAGGCCGAGGCTATGCACCTGCTGCACCAGGCCCACGCCGGCTTCGATCGCGGCCAGCGCCAACTCGCGCACACTGTGGGCGCTGAGCACTTCGCGCACCTGGCTGCCCTCCACCACACCGACCCGGCGCTCGCCGTTGGACACCTCGAACTGAACTAAACGCATGAAACTTCTCCTCGATTAAGTACGTGTGGCGCCACGGGCACTGGCGGCAAATTGCTCGGCAGGCAGCACATGCTTGCGCTCCAGCACGCGGTAGACCACGCCGGTCAAGACCAGCCCGAACACCATCACCAGGGACAAAAAGTACAAGCCCGAAGCCAGGTTGCCGGTGTATTCCTTGAGCGCGCCGATCACGAACGGGCCGATGTAGCCGCCGAGGTTGCCCACCGAGTTGATCAACGCAATGCCCGCTGCCGCACTGGCACCGGCGAAAAACCGCCCCGGCAGGGTCCAGAACACCGCCGTGCAGGAAAACAGTGCGAACGCCGCCAGGCACAGCGCGGCCATTTGCAGCACCGGCACACTCAGCCAGGCACTGCAGAACAGGCCGATGGCACCCAGTACATAGAGCACCGCCAGGTGGCCATAGCGGTCGTTCAAACGGTCGGAACTGCGCGGGATGATCAACAGCCCGACGATGCCGAAGATATACGGCACCGCCGACACAAAGCCGGTAACCAGGTCCGTGCCGCCGAACTGCTTGATCAGGGTCGGCAACCACAGGCCCAGGCCGTAGATGCTCAGGGTCACCGGCAGGTAGAACAGCGCCAGCAGCAACACGCGCTTGTCCTTGAGGGCGTGCAGTGGATTGCCGTGGCGGGTCTGGCCGTAGGCTTGCAGGTCCTTGGCCAGTTCGCCGGTGAGCCAGGTTTTTTCGTCCTCGCTCATCCAGTTGACCTGCTTGGGGCCGTCCGGCAGGTAGCGCAGCACCGGCCAGGTGAGCAGGAGCGCCGGGGTGCCGATGACGATGAACAGCCATTGCCAGCCGTGCAGGCCGAGGACGCCGTCCATGCCCAGCAGGCCGCCGGACACGGGGCCGGTGATCATCATCGCGATCGGCTGGGAGAGGATGAACAGCCCGAGGATCTTGCCGCGATGGCGCACCGGGAACCACTGGGTGATGTAGTACAGAACGCCGGGAAAGAACCCCGCCTCCGCCGCGCCGAGCAGAAAGCGCATCACATAGAAGCTGTGTGGCCCCTGCACGAACGCCATGCCGATGGTGATGGCGCCCCAGGTGAGCATGATGCGCGCGAACCAGCGCCGCGCGCCGAAGCGATCGAGCATCAGGTTGCTGGGGATCTCGAACAGGAAATAGCCAATGAAGAACAGACCCGCGCCCAAACCGTAGGCCGCATCACCGATGCCGACGTCGGCGCCCATGTGCAGCTTGGCGAAACCCACGGCGGAGCGGTCCACGTAGGCGATCAGGTACAGCAGGATGAGGAAGGGAATCAGTTTCAGCGTGATGCGCCGTATAAGCCGCAGTTCCTGGCTCATGGGGGTCGATCTCCGATTGTTGTTTTTATAGAAGCTCGGGGGACGCCTCTCGCGAAAATCCGCCAGGGCCATACCTCAGTTAAGCCAGACTATATAGTATGACTATTTGCAAAACAACTCTTCCAAAGCTTCGATTTTGCGCTTATGTTTAAGCACGCATAGAACATATAGTCATACAATAAGAGAAACCATCATGCCTGATAAAAAGCCCGGCCTACGCTCCGCCCAGTGGTTCGGTACCGCCGACAAGAACGGCTTCATGTACCGCAGCTGGATGAAGAACCAGGGCATCGCCGACCATCAGTTCCATGGCAAACCGATCATCGGTATCTGCAACACCTGGTCGGAATTGACGCCGTGCAACGCGCATTTCCGCCAGATCGCCGAGCACGTCAAACGCGGCGTGATCGAGGCCGGCGGCTTCCCCGTGGAATTCCCGGTGTTCTCCAATGGCGAATCGAACCTGCGCCCTACCGCCATGCTCACGCGCAACCTGGCGAGCATGGACGTGGAAGAAGCGATTCGCGGCAACCCCATCGACGGCGTGGTATTGCTGACCGGCTGCGACAAAACCACCCCGGCGCTGCTGATGGGCGCCGCCAGTTGCGACGTGCCGGCCATCGTGGTCACCGGCGGGCCGATGCTCAACGGCAAACACAAGGGCCAGGACATCGGCTCGGGCACGGTGGTGTGGCAGCTCAGCGAACAGGTCAAGGCCGGCACCATCAGCCTGGATGACTTCCTCGCGGCCGAGGGCGGCATGTCGCGTTCGGCGGGCACCTGCAACACCATGGGCACCGCGTCGACCATGGCCTGCATGGCCGAGGCACTCGGCACCTCCCTGCCCCACAACGCGGCGATCCCGGCAGTGGATGCACGGCGTTATGTGCTGGCGCATATGTCCGGCATGCGTGCGGTGGAGATGGTGCGCGAAGACTTGAAGCTGTCGAAGATCCTCACCAAGGAAGCCTTCGAAAACGCGATCCGCGTGAACGCGGCCATCGGCGGCTCGACCAATGCGGTGATCCACCTCAAAGCCATCGCCGGGCGCATCGGCGTGGAGCTGGACCTGGACGACTGGACGCGCATCGGGCGCGGCATGCCGACCATCGTCGACCTGCAACCGTCCGGGCGTTTCTTGATGGAAGAGTTCTACTACGCCGGTGGCCTGCCGGCAGTGCTGCGCCGGCTCGGTGAAGCCAACCTGATCCCGCACCCGAACGCCTTGACCGTCAACGGCAAGTCGCTGGGCGAGAACACCAAGGACTCGCCGATCTACGGCCAGGACGAAGTGATCCGCACCCTCGACAACCCGATTCGCGCCGACGGCGGCATCTGTGTGCTGCGCGGCAACCTGGCCCCGCTGGGCGCGGTGCTCAAGCCGTCGGCCGCCAGCGCGGAGCTGATGCAGCACCGTGGCAGGGCCGTGGTATTCGAGGATTTCGACATGTACAAGGCGCGCATCAACGATCCGGAACTGGAGGTGGACGCCCACTCGATCCTGGTCATGAAAAACTGTGGACCCAAGGGTTATCCGGGCATGGCCGAAGTCGGCAACATGGGCCTGCCCGCCAAGCTGCTGGCCCAGGGCGTGACCGACATGGTGCGGATTTCCGATGCGCGCATGAGCGGCACGGCGTATGGCACGGTGGTCTTGCACGTCGCACCGGAAGCCGCTGCCGGCGGGCCGTTGGCTGCGGTGCGCGAAGGCGACTGGATCGAACTCGACTGCGCCAATGGGCGCTTGCACCTGGACATCCCCGACGCCGAACTGGCGGCGCGCATGGCGGACCTGAAACCACCGCAGAAGCTGATCGTCGGCGGCTACCGCCAGCTGTACATCGACCATGTGCTGCAGGCGGACCAGGGCTGCGACTTCGATTTCCTGGTGGGTTGCCGCGGGGCCGAAGTCCCACGTCATTCCCACTAATTGGGATGCTATGATGCCGCCTATTTAGCCAGAGCATCCCTGTCGTTATGGATCACCAGCCGTCCAAGCCGCGCAAGAGCATGCATGCCCAGATCGTCCAGGACTTGGGCATGCACATCGTTTCCGGTCGCTTCAAACCAGAAGAACGACTGCCCATGGAGGCCACGCTGTGTGAGGAATACAAGGTCAGCCGCTCGGTATTGCGCGAGGCGACCCGAGTGCTCAGCGCCAAGGGCCTGGTGTATTCCAAGCCACGGGTAGGCGCGGTGGTGCGGCCGCGGGTGAAGTGGCACCTGCTCGACCCGGACGTACTGTCCTGGTTGATGCAGTCCACCCCCCATAGCGAGTTCTTCAACACCCTGGCCGGCGTGCGGCGCATCCTCGAACCGGAAATCGCCGCCATGGCCGCGACCACCGCGACCGCTGAAGACATCGCCACCATCGAAAAAGCCTACCTCGGCATGGAAACCGCGCAGACCCACGACGCGCTGCTACAGGCCGACCTGGACTTCCACCGTGCGATTGCCGACGCCACGCGCAACGACCTGCTGGCGTATATGTGCAACATGCTGTCGCTGCCGCTGCGCGAGTCGATCAACATCACCAACCGCCGCCCGGATATCCAGGGCCTGAGCCTGCCCCGGCACAAGGCGATCCTCACCGCGATCCAGAACCGCGATGCCCTCGGCGCCCGGCATGCCTCGCTGGTGCAACTGGACGACACGCGGGTGGCGCTGGATACGGTGATGAATGTGCTGACGCCGTTATAAGCCCCACCCTCGCTCGACAACCGTGAAGCTCGACGGCACCCGCAAGGCGGGGCGCAAGAACACTTTCTGTCAGCCCTGGAGATCAAATGTGGGAGATGTCGAGCCCCAGCGAGGCTTCGATGGCGGCGGGCCTGCCGGCATCGGTGTGACATCTCCCACAGGTCGGGCTGAGCGGCCGCCTCAGCGATAACGTTCCAACCAATAGGCATACGGCGCTGGCAAGGTCCAAGAGGCTTTCTCTACCCCCAGTTCCTTGGCGGCAAAGTACGCCCAATGCGGATCAGCCAGATGCGCGCGCCCCACCGAGACCAAATCCACCTGCCCAGCCTGCAACGCACCTTCCGCCAATTGCGGCGTGCCAAACCCCCAGGCCGAAGTGACCGGGATACCGGCTTCGCGACGCACGCGCTCAGCGATCGGCCCCAGGAACGCCGGGCCCCACGGGATCTGGGTGTCAGCAATGGTGAAGCCGACGCTGACGCTCAGCAGGTCGAGGCCACCGGCCTTGAAGCGACGGGCCAGTTCGATGGATTCGGTCAGCGTCTGCTCGTCACGGCCGTCGTATTCGATCACGCCGAAACGCGCGGTCAACGGCAGGTTTTCCGGCCAGACTTCGCGCACGGCGGCCAGGGTTTCCAGGAGGAAACGGCTGCGATTGTCGAAGCTGCCGCCGTAGGCGTCGGTGCGCTGGTTGGAATGTTCGGAGAAAAAACTCTGGCCCAGGTAGCCGTGGGCGAAGTGCAGTTCGATCCATTCAAAACCGGCGTCGCGGGCACGGCGGGCAGCGTCGACGAAGTCCTGGCGCACGCGGGCGATGTCGTCCAGGGTCATGGCGCGCGGCACGTTAGGCAGGTTGGCGCCGAACGCAATGGCCGAAGGCGCAATGGTTTCCCAGCTGCGCGCATCGGAAGCGGGGATATGGTCGTCGCCTTCCCATGGGCGGTTGGCACTGGCCTTGCGACCGGCGTGGGCGATCTGAATGCCTGGCACCGCGCCAGCAGCCTTGATGGCCTTGACCATCGGCACGAACGCCTGAGCGTGGGCATCGCTCCAGATACCCGCACAACCAGGAGTGATACGGCCTTCAGGGGACACCGCGGTGGCTTCGACCACCAGCAAACCGGCGCCGCCACGGGCCATGCTGGCCAGGTGAACGTGGTGCCAGTCGTTGACGATGCCGTCGTTGGCCATGTACTGGCACATCGGCGGGATCGCGATGCGGTTGCGCAAGGTCACGTCTTTGAGTTTGTAGGGTTCAAACAAGGCAGCCATCAGGCACCTCCAGGAGCGAGTGATTGATTCGATAGTTCGATGGTATTCGAACTATGGTATTCAACACCAGCCCTGTTATCATTTGTTTTATGCGAGCCTTCAAACACCCCGCCCTGCAAGACCTGACACTCGAACGCGTGCTCTACGCCTTGAGCGACCCGGTGCGCCTGGAAATCATCCGCTACCTGGCCGACGTGCCCGAGGCCACCTGCGGCGAACTGGACGGCGGACGGCCGAAATCCAGCATGTCTCACCACTTCCGCGTGCTGCGCGATGCCGGGCTGGTCCACACCCGCAGCGTCGGCACCACGCATCTGAATTCGTTGCGCGCGGATGTGCTTGAGGCGCGTTTTCCCGGGTTGCTGGCGAGTGTTTTGGCTCAGCGGTAAACGATAGGATCAGGACAGCGATCCGAGCGTATTACGTCACTGCTCTATTTTGCGGACGGGGGTGTATCGATCAGTTGTGCTCGATAGGTTTTGTAGATCTGTTGAACCTCAGGATCGTCCAGATTTTCGTAAGTTATCCCTTCTTTATCCAGGCCATCCAATCCCTTGATGCCACCTATCATGCCCGGCCATTCATCACGGTGGGCGATATCGACGACAAAGGGTTTCAAGTAATTATTCAGATGCCCCTTGAACGGTGCCCTGAGCTCTTCGCTAAGTGCCCGAAGATAATCGTCCTTGTTCGTTTTCGACCACTCAATAGCGAACTTGGCGCGATAACAAAGCTCCATGAAAACAAGCAGAATCGTGCGCCCATTACCATCAAGAAAAGGGTGCGCAAATGCTAGTTGCCCCATCACATTGCCAGGACGCTCTCTGAAGCGCTTCTTGTTCGACGCCAGTTCAAGCGCATAGTCAATGGAGCGCTTGATCGAGCCAGGATGTTCAAAGACAGTATGCCAAGGATCGTCGTGGGAACCCTTGAATACGGCAAGATGCGGCACCAGATCATTTCGATCTTTACCCGCCCAGTGATAGAAATCAGAAAACAAGATTTCGTGTACTTTGAGGACCGACTTGTAATCAATCGGTTTTTTCTTGGCAAAATAACCCAGTGCATCTTCCATGCTCAACTCAAAGGACAGATGCTCGGACTCCTTGACCTCCATAGGATCTTTAAGCTGTAACGCGTTTTGAAGATATCCAGCGGTATCAAAATCTCCGAAAGGATCAAAACTCATGCGCTGAGTTTCTTCTTGGCGCGGCGCTTCTCCTGAAGATAACTGCCTTGAAGTGCAAGGGTTTCCGACTTGCTCAAAATACCCTTGCGCTTAAGGTTGACCAATAACTGTTCCACGCCATCCAATTCGACCGCATCACCAGCCAGTCCGGTGATGGCAACCGCCATTCGGCTGATGCTGTCACGTTCAGCGGTGACATGATGCGCTTTAGCCAGCCTGCGCACTTTGCTGGCAATACTGACATCGGTTGTACTCGTCATTTGGAATCCCTCTGTTAGCTTTTCGAGCATAGCATGGTGGTGGTCCTTGCTCTCTACCCAGCTCGACGGGCGCAATCATTGATTTGATCCGGTGTACCGCCCTCCTTCACCGAACCTTTCACGGCAAACCAACGTCCGAGCTTAGGCACTGTTGCTTACCGCTCGCCGCGAGGTCTCCGTTTGGAAGCCGCCATCGTCAAAAAATACCGCCTGATCATCAAAACCATGGGCTATGTCGGTTGGGCCCTGTTCTGGCTGTTGCTGTGGGACGTCGCCGTCACCGTGGACTTCATGCTGTTTCTCACCACCAAGATCAACCTGCCGCTGATGCCGCTGACCTTACTCGGTTCAGCGCTGGTGGTGCTGATCAGTTTTCGTAACAGCAGCGCCTACAACCGCTGGTGGGAAGCGCGCACCTTATGGGGCGCGATGGTCAACAATTCGCGCAGTTTCGCGCGGCAGGTGCTGACGCTATTGGATGACCTCGGCAACGACGTGAACCCGGTAAAGGCCACCCTGTTGCGCCGCCATGTGGCCTATGTGAACTGCCTGGCCGCCCATCTCAAGGGCCGGCCGTGCCCGGACGAGGTGCGGGCATTTATTCCGGCCGAGGAATTTGCGCGCAACGGCGCCACCAACAATTTCGCCAATGACATCCTCACCGGCTCGGCGGCGCTGTTGGCCAGGGAATACAAGGCCGGGCACCTGGACAGCATCCGCCTGGCGCGGCTGGAGTCGACGCTGGTGGATTTGTCCAACGCCCAGGGCGGCATGGAACGCATCGCCAATACCCCGCTGCCCTACCCTTACGTGTACTTCCCGCGCCTGTTCATTTCGTTGTTCTGCCTGATCGTGCCGGTGGGCCTGGTCGAATCCCTGGGCTGGTTCACCCCGCTGGCCTCCACGGTGGTGGGCTTCATGCTGCTGGCCATCGAGCGCATCGGCACCGACCTGCAAAGCCCGTTTCACTCCAGCGAACATCAGATCCAGATGGAAACCATCTGCGAAACCATCGAGAACAACCTGCAGTCGATGCAGCGCGATGCGCTGGGCGGCAACCGTATCGGCTGAACGCCTCCACGGCCTCAAGTGCGTGCCCCGACGGTCGATATAAGGGGTACGCATGGGCGCACCCCTCATAACAATACATGCGACGCTACTGTTTTCCCCTTGCCAAAACTATAAATACCCGCGGGAGAAGTCATGAATATCAAGCAAAAGCTGACCTGGGCGTTTGCGGCCATCGCGTGCGTGCCGGTTATCCTGGTGGCGGTGCTGGTGGTGCTGAACCTGCGCGAGGCGGCTGTGGCCAATTTCCTCGACAGCAGCGGCCGCGAGATCCGTCAGATCGATAACGGCATGAAGCAGTTCTTCGACGGCATCAGCCAGAACGTCGAGTACGTGGCCAAAGACCCTCGCGTTGTCGCGGCCAAGGAGCTGAAGAACTACGCCGGTGCCGACGCCGCACAAATCCCGCTGACGCCGACGAATAAAGAGCTGCTGGCGATATTCGAGCAGTTCGCCAAAAGCCATCCAAGCACCGCCTACCTGTCCCTGGGCCTGAGCGACGGCGGTTATGCGAGCTGGCCTGACGACACCAAACTGAACAACTACGACCCGCGTGTACGCCCCTGGTACAAAGCCGCCGTGGCCGCTCCGGGCACCACCGTGCGGACCGGGGCCTATTACTGGGCGCCGGACGATGTGGTGCTGATCGGCACGGTCCACACTGTGGTCGACGCCAGCGGCACCCTGCTCGGCGTGGTCGGCCTGGACGTCTCGCTCAAGCAGCTCACCGAACTGGTGCGCAACATCAAGCTGGGCGACAGCGGCTACCTGATGCTGGTGGAAGCCAACGGCAACGTGCTGGTGGACCCCAGCGACGCCAAGCACAACTTCAAGCCGATGGCCGAACTCGGCGCCAACTACGCCGAACTGGCCAAGCGCGGCGACGGCGTGACCCGAGTGGATATTGATGGTGTGGCCTACATGGCCAACGTGGTCAGCTCCAAAGACCTGGGCTGGCGCTTTATCGGCTTGATCAAGCGCGACGAAGTCATGGCCGACGCCACCCGCCTGACCTGGCTGATCGCAGCCATCGCAGCGGTACTCGCCGTGGTCTTCGCGATTGTCGGCGCGAGCTTCGCCAGCATGATCGTGCGCCCGATTCGCGGGGTCGCCGACGGCCTGCAAGAAATCGCCGAAGGTGAAGGCGACCTCACCCGCCAACTCAAGGTGCAAGGCAAGGACGAAACCGCCAGCCTGGCCGGCTGGTTCAACCAGTTCCTGGGCATGATCGCCCAGTTGGTACAGCGCATCGGCAGCGCATCCTCCGACCTGCAAAGCGCCGCCGCCGACACCCGCGAAGTGGCCAACAACCTGAACCAGGCCGCCGGTCGCCAACGTGAAGCCGTGGAGCTGGTGAGTACCGCATTCAACGAAATGGTGGCCACCGCCAACGAAGTCGCCCGCTCCTGCAGCGCCGCCGCATCCAGCGCCGACGCAGGCTACCGCGATGTACACGACGGCCAGCAGCATATCGGCGAAGCCACCGGCAGCGTGCTCAAACTGAGCGAAGACCTGCAAAAGTCGACCCAGACCATGCAGCAGTTGGAGCAGGACAGCAAAAACATCAACACCATCCTCGACACGATCCGCTCGATTGCCGAGCAGACCAACCTGCTGGCGCTCAACGCGGCGATTGAAGCCGCGCGCGCCGGTGACCAGGGCCGCGGCTTCGCGGTGGTCGCCGACGAAGTGCGCGCCCTGGCCCGCCGCACCGCCGACTCCACCGGCGAGATCGACAGCCTGCTCGGCAACCTCGCGCGCCGCACCCAGGAAGTCACCCTGCAGATGCAGGGCAGCCTGCAGGTGTCGCAAACCAGTGTGGAACGCATCCAGCAGGCCCGCGACAGCTTCGACAAGATCCAAGGCTCGGTGGACTCGATCCGCGACCAGAACACCCAGATCGCCACCGCCGCCGAGGAACAGCACCAGGTCGCCGAACAGATCAACCAGCACATCGCGCAAATCCACGCCGATGCCCAACTGGTGGAAGACTTTGCCCACTCGGCGCAGACCGGCTCTGGCCGTTTGACGGATATCTCCGGGCAGCTCAAGGGCCTGGTAGGCCGCTTCAAGTTCTAACCGGCGAGGCAAGGCAGGGTTCTAGGCCGCGCCTTGCTGGTATTCCCGCGGCGTACAGCCAAACTCACGGCGAAACACCGTATGCAGGTACTGCGCCGACTTGAAGCCACACTGCTGCGCCACATCGGCAATCGCCAGGGCGTGGTTTTCCAGGCCTTTGGCGGCGGCGGCGAGTTTGAAGCGCAGGATCTCGTCATGCACGCTGCACCCGCGTGTCTTGCGAAAGTGCGATTCCAGGGATGAGCGCGATACACCGACATACGCCGCGACCTGGGCGGTCTTGATGCCCTGGCAGGCGTACTGGCGGATGAACAGCAGCGCCTGCATCACATACGGATTGCCCAACGGCTGATGCAAGCTGGAAGCCTGCACATTGATTGCATCCGGTGGCACCAGGATCTGCGTGCCGGTGCAGGGTTTGCCGTGCAGCATCTGATGCAGCAGCGCGGCGGCCGTGCGGCCCATGGTTTCCGTGCCCTGGATCACCGAACTCAGCGGCACCCGCGTGAGGGTGCGGGTCAGCGGGTCATTGTCGATGCCGATCAACGCCACCTCCTCCGGCACGGCGATACCGGCAGTGAGGCAGGCCTGCAGCAATTGCCGGGCGCGGGCGTCGGTGACGGCGATGATGCCGATGGGCTTGGGCAGGCTTTGCAGCCAGGCGATCTGCTGCTCCACCGCGCTGTCCCACAACGGCGCGCTGGTGCCCAGGCCGCGGTACACCTCCACCGGCAAACCATCGCGTTGCAGCAGGTGCTTGAAGGCCTTTTCGCGCTCCTGGGCCCAGCGATTGGCCTGGGCTGGCGGCAGGCTGAAACAGGCAAACCGGGTCAGTCCGGCCTCGATCAAATGCTCATACGCCAGCTTCATCAGCGCATGGTTGTCGGTGGCCACGTAGGGGATGCCCCTGGGGTAGGCACGCGCATCCTCATAGGAACCGCCCACCGCCACCACCGGCAGCTTGATATCGGCCAGTGCCTCGCCGATCAGCGGGTCGTCGAAGTCGGCAATGATGCCGTCGCCCTGCCAGCGCTCGATGCCTTTGAGGCGGCACAAAAAATCTTCCTCCAGGAACAAATCCCAGGACGCGCGGGTGCTGCTCAGGTAATTGCCGATGCCGGTGATGATGCCGCGGTCATAGATTTTGCTGCCATTGAACAGCAAGGCGATGCGGTGGACGGGCGGTAGGGTTTTCATTGTTTTTGTCCTGAGGCCGGTCGCCACAGGTTAGACCCCGCCACTCAAAATCGCACTACGCCTTGACGATTTTCATAATCGCCGGGCCCAGTGCCGTTGCTAGTATCCAGACACCGCCAAGAACAATAAGGAACACGCCATGACGTACTTCCCCGGTGTCGAGAAGGTTCGCTTCGAAGGCCCCGCCAGCGACGCCCCCCTCGCCTTTCGCCACTACGACGCCAACAAACTGATCCTCGGCAAACCGATGCGCGAACACCTGCGCATGGCCGCCTGTTATTGGCACACCTTCGTCTGGCCCGGCGCGGATATGTTTGGCATGGGCACCTTCAAGCGCCCGTGGCAGCGCAGCGGCGAGCCGATGGAAGTGGCGATCGGCAAGGCCGAGGCGGCCTTTGAGTTTTTCTCCAAGCTGGGCATCGACTACTACAGCTTTCACGACACCGACGTGGCGCCGGAAGGCAGTTCGCTCAAGGAGTACCGCAACCACTTCGCGCAGATGGTCGATCACCTCGAACGCCACCAGGAACAGACCGGCGTCAAACTGCTGTGGGGCACCGCCAATTGCTTCAGCAACCCGCGCTTTGCCGCCGGCGCCGCGAGTAACCCGGACCCGGAGGTGTTCGCCTACGCCGCCGCCCAGGTGTGCAGCGCGATGAACGCCACGCTGCGGCTCAAGGGCGCCAATTATGTGCTGTGGGGCGGCCGCGAAGGTTACGAAACCCTACTCAATACCGACCTCAAGCGCGAGCGCGAACAGCTCGGGCGCTTTATGCACATGGTGGTGGAGCACAAGCACAAGATCGGCTTCAAGGGCGACCTGCTGATCGAACCCAAGCCCCAGGAGCCGACCAAGCACCAATACGATTACGACAGCGCCACGGTGTTCGGCTTCCTGCATGAGTACGGCCTGGAACACGAGATCAAGGTGAATATCGAGGCCAACCACGCGACCCTGGCCGGGCACAGCTTTCATCATGAGATCGCCACCGCCGTGTCCCTCGGGATCTTCGGCAGCATCGACGCCAACCGCGGCGACCCGCAGAACGGCTGGGACACCGACCAGTTCCCCAACAGCGTCGAGGAGATGACCCTCGCGACGTATGAAATCCTCAAGGCCGGCGGCTTCAAGAATGGCGGCTACAACTTCGATTCCAAGGTGCGCCGCCAGAGCCTGGACGAGATCGACCTGTTCCACGGCCACGTCGCCGCCATGGATGTGCTCGCCCTGGCGCTGGAACGCGCGGCGGCGATGGTGCAGAACGATCGGTTGCAGCAGTTCAAGGACCAGCGCTATGCCGGCTGGCAGCAACCGTTGGGCCAGGCGGTACTGGCGGGCGAATTCAGCCTGGAATCCCTGGCCGAACATGCGTTTGCCCACGAACTCAACCCGCAGGCCGTGAGTGGTCGGCAGGAGATGCTCGAAGGCGTGGTCAATCGGTTTATCTACACCTGATCACGCAGCCCCCTGTATAGGAGCGAGCTTGCTCGCGAAAAACGTCAACGATGACGCGTGATGCCTGGATAAACGTGTCGAGTTCGCGATTTTCGCGAGCAAGCTCGCTCCTACACCGGGGGCGGCGGTGACATTTGCGCGACAAATCTACGCACAGAGCGTCGAGGGACGCTCTACAGTTCTACCCGCACCACGCTGTGTCTTTCCAACAACAATAAAAGGACGCACCACCATGAAGTCATTTAAACGCACCCTGCTCGCCTCTGCCCTGGCCCTGCTCGCCCTGCCGGTCATGGCCGATCCGGCCCATCCGAAAATCGGTTTTTCCATCGACGACCTGCGCCTGGAACGCTGGTCCCGTGACCGTGACTACTTCGTCGCGGCGGCGGAAAAACTCGACGCCAAGGTGTTTGTGCAGTCGGCCGATGCCAACGAGCAAAAGCAGATTTCCCAGATCGAAAACCTGATCTCCCGCGGCGTCGACGTGATCGTGATCGTGCCGTTCAACGCCACCGTGCTGACCAACGCCATCGCCGAAGCCAAGAAGGCCGGGATCAAGGTGGTGTCGTATGACCGCCTGATCCTCAACGCGGATATCGACGCCTATATCTCCTTCGATAACGAAAAGGTCGGCGAGATGCAGGCCAATGGCGTGCTGCAGGCGGCGCCCAAGGGCAACTATTTCCTGCTCGGCGGTGCGCCCACCGACAACAATGCCAAGGTCCTGCGCGAAGGCCAGATGAAAGTGCTGCAACCGGCCATCGACAAGGGCGACATCAAGATTGTCGGCCAGCAGTGGGTCAAGGAATGGAACCCGACCGAAGCCCTGAGCATCGTCGAAAATGCCCTGACCCGGAACAACAATAAGATCGACGCCATCGTCGCCTCCAACGACGCCACCGCCGGCGGTGCGATCCAGGCCCTGGCCGCGCAGAAACTGGCGGGCAAGGTGCCGATCTCCGGGCAAGACGCCGACCTCGCCGCCGTCAAGCGCGTGATCGACGGCACCCAGACCATGACCGTGTACAAGCCGCTCAAACTGATCGCCACCGAAGCCGCCAAGCTCTCGGTGCAACTGGCGCGCAACGAGAAGCCCACCTACAGCTCGCAATACGACAACGGCAGCAAGAAAGTCGACACCATCCTGCTCACCCCGACCCCGCTGACCAAGGCCAATATCGACCTGTTGGAGAAGGACGGCTTCTACACCAAAGAGCAGATCGGCCTGTAGGAGCGGGCTTGCCCGCGAAAAACGTCAACGATAACGCGGGCATCCTGGATGTGCGCGTTGCCTGAGGGTTCTTCGCGAGCAAGCTCGCTCCTACGGGAAACCGCGTTTCTTCGGCCTTTTGTGTGAGCCATCGCCATGTCGCACTACCTGCTGCAAATGAACGGCATCGTCAAACGCTTTGGCGGTGTCAACGCGCTCAACGGCATCGATATCAAGGTGCGGCCGGGGGAATGTGTCGGCCTGTGCGGCGAGAACGGTGCCGGTAAATCCACCTTGATGAAGGTGCTGTCGGCGGTTTATCCCCATGGCACCTGGGACGGCGAAATCCTCTGGGACGGGCAGCCGCTCAAGGCCCAGTCGATCAGCGAAACCGAGGCGGCCGGCATCGTCATCATTCACCAGGAACTGACCCTGGTGCCGGACCTGTCGGTGGCCGAGAACATCTTCATGGGCCACGAGCTGACCCTGCCCGGCGGGCGCATGAACTACCCGGCGATGCTGCACCGCGCCGAAGCGTTGATGCGCGAGCTGAAGGTGCCGGACATGAACGTCGCGCTGCCGGTGTCGCAGTATGGCGGTGGCTACCAGCAACTGGTGGAGATCGCCAAGGCCCTGAATAAACAGGCGCGCCTGCTGATTCTCGACGAGCCCTCCTCGGCCCTGACCCGCTCGGAAATCGAGGTGCTGCTGGAGATCATCAAGGGCCTCAAGGCCAAGGGCGTGGCCTGCGTGTACATCTCCCACAAGCTCGATGAAGTGGCGGCGGTGTGCGACACCATCACGGTGATCCGCGACGGCCAGCACATCGCGACCAGCGCCATGGCCGACATGGATATCCCCCGGATCATCACGCAGATGGTCGGGCGCGAAATGAGCAACCTCTACCCCACCGAGCCGCATGAGATCGGTGAGGTGATGTTCGAAGCGCGCCATGTCACCTGCTACGACGTCGACAACCCCAAGCGCAAACGCGTGGACGACATCTCCTTCGTACTCAGGCGCGGGGAAATCCTCGGCATTGCCGGGCTGGTCGGCGCCGGGCGCACGGAGCTGGTCTCGGCCTTGTTCGGCGCCTACCCCGGCCGCTACAGCGCCGAAGTCTGGCTCGATGGCCAACTGATCGACACGCGCACGCCGCTCAAATCGATCCGCGCCGGGCTGTGCATGGTGCCCGAGGACCGCAAGCGCCAGGGCATCATTCCCGACCTGGGCGTGGGCCAGAACATCACCCTGGCGGTACTCGACACCTACGCGCACCTGACGCGCATCGACGCCGAGGCCGAACTGGGCAGCATCGACCGGCAGATCGCGCGCATGCACCTCAAGACCGCCAGCCCGCTCTTGCCGATCACCAGCCTGTCCGGCGGCAATCAGCAAAAGGCCGTGCTGGCGAAAATGCTCATGGCCAAGCCCAAGGTGCTGATCCTCGACGAACCCACGCGCGGTGTGGATGTGGGCGCCAAGTATGAGATCTACAAACTGATGGGCGCGCTGGCGGCCGAAGGCGTGGCGATCATCATGGTCTCCTCGGAACTGGCCGAAGTGCTCGGCGTGTCCAACCGCGTGCTGGTGATCGGCGACGGCCAGTTGCGTGGGGATTTCATCAACGAAGGCCTCACCCAGGAACAGGTCCTCGCCGCTGCGCTCAGCCAAAATAATAATGATCGGAAGACCGCTTAGATGAATCAGCTCAAACAGCTGTTTACCCGCTACAAAATGCTCGCGTTGGTGATCGCCGTGGCGTTCATCTGGCTGTTTTTCAGTTGGCAGACCGAGGGCGGTTTCCTCACCCCGCGCAACCTGTCCAACCTGCTGCGGCAGATGTCGATCACCGGGATTCTGGCGTGCGGCATGGTGCTGGTGATCATCAGCGGCGAGATCGATTTGTCGGTGGGCTCGTTGCTCGGCTTGTTGGGCGGGCTCGCGGCGATTCTGGACGTGGTCTATCACCTGCCGCTGCTGGCCAACCTGAGCCTGGTGGCGCTGTGCGGGTTGATGATCGGTTTAACCAACGGCTACATGACCGCGTACCTGCGCATCCCGTCGTTTATCGTCGGTTTGGGCGGCATGCTGGCGTTTCGCGGGATTCTGCTGGGCATCACCGGCGGCACCACCATCGCACCGGTGTCGCCGTCGCTGGTGTACGTGGGCCAGGGCTATCTGCCGCATGCGGTGGGCATCGGCCTCGGGATTTTGCTGTTTGCCCTGACCCTGTTTTTAACCTGGAAACAACGGCGCAACCGCGCACTGCATGGCTTGGCCGCACACTCATTGATGCGCGACGTGCTGCGCGTGGCGGTGATCGGCGCGGTGCTGGCCGGGTTCGTCACCATCCTCAACAGCTACGACGGCATCCCGGTGCCGGTGCTGCTGTTGCTGGTGTTGCTCGGCGTGTTCAGCTACGTCACCAGCCAGACCGTATTCGGCCGCCGCGTGTATGCGGTGGGCAGCAACATGGAAGCCACGCGCCTGTCGGGCATCAACGTGCAGGCCGTCAAACTGTGGATCTTCGGCATCATGGGCGTGATGTGCGCCCTCGCCGGCCTGGTCAACACCGCACGCCTCGCCGCCGGTTCACCGTCGGCGGGCAACATGGGCGAACTCGACGCCATCGCCGCCTGCTTTATCGGCGGCACCTCCATGCGCGGCGGCTCGGGCACGGTGTATGGCGCGCTGCTCGGGGCGCTGGTGATTACCAGCCTGGATAACGGCATGTCGATGCTGGATGTGGACAGTTACTGGCAGATGATTGTGAAGGGCAGCATTTTGGTGCTGGCGGTGTGGGTGGATGTGAGTACGCGGGCGGGTCGGCGGTGAGCCCCACTCTCCCATGTGGGAGGGACGGTGCGACGGTTCGACTTGCTCCCGATGGCTGTGGGTCAGCCAAGTCATTGTCGACTGAGCCACCGCCATCGGGGGCAAGCTCCCTCCCACATGGACCGCATTTCATTGGAGTTAGTGGCATTTGGTCATGGTTTTTAAAGGGCCAGCAAGCCGGGTCGCTTTAAATTGCAGGACGTTTCCTAGACAATTTGCGCCGCCTTGTGCCTGTTGGAATCGATGGCTAGTCTGCGGTCCGTCACTGCTCATCAGTGATCGGGTTTAGTCGCCCGGACTCCAAATTCGGCGCAATGGTCCATGCAGTTTATGGTGGCTGTGCGCAGGGCGCCTTTGGGTGCGCCGGAGTTTCCGATTTTGGCCGGTCGACTAACCTGCGTACAGCCGCCACCTTCGTTTAGTCGCGACCGGTTCGGCTCCTTACTCAAAATTCGGAGTTACACCATGAATAAAGCCCTACCCGACCCACCCATCGATCCCACCAAAGACCGCGCTGCCTTCAACCGCGCCATCGACCATTACCTGCCCACCCAAGGTTTCCACGCCGTCAACGAAGACCTGAGCTTCGAAGACGCCCTGCTCTACACCGCCAGTCTGCTGGACAGCGCTTCGGCGACGGCGCTGGATTGCGGGGAGCTGCTGGAGAAACCGGAGCGGGCGAAGATCCTCGCGGTGTGGCATTTGCTGGAAATCGCCAAAACCACGGTTGACCGCGCCATCGAATGCCTCAGGCCCACGAAGACCGCTGCCTGACCACGCACAAAAAATGTGGGAGGGAGCTTGCTCCCGATAGCGGTGGTTCAGGCACTCATGCAGTGACTGCCACTGCGCCATCGGGGGCAAGCCCCCTCCCACATGGACCGCATTTCATTGGAGTTAGTGGCATTTGGTCATGGTTTTTAAAGGGCCAGCAAGCCGGGTCGCTTTAAATTGCAGGACGTTTCCTAGACAATCTGCGCCGCCTTGTGCCTGTTGGAATCGATGGCTAGCCTGCGGTCCGTCACTGCCAAATCAGTGATCGGGTTTAGTCGCCCGGATTCAGAACAGGCGCATGGTCCCATGAAGCTCAATGGTGGCTGTGCGCAGGGCGCCTTCGGGCGCGCCGGGTTCCTGTTCTGACCGGTCGACTAACCTGCGTACAGCCGCCACCTTCGTTTAGTCGCGAAGAGTGCCGTCTCCTTGATCAGACAGGAGTTTCACCATGACCAAAGCCCTACCCGACCCACCCATCGATCCCACCAAAGACCGCGCTGCCTTCAACCGCGCCATCGACCATTACCTGCCCACCCAAGGTTTCCACGCCGTCAACGAAGACCTGAGCTTCGAAGACGCCCTGCTCTACACCGCCAGTTTGCTGGACAGCGCTTCGGCGACGGCGCTGGATTGCGGGGAGCTGCTGGAGAAACCGGAGCGGGCGAAGATCCTCGCGGTGTGGCATTTGCTGGAAATCGCCAAAACCACGGTTGACCGCTCCATCGAATGCCTCAGGCCCACGAAGACCACTGCCTGACCACGCACAAAAAATGTGGGAGGGAGCTTGCTCCCGATAGCGGTGGTTCAGGCACTCATGCAGTGACTGCCACTCCGCCATCGGGGGCAAGCCCCCTGCCACATGGGTTTCTCTGTGTTCCTTAGGCTGTCATTTTGAGACGGGCATCGCAAACTCCGCACCTTGCTCAATGCTCTCCGACCAACGCTGCATGATCGACTTCTGCTTGGTGTAGAAGCGCACGCCTTCGGTGCCATAGGCATGCATATCGCCGAACAGGCTCTTCTTCCAGCCGCCAAAACCGTGCCAGGCCATCGGCACCGGGATCGGTACGTTGATGCCGACCATGCCCACTTCGATACGCCGTGCGAATTCGCGGGCGATGTTGCCGTCGCGGGTGAAGCAGCTGACGCCGTTGCCGAATTCGTGGTCGTTGACCAGTTTCACCGCTTCGGCAAAATCATTCACGCGCACGCAGGCCAGCACTGGGCCGAAGATTTCTTCGCGGTAGATGCTCATCTCTTGAGTCACATGGTCGAACAAGGTCGCGCCGAGCCAGAAGCCGTTTTCCAGGCCGGGTTCGGTCGGCACGTAATCGCGGCCGTCGAGCAGCAGCTGCGCGCCGGCCTGGACGCCTTGTTCGATGTAGCCGCTGATGCGCTCCAGTGCCGCGCGCGAGACGATCGGGCCCATTTCGGCCTTGAGGTCGCGGCCGTCGGTGATGCGCAGTTGCTTGGCCCGCTCGGTCAGGGCGGCGATGACTTTGTCACCCACATCGCCCACCAGCACCGCCACCGAGATGGCCATGCAGCGTTCGCCGGCACTGCCATAAGCGGCGCCCATCAGCGCGTCGACGGTGCGTTCGATGTCGGCGTCGGGCATCACCACCATGTGGTTTTTCGCGCCGCCCAGGCCTTGCACGCGCTTGCCGTGGCGCGCGCCGGTTTCGTAGATGTATTGGGCGATCGGCGTGGAGCCGACAAAGCTCACGGCCTTGACGTCCGGGTGTTCGATCAGCGCGTCCACCGCTTCCTTGTCGCCCTGCACCACGTTGAACACGCCTTTGGGCAAACCGGCTTCACGCAAAAGCTCAGCCATGAACAGCGCGGCGCTCGGGTCGGTCGGGCTGGGCTTGAGGATGAAGGTGTTGCCCGCCGCGATGGCGATCGGGTACATCCACATCGGCACCATCACCGGGAAGTTGAACGGCGTGACGCCAGCGACCACGCCCAGGGGCTGGCGCATTGTCCAGTTATCCATGCCACGCGAGACCTGATCGGAGTGTTCGCCCTTGAGCAGGTTGGGAATGCCGCAGGCGAATTCGAGGATGTCGATGCCACGGTCGACTTCGCCCTGGGCATCGGTAAACACCTTGCCGTGTTCGGCGACGATGATGCGCGCGAGGTCGTCCTTGCGTGCGCGTAGCAGGTGCAGGTATTCGAACAATACGCGGGCGCGGCGGATCGGCGGGGTATCGGCCCAACTGGCGAAGGCGGCCTGGGCAGCGGCGACGGCTTCGCCGACGGTCTGGCGGCTGGCCAGGGCGACGCGCCCGGTCACGGCGCCGGTGGCCGGGTTGTAGACGTCCTGAAAGCGATCATCGCGGCTCACGCGCTGGTCGTTGATGTAGTGCTCGATGGTGCTGGTCATGGCAGTAGGTCCCAGGTGGGTAGCGTTGGGACACACGATAGGCTTTCGATTTGTTCCGAACCAGAGCAGAATCCAGAACTGATTGTCCTTATAGGCGAACAATAACCCCATGGAAAAGTCTGAGATCGAAGGGCTGTGGAGCCACATTCACTGGCTCTCGGTGCTGGAAGAACACGGCACCTACACCGCCGCCGCTGCGCGCCTGGGGGTGAGCAAGTCGGCGGTCAGCCAGCGCATCAGCGACCTGGAAAAAGCCACCGGCACGCGCCTGGTCACCCGCACCACCCGCAGCGTGCGCCTGACCGACGCCGGGCAGTCACTGACGCGGGACGTGCGCAGCGCCTACGAACAGATCGCCCGCAGTTTTTCTTCGGTGCGCGACGCCGCCGGGGAAATCCGCGGCCTGGTGCGCTTGACCGCGCCGGTCGCGTTCGCCCGGCAGCAACTGGTGCCGCACCTGTCGGCCTTCCTGCAACTGTACCCGCAGGTGCGAGTGCAGCTGGAGGTGTCGGATGCCTTGAGTTCACTGGCCGCCGAAGGCTACGACCTGGCGGTGCGCCACGGTTTTCAGGTGCCGGAAACCCACGTCGCATGGAAGCTGTGCGACACCACCTCGGTGCTGGTCGCCACCCGCGACTACCTGCAACGCCACGGCGAACCGCGCACCCCCGGCGAGCTCAGCGCGCATAACTGCCTCTACTACCCGCGCGGCACCGAGCAGCCCGCCTGGACCTTCGAGCGCGGCGGCAAAACCCTCGAACGGGTCACCGTGCCGATCGCCGGGAGCTTCTCGACCAACAACAGCGAAGCCTTGCGCGACTCGGCGCTCAATCACCTGGGCATCGCCCTGCTCCCGGATTTCAGCGCCCATGCGGCGCTGGCCGGCGGCACGCTGGTGCAGGTGCTCAAGGGCTGGACGCTCAAGGGCGCGTTTGCCGATGAGATTTACTTGATACGGCCCTACTCGCCCCATGTGCCCAAGTCCGTAAGTGCATTGGTGGGTTATCTGAAGGAAAAACTCTCCGGAGGCTTTCGTGTCACGGGTTGACCGCCTCATCGCTGAGCCGCTGCCGGCTGGCGCGTTTGGGTGGGCGGCAGGTAGGCGGATCGCTCGATCACATCCGTGCGTACCGCCGAAGGTTGCCCCGCCGGGTTACGCGCAAAGCTGCACAGGGTGACGGGCAGTTGCGAGAGCGGGTAACTCGTTCCGCCCGTGGCGAGGATGTAGCGGACGTCGTCATTGTCACGGCAGGCAGCTTCCGCCGAGGTGTCCACATAGAAGTAATGGTGGCTGAAGGCGGTTTGCGGGTCGTCCCAGTTGACGCTGTAGTTCAGGCCGATGCGCGGGACCGGCGCCGGGTCGGTCAAGAACACCGAGTGGGTGAACGCATTGTGCAGCAAGGCCGGCGTCAACGGCTCGCCGGGGGTTTGGACGCCGATGATGCACAGCACATACGCCCCCAGCGCCGGGCCGATGGCCTGATTGATGTAGCCCTGGGTTGACGCAATGGCACGTTGATAACCATTGGGCAGCCTGCATTCATTGACGTTGCGCACAGCCTTGAAGCGATAGAACGGGTCCTGGATCGAGAACCTGATGTTCCAGGTGGGCTGCACACTCTGCCCGAATTCGCCCAGTTGCATATGCACATAGGGGTTGAGCTTCCAGGGTTCCTCAAGGTGGATATCGACGGCTTTGAGCTGGCAAGCAGGCGTCTCGTTCGAGAATTGGCCCTCGACAAAACAACGGTGCAGGTCGTTGGCGGGATAGCTGTAGTTGAACTTGGCCGCTTCACACGCCGAGACGTTCTGGCAGTTGTTGAGGATGTCTTTTTTAATGACCGCCGCGACTTTGCTGACAATGCCGGTGACTTCATTGGTATGCCGGTCCAGCATCGGGCTGCCGGAACTGCCGTACTGCAGGTCATTGCAGCGGTTTTTCAGGGCGCCGGGAAACACCCCGGGATGCTCGACAAAGCTGTTGGTCGCGGTTTCCTTGCAGGCACTCATACGCAAGCCCTTCTGGCGAAACCCGCTCGGCGAACCGACATTCACGACCTCACGTTCCCCGGTACTTTGATGGGTGGCGAGCTTGAGCGGCATGATGCCGTCGGTGATCAGCCCGGCGAGTGAGGTATCCAGTTCGAGCACCGCCAGATCAGTGCCGACCATGCTGGTCCAATGCGCCGTTTTAATGCGAAACGTGCGCTGTTGCGCCGATGTGTCGTGGAAATAATTGAACGTGATGCTCGCCTCGATGGCTTGGTTGACATGGGCCGTGCCGAAGCTGAAGTACACACAATGCCCACTGGTCAAGACATACGCCGGGCCGACGGCCTTGCTCTGGCGGTTGCGGGTGTCCAGCAGCACCGCGTTGTAGGTTTGGCCGATCGCATTTTTCAACAAACCGATACCGGACCACAGCGCGTAACGCTGGTCGTGGTTCTGCAGCGCCAGGGAGGCGCTGCCATCGTTCAGTCCCTCGGCCAGGTCTCTGGCGTGGGTGTGACCGGTAAGGCAAGGCAACAGCAGTAACACGAGGGGGAAGATGCAGCGGGTCAGCATGGTCGAACGTCCGGGTGGCAACAGGGGTGGTGCCGAAACGTACTTGAGCCGTGGCGAACAGGTGACCTACATAGATGTGGGGGCTGCCGGCTTGCGCGTATTTTTTTCGCCGGGATATTGCCCGCAACTACTAAAAGTCCATAATGGACAAATTAGTTTACAGCGGAGTTCCCCATGTCCAGCACGCCCCATGTCATCCAGCAGGCCCAAGCGCGCGAGTTACTCGCTCAGATCGACGTGCCCCAGATCCTGCACAAGCTGTTCCGCGACCTCGCCGCCGGGCTGGCGGTGCAACCGCCGCAACAGTTAGTGGCGTTTCCGAAGGGCGCCGGCGACTTCATCAACTACCTGGGCGTGCTGGCCGAGGACGGCGTGTACGGGGTCAAGACTTCGCCGTACATCGTAGGGGAGCAAGGGCCATTGGTGACGGCCTGGACGCTGTTGATGTCGATGCACAGCGGCCAACCGTTGCTGTTGTGCGATGCCCATGAACTGACCACCGCACGCACCGCCGCCACCACGGCCCTCGCGGTGGACGCCCTGGCGTCATTGGCGGCCCGGCGCCTGGCGATCATCGGCAGCGGCAAGGTCGCCCAGGCGCACTTGCGCTACGTGCAAAACCTGCGGGACTGGCAGCACATCAGCCTGTTTTCACCGAGCCTGGTCAGCGCCAGCCCCGCCACCCTCGCGCAGCTCACCAGCCTCGACCCTCGCCTGAGCATCGCCGACAGCTGCGCGGCGGCCGTGGCGGATGCCGACGTGATCATGCTGTGTACCTCGTCGGCCGGCCCGGTGCTCGACCCGGCGCACCTGAGCAAACCGGCGCTGATCACTTCGATCAGCACCAATGCGCCCCGCGCCCATGAAGTGCCGCCCCACAGCCTTAACGCGATGCAGGTATTCTGCGACTATCGCCAGACCACTCCGGACGCGGCCGGCGAAATGCTGATCGCCAGCGAACAGCACGGCTGGGACAAACGCGCGGTGATGGGCGACCTGCCCGAGCTACTCAGTGACATGGCACAGCGCCCGGACTACCAGCGCCCGGTGTTTTTCCGGTCCATCGGGCTGGGGCTGGAAGACATTGCACTGGCTAACGCGCTGTACCAGCTGCAGCGCTAACCCCACCTTCAGGAGATGTTCATGAGCCACGCAGACTTCATCATCATTGGCGGCGGGATTGCCGGCGCGTCCACGGGTTTCTGGCTGTCGCCCCACGGCAAGGTACTGGTGCTGGAGCGTGAGGCCCACCCCGGCTATCACTCGACCGGGCGTTCGGCCGCGCTCTACAGCGCCGCCTACGGCACCCCGCAAGTGCGCGCACTGACCCTGGCCAGCCGGGCGTTTTTCGACAACCCGCCCGCCGGTTTCTGCGAACACCCGCTGCTCACGCCCCGGGGCGAGATGACTGTGGACTTCAGCGGCGACCCGGCCGAACTGGACAAGCAATACCTCAGCGCCAAGGCCACCGTGTCGCAGGTCGAACGACTGAGTGCCGACGAAGCCTGTGCGCGCTTGCCGATCCTGCGGCGCGACAAAGTCCATGGGGCGATCTACGACCCGACCGCCAGCGACATCGACACCGACGCCCTGCACCAAGGCTACCTGCGCGGCATCCGCCGCAACCACGGCGAAGTGCGGACCGACAGCCATGTGCTGGGCCTGAGCCGCACTACCGATGGCCTGTGGCACGTACAAACCCAGCATGAAACCTGCACCGCGCCGATCATCATCAACGCCGCCGGCGCGTGGGCCGACCATATCGGCGGGCTGGCCGGCGCCGCGTCCGTCGGCCTGCAACCCAAGCGTCGTTCGGCGTTCATCTTCGCCGGCCCCGAAGGCATGGACAGCCACGCCTGGCCGATGCTGGTGGCCCTCGACGAAGCGTTCTACATGAAACCCGATGCCGGCATGTTCCTCGGTTCGCCGGCCAACGCCGACCCGGTGGAACCCCAGGACATCCAGCCCGAAGAACTGGACATCGCCATGGGGATCCACCAGATCGAAGAAGCCACCACCCTGACCATCCGCCGCCCGACCCGCACCTGGGCCGGCCTGCGCAGTTTTGTCCACGACGGTGATTTGCTGTCCGGCTTCGATCCGCGGGTGGCCGGGCTGTTCTGGGTGGCGGCACAGGGCGGGTACGGCATACAGACCTCGCCCGCGATGGGCCAGGCCAGCGCGGCCTTGGTGCGCGGCGCGGCGCTGCCGGAGCCACTGGCGCGGTTCGGCCTGGACGCTGGTATGCTCTCCCCCGAACGCCTGGAGCCGCATTGATGAACACCGCTGAACAAGACAAGGTCCTGCAGAACTTCCGTGCGATCGCCGATGCGATCGCCACGTTGTTCTTCCCCCACGCCGAAGTGGTGCTGCACGACCTGCGCACGCAAAAGGTCGACTACATCGCCAACAACTTGTCGAAACGGGCCATCGGTGACGATTCGGCGCTGGAAGACATGCTGAGCGACGACATCCGCGAAGTGAATATCGGCCCCTACGAAAAGCTCAACTGGGACGGTCAGAAAATCCGCAGCCTGAGCACCGTGCTGCGCGACCACAAAGGTCGCCCGCTGGCCGTGCTGTGCATCAACCTGAATATCTCGCTGTTCGAAAACGCCAAGGCGGCGCTGGACCTGTTTCTGTCACCCAGCAAGCTGATCCCGCAACCGGACTCACTGTTTCGCGATGACTGGCAGGAACGGATCAACACCTTCTTGCACGCCTGGCTGCGCGAACGCCAGTTGAGCCTGAACCTGCTGACCCGCGACCACAAGCGCGAGCTGGTGCTGGCGCTGCACGCCGAAGGCGCGTTCAAGGGCAAGAGCGCCTCGAACTACGTGGCCAATGTGTTGGGCATGGGGCGGGCAACGGTCTACAAGCACTTGAAGGAACTGAAGGGCTGAAGCCGGCAGCCGCGATCAAATGTGAGAGCGGGCTTGCCAGGGCTCGACAGCTCTCACACTGACCTACAGCGTTTTCAAGTGCGTATTCAGCATCAGTCGCCGTAGATATCGGACTTGAAGTACTGCGCGGAAATCTTCTGGTACTCGCCATTGGCGCGGATGCCGTCGATGGCCGCATTCAACTCACTGACCAACGCGCTATTGCCCTTGCGCACCGCAATGCCGGCGCCCTCGCCCACGTATTTCGGGTCTTTGAGCTCCGGCCCGACAAACGCATAACCCTGGCCTCGCGGCAGCGACAGGAAGTCACTCAGGGGGATGGTGTCGGCAAAGATCGCATCCAGGCGCCCCGCCGCCAGGTCCATGTAGATTTCTTCGTTATTGCTGTAGCGCTTGACGTTGATGCCCTTGGGTTCGAACACCTCGGTAGCATACCGGTCGGTGGTGGTGGCCCGCTGCACGCCGACGGTCTTGCCTTTGAGGCTGGCGTACTGGTCGTCCACCACCGCGCCGTCCTTCATCACCAGGCGCGATGAGGTGAAGTAATACTTGTGGGTGAAATCCACCGACTTCTTGCGGTCTTCGTTGATGGTCATGGACGACAAGGCCATGTCGATTTTCTTCACTTTCAGCGAAGGAATCAGCCCATCGAACTCGCCTTCGACCCACACACACTTGACTTTCATCTGCGCGCACAAGGCGTTGCCGATGTCATAGTCGAACCCGACGATTGTGCCTTCCTGGGTCTTCGATGCGAACGGCGGGTAAGCTGCCTCGATGCCGATGCGCAGGGTTTTCTCGGCGGCCAGGGCGTGGCCGCAAGCGAACAGGCTCAGGGCCAGGGCGGTGATGAGGGAGCGTTTCTTCATGGTCGTGGTCTCGCAAGTTATTGTCGATTTGGCAAGATTGAAGAAAAAGTCAGGCAGGTTTTTTGTACTTATAAATCCATAATGGACTTTAGCGTATTTTCCGTCAATCGCTTCCAGGCAACCCACGCACGGGGCTCAGGTGCAGGGGGAATCGGCTTCGGCGTGAGCGGATGGCGGGATCAGCGAAGCCAGGTATTCGCCAAACCCGCCCTGGCACTTGTAGTCCCGACGCGCGCTGGTAATCACCGGAATGGTGGCCGTCCAGGCGATCCGCGCGCCGGTCCGTTCAAGGTCGGCCACCAGGCGGACGTCTTCATCGGTGGCCAGGTGCTGAAACCCACCGGCGGTGCGATAGGCCTCGGCACTCAACCCAAGGTTTGCACCATGGATGTGGCGGTGGTTTTCGATGAATCGGTAGCGCTCCAGGTATTGCGCGCGCACCCGTTCGCCGTGCTCGTTCCAGCTGTCGACCTCGACGGTGCCGCACACCGCGTCAGCGCCAAACCCGAGCTGGCGCACCAGCCAATCCTGGGGAACCCGCGTGTCTGCATCCGTGAAGGCAAGCCACTGCACGCCGCGTTTGAGCAACGCCTCGGCGCCGACGGCTCTGGCCTTGCCCACATTCTGAAAACGCACGTCGAGTGTCGCCGCACCGTGGGCCGCCGCCAACGCGTCGGTGCGGTCGGAACAGTCATCCAGAACCACGAGTATCTCAACCGGGCGGCCGTCAAGCGCGGGATGTTCACTGGCGAGCCGCACAGAAGCGAGGCACTCGCTGATCTGCCGCTCTTCATTATGGGCGGGTATCACGACTCCTATCATTGGCGCTGCCTCAGTTGGCGAAGTATGTCCAGCTATCGACATAGCGCTGAGGCAGAAGGTTTAAACAATCTTGTGCCGCCGCCTGACGACGCGCATCGTTGCCGCCGTGCCTCCCCAAAAAATTCGCACGAATGGCTTGCCTTCGCCTCATAGAGTGGTGACGCTTAGGTATTTGGGTAACCGTCAAAGGGCAAGGCGCATGCATCGAGTCACCACGAGCCGTTTTTTCACCGGGCTGTTCGCCCTGCTGATGCTGTGCGCTACGTTGCCCAGCCTCGCGCAGGCTGCGTCTTCGCCGATCAGCGACCCGCGCAGTGTGCCGCTGCTGGCTGAAGACGCCAGTGTGCAAGACCTCAACGACCAACTCGACCTGATCCGCCAGAAAGTCACGGGCAGCGCCAACGACGACCTGCTCTCGACCTTGCGCCAGGCCGCCTTGCAGGTGCAAAAACAGGCCGACACCCTGGCCGCCAAACAAATCCTCGATCTTGAACACCTGGATGACCAGCTCAACGTGCTTGGCCCGGTACAGGTCAATGAGCCTCCCAGCCTGACCCAACAACGCAGCGCATTGACCCGGCAGAAGAACACCCTGCTCAACGAGCAGCGCCAGGCCAGCAGCCTGAGCCAATCCGCCAGCGACATGGCCGCGCAGATCTTCAGCCTGCGCCGCAGCCTCTTCGACTCACAGATCAGCACCCGCTCGGCGAGCCCGATCAGTGTGGTGTTCTGGTCCAACATCATCCGCCCGACCGACGACGATCTCAGCCGTTTACGCGGCCTGTACGCCGATGTACGCAGCGTGACGGACACCGCCGTGGCGCCGGGAAACCGCTGGTTTTTCGTGAGCATGCTGTTCAGTGCGCTGCTGGTCTGGGTGACGGGACGACGGGTGTTGGAGCACACGCTGGTCCGGCTGACGGTGCGCTGGATTCCCGAGGGCCGCCTGCGTCGCAGTGCCCTGGCGCTGGCGGTGGGGCTGGCCACCGTGCTGACCATCAGCCTGGCCGCCACGCTGCTGCGCTGGGGCGTGCTACGCGACACCGTGCCCAGCGCCGACATGCTCACGCTGCTCGATCAATTGCAGACCCTGGTGGTGTTCTGCGCCTTCATTGTCGGCCTCGGTCGCGCCCTGTTGATGCGTGCGCATCCGTCCTGGCGCCTGCCCCAGATCCCCGACCAGATCGCCGTCGCCCTGGGCCCCTTCCCCGTACTGATGGGCCTGGCCTTGATGCTGATCGGCACCCAGGAACGCATCAACAGCGTCATCGCCAGCAGCCTGGCACTGACCGCGGCGGTGAACGGCCTGACCGCGCTGGCTATCGCGCTGGTGTTCTTCTTCGGCCTGCTGCGTTACCGCCGCACCCGCCGCCGATACGCGCTTGAACGCATGAGCGGCATCGCCGGGCTGATTCCGTTTGTCGCCGGGACCTGGATCGGGATCAGCCTGCTGGCGCTGTTGAGCGGCTACCTGACCCTGGCTTACTTCCTCACCGTCAAACTGCTGTGGATGAGCGTGGTCGCGGCGACGGCTTATCTGCTGATCGCCTGCTTCGGCGACCTCTGCGAGACCCTGCTCTCGCCGAAACAGCCTGGCGGCCTGGCGCTCGGCTCGGCCTTGGGCCTGTCCGAACGCCACCAGGCACAGGCCAGCACGATACTCGCGGGCGTGGGCCGCACCCTGCTGATGTTCACCGCGGTGCTGTTGGCGTTCCTGCCCTCCGGCTCCAGCCCGGGCGAACTGCTGGCGGGCCTGACGCAACTCGACCTGGGCAGCAAGCCGCTGGGCAACCTGAACATCGCCCCTGGCGATATTCTGCTGGCCCTTGTCCTGCTCGCGATCGGCCTGTTCGGCGTGCGCGTGCTCAAGAACTGGCTCGGCGAACGGCTGCTGCCGGAAACCAACATGGACGCCGGCATGCGCGCCTCGCTGGTGACCCTGGTGGGTTACATCGGCTTCGTGCTGGTCGCGGTGGTGGTGATGTCCACGCTGAATATCAGCCTGACCAACTTGACCTGGGTGGTCAGTGCGCTGTCGGTGGGCATCGGTTTCGGCCTGCAGGCGATCGTGCAGAACTTCATCTCCGGCCTGATCCTGCTCACCGAACGCCCGGTCAAAGTCGGCGATTGGGTCAGCCTCGCGGGCGTCGAAGGCGATATCCGCCGCATCAACGTGCGCGCCACGGAAATCCAGATGTCCGATCGCTCAACGGTGATCGTGCCCAACTCGCAGTTCATCACCCAGAACGTGCGCAACGTGACCATGGGCAATGCGCTGGGCGTGGTCGGCATCACCCTGACCCTGCCGCTGGAAACCGATGTGCTGCAGATCCGCGAACTGCTGTTGACGGCATTCACCGAACACGAAGACGTGCTGGACACGCCGGCGCCGTCGGTGACGTTCAAGGACCTGACCGCCAACGGATTGGTCATCGGCGTCAGCGGTTACGTCAACAGCCCGCGCTCGGTGGGGACAGCCCGCAGCGACCTGCTGTTCACCGTCCTTGGGCGCCTGCGCGAACTCGGCGTGGCGCTGTCATCGCCGCAGAGTATGGTGCTGATCAATGAGGCGACGGAAAAAGCCTCGCCGGCCGATTAGAGCCCCACACAACCAAGCATCAGCACTCCGCCAATTGCGCCCTGATTTTTTCCACCACGCCCTGCATGGCCGGCAGATAGCGGCGGGCGGCTTCCTCAACTGACATCGCCTTGGCGATGTAGACCAGATTCAGGCAGCCCATCACCCGCTCCTCGTGCCTGATCGGAATCGCAATCGCGGCGATTTTACGCTCAAGGCCCCAGTGGGAATTGTTTTCGCCGTAGCCCTTGCCGAGGGTGTGCTCGACCAACCGATCGACAAAGCCGCGATCCGCCGCCAGCGCCGACTGTTCATCGTCGCGGCTGATCAACAACTCGATCAGCTCTTCGCGCTCGGCCGGCGGGCAGAACGCGAAGTACGCGCGCCCGATGGCGGTCATGAGCAAGGGTAAACGCCGGCCGACCATGGAGCGGTGAAACGACAGGCGACTGAAGCGATGCGTGGTCTCGCGTATCACCATGGCGTCGCCGTCCAGCGTACACAGGTCGGTGGGCCAGACCACTTGTTGCAGCAGCTCGCCGAGCAGCGGTGCGGCAATCGACGAAATCCATTGCTCGTCGCGAAATCCCTCGCTCAGTTCACGGACTTTCAGCGTCAGGCGATAGCTGTCATCCGACTCGCTGCGGCGCACGTAACCCTCGGCCTGCAAGGTCTCCAGCAGCCGGCGAACCGTGGTCCGGTGCAGCCCGCTTTGCTCGGCCAACTGCGCCGTACTGGCCCCGCCATCGAAACGATTCAAGCCGTTGATCAAGGCCAAACCCCGCATCAGCCCACGAACGGTTTTGTATTCTGTTTCGCTCATGGACGCTCCATTATCGTTTCAAATCAACGCTGTGCACCTGGTGCACACTAGCAGGGGTTTTCGTTGTCCACCAGCCTCGTGATTTCCATACTGCGCCCCACAAGAAATCCAAAAACGCTGTACGGAGATACCTATGAGTCTTGCACCCACTCCTTCCACATTGGAGCTGACCGCCGACGTTGCCATCGTCGGCGCCGGCCCTGTCGGCTTGATGATCGCCAATTACCTGGGACAACGTGGCGTGAACGTCACCTTGGTGGAAAAGCTCGACACCCTGATCGACTACCCCCGCGCCATCGGCCTGGACGATGAAAGCCTGCGCACGTTCCAGGCCGTCGGTCTGGCGGACAAGGTGCTGCCGCATACCACGCCTTGGCACGCCATGCGTTTCCTGACCCCCAAGGGTCGCTGCTTTGCCGATATCCAACCGAAAACCGACGAGTTCGGCTGGTCCCGTCGCAACGCGTTCATTCAACCTTTGGCCGACCGCGTGCTGTTCGACGGCCTGCAGCGTTTCAGCAACGTCAAGGTACTGTTCAGCCGCGAGCTAGACAGCTTTGAACAAAGCGACAGCGCGGTGGTGCTCAACCTCAAGGATCAGCATGGCCGCAGCGAACGCCTGAATGCCCGTTACCTGATCGGTTGCGACGGTGGCAACAGCCTGGTGCGGCGCAGCCTGGACATCAGTTTCGAAGGCAAGACCGCGCCCAATCAGTGGATCGTGGTCGACATCGCCAACGACCCGCTGGCCACGCCCCATGTCTATCTGTGCTGCGACCCGGTGCGTCCTTACGTGTCCGCCGCCCTGCCCCACGGCGTGCGTCGTTTCGAGTTCATGGTGATGCCCGGCGAAACCGAGACCGAGCTGAGCAAGCCCGAGAACCTGCGCAAGCTGCTGAGCAAAGTCTTGCCCAACCCCGACCGCATCGAGCTGATCCGCAGCCGCGTCTATACCCATAACGCGCGTCTGGCCGGGCGGTTCCGCCAGGGCCGGGTGCTGCTGGCCGGCGATGCCGCGCACATCATGCCGGTATGGCAAGGCCAGGGTTACAACAGCGGCATGCGCGATGCCTTGAACCTGGCGTGGAAACTCGCGCTGGTGATCAAGGGCCTTGCCGCCGACAGCCTGCTCGACAGCTACGAACAGGAGCGCCGCGACCACGCCAAGGCGATGATCAACCTCTCCGTACTCGCCGGCCACGTATTGGCGCCGCCGAAACGCTGGCAAGGCACCCTGCGCGATGGGGTGTCGTGGCTGCTCAACTACCTGCCGCCGGTCAAGCGCTACTTCGTGGAAATGCGCTTCAAACCGATGCCGCAATACACCCGGGGCGCGTTGATCGTGCCGACTGCAGCGGGCTCGCCGGTGGGCAAGATGTTCATTCAGCCAAAGGTCTTGACCGACGCCGGCACCACCGTGCTGCTGGACGAAGTGATTGGCGACAACTTTGCGATCATCGCCTGGGGCTGCGATCCGACCTGGGGCCTGTCGGCCACGCAAATCGCCCATTGGAAAGCCCTGGGCACGCGCTTCATCCAAGTGTTGCCGGACGTCCAGCTGCGAGTACCGAGCGATGCCGGCCAAGACGTGATCCGCGTGGGTGACAGCAGCGGGCGCTTGAAAGAATGGTTCGCGCTCGGCACCTCGTCCATCGCCCTGGTGCGTCCGGACCGCTTCCTCGCCGGCCTGGCCATCCCGCAAACCGTCGGCCAGGCCTGCGATGACCTGGCCCGGGCGCTCAAAGCCGTGCCACCGACCTCGGCGAACGCTGTTGTCAGCAAGGTCGCATGACATGAGCGCCTTTGTGCATTGTTTGTCTCATACGCCGTTGGTGGGCTACGTCGATCCGGCGCCGCATGTATTGGCTGAAGTCGACGGCGTGATCGACGCCGCGCGCGAGCGCATCGCCCGCTTCGACCCGCAGCTGGTGGTGCTGTTCGCTCCCGACCATTACAACGGCTTTTTCTACGACGTGATGCCGGCCTTTTGCATCGGCATGGCGGCCCACGCGATTGGCGATTTCGACACCGCCGCCGGCCCGCTCGACGTGCCCAAAGCGCTGGCCGAATCCTGCGCCCAGGCGGTGCTGGATGCCGGTGTCGATGCCGCGGTGTCGTATCGCATGCAGGTCGACCATGGGTTCGCGCAACCGTTGGAACTGTTGCTCGGCGGCTTGCAGCGTTGCCCGGTGATTCCGGTGTTTATCAACTCGGTGGCGGTGCCGCTGCCGAGTTTCAAGCGCGCCCGACTGTTGGGTGAAGCGATCGGCCAATGGGCCAAAGCGCTGGATAAACGTGTGCTGTTCCTCGCTTCCGGTGGTTTGTCCCATCAGCCACCGGTACCGGAACTGGCCAAGGTCGACGCGCGCATGGCTGACCGTCTGATGGGCAGCGGGCGTCAGCTCCCCGCCGATGAACGACAGGCCCGCCAGAACCGGGTGATTCAAGCCGCCCGCGCTTTCGTCGAAGACCCGAACAGCCTGCACCCGCTGAACCCGGCCTGGGATCAGCAGTTTCTCGACAGCCTCGAACAGGGCCGCATGCGCGACCTCGACAGCTTGGGCAATGACGCGTTGTCGGCGCTGGCCGGCAAGTCGACCCATGAAGTCAAAACCTGGGTCGCCGCCTTCGCTGCCCTGAGTGCCTTCGGCCCGTATCAGACCGAAGGCCGCTACTACCGCCCGATTCCCGAGTGGATCGCAGGTTTCGGTGCGCTTGGCGCACAGCCGCTGCCCCCCTCACCCATGAATTCAAGGAACACTGCCATGACTGCCACTGCTTTCAGTGAAGCCTCCACCAGCCGCTTTGCCCGTATCAAGGAAGGCGACCTGGACCTGCAACTGCACTACAACGACCTTGGCGAAGGCGCCAACACCGTGGTCATGCTGCACGGCTCCGGGCCGGGCGCGAGCGGCTGGGCCAACTTCAATCGCAATATCGAGCCGCTGGTGAATGCCGGTTTTCGCGTGATCCTGATGGATTGCCCCGGCTGGAGCAAAAGCGACACGATCGTCAGCGAAGGCTCGCGCTCGAACCTCAATGCCCAGGCGCTCAAGGGCCTGCTCGATGTGCTGGGGCTGGAGCGCGTGCACATCATCGGCAATTCGATGGGGGCCCACAGCACCGTCGCCTTCGCCCTGGAATACCCTGAGCGGATCGGCAAGCTGATCCTGATGGGCGGCGGCACCGGCGGCCCGAGTGCCTTCGTGCCGCAGCCCACCGAAGGCATCAAACTGATCGGCGCGCTGTACCGCGACCCGACCATCGAGAACCTGAAGAAGATGATGAATGTCTTCGTTTTCGACGCCAGCGGCCTCACCGACGAACTGTTCCAGACCCGCCTGGACAACATCCTGTCGCGCCGTGATCACCTGGACAACTTCGTCAAGAGCAGCACGCTCAACCCCAAGCAATTTCCGGATTTCAGCCACCGCCTGCACGAAATCAGCGCCGACACCCTGCTCGTCTGGGGCCGCGAGGACCGCTTCGTGCCGATGGACACCGGCTTGCGCCTGCTGGCCGGCCTGCCCCGGGCACAGTTGCACGTGTTCAACCGTTGCGGCCACTGGGCGCAGTGGGAACACGCCGAGAAGTTCAACCGCATGGTCCTGGACTTCCTGACCCACTGATCATCGAGGCTGACATGACACTGACTCAAGACACCCTGCAACAACTCGCCGCCGACCTGCGCCAGGCCGAAGACCACGGCGAAGCCATCGGGCCGCTGCGCGAGCGGATCGGTGCAGACAACGCCGCCGCGTATGCCATCCAGCGCCTCAACGTCGACCACGGCGTGGCCAACGGGCGCCGCGTGGTCGGGCGCAAGATCGGCCTGACCAACCCCAAGGTCCAGGCCCAGTTGGGCGTGGACCAGCCGGACTTCGGCACCCTGTTTGCCGACATGTGCTACGGCGACAACGCCACCGTGCCGAGCGGCCGCGTACTGCAACCGAAGATCGAGGCTGAAATCGCGCTGATCCTCGAACGCGACCTGCCCCGCGCCGACACCACATTCGCCGACGTGATGGCGGCCACCGGCTGGGTCGTGCCGGCCCTGGAAATCGTCGGCAGTCGCATCCAGGGCTGGAACATCCGCTTCGTCGATACCGTGGCTGACAACGCGTCCAGCGGCTGCTTCGTACTGGGCGGCCCGGCTCGACGTCTCGATGGGCTCGACCTGCGCCAGGCCAGCATGCGGATGACCCGCAACGCTGAAGAAGTGTCCAGCGGCAGTGGCGCCGAATGCCTTGGTCACCCGCTCAATGCGGCGGTCTGGCTGGCCTGCGCCATGGCGCGCCTGGGCGATCCGCTGCGCGCCGGCGACATCATTCTCACCGGCGCGCTGGGGCCGATGGTGGCGGTCGCTGCCGGTGATCGGTTCGAGGCCGAGATCGACGGCATCGGCCGGGTCGGCGTGAACTTCTCGGTAGACAGTCGCGCCGAGTAATCGGCGACTTGCGTGCATATGAGGCAATAACAATGAATAAACTCAAAGTCGCCATCATCGGTTCCGGCAACATCGGCACCGACCTGATGATCAAGATCCTGCGCAACGCCAAACACCTGGAAATGGCGGTCATGGTCGGCATCGACCCGGCCTCCGACGGCCTCGCCCGCGCCCAGCGCATGGGCGTGGCTACCACCCACGAAGGCGTCGAAGGCCTGACCCGCATGGACGTGTTCCAGCACATCGACTTCGTCTTCGATGCCACCTCGGCCGGCGCGCATGTGCAGAACGATGCGTTCCTGCGCGCGATCAAGCCCGGCATCCGCCTGATCGACCTGACACCGGCAGCCATCGGTCCGTACTGCGTGCCGGTGGTGAACCTGGAGCAGAACCTCGATCAGCTCAACGTCAACATGGTCACCTGCGGCGGCCAGGCGACCATTCCGATGGTCGCCGCGGTGTCGCGCGTGGCCAAGGTGCATTACGCCGAGATCGTCGCCTCGATCGCGAGTAAATCCGCCGGCCCCGGCACCCGCGCCAACATCGACGAATTCACCGAAACCACGTCCAAGGCCATCGAAGTCATCGGCGGCGCGGCCAAGGGCAAGGCGATCATCGTGATGAACCCGGCCGAGCCGCCGTTGATCATGCGCGACACGGTGTTTGTGCTGTCCGAAGCGGCGGATCAGGCGCTGGTCGAAGCCTCTATCGTCGAAATGGCGGCGGCCGTGCAGGCTTATGTGCCGGGCTATCGCCTCAAGCAAAACGTGCAGTTCGACGTGATTCCGGCAGATGCGCCGCTGAACATTCCTGGCCTGGGCAAATTCTCCGGCCTGAAAACCTCGGTGTTCCTCGAAGTCGAAGGCGCCGCCCATTACCTGCCAGCCTACGCTGGCAATCTCGACATCATGACCTCCGCAGCCTTGGCTACCGCCGAGCGCATGGCGCAGTCGATGCAACAGGCCTGAGGAGAGCGACATGAACGGTAAGAAAATCTACATCTCCGACGTGACCCTGCGCGACGGCAGCCACGCGGTGCGTCATCAGTATTCGTTGCAAAACGTGCAGGACATCGCCCGTGCCCTGGACAAGGCCAAGGTCGACTCGATCGAAGTCGCCCACGGCGACGGCCTGCAAGGCTCAAGCTTCAACTACGGCTTCGCGGCGCACACCGACCTGGAATGGATCGAAGCCGCCGCCGATGTGATCAGCCACGCCAAGATCACCACGCTGTTGCTGCCCGGCATCGGCACCGTGCATGACCTCAAGGCGGCCTACAACGCCGGTGCCCGCGTGGTGCGGATCGCCACCCATTGCACCGAGGCCGACGTCTCCAGACAGCACATCGAATACGCCCGCGAACTGGGCATGGACACCGTCGGCTTCCTGATGATGAGCCACATGATCCCGGCCGAGCAGCTCGCCGCCCAGGCCAAGCTGATGGAAAGCTACGGCGCGACCTGCGTGTACATGGCCGACTCCGGCGGCGCGATGAACATGCAGGACATCCGCGATCGCTTCCGTGCGTTCAAGGCCGTGCTCAAGCCGGAAACCGAAACCGGCATGCATGCCCACCACAACCTCTCGCTCGGCGTGGCCAACTCGATCACCGCGGTCGAGGAAGGCTGCGACCGCATCGACGCCAGCCTCGCCGGCATGGGCGCCGGGGCCGGCAACGCGCCGCTGGAAGTGTTCATCGCCGCCGCCGAACGCCTGGGCTGGAACCACGGCACCGACCTCTACACCTTGATGGACGCAGCGGACGACATCGTGCGGCCGTTGCAGGATCGGCCGGTGCGGGTCGACCGCGAGTCGCTGGCGCTGGGGTATGCCGGGGTCTATTCGAGCTTCCTGCGCCATGCCGAAATCGCTGCGGCCAAGTACGGTTTGAAGACCGTGGACATCCTCGTCGAGCTGGGCAAACGCCGGATGGTCGGTGGTCAGGAAGACATGATCGTCGACGTCGCGCTGGACCTGCTCAAACGCTGAACCGTGCATCCCCCCGTCCGGTCGCCCACGCAGCGGCCGGACGGTTTTGCTGTGCCCATTACAACAATAAAACGGGTATTTCCCATGACATCGCTAAACGTGCTGACACCGTTGTACATGGCGCGGACCATCGGTCTGTGCTTCCTCGTCGCCCTGATGGAAGGCCTCGACCTGCAAGCCTCGGGCATCGCCGCCCAAGGCATGGCGGCAGCGTTCCAACTGGACAAACTACACATGGGCTGGGTCTTCAGCGCCGGCATTTTCGGCCTGCTGCCCGGAGCGTTTCTCGGCGGTTTGCTGGCTGATCGCATCGGCCGCAAACGGGTGTTGATGGCCTCGGTGGCCCTATTCGGATTGTTCTCGCTGGTCACGACCATGGCCTGGGACTTCAACAGCCTGCTGGTTGCGCGCTGCCTCACGGGCGTCGGCCTGGGCGCGGCATTGCCTAACCTGATCGCGCTGACCAGTGAAGTGGCTGGCCCACGCCTGCGTGGCAGCGCCGTGAGCCTGATGTATTGCGGCGTGCCCCTGGGCGCGGCGCTGGCGGCCAGCATTGGCATCGCGCAACTGGCCGGCGGCTGGCAAGTGGTGTTCTACGTCGGCGGTATCGTGCCGTTGCTGATCGTGCCGCTGCTGGGGGTTTATCTGCCGGAATCCGCGGCGTTTCGCAGCGTGCGCGACGCCGCGCCGATCAGTGTGGCCAGCGGGCTGTTCCGCGGGGGCGCGGCATGGCCGACCGTGATGATCTGGGTCAGCTACTTCTTTACGCTCATGGTGGTTTACATCCTGATCAACTGGCTGCCGAGCCTGTTGGTCGGCCAGGGCTTCAGCGGTTCTCAGGCCAGTTGGGTGATGCTCGCGCTGCAATTTGGCGCGGCGGCCGGCACGTTGTTGCTGGGCTGGGTCATGGATCGCCTGCCGGCCTGGGCGTTGTCGGCGTTGATTTACCTCGGCATCCTCGCGTCACTGACTGCGCTGGGCATGGCCACCCAATTGCACAGCATGCTGGCGGCCGGCTTCGTCGCCGGTTTCTTCGCCACGGGCGGGCAATGTGTGCTGTATGCCTTGGCCCCGCATTTCTATCGTCCGTCAATTCGCGCCACGGGCGTCGGCAGCGCCGTCGCCATTGGCCGGTTGGGTGCGATGAGCGGCCCGTTGGTGGCCGGCAAGATGCTCGCACTGGGCACCGGCACCACCGGCGTGATGATGGCCTCGGCACCCGGCATTGTCATCGCCGCGCTGGCGATGTTTTACCTGTCGGTACGCCGCAACCGCTGCCCGGCTGACTGAGCGCCAATCCGTACTCGCCTTCCGCGCCACGATGGCGCGGGGCTTACCCCTACAACAATAAAAGTGAACACTGCCATGCTCAGGAACTTCTTTCGGGGCGTCAGCGCCTGCACCTGTGTTTTTTTCGTAAACCAGGCCTGCGCCGCCGGTTTTGTCGACGACAGCCAGGCCGATCTGGTGATACGCAACTATTACTTCGATCGCAATTACGTGAACGCCACACCGCAGGCGGCTGCCCGCGAGTGGGCGCAGGGCTTCATTCTCAACATGCGCTCGGGCTATACCGAAGGGCCTGTCGGCTTCGGCCTGGACGCCCAGGGTTTGCTGGGCGCACGTCTGGACTCCTCGCCCGCACGCACGGGCACCGGCCTGCTACCGTACAACCACCAGACCCGTGAACCGGCCAGCGAATATTCGGAGCTGGGCCTGACCGCCAAGGCCCGGGCCTCGAAGAGCGAGTTGCAACTGGGGACCATCAGCACGTTTCTGCCAATCGCCTTCGCCAGCCCTACCCGCCTGCTGCCGCAGACCTTTCGCGGCACGTACCTCAAGTCCCAGGAAATCGACAACCTGACCCTGCACGTCGGCTGGCTCGACCGCATCAACCTGCGCGACGCCACCCACTACCAGAAAATGTCGGTAGCCTCGCCCAACGGCCGCTTCAATGGCGCCGCCGAATCCGACCGTTTTACCTTCCTCGGCGGCGACTATGCCTGGTCGCCGCAACTGACGCTCAAGTACTACCACGCCGAACTGGCTGACCTTTATCGCAAGGATTTCTACGGTTTCGTCGACAATCGCCCGATGGGCCCCGGCCGCCTGAAAAGCGACGTGCGCCTGTTCGTCACCGGTGAAAACGGTGCCGCCAAGGCCGGCCCCGTGGACAATCGCAACGCCGCCCTGATGCTGACGTACAGCCTGGGCGCGCACAAATTCGGCGCCGGCTACATGCAACTGACCGGCAAGACCGCCATGCCTTACCTGTTCGGCACCGAGCCGTTGGTCATCACCGAAGGCACGCTGAGCTCGGAGTTCCTCAACCCCAAGGAGCGCAGTTGGCAGGTGCGTTATGACTACAACTTTGCCGCGCTGGGCTTGCCCGGGCTCAATGGCATGCTGCGTTACGTCAGCGGCGACAACATTGAGTTACCCAAACTGGGCGGCAGCAACCTGAAGGAAAGCGAAAAAGATATCGAACTGAACTATGTGCTTCAGAGCACGCCCCTTAAAGGCCTGAATCTGCGCGTGCGCAACGCATGGTACCGCAATGATTTCACCGCCCAGGCCAGCCATCGGGATGACAATGAACTACGGGTGAATGTCGATTACACCTGGAAGCTATGGTGAATGACCGCCCAGTGATTCACCTGGGCTGGGCGGATCGTTCAAATGAGGCCGTCGCATAGGCCTTCTGGAGCAACACAAACCCGGCTTCGGGCCGGGTTATCAGCCGACAAAAATGCAATCAGCGGATCCAAAATAAACAGATGATCGATAATCGCCCCAATAAAACGCAATAAACCCAAAGAGCACATTGACTAAAAGTGACGCACTTCATTTAATGGATCCATTAAATAAGAACAATCACTCGCCTGGAGAGTCACCATGTACCCCAAGAACACGTGGTATGTCGCCTGCACCCCCGATGAAATCGCGCAAAAGCCGCTGGGTCGGCAGATCTGCGGGGAAAAAATGGTGTTTTATCGCGGGCTGGAAGGCGCCGTCGTGGCTGTCGAGGACTTCTGTCCGCACCGCGGCGCGCCGCTCTCGTTGGGCTATGTGGAGAACGGCAAGCTGGTCTGCGGCTACCATGGCCTGGTCATGGGGGACGACGGCAAGACCGTCGAAATGCCCGGGCAGCGGGTGCGCGGGTTTCCCTGCAACAAGACCTTCGCTGCGGTGGAACGCTACGGTTTCATCTGGGTGTGGCCCGGCGATCAGGCCCTGGCCGACCCGGCGTTGATCCACCACTTGGAATGGGCCGTGAGCGACCAGTGGGCCTATGGCGGCGGTCTGTTTGACATCCAGTGCGACTACCGCCTGATGATCGACAACCTGATGGACCTGACCCACGAAACCTACGTCCACGCCTCCAGCATCGGCCAGAAGGAAATCGACGAAGCGCCGCCCGTGACCACGGTCGAAGGCGATGAAGTCGTCACCGCCCGCCACATGGAAAACATCATGGCCCCGCCGTTCTGGCGCATGGCCCTGCGTGGCAATAACCTCGCCGATGACGTGCCGGTGGACCGCTGGCAGATCTGCCGCTTCACCCCGCCCAGCCATGTGCTGATCGAAGTCGGCGTGGCCCACGCCGGCAAGGGCGGCTACCACGCCGCGCCCGAGCACAAGGCCGCGAGCATCGTGGTGGACTTCATCACCCCGCAAACCGAGACATCGATCTGGTACTTCTGGGGCATGGCGCGCAACTTCAACCCTCAGGACCAGGCACTGACCGCCAGCATTCGCGAAGGCCAGGGCAAGATTTTCAGCGAAGACCTGGAGATGCTTGAACGCCAGCAACAGAACCTGCTGGCCCACCCGACGCGCAATCTGCTCAAGCTCAATATCGATGCCGGTGGCGTGCAGTCACGCAAGGTCCTCGAACGGCTGATCGCCAAGGAGCGCGCCCTCGCGCCGCAACTGATCACCACGACCCGCGCCTGAACCGCGCGCTAACGCTACGAGGACTGAACATGATCGATGTGGTGGTGGTATCCCGCAACAACGAAGCCCAGGACATTTGCAGCTTTGAATTGGCCCGCGTCGATGGCCAGGCGCTGCCGGCCTTCAGCGCTGGCGCGCATATCGACGTGTACCTGCCCGACGGCGTGGTCCGTCAGTATTCCCTGTGTAATCACCCGGAAGAACGGCATCGCTACCTGATCGGCGTGCTCAACGACCCGGCCTCCCGTGGCGGCTCCCGTTGCCTGCACGAACACATACAGACGGGCGCCCACCTGCAGATCAGCGAACCGCGCAACCTGTTCCCGCTGGCGCACGAAGCCCGACGCAGCCTGCTGTTCGCCGGCGGCATCGGCATCACCCCGATCCTGTGCATGGCCGAGCGCCTGGCCCATGTCGGGGCTGACTTCGAACTGCATTATTGCGCCCGCGCCAGTGAACGCGCCGCCTTTGTGCAACGCCTCAAGGACTCATCGTTCGCCGAGCGCGTGTTCCTGCATTTTGACGAGCAGCCCCATACGGCAATGAACACCGCCCAGGTGCTGGCGGCGCCCGACGCCAACGTCCACCTGTATGTGTGCGGCCCCGGCGGTTTCATGCAGCATGTGCTCGACAGCGCTCGGGCCCAGGGCTGGCAGGAGGAATGCCTGCATCGCGAATACTTCGCTGCGGCGCCGCTGGACAGCAGCCTCGACGCAGGGTTTTCGGTGAAGCTCGCCAGCAGCGGCCAGGTCTTCGATGTACCCGCCGACCGGAGCGTGGTCCAGGTCCTGGAAAGCCACGGTATCGAGATTGCCGTGTCGTGCGAACAAGGGATTTGCGGAACCTGCCTGACCCGCGTGCTCGAAGGCATACCGGAGCACCGCGACCTGTTCCTCACCGAGCAGGAACAAGCGCTGAACGACCAGTTCACCCCCTGCTGCTCGCGCGCGAAAACCCCGCTGCTGGTGCTCGATCTCTGAAAGGCGTCACGCCGTGGGCAAAATGACCTTCATCCGCGCGTTGGCGGTCGCGGAACCGAAGATCTCGGCATAACGCAAGGTCGCGTTGGCGTGCTCGCGCATGATCGCTTCGGCCCGCGCGCCCTGGCGATTGACCAGGGCATCGAAGACCGAGTGATGTTGCATGTGGGCATAGTTGAAACGCCGGTATTCGCGGACCATGTCGTCGCGATCCACCGCCAGCGCGGTGACCGATGCGAACGGCAGGTGATCATTGCGTGCCAGTGCGTCGGCGATCGCCGGGTTGTGGCTGCCTTCCACAATGACGCGGTGAAAGCGCATGTTCAGGTCGTGATAGACCTCAAGGTCGTCCTCGGTCACGTACCCTTTGTCGAACAGTTGATCGCCTTCCACCAGGCAGCGCTCGAGCGTGGCACGCGCCGCGTCGGACAACCCGCGCTCGGCGGTTTGACGCGCAGCCAGGCCCTCGAGCACGCCACGCACTTCGACGGCGCCGGCAATGTCGTCCGGGCTGACCGAACGCACCTGATACCCACGCCCGCCAAACGGCACCAGCAGCCCTTCCTGCTCAAGGGTACGGAACGCCATACGCACGGGCATGCGTGACACACCGAACAGTTGCGCCGTGGGAATCTCCATCAGCCGCTCGCCCGCCGCCAACTCGCCGCTGGCGATCATCTTGCGCAGTGCAACCAGCACCAATTGACCGGGTTTACTCATCCAGGCAACTTCCAGAAAACGTGGGTCGCCATAGTACCGCAAGCATCCGACCGCGTCAGACGAACGCCAACGCCGCGCGTGCCGCGTCTATCGCGCCCAGGTGCTGCGCCAACCGGGACGGCAGGTAATCGAAAAAGAACCCGGCGCTTTGCAGCTTGGCGGCGCGCAACGGATCGTCCTCGGGCAATGCCCGGGAAACCCGAGCGGCCCGCGCCCATGCCAGGGCCAGCAGGGCCACGCCGCATAACTGGAGAAAGTCCGGCGCGGCCCGATAGGGGTACTCGCTGTCTTCCAGCGCCCGTTCACGTATGGCCTCGACCACACGGGCCAGCGCGTCACACAGGCTGCCCAGCGCATCGGCGAAACCTGCACACGCGGCGCATTGGCCGCCCTGCCCGGCCTCGGTGCGCAGCACTGCCAGCAGCAAGTCGAAGGCCCGCCCCTCATCGCCCAGCACCTTGCGCAGCAGCAGGTCATTGGCCTGGATCTCGTTGCTGCCCTCATAGATCATCGCGATGCGGCTGTCGCGCAGCGTTTGCTCGATGGCGAACTCGGCGACGTAGCCGTAACCGCCGAAGACCTGCAAGGCATTGCTCGCCTGACGGAAACCCTGCTCGGTGAAAAACGCCTTGATGATCGGCGTCAGCAACTGCGCCAGTTGACCGGCGCACGCTCGCGCTTGCGGGTCCGGGTCATGCTCGGCCTGATCGAGTAAATGCGCGGCCCAATAACCGATGGCCCGCATCCCCTCGCTGGCCGTGCGCAACTCCAGCAACACGCGGCGCATCGCTGGGTGATAACGGATAGGGTCAGCCGCTTGGGCCGATGCCCCTTGCGGCCTCGACGGCGCACGCATTTGCACGCGCTCGGCGGCGTATTGCGCAGCGTTCTGCCAAGCCGCCTCGACATGCCCCAGGCCTTGCAGGCCGACATGCAGGCGCGCCGAGTTCATCATCACGAACATCGCCGCCAGGCCACGGTTGGCGTCGCCGATCAGCCAGCCTAGGGCGCCGTCGAACACCAGCGAGCACGTGGCGCTGCCCTTGATGCCCATCTTGTGTTCAATGCCGTCGCAATGCACTGCGTTGGCCTGGCCGTCGTCCAGTCGCTTGGGCACCAGGAACAGTGAAAGGCCGCGACTGCCCGGCGGCGCATCGGGCAGGCGCGCCAGTACCAGGTGCAGGATATTGGGCGTGAGGTCGTGCTCGCCGCCGGAGATAAACAACTTGTTGCCCTGCAGGCGATAACGGCCATCGCCCTCGGGGGTCGCGCGACAGCGCAGCAACCCGACATCGCTGCCGGCCTGGGGCTCGGTCAGGCACATGGTGGGCAAGGCATGCCCACTGACGATCTCGGGCAAGTAACGCGCCTGCAACCAGGGCGCGGCGTGGGTCTTGAGGCAGAGGTAGGCGCCGTGGGCGATCCCGGTGTACATGGCCCACGCGTGGTTGCTGGCGTAGAGCATCTCTTGCAGCGCCGCGTCGAGCAGTTGCGGCAACCCCTGGCCACCCTGCCCTTCGGCGCACGCCAAGGCCGGCCAGCCACCGTCGACATAGGCGCGATAGGCCTCGGCGAAACCGTCCGGCGTGCTGACCTGGCCGGCGTTCCAGCGACAGCCTTGACGATCGCCGCTACTGTTCAGGGGCGCCAGCACCCCCTGGCTGAAGCGCGCCGCTTCCTCCAACACTTGAACGGCGAGAGACATGTCCAACGCTTCGAACGCCGGAACATGGCTCCACGCCTGGGGGGCTTGCAGCCAATGTTCAAGCACAAATTGCATATCGCGCAGCGGCGCCTGATAGCTCCACATGGCAAACCTCATCGAATAAAAAGGAGTTACACCGTTGAACGCTCAACCGCGATAGGCCGGGTTCTCGATCAACAACGCCATGCCCTGCCCACCGCCGACACACGCAGCGGCAATCCCGTAGCGCAGGTTGTGCCGGCGTAATTGCCCGGCCAGCGTCATGACCAAGCGCAGGCCAGTGGCAGCCAATGGATGCCCCACCGCCAGCGAACCGCCCTGGACGTTGAGCCGGGTGCTGTCCAGCTCCAGTTCCTGGGCCACCGCCAATACCTGGGCCGCCTGCGCTTCGTTGATCTCGAAACGGCCGATGTGATCCAGGCTCAACCCGCTGCGATGCAGCAAGCGGATCGCCGGCGCCGGACCGATGCCCATGAACTCCGGCGCCACACCGACCACCGCGCTGGCCAGCAGCCGGGCCAGGGGCACACGCGGGCAGGCCGAGGCGCGCCCGACCAGGGCTGCCGCCGCACCATCGACCACCGCGCAGCTGTTGCCAGCGGTTTGCACACCATTGGCATGCACGGCGCGCAAGCGTGCCAGGGCCGCAAGGTCGGTGGGCCGTGGGTGGCTGTCCTGGGTGACGGCGGCGGCGCGGCGCGCCAGGCTGATGCCACGCGGCTGATACCCCTCCAGCTCGAACACTTGGTTATCGACCGTCACGATCTCTTCAGCCCACGCGCCGTCACGCTGCGCCTGCAACGCACGCTGATGGCTTGCGCAGGCGTAACGGTCCACGGCCTCGCGGCTCAGGCCATGGCGGCGCGCCAGGTGGTCGGCGGTGGCAATCATATCCAGCCCTGGGGCCGGGTCGTATAGGGCTTCCCAGAGAAAATCCTTGAATTGCACCTCGCCACCGAGACGAAACCCATCCCGGTGGGTGTAGGCCGCAATCGGGTTGCGGGACATCGACTCACTGGCCACGCACAAGGCCAGTTGCACCTCGTCGCGCAGTTGCTCAGCGGCCTGGCGCAACAGCTCGAAACCCGTCGCGCAGATGCGCTGCACCCCCAGCGCCGGCACCGATTGCGCCACGCCGCTGTACAACCCGACATGCCGCGGCAGCAAATAGGCATCGAAGCTGGCCTGGGCCATGGAGCCGGCCAGCACGCTGTCCACCGCCAGCGGGTCGATACCGGCACGGGCCAGGACTTCACGGCCGACCTTGATCCCCAGGTCGATGGGCGAGACCAGGGACAAGGCGCCACCGAGGTCGACCCACGGCGTGCGTAGCGCCTCGTAAATCGCCACGTCGGCAAACGCCGAATACTGCCCCACGCCGCTCAAGGCTTGGGCTCGGCACGCAGGATCGCAGCATCTTCACCGCGATACAGCGCCTCGACCTTGGCCGCGCGCCATTGCAGTACTGCACGCTGGTTGATCGACCCCTTGTCGGTAATTTCCCCACGGTCGATAGACGCCGGCTCGTCGAGCAAGGCAATCCATTCCAAACGGCTGGCATTGCCGGTGGCGTCGCGATTGAGGCGCTGCAACCAGTCGCCGAACCATTGGCGCACCGGCACGCTGGCGAGTACGTCGGCGTCGCTCGCGTCGGCGTTCAAGCCCGCCAGCCGGCGGCATTCGTAGAGCCTGGGGAAGACCAGGGCGCCCAGGCATTCGCGGTCCGGCGCGGCAATCACCAGGTCCTGCACATACGGCGACCCCTCCAGCACCGCGCGATTGCGCAACGGCCCGACGCTGACAAACACCCCGGAGGACAGTTTGAAATCCTCGGCGATGCGCCCGTCGAACATCAGCCCCAGTTGCGGCCGATTCGGGTCGGCGAGCTTGATCGCGTCCCCCGAACAATAGAAGCCGTGCGGGTCGAACACCTCGGCGGTTTGTTCCGGCGCCCGCCAGTACCCCGGCATGATGTGCGGCCCGCGAAAGCGCCCTTCGAACTTGCCGTCCACCGGCACCAGGCGCACCTCGCAGCCCGGCGCGGGCAAACCGATATAGCCGGCCATGGACAACGGCCCAGTGGTGAAGGTGCAGGATGGCGCGGCTTCGGTCATGCCCAGCCCGGCCATCATGCGGATGCGTTCTCCGCAGTGCTGTTCGGCCACCCGGTCGAGGCGGTCCCAGACACTTTGCGACAGGCCCGCGGCGGCGAAGAAAAACAATTTCATTCGCGCAAAAAAACACTCGCGCAACTCGGCATCCTGCTCCAGGGCGCTGACCAACTCTTCCCAGCCCTTGGGCACCGTCAGATAGGCCGTGGGCGACACCTCCTTGAGGTTGCGCAGGGTCTCGGCAAACCCCTGGGCCGTGGGCTTGCCAGCGTCGAGGTAAAAGGTGCCGCCGTTGTAGAGCACGATGCCGACGTTGTGGCTGCCGCCGAAGGTGTGATTCCACGGCAACCAGTCCACCAGCACCGGCGGCTCTTCGCCGAACACCGGAAACGTCTGCAACAGCATCTGTTGGTTGGCGCAGAGCATGCGTTGCGTGGTGATCACCGCCTTGGGCAATTTGGTCGAGCCCGAGGTGAAAAGAAACTTGGCGATGCTGTCCGGGCCGGTGGCATTGAACGCCTGATCGGCCGCACTGCCGCCCGGGGTTTGCAGCAGGCTCGCGAAGCTGACCTGGGTGCGTCCCGGCACATGGCCGCGCACGCTGATCAGCGGCGTCTCGGCCGGCAATACCGCGTCGATCGCGCGCTGGTAGGCCGCCGCATCGCTGACGAACACCAGCCCCGGCTGCAGCAGGTCGCATACATGCCGCAGCTTGGCGAAGTCCTGGGACAACAACGAATACGCCGGCGACACCGGGCAGTAAGGGATACCGGCATACATCGCGCCGAGGGCCAGTTGCAGATGCTCGATGTCATTGCCCGACAGCAACGCCAGCGGCTTGTCTGCCGACAGGCCGTAACTCAGCAAGGCCTGGGCAATCGCCCGCACGCTCTCAAGCATCTGCGCGTAGCTGACGCGACGCCAGTCACCATCGGCCTGGCGTGCGGCAATGAAGGTCTGCTCGGGACGCACCCGGGCCCAATGCACCAGACGATCGAGCAAGCGCGCCGGCAACTCGGCCAATGGCTCCAGGGAACGCATATGCAGCACGCCCTGCTCTTCAGTGACCGCCACCGGGGCGTGGCCGATGGAGACCTCGCGGTAGCGCGGTGCGGGCTGGGGTTGCGGTCTGAATTCGGAACTCACAAGGGTGTCCTCCAGCAAGGCGGATCACAGCCGCCTTGTTATTGTTATGTCGCGACGCCTGCTCAGATCGGGTAATGCCGCGGCCCGTTCTGCAAGGTCACCCAGCGCAATTGCGTGAAGTGTTCAATCGACGCCTTGCCGCCAAAGCTGCCGTAACCGCTGGACTTGACCCCGCCAAAGGGCATCTGCGCCTCGTCATGCACGGTCGGCCCGTTGATGTGGCAAATGCCCGACTCCACCCGCTGCGCCAGCGCCAACGCACGCCCGCTGTCGCGGCTGAAGATCGCCGCCGACAGGCCGAACTCGGAGTCGTTGGCCAGGCGCAGCAGTGCTTCATCACCGTCACCGCGCAGCAACACCGCCACCGGGCCGAAGGATTCTTCGCGGTACAAGCGCATGTTCTCGGTGACGCCATCGATCAGGGTCGGCTGCAGGATGCTGCCCTCCAACTGGCCGCCCGCGACCAGCCGTGCGCCCTTGTCCAGCGCATCGTCGATCAGGGCCCTGATGCGTGTGCCGGCGCTGGCATCCACCAGGGAACCCAAGACCGAATCCGCCGCCGCGGGGTCACCGGCGCGCAGGCTGGCGACCTTGGCGGTCAGCTTGGCGATAAACGCATCGGCGACCTTGGCATCGACAATCAGGCGCTCGGTGGACATGCAAATCTGCCCCTGGTTGAAGTAGGCACCAAACGCTGCCGCGGCAACCGCCGCATCCAGGTCGGCGTCGTCGAGCACCAGGAGCGGCGCCTTGCCGCCCAGTTCCAGCAAGGCCGGCTTGAGGTGACGCGCCGAGAGTTCGCCGACAATCCGCCCGACATGGGTCGAGCCGGTGAAGTTGACCCGGCGCACCGCCGGGTTGGCGATCAGCCGTTCGACAATCGCGGCGGCATCGGCCGGTGCGTTGCTGATGACGTTGACCACGCCATCGCCCAGCCCGGCATCCTGCAAGACCTGGCCAATCAGGCGATGCACTGCCGGGCTTAACTCCGAAGCCTTGAGCACCACGGTATTGCCGCAGGCCAGCGGCATGGCGATAGCGCGCGTGGCGAGGATGACCGGGGCATTCCACGGCGCAATCCCCAGCACCACGCCGCACGGCTGACGCAGGGCCATGGCGAAACTGCCGGGCACATCGGAGGGAATCACTTCGCCCGTGATCTGGGTGGTCATCGACGCCGCTTCACGCAGCATGTTGGCCGCCAGGCGCACGTTGAAGCCATACCAGTTGGCCATGGCGCCGGTTTCGCCGGCGGCGGCAATGAATTCGGCGCTGCGCGCCTGCAAGTGTTCGGCCGCCTTGAGCAACCGGGTGCGGCGTTCATTCGGCGCCAGCGCGGCCCAGCCGGGGAACGCCGCCTGGGCTGCGGCCACGGCGGCGTCGGCATCGTCCAGGGTCGCGGCGGCAACCCGCGAAACCACTTCACCGGTCACCGGGTTGCGACGCTCGAAGGTTCGACCGTCACGGGCGGGGCACGACCGGCCGCCGATCAACAGGGGCACGTCCAGCATGGTGATTCCTCTTTATTGTCTTTATGGGGAATGCATTCAAGCGATGTCACAGTAGCGCCAGGGTGAGGCGGCGAACAGCGGGATGCGCCCGCCATTCGCCGGCCAGCCTCAGCGTTTGTACGTCTGCAGGCCGGGCTTGATGCTCTTGTCGTCGAGGAACTGCTTCATGCCCTGCTCGCGGCCGCCTTCGGTGTCGAGCAAGCGCGACTGATCGAGCTTGGCGTAGAGGTAATCCTCGTTCTGCTCCCAGGTCAGTTCGCGGCAACGCTTGAAGCCATGCTTGGCCGCCCGCAGCACCACCGGGTTTTTCTCCAGCAGGTTGCGCGCCAGTTCGATGGTCACTTCGCGCAGTTGCGCCAGCGGTACGCTTTCGTTGACCAGGCCCATCTCGGCGGCCTTCTGCCCGCCGAAGGTCTTGCCGGTCATGATGTAGTACAGCGATTGACGATGGCCCACGGTGTCGGCCATGGCCTTGCTCACCAGGTTGCCCGGTGGGATGCCCCAGTTGATTTCCGAGAGGCCGAAGGTGGCTTCGTCGGCGCAGATCGCCAGGTCGCACGCCACCAATGGGCTGAAGCCGCCGCCGAAGCACCAGCCATTGACCATGGCGATGGTGGGCTTGGCGTACATGCGCAGCAGTTTCCATTGCCATTGCGAGGCTTCGCGGCGGATTTTCTCCTGGAGGATTTCCGGGCCGGCATCCACTTCGCGAAAGTATTCCTTGAGGTCCATGCCGGCGGTCCAGGCTTCACCGGCACCGGTCAGTACCAGTACGCCGGCGTCGGGGTCCTGCTCCAGGGTTTCCAGGACGTCGATCATTTCGCGGTTCAGGGTCGGGCTCATGGCGTTGCGTTTTTCCGGGCGATTGAGAATGACCCAGGCAATGCCTTCCTCGATTTCAACCTTGACGGTGGTCCAACGGCCTTCGTAATTGCTCATGACGGTACGCTCTTGTTCTTGGTTGGAAGATGATTCGAAATTAAACCGCAAATATAATTATGTCAATTAACTATTAACCTTGATAACCAATATTTTCCCCTTGTAAAACCTAAGCCGCTCGGGCGTTATGAAAAGCCGGCATAGCCATGGCTCACGAACCTCGGCAAACTAGATAGCTTTCTTAACCTCCACCTTCTGAGGATTGCACTGTCAATGGCCAAGCCTTCCAACATCGCCGACGCCAACCTGGCCCTGCCCGACACCACCGAGGGGCGTGCGCCGCTGGATTCGGCCCTGGACGACCTGATCGGTTACGCCATACGGCGTGCGCAGCTCAAGCTGTTCCAGAACCTGATCGGTCGGCTTGCCGAGCACGACCTGCGCCCCGCTCAGTTCTCGGCCCTGGCGATCATCGAGCAGAATCCCGGCCTGATGCAGACCGACCTGGCTCGCGCGCTGGCGATTGAGCCGCCCCAGGTGGTGCCGTTGCTGAACAAGCTGGAAAGCCGCGCCCTCGCCGTGCGTGTGCGCTGCAAACCAGACAAGCGCTCCTATGGGATCTTCCTCAGCAAGACCGGCGAAACTCTGCTCAAGGCGCTCAAAGAGATCGCCGTCCAGAGTGACCTGGACTCCACCGCAGCCCTGGACGCTGAGGAACGTGCAGAGCTGCTGCGCTTGCTGAAGAAGGTGTATCAGGACTGACGGCTTACCAGAGCGCCACGGTGTAGAGCACCAGGAAACGGGTCTGGTTTTCATCGCGAAATGCCGCGCCAGCCGGGAAGTCATTGCGATAGATCGACTTGCGCGCCAGCAGCCCGACGTTCTTCAGCGGGCCGCTCTGGATCACGTAGCCCAGCTCCATCTGGAACTCGCGCTCCTTGCGATCCTCGGCGTTGAATGCCGCCAGCTCGATGTTATCGCCGCGCACGTAACGCAGCCGGCCCTTCAGGCCCGGTAAACCGGAAGCCGCGAAGTCGTAGTCGTAGATCGCCTGCCAGGTGCGCTCCTTGGCGTTGAGAAAGTCCGAACTCATGGTCAGTTCGCTCATGCCCATCAGCTCCGTCCCGGAGATATAGGGCGTGGCCGTCTCCCCACTGGAATGCATGTAGCCCAGGCTGAATTTGTGACCGCCCAGGCGGTAGCCAAACAACGCCGAGAGGTTGCGGTTATCCACGTTCCCCGCCTTGGCGCTGCCGTCCTCGCGACTGAAGAAACTGCGCAGGTCGCTGGTGAGCACGCCATCGCCCACGGGCAGATTGTGCAGCAACGCCAGGGTGTCCTGCTGGTAGAGGTCGGCTATCTGCGAGTGATAGGCGCGCAGGCTGAGGTCTTTGTTGACCTGGTAGTCACCGCCGACGTAAGCCAGGTGCGAGGTGGTGGCGGTGGCGTTGAAACGCCGGTTGGGCGAGGCGATGGTCATGGCCTGGTAGCTGGTGGAGTCGCGTTTGTTGATGCGGTCGATATAGCCGGTATTGAAGGTCAGGCCGTCGATGTCCTTGGAGCTCAAGGTGGTGCCGCGAAAGGTTTGCGGCAGCAGGCGCGACGGGCTGGCAAAGGCGAACGGCAGGAAGATCGACACGTCACCGGTCTTCACGGTGGTTTGGGCAAACCGCAGCTTGGCGGTCGGCGCCAGGCGCGAGTACTCATCGGCGGCACGCTTGTCGCTGGCCGACACCGGCAACAACTCGGTGCCGCTGCGGTCCGGCGAAGAATCGAGCTTGACCCCCATCAACCCGCGCACATCCAGGCCAAAGCCCAGCGGGCCCGGGGTGTACCCCGATTCCAGGTTGAGGATGAACGCCTGGGCCCATTCTCGCGCAGCGGTCTTTGCACCGTCGTCCTTGTAGTCGCGATCCAGATAGTAATTGCGCAGGGTCAAGGTGCCGTGGCTGTCGTCGATAAAGCCGGCCGCCCACAGCTGGGAGGGCAACACGCTCAAGGCCAGCAACGCCATGACCAGGCCTGGCTTGCGGTTCGACACACAGGAGACGGACGCCACTGCAACGGCGTCCTCCATCGGGAGTTTTGGCATGTTCGTTGTCCATTTTTTGTTGTTGTTTTTGGGGGTGGCACACGCTCGGCCCGTTCGGCTTCGCCAACAGAGAATGGAAACAGCCGACGGCACTCGTCAACAGCGACTGACCGATAATCGAACATTAATAAAGCTATCTATTTTTATGATGAACACTTACACGCATCACAACACCATGAATTTAAAGCACTTATTTACTGTTTTTAGCATTTTTAATACGCCATTCATTTTTTAGTTATCTTTGTTATCTTAATCAGCAGCAGCCACTTGCGCTCGCCACCACAACAAAAACAACAACAATGAGGTTTGCCCATGGACAGTCCATCGCGTCGTTCGACGCTGACTATCGCGTTGTGCTTTATCGTTGCGCTGATCGAAGGGTTCGATCTGCAAGCCGCCGGAACCGCCGCCGCGGGGTTGCGCCAGAGTTTTGCCCTGGACCCGAAGATGCTCGGTTGGGTGTTCAGCGTCGGGATCATTGGCCTGCTGCCGGGGGCGTTCTTCGGCGGCTGGGTCGCCGACCGAATCGGGCGCAAGAAAATCCTGGTGATCGCCGTGCTGCTGTTCGGGCTGTTCTCGCTTTGCACCGCGTTTGTCGAAAGCTACTCGAGCCTGCTGTTGGTGCGCTTTCTGACCGGCCTCGGGCTGGGTGCCGCGCTGCCCAACCTGATCGCGCTGTGCGCCGAAGCGGTCAGCGAACGTAGCCGGGGCACCGCCATCAGTGTGATGTACTGCGGCGTGCCGTTGGGCGGCGCATTGGCGGCGGTGGTGGCGATGTTTTCCAGTGAACACTGGCAGACCACCTTTATCATCGGCGGCCTGGCGCCCTTGCTGGCCGTGCCGTTGATGATCCTGCTGCTGCCCGAGTCCAACGCCTTTCGCCAACAGCTCGACAATACCCTCAGTGCCCGCCCCTCCACTCGCCAGGCGCTGTTCGGCGAAGGGCGCGCAGGCACCACGCTGGCCTTGTGGCTCAGCTACTTCTTCACCCTGACTGTGATGTACATGCTGCTCAACTGGCTGCCGTCGTTGTTGCTCGAACAAGGCTTCAGCAAACCCCAGGCGGGCATGGTGCAGATGCTGTTCAACATCGGCGGCGCCCTTGGCTCGCTGCTCGGCGGTGTCCTGCTGGACCGCTGCAATGCCCTCAGAGTGGTGCTGTTCGTGTATGCCGGGTTGCTCGCGGCCCTGGCCGGGGTCGGGCTGTCGGTGGGCATCGTGCCCATGGCCATCGCCGGTTTCGCCGCGGGCTTGTTCGTCATGGCCGCGCAGTTGGTGCTCTATGCGTCGGCACCGCCCTCCTATCCAACGGCGGTGCGCGCCACCGGCGTCGGTGCGGCCGTGGCCATCGGCCGGCTGGGCTCGGTGGCCGGACCGCTGGCGGCGGGACAACTGCTCGCCGCAGGTGCGGGCACCACAGGCGTCCTGCTGGCGACCTCCCCCGGGTTGGCGATCGCGGCGCTGGCCATCATCACCGTCATGGTGCGTAAGGCGCCACTGAACCTGTCCACCCCGGAAGCGGCCGGGCACACCAAAGCCTAGAACTTGTGCAGCCAATTGAGCACCAGTTTATTGCCCTCGGTGCGGTTCTCAGCCTGCTGTTCAAAGTAGGCGTTCACCGATAGCACGTTCTCCTTGTTGAAGGCGTATAACAGGCCTGGGCCCATGGCCCAGACCTTCTCCCGGCGCCCGCTCACGGCGTGCCCGTCCACCTGGGTGTCGGTGATCTGCTTCAACCAGTAGCCGTTCACCCCCACGCTCAGTTGCTGGCTCAAGGCATATTGCACGGTCAGGTTGGCATGCAACGCCTGGCCGGCCTGGGTATCGGAAACATCCCCAAAACCGGCCTGCGGCTCATCATTCTTGCCATTCCACAGGTACATGAAACGCCCGCTCGCCGACCACTTCGGGCTGAACCAGTACGTTGCCGCGTAATACGGGTTGAATGACCAGAAGTTGCTGCCTGGGTTGATCGAGCGCTTGCGGTCATAGGCCCCCACCGGCACCGAGATATCGGCTTCGACACGTTGGGTCAACAACGGGCTGCCATCGGCGCGGCTCAGGGTCGGCAGTTGCAGGAAGGGCCCCACAGTCACATCACCAAACCCGGCGCGAGAACTCAGCGCCGCATTGTTCAAGCCATCGTCGACATCTGCGTGGACCAGGGAGGTGTTGATCAGGGTGAGTCCCGGCATCGCACCATTGGCCAGGGGTTGCCCGAGGTAGATGATCTGCGTGGTGGGCGCCACCACGTCCAGGTCCTGCCTGGGCAACGCCAGCTTGTGACCGTTGGCGTCATTGAAGCGGCTGGCCCGGGAGTACGTCAGGTATTCCTCCAGGTACCAGCCAGGGCCGGCCGGAGCCGGTGAGCCGTCGTAGAAACTGGTGCTACCGAGGTTGAGCCCGGGCAGGTCGTAAGCGTGTGCAATCGATGACAGTGCGACAAAAGGCATGGCCGCAACCGTCCGCAAGATAGGCTTGAGCATCTTGGATGTCCTGTATTTTTGTTGTTGTTCAAGACCCCCGGCGCGGAGGCGCCGCGCCGGGGTTTAGCGCCGTTGCAAGCGCTACACGTAGGTCGCGGCCAAGCCACCGTCCACCGGCAGATTGACCCCGTTGACCCAGCGCGCAGCGTCCGAGCAGAGGAAGGCAATCACCGCTGCCACCTCATCGGCCAGGGCTGGCCGGGTCATGCGCTGGCTGTCTGCGGCCACCCGTTCCGGCCCGAGCATGCTGACGAAATCGCCGAGGATCGGGGTAAACACCGGCCCCGGCGCGACGCAGTTGATGCGTACCGAGTGATCGCGAAACCAGCCCTGGGATTGCTGGAAGCTCCACACGATCAGCGCTTCCTTGAAGTACTGATAACAGTTGTCCTGCTCCACCGGGTTGGCCGCCAGCCACTGCTGCCCTGCCTCGAAGCTTGGCGTCGCGGCCAGGGCCTTGTGCCGCTCCAGCCGTTGCGGCCATTGCGCGCCGAGGACCGAGGCGACATTGACGATGCTGCCGCCCGCCGACATGCGTGGCAGCAGCGATTGGGTCAGGTGCCGCAGCCCCAGGTAATTGACCGTGGCCACCGCTTGCAAGGGCGCCGTACCGGGCACGCCGGCAATGTTGCACAGCCCATCGATGCGCGCCGGCAGGCGTGCCACCAGCGCATCGATGCTGGCAGGGTCGCCCAGGTCAGCCTGGACGAAGCTATCCAGGGTCAGTTGCGGTGCATGACGATCAACGCCGATCACCGTGGCCCCCTGGAAGCGCGCAAGCCGCGCCAGCTCGGCGCCAATGCCGGAAGCGACGCCAGTGACGATCAAGGTTTTGTTCTGCAGGTTCATGTTCAAGCCCTCTTGTTTTTGTATAGGCATGGGTGGATCAAACCGATGAGCCAGGGCTCAGAACGGATAGGCAGGCGGTGTATTTTTCAGCGTGACCCACTGCCACTGACTGTACTCGTCCCAGTCGGCCGGCCCGCCCACGCTGCCGCCATTACCGGAGGCGCCGCGCCCGCCGAACGGGTTGATGCATTCGTCGGCCACGGTCTGGTCGTTGATATGCAACAGGCCGCAGTCAAGCCGCTCGCCGATGGCCATGGCGCGCCCGACCGACGGCGAGATGATGGCGGCCGACAGGCCGTACTCGGTGCGGTTGGCCAGTTCGATGGCCTCCTCGTCCGTGGCGAAGCTGACCACCGTGGCCACCGGGCCGAAGATTTCATCCTCAAACGCGCGCATCCCCGGACGCACGCCACTGAGCACGGTGGGCTGGTAGAACAACCGGTCATATTCGCCGCCCGCCTCCAACCGCGCGCCCGCTTGCAGGCTGTCGCTGACGATTGCGTGTACGCGCTGCAATTGCCGTTGGTTGATCAATGGGCCGAGCGCGGCCTCACCGCGGGCGGCATTGCCCACCGTCAACGCCCGGGCCTTGTCCACCAACTTGCGCGTAAGGCGTTCGGCGATGGATTCGTGGGCGAGAATCAAGCCGGTCGCCATGCAGATCTGCCCCTGGTGCATCCAGGCGCCCCAGGCGGCATTGCTCGCGGCCAGGTCGAGGTCGGCGTCTTCGAGAATGATCAGCGGGTTTTTGCCGCCCAGTTCCAGCGCGACTTTTTTCAGGTGTCGCCCCGCCACTTCGGCGACTTTGCGCCCCGCCGCGGTGGATCCGGTGAACGCAATCATCCGCACATTCGGATCGCGGCACAGCGCCTCCCCCTCCGGCGCAGCGCCGGGCAACACCTGCAGCAGGCCCTTGGGCAAGCCCGCCTCCTCGAACAGCCGGGCGATGAGAAAACCACCACTGACCGGCGTCTGCGGGTCGGGCTTGAGCACCACCGCATTGCCCGCCGCCAGCGCCGGCGCCACCGAGCGCAGCGACAGTATCAGCGGAAAATTGAACGGCGAAATCACCCCGACCACGCCATGGGGCTGACGCCGCGCATAGGACAGGCGCCCGGCTTCACTGGGCAGCACCACCCCGTGCGGTTGGGACAACAGCCCCGCCGCCTGATGCAGCAGCACTATCGCTTCGCGCACTTCGTGTTCACCCTTGAACAACGCGCCGCCGGTTTCCCGGGCGACATACAGCGCCAGTTCCGCGAAGGACTGCTGAGCCAGGTCCGCCGCCTTGCGAAACACCTCGGCGCGCTCCCGAGGGCCGAATGCAGCCCATGCCGGCTGCGCCAGGGCCGCGTTGCGGCAGGCGATGGCGATGTCGGCCGGGGTGGCCATGGCGCAGCGCATCAGGGGTTCGCCGGTGGCGGGTTCGATCACCGCGATCACGGACCCCGAGGCGGGTATCCAATCGCCGTTGAACAGGCATTCGGACGCAATGGCCCGCTGTAGAAAGTGAGTGGTTTCAGACACTGACATGGCAACTCCGAGTTCTTGTAATTGTCATCGCCTGCACAGGGTGCAAACGCCGCATCAAGCCTTGAGCAAAGGCTGTGCCGCTTGCGCGCAAAGCTGCTGACGTAACGCGTCGAGGGCTCTGGATCGCGGCCCGCCGCGCTGCGCTCACACCCCACCGAGCGGTTGCCTGCAAGAACCGGCGCCCTACCACTTGTTCAATTGATAAGGTTATGTTTAATAACTATCTGAGCAGTTACTCATATCGTTCACTCGCTTTGCAGGGGCATAACAATGACTAATCCCCCCAGTGCGCTGCCCGACGACCGGGTGGCCAACGCGGCCTTCCATCCGCGCGGCGACAGCCGCCAACTCAGCGCCGGCAGCTCGCCCACGCGGGCGGAACTGACCGACTGCCTGTTTTTTTCTCCCGAAGACGGGCGTATCTGGCTCAACGATCAACGCATGTTGTTGCTGCACAGTTCGTCGTTCGGCGCCCTGCGCGGGGAGGTCATCGAGCGCCTGGGCCTGGAGCAGGCGCGCGGCCTGTTCACCCGCACCGGTTATGCCTCCGGCGCGCGGGATGCGCGGTTGATACGCGAGCGCTGGCCACAGGCCGATGCCGCCGCGGTGTTTCGCGCCGGGACACACCTGCACACCCTGGAGGGCATGACCAAGGTCGAGCCGCTGCACTTCAAGTTCGATGCCGATTCGGGGTTCTATGAAGGTGAGTTCCTCTGGCACCACTCCTGCGAGGCCGATGAGCATGTGCGCGCCTACGGCATCGGCCAGGACCCGGTGTGCTGGACTGAAACCGGCTATGCCATCGGTTTCGTCAGTGGCCTGTTCGGGCAAATGGTGATTTTCCGCGAAGTGGAATGCCGTGGCATGGGCCACCGCAGCTGTCGGGTGATCGGCAAGACGGCCGAGCAATGGGGTGACGTCGAGCAGGACCTGCGCTACCTGAATGTGTCCCAGGCCGTCACCAGCACCACGCTCGCGCCCACGCCCGAGCACCCGGTGAGCCGCAGCGCCAGGGCCAACCCGCCGCAAACGTTGGTGGGCGCCAGCGCGGCGTTCAACGCCGCGACACAAGCCCTGCAACGCGTCGCGCTGACCCCGGCAACGGTGTTGATCAGCGGTGAGTCCGGAGTGGGCAAGGAGATGTTTGCGCGCCAGTTGCACCAGCTCAGTCACCGCCATGACGGCCCGTTCGTGGCGCTCAATTGCGCCGCCATTCCGGATAACCTGATCGAGGCCGAACTCTTCGGTGTCGAACGCGGTGCCTATACCGGCGCGACGCACTCGCGCCCCGGACGTTTCGAACGGGCCCAGGGCGGCACGCTGTTCCTGGATGAAATCACCAGCCTCAGCCTGGGCGGGCAGAGCAAGTTGCTGCGGGCCTTGCAGGAGCGGGAAATCGAACGGGTCGGCGGCGTGCGCGGTATCAAGGTGGACGTGCGCGTGGTCGCCGCCACCAATATCGACCTGCGTAAAGCCGTGGCTGACGGTACGTTTCGTGAAGACCTGTTCTACCGGCTGAATGTCTACCCCATCGCCCTGCCACCGCTACGCGAACGCAGGGACGACATCCCGCTGCTGATCAACGCATTCCTCACGCGCTTCTGCCAGGAATACGCGCGAACGCCGGCGGGCCTGACCATGCGCGCCCTGAAGGTTTTGCTGCGCTATGACTTCGCGGGCAATGTGCGCGAGCTGCAAAACCTGATCGAACGCGGCCTGATCGCCAGTGACGAAGGCCAAGCGATTGACCTGGTGCACCTGTTTCGCAACGAGCCGATGCCCGCCGATCCCTATGGCCTGGACGACCACGGCAGCCTGTCAAACAGCGGGCCGCAGCTAACCACCACAGCGCCCCGCCCTGCACTGCTGGACACCCTTGGCCAGCTGGACCAGGGGTTTTCCATCGACGGCCTTGAATCGCGCCTGATCAATGAAGCGCTGCAACAAAACGCCGGCAACCTGGCCGCCGCCGCCAGGCTCGTGGGGCTCAGCCGCGCTCAATTTGCCTACCGATTGAAGAAGCATCAGCGGCAAACTCCTTGAATAGCAATTAGTGCTTTAAAAGCTTTACCCAATTAAGTATTTTGCAGGGATACCGGGGCGACAAGCGCCCCCCTTTTTACTCGTGACAAGGATCTCCTGTGAGCGGACTGCGTGAACGTCAGAAAGCCGAACGCCGGCAAGCTATCAGCAAGGCCGCGATCGAACTGTTTGAACGCCAGGGTTTCCAGAACACCACCATCGAACAGATCGCCAGCCAGGCCGGGGTGTCGCCGCCGACGGTGTTCAAGTACTTCGGCAACAAGCAGGAAATCATCCTGGAAATCCTGCACCACGCCGATCAACGCGCGATCACCGACACCCGCAGCCGGATCCACGAAATAGACGACCCGGTCGAGGCGCTCTGCCACCTGGAACGCCTTCTTACCGGCTATGCGTTGGAAGTCATGCACCCCAGCCTGTGGCGTGAACTGCTGCCGCTGATTCTCTTCGGTGGCAACAATGAACTGCCGGCAGGCTATCGGGCCATGAACGATGCGCTCAGGGCCGAAATCAGCGAATTGCTGCGGGAATTGCAACGGGCCGGCAAGCTGCGTCCGCAACTTGATGTGGAATTGGCCGCGTTCCTGTTGAACGACTATTCGCACCTGCAACTGTTCAGGCTGGTGAACCAGGAACACCCGGATATCGACGCGCACTCTACCCAGGTCAGGCGTATCACCGAGTTGCTGTTTTACGGCATGCAGGCCTGACCCATTGCGGGGTCAGGCCATACTGATCAGCGGTTGCTCTTGATGGCGGTCCAGGTGCGGGTACGGATGCGCTCCACGGCGGCCGGGATCGGCTCCAGGGCGAACAGGGTCTTGCGCGCTTCCTCCGGCACATACATGTTGGGGTCGTTGCGGATGCTGGCGTCCACCAGCGCAGTGGCGTCCTTGTTCGGGTTGGGGTAGCCGATCTTGTTGCTGATGCGCGCAATCACGTCCGGGCGCAGGATGTAATTGATGAACGCATGGGCCTCTGCAGTATCGGGCGCATTGGCCGGGATCATCATCACGTCCGCCCACATCGGCGCGCCTTCCTTGGGCAGTGCCATCTCGACCTTGACGCCTTTGCCGGCGGCATCTGCCAGTCGCGCGGCCAATGCGACACCGCCGGACCAGCCCACACCCACACAGATATCACCGTTGGCCAGGTCCATGCCGTAGCGCGACGAGTTGAAGTAAGTGACGTAAGGGCGGATCTTCATCATCACGGCCTGGGCTTGCACATAGTCCTCACGCTTCTGGCTATTGGGGTCGAGGCCCTTGTAGTGCAAGGCAATCGGCAGGATCTCGTTGCCGGCGTCGAGGAAACCCACGCCACAACTGGCGAGCTTGGCGAGGTTTTCTTCCTTGAAGATGATGTCCCAGCTGTTCATCTGCACGTCGGCGCCCAGGGCTTTGCGCACCTTGTCGACGTTGTAGCCGATCAATGTGGTGCCCCATAGGTAAGGCACGGCGTAGCGGTTGCCGGTGTCCCCCACCGCTTCCAGGGATTTCATGAACTCGGGGTCCAGGTGCTGCCAGTTCGGCAACTGCGCGCGGTCCAACGGTTGGACGGCACCAGCGGTGATCAGGTGCCCCAGGTTGGCGGTGCCCGGAAATACCACGTCATACCCGGAGTTTCCCGTCAGCAGCTTGGACTCCATGGTTTCGGCGCTGTCGAATACATCGTAGATCGGGCGGATTCCGGTCTCTTCCTGGAAGCTCTTGAGCACTTCCGGCGGCAGGTATTCGATCCAGTTGTAGATCCTTACGGTTCGTTCTTCGGCCAGGCAAAAACCGCTGATCAACAACGAAGCGACAGTGCCCAGCAGGGTATTACGCAAAAAACTGTTCATGATAAAAACACTCCAGCGCGGCCGCAAAGGCTCGCGGCACTTAATAGCGATAGGTGAAATACAGTTCCAACGCACTGAAGGTCTGGTCGTCACCGAACACCTGCTTGGCGGCGGCCAGTGGTTTGACCCAGTTATAGGACAGCGACGTATAGAACGACGGCGTGGGCGTCCAGTCGAGGAATATCACGCTCTCATCGGCAAAGCGCCGATCGCGGACCGCCGCGCCCATGTAGTTTTTCTCATCGAGCCAGAACTGGTAGTGAATGGCGCCGAGGGTCAGGGTCTCGTTGAGGTGGGTCTTGAGCGAGAACTGTTGGACATTTTCGTTGCTGTTGAACAGCAGGTAGTTGCCGACCACGTCGCCGACGAGCCACGTACTCCAGTCGACGAAGCCCTTGCTCAACGGGTCCCAGGCTTTCTGGCGGTTATCGCTGAGGCTGTCATCACCGGAAAAGCTCGCGTAGCGATAACCGATGACGGGCGTCAACGGCAACGTGCTGAAGGCATAGTCGGCCTGGCCGTACCAGGCGTTGGCATCGTAATCGCCCCCCTCGCCGCTACCGCGCTCCAACGCGTACTCCGCATTCAGAGTCAGCGCCGGTACGCCGGGCACCTTGGCATTGAGCGCCCGCAGGTTGTACACCTGCATGCCGTCGCGACGACGAGGCAGCGTGCTGCCTTTGGGCCCCAGGGCGTTGACCCGCATGGCCATGGCACCCAGGGTCACTTGGTCGTCGAGGTTGTAATCGAGGTTGACGCCGGTCATGCGGAAATCACCCAGGTCATCGTCGGTGCGCAGGGTGAATGCCTGAGACTTCAAGGCGCCATGTTCCCAGGCCAGGATCGCCGAATCCTTGAAGGCGGTTCGAGGGCCCAGCCAGTAGGCGCCGTCCTTGAGCTGGTCCAGGTTGCCGTCCATGACGATGAACCCCGTACCGACCATGTAGTTCTGGCGGCCAGCCGTGAACTTCCACTCACCGGCGCGGAACCCGCCGTACAGTTCTTCAGCGGCAACCTTGCCGTCGGAACTGCGGGTAAAGCCGCCCGCGTCGCCGTCACCGAACGTGCTTGCCGCGACCAGGGAACCGCCGGCCAGCAAGCTGAAATCGGGTTGCAACGCATACTCGAGTTTGACCCCGGGTTTTACGTAGAACTCTTGCCAGTCGATCTTGGTGCCGCCATTTTTACCGTTGCGCGCATCGACCCGGCCGCTGCCGAAGTTGACGCCGCGGGTTGATAGCGTCGCGCCCCCCGCGGTGAGGTTGACTTCGCCCTTGAGATCGCCGTCCTCAAAGGTGTAGCCCGCCAACGCGAGGTGGGTGGTCAAGGGTAAGCCGACCGCTATGAGCGCTCGAGAGAAACGCTTGATGAAAACCATAAGAAGCTCCTGTGTGATTATTGTTGTTACAGGGCAGTCAATGGCGACGCAAAGCGCCGCCAACACATGGCAAAGCCAGGTGAATAGAACGCAAGACTCTTATTTTTCGGGGTGTGTCAGTGACTCAGGTGAGCGCTGATAGCGCGCAGCATTCGCACGCTATCGGCATCGAACGGGCCGACCGCATCGGTCAGCGACGATTGCTTGACGATCACGACGCCGGAGGGCTTGTCGATGAACAGGTACTGGCCGTGGATACCGCCAGCCATCAGGGCCTGGCTGTGATCGTTGAACACGTACCACTGGCTTCGATAGGAGGCACCCGGTGTCCAGCCGGAGAACTCGGCATTTTGCGCGTAGATCGCCGGATCCCCGCCGGCGGCGATACGTGCCACGGTCTCGGGCGACAGCAGCTCAACCCCCTCGTGACAGCCATCGTTGGCCAGCAGACGACCGAAGCGCGCCATGTCTCTTAACGTCGCACTGAAACCCGCCCCGGCGACGTTACGTCCCCAGGGATCAGCCATGAAATAGCCGTCGCGATCACAGCCCAGCCGGCTCCAGATTTCTGCCAACAACTGACTGCAGGCCTTGCCCGAGGCGCGCTCCATGACCCAAGCCAAGGCTTCGGTGGTCGCGGTCACATAATGGAAAAAGCCACCGTGGCTGGCGCGCTTTTTGAGGGATGGCAGGTACTGGTACAACGACTCGAATTGGGCGTATTGCGCCGGTGCCGGTTGAAACCCGCAGGCGTAACCGTACTGCGAACTCTCCGAGTTGGGATCGTCGTACACCTCGCTGTAGTCGATGCCCACCGCCATATCGAACAACTGGCGCACCGTCGCATCGCCAAACGCGCTGCCCACCAGTTCGGGCACGTAGTACGCGACGGGTAACCCGGGCTCGAGCACGCCACTGGAAACCAGCTGTTCGCCAAGGGTGCCAATCAGCGATTTGGTCACCGAAAACATGATGTGCCGGTCGCAGGCCTGCTGACCGTTGAAGTAGCGCTCGAACAATACCGTGTCGCCCTGCATCACCAAAAAGGCGTCGGTCTGGCTGGCCTCGAGGTGGTCGATAACGCTGATGCTCAGCCCACACTCACTGTCGAAACACAGCTGGTCCAGCGCATTGGGAGCCTGCTTGAGCGTACCGACCGGCCCTGGACCCGCCGGTACGTCGATGGTGGGGCGCAAGCGCGCCAGGTTGCGGAACCCCCACTGGCTGAAGGGCGGACGCATCCAGTTGTGCCATGTGACTCGGTGTTCCGGCTCGGCGGGAAAGCCATGCATCAGCAAAGGGGCCGCGCAAGTGGCCGACGACGATTCAGTGGCCTCGACGTAAAGCGTCGCAAGAAAAGACGGGTTTTTATGACTCATCGGGAGATGACCCTGGAGATGACTCTGCATGAGAGCAGATGCACAGAAATCATTACCCGACATTTATCTTTAGTCAATAAAACTTTTTACTCGATAACACCAACTCCGCTATCGCTGCATCGAGCCGGTCGCCGGCGGTGAGCCGCACATTCGCCGTCATGAAAAGCACACTCCACACCGACCTCAGAAATCAACCGTGGCCGACAACTGCAAGGTGCGCGGAGATCCCGGGGAAAAGGCGCCGTAGGACGCGACGCCCGACCAGTACTCACGGTCGAATACGTTCTGCACGGTGGCGCGGAACGTCGTAGGTCGCCCTTCTATCTTCGTGGCATAACGCGCGCCCGCATCGATGCGAGTCCAGGCGTCCAGTTCCTGGGTGTTGGCCTGGTTGACGTATTGGCTGTCGGTGTAGATCGCGCCGCCGGTCAAGGTAAAGCCTTCCAGCCATGGGGTATCCCATTCGGCCCAGAGGTTGGCCTGGATGTCGGGTACGCCGACCGGTTTGTTGCCCCGGTTGGCTGCGGTGGCGGACTTCGTCAACTCGCCGTCGAGGAACGTCACGCCCCCCATCAAGCGCGTGCCCGGCGCGACTTCCCCGTACAGGCTCACTTCCACGCCACGGTTGCGTTGCTCCGATTGCACGGAATACACATTGTTGGCACCCAGCTCGCCGCTGGGCTTTTCGATCTGGAACAACGCCACGCTCGTGATGAACGTGTGGTGTTCATACTTCACGCCGAGCTCGTGCTGTTTGGACACATAAGGGGCGAATGTCTGGCCACCGTTGTTCGCGGTGCCTGGGGCGGTATCGCCCTTGCTCAAGCCTTCGACATAGTTGTAATACAAAGACACGTCATCCCAGGGCTTGACCACGACGCCCAGCAACGGCGTCGTGGCAGTGTCTTTGTTGCGGGAGCTGACAGCCCCGGCGGCATTGTAGTTACGCGACTCGATCGCTTGCCGACGCAGGCCGAGGGTCAGTTGGAGGCGGTCGTCCAGCATGCCCAGGGTGTCCGTCAGTGCGACGCCGGACAGTTCCGTCTCCGAAATGCGCAGCACCTTGGGGGCGTCGAGGTATTGCTTGGGCGTATCCACCGGGTGATAGATGTTGGAGCGGATCTCCTTACCATTGGTGATGCCTCGGGACAGTTCGTCCCGGTAACGGGTCGCCATCAGCGTGGTCATGTGCGTCACCGGCCCGGTGGCGAACAGCCCGCGAAGGCCCACATCGGCGGTCGAACGGTCGACGTTGAACTTGTAGTAACCCGGGATATTGCTGGTATCGCCGGCGTCGTTGAGGATCCTGGGCACCTGGTCGGACAGGCGCTTCACATCCGACTTGCCCCCGCCGGCATGGGCGAACACGGTCAGCGCATCGCTCAAGTCATACTCGCCGCCGAGCAGTGTCGACTGTTCCTTGGTGTCCGACCACCCCCATTTTTGCGGCAGGCTGGTGCGGCCATTGGCGGCAGATGGCACGTCGATGCCCGTTGCGACGGTGAAGGGGCGCGAGGCGCCGTCAAAGTTTTCTTTCTGGCTGATGTAGTCAAGGTTCAGGCGCAACCGCTCGCCGCGATAATCCAAGGCAATGGCCCCGATATCCACCTCGCGCTTCTGATTATCGACGGCGGTGTCGCCGCCCTGGAGGCTGCCGTTGAAGCGCAGGCCAAACTGGTTTTCTTCACCAAAGCGCCGGCTGATGTCCAAGTGGCCGCCCACTTGAGAGTCCGATGCGTAACTGCCGGTAAAGCGCGTCAGGTCTTCATCCAGCGCCCGCTTCGGCACGATGTTGATGACGCCGCCAACGCCGCTGTTCGGCGAGACACCGTACATCAGCGCACCGGGCCCTTTGAGCACCTCGATGCGTTCGGCGTAGTCGGTGAACGTCCGGTAGTTCGGCGCCACACCGTACACGCCGTCATAGGCCAACTCGCCAAGGTTGCCTTCGCCGATGGCAAACCCACGGATGAAAAACGAATCGACGATACCGCCCGTCTGCCCCGTGGACCGCACCGAAGGATCGCGTTCCAGGGCGTCGGCCGCCGTCACTGTTTGCAGGTCGGCCAGGGTTTTGGCGGTGTAGCTGGTCACACTGAACGGGGCGTCCATCACATCCTTGTTGCCCATCATCCCCAGGCGCGCGCCACGGGCGACCTGCCCGCCGGCCAGTACCGGCGGCAATGCCGTGGCGCCAGCCTCGCGGGCGTCGATGGTGGTGGTGTCGAGGATCAGGCTCTGCGCGCTGTCAGGCGTTGACGCGCCGCCCGCTGCGGGCTGTGGCGTAGCCGCCGAGGCGTTGGCGCTGCATGCGACCAAGACGACATTCAGCATGGCGCTCCGAATCGCGAGGGTTAACACACGTTCACCATAGGGACGACAGATAACGGGCATGACGAGAGGATCCTTTCAACGTAGGAAAATGGGAATCACTCCTAATGCCAGCCGACTTGCGAAAAAGTATCATCCCTCCCTGTTTTTTTACCGGGTTCATCCGCCGAGGCCGTCCCATGTCCCATGCAGGTGTCATTCAGGGTTCAAGTGTCAGGACCCTTGTTTATCTTTTGTTCGCGATCCAACTGGTCTCCATGGGCGCGATGGAAATGAGCGGGCCGTTCTGGCCCGTACACCTGCGCGGGCTGGCCTCTTCGGAGGCGCTTTTCAGTTTCGCCAGCATCGCCGTCTACGTGGGACCGATGCTGGGCATCATGCTGACCAGTGCGTTCTGGGGCCGTATCGGCGATCGATACGGGCACAAGTTGATGATGATCCGCGCGCTCGCCGGGTTGTCCTTGACCCAGCTCGGCCTGGCGTTTTTCAGCGACATCTGGGCGATCCTGGCCCTGCGTTTCCTGCAGGGTGCCTTCGCGGGCTACATTGCCCCGGCGCAGGCCTACGGCGTGAGTATCGAAAGCCCGTCGCGCCGGGCCCGGCTGTTCGCGATTCTGCAGATCTCGACCAACGTCGGCTCGTTGCTGGGCGCCGTGCTCGGCGGCCTGATTCTCGATTACGCGACGTTTTTCTGGATCAATATCGTGGCCTCGGTGTTATGCGCCGCCTGCACGGTGATCGCCGCCATGACACTGCCGGACGTCCCCCCCGTGGAAAAAACCGCGCCGGTAAACACCTGCGCCCCCGCCCAGGCCAGCGCTGCCGGCTGGCGCGGCTCGCCCCTGCTGTCGCTGTTGGGCATCATGGGGATTCTGCTGTTGGCGCGAATGCTGCCCCAGACTTCGTTCTCGCTTTACGTCAGTTCCACATTCGATGTCAGCCACTCAGTGGTCGGCCTGTGCTACGGGCTATTGGCCCTGGGCTTCATTCTTTCGGCGACGGCATGGTCGCGTTACTTCGAGCAGCGCTCTCTACGCCAGACGCTGCAGCGCATCACTTACGTGGTGATCGGTTGCATCGCGCTGACCGCCGTGGCGGGCATTACCCGCAACCCCGTGGTGTTTATCCTGGCCTACTTCGTCTGGGGAGTACTGCTGGGTGCCACGACGCCAGTGCTGATGGCCCTGATCTCGACCACCGCCGACAGCGCCCGACAGGGCTATGTACTGGGTATCGCGCAAAGCACCACGCAGTTTGCCTCGATTGCCGGTATCTGCATCGGGGGCTTGCTCAGCCAAGCGTATGGCCTGCCCTACACGTATCTGTTCGTTTGCCTGGCGTATGTGCTGGCGCTGGTGCTGATCGTCGCTCTGCGTTATTGGCCCGCGGGCAAGCAACCCCACCAAGTCGCGGGTCGGGATTGAACCAGGTGCCTGGCGATGAAGGACACGCCAGCACAGGGGATCGCACCGATCGCGGGGCACTGATCCCCCCTTGCTTTTCAAGCATCTTGTCAACTAGCATTGGGAATACTTCTCAATTAGATGCACGCCCGCGCCATGAGCCAAACCCACTCCGCGAACAACCCGAGTCACCTGCGCGCGATTGAGGCCCTGTACAGCGGGCATCACAGCTGGCTGTACGCGACGCTGAAAAGAAAACTGGGCAACGCCATGGATGCGGCGGATCTGGCGCAGGACACCTTCACCCGCATCCTGGCTTCACAGGTCACGGTAATCGAGCAGCCTCGCGCCTACTTGAGCTGCGTGGCCAAGGGCATCCTGATCAACTGGTACCAGCGCAAGGCGCTGGAGCGCGCCTACCTGGAGGCACTCGCCAATGCGCCCGCGCAGGATGTGCCGTCGCCTGAATCGCACTTCATGGTGCTGGAAACCCTGCACGAAATCGACGCCATGCTCGATGCCCTGCCGCCGCTGGTGAAGCGGGCGTTCCTGCTGTCGCAGATCAACGGGCTGAAATACGACGACATCGCCAAGCAACTGGACGTCTCGCTGATCACCGTCAAACGCTACATGAAGCAAGCGTTCCTGCACTGCATGATGATGGTCGAATAGATGCGCGCGCTGCGCAGAGAGCCACCGCTGAATCCCGACGTGCTTGAAGAAGCCGCCGAATGGCTGATGCGTTTGAGCGACAACGGGCTGAGCGACAACGAACGTGCCGAGTGGGAGCGCTGGAAGGTCAGCAGCCCCGAGCGCGATCGCGCGTGGTCGCGGGCGCAATTGCTGCAAAGCAAGCTGGGCGGCTTGCCGTCTTCCCTGGCGATGTCGGCGCTGGATCGGCCAAGCAATCCGGAGCGGCGTGCAGCCCTGGGTAAATTGGCCCTGCTGCTGGCGGTGATACCGGCGGGTTGGGGCAGCTGGAAGCTGGTGGAGTCAGGCCGATGGTCGTCCGACTACCGCACGGCCGTGGGCCAACGACGCGAATTGACCCTGGCCGATGGCTCACGCATCACGTTGAATACCGACACCGCCATGGATGTGCTGTTTGATGGCCAACAGCGGCTCATCCATCTGCGCGAAGGCGAAATACTGGTGCAGACCGCACCGGATACCGCTTCCGTCCCCCGCCCCTTCCTCGTCATCACCCGACAGGGCCGCATGCAGGCCCTGGGCACGCGCTTTACCGTGCGTGAACTGGGCCCGCGTACCCAGCTCGCCGTACTGGAAGGCGCAGTGAAAGTGGAACTGGCCGAAAACCGCCAAACGGAGCCGCTGATCGTCAACGCAGGGCAGCGCACCGACTTTTCCTCCCAGACCTTTGGAGCGCTGACTGCCGCCGGTCGCTACGTCGGTGCCTGGGCCCAGGGCATGCTGATGGCGGACAAGATGCGCCTGGCGGATTTCGTTGCCGAGCTGGCGCGTTATCGTCGTGGTTTTGTGCGCTGTGATCCGGCCATTGCCGACCTGCGCGTCTCCGGTGCCTTCCCGATCAGCGATACCCAACGCACCTTGAACATGCTGGTGCAAACCTACCCGGTGCTCGCCACCGGCCATTTGAACGGGTATTGGGTCACGCTGTCGCCCGCCTGACGCCGCGAAGGCAAACCTCGCAAAAAAAAAACGTTGCCGGGCTGATACTTTTTTTGATCTCAACTGGCAATGAAGGAACAGCCACTTCCTCTCGCCACAGGGCCCCCCATTGATGCCGGTCATTCGCAGCGCGTTGCTCAGCCTGACCCTGATCGGTGCGGCCTGCCCTTTGGCCCGGGCGGACGCGCCGGTGCAGCTGGATTCAGTGACCGTGCGCGCGTACAACCTTGCCCCCGGACCGCTCGGCGCAACCTTGTCGAGCTTTGCCGTGGAGGCCGGCATTGCCTTGTCCTTCGAGCCGTCGATCACTGAAGGGTTGATCAGCCCAAGGCTTTCTGGAAATTACTCGACCCAGGCGGCAGTCGCGCATTTGCTGGCCGGCAGTGGCCTGGACATGCTGCTGCGCAACGACGGCAGCTACACCTTGGCGCTCCGCAGGGTCACCCTGGCGCAGACCACGATCAGTGGCCACGACCAGCCGGCCGAGACCTTGCCCCCGGTGTATCCGGGGGGCCAGGTGGCCGCGGGAGGACGCCTGGGCATGCTGGATAATACCGATGTAATGGACGCCCCCTTCAGCGTCAGCACTTACACCTCGGCGCTGATCAAGGACCAACAGGCAACGACCGTGGGCGACGTGCTGGAGCGCGATTCGTCGGTCCGTGCCACCGGGCAGACCGGCGGGATTGTCGATTCTTTTTTTATCCGTGGGTTTCCGGTCGGCGAAGGCAACCTCGGTGAGCTGGCCTTCGACGGTGTCTATGGCGTGGCCTCCAACTATCGGGTGTTCACCGAATACGCCGAACGCATCGAGGTCGTCAAAGGCCCGAGCGCACTGCTCTACGGCATGTCGCCCAACAGTGCCGTCGGCGGGGTGATCAATGTGGTGCCCAAGCGCTCTCTGGATGAAGACTTGACGCGGTTCACCGCCAGTTACGCCCAGGATGCGCAACTGGGGAACCATATCGACATCAGCCGGCGCTTTGGCGAGGAACGCCGATGGGGGGTGCGGGTCAACGCCAGTGTCCAGCAAGGCAACACCGTGATCGACGACCAATCGCGCGCCGTCGGGCTCGGTGCCGTGTCCCTGGACTACCGGTCCGATCGCCTGCGAGGCAGCCTGGACCTGATCTCCCAGCAAGAAAAGTTCGACGCGGCATCTCGACCGTTCCTGATCGACACGGGCGTGGAGATGCCTTCCGCCGCCAATGGCCGGACCAATGTGAGCCAAGACTGGGGCTGGTCCGAAACCCGTGATAAATCCGCGTTGCTCAGCGGTGAATACGACCTCACCGACGCCTTGACCGTCTTCGCCCATGCCGGTGGCGGCAGGTCGGCTGTCGCGCGCATGTCCGACCAGACCCCAACCCTCCTCAACGCCGCCGGCGACACCGCCTCGACACCCGGCTATTACAAGTTCAACGTGCAGCGCTACACCGTCGATGCGGGCACGCGCCTACGCTTCGACACCGGGCCGGTCGGCCACGTCACGGCCCTGCAAGTCTCGCGTTATCGCGATGAGTTGTCCCGTGGCATCACATCCGGCGCGGTCATCCTGTCGAACATCTACCACCCGATCGATCAGCCCAAGCCTTCGATTGCCGAGCCGGATACGCCAAAGGTCTCCGCGACGCAATTATCCGGCATCGCCATCGCCGACACCCTGTCGGTGCTCGAACAACGCCTGCAGGTCACCTTCGGCCTGCGCAGACAGCATATTGAGTCGAGCAACTACAACGCCTCCGGTACGCTGAGCACGGCGTATGACGGAGGCAAGACCACGCCGCTGTTCGGGGTGGTGGTCAAACCCTGGGACCATGTGTCGCTCTACTACAACTACCTTGAGGGCCTGAGCAAGGGCGACGTCGCCCCGGCCAACGCCGCCAATGCAGGCCAGATCTTCGCCCCTTACGTTTCCCGGCAGCAGGAGATCGGGGTCAAGCTCGACTACGGCACGTTCATGGCGACCCTGGCGCTGTTCCAGATCAAGAAGCCCAGCGGCGAGTTGTCGGGCGGGACGTTTTCGGTGCAAGGCGAACAGCGCAATCGGGGCATCGAGCTGAACCTGTTTGGCGAGGTCGCCCCAGGCGCGCGCCTGCTCGGGGGGGTGACGCTGCTGGATGCGCAGTTGACCAAAACCGGCATTGCCGCCAACCGGGGCAACACCCCGGTCGGCGTGCCGGATGTACAAGCCAACCTCTGGGCCGAATGGGACATCCCCTGGGTCGAGGGGCTGACGTTCACCAGTGGCGCGATCTATACCGCCCGCCAGTACGTCAACCAGGCCAACAGCCAACAACTGGATCCCTGGACCCGCATCGACCTCGGCGCACGTTACACCACGCGTATCGCACAGCGGCCGACAACGTTCCGCGCCACGGTGCAAAACCTGTTCGATCGCGAGTACTGGTCGGGTGTCGCCTCTTATGGAGCGTTTTCCCAGGGCTCGCCACGCACGCTTTTACTCTCGGCCACGGTCGACTTCTGACACCTGCAAAGGCTTTAACCATGGTTACCATCGTTCGACGCAGCCACGCCTTCGCGGCGCTGTTAGTGGCTGGCTTGCTCGGGGCTTCACTGCCCGCCCCCGCCGCCGAGGCGGATACCGCGCGCAGTACCGTCACCGACCTGCTCGGCCGCGAGGTCAAGGTCCATCTGCCGGTCAGGCGGATGATTCTCGGGGAGGGTCGCCAGTTGTACCTGGTCGCCGCCCTGGATACGCAAAACCCCATCGAACGCATCGTCGGCTGGCGCAAGGATCTGATCCAGTCGGACCCGGACACCTACGGAGCCTACCTGCGCAAATTTCCCGCCATTGCCAGGATTCCCACCTTTGGCGGCTTTGAAGACGGGACCTTCGACATCGAACAAGCGATCGCCCAACACCCCGACGTGATCATCCTCAACATCGAGGCACAGCATGCCACCGAGGATGCGCGCTATATCGAGAAGCTCGATGCCCTGGGCATACCGGTGGTGTACGTCGACTTTCGCAATCAACCGATGCAGAACACCGAGCCGACCATGCGCCTGTTCGGCCGGCTGTTGGGCAAAGAAGCGCGTGCCGAGGCTTTCATTGATTTTCGCAACCGGCAGATCCGCCGGGTGACCGACGTGATCGCGGCGCAGCAGCCTGTGCGCCCCGCGGTGTTTATCGAACGCATCGGCGGTTACACGGACGATTGCTGCCTGAGCTTCGGCAACGAAAACTTCGGGCTTTTTGTCGACATGGCCGGTGGCAACAATATCGCCAGAGGCATTATCCCCAGCACCTTCGGCCAGTTGAATCCCGAACAGGTCATCGTCGCCAACCCGGCGCAGGTGGTAGTCACCAGCGCCAACTGGGAGGCGTTCGCCCCTGGCGGCCATTGGGTCGGCGTCGGCCCGGGCGCCGACATGACGCAAGCCCGGCACAAACTGGCCTGGTACACCCAACGGCCAGCCTACGCAGGGATCAAGGCGCAGGACAACCAGGCCTTTCATGCGATCTGGCATCAGTTCTACAACAGCCCTTACCAGTTCGTGGCCATCCAGCAATTGGCCAAATGGTTTCATCCCACGCTGTTTGCCGACCTGGACCCCGAGGCCTCCTTTCGCGAGCTGCACGAGCGGTTTCTGCCGGTACCTTACGAGCCGGGCTATTTCGTCAGCTTGCGCACCCCCGAGGTCAAGCCATGAGCGCACCGAGCGACACCCTGGTGGTGCAGCGCGAGACCTACCGTCGCCTGGTGCTGCGCAAGCGGCTGATCCTCGCCGGGCTGATGACGCTGCTGCTCTGCAGTGTCCTGCTTGACCTGGCCCTGGGCCCGGCGAGTTACAGCCTGCGCGAAGTACTCGGCGCACTGTTTTCGCCGGACGACGCTTCGGCGCAGGTGCGCGTGGTGATGTGGGATATCCGCCTGCCTGTCGCCCTGATGGCGGTTGCCGTGGGCGCGGCATTATCACTGGCGGGTGCGCAGATGCAGACCATCCTCAACAACCCGCTGGCCAGCCCCTTCACCCTGGGCATTTCTGCCGCCGCCAGTTTCGGCGCGGCCATGGGCCTGGCGTTTGGCGTGGCCCTGTTCCCATTGGCGGCACAGTACATGGTGCCGGTGAACGCGTTCGTCATGGCCATGCTCTCTGCCTTGCTGATCCACTTCCTGAGCATGCGCCGCGGCGTCACCGCTGAAACCATCGTGCTGCTCGGCATTGCCCTGGTGTTCACGTTCAACGCGTTGTTGGCCCTGGTGCAGTTTTTTGCCACCGAACAAGCCGTGGCGGCCGTGGTGTTCTGGACCATGGGCAGCCTGACCAAAGCCACCTGGCCCAAACTCGGTGTGATCTGCCTGGTGATCGTGGTCACCCTGCCGATTTTCGCCAGGCGCGCCTGGGCCCTCACAGCCCTGAGGCTGGGCGATGACAAGGCCGCCAGTTTCGGTATCAACGTGCGCAGCCTGCGCTTTCAGACGTTGATCATGGTCAGCCTGCTCGCCGCGTTTCCCGTGGCCTTCGTCGGCACCATCGGCTTTATCGGGTTGGTCGGCCCGCACATTGCGCGGATGTTGATTGGTGAAGACCAGCGGTTCTTCCTGCCGGCGTCGCTGCTGACCGGCGCACTGATTCTGTCCGTCAGTTCGGTGGTCAGTAAGACCCTGATTCCGGGCGCGATCTTTCCGATCGGCGTGGTCACATCATTGATCGGCGTGCCGTTCTTCATATCTCTGATTCTCAGCGGGAAGAAAAACTCATGGTGACGATCCAGCTGGAGAACCTTGGTGCCCGCTACGGTCAGCGCACGATCATCAGCGGTGTCACGACCGGCGCATTTATGGGTGGCCAAGTGGTCGCGGTGGTCGGCCCCAATGCCGCCGGCAAGTCCACCCTGTTCAAGCGCATGGCAGGCTTGATCGACGGCCCCGGCCGGGTGATTCTGCAGGGCTCGAAAAAGGGCGTGCGGGGCATCAGCTACATGCCGCAGGGCTTGAACGGCAGCGCTCGATTGACGGTGTACGAATCGGTGCTTCTGGCACGTAAACAACTGTCGCCCGGCTGGGTCGTCCACGATGATGAGCTGACGCTGGTCGACGAGATATTGCAGGCGCTGGGGATCACCGGCCTGTCCTTTCGCAACCTCGGCGAACTCAGCGGCGGGCAGCAACAGCTCGTGTCCATCGCGCAGACCTTGGTGCGCGAGCCGGAGATCCTGTTGATGGACGAACCCACCAGCGCCCTCGACATGCACCGCCAGGTCCAGGTGTTGGACTTCATGCAGGCATTGGCCCGCCGGCGTCGGGTCATTGTGTTCATCGCCATCCATGACCTGAACCAGGCGTTACGTTTTGCCGATCAGGTGCTGGTGATTGCCGACGGTACCGCACAAGGCAGTGGCGCGAGCCGTGAGGTCATTACAGAACAGATGCTGCGCACTGTGTACAAGGTCCAGGCGCGCATTGAACAGTGCAGTCGCGGGCAGCCTCATATCCTGATCGACGATATTGTTTGAGGGCCGCGAGCACTCCAGCCTGTATTCCACGGCCGCGCCGGCCATCAGTGCCTGGGCTTCGATAGGCGGCGCATCCGGATAGTGTCAACGGGTAACTTGATCCCGAGGTCGAACCGCGCGGATCAAAAGTCGTCCTTTACGTTTCCATCATTGATCTTGAACTCCCGGTGTTGCAGATAAACGCTTCGAATGAAGTTGTATTTATCCCCGGTGATGAGCTTTTCAGATTTCATGTATTGAGCGCGTCCGTCGATCATGCCCAGGCCGTACAGGCTATTACGCGTCGGAACGTCGCCGATGTAACGAACCGGGTTGGCGTAGATATCGGGAAAGATGGCCGGCGCATCGCGAAGTGTGCTGGGCCCCAAGAGCGGCAGCACAAGATAAGGACCACTACCTACCCCCCAGTAACCGAGGGTTTGACCGAAATCTTCGTCATTGCGCTGCAGCCCCATGGGCGTCGCGACATCGACCAATCCTCCCAGGCCAATGGTGCTGTTGAGTAAGAAGCGGCTCGTATCAACCCCGGCGCTATAGAACTTGGCTTGAAGTAAGTTGTTCGCCAGGTTCTTGACCTCCCCCAGATTGTTGAAAAAATTATGCACGCCGTCTTGCGCAATGCGCGGGGTGACAAATTGATATCCCTGGGCAAGGGGTTTCAGTGCGTAGGTATCCAGCGTGTCATTGAATGAGAAAATGGGTCGGTTGATACGCTCCCACGGGTCCTTGTCGGAATCCGCCTGGCAAAGGGCTGAAAGCGTTATGAAACTGGCGCAGGTCAGTACCTGAGCGCAACGGCTTAAAGTGGAACGAGATGCACGCATGTTGATTTCCCATTGAATGAAGTCAGCCGATTTGACGCGCGCCAGCCGTTCCATCGCGGCGATTGTGTGTGCAAGAGACAGGGCCATTAATTCCAACCGCCTCCCAACACTTTGTACAACGTGATGCGGTTACTCTGCTCGGTCAGACGCAGGGTGATCAGGTCCTGCTGGGCGCTGTAGAGCGAACGTTGTGCATCCAGGGCTTCCAGGTAGCTTTGCGACCCGCCCCGGTACAAGGCATCCGAGAGTTCGAAGCTCTTGCGGCTGGCGTCGGTCAGCGCCTGTTGCGCGGCGATCCGGCGATCCAGGGTGCTGCGCACGGCCAGCGCGTCGGCCACTTCGCGGAACGCGGTCTGCAGGGTCTGCTGATAAGTCTGTATCTGGATGTCGCGCTCGACCTTGGCCGAATCCAGGGTCGCGCGGTTACTCCCGGCGTCGAAAATCGGCACGCTGATGCTCGGGGCAAAGGTCCAGGCACCGCTGCCGGATTTGAACAGGCCGGCCAATGCCGAGCTGGACGAGAAGGCCATCCTGCGCCGCGGGCCCCAACTGCTGGCCAGCTCAGCGCCGCGCCTGCTGATCGACGAAGCGCAATATCGCGCCTCGATAGACGGCATCGCCCTGGACCTCACCCCCCTGGAGCTACGGCTGCTCAGCACCTTCGCCCGCTCTGCCGGCCGCGTGTTTTCCCGTGACCAACTGCTCGACAAGATCTACTCCGACCACCGCGTGGTCACCGACCGCACGGTGGACAGCCATATCCGCAACCTGCGGCGCAAGCTGGAGCAGGCGTGCCCAGGGGAAACGCCCATCGAATCGTTGTATGGGGTCGGTTATCGGTTTCAGCTTTCCGAGGCCTGATACCTCGGAATAATACACATCGGCACCGTCAACGAGGCGCAAGCGGAACGACTGCAACCATCGCCAGATACCGGAGCACGCTAAACCTAGGTCAGATTCAACCCGCCGTCTGAGAGGAGTATCTCGCCGGTCAAGTCGTCCGACTCGACCAGCATTACAACTACCGCATAGGGAATAGATGCGCCCTTAGGACGGATACCGGCATGCGAACTGATGTTTACGACGCAACCTGCTCGACGGTAACAGGCGGCATCGCGAAATGCCGACTCGGCCAATGCGACTAGGTGGAACGGCGGCACGACATTAACCTCGTTAAGTTCGTGCCACCACTAACGGGTCCGCAGCTTCCCCTCGGTCAAGTTTTTTGACGGGGACTAAGCCTCCAAAAAGCCAGCGACCACTGTCCAGTAAGATCAGTGTAGAACGCAGTATTTCTAATCCAATGAGCCGCGGAGCGCCGGGGAGGCGGTTTTTTAGTATGGATTTTTCTCGCTCAAACCAGGCGATCCGAGCTTCCAACTCCTGAATGTTCTGCTGCTCTGGGGTCAGCGTCTTGCTCTGCGGCGTGACGCCTTGGCGCCCTTTCTGAACCTGGTCACCCCAGCGGCGCAGCGCTGACTCACCAATGCCGAGTGAGCGGCTGGCTTCGATAAGGCCATGGTTTTCAGGTTGCTGACAGGGTAAACCAACGGCTCGTGTTCAGCGCATGGCGACCAGCTTGACGCCGAACCCCAGCAGGCAAACGCCGGCCAAGCGCTCCAGCAGATTGGCGATGCGCGGGTTGGCCCGCATGCGCTGAGCGAGCTTGTGGGTCAATAGGACGGCTATCAAACCATAGAGGAACGTCACCACCGCTACGGTCGCGGCCATGAACGCGAATGTCACTATGCCCTGATGCTTCACCGGATCGACAAACAACGGGAAAAAGGCCATGTAGAAGATGATCGCCTTGGGGTTGAGCAACGTGATCATCATGGTCTGACGCAGGAAGTGGCCGTTATCCATCCGGCTCTTGCGCGGCGCGGCCCCAGCCTGACTAAACAACATTCGCAGGCCCAGCCACGCCAAGTACGACGCACCCAACCATTGAATGAGATGGAACGCTGCCGGATACGCGGCCAGCAGGGTTGCGACGCCAGCGACCGCCAGCCATAAGAGCACCTGGTCACCGAGTATCACTCCGCACGTCGCAGCCAAACCCGCTTTTATCCCGCCTTTGCCGGTCGCCGTGATGAGGGCAAAATTGCCGGGGCCAGGAATGGCCAGGACGATAATGAAGGCGATGATGAAAGCGCCATAGTCGGTCACGCCAAACATCGGTTATCTCCCGCGCAGGATGGTTTTGGACGCAAAACCTATCATCAACCTCGCCTCAATATCTAGCGATGCAGGTGAGAAAACTATCCAGAAACTGTCGGCAAAAGCGATCGGCTGCGCTTCTCGTCGCGAGGAGCCAACGGTATTGGCAGCCGCCCGAGCGACTGCCAATGGCCCGTCAATGACTCAAATCAATCACCATGCGGCCTTTGATTTTCCCTTGCTGCATTTCATCGAAGATCTCATTGATATCTTCGATCGGACGCAGTGTCACCTTCGGCACCACCTTGCCTTGCGCGGCAAACTCGAAGGCTTCTACGAGGTCTTGTCGAGTACCGACCAGCGAGCCGACCACCTCGATCCCGTCAAGCACCAACCGAGGAATATCGAGGCTCATGGCTTCAGGCGGAAGCCCAACTGCGACCAGGCGTCCACCGGCACGCAGGGCATCCACCGCAGAGTTGAACGCGACCTTGGCGACGGCCGTCACGACAGCCGCGTGAGCTCCGCCGACCTTCTCCTGGATAACTTTTGCGGCATCCTCGTTGCGGGAGTTGATGACCAGGTCAGCGCCCATTTCCCTGGCGAACTGCAGTTGATCATCGTTGATGTCCACGGCGATCACTCGGGCGTTGAATACATTTTTTGCGTACTGCAACGCCAGATTCCCCAGGCCGCCCAGCCCGTAGATCGCAATCCATTGCCCAGGGCGGATATTGGAAACCTTCACGGCTTTATAGGTCGTTACGCCAGCACAGGTCACGCTGCTCGCCGCCGCAGAATCAAGCCCATCAGGCACTTTCACCGAGTAGTCGGCAACGACAATGCACTCTTCGGCCATTGCGCCATCCACGGTGTAACCGGAGTTTTTTACGTTGCGGCAGAGTGTCTCGTTGCCGCTGTTGCAGTATTCACAGTGCCCACAGCCCTGGAAGAACCAGGCTACGCTGGCCCGGTCACCGGGCTTCAGAGAGGTGACGCCTGGTCCTACCTGCTGCACGATACCGATGCCTTCATGGCCTAGGATCACCCCGGTTTTATCACCGAAATCGCCGTTCTTGACGTGCAGGTCGGTATGGCAGACCCCGCAGCACTGCATTTTAAGGAGAGCCTCACCATGTTTCAGAGGCCGTAATGTTTTTTCGATCACATTCACGCGTTGCCCTTGGGCAACAACAGCAGCTTTCATGCTTATCTCCTTGTATCCGTGAGTGAGCTTGCGTTACAGCGGGCCCAACAAATGCCAAAGCAGTACAGCACCACCCTTCCAGCGCTCCGAAGTCTGGCGCAATGCCCGCCACCCGGCCCCAGGGTCGGGGAGTCAATGGATGCTATTGCTGCGCCATCGGGTCGCCAACGCTACCGGTCTTATGGCACAAGTCGCGCAAAAGGGGGATGCCTATTAGTCAGGCAACCCGCGCAAGGACGCCTCTTCTTTGCCTTTCTATGACAAAGATCAACAGGAGACGCTGATCGGCAGATCATCGTGACCGCTTTCAGTGACCGTCGCCGCCGCCCTGAACGTCAAGTGAGCTCCCCGATCTCTCGGGCCTGGGTGGGCCTGCGACCTTTGGCTCCATGTTTGAAACCTGTTCCTCGTGTACCTTCGGCAGGCCCGGCATATGCACTCAGCGGCGGGTTGGCCATTTAGTCGAAACGGTTCTGGAGTAGCTTTTACATGGCATACGCAACAATCAATCCCTATACGGGCGAGACACTGCAAACCTTTCCCGATGCGACCGATGCAGAAGTCACCGCGGCCATCGGCAAGGCCCATGAGGCTTTCCTGGCGTGGAAGGACACCTCTTTCGCCGAACGTGCGCGCATCCTGCAGAATGCGGCCGATATCCTGCGCAAGGACAGCGACGCCTTTGCCAGGGTACTGACGCTGGAGATGGGCAAGCTGTTTGCCGAGGCGAAAGCCGAGGTCGAGCTGTCGGCAAAAATCTTCGAATACTATGTGCGCAATGCCGAAACCTTGCTCAAGCCGGAGAAACTCCCGGTCCTCGACCCTGCCGAGGGCGAGGCGGTTCTCGTCTGCGAACCGCTCGGCGTGCTGCTGGCGATCGAGCCGTGGAACTTCCCTTATTACCAGATCGCCCGCATTCTGGCGCCGCAGCTTTCTGCCGGTAATACCGTGCTTCTCAAACACGCAGCGAATGTGCCGCAAAGCGCCGCTGGCTTTCAAAAGTTGATGAAGGATGCCGGCCTGCCTGACGGCGCCTTCCGTAATCTGTACGCCACGCGTTCGCAGATCGAGTTGATCATCAACGATGCCCGCGTGCAGGGCGTTGCCTTGACCGGCTCGGAAGGCGCCGGTGCGGTGGTTGCGTCGCAAGCGGGTAAAGCGCTGAAAAAGTCCACCCTGGAACTCGGCGGCGCCGACGCCTTCGTCGTGCTGGCCGACGCGGACCTGGCGAAAACGAGCAAATGGGCGGTGTTCGGCCGGCATTGGAATGCCGGGCAGGTCTGCGTGTCCTCCAAGCGCATGATCGTGGTCGATGCGGTCTATGACGACTTCCTCGCGCTCTATCGCAAGGGCGTCGCGGAGTTGGTGGCCGGCGATCCCTTCGATGCGAAGACGACCCTGGCACCGCTCTCCTCGCAAAGCGCGGCCAATGAGGTCAAGCAAAAGATCCTCGAAGCCGTGAAGCTTGGCGCCAAGGCCGAAGAAGTCGGGCCGCCCGTGCCTGTCGATGGGGCATTCGTGCAGCCGACGATCCTGACCGATGTCGCCGAAGACAACCCCGCTCGCTACTGGGAGTTCTTTGGCCCGGTGTCCATGCTGTTCCGCGCCAAGGATGAAGACGATGCAGTGCGTATCGCCAACGACTCGCCGTTCGGCCTCGGCGGTTCGGTATTCACCTCGGACACGGCGCATGGCGCAGAAGTCGCGAAGAAAATCTCCACCGGCATGGTGTTCGTCAACCATCCGACCAAGGTCGAAGCCGACCTGCCTTTCGGTGGCGTGCGCCGCTCGGGGTACGGCCGCGAGCTGATCGGGCTCGGGCTCAAGGAGTTCGTCAACCACAAGCTCATTGTCGTGGTCGATATCGACGCCCCGTTCTGAGTTCAACAGCGCTCTTTGTCCCAAGAAACCGAAATCGAGGAGACCTGACAGGATGAACGTCATCGGGATAGACCACTTGGCTATTCGTGTCAGCGATCTGGACCGCTCCAGGGCGTTCTACGATCAGGTACTCGGTTTCTTGGGATTCACCATAGAGTGGGAGTTCGACCGGGTTATTGGTTGGACCAATGGCGAAACCCTGTTCTGGATCACCGAAGCCGATGCCCAGGGGCGCAAACACAAGCACCGGACCGGCGATGTGGGCTATCACCACTATGCATTCGAGGTTGCCGCGCGCGAGGACGTCGATGCGCTCTACGCGTTCCTGCTGGATCAGGCGGTTACGATTGTCGACGCGCCCGCTGACTATCCGGATTATGGCGAGGGCTACTATGCGGTTTATTTCCTCGACCCCGATAATCTGAAGCTCGAGGTGATGTTCTTCCTGGAAAAACAAAAGCGGCGCTTGCTTGGAAAATCGCGAGGAAGTGATCGCCGGGAATAAAATTTCTTCATCGGCATACACGCTTGAAGAGATTGATAAAACGAGCGTGCCAGGCCAGTACCCGCGCAACGATATTGTCTATGGCTGACATAGTCCTTGATCGCGTTCTGTTCGCCTTGCCCCGGCACCGCGCAAGAATGGCTTCAGCTCAGGTAGCAAACGAGTATTGAGCGCGTCATGGGGCTCCAGCCAGGCTCGACGGGCCTGAGCGACCCCGAAACCGAGCGTTTCAGTCACTACTTCGAGTCCGTGCCAGCAGATCAATTCGATGCCATGATCTGGATTGAGCACACCAAGCCGGTTGCCGCGCTGCCGTGGCCGAAAACCCAACACCTGGAACCAGAAACCTATCCGTTTGGTGTGTGATGCTGAATGCAGCCCTCTCAGGGGTGCGGGGACTGCAGGTATTTTTCAAACCATTCGCCAGCGAGTCGGGCGACTGTCTCCAGGGCGCCAGGCTCTTCGAATAGATGCGTGGCGCCCTCCACGACTTCCAGTCGTTGCTCGCACCGCAGGGCCCGGCTGCTTTGGCAATTCAAGTCGAACACCACCGGGTCCTGTGCGCCGACAATCTGCAAGGTCGGTGCCTTCACCCGGGCCAGCGCCGGTCCCGCCAGGTCGGTCCGCCCACCCCGGCTGACCACCGCCCCGACCACCTGCGCACGCTCGGCCGCCGCCACCAGTGCCGCGCCAGCGCCGGTGCTCGCGCCGAACAGTCCAATCCGCAGCAAGCGTAATTGGGGGTCCCGAGCGGCCCAGTCGATGACATCGATCAAGCGCCTGGCCAACAGCGGAATATCGAAACGCAGCTCCCCGGTCAAGTTATCCAGGCGCTGCTCCTTTTCCGTGAGCAGGTCAAACAACAGCGAACCCAAGCCCCGATGGGCCAGTACATCGGCCACATATTGATTACGCGGGCTCAAACGGCCACTACCGCTGCCGTGTACGAAAACGACCAAGGCGCGGGTGTTGGTCGGCAAACGCAAATCGGCGTCCAGTTCAACGCCCGGCAGGTCCATGGATCGTGATATTGGTTTAAACATCAAGATGCTCCGTCCGCGAGCCTGGCAGCGGCAATCCTCGACCGGCTCGATCGATCGACTGCACCCGCATCGCGTCGTCATTAAGGATTTGTATACCTCCGCTGGCAATGGCGCCCATGGCATATTCCGGGTGTGAAGGCACGCCGAGCTTGCGTACCAGCATCAGGTCCAGGCGAACCTTCAGGGCTGTGGCGACTTCATAAGCCACCGGAACACCGCCCCGGGGCAACGCGAGAATGATGACGTCAGACCTGTTGGCGTATTTGAGCAAGGGTTCCACCAGTCGTCGACCGGCCTCGACGCGGTTTGGCAAGAGGGTTTGCAATGAGGGACTAAGGATCACGAGGACCTCCTCCGACGATAACGCCTGTGATTTCGGAATAGGCGGCCCTCGCCGCGCTAGATAGCCAGAATGCTGCAAGACACCTGATACAGGAGATGTTCGGTGGTGCTGCCCAGCAGCTTGTCCAGTCCGTGGGACTGGACCTTGCCCATCACAATCACATCCATATGCTGCTCATCGGTGAACGCATGGAGCACCGCGACAGGCTGCCCTTCGATGAAATGCCGCCGGTCGGCAGGCACGCCATAACGGTCGGCCAGTTCGAGGAATGACTTTTCATGACCTTTGCGCAATTGCCTGCCAAGGTCTGAAATTGTCAGGCCCCCGCCGCCCATATCGCCCAGGTACACCATGGAAATGTCGCAGGCATACAGCAAGTGCAACTCGGCCTGACACTGGATGGCGAGACTGGAAGCCTGCTGGATGATCCGTTCATTGAGCTCGTTGTCCTGGGCAAGGGTATTGGAGGCGTCGACCGCCGCCACGATCTTGCGCGGCAAGGGCAGGTCGTCTTCGCTGAGCAGATAGACCGGTATCGGGCAGTGACGCAGTAAACGCCAATCCAGCGGGGTGATGAATGCACGCTTGAGTGCCGGTTCGCGCTGCACCTGTTTGATCAGCAGGTCTGGCTGCATTTCTGCGACGTAATCGAGAATCTCCTGCTGAAGGTCGTCGGCCCACTTCGCTTCAGCCGTCACTTCGATACCTTTATGACTATCACGCAGATGAGCCGCCTGGTATTTGAGCCAATCGCGATGATCTTGCAGATAATTTTCGCGAGCTTTTGCCCGGTCACCCTCTTCGAGCAGCGACAACAGGTTCCAAGTAGGGATCAAGGCAGCAATGTGCAGGCTCGCACCGCTGACCTTGGCCAGAGCGGCAGCATGGTTCATGGCTTGAGACCGGCGCAGCGCCGGGTTGATGATCAGCAATAACCGTTGATACTGGCTCATGATCGGACTCCATGGGCTTGCACGTTTGTCATTGCCCGCAATGGCGGACAACTGTCGTGTTCACCGCCGAACCGAGCACCTTCTTTATAGACTCAGAATCCTCCGTCGATGCGGCCTTGGAGTTGATTTATATCAAGTGCCCGGGCACGCAATACATTCACTCGCGGCAGCTTGTGCCCACACCTCTGGCGCCACCGCCGATTCGCGTCGGTTGAAAGGATCGGGCGTTGGATTGATCGCGATTGATCAATATCAATCCTGCCAGGGCCAGCCGGTCTACATTGACCCAACATGCACTCGCAAGGGTGCGGCGCCTCAGGAGTTCAGACTCGCCGATTGCACACGTATCTCATGGCATACGCCTGCTGCCGTAGCCGGCACCGCATGACCCCATGTTTCCCGAGCAGGAGAAAGCAATGACGATCCTAGTGGCAAGTCAACGGTTGCGCCTGTATGACAGTGATGAGCTGGATGTTGTGTTGCAGACGATGGCGCGCAAGGCCGCCACCCTTCTGCCACCGACGCATACGGCACTGATAGGCATCGAACGCAGGGGCCAGCCCCTGGCTCAAAGGTTGCGCGAGTACATTGCGCGTCAGACCGGCCGGCCGGAACTCCCTGTTTACCCGCTGCAGGTCAAGCGCTACGCCGACGACCTGCAAGTGCTGCATACCTACACGCAATTGACCGAAAACCCGGCCCTGGGCAGGTTGGATCTGGCCAATACCACGTTTCTGGTGGTCGATGATGTGCTCTTCGAAGGCCATTCCCTCCTGCGCACTTGTGCATATCTGGCACAACTGGGGGCTCGTCGGGTCCATACGGCGGTACTGGTCGACCGGCATGTCCGTCAGCAGCCGATCCGGGCCGACATTGTCGGTATACACCTGCAAGTCGCCGCCACTGATATTGTCGAATGCAACGTACCGCCCTACGAACAGGCCTTTTGCATAGAAGTGGTACGACACGGCGCCGCCCGCTGACGGTGGAAGCGTTCAGGGCTTCGCCGAGTCACCGGGCTTGAGCGGTGGAGAACGCTCGGCGCCAACAATTCAGGACTTAAAAGCACTGGACGGTGCTGGATGTCAGTGATTCCCGCCGGAACGGAAAAAGGACCCGGAGGTCCTTGTTTCGGCCGCTGACAGAATTCCACTGAATTCTGTAGCGCTATGTTTGGAGCGGGAGACGAGACACTCGTTTCCCGCGCAATTCGTTGATTCCAAATAGGTTTTAGGTACGCCTCGTTGGTTGACGGGCTACGTTGTGTACTACTTCGGCAAAGCTGGCAACCCCTACCTGAAAGGCCGATAGCCAGCAGTGCAGAGATGTCCGTGGAACGCTGCACGGAGTATGCCCAACCCACTCGCAAGACCTCTAACCACATCCACCGCCGAAAGACGCCCGCCAAAGACAGTCAAAACTGACAGATTATTACACCAGCAGTTGTAGGACGTCTCTTGATCGTCCACGCCCTATTGAAGCGCCAAATCTTGTCTGCCTAGAGTGGCGACAGCTGTAGGACTGGCGTTGCAGCTCTCAACCAATATAGATAGAAGAGTGCACGCGATGAGTGGCGCCATTTCGAACAGAGCCACCCACACAGAACCAACACCTATCGCCTCGCCCGAAAACACCCTTGAATCGACGCCTACTGGCACCAAACCTGAACCGCTGCTTGCAGATCCCGAATTCGACCTGCGCGGCGTGGCCTGGAACCCGCTGTGCGATGCCGCCACGCCGCTGATCGGCCTAGTAATTCGCCTGCGTCGTTTAGACCGGCACGACGATGTGTCCGCACTGTACCAAAGCGTCAGCAACCAGATCACCACGATCATGGAAGAAGTCAACCAGCTCGACTACGACGCCGGCATGCTCAAGGCCTACTCCTACAGCCTGTGCCTGCTGTTGGATGAGGTAGTCATGAGCACTACCTGGGGCAAGTCCTCCACTTGGAGTGCACGCTCACTGCTCAGTCAGTTTCATGAGGAAACATGGGGCGGCGAAAAATTCTTTACCGTCATGAACAACATGATCCCCGAAGCGGCCAGGTACCAGCATGTGCTGGAGTTCATGTACCAGTGCCTGATCTCCGGTCTCAAAGGCAAATATGGCGCCCATGCCAAGGGCGATGACGAAATACAAAAAATCATCGACCAGCTGCACGGTCTGTTGCGCCCCCTGCGCGGCGAAACACCCAAGCGCCTGACCGACCCGTTGAGCAACGTTGTGCCACGTAACTACCGGATCAAACGTACGTGGCCATTGTGGACGCCATGGGCACTGGCCGCCGCCGTACTAGGCACGGCTTACACGATCTATACCCTACGACTGAACGCCATCACCCAAGAAGTCCTTGCCTCACTGGACAAAATTCTCAAGCTCTAACTCCCATGTGAAAGCCATAAGGAGGCTCTATGCCTGCCGTCGTTTTGGTCGGTCACGACCATGCTTGTCCAACGTGTGGCCCAGTCACTGTCGCCAGTGGATCAGGGAGCTTCACTGTCAATGGCCGGGCTGTTGCCCGCGCTGGCGACACACTCAGTTGCGGTGCCGTGATCATCAGCGGCTCGCCGTCAATGATCATCAACGACAAAGCCGTGGCCCGCGTCGGTGACACCACCGACCACGAAGGCGTGCTGGAAAACGGCGACGACAGCTGGTTGATCAACTGACCCACACTCACCACAAGGAGGTTTCATGCCCCGTCAAAGCGACCTGCGTTACACCTTCCAACCGCTGCGGGGCGATCCCTTCGAAGTGGTCTCGTTCACCCTTGAAGAAGGCTGTTGGCGCTGATTGAAAACTGACCCACCCTGCCGATTGAAAATTGACCCAGGACGGATTGCTGATTTCTGTCCCAGCAATTGTGGATAAGCTTAGCAGCAGTGGGCCGATTCAAGACGCATCAACCCCCACCGCATGTAGGCATGCAGCAGGGTATTTATGGTGCGGATCAAAATGGCTCATCGTCCTCGACATCATCTCCGTCCTTGCGCTTTCGTTCCCGTGACTTGATCTTTGTCTGGGCGGCCAAGGTGCTGTGTTGTAGGCGGTAGGACTCGTTGCCCGTTTCGACGATGTGGCAGTGATGTGTCAGCCGATCCAACAACGCGGTGGTCATCTTGGCGTCGCCAAACACACTCGACCATTCCGAGAAGCTGAGGTTGGTGGTGATGACCACGCTGGTGTGTTCGTACAGTTTGGACAGCAGGTGAAATAACAGGGCACCGCCGCTTTGGCTAAAGGGCAAATATCCCAGCTCATCCAGTATCACCAGGTCTGTGCGAAGCAGTCCCTGGGCGATTCGCCCTGCCTTGCCATCGTACTTCTCACGCTCCAGCAGATTCACCAGATCCACCGTGGAAAAGAAGCGCACGCGTTTGTTGTGGGCCGTGATTCCGGATACAGCCAAGGCACTGGCCAGGTGTGTTTTCCCGGTTCCAGGGCCGCCAATGAACACGACATTCTGCGCCGTTTCAGTGAACGCTAAGCTGGATAGATCGCTGACCAGCCGGGCATCAGCGCTGGAAGCGCTGAAGTCAAAGCCAGCTAAGTCACGGTGCATGGGGAGTTTTGCCATGTTCATCTGATGATTCACCGAGCGCACCGCGCGATCCGCATGTTCCTGCTGAAGCAGATGTTCCAGCAGCCATTTCGATGAAGCCGTCGACGCTGTTCCTTGAGAGACCAGTTCTTCCCAAGCACTGGCCATGCCGTGCAGGCGAAGTTCTTTGAGTTCAGTCATTAGGTCACGCATTGCGATTCTCCTCATCGGTCGCACGGAGCCGGTCGTAGCGTGCTGTATTGGCAACAGGCGCGACCTTGAGTTGCAGGCTGGTTTCTACACTGGGAGGTAGTGCGGTGGAGGTCAGGCGGGCAAGGACATTGAGGATGTGATCGGCGCTCAGACTTCCCGATTCAAGTACCAGCTCCACCGCCACCAGCACAGGTTCGAGCCCCGCAATTGGCACAGCAGCCAGTACCTGCATCATGATTCGATCACCGTTGGTGTGACGCCTCAGTCCTCGTTTGAGAAGCCGTAACGGTTTTGGCAGATCAGCAAATGGCGCACCGTTGCGCAATGCACCAGGCTTGCGTTCGATGAGTGGGATGTAGTGCTGCCAGTCAAAACTGACCTGATCTCGATCAAAGAGGCGCTCGTGACTGGCGATCACCGTTTCGTCAGCAATGACCACGATCCGCGAAGGGTACAAACGGCTACTGACCCACTGGCCGACGCGCTCACATGGCACTGAATAGCGATTTCGCGCCACGCTGATCAGGCAGGTGCTGGAGACCCGCACGGTACGCTCGACGTAGCCATCAAATGCCGTCGGCATTGGCATCATTTCGACCTGCTCCAGCTCTAAGACCTCGGCCACCGTCAGCCCGTTGTACTGCGGATGCACCAGTTCGCTCCAGAGCGACCGACAACGTTGGCCGAGCCAGACATTCAGTTCCTCGAAGGTGTGAAACATACAGTTTTGAGCATCGAGCCAGATTCGCCTCCGGCTGTCCTGAACGTTCTTTTCGACGATGCCTTTTTCCCAGCCAGAGGCCACGTTGCAGAAGTCCGGATCGAACAGATAGTGCGCGCACATCACGGAAAACCGGGCGTTGACCGTGCGCCCTTTGCCTTTGTTGACCTTGTCGACAGCCGTTTTCATGTTGTCGTAGATGCCGCGACGCGGCACACCACCCAACGCTCCAAACGAACGGGTGTGGGCATCAAACAGCATCTCGTGGCCTTGGCTGGGGTACGCAACTAACCAGAATGCGCGGCTGGCACACAGCTTCATGTGGGAGACCTGGATACGTCGAAAAAGACCACCGATCAGCAGACCTTCTTCGCTCCAGTCAAATTGAAAGGCCTCACCGAGCGCAAACGTCAGCGGTACAAAAGCGCGTAAAGACTTGCCTTGCTCGCCTCGCCAAGAGCGCACAAACGCCGTGAGCTGGCTGTAACCGCCGTCATAACCCTCGGCTTTGATCTGCTCAAAAAGTGCTTTGGCGCTCCTGCGGTTGTGTTTTGGCCGGAACGAATCGGCCTTGAGCGCCTGCTCCAGGGTCTCGTGAAAAGGGCTGAGCTTATTGAAGGTTGCGCACCGTTGGTACGCTGGCTGAATGGCTTCGGGCGCTCTGACCCATTTTCGGATGGTGTTTCTCGACAGCCCGGTACGCTTGGCTATCTGATGCAGCGAGAGCTTGTCGCGGAAGTACATCCGCCGGATTTTTCCCAACATTTCCATGCTGATCACCCTGTGTTCTCCTGCTCGAAAAGTGAGCAGAAGCAGTTGAACACCTGGGTCAGTTTTCAGTCGGCAGAAGAGCCTCTACTGGGTCAGTTTTCGGTCAGCGGCAACACACTGGCAGGTATTTCCATGGAAAACCTGGTCGATCCAGTTCCGCTGGGTGTTGCGCTCGGCTTGTTGGTGGGCAAACAGATAGGCATTTTCCTATCGGCGGCCTTAGCCATTCGTCTGGGCTTGGCCAAGTTACCAGAAGGAAGCACCTGGACTCAGCTTTACGGCGTGGCGCTGTTGTGTGGCATTGGCTTCACCATGAGCCTATTCATTGGCAACCTGGCGTTTGCCGGATCAGCTCACTTGATTGATGAAGTCAAAGTTGGGGTCTTGATCGGTTCGATCCTGGCTGCGTTTGGCGGCATCATAGTTCTTAGCCGTAGCAGTGTTCTCGCAGGTGCCGCAATAGCCAAATAGCCTCGATTGGATTGACCACGGTATTGAACAGGCAGAAAAGCCGTTTATCTGCTGGGCTTCTGAGTCAGAGCCACAACCTTTCCGCTGGAGACCGCTTTTAACTCAGCCATTTCGAAAAGGAGGCGCTGGTTTACAGAAGCGATTCGGGCAAGCTCCGCCAAAAGCTGGTCGTTTTCCGCACGAAGCGCCCTGTTTTTCTCCTTCTCACTCATCAGTGCTTGGTGCTTCGAGTCTCGCTGGGCGCGCACCGACTTGCCCATGAGAGTGCGAATTTTCTCCGCCACCGCTGGGTAGGTATTATGAATGAGACCCGGCGTAACACCTGCTGCTCGGGCAACCGAAGCAATGGAGAGCTTTTCGTTGCCTGCGACGAGGCCATCAATGACCTTATCTAGCGCGGCGAGGGTCTTCGACCTTGAACGGGCTGGTGTCTGATCCTGAGTAGACTTATTCACCATTTGCAGCCTCGTCCGTCTCATCGTTTATGGGAGAGAGCCCCAAACTGGTGATGACGTCGAGTGCGACTTGCAAATCGCGCGCTGCTCGCTGCGTAACGGCAGGGCCCGCGTCTTCGATCTTAATCAACTCTTGCTGCTGTATATAAATGTCCTGCCAGGTGCCAGCGAAGAATTCATCGATGACTGAATTTTTGCACCCTGGGCACCGTGTGGCCTCATATAGACCAGCACCTCCGCAGCCCCGCTCCGTGGCAATGCACCATCCGTGTCCAGTCGCACGAATGTTGGCATGTGGAGCGGTCTGGGCAAGTAGAGCTGCTCTATCCTTGATTGGGATCGCCCGCAATTCCACAATCTTTTCGCCTGCGCCCCCAGCCAAGGGCTGATCACCGAGCCATGATTCGATCAGATCGATTTTAAACTCTGTCATCTGCTGAAAGATCTCATCAAAAAGCGTCAGGTCTTGCTGGGGATTGGATGCATAGAGTTGAGTCATGCTCATGCTACTGTGTTTGAACTGCCACTTTAGGTAGATTAACGAAGTGCGACCCATACGGGACTCAACAAAACACCTTGCATAGGTTCGCCTGCATTGGTGCGTCCTCAATGGCCAATCACTTCCAGCGGCTTTAGCTATACGGTCAAACGCAGCATTGGATGCTTGCCCGCTAAGCGCCTCAACATGTTTATCCTGAAGTTTACCGCCCTGGGCGTGTCGCCCCAAAAATAGTTTCTTCGAGTCCCTGCGAGCCTTTTCCAGCCTCAGAAGGTGCTCGGTGGGATTACTGGGATCCATAGTTCTTGCAAGATTTCTAATCTCTAGTTCCAGTTCTTTCCTGATAGGAACCGAGTATTTGGCCAAAAGCTCCAGTGCATCTAGAGTCAATTCTGGGACGAGATACTCTACGCGCCCCTTGCCCGTCTTATGTTCTATTGTGGATACCCAGCAAAATTTAACTCCATTTTTGATCTCTCTACGCCAAGCGCCAACCTCAATCCCAATGGCCTCGTCATTACGCATGCCGCTAGTGATTGAAACTATATACAGCACAGCATCTCTGCATCGAATCGACATTCGCTCATCACTAGGATGATATCCTATACCACTGACCGCTAACTCAGCTTTCATCTCCCGAACGATACTTTCGCAATAGTTGAAAATTTTAGATTGTTCACCAGAAGGAATAATATCCGTCCGCCCAACGTTTTTATTAGCAGAAGCCGATCCTTTTACTTTGCTAACTCCGCAAATTCGCCATAATTTAGAGTTACCCCAAGGATCACTCTGAAGGGGAAAAATCGTATCAGCAGCAAATACCCAAAGGAAATCAATAACCCGCAACCGTCCATAGAGCGGGAGCGGCCTTAACTTTAATTCATTCTTGCAATGATAAACATAATTACTGATATGGATCGGACGAACATCCGCAAACCTTGAAACTCCCAGATTGTTCAACCAACGAATAAAGGGCATCACACTTGCAACAGCGAAAGTAGTGATACCCCGTGCGATAGGAGGCTTGGAGCTAGGTAGACCTCGCTTAAACCATGCGTAAGCAACAGCTTTGCAGTCATCAATGAGCGCCCGAGGCATGCTCATATCCCAATTGATAAATTTATAGGAATGGGCAACATTGGCCTGATCAAAAAACGGACGAAGATCCCACTGCGCATCGCCAAACCTGCTAAGCACCAGAGTTTCCCCACGGTCATTAACGATGGCACTGATCACAATAGCATTTCGTTCTGCGGGACTCAGACCATTGGCTGTCACCGGTTGCGAAATGAGGACATCATATGCCTTCAACAACGCATTCGTGCTTCTTATGTTCAAATCCCGCCGCCCCTTCTTTTCTTCATGAACTCGATCTTTTTAGCCCAGAACAAGTGCGGAGATGATTCAGCCTTTGCCTTTGCTCGCTTAACCAAAGCGGCATCAAATTTTCGTGAAGTGAACTCATTGATAAGTTTAATATAGTCAAACTGCCGCCTACGCCATGCCTCCCACTCATCAGTGAGAAAATATTCGACTTCGGCGTAAAGGAACTGTTGGTAACTGAACAGCCGGTATAAGTCCTCCTGTGTGCCTACAATCGCATAGCTGGGACAACCGAGGCAGTGAATAAACTCCGAACAGTGATTTACGCCATCCTTGGGCGCGCGACTACCATAAAGGCTATCTTTGCAGCCGCCTGGCGGGGTAGGTGTGACGTGGATGCCCCGTAGCTTGTCTGGAAAAGCCTCCCCGACAAAAGTTGCGCCTTCGGTCTTAATTTCATCATTAATTTTTAAGTAGTGATTATCCGCAACGCCTGGCGTATGGCCCATAACAGAGGACACTTCTAAAATGTCTCCACCGCTCAGCTTCCACAAACGGCTTTCCATAGTCTTCCGCAGCCGACTAAGTGTGACATGCAGTCGATTACCTAGATCGTCTTGAAGTGCATGACGCTCACAAATATTTTTGGTAGTCACGTATAAAGCGCCTGGCGTAAGGGTAACAATATTGTTCGCCCCACCCCGTTGCCCTGAGCGATACAACCATACATATGAACAAATCTCCTCGGGTGCCAGCGCCACAAGTGGCTTGCTGATTTCAAGGGCCTTATTCAAGACTGCAACCCCATCGAGCGGAATGGCGCTGTAATCGTCTAGCAGATTAGTTTGACGTATTGTTTTACTCTGCGCACCTTTGCCCCGCCGCTTGATAGTAGTTATCAATCTGAGATTTGGCACAAACGGGTGAGGCTTTAGGGCATCTCTCGTCATTTCCAAAAGTGGCGTGGTATTAATACCTGATCTTGCCGCCGTGATTAGTAGCATCACTGCCATGGCCTCTGCTCCATTGCCAAGGAACGTGCCCTTATGGATAGCAACAAGGTCGGACTTTAATGCCCCGAGTAGCCTTTGCATTTCCCCCATGGTGAGCGGATCTGCGTCTTTCGTATTCCGCGCATTGTTGGGGAATGGATTTGGCGGCAAGAGATCGTCAGTATCGGTTTCTACAAATCCATAATCAGCCAGAACAATGACCAATGACTTAAAGCTGGTGTAGTAGTTCTTAGCCGTCGAGCCATTGGGGTACTTTAGCTTTAGCCAAGAGATATAACGTTCCAAATGACGTTTGGTCAGGCCGTTCGGCGTTGTGGGTGGCGACTCGACCGAGCCTCCACCTAAGAAACTCAGAAAGAACCTCAACCCGTTCACAGAGTAACCAATCAAAGTGGCTACGGAGAAGTTTCCTCCTTGCAGCAACGCCCTGATAACGTAAATGCTTTGAATTGCCCAGGCGTCGAAGCCCGAACCTAGGTATTGAGAGTGGTCGAGCTGCCTATGATTTCTCGGGTTTCTCGGCAAATCAATTTTGATGCTATCTTCGACAGCCTCGAATCCTTTCGTGACGGATTGCAGGGCCGCCTTATAGTTCTTTTGCCGGGCCAACGTAACTACCTCAGGTGCGCTTAGTGGAGTCAGCCATGAACATCATGTCAATTTCGTCCTCATGCGCAAGAACGGATTGAGCCTCCAGCTGGTTGATGAGGTGAAAGTAGATCATCGTTGTTTGAACATCTGAATGCCCCAACCTGTCTCTGACATACAACAGCGGCTCACCTTCAAATTCTTTGCTTTTTCTAAGGGCAAGCAAGGTATAAGTCCCGTAAGTGTGGCGTAGCATATGAGCCCGAACATAGAAGCCGCACTTCCGCTCATAGGACTTCATAACGTCCACTACGGAATCCTTTGAATAATGCCTGCCTTCATTAGTTAGGAGTAGCGCAGTTACACCTCCATCACCATTGGACTTACGAACCTCTCGCTGGTGAAGGGAATAAGACCACATGCTCTCCATCAGCGACCATGGCACATCGATAGTCCTGGGCTTGTCGTACTTGATATGCATGTCTGAAGGATCAAGAGCAACGCTGACCATTTGCCTTGGGCGCAGTCCATTTTTTAACCTAGGGTTGAACACATATTTGAGAGGAAAAGACCTGGCCTCACAGGAGCGAAGCCCTGTACGCACCATGAGGTGAAATAATATCTGGTGGCTTGGATCAGTATCCAAGGCGACGCATACCTTGACTTGATCCTTGGTCAAGAATTTGGTCAGGCGCTTTCGGTCACGCACCATCACCGAAGCCTTCGTGCTCTCGGCTCCGGGTTGAGCAACATGACTGAGAAGACCGGAATGTGGAGCCACCCTGACCCTTTTCTCCCCGAAGGGCAGCACGGTTATCAGGTTGCGCTGCTTGGCCCATCGGTAGAACTTCACAATCAGGGCCAAGCGACTGTTCACCGTTTTGGGATCAAGCGCTAATTCTCCGCTAGACCAATCCCTGTACCTCGACAGGATGCTCAGACCATGGGCCGGGCTTTCCTCGTTCCAGGCCAAACCATTGGCCTCCAGGAAGGCGAAATAATCGTACAGACGCCGCCCATAGGCTTCCCAAGTCAAATCGCTTAGGGCCTCACCTGACTCGATGAGCGTGTGCCAAAGGAAGGACTGCGCTGGCTCGACTGGCCATCCCTCTGACCCGATCAGCAAAGGAAAGCCTTCAAAGGATCGACCTGCCAATGCTAGGTCTTTTGTTGCGAATACCAGCCTCATGCCGCTGCCCTAAACCACCACCAATGGATTGCCTTATGAAGCCTGGAAACTATTGTTCCAGAGGGGTTCAGAAGGTGGCGCGGACTCTACAGGATTTACTAACGATTTCTACCCCTCAGATCGTTATTGCTCAACACCACGATGGGCACGCGGGCCAGGTCGGGTCGAAACACGCGCTCGCAACTGGCGTAGAAGCTGTTGTTCCGGGGCTTGCTAAAGGTTAGGAGTTAAGTAGCTTTATAAACAATGATTTAAAAAATAGCTTTAGCAGCAATAGGGATAGGTCAGCGGTTGGGGGTAGGTTGATGGAGCTTGTGTGGGCTACTGAGGATTTGGTGATTGCCGGTCGTCCTTATCCAGGCTTTCCGATCCTGCTTTGGGACACGCTCGACAGTTGCGTCCCCGCCAATGAATTCTTTCGCCACTACCTGTTGCGTGGAGCTATTGGGTCACGGAAGTCATGGCCAAGCACGGGGCGTGCGCTGTACGACTTTTTCAGTTTCCTCCAGGCGCATGACCTTGACTGGCGCGACGTGGACCGTGGCGAGGCCAAGAGTGTCGTAGCGGCCTACCGGGACTACTGCCTGGTGGAGTGCAAGTTGGCCCCATCAACAACCCGTCAACGGCTGCACTATGTGTGCAAGTTCTACGAGTATGCACAGCAGCAGGGATGGGTGAGCAGACTGCCGTTTGGCTATGAGGAACGGACGGTCAAACGCGCTCCCGGCTTCCTTGCCCACGTCGATGCCAGCGGCGGCAAGGCTATGGTGAGCGACATCATGCCGCGCAAGCATCGGGCGCTGCCGAAGTTTCTGAGCATGGATGAGATCAAGGCGCTGCTGGCGACGCAGGAAAATCCGCATCACCGAATGATGATTCGGCTCGGGCTTCAGACTGGACTGCGCCGGGAGGAAATCGCCTCTTTCCCGCTTGCCTACATCTTCGATCCGGATAAAGCCGGTAGGCACGAGCGCAACATCCGGATTCACCTCGATCCACACGATGGCCATGGTATGCGCACCAAGGGCAGCAAGCCGCGCGACATCTACATCAGTCGCCGCTTCCTTGCCGATTTGCATCGCTACGTAGTGCAGGTTCGCGGTGAGCGGGCCTCATTGAGCCGCACCCGTACCAATCACGAGCCGCTGTTCCTGAACCAGTTTGGTGAGCCCTTCGCCGATGATGGCAAGCGCATCGCGCGCATCGTCCGGGAAATCGGCAAGCGGGCCGGTATCAGGGTCCATACCCACATGCTGCGCCACACCTACGCCACCCATACCCTGGTCACGCTCCAGCGCAACCGCGGCAGCGTGGATCCGCTGGTGTTCGTGCAGCGGCAGCTCGGTCATAGCTCCATTCAGACAACGATGGTGTACCTGCACCTGGTCAACGAACTGGCCGACGACGCGGTTCTGGCCTACGACGATGAGTTGAACGAAGGGTTGGGATCGGTCTGATGGGCAAACGTAAGGTATTCAACAGGACCGACCTCAGCGTCCCGCAGGTCGAGCACAACCGCGACTCGGCGGGTCGTGTCGTCGTTCTCCCCGAGGCGATTCCGCCGGCCACGACTACGGTCGCCTTCGGGCGCAATGCCACGCGCTCCCGGGGCTTCGACTTCGCACCCTGGTACGGCACGGGCATCGATTCGATCACCTACGCTTGCCAGCGGCAGATTGAGCGCTTCCTGGCCCGGCAGGACGGCGGGCTCGAGGCCAGTTCCGTAGCGAGCATCTGTAAAGGTGGTTTACGTCACTTCCTCAACTACATAGTGCTGCGCGCAACCGCGCTCAGGCGCGGGCTGACCCTGGACGACATTGATCGCGCCGTAATTGACGGGTTTCTTGGCCACCTCGCCGGACTGGGCATCACCACCCCTAGTCAGAGGAGCCACTACACCAGCACGAAGTCCGTCCTTCACGCGTTGGGCCGGCGTGGGCTGATTTCGTTGGTCACCACGGGGGACGATGCGACTTTCCCACGAAACCCGTTCCCAAACAGAGGCAAGCATAAGGGCGAAACGCCGCTGCCGAAGCGTCAGCGGCAGGCGTTCACCACCGCGCTCAGGCAGGCGGTCATGCCGATCTGGCACGACGACGCCCCGGTAACCGGCGAGTTGTTGGCTTATGCCCTGCTGACCGTAGCGCTGCACACCGGGCGCAATTCCACGCCGCTGCTGGAGATGGAGCGCGATTGCCTGCGCGCCCACCCCAAGGATAACAGCGTATTCCTGGTCCTTTGGAAGCGCCGCGGGCACACCAGCCACAAGGTGGCGCTGCGCGCCGAGAGCGCTGCTGCACACCTGTTGGAGTCCACGCCAACCGTCAAGACCAATGTCGAGCGCCTGATCCGGCGCGTCCTTGCCCACAGCGAACCGCTGCGCGCGGAGGCCCCGGACGACCTCAAGGAGCGTGTGTGGCTGTATCGCGTGCACCGCGGCCCAGGCCTCGGCAGGGTCAATGCACTGACTGACGGGACGTTGAAGCTGGCGATCAAGAAACTCGTGGCCGACCACGGGCTCACCGATATCGACGGCCAGCCGCTGCGCATCAACGTCTCTCGCCTACGCAAAACGTTCGCCAACCGAATTTTCGAGTTGCTAGCGGGCGACCTGGCGACCACGGCATTCGCGCTTGGCAACACGCCGCAGGTGGCCGGGAGAAATTATCTGGCACCTAGCGGTGACGCGAGGCGCAACTGGCAGTTCATGGGCGAGATACTGGTTCAAGAGTTACTGACCCGCAGCATCGGCGCGACCTACCAGACGACCCCAATGGGGCGCTGTGGCGACCCGGTAAACGGCCAGTACGCACCGAAACGTGAAGGGGCAGCGTGTTTCTCGTTCCTCAACTGTCTGCGCTGCAAGCATTACGCGGTGACGGGGGAAGATCTGCACCGCCTATTCAGCTTCTACTTCCGTGTATTCGCGGAGCGCACGCGCATGGACAAGCGGCGTTGGGCGCAGGAATACGCGCACATTCCTCGATTGATTGACGACTACATCGTGGCCGAGGGGCTGCGGCGCGGGACTTTCAAGCCGGCGGCCGTCGAAGCCGCCCGCGAGCGTGCGCGCCGCGAGCCGCACCCGTTCTGGTCGTCCGATGTGGTGGAGAAGCTGGAGATCTTTGCATGAGCGACAACAACGTGGTCACGCTGCCTTGGGCGAACATCGAGTCACAGCCGGGGGAAGTACGCGAGCTACCCGAGAGCGACCGCGACGCACTCATCGTGAGCGCCATCCAGGTCGATGGGCACTGGGTCATCCTCAGCCGCTATGGCGACGACATTTGGCAACTGGACGGCTTTACCAGCAACGTGCCAGACAACTTGCGGCACCAGGACTTCAGCCGCGTGCCCTGTGCGTTTAAGGAGGTGATGAAGGCCCTGCTGTACCGCTACCTGCGGCGCGGCCGCGCGGGGCATAAGCGGCCCAGAGCGAGCACTTTGCGCAATTTTTTTGAGAATGCGCTGCCCTTCCTACGGCATCTAAACGCGCTCAAGCTCGGTCATTTCGGCGCGGTGACCCCCATGGTCTGCGCGAACTACGTTGCCGAGTGTCGGGCGTACCGGCAGACGCGCCGAAGCCAGGGTAAACCGCTGTCTCAGAGCGCCCTTGAGCGTCGCTTCATGGCGGTCGAGGCGCTTCATGAGTTGAGCCAGTACACCCACGACCCAGTCCCTCAGCATCCCTGGCCTGATACCTCGGCGAATGCGATGGCCGGCAGCGGCACAGCTCGCAAGCAGGGCGGCAAAACGCCGCTGATGCCGGATGAGGTGTTCTGCACCCTGTTCGAGAGAGCCTATGAGCAGGTTCAGCACGGCAAGGCCCTGCTCGATCTACGCGATGCCCTCGATGCCGTCGCAGCAGAACGGAGAAGGCAGGTTACCAGAACAGTCATAGAGGCTAAAAACCGCCACCTCGCCGCTTTTGGCTGGGAAGGCGGCCTGGGGGCATTTAATCAGGCGATCCTTGATCTACGAACCGCCTGCTACATCGTGCTGGCCAGCACCTCCGGTTGCCGCAACCACGAACTGGCCAACGTCCAGTCGGGCGCGCACCACCGCACCGAGGACGACGAGGGAACGATCTATCACTGGATGCGTTCCAGGTCGGATAAGACCGACACCGGGGTCCACGACTGGATGATCCCCGAGGTCGCCGTGCGCGTGTTGCGCCTGATGGAGCGCTGGGCCGAGCCGTATCAGGCTATGATCGCCGCCGAGATCGCCGAGCGGCGAAGGGTCAACCCGCGCGACCCAGAAATCGCCAAGGCGCATAAGCATCACCATGCGCTCTTTCTCGGGGTGAGCCCTGCAAAGGGCAATCAGGTTCGCACCCTGTCGGGCATCGCATGGAACAATGCCCTCAAGGCGTTCGCGCAGGGCGGTGGGCTGGACTGGAACCTCGCCAGCCATCAGTTCCGCCGCAAATTCGCCAACTACGCGGCGCACAGCCAGTTCGGCGACCTGCGCTACCTGCGCGAGCACTACGCGCACTGGTCCATGGACATGACGCTGGGCTACGCCATGGACCAGGACTGGGGCCAGCACCTCGACATCGAGTTGTACAACGACATCCAGGCAGAACTCGAAGACATCAAGTTCGGAGTCGTTGACACCTGGATGGGGGACGAACCGTTGGCCGGCGGCTACGGTCGCTCGATCAAACGCTGGCGGCGCGATCCGGCAAACCTCGCCATCTTCAAGAGCCATGCATCGATGGTGACCTCAATTGCCGAGAGCACCGCGATCCGCAGCAATGGCCACGCCTGGTGTACCGCCAGCAACGACGGTTGCGTCGGCAACACATTAGAGCGGACTCGCTGCGGCGACTGTCAAAATGCCGTGATTGGGCGCAGCCACATTGGCATATACCAGCGTCTTTACGACAACCTGAAGGGGTTGCTGGATTGCAACGACATTGGTGACGGTGGCCGCCAGCGAGTCTTGCGCGACCTGGAGCGCTGCCGTGACGTGCTCGGGCAGCTTGGATACACCCCGGAGACGAATGTAGTATGACGACCAAACGCAAGCCCTCGGACGCCCGCGAGCGGGATTTGCAACTCGCGCTCGCCCGCATCCAGCGTGGTCGGGCACATACTGGGGAAACCAAGGTCACTATCGCCGCTGTGGCGCGCGAGGCGGGCGTTTCGACGGCGCTGATCCACAACCACTACCCCATAATCGCCGAGGCGATCCGCGATGCTCAGGGGCGCTCCAGTCGCGCCCAACGCGATGTGAAGCACCAGGATCTCCGCGCGGAGCGTGAGAAGAATCGCGCGCTTCGCCAGGAGATCGAGGAGCTGCGCGCCAAGGTCGCCAGCCTAGCCTCCATCAACGAGGTTTTGATAGCCGAGAACCGAGTTCTAAAGGCAAAGCAGAGCGACTCCAAGGTGGTTGATCTGGCCGCGTGCATATTCTGACGTAATCCCGATAGCAGTCATTCTCTAAACCCGCTACTGATAATGCTCAAATGGCACCGTCAATTATGCGCTGTCCGCCGGCCGGGATCGGCCAGAGGATAGCGGCTCACGTCGCCGGCTCGAAGCTATTACAGACCGCACAGGTGCGCCCATGCTACTGCTCCCCATAGAAATGTTTAACGAACGAGGGACGGAAACTTTGGTGGCAGGCTAGGCAGCTTTGCTGTGTTTTGGCGAAGGCCACGATGACTGCTTGGCCGTCACTCCGCTTAGCAGCTTCACCCATGGCAGTCGCGGCATCATGCACCCTTCCATCAAAGCCTCGAAACTTTCCGGCTTCTGTTCCAAGCCAGGCGAGGATGCGCATCTTTTCCGAAATAGGTGGCTCGGCATGCTTGGCAATTCTTGGTGCCAACTCGGCAACCAATGACCAATCTTCTTTGGAGATCGCGCCCGTGACGGCTTGCATATCATGGTCAAGTCTTTTCATTATGGTCCGAAGCTCCATTGGCTTTGCCGTCTCTACGGACTGCGCACCAAGTGACGTGGCGGAGGTTGCCAAAATCACGGAAAGCGAGACGGCGAAGAACGATCCTAGTTTTAAGGGCTGACTCACGAGTTTCTCCGTTGATGTTGTTGATGAAGACTTTGGGTCTGACGAACGGTTGCTATGTTCGTGCAAGAAGCATTCAGGCTTGGGAAGCTCGATGTCTTCGTACGCAAGGCGCTACGTTGACAACTCGCGCATGGTGGAGAGGCGCGAAATCCTTGAGATGTTCATCGCCCATTCGCTAAACAATCCAGCCAACGCAGCGCTTAGCCATCCTCGAGCACCGTGGCGAGCCAGCTGACTTGCTGCTGCACAGCCATGGACTCGCCCCAGCCACCCCCAAGGGCCTTGTACAGCGCCACCAATTGCACGGCGGCGTTGGTATGCGCCCGCGCGGCTGCGGTTTCGGCCTCGTGCAGGCTGCGCTGGGCTGCCAGCAGTTCGACCAGGGCGATGTCGCCCGCGGCGTAGCGGGCCTTGGCGTGGCCGTAGCTCACGCGCGCGGCATCCAGTGCCATGCCGCGGCGCTCCAGTGTGTCCAGCCCGCCGTGATAGTCGCCCAGCGCGCGCTCGGCATCGCCCAGCGCCGCCAGCACCGCCTGCTCGTAGGCCAGCGCAGCCTGCCGCTCGGCCGCCTCGCGTGCCCGAATTTCGGCTCGCACGCGGCCACCGTCGAACAGGCGCCAGGAAATCAGCGGCAGGATGGAAAAACGCGAGCTGGATGCATCGAACCAATTGCCCGTACTGAGCGCCTGGAACCCGCCGCCGACACCGATGGAGAGTTTGGGGAACAACTCGGCTGTGGCCACGCCGATGTCGGCAGAACTCGCTGCCAGGCGACGTTCCGCAGCCAGCACGTCAGGGCGTCGGCGCAGCATATCTGCGCGCTCGCCCACCGGCAGCGCCCGCAGCGTGCTCGGCGTCAAGGGGCCATCAAGCAGTGCCAGCTCCCGCTCCGGCGGTGTGCCCAACAGCACGCCCAGGCTGAGCACCGCGGCGCGCTGGCGCGCCTGGATATCCGGGATAAGCGCGTTGACTGCTGTCCATTGGGCGTACGCCGCCTCCACGTCGGCGGCCGACGCGTCGCCCAGGGCATGCCGCAGGCGCACCAATTCCAAGGTCTGCTGCAGCGTATCCAGCGTGGCCTGTTGTGTGTGCAACTCGTAGCGGGCGCCGGCGGCGGTGAACCAGGTGCGCGCGACCTCGGCCACGATGCGCATGCGTACGCCCTGTGCCTCGGCTTCGGTCGCCTCCAGGCGGGCGCTGGCGCCTTCCATAGCGCGCCGCTTGGCCCCGAACAAATCGGCTTCCCAGGCCGCGTCGAAGCCCGCATCGTAGATGGTCTGCGTGGCGTCAAGACCGGGAATGGAGCCGATGGGCAAGGGGCCGTTCTCGCTTTGACGGCGCCGGTTGACGCTCGCGCCAGCGCCGACGGTGGGCAATGCCTCGCCGGCCACGCGATCGCGCAGGGCGCGTGCCTCATCGATGCGTGCCGCAGCCTGGCGCAGATCCAGGTTCTGTGCCAGCGCCGTGGCCATCAGGCGGTCGAGGATCGGATCGTCCAGTGCAGACCACCAGTGGCTCAAGTCTGCGGACTGGGATTCGCTTGCCAACGGCAAGGTCCAGCCGCTGCCGACGTCGACCGGCGGCGGCTCGCGATAGTCGGGGCCCACGGTCGCACAGGCAGTCAGCAGCACGCAGGACAGGGCCAGCGCGAGCGGGCGCACGCGCCCAGGGGTCAGGCCGGTGACGGTTGCGCGAAGAAAGGGAGTGCGGGTCTTGGATTTCATTGCAGGCGTCCTCGGACGAATACGGTGGCCATCGTCAGCGTGGCAAGGGCGATGACCGCCAGCGGCCACAGGCTGGCGAGAATGTCACCGGGCGGCATGGCCTTGAGAAAGCTGCCTTCGACGATGATGAGGAAGTGGGTTAGCGGAATGGCCTGGGCCAGCCATTGCAGGACGACAGGCATGTTTTCCACAGGCGTCGCAAAGCCGGACATCAGCACCGCCGGCACGCCGATGGCGAACGCACCCAGGATGGCCTGCTGCTGGGTCATGCTGACCGCGGAAATCATCAGGCCGATGCCGACCACCGACAGGATGAACAGCACCAGGCTGGCGAGCAGAAGTGCAAACGAGCCAGTAAACGGGATGCCGAACAGGAATACGCCTGCGCTGATCATGAACAGGCCCAGCACGGTGCCAATTGCGAGTGCCGGCAGTGATTTGGAAATGATGATTTCCGGCGTCGAAGTGGGCGACACCAGCAATTGGTCGAAGGTGCCGAGTTCACGTTCGCGTGCAATCGACAGCGAGGTGATCAAGAGCGCGCTGAACAGGGCCAGGATGCCGGCGAGCCCGGGCACGATGAACCAGCGGTAGACCAGGTTCGGGTTGAACCAGTGACGCACGACCACGGGCGTTGGTGCTTGGGCGTCGGGCACGACCTCGGCGCCGACCTCGGCGGCGATGGTGGAAAGATAGGCCACGGTGATCTGGCCCGAGTTGCTGCGCCGACCGTCGACCAGCACCTGCGCGCGGCCGCTATCGCCGGCAGCAATCGAGCGCGAGAAATCCACCGGGATGGCGAGCGCGGCGATCACCTCGCCCCGGTCGATCAGCTCGTGCAGGTGCCGTTGACTATCCACGTGCCGCACGCGGGCGATGAATTTTGCGCTGTCCAGACGCTGCACCAGTTCGTGCGACCAGCGCCCCGCATCCTGGTTGTAGACGGCGATATCGACGTTGCGCACTTCCAGCGTCGCGGCAAAGGCGAAGATCAGCAACTGCAGGATGGGCGGCACGAACACGACCATGCGGCTGCGCGGGTCGCGCAGGACGCTGAACACTTCCTTGATGAACTGGGCGCGCAGGCGGGTGAACGAGAATGCGGAAGTCAACATCGTTTCACTCCAGGTTCTTGCGCGTGGCGCGCTTGGCGATCATGAAGAACAGCGCCCCGATTGCCGCCATTGCCGCCAGGTTTGGCAGGAATACCGCCCAGATGTCACCGACCAGGAACACGGTCTTCAGCGAGTCGACGAAGTAGCGGGCCGGAACCAGCAGGGTGATGGCCCGGATCGGTGCGGGCATGGCGTCGATTTCGTACAGGAAGCCCGACAACATGAAGGCCGGCAGGAAGCCCGTGAACAGCGCGATCTGCGCCGCGAGGAACTGGTTGCGCGCCAGCGTCGAGATCAGCAGACCCTGACCCAGAGCCGGCACCATGAACACCGCCGACAGGAGCAGCAGGGCCGGCAAGGAGCCGCGCATCGGGACGCCGAATACGAACACGGCCAGAGCCGCCGCGCCCAGCGTAGATAGCATGCCGAGCACGAAGTACGGCAGCAGCTTGCCGATCAGGATTTCGGCCACCGAGGCGGGCGTGGACAGCACTGCCTCCATGGTGCCGCGCTCCCACTCGCGCGCCACCACCAGCGCGGTGAGCATGGTGCCGATGATGGTCATGACGATAGCGATGGCGCCGGGGATCAACGCGCGGCGGCTCTCAAGCTCGGGGTTGAACCAGTAGCGCGGCTCCAGCACGATGGACTGCGCCGGTGCTGCAACGTCCAGCCCGGCACGCCAGGACTGCACCACGCCGCGGGCGTAATTTTCGACATAATTGGCCGTATTGGGGTAAGAGCCATCGGTGATGATCTGTACCAGCGGCTCGCAGCCACGCTGGGCCAGACGCTGCTCGAAATCCTGCGGAATCACCACGTAGCCGCGCAGGTCGCCGGAGACCAGCTTATCGGCCACTTCGCGCCGGTCATGAACGAAGTGCGTGTTCAGGAAGCGGGTGCCCGAAAACGCTGCGGCCAGCGACTGTGCCGATGCGCCGGGCGACTCCAGGACCACGCCAACACGGACATCCTTCGCATCCAACGACACCGCATAGGCGAACAGCAGCAGCAATACCACCGGCAGCACGAACGCGATCAGCAGCGTCGAGGGGTCGCGCAGCGCCTGGTAGCTTTCCTTGGTGACCAGGGCCATCAGGCGCCGCAGATCAAAACGGCGCAAGTCGGTCTGCTGTGGTCCACTCCCGCCTTTGTGCTTTGTGGCGCCGTTCATGTGGCGGCCTCCATCTCGCGGTCTGCCGACTCCACCAAGTGAATGAAGGCGTCCTCCATGGTCGGGTCGGGCCGTTCGGGGCTGATCGCCAAACGTTTGAGCGCGTCGGGCGTATCCAGCGCTATCAACTGTGCCTGTGAGAGCAGCGCCACGCGGTCGCAGTATTCGGCCTCGTCCATGAAGTGGGTGGTGACCATGATGGTCACGCCCTTGCGGGCCAGGCCGTTGATGTGGGTCCAGAATTCGCGCCGGGTGATGGGATCTACCCCTGAAGTGGGTTCGTCCAGAAACAGCACCGGGGGCCTGTGCATGAGCGAGCAGGCCAATGCCAGGCGCTGCTTGTGCCCCAGCGGCAGGGAATCGGGCGTGGCGGACAGCCAGTCACCCAGATCGAAGGTTTCGATCATCTCGGCGATGCGCTCGCGCCGCGTGCTCCCGTCCAGCTGGTACACCCCGGCCGAGAACTCCAGGTTCTGCTGCACCGACAGCAGTCCATAAAGCGAAAATTTCTGTGCCATGTAGCCGAGCTGGCTCTTGGCTGCGCCGGTGGCGCGGCGCAGATCGTGACCCACCACATGCGCTTCGCCAGCAGTGGGTTTCAGCAGGCCGCACAGCATCTTGAAGGTGGTGGACTTGCCGGCGCCGTTGGGACCGAGCAGACCGAAGATTTCGCCCTTTTGCACCTCGAAGCTGACGTTGTCGGTAGCGGTGAATTCGCCGAAGCGCTTGGTGAGATTGCGGCACGACACGGCAATGTCGGAACCCAGCTCAACCGGCGGCAGACGCTCGGCCAGCGTCGAAGTGCCGCCGGGGCCGCCACCGAGCAGATCGATGAAGGCGTCTTCGAAGCGCGCAGGCACCTGTGCCAGCCGCACTTGTGCCTGATTCGCCAGCGACTGGATCTCCCGGGATTGTGCACCGTCGCGCAGCACCAAGCGCACGCCGGCGCCTTGAATGACGCCATCGCTGACACTGGGCAGATCGAGTGCCTGGGTCAGGACCGCTCGGCGCTCGGCACCAACGTCTTCTAGCCGGAAGCTGCGGCCTTCGAGCTGCGCGGTCAGTGCTTGCGGCGGACCATCGAACAGGAGCTGTCCCTGGTTCAGCAACAGCACGCTCTCGCAACGCTCGGCCTCGTCGAGATAGGCGGTGGACCAGACCACGGCCATACCTTCATCGGTCAGCGCCTGCACCATGCGCCACAAGTCCTGGCGGCTGACCGGGTCGACACCCACGCCGGGCTCGTCCAGCAGCAGCACCTTGGGCCGCGCCATGAGCGCACAGGCAAGGCCCAGCTTCTGCTTCATACCGCCGGAGAGCTTGCCGGCGAGGCGCTTGGTGAAGGGCCCGAGCCGCGTGAAATCGAGCAGTTCGGCAAACAGGTCGGCATTGCGGTCTGCATCCATGCCGCGCAACTGCGCATACAGGCGCATGTTCTCCATCACCGACAAGTCTTCATACAGACCAAAGCGCTGCGGCATGTAGCCGCTGGCGACGTGAATGGCATCGTTGTCCTTGACCACGTCAAAGCCGGCCAGGGTGACGCGGCCGGCGTTAGGCACCAGGAGGCCGGTCAGAATCCGCATCAGCGTCGTCTTGCCGGCCCCGTCGGGGCCGACCAGACCCGTCAGCCGCCCATAGTAGATGCGCGCGCTCAAGCCCCGCAGGGCCTTTACGTCGCCGAAATGCTTGTCCACGTTTTCGATGACGACGGCAGCGTCTTCGCCCGCACCAGCAGGCATGGCGGTGATGGCAGGGCTTGTCTGCATTTCAACGCTCCCCCGGGATATTGGTGCCGGCTTTCGCATCGACCTCGATCGTCACCGGCATACCCTGGCGCAAGGCCCCGTCGCTATCGGCTTCGTCGATGACGATGCGCAGGCGGTACACCAGATCCGTGCGCAAATCCGTCGTCTCGACCGTCTTGGGTGTGAATTCGGCGCGTGGCGAGATGAAGCCAATCTGGCCGCGATAGAGCTTCTCAGATGAATCGCTTTTGACGCGCACCACAGTTCCGGGGGCGATGCGCCCCAAGTCCGACTCGCCCACGTAGGCGCGCACGTAAACCGGCTTGTCCAGGCTCAGGCTGTAGACCGCGCTCTGGCTTCCAACCATGCTGCCGGGCTCACGCACTCGTGCGATGACGGTTCCGCTACTGGGCGCCATCAACTCGGTGTCCGCCAGGGCTGTCGTGGCTTGCGCTGCGGCAGCCTGCGCGGCCGCGAGGCGAGCCTCCGCCGCGGCGATGTCTTCCTTGCGGAAGCCTTCGGCTGCTTGCGACAGGGCCGCCTTGGCTGCTTCGACGCCAGCGGCTGCCTGGTCTCGTGCCGTGCGGGCGGCGTCGACCGTACGCTGGCTGCTGGCGCCCGATGCCAGTAGGCCATTCTGGCGCTGGAAATTACGCTCGGTCTCGGTGGCGAGCGCCTGTGCCTGCCTGAGAGCCCCGCGCGCCTGGGTGATTTCCTGCGGCCGCAGACCACGGCGCAGCTTGGCCAGTTCCGCCTGTGCAACCTGCACCTGGGCTTGCGCCGCCGCAAGGGCTTCCCGATAGGGTTGCGCATCAAGCGCCGCCATGCGTTCGCCGGCGCGTATGGCATCGCCCTCATCGAAAGCCATTTCAGTCACGCGCCCAGGCTGGCGGAAGGCCAGTTGCACCTCGCGGATGTCAACGTTGCCGTACAAGCGCAGCTGACTGTCATCAGTACCTGCGCGCTGCATCCAGAAGAAGCCGGAACCACTTGCAATCGCGACGATGGCGGCAACGACGAGGGTACGTTTGGCTTTGTTGGAAAGGCCGTTGATCTTCATTGCCCGGCCTCCGAGTGGCGGACACCACGGCGGTAGATGGCGAACACCCCAGGCGCGTCACGGCGGATGCGCGCCACATCGCCCGCCAGCAACGACTGCATCACCAGCCCTTGAATTGTGCCGATGAATAAGACGACGGCCGCGTCCACATCCAGTTCTGAATGCAGCTCGCCTCGCGCCTTGCCGGCTTCGAGCAGTCGACGCAACCGCTCGCCATATTGGCGGGTCAATGTCTGTACCATTTTCTTGGGTAGGGACTCTCCCGGTCGCTGCAATTCCCCGAAGAGCATCCTCGGCACACCCGGGTGTTCGGCCACGAAGTCAATGTGCGTCTTGAAGATCGCCTCAAGGGCTGCGAGCGGTGACGTAGCGCCTTCTGCGGCCTTGTCCACCCGAGCCAGCAGGCGTTCCGTGACCCAGGACATCACCGCCTGCAGGATGGCGTCCTTATTCGGGAAGTGACGAAACAGTGCGCCCTGGGTTAGCCCCATGCGCTGCGCGATGGCAGTGGTTGTGATGTCGCTGGGATTCTGTTCGGCAGCCAGGTCGACGACTGCCTCGATGGTGGCCACACGCCGCTCATCGGCTGGTAGATGCTTAGGGTGTCCGCTCATCACTTGCGCTTCCAGAAGTAAGTAATCAATTACTAACTTATCACAACACAGGCACGCCGCAAGAGGAAACGCTCGAAAAGGAGATCACGATGAGCCGCAGAATAACTATCGGGCGGCTGGCAATGGCTGTCGCTATGCACGGTCAGGCCTGGTCTGCTCAGTCTGGCGTCGCGCTCGGCTGAAATCGGCCCGCAGCATGTGGTATGCCGGAATAGAACCGCAGCGCGTTCCTGGCGACACGTGAAGCACCCAAGCAACATTCAGGACGCCGTGAAAAGGGGGGCAGATTAGATTATTCAGTTAATGAATTGGCTGCTTCTGGCCGGTTTCTGCCTGCCGCAGCCGGCAGCTCCGGGTCGATTGCTGTCCGTCATGGCCGGCAGCTTTGCGTCGACTGCTGCCGATGAAGGAAGCAGCATTTCGAGTAGCGCAATGCAGATCCTTGCCATTGGCTGGATTCAGTAGAATACGGACCTCGAAAAATCTATAAATAGTTACAAACAGTAAAGCATTGAATTGTAAGAATAAAATCAATACTAACGGTTAGTAAGGGTCCGGATGAGTTGCAGTCGATCAGGGCGAAAACTGGCTGGGGTTTAGACATGGCTGCGCACGCTGCATGTGATGACGCCCCAAATCACCAGCTCGTCGCCCTCAAGCACGTACCTCGGTGGGTACTTTGGGTTCTCCGAAAGGAGAATCACCTCCCTGCCGCGAATGCAAAGGCGTTTGCATACGGGCTCGTTGTTGAGCAATGCCACGACGATGTGGCCGTGCGCAGGCTCCAGAGCGCGGTCCACCACCGCGAGATCACCTTCAAAAATCCCGGCGCCTTGCATGCTCTCCCCGGCGATTGAGACCAGGTAGACATGCGGGGCGCGAATGTTCAGAACCTCATCCAATGAGATGTGCGCTTCGATGTGGTCCGCCGCCGGAGATGGAAACCCGGCGGGCACTCGAAACGAACACAAGGGCAGCTTCAAGCCACCCTCGGCAATAGGGCCCAAAATCGAAAAGCTCATGACGGATCACTTCCAGAAACCTGTACAGATATACAGTTAACGTTGTACAAGTTTTGCGGTCAATTTCTTGTAAGAATATTCGGACAGATGGCTGAGCAGGCCCACGCTGATACAGGTCACGGTCGTGCGCCGCTCACCTGTGCTTCGTAGACGGATCGCCCGCTGGACTACGCTGACGTTAACCAGAGGGCTGAACATCGCGGACGACTCTCCCAGTACACCGGAAGCCATGAGCTCACCCGCGTGCTGAGCATGCCGAATGCCATGGTCAGTACCGTGGGCGATCAGCCCTTGGGACGCTATAACGGCGCACCCTCGAATCAGTTCGCACTCTTCCATCAGGGGGGTGACGTTCTAAACGCCGATATGGTGCGTTGGGGCTCGAAGCTGCATTGGGCGAAGGATAGAACCCCGGTGAATGCTAGGGTCGAGAAAGTTGCGCACGGTCCTTACTACAAGTCGATCTGGCCGCACCGAGCACTGGCTCCAATCAACAGTTGGTTGGAATGGGTGGATGAAGGCGGGCCAAAAAAGCAGCCGTATTTGATCCGCCGAAAGGACCTAGCGCCGATTTTGTGCGCTGCCATCGGTCAGTACCCGACGGGAGCCTGGGAGCCGCTGGAGCATGACGGCTTCGTGATCATCACCGCTGACAGCCAGGGAGGCATCGTGAAAATCCATGATCGCTGCCCTGTGGCGCTGAATGCGGAACTGGCGCAGGAATGGATCGACCCCGCCACACCCACAGAGCGCCCCAAACAAATTGTGCTGCTGCAGGGCGAACCTAGCGAGGTCTTCGAGTGGTTCGGGGTTGACCAGGCCGTGGGGAATGTTCGCAATCAGGGGGCAGCCCTGATCCAATCGGTTTCCTTATTCGATCCACAGAAATAGTGTTATTTACACTTTTCGTGTAACACCTGCCCTGCGAAACTTATTCCTACACATAGGCTACCGCACCCAATAAAATCGGGCACTTCAACAAAATTATAATTTCGTGGAACAACATAGTACGAAATCTTAAGCGAAAAATAGAGCAGGAGATCTACACGTAAAGTGTTGTTAACAGCTTATGAAACTACACTATTGAATCTCCTCTACCACCGGACATCTTTGCCACTAGGGCTAAAGGCGTATATACCCTCACACCACCGCAGCCGCCCTGCTTTAGGAGGGCTTAAGGTGTATGTCGTCGTCTCATTTAATTATTTCTTAAAACATCCGTTGACGACCGAGCCGATAAACATTTAGTTTATTAACAGCCCTACCCAACGTCCACAAACACCGCGCTTATCAGCGTGGCGAGTTTCTTTGCGAGAAGAAGAAATGAACATAGTTATTTTATTGACGGCGACTGTTGTATTGCTTATCAGGATCTCTGAGCTGCTGGAACGATGGGGCATTGGTTGCCCAGGCTTCTTTTTTTGATTTCAAACCGGGGAGCTGACAGTCTGCTCCCCTAGACTTGAGCGGGTCAGCCCGGGCGATCAGGAAATGAGCCGTTGCTGAGGAGCATCTCCCATCAAAACAACCTTCCTAGTGCTTCCGGTTTCCCAGTTCATTATCACCAGTTCACCGCTGAGCTAGGCCTTGCCGGGCTTTTTTTTCCAGCTGCTGACCGTATTGCCAGCCTTGGACCATCCAGGCGATGGCCGCCGAAGCGGCGACTAAAACGCATGGTAGAAGGCCGGCGACCAACACGCGGTATTGCAGCGGAATCAGGTCGACTAGACGCATAACACCGTCGGCAGGCCTCGACTACAGTTCCGTGCCAAGCAGTACTCAAGCAAGCGGTGACGCCCATTTGTCACCGCGCTAGGACAGCAACTCAGCTTGGGCTCAGGGCGCTGCAAACGATCCGCACAGTCGCGTCGAAATTCTCCGGAGTGAGCACATCGATTGGCGCACGCCTCTTAAGTCGCTCATGAGGCTCACAGACCGCCCGATAAAGCCTCCACGCACCGGTATCCGGAAACCTCGCTAACGCAGCAAGTACCAACTTGTGCCGCAGTGGATCAAGCTGCCAATCCGGAATGCGCTGACCACGATTCCCCAGGCTGAGGGACAGCAGACGCCGAGCCTTAATATCACGATTGATCTGATCTCGGGATTTACCAGCCAATTTAGCGAAAACAATTAACGGTAAATTACTAGCGGCCTCATAGATGGCAAGCATCTCGGCGCGTTCGCGCTGGATGTCAGACACGTGAGATTTATGCGGCATTTCAGTCGGGACCGAAAGAGGTACGACAGGCGACTGGTGCGGCACGATAAGAGCTGGTTCGCCGCTAACCGAAGCCTTGGGCACCGAGACGGTTGTCATTGGAAAGATGCCGTTGAACTGAATGGAGTTTGCGCTCGCGCTTTCCAGCGACGGCAGCGAAGCAGCACCCTCCAACCGGATGGTAAGCGGAGAGCTAGCCGCTTTCAGCTGGCCCTGCCCCCAAAGATCAAGACGGTTCGCCCAGTCCTGCATCATGGTCCGGCGCTGCTCCACGTATCCCGCGTGATTGTAGGCCGCGCTCACCTTGTCCGGATCAGCATGAGAAAGCTGAGCATCCACCCAAACCTTTGGATACCCGATCTCGTTCAGCGCCGTCGAGATCGTCGCCCTCATCCCATGACCGGTGAGTTGATCGGCATACCCCATCCGACGCAACGCGCCATTCAGCGTGTTCTCGCTGATGCGCTTGCTCAGGTCGCTTCGATGCGCAAACAAGTAGCGCTGTGCGGGGACAACCTGGTCCAGCAAGTGACGCACGATCTCCAGCGCCTGAACCGACAGCGGCACTATATAAGGCGGTACATTTTGAGTCTGCTTACCTGGCTTCCGCATCGCTAGCTGGAGTTGTTTCACCACTTCCGCCGGTATGACCCACAAGCGCTTCTCCAGATCGAACTGGTCGGGTGTCGCCAACCGCAATTCGCCCGTGCGGACACCGGTCAGCAACAACAACCGAAGGCCAAGCCGAGTTTGGTTGGCGCCACCGTAGTTTCGAAGAGCAGCCATCAATGCCGGAAGCTCGTCCATTCGGAGAAACGGATTGTGCGTCACTGGAGGCTTGGGAAATGCGACCACATCAAGATCTGAAGCTGGGTTGTGTTCCAGCCCCTCGATCTTCACCAACGCATAGCGGAACAACTGGTTGAACCAGGTCCGGCATTTTTCGGCGGTCGTTAACGCCTTGCGCTGCTCAATCCTGCTCAGCAAATCCAGCAGATCGTGACGATTGATATCGTAAATGGACCGCCCGCCCAGCATGGGCAAGACGTCTTTACTGAAGATTCTCAAGATCTGCGAGAGCGTGCTCTGGCGTCCTTCCTTCAGGCTTAGCCTGCGGAACTCCACCCACTGATTAAACACCGCTTCGAAGGTGTGCTCCTTCGCAGCATGAACAGCTAGTCGCTGTTGTTTACGATGCTCGTAGGGGTTGATGCCCTGGGCAACCAAGGCGCGCGCCTCATCACGTCGGACACGGGCTTCTTTAAGGCTGATTTGCGGATAACTACCGAGAGACATGCGTTTCTGCACGCCCGCCCAGTAATAACGGAAGAGCCAGACTTTTCCGCCTCTGGCCGTCACATTGAGAGTGAGACCATCACTGTCACCGAGGGTGTAGTCATTACCGGTGATTCGGGCATGCCGAACTGCCATTTCTGAGAGTGCCATCGCGAGCTCCTGAACAGAGTCAGGGCCAGATGCTCATCTCGCTACACAATCTGCTCCAGCATTAAACCGATTCAGTGCTCGTCAGAATCCTGGACTCAATTCTGGACTTAAACGCACCGGATAGTGCTGGATTTCAGTGGTTCCCGCTGGAACGAAAAAAGGGCCTAAAGGCCCTGATTTCAATCACTTACAGAATTCAGTGGAACTCTGTAGCGCAATATTTGGAGCGGGAAACGAGACTCGAACTCGCGACCCCGACCTTGGCAAGGTCGTGCTCTACCAACTGAGCTATTCCCGCGTCTTGGTGAGGCGCATTCTATAGAATCCTCAGCACCCGTCAACCCCTTGATTCAAAAAAGTTTTATTTTTTTTCAACAGTGGTGCGCAGATGAGGCCAGGCAGCGCGTAAATACTGGAGCATGGACCACAGCGTCAGGCCGGCAGCGATGAGCAGCAAGGCGTAGCCCAGCAAGACCCAGAAGGAAAAGTCCGACGGGTTGGCCAGCAGGATCACCAACGCGAGCATTTGCGCGGCGGTTTTCCATTTGCCCATGTTCGACACGGCGACGTGGGCGCGGGCGCCGATTTCGGCCATCCATTCGCGCAGGGCCGAAACGACGATCTCGCGGCCGATGATCACCGCAGCCGGCAAGGTCAGCCACAGGTTGCCGTGTTCCTGCACCAGCAGCACCAGGGCCACGGCCACCATCAGTTTGTCGGCCACCGGGTCGAGGAACGCGCCGAACGGCGTGCTCTGTTCCAGGCGTCGGGCCAGGTAGCCGTCGAGCCAATCGGTGGCGGCCGCAACGGCGAACACCGAACTGGAGGCCATGTAGCTCCATTCGTAAGGCAAATAGAACAACAAAATGAAAATCGGAATAAGCAGGACGCGTAGAACGGTGATCAGATTAGGGATATTCATCGGCACAACTGGCTGCGAGGTGAGAAGGCATTCTACTCGCTGTGCAGATTTGCATAAATCAACTCAGCGAGCTTTTTACTGATACCGGGTGCTTTAGCTATTTCGTCAATGCTGGCACGGGAGAGCTCTTGCAAGCCACCAAAATGTTTAAGCAGGTCGCGTCGGCGTGTCGGGCCTACTCCGGCCACGCCTTCCAGGGTTGAGGTTCGCCGGGTTTTGCCGCGACGGGCGCGATGGCCGGTAATGGCGAAACGGTGGGCTTCGTCGCGGATCTGTTGGATCAGGTGCAGCGCAGGCGAGTCGCCCTTCAACGTGAACTCATGGGCGGCATCATTCAAGTACAACGTCTCGAAGCCGGCCTTGCGCGTGGCGCCCTTGGCCACGCCGAGCAGGATCAGGTCGGGTACCGCCAGTTCGTTGAGCACGTCGCGAGCCATGGACAACTGGCCCTTGCCGCCGTCCACCAGCAGGATATCGGGGAGCTTGCCCTCCCCCTCCTTCAATTTGCTGAAGCGGCGCGTCAAGGCCTGGTGCATGGCGGCGTAGTCGTCGCCGGCGGTGACGCCTTCGATGTTGTAGCGCCGGTAATCGGACTTGATCGGCCCCTCCGGCCCGAACACCACGCAGGACGCCACCGTGGCTTCGCCGCTGGAGTGACTGATGTCGTAACACTCCAGGCGCTGGGGCGGTTCGTCCAGGTTGAGGACTTCGGCCAGGGCCTCGAAGCGCGCGGCCACGTGCTGTCGATTCGCCAGGCGTGCGCTCAGGGCCTGCTCGGCGTTGGTCACGGCCAGTTGCTGCCAGCGCGCCCGCGTGCCGCGCACGCGGTGGCTGATGTCCAGTTCACGGCCACGCAACGCGTGGATGGCCTCGATCAACGTCGGGAAGTCTTCATGCACCACGTTGACGATCAGTTCCGACGGCAAGTCGCGCTCGGGGCTGCTGACGTAATACTGGCCCAGGAACGCGGCCATGACTTCAGCGACCTCCTCGTCGATCCCGGTCTGCGGGAAGAAGTTCTTGCTGCCCAACACCCGACCGCCACGCACACTGATCAGGTGGACACAGGCGCCACCCGGGTTGACGAACGCAGCGATCACATCGACGTCGCCGGTTCCGCCTTCCATGCTTTGCTGGTCCTGCACACGCCGCAGCAGGGAGATCTGGTCGCGCAACTCGGCGGCTCGCTCGAAATCCAGGGTGCTCGCGGCTTGTTCCATGGCGCCGGAGAGTTCGTCGGTGAGGGCGTTGCTGCGCCCTTCGAGGAACATCACCGAATGGCGCACATCCTCGGCGTACTCCGCCGGTTCAACCAGGCCGACACAGGGCGCCTTGCAACGCTTGATCTGATATTGCAGGCACGGCCGGGTGCGGTTCTTGTAGAAGCTGTCTTCGCACTGTCGCACGAAAAAGGTCTTTTGCAGCAGGCTCAGGCTTTCGCGGATCGCACCGGCGCTGGGGTAAGGTCCGAAGTATTTGCCCTTCTGCTTCTTCGCGCCCCGATGAATACTCAGGCGTGGGAAGTCGCCGTCAGATAAAAACACGTAGGGGTAGGATTTATCGTCACGCAGCAGGATGTTGTAAGGCGGCCGCCATTCCTTGATCAGCGTCTGCTCAAGCAGCAGCGCCTCGGTTTCGTTGGCGGTGATGGTGGTTTCGACCTGGGCGATACGCGCCACCAGGGCCGCGGTTTTCGGCGCGAGGCCGGTCTTGCGGAAGTAGCTTGCCAGGCGGTTTTTCAGGTTCTTGGCTTTGCCCACATACAGCAGGCGCGCCTCGCTGTCGAACATGCGGTACACGCCGGGGCGGCCGCTGCAGGTCGAGAGAAAGGCACTCGGATCAAACGGTGTGGTCATGTCAGGCGCTGGCGTCCACCATGCCGTGGCGCACCGCGAGCAGGGTCAATTCAACATCACTGCTGATGGCGAGCTTCTCGAAAATGCGATAGCGGTAGGTGTTGACGGTCTTGGGGGACAGGCACAGCTTGTCGGAGATGGCCTGCACCTTCTGGCAGCCGACAATCATCAAGGCGATCTGGATTTCACGCTCCGACAGCACGTCAAACGGCGAATCGCTGGTGGGCTGGAAGGACTTGATCGCCAACTGCTGCGCGATCTGCGGGCTGATGTAGCGCTGGCCGGCAAATACCAGGCGAATGGCTTGTACCATCTCCGCCAGGCCTGCGCCCTTGGTCAGGTATCCCGCCGCCCCCGCCTGCAGCAGACGTGTAGGAAACGGGTCTTCTTCGCACACGGTGACCACCACGACTTTGATGTCCGGGTGGCTGCGCAACAATTTGGTAGTGGCGCCAAGACCGCCGATCCCAGGCATCTTGACGTCCATCAACACCACATCGGGTTTCAACTCCCGGGCCTTGATCAGGGACTCTTCACCCGATTCAGCCTGGCCGACTACTTGCAGGCCATCGATGTCAGCCAGCATTCGTGTAATGCCTGTACGAACGAGATCATGGTCATCGACTACTAGCACCCTAATCAAGCAGACACCTCGCGATATGGTCTTATAGGTTGCTGAACACCTTAGCAAAAAACCAAGGCGCAGACCTAGTTGCAAGTGTCATATATATAGCGCTTGAGCGCGAAGAGCGTGCCCGTCGAACGACGAGCAGCGCTGTTTCCTGGGGGAAAGGTCAGGAATCCTGGGCTACAGCTTTAATTTGCCGTTCACTTTCATCGTCAGCGAATGCTCGGCCAGGGTAGAGGTCAACCGCCTGATTGCATCCTGGTCCTCTTTGAACATGGCCCGGTAGTTGCCCAGCACTTTTTCTTCGATCTGACTCAGGTTATCCATTTGAGCTGGCGTAGGAGCCCCCGTTAATACGTAGAGCAAATCCACGCCGCGTTCGGCCACACGCGATAAATAATCGGCCTTCGGCGCCCGCCCGCCGTTTTCGTATTTGCCTTGTGCGTTCGCTTCAACGCCTCCAATTTCACCAAACACTTTTTGCGACAACCCAAGCCGCTCTCTTTCCTGCCTTAGACGCAAACCGATTCCACTCATTTGGATGTATGATCCTAAATTGGCACACCCCAAGAGGTGATACGCTGATCCCTTGGTTACACAAACTTGAACGGTTTTGAACTATGCCCGGAATTCGTACTGCTGCACAAGCCAAGGCTTGGCTTGAACACCAAGGTAAGTCGGTTCAAGCGTTCGCCCGGGAACACGGTGTCGACCCGGCAACCACGTATCAGGTGCTCGCTGGGCGCAAGAAAGGACGGCGGGGAGAGGCCCATAAGGTAGCGGTCCTTCTGGGCATGAAAGAAGGCATCATCCTTGCCGAGAATGAGCCTCTGAGGCAGGAACAAGAAATATTACCCTAGGCTCAGTATGCGCTTATTAAGCCGTTGCGCCTGTTTTGCGCAAATGAGTCACTTATTAGTCTGCGGACATGGGCCGACAATCGCGTTCCATGCACCAGAAGCACGCATCCTCACCCGCAACTTGCAAACCCTTGCGCTGATAAAGCTTTTTTGCCGGATTGGTTTTAAACACGGTCAACCGTAAAAGACCGCGACCTTGAGCGCACGCCTTGAACGCCATTTGCTCCAGTACCCAGCTGCCTGCTCCACGGCCACGGAACGGTTCGAGAATATGCAACTCGCGAATGTACAGCGCCTGGCTGTCGCGACTCAGGCTGATAAAGCCCACCACGGTATCGTCGCTGCAGATCAGCCAATTCTCGCGCCCCGCCCAGGCCACGTCGAAACCATCGTTGGACCACAGCAAACGGTATTGCGCGTAGTAGCCGCGCATGGCTTCGTAGGTCAGCGTCCGGGCAAATGAGCGGTCCTGGTCAGTCGCCGCGCGCAAGTGAAACGTCATGTCATCGCGCCCCTTCAGCCCACAGTGCTACCGCTTGACCGGTCCAGCGCCCGCCATCGCGACGGGCAATGACCAGCGCGTCGCCCACCCCCGGCGCGGCGGCAAGCACCTGCCCATCGGCGCCCCAGATAGCACTGCGTCCCGCGCACGCCCAGCCGCCCGAGGGGCCACCGTGATTGGCCATCAATACCACCAGGCCATGCTCGGCGGCGTAGCCCTGGAGCAACGCGCTGTCCGTTGCGTAGCCGCCTTCACTGATCAGCACACCGGCGGCGTATACAGTGGCGCCCGCTTGCGCAGCCTGACGTGCATGGCTGGCGTGGGAAAAGTCGGCGCAGACCGCCAGCGCGATCCGATCATCCCGCCACTCAAGCATGTCACCGCCCCGCCCCGCGACAAACGCCACCTCTTCGCCGGGATGCAGATGCTGCTTGGTGTAAACCGCAAGCGAACCGTCTGCTCCCAGCACCAACGCGGCGATCGACACGCCCGCCCCTGGCGCCAAGCGGATCGGCATGCCCACCACCGCCGTCAAGCGCAGCTCCCGCGCCATCTCGCGCAGCGGCGTCAACAGCGCGTCCTCGGGGGCGATTGCCAGCTCAACCGCCAAGGACGGCTCATACCCGCTCAACGACAGCTCCGGAAACACCAGCACTTGCACGCCCTGCTCAGCCGCTGCGCGCATGAACGCCAGGTGCCGCAGGATATTGACCGGTACGTCGCCGGCGATGGAAACGGATTGAGCAGCGGCAAGGGTCAAGGCAGTCATGGTCGCGTCCCGGCAAGCATTATTGAGTGGCCACCAGCATATCGGCACTCACCCCATAGTCGTAAGTACCTCCACACAATAGAAATTACCGATTGAATCCACCCGTGCGCCTCTAGTAAGCTGCCACCATCATTTGGAGAGCCACCATGTTGCAACTCACCCACACCCAGGTTTGCCCTGCTGCCAGCGCCTCGCGCTCGGTATCGGCTACCCGTGTGAACGGTTTGAGCGCACTGGTCAGCTTTTATTTTGGGTATTGGTTTAGCCACTGGCGCGCCTGATACCTGAAATCGGCGCCCACTGCTCAAGGGGTCGCCTACCAGAGAAATCTAACCCCCGGTCGGCTCCCCGATCGGGGGTTTTGTTTTTTCAGCCCTGAACACTTTGTTTGATCAAGACCATTTAAAGGAATCACGACATGAACTACGCCACCTATTACCGCTACGACACCAGCACTGCATGGCGATTTAGCAAGCTCCGCTCGGGACAGCCTGCCGCCTCCGATCGGTCACCTATCGGTGGCAAGCCAACACACGTAGCCACTACGGCCAATTGTCGAACACCCCAGTAGGGCAGAGCGTGCGGGAATCGCCCGCCGCTTGCCCAGGAAGCCTTGAAGATGAACTCCTCCGTCGCCGCTCTGCCCGTCTCTACCCTGACCAGCGCCAATGAAGCGCTGACCCTGCGCTTGCCCAGTTCCCTTGAACTCAAGCACCAGTTACCTCTCAGCCCATTCCTCAATGAGCAAATCCACGCCCATCGCCAAGCCGTGCGCGCCATTCTCAATGGCGAAGATTCACGTTTGCTGGTGATCGTCGGTCCGTGTTCGATCCACGACCCGGAATCGGCCATGGAATACGCACGCAACCTGAAGAAACTGGCGTTGGACGTCAGCGACCAGATGCTGCTGGTAATCCGCGCCTACGTCGAAAAACCGCGCACCACCATTGGCTGGAAAGGCCTGGCCTACGACCCGCACCTGGATGGCAGCGATGACATGGCCGCCGGCCTCAGCCTGTCACGCGAACTGATGCGTGAGATGCTGCGCCTGGGCCTGCCGGTCGCCACCGAGTTGCTGCAACCGATGGCCGCCGGCTACTTCGACGACCTGCTCAGTTGGGTCGCCATCGGCGCACGCACCACCGAGTCGCAGATCCACCGCGAAATGGCCAGCGGCCTGGGCATGCCCGTCGGCTTCAAGAACGGCACCGACGGCGGCGTCGCCATTGCCTGCGATGCGATGCACTCGGCGTCCCACCCGCACCGGCACTTCGGCGTCGACAGCCAGGGCCACCCGGCGATCATCCAGACCCCGGGCAACCCCGACACCCACCTGGTGTTGCGCGGCGGTCACCGTGGGCCGAACTACGATGCGCAGAGCGTGGCCCAGGTGAAACAGGACCTGGCCAAGTCCAAGGTGACCGCGCGGATCATGGTCGATTGCAGCCATGCCAACAGTGGCAAAGACCCGCTGCGTCAGCCGGCAGTGTTCAATGAAGTGCTGGAGCAACGCCTGCAGGGCGACACTTCGCTGATCGGCATGATGCTCGAAAGCCACGTGTTCGAAGGCTGCCAACCATTGGGCCCGGCGATGAAATACGGCGTGTCGGTGACCGACGGTTGCCTGGGTTGGGACAGCACCGAGCAGCTGTTGCGCAGCGCAGCTCAACGCTTGCGCGAACACGCCATCGGCTGAGCAATGGACACCGGCTTGCCTGCAAAGCGCGGGCAAGTCGGACGGCCGCCAACCTGGAGAGCAACCTCAAGACCCTGCAACTGACCTTGAGCGCTGCCGACAAGCTGCACCTGACAGCCCCAATGGCATCGCGCCGACGCGGAACTAAACCCCGGCCACCGGCGTGCGCGATAATTCCCGCAGCCAGGGCAATACCCGCAAGCCCGCGGCGGCCTCAGGTGGGTCGATGATGTCCATGAAGTGCTCAAGGTTGATGTTATCCGGTACGCCGGGCAAGCGGACCAGTACCTGCGGTGTCAAGCCTGCGGGTACGCCCAGGTCCAGGTGATCGTAGACCAGCACGTGGCGCACCTGGGCCTGCGGCCCACCGGCGTGGGCCGCCAAGCCTGCATTGACGATCAGCACATCAAAGGGTTCGGCCGGGATCGCCGTGAGGATCTGGACCTCTTCAAAGGTTTGCACCGGCACAATCCGGTGATACCCCAATCGGTTGAGCATTTTTTCGATATACAACCGTTGCAGGTGCTGTTCATCGGCAATCAGGATGGTCAGTGCTTTGTTCGGCATGGCAAACCCCTGGCAGGCTGTGCTCGTTGAATGAGAGCAGCCCATTTTCCAGACATATCCCGCAGACAAAATCAGGCATGTTCCCCCTTCATGTAGGAGTTGTCCCAAATCCACCGAATAACCACCCAACCGCGTCAAGGTTGATTGCAATAAACGCTCAAGCTGTGATGCAAATCATCGATCGCCTGCTCGACGTCCTCAACCGCTGCCCCCAACGCCTGGAGGTCCTGCCGTTCGCACACGGCCTCCAAGGTTTCGCAACAAGCGATCAGCGCGTGCGCCTTGACCATCCGCGCGCCGCCTTTGGCGCGGTGTGCCAGGTCATGCAACTGGGCAAAGTCGGCCTGACGTCGCAATGACGGCAATAGCCGTTGATCGGCTTCCAGACTGTCGAGCAGCGGCATCAACAATTCGTTGAGCGCTGCATGATCGTCCCCCGTCAGCATGATCAGCGCTCCCAGATCGAACGCCGGTTCGGCTTGCGGCTCGCATAGGCTCGCCATGCGCGGCGCCAGGGCCGATCGCAAGTCTTCGAGCCCGGTGGGCTTGAACAGGCACCCGTCCATGCCCGCCTGGCGACAGCGCTCGGCTTCTTCGGGTTGGGCATTGGCGGTAAACCCCAGCAGCAGGCACGGCACCAGGCCTCGCTCGTGCTCTTGAGTACGAATATCCCGCGCCAATGTGTAACCGTCCTTCAGAGGCATATTGCAATCGGTGATCACGCCATCGAAGTGCCCGGCCTGCCACAGCGCGAGCCCCTGTACACCGTCCTCGGCCGTGGTAATGCGATGCCCCAGGAAGCTCAACTGCCGGGCCAGCAGCAAACGGTTGGCCGGGTAGTCATCCACCACCAGGATACTCAACGCGCGTGTCGGTGGGCTGTGCGCAGCAGGCGCCGAAGCCGGCGCCGGCAGCGCGGCCGCCAGGCTCAGCGCCACACTCACGTCCACCCGGGTGCCCTGCCCCAGCACGCTGCTCAGGTGCAACTGACCGCCCATCATTTCGCATAGACTGCGACTGATCACCAACCCCAGGCCGGAACCGCTGCGCGCCGATTGTTCAGCGTTGCTGCCCTGGCTGAACGGGTTGAACAGCCGCTGCTGGTCCTGAGCACTGATGCCCATACCGGTGTCTTGCACCCACAACCTGAGCCGCAGTTGATCCTCGGCGACATCGCCCTGGGCACCCAGTTGCACCTGGCCTTTGCTGGTGAACTTGATGGCATTGCTGAGCAGGTTCGAAACCACCTGCTTGAAGCGCAGCGGGTCGATCAGCACCGGGCGATCGAGCGCCGGATCGAGCGTCACCCGCAGCGCCAGCCCTTTGGCCCGCGCGAGGCCTTCGAAAACCCGCACCACCGAAGCCAGCAGCTCACGCAGGTTGGCGGGCTCCTGGGCCAGGGACAGGTGGCCGGATTCGATCCGGGCGATGTCCAGGATGTCGCCGATCAATTCCAGCATGCCGCGCGAGGCTACCGACGCCACTTCCAGCGCATCGCGATCCGCCCGACCTTGCTCGGCGCTTTTGAGTGCCAGCTCGATCATGCCGATCACCGCGTTCATCGGCGTCCGGATCTCGTGGCTCATGGTGGCCAGGAACGTCGTCTTGGCGCGGTTGGCGGCGTCGGCATCGTCCTTGGCTTCCTGCAACTGGCCCAGCAAGCGGTGGCGCTCACTCACATCCACCCAGCCGGCAATCATACCCACGACCTTCTCGTCGCCGTCGCGGTACGGCAGCATCCAGTGGTAAATCGTGAGGACTTCGCCGCCCGGCACCCTGAGGATCCGGTCATGAATCTGCGGCTCGCCCCGCGCCATCAACTTCAGGTAGTCGTCATGGTACGACTGGGCTTGCGGCGGGTTACCGGTGTCGGTTTCCACCACGGTCTTGCCGATCACGTCTTCGAGCTTGAAACCGAACACGTCGAGGTAGGCATTGTTGCAGGCCATCAACCGCCCCTGGCGATCGCGCACGTAAATCGGGTGAGGCGTGCCGTCGATCAACACGCTCATAAAGCGCATCTGATCGCTCAACGCCCGCTCGGCCTGGGCGCGCTTGCGAATCAGGCTGCGCAGGTAAAAGGCCCAGCACAGGGTGATCAACAACAGCACCGCGGCGAGACTGAAACCCTGGATGATTGCGTTGCGATGGCGCAGCCAGTAGCTGTCTTCAATGATGATCTCGCTGCGCCAGTGATTGGTCAGCTCATCCAGCTCCTCAGGTGTGATGCTCAACAATGCCTTGTCGAGGATCGAATACAGCTCCAGTTGGCTGCGGTTGACGCCAAACGTGATCCGCGCCGGCTCCGTGCCGACGGTGCTGGTCATACGCAAGCGGTCGCGGTAATGACGCGCAATCATGTAGCGCGCACTGATGAGCGAAATAACAGTCGCATCGGCCCCGCCATTGGCCACCAACTCCATGGCGGCTTCGGGGTTTGCGCTGTCGATAAACTCAATACCGGGGTAATCCCGCGTGATTTGCTCACCCAGGCTGTTGCTGCGAATGAACGCCAGGCGCTTTCCGGGCAAGTCTTCCAGGGTAACCAGCCGCTCGTCTTCGGCGCGCACCACCAGCACATACGGGTTGGACAGGTAAGGCCGGGTGAAGCGCAACTTCTCGGCCCGCTCGACGCTGGGGGTAATCACCGCCAGCATGTCTGCCTGGCCAGCATTGACCTCATCGATTTGTCGAGGCAACGAACTGCCCTTCACCACATCGAACTTCAGGCCCGTGCGCAAGCTGATCCGCGCCAGCACCTCCGCGCTAAGCCCTTCGAATTGCCCTTGCTCATTGAAAAACGACAATGGCACGAACTTGTCGAGCACCGCCACTTTCACCCGCGGGTGTTTCTCCAGCCAGCGCTGCTCGCTGTCACTCAGGCGCAGCCGTTCGGCTTCCATGAAACCGCTGCCGCCAGCACTCCAGCGGCGCAGAATATCCATCTGCTGGTTGACCGGCACGATGGCCAACGCGGCGTTGATGATATTGCGCAGGCGAATATTGTCCTTGGTGAACGCAAACCCGAAAGGGTTGACCTCCAGGCCGGAAAAATCCGCCACGCGCACGTTATTGAGGTGGTTCTTGTTGATCAGGTACCGGGTGCTGATGGCATCGCCCAGGTACGCATCGGCCCGGCCGAACGCCACCGCACCGATGGCTTCGAAGGTCGAGGCAAACAGTTGCAACTGCGCGTGGGGGTAGAACTGCTGCACGGCATCGGGCTGCATGTAGTGATACAGCATGGCCACGCGTTTGCCGGCCAAGTCCGCGCTCAGGGCCTGGGTGTCTCCGATGCGGGTGACCAGGGTGGGTTGATCGTTGGCGTAAGAGCGTGACAGCTCCAACTCAGGGTCTGCGGCTTCATAGCCGTTGGCCGAGCCAACGAAATCCACCGCGCCCTGCTTGAGCGCTTCAATCACTTCATCGCGGGTATCGTAGCGTCGCACCTCGATGATGATATTCAACGCCTGCGCCACCAGCGCCGCATAATCGGCGGTAATGCCCTCAAGCTCGTCGTTGTTGTTGCTCAGGTCGAATGGCGCGTAATCCGGCGCCGACACCCCCATCACCAACGTGCGCCGCTCACGTAGCCAGCGCCAGTCGGTTTCATCCAGCGTCAGGCTGGGGTTTTCGAGCTGAGAGTGCCCCAACAGGAACAGTGCATGTGGCTGATCGACGGCCACTGCGATCATGGGCAACAGGCCCATCAACAAGATCGCGGCGAGCCGCTTAAACACAGTGGCAGTCATTTCAGATCAGATGATTGCGCTGGGCGAACTTGGATAAATGCACGACGGAGGACATGCGCAACTTCTCCTTCAGGCGGGTTTTGTACGTGCTGATGGTCTTGTGGCTCAGCAGCATGTCCTCGGCGATTTCCTTGTTGCCCAGGCCCAGGGCCAGCTTCTGCAGCACCGTCAACTCGCGGTCCGAAAGAGCTTCCACCAACTCGTGCTCGGAGGTCTGCAAATCATCGCGGCGCACCGAACTGGTGGGCAGGCTGGGAAAGCAGCTGTAGTTGCACATCACAGCCTTGATTGCTTTTTGCAGCTCGTCCAACTCGCCGGTCTTGGCGACAAACCCCATGGCACCGGCCCGCATGCACCGGGTCGAAAAAAACACCGCCAAGTAGGACGTGAGCACCAGGATCTTGCACGGCAGGCCCAAGGCCTTGATCCGACTGATGACCTCCAGGCCACCCAACTTGGGCATCGCCAGGTCGAGAATCACCAGGTCCGGACGCCCTTCTCTGGCCTTCTGCACGGCATCCGCGCCATTACCCGCTTCATCAATTTCAGTAAAACCTTCCTGTTTCAACAGAAATTTGACAGTGGCACGAATAAACGGGTGGTCATCCACTACTAACGCTTTGCTCATAAAACACCCCTGAGAGGACAAAGTACGCTGACACATCACACGGGACGCAGCCACCTGTGAGAATTGACAGTCCCGACGAACGGTACGGTCCCTCAGAGCGCCAACAGACGGGTGCCTGGTCCCTTCCCTTGAAAATCACCACGAACATATGAAGCCATATCATTGCTGCCGGCCAGCCGCAGCGATCAACCTTAGCAATGGGGTGATGTTTCTTACGAAGGGATAATCCTGACTGCGTGTAGGACTTTTCCTTACAAAAGCATAGCCAATCCTGGGTCTACCTAGGCTTGACCAGGATGGATCAGTCGGTGGTACTTGGGCTCCAGAAAGCCTGCACCACCAGGCTCGACATGGAAATGCGCGTCACCAGGGCGTCCAGTTCATCACCGTCCACGGAAGTGGCCGCCAGGGTCGCCTCGATCTCCACTTCTTCGCTGCCAAACGGGCGCACATCGACATCGCTGGCGGGGTAGTTGCAACGTGCCAGCTCCGCTTCCAGCAACACCATGACCGCCTGTTGCTGGCTACGCCGTGCAATCACATAGAGGATGTTGGTCACCTCCGCCGACACCACATCCAGCGGCTGGCGGTTGATGTTATTGACGATCGGCCGCAGCAGCGTATTGGCCGCCAGTACGAACAACGTGCCCAGCAGCGCTTCGAGGATCAGGTCGGCACCGGCACAGGCGCCCACCGCGGCCGAGGCCCAGAGGGTGGCGGCGGTGTTGAGCCCGCGCACGTTGCCTTCTTCGCGCATGATCACGCCGGCCCCCAGAAAGCCGATGCCCGACACCACATAGGCGACCACCCGCACAGCACCGTCTGCACCGCCCAGGCGGTTGGCCATGTCGACGAAAATCGCCGCGCCCACTGCGACCAGCACGTTGGTGCGCAAGCCCGCCGTGCGCTGGCGGTACTGGCGCTCGAAGCCGATCAAGCCGCCGAGGATAAACGCGGCGGTCAGGCTGACCACGGTATCGATCAGGGAATCGAGGTTGATGTTGTTGATTGCCTGCATAAAAACTCCATGAATGCGGCGGCAGCCCCACTGCCATCGCGGGCAAGCCTGGCTCCCACCGGGCCCAGGGGCGTTCGATACAACTGTTATTGCCAGCCAAACTTACGGATGTAGTAGCCCTTTACCGTCTGGGTCAACGCCATGTACCCCAACAGAATCACGGGCAGGAACACAAAGTACAGCGACGGCAACGCCTGCAGTTTGAAGTAGTGCGCCAACGGCCCCATCGGCAGGAAAATCCCCACGGCCATGATCACCCCCGTCATCACCATCAGCGGCATTGCCGCACGGCTTTGCAGGAACGGGATTTTCGGGGTGCGGATCATGTGTACGATCAGCGTCTGGGTCAGCAACCCCACCACGAACCAACCCGACTGGAACAGGGTCTGGTGGTCCGGGGTGTTGGCATCGAACACATACCACATGAGTGCGAACGTGGTGATGTCAAAGATCGAACTGATCGGCCCGAAAAACAGCATGAAACGGCCCACATCCCCCGGTTGCCAGCGTTGCGGCTTGGCGAGCATGTCTTCATCGACGTTATCGAATGGAATCGCGATCTGCGAAATGTCGTACAGCAGGTTCTGCACCAGCAAATGCATGGGCAGCATCGGCAGGAACGGAATGAACGCACTGGCGACCAGCACCGAAAACACGTTGCCGAAGTTGGAGCTGGCGGTCATCTTGATGTACTTGAGCATGTTGGCGAAGGTGCGCCGGCCTTCGAGCACGCCCTCCTCCAGGATCATCAGGCTCTTTTCCAGCAGGATGATGTCAGCCGCTTCCTTGGCGATGTCCACCGCGCTGTCCACCGAAATACCGATATCGGCCGTGCGCAGCGCCGGTGCGTCGTTGATCCCGTCGCCCATGAAGCCCACCACATGGCCGTTGGCCTTGAGCAGGCGCACGATGCGTTCCTTGTGCGACGGCGTCAGCCTGGCGAATACGTTGGTGGTTTCCACGGCCTTGGCCAGTTCGGCGTCGGTCATGTCCTCGATGTCGTTGCCCATCAGCAGGCCTTGCTGCTCCAGGCCCACTTCGCGGCAGATCTTGGCGGTGACCAGTTCGTTATCGCCCGTCAGCACTTTGACGGCCACGCCGTGGGCCTTGAGGGCCTTGAGAGCAGGCGCGGTGCTTTCCTTGGGCGGATCGAGGAAGGCCACATAACCGATCAACGTCAGGTTTTTTCATCCGCCAGGTTGTAGGTATCGCGCCCCGCTGACATCGGCTGCGCGGCGACCGCGACCACCCGCAAGCCTTCTTCGTTGAATGCCGCGGTTACTTGGCGGATGCGCGCCAGCAACTCATCGGTCAGCGCTTCGTTGGAGTCACCGTGGCGCACCCGGTTGCACACCGACAGAATCTCTTCCACCGCGCCTTTGCAGATCAACAGGTGCGGCTGGCCTTGCTCGGCCACCACCACCGACATCCGGCGCCGGTTGAAGTCGAAAGGGATCTCATCGACCTTCTGGAACGCGGTGGCGACTTTCAGCTCGCGATGCACCTCCACGTGTTCCAGCACCGCCACGTCCAACAGGTTTTTCAGACCGGTCTGGTAGTAACTGTTGAGGTAGGCCATTTCCAGCACGTCGTCGGACTCTTCGCCCCACACGTCCACATGGCGCGCCAGGAAAATCTTGTCCTGGGTCAGCGTGCCGGTTTTGTCCGTACACAGTACGTCCATGGCGCCGAAGTTCTGGATCGCGTCCAGGCGCTTGACGATGACCTTCTTGCGCGACAGAAACACCGCGCCCTTGGCCAACGTCGAGGTGACGATCATCGGCAGCATTTCCGGGGTCAGGCCCACGGCAATCGACAGCGCGAACAGCAGCGCTTCGGTCCAATCGCCCTTGGTGAAACCGTTGATGAACAACACCAGCGGCGCCATCACGAACATGAAGCGAATCAGCAGCCAGCTGACTTTGTTGACGCCCTGCTGGAACGAGGTGGTCGCGCGATCCGTGGCGGTGACGCGCTGGGCCAACGCGCCGAAATAGGTGCTGTTGCCGGTGGTCAGAATCACTGCCGTCGCCGCGCCGGACACCACGTTGGTGCCCATGAACAGGATGTTTTCCAGGTCCAGCGGGTTGCGCGTCTTGGCATCCTTCTGCTGGGCGAACTTCTCCACCGGCATCGATTCGCCGGTCATCGCCGCCTGGCTGACGAACAGGTCCTTGGCATTGAGCACGCGGCAGTCGGCGGGGATCATATCGCCGGCCGACAGCACGATCAGGTCGCCCGGCACCAGTTGCTTGATCGGCAGCTCGATGGGTTTGGCCGCCTCGCGGCGCAACACCGTCGCGGTATTGCTCACCATGTCCTTGAGTGCGTCGGCAGCCTTGTTCGACTTGGCCTCCTGCCAGAAACGCAGCAGGGTCGACAGCACCACCATGGAAAAAATCACCGTGGCGGCCTTCATGTCTTCGGTCAGCCAGGAGATCACCGCCAGCAAGGTCAGCAGCAGGTTGAAGGGGTTCTTGTAGCAATGCCACAGGTGGACCCACCAGGGCAGCGGCTGTTCGTGTTCGACTTCATTGAGGCCGTATTGCTCCCGCAACGCGTCGGCTTCCTGGGCGTCCAAGCCTTCGGCGTGACTGCCCAGGGTGCCCAGCAATTGTTCCGCGCCGCTGTTGGCCGCAGCCACCAGGGTTTGCGCCAGGCTCGGCGGGACTTCGCGGCTGACGCTGGCGTCGGTGACGCTGTCGAGCAGTGCCAGGCGACGGAAATGCCGAGCGATATGCCGGGTCCGCAGGAAGCCGGCAAAGAACTCTTTCAACAGAGTGAAGTTCATGGTGTTACTCCTGCGCGAGGAAACCGTCGTGCAGGTACGGCCAACTGCGCCGCGCCCGATCAAAAAGGCACAGCCAGCCTGGCCCGCCCGCCGCAAAAAAGGCAGGCGCGTCCGTAGCAACCTGAGGTGAATCAGGTGCTGGTCAGCGTCGATGAGAGTGGATCGAGGCAGGCGCCAGGACTGGTCGCTGCCGGGATGCCGCTTCTCGCTGTTTGGCGAGACAACGGCATCGGAAGAATGCGCGTTACCTTGCCAAGTCTGTGCCGGTTACCGAAACCGGCCGACGACTGTCACTTGAACAAGTACCCACTGAGGGTCTCCGCTATTGATGAAAACGCGCGAAGCTTACGCCCCGATTACAGGAGAGTAAACCGTAAGAAAGTACCTGCATGATGAATAAGAGGATTCTTCAGGATGGGTTCAGGAACCCCTATCTTGAAGCCCTCCAAGGCTTAAATGTGGGAGGGAGCTTGCTCCCGATGGCGATGGTGCAGCTAGAGATAAGCTAACTGCCCCACCGTCATCGGGAGCAAGTCGAGTCGTCACACCACCCCTCCCACAGGTTGAATGTGTCTATCCGCAGCTAAGGTGCAACAGGTCGATCTCGCGGCACCCGTATCAGGTAATCATCCACCTGCCCACCCACCAGCGCCTTGACCTGAATCGACACCGTATTCAGCTGTCGCCCCATCCTGACTCCCTCGCGAATACGCACCGGCATATACCCCAGTTTCGGCCAGAAACGCTCGGCCTTGCGATTACCGACCACCACCGTCAGGCGCAGCCACTCGGCCCCCTGCGTGACGGCCCATGCTTCGAGGTCGGCGTGTAACCGCCGCCCTCAATCATCGCGCGTCAGTACTTCCAGCAATTCAATTTCAAAGCGCAAAGGGCTGTTCGGCTTGATATGCGCGCCCATCGAACGTTCGCCATACGCCAGGTGCGCCGGTACGAACAATGTGCGTACACCGCCGACTTGCATGCCCATCAACCCCTGGTCCCAGCCCTTGATCACCCGGCCCGTTCCAATCACACACTGAAACGGCTTGCCCCGTTCCCACGACGAATCGAACACCGTGCCATCTTCCAGGGTGCCGGTGTATTGAGTGGTGATCAACGCGCCCTTGACCACGGCCTTGCCGGTGCCGGGGCGGATGTCGGTGATCTGGAGTTGTTCGTCGCTCATGGGGGGCTCTCGTTGACTGCGCAAAGGCTGGGGTTTTCCCAGAATTGGGTGGGTTTGGCAAGTGTAGGAAGCGTCGGCTCAATGACATTTCTCTTTAACCTGCGGGGCGTTTCCGCCGGCTGGGCGGCACCTCGCGCAGGGGAGTTACTTCGAGATCGCACTCGATGAACATAATCGGAGGGGGGGCGGTGAATTGATCGCTGGAGTACATGAAGCCGCGCTCGTACAGAAAGAACCTCCAGCTGTGGAGGGGCGGGTCCCATTATCGGCCGTCCGTCATACACCGCCCCAACTAATTAACTCGCACCTACTGTCTTTCATGAGGCTCGCTCACCTACGAAAGACTGCGAAGCACCCTAATCGAAAATAACACTCTGCTTATTTCCTGCCTCCAGTATTCAAGCTCAATCTATAAAACACCAATCAGTACTGAACAAGGAAAACAGAATGACCATAGGATCTGACTTCAACTACCCCGCGGACATAGCGCAACAGCATCAACGAGGCAAGCGATCCGCTACTCATCATTGGAAAGCTAGATTCCCTAACCCGCCAGACTTATGTTTTGACTATCGCACCCTAGTAGAACAAAAAAATGGAGTCGCCATAGCGACTGAAACCAATCATAAAATCTGCATCATAGGTGCTGGCATTACAGGTTTGACGAGTGCACGGGAACTACATAGATGTGGCTTCACAAACATAACCTTACTCGAAAAATCAACGCGCATTGGTGGCAGACACTTCACAGCGCTTGGAAACAATAACATCAACACTATTGGCAGGCCGCCTTTTGAAATGGGTGCAATGAGAATGCCTTTTTTCAACAAATCAAATGAGTCGCCCAAAGATGGGCGCTCACTCATGGCCTATTACGCTAGCGAATTTAATTTAACTCACTCAAATTTTCCAAACCCCGGCAGCCCTACGGTTCGATCAACTGGAATATATCTGCGGGAAGGCAGTATAGATGGAAACAGCCAACCAACAATGCTGATCTGGAAAAATACCGACGGAAAAACGCCACCGCCTGGCGATACCCTAGGAGCAGTTTTTGCAAAATGGAAAACATTCGCCGAACGTATGACCACGAAAGTCAGCGAGTTCTATGGCACTGAGCACTGGGAAAGTATGTGGTCAGCCATAGTAAAAAAATACGAAGGTGTTTCATTTCGTGACTTAGTTAAAATGCCAACCATAGATAGGTGGTATCAAAGGGACCCTGGTCATTTCGGCGGTATGGGCATGACTGCAGATGAGTCTGCCGTTTTTTACTCCATCGGAATTGGTGATGGCAGTTGGGGAGCATTCTATGACGTTTGCTCGCTTTACCCACTACGCACAGCTATATTTGGATTCAGCAGTCATCTACAGTTGATCCATGGGCGGGTAAATGCGGATGGTGTTCCCATAGCCTCACCGTATTTGAACGCAATAGAAACCGTGGATTCGAAAGGACTTAAGTTCAACAAGCCAAATTACATTGGACTTGCTGCCCTGGCTGAATCCCTGCTTTTCATAAAGCCAAATGAGACCCACGAATCATTATACGAGCATTTGGTAAATCGTGAATTCGGATTAATCACCAACAGCTCAGTAACAAAACTAAAAAAACTTACAAATGGAAAAATACGAGTACATTATGACTGGAACACCTCACAGCCAGAAATAACGGAGAAGCATTTCATCGACTTTGACTCCGTGATAGTGACGCTCCCATCCTGGCTGATAGAAACACAAATCTTACTAGAGGGATTCAATCATGAAATGCTTCCTTTCGAAATAATAGCAGCCTATAAAACTGCTCACTGGGAAACCAGTTGCAAGGTGTACGCCCCACTTAAAAAGACCTTTCTCTCAAACAACAACAGCATTCCTCAAGCCATAGTAACTGACAGCTTCATACATGACATTTACACCTATCGCTACAATGACAATAGCACCTATGACTGCATCCTACTCAGCTACACATGGGAAGACGACGCAATAAAGCTATCGCTATTCAGCGACAACGAACTTGTCGACAAATGCATAGATGAACTCGACAGAATCCTCTTAAAATCAACGAACATAAGGCAAAAGATATCCCCCTATATAGGACGAAAACAGGCAATCGTTCAACGATGGATGAATGACAAAAACTCGCTTGGCTGTGCGAAGCTTTACCGGCCAGGCACCTATTATGACGCTGTCAGCCTAATGAAATACAATAGAGATTTTTCTCACAAGTCTGGGCTTTATCTTTCCGGCGAGTCTTTCTCCGTCGATGCAGGCTGGACCGAACCCTGCTTCAGGGGCGCCATTGATGCGGTGATCAATATATGCAGCAAAACCCACGCAAATTTTAATGGTGGCTTTAGCATGCAAGACTACCCTGAATTTCAAACCGAAAACTAACAAAGCTTGAGAGACGGACTACAACACAACAAGAATCATCCGACTTCCAATTAAACACTTTATCACCTCTTATAAACATTCAACCACCCCGGTTGCATAACAATAAGAGGTCACATCCATGAGCGAACCAACGAGCCCCGCCCGCATCGCTGTCATTCAACTTGATCCCCAGGTCGGCATGGCCAATAGAGCCGATAACCTGCGTCAAAGTCTTGCCCTCGCCACCGAGGCCGCAAACGGCGGTGCCACTCTGATCGTGCTGCCTGAGCTTTCCAATTGCGGATATTTTTTCAGCAGCCGTCAGGATGCCTTTGATCACGCCGAGGCGGTTCCAGACGGTATCAGTGTGCGAGCGTGGATAGACTTTGCATGCAGCCATCAGGTGTATCTGGTTGCCGGTCTGAACGAGATAGACGGTCATCAGTTGTTCAATACTGCCGTACTGCTCGGCCCCGGTGGGTTTATTGGAAAATACCGCAAAGCTCATTTGTGGAATCTAGAAAAGCTTTGGTTCACACCTGGTGATACAGGTTTCCCAGTGTTTGAAACGCCGATCGGACGCATCGGCTTACTGATCTGCTGGGACATTTGGTTCCCAGAAGTGCCGCGCATTCTAAGCCAGCAAGGCGCCGATATCATTTGTAGCCTGAACAACTGGGTTTGGACACCTCCTCCGCTGTTCGATGAGGCGGGTAAATGCATGGCGTCGTACCTGACGATGACCGCCGCCCATGTAAACAACGTGTTCATCGCTGCCGCCAGCCGCATTGGCGAAGAACGGGATGCCCGTTACCTCGGATGTTCGTTAATTGCCGGGACCAATGGCTGGCCAATCGGCGCTGTGGCTTCGGCCAACCGCCAGGAAATCCTGTTTGCCGACATCGATATCACCAGCGCCCGTAGCGCACCGATCTGGAACAGCCTTAACGATCTGCATCGCGACCGACGCAACGATCTCTACGATCAGATGCTCGGATATTCGCAACATCCTGCTCTACCGCGCTAATCGGAGGGCACATCATGGAAACTCTATTTGCCAAGACATCACCTCTGCGTTCCCGCGCGGACATCACAGTTCTGACCCTTGGGTTTATAAGCATATTGCTGGTGGTTTGGGTTGTAATTAGTCATCGCGGATCCTGGCCGGGGTATAGCGAGATGGTTGCGAACCTGCCTAGTTCTACCGCCTGGTTACGCTGGGTGCTGGGGGATATCAGCGAAGTAGCCTTTTATAAACACGAGCTTGCTTCTCTCGGATTGCTGAGCGGTGCATACATTGCCTGGTGGGCGAGCACGCGCGGAAAAGCGTGGCAAGGCTTTTCCATTTCCTACGGTACAGGATTGTGGCCTTGGCTCGTGACCAGTTCATTGTTGGGGCTAGTACTAAGCAACTTGCTCTGGGGGTGGACCGTAACTACCGGGACATGGCAACCAACATTCGCAGCATTCGTTTCACTGCCGGCGGCGATGGTGCTGATGTTCGGCGGCGGTTGGAAGGTAACGCTCAACGGTGCAATACTGGGGGCGTTGCTGGTGACGCCAACGTGCTTGTTGATCGTGAACTTCGTTTGCGTACCGCTCGGGTTACCTGCGGTGATCGGTAATGTGCTCGGCATGGCCGCTGGTAGCATCATCGCGTTTGAAATTTGTCGTCGGCTGCCCTCGCTGGTTCGTTCGAACTACACCGCCCCCGTAAAACCAATGCCAGCCAAACCGCCCACCTACGGTGTGGGCTGGAGCCTGCGTCGGGTGCTGGCGGACTTTTCAGAAGCCCCTTTTTTCGGGAATGAACTCGCTAGTCTTGGGCTGCTGGCAGGTGTGTTACTGGCGTATGCTCTGAATCCCATCAGCCCGGCTTATGGTTCAGGCTTGCTTATAAACCTTATAGGTGCGCAGGCATTGACTTCAGCAATCGGTGTGGTGATCTGGCGATATCAGTGGATCAAAAAGGGCTGGTATCCGACCTATGTTCCATTGGTGTCAGTGGTTCCTGCAGCCGTGTTGACTTATGGAGGTAGCTGGATGGTTATGGGCTCTAGTGCGCTCTTTGGGGCATTGATCGCGCCGCCGTTAGCCTGTGCAATTGCAGGGCGGTTGCCCGCGCACTTTCATCCCTACATAGGCAATGTGATCGCAATGGCGATGAGCACGCTATTGGTGGTGCCGCTGGTGGGCTGGTTAGCCTCAGAGTAAAGATTTTTCCCATGCTACATTCCTCATGTAGCGTGGGAACCATAAGTGATTAGACGCTAAACGCGCTCTTGCGCAAGGCGCATTTTTTCGAAAAATGCATTGTGGCGGGGGCCGATTGCCTCACCACAACAAAAGCAATCATCGCCTCAAGGCTCGAGGACCGACAGAAAGGTTTTGCCGCTGGGGAGTAATGCTAATTTTTGCAATACGTCATTGACGACACCGACGACACCGAGGTCTTCAGGGCTGGCATTCCCATCGACCACACGACTCAACACCGTCAAAAACTTAACCCGACCCGAATCCACCTTGTCCGACCTGCTGCCCTTGAGGGATATACGGCTCTCGGCAATAGAAGTCTGTTGCTTAAGGTAAACGCGAAACTCTGATTTATTCATTGCCAGTTTCCTTCTTCAACAATGAGTAGGACACGCACTGCAGATTAAGGAGGTCACTGCACCTTGCCTACTGTCAAAGTTCACAGATCTGTATCAGTTACCGGGTGTCGCTCTCACAACCAATGCCAAAACCGGCTCCAGAACCCACGCCCCAAATCATTCTTGCAACCCGCATATTGCTGCGCATACAGCTGCGAGCGAGCCTGCACTTTGCTGGCCACGGGGGGTAGCCAGGCTTTGCTGGCGTAGGTGCGCTGGCGATAGCCGCCCCAGCCTTCGTGGTAGTTCAGGTATTGGCCGTAGGCGTCGTACTTGTAAACGCCGTTGATGGTGTAGGTCTTGTCCATGTACCAACCGACGAAGTCGATGGCGTCGTCGAAGTCCTGACGGCTGGCGCCGCTGCGGCCGGTGCTTTTGCGGTAGTCGTTCCACACTTCATCCTTGGCCTGGGCATAGCCGGCGGCGGTGGAGACGCGGCCCCAGGGGATGATCCACAACAGGTAGTTACGCGGAGCCTTGGCGTCCTGCCGGAAGGCCGACTCCTGGTACATGATGGCGAACGGCAACTGGATCGGCACGCCCCAGCGCTTTTGGGTGACTTGGGCGGCGTCGTACCAGTCGGCCTTTTCGCGAAAGATGCCGCAGAGGTCGTTGGGCGTGCGGGGTGGCGAGGTGCCGCAGGCCGCCAGCAGCGAAGTGAGTAATAACAAGCCGACGAATTTGCCTGCGTTCAAGATGCACCTTTGCGGGATACGCGTAAAAAGCCGGCATTTTACCCATTCAACGCGGCAGGTGAAGAAAGGAAACGCTCAGCGCCGTGCGCAACAGCAGCGTGCGCCAGATCGCACGGGGCAGTTGCGCTGCACTATCGCGCAGCCTGGGTGTCGTAACTCGCATGCGCCCATTCCCAGGAGAAACCATGAGCCAGGACGTCCTCGCCAAAGAAACCAACCGCCGCCAATTGCAGCAGATCATCTCCGGGTTGTCCGACGGGGTGATTTTGGCCGAGCTCGACCAGACCATCCTCTGGGCCAACGAGGCCGCGCTGACCATGCACGGGGTCAGCGCGGTCGAACACCTGGGCGCCAACAATCAGGCCTATGCCGAGCGGTTCGCCTTGCGCTATCGCAATAACCACCCGCTGTTGCCGGACAACTACCCGCTCAGCCGGGTGGCGGCCGGCGAAGCGTTCAGCGACGTGATCGTGGAAGTCAGCCCCACCGGCGACGACGAGCGCAGTTGGGTCCATCGCCTGCGCAGCCTGGTGCTGACCGATTCACGCGGCGAACCGGAGCTTTTGGTGTTGATCCTCAGCGACGCCACCGAATGGGCGAGCGCCGAGCAGCGCTTCGAAAAAACCTTCAACGCCAACCCCGCGCCCGCCGTGATCTGCCGCCTCAGCGACCTGCGCTATATCAAGGTCAACCAGGGCTTTCTGGAGATGACCGGCTATAACCGCGACCAAGTGATCGGCCGCTCGGTGTATGAACTGGACGTGCTGGAACACGCCGAGCGCAAGGACCTGGCCATCCAGCGCCTGGCCGAAGGCGCGACCATCCCGCAGATGCAGGCCGAATTGAGATTGCCCGAGGGCGGCAGCAAGTTGGTGATCGTGGCCGGCCAGCCGTTGGACATGAACGAGGAAGACTGCATGTTGTTTTCCTTCACCGACCTGGAACCGCGGCGCAAGGCAGAAATCGCCCTGCGCCAGAGTGAGGAGCGCTTCGCCAAGTCGTTCCGCCTGACGCCGGTGCCAACCCTGGTGTGCAACGCCGACAACCGTCAAGTGGTGGATATCAACGAAGCTTTCATGAGCATTACCGGCTACACCAGTGAGGAACTGATCGGCAAAGCCATCGAAGACATCGACTTCATCGACAGCGCCCAAGCCTGCGCGCAGTTGTTCGCCACTCTGGAAAAAGCCGGCAACCTCGACGGGCTGGATCTGAAGGTGCGCAAGAAAGGCGATGAGGTGATCGACTGCGTGGTGTCCGCCGATACCGTGAGCATCCAGGACGTGCCCTGCTACCTGCTGGTGCTGATGAACATCACCGAACGCAAGCGCTCGGAGCTGGAGCTGGTGGCGGCCATCGAAGAAGTGATGCAGGACGCCTCCTGGTTCAGCCAGACCCTGATCGAAAAGCTGGCCAACGCCAAAGGCGCCAACCGACCCAATGTGCCGGGCATTGCCTTCACCGATCTCACCACCCGCGAGCGCGATGTGCTGGGTTTGATTTGCGAAGGCCTGGCCGACAAAGAGATCGCCTCGCGCCTGAAGCTGGCGCCCAACACGGTGCGTAACCATGTGGCCACGGTGTATTCCAAACTGGGGGTGCATAGCCGTAGTGCAGCGATCGTCTGGGCCCGTGAGCGCGGGCTGTTCGCCGGTGAACTGCGTCTGAAAAACAAGCGCTGAAAGTGCAAATGCACTAGTGCGGTTAGTGCGAATTCGCCTTATTGCGCCTAGGTGTAATGCTTAACCTTCCTGAGGTGGGCACAGGCTTTCGATCCTGTGTCGTCGTATTCCACACCCGGAAGGAATTAGCATGTTTACCCTGTCTCAATTGCGAAATTGCATCGAAGAAGGCCTGTCGCCGCTGACGTGCGAATTCACCCTGTGCCGGGACGCGTCGCTGACCCTCAAAGTCTTCGACGCCGAAACCGGCCGGGTCGACCTGGTGGTCACCGGGATCAGCACCAATCGGCTGCAGACCCCGCAAGAAGTGGACAAGATGGTCGAAGAATTACGCTACGAGCTGCACAGCAACCACCTGGGCAAACTCACTCTGGATGACTTGCCTTCAGCCTCGCACCCATGAAATAGAACACCCCGCCACCGACGATAAACGCCCCCAGCATGTAGAACATGTAATGCGCCGGCAGGCTGGCCAACACCAACCCGCACAGCACCGGCCCCAGCGCGGCGCCGAGGTTGGACAGGTTTTGCGCGCCGTAATACATGCCGCGCAGGTGGTCCGGGGCAATACGGTCGATAAACATGTACTCGGCCGGGAACACGACGATTTCCCCCACGGTAAACACCGCCATCGCCAGCACCCACCACAGTACGCTGGTGGACAGCGCAAAGCCGATCAACCCCAGCATGAACATGCTCAAGCCGAAGATCAGCCACTGGCTCAGGTAACGGTGCGAGATGCGCCGACCGATCACGTATTGCAAGGCAATCACCAACACGGCGTTCGTCGTAAGCACCGCGCTGATGACCTTGTAGGTGTATTCAGCAGTGGTGGTGGTCACCAGGTATTGCGACAGGTAAGCCGTGAACTGGCCGAACACCACCGCACTGAGCACGCCGCCAACGGTGAAGCACACCAGACGCCGATCCTTCAACAGCACGCGGCCGACAGCCAGGAACGACACCGGCTTTTGCGTGGCATCGACAGTGGCCAGCGCACGATCACCCCAGCGCCAGTACAGCAGGAAAAAACCCGCCCCCAACAGCGCCGACAGCATAAACGGCAAGCTGATATCCAGCCTGGCCACCATCGCACCAAAGAACGGCCCCACCGCATAGCCGATATTGGTCAGGGTGTACTTGATGGAAAACACCTCACTGCGCGCGTCTTCCGGCAACAGGCTGGCAAAGCCGGCTTTGATCGCAATATCGATGACCGCGTAAGCCAGGTTGATCAGGATCAGGCAGCCATAGAACGCCCAGATAGTCTGCGCGAGCACCGTACCGATAAAGCCCACGACAAACAGCGCACTCAAGCCCAGCAGTAACCGATAGCTGCTGATGCGATCGACGAGAAACCCGCCATACACGCTGAGCAACGAACCGACGATCAGCGAACTGCCGATCACCAGGCCGACCTGAGTGATGTCCAGGGCAAAGTGCCGGGTGAGGTAGATAACCAGGTACGGAAAGGTGATCGCCTTGGCCAGCGTCAGCATCAACGTGGCGGACAGCAACAGCTTCACTGTGCGGGGGTAGTGTCTTAGGGTGGCAAGCATCCTGCTCTCATTCCATGAAGGTAACGCGGCCATTGCAGCCGGTCACCTTACCTCAGGAACCCGAAAAAAAGCAGGCGTTGCCAGCGGATTATTGCTTGACCGGAGTGATCTCGAGGATGGTGCCGTTAGTGGTTTTGAGCAGCACAAACCTATTGCCGACACGGGCCCATTGGCTGTCCTCTTCGGGCTGCTTCAAGCCGCGTTTCTTCCAGTCAGTGACCGCCGATTCCTTGCGCATCAGGATATCCGGCGCGCGGTCGCCCTCTTTCAAGTCACGGGTATTGATGCTGGAAGGCTTCACGGTTTCCTGCGGGGAATCACCGGCCTGCACCACAAAGCTGGCGGTGGACAGGCTGGCAACGACCAACAGGCTGGCGACGAGGGATCTGGACTTCATGGGTGCTCCTTCAAGTAGTGAGGCGTACCCAGGTTCCGACCGCGGGCGTGTGGAATCATTCAGCCAAAAACCCGAGCGCCCGGTTTCCCTCGCCACAGGGTGTTCGCCGCAACGCCTGCGCTTGCGTAAATAAATGCTGCTCCAGCCCCCTCACCCATTGCCCGCGTGAAATTTATCATGTAATTTTTCATGAAATTTAACGAAATAAATTTCATGAACCAACAAGAAGAACTCGAAGCCCTGGCGATCCTGATCCACGACCTGCGCAAGTACAAGAAACTCACCCTCGCGCAATTGGCGCAAAAGATCGAGCGTTCGGTGGGTTTCCTGTCTCAGGTCGAACGAGGCCTGTCACGCCCGACCGTGGCGGACCTGACCGCGATCAGCCACGCCCTTGACGTGCCCACCACCTATTTCTACAGCCTGAGCAAGCCCAAGGCCATCAACTGGGTGACGCGCCCCAACGAGCGGCGCACGGTGTATTACGCCAATGGCATCACCGACATCCTGGTCTCCCCCAACATGAACGGTGCGTTTTCGATGCTCGACAGCCTGCTGGCCCCCGGAGCCAATAGCGGTGAGCAGACCATGAGCGACCGCGCCGAGCAGGCCGGGTTTGTGCTGGAGGGGGAGTTGACGCTGTGGGTGGAAGGGGAAGCCGACTCGGTCACCCTGCACCAAGGCGACAGCTTCCACCTGGCCAGTTTCGCCCGCTGCCGCTACGCCAACCTGACCGAACTGCCCGCCCGCGTGCTGTGGGTTTACAACTAGGAGCTACACCCGTGAAAAGCCATTCCTCCACGCTGCTGGCCGAAGTACGGAGCTTTCGCCAGAACCACCCCGACGTGCGTTATGTCGACCTGATCGCCCTGGACATCCCCGGGCATTTCTACGGCAAGCGCTACCCGGTGGAGATGCTGGAAAAAGTCGCCGCCGGCGGCCCCTTGAAGCTGCCGCAGAACGCCGTGCTGCTGGGGGTTCAGGGCGGGTTGTTCAAGATCGGTGATTACTGCTTCAACGACGGCGACCCCGACGCCAACCGCCGCCTGGTGCCGGGCACGCTCAAGCCGGTGAGCTGGGAGTCGCAGCCGCTGGGCCAGATGCTGATCACCTCGGACGGTACGCAAGCGCCGATCGAATTCGAACCGCGGGAAGTATTGGCCAAGGTCCTGGAACGCCTGCACCACAAAGGCATTCACCCGGTGGTGGCCTTTGAACTGGAGTTTTACCTGTTCGACAAGCAGCTCGACAACGGCCTGCCGCAATTCGCCCGCGACCCGCTGAGTGACGACGCCGACGACCAGCCCAACCTGCATATCGAGCGACTGTCGCGCTTCAGCGAGGTGCTCGACGATATGGCGCAAACCGCCAAGGACCAAGGCATCGACATCACGGTGATCACCGCGGAACTCGGCCCTGGCCAGTTCGAGATCAACTTCGGCCACTTGGACGATGGCCTGCGCGCTGCCGACTGGGCCGCCCTGTTCTGCCGCAGCACCCGTGGTGTGGCGCTCAAGCACGGCTACCGCGCCAGCTTCATGGCCAAGCCCTACCTGCAATTCCCCGGCAGCGGCATGCATGTGCATGTCAGCCTGTACGACGGCGCCGGCAACAACATACTCGCGGCCCATCAACAGCAACCCCTGCGCCACGCCGTGGCCGGCTGCCTGGAGTTGCTGCCGCACTGCATGCCGATCTTCTCGCCGAACCACAACGCCTTCCGCCGCCTGGGCGGTACGGTCAACGCCGCCACCCGTGCCAGCTGGGGCTTCGAAGACCGCGATGCGTGCGTACGCATCCCCGAGTCCGACCCGCGCAACCTGCGTATCGAACACCGCCTGGCCAGCGCCGATGCCAACCCGTACCTGGTGTTGGCGGCGATTCTGGTGGGGTTGGAGCATGGGCTTGACGCCAAGCGCGAACCCATCGCCCCACTGAACGACGACCGCAACAGCGGCACCGACTTCCCCCTGGAAATGCTCGAGGCCGTGCGCGCCATGCAACATCAAGCGGTATTGCGCGATAAGCTGGGCGCGGAATTTGTCGACGTGTACTGCGAGAACAAACGCCAGGACCACTTGGCGTTTCAGCAGGAGATCAACACGCGGGAATACCGCTGGTTTCTCTAACCCCCCATGGAATCACCGATGACCGACCAAAGCGCCCCGGCCCTCAAGGAAATCTTCAACGCCGAACGCCTGCAACACATCGCCACCGAGATGACGGCGGTGTACCCGGCGTTCGACGCCAAGGGCTTTCTCCAGCACGCCAAGGCCGGGCTGGCCGAGTTGTCGGTGATGCAGCGCGTGGCACGGGTCAGCGACAGCCTGCACGCGGTGATCCCGCTGGATTACCCACAGACTCTCACGCGGCTCTATGCCCTCGCGCCGCGCTTGAACAGCGGGTTTGTCAGCCTGTTCCTGCCGCACTACGTGGCGAGTCATGGCCGGGATGACTTCGAGCGCTCCATGGCCGCGCTCAAATATTTCACCACCTTTGGCTCCGCCGAATTCGCGATCCGGCACTTCTTGCTGCACGACTTCCAACGCACCCTGGCGGTGATGCAACAGTGGTCGCTGGATGACAACGAACACGTGCGCCGCCTCGCCAGCGAAGGCTCGCGACCGCGCCTGCCGTGGTCATTCCGCCTGGCCGACGTGCAGGCCAACCCCGGGCTGTGCGCGTCGATCCTCGACAACCTCAAGGCCGACAGCAGCCTCTACGTGCGCAAGTCCGTGGCCAACCACCTCAACGACATCACCAAGGACCACCCCGATTGGGTCCTCAGCCTGATCGAAGGCTGGTCGCTGGATAACCCGCACACCGCCTGGATCGCCCGCCATGCACTGCGCAGCCTGATCAAGCAGGGCAACACCCGCGCGCTGACGATCATCGGCGCGGGAGCCAAGGCCGAGGTCAAGATTCATCACCTGCGCGTCACGCCGGCGGTGATCACACTGGGGGAGCGGATCAACCTGACCTTCAGCCTCGAATCCACCGCCGCCGCACCACAAAAACTGGTGGTGGACTACGCCATCGACTACGTAAAAAGCGCCGGCCACCGTGCGGCCAAAGTGTTCAAGCTCAAGGCCTTTACCCTTGGCGCAGGCGAGCAGCAGCACATCAGCCGCGAACAACATATCCGTGAACTGACCACACGCAAGCACTACCCGGGCAAGCACGCGGTGCATGTGCTGGTGAATGGAGAACGGCTGGGCAGCGCGGAATTCGTCTTGCGCGATTGACTCAGTTCAAGCAACACCACAGCTTCAATGTGGGAGGGAGCTTGCTCCCGATAGCGGTGCTTCAGTCATGCATGTTTTGGCTGACACACTGCTATCGGGGGCAAGCCCCTCCCACATTTGGATCTCCATAGATCAGATAGACCCTGATCTGCTTTTGCTCTGCTCTTGCTTGGCCTTATAGCCGACCTGATCTTGGAAGCTGAATCCGGTCAAAAGTGTGGGAGGGGGCTTGCCCCCGATAGCGGTGCTTCAGTCATGCATATTTTGGCTGACACACTGCTATCGGGGGCAAGCCCCTCCCACATTTGGATCTCCATAGATCAGATAGACCCTGATCTGCTCTTGCTCTTGCTTGGCCTTATAGCCGACCTGATCTTGGAAGCTGAATCCGGTCAAAAGTGTGGGAGGGAGCTTGCTCCCGATAGCGGTGCTTCAGTCATGCATGTTTTGGCTGACACACTGCTATCGGGGACAAGCGCCCTCCTACATTTTTGATCCAGGTTCTTCAGGTGGACCCGCCGAGCAACAGTGCCTGCTCCCGCGCGCACAACTCCACCACGTAATCCCACAACACCCGCAGCCGCACCGACTTGTGCAGTTCCCGGCGCGAGCTGATCCAATAGCTGCGCTGAATCCCCTCCCCCGGCAACAACGCCACCAGGTCCGGATCACCGGCCGCCATGAAGCACGGCAACACCGCAATCCCCAGCCCGGAACGCGCCGCCTGGTGCTGGGCGATCACGCTGGTGCTGTGGAACACCACTTTGGGGTTGCGGCAGAAGCTGCTGAGCAGTTTCAGTTCCTGGCTGAACAGCAGATCGTCGACGTAATCGATCCAGGCATGGGCGGCGAGGTCTTCGCGTTTTTCAATCGGCGGGGTGCGCGCCAGATACGCGCGGCTGGCATAGAGCGCCAGGCGATAGTCGGTGAGTTTGCGCGTGACCAGTTGATCGACGCTGGGACGTTCGAGGTGGATGCTGATTTCGGCTTCGCGGTTGAGGATGCTGACGAAACGCGGCACGGCCACCAGCTCCACTTCCAACCCCGGATAGCGCTCGAACAGCCCGCCCATGCGGCTGGCGAGGAACATCACCCCCAGCCCTTCGGCCACGCCCAGGCGGATCTTGCCCAGGGGCGCGGCGGTGTGGGTCAGTTCGTCTTCGGCCAGCAGCGCGACGTTTTCCATGGCTTCGGCGTGTTTGAGCAGGGCCTCGCCGGACGGCGTCAACTCATAGCCGTGGGCGTGCTGCACGAACAACGCGGTGCCGAGGCTTTTCTCGATCGCCTCGATATGCCGCGCCACGGTGGCGTGGGTGGTTTTCAGGCGTTGCGCGGCGGTAAGCAGGCGGCCGCTGCGCTGCAACTCAAGAAAAAACCGCAGGTCATTCCAGTCGAACATAGCGCCTCCAATCCGTGAGTCTGGGCCGTGCTGTTTAAAAACGCACAGCCACTGGGTAAAAACTAACATTTTTAAGACGAAAACTAACAACTAGGATGGAGCCAATAAGAAAAACAAGCGAGACCTCAGATGCCCACTGCAACTGCTGAATACGATTACATCGTCGTAGGCGCCGGCCCCGCAGGCTGCCTGCTGGCCAATCGACTGTCCGCCAACCCCGCCCACCGTGTGCTGTTGCTTGAAGCCGGTGGTCGCGACAATTACCCCTGGATTCACATCCCCGTCGGCTACCTGTTCTGCATCGGCAACCCACGCACCGACTGGTGCTTCAAGACCGAAGCCCAGGCCGGCCTGCAAGGCCGCGCCCTGAGTTACCCGCGGGGCAAGGTGCTCGGCGGTTGTTCGTCGATCAACGGCATGATCTACATGCGCGGCCAGGCTCAGGACTACGACGGCTGGGCGGCGGCAGGCAACCCGGGCTGGGCGTGGGAAGACGTGCTGCCGCTGTTCAAGCACAGCGAAAACCATTTTGCTGGCGGTTCGGCATTTCACGGCGACGGCGGCGAGTGGCGCGTCGAGCAACAACGGCTGTCGTGGCCGATTCTGGATGCCTTCCGTGAGGCCGCAGCGCAAAGCGGCATCGCCAACGTCAGCGACTTCAACCAGGGCGATAACGAAGGCTGCGGTTACTTCCAGGTCAACCAGAAGGCCGGCGTCCGCTGGAATGCGGCCAAGGCGTTCCTCAAGCCGATCCGCCAGCGGCCGAACCTGACGGTATTGACCGAAGTCGAAGTCGACCGCGTGTTGCTGGAAAACGGCCGCGCATCGGCAGTGGTCGGGCGTCAGCACGGCCAGTCGCTCCGTTGGAAGGCCCGTAAGGAAATCGTGTTGTGTGCTGGCGCCGTGGGTTCGCCCGGCATTTTGCAGCGTTCGGGGATTGGCCCCGCCAACGTGCTCAAGCCGCTCGGCATCAATGTGTTGCATGAACTGCCAGGGGTTGGCGGCAACCTGCAGGACCACCTGCAACTGCGGCTGATCTACAAGCTGGAAAACGCGCGCACCCTGAACCAGATCGCGGGCAGCGTGTGGGGCAAAATGGGCATGGGCCTGCGTTACCTGTATGACCGCAGCGGCCCGCTGTCGATGGCGCCCAGCCAGCTCGGCGCGTTTGCCCGCTCGGGCCCGGAACAAACCTCGGCCAACCTTGAATACCATGTGCAGCCGCTGTCCCTGGAGCGCTTCGGCGAGCCGTTGCACGCGTTCCCGGCGTTTACCGCGTCGGTCTGCGACCTGCGCCCGCAAAGCCGCGGGCGTATCGATATTCGCTCGGTCAACCCGACGGATGCGCCGTTGATCCAGCCCAATTACCTCAGTCATCCGCAAGACCTGCGGGTGGCCGCCGACGCGATTCGCCTGACTCGACGGATCGTCGCCGCGCCGGCCCTGAGCCCGTTCAAACCGGTGGAATACTTGCCCGGCGATGCGCTGCAAACCGAAGAGCAACTGCACGAAGCCGCGGCGCGCATCGGCACGACGATCTTCCATCCGGTGGGCACCTGCCGCATGGGCAGTGACCAGGACGCGGTGGTCGACGCGCAGTTGCGGGTGCATGGCGTGCCGGGGCTGCGCATCGCCGATGCCTCGATCATGCCCCGCATCACATCCGGCAATACCTGCTCACCGACGCTGATGATCGCGGAGAAAGCCGCGCAACTGATCCTTTCGCCGAACACTGTAGGAGCGAGCTTGCCCGCGAAAAACGCAAAGGCGCCGCGTTCATCCAGATTTCCCGCGTAATCGTTGGCGATTTTCGCGAGCAAGCGCGCGCCTACAGAGGAACGGAAAACAGACCGGCGCTGAGGTTGGCGCCGACAGTGGAACAACAATAAATAATCACTGTGAGGGATACCCGATGTCAGAACATGCTCAAACCCTGGGCTCGGCGGTCAGCACGAGCACCGTCAGCGAATCGAGAAAAGTCATCTTCGCCTCGTCCCTGGGGACGGTATTCGAGTGGTATGACTTCTTCCTCTATGGCGCCCTCGCGGCGGTGATCAGTAAACAGTTCTTTGCCGGGGTCAACGACACCACGGCGTTTATCTTCGCCTTGATGGCCTTCGCGGCCGGCTTTGTGGTGCGCCCGTTCGGCGCGCTGGTGTTTGGCCGCCTGGGCGACATGATCGGGCGCAAGTACACTTTCCTCGTGACCATTATCCTGATGGGTGTGGCGACGTTCTGCGTCGGCCTGTTGCCCACGTATGCCAGCATCGGCATTGCCGCGCCGATCATCCTGATCGCCCTGCGCATGCTGCAAGGCCTGGCGTTGGGCGGCGAGTACGGCGGCGCGGCGACCTATGTCGCCGAACACGCCCCCGCCGGCAAGCGCGGCCTGCACACCAGTTGGATTCAATCCACCGCCACCCTGGGGTTACTGTTGTCACTGCTGGTGGTGCTGGCCTGCCGCTACTTCACTGGCGATCAGTTCGAAGTGTGGGGCTGGCGCATTCCGTTCCTGTTTTCCATCGTGCTGCTGGGCATTTCCACCTGGATCCGCATGAGCCTGCATGAATCGCCGGCGTTCCTGAAAATGAAGGAGGAAGGCAAGGCCAGCAAGGCGCCGATCCGCGAGTCCTTCGGCAAGTGGGAAAACCTCAAGGTGGTGCTGATTGCGCTGTTCAGCATCAACGGCGGGCAAGCGGTGACCTTTTACGCGGCGCAGTTCTATGTGCTGTTCTTCCTCACGCAGTTCCTGAAGATGGACCCGGCCCTGGCCAATATGCTGCTGATCATCAGCGTGGTGATTGGCGCACCGTTCTTTATCTTCTTCGGCTGGCTGTCGGACAAGATCGGGCGCAAACCGGTGCTGATGCTCGGCCTGCTGCTGGCGACCGCGCTGTACTTCCCGATCTTCAAGGGCCTGGCGCACTACACCAACCCGGCGATGGACCAGGCCAGTCGCCAGGCGCCGATCACCGTGCTGGCCGACCCGGCCACCTGCACCTTCCAGTTCGACCCGGTGGGCAAGGCGCGTTTTGACAGCCCCTGCGACAAGGTCAAGACCTTCCTGGTCAAGCAAGGCCTGCCCTACAGCAGCGCCGCCGCCCCTGCCGGCAGCCCGGTGCAGGTGAGCGTGGGCGACGTGCGCATCGATGGCTTTGACGAGTCGGCCCTGCGCGCCGCCGTGACCCTCGCCGGCTACCCGACATCGGCGGATGTGGCGCAGGTCAACAAGGTGATGGTGGTGGTGCTGATCGTGGTGCTGATCCTGATCGCGGCCATGTGCTACGGCCCGCTGGCGGCGTTGATGGTGGAACTGTTCCCGACACGCATCCGCTACACCTCGATGTCCCTGCCCTATCACATCGGCAACGGCTGGTTTGGCGGCTTCCTGCCGACCGTGTCGTTTGCCCTGGTGGTGTACACCGGCGATATCTTCTATGGCTTGTGGTATCCGGTGGTCGTGACCGGGGTGAGCCTGGTTGTCGGGATGTTCTGCCTCAAGGAAACGCGGCATGTGGATATCGACAACAACTGACCCGACCACCTGAACACCGCAGGTCCCCTGTGGGAGGGAGCAAGCCCCCTCCCACATCTGCTCTGCGGCGCCACACAAATCGCTGTACATCCATACAGATAATGGTTGCTCAAATCCCTCGGACTACGCATCCTGCAAGGCATCAACCCGATCTGATGTGATGACCATGCGGCTGTTCCTCTGTGAAAAACCCTCCCAGGCCAAGGATATTGCGGCCGTGCTCGGCGCCACGCGCCGTGGCGACGGTTGCTGGCTGGGCAACGGGGTGACTGTCACCTGGTGCATCGGCCACCTGCTGGAAACCGCCCCGCCCGACGCCTACGACGCCAAGTACAAGCGCTGGGTGCTCGCCGACCTGCCGATTGTCCCGGACAAATGGAAGATGCGCGTCAAGCCCAAGACCGCCGCCCAGTTCAAGGCGGTCAAGCGCCTGCTGGGGGAAGCCTTGGAACTGGTGATCGCCACCGACGCCGACCGCGAGGGCGAAATGATCGCCCGCGAGCTGGTGGAACATTGCCGCTATCGCGGGCCGATCCAACGCCTGTGGCTGTCGGCGCTGGACGACGCCTCCATCCGCAAGGCCCTGGCCGCGCTCAAACCCGGCGCCGAGACCTTCAGCCTGTACCACTCGGCCCTGGGCCGTTCCCGCGCCGACTGGCTGATCGGCATGAATATGAGCCGCCTGTTTACCTTGCTCGGCCGCCAATCCGGTTACCAAGGCGTACTGCCGGTGGGCCGGGTGCAAACCCCGACCCTGCGCCTGGTGGTCGACCGTGACCGCAGCATCGCCGATTTCGTACCGGTGGCCTACTGGGCCATCGACGTCGACCTGCGCCACGCGCACATGACCTTCACCGCCCAATGGCGCGCCGTCGACGATGCCTGTGACGACCAAGGCCGCTGCCTCAACCCGCAACTCGCCCGGGACGCCGCCGACGCCATGACCCACGCCGCCAGTGCGCGGCTGGTGAAGTTGCGCACCGAACGCATGCGCGAGGTCGCGCCCCTGCCCTTCGACCTGGGGACGTTGCAGGAAATCTGCTCGAAGAAGCTCGGTCTCGGCGCCCAGGAAACCCTGGACATCGCCCAATCGCTGTACGAAACCCACAAGGCCATCACCTACCCGCGCAGCGATTGCGGCTACCTGCCATTGAGTCAGCATGGCGACGCGGCGAAGATCCTTGCCGCCCTGGGCCGTGCCGACGCGGCCGTCAACGAACTGATGCCGCATCTCGATCCCCAGCGCCGCTCGCGGGCGTGGAACGACGCCAAGGTCAGCGCCCACCACGGCATCATTCCCACTGGCGCCGGCAAGGATGCAGGGCAACTCACCGGCAAGCATCGGGCGGTCTACACACTGATTCGCGCGCGCTACCTGGCGCAGTTTCTGCCCAACCATGAATACGACCGCACCCAGGCGGATTTCGACTGTGCCGGTCAAGCGCTGCGCGCGGTGGGCAAAGTCGTCATCGAGCCAGGCTGGAAACGCGCGCTGCCCGAAGCCCTTGCACCCGCCAAAGGCCGTGAGGCGCCGGCACCGCAAGCCTTGCCGGCGCTGGTGCAGGGCCAGGATTACGCCGTTGCCAAGGTCAACCTCAAGGACCTGTGGACCCAACCGCCCAAACCCTTCACCGAGGGCGACCTGATCAAGGCGATGAAAAACGTCGCCAAGCTGGTGGAAGACCCGTTGCTCAAGCAAAAGCTCAAGGACACCACCGGCATCGGCACCGAAGCCACCCGCGCCGGGATCATCCAGGGCCTGCTGGACCGAGGCTACCTGGTGAAGAACGGCAAGGCCCTCTCGGCCACCCCGGCGGCGTTCAGCCTGATCGATGCGGTGCCGCGCGCCATCGCCGACCCGGGCACCACGGCGATCTGGGAACAGGCGCTGGACATGGTGCAAAGCGGCGAAATGAGCCTGGAAGAATTCGTCGCCAAGCAAGCGGCCTGGATGAGCAAGCAAGTGGCCCGCTGCAACGGTATGCGTATGACCATCACCGGCCCCGCCAGCCCGGCAGGCCGCGGCGCCACCCCGTGGAAGAAGAAACGCACGGCCGCGCCCCGCAAGACGGCGGCCAGCCCAAAACGGGCGAAAAAGCCGACAAGTACCGGGTAAACCATGAATAAATCCGGCGGATGACGTTTTTCGACAGCTTTAACGCCGCTTTGGTCCTTGCTCCGGCGCCGGCCGTCTAGGATTCTGTAGGGGATTGCTGACTTCCTAACAACAACACCGGAGTGGCCACCATGAAAACCGTCTCAGAAGTACTCAAAGCCAAAGACAAGCAAAACCAGGAAGTCCACACCATTGAATGGGACCACACCGTATTCGAAGCGTTGGTGGTGATGTCATCGAAAAATGTCGGGGCCCTGCCGGTCGTCAAGCAGGGTGAGGTGGTTGGCATCATCAGCGAGCGCGATTACGCACGGAAGCTGATACTCAAAGGCCTTTCTTCCGTCACCACCAAAGTCCACGAGGTCATGAGCTCTCCAGTCATCACGGTCGATGCCCACAAGACAGTCGAAGCCTGCATGAACATCATGACCGACAGTCACCTGCGCCACCTGCCGGTGGTCGTCGACGGAAAACTGCTGGGCCTGCTCTCCATCGGTGACCTGGTCAAGGAAGCCATTGCCGAACAAGCCAACCTGATCAAGCAACTGGAGCAATACATTCGCGGCGAATAGGAGAGCCCATGCTCGACATGCTCGAACATCAAGAAGACCACCTTGACACCCTGCACCGGGCCATGGCCGCACGGCGTTTTCTGGTGCTGACCGGGGCGGGGATCAGCACGTCATCAGGTATCCCGGATTATCGGGACAGCGAAGGCGTGCGCCGAGGCAAGGCGCCGATGATGTACCAGGAGTTCCTGGCCACCCCGCAAGCGCGGCGCCGTTATTGGGCACGGGCGATGCTGGGCTGGCCACGGGTACGGATTGCGCAGCCGAACCAGGCCCACCTGGCGCTGGCCGCCTTGCAACATCGCCAGCGTATCAGCGGGCTGATCACACAAAACGTCGACACGCTGCATGACCAGGCCGGTAGTGAGGATGTGATCGAGCTGCATGGCAGCTTGCATCGCGTGCTATGCCTGGATTGCCATCGGCCCAGCGCACGCGATGTGATCCAACGGTTGATGGAGGCCGAGAACCCGTACCTGGCGGGCGTCGACGCCGTGCAGGCACCCGACGGCGATACCCTGCTCGACGCAGCGTTTGAACAACGCTTTCGCGTGCCCCGCTGCCCCCATTGCGACGGTGAACGGCTCAAACCGGACGTCGTGTTCTTCGGCGAAAACGTTGCCCAGGCCACCGCCGCCAGGGCGATGGCGGCGGTGGAACACGCCGAGGGGCTGTTGGTGGTGGGGTCGTCGCTGATGGCCTACTCGGCGTTTCGCCTGTGCAAGGCGATGGTCGAGCAAGGCAAACCGGTGATTGCCATCAATCTGGGCAAGACCCGTGGGGATGAGTTGTTGCAGCTGAAGATCGCGGCATCCTGCGAGCGGTTGTTGCCGCTATTGGCAGAGCGCCTGGGATAGCCAGGGCACCGCCCCTCAAAGATCAGCGGGAGACCCGGGCAGGCCAATGAACTGCAGCGACCCACCGCACAAAAAATGACGCCTGAGTCACACCTCCTCGCATGCCCCCGTCCCCACGGCGATTTATGTAGTGATCAAAAATAATCACTACATAACCGTTGACGTAACCTTTTTGTCCTTGCATGATCTAGACGTCTCCCGGATCGGGAGCGTTGGTAACAAGCGTTTTGAACAAGCTCGTCTGACCGCCGAGCTGTTTCTTCCGGATGTGCACTGCCCACAAGGCAGATTGATGAAGCTGACCGACCCGAAGGGTTCGGTACAAGGAGCTCAAACGCTGCTTGTCTTCGTTATGAAACCATTGCGTAGCAGTTCATCAGCAAGACTACATGCATCAGGTTCAAGACCCTGCCCGTATTCGGCAGACCGTCACTGACGCCCGGTTTTCGGAACCGGAGACAACTAAGCAGTTTTAACGAATCAATTGATAGATCGCCAACTGGTCAAGGGGCTTACACATGAATCTGAACAACCAACCAACTATCGAAGAATTGGCTGAGATGTTCGCAGCGCAGAAAGACACACTCGACGACCATATCCTGTGGATTGGCAAATCGGGCAAAGTCCAAATTGACTGCCTGGCGCCCCACACCGAAGAAGCCGAGTTCGACAAAAACAACCGTGAACTGGCGGCGCGCCTGAAGATGTACCGCCGTGGCCAGGGTTATGTCGGCAAGAAAGCGGCGGCCGATCGCAATTTCATCGAGCAAGTGTTCGACACACTTAACCACGCGTGGGAGTCTTTCAAAGACAACTCGCAAGTTAAAGTAATCGACCGCTACTACTAAGTACTTCTCAACTAATGTGGGAACTGGCTTGCCAGTTCCCACATTTTTTATGCAACTTCAAAAGTTGGGGTAACGCCCTTTCCCCGCTTCATCGCGGAAAATATCAAACAACACCTGTGCCGCCGCCGACAGTTCATGCCCCGGTTTGGTCAACACACCAATCGGCCGCTCGATCACCGGATCGGTCAAGGTGATGCAATGGGCGCCCGCCTCCTGCATCTGCTGCGCACATAATGCCGGTACGGCGCTGACCCCCAGCCCACTGGCAACCATCTTGCCCACCGTCGCCAATTGATGACTCTCCAGCGCCACCGGCAATTTCATCTGCAAGGCACCCAGATGCTCCTCCAGCATCACCCGTACCGTCGAGGGTCGTTGCAGGGCAATGAACGGTTGCTCCAACAGGCTTTTCCAGTCGATTTCAGCGCGCAGTGCCAAGGGTGAATCCATGGGCACCACGGCAATGAAGCGGTCCAGGTATAACGGCGTAAACGCCAGCGACGACCCCTCGGACGGTTCGAACGCCACGCCCAACTCGACCTGGCGATCGCGGACCATTTCCAGCACCTGTTCGTTGATCAGGTCATGCACCGTCACGTTCACATGGGGGTAACGCGCGCGGAATATCTTCAGGATCGGCGGCAGCAGGTTACCCGCAAACGACGGCATCGCCGCCACCGTTACGCGCCCGCGCTGCAGGGTGAAGCGCTGGCGCAGTTCATCCTCGGCGTTGTCCCAATCGGCAATCAGCCGACGCGCCAGCGGCAATAAGGATTCCCCTTCAGGGGTCAGCGCGACATTCCGTGTATTGCGGCTGAACAAGCGCCCGCCCAGCCCTTCTTCCAGGCCTTTGATGGTCAAGCTCAGCGCCGACTGAGAGAGGTGCAGGCGCTCGCAGGCGGCGGCAAAACTCAGGCTCTGCGCCACGGCCAAAAAGGCACGAATCTGTTTGACGGTCATGACATTACTCCGGACGACGGTTCGACTATGCAGTTTTTTAAATCAATCAACCTTAAAAAACAACTTAACAAATCAATCCGTCGGCGCAACACTCGAGGCATTGGCTGGCCCACTAACAATAAAAGAGGTGCATATGGCAGGTTTCGATAAACGCGTGGCGTCCTATGAAGAAGCCCTCGCAGGCCTGGAAGATGGCATGACCGTACTCGCTGGCGGCTTTGGCCTGTGCGGCATTCCGGAAAACCTCATCGCTGAGATCAAGCGCAAAGGCACCCGCGACCTGACCGTGGTTTCCAATAACTGCGGCGTCGACGGCTTTGGCCTGGGCGTGCTGCTGGAACAAAAGCAGATCCGCAAAGTGATCGCGTCTTATGTGGGCGAAAACGCCCTGTTCGAGAAGCAACTGCTCAGCGGCGAAATCGAAGTGGTGCTCACCCCCCAAGGCACCCTGGCGGAAAAAATGCGCGCCGGCGGTGCTGGCATTCCGGCCTTCTTCACCGCCACCGGCGTCGGCACCCCGGTGGCCGAAGGCAAGGAAACCCGCGAATTCAACGGTCGCCCGTACCTGATGGAAGAATCCATCACCGGTGACTTCGCCATCGTCAAAGGCTGGAAAGCCGACCACTTCGGCAACGTCGTCTACCGCCACACCGCCCAGAACTTCAACCCGCTGGCCGCCACCGCCGGCAAGATCACCGTGGTCGAAGTCGAGGAAATCGTCGAACCGGGCGAGCTGGAACCGTCGCAGATCCACACCCCTGGCATCTACGTCGACCGGATCATCTGCGGCACATTCGAGAAGCGCATCGAACAGCGCACCGTCCGCAAATAATCCCTCCAGCCCGAAGAGAACAAGAGGAACAGCACAATGGCTCTCACCCGCGAACAAATGGCTCAACGCGTCGCCCGCGAAATGCAGGACGGTTTCTACGTCAACCTGGGCATCGGCATTCCGACCCTGGTGGCCAACTACATCCCGGAAGGCATGGAAGTGATGTTGCAATCGGAAAACGGCCTGCTCGGCATGGGCCCGTTTCCCACCGAAGACACCATCGATGCCGACATGATCAACGCCGGCAAACAAACCGTGACCGCGCGCATCGGCGCCTCGATCTTCTCCTCCGCCGAGTCCTTCGCAATGATTCGCGGCGGCCATGTCGACCTCACCGTGCTCGGCGCGTTTGAAGTGGACGTACAGGGCAACATCGCCTCGTGGATGATCCCGGGCAAGCTGGTCAAGGGCATGGGCGGCGCCATGGACCTGGTGGCCGGCGCGGAAAACATCATCGTGATCATGACCCACGCCTCCAAGGACGATGAGTCCAAATTGCTCAGCCAATGCACCCTGCCGCTGACCGGTGCCCACTGCATCAAGCGTGTGCTGACGGACCTTGCATACCTGGAAATCGACAACGGCGCCTTTATCCTAAAGGAGCGTGCCCCAGGGGTCAGTATTGAAGAGATTGTCAGCAAGACAGCCGGTAAACTAATCGTCCCCGACCACGTTCCAGAAATGCAATTCCAGTGAGGACACATTCCATGCAAGACGTTGTGATTGTTGCTGCCACACGTACCGCCGTAGGCAGTTTTCAAGGATCGCTCGCGAGCATCCCGGCACCGGAGTTGGGCGCTGCCGTAATCCGTCGCCTGTTGGAGCAGACCGGCCTCGACCCGGCCCAGGTGGATGAAGTGATCCTCGGCCACGTACTCACCGCAGGCTCAGGCCAGAACCCGGCGCGCCAGGCGTCGATCCTCGCCGGCTTGCCCCATGCCGTACCCGCGATGACCTTGAACAAGGTCTGCGGTTCGGGCCTCAAGGCCCTGCACCTGGGCGCCCAGGCCATCCGTTGTGGCGATGCCGACGTGATCATCGCCGGCGGCATGGAGAACATGAGCCTGTCCCCCTACGTATTACCTGGTGCGCGCACCGGTTTGCGCATGGGCCACGCCAAGATGATCGACAGCATGATCACCGACGGCCTGTGGGATGCATTCAACGACTACCACATGGGCATCACCGCCGAGAACCTGGTGGACAAGTACGGCATCAGCCGTGAAGCCCAGGACGCCTTCGCCGCCGCGTCCCAGCAAAAAGCCGCCGCCGCCATCGAAGCCGGCCGCTTTGCCGATGAGATCACGCCGATTCTGATCCCGCAGCGCAAGGGCGACCCGGTGGCCTTCGCCGTGGATGAACAACCGCGCGCCGGCACCACCGCCGAGTCGTTGGCCAAACTCAAACCCGCGTTCAAGAAAGACGGCAGCGTCACCGCGGGCAACGCATCCAGCCTCAACGACGGCGCCGCCGCGGTGCTGCTGATGAGCGCCGACAAGGCCAAGGCCCTTGGCCTGCCCGTTCTGGCGCGTATCGCCAGCTACGCCAATGCCGGCGTCGACCCGGCCATCATGGGCATCGGCCCGGTCGCGGCCACCCGCCGCTGCCTGGACAAAGCCGGCTGGAGCGTCGGCGACCTGGACCTGGTCGAAGCCAACGAAGCCTTTGCCGCGCAATCCCTGGCGGTGGCCAAAGAGCTGGAATGGGACGCCGACAAAGTCAACGTCAACGGCGGCGCGATTGCCATTGGCCACCCGATCGGCGCATCAGGCTGCCGCATACTGGTGACCCTGCTGCACGAAATGATCAAGCGCGACGCCAAAAAAGGCCTGGCGACACTGTGCATCGGTGGCGGCCAAGGCGTAGCCCTGGCCCTTGAGCGCAGCTGATTCAAGAGCAACACACGAAAAGGCCCGGTTCCACGAAAAACCGGGCTTTTTTTTCGCCTGTCAGTCCGCACGCGGCACCGCAAACACCGCGTTCGCCCGCGCCACGACTTTCTCCCCCACCTGCAGACTCACCGTGGCAAACGCCATTTGCCGGCCACGCTTGTGATGCTCCAGTCGTACCACGATCCACTCCCCCACTTGCACCGCGCCCAGGTAATCGACAGTCATGCTCGCGGTAATCAACGGCAATGGCGGCTCACTGGAAAACGCCATCGCGTAGCCCATGCCGATATCCGCCAGGGTCGCCAACACCCCGCCATGCACCGTGCCGCGGCCATTGGCATGGCGGTTGTCGGCGCGCAGGCCGATTTCCAGTTGCAGACCTTCACCCCGGCAATACGCCGGGCCCAACAAGTCGAGCAGCGGGCTGCTGCGCGGCAGTGAGACAAAACCTTCGGGCACGGCGTGAGCGATCATCGCGGAGTCTTCCTTGGAGTCAGGCATGAGGTGTACCCCAGGCCTCACACGGCGACCATTACCATCAGCCGCACATATCCTCTGCAATGCCTGGGGCTGATTCGCCAACCCCGCTCAGGACCGGCCTCAGCGCTTCATACAGCGCTGATAACGCTCATCCACCCGCTGGGCGAACCAGGCAGTGGTCAGATTGCGAGTGATCTTCGGGCTCTTGAGCACGATGCCCGGCAGGATCGCCCGCGGCAGCGGTTTGCCGGCCGCCGTGTCGGCCAGGGCAAACACGCGTGTGTAGAGCGTGGTCTGCTCAAAATCCAATTGCTCGCCCTGCTCCAGCTGACTGCGGATGCTGGGGTTGCGCATGTCCAGCCGGGCGCCAAGGGAACGCACCGCCAATTCGGTGCTGCCGGGCAGCAGCGAGCCGTAGCGGATCAAATCCCCGTCCAGCGCCAACTCGGTGCCTGAGACGCGGCTGACGGCGGCCTGGAACGCAGCGTTGCGGCTGGCGTACCAACCGGCGTTGAAGTCGGCAAACCGGTACAGCGGCCGGTCATAACTCACCGGGTAACCAAGCAAATGGGCGATGCCGAAGTACATGCCGCCACGTCGCGTGAACACTTCCCGACGGATCGTGCCATCTACCGTGTAGGGATAACCCCGCGCCTGCTTCTGCGCAAAGTCGATGCTGACTTGCATCGGGCCGGCGGTGTGTACTGGGTTGAAACCGCCGAACAGCGTGTTGCCCAAGGGCACCATGCTGATGAAGTCATCGAAGATCCCGCTCAGGTCTTTCTCCGTGCGTGCGGCGTTCAAGCGATCGGCGTAAGACTTACCAGTGGGCGAACGCAGTTGCAGTGCCGTGCGGACCAACACCGCCGGCACATGCACCTTGCCGGCACGGCGCAGGATTTCATCCTGGGCGATCTTGCCCATGTTCGGCACAGGTGGGTCGACCTGGAAAGTGGACTCTTGCTCGGTCACCGCCAGCACGGCGCAGATGTTTTCGGTACTCGGGTAGATGTGCTGGGTGTCGAAAGCGGTGTAGATATCCTGGGCCCAACCGTTGCGATCGGCGACCTTGGCGGGCAGCAAACGCACGATCTGCGCCTTGACCTCGGCTTCACTGCGCTCCGGCTGTTGCGGGCCGCGTGCGGTCGAGCAACCGGCCAGCACCAGCAAGGGCGTGAGACACAGGATCAGGCGGCGTAGGTGCATGGGGCTTCCTTGAGGGGCGATGGGCCGGGCGATGCAGATATCGACCGATAAGTCTAACGCGGGTTCGCCCTGTGCCCCCTCGCCTACGCGATGCGAATATGACAGGATCTTTCATCGACCATTCGTACAAGGCGTTTGAATGCCATGCTCAGCATGAACTTTCTCATCACCTGCCTGATCGTTGTGCTGATTCCCGGCACCGGCGTGATCTTTACCGTGTCCACGGGCCTCATGGCCGGCAAGCGCGCCAGCGTGTTCGCCGCGCTGGGCTGTACCGCTGGGATCATCCCGCACTTATTGGCGTCCATACTCGGCCTTTCCGCCCTGCTGCACACCAGCGCATTGGCATTCGAAGCGCTGAAATTCGCCGGAGCCGCCTACTTGCTGTACCTGGCCTACGCCACGTGGCGCGATCGTTCGGCCTTCGCGGTGAATGACACACCAACGGCAACCACGGCCCGTGGCCTGATGCTGCGCGGCTTTTTGCTGAATATTCTCAACCCCAAGCTGACGATTTTCTTCCTGGCCTTCCTGCCTCAGTTCGTCACACCAGCCAGCACGGCGCCGGCCTTGCAAATGCTGGTGCTGAGCGGCGTGTTCATGGCCATGACGTTTGCGGTGTTTGTGGTGTATGGCCTGCTGGCCAATGTGTTTCGCCGCGCAGTGATCGAGTCACCACGGGTACAGAACTGGCTGCGGCGCAGTTTTGCGGCGGCCTTTGCGGGGTTGGGCTTGAATCTGGCGCTCGCCCAGCGCTGAAAAACACTGCAACCCACTGTGGGGACGGGCTTACCCGCCCCACAGGTTGGGCGCTTTAGATCCCTGCCAGCGCCAGGTCCATGGCGAAGTAAGTGAAGATCAGGTCCGCGCCGGCGCGCTTGATCGAACCCAGGGTTTCCCGCACCACGCGGTCCTCATCGATCGCGCCTGCCTGGGCACCGAACTTGATCATCGCGTACTCGCCGCTGACCTGATACGCCGCCACCGGCAGGCGCGAGGCTTCGCGGATGTCGCGGATGATGTCGAGGTAGGCACCGGCCGGTTTGACCATCAGCGCATCCGCGCCTTCCTGCTCGTCCAGCAGCGATTCACGCACGGCTTCGCGGCGGTTCATCGGGTTCATCTGGTAGCTTTTGCGGTCGCCCTTGAGCGCGCTGCCACCCGCTTCACGGAACGGGCCGTAGAGGGCCGAAGCGAATTTGGTGGAGTAGGCCATGATCGGAATATGGGTAAAACCGGCGTCATCCAACGCCCGGCGAATCGCCTGAACCTGGCCGTCCATCGCCGCCGACGGCGCGATCACATCGGCACCGGCACGAGCCGCCGCCACGGCTTGCTTGCCGAGGTTGACCAAGGTCGCGTCGTTGTCGACATGGGCGCCATGCATCACACCGCAATGGCCATGATCGGTGTATTCGCAGAAACAGGTGTCGGACATCACGATCATTTCCGGCACGGCGTCCTTGATGATCGAGGACATGCGCGAGACCAGGCCGCGCTCCTTCCAGGTGTCGCTGCCACTGGCGTCCAGGTGGTGGGACACGCCAAAGGTCATCACCGATTTGATCCCGGCGCGGGCATAGCGCTCGATTTCCCCGGCCAGCTTTTTCTCAGGGATGCGCAACACACCCGGCATGCTGGTGATCGGTACGAAGTCGTCGATTTCTTCTTCGACGAAAATCGGCAGCACCAGATCGTTGAGGGTGAACTCGGTTTCCTGGAACAAGCTACGCAACTCCGGGGAGCGGCGCAGACGGCGTGGGCGGGCTTGAGGGAACTGGCTGGTCATGGCTGTCCTGAATAAGGCTAAAAACGTTGGGGCGAAAGCGTATGCCCCCCGACCCCGGCAGCGCAAATGCCAGGCAGGCAATAGTTTATGGCAAGGCCCACAACAATTGCATTGATCTAGAGCTGTAGACGCCCTTCGATGCACACCGCCACGGCACCGCCGACCCAGATCTCATCGCCCTGGCGCTCGATGCGGATACGCCCCGCGCGCCCCATGGCCGTGCCCTGGCTGACCAGGTAACAGTTCGGTGCCAGGCCTTCGTCCAACAGCCATTGGGCCACCCCGGCATTCAAGCTGCCGGTGGCCGGGTCTTCCGGGGACCCGTCGCCGGCGATGAACGCGCGCACTTCAAAGTGCGTATCTACAGCGTCGCGTTCGGGATCGCAGGGGGCAATCACGCCCACCGCCAGACCGAGCAACTGCGAGTAATCGGGCTGCAGATCGAGCACCGCCTGGCGGTCGGCCAGCATCACCGCCAGCCAACCTGCGCCGTTGTCCACCCACTGACTGCGCACAATAGCCTCCGGCGCCAGGCCCAACCCCAGCCGCACGCGCTCCAGCAACGCCGCCTCCAGCGGGCCCGAGCGCAACAACGGCGGCGCGATGAACGCCAGCTCATCGCCTTGGCGACGGATACGCACCAGGCCGATTTCGCACTCCTGGATAATTTCCTCCCCTCGCGCAATGCCCCCCGCCTGCAACCATGCATGGCAACTGCCCAGCGTCGGGTGCCCGGCGAACGGCAGTTCCTGCAAGGTGGTGAAGATTCTTACCCGGTAGTCAGCCCGTGGATCGCGGGGCGTGAGTAAAAACGTGGTTTCGCTGAGGTTGGTCCACTTGGCGAAGTCGGCCATCTGTTGCTCGTTGAGGCTGTCGGCCCCCAGCACTACCGCCAGCGGGTTGCCTTTGAGCGACACATTGCTGAAGACATCCAGTTGTTTGAAATCGAAAGTCGGCATGGGCTCAGCTCGGAATGTTCAGGCCACGGATCACTGCCGGACGTGCGACAAAGCCGTCCAGCGCGCGCAGCACATTGGGGAAATCGGCGATGCCGACCAGGTCACCGGATTCGTAGAAACCGATCAGGTTACGGATCCACGGAAACGTCGCGATGTCCGCGATGCTGTAGTCGTCGCCCATGATCCAGGTGCGGCCCAGCAGGCGTTTTTCCAAGACTTCCAGCAAGCGCCGCGACTCGGCGACGTAGCGGTCACGCGGGCGCTTGTCTTCGTAGGCCTTGCCGGCGAACTTGTTGAAGAACCCCACCTGGCCAAACATCGGGCCGATGCCGGACATCTGGAACATCAGCCACTGAATGGTTTCATAACGTGTCGCCGGGTCTTCGGAAAGCAACTGGCTGGTTTTTTCCGCCAGGTACAGCAGGATCGCACCGGACTCGAACAGCGCCAACGGCTGACCGCCGGGGCCGTTGGGGTCGATGATCGCGGGAATCTTGTTGTTGGGGTTCAGCGACAGGAACTCGGGCGACAGCTGGTCCTGGGTCTCGAAGCTGACTTTGTGCGCCTCGTAGGGCAGGCCCAGCTCTTCGAGCATGATCGAGACTTTTACCCCGTTGGGCGTGGGCAGCGAATACAGTTGCAGACGCTCCGGATGCTGGGCGGGCCATTTACGGTTGATCGGGAAAGCGGCGAGTGAATTCATCGGGATATCCCTCGGCGAAAACCCCCATGATAATCATCTGCCCGGCATCCTGCATGGGTCATCATTGCGCAACATGCCCTCGCTACTCTCCCCCACGAGCGAACCAAAGTGGCCGAGTGGACTCTTAAGTGCGCTGAACGGTGAATGGAGGCACCCTGCTAATAAGACACGGAACCCGCAGGACGCCGCGTGTGTCACTGGGGCCGGGCTTGTCCGCCTTAATCCGATGCACTGAAGACTCGAACCCAATGACAATAAAGCCTCTGTGCCTTGCGCAACGCCTCAAACGATATTCATACATCATATTACCGCTGTTGCTGGTCGGCGGCGCCCTCGACCTGACCCTGCAATCGCGCATCAGCCGCGCCGAATCGGTGGACGGCGTGCAAACCCTGGTGTTCCTGCGCCACGGCGAAAAACCCGTCGGCGGCCTGGGCCAACTCAATTGCCAGGGCCTGAACCGTGCGATGAACCTGGCTACCGTACTGCCGGAAAAGTTCGGCAAGGCCAACTTCGTCTTCGCCGCCAACCCGACGCGCAATGTCGAGGAAGGCGAAAAAGATAATTCCTACAGCTACATTCGCCCACTGATGACCATCAGCCCCAGCGCGATCAAGCTCGGCTTGCCGGTGAACATCACGTTTTCGGCGAATGACACCAGCGCGCTCGCCGACGAACTGGTGGAAAACAAGTACCACAACGCCATCATCTACACCGCCTGGTCCCACGGCTATCTGCCGGAATTGATCAACAAGGTGGCCAGCGAAGCGGTGGGCGAAAAGCACACCATCACCCAAGACTGGTCCGGCAATGACTACGACACGTTGTATGTGCTGACGCTCACCTGGCATAACGGCAAGGCCTCGCTGCTGAGCCGCAACTACAAGCAGGGCCTGAACAACGGCGAACAAACCTGCCCACCGGCGACGCAGATCAGCGCAGATATCTGAAGGATGGGCGATAGCGGCGTATGATGCGCGGCTATTGACTCATCTGCGGATCAACACCATGTCCAACCTCGTCTCCACCCAGCCCAACCGGGGCTGGTCGTTCTGGTGGAAACCAGCGCTGTTCCTGCTGGTCGCCTGCATCGGCCTCTACTACGTGAAGTGGTCGCCCTACTACTTCAAGGCATTTGTCGCCGCCGACAACCACAGCATCGGCGCGTCGATTCTCAATGACCAGCAAACCTCGCCACTGGCCGCGGCGCTGGCCTACGCCCAGGTGTATTTCCTGGCGATCTGGAAAGCCGCCGTTTTGGCGGTGATCTTGGGCTCGTTGCTGCAAGTGTTGATCCCCCGCGACTGGTTGCTGCGCCTGTTCGGGCGTGCCGGGCTGGGTTCGACCCTGCGCGGCGGGCTGTTCGCGCTGCCCGGAATGATGTGCAGTTGCTGCGCGGCACCGGTGGCGGCAGGCATGCGCCGGCAGCAAGTGTCGGTGGGCGCGGCGCTGGCGTTCTGGATCGCCAACCCGGTGCTGAACCCGGCCACCCTGGTATTCATGGGGTTTGTGCTGGGTTGGGGCTTCACGGCGTTAAGGCTGGTGGCGGGGATTGTGCTGGTGGTGGGCGTGTCCCTGGTGGCCCAGCGCATCGCGCGCCCGGAACAAGTGCCGGAAGCAGCGCTGGGCGCGGTGGCCGAGGCCAGCGTGATCGAGTCGCAACCGTTTTTCAGCCGCTGGTTGCGCACCCTGTGGCAACTGTTCTGGAGCACGATCCCGGTGTATATCCTGGCAGTGCTGGTGTTGGGCGCGGCGCGGGTCTGGCTGTTTCCTCATGTGGATGGGGCGATGGCCGACAGCCTGCTGTGGCTGGTGCCGCTGGCGATTGTCGGCACGCTGTTCGTGATTCCGACCGCCGCGGAGATTCCTATCGTACAAACCATGATGACGCTGGGCATGGGCAGCGGCCCGGCCGTGGCCCTGTTGATGACCCTGCCGAGCGTGAGCCTGCCGTCGCTGCTGATGTTGCGCAAGGATTTCGACGCGCGGGTGCTGGTCACCGTGGCCGGCTTGACCATGCTGGTAGGCGTGGTCTGCGGCTTGATTGGAGCGGCGATTCTGTAAGTGGCAGGCGGGGTTGAGGGCCTTATTGCAGGCAAGCATCAACCTCGCAACGCACCACGCTCGCGCAAATACTCCACCACCGCTGCCTGCTCCCCGACAAACTCGATGCGCGCGCCTTTGCTTTCACGCTGGAAGGCGTACATCGGGTCGTAGTACTCGCGCAGCAACCCTTCGATCCACACCCGGTGCAGGTCCACAGCGCCGCTGCGGGTCTGTTCCGCCAGGGCGTCCTGCAGAATCGCCTGCAACCGCTGGAAACGCTCGCCGCCCAGGCGCTTGTGGATATTGGCCAGGCTCTGGGTCAGGCGCTCGCCAAACAGGACGTAGCCGGTTTCGCCAAATACCGCGATGAATTCGGCGCAAAGGTCGACCACGTAATCGCGCAGGATACGTTCAACCCGGCCTTCGACAGTGTCTTCCAGCCACACCATCGCAAAGGTCTGCATGCCCTTGTGCAACGGCAACGGCAGCGCACAACTGCCGATCATGCGGCTCTCATCCTCGACCACAAACTGCTCGACGCCGCCCGCGCGTTTTTTCAGCAGGTCCACCGCCAGGCGGTTCTCGAAGTCGATGTTGGACGGTTGCACCGTGGCCCGCTTGCCGAAGCTGGAACCGCGATGGTTGGCGTGGCCCTCCAGGTCCAGGGCGTTGCGCAGTTGGCCGAGTACTTCGGTCTTGCCAGTGCCGGTCATGCCGCCCAGCAACACGAAATCACACTCGGCGACTGCCTGTTCGACGGTCTCCAGCAAAAAACCACGCATGGCTTTGTAGCCGCCGCCGACGCGGGGGTACTCGATACCGGCTTCGGTTTTCAGCCATTGCTGCACGATCTGCGAGCGCAGCCCGCCACGAAAGCAGTACAGGTAGCCGTCGGGATTGGCCTGGGCGAACCGCGCCCATTGCTCGATACGCCCGGCCTTGATCGCCCCGGACACCAGTTCGTGTCCGAGCACGATAGCCGCTTGCTGGCCCTGCTGTTTGTAGCAAGTGCCAACCCGCTGACGCTCGTCATCGGTCATCAGTGGCAGGTTGACCACGCCCGGGAACGCGCCCTTGACGAACTCGACCGGCGCGCGGGTATCCATCATCGGCCGGTCGTTGAGGAAGATGTCGCGGTAGTCGGTGATGTCAGTCGCCATCAAAACACCTCTACCGCGTGGGTCTGTCGCTCAACCAATTCACCGATGGGCTCAAGGGTCAGGCCCAGTTCGCCGGCGACCGAATGAAACTCGGCGTCGCCCGCGGGCGTAACGGCGATCAGCAGGCCGCCGCTGGTCTGCGGGTCACACAGCACGCGCTTGTGCAGCTCCTGCAGGCGCCCGAGCTTGCTCGCGTAGCTGTCGAAGTTGCGCAAGGTGCCGCCCGGCATGCAGCCCTGGTCCAGGTAGTCCTCGATCCCGGGCAGGCGTGGGACTTTGTCGTATTCGATGCGTGCCGTCACGCCGCTGCCGTCAGCCATTTCCACCAAGTGGCCCAAAAGCCCGAAGCCGGTGACGTCGGTCATTGCCGTGACGCCGGCCAGTTTGCCGAAGCGGCTGCCAGGCTTGTTGAGGGTACACATCCAGTCACGAGCCAGGCCGATATCCGCCTCGCGCAATTTGCCTTTCTTTTCGGCAGTGGTCAGGATGCCGATGCCCAGGGGCTTGGTCAGGTACAAACGGCAGCCGACGGTGGCGGTGTCGTTGCGCTTCATATGGCGCTTTTGCACGATGCCGGTCACGGCCAGGCCGAAGATGGGCTCCGGCGCATCGATGGAGTGGCCACCGGCCAGGGGAATGCCGGCCTCGTCGCACACGGAGCGGCCGCCACGGATCACTTCGCGGGCAACCTCAGGCGCCAGGACATTCACCGGCCAGCCCAGAATGGCGATGGCCATCAACGGGTCGCCGCCCATGGCGTAGATATCGCTGATCGCGTTGGTGGCGGCGATCCGGCCGAAGTCGAACGGGTCATCGACAATCGGCATGAAAAAATCAGTGGTGGAGACCACGCCGCGCTCGTCGTCGATGGCGTACACCGCCGCATCGTCCCGCGAGGCGTTGCCCACCCACAGGTTGGGGTCAAGGTTCTGTGCGCCGCTGCCGGCGAGGATCACTTCCAATACCTGGGGCGAAATCTTGCAGCCACACCCCGCGCCATGGCTGTACTGGGTAAGGCGAATCGGCTCGTTCATGGTGGACCTCAAGCTATCAAGTGCGCGGATTCTAACAGACGGCAAAAAGCCGGCGGGGCTCTTACGAGCACAGCCGGCCTTTTTGGGGTGCTGCGATTACTGGCGGGCGGCCAGCAACCGCTTGTGGCGGTTGCGCCGGGCGATGTTCAAGCACTCGATTGCCGCCGAGAACGCCATGGCCGCATACACGTAGCCTTTTGGCACATGGGCGCCGAAGCCTTCGGCGATCAGGGTCATGCCGATCATGATCAGGAAGCCCAGGGCCAGCATCACCACGGTCGGGTTGTCGTGGATGAACTTGGCCAGCGGTTCAGCCGCCACCAGCATCACGATGACCGAGGTCACCACGGCAACGATCATGATCGGCAAATGCTCGGTCATGCCCACGGCGGTGATGATGCTGTCGATGGAGAACACCAGGTCGAGCATCAGGATCTGGCCGATGGCCGCAGCAAAGCCTATGGACACGGCATTGCCGCTGCTGGCCTTCTCTTCAGGCTCCGGGTCCATGCTTTGATGGATCTCGGTGGTTGCCTTCCAGACCAGGAACAGGCCGCCGGCGATGAGGATCATGTCCTTCCACGAAAACGCCTGGCCGAGGATCTCAAACACCGGCGTGGTCAACTGCACGATGAACGCAATGGTGCTCAACAGGCCCAGGCGCAACACCAACGCCATGCTGATGCCGATGCGCCGCGCCTTGGCCCGGTGCTGCTCGGGCAATTTGTTGGTGAGGATCGAGATAAAGATCAGGTTATCGATGCCCAACACGATTTCCATTACGATCAAGGTCGCCAGTGCGACCCAGGCGGTGGGGCTGGCGGCCAGTTGTACAAGGTAGTCCATAGATCAATCCTGACGTTGTGCTGGGAAATTAGGCTTCTTTACGCGTCGATTCAGACTCGTTTTGCGGCTGATCGTCTTTTTTCTGCGGACTGATCAGGCCTTGGGTCGCTTCACTCAATGCCTGCTCGGCGGCCTTGTGAGTGTCATCGATCACTTGCTTGGCCGATTCGCTGGCCTTGCCCATCACCTGCTGTGCGCTTTTTTCGACCTGATCACAACCGCTGACCACTACTAATGAAAGCGCAAGCAACGATGCCGCGCCCAGAGAATTGAGTTTCATGATGTTTTCCTCATTAGAACCATTGGGTCCAAACAGCGACCCCTCGATAGCGATGCATTCTATGCAGGGGAACACTTCAGGAAAATTCGTATTTTTCTCGCGTATACTTCGGTTTTAACGAAGTGTAGGCCGGCATGCTCAATTACCGACAATTGCATTACTTCTGGGTGGTGGCCAAGACCGGCAGCATCGTGCGCGCCTGTGAGCAACTGAACCTCACACCCCAGACCATCAGCGGGCAGATCAGTCTGCTCGAGCAAACCTTCGGTATCGCCCTGTTTCAGCGGGTCGGCCGTCAGTTGGAGCTGACCGAAGCCGGGCGCCAGGCGTTGCCCTATGCCGAGCAGATGTTCCAGACCGGCAACGAGTTGGAGGCGATGTTGCGCGCCCAGCCGAACGAGCAGCAGATTCTGTTTCGCGTCGGGGTGGCGGATGTGGTGCCCAAATCCATCGTCTACCGGCTGATCGCGCCGACCATGGAGCTCAGCGAGCCGATCCGCATCACCTGCCGCGAAGACAAACTCGAACGCCTGCTCGCCGACCTGGCGATCCAGCGCCTCGACCTGGTGATTTCCGACAGCCCCATGCCCACGCATCTGGACATCAAAGGCTACAGCCAGAAGTTGGGCGAATGCGGCATCAGTTTTTTCGCTACCCAAGCATTGGCTGACCGACACTGCGGCGTTTTCCCACAGTGTTTACAGGGCGCGCCGCTATTGATTCCGGGGGCAGAGACCGTGGTGCGCAGCCGCTTGCTGCGCTGGTTTGCCGAGCAACAGATCCAACCGAAGATCATCGGCGAGTTCGACGACAGTGCCTTGATGCAGGCATTCGGCCAATCCGGCAGCGGGATCTTTATCGCCCCCAGCGTGATCGCCGATGAGGTGGTGCGCCAGTACGGCGTCGCGCTGATTGGCCAGACCGAGGCGGTGACCGAATCGTTCTATGCGATTTCGGTGGAACGCAAGGTCAAGCACCCCGGCATCGTGGCGATTACCGAAGGCGCCAGGCGAGAACTGTTCACCGCCCTGCCCTGAGGGTTCAAGCGCCAGTCGGCAGCGGTTTGGCGCTCATCAGCCACAGCGCCAGCAGCATCGACACCAGGATGAACCCGGACGCAGCCAGGCCCAGGCTGGCCAGGCCGAGGGTGTCGATCACATGCCCACCGACCAAGGCGCCGAGACCGATACCGAGGTTTCCACCGGCAATATTCAGCGACGCGGCAAACGCCGGCGCATGCGGCGCGGCCTTCATCAGCCGCACATGGCTGACCAGGAACATCGCCGCCTGGGTCACGCCCCACACGGCCATCGCCGCCGCCAGGCCGATGGTGGAGTGAATCGCCGGCACCAACGCGACCATGCCGCCGATCATGAACCCGCAGAACACCATCGACGCAATCAAGGGGTGGCGATCCACCGCACGGCCGCCCAGGGAGTTGCCGATCAACCCGACCGCGCCAAAGCCCATCAGGCACCAGCCGACCAGCGTGCCGTCGAAGCCGGCCAGGCGCTCAAGGATGTCGGCCAGGTAGGTGTAGGCGGTGAACATGCCGCTGAAGACCAGGATCGACAGCAGGATATGCCCCTGCATCAACGGACTGCGCAACAGCTTGAATTGCGAGCGCAACGTCACCTGCGCGTTCTTCGCCTGTGTCACCGGCAGGTAGACAAACAGCAGCAGCGCCTTGGCCAAGGCAATCACCGCGAGGACCGCAAACGCGCTGCGCCAGCCGAACATGTCGGAAATCAACGTGCCCACCGGAATGCCGAAGACGGTGGCACAGACGATCCCGAAGCCGATCTTCTCGATGGCGCGACCGGCGTATGCCGGGCCGACGATGTCCACCGCCGTTTCACTGGCCAGCGCCCAGAACACCGGCAAGCCCAACGCCGGAATCAAGCGCGCCAGGGACATCACCCAGATATTCGGCGCCAGCGCCGCCACGCCATTGGCCACGGCGAACATGATCAAAATCGTGATGAACAGGCGCTTGCGCTGGAACCGCGCGCAGTAGGCCGTGAGAAACGGGCCGAACGCCGCCACGGTGAACGCAAACAGCGTCACCAGCAGGCCGGCCTGGGACACGCTGACATTCAGGTCCCGGGCAATCGACGGCAACAGGCCGACGATAATGAATTCTGTGGTCAGCACGGTAAAACCGGCGGCCGACAGCAGCAGGATGGGAAACAGCATGAAAACTCCAGAAACGACGACATCAACGAAAGCCCGGAGGCCCGCTGACGAAGAAGAAAGATGAGAGACGGCGATATTAACAGGATCTGTGCGAATTGGCCGCAAATGGGTGACGGAATGCCGCATCAACAGGGACATTTCCTACAGCATGATAGACTCCGCGCCCGCTTCCTACAGCGCGCTCCACCTGCAATGCTGCGTCCTACTAAAAAAACCAGAGACAACCGTTTATGACTGCTGCCCCTTCCCTTTTCCAACGACTCACGCGCGCCAGCCTGGTCACGCAAATCGTCATCGGCCTGATCGCCGGCATTCTGCTCGCCTTCGTGTCGCCCGACGCCGCCAGGGCCACCGGTTTCATTGGCAAAGTGTTTGTCACCGCGCTGAAGGCCGTGGCGCCGATCCTGGTGTTCGTGCTGGTGATGGCGTCGATCGCCAACCACAAACACGGCCAGGAAACCCACATCAAGCCGATCCTGTTCCTCTACCTGCTGGGCACCTTCGCGGCCGCCGTGGTTGCAGTGATCGCCAGCACGCTGTTTCCCTCGCCGCTGGTGCTCGCCACCCACGACGCCACCGTGAGCGCCCCCGGCGGCATCGGCGAGGTGTTGCAGAGCCTGTTGCTGAGCGTGGTGGACAACCCGGTGAGCGCGCTGATGAACGCCAACTTTATCGGCATTCTGGCCTGGGCCATCGGCATGGGCATCGCGATTCGCCATGCCGGCGAAACCACTCGCACGGTGCTCGATGACCTGTCCAACGGCGTGACCTTGATCGTGCGCGTGGTGATCCGCTTCGCGCCCCTGGGGATTTTCGGCCTGGTGGCCTCGACCCTGGCCACCTCCGGCTTCGGCGCCCTGCTCGGTTACGCCCACCTGTTGGTGGTGCTGATCGGCTGCATGCTGTTCGTGGCGCTGGTGGTCAACCCGGCCATCGTATTCTGGAAACTGCGCCGCAACCCCTACCCGCTGGTATTGCTGTGCCTGCGCGAAAGCGGCATCACGGCATTCTTCACCCGCAGTTCGGCAGCGAACATTCCGGTGAACCTGGCGTTGAGCAAACGCCTGGGCCTGCATGAAGACACCTACTCGGTGTCGATCCCGCTGGGCGCCACCATCAACATGGCGGGGGCGGCGATCACCATCACCGTGTTGACCCTGGCCGCCGTACACACCCTGGGCATCGTCGTAGACCTGCCCACCGCCGTGCTGCTCAGCGTGGTCGCCGCCATTTGCGCGTGCGGTGCGTCGGGCGTGGCCGGCGGTTCGCTGCTGCTGATCCCGCTGGCGTGCAGCCTGTTCGGCATCTCCAGCGATATCGCCATGCAGGTGGTGGCCGTAGGTTTCATCATCGGTGTGTTGCAGGACTCGGCGGAAACCGCGCTCAACTCGTCCACCGATGTGCTGTTTACTGCGGCGGCGTGCCTGGGCAAGGAAGAGCAGCCGGTTTAAACAACGCTCGCAAAAAAGCCCGGGGCCGTTCACAGCGGAACGACCCCGGGCTTTTTTATTTTATGCGCTCAGTACACGGTTATTCAGAAAGCGCCCATGTAATCACGCTTGCCCACTTCCACACCGTTGTGACGCAACAGCGCGTAGGCGGTGGTGACGTGGAAGAAGAACTGCGGCAGGCCGTAGGTCAGCAGGTAGGACTGGCCGCTGAAGCGCTTCTCTTTCGGCGTGCCTGGGCGAGTGATGATCTCGATGCCTTCTTTGCCGTCGATTTGCTCGGGCTTGATGCTGTCCATAAACGCCAGGACCTTGGCGATCAGCGCTTGCAGGTCGGCGAAGGTCACTTCGTTGTCTTCATATTTCGGCACTTCGATCTCGGCCAGGCGCGCGGAAACGCCCTTGGCGAAGTCGACGGCGATCTGCACCTGGCGCACCAGTTGGAACATGTCCGGGAACAGGCGCGCTTGCAGCAAGGCGTTGGGTTCGATGTTCTTCGCGGTGGCGTGGGCTTCGGCTTTGTCCAGCACACCGCTCAGGGCGGTGAGCATTTGCTTGAAGACTGGGACGGAAGCGGCGTACAGGGAAATAGTCATGACAGTCTCATCGGTAAGGGCTGGGTTGGAACCAGCAGCGATTATAGCCATGCCGGCCGCTTGTCTTTTATTTTTTCAGGATTAGGCTAGTGCGTTCACTGCATAGGGAAAGCGCGATGACCGCTGAGCACGATACCGACACCCCTGAGCCGCGCCTGAACAGCACGGAAATCCGCATCCTGGGCTGCCTGATCGAAAAACAGGCGACCAACCCGGAAACCTACCCCCTGACCCTCAACGCGCTGGTGCTGGCCTGCAACCAGAAGACCAGCCGCGAGCCGGTGATGAACCTCAGTCAAGGCCAGGTCGGCCAAAGCCTGCGCGTGCTGGAAGGCCAGGGTTTCACCCGCCTGGTCATGGGCAGCCGCGCCGACCGCTGGGAACACCGGGTCGACAAGGCGCTGGAATTGGTGCCGGCCCAGGTGATCCTGACCGGGCTGCTGTTTCTGCGTGGGCCGCAGACGGTCAACGAACTGCTGACCCGCAGCGGGCGCATGCATGACTTCGAAGACGCCGACCAGGTCGTACACCAGTTGGAACGTCTGATTGCGCGGGGGCTGGCCGTGCTGGTGCCGCGCCAGGCGGGGCAACGCGAGGATCGCTATACCCACGCGCTGGGCGACCCGGCGGATATCGAGGCGATTATCGCCGCGCGCGGCAACCCGGTGGAACGCGGGGCCGGCGGGGTCTCAGTCGAGCGCATCGAAGAGCTGGAAGCGCGGATTGCCGCGCTCGAAGAACGGCTGGCACAGCTGGAACAGGCCTGACACGCTCAACCCCCTGTAGGAGCCGGCTTGCCTGCTCCTACAGGTGATTGGCCGCGCTGTTCAGCCTCGCGCAAACGCGACGGCGCTTTCGAACTGCTCCTGGGTCGGCCGCACCCCGGTGTACAACACAAACTGCTCCAGCGCCTGGATCGCGATCACTTCCAGCCCGGTGATCACGCGCTTGCCTTGGGCACGTGCGCGCACGATCAACGGTGTTTCCGCCGGGATCGCCACCACATCGAACACAGTCTGCGCCTGGTCCACCGCGTCAGCCTCGAAAGCCAACTGATCGGCCTCGGCCCCGCCGGTCATGCCGATCGGCGTGACGTTGATCAACATCTGCGGGCGCAGATCGCCCAATTGCGCCTGCCATTGATAACCCAGGCTCTGCGCCAGCGCCCTGCCCGCCGCTTCGTTACGCGCCACGATCACGCCATTGGCATACCCGCCGTCGCGCAGGGCACTGGCCACGGCTTTGGCCATGCCGCCGCTGCCGCGCAGGGCAAAGGTCGAATCTGTCGGCACTGCATGCTTTTTCAACAGTTGCGCGATGGCGATGTAGTCGGTGTTGTAGGCCTTGAGATGGCCGGCCGTGTTGACGATGGTGTTCAGGGACGCGATGGCTTTGACCGAACTGTCCAGTTCGTCCACCAGGGCAATACTGGCCTCCTTGAACGGCATCGACACCCCGCAACCGCGAATCCCCAACGCCCGGATACCGCCGATCGCGCCGGCTAAATCCTGGCTGCTGAAGGCTTTATAGTAGAAATTCAGACCCAGTTGTTCATACAAATGGTTATGAAATCGCAGGCCGAAATTCCCGGGGCGCGCCGACAGTGACATGCACAGTTGGGTATCCTTGTTGGGGTGCATCTGCATGGGTAACTCCTTGAAGTAAGCAAATCGGTACAGACCTTACACAACCTTTACCAATCGGCCGTGCTGTTTTTCAGAAATACGTTGTCTTAAAAGTATCCCGCGACATTACTTGAGCCAATTGATTGCAGGCCACAAGCGCAGGGGCTAACCGAGGAATGACCATGATTCGTAAAATCCCCAAGATCGCCTTGCTTATCGGTACACTCGCTATGGCAGGCCAAGCCTCCGCCCACGGTGGTGGATGGGGTGGTCCGGCCGTCTTGGGTGCGTTAGTCGGCGCCGCCGTCGTAGGCTCCGTGGTTGCCAGCCAACCCCGTGAAGTCTATGTGCAGCAGCCGGTGTATGTGCAACCGCAACCGGTTTACGCCGCACCGCCGCCGGTGTACTACGCACCACCGCCGCCGGTGTATGTGCAACAACAGGTCTATTACCGCCCGGCGCCGGTGTATTACGGCCCACCACGTGGCTATTACGGCCACCCCCACGGCTATTATGGCCGCGGTTGGTAAGCTTGAACCGATCTGCCTGAACCGGCCTCGCCCACCCGCGAGGCCTTTTTTTGCATGGCGTTTTATTGCACATCGTGCGGATTGATCGTACCAAGGTCGTTATAAGGACAATGGCCGAGTCGTAATCCCACATCATCGAAGCCGAAAGTCTACTTGCCCGACCGGGTCTCGCGCTGTCATGTTTGTGTCACGACTCACTTTCACTATCCCACCTCTGAACCCGATAACAACAAGGACGGCTGACCATGCCCACGCAAAACCCACACCACGTAGCCGGACTCTGTACGTCCAGCAAGGTCTACAGCGCACTGACCGAACTCAAGCACCTGGAAGGCCACCGCAGCGCAAAATTCCTCGCGCTGCTGACCGAAAGCCTGGTGCGCAAAGGCCTGCTCAATGAGCAAGAAGTGGTACACATGCTCGATCAAGTGGTGGAGTGACGCCTGGCGTTGATGTCGACTATCAAGCCGGGTGATTTTTCCTCGACGCTGGCACCCCGTAAGGTGACCCTCATAGCGATTGGAGGTCCATATGCCCACTATTCAGATCATGTCCGTCATCGGCAGCGCCGTTCCTGCCCCCCTGCGCAAGCTGGGTGTACTCGCCTGCTGGTACCTGATGCACGATGGCGAACCCGTCAGCGGCCCGCTCACCTCGTTATCGGCTGCCGAGCAACAAGCGGCAACCTTCAGGCTGCGCGCCTGAGGCCTAGGGCAACGGCAACTTGAGCCGCGGCTTGCTTTCGACAAACAACGCCCAGCTGGACATGAACAACGCCGCCACCAGCGGCCCGATCACAAAGCCGTTGAGGCCGAACACCGACAAGCCGCCCAGGGTCGAGATCAGAATCAGGTAGTCCGGCATCTTGGTGTCCTTGCCCACCAGAATCGGGCGCAGCACGTTATCCACCAGGCCGATGACGAACACACCGAACAGGCTCAGCACCACGCCTTGCCAGATCGCACCGCTCAACAGGAAGTACGCCGCCACCGGCCCCCACACGATCCCCGCGCCCACCGCCGGCAGCAGCGACAAAAACGCCATCAGCACCGCCCAGAGCAACGCGCTGGGAATGTCCAGAAACCAGAAGATCAAACCGCCCAACGCGCCTTGGGTCACGGCAACCAACACGTTGCCCTTGACCGTGGCGCGCACCACGCGGTTGAACTTGAGCTGCAGGCGGCGCTTTTGCGGCTCGGCCAACGGCACCGCCGTGCGGACTTTTCGCACCAGCTCCGGGCCGTCACGCAGCAGGAAAAACAGCAGATACAGCATGATGAAAAAACTCACCAGGAAATCGAACGTGCCCTGGCCAAAGCTGAACGCCTGGCTGGCGAAGAACTGGCTGCCCTGCATCGCACTCTTGACGATTTTCTCGCGCAGGCTTTCCAGGTTGCCCATGCCGAAGCGGTCCAGAAGGTGCTGGAAATAAGGTGGCAGGAAGTTCTTGAACTGTTCGATATACCCGGCCACGTCCAGCTTGCCGCTTTCGACATTTTTGTACAGCGTGGCCCCCTCCTGCACCAGCAAGGCGCTGGTGATGATCACCGGCAGAATCGCAATCACCAGGCACACCGTCAGGGTGGCCAGCGAGGTCAGGTTGCGGTTCCAGCCTGATTTCACCTGCAGGCGCCGCTGCATCGGGGCAAAGATGATGCCCAGGATGACCGCCCAGAACACCGCGCCGTAAAACGGCAGCAATATCCAGATAAAGGCAACGGTCACCAGGGCCAGCAGTAACAGCAGAGTCTTGAATTGCAGGTTGGTTTGATTCATGTCCGATCCAGGTCAAAAAGCCGGGCGCGCGCTTGCGTCCACGTGCTTAGTCCGTCGCAAATCCCGGGAGTGCCTTTTTTGTTGCAGCAAGCGTAGACCTGGATCAATAAATCCCTGCACGCGTTCGGCTACGCTCGCGGCCTTTTGGGCCCCACTCCCCATGTCTCTCGTCCTTGCACCCGAACTGCTCGCCCCCGCCGGCACCCTGAAAAACATGCGCTACGCCTTCGCCTACGGCGCCGATGCGGTATACGCCGGCCAGCCGCGCTACAGCCTGCGCGTGCGCAACAACGAATTCGACCACGCAAACCTGGCCCTGGGCATCGAGGAAGCCCATGCACTGGGCAAGCGCTTCTACGTGGTGGTCAACATCGCGCCGCACAACGCCAAGCTGAAGACCTTCCTCAAGGACCTGGCCCCGGTGATCGCCATGGGCCCGGATGCGTTGATCATGTCCGACCCCGGGCTGATCATGCTGGTGCGTCGCCACTTCCCGATGATGCCCATCCACTTGTCGGTGCAGGCCAATACCGTGAACTGGGCCAGTGTGGAATTCTGGCAACAGCAGGGCATCTGCCGGGTGATCCTGTCGCGGGAATTGTCCTTGGAAGAGATCGGCGAAATCCGCGAGCAAGTGCCGGCCATGGAGCTGGAAGTGTTTGTCCATGGCGCGTTGTGCATGGCCTATTCCGGGCGCTGCCTGCTCTCCGGCTATATGAACAAGCGCGACGCCAACCAAGGCACCTGCACCAATGCCTGCCGCTGGAAATACCAGGCCACGCCGGCGGTGGAAAACGTCACCGGCGATATCGTCCAGGAATATCAGCCGGAACCCACACTGGGCATTGGCGCGCCGACCGATCAGGTGTTCCTGTTGCAGGAGGCCAACCGCCCGGATGAACAGATGCCCGCCTTCGAAGACGAGCACGGCACCTACATCATGAACGCCAAGGACCTGCGTGCGGTGCAGCATGTGGAGCGTCTGACCCACATGGGCGTGCATTCGTTGAAGATCGAAGGCCGCACCAAGTCCCACTTCTACTGCGCGCGCACCACCCAGGTGTATCGCCAGGCCATCGATGACGCCGTGGCCGGTCGCGAATTTGACCGCAACCTGATGACCAACCTGGAGTCACTGGCCCAACGCGGCTACACCGAAGGTTTCCTGCGCCGCCATGTACACGACGAGTACCAGAACTACCAGAACGGCAGTTCGGTGTCGGAACGTCAGCAGTTCGTCGGCGAATTGACCGGCGAGCGCCGGGGCGAGCTGGCGGAGGTCAAGGTGAAGAACCGCTTTGCGGTGGGCAATCACCTGGAACTGATGACCCCCGCCGGCAACTTTCACTTCGACCTGGCCACCCTGCACAACGCCAAGGGCGAAGCCATCGAAGTGGCGCCGGGGGATGGGCACACGGTGTATGTGCCCTTGCCGGCGCAGATGGATCTGCGTTTCGGCCTGTTGATGCGCGACGTCGAGTAACCCCGCTCAGATCCTGAACTGGGCCACCAGTTGGCCCAAGCGCTGGCCGAGGTCGGCCAGGCTGCGCGACGTCTGGGCGCCCAACTGGGTTTCATCGGCCACGCTGTCGACCGCCACGGCAATCTGATGCACGCTGCGGTTGATCTCTTCGGCGACCGCGGTCTGTTCTTCGGCGGCGCTGGCAATTTGCGCGTTCATCGAGTTGATGGTGCCGATCAACTGCGCCATGGTGTCCAGCGACGCCCCGGCTTCGTTGGCTTGGGCCGAGGTGCCGTCCCCGGCATCGCTGGAGCGGCGCATGGCCTCCACGGCGGCGACGGTGCCTTTTTGCAGGCGGTCGATCATGCCCTGGATTTCCTGGGTGCTGGTCTGGGTGCGACTGGCCAGGGCACGCACTTCGTCGGCGACCACGGCAAAGCCGCGACCGGCCTCCCCCGCCCGCGCCGCTTCGATCGCGGCGTTAAGGGCCAACAGGTTGGTCTGCTCGGCTATCGAGCGGATGACGCCGAGCACGCTGACAATCGACGACACGTCCTGCTGCAAACTGTCAAGGGACACGCCGCTGCTGCGGATATCGTTCACCAACGCATGGATCTGCGCGATGCTGCCGTCCACCACGCGCTTGGCGGCCTGGCCCTCGGCGTCGGTCTGTTGCGCAGCCACGGAAGCGCCTTGGGCACTGCGCGCCACTTCCTGGGCGGCGGAAGACATCTGATTGATCGCGGTGGCCACCTGGTCGGTCTCGTGACGCTGACGCTCCATGGCCTGCTCCGAACGCTGCGCCTGGTCGGACACCTGGCCCACCAGCCCGGTGAGTTGCGCGGTCATTTCGGTGATCTGGCGCACCAAACCGTGGATCTTTTCGACAAACCGGTTGAAGGCCCCGGCCAGATCGCCCAGCTCATCCTGGCTGGTGATAGCCAGGCGCCGCGTCAGGTCGCCCTCACCGGCAGCGATATCGTCGAGGTTGGCTTTCATCAGGTGCAGCGGACGCAGGATGGTATTGGCCAGGACCATGCCCGCCGCCGCAATCACCAGCAGCACCAGCACGGCCACACCGAAGATACTCAGCAATACGCCCTCCATGCGTTTCTTGACCTTGGCCTCGACCACCGCCACCTGGGCATCGATGCCATCCAGGTTGACCGAGGTGCCGATGACCATGTCCCACTTGGGCAGGTACTCGGTGTAGCCGAGCTTGGGCACCAGTTCGGTCTGGCCGGGCTGGGTCGAGCTGTATTGCAGGTAGTGGGTGCCGTCCTTGCCGACCTTGACCAGGTCGCGGTTGACGTAGACGCCATTGGGGTCGCGGTTGTCCTTGAAGCTCTTGCCCACGCCGTCCGGGCTGTTGCCCTTGAACAGACGGATGGTTTCGGAGTCGTAGCCGAAGAAGTAGCCATCCTTGCCGTAGCTGGTATTGGACAGCAGCTTGACCACCTCGGCACGCGCCGCCGTATCGCCCGGGGCGGCGGCGTCGTAGAGCGGCTTGATAGTGGTCATGGCCACTTCCACATAACTCTGCAGAGTGGCCTTGGCGGCGTCGAGCAGGTGCTGGCGGGTCTCATCCACCTCGTTGCGCGCTTGCCCCTTGAGGATCCACACCGTGGTCAGGCTGATCACCAACGCAAACAACAGCACCGGCACGATGGCCAGGCACAGGACTTTGACCTTCAGGCTCAGACGCATGGCTTTTCTCTCTTATTAGTGGCGGCTTGAGAGGTTAACGGCCAGTTGCGCGGATTCTGTAGGACGACCTCGTCAGAGCGTCATCGCCGCCACCCAGCCAAACACCAGCAGCGGGATGTTGTAATGCAGGAATGTCGGCACCACGGTGTCCCAGATGTGGTGGTGCTGGCCGTCGATATTCAGGCCGGACGTCGGGCCCAGGGTCGAATCCGACGCCGGCGAACCGGCATCGCCCAAGGCGCCGGCCGTGCCGACGATGCACACAATGGCCAGCGGGCTGAAGCCCAGTTGCACACACAGCGGCACGAAAATCGCGGCCAGGATCGGCACCGTGGAAAACGACGAACCGATGCCCATGGTCACCAGCAGCCCCACCAGCAACATCAGCAACGCCCCGATCCCACGGCTATGGCCGATGAGCGCCGCCGACGTTTCCACCAGCGAGCGCACGTCTCCGGTGGCCTTGAGCACTTCGGCGAAGCCTGAAGCGGCGATCATGATGAAGCCAATCATCGCCATCATCTTCATGCCTTCAGTGAACAGGTCGTCGGTCTCGCGCCAGCGCACAATGCCCGATACCGAGAAAATCAGGAACCCGGCCAGGGCGCCGATGATCATCGAGTCCAACCACAACTGAATGATGAACGCCGAGGCGATCGCCAGGCCGGCCACCAGCAGGGTCAGTGGGTTGTATTGCACCGCGACCTGTTCGATCCGCTCGATTTTCTCCAGGTCGTACACGCGCTTTTTACGGTAGCTGACAAACACCGCCACCAGCAGGCCGACCACCATGCCCAGCGCTGGCAGGCCCATGGCGTGGGTCACGTTGACCTGGCTGATGTCCACGCCGCTCTTGGCCACGTTGGCCAGCAGGATCTGGTTGAGAAAGATGTTGCCGAAGCCCACCGGCAGGAACATGTAGGGCGTGATCAAACCGAAGGTCATCACGCAGGCGATCAGGCGACGGTCCAGTTGCAGTTTGGTCAGCACATACAGCAACGGCGGCACCAGCAGCGGGATAAACGCGATATGAATCGGCAGGATGTTTTGCGAGGCGATCGCCACCACCCACAGCAGGCCGATCAGTAGCCATTTGACGTGGCTGCCGCCGCTGGCTTCCTGGCGATCGACCAGCAGCAACGCCTTGTCCGCCAGGGCATGGGCCAGGCCGGACTTGGCAATCGCCACCGCGAAAGCGCCGAGCAATGCGTAGGACAAAGCCACTGTCGCGCCACCACCCAGCCCACCGTTGAAGGCCTGGAGCGTGGCGTCGATGCCCAGGCCACCGGTCAGCCCGCCCACCAGGGCGCCGACGATGATGGCGATGACCACATGCACGCGGGACAGGCTGAGCACCAGCATGGTGCCGACCGCGGCGATGACTGCGTTAATCATGGTTACCTCAAGCAAAAAACAAAATACAGGCATGCCCGCACCCGCGCGGCCATGGAGGATGACTGCCGGTGAGCAGGCTGGAAGGAGGTCTTATTAGAGGGCGCGCACTTTGCAGCAGGCGCGGTCGCATGTCAAAAAACGGCGTCGCCTGCAAATTTAAATTGAACGTTTGAATAAAGAAAAAAACATAGCCGCCGATATAAAGGCTCTCTATGTTTTCAGGTAAAGGATGCTCCGCGATGTCCCTCAGACAGCTGTCCATTCAATGGAAAATCACCCTGCTCGCCGGCCTCTGCCTGCTGGGGATCGTGACCCTGCTGGTGGGTCTGTCGCTGTATCGCATGGAACAGAGTTCGCAGCAGGTCAAAGCCTCCAGCATGCACATGCTCGACGAAGCGGCCCGGGCGCGTATCGAAGCCCAGGGCGAAGCGCAGGCGCTGGGCATCCGCCAGCAGTTCATGGATGCCTATCAATACGGTCACGGGTTTTCCCGCCAGGTGCTGTTCCTGCGCGAACAGGCGGAAAAGCGCTTCCTTGACGCCTTCGACACCCGTGAAGACTTGACCCGCCAGGTCAAGGCCGCCTTGCAGGCCAACCCCGACCTGCTCGGCTTGTCCCTGGTGTTCGAAGCCAATGCCCTGGACGGCAAGGATGAGCTGTTCGTCAACCAGCCAGAGCTGGGCAGCAACGACAAAGGCCGATTCGCCCTCTATTGGTCACAGCCGACGCCCGGCAAACTCACCGCCATGTCGCTGCCCGAAAGCGACATGTCCGACACCAGCGTCGGCCCGAGCGGGGAAAAGGCCAATGCCTGGTTCACCTGCCCGCGCACCACCCTCAAACCGTGTGTGATCGAACCGTACTTCTATGTCATCGACGGGCAAAACGTACTGATGACCAGCCTCGTGTTCCCGCTGATGGTGAATGGCAAAGTCATTGCCTCGCTGTCGGTGGACATCAACCTCAACAGCCTGCAGGCGGTGAGCCAGCAGGCGAGCCACACGCTGTATGACGGCCAGACCCAGGTCAGCATTCTCAGCGCCACCGGCTTGCTGGCCGGCTACAGCCCGGATGCGAGCAAGCTCAGCCAGCGTCTGGACCAGGTCGACACCGCCAGCGGCGCGCAATTGCTCAGCGCCCTGGCCGGCAGTACGCGGATCAGCAGCCTGCGTGCCGACCGTCGACTCAAGGTCCTGGCACCGTTCACGCCGATCCCCGGCGGCAAGCCGTGGGGCGTGTTGCTGGATGTGCCGGAAAAAATCCTGGTGGGCCCGGCCGAAGCGCTCAAGGCGCAACTGGACGCCGACAACGCCCGTGGCACCCTGCTCGAGTTGAGCCTGGGCCTGCTCGCCGCCGTGATCGGCCTGGGGCTGGTGTGGCTGATGGCGCGCAGCGTGACCCGGCCGATCCTGAGCGTGGCGCACATGCTCGAAGACATCGCCAGCGGCGAAGGCGACCTGACCCGTCGCCTGGACTACGCCAAACAGGACGAGCTGGGGCAACTGGCCGGCTGGTTCAACCGCTTCCTCGACAAACTGCAGCCGATCATCGCCGAGGTCAAACGCTCGGTGCAGAACGCCCGCGGCACCGCCGACCAATCCGCCGCGATCGCCAGCGAGACCAGCGCCGGCATGGAGCAGCAATACCGCCAGGTCGACCAGGTGGCCACCGCCTCCCATGAAATGAGCGCCACCGCCCAGGACGTCGCCCGCAGTGCGGCCCAGGCCGCCCACGCCGCACGCGATGCCGACCAGGCCACCCGTGACGGCCTGCAGGTGATCGACCGCACCACCACCAACATCGGCCATCTGGCGGCGGACATGAGCACCGCCATGGCCCAGGTTGAAGGCCTCGCGACCAACAGTGCGCAGATCGGCTCGGTGCTCGAAGTGATTCGCGGCATCGCCGAGCAGACCAACCTGCTGGCCCTCAACGCCGCCATCGAAGCTGCCCGGGCCGGTGAGGCCGGCCGTGGGTTTGCCGTGGTCGCCGACGAAGTGCGCAACCTGGCGCGTCGTACCCAGGAGTCGGTGGAAGAAACCCGCCTGGTGATCGAGCAACTGCAAAGCGGCACCACCGATGTGGTCGGCGCCATGGGCAACAGCTATCGCCAGGCCCAGAGCAGCGTCGAACAAGTCGGCGAGGCGGTCACCGCCCTGCGCCAGATCGGCGCCGCGGTCACAGTGATCAGCGACATGAACCTGCAAATCGCCAGCGCCGCCGAAGAGCAAAGCGCGGTGGCCGAGGAGATCAACAGCAACGTGGCGACAATCCGCGATGTCACCGAGTCGCTGTCAGAACAGGCCAACGAATCGGCGCGCGTCAGCCAGGCGTTGAACCACCTGGCCAATCAGCAACAGGGGTTGATGGATCATTTCCAGGTGTGAGTAACCGACACCAACGCTGAAGGAAATCCAATGTGGGAGGGGCTTGCCCCCGATTGCAGTGGGTCAGTCAAAGGCTACATCGACTGATTCACCGCTATCGGGGGCAAGCCCCTCCCACACTTTTGATCGGCTGGTCATCGCCTGGCCATGATTAATACATGTAAACGATGTCTCCGGTTTCAAACGTAAAGGATGTCTCCGGTCTGCACCGGGGTAAGCCCCTCCCCCCCTTTTTGATCGACCTCAGCGTTTGGGCAGCTCGATCAGCACCTTGAGCCCGCCCAGTTGGCTTTCCTGCAACTGCAACACCCCGCCCCACACCTCAACGATATCGCGCACGATCCCCAGGCCCAGGCCATGGCCGTCGGTCTGCTCGTCCAGGCGCGTACCACGGCTGAACACCCGGTCGCGCTGGGCTTCGGGAATGCCGGGGCCGTCGTCTTCCACTGCCAGCAGGTAACTGTGCGGCGTCTCGCCGATGCTCAGGCGCACCTGCGCATCCGCCCATTTGCAGGCGTTGTCCAGCAGGTTGCCGAGCAGCTCCAGCAGGTCTTCGCGGGCCCAGGGCAATTGCAGGCCAGGGACGGCGTGGTGGCTCAAGTCCAGGTGGTCGCCGTGGACCATGTTCAGGGTCGCCAGCAGGCCCGGCAGTTCGTTCGCGCAATCAAACAAGGCGCCCGGCAGGGTGTCGCCGGCCAGGCGTGCGCGGTTGAGTTCGCGGTCGAGGCGCTGTTGCACCTGTTCAAGCTGTTCGCGCAGCAGCGTGCGCAAGCGCGGCTGATCCTTGAGCGCTTCGCTCGACGCCGCGCTCAACAGCACCGACAGCGGGGTTTTCAGCGCGTGGCCGAGGTTGCCCAGGGCATTGCGTGAACGCTTGAGGCTGTCTTCAGTGTGGGCCAGCAGGTGGTTGATCTGCGCCACCAGCGGTTCCAGCTCCTGCGGCACCTGGGTGTCGAGTTGCGAGCGCTGGCCCTGTTGCAGCTGGGCGATCTGGTTGCGCGCAACTTCCAGCGGGCGCAAGGCGCGACGGACCGTGACCCGTTGCAGGATCAACACCAGCAACAGGGCCGCCACCCCCAGCACCAGGCCGATCTGACGCATCAGCCGAAAGCTTTCGCGCACGGGCGTGTAGTCCTGGGCCACGCTGATGGAAATCAATTGGCCGAAGCGCTTGTAGTCCGAACGCAGTACCAACAGTTGCTGGCCTTCCGGCCCCAGTTGCAGATTGCCCTTGAGCCCGGCAGCGGGCAGGCGTGGCAACTCCTGGTCCCACAACGAGCGGGAGCGCCAGTGGGTGTCAGCGAAATCGATACGGAAATAATGCCCCGAGAACGGCCGCTGATAGGCCGGCGCCAGGCGTTGCTCGTCGAGTTGCACGCCATTCGGCCCGCGCACCAGCGCCACCAGCAGGTTCTCGCTGTCGTTGCGCAGGCCGGCCTCCAAATAGCGCTGCAAACCGGCTTCGAACAACCAAAGGCTGGTTTGCGCCAGCACCACGCCGACCACCACCATCACGCTGATCAGCCCCAGGCTCAGGTGCCGCTGGATCGACTTCATGCAGGACTGGCGCCGAACCGGTAACCCTGGCCGCGCCGGGTTTCGATCACGCTGCGGCCCAATTTGCGGCGCAGGTGGTTGACGTGGACTTCAAGCACATTCGAATCGCGCTCGGTCTCACCGTCATATAAATGCTCGGCCAGATGGCTTTTCGACAGGATCTGTTGCGGGTGCAACATGAAATAGCGCAGCAAGCGAAACTCGGCGGCGGTCAGTTGGATTTCGTCGCCGTCGCGCAGCACGCATTGGCGCCCTTCATCCAACTGCAGGCCGGCCGCTTGCAAGGTCGGCTGGTTGACCTGGCCATGGGAGCGGCGCAACAGCGCCTGGACACGCAGGTGCAGTTCTTCGGGGTGAAACGGTTTGCTCAGGTAATCGTCGGCGCCGGCCTTGAGCCCTTCGATGCGCTCGGCCCAGGAATCGCGCGCGGTGAGGATCAGCACCGGGGTGGCCAGCGCGGCCGCGCGCCATTGCGCCAACACCTCGAGCCCGGGCAAGCCGGGCAGGCCGAGGTCGAGGATGATCAAGTCATAGGGTTCGCTGCGGCCCTGGTACGCGGCATCGCGCCCATCGGCCAGCCAATCGACGGCATAGCCCTGGCGCTGCAGGCCGGCCAGCAGTTCATCGGCCAGCGGTACGTTGTCTTCCACCAACAGCAGGCGCATCAGTCTTCCTCGTCTTTGATCAGCGCACCGCTGGTGGCGTCGAGTTTGATCTCGCGCACCACACCGTCGGTCGTCACCAGTTCCACTTCATAGGCATATTGCTCGTCCTTTTTCTCAAGCTCGGCCTCCAGCAGCCGCGAGCCGGGGTGGCGCGCCATGGCCTGCTGCAACAGTTGCTCGAGCGGCAGGATCACCCCCTGCTGGCGCAGTGCCAAAGCTTCGTCCTGGTTAAGGTCGCGGGCTGACAGGCTTGAGCAAAACGCCAGGAGCACCAGCCCCGCCCAGCCAGCGGCGCGTCGATATACCTTCATTACGTATCCTGATGATTCTTGAGCACATGCCCGGTGAGCGCGTCCAATTCAACCTCCCATTCGATGCCGTCGACATCCTCCAGTTCGACCTCGTAGAGGTACTTGCCGTAGACCTCGTCCAGGTCGGTGTCCAGCAGGGTCGAACCGGGATGCAAGGCCAGGGCCGTAGCGTCCAGCTGATCGAAGGCGACAATAGTAACAGTGCCGGGCCCGCGGAGTGACTTGTCGGGGTCGACTGCCTGGGCCTGTGCCGCCAAAGAGGCAATGAACCCGGCGGCGACCAGCATTGTAAGACGCTTCATGCTGAGTCTCCGTTTCACGATATTTGTCCTACGCCCGCCAGGGTATCCGCGGCAACTTAACTGAAACTGAATTGCCACCATGGCAATTCGCGTCACCCGCGTTTTCCTTCACCCGGCGAGATTTTCTATACTGCCCTGCTCGCTTCAACAGAGACCGGTATGACAGCCATCCACATCAAGTTTCCCGCCCTGACCCTCAAGGCCGGCAAACGCGCCTTTGCGCGCATTCGCGAGCAAGGCCTCAAGCCTGCCGATGTCGGTATCCTTCCCGGTGCGGCAGGCGGGCCCAAGGCCTTGGGCATCCAGGGCCTGGACCTGGCGCTGTTCGGCGAGTGGCTGCCCCGCGCGCCACGCGAACGTGCGCTGATCGGTGCCTCCATCGGTTCCTGGCGGTTTGCCAGCGCCTGCCTGCCCGACCCGGTGCAAGGCCTGCTCGACCTCGGCCGCCTGTACAACGAACAACGCTTTGCCAAAGGCGTGACCATGGCCGAGGTCAGCCAGAGCTGCCGGCGCATGCTCGATGACCTGCTGGCCGGGCGCGATGCGCGGGTACTGGACAACCCCGGCTATCGGCTGAACATCATGGTGGTCAAGAGCCACGGCCTGCTCGCCGATGACCACCGCGGGCGGCTGAGCCTGGGCCTGTCGTCGGTGATTGCCGACAACCTGCGCGGCCGCGCGCGGCTGTCGCGGCATTTCGAGCGGCTGATCATCCATGACCCGCGCCAGGCGCCGCCGGTGCATGCGCTGCGGGATTTTCCGTCGCGCTTTCTCGACCTGAACCTGGGCAACCTGCGCCAGGCGCTGCTGGCGTCCGGCTCGATTCCCCTGGTGATGCAAGGCGTGCGCGACCTGCCTGGCGCCGGTGCCGGCACCTACCGCGACGGCGGCCTGCTGGATTACCACCTCGACCTGCCCTACCACGGCGACGACATCGTGCTGTACCCGCACTTCACCGACCGCGTCATCCCCGGCTGGTTCGACAAGGGCCTGCCGTGGCGACGCAGCAATCAACAAGGCTTGCAGGACGTGTTGCTGCTGGCGCCGTCGAAGGACTACCTGGCCCGCCTGCCCCACGGCAAACTGCCGGACCGCAGCGACTTCAAGCGCTTTCTGGGCGATGACGCGACTCGCAACAAATACTGGCAAACCGCAATGAGCGAGAGCCGGCGCCTGGGCGATGAGTTTCTGCAACTGGCCGACCAGGGTGGCCTGGGCGAGCGCTTGCAGGCGCTTTGACCCAGCGGTATGCGCGAGGCGCGATGTAGCTGTTAAACTCGCCGCCTGCCAGAAACCTGACCGAGCTGAAAAATACTGTGGAAATCTTCAAGGAATTTACATTCGAATCCGCCCACCGCCTGCCCCACGTGCCAGACGGCCACAAATGCGGGCGCCTGCATGGGCATTCGTTCAAGGTGGCGATCCACCTGAGCGGCGACCTGGACCCCCATACCGGCTGGATTCGCGACTTCTCGGAGATCAAGGCGATTTTCAAGCCGCTCTATGAACGCCTCGACCACAACTACCTGAACGACATCCCCGGCCTGGAAAACCCCACCAGCGAAGTACTGGCCAAGTGGATCTGGACCGAATTGAAACCCCTGCTGCCCGAACTCAGCGCGATTCGCATCCACGAAACCTGCACCAGCGGCTGCATCTATCGCGGCGAGTAACCCTCACGTCAACGCCCTGCGGGAGCGCCCCATGGAAAACACCTGGCTGGCCCAGGCCAAACGCTTGCAGGCATTGGCTTCCACGGGGCTGCACTTTTGCACCGACGACTTCGAACGCGAGCGCTTGGAAGAAATTGCCGAGATCGCCCACAGCATGCTCGCGCAATTGGGCAATGTGCCGCTGGAGCGCATCAGCGGGCTGGTCCCGGATTTCGCCCAGCGCTATTCGACGCCGATGATCGATGTCCGCGGCGCGGTGATCGACGGCGAGCGCATTCTGCTGGTGCGCGAGGCGACCGATGGTTGCTGGGCGCTGCCGGGGGGCTATGCCGATATCGGTCTGTCGGCCGCAGAAAACATCGTCAAGGAGATCCGCGAGGAAGCCGGGCTGACGGTGACGGCGCGGGCGCTCTACAGCGTCACGCACAAGGCCAAGGGCTTGTATCGCCCGGATGTGCGGGACTTCTACAAGCTGTATTTCCTGTGTGAACGGGTCGACCAACTGGCGCCAACGGCCGGGTTCGAAACCACCGAGGTGGGCTTTTTCGCCCTCGACGACCTGCCGCCGCTGTCCCGTGGGCGCACCATCGAAAGCGATCTCGAGGCGGCCTTTGCGTTTCATCGCGGCGAAACCACGCTGACGCTGTTCGACTGATCCAATTTGTATCACCGCTGCACCGCTTTCGTGCCCGATTGGGCACCGCGACCACTCCCGCCCGCGTTCCGCGCCTGTCTGGCGATAAATCCTGTGCATACTGCACAACACCCACCGTGCGCCCGTCACTGCTGCTCAATTGGCACGCGCGGTGCAATAGGCCTGCGTCACTCATTCAGGGAGCAAGGCACATGACGCAGCAAGAACCGGGCAACGATTACCCCCTCAGCGAAGTCCCGATGCACGCACGCAAGGGCCTGGCGTCCACCGCCATGGTGCTGCTGGGCTTCACCTTTTTCACCGCGACCATGTTTGCCGGCGGCAAGCTGGGCGTGGCGTTCAGTTTCGTCGACATGCTCGGCGTCGTGGCCTTGGGTAACCTGCTGTTGGGCATTTATGCCGCAGGCTTGGGTTACATCGCGTTCAAGAGCGGCCTGAACTCGGTGCTGATGGGGCGCTTCTGTTTTGGCGAAGTCGGCAGCAAGCTCAGTGATTTGATCCTCGGTTTCACCCAGATCGGCTGGTACGCCTGGGGCACCGCCACCGCCGCCGTGGTGCTGGGCAAATATTTCGAGCTGAGCCAGGGCAACGTGCTGGTGCTGATGGTGCTGTTTGGCCTGCTGTTCTGCGCCACGGCCTACGTGGGCTATCGCGGGTTGGAGATTCTGTCCTACATCGCGGTGCCGGCCATGGGCATTCTGTTGTGCCTGTCGATGTGGGTCGCCACGGTGAAAGTCGGCGGGCTGCAAGGGTTGCTGGCGGTGGTGCCGACGTCGGAACTGGACGTGTCGACGGCGATCACCCTGGTGTTCGGCACCTTTGTCAGCGGCGCGACCCAGGCCACCAACTGGACGCGCTTTTCGCGCTCGGCCAAGGTCGCGGTGCTCGCCAGCCTGATCGGTTTTTTTGTCGGCAATGGCTTGATGGTGCTGATCGGGGCTTATGGCGCCATCGTCTATCAACAGCCCGACGTGGTGGAGGTGTTGCTGCTGCAAGGCTTTGCCACGGCCGCGATGGCGATGTTGCTGCTCAATATCTGGAGCACCCAGGACAACACCATCTACAACTTCGCCGTGGCCGGTTGCAACCTGCTGCGCACCCGCCGCCGCAAGACGGTGACCCTGGCAGGTGCGGTGATCGGCACGCTGCTGGCGCTGCTCGGCATGTACGACATGCTGGTGCCGTACCTGATCCTGCTGGGCACGGTGATTCCACCGATTGGCGGGGTGATCATGGCGGACTTTTTCTATCGCTACCGCGGCCGCTACCCGCGCCTGGCCGATGCGCGCCTGCCGGCGTTCAACTGGCCGGGGCTGACCGCCTACGCCGTGGGCACCGTACTGGCGTTCAATTCGCCCTGGGTGGCGCCGTTGGTGGGGATCGTCGCCGCCTCGCTGACCTACATGCTACTCAGCGCCGTACTGCGCGTGCGGGCACCGTTGGCTGACGCACAGGCATGAGCCTGACCATCGCCGATGTGCTCGCCCTGCCGGGGCTGGATTCCCTGTGCCTGCGCGCCGGGGCGGCGGGCCTGGAGAATGCCGTTCGCTGGCCGTATGTCGCAGAGAACAGCGGCATCGCCGAGTGGGTGCTGGGTGGCGAACTGGTGTTCGTCACCGGTATCAATCACCCACGGGACGAAGCGAATTTGCTGCAACTGCTGGAGGAAGCCTGCCTGCGTCAGGTGGCCGGGTTGGTGATTCTCACCGGGCCGGCCTATATCCAGGCGATTCCCCAGCGCTTGCTGGACGCCGCCGAAGCCGCCGACATGCCGCTGATCGAACAGCCTTACTCACTGAAAATGGTGCTGGTGACCCAGGCGATCGGTTCAGCGTTGATCCAGTCCGAGCAATTGGGCCGCTCGCGGCACGATGTGCTGGAGCGGTTGCTGGCCGGTGACTATCAATCGTTGGATCTGCTGTTGCACCGCGCCGCCCAGTTGGGCATGCCCCTGGCCGGACATTGGCAAATCGTGCAGTTGCAGTTGGAGGGCAGCGACGCGTTATTTGCCCAGGGCGAGGCCGCGCAGATGGAAGCGCAGTTGGCGCGGCAACACGACAGCATTACCCGGCGCTTGCGGCAGTTGTCGGCCGCGGTGCCGGTACTCGGGCGCGCCGGCCAATGGACGTTGCTGCTGCCGGCCGCCGATGCCGTCGCGGCGCTGGCTAACCGGGAGCAACTGGCCAATTGGTTGAAGCCGCTGAACCTGCGCCTGGCGCCGCTGAAACTGTTCATCGGCCTGAGCGCCGCCGCCCACCCGCCGGCGCGCCTGGCCCAGGCGCAGGATGAAGCGCGCCAGGCATTGGCCGCCGCGCGGCGCTTCAGCGAACGCGCCGGGCTCTGCGTGTATGACGAACTGGGCGTATTGAAGCTGCTCAGCGGCGTGCGCGATCGTGCGCTGCTCGACCAGTTTCTCAATGACCGCCTGGGCCCGTTGCTGCGCCACGACCTGCACCATGGCCCAAGCCTGCTGCCGACCCTCGAAGCCTGGTTCCACGAGAATGGTAACCTGGTGGCCGCCGCGCAGCGCCTGGCCGTCCACCGCAATACCCTGACGCACCGCGTCCAGCGCATCGAAGCCCTGTGCGGGCTGAGGCTGGATAATTCGTATGACCGCCTGGACATCGGCATCGCGCTGATGATCTGGCGGCTGTCTGCCTGATTGTTTTTAGCCAAGAGGAACTTGCCCATGCACATCATCAACGCCCGCCTGCGCAACCGTGAAGGCCTGCATGATCTGCACCTGGAACACGGCCGGATCGCCAGCATCACGCCGCAAACCACAGCCCCCACGGCGGGGCCCGACGACCTCGACGCGGCCGGCAACCTGGTGATACCGCCCTTCGTCGAACCGCACATCCACCTCGACGCCACCCTCACCGCCGGCGAGCCGCGCTGGAACATGAGCGGCACCCTGTTCGAAGGGATCGAGTGCTGGGGCGAACGCAAAGCCACCATCACCCACGAAGACACCAAGGCCCGCGCCAGGAAAACCATCCAGGCCCTCGCCGCCCACGGTATCCAGCATGTGCGTACCCACGTCGACGTCACCGACCCGGACCTCACCGCGCTCAAAGCCATGCTCGAAGTGCGCGAGGACACTGCGCACCTGATCGACCTGCAAATCGTCGCCTTTCCCCAGGAGGGCATCGAGTCGTACCGCAATGGCCGCGAGCTGATGGAAGAAGCCGTCCGCCTGGGCGCCGACGTGATCGGCGGCATCCCCCACTTTGAATACACCCGCGACCAGGGCGTGAGTTCGGTGAAGTTCCTGATGGACCTGGCCGAACGCAGCGGCTGCCTGGTCGACGTGCATTGCGACGAAACCGACGACCCGCACTCGCGTTTCCTCGAAGTGCTCGCCGAAGAAGCGCGCAGCCGCGACATGGGCGCCCGCGTCACCGCCAGCCACACAACGGCCATGGGTTCCTACGACAACGCCTACTGCGCCAAACTGTTCCGCCTGCTCGGGCATTCCGGTATCAGCTTCGTCTCCTGCCCCACCGAAAGCATTCACCTGCAAGGGCGCTTCGACAGTTTCCCGAAACGGCGCGGCGTCACCCGCGTCAACGAACTGCTGGAAGCCGGCATGAACGTGTGCTTCGGTCAGGACTCCATCGTCGATCCCTGGTACCCCCTGGGCAACGGCAACATCCTGCGGGTGCTCGAAGCCGGGTTGCACATCTGCCACATGCTCGGCTACCGCAACCTGCAAAACGCCCTGGACCTGGTCACGGACAACAGCGCCAAGGCCATGGCCCTCGGCGATCGCTATGGGCTGGAACCCGGCCGGCCGGCCAACCTGTTGATCCTCTCGGCCGACAGCGACTACGAGGTGATTCGCAGCCAGGGCCTGGCGCTGTACTCGATCCGCAACGGCAAGGTGTTGATGAAGCGCCAGCCGGCGCAGGTGACGTTTTTGTAGCACGCGAGGTTCGATGGACAGCCGCTGATACGACTCGACGCGATCAGCCGCGCGGCCCTGCATCGAGCTGCGGCCGCGCAGCCCCGAACAGGCTGACGCTCAGCACTGTCGCATCCTGAATCTGCAACCGAACCGGCACCGTACCGCCCGGCATCACCACCGCGACCTCCCCGCCCGCGACCCAACCGGCGCGCCACGCGGCGCACGCCACGGCACAGGCGCTGGTCCCGGAGGACGCCGTCGGCCCCTCTCCCCGCTCGAACACCCGCGCAAGCACTCGATTGCCGGACGCCTGGGCGGCCCATTGCAAGTTGACCCCGGCCACACAGGGCTGGCCACGCCCGGCAGGTGGCGCAAATGCAATCGCCTGCAAGGGCTCGAACAGTGCGCTCTGGTGCATCGACAGATTGTCCGGCAGCGCAGCGGCCTGGTACACCAACGTCACGCAATGGGGGTTGCCCACCCGCACAAACTGGCTGCGCGTCCATGCCGGGTTGATCGCCGCCAGCGCGGGCACATGGCTGAACGCCCCCTCTTCGGCGCCGGGCAGGTCCGCGCCGACCGCCAGCGGGCCGAACGCCGGCTGCCCCAACGCCAGCCAGAACCCACGCACCCGCTCATGCAGTGCCGGTTCGACATAGGTGGCCAGCGGCGACTTCGCATCCTGTTTATCGTGATGCACCCGCAGCTCGCAGCCCTGCGTCATCAAGCCCTGATCGCTCAGCGCCTGGGCAAAGATGGTCAGGCCATTGCCACTGCGCTCCGCAAGGGAGCCGTCAGTATTGACGATCAACAGGTCGAACGGCGGCGCCGCCTGGAACGGCCCGACCAACAACCCATCACAACGGTGCGCCTTGGCGCCGGCCGGACGCGGCGAAGGCCCCCAGCCACATTCGGCGGCAATGGCCGGCAGTGCCCAAGCGTCGCGCCGGCTCGCCGCGAGGGCCGCAGTGTCGGGCACCTCGACCCCGTGGCGACGCAAACAGGCCGGGCTGACCACCCCATAGATATTGCCGCGGGCATCGTAGAACCGGGTCATGGGGTCGCCTGGCTGAAAGTCCTTCATCGCTTCGTCCGTCCAATCGTCTGCACACAGAAGCAGCAGCGTATTACAGAACGGTCGGCGCGTGGGAAGTGGTCTGGAAGGTGCGTCATCCGCCGCAGGAAGCCTGGGGTTCAGCAATTCTCACGAGGATTACGCACCTTCCAGACCACCTCCTACACGTCGATGTCCTCTAGGTGGCAGCCAGTGTCCAGAGCGTTCCGTGCTGGCGAAAATAAAACCCGTCGCCAGCACGAACGCCGCGTGAACCTGGCTCGCTCGATCAGGCTTGATGTGTAAGGATGTCGCGCCGGACATCGTTCGTTGAATGCAAAACCAAGGATTCTCCATGACTGCCATCCCCACTCCAGCGCCCGTGGTTCCCGGGCGGCTGGAGCAAATGTCGACGCGCATCGCCTTCTTCATCGCCGGCTTCGGCATCGCCGCCTGGGCGCCGTTGGTGCCGTATGCCAAGGCCCGCGCCGAACTCAACGAGGGCACCCTGGGCCTGTTGCTGCTGTGTCTGGGGGGCGGTTCGATCATCGCCATGCCGGTGGCCGGCGCACTGGCCTCGCGCTATGGTTGCCGGCGCGTACTGAGCGCCGGGACGGTCCTGATCTGCCTGGCGTTGCCCATGCTCGCCACGGTCAGTTCGATCCCGTTGCTGATGGCCGGTCTGTTCCTGTTCGGCGCGGGCCTGGGTACGGTCGACTCCACGGTCAACCTGCAAGCGGTGATCGTCGAGCGCGCCAGCGGCAAAACCATGATGTCGGGCTTCCATGGGTTGTTCAGCCTGGGCGGCATCGTCGGCGCAGCGGGGGTTTCCGGGTTGCTGGGGCTGGGGTTTTCGCCGCTGCAGGCGACCCTGGTGGTGATCGTCATCATGGCGCTGGCGCTGTTCAAGGCCGCCCCCCACTGGTTGCCCTACGGCAGTGAAAGCGCCGGGCCGCCGTTTGCCATTCCCCACGGCGTGGTGCTGTTTATCGGCGGCTTGTGTTTCATCGTGTTTTTGGCCGAAGGCGCCGTGCTCGACTGGAGCGCGGTGTTCCTCAGTGCCGAACGCGGCCTGGACGAAGCCTACGCCGGCCTGGGTTATGCGGCCTTTGCCCTGACCATGACCGCCGGGCGCCTGACCGGCGACCGGATTGTCCGTCGACTGGGGGCTGCCCGGGTGATCGTCACCGGCGGGGCGCTGGCGGCGGCCGGGATCTTCCTCGCGACCCTGTCACCGGCCTGGGCCATGTCCCTGCTGGGCTATGCGCTGGTCGGCGCCGGATGTTCAAATATCGTCCCGGTGCTCTACACCGCTGTCGGCAAGCAGACCGTCATGCCGGAACACATCGCCGTGCCGGCCATCACCACCCTCGGCTATGCCGGTATTCTCGCGGGGCCCGCGGTGATCGGTTTCATTGCCCATGGTAGCAGCCTGGCGACTGCCTTCCTGTTGATCGGGGGATTGCTCGCAGCGGTGGCGGTCAGCGGCAAAATACTGCGGGTATGAGCAAAGGACATGAGCGGCCTGAATCCTTCAAGTAGCTCATGTACGCCTGATCGTTTCTTCCCTGCCTTATCGTTTCCCGTCCGCAGCGCTGTGCCTGGCAGAACGGTTCAGTGGTTAGCCCAGATGCCGCTCGGTGTCATTGGCCAGACGGCAAGACAACTTGTGCCATAACCCGGCGAGCGTGGAAAACACAGGGCTGGACAACGGTTCCTCCGTGAATGTTCGAGAACCTTTATCGAAGTCTTCGGCGGTGGGCGCCCTGAAGCTGAACTTCGGCGAAGACATGAGGTTGAGTGCCTGCGAACGGGATGTGCTTGGGAGGCCTGCTTCCCGTGCAGGCATCGCCAGGCTCGCAACCGTGTACTGGGAGGGCTGAGATTCAAAGGATGTCGAATTCATAGTCCAGACCTGATTCGGTAGGTGAAGACACCGGCAGCCATTCAACGGCCGATGGCAATCTCTTCGTGGTAAAACCCTTCCTCCCTGACTGAAGTGGTGCTTCCTGCTCACTACGCTTACCAACCTATGCCGCGAGTGACGCGGCATTCGGCTATGCCAGAGTTAACGCAGCAGTTTCAGCAGTTCGCGTCGCGAAATCTTGCCGTCGCGCTGCCACTCGTCAACATTGTCCATCCGCCCCTGCAGAATCGAACGGGCCATGACTTCCTTGGCCAATTGGATGAGATGGTCAGTGAAGGGGTTGCCCGTCAACGCTTGCGCCGCAAACTCTTTGAGCTTGTCGAGCTTGATGCTGTCGCCCCGACCGTTGCCCTTCAACTGTTGGAAATGACCGAGCATTTCCTTGATCAGCTGTTTGTCGTCTTTGAGTTTAAAGGGGTTATCGGAACCGATGACGCTCATAATGTCGTCCCTGGACAAGCGGCCATCCGAAGCACCGGTGCTCATGTTTCGATCGAGCGCGCGTACCAGCTCGGGACGCCGCAGCAGTTCCTTCGCCAGGCGGATATTGGCGTCCATCTGCGGGTTGCCGGTCAACGGTCGCTCGGCCATTTTTTTCAGGCTTTCGAGGGTGACTTGCCGCGAAAAATGCCCTTCCCTGAACGCGCCGTAATTGCTCAGCAGCGCCTGGGCCAGTTGCTGATTGCTTTGCTTGGAGTAATGCGGGTCCGGCCGCTCGGGGGTTGGGCGCGGCGGTGGGCCGGGGTTCGGGCGCACATTATCGGGCAGCGGACGTTGCGGCGGCCCCGAGTGATAATGACCGTGGCCGAAGTACGGGCGCGACGACGTGCTGCCGAATGCTGAGCCAAAGTGATACGAATCCCAGAACAGGCTCTGGCTGGCCGATGAGCTCATAGACCGCTCGGCAATGGACATGGGGTCTCTGAAAGACTTGTCATCAGAGGAGTGAGCGACAGACTGCATGAATACTGATGCCGACATTTAGTTCTCCAGTTCGGTTTGATCAGACGCCTTGCCTCAGCGCTCCAGGCGCCCCGACGATCGACAAATCGTCAAGCAAACCAGCGGAAGCAGGCTTATCCTGTGTGGCAGAACTGTGGGAGTCGGTTCCTGATCGCGCTGAAAGTTTCCAGCGCCCAAGTAGGAAGAGCATCTGCTGAGATACGGAACTCATCACCTTCCCAAGCCGTTTCGGCGCAGCCAGCCCCCTCGCCGCCCAACCCGACCCAGGCGCGCAAAAAACCTCGGTTCACCAGCATCAACCGTCAGCGGCGCATGTGCATGGACTGCAGAATCGCGGCTGGAATTTGTTCGAGCGGCAACTCGCGCTCCACCGCACCGAGCTTGAAGGCCTCCTTAGGCATGCCGTACACCACGCACGACTCTTCATTCTGGCCCAGCGTCAGCGCGCCGTTGTCGTGCATCTCCTTCAACCCGCGAGCGCCATCGTCCCCCATGCCCGTCATGATGATGCCCAGCGCGTTGCCGCCGGCGCTGCGGGCGACCGAACGAAACAGCACGTCCACCGAAGGGCGGTGCCGGCTGACAGGGGGCCCATCAACGATTTCAACCAGGTATTGGGCGCCGCTGCGCTTGAGCAACATGTGCCTGCCGCCGGGAGCAATCAACGCACAACCGGGAATGACGCGGTCGCCATTTTTCGCCTCCCTGACTTCGATCTCGCACAGGCGGTTGAGCCGCTCGGCAAATGCCGCGGTGAAGTGTTCCGGCATGTGCTGCACGATCACGATTCCCGGGCACACCCTGGGCAAGGCAGTCAGCACCAGCTCCAGGGCTTGCGTGCCGCCGGTGGACGTACCAATGGCGACGATGTTTTCGGTGGTGCGCGCCATGGCCTGCGTGCTCGCCGGCAGTATGACGTCGGCAGTCAGCTTGACCGGGGCTCGCTCGCTGGACGGCACCATGCGTTTCATGTTGGCACGGGCTGCGGCCTTGACGGCACCGGCCAATTCATCGGAACTGTCGGTCAGGAACTGACGCAAATTGAGTTGCGGCTTGGTCACGATACTCACCGCACCGGCCGCCAGCGCTTGCATGGTGGTGGCCGCGCCCTTCTCGGTCAGCGTGGAGCAGATGACCACTGGCGTCGGATGTTCGGCCATCAGTTTCTTGAGGAACGTAATGCCATCCATCCGCGGCATCTCGACGTCCAGCACGATGACGTCCGGCCATTGCTTATTCATCTTGTCCATGGCGAACACCGGGTCCGCCGCCGCGCCGATCACTTCAATGGCCGGGTCTTGCCCAAGGGTCGCCGTCAGCACCTGGCGAACCACCGCGGAGTCGTCAATGATCAGTACTTTGATAAGGCTCATATCGCACGCTCTCCATGAGGGCTGCTGAGTGGCCAATGCAGGGCCAGGTAGTTGAGTTCGATGTTGCCATTGGCCAGATCGAACACCACGGTTCGATAACCCACGCCTTCCACATGAAAGTTGTGACACCGCAAATGATGCGAATCGAGCAGGTGCCTGGCTTGCTCGACATTGCGCTGGCCAACGTAGTGATTGTCCGAACGCGCCAGCCCCGGAAACATATCCCCGCCGCCATACACGCTGATTCTGAACTCCGTCGGCGGCACCTTGATCGCGTGCATTCGGCCGAGCAGCAATTGGAGCGCCTCATCGCCGTAGCGACCATCCAGTGCAGCCGATCTCTTCACTGCGCGCCGGGGCAACAGGTAGTGGCACATGCCGCCCAACAAGCGCCGCGGATGCCAGACCACCAATGCAACGCACGAGCCCAGCACGGTGCGCAACCGAATGGCGCCTGAACCGAAAAACCACTCGCCGGGATTCAGGTACACCTCGCGGGACGGTGGGGTGTCAGGCATGCGGCCTCCGATAGATCGAAGGCTTGACCAGTCGCAGTTCATCGGTCACGCCATTGAGACTTTCCGAATGGCTGACCAGGAAATAGCCGCCGGGCTTGAGGTGGCTGACCAGGCGCTTGACCACTTGCACTTTGGTCTCGCTGTCAAAATAGATCATCACGTTGCGCAGGAAGATCACGTCAAACATTCCCAGTTTCGGCAGCGGATTGTTCAAGTTGATGGCCTGGAAATCGATCCTCGACGCCAGCGCCGGTTCGACCATGAAGCAACCGTGGTTGGCGCCGACGCCCTTGAGGCAATATTTGTTGAGCAACGCTTGGGGAATGCCGCGCGTGCCTTCGAGGGGGTAGCGCCCCTGGCGGGCCGTTTCCAGTACCCGGCTGCTGATATCCGATGCGACGATTTCCCAGGGCCGGCCGCCGAGGCTGTCCGCCAGGACCATGGCCAGGGTGTAGGGCTCTTCACCGCTCGAGCAGGCGCCGCTCCATACACGCAAAGGCCCGCTGCCACGCAGTTCGGGCAGTGCGACATCGCGCAGGAAATCAAAATGCTTGGGCTCGCGGAAGAAGTAGGTTTCGTTGGTGGTCAGCATATCGACCGCCACTTGTAGTTCCGTCGCGTCCTTCATCAGCACTTTGTAGTACGCGCCGTAGGTATTGAGCTTGAACACTTGCAGGCGCTTGGCGAGCCGAGCGCTCACCAACTGTTTTTTGGCATCCGACAGGCTGATGCCGGCGATTTGATGAATGAGAGTGCGAAACTGCAGGAACTCCGCATCGGAGAGAATCACGTTCATGAGGACACTCCCAAAAAACAATCAGGCAGTTGAAGGCAGCAAGGGATCAAGGGTTGCCAGCACATCGACCTGTTCCAGGGACAACACGCGACCGATATCCAGCAACAACACAAAACCGCTCTCCAATTTGCCGATGCCCAACAGGAAGTCCGCTCTGACATCGGTCCCGAAATTCAAGGACGGTTCGATATCCTGATCGGCGATTTCAAGGACCTCGCTGACCGCATCCACAATGATGCCCACCGGCTTGCCCCCGGCATTGGCCTGTACCTCAAGGATCACAAAGCAGGTCCTCGAGGTCTGCACCGTGCGCTCGCCGCGAAAGCGCACGCCCAGGTCCAGCACCGGAACCGCCGCGCCGCGCAGATTGATCACGCCGCGGATGCTGGGCGGCAACAACGGCACGCTGGTGATCGGTCCGTATTCGATGATCTCTCGCACGTTGAGCGTGCCAACGGCGAACATCTCATCCCCCAACTCGAAGGTGAGGTATTGGCTAGGGCTCGAGACCGTGGCTTTACCTGGACTTGCGATGGATAACGCCATGACTCACCTCGCATCGATTACTTTGCGGCCGCGCCGGGAGGCGCGGTCGTACACGTCAAGCTCGCATCAAGCCGGCCATCTCATCGACACACAACACCTGCTCGATTTGCAGCAGCGTGACAAAAGCACCTCGCACCTTGGTCATCCCCCGGATGAAGTCGGTACGGATAGGGTTACCAAAGGCCGGCGCGGGCTTGATATCGATATCGAGGATCTCGATCACTTCGCTGACCGAGTCCACCACCACCCCCAGCACCTGGGACTCGCCCTCCTTCGCCGCTTCAAGAATGACGATGCACGTTCGGCTGCCCAGCACCGTCACACCCTTGCCAAACCGCGCCTTGAGGTCCACTAACGGCACCACTGAACCGCGCAGGTTGATCACCCCGCGCAGGAATGTCGGCATCATCGGCACCGTGGTCACCTGGTTGTATTCGATGATTTCGCGAACGTTCAGTGTATTGACCGCATACATCTGCTGGTCAGCCAAGAAGGTCAGGTACTGCAAGGGCTCATCGACCTGCGGCGCTGACTCCAAAGTGTTTGGCATAACGGCTGTGGCGCTCATGGGTCAGCTCCCGAAGCGGACGAAACCGCTCTCCACCGCACGGGTATCCTGGTCGAACGTGGATGCCGCGCGATTGATCACGGGCATCGAGGCGGTCCGCCCGGCGCGCTTGCTCTGTACGCTGAAAAAGCCCATGAGTTCCTGCAACTGCTCGGCCTGGCCGCTCATTTCCTCGGCCGTCGCCGCCAGCTCTTCGGAGGCCGAAGCGTTTTGCTGGGTCAATTGGCTCATCTGCGACATCGCGCTGTTGATTTGCTCGGAGCCGATGGATTGTTCTTCCGAGGCGGCCGCGATTTCCTGCACCAGGTCAGAGGTCTTGGCGATCGAGGGCACAATCTCGTCAAGCAGGTTGCCCGCCCGTTCCGCCAAGGCCACGCTGTTCTTGGCCACTTCACTGATTTCCTGCGCCGCGATCTGGCTGCGCTCGGCCAGTTTGCGTACTTCGGCCGCCACCACCGCGAAGCCTTTGCCGTGCTCGCCGGCACGCGCCGCTTCGATCGCCGCGTTGAGCGCCAACAGGTTGGTCTGGTAAGCGATGGAGTCGACGATGCCGATTTTCTCAGCGATGGTCTTCATCGCCGCCACCGTGTCCTTCACGGCGCGACCGCCTTCCGAGGCTTCCTTGTTGGCTTTACCCGCCATGCCGTCGGTCACCTTGGCATTTTCGGTATTTTGAGCAATGGACGCCGACATCTGCTCCATCGATGCCGAGGTCTGCTCCACCGACGCGGCCTGTTCGGACGCCGACTGCGCCATGCTTTGCGCAGTGGCGGAGATCTCCTCGGAAGCACTGGACAGCGAATCGGCTGAGCCGCGCACTTCGCCGATGATTTCCGAGAGTTTTTCCACGGTGCCGTTGACCGAGTTTTTCAGTTCCAGGAACTTGCCTTGATAGTCGCCGTTGATGGTCCGGGTCAGGTCGCCATTGGACATCGCCGACAAGACATCCATGGCTTCAGTAATCGGCACGATGATCGCATCCAGCGAACCGTTGATCCCCAGGATGATGCGGCGGAAATCACCCTGATGCCGAGCGGCGTCAGGCCGGGTATCGAGTTTGCCGATCAGCGCGCTGTCGCTGATCTGGCTGGTGTCTTCGACGAGCGCCAGGATATTGGCCCGCAGTTGCTCGATGTTCTCGTTGATAAAGGCTTTTTTGCCGGGGAATTGCTCAAGCGGTGCCGACAGATTGCCTTCGCCGAACGCGCGGATACAGGCCATGGCTTTTTTCTTCACGCTGATATGGCCGTTGACCATCTCGTTGATGCCCTGGGCCATGGAGCGGTAACTGCCATGAAAGCGGCCAGCATCGATCTGTGCATCGATGTCGCCCTTGTCGTGTTCACTGGACATGCGGTTTATCTCCGCGACCAGCCCATGCAGGCTCGCGCCCAGTTGTTGCATGGACGCCATCAAGCTCGTGGTGTCACCGGGCTTGAGCGTGGCTTTGGCATCCAGCTCCCCCGCTGACAAGCGAGCGGCGAAAGCGCGCACGGCCACCGGTTCGCCGCCGAGTTGGCGCATCAGGTTGCGTCCCAGAAGTGCGCCCACCAACGCGGTGGCTAAAAATGTCAGCGCGCTGACCAGCAGGATGAGGGAGCGGGCATTCTTCTCAGTGGCGGTGGCAACCAATTGGCCCTTGCGCCCCAGTTCCAGGTTGTATTCGCGCAGCTCACCGATCGTCGTCAGCACCGCGCTCTGCAATGGCTGGCTCGCCTCGATCAATGCACGGGCCGAGGCTTGATCACCGTCGTCGATGAACTTGTCGAAATGCGCCTGCAGGGTCGCGAATTCAGCCAAGCGGCCACGTAACTGCTTCAACAGTGCTGCGTCATGGTCGTCGGAGACCAACGCGGCCTCATAGTGATCCAGGGCTTTGCCAATCACACTGAAGTTCTGTGCCACGTTCTGCGTATAGCTGGACACGAAGTTTTTTTCGGAATCGTTCAGACGTTGCCATTCCAAGGCGTGAAGGTCGGTGAGCGCAGCCGCCGCACGGTCGATTTCCAGCAAGCTGGGTACGGTATTGGTGTTGGCATAACTGGCGCTCGTATTGATTTCACCGGCCAGGTAAAGGCTGGTACCACCCAACACGACAACGCCGAGCGCTGCGGTGAAAACCAACAGCATGATATTTCTGATAACGGTCATGGCGAGGAACTCCTGATGACGCTCATTAAGTCGATAACGGACTTGGGATCGAACGGTGGGTGGCGTCCTTGGCAACGTGTCCTAACAAATTGGGTATATCCAGAATCAGGGCGACGGCTCCACTGCCAAGGATGGTGAACCCGCCGAGCCCATGGGCCTCACCAAACACTTTGCCCAATGGCTTGATCACGGTTTGAAACTCCCCCTGCAAGCGATCGACCACCAAGCCAGCACGCAGGCCGGCGTATTGCACGACGACCACGTTTTCTCGACTGCCTCGAGGTTCTTGCACATCGAACATGTCCCGCAGGCGCAGGATCGGCAGCACATCTCCACGCAGGTCCAGGTAACCGGTGTCTGCGCCCTGTCCAGGCGCCAGCTCGATGCACTCCTCCACCATGTTCAGCGGGATGACATAAGAAGCCTTGCCCACCCCGATCAGAAAGCCGTCGATGATGGCCAGGGTCAGCGGCAGACGAATCCGTACCGTTGTGCCCTGCCCTTCTTCGCTCTCGAGGCTCACGCTGCCGCGCAACGCGGTGATATTGCGCTTGACCACATCCATGCCCACCCCGCGGCCGGACAGGTTGCTGACCTGGTCGGCGGTGGAGAAGCCCGGCTCGAAAATCAAGTTCAGGATGTCTTTATCCGCCGGTAGCTGGCCGTCCCCCACCAGGCCACGCTCGCGGGCCTTGGCCAGGATTTTGTCCTTGGCCAGGCCACCGCCGTCGTCCGACACTTCGATCACGATACTGCCGGACTCGTGGTAGGCATTCAGGCGTACCGTGCCCTGGGCCGGCTTGCCCCGTTGAAGGCGCGTCGACACGGCCTCGATGCCATGGTCCATGGCGTTGCGCACCAAGTGCGTCAACGGGTCGCCGATACGTTCGACGACGGTCTTGTCCAACTCGGTCTCGCCACCGCCGATCTGCAGCACGATGTCCTTGCCCAGTTCCTTGGAGACGTCGCGCACCACCCGCTGGAAGCGCGTGAATGTCGCGCCGATCTGCACCATGCGCAGGGTCAGTGCCGAGTCACGCACCTCTTCCACCAAGCGCGATAACAGGCTGGTGGCTTCGATCATCTCGCCAATCCCGCTACGCACTGCCACCAGGTTGGCTCCGGCTCCGGCGATGATCAGCTCGCCAACCAGGTTGATCAGTTGGTCCAGCTTGGCGGCATCGACGCGGATCAGGTTGCCTTCGTTGCTCGCCGCGCCCTTGCCGGCCTTGATCAACGGCGCGACTGAATCGGGTGGTGCGTCCAGCTCGCCGCGCATCTCGACCGGAGCTTGCTCACCCTCCTGGGTGACGAGCAGGGCCTGGGACTCCGTCAATGTGCCGCAACGCACCAGCAGCTCAAGCAGCACGGCATTGTCTTCCGGCAATCCGTCGAGATGCGCGCGACAGGCTTGGACAGAGGCTTGCGGTGCAAGGATCTGGACGAGCGCGTCATCGCGCACAAAATCAAAGGCTCCGTCGATGACCTCCCGCGAGGCATCGCTGAGCAGCGCGAGTTCAAAGCCCAGGTAGTTGGTTTCCGGGTCCATCGACGCAAACGGCGGCAACCCCTCGCACAGTGTGACGGTATGCAGCAACTGCCCCAACGTGCTCAGGTAACGCAGGAACGCCAGCGGGTCCATGCCGTTGCGCAATACATCCGGACCAAAGCGCAGGGACAAGTGCCAGTGGCCGGGACTTGCGCCCGGCTCGTCCGCCGGCAGCGTGGCTGGAGCGGGCGAAGCGCTCGGCACCGAGCCTTCCAGGTACTGCGCGAGCCGCTCGCCCAGGCATTGGCCCTGGAGCCGCAGCGGTTCGTCCAATCGGTCAAGGTTGCCATCCTCGGCCAGCAGGTCGATCAACTGGCCGATATGGTCACGGGCATCGAGAAACAATGCACTCAATGCCTCGTCGACGCGCACTTCCAGGCTGCGGACCCGGTCCAGGACGCTTTCGGCGACATGGGTGAACTCAACGATGGGCATCAAGCCAAACAAGCCGGCCGAGCCTTTGATGGTGTGGGCCACGCGGAACAAGCCGTTGATGGTGTCGAGGTCCTGCGGCGACCTCTCGATCTGCAGCAGTGCGTCTTCCATTTGCAGCAGGAGCTCGCGACTCTCGGCAATGAAAGTCTGCAGCACGTCATCCATGTTCATGGGCTGGGCCATACGATCATGCTCCAAGCGACTGGGCGAAAAGCGGATTGGCGAAGTAGTCGTCAAGACCGCTGAGCCGTATTGCTTCGATTACGGTCGCGCTCGGGTTGCTCAGCAACAGCTGCGTTCCGTCCTTGAGCGACTCGCGTTTGATGAGGATCAACAATTGCAGACCGGCGCTGTCCAGTTCGTCGACATTGGACAAGTCCAACTCAACCTCATGCGCCAGCGGAAACAACGACAACAACAGGTCTTTTTGTTCAGTGGCGGTGTAGATCGTCAGGGGGCCTTCCATGACCTGGATTCGACGTAGCATCGGTACGGTGCTTTTCATGGAAACCTCCTGGCCAGCGGTCGCTGGTCATTGCTATGGCAGGATCAACTTGGAGACGGCAGTGAGCATTTGCGCTGGCTGAAAGGGCTTGACCATCCACGCCTTGGCACCGGAGGCCTGGCCTTGCTGCTTCATCGCATCACTGGCCTCGGTGGTCAGCATGATGACCGGCGTGAACTTGTAGGCCGGCAATAGCTTGGCCGCCTTGACGAAGCTGAAGCCGTCCATGTTCGGCATGTTCACGTCGCTGACAATCAGGTGGATTTTGCGTCCGTCCAGTTTGCTCAGCGCATCTTTGCCATCACAGCCTTCGATCACGTCATAACCCGCGCCTTTGAGAGTGATGCTGACCACCTGCCGGATGGAGGCGGAGTCGTCGACGATCAGAATGGTTTTGCTCATCGGAAAAGCTCCTCTAGAAAAAGGTGATTTCGCTGTCATCGGACTTGGCGTGCGTGTTACCGCCATGGATAGCGTGTTGCTCCGGCATGGTGTAGGCCGTTGAAAGCTCTTGCAGCCAACGATCACTGACCATCGGGCTGAGGGTATGCCCGCTCAGGCTCGATGCCTGGCGCTCGTCCAATTGCTGCTGGAGCTTGTCCAGGTCGCGGGTAATCAGCGTCAACATCTGGCTGACGCGGTCCTGGAACTGCAAGGCGACCAGCACCTGGGCAATCTCGTCGGCGACGTTGGCGCTCTGCTGTTGCAGGTCATGGCTGTTGCGCACGAGGGTCTGGGCGGTACCGCGAAAATGTTCGATGACCTGCGAGACCACACGCTCCGAATCCGCGAGGGTCAAAGTGTCTTGTTCAGCGTGGTGGCGGGACATTTGCACCGTGCGGGCAATGGCCGCGTTGACGGTATTCACGGTTTCACTGATCTTGCGCCCGGTCTCGCCGGACATACTCGACAGCTTGCGCACTTCATCGGCGACCACCGCAAAACCTCGCCCCGCCTCACCGGCGCGCGCGGCCTCGATGGCGGCGTTGAGGGCAAGCAGGTTGGTTTGACTGGCGATGTCACCGACAAACTTGGCCATCTGCTGAAGTTGTTCGGTGAAGCCGGAGAGTTGCAGGACTTCTTTGAGTTCGCTCTCTTTATTGGAGAGCGCGGAGCGCAGGGCCAGCACGATGGAATTGAGGTCGCGCTGGCCGACTTCCAGCAAGTCGACCAATTGCTGGGAAGCATCTTGCCCGCCGTTGCTGGCCACGCTATGGCTGATGTTCGATGACAGCGTGCCAAAACGTTCGCTGAGCTTGAGGATGGACGTTTCGCTGATCACGCGCGCGGCTTCGATCTGCCTGGACCAAACGGGAAGCACGCTGAGGCACACGTCTGCCAGGCCGTTATCGACGGCCAATGTCGCCGAGACCTCGGGCGGCTGATCGAGCTGGCGTTGCAGGCTGTTGCAATGCGCCTGGAAGCATCTGTTTGCCCAAAGGCCCAAGCCAACGCACAGCACCAACAACGAGCCCCCTGCCGCCACAGCCCATGCGCTGAAGTCATTGCTGTAGGCAACCGCAAGGCCTCCGAGCAGACCGGCCAAGGCGACCGGAAACACTATCAAAGCAGCCGAGGGGGGTGTGGTCTGTTCGCTCACGGTCTGTCTCCCAATCGAAGCATCTCGTCGCCGGTTGATCGGCAGTTCGATTGCTTGAGAGGGATACTGGCCCAATAATGGCACCACGGCCATCGGACCATCCCTATTCCAGGGTAGGGATACCGGCAACCAAGGTAGGAAAATCCCTACACAAGGGGGTTGCTCACGAAATACCCAAGGTCATGGCGAAGCGCACAATGTCCGCCGTAGAGCCGAACCCCATCTTTTCCATGAGCCGGGTCTTGTGGGTGCTGACCGTCTTGTTGCTGATGACCAACTGTTCGGCGATCTGGTTGACGCTCATGCCATGAGCCAGCAAGCGCAGAATCTGAAACTCGCGATCGGACAGGCTTTCAACGTAGGTCTGTTGCTTCAGGCCACTGCTTTGCAGGGCAATCTGCTCTGCCAGCGCCGGGTCCAGGTAACGTTGGCCGCTGGCCACTCGTCGCATGGCAACCAACAGGGTCTCGGGGTCGCGGTCCTTGGTGAGGTAGCCGAGCGCACCGGCGCGCAGTGCGCGTTGCGCAATGTGGATTTCGTTATGCATGCTCAACACCAGGATCGGCAGCTCCGGGTACTGGGTATGCAGGCGGGCGATCAGGATTTCGCCGCTGATACCCGGCATGTTCATGTCGAGCAGCAGCAGGTCGATCTCGACCTGGCGCAACAGCTCGATCACTTGCGTGCCACTCTCGGCTTCGGCCACCACCTGGACATCGGCGACCAGCATGAACAACTGCTTGAGCCCTTCGCGCATGATGGTGTGGTCATCGGCGATCAGCATGCGAATCATTAATACGTATCCTTGTGCATCGGAATGAACGCCTGGACTGTTGTACCCTGTCCGGGATGGCTGAAAACAATCACTTTGCCGCCCAACATCAGGCCACGCTCACGCATCCCGGCCAACCCCAGGGTCTGCCGGGTGACGGCGTCGGGGTCAAACCCCTTGCCGTTATCCTGGACCTCCAGCAGCCAGTTGGTTTCCTGCGGGCTCAGGGTGACGCTGACCTGTGTCGCTTCGGCGTAACGCGCGATATTGGTCAACGACTCCTGCACGATGCGAAACGCGGCGGTGACGTGGGTATCGGGGAGCATCAGGGGAATCGACGGCAGGTGTAACACACAGGGAACCCGGGTCAAGGTGACGAACTCGGTGGTCAGCCACTCAAGACCGGAAACCAGCCCCAGGTTTAACGCGGACGGTCGCAGGCTGGTGGAGACATCACGCACGACCTGGATCGTCTTGTCGGTCAGCACCATCAGCCGCTCGACCTGCGGGGTCAGCTCGGGTGTCGAGGCGCCGAATTGAAACCTCAACAGTGATATCCCCATGCGCAGTGCCGTCAAGTGCTGGCCCAGCTCATCATGGATCTCCCTGGCGATCAGTTTGCGCTCCTCTTCCCGCGCCGTTTCGCGACGGGTCGACAGATCGCGCAATTGTGCATTGGAGTTGGCCAGGCGCCGCTCGGCAGCCCGCAGCCTGGAAATATCGCGCCCCACCGCCAGCACACTCACGACCCGCTGGCCGTCGACCTCTGGAACAAAGTGGATCAGCACCACTTTGGGTGCGCTCTTCAACCCCGAGAGCAGAAACTCCTGCTCCGTCGCTTTATTTTCCTGAATCACTTGGGCCACCAATTCGCGAAACAGCTGAGACTGGTGATTCAGCGGCGCCACCGCGTCCATGGGCATGCCCATCAGTTCCGGCCAGGCCCCGCCCACCCATCTTCGCAACTGTGCATTGACGTAGAGCACTTCGCCATGAGCACTCAACCGAGCGATAGCGTCCGGGCTGTTTTCGACCAGTGCGCTGATGTCGTGCTGGCGTCCGAGTTCTTTCTGCCGGGCCCTGATCAACAGGGTAATGTCGCGGCTGATCACCAATATCCGCGCCGCCACACGCCCTGAATCCGCCACCGGCACCAGCGTAAAGTGCAGTTGACGGACTTCGTTGCGAAGCACCATGCCCTCATCCGACTCAACCACCCGCCCGGCGGTTGTGCATTGCTCACAAAGCGCCTGGATTTTTTGCGCGCCCAACCGACCAAAGATCAACTCCAGCGGCTCACCGATAACGTCGGCATGCGGTTTGCCCAGCGCGCGCAACAACGCCGGGTTGACCTCGACACAACGCAGGCAACCGACCGCCGTCATTTCCAGCAGGCAAAGCATGTCCAGGGTGTGGTCGAAAATGTCACGGTAACGACGCTCGCGCTCGCGGAGCAACGACTCTGATTGCCAGCGTTCGATCGCGATCGCCGCAATATGACAGGTCTGGCGCACGCGCAGGATGTCGCTCTCATCCGGCCCGGTGCCGGACGCCTGGGACAACTCGAAAGTGCCGAGCACGTGGCCTTGTTTGTCCACGATCGGCTCGGACCAGCCTACGGCAGACGCCGTATTCATCACCGCGCCGGTGCCGAGCGGCGCTACCAGTTGCACCCGGCAGGACCGATGGGGCAAGGCCAATTGCAGATAGTCCACCAGGAGCCCGAGCGTTTCCTCCAGGGGCGCGCCCGTCGCCATTTTTTCGAAAATCCCCAAGCGCGCGTCTTCCAGGACCTGTTGTTTGCACAACTCGGTAATGTCGTGGGCCAGCGCCAACACGCCGATCACCTCGCCTGTCGGGCTGCGCTCGGCCGTCAGGCTGACCGCACAACTGACCAACTCGGTACTGTCCGCGAAGGTCCAACTGTCGAGGAATTGCGCGGTTTCGCCCGTCGCAACGACATGGCGCAGCTGGTTGATATAGTCACCCGCGTCCTCGTCGGGGCTCCCGCCTATCGACTCGTCATAAGACATGCCGGTCAAGCGCAAAAAGGCCGGGTTGACGTAAGTGCGCAACAGGTTGCGGTTGTAGCGAACGATGATGTTGGGTGAACTTTCCGCGAGGGTGAGAAATTTGAGTTCGCTGCCCACCAGCGTTTCGCGCAGCTGCCAGTTCTCGGTGATGTCCTCCAGTTGGGACACAAAGCAGAGCGGCTGCCCCTGATCGTCCCGCACCATTCCCACGGTCAACCGCGCCCACACCACCCGCCCGTCGCGATGGATATAGCGTTTATGCAACGTCGCGCCCGACCTTGCACCGCGCTTGAGTTCGTCGATCAACTGCTTGCCGACCTCACGGTCCTCGGGGTGGGTCAGTGCCATGAACGTGGTGGTTTGCAACTGCGCTTCGCTATACCCAAGCAATGTGCAAATGACGCCATTGGCCCGTAGCCAACGACCGTCCAGCGACACCAGCGCCAGGCCGGTACCGGAGGAATCGAAAATCGACCTGAGCGGGATCTGCGCGTAGCTTTCGGTTTCGGATGGCGGGGCCGACGCGCCCTGGCGGGCAACGACCTCGACAATAAAATACGCATCGCGCCACAGCGTCAGGGAGAAGTCCAGCCCGCACGCCCCTCTGCTCAATGCCGCGAAACCAGCCCGCGTGTTCCCTGCGGCCGTTTCTAGCGCGGCATAAAACAGCCCATGGTCTTCGGGCCGCAGGAGGGCGATGAACTCGCCGCCCGCTGTCGGAGAAACGCCATTTTGAACTTGCAGATGGGCGAACGCGGAATTGCCGGCGACAACCCGAGCGGCGCGGTCCAGCGCCACAACCGCAATGGACAGACAGCCGAGCACACTCTCGAGGGTTCGCAACGTATCGTCGTCAGCCACTGCCTGTGCGTCGCGAGCCATCATCCCTGTGCCCTCGGTCGTTGAACGGACTTAACGATATTTGCAAGGCGGGTAAAACGCCTAGCAACCTTCTACGCAGCGCTGGAAATCGGAAACGCCTGAACATTGACCTTTTTACGAGAGCACGGACCCTCACCGCCAACTTGTCTATCTCGCGTTAAAGCGCCTTCAGACCCACGACTCAATCCTTTGCTCGAACTGTAGCCCAATATCAGGCTTCGAAGAGCTGCAGCACGATAGAAGAGAAGGCGCTACAGGAGATGATCCAAGTCAATACACATGGGCGGCCGCGGGTTTTGCATCACTTCTTGTCTATGCTCACCCGCACCGCCGAGGCGCAGACCTTTGAGCCTTGCAGCGAACGAAAAAATGATATCATAATGACATCATCACCTGATACCTTGTAGGTAGAACCAAGCAATTGCGAGGGTCATCATGGGCGAAGGCGCTCCTATTCCGTCGAATGAAGCTGAAAGGCTAAAAGAGGTCGCCAAATTTTGCCCCGTGGGCAGCGACTCCGACGAAGTCTTCGACAAAATCGCCGCAATCACCTCGGCGTACTTCAACGCGCCGGTCACGCGGGTCTCAATCGTCGATGAACTCTGCATTATTGACACTGTCACGCGCGCGCCCATGAGCGAGTTGGACAGAGGCATGCTCAATTACTTCACTGAATGGGTCATGATGCGTATCTGCAACAGGCGCGCTCGTAACTTCGTAGACCAAGCCACCGGGCTATTTAATCGACTGAGGTTTGAGGAACATATACATCAAACGATCCGGGTAAACAGCGCATGCGAGATTGACGCAGTCGACGTCATTACGCCGAAAGTCCTCAACGATATAGTCAAGGCACCGGGTTATATCTTTGCACAAGACTTGATCCTGGCGATAACGTCGCGCCTACAAAAGTGCTACCCAATAATTGCTTGCTTTATAAAATCAGTCCGACGCAATTCGGCTTCATTCTCAATGAATGAGCCGGGCCCTGAGCAAATTTGCGAACGTATAAAGAAACCAGGAGGCAATCATGACGTTGAAGGACTCGCACGCGGCGATTGCGCGCTATTTATATAACGCCACGCCTGCGCCAGTCGTCTACCGATTATATAAACCACCGCTGCCTGGCCGTTTTTTATTACAGCCCTTACTTACCGCCCCGGTAAAACCGAATTATTTTACCGCTGACCGACGACTGACCTGTTCTGCGCTCAAGTTGATCTTGGCCCGAGCCGATAGGCTGATGTGAGAAGGATCGCTATTTACTGATTCAGGGAGGAACCTATGTCGTCATACGGCAACTTGCAGCCGCTTCCTCAGGCTCGCACTTTTTTCCGCTTACCGCTCGTACCCGCTGCCTGTGGCGCATGCGCCCTGCTATTGAGCGACTGGCGCGCCGACAACCAGGCAACGCGCCCAGCAAACGCCTGGGCAAACCGCTGTTTATTCCTCGAACGATAGCAAACCCGGCAATTCAGCCAACCGCACCGCACATGGAGAGGCCTTTCAATGAAATGGTTCTACGATTTAAGGATAGCTACCAAGCTCATCACTTCGTTCTTGCTGGTGCTGGTGCTGACGGCCATGACGGGCGTGTTCGCCATCATCCAGTTGGGCCTGGTTAACGAAACTGCCACTGAAATGCGCGACAACTGGTTGCCTTCGGTGCGGGTTGTCTCCGGCATTCGTTTTTTTGTCGCCAACTATCGGGTCAAGGAACTGCGCTATCTGATGGCCGACAGCCCGACGGAACAGGCGCAATATGAACAGGAGATCGTCGATGCTCGCAAGGAAGTCGAGACCCGCATGGCGCGCTATGAAAAAGAGCTGATCTCAAGCCCAGTGGAACAGGCGTTGTTCGATACGCTCAAGACCAACTGGAACAGCTACCTCAATACCAGCAAGAACCTGTTGGCCGAGTCGCGGCAGGGTTTGAAGGAACAGACCAGTGTCATTCTCAAAGGGGATTCGAAACGGGACTTCGAACAGATCTCCAGCGACCTGGTAAAACTCGTCGACCTCAACGACGCCGGAGCCACGGCAGCCAATCAACGCGGTAACGAAATCTACGCCAATGCGCGACTGTCCATCATCGCCGCGGTACTCGTGGCTTTGCTGGTGGGTATCGCGCTGGCGTTGTTTATTTCACGCATCATTTCCACCCCGCTGAAAAGGGCCGTGGATGTGGCCAGCCAACTGGCCGAAGGTAACCTGGCCGTGAAGATCGAAGGTGGCTCCAAGGACGAAACCGGGCGTGTGCTCACGGCGATGCAGGCCATGGTCGGCAAGCTTTCGCAGATTATCGGTGAGGTGCGCAATGCCGCCGACGGTCTGGCCAGCGCGTCGGAGGAAGTCAGCGCTACTGCCCAGGCCATCAGCCAGACCACCAGCCAACAAGCCGCAAGCGTCGAAGAAACCAGTGCGTCCATCGAACAAATGAGTGCCAGCATTAACCAGAACACCGAGAACGCCAAGATAACCGACGGCATGGCCAGCAAGGCGGCCAAGGAAGCAGGAGACGGCGGCGACTCTGTTCAGCAGACGGTGCAGGCGATGAAAAAAATCGCGCAACGCATCAGCATCATCGATGACATTGCCTACCAGACCAACTTGCTGGCCTTGAACGCCGCCATCGAAGCGGCGCGAGCCGGCGAACATGGCAAGGGCTTCGCGGTGGTGGCGGCCGAAGTGCGCAAACTGGCCGAGCGCAGCCAGGTGGCCGCTCTGGAAATAGGCGAGCTGTCCACCAGCAGTGTCGAAATGGCCGAACGGGCCGGCCATCTGCTTGGCGAGATGCTGCCGTCGATCAACAAGACCTCCGATCTGGTCCAGGAAATCACGGCCGCCTCCGAAGAACAGGCAGCCGGCGTGGCGCAGATCAATTCGGCGATGAACCAACTCAACCAGGTCACTCAGCAAAATGCCTCCAGCAGCGAAGAGCTCGCTTCCACCGCCGAAGAAATGAGTACCCAGGCCGAACAGTTGCAGCAGGCCATGAGTTTTTTCAGGCTGGACGCAAGCGATCAGGCATCGAACGTCACACTGGGCAAATCCAGCCAGGCAAGCAGCGTATCGCGTGCGATGGCGCGGGCACCGCGAGCGGTCCCGCACAAAACCTTCCTCAAGAGCGCAGGCCCCGACGAAAGCGAGTTCACGCGGTTCTAAGCGCAAACCGGACGCGGTGCTTTTTTCATGCAGGAGAGCGACATGGGCGCGTTAACCGATACCCGACAGCCGACGGCGATTCAAAAGCAGGAGGCGCAGTACCTGACGCTCCTGCTGGGCGGCGAAATGTTCGCCATCGATATCCAGGGCATCAAGGAAATCATCGAGTACGGACACGTGACTCCGGTGCCGATGATGCCCGACTTCGTGCGCGGCGTGCTTAACCTGCGAGGTGCCGTGGTGCCGGTGCTGGACCTCAAGGCACGGTTCGGGCAGCCATGCACGAAGGTGAATCGACGCAGCTGTGTGGTGATCCTCGAAGCCAGCAGCGAGGACCACCAGGCCCAGGATATCGGGCTTCTGGTGGACAGTGTGTCAGAGGTACTGGAAATTCCGGCGGACGAGATCAAGCCGGCCCCCAGCTTTGGCGCGCGCATTCGCCCTGACTTCATCAGCGGCATGGCCAAGGTCGCCGGCACGTTCGTCATCGTTTTGCAGGTGGACAAGGTGTTATCGATGGATGAAATGTCTCAACTGGCGGACGCCGGTGACAGCCCCAGCCTCCAGGACCTGTAAGTCACGAACAAGGAGTTCGGATTGAAACAGATCAATCTTGAAGATCGTGAATTCACCCAGTTCCAGTCCTGGCTCTATGGTGCAGCGGGCATCCACTTGTCACCCATGAAAAAGGCCCTGGTTGCCGGGCGTCTGTTCAAGCGCCTGCAGTTCCATGAACTGGAGAGCTACGGCGCGTATTTCAAAATGATAATGGGCAAGGAGAACCCCGACGAACTGCAGTTCGCCCTGGACCTGTTGACCACCAACGAAACGTATTTCTTTCGTGAACCCAAGCACTTCGAGTTCCTGCGCGAACGGGTATTGCCCTTCGCGTCGCCAGGCAAGACCTTCAGGGTGTGGAGCGCGGCCAGCTCCTCGGGCGAAGAACCTTACAGCCTGGCCATGACCCTTGCCGAAACCCTGCGCAGCACGCCCTGGGAGGTCATCGGATCGGACATCAGCACCCAGGTACTGGCCAAGGCCCGGAACGGGCATTACCCGATGGAACGCGCCAACAGACTGCCGCAGTCCTTGCTCAGTCGATACTGCCTCAAGGGCATCGGCCAGCAGGAAGGCACCTTCCTGATCGATAAATCCCTGCGCCAGCGGGTCAGTTTCGTGCAAGTCAACCTGATCGAAACCCTGCCCCAATTGGGCGAATTCGATGTGATTTTCCTGCGCAACGTGATGATTTACTTTGATCAGGAGACCAAGCGAAAAGTAGTCAGTCGCCTGCTCCCATTCCTGCGACGTGGCGGCTATTTCATGATCAGTCATTCGGAAAGCCTGAACGGCGTCAGCGATGCGTTCAAGCTGGTGGCGCCTTCGATTTATCAAAAACCGTGAGGCGCCGAAGCTGTCGAGCCACTATTCGCTGATGAGCTTCTTCGGGTTGTCACGTTCACGCAGCACACATTGCATTTCCAAAGCCTCATCGAGGGTGAGCTGAAGCTCTTCATCCTTCCAGGGTTTGCTGATGTAGCGAAAAATGTACCCATCGCTGAGTGCCTGCGTGATCATGCTCATGTCGGCATAACCGGTCAGCAGGATATTCATGCAGTGCGGATCGCGCTTATGCACCTCACGGAGCAGGGTTGGGCCGTCCATGAACGGCATGCGCGCGTCGCAGACGATCAGGTCTATGGGGTGCAGTTCGAAAAGGCTCAGCGCCTGCGCGCCACTGGTGGCCAGCAGCAAATCGTAAGGCTTGCCACGCAGCAAGCGGCGCAGGCTGTTGAGGATACTTTCTTCGTCGTCCACCAGCATGACGGTGTAGCGTTTTTCGCTCAACTCGGTGGTGTTCATGCTCAGCATCCTTCAACGGCAGAGGTAGCGTGGGCCTGTACCTGGGGCTGACGTAACGGGAGCCACGCGCGGAAGCAACTGCCCCGGCCCGGTTCACTTTCGACGGTGAGCCTTCCATGGTGCTTGACGATGATGCTGTACGACAGCGACAGGCCCAGGCCCGAGCCCATGCCTACCGGCTTGGTGGTGAAGAACGGTTCGAATATCCGGTTCTGGATGTCCAGCGGGATGCCGTGACCGTTGTCGACGACCTCGACGAACACACCGCCGTCTTCCCTGCCACTGTTGATGATGATTTCGCCATCAACGCCCACGGCATGGCTCGCATTGATGAGCAGATTCAAGAACACCTGATTGATCTGCGAGCCCATGCACTCGATAGGCTCGATATCGCCGTAGCGCTTGATCACCTGAGCCTTGAACTTGATCTCGTTCCAGATAACGTTGAGGGTGCTATCCAGCCCCTTGTGCAGATCGGCCAACTGCCATTCGTAACTGTCGACATGGGAGAACTCGCGCAGGTCCTTGACGATACGAGTGACCCGGTCCAGCCCCTCGACCGACTCGACGATCAGCTCGTCGATGTCCTGCCGCATGAAGTCGTAATCCGCCTTGTCCCGCATGGCCGCAAGCTCAGGATGAGCCTGCGCATGTTTTTCGTCACTGGCCTGTTCGTAGGCGTCGAGCAATGCGAAAAGATCCACCAGGTAACGCCGCAGGCTGTTGACGTTGGAGCACACAAAGCCGATCGGGTTATTGATCTCGTGGGCCACGCCCGCCGCAAGCTGGCCAATCGCAGCCATTTTCTCGGACTGCAGCAACTGCGCCTGAGCCTCCTCGAGCCGTGCGATCAGCAGCGCCTGGGCGCTCTTTTCCTCCTCCAGCAACTCGTTGAGGTGCGTCAGTTCGAGTTGGCGGGCAGCGGTGTCGGTCGTATCGCTTATCGCCAGGCCCACCCCCAGACTGCCGCCATCGGCGTCCTGCACCGGGAAGAAGGTGCAGTTCTGATACATGTGCCCGACCAAGCCACTGATCGGCCGGGTGCTTTCGAAGTTGAACAGGTGCGGCCGTTGCTGCCAGGAGGTGAACGCAAAGTTCTGCAGCGTGACGACGCTGTTGATCTTCTGCCGGGTCCAGACCTCGGGCAGCTCCGGAAACACTTCGAACAGCGTGCGACCGACGAGCTCTTCGGCGCTGCGGCCGCTGTTGATGGACATGAAGTGGTTGGAGAACAGCACTTTGCAGTCATGGTCGACCAGCAGCACGCCCATGTTGATGGCCTTGAGCATCGACTCAAGGGTTTCCCGGGAAATTGCCTTGTTGTCTGTCATGAAGACGCCCCTTCAAAGCTCATAGAGCAAGCGATCGATGGCCCGGACCACAACGCCTGCTGTACGTTCGGTGATACAGATCAGCAGGTCGCAGGAGAATTGATGAGCCTGCACCTCGAAACGGATTTCCAACACCATCGCCAGGTGTTCGTTCAGGTTCAATTCATCCAGTGCGTTCGTGGACTCTTCTCTGTGGACCAGAATCGACGGCGCGTCATAACTCACTTGTATCGCCACCTGCTTGGCCAGGCCACTGATGCAGGCGCCGGACAGGATGTTGGTGACATCCAGCATCAGTTCTTCCTGCTGCGCAGGGCCGCCATCGCTATAGCCGAGCAATTCGGCGAGCTTGTCGGCCCCCATGGAACCAAAGCAAACGAACACCTCTCCGCGTAACTCCCCCAGGAACGACTGGCGGGTGACGATCATGGAGCTTCGACGAAGATGGTCCGGAATCAACAGGTTGTCCTGCTCCCGGATCAGAGGGTGAATGAAAGGAACCGAAAGCGTAACCATGGTGTTGGTCAGCCGGGCCAGTCGTTCAGCGGCCTGCCCCATGGCAATGTTCATCAATTCCTGCAAGGCATCACGTTGGTCTTCGGTTAGCGCGGCCAAGGTTTCCATCAAAGTACCCCTATGACGTGCAAGGCATTGAGTACAGCTTGCGCCGTAACCGGCTTGGCGACGAATGCAGCAGCGCCCAGATCGGATACGCGCTGCCTGGCCAGCGGCTGGATGTCGGCGCTGATCACCACGACAACCACATTCGCATCCTCGCGCTTGAGCGCCTCAAGGGTCTGGAAGCCATCCATGACCGGCATGGTCAGGTCGAGAAAAAGCAGGTCCACCAAACCGGCGTGATACGCCTCCATCACCTCGGCACCGTTACAGGCCTGGCGAACATCTTCGGTCAGTGATTCTGGCAGGGAACGCAAGACCAGCTTGCGGGACATGGATGAGTCATCAGCGATTAGGACTTTCATGATGCACTCCACATTATGAAGTGTCCTGCAGCCTCGGGAGGGGTCGCAGAAACGAAGATTCGCAAGAACCTTTTAATCACTCTAACCCGACATCTAGCAAAGAGCCATCATCCAATCCTGATATTGCGCGAGGGATTTTCGGAGCCTGTAGGGGTTTCCCTACAGGCCGCCAAAAAGTGTGGCTGCGTGACCTTCGCCCGGCATACCACCGGATCAACCGACGAGGCACATCGCGCCGGGCGCTGACCGCGCTACAGAGTGTAGGAAATACCCACTTGCACCGTGCGCGGCTCGCCAGGGTAGGCGTAGAAGTTCAAGAACGAGCCCTCTTCGTACTCGCGATTGAACAGGTTTTTCACGTCCAGGTTGAGCCTGACCTTTTCGTTGACCTTGTAGTAACCGAGCAGGTCGACGACCGTGTAAGCGTCCATCGCGAACGTGTTGTTGGCCGTCTGCCCGGCACGCTCGGCCACGTATTTGCCACCGGCGCCGAGGCCCAAGCCTTTGAGCGCGCCATCCTGGAACTCATACACGTTGAGCAGGCTGAAGCTATTGCGCGGAATGTTGGCCAAACGCGTTCCGGTACGGACAGTGGTGTCCTTGGTGACGGCGGCATCCACATAGGCATAGCCGCCGATCATTCGCCACTCGGGCGTCAGGTTGCCGGCCACGTTCAGATCAAAGCCGCGGCTGCGGACCTGGCCCGTCGCGACATTGAAGTCGGAGTTAAAGGGGTCGAGACCCTGGACATTTTTCTTCTCGATCTGGTAGATCGCCGCATCGACGCTCAGCTGTCGGTCAAGCGCTTCCCACTTCACGCCCATCTCGTAGGACTTGCCCTTCTCCGGATCGAACCCGCCGCCCTGACGACTGGCGCCGGTGTTGGGCTTGAACGAGCGCGCGGCATCCGCGTAGAGCGCGACGGTGTCGGTGAGGTCATACATCACGCCGACGCGCGGGGTGACGGCGTTGTCGGCGGCGTTCCAGCTTCTGACACCGGGTACGTAGGACTCGTAATCGTGCTCGAAGCGCTCGAAGCGCGCACCGGCGAGGACTCTCAAGCGCTCGGTCAGTGCCACCTGGTCCTGAACGAAGGCCGCATAGGTCTTGAGGTTTTCTTTATCGTGCGTCGGCGTGCGGGTCAGCGCCGGACGAGGCTGGCCGTAGACCGGGTTGTAGATATCGATCGGAAAGGTCCCCGCCACGCCGCTGGAACGCTGGATGATCGACTTGTAGTCGTAGTCTTCGTATTCGATGCCAGTGAGCAAGGTGTGCGCAAAGCCGCCGGTGGAAAAGTGCCCGGTCAGGTTGAGTTGGTAGTCCTTGTCAGTCCATTCCAGCTTGCGGTAGTTGAAGTTGCGCTGAAGTGTGCGGCCATCGGCATCCAGGCTGGTCGCGCCGTTGGCCTCGACACCATTGCCCTTCATCGTCCCGTCCAGCCACTGGAAACCACCGCCCAGGGTCCAGTTGTCGTTGAGCAGATGTTCGAAGCGCAACTGGGCCATGTTGTTATCGTTGTGCAGGTCGCCGGCGTACTTCTCACCCCAGAAGGTGTCACGGGACGGCGTCCCACGCTGGTTGGCGAAGCGTGTCAGGCCGCGATCCAGCGGGCGATTGTTACGCATGAAGTCGCCTTCGAAGATCACCTTGGTGGCGTCATTGGCCTGCCAGGTCAACACCGGGGTCACGCCGTAGCGTTCGCTCGAGACATGGTCGCGGAAGGTGTCGCCGCCCTCGCCCACCACGTTCAGACGATAGGCCAGCGCGCCTTGCTCATCCAGCGGGCCGGACGCATCGAGGGTGCCGCGCTTCATGCCCTGATCATTCAATTGGCTACCCAGCGTGACCGTGGGCTCGGCCAGCGGCTGCTTGGACACCACGTTGAAGGTACCACCGGGATCGCCACGGCCATACAGCATGGTCGCCGGCCCGCGCAGCACTTCAAGGCGCTCGATGCTGTTGGCGTCGGGCATGCTCGGGTAGCCGCGGTTGATCGGGAAACCGTTGCGGTAGAACTCGGCAGTGGTAAAGCCCCGCACGGTGAAGCTGGTAAGCCCTTGCCCGCCGAAGTTGTTCGCCCGGCCGACGCCGCCCGCGTAGTCCAGGGCTTCCTGCAGGCGAGTCGCACCAATGTCCTCGACCACGTCCTTGGGCACTACGCTGATGGACTGCGGCGTTTCATGAATCGAAGTGTCGGTACGGGTCGCACTGGCTGAACGTGTTGCGCGGTAGCCCTTGACCGGCCCTTGAGCCGTCTCGTAGTCCATTTCGCCGGTGACCGTGGTCGCCTGCAACTCGAGGCTGCTTTGTTCAGAGGCGGCAACCTGCGCCCAGGCAAAAGGAGTAAACGCCTGAAGCACGCAGAGGGAAATCAGGGTGTGACGCATGGATGTTGGACCTCATGGATGAGCCGACGCGCAGGCAAACCTGCCAAGAATTCGCGGCGCATGATATACCAAACCATTCGCGCATGACATGAATTCTCATTAACTGTTTTTCGCGTATCAGCTTTGTATCAACCGCGTAAAAATCCAGGCAAAAAAAACCACTCGTTAGAGTGGTTCGCTTTTGCCATGGCCGCCTGCCACGGCAGTGCTGGCGCTTGCCTTCATGGGCTCGGAGTCGTGAGGCTGGCGAGAAAGTCAGCGACCAGCCGGTTGAACGTCTCGCCCTGATCGTCGTGGACATAGTGACTGGCGTGCGCGACTTCCACCGTCTGCACCTGCCGATTGCTGTCACGCATCGCCTGCAGCGTCGCGGTGGGCAGGAAGTCCGAACGCCCGCCACGAATGAACAGGGTCGGGCAGTCCAAGGCCCGCACCGCCGGCCACAGGTCGGTCGGCTCGATGCTCAGGCGCGCCTCGGCGATGCCTTGCTGATCGTGCCGCCAACTGATCAGCCCTTCGTGCTCTTTCATCGAATGCGCCAGCCTGGAAGCAAGGCCCTGCTCCGACAAGCCCGGGCGCGACGCCTGCCAGAAAGCGCGGGCGCTCGCCCAGCTGTCGAAGTGCAACGGCGTCTGGCTCATTTCACGGCGAATACGCGCCGCGCCGTCGCCCTGGCTCGAGGAGCCGGGACCGATGTCTTCGATGATCAGCCCGTGCAAACGCCCTGGGTTTTGCCGTGCATATTCAAGGGCATTGGCGCCACCCAGCGAATGCCCCAGCAACACGAAGCGTTGCAAACCGAGGTGGGCGACGAAGTCCTCCACATCCTCCACATAAGATTGCGTGTGGTAGCTGCTCGGCGTGGCCCAATCGCTCAGCCCACGACCGCGCTGGTCCAGGGCGTAAACGCAGTAACCGGGGCCCAACGCCTGCACCAGCGACTCCCAGGTCTGCGCATAGGCCCGCAAGCCGTGCAGCAGAACCAGAGGCACGCCGCTCGGCTCGCCCCATTGCAGAAAATGCAGGCGCAAGCCTGTGCGATTAGTAAAAAAACAGCTGGCAGGCGACATCGTTGTGCTCCATGAAGGCTGGGCTTGGGCCGGCTTAGAAACGATCGAAACGATACGGGCTCGGATCGATGATCGGGGTATGCCCGCTGACGATATCCGCCGCCAGATGGCCGGCCGCCGGCGAGGTACCGAAACCGTGCCCCGAGAAACCGGTGGCGACGGTCAACCCGGGAATTTGCGCGACCGGCCCAATCACCGGGTTCGAGTCCGGCGTCACGTCGATGGTGCCCGCCCAGGCCTGGGCGATCCGCGCCTGCTCGAATACCGGCCAGGCGGCCTTGAGGTTGTTCATCGCATCGTTGTTGAGCCGCGGGTTGGCGGCCGGGTCCTGCACCCGTACCCGTTCGAACGGGCTGATACTGTCGGCCGACCAACGCCGGGCCAGCGCCAGGTCGTTAAAGAAATACTTGCCCAGCGACACGTTCAACACGCTGCGCTGCGCGCGAAACTGCGGCATGTATTGCTTGGCGAGCAACAGGTGATCGAGGGTCAGGTAGGCGTCCAATTTGCCGCGTTGGGTAATGATGAAACCGCCGTCCTTATGCTTGCGAAAGGAAAAGTCCGGCGCGCCCACGGCGATTTCCGTAGGCCCGTCCATCGGATGTGTGCGCAGCACCGAACAGGTCAAGGCCAAGGTCGGCAACGCCACGCCGAGGTTGCCCAAAAAGCGCCGCGACCACATCCCCCCGGCCAGCAATACCTGATCGCAGCGAATCTCACCCTTTTCAGTGACCACCCCACTGACCTTACCGGCGGACATCTGCAGTGTACGCACCGCACACTGCTCGATGATCACCACGCCCTTGGCCATGGCCGCCTTGGCGATCGCACTGCTGGCCAGGGTCGGCTCGGCCCGCGCATCAGACGGCGTAAAGATACCGCCGGCCCAGTCAGCCACGCCGCCCGGCACCCGTTGCGCGATCTCGCGCTGGCTCAGCAACCGCGAGTCGAGGGACAGATGTTCGACCGATTTCAGCCAGCTTTCATGCATCGCCATCTGCGCCTCGTTGCGGCCCAGGAACATGATGCCCTCTTGCCGATACCCGACGTCGGCGCCGACCCGCTCAGGCATCTGTGCCCACAAGCGATCTGCGGCGAGGGCCAAGGGGATATCGGCGGCGTGCCGGCTGGTCTTGCGCACCCAGCCGAGGTTGCGTGAGGACTGCTCGCCGGCGATACGGCCTTTTTCCAGCACCACCACCGCGATATTGCGTTCGGCCAATGTCAGCGCAGCCGTCAAGCCGATGATCCCGCCGCCAATGATGACGACGGACGTCGCGAAGGGGAACGTAGTTGACGTGTTCACGGGCGCTATAGTCGGGGCCATGATCAAGACTCTGTGAGCGATTGAGGTCGGCCGCGCAAGCGCACGGCCGCGTAGCGGTCATTGCGACAGGCGGATGACTTCGACCTGCGCCTTGGAGGCGTTGCGATAGGCCGTCACTTCCAGTTCCACCTTGTAGACCGTCGAGCCCAACGGCGGGCAGGTCACGGTACTGGCCGGATCGACACCGCGAAACTTCTCGCCGATCAGGCCCATGACCGCCGGAACGTCCTTGGGGTCCTGGATGAATACCCGCGAGCACACCACATCGGCCAGGCTGGCGTCGACGGCGGCGAGGGCCGTTTCGATGTTGGCGAATACCTGATGCGTCTGTTCGAGGATGTCCTCGGGGATCAACTTGGTTTGCGGGTTGCGGCCTGCGGTATTGGAGACATAGATCCAGTTGTCCACCACCACCAGGCGTGAATAGCTGGCTTGGTCTTCAAACGGGGAACCGGTCTTGAGCTTGATGATTTTGGTCATGTCGTTGCCTCTTCAGATGGATAAGGGTGGCTTAGCGCAACGCGGGGGTTTCCCACAGATTCAGTTTCACGCCGATGCCTTTTGCGATGGCATTGCGGTACACCACCGTGCCCCAGGCCACGTCTTCCACGGGCATGCCGCCCACCGACATGATGATGATCTCTTCATCGTTCCGGCGGCCCTGGGCATCGCCGGCAACGATCTTGCCGATGTCTTCGAGCTCGTCGCGCTGCATCTTGCCTTCGGCGATCATGTCCATGAACCGCACACCGATCACCGGCACGCAGTGGTGCGCGGGCTTGGGCAACTCTTCGAACCAGGCTTCATAGAGGCCGGTGTTATCCAGCACCTTGCGCACCTCGGAGCTCTCCATGCCTTCATCCAGGGAGCAGGACGCCGGCATCGCCATGAAGGCGCCCGGTTTGACCCACTCACGCTTAACGATTGGGTAGTTCGAGGGGTCGCCGACCTCACCGGAGCTACAATAAGTAACAAGGTCGGCGTCGCGGACCACATCTTCGAGGGTGTCGACGACTTTTATCGTGGTCACCTGTGGGTAGGTTTGCTTTACCCAGGCAATAAAATCGTTGAGGCTTTTCTCGCCGCGTCCCTTGATCTTCAAAGTATCGATCTGCGGGCACACCGCGATGAAAGCGGCCAGCGTGGTCTTGCCCATCACCCCCGGGCCCAGCAGGCCGACGACTTTGGCATCCTTGCGGGCCAGGTGGCGCGCGCCCACGCCGGGAATCGCGCCGGTGCGATACGCCGACAGCAGGTTGGCCGACATGTGCGCCAGCGGTGCGCCCGTGTCGGGGTCGTTGAGCGTGAACATCAGGATCGAGCGCGGCAGGCCTTTGTCGCGGTTGGCGATATTGGAGCCGTACCACTTCACGCCGGCGGTGCAGAAGTTGCCGCCCAGGTAGGCCGGCATCGCCATCATGCGTCGGTCAGCGGTGGGTTTGGGCATGTTCGGGAACGGTGATTCCTTGGGGAAGATCACCATCGCGCCGTGGGAATCGTTGTTCGGGCCCGCCATGCGGTAGTCGCCGATATACAGCAGGCCGAACATCTCTTCCATGGTGTCGACACAGGCAAGCATGTCGGTGACGCCAGCGCGGATCATGTCCTGCTCGGACAGGTAGATGAAGTCTATTTTTGTAGTCGTGGACATAATTATTCTCGGGCTGAAGGTGATATCGCTGCGGTAGGCGCGGCTCCCACGCTGTCGAGTCCGAGTATCGGGCTGGGCTTATCGGCGGTATTGTAAATTTCGGACATCGGCGCTTGCCGCGGGCACCTGAGTTGGCGCGATAAATGCCTGAATATTCGCGCATATTGCCAATCGAAGGTTCCGTCATGGTCAACCTGTGTGCGCCGAGGCCGCGGCACCCAACCGCCTACGAACAGCCCTGGTTCGTACTCAACTCATCGCGGTATTCGGTGATGCCTTCCGAACACCCGGCGATCTCGCATTTCTATGCCTTCGATGTCGCCCAATCGACCGACGTGCTGGCGGTGCCGGATGGCTGCGTGGACATCGTTTTCGACTGCGATGCCACACGTCCCACCGTGCGGATCTGCGGCACACCGCTGGAGGCGCAGCGCGTCGAGCTGCACCAGCATCATCACTACTTTGGCGTGCGCTTTTCACCGGGGGTCATTCCAGGCTTCATCAATGTGCTGGCCGCGGACCTGACCGAACAGGAGCTGGATCTGCTCAAGGTCTCGGGGTTTGCCCAGCGCATGTTCGAGAACATCGTGCAAACCCCACGGCTGGAAGAGCAGATGAGGCTGTTCAATGACTACCTGGCCCCGCGCCTGATGGGCAGGACCTCGAAACTGACGGCGATGGTGATTCAACAGGCCCTGGTGCATCGCGGTGACCTGCGCATTCAGCAGCTTGAAGACCTCAGCGGCTACACCAGCCGCACCATCCATCGCCAGTTCAGCCAGGACACCGGCATGTCGCCGAAGATCTTTTGTCGCATCATTCGCTGCCAGGCGGCCCTGGAAACATTGAACACCCAGCACGATGTATCCTTCTCGGAACTGGCGCTGGACCTGGGCTTCTCCGATCAGTCACACTTCCTGCGCGACTTCAAGAAGCTGGTCAGTACGACACCCTGTGACTACCAGCGCAAAATTGTGCAGAACGCCTACAGCGACCGCATCAGCTTCGCCTGAACGCGCCGCATCAGGCAGCGTTCACCCCCCTCCCCCGCGCGACGAAAAATAAACCTGCGTCTCCATCATTTCTCCATAAAGCCTACGCTGAAAGTGCATGCTTGCCGTGCATCATCCAACCCGTTGCCAGAAAACCGCGCGCCGTTGCAGCATTGTCCGGCAGCACAGGGCACATCGACCGAGCAGAACATGACCGAATCACTCGTTACATCAACCGCTAATCAGGCACTGATCCTGATCGCCGAAGACGAACCGGAAATCGCCGACATCCTCACGGCCTATCTCAAACGCGCCGGCTTTCAAACCGCGCATGCGCAGGATGGCCGTCGCGCACTCGAACTGCACCAAACGCTCAAGCCCGACCTGGTGCTGCTCGATGTACTGATGCCGAAACTGGATGGCTGGATGGTACTGGCGGAGGTTCGTCACCGCGGCAACACGCCGGTCATCATGCTGACCGCACAGGACCAGGACGTGGACAAACTCATGGGGCTGCGTATTGGCGCCGACGATTACATCGTCAAGCCGTTCAACCCGGCCGAGGTCGTGGCCAGAACCCAGGCGGTGCTGCGCCGCTGCGTCGACAATGGCTATTTGACGGGGCGCAGCGTGCTGCGCGTGGACGCCTTCGAAATCGACATCGACAACCATGACGTGAGCGTCAGCATCGACGGGCAGAAACACCCATTGAACCTGACCGTGACCGAATTCAAGTTGCTCGCGCAATTGGCAAAGGCGCCCCGACGCGTGTTCAGCCGCGCCGAGTTGCTGGCCCTCTGCTCGCCCGAGAGCGACAGCCTGGAGCGCACGGTCGACAGCCATATCAGCAAATTACGCAGGAAAATCGAGGACCTCGGACTGCAAGGCGTACCGGCCAGTATCCGCGGGGTCGGCTACCGGTTCGGGAGCCTGCCATGAAAGGCGCCAACAGCTTGAGTCGGCAGATTATCCTGTCGATGTCGGCCGTGGTCCTGTGTGTGATAACCCTGGCGATTGTCGGGACCTATGTCTTTTATGGGCTGCTGTGGTCGTTTGCTCCGCTGAGCGACGCGGAAATGGATGAGTGGCTGCCCAGCGGCATGGAGTGGGCCTGGATGAGCCTGATCACCTGCGTCAGCCTGGGTGTCGGCGTCGCAGCGGCGATCAAGTTGTCCCGGCGCATTCTGATGCCCTTGAACTCGGTGGCGGCCAGCCTGCGCAGGCTGGCCGATGGCGACCTGGATGCCCGCGCAGTGGCGCCGGATCAATCCTTGGGCGAAGCCGCCTTATTAGTGGATGACTTCAACAGCATGGCCAACCGATTGAAACGCATGGCCGAAGAACAGGCGTTCTGGAACGCAGCGATCGCCCATGAGTTGCGCACGCCGCTGACCATCTTGCGCGGCCGCCTGCAGGGGCTGGCCGAAGGTGTGTTCGAGCCGGACACCGCGCAGTTCTACAGCCTGCTGACGCAAGTGGAAGGGTTGACGCGCCTGGTTGAAGACCTGCGCGTGGTTGGCCTGGGAGACAGCGGCTACCTCAAGCTCGAACCCGACTACGCCGACCTGGCCACCGACCTGGAAGCCGAAGCACGGTTGTTCGAATCGAGCCTGCGCAGCGCCGGCTTCGTGCTGCACCTGGACCTGCTCAAGGGGCCGATACGCTGTGACCGCGCGCGGATTCGCCAGGCGTTGCTGGCGCTGCTGGACAACATCCGCCGGCATGCGACGCCGGGCAACGTCTGGGTGCAACTCGGCAGCCAACACTCGCGCAACTTCCTGAGAGTCACGGATGAGGGGCCGGGGGTGGACGACGCTTTCGCGACGTATATTTTCGATGCGTTCCAGCGCGGCGAAAGTTCTCGCTCCCGTGCCCAGGGAGGCAGTGGGCTGGGCCTGGCCGTGGTGCGCGCGATTGCCATCGCCCATGGCGGCACGGTGAGCTGTCGGACATCGATTAATGGCGGCACCGTGTTTGAACTCAGTTGGCCAACAACAACGCAGAGCCTGGATACCGACACGGAGTCTACTGAGGTGTAACTGCATATAACGCCAAACTCGCTTGAATATTCAAACCGACAAAGGTGATGGCATGCGCCTCTCTATTTTTATAGTTAATAGAGCCACGAAATATCGCCACTTTGCCTTACTGAACTCACAAGGATGTTGTATCGCGTTCAAGAGCTGCGAAAGGATGCCAACTCAGGGCGAATGGGTCGAAATCACAGCAATCAATCTTGCCTGGTTCAATCAAACCCTTCCAGGCCACGGGCGCCGGGACAATGAAGCAACACCTGGCAAATGACGTTCAATGTTTTACGCGGACAACTGTTATGCCGACTCTGCATTCCGCTCGCCCCCTTGTTGACTCGAAACAGCTGGAAGCGTCACTGACGCTCTACACACTCAAACTGCGAAAGTTGCAGCGCTTCTGGATTCCCCTGCAGAAGTACGCGCCGCATTGCGTATTGGCGTTGTGGTTGATTGGTGTGTGCGCGTCGTTGATCACACAGTCTTATTGTCACTGGCTGATTACAGCGCCGGCCATTTGCATATTGATCGCCATGGAAATCGTTATCGAAGAAGTGCAGATCAATTTGTTATTGATGACCGAGGAGGCGCGCTATCTGCTCGGCGTCGCCCGCGGTATCTATCCTCCCATGATGCGCTCGACAGGTGGCCCATGCCGTCCGTAACCCCTAGGATTGTGCTCGAAGAAAGCAAAAAGCTCGGTCAGCAATCCGCCAGCCAAACCCTCAAGGCCATTGCCAGGGCCTACCCCGGCAAGCTGTTTGCGACCTTGTCGCTGGTGGCGCTGGAAAATGCACTGCTGCTCGCCTACCCGCTGTTTGCCGGGTTTGCCGTGGACTCGATCATCCGTGGCGATGCCGCCAGCGCATTGCTCTATGCCGGCGTGGTGCTGGGGTTCTGGGTGGTGGGGGCGGCGCGGCGCGCGCTGGATACGCGCACCTTTACGCGCATCTACGCCGATCTTGCGGTGCCGGTGATCCTCAATCAGCGCCTGGAACGCCAGAGCACGTCCAAGGCGGCGGCGCGGGTGGTGCTGGCGCGGGACTTCGTCGACTTTTTCGAGAAGCACGTGCCGATCATCGCCACCGCGCTGGTCTCGATCATTGGCGCGGCCGGCATGTTGCTGGTGATCGAGCCTTGGGTTGGCGTGGCATGCCTGCTCGCGCTGCTGCTGTGCGTCACCGTGATGCCCGGCTTCGCCCGGCGTAACCAGCGCTTGCATGAGCGCTTGAACAATCGCCTGGAAAAGGAAATCGGCATGGTGGAAGCCGTCGGCGCGCATACCCTGCACCGTCATTATCGCCTGCTGTCGCGACTGCGGATCCGCTTGTCGGACCGTGAGGCCATCGCCTTCCTGTCCATTGGCATTCTGGCGGCGCTGCTGTTTGTGGTTGCTATCACGCAACTGGCATTGTCGCCGGCCGTAAAAGCCGGGCATATCTATGCGGTGATGACTTACCTGTGGACCTTCGTCAGTTGCCTGGATGAAGCCCCCGCGATGATCGACCAACTGGCGCGGCTCAAGGACATCGGCAAGCGCGTGAACCCAGGGCTTGGCGAGGCGGCGGACTGATCGCGCATCAGCGCTCGGCCCTGCGCGTTTCCGAGGGCGACTCGCCAAACAATTCGCGGTAATGCGCCGCGAAGTGACTCAGGTGAAAAAAGCCCATGGCCACGGCGACCTCACCGACGTTTTTCTCGCTGGCCGCGGTCGCGATCAACCGCCGCCGGACCGCGTTGAGGCGCAGATTGCGCAGGTACTCGACCGGGCGCAGGCCAGTCACCGCCTGAAAACTGTTCTGCAGGGTCCTGCGGCTGACACGCAATTGCTCGCACAGATCGAGGATGCTCAACGGGGTATCGCCACTGGCAACGATCAACTCCTGGCAACGCCGGACCAGGTAGGCACTGACGGCGAAATTGCCGCGCCGGCAACGCACCTCGTCGCTGGCATGGGTGAACAGGTCCAGGAAGGTGCCGAGCAGCTCATCTTCCAGGATCTTTTCCGAGACGGCGCTGATCGCGTCGGTATGTTCCAAAAGGTGACGAAACAACGGGTGAATACGCTGGTGTATACGCAGCAGTAACGCCTCATCCACACGCAGCTGAGACACAGTGGTCAGGCGTTTAAGCTGCTCGCCGGATAATTCGAAAGCCGCCAGTTTGGCAAAGCGTACCGCGTCGACGTTGATCGCGAAAAAATGCGTGCCTTCCGGGGCATGCAATACGAACTCCTCTGAATCGCGCAACAGCACCACGCTCTGCGCGTCCACTTGCTGCCCTTGCACCACCGGTGCGCTGCCCAATGACATGGCGGCGCACAACCGGCCTTTGGGCGAGGAACCATGCTGCACCACACGCTTGTCCAGCACCTCCTGGAAGATCTGGAAGCGATCGCAGGACAACTGGCGCAGTTCACTGGTGAGGCAGCCACGGCCCAGTTGGTCGTAGATCTGCTGCCAGCCCTGGATCGAGCCGGCGTGCTGTTGAGGATCATTGAAGGTTCGGACTTCAGCGAGCATATTCGTCGTTCCTCGGCGGCCTGTGTCTGGTCATTGGCCTGAAGGGGGCTCAGTCATCCCTGACGGCAGCTGGCATTCACACGGGCACAGTGTCCGCCCGGAAAATCAAAGCCAGTTCCGTGCCAAGCATCTGCAGACGATAGGTTCCCGGCTGTATATCGATCGGTGCCAGCAACGCGCCCGACAGCACCACCTGCCCAGCCTCGATACGGTGACCGTCCGCCAGGAGCCGGCGCACCAACCAGCACAGATTGAACAGGGGGTTGTCTTCCCGAGCCTGCGTATCGCCGCTGCCCAGGTGAACCCCTTCGTGCTCCAGACGATAGGGCACGCAGGCATGCTGTTGCGGCTCGAACGGCGACCTCGGCCCCACACAGTAAAGCCCCGCCGCCGCGTTATCGGCGAGGAAGGCGCCAAGCCCGAAACGCCAGCCTTGCCATCGGCAGTCGGCGATTTCGAACGCGGGCGCCACCTCGGCGATGGCCGTCAGAATGTCCTGGTCGCGGTAGTCCCCCGGCGCCAGCGCGTGCCCGAAGACGAACGCCAGTTCGACCTCCAGCTTGGGCTGGATCAGCCGCGCCAATGGCACCGCACTCCCCGGCTCAACCTGCATCGCCTCCGTGAGGCCGCCGTACACCGGTTCGTCGAGAGCAAAGCGTGCTTGCGCGGCGCGGCCGGCGAAGGCGACCTTCCAGCCGCTCGGTTTCTCCCCGGCGGCCACGCGTCGCTCCAGGGTCTGGCGCAACAACGCGTAGCCTTGCTGCCGGTCCAGCGCCTGCGGTGCCAAAGGCGCTATGGCATGAGCGCTGAGCCTCGCTTGGCGCAGTTGGCCGAGTACATCGTCGGGCGTGCTCATGACAGTTGCTCCGCCAGCTTGCGCAATACACCGTCAAGCCGCTCTGGGGTGGTAATGGCCGCGACAAAGCGGTCCGGACGCACCACGACGATGCAGTCGCGCACCTTGGAGAACCACTCGGCCAGTCGGTTATCCACGTCCTCCACACTGATCGCGTCCATCGCCGTCAGCGGCTGGTTGCGCCCCACGCCGCTGCGCGAACGGTTGACCTGGATAAAGCGCGTGTTCCAACGCGCCCAATACGCGGCCATGTCCTCGCTCAGTGGCGCCCGGGGATTGGTGCGGTACCCCAGCACGGCATACGAGTTGCCCAGCATGTCGTCGAGGCGCCGACGTTGGCCCTGGGCATCTTCGATGTAAGGCTGCACGAACAGTTGCCCGACCAGATCGTCTTCGCGCAGCTCGGCACGCTCGTGATAGACCAGGCCTTGGGTGATGGTGGCCTTGGGTTTGAACTTGAATTCCAAGAGGTGCGAGCGCAGGTTGTCGACACTGTTGACCGCCTGGAACAGCCAGTCGCGCACGCCGGCCATCAGCGGGTTGGTCAACCCCAGCACGGCGCCCATGTTGTCGGCCAGCGCCACCAGCTCGGTGGCGTGGCCGCGGCGTTCCTGGTCGTAGCTGGCGAGGATCGACGGCGCCGCGCGGCCCTGAATGATCGCCGCCAGTTTCCAGGCCACGTTGGCCACGTCGCGCAGGCCGGAATTGAGGCCCTGCCCGGCCCAGGGCGGCGAAATATGCGCCGCATCGCCGACCAGCGCGACCCGCCCCTGGACAAACCGCGCTGCAACGCGGGAGTGGTGGGTGTAAGCGCGGATCCGGATGATGTTCAACTGATCCACGGCCGCGCCGATATGGCCGCGGATCAGTTCACGAATCGTCGCCTCGTCGCACATTTTCGCTTCGTCTTCGCCCTCCAGCAGCATGAACTCCCAGCGCCGCTGCTGATAAGGCAAGTAGATGCACACGAAGGGCCGTTGCGGATCGGCATGCAGGGCGGTGTACGGCGCATCCAGGGTGTCGTTGGCCGTATCGACCACCACCCATTTGCGCGGATGCGTGAGCCCGAGCAGTTCGACGCCCAACTGTTTGCGCACGGTGGAGCGCCCGCCGTCGGCGCCAATCACATAGTCCGCCTGCAATTGGTAGAGCTCGCCGTGGGCATCGCGCACCTGCAAGGTCACGCCCTGCTCGTCCTGCTCCAGTTCGAGCAGTTCATGGCCCTGGCGCAATTGGACGCTGGCGTGCTGCACGAGATGTTCGCGCAGGGTGCCTTCGAGCAATTGCTGCATGAAGATGTTCCGCATCGGCCAACCGTACTGCGCGACGCTCGGCTTGACCTCGGCGAAACACACGCCACGCGCGTTGTAATAGCGCAGCGGTACATCGCAGATCATGTCACGTGCGGCCAGCTCGGCAATGCCGATCCCCTGCAGCACGCGCAGCGCTTCGTCGTCCATGCCGACTGCGCGGGGATAAGGCAGGATGCCGTCGGCCAGTTCAAGGACGACGCAGTCGATACCGTACATCCCCATATAGTGTGCGGCGGTGATCCCGTTCGGGCCGCCGCCGACAATGACCACCTGGGTTTTGTCCTGCTTCATCGCTAGTCACCGCTTTCTTGTTGTGGTGTTGATCGAATGCCACGCAAGGCCTTGCGCCCGGGCTCAGTGCAGCCCGTCGAGACCTTGCACATCCGCCGCCTGCAAACCGCCGAGCCGTGCATGCAGGCGTCCGCGCGTGGCGAAGGCCCAGATCACAACGATCTCGTCCGGCGAAGGACCGTCACCGAACATCAGCGACATGCTGTCGTAATGGGAGCGCACATACAGCGCATCCTTGTGGGCCAATGGCACATCGATGGTCGAACCCGGACCGCCACGTTTGCCGGTGGACGGCACCCACGACTTGCCACCGCCCAGCGCGACGCGGATCGGATCGGCGGCAGGGTTGGTCAGGAACGCGTTGCCGTGCTCGTACTCGCCCGCGCTGCCCACCAGGATCGCCTTGCCGTAGCTGACAATCTCGTGCTCGCCGGCCAGTGCGTTGATGCGCCGGCCGAACTCTTCACCCAGCAACGGCGAGTCGTCCACCAATGCATCCAGCGTCTGGCTGAAGCGGCCGGCATAGGGGTTGGCAATCACTGCGGCGATGGCGTACTTGTACACAGGTTCGCCATCGGCCAACTGGCCGGTTTCGTTGGCCAGGGTTTCTTCAATGAAGCTGTACCATTTGCGGATGTGATAGCTGGCGAAATTCGCGGTTTTCATCAGAGTTGCCTCTATTCAAAGTGGGTCGAGTTTAAAGTTCCGGCTCGGCGCGCCGGCGGCCTTGAAGCGGGCCTTGCCAAGTGCATCGTCGTGCTCGGTCTCGAGAAAGAATTCCATGCGATTACAATCCGGATCGTGGAAATACACGCCATGGCCGATTTCGTGATCGGTGATTTTCACCACCTCGACGCCTTTGCTCAGCAACATGCCGTAGAGCTGGCGCAGGGTGGTCATGTCGCCGGCGATTTCCAATCCGTAGTGCTGCAACCCCAACCCGCCCTGATGGGCGCCGGGTTCGGCACGAATCAACGCAATGTCGTGGTGCTTGGTGCCAAACGCCATCATCACCCAGCTCTCGCCACGGGCACTTTCGTGCATACCCAGGATGTCGGCGTACCAACGTGCTGACACATCTGGATCACTCACCCATAGCGATAAGTGAGTACGAAGGACTTCGACTTTCATCGCGCACTACCTCAGTTTTTCTTGACGATGGATTGATGCCCCGCCTTGATCTGCGCCACGGCGGGGGTCCACAGCACGTCAGCGATCTCACTGAATTCGCGCCACTGCTTCTGCCAGCCGTCACCGCCGTTCTCGGAGGTGAACAAATGGCCGTACTTGGTACCCGCGACGATTTGCCGAGGGTTCGCCGGGTTGAAAGCGATAGCCCACACACAGGAATTGGGCTGTTGCGGCAGCGGCAACACCTGCCAACTGAGCGCGGCATCATGGGAGACCAGGATCTTGCTGGTGGTGCCCGGCGTGCCGTCGGAGATGCTCAGGTACAGCGTATCCTGCGTGCCCAATGGCGCACTCATGGCGCGCGCGTAATACAGGCCAAACGCTTCGCGGGCGACGATGCCGGTCCAGGTCAGCCCTTCATCGAGGCTGCGGTAAACCGCATTGACGCAAACCACCACGATGACTTTCTCACCGTGATTGGGCAGGACCAGGATGTTGTGAATGTCCGAGTTGAAGTCCCACAGCAGCCGATCATCGACGCGCATCCAGCTTTCGCCGCCGTTACGCGAATGGAACAGCCCGCCCTCCTCGAGGCCGAACCACACCTGGTTGCGGTCGGTGGGGTCGTAGGCGAAGGCCAGCAACCGTGGACGACTGACGCCGTCACAGAACTCCGGGATTTCCACCGGCGCGCGATCCCAGCTCAGGCCGCCGTCCAGGGTGCGCCACAGCTCGGCGCGCGAAGGCGCACCGGTGCCGACGAATATCCGCAGAGCATCCTGCGGGTCGACCGCCACCTTCCATACGGTCTGCCCGTTGAACGGCGTGTCGACCTGCAGCCAATGGCCGCCGGTGTCGTGGCTGACGCACAAACCAATGTCGGTGCCGGCATAAATCACGTCCGGCGTGCCGGGGTGAAAGCTCAGCGAACGGGTGATCGCATCGAACTCCAGATCCTGCCCGAGGCCGAGACGATGCCAACTGCGGCCGTCGTCGGCGCTACGGATCACGGCCTGGCCGACGGTGGCGACTAATAGGGTTCCGTTACTCATCGCAGTTACTCCTCAGATGAAGATGCCACGGGTCAGGCCGCCGTCGATGCCGATGGATTCACCGGTCACCGCGCCAGCCTTGGGGGACGCCAGGAAGCCGATCAGCCAACCCATTTCAATGGGCGCCAGCGTGCGGCGAATCGGCGTTGCGTCGATGTAGCCCTGCTCGACCTGCTCCGGGGTCTTGCCCTGCTTGATCCCTTCGCGCTCGTACAGCTCGCGGATGTGCGGGGTGTCGACCACGCCCGGGTGGATCAGGTTGACCGTGATGCCGAACGCACCCAACTGGTCGGAGAGGGTTTTGGTCATGTGCGCGATCGCCAGGTTGCGCATCCCCGAGAGGACTTTGCTGCTGCGCCCGGTGAGGCCGCCGATGTTGATGATGCGACCGAAACCGCCCGCCTTCATGTGCGGGGTCACGGCCTTGGCACAGCGGAAGTAGCCGATCACTTTGGTGTTGAGGTCCGACAGCAACTCGTCGTCGCCGGCATGCTCGATGTCATTGCGCACCACGCCCGACGGCGCCGCGGCACCGTTGACCAGGATGTCGATGCGGCCGAAGTGCTTGTGCGCGGCGGCGACCATTTCCGACACGGCCGACATATCGTTGGTGTCGCAGAACAGCGGCAGTACTTCGTTGCCGGTCTGCGCGCTGATCTCTTCGGCGGCCAGCTGGAGAAACGCCATGCGCCGCGCACAGATCACCACCTTGCAGCCTTCTTCGGACAGAAAGCGCGCAACTTCCTTGCCGATGCCCATGCCACCTCCGGTGACGATTGCCACGCGGCCTTTCAATTCCAGATCCATAGCAGTTCCTCTTGTGATTATTCTGTTCAGCCGAGATCGACAAACACACTTTTGGTCTCGGTGTAGGCGTCGATAACGTTCTTGCCCATTTCCCGGCCCCAGCCGGATTGCTTGTAGCCGCCGAACGGCGAAGCCGCATCGACCACGTTCCAACAGTTGATCCACACCGAACCGGCCTGGAGCTGCGCCGCCAGGCGGTGCGCCGAGCGCAAGTCGCGGGTCCACAGGCCGGCGGCCAGGCCATAGGGCGAGTCGTTGGCGCGCAACACCAGGTCATCGACGTCGGTCCAGCTCATGACGGTGAGCACCGGGCCGAAGATCTCTTCGCGGGCCACGCAGGCACGCTCGGCACGGTCGAGGAACACGCTCGGCTGGATGAAGTGCCCGCGTTCCAGGTGCTCGGGGCGGCCGCCGCCGCAAATCAGTTCGGCGCCCTCCTCCTGGCCGCGCTGCAGGTAGCCCTTGACCGTATCCAGCTGCCGCGCGGACACCAGCGGGCCCATGCTGTTGGCCGGGTCCAGGCCGTTGCCGAGGACATGGGCAGCAGCGTGGCGCTGCAATTCTTCGAGCACCTGATCCAGCACGCTGGCGTGTACGTACAGACGCGATGCCGCCGTACACACCTGGCCCTGGTTGTAGAAAATCCCATCGGCGGCGCCCTTGGCGGCGCGCACGATGTCGGCGTCGGGCAAGATGATGTTCGGTGATTTGCCGCCCAGCTCCAGCGAGACCTTCTTCATGTTGCCGGTGGCCGCCTGGGCGATCAGCCGCCCGACCTGGGTCGAGCCGGTGAAGGCGATCTTGTCCACGTCAGGATGCTGCGCCAGCGGTGCGCCGGTCTCGGCGCCCAGGCCGGTGATCAGGTTGACCACACCCGGCGGGAAGCCCGCCGCCTCGATCAACTGCACCAGCCGGATCGCCACCAGCGGCGTCTGCTCGGCGGGCTTGAGCACCGCCACACAGCCGGTGGCCAGCGCCGGGCCGAGCTTCCACACGCACATGTTCAGCGGGAAGTTCCACGGCACGATCAAGGCGCAGACGCCCACCGGCTCGCGCAACGTGTAGTTGAGCATCGGTGCGCCACTGGCCGGCGACACCGGCAGCGTGCTGCCTTCGATCTTGGTCGGCCAACCGGCGAAGTAACGAAGGATGCTGGCCGCGCTGGCCGCCTCGCCGCGTGCGTTGGCAATCGGCTTGCCGTTTTCCAGGGTGATCAGCTGCGCCAGCTCTTCGCGGTGCTGGTCGAGCAAGTCCGCCAGGCGAAACAGCAACACGCCGCGCTGGGCCGGTGACTGCTGCGCCCAAGCCCCCGTGAATGCGGCGCGGGCGGCGGCTACGGCCGCATCCACATCGCGCTCGTCGCTGCGCGCGACTTCCGTGAGTGTTTCTTCGGTGGCCGGGTTTTCCACCGCGAACCGGCGACCGCTGGCCGCGTCTTGCCAGGTACCGCCGATGAACAGACGGCCGGGTTGAGACAGGAACGCCTGGACGGCGGGTAACACGTCAAGCTGATTCATCATCGACTCCTTCACAGTGCCATTTCGATCAGGCAAGGGCCCGCATCGGCGGCGGCATTGGCCAGCGCCCGTTGCAGTTCGGCATTGGTGTGTACGGTACGGGCCGGCACGCCGTAGCCGGTGGCCAGGGCTTTCCAGTCGATCCGCGGACGGTCCAGCACGGTCAGGCTGAGGGCTTGCGGGTCGAGTTCGGTCATGCCGAAACGGCGCAGTTCGTTCTGCAGGATCGCGTAGCGGTGGTTGGCGGCGATCAGGATCACCACCGGCAATTGCTCGCGGGCGATGCTCCACAGGGTTTGAATGGTGTACTGCGCGCTGCCGTCCGATTGCAGGCAAAACACCCGGGTACCGGGCTCCGCCAGCGCGGCGCCGAACCCGACCGGAATGCCCTGGCCAATCGCGCCGCCGGTGTTGGTCAGCACACGGTGCCGCGCCGCGCTGGCGGAGGCGGTGAAAAACGGATAGCCGCAGGTGCCCCCTTCGACCGAGACAATGCAGTCGTCCGGCAGCGCTGCGGCCAACACTTGGCCGACCGACTGCGGCGTCAACGCGGCCTCGCCTGGCGGCAGCTCGATCCCCCGCGGGGTCGGCACATAAGCCGGTGCATTCAGCGCGTCGGCCAGCGCGGTCAACGCCCCGGCCACGTCGTCGCCGACTTCGGCCAGCGACAGCAAGCGCTCACGCTCGGCCAGCCGCGACGGAATGCCTTCGTAGCCGAAGTAACTGATGGGTTCCGGGACACCGGCGCACACCACCTTGTCGTACTGCTCGAGGATCTCGATGGCCACTTCCGGGAAGTACGGCAGGCGGTCCAGGTCCGGCAGACCGCCGCCCCGGTAGCTGAGCCGGGGAAAGGTTTCGGCGAACAGCCGCACGCCGGGCAATTGCGCCAGCCGCCCTGCCGCTTCCAGGCCGGCAACCGACAAGCCTTGATCACCGACGATGAAGACCAGCCGCTGACCATCACGCAAGGCCTGCGCCACCGCTTCGATACGGTCGCCGGCAAAGCGGCGGATCGGCGCCTGCATCCGCGTGAACACACCGTTGTGCGTCACCGCGGCGGCTTGCAGGTCCATCGGCAGGATCAGGCTGGCGATCTGGCCCTTGGCTTGCCAGGCGGCACGCACGGCTTCCTGCAGGTCCTCACCGATCGCCGAGGCGGTGCGCGACGTGCGAACCCAGCCGGACACGGTGCCGGCCAGGGCCTGGATATCGCTGGCCAGGGGCGGGTCGTAGTTGACGTGCCATGAGGCGTGGTCACCGATCACATTGACGATAGGCGTGTTGGCGCGCCGCGCGTTGTGCAGGTTGGCGATGCCATTGGCAAACCCCGGGCCCAGGTGAGTCAGCGTCATCGCGGGCTTGCCGGCGACGCGGCCGTAACCGTCCGCTGCTCCGGTACAGACGCCTTCGAACAACGACAACACCGGCTTGAGGGCGGGCGCGCTGGCCATGGCCGCCACCAGCGGGATCTCCGTGGTTCCCGGGTTGGCGAAGCAGTACTCGATACCGCTTGCCGCTGCCGCATTCACTATCAGTTGCGCACCATTCATTATCAGCCCTCTCGCTTGAGCATTTTCTTTGATGAGATTTATCACATACAAAATCACATCAAACAAGCTGTTTTTTACCATTTGTCTCTACTTATGAGATAAATGCCAATTAATCGGTTATGAAAAGTGCGGCGACGATTGCTTTTTCGCTTAACTGCGATAGTGTGGCGTGACGGCCCCCCATCGGGTCGGCCGTCTTTTCAGCGCGGGCGGGCGTGCCTATAGTGCTCACCCGCGTGCCATCCCCTTTTCTAGGAACGAAATGAGCAGTCTGAGCAAGTTGTTGAGTGTCCTGGACCTGTTCGGTCCGCAGACGTTGAAGATCGATCCGGACACCATCGCCGAGCGCATGGGCCTGTCGCGCGCCACCGTGTATCGCTACGTCAAGGACCTGTGTGACGCCGGCCTGCTGACCCGCGTGGATGCCGGCAGCTACGGCCTGGGGCCGCGCGTGATCGAACTGGACTGGATGATGCGCCAGTACGACCCCATCCTCCTCACCGGGCGCGAGCTGATGCACGAACTGTCCGCCCAGACCGGCCTGGCCGTGTTCGCCAGCGTTTTTTATGACGGGCGCATCATCAACACCTACATCGCCGAACCCAGCGACACCTACCACTTCTCCTTTGGCCGCGGACACCCGCTGCCGTTTTTTCGCGGCGCGCAATCCAAGGTGCTGATCGCCTTTCAGAAAGGTCGACGCTTGCAACGCCTGTTCGAAGAACACATGGCCAACGACCCGGACAGCCCATACGACTGGGCCAGCTTCTCCAAGGCGGCGAAAAAGATCCGCAAGGACGGCTACTGCCTGACCCACGACGAACTCAACCTGGGCCTGACCGGCATCGCCGCGCCCATCATCCGGCCGGATATGGACGAGGTGGTCGGCAGTCTGTCCGCCGTCGGCAGCAGCCAGAGCTTCAAGCTGCTGCGTCAGGAAACCGTGATCGAAATGGTGATGGACACCACACGGCGAATTGCCGAAAACATGCGCAACCCACCGAGCGCCCCCGCGCCCTGAGGGTCAGGAACGCGACGGCCGTCAACCTCAGAACGGCACGGCGACCGTGAGTTGGCTGTACAGGTTGGTGCCATTGCCGACCGTCTGGTTGCCGCCGCTGGTGGAGTCCTGCTTCGGCTTGTAGAGGCCGATCAGCGGCGTGACGATCAGGTGCGGGTTGACGGCCCACTCGACGTAGACGTCCAGCTCCCGCGCATCGAGGTTCAGCGCATTGCTTTTGCGCAGCGTATCGAAGTCGAAGTACAGCGCGCCGACCGTCAGGTTCTCCAATGGCGTTGCCTTGAGACCGACGTGATGGATACCGGTGTTGCTGTTGAACGGGCCGGCATAGTTGGAGGCCACCTCGCCCTGGAACCAGGTGCCGTAACCCGTGCTGAGCCCGGTAAACAGCGAATCCCACTTCTGCGAATAACGGGTATAGCGATAGGTGACTTTCGGCGCCCAGGCGATGTCGGCAAAGGTGTAGCCGGCTTCGCCGTACCAGGCTTTTTCAGGCCCGGTGTCTTTGTCCTGCCAGGCATACTCGAATGCCAGGCTGACGTTCGGCAGCCCGGCATCGCCTTCGCCGCGCACGCTGTAGACATTCATGCCTTTGCGCTGGCGCTGAAAATCACTGGCCCAGCGCTCGTTCACATCGATGCCATGCACCCAGGTCAACCCCAGGGTGCCAGGCTTGGCGGTGTAATCCAGGGTGCCGGCGGCCAGTTCGGTTTCAGCCTGGGCGCGGTTGTCGGACTTGAGCCACAACACGCTGCCATGCACGCCATCCTGCCCGCCCAGGCGCAGGACCGCGGTTTGATCGAAGGCATGCCGCGCCGCCAGGTAAAAGGCCCCGCCACGGTTCAGCGCACCATCCGCCGGGCCCTTGCCCAGGTTCGGCCCATCGTCGTTGATCAGGAAACCACGACCGAGCTTGACCACCTGGCGCCCACCGGAAATATCCACACCGTCCTTGCCCAGTGCCGGAAACAGGTCGCCGGAACGCCAGCCGAGGTAAGCGTCTTCAATTTTCGTGGTGCGTTCGGTGCCGAGGGTATTGCCGGCCGGATCACCGTCGCCCCAGGTCGCGGAACTGACCAGCGAGAACGCGCCATAAGCCGTGCCTTTGCCCGCCAGGGCCTGGTCGCCGCTCAAGCCGTATTTGATGAAACCTTCGCGCCAGGTCGAACCGCCCGGGGTGCCGTTATAGTTTTTGCGACTGTTGAACTGACCGAATACGGCGGTCATATCGGCGTTGAGATGTCGGCTCTCGTCGCTGTAAATCTCATAGGCCTGGGCCTGGCCGACGGCGCAAAGCGCCAATGTGGCAGCCAGGGTGCCGCGGCGAAAGGGAGGGGATGGATACCGCATGGTTGAAACTCCTTGAGGTGCGCCTTCAAAGGCTGTCTTAGGTATTCGCATAACACTGGCGCAGCCGCGCTGCGCCAGGCTCGCAAGGGCTAGCCGCAAGCGGCGAGCGCGGTGTCCAGCGCCGCGACGATCAATTCGGCCTCCGCGCCCGTGAGGGTCAGCGGTGGCGACAGAACGATTTTGTTGCCGATCGGCCGCACCAGCACCCCGGCGCGACGCGCTTCGTCAGCGATCCGCAAAGGCTGCCCGGCCGCCGGGTTCAGCGGTTCGCGGGTGGCTTTGTCCGTCACCAGGTCCAAGGCAATCATCAGGCCCTTGCCGCGCACTTCACCGACCACGGCGTAACGCTCGGTCAGTGCTTGCAGCTGTTCGAGCAATTGCCCGCCGACCTTGGCGGCGTTGCCCGGCAGGTCCTCGGCTTCGACGATATCCAGCACCGCCAGGGCGGCCGCGCAGGCGGTCGGATGCCCGCTGTAGGTGTAGCCGTGCATGATCACGTTGCTGAAGCCTTCGCCGTGCTCAATCGCGTCGACGATGCGCTGATTGAACAGCGTTGCGCCCAGCGGGATATAACCGGCGGTGATGCCTTTGGCCAGGCACAGCATGTCCGGCGCGACACCCCAGCCGCGGCTGCCGAGCATGCAGCCCGAGCGACCGAAACCGGTGACCACTTCGTCGGCGATCAACAGAATGCCGTGGCGGTCGCACACCTCACGCAGGCGCTTCCAGTAGTCGTCCGGCGGCACGATCACGCCACCGGCGCCTTGCACCGGTTCCGCGATCAACGCGGCGATGGTCTGCGCGCCCAGCAAGGCGATCTGATCTTCAAGCTGGCGAATGCAGTGTGCGGTCAGCGCTTGCGGGTCCCGGCAGTCCCAAGGGTTGCGATACAACCATGGGGTGTCGAGCAAATGGCATCCGGCCAACAACGGCCCGTGGTTGTAGTGATAAACCCCATTGCCGCCCACTGACGTGCCACCCATGTGTACGCCGTGATAACCGTTGCGCAGGGACAAAAAGCGCGTGCGCCCCGGCTCGCCGCTGGCGATCCAGTACTGGCGGGCCATTTTCAGCGCAGTCTCCACCGCATCGGAGCCACCGGAACTGAACAGCACGCGCGTCATCTGCTCCTGGGCGAACATCGACGTCAGCCGCTCGGCCAGGTCGAACACCCGCGGATGGGCAATGCCGTCGAAGGTCTGGTAATACGCCAGTTCATCCAGCTGCGCGGCAATCGCGGCCTTGACCGACGCACGGTTGTGCCCGATGTTGACGTTCCACAGGCCGCCCACGCCGTCGAGCATGCGCTGGCCGTCGATATCGGTGATGTAATTGCCGTCGCCACGGGCAATGATCAAGGTCTTCGCGCGATGCGCCGGGGCGCTGGAACTCATTGGGTGCCAGAATTTCTTCTGTGCGGTTTTATATTTTTCGTACATGGTTCAGGCCCTTATTCAGCGTCACGCTTGTGGACAAACAGCAACTGTTGCCCGGTGAATTCGAGCAGGCCCTCAAGGCCGAACTCGACACCGAACCCGGACATCTTGCTGCCGCCGAACGGCGTGTTCGGCTGGATGCGGGCATGGCAGTTGACCCATGCCACGCCGCTTTCCAGACGGCTGGCCAACGCCGTCGCCTGTTCGACGTCCGGCCCCCAGACCGAGCCGCCCAAGCCCATGTCGCCCGCATTCGCGCGACGCAGCACGTCTTCCACATCCTGATAGGCGATCAACGGCAACACCGGGCCAAACTGCTCCTCGTCGACCAGCCGCTGGCCGTCGGTGACATCGGCGACCAGCGTCGGCGGGTAAAAGAACCCCGGATGGTCCAGGCGCGCACCGCCGCACAAAATACGGGCGCCGTGCTGCCGCGCATCGTCGACCAGGGCCTCGACCAGTTGCAGTTGCTCGAGGTTCTGCACCGGGCCAAACGTGACCCCAGGCTCCAGGCCATCACCGACCACCTGCCGTTCGGCGATGCGGGTCAGCGCCTCGGCAAACGCTTGGTATTGGGATTCATGAATGTACAAACGCTTGAGGGCGGCGCACGTCTGCCCCATGTTGAGGAAGGCCGCCTGGAAAATCTCTTCGGCGACTTCATCGACCGGCGTTCCAGGCAGCACGATCGCGGCATCGTTACCGCCCAGCTCGAGGGTCAGTCGCTTGAGGTTGTTGGCGGCGCCGCGCATCACGCTTTGCCCGGTGGCGGTCGAGCCGGTGAAGACAATCTTCTGAATCCCCGTGTGGGCGGTGATCGCACTGCCGAAACCTTGCTCACCGGTCACGCAATTGATCACACCGCGGGGCACATGCCGAGCGATGATTTCCACCAGGCGCAAGGTGCTCAATGGCGTCAGGCTCGAGGGTTTGCTGATCACGCAATTGCCGGCGCGCAATGCCGGCATGATGTGCCATATAGCGATCATGAACGGCCAGTTCCACGGCGTGATCGAAGCCACCACGCCCAGCGGCTTGCGGTGCAACTCGACACGCTGGGTGGGGGTTTCTTCCACCAGTTCCACCGCGATCTCTTGCCCGGCGGCATAGCGGGTCCAGGCGGCACCGCCCATGACTTCGGAGAATGCCAGCTCCAGCGGTTTACCTTGCTCGAGAACGATCAGCCGGGCCAGTGCCTCGGCGTCCCGCTCAATGTCTTCGGCGATCGCCAGCAGGCGCTCGCAACGCAGCGCGTGAGTGCTGTGCCGCCACGTCTTGAAGGCCGCCTGGGCAGCCGCCACCGCCTGGTCCAGTTGCGCCAGGGAACCGGCCGGGCACTGTGCGAATGCGGTGCCGGTGGCTGGATTGATCACGTCAAACTGCCCGTTTTCACCGGCAACCTGAACCCCGTTGATCAGCATCGTGTAATGGTGCATGTGCAATTTTCCTTTAACGCAGGCACGCCTTGTCGGACACCGACAAGCGCACAGTTCGCAGTAGAGTTGTACCGGGTTGATGCCTTAGAGCTTGTGGCTACCCAATGCCAGGAACCGCTGTGGCGATACCTTGCGCAGTCGCGCGGCGAGAAAGATGCCGCCCAGCAGGGCCAAGGGAATGACGGCGCACAGGCTGTACGACAACAGCTTGCTGGCGCCCGTGAGCACATCGAAGTGCGCCACTGCCAGGATCAGCACCATCAGCAATGCCAGGCAGGACAACCCCGGCAGAATACGCCCGCGCAAAGCGCCGACCTTGAGCTCGGGATGCCGGTGAAAATACACACACACCGCGACCGAGGTCATCGCCATCAGCAAAATGACGCACAGGGTGGCCAGGTTGGAGAACCAGGCGAACAGTTGCAGGATCGGGTCCGCATCCATGGCGGCGAAGATCAGCACCACCACCGCAGCGATCAGGCTCTGCAATGCCGAACCCATATGCGGGCTCTGATGCACGCGGTGGGTGGTGCCCAGCAGACTGTGCAGCAAACCGTCACGCCCGATCGCGTAGAAGTAGCGCGCGGCGGCGTTATGGAACGCCAGCAGCCCGGCGTAGATACTGACCATGAACAGCACGCGGATAATCTGGGTCAGGTGAGGACCGACAAAGTGATCGGACATGCCGTAGATAAAGGTCGTGGGGTCCTGCAATGCTTGCAGCATCGGCACGATCTTGTCGGTGCCCACACCGACCACCATCGCCCAGACCGACAGCGCATAGAAACCACCGATCAGCAGCACCGAGCTGTAGGTGGCAATCGGAATGGTGCGTTGCGGGTTCTTCGCTTCTTCGCCGTAGATCGTGGTGGCCTCGAAGCCGATGAACGCGGCGAAGCAGAACAGCAGGCCGATCGACGGGGTGCCGCTGAACACGTGCTGGCTGCTGAACGAGTCGAGATTGATACCGCTGTCGCCACCGGTCCTGAGAATCGCGAAGTCGAGGGTAAGGATTGCCAGGTACTCGGCGATCACCACGACTGACAAGACCCGCGCGGACAGATCAATCTTGCGATAACCGAGGACCGCAATACTGGCCATCGCCATCAGCGAATAAGACCACCAGGGCATCACCAGGCCAAACACGCTCTCCATGGTGCCGCTGACCACGCCACCGAACATGCCATACAGGGCGATCTGGAGAATGTTATAGGCAAACATCGCCAACACCGCCGCCGCGCCGCCGGCCAAACCGCCCAAGCCGCGCGAGGTGAAGGCATAGAAACCACCGGCGTTGGTCAGGTGGCGGGACATGGTGGTGTAACCCACCGAGAACGCCAATAGCACCAGCAACGCCAGGATCAGCAATGCCGGGGTGCCGGCGCCGTTACCCAGCATGATACCAATCGGAAAACCGCCGGCGATGACACTGAGAGGGCTCGCCGCCGAAATCACGAAGAAGATGATGAAGCCGACGCCCAAGGCGCCTCGCTTCAACTCCGTGGAGCTGTTGACCTGAATAGATACACTCATGTTATTGACCTTATTGTATGAGGCAGTCGCTGTGGGGTGGCTCCGATCAAGGCTCTATCGGCACCGGGTAGCGCTTTTATTTTTTGGCTTGCACGCTGTATTCGATCCTATGCCCCCCTACAAACCCCTCGCTATCCCAAATCGGTAGCATCGCCTGCATCGCCCCAAAACAGTTCAGCGTCCAGCACCGTTCCCCGCCGATTTGGGATAACCCCCCGGATGTTCATCCCTGCACTCTAGGGTCGCCGTGCTATGCCCGGATGTCGGCTAGCAACAATAAGAAACGACGGCGCCCACCAGGCTATTACAGCCCATAGAGCGCTCACGCGCAGGAACCCCCAGCCATGCCTTTTGCTCACCTGACTATTCAATGGCGCATCACACTCCTGAGCGGGCTGTGCCTGCTGGCCGTTGTCGCCGCATTGACCGGCGCCTCGCTGTACCAGAATCAACAAAGTGCAAAACTGCTCAAGGCACGCAGCACTCAGTTGCTGGCGCAAGCGGCCACGGAGCACTTGCAGGCCCAGGCGGTTGCCCACGGTCAGCAGGTCGCGCGGTTTTTCAATGAGACGGCGCTGTATGGCGAAGGCTTCGCGCAACAGGTCCTGCAACTGCGCGAACAAACCCTCAATGGCCGCCTCTCGGCGACACAACTGCGCGAGACACTGGTGAACATTACTCGCCAGACACTGCTCAAGCGCGACAAAGTGCTCGGCCTGTACGTGGTGTTGCTGCCCGATGCGCTGGCAGGTGCCGACGCGCAGTTCACCGCGCAACGTGCGTTGGCAGGCAACGAAACAGGCCGGTTCGCGCTGTATTGGTCGCAGAGCCAACCGGGGCAATTGGTCCAGGAAGTACTCACTGAGCCGCAAATCACCGCCAACCATGCGCCGGCGGGCAGTGAGCCGGAAAACGCCTGGTACGTCTGCCCGCAGGCCCAGGGCCGCACCTGTGTGGTGGCGCCCTATGAAAGCGAGGTGGAGGGCCGCAAAGTCCTGATGAGCAGCATTTCGATTCCACTGATCGCCAACGGCACGACGATCGGCGTGGTCGGCATGGACATCGGCCTCGATACCCTGCAGAAACTCGCGGCCAACCTGCGCCAGGATCTGTATCAGGGCGCCAGCGCAGTCAGCATAGTCGCGAACTCGGGCCAGGTGGCCGGGCGCAGTGGCGAGGTCTCGGGCGCCAGCATCGACATCAGCCAGGCCGTCCAGACCGTGGCGGGCAGCCCACCGTGGACGTTGCAGCTGAAGGTGCCGCAAGCCGTGGCGCAGGCCCCCGTTCGGCAGATGCAGAGCGAACTGGATGCCCAACGCCGCCAGGCCAATTGGCTCAACCTGGGCCTCGGTTTGCTCGCCAGTTGCCTGGGCATGCTGCTGATTTGGCTGGCGGCCTACGGCGTGACGCGCCCGCTGCTGAAGGTGGCCAGCCTGCTTGATGCGATTGTCGACGGCGACGGTGATCTCACCCAACGCCTGCCGGTGGCTCGCCACGATGAGCTGGGCGCACTGAGCAACGGTTTCAACCGTTTCCTGGACAAATTGCAGCCGATCATCCGCGACATCCAATCCGCCTCGCGGGACACGCGCACCAGTGCCGACACGTCCTCGGGCATTGCCCGGGAGGTCAGCGCAGGCATGCAGCGCCAGTACCGTGAAGTGGAACTGGCGGCGACCGCGCTGCATGAAATGAGCGCCAGTGCCCAGGAAGTGGCGCGCCACTCGCACTCTGCCGCCGACGCCGCGAGCGCCGCGGAAAGCGCGAGCCGTTCCGGTCAGGCCGTCTTCGCCAGCGCCGTACACAACATCGAACACCTCGACCAGCGCCTGGACGCCACACTCAAGCAGGTACACGCCCTCGCCGACAGCAGCAGCCAGATCAGCCAGGTGCTGGACGTGATCTGCACCCTCGCTCAACAGACCAACCTGCTGGCCTTGAATGCAGCCATCGAAGCGGCCAGAGCGGGCGAACAAGGGCGCGGTTTTGCGGTGGTAGCCGATGAAGTCAGGCACCTGGCCAGCAACACCCAGAGCTCGGTCGAACAGGTGCGCAACGTGATCGAGAGGTTGCAACAGCTGAGCCAGGAGGTGGTACACAGCACTCAACTGAGTCGCGAACAAGCCGGCAGCAGCGTGATCCAGGTGCAACAGACGCGTGCGGCGCTGCAGAACATCTCCCAGGCCGTGGACGTGATCGAGCAGATGAACCAGCAGATCGCCAGCGCTGCCCTGGAACAAAGCACCGTCGTGGACGATATCAGCCAGCGTGTCAGTGACATCCGAGGCATCAGCGAAACACTCACCACGCGCATGAACGAGGCCTCCAGGGCCAGTGACTCACTGCATGAAATGGCCAACCATCAACAGAACCTGGTGGGCCATTTCCGTGTGTGAGGGGCAATGCAGCGCAACTGAGCTACAGTGGCCGGCCTTCGACACTTTACACATAGAGCCTTGCCCATGACCGCTTCGCGACGCTGGTTGATCCTGGCCATTATTTCCAGTGCATTGCTGCTCATCGTGATTGACATGACCGTGCTGTACACCGCGTTGCCGACACTGACGCGCGAGCTTGGTGCGACAGCGTCGCAGAAACTGTGGATCATCAATATCTATGCGCTGATCGCCGCCGGGCTGTTGCTGGGCATGGGCACGCTCGGCGACCGCCTGGGGCATAAACGGCTATTTATCGGGGGCTTGAGTGTATTTGGGCTGTGCTCGCTGATCGCGGCCTTCTCGCCTTCGGCCGGCGTATTGATCGGCGCGCGGGGGTTCCTGGCGGTCGGCGCGGCGATGATGATGCCCGCCACATTGGCCCTGGTCCGGTTGACGTTCACCGACGAGCGCGAACAGGCCATGGCGTTCGGGATCTGGGCCTCGGTGGCCTCGGGGGGCGCGGCGTTCGGGCCGGTGGTGGGTGGCCTGTTGCTGGAGCATTTCTGGTGGGGCTCGGTGTTTCTGATCAACGTGCCGATTGTGCTGCTGGCGTTGCTCGTCGGCGTGCTGTTGATCCCCGACCACCCGGGAAACCCCGAACGACGTTGGGATTGGCTGGGTTCGCTGCAGGTGATGATCGGCTTGATCAGCATGGCGTATGCCGTCAAGGAGCTCGGCAAACGGGTGCCCTCCTTCGACGCCATGCTGGTGGCGGTGGTCCTGGGCACGCTGTTTCTCACGCTGTTCATTCGGCGCCAACGACGTGCCGCGCAGCCGATGCTCGATCTGTCGTTGTTCACCACATCCGGGTTCCGAAATGCGGTGATTGCGGCCGTGGTGTCAGCCGCCGCATTTATCGGCATGGAGCTGGTGTTCAGCCAACGCTTGCAACTGGTGCTGGGCATGTCGCCGCTGGAAGCGGCACTGTTCATTCTGCCGCTGCCGCTGGGTTCCTTTGTCGCCGGCCCGCTTGCCGGCTACTACCTGCCGCGCCTGGGCAACCAGCGCATGCTGTTCTGGACATTGCTGCTTTCATCCGCCGCGATGCTGGCCTATGTGTTTCTGTACCAAGCCGCGGTGCCCCTGCAAATCGTCAGCCTGGCGCTGCTGGGCCTGACAATGGGCGCGGCACTGACCGCGGCGTCCAGCACTATCATGCTCAGCGTGCCCGCCGATAAGGCCGGCATGGCCGCGTCCCTCGAGGAAGTCTCCTTTGAACTGGGCGGTGCGGCGGGCGTGACGATTGCGGGCAGCCTGTTATCAGCGATCTATGCGTACTCGGCAGGGCGGGTGATTCCGTCATGGCTGACGCAAAACCCCGTGACATTCGAGAGCCTCGACGACGCGCTGAACGTCGCCGGGACGTTATCACCCGAGGGCGCCGCCATGCTGACGGCGTTCGCCCGTTCGGCGTTTGATACAGGTTTCGTTGCCGTGCTGGTGACGATGACAGTCCTGTTGTTGATTGCGGCGCTGCTGGTGAAGCGGAGCCTGCCAGCAGCGGCGATCGTTACGGATGATCTGGCTTAGCAGGCGCCTTGGCGTTATGCCCGCGCGCCCGCCCGCAGGATCGACGGTTCCTCCCCGCGATACAACGCCTCGACCTGGGACGCGCGCCACTGCAAGACCGCGCGCTGGTTGATCGAGCCCTTGTCGGTGATCTCGCCACGGTCGATGGACGCCGGTTCATCGAGCAGTACCAACCACTCCAGGCGACTGGCATTGCCCGTCGCGTCGCGATTGAGGCGTTGCAACCAGTCGCCAAACCACTGGCGCACGGCAGCGCTGGTCAGCACCTCGGCGTCGCTGGCGGCGGTGCCCAGCCCCGCCAGTCGGCGGCATTCGTACAGCCTTGGAAACACCAGAATGCCCAGGCATTCGCGGTCGGGCGCGGCGATCACCACGTCCTGCACATAGGGCGCCCCCTCCAGGACCGCACGGTTGCGCAACGGCCCCACGCTGACAAACACCCCGGACGACAGTTTGAAATCCTCGGCGATGCGTCCGTCGAACATCAGGCCCAGGTGCGGGTTGTTTGGGTCGGCAAGTTTGAGCGCGTCGCCCGAGCAGTAGAACCCCTGGTCGTCGAATACCGCGGCGGTCTGCTGCGCCGCTCGCCAGTACCCCGGCATGATGTGGGGGCCGCGAAAGCGCCCCTCGAGCTTGCCGTCCACCGGCACCAGACGCACCTCGCAGCCGGGCGCGGGCAAGCCGATATACCCGGCCACGGACAACGGCCCGGTGGTAAAGGTGCAGGATGGCGCGGCTTCGGTCATGCCCAGCCCGGCCATCATCCGAATGCGTTCGCCGCAATGCTGCTCGGCCACCCGGTCGAGCCGGTCCCAGACCCGCTGCGACAGGCCCGCGGCGGCGAAGAAAAACAATTTCATCCGGGCAAAAAAGCACTCACGCAAGGCGGCGTCCTGCTCCAGGGCATTGACCAGTTCTTCCCACCCCTTGGGCACGGTCAAGTAGGCCGTGGGCGAGATGTCCTTGAGATTGCGCAGCGTTTCGGCAAAGCCCTGCACCGTGGGCTTGCCGTCGTCCAGGTAAAACGTGCCGCCGTTATAGAGCACGATACCGACGTTATGACTGCCGCCGAAGGTGTGGTTCCACGGCAGCCAGTCCACCAGCACCGGCGGCTCTTCGCCAAGCACCGGGAAGGTTTGCAAGAGCATCTGCTGGTTGGCGCAGAGCATGCGCTGGGTGGTGATCACCGCCTTGGGCAATTGGGTGGAACCGGACGTGAAGAGAAACTTGGCAATGCTGTCGGGGCCGGTGGCCGCGAAGGCCCGCTCGGCCTCGGCGCCGCCCGCGACCTGCAACAAACTGGCGAAACTCACCTGGGCGCGCCCCGCCACTTGGCCACGCACGCTGATCAACGGGGTCTCGGCGGGCAGCACCGCATCGATCGCGCGCTGGTAAGCCAGTGCGTCGCTGACAAAGACCAGGCCGGGTTGCAACAGGTCGCAGACATGCCGCAGTTTGGCGAAGTCCTGGGACAGCAGCGCATACGCCGGCGACACCGGGCAATAGGGAATACCGGCGTACATGGCGCCGAACGCCATCTGCAGGTGTTCGATGTCGTTGCCCGACAGCAGCACCAGCGGCTTCTCGGCCGACAGACCATAGCGAAGCAAACTCTGCGCAATGGCCCGCACACTGTCGAGCATCTGCGCATAACTGACGCGACGCCAACCGTCGCCGTCGCGGGCGGCGACGAAGGTCTGCTCCGGGCGTATCTGGGCCCAATGCAGCAGCCGGTCGAGCAACCGTTGCGGTAATTCGGCCAACGGTTCCAGCGAACGCATGTGCAGCACGCCGTGGTTTTCGATCACTTCCACCGGCGCATGGCTGATGGACACGGGGCGGTAACGCGGCGTGGGCCGTTCGGGTTGCGATCTGAATTCGGAACTCACGGGATGGTCCTCCAACAAGGCACGCCGACGGACACCCGTGGGTGTCATGTGGCGCCAGCCAGCGGCTGCGCCCTGATTATTGTTATGTGGGTCCGCCCTTGGGCGGCGCCTCAGATCGGGTAATGCCGTGGACCGTTCTGCAACGTGATCCAGCGCAGTTGCGTAAAGTGTTCGATCGCGGCCTTGCTGCCAAAACTCCCATAACCGCTGGACTTGACGCCGCCGAAGGGCATTTGCGCTTCATCGTGTACGGTCGGGCCGTTGATGTGGCAGATCCCCGACTCCACCCGCTGCGCCAGCGCACGCGCCGTGTCACGGCTGAAGATCGCCGCCGACAGGCCGCCAATCAACAGGGGCACGTCCAGCATGGTGATTCCTCTTTATTGTCTTTATCGGGAATACGTTCAAACCCTACACCGCCGACACCGCCGTGCGGCGCGGCCAAGGGCTGGCTTCAGCGTTTATACGTCTGCAGGCCAGGCTTGATGCTTTTGTCGTCGAGGAACTGCTTCATGCCCTGCTCGCGACCGCCTTCGGTATCGAGCAGGCGCGACTGGTCGAGCTTGGCGTACAGGTAGTCTTCGTTTTGCTCCCAGGTCAGCTCGCGGCATCGTTTGAAACCATGCTTGGCGGCACGCAGCACCACCGGGTTTTTCTCCAAAAGATTACGCGCCAGCTCGACAGTGACGTCACGCAGTTGCGCCAACGGCACGCTCTGGTTGACCAGGCCCATTTCGGCGGCCTTCTGCCCGCCAAACGTCTTGCCGGTCATGATGTAGTACAGCGACTGGCGATGGCCCACGGTGTCGGCCATGGCTTTGCTCACCAGGTTGCCCGGTGGAATGCCCCAGTTGATTTCCGACAACCCGAAGGTCGCTTCATCGGCACAGATCGCCAGGTCGCACGCCACCAAGGGGCTGAAACCGCCACCGAAGCACCAGCCGTTGACCATGGCGATGGTCGGTTTGGTGTACATGCGCAGCAACTTCCACTGCCATTGCGAGGCTTCGCGGCGGATTTTTTCCTGGAGGATTTCCGGGCCGGCGTCGATTTCGCGAAAGTATTCCTTGAGGTCCATACCCGCCGTCCAAGCCTCGCCCGCGCCCGTCAGCACCAGAACACCGGCGGCAGGGTCCTGCTCCAGGGTTTCCAGTACATCGATCATTTCCCGGTTCAGGGTCGGGCTCATGGCATTGCGTTTTTCCGGCCGATTGAGAATGACCCAGGCAATGCCCTCTTCGATTTCGACTTTGACCGTTGACCAGCGACCTTCGTAATTGCTCATGGCGATGCTCTCTTGTTCTTGGCTTGACGATGGTTAAAAGCTAAACCGACAAATTAGTTATATCAACTAACCATTAATGAAATTAACCTAATATTTTTCAGGTATTGGAAAGGCGTATTTGCACGATGTATTGAAACAGAGCGATGGCTATCGCCAGCCAATCTCGGAAAACTGCATAGCTTTATTAACCACTGCTCAAGGACCCGCCCTGCCATGGCCAAGTCTTCCCGGCTCACCGCCACCCCAGAACGCCCCGCCGCCAGCGGCGACAACCCGGCCCCACTGGACGCCGCGCTGGATGACTTGATCGGCTATGCGATGCGCCGCGCGCAATTGAAGCTGTTCCAGAACCTGATCGGCCGGTTGTCGGCTCACGACTTGCGGCCGGCACAGTTCTCGGCCCTGGCGATCATCAATCAAAACCCCGGGCTGATGCAGACCGACCTGGCCAGGGCGCTGGCCATCGAGCCACCGCAAGTGGTGCCGCTGCTCAATAAGCTGGAAAGCCGCGCGCTGGCGGTACGGGTGCGCTGCAAACCCGACAAGCGTTCCTACGGGATTTTCCTCAGCAAGGCCGGCGAAGCGCTGCTCAAGGAACTCACGCAAATCGCTGCCGAGAGCGACAAGGATGCCACCGCCGCCCTCGACAACCAGGAGCGCGACGAACTGCTCCGGCTGCTGAAAAAAAGCTACCGTGACTGAGCGCCCAGGCACGCATTCACCGATGCCATGCGCTGACGCCATGGCTGGGCGATCTCCAGTTGCGCCGCCAACGCCAACAACGTCGCATCCTCGCCAAAACGCCCGGCGAAATGCGCGCCCATGGGCAGCCCGCGCTCGCTCCAGTACAGCGGCACCGACATCGCCGGTTGCCCGCTGGCATTGAACAAGGCGGTAAACGGTGAATAACTGTGGAAGCGCTCGATCAGCTCATCCAGACCCAGGCTGTCATCCTGCAGATCCAGTTCACCGATCAGGGCTGGTTCCCGCGCCAGGGTCGGGCTGAGGATCACGTCGTAGTCGCACATGAACAGCGCCAGTTGACGGCCGAGGGCGTGAATCCATTCCACCGCCGCAGCGTATTGCGCGCCACTGACCTCCCCCTTGTCGCGCAGAATGATGCGCGTGCGCGCCTCCAGTTCCTCGGGCCGTACCGGAGCCCCGCGCAATTGGCCGAGGACGTCCACATAGTGACGCGTGCTCGCGCCGATGATGGTGAACACCTGGTCGAGAAACTCCGGCAACACCACCGGTAACTGCGCAAGTTCCACCCGATGCCCCAAGGATTCGCAAAGCTTGGCCGCCTGACGCACGGCATCCAGGCTTTGATTGGAGATCGGCCACGTGCCGACCCGCTCGACCAGCGCAATCCGTAAAGGCCGCGGCGCCTGTTGCAAGGCCCACGCATACGGGTGCGCTGAAATCGGCGCGGCGTAGGGTGCGCCCAGTTCGTGGCCGGCGGTGGCGTCCAGCAATGCCGCACTGTCACGCACCGACAGGGTGAGGCAATGATTGGTCGCCATCCCCGCCCAGCCCTCCCCGACCATCGGCCCCGACGGCAGCAGACCACGGCTGGGCTTGAGGCCGAACACGCCGCAACAGGACGCCGGCACGCGCAAGGAACCGCCGCCATCGTTGCCGTGTGCGAACGGCACAACGCGCGCCGCGACCAACGCCGCCGCCCCGCCGCTGGAACCGCCGGCACTGTGCTGGGTATTCCAGGGGTTTCGGGTGGCGCCAAAACGCATCGACTCGGTGGAATAGGAGGTGCCGAATTCCGGTGCCGTGGTGGTGCCGACGAACAGGCAACCGGCGCGGCGCAGGCGCGTGACCACCTCGGCGTCGAAGTCGACGCGGGCAGCCCCCAGCGCAAGCGAGCCGTTGGTCATTGCCGCACCCGCCACGGGCGCGAACAAATCTTTGATCAAGGTCGGCACCCCGGCGAACACCCCTTCCCCGGACGTGGGGGCGAGGGCGTCCTCGCGCGCCTGGTCGTACAGGCGTTCGGCGACGGCATTGAGGCGTGGCTCTACCTGCTCGATCCGCTCGATGACGGCCTCCACCAGTTCCACCGGTTGGACTTCGCCGCGCCTGACCCATGCGGCCAGACCGATAGCGTCTTCATTGTCGATTAACTGCTGAATGTCGCGCATACCCATTACTCCGGATGTATTTCAATGACGTGCAAACTGACGGTATTCAGATGACCGAGCGCAGGCGTGACACGCCGGCAACGCCCCACAGCACAGCCGCCGCCAGGCTGGCGCAGGCTAGCCATTGGATGGCGTGGCGCAGGTCGCCGGCATAGACCACCAGCGCCGCGACCACCAGCGGGCTGACGAACTGCCCCAGATACAGGCAGGCGGTCAAACCGCCCAGGCCCCGGCCACGGGTGCGCGCCGTCAGGGCTTCCATCACCGGCGCCATCACGTTCGGCACCAGCAGGCCCGCTCCCAGGCCATGCAGCACCATCGCCAGCGCCACTTCGTTGTAGCTCTGCGCACGGGTCAGCAACCACAGCCCCAAGGCGAACAGCAGCAGCAACACCGTATTGGTCCCCGCGCCCTTTAAGGTGCGTCGCAACAGCGGCCAGGCGAGAGAACCGCCCAGGGTGGAGATCAGGCTCAGACCGGCGGCCAACCCCATCAGGGTGCTGGAGGTAATGCCCAACTGCACCAGCAGAATCGGCACCTGCACCGGCGCGATAAAGGTCAGCACCATGCCGCCGAAGATCAACAGGTAGCCCAGCACCAGCGGCCACACCGCCACCCGCTCGGCGTCCTGGGCAACCGTACTCGGCTGGGAACGCGCCGGTTCCCACAGCACTTTCAGCATCGCCGGCACCAACAGCAACGGCAGCAGGTACAACAGGAAAGGCAAGCGCCAGGAATACTCGCCCAAGGCGCCGCCGACCACGAAGAACAACGCGCCGACCAGGCCAATGGTCACCATCTGGCGATTGATGTAGCGCAGCCGCTCGCCGCCGTGCCAATAGTCGGCGATCAAGGTCGAGCAACACGTCATCACCGCCGCTTCGGCGCAACCGAACAACAAGCGCACGACCACGATGGACTGCAAGTCACCGAGGATCACCGGGGTAACGCCCAGCAGCGCGTAGAGCAATGTCGCAATGACCAGCAAGGCTTTGCGCCCGATCCGGTCGGCGAGCCAGCCCGCCAGCGGCGCGCACAGCGCGATGGCCAGCGCGGGGCCGGTCACGGCCAGCGGAACCAGCAGGTCGGCATGGGGATTGAGGGGGCCGAACTCGGCACCGAGTTTGGGCAAGATAGGCGCGATCATCACCGCGCCCATGATGGTCAGGCTGCTGCCGAGTATCAGCACCACCCCTTCGCGACGGCCCGAGGCTTGGCGGGTGTCAGCGGTCGATAGGTTTGTGGCGGCATTAACAGTGGTCATGATCCGGCCCTCAGAAGCTATACGAAACGCGCAAGGCGGCGGTGTAGCCTTCGGCGCGATTGTGCGCGTCGAACTCTTTGTAAAGATGCAGCCACAGCGGTGGCAGCCCCGGCGCGATGTAGCTGATCGCCGGGCCCAGGGCCATGACCCCCGCGCGGTTGCCGCGCGTCAGGTTCGGCGCATCGTCGTCGCTCAACTGGCGGTAGTAATAGCCGCCGAGGCCCGCCGTCCAAGGCCCGAAATGTTGCCCCACGGCAAACTCATGGCGGTACTCCACGCCATTTTTGTAGTGGGTGTCGGGATTGCGCGTGTTCACATCGACCTGGAAACTCGACGACACCTCAAAGCCGGTGTCGCTGATGTAGGTGGCGTTGACCGCCGGGGAGAATGTCCAGTGGTTCAGCCCAGGAGACACCAGCCTTTTTTGGTCGTAGTCGCCGGTCGGCGCCTGGATCTGGAACTGGGTATTGACGAACAGGTTAGGCGACAGGTTCCACTGCAGGATCAGCGGAACGATCTGCGCATCCGCCATCCGAAAGGGGTCGGCCGACAGTTTCAACGGCCCGCCCGGTGTCGGCACTTGCAGCGACGCATCCATCTTGAAGAACGGTACGACGGCACCGAAGCCGTACTGGCCACCCAGCACGCGATAGTCCGTCATGCGCAGGTAGACCACGCCGATGGACAGCACATCCAGGGAGAGACGGTTATCCACCGCACGCCCTTGGCTGTCCTTCTGCACGTTGGCGGAATAGAACGCCGTGCGCAGCCCCACGGTGCCGTTCGGTGTCACAGGTGGCGTCATCCCGGCGCCGAAATCGTAGACGCCCACCGCGGTGGTGGGCGCGCCGTTTTCAGTGGCCTGTGCCCCAAGGCAAAGACCGAGCAGACCCAAGGTGACCCAACTGACGTGGCGGATGTTTGAATTGTTGTTGTTCATCGAATGCCCCTCCCAACCTCATGGTGTGGGCCATCCTAGTAACGGCACGCCGCAGCGGGTTAGCCGTTTTCAGCACAGTTAGCGCCGTTGCAACGTCTGCGACGGTGACTCGCCGAACAGGGTCCGGTAGTCGCTGGCAAAACGGCTCAGATGCCAGAACCCCCAGCGTGCCGCGACCTCTTGGACACCGTAGGCTTCCTGGCGCTCGCGCAGCTCGCGACGCACCGCATTCAAGCGCAGCGCACGCAAATAGGCCACGGGGTTGATGCCCAGGGTTTCCTGGAAACAGTATTGGAGTTTGCGCCGGCTGGCGCCGATGTGACTGCACAGATCGAGGATCGACAGCGGTTCATCCAGATGCCCCAAGGCATATTCGCGCGCCCGATCAACCATGCGTTTGCGCGCCGTCGGACTCAGGCCGGCGAACTGATCCGGGGCGACCAGGTCCAGCAACTGCACCATCACCGCATCGCGGACCCCGTGCCGAATCGCTTCATAGCTCAACAGCGCTTCGTGCCCCTGATCAGCGCAGACCAACTCATCCAACAGATTGGCCAGCTCGATTTGCACACACGTCCCGCCCAAACGGTAACACTTGGGAAGATCGGTAAAGCGAAAAGCCACTTCCTGATGCTCTAACAGACGCTCCAAAGCCTCGATGTCGACGGCAACGCTCAACAGGTCGAGGTTCTCAGGCACGCGCAGGTCAGGCAAATGATCGCCATGGGCGACCAACAGGCCGTGTTCATGGATCGGATGCCCGGCACAAAACAGCGGGCCGCTCGCGTTGAGCGGCATGCTGAAGGTGATCGCGCCTTTCCAGGCACTGCCGCTTTTGAGCATCGACTGGTTGGTGCGGTCACGCATCAGTTGCATCCAGCCGGCGTGTAGCTCGATCAACTCGCCCTCAAAGCGGCCTGGGGACAATTGGTCATAACGGACCTGCCAACCGCCCATGTTGCGCGCGTGCTGATCGATGTCATGGGTGTGAAAATGCCGGATCGTTGAAGGAATGCCCCATGCCGGGCGAACCATCTGCACGCTGGAATTATTATTGTAAGTGTTCATGGATTTTTCCCTTTGAGCCTGAAGCACTGTCGCTCAGCACGCAATTTCCATTCCCCGCATGGCGCCATTGGGTAAGGTGTGCCGAAATCGGCTAGTGCGCCCATGAATCAGGTACGCCACCACTACCAAAATGAGTGCTTTAAAATTTTTACCCCATAAAATATTTTTGCGCGAATGCCTGGACCAATCAGGCCCTTCTCTTTACACCACAAGGATTTACCGTGAGCGGCAAAAGCTCGAACGACGCCAAGCCATCAGTAAAGCGCCGATCGCTGACGGCCGCGCCCATATAGTTCTTTTCGTCCAACCAGAACTGATAGTGGATCGCTCCCAGCGTAAACGTCTGGCTCAGGTGCGTCTTGAGCGAGAACTGCTGGACATTTTCGTTGCTGTTAAACAGCAGGTAGTTACCGACCACATCCCCCACCCGCCAGGTGCTCCAGTCGACAAAGCCTTTACTCAACGGGTCCCAGGCTTTTTGCCGGTTGTCGGCAAGGTTGTCGTCACCGGAAAAGCTCGCGTAACGGTACCCGAGGACCGGCGTCACCGTCGCCGAAGGTGCTGGCGGCGACCACCGACGCACCGCCCAGCACACTGATGTCAGGTGTCAGGGCATAGTCGAATTTGATCGCGGGTTTGACATACACCTCCTGCCAGCCGATGCGGCTGCCGCCATTTTTGCCGCTGCGCTGGTCGACCCGGCCACTGCCGAAGTTGACGTTGCGCGTGGTGATGGTCGCAGCGCTCGCGGTCAGGTTGACCTCGCCCTTGAGGTTGCCGTCCTCGAAGGTGTAGCCCGCCAAGGCAACCTGGGCGCTAAGCTGCAGGCTGACCGCCACCAGCGCGCGGGTAAAACGCGTCGTGAAAAACATAGTGAAGCGCCTGTGTAATTATTGTTGTTACAGGGCAGTTGCAAGCGGCGCAGTACGCCGCCAACACCTGGGCAAGCCAGGTGAAATCCAGACGCTGGATGGTTCTTGTTGTAAGTGGAATCAGTGAGTCAGGTGAGCGGCGATCGCACGCAGCATGCGCACGCTGTCGGCATCGAACGGGCCGACCGCTTCCGGCAACGAGGATTGCTTGACGATCACCACCTTCGACGGCTTGTCGATGAACAGGTATTGGCCATGGATCCCGCCCGCCATAAGGGCTTGGCTATGGTCGTTGAAGACGTACCACTGGCTGCGGTAGGACGCGCCGGGCGTCCATTCGGAAAACTCGGCGTTGGCCGCGTAGATCGCCGGGTCACCGCCTTTGGCGATGCGCGCGATGGCCTCGCTGGAGATCAGTGGCGAACCCGCGTGCCAGCCATCGTTGGCCAACAGCCGGCCCACGCTCGCATCGCCGAAGGCGCTGCCCGCCAGCTCGGGCACGTAAGCACTGACGCTGCGCATGGGGTCGAGCAGCGCCTCGCTGATCAGTTGTTCGCCCAGCAGACCGATCAGCGACTTGGTCACCGAAAACATAATGTGCCGGTGCTCGGGACGCTGACCGTTGAAATAGCGCTCGAACAGCACTTGATCGCCCTGCATCACCAGAAAACTATCGGTGTGACTGGCCACCAGGTGGTCGAGCAGGCTGACGCTCAGGCCACAGCAACTGTCGAAGCGCAGCTCGCTCAGCGCTTGCGGCGCGTCGTTCAAGGGGCTGCGTGGCGCATTCCCGGCCCGCACGTCGATGGACGGCCGTAGGCGCGCGAGGTGACGAAACCCCCAGCGGTTGAACGGCGGGCGCATCCAGTTTTCCCAGGTTACGCGCTGCTCGGGCGCGGCTGGAAACCCCTGCATCAACCCCGGCGCGGTATGCCCGGGAAGTAAGGATTCATTGGCCTCGGCGTAAAGCCTGACGAGTAAAGGCACGGTGTTCTGGCTCATCTGTGTGATCCTGAAAAAGACTCTGCGTGGAGCAGATGCAGGAAAATAATTACTATCATTAATTATTTTAGCAAATAAAATATTTAACTTAAGAAATTATATTAGTCACAGTAAATGGATCCATTAAAGAGCGAGATACGATCCTTATCGTCCGACAATCGACAAAAAATCACTTGAGTCAGAAAGCATGAGGCTGACCAAAAATGCCGCGAGCATTCAATGGATCCGCTAGGCAAAAACAATGCGTTTCCTGGAGAGCTGTCATGCACTCAAAAAAACACGTGGGCCGGCAAACTTGCGGAGAAAATATGGTGTTTTGCCGGGGCCTGACGGGCCAGGTCGCCACGCTTGAGGACTTCTGCCCCATCGCGGCGCGGCGCCTTCTCTAGGCGCTGTGGAAAATGGAGAACGGGTCTGCGGCTACCACGGCTTGGCGATGGGCCGCGACGGCACCACCGTGCGGATGCCGGCCAGCGAGTACGGAGGGGGCGTGCAACAAGACGGTTGATCCCGCACCTGGAATGGGCCGAAAGCGAACAGGGGCCTACGGCGGCGTGCGGTCGCGCAAGATCCTGGAACGGCTGAGCGCCCGGCGCACGCGCGGGCAGATTTCGAGCTGCATTATTGCGCCCGCGCCGGCGAGCACGGGGCTGGCCGGAAGATCGCCTGCACCGCGAATACAGCCCTCTGCGCACGGTGCGCTACTAAAGAGGACAGTCCATGCACACTTAGTGGGCAGATCCGCAGCACAGTAACACCGCGCGCAGGGTCGCCCCCCATGTGCCGTGGGCGCTTACTCAGGCACGCGCACACACGGCGATGGCGGCACGCGCGGTGTGGGACGGCAATTCGGCGAACAGCGCGTGGTACTCCGCCGCGAAGTGGCTGAGGTGATAGAAGCCCCATTGGGCAGCGATATCGCCAATCGAGAGGTCCGACGCACGGGTCGACATCAAGGTCCGGCGTACGCCGTTAAGCCTTAGGGAGCGCAAGTAGTTCAGGGGCGTGGTCTCGGCCACCGCGCGAAAGCTGTTCTGCACGGTGCGCCGACTCACTTGGAGGCGCTGGCACAACTCGCTCACGCTGGGCACGCTGTTCATCTCGGCCGTCGCCAAACGGTGGCATTTCTCGACAATGAAGCTGCGCGTGGAGCTCGCGGTACGCTGCTGTTTATCGCAGGCCGGGTCGGTCAGCAGTTGCAGCAACTCGTCGAGCATGGCCTGTTCCAACGCCTGCTCCCGCTCCCGATCTCGCGTGCTGTCGAGCTCTTCGTGCATCAGGGCCTGGGTGAACATCGCCAGCAATCGGTGCCGAGCGCCCGCGACGCGCTGGGTGGACACCTTGATCACCGGCTGACGCAACAGTTGGCTGACTTCCTTCGGCGACGCCGTTTGCGCCAAGGCTTGCTCGAACAATTCACGCTCGAAGGTGATGGACAACAACTCCATGCCCGTCGGCATATGGAACATGAACTCCTCACCACCGTGAAGAAAAAACAGGCTGCTGTCGTCCACCTCCCGCCCCTGCATTCGAATCGAACCGGGCACGGTGATCGGCACCGCAAAGCACATCTTGCCCCGGGGCGCCGCACCCTGTTGCACCACACGCTGGTTGATCTGCTCGCGAAAGACATGGCATCCGGCGGTCGACAGTTGCATCAGCGAACTCTCGGACGAGCCTGCGGTTAACTGGCTGTAGTCCTGATTCCATTCATGGATGGTGGCCGCATGGACATGGATGTCGCGAAAATGGCCGATAAGCTGATTTTTCATTAGGTCGAAAGCCTCCGCCAATATTCTTTTTTTTTGAGGAATCTTTTGCGTGATGTTCGCACATAGCAGAAAACCTGCACATTTCTTTATGCAAGATGTGTGCAGGAAAGCGCGCTCAGGATGGAATCCCCAAGTGCCAATTCGGGCTAACGGCAACCCGTGCGCTATGGGGATGATCGGCATACGTGAACCTACATCCCAAAGAGACCGTCATGAGTGAAGCCCAACTTGAATCCCTGCACTTCGCGGATGCCCCGCGGATAACCTCTAGCGCCCTGCCCGGCCCCAAGACCCTCGAGGCCCTGGCACTGTCGGCACGTACCGAGTCGATGGCCCGGGGTGGTGGACGCATGCCGGTGGCGATGGACCGTGCCTTCGGCGCGACCTTCAAGGACCCGGACGGCAACACCTACATCGACCTGTCCGCCGGCGTGGGCGTCAGCAGCGTCGGCCGCTGCCACCCCAAGGTGGTGCAGACGATCCGCGAGCAGTCCGAAGTGCTGATGCATGCCTTGGAAATCAACAGCACCCGGCGAACCGAATTGGCGGCCAAACTTTCCGAGATCGCGCCCGACGGCCTGCGGGGCGATTGCGTCACCTACTTCACGCAAAGCGGCAGCGACGCACTGGAAGCCGCGATCAAGTTCGCCAAACGCATCACCGGGCGCCACCAGATCATCGCCTTCCATGGTGGCTACCACGGCGTATGGAACGCCTCGGGCGCCCTGACGACCGGCACCGCCTACCGCAAGGGCTACGGTGCCCAGATGGGCGGCGTGATTCACGCGCCCTACCCGTATGCCTACCGCTTCCCCTTCGACACCACGCACAAAAGCGCCGAGCAGATCGCCGGCGAGTACGTGGACTACCTGTTGAACACCCCTTACACCGCCGCCGATGACGTGGCCGCCGTGATCGTCGAGCCGGTGCAGGGCGAAGGCGGCTATGTCCCCCCGTCGCCGGAGTTCCTGCAGTTATTGCGCAAGGCGTGTGACCGCAGCGGCACGCTGCTGATTGTCGATGAAGTGCAGTCCGGCGCAGGGCGTACCGGCAAAATGTGGGCGGTCGAGCATTCGGGCGTAAAACCAGACATGCTCACCTTCGGCAAGGGTATCGGCAGCGACCTGCCGATGGCAGGCCTGATCATGCGTTCGGACCTGGCGGCCGCGATTCCTGACGGCTCGATGCCCAATACCTTCGCCGCCAACTCGTTATCCGCAGCCGTGGCGCTGACCAACATCGCCATCCTGCAAGACCCGGAACTCGATCTGCTCAACCGCGCCCACGCCCTGGGCCTGGAGGCGCAGGCACGTATCCGTGGCTTTGGCAGCCCGTGGGTCGGCGAAGTCCGCGGCCGTGGCCTGATGATCGGTATCGAGCTGGTCGAAGACCCCATCACCAAGGCTCCCCTGGCGCCCGAAAAAATCGGCCAGCTCATGGGTTACCTGCTGAACCACGGTGTGCTGATGATTCCCTGCGGTCGCTACAGCAACGTGATGCGGGTCATGCCCTCATTGACGATCTCACGCGCGCTGTTCTTCAAGGCGCTGGATATCTTCGGCGACGCCCTGGCCAGCCTCAACGCTTGAGGCGCTCACCCCGTCCACCCTACGTCACTTAGGTTCCCAACATGACTGAGCACTTGAATCACTTCATCGAAGGCACTGGCTGCGAAGCCTCCGACGGCCGACGCATCCCCTTGGTCGACCCTGTGACCGAACAGGTATACGGCAGCTGCGCGCGCGGCACCGCCGACGATGTGGACCGCGCCGTAAACGCCGCGCACCACCAACTGGAGCAGGGCGCCTGGAGCCAGCTCGATGGTGCCCAGCGCGCTCGACTGCTGTTGAAGCTGGCGGATCTGGTAGAGCGCGACACCGAATTGCTCGCCGACATGGACGCCAACGCCATCGGTCGTTCGCCGATCGAGCCCCGTCGGATGGACGTGCCCAACGCGCTCGCCAACCTGCGCGCCGCCGCCGGCTGGGCCAACCAACTGGAGGGCCGCACCATTCCCTCCGGCGGTTACTTCGGCACCAAGACCCTCTCGTACACGGTTCGGGAACCGGTGGGCGTGGTCGGGGCGATCGTGCCCTGGAACTCGCCGCTGATGATCACCGTCTGGAAACTGGCCGCGTTACTGGCGGCCGGCTGCACGGTGGTCATCAAGCCTTCGGAAGAAACACCACAGTCCGCCCTGCACCTGGCCGCGCTGGCTCGGGAAGCGGGCTTCCCGGACGGTGTGATCAACGTGGTCACCGGCTATGGCGCCGAGGTGGGGCGTGCCCTGTGCGAACACCCGCACATCGCCAAGATCAGCTTTACCGGCAGCCCCGAGGCGGGGCGCGAGATCCAGCGCACCGCGGGCGTGTTGTTCAAGCACGTGGCATTGGAGCTGGGCGGCAAGAGCCCCCAGATCGTTTTCGACGACGCCTCGTTTGAAGACGCGCTGCGCGGCTGCACCCTCGGACTGTTCGCCAACCAGGGCCAGATCTGTGCCGCCGGCTCGCGCATTCTGGTCCAGCGCGGCATCGCCGATCGCTTCGCCGCGGCGCTTGCCGACGCCGCGCAAGCCGTCAAGGTGGGCGACCCTCGGGAGCCCGGCGTGCAGATGGGCCCGGTGGCCAAGAAAGCACAATTCGATCGCGTTAACCGTTACATCCAACTGGGCATCGACCAAGGCGCTACTCTGCTCGCCGGCGGTGTATCGACGCCTGAGCGCGGCTGGTTTGTGCGGCCGACGATCTTCGCCAACGCCAACAACGACATGGCGATCGCCCGCGACGAGATCTTTGGTCCCGTCGGCACGGTGATCACGTTCGACAGCGAAGAGGAGGCTGTCGCACTGGCCAACGATTCCACCTACGGCCTCGCAGCCACCGTGTGGACCACCGACCTGGTGCGCGCGCACCGCGTAGCCGGCGCCGTGAAAGTCGGTGCCGTGGGCGTCAACTGCTGGAGCCCGTTGGATGCCAACCTGCCCTGGGGCGGCGTCAAGACCAGCGGCATAGGCCGTGAAGGCGGGTTTGGCGGCGCGCTGGCGTACACCGAAGAGAAGGTCATCACCGTGCTGCTGCCCAAGTAAAAACAATCTTCGCCCTGACCGAGCCGGCCAAGCGTTGCTCGGTAAGGGCGGACGTTCAAACGTGCATCACTTCACTGATGCCTTTGATATAAACGGAGAGCCTATGATGAACCCGACAGATAAACTGACAACCGATCAGTACTCGACGTCCCTGCGCATTTTGCACTGGGTGCGCGCCTTGCTCGTCATCGGCCTGCTCTGGGCAGGCTGGCATATGACCGGCATGAATGACGAAGTGGCGAGCAAGTTCGAACTCTATTACCCATGGCACAAATCGTTCGGGGTGCTGACATTCCTGGTGGTCCTGGTTCAGCTCGCCGTGCGTGTACGCACCCCCCTACTCCCGCAGCCGCCGTTAACGCTGGCCAGGCATGAGCGGTTTCTGTCAAGACTTGCGCAACGCACCATGTATGCACTGCTCGTGATCGTGCCCTTGATGGGTTACTCGATGTCGAGCACCTACACGATGAGCGACGGGGTGTTCTTTTTCGGGATCAACCTGCCGGAGCTGCTGGCGAAAAATGACGACTGGTTCGTCGTCTTCCAGTGGCTGCACAAGGTACTTGCGTATACCTTGCTCGGGCTGATCCTGTTGCACATCGCCGGTGCGCTCAAGCACCGCTTCTACGACAAAGATCCTCGTAGCGACGTGCTGCGCCGCATGTTATGAATTGGCGCACGCCAACAACGCCGGCCAGCAGCGAACCCAACGCTGGAAGTTGACGGCCGACGCGTTACCTCTCAGGCTGACCACGCGCCGCCTCGCCCGCTCGGTGCGTGGTGGCTGACGTTCCCCGACCCACCGTTACACAGGTAGGTACTCATTTGAAGTGGAGCAGTAACGCGTGGAATTAAGACAACTGCGCTATTTCGTCAACATTGTCGAACACGGCAGCCTGGGCCGCGCAGCCCTTGAGCTGGACGTGGGCGTGTCGGCGCTGAGCCAGCAGATCGCCAAACTCGAAAGCGAACTCTCGACCCGCCTGCTGAACCGCACGACCACCGGCGTCACACCGACCCCGGCCGGCATGGCGTTCCTGCACCATGCGCAGTTGTGCTTGAGGCAAGCCGAGAATGCGATCCTGGCGGCACACCGTGGGCGGATGAGCGGGTATGTCACCGTGGGCTTGCCGCCCACCACAGCCACGGTGCTTGCCCTGCCCTTGATCAATGCGATGCGCGCGCGGTATCCGGATATTCAGTTGCACCTGATCGAGATGCTGTCCGGGCATCTGGCCACGCAACTCAATGCCCGCCAGATCGATCTGGCCATTTTATTTCAACTTGAAGGGGGCAAGCGCTGGAGCGTGACGCCGCTGCTTGACGAGAAACTGTTTGTCATCTGCTCGCCACACTTGCCGGATGCCCCGCAAGGAAGCTCTGTGCAAATGGCGGACCTGGGGCAACTGCCACTGGTGATGCCGAGTGCGCAACACGGTTTGCGCTCAACGCTGATGGCGGCGTTCGAGCGGTCGGGGTTGACGCCCAACATCATCATGGAGGTGGATGGCCTGGCCGTGTTGATGAACGCTGTACGCGCCGGCCACGCGGCCACCATCCAGCCCGGCGCGGCGGTGGCGCTCAAAGGCGAGTCGGGGCTTTCGGTGGTGGAAATCGCCGATGCTCATGTCGGCCGGCGAAACCTGTTGGCGACACTGCCGGATGATGAGCTGGCGCCCGCGGCACTCGCGGCGCGGCTGGTCATCACCGATGTGGCGCGGCAGTTGGTGATCGATCATCAATGGCCGGGCGCCTCGTGGATCGAAGACATCACGCCCTGATCTCCAGCCGCCCTCGCCCGCGCTTCAGGGCCAGCGGCAACCCGCAAAGCCTTTACGAAAACTAAACACCCCAACCGCTAACGCGCCTTTCGACCCAACGCTCGCTGCCCTAAGGTCTCGCCACTCGCGAGGAGCCCTTCGTTCACGCCTCCTCGCGATCGAGGAGTGATGATGATCGACGTATTAGTCATTGGCGGCGGCAATGCCGCCTTGTGCGCGGCGTTAATGGCCCGAGAGGCCGGCGCCAGCGTGATGTTGCTTGAAGGCGCGCCCAAAGCCTGGCGCGGCGGCAACTCGCAACACACCCGCAACCTGCGCTGCATGCACGACGCGCCCCAGGATGTATTGGTCGAGGCCTACCCCGAAGAGGAGTATTGGCAGGATCTGCTGAAAGTCACCGGCGGGATGACCAACGAGAAGCTCGCTCGTCTGGTCATCCGCGCCTCATCGAACTGCCGTGACTGGATGCGCGCCCATGGCGTGCATTTTCAGCCGTCGTTATCCGGCGCGCTGCATGTCGCGCGCACCAACGCGTTTTTCATGGGCGGCGGCAAGGCGTTGGTGAATGCGTATTACCGCAGCGCCGAGCGGTTGGGCGTGAACATCCGCTACAACGCGCAAGTGACCGACATCGAATTGAACGGGGGAACATTTGTCGCGGCCCACCTGAGCGCGCGCGATGCCGAAGGGCAACGTCTGCCCGCCGAACGTATCCAGGCCAGGACGTGCGTGCTGGCGGCGGGCGGGTTCGAATCCAACCGCGAATGGCTGCGTGAAGCGTGGGGGCAAAACGAGCGCGGCGAGTGGCCTTCGGACAACTTTCTGATTCGCGGCACGCGCTTCAATACCGGCGTACTGCTGCGGCGCATGCAGCAACTGGGCGCCGATTTTATCGGCGACCCGACCCAGGCGCACATGGTGGCCATCGACGCCCGCGCGCCGTTGTATGACGGCGGCATCTGCACGCGTATCGATTGTGTATCGCTGGGCGTGGTGGTCAATCGCGACGGCGAGCGCTTTTATGACGAGGGCGAGGATTTCTGGCCCAAGCGCTATGCGATCTGGGGGCGCCTGGTCGCGGGGCAGCCCGGTCAACAGGCTTATTCGATCATCGACCAACAAGCCATCGGTCGGTTCATGCCGCCGGTGTTTCCGGGCACCAAAGCCAACTCGCTGGAAGACCTGGCGCGCCAGCTGAAGCTCCCGGTGGCGCCATTTGTCAGCACCATCCAGGCCTACAACGCGGCCTGCCGCGTCGGTACGTTCGACCACACCGCCCTGGACGATTGTCGCACCGAAGGTTTGACGCCCGCCAAAACCCATTGGGCCCGCCCATTGGTCAAGCCCCCCTTCTGCGCCTACCCGCTCAAGCCGGGCGTGACCTTCACCTATTTAGGCCTCGCCACCGACGCTACCGCCGCCGTTCGCTTCAATGGCCAGGCGAGCCCGAACTTGTTCGTCGCCGGAGAAATGATGGCTGGCAACGTATTGGGCAAGGGCTACACCGCCGGCATCGGCATGGCCATCGGCACCGCATTCGGTCGCATTGCCGGCGTGCAAGCCGCCGCCGCGGCCGGCTTCATCACCCCTTCATCCCAGGAGCCGCAACATGCAGCTGTTTGATCCCAAGGCGCCGGGCACACTGATTCCCGTCCTCAACCTTGATGAAAGCGAAGTCCAGCGACAAATGACGGTCTGCAATGCCTGCCGTTATTGCGAGGGCTTCTGCGCGGTATTCCCGGCCATGACCCGACGCCTGGAATTTTCTCAGGCGGACATCCATTACCTGGCGAACCTTTGCCATAACTGCGGTGCGTGCCTGCATGCCTGCCAGTACGCCGCACCGCATGAATTTGCGATCAATGTGCCCAAGGCCATGGCCAAAGTCCGCCTCGACACGTATGCCGAGTACGCCTGGCCGCAGGCGATGGGCACGTTATACCGGCGCAACGGGCTGACCCTGGCGCTGGCATCCGGCGCGGGGCTGGCGCTGTTCCTCTGCCTGACGTTGATGATGATGGGCAATCTGTTCACGGCAATGCCCGGGGGGAATTTCTACGGGATCTTCCCGCATAACACCCTGGCCCTGATGTTCGGCGCAGTGTTTGGTTACGCGGTGCTTGCATTGGCGATCGGCGTGCGGCGCTTTTGGCGCAATGTCTCGCCGGTCGAGGCCTCCCGCGAGCAAACAACATCGGCGGCCCTGGAAGCGAGCGCCAATGTGGCCACGCTCAAGTACCTGGATGGTGGCCACGGCGAGGGCTGCAATAACGCCGATGATCGATTCACCTTGTGGCGGCGGCGCTTCCATCACTTCACCTTCTACGGCTTCATGCTGTGCTTCGCCGCCACCGGCGTGGCCACGCTCTACCATTTCCTGCTGGGCTGGTCGGCGCCCTACCCCGTCTTGAGCGTGCCGGTGATGCTCGGCATCGTCGGCGGGTTCGGGTTGCTGGTCGGCCCGGCGGGGCTCTTGTGGTTGAACCTGCGGCGCAACGCCGAACACGGCGATGAACAGCAGAAGCCCATGGATCGCGGCTTCATCGCGCTGTTGTTTCTCGTCAGCGCCAGCGGCCTGGCACTCCTGGCGTTTCGCGAAAGCATGGCCCTGGGCCTGTTGCTGGCGATCCATCTCGGCCTGGTCATGGCTTTTTTCCTGACCATGCCCTACAGCAAATTCGCCCACGGCATCTTCCGCAGCGCCGCGCTGCTCAAATACTCCATCGAAAAACGTCAACCCAACCCCATCAACGCCGCAAGCGACTGATCGTCAAGACCGTCATTCCAAAAACAAGATTGATCACCACGGTAGCCATAATGAAAACAACAACACAAAACACCCCGTCCAAGGGTTCAAAACTGGGCGCCATCCTTCGGGTCACCAGCGGCAACTTTCTCGAACAGTTCGACTTCTTTCTGTTCGGGTTCTACGCGACCTACATCTCCCAGACGTTCTTTCCTGCCACCAGCGAGTTCGCTTCGCTGATGATGACCTTCGCCGTATTCGGCTCCGGGTTCCTGATGCGTCCGCTGGGCGCTATCGTGCTGGGGGCGTACATCGACAAGGTGGGACGGCGCAAGGGCCTGATCGTAACGCTGTCGATCATGGCGGCCGGGACGGTATTGATTGCACTCGTGCCCGGCTACGCCAGCATCGGAGTGGCAGCACCGGTATTGGTGTTGATGGGACGACTGTTGCAGGGCTTCTCCGCCGGGGCGGAGATGGGGGGCGTTTCGGTGTACCTGGCTGAAATCGCCACGCCAGGCCGCTGCGGGTTCTACACCAGTTGGCAATCGGCCAGCCAACAAGTGGCGATCATTCTTGCGGCAGCGCTGGGTTACACGATCAACGCGTCCATGGCAGCCGCCGAGGTAGCTGCCTGGGGCTGGCGCATCCCGTTCTTTATCGGCTGCGTGATCATCCCGTTCATCTTCATCATTCGCCGTTCGTTGCAGGAAACCGAGGCGTTCAAAGCACGCAAGCATCACCCAACGGCCAATGAAGTGTTCCGCTCAATGCGCGACAACTGGCGCACGGTACTGGCTGGCGGTCTGTTGGCGTCGATGACCACCACCACGTTCTACCTGATCACCGTCTACACCCCGACTTTCGGCCGTTCGGTACTGAACCTGAGCACCACCGACAGCCTGGTGGTCACGCTCTTCGTCGGCCTGAGCAACTTCATTTGGTTGCCCATCGGCGGCACACTCTCCGACCGTATCGGCCGGCGCCCGTTATTGCTGGCGATCTCTTTGTTGTGCCTATGCACCGCTTACCCCGCCATGCATTGGCTGGCCGCCGCGGCCAGCTTCGAACGACTCCTCAGCGTGCTGCTGTACTTCTCGTTCTTCTTTGGCATTTACAACGGCGCAATGGTTGCCGCGCTGACTGAGGTGATGCCACAGAACGTCAGGGTCGTCGGGTTCTCCCTGGCGTTCAGCTTGGCGACTGCAGTGTTTGGCGGCTTTACGCCCGCCGTATCCACCCTTTTGGTGCAAGTAACCGGCGATAAGGCATCACCGGCCTACTGGCTGATGTTTGCGGCGTTATGCGGGTTCACGGCGACGACGATCTTGTATCGCAAGCAAAACGCGGTGACGGTCAACGCCTGATAAGCGCGGTATCCCTGCAGGGCAGCCTCAGATTTTGAATTGCCCCAGCAAGCCTTGCAGGCGGTTGCCGATCGCATACAACTCATCGACGGTCTGGACGCCCTGCTGCGTCTGGTTGGTAACCGCGTCGATGGCGCGTGCGATCAGTTCACTATAAATAAATCTGTCCCCTTCTCCATGGGTACAACAAGGGGGCATATAGGGCTCAACAATCACTGAAAGTGCCGGCGCAAGCATGCGCCGGGTATCAGCTGAAGCAAAAAATCTACCGTTTAAGACTCTGACAAGATTGAAAGTACGGCTTTAAAAATACAACTTCCATCATCAACGGCTGATAATGCCTCGTATATTGCTTCGGTCGTTGCCATAAGCGAATCTTCTCCACCAGCTAAGGACAGCGCCGATACAGCCCGCGCTTGACTAAACAGCTGAAGGGCCTCCATACCTAATTCCTGCCCCTCATTCAGACTGTCTTGCAAATCAAAATATTGCTCATCTAACTTTTCAGCCAAAGCATCTAGCTCAGATAGTTGCTCAGTCGTAAGCTTATTACCAAATCGTAGTTGCGCAAGGGACTCAGCAACAACAGGCACGCCTACTGAGCTTGTCTGAAAAGCAAGTTCACAAGCAACTTTAACCGCACTTCGCCGTTGCTCTTTACTAGCCACTTTCAGCTTTTTTACAAGGCTTTTTCCAACCATTTCTAAACGCATAATCATTGTTTAGCCTTTAATGAAAAAAGGGGACGACTAACCGGTTGAGATTTGAACGTCCCCTGGCCCGAAAGGGTGCTCGCGCAAGGCGGGCCGAAGCCTGAAAAGGCGAAGTGGTGACCGGATCTGCTTTACCCATATACGCGAAGGGCGCATTTTTTCGTGTCTACCATCAGCGTTTCATGGCCATCGGCTTGCGCACATAGGACCTGGCGCCGTGTCGTAGGACATTCGTCACGTGAGCACCTATTTTTATTGAGGTCTCCATGTATGGATAACCTTTGCTCGAACGACAGGTCGGTCACGTCACTTCCAGAGCAACAGCATCAGGCATAAACTGGTGCTCTCACTCTGGCGTCTCGGCCTCGAATACTTGAGATGCTCCACCACCGGATTGTCCTGCTCGAAATTGGCGGATATGGAGCTATTGCTGCGCGATGAAGTGCGCCGGCAATCTCAGAGACTGGAGTAGGTTTGTGGGGATTCCTCAGACTCTGTCCCCTTTTATCCATTCATATCCCATCAAACTTCTCTCTTTAAAAACTCATAATGAGCATCATAATGAGCTAGGGGTTTCACAGGTAACCACTCTGATGGGATGTATGGTGTATCGACGACGACTTCATAACCATGTCTCCAGGCAATTTTTGCGTAGATGACACCAAAAGTTGAAATCAGACCTTCAGAATAACCGTTCTCACTATCAAACCTTCTCTTTATTGAGACTGGTGTTGTCAGCTCGCGCAAAACAGATTCCATTTTTGATTTATCGCCCTCTGCCAGCGCAATGAAGAACTCATTGTCCAGCATAAATCTTTTCTTCGGGATGGTCTGAAGTAGCCATGTATTTCCCCGGCATACCACCTAGCGCAACTTTTAAACTCGCCAAATGATCAAAAAACAATCAATTCGACGAGTATTTCTTACGTTTTCGCCACCCGGACCCCACTCCGGTGGCCATTTCCCGCATTACAGGCGCACCTCTCCTGCATTCGTCAGTAAATGTCGGCGCGCCATCCACAGGTTCGACAGAGCGAACAGTGTCACCAGTTGCGCCGTGTTTTTGGCCAAGCCGCGAAAGCGCACCTTGGTGTAACCGAACTGGCGCTTGATTACCCGGAACGGATGCTCGACCTTGGCGCGCACCTGAGCCTTGGCCTTTTCAATCTTGCGCTTGGCTTTGTACAGCACGCTGCGCTTATCGAGTTTTTTGTAGGTGCTGCGGCGTGCCGCCACCTGCCAGATAACTTCACGTCCTTCATGCTCGGGCCGCTTTTCGACACCGGTGTAGCCTGCATCGGCGCAGACCACGTTTTCGTCGCCATGCAGCAATTTGTCCACCTGGGTGACATCCGCCACATTGGCCGCCGTGCCCACTACGCTGTGCACCAGACCCGATTCGTCATCGGCGCCGATGTGGGCCTTCATGCCAAAATAATACTGGTTTCCCTTCTTGGTCTGGTGCATTTCCGGGTCGCGCTTGCCGTCCTTGTTCTTGGTCGAACTGGGCGCATTGATCAGCGTTGCATCGACGATGGTGCCCTGGCGCAGCGACAGGCCGCGGTCGCCCAGATAGCCATTGATGACAGCGAGGATGCCGGCCGCCAGCTCGTGTTTCTCCAGCAAGCGGCGGAAGTTGAGAATGGTGGTTTCGTCGGGGATGCGCTCCAGGTTCAGCCCGGCAAACTGGCGCAGGATCGTGGTTTCGTACAGCGCTTCCTCCATCGCTGGATCGCTGTAGCCGAACCAGTTCTGCAGCAGATGCACACGCAGCATCGCCATCAACGGGTAGGCCGGACGGCCACCTTCACCTTTCGGATAATGTGGCTCGATCAAAGCAATCAAGCCCTTCCACGGCACCACCCGATCCATCTCGATCAGGAACAACTCCTTGCGGGTTTGCTTGCGCTTGCCAGCGTACTCGGCGTCGGCGAAGGTCATCTGCTTCATCGGGAAACTCGGTGGGTGGGGTCGCGGTATTTTGCCAAATCAGAAAGTCTTTTTCAGAGTTTCCTTCGGTCCTGAAGGTGGGTGCGCAATCATCCTAGCACAACGGTCGCGCAACTGAGTAAAGTCTCCTTTAACAGCCAATCTAATTTGATAGGCTACAAAATCTGCGGTAGTAGTGGCCTGAATTCTTTTAGTATCAACGATGTCGTCGTTATTACAGAACCAACTAATCAGGGATTCATTATCAGAAACCAAGCTAGCCAAAAAATCAAATGTCTTCAACATGAAGTTCATTTTGTCGGTTTTCAGTGAATACCGATACTGGCGAAGACTGTCTGCTATAAAAAACCAAGCTTTCATTTTTTCCAATGATGAATTGCCAAACCACTCCTCTATAGCTTGAGCATACGCATGAGAAGACAAGCGATCCAAACAAGCGACAGGATCACCTTGCCCAGTTTTTATATTGGCAATGTAGCCAGCCAAGTTAAATCCGCCATCTAGGTGGCTTTTTACGTGTTCAATTCTAGATGTCGCGTTAATTTCGAGCTTGCCGTATCGACTCCAAGAAATCACTTGATCACTCTCACTTCAACTTAGCAATTATTAGTTGACCTGAACTGCGATCAACACCCGCCACACCCTTTACCAAACTACCATTTTCACGCGCCTTGTCTACCGCTTTATAAGCCTCGGAGCTTTTATCCAGACGTCCGAGCACCTTCTCTACCCACGAGTCAGACATTTGAACAACTTCGTTAGCATCACGAGAAAACGACCCCCCCCAGTTATTTGTTTCGAATCCAAGACAATTACCGATTTACCATCAGCACTCATATACACATGATCAAATCCGTTATTACTTCCGTACTTGCCACCCTCTAAAGATTTAAGACCTTGCCGTTGTGATACGGATTCCACCAGTTCTTCGGTCAGAGCACCTGACTTGTCGAGCCCATCTGTAACCTGCTGCGCCAGCGCTTTTTCTGCTGGAGTGAGATCGGTAATAGCATACCCTCCCGCATTCAGTTTGGCTGAACTGACAAAACCTCCTGCGGTTGGCTCGACACCAGATAGCTCACCAATGGCAGGGATACCCGAAACGATCGGATCACGCTTCGGAATTACCGGCCGATCTGGAAGCTGCGTCGTTTCCCAATCACCCTGACCGCCGTCCGTACTCCAGTTCTTCGCCGTCTTCGCATCCAGCTCTGCGATCTGCTCACCGAGCTCGACACCGTCCTTCAGCGCCATTTTACCCAGGGGAAATAGGGGTCAGACCCTGAGGGATCCCTTAGACTTAAGCAATCGCTCCTGATATCACACATAAAGCAGTAACAACTTGATCAGGATGATCTTCTAGAGGAACCCCCCAGCCGGTAACTTCAAGTCCACCATAGCTTTGATCGGTATAGAACCACTCTTCAGCACTATCAAACTCTAAAGATGTAAATGGCAATAGATCCGAAACCAAACTACCCAAGCCAATACCAGCCGGCAAAAACCCCTTATAAACAAACTCCCGTGCAAACTCCCCAGAAAAGCTAAAATCGTAAACCTTAACAGCATAAACCTTTCCCGCTCTAACCATTATTGATAGAGCTGGAGTTCCTTTTAGCAGACCATTAATAATTGCATCATTAAATAGCGAAAAAGAGTAGCCTCCATTTCCAAGCTCATCCAGACCATGCGTTCTCAATAGAAGGTCCGGCGAATTTTCAAACTTGTACAATAGACTGGACGCATCAACCAAATACTTAAGCAGCACACGTTCCAGCACTTCCGCGCTCACATCCAGCGGTATACCTGCAAGAGAGACGGATGGCACGATTGGTGCCACCCAAGATATTGAAAAATCGTTAGATGACGTCATTCTGGCACCCACGTGTTGGTGGAGGAGTTAAATACCACTTTCTGCCCCTGAGGGTTTAAATACTTTGTATTAGCATCATAAATAGGGCTCCCGCTACTAAAAGTCGGTCTGTAAGCCACAGGATCAACAACCTTAACTTTGCTCCCATCAGCATAAGTAAGCTTGTAGTACTCACCTTTGTGAGTTGACAAAACATCATCCCCAATAGTAGATGGACTATACTGAATTTCTTTAATCCCTGTAGTGCTACCTTCGACCGTATAGACCTGGGCATTACCAGATGAACTGGCTCTCACTTTAGGTGTAAGTGTTGCGCCATCCATGGTGAGCGACTGTTTAATATCATCTATTGATTTCCCCCAAACACTGGAAGGATTTCCAGCAATATCTCGAGGAATACCGGCTTGTGCCGCTAAGTCTTCGCGCAAACCATCCCGAGCAAGTGGAGATGTTGCCGGAATATCGTCTACTACCTTCCCAGCCGCACCTGCCTCTTTTGCACCCTTAACTGGCGCTAAATCAATACTAGCAGCTGCACCATCATAAACTGCCCCAAACAATCCCGCACTGTTCAGGACAGCTTGGAGCCCGAACCCGAACCTTTCGGTTGTCGTCGCTACTTCACCGGTGATGGGATTTTTCCCACCTGAAGCCATGTAGGTCTGGCACGCAATCCCCGCGAGCCCCATACCACCGCATCCGGCAGCAAACGTTTCCTTCGAAAACTCGTCCAGATACGCTTTCTGTGCAGCTACCGTTGTTGCAACCTCTGCTTTATGAGTAATCGACTGTGCGTCGCTGGCGGGTTCCAGGGCCCACTCATCTCCCAAATCGGTTTTGACCGTTCTGTCAGATACGACACATACACCGTTACCCGAGAGCGCACAGCTGACCAGTTGCCCTGGCTGAGGTCTGGAGCCCGGATCGGTTCCTATGTCCCCTTCTACGGCTGGCATATCTTTGAGTACGGAGCTGTCTCTTGCCAACAGTTCCTTTATATTTTTCGATAGTTCGTCACAACGGGATGAGGACGTTCCCCCGCAGTTCCTTTTCTTATACTCGGCCTGCTCTTGCGCAAGTGTTATGCCCTCACTGCCCCTGAGCTGGTTATTTTCGACCGCATTTTTCGCTGCGATGCCTCCCGCCACTGCATCTGACGAGTTCCCTGCCACAATGCCTGCAGCGAGGCCTCCAGCAAGTGTCGATAGTGCGGAGACCTTTTGTTTTTCAGCTTCGCTCAGTTGATCGATGGGCTTGTTCGGGTACAGCTCGTAAGCGACCAGTTCACCGATACTCGCCCCCGTGGCTCCAGCAAGCGCAGAGTTTTGCTGGGATTTTGCAAGCACCGCGCCCAATACAGCATGAGCCATTATTCTGGCTTCAAGGTTATCGCCTGTGTTGTCCTTGATGATACCCGCCAGATACGGCGCCGAAGCCCCCACGACCGCCTGGGCAAGGTTGCCTCCAGCCAGCCCTTGAACCGCTGCCGTTACGGCTTGCGCAGCACGCTGAAGGTCACTTCCCGTACCGTAGGCAGCCATGGTGCTTTTATAGGCATCGGTGCCCTGCAACATGTCCACGTAGGCCTTGCGATCTTTGTAAGAGGCGTCTGGATTAGCCCCCGGCATGTTCTTCTGTTCATCTGTCAGGTGTGCTTGCGCGGCCTTCGCAGCTTCAATCGTTCCCTGGGTACGAATAATGTCCATGGACTGGTTAGCGATATCACCAATCAACTGCGCCTGGCGAAGCCGTTGCTGCTCCTTCTCCTTGTCGAAGATAGGGCTCAGTGCGTTATTGGCATGCTCAACGTCATGACTCAGCGTGTTGACGTCTTGTTGCTGCTTATCCTTGTCGCGAATAGTCAGCTGGCCATCAGATATGGCTGCGTAAGTCGTACTGCTTTCATGCCCGTCGTGGTTCGCACCCACCAGCAACATACTGCCCATATTGCCGAGGAACTGAGTACTGGCATCCCCGCCCGTCCCTCCACTCACGCTCTGGTGCTGGCTGCTGAAATCGGCTTTGTTGTCCAGTCCGGTCCAGCCCAGGCTCCCGGTCGTGAGTTTGTTTTTGTCGGCGCTCGCGGTGCTGCCGATTACGCTGGCATCCAGTTGGGTATGTTCGCCAACGCTTATTTGGTAGCCGTTCTTCCCAGCGAACAACCCGGTCTGCTCTTTCACGCTGTCAAAGTTAGACTTGAGCTTGTCTTGGCTGACGCTAAGCGACGCACTCCCGCTCATAGAGCCAAATGTGAAGCTGGCGCCTCCACTGACGTTGGTTTGCTTGGAGTCGTAACGATCAGTGTCTTGCTGACTGCTCAGCGTCAGGTTGCGCCCTATGTCCGCGACGATCTGCTGGGCATTCGCCTGCGCTCCCACCAAGGTTGCATCCCGACCACTGTCGAGCGTGAGCTTGTTACCGGCATTGACGGTGGTTTCAGTCCATGTGGTGCCATTACCCTTTTCCTTGCCCGCCCCGGCGTTGCCGTTGGCGAAGATACTAAGACCCGCACCGCTGTCACTGACTCCCAGGCTTACGCCGATTGCACCGCCTGCACTCTTGTTAGAGCCGTCGAGGCTTTGCGTATTGGTGCCGGAGCGCAGATTGATGTCCTGTGCGGCAGACAACAGCAAGTCGGTGCCGGCCTGAAGTTTGCTGCCCTGTACCGTGATGTCGCCACCCGTAGCACCCGGCTGTCCATTCCCGGTAGCAACCAGGCTAAGGTTACCGCCTGCCGTCAGATTGCTGCCTTGGCTGACGCTTTGTTCCTGTATTTGCTTGGAGCTGGACTTCTGTCCTCCCAGCGAAATCGAGATACCGACGAACTCGCCTGCCTGCGCACCGGACTCAAGTGCCTGGGCGCCCTGATAAGCCTGATAGCCGGAAAGCCCGGCCTTGACACCCTGTAATGCCGACAAACGCGTGTCGTTTTCATGAATGGCATCTTGAGCGGTTTGCACTGCCGTGTTGACCGCTTCCCCCACCACACCGGACAACGCCAACGTCAGACCGCTCTTCTTGCTCTCCTGAGAGGTACGCGTCGTACTGTCGTTGGCCGCGTCGAGAATATTGACGTTTTGTCCAACCAGCTTGATGTCCTTCCCTGCAACCACGTCCGACGCCTTGACGGTCAGGTCTTTACCGGCGGTGATATTCACATCGCCCATGACGCTGCCGACGGTGCTGCCTTTCTGGCTGGCGCTCTCCGTGCCCTGCTTGTAGGTATTCTGGGAGGAGCCCAAGGTGACGCCGATCCCCCCTGTGCTTAACAAGCCAGACTTTTTAGTCGACTGGCTGTGTTGTGCACTGAACGACTCCGCATCACTCTCTATGCGAACGCTGTTGCGAGCCTGAATGTTCGTTTCTTCAGTCGAGACTACGTTGCTGGCGGAAACCGCAATATCATGACCGGCCTGTACCAACGTCGTATCCCCACTCAGTGTCGAACCGGTCAACGACGTGCTGCTTTGTGAATCACTGCTCATCTTGCTGGTACTGGAAAGTCCAAACCCGCCGGATTTTGATTTGGCGGAAGCACTGGATTCACGGTTCTCTGCGCCAGTCAGATTGACGTCGTGACCCGCCAAAACCGCCAATGCGCCTTTGTCGCTGTTGATGGTTGATCCAGTGAGGTTGATGTCGTTGGCGGCGACAACCGTTGTTTTACCCTGCGCCTGAATTGAAGAGCCAACAGCCACATCATTTTCGCTCTCGCTCATCTTCGAGCTTTTCTTACCCCACGACCCCTTCTTCGTTTTCGAGTAATACGAGTAATCGCTGTCTTCAGCCGCCGCCAGGTTCAGGTCTTTACCGGCATACAAATACGCCTCATCCCCCGCCGTCACCCGGCTCGCCGTCAACGCCAGGTCCTGTCCGGCGCTCAGCGCCACGTCACCACCGGCTTTAACCGTGGTGGAGACCTGGCTCACATGGTCCTCTTTGCTCTTGACCTTCTTCGACGTAAACGAGGCATGGGACTCGTCTGCTGCCGACGACAGTGACAAATCGCCCACCGCCGACATCGTCACATCACGCTTGGCATCGATCTCACTCGCCACCGCGCTGATGTCCCGGCCCGCCTGTACCTTTAAATCACCGCCGGCATCCACGCGGCTGCCGTACTGGGTCGCGCTGCTGTTCTTGAACAGCCCGCTCACCGTATTGCTGTTGGTCCCTTCGGCAGAGATCAGGTTGACGTCGCGTCCGGCCTTGAGCGTGGTGTCGGCGCCGCTGCTCATCACGCCGCCCACGCTGTTTACGTCGCGGCCGGCTTGCAGGCTCAGGTTGTTCGCAGCTTCGATGCGCGCTGCACTGTCCACGGAGTCGGTGTGCTCGGTGCGGTAGCCGCTGCTGCTGTCGTGGCTGGTGACGCTGCGCTCGTTGAGGATGTCGCCTTGGGTGACGGTCAGGTTCACGTCGCGACCGGCGATGATGCCGCCGGCGGTGTTGACGATGGTGTTACCGGCCAGCAGATTGAGGCGGTTACCGGCCTGGATCAGGCCGCTGTTGGTCAGGTCGTTGCCGGCCTGGGCCGACAGGTTATTGCTAGCCCGCAAGGTGCCGACGTTGTCCAGGTTCTGGCCGGCGATCAGGTTGACGTCGTTACCGGCGATCAACGCGCCGTCCGGGGCCAGGCGGTTATTCGCCTGGGCCAGGTACACCACGGGTACCAGGACGTTTTCGCCGTTTACTTGCTCTTCTTCAAGCCAGACGATGTCGTGGGTCAGCGCCGCGACTTGGGCTGAGGTGAGGCTCACACCCACGCTCAGGCCGAGTTGCTGTTTGCTCCTGATGGCGTTGTCCATCAGGTACTTGAGCATGCCCGAGTCGGTGTTCTGGCCGTCGATGAAGCGTTGGCCGGTGCGGGCCACCACGGCTTGTTCGACCAGACGTTGCTCATAGAGGCCGTCGCCGAGGCGCTTGGCGCTGTCGTCAGGGTTGTAGCCGAGGCCGGAGAGTAGATAGTCCGAGCTCATGAACTGCTTGAGGTCGGTGAGCACCGGGTTGGTTTCGATCAGGTATTTCTGCGGCTGCGACACGGGCTGCGTGCCCGGCAGGCCCTGCACACGGGCAATGCTCTGGCTGGCCACCGGGGACGGTTTGTCGCCGGTGGTTGCGGCCGGGGCCACTGGGGTCACACCGGGAATCGACGGAGCGTTCACGACCACGGTGCTGCCGTGGTCAGTGGCTTGCGCCGGCAGGTCCAGGTTCGGGTGGGATGCAACGACCGCAGACGATGCCGCGCCACCGCCGGCGTTCTGTGTGCCGATTGCGACTACTTGGCTGGCATCGGCGGCGCTGCTGCGGCCAGGGGTTTGGATGCTGGCGCCGCCGCCATCGCCAATGGTCCCCACACCGCTGCTGCTGGCGCCGATGCCGCTGGCCTGGCGGGCAGCCAAGTTCAGTTGAAGGCTGCCGGCGGCGTCCTGAGTCGGGGCATTTATCTGTATCACCCGGCCCTGATGAGTGGGCGTGGTGATCTGATGTTGGTCAAGTTGCAGACTGGCGCCACTCACCGACCAGCCCGGCGCATTGTTACCCTGCGCCGGGGCACTGCTGCCCTGCCCGCTCAGGCGGAACAGGCCGTTTTGCCCGGTGGGCAGGCTGAAGCCCGGCAAGGTCAGGGGGTTGATCTGCCGTTGGGCCAGGTCGGGCGGCAGTTGCCCGTTGACGGTGATGCGCGTGGAGAAGGTGCCCGCACCGCTGGCACCCGCCGCACCGGTGCCGGTCTTGGCGCCTGCGCCTACATAGGTAAAGCCTGGGCGTACCACGCTGTTATCGATATTGGCCTGGGCCTTGACGTTAACCGCGCCACCCGCCTGAATCACTCCCGCGTAGGTCTGGTCGCCGGCGCTGATCTGGGTGACTCGGCGCAATACCGTGCGCTCAGCCTCGGTGATACCGATAAACCCGGCCATGGCACCGGCCAGGCCGCTCAGGTCACTGGCGTTGTAGGCAGCGCCGCCGACGGAGTAACGGTTATTGAACGCGGCGGCCGCGTCGTACCACATCTCGGGATGCCGGGTACGCTCGGACACGAACAGGCGCCAGGTGTCGGTTTCGCCGGTTTCAACGCCACTATTAGTCAGGTTGTTGGCGACAACGCCGAGGTTGCCACCCGCGTCAATGGTGCTACTGGCATTGACCACATCGCCGCCGGCAATACTGAGGTTTTGCCCGGCGGTGATGCTCGAGGCGGCGCTGGAGGCCGTCACTTCGAGTTTTTCGCGTTGATCGATTTGCCACAAGTGGTTCTGTTTGCCGCTGCAATCACCCGCGTAGTTCGGGCCTTCGATGCACGGGAACTCAGTGATGGAGGCAGTGTAGATGCCGCCTGCGCTGGTGGTCAGCACCGCACGCACGTTCTGGATCGTGCTGGCGGCAAGGCTCATATTGCCGTCGCTTTGCAGGCTCGATGAACTGTTGAGTATCTGCGTGGCAAGGCCGCCCTGCCCGTCGCGGTCGATGCTCAGGTTGCCCAGGCTGTAGACGTCGGCGTAGCTGTTGGTCAGCGTGTCGACGCGCAGGCTCATGTCGCCACCGCTGAAAATCAGACCATGGTCATTGAGCAGTGCGCCGGAGGTGGCGGTGAGCTTCTGAGCGCTGCCAAGGGTTGCCGTGTTGTTTATCGCGCCGGCATTGATGATCAGGTCGTTGGCGGACGTCAGCCGCCCGGCGTTGTTCAGGGTGCCCGTGATGTTGGCGCTGGTCAGGCCGCCGCCGGCCACGCTGGCGGTGTTGCTCAGGTTCAATTGCGCGGCGCTCAGACTGAGGTCGCCCTGACTGGTGATGCGCCCTGCGCCGTTGAGCGTGCCGCCCAGGTGCAAGTCGAGACTGCCATCACTGGCGATCAAGCCGTTGGTGGACCAGTTTTCACCGGTACCGGTCAACGCGCTGCTTGCCAGTAATTGGCCGTCGGCGGTCTGGTTGAGGGTATTGACGTTGACCGTCAGGCGCCCGGCCTGGATCACGCTGCTGTTGGTCCAGGTGTCCTGGGCGATGGTCAGGCCACCACGCGTCACCAGGCTGCCACCCACGCTGTTGAGGTTGCTCGGCGCGATCGTGAAGTTGCCATTGCCGACGTGCAGCACGCTACCGCCGACGTTCTGCAGGCTGCCGGCCCCCAGTATCAGGTTGCTGTTGGCGGTTTCGAGCACACCGTTGGTGTTATCCAGCAGGCCGCCGATGGCGAACTCGGTGGTGCCCGCATTACCCAGGGCGCGCAAGCGGCCGTTGCCGTTGTCGAGGCTGGCGGCGCTGACCTTGAGGGTGGATTGGCTTTCGACGACGCCCAGGCGGTTATTCAGCGCGCCGCGCAGGCTCAGGTCGATCTGTTGGCCGGCGATCTGGCCGTCGTTATCGCCACTGTTATCAAAGTCGTTGCCGCTGACGCTCACCAGGCCCGTCGCGTAGAGCCCGCCGTTGCGGTTGTCGAAATTGCCGGTGGTGACGAGCGCATCGCCGCCCTGGGCGGAAACGCGCCCGCCGTAGTTATCAAACATCGCCGCCTGCAGGTTGAGGCGTTGCCCCTGCACCGTGCCGCCCTGGCGGTTGTTGTTCAGGTCATAGCCGTTGCGCAGCACACCCACTATTTGGGCCTGCAACGCACCGTTGAGGCTGGCGAATGTGCCGCCACGGTTGTCGAGGTTGTTGGCGTTGAGCGTCAGGTCACCGGTTTGGGCAATCAGTTTGCCGCTCTGGTTATCCACGTCGCCGCTGATGTTCAGGGTCAGGCCGTTCTGGCCCTGCACCACGCCGCGGCTGTTGGCGAGCCCGGCGGCCCGCAATTGCACGTCGGCGCCCTGGCTGTAGATCAAACCGTCGGCATTGTTTTGCACTGCGCCACTGGCGTTGATCGCCACGCGGCCGGTGCCTGCGAGGGTGCCGTGCTGGCTGTTGTCGATCGCACCGGCAAACAGGCTCAGCAGGTTCTGGCTGACAATCTGCCCACCCTGATTGTTGACCTGGGCGGCGCGCTGCAACAGCAACGGGCCTGCGCTGGCCAGTTTGCCGTTGGTGTTGGTGAGGTTGCCCAGCAGGTTCAGGGTCATCGCGCCGTTGCTGGCCAAGGTGCCAGCCGCATTGCCCAGGTCATTGGCATTGACCGCCAGCGCTTGCTGCGCGTTGAGCGCACCGGCGTCGTTGCTCAGGGTCGCCGCCTGCACGTCCAGGGTCGCGCCACTGTCGATCAAACCGCCGCCGCTGTTGTTGAGCAGGCCGCTGACTGTCAGGCCCTGCCCCGCGGCGCTGGACAGAATCCCGCCGCCGCTGTTGTCGAGGCTGGCCGCACTGATATCCAGGCGGCCCTGGCTGACCAGCGCCCCGGCGCCACTGTTGAGCAGCGCCCCCGTGAGGTTCACCGCCATCGCACCGCTGCGGCTGGAAAACGTGCCGTTGTTGCGGTTATCGAGGCTGCCGCCAGCAAAACCGAGGCTCTGCCAGCCCGACACCAGGCCGTTGGCATTGATCAGGTTGGCGGCGCCCAGGGTCAATGCCTGGTTGCTGATCAGCTTGCCGGCGCTGTTGTCCAGCGCACGCGCGGCCAGTACCAGGTTCTGCTGGCTGGAGACTTCACCCCCTTGGTTGTTGAGGTCACGCAGGTGGTTGATAGCCAGCGGGCCTTTGCCGAGGATCAGGCCGCCGTGGTTATCCAGGTCACCATTGTTCAGGTCCAGCGTGACGCGTTGCTCACCTGTCACCCTGCCGTTCGCCGAGGTCAACGCGCTGGTGCTCAGGTCCAGAGTGCCCAGCGCTGACACTTCACCGCCGCTGCCAGTATTCAGGCTGCCCGCCGTGAGGTTCAGGTTGCCCTGGCTGTGGATCAAGCCAAGGCCTGTGTTGTTCAGCAGGCCATCACTGGTCAGTTGCAGGTCACCCCGACTGTTCAGGGTGCCGTTGCTGTTGTCCACCGAGGCGGCGTGGGCGTCGAGGCTGGCAGCGCCGATCAGGCCCTTGATGTTGCTCAGGGCCTGGTTGACGCGCAGGGTCAGCCATTGGTTACTCAGCAGCTTACCGTTGCTGTTGTCGAGGTTCTGCGCGACAAGTGTGAACGCCTGGCCGCTGGAGATTTCACCGTTGTGGTTAGTGACGTCTGTGAGGTGGTTCAGTTGCAGCAGGCCTGCCGAATTGATCAAGCCGTCGGTATTGCTCAACAGGCCGTTGTTGACATCGAGCGTCAAGGCGCCGTTGCTGAACAGCTTGCCGCCTTGCTGGTCCAGGCCGGTCACGCTGGCGGTCAGCGCGTTGTGACTGCCAATGCTGCCGCCGTTGCTCAGTTGGCCTGCGGTGAGGTTCAGGGTGTCGCCGCTGCTGATGCTGCCGCTCTGGTTTGTCAGGTCACCCGTGACCAGCGCCACCGCGCCTTTGCCGCTGATGTTGCCTTGCCCGTTACCCAGCCCGGCACTGTGCAGGTTCAGGGCGCCGTCGGTCACCAGTTCGCCGCCAAGGTTGTTGACCTGGCCGCTGAGGCCCAGCGTGAGGTCTTGCGCGCTGGAAACGCTGCCCTGGGCATTGATGAGGTTGGCGGCATTGAGGGTCAGTTGGCTTTCGCTGCCTGGCCAGGTCTGGAAAGGTCCATCACTGGTGGAGGTCTGAAACGTGCACACAGAAGAAAATCATGCCATGCTGTCCATGCTGATGTGAGCTGACAGCAGCCATGAGCTGGCCAGAGGCACATCTGGCAAACCAGCCACACAAGGTCAGGCGCAGCAGCAAGCGAGCTTTGCCACTGCCATGGGTCCACAAGGATCAGTTGATGAGACGAGTTACTGCTGATGACCCCAGCCCGGTGGCTGCCAAGGAGGACACTGCCCATCCAGCTGGACAAAGAGTCAGCTGACTGGGGCCAGGAAGGATCCAGCCAGGTCATGGTGGGACCAGCGGATCACCTAATGAAGGCGGCAGATCCACAGCCATAGTGGCTGAGTGCTGGGGCCAGCCCGCTCAGACCCGGCCTGCAGCACTGAGACACAGGGGACAGAGAGCACACACTGAACACACGCGGAAGCAGGAGGCAGGTCACAGAATGAGGTCCATGCCACGTGGCTGCGGATGATGTCGCAGGCATCCGCAGCCAGTGCCAGGCAGTGAACCCCACGGGCAGCTGAGGGCAATGTGCTGACGCCACCGGAAGGCTGGTCCTGGGTGATAACAAACTGAGACTGCTGACGGAGCCACAAGAAGGTCCAGGCTGTGCACAAAAGGAAAATGGACTGGCTGGAGACTTGCCGCCTGAGCATGAGGCTCAGGCTGCCTGGCAGCAGATCAGCATGACGGCCGCTGCCAGCCCAAGCGTCAGCTGCTGAGTCCAGTCTGTTAAAAGGCTGAAGAACGAGCCAGTTCCACAATGTCGGTGAGAGCCAGGCTCAGACACGGGGGTGCTGGAAGAGGGCGGCCCACAAGGAGCGAGCAGAACGGGGTCACGGAGGCCGAGCTGGGCGGCAGCGAGGGAGCTGGCCCACCGGGAAAGGGTGCAGATCCAGGCCAGGTGAGTGGAGGCACCAGGCCACTTTGATCAGCCTGCTGAAGGAGCATGTTGAGGCCAGAATGAGGCGCACCAGCCAGCTGAAGAAAAGGCCCAGGTTTGTACAGTCAAAAGAACAACATAAAAGCCACAAAGAATAAGGCACATACACCTATGCTGAAGGTTGAGGTTAGGCTGGAGTATGTCAAATGCCTACATGGAGGGGTGCTGCTGAAAGGACTAGCTGGGAGGCCTGGCATGGGTGGGCTGTGGAGCCATTAGTTGGCCATATGCTGGGCTGCCAGACGCTGTCTGAAAGGGTCCCAGGCAGCCTCTGTTCAGGGCAGCAGTGTCTTTGAGCAACACTGGGCCCCACCACAAGATCACCTACACCACAGTCTGAGTATGGGTGAGCACTGGCTGTTGTCTGTTATCCAGGGGACATTGCCCAGTGAGACACTTTGGCTGATTCAAATTTCCTCACAGTTTGTTTGCCAGACGCCACTGATATTTGTGCTTTGCAGGCAACCAGCCCACCATGAAGGTTGAGGAAGAGACGAGGCCAAGGCCTGGGCCACCAGTTCACCACCCCCAGAGCTGAAACTGAAAGGCTGATCAGCCTCACAGATATGTCCCTGTTGCTATGATAATGGATCACAACCCAGCACGGTCAGGTTACGGGCCGGTTACTGCGATTGAAGATTGAATTTGCTTAGCTTCAGTGTCAGCCATGTTGATCATGCCCAGTGAAGGTCCACCTGCCTGCAGTCTGGGAGATCTCAGCGAAAAGAATCAGCCCCAGGTATTAGTCTGAATGGCAGATCGGATGGTCCCACTGCGGCCTCACTACCGCTGCCTCGCATGTCGGAGGAAGGCTGAATGGCCGGGACCCCGCCGCTGCTGAACGACAGCGGCCGGACTGTTGCCAGTCGATTGCGGACGGACCGGGGCACAGACACAGCATGAGAGCGCACAGGAACAAAACGAAACAGATGTCAGCTTGGAAGGAAGAATGTCGGCATTTGCCTGCTGGCTGGCTCAGTGTCGTGCATTGAGATCCACGTTGCACTGAGCCTGATAATTTCGCGCGCGGCTACGCACAGGCACACACAGTCAATCCCAGGTCCGTTTATTCGCCCAGCAAGCGGAGTATCCGAAAATGGCCAGCCTGAACAAATGCTGGCACCACTGCTGAGGTTGAATACAGCCAAAGACGGAGGGCTGGGTGCCTGGTCGCTGATCCGCGAGCTGGGCTGCTGCTGCTGAGGCCCTGCGCACATGGGGCCAGGCGGAGATTTTGCCACAGCAGACCGTCCAGGAATACGAGATGAACAGCATGTGCCTGGGTGGATCAGTCAAATGGCGCAACGAAGGCCTGTGGTCTAGTCCATAGAGTCAGCTGAGAAGGGGTCTTCAATGCTGGCAAGAACGAAGGAGAAGGCGAAAAAGTTCTGAGTTACTGAGGCTAGAGCATGGAAGCAGCATAGTCATTAAGGAAGGAGGCTGAGACTTAAAAGCACAGCCACCAGTCTGGTTGTCTGTCACACTAGGACGGACAGGCACTTGTGCCACACATGTCGAGAAGGCAGAATTGGCAAGAATTGTTATCTGGATGTTGGTGCCATTGTACCCAACCTCATGGAAAGGAGGAAGCCAGCTGTGCCTACAAGGATTCCACTTGGCTAGGGAGGCCAAGGCCGGGCACGGCGGAAGGTGCCTGAATGTTGACTAGAAGCAACATTCTAGGCAGCGTGGTGAAAGGCTGGCTGCTGTGGCTCACGCCTGTCAGCATAGTCTGACGCACGATAATGGCCGAGACAATGCCACGCAGCTGGAACAAGGTCCAGCTACTCAAAGATAAAGACGGTGGGCGGCCTGCTTGAGGATGCCTTGGAGCCAAGGACGGAGGCACTGGCGGCCACAGAAAAAAAAGGCTGGGCGAGGGTGAACGCCTGGCTATTGACCAGCCTGGAGGCGGCCAGTCAAGAATTGAGACTTCAGCCACAGTGGTTGTCCTGATCCATTGAATGGGCAGCAATGCTGGCTCAAGACATGCACCAGTCTCAGAAGCTACTCCTAGGCTGGCGGGCGGCTCACAAGAATGCCAGGAGTGCGAGGTTGCAGGCTGTGCCTAGCTGAGATGGCTCATATTCCAGCCACAGCTGGGCCAAGGCTGGTTGCTTGAGGCGATCAGGAGTTCGCCAGCCTGGCCAACACGGTCACCAGGTGCTCCTGGTGACACCACAGCCCCAGCACAGAGGCGGCCTGGGCCTAGGCCACTGCACCGCCTGGCCTGATCATCCAGCCCACAGGATCAGAATGGCAAGAGATCACCAGCAGGGCGATCCCAGCCTCACTGCTGACCTGCACACAGCGCCTGCACTGAGGGAGGCTGACGCGGCTGAGGCTGGTGCCCAGCACCCAGTGCCTGGGGTGAGACCGTGCAGCCCCGAGCTTGGGCCTGGGTGGCGGCACCAACAACGCCCAAAGGTGATTGGCTATGCTGTCGGAGGCTGGCCAGAAGAACCAGGTAATTGATCCCCGGCCAAAGGATTAGCTGACGCTGCCCAATGACTGAGCAGACCGGCCCTGGCAAAGGATCAGGTGCCAGCCCAGAAGGTGAGCAGCCACAGACGAGGCTGGCGCCCGCATCGGACTGAAGAAGCACTGGCCAGCATTATCCACATGCTGACAGTGACTGGAACGCGGCAGAATCACCTGGTACTGTTGTTCGAGAATGAGTGATCTCACTATTGGGGGCCTGATCATGAGGAGCCAGGCCTGTGCCATCTCCAGTTATTAAGGCGGATAAAAGCAAAATTTAAAATTTCAAATTGAGTACAGCACTGTGTTGAGAACTTGAGGGTCATACCCACACAGCATGTTCAGTTATGTCAGTCCAGCAGGTCAGCAGAGATCAGGCTCCGTGTCATAAATGTAGAAACCAGCTGCCATTACATTGGCTGTTCAGGACAAAGCCCCACTTGGAGACTGGCCAAGAATGAGCAGTTGACCTGGCCAGGCACACAGCCTTATTAAAAGTGCCTCCTTAGCTGCAAGGTCCAGGGTGCCTGCAGAGTTGCACCAGGCCTACTGGCCAGCACCAGCTCACTGATTTATTCATGCATATTAAAAGATAAATTGAACACACCAGTCAGATACTGAATGGGAACAAGATTCAGAGGATGCAACCAGGTTGACCACACATCTGAGCTCATTCAGCAGAGGAAGACCACTGGGGCTAGTGAGACTGAAAGGAAGGCCCACAGGCCCACTGAAAGGAAGAGAACTGATGGCCACAACTGGCCACAAGCTGATTAACTGAACTGATTCCAGCATCGACTTGACTGGACCTGACCGTGCCTGATGTCTGAAGAGGGTGCCAGCGGATGAACAGCAGCCTGCCCAACCAGCTGGGCTGGCCATGATGATGAAGCAACAAAGGTCGAGGAAGCCCAGGTACTGGTGCACATCACAGAATGTGGCCATATCAGCATTGATGCCCAGCTCAATAGCCGCTGGTGGCTGGCCGAGGCGGAGCGCGTCCGGCGGAGGCACACAGCTAGCCAAGAAGAAACAAAGGCTCAGGCCGTCCCAATGACTGATCCACCAGTTACACCAGCCTTGGCTCAGGCTGAAGGTCATGATTCAATGTAATGGCCAGTGAGGTCGGTCTGAATAAAACACAGTTGATCCTGATGACTAACACCACACTGAGGTTGTTGCAAGCACTGACGGCCGCCCAGCCTCAACGCACGGATCAACAGCAAGATCCCGCCCAAGAAAAATGAATGAACTGATGAGCAGCACAGTGGGCACCTGCCAGGTCCAGCAGTCAGTAGTGTGGTCTGAGAAGGAGTGTCCACGTCATTGTGAACGAGAACATCATCAGCTTATACCCAACTGCAATTAGGCCAAAGGCAAGAAGGATTTGAACTGGTCACGTTGGCCAGGCCCAGACCCACGTTGCTGGAACTGATGACACTGGCCCATCCACCTAGGAGCAGCTGATCTTTAAGGAGTTGAACACAGCCTGACGGGGACGAGTGCTGTCTGCGGGTGGCGGAGGAAGCTGGGCCATTGCAGTCAACGTGGGCACAAGGACCAAGGCCACTGGCCCCACACTTGGGGGAAGAATCATTGGGGTCACAAGACTTCAAAGTTAGGGATGGTGCTAGTACTGCCTGTGAACAGTTGCCAGCGGTTGATCCTGCCTGTTGTACTTTTGTGACCGTGTTGTTGAGGATCAGTCTGCGCGCTGACGTTGTAGCTGTGAATCTGGCAGGGAGCGGCCGTTATCGAAAGGTGATGGCGATGACATAACGCAGCATGCTGGAAGCAGTGGTGCTGGGGCATTGACGACGATAACGCCAGCGGCAACAGCGCGAATATGGCGGACGACGGCGCTAACCTGCGCTGGGTAACAGGAATGATGCGTTTAGCCGCAGCGGCGCGCAGCGCGTGAATTGGCATTCATGCCGTTCCGGATGCACAAAGGCGAAAAAGTTAGAGGAAGAAATCCAGACGGAAATAGATCGGCGCCTCACGCTCGGTGATCGCGTCGGGTCGTTCCAGGGAGTGCGCAAAGGTCACGGTGGCGGCCACGTTGGGGCCGCGGGCAAACAACTCCAGCGCGTCACTGGTCATGCGCCCGTGCTGGTCAGGGTTGTACCGCCCGTGGCTGATCACGCCCTGGTCATAGCCAATGCTGCTGCCGTACTCGGCAAACACGGTGTGCATCCAGTTCCAGGTCACCGGGCGTGTCCAGCGCAGGTCGTTGCGCCAGTAACCACCGCTGTCACCGGTGAGGGACTGGTCCTGGTAGCCGCGAATCGACGACAGACCGCCAAGGCTGGTGCGTTGTGGGCTGAACAGCACGTCTTCACTGTGTTGCCCGGTCATCAGGCTGCTGAAACTGAATGACTCATCGCCCAGCTTGAACGGCTGCAAATAGCTGAGGGTGGCGGTGTATTTGCGGTAGCGCGCGTCGGGCTGGCCGGCTTTGACGTCACGATTGCTTTGGGCATCGAAGGCGCCGATACCGTCTTGCATGCCCAGGTCGACGTTGAGAAAACCCCCGCCGATGCGCCGGCCATGGTTGATGCCGAACTGGGCTTCGCTGATGCGGTTGCTGCTCAGCGCCAGCTTGCTGTCTTCGATGTAGTTGTGGGTGCTGAGGTACGACACGCCACTGCTCAGCGAGGTTTTGCTCACGGCATCGCGATAGATCACACGCTCAAGACGTAGTTGGTGGTTCTGGCTGTCGCCGCTTTGCTTGAAGCTGAAACCGTTGGCTTGGGCCAGGGAGCGGTATTCACTTTCGTTGTAGCTGTAGGTGAGGTTCCACCAACCGAACGGCAGGTTGTAATTGAGCATCGCGTTACGCGAATTCTTGCTGGTATCACTGACCACATCGTGCCCGGCGCGCAGGGAGAGTTGATCGGACAGCCCCAGCGGGTTGTCCCAGTCCAAGCTCGTACCCGCCTGTTGGCGACCGGTGCTGCGCTGGCCGTCGTTGCCGTAGGACAAACCGGCACGCCAGGGCTTTTGCGGGGTGTTCCTGACCAATACTTCGCTGCCGCCAACTTCCTTGCCCGGCGCCAGTTCCATCTGCGCCTGGTTCGATGGCAGGCGGTTGAGCTGATCAACCATCTGCTCGATTTCCCGCAGGTTGAGCAACTCCCCCGACCTGCCCGGAAACACCTGGGCCAACTGGCGCTCGGAAAAGCCACTGCCATCGGCGCCCTTCAAGCCTTCGAGCCGGCCTTCCACCACTTGGACCTTCAAGATGCCGCTGGACAGATCCTGTTGCGGCAAATAGGCACGGCTGGTGACCAGGCCTTTTTCGATGTAGCGCTCGGTGATGACTTTAAGCAGAGCATTGAGCTGCGCTACGCCCAGGCATTGGCCAATATAGGGTGCCAGCAGGCGTTCGCGTTCGCCGGCGGAAAGCGCGTCTGCCCCCGTGAGTTCGATGGTCTTGATTAGGAAACAACGACTGTCAACCGGGGCTGCAGGCGCCACCGCTGATGGGGTTTTGCCGGGTAATTCCTTGAGTTGGTCGAGGCGCTGGCGTTGTTCTTCGAGGAGGCGGTCCTGACGGTCGCGAATCAGGTCGGTGTCGCCGGGATTGGATGCAGCTTCAGCCATGAATGAGGCAGCAACCCCCGCCAACGCCAGTACCCCAAAGGCACTCATCCTGAGTTTTGAGCCGTACATAAACACCCCAATGAAGGATGGCTAAGAGCCATCATTTCCGGGAATGCTATTCTGACAATGTATTGGCGTCAATTTGTCAAACATGAAACTTTTACAACATGCTACAAGCCATTTTTTTGGCTAACCAACTGAATACCATTACAAAGAAATATAAGTATTTGATAACAATGAATTTATAGGAATTCACACAAGCGTGATTTTTCTTAAGAGAAGGGCCTTTTCTCATGATTTACATTATTGCGTGAGAAAGTGATCACGCATGATGTGGATGCAGGCCACCCTATCGTCCCCTGCAGGGCAGCCTCAGATTTTGAATTGCCCCAGCAAGCCTTGCAGGCGGCTGCCGATCGTATACAACTCATCGACGGTCTGGACGCCCTGCTGCGTCTGGTTGGCAACTGCGTCGATGGCGCGTGCGATCTGATGCACTCCGCGGTTGATCTCTTCAGCCACCGCGGTTTGCTCCTCCGCGGCACTTGCGATTTGCGCGTTCATTGCATTGATCGTGGCGATCAGCTCGACCGTGTTGCCCAGAAACTCACCCGCCTGGTCGGCCTCGGCGTTAGCGCCCTGGGCGGCTTCGGTGGATTGGTGCATGGCCGTGACCACCCCGCCGGTAGCGCTCTCCAGACGCTCGACCATCGCTTGGATTTCCTGGGTACTGCGCTGAGTGCGACTGGCTAACGCCCTCACTTCATCGGCAACCACGGCAAACCCGCGCCCGGCCGCACCGGCACGCGCGGCTTCGATGGCTGCATTGAGGGCTAAAAGGTTGGTCTGTTCGGCAATCGAACGAATGACGTCCAGCACGGTGACGATAGACGTCACGTCGTTTTGCAGATTCTGCATCGACAGGCCACTCTCATCCAGCTCCACCGTCAGTGCCTGAATGCGCGCAATACTGCCGTTGACGATCTGCCTGGCGTGACGGGACTGCCTGTCGGTCTCGACCGCTGCGTTTGCCGCATTGTGCGCGCTGGCCGAGACTTCCTGCGCCGCCGACGACATCTGGTTTATCGCCGCAGCCACTTGGTCGGTTTCCAGGCGCTGCCGATCCATGGCCCGGTCAATCTGCCGGCTCTGCTCGGCCACATGGCTGACAGACCCGGTCAACTGTTCGCTCATCGCGACGATCTGGCTGACCAGGCTGTGAATCTTTTCGATAAAGGCATTGAACGAACCGGCCAGTTGCCCCAGTTCGTCGCGACTCACAAGCGGCAGCCGCCGCGTCAGATCCCCCTCGCCCGCGGCGATTTCATCGAGGTGAGCGCGGATCAAGGTCAAGGGCCGTAAGCTGCGCTTGACCAGCAGAAGCGCGAGTGCCCCGATGATGCCGATCAGCGCGGCAGCGATAAGCGCAATGCTGAGCATCAAGTGGTGTATGCGCAGCTCGACATCGGCCCGCACGTTGGCGACCTGGGTTTCAATGCTGTCCAGATTGACCGCGGTGACGACAACCATGTCCCACTTGGGCAAATAGAAACTGTAAGCGAGCTTGGGCACCACCTTATCGGTGTTGACGACCCCACCCGAATAGGTGACGAAGTGCGTTTGGTTTTTGGCCGCTTCGACCATCTCGCGGTTCAGGTACTTCCCGTTGATGTCTTTGCGATCACTCATGTTGGTGCCGACGCCTTCGCTGCTGTCACCGCGAAACAGGCGCACGACCTGACTGTCATAGCCGATGAAATACCCGTCATCGCCATACTTCACGTTGGACAGTCGGCTGATTGCCAAGGCTCGGCCGGAAAGGTCCCCGGCAGACGCCCGCTCATACAGTTCGGTGATGGACGTCTGAGCGATGCTCGCGTAATCCTTGAGTCGGGTGCGGCTTTCCTCGAGCAGCCGCTCACGGGTCTGTGCGACTTCCTGCTCGGCCTGGGCCTGCAACGTGCTGCGCGCGCTCAACCCTAAAACCAGCGCAAACAACAGCACCGGCAATAAGGTCAGCAACAGTATTTTGGTTTTGAACGACATCATTTAATTCCTTCACCCCGATCCTATGAAGCCGCCGATGCAAAAGCGGCCCGCGAATGTCGCGTGGCCGCGAGCAGTGGATCACCAGAGCGCGATGTCGTAGGTGAAGTAGATCCGATTACTGTCACGACCACGGGAGAAATCCGAGCGGTAGACGTAGTTGCGCAGCTTCACTCCCAGGCCTTTGAAGGTGCCTTGCTGCACCACGTAGGCCAGTTCGGCATCGCGTTCCCATTCCTTGACCGTGGTGTTGGACTTACCGTCGTTACCGCTCAGGTAGCGCGTGAAAAAGGTCAGGCCGGGGACACCCAGGGCGGCGAAGTTGAAGCCGTAGTTGAGCATCCAGGTCTTCTCGTCCTCTTCGATGAACTTACCGATACCGGCGTTGCTGAACGAATAGACGGTCGCGCCACTGATGTATGGCAACCCGGCATCCCCGCTGAGGGTCTGATACCCGCCACCGAAGGTATGCCCGGAAATGGCGTAGGACAGTTGCCCACTGAGCATGTTGTTATCGATCTTGCCGCCGTAGGCAGAGCCGCTATCGACACTGTTGAAGTAGCGCAAATCACTGGTCAGCACGCCGCCGCCCAAGGGTAGATCGTGCTGGATGCCGGCAAAATGCTGCCGGTAGAAGTTCTCCAGTTCGCCGTAGAAATAACTCAGGCGAATGTTTTTCCCCAGCTTGTATTCTCCGCCGGCATAACTGAAGTCCCCGGATTCAGCGCCGCTATAGCCGTCGGGCACAATCGGCATGCTGTCGGTGGAGTCACGCAGCTTGAATCGATCGAGGTGGCCTCCGGTGAGGCTGAGGTTCTCGATGTCGAGGCTATTGATCTGTGCGCCTTGGTAGGTTTGCGGCATCAGACGCGCATCGTTGTAGATCAGTACCGGTGTCTTGGGCAGCAAGGTCCCGTATTTGAGCGTGGTCTTGGCCAGTCGGGCCTTGGCGGTCATGCCCAGGCTGGCGAACTCGTCGGCCGCACGCCCGTCAGCGTGAACCGGCAACAAGCCTGTACCGCTGCGGCCACGTCCAGAGTCGAGCTTGACCCCGAGCAGGCCCAGGGCATCCACCCCAAACCCAACGGTACCTGGGGTGAATCCCGACTGGTAATCCAGCAGGAATCCCTGGGCCCATTCGGTGCGTTCGCTCTTGGCGGTCCTGGCCGATCGGGCACTCAAGCCATGCTCGTCGCGAAAGTTTTCATTGAAATAGACGTTGCGCAATTGCAGCTTGAGCTTGCTGTCATCGATAAATCCTTCGGCGCTGGCACTGGCCAGCGGCAACAAACCAAGCAGTGAAAACAGCACCCGTTGGGTATGTACAGTGTTCATAGCAAACTACTCATTGTTGTTATTTGGCGTGCAGGAGATCGCGCGCCTCGCGGGTGAGGCGCGTCGGTGAAAAACAGGAGGTTGGGTTGAATCAGGTGAAGAGACTGATCGCCCCGGTCAACAAAGCCAGCGCCGTGATGACCAATGAGGTGAGCACGGCCCACTTGACGGTGGCTTTCTGGAAATCGCCGATGTCGCGATCGACCATCCCGACCAACAACAGGGTCGAGGCGACCAACGGGCTCATCAGATGCACCGGTTGCCCCAGAATCGATGCGCGGGCGATCTCCAGCGGATCAATGCCGTAGGCCGCGGCGGCGTTGGCCAGGATAGGCACCACGCCGAAGTAGTAGGCATCGTTGGACAGGACGAACGTCAGCGGCATGCTGGTAACGGCCACGACCAGCGGGAACAGGTGCCCCCAGGACGGTGGAATCCAGTCAACCAGTGTCTGCGCGAGAGAATCGACCATCTTCGTGCCAGAGAAAATCCCGGCAAAGATGCCGGCGGCAAACACCAACAATACGACCGTCATGGCGTTGCCCGAATGGGCAAGGATGCGTTCCTTCTGAATGTCCAGTTGCGGATAGTTGATCATCAGCGCCAGGACGAACCCGATCAGGAACAGGATCGCGGAATGCATGATCCCCATCACCAGCGCGACCATCACCGCGATGACCAGCAGCAGGTTGACGTAGGCCAGTTTCGGGCGCTTGTGCGGCGTGTCCTCGAGTATTGCGTTGATGTAGCAGTTACCGCCGCCGCTCTCCAATTGAATGTTACCGATGCGCTTGCGCTCGGCGCGGCCCAGCAGGAACGCGGTGAACACCACCCACATCGCGCCGCCGATCATGGTCGGCAGCAAGGGTACGAAGTAGGCCCCGGCATCCAGGCCCAGTGCCGCAATCGCGCGGGTCGCGGGCCCTCCCCAGGGGGTCATGCCGCTCATGATGCTCAGCGAAAGCATGGAAATGGTCGCCAGAATCATCGGGTTCATGCCGATGCGCTTATACAGCGGAAGCATGGCTGCGCAGGTGATCATGTAGGTGGTGGTGCCGTCACCGTCCAATGCCACCACCAGCGAAAGCAACGCGGTGCCGACAGCGATTTTCATCGGGTCGCCGTTGACGCGCTTGAGGATCTTGCGAATCAGCGGGTCAAACAGGCCGGCGTCGATCATCAAGCCGAAAAACAGGATCGCGAACAGCAGGAGCGCGGCCGACGGTGCGACCATTTTCAAGCCGTCGAGCATCATCTTGCCGGTAGTGCCGCCGAAACCGCCAATCACGGCAAACACTATCGGAACCAGCGTCAGGGCGACAATCGGCGACAGCCGTTTAGTCATTATCAGGAAGGTGAAAACCACCACCATGGCCAAGCCAAGTAATGCGAGCATAAGTCAGTTCTCTTGTTCTTATAAGTAACGGGGCCGACGCACAGGCGCACGACTCCGCGCCCGCCAGTTGTGCCTGGCGGGGAGTGTTTATTGAGGTGTTTAAGGTGTCTGGGCGCAGCCGCGACCGGTCAGACGCGGTCCGTGACCGTCACACCATCCCAGTCCGGGTTCTGGGCCTGGGCCGAGATGGCAATGGGGGAAGGTTTGCCGTCCAGCGTGCGCATCAGTACTTCGCGATCGCAGGCATTTTCCGAGAGGGACATCACCACAGTCGCCACCGCATTGCTGGCCAGGCTGGTCAAGGCCCGGGCTTCCGACATGAAGCGGTCGATACCGATCAGCAAGGCAAGGCCGGCCAAGGGAATGTCGTGAATGACCGTCAACGTTGACGCCAGTGCGACAAAACCGGAGCCGGTGACACCGGCGGCGCCTTTCGAGGACAGCAGCATGATTGCCAGCATGGTCACGGTCTGGGTCAGGCTCAGGTCGATGTTGCAGGCCTGGGCAATGAACACCGCCGCCAGCGAGAGGTAGATCGCCGTACCGTCGAGGTTGAACGAGTAACCCGTGGGCAGCACCAGCCCGACCACGCCTTTGTTGCAACCCAGGGCCTGGAGTTTTTCCAACATCCGCGGCATTACCGGCTCGGTGGACGACGTGCCGAGGACCACCAGGAACTCTTCGCGCAAGTAGCGCAGCAACTTCCACAGACTGAAGCCATGCGCGCGGCAAATGCTCCCCAGCACCACAAACACGAAGAATGCGCAGGCGATGTACAGCGTCATGATCAGCTTGGCCAACGAGCCCAACGAGGTAATGCCGTACTGCCCGACCGTGAACGCCAAGGCACCAAAGGCACCGATCGGCGCAAAGCGCATCAGGTAGGAGAAGATCTTGAAGACCATGTGCGAAGCGGATTCCAGTACATCCAGTACCGGCTTGCCGCGCTCGCCAATGGCCGAAAGCGCAAACCCGCACAGCACCGCAATGAATAGAACCGGCAGCACCTCACCTTTATTGAAAGCACCGATGAACGTGTCGGGGATGATGTGCATGAAAAACTCGACCACGCCCAGCTTCGCCGCAGAATCGGTGTAGTGCGACAGCCCCTTGGTGCTCAACTGGGTAGGGTCGATGTTCATGCCCACACCGGGCTTGAACAGATAGACCGCCACCAGGCCGATGATCAGGCTGATCACGGTCAGGCCCAGGAACAGCAACATGGTCTTGCTCAACAAACGCCCGAGGGAGCGCTTGTCGCTCATGCCGGCGATTCCGGTGACGATGGTGCAGAACACCACGGGAGCGATCATCATCTTGATCAGCTTGATGAAGGCATCACCCAGCGGCTTCAAGGCTATGGCCTGTTGTGACCAGAAATGCCCGACCAGCACGCCCAACAGCACGGCGAAGAGAATCTGGACGTAGAGCGATTTTACAAACTTCATGGCATCACCCATTTTTAGAATTGTGCTGATGCAGAAACGACAATGACTAAAGGACGTTATCCGGCAAGTCGTTGGGAAGCCGCGGCGTAGACAAAACCGGAGAACAGCCTGCGCGATGTTCGCACTACCGAAGCGCGAATTGTCTCACCCTGAGCCCCGGTGTAGGACAGTACAACGTCTATTGCGCCACTGGGATGTTCAATTCGAACGTGTTTCAAGCGCGGCTCACTCACCCCGCCAAGCAATTGAGCAATCACGCTGCCTTCACTGACGCACGCGGTGGCCAAGCCGATAGAGCCGGTAATCGCCAGTGCCCGGTGGCAGTTGTGCGGCATGAAATAGCGCACCTGAAGGGTGCCGCCCGCCTTGGCCGGCGACACCAGTACGGGCTTGGGGATCACTTTATCACTGACGTCGCCCAAACCCATGGCCAGGCCGGCTTGCAGCCGCAGAGACTCCAGGCGCCCCAGGAAGGCTTTGTCGGCATCCAGTTCAGCAGGGCTTTCATCCCCACGTTTACCCAATTGGCCAGCCTCGATGATCATCATCGGCATCGCCATGTCGATGCAGGTCATCGGGACACCGTCGATCAGGTCCTGAGTCTGCCCCGTCGGGAACAGCTTACCGGTTTTGCTGCCCGCGGCATCCAGGAAGGTCAGCTGCACGGGAGCGGCAGTCCCCGGCACGCCATCAATGGCGGTGTCGCCTTCGTAGCTGACGGTCCCCTCGGGAGTGTGTACGTCTGCGTTCACAAACGTCCCCGTGTTGAGGTTGCGAATACGCACACGCGTCAGGCCTTTAGACGCCTTGACCAGCCCCTGCTCGACCGCAAACGGGCCAACGGCGCAAAGCATATTGCCGCAATTGGGCGCGGTATCGACTCGACGCTGGGAGACCATCACCTGCACGAACAAATAGTCGACATCCGCGTCCGGGTGCAGCGATGGGCTGACGATGGCGACCTTGCTGGTTTGCGGGCTCCCACCGCCAATGCCGTCAATTTCCAGCTCATGGCCGGAGCCCATCAGGTTGAGCAGCAGCTCATCACGCTGTTCGATCGCATCAGGCAGGTCCCAGGCGAGAAATACTGGCCCCTTGGACGTACCGCCGCGCATAAGCACACAAGGAATTCGTTGCATGACCACTGACTCTTATTGATCAATCGGGTTGATTAATGCTCTTGAGGCAAGAGTCGCAGGCTTTGAAAAATGTTTCCAATGCAAATATCAGCCCGATTATTGCGTTTAGCGAATGACAAACTTAGGATGATTGAACGCCGCCGCCCTCTTCCATCGAGTTATAAAAAATGCAATATGAGCTAAATGACATACGATCGTTCGTGAAAATCGCCGAACTCGGGAGCTTCCACGAGGCTGCCGATGCATTGCACCTGTCCCAGCCGGCGCTGAGCCGGAGGATGAAAAAACTGGAGGAAGGCTTGGGGACCGCTCTTCTCGATCGCACCACCAGAAGGGTGAGTCTCACGAGCGTTGGTCGGGACTTTCTACCCAAGGCACGCCGCCTGCTGGACGACTTCGACGACTCGATACTCAACATCCGAGAGCTGGCAGAGCGACAGAGCGGACGGGTCACCCTTGCCTGCATCCCGACCGCAGCCTTCTACTTCCTGCCTTCGGTCATCCGCCTCTACAACGAGCGCTATCCGCAAATCCGTATCCGCCTGCTCGATCTCAGCGCCAACGAAGGCCTGGAGGCCGTGCTGCGCGGAGAAGCCGACTTCGGCATCAACATGATGAGCGGCCAGCACCCCGACATAGAATTTGTGCCATTGGTCGACGAGCCTTTTGTATTGGCGTGTCGACGCGATCATGAACTGGCGGAACGTAGCGCGGTGACCTGGTCTGAACTCAGCAATTACCGCTTGATCGGCGTCGGACGCCTGAGCGGCAACCGGATGTTGCTCGATCATGCGTTATCGGGCTTGAGCTGGCGCCCGCAGTGGTTCTATGAGGTGCAACACCTTTCGACGTCGCTGGGCCTGGTGGAAGCCGGCCTCGGTGTCTCGGCCGTGCCGAGCCTGGCGATGCCTGCCGTGGATCATCCGACGCTGGTCAGCATCCCGTTGATAGAGCCCATTGTGAACCGTTCATTGGGACTGGTTTACCGCCGCGGAGCCTCGTTATCTCCAGCGGCGGAGAAATTTGTTTCGATTCTGCTTGAGCAATGGGAGAAGTGAATGGGTTCTGCTGGCGAGCGGTGTGTCATTTACCGCGAGCGCGCTCATAAAGAGCGCGCTCAAGCCGCGAGCGCCAGCCAAGTTGTGGTGTTTTTCGGTGAACTTGTGCCCTGCCCCGCCAGTCAGCTAACTGAACGCAACTCAACGGTGGGTAACGGATGCATCTCTCGCGGCAGCAACAAGTAGCCCTGGTGACCGGGGGCGGCAATGGTTGATTTCAAGCACGAGCCACAGAGCGCCATCGACGCCCACGGCATCATCGGCGACATGCGCAGCGCCGCCCTGGTGAACGACAAGGGCAGCGTCGACTTTTTCTGCTGGCCGGAATTCGACAGCCCGTCGATCTTCTGCGCGCTGCTCGACACGCCCGACGCCGGCATTTTCCAGCTCACGCCAGACCTGCCCAACGCCCGCCGCGAACAGATCTACCTGCCCGACACCAACGTGCTGCAGACCCGCTGGCTCAGCGATGACGCCGTGGTGGAGATCACTGACCTGTTGACCATCGGTGAGGAAGACGACCTGCCCCTGTTGATTCGCCGCGTGCGTGCGGTCAGCGGCCAGGTGACGATCCACCTGCGCTGCGCCGTGCGTCATGACTATGCGCGCGCGCCCACCCATGCCAGCCTCGACAACGGCACGGTGTGTTTCGCCGCCCACGGCCAGCCCGCTCTGCGCTTGTCGAGCAGCCACGCACTGCAGGTCGAAGACAACGCCGCAGTGGCCAGCTTCGTCCTGACCCAGGAGGAAGGCGCCGAATTCGTCCTCGGCGGGCAGGACGACCCGCGCGTCGACAGCAGCTGCACCGACCTGGCGTTGACGCACACCCTGGCGTTCTGGCGCGGCTGGATCGCGCAATCGAACTACCGCGGGCGCTGGCGCGAAATGGTCAACCGCTCGGCCCTGGCCTTGAAGCTTTTGACCTCGCGCAAACATGGCGCAATCATCGCCGCCGCCACCTTCGGCCTGCCCGAATCGCCCGGCGGCGAGCGCAACTGGGACTACCGTTACACCTGGATCCGTGACGCCTCGTTCACGGTCTACGCGTTCATGCGCCTGGGTTTTGTCGACGAAGCCAACCACTACATGCGTTGGCTCAGAGAGCGCGTCAGCGACTGCAGCGACCAGCCCGTCAAGATCAACATCCTGTATGGCATCGACGGCCGCCAGCAACTGCCCGAAACTCAGCTGACGCACTTGCGCGGGCATGGCGGCGCGACGCCGGTGCGTATCGGCAATGAGGCGTTCGACCAGGTCCAACTGGACATCTACGGCGAGTTGATGGACGCGATTTATCTGGTCAACAAATACGGCGAAGCCATTTCCCACGACGGCTGGAAACACACGGTCGAACTCGCGGATCAGGTCTGTGATATCTGGAACCGCAAAGACGTGGGTATCTGGGAAATGCGTGGCGAGCAGCATCACTTCCTGCACTCGCGGCTGATGTGCTGGGTGGCGCTGGACCGTGCGATCCGCCTGGCGTCCAAACGCTCGCTGCCGGCGCCGTTCGCGCGCTGGGACCAGACGCGCCAGGCGATCTACGCGGATATCTGGGGCAATTTCTGGAACGAAGAACGCGGGCACTTTGTGCAGCATACCGGCAGCACCGCGCTGGACGGTTCGATGCTGCTCATGCCGCTGATGCGCTTCGTCGCCGCCACCGACCCGCGCTGGCTCTCGACGCTGGCAGCGATCCAGAAAAGCCTGGTGCGCGACGGCATGGTCTATCGCTATCGCAACGACGACAGCCGGATCGACGGCCTGCCAGGCACCGAAGGCGCGTTTGCCGCCTGCTCGTTCTGGTACGTCGAATGCCTGGCCCGCGCCGGGCAGGTCGAAAAGGCGCATCTGGAGTTTGAGCAGTTGCTGCGCTACGCCAACCCGCTGGGGTTGTACGCCGAAGAGTTCGACAACCAGGCGCGCCACCTGGGCAATACGCCGCAGGCGTTGAGCCATTTGGCACTGATCAGCGCGGCAACGTTTCTGGATCGCAAGTTGAGCGGCGCGAAGACGGTGTGGCAGCCTTGAACGCCACCCGTCGAGGGTCAGCGAGGCCGCGATGACGGAGGGTCGGGCGACCGGAATGCCGGACACTCTTGGCCCTCGACCCTCTCAGCCTTGTGGCGTTAATGGATCGGCGGTAGTGTCATCGGCAGTCATCGCCCAACCGATAGGAGCCCATCATGCCCATCGCCCCTGCGCTGTTTTATGTACGCACCTCGATGCTCGATGTGGCGTATGAAGCCCACGGCCCCGTCGACGGTGAACCGGTGATCCTGCTGCACGGTTTCCCCTACGACCCTCGCGGCTATGACGATATCGCCCCGGCCCTGGCCGAGCGCGGCTGTCGGGTGTGGGTGCCGTACCTGCGTGGTTATGGCCCGACGCGGTTTATCAACGCGCAGGTGATGCGCTCCGGGCAACAGGCCGCGTTGGCCAAGGACCTGCTGGAGTTCATGGATGCGCTGTGTATCCCGCGGGCCACCCTGGCGGGCTACGACTGGGGTGGGCGTGCCGCCTGTATTGTCGCGGCACTGTGGCCGGAGCGCGTGCGCGGGTTGGTGAGCGGGGACGGCTACAACATCCAGGACATTGCCAAGTCGCTCGAGCCCAGGCCGCCAGAGACGGAGCATCGGTTGTGGTACCAGTACTATTTCCACACCCAGCGTGGCGTGGATGGGTTGACCGCCAATCGCCGGGCGTTTTGCCAATTGCTGTGGTCACTGTGGTCGCCCTCCTGGACGGCAGGCCCCAGCCTCTATGGCCAGAGCGCGCCATCGTTCGATAACCCGGACTTTGTCGACGTGGTGATTCATTCCTACCGTCACCGCTTCATGTATGCACCGGGCGATCCCGCACTGGCGCCCATCGAACAGGCACTGGCGCTGCAACCGCCGATCGCGGTGCCGACGATTTCGCTGTGCGGCGCCGATGATGGCGTGGGCCCGCCGCCGCTGGAGGATGACGACGCGCAGCACTTCAGCGGCTTCTATCGGCGGCAGGTGTTGCCCGGCGTCGGCCACAATATCCCTCAGGAAGCGCCGCAAGCGACCCTTGAGGCACTCCTGGAATTGCTCGCCTAGGCCGCTGGCGAAAAGCGCTCGCGATAAGCCTGCGGCGTGACTGACAAGACCCGCAGGAAGCTGCGCCGCAAGGTCTCTTCACAACCGAACCCGCACTGCACGGCGATGCGTTTGATCGATGTGCTGCTGTCCGCCAGTTGCCGGCGGGCGGTTTCGACGCGGATCAGCTCAACCGCGCGCGCGGGGGTCTGGCCGGTTTCGGCGCGGTAGTGACGCACGAAGCTGCGCTCGCTCATGCCGGCCTGGGCGGCCAGGGTGGCGAGGGTCAGGTCGAGGGTCAGGTGCTCCGCGATCCACGCGTGCAACTCGGCAAAGCGGCTGTCGCCTTTTTGCAATGACAAGGTCACGCTGAACTGCGATTGGCCACCGGGGCGTTTGAGGAAGACCACCAGGTGCCGCGCGACTTCCAGGGCCACGGCGCGGCCCAGGTCTTGTTCCACCAAGGCCAGGCACAGGTCGATCCCGGCGGTTACACCGGCCGACGTCCACACGGTGCCCTGCTGGATGAAAATCGGGTTGGCCTCCACCGTCAGCGCCGGGAACTTGCGCGCCAGCTCTTCACAGCGTGTCCAGTGCGTCGCCACGCGACAGCCGTCGAGCAAACCACTGGCCGCCAGCAGAAAAGCCCCGGTACACACCGAGGCCATGCGCCGGGTGTGCCGGGCTTTTTCGCGCACCCAGTCCACCAGCGCCAGGTCTTCGGCGGCGCCATAGACACCCCAGCCGCCGGCGATGAGCAGGGTGTCGCAAGGCGTGTCGACGGCGGGCAACGGCTCGGCCACCAGCGCCAGGCCGGCGGAGGTCATCACCGGCGCCGCCTGGGCGGCGATCACCGAAACCGCGTAGGGCAACGGCGCACCGCGCTGGCGCGCAAGGTCGTTGGCCGAGGCGAACACCTGCAAGGGCCCGGTCACGTCGAGCACTTGGGCATTATCAAAAGCGAGTACATGAATGATGCGCGGCATGTTTGGCGTGATTCGTGGGTTCAATGGCGTATTCGCCAAAGCCTAGGCCTCTAGAGTGAAACCGTCCACCCCTTATCGGAGCTTCATTCATGACCTTGCAGATCGGTTTTCTGTTGTTCCCCGGCATCCAGCAACTGGACCTCACCGGCCCCTATGACGTCTTGGGCTCGCTACCGGATGTGAAGTTGCACCTGGTGTGGAAAGACCTTTCGCCGGTTACCTCCAGCACCGGGCTGGTGTTCACGCCGACCATGACCTACGCCGATTGCCCACACCTGGATGTGCTCTGCGTCCCTGGCGGCAGCGGCGTCGGCCCGTTGATGGAAGACCCGCAGACCCTCGACTTCCTCAGGGCCCAGGCGCTCACCGCGCGTTATGTCACCTCGGTATGCACCGGTTCGCTGGTGCTCGGTGCGGCCGGTTTGCTGCGCGGGCGCAAGGCCACCACCCATTGGGCCTATCACGACCTGCTCGCCCCGCTCGGCGCCATTCCGGTTCAGGCGCGCGTGGTGCGGGACGGCAACCTGCTCACCGGCGGCGGGATCACTGCGGGGATCGACTTCGCCCTGACCCTGGCCGCTGAGCTGTACGACGAAGCAACAGCGCAATTGGTGCAGTTGCAGATCGAATACGCCCCGGCGCCACCGTTCAATGCCGGCCGGCCGGATACCGCGCCGAAGGCCGTGCTGGAAGAGGCCAACAAACGCACGGCCGAGTCGCGCAAGGTCCGCGTAGAAATCACTGCGCGGGCGGCAGCGCGCCTGGGTTGATACGCGTCGCAGTTGCCGCTGCGCGGCGGGTCGCCGATGATACGGGGCAGCGCGATTGCGACGAAGCTCGATTCCGAAGCGCGGGCTGCCCTTCCCCCCCAAGAAGTTTATTGATGAATACCCACGACGGATTAATTCCCTGCATCATTTCCGGCGGTTCGGGTACCCGACTGTGGCCAGTCTCCCGGCAAAACATGCCCAAGCCGTTCATGCGTATGCGCGATGGCCAGAGCCTGCTGCAGAAAACCTTCCTGCGCGCCAGCCGCCTGCCCGGGGTGGAAAACGTGCTGACGGTCACCAACCGTGACCTGCTGTTTCGCACGCTGGATGACTACCGCCTGGTGAACACAGCCCGCCTGCCCCTGGACTTGTTGCTGGAGCCCTTCGGCCGCAACACGGCAGCGGCGATGGCGGTGGCGGCGCTGCATGTGCTGGAGCACTTCGGCGACGACGCACCGTTGCTGGTGATGCCCGCCGACCACTTGATCCTCAATGAAAGCGCGTTCGCCGCGGCCGTGCGCCAGGCCCGCGAGCTGGCCGCAGCCGGCTACCTGGTGACCTTCGGTATTGAGCCTGATCGCCCGGAAACCGGCTTCGGCTACATCGAACAAGGCGCCGCATTGAGTGCGGGAAACCGGGTCAAACGCTTTGTCGAAAAACCCGACCTGGCCACCGCGCAAGGCTATCTCGACGGCGGCCAGCACCTGTGGAACGCCGGCATATTCTGCTTCAAGGCCAGCACCCTGGTGAACGAGCTGACCACCCACGCCCCGCAGGTGCTGACGGCCGCCAAGGCCGCGCTGGCGCACAGCCAGAGCCTGCAGAATACGACCTCGCGCCAGCGCGAACTGGATGCCGATGGCTTCGGCGGCGCGCCGGACCTGTCCATCGACGTGGCGCTGATGGAGAAGTCCACGCAGGTGGCCGTGGTGCCCTGCGATATCGGCTGGAGCGATATCGGCTCCTGGGAAACCCTGCGCCAGCTCACCCCCAGCGATGCCCAGGGCAATCAGGTCAATGGCGAAGCGATTCTGCATGACGTCCACAACTGCTACATCGACTCGCCCAGGCGGGTATTGGGCGTGGTGGGCGTGCGCGACCTGATCATCGTCGACACCGCCGACGCCCTGCTGATCGCCGATGCCCACCGCAGCCAGGATGTGCGCCACATCGTGGCCGAGCTCAAGCGCCAGAACCATCCGGCGTACAACCTGCACCGCACGGTGACGCGGCCATGGGGCACCTACACGGTGCTGGAGGAAAGTGCGCGCTTCAAGATCAAGCGCATTGTGGTCAAGCCGCTGGCGTCACTGTCGTTGCAGATGCATCACCACCGCAGCGAACACTGGGTGGTGGTCAGCGGTACCGCGCAGATCACCAATGGCGAGCGGGAATTGCTGATCAACGCCAACGAGTCCACCTACATTCCGGCCGGGCACAAACACCGCCTGACCAACCCCGGCAGCATCGAGCTGGTGATGATCGAGGTGCAGAGCGGCGAGTACCTGGGCGAAGACGACATTGTGCGCTTCGACGATATCTATGGGCGCGCGCCCGCCGAAGGATAAGCCTCAGTCATCCAATGGCTGAGGGGCCGGTTTGCTGCCGGGCTTCGCCGGTTTGGCGGGCTTGGCGTTCTTGCCTGGCGCGGGGGCGACAGGTTCGGGTTCCGCAACGGCAGCCGCTTCTTTCTCGGCCATCGGCATCTGGTCGATGGCGCTGAAAAACTCGCTCACGTTGAGGGTATCCGGCGGCACGGTCTTCTCGACTTTCTTCTCGCCGTCCTTGCCGACCAGGATCACTTTGGTGCCGCTGCCGGCGCCTAATTTGAGGGCGCGGATCAGCGCGTTGGTTTCAGGCGGGGCAAGCTTCTTGTTGTCCTTGGGGTCCTTGGCGAACTTCTCCCCTTCGGCACCGATGCTGCCGAACTTCACGGTGTACAACACCATGCCGCGCTCTTCAAAGGACTGCTTGGTGGCAGGCTCGTCCAGCTGTTTCTTGAGCTTGGCCAATGTGTCATTGCCGGAATCAAGCTCCACCACCACCAGCGGCCGGGCCTTGCCCAAATCCTGCTTGAGCGGGTTGATATCATCAGCAGCCAACAACGGCCCCGTAAAAGCCATCAAGGTAGCCAGGGTCAGCGACCGGATGAGCATGCGTACCTCCTTTGAATTCCATGCAGGGTTCTTGAGTTTCATGTCTGCGACAGCCAAATTCAAGGATGATTCCTACACCGCCTTGAGAAAGCGTAGGTCAGGACGCCGGCTACGCAAGGGGTGACGAGTGCTAGCAGTCATTGTTTCCTTTGATTGCGCAGGCCCAGGCCGCAAGTTTTTCGCAGGCTTGCAGTGCGATCTGCTCGTCAGGCTTGCCTCGATAGTGCCGGTCCACCGCATCACCGGCGATCAACCCGGCAATCAGCGGCGCACCCACGGCATCGGTCAAATCCAGCCACTCCCCCCAATTGGCGGGGTGATCGTACCAACGCAGATAACCATCGCGGGAAACCGGCCACCAGCGCTGGTCGAATTGCAGCACGACCTTTTCCAGGCGGCCCATGGTGAAAAACGCCAGGGCCTCTCGGTAAGCCGTCGGCAAGCCTGGCGTAAAGTGCAGGTGTTTGAGTACCGGTATCGGCACCGTACAGATGCAGGCATCTGCATTGAGGGCATCGACCCACACGCCGTGCTCGTCCCAGGCAACGTGCTGCACGGGGTGATTGAGGTGGATATTCAGGCCGCTGGCGGCGTCTTCCAGTAATTGCCGATAGCCTTGAGGCAGAAACTGGTCGCCGTGGCCAACGCCCTCCTCGTCGAGCGTATGCGTCGACAACTGGTCCAGGGGCAACCCGGCTTCGAGGATCAGGTTAGCGTCGATGGCATAGCGGGCAGCGCGGCGTTCGGGGGCATTGAGGGTCGCAAGGTATTGATCGATGCCCTGCGCCAAGGGTTGATGACGATCAATGGCCTGTTTCAAGCGTTCATACGCGCCATTGATGTCAGGTACGGGGCCGTCCCACGCGGCAGCCAATGGTTGCGAGAAATCGGTAGGCCGTCGCTCCAGGCCCAACTGCTCGGCACGTCGGGCCAGCGGGTTGAGGGCATAGTGCTGCAACCAGGCGGCCCCCGCATCCACCGTATGGTCACCCAGGGCCACACTGTTCACGCGCCCGCCGATGCGGCTGCGCGCCTCGAGTACGCGCACCTCCAAACCCTGCGCCTGCAACGCACGTGCGGCACTCAGGCCGGCAAACCCGGCACCGATAACGATGACCTTGCGGGCGCGGGTGCCGGCCACCGCCTTCGCCGCGCGGATGCCACTGTCCCAAGCGCTGTGGGTCATGGCGCAATGATCGTGGTTGAAGGCTTCGCCAGCGAGGAACAGGCGATTATCAATCGGCGTCGAGAGCAGGCGCCGCAGGCTGACATCGCCTCCCGGCAACATTGCGCTGTAGGCACCTTGGCTATAGGGGTCGTCGCACCAGCGCGTGACGTGCCAGGCGACAGGACGCGGCACTGTCATTGCTGCGGCCAATGCCGAGCGAACACCGGCGCGACGAGCGGGTCGGCGTCCACCCGGGCCAGGGTCTGGGCGAACGCCGGCCGCGAGGCTTGCAACGCCTCTCGCGCCGCATCCCAGCGCGACACCGCCGCCGCCATGATGCCCAGGGCATTCGGCTGCTGGTCGGGGGCGAACAATTGGTCGGCAAACTGATCGGCGAACACCCTCCAGGCCTGGTGCAGGTAGTCGCGCGTGCCGCTGATCAATTGCGCTTGCGCCGCCTCATCGGCGTTGCCCAGCCAGCGTTGCGGGTAGTCGATGATGCCGATCGCCGAGTAGCAATTGGCGGCGATGTACACCAGGCCGCGAAGGATCTGGCCGCGGTTGCCGGTGAGCAGGTTGGCGGCCGGGAATTCCAGGCCCAGGTGGATCAGGATCGCCGCGCTTTCCGTCAGTACCTGGCCGTCGGGCGTCACCAACGTGGGGATCTGTTTGAGCGGGTTGATCCGTGCGAGCGCTGCACTGCCTTCGCCGTCCTGCCAGGAGCTGGCGTCCACCCGATGCCACGGCACCGCGCAACGCGGCAGGGCAATTTCAATCATGCATGAGCCGGAGTCGTCGGTGCCGTAGAGCGTGTACATGGGGGTTCCTCCTGAATGTGAGGTAGCAGTTGCCGAGCACGCCAACAGCGTAGCCGCTTAGCCACGCGAGGCAAGTACTTCAGAACAGGCCCATTTGCCCGCCGACCAGGGTGCCGAAGTCGTCATTCACAAACGGCAGAATCGCATCGGCCACCGGCTGCAATTGCCGCGTGACGTAGTGGTCATAGTCAATCGGGGCCTGGCGCACCTCCAGCGGCTCCGGGCCGTTGACGGTGATCACGTAGCTGATCCAACCGCCGCGCTGGTACTGACGCGGGCGGTTCATGCGGTCGTTGTAGTCGTCGGCCAGGCGCGCGGCGCGCACGTGGGGCGGGACGTTGCGCTCGTAGTCGTCCAACCGGCGGCGCAGGCGCTTGCGGTAGATCAGCAACTCGTCGAATTCGCCGCTCAAGGTGCGCCGCACGTAGTCGCGCACGTAATCCTGATGGGGCTGGCGATGGAAGATGCGCTGGTAGAGCTCCTGCTGGAATTGCCGGGCCAGGGGCGACCAGTCGCTGCGCACGGTTTCCAGGCCCTTGTAGACCATCTCTTCGCTGCCATCGCCGCGCACGACCAACCCGGCGTACCGCTTCTTGCTGCCCTCCTCGGCGCCGCGAATGGTCGGCATGAGGAAGCGCGTGAAGTGGGTTTCGTATTGCAACTCCAGCGCGCTGTGCAGGCCGAATGCGTTGTGCAAATGCGCGCGCCACCAATCGTTGACGTGCTGCACCAGCGCCTGGCCGATGCGGCTGGCGTCCTCCTGGGAATGCGCGCTGCCGAGCCAGACGAAGGTCGAGTCGGTGTCGCCGTAGATCACTTCATACCCCTGGGCTTCGACCAGTTCGCGGGTCTGGCGCATGATCTGATGGCCGCGCAGGGTGATCGAGGACGCCAGGCGCGTATCGAAGAAGCGGCAACCGCTGGAGCCGAGCACGCCGTAGAAGGCGTTCATGATGATTTTCAGCGCTTGGGACAACGGTGCATTGTGTTCACGCTTGGCCTCTTCGCGGCCTTCGGAGATACGCGCGACGATGGCGGGCAGGCAGTGCCGGGTGCGGGAGAACCGTGCGCCGCGAAAGCCTTCCACCGACGCACTGTCATCGGGGTGCTTGAGGCCTTCGACCAGGCCTACAGGATCGATCAGGAAGCTGCGGATGATCGACGGGTAGAGGCTTTTGTAGTCCAGCACCAACACCGATTCGTAGAGGCCGGGGCGTGAATCCATGACAAACCCGCCGGGGCTGGCCTGGGGCGGCTTGTCGCCCAGGTTCGGCGCGACGAAGCCCTGGCGGTGCATCAGCGGCATGTATAAGTGGGTGAATGCGGCCACGGAGCCACCGTTGCGGTCGGCTGGCAAGCCGGTGACGCTGGCGCGTTCGAGCAGGAACTTGAGCAGCTCGGTCTTGGCGAAAATCCGCGTGACCAGTTCGCAGTCCTTGAGGTTGTAACGCGCCAGGGCCGGCTTGTCCTCGGCGAACATGCGGTTGATCTCGTCCATGCGCTGGTACGGCGTGGAGATGTCCTTGCCTTCGCCGAGCAGGGTTTGCGCGACGTTTTCCAGGCTGAAGGATTCAAAACTCCAGGTGGCCGAGCGCAGCGCTTCGATACCGTCAATGATCAACCGCCCCGCCGCGGCCGCGAAGTAATGATTGCGGCTGCCGTGTTCGCGCCAGGTCATGGGCTCTTCGCCGCGGCCGAGCAGGAGCGGCACGTTGAGGCGCTGGGCATGTTCGTGGAGCACGCGCAGGTCGAACTGCACCACGTTCCAGCCGATGATCGCATCGGGGTCATGGGTGGCCAGCCATTGGTTGAGGCGTTCGAGCAATTGGCCGCGGGTGTCACAGTAGTCGAGCTTGAAGTCCACCGCGTCGCTCTTGTTCGGCGGGCCGAGCATGAATACCTGGCGCTCGCCGCAGCCTTCGAGGGCAATGGAATACAGATCGCCCTGAGCGGTGGTCTCGATGTCCAAGGACACCAGTTTGAGCGGCGGACGATAGTCGGGGGCGGGTTTCATCTGCGCTTCGAGCAACGCGCCGCTGGCGTCGGGCGTGCCGTCGAACCACACGGGGGCGGTGATGAAACGCTCCATCATGTAGCGCTCGGGCGGGCGCACGTCACCTTCGTAGACATCGACACCGGCGGCGCGCAGGCGCTTTTCCAGGTCCATCAGTTGCCGATGCTGGCGGGTGTAGAGGCCTAATACCTTGCGGTGATGGAAATCGCACAGCTCCAACGGGCGCAATTCGATATCGCGCTCGTCTTTGAGTAGCCAATCCAGCGGCTTGCGATGGGCTTCGGGGATGAATATCACCGAGCTTTGCACGGGGAGGCGAATAAGCCGCGGCCCCTGGTCGGTGGCCAGCCAGAAGCTGACCTGCGTCCCCGCCGGGGTGTCGCGCCAATGCCGGGTCAGGACAAAACCCTGCTGTAAATCCACCGTGCCGCACCTCAGGAATCACGTTCAGGGCGTGATTCTACCCGGCATCCGGCCAAACGCAGCACGTTAACGCGCACACAGTGGGCAATCGCCTCAGGCGATGCCTTGGTGGAAGTGGCTCAGGTAGCCTTCGATATTGCGCATTTGCTCGTCCCAGCCGCGGGAATTCATTTTGAAGGCTTTCAGGCGGCGGGCTTCGGGCACTGTGTCGAAGCCGGATTCAACGACCCGCAGCAGAATGCCCGGGGCGCGGTCTTCAACGGTGAACTCCACCAGTGTCGGTGTTTCCTTGTCGTAGTCGAAGCCCTTTTCGACAGCGAAGGGGTGCCACGAGAAAGAAAACCGCGTCTGCGGCAGGATGCGTTCGATCTTGGCTTTCCAGATCAGGTGTTCGTAACCTGGGTAAGTGATCGGCGCTTCGATCGTTTCCCCGGCGACAAAGGTCTTGCCCTTGAGGGCGATGCCAAACCAGCGGCCGAATTGCTCGGCATCGGTGAGTGCCTCCCACACTTTTTTGCGTGGAGCGTTCAGTAGGACTTTCCGTTCTATACGATCTGATACGTGCATACGTCACCTCCTCCATTGACAGTAGGCGACATCGACCAATGCGCAACCTTGGGTTCTGCGCGATGATGATGCCCCCATTGTTGTCCAGGCCCTTAGGTTATGACTGACCCGTTGAATGGAAGTTGCTTCTGTAAAGCCGTGCGCTACCAGGTGGACAGCCTGGACATGCCCATCAGCCACTGCCACTGCGACAGCTGTCGCAAGGTGCATGCGGCAGCGTTTGTGAGCACCGCCGGCGTAATGCGTGAGCACTTTCGCTGGACCCAGGGCGAAGAACTGTTGGCGGCCTTCGAATCCTCGCCAGGCAAATTCAGGCGCTTCTGCTCGCGCTGTGGCTCACACCTGATGGCCGAGCGCGGGCATCAGCCCCATGTGATTGTGCGGGTGGCGACGCTGGACGATGATCCGGGCATCAGGCCCACCGCGCATATCTGGACGGCCCACGATGTGCCGTGGCTGGCGCATGAGGGCGTGCAGCCGTGGGACGAATGGCAGCTGTGAGTCAGACGTGGGGGTCGCCGGGGGCTTTGCTCGGCGTCGCATATTGCGGCTTCAAGTGGCCTTCGTGGTCGAGCAGCCAGGCGTCCATGATCTGGCGCACCACCGGGCCTGCGACGCGGCCACCGGCCTCGCCGTTTTCGATCATCACCGAAATCACGATCTGGGGGTGCTCCGCTGGCGCAAACCCGACAAACAGCGCGTTGTCACGGTGGCGCTCCTGGGTTTTGTCGCGGTTGTAGCGCTCGCCCTGTTTGATCGCCACCACCTGCGCGGTACCACTCTTGCCGGCGATGCGGTATTGCGCGCCTTGCGCAGCCGCCCGGGCGATCCCGCGCGGGTCGTGCATCACCAGTTGCATCCCGTGGTTGACCTGCTCCCAGTCACGCGGGTTCTTGAGGACCACGTTGGGCATCGGGTGCTCGTCCACCGGTGCCACGCCGTTGATGGTCTTGGCCAGGTGCGGCCGATTCCACACGCCTTTGTTGGCAATCAACGCAGTGGCCTGGGCCAGTTGCAGCGGCGTGACTTGCATATAACCCTGGCCGATGCCGAGGATCACCGTTTCGCCCGGGAACCAGGGCTGACGCCGGGTCGCGCGCTTCCAGGCCTGGGACGGCATCAGGCCGGCCGACTCTTCGAACATGTCCAGGGAGACTTTCTGGCCGAGGCCGAACTCGGCCAGGTAGTCGTGCAGACGGTCGATGCCGAGCTTGTGGGCCAGGTCGTAAAAATAGGTGTCGTTGGAGCGCATGATGGCGGCGTCCATATCCACCCAACCGTCGCCGCTGTGGTTCCAGTTGCGGTATTTGTGGTCAAAGTCGGGCAATTGATAGTAACCGGGATCGAACACGCGGGTCTGGGCCGTCACTACCCCGCTGTCGAGACCCGCGATGGCCACTTCCGGCTTGATCGTCGAACCCGGCGCATAGAGACCGCGCAGGACGCGGTTGAACAGCGGCCGGTCGATGGAATCATGCAGGGCGGCGTATTCCTTGAAGCTGATGCCCGTGACGAACAGGTTGGGGTCGAAGCTGGGTTTGCTGACCATCGCCAGTACTTCGCCAGTTTGCGGGTCGAGGGCTACCACGGAGCCACGACGATCGCCCAGCGCTTCTTCCGCCGCCTCCTGGAGTTTGACGTCGAGGCTCAGCACGATGTTTTTGCCGGGGATCGGATCGGTATGCTTGAGCACACGCAGTACGCGCCCCTGTGCATTGGTCTCAACTTCTTCATAGCCGACATGACCATGCAGTTCTGACTCGTAGAAGCGCTCGATGCCGGTCTTGCCGATGGACTGCGTGCCGCGGTATTCCACCGAGTCGAGGGCTTTGGATTCTTTTTCGTTGATGCGGCCAACGTAACCGATGGAGTGAGCGAAATGCGCGCCCAGGGGGTAGTGGCGGACGAATTGCGGTTCGACGTCTACACCGGGCAGGCGGAATTCGTTGACGGCGAGTTCGGCGATCTGTTCTTCGGTCAGCTCATAAAACAACGTAACCGGAACAAAAGGATGCCGCGCCTGCTTCAGCGCCCTGTCGAATACGGCACGGTCTTCTGCCGGCAGGTGCAGCAGGCTGACGATCGCGTCCAGCTCGCCCTTGAGGTCGGTGGTGCGCTCGCGGGTGATCGTCAGGTTGTAGCTTGGACGGTTGTCGGCCAGCACGACGCCATTGCGGTCATAGATCAAGCCGCGAGTCGGTGTGATGGGCAGTACGTGGACACGGTTGTTTTCAGAAATCGTCGAGTGATAGTCGAATTGCACGACCTGCAGGAAATACAGGCGGCCCACCAGGGCGCAGGTGATGCCGATCACCAACAAGGCGCAGGCGAGCAGGCGCTTGTTGACCAGGCGGTTTTCGTTTTCGTGGTCTTTGATCGGGATTGGTTGAGGCATTTCTACAGCATCTCGTTGAAAAAGGTCGACGCCGCGTCCTGCGGATAAAAGCTCAATCCTTGTGAAAATGTGCTGCACCATACCAAAAATGCAGAAACACTTTGCATCGATTTCCCCAACGGTACCTGGGAAGAGCCGTGTGGTGCCGTTGAGTCAGACGGCACCGAGCATCAGGGGATGAGGCTACTGTTACCAGATGGCAACGGTGGCCTCGAACAGCAGGGGGATTTCAGATCCACAGGTCGTTCATGGCAGTGCGGTCTCCTCCTTCATGGCCGGTGTTCAAGATGCCGCGTGGTTCGATCATCATCAATTTGGCTTCGCCTTCGGCGGCCGTCCGATGCTCTATTCCGCGAGGAACGACATACAGCTCACCCGGTGCCACATACACGGGACCGTCCGGAAGGTCGATGCGCAGTGTCCCTTCAAGCACGAAAAACGCCTCGTCGGTTTCTGGATGTGAGTGCCAGATGAACTCGCCTTCGATGCGTACAACCTTGAACTGGTAGTCGTTCATCTCGGCGACGACTCTCGGGCTCCACTGTTCACTGATGAGCGAAGCCTTTTGCGCGAGATTGACAGGTTGTGCTAGGTGCTGCTGAGTCATGACAGATCCTCTGGTAGGTGAGAGTTGTCAGACTATCGAAGGAAGGGTCGAGCGCTCTTGTACGATCTTGCAGTTTGAGGAGAGCGATACAAAAGCCTTTAGTAGACACTGCCAAGGAAGCACTGAAGACCACCGCAATGAGGCGCCCTTTCCGACCGCCCAAAACAAAACCCCTGTCTGCGTAAGCAAACAGGGGTTCTGGAATTTAATCTTGACGATGACCTACTCTCACATGGGGAAACCCCACACTACCATCGGCGATGCATCGTTTCACTGCTGAGTTCGGGATGGGATCAGGTGGTTCCAATGCTCTATGGTCGTCAAGAAATTCGGGTACTGAGTCGTGGCCAGCTGGCCTCGCTTCAGCAAATTGGGTATGTGATAGCTTTCGGTGTTTTGTAAGAGTCGAACTTTCGGTTCATTTCGTCTTCACACACCGCAATCTGATGCTCTTTCGAGTAGTCAAATTGCTTGGGTGTTATATGGTCAAGCCTCACGGGCAATTAGTATTGGTTAGCTCAACGCCTCACAGCGCTTACACACCCAACCTATCAACGTCGTAGTCTTCGACGGCCCTTCAGGGGACTCAAGGTCCCAGTGAGATCTCATCTTGAGGCTAGTTTCCCGCTTAGATGCTTTCAGCGGTTATCTATTCCGAACATAGCTACCCGGCAATGCCACTGGCGTGACAACCGGAACACCAGAGGTTCGTCCACTCCGGTCCTCTCGTACTAGGAGCAGCCCCTCTCAAATCTCAAACGTCCACGGCAGATAGGGACCGAACTGTCTCACGACGTTCTAAACCCAGCTCGCGTACCACTTTAAATGGCGAACAGCCATACCCTTGGGACCGGCTTCAGCCCCAGGATGTGATGAGCCGACATCGAGGTGCCAAACACCGCCGTCGATATGAACTCTTGGGCGGTATCAGCCTGTTATCCCCGGAGTACCTTTTATCCGTTGAGCGATGGCCCTTCCATACAGAACCACCGGATCACTAAGACCTACTTTCGTACCTGCTCGACGTGTCTGTCTCGCAGTCAAGCGCGCTTTTGCCTTTATACTCTACGACCGATTTCCGACCGGTCTGAGCGCACCTTCGTACTCCTCCGTTACTCTTTAGGAGGAGACCGCCCCAGTCAAACTACCCACCATACACTGTCCTCGATCCGGATAACGGACCTGAGTTAGAACCTCAAAGTTGCCAGGGTGGTATTTCAAGGTTGGCTCCACGCGAACTGGCGTCCACGCTTCAAAGCCTCCCACCTATCCTACACAAGCAAATTCAAAGTCCAGTGCAAAGCTATAGTAAAGGTTCACGGGGTCTTTCCGTCTAGCCGCGGATACACTGCATCTTCACAGCGATTTCAATTTCACTGAGTCTCGGGTGGAGACAGCGCCGCCATCGTTACGCCATTCGTGCAGGTCGGAACTTACCCGACAAGGAATTTCGCTACCTTAGGACCGTTATAGTTACGGCCGCCGTTTACCGGGGCTTCGATCAAGAGCTTCGCGTTAGCTAACCCCATCAATTAACCTTCCGGCACCGGGCAGGCGTCACACCCTATACGTCCACTTTCGTGTTTGCAGAGTGCTGTGTTTTTAATAAACAGTCGCAGCGGCCTGGTATCTTCGACCGGCATGAGCTTACGGAGCAAGTCCTTCACCCTCACCGGCGCACCTTCTCCCGAAGTTACGGTGCCATTTTGCCTAGTTCCTTCACCCGAGTTCTCTCAAGCGCCTTGGTATTCTCTACCCAACCACCTGTGTCGGTTTGGGGTACGGTTCCTGATTACCTGAAGCTTAGAAGCTTTTCTTGGAAGCATGGCATCAACCACTTCGTCATCTAAAAGATGACTCGTCATCAGCTCTCGGCCTTAGAATCCCGGATTTACCTAAGATTCCAGCCTACCACCTTAAACTTGGACAACCAACGCCAAGCTGGCCTAGCCTTCTCCGTCCCTCCATCGCAATAACCAGAAGTACAGGAATATTAACCTGTTTTCCATCGACTACGCTTTTCAGCCTCGCCTTAGGGACCGACTAACCCTGCGTCGATTAACGTTGCGCAGGAAACCTTGGTCTTTCGGCGTGGGTGTTTTTCACACCCATTATCGTTACTCATGTCAGCATTCGCACTTCTGATACCTCCAGCAAGCTTCTCAACTCACCTTCACAGGCTTACAGAACGCTCCTCTACCGCATCACTTACGTGATACCCGTAGCTTCGGTGTATGGTTTGAGCCCCGTTACATCTTCCGCGCAGGCCGACTCGACTAGTGAGCTATTACGCTTTCTTTAAAGGGTGGCTGCTTCTAAGCCAACCTCCTAGCTGTCTAAGCCTTCCCACATCGTTTCCCACTTAACCATAACTTTGGGACCTTAGCTGACGGTCTGGGTTGTTTCCCTTTTCACGACGGACGTTAGCACCCGCCGTGTGTCTCCCATGCTCGGCACTTGTAGGTATTCGGAGTTTGCATCGGTTTGGTAAGTCGGGATGACCCCCTAGCCGAAACAGTGCTCTACCCCCTACAGTGATACATGAGGCGCTACCTAAATAGCTTTCGAGGAGAACCAGCTATCTCCGAGCTTGATTAGCCTTTCACTCCGATCCACAGGTCATCCGCTAACTTTTCAACGGTAGTCGGTTCGGTCCTCCAGTTAGTGTTACCCAACCTTCAACCTGCCCATGGATAGATCGCCCGGTTTCGGGTCTATTCCCAGCGACTAGACGCCCTATTAAGACTCGCTTTCGCTACGCCTCCCCTATTCGGTTAAGCTCGCCACTGAAAATAAGTCGCTGACCCATTATACAAAAGGTACGCAGTCACCTAACAAAGTAGGCTCCCACTGCTTGTACGCATACGGTTTCAGGATCTATTTCACTCCCCTCTCCGGGGTTCTTTTCGCCTTTCCCTCACGGTACTAGTTCACTATCGGTCAGTCAGTAGTATTTAGCCTTGGAGGATGGTCCCCCCATATTCAGACAAAGTTTCTCGTGCTCCGTCCTACTCGATTTCATGACTAAGAGATTTTCGCGTACAGGGCTATCACCCACTATGGCCGCACTTTCCAGAGCGTTCCGCTAATCTCAAAGCCACTTAAGGGCTAGTCCCCGTTCGCTCGCCACTACTAAGGGAATCTCGGTTGATTTCTTTTCCTCAGGGTACTTAGATGTTTCAGTTCCCCTGGTTCGCCCCTTACACCTATGTATTCAGTGTAAGGTAACCATCTTATGATGGCTGGGTTCCCCCATTCAGACATCTCCGGATCAAAGTCTGTTTGCCGACTCCCCGAAGCTTTTCGCAGGCTACCACGTCTTTCATCGCCTCTGACTGCCAAGGCATCCACCGTATGCGCTTCTTCACTTGACCATATAACCCCAAGCAATCTGGTTATACTGTGAAGACGACATTCGCCGAAAATTCGAATTTCTCAATTAAGAGAACTCACAAATTTTACCTTAGCCTGATCCGTTACCAGTGAAAGTAACGTTCAGTCTATCTTTCTATCACATACCCAAATTTTTAAAGAACGATCTAATCAAAGACTAGAAATCAACATTCACCATCATCACGATGGAATGCTCATTTCTAAGCTTTCAACTTCCAGAAGCAGTAGTGGTGGAGCCAAACGGGATCGAACCGTTGACCTCCTGCGTGCAAGGCAGGCGCTCTCCCAGCTGAGCTATGGCCCCGTATTTCTACAGGTTCCCACACAAAATTGGTGGGTCTGGGCAGATTCGAACTGCCGACCTCACCCTTATCAGGGGTGCGCTCTAACCAACTGAGCTACAGACCCAATTTCGGGCTGCTTCTTATCGTCTTCTTCAATGAATCAAGCAATTCGTGTGGGAACTTATGGAGCAGCTGATGTCGTCGATTAAGGAGGTGATCCAGCCGCAGGTTCCCCTACGGCTACCTTGTTACGACTTCACCCCAGTCATGAATCACACCGTGGTAACCGTCCCCCCGAAGGTTAGACTAGCTACTTCTGGTGCAACCCACTCCCATGGTGTGACGGGCGGTGTGTACAAGGCCCGGGAACGTATTCACCGCGACATTCTGATTCGCGATTACTAGCGATTCCGACTTCACGCAGTCGAGTTGCAGACTGCGATCCGGACTACGATCGGTTTTCTGGGATTAGCTCCACCTCGCGGCTTGGCAACCCTCTGTACCGACCATTGTAGCACGTGTGTAGCCCAGGCCGTAAGGGCCATGATGACTTGACGTCATCCCCACCTTCCTCCGGTTTGTCACCGGCAGTCTCCTTAGAGTGCCCACCATTACGTGCTGGTAACTAAGGACAAGGGTTGCGCTCGTTACGGGACTTAACCCAACATCTCACGACACGAGCTGACGACAGCCATGCAGCACCTGTCTCAATGTTCCCGAAGGCACCAATCTATCTCTAGAAAGTTCATTGGATGTCAAGGCCTGGTAAGGTTCTTCGCGTTGCTTCGAATTAAACCACATGCTCCACCGCTTGTGCGGGCCCCCGTCAATTCATTTGAGTTTTAACCTTGCGGCCGTACTCCCCAGGCGGTCAACTTAATGCGTTAGCTGCGCCACTAAGAGCTCAAGGCTCCCAACGGCTAGTTGACATCGTTTACGGCGTGGACTACCAGGGTATCTAATCCTGTTTGCTCCCCACGCTTTCGCACCTCAGTGTCAGTATCAGTCCAGGTGGTCGCCTTCGCCACTGGTGTTCCTTCCTATATCTACGCATTTCACCGCTACACAGGAAATTCCACCACCCTCTACCATACTCTAGTCAGTCAGTTTTGAATGCAGTTCCCAGGTTGAGCCCGGGGATTTCACATCCAACTTAACTAACCACCTACGCGCGCTTTACGCCCAGTAATTCCGATTAACGCTTGCACCCTCTGTATTACCGCGGCTGCTGGCACAGAGTTAGCCGGTGCTTATTCTGTCGGTAACGTCAAAACAATCACGTATTAGGTAACTGCCCTTCCTCCCAACTTAAAGTGCTTTACAATCCGAAGACCTTCTTCACACACGCGGCATGGCTGGATCAGGCTTTCGCCCATTGTCCAATATTCCCCACTGCTGCCTCCCGTAGGAGTCTGGACCGTGTCTCAGTTCCAGTGTGACTGATCATCCTCTCAGACCAGTTACGGATCGTCGCCTTGGTGAGCCATTACCTCACCAACTAGCTAATCCGACCTAGGCTCATCTGATAGCGCAAGGCCCGAAGGTCCCCTGCTTTCCCCCGTAGGACGTATGCGGTATTAGCGTCCGTTTCCGAACGTTATCCCCCACTACCAGGCAGATTCCTAGGCATTACTCACCCGTCCGCCGCTCTCAAGAGAAGCAAGCTTCTCTCTACCGCTCGACTTGCATGTGTTAGGCCTGCCGCCAGCGTTCAATCTGAGCCATGATCAAACTCTTCAGTTCAAACATCTTTGGGTTTTTAAGAAACCCTAAACTTGGCTCAGCAATCGTTGGTTACATCTTTGATTTCTCGCGGAGTAACTTGTGATGCTGATAATCTTGTTGACTATCAGTCTGACTCCACAAGCACCCACACGAATTGCTTGATTCAGTTGTTAAAGAGCGGTTGGTTAAGATCTTTCGTCTCAACCGAGGCGCGCATTCTACAGCAGCCTCATTTGCTGTCAAGTGATTATTTTCAGAAGTTTTCAAAGTTTCCTTTGTAACTTCAACCACTTGCGCTTCCGATCTCTCGTTAGCGGGAGGCGAATTCTACAGCGTTACACGCTGCTGTCAACACCTCTTTTTCTCCGCTTTCGACCGAGAAGATCGAAACGTCAATAGAGCCAAACAACCCTGCTCTACCAACTCCTTCCAGGTTTCGATGAACTGAAGCAGGTCGCTGTCGAATCTTGCGTAACTCTTTGTTTACCAAGGAGTTTTCCGTTTCGACTGCGCCGGAAGTGGGGCGAATTATAGACGTCCAGGATTTGCCGTCAACCTTTAATTTGGTTTTTCTATCAAACAGCGGAAAACCTCCAAAGCCACTCTATATAGAAGGTAGAAAACTGATAATTGAGCAATATATTGCTCAGCGACACACACTTAAGCATCATAGGGCTCTTTGCTACTCAAATATGACCTCGGACGAACACCCCAATGACCACCTCCCCTCGCAGCCTGGCCTCGGCACTGTTTCCTGTCGGCCTGCTGTTGATCGCCATGGCTTCCATCCAGTCCGGCGCTTCGCTGGCCAAGACCATGTTCCCTATCGTCGGCGCTCAAGGCACCACCACGCTGCGCCTGATTTTCGCCAGCATCATCATGTTGCTGATATTGCGCCCATGGCGGGCCACGCTGACGGCCAAATCCCTGCGCACCGTGATTGTTTACGGAATGGCGTTAGGCGGCATGAACTTCCTCTTCTATATGTCGCTACGCACAGTCCCCCTTGGTATCGCGGTAGCCCTGGAGTTCACCGGGCCGCTCGCCGTCGCCCTCTATGCATCGCGCCGCGCGGTGGACTTTCTGTGGATCGCCCTCGCGGTTGTCGGTCTTCTGCTGTTGATCCCCACGGGAGAAACCAGCACCGGGATTGACCTGGTCGGTGCGGCTTATGCACTAGGCGCAGGTGTTTGCTGGGCGCTCTACATTCTGTTCGGCCAAAAGGCAGGGAATGATAACGGCGTGCAAACCGCTGCCCTCGGCGTCATGATCGCCGCCTTGTTCGTCGCACCGATCGGCATCGTTCATGCGGGTACGGCATTGCTGACGCCTGCGCTGATTCCAGTTGCCATCGGCGTCGCCATCCTGTCCACGGCGCTCCCCTACACCCTGGAGATGGTCGCGCTGACTCGCCTGCCCGCCCGTACTTTCGGCACCTTGATGAGCATCGAGCCCGCATTCGGCGCGCTCTCGGGCCTGTTCTTCCTGCAGGAGCATTTGTCGCTCGCACAGTGGCTGGCCATCTCCTGCATTATTCTGGCCTCCGTTGGCGCCACGCTGACCATGCGAAACGAGGCCAAACCTCTAGTACCAGCCGATTAATCATCTTTGACGGTAACTCTGGTATTTGTCGCTCATTTGGGCCATGTTTAGGCCGCAAACAAATGTCATTCATGGAGAGTTTCGACAAGGACAGCGCGAACGCTACAATCGAGAGCGAGTAAAGCCAGCTTCAGGCAATTTTTTCGAAGCGGCTATTAAGGATGGGAATGAAGCGAATTTTGATACTGTTAATGGTCGTGGCCATTGCTGGCTGTGCCGCGACCACCAAGACAGAAGTGAAACGGGGCAAAAAAGGGCTGCATATCAACTGTTCAGGGCTGTCCTCCTCTTGGGACCAGTGCTACACCAGTGCAGTCAACTCATGCGGCGCCAAGGGCTACCGGGTTATCGCCAAGTCCGGTGACAACTCCGAGGAGCCTGGGGACTACCCCTTCGGCCTCAACCCTGCTGGTTACACCAGCCGGAGCATGATCGTCATCTGTAAATAGCGGCCCGAGCAGTCCACTTCCGACTGCTCCGCAGCGCCCACCGAACGCCTCGACCCCGCGCAGCCCTTCGCGACGCTGCGACCGGCCGCCTGCGCGCAAATCACAAGCGGCACTTGCCGAGCAGCGACCGATCAAATAGCCGCGGTGCGTACCTGCAACCACTCCAGCGCAGCGCCACTGAGCAATGGGCTCAAACGCTGACACACCTCGGCATGGTACGCATTGAGCCACTGGCGCTCCTCCGCCGTCAGCAACGACGGCTCCAGACAACGGGTGTCGATCGGGCACAAGGTCAGGGTTTCGAACTCGAGGAACTCACCGAACTCGGTCTTGCCCGCTTCGCGATTCAACACCAGGTTCTCGATACGCACGCCCCAACGCCCCGGACGGTAAGTACCCGGTTCAATGGAGGTGATCATGCCCGGCTGCATCGCGGTTTGCGGCGCAGTAGCGGCCTGGTAGGCGATGACCTGCGGACCTTCATGCACATTGAGGAAATAACCTACACCGTGCCCCGTGCCATGGCCGTAGTCCACACCTTCGGCCCAGATCGGCGCGCGTGCGATGGCATCGAGCAGTGGCGACATAATGCCCTTGGGAAAATGAGCACGGGACAGGGCGATCACCCCCTTGAGCACGCGGGTGCAATCACGCTTCTGTTCATCACTCGGCGCTCCGATAGGCACCATCCGCGTGATATCGGTAGTACCGCCCAAGTACTGGCCACCCGAGTCGATCAGCAGCAGGCCATCGCCTTCGATCAGCGCATGCTCTTCTTCGGTGGCGTGGTAATGCGGCATCGCGCCATTGGCATTGAACGCAGCGATGGTGTTGAAACTCAGCGACACATAACCGGGACGGCGGGTACGTGCGGCCGTCAGGTGTTCGTCGATGGTCAGTTCAGTGATGCGTTCACGGCCCAGCGCACTCTCCAGCCAGGCGAAGAATTCGCACAAGGCCGCGCCATCCTGCTCCATGGCCAGGCGGATATGTTCCGCGTCGGCCAGGCTCTTGCGGGATTTGGCAAGCGTCGTCGGGTTCAGCCCTTCCACCAGCTTGACGCTGGCATCCAGGTGTTCCAGCAAACCGGCGGTCACGCGTGCCGGATCAACCTGCACACTCGCGCCCGATGGCACCGCGCGCAGGGCATCGGCGACTTCGCTGTAATCGCGCAAGGTCACGCCATCCTGCTCAAGCACCGCCCGCAGCGCGGCATCGACTTTGCTCAGCGCCACAAACAACGTGGCCTGTTGCGCACTGATGAGGGCGAAGGACACAAACACCGGGTTGAACGATACGTCGGCACCGCGCAGGTTAAACAACCAGGCGATGTCATCCAGGGTGGCGATGAAGTGCCAGTCGGCGCCCTTTTCTTTCAAGCTGGCGCGCAGTGCAGCGAGTTTTTCGCCACGGCTGACGGTGGCCTGCGGTGGCAGGTGCTGGTAGATCGGCTGATTCGGCAACGCCGGGCGGTCGCTCCAGACTTCATTCAGCAGGTCGATGTCGGTACGCAGGCGAGCACCGCGCTCCGCCAGTTTGCCGCCCAAGGTACGCGCCGACGCCACGGCCATTACCGCACCGTCGACCGCCACCACGGCGCCCTGCGGCGTCTGTTCGGCCAGCCACTCCAGCGGGCCAGGTTGACCCGGCTGCAGCTTCACCAACTCGATACCGCTGCCCTTGAGTTCCTTGGTCGCTTGTTCCCAGTAGCGGCTGTCGGCCCAGACACCGGCGAAATCCGCGGTGACGATCAGCGTCCCCACCGAGCCGTGGAAGCCCGACAACCATTGACGCCCCTGCCAGTAGCCCGGCAAGTATTCGGACAGGTGCGGGTCAGCGGACGGCACCAGCAAGGCATGAATGCCTTCGCGGCGCATCAATTCACGGGTATGCGCCAGGCGCTGGGGAACCGTTCCATGGGTCAAAGGCTGCGTACTCATTGTGTCTCCTGCTAACCACGAATAATTGTTATGGATTACGAATGAAGAATCAGACCGCCCAGAACGCCGGCGCACTGGCAAGGGTGGCCTTGATCAACTGCACGGCCTGGTCGATATCCTGCTCGGTGGTGAACCGCCCCAGGCTCAAGCGAATGGTTCGACCGGCGCTGCGGGCATCATGCCCCAGCGCCAGCAGCACATGGGAGGGCGCATTGCTCGCCGAATTGCAGGCCGAGGTGGCGGAAAAAGCAATGCCCGCACTCAAGGCCGCGGCGTTGAACTCGCCTTCACCGAAGGTGAGGCTGAGGGTGTGGGGAATGCGCTGGGTGGCGCTGCCATTGAGACGCACACCGACGACCGACGCCAGTTGATCGAGCAGGCGCTGGCGCAAGGCCACGATCTCCGCCTGCTCTTCACTGAACGCCTGCGCCGCCAAGGCGAACGCCGCGCCCATGCCCGCAATCTGGTGGGTTGCCAGTGTACCGGAGCGCAAGCCGCCCTCGTGGCCACCGCCGTGAATCTGCGCCAACACCTTCCGCTGCGCCCGCGGCCCGACATACAGCGCGCCGATCCCCTTGGGGCCATACACCTTGTGCGCGGAAAACGACATCAAATCCACCGGCCATTGCGCCAGGTCGATCGCCACCTTGCCCGCGCCCTGTGCCGCGTCCACATGCAACAACGCGCCGTGTTCACGCACCCGCGCGCCAATGGCGGGGATGTCGTTGAGGGTGCCCAACTCGTTGTTCACCAACATCAGCGATACCAGGAAGGTGTCCTCACGCAGTGCTTCACTCACCGCCTCGGCACTGATCAACCCATCGGCGTCCGGCGCCAGGTAGGTCACGGCCACTCCGGCCTCCTGCATCTGCCGCGCGGTGTCCAGCGTAGCCTTGTGCTCGATCTGGCTGGTGATGATATGCCCACCCGCCAAGCCCCGCGCTTGAGTCACCCCCTTGATCGCAAGGTTGTTGGACTCCGTCGCGCCGGACGTCCAGACGATCTGTTCCGGCTCGGCACCGACCAGCTCGGCCACCTGGCGACGCGCCTGTTCAACCGTTTGCCGGGCCGCTTGGCCGAAGGCGTGGGAGCTGGACGCAGGGTTACCGAAATTGGCGTGCAAGCCCAGACACTCGACCATCACCTGGATGACCCGCTCGTCCACCGGGGTGGTGGCGGCGTAGTCGAAATACAACGGACGTTTATTCATAACCTTAGGGACTCGCAGAGCAGGTTCCCGAGAGCAACGTCTCAGGGGCATCGACCGGAACAGAGGTCGTCAGGTTTACCCGATCGAATGCCATTAAAAAAGGACCACTTGACGTAAATGTGCGTAGGAACGCTCCTGAAATTCAGCTTAACAGGCTGACATAGCGCCATGGCAAACAAAAAGCCCGAGGCTTCTTGAGAAACCTCGGGCTTTTTGCCACTGAGCACCGGCTCAACTGGAGCGGCCATGCAGGGTCACATTACGTTCGGCGTTCATTTCGCCCTGGTGAGCAAAACTGAAAGGTTGTTGTGCCTGACCGGTCAGGGCAGCCCGCTGGCGTTGATATTCGTCAAACGACAAGCCGCGACGGCTCAACGCCTCCAGCGCCAGTTCCCGGGTTTCTTGCGCCGTGTAAGGGCGTAATTCAGGCGAAGGATGGGTCGCACAACCGGCAACGACAGAAGTGACGAGTAATAAGGAAACAGCAAAAAATCGGTTCATGGCGACGGCTCTGCGAAGAAGGTCTCAAGTCAATGAACACAGGCTACTCCCGCCCCTGGACAGTGAAAAATCACCATCCGTGATAGTCGCTATCACCCGTCGCCACACCCTCATCAGCGCCACCCTTATATTCTTTTTTGATCTATAAATATGTAAATACGTTCATTTACGGAATAAGCATAACCTTCTATAAATGGCTCCACGCCAATTCGACACTGTTCGCCAGGCAACTGTTGCGCAGGCAACAGCCATTCAACAAAACACCAGGCAGACAACAGCAACGTTTTTCAGCAGTGAGCCCGCAGCCCAGGCGGATCAAGGCCTGCAGCCGTTGGTACAGCGCTTGCTCAGACCGGCTCACTTCCCCTGCTATGCCACTGTTGAAAAAGGAACTGTTGATGACCCGTCCCCTGAATGTCGTTGCCCTCTCCGGCGGAAGCTGGCGCCCGTCCCGTACCCTGGTGTTGACCCAGGCCGTGCTGGCCGAACTGGCAACGTTGTTGCCGATCCAGACGACCCTGATCGAACTCGGTGATATCGCCCGGCCACTGGGCGGCGCACTGTCGCGCGATGAGTTGCCGGCCGAGGTCGAATCCCAACTGTTGGCCATCGAACAGGCCGACTTGCTGATCGTCGCCGCACCGGTCTATCGCGGTTCTTATCCAGGCCTGCTCAAGCATCTATTCGACCTGGTTGGCCTCAACTCGTTGATCGACACCCCTGTGCTGCTGGCCGCCACCGGCGGCAGCGAACGTCACGCGCTGGTACTCGATCACTAGTTGCGCCCGCTGTTCAGCTTCTTCCAGGCCCTGACCTTGCCGATCGGCGTATATGCCACCGAAGCCGATTTCACCGATTACCAAATCACCAACGAAGCCTTGAAAGGCCGTATTCGCCTTGCGGCAGAACGCGCAGCCCCGTTGTTCGCCGCGCACGCCCCCTCACTGTTGAAAATCGCTTAAGGATTCGTCATGGATGTTTTCTGGTTTCTGCCCACTCATGGCGACGGTCATTACCTGGGCACCACCCAAGGTGCCCGTCCGGTCACCCTCAATTATCTGAAGCAAGTCGCCCAGGCCGCTGACAGCCTTGGCTACTACGGCGTGTTGATTCCTACCGGGCGTTCGTGCGAAGACTCCTGGGTAATCGCCTCGGCGCTGGTGCCGCTGACAGAACGCTTGCGCTACCTGGCGGCAATTCGCCCTGGCATCATCTCGCCCACAGTGTCGGCGCGCATGGCGGCGACCCTGGATCGCCTGTCCAACGGCCGCCTGCTGATCAACGTCGTGACCGGCGGCGACCCCGACGAAAACCGCGGCGACGGCAGCTTCCTCGACCACCGCGAACGCTATGAAGTCTCCGACGAATTCCTCAAGATCTGGCGCCGCGTATTGCAGGGCGAATCGGTGGACTTCGAAGGCAAACACCTGCGTGTGCAGAATGCCAAGGCACTTTACCCACCGGTGCAGAAGCCTTATCCGCCGCTGTACTTCGGCGGTTCCTCCGACGCCGCCCACGACCTCGCCGCCGAACAGGTGGACGTGTACCTGACCTGGGGCGAACCACCCGCCGCCGTCGCCGAAAAACTCGCGGATGTACGTGAACGGGCCGCGCGCCACGGGCGGTGCGCGCTGGAGCGACACCCTGGCCATCGTGCGTGAATTCGCCAAGGTCGACAGCTCCATCGCTCATGTCTTCGGTTTTCACCACCTGATGCTCGCTACGGTGCGCCTGTTTTCGCGGCCGGACCAATGGCAGCCGTGGTTCGAACAGACCGCACGCAAAAACTGGTTCTGGGGCAACGCCCTCAACCCGCTGGACACGCGCACGCAGGTCAAGGATTTCGGCGGTTGGCGTGAGTTCTCCGGCAAGAAGAGCTTCTGCTCCGGCGCCAGCGACTCGGAAATGCTGATCGCCTCGGCGGTGGATGAGAGCGCCGGCGGCAAGTTGCTGATCGCCGCCATCCCCAGCGGGCGCAGCGGCATCACCTTGCACAACGACTGGAACAATATCGGCCAGCGCCAGACCGACAGCGGCAGCGCCAGTTTCGAACGGGTGCGCGTCGAGGAGTCGGAATTGCTGCTCGACCCGGGCCCTCTGAGCACACCGTTCGCCTGCCTGCGCCCACTGATCGCGCAGTTGACCTTCACGCACATGTTCCTCGGCATAGCCGAAGGTGCCTTTGATGAAGCGCGCAACTACACCCTCACCGAAACCCGTGCGTGGCATAAATCCACCGCCGAGGATGTGCGCCAAGACCCTTACGTGCTGCACCACTACGGCGAGTTCTGGGTGGCCCTGCAAGGTGTGCGCCTGCTGGTGGAACGCGCCGCCGCGCTGCTCGATCAAGCCTGGGCCCAGGGGCCGAACCTCAGCGAAAACGCACGCGGCCAACTGGCCATCGCCATCGCCACCGCCAAGGTCGCCGCCAGCCGCCAGGGCCTGGAGTTGTGCAGCCGCCTGTTTGAAGTCACCGGCGCGCGCTCCACCCATGCGTCACTGCGCCTGGACCGGCACTGGCGCAACCTGCGCACGCAAAGCCTGCACGACCCGGTGGACTACAAACTCCACGAACTGGGGGACTGGGCGTTGAACCAGTCCCTGCCGACTCCTACGTTCTATTCATAAAGAGGTGCCCATGCAGCTTTTAACCTTACCGCCCTCGCCCGCCCTCGCCACCTCGATCCGCGCCACGGCCCAGGTCTTCGAAGACCCGAAATCCCAGGCACTGCTCGACCATATCCAGCAAGTGGCACCCAGCGAAGCCAGCGTGTTGATCATCGGCGAAACCGGGACCGGTAAAGAGCTGGTGGCGCGCCACATTCATAACCTCAGCGCACGACGCAACCGGCCCTTCGTGGCGGTGAACTGCGGGGCGTTTTCCGAATCGCTGGTGGAAGCCGAACTGTTCGGCCATGAAAAAGGCGCCTTCACCGGCGCCCTCAGCGCCAAGGCCGGCTGGTTCGAAGAGGCCGACGGCGGCACCTTGTTCCTCGATGAGATCGGTGATTTGCCGATGGCGATCCAGGTCAAGTTATTGCGCGTACTGCAAGAGCGGGAGGTGGTGCGCCTGGGCTCGCGCAAGAGCATTCCCATCGATGTACGCGTGCTTGCGGCGACCAACGTGCAGCTGGAAAAAGCCATCAACGCCGGGCACTTCCGTGAAGACCTCTACTACCGTCTCGACGTGGTCAGCCTGGAACTCAGCCCGTTGCGCGAGCGTCCCGGCGATATCCTGCCGCTGACCCGACACTTCATCGAAGCCTACAGCCAGCGCCTGGGCTACGGCCCGGTCACCATCAGCCGCGAGGCCGAACACAAGCTGAAAAACTACAGCTGGCCAGGCAATATCCGCGAACTGGAAAACGTGATTCACCACACCTTGCTGATCTGCCGCAATGGCGTGATCGAACGCGACGATTTACGCCTGTCGAACCTGCGCATCGAGCGTCAGGACGACAGCCAGCACGGCACCGACAACAGTGCCGAAGCCTTGCTGGAACGGGCCTTTCAAAAGCTGTTCGAGGAACAGGCCGGTGCCCTGCATGAAAAAGTCGAGGACGCGTTGCTGCGTGCCGCCTACCGCTTCAGCCACTACAACCAGGTCCACACCGCCAACCTGCTGGGCCTGAGCCGCAACGTCACACGCACGCGCCTGATCAAGATCGGCGAACTGGCGGTGAACAATCGCCGCCCGGGGGAAAACGTTCAGGGTGAGCGCATGCTGCACCTATCCATTTAAACGGCAGTGCAACGCATTGTCATGGCTGCGCTCGAAACTGTGCAGCACCTGGAACGAACCGAAGGTCACGGCCGTGGCCTGGTGGGCGCGTATCAGTGTCCAGAAATCTTCCTCGCCGTGCTCAACGCACTGGAAGGCCGCCTCGCCGTCCTCGCGTGAGCGCCATTGCAGGTAATTGAGTACCCGCCGCCCGTCATCGCTGACCTGCACACTCGCATTGAGAAAGCCGCCGTGCCCTTGGGCCAGGCGCTCGCTCTGGATGGACAATGCCGCGACCAGGGCGAGCTGTTGCTGGGGCTCGACCTGAAACTCGATCAATTGAGTGAAACTGCGATTCTTCTCTGATACCTGCATGAACACTCCCCTTTCTCTGTAGGCAGAATCTTGTGATTCGATACCACGCAGGGTAAAACCTCTAGTTAAGTCAAGGTCAAGGGTTAATCCGGAGTTTTTCATGGTTACCAAGGAGCTTACTGTTGGCCAACTGTCGGCCCGCAGCGGCGTGGCGGTCACGGCCCTGCATTTCTACGAAACCAAGGGGCTGATCAAAAGCAATCGCAATGCCGGCAACCAGCGGCGCTACCCGCGCGATGTACTGCGCCGGGTGGTGGTGATCAAGATCGCCCAGCGCCTGGGGATTCCGCTGGCGACGATTGGTGAAGCGTTGCAGGCCCTGCCGGATGGACGCACGCCGACGGCTAAAGATTGGCAGCGTTTGTCGGCATCGTGGCGGGCAGATCTGGACGAGCGCATCAACAAGTTGATGCTCCTGCGCGACAAGCTCAATGGCTGTATTGGCTGTGGATGCCTGTCGCTGGAAGCCTGCCCGCTGCGCAATCAGGGCGACCTGCTCGGTGAGCGTGGGCCGGGGGCTCAGTTGTTGGAGCCCAGCTGAAAAACCGCTCCCTGTGGGAAATGTTCACCTTAAACCCCTGGGACAGCGCCGCGCCCTGAACCCCGTGATGTCGCTGCGGCTGGCGCCCGCCGCAGCACTTATGGCGCAACGATCTGCCTGTTCACTGTTGCCTGGGCAACACCTCGTCGGTTGCCCGCAAGCCACGGCCGGCGTGGCCTATAGTGAAAGGGCCGTCCCTTCATAAACACAATTCAGGGAGAATGATATGAGCGTAAAACCTATTCCCGAGGGCTATCACAGCATCACGCCCTACCTGGGCGTCGAAAAAGCCGCCGAAGCCATCGAGTTCTACAAAAAAGCCTTCAACGCCACGCAAGTCATGCGCCTGGACATGCCCGACGGCAAGGTCGGCCACGCTGAACTGCGTATCGGAGACTCGGCGATCATGCTCGCCTCGCCCTGCGGTGAAATGGCCTTCGGCAGCCCGCGCGATGGCCACACCAGTGTCGGCCTGCATTTATATGTGGACGATGTCGACGCGCAGTATCGACAAGCGGTCGCAGCCGGCGGCCTGTCCATTTCCGAACCCAAGGACCAGTTCTACGGCGACCGCTCCGCCACGCTGAGAGATCCGTTCGGCCATGTGTGGTTCCTGGCCTCCCGCAAGGAGGATCTGAACGAAGCACAAATCCGCCAGCGCGCCGAAGCGCTGTTCAAGCAAGGCTGAGCCTGGGAGCGGGCTTGCTCGCGATGGCGCTCGGGCAGGCCCGCTGCCACTGTTTGATCGAGGGTCGGCTTGAGACGGGGGCTGCCCAGCACCGCGGCCTCAGCGCCCCGAATGTGAACCTGAAACATTTGCTTTCATATCTGGGTTAGGGATTTCTCATTCTCATCCGTCTTAACTTAGATACAGCCTGTCGCGTCAGCAAAAGCTACGACCGGTCTTTTCCGGGCCCTCATTGCCCCCCTCCGATCAAGACTCCCATTCACATGTCGAAGAAGTCGCGCTCAAAACTCTGGTTTCTCGTACACAGCTGGCTGGCATTACCCATCTGGTTTTTTGTACTGATCGTCTGCGTCACCGGCACCCTGGCCGTGGTCAGCCAGGAAATCGTCTGGCTGGCCAACCCGGAAATCCGCGCCAGCAAGCCGTCGGACGCCGCCGAACCGCTGAGCTATGACCAGGTGATCAACGCCATCAAACGCGCCGAGCCCCTGGTGATCGTGCAATCCATCATCCGCCCGGACGAGTCGCACTTCGCCCTGAGTGTCACCCTCAGCTACCCCGACGGGCGCTCGGTGGAGGTCTATGTCAACCCTTACACCGGGGCGATCCAGGGCATCAGCCCGGCGTTCGACTTCAAACAATTCACCCGCGCCCTGCACGGCTGGTGGCTGGTGCCATTCACCAATGGGTTCAGTTGGGGCTGGTACCTGGTCTCCGCACTCGGCCTGCCGTTGCTGGCGTCGTTGATCACCGGGCTGGTGGTGTACAAGCGCTTCTGGAAGGGCTTTTTGCGCCCGACCCTGCGCATCCGCCATGGCGCGCGGATCTTCTGGGGCGACTTCCATCGCCTGAGCGGTATCTGGTCGATCTGGTTCATCGCGGTCATTTCCATCACCGGCACCTGGTTCCTGATTCAGGCGATCCTGGGGGATAACCAGATTTCCATCTCCAGCGAACCCATCGTGCCGGTGATCGCCCGGGAGAACGTGCCGACGTCCGCCCCCGGCGTGCCGGCGCCGATGATTGCCCTGGACGACGCGATCGAAATCGCCAGCCAACGGATTCCGGGGCTGGAGACCAGCTTCGTGTTCCTGCCACTCAATGCCTACAGCCATCTGCAGATCGGCGGGCGGGGCTGGTACCCGTTGATGTTCCAGACCGCACAGATCAACCCCTACACCGGCGAAGTGGCGGTTTCGCACCTGCTGTCCAACCGCTCGACGCTGGAGTTCGTCACCGAGTCCATGCGCCCGCTGCACACCGGCGACTTTGGCGGGCTGTGGATCAAGCTGATCTGGGCATTCTTCGGCCTGGTGTTGAGCATGATGGTGTTGAGCGGCCTGCTGATCTGGACCAAACGCACGGCCCTGGCCACCCTCCATGCCCTCAAGCGCAGCCACAAGGCGCCGCGCCAGGCGGCAGCGGTCGCGGCCCTGCAGGCTGAAATGGCGGAGGGCAACCAATGAGCAAGGTCGCTGCCGCAACGCCTTCGCCACTACGCGCCGTGTGGCTGAAATGGCGATTCCACCTTAACGTCCTGCTGTTGCTGGTGCCCCTGGGCTTCATGCCCAAGTACTTTGCCGACGCCGCGCTGTTTCGCGGTGACAGCGGCATCGGCGAGCGGGTGGCCGGCGAGGTGCAGGTCGGGCCCTGGAGCCTGACCCTCGCCGAGTTCCGCAACGAAGGCCCGCGCCCCGACCCGGCCGGCCCGATGAAATTCTTCAATGCGGCCCTGTGCGCCAACTGCGCCGAGCAGGTCAAGGCAACCTACCTGCGTATCGGCAAACCGCGCAGCCTGCGCGCCGCCGGGGTGATCTTCTTCGGCACGCCGTACCGCATGGGCGCGCTGCTCCCGGTGCCCGAGCGCACGCCGGCCGACGCCGAACTGTGGGTCACCATGGAAGGCTGGGACGGCACGATGCACCAGGGTTCCATTGCGCTGAGCCAGGCCTCGCCTGCCACCATTGCCTGGCTGAACAAGCAAGGAGTCAAACCATGACATTGATACGCCTGAGCCGCGCCTGCGCCACGTTGTTGCTGTGCGTCGGTTTCTGTCCCACAGCCGTGGCCCACAACCCGATGTGCGAATGCAAGGAAATCCCCGGCGAACAGATCCAATGCACCGGCGGTTTTTCCGACGGCAGCGGCGCCCCCGGCGTGACCCTGGATGTGATCGGCTACGACGAAACCATCCTCGTGCCCGGCAAGCTCGGCGCGGACTCGACCCTGACCTTCAAGAAGCCCTCAGCCGAGTTCTACGTGCTGTTCGATGCAGGCCCCGGTCACGTCGTTGAAATCGACCAAGCGGATATCCCGTCCCAATGAGTACGACACAGGTGGTACGCCCAGCCGGGGCCGGGCACGAAACCCTCTATGTCCTGCTGCTGTGCCTGATCATTCTGGCGGTGGCCGGTACGGTGGTGGCCCTGCACGGTGAAACCCAGGCCGTGGTTGCCGTGCCCAGCCACCAGTTGGACGCGCGCCGCGACCTCAGCGCCGCCGAGCAAGGCATCTACGCCGACCTGCGCGTGACCCTGGATGAAGTCCACTGGCTGCAGCAGGCACACAGCGCCCTGCCGACGCCCGCGCAACTGGCCGAAGAAGGCTTTGCGCCCTTTGCCCAGGACGCCAGCTCGGTCAGCCGTGGCGATCATCGCTGGCAGTTGCTGGCGCCGTCGGCCTACCTCGGCGTGAGCCAGGCGCCGGCCACCAGCGGCTCGCTGCTGATGCGGGTAACGGGCGCCGAGCCGGACATCTGGCTCAACCGCCGCCCAGACCTGGCCGCCCCCGCCGACCTCACCGACCAGGCGCTGATCGCGGCCGGCTGGCAGCAAGTGGTCGCGCAATTCGACGCCGGCGTGACCCGCCAGCACCGTCACTGACCGAGAAGACCGATTGCCCATGTCTATTTCATCGCCCCTTGTACGCCTGCTGCTGGTCAGCCTGATCAGCCTGCTGCTCGCCCCGCTGGCCAACGCCGAGGCAGCCAAGCGCCTGCGGATCGGCATCACCCTGCATCCTTATTACAGCTACGTCGCCAACATCGTCGGCGACAAGGCCGAGGTGGTGCCGCTGATTCCTGCCGGTTTCAACCCACATGCCTACGAGCCGCGCGCCGACGACATCAAGCGCATCGGCACCCTGGATGTGATCGTGCTCAACGGGGTCGGCCACGACGATTTCGCCGACCGCATGATCGCCACCAGCGAGCGGCCGGACATCCCGGTGATCGAAGCCAACGCCAACGTGCCGCTGCTGGCCGCCACCGGCAACGCCGCGCGCGGCGCCGGCAAGGTGGTCAACCCGCACACCTTCCTGTCGATCAGTGCCTCGATTGCCCAGGTCAACAACATCGCCCGCGAACTGGGCAAGCTCGACCCGGACAACGCCAAGACCTACACCCAGAACGCCCGCGCCTACGGCAAGCGCCTGCGGCAGATGCGCGCCGAGGCCCTGGCCAAGCTGACCCGCGCGCCCAACCCGGACCTGCGCGTGGCCACGGTCCACGCAGCCTACGACTACCTGCTGCGCGAGTTCGGCCTGGAAGTCACCGCCGTGGTCGAGCCGGCCCACGGCATCGAACCCAGCCCGAGCCAGTTGAAGAAAACCATCGATGAATTGCGCGCCCTGGATGTGAAAGTGATCTTCTCGGAGATGGATTTCCCGTCCACCTACGTCGAGACCATCCAGCGTGAATCCGGGGTCCGGCTGTACCCGCTGTCGCATATCTCCTACGGCGAATACAGCGCTGAAAAGTACGAAGTGGAAATGACCGGCAACCTCAACACCGTGGTGCGGGCGATTCAGGAGTCGGGGGCATGACGGCGGCGCAACGCTTGAGCATGGTCAGCGTCGGCCCGACGATCGACTTCGACAAGGTGTCGCTGACCCTGGGCCGCACCGTGATCCTCGATGGCGTGAGCTTCCAGGTGCAGCCGGGCAGCATCCATGCACTGGTGGGCCCGAACGGCGGTGGGAAAAGCTCGCTGATCAAGACGCTGCTGGGGCAAACGCCGCACCAGGGGCAACTGCGCCTGACGTGGCCGGACACGCCCGGCACCATTGGTTATGTGCCCCAGGCGCTGGAGTTCGACCGCGGCCTGCCGATGACCGTGGATGACTTCATGGCGGCGATGTGTCAGCGGCGCCCGGCGTTTCTCGGGCTGTCCAGGCATTACGCCGGCGCCATCGGCGAGGCCCTGGAACGGGTCGGCCTGCAGGACAAACGCAAACGGCGCATGGGCGCGTTGTCGGGCGGTGAACGTCAGCGCGTGCTGCTCGCCCAGGGGCTGATCCCGACCCCGCAATTGCTGGTGTTGGATGAGCCGATGTCGGCCCTCGATGAAGCCGGTATCCAGGTGTTCGAACGTCTGCTCAATGACTGGCGCCGCGCCGGGATCACCGTGCTGTGGATCGAGCACGACCTGGACGCCGTGGGCCGCCTCGCCGACCGCGTCACCGGCCTGAACCGCCGCGTGCTGTTCGACGCCACGCCCAAAGCGGCACTGACCCCGGATCGCCTGCTGACCCTGTTCTCCACCCATCCTCGGAGCCTGGCGCCATGAGTTATGAAGCGTTTCGCCTGATGGTCCAGGGCTGGGCCTCTTCCGGTTACCTGCCGGAGGCGCTGGCCTATGGTTTTGTGGTCAACGCCCTGCTCGCCGGCCTGCTGATCGGCCCGGTGCTGGGCGGCCTGGGGACGCTGGTGGTGGTCAAGCGCTTTGCGTTTTTCTCCGAAGCGGTCGGCCATGCCGCGCTGACCGGCGTGGCCGTGGGCATTCTGCTCGGCGAACCCTACACCGGGCCCTATGGCGCGCTGTTCGGCTACTGCCTGCTGTTCGGCATCCTGCTCAATTACCTGCGCAACCGCACCGGCCTGGCGCCGGATACCTTGATCGGCGTGTTCCTCTCGGTGTCTCTGGCGTTGGGCGCAAGCCTGCTGTTGATACTGGAGGGCAAGATCAACGTTCACATCCTGGAAAACGTGCTGTTCGGCTCGGTGTTGACGGTCAATGGCAACGACCTGCTGGTGCTGGCGATTGTCGGTTCGCTGGTGATGGCCCTCGCCCTGCCGTTGTACAACCGCATCATGCTCGCCAGCTTCAACCCGCAATTGGCGGCGGTACGCGGGGTAGCGGTGAAGACCCTGGATTACCTGTTCGTGATCCTGGTGACGTTGATCACCGTCGCAGCGGTCAAGGTCATCGGGGCGATCCTGGTGGGCGCGCTGCTGGTGATTCCGGCGGCGGCGGCACGCCTGCTGAGCCAGTCGCTCAAAGGCTTCTTCTGGGTCTCCGTGGCGATTGCCACCGTCAGCACGTTGTGCGGCATCCTGCTGCCGATCATCTTCGACCTGCCCATCCCCTCCGGCGCCGCGATCATCCTGGTCGCCGGTATCGCCTTCGCCCTCGCCGCCATCGCGCGCGGCACCGTGCCCAGCCTCAAAGGGAATCTTGGATAATGCACCCTGCCTTTCGCCCAATGGCCTTGGCCATCGCTTGCCTGATCAGCGCGTCGGCGCTGGCCGTCGACGGTTTTGATCCGAAGAGTTTCAAAGTCAACCAAGGCCTGGGCCACGCCGCGCTGACCAAAGCGAAAAAGCCTGTGAAGGTCCTCGCCTCGTTGCCCATTACCTATGGCCTGGCGGAGCTGCTGCTTAAAGGCAGCGACGTACAGCTCGAACGCGCCGCGCCGGCCAACCTGCCCGGTTCGCGGCAGGTGTCCTACTTCACCGGCCGTGGCGCGCCGGCCTTGAGCACGTTGGCGATGGATGCCGATGCCGTCATCGGCTTGCGTTCGCTGTGGGCCGATGACCCGCTGTACCCGGTGGCGCGACGCAGCAATATCCGCATCGTCGAAGTGGACGCCGCGCGCCCGGTGGACGGTGGCCTGCCGGGGATCGCCGTACAACCGGGCGTCAGCGATGGCTTGAACAGCCAGCCGTGGCAATCGAGCAACAATATGGGGCGCATGGCCGATGTGATGGCCGCCGACCTGAGCCGCCTGGCACCGGGCGCGAAGGCGCAAATCGACGCCAACCTGGCCGCCCTCAAGCTGCGCCTGCTCAAGCTCACCGCCGACAGCGAAGCACGGCTGGCCCAGGCGGATAACCTGAGCGTGGTCAGCCTGAGCGATCACTTTGCGTATCTGCTCGGCAGCTTGAACCTGGAAGTGCTCGACACCGACGCACGCCCAGATGCCGACTGGACGCCCGAGGCCTTACAGCAACTGAGCAGCCGCCTGAAGGACAACGAGGTGGCCGTGGTGCTGCACCATCGCCCGCCAAGCGCGGCGGTGCAAACCGCGGTGACGGCCGGGGGCGCGCAACTGCTGGTCTTGAACGTCGACGGCGCCGACCCGGTGACGGCGTTGGAAAGCAATGTGGATCAACTGATCAAGACGCTGAGCCCATGACATCCACGCCCACGTGGATGGCATCATGCCGCCAGAACTCCAGGTCGCAGTCGATCAAACGCTGATGCTGGTCATAGTTGACCCGGGCGATACGCAAGCCCGGGCTGCCCACCGACACGCGCAACGCGGCGGCGGCTTCCACCGGCAGTGAGGTCGGCACAATCTCGAAGCGTACCCGCCCGTAGTGCAAATCGTACTTGCGCGCATACAGCTCGGTCATCGACTGGTTCAGGTCGCAGGCCAGAATCCCGGGGAAATACTGCGGGTTCAGGTAGTGCTCCACATACAACACCAGGCGCTCATCGATCCTGCGCCGGCGGCAGATCTGGATCACGCTGGACAGCGCCGGCAATTGCAGCCACGCACACACCGCCGCCGATGCCGGTTGCAGCCGCGCGCTGATCACCTCGGTCGACGCCACGCGGCCCTGATCGTTGACCATTGCGTGAAAGTGGCTGCGCTGCATCAGGTTGTAGGCCAGGCGCGGCGGCGAGACAAACCAGCCACGGCGCTCCTCGCGATAGATCTGGCCTTGGGCCTCCAGTTGTAACAAGGCTTCCCGCACCGTAATCCGGGTGGTACCAAACAACTCGCTGAGCTTGCGCTCGGCGGGCAGTTTGCTGGCTGGCGGCAAAAGGCCATGGTCGATCTGCTCTTGCAGCGCCAGGCCGATGGATGTCACCGCCTTGATTGCCTCATCACGCATCAACGTTACCTATCTGGACTAGACCAGCACCGTTCAGGTGCATAAACCGCTCATTAAATGGGCCTGTATTACTGCATGCCAGCCTAGGCATTGCAGATGACCGACAGATGACAACCCCGGTCGAGCCTCGTGATAAACCTTGCAATCCGTCGGCCAAGTCCAAGGCCTGCGGGCGCTTGGGCATGGTCTACGCTAAACCTGCGCCGAGCGACATCGGTGCTTCAAAAACGACATCGACATGAAACTGTCATCCATCCCGCCTAGATTGGCTCAGGTATTGCTGACCTAGACCAACACCACCGCTAACGTTCATATAAAACGCCGCGTTGAAAACGCCCAAAGGAGCTTCGGATGAAACAGCTTTTCCTGGCATCACTGTTAGGCTCGACCATTGCCATGAGCACCGCCGCCATGGCCGCTGATACCGATCTAAAAACGCTCGAAGCCGCCGCGAAAGCGGAAGGCGCCGTCAACAGCGTCGGCATGCCCGATGACTGGGCCAACTGGAAAGGCACCTGGGATGACCTGGCCAAGACCTACGGCCTCAAGCACATCGACACCGACATGAGCTCGGCCCAGGAAATCGCCAAGTTCGCCGCCGAGAAAGACAACGCCAGTGCCGATATCGGCGACGTCGGCGCGGCCTTCGGCCCGATCGCGGTGAAACAGGGCGTGGTCCAGCCTTACAAACCAAGCACCTGGGCCCAGGTCCCGGATTGGGCGAAAGATAAAGACGGCAACTGGGCGCTGGCCTACACCGGCACCATCGCCTTTATCGTCAACAAAAAGCTGCTGCACGGCTCGGACGTACCAACCAGCTGGGCTGACTTGAAGAGCGGCAAATACAAGGTCTCCATCGGTGACGTGAGCACCGCCGCCCAAGCCGCCAACGGTGTGCTGGCCGCCGCCATCGCCAACAAGGGCGACGAGAAAAACCTGCAGCCGGCCCTGCTGATGTTCGCCGACATCGCCAAGCAAGGTCGCCTGTCCCTCGCCAACCCGACCATCGCCACCATGGAAAAAGGCGAAGTGGAAGTCGGCGTGGTCTGGGATTTCAACGGTTTGAGCTACAGAGCCAAGATGGCCAACCCGGATGACTACGTGGTGCTGATCCCATCGGACGGTTCGGTGATTTCCGGCTACACCACCATCATCAATAAGTACGCCAAGCACCCGAACGCCGCCAAACTGGCCCGCGAATACATCTTCAGCGACGCCGGCCAGATCAACCTGGCCAAGGGCAATGCGCGGCCGATTCGCGCCGAACACCTGACGTTGCCGAAGGAAGTGCAGGACAAGCTGCTGCCGAACGAGCAATACAAGCACGTCACCCCGATCAAGGATGCCGACGCCTGGGAGAAGAGCTCCAAGGCACTGCCGCAGAAGTGGCAGGAAGAAGTCATCATCAATATGCAGTAATGCCTGAGCTGTAGATGCGGTCAGTGTGGGAGCAGGTTTACCTGCTCCCACATTTGTTCCGGTCCCAACCGCAAACCCGATCCAAACCCATCTGTTGCGGAGCGTCTCCCCCTATGAAGCACAACGTCATCCTTGTGGTGCTCGACGGCCTGAACTTCGAGGTTGCCCGTCATGCCATGGGGCATCTGCAAGCCTACGTCGGCGCAGGACGCGCAGCCCTCTACAAACTCGAATGTGAACTGCCGTCACTCTCCCGGCCGCTCTACGAATGCATCTTCACTGGCGTGCCGCCGATCGACAGCGGCATCACCCACAACCATGTGTCGCGCCTGTCCAACCAGCGCAGCCTGTTCCATTACGCCCGCGACGCCGGTCTCACCACCGCCGCGGCGGCCTATCATTGGGTCAGCGAGTTGTATAACCGCACGCCCTTTATCGCCGCCCGTGACCGGCATACCGACGACAAGACCCTGGCGATCCAGCACGGGCACTTCTACTGGCAGGACCACTACCCGGATTCGCACCTGTTCGCCGACGCCGAAAGCCTGCGCTGCAGACACGCGCCGAACCTGCTGGTCGTCCACCCGATGAACATCGACGACGCCGGCCACAAGCACGGCCTCGACAGCGCGCAATACCGCAACAGCGCACGCTCGGCCGACATCCTCCTGGCCGACTACCTGCAAGGCTGGCTCGACGCCGGCTATCAGGTGCTGGTGACCGCCGACCACGGCATGAACAACGACCGCTCCCACAACGGCCTGCTGCCGGAAGAACGCGAAGTGCCACTGTTCGTGCTCGGCTCGGCCTTCACCTTCGATCCCGACGCCACACCCAGGCAAACCGAGCTGTGCGGCACCGTCTGCGCGTTGCTGGGCGTGCCCCACGACAAACCTGTCTGCCGGGAGCTGTTGAAGTGAGTGCCATGACCCGCAGCAAATGGCTGGCAATCCTGTGCCTGATGCCCTTCGCGCTGTTCTTCATCGTGTTTGAAATTGCCCCGCTGGCGTGGGTGATGATCAACAGCCTGCAATCGGAAGAGTTCGGCTGGGGCCTGGCCAACTTCAGCAAAATCTTCAGTTCGAAGTTCTACCTGCAGGCGATCCAGTACAGCCTGGAGATCAGCTTCTACTCCAGCGTGTTCGGCATCATCATTTCGGTGCTCGGCAGCTACTCGTTGCGCCGCGTGGACTCGCCGCTGCGCAACTTCGTCACCGCCTTCGCCAACATGACCAGCAACTTCGCCGGCGTGCCCCTGGCCTTTGCCTTCATCATCCTGCTCGGTTTCAACGGCAGCATCACCATCATGCTCAAGCAGGCCGGGATCATTCAGGACTTCAACCTGTACTCCAAGACCGGCCTGATCATTCTCTACACCTACTTCCAGATCCCGCTGGGCGTGCTGCTGCTCTACCCGGCCTTCGATGCGTTGCGCGAAGACTGGCGCGAGTCCGCCGCCCTGCTGGGTGCCAACGGCTGGCAGTTCTGGCGCCACATCGGCCTGCCGGTGCTGACCCCCGCGCTGCTCGGCACCTTCGTGATCCTGCTGGCCAACGCCCTCGGCGCCTACGCCACGGTCTACGCGCTGACCACCGGCAATTTCAACGTATTGCCGATCCGGATCGCAGCGATGGTGTCCGGCGACATCTCCCTGGACCCGAACATGGCCAGCGCCCTGGCTGTGGTGCTGGTGGCGCTGATGACCGTGGTCACCGTGGTCCATCAACTGCTGCTCAAGAGGAGCTACCATGTCTCGCGCTGAAGCCGGCCCGGCCTCCCTCTACCACCGGGTGGTGGTGTATCTGTTATTCGCGATCCTGGTGCTGCCGCTGATCGGCACCTTTGTCTACTCCATTGCCAGCAGTTGGTCGGCGACGATCTTGCCGGCCGGCTTTACCGTGAAGTGGTACGTGCAACTGTGGAGCGACCCGCGCTTTCTGATGGCTTTCGGCCAGTCCCTGCTGGTGTGCGTGGGCGCGTTGATTTTGTCGGTGGTGCTGATCCTGCCGCTGCTGTTCGTGGTGCATTACCACTTCCCCAGGCTCGACGCGTTGATGAACATCCTGATCCTGCTGCCGTTCGCGGTGCCGCCGGTGGTGTCGTCGGTGGGCCTGCTGCAACTCTATGGCTCCGGGCCACTGGCGATGGTGGGGACGCCGTGGATTCTGATCGGCTGCTACTTCACCGTGGCGCTGCCATTCATGTACCGCGCGATCACCAACAACCTGCAAGCCATCAACCTGCGCGACCTGATGGACGCCGCGCAACTGCTCGGCGCCAGCACCTGGCAGGCAGCGATCCTGGTGGTGCTGCCCAACCTGCGCAAGGGCCTGATGGTGGCGTTGCTGCTGTCGTTTTCGTTCCTGTTCGGTGAGTTCGTGTTCGCCAATATCCTCGTCGGCACGCGCTACGAAACCCTGCAGGTGTACCTGAACAACATGCGCAACAGCAGCGGCCACTTCACCAGTGCCGTGGTCATTTCCTATTTCTTCTTTGTGCTGGTGCTGACCTGGGCCGCCAACATCTTGAACAAGGACAAAAGCCAATGAGCTTCGTCAGCGTCCAACACCTGCAAAAAGGCTACGCCGGCACCCCGGTGTTCAGTGACATCAACTGCGAGATCGCCAAGGGCGAATTCGTCACCCTGCTCGGCCCGTCCGGCTGCGGCAAGTCCACCTTGCTGCGCTGCATCGCCGGCCTGACCTCGGTCGACAGTGGCCAGATCCTCCTCGACGGCCACGACATCGTGCCCTTGAGCCCGCAGAAACGGCAGATCGGCATGGTGTTCCAGAGCTATGCGCTGTTCCCCAACATGACCGTGGAACAAAACGTCGCCTTCGGCCTGCGCATGCAAAAGGTCAACGCCGACGACAGCCACAAACGCGTGCAGGACGTGCTGCAACTGGTGGAGCTCAAGGAGCTGGCCGGGCGCTACCCGCACCAGATGTCCGGCGGCCAGTGCCAGCGCGTGGCCCTCGCCCGCTCCCTGGTGACCCGCCCGCGCCTGTTGCTGCTGGATGAACCGCTGTCGGCGCTGGATGCGCGCATCCGCAAGCACCTGCGCGAGCAGATCCGCCAGATCCAGCGCGAGTTGGGCCTGACCACGATTTTCGTGACCCATGACCAGGAAGAAGCCCTGACCATGTCCGACCGGATCTTCCTGATGAACCAGGGCAAGATCGTGCAAAGCGGCGATGCCGAAACCCTCTACACCGCGCCGGTGGATGTGTTTGCCGCCGGGTTTATCGGCAACTACAACCTGCTCGACGCGGACAAGGCCAGCCAACTGCTGCAACGGCCGATCAGCGGGCGCATCGCGATTCGCCCGGAAGCCATCGAACTGAGCCGCAGCGGCGAACTCGACGCCCTGGTGCGCAGCCACAGCCTGCTGGGCAACGTGATTCGCTACCGTATCGAAGCGCGCGGCGTGGAATTGGTGGTGGACGTGCTCAACCGCTCGGCGGACGATCTGCATCCCGACGGCCAGCGCCTGGCACTTTCCATCGACCCGAGCGCACTGTGTGAAGTAGCCTGAGCAGCAGTGATTTTTTAAGAGAGTGTGACGGATGGCATTGGTAATTTTTGATTTGGACGACACCCTGATCCACGGCGACTGCGCCACCCTGTGGAGCGAGCAGATGGGCCGCCTGGCCTGGGTCGACCCCGAGTCGTTCATGCGCAAGAACAACGAACTGATGGACGCCTACAGCCAGGGCAAGCTGGCCATGGAAGAGTTCATGGACTTCAGCCTGGAGCCGATGATCGGCCGCACGCCGGAGGAGATCGAGCACCTGGTGGAGCCCTGGGTCGAGGACGTGATCGAACCGCTGATCTACAGCGACGCCACCCGCACCATCGCCCGCCACCGCGCGAACGGCGACCGGGTGCTGGTGATTTCCGCGTCGGGCACCCACCTGGTCACGCCGATTGCGGCGCGTATCGGCATCGACGAAGTGTTGGGGATCGAGCTGGATGTCAGCCACGGCGTGTACAGCGGCCGTACTGTCGGCGTCCTGACCTACCGCGAAGGCAAGATCACCCGTTTGCTCGAATGGCTGGAGCAGGAAGGGGAAACCCTGGAAGGCGCGTACTTCTATTCGGATTCGCGCAATGATCTACCGCTGCTGCTGAAGGTGGATAACCCGCAGGTGGTGAACCCCGACCCGGTATTGCGCGAGCACGCCGAAAAAGCCGGCTGGCCGGTCCACCGCTGGGCCTGATTCGACCAAGATCCAACTGTGGGAGGGGGCTTGCCCCTCCCACATTGACCACATTCCAATTCGGGATCAGGTCAGGCTGTCGTCGATCACCAACACCAACTTGCCGGAAATCTGGTTGGTCGCCAGCTCCGCAAACGCCGCCTCGGCATCGTTGATCGGGAAGGTCTTGGCCAGTTGCGGGCTCAAGCGGCCTTCGGCAAACAACGGCCAGACATGCTGGCTCAGGTCACTGAACAGGTCGGCCTTGAACTGATCGTCACGGCTGCGCAGGGTCGAGCCCAGCAGTTGCACTCGCTTGCCCAGCACCTGCGCCAGGTCCAGTTGCGCCTCGCGCCCGCCCATCAGGCCGATCAGCACCCAACGACCGTCCAGGGCCAGCAACTTGAGGTCCAGCGCCGCGTAGCTGGCGCCGACCGGGTCGAGGATGACGTCGAACGGCCCGAAATCCCGCAGCCCTTCAATACCGTCCGTGCGGACCACGCCGCCCTGGGCGCCAAGGGCTTCACAGTAGGCCAACCGATCCGCCGAGCCGACACTGACCCAGCACGGACTGCCGAACGCCTTGCACAGCTGGATCGCCGCCGAACCCACGCCACTGGCACCGGCATGCAGCAACACCTTCTCGCCGGGCTTGACGCCCGCCAACTGGAACAGGTTCAACCACGCGGTGCTATACACCTCGGGCAATGCCGCCGCTTCGATCAACGACAGGCCTTCCGGCACCGGCAGCACGTGACGGGCGTCCACCACCACTTCCTCGGCCATGCCGCCGCCGGCCAGCAGCGCGCAGACGCGGTCGCCGACCTGCCAGGACGACCCCGCGCCGACCTCGCTGATCACCCCGGAACACTCCAGGCCCAACACCTTGCTGACGCCCGGCGGCGGCGGATACAGCCCCGCACGCTGCAATAAATCGGCACGATTGAGGCCCGCAGCCGCCACCCGAATGCGAACCTGACCTACATCGCATGTAGGACTCGGCTCTTCCAACCACTCCACATGACCTTCAACGCCTTGCAATGCTTTCACAGTGCCTCCATAGTGAGTCTGGACTGAGCCCGTAGCTGTATCGCCGGGCTTTTTGCATTATGCGACCGGCCCAAATGGAACCGGCGACTTCAAAGACGGCCTAATATGCGTTATCAATTGCCCCCGCGTCGAATCAGCATGAAGCATTTGTTCCCCAGCACCGCCCTAGCTCTTTTCATTGGTCTCGGCTTGTCGTCGATGTCGACCAATACGTTCGCAGCCAACAGCTGGGACAATCTTCAGCCTGATCGCGATGAGGTGATTGCCAGCCTTAACGTCGTCGAGTTGCTCAAGCGTCATCACTACAGCAAGCCGCCGCTGGACGACGCTCGCTCGGTGATCATCTATGACAGCTACCTCAAGCTGCTGGACCCGTCGCGCAGCTACTTCCTGGCCAGCGACATCGCTGAGTTCGACAAGTGGAAGACCCAGTTCGACGACTTCCTCAAGAGTGGCGACCTGCAGCCCGGGTTCACCATCTACAAGCGTTACCTGGACCGCGTCAAAGCGCGTCTGGACTTCGCCCTGGGTGAATTGGACAAAGGCATCGACAAGTTCGACTTCACCGAGAAGGAAAGCCTTCTGGTGGATCGCAAGGACGCCCCTTGGCTGACCAGCACCGCCGCCCTGGATGACCTGTGGCGCAAACGCGTCAAGGACGAAGTGCTGCGCCTGAAGATCGCCGGCAAAGAGCCGAAGGCCATTCAAGAGCTGTTGACCAAGCGCTACAAGAATCAGCTGGCACGTCTGGACCAGACCCGTGCCGAAGATATCTTCCAGGCCTACATCAACACCTTCGCGATGTCCTACGATCCGCACACCAATTATCTGTCGCCGGATAACGCGGAAAATTTCGATATCAACATGAGTCTGTCGCTGGAAGGCATCGGTGCCGTCCTGCAAAGCGACAATGACCAGGTGAAAATCGTGCGTCTGGTACCGGCCGGTCCGGCAGACAAGACCAAGCAGGTCGCCCCTGCCGACAAGATCATCGGCGTGGCCCAGGCCGACAAAGAGATGGTCGATGTGGTCGGCTGGCGCCTGGACGAAGTGGTCAAGCTGATCCGTGGGCCGAAAGGCAGCGTGGTGCGCCTGGAAGTGATTCCGCACACCAATGCGCCGAACGACCAGACCAGCAAGATCGTGTCCATCACCCGTGAAGCGGTGAAACTCGAAGACCAGGCCGTGCAGAAGAAAGTCCTCAACCTCAAGCAGGATGGCAAGGACTACAAGCTGGGCGTGATTGAAATCCCGGCCTTCTACCTCGACTTCAAGGCCTTCCGTGCTGGCGATCCGGACTACAAGAGCACCACCCGCGACGTTAAGAAGATCCTGACCGAGCTGCAGAAAGAAAAAGTCGACGGCGTGGTCATCGACCTGCGCAACAACGGCGGCGGCTCCCTGCAGGAAGCCACCGAGCTGACCAGCCTGTTTATCGACAAGGGTCCGACCGTGTTGGTGCGCAACGCTGACGGCCGTGTCGACGTGCTCGAAGACGAGAACCCGGGCGCCTTCTACAAAGGCCCGATGGCGTTGCTGGTCAACCGCCTGTCGGCCTCGGCCTCGGAGATTTTCGCCGGCGCCATGCAGGACTATCACCGCGCCTTGATCATCGGCGGCCAGACCTTCGGCAAAGGCACCGTACAGACCATCCAGCCGCTGAACCATGGCGAGCTGAAACTGACCCTGGCCAAGTTCTACCGGGTTTCCGGGCAGAGCACCCAGCATCAGGGCGTGCTGCCGGACATCGACTTCCCGTCGATCATCGACACCAAGGAAATCGGCGAGAGCGCCCTGCCCGAGGCCATGCCGTGGGACACCATCCGTCCTGCGATCAAGCCCGCGTCGGACCCGTTCAAGCCATTCCTGGCGCAGTTGAAGGCTGACCACGACACCCGCTCCGCCAAGGATGCCGAGTTCATGTTCATCCGCGACAAGCTGGCCCTGGCCAAGAAGCTGATGGAAGAAAAATCCGTCAGCCTCAATGAAGTGGATCGTCGCAAGCAGCACGCCGACATCGAGAATCAGCAACTGGTGCTGGAGAACGTCCGCCGCAAGGCCAAGGGCGAAGCCCCACTCAAGGAACTGAAGAAAGAAGATGAAGACGCGCTGCCGACCGAGGCGGATAAAACCAAGCCGGAAGACGACGCCTACCTGGCCGAGACAGGCCGGATTCTGCTGGACTACCTGAAAGTGACCAAACAGGTGGCCAAGCAATAAATGATGGCTATTTAATGTGATCACGCTGCAGAGTGTCATCATATAGACATCATTCTGTCGTGAAATAAAGGACCGTCGGCTCACCGCCTGCGGTCCTTTTTTTCGATCGAGATCGAGATCGCCATGACCATGACCGAACAGCTGAATGCATTGGGCTCTATCCTGGCTCAAGGCAGTTTACACAGCCTGTTCCAACCGATCATCTGCCTGTCCGAGCGGCGTATCCTCGGCTACGAAGCCCTCAGCCGTGGCCCGTCCAACAGCCCGCTGCACTCCCCGGTCGCCCTGTTTGCCGTGGCCGGCCATGCCGGGCGCCTCAGCGAACTGGAAATAGCCTGCCGCGAAAGCGCATGCCGACGCTTCAGCGAGCAGAAGTTGCCGGGCAAGCTGTTTCTCAATATCTCGCCGGAATCCCTGATGGAAACCGCGCACCAACCGGGCCGCACCCTGCAACTGCTGCGGGACTTCGGCATCCCCCCCAGCCAAGTGGTGATCGAACTCACCGAGCAGTCGCCCACCGACGATTTCGACCTGCTGCAAACCGCCCTGCATCACTACCGCGACATGGGTTTCGCCATCGCGCTCGATGACTTGGGCGCAGGCTATTCCAGCCTGCGCCTGTGGTCGGAACTGCGTCCGGATTACGTGAAGATCGATCGGCACTTTATCGACGGCATCCACCAGGACGCGCTCAAGCGCGAATTTGTCGGCTCTATCCTGCAGATCGCCCGGGCGTCGCGCGCCCAGGTGATTGCCGAAGGCATCGAGCTGCCGGAAGAACTGGCGGTGCTGACCGAGATGGGGGTCGACCTGATCCAGGGTTATTTGCTCTGTCGTCCCCAAGAACACCCGCCGCAGGAAGCGCGCCTGATGCTACCCAAACCCGACAACTCCAACATTGCCCTCAGCGAAGAAGGCAGTGACCTCAGCGCCCTGCTCAACGAGCAGCCGGCAGTGAATCAGGACACCGCCACCGCCCAGGTGCTGGAGTCCTTCCGCCGCCAGGCCAACCTCAACTCTCTGGCGGTGCTGGATGGGCGCGACCGACCGGTCGGGATTGTGCATCGCCATTCGTTGTCCGACGCCCTGCTCAAACCCTTCGCCACCGACCTGTTCGCGCGCAAGCCGATCAGCCGCCTGATGAGCGATGATTTTCTCGCGGTGGAGTTGAGCCAGTCCCTGCAACAGGTCAGCCGGCTGCTGACCAGCCGCGCCCGCCAACGCATTGAGGAAGACTTCATCATCACGCTGAACGGCGACTACCTCGGCCTGGGCCGGGTGATCGATGTGCTCAAGCTGATCACCGAGCTGAAGATCCAGCAGGCGCGCTACGCCAACCCGTTGACCCTGCTACCGGGCAACGTGCCGATCCAGCAGTGCCTGACGCGACTGTTGCAGCAGCAACGCGAGTCGGTGATTTGCTACGTGGATATCGACAGCTTCAAGCCGTTCAATGACATCTATGGCTATGGGCGTGGCGATGAAGTGCTGCTGTGCCTGGCGCAATGCCTGAATGACCGGGTCGATCCCAGCCGCGACTTTGTCGGGCATATCGGCGGCGATGACTTCTTGCTGGTGCTCGGGCCGCAGGATTGGCGCAAACGGCTCAATCAACTGCTGGATGATTTCCACACCCAATGCCGACGCTTCTATCGCGCCGAACATCTGGACGCCGGCTGCTTTGTGGCCTTGAACCGCCAGGGTGTGCGCCAGGAATATGCTCTGTTGTCGCTGTCCATCGGCGTGGTGCATTTGTATCCACAGGCCTGTGGACAACTCGATGCCAGCCAGTTGGCGGAGCTGGCGTCCCAGGCCAAACACCATGCCAAGGACATCGCCGGTTACAGCATCCACGTGATCGACAGCCTGGACATGCTGCCCCTGCCGGTTTAAGCCTCGGCGGATTCCGGGTACTCGTATTCGAACACGCGCACCACCTCCGAAGCGTGCCAGGACGCGGCGGCCACGCCATCGGAAGGCCCGCAAAAACGCCCCAGGCGCTCCACGCATTCAAAAAAACCGGTACGCGGCAGGCGGCTGGCACCCTGGCTGATCACCAGGGAACTGCGCAACGGCTGCTCGGCCTTGGCGTCCAGCGCCGCCAGATGTTCCAGGGCGGCGGTGAGGGTCTGCATCGCCGGCGTGGGAAATTGCAGGCGCTCCAGCAGCGCACGGTAAGTCAGCAAGTGGCGCTGGCGGCGCGCCTGGTCCAGTTCGTGGAGTAACCCATCCCAGTGTTGACGGCTGATACGTAGGCTCAAGATTCATCCCTCCAACCTGCCACGCCCAATTCCCAGGCCAGACTGCGGCGGATCGCGGCATCCGGCTGGCGTTCACCACTTTCGATCAATCCGAGGTACGAGGGGCTGATCCCCACGGTACGGGCCAGGGCTTCAATAGCCAGGCCCTTGGCTTCGCGCAAGCCGCGCAGGTCTGCAAGCGGGTGCAGGTCCTGGGCTGGCGCGGCGTGGGCAGTAGAAGAAGGTGCTGGTGCGGGTTGCTGCTGACCGGCGGCTTTTAGCAGCGCCTGGTACTGATCCCATGGCAACACCGCATATTCGGGTTCGCCATCCCGTGAAATTATCTGAATATCCATGACAGCCCCGTAGGATAACAACACTTACTAAGTAAGCACTTTCCTTAAGCGCTTTCCTAAGGAGTGTAATCCTAACAGCCACAAAGGTCGCAGGGGGATCGCCGTATCATGGGGTTTTTTGCCGGTTTTCCTGGGCCAGCAGCGCGGGCGTCGCAGGCAGGCGCTCAACCACGGCGAGCTTTTCCGGACGCTGCGCCTCACGCCAGGCGCGAAAGGCGCTCAGTTCGGCGCTCAGGCTCTTCATGACCCAGGCCAGCACGGCGATGTCGTCGAGCATGCCGAACATGGGAATAAAGTCCGGTATCGCATCGATCGGACTGAGGAAATACATCAGTCCTGCGACGACCGACACCAGCGCCTTCGGACTGATCGCGCGGTACTCGCCCCGCCAGTAGGCCAGGCACAGGGCCTGGAGCAACTTGAGGTCATCCTTGAGCTTACCGAGGCGGTTGCCCTGGCTTGCGCCCTTGGCCGCCACGGCGAACAACAGCGTCGGCAAGCGCCCACGCCCCAGCAAGCGCGCGGCCATGGGCAGAAAACGGGCGAAATTGAAGGGTGGTTTCATTCGGCACTCCAGTTCCATGGGACAGAGAAGGTTATCCACACAAATTGTGGATAACCTTGTGAACAGAGCCGGTTTTCACCGCTGAGAGCCACGGTTTACAAGGCCTTCAGTCAGATCGGGCGTTTTTTGCGCACATCAAAAAAACCCAAGAATTCATTGACTTGGCGCTTGCGTCCGGCTACCTGCACTCGAGTCTTGATCAGACTGCCGCACCTTGCGGACGTTCGTTTGGGTTTGCACAGGCTTGAGTGTGCAAGCGTGCGGCAGAAACAACAACGCCCCGTCGAGACGGGGCGTTGGGTGTTCAGGCGCCGATTACTTCTTGGCGGCTGGTGCGTCAGGAGCTTCAGCCTTGGCCGGGTCCTTGATGCCCAGCAGTTCCAGGTCGAATACCAGCACGGAGTTGGCCGGAATCGCCGGGCTCGGGCTCTGGGCACCGTAAGCCAGGTCGGACGGGATGTACAACTCGACCTTCTCGCCGACGTGCATCAGTTGCAGGCCTTCGACCCAACCCGGAATCACGCCGCTGACCGGCAGGTCAATCGGGCTGCCGCGATCCACGGAGCTGTCAAAGGTGGTGCCATTGGTGAGCTTGCCGGTGTAGTGAACAGTCACTACGTCGGTCGGCTTAGGCTGAGGGCCGTCGGCTTTCTTGGTGATCTTGTACTGCAGGCCGGAAGCCGTGGTGACTACACCGTCTTTCTTGGCGTTGTCTTCGAGGAATTTCTTGCCGGCGGCTGCCGACTCTTCGCTCATTTTGGCCATGCGTTCTTCAGCACGCTTTTGCAGTGCGGCAAACGCTTCAACCAGTTCGTCGTCTTTCAGCTTCTGCTCTTTCTTGCCGACGGCATCTTCAATGCCCTGGGCTACCGCTTTGGAATCCAGGTCATCCATGCCTTCTTGGGCAAGGCTTTTGCCCATGTTCAGGCCGATACCGTAGGAAGCTTTCTGCGCCGGGGTTTTCAGCTCTACGCTGGTCTGCGAATCACAACCCGCAAGTACCAGGCTAACCAGGGCCACCGCCGCCGCCAACCGATGCTGTTTCATGCTATTTCCTTGTTCATGCGCCAAAAGGGCAATCGAATAAAGTCGCGAGCTTATCAGGCGGCCACGACCAATGGCTACCGGCATCTGAGCAGGAAACTTCTGATAAGTTCACGTGTTTAAACGCATTTTCATTCATGATGGGCGCCCGCGACGGATCGCGGGACTGCCTGTCAGCAGGACCATGGCCACTTGCCGCACCTGTGGCGTAGTGGCATAACAACGCAATCACTCGACAAGGATAGTTATCTTGCGCATTTTTTCCCGTGTTTTATTGCTGATTCTCGCCCTGCTGGGCCTGATCCTGGCGGTGGTGCTCTATTACACCGTCAACCCCAGGCTGCCGGACTACGTGCCCGTGGAACAGGTACGCTACCAGGACCAATGGAGTGCCGCCGACCGCCAGACCTATTACTTCACGCCCCAGGGCACCCAGGTAAAAGGCCTGCATTACGACTGGTTCACCGCGCTGGAACTGCCGTTTTCCGAACAGCGCTTCGCCGCCCCGGAGTACCTGGCACGCTTCGGCTTCCTGGTCGACCCCAAGCAAGTGCCCAGCACACAAAACCCCGGCAACCTGCCGGTCGGCTTCGCTCGGCACAAGAATGCCGGCAACAATACCGAATACCTGGACATCACCTGCGCCGCCTGCCACACCGGCGAACTGCATTTCAACGGCCAGGCCCTGCGCATCGACGGCGGTTCGGCCCAGCACGTGCTGCCGTCCAGCGTGCCGACCTTGCGCGGCGGCAGTTTCGGCCAGGCCCTGGTGGCCAGCCTCGCCGCGACGTATTACAACCCCTGGAAATTCGAGCGCTTCGCCCGCAAGGTGCTTGGCCACGATTACGACACTCACAATGAACAACTGCTGCGCCAGGACTTCAAACAGTCGCTGAACCAGTTCCTCAAAGTCGCCTGGAACGACACCCATCGCGGCCTCTACCCCACCGAAGAAGGCCCGGGGCGCACCGATGCCTTCGGCCGCATCGCCAACGCCAGCTTCGGCGACGCGATTTCGCCGGACAATTACCGCGTTGCCAACGCGCCTGTGGACTACCCGCAGTTGTGGGATATCTGGACGTTCGACTGGGTGCAGTGGAACGGTTCAGCGCAACAACCGATGGCGCGCAATATCGGCGAAGCCCTCGGCGTGGGAGCCACCCTGGGCTTCTTCGACAACGCCGGCCAACCGCTTCAGGGCGACGCGCGCTACCCGTCGAGCGTGCGGGTGCGCGACCTGAACCTGATCGAAGAAACCCTGCAGCGCCTCAAGCCGCCGACCTGGCCGGAAGACCTGTTCGGCGCCATCGACAAGCCCCTCGCCGCCCAGGGCCGCGCACTGTTCGCCGAAAACTGCGCCGGCTGCCATGTGCCGGCCGTCACCCAGCAAAATGGCCGCCCGGTACAGCAACTGAAGATGCTCCCGGTGGACGCCATCGGCACCGACCCTGGCGCCGCCAACAACATTGCCGACCAGCGCTATGACCTCAGCGCCTTGAAATGGGACCCGGCGGAGCTGGCCAAACTGAATGTCGAGTTGCACCCCACGCCCACCGAACCGCTGGACCTGAAAAAAATCTCCGTGGCCAAGGGCCTGGCCTACGTCACCGCCTTCGTTGAGGACCACGCCTACCGCGCCGCCGGCGTTACCCCGGCCGAGCGCCCACGCCTGGACGGTTACGGCCTGCCCATCGGCGTGCGCGAGTTGCGCGCCTATAAAGCGCGGCCGCTGGCCGGCGTGTGGGCCACCCCGCCGTTCTTGCACAACGGCTCGGTGCCGACGATCTACCAGTTGCTCTCGCCCCAGGACGAGCGCGCCACCACCTTCTATAAAGGCACCTTCGACTACGACCCGCGCCACCTGGGATTTCAGACCGACGCGTTCAAAAATGCCTTCCTGTTCGATACGCGCATCACCGGCAACCACAACAGCGGCCATGAATTCCGCGCCGGCCAGCGTGGCAACGGGGTCATCGGCCGCGGCTTGCTGCCCCAGGAACGCTGGGCGCTGCTCGAATACCTCAAAGTCCTCGGCGGCCCGCTGGAGCAACAACTGCCATGATTATCCACTCGCACAACCAGCAACCTTCCATGCTCGCGCGCCTGTGGCTGCGCCTCGGCGCCGTGCTCGGCAAAACCCTGGCATGGCTGCTGGCCCTTGGCCTGCTCGGCTGGCTGGCCGCCACCGCCTGGTACGCCTGGCAGTACAGCGGTCCGGTGTCGCCGGATGAGCAGATCCCGTCCGGTGAAGCGGCAATGACCCAAGGCATTATCCAGACGGCAGTGCGTATCGTTGACCAACACCGCGAAGGCACGCGCTACCTGCGCGACGCCCATGCCAAGGCCCACGGTTGCGTGAAGGCCGAAGTCAGTGTGCTGGCCGACCTCGACCCGGCGTTACGCCAAGGTGTGTTCGCCGAACCGGGCAAGACCTGGCACGCCATGATGCGGTTGTCCAACGGCAACGCCTACCCGCAATTCGACAGCATCCGCGATGCGCGCGGCATGGCCATCAAGCTGCTCGACGTGCCGGGCAAACAGCTGCTCGCCGACCAGCAAGCGCGGGCCGAGCAAGACTTCGTGATGTTCAGCCACCCGAACTTCTTTGTCAGCGACGTGGCCGAATACGCGCAGAACATCGGGGCCCAGGCGGACGGCAAGAAGGTCCTGGCATTTTTTCCCAAGCTCGACCCGCGCAGTTGGCAGGTGCGCCACCTGTTCATCGCCCTGGCGACCCTGGCCCCCGCGCCAGCCAGCCCGACCCAGACCACGTACTTTTCCGTCTCGCCCTACAAGTTCGGCGCGGCCAACGCCAAGTTCCGCGTCGCACCCGACCCGCAAAGCTGCCCGGATTACGTGCCGCCCAAACAGAACCAGGACCTGCCGAACTTCCTGCGCAGTGCGCTGAACCAGCAACTGTCCACCGACCGCGTGCCGGCGTGTTTCGTGTTGCAGATCCAGCGGCAGAACCCGCAGAAGTTCATGCCGATCGAAGACACCAGCATCGAATGGAAGGAAAGCGATGCGCCCTATGAAACCGTGGCCAAGGTGACGATCCCCGCCCAGGATTTCGACACGCCGGCGCTGAACCTGGCGTGCGACAACCAGTCGTTCAACCCGTGGTTCGGGCTGGAGGCGCACCGCCCCATCGGCGGGATCAACCGGTTGCGTAAAGCGGTGTACGAAGCCGTCAGCGACTATCGGCATAGCCGCAACTTGTAAGGTTGGGGGCTGTGTGGGAGGGGGCTTGCTGCCTCCCACATTTAGATCTCATTACAATAAGCAGATGTTGTGTTGTTCTACTTTTCGTAAAGAATGCGTATAGATTGCCAATTCGCCATAACGATTACGTCGCCTCTATTGAGTCACTAAGCGCGAACGTTCTACCGTCACTTCCTACCCCCAAACATCCGTAGGAAGTCATCGTGGAAAGTTCAACTTTAGGCATGGTCGTCCTCTCAATGATTGCACTCTTCGGCACCGCCGCGTTTTGCTTCGAGCACCTCGCCACGCGCAGCGAGAAGAAAAAGAAAGCCAAATAAACAGCGCGTCAACATTAGCAGGACCCCACTTTTTCAAGGGATACCCGGGCGGCGGGCTATCCCTTTTTTTCGTTCGCCCCGCATAATTTCGTCTCTATACCGTCTTAATACCGCCGCCGCTAATCAGTGCCTGGGCTTGATACCCCAGCGATTAACCTCCCCGCGTCCGCCATTGCGGCTTATTCATTCAGGGGAGTTACACCGTGCTCACACTCACGTTCATTTATATCGCCAGCGGCTTATGCGCCGTGGGGCTGTTCGCTTACTTGGGCTACGCACTTATTCGCGCAGAAAAATTCTAGGGAGTTCGCCATGTACAACCTGATGTTTATTGGCCTCTCCCTGGTGTTTTTTGTTGCGACCGCCATGGGCGCTCGGGACAGCCGGTCCACCTGACGCCCATCGAGTATCGCTTGCTCTGCGCGATGATTCGCGGCCAGAGCCGGGTGCTGACTCACCGGCAACTGCTGCTGGAAGTGTGGGGCCTGGACTACGTCGACCGCGCCCACTACCTACGTGTACACATGGCGCATTTGCGGCAAAAACTCGAGGCCGACCCGGCGCAGCCGCAGTACTTCATTACCGAGTTGCAGGTGGGCTACCGGTTGGTCGGGTTGTGAACAGGCGCGCGGCGGCGAAGTCCACGAACACGCGGATTTTCGGCGAGAGATGGCGGCTGGACGGCCACAACGCCCAGAACTGGCCCTCGTCCTCGCAATGGCCCTCCAACACGGTGTCCAACTGCCCTTGGGCGAGCGCCTCGCGGGCGAGAAAGTCCGGCACGTAGGCAATGCCGTGGCCATCGACGGCGGCGCTGAGCATGGCTTCCATATTGTTCAACGTCAGCGCCGTGGGCAGGCGCAACGCCGTGATCGCGGGGTTGGCGGACAACGTCCAGTCCATGATTTTGCCGGTGGTGGCAAACCGATAACGCAAGCATGGGTGGCGCTCAAGATCGGCGAGGGTTGCCGGCCGTCCGTGCTCGCGCAGATACGCGGGCGATGCACACAGCACAAACCTGAACGGCCCCAGCTTGCGGGCCATCAAGCTCGAATCGGCCAGGCCGCCGCTGCGGATCACCACGTCGAAGCCCTCCTCGATCACATCCACCAGGTGGTCGTTGAAATCCAGTTCCAGCTCGATCTCCGGGTAGGTCTGCCTGAACGCGAGCATATGCGGAAAGAGAAAGCGGTAGCCGATGGTCGGCAGGCTGACGCGCAACTTGCCACGGGGCGCTTGTATGGCATGGGAAAGCATGGCGCGGGCGTCGTGCAGGTCGTCGAGAATTTTCCGACAGCGCTCGTAGAACAATTGACCTTCGGCGGTCAGGCCGACTTTGCGCGTGCTGCGATGCAGCAGGCGCACATTCAGCGAGGCTTCGAGTTTGGCGACATTCTTGCCCACCGCCGAGGCGGAAACCCCCAGTGCCCGCGCTGCCCCCACGAAGCTGAGGGCTTCTGCCGTTTTGACGAAGGCGATCACGCCGCTGAGATTATCCGTCACGCTATTACATCCATTTAGTCCGTTATGAGTGGAATGTAAGGCTGTTTATCGACGATTGCATCCTGCCTAGAGTCTTTGTCTTCATAAAACAGCCGGAATACCCCCATGCACACCACCACCGAGACCCTGCCCGCCCCGGGCCGCCATGCCATCCTGGCCGCGATTTGCCTGGCGGCGTTGGTGTTACCCATGAGCTTTACCGGCGGCGCTGTCGCCACGCCATTTATCGGCCAGACATTCGCCACCCACCCCACGCAACTGGCGTGGATCACCAACGCGTTCATGCTCAGCTTCGGCAGCTTGTTGATGGCCGCCGGCACCCTCGCCGACCGCTATGGGCGCAAGCGCCTGTTTTTATGGGGCATGGCACTGTTTACTGGCGCCTCCCTGTGGCTGACGGTGGCGCCGGGCATGCTCTGGCTGGATGCCTTGCGCGCACTGCAAGGCGTCGCGGCGGCCATCGCGCTGGCCAGCGGTTGTGCGGCGCTGGCCCAGGAATTTGACGGGCATGCGCGCACGCGCGCCTTCAGCCTGCTGGGCACCACCTTCGGCGCGGGGCTGGCGTTTGGCCCGCTGTTGTCGGGGCTGCTGATCGAACAGTGGGGCTGGCGCGCGATTTTCCTCGGCACGGCCGTGCTGGCAGGCCTCTCGCTCATGCTCGCCGCGCCGACCCTGCGGGAAAGCCGCGATCCCCGGGCACTGCGCCTGGACACGGTCGGCGTGCTGACGTTTTCGGCCATGCTGGTGAGCTTGACCACGGCGGTCATCCTCGCGCCGGAACAGGGTTGGGGCGCGGCGAGCACGCGGTACCTGCTGGTGGTGGCCGCCGTGTTGCTGCTGGTGTTTATCCTCGTTGAACATCGCGTCCGCCACCCGATGCTCGACCTGCAGCTGTTTCGCTTTGCGCGCTTCCTTGGCGTGCAACTGCTGCCGATCGGCACCTGTTACTGCTACATCGTCCTGATCGTGTTGCTGCCGCTGCGCTTTATCGGCGTCGAAGGCCACGGCGCGTCCGAGGCAGGCTTGATGATGCTCGCACTGTCGGCGCCCATGCTGGGGGTGCCGATGCTCGCGGCGACGCTCACGCGCTGGCTGTCGGCGGGCGTGCTGTGCGCCATTGGCCTGCTGATCGCGGCGGCGGGCTTGTATGCGCTGAGCCTGGTTCAGGTCGGCCAGTCGTGGCAGACAGTGGTCGCGATGCTGATCATCGGCATCGGCACCGGGTTGCCATGGGGCTTGATGGACGGGCTGGCGATCAGCGTGGTTCCCAAAGAACGTGCGGGTATGGCGGCGGGGATTTTCAATACCACACGCGTGGCCAGTGAGGGCGTGGCGCTGGCGGTCACCCTGGCGGTGTTGAGCGCCTTGGTTGCGCATCATCTGCCGCAGCACACGACGCTGGACGTTTCCGTCATTGCGCAGAGCCTGGTCATGGGCAATGTGCAGCACGCCAGTGCGAGCCTGCCCGTGGCGGTGTTGCGCACGGCCTATATCGCCAGCTTCAACAACTTGTTGCAACTGCTGGCGGGCGTCACCTTGCTGACGGCCGCGGCGGTGTTGATTTTCCTCGGTCGACGCCCCATCGCGCCCCTCCACGCCGAGGCCGCACAGGGAGCGCCGAGCTGAATGGCAGGCACAAAAAAAGGTTCTTCACGGAATCCCGGGAAACACAGAAACAAGAACGCCGATTTGATGGATGATGTTCGTGCGAGCAAACACATCTAAAAAACCGGCGTTCTTGTGCGCGATATTAATACTTTTCTTCCCTTTTGGGAGGGCTTTTCTGTCGTCACGATCAAACCTGACGGCGATGCCTGTAGGCGCCGACGCCAAATTGAACCAAGTGCCGATGCAAGACTGACCCCACCTCAAATAGACACCAATGTAGAACAGGCAATGGTTTTTGAGGAATCAGACTGGGTCAGAGACATCTCGGCAACTAGGTCAATTCGGCGTCGGCGCCAACAGGCAACTTAAACAGACGGCATTAAGGTTTAGCACAACGGCGAAAAGCTCGCGGGCAGGTAGACGATAGAATGCATGGTTCGCAGTTGCGGCCCTGAGTTTTCCGGAGGCCAAACTCCGTCGGCCACTGCGCGCGTACGCACGTCAAGGCGTTGCTCCAAGTTGGTGTAGGGCCAAATGTGCAGGTAGCGAGGTAGGGCGCCCGAGGTGGCGTAAAAAGCCGCATACACCGATGAGTAGTTTGCACCAGTGCGCGCCGACACGGCTTTGGCCCAGCCATCGAGAGTCGGTTGCAGGCCGGAAGGAATCAGATCGTATTCACGCAATTCGTAGAAAGGCCCGTGGGCGCCGGGAGCCAGGGGCTTGAGGAAGGGAAACAGGCAGTAGTCGTCGGCCTGCATGTCGAGCAGGAACTCGCCGATACCGAAGGCATCGTCAGCCAGCAGATAACGCTCACGTTCGGCCTGGCGCAGTGCTTCACTGGGAAAGCCGCGTAGCAGAACGATGCGATTCTGCGGACCAATCTCCGAGAGCCAGCAGCCCATCAACTCTACGCCATCCAGGCTCTGCGCCAGGGCCGCTTCGATACGTGCCAGGGCGACGGTCGGGGTGCGCACGCGCACGGTGAAGGTGATCAGTTCATACAAGCGCATGGGTACTCCAATCGGTCAGTAGGCCCGCACAACGGCGGGCCGCATGTTGAAGGTCAGCCATTCGGCCGAGAGGTCATCTATGTCAGGGCAGCCCATCAGGTTGAGTGTACGTCGCAGCTCCTCTGCGAGCAGGTCGAGCGCACGAGCCGTGCCGGCCTCTCCCGCGACCGCGACGCCATATAGGCTGGCTCGCCCTAGCAGCACGGCATCGGCCCCCAGAGCCAGGGCCTTGACGATGTCGCTACCTCGGCGGATGCCGCCATCGAGCAGCAGTGTCAGGCGGCCACGGGCCAACGGTGCGATCAGGCGTAGGGCATCGAGTCCGCTCGCCGCGCCGTCCAACTGCCGCCCACCGTGATTGCTGATCACCACACCATCCAACCCGAGGGCAATGGCGCGCTCGGCATCTGCCGGGTGCAACACGCCCTTGAGCAGCAATTGCCCGGCCCACTGGTCACGCACGCAAGCCAGGGCGTCCCAATCGAGGAGCGTATCCATCTGCTCACCGATAAATTGCATCGAGCCCAGAGCCGTGCGTTCGTCTTCAGGCAGGTAAGGGTCGAGGTTCCCCATCGATGGCAAGCCATGAGGCCACATCACCTGACGCAACCAACGTGGATGGCGCAGCACCTGCAGCTTGTTGCGCAGGCTGAGCTGGCGGGGCCGCACGAAGTTGCGCCGGTCCCACTCGCGATTGCCCAGCACCATCGCATCGCAGGTCAACAATAGGGTACTGACACCGGCCTCCCTAGCGCGGGCCAGGAGGCTAGCCTGAATGCTCGCATCGCGCATGGCGTAGAGCTGGAACCACAAATCGACGCCAGGCACCTGGCGAACGATCGTCTCCAGTGCAGCATTGGCCACAGTACTCAGACAGAAAGGCACGCCTCGCGCAGTCGCGGCTCGCGCCAAGTGAATATCCGCATCACGGTGCAACATGCCGTTGTAGCCAGTGGGACCGATCAGCAGCGGCAATGCAGCCGACTTGCCGAAGAGCGTGCGGGCGGTACCTGGTACATGGCAAGGCACTAACGCGCGCTGCTGCAGGCCGACTTCGACATAGGCCTGGCGATTGCGCTGCAAGGTCAGCTCATCCTCGGCGCCGCCGGCCAGGTACTCCCAGACGAAATGGGGCAGACGCTGGCAGGCCAGCGTTGCCAACTCAGCAATGCTATGGACGCGACTCAAGTCGGTACCGCGGTAATAACGACGCATGTTTCGATCCTCAGCGATACCTACGGTATCGTCCAACGGTAAAAAAGCTCGGGAGAGCGACCCGGGCAGAGGAGCAGGAACTCCATAAAAAGGACACTAGGCGCTTGCCTCTTGCATGGCATATGGGCGATTACGGCTGATGCTGAGTAGAGTCAGGGTCGTGATCACGCTGAAGAACACCAGCATCAGCGATACCGGCCAGGCATCGCGGTAAACGGCGAACAGCGCCGTAGCAGCCAGAGGCGCCAGACCGCCGGCAAAGATCGAGGCGATCTCATGCCCCATGGCCAGGCCGGTGTAGCGCACATGGGTGGGGAACAACTCGCCCATAAGCGCCGGCTGGGTGCCTATCATCGCCGCATGGCTAAACGGCAGGCCAAGCAACAAGGCCAGGTACACCAGCAGCGGCTGGTGAGTGTCCATCAGCCAGAAGAACGGAAACGCGAACAGCGCGAGGCTCACCGAGCCGATGGCATACACCGCACGCCGGCCGATACGATCGGACAGCCAGCCCCAAAACAGAATGCTGAAGGCCTCCACGGTCATCGCCAGCATCACCCCGATCAGCACCACCTGAGTCGACAGGCCGGTGAACTTGGCATAGGCCATGGAGAAGGACAGGAAAATGTAGGCACCACCATTCTCCGCCACCCGCAGCCCCATAGCCTGCAGTACCGCCTTGGGATGCTCGCGCAGAACCTGGAGCGCGGGCGGGTGCGCCTGAACCTCATTTTTTGCGACCGCCGCCTCGAACTCGCGACTTTCCGGCAGGCGCCGGCGAATGTAGATGCCGACACCAAAGATCAAGATGCTGAGCAGGAACGGCAGGCGCCAACCCCAACTCATGAAGTCCGGTTCAGGCAGCATCTGTACCAGGTAGAAAGCTACGGCAGAGAGTACGAAGCCGCCCGAAACACCCAGTTGACTCCATGCCGCGTAGAAACCTACTCGTTTGGCTGGGGCGTTCTCGCTGAGCATCAGCACCCCTCCCCCCCACTCACCACCCGAGGCGATGCCCTGAACGATGCGTAGAATCACCAAACAGATCGGTGCCAGATAACCGACCTGCTCGAAGGTCGGCAACAGGCCCATCAGGAAGGTCGCTCCCCCCATCATTGATAGAGTGATCACCAGGGCGTTTTTGCGGCCATGGCGATCCCCAAGATGGCCGAATATCAGCCCCCCCAACGGTCTGGCGACGAAGCCAACGGCAAAGCCGGCAAAAGCACCGAGAGTGCCGATCACCGGGTCGGTGCCGGGCGGGAAAAACAACGGACCGAACACCAGGGCAGCGGCGGTACCGTAGAGAAAGAAGTCGTACCACTCCAGGGCGTTGCCGAACACCGAAGCGACGACGATGCGGCGCAGCGACCTGGGTTGTTCACAGTGAGCATGCATAGAAAACTCCACATCCATGCTGCCCGCATACGGTTTTCGCCATAAGCGGGCAAGGGGGCGACGTCGAGTCTGCTCACGACCTCACAAGCCAGGGCCAGACAAAAGTAGCTTCACCCTATCTGACCGACTCGAAACAGATCGCGGGCAGCCTCTTAGAAAACGTTCCAGGTGTAGGTGACGTAGACGCGGTTCTCGCTGAAGTCATGACCGAAGTCGCGCTGCTGCACCAGATAGTTCTTCCACTCCACGCCTACGCCTTTTAGCAGCCCCTCCTGCACCACGTATTTCACGGCGAGGTCGCGCTCATTCTCTGCGCCATCCGGGCGACCGGCCTGGGCGATGTCGCTGCCCTTGATGAAACGGCTACTGAAGGCCAGGCCCGGCAAGCCCAGCCCGGCGAAGTTGTAGCCGTAGCCGAGCCCCCAAGAGCGTTCTTGTGGACGCATGAATGGCTGGTTGGCCCAGTTCAGCAGGTAGAACTGCGGGATGTAGCCGTTGGGCGTCGGGAAAATGCTTTCGCCGAACATGCGCTGATAGACGATGCTCGCCTTGTGTCCCCCCTTAGTCAGAGTGAAGCCGCCGGAGAATGCGCGGTTATCGATCTTACCGTTCAACGCGTCACCGTCTTCCTTGTTGTTGAAGTAACGCGCATCGGTACGCAGACGGAAGTCACCACCTAAGTCGACAGTGTGGGCGAAGCCGACGTAGTGCTGTTTGTAGATGTCATGCATCACGCCATAGAAGTAGCTGGCCTGGAAGTTCTTGGTAACGTTCCAAGTCGCACCGCCGAAGTCCAGGCCTTTGTCGCTATCGAGGTTGTCGGTGGAGCCGTACTTGTAGAACTTTTCGTGGTTGGACGATTCGCGAGTAACCGCTGACCAGAAACGTCCACCGGTGAGGGTAAGACCGTCGATTTCCTTGGACTCGACCACAGCCCCCTGGAAGATCGTGTCAAGCTGACGGCTCGGGTCGTGCCAGGCGACTGGCAATTCTGGTCGCATATCACCGACCTTCAGTTCGGTCCTGGAGTACTTCATCTTTAATGTGGCACCCGCGCGGCCATAGTTATCCGAGGCGCGGCCGCTGCTGGAGTCCATAGGCAAAGAGCCGTCGTCGCCATGGGAATCCAGGCGAATAGCGTACTGGGCATCCACGTCCATACCGAACTGGATCGGCGTATTGGTATAGCCAGACGTAAATTGCAGGTCGAAGCCCTGGGACCAGTTGCCGACCTTGGACTGGACAGCGTCGCTGGTGGTGAAGTCACGGTTCAGATAGAGATTCTTCATGTCCACCTTCAGGTGGCTGTCGTCGACCAGGTCTGCCTGTGCGGCTATCGGTGCAATGCCCCCACCGATAAAGCACAGACTTTTAAACACGCATGCAAGTGATGATTTTTGGAACATGTGACGCTCCTTTTTTTTATCCGGCGAGCCGGGTGTTGTGGTGTGAGCAGATCAACAAAAATCGATAACTTGGCAGTCAATTCACGGGGTGCTCTGAACGGCACAGTTATCCGCGAAGCAGGCAACAAGAGCCCTTCCCCGGCACGCAAGCGTCGGGGGTTTTATAGGTTTGGAAGATTTTTAAGTTACGACCAATACAGCGTCAGGACAGCGCCTTGGATACGTCACAGAGCTTGTGATATGCCCGGTTGAAGTACACCAATCCCTCTTCAGCACTGCCCTCTTTGATACGCAGAACTTCGCAGTAAAAAATGCTGTGCGAACCCACTTCATGAACTTGAGCGATGCGGCAATCGAAGTTGACCAGAGCCTCCTCCATCACCGGCGAACCACTTTCCAGGGACGTCCAGGCGGTCGAGGAAAATCGCTGATCGGAGCCAAGCTCGCGATTGGCGAATACGCCCGAAATGTCCTTCAGGTCTGCACTCAGTACATTCACGCAAAGCACACCGTTGTGCTTGAAGTGCGCGTTAGAAGAGGACGCGCGGTTCATACACACCAGCAGAGTGGGTGGTGAATCGGTAACACTGCACACCGCCGAAGCAGTGAAGCCAAAACGTCCTGCGGGGCCATCGGTGGTGATCACCGAAACGGCGCCTCCGAGTCGGGACATGGCATTGCGGAATCCGCTTACATCGACCATCGCTTTACCTCCTCAGATATCCAGAACCAGCTTTTTCGATTTGGCGCGAGAACAGCAGATCAAGATCTGGTCGTTGGCCTGCTTCTCATCGTCTGTGAGGTACACGTCGCGATGATCCGGCTCGCCTTCAAGCACATCACATAGACAAGTACCGCAGATGCCCTGCTCGCAGGAGATCTCGATCTGGATGCCGACGTCCGCCAGCGCCGCGAGGATCGTCTGCCCCTCGGCGACCTGCACCGTCTTGCCACTGCGCGCGGCGACCACCTCGAAGCTGGCACCGCTGTTGTCCACTTCAATCTGGAAGTATTCACGGTGGATATGGTCATCGGCATAGCCATGCTTCACCGACTCACCGATCACCCAGTCCATGAATCCGGACGGGCCGCAGGTATAGACATGTACGCCACTCTCGGCCTGGCCGAGCACGCGGTCCATGTCGAGCTTCTGCGCGGGTGCCTCATCGTCGAAATGGGTGTGAACGCGCTCGGCGAAAGCGGCGCTCTGCAACTCGTCGAGAAAAGCACTGCGGCTGCGCGAGCGGCCACAGTAGTGCAGTTCAAAATCCTCGCCTTTGGCATGCAGCGCATAGGCCATGGCGATCATCGGGGTGATGCCGATGCCGCCACCGATAAGGATTGAGCGGCGCGCCTCGCTTGCCAGAGGAAACAGGTTGCGCGGCGCACTGATCTGCACCTCTGCCCCTTCTAGCAACGTGTCGTACACACTCGTGGAACCGCCGCGCGAGGCGGGGTCCCTGAGCACGCCGAGGCGGTATACAGCGCTGTCCGCCGGGTCGCTGCACAGCGAGTACTGGCGCACCAGGCCGGGGGCGATGTGGATATCCACATGGGCACCGGCTTCAAAGGCCGGCAGCTTGGCGCCACCCACCGGAATCAGGTCAAGAACGACGACACCGTCGCCCTGGAGCTGGCGCTTGCGCACCTGCACCGTCAAGAGCTCTTCAATCATCTCGGGCTCACCCGCATTGGACGTCAAGGTAAGAACGCGGCCGCTGGTTCGGCCGTCGCATTATGTTTTCGTTGAAACTCAGCGCATGAACAAACCACCATTCACGTCCCAGGTTGCCCCGGTAGTGAAATAGGCTTCCGGCCGTGCCAGTTGCACGATCAGGTCGCCGAGAAAATCCGCATTCCCCAGGCGCCCCACCGGAATATTGGCGAGCATTCCTCCCATGCGCTCCGGCGATACCACTGCATGCACCATGGGCGAGTCGATCGGCCCTGGCGCAACGGCATTGACCGTCACACCGCTTGCGGCCAACTCTTTGGCGAAAATCTTGGTCAGGGTGACGATGGCGCCTTTCGATGCGGCGTAGTGCGCGCCGGTAGCGGTGCCACCGTTCTGCCCAGCCAGCGAAGCCATGTTGACGATGCGCCCGTAGCCGACCGCCGCCATGTGCGTGCCAAATACCTGGCAGCCGACAAAGATGCTTCTGGTGTTGAGGCTCATAACGCTGTCGAACTCTTCCGGGCTGATCTGCATGACCGGCGTGGTCATGGTCATTGCCGCATTGTTTACCAGTACCTGTAGAGCACCGAAGCGTTCCAGAGTAACGGCCAGTGCGGCCTCGAAATCGGCCTTGTTGGTAACGTCCAGTTTGAGCGCCAACACCCGCTCACCACTGGCATCCAGTGCCTCGGCAGCCGCCTGGGCGCGTTCCAGGGAAAGGTCGCTGATAACCACTGTGTAGCCAGCGGCGAACAGCCGGGCGGCAATGGCGTAGCCCAATCCTTGGGCTGCACCAGTGACCAGTGCGATCTGCTTCATAGCCGGACCCTCAAAGGATGTAGCCGATACCCGCGAGGGTATCGTCGGAATTGATCAGCCGGATCAGCTTGCGCTGGATCTTGAAGCTCTCGCCGCTGCGTTGCAGTTCGTACACCGTGTCCGAGCTGTAGTGCTTGAGCACGTCCTTGCGGAACTCGCGCAGGTTTTGCGCACAGCGCACAGTGACAAACTCGCCGTCATTGAACAGGACGCGAAAACGCGAAATGGTGCGTACGGTACGCGGTCGCGGAGTCGTCGAGATCGACTCACCACCGATCAGCCGCTGCACCCGCAGCTCACGCATGTGCGCGTCGTCATAGGCGTAGTTCAGGCTGTTCTCGAAATCCTCCTCGCACGGGTCGATGGGGATGATGTAAGTGCCCTTCTGCGCCCACAGCGCCAACCAGGCGTCGTATTCGCTGTGATCGAGCATGTCGCCTTCCTGCCAGATAAAGGCGGTGACTTCCTGAAGCAATTGCAGATTCATTTTCGCGTTCTCCGTCGGTCTGGTCGGTCAGGCCGACATCATTTTTTTCCACTGCTGGTACGCTGCGCGCATACCTGTTTCGGCTGACACGTCGCTGATCCGTCCGTCTTCGCTCGGCTTCTCGCCTGGCAGGCCACGGTTGAGCATGATCCATAGATCTTCGCCAGCATTGGCCCCCTTCTGCACACGCTCCCAGGCTTCGGAATCGTCCGGCGTACCGAAGCCCATCGGACCTTGGAAGTGCTCATGCAGACGCAAGCGGTAGCGGTTGGCGGCTGCCGGGCCACCATCCATGGTGATCACCGAGTGATGGATCTCCGTTTCGTTGACCGAGATCGGCTGCAGCACCCGGAAGAACGCCATAGAGCAGGCAACGTTGGGAAACAGATTGAGGTTGAAGCCCGAACCACCGACCGCACGGACGATGCGGCGGACCTGAAGGTCCTCAATACCTTCGTCACGCAACTCCTGGGCCAGGCTTTCAAAGCGGGTCGGAATCGGTGCATCAAGGTTGGCTTCCAGGTCGATCAGGTCAGGGATCATAACCATCACGCTGTGGCCGTTGCCGAGGTCTTCGACATAGCCTGAGCCATCAACGAAATCGAGCATGTCCATGGTCTGCTGATCCACCGAGTGCAGGAACGACTTGTGAACCAGCGGAAAGTGGTAGGCGTCCGTGGTGTTTTCCAGTTGGATCTTCCAGTTGCCCGGGAAGCGGAAGCGGTGTTCGCCCGGCACCTTGATGCCATAGCCAGCACCCTGTTTCATGAACAGATCCATCCATTTTTTAGCTGGACCGAGGAAGTCCACCAGCGGCTCGATGTCGTCCTTGAAGGTGGCAAAGACCATCCCGGCGTAGCTCTCTGTACGCAGGCTGACCAGTGGCAGTTCGCTCTTGTCCAGGCAATCGCCGTAGCTGTCAGGGTGCGGAATGCCGCGCAGAGAGCCGTCCAGGGCGTAGCCCCAACCGTGATAGGGGCAGACGAAGCTGTTGGTCTTGCCCTTCTTGTGCTCGCAAACAGTGGCACCACGGTGGCGGCAGCGGTTGAGCAGGACATGGATCTGCTTCTTGCGATCACGCACGGCGATCACCGGCTGCTTGCCGATATAAGTACTCTTGTAGCTACCAGAGTCAGGGATTTCGCTCTCGTGAGCGACCCATACCCAGGTGCTGTAGAAGATTTTTTCCATCTCGGCATCGAACAGCTTCGCGTCGGTGTACAGCGAGGTGTGTACGCGGTCCGCCTGCACCCGTTCGGCGGGATCACATTCGAGGTTCACGACATCGATCATGTTATTCACAGTTGGCTCCTGGTCGGTTTGTTTGGCCGACTTTAAAAAGTCTTGGTTCATTCAGCCGAGGGTCGGCTTGGAACGGGCAAGGCCGCCTCGCTGTTCCAGGCATCCACCGGACGACTGAACAGGTTCTCGGTCTGGAAATGTGCCATGCGCCATTGCCCGTTTTCCTCGGCGAAACGCACGGTCAGCCGCGCGGCATTGAGGTGCGAAGCGCCACTGGCGAAGGTTGAGGTCTGCAACATCACCCAACTGCCCGATGCGCCGTCGGTGCCGACCTCGATCAGTTCGCCGGTGAGGAAGTGCACGTTGAGGGCGAAGTGCGCCGGGGTCTGCATGTAGGTGGAGAACATCGCGCCGATCTCCTCACGCCCACGATAGCCGCCGAAGCTGTTGGCGTACTTGGCGCCCTTGCCTTCCCAGACCGCATCGATCGTGAACAGGCCAGCCAGCTCAGTCAGTTGCGTGCTTGCGTCGAGGGCATCGCATAGCACCATGTAGCGATTCATACAGGCGCGTATGGCGTGCTCGGCCTCGAAGCGCTTGAGACGCGCTTCGAGATTGGCGATTAGGGCTTCGTTCAACATGTCAATCACGCGCGCTGGATGATCAGTTCGCGGCCAGTGCGGGCCTCGACCTTGGCATAACGCCACAGTTTGTAGGTGCCTTCGCCCACCGGTGTGGTTCGGAACAGGTTGCAGGCCGCGTGTACAGTCTCAATGTCCGGCACATCGGCCAGCAGGTAAGTGGTCCAGGGGTATCCGCTGGATGGCCCGACCATGCTTTGGTCATCGTCCATGTTGCCGAACACCGTCACTCCAGGCAGATCGTGAATGCCGTTCCACATGGCACTGAACGCTCCCCATACTTCCAGTTGCTCCTCGCGCGGCGCATCGAAGAAGTTCTGGTTGATGCCCATGCAGAACAGCACGCGCAGTGGTTTTTTCTCACTCATGATTGGCTCCAGATAAGGGTCAGAGATAGCCCGGCAAGGGCTGCTTGCCGAAGAAGACGGCGCCGGCATTCTGGTAGGTAATGTCGCCCATGAAGGCATGCTGGGTGACCACCTGCGCATCGTTCACGCAGCGTGCCAACGGGCTGCTGTTGTAGACGCCGGTCATGCCCGACAGCATCTGCGCGGTGCGCGCCACCTCGGCGGCGACGCGGGTAGCGTGGGTCGAAGACAGACGTAGCAGGTTGGTTTTCTCGACCGACAGCGAGTCACCCCGCAACACCGTTTGCCAGGCGTCCTCGATGGATTCGAAGAAGAAAGCTCTAGCCGCACGCAGCGCAGCCTCAGCCTTAGCGATCTCAACCTGGGCCAGTGGCCTGTCGGCCACAGCCGGCGCACCGGTTACCGAGATGCGCCCAGCAGCCATATCGCGGAGCTCGTCCAAGGCAGCCCGGGCAACGCCAAGACCGACGACGGAAAGGACCTGGGTGGCGAACGACAGCGAGGGGTAACGGAAGAACGGCTCGTCAAGATTGGCCGCGCCACCGCGTACGAACGTCCACTCCTCTGATACGACCACATCCTCGACCACCAGGTCATGACTACCGGTACCGAGCAAGCCGACGGTGTCCCAAGTCTGCTCGATACGCACCTTGCTTTGTGGCATTACCGCAAGGCGCGGCAAGTCCAGCTTGTCACCGTTTTTTGGTGCGATACCGACGCCCACCAGTGAAGCCCCCATGCAGCCGCTGGAGTACTTCCAGCGGCCGTTGACCTTGAAGCCACCTGGCACGGCCTCGGCTGGTTGCGGCGGGAAAATGCCACCGGCGAAGACTACGTCGGGGCCATTTGCATAGACCTGCCGAATGGTATCCAAAGGCAGCGACGCCAGGTAGACCGGGCTCATACCGAAGCTGGCGACCCAGCCAGCAGAACCGTCTGCCCTGGAAATCTCTTCGACCATGGCACAGAACTCGCCTGGCGAGCACTGGTCACCACCGAAGCGGCGGGGCACCAGAGCACGGTAAACCCCCAGCGTCTTGAAGGCGTCAATCACGTCTTGGGCGATATAGCCAAGGCGGTCGAATTCGCCACTACGGGCGCGTTTTTTGATATCGACCAACAATGCCGAAAAGGCCTGATTGTCGGTAATGGCGGCAGACGGCGTATTGCCGACCAGGGTGAGCGAAGTCATGACAGGATCCACGATCAGAGAAGGTTGGAATCGAGACGCCGCAACAACTCGCCAGCGACCGCCAAAAGCAGTTCGTCAGCGCCTTTGGCGGCGATAAGTTGCAGGCCGACCGGCAAACCGGATTCCCCTTCAAAGGGAATGCTCAGAGCCGGATGACCAGAAAGATTGAAAGGCCTCACGAACGCGGTCATCCCCAGCACCGCACGGGTGTCTGCCGCGTCCTCGAGACGCAATGGGTAGTCAGGCATAGTCGGCAGGACCAAAACCGGAAAACGCTCAAGGGCGGCATCTACCTCGGCGGTAAACGTGGTGCGCACTCGTTCGGCGGCGGCCAGCGCGTCATCGCTGGTCTGCCCGGCTGCCTGCAAGCGACCGGCGACATCCGGGGCGACCAAGCCGGTATCGAGTAGATGCCCGCAGGCATTCCAGGTCTCGCGGTTGATCACCACCATGCCGGCATCATAGGCAGCCTGCATGCTATTGAGCTGTACATTGCCGAGCGTCAGGTTGGTGGCATGAAGCACGGCGTCGATAGCGCGCTGCACCTCACTCGATGCCTGCACCGAGACCACACCGAGACAAATGTCTGCGACTTCCGGTAATGGCTTGAACGAAGGATCAATGATGCGCATCGACTCAATCAGCAGGGACAAGCGGCTCGCGAAGGGGCCGACGCAATCCAGGCTGCTCTGCGCGGGCATCACCCCCCGACGATCAATGCGGCCGAACGTAGGCTTAAAGCCGAACACACCGCAACAGCACGCAGGAATGCGCACAGACCCACCGGTATCGGTGCCCAGGGAAAAATCACAGAGCCCAGCAGCGACGGCCGCCGCCGAGCCACTGGAGGAGCCGCCAGGAATACGTCCGGGATATCGCGGATTCTCGGCAGTACCGGCGTAATGGTTGATGCCGGTAGTGCCATAGGCAAGCTCATGCAGAACGGTCTTGCCGACAACCTGGCAATCACCATCAAACAGGGCATCGACCACGGCGGCGTTCTGCGTGGCTGGACCGACATCCTGTAGCGCCCTACTGGACGCGCGGGTCGGATAGCCAGAAATATCGATGGTGTCCTTCACCATCACCTTCAGGCCAGTACCCCCTACCTTCATTTGCTCGATCACCATTGTCATACCGTCTACCTTCTCGAACGTTGTTGGCGTGGCGAGCACGAGGCCGCCGATTCGCTAAATCTAAAATCGCCATAATTACGTGAATTGTCAATTGAATTGTACTTAATAATATCGATCGGATTTGGTGCGGATTTCCATGAATCGCACCAGTAACGTGCAGTTTGGTAACGCTTTACCAAAGCTTCATCCCATCATCGATAAATAAAAATAAATCAATATAAAACAATAAGTTACACATACAAATCCGAGTCAACAGCAATCAGACAAGTGTTACCAGGTTGATTTTTGAACAGAAAAAAGGCTCAAGAAAACACCTGTCGAAAAAAAATATTCGTCATTTTAAATCTTAAAAAACCACGCTCTTTGCATACATTTTTAGCCATAAAAAGCAGAAAAAAATCACTTAAATCGCTGTTTTTACTGACGATGCGACTGACCAACGACGATTGCCGATCGCCGGCTTTTTTAGTCGAGAGGGGAGATGAGCGAGGTGTGCGCACTGCTGGTGCAGCCCAAGTTCTGGCATGCAATCTGCAAATTCGTCGCTAGCACGCCGACCGCTGTCAGGCGGTGTTGCTTTCGCCGGTGAATATCACCAAGCGCATTACGAGAGGCTATGCGGATACCCCATAGGTACCGCAACTCAGCCCGCTTATTAGCCTTGCACCCTGGAGCACGACATGCTGTTCAAGAAAGCTGTGTCCACCCTGATGTTAAGTGCGCTCTGCGCGTCGATGGCGGCTCAGGCAGATGTGAAAGTCGGTGTCGTCACCTCTTCGACCGGGCCTATCGCACTGGTCGGTATCCCTCAGAAGAACAGCGTGGCGCTCATGCCGAAGAAAGTCGGCGACCAGAACATCACCTACATTTCGCTGGACGACGGTAGCGACCCGACGGCCTCGGTGAAGGCGTTCAAGAAACTGATCGACGAAGAACATGTCGACGCAATCATCGGCCCAAGTGGCTCGCCCAATGCCATGGGGGTGATTCAATTTGCTGCCGAGTCGGGCACGCCAATGCTCGCCCCAACCGGAAGCGCCGCCGTGGTACTACCGATGACGGAGCAAAAAAAATGGGTATTCAAGACCACCCAGAACGATGACCTGATCGCCCAAGCGCTGGTCGAGCACATGGTCAAGACCGGCGTAAAGACACTCGGCCTGATCGGCACCGCCGACCCCTATGGTGAGAACTGGGGCAAAGTCATGACGGCCCTGGCCGAAAAGAACGGGATAAAAATCGTCGCCAACGAGCGCTTCCAGCGTCAGGACACATCCACCACCGGCCAGAGCCTGAAGATCCTCATGGCCAAACCGGACGCCGTACTGGTCGCCGCACCGGGTAGCTCGGCAGTGCTGCCGCAGACCACCCTGTTCGACCAGGGTTACAAGGGCCAGGTCTACCAGACCCATGGCGCGGCTCTCCCGCCGTTCCTGCAACTGGGCGGGCGCAAGGTCGAAGGCACCATCCTTGCAGCCAGCCTGATGCTGGTGATTGACGAAGTACCGGACGATCACCCATCCAAGAGTGTGGCGCGCAAATACATCGATGATTACACCCAGCTAAATGGCAGCGCGCCAGCGACATTCGGCGCCAATGTCTACGATGCCGGTTTGCTGCTGGAGCACGCCATTCCCACCGCGTTGCAAAAAGGCAAACCAGGTACCGCCGAGTTCCGTTCGGCACTGCGCGATGCACTGGAACAGACCCATGAGCTGGCTGCGACCCAGGGCGTGTACAACATGAGTCCTGAAGATCACAGCGGTTTCGACAAACGCGGCCGCGAGCTGATCACCGTCAAGGACGGTAAATGGGTGCTGCTCAAGTAACACAGCAGCCACGCCTTAGCCGGTGCCTGGCACCGACCGTACGTTAGACGCCAGACCACTACCTGCCTTCTTGGCCGGTAGTCGCTGCGCGCAATACGAATCCTGTCATCGAAGGATATTGCCTCCATGAATTTTCAGATAGCCATGCTGCTGGGTCAGGATGGCGTGACCAATGGTGCGATCTACGCACTGTTGGCGCTTTCCATTCTCCTGGTCTTTACCGTGACACGAATTCTTTTGATCCCTCTGGGTGAGTTTGTCACCTTCGGCGCTCTGACCATGGCGGCTCTGCAAGCTGGCCAGCCAACCCGACTGGTCTGGCTGCTGCTCGCCCTGACAGTCATCGACTGCACCTTGGATCTGCTCGGCACATTGCACAAAGGCCACGGCTTTCGCTTACCCAAATACCTGCCGATAAAGCTCGCCTACGCCGTAGCCATGGTGTTGCTGGTACAGAATCTACTACTGGCAAACCTGCCCATGGCGATCCAGGCCCTGCTGACCCTGGCCCTGCTGGTGCCAATGGGCCCACAGATGTATCGCTTGTTCTTCCAGCCAATCGCCGGCGCCCACTCGCTGGTGCTGCTGATCGTCTCGATTGCCGTGCATGTGGCCATGGTCGGGGTCGGCCTGCTGCTGTTCGGCCCCGATGGCGCACGCACTCGACCGTTCTCCGAAACAGGGTTGGAGCTCGGCCCAGTGACACTGAATAGCCAGACACTGTGGGTGATCGTTGTCTCGCTGGGCTTGATCGTCGGCCTGTTCCTGTTCTTTGAACGCAGCCTGTATGGCAAGGCGCTACGCGCCACTGCGGTGAACCGCATGGGGGCACGGCTGATGGGCATATCGCCGAGCCTGGCGGGCAAGACGACCTTTGCTCTGGCCGCCTTTCTCTGCACCCTCTCGGGAATTCTCATCGCCCCAATCACCACCCTGTATTTCGACTCCGGCTTCATCATCAGCCTGAAAGGTTTCGTTGGCGCCATCATCGGCGGCCTGGTCAGCTACCCCATCGCCGCCCTAGGCGCGCTGGCAGTTGGTCTGGTGGAGGCCTTCTCGATGTTCTGGGCCAGTAACTACAAAGAGATCATCGTGTTCACCCTGATCATCCCGTTCCTGCTCTGGCGCTCACTGACTAGCCGTCATGTGGAGGAAGAAGAATGAAACCGCGCCTCCTCGTCACCCTGCTGGTCGTCATCGTCGGCGTCGCGCCGCTGCTACTGCCGTCCTTCCAGATTACCCTGCTCAACTACATAGGCCTGTATACCCTGGTGGTGCTGGGCCTCGTCCTGCTCACGGGGGTCGGTGGCATGACCAGCTTCGGCCAGGCCGCGTTCGTTGGCCTCGGAGCGTATACCAGCGCCTATCTGACCACCGCCGAGCAACTGCCCGTCTGGCTCGCCTGGACCGCCGGTTCACCCTGGCTGTCATTACTGGTGGGCATCGCCCTCACTGTCTGTGTAGCCGTGCTGCTCGGTGCCCTGACCCTGAAGCTGTCCGGACACTATCTGCCGCTGGGCACCATCGCCTGGGGCATTTCGCTCTATTACCTGTTCGGCACCCTGGATGGGCTGGGCGGCCAGAGCGGCATCGCCGATCTGCCGTCGATCTCATTGTTCGGTCTGACGCTGGATAAGGGCGAGAAGATCTATTACCTGATCTGGGCGGTGCTGCTGGTCGCCATCCTGATCACCCGTAACCTGCTCAACTCCCGCGAAGGCCGAGCCATCCGCGCGCTCAAGGGCGGCCAGGTGATGGCCGAGTCGATGGGCGTGAATACCTTTCGCTCCAAGCTGGTGGTGTTCCTCATCTCCGCGCTGTTCGCCACCGTCTCGGGCTGGCTCTACGCACATACCCAGCGTTTCGTGAACCCGACGCCGTTTGGACTGAACATGGGCATCGACTACCTGTTCATGGCACTGATCGGCGGTGTGGCCAGCGTTTGGGGCGCCCTGCTCGGTGCCGGTATCCTGACCATGCTCAAGCAGTGGCTGCAGGACTGGCTACCGACGCTGATGGGCAGCCAGGGCAACTACGAAACGATCGTTTTCGGCCTGCTTATCGTGTTGCTCATGCAGCGTGCTCCGGGCGGCCTGTGGCCACTGCTGGTGCGCCTGGTTCCAGCCCGTTGGCGCCACGACCACAACGCGCCCAGAGCAGATGACCTGCCGAGCGGCCTGCCGCGCCGGGACCTGCCAGATAGCGGCCAACTTATCCTCGAAGCACGTAACGTGACCAAACGCTTCGGTGGCCTGGTTGCCAACAACCAGATGAACCTATCGATCCGCGCCGGAGAAATCCTCGCGCTGATCGGCCCCAACGGCGCGGGCAAGAGCACCATGTTCAACCAGCTCTCCGGGGTAGACACCCCCACCGAGGGTGAGGTGTTGTTCCTTGGCGAGAAGATCAACGGCATTCCCTCGCGACGTATCGCCCACATGGGCATGAGCCGCACCTTCCAGCACGTGAAGCTGCTATCAACCATGAGTGTGCTGGAGAACGTAGCCATCGGCGCCCACCTGCGTGGCGACAAGGGCATCGTATCGTCGCTGCTGCACATGGAGCGCGCCGAAGAAGCCGACTTGCTGCGTGAGGCCCGGCGCCAACTGGAGCGGGTTGGCCTCGGCGACTACCTCTATGAAGAAGCTGGCAGCCTCGCCCTTGGCCAGCAACGCATCCTGGAAATCGCTCGCGCGCTGTGTGCTGACCCATGCCTGCTGCTCCTCGACGAGCCCGCCGCCGGCCTGCGTCACAAAGAGAAGGAAGCCCTCGGCAACCTGCTGCGCAAGCTGCGTGACGAAGGCATGGCAATACTGCTGGTGGAACATGACATGGACTTTGTCATGGGCCTGGTGGACCGCATCACGGTCATGGAATTCGGCCAGAAAATTGCCGAAGGCCTGCCAGATGACGTGCAAAAAAACCCGGCGGTGCTCGAAGCCTATCTCGGCGGAGCGGAGTGAAGACCATGAGCAATCAACCTCGTAACATCCTGCTCGAAATAAAAAACCTGAGCGTGGCCTATGGCAAGGTCGAGGCGCTAAGCAATGCCAGCCTGACCGTCGGCGAAGGCCAGATCGTCACCGTGATCGGTCCCAACGGCGCCGGCAAGACCACCCTGCTCTCGGCGATCATGGGCGTGCTTGGCTCCAAGGGCCAAGTCAACTTCGACGGAACCCTGGAAGCCGTACCGGAAGTCGAGGTGCTGGTCGGGCGCGGTTTGGGCCTGGTGCCGGAAAAGCGCGAACTGTTCGGCAGCATGAGCGTCGAGGACAACCTGCGCCTCGGCGGCTTTATGCGCTACCGCAAAGGCGATAAGTACCTCGACGGCACCCTTCAGGAAGTCTACAGCCTGTTCCCGCGCCTGTTTGAACGCCGCAAGCAAGAGTCGTCGACCCTTTCCGGCGGCGAGCGACAGATGCTCGCCGTAGGCCGTGCGCTGATGGCCAAGCCCAAGCTGCTGATGCTCGACGAGCCGAGCCTGGGCCTGGCGCCGCTGATCACTCGAGAGATCTTCCGCATCATCGCCGACCTGCGGCGCCAGGGTGTGTCGATCTTGCTGGTGGAGCAGAACGCCCGCGCGGCGTTGCGTGTTGCCGACTACGCCTACGTGCTGGAAACCGGGCAGATCGTCATGCAGGGCCCGGCCGCCGAACTGGCCGATGACCCGCGGGTGATTGAGGCCTACCTAGGCCTGGCCAGCAAGCACCAGGAAATGCTCGCGACTTGATCCACCATGCGCCCGTCTCGCGGGCGCAACCTATTTGCAAGGAGAAAGCCCCATGGCTCGCTCGATCCCTTCACGCCTGTGCATTGTTGGCGCCGGTGCCATTGGCTGCACCCTGGCGGCGCGCCTGGCGGCCACAGGTCAACCAGTGAATATGTTCGCCCGTGGCAACACACTCACCGCGCTAAACGAAAACGGCGTACGCCTGACCGACCTGGATGGCGAACATAACGCCCCGGTAAACGCCAGCGACGACTGTGTCCTGCTCGGCGAGCAGGACGTGGTTTTCCTGTGCGTCAAGGCACAATCCTTACCCACGCTGGTCCCCCATCTGGCACCGTTGATCGGCCCACATACAACCGTGGTTCCGGTCGTGAACGGCGTGCCATGGTGGTACTTCCACGGCGAGTCCGGAAATATGGCTGGTCAACCTATACAGGCGGTTGATCCAGACGGAACCCTGCTGGCATCTCTCGATCCGGCACATATCCTCGGGTGCGTAGTATTCATAACTGCAGAAACGATAAGCCCAGGACAGGCACGCTCACACAATCCGCACCTGATGATTCTTGGCGAGCCAAATAACCGCAAGAGCCAACGACTCGAAACGATCCGTCAACTGATCGAAGACGCGGGTATAGAAGCCAGAGCAAGTGATCGTATCCGAGACTCGCTGTGGACCAAAATCCTCGCCAATCTGACCTCCAACCCCCTGTCGGTAATCACCGGGGCAACACTCGAAGAGCTCTATAGCCAGCCCGAGTTAACCCCTCTGGTGGGGAAAATACTTCATGAAGGGCTACTCACTGCCGCAGCTTATGGCGCACGCATTGATTTCGACCCACCAACATTCATGAAACTTGGTGCAGGCATGGGCGCAGTCAAAACTTCGATGCTGCAGGACTATCAGCATGGGCGCGCTCTGGAACTCGCCGCTATCGGTGACGCGGTAGTCGAACTTGCAGAGCACCACGGCCTCGGCGTACCCACCACTCGCGACATTCTTTCGCTAGCGCGCTTTTTAACTCGGCACCCTTCACGCAGCAGCACTGACATCGTTTCGGTCATCGCGCCCACATCTACCCCATCACAGGAAAGGAAAAAACCATGACCTCCCTGCTTACCCAAAAAATCGATTCACCCTGCGCCTGGCGTGGCGAAGATTTGGTGAAAGACCCTGAGCAAGCCTGGATATATCACCTATCCCCTGACACGCTCGCTGTGCTTGATCGCGCCATGGTGCAGGTTAGAGATCGTGGCCTAAAGGCTCCGAACTTCATACGTGAGGATTTCTTGATACCAGAGCTGGATAAGGAGATCCAAAACCTTGCGAACGAATTGGAGAATGGCCGCGGTTTTCTTCTCCTTCGTGGCCTGCCAGCCGAGCTCTATAGCGAAGAGGAAATGGCAATCATCTATTACGGCCTGGGCCTGCACATGGGGACTCCTGTGACTCAGAATCCACGCGCCGACCTGCTGGGCGTGGTGACCGCCATAGGCAACTCCAAAGAGAAAACTACTCGTGTCTACGAAACTAACGCCTACTTGCCCTACCACACAGATCTGTCCGATGTAGTTGGACTCCTGTCCATACGCAAGGCCAAGCAAGGCGGACTCAGCAGCCTGGTCAGCGCTGCGACCGTCTACAACGAGATCCTGGAGAGGAACCCCCACTATCTGGCGTTGCTCTATCGCCCACTATATTTCGCACACTTGGGTAATGACCTACCGGTCCCCTCTCCGATTTTCAGCTACCACGAGGATAAGCTCAGCTGTCGTTACCTTCGTGCCTATATCGAACTCGGCCACGAACAGAGCAACGTCAAGCTCTGCCAGGTAGAAGTCCAGGCGTTGGATTTGATCGACGCCATCATTCATGACCCAGCGATCCGTCTGGACATGATGCTGGAACCCGGCGACATGCAGTTCGCCAACAATTACGCCGTGATGCATTCGCGTAGCAACTTTGAGGATCACGACGATCCAGACCTCAAACGCCGCCTACTGCGCCTGTGGCTGAAGATGCCCAATGCACGCGTACTCGCACCGGAGTTTCCCGGCCGAAACGGGTTCCATGACAACCTGCGCCTGGCTCCTTGCGCCTGACATAACGCCATCGTGCCTGACAGGTGCGTCCTACCGCCCTAGAGAAACCACCATGACCGCAATGATCCAAACCCTCAAGCCCGAAACCTGTAGCGACGAAGAATGGGCGCTGCGCATCAAGCTCGCCCACTGCTACCACCTGGTCGATTACTTCGGCTGGACCGAGACCATCTTCAATCACATTTCCGCACGCCTGTCTGGCCCGGCCCACCATTACCTGGTCAACCCGTTCGGCCTGAACTACAGCGAAGTCACTCCAGCCAACCTGCTCAAGGTCGACCTGCACGGTAATAAGCTCGACGAGTCACCCTACGACGGCAACCCCGCAGGCTTCGCTCTGCACAGTGCCGTGCATGGCGCGCGCGACGATATCCAGTGCCTCCTACACACCCACACCACGCCGATCTCCGCCGTGGTGCAGAAAAAGCGCGGCTTCACCCATGACGACTTCTACGGCGCGCAACTTTACGGCCGCATCGGTTACCACACCTTTGAAGGCATCACGCTGTTTGAAGACGAGAAGACCCGGATGATCGAAAGCCTGGGCGACAAGCACATCCTGGTGCTGCGCAACCACGGTATCGCAGTGGGCGAAAGCAGCATCGAGAAAGCCTTCTTCCTGCTCTGGACGGTGCAACGCGCGGCCGAGAACCAGTGTGCCGCCGGCGCCCTGGGCGGCGAAGACAACCCGCTCGAAGCCGGTATTGCCGAGAGGTGCGCGGACCTCACCGCCATGCTGATCCGCGAGAGTGGCTTCGCCACCAAGTTCTACGACGCCATGGTGCGCAAGATGCGCGCCGAGCGCGTGCTGCCCTGGTAACCGCGAGGAGTCGTGCAATGAATGCTGCCATCCACCCCAACCTCCCGCACTTCGACGAACCGCCGATATCGCGCCTCGATCCAAAAGGCGTGCTGCTCAGTTGCAATGCGGCCTACCTGCGAATGTGCGGCCTGCGCGAAGACGAACTGATCGGCAAACCCCACGAGCAGATCAATGACCCGCGCATGCCCGCAGTGGTCATCGACAGCATGTGGCGTGCGCTGCGTGCCGGCGTACCTTGGACTGGCCCCGTGATGGGGCGTCACAGGCAGGGCGGGCATTACTGGCACACGCTCTATGTCGTGCCGCTGTTCGATGGCGGAGAACTCTCGGCGCTCGGCACCGTCTACCAGCCGATCAGCCGTGAAGAAATACTCGCAGCCAGTACGCTCTATGCCCGCCTCGACCGTGGTCAATCGCCGTGGGCGCCAGGCCAGCGTTCCACTGCGTTGCTCGCCAGTCATGGCCTTCAACTGAGTCTTGGCCTGCTCGCTCTGGGCGCAATCATCACCGCGCAACTGCCCTTGGCCACAGGTTTGCTGGCCCTCTTCGCGCTACTGCTGGCCGGGCTGCAACCAGCCCTGCGCCAGCGCCGACTGACCCGCAAAATCCTTGGCCAGTACCGGGAAATATACAGCGAGCCGCTACTGGCGCCGCTGCATAGCGGCCACGCCGACAGCAGCGCCCTGCTAGCGATGGCCCTGAACAGCCAGCGCGCGCGGATGACTACGGTGATGTCACGCATCAGCATCAACAGCGAGGTTCTGCGCCAGCAGGCACATACTTCAGCCGAAGTGGTGGAGAACACCGCCGAACAACTGAACAGGCAGGTACGCGAGACCGAACAGACCGCCGCGGCCATCAACCAGATGAGCGCCACCATCCAGGAGCTTTCACGCAACCTGCAGAGCACCGCCCAGGCCGCGCAGAACGCCAACCAGTTGGCCTACGACGGTGAACGCCTGTCGGACGACAGCCAGAACTCCACTCAGACCATGCGCTCTTCGGTGGAAGAGATCGGCAGCGCCGTCGGCAACCTGGCCGATGCTATCGAGTCGATCGGCGGCATCGCCAGCGTGATCCAGAGCATCGCCGAACAAACCAATCTGCTGGCCCTCAATGCCGCTATCGAAGCCGCCCGCGCTGGCGAATCCGGCCGGGGCTTCGCCGTGGTTGCCGACGAAGTACGCAGCCTCGCCTCACGCACACGTGACTCGACTCATGAAATCCAGCGCTCTATCGAAAGCCTGCGTAGCGGAAGCGGCAACGCGCTGACCACCGCGAAACGTGGCGAGCAGGCCGCGCTGCGCGCCAGTGCCGATGTGCAGCAAACCCGCCAGGCACTGGTGCGTATCTGCGAGGAAGTCGGCCAGATCAGCAGCATGAACCAGCAGATGGCAGCTGCCATTGAGCAGCAGGGCCAGGTCGCCGAGCAGATCAACCAGCAGATCACCGAGATTGCCGGCCTCACAGAGCGCACCAGTCAGCAGGCAGGACGTACCACCGAGATCAGCCAGACCCTGCACCAATTGGCCGAATCGCAACTGAGTCTTGCGCAGCGTTTCATCAAGGGCTGAGATTCGTACAACCGGATGATCGGTAAAACCTGGCAAGCACGTACAACAACCTGGCCACCAGGATCAATTTCCTGTCGCTGGTAAAGGCTTGAATAGAGCCTCATAAAAATCCCTTCGGGACATTAGCGAGGCCCCCCCATGTCCACTCAGGAATACGATTACATCGTGATAGGCGCCGGCTCGGCAGGCTGCGTGGTTGCAGCCCGGCTGATCCAGCAGAATGCCGGCAGCGTGCTACTGCTTGAGGCCGGAGGCAAGGACAGCAGCCCCTTCCATACGATGCCCGCCACCGTGGTACAGGTTTTCCAGCAGAAGTCCTGGCCGTACATGACCGTGCCGCAGAAACACTGCAACGACCGCGAAATGATCATTGCCCAGGGCAAGGTGCTCGGCGGCGGTAGCTCGGTCAACGGGATGATCTACATCCGTGGCCAACACGAGGATTACGACGACTGGGTAAAAGACTGGAACTGCCCGGGCTGGGGTTATCGCGATGTGCTGCCCTACTTCAAGAAAGCCGAAGCCAACGAGAGCCTCAGCGGTGAATTCCACGGACAGCAAGGCCCATTGCCGGTCAGCGAGAACCGCTATCGCCACCCAATGACCATGGCCTTCGTGCGCGCAGGCCAAGAGATGGGCCTGCCCTACGTCAACGATTTCAATGGTGCATCCCAGGAAGGTGTCGGCTTCTACCAGACCACCACGCACAATGGTGCCCGTGCCAGCACCGCGCGTACCTATCTGAAATCGGTACGCGACAACAGCAAGCTGACCGTGATCACTGACGCCCTGGCGCACAAGGTGATCGTCGAGAACGCCCGCGCTACCGGAGTGAAGTTCAGCGAGAAGGATGGAGCGCCGATAATCGCCCACGCCCGCAAGGAAGTAATTCTCAGCGCCGGCGCCTTCGGCAGTCCGAAGATTCTCATGCTCTCCGGCATCGGGCCGAAGGAACACCTCGCGGGTCTCGGCATCGAAACCTTGGTCAACCTACCGGTTGGCAAGAACTTTCATGACCACCTTCACCTGTCGCTCAACGCCACCACCCACAAACAGAACAGCATCCTCGGCGAAGACAAGGGCCTGCGCGGCATCAAGCACATGATCCAGTGGCTGGCGTTCCGTAGCGGCCTGCTGACCAGCAATATCCTCGAAGGCGGCGGTTTCGTCGACAGCCAGGGCGTCGGTCGGCCAGACATCCAGTTCATGTTCCTGCCGGTAATGGACAACTTCGACAACACTCCCGGCGAAGCCCCTCCCGCCGCCGAGCATGGCCTCACGGTCAAGGTTGGTCACCTGCGCCCCAAGGCTCGTGGCGAAGTGCGCCTGCGCAGCACTGACCCGGCCGACATGCTGCTCATCGACCCCAACTATCTGGGTGACAAAGACGACCTGCAAGGGCAGATACGTGCCGTGCAAGCCGGCCTCAAGCTGATGCAACAACCCGCATTGAAAAGCCTGATCAAGAAGATCGTCGCGCCCGAGAATATCGACTGGCAGGACACTGCCGGCATCGAGACCTTCATACGCCAGGCAATCAAGACCGTCTACCACCCTGGCGGTACCTGTTGCCTGGGCATTGATCCGGGCAGCTCGGTGGTCGACCTGCAGATGCGCGTACATGGCGTGCCGAACCTGCGAGTGATCGACCTCTCCGTATGCCCGCAGATAGCCAGCGGCAACACCAACGCGCCGGCGATCATGCTTGGCGAACGCGGTGCCGATTTCATTCTCGGCAAGGCACCGCTGACGCTGAGCGCACCACATGAGCAAACGCTGAATCTCGATGCGGTGATTGGCACACCTCAGTCACTCGCCGGCTCCAACCGCTCCTAATCGACCTTTCCCGACCTGGCGCGCATATCGCGCCAGAGCTTTCCTACGCCCTGAAACCGGATCGAGGATCACACCATGCACTTCTTCCCGCAGCGTCATCTGATCAGCGCTATTGCACTTTCCGCACTTGTCCTTGCCCAGAATGCCCACGCCACCGAGGGTGGTGGCGGCGCCTACGCCAATGGCAGCGAAGGTTTCATGACCGGCGCCCTGCCTCCGCCTGGCAACTACCTGATCAGCTACAACACCTATTACACCGCCAACAAGTTTGCCAATACGAACCCGGCGTTCGACCACTTCAAGGTCAGTACCGCCGCTACCATTCTGCGCGCCATCCATGTCACTGATAAGAAGATCCTCGGTGGTAACTGGGCGATGCACGCCTTCCTGGTTGCAGCCGATGTGGACGTCAATATGGGGGCGGGCGGCCGCCAGGATCGCGCCGGCATGGGCGACCTCATCGTCAGTCCGCTGGCGGTCGGCTGGCACGCCGGAAACTGGCACTGGATTGCAGCCGTCGACCTGTACCTACCCACCGGCCGCTACGACAAGAAAGAACTGGCCAACATCGGGCGTAACTACGCCACCGTCGAGCCGCTGTTCGCCTTCACCTACCGCAACCCGCAGGGTTATGAGTTCTCGATGAAGACCATGTTTGACCACAACTACGAGAACAACGACACCCAATACCGCTCAGGCAATGAACTCCACGCCGACTTCGTCGCTGCCAAGCACTTCGGCAACTGGGGTGTGGGTATCGGTGGCTACACCTACAAACAGCTCACCGGCGACAGCGGTGACGGTGCGGTATTCGGAGACTTCAAAGGCCGCGCCACTGCACTGGGCCCGCAACTCTCCTACACAACTGCCTCGGGCTTGAACATCCAGGGCCGCTACCAACATGAGTTCGACGTATTGAACCGTCCGGAAGGCGATAAGTTCTGGCTGAACATTGCCATCCCTCTTTGATTTTATCTGCCAGGAGTCCCCCATGAGCGACATTCAATTGCTTCCCCAAGTGCAGGCGTTCCTACAACGCCAGCACGCCCATTTCGTCGATGGTGCTTACCGCGCTAGCGCCTCCGACAAGCGTATCTCGATCATCAATCCGGCCAATGGCGAAGCCATCGCCCAGGTAACCGCCGCTGATGCAGCTGACATCGAAGCGGCCGTCAGTGCAGCACACTGCGCCTTTAAAGGCAGTTGGGCCAAGACCTTGCCCTATCAGCGTGGCGTAATACTCAATCGACTGGCCGATCTGCTCGAAGCCAACAGCGAAGAACTGGCCCAGTTGGAAACCCTCTGCTCAGGCAAATCTATCCACCTATCCCGGATGTTTGAAGTCGGCCAAAGCGCGGTGTTCCTACGCTACTACGCCGGCTGGGCGACCAAGATCAACGGCGAAACGATGTCCCCCTCCTTCCCGTCGATGGCCGGCGAACAGTACACCGCCTTCACCCGTCGTGAGCCAGTGGGCGTGGTGGCCGGTATCGTGCCGTGGAATTTCTCGGTAATGATCGGCGTATGGAAAATCGCTGCCGCTCTGGTCACCGGCTGTACGCTGGTGCTCAAACCCAGTGAATTCACCCCACTGACTTTGCTGCGCCTGGCCGAACTGGCAATGGACGCGGGTGTGCCAGCGGGAGTGTTGAACATCGTCAACGGCACCGGCGAAGTCGGTGCACAACTGGTCAACCACCCGCAGGTAGCCAAGGTTTCGTTCACCGGTTCGGTGCCGACCGGACTCAAGGTCGGCCAGGCCGCAATGGCCGCCAACCTCACCCGAGTGACTCTGGAACTGGGCGGCAAAAATGCTGCGGCGCTGCTGCCTGACGTCGACCTCGATGCTGCCATCGGTGGGCTGATCCAAACCGGTTATGTGCATCAGGGTCAGGTGTGTGCGGCACCAGAACGGCTCTACGTACCGCGTTCACGCCTGGATGAGACCCTGGAGAAATTCAGTGCGGCACTAAAAGGCATGAGCATTGGCTCGCCTCTTGATGAGAGTGTCCAGTTCGGGCCCCTGGCCAATAAGCCGCAGTTCGACAAGATGGTGCAATTCTTCGAGCTGGCACGCCAGGAAAGCCGCATCGTCTGCGGTGGTAATGCGATTGCCCGTCCCGGCTACTTCGTTGAGCCGACCCTGGTACTCGCGGGTAACGCCAAGGATCGCATCCTGCACGAAGAAACGTTCGGCCCGTTAATGTGCGTGCTGCCTTATGACGACGTCGAAGAACTTCCCGGCCTGATGAACGACTCGCCGTTCGGCCTCACCGCAAGCATCTGGACCAACGACCTGTCCAGGGCACTGCGCCTGATCCCCCAGATTGAGGCCGGCACGGTATACATCAACATGCACACCTTCCTCGACCCTTCGGCGGCATTAAAGCCTCGGGCACGGGCCGCGAATTCGGCAGCGCGTTCATTGACGATTACACCGAACTCAAGTCAGTGATGATCCGCTACTGAATCGCCTCTCGGGCCGGTTTACCGGCCCTGCCCTCCCTGTTCGAAAACTCACAATACTCAACTCGTTTCTGGCACGAGGAATGCTTGAATTTTCCCGTAATTAGTCATATGTGCAAAATCGATCCAATTGCGCACCAAAACTATTAGAAATCCCTTCGAGGTGCCTTGTGAGTGTGCAAAACCTCCACGATTTCGACCACTGGAATCAGGCAGTACATGCCGTGTGTGGCCGTTTTGTCACGCAACGCTGCACTCATGCGGACAATTTCATTGGCAGTATCCAGCACCATCAATTGGGTGATCTGAATCTGGCGGATATCCAGGTTAACGCCTTGTCGATCCGCCGCGAACGCGGCAGCGCAAGCCGTGGTGATGATCGCTTCTATTTTTTAGTCCTGCAGCGTGAAGGCAGCATGGCGATCAACCGTAGTGCGCAAACATTCACCTTGCACCCTGGCGACATGGCCCTGCTGGACTCAGCCGAGTCCTTTGAAATGCAACCGAATGGGTTGATCGCGCAACTGTCGATCCACCTCTGCCGTGACGCCGTGGATCGGCTCCTGCCGACACACGCCTGGCGCTTCGGCAAAATCGAACAGAGCGGCCTGAGCGGACGTCTGCTCCACGGCATGTTGCAGCAGATCAGTGACGGGGAAATGAATCTGGGCGCCGGCCAATCTCATGGCGCGGCATTGCAGGACGCCCTGATCAACTTGCTGCAGCCCTCTTTACATCCCGATGATGTACCGAACACCGGCCGCCCCCTACGACGACTCGCTGAGCGAATGATCAACAAAACGCTGCTGGCGCCCCCGACACCAGCCGAACTGGCCGCGATGCTGAACATCTCGGTACGCCAGCTCTACCGCCAGTTTGAACTCGATGGTGACAGCATCGGACGCTACATCCAGCGCCAACGCCTGCACTGCGCCGCCCGAGATTTGGCACAGACCGGTGACAATGCCCTACCCATCACCACCATCGCCTACAAGTGGGGCTTTACCGACTCCGCGCACTTTTCCCGGGTATTCAAGCGCCACTACAGCATGCCGCCCAAGGATTACCGCGCAAACGTCCAAGGCGCAACCAGCGCGCACAATAACCAAGGACACCCTTGAATATTGCCATCATCGCCACCGGGGCCATGGGCTGTTTGTTCGCTTTACCTCCGGTAATTAGCGGCGTGCGGGGCAGCCTGCATCCCGGTGAACACCAACATCCGCTCAGGCTTCCTTTTTAGCGTGGAAGAAATGAAGTACTGCTTGATGGGACGCGCAGATGCCTTCCCCGAACCGGGTAAGCCCTACCGTATCGAATAGATGCAATTCCAAGGCACCGCGTCAACGGTGCAGTCGATGCTCGCTGGCGCACGCGACTGTTCACCTCAGGCCCCGTCGTCGCTTGATCAGGGCACATTGTCCAGCGAACTGCCGGCTTAGCCAGTGCCCAGCTCGTGGCCGAGGCACCGGGGCCATTCTCGCTGTACTGAGCCGTGCAGGAGGATTCGCCTATCAAGAGCATTACAGACCTCAAGAGCAAGACCGTCGGCGTCAACGCCTATGACTCGTATGGCCAGATCGCCATGGTGCTGAAGTATCACGGGCAGAATCCAGCCAAGGGCATCTAGCTGGTGGAAACCGGCCTCCCTGGCTCCGAAGCAGTGCTGCGTGCCGGCCAGAATATCGATGCCTAGAAAGCGCAGCGCACGCAGGAATTCTTTCGTCTGCCCGATGCCACATGGCTTACGACACGCTTCGATCCGGCATTGGAAAACAACAGCTGACCATCTGTTCGGACAGATCCACACACCTGCAGCACCATTGAGCGCCCTCCGCCGGCATAGCGGCGGATGCCAAATTTAGTAGAAATGTCTATGATTGTCCGTCGACTTTCACAAAGCAGTTCCTTTGATGTCCATTCCCAAGAAACGCCGTAACCGCTACAACCCTGCCAGCGAAGACTTTCACAAGGAAGAGTTTCCTTTTTACTGGCTGGCACGCGTGTACGGGCGCTACGCCATGGCCATGGAAAAGCTGCTCAAGCGGATCGACCTGGATATCCCGCGTTGGCGAGTGCTGAACATTCTCTTCGAGAACGACGACTCCAGCATTTCGGAGATATCCGAACACGCCGTGGCCAAGCTTTCGACCATCACCAAAATCGTCTACCGAATGAAGGATGATGGTCTGGTGGAAACCAGCCAGAGCACCCAGGACGGCCGCGTAACTCAAGTCAGCCTGACCGCGGCAGGTCGCCAGGCGTTTTTTGACATGCACGAACTCACCGACGAGTTATTCCAAAAAAGCTTCCAGGGTCTAACCGAAGCTCAACTGCGCAAACTTAACCAAGTCTTGGCGAACATCTTCGCCAACCTGCCGGAACACTGACCGGCTTCGAGAACTCGCCGCACCCTGCTCGCTACCGTCAACTCAAACAAAATACTAGATTCTTATTAGTCCTCCAGCGCCCCCGCTCGTTCAATAACCAGACCTGCGAAGTGCTGATGCGAGCTCAAGGTCTGGTTCAGCACCCTGCGGGCGAGTCCGGCGCGCAAAACTCGACTGAAGCCTCACGATCACCACCAGTACCCTTCTTACTTTTCGTCAGTTTTTTACTTCGGAACTCATGCCAGCGACCAGCAACCGCTTCAAACGTGTTGTTGGCGGCGTGAGAGGCTTTTTGGCGCTCGGCGCGACGATGTGAGCGGGGATCGATATTGTTGGCCACCAGCGCACGTGCAGCCTCTCTCCGCTGGCGAGCCTCCTTGAGACTGACGTCGGGATAGATGCCGAGGCAAATACGCAATTGCTTGTCATGCCAATAGAAACGGAAATGCCAGCGCTTCGAACCCGTCGTGGGCACTTGCAGAGATAAGCCATTCCCATCAGTTAACGTATAAGGCTTGCTGGCGGGCTTGGCTTTCTTGAGCGCTGTATCTGTCAGAGCCATCAGACACCTCCTTCTGCATCAAGGAGGGGAATACAACCCAGCGGTAGACGGACCAATACGAAAATTGATGCGCAAGGAATCGTAAAAGGCTGTGCCAGCGGCGTACTTAAATGTGTACTTAAAAACCGTGGCTGGAGATGGATTCCAGTGGAATTCAGAAAACGAAAAAAGCGGCACAAGGCCGCTATTTCCGTGGCTTCCAGGCGTTCAGTGGGCCTTAGTGGAAGCAAATATGGCGCAGCGGACGGGACTCGAACCCGCGACCCCCGGCGTGACAGGCCGGTATTCTAACCGACTGAACTACCGCTGCGCGTAACACTTGAAGCGAATGGTGGGTGATGACGGGATCGAACCGCCGACCCTCTGCTTGTAAGGCAGATGCTCTCCCAGCTGAGCTAATCACCCTTCACTTTCGGTGTGGGCCGCATCATATACGAAAAATCCGCAATGTGTTGATTTAAATGCAATTTATTTTAAATATTTTTCAATGAGCGGCGCGCCCCGGTAAAAACGGGCTTCTTCTGGGCCAAACGCGGCGCTATTGCGTTTACCCGATGGCCCGTTATCAGGTCACCCCGCACTGGGTTTTCCAAAGCCCAGACCGCAAAAAGCCCGCTCAATGAGCGGGCTTGCCGTGCCCCCCCCCTCCGTCAGAAGTCGAAGAACACTGTTTCTTCTTCGCCCTGTATGCGGATATCGAAACGGTAAGCCAACTTGCCATCAACCGTGCAACGCTTGGCGACCAGCGTCTCCCGACGTTGAGGCTGCTCGATCAGATTCAACACCGGATCGACCGCATTGGCCTGGGCTTCATCGTCGAAGTACACCCGGGTCTGCAAGTGAATATTGATGCCCCGCGCGAACAGCGAAACATTGACGTGCGGCGCCATCGGCACACCTGCAGCGTTCTTCACGGTGCCCGGCTTGACGGTATGGATCTGCCACTCGCCAGTATCCGTGGTCGCCGTGCGGCCAAAACCGTTGAAGGGCTTTTCCAGGTTGTAGTCGCTGTCGTAAACGCCTTCGTGGTCTGCCTGCCAACATTCCAGGAACGCATCGCGGATCAGGTGACCGTTGCCGTCATAGACATGGCCCAGCAACAGGATATGCTCCCCCGGCGCACCGGGCTTGGCCATTTCGTTCCAGATTTCCTGCTCGCGGGGCGGGTTGCCTGCCGCCTCCAGCGCCAGGCCGATATGCACGTAAGGACCGGCGGTTTGCGACGGGGTTTCAGGCAGAAGTTCAACGGGCATGGACGTACCTCCTCAACGGTTTTCGAAGTGGGTCTTGCGCTGACCGCGCAGAACGATATCAAAGCGATAAGCCAGGCAATCCATGGGATTGGCCATGCTCATATCAAGCCTTGCGATCAGGCTCTGCACCGCATCCGGATTGGCGATCGACTTGACGATCGGGCACATCGGGATGAGCGGGTCACCTTCGAAATACAGCTGGGTGATCAATCGCGTGGCAATCGACGGGCCACTGATGGAGAAGTGAATATGCGCCGGACGCCAGTCGTTGGGACCATTGCGCCACGGATACGGGCCGGGCTTGACCGTGCGGAAACTGTAGTTGCCGTCGCGGTCGGTCAAGGCACGGCCGACGCCGCCGAAGTTAGGGTCGATGGGGGCCAGATAGCTGTCTTTCTTGTGTCGATAGCGACCACCGGCATTGGCTTGCCACATCTCCACCAGGGTATGGGGAATCGGCTTGCCGTACTGGTCACAGACCCGACCGGCGACGATGATGCGCTCCCCGATGGGCAAGCCCCCGTGGTTGAAGTTCAGCAGCAGATCGTTATCGTGCTGCCCCATCTTCAGGTGGGAAAAGTCCGGGCCGCTGGTTTCCGAGCAGGATAGGGGAATGCTCACCAAGGCTTGACGCGGGGAACGCAGGATCGAGGTTTTGTAGTCAGGCGTCAGGGCTTTGGGGTGCCAATTACGATCACGAATGACGAAACGGCTGTTGTCCGCATCAGACATGTCGGTTTCCTTTTTGTTATGGATGAAAATCAGGGGTGAACGCTGGGTAACCGGCAATCACCGCCCCAGTCTCGCCTGATCAGGCGCCCTCCAACACTGAAAAAACCGACCCTATCCATATCCAGATGGTTATGGATAGCAGCCTTCGCGATATTCCTCGCCCACCTCGCGCAACACCTCCACGCACCATTGAGCCGCCATGGACATCGTCAGCGCGGGATTGCTGCACAGCCCCACAGAACCACCGGGTTCACGAATACCCAGCTCCAACTCAAACAGATCACCTCGATTCAGGTCCTGCCTGACCGCATCAAAAGGCGCGACCCAGATCGCCTGACTGCCCTGCACATAACGCCGACTCAAGATCAACGACAGGGTTTCCAGACGCTGGCGCGGTGGGCTGATGCCGTGCTGCACAAACAGGCTGTCGGCGTATTTGCGGATCGTCGTCCCCGCCAGCGGCAACACCAGCGGATAATTTTCGATATGTTCATGCGCCTGCGGGTCAGCCAATAGCGGATGGCCGTTACGCACCACCAGGGTCATGGATTCGCTGTACAGATGCTCGAACATCAGCCCCAGGATCTGCGGGCTATCGGTCATGCGTCCGACCACCAGGTCCAACTCCCCTACACGCAATTGCGACAACAGGTACGCGCTCGGCCCGGTCACCACGCTCACGACCAACGCGGGATGTCGGGCATGCAAACGACAGACGACCTCGGGCACCAGCAAACTTTCCACGGTGGACAGCACGCCGAGCCTGGCGGTGAAGGGTTCGTGCTCGCCGGCACGCAGGCTGTTCACCCCTTCTCGCAGCGCTTGTACGCTCGGCCCGGCATAACGCAAAAAAGCCACTCCGGCTTCAGTCAACGCCGCGCCACTTTTGCTGCGCACGAATAAAGTGGCGGTCAGCAGGGTTTCGAGTTCTTTGAGGGTCTTGGACAGCGCCGGCTGGCTGATCGCCAATTTTTCCGAGGCGCGCGCCAGACTGCCCTGGCGCGCCACTTCGAGAAAGCACACCAGATGGCGGAATTTGATGCGGGTATCGATATTCACCGTATGTTGCCGCCTTCGAGGTGTCCCCTGCCGCGCGTGAAAAAGCGCGAGAAGTAAGCTGGTTCGGAAGATTACCCGCGAAAGTGTACCGCCGATCGATCTCTCCACACAGCGAACGCAGGTTGGGCGGCGTCGCCAGGGCGCCGAATCCCGGGCACAAAAAAGCCCGCTCGATGAGCGGGCTTTCTGTGGTGACCTGGCGTTCAGCGTTCCAGGTTACCGAATATGGCGCAGCGGACGGGATCATAACTCATCCTCCAAGTGTTTGAAAGCTCAAGATTTCCAAAGTATAGCGTTTCGCTGATGGCCTTAATTGTGTACTCATTATTTGCTGCTGTGAAGTACGACTAATGTGGAAGTGGCTCAGATTCTCGGCAAATCTCACCGCTCTCAACAAAGCTGTTCATCTGTTCATTAGGATCAGTATCTATCCATCGTCGGACTCTCCAAATCATCCGACGACTTCCTAAGCAATTGATAAGCCTATTAAAGTACTCGACGAGATTGATGAGTGACGCCTAAGTTGTAAGGGGCTTGTTCATCCACCTCATATTCACGATAGGTGTTAACCCAAAGCTCGTCTTACTGGCTGATAGCCCAAAAGAGCCCTCCTCCCATCTGAAAATAACGGCAGTAACCGGTTAAAATGTAGTCAGTGCGTGAATTGATTCGATGATGCGTGGGGGTCGACGCTGTCCAGTACCGATGTCGGTGAGCCCGCACGGCGGGCGGGCTGATGCTCAATAAGCTGGAAGCTTGCGGCTTTGTCAGGCCCGTACGTAGCAATCCCGACAAGCGCTCGTATGGTTTGTTTCTCAGCCAGGCTGGCGAGCAGTCGCTTAAAAACACCCTGAAGTCGCCATGCATAGCGATATCAACCCCACCTCACTAGCGATGAGCGAGATTTGCTTTTGACACTGCTCAACAAGCTGTAGGTCGAGCAGGGGAAAGGTCGAACCGTTGATTGAAAAATAATGCCCCGAAAATTCGGGGCATTTTTCATTTATCACACGAGCGTGCCACAGTCGCATTTAGAATGGATAAGCGCGACGCTTGTGCTGCACCGAAATCCAGTGATCGCCGGTCAGCTCCGCGATGATCCAATCGCTGTTGAATCGCCCGATACCACTGTTTTTCTCGCCGCCAAACATGTTGTTCGGATCATCATTGACCGAGATGTCGTTGATGTGAGTCATGCCGGCTTCGATCTGTTGAGCGAAACGCAGGCCCCGACCTTCATCCTTGGTGAACACCGCAGACGACAAGCCGAACTCGGTCTGGTTGGCCAACTCCAGCGCATGTGCCTCGTCACGCGCAGTGATGATCGGCGCTACAGGACAAAATTGCTCAGCCTGGGCCAAGTCACTCATGTTATCGACATTGACGAACACATGAGGCGGCAGTACCTACCCGTGTGCAGCGCCACCGAGCAACAACTCGATGCTTTCGGCTTTCGCCGCCTCGATCCGGGCCACTGCGCCCTCCAACTGGCGACGGTTGATCAGCGGGCCAATGACTGTATCTGCAAGGTCAGGATCGCCGACTTTCAACTGGCGAACGCGCTCTACAAAAGCTTCGACGAAATCCTTTTGCAACGAGGCGTCGACGATAATTCGGTTACTGCTCATGCAGATTTGGCCTTGGTGCAGGAAGCGCCCCACAACGGCGGCGTGCACCGCCAGATCCAGGTCCGCATCGTCAAGCACCACGCAGGGAGCATTCCCACCCAACTCCAACCCGACTCGCTTGAGCGTCGGGCCAGTGACTGCCAACGCGCCAATGTGCCGCCCTACCCGAGTCGATCCCGTGAAAGAGATGAATTTTGGAATCGGGTGCAGGGTAAAGGCATCACCCAAATCAGCCACGTCGCCCACCACCACGTTCAAAACTCCCGGTGGAAAACCGGCCTCTTCGTAGATTTTCGCCAACAACAAACCGCCGGTCACCGGAGTATCGTCGGCAGGCTTTACGACGACGGCGTTGCCGAGTGCCAGCGACGGTGCGATAGAGCGATTGGAAAGGTATATCGGCCAGTTCCAGGGACTGATCACCCCGACCACACCCAAAGGTTTGCGATAGACGCGGCTTTCTTTATCGGGCGTGCCGATCGGCAGAATGCGGCCGACGACTCTTGAAGGCATAGCGGCAGCAGTGATCATGGTCGAACGTAACGCCGCCCACTCGATCTCGGCTTTGGTACGCGTGCTGCCTGACTCACGAATCAGCCAGTCGACAATTTCTTCGTGCCGTGCCTGGCGTCCAGTACGTTAACGGCGCGCATGAACAAGGCTGAGCGCTCATTAGGTAACGTCTGCGCCCATGCCTTCTGCGCGGTCGCTGCCGCTTGGTAGGCGTCGTCGAGGTCGCCAGCATCACCCAGCGAAAGCTCGGTCAGCAACGCGTTGTCATAAGGGTTGCGGTTCTCCAAGAACCTTGCGCGTACTTCCGGAGCGCCAGGCGCCCGCGATGTATTGGCCAGTAAAGTTTTGCCACGGTAATGGGCGGTCAGACATGGGTATTCTCCGGTTGATAAAAAATTGGTCAGCGCCAATTTTCGTCTTGCTTGCCAGCTTGGAAGTCGCGAGGCTTGTCACATGCTGGCACAGTGCACGGGTGTTTTGTTGGTCGGTATGTTGGTTAGCAAGACGCTGGGCAATCGCTGCGCATTTGAACGCAGCAATGAGCAGTGGAAATGCCGCGTTTTCAAGACTAATCAGCCGTGTCAGAGGATCCCTGACTATCATAAGTTCATGCCTGCATACGTTGGAGCTAGATGCCTCCTCAACCTGGCGACTGCCGCTAAGCTTAGCCACAATTGCTGATATAAAAATCGGCAATACGCCCTTGATCAGTTTTCAATCAGCGCCAACGCTATGAGCGACTGAGGTAGCAATAGCCCACGATCAGCACGCAGATGAACAGATTAAGATCAATTGACGGACGACATACTTGGCCATTGGCGCGCAGGGTTGGTAAGAGCGCAAGGCTATAGCAGCTTCCAGGTATAACTGAGAACGACGCGATACTCGTCAATATCAGTTCTGTAATTAGACCGCGCTACGGCATCGCGAAGCCTCATACCCAATCCCTTGACAGGCCCGCTCTGGAAAACATAAGACATATCGATATCGCGCTCGCTATCCTTACCCTCATAGCCGCGCCCTGTCTCAACATTGTTCCCCACAACGTATCTAGTCGAAAATAGAAGGCCCGGTACACCCGCCGCAGCGAAGTCATAGTCGTAACGCACCTGATAAGACACTTCGTTTTGTGATGAGAAGTCATAAGTAGGCAGTTCATTGGCCAAGGGCGCTATATTGGCGAACACCCGGGGGAACGCGGTGTTACCGTACATTCTTTGGTACCCTACGGTCACAGCATGCCCGGAACTTGCCACCCCAAGGGTGCCATACAAAGCCCGATTATCGACCGTCCCTATTAAATGATCACCATCTTCCACAGCATCATACTGTGCCAACGTACCGGTCACCGACCAACGCCCGACTAACTGCTTATGCTTAATGCCAACATAACTCTGTCGGTAAATGTCCTCCAGTTGGGCGTACCAACCACTGACAGTGGTACGTGACTCATTAAAACTATAGTCACCGCCCATATAATTGAAGGCATCACTGGACGCTGTGCGTTGCGGAATATAGCCCAACATCGCGATCAACTTTTCGTCACCGGCTTCATTTCGTAGACTAGTCGATTTGATTCGCCCGCCTTGAAGGGTCAGCCCAGTAAGTTCGCTGCTCGAAAAGGAGGCCCCCTGATAGGAAGGTGGAAGCAAACGAATATCGCTGAAGGGCAAGACGGGAATGTCTGGTTGAAGTTCACCCAGCCTCAGTTCGGTTTTAGAAAACCTGGCTTTTAAGGTTGGCCCTACGCGACTGTAATCGTCGGCAGGTGCCCCGCTATCCTTAATAGGCAGCAAGCCCGTCCCTACTCGTCCTGGGCCACTATCGAGCTTGAGGCCCAGAGTGGCAATCGCATCTATACCAAATCCGACCGTGCCTGGGGTATAACCTGATTTGAAATTAAGAATGAAGCCTTGAGCCCACTCTTCTGCCTTGGGTTTCTCGGCCCCGCGAATATCTAAATAGTTACGTTGAAAGTAGTAGTTTCTGGCCTGAAGTGTAGCGGTGGAATCTTTGAAAAAATCGGATTCCTCCGCCCATGCCAAGCCTGGCGTACAAAAACACAGTAACGCCGGCCACACGAGTGGGCCGCAATTTTTGTTGTACATGATTTCACCCTTTTTATTTTTATAGAATGATTATTGCGTACAGCAGAAAGCGACGATCAACCCGGCAACGTGAGCACGTTGAATAATTGACCGTCACTGGGAGTTCTAAATTATCGCGTCATATAACCAGGTGAGACCGGCATATGCTTGTTCAGGGGTGCGTGCGGCGAGCATACCGTTACGCAGTTCGGCTGCCACTCCTTCGGCATGGTAGAACTCCCCATGAACACGTGCCATCACCTGGCAACGGCCAGTGCGAAGGTATCGGCGAGCCTGATATGCCTTAAAAGCTGACTCAAAATCACCCTGAGACTTTTCGATTTCCTGTGCGAGTACGACGCCATCTTCCATCGCCATACACGCCCCTTGTGCAAGGTATTGCAACATGGGGTGCGCTGCATCGCCCAGAAGTGTGGTACGTCCCTGACTCCAGTTTTTCACGGGTTCACGATCGCACAATACCCACATCCGCCAGCTTTCAATTTTGGACAGGAGCGTTTGTACGGTGTCACACGTGCCGGCAAACCGACGGCGTAATTCTTCAGGGTCGCCCTCGGTGTTCCAGCCCTCTACATAGCGGTCACTGTGGAAGACTGCAACCAGGTTGAATAGTTTTCCACCTCGAAGCGGGTACTGGACCAGGTGGGACTTTGGCCCCCCCCAAAGAATCATCGAGTTGCGTCGAAACTCAAGCGGCACGTCCTCAATGGGCAACACCGCGCGGTACGCAATGTGCCCGGAGACCACAGGCGCACCGTCACCGACAATTTTCTCTCTGACTTTCGACCACAGTCCATCTGCTCCAATCAGTGCGCAACCCCGAATGGTTTCACCTTGGTCGGTGGTCACGCACACGGACAAGCCATCATCTTCGTAGCCCACCACTTTTGTGGCGATCCTGAATTCGACATCAGCGGACTCGCGACACGCGGCCAGAAGAACCGAATGCAGGTCCGCACGATGCACCAAGGCGTAGGGATACTTGAAGCGTTCCCGAAACGCTGCGCCTGTCGGGATGGTGGTAACCATCTCAGCGCTGACACTGTCCATGAAAATCAAATCATCGGGTAACACGGTCAGTTCGCGTACCTGAGCAGCAACGCCGAGCGTCTCCAACACGCGAAAACCGTTAGGGCCCACCTGGATCCCCGCACCGACTTCGCGAAACTCTTCGGCCTGTTCGATCAAGAGCGTTTTGAAGCCCTTATGTGAGAGTGCCAGCGCTGCGGCCAGACCGCCAATGCCCCCCCCAATGATTACAATCGGATCTTGTAGGCTCATGACGACACGACCTCGACAACAATTTCACCAATCCCTTCAATTCGTGCTTTGATCTGATCACCGTGAACAATGGGACCCACACCTTCGGGCGTTCCGGTGTACAACAAATCACCCGGCTCAAGTGTGTAATAGGTCGAGGCGAATTCGATCAGCTCTGCCACGTTCATGATCAAATCCCGAGTATTGGCGTGCTGGCGTTTCTCACCATTAACCTCCAGCAGCAACTCCAAGCCCTGTGGGTCGCTGAGCTCATCAGCCGTGACAAGCCATGGCCCCAACACCGAGTAAGTGTCCAATGATTTGCGCAAGCTTCGCTCTTCAGGCCCGCGGATCGTGATGTCCAGGCCAATGCTGTATCCGGCAACATAGGCCAGTGCATCTTTCGCCTTAACATCCTTAGCACGCTTGCCAATAACAGCGACTAGCTCGATTTCGTGATCGGTGCGGCGCTCGGGAAGATTAATCACAATCGGTTTACTGACACCGATCAGCGAGCTGGTAGCTTTCAGGAAGAGGCCCGTCTCCTGGATTTTGCGGACATTGGCACGTGTAAACGTCTCCGTGTCTGCAATGGCTTCATCAAGGTGAGCCTGATAGTTGACCGGCGCAGCCACAATTTTGCCTGGGTTACCGACGGGGCTAAGCAGCTCGACATCGCTTAACTTGAAGACCGCTGCGCTTCCCTTGGCCAGCGAGATTTCGGGGCGTAACTCGGCCAGGTTAGCGATCAGCAGGTCATGGCGCGGAAACGGATAACGGGCAGGCGACAAAATACGCAGTGCTTGGGAAACGTCATAGACAATATCGCCCTCAATCAGGCCCAAACGGTTATCGTTAAACAGACAAATTTTCATTTTTTTTCTCCTGGTGTAGTAGTTGCGCTCGGATTGATTTCGCTGCGCCAAAATCCGAGGTGTTCTTGCAGCGGTCGATCGGAAAAGCTGAACAGTACGCATTGCTCGTCTGCCTCAAAACAGCGCCATGCCCAACCCGGAACGACAAATACGTCGTCCTTGCAGGCTGTCCACGTTTGGTCACCGACCTGAACGCGCAGGCTGCCTTCAACCACGCAGCAAACAGCTCCGTCGGTTTCACGAAAGCTCGTGCCCTTGAACCCTGCAGGGAACATCTGCATAAAGGCACCCATCGAGCGAATTGGGGACAGCCCATTCGTTGGGTTGGTAAACATCAGCTTGAACCCATTGCACGCATCCCCATCGTCAACGAGCGCCAACTGTTGCAGCGCGTCACGGGTACGCGGATAGGGGTAGTGGAACAGCGGACTGACAGGCCCGCCGTGGGTGTCGCCTACCGGTCTGAGGCCGGCAGCAAAACGGGCATTCGAGTGGCCGGTAGGACGGGTAATCGCCTGACGCAGATTCGGATCATCTGCGGAGAATCCGGCGTTGAGCATTTGCACGACAGGCACATCCAGGCCATCCAGCCACATCACGGGATCGTCGCCTTGCGCGCCATGGTCATGAAATACTCCGGTAGGCGTGATCACGAAATCGCCTGGGCTCATGAGCACCTTTTCGCCATGCACCGTTGTGAATCCACCCTGGCCGCTTAGTATCAGCCTAAGCGCAGACGCGGTGTGACGATGACTGGGAGCGATCTCCCCGGGCAGAATCATTTGAATACCTGCGTACAGGGACGAGGTTATCTGCGACTTGCCACGAAACTTGGGATTTTCGAGGACAAGCACACGGCGCTCCGCATCTTCGGCGGAGATGACTTCACAGGCCATTTTCATATTTTGGCGAATCGTTTCGGCTCGCCAGATGATGGGGTCTGCGGTCTGCTTGGGCTCGCGAGGGGTTAGTCCGCGCAATACTTCCCAAAGGGGCGTCATATTGTCTTGGGCAATGTGATCTCTAAACGTACTGTTACTCACAATTATCTCCTTACTATCTACCGAGCTTGGTTCAACCGTGCATCGCTACGGGCTTGAGTTGCGGTTCGTGCGATGTGGCGACGGACGAGGGTCAGCGCGACAAACAGAATCAACATCATGGCTGCTATAAAACCGAAGAACCGAGTGCCTGTGCTGGCAAGAATCCAGGGGCCGATGAAAGCGCTCAGCACCGCGCCCAGCCGTCCGAAAGCTGCGGGCAAACCGACGCCACTTGCACGCATTGAGGTAGGGAATATCTGCGCCGCCAGCACGAACAGGATTGCTTGTGTGCCCGGTACGCAGAGGCCGAGCAGCAGCAGGCTAACGGTGATGATAGGGAGCGAATTCGCTGCAGGTTGCAACGGCGTTACCATCAGCGCAGCGCAGCAGGCCAACGCCCCCGCCGCCATGCAGAGCATGGTTTTGCGCGAACCGAAGCGACTGAACAGCCAGCCGCCGCCCACCCCTCCAATCAGGCCACCGAGGCTGAACAACGCCATACTTGCGCTGGACATACTGACGCTGTAACCGGCCTCGACGAACAGGGAGGGGGACCAGGTAAACATGAGGTAGCTAGACAGAATCACGGTAAAGAAAGCGACCGCCAGCACCCGTGTGTCGCCGGCATATTCGCTGGCCAGTAACGTTCGCACCGAAGCCTTCTTGACTGCAGCCGCTTCGCCGCTGTCCTCCAACGTGGTGGTCAATGACACCGCATGCCCCAGGCGGCGAATGATGTTCAGGCACGCTGCCGGCTTGATGCCGCGCGCCACCAGAAATCTCAGCGACTCTGGGACGCCAATGATCAGCGTCAGCGCGACGATCAACGGCGCACACCCCGCAATCACAAAAAAACTGCGCCAGCCAAGGGCAGGAAGAATTTGCGCCCCTAACAGGCCAACGACGATGCCGCCAAAAGGTAACGCGCTCATCCCGATGGCGAGGGCAAGGCTGCGCCGGCGCAAAGGTGTGTACTCAGCCAGCATTGCCGTGACGTTAGGCATGGCTGCTCCCATGCCCAACGATGCAATCACTCGGCAAACGCCCAGAAATACGATGTCATCGGCGAGCGCGCCCAATAACGTCATCAGGCCAAACGTTACGCTGGACGCGATGAGGGTCCATTTTCTGCCGATGCGGTCGCCCAACAGCCCCCCGAGGGCCGTCCCCAGTGCCATGGCAACGAAACTGAATCCGAGCACCGGTGCAAAGGCTGCGCGGCTGATACCCCATTCGGCTGAAATGGAGGACAGCGACAGGCTAAGCACCTGCGCGTCCACGCCATCGAACACCATGACGAGGGCGACCAAGAAGAGAATTCGCTTTTGATAGGACGACCACTCTCCGTGATCGAGAATAGGGGCGATGTCGAGGACGGGGGACGATGGCTGCGCTAGCTGGCTCATGATGGAACCCTCACACCTTAAGGTGTTTTGTATTATTTGTTGTAATGCGATAATTATGTTTTTTTCTAAAAGTGTCAACATTTTTATCTTATTACGCTATTTTTGTTTTTACTCCCCTCGTGGTCGAGCTTGGCGGTAACATGACGGGCTCCGTCAAGCACACTTTCCTAAGGGGGCAGGGTTGATAAAGCAGCAGGTAACCGGCGCGTCAGCCATGCAAGTCTCAGGCGCAGAAGATCCCAAAGGCAGCTCCCAGGATCGCTTGATGCGCCTGCTCGAATTGTTCAGTGGAGACAGCAAATCTGATTGGTCTGTGGACGAAGCGGCGATCGAGTTAGGGCTATCGGCGAGCCATACGTACCGTTACTTTCGAACCCTGTCGGGTGCCGGATACATCAGCGCCTTTACCCCTGGGCGCTACGTGCTGGGCCCAGCAATCATCGCGCTGGATAGAAAAATGCGGTTGGGTGATCCGATGATCCAGGCTGCCAGGTTGGTCATGGGTGACATGCTGAATGCGGCCCCCACTGGCAGCATCGCGATTTTATGCCGGTACTTCCAAGAGCACGTCATGTGCGTGCATGAGGAGTTCACCACGCGCTTCAAGCAAGACATCAGCTATGAGCGCGGCCTCCCAAGGCCCCTTTACCAAGGCGCAGCCTCAAAGGTCATCCTGGCGCATCTGCCATTGCGCCAGGTCAAACCCTACTACGAAGGCGTAACGGGCGAATTCGAACGCTTTGGCCTTGGGGCCAATTGGGCGCAAGTCAAGCAGACACTGAGATCGCTGAGAAACGAGTCCGTGGTGATCACTTCAGGCGAATTGGGCAATAGCGCTGCGGGTATTTCGGCCGCCGTTTTTGACGATAAACGGGTGATCGGCAGCATCAGTATCGTGATACCCGTTGTCGATGCCTCCCCGGAAGTCAGAGCACTGCTCGCGCCTATTGTGGCGAAGGCCGGGGCCGAGATGACGCAGAAAATGACGGTATTGGCGTCTTCTGGATCATGAAATACACAACGCCGTCAGCTCTCTGGAAACAGCCAAGGCTCGGTGGCGCGTCGCTTGCTTTCGTATAAGCGCACGTCATCGGCTTGAGCGAGCGTCAGGCTGATTTCATCGAGCCCCAACATCACGCAATTTTTGCGGAATGCATCGATCTCGAAACGGTAGATCACGCCCTCAGGCTGGGAAACGGTTTGGTCCGCTAGATTGATCTCAAGTTGCAACGCAGCATCCCGGGCCGCGAGCGAGAACAGGTGATCCATTTCATCCTTGGTCAACACGATGGGCAGCACGCCGTTCTTAAGGCAGTTGCCATAAAAAATATCTGCGAAACTGGTGCTGAGCAGCGCTTTGAACCCGAAATCACGCAAGGCCCACGGTGCGTGCTCACGGCTCGAACCACAACCGAAATTATCTCGGCACAGCAGGATTTTCGCTGATTTGAACCGGGGCTGATTGAGCACGAACTGCTCGTTGAGCGGTCGTACCGAGCAGTCGTCCCCTGGTTGGCCTTGGTCTAGATAACGCCAGTTATCGAACAGGTAATCGCCATAGCCATATTTGCTGATCAATTTCATGAATTGCTTCGGCAAGATGGCGTCCGTGTCCACATTGATTCGATCAAGCGGCGCCGCTACTGCACAAAACTGCTTGAATGGTTTCACGGCCTTTCAACTCCTTATCTGGGCAGCGGTTATATCAACGAAATGTCCTGCCAGGGCCGCCGCTGCTGCAGTGACCGGGCTCACGAGGTGAGTTCTGCCACCCTGCCCCTGACGCCCCTCGAAATTGCGATTGGACGTAGATGCACAACGCTCCCCAGGGAGCAGCCGGTCCTCGTTCATTCCCAAGCACATCGAACAACCGGGCTCGCGCCATTCAAACCCAGCGTCGATGAATATCCTGTCCAAGCCCTCGGCTTCAGCCATGGCTTTGACCTGTCCTGATCCCGGCACCACCAATGCTTGTTTGATACGCGTGGATACTTTTTGACCAATTACAACCTGGGCAGCTGCCCGCAGGTCCTCGAGGCGTGCATTGGTGCAGGAGCCTATGAAAATCTTATCGAGCTCGATTGAAACGATGGCTGTGCCCGCTGTAATCCCCATATAGTCGAGCGCGCTGACCAAGGCCTGACGTTTAGCGAGGTCTACTTCGTCCGCGGGGTCGGGCACCTTTTCTTGAACATCGCACACCATTTGCGGAGAGGTTCCCCATGAAACTTGAGGGGCAACTTTTGCTGCATCCAGGTTCACCACCTGTTGGAAAATTGCCCCAGGGTCGCTGTGAAGCGTGCGCCAAAACGTAGCGGCGGCCTCCCAGCCTGCGTCTCGCGGCGCATGAGGTCGGCCGTGCAGGTAGGCCAGCGTGGTCTCGTCTACACCGATCAGCCCGACGCGAGCTCCGGCTTCGATTGCCATATTGCAAAGCGTCATCCGCGCTTCCATGGACATGCTACTGACCGTGCTGCCCGTGAACTCGATTGCATGACCGGTGGCCCCCGCAGTACCGATTTTGCGAATCAAGCTCAGGGCCAAGTCTTTTGCGGTCACGAACGGTTGCAATTCGCCGTCGATCTGAACCTTCATCGCCGCCATGGGTGAAACACGCAGGCACTGGGTGGCGAGAACGTGCTCGATCTCGGAAGTACCGATGCCAAATGCCAAGGCCGCGAAAGCACCATGGGTACTGGTATGAGAGTCGCCACAGACGATGGTCATACCCGGAAGACTGGCGCCAGATTCAGGCGCGATGACATGCAAAATGCCCTGCCTTTGATCACCCATTTTAAAGTGGCGCAGGTTCAGGTCATCGCAGTTACGCTCAAGCGTCTGAACCTGAATTTTCGCTACCGGGTCCTGAATGCCCAGAGCCAAGTCCCTAGTCGGCACATTGTGGTCCGAGGTGGCTATGATCGTGCCGCTTCGCCAAGGGTTCAGCCCCGCTGCCGATAAACCTTCAAAAGCCTGGGGGCTGGTGACTTCATTGATCAACTGCAGATCAATGTAAAGCATCGCCGAACCGTCCGGATCATGACGTACGACGTGCGTTTCCCAGAGTTTTTGCAGCAGCGTTTTGGGCACTGGAGGCTCCTCTTGTCAGATCGATCATTACGGACCTGCCTGGCCGGATTGCAGGCAGGCTTGCCCGGACAATATAGAGCATTTTTATCGTAATGCGCCATTTTTGCTTTTTACAGAGTGGCAAAGTACTATGTGTTGTCCAACTTTACTGTTCAGATTTGTCACATCGGAACAGCGAAAGCGCCAGCGTAAACGATTCCTGATCTCGGCTTTTGATAGCGATGTCTGATAGGCAGTGCGCTATCCCCCCTCAATACTCATCCGTTCAAGAGCGATCCGCAGTGGGTAAACATGACAACTAAAAGCTTTGACGTGCTGATTGTAGGAAGTGGTGCAGCTGGATGCGTGGTGGCCAGTTATCTGGCCGAGAACAGTCGGGCCAGCATTGCCGTGATCGAAGCCGGCGGCAAGGATTCCGACCCGCTGATCCATATTCCTGCCGGCTTCGGCACCATCCTGGCCAAGGATAAACACGTGTGGACCCATTCCACCGTCGCCCAGCATGGTACTGAGCGACGCTTTCGCTCCGGCAAGGTGTTGGGGGGAGGCACGTCGGTAAATGCCATGGCATATGTGCGTGGCCAAAAACGCGACTTCGATGCGTGGGACGAAGCTACCGCAGGCGACGGGGACTGGAACCACGCCAGCATGTGGCGTGCCTTCATCGAGCAAGAAAAAAACGACACGTTCCATAACGAACATCATGGCACCCAAGGCAATCTGGCCGTGCAGTTGCCCAAAGGGATCAACGAACTGAACCAGTATTGCCTGAAGGCATTTCAGGAATACGGCCTGCCCTACAATCCGGATTACAACGGCGCCAGCCAGATCGGTGTGTCACCGGTGCAATCGAACATCGAGAACAGTCGCCGTTGCAGTGCCGTAGTCGCGCACCTGCGCCGTCATCTGGAGAGTGGCCGCGTCACCTTGCTGGCGAACACAACGGTCACCCGAGTGCTGATCGATAGCCACCGCGCGGTAGGGGTCGAAATACTCCAGGGCGGGACTACGCAGCAAATCCAGGGCAAGCAGGTCATACTCAGCGCCGGGGCGGTACACAGCCCGAAGATTCTCATGCATTCCGGCATAGGCCCCAAGACCCAGTTGCAGGAATTCGGCATTGAGGTGATGGTCGATTCCCCCGGCGTGGGCGAAAACCTACATGACCACCCTATCGTACCGCTCAGCGCCTATGTGAAAGGGAACTTGGGCTATCAAAGCGTTGCCCAGGGCCTTGGGACGCTGAAGGCAGGGATCCGCTACATCCTGACCAAAGACGGCCCGGCCGCAGGCAGCGGTATCGAGACGGTCAGCTATTGGGATCCCCTGAACTTACAGGGCGACCCTACCGTTCAGTGCTATCACGTACCAATCATTTCCAAAGACGGCTTGAGCCCTACCGGTACGCGCCCCGGCGTGACCTTCGAGTTAGTGGTGCTTCAGCCTAAAAGCCGCGGCTGGGTACGTTTGGCTGACGCTGACCCTACCTCTATGCCGCTGATCAACCCAAATTTCATCGGCCACGAATACGATTTGAAAGTGGCCGTTGAGTCGGTGAAAGCCATGCGCCATGTCCTGACTCAGGAATCGCTAGCGCCGGTGATCGACGAAGAGGTCTCACCGGGTCCCAGCGTGCAATCCGATGAGCAGATTGGCGAATGGGTCAAACGCGTCGCCACCACCATGTGGCACCCGGTCGGCACCTGTCGCATGGGCAAGGACGAAGGTGCCGTCGTTGATGGTCGCCTGCGTGTGAAAGGCGTGGAGCATCTGCGTGTCATCGATGCCTCGATCATGCCCAACATTACTAGCGGCAACACCAACGCGCCCACTCAGGCGCTGGCCCTGCACGCTGCCAAAATGCTCTGTGAAGATTACTTTCGCTGATCTGCGTGACGCTCATAAACATCCACTGAATTCGATAAGGTGACAACCCATGAACTATCCAAGCTCCGAGTCCATCGATGCAGTATTCGAGTCGCAGCGTGCCTATTTCGCCTCCCGCCAAACCCACCCCATCGAGTTTCGCAAACACAGCCTGGAGCGCCTGAAACAGGCAGTGCTCAATCACAAAGAGGCGCTGTACGTCGCACTGGACGAAGATTTAGGAAAACCCAAGGCCGATGTGGACCTCGCGGAGATCGGCGCAGTCCTCCACGAAATCGATTTCGCCCTCGCCCACCTTGACGAGTGGGCGACACCAGAAACGGTACCCACCGCAGACCTGATTGCGCCGTCCCAGTGCTATGTCACGCAAGAGCCCTTTGGCGTTACTTACATCATCGGGCCGTTTAACTACCCCGTAAACCTGACGCTGACGCCGCTGATAGGCGCAATCATTGGCGGCAACACTTGCATCCTTAAGCCCTCCGAAACCACCCCCAACACTTCACTGGTCCTCGAGAAAATCATTCAGGAAGCGTTCTCTCCCAACTACATAGCTGTGGTTCAGGGTGGACGCGATGAGAATACTCACCTGCTGAGCTTGCCGTTCGATTTCATCTTTTTCACGGGCAGCCCTAACGTCGGCAAGATAGTGATGCAGGCAGCCGCCGCGCACCTCACACCAGTGATCCTGGAACTAGGCGGCAAGTGCCCTTTGATTGCCCTGGCCGATGCCGATGTTGATCTGGTGGTGTCGCAGCTGATGTTTGGCAAGTTCATCAACAGCGGCCAGACCTGCATCGCACCGGATTACTTGTACGTCCACAGCAGCATCAAGGATGAACTGCTAACTCGCCTGACGCAGCGCATTCAGCAGGACCTGCCCGACATAGGTTCCACGGGAAAAGTCGTCACGAGCCAACAAGTATCGCGTCTTCAAAACTTGTTGAGCAAGAGCGCGGGCAAGGTGCTGGTCGGCGGCGATGCAGACCCAGAACGGCGCGTATTCAGCGCCACCGTGGTCGACCAAGTGCAATGGAACGATGCGCTGATGGCCGAAGAGCTGTTTGGGCCCATTTTGCCGGTGCTGACTTTTGATTCGGTGGATAATGCAGTCGATCTCATCAATCAACATCACTCCAAACCACTGGCCGTGTATGTGTTCACAGGCCACACAGCCAATGCCAACCCCGTCATCGACCACATTCAAGCCGGCGATGCTCAGGTCAACGGCGTGCTGGTGCACGCGTTTTCGCCATACCTGCCGTTCGGTGGGGTGGGCGGTTCAGGGATGGGCGAATACCACGGCCGATACAGCTACCTGGCATTTACCCACAAAAAGTCTGTACGGATAGTTGAGTCTGGCAAGCCGGTATAAATAAAACACCAACTCCGCGAACCTGAGGCAGGTCAACGGCAGGTATTCTTTGCAATCCTGCCTTGATCGCGCGACCACATAAACCGTGACGAGCTCAACATAAACAACTGCATGCACCTCAGTACCAACACTCCATAAGAATTCGTACTCACAACCCGGAGACAGCAATAACACCAAAGGCTAGCATTCTATTAACCCTTAATAAGACACCCCTATTAGCCTTCGGGAGATACATCATGTGGAACAATAGCAGCCCCTTTTTACAAGGTATTCGCCAACCCCTCTCCAACGAAATCATCGCCAATGAACTTCGCATAGAAGGTACTGTGCCGCCTGAACTTGAGGGCGTGCTTTTTCGAACCGGATCCAACCAGCGTTGGGAGCCTGCTCGCCCTGACCGATACCACTGGTTCGACGGAGATGGCATGGTTCATGGGTTTTATATCAGCAACGGCGCTGTCAACTACCGCAATAAATGGGTGCGCACCGAGGGTTTCAAGGAAGAAGAAGCAGCCGGTAGATCGCTCTACAACGGTATTTACGGGTCTTACGAAGTAGCTCAACCACAGCTTGAAAAGGGGCCGGCTGCCGTCAAGCAAGTAGCCAACGTCAATGTCGTGGAAATCGACGGACGCGTATTGGCTCTGCAAGAGGCGGGTAGACACTATTATGAACTTGACCGAAACACCCTGGAAACCATTGGTACCTTTGATTTCCACGGCGCAATTGATGCACTGGTTACCGCGCATATCCATACCGACGCCGCAAAAAATGAACTACTATTGTATACGGTCGAACCCGAAACCCGCCGATTCGTCTGTGCACTGGCTGACAAACAAGGGAACATCCTGAAACAGCACGTCGTTACACTTGACGCCCCCGCCTATATTCACGACTTCATGTTCACTGAAAATCATTTTGTCTTCTTCTTTGGGCCCATCAACTGGCGTCCAGAATCACCCGACCGAGTTCCTGCAGGCAAATCTGCGTGGACGTTTGACCCAAAGCAGAGCAATCGAACCCTGGTGGTCCATCGGCAGACCGGTGCAACTCAATGGTTCACCGATGAAGCTTACCAAACCACACACTTCGTCAACGCCTACGAGGAAGATGGCAAAATAATCGTCGACGGCTGCGTCAGTGACCTCCAGTTTGTCGATGATATAAAAGTCGAGAATTTCTTTCCGTTTCCTTTTCCTGACGCTGGACGCTCGCCGTTCACACCTCCCGCGCTGTACCGCTGGACCCTGGATCTCGATGCCGGTCAGATGACACGAGCACGGGTCGGAAATTTCTCCGTCGAATTTCCTAGGATCAATGAAAAACTCCTGGGTGCAAAACACCAATACGGCTACTTTGCCGGTGTACACCAGCCCAAAAGTGACAGCCACGATTTCAATTGCCTGATAAAGCACGATTTTATTTCAGGCAAAACCGAGTACCAAACACTGGAAGGTGACAGGGACGTGTCCCCTGCCGAGCCGATATTCGTGGCCAAACCCGATGCGGTGAGTGAAGACGATGGTTGGTTGCTGGTCGTCTGGTGGGATCCCCAGACAAACAAAAGCGAACTGGTGATCCACGACGCGAGCGACTTCACGGGCGCACCATTGGCACGGGTAAAGCTGGATCATCATATACCGCTGGGTTTTCATGGGAACTGGATCCCATAACCCACCGGTAGAGGTCTAGCCGAGCGTTCTGGCAACAGCAACGCACAACTGACTGCCCTGCAAATAACGTATCGCTGCAGGGCAGTCTTTGTATGAAGGAACGCCCCTTTCAAGGGGCATTCATGCCATACGATCAGTCCACTAAAACCCTGACCTTAAAACGGATAAGCGCGACGTTTGTGTTGCACCGAGATCCAGTGATCGCTGGTCAGCTCCGCGATGATCCAATCGCTGTTGAATCGCCCGATACCACTGTTTTTCTCGCCGCCAAACATGTTGTTCGGATCATCATTGACCGAGATGTCGTTGATGTGAGTCATGCCGGCTCCAGCGCATGTGCCTCGTCACGCGCAGTGATGATCGGCGCTACAGGACAAAATTGCTCAGCCTGGGCCAAGTCACTCATGTTATCGACATTGACGAACACATGAGGCGGCAGTACCTACCCGTGTGCAGCGCCACCGAGCAACAACTCGATGCTTTCGGCTTTCGCCGCCTCGATCCGGGCCACTGCGCCCTCCAACTGGCGACGGTTGATCAGCGGGCCAATGACTGTATCTGCAAGGTCAGGATCGCCGACTTTCAACTGGCGAACGCGCTCGACAAACGCTTCGACGAAATCCTCTTGCAACGAGGCGTCGACGATAATCCGGTTACTGCTCATGCAGATTTGACCTTGGTGCAGGAAGCGCCCCACAACGGCGGCGTGCACCGCCAGATCGAGGTCCGCGTCATCAAGCACCACACACGGAGCATTCCCACCCAACTCCAACCCGACTCGCTTGAGCGTCGGGCCTGTGACTGCCAACGCGCCCAATGTGCCGCCCGACCCGAGTCGATCCCGTGAAGAAGATGAATTTTGGAATCCGGTGCAGGGTAAAGGCATCACCCAAATCAGCCACGTCTCCCACGACCACGTTCAAAACTCCCGGCGGAAAACCGGCCTCTTCGTAAATTTTCGCCAACAACAAACCACCGGTCACCGGCGTATCGTCGGCAGGCTTCACGACGACGGCGTTACCGAGTGCCAGCGCCGGTGCGATAGACCGATTGGAAAGGTGCATCGGCCAGTTCCAGGGACTGATAACCCCGACCACACCCAATGGTTTACGGTAAACGCGGCTTTCTTTGTCGGGGGTGTCGATTGGCAGAATGCGGCCGACGACTCTCGAAGGCATGGCCGCGGCCGTGATCATGGTCGAACGTACCGCTGACCACTCGATTTCGGCTTTGGTACGCGTGCTGCCTGACTCACGAATCAATCAGTCGACAATTTCTTCGTGCCTGGCTTCCAGTACGCTAACGGCGCGCATCAACAAGGCTGAGCGCTCATTAGGTAACGTCTGCGCCCATGCTTTCTGCGCGGTTGCTGCCGCCTGGTAGGCGTCGTCGAGGTCGCTAACATCACCCAGCGAAAGCTCGGTCAGCAGGGCGTTGTCATAAGGGTTGCGGTTCTCCAGGACCTTGCGCGTACTTCCGGAACGCCAGGCCCCGGCGATGTATTGGCCAGTAAAGTTTTGCCACGGTGTTGGGCGGTCAGACATGGGTGTTCTCCGGTTGATTCAAAGTAGGTCAGCGCCAGTATTCTTCTTGCTTGCCAGCCTGGAAGTCGCGAGGTTTTCCAATTGCTGGTGCAGTGCAAGGGTGTGATGTTCATCAGTTCGGTGGTGAGCGAAAAGCTGAGCAATCGCTGCGCATTCGAACGCAGCAATGAGCCGTGGAGAGGCCTTTTTTCGAGGCTGATCAGACTTGTCAGAAGACCCCTGACTTGATCATAAATTCGTGCCTGAGCAGGTGGGGCAGGTGGGGCAGGTGTATCCGAGATCTTCAGTGCGAGCCGCGCAATGCGCTTGCACAGGCGCTTGCGCTGGGAGCCTGGCGACGAAGGAACCAACCATCGGTAGGTCAGAACGGCAGTGAACACCCCGCCCAGAATTGCCAACATCTGCAACAGGGTATGTTCAAGGGAGGTGTCTACCTGCAATCCAGGTTGAGCGATTAACAAAAAGGTCATGTTCAGGTCGATGGCCAGTTTTGCTGTACCGGGCCGAGCCATAGCAACGCTCCGATCATCAAAAACGGTGCGATAACCAAGGCCAGCTCCCACACCGTTCCCACTTCAGGTAACAGCCAAAAACGGCAGGTCACGCCAAGAACGGCTCCAGCGGTCGAGCCAACAAGTACGTCTTTTAACGCCGCACTGGCGTGGCTATGGCTGGAGAACAGCGAGGCGAACAACACGGCCGTCATGACCATCATTGGACCGTCTGACCAACCCAGGCCCCACCACATTGCGGTGGCGATGGACATCGCAATCAAGGGTCTGGAGCCCGCGAGGCATGTTGCGTGCCAGTCGCGCTGTTGAGTTGATTGCAACGCTTCCCTGCCTGGCGTTTCACAAGCATTCAACGCTGCAAAGACGCGTTGTAATTTTTCAACGAACAGCGTGCCTGCGGCAAGGTTTTCAGTGTTTTTGTGGACCTCATTGATCACCGCGAGCACCATTGCAGCTGCCGATTCAGGATGAGTTGCTACCAACAGGTCAGAGGGAAATCGGAGTTTTTCGCCAACATCGAAATGGCTACTTACGAGCAAATCGACAAGCGCGCCCAACGTGTCGCGAGTGCGAAAGACCCGTAAACGCATTGTTCGAGAACCTGCAGCAATTTCATCCAGGCACAGATCAAGCGCCGCTAGTTCCTGCAACAGCGCACTAAAACTTTTGGCATCGTGTGCAGTGCCTGCCTGCAACCTTTTGAGGCTGTAGTGAACGCTGGCGACAATCAGCGCATCGAGTCGGTTGTACACGGATTCCAGGGACGCGGACTTGCCTGTAAACGTCCATGAAAAACAAGCTGAAGCCAACACGCCGATGACGGTGCAATAGATTCTGCCAAGGGCTAGGTCCACATCGAGCACGGGGTCTTGAATACCAAACAGCGCGACGATCGCTGCGGTGTAGCCTGCCAGCACAAAACCGTAATTTCGAAAATGTCGAAACAGGTTTCCATACCCGGCGCACGCTGCGATCCAGGCTGCCAGTACGAGCATTAGCCAGTGCTGCTGATCAAAGAACACCGTCAGCAAAAGTCCGCCTGCCATGGCTCCCACCACCGTACCGATCAGCCGCGCGCCGATGCGTTCGATCAAGAGGCCTCGCGTAGGTTGCGCCACCAGCCAGACTGTCATCGCAGCCCACCAAGGATGGTGCAGGTCCAGCATTTGAGCGATGACCAGCGCCAAGAGAGCTGCCGTGGTTGTGTGCAGACTGAAAATCAGTGCTGACCGAGAAGGCCACTGAAGCTCGGGCTGCATGCCAAAACGGCCTATCAAGCGACCGAATGATTGAGTGATCCACTTATTCATTTGATGAACTGACATCCGCAGCCTGATAAGGGAAACGCAGCCGCACGCGGCTCTCATTGCCATGGTGCATGCCGACGAGAAACCAAAATATCATATTTCCTACTATTTGGGATTTTGGTTTATTTTATCTTTACAGGATTTTTTCTTCGTAATAGATTTAGCCTCAGTCAAGGGCACCTGCCTGCCCAGACAATAAAAACAATAAGAGGCCAGTTCATGCATACGCCTACACCCAGCAATATCCTCTGCGACGTCGTTGACGCCCTCCCTGTCAGCCGGTTGCAATGGGAGGGGCTCGCCCTCTGCGTACTGGTCGCAGTGCTAGACGGATTCGACACCCAAATCGTCGGTTTTCTGGTGACTGCCATGGCATCAACCTTGAACGTAACGCCCCAAGCCTTGGCACCGGTGTTCGCGGCGGGTTTATTTGGTTTGATGCTCGGCGCACTGCTACTGGCCCCTATGGCGGATCGCTTGGGGCGCAAGAGAATTCTGGTGTTGTCGATCCTGCTGTTCGGCACATTCGCGTTACTGACCGCTTTTGTTAACAACGTCTCGCAGTTGCTCGTCGTGCGCTTTCTGACCGGCATAGGCCTCGGCGGGGCAATTCCCAACCTGGTGGCGCTGATCTCTGAATACAGCCCGCGACGTTACTCGCGCAGTGCCGTGACGCTGCTGTTCTGTGGCATGCCACTGGGCGCCATGCTGGCTGGCTTGACGGTCGACCAACTGCTCGCTACCTGGGGGTGGGAAAACCTTTTCCTGATCGGTGGCGCGCTGCCGTTGCTGGTCGCCGGCGTTGTGGTGTGGCGGCTTCCAGAGTCGGTTGAGTTCCTCAGTCGCCAACCCGGCAGTCGTGCTGCCCTCAGCGCTATCATTAAACGGCTCGCACCCAACCTCGCAGAACTGCCCGCCAGTCTTGGCCAACTACGCCAACAGGCAACCTCCTCTACCTCCCTGAGTCGTCTTTTCACAGCCGGCATGTGGCGTCGCACCCTGCTGCTTTGGCTGCCGTATGCCATGAACTTGCTGATTTTGTACTTCATCATGAGCTGGATCCCGACGCTGTTAGTGGCAGCCCATGCACCGCTGAGCATGGGCATTCGCGCCATCATTCTCTTCAGCCTGGGAGGTGTGATCGGCTCGGTCGTACAAGGCTGGCTGATGAACCGCTGGGGGTCGGTCAACGTATTGACCATCGAATTCATGGGCTACCTGACAATCGTGCTGGCGCTCAGCCAATTGCCTGTTTCGATTTATTCGCTTTTCCCCGCAATGTTGTTGCTGGGCATTTTGGTGCAAGGCGCGCAGGCAGGTCTTAACGCTTTGGCCGCCGAGTTGTACCCACAGGAAATACGCTCCACAGGCATCGGCTGGGCACTTGGCGTCGGGCGAGTGGGTTCCATTACAGGGCCCGTTTGCGGCGGCTTGATGTTGGCAGCCGGCTGGGTTTTGACAGAGATCCTCAGCGCAGCGTTGGTTCCGGGAATCATCGCGCTGACGGCGATTACCTTGCTACGACTTGACCCCGCGAGCAAACAACAACCCACACCCTCCCAGTCTGTTACACATCATTGATGCAACCAGAGGCATACCCATGAAAATCGCAAGCTTCGTTTACCAAAACCGTTCCACGTACGGCATTGTTAAAGGTGACCACGTCATTGACCTGGAATCACTCAAGTCTCACCTGGGTGCGGACCTCAAAGAAGCCATCGCGCGCAATCGACTGAGCGAACTGGGGGCTGATGCGCTGAAAGACCTGCCTCGCCTGGCATTGAGTGAAATCACCTTTTTGCCGGTCATTGCCAACCCAGGCAAAGTGCTCTGCATCGGGATCAACTACGCTACGCATGTGCGCGAGACTGGTCGGGACATGCCGACCTACCCGATGATTTTCACCCGCTTTGCCGACAGCCAGACCGCACACCTGCAGCCCATCGTTCGCCCAACCGTGTCCCACAAGCTTGACTTCGAAGGTGAACTGGCCGTGGTGATCGGCAAGACCGCTCGCCACGTCAAACCGGAGGACGCCTTGGACTACGTCGCCGGCTATGCCTGCTACAACGACGGCAGCGTACGTGACTGGCAGAAGCACACGATCCAGTTTGTTCCAGGGAAGAACTTCCCGGCCACCGGAGGATTCGGCCCATGGATGGTCACCAGCGATGAAATCGTCGACCCGCAGGACCTGGAACTGACGACTCGTTTGAACGGCGAAGTGATGCAACACACGCGCACCAGCGACATGATTTTCGATGTGCGCAAGTTGATCGAGTACTGCACCGCGTTCACTGAACTGGCCCCTGGAGACGTAATCGTCAGCGGCACCACCGGCGGCGTTGGTGCATTCCGCGAGCCACCAGTCTGGATGAAGCCGGGCGATATCGTCGAAATCGAAATCGAGCGCATTGGTATCCTGCGCAACAGTATTGTAGACGAGAGTTGACATGCAAAGACCGTTTGATTCCGAAGACACCACCGAGCACCTGGCAGACAGCAAAGGCTCCAGCCTGGAGCGGATGCTGCGAATTCTCGACCTGTTCACCGAGCACCATCCCATCTGGACGGTCGACGGGATGGGAAATGCGCTGGGGTTCACACGCTCCACTGCCTACCGTTATGTACGCGAACTGGCCGAGGCCAATTTGCTGTTTCAGGTGGAGGCCGGTCGCTATGCGCTGGGCGCGAGAATCATCACCTGGGATCGCCAACTGCGCGTCAGTGATCCGTTGGTACGCGCGGCGCACTCCCTGGAGTCGACCTTTCCGCAATGGGGTGCCGAGCAAGCCTGGTTGGTGTGTCGGCTGTTCAAGGATCAAGTGGTCTGTATCCATCAAACCGGCAACCTTTCCAACCAAGTGAGCTACTCGCGAGGATCGCCAAGACCTTTGTTCATGGGAGCGACCTCTAAAGCGATCCTCGCCAACATGGGCTCACGGCATCAAAGCCAACTGTTTCTGGAAAACCCGAGTGACATCGAGTCCAGCAACCTTGGCAAGACGTGGGAGGTGTTCCGGCGCTCGCTCCAACGCTTGCGCCGCCAGGGATATGTGCTGAGCACCAGCGAAGTCGATGCTGACGTCTTTGGCCTCGCGGCCCCCATATTCGATGGCGACGGCAAAGTGGTGGGCAGCATCAGCTGCGTGCGCCCGACCTCGCAACGCGATAGCGAACAGGATGAAGTGCAAGGCCAGCAAATCCTCGCCCTTGCCGACAATCTTTCACAACTCATGACCGCGCTGGCGCACAGACCAGAAGTACTGGACTGACCAGCCCGGCGGTCACCGAGGGAATAAAAATGACAACCTTTACACCCGTGAATACTGACGTACTGATTATCGGTGCCGGCCCGACAGGACTCACGTTGGCCAACCTCCTCGGACAGGCCGGCGTGCGTACGACCATTCTTGATCGTAAAGCCGGCACCGTGACTGAACCGCGTGCCGTTTCGATCGACGATGAGTCGCTGCGAACCATGCAGGCAGCCGGGCTGGATGAAGCCGTGTTGGCTGACGTCGTCAAAGGCTACGGCGTTCACTACTTCGACAAGCCAGGGGGACGTTGCTTTGGCAAGGTCGAACCTGTCGGCAAGCAATACGGCTACCCCAAACGCAATGCGTTCAGGCAACCCCTGTTCGAACGCACGCTGATGCAAGGTATGGAGCGTTTCCCTAGCCTGACTCCGCTTTTCTGCCATGAACTGATCGACTTCACACAGAACGCCTCAGGCGTTCTCGCTCGAATACAAAATGCGGCCGGTGACACGGTTGAGGTGCACGCCCAGTACATGGTTGCCTGTGATGGCGGCAGAAGCCCGGTTCGAAAACAACTGGGTATCGATATGGTGGGTTCCAGCTTCAAGTCCCGATGGTTGGTCGTGGATCTGGATCAGGACGATGACCCGTTCTGGCAGACTCGTGTGTATTGCGACGCGCAGCGACCTGTCGTAGAAGTGCCCGGCCCTCATCAGACACGTCGCTTCGAGTTCATGCTCAAAGACGACGAGACTGATGAGCAAATGCTCAGCGACGCTAGCCTTGGCAACTTGCTGCGGCCGTTCCGGGGTGAAAAAGCTTATTCGCTGGTGCGCAAAGTGGTCTACACCTTCCACGCCAGGGTTGCCTCTCGCTGGCAGGAAGGTCGTGTTTTTCTCGCCGGTGACGCTGCGCACCTGACCCCACCCTATGCGGGCCAAGGCATGAACAGTGGTGTGCGTGATGCGCATAACATCGCCTGGAAACTTGTGGCGGTACTCAGGGGACAAATGGCGAAAAGCGCCCTCGAGACCTATGAAAGCGAACGCCGCGATCATGCCTGGGCGCTGATCAAGCTGGCGCTGAATCTCGGGGTGGTCATGGCGCCGGCTTCAGCCTTGCGCGCCAAACTCATTACCAGCACCTTCCGCGTGATCGGGCTGATCCCGCCTCTGCGCGATTACTTTCTGCAAATGAAGTTTAAACCAAAGCCTCGTTTTACCCAGGGCCTGGTGTTATCCCAAGGTAAGGCCGGCAACCTGCGCGCCGGGACCATGCTGCCGCAGCCGACTCTTTTCGACTCTCACGGCTGCGCGCAACTGTTGGATGAGCACATCGGCCCGGGCTTTGCCTTGATTCAATATGGCGATCTGCGCAGCCAACGCATGGATCAACTGCAGCACCCGCTCTGGACCCACCTGGATGCCAAGCGCATCGTGATCATTCCACAAGACGCTCCGCTTCCGCCCCCTTTGGCGGGACTCACGATCGTACATGATCGCAACGGTGAGTTATGCGCACTGTTTGCCGAGGCCAGCACCTTCCTGCTGCTACGTCCCGACCGCTATGTCGCCGCCATATTTGACCAGGCTCAGGAGTCAGAAACAGCTCTGGCTCTTCAGTCCTTGTTGGGCATTGCACAGGCTACGACAGTCGCCGTCGCGGCTGCCAATACCGCCCATTCCCCAGTTACTCTTTGATCGCGGAGTTTTCCATGACGACCCTCCAGACTTCGACCCCTGCTCAACTGTGCTACCTGCACCTGGCAAGCAAAGAACCTCAACGCCAGGTAGATTTTTATACGCGAATGATGGACATGCGCGCATCGCCACAAGCAGATGGCAGCCAGGTGATGCGGGGGCCGAAACGAGCGGCAATCATTTCGCCAGCCGACCATAGCGGCCTGCTGGCCGCTGCCTTCAACCTCCACTCCAACGCCAAACTGGAAGCGCTGCGTCAGAACCTGATTGAGCGTGAATGCAAGATGGATCCGGTGACCTCGCCTTTACTTGAGCCAGGCGCGTTTGCCATTCGGGATCCACAGGGTCGCCAGACAATATTCGGCGTAGTACTTCCCGATACAAGTGCTGAACTGCAAGGCATGCCGTCGAGGTTGCAGCACGTTGTGTTCCAAACCACCGAGCTTGAGACGATTATCGACTTTTACGTCAACACCGTTGGCTTCACCATTTCCGACAACGTGGTCGACCAGGAAACCGGCCAGCTCATGGTGTGTTTCCTGCGCTCCGACGACGAGCATCACTCCCTCGCCTTTTTCCGTGGGTCGAAGAATGAATGGGACCACCATTGTTACGAAACCAATGAGTGGAATGACATTCGTGATTGGGGCGACCGGTTTGCCAAGGAGCGCATCAGCATTTTCTTCGGCCCTGGCCGTCATGGTCCGGGCAACAATCTGTTTTTCATGGTGGTCGATGCCGATCGGAACCGACTGGAATTCTCGGCCGAACTTGAACTGGCGCCAGCAGACCGTGAAGCCGGCGTATGGCCGCAGAGTGAGCACACTCTTAACTCATGGGGCCGCGCCTGGATGCGCACCTGATTTTGCAGGGAAGTCAATCCATTAAATTGATCGAGTCGCCTAAATGAACAACCAGAACGCACCCGCTCCATTTGCCATTCAAGGTCATCAATACATTAACGGCCGCTGGCAGCCAGGTCGCTCAACCAAACGCCTGGACAACCGCAACCCCTTCAACAACGAGTTGCTGTTGGACATGCCGCTCGCCTCGGTCGCCGATCTGGATGAAGCTTATCTGGCCGCCGAAAAGGCACAGCTGGAGTGGGCTGCGCTACACGCCGGCCAACGGGTTATGTTGCTTGAAAAGCTTGCCGTTATCGTTGCGCAGCGCAGTGAAGAAATTATCGACTGGCTCATCAAAGAGTCGGGCAGCACTCGAATCAAGGCTGGCATCGAGTGGCAAAGCACGCTGAACCTGGTCCGAGAATGCGCGAGCATGCCGATGCAAGTAGAGGGTCGGATCTTGACCAGCTACAAGCCCGGCGAACAGAGCTTTGTGTTCCGTGATCCACTTGGCGTTGTAGGGGTGATCAGCCCATGGAATTTTCCTCTTTATCTAAGCATGCGCTCCGTTATTCCGGCCTTGGCATTAGGTAATACCGTAGTGCTGAAACCTGCGAGTGATACCGCTGTCAGCGGCGGATTGTTGATCGCCTACCTACTGGAGGCGGCGGGCTTCCCTGCGGGCACCATCAACGTTGTTGTGGGCGCCGGATCGGAAATCGGTGACGCCTTCGTGGAACATCGAGTACCCAGGCTGATCTCGTTCACCGGTTCTACGGACGTGGGGCGCAATGTCGGGCGCATCGCCACGGGTGGCAAGCACATCAAACGCGTTGCTCTTGAACTCGGTGGTAACGCGCCACTGGTGGTGCTGAATGATGCCGACGTTGAAGTGGCAGCTCACGCAGCCGTGGTCGGCCGTTTCCTGCATCAAGGGCAGATATGCATGAGCGTCAACCGAGTGATTGTTGATCGCACCTTATACCCGGCGTTTGCAGAACTTGTGGTGGAGAGGGTCAGCAAGCTGAAAGTGGGTAACCCTAATGATGCGGACACCGTGATTGGGCCTGTCGTCAATCAATCGCAATTGAATGGCCTGTTACGCAAGATTGATCAGGCACACAGCGCTGGCCTGACTAAACTGTTCGGCGCTTCAGCCAACGGTCTGTTGCTCCCACCGCATGTTTTCGGCAACGTAAAAGCCGATGACGCCCTGGCGGTAGATGAAACATTTGGCCCACTGTTACCAATGCTCATAGCCGACGATGAAGCGCACGCCCTGCGACTTGCGAATGCCAGCGAGTATGGGTTGTCCAGTGCGGTATTCACCCAAGACATGGCGCGCGGGTTGCAGTTCGCTCGTGGCATCGTCGCCGGCATGACGCACATCAACGACATCACCGTCGATGACCAGCCAAACGCGCCCTTCGGAGGTGAAAAGAACTCCGGGCTCGGGCGTTTCAACGGTCATTATGCCGTCGATGAATTCACTCGCGCACACTGGGTGACCTGGCAGCCAGGTGGTCACCACTACCCTTTTTAATGCACCACGCAGTCAGCCCCTGTCGGGGCTGATTGTCATGCAGGGCAACAAGGTGAGTTGGCGTTACTCGTCGCCGCCCAAAGCCGCTACCTGAGCCTCTATGGACTTGATGCTTTGTTTGTCGGCTGCATTTTGCGGTGTAACGCCATCGCCCAAAGCGGCATGAAAAGGGCAACCGACAAATTTAGGATCGTTCTTGTACGTTTCGACGTAATGCTCGGGGAATTGCTTGTCCAGCGCCTGGATGCCCTTTCGCACTTCGGCTTTATCTTCACTGGACATGTTCATCCGCTCTTCGATATAGGCTTCAGTCGGATCGTCGGCATTCATTTCCATCATGCCCATCATGTAGCCGGCCAGTTGCGGCAAAAGCTGGGCCGCGGCGGGGTCAGGGCGGTCGACCTGCATGGTGTCGAGCGTGGTGGTCAATGACATGGCGCGCAGTAACTGATGGCCAAACCAATGCAACTCCTTGGGGAAGAAGCGGAAGACAAACTGCTCATGAATCGCCGTGATAATGAGATTGCCACGTTCAAGCTTGGGTTTTGGAGCATTTTCGAAGGCTTCGCAAAATTCCACGAGCGCGTCGAAACTATCCGGGTAACCAGTGATCGGCTGATCGTTTTCAGCACGGAAGAGTTTGCACATGTCACCCCAGAACAAGTGCGCGGCAATCTTCTCGTTCTCGGAGAGGCCCGGGGCGCCCATCTTCAACTTCAGACGGTGCATTGTGATGGCGGTGAATGCACAGACGTACACGTAATCGTCATTATAAGAAAAGGCACCGGGATACTGCTTGGCCCAATGCGCATGAAGATTATTAATACCTTCAACCGACTTGATGGTGCGGCTGTCTTCAGGACCGTAGAACCACCACAGCGCATTGGCGCTGCCGGTCTGCTCTACACGCGAGGTGGACCGTGAAACGACTTTGCCACCGTCTTCACGCCAGACCGCTCTGGAGCCCCAATCGGTGACGACAAAATTAGGGAAGGTCAACGCGTAGATGAAGTTCTGCATGAAGTCGTTCAGCCCGTAGCTGTTCGATAAACGCCAGATTTCAATGTAATCCTTGCTTGGGTCGAGGCTTTGGATTTTGGCTTGAATCCACTTTTTAGGGGCAGACATGTAGATCCTCTCTTCGCTTGAGTGCACATAGTGAATACGAAAATAGAGGCCTCTGATCAGCGGCCTTCAGTCGTCAGACAGAAGCGCTCATGGCGCAACGTCTGGGTGCTCTCGATTTAAAAACACCACCACTTACGATAGGGCCTCGCCCCGGGCCAGTCTCCGGTCTGTCCATCCAAGCTCGACGGCGTTTTTGGTATTGCAGTATCACCGCGACGCTATACTGCAATCACAGTGCGCTGGATCCCCACGGGCGGCTGCGTGATGCGTACATAAATAATCATTACGACTCACAGGGAGTACCGTTTGACTACTGATCTCTATTCTCACCTGCAGCCAAAAGGCTCGGTCGAGGACGCTTTTTCCAAGGCGGTGATTGGTCAGCATCATCTGACCAATGCTGTGTTGAAGATGGGTGAAGGTGCGGTGGCCTGGGCGCTTGAGGAGGCCGCCAGTTCCCTCAAGCGCTTGCAGGACGAATTTCAAACGGTGCCTGACTTGCCGACGCCAGAGATACGCCTCAACCTTGAAACGCTCATCCTCGATATATTCATGAGTTCGTTATCGAGAAAAAGTGCGCACTTTACGCTGAAATTGATCCCTTCAATGGCGCGACAAGCTGCACGTCGCGAAGTACCGTTCAGCAGCATCGTCAAAAACATGCGAGCCAACCAGACTATCTGGGTCAATCATTTTTTCACCGCGTCGGCGTCCAGGACTTTTGCACCCTCAACGGTTCAACGGTTAGTCACCAACGGTGCAGGCGTGGTGGATGAAATCATCGAGCACTTTGTGCTGTGCTACCTGGACGAGCGTCAGGTGCTGATGGAAAGTCAAATCGCGAGACGCCGCGCCCTTGTGGAAAAGTTGATCGGCAATGCGGGCGCGCTTCAACCATTCGAGCTAAAGCAAATCAAAAAAGATCATGGCCTGGATCTTGAGCATTTCCATGTCGGTATCATTATTTCTGATCTCAACACCAAGCTCAGCTCAGACTTGGGTGAGTTACAACGCAATTTACAAGATGCAATCATCGGCGATACACCGCTGGTAGTTTCCTTCACTCAGCATTTGACATGGGCTTGGGTCAGTACACCGCGCGCCCCTACTCCGACACAACTGAAACGACTTGAAGAAACACTGGGGCAATTAAGTGGAACTCAATGTGCACTGGGTGAACCAGCGAAGGGCCCTGCTGGGTTCAGGCGTACTCATCTTCAAGCCAGAGATGTCAGTAGCGTTGCAATCCTTTCCCCAATCAAAGGCGTCATGCGCTGGGCTGACCATGTCCTGACGATCCTGGTCGGTCAGGATCTTGAAAAGGCCGCGTGGTATGTCGACTCCGTGCTCGGACCTCTGGCAAACAAATCAGAGAAAGCCGGCGGCTACCGCCAAACACTCAGCGCTTACTTGCAGTCAGGCAACAGCTTGCTCCACGGTGCTGAAGCGCTAGGTATTCACCGCAACACGCTAGTGTATAGACTGCAACAGATAGAACTACTGCTGGGTTGTCCTATCAAGCAACGAGAGCTCGAAATACGCTGCGCCTTGCACCTGATCACCCAGTACGAGGGCCGTGTCCTCAAGCATGAAAGGGAATAGAAACAGGTAAACAGTGAGATTGATGTATCCCAGTCGATAGACCATCAACGCACGTTTCAAGCGCTCGAGGGCCGCCGTACTGCAATACCAAAACCAATCATTATTTTGGTTTTCCGGCCTAATGACTGCGCTCGGTACTTCTTCTAACTTGTAAGCCATCCGCAGGAAGCGCAATGACCATGCGCCCAGTGAGATGACAACAAAAATAAGAGGAAAACCCGATGACCCGCAAATGGATCGCCGCGCGTATTGATCAGCTCGACCCTGCTACCGACTATGACGAGATCTGGAAACTCTCTGCGGCTTATCGGCCAACCGACTTCATCATGAATCTTGTGTACGCCGTCACTTTCCCTCACTTCTTCGTAAGGGAATTGGACGCGTTGCCTCTCATTGACAACGGTGACGGGAAAATTCTAAAAAACTCATTCAGACGCTCCGATGACACATCCTGGAAGATGCAGGTTTGGTGGCATTACGGTTCACACCACGACAAGACCCGCGAAAACGTTGAGTCGATAAACAAAATACACTCCCACTACGCTCAGCGATTTGGCGAGAGCTTCAGCCGCAACGACACCTACGTCTACACGCTTTGCTATGAAGCAGCCGGCATGCATCGCCTGATGCAACGCGTAGGTATGGCGGGCATGAGCGAAAAAGAGAAGCTCGCCGCTGTTAAATACTGGCACCAGATGTCAACCATTTTTCGCAACGCCGGGACGGGCGAAGCGATTACAGGCTTCCCTGATTCCTTTGATGGAATCATGGCCTTCATGGATCGCTGGGAAAGTGAGGATGTTCCCAAACACGACATGGGCCCACCGGCGGCGCGAGCAATAATCCAACAGTTCGCCGATCGTTATTTTCCAAAGTTCTCACACTCTCTGGTATTTGCCTGGGTGATCAGTCTTTATCCCGATCATCTGATCCGCGCCTACGAACTCAAACGACCCTCACCGTTGGCCAGGAAAGCATTGCGTTTGTTTACTGCCGGTTTTCTGTGGATGGGGGAAAAGGTGATCCCTGATCCGAAGGACACCTTCACGGAACGCCGGCAAGTGGCGCATGCCGCCAAGCGCGCTGCGGGTGCATCTAAAACACCAGATCAGCAGAGCGAGCAGGCGAAAGTCGCGGGTTGCCCTTTCCATCGATTCAGAGCAAAGCCCTCAGCGTCTGATGCCGCGAGCCCAGGTACCACGCAAGCAAAAAAATAATGTGCCAAAAGCACATTGGTACCAGATTGCTTGATGCAAAAGCACTCTGGGAATTACCAAATAGCGCCAAAAAAAATAACAATAGAGCCAACAACGATGAACACAATAAAAAAAATTTGTCCAGCCTTGCTAGTCCTCGCCACTCTCTCGTCCCTAGAAACTGTAGCCGCCAACGGCCCTCCACCGCCTAGCGTTGGGGAGCCGAACGGGATCAATCTGGGAGGCACCAGTTTTTACGATGGATTTGCCGGCCTGCCCGGCTTTTCGTTCCAGCAATACTTGAGGTACACCAGCGCCAGTTCGATTCGAAATAACTCGGGTAAGGAAATCAAAGACTTTGATAACCCGAAGATCAATGTCACCAGCCTGATCAACCAACTCAGCTATTACTCGCCCAACACTATTGGCGCGGGCGCACACCTGGGCTGGAACATCATTGTGCCGATCGTTTCACTCGACGGTGACTTTGGTAGCAACGGTCCACAACTCAAGGACAACGCCACTGGAGTTGGCGACGTCACCACCGGCCCGCTGGTGCAGTTCGATCCTATTGTCGATGAGCATGGACGACCTATTTTCGTCCAGCGCCTGGCACTGGATGTGTTGTTACCCGTCGGTAAATACGATGAACACAAGGACCTCAACCAAGGATCTAACTTCTACTCGATCAATCCTTACTGGGCGGCGACCTGGATGCCCGCACCCCGCTGGGAAGTGAGCTGGCGCTTGCACTATCTGCAAAACTTTAAAAACAAGGACCCAGCCAGCAGTTCAGTGCAACTGTTCGAAGGTCAGCCTGTGCGTGATACCCAGGCAGGCAAAGCGGCATGGATTAACTTTACTGCCTCCTATGAAGTGATACCCAACGTCTCAGTTGGCCTCAATGGGTATTACTTCAAACAAATAAGTGATGATGAGGTCAATGGTCACCGCCTCGCCGACTCTCGCGAAAAAGTGCTTGGGATTGGCCCTGGGGTGTTCTGGAAAGTAGGCGATGGTGATGGTGTCTGGTTCAACACTTATCGTGAGACCGAAGTAGAGAACCGCGCACGCAACGACTACGTCGTGCAGGTACGTTACGCGCACACCTTTTGAGGTCAAGAGCATTATCCTCGATGTAGCGATACGTCGAGGTGGCGCTCAACTCTTCCCCGCCACGGACGCGTTGGCTTCCAAGTTAACCGTTCGTCGAAATAAATATTGGATATGGAAGTGGGTCGACAAATGGAAGGTGGGCCTCAACGAGCTGAACGGCAATCTGCAGGTAACTCCTACCGAGCACAATAGCCGTTCGTGTGTCTTTTGCGTTTGTCCGGCTGCACTGAAGATTAGCGCTACCGAGAACATATCCGTCGTTCACACCGAGATCGCCTATGACTTGTGCTACCTCAGTAATTCTTAATTCTACACAAATTTCAGATCCGCGTTTCGCCGATTATCTCGCCTACTCCGCAATGCCGCGAGTCGCATCAGGATGAAATTAACCCTGCATCGTTTCTGCTGAAAGACCACGCCAATAAAACGAGATCCATGATGCAATATTCGCTCGCAGGCAAAATGATGATGACGCTCACACTGGTCATGCTTTGCGTTTCACTCGCTGTCGCGACGCTCAACTATCAATTCACGTCTCGGGAGTTGAGCAGACAGCAACTCAGGCAAGCCACTACGTTACTTGAGCTTGCGGCACAATCCCTAAGCGAACCGCTCGCGAGTGGTAATCAGGCTCAGATCGAAAATTTGCTGAATGAACTGTTGCGCGCCCCCGATGTTAATGGACTAACGGTGCGCGATTCCCGTACGCAACGTTCAACTTCTGTCAGTCAGAAAAACGCGGCTAATGTCTCCTTCCGGATCAACACACAGGTAATGCATCATGGTCAGGCGCTGGCTATGCTGGATATTGAGTTCAACAACCAGGCGCTGAGAACGACCCTGAAAACTGTATTACTGCAAAACTTGGCAGTCACCGCAGTTTTGTTGCTCGCTACCTTGGGGACTGTGTGGCTATTGACCCGGCGTCACATTCTGCGACCAGTCAAAGAGGTCAGCCTTTGCCTGGCGCAGATAGCACGAGGTGAAGCTGACTTGAGTAAACGCCTAGATGCCAGTTGCCCTGATGAAATTGGTGAGTTGGCTGGCAACTTCAACCTAGTGCTTGAACGGCTATCGAACCTGATTGCGGATGTCGGGCTCGTCTCTAGCGCTCTCGATCAGCATGCCGGTGAAATGGACATAACAACTGGTCACACCTCGCACGCTACCGCCCAGCAGGTCCAGCAGGTCGAATCCGTAGCCGCTTCCGTGCAGCAACTCGCTCGATCCGCCATCCAGGTTGCCAGACACGCCTCGAGCACTAGCGCACAAACACGCGAGTCGGCAGCCCATGTCTGCGAAGGGAACGCCATGATGGACGCCAGCCAGCAAATGGTCGAACGCCTGGGGACACAGATAGCCCATACCGCTCTGAAACTGGGTGACTTGATGCGAGACAGCGAGGGGATCGGTGCGATGGTGGTCACTATTCGCGGGATCGCCGAGCAGACCAACCTCCTCGCCCTGAACGCCGCCATCGAAGCCGCACGAGCCGGTGAGCAAGGACGAGGATTTGCCGTGGTCGCTGACGAAGTCCGTGCCCTGGCGCTAAAGACCCGCCAGTCGACCGAAGTCATTGAAAATATTGTCACCCAGTTACAGGGCGCAGCGCATCAGGCACGAGAAGCCATGGAGGGTTGCCAGAATGCGCTGCAGGATGCGGTGGGCACCTCACGGCAAGTCGGTGAGTTCCTGACGCGAATCAGCGAAAACATTCAGGGCATCAATGAAATGAACCAACACATTGCTTTGGCTGCTCAGGAGCAGAGTACTGTCGCGGAAACGGTGAACGAAAATATCATCATCATTCACCGACTGAGTGATGGAGTCTCCCACTATGTCAATGACCTAGCTGATGGAGCACGACTCCTGAATAAGCAAAGTCAGTTGCTGCACCACAGAATAAGCTCTTTCAAAGTCTAGCGATGCATAGGTTATTGGGAGAAGCACCGTGGTGCTGTGCGTCTAAATCGTCAATTGAAACAAGCGTAAGAACTCGATAACCAGAGTGCATTAGGTGCTTAATGCTCGGATCTCTCACGAAAAAAAGGATATCGATTTACCAACAAATAAAACCGAATCAAGGGACAGTTGCCGCACGGAAGCCCAGCTAGTAAAGGCCATAAAAACGTAGTTAGCGGATCTGCTCCCTCGAATATGAGGCTGCTCCTATGTATGAACCCGACAGCTACAACGTTTTTGCAAAAATTTTTTATCGGCCCATTGACGCAGCTATACGCTGGTGCAATCTCATGGCTCATGAAACCCAAATACTAGAATCGGCTTGGGACTGTCCTGCGCTCCTGTCAAAATACTTCCCCCAATGGCCGTGCCTACAGGCAAATACCGAAAAAATTATAGATGCCATTCGCCATGGCGACCTGGCCTATGGCTGCTTCGGCGTGTCGGTCACGATTGGCACGCCCATCGATTGCAGTCAGATAACTATCCGCCATACTGACCTCAGAGTTTGGATGGCGCGCTACTACCCTGACCAAAGACCAAGCTTTCTTTTCGAACAGTCCTTCAACCAACAAGGAGCTATCAGCCCTGGCACCTATCTGGCCTTACAAGCCGACCGAGATGCAATGCAATTGCGGATAAAAAATATAGAAGCGTCTTATCAACAACTACTCGATGAGCTTGAGGCAATGGGGTTGGAAAGAGAAAATATCCATCAGTTACTAAAGTCCAACAGTAAACTCAGTGACCGCAGTGAAATCGGCTACCTGAAAGTCATAGGGGCGTTGCTTGAACTAATCTTAGGACACTCGCCATCAGGTAAACCGCACTCAGTATTTGATAGTCAATCCTCCATCGTCAATTCCATCTCAGCTCATCGCAAAGACGATCCTGGCCTGAGCAAACGCACGCTGGATGCAAAGTTCGCCGCAGCCAATCGCATACTCAAAAAAGATATCTGAGTGGAGCAATTGCACTGCAATACCTCCCTGAATTCAACACATAAGTGCAACGCTCACCCCTGCATAAACTTCGTACGGCGTCTTCCAGCCCAGGCGTTTTCGCGGGCGTAAATTGATCTTCGTTACCACGCGACTGACCGCCTCGACGGTCAGCTTGCTGAAGTCGCCGCCCTTGGGAAAATACTGCCGGAGCAGGCCGTTGGTATTTTCATTAGTGCCTCGCTGCCAGGATGAATAGGGTTCTGCAAAAAAGACTTGGCACTGGCTCCGATGCGCAATGCGTTCATGCCCGGCAAACTCCTTCCCGTTATCCAGCGTCAGCGTGTGAACAGCATGCCCCTTGAGCAACAGATTGATCGCCCGCGTTACCTGCCGGCGCGTCCTGCGCTTGACCGGATAGGCGCTCAGGTAGCCGCTTTTACGATCAACCAGCGTGACCAGATTGCCGCCTACGCCATGCACCGTGTCACCCTCCCAATCACCTAGACGCTCGCGGGCTTCGACCTCAGCAGGGCGCTCGGTTATCGATACGCGATTACGCAACTGTCCGCGCCGGTCGTGGCTTCCGTAGCGTTTTCGGTACAGCTTCCTGCGGTGCCGCAAATACTTGTATAACTCGCCACCTGCGTGTTTGTCGGTGGCGATAAACCGATAAATCCACTCGTGACTGACCGCGCGCTCCGGCTGCTCTTGCTTCAGGCGCTGAGCAATCTGCTCCGGGCTCATACCGTGTTTTAGCCAGAGCGGCAGATAATGGCTGAACCACGTTAATGGCTTGCAGTGCTTGCGCGCCTGCGCTCGACGGGCATCACTTTCATGGGTCGCAGCAACCGCTTTGTAGGTCTTCTGGGAGCTGTTGCGGCGAACCTCACGACTGATCGTCGAGGGATGTACGCCAACCTGTTTCGCGATGCTTGCCTGGCTTTTTCCGGCGCTCAGACCGGCCTCAATCTGGTAACGTTGGCCCTGAGTCAGCTGCCGGTAATGCGTAGTCATCTGCGCTTGAATCCTTCGGTGTGAGAGCCTGGATTCTACCGGTGGCTGACTCTCTGCCTATCGTTTCAAACGTTGCACTTATTCTATGAATTCAGGCTCTGATTGCAGTGCAATGACTCTCCCCCAATTCTGCTATTCAATTCAGGTCACTTCCCACCACGCGCCAATCGGCGCCAGGAGTGACCAGCATGTCCAGCCAATCCTTACCCATCGTTGAAGCACCTCAACTGCAGGTAGAACGCCACATCATGCGACGTGACGAGGTGGAGCGAAAAACCGGCTTCAAACGCGCGCACATCTACAACCTGATGAAGGAAGGTAAATTCCCTCAGGCTAAACGCATTGGATTGCGGGCAGTCGGCTGGGACTCGCTAGAAATCGAGCAGTGGGTCGTTGAACGCTTAGGCAAACAGGCCTGATGCCATGCGTGTGGTATCGGTGGTTTCCACCAAAGGCGGGGTGGGCAAAACCACAGTAGCCGCCAATCTCGGCGGCCTACTGGCTGACGCAGGCCTACGCGTCCTGCTACTGGATCTGGATAGCCAACCCACCCTCTCCAGCTATTACGCCTTGAGCCAGAAGGCTGATGCCGGTGCGTACGAGTTCATCGCACTCAACCTAGCTATGCCTGCCCAGATTATTTCCAGGACAGTGATTGCAGGGCTCGACCTGATCGTCTCCAACGACGATCAAGGTCGACTGAGTACCTTGCTGCTGCACGCCCCTGACGGGCGATTACGCCTACGCAATCTGCTCGACAACTTCCGCGCCCGTTACGACCTGCTTTTGATCGACACCCAAGGTGCGCGTAGCGTGCTGCTGGAGATGGCCATCCTGGCCTCCGACCTTGCCCTCTCTCCCATCACCCCGGAAATGCTCGCCGCCCGCGAACTGCAGCGTGGCACCTTGAAGCTACTCAGCGAACTCGAACCTTTCCGCCACCTGGGCATTCCACCCCCACCCTTACGACTGCTCCTGAACCAGGTGAATGCCATTCGAGTGGACACCCGGATGATCATCCGTGGCCTGCGCGAGACCTTCGCAGGAGCTAACAACATCTCGGTTCTAGACACCGCAATTCCGGAGCGAGTGGCGTACCTCAACGCCGCCTCCCTTGGCCTACCGGTCCACCGAGTCGAGACACGCCAGTCACGGGAACGACGCTCGCCATCCGCGATGGAAACCATGCAAGCGCTGGCCATCGAGTTGTTTCCGGAATGGCGCGAAGCGATTTCTAGGGTGGGCAGGTGCACGGAGGTTAAATGACACCATTCACCATGCCGGCACTTCTCGCCCAATCATTGTGTTTGCTCGACCTTATAGCCAACAGCGTTTGGCAAGGAGTCTTCTGATGTTGGATCAACTTCCCATCATCGCTCCACCATTCACTCGACCACACCACCCATCTGGCTGCGGATTCCACGGGCATCCGGCCACCCATTCCATGAACATCCGGCCACTGATTCCACGATGATCCGGCCACCCGTTCCACGGCCATCCGGCCACCCACAAGGCAGGCAGCAACGCAGGATTAATTCACTACCATCGACCTCTTTTATCGAAGCAGAGAGGTCGTCGTGGAGCGGTTATCCATGCGTAAAATTAAGGAAGTGCTACGTCTCAAGTTTGAGGTCGGCCTATCTGCTCGCCAGATCGCTGTCAGCTTGCAGGTGGGTCGCGCAACTATCGGTGAGTACCTCAATCGCTTTGCTGCCAGCGGGCTGACTTGGCCGTGTGCGGCGAGCGAGGCGCAGTTGCAGCAGCGTCTTTTTCCGCCACCACCCGACGTCCCCAGCGATCAACGTCCGATGCCGGACTGGACTCATGTCCACGCAGAGTTGCGCCGCCCCGGCGTAACCCTGGCCCTGCTTTGGCAAGAATATCGACTCGCCCATCCGCAAGGCTTCCAATACAGCTGGTTCTGCGAGCACTACCGGCTCTGGGCCGCCAAGGTCGACGTGGTCATGCGCCAGGAACATCGCGCCGGCGAAAAGCTGTTCGTCGATTACGCGGGTCAGACCGTGCCGATCATCGACCGGCGAACCGGAGAGATCCGCCAGGCCCAGATCTTCGTCGCCGTCCTCGGCGCCTCCAGCTACACCTTCGCCGAGGCGACCTGGTCGCAGAAACTGCCCGACTGGCTGGGCTCGCATGCCCGCTGTTTTGCTTTTTCGGCGGCACCGCACAGATCCTGGTGCCCGACAATCTGCGCAGTGGCGTGACCAAGGCGCACCGTTACGAGCCCGATATCAACCCCAGCTACCGCGATCTGGCCGAGCACTACGGCGTCGCCGTATTGCCCGCTCGCTCACGAAAACCCAAGGACAAAGCCAAGGTCGAAGTCGGTGTTCAAGTGGTCGAGCGCTGGATCCTGGCGGTGCTGCGCAATCGGCAGTTCTTTTCGCTGGGTGAACTCAACACCGCCATCGGACTGCTGCTGGATCGCCTCAATCAGAAGCCCTTCAAGAAACTGCCCGGCTCACGCCGCTCGGCCTTCGAGACCATCGACCAACCCGCGCTGCAACCGCTACCAGAACATCCGTATGTCTACGCCGAATGGAAAAAGGTGCGAGTCCACATCGACTACCACGTCGAAGTCGACGGCCATTTTTACTCCGTGCCGTACCAACTGGTGAAACACCAACTCGAAGTACGCCTGACCGCGCAGACCGTCGAGTGCTTCCACGCCAACCAGCGCGTGGCCAGCCATCTGCGCTCGCCGCACAAAGGCCGCCACACTACCCACACCGAGCACATGCCCAAAAGTCACCGCGAACACGCCGAGTGGACGCCCCAGCGGCTGATCCGCTGGGCTGAGCAGACGGGCCCGAATACGGCCGGTGTCATCGCCTACATCCTCGAACGCCGAATCCATCCGCAGCATGGCTTCCGCGCCTGTCTGGGCATCCTGCGCTTGAGCAAACAGCACGGCGAAGAGCGGCTGGAAGCCGCTTGCCAACGTGCGCTGGCCCTAGGCGCATGCAGTTACAAGAGCCTCGAATCGATCCTGCGCCAAGGCCTGGAACGGCTACCTCTTGCCCAGCAAAACCTGCCGTTACTGCCCGATGAACATATCAATCTGCGCGGCCCTGGCTACTACCACTGACTGAAAAAGGAGCACGAACATGCTGCCTAACCCGACCCTCGACAAGCTGCAAATCCTACGCCTGCACGGCATGATCAAGGCGCTTGGCGAACAACACGCAACGCCCGACATCAACGATCTCAGCTTCGACGAACGCCTCGGCCTGATGGTCGACCGCGAGCTGACCGAGCGCGAAGACGCCCGCCTGACGACTCGCCTCAAAGCCGCACGACTGCGCCATAACGCCTGCCTGGAAGACATCGATTACCGCAGCCCTCGTGGCCTGGACAAGGCGCTGATCCTGCAACTGGGTAGCGGCCAGTGGCTGCGCGATGGCCTGAACCTGATCATCGGCGGGCCGACGGGCGTAGGCAAAACCTGGCTCGCCTGCGCGCTGGCTCATAAAGCTTGCCGCGACGGTTACAGCGTGCGCTATCTGCGCCTGCCGCGCTTGATGGAAGAACTGGGCCTGGCACACGGCGACGGCCGCTTCGCCAAGCTAATGGCCGGCTACGCCAAGACCGACCTGCTGATCCTGGATGACTGGGGCTTGGCGCCGTTTACCGCTGCTCAGCGGCGCGACATGCTTGAACTGCTGGACGACCGCTACGGCAACCGCTCGACGCTGGTAACCAGCCAGATGCCGGTGGACAAATGGCACGCACTGATCGGCGATCCGACCCTGGGCGATGCGATCCTCGACCGGCTGGTACATAACGCTTATCGGATCGAACTGAAGGGCGAATCGATGCGCAGACGCGCAACGAAATTGACGGCGACAGAGACTTCAGACTAACAATGCAAGCCTGCGTCGCTGCGCTCCGACTGCCCGGCCGGATGAGCGTGGAATAGGTGGCCGGATGTTGGTGGGCTGGGTGGCCGGATGGCGTGGAATGCGCACACTGGGCTTGCATGAGCTGCTTGCAAGCGATTTGGTTGCAAAAATCAAGCAATGTGAGGGGTGTACTTGGTTGTTTATCGATACGTCCAAGAATCACCGGAGACGTTGGTGCGCGATGGCTACGAGCGGGAACAGAGCAAAAGCGCAGCGGCACTACCAATCGAAGGCAGCACCCGAGTGATCCAAGGATAGGCACCCTCAGCCCAGAGATGGAGATGTCAGCTGAGTAGACTGTAAAGCGAATGCGGGCAGTGCTTTCCAATACCCTAAAGTAGCTCCACCAGCACACCATTCGCGTACTTCCCTTCCTCAGGATTGAACATGCCGGTAAATGCACATCAAGTGTTGCCGCTGACCGAAAACTGACCCAGTAGAGGCTCTTCTGCCGACTGAAAACTGACCCAGGTGTTCAACTGCTTCTGCTCACTTTTCGAGCAGGAGAACACAGGGTGATCAGCATGGAAATGTTGGGAAAAATCCGGCGGATGTACTTCCGCGACAAGCTCTCGCTGCATCAGATAGCCAAGCGTACCGGGCTGTCGAGAAACACCATCCGAAAATGGGTCAGAGCGCCCGAAGCCATTCAGCCAGCGTACCAACGGTGCGCAACCTTCAATAAGCTCAGCCCTTTTCACGAGACCCTGGAGCAGGCGCTCAAGGCCGATTCGTTCCGGCCAAAACACAACCGCAGGAGCGCCAAAGCACTTTTTGAGCAGATCAAAGCCGAGGGTTATGACGGCGGTTACAGCCAGCTCACGGCGTTTGTGCGCTCTTGGCGAGGCGAGCAAGGCAAGTCTTTACGCGCTTTTGTACCGCTGACGTTTGCGCTCGGTGAGGCCTTTCAATTTGACTGGAGCGAAGAAGGTCTGCTGATCGGTGGTCTTTTTCGACGTATCCAGGTCTCCCACATGAAGCTGTGTGCCAGCCGCGCATTCTGGTTAGTTGCGTACCCCAGCCAAGGCCACGAGATGCTGTTTGATGCCCACACCCGTTCGTTTGGAGCGTTGGGTGGTGTGCCGCGTCGCGGCATCTACGACAACATGAAAACGGCTGTCGACAAGGTCAACAAAGGCAAAGGGCGCACGGTCAACGCCCGGTTTTCCGTGATGTGCGCGCACTATCTGTTCGATCCGGACTTCTGCAACGTGGCCTCTGGCTGGGAAAAAGGCATCGTCGAAAAGAACGTTCAGGACAGCCGGAGGCGAATCTGGCTCGATGCTCAAAACTGTATGTTTCACACCTTCGAGGAACTGAATGTCTGGCTCGGCCAACGTTGTCGGTCGCTCTGGAGCGAACTGGTGCATCCGCAGTACAACGGGCTGACGGTGGCCGAGGTCTTAGAGCTGGAGCAGGTCGAAATGATGCCAATGCCGACGGCATTTGATGGCTACGTCGAGCGTACCGTGCGGGTCTCCAGCACCTGCCTGATCAGCGTGGCGCGAAATCGCTATTCAGTGCCATGTGAGCGCGTCGGCCAGTGGGTCAGTAGCCGTTTGTACCCTTCGCGGATCGTGGTCATTGCTGACGAAACGGTGATCGCCAGTCACGAGCGCCTCTTTGATCGAGATCAGGTCAGTTTTGACTGGCAGCACTACATCCCACTCATCGAACGCAAGCCTGGTGCATTGCGCAACGGTGCGCCATTTGCTGATCTGCCAAAACCGTTACGGCTTCTCAAACGAGGACTGAGGCGTCACACCAACGGTGATCGAATCATGATGCAGGTACTGGCTGCTGTGCCAATTGCGGGGCTCGAACCTGTGCTGGTGGCGGTGGAGCTGGTACTTGAATCGGGAAGTCTGAGCGCCGATCACATCCTCAATGTCCTTGCCCGCCTGACCTCCACCGCACTACCTCCCAGTGTAGAAACCAGCCTGCAACTCAAGGTCGCGCCTGTTGCCAATACAGCACGCTACGACCGGCTCCGTGCGACCGATGAGGAGAATCGCAATGCGTGACCTAATGACTGAACTCAAAGAACTTCGCCTGCACGGCATGGCCAGTGCTTGGGAAGAACTGGTCTCTCAAGGAACAGCGTCGACGGCTTCATCGAAATGGCTGCTGGAACATCTGCTTCAGCAGGAACATGCGGATCGCGCGGTGCGCTCGGTGAATCATCAGATGAACATGGCAAAACTCCCCATGCACCGTGACTTAGCTGGCTTTGACTTCAGCGCTTCCAGCGCTGATGCCCGGCTGGTCAGCGATCTATCCAGCTTAGCGTTCACTGAAACGGCGCAGAATGTCGTGTTCATTGGCGGCCCTGGAACCGGGAAAACACACCTGGCCAGTGCCTTGGCTGTATCCGGAATCACGGCCCACAACAAACGCGTGCGCTTCTTTTCCACGGTGGATCTGGTGAATCTGCTGGAGCGTGAGAAGTACGATGGCAAGGCAGGGCGAATCGCCCAGGGACTGCTTCGCACAGACCTGGTGATACTGGATGAGCTGGGATATTTGCCCTTTAGCCAAAGCGGCGGTGCCCTGTTATTTCACCTGCTGTCCAAACTGTACGAACACACCAGCGTGGTCATCACCACCAACCTCAGCTTCTCGGAATGGTCGAGTGTGTTTGGCGACGCCAAGATGACCACCGCGTTGTTGGATCGGCTGACACATCACTGCCACATCGTCGAAACGGGCAACGAGTCCTACCGCCTACAACACAGCACCTTGGCCGCCCAGACAAAGATCAAGTCACGGGAACGAAAGCGCAAGGACGGAGATGATGTCGAGGACGATGAGCCATTTTGATCCGCACCATAAATACCCTGCTGCATGCCTACATGCGGTGGGGGTTGATGCGTCTTGAATCGGCCCACTGCTGCTAAGCTTATCCACAATTGCTGGGACAGAAATCAGCAATCCGTCCTGGGTCAATTTTCAATCGGCAGGGTGGGTCAGTTTTCAATCAGCGCCAACATTAACCCGTCTACTGGGAGATTTCAGTGGACTAGCCGTTGCTTTGTAAGCCTGTCAACCATTGGAGGTATCTCCGGATTATTCAGCGGTATGCTCGGACTTGGTGGCGGCTTCATCATCGTGCCAGGAGTTCGGCAGTTTAGTAACCTCAGCATGCACGGTACTGTTGCCACAGCCCTGGCGGTCATCGCGTTCATTTCAGTGGGTACGGTAACCGCATTCCTGCTGGCAGGTGGCGTTATCGAATCAAGCGCATGGCGCTTTATTGGAGCCGCAGTGGCCGGGATGCTGGTGGGGCGCACCCTTGCACCAAAAGTTCCGGGCAGTCTGCTACAAATAGTATTTTCTTTGCTGGTGTGTGTGGCAGCGGTGATGTTGCTAGTAAAGACGTTGATGCCATTTCTTCAGTGAGAGGTCACAGGATGAAAATACTAGTCAAAACGTTTACCGATACTCTGACAGGCACCTTCAGCTACATCGTATATAGCGAAGGTCGAAGGGAGTGCGCTGTAATCGACCCCGTTTTGGGGTACGACTTCAGATCGGGAAAAACCGACACAAAAGGCGCCGATGACATTTTGGCTTTCGTCATAAGCCACGGCCTTGAGGTCACATGGCTGCTTGAGACACATATGCACGCAGATCACTTATCCTCATCGGCCTATCTTCGCAGCAAGGTCGGTGGGAAAATTGCGGCGAGTGAGAAGGTAAAATCAGTACAAGCCGTATTCGGAAAGATCTATAACTTCGAGCCTGAGTATTACAAAGCGGAAGGTTTGTTCGACTATTTTTTCAGAGAGGATGAGCAATTCGAAATCGCAGGCATGCCAGCGATTGCTCTATATGTCCCTGGACATACTCCCGCAGATGTTGCGTATGTCGTCAACAATGAAGCCGCCTTTGTCGGAGACACCCTATTCGCTCCTGATTTGGGAACCGCTCGGTGCGATTTCCCAGGTGGTGATGCCAAACAGCTCTACGCGTCGGCTCAGCGCATTTTGGCTCTACCTGAGGAAACCCAGCTCTACCTATGCCACGACTATCCTCCTGAGGGCCGAGAGCGCCAGAGCGTCGTTAGCGTCTTAGACCAGCGCAGTAAGAATATTCACATCCGCCACGGAGTAGATATGGCCACGTTTGTGAAAGTGCGAGAGTCGAGGGACGCCACCCTCGCTATGCCCAATCTCCTTCTTCCATCACTCCAGGTTAATATCCGAGCTGGCGTGCTTCCCGAGCCAGCCAATAACGGGAAACGCTACCTGCGCATTCCTCTCAACGAGGAATAGTCCCCAATCGCTTCCGCACCTCAGACCGTGCCCCCCTTTATTAAGCACGGCCCAGCGGATATTCCCGCACTCACGCCATGCCATACCATACCTCTGCCCAAACCAACTCATTTCGTTTTCACCTTCCCCTCCCACGCCCCACCACCAATCATTCGTAGATGCTCCGTTTGCCACATCAAGCAAATAGGTCTTGGGGGATCACCAGACAAATGGGCATCAACTAGAAATCGCCCTCTGACCTAAGTTCGCTCAACCCCTAAAGTCAGACATTTTGTTAACAATGTTTACAAATTGGAAGGTTTCTGAATTTTTAACCTGCAATACAAATACAACCTATCATATTGATTTAATTGAATAAATTATGAATAACCACAGTTGGCACCTCGTTTGCAAAAGACCAACTGTCCAAACGAGCAGCTCCGCACTGCGTGCTTATCATCGAGGAGTCAACAATGTCCAAAGCAACCACCGTCAAAGCCTACCTCAGCCCAATTGATCGCGACGGTCTCATGGTTTTTGCCGAAAAAGGCCGCAACAACTCAGCGACTCGCGGCACAAACAAAGTCCATACCGTTATGCAAGGTATGTATCGCAGCCTGAGCTATGTTGGCCAGCATGATGCTGTTGTCGTCGACGAACCATTGCACCTCTTTGGCGAAGACACTGCTCCAGCGCCAGGTGAAATTGCCTTGTCGGGCCTCGGCGGCTGCTTGGCTGTTGGTATCACCGCTGTAGCAACCTGGAAGCAGATCAAGCTGACCAAGCTGGAGATCTTCATGGAAGGCGATATTGGTAACCCAGCTGCTTGGGGCGCCGGCGGCGCCCAAATGCAGCCAGAACAAATGGGGTTCCAAGACATTCGCGTCAAAGTCCTGATCGAAGGCGATGCCACTCGCGAAGAGCTGGACGAGATCGTCAAACATGCGAACTTCTACTCCCCAGTCGCCAACACCATGCGCAACCCAATTCCATTCAGCATCGCACTGGCTGACTAACCTCACTCACTTCAGAGAAAACCCTGATGATCTCGTCTCGCGAAGAAGTCACGAAACTGATTGTTGCTGCCAAAGTCAGCAAAGGCCTCAAGTGGGGCCAGATTGCTGAAGCTATGGGCCTGTCTAAAGAGTGGACTACGGCAGGTTGCCTGGGCCAGATGACTTTCGACAAGACCCAGGCTGAAGCAGTCGGCAAATTTTTTGGTCTCCCTGATGAAGCTGTAGCCTGGCTTCAGATCGCCCCGTACAAAGGGTCGCTGCCCACAGCAGTACCTACAGATCCTTTGATCTATCGCTGGTACGAAATGGTCAACGTCTACGGCACCACAATCAAGGAACTTATCCATGAGGAATTTGGCGACGGAATCATGAGCGCCATTGATTTCAGCATGGATATCCAGCGACAGAACGACCCTAAGGGCGACCGGGTGAATGTAGTCCTGTCGGGTAAGTTCTTGCCCTATAAGAGCTACTGATTCCTACCTAGCCAAACGCCTTCTCAAGTAATTGCGAAGGCGTTTTTCTTGGCTAGAAAACCGGTCGAGCACATTACCGGGAGATGGCTATGACAATTGGCCAGGACAACGGATTGGTGAGTTACCTAAGTCGATACTCGTTCGAGTCGACCTTAACTATTCTCGAAGGCGCCATCTTCAAGAGTGGCGCAAACGTTTACGCGAAAATCGACCACGCCAAGGGCGCGCATTCGCTCTCAGAGACCATGCCCCCTGCACCCTGCTCATCTTTGGTCACCCTAAAGGCGGGACGCCACTGATGCTGCAAAACCCGGTCATAGGCATTGATCTGCCGCTTAAGCTGCTTGCTTGGCAAGACCCCAAAGGCCGTACTTGGGTCACTGTGACAGGACTCGCCTACCTTGCGAAAAGGCATGGCATCAATGATGCGCTCAACGTCACACCTGTGTGATTTTTTTGATGTTCTTGTAGCGGAAATTTCCTAACTATTTCGCTGAGGTGCTCGACGCCACGGGCCAAGCTATTGCCATGTATCCGTGCCCAATTGGATTGGGCGTCACTGTGCCCTAAAGGTATCTCATGGAAATCAAAGACTACTGGGAAAATGTGTACTCCACCAAACCCACAGAATCTGTCAGCTGGTATCAGGAACATGCCAGCACATCGCTTCGCTTGATTCAGGGTGCCGCACTTCAATCCTCACGAATTATCGATGTGGGGGGCGGTGCGTCTACACTCGCGGACGACTTGATTTTGGTCGGATTCCGTGATGTCACCGTCTTAGATTTATCAGCCGCAGCATTGGCTGCTGCGAAAGGTCGACTAGGTGACCGCGCGGACTCGATAAACTGGATCGTAGGGGACATCTTAACCACGCCCTTTCCCCAGCATACCTACGATGTGTGGCATGACAGGGCTGTATTCCACTTCCTTACAGAAGATAAAGAGCGCAGGGCTTATGTGTCCAATGTCCTAAAAGCGGTTAGGCCAGGTGGCATCGTAATCGTGGCAACATTCGCCGAGGACGGCCCGACGCAATGCAGCGGATTACCAGTGAAACGATACAGTTCAAGCGAGCTTCATGAGGAGTTCGGAGCGCCTTTCGAATTGCTGGGCCATGAAACAGAAGAGCACCACACACCACTTGGTACGGTGCAGAGTTTCGTCTACTGCTATTGTAAGACAGCTTCCTGATAGCCAGCGCTACGTGAGACGGATGAATGATATCGAGGTCAGCCATATCTATATTTCGCAGGCGATGATGGTAAAAATTGCTAATGAAGTTTTTCAAAAGGATATTGATGGCCCTTTTGTAAAGCATTGCCCCATCGTCAACGATGCAAAACTCTCGAAGTTCTCTTGACTCTCAACGCAGCGATTGAAGCTGCACGTGCCGGCGAAGCCGGACGTGGATTCGCCGTGGTGGCCGATGAAGTACGGGCACTGGCCCAGAGCACTCATACGTGCCACCCAGAAAATCAGTCAACTGGTAGGTAGCATTAACCAGGAAACCGATATCGCCAGCCAATCTATCAACGTCCTGTCCACAGAGGCGACTCGTCTTTCTGAAGATATCGAACCCTACTAAGCTGTGCGCCAGTCTCGTAATCACTCACCTATACACCCCTTTATATGCTCGTTACAGCGGACGCTGACCCAGCGTTTCCCTACCAATTGCCCTGGACGCCCACAGACTTCGCAAATCGACAATGATGCCGCCTGGGCTTCGTCGACCGTAGTGCGGCACCAGTCATCACCACCCTGGTAGTAGAAACGTAACCCGCCAAACTTTTCCTTCACTTGCCGAGCCAGTATCGGAGGTACATTGGGGTTCTCATCGAGGTGGTTTGCGAGGCTTCGACAAAGCTCATCGAGCAGGTGTAGCCACCCTGGGTAACACGCAATTTCACGCACATGCTCGCTGGAAAAAATCTCGGGATATCGCCCCCGCAGAACGAGCAGCAGATCATCAGCCATGAGCCACCACCTCCATTGCTCGACGAATTTGTGGATATCTCAGCGCGGCTAACTCTGGCATGCTCATATGCTTTCTGGCACCACGGCTGGCGAGTTTATACGCAGTCGAGCGAGAGTTGGTTCAGGTGAGCCAAGTTACCCAGCATGTCATTGCTCGTCGAATCCTTCCGAGCCGCGTGAGCGATCTCTCCAGCGCTTGGGCGAGACACCAGACCAACGATTAAATGCGTGGGTAAAGCTTGAAGTCTCCGTGTAGCCGAGTAATTCAGCGAGTTTGGAGATGCTCATTAGGGTGTTCTCCAAGTAGTAGCACGCAAGCTCCCTGCGTACCGAATCGAACAGGCTGGAGAAAGTATGCCCCTCGTCTTTAAGTTGACGCGTCAATGTCCATACGGGCAGTCTCAACCGGTCGGCGACTTGGTCTACGCGTGGTACACCTGCGTGGATCGTCTCGATAATTTCAGAGCGCACGCGCTCGGCCAAGGTGAAACGAACCGAGTTAGATAGACGCAATACGCTGAAGCTTTGCTTGGCGATCAGTAGCAATTGAGGATCGAAGCCAGGCATAGGCCGTGAAAGATCTGACGCATTCAGGATCAGCGCATTCGCCCCCTGTTCAAATCGAACATCGGTGCCAAACGCTTTCTGATGGTCGTGCCAGCACTCTGGCCGGCCATGACTGAAGTGAACCTCTAGTGGAGCCCACCGTTCCCCCAGCGCTCTACGCATGACGTTGAAGACGTTACCCAGAGTCATCTCCGCATCATGCCGACGACTGACGATGCTGCCATCAAGCAACCCATACTCTAGGTGAACTCTTCCTTGGTGATAATTTAGCTTGAGCGAACTGCGGCTCTGAAACTCCGGAAAATAACGGCTCATGTTCAGCAGCGCTTCGTAGAGAGTGGCAGACGAAAGACCGATGTAACCCCATAAGCCAAGGCACTCAGGTCGGTACTGGTTGCCCAGCCAAAGTCCAAAATTATCGCTATTCGTTAGCAACGCTGCCGTATCGACAGCTTTCAAAAAAGCCGGTAGCGATATGGGCTGGTTTGGGTCATCAAGTACATCTGAATTGATCTCCGAGCGTTCGAAAATATCTTCAGGCTCTGCACCCTGCAGGCGCACGAAAGAGGCGAACCCGGATAACACTGCACCCATCACGGTCGTGGGCTGCGGGGCAGCTTGAGTAGGGGGGGATCGATGCATTTCAGAACTCCATCGTTGCACAGTCAGACAACTGGGCACATGCAACTCCTATACCTCCCCCTATTTTCCTCGTCGTTACGCCGTCTCGCCATACCTCCCCGGGATAAAACGCACCAACTCCGCGCTTAGCGCGCCAAGTCGGTTCGTTTACATGTGGGCTGATGACAAGAAGTTGTCATTTCAAAACAAGTTTTGTCACAGCCCGTTTCCCGATACTGGCATCAGCGTCGTGGCAGGCATTCAGCCTCTCCATGTACTCATGACCTGATAGCTATTGATTGAGGAGACTCCCATGGGAGAGGTTGAGAAAACAAAATTGAGGGGGACGCTTGGCGTAACCTCAATAGTAATGATGGTGGTAGCGACTGCTGCCCCACTCACCGTAATGGTCGCCAATACGCCATTGATGGTGTCGATGGGTAACGGCGTTGCCGCTCCAGTCGATGCGCTCATCGCAACCGTCATCATGTTTCTCTTCACGGTCGGCTTTGTAGCGATGTCCAAGTACATCAACAATGCTGGCGCGTTCTACGCCTTCATTCAGAAGGGCCTGGGCCGCTCCATCGGTCTCGGATCTGCAACACTCGCCGTCGTCTCCTACGCTCTAATCCTCGTCGCGCTGCAGGGCTACATCGGCTACACGACTGCCTCTGCGGTAAACGGATTTCTAGGCCTTGCGGTGCCTTGGTGGGTCTACTCTTTTTTGGCCGTAGGGATCATTGCTTATCTGGGTTACCGAGACATTGAGCTCAGCTCCAAATTTCTAGGCATCGCCTTGGTACTAGAGGTAGCAGTGGTAATCCTGGTCGACATTGCCGTGCTCATGGATAAAGGGCCTAACGGCTTGGAAGGTGCATCATTCCACCTCGAAAATATTGTATCCGGCTCCCCCGGCCTCGGAATTCTCTTCGCCATCTTCAGCTTCATCGGCTTCGAATCCACCGTCATCTATCGCGAAGAAGCCAAAGACCCTGAGCGCACCATTCCGCGTGCGACCTACACAGCGGTGTTGCTGGTAGGTGCGTTCTACGTCATCTCGATGTGGTGTGCCGTCAGTTCAATTGGTAAGGACAACATTGCCGCGTTTTCGGAGGCTCATGGTGCTGATATGTACCTAGCCGTTACTCAGCAATACTTCGGCGTGATCTTCATGGACGTGATGCACGTGCTGCTGATCACCAGCTTGTTTGCCTGTGCTCTGTCCTTGCACAACATTGTGGTGCGCTACAAATACACCCTTGGCCGCTTTGGTGTTTTGAACGACCGCTTTTCCAGCGTCCATCCAGAACACGGTTCGCCTCATTTTTCATCGGTCGTACTGTCGCTCTTCAGCGTAATCGCCTTCGCTTTTCTGATCGCCATCGGCGCCGACCCTGCTAGCCAAATCTACGCCTGGGGCGCTATGGCCGGGACGCTGGGCTACATGGCAATCCTTTCCCTGACTTGCGCAGCAGTAGTGGTTTTTTTCCGCCGCGAGAAGTCGACTGGCCAACTGTGGCAAACCTTCGTCGCTCCCACTGCTGGTCTATTTGGCATCCTTGGCTGCCTGTGGGTTGCTGTATCAAACCTGCCAGATCTGATCGGCGGTGAGAACGCTAAGGCAGTTTCGATCTTCGTCGTCTCGTTCCTGCTGGCCACCTTTGCCTTCGGTTTCTGGATTGCCGAGCGTTTTCGCACCCGTCATCCCATTCGTTACGAGGCTCTGCGCCAATTGGCGTAAGTGCATCCCCTTTGTTCTACACAAAAAGGAAACTTAAAATGATCATCAATCGCCTCTCAAATACCGCCACCATCGAAGAAGTCAGCGCCTCGTTGAAAGAGCATGGCTACGTAGTGATCGATGAGCTCGTAAGCACTGAAGTAATGGATAAAGTCGCAGCTGAAATGGGCCCGTACATCGAGACCACTCCATTCGGTGAGGACAAATTCGTCGGTTTCTCCACCAAGCGTACTGGCGCGATGATCCTGCGTTCCGAAACGTCCCGTGAACTCATCATGAACCCGCTCGTCGTAGGAGTGGCCGCCAACCACCTGAGCAAAGCGTCTACGTTTCAACTGCACCTCACTCAAGTGATCACCGTTCATCCTGGCTCACCTGCTCAGGTGTTGCATCAGGATCAATTGGCCTGGGACTTCTTCCAGTTTCCGAACGACTACGAAGTTCAGTGCAACACCCTTTGGGCCATGACGGACTACACCGCAGAGAATGGTGCCACTCGTCTCGTCCCTGATAGCCAGTTCGCCGGCACCGGCCAGAAATTCCCTCCAGAGGCTGGTATCCCTGCAGAAATGAAAAAGGGTTCAGTGCTGCTCTACACCGGCAAGATTTACCACGGCGCCGGTGAGAATAAGACCGATAAGGTTCGTCAAGCGTTGAATATCACCTACGCAGTAGGTTGGCTACGTCAAGAGGAGAATCAGTACCTGGCTACCCCACCAGAGGTCGCGCGCACCCTCCCTGATGACCTGCTGAAGCTGATGGGCTATCAGTGTGGCTGCTTCGCTATGGGCTATGTTCGCGACTTCGAAGATCCGCTCGCCTACCTGAAAGGCAGCACAGAGCGACGCTCCTCGGGCTTTAACGCATTGAGCTCGACAGCGAACGAGAATTCGGCTGACTACGCGAACTCGCTGGTCTGATCCCATTCACTGTAAAGGCAATCATATGAGCACTATCTCCGAAACAGCGATGGCATTTTTCGAAGTTTGCGAGTCTGGCAAGGGGTGGAAGGAATGCCGCTATTACTGCCACGACGATGCTCCGTTCAACGTCCAGGCCCAGTCCCTGGAAAGCTTGAAAACAGTAGAGGCATATAGCAATTCGATGCCTCACTTGCTGGAAATTATGCCGGACGCACACTTTGAGCTAGTCAGCGTAGCTGCCGATGAAAAGCGTCAGACTGTCATCGCATTCGCACGATTCTGCGGTACCCATACCGGCATCAATGAGCCGGTGCCAGCGACCGGCAGGGCTGTGGTGTCGGACTATGTGTTAGTCATGCGCATGAAGGACGGCAAGGTCGCGGAACTCACCAAAGTCTGGAACGACAGTCACGCAGCTAATCAGTTGGGCTGGGCCTGATAGTCAAGCTCTCGGAGCACCTTTAGGTGCTCTGGGGACAACAATGTAAGCAGGTGATATTTCGATATGTTACTTACACTACATGACTTGGCCGGACGGTTACGCCTCTATTACCTTGGAAATCAAATCTCCCGCCCCGCGACTAAATCCAAGCGACACTGCGGTGCTCTTCGACGGCACCTGTAAGGTCTGTAACGGCTGGGCACGGTTCATTATCCAATATGACCATGCTCATAGGATCCAGCTAGCGGCGGTACAGTCACCGGAAGGCCAGGAGTTGTTGCGGTGGGCCGGGTTGCCTCAGGACAACTTCAATACCATTGTTCTTGTCTCGAACAACAAGGTAGCCATACGACCCGAGGCGATGTTCGAGATTTTGGGTCGCCTGGACGCCCCGTGGCGCTGGCTAACAGTTGCAAGGGTTGTCCCAGCAACCATGCGAGACTGGATGTACAACAAAATCGCCCTGAATCGTTACCGGCTTTTCGGAAGGTATGACTCCACCCATCTTCCGACCGCCGATCACGACCGCCGCTTTTTGAAAGAAAACCTGTAAATATGGTCTCTGGATACTCCTCGAGGTCGGGCATCGCCGTGACTTGCTAGGACGTAGATTCCGGCGCTTCGCCCCGATGGCGTTGATCGGCGTAGCAACTCTGATTTAACGTAACCGTCCGGGCAATACACCTTCCTGATCCCAACGCTTAGGGCGATGGTGGACACCAAATCGACCTGACCCCGGAATACCGCATCAACGACAACGTGCGCGTGTTCTTCCGTTACGCCCATGGCTTCCGTTCCGGCGGTTTCAACACCGGGCTGTCCACAAGCCTGTCGCAGTTGACCACGGTGGACCCGGAGCAACTCGACGCCTATGAGTTCGGCGTGAAGTCCGAGTGGTTCAACCATCGCCTCACGGCCAACGCGAACATCTTCTACTACGACTACTCGGATATTCAGGTGAACCTGCTGACCGTCAACAACGGTGTGCTGACCACAGCCCTGACCAACGGCGCCAAGGGCAAGGTCAAGGGCGCCGAGCTGGAGCTGGAAGGCCAGCCCACCGACTACCTGCACCTGCGCGCGGCGGTGTCCTTCCTCGACACCGAATACACCGACTTCAAGAACACCAACCCCACCACCGGCGCAGTCACCGGCGACTACAGCGGCAACAGCTTCGTGCGCTCGCCACGCAACGTGGTGTCCCTGGGCGGCGACTACACCATCCCGCTGGAAATCGGCGGCAAGCTGGTGGCCGGTGCCGACGTGAGCTTCCGCGACAAGGAGTACTTCCTCGCCGACCGCCAGAGCAGCGCCGACAAAGACCTCAGCCAACCCCACTACACCCTGGCCAACAGCCGCCTGACCTGGTACAGCCCCGACGAAAAACTCAGCGTTACCGGTTTCGTCAACAACCTCACCGACCGCCGCTACCAAGTACATGGCCGGCCGAACGGTGGCGCGGGCCAATACGTGATCACCTACGGCGACCCGCGCACCGTCGGCCTGAGCGTGACCAGCCGCTTCTAACCCCCCACCACTCGCCCTTGTAGGAGCCGGCTTGCCGGCGATGACGGTGTATCAGGCAACATCCCCGCTGGATGTGCCACTGCCTTCGCCGGCAAGCCGGCTCCTACCAAAGCGGGTGTTTTTTGAAAGGACCGCATCTATGTTCCAACGTACTCCGTTGGCCGGCGCGATTGCGCTGGTCATGGGTAGCCTTGCCATGCCTGTCCTGGCGGCAGATGACACCCAACCCAGCGCAAAAAACGATCACCTGGACACCGTCGTGGTACTCGGCACCCGCCGCAGCGACCTGACCGCCCTGCAAAGCGCGGCGCCGGTGGACGTGCTGTCCGGCGAGCAATTGCAGCAGACCGGCGCCACCGATCTGTCCGGCGCCCTCACCGCCTTGTCGCCGTCGTTCAACTTCCCTCAATCGCCGCAAGGCGCCTTCGCCGGTTCCATCGCCCAGGGTGCCTCGCTGCGTGGCCTGGCCTCGGACCAGGTGCTGGTGCTGGTCAATGGCAAGCGCCGTCACAGCAGCGCCAACATCACGCGCCAGAGCCTGGTCAATGGTCGGGGCGCGGCAGCGGTGGACCTGAGCCTGATCCCGTTGAGTGCGATCCAGCGCGTCGAGATCCTGCGCGACGGCGCCGCCGCTCAATACGGATCGGATGCCATCGCCGGAGTCATCAATATCGTGCTCAAGGAAAACGACGACGGCGGCAACCTGGGCTACCGCTTCGGCGGCTATGACAAAGGCGACGGCATTCAGCGCAAACTCAGCGGCTGGAAGGGTTTCGCGCTGCCCAACGATGGCTTCCTCACCCTGAGTTTCGACGCCGGCAGCCAAGACCCGGCCAGCGACACCAACCCCGACAACCGGATCTTTTATCCCGGCGATACCAGCGTCAACACCGCGCGCGAGCAGAACAACCGCTACCGCACGTGGCGCTGGGGCTCGGGCAATGTGTCGGACCAGTACAACTTCATCGCAAACAGCGAGATCGGGGTTGGTGAGGGACTGACCGCCTATGGCTTTGCCACCTACGCGCACAAGAACACCGACGCCGAAGGTTTCTTCGACCCGCCCACCACTCTGCGCAACAACTACGGCAGCACCGCGTTGCAGCGCTACCCGGACGGCCGTCTGCCGATCACCCGTTACAGCCTGGAAGACTATGCGGTCACTGGCGGCCTGCGCTTCGAAAACGAACAGTTGGGCAAGTTCGACCTGGCCTTGAACCATGGCAACAACACGCTCGAGTCCGCAGACCGCAACGCGATCAACCCCAGCTACGGCGTGGACAGCCCGTCGACGATCTATACTGGCAAGCGCGAAAACGACCAGACGAACCTGACCCTGGATTGGGTGCGCGACTTCCCCACCGCCCTGCTGTTCAAGCCGTTGACCCTGTCGGCAGGCCTGGCCTGGCGCAAGGAGAACTACCAACTGAGCGCGGGCGAAGCTGCCGGCTGGCAGAACGGCCCGCTGTTCAATACCGTCGACCCGATCACCGGACGACGCATTCCCGGCTATTACTCGGGCATCACCCAGGTGGACGCGGCGTCGCTGGAACGCAAGGTGCTGGGCGCCTATATCGACGTCGAAGGCCAAATCACCGAGAAATTCCAGGCCGGCGTGGCGGTGCGTACCGAGCACTATTCGGACTTTGGCGACACCACCAACGGCAAGCTGTCGCTGCGCTATGACTTCACCCCGCAGATCGCTGCACGGGCCACGGCCAGCACTGGCTATCGCGCGCCGTCGCTGGTGCAGAGCGGCATGTCCTCCTTCAGTGTGCAGGTGGTGGAACAGCCGCCGGGCAGCGGTAACTACGTCGAGGTGCAGCAACGCACCTTGCGCGCCAACAGCCCGGAAGCCCAGGCGCTCGGCGGCAAAGCGCTCAAGCCTGAGGAGTCGACCAACTACTCCCTGGGCCTGGTCTGGCGCCCGCTGGAAAACGCCTCAGTCACCGTGGATGCCTACCGCATCAACATCAATAACCGCATCACCCTCTCCGATCAACTGCCCGCCAGCGTGGTCTCACCGATCTTTGCCGGCACGCCCTACGCCAATATCCAGAGCGCTGCGTTCTACACCAACGTTGCAGACACCCGCACCGACGGCGTCGAGTTGACCGGCAATTACCAGTGGGACTTGCAGCAATGGGGTCGCTTGAACCTGAGCAGTGGTTTTGCGCAGAACAACACCACCATCACCGGCTTGCACGACGTGGGCAATATCAAGGGCTCGCAGATTGTCGGGCGTGCGACCCAAGGCCTGATCGAAGACGGCACGCCGCAAACCAAGCTGACCCTGAGCGCTAATTGGCTGTATGAAAACTGGGGGCTGACGGTCGCCCAACGTCGCTACGGCGAATGGAAAAGCCTTAACGCCACCAACCCCAACCTCGACCAAACATACAGCCCGCAATGGGTGACGGACCTGGACCTGTCCTACACCTTCCAAAAGGGGGTGAAGGTCTCGGTGGGCGCGATCAACCTGTTCGACACCCACCCGGACAAGGCCGATGGCGCGCAGTTGTATGGCGTGCCGAAGTATTCGATCACCAGCCCGGAAGGCGCACAGGGGGCGTTCTACTACACCAGTGTCAGCTACGACTTCTGAGGCGGCTGCTGAATGGGTGCTGCTCCAGCAGCACCGTATAACCAAAATCTCTGTAGGAGCCGGTTTGCCGGCGATGGCGCCTTTTGGCCATGTGCTGGTCTCACGGGCGCTATCGCCGGCAAGCCGTGCGCCTACAAGGGTTAGCTTGATCTGGCACATGTCTTGCGATAGTAACCTGGTACTTCGCTGAATAAGACTTGCCATGCGCAACCATCGGTTACTTGTCTCCCTCACTTGGCTTATCACGCCCATCTCCCTGCTCGCCCTCTGGACGCTGGTAGCACACCTCGGGATTTTTCCGCGCAACTTGCTGGTACCACCGGCCCAAGTGCTGCACACCTTCGAAGAGCTGCTGACCAGCGGCGAATTGCTCAAACACCTGTGTAATAGCTTATCGCGGCTCGGCCTGGGCTTTGGCATCGGCTCACTGTGTGGCCTGGCGTTTGGCGTGCTGATGGCCATGTCCAAGAACGTAGAGGTGTACTGCGGGCCGCTGTTCCACACCCTGCGCCAGATCCCCAGCATCGCCTTGATCCCGATGTTCGTGCTGCTGTTCGGCATTGATGAAACATTCAAGATCATTATCGTCGCCAAAACCGCGTTCTTCCCGGTGGCACTCGCGGCAGGTGAAGGAGTACGCGGCATTCCGCGCAGTTACTTCGAAGTGGCCGACGTGTACCGCTTGCGCTGGCCGACCTTTGTGCACCTGGTGGCCCTGCCCGCCGCCGCACCGCCGATCATCACCGGCTTTCGCATCAGCTTGACCCGTGCCTGGGTTGTCCTGGTGGCCACTGAGTTGCTGGCGGCCGACAGTGGGCTGGGGCAGATGATCGAGATGGCCCGGCAGATGCTGCGCATCGATGTGGTGATGGTCGGTGTAGTGGTCATCGGGGTGATTGGCTTTGCCCTCGACTATGCCTTTCGCCGTATCGAACAGCGCCTGTTTCGCTGGCAGACCCACTAGGAGCCTCACATGCTGCCCTTACTGAAAAAATCTCGAGGACTGCTGCTGCCACTGCTGCTGGTTCTTGCCTGGGAATACGCCTCACGCCAGGACGCTGCCGGCGCCTATGCCTTCGTGCCGTTATCGGCGATCGGCTCGGCGTTGCTGGAAATGCTCGGCAACGGTGAACTATTGGTCAACCTGCTGGCGAGTCTGACTCGTACCTGCAGTGGCTTGGTACTGGGCATCGTGTTTGGCGTGACGCTGGGGGTGCTGATGGCACTGTCCAGCGTCGCCAACCGCTTGCTCGGGCCGCTGTTCCATTCGATTCGTCAGGTACCGATGCTGGGCTGGATTCCACTGATTGCGATGTGGTTCGGCAATGGCGAGTTTTCCAAAGTATTAATCGTCACCCTTGCTGCGTTCTACCCGATGGTGCTCAACACCTACCAGGGTTTCAGCCATGTGGAGCGCCGCTATCGTGACGTCGGCCAGGTGCTGGTACTGACCCCTGTCCAGCAATTCACGCAGGTCCTGCTGCCGGCGGCGTTGCCGAGTATCGCCACCGGCGTGCTGCACGCGCTGGCATTCGCCTGGGTTACTGCCATCGGTAGCGAGTTGTTCCTGTCCTCCGGGGCCGGGCTGGGCAACCTGATGATGAACGCCGAGGCCGGCTCGCGCATGGAGGTAATCCTACTCAGCGTGCTGTGCATCGGCTTGCTCGGCTACCTGATGACACTGTCGCTCACTCTTATGAGCCGCCACCTGTTGCGCTGGCGCAACCTTCGTTGAAAGGCCCTGATATGAATGCAATCGCGTCCCCTATTTACGTGCAAACCGGTGCGCTGCAGATTCGCGGACTGAACAAGGCTTACCGGATCGAGGGTCGTTCACTACGAGTGTTGCAGGATATCCACCTCGACGTGCGTCCTGGCGAGTTTGTTAGCATTGTCGGCGCCAGCGGCTGCGGCAAATCTACCTTGCTGCGGCTGATTGTCGGACTGGAAGCCGAATACGAAGGTGACATTCTGCTAGACGGCAAACGAATCGCCGCCACCAGCCTGGAACGCGGCATCGTGTTCCAGGACCACCGCCTGTTCCCGTGGATGACCGTTAGCCAGAACATCGCCGTGGCCCTAAAAAACCACAAGCTGCCCCACGCGGAGAAAGACCGTCAGGTAGCAGAACACATCACGCTGGTGAACCTTGAAGGATTTGAAAATGCCTACCCCCATCAGCTCTCAGGCGGCATGGCACAGCGTGCCGCAATCGCCAGAGCGCTGATCAACAAACCCAAAGTGTTGCTACTGGACGAACCCCTAGGCGCCCTCGATGCCCTGACCCGCGTACACCTGCAACGCGAGTTGCAACGCATTTGGGTACAGCAGCGTTGCACGGTGATTATGGTCACTCACGACATTGAAGAGGCGTTATACCTGGGAGACCGAGTGATCGTGATGGACGCACATCCGGGTCGGATCAAGCATGAAATCCTGGTAGACCTGCCCCATCCGAGGGACCGGACGTCGTCGGTGCTACAGGGGTACAAGGAACACTTGCTGGAAGAATTGGTAGGGCATTGAACCTGCCGCTCACAGGCCGCGCCTTCCGATCCCGTAAGTCGGAGAACGCGAGCATAACCTTAGCTGTCGATATTCTCATGCTGCCCGCCGACACTGTGGGCATTACGCTTCTGGATGACTGGGACGGCATGGGCCAGCACGTGAGCAAACCGGATTGCCCTACGTCTCTACAGCGCGCAGCAAAGACGAAGGCGCTGACTTTTGTAGCAGAGGCCAGGACGTCGGGGTGATGCACGCTCGCGGTCATGATGCGCATATGGCAATCGCGCAGGGGGTTGCCGAGGTGTTGGCGGCCTGTGGTTTGCGCGCCTGGCAACGTGACCTCCAGCAGCAGGAGCATATAACCAAAATGTCGGTTTACAGCATTTAATATCATTAAACGCAAAACATTTATCGCGTTTAAATATAACCAAACGCCTGGCTGTTCTTATGCAGCAGACCTGCCCCGCGTATCACCCGATTCTTTACCCGCAGGAAGCACCATGTCCGACCCAACACCGCTGTTATTCGGCCTTTATGAACAAGCCAGTGTCGGCTGCGGCGGCGCGCCCAGCCTGTGGACCCACCCGGCCGATGAACGGCTGAATATCAACACCCTCAAATATTGGTCGAACCTGGCCCGCACAGCGGATGAAGCTAACCTGGACTTGATGTTCTTCGGCGATGTGCTGGGCTTTTACGACGTATTTGGCGGCTCTGAAGCGATGGCATTGAAATGGGCCGTCGAAGCCCCCGCCAACGACCCGCTGACGATTATTCCGGCGCTGGTGGCCCTCACCGAAAAACTCGCGTTTGGCGTCACCGTCACCACCAGCTACGAGCACCCGTTCACCCACGCCCGACGCTTCAGTACGCTGGATCATTTGTCCGATGGGCGCATCGGCTGGAACATCGTCACCTCGTACCTGTCCAGCGCCGCGCGCAATTTCGGCCTGGAGCAGATGATCAAGCACGATGACCGCTACGAGCGCGCCGAAGAGTTCCTGGAGGTGGTCTACAAGCTCTGGGAAGGCAGCTGGGCCGATGACGCCGTGGTTGCCGACAAACTCTCGCAGACCTACGCCAATGGCGCGCGGGTGCGCCCGATCCAGCACGCGGGTGAACATTACCGCGTCGCCGGCCCGCACCTCAGCTCGCCATCGCCACAGCGCACGCCGTTGCTGATCCAGGCCGGCTGGTCGGCACGCGGCCGGGAGTTCGCGGCCAAGCACGCGGAACTGGTGTTTATCGCCAAGTCCAACCCGCTGGATATCCGCCAGGGCCTTGAAGATATCTGGCGCCAGGCCGAAGCCCGTGGACGTCAGGCCGCCGATGTGAAGTCGCTGACCGTGCTGCGTATCGTCACCGCTCCCACCGCCATCGAGGCACAGAAAAAGTACGACACCCTGCAAAGCAACTATCACCTGCAAGCACAGTTGGTGAGCTATGCCGGCGACACCGGCATCGACATCAACCGCTACGCCGACAACGAAGCGCTGTCGACCCACACCGAAGGCATGACCTCTTACGTGATGCGACCCGATGGCAGCGGCAAACCGTTGACCGCAGGTGAGGTGCGCCAACGCTTTGCGAATGTCACCCGAGGTAGCGATCTGATTCTGGTAGGCACCCCGGAGCAGATCGCAGAAAAGATCGAGGAGCACGCACGAATCTCCGGTACCAGCGGCTACATGCTCAACCCGCTGATCAGCCCAGGTTCGTTGAATGACTTCGTCGAACTGGTGATCCCGGCCCTGCAAAAACGCGGGCTGTACCGCACCAACGCACAAAGCGGCACACTGCGCTCGCGCCTCAGCGCTGATGGCATCGATCGCCTGCCAAGCTCGGCCCATGGCGCTTCGTTCCGCTTTGCCTGAAGCCTGCGTGGGACTAGGTGACCTGCGCAAACAGGAACGGTAGAGTCACCCCCACGTCATGCCCGCACACGGAACCCCAGGATGCCTTTCGACCCGATTTCCCCGCACTACCAGCGTATCCGCGAACAGATCGCCAATGACATCGCCGCCGGTGTACCCCAGGCCGACGAGAAATTCCCCTCCGAGCGGGACATGATCGAACGCTTCGGCTGCACCCGCGTCACCTTGCGCCAGGCCCTGCAGCAACTGGAAGCCGAGGGCCTGGTATATCGGGAAAATCGCCGGGGCTGGTTCGTCAGCCCACAGCGCATCCGATACGACCCCACGCGGATCAGCGGCTTCATGGACTACGTCAGTGGCCAGGGACGTACACCGCGCACCGAATGCCTACAGGCCGAACTGCGCCCTGCCGGCGCCTGGCTGGCCAGGCGCATGAGCCTGAGTTCGGAAGATGAGCCAGTATTTTTCCTCCAACGTCGACGCTGGATTGATCGGCGCCCGGTGCTGCTGGAGTTCAACGCACTGCTGGCGAGCTGGTGTCCGGGCCTGCTCGACGCTGACTTGAACACCTCCCTGACTCGGGTCCTGCGCGAGCGCTTTTCGAGAGTGCAATCGCGCTGCGAGCTGGAGATGCACATCGGCACCGTCAACGAGGATCAGGCGGAACTGCTGCAACTTTCCCCAGGCTCGACCAGCGTCTACCTGGAGCGCCTGAATTTCGGCGAAGAGGACCAGGCCGTGGAGTTCGACCAGGAATTCTGGCGCCCCGACGCACTGTCGATCGTGATGGAGACCCGTTATCCCGGGACGACCTGACTTGACAAGCCAGTCATAGCCAATGTCCTTCCACTGCATAAGGCCACCTTCAGCGGCTGCCGATGAAGACGGGGATCGCATTGTTCAACGAAAACCCCACCAGGAAGACAGCCAGCCCCATGTCGATCTGGCGCGTGTATTTCAAAAACAGCGCCTTGACCCGACCTTGTCCGAACAGCAAGGCCACCGTTGAATACCAGATCAACTCCAGCGTCGAACACAATAGCACCACCAGAATCTTATCGGTGGAGGTACGAGGCGAAGACAGGAAACCGGCATAGATACTGACCATGAAGGCAATGGTTTTCATGTTGCTGATATTGGTGATTACCCCCACTTTGTAACCTTCGAAGAATCCCCCGATTACCTGAGGAGCGCTGCTGTTGCCGCCCGCGCCCTTCTGAAACACGCTCTTGATAATCACATAGGCGATGTACAGCAAATACGCGGAACCGCACAGTGTGGCGACATCGGAAAAACCGGGGTATTGCGCCAGCAGCGCGGCAAGTCCCAGCAGCGACAGGGTTGAAAACATTACCCCCACAGTGCAGATCCCCAATGTAGCGCCGAAACCGGCGGTCACCGAGTTGAGTGATGAAAAACGGCTGACAATAATGAAGTTCGGGCCGGGGCTGACGACCGCCATGAGGTAAATCAGTGCCGCTGTAAACATGAATCCTCCTAATTCTAAAAAAGCAGCCCGCACTGGCCGAGCTGCTGTCCTTATCAAGCGATCGAATGTTCCTCTGACTCCTGGACTGCGGGCGTACCCAGGTTGTTTACCAACGCCGTCAGAATGGTCTGCTTGTCCAGCCGCGCCTTTGCCTGGGCGTCAAGGCCGAAGTAATAGTCGACGTACTGCGGAAAATACACTCGGTCACTAAACGGACTAGTGGCGGGACGCGAGCAGTTTATCCACGAGCTCGACAAACCCAACCCCACCTGGCCCTTGAGTGATCCAGGCGGGTGGTGTGGATAGCTGTGACAAGTATTTGCGCACGGTACTCACACCCACTGTGTGACGGAAGAAATCGAACATAGGTGCGTCGTTAGTCGAGTCGCCGGAATACAGAACCGCATCTCGATTCTCGTTGATATCCAGGTCATAAACCTCAGCCAGAATACGCCTCGACATACTCAGCTTGTCATAGCCGCCAAGCCAACCCAGGACCCACAAATTGTTGACAGTGACGTCGGCTCCTGCTTCTTCCAACGTTTCCACTATCGCCTGCCGAGTCTCGGAGTGCTCCGGCAGGGAAAAGGCCACGCTCGTTAACCTGAACGGCTGATCGCTGGCCAGTGTCGCTTCGGGCACCCTGGCTTGAACCTGTCGAGCGATGGCCTGCAGGCGACTCGATACCCTGCCTTCCTCGGTTTCGGAGTGCCAGAAGTGCCGCCGCAACTCATGCCCACCGACTGCGCGCTGGAAAAACAGCCCTCCATTTTCCCCGATCACTCCGTCAACTGGCCACATCCGAGCCATTTGATCGCACCACCCGGCGGGTGCTGCCGTGACCGGAATAACGCGGATGCCATACGCTTGCAAACGCTCAAGCGCAGTGTACGTAGCGGCCGCCAAGCGGCCTTGGTAAGTCAGGGTCTCGTCCATGTCGGTGAGGACGAAACGAACACTATCAAACTCGGAATCAGCGGCGGTGAACAACGGTTGCATGGAAGTTCTCATTTTCTTTGAAAGGGTCAGAATGGCAAAAAATTACAGGGCGAACGAGTTGACGCGAAACGTCGATGTGCCTGAAAACACACAGATCATCACGTCTAGGTAAAGAACCGATTCGCCGGACGAGGTAATCCAAGGTTTTCGCGCAAGGTCGATCCTTCATACTCGCGCCGAAAAATGCCACGTCGTTGCAACTCGGGAACGACCTTGGCCACGAAATCATCGAGCCCTCCCGGCAGCCACGAAAACATGATGTTGAGCCATCGCTGCCTTCAGTCTCCAGCCATTGTTGCATCTCATCGGCAATGCTCTGGGCCGTCCCCACGAACGAAAGGCCAGCGTAGCCACCAAGGCGCTGAGCCAGTTGACGTACCGTCAGTTGCTCACGATCAGCCAGCGCCAGCACCCGTTCACGGGCGCTTTGGCTGCCGTTGGTTTCAGGTATCGACGGCAGAAACTGGTCGGGATCAAATTTCGTGGCATCTGTTCCCAGGGCAATGGACAGAGAAGCTATCGCACTCTGGTAATGCACAAGGCTGTCGAGGTGCGCGCGGATTCGCCGGGCGTCCTCCTTCGTATCGCCCACCACCACAAAGGCGCCAGGAAGAATCTTCAAGTGTTCGGGGTGTCGACCTATTTCCCGCATGCGGCGCTTGATGTCTGCATAGAACGCTCGGCCCTCCTCCAGCGTGCCCGGAGCAACGAAAATCACTTCAGCTGTTTTGGCGGCCAACTGGCGCCCGGGCTCTGAAGAGCCGGCCTGAACGATCACCGGCCAGCCCTGCACCGGACGGGCAATATGCAACGGTCCGCGAACGTTCAGATATCGGCCTTGATGATCGAGTGTATGCAGCTTGTCCGGGTCGAAGTAGACGCCGCTGTCGGCATCGCGAATAAATGCATCATCCGCCCAACTGTCCCAAAGCCCGGTCACCACATCGTAAAACTCCCGCGCGCGCGCATAACGCTCATCATGGGAAAATGCCTGCTCCAGGCCAAAGTTCAACGCCGCATCAGGGTTAGCCGTAGTGACAATATTCCAACCTGCACGACCGTTACTCAGATGATCAAGCGAGGCAAAACGCCGGGCGATATGAAACGGTTCGTCGTAGGTGGTCGAGGCCGTCGCCACCAGCCCGATGTGGTCGGTCGCCTGACTGAGTGCAGACAACAAGGTGAAGGGTTCGAACGAGGTGGCGGTATGGCTGCGCTTCAACGCTTCGATGGGCATATTGAGCAAGGCCAGATGATCGGCCATGAAGAACGCATCGAAGCGAGCACGCTCCAGTGTTTGAGCAAAACGCTTGAGATGAGCAAAGTTGAAGTTGGCGTCACCATAAGCGCCGGGATAACGCCAAGCGCCGGTGTGGATGCTGACCGGACGCATGAAGGCGCCAAGTTTGAGTTGGCGTCGAATACTCATGAAGAACTCCGTAATCAAGAGGATTCCCAGCATCGACCGGGCGAACTGTCCCTGTCCAATAATCAAACGTGCTGACTTATGCCGTATGGTCGAGAGTCGTAATTCGGTGCAGCACTACCTGGGCCCTCGACAACCACGGCACGGACGAAATTACCCCGCTGACGGTCAGACACCAGCCTTGGCCAGCATCGAAATCAACAGCACATCGGCTCCGGCAGTGGCCCAGTGGGGATTAATCTCCTCGGCTTCGTTATGGCTGAGGCCGTCCACGCAAGGCACGAAGATCATCGCAGTCGGGGCCACACGGTTCAGGTAGCAGGCATCATGCCCGGCGCCGGAAATCATCGGCCGATAGCTGTAACCCAGGGCTTCGCAGGACGCACGCACGACCTCTACGCAGCCACTGTCGAAGGCAATCGGCGCGTACTGGAAGATCTGTTTGACGTTGTGTTGCAAACCCATCTGCCCTGCAATCCGCTCCACCACCTCGCGCAACTGCACATCCTGCCGAGCCAGCACCGCCTCATCCGGGTGACGAAACTCGACGCTGAAGAACACCCGTCCGGGCACCACGTTGCGTGAGTTGGGAAAGACGTTCGCCATGCCCACGGTGGCACGGCCCTCGGCCCCCTGTTCCAGGCCCAACTGATTGACCGCCTCCACCACCCGGGCGAAACCGAGCAAGGCATCCAGTCGGTGATCCATCGGCGTAGTACCGGCGTGGGCGCTTCGGCCGATCAGTTCGACTTCATACCAGCGCTGGCCTTGAGCCCCGGTGACTACACCGATGGTGAGGTCCTGAGCTTCGAGAATCGGGCCCTGTTCGATATGCAGTTCAAAGGCCGCATGCACCGCTTGGCCGCCCACCGGATGCGCGCCAGCATAGCCAATCTGCTCCAGCGCCTGACCGATGCTGATGCCCTCGGCATCGGTCCGCGACAGGCCGTATTCCAAGTCAAACACCCCGGCATAGACACCGGAAGCGATCATCGCCGGGGCAAACCGCGAGCCTTCTTCATTGGTCCAGTTAACAACTTCGATGGGCCGTTCGGTCTCGATCCCAAGGTCATTCAAAGTGCGCAGCACTTCCAGTCCCGCCAGTACGCCGTAGATGCCGTCGAACTTGCCGCCTGCCGGTTGGGAGTCGCCGTGGGAGCCGGTCAACACCGGTGCTAACTGGTCATTGCGTCCGGCGCGTCGGGCAAAGATATTGCCCATGGCATCGACCCGTATGCTGCAACCGGCCGCTTCGGCCCAGACCACGAACAGGTCTCGGCCACGACGGTCCTCGTCACTCAGCGCCAGCCGCGACACACCACCCTTGGCGGTGGCACCGATCTGCGCCATCTCCATCAGCGAGTCCCAGAGGCGCTCGCCATTGACTCGCGCCAGGACGCTCATGAACGTGGCTCCTGAGGTTTGTCCTGGGGCTTAGCCCGGTAGCGGAAGTCGCAGCGTGGCGCTCCGCCCATGATGGTCTGGGTACGGGTCAGTTCGATGTCCGGGTTGTAGCCGACGATAAACAGTTCGTCGCGGTTGCACGACAGCAGGTGACCGATCTCGCCGAGGCCCATCTCGTGGTACATCTCGGCATAGCGGCAGCGTTTGACGTCGTAGTCATAGTGTTCGGCGTCACTGGCGATGATCTCGACTTTCAGCGCATCGTCCTGCTCCCAGAGGATCTGTAGCTCGACGAAACTTTCGAGGTCTGCGCCCTTTTCTTCCAGGGCGGCGAAATGTTTTCCAGCCTTGATCGCGGCATTGCCCACCGCCTCGCCGATCACCGCGGCGGCATGTTGCTTGCCGTGCTCGCGCACCAGGATGTCGTAGATCGGCTTGATGATTTCGGCTTCAATCCGCCGCCGGGCGAGGATGCCCAGTTCACCTTCGAGTTTGCTCATTGTGTGCCTCCATCAGCTCCACGGAAGCGGACGAACCCACCGGTTCGTCCGCAGATTTAGCCTGGTTATTTAGCGCCGCCCGCCACACTCACCGGCAGCCACTGGTTGGCCTTGACCTGGTACACGGTGAAGGTCGGGTTTTGCAGGTTACCCTGGGCATCAAATGCAATGGTTCCGGTCACCCCTGGGTAACTGATAGTGCGCAGTACCGGCAGGTACTTTTGCGGGTCGGTCGAATCGGCCTTTTCGATGGCCGCGATCAACACGCCGACGCCGTCGTAGGCAAACGGTGCATGCAGCTCGATCGGTGCCTTGAAGCGTTGTTGGTAGGCCTGGTCGAAAGCCTTGCCGCCAGGCATCTGCGCCACCGCCAGCCCTGGTTCGAGAGCGATCACGCCCTCACCTTCGTTCTGCGCCAGTTGCAGAAACGTCTGGCTGACAAAGCCGCCGGCGCCCATCAACGGTGCCTTGATCCCCAACTGCTTGATCCGCCGGGCAAGAGGCGCGGCCTGAGAATCGACGCCACCGAAGAAAATCAGGTCAGGATTCTGACTGCGGATATTGGTCAGTACCGCGCTGAAATCGATGGTCTTGTCGTCCACGTACTCACGGGCCACGACCTTGGCACCTCCGGCCTCGATGGACTTGACGAACTGGTCCGCCAGCCCCTGACCGAATGCGGTGCGGTCATCGATCACGGCGATGCGGCGGGCCTTGAGGGTTTTCAGCGCGTAGTCGCCCGCAACCTGACCACCGTCATCGTCGTGCCCCATGATCCGGAAGCTGGTGTCAAAACCCTGCTGAGTGTAGGCATGGCCAGTGGCGACCGGTGCTACCTGAGCAATCCCTGCGTCGTGGTAGACCCGCGCCGCCGGAATGCTGGTGCCGGTGTTCCAGTGACCGACGACGCCGACCACGCCTGCATCCACCAGACGCTGGGCAACCGAGACCGCGGTGCGTGGATCGGACTGATCGTCTTCGGAGACAAGTTTGAAGCTCACCGCTTCGCCATGGATTTTCGGGTGCTGGGCGTTGGCCTTGTCGATGGCCAGTTGCGCGCCGTTTTCCAGGTCCTTGCCGATCCGCGCCGAAGGGCCGGTCAGGGGGCCAGCGAGGCCGATCAGGATTTGTTGGTCGGCCTGAGCCACTGCACTGGCCAGGCTGCCAAGCGCCAAGCCGAGCAGCACGACGCGTTTGAAGGGGGCAGAAGTTTTCATCGGTATTTCCTGTATCTCACAGGCCTAAATGGCCTGAACGGGCTTGTCGGAACACGCCGGGCGTCCGGTAGCGTCAGTGGTTAATTCATTCCCCGAGGTAAGCGGCGCGCACCTCAGGATCGTCGAGCAAGTCGCGCGAGGCACCGCTCAGGCTGATGCGTCCGGTATCCATCACGTAGGCACGGTCGGTGACCTGCAGCGCCAGTCGGGCGTTCTGCTCCACCAGCAGCAGGGTCATACCCTGGCGGCAGACGTCATCGATCACCTGAAACAGTTTCTCCACCATGATCGGTGCCAGCCCCATGGAGGGTTCGTCCAGCACCAGCAGGCGCGGCCGGGATAGCAACGCGCGGGCCAGGGCGAGCATTTGCTGCTCGCCGCCGGACAGCAATCCGGCGGACTGCTGCAAGCGTTCTTCCAACCGTGGAAAGTGCTCGAACAACTGGCGGATCTCGCGGTTCACCTGCTGCTGATCACGACGCAGGAAGGCCCCCGCCTGAAGGTTCTCCAGCACACTCATGCGGGCGAAGATGCCGCGCCCTTCCGGGACCATCGCAATGCCCCGGCGTAGAAGTTCATTGGGCGCCAGGCCAAGGATCGAACGTCCGGCAAAGTGGATCTGCCCCGCCGCGGCCGGCAACAGCCCGGTCAGGGCCTTGAGGCTGGACGTCTTGCCCGCGCCGTTAGCGCCGATCAGCGTCACGCGCTCACCCTCGGCGATCTGCAGGTCCACGGACTTGACCGCCTCGATGGCGCCGTAACGCACCTTCAAACCGTCGATGTTCAACAGTGGCTCAGACATCCGCGCTGGCTCCCAGGTAGGCTTGAATAACCGCCGGGTGACGCCGCACTTCGTCCGGCGCGCCTTGGGCGATCACCCGGCCGTAATCCAGCACGCTGATGCGGTCGCAGACGCCCATCACCAGTTTGACGTCATGCTCGATCAGCAACAGGGTGTGGCCGTCGTCGCGAATTTTTTCCAGCAGACTGCGCAACTGAACTTTCTCGCTGGCGTTCATCCCCGCCGCCGGCTCGTCGAGGGCCAACAAACGCGGCTCGGTGGCCAGGGCCCGGGCAATTTCCAGGCGTCGTTGATGGCCGTAGGACAAGGAGTCGGCGCGGTAATCGGCGAAGCCGGCCATGCCCACGTAATCCAACAGGTGATAGGCCCACTCACGGGTCTGCGCTTCTTCCTCGCGGGCCCGACGATGACGGCTCAAGGCCGCCCAAAGACCGTTTCGGGTGCGCACATGGCGCCCGACCATCACGTTCTCCAAGGCGCTCATGGTGTTGAACAGGCGAATGTTCTGAAAGGTCCGGGCGATGCCGGCCTGGGCTACCTGGAACACCGAAGTTGGCCGGTAGGTCTTGCCGTCCAGCTGGAAGCGGCCGGAGTCCGGCGTGTAGAACCCGGTCATAACATTGAAAAAGGTGGTCTTGCCCGCGCCATTCGGGCCGATCAACCCATAGATTTCGCCAGGCTGGATGCTCAGGCTGACATCACTCAGCGCGGCAACACCACCAAAGTGTTTGTTCACTTGATTGATCTGCAACAAAGGGCCGCTCATCGGGCACCTCCGGACTGCGCAGGCCACAAGCCGGCGGGTCGATAGAGCATCGCCAGGATCAGCGCCAGCCCGTAAAACAACTGCCGGATGATTTCCGGGTCTATCAGCACCTGACCGAACAGCGCCTGTTGCAACGGGCCCATGCTGGCTCGCAACGCTTCGGGCAGGGCCGCTAGCAGCACACAGCCAAGAATCACTCCGGGGATATGGCCCATGCCACCGAGTACTACCATGGCCAGCACGGCAATGGACTCATTGAGCGAGAAGGACTCCGGAGAGACAAAGCCCTGGAACGAGGCGAACAACGCGCCGCTCACACCACCAAACGCGGCACCTATGGCAAACGCCAGAAGCTTCAGACGCCGGGTATTGAGGCCCATGGCTTGGGCGGCCTCCTCGTCTTCACGAATTGCCATCCAGGCGCGACCGATCCGCGAACGCTCAAGGCGAATACAGGCGAACAGGATCAGCAACACCAACGCCGCAAACAGGTAGTAATACAGATAGACCGAGGGCAGCCGCAGCCCGAACAACTCCTGGGTACGGGCCAGGTTGACCCCCAGCACTTGCACCGGATCCACCTGAGCAATGCCTTTAGGACCGTTGGTGAGGTTGACCGGCCGGTCGAGGTTGCGCAGCAGGATGCGGATGATTTCGCCAAAGCCCAGGGTGACGATGGCAAGGTAGTCGCCGCGCAAGCGCAAGGTCGGCGCTCCCAGCACCACGCCGCAGCCGGCCGCCAGCAGTGCCGCCAAAGGCAGGATCATCCAGATGGACGTGTGCATTCCTACGGGCAGCAGCGCAGCCAGGGCCGGGAACTGCAGCAACAGATGCGGCGAGGACAGCAACGCCGCCAGGTAAGCACCCACGGCATAGAAGGCGATAAAGCCCATGTCCAACAGGCCGGCATACCCGACGACTATGTTCAGCCCCAAGGCCAGCATGATGTACAGCAAAGCGAAATCCAGGGTTCTGACCCAGGTGTTGCCGCCCGCGTGGCCGACAATCCACGGCGCCAGCACCAGAGCCAGGGTGAACAGCAGCAGACCAAAGTGGGCACGCTTGCTGGAGGGGGTCGCAACCGCAGTAGAGAGCGTCATGCGCGGATCGCCAGTCGTTCGCCCAGAATCCCCGAAGGACGGAACACCAACACCGCAATCAACACGATAAAGGCGAACACGTCCTGATAGTTGCTGCCGAAGACACCACCTGTGGCCGTGCCCAGGTAGCCGGTACCCAGAGCCTCGATCAGCCCCAATAGCAGGCCTCCGAGCATGGCGCCCTTGAGGTTACCGATCCCCCCCAGTACTGCGGCCGTAAAGGCTTTGATGCCTGGCAAAAAACCCATGTAGAAATGTGCGCTGCCGTAGTTGCTGGCCATCATGATGCCGGCCAGCGCGGCGAGCCCCCCGCCAATGGCGAAGGTCAGCACGATGATGCGGTTTGGATTGATACCCATCAGGCTGGCCACCTGGGGATTCTCGGCAACGGCGCGCATGGCCCGGCCAAAGCGGGTGCGCTCCACCAACACCAGCAGCGCCAGCATCACAACCAGCGCTACGGCAATGGTGGTCAACGCGGTAGCGTGAGTGACTGCCGCGTGGCCAGAATCACCGGGAAGGACCTCGATCGGCTCCAGCGGGAGGAGTTGCGGGAACATCTGCGGATTACGCGTCCATACCAGCATCGCGGCGGTTTGCAGCAGCAGCGATACTCCAATGCCACTGATCAGCGGTGCAAGACGCGGTGCATGGCGCAGACGTCGATAGGCGACACGCTCGATCAACACCGCCAGCAAGGCGCAAAAAGCCATGGCGATCAAGGTTGCCAACACCAGCACCAGAACCGCGGGCAGCGCTGGCCAGGTCGCCTGCAACAGACGAATAACCGACAGGCCGACCATGGCGCCGATCATCAATACATCGCCATGGGCAAAATTGATGATCCGCAAAATGCCGTAGACCATGGTGTAACCCAAGGCCACTAGCGCGTAGAGACTGCCCGACATCAAGCCATTGAGCAGTTGCTGGATAAAAGCATCCATGAAAACCATCAACCCCATACATAAGGGGTCGGACTGCACTGTGCGCCGACCGGAAAGCAAGAACGCGGCACACTATGGCTTTATTCTATTTTTATCAAATATCAGAAATTCATATGCATATTCGAAACCAACAAAGTGCCATACACGCCATTAATACGGCATTTATAGCTCTTTATTTGCCAACAACATTAGTATTTAATTCAACACATGAATTATATAGAACAGTTAGCTAATGACCCTCCCCTGCGTGCCGTGCGCACCTTTGAAGCTTTTGCCCGCCACGGCGGGGTGAATGCCGCCGCCCGCGAGCTGGATGTTTCGCCCTCCGCGGTAAGCCATCAGTTGCACCTGCTGGAAAGTTTCCTTCAGCAACCCTTGACCGTGCGTCAGGGGCGCAACCTGATCCTCACCGAAGAAGGCCGCGAGTATTACCGCGCCATCCGTTCGGCCTTCGCCGTGCTGCGCAGTGCCACCGAGCATGTGCGAGAGAAAAGCGCGACGCGCCAGGTCACCATCAGCCTGATTCCGCTGTTCGGGATCAACCTGTTCATTCCACGCCTGGCGGAGTTTCTGCGCGACCATCCGGAGCTGGACATCAATGTCACGTACGCCAACCACCGCAGTTACCCCAGCGATGCCGCAGACCTGTCGATCCGTTTCGGCACCGGGCACTGGCCGGGTTATCACAGCGAGCCATTGATCTCAGGGGCGGTCACGCCGTATTGCGGTCGAGCCTTTCTTCAACAGCATGGCCCTATCGACTCTCCCCAGGCACTGAGAGAACTACCACTGCTGCACGACGAAGAACGCGGCACCTGGGGCCAATGGTTCCAGGCCGCCGAAGTTCGGCACGCCACTGCGCTCAATGGTTTGTTACTCGAAGACGGTCAACTGGCGCTGACCGCAACGCTCACCGGCCTCGGTTGCTCACTGCTGCGCGAACCCTTGGTGGCGCCCCACGTTGCCAATGGCGAGCTGGTGAAACTGTTTGATCTGGAGGTCGATGACGGCCGTCAGTACTACCTGTGCCGTCGCTCCAACAGTGAACTTTCGACAGAGGGCATCAACCTTTATGAATGGATCAAGCGCAGCCTGGTGAGAGGATGAGCAGCAGGCGCCGCTAGCTGACAGAGCCGCCAAAAGCAGTACAGGAAGAAGATCCGCTCCGCACCAGACGCACGCGAAGCAAGGTCGTAGACATGGTTGAGAAATATGCGAAGGTGTATGCCGGACCTCGATTCAATCGCTTTGATTTTTTCTCAGAACCAACAGCGCAATGAAGAGAGTACCTACGCCTCCTACGCAATCATCATGCCATGGGCACTGACAAAGGAGATGGTCACTCCCGTAGCCACCGGTCCCAACACACTACCCAAAGTGTAAAACATGGCAATGGCTGTCATGGCCGTGGACACCTGATGCGTGGTGACCCGATCTCCGGCCTCAATCACCGCCAGTGTGTTCATTCCGCCAATCGCGCCGCCCCGGAGAAAGACCATCAGCGTGGCCAACCATGGAAAAGGTTGGCTCAACGGAATGGCCACTGTGCCCACCAGCAACACCAGGCAACACACTAACTGCCCGGCTTTGTAGGAGCTCCTGTCAGCCATCCAGCCGATCGGAAATTGTAGCAACGTCCCGCCCACTCCGAACCTCGAGACCAGCAAAGTGGCGGCCGTCAGCAGGTAACCTGTCGCTAGACTGTAGGGGCGAGAAACGACACCGCCGAGGTTTCCAGGGACATCGGCACTCCTTGGCTCGCACGAATAATCGAGCGCCCCCTTGAGTAGAACATCCTCAGGACGCCGCCGATGTACACTATCTTGCGCCTCTGATCTTAATGCCCCCCCGTCGGGCACGACTCTAAAGCTTCTTACTTCGCCGTGATCACCGACAACTTGGTAATCCCTGCCCGCTCGACAGAGGCCATCGCCCGCGCCACTTCCCCATAATTCACCCAGTTGTCGGCCTGCAGTTGCACGCGCACATCAGGATTTTTCGCCCTGGCCGCCTGCAGCTTGAATTCGAGCAGGTCCGCCTGAATTTCATCCTTGTTGATGAACACCTTGCCCTTGTCGTCGATGCTCACCACCAGCGGATCTTTCTGCTCCACCGGCGCCACCGATTCGGTCTTCGGCAGGTTGATCGGGATCGCATTGGTCAGCAGTGGCGCGGTGACGATGAACACCACCAGCAGCACCAGCATCACGTCCACCAGTGGCGTGACGTTGATCTCGCTCAGCACTTCATCGCTGTCTTGTGTGGAAAAGGCCATCTCAGGACGCCTCCTTCACTTTCTGCCCGGTCGCGGTGGCGCCGGATTTTTTTCTGCGCCGGGTGCAGCAGCACACGGAACGAATGTTTCTGCGCCAGGCTGTAGAAGTAGTGGGCGAAGTCGTCTAGGTCGGCGGAGGTCAGTTTCAGGCGTCGCAGGAAGTAGATGTAAACCAGCACCGCCGGCACCGCGACGGCGATGCCCACGCCGGTGGCGACCAGCGCCGCACCGATTGGCCCGGCCACGATTTCCAGGCTGGCCGAACCGGCCGCGCTGATGCCTCTCAACGCCGACATGATCCCCCACACCGTGCCGAACAGGCCGATGAAGGGCGAGGTGCTGCCGATACTGGCAAGGATCGCCAGCCCGGTTTCCAGCGAACGGCGCTAACGCACGATCTGCTGGCGCAGCGCACGCTCAAGACGGTCCTGATGGTTGATTGCCTAGCTGAGGTCGGTGGCCTGCGCGCCGTCCGGGACCTAAATCGCGGGTCTTCAGCGCCCAGTGCCTTGGCCAACGGTGAGTCGACACGCACTGATTTGGCTTCAACGAACTGCGGGACGCTATTGACGGTAGTGTATTGGTTGGCCGTTTGGGCATACACCGATTGCGACAACGACGGTGCGCGGAAACCGTTGCTCAAGGTACCGCGAATGGCGAACTCAGGCGTGAAGTCATAGCGCAGCGACAACTTGCCGCTGGTGGTGTTGCCAGCGCTGTCGTCGTAACTCTCGAAGCGCCCGGCCAGGCAGACATAGAACTTCTCGGTCGGGTTGAGCCCGACATCCACATACGTCGCGTAGCTGTTGCGGCTGGCCTGGCCGGCATCTTCCGGCGTAAGTGTGATGGCACCCTGAGCGCCGACCACCGCGGGCTGGCCGCGCAACGGACCACTGGGGTAGATGTAGCCGCCGTTGATAAACGACAACGGATCATCGGACTCGGTCTTGTAGCGTTCATGCCGATGCTCAAGACCTGCGGACACTTGCAGCGGTTTACTCAGTCCGACTTCAAACGCGCGGGTCAGGTCGAGGTTGTTGGTCCACTGGTCAAAATAGTTGGTGTAGCTGTCGACGTGTGTCGGGCTCGAAGGCCCCAGGGAGGCATTGAGGGTTTCGTCGGCATCGGCCTGTCCCTTGTCGCGGCCAAAGGTCGAACTCAAGTCCCAGTTCCAGTCGGCCACCAACCCCTTGGCGCCGCCAGCGACCTGGTAGTCGGTTTCCTCGAGGGTGTAGAACGGCGCCGTGCCGTCCGGGTAGATCTCGGGGATGATGTTGGTGGAATTGGGCCGACGAAAATTCTGCCCGCCCCGCGCATCGCGTTTGGTCAAGGTCGAGAACGAGTAGAGGGTCACATCATCCAGGGGCAATTCGGCGTTGTAGGCCACCCCCAGTGCCTTGATTTTCGGCAGGCCGTTTTTCTGCACGGACTTGTCGGCAGTGGCCTCTCGCGGGTCGGCGGAGCCGTCGGGTTGCCGGTAGTAGAACGAGCCGGTGGCATCGCGGGCGCGCACGGCGGTCTGTTGTGACTTGGCATCCAGGGAGAAGTTGAAGAAGCCGTCGTTGGGCAACGCCAGGCCTTTGTTCAGGGTCTGCTGGATGGTGCCACCGTCACCTTTCGTGTACTCGCCGAAGGAGGTGCTGACCGAGCCGCCATTGTCGTTCTGCTTGAGGATGATATTAATTACCCCGGCGATGGAGTCCGAACCGTACTGCGCCGAGGCGCCGTCTCGCAGCACCTCGATATGGTCGATGGCGCTGATCGAGATCATGTCCAGATCGACCGGGTTGGTGCGGTAGGCTGCCGTGGAGTCGAGGTTGACCACCGCACTGTTGTGGCGGCGTTTGCCATTGACCAGCACCAGCACGTTGGAGCTATTCAGACCACGCAGGCTGTAAGGTATGGCGATGGATACGGTCGGAATCCAAGCAGGATTAATGTCGCTAGCAGAAACGCACCAAGTAACGTCCACTCAGCCAACTCATAAGAGCCGGTCTGGTCATACAGCGCGCCAATCAGCCAGGCACCGAGGCTGATCGAAAGGGCAAACGTGAACGGCTGCACCGCCCCATAGATCACACTGAAACGACGCAAACCGAAGTAGCGTGCGATGAAGTATTTGGTCGTACCACTTTCGCCACCGCCACCCAGGCCGATCAAGAATATCGAGAGCCACAAGCCGGCAAAGCCGTTCGCAGACTCGAATATCAGCATGCCGAGTACGGCGATCAACGCAAAGGGTAGCGCGACCCTGGGCGTCTGGAAGCGGTCCATCAAGCCCCCCATCAGTGGCTGGGACACCACCATGCCGATCGACAACGCCGACAGCACCGTAGCAGCCTGACCCCGAGTCAGTTCACGTTCTATGAGCATTGGTACCCCGTGCGTCATCACGCCCGACACCACAAATACCGTCAGCACTTGGTTGATCAGCAGCAACCAGAACGTTGGCGTTCGCCAGGCTTCGAACTCGGACATGCCCGGCTCCACCGCAGGCGCGGCTTGCTGGACGGCGGGGACTGCACGCTCGCGAAACAACCACCATAACAATGGCAACGCCACCCCGCCCTCCAGAACGCCATACACTAAGTAAGTGGTACGCCACCCCCATGCCTCGATGCACACATGGCCCACCCACAACCCGAACGGACCGCCGATGCCAAATCCCAGCCCCAACAATCCATAGGCCATGCCACGTCGCTGCACAAACCAACCGCCCAAAATCTTGCCGTAGGGCATATTCCCCGGTGCAACGATACCCAGCAGCAAAAACAAACCGCGTAGCTGCCAGACTTCTTCGATGATCGCCAACCCCATCAGCAGTGGTGCCAGCAACGCGGTGCTTACGAGCATCAACCGCCTGGCCCCCCAGCGGTCGATCAGCCAGCCTTTGACCGGGCTGCTCAGCGCCACCGCCAGACCGAACAGCGTCACCAGCAACACGACCTGGGCGCGGTCCCAGCTGAACTCATCGCTGAGGCAAGAGCAACTCGATGCCGGTACGCCGGAAGCCTTGATCAACGTACTGTATCTGGCGGCATTGGCGGATGTGCGATTGTTGATCTTCGACCCCGACGCTGCCGTCTTGGGTGGGCTCGCCATTTTCGATGAATAGCAACGCGTGCTGCTCTAACACGATCCACCTTGAATCACCTTTCTCACTGAATCGCTCCTTCACCTCATGTCAGGTTCTGCACTGAATCTGACATGAGGTTATTTCCATGGAGCGTTTTTTCACGCCTGTCTGCCTGCTGGGTTTGTTGAGTGCCTGCACCGCGCAATTCCCCAATACATTGCCGACCGATCCAGAAATCGACAGTAGCTCCAATCGGACCCAGTTCTCGACGGATCATCCGGCAGAACTCCGCTATGGCCGCTATACGCTGGTCAGCACCGAACCCACCACGGAACAACGCGATCTTCTGGCGCAAATCATTGACGTGAGCATCCCGTCCAGCCTGAGCCCTTCGGTGCAGGAGGCGTTGCAGCACGTCTCGCAGCGCTCGGGCTATTCGCTCTGCCCCGTTACTGCGTCGGTGAAGATGCTGTTTACCCGGCCTCTACCCGCAGCTCATTACCGGCTTGGCCCAATCCCGTTGCGCAGCGCGCTACAAGTGCTGGCTGGCCCCGCCTGGCAACTCACGACCGATGAAGTCGGCCGTTCGGTCTGCTTCGAACAGCAGAAAACTAATGCCAGCGTCACGCTGATCACACCCGTCTCGCCCCATCAGCCGGAGGCACGCCCATGAAGGCCTCAACGTTTCAAACCCTCATCATGGGGCTGCTTTGCCTGGCGGTCGCCAGCCTGAGCGGTGGTTTGTATAACCAGTATCAACGCGTGGCCGAACTGCAGAGCACGAACACGCAATACCAACAAACCCTGGACACCCTGCAACGTGATGCAAACGCCCTCAAGGATGCACAAGAGAAGCTGCAGTACGCGCTGAAAGACCTGAAGCAGATGGTCGATACTAGTGAGCAACAGGCCAATACCCTCGATCCGAAGCTGGATCAGTGGGCGCAAGAGATACAGGAACTGCACGATGGTCTGGCAGACCGTGCCACCGAGACAGACATGACAGCGCTGCGCGCACGCCTTGAGCAGGTCGAGCAGCAGCTCCTGGACCTCAGGACAAAGCCATTCCTCCCACCGCCGACGCCTTCTGCTACCAAACCGAAAAAGACCGCTCGCCCCAAGCCCGTCCCGCTCTCGCCACCCTCGCCACCGTTCTCAGTGTTGAGTGTCGAGTCCCGTGGTGGTGAGCGCTTTCTGGCGGTCGCACCTCATGACAGTCGCTCTCTTATCGATGTTCGGTTGCTGCATAGCGGCGAGCAGATCGGAGCCTGGCACCTGAAAGTGCTGGCGCCGAACTCAGCCATCTTCGCGGTAGCCGCTCAGCCAGACCAGACCGTGCAACTCCCTTGAGAAGCGATCATGAATAGAGCGCTACTGCCCGCCGTCGTCTGTCTCGTTTCGCTACTGGCCACGGGCGCTGCGATGGGTAACCCCGCCACGACACAGTCAAGGATCCAGGACACGCAGTCCGCACCCCTGGGGCGCTCTCACTCTGAACAGGCTGCGAGCTGGGGTTTGACGGAGCAGGAGTGGACGCGTTTCGAACAGATCCAAGCCGGCCCACGCGGTTTCTGGAGCCCGAACCTCGATCCGTTGACCACACTCGGGGTCGAGGCCGAGGCCGACCAAGAGCGCCAGCACTATGCCGAATTACAGGTAGCGCTGGAAGCCAAACGCGCCGAGCGCGAATTGGCCTACCAAAACGCTTACACCGCTGCCTGGGCCAAACTATTTCCCGGGCTGCTGCCTATCCAGGGCATGGCATCCCCTGCCAACTCATCGGTCGTGCCGCGCCTGGCCCTGTTTGTGGAGGACCACTGCCCGGCGTGCACCGCCGAAGCGCAGCGTCTGCAAAGCAGTGACACGGCATTCGATATCTACCTGGTGGGCAGCCAAGACGACGATGAGCGCGTCCGTAGTTGGGCTCGGCAAGCGGACATCGATCCGGCCAAAGTGCAACGCCGGCAGATCACCCTGAACCATGACCGTGGTCGCTGGTTCAGCCTGGGTGCCCCGGAGCCATTGCCTGCCACATTTCAACAGGTGAATGGACAATGGCAACGCCTCGACTGAGCGGTATTGCGCTCCTGCTAACGATACTCGCCGTCCAGGCTGACGAACTGCCGCCTCCGGCCTACCAACTGGCGGCGCATGACGCCGACATCCCTTCGACGGTGCTGTTCGCGATTGCCCTGCAGGAGAGTGGTACCCGCGTCCGGGGTCGACTGCTGCCCTGGCCGTGGACCCTGAACATCGCCGGAATACCCTACCGCTTCGCCACTCGCCAGGCCGCCTGTCACGCCTTGCTTCAGGCGCTAGCCCGACAAAACGCCAAGCGGGTCGATGCCGGACTCGGGCAAACCAACCTGGGTTATCACAGGCAACGTTTTTCCAGCCCTTGTGAAGCCCTCGACCCCTACCGAAATCTCGCGGTGACCGCCGCGCTGTTGCAGGAGCATCACGCCGCCACTGGTGATTGGGTATTGGCTGCCGGGCGCTATCACCGCCCGGCGGGAGGTATACCTGCCGCGCGTTACCGCGCAGGTTTTTCCCGGCAACTCGAACGGTTGCTGGTTTCCTTCGAACAAGGCACACCACCATGAAGCGAATATCCCTTACCTGCTATCTCATCCTGCTCTTGGCACCTTTCGCCCAGCCGGAACTGACCGTAGCTAGGGATCAGCCTAGCGACTTCACCCGGCCCCATTTTCAAGTTTCCAGACCGCCAATAAACAACAAGACCCAGCCTGATCGGGCCATGCATGCGGACCTGTCCACGTTTGCCGATGAAGCCTGGATACTGCCCGTCCACAGCTCTCACTTGAGCCCCGGCCAGATCACGCCTCGCTCCCTGAGCATGCCTGGCTTGCAGCCATTTTTCCTGGTCGGTGACGATCCCCAATCACTGGCTTGGTTGCGTCACCGTGCGGCTGAACTGCAGGAAATAGGCGCGGCTGGCCTCGCCGTCGAAGTGGCCGATACTGAAGCCCTGGCCCGAATTCGAGCAGCCGCTCCGGGCATCACCATCTTGCCGGTCAACGGCAACGACATCGCCACCCGCCTGCAGATTGAGCACTACCCCGTCTTGATCACCGCCACCTCACTGGACCAGTGAGTCCAGGTCATGGCCGAGCATGCGATGGAGTCCAATCTCCGGCCAGCGGTGGAGCTGTACACCGTAGCGATCTGCATCGCCGCCGCGGTGTTGTGCATGTACTCGCCCTGGGCTGTGGCCCTGTCACCCGAGATCGGTCTGGTTGCAGCGCTGGCCTATGCCCTGTTCGGCCTGATCCGGCTGCGACAAGCCTGGGAGGTGCTGCGCTATCGGCGCAATATCCGTCGGCTGCCCCGCTACGAGCTGACCAGTCGGCAGATTCCGGTCAGCCGCAAGCGTCTGTTCATAGGCCGTGGCTTTCGCTGGACCCGCCTGCACACCCAGCGCTTGGTCGAGGCCCAGGATCCGGCTGTCGCCCACTATGTCGACCAACCGACCCACTACCGGCTGGCACGCGGACTCGAACGTCGCCTGGAACATGCACCGTTTCCGCTTTCGACACTGGCCCGTGTCACTGCCTGGGACAGCGCCTTCAATCCGTTGCGCCCTTTACCCCCGGTAGGTGGCTCGCCGCTGTTGCATGGGGTCGAGCCCGACGAAACGGAAGTCAGTCTGCCGCTGGGCGAACGGGTCGGACACACCCTGGTGCTGGGCACTACCCGCGTCGGTAAAACCCGTCTGGCCGAGGTGTACATCACCCAGGACATCCACCGCGTCAAACCTGAGGTGGTGATCGTCTTCGACCCGAAGGGCGATGCCGACCTGCTCAAACGCATGTACGTCGAAGCCCGGCGGGCCGGCCGGGAAAAAGAGTTCTATGTGTTTCATCTGGGCTGGCCAGAGATTTCGGCGCGCTACAACGCCGTAGGACGCTTTGGGCGTATCTCTGAGGTGGCCTCGCGCATCGCCGGGCAACTCAGCGGTGAAGGCAATTCTGCCGCGTTTCGCGAGTTTGCCTGGCGCTTCGTCAACATCATCGCCCGAGCGCTGATCGAGCTAGGCCGGCGCCCAGACTACCTGCAGATCCAGCGACATGTGGTCAATATAGACGCGCTGTTCATCGAATACGCTCAGCAGTTTTTCGCCAAGACCGATCCGAAAGCCTGGGAAGTGATCGTCCAATTGGAAGGCAAACTCACTGAGAAGAACATTCCCCGGCATATGGTGGGACGCGAAAAGCGTGTGGTGGCCATCGAACAGTACCTGGCGGTGAAACGGGTATTCGATCCGGTGCTGGATGGACTGCGCTCGGCAGTACGTTACGACCGCACCTACTTCGACAAAATCGTTGCTTCGCTGCTGCCGCTGCTGGAGAAACTCACCACCGGCAAGACCGCCCAACTGCTGGCCCCCAACTACACCGACCTAGATGACCCGCGACCAATCTTCGACTGGATGCAGATCATTCGCAAACGCGGCATCGTTTACGTCGGCCTGGATGCGCTGACCGACGCCGAAGTCGCAGCCGCTGTGGGCAACTCCATGTTCGCTGATTTGGTCTCGGTCGCGGGCCATATCTACAAACATGGCATTGACCACGGCCTGCCCCCATCAGGCAGCAGCAGTGACAAGCTGCCGATAAACCTGCACGCTGATGAGTTCAACGAATTGATGGGCGATGAGTTCATCCCCCTGATCAACAAGGGTGGCGGCGCCGGTATCCAGGTAACCGCCTACACCCAGACCCTCAGCGATATCGAAGCACGTATCGGCAACCGCGCCAAAGCTGGCCAGGTGATTGGCAACTTCAACACCCTGCAGATGCTCCGCGTGCGCGAAACCGCCACCGCTGAACTGCTCACCCAGCAGTTACCCAAGGTTAACGTGCTGACCAAGACCCTGATGTCGGGTGCGACGGACACATCCGATCCGGACGCCAACACGGACTTCACCTCGTCCTCCCAGGACCGTGTCAGCAGCACCAGTGTGCCGCTGATCGAGCCTGCTCATATCGTCAGTTTGCCCAAGGGGCAAATGTTCTCCTTCCAGGCCGGTGGGCAGCTCTGGAAAGTCCGCATGCCGTTGCCAAAACCCTCCAACGTCGACGCCATGCCCAAGGACCTACAGGAACTCACTCAACGGATGCGGGCGGCCTATAACGCGCAGGCGGGGCAATGGTGGAGCGCAAGCGGTGGCGGCCCAACTACCAACTTCGATCTGGATCAGGTGGGGTAGCCCTACCCCACAACAGGTTTCGATTCAGCAGAAAACGATCCAGGAGACGTATTGCCCACATCAACTCTGCAGCGCGCAATGGGGTGAACTATGGCGACTTCCACCCAGAACACGCCGCCACAACCGATCCAGCGTCCGGGATTGATCATCTCGGCGATCAGCCTAGTCCTGCGCATCATCGGTTTGCTGATTGCCTCGTTGCTGTTCTCGATCCTCATCGAGTTCGCCGGGCTGCTACTGTTCTGGGGTGATCAGGGCTGGCGGCATAGTCAGGCTATGCTAACCAGTGAGTTGGGCTGGCTCAGCGAGCACTTCAAAGCTTCACTTCTCATCCAACAGCCTGGGAAAACAATTGTCCAGTGGCTGGAGCTCCTCAATCAGTGGCTGCTGGTCAAGACTGGCTTTGCGGATTTTGCCCGGCAGGCGCGGGTGTCGAGCCAGGGCAACGGCTTCTGGAGCTGGATCAACCAGCTCTACGTGAGCATTGAGGCTTTCGTGCTGGCGGCGGTCTATGTGACCTTTACCTTCGTGGTGCGCCTGACCATTCTGGCCCTGGCCACGCCATTGTTTTTGCTGGCCATGTTCACGGGTTTTGTCGATGGTTTGATGCGCCGCGACCTGCGCAAGTTTGGAGCCGGGCGAGAAAGCAGTTTTGTCTATCACCGAGCTAAACGAGCAGTGATACCCCTGCTGCTCGTACCCTGGATCATGTATCTGTCCCTGCCCTTTTCGCTCAATCCTATGGCCGTCTTTTTGCCTTGCGCGATGATGCTCGGAATAACGACAGCCATCACCGCGGCGACGTTTAAAAAATACATTTAATAAAATGTAACGCTGACGTGTTAAACCATTCCGGTGAATTTAGCCAAAATCGCGACGACATAACCGCCAATAATAGACAAACCAACAATACCCAACGGCCGCTGCCACCAATCACCGCTAGGGGACGGCGGCATAGACTGCTGATAAAAATTGATCTGCCCGATCTGATTTGCGTTGACTTGGGTGGCTGCTCCATTTTGCATCGAGTTGCGCCACTGAGCTTCCTCAAGACGTTCGAATTGAACCTGAACACGCCTCTTGAGTTGGCTAGCGGAAAGGAGAATTTGCTTTCCAATAATCATCACACCCAGCAAACCGAAAAACAGCAAATTTCCATAGCTGAGCGGGTTTTCCTGGCTGAGGGTAGGCGCGTGCTCCCATACAAAACCGATGTAGGGTGATGTGACCTGGTAAACATCGGCTACTAAATTTTGCACAACCCCTCCCAAATGCCCAAAAAATTTTGTGCTCGCGAGAGTCTCTGCTTGATGGTGCAGAAAAATCAACGATGAAACCAAATAAAATAGCCCCCCGAAGACCATCAAGGAGAAGCCCACGGCCTGTCGAATACGGTACCGCCGAATTGCTTGTTGGATGTTCACTCTCTGCTATCACTCTTCGTTAACTGATTTCGTCCGCGCTTATCTGCGCCCCGCTAACAATGCTGTTAGCGGAATCAAAAGTTAACGGCTACTAATCGTTTTTCATGAGTAACCAATGCTGTACTTGCGGTCCAATCGTGTCATTTTTCCGCGTTTCGTAGCTCTCGATACGGTGTTCGAACTCGCTCCACGATCAGAGACTGTATCGAAATAAAATGACGCAGCGTGTTTCGTGTTTCTTACTGCTGAGTCCTGGACGTTAGTTGAATGCTGGCCCCATCTCCAAATGGGCTATCCACATGCCGACTACATTTTTCCGAATCTGCCTACTGCTCATATTGATGACGTTCCATAGCGGCGGCTATGCCGCATCTGCTCATGAGCGCGAGCAGCTCAGCCTAGTTCAGCAGCAGGTCGACACTATTGAGCGCCTTGCGGCGCAAGCTAAGGTAGCCAGGACCTCCGAACCAAACGAACGCTATCGCTTCGACTATCCCCGCCTGTCTCAGGACATCCAACGCATTCGCCAAGGAATGCAGAACTATCTGTCGCCCTCCCGTGCTCAACCTCACGACGCTGGTGAGCTGGTCGGCGATTACCGCCTCGACATCCCGTCCGTGGAACCGTCGCCATGAGCATGACCGACGCTCAGACCGCAGCGTTCCAAAACGCCTCCGGTTTCTCGGCACAGAGCAGTTCGACACTCTGGTTGTCCCTGGTTCTCGTCCTGGCTTTGCTCTGGTGCACCTGGGTGATGTGGACGGCTTACCGGGGCTGGGCCACCGGCAGTGTGCGCTTCGGCGCGTTTGGCGGCAGCGCCGCACGTGTTTTGCTCGCCCTACTAGTCCTGATGTTCTTCACGCTGTCCTAATCCAGGAGATCACTGCCATGCTCAAGTGCTTTACCCCTCTAAAAAACAACCTGCGTGATCGTGCCAGCCAGCGCTTGATCGGCCTGCTGTTGGTGCTCGGCCCAAGCCTGGCTTTTGCCGAGCTTCCCACCATGGAGGCTCCTTCGCGTGGTGAAGGTTCCGGGTTGATCGAGACGATCAAAAACTACGCCTATGACGGCGGCATCCTGCTCGGTTTGTTGATCGCCCTGCTCGCTTTTCTCGGGGTGGCTTGGCATTCCCTAACTGTCTATGCCGACGTGCAGAACCAGCGCAAGACCTGGAAGGACCTCGGCGCGGTGGTCGGCATCGGCGCCCTGTTGGTGGTGATCATCATCTGGTTCCTGACCAAGGCCGCCGCGATTCTGTGAGGTCGACATGAACGACACTATCGAACGCCTTGCCGACGGCACCTTGGTCTTTCTGCCGGAGCGACTCAACCGCGATCCTGCCGTACTGCGCGGTTTGACCAATGATGAGATGTGGGTAGCTCTCGGCACTGGCGCCGCCATTGGCCTGCTGCTGGGCGTTCCTCTAGGGATCGTCACCTCGTCTATTGCCGTTGCGCCGACCAGCATGATCGCAAGCATGGCGCTGGTGTTATTTGCCGGTGGTACGCTTTTGCGTCGGGCCAAACGGGCTCGCCCCGAGACCTGGTTGTACCGCAAGCTCGAATGGATACTCGCCAGCCGTTGGCGCCTGGGGCGCGGAAGTTTGATTCTCCACTCCGGCGCCTGGACGATTCGCCGTTCGCGTCGACTGCGCCCTGCCCTGTCCCGGTGGCAACCATGAATCGTTTTCGGAACAAGGTGGATGCCCAACACGCCCACATCTTCAGCCTGCGTCTGGCGGTAGTGATTCTGGCCCTGGTCTGTGCCGGACTTTGGTATGGCTGGCGCTCGGCACCGACCGATCTGACGGTGCATGTCCCCCCGGATCTGCGCTCGGGCAGCACTCGCAAGTGGTGGGATGTCCCCCCAGAGAATATCTATGCCTTTGCCCTCTACATCTTTGGTCAGCTCAACCGCTGGCCCTCGGATGGCGAGCAGGATTATCGCCGCGCTATCTATGGCTTGCAGTCCTACCTAACACCCGCCTGCAAGGCCTTCCTCGACGGCGACTATGAGTACCGCAAGGCCGCCGGCGAACTGCGCCAGCGGGTGCGTGGCGTCTACGAAATTCTGGGCCGAGGCTATAGCGAAGATCCGGAACTCAGGGTCAAGCAACTCGATCGCAACAGCTGGCTGGTCAAGCTCGACCTTAACGCGGATGAGTATTACGCCGCCGAACCGGTGAAACGGGTGGTGGTGCGTTATCCATTACGCGTGGTGCGTTTTGATCTGGACCCCGAACGCAATAAGTGGGGGCTGGCGCTGGATTGTTATCAGGGCACTCCGCAAAAAATCTCCCTGCCTGGAGGTGAGCCATGAAGCGGATTTCTACCCTGGGACTCACCGTCGCACTGATGCTATGGGGAGCTGCAGCGCAGGCCGTCGAGCTGATGCACTGGGAACGTCTACCCCTCGCGGTCCCTCTGGTGATCAATCAGGAGCGAGCGGTCTTTATCGATGAGGATGTTCGAGTCGGCGTGCCCTCAACCCTAACGGGCAAGCTGCGCGTGCAATCAACTGGCGGCACGCTGTACCTGCGCGCGTCGGAAGCGATTGCACCGACCCGACTGCAACTGCAATCAGTCACGACGGGCGAGATCATCCTTCTAGATATCGCGGCCACTCCCGGCGATCAACCGCTGGAGCCCGTGCACATTCTCAAGAATGCTCCGGCGCAGGCTACCGAGTCTGAATATAGCACCGTCCCCACTCCAGAACGCACGCCGACCCCGGTCGCCTTGACGCGCTATGCCGCACAGACCCTATACGCGCCGCTGCGCACAGTAGAACCCCTACCCGGCGTGCGCCGCGTCCCGCTCAAGCTGCGCACCGAACTGCCAACCCTGCTGCCGACCGAAAACGTGTCCAGCACACCTATCGCCGCTTGGCGACTCGGTGATTACTGGGTGACGGCGGTGAAGTTGCGCAATCGTGGTACAAACACGGTGCAACTGGATCCTCGTCGGTTTCAGGCCAAACTGTTTGCCACCACCTTCCAGCATGCCTTCCTCGGACCTGTCGGCAGTGCTGAAGACACTACGATTGCCTACCTTGTCACCCGCGGCGCAGGCCTCGAACAAGCGGTCCTATTGATCCCATCTGTTACGCAAGGTGGCGGCCATGAACGCTAACGCACTGCTCAAATGGCTGGTGCCGGGTGCGCTACTGGCCGTGGTACTGATCATCCTGAAAACCTGGGTCGCGGATAGCACTGGCAGCATGCCGAAAATATCAGGCGACCAGCAAAATATTGCTCTGTCTTCCGAACAGGCCAAGTCTCTAGGCATTGCGGGTGATACCCCCCGCGACACGGTCGCCACTCTGGTCGGCCAAGTGAAGGCGATGCGCAGCGATATGCTCGGCCTGAAGAAACAAAATGATTTGCTACAAACCGAGAACAACCGCCTGCGAGAATGGGAAAATAGTGTCGATTCGCGCATTCAGACCGCGCTCGGCAGCGTGACCCAACAGGTCGACGAAGGCCGTCAACAAGCCAACGAGGCCCGGCTCAAAGCTGAACAAGACAGTCGTCAGGCCCATGGGTTGCTGACAAAGTTGCAGGATCAGTTGTCCGGACTGACCGGCAAGGGTCAGGATCTGCCGATCGGACTGGGGCTTCAGCCGGGCGATGGCGCTCAGTTCGAGGGGCCCCATACTGCCGGTGACACGATGCAGTGGATTGAGCCCTCGGATACTCTACCCACCGACGCCCGAGAAAAAGCCAAGACCCCCTCCACGCTGAGTCTGCCTACCGCCTTCAATTCGCTGCAACGTCTGAAAGACAATGCAATTGACCGCAGCCAGAAACAATTGCCTGCGGTCACCAAGCGTGAGCGTGACCTGACGCGATCCGTTGACCGTACCGAAGGCGCGAAGCCGGTCTACACCATTCCTGAAAACGCCACGCTGATGGGATCGGTCGCCATGACCGCGCTGATCGGCAGAGTCCCGGTGGACGGAACGGTCAACGACCCCTATCCCTTCAAGGTGCTGGTCGGTCCCGTGAACCTGACTGCTAACGGTATCGACCTGCCAGACGTCGCGGGGGCCGTGATGAGTGGCACGGCGTCCGGTGACTGGACCCTGTCTTGAGTGCGCGGGCAAGTCGAGTCGATCACCTTTGTATTCATAGACGGCACCATCCGCACGGTGCCTCAGCCACAGGCAATAGCCAGCCGCAATGCCTCCGCCACCCAGAGTTCGAACACCGACAAGATCCGCGGTGGACTCGGCTACCTGTCCGATCCGTATGGCATTCCTTGCATCGCTGGCGAGCGCCGGTCGAACGCCCAGCAATACCTCGGCAGCCAGAGCCTGGTCACCGCAGCCGGTGCCGGTGTCGCCGCCCTACTTGGGCATGAGCAGAACAACAGCAGCGTGATCAGTTCGGGCGGCAGTACGCTCGGGGTCACCAATAGCACTGGTAACAGTGCACTGAATTCAATTCTCAGCGGCGGGGTCAGCGACATCCGCGAGTGGGTCAACAAGCTGTATGGCGAAGCCTTTGCTGCCGTGTACGTGCCACCGGCAGCACAAGTCGCGCTGCACCTCGACCATGAGATCACCATCGACTACGAGCCCAAGGGCCGGAGCGTTCGCCATGAAAAAGACCATGCCTCCCTGCCTGACCTGGATTAGCGTGTTCTGCTGGGTCCTGGCGGGGTGCTCCACCGACAAGGAGACGCTTCTGCCCCATGGAGAGCAAACCATGCTGGACATCTGGAACGGCGCCGGTTCGCAAGGCACTCAGCAGCAACTGCTGGATGCTCGGCAGCAGTTACGCCGCCCGTTGGCTCAAGCAGATTTCTCCTTTTCTCTCCAGGAACCGTACACTCGCACAGCGGCGAACGAGATCCGCAACCTGTTCCCTCGCTTGCCCAATCCCGATCTGGTGCTATACGTGTATCCGCATCTGAGTGGTACCGAGCAGGCACCGATCCCAGGTTACTCGACCGTCTTTCCGTTCTACCAACGTGTGCAGTACGCATTACCTGGTGAACGTCAGGAAGACCTGTAGTGCGTAGCGGCGATTCGGGCAATCGCACTCCCACGTGGAAAGGCTGGCGCAATCCATTGCGCCCTCGCGCGACCTTGGCCGATGAGGCCGCACTCTATGCGCACAACCCCAGCTTCACCGATTACCTGCCTTGGGTCGAATACCTCGACACTGAGCAGTGTTTTCTACTGGATGACAATCGCTCGGTGGGTGCGGTGTTCGAGTTGCTGCCCATCGGCACCGAAGGGCGCGAACCCGATTGGCTGATGGCGGTCCGCGACGCCCTCGAAGACGCCCTGCAAGATAGCTTTGACGAGCTGGATCAAGCGCCTTGGGTGGCGCAGTTTTTCTGTCAAGACGACAATGACTTCACACCCTACCTGACCCAGCTCACCGATTATATTCAGAACAGCGCGCGAGGTACGGTCTTCACCGAAGCGTATTTGCAGCTCAGCCGCCGTCATCTGAAGGCCATCGCCAAGCCCGGTGGTCTGTTTGAGGATCAGGTGGTGACGCGCCTGCCCTGGCGCGGCAATAACCGACGGGTGCGTCTGGTGGTCTATCGCTGGCTTGAATCTGACGCTGAGGAGACGGGACTCACCCCGGTGCAATCCCTGCAACAGGCTTGCGAACGTATCCGTGCTTCGTTGCAGGCGTGCGGGGTGCACTCAACGCGAGTCGATGGCCGAGGTCTGTATGCCTGGTTATTGCCCTGGTTCAATCCGGCCCCCAGGCTCACTGATGAAGCGCCCGAAAATTTCTACCGCCGCGTGGCCTATCCGGAGTCGGGTGACGGTGAGTCGCTGGATCTGCCCTTCGATCATGACTTTGCCGAGCGGCTGTTCTTCAACGAACCGCGTTCGGATGTGCAGCACGGACTCTGGTTTTTCGACGATCAACCCCACCGGGTGATAGTGGTGGACAAACTGCGGCGGGCACCATCGATTGGTCAACTCACCGGCGAAACCCGCAAGGGTGACGCGGTGAATGCGCTGTTCGACCAGTTACCCGAAGGTACGGTGACGAGTCTGACCTTAATGGTCAAACCACAGGATGTACTCGAGGATCAGTTGAACCGCCTAGCTCGCAAAGCCATCGGTGAAAACCTGGCCTCGACCCAGACTCGTCAGGATGTCGAAGAGGCTCGCGCGATCATCGGCCGCCAGCACAAGCTGTACCGAGGAACCCTGGCGTTCTACGTACGCGGTCACGATGAACAGCAATTGCACCAGCGCTCGGTCAGCCTGGCCAACGCGCTGTTGGGCGCGGGGCTGCAACCGGTAAGTGAAGGCGATGAGGTCGCCGCCTGCAACAGCTACCTGCGTTGGTTACCGATGGCTTACAACCCGGCCCGCGACACGCGTAACTGGTACACCCGCCTGATGTTCGCCCAGCACCTAGCGAACCTGGTTCCGGTCTGGGGCCGCAGCACCGGCACCGGCCACCCGGGCATCACCCTGTTCAACCGCGGCGGCTCGCCATTGAGCTTCGACCCATTGTCACGCCTGGATCGGGCCATGAACGGTCATCTGCTGTTGTTCGGCCCCACCGGTGCCGGCAAGTCGGCGACCTTGGTCACCCTACTGATGCAGGTCATGGCCGTGTACCGCCCTCGCCTGTTTATCGTCGAGGCCGGCAACTCATTCGGCTTGCAGGGAGACTACTTCGCGACACAGGGCCTGTCGGTCAACAAGGTCCAATTGAAACCTGGCGCCTCGGTCTGTCTCGCCCCGTTCGCCGATGCTTGGCGCCTGGTCGAGCAGCCGGATCAGGTGGCGAGTCTGTCGATCGATGAGCTGGACGATGAGGTGGTAACCAGTCACGAAGACCAGCGCGATGTTCTCGGCGAACTGGAAATCACTGCCCGCCTGATGATCACCGGCGGCGAGGCCAAAGAAGAGGCGCGCCTGAGTCGAGCCGATCGCAGCTTGATCCGCGAGTGCATTCTCGATGCGGCGCAGACCTGCGTCGCGGCGGGTCGCCAGGTACTGACCCGCGACGTACGCGACGCCTTGCTGGGCATCGCCGCCGACCCGCACTTGCCGGAGAAACGTCGCGAGCGTGCCCAGGAAATGGGCGAGTCCATCGACCTATTTTGCCAGGGTTTCGAGGGTGAACTGTTCGATCGCGAAGGCACGCCTTGGCCCGAGAGCGATGTGACCATTGTCGACCTTGCCACTTACGCGCGCGAAGGCTACGAGGCACAGATGTCCATCAGCTACATCAGCTTGATGAACACCGTGAACAACCTCGCCGAGCGCGACCAGTACCTGGGCCGACCGATCATCATGGTCACCGACGAGGGTCATATCATCACCAAGAACCCGTTGCTGGCGCCGTTCGTGGTCAAGGGGACGAAGATGTGGCGCAAGCTCGGCGCTTGGTTCTGGCTGGCGACGCAGAACCTTGCTGATTTTCCCACGGCTGCGCAGACCATGCTCAACATGATCGAATGGTGGATTTGTTTGAATATGCCGCCTGCGGAAATCGAAGAAATCGCACGGTTCAAGAAGCTTTCACCTGCGCAGAAAGCCCTGTTGCTCTCCGCCAGCAAAGAGCCGGGGAAATACACCGAGGGAGTGGTGCTGTCGAAAAAGCTCGAGACGCTGTTTCGAGCCGTGCCACCCAGTCTTTACCTCGCTTTGGCCATGACAGAGCCCGAGGAAAAAGCCGAACGCTGGACACTGATGCAGGAGAATGGCTGTTCGGAGTTGGAAGCGGCTTACCGGGTAGCTGAACGGATCGATAGCGCACGAGGAATAGAGCCCATATAAGGGAGGTGTGGCGCTCCCAGCTTGGCCAATCCGGCAGCTAGCCGTTGGACACCTTTTCAACGTAGGCATCCATGAACCAGTCAGGGACCTCATCAACCTTGAACTCAAGGTCCGTCCCATCCGTAACTTCGGCCAGCAGCACCAGATCGGCACCGGAGTTATCGAAGATGTAGGCCCGGTCCGAAGCAGCAATAGCCACAGGCAGCAGGCTCAGGCAACGGCCGTAGCGCTGTATAATTTTTTCTGTGGGAACTGGGTGCCCACCTGCCGCGACACGGTTCCTGACCCTGTTGATATTGATGTCAGGGTCTTCAGTTGCCACAAAGTACAGGTAGGTTCGGTATCCAGACTCTCTTGCCTTGAGCATAAAAGCGATTTTGTCGTCGCTAGACATCACCGTTTCGAAGGTGAAAGACAGCTGGTCTTCGAGGAGCTTGTTCCGGATGAAGTCAGAGAGCACGGAGGCAAAATAGGAGTTCATCGCGACCGTCTGGAAATTCAGGCCGTTGCTGCTAAAGCCTATGTTGGTCGCCTCCTCATCGAGCCGGGCAGACCTGACCAGCCGATGCTCCCTAATGAAACCGAGGACCTCATCACCCTCAACTTCCAGTTGAAAATCACTGAACTCCAGACGACCGCTGTCTTTGGCAGCCTTCTCGATTTCATCCGGGTTAATGTAGATACCGATCAGGTGGGAAGGGATGGCACTCTTCATCGTGCTCTTGCCGGAACCGTTGGGTCCAGCAAAGACCCTCAACCGAGGGACAGTCATGAGCAACGGCGCACCTTAATGACGCCACCCAGAGTCACTTTGTGCTTGGGCTTGGCCACCCGAATGACTTTGTGCTTACCGTCAGCAGTCGTTTCAACAAGCATGCCGTTCATGACTTCCATCACACTGCGGCCGGCAGCCAGGGCGTTGATATAGGCGGTATTGATGGCGCCTTCAGCCATGACCGGGATCTTATCCTCCAGTCGGCTCACCAGATCGTCACTCAACACTCGTTTGGCTTTCATATCGCGCTCCACGTTCTCAGAGCGTGCAGAATCTGCACTTAATCAGAATCTTAGCTACGTAAACCTGTTTGTAACAGGGCGAAAGCTACTTCTGTCAGCCTTCATTCTAGAGGAATGGCGTCTGGAACCATACCTTTCAAGAGATTTTCACGTTCGATGCATGACCGGTGGCATTTGAAGCAAGTGCCGCCCTTGGTGCAGCGCCCAAATAAGGGAAGCACAATCCCCCACCGAGTTGTTCAGCCGGTGGAAAAAACGCGCCAGCGAAGCGGCAATCGTTCTTAAACTGCATGGTCTGTGTCGATGCAGCCAGCTTGAGTGCAAACGGGCGATCAAGACGATGCAATCGCCCATAAGCAACAGGGTTACTGTGACACGCTCCGAAGCCGTTGCTGAATTCTCAACAGAAAACCGGCTTCGAAGGCATCTTGGCAGTCACCGACAGGAAAGGTCTTGCGCGTTTGCGCCAGTTCCCACCACAAAGGAATATCGGTCGTTGCCTCAAGCCAAGCCTGGGCACATTGCACACCACGCTCGATCATCGGCGAAAATTCGCTGCCCCAAGGTGTCAGAAGACTTGGGCAACCATCCGCCGCAGGAATTGAAATGTAGTTTTGGTCCATACACACCCTAAATTTCTGATTTATTGTTAGATGCTGGGCGCAGCTTCGAAAAGCGTAACGACACCAAATGAACGCTCGATACCAGGCATGAACACCAAATGGCCTAGTTGAATGCCAATGTAGACTATATCCCGTGGATTGAGAGTCCCTCAAGGCGCAATTTGCGCGCATGACTCAAGACTACGAACAACTTCGTCTGCAACTGGCGGAGAACATCCGCTGGATGCGGCGCGTAAAGAACCTTACCCAGGAGCAGCTGGCGCTCATGGCCGAGGTGGATCGCACCTACGTCAGCCAAATCGAACGATGCGCGGGCAACCCCTCGCTGTTGGTCCTGTGCAAACTCGCCAATATTTTCGAAATCACCACAGATCAACTACTTCTAGACGCCGATACCCTGCGCAGCTCCCTTCACGTCAAATAATAGACCCACGCCTCACAAATCCGATAGATCCGCCTTCATAATTCCCACTGACAGTCTTCAGTCCCTAACCGAACCTGCCCAGGCCATACACCGAGAGCCTGGATAATGCCTGTTGCCTGCTCGTCACTTCCGCCCACAAAACTACGGCCCTTGGCGCTAAGCATTCTGCTGGCGTGCGGCCCAAGCATGGCGCTGGACACCGTCAGCATCACCTCCTCCGTGCTTTCGCCAAACTGTCTCGAATACAGGGTCGTCGGCATTTGTTTCTGGCTCCTCTGCACGCCCTTCGGCTGCACAGTCAAAACCTCGACCAAGGTTCGTCATTTCATTCCTGAACTGGTCGTCTCGAGCTACGCCACCACCGGCAATAACCCCTGGACCGAGATGACCACCCTCTCCGCTCCCATCAGCGGTGCAGAAGGTGGCGGCAACCTGATCACGCCGAACGCCCGCCGCGACAACCTGCCTCGATTCAAGAACGTTGATGGCATCGGCCACCCCGGTGGCTGGGTCGCAACGCAACTGGCTTCGCAATCCGGCTATGCCTGCGCCAGCGGTGCAACTGCATTAATGCCTTACTACCTGAGTACCCTGGACTCACTGGCCTGGCGCCATGGCATCCCAGAAAGTTTCTACCCCGAATCGCTCATGCCGGGGATCCGTGAAATTGGTCGTCAGGTCTCGGGAAACATGTGGGGCAACGTTTATCCCCGGCAGGGCTTTCTGGTACAGCCCGACGATTTCAAGGCGGCCGCAGTCATGGCGCAACGCGCCGGCGATGTGATTACCCACAACTGGCAGCCGCATGTGTACTTACCACTCACGCCCGCCAAACGCGACGGCTACTGGCCGCCTGGCCCGATCGTTGAAAACGACGCTTCGACCCACAAATGGCAATTGCTCTACCCCCAGGTGCAGCCCACGTGCGCCATCTTCCCCAGCGATCCGGTACAGAGCGCGGATGGCGGCTACGCCTGGTCGCTGTGGCGTCCCTATAGCTGCTGCAAACGTGAGGGACAGACCTTCCTGTTCAGCATCGACTTCGAAGGAGGTGCTTCATGAGTCGGCTTCTCGCGCGGCCCTGGTTGGGCACGATGAGTCTGTTGCTCTGTGGACTGCTCGCCATTGCCACACATGCCTACGCCGCCGAGGGCGATTACCGTCTGGGTACTCAAGGTGAAGTACTCGACGACCGAGTGATGTACACCATTGGTGGCGGCTCGGCAGTCGGCTCACCGAGCTCGCTCTACCGACCCAGTGGTCTCGGTGTCGGCTGGTCATGGCGAGCGAACATGATGTGCGGAAACATGAGCCTCACCAACACCCTGCAAAACCAGCTGAACGGCGTCACCGAAGGTTTCCAGCAGATCATGGGCAGCATCGTGCAGAACGCGACCCAAGCCGTGATGTCGCTGCCGGCGTTGATCATCCAACGCGCCAACCCCGGCCTCTATGAGTTGTTGAGCAACGGGGTGATGCAGGGGCGTATCGACTTCGACCGCTCGAAGCTGACCTGCCAGGCCATGGCCGAGAAGATGGCGGACAAGGTCGGTCAAGCCGGCTGGGGCGCGCTGGCCAAGAACCAGGAGATGCAGGGCAATCTGGAGCAAACCGGCGGTGATGCGGTGGCCGCGGTGAAAAACACCGAGGCCCATAACGGCAACAAGGGGGTGTCCTGGGTCGGCGGCTCGAAGGCTGGTGGTGATGGGCAGACGCCCATTCGGGTGACCGCCGACGTAGTGCGCGCGGGCTACAACCTGCTGCATAACCGGTCGATGGATGACAATGCCTCGATTAGTAATAGCGATTGCCTGGGTGGGGCCATTTGCCAGACCTGGGCTTCGCCCCAGGAGGAATCCGAATGGGCCGTTCGCGTGCTGGGCGAAACTGAAGTCACGACCTGCGATACCTGCGAAACCCTGCGTGCGACCGCTGGCAGCGGACTGACGCCGCTGATCCAGGAGGCCTACAGCGAACGCCTCAAGGCCCTGCAAGGGCTGCTGTCTGGCTCACTGCCGCCTACCCCTGACAATCTGGCTAAAGCCTCCAGCCCAATGCTGCCGGTAACCCGTGGCGTGGTCGAAGCCCTGCGCGACGATCCCGACCAGGATCTGTTGGCACGGCGCCTGGCCAGTGAGACGGCCTTGTCCAGTGTGCTCGACAAAGCGTTGCTGCTACTGCGCACCCTGTTGGCGGGCAGTCACGAACCGAACATCGCCTCCGCCGAGCCGGCCCAAACCGCCTTGACGAAAAACATCGACGCTCTGGAGCGCGAAATCCGCCTGCTGCAGACCGAACTGCAGGTCCGGCAGATGCTGGCCACCAATACCGCCAGCCTAGTGCTCGATCGGCATGCCGGCGGTGCTGATGCTTCGCGCACCGTCGAGCAAGGCGACCCTGAGCCGGGCCGACTCAATGACGCTGACGCCAGGCGCAAGTGAGCCATGAAACGCTCACCGCTATTCACTTTACTTTCGAGTCTGGGGATTGCCGCAGTGATGATCCTGACCGCCGCACTGGTCGCATGGATCGGCCACGCTGCGCTGGGCAGCTTCGAGGTCTGGCAGCAGGCATTCGAATCCGTAAGGCCCTATCTGCAGTGGTGGCGTGCCCTGCTCTACGGCGCCCTCTTCGCGCTGTGGGTGGATCTGCTTCGGCGCTACCGACATCGACCACAGGATCGACTGCGCGTGAAACGCATCGGGGCATTAGGGCTCGTGCTCTTTACCTTCGTCGAACTCACCCGACTGTGAGGTCACCACCATGCTCATGAGCACCAACAGCTACTTGGAGTTTTACCTCTCCCTGCTGGCCTGGATCATCAACAACGGCCTCTGGAGCGTCCTGTCCGACACCGGACTGTTCGCCGCGCCCTTTGGCGCGATCATCCTCCAGGAATGGCTGTCAGCCCGTCAGCAAGGCGCGGATGAGGGAAACAAGGGATTGCTCTCGGTGCCACGGATCGAGAACCGGTTGTGGCTGGCCTACATCGTCGTATTGTTCGGCTGCGCGCCGGTCTTTCCGTTGAGCCTCTCGTCAATGACGTTCGATGATGCGGCAAGTCAGCGCTGCGGCGTAAGTGTGGCCAAGCCAGCGGAAACCGCCTGGGGGACAACCTTCAATACCATCGGCGAACGCTCCGCCAACGTACCGATCTGGTGGTTTCTAGTGCATGCCTTGAGCAAAGGAGTAACCGCCGCAGCCACCGCCTCCATTCCCTGCGCACCGGATATTCGGCAGATGCGCATGGAGATCGACAGCTCGCGTATCAACAGCCAGGTACTGCTGCAGGAAGTCGCCGACTTCACCCGCGACTGTTATGGCTATTCCCGTTCTCGGTTGTTTACCAATCGCCCGCAACTGGACAAGGCACAAAGTCACGACGCGTCCTGGATCGGCTCAAGCTATCTTCTCGACACGCCCGGCTACTACGACACGGATCGTTCACGCACACCGCGAATCAGTTGGCCGTATGACGAAAGCCGCGATGTTTCCTTGCCGCGGCTGGAGAGTGCCGCGGGCTACCCCACTTGCAAGCAGTGGTGGAGCGACAGCGGTGTTGGCTTGCGCGAGCAGTTGATCCAGCAGGTTGATCCCTCTCTGCTGACTCAGCTGAAAAATTGGCTGACTGGCCGCTCGAGCAACGACATCGAGGATGCCACCCTGCGCGAACTGGTCAGTCCGCGCCAGCAATCGATGTCCATGTCGCCCGGACAGGTGTACCAGGACTATGGTTCCAGCGCTCGTGGCGGCTCGATCAATCAGGGGCTCAATAATCTGGCCACCAATACCGGGTTAGCACTGGGCTCCTTCAGCAACTTCCCGGCGCTGAATGCGCTACGCGCCGCCCTACCGATGGTGCAGGCGTTCCTGATCATGGGCATCATCATCAGCTTGCCGCTGATTCTATTGGTCAGTACCTACCAGTTGAAGACCGTCATGACGGTGACGTTCGCACTGTTCACACTGCATATGCTGAGCTTCTGGTGGGAACTGGCCCGCTGGGTCGACTCCAGCATGCTCGATACCTTGTACAACCAGGTTTCGGCGTCCAATCAGATGCTGTTGTCGCTGCCCACATCCGGACTTATGGATGGGACGGTCACCGCGCAGGTGATCGAGTACGTGATGGGGGCAATGTTCGTCGTGCTTCCGATGTTGTTTTTGGCTGCAATGAGCTGGGCAGGATATAGCGTTGGCTCAATTGCCGACGGCATGCTTAGCAAAGGAGCAGCTCAAGCGCAGGACGCTGGTGCAAGGGGCGCTGGAGCTCTGATGTCTGCTGGAAAGGCCTTAAGGAAGGGGTGAAGAACTCGACTACAGGTCTTTTAAATCAGGCTGACCGGGCGCGCGGCCATACTCATACTCACCATATGGGTCGCCATATGCCTTGTACCGGAGAGCATCCTTAGGTTTGATAGGCGTTCCATTGGCGATGGCCCAACACAAGACAATAAGGATCATCACCGACACTGTGAACCATAAGCTAACTAGAAGGAGTCCGGCGGCTATTGCCAACTTGATAACTAGAAAACCCCCGCGAACAAGTAATTTACCTGCGGGCATTCCTGCCGTCTCCGCACCCTCAACCACGCGGGATTCAAACGCTTTCAACTTACGGTAACCACGCTTCACCGACAGACCACAGGCGTACGCCCAGCGGTGGGCACGTGAACTTTGAACAGGTTGCTGAGTCGGCATGGTCTCGCCCTCTTCTGAGCGTTTTCATGGTTGAGGCAAGAGTATTAGCCTACTACTGAAAGCGGTCCATATCTGACCGTTTATCAGTTTGATCAGACGGCGCCGCGAGCGTTGATATGGGCTGCGCGTTGAAAACAGCCCCCATATCCTAGTCCGCCAAGAATAGGACCCGTAAACGGCTAGTAACCTTTCGGTATGCGATAGGTCTTGCCCTTTTTTGTGCGGTCTTCGAAAAAGTCCGCATGCTCCGATTCGTCCGTGCGTATGCAATCGCGCGTCTGACCATTCCCAACATTGCATTTCGACCACTCAACCCGACTGCCTAATTCGTCCAGCCTCGCCACCTCGCCTCGACGCGCTTTTATTTCGTCTAACGACGGCACCCACAGATAGAGAGACACTACTACCAATGTAAGGATCGTAGCCTGCGCCGACAGGAAGTAGAGCCAACGCCTGCTATTCAATTTCTTTGCTGCCATGTTGTACAGTTCAGCAGCCCGCTGAGCGGCAGCATCTGCCTCCGTGAATCTCTTGCTCAACAGATCAGCGGCTTGATTCGCAGTTGACTGTGCAGAACTCTCGATGCTCTGTTTGACGCCCGCCTCCAGTCGAACCAGCTTCTTTTCGACGCTATCCTGCAGCTCACGCAACGCATCCGTAGCCCGTCGAGACTTGCTCTCATCGATCTCTACAGCTTCGAGAACTTTGCGAGCCGCGCCAAAGAGGGCCTGAAAATTTCGATCGTGCGCTTGCTCTTGACTTGTTCCGGCCATCAATATCTTCCTAAAGTTGGACCTTTTAGATCGGGCATCTCATGATCTGGTTGCTTCATCTCTCTCTGAAGGGAAAGATATCGCTCCTGGCTGTACTCGATCCATTGTTTGTGGGACAGGTTCAAATCCATCAAATCCTGTAAGGCGGCGAAATGCAGACCTCCACCGCTGCCGGCCACCAGCACCAATCCGCCTGTTCCGGTCTCCTCTGGGCCTTGAGCAAGCCGCACCAGATCGATGTAGTCGCGCTCAGCCCTTGTGATCTCAGCCGATCTGCGTTGCAGAATGCCAGCAGCCAGCTCCTCGATAAAATTTTGGAACCTCTCGCTTGACTTAGGCCGTTGCCTGGCGCCTTCGCCAAACGCATCGAGATAGGGCTCAATGCGTGCCGACAGTGCAGCGCTGGGAAGAGGCGCCGTTTCGATGTACCAATGCACCCGCCGCGAGGTACCTGGCAGGTCAGGCAATTCGTCCAATTTTTCGGAAAAAATTCTAGATAGAAACTGGTGACGACCAGCCTCTTTTTTTGACTTGTTAGCCTCAGTCTTAAACTCGATCAAACGTACTGTGCCAGGGAATGCCATCAGCAAATCCCCCAATCGTTTATCGTCTGGCGTTTGTTGAAGCAAGTTCACCATGCTTGGTAACTGACCGGATCTCAGCTGTGAACCAAGAGCGAACCCCAGCCCGTAGAGAAAATTTCCGATAACCACATTTTCATACAACTTCATTGAACATCATCACCCTAGTATTACGCCCTTTAGAAGCTTGCCGGTAGCGCTCCAAGCCTAACCGTTTGTCAGTCAATCCGGTCGAAAAAACAAGGCTGGCTTTCAGTAGACTCAGTTCGTCTAACGCGTTGGTTTATCTCGTTGCTATTCACGAACAGCTCGGCTAAACCCGAGGTACGGATCGCTGTTATCGACAGCACTTTCCCAGGTAGCCAGAACCTTCAAGGCTACGTTACTTCGATGATGGTTCTCCCCAAGTGCGATTAGCGTTCGGTGGCTCGCACGGTGACCGTTGCTACGGTGATGAACGCCTACTGCTCTCATGAGCGCCTTTCGAGCTCTGTTCGTCAGGCAAACCTTCTTGTTTTTCTTCAACCCACCGCGGGGAAGTTCTTTCCCCCACGGGACAGGTTTCTTCGCGCTTTCAACGGAGGCACACCATGTCCGACTCACTTACACCGGAAGCACTGAACACCCTTCGATTGCCCATCGTGTTCACTCCTGGCGCTTGGCAACGCGCAGTTCTGCTCGAACTCTCAGGTCCTCCTGAGAAGCTGCAGATCGATCGGCTGAGCCACGTATTGCGCGCAGCCTTCGAGGCTCACCTCGCCTCTCCACACGAGCCCTATGTACTGTTCAAGGTAGTAAACATTCAACCAACAGATCACTTACACCACGATCCGTTGCTGCAATTGAGTCTCAGCCTGCTCCAAGGGCCGGACCAGCCTGACGCCTTACTGATAGCGCTTGCAGGAGAGGCCAACGCTAAACGCACATAACCGTACTCGGCACTCAAAATCCACATTCGGACAGTATGCAAGTCCTGCATCAATCCAACCCATCACTTACCGGGGAACCCTCCCCGACGGGCAAGGCGTTCCCCCGTTTTCTCTCGAGGAAAATGCCATGCGCGATATCTACCAAGACGTGACTGACAAGATCGTTACCGCTTTGGAACAAGGCGTAGCCCCCTGGATCAAACCCTGGTCCTCAAGTGGCTCAGCTCACGTCGGTCATCATCACCCCTACCCCATTAACGCCATTACGCGGCGTCCCTATTCGGGCATCAATTTACCGCTGCTCTGGGCCGAGGCCAGGTTGCAGGGGTTCACTCAAGATCGTTGGCTGACCTTCAACCAGGCCAAAAAAGCCGGTGGGCACATCCGCAAGGGTGAGCGCAGCACTCTGGCGGTGCTCTACAAGCCGATGGAGCGCGAGGAACAGACCGAGTCAGGCCAACCCGTACTCGATGAAAACGGTCAGCCCAAGGTCGCTCACTTTGGCATTCTCCGGACGCATTTTCTATTCAACCTCGAGCAAACGGAGGGGCTCGAAGCGCTCAATGAAACCCTGTTCGAGACGGAACCGAGTGATCCCTTCCAGGCCAACAGCTCTGCGGAAAGTCTACTGTTAAGTTCAGGTGCACGCATCGTTCATCGGCCTGCCGACGAAGCCTTTTACCACCCGATCAGGGATCTCATCCAACTGCCGACAAAAGCGCAATTTCACGATGAAGGTGGGTACTACGCCACCGCACTGCACGAGCTGACGCACTGGACCGGGCATCACACTCGGTTGCAGCGCGAAGGCGTGACGTCAGCCTGTCCGTTCGGCGCGCCAGGCTACGCGTTTGAGGAGTTGATCGCCGAAATGGGTGCTGCGTTTTTATGTGCCTACGCCGGTATACAGGGGGAGCTGCGGCACGAGGGCTACATCGACTCCTGGCTCGGCCTGCTCAAGGCTGACAAACGCGCGATCTTTCGCGCCAGTGGTCACGCCCGAAGCGCCTCGGAGTATGTACTCAACCTGGAGCAGCAACTGAAACAGACGGTAATGGATGACTCACGATGCATGAACGATGGAGTTTGATCGTTACCTCACCGCTGCAATCGCATCACAGGGCCCAACGCGAGTTGGGCCCTTTTTTCTGCGCCAAGAAACCCCCATGCCGCGGGGCTCTGATGCAAAGAGTCAGGGATGGGCACACACCCGCAGCCTGTCATTCCGCATCCAGGTTCTGCGCCAGAAAATCCACCAACTCGAGCGGACTTCGGCTATCGATCACCTTGTAGATCAGATCACGCTTACTGCGCGGCAACTTCTTGACCACGCTCTTCGCCGAGGCCCGGACGGCTTCGTCGGTCCCATGGATACGTGCCGCGAGCAGCAGCACGAGCGTGGCGTCAGTGAGGTTCATGGCAAGCCCCAAAAAAATAGGCACCGCAGTGTACCGACTCTTGTCTTTGCCGTACTAGCCCCAACAAAACGATGCCTAGCAGTATCCATATTCCGATTGCCGCGCAAAGGGACACGCGCCAAAAGGACGGTAAGGGTTGGAAAGGAATGGGGGGTCAAGGGTAAGAGCCCTATCCGAAAAGGCTAAAAGGCCACTGACCCAGCCACTTCCCGGAGGTCACGATGCTCAGCCTGTTTCGCCGCAAAAGGCAGAAGCCATCTCCGCCACCGACCATCAACGTCGCCGAAGGTTACCTGCCCATCGAGTCGGCTCACAGCTTGTTAGCAGCGGAGCACCGCCGCCAGCTGCTCGATCGAATCTGGCAGTACACCGCCCTCTCCCACGCTCAGTTCATCCAGCTCTATTTAAATCCGATCCATCGCTACGCCGAGCAGGTCCAGCAACTCCCAGCCAGCGAGACGCACCACCATGCGTATCTCGGTGGCATGCTCGACCATGGACTGGAACTGGTCGCCTGTAGTTTGAAACTGCGCCAATCCTATCTGCTTCCCACCGGCGCTGCGCCCGAAGACCAAACCGCCCAGGCCGATGCCTGGTCGGCGGGTATTGCTTATGGTGCCCTACTGCATGACATCGGCAAGATCGCCGTGGACCTGTTGGTTGAACGCCAGGATGGCCGTCTTTGGCATCCTTGGCAGGGCCCGCTGGATCAGCCCTACCGTTTTCGTTACATCAAGGGTCGCGACTATCACTTGCACGGCGCCGCTGCAGGTTTGGTTTACACCCAGATTCTAGACCGTCCCATCCTCGATTGGCTCAGTGGATTTCCGTCGCTGTGGGCCAACTTGCTGTATGTCCTGGCCGGTCAGTACGAACGTGCCGGTGTGCTCGGTGAGTTGGTGATGCAGGCCGACCGCGTCTCCACCGCGCAGAACATCGGTGGCAACCCGAGCAAGGCGCTGCAAGCGCCGATTCATTCGCTGCAACATCACTTGATCAGCGGACTGCGTCATCTGGTTCAGCACGAACTTAAACTCAACCAGCCAGGTGCCGCAGGATGGCTGACCCAAGACGCACTCTGGCTGGTCAGCAAGACGGTCACGGACAAGCTGCGGGCCTATCTGCTGTCGCAGTCGATTGAAGGTATTCCCTCCTCCAACATCGCCGTGTTCGACGAACTGCAATCGCATGGACTGGTCGAGTCTACCCCGGAAGGCAAAGCCATCTGGACCGCGCTCGTTGCGCAGGGAAACTGGCAGCAGAGCTTTACCTTTCTGCGCCTTCAACCGGCGCTGATTTGGGGAAGCGAAGACCGCCCCGAAGCTTTCAGTGGAACGGTGAGCATTGCACTCGATGACAATCAGCCCAACGCTCCCGTACCACCACTCTCCCCCAAGGCAGTCAATACAAGATCAGATCAAAGCTCTTCGTTGCCAGATCCCATGGCGATCGAAGATGCCGACTATCTCGGCACGCTACTGGATATGTTCGACTCGGGAGAACCTGGATTTCGTGAAGTAACGTCAGAAAGCGCTCCCGAAATCTCATATTCACATTCGAACAACCCAGGCCAGGCTTTCCTAAGTTGGGTCAGGGAAGGCATCCAAAGCCACAAGCTGATCATCAATGACAGCAAGGCCAAAATCCACACGGTATGTGGCGGCGTATTTCTGGTCACGCCTGGTCTCTTCCAACGTTATGTCCAGGAGTTTCCTGGTATCTCACATGGGGCCGATCAAGAAATTGAAGAATGGCATTGGGTACAGAAGCAGTTCGAAAAACTAAAGGTCCACAGGAAGCGAGACGACGGTTTGAACATCTGGACATGCCAAGTTGAAGGCCCACGGAGAAAGGCCAAACTCAAGGGCTACTTACTCGAAGATTACAAGCTACTCTTCGAATCATCGCCCCCAGAAAACCCTTACCTCATGCTAGAGGCCTAGGATTTCGTTACCGTGGATTTGTGATAGCTAGTTCGGACAATTGTGAGTTAGATGAGCCTGCGACCAAAAGCCATCCCCCTCTAGGTTGGCCAACCCAAACCATTGAGATCGCCCCACGCGGTAAGGTTCCAAAGAATACGGTCCGACTACGTATCGGTTCGACGCAGCTTTCACGTTGAGCGTCATATCGTCCAGACGAAGATGGACACTCGCGGAGCAGGTAAAAACTACTCATTCCACCACCAGACCAGACTTCTTCAACTCCTAGCGTCCCCATGCCGTTGGAGTACGTAAATCCCGCGCAACTAATGATGGCATCACCGCTACACAGTCGCTGTCGAGACTGGCATTCTTGAAGACTTTCGCATTGCGCCGCTTTGAGCATGGGTAATGTGTTGGACACGGCGGACAGTAGGTCGAAAATGGCGGGCAAACACAGCAATACCAAGACACAGTATATTTCTCGCGCTAAAAAGACAGGCGGCGGTACAGCTGTCGGAGGCGGCGTCAACTTTCAGGCTGTCGCTACTGCCATTGTCGGGGTACATATTTTACGCGGCACTGCCTTGAACTGGCTCGAGGGTGTTTGCAGCGACAAACCCGTCGCAGTCTGGGCAGAAAGCGAGGGGCCTGGTGATGATCTCCGCATTGAGCTTGAGAACAATTCAAAGATTGAGATTCAGGCAAAAAAAGGTCTTGCTCGCGGCCGCAAGCTATGGACTGCTTTGCATTCAATTGCAGAGGCAATTCACAAAGGTCACTTGTCCTACGGAGTACTGGTGGTTGCATCTGATTCGAGCAAGACCATTTGTAAAGATCTAGCCACTGACATTGAGCGCCTCGGACAAGGCAGAACTGACTCGCTCACTGACATCGGTACAGACTGGGCTAAGCAATTGAGTAAGGCCAACATACCACCCCACGAGGTATGCCGCTGCATGAGGATCAGAGTGATCCACGCCCTCAGCGCTGAGGACACCAACATCAGCGCCGCTAAAGAGGTTCTACGTTACGTCTGTGCGCGGGAAAATGACGTTGATGCGGCTTGGAATTCCCTATATCGACAGGCTGTCCTGCTGATCGAAAAGCGCGGACGATGGACGTTGCAAGATCTGGTTCGCCTGCTCAGAAGCACAAATATTGCTATACGAGAGGATGACTTCCCTGCGTCTGTGTTGGATCGTCAAACCAAATGGGTCGTCGATACCAATGGTCACTTCTCCATTACCGGAGTACGACGCAAGATACCGCTTTTGTATCTGCTTCCCATGCATCTGGAAAGAATGGAGTTTAAGCGCTCCGAGTCAAACGATGCTTTATCCGCACTGGAGCGCTATCACAAAAGTACCGAGCGAAAGCCGTATAGCGAGGTGTTCGATTCTATCTGGACAGCACGCTTCAAAACGCTGGCAGTGGTCATCGCAGGCCCGGGCTTGGGAAAGTCCACAATGATCAAAGAGCTAGCTCATCAGTACGCTCAGGACGGCTATCTGGTGCTGAGTGTTGCACTTAAGCCGATCGCTGCAGCCATGCGGCAGGGTGGAGCGTTTTCAGAGTTGCTCCTGAACCACTCTCTTGATGGATCCGGGATATCACCTAGCCAGATCAAAAACGCAACACGTTTCAAATGGGTCGTACTGGCAGATGGGCTGGACGAATGTGGAAGCGCGCACCACGAGGTTGCAGAGCAAATCAATCGATTTGCCCTCGGCCATCCCAGTGCGCGAATTGTCGTGACCACCAGACCGATAGGCTACGACACAGCAGTATTGTCGAACTGGACTCATTACCGCCTTCTGCCCCCACTGAAGGACGAAGGTGCGGACAATCTCGCAAAGCTGGTGGGCGCTGCGTCGATAGATGAGTCGTCACAGTCAAGCGCTCCCGACATCTCGCAATATCAACTTGGACCAAACCCTCCAAGTGACACCATTTCGATCAGCCCACAGCTACTTGGAATGGCTGCGTCACTGATTTTGCATCGTTACACTTTGCCTCGCACGCGCCTAGAGCTTTACTCTCAACTCATCAATCTGTTTGAAAAGCTTCCAGCCGATACCGCGCCAGAGCAGACTGATGTCGCCGATACTGTCCTCAATATCATCGGCTGGAACCTAATCAGCAACCCGTTGATAACGTTCGACCAATTGATCGAGCGAACGGCAGCCACCTTGGCGCCCATGATGGGGACAACACCGTTGGCTTCGAAAAAGGACGTTAGGCTAGCGGTGGCTCACTGGGAAAGTGTAGGTCTGCTCGAAAAAATATTTCACGACGGTACCAAGCTACTGACCTTTATCCATAAGACCTTCTGCGAGTTTGTCGCTTCACGTTTTCTGGTTTGCCAACCCAAAGATCTAATCGAGCATGTGGTCGATCAACCAGACAAACAAGAGGTCATCAATTTTGCAGTTGGGCAAGGCTTGGCGGATGAGTTGATCGCGTTGTACCTAAGCCGACATGCCTCGGGGCGCCCACAACAATTGCAGCCAGCCCTTGCCTTGCTTGGACATCAAGAGATCCTGGTTTCTGATCGGTGGACGCAAGAGCTGATACGACAATCATTTAAAACAATCGAGGACGGTGCGAGCGACAAATTCAGCATAGGAATCGCACTCTCGGACGTCGGCGCAAAAGCGAGCCACCTCGTTGAAGCCGAAGCTGCGTCAAAACTTGAGGCATTCGATTCGGCAGTCAAGCTCGTAGCATGGGCTACAGCCGTCAGCTACGATTCCTCCCATTATGACGCCACGACCATAGCCGTCGCACTGCTGGAGTTGCTGCCGAAAGTAGAGCCGTTCAACATCCGGGATATTTTCGATAAGAAAGACCGCAGCGACCGCGAACTGGTGCAACGTGTTGCTTTGGCGGCATTGAAGGCGCAGCCGGATGATCGGATCAGATCCTTTGCTGAGCATGAGCTTAAGGACGAGAAACTCCGAACCGTAAATTTCATATTTCAAATCAACCATATCCTGCGCTCCCGAGGGATCGAAGAGTTACCAACGCCCTTGCCGGAAGCTAAAAGAGCCGTCTCGCCTGTCACTCTGTCCCCGGTGGGAGTTAGCTGGAGGCAGGCAAATCTTTACGCCTGCCGTTCAATCGCCACCGCTTTTATAAACGACAAAACTCCGGCAGGCCTTGAGCAAAAACGTCGTCGTGCGTTCCCTCAATTTGCCGGACTGATGAGTGCATCTGGGTTCATGACGGTGCCAGTCAGCGACCTTTACTCTTGGGCGCAAGCTCACGACGAGCATGCCGTGCACTCGACGATGAAAGCCGTTGCGGCGCTGATCCCTCTCGACGTGCATGCTCTGGCGCAAGAAGCCAGAGAAGTGCTTCATATACTCGACACAAATGCATGCGAATCGATGTTCGATTTTCTGCCTGCGGTTGATATAGCGCCACCCGCCTGGGAGAAAGTGACAGCCCTGCCGATCAACCGTGAGGAGGTCAAGCGCGCGCTTCTACACACCTCGACTTGGATCAATCATCTCGCCGCGAATATTTGCGAATACCTTCCGATGACACGAGATGAGCTTGAAGTGCTTCTGAGCAAAGCTAAGGGCTATTCGCTACGTTGTGTAATCAACCTGATTCTGCATCACCATTTTGAGGAAACAACCCAGATGATGTTGCAGCACCTGGACAGTGACGCAACGGGTGATGTGAGCGGAATTTTCGAGGTGCTGCGAAAACTTGATACCCCACCATCGACCGGGCTCATGAATTCAACGCTGGCATGTCTGTGTTCCGACAATGAAAAAGCCAGTGAGTCAGCAACCGAACTTCTCTGTCACTGGCTCGATCAAGGTATCCCTATTGACGAAACGCCCGTCGCCAAGGCTGTGGATCAGTGGGGCGGCCGCGACGGGTACATACACCATAGCTTCACCAGTACGCCGCTCCTTCCCTTGATTGAGCTTCTGAATAGAATCGAGGCAGCTCAATGATCACCGATACCTCCGGATGACGATTAACCTCGACCATCAATGGTATGAAAGCAAACGGTTGGGAGGATGACGGGGCAGCAGTGGACAGGTATCCATTTGCTCACGACGCTGGCGTTGATACCGTGGCAAGGCTGGACTGGCCCCTACAAAACCGGACACCGCCACCCCGTTAACTTGATGCCGTCTTCATACGCCTGAACTCTCTGGGAGAGCGGTATTTCAGCGCGCTGTGTGGATGCTGCTCGTTGTAATGTTCGAAAGCGATTGCCAGGTTGCGTAACGCCGTTTCGCGGTTCGGGCGAGGCATGTGGGCCACGTAGTCGCGCTTGATGGTCTTCACGAAGCTCTCGGCCATCCCGTTACTCTGCGGGCTGCGAACCGGCGTCGTGACAGGCTGCAAGCCGATTTGCTGTGCAAAGATCCGAGTCTGCTCTGCGATATAGGCCGAGCCATTATCGCTCAGCCACTGCACAGGCGTGCTGGGGAGCTGATCACCAAACCGCTTCTCTACGCTTTCCAGCATGAGGTCACGAATATCGTCGCCACTGTAGCCGGTCGGACTGGCCACCCAGCCAATCGCCTCTCGGTCGCAGCAGTCCAAGGCGAAGCTCACACTCAACTTGGCGCCGTCGTCGCAGCGAAATTCAAACCCATCGGAACACCATCGAGTGTTGCTAGTAGCAACAGCGACGCGACCTTCATGCTTGCGAGCAACACCAGGGTGTTTTACACGCCGTGCCAGCAAAAGTCGGTGGTCACGCATCACACGGTAGACCCGCTTCACATTGATCGCAGGCAGTGCCAACTGCTCGCGGGATCGGCGTAGCAGGCCCCACATTCGGCGATAACCATACGTGGGAAGATCACCAAGATGCTCCCTAATTTCGGCAACTACAGCCGTGTCATCCGAATGCCGGGCACGCCGGGCCTTTGGCTGCGCGCCTTGTTTGAGTCGAACCGTTAACTGAGAGCGCGACACACCGAGACTTTCGCTGACCAGTTTCACTGGTCGTCCCCCGGCAACAAGGGTGAGTGCGCAATCCATTTTCGCGAGCGAGCGATCTCCACGGCCTCTTTGAGCACTTCAGCTTCCATGGTCTTTTTGCCAAGCATTCGCTGAAGTTCGCGGATTTGCTTCAATGCATCGTTCAGCTCAGAAGCCGGAACGACAGCTTCGCCGGCACTGACCGCCGACAAGCTGCCTTCTTGGTAAAGCTTGCGCCACAGGAAAAGCTGGTTGGCATTTATGCCGTTGCGCCTAGCGACCACCGAGACGCTTTGTCCGGGTTCCAAACTTTCGCGCACCATGGCCAGCTTTTGCTCGGGACTCCAGCGCCGCCGGCGCTCCTGGCCAAGCAGTTAGCCGCCACCCTTATCGTTACTGTTAGTCATAAACATACCCGTTTGCCTACCCCTTATCCTAAGGGGGAAACGGTGTCCTGTCTTTCAAGGGGCTCGTTCAAAGGCGACGTTGGCCACCGCGGCGCAGATTGGAGGCGTTCCTGAACGACCAGAGCTTTGAAATGTTTGGGGTAGGAGTTTCGTTGGCGCATGGGGATCGACTTGCAGGATTGGGGATGACACTGAACCAGAATTTCGATTTCACATGTAATCACACCTACATGGTGACGATCCCCGTGGGCCCGGGGAACTCGGGGTGTTGGCGCTGATTGAAAACTGACCCACCCTGCCGATTGAAAATTGACCCAGGACGGATTGCTGATTTCTGTCCCAGCAATTGTGGATAAGCTTAGCAGCAGTGGGCCGATTCAAGACGCATCAACCCCCACCGCATGTAGGCATGCAGCAGGGTATTTATGGTGCGGATCAAAATGGCTCATCGTCCTCGACATCATCTCCGTCCTTGCGCTTTCGTTCCCGTGACTTGATCTTTGTCTGGGCGGCCAAGGTGCTGTGTTGTAGGCGGTAGGACTCGTTGCCCGTTTCGACGATGTGGCAGTGATGTGTCAGCCGATCCAACAACGCGGTGGTCATCTTGGCGTCGCCAAACACACTCGACCATTCCGAGAAGCTGAGGTTGGTGGTGATGACCACGCTGGTGTGTTCGTACAGTTTGGACAGCAGGTGAAATAACAGGGCACCGCCGCTTTGGCTAAAGGGCAAATATCCCAGCTCATCCAGTATCACCAGGTCTGTGCGAAGCAGTCCCTGGGCGATTCGCCCTGCCTTGCCATCGTACTTCTCACGCTCCAGCAGATTCACCAGATCCACCGTGGAAAAGAAGCGCACGCGTTTGTTGTGGGCCGTGATTCCGGATACAGCCAAGGCACTGGCCAGGTGTGTTTTCCCGGTTCCAGGGCCGCCAATGAACACGACATTCTGCGCCGTTTCAGTGAACGCTAAGCTGGATAGATCGCTGACCAGCCGGGCATCAGCGCTGGAAGCGCTGAAGTCAAAGCCAGCTAAGTCACGGTGCATGGGGAGTTTTGCCATGTTCATCTGATGATTCACCGAGCGCACCGCGCGATCCGCATGTTCCTGCTGAAGCAGATGTTCCAGCAGCCATTTCGATGAAGCCGTCGACGCTGTTCCTTGAGAGACCAGTTCTTCCCAAGCACTGGCCATGCCGTGCAGGCGAAGTTCTTTGAGTTCAGTCATTAGGTCACGCATTGCGATTCTCCTCATCGGTCGCACGGAGCCGGTCGTAGCGTGCTGTATTGGCAACAGGCGCGACCTTGAGTTGCAGGCTGGTTTCTACACTGGGAGGTAGTGCGGTGGAGGTCAGGCGGGCAAGGACATTGAGGATGTGATCGGCGCTCAGACTTCCCGATTCAAGTACCAGCTCCACCGCCACCAGCACAGGTTCGAGCCCCGCAATTGGCACAGCAGCCAGTACCTGCATCATGATTCGATCACCGTTGGTGTGACGCCTCAGTCCTCGTTTGAGAAGCCGTAACGGTTTTGGCAGATCAGCAAATGGCGCACCGTTGCGCAATGCACCAGGCTTGCGTTCGATGAGTGGGATGTAGTGCTGCCAGTCAAAACTGACCTGATCTCGATCAAAGAGGCGCTCGTGACTGGCGATCACCGTTTCGTCAGCAATGACCACGATCCGCGAAGGGTACAAACGGCTACTGACCCACTGGCCGACGCGCTCACATGGCACTGAATAGCGATTTCGCGCCACGCTGATCAGGCAGGTGCTGGAGACCCGCACGGTACGCTCGACGTAGCCATCAAATGCCGTCGGCATTGGCATCATTTCGACCTGCTCCAGCTCTAAGACCTCGGCCACCGTCAGCCCGTTGTACTGCGGATGCACCAGTTCGCTCCAGAGCGACCGACAACGTTGGCCGAGCCAGACATTCAGTTCCTCGAAGGTGTGAAACATACAGTTTTGAGCATCGAGCCAGATTCGCCTCCGGCTGTCCTGAACGTTCTTTTCGACGATGCCTTTTTCCCAGCCAGAGGCCACGTTGCAGAAGTCCGGATCGAACAGATAGTGCGCGCACATCACGGAAAACCGGGCGTTGACCGTGCGCCCTTTGCCTTTGTTGACCTTGTCGACAGCCGTTTTCATGTTGTCGTAGATGCCGCGACGCGGCACACCACCCAACGCTCCAAACGAACGGGTGTGGGCATCAAACAGCATCTCGTGGCCTTGGCTGGGGTACGCAACTAACCAGAATGCGCGGCTGGCACACAGCTTCATGTGGGAGACCTGGATACGTCGAAAAAGACCACCGATCAGCAGACCTTCTTCGCTCCAGTCAAATTGAAAGGCCTCACCGAGCGCAAACGTCAGCGGTACAAAAGCGCGTAAAGACTTGCCTTGCTCGCCTCGCCAAGAGCGCACAAACGCCGTGAGCTGGCTGTAACCGCCGTCATAACCCTCGGCTTTGATCTGCTCAAAAAGTGCTTTGGCGCTCCTGCGGTTGTGTTTTGGCCGGAACGAATCGGCCTTGAGCGCCTGCTCCAGGGTCTCGTGAAAAGGGCTGAGCTTATTGAAGGTTGCGCACCGTTGGTACGCTGGCTGAATGGCTTCGGGCGCTCTGACCCATTTTCGGATGGTGTTTCTCGACAGCCCGGTACGCTTGGCTATCTGATGCAGCGAGAGCTTGTCGCGGAAGTACATCCGCCGGATTTTTCCCAACATTTCCATGCTGATCACCCTGTGTTCTCCTGCTCGAAAAGTGAGCAGAAGCAGTTGAACACCTGGGTCAGTTTTCAGTCGGCAGAAGAGCCTCTACTGGGTCAGTTTTCGGTCAGCGGCAACACACGAACCACACTCGGCGGCCGCTCGCCCAGCAAGTCAATCTGTTGGCCAAGCTCTATCTTTCGTCTTGCCTCTTTGAGCCAGGCGCCGAGAGCCGGATTTTTCGCCTTTACCCATCGCCAGGGCGTCTCCAGCTGCCCCAGGCAGTCAAATTTGGGGTAGATGCTCACCTCCCAGTCCACAGGCTTGCCCTCGTCAAAGTCAAAGATGGCCTGCATGGGGTCACCTAAGATCCGACTAGGAAGGAAGTCAGCCAAAGCGCAGACCAACGCGTGCTGTAAGTCCGAGCAGTCTTGATACTCGTCCACATAGACGCCGACGTAGCTGGCCGACACGGCCTGCCGAATGAACCCCTTAGCTAGCAGACCAGAGCAGCACTCATAGAGCTTGTTCCATTGCTTGCTGGTCGGGTTTTCAATTTTCCACCCTGACGTTTTGGGGTAGGCCAGGCAAAGTCGCAGCGCCCAGCTGGCGATCGTGTCCACCTGATATTGAGAGGAGCGAACACCTAAGTTGGTCATCTTCGTCTTGATGGAGTTCACCCCGGCAAAGGTATGCGTCAGGATCAGTTGTCTGCCACTGGAAGCTTTCACTGCCAACGCGATGAGGTGTGTCTTTCCATACCCCGCAGGTGCGAGTACATACCCCTTAGTAGCGCAGTCGTTGAGCTTGATCGCCAACTCTTCAGACATGCTCAGCCCACTCCCAAAGTTTTCCGAGCTCAAGCGCAAGGTTCTTTTTGCCGAAGGCGGCATCTTGGAAGGCCGGGCATATTTCCTTGAACCATAGGTCACCTCTAGTGGTGTCCTTGAACCAGCCAGATTTTTTCGCGGCAACGCCGATAGCAACACGCAGCTCAGGACTTTCCCCCCACACGGCACAATCTTTGTCTAAGGGGCCGGCAAATTTGGATAGCACCTGGTCACGCACAGGGAATCCCAGCTTACCTTGAGCAAGCTTCAAGCTCGCCAACACCGCGGGCCATGGCAGATCTTGGAAAGCCCGCTCTTCAAGTGAAAGATTCTCGCTCCATACAAAAGTCGGAATGCCCATTTTGCGAAGCTCAGCTTCATCTGCAATGGAAAACTGATCTTGCGCATCGGCATCAGCCAATACGGATACGTCATAGCAGAGTGATTTGAAGGCCTTGGCAAGTGCCTTTACCTTGTTCCCACTCTTTGCGTCCAACAGCGCTACACCGTGAAAGGAAAACGGATCCTTTGCGTTGTCTATCTGGTAGTCGTCAAAACCTCTCAGGAAGCCGACTTCGGTAGCGCCCTCGCACACCACGACTTTCTTCGCCAGAAATGCTTCGGTGCTCGAGCGAATCTTTCCCTGAACCTCGTGCTCTTCAAGTCCCTGCTCACCAGCCGAGATGATCGTAACCGTCCCGCCTCTGCTGTGGACGATATGAAGGTCCTGTACGGTGAGTTCGCGAAGCACCATGGGCGAATGCGTAGTCAGGAAATATTGCCCGCGGTTGTCTTCCCTAATGTGCTTAATGAGACGTGTGATTCTGTGCGGCTCCAAGCCGAATTCCAACTCGTCGAACAGAGTGATGTGGCCTTCGTCCAACCCCGCCCTTTGGATTCCGCACTGAAGCATGCGGCGAGACCCGAGCCCCAACTGACGCAGCGGTATTTCGCCGTCATGCAGGGCAAGTCCACCTACCCGCAGGTTGATGGAAGCCAAGTCGAGGTGAGCCTTGAAGGCATCTGATACGGGAACACCAAGCAGCTTCGCAATATCCTGAGATTTGATCGCTGCAGCATCAAAATTTGTAAGGGTGACAGGCCGGTCAATATCCAGCGAGTTTCTGGCGGTTCTTGACGCATTGGCTAACAGCTCGCTCAAGCTCTGTGCTGCGGTCAGCTTGGCAAGTGCGGTTCCGTTTGCCCAGGAAAGCTCTCTCTCGCTGTATACACCGATGAGGCCCACTCCAACCTTGGTTCTGTCGGCCTGCTTGAAAGGGACACCCTCTGGATTACGGTCACAGACCACTGTCCATTTCGGTTCTAAGTCCTTCTCGACCGTCAGCCGGACAGTTAGCACGCTTTCCAGATGGTCATCGGGCTCATCCTCGAGTTTCCGAGTTGTCGCATCCCAACCCCGTAGATGCAGACCGTACTTGTTGAGCGCGCAGAAATCCTCATGCAAATTGCCGATCGTGATTTCGATGTTTATGCAGTCAGCAATCCGGCACTGATAGAAATCAGAATCGCTGAAGGCGAGATTCCATTGGGGGTGGAACGTGTAGCGGATGGCTTCCAAGATTGTGGACTTGGACGAGTCACCTTTCCCTATGAGGCAGATGATATCGGCCGCTGGTAGGTTCCATTCAAGCTCTTTCACTCCACGAAAGTTCTTGATCACTATCTTTCTGATTTTCACCGACCAGTATCCTTCTGAGCATCGACTATGAGAGCGAGCAAAATCCTTCGGTACCGCCTCGGCCGGCGCTCCCGAGCACAGCAACAAATTGAGATTAACCGTGCCCCATCATAGATATATCCAGTGGCTTGGGGAACTAGCTGTGCATTTGGATATGTTGTAATGGCGCAGGGCCAGCGAGGCGATATCAAGCACCTACCTGTCGGTATGCTTGCGAAATTCAAGGGGGCGCGGGACTATGTGGGTTTGGCGAGAAGCAAGGGAAAAGTGGTTACTGGCAGGGGCTGTAGGCGTCCTAGTTATTATTGTCCTGATTAACCTGAAGCTGTCACTCTGGCCTTGGCTGGATGATAGTCAGGTTGCAGTATTCCTTCGTGCTGATGCAACTAGCAGTGTAAGCAGTGACCTGTTGGTCGGTCTCTTCTCGGCGTATGTATTCTACGTGATCGTCGAGCTTATGCCTCGCCACCGGAGAGAGGAGCTGACATTGAGGCCCCTAAACATGATCGTCGCGGCAGTGATCGACGCATACGAGCGCTCAAGGGTTTTTGGACATGAGACCCCCATCACTTCAATCGACTTGGCCGTACTTGATATAGAAAAGCTTAAGGTTCACAAAAGCGAGCTGGTGACCAAGAGGGATCTGCTGAGGGTGAAGTTCGCGATGGAGACTGGGCATTCCAGGTACCCCGACTTCCAGCACGCCCTGGCAATGGCAGCTTCAATCTCGCCAGAACACGCATTGAGCTGGCTCGTGCTGACTGACAAGGTTCGTTTGCTTGCCGAGCAGTATGAGCTATGGCCAGTGAACCCATTCGTTGACAACTATCTCGGCCAACCGACTGTCGAGCAGCGTGGGGATACAAAGCTCATGGAGGTGTACGTCCAGTACCAGAAAGATATGGTATCGATTGAAGGTACGCTGCGCCTCAGGGTTACTGAGGTTATCGAAGCCACAATTTTCTGGTTGGAGCTGCAGGTCACATAGCCCTTGATCTCCCCCCATACTTTGCATTGCCATATCTGCATAGGTGCTCCACCCACCCCCAAATCTAACAAGCACGACGCTATGAACAATGAGAAGCCCGAAGATTCCTCCATCGACATCAACTGCTTCAGGCCCACTTGGCTCAGCTTCATGCCAAACATCCACAAGCGGTACACGCTGTACTATGACGAGACGAACAACATCCGTCGTCTAACGATCACGGACACCGGGCTGCTGAATCACGACGCTCTGGACTGTTTTGTCCTAGGCGGCATTGCCTTAGAGCAGGGAGCGGTGCTTCCTGACATCGCGGTGCTCAGAGCGCAGCTACGAATTCAGCCGTCTGCGCCGGAGTTGAAGCTCAGGCACCTCGTACAAGGAGATTACGCAGCTTGCCTCGGCTCGCGAAAGGTTGAGCACTTCCTCACCTGGGTCCTGGAGGCCCCGGTTTACACCCACTACTCCAACTTCAGCGTCTTGAACTGGTCCATCGTAGACCTTATTGATTCACTCATTGTCCACGAGCGCTTTAGACATCTGGGAGCGGTGCACGACAAACTGAAAAACGAACTGCACACACTCGTCCGGCTCGACCCACTCAGTTACTTCCGCCTACTCCAGACCTTCGACTACCCCAGCGTGTCCGTCGAACGGGTTCCGGAATTCGTGAGAGCCGTTCGCGCTTTTTTGTTTCGCCAAGGATTCGTGCTCAGAAACTTCGCGACAATGACTCTGTGCGATCTGCTGCAAGACGCCGCGGACAATACAACACTCGACTTTTTGGTCAGCAACGACTCGGGCGTTCTGGTGGACAGCTTCGATACCGTGTTCCTCAATCGGCTGGCCACATTCACGAACGCCGTTCACGTGTTTGACGAAGAACCTCAGATCCGCGCGCGCTTGGAGCCGCGACGAATCGTCTGCCGCGACCAACCCATCATGTACCGTTTTGCCAACTCGAGGAGCGAGCCTGCCATCCAGGTTTCGGACGTTCTATGCGGTATTCTGGGTAAGCATTTCAGTTGCATGGAAAAGCTTAGCATTGAACAACTTGAATCTTGGAAAATGAACCTTTCAGAGCAACAGCGCCGTAACGTCGCCTTGCTGGCCAAGTTAACCGACAAGGCGGACGAAGAATGCCCCGCCTTGATCTTCAACCAAGCGCCTAACGACAGCAAAGCCAAGAGTTTGTGGTTCCTGCATGGGATCGAGTACCCGGAGGACTACCGGGACTGTTGAGCGTCGAGCCGAACGCACTGTGAGGCGAGGTCTGGAAGCGTCCTGTTGCATGTCCATCTACGCAGTCCGCCTTGCAGCAGGGAGAGGAGGACAGCGAATGTCTCTTCAAGCCGAGAGCTGCCGGCCCTGCTCGGTCTGGCCTAGGATACCAAGTCCGAAGGTGACTTAGCCGGACGCTTACTCACTATGTCGTTGAGGAGCTCGACAGGGCAGCCAGGGATTGCATGAGATAGAGCTCTGAACGGCTTACAAAAACTTCAACGTGGTATTCATTAGGAGGGATAAACGAAATGAGGCGACCGATCTAGATGTTGCTCCCCCCAGATTGGTCGCTCCTTCTACTTCAGAGTCGAAACGCCTTTAACGTAAGCCTGTAAGGCTGCTAGACCGATCAGCCCTAGATCGCCATGATCGGTGATGCCGAAAATTCAAAGTGATTCGGCCGTTAGGCCTCTAGCACCCATGCTGTTATCACCAGATTCCTGCTGCATGCTCAGAAAATCCATTGAACGTCGGCCGCTCTGCGCCATGTATGCTTCGGGCTTAGGCGGAGAAACGCCGACCTCTAGCGCGTCTAATAAATCCGCCCAATATTGCATCATCCTACGTCTCGGCTCGACGTATTCCGCATGATTGTATGCAGCCCGAACTTGATTGGCATCCGCATGGGAAAGCTGCGCCTCAATCCATTCTTCTACAAAGCCAACCTCGTTGAGCGCCGTAGAGATGGTGCCTCTGATGCCATGACCAGTGAGCCTTCCTTTGTAACCCATCCGGCTGATCGCGGTGTTAAGGGTATTTTCGCTGATCATTTCCTGCGGTTCGTATCGGTGAACCAGCAGATACCGTGCACCGCGCGCCCTCAACTGCATCAGCCGATGCACAATTGCAATTGCTTGAATAGAAAGCGGAATCACATAAGGCGGGATCTCATTCCCCTGCGTTCGCACACGACTCCGGAGCTGCTTCACACCCTCTGGCGGCACCAACCAGATCCCCTTGTCGAAGTCGAATTGATCTGGAGTCGCCGCCCGTAGCTCTCCTGTGCGCACGCCCGTCAGCAATAATAGACGAATACCGAGTCGTGTCTTTTCTGCACATTCATAATTGGTGACGGTCCTTAGCAATCCTGGAAGTTCATTTACTTGGAGGAAGGGATTATGGCGAACTGGCCGAGGCATCTCGGCAACGATATCAAGGTCTGCTGCAGGGTTTACATCAACGAGCCCTTCCGCCATAGCAAAACGAAAGATCTGGTTGAGCCAGGTGCGTACCTTTCGAGCGGAGACCAGCGCCCCTCTGCGCTCAATTCGCCTAATGAGCTCCAGCACGTCACCACGAGAAATATCCGCGATCGGAAGATCGCCCAAACACGGCAGCATGTCCTTCTTCAGGTATTTGCTCGCTTGCCCTGCACTACCCTTCTTACTTTTCGTCAGTTTTTTACTTCGGAACTCATGCCAGCGATCAGAAACCGCTTCAAACGTGTTGTTGGCGGCGTGAGAGGCTTTCTGCCTCTCGGCACGACGATGCGATCGGGGATCGATATTGTTGGCCACCAGCGCACGCGCAGCCTCTCTCCGCCGACGAGCCTCCTTGAGACCCACGTCGGGATAGGTGCCGAGGGAAATACGCAATTGCTTGTCATGCCAATAGAAACGGAAATGCCAGCGCTTCGAACCCGTCGTGGGCACCTGCAGAGATAAGCCATCCCCATCAGTTAACGTATAAGGCTTGCTGGCGGGCTTGGCTTGCTTGATCGCTGTATCTGTCAGAGCCATCAGACACCTCCTTTTAGATCAAGGAGGGGAATACAACCCAGCGGTAGGCGAACCAATACGAAAATTGATGCGCAAGAAATCGTAAAAGGTTGTGCCAGCGGTGTACTTAAATGTGTACTTAAAAACCGTGGCTGGAGATGGATTCCAGTGGAATTCAGAAAACGAAAAAAGCGGCACAAGGCCGCTATTTCCGTGGCTTCCAGGCGTTCAGTGGGCCTTAGTGGAAGCAAATATGGCGCAGCGGACGGGACTCGAACCCGCGACCCCCGGCGTGACAGGCCGGTATTCTAACCGACTGAACTACCGCTGCGCGTAACACTTGAAGCGAATGGTGGGTGATGACGGGATCGAACCGCCGACCCTCTGCTTGTAAGGCAGATGCTCTCCCAGCTGAGCTAATCACCCTTCGTTTCGGTGTGGCGCGCATTCTACGGAGCGACCCAAGGTCTGGCAAGCACTTTCTTAAATCTTTTTTTTCAGCCCTTCCAATGGCTTAGGCAGGGTTGGCCTCAGCCGCTATCAAGACAATAATGCCCCCCTTTGTATAAAGGAGAGACTCACCCCATGTGGTTCAAGAACCTGCTTATCTATCGCCTGACCCAAGATCTGCCTGTTGATGCCGAGGCGTTGGAAACTGCAATGGCCACCAAACTGGCGCGCCCTTGTGCAAGCCAGGAGTTGACCACTTACGGTTTCGTCGCACCTTTCGGTAAAGGCGAAGACGCTCCTCTGGTTCACGTCAGCGGTGATTTCCTGCTGATCGCTGCGCGCAAGGAAGAACGCATCCTGCCGGGTAGCGTGGTGCGTGACGCCGTGAAAGAGAAGGTCGAAGAGATCGAAGCCGAGCAAATGCGCAAGGTCTATAAAAAGGAACGGGACCAGATCAAGGATGAAATCATCCAGGCCTTCCTGCCGCGCGCGTTTATCCGTCGTTCGTCGACCTTCGCCGCGATCGCGCCGAAACAGGGCCTGATCCTGGTCAACTCGGCCAGCCCGAAACGCGCCGAAGACCTGCTGTCGACCCTGCGTGAAGTGATCGGCACCCTGCCGGTGCGCCCACTCACCGTGAAAACCGCGCCAACCGCGGTCATGACCGACTGGGTCACCACCCAGAAACCGGCCGATGACTTCTTCGTCCTCGACGAATGCGAACTGCGCGACACCCACGAAGACGGCGGCATCGTGCGCTGCAAGCGCCAGGACCTGACCAGCGAAGAAATCCAGCTGCACCTGAGCACCGGCAAAGTGGTGACCCAACTGTCGCTGGCCTGGCAGGACAAGCTGTCCTTCATGCTCGACGACAAGATGACCGTCAAGCGCCTGAAGTTCGAAGACCTGCTGCAGGACCAGGCCGAACAGGACGGTGGCGACGAAGCCCTGGGCCAACTGGACGCCAGCTTTACCCTGATGATGCTGACCTTCGGCGAATTCCTGCCGGCGCTGATCGAAGCATTGGGCGGCGAAGAGACCCCACAGGGTATCTAAGCGCACTATCGCCTTACTGTAGGAGCGAGCTTGCTCGCGAAAAACCTGAGCGCGCCGCGTGCATTCAAAATGCCCGCGTCATCGTTGACGATTTTCGCGAGCAAGCTCGCTCCTACAATGGTTTTTCCGTACACCTAATAATAAGGACTTCCCCATGCGCGCACTCGCCGCCTTGAGTCGCTTCGTCGGCAATACCTTCGCCTACTGGGTGTTGATCTTTGCTGTGCTGGCCTTCGTCGAACCCGGCTGGTTCATCGGTTTGAAAAGCGCCATCGTCCCGCTGCTGGGCCTGGTGATGTTCGGCATGGGGCTGACCCTCAAACTCGAAGACTTCGCCGAAGTCGCCCGCCATCCGTGGCGCGTGGCCCTGGGCGTGGTCGCGCACTTTGTGATCATGCCGGGCGTGGCCTGGTTGCTGTGCCGGGCCTTCAACCTGCCGCCCGAAATCGCCGTCGGCGTGATCCTCGTCGGCTGCTGCCCAAGCGGCACCTCGTCCAACGTGATGACCTGGCTGGCCCGTGGCGACCTGGCGTTGTCGGTGGCGATCGCCGCCGTCACCACCCTCCTCGCGCCACTGCTGACCCCGGCGCTGATCTGGCTGCTGGCTTCGGCCTGGCTGCCGGTGTCGTTCATGGAATTATTCTGGTCGATCCTGCAAGTGGTGCTGTTGCCGATCGTGCTTGGCGTGGTGGCGCAACGTGTGCTCGGCGAGCGGGTCCGCCATGCGGTGGAGGTGCTGCCGCTGGTATCGGTGGTGAGCATCGTGATCATCGTCGCCGCCGTGGTGGCCGCCAGCCAGGCCAAGATCGCCGAGTCGGGCCTGCTGATCATGGCCGTGGTGATGCTGCACAACAGCTTCGGTTACGTGCTGGGCTATTTCACCGGCCGCCTGTTCAAGCTGCCGTTGGCGCAACGCAAGTCGCTGGCGTTGGAAGTGGGCATGCAGAACTCCGGGCTGGGTGCCGCGCTGGCCAGCGCGCATTTTTCGCCGCTGGCCGCGGTGCCGAGTGCGCTGTTCAGCGTCTGGCACAATATTTCCGGAGCGCTGCTGTCGACGTACTTCCGCCGCATGAGCGAAAAGGAAGACCGCCGCACCCTGGAAGCCACTGCAAAAACTTGATCGCTCGATCAATCTTCGGCACTCTACCGAACGCCGCGGGGACGACCCCGCGACGCTATCGCGTACACATCAGGGGACGACCCCGCTTTTATAGAGGGAGGTCATCATGTCCTGGATCATTCTGGTTTTCGCCGGGCTGTTCGAAGTCGGCTGGGCCGTCGGCTTGAAATACACCGACGGCTTCAGCAAGCCGCTGCCCACCGCCCTGACGATTGCCGCCATGGCCATCAGCCTCGGCCTGTTGGGGCTGGCCATGAAGGAATTGCCGCTGGGCACCGCCTACGCCATCTGGACCGGTGTGGGTGCAGTGGGCACGGTGATCGCCGGGATTATCCTGTTCGGGGAATCCATGGCGCTGTTCCGGTTGGCCAGTGTGGCGTTGATCATCGCCGGGTTGGTGGGGCTCAAGATCAGCGCGTAGCCTCTGCCGGCACGCAGTCTCGCGCCCCACCTACATAATTACTCCGCAGCAATGATCGACGCACGGTTACGTATAGCGCTGGCGTAATGGCAGACCAAACTCGTAGAGCAGCGCGTTTTCGGTGAAGGGCCAGACGTTGTAGGTGGAGGCCGGCAGATTCGGGTCGAATTTATAGGGGGCGTGGCTGGTGAAGAGTCCGACCGCCTGGCGCTCAAAATTATCCTCGTACACCGGCATGAACCGGGGTCGGCCATTTGAGTCGTAGCCCACCATTTTGGTGCCTGAAAAAGTCGTACCTGTCAGCGCAGAGCCTTCACCAAAATTGATCGCATGGGCGAGCTCATGTTGCAGAACAACGATCGGAGGCCGTTGGTCCCCCGGAACAATGAAGTTAGGTTGATACGTCAGGACCGGATCTGTTGCAGGTATGCCCGCAACGCCGTCTTTGACAAAACCGTCGCCATAATCAGCACGGCGGCCTTCATCGCTGCGCGTAACTCCGAGACCTGGATCACTGTAGTCATAGAAACTACCATCGGCCCCTTGTCGGATCTTGACAGGCGCTTCAAGCGAATCGATTTTTGCAAGCACCCTCTGCCCCACCGGCGAGCCTCTGAGAAACTCAAGGTCATCATTTACACGCTGGCGGAACTCCGGGCTGCCTTCGACTTTGATCCCGCGATGACCGACGTCAAGGGGGGCGACTTCCCGAAAGCCTGACTGGGAACGGAGCTGGCTCAGATCGTCGACCCCTCGCCGTCCGAAGACACGATCATTTTCATTGGTTGTCTGGACAGTATCCCGCCCCCTCCCGGTATAAATAGCATTGCTGTCTCCCCCGACGATATGGTCATCGCCCGGTCCGCCATGCAGAATGTTGTGCCCCCTTCCGCCATAAATCAGATCGTTATCCTCCCCGCCATCCACGTAGTTGGTTTTGGTATCTGGCCCTCCGCCTGCACGCAATTCATCGCTGCCTTTGCCACCGTAAATCACAGCATTGCCACTGCCCCCGGTGATAAAGTCATTTCCATCATTACCTTCAGCGTAGCTTTCACCGCTGCCCAGGTTAATCACGTCAGAACCCTCCCCGCCAAACACATTCGTCTTGCCCGACCCGGCGTAAACCGTATCGTTACCCGCGCCGGCATAGATAAACGTTTCCCGACTGCCCCCGTAACCGATGCTGACGCCATCATTCCCCCCGCCGGTTTCGACCACAACGCCCTGTTTGATTGCGGGATTTTCATGATGTTGAATGTCGTAGGATTTCCCATTGATCTGCGCGAGGAGCCCACCGTCCCGGCTTTCTTCGATATGGATAGAATCATCACCATTGCCGGTTTTGATGCGAAGGGTCTCATGATTCCGCTGTGCTCGAGACGAGGTGCCACGTTCGCGAGTAATGCTGACATTGCCATCATGGTATCCCCGACTCGGGTCGACCTTGGTCGGCGCAGAGGGTGATGAAGGGCTGCCAAAATCAATACTGCCTTGCTGGCCCTCGGCCTTGGCGCGAACCTGTTCACGACTGGGCGCGCTCTGGAAGTATGAATCGGCCGGCGCAGCATCAGATTGCCTTGCACGCCGCTGGAGATCGGAGTCACTGCCATAAGTCACCGGGCCAGCCTCGACTGAACCGATCTCCACCCTGGATGGCCCATGAGTATTGTTGTACATAAACGGCACATTGGCAGTGATCGGAGCCGCATGCGCGGCCTGTCTGACGGGATCACTCGCCGCGCGATAGGCCGAGTTGGCTTTTTGATCTTCGCCGGAGTAAGCCAGCTGCGGCTGCGGCTGCGGTGAAGAAGTAGAAGTAGAAGTAGAAGTAGAGTCCATCGTTAGCTCCCGTCATACGCAGAGGAAGACGATAACTCTGTGGCGTGCTGACCGAAAACGTTCCTCCAATAGAGTGAAAAATTACCGGACTGGGCATGAAGGAGCCGCGTCACGCCGGAACATCCTGGCGCCACACCGCTCGCCAGCAGCACGCATGCCGAGTAAACCCGGCTCGCTACTTCACCGCCCCCCGCAGCGCCCCGACCAAACCCTGCAAGTGCGACGGTGTCGCTGCCTGCGCCGTTACCGGCTGGCCGACCACCAGTGTCACGCGCGACCAAATGCGATGAAAGAAGCCCTTGTTAGGGTCGCGGCTGAAAAAACTCCCCCACAAGCCCTGCAACGCCAATGGAATCACCGGCACCGGCGTCTCTTCCAGAATGCGCGTCACACCACCGCGGAACTCGTTCATCTCGCCGTCACTGGTCAACTTGCCTTCCGGGAAGATGCACACCAACTCGCCGTTCTTCAGGTACTGCGCAATTCGTGTGAAGGCTTTTTCGTAGATCTGGATGTCTTCATTACGCCCGGCAATCGGAATCGTCCCGGCGGTGCGAAAGATGAAGTTGAGCACCGGCAAGCGGTAGATCTTGTAGTACATGACAAAGCGAATCGGCCGACGCACCGCACCACCAATCAACAGCGCATCGACGAACGAGACGTGGTTGCACACCAGCAAGGCCGCACCTTCGTCCGGGATCAGTTCCAGGTTGCGATGCTCGACGCGGTACATGGAATGGCTGAGCAGCCAGATCATGAAACGCATGGTGAACTCGGGGACGATCTTGAAGATGTAGGCGTTGACCGCCACGTTGAGCAGCGACACCACCAGGAACAGCTCGGGGATCGACAGCTTGGCCACGCTCAGCAGCAGGATCGACACAATCGCCGAGACCACCATGAACAGCGCGTTGAGGATGTTGTTGGCGGCGATCACCCGCGCCCGTTCGTTCTCGGCGGTGCGCGACTGGATCAGTGCATACAACGGCACGATATAGAAACCGCCGAACACACCCAGGCCGAGGATATCGAACAACACCCACCAGGCCTGGCCGTACCCGAGCACCGCCAGCCAGTCGTTGGCCTGCACGTTCTGCGGCATGCCGCCGGAATGCCACCACAGCAGCAGGCCGAACACCGTCAGGCCGAAGGAGCCAAACGGCACCAGGCCGATTTCCACTTTACGCCCGGAGAGTTTTTCGCAGAGCATCGAGCCCAGCGCGATGCCCACCGAGAACACCGTGAGGATCAGGGTCACCACGGTTTCGTCGCCGTACAACCACTCCTTGGCGTAGGCCGGGATCTGCGTCAGGTAGATCGCGCCGACAAACCAGAACCACGAGTTGCCGACGATCGAGCGCGACACCGCCGGGGTCTGCCCCAGGCCCAGGCGCAAGGTGGCCCAGGACTGGCTGAAGATGTTCCAGTCCAGCCGCAGTTGCGGCGAAGACGCCGCCGCCCGCGGAATGCCGCGGCTGGCCAGGTAACCCAGCAGCGCTACACCGACAATCGCCACCGCCACCACCGGCGCGTAATGGGTGGACGACATCATGATCCCGGCGCCAATGGTGCCGGCCAAGATCGCCAGGAACGTGCCCATTTCCACCAGGCCGTTGCCGCCCACCAGCTCATCCTCGCGCAGCGCCTGAGGCATGATCGAGTACTTCACCGGACCGAACAGCGCCGAGTGGGTGCCCATGGCAAACAACGCCAGCAGCATCAGTTGCAGATGATTGAACAAAAAGCCGGTGGCGCCGACGGCCATGATCACGATCTCGCCGACCTTGATCGCGCGGATCAACGCGTCCTTGTTGAATTTCTCGCCAAACTGCCCGGCCAGCGCCGAGAACAGGAAGAACGGCAGGATAAACAACAAGGCGCACAGGTTGACCCAGATGGCGCGGTCACCGTCGATGGTCAACTTGTAGAGAATCGCCAGGATCAGCGATTGCTTGAAGATGTTGTCGTTGAAGGCACCCAGCAACTGGGTAATGAAGAACGGCAGAAAGCGCCGTGTGCGCAGCAAGGTGAATTGTGAGGGGTGGCTCATCGTCCGTGTTCCTGCGTGGCCTGGTTTTTTTTCAGGCCACGACTTTACCTAATCCCGCTTACTTATTCCCTAATCCTGCAATACACGGCGAAACAAAAAGCTCACCTTTATAGGCCCCCTGCACGGTGCGCTTGGCGACGACCAGCCACATCAGCGCCAACGCCAGCACCAGCACGCCACCCACTACGCTGAAGAACCCCAGGTGCAACACATTCGCCAGCTTCAACGTGGCCAGGGCGTAGACCCCCAACGGAAAGGTGAAGCCCCACCAGCCCAGGTTGAACGGGATGCCGGCGCGCAGGTAACGCAGGGTGATCAGCACCGCGATCAGCATCCACCACAAACCGAAGCCCCACAGGGTAATCCCGGCTATCAGGCCCAGGCCGTAGGCGATTTCACCGACAGTGGGCAAGCCATTGGCGGCGAAGATCGCCGGTGCATCGCCGCCCAGCAGCAGCATACCGAGGGCGCCGGTGCCGATCGGGCCAAGTGCCAGCCAGCTCGACGCGGCCATGTTGGCGTGGGGCAGCTTATGCAGGGCCATGCGCAGCATCAGGATGGTCAGAATGCTGAACGCCACCGGCAGGGAAAATGCCCACAGCACGTAGCTGGTCACCAGCATCACCAGTTGCCCGTGGGCATCCGCCAGGTGCGTCGCCAACAGGCCACCGCTGGCGGCGGCGACTTCGGCGGCGACCACCGGCAACAGCCAAACGGCGGTCATCTGGTCGATGCTGTGTTCCTGGCGCGTGAACATCATGAACGGAATCAGCACACCGCAGGCCACTGCCATCGCCACATCCAGCCACCACAGCGCTTCGGCCAGCGGCACCACACCAGCACCCCAGCGCGGCAGGCCGAACAGCAGCAAACCGTTGAGCAGCGTAGCCAGGCCCATGGGAATGGTGCCGAAGAACATCGACACCGTGGAGTGCCCGAAGATCCGTCGCGCTTCGTCGAAAAACATCACCCAGCGCGCCGCATACAAGGCGCTGAACAGGATGAACAGGCCGATGGTGAACAGCCACAGCCCTTCGGCGATGGCGTACATGCCGGGCAGGTTGACCGGCAGTTGCGCCAGCGCCAGCGCCAACACCCCGGTGCCCATGGTGGCGGCGAACCAGTTCGGGGTGAACTGGCGGATCACTTCCCGCGGACGGGCCAGGTGGCTGAAGGGTTTGTAGTTCAGGGTGGTCGAGCAGGTCATGATGGCAATCCTCTTCCTCGTAGGAGGTTGGGGCCATGGTAGAACCTGAGCGCATATCTATATAACGGGTAATATCTCTAACTGTTATCTATTTTACCAATATAGCGTCAGGCGCTGCCCTTGCACCCGACCCGCAATGCATCCTGGCGCAGCAACCCGGCCAGGGCGCCGAGGGTCAGCATGATCAGCACGACACCATAGCCGTCCGTGGTGGCAATGAGGCCAAAACTGCGGATCAGATTGCCCGCCAGCAAAGACGGCAGGCAGAACGCCAGGTAGCTCAGCACGTAAAACGCCGACATCAACCCCGCCCGCTCATGAGGCAAGGCCAGCGGCACCACACTGCGCAAGGCCCCGAGAAAGCCCGCGCCAAAACCACTGCCGGCGATCAACGTGGCGACGAAAAACAGCGGCAGGCTGGCGCTGTGGACCGCCGCGAGGATCAGTGCCACGCCAACGGCCAGCAGGCTGGCGCCCAACCGCAGGACCTTCTGGGCCGGGCGATTGCGCAGGCTGAAAATCATCAGCGCGCCGCTCAAGGTCAACACCGCGACCAGGCCGCCACCGATCAGGTTGGAGGTCGAGCCGGTCGCCGCCCGCACCAGCGACGGCGCCAGGGACAGATAGAAGCCGCCCATGGCCCACACCGCCACGTCCACCGGCAACGACAGCCACAACGCCCGGCGCGCTTGCGGCGGCACGTGCAGGGTCGGGCGCAATGACGCCAGCGCGCCGGGGATGCGGCTGACGGTTTCCGGTAAACGCCACACATACATGGCCTGCCCGAGCATCAGCGCGAGCAGTGTCCAGTAGATCAACTGGGTGGGCAGCGGCGCGAATTCCACCAGCAGGCTGCTGCCCATCGCGCCACAAGCCATGCCCAGCAAGGGCGCGACGCTATTGACCAGCGGCCCCTGTTGGCGGTCGGTGTCGAGCAGGGCCGCGCCCAATACCGCGGTGGCCATGCCGGTGGCGAAACCCTGCAGCGTCCGTGCGGCGATCAGCCAGGCCACGCCGCTCTCATTGATAAACAGCAGCATCGCCAGCATATTCAGGCCCAGTGCGGCAAAAATCACCGGCTTGCGCCCCAGGTGATCCGACAGCGAACCCACGGTCAACAGCGCCGCCAGCAAGCTCAAGGCGTAGACCCCGAAGACCAGTGTGAGCATGCCCGAGGAAAAATGCAGGCCCTCCTGGTACAGGTGATACAACGGCGTCGTTGCGCTGGAGGCCGCCAGGAACGTCAGCAAGGTGATCGCCAGGAACACCAGGCTGGAACGATGAGAAGTGAGGCTGGACATGGGCACGCTCCGCTAAAGCTAATATTTTGCTTTTGTCGAGTGTGCTACTGCTCGCCGCTTAAAGCAAATTCTTTGTGTTAAGGTCACAGGCATGGCGATAAAAGAAGGCCTCCGCCCGGGGGGCCGTAGTGCCCGGGTACAAGAATCCGTCCATTCGGCGGTGCGCGAACTGCTGGAAACCCATGAGCGGTCCAGCGTCACCGTACCGATGATCGCGGCGCGCGCGGGCGTCACGCCATCGACCATCTACCGCCGCTGGGGCGACCTCTCGGTGTTGCTCGCCGATGTGGCCCTGGCGCGCATGCGCCCGGACAGCGAGCCGGCCAACACCGGCAGCCTGCGCGGCGACCTGCGGGCGTGGGCCGAGCAATACCTGGATGAGATGAGTTCGGAGCCGGGGCGCAACATGATGCGTGATGTGCAATCCAGCCAGACGCCAGGGTATTGCGTGAGCATCCTGAGCGGGCAGCTTCAAACGATCGTCGAGCGCTACCCGAACGCCACGCCGCCACCGCCGAGCGCGGACCGCCTGATCAACCTGCTGGCGGCGCCGACGGTGTTTCGCATTCTGTTCTCCACCGCGCCGCTGGCGGTGGATGAGCTGCACGCGCTGATCGAGTTGGCGCTGCAAGGGTAAAGACGTTATTCAGAAACCAATGTGGGAGCGGGCTTGCTCGCGATTGCACTAGGTCAGTCACTGTATCGCTGACTGATCCACGGCTATCGCAAGCAAGCCCGCTCCCACATTTTTTACGGCGTGTAATCCGGCGTTACGTCCGCATCCCGCGCCCGCTCACCAGCAACCGCGCGCAACCGATGTACAACACCGCCGTGGCCACGACCATGAAGGTGATCGCCACGCTGATCCGGATATCCGACACGCCCAGGATGCCGTAGCGGAAGGCGTTGACCATGTGCAACACCGGGTTGGCCAGCGACACGGTCTGCCAGAACGGCGGCAGCAAGGTGATGGAGTAGAACACCCCGCCCAGGTAGGTCAGCGGCGTCAGCACGAAGGTCGGGATGATCGAAATGTCATCGAAGTTGCGGGCAAACACCGCGTTGATGAAGCCCAGCAGCGAGAAGATCGTCGCCGTCAGCACCACCACCACCAGGGTGATGCCGAGGTGATGCACTTGCAGTTGGGTGAAGAACAGCGACAACAAGGTCACGATCACGCCGACCATCAAGCCACGCAGCACGCCGCCCAAGGTGTAGCCGATCAGAATGGTGTGCGGCGACACCGGCGACACCATCAGTTCTTCGATGGAGCGCTGGAACTTGCTGCCGAAGAAACTCGACACCACGTTGCCGTAGGAGTTGGTGATCACCGACATCATGATCAGGCCCGGCACGATGTACTCCATGTAGGTGAAACCGCCCATGCCACCGATCTGCCGGCCGATCAGGTTACCGAAGATCACGAAGTACAGGACCATGGTGATCGCCGGCGGCAGCAGGGTCTGCGGCCAGATCCGGGTAAAGCGTTTCACTTCGCGGTAGACGATGGTTTGCAGGGCGATGAGGTTGGGTTGCAGTTCCGAATTCATACCGCCACCTTCGCCAGGTTTTTTTCCACCAGGGACACGAACAACTCCTCAAGGCGATTGGTTTTGTTACGCAGGCTCAGCACTTCGATGTGCTGGGTCGCCAATTGGCCGAACAGCGCGGTGATGCCCATGGCTTTATCCACCTGGACTTCCAGGGTACGGCTGTCCACCAGGCGGCATGGGTAGCCGAGCAATTGCGGCGGCGCCGACCGTTCGGTCTTCAGGTCGAGCAGGAAGGTTTCCACATGCAACTGGCCCAGCAGGTTGCGCATGCTGGTGTTCTCGACAATGGTGCCGTGGTCGATGATGCCGATGTTGCGGCACAGTTGCTCAGCCTCTTCCAGGTAATGGGTGGTGAGGATGATGGTGATGCCTTTCTGGTTCAGCTCGGTGAGGAAGGTCCACATCGAGCGACGCAGTTCAATGTCCACCCCCGCGGTGGGCTCATCGAGGATCAGCAGGCGCGGTTCGTGGACCAGCGCGCGGGCGATCATCAAGCGTCGCTTCATGCCGCCGGAGAGCGAACGCGAAGGCACGTCGCGCTTGTCCCACAGGCCCAGTTGGGTCAGGTACTGCTCGGCGCGTTCCTTGGCGACTTTCGACGGGATGCCGTAGTAGCCGGCCTGGGTCACGACGATGTCGAAGGTCTTTTCGAACTGATTGAAGTTGAATTCCTGGGGCACCACGCCGATGCAACGCTTGAGCGCCGCCGGGGATTTGTCCAGGTCATGGCCGAAGATATTCACCGTGCCGCTGGTCTTGTTGACCAGGGTCGAGAGAATGCCAATGGTGGTGGATTTGCCGGCGCCATTGGGGCCGAGCAAGGCGAAGAAATCACCTTCGGCAACGTCCAGATCGATACCACTCAGGGCCTGGAAACCGTTGCCGTAGGTTTTGGTTAGCTGCCGGATGGACAGAGCGGAACTCATAGCGGAATACGCACCAAAGAAGGGAATAGGGACAATAGATGAGGGCACACCGCGCATCGTTCAACGGCGGCGCATGACAAACATGGTGCTTGCCCGCGCCGCACAAGTACAGTCACCTGTATTAATAGTCAGTATCAGGTCAACGCGGTCATCACCGCTTTGCGGTACGCCGGGCGCTGTTGCAGGCGTTGGTACCAAGCCTCCAGGTGGGGCATGGCCGGGCGTTCGATGGGCATTTCAAACCAGGCGTAAACAAAGCAGCCCAAGGGGATATCGCCCATGCCGATGGCGTCGCCCGACAGGTAGGGCTGTTCGGCGAGCGCCTTCTCCACGGTGCCGAGTGCATCGATGCAGGCCTGGCGCCCGGCGTTGATGCTGTCCCAGTTCTGTTTTTCCGCCGGGGTGCGTACCACGCCCCAGAACACCGCCTTGAACGGCTCGGCGAGGGTCGAGGTGGTCCAGTCCATCCATTTTTCGGCACTGGCCCGCGCCTTCACGTCGCTCGGGTACCAGTTCGACGCCTGCTTGGCGCAGAGGTAACGCACGATGGTGTTGGATTCCCACAGCACGAAGTCGCCGTCTTCGATCATCGGCACCCGGCCGTTCGGGTTCAATGCGCGGTATTGCGGCGTGTCCACCACGCCAAACGCCCCGCCCGCATCGATGGCCTCATAGTCCAGGCCGAGTTCCTCGGCGCACCACAGGACTTTCCTGACGTTCGATGAATTTTTACGCCCCCAGATCTTCAGCATGACCGCGCCTTATTGTTGATGAACATGGCTTGATGAACGCAGCAGCATACGCCGGTTCACGGGCGGCTTAAATCGTCCTGCATGTCACCCAGCACGCTCGGCATCTGCTCGCCAAACAGGTGCGGGTAACATTTCTCCAGGTGGGCAAAGAAGAAATCTTCGGGCACATCCGCAAATTGCCCATGGTCCACCAGGTACTCCATCGAGCGCTTGCCCTGGCGATTGAAGGCGTGGAACACACTGTCGTTGATCCCATCGAACGCCAGCGGCGGCACATCGAACAGCTCGCACAATTGCTGGTTGAACGCCGGCGTGGCTTTGACCCAGCGCCCGTTCAGGTACAACTCGGTATAACCGTGCATGGCGAACACATCGCTTTTGAGCAGCGCGATCAGGCGTGGCGTCGACAGGTGATTGCGCACATCCGCCAGGCCGATGCGCGCCGCAATCCCGCAGTGCCGCGCGCAGGCGGCGAGCAAAGTGGCCTTGGGCACGCAGTAGCTCTGGCCGGCAGCCAGGGCGAAGCTGGCGTTCAGGGTGTTGGGGTCGCGGCTGAAGGTATAGGGGTTGTAGCGCACCGCCTCACGCACGGCGTAATAAAGACTGACTGCCTGATCACCTGAATCCGCGCTGGAACCGCGATGTTTTTCGGCGAACTCCACCACCGCAGGGTGGTCACTATCGATGAAGCGGCTGGGATTCAGGTACGTTTCCATGGGTTTGATCTCCGGGGGAAGCCTGGAGTCTAACGACAGGTCCGCCACAGCGATAACGACGATTCGGCCAAATGTCGGCGCCTGGTGATCGGTGATCCCAAGGTGCTTCCAGTACAACTCGCCACACCCTGATCACCGCGCTTTCTCGGATGCCGACTAAGCTCAACGGTGGTTTCGCCCCTGGTTTCACGGAGGATTGAATATGTTGTTGTGGATACTGGTTCTGGTGGTCGGCATTGCCTACCTGGCACACCGCCGCACCGCGCCCCTGCCCGCCCTGGGCGTGGTCGCCGTTTACCTGCTGGCGATGGGCGCCTGGAGCCACGCACCAGGTTGGCTGCTGCTGATCTGCTGGGTGTTGATTGCCATCGTGGCCGCGCCGCTGCTGCTGCCCGACCTGCGCCGCGAATACGTCACCAAGCCGCTGTTCAGTTGGTTTCAGAAGGTCTTGCCGCCAATGTCCGAGACCGAGCGCGATGCCATCGACGCCGGCACCGTCTGGTGGGACGGCGAGCTGTTCAGCGGCCGCCCCGACTGGAACACGTTGCTCGCCTACCCCAAGGCACGCCTGACCGAAGAAGAGCAGGCGTTCATCGATGGGCCGACCGAAGAACTGTGCGCGATGGTCAGCGACTGGCAAATCGGCCAGGCCATGGACCTGCCGCCCGCCGCCTGGGAACACATCAAGACCCATGGTTTCTTCGCCCTGATCATTCCCAAGGAGTACGGCGGCAAAGGCTTCTCCGCCTATGCCCACTCCCAGGTGGCGATGAAACTCGCGACCCGCAGCGGCGACCTGGCGTCCACCGTGATGGTCCCCAACTCCCTCGGCCCGGCCGAGCTGCTGCTGCATTACGGCACCGATGAACAGCGCAACCACTACCTGCCGCGCCTGGCCCGTGGCGACGATATTCCCTGCTTCGCCCTGACCGGCCCGCTGGCCGGCTCCGACGCCGGCGCCATGCCCGACACCGGGGTGATCTGCAAAGGTCAATGGCAAGGCGAGGAAACCCTCGGCCTGCGCCTGAACTGGGAAAAACGCTACATCACCCTGGGCCCGGTCGCGACCCTGCTCGGCCTGGCGTTCAAGGCACATGACCCGGACCACTTGCTGGGCGAAGAAGAAGACCTGGGCATCAGCCTCGCGTTGATTCCCACCGATACGCCGGGCGTTGACATCGGCCGTCGTCACCTGCCGCTGGGCGCCGCGTTCATGAACGGGCCCAACTCCGGCAAGGACGTGTTCATCCCCCTGGACTACCTGATCGGTGGCCAGGACATGCTCGGCAAGGGCTGGATGATGCTGATGAACTGCCTGTCGGTGGGCCGCTCGATTTCCCTGCCGGCGGTCGGCACCGGCGCAGCCAAGTTCACCAGCCTGGTGACCGGCCAATACGCCCAGGTGCGCGAGCAGTTCAACGTGCCGCTGGCGGCCTTCGAAGGTATCCAGGAAGCCCTCGCCCGCATCGGCGGCAACGCCTGGCTGATGGACAGCGCGCGCATACTCACCGCCAACGCGGTGGACCTCGGTGAAAAACCTTCGGTGCTGTCGGCGATCCTCAAGTACCACCTGACCGAGCGCGGCCGCGAATGCATCAGCCACGCCATGGATGTCCACGGCGGCAAGGGCATCATCATGGGCCCGAACAACTACCTGGGCCGCAGTTGGCAAGGCGCGCCGATCTTCATCACGGTGGAGGGCGCGAACATCCTGTCGCGCAACCTGATGATCTTTGGCCAGGGCGCGATCCGTTGCCACCCCTTCGTACTCAAGGAAATGGCCCTGGCCGGCCGCGAAGACCACGACCAGGCGCTCAAGGAATTCGATGGCCTGCTGATGCAGCACATCGGCTTTGCCGTGAGCAACGCCGCCAGCACCCTGGTGCTCAACCTGGGTCTCGGCCACTTCGAAAAAGCCCCCGGCAACCGCTTGAGCCAGGCTTACTTCCGTGCGCTGAACCGCCAGGCTGCGGCGTTCGCCCTGCTCGCCGACCTGAGCATGATGCTGCTGGGCGGCGAGTTGAAACGCCGCGAACGCCTGTCGGCACGCCTGGGCGATGTGCTGAGCCATATGTATCTGGCTTCGGCGGCGCTCAAGCGTTATCACGACCTGGATTCGCCGGACCACCTGGAACCGCTGTTCACCTGGGCCATGGAAGAAAGCCTGGGCGAAGCCGAACGCGCACTGGATGAACTACTGAGCAACTTCCCGAACAAGCTGCTCGGTTGCCTGCTGCGGGTCATCGTGTTCCCGTTCGGCCGTCGCCATACCGGCCCGTCCGATGCGCTGGATGCCGAAGTGGCCGCGGTGATCGGTCGCGCCAAGGGTGATCCGACCCTCGAAGAACTGCTGGCTGGCTGCTACCGCCCGCAATCGGCGCAAGACCCGGTGGGCGCCCTGCAACATGCCTGCGACCTGCTCGCCGCCAGCCATCCGCTGCAGAAAAAACTGCATGCGGCGCTCAAAAGCGGCCAGGTCAAACCGGCTGCTGGCGAACCGGCCATCGACGCCGCACTGCACGCCGGGGTGCTGCAACCGGCCGAGGCGCAAACCCTGCGTGAAGCCGAAGCGGCACGGCGCAAGGTGATCGACGTGGATGATTTCAGCAAGGAAGAACTGGCCCAGGCCGCGGGTAAAGTCCGCTGATCCCCCAGGCCATATAATTACGGGCGCTTGAGCTATATACTCTCGCGCCCGTTTTTGCTTTGAGGACTTATCTCGTGTCCAACGTCGTTGCTGATCATCTCGTCTTGCTCGACCACCTGCGCAGCATCCTGGTTGCCGTCGGCGAAGCCGAACAGGTGCCCGAGGAAAGCCACCTGCTGTTCCTGGAGCGTTTCGATGAACTGCGCGCCCTGCTGCCAATCGATCCGATCGAGAGCCAGTACCTGGGCCAGGACATGATGAGCCAGGTCATCCTGCGTTACCCGCAAATCGCCCATCTGGTGCCACGCGACCTGCTGTGGTTCTTCGGCGGCGATTGCCTGCACTTCATGCCCGACGAAGAACTGGACCTGTACCAGGCCCTGGAAGAGCGTCGCTTTGAAGCCGAACAGAACGATGAACCGTTCGACTGGAACCAGGAAAAACAGCTGCTGGCGATGCCGCAGGACCAGAGCAAGCACTGATCATTCAATGTGGGAGGGGCAAGCCCCCTCCCACACTACCGAGAGCCAGTACCTGGGCCAGGACATGATGAGCCAGGTCATCCTGCGTTACCCGCAAATTGCCCATCTGGTGCCACGCGACCTGCTGTGGTTCTTCGGCGGCGATTGCCTGCACTTCATGCCCGACGAAGAACTGGAACTGGACCAGGCCCTGGAAGAGCGTCGCTTTGAAGCCGAACAGAACGACGAACCGTTCGACTGGAACCAGGAAAAACAGCTGCTGGCGATGCCGCAGGACCAGAGCAAGCACTGATCATTCAATGTGGGAGGGGGCTTGCCCCCGATGGCGGCGTGTCAGCCAATACATGCATGACTGATCCACCGCTATCGGGGCAAGCCCCCTCCCACACTACCGAGAGCCAGTACCTGGGCCAGGACATGATGAGCCAGGTCATCCTGCGTTACCCGCAAATCGCCCATCTGGTGCCACGCGACCTGCTGTGGTTCTTCGGCGGCGATTGCCTGCACTTCATGCCAGACGAAGAACTGGACCTGTACCAGGCCCTGGAAGAGCGTCGCTTTGAAGCCGAACAGAACGATGAACCGTTCGACTGGAACCAGGAAAAACAGCTGCTGGCGATGCCGCAGGACCAGAGCAAGCACTGATCATTCAATGTGGGAGGGGGCTTGCCCCCTCCCACACTACCCTCGGCGCAGCGTCGGCTCGGTGGCCATGCACGCCACCAGATAATCAATGAACACCCGTACCTTCGGCGGCAGGTACCGCGTCGGCGAGTGCAGCAGCCAGGCCTCGCCATGGTAGGACGCAATAAAGTCCCACTCAGGCAACACCTGCACCAGGCGCCCCTCATCCAACGCATGCCGCGCCGTGAAATACGGCAAGCTGCCAATCCCCACATGCTGCAACACCGCATCCAGGCGCACGCCAGTGTGGTTCGCCGCATACCGCCCCCGCACGCCCACCGTGACCGCCTTGCCCGCCCGGCGAAACTTCCAGCGCGAGTCCCCCGGGGTTTCGCCCAGGTAGATGCAGCTGTGCGCCAGCAGATCATGGGGATGACTCGGCGTGCCGTGCTCGGCCAGGTACTGCGGCGTCGCGCACAATACGTGTTCGATGGGCAGTAATTGCCGCCCCACCAGGCCCGGCGGCGGGCTGTCGGTGATACGGATACTCAGGTCGACGTTGTCATCGATCAGGTCCACCTGCCGGTCCTCAAGGATCAACTGCACATCGACCTTGGGATAGCGCCGCAAGAATTCCGGCATATGCGGATGCACCACGAACCGCCCCACCGCCTTGGGCACGCTGACCCGCACCAAGCCCTCGGCCTCGTGGGTGAACTGGCCGCTGATTTCCATCACCGAGCGCGCCGCGTTGACCATCTCCTGGCAACGCTTGAACACCTCTTCGCCGCCCTCGCTCAAACGCAGTTTGCGCGTGGTGCGTTGCAGCAGGCGCGTGGCCAACGCCTGTTCGAGACGCGAGATGCTGCGGCTCACCGCCGAAGGCGACACGCCCAGTTGTCGCGCTGCCGCAGAAAAACTGCCGGCTTCCACCACTTTGACGAAAATCGCCATTTCACCCAGCAGCGGCAAAGGAAGATTGATGCTCATGACGCACAAGTCCATTGATAATTGAACGGATTATCACCCATCTGCGCACTATTTATACTGACCGCAGAACCTTGATGCGGATGTAGACGATGACCGAGCGCCTGTTTTTCACCCACGACCACCTGACCGCCGAGCTTGAAGTGCTGAGCTGCACCGCCCACGAAGAGCAGTTTGCGGTCACGCTGCAGTCGACGATTTTCCACCCCCAGGGCGGCGGCCAGCCATTCGACACCGGCTGGCTGGGCGACAGCCGGGTGCTGCGGGTGACCCAGGAGGCGGAGCGCGTGGTGCATTACCTCGACCAGCCCGTAGAACCGGGCCCGATCAACGCACGGGTCGATGCACCACGCCGTGCCTTGCACACCCGCCTGCATTCCGCCGGACACTTGATCGGCAACGCCGGCGAGGCGTTGGGCTGGATGCCGATCAAGGCTCACCACTGGCCGGGCGAAGGCAAGATCACCTTTATCCGCGGCGAAAGCGCACAAGCCATGGAGGCCGACACGCTTCAACAACAACTCGACCACTGGATCGCCGCCGACTACCCGCGCCAGATGCGCCTGGAAGACGGCATCCGCGAAGTCGGCTTCGGCGAGTTGCCCGCGTATGCCTGTGGTGGCACGCATGTGCAGGCATTAGGCGAATTGGGCCAGGTGACGATCCTGGCCGTGTCGGAGAAAAAGGGCACGCTGTCGGTGCGCTACAGCCTGGATTAAACCGCGATCGCCCCGGCCCGTCCCGGTTCCACCACGAACGACTTGAGCGTCGACACCGTGGCGGCCGGGTCACGCGGATCGGTAATCACACGAAAGTGCGTGAGCATGCGCTGGGCATCTAGCGTCACCGATACATACCCGCGCTGGCGGCTGTCGAAAAACTTCACATGGGGATTCTGCGGCAGCATCTGGGTGAAGGCGTCATAAGGCGGCCCATCGGAGGTCACCGAGGTGCCGACGAACTCGGTTGCGAGCACGGGCGAGTCCGGGTTGTTGGCATCGGCATGCAAATCGGTGGCCCAGAATGAATGTATATCGCCGCCCCAGAACACCGGGTTGTTGAGCTGGTGGCGCGCGATGGACGCGAGCATTCGTGAACGGTTCGCCATGTAGCCATCCCAACCATCGGTCCAATGGCCCAGCGTGTGCTGGGTCAGGTCGCGCTGCAGCAGCGGCGCCACCAGCAAGTCCTGGGCGATCACGTTCCATTGCGCTTTCGACTGGGCAAACCCCTGGTCCAGCCAGGCCTCCTGCTGCCAACCGAGCATGGTGCGAGCGGGGTCGCGCAAGTCGCTGCAGGTGTTGGCGGCGATGTGGCCCTGATGGCTGCCGTTGGCCTGAATGCACGGTTGCTCGGAGCGATACTGTCGACCGTCGAGCACATGGAAACGTGCCAGGCGGCCGTAGTCCAGGCGCCGATAAACGCGCATATCCGGCCCGCTGGGCAGGCTGCTCACGCGCAGCGGCATATGCTCGTAATAGGCCTGATACGCCGCCGCCCGCTGCTTGAGAAACTGCGCCACGGCAACCTTCGGGTCCTGGGACCAGCGGCTGGCATAGTCGTTCTGCACCTCGTGATCGTCCCAGGTCGCCACGCTGGGCGCCGCCGCGTGCAAGGCCTGGAGATCCGGATCGGTCTTGTACAGCGCATAGCGGTTGCGATAGTCGCTCAGGGTCAGCGCGTTGCCGCTGCCGTGAGAACGAATGACTTTTCCCGAGTCGGCCGCGTAGGAACTGTCGTAGATATAGTCACCGAGGAAAAACACCAGGTCCGGCTGCTCCGCCGCCAGGTGACGATAGGCACTGAAGTACCCGCGTTCCCAGTGGGAGCACGACACGAACCCCAAGCGCGCCGTCGCCAGGGCATGCAAAGCCGGCGCGGTACGCGACTGCCCCACCGCGCTCTGCGCCCCCAGCCCTTCGAACTGATACCAATACGGCCTGCCGGCTTCCAGCCCCGCGACCTCCACATGCACGGAGTGGGCAAAGCGCTCACTCGCCATCACCTCACCCTGCCTCACAATGCGCGTCATCCCCGCATCGCTGGCGACCCGCCAACGCACCGGCACCGCACGCGCCAACCCGCCGCGACCGTCCGCCGCATTGAACAACGGCGCCAGGCGCGTCCAGATCACGAAACCATCCGGCAACGGATCACCCGAGGCCACGCCCAACGTGAACGGATAATCGATCCCCGCACTGCGGGCAAACGGGCTGAGGATCGAAAAGGTGGTGGCCAGCGCCAGCCCGGCCAGCACCCGGCGCCGATCATGGTCAACCGCGCGACTCACGCCAGGCGCTCCCAGTCATTGCGCACGGTCGCAAACCCGAGCAAGTCCTCATACACCCCATTCTTGAGAAACGCGGCGCGCATACAGCCTTCGTACAGCAGGCCGATTTTCTCCATGACCCGCGCCGACTCCTTGTTGCGGCCAAAGCATTGGCTGCCCACTCGGTACAGGCCCAGTTCGGTGAACCCGAAGTCCATCACCGCACGCGCCGCCTCGGCCGCATAGCCTTGGTTGCGACAGTGCGCCGCCACCCATCCACCCAGGTGCCCGTAGTGGTGACGCGCATTGAGACGCAGACTGACGATGCCGATCAATTCGCCGGTTTCGCGCAGGTGCATGCCCAGGCTCAACAGATCGCCGGCGCGGTATTTGTCTTGCATCCCGTCAATAAACGTCCGGGCCGTTTCCAGGGTATAGGGCGATGGAATGTTGGCCGTGTTGTCAGCAATCTTCGGCCCGTTGGCGAGGCTGGAAAGTACCGCGGCCTGGTCGCTTTCCAGCGCCCGCAACAGTAAACGCGAAGTCAACAAATGCGGCAATGACTGACTCATACAAGACGGCTCTCGGTGTAAATTTTTCGAGAATGTACCCCCGGCGTTTCAGTTTCATTACTTCGTGGAAGTGACCGGAAACCAATCTGTAAGACACGTCCTAGACACGTCAAAACGTAAATTAAAGTTAACCGTTCGGTCATTTTCCGTTGTTAGCGTGTCGCCCCTAATTCAATAACGGGGTAGCGGAATGAGAACCTGGGATGAACCGAAAAAACGCAAGGCACACATCGAACTGATCCCGATGATCGACGTGATGATGTTCCTCCTGGTGTTTTTCGTACTCGTGAGTCTGAACGTGATTCCGGCACTCGGCATGAAGACTCAACTGCCCAGCGCCAGCAGTTCGCAGCAGCTCAAGCCGCAGAACAAATTCATCCTCACCCTGGGCCTGGAAGGCCAGTTGCAACTGGATGGCAAGGACCTCACGGTCGACGCTCTGGTACCGGCGCTGAAGGCGGCGGAAAAGCCGGATACCAAGTCGACGATCATCGTCAACAGCGACAAGGGCGTGGAGGTTTCGCGCCTGGTGGAGGTGATGGACACCCTGCGTCTGGGTGGCTTTACCTCCGTGTCCATCGCCACGCGTAAGTCCTGATCATGTACGTCCTGTTTCGTGCGCGTCGGCTGCTGGGCAGTGTCCCGGCCCTGATCGCCCTGGTGCTGATTGCACTGGGTATCCAGTCCCAGACGTTGAAGGTCGAGCCGGTGTACGACGAGTCGGCGGTCGAGTTGGCATTGGTCGAGCCGGAGCCCGAGGTGGTGCCGCCACCCGTGGTGGAGCAAGCACCGCCACCGCCGGTGATCGAGGACGAAGAGGCCGAGCCGGCCCCTCCACCACCGCCCCCGCCACCGCCCAAGCCGGTGCCCAAGCCCGTGGTCGCCAAACCCACGCCGACGCCGCCCCCGGTGGCGGCCAAACCCGCGCCTGCGGCGGTCGCCCAGGCTGCGCCGACTCCGGCCCCGCCCGCACCGCCCAAGGTCGACGGCCAGGCCCTGGAGGGCGGTTACCTCAAGGGTTTGCGTAACGAGCTGGACACTTACAAGCAATACCCCACAGGACGCCAGGCCTCCCTCGAACGCCCAAGTGGCGACGTGGTGGTTTGGCTGCTGGTGGACCGCCAGGGTCGGGTACTCGACTCCGGCGTGCAGACCCCGGCCTCGAGCATGTTGCTCAACCGGGCCGCCGCCAACAGCCTGCGGCGTATCAAGCAGGTCAAGCCGTTCCCCGAGCAAGCCTTCGGGGGGCGCAACGAGCAGCGCTTCACCGCCACCTTCAACTACAGCGTGCAATAAGCACCCGACACTAGGATGACACTGATGAGGTTCACACGGATTCATCTGGCACTCGTTGCCGCGAGCATGGGGCATGGCATGGTCATGGCCGACACCGGCGACAGCGACGTCGGCACCATCGGCGTACAGGGCAAGGCCACTGCCGGTGGCGGCTACATGGTGCAGGAAGAAAGCATCAAGGGGCGCTCCACGATAACCAAGGAAGCGCTGGATAAACAAACCGCCACCGGCAACGCCATCGACAAGCTCAAGTACACCCCGGGCCTGAACATCTCCAGCGAAGATGCCACCGGCCTGTCGGGTTTTCGCTTCACCATGCGCGGGCTTAACTCCGACCAGGTGGGGATGTCGGTGGACGGCATGCCGATCAACGACTCCGGCAACTACGCGCTGTACTCCAACCTGTTGGGCGACCCGGAAAACATCGACCAGATTTTCGTCACCCAAGGCTCGTCGGAGGCCGACGGCCCGCACATCGGCTCCAGCGGCGGCAACATCGGTATCGTGACCATTCGCCCCACCAAGGAAACCGGGGCCTTCGTCAAACAGACGGTCGGCAGCAACGCCACCCGCAAGACCTTTGCCCGGCTCAACACCGGCGAGGTCAACGGCTTGAGCAACTGGCTGTCGGCGTCCCATACCGAAGGGCAGATGTGGCGCGGCTCGGGCGCCGTGCGTGCGGACAAGGTCGAGTGGAACAGCTTCTTCGACGCCGGCAACGGCAACACCGCCAACCTGATCCTCAAGTACCACGAGCAGGACAACAACAGTTACAGCCAACTGACCAAATCGCAGTTCCAGCAGAAGGGCCGCAAGTTCGACCCCTACCCCGCCACACCGACGGTCGGCAGCAACGGCAAGCTCAACAGCTACTACGCCCTCGCGCAGAACCCGTTCCAGACCTTTACCGGCGTGCTCAATACCCAGTTCAAACTGGCCGACAACCTGGCCCTGTCGGTGATCCCGTATTACTACTGGGGTAACGGCAGCGGCGTCGGTTCGTCGAGCTACGCGCTGAACCGCGGCTCAAACGCAGGCGGCGTCTTCGACCTGGGCAACTTGCCCACCGCCGCGCAATACAATGCCGACGGTTCCTCGACCACCGGCGTGTACTACCGCCCCTCCCGCACCCAGACCTGGCGCCCCGGCATTACCACCAAACTGAACTGGGACCTGGGCGATCACAGCCTGCAATTCGGCTACTGGTACGAGCGCGCGCGCCAAAGCCAGACCCAACCGTTCATCGCACTCAAGAGCAACGGCAAGCCTACCGACACCTGGCCGGACGGCACTTCCGTGGTCGATGCGAACGGCAACACCGTGCAGGGTCGCGACCGCTTCACCATCACGCCGGCGCAGAAAGTCTGGGCCCAGGACACCTGGTACATCAACCCGGACTGGACCCTGGTGGCCGGCCTGGCCTACATGAACGTCAAGCGCGACGGCACCAACAACGGCAGCCTCACCGAGCAGCCGGAAAAACGTCACCAGACCTACAACAAGCTGCTGCCCAACGCCGGCCTCAAGTACCAGCTCGACGAACGCGACCAGTTGTTCTACAGCCTGTCGCGCAACATGCGTATCCCGCAGAACTACGTGCTGTACGACAAGGGCGTGGACTCGATCAACTCCAAGCCGGAAACCAGCTGGAACCATGAGTTGGGCTGGCGCTTCACCGGCGACGACATGACCGTGGCCGCCACCTTGTTCTACATGCAGTTCAAGGATCGCCAGGTTTCGTCCAAGGACATCAACGGCGACTTCGCCGACATCAACGCCGGATCGGTCAACAACAGCGGCCTGGAGCTGGAATGGAGCGGCCTGCTGCCCCACCACTTCAACTACTACACCTCCTACACCTATACCAAGGCCGAGCAACAGGACGACTTGACCGTGTACAACGCGGGCAAAGCCATCCTGTTGCCCACCAGCGGCAAGCAGTTCGCCAACGTGCCGAAAAACATGCTGGCCGCCAACATCGGGTATGACGACGGGCGCTTCTACGGCACCTTCGGCGGCAAATACACCAGCAAGCTCTATGGCGACCTGACCAACGACGAAGCCATCTCCGGCCGCACCGTGTTCAACGCCGGCGCCGGTATCTACCTGCCGGTGGACAAGAAAGTGGTGAAGGACGCAACCCTGCGCCTGAACGTCGACAACCTGTTCGACAAGAAGTACCTGGACGGCGTGTACACCACCAAGACCAACGCGGCCAGCTACAGCGGTTTCCGCGACGGCGACCCGGCCTACATCGTTGGCCTGGAACGCACCGTGACGGTGTCCCTGGAAGCCAATTTCTAACTGCGAGGTAATCGAACATGGACATGAACCTGCTCCACGATATCACCTTCTATGTGATGTACGCCGCGATGGCCATCGCCATCTTCATCGCCATCGAGCGCGGTATTTACTTCGCCTATGTGCGCCGCCAGGCCCGTGCCTTGACCGAGGTGCTGGGCGCCCACGTACACAGCGAACGTGACCTGCCGGAAAGCCTGAGCCGCCGCGACAGCCTACCGCTGAACATGGTGATGCCGGTGCTGGCACAGAAAGCCTCGCAGGGTTCGCGCAAGGACCTGGATGATGTGATCGAAACCCAGTACCTGACCACCCGCGCCCCGCTGGCCCGCAGCCTGTGGATCATCGAAACCATCACCACCGCCGCGCCGTTGCTGGGCTTGCTCGGCACCATCCTCGGCATCATCGACACCTTCAAGGCGTTGGCCAGCGCGGGGGTGTCCGACCCTGGGCAGATTTCCGGCGGTATCGGCACCGCGTTGTTCGCGACGGGCCTGGGGATCGCCATCGCGCTGTTCTGCGTGGTGTTCCACAACTTCTTCCAGGACAGCCTGGAACGCATCAACGATCAGTTGAAGATCCTGCTGATCCGCGCTGCCACCGGGGCCCGCGTGCAGGGCGAAGTGCCGCACCTGGTGCCCACCTCGTTGCAAAGCCGCACGGCATGACTGTCAGGGCGGGCGCGTGAGGCGCCCGCCCTGTCTTTTTCCCTGACGAGATGCCTATGTCCCTATCGATGAAATGCCGTATCGCCGGCCTCGCCGGCTTGCTGCTCAGTCCGCTGGCCCAGGCGGACTTTTCAATTCCGGGGTTTGAACTGGTACACACCGTGCCGCTGGACACCGACCTGGCGAGCGCCGATCTACGCCAGCCGGGCCCGGTATGGATCGAGCTGTTCGACGGCGCCAAAAGCACGATCGACATCGGCCAGTTTTATGCCGCCGACCATCCAGGCTCGGTACTGGAGCGGGTGATCGAGCGCCTGGAAGCCGCCGGTAAACGCGGCGTGAAAATTCGCTTCCTGCTGGAGGAAAAAGGCATTCGCCTATCAGAAGCCTCCACCCTGGAACGCCTGCGCGCGATTCCCAACCTGACCTTGCGCGTGCTGCCCTACGCGCAACTGAGTGGCGGCATCATCCACGCCAAATACATGGTGGTGGATGGGCAGCAGGCGTTTGTCGGCAGCCAGAATTTCGACTGGCGGTCCCTGGAACATATCCACGAAACCGGGCTGCGCATCACCGACGCTACGGTGGTCGGCCAGGTCCAGGCGATTTTCGATCAGGACTGGCAAGCCCAGGCGGCGCTGAGCGCACACAGCCCGGTGCCGCTGCCGATGGCCGGCCAGGCGCCTGCGCGCAGCGGCAATTACCTGGTGGCCAGCCCGCAACGCTACAACCCGCCCGGGGTGGGCGACTCCCAACTCGAACTGCCGCGCCTGCTCGGCGAAGCCAAGCACGAAGTGCGCGTGCAACTGCTGGACTACGCGCCGCTGTCCTACGGCCCGGATAAAACCCGGCCCTACTATGCGGTGATCGACAACGCCGTGCGTGCCGCCGCCGCACGCGGGGTGTCGATCAAGCTGATGGTGTCCAACTGGAACACCGATGCGCTGGAACTGCCCTATTTGAAAAGCCTCGCAGTGCTGCCCAACGTGCAGATCAAGATCGTCACCCTGCCCCAGGCCAAGCAAGGGTTTATCCCCTACGCACGGGTGATCCACAGCAAGACCCTGGAGATCGACGGGCAAGTGGCCTGGGTCGGCACCAGCAATTGGCTGGGCGGTTATCTGGATAATTCGCGCAACCTGGAGGTGGTCATGCGCAGCGAAGCGATGGCCAAGCGTATAGGCCAATTGCACGAGCAGTTGTGGGATGGGCCCTACGCCAAAGCACTGGACGTAACGGCCGATTACCCTGCGCCGCACCCTGGCCAACCTTGACCTGAACACGATTCAACGCCCGCGCACACAGGGATGTACACTCCGACGCGGGGGCGTTTGACTGAGAAATTTCCTACGCCAAGGTCTGCCATTCTCATTCCCTGTGGTGGTAGTGTGTGGAAATATTTCTGACTTAATGATCAGAAATCTCCCACTCACTACCAGCAAAGGAATGCGTCCCGCCATGTACTTTCCACTCAAGCAATTGGCTGTCGCCAGCGTGTTCGCCGCGAGCCTTTCGACCCTCGTCAGCCCGGCTTTCGCCAATATCACCCCACAGCAGAGCACGGCGATTCTGAAGGACTTCAGCGCAACCTCGATCACTGACTTCAACGGTTTCCTCGGCACCCTGGCCCAGGGCGAGCTGGGCAAAACCAGCGATACGGGGCCGGCGATCAGCGCCTTTCTCGAGCACAACCCCCTGAGCGCCGAGCAACAGAACGAAATCAATCGCCTGCTGGGCATTTATGCGCGGCTGAAATACGCCAAGGCCGCCACCGAGACCCTGCGCGAGCTGGTGGAAATTCCGACGTTCAACGTCGACGGCGTGCCGCAGTACAAAAACCCGCAATTCCTCAAGATCGCCGACAAGCTGCAGGGCCTGGCGAAAGCCTTCAACCTGAACTTCCGTAACATCGATAACCGCGTGTACGAAATCTCCCTGGAAGGCAGCGGCGATGAAGTGGTGGGCATCCATGCGCATGCGGATGTGGTGCCGGTGACGCCGGAAAACTGGGTGTTGAAAGACGGCACCCGGCTCGATCCGTTCAAGGTCACGCTGATTGGCGACCGCATGTACGGCCGCGGGACTGAAGACGACAAAAATGGCATCGTGGTGGCGATGTACGCCATGAAGGTGATCAAGGAAGAGAAGCTGCCGCTGGCGCGCACGTTCAAGCTGCTGGTGGACACCACCGAGGAAACCTCCGGCGACGCGATCCCCTATTACTTCGAACGCAACCCGACGCCGCCGTACAACCTGGCGCTGGATGGCGGCTACCCGGTGGTCATTGCCGAAAAAGGCTACGGCACGATCATGGCCACCTTCCCACGCCGCACAGGCGAAGGCAAAGGCGCAGAGATCATCGCCATGACCGGCGGCAAGGCCACCAACCAGATTCCCTCGGCGTCGGTCGCCACGTTGCTCAGCGACAAACCCGCCGAGTTGGCGGCCAGCCTGCAAGAGGCCGGTACGCAATACGCCGAGCGCAATGGCGGTGACTTCCAGGTGAGCGCCAAGGTGGTCGGCAAAGCGGTGCAGTTGACGGTCACCGGGGTCTCGGCGCATTCGTCCGAACCGGAATCCGGGGTGAACCCGGTCGCGCGCATGCTGGAGCTGATCCACAGCGTCGATGGCAAGATCGCCCTCAAGCACAACCACATCACCGACGCGGCGCGTTATGCCGCCGACAATTGGGGCCTGGATTACCTGGGCGGCAAATTGGGCGTGGGCTTCGCCGATGACTTCATGGGCCCGCTGACCACCTCGCTGACGTTTGTCGACCTCGATGACAAGAGCTTCAAGCTGGCGGTGAACCTGCGCGTGCCCAAGGGTCAGTCGCCGGAGAAACTCAAAGCGCAAATTGCCGACAAGCTCAGCGCCTGGGACAAGAAAACCAAGGTCAACGTGAACTTCACCTACTCGATCGCCGAACCGATGTACCGCAACCCGGAAGGTGAGTGGGTCAAGGCCTTGTTGGCGGTGGCCACGGAAAACCTGGGCATGAAACACGCGTTCGGCACCTCGGCCGGCGCCACCTCCGTGCATGAACTGCCCAACGGCGTGCAGTTCGGCCTGGCACGCCCGGAAGAGAAGTACACCGGGCACACCGACAATGAGTTCAAGACGGTCGAACAGTTCCTCCTCGACCTGCAGATCGTCACCGAAATGATGGCGCGGGTCGGTCAGTTACCGCAGCTCTGAATGCGGCAGGAGCCCGCCGCAATGGCGGGCTTTTTTCAGTTGGCGCAGACACCCTAGACGCTGACGGCGGCCGCCTGCATCGAACCGGTTTCCTGCAGGTTGATGTGCCAGCTCAAGGCCTTGCTCAACACATGCGGCGTATGCCCACCTTTGGCGCACGCGGCCTTGAAGTAGCTGCGCAACGCCTCGCGATAATCCGGGTGTACGCAGTGGTTGATGATCAACTCGGCCCGTTCTTTCGGCGCCAGGCCGCGCAGGTCGGCCAGCCCTTGCTCAGTCACCAGGATATCGACGTCATGCTCGGTGTGGTCGACATGGCTGACCATCGGCACCACGCGGGAAATCGCACCGTCCTTGGCGATCGACTTGGTCACGAAAATCGACAGCAGCGCATTGCGGGCGAAATCTCCCGAACCGCCGATGCCATTCATGATCTGCGTGCCACAAACGTGGGTGGAATTGACGTTTCCGTACAGGTCGAACTCCAGCGCGGTGTTGATGGCAATCACGCCTAAGCGTCGAATCACTTCCGGGTGATTGGAGATTTCCTGGGGCCGCAACACCAGGCGGTCGGCGTATTTTCCCAGGTTGCCGAACACCCGCTGGCCGCAGGGGCCGGACAAGGTAATCGAACAGCCGGAGGCAAACTTCAGCTTGCCCGCGTCGAGCAATTCGAAGGTCGAATCCTGCAACACCTCCGAGTACTGCACCAGGTCGGTGAACGGCGCATCGATCAGCCCGCACATGACGGCGTTGGCAATGGAGCCGACGCCGACCTGCAACGGCGCCAGGCTTCTGCCCAAGCGTTTGTGCTCCACTTCCTGTTCGAAAAAAGCCACCAGATGGTCGGCAATCGCCTGGGTTTCATGATCGGGCGGCAGCATCGGAATCGCAGATTCCGGCGTGTCGCAGAGCACGATGGCGACGATCTTGGCAGGGTCAATTTCGATGGCCTGGGTGCCGATGCGATCATCCGCGCGGATGAGCGGAATCGGCCCGCGGCCAGGGCGCCCGTGGGGCAGGAAAATATCGTGCATCCCTTCGAAATAGGGGCTGCTGGCCAGGTTCAGCTCAACGATGACCTGCCGTGCCGTCTGGGCGAAACTGGCCGAATTGCCGACCGAAGACGTCGGCACGATATGGCCCTGCTCAGTGATCGCCACCGCTTCAATCACCGCAATATCCGGATTGGGCAGGCTGCCGTCACGCAGTTGTTCGACCACTTCGCTCAGGTGCTGGTCGATAAACACCACACGGCCTTCGTTGATCGCCTTGCGCAGCACCGGGTCGCCTTGAAACGGCATGCGCCGCGCCAGCAGCCCGGCCTCGGCCATCTGCCCATCCAGGCCACGACCGAGGCTCGCGCCGGTGATCAGGTTGATCTTGAGCGGATCCTGCCGCGCTCGTTCGATGAGCGCCAGCGGCACGGCCTTGGCGTCCCCTGCGCCACCGAAACCACTCATGCCCACGGTCATGCCGTCTTGAATGAACGCGGCGGCCTGCGCCGCGCTCATGATTTTTTCGTGCAAGGAATCCAGGCGGATGCGCTGGTGATGCATGGGGTGAACCTCAAAAAAGTTAGGCACAAAAACCAACGCGCTGTCAGAACTGTTCTTCATCCAACGCCATGATGCTCGCGCTCCCAGCGCTGACCGCCGCCAACAATGCGTGTACCCGCGGCAACAATTGCTCCGCGTAGAAGCGTGCGCTGACGCCCTTGGCCTTGAGGAAGGCCGCATCGCCCGTGCCGGCTTCCAACTGCGCATGCGCCTGCAGGGCAGAACGCGCCATGAGCCAGCCGCCCGACAGGTAGCCGAAGAGCATCAGGAAGTTGACGCTGACACTGCCGGCCCAATCCGCATCGTGCTTGGCGTTGTCGAGTAACCGCGACAAGGCCTCGCGCCCGGCGCCGAGCGCAGCGGCCAGTGCCACGGCCTGATAGTCGAGGGCATCGATGTGACGCAGTTGCTCGACGGTTTCATCCATTTCCTCGAGCAGGCTGTTCAGTAACGCGCCTTGGTTCAGCAGGGTCTTGCGCCCCACCAGGTCGAGCGCCTGAATGCCGGTGGTGCCTTCATAAATGGTCAGGATGCGCGCATCGCGATAGTGCTGCGCCGCGCCGGTCTCTTCGATGAAGCCCATGCCGCCGTGGATTTGCACGCCGAGGGAGGTGACTTCCTGGGCCAGTTCGGTCAGCCAGCCTTTGACGATCGGGGTAAACACATCGACCCGCCCCTGGTGATGGCGCGCCAGTTCCGGCGTGGGCGCATGCGCGGCACGGTCGACTTCGGCGGCGGCCACCAGCGACAACGCGCGCATCGCTTCGATGGACGCTTTCATCTGCAACAGCATCCGGCGCACATCGGGAAAGTGGATGATCGAGAAACGGCTGCCATCCTTGCGCGTGCCCTGCAGACGGTCCTTGGCGTATTGACGGGCCTGCTGGTAAGCGCGCTCGGCAATCGACAGCCCCTGCAGGCCGACACTCTGGCGGGCGTGGTTCATCATGGTGAACATGCAGGCCAGGCCCATGTGCGGCTCGCCAAGCAGATAACCGACGGCCCCTTCGGGATCGCCGAAATTCATCACGCAGGTCGGGCTGCCATGAATGCCCAGTTTGTGTTCCAGGGAGATGCACTGCACGCGGTTGCGCACACCCGGCTGGCCCTGGGCATCGAGCAGGAACTTGGGCACCACGAACAGCGAAATGCCTTTGACGCCCGCCGGCGCATCCGGCAAGCGTGCCAGGACCAAATGCACGACGTTGTCGGTCATCTGGTGATCGCCCCAGGTGATGAAAATCTTCTGCCCGGTGATCAGATAGTGGTCGCCCTGGGGCACGGCGCGGCTCTTGATGGCCGCCAGATCGGAGCCGGCATCCGGCTCGGTCAGGTTCATCGTCCCGGTCCACTCGCCGCTCACCAGTTTTTCCAGGTAGGCGCCTTGCAGTTCGGCCGAGCCGTGATGGGCGATGGCTTCGATGGCGCCCTGGGTCAACATGGGGCACAAGGCGAACGCCATATTGGCTGAGTGCCAGATCTCATTGACGGCCGTGCCGATCACGTTCGGCAGGTTCTGCCCGCCGTGTTGCTCCGCAGCGGTCAACGAGGGCCAGCCGCCTTCCTGGAATTGCCGATACGCCTCGGCAAAACCCGGTGCCTCTTGCACACCCTGTTCCCCCAGGTGCGTACCTTGGGTATCACCGACCCGGTTGAGCGGCGCCAGCACGCCGGAGCCCAAGCGGCCTGCCTCGCTCAAGATGGCGCTGACCAACTCGCTGTTGACATCCTGAAGCTGGGCGCTCGCGCACAACTGCTCAAATCCGACCAGTTCCTCCAGCACGAATTCGGTGTCGCGGTACGGATGGGCATAACCACTCATTGTTACTTTCCTCATTCACTCATTAGACAGGCCGCTACACCCTTCGCCCGCTACCCCATGCCGGGTAATTGACCAAAACGGCCATTACCTTAAAAACCCGGGTCGGTAGCAAGCAGGGACGAAGCCAGCAGCGCAAAGCTCTATTCAGCTTCCTCCGATCCAGCCCCGCGTGGCAATTACCAAATCAGTCGAAAAACAGACATAAACGGACAGTCACTTTTGGCTAAACTAACCTCCCCTGCTGCCGGACTCCTGAACGATGGGCATCGAGCGTTATTCCATCTCCATGTACTTCGCCCACATCCTGATGACGGCTGCGCGCCGCCTCGCGCTGGACGAAGAGGTATTGCTCAAGGAAGCCGGCATCAGCCGCAAGCGCCTGGACAACCTGCACCTGCGCATCACCCCCGACCAGTTCAGTCGCTTGATGCAGGCCGTGTGGCGGTTGAGTGATGATGAGTTTTTCGGCGCAGGTTCACAGCGCTGCCCGAAGGGCTGCTTCGCGATAATGGCCAAGCAAGTGATCCACTCGCACAACCTGCATTCGGTGTATTACAAGCTCAGCCATTTCTACAACGTGATGAACGACTCCCTGCACCTGGAGCTGAAAGTCGTCGGTGATGAGGCCATGTTTTCCATGACCTTGAGCGACCCGAGCCTGGACCCCGGTTACCTGTTGAGGGGTTTTTTACTCTTGCTCTGGCATCGTTTCCCCAGTTGGCTGATCGGCCAGCGGATCACGCTCAAGCGGGTGACGTTCGACCATCCCGAGCCTGCCCATTCAGCGGAATACCGCTTGATGTTTCCGTGCCCCACGCATTTTGACCAACCTGAGACCTGCCTGGTGTTCGACGCCCGGATGCTCACCGCGCCGCTGGTACAAACCGCGGAAACCCTGGCCTACCACCTGCAGCGCGCACCGGTGGACTGGTTCACCCGCCCCGCCTATTACCCGGTTTACACGCGGCGGGTGCTGGACCACCTGGAGAACGTCGGCGATCTCGCCAAGGCCACCATCCAAAGCACCGCCAGTGAGCTGCACCTGACGGAAAGAACGCTGCGGCGCAAGCTGCTGGCCGAAGGCAGCAAGTTCCAGAAACTCAAGGACGGGGTACGCCGCGACATGGCCATTCATTACTTGAGCCAGACGTCGATGTCGATCAACCAGACCTCGCAACAGCTGGGTTTCTCGGACCCTTCGGCGTTCACCCGGGCCTTTCGCCAATGGACCGGCGAGTTACCCAGGACTTACCGCGACGCGGCGCTCAACCGAAAATGACTCAGGCGTCCAGGCGCGCAGGCCGCGACACTTTGCCCTGGACCCGCTCGCGGTAACGCCCCGGGCTTTCGCCGGTCCACTTCTTGAACGCGCGATGGAATGCGCTGGGTTCCTGAAAACCGCATTGCGCGGCGATTTCACCGATGCTGGCGCGCGTCTGGCAGAGCAGTTCCAGCGCCAGGCTGCGGCGCACTTCGTCCTTGATCTCCTGAAACGAGCAACCTTCGCGCTCCAATCGGCGGCGCAAGGTGCTGGGGCTCATGTGCAAATCCACGGCCAGATCCTCCAGCGCCGGCCACTGGCTGTAGTGGCTGCCACGCAGGCGTTGGTAGACCTGGGTCGCCATGCCGTCCTGGTTGCGAAAGCGGATCACCAGCCATTGCGGCGCGCTGCGCAGAAACACCTTGAGCGACGCCAGGTCCTGCACCACGGCCAGACGCAGGTAGCTGCTGGCGAACTCGATTTCGGTGCGGGCCGCGCCAAACGTCAGGTTGTAGCCCCACAGCAATTGATCGTCGCTGAGCGGCGCACGCACATGGCGAAAGTCGGCGCGATCGATGGGCACACGGCGTCCGCCCAGCCAGCACAGCAGGCTGATCATCAGCACCAGGAAGGTTTCCTCACCGTAACGCCGGGTGTCCTCATCGCCGCCGCCGACTTGCAGGCTGAGTACCGCGCGCTTGCCATGCACGCTGAGGCTGCCGCGAAAATCGCGCAGGAACAGGGCGAAACTGGCCAGGCACTGGGTGAGCGCCTTGCCCAGGTTCGGTTCCTGGATCAGGCCACGGCAGATCAGGGCGAAACTGCCCGGCGGCATGCCGTGGGAGTCCAGGCGGAAGAACTCGTCGTTCAACTCCCGAATCTGAATCAGCCATAACGCCGCAAACGCGCTGGCCGGCACCCGGGCCTCGGGCTGGGTCAGCAACGCTGGCGCGATGCCCGCTTCGCACAGCACCGCGGCGAGCCGCTCGGGCTGATCGCGCAGTGCATGGATCATGACCTGCACGAAGTAGACGGCAACCGAATCCTTTTCCCGGGTGGGCATCATTCTGAGTTCCTGTAGCGGACACATGGTAAGAAACGCCAATACAACTGACAGGTTTCGGCATAGGCCGCCACATTGTCGGGCCCTAGACTCTCGCCCAATGGACCGTATTGCAAGGCATGTCTGCCGTGCGACGGCAGCGCACAATTGAAGAGAGACTGACGATGAATCTGCAGAATATCGGCGTGATCGGCGCGGGCACCATGGGTAACGGCATCGCCCAGATCTGCGCCGTGGCCGGCATCAACGTGACCTTGCTGGACATTTCCGCCGGCGCCCTGGAAAAAGCCCTGGCCACCGTAGGCAAGAACCTCGATCGCCAAGTCAGCAAGGGCATCCTCAGCGAACCCCAGAAGCATACGGCGCTGGGCAAGATCCGCACCAGCACCGACTACGCCAGCCTGGCGAATGCCCAATGGGTCATCGAGGCCGCCACGGAAAACCTCGAACTGAAGCGGCGCGTGCTGCAACAGATCGCCGCTCACGTCGATGAGCAATGCGTGATTGCCTCCAATACGTCTTCGCTGTCCATCACCGAACTGGCGGCCGGGGTTAACGCCCCGGAGCGCTTTATCGGCCTGCATTTTTTCAACCCGGTGCCGGTGATGGGCCTGATCGAAGTGATCCGTGGCCTGCAGACCAGCGACACGACCCACGCCCAGGCCATCGAGCTGGCGCAGCACCTGGGCAAGACTGCGATCACCGCCGGCAACCGCCCGGGTTTCGTGGTCAACCGGATTCTGGTGCCGATGATCAACGAAGCGATCCTGGTGTTCCAGGAAGGCCTGGCCAGCGCCGAAGACATCGACGCCGGCATGTGCCTGGGCTGCAACCAGCCGATCGGCCCGCTGGCCCTGGCCGACCTGATCGGCCTGGACACCTTGCTGGCGATCCTCGAAGCGTTCTACGAGGGCTTCCAGGACAGCAAATACCGCAGCGCGCCGCTGCTCAAGGAAATGGTGGCCGCCGGTTACCTGGGGCGCAAGACCGGGCGCGGCTTCCATACCTATGGCTGAGTATCGCTCGCGCTTGTGCGAACACCGCAACAAGGCCCTGGAGTTGCTCGCCAGTAAAGGCTTCGGTCAAGTCGGCATGCGCGAGCTGGCCAGCAGCCTGGGGTTGACCCCAGGCTCGCTGTACCACCACTACCCCAGCAAGCAGCACCTGCTGCTGGATTGGATCGAAGAGTTCTACGAAGAACTGCTGACCACCCTGGGGCGCGTCGAGCAACGGCCGCGCTCACGCCAGGACAACCTGCAACGGCTGATCCACGCCCACCTGAATTTGCATCGAGAGATGCCATGGCACTTCCGCCTGGTGGAGCGTGATTGCGGCTGCCTCACGGAAGACCAGCAACTGCGGGTCCGGCAGTTGCGCGAACAATACGAGCGCCGACTGCTGCAAATGCTCGGGCGACCGCGGCGGCTGAGTGTCCACGCCCTGCAAGCGGCCGGCCACGCGATCGCCACGCTGCTGAACAATGCGCCGAGCTGGCTGGCCGGGCAGGCGCTGGATGATGCCGAACGCACCGAGTTACTGGAAAACCTGCTGACCGGCGCCATCGAGCGCGTGCTGGCAACAAGGGCCAGCGACCGGCCGAGCCTGCAGATTGCCGTGGCCTGAGGCCTATCAGCGCAATTGCAGGGGGTCCACCAGGCCGGCGGCAATCGCCATCCCCACCAGCTCCGGCAAATGGCTGGCCGCCATGCGCTTCATGACCCGCGCGCGATACAGATCGATGGTCTTGACGCTGACGCCCAACTGCTCGGCGATTTCGCGGTTGGTATAACCCTGCACCAACGGCAGCAATACATCGCGCTCGCGTGGCGTGAGTTGCTGCAGCCGCGCCTGTACCCGCGCCGGCCCTTCACCGAGGCTCTGGCGATGATCGGCCTTGCTCAGGGCCTGCAGGACACTGTCCAGCAGCAACTGTTCGTTGTAGGGCTTCTCGATAAAGTCATGCGCCCCGGCCTTGAACGCGCGGACCACAATCGGCACATCGGCGTGGCCGCTGACGAAAATCACCGGCAGGTGCAAATCACGGCTGCGCATGTGCTCCTGCACATTCAGGCCGCCCATGCCCGGCATGCGTACATCCAGCAGCACACAGGCGTTGAGGCGGCTGTCGCAGGCGTCGAGAAACTCGCGGCCACTGGTAAACGGCAGCGCCTTGAGGCCCACCGACTCCAGCAACCAGACGGTCGAGTCGAGCATCCCCTGGTCGTCATCCACCACATACACCACCTGTTCCGTCACGCTCACCATCGCTTGATTCCTCTTCTTATTGTGGAGCGCCGCTCTGCGCGAGCGTGGGCAAGCGGCAGCACATTTGCAGCCCGACCGGCATCGGTTCGGCCTGCAACTCGCCACCGAAGCCTTCGATAATGCTGCGGCTCATGGACAAGCCCAGGCCCAGGCCATTGGCCTTGCTGGTATAGAACGGCGTGAATATCTGTTCCAACTGCGCCGGCGAGACACCGGGGCCCTGATCGCTCACGTCGATCTGCACCCACCCGTCACGCTGCGCCAAGGCACTCATGACGATGAGCGAGGGCTGGCCGGGATGGGCTTCGCGATTCGCCTCGATGGCATTGCGCAGCAGGTTCAGCAGCACCTGTTCCAGCAACACCCGGTCGGCGTAAATCAGCGGCAGATTATCCGGCAGGCGATCCTCGATCGTCACCTGACAATCGCTGGCCTCCCAGGCACACAGGCGCACCGCTTCGCGGGCGACCTCGCCGGGGTTCAGCGCCTCCATGCGGCGGCGCCCCTTGCGCAGAAACGCACGCAAGCGCTTGATCACTTGCGCGGCGTGATTGGCATGCACCGAGATCCGCTCCAGGCCTTGAGCCACCCGTTCGGCCGCCGGCGAATCGCTGCCCATTGCGGCCAGATAACGCTGGCTGGCGTTGGCGTAATTGACCACCGCCGCCAGTGGCTGATTCATTTCATGGGCGATACCCGATGCCAGTTCACCCAGGGTCACCACGCGCGCGGTGTGCGCCAGTTCGTCCTGATGATGGCGTTGCTGGGCCTCGCGCAGCTCGCGTTCGGTCAGGGTGGTTTCCTCGGCCTGGACCCTGGCAGTGATGTCGCGGGACACGCTGACCACCTCCACCACCGCGCCGGTGTAGGTCTCGCGGATCGCCCGGCAGGCGGTTTCGAACCACAGGTAATGGCCCTGGCGATGGCGGATGCGATAGGTCATGGTGTAATAACCGTCCTGCTCCAGGCCCTCCCGGGCGCGCCGCACCAACCCCGCCAAGCCCTGCCGATGGAACAGGCGCTGTGCCCGAGTCCCGCGCAATTCCCCCGGCCAATAGCCCAGCAAGGCCCAGGAAGCCGGTGAAGCGTCGAGAAAAGCGCCATCCGGGGTGTGCCGGGAAATCAGGTCGGTGGTGTTTTCGATGATCAGCCGATACAGGCGCCGCGCCTTGGTGGATTCGCGCTCGGCGACAATCTGCGCGCTGGCTTCCCGGCAGCGCGCCAGCACGCGGTTTTCACCCGGGTCGGGAATGAACGTCCACACCAGAATGCGCTCGGCGAACTGTGCCTCGACGTTTTCGATCGCCCGCTGCTGCCCCAGGCACGCCTGCACCAGCGGCAAGCAATTGATCGGCAACAGGCTCATACAATCGACCGGGGACAACTGCTCAAGCAACGCCAGCAGCGCGGCGTTGAACTCCAGCGGCCGAGCCTGGGCATCGAGCAGCAGACTCGGCTGCGGGTCATGCCTGAGCAGCGGCGAACCGCCTGTCAAGCGCACGGAGTTGCCGATCATCATAGAGCCTATACAGGGAGGGGAACGTCGAGGTCAGCGGAAGCGTTTCATCAAGATATAGTACATATACTATACAACACAGGTAGTACTTCCATATATCTGCGCGGACAGTATATAAAAGCCGCCGGAGAAGTCATTGAGCTTTTCCCGCAGGGACCGGCGTGCCAACGATAAAGCCTCAAGGCCGGCACCGTCAGCTTAACTGCCGTTACCAGCGTCTCGAACAATAGAGCTAATAATCAGCCACCGGGTATCCGCACCATGTCCATTTTCGACCAAGGCCTCGAGCCGACCAGCGTTAATCACATTGCTCTTTCGCCTTTAAGCTTCATTGAACGCACTGCCAGCGTTTATCCCGATTACCCTGCCGTGATCCACGGATCAATACGCGCCACCTGGGCGCAAACCTACAGCCGTTGCCGGCGCCTGGCCTCGGCCCTGGCCGGTCGCGGGATCGGCAAAAACGACACCGTGGCCGTCATGCTGCCCAACATCCCGGCCATGCTCGAAGCGCATTTTGGCGTGCCGATGATTGGCGCGGTACTCAATGCCCTCAACGTGCGCCTGGATGCCGAGGCCATCGCCTTCATGCTCGCGCATGGCGAAGCCAAGGTACTGATCGCCGACCGTGAGTTCCACGATGTGGTGCACGCGGCCATCGGCATGCTTGACCATCCGCCGCTGGTCATCGACGTCGACGACCCGGAATACGGCGAAGGCCAGCCGGTCAGCGACCTGGACTACGAGGCGTTTCTCGCCGAAGGCGATCCGGATTTCGCCTGGCAGTGGCCTGCAGACGAATGGCAAGCCATCTCGCTGAACTACACCTCGGGCACGACCGGCAACCCCAAGGGCGTGGTCTACCACCACCGCGGGGCCTACCTGAACTCCCTGGGCAACCAAATGATCTGGGCGATCGGCAACCACCCGGTGTACCTGTGGACGCTGCCGATGTTCCACTGCAACGGTTGGTGCTACCCGTGGATCATCACGGCCTTGGCCGGGGTCCATGTGTTCCTGCGCCGCGTCGACCCACAGAGAATCCTCAACCTGATCCGCGAGCATCAGGTCACCCACTTGTGTGGCGCGCCAATCGTGCTCAACGCCCTGGTGAACATGCCCGACTCGGCCAAGGCGGCCATAGACCACCCGGTGAACGCGATGGTCGCCGGCGCGGCGCCACCCGCCAAGGTGATCGGCGCCGTGGAAGAAATGGGCATCAAGGTGATCCACGTCTACGGCCTGACCGAAGTGTACGGCCCGGTGACCCTGTGCGCCTGGCACTCGGAATGGGATGAGTTGCCCCTGGAAGAACGCGCCCAGATCAAGGCGCGCCAGGGTGTGCGCTACCCGACCCTGGAAGGCGTGATGGTCGCCGACCCGAAAACCCTCGAACCCACCCCCCATGATGGCCACACCATCGGTGAGATTTTCATGCGGGGCAACACGGTGATGAAAGGCTATCTGAAGAACCCGACGGCAACCGCCGAAGCGTTCGAAGGCGGCTGGTTCCACACCGGCGACCTGGCGGTGACCCATCCTGACGGCTATGTCGAAATCCGCGACCGGCTCAAGGACATCATCATCTCCGGCGGCGAGAACATCTCCACCATCGAACTCGAAGGGGTGCTGTACCGCCACCCGGCAATCCTCGAAGCCGCGGTCGTCGCCCGCCCCGATGAAAAATGGGGTGAAACGCCGTGCGCCTTCGTCACCCTCAAGGCCGACCACCAGAACGTCCGCGAAGCCGACATCATCAGCTTCTGTCGCGAACACCTGGCGGGCTTCAAGGTGCCACGCACGGTGGTGTTCACACAGCTGCCGAAGACGTCGACAGGCAAGATCCAGAAGTTCATGCTGCGCGACATGGCGAAAAAGCTCTAGGCCGTTTCCATCAAGCCCGAACGTTGCGCGCACACGCTCGTGTCCGATTGAACGGCATGGACGCTAGCTGACGGGATTGATGCCGCCAACCTCAACCGATGCCCTCCTCTATGGAGGGCATTGTTTTTTGTGCAGGCGCGGTTGAGGTGTGTCGGATAGCCCGAAGCGCTCAAGCCACCCTCAGCAGATGCAATATTTGATTTATCGCAGAAACGAAAAAAGACGCCGAAGCGTCTTTTTTTCGCTGACTCCCAGGCCCGATGGACACTGCGAATCAAAAATTGGAGCGGGAAACGAGACTCGCATCTGGTGTCCGACCCATTGAAATTTAAGGGTTCTATTTCCCCCCTTAAATAGTAAAAGACTCAATTCTGGAATTGTTTTTGGGGTGTATCAAGGGCCAAGGCGGAGGTGATTCCGCGAACGACCACCCAGTCCCAGCTCCGAGCCATTTGCCTGACATTAGTGACGACTAAATAGTCCTAACCGATGGATGGACTTAAATTGGGCGCACCAATATGCGAGGTTTAACAAGGCAAAATATAAATATTGCAGAAGCCGCATGCCATATACTGAATAAACTGAGTTTTTGCAAAAATCAGCAGTAGTATTTATATTTATCCGTTTTTGCTACGAGCTATGTTTGGGTGTCTGCACCACTATATGAAAATCTGAAAATCTAAATTTTCCAGCAAAACATTTTGATACACTACTTGGCACTAATAATTTGATTTATATCAATGATTGCCAACCTGTTGTTTGCGTTACATCTATAGTTCCTGTCAGTTAGATGGAAGATAGGATGTAAGAGCGGAAAACTATTACGCTCGCTCATGACCACCTCAGCCCGTTTCAGTCGAGCTGTGTGCACAGGAGATGATTATTGATGACGCAGGTGGTCGATGCAGCAGCTGAGCAAACACCAATCTCCCCGCATTCTGTGGCCTGGCACTCCTTGCCTGCAAAGGAGGTGACGAACCTGCTTGAGGTTAATGAGCATGTCGGGCTGGAGGCCGCCGAAGTTCAAGCCCGGCTTGACCGCACTGGTTTCAATCGTTTGCCAGAAATAGCACGGCGACCCGCGTGGCTGCGATTCATGCTGCAATTTCACAACATTCTGATTTATGTGCTTCTAGGATCCGCTGCGATTACCGCGATGCTGCAACATCTGTGGGATACGGTAGTGATTCTGGCTGTGGTCATTGCAAACGCAATCATTGGCTACGTCCAGGAAGGCAAAGCGGAAAAAGCCATGGATGCTATCCGGCAGATGCTGGCACCGCACGCCGCCGTGATTCGCGCAGGCGAACGCTTAAGTGTTGTGGGTGAGGAACTGGTACCGGGCGATATCGTATTGCTGGAGGCGGGAGACAAAGTCCCTGCTGATTTACGTCTGCTGCACGCAAACAGACTACAGATTCAAGAAGCCATTCTTACCGGTGAATCCATACCAGTAGAAAAACATACCGAACCTGTGGGGCTTGAAGCCGCCCTGGGTGATCGTACATGCATGGCATTCAGCGGCACCCTCGTAACTTGCGGGCAAGCAACAGGGGTTGTCGTTGCGACCGCAGCAGCAGCTGAAATCGGACGCATCAGCACTCTACTTGCAGGTGTAGAAACGCTGACCACCCCGCTGGTGCAGCAAATGAACGTGTTTGCCCGTTGGCTGACGATATTGATCTTGTTAGTCGGCGGCCTTTTGCTCGTATTTGGCCATTATGTTGGGCACTACGAGTTCACCGAGATCTTCATGGTCGTGGTGGGGATGTCGGTAGCGGCGATACCTGAAGGGCTGCCCGCCGTCCTCACCATCACGCTGGCTGTCGGCGTTCGGGCAATGGCTCGCCGCAACGCCATCGTGCGTCGCCTGCCTGCCATCGAGACGCTCGGCTCGGTATCCGTCATCTGTACTGACAAGACCGGGACACTCACCCGCAACGAAATGATGGTGGCATCGGTCGTCACGAGCGATCTCATCTTCACGGTCGAGGGCGCTGGTTATCAGCCAGCGGGAAGCATCAGTCTTTCAGATCAGCCAGTCGACATATCAACTCACCCTGCGTTGGCAGAACTGGGGCGAGCAGCTGGCCTGTGCAACGATGCGGTGCTGCGCCTGCATGACGATTTATGGAAGGTAGAGGGTGACCCGATGGAGGGGGCCTTGCTGGCATTTTCCGGAAAGACCGGTATTGATAGCGATGAAGATCATCAGGCCTGGCCCCGCACCGATGCCATTCCGTTTGACGCGAAACACCGCTTCATGGCGACCCTGCATCACAACCATGATCGACATGCCTCTATCTATGTGAAGGGCGCGCCAGAGCAAATACTGGCCATGAGCACACAGCAGCTCGTAAACGCTGGCGGGACTGAACCGCTCAATGCGGACTACTGGCACGAACAGGCAAACGCCATTGCTGCCAAGGGGCAACGTGTATTGGCATTTGCAGTTAGATCAGTTCCTCCCGAGCACACCGTGTTGGAGTTTGGGGACGTACAAGGAAGGTTAACCCTGCTGGGCATGGTCGGACTGATTGACCCGCCTAGACCCGAGACGATAAAAGCAGTTCAACAATGCCAAGCAGCAGGCATTGTCGTAAAAATGATCACTGGCGATCACGGCGGTACCGCAGCCGCTATCGGTCGGCAGATTGGCCTGCAAAATCCCGACAGTGTGTTGACCGGCGTAGACCTAGACGCCATGAACGATGCCGCTCTGAAGGAGGCGGTAAAGCACGTCAATATTTTTGCGCGCACCAGCCCTGAACATAAGCTCAGGCTGGTAATGCTGCTGCAATCCAATGGCATGACAGTGGCCATGACCGGCGATGGCGTGAACGATGCCCCCGCGCTGAAGCGTGCCGATGCGGGTATCGCCATGGGAGGAAAAGGCAGTGAAGCCGCCAAGGAAGCCGCAGACCTGGTGCTGGCCGACGACAACTTCGCATCCATCGTGGCGGCAGTGCGCGAAGGGCGGACAGTCTACGACAACATCAAGAAAGTGCTGAGCTGGACGCTGCCGACCAACGCGGGGGAGACCATGACTATCATTGTGGCCCTGCTGCTCGGTCTTACACTGCCGGTCACGGCGATACAGATTCTATGGATTAATCTCATAACCGCAGTAACGCTCGGCATCGCATTGGCATTCGAGCCCACCGAAGAGAACACCATGCGCAGACCACCTCGTTCGCGCAAGGAGCCACTCATAAGCGGTGCGTTGGTTTGGCATATGGTGCTTGTTTCTATTCTGTTCCTCTGTGGTGTTTACGGCATTTTTTCGTATGCGCTCGACCGTGGCTACTCCGTGGAGTTGGCCCGAACCATCGCGGTGAATACGCTAGTCGTGATGGAAATATTCCATCTGTTCTTCATTCGTAATCTCTACAGCACATCGCTTTCCTGGAAGGGCATTCGTGGCACCAAGGTCGTGTGGATGATCGTCGCAGTGGTGACCTTGGCCCAGTTCGCCATTACCTACGCGCCACCTCTGCAAAAGGTGTTTGCCACAGAAGCGATCCCCTTCCTTGATGGCCTCCTGATCATCGGCGTTGGTGTTGCGCTCTTTGCGATCATCGAGATTGAAAAACAGATTCGAATCCGCCTGTCCGAGTAAAACTGATTGCAAGCTGGCAATCCCCTAACGCCAAGCATCTTCATGCCACTGAAAGAGGATTTAGAAAATGCATAAAATACTTGTAGCTGTCGATGGTTCCGAGCATTCAGAGCGCGCGGTGCGTTACCTTATTGCGCTGATCCAAGATGGCGGATTACTGGGCGGTAGTGTTGAGGTGCATCTGGTGAATGTGCAGCCACTTTTACCAACTCGAATTGCCCACGACATGGGCGAGAATGAGGTTGATCGTTACTACGGTGATAAAAGTACTGAGGACTCACAAAAAGCTGGGGGGCTTCTGAAGCAGGAAGGGATTGCATTTACACTTCATACGTTACAAGGCGATGCAGCAAGCCAAATCGTGGCGTGCTCACACTCTTTAGGATGTGACAGCATCATCCTAGGCTCACATGGCAATGGCTTTCTTGCAGGGATTTTTCTGGGCTCTGTCGCGGCAAAGGTGATTCAGCTCTCAGATATACCAATCACCTTAGTCAAATAGGAGATCGTCAAATGCTTGATAGCACGACCCCATAAGTGGGTGATCAAAGGTCGATGCTCTGGAAAGGCTTTGATTGAGTTGAGTCATGCGCAACATAAGCCATCCACTTTTCCATGCGTGTGGTTCCCTCGACATTTGATGTTCCGAACGACTGAGAGGCAAATCACTTGCCCCTCAGTTCCTACTCCCGGCTGATGAATTCAATCTGGAGTGAAACCTACTTGGGGGTATACGCAGCTACCGACTTGCGAATCTCTTCCCGCGCCTCATCTGCGCTTCCCCAACGGCCCATCTTCACCCACTTACCCGGTTCCAATGTTTTGTAGTTTTCGAAGAAATGCTGAATCTGTGCGAGTAGTAGCGCGGGAAGGTCTGAACACTCTTTCACGTCGCTGTACATAGAACTCAGTTTGTCATGAGGCACAGCGATCACTTTGGCATCAGCTCCGGCCTCGTCCGTCATGTACATCACACCAACCGGGCGACTACGAATGACAACACCAGGCGATACCGGGTAAGGGCAAATCACCAGAACGTCCAAAGGATCGCCGTCATCGCTCAACGTATTTGGAATGAACCCATAGTTGGCAGGATAGAACATCGGCGTACTCAGGAAGCGGTCAACGAAGATCTGTCCGCTTGGCTTGTCCACCTCATACTTGATCGGCAAGTGGTTTGCAGGAATCTCGATAACGGTGAAGAAGTCATCGGGAATGGCGTTCCCTGCTGGGATGTCCGCGTAGCTCATGTTCATAGCTCCGAAGTTGTGGAAGGGGCTGAACGGGAAGGCGTTTTTCCAAGAGTGCCCATCTCGATTGGCGTCTTCGTGAAAAACACCGATATTTCCTCAGAGTCCAGTCGTTTGAACAATCGTTCGGCCTCATCTTCCGTGATTGCCAAGCGAATCTCCGTGGGCTGATCCGCCAGCTCAAAAAAATGTGATGAATGCAGTTTCCCGGTGTGCCCAAACCCTTCGATTCCAGTGCAGAGCGTGGCGCCGCGTAACCCCATTTCTTTAGCCACGTCGACTATCCATTCGCCTAGCATTTTTCCCTGATAACGACGGTTTTGTTGGGTGAAGAAAACGACCATATAGCCTTTCATTTCTATCTCCTCAGCGAGTACCAATCATTTGGTAGGACAGAAGCCCGGCAGCGGTCATCGCCAACGAACCTAAGACGTGCAATGAAATTGAGCCGAGCGCCCAGAGCAGCCTGCCTTCCTGAATCAAGGCAACCGTTTCGGCTGAAAATGTAGAAAAGGTGGTAAGCCCGCCACAGAAACCCGTGATGATCAGAAGACGCCACTCTGGACTAAGGGTAGGAGATGCGGCCAAGAAGGCTATGGCCAAACCGATGATGTAACCCCCAACCATGTTCGCGACCACAGTGCCTGGAGGAATCGTAGGGAATAGGGCATTCAGCTTCATCCCCAATAGCCAACGCAACCAGGCTCCAAGTGAAGCACCCACGGCAATGACGATTAATGACTTCAGCATGGAGAGTCCTCCTCATCAGACCTGAGTGGACTAAATGGCAAGCGGCTCGCGCTGAAAGAAAAGGGAAACTTGAAGGGTAAGATCATAGCCTGTCCTAGATTGGAGGACAGGGAGACGCACCTACGTCCCCTGTCCAGGGTTCACGTAGGCATCATTAGCACGAAGGCAGTTAAAGGAGGAATGCCATCTCCTGTTTTGATCCTATAGCATCAGCGCCAATGACATCAAGAGCAGCTGCATGCGGTCCGCGAGATAGATCTAAACCAAGAGCTTCTACAACAGAGTGAATTAGAGCTGCCGCAGTTTACTCGGATAGCAAATAGCCATTAGCCCATTCGCCCTAATTGCCACCACCTTCGCTTAACACTAACCTTTTCCAGCATTCAAACCGGTCCGACTCGGAAGCAACCGCGTGTTGTGGGCCTGGCTTAACAACATTGAAACGCTTTGCAAGTCGGCCTACAGGACTGCCCTGCGGCTTTCAATACTGCAAATAAAGGACCGGTCGCTGCCGGGAAACCCTCGAAACACTCAACATATATATAAGAAGGTTCATATGAAGTTGTCTTACACAGTTACTGCCCTCACTGTACTCGCCACATTGGTTGTCGGTCTAACCGGCTGCCAGGTCATCAAGCCAACAGAGAACGACCTTAAGAGTCGAGCACAAAATACTATCGGCAAGCCAATTACCAACATCTCAAACGTACGAAGTGATTTCAACACCACCTACTTCACAGCTAAAACCGCCACCGGGGAATACGCATGTGAACTCCCGAGCGGCCCTGGGGTTGCCCTCGGCTCCATGGGCATGGGGCTGGGCGCCCAGTGCACCAAACAATAATTACGTAAACATCCCTCCTTGTGCCGCCCCCCTCCCCCCAACAAGAGGAGAACTCGACTGGCTAGACCTACTGTTCAGTAGTTCGTGCATTCAGTGGTTTCTGACCGAGCTCTCTCAATGTAGCCCGCAACTCGGTTGGGCGGACGGGTTTGGAAAGGATGGCGATCTGACGTTCCCGCAACTGCTGCTGGATCGTCTCTATATCATGCCCGCTGAGAATCAACGCCGGCACCGCCCAACCACGCTGTTGGCGTAGATGGTCTATGCACTCGATGCCAGTGGCGTGGTTGCCCAAGTCATAGTCAGCGACGATGACATCACAATCACTGGAGAGGTTCAGCCCAGTCAATTCCGCTTGTACCGTACACCCCCAACGCTGCAGCAGCGCCTGAGTGGCCAGTAACACGTTGTGATCATCCTCCACCAGACAGACTTTCAATCCTGTCAACAGCCCTGCCTGGTGAACGTCTTCCTGAAGGCTGAGGTTTCGTGGCGGCGTCGCAAGGGGGAAACCAGACAAGCAGACTGATGTCCCATGACCCAACCGCGAGCGGATAGCAACGTCAAGAGCCATCAACTGCCCCAGACGCCTGACGATGGAAAGGCCCAGTCCGACACCTTCAACGTCCTTGTCTCGCTCACGACGGACGCGATAAAACTCTTCGAATACTTTTGGCAGGTGTTCCTTTTCAATCCCCTGCCCCTGATCGTGAACCACGATCGCAAGCCCATCACCGCACTTACGCACACCGATCAGTACAGGCCGCTGGGCACCGTATTTGAAGCAATTGGAAAGTATATTTTGAACCATCGTTGTGAGAAGTGCAGGGTCTGCCCGGACCCAATGGGAGGAAGGCCGCAGATGCAACTCAACACCCGCCCAGCGCGCAGCCTCGACATTCTGGCGCACAAGATCGGCCAGGAAGTCCCCCAGGTGCAAGGTCTGATACTTGGGTAGCACACGGCTATTGTCCAACGTGTAGAGATCGAGAATCGAGCGAAAGAGTTGCGATACATTGAGTAGCGAGCGGTCGATACTGTCCACCAAACGTCGCTCTTCATCGCCCAAGCATGCTTCGCGCAGGCATGCGGTGAATAGACCAATAGAATGGATCGGTTGGCGCAAGTCATGGCTGGCCTGGGCCAGGAACCGCGATTTCTCCAGATTAGCGGCAACGGCTTCTTCCGAAGCTTTACGAGTACGTTCCAACAAGAGGTGGGCATAAACCGGTATCACCGTGCTGGTGATCATCAGCATCAGCACCATGAATGGCTGCGCCTGCCACGAAGGCGTCAACCAGTAGACAATCAACAATGCCAGTAACGCCAATCCAGTCGCAATTGCAAGGTAGCGCGAACCATAGCGCATACCGTTGCCCAGGTTGACCCAGACCATCACCGCATAAAGCGGTAACGCAGCTTCTGCGCCGACTACCAGACCGAATGAGGTCCCGGTGTAATCGTGAACCATCCCTAATATTCGCCGTGCCGGGTAGTGCCCAGGCCAATGAGCAATGACAAAGCGAAAGCCTATGGAAGCCAACAGAAACACTAAGTAATAAAGGATTATGGGCAAATAAGCATCCACCCTATGCCCGGGCAAAAAGCCCAGCATACTGATATATCCAATGGCGCAGGCAGACACAATGACGCGTAAATTGGCCTGGTCAAGTTCGGTGTTCTTCTCGAACGTCATGGGAAGCATCCTTACGGTATAACCGATGTAAAAATGATAGGTGCTACACGCAACCAACCGGCGCGGCGCTACAACGGTCCCTAAAATAAAACTGACTCAGGGTAGAGCACGATATGCCATGCAGAATCATTATTGCCGACGATCATCCTATGTTTCGCGAGGGCATGTTGCGCACTGTCCAGCGACTACTTCCCGAGGCAACGGTGGAGCAAGCCGGTGACTTTGAGACTGTAAAGGCGCTGATCAAAACAGGCGAAGAAGTTGACACGCTGATTCTCGACTTGCGTTTTCCAGGCTTGACCTGCATGAGTCACTTGAGTGAGCTGAGACAGCAGTTGCGGCGCACCACGTTAATCGTGGTGTCAATGGTCGATGATCCATCGTTGATCGAACAGATTATGGCGTTAGGTATCGACGGATTTATCGGCAAAAACATCGCCCCGGACGAGATCGGACAGGCACTACTGGCTATCAGAGAAGGCGATGTTCTCGTCAAGTTTTCGCCATCGGGCCTGCTGCCGTTGCAGACCACTGCTCTCACAGCCCGCCAGCATGAAGTATTGCACCTGATCGCAAAAGGCAAGACCAATAAAGAAATCGCAACGGAATTACAGATATCGCCCTTTACAGTGCGTATTCATGTGGCGTCGCTGTTACGTTGCTTGAACGTGCCATCACGGGCAGCGGCAGTGGCGAAGTATTCGGGAATCGGTTGAAGGGCAGATTAAAAATACACCAGATTCAAACTAGACATCTTCTTTCGTCTCAATTTCGGATAACTCCGTCAGATGTTTCCCCAATGCCCTGCCGTAAAGCGGTGACGAGCCAATCCCCATTGCTTGAGGCGAGCATTGAGCAGTCGTCGCACCATCAGGCCATTCGTACTCACGAGGTCTGATTCGATGGATAGGGTAGCCCCACATTCAGCTTGCTACGCTCCGGGATGGTTGCCCTGATCATCGGCATCAGCAGCAGTGCCGCTCCGGTCATGGCATCTGAACGCGCTTTTGAACGCGAGCAACTGGCCCTGCTGACCCGTCAACTGGACCAAATCAATCGCCAGGTCGAAGACCTATCAGCTCAGCCCACACAAGTTCGGGGTCGCTACCACTTCGACTACCCACGCCTACGTGAAGACCTCCAGCGAGTACGTGCTGGAGTTCAGGACTACCTGACTCCACAGCGCGCCCAGCCACGCGACCCAACGCCGATGCTCGGTGAGTACCGCGACGAGCAGGAGCCCTCGCCATGACTGCCGCCCAACAGGCCGCCTTCCAGGCCCACGGCGGATTTACGCCCGCGCGGATGGCGACCTTGTTGCTGTCGGGGGTGTTTGCCGTGCTGTTGCTGTGGGGCGCCTGGGCAATTCGTACCGCCTACACCGGTTGGGCCGAACAACGTCTGGGCTCGTGGCAGTTTGTCGGGGTGGTCATGCGTTTTGTCGCGCTGTACCTGGTGTTGACGTTTTTTCTTCTGTCCTGATCCGAGGGAGCTGCCGTGATGAACCATCATTTTTCATATGGTCTTCGTAGCCGGATGCTGGTGCTGCTGATGGGCGCTCCGGCATTGGCCGTTGCGCAGGGCCGTCTGCCCACGCTGGAGGATCCGTCCCGCGGTGTCGGCAGCGGCATTCTGCAAACCCTGCAGAATTACAGCGACGACATCATCCTGCTGATCGCCCTGTTGGTGGTGGCCTCAATGCTTATCGGGGTCTGCTATCACGCCTACACGCGCTATTCGGAGATCCACACCGGGCGCGCGACCTGGGGCCAGTTCGGGTTGACCGTCGCAGTCGGTGCGATCTTGCTGGTGGTGGGCATCTGGTTACTGACCAAGGCCACCGGGATCTCGTGATTTCTGGACTAAAAAAGTCCGGATACCGGTGGTTTTCGACAGATCGCACCGGAAACGAAAAAAGACGCCGAAGCGTCTTTTTTTCGCTGACTCCCAGGTCCGATGGACACTGCAAATCAAAAATTGGAGCGGGAAACGAGACTCGAACTCGCGACCCCGACCTTGGCAAGGTCGTGCTCTACCAACTGAGCTATTCCCGCAAATGGCGTCCCCTAGGGGACTCGAACCCCTGTTACCGCCGTGAAAGGGCGGTGTCCTAGGCCACTAGACGAAGGGGACACGCTACTGAAACACATGGTGTGTATTTCAGTGCCCAGAGGCCTCGTCCGAAGACTTGGTCCTGGTTTCACTCAATGCCGCCCGAAGGCCACACTGCTTAAAAATGGAGCGGGAAACGAGACTCGAACTCGCGACCCCGACCTTGGCAAGGTCGTGCTCTACCAACTGAGCTATTCCCGCATTGGCGTCCCCTAGGGGACTCGAACCCCTGTTACCGCCGTGAAAGGGCGGTGTCCTAGGCCACTAGACGAAGGGGACACACGTACAACATTCACTCCCTGCCGCGTTTCGCTGTGTGCTTTACGCTGCAAGTGGCGCGCATTCTATGGATGGATTGAAAGGTCGTCAACCCCCCAGGATAAATTTATTTAAATCAATGACTTCGCCCCCCTTTCCAGGCCCGTGCGGGCATTCTGCGCGTCCGCGCCTTGACGCCTATATTCTGGCGCCCGACAAGACGCTATAGTTCGCTCAGCAACTGATGGCATTGTGCATCTACGCAGGGAATGCTTACGTATATAGAAGAAACTACCTGGGCAACTGGTCGAACAGTCCTATCCGGCAGATGTCTCAGTCACTACACTCCACAGCAAACCCTATAAAGAGGTCGCACCGGTGACACCACTCATGATCACCCTGCTGGTAATAGCCGGGATCGTAATACTGATCGCCATTGGCTATATGAACCATGTGGTGGAAAACAACAAACTGGAAAAGCAACGCACCGTGATCGAGCTTAATGACCGGCTGCGTCGCTGTGGTGAAATCACCGAGACCTTCCCCGGCCAGTTGATGACTCCGGCACTCAAGCTGCTGCTGACCCGCCTGGAACTCAACGTCAACCAGCGCTTGCTGCACCTCAACAAGTCCAGCGCACCGCTCAAGGCGCGGATCGCCGAACTGAATGCGCTGGTGGCCCAGGGCGAATCGATCCCGGTCAACAACCCGCCCGGCCCGATCCAGACCGAAGCCAAGGCCAAGGACGTGCGCTTCCTGCTCGAAGCCCTGCACGGCCAGGTCACCCGCGCGGCCCAGGACGGTTTTCTGCCGGCCAATGAAGCCAAGCACTGGATCAGGGAGATTCGCCACATCCTGGTCCTGCTGCACATCGAGTTCTTCAACAACCTCGGCCAGCATGCCCTGCAACAGGACCAGCCGGGCCAGGCGCGCCTGGCCTTCGAGCGCGGCGTGCAGTACCTGCGCAAACAGCCTGAGCCGGCGATCTACAGAGAGCAACTGCAATTGCTGGAGAGTCAATTGGCGCGCGCCAACTCCACGGTGCTGACCAACAGCAAACCGGCGGAAGATGAAGTCAACGAACTGACCGAAGGCCTGAAAGTCGCCGACACCGACGCCGAGTGGAAGAAAAAAGTCATCTACGACTGACCTCCCCCACCCCATGTGGCGAGCGTTCCTCGCCACATGCCATCATTTAGCATCTATCCCCTCGCCGTCGACTCGCGTACAAAAGTCCCCCTCACTCCGTGAAGTTAGAGGCCCGCTATGCCTGTCGCCGTGATTGATGGACAACCGCTGCACTATGTTGACCAGGGCCGCGGCCCGGTCGTCCTGCTGGGTTCGAGTTACCTGTGGGACCGCGCCATGTGGGCACCGCAGATCGAAGCGCTGTCGCAGCAATACCGCGTGATCGTCCCCGAACTGTGGGGCCACGGCGAGTCCGGGCCGCTGCCGGCGCACACGCGCTCCCTGGACGACCTGGCGCGCCAGGCCCTGGCACTGCTCGACCAGTTGCAGATTGCCCAGGTCAATCTGGTGGGTTTGTCGGTCGGCGGCATGTGGGGCGCACGCCTGGCCCTGCTGGCACCCGAGCGGGTCAACAGCCTGGTGCTGATGGACACCTACCTCGGCGCCGAGCCCGAGGCCACGCGCCAGCACTACTTTTCGCTGTTCAAGATGATCGAAGACGCCGGCGCCATCCCCGAGCCGCTGCTGGATGTGGTCGCGCCGATCTTTTTCCGCCCGGGCATCGACCACGCATCGGCGCTGTACCAGGATTTCCGCAAAGTCTTGCAGGGCTACCCCACGGCGCGCCTGCTGGACAGCATCGTGCCCCTGGGCCGGCTGATCTTCAGCCGCGCAGATGTGCTGGAGCAGTTGTCACGCCTGGACGCCGACACCACCCTGGTGCTGTGCGGCGAACAGGACACGCCTCGCCCACCCGCCGAGTCCGAGCAGATGACCAGCCTGATCGGCTGCGGCCTGAGCCTGATTCCCGACGCCGGGCATATCTCCAGCCGCGAGAACCCGGACTTCGTCAATGAAGCGCTGCTGACCTTCCTCGCCAACCACGCCTGATCGCGCCCCGGCCCTTTGATCGCGGCCCGGCGGCGGCGATCAAAGGCGGAAGTGCCCCACCATGCCCTTGAGTTCCGCGCCCAACCGCGCCAGCGCAATACTCGACGCGGCATTGCCTTGCATGCTCAACGCCGATTGATCGGCACTCGCGCGAATGCTGGTGACGCTGCGGTTGATCTCTTCGGCCACCGAACTCTGTTGCTCGGCCGCTGCCGCAATCTGCTGATTCATTTGTTGGATCAATGACACCGCGACCGCAATGCTGCCCAGCGCGCTTTCGGTTTCCAGCGCATCGCTGACGGCCAGCTTCACCAACTCGCCGCTCTGCTGGATCTGCTGCACCGACGCTTGCGCCGCGCTGCGCAAGGTGCCGACCAGGCGCTCGATCTCCTCGGTCGATTGCTGGGTGCGCTTGGCCAGCGCCCGCACTTCATCGGCCACCACCGCAAAACCACGGCCTTGCTCACCGGCGCGCGCGGCCTCGATGGCTGCGTTGAGCGCCAGCAGGTTGGTCTGTTCGGCCACGCTTTTGATCACGCTCAACACGCTGCCGATGTTCTGGATTTCGCTGCTGAGGCTGTCGATGCTGGCGCTCGCGCTGGTGCTGGACGTGGCCAGCTGTTCGATGCGCTGCAAACTCTGGCGCACCACCTGCTGGCCGCTGTCGACTTTGTCATCGGCGGTCTGCGCAGCCTGTGCGGCCTCTTCGGCGTTGCGCGCCACATCGTGGACCGTGGCGGTCATCTGGTTCATCGCCGTGGCGACCTGCTCGGTTTCTTCCTTCTGGCTGCTGACCTCGATGTTGGTCTGCTCGGTGACGCTGGACAGCGAATGCGCCGAACTGGCCAATTGCTCGATGCCCGCTTGCAGCCTGCTGACCATATCGCTCAAGCCGCTGCCCATCTGTTGCATCGCCTGCATCAGCTGGCCGATTTCATCGCGGCGACTGACGTCCATGCGCCCGCTCAAATCGCCGGCTGCGATCTGCTGGGCCACCGCGATCACCCGGCGCAGCGGCGCGACGATCAACCGGGTAATCACCCAGGCCGCAATCAAGCCCATCAACAGCGCCAGGGCCGAGGAGCCGATGATCAGCAGCGCGCTTTTCTTCAACTGCGCCTGCATCGACTGATCTTCGGCGGCATACGCCTGGTCGACGCGGCTGACCACTTGATCGGCGCGATCATGCAATTGTTTGTAGACCACTTTTTCCTGGGCCAGCAGGCCGGTGTATTCGCCGAGCTTTTCATTGAACGCAGCGATATGCCCGCCGACCTCATTGAGCACCGTCTGGTAACCGGCGTCCTTGACCGAGGTCTTCAGTAACTCGACCTGGGCCAGCGCCTGCTCGGCCTGTTCGATCTTGCCTTGTTCGGCGTTGTCTTCCTGCCCTTTGCGGCTCTGATCGAGGCGCACATGGGCCTCGTTCATGGCTTGCAGCATCAACCGCGAAACCTGGCTGACCTGCCCCGCCTGCTCGATAAACTCGGCGCCCTCCTTGCCCTGGCTTTCCTTGAGGCCATAGGCGCCATCGTCGGCCAGGCCGGCCTGCAACACATCGAGGTTATTGGCCACGCTGGACACCGACCAACTGGCCATTTCCAGTGCCAGGTCCTTGGTCTGGGTCAGTTCGACGAACTCATCGAACGCCTTGCGGTAAGCCGCCAGGGCCTGTTCGACCTCGGTCATCAGCGGCACGTTGGTCGCAGACTCGGCCTTGAGGCTGGCGGCCAGGGCGGCCAAGGCGTCGACTTGCTCATGCAGGGCGTCGACGGACTTGGGGTCGGCGTGCAGCGCGTAGTCCTGCTCGATCAAACGCACCTTGAGCAGCCCGCTGTTGAGCGAAGACATGCTCTTGAGGCCCTCGAAACGCAGGCCAACGGTTTGCAGGGACCACACGCCAATCGCTGCGACCAACGCAGTCAACAGCAGCACCAGGCTGAAGCCCAAACCCAGTTTTTTCGCCATACCGAGGTTGGCGAAACGTCGTTGCACGGCCGAAATCATTGCACTCGAATCCTCTTGCAATGGCGGATGCCATCAAGTCCGGTTTCCCAGTAGCGAGATTCGCAACCCCAAGGCCCTGAACACAAGTCGTTGGCGCCACAATAATGGCAAAAAGCTACACACTCGTCGTTTTCAGAATGGTCGAGGTCGATCTGGCGGGCCCCGCGGCGCGGAACAACGCCAGGGCCCGCTGATCAGCAGCATAGGCCACATTGATGCGCTGCCACTCGCTGTGTTCACCCGTGGGGCTGAACAGCGCCCCCGGCGACATCAACACGCCGAGTTGCCGCGCACACGCCTGCAAGCGTGAACGGTCGGCCATGCGAGGCCGCGCCCAGACAAACATGCCGCCGGCGGGCACGGCGAACACCTGCCATTCCTCATCCTCCAGCACCTGCAAGGTCGCGGCCATTTGCGCGTTCAGGCGTTTGCGCAGGCGCTGCACCCATTTGCGATAGGTGCCGTTGGCCAGCAACGTGGCCATCACCGCTTCGGCAAAACGCGAGGTGCCGATGCCGGTGAGTGTCTTGAGGTGTACCAATTGCGCAATGATCGGCGAACTGGCGCTGAGGTAGCCGACGCGCAGGGCACTGCTGAGGGTCTTGGAAAAACTCGAGACATAGATCACCCGGTCATCATGGGGCAACGCCGAGAGCCGCGTGCAACTGGCGTGTTGCAGGTCGGCGTAGACATCTTCTTCGATGATCAGGAAGTCTTCGCTGTGCGCCAGCGCCAGCAAACGCTCGGCCACCTTGCGGCACAGGCTGGTGCCGGTGGGGTTGTGATACAGGCTGTTGATAAACAGGCACTTGGGACGATGGCTACGCAGCAGGGCTTCCAGCGCCAGGACGTCCGGGCCGCCCTGGGTACGCGGCACTTCCAGCAGCGTGACGCCGTGGAAGGCCAACTGACGAAAGAGGTTGCCATAACCGGGGGTTTCCACGACCACCGTGTCGCCGGCCTTGAGCAAGGTGCGGATCAGCAGGTCCTGGGCATGGCTGGCGCCATGGGTGGTGAGAATGCGGTCGAGGCTGGTGGCCACGTGAATCTGGGTCAGGCGCTTGAGCAGTTGCTCGCGCAGCGCCGGCAGCCCCAGTGGCGTGCTGTAGTTGAACAGGCCGCCGGTATCGATGCGGCTGACTTCGCGGATCGCGTAGCTGATGTCATCGCTTTCGCGCCAGGCGTCCGGCAGCCAACCGCAGCCGAGTTTCAACTCGCCCAACGGGCTGTCGGTGAAAGCGCCCCACTCTCGCTCCGCGCCTTCATACCAGTGGCGTTCCTGAGCCACCGGAGGCTGCGCCACCACAAACCCGGAGCCCTGCTTCGAGGTCAGCAAGCCCTGGGCCTCCATGCGCTCGAATGCCTCGATCACGCTGGACTGGCTGAGCAGGTTGTCGAGGGCCAGTTGGCGGATGGACGGCAAGCGTGTACCGGGGCTGACCCCGCTCTTGCGAATCCATTCCGCCACCGCGCTGACGATTTGCTGCACCACCGGTACAAGGGCTTGTCGATCGATCCCTAAATCCATGAGCCACTCACTTAACTATCTGTTATTCAACCCAAAACAGTTAAGCACAGAAGCCCACTCCAATCGGTCGCCAACAGTAACTAAAGTATTGATTTTATTGACTTATTTACCTCCTGATACACATTGGATCACGGCGTTTTGCCAGCTATGGAAACGCCCCACAGCACCTCAAACTTTTTCGAATGAGGTGCGGCTTGGAGTCCTAGATCGCGGTGGCGCCGCCGTCCACTACCAGGGCGTGGCCGGTGGTGAACGCCGCACCGTCACTGCACAGGTACAACACCGCACTGGCGATTTCCTCGACCTTGCCGATGCGCCCGACCGGGTGCATGGCCGCGGCGAATTCGGCTTTGCGCGGGTCAGCTTCATAGGCACGGCGGAACATGTCGGTGTCGATCACGGCCGGGCATACCGCGTTGACGCGGATGTTCTTTTTCGCGTACTCGATGGCCGCCGATTTGGTCAGGCCGATCACCGCGTGCTTGGACGCGGCATAGATGCTCATCTTCGGCGCAGCGCCCAGCCCCGCCACCGACGCGGTGTTGACGATCGCACCAGCGCCCTGGGCCAGCAGCAACGGCAATTGGTACTTCATGCACAACCACACGCCCTTGACGTTGACGCCCATGATCGCGTCGAACTCATCGAGGGTGCCGTCCGCCAACTTGCCTTTCTCGATCTCGATCCCGGCGTTGTTAAAGGCGTAGTCCAGGCGGCCATACGCGGCAATGGTCTGCGCCATCAATTGCTGCACGTCGGCTTCCAGGGTGACGTTGCAGCGCACGAACTGCGCCTCGCCACCGGCCTCGCGGATCAGCGCAACAGTGCCTTCGCCGCCCGCTATGTCGAGGTCGGCAACCACTACCTTCAAACCTTCGGCGGCAAACGCCAGCGCGGTGGCGCGGCCAATACCGGCAGCGGCGCCGGTTACCAGGGCGACCTGGCCGGAAAACGTCATGCTCATGGGGGATGTCCTATGGGAGAAATAGCCGTGGGCCGAGTCTAGCCAAGCCCGACAGCGGCGCGTCAGCACTATCAGAAGGCCGGTTAGCGCTGCATGAATCACAATGATAAGACCGCCTGGCTGACTATCATCGAAGCCTATCGCCAAGCATTCGCAGCCCTCGGCCGACCTTGCTCGCAGGCCATTATGGGTCTATCAATCAGGCTTCATTTCTCAAGAGTCCTTGCCATGACTGCCCAGACCAACCGCCAGTTCCTGCTCGCCAAACGCCCGGTCGGCGCGGCCACGCGGGAGACCTTCACCTACCAGGAAGTGCCGGTGGGCACGCCACAGGACGGGCAGGTGCTGGTGCGCAACGAATACCTGTCCCTCGACCCGGCCATGCGCGGCTGGATGAATGAGGGCAAATCCTACATTCCGCCCGTCGGCATCGGCGAAGTGATGCGGGCGCTGGGCGTAGGCAAGGTGATCGCCTCGAACACCCCTAAATTCGCCGTCGGGGACTACGTGAACGGCGCCCTGGGGATGCAGGATTACTTCCTCGGCGAGCCGCGTGGTTTCTACAAGGTCGACCCCACGCTTGCGCCCCTGCCGCGCTACCTGTCGGCGCTGGGCATGACCGGCATGACCGCCTACTTCGCCCTGCTCGAGACCGGCGCACCCAAGGCCGGCGAAACCGTGGTGATCTCCGGCGCGGCCGGGGCGGTGGGCAGCATTGCCGGGCAGATCGCCAAGATCAAAGGCTGCCGTGTGGTGGGCATTGCCGGTGGCGCCGACAAGTGCAAGTTCCTGGTGGATGAACTGGGCTTCGACGCCGCCATCGATTACAAACACGAAGACCTGCCCGCCGCGCTCAAGCGCGAGTGCCCCAAGGGCGTGGATGTGTATTTCGATAACGTCGGCGGCGATATTCTCGACGCCGTGCTCAGCCGCCTGGCATTCAAAGCTCGCGTGGTGATCTGCGGTGCAATCAGCCAGTACAACAACAAGGACGCGGTAAAAGGCCCGGCCAACTACCTGTCATTACTGGTCAATCGCGCACGCATGGAAGGCTTCGTGGTGATGGATCACGCGGCGAACTTTGCCGCCGCCGGGCAGGAAATGGCCGGCTGGATGGCGCAGGGCAAGCTCAAGAGCAAGGAAGACATTGTGGAGGGACTGGAGACGTTCCCGGAGACGCTGATGAAGCTGTTCAACGGGGAGAACTTCGGCAAGCTGGTGCTCAAAGTCAGCTGATACACAGCAGATGTCAATGTGGGAGGGGGCTTGCTCCCTCCCACATGGTTGATCGGTGTTCGATCAGGCGATCTCGGCGACCACTGCCGCCAATGCCTTGGCCGGGTCCGCCGCCTGGCTGATCGGGCGGCCGATCACCAGGTAGTCCGAGCCGGCGTCCAGGGCCTGACGCGGCGTGAGGATACGGCGCTGGTCATCCTGGGCGCTGCCCGCCGGGCGAATCCCCGGGGTGACCAATTGCAGCGACGGGTGGGCGGTCTTGAGCGCCCGGGCTTCCAGCGCCGAACAGACCAGGCCATCGAGGCCGGCTTTTTGCGCCAGGGCCGCCAGGCGCAGCACTTGCTCCTGAGGTTCGATATCCAGGCCGATCGCGGCCAGGTCTTCGCGCTCCATGCTGGTCAGCACGGTCACACCGATCAGCAAGGGTTTAGGGCCGCTGCGCTGTTCCAACACTTCACGGCAGGCGGCCATCATGCGCAGGCCGCCGGAGCAGTGTACATTGACCATCCACACGCCCATTTCGGCGGCAGCCTTGACCGCCATCGCGGTGGTGTTGGGGATGTCGTGGAATTTCAGGTCGAGGAACACCTCGAAACCTTTGTCACGCAGGGTGCCGACGATGTCCGCGGCGCAACTGGTGAACAGTTCCTTGCCGACCTTGACCCGACACAGCTTCGGGTCCAACTGGTCAGCCAGCTTCAGTGCGGCGTCACGGGTGGGGTAATCCAGGGCGACGATGATAGGAGTCTGGCAGACGGACATTGGAATGGGCTCTCAGGCAAGTCGAAATCGGCGCGGATTGTAGCGCAAGCGACGCCGTTGCGGGATCCGATGATCGGTAAATACTGACCAAGCGCACTCAGGCGGACCTTTCGGCCATTTGTATCAAAGCAGATACATTCACGACATGCCCTCAACACGCCCTACCGCTAGCCTCGCCCGCACGACCCACCGACCAGCACTACCAGCCATGGGGCTGGGCGCCTATGCTGACCGCTACCACCAGGCAGATGATCGCACTATGCATACTTCCGTCCCGCTGAACGACGAGCAAAAAAACGCGGTGAGCGCCGATGAAAAGCGCTGGAACACCCGCGCGCTGATTGTCGACGACGACGTGCCGATCCGCGAACTGCTGATCGACTACCTGGCGCGCTTCAATATTCTCGCCACCGGCGTCACCGACGGCGCCGCGATGCGCGTGGCGATGCAAGCCGAAACCTTTGATGTGGTGGTGCTCGACCTGATGCTGCCGGGCGAAGACGGCCTGTCACTGTGCCGCTGGCTGCGCGCCGAGTCGGACATTCCGATCCTGATGCTCACCGCCCGCTGCGAACCCACCGACCGCATCATCGGCCTGGAACTGGGCGCCGACGACTACATGTCCAAGCCGTTCGAGCCGCGTGAATTGGTAGCGCGCATCCAGACCATCCTGCGCCGGGTGCGCGACGACCGCACCGAGCAGCGCGCCAATATCCGCTTCGATAACTGGCGTCTCAACAGCGTGTTGCGCCAATTGGTGGCCGACGATGGCCTGGTGGTACCGCTGTCCAACGCCGAGTTCCGCCTGCTGTGGGTGTTTATCGAGCGGCCGCGCCGGGTGTTGAGCCGCGAACAGTTGCTGGATGCGGCCCGCGGTCGTTCCATCGAGGCCTTCGATCGCAGCATTGACCTGCTGGTTTCGCGCCTGCGCCAGAAGCTAGGCGATGACCCCAAAGCACCGCAGTTGATCAAGACCGTGCGCGGTGAAGGCTATCTGTTCGACGCACGGGATATCGGCTGATGCGTAACGCCCTCAACACACTGTTCGGCCGGTTGTTCGGTGTGTTGCTGCTGGCGATTGTACTGGCCCATGCGTTGGCATTTTTCTGGTTCCACCACTATGACCCGCCTCCGCCGCCGCCAAAGGCCACCTTTGTCGAGCAACCGGACGGCACGATGAGGCCCCTGCCTAAACGCCCTCGCCCATGGTTTGGCGGCCCGGTGGTGCCGCTGACGTTTCAGTTTTTCTCGTTGATCATCGCCGCCTGGTATGGCGCCAAATTGTTGAGCCGGCCGATCCAGCGCCTGAGTGAGGCCGCCGAGCGCTTGAGCCTGGACCTCGACAGCCCGCCTCTCGACGAGTCCGGCCCCCGCGAAGCCCAGCAGGCCGCGTCAACCTTCAACCTGATGCAAAAACGTATTCGCGAACAAGTCGGCCAGCGCGCGCGCATGCTCGGCGCGGTCTCCCATGACCTGCGCACCCCGCTGTCGCGCCTCAAGCTGCGCCTGGAGCAGATCGAAGACGCCAAGCTGCAAGGCCAGATGCGCCAGGACCTGAACGACATGATCGGCATGCTCGACGCCACCTTGAGCTACCTGCACGAACAACGCACCAGCGAAAGCCGGCACTGGCTGGATGTGCAGGCGCTGGTGGAGTCGATCAGTGAGAACGCCCAGGACCAAGGTTCCAATGTGCAATGTGCCGGCACCTGTGCGCCTTTGCAGGTGCAGCCGATGGCGTTGCGCTCATGCCTCAACAACCTGATCGACAACGCCTTGCGCTACGCCGGCAGCGCGCGCGTGGAACTGGAGGACAGCCGCGAGGCCCTGACCATCCGCGTGATCGACCACGGCCCCGGGATTGCCGCCGACAAGCGCGAGGCGGTGTTCGAACCGTTCTATCGGCTCGAAGGCTCGCGCAACCGCAACTCCGGCGGCGTGGGCCTGGGCATGACCATCGCCAAGGACGCGGTGGAGCGCCTGGGCGGGCGGTTGAGCCTGGAGGAAACCCCGGGCGGCGGGTTGACCGCCGTGATGTGGTTGCCCCGCGCCTGACGGCCAACGCCCGCCAGCTCCGCCATAAATCTTGGTCAATCAGCTACAGCGGTTCGTCTTCGCGGCGGCCTTGGGCCTGGGTCGCGCTCCAATCCATCAGCAGGCTGTACGCCACGGCGAGTAAGGTCGGGCCGATAAACAGGCCGATGAAGCCAAACGCGATCAGGCCGCCAAATACCCCGAGCAACACGATCACCAGCGGCAGGTTGCCACCACGGCTGATCAGGTACGGCTTGAGCACGTTGTCCACACCGCTGATGATGAACGTGCCCCACACGCCGAGGAACACCGCGTAGGTGTAATCGCCCTTCCACGCCAGCCAGGCCGTGGCCGGAATCCACACCAGCGGCGGCCCCATGGGGATCAGGCTGAGCAGGAACGTGACGATACCCAGCACCAGCGCGCCCGGCACCCCGGCGATCAGGAAGCCGATCAGCGCGAGCACCGCCTGGGCGGCCGCCGTACCGATCACGCCATTGACCACGCGTTGCACGGTGCCGGCCACCAGTTCGATGTAGTAACCGGCACGTTCGCCGATCAAGCGCTCCAGCAGGCGGTGGACGAACATCGCCAGGCGCGGCCCGTCACGGTAGAAAAAGAACACGAACACCAGGCTGAGGGTCAGTTCCAGGATGCCGCCGCCGATCTGCGCGCTGCGCGCCAGCAACCAGTTGCCCACCTGCCCCAGGTACGGCTTGAGGCTGACCATCAGCGCCGCGCCCTGCTGGTCGATGCTGTCCCACATCGCCACCAGCCGTTCTCCGACAAAGGGAATCGACCCCAACCAGGCCGGTGCCGCCGGCAAACCGTCGACCTGAATATCCTTGATCAACGCCACCGCGTCGCGCACATGGTCCGCGAGGTTGAACCCCAGCCATACCAGCGGCACCGCCACCAGCAGCATCCAGCCCAAGGTCAGGATGCCAGCGGCCAGGGATTCGCGGCCGCCCAGCCAGCGGGTCAGCAACACCATCAGCGGCCAACTGGCAAACGCCAGCACCGCCCCCCAGAACAGCGCCGACCAGAACGGCGCCATCACCCAGAAGCTGGCACCGAACAGCACCAGCAGCAGGATTTGCACCAGCAGGCGATCGTTATTGAGCATGGAGTTTCTCTAGGAAAAGGCTGAAGGCAGTCAGTTTAGGCGAACGGCGCGGGTCCGTTCGCCCTGTTTCGGTCAGCGTATCAGATGCAGGTGCAGGCCTTTGGCTGGCTCGGTACCGGTTTCCAGGCGTGCGGCCCGCACGCCCTTGTCAATCAGGGCCTGGCGCCACGCTTCGGCATGGGGGCCGGTCAAACTGACACGCAGGGTGGTGTCGAGGTTCAAACCGCGGGAAATCAGGGTCAACCAGGTGGCATCGGGGTCCGTTCCCAAAGCCGGGAAATCCAGCTCGCCAGTGCTTTTGAGTTCGCGCAACAGCGTGGCGGAGGTCGGCAGCAGCTCCCCAAGCGGGGTGCCGGCATCGATCTGTTCGACATGCAGGTAAGCCCGGCGATTGCCGCGGGTGATGCCGTACAACGCCAGCAGGGAATTGTCCTGCGGGGCGGCCAGACGCAACAGCAGGTATTCCTGCTGGCCATCGGCGCCGACCAACTTGGCATTACCGAACACTTCATTGGCCCACAGGCTGCTTTCACCGCAGTCACGGGCCTGGCACCAGAACAACAGCTGCGCGCCCTGCTGCTGCAGCGCTTCGCGCGTGGCGGTGAACGCAGCGCTGGAGGTGTGCTCGGCGGGCAGTTCATAGGTGATGGCGGTGGCCTGGCCGCGCGCGGTGGCCTGGGCTTCGTAACGCAACTGGCCGCTGATCTTGCGGATCGCGCCCATGGGGTAGATGCGCTCTTTTTCTTCGGCGGGACGATAATCGACGATTTGCGCGTCGACCTGACGGGCCACGGCGGGCAAGTCCTGGCTACCCGGCACATCGGCGGCGAACACCAACGGGCTGAACACACACAGCCCGAGGGCACGGATACAGCCTTTACGCACGCTCATCGGATAGTTGAGCCCTGGCCATCGGAGGTCGCAGCAGTTTCAAGATCGGTGTTGAGATCGTTCATGGTTGACTCCCTTTCAATCCGCCCAGCCTCGGCAGTTGACCGCGCCAAGTCAAGGTGCAGAGAAGAACCGATTGAAACAGTCTGCAACAAGGACCGCGCCCGCCTCGTCATTCAAGTGCAAATGATGGCCACCGGGCAGGGTCGTCACGGTAAACGGTAGCTGGGAAAGCAATTCGGGATGTCTCGCCAGCATGCCGTCAGCGGCCACCACCAGTTGAGTAGGGCAACCTACGCGGCGCACGAAAGCCATGGCTTGCTCGTCGGTCAGACGCATCGGCGATGCCAGGGTCAAGCGGCTGTCCGTTCGCCAGGTGTAACCGCCCGGCACCGGCATCAACCCGCGCTGGGCCAGCAGTTCAGCGGCTTCGCGGCTCACGGCCACCAGCCCTTTCATCCGCGCTTCGACGGCGCGATCAAGGTTGCCGTAGACCGGCTTGCGCTTGCCCTGCAGGTTCAATTGCGCCTGCAACGCCATGCCCAGCCGCTCGGCGGCGTTCTCGCCAGTGGCGGTCGGCGGGATCACACCGTCGATCAAACCCAGGTGCGTCACCCGCTCCGGCAAGGCACCGGCCAATACCAGGGAGACGATGGCGCCGAGGGAATGGCCAAGTAATGCAAAACGTTTCCAGCCCAGTTGTTCGGCGACCTGCAGCACATCGTGGACGTAATCCCACAGGGCATAACCGGCCCCCGTCGGACGATGCGCCGAATGCCCGTGGCCGGCCATGTCGAGGGCGACGATACGCATGCCCTGCAGTTTCGGCGCCAACCGCGCGAAGCTGTTGGCGTTGTCCAGCCAGCCATGCAAGGCGATCACCGGCAGACCGTCTTCGGGACCGAACAGATGCGCGGCCAATTCGATATGCGGCAGGCTCAGGCGCACTTCTTCGACCGGCGTACTCATGCGCAACTGCGCTCGCGGGTTTCCCAACGGGCGAACAGCTGCTTGAGCAAGGTCGCGGTGTCCTGGGGGCGTTCGAGGGGGAACATGTGGCCGCCGGGCATGGTGAGCATTTCTCCCATGGGCAGGCGCCCGACGCCGCTGGCGTGGTGGCGCATCACCACCCGGCTCTGGCGCCCGCGCACCACCGCCAGCGGCACTTTCAACTGGCGCACCTGGCCCGGGCTGGTGTGGGGCACGCCCCGGTAGATACTGATTTCAGTGGCCGGATCGAAACGCAGGCGCAGGCGATCGCCGACCTGATACAGGCCATGTTGCAGGTAAGCGTCGAAGCATTCCGGGTCGAAGCCGCGAAACAGGGTCTTGCCGGCGAAGTAACTGCGCGCGGCGTCCAGGTCGGCGAATTCTTCACGGCGGCCCAGGGTGCGCCCGGCCGGGGTGAGGCGGTCGATAAAACCAAAGCGCTTGGCGGCGCGGATCACCCAGCGGTCGGCACGGGTCAGCACCGGCGAGTCGAGCATCACCACGCCGCGATACAACTGCGGGCAGCGCATGGCCGCGTGCAAATGCAACACGCCGCCCAGGGAATGGCCCACGCCCCACACCGGCTCGGGCTGCTGTTGCAGATGGTGGATCAGTTCGTCCACCAGGTTCTGCCAGTTGTCGTCCACCGGAAACCGTGGATCGTGGCCGTGCTGCGGCAGGTGCGCGACAGTATATTCCGGGGCCAGGCCGGCAAACAACTTGCCGTAGGTAGCCGAAGGGAAGCCATTGGCGTGGGCAAAAAACACGTGCTGCGACATACCGGTTCCATCTATAAAAACAGACATTGATTGTCACCACGCCCGACCGTTACGGCAATGACCGTAACCGCCAGGAATGATGACACTCACGCCACGCCTATCGCGCCGGCGGGTTCTCGCCCAGGGGCACTACGGCCATGGTCAGGCGCGAGACGCAGCTGGACTTGCCATCATCGTTGGTCAGGCGGATGTCCCACACCTGGGTGGTGCGGCCGATATGAATCGCCCTCGCCACCGCCGTCACCCGCCCGCTGCGCACCCCGCGCAGGTGGTTGGCATTGACCTCGAGGCCGACGCAATAGAACTTGCTCGCATCGATGCACAGGTAGGCCGCCATGGAGCCGACGCTTTCGGCCAGCACGACCGACGCGCCGCCGTGCAGCAGGCCATAGGGCTGATGGGTACGCTGATCGACCACCATGCTGGCGGTCAGGGACTCTTCGTCGAAACTTTCGAAGCGAATATCCAGCACTTCACCGATGGTGTTTTTCTGCAGAGCGTTGAGTTGCTCGATATTGGGTTGGGTGCGCCACAGGCTCATACCGTTGTCCCTATTGGTTTTATGATGGCCCTAATCCTGCCACAGAATGACTTCGGTGCGCTCGCTCCACACCTGAAACTGTGGGCCGTAGGTCGATTCGATGACATTGCGCCTGATCTTCAAGGTCGGTGTCAGGAAGCCGTTTTCCACCGCCCAACTGTCTTTCACCACCACCAATTGACGCAGGCGCTCATGCTTGTCCAACGCCGCGTTGACCTGCTCCAGCCAGCGTTCAAGGCTGCCGTGCAAGGCCTGGCGCGCATCCGCCGGGCCCGCCGCCGACAGCACGCACAGGCCCATCGGCGCAGGCAGGCCGTCGCCGACCACACACACCTGTTCGATCCGTGCATGTTCGGCCAGACGGTTTTCGATCGGCGCCGGGGCCACGTACTTGCCCTTGCTGGTCTTGAAGATTTCCTTGAGACGCCCGGTCAGGCGCAGACGGCCCTCGGCGTCCTGCTCGCCCTTGTCGCCAGTGCGCAGGAAGCCGTCCGGGGTGAGGGTTTCGGCGGTTTTTTCCGGGTCCTTGAAGTAACCGAGCATGGTCGCGCCACTGCGCACCTGCACTTCGCCGAGCGGGTCGATACGCACTTCAACGCCCGGGCACGGCAGGCCGATCCAGCCGATTGTCTGCTGGCCGGGGCGACACACATGGGAATAGCCGCAACTCTCGGTCATGCCGTACACCTCCAGCACATCCAGGCCCAGGCGTTGATACCAGCGCAACAAGGCTTCGGGCACCGGCGCCGCGCCGGACAGCGCAATGCGTAACGCGTCCAGGCCCAGGCCGGCCAGCACCTTGCGGCCCACGCGTTTGCCGATAAAGGGCAGCCGCAACAGGCGCTCCAGGCGCGTCGCCGGGATCTTGCCGTAGACGCCCATCTGGAATTTGGTCCAGATACGCGGCACCCCGAACAGCGCCGTCGGCCGTGCCCGACGCAGGTCCCTCAGAAAAGTCTCAAGGCTTTCGGCGAAATACACGGTTTGCCCGGTATAGATCGCCGCCAATTCCACAAACATCCGCTCCGCCACATGGCACAAGGGCAGGTACGACAGCAGCCGGTCACCCTCCCCCAGGCCGAACAATTCGGTGCCACCGGTGGCGGCAAAGCCCAGGGCGCCGAAGCTGTGCATCACGCCCTTGGGCAGGCCGGTGGTGCCGGAGGTGTAGATGATGGTGGCCAGATCCGACGCGGCAGGTAGCGGCTGATCCTGGATCGGTGAACAGGCTTGCAGCTCGGTCCAGCTGAAATCCAAGTCACCCGCCGGACACAGCGGCAGGCCGATGGTGGGCACGTCGGCCGGAACCCCGGGCGCCATGGCGGGCCAGTCATCGAGCTTGCCGATGAACACCAGCGCCGCCTCGGAGTGCTTCAGCACATGGGCGACGGAATCGGCGGTGAGGTTGGGATAGAGCGGCACCGAGACATGCCCGGCCATCCAGATGGCCAGGTCGGCGATGATCCAGTGCGCGCAATTTTTCGAGATCAGGGCTACGTGCGAACTCTGGGGCAGTTCCCTCGCACGCAGCCAATGCGCGGCGCAGCGGGCCTGGTGGCCGACCTCGGCCCAAGTGAGGGTCTGTACCTCGTCGCCGCCGACGGGCTGCACCAGGAAGGGTTTGCGCGGATGCCGCGCTTCACGTTCGAAGAAGACCTGCAACGGCAAACGAAAAGCGACGGGCATGGGACGCGCTCCTTTGTGGTCCGATGATAGCCAACCAAGCACTTGCTCGGCTGACTATATAGCACACACAAAGCAGTGAAAGCGCCTACGGATGTTTCACACTGACCAGGCTCATCAGCCCCGCCAGCGGGCATTCCCCCACCAACTCCGCCAGGCTGGCGGTGTACATCGGCAGCGGTTGACGCTGATGACCATGCTGCAAAAAGCTGATCAGGCTGCCGACCAGCGGCTGATGACTGACCAGCAGCACATTCTCATCCGTGTCGAGCTTTTCCAGCACCTGCTGCGGATTGCCGTCCGGTGTCAGCCAGGGCACGGTGCGGATGTCCGGCACGAAGCCCAGCGCTTCACGCACCAGCTGCGCGGTCTGCTGCGCCCGTACATACGGGCTGGCAATGATCGCGCTGATGGGCTGGCCGATCAGGTGCGCCGCGCTGCGCAAGACTTCGGCGCGGCCATGCTCGGTCAGCTCGCGCTCGGCATCGGTGCGGGCATGCGCTTGGGCTTCACCGTGCCGCAAAATCCACAGTTTCACAGTTTTGGCTCTTCATCGCGCACCGGGTGCGGTGCTGGCGGCACGCTGTGGGCGGCTTCGCCTTCCGGCGCACGCGGCGTCGGCCAGTCGGCGAATGGCCAGGGCTTTTGCTCGGTGTGGAAACTGCCGAAGCGGCCGATCTGCGCGAGGAACTGGCTCAGGCTGTCGCCAAAATTCATCAGGCCCAGGTTCGGCGCTCCGTAGACCAGCCGGTAAATCAGTTGCACCACCACCAACGCACCGAGCAGGAATTGCGCCACTTGCCACACCAGGGCAAACACCAGCATCCACAAGATGCGCAGGGCGATGGACTCGTACTTGGGAGCTGCTTTCGGATCGTTCATGACGCGTTCCTCAGTTGAAACCACTGGTGGAAATAAAGTCGACATCGGTTTTCGGCTCGGCGCGCATCAGCAATTCGATGACCTGATTCAGGGTGCGCCCTTCAAACAGGATCGCGTGCAACCCGGCGACCAGCGGCATGTACACGCCGGCCTCCTGGGCCTTGGCCTTGAGCACCTTGAGGGTATTGACCCCTTCGGCCACTTCGCCCAGGCGCGCCACGGCGTCTTCCAGGCTCAGGCCCTGGCCGAGGGCGAAACCGACCTGATAGTTACGGCTTTTCGGCGACGAGCAGGTGACGATCAGGTCGCCCACGCCCGCCAGGCCCAGGAACGTCATCGGGTTGGCGCCCTGGCTCACCGCGAAGCGGGTCATTTCCGCCAGCGCACGGGTGATCAGCATGCTCTTGGTGTTCTCGCCCATGCCCAGCGCCACCGCCATCCCGGCAATGATCGCGTAGACGTTTTTCAGCGCACCGCCCAGCTCGACGCCGAAGCGATCGCCACTGGCGTACACGCGGAAGGTGCGCCCATGCAGCACGGCCTGGACCCGCTCACACAGTGCTTCATCTTCACTGGCGATCACAGTAGCGGTCAGCGCATGTTCGGCCACTTCCCGCGCCAGGTTCGGCCCGGACAGCACGCCGATGCGCGCCTGCGGGGCGATCTCTTCGAGGATTTCGCTCATCAGCTTGAAGGTGTGCGCCTCGATGCCCTTGGTCAAGCTGACCAGCAGCTTGCCCGCCAGGCGTTCGGCGTGAGGCGCGAGTACCGAACGCAAGGCACTCGAAGGCAGCGCGACGAAACACAGCTCGCAGGCCTCCAGGGTCGCCTGCAAGTCGGTGACCGGCTCGACGGCCGGATGAATCTTGATGCCTTTAAGGTAACGAGGGTTTTCTCGATGGACGCGAATGGCCTCGGCCTGTTCGGGATCGCGCATCCACTGGCGCACCGCATGACCGTTCTCAGCCAGCAGGTTAGCCACGGCGGTACCAAAACTTCCGCCTCCCAGGACCGCAATAGGGCGCTGTTCAGTCATATGCAATCCGTTAATCCATACCAGTGGCGATGGCCGCATTATACGGAGCCCCCCGCTTGCGGCCAGCCCCCGTATCAATTCACACGCCTGTCGGAAAATGCCATAGCGACGCGGGGTAATTGCAAAGGCGACGACTGGCAAATGGCCCCGCCTCGGTTAACATGGTCGGCTATCCGTAATTATCAAGGCCGTGCCGTGTATTTGGGCCCTCCTCCCCGTTCATCGTTGTGGTTGATGCTGTTGTGCAGCGGCGCGGTGTTCGCCGACGACCTGTTCCTCGACAACCAACCGCTACCACAGGTGCTGACTGCCACTCGCCTCAAACAATCGGCCGCCGCCGTGCCCGGCAGCATGACCGTGATCGACAGCGAACTGATCAAGGCCAGCGGCGCGCGGGACATCGCTGAGTTGCTGCGGCTGGTGCCGGGCATGATGGTCGGCTACACCAGCGGCAACCAGGCGGCGGTGAACTACCACGGCACCAATGCCAGCGATGCGCGACGCATGCAGGTCTTGATCGACGGCCGCTCGGTGTACCGCGCAGGCCTGGCCACGGTGGACTGGAGCGATATTCCGGTGGCCATGGAAGACATCGAGCGCATCGAAGTGTTCCGCGGGCCCAACACCGTCAGCTACGGCGCCAATGCGTTGATGGCTGTGGTGAATATCCTCACGCGCTCACCGGCCGACAGCCACGGTTCAAGGGTAAAAGTGGTACGCGGCGAACGCGGGATCAACGACTTCTATGCCAGCCAGGGCGTGGGCTGGGAAACCGGCGACCTGCGCCTGTCGATGTCCGGGCAGCAGGACGATGGCTTTGACAGCAACGCGGTGGGCGCCGACCGTCGTGACGGCCGGCGTCTCAACCGCTTCAGCCTGGCGGTGAGCCAGACGCTGAACACGCAACAGAGCATCGACTGGCAACTGAATGCCAAGGAAGGGACCAACCAGCGTCCTTATACCTACACGCCGGTATTCGCCGGGATTACCGAGGGCGGCAACAATTCCGACGTTACCGCCAAGGACTATTCCGGCTCCCTGCGCTGGAATTTCGATTTCAATCCCGAACACAGCCTGTATATCCAGGGCTCGGCCCAACAATGGGACCGCCGGCAGATCTGGAAAGCCTGTGACGCCAAGGTGTCGTTCAGCCCGGAATTGACCCGGCTGTGGCAGCTCAACCCCAATTATGCCGAGCGATTGGCCCGGCACATGGACACCTACAGCCAAAGTGTTGCGCCTCCCGGCAGCGCCGACGAACAAGCACTGGGCAACCAAGTATTGGACCAATGGCGCAACGGCGCCAGCCAGAGCGTATGCGGCGACATCGACCAAAGCACCCGCGAAAGCCGCTACGACCTGGAGATCCAGGACACCCTGAGCCTGTCCGACAGCCTGCGCCTGGTCAGCGGTATGAACTATCGCTATGACCGCGCCGACTCCGACACCTATTTCAACGGCACTCTGGATGACACCACCTGGCGCCTGTTCGGCCAGCTTGAATGGCGCGCCAGCGAGCACTGGTTGCTGCAGGGCGGCGCCATGTACGAAGACACCCACCTGAGCGGCAACTCGCTGACGCCGCGGGTGGCAGTCAACTACCTGATCAACCCGCGCCACGGCCTGCGCGCGGTGTACTCCGAGGCGATCCGTTCGCCGGACATGTTCGAGAACAACGTCAACTGGAGCTATCGCGTCACCAACCTCGACTCGCCGGCCTACGGGCAGAATTCCGGGCAGTACTTCGTGGTCACGCGCGGTCCGGGCAACCTCGACAAAGAACTGATGAAATCCCGCGAATTGGGCTATAACGGCTTTTTTGCCGACATCGGGCTGAACATGGACGTGAAACTGTTCTACGACGAAATCACCGACATGATCAGTTCGCCGCTGCGCAACAATCAGTACATTGCCAGCAACGCCAACAGCTCGCGCTTTACCGGCGCAGAATCCCAATTCGACTGGCGCATGAGCAACGCCGACCGCCTGCGGCTGACCTACGCTTACGTCGACGCCAGCACCAGCAACCCGCTGGACAAGGCGCAAACCGCACGCAACAGCGGTTCGGCCGGCTGGTTGCGCGAATGGGGGCAAGGCTGGTCCAGCGCCCTGTTCTACTATGGCGACGACGCCCTTAACCGCTATCGCTTCGAACGGGTCGACCTGCGGGTCGCCAAGCGCATGGCCCTGGGCAACGCCAACGTGGAACTGGCCGGCATGTTGCAACATCGCCTGGACAACCAGCCCACCACCTGGGCCGACAACAACTACGACCATCGCCAAGTGCTCTACTTCAGCGCGGAGTTAGAGTTCTGACATGGGCGCTCAGTCACGGATGACCCTCCTCTCTCTCCCCAGACGCTGGCAACGCGGCCTGCTGCTGCTGCTGTGCCTGCTGCTCAGCGTACCGGCCTGGAGCGCCAATATCCTGCTGACCGCCGCCGAAGACGGCGCCGGGGTGCAGGCCTTCGTCCAGGCGCTCACCCAGCAGCGCCCCGACGACCGCGTAACCTTCACCCCCCTCGCCAACCTGCCCGTGCCCAGCCGCCTACCGGCCAATACGCGCCTGATCCTGTTGGACCTGCCCAGCCTCGACTGGCGCCTGCAGGATGCCCAGGGGCCGTCGACCCTGGTGTTGCGCATCAGTCGCCTGCAAGCCCACCAGCGCCTGGGCCAGGGCGTGCCGGGCAAAATCAGCCTGCTGTGGAGTGACCCGCCGCTGGAGCGCCAACTGCGGCTGATCGCCACAATCCTGCCCCAGGCCCGCCGCATCGGCGTGCTCTACGGCGCCGACAGTGAATTCCTGCTCCGCGAGTTGCGCCAGTACGCCGCGCCGATGGGCCTGGAGATCGTGCCCCAGCGCTGGGACGACATTAACGACAGTCGCCCGCTGCAGCATTTGTTCAGAAACAGCGATGTACTGCTCGGCCTTGACGACCCGCAGTTATACAACCCGAAAACCGCGAAGAACCTGCTGCTCAGCAGTTATGCCCGGCAACTGCCGCTGGTGGGGCCCAATGCCGGCTTCGTCAAGGCCGGCAGCCTGGCCAGTACTTACAGCGACCAGACCGACTGGCTGGCCGTACTCGACCGCCTGCTCGATCACCCGCCGGCCGGCTGGCCGCGCGCCATGTACCCGGAGCGCTTCAAAGTCGTGGGCAACCCGCAAGTCGCACGCTCACTGGGCATCGAACAGGTCGACGAAGCCAACGTCGCCGCCCGCCTGGCCGAAGGAGAACAACGCCCATGACCTTACGTCGTCGTTGGGACATCAACACCCGCACCCAGCTCATCACCCTGGGGCCGGCGCTGTTGCTGACGTTGCTGTTGATCAGCTTCTTCACCTTCGTGCGGATCCAGGACCTGCGCCAGGAACTCGACCACACCGGCCAGTTGATCGCCAACCAATTGGCCCCGGCCACTGAATACGGGGTGATCTCCGGCAACAACGACGTGCTCGACAGCCTGCTGCGCGCGACGCTGGCCACGCCCCATGTGCGCTTCCTGGAGATCCAGGACAGCGCCGAGAACATCCTGGTGTACGTCGAGCAACCTTCGGAAAACCACGACCGCTCGCTGTCGGTCAAAGTGTTCCAGGCCCCAATCCGCCTGCAACATATCCAATTGGGCAATGACTTTTTCCAGGACAACCTCAACGAACCCAAGGCGCCGCGTGCCGACTACCTGGGCCGGGTGATCGTCGGCATGTCCAACGATGCCTTCAGCCAGCGCCAACAGGAGATTCTGTTCAAGGCCGGCGTGCTCGCGCTGTTTGCCCTGCTGTTCACCTTTTTGCTCGCGCGGCGCCTGGCCGCCAGCCTGTCGCAGCCGATCAGCGCGATGGGTAATGCAGTCAAGGCGATCCAGCAAGGCGACTACAAGACCCCGCTGCCGATTGTCGATGACTCCGAACTGGGCGACCTCTCGCGGCACATCAACAACCTTGCCGAAGGCCTCAACCAGGCCAGCCGCGAACAGCAGCAGGCCATGGCGCAACTGATCCAGACCCGCGAGGAAGCCGAACGGGCGAACAACGCCAAGTCGGACTTCCTGGCGATGATGAGCCACGAGCTACGCACGCCGATGAACGGCGTGCTGGGCATGCTGCAGTTGCTGGAAACCACCGAGATGACCGAAGAGCAGACCGAATATGCGGCGCTGGCCTCCGAGTCCACGGAACATTTGCTCAAGGTCATCAATGACATCCTCGACTTCTCGCGCATCGAACGCGCGGCCCTGGAGCTGGAACACATTCCGTTCAACCTCGCGGACCTGATCAACAGCTGCGCCCAGGCCTTCCAGCACAGCGCCCAGCAGCGCGGGCTGAGCCTCGAACTGCCGATCCCGCCGGGCTTGGACACATTGCGCGTGCAGGGCGACCCGACGCGTATCCGCCAGATTCTGGTGAACCTGATCGGCAACGCGCTCAAGTTCACCGAGCACGGCAGCGTCAGCGTCGAGCCCCATTGGCAACCCCTCGACCATGAACTGGTGTGGTTCACCTGCACCGTGCGCGACAGCGGCATTGGCATTTCCGCCGAGCGCCTGGAACTGATGTTCGATGCGTTCCAGCAGGCCGACAGTTCCATTTCAAGACGTTACGGCGGCACCGGCCTGGGCCTGCCCATCGCCCGCACCCTGGCCGAACGCATGGGCGGCACCCTGCGCGCGCAGAGCGAAGAAGGTCGCGGTTCGGTGTTCACCCTGGAAATCCCGCTGGCCATCGACCAGCACAGCGTGCCGGCCATCGCCGCCAACGCCGAAGGCAAAGCCAGTGCGGGCGACGGCCGCCATGTGCTGCTGGTGGAAGACAACCCGGTCAACCGCACCGTGGTCGAAGCCATGCTGCGCAGCCTGGGCTTTGAAGTCAGCCTGGCCACCGACGGCGCCGAAGCGATCCGCAGCGCCGAGAGCCTGATTTTCACCGCGATCCTGATGGATTGCCGGCTACCGCTGATCGACGGCTACGAAGCCACCCGCCAGATTCGCCAACTGCCGGGCTGCGCCGACCTGCCGATCATCGCCCTCACCGCCAACGCCTTGCAGGGCGATCGGGAACTCTGCCTGGCCGCCGGAATGAACGATTACCTGGCCAAGCCGTTCAAACGCACGGATTTGCAGCAAATCCTGCAGCGTTGGGTGCAATAGCGCCGCGCCATCAGCCAACTGCGACTGGCGTGAAAGACGAAAGTGCGGCAGTCTTAGGCACCCGAACGGACCGATAAACAGGCCCGGTTTAAAATTTCAGTGAACAAGTGTACATTCAGTGCCTTGACGCTGTGACTTTCACTACAACGCAATAGTCTATGTGTAGGCTGCCGATGTGAGGCATGAACGCTTCAGTCGGTTCGGGAAGATTTGCCCTACCCTGCCGCATGGGATTATTGAGGAGCTCGCATGACCAAACAAAACGCCTTTACTCGGGAAGACCTGCTGCGCTGCAGTCGCGGTGAGCTGTTCGGCCCAGGTAACGCGCAACTGCCCGCCCCGAACATGCTGATGGTGGATCGCATCACCCATATCAGTGAAGAGGGTGGCAAGTACGGCAAAGGTGAATTGGTCGCCGAGCTGGATATCACCCCGGACCTGTGGTTCTTCGCCTGCCATTTCGAAGGCGACCCTGTCATGCCGGGCTGCCTGGGCCTCGACGCCATGTGGCAACTGGTCGGTTTCTACCTCGGCTGGCAAGGCTTGCCGGGCCGCGGTCGCGCCCTGGGTTCGGGCGAAGTGAAGTTCTTTGGCCAGGTTCTGCCGAGCGCCAAGAAAGTCACCTACAACATTCAAATCAAGCGCGTCCTCAAGGGCAAGCTGAACCTGGCGATCGCCGACGGTTCGGTGACTGTCGACGGTCGCGAGATCTATACTGCCGAAGGCCTTCGGGTCGGCGTATTCACTTCCACTGACAACTTTTAAGGGTTATCCGCATGCGCCGCGTCGTTATCACTGGTCTGGGCATCGTTTCTTGCCTGGGCAATGACAAAGAGACCGTCACCGCTAACCTGCGTGCAAGTCGCCCTGGCATCCGCTTCAACCCGGAATATGCCGAAATGGGTCTGCGTAGCCAGGTTTCCGGCTCCATCGACCTGCCCCTCGAAGAGTTGATCGATCGCAAGATCTATCGCTTCGTCGGCCACGCTGCCGCCTACGCCTACCTGGCCATGAAGGACGCCATCGCCGATTCCGGCCTGAGCCACGATCAGGTCTCGAACGTGCGTACCGGCCTGATCGCCGGTTCCGGCGGCGCGTCCACCCTGAACCAGATGGAAGCGCTGGACATCCTGCGCGAGAAAGGCGTGAAGCGCGTTGGCCCGTACCGTGTCACGCGGACCATGGGCAGCACTGTTTCCGCCTGCCTGGCCACGCCGTTCCAGATCAAGGGCGTGAACTACTCGATCTCCTCCGCCTGCGCCACCAGTGCTCACTGCATCGGTAACGCGGTTGAGCAGATCCAGCTGGGCAAGCAGGACATCGTGTTCGCCGGCGGCGGCGAAGAAGAACATTGGAGCCAATCGTTCCTGTTCGACGCCATGGGCGCGCTGTCCACCCAGTACAACGACACCCCGGAAAAGGCCTCCCGCGCCTACGACGCCAAGCGTGACGGTTTCGTCATCGCCGGCGGCGGCGGCATGGTGGTGGTCGAGGAGCTGGAACACGCTCTGGCCCGTGGCGCGAAGATCTACGCGGAAATCGTCGGCTACGGCGCCACTTCCGACGGCTACGACATGGTTGCGCCAAGCGGTGAAGGCGCCATCCGCTGCATGCAGATGGCCATGTCCACCGTGGACACCCCGATCGACTACCTGAACACCCACGGCACCTCGACTCCGGTCGGCGACGCCAAGGAAATGGAAGGCGTGCGCGCGGTATTCGGCGACAAGGCACCGGCCATCAGCTCCACCAAGAGCCTGTCGGGTCACTCCCTGGGCGCCGCCGGCGTTCACGAAACGATCTACTGCCTGCTGATGATGGAAGGCAACTTCATGGCCGGCTCGGCCAACATCGAAGAGATGGACCCGGTCGTGGCCGATATGCCGATCCTGACCAAGACCGTCGAAAACGTAAAAGTCGACACCGTGATGAGCAACAGCTTCGGCTTCGGTGGCACTAACGCCACCCTGGTGCTGAAACGCTGGCAGGGCAAGTAAGCCCCGCAGCTTGATCAGATGAAAACGCCCCGACTGGTTCGGGGCGTTTTTTTTGCGCTTGAATTCGGGGTCGCCTCGCCTGTACGCGGGTGTTGCTCCGCTGCCTCGAACTGATGCGGGGAATCCTGCCCCCCGCCATCTGGAAAAATCCTGGAACACTTGAGTGCCAGCATGTTCTATAACTGCATGACTTTCTTCCTGCCACGCTTGAGAGGTTCGCCATGCCTGTTACCGTCAACACCCTGAATGCCGACAACTTCCGCCACAGCCTCAACATCGATAACCACGAGTTGTTCACCGATCTGCCCAAAAGCCTGGGCGGTGATGACACCGCGCCCTCGCCCCACGACTATTTCGACGCAGCCCTGGCGTCGTGCAAGGCCCTGACCCTGAAGCTGTATGCGCAGAGAAAGGGCATCCCGCTGACCGGCGTAACCGTGGAAGTCACCCGCGACGACAGCGAGGAGCAAAAGGGCAAGTACCACCTCAACGTCAAGCTGACGCTCAAGGGCGTGCTCACCGATCAGCAACGCGACGAACTGCACCGCATCGCCGACCGCTGCCCGATACACAAGCTGATGACCACCGCCGAGGTGAGTATCGAGACGAAATTGTCGGAAGGTGCCTTCAGCCAATAGCGGCAACCTCCGGTCGAGCGGGTTATGCTCAGGGCTATCCAACCCGCTCCGACAGGGACGCACCATGACCACCCTCACCGTGATCCGCCCTCGCCTCGAAGATGTCGAAGGCCAGCCCATCCTGCGCCCGCTGCCATCGCGAGAATGCCGTAGCGTCGGGCCGTTCGTGTTTTTCGACCATATGCTGGCGACCCGCTATGCACCGGGCAGCGGCATGAATATCCGCCAGCATCCGCACATTGGCCTGTCGACCCTCACCTACCTGTTCGAAGGCACCTTGCAGCACAAGGACAGCCTCGGTTCGGACCAAATGGTGCAGGCCGGCGATGTGAGCTGGATGACCGCCGGCAGCGCGATTGCCCATGTCGAGCGCACGCCTGAGGCGCTCAAGGCCAAGGGGTTCAGCCTGCATGGGCTGCAAGTGTGGCTCGCCTCCCCCAAGGACCACGAGAGCGGGCCGGGGCATTACAGCCACCATCCAGCGGCTGACCTACCGGTCAGCGACAACCTGGGCGTGCAGATCCGCCTGATCGCCGGCAATGGCTTCTGCCTCAAATCACCGGTGCCGGTGCTGTCGCCCACGCTGTACGCCGATGTGCAGATGCAGACGGCCACCACCCTGCTGATCCCCGACGAGCATGAAGAACGCGCGGTGTATGTGCTGGAGGGTGACGTGCAGTTGGACGGTGAGCCGCTTGAGGCACACAGCCTGGTGGTGTTGCCGAGCGGACAGGCGATGACCCTGTCTGCCGGCAGCGATTGTCACCTGGTGGTGTTCGGTGGCGCGCCGCTGGATGGGCCACGCCGGATCAACTGGAATTTTGTCGCGAGCGACCCGGCCGTGATCGAGCAGGCCCGGCAGCGTTGGGCGGCTGGGGATTGGCCAACGGTGCCCGGTGAAACCGAAAGAATTGAGTTGCCGGTGAGATAGCCGCCTACTCCCACATTTAACCGCGTTTACCCTGTAGGAATGCGCTCGAATGTGGGAGCTGGCTTGCTCGCGATGAGGCCAGGACAGAGGCCAGAGACTTAGCCCTTGAACACTTCATCCAACAAGTTATGCATCGACTGGAACGCCCGCGCAGCGGTCTTCGCGTCGTACATCATCATGCCCGGCACGTTGGCGTGCGGGTCGGTGAAGGAATGCACCGCACCGCCATAGCTCAGCAGTTGCCAATCCACACCGGCCGCGTTCATCTCATCTTCGAACGCCGGCAGTTGTGCTTTCGGCACCAGCGGGTCGGAAGCACCATGCAACACCAGCACGGAACCCTTGATGTTCTTCGCATCCGCCGGGTTTGGCGTGTCGAGGGTGCCGTGGAACGACACCGCAGCCTTCAACGCTGCGCCGGTGCGCGCCAGCTCCAACGCACAGCAACCGCCGAAGCAGAAACCGAAGGTGGCCAACCTGGACGTATCCACCGCAGCTTCGCTCTGGCCTTGCAGTTGCGCTAACGCGGCCTGCATGCGCTTGTTCAGCAATGGGCGGTCATTCTTCAACGGCATCATCGCCGCACCGGCTTCATCGTTATTCGACGGGCGCACGGTTTGCCCGTACAGGTCGGCGATCAGCACCACGTAGCCTTTGCTGGCGACGCGCTTGGCAATCTCTTCGGCACCCGCACTCACGCCCATCCAGTTCGGCGCCATCAACAGGCCCGGCAGCGGGCCGGTTTGGCTGGCATCGAAGGCCAGGCGGCTTTCATAAGACTGGCCATCAATCTGATAGACCACGGAACGCACAGTGACTTGGCTCATCATTTACTCCAGTTGAGGTTGCACAAGAACGAAAAAACCCGCCGAAGCGGGTTTTTCTACAACGGGGTTAAACCGACAGTTCAACCAACAGCTTGTTCAGTCGGCGCACATAGGCGGCCGGGTCTTTCAGGCTGTCGCCGGCAGCCAGGGCTGCCTGGTCGAAGAGGATGTGCGACAGGTCGCCAAAACGCTCTTCGCTCTGTTCGCCGTCGAGTTTCTCGATCAGCGGGTGAGCCGGGTTGAATTCGAAGATCGGCTTGGAGTCCGGCACCTTCTGACCGCTGGCTTCGAGGATCTGACGCATCTGCATGCCCAGGTCCTGCTCGCCGATGGCCAGGATCGCCGGGGAGTCGGTCAGACGGTGGGAAACCCGCACTTCGCTGACGGCGTCGCCCAGGGAGGCCTTGATCCGCTCAACCAGGCCTTCCTTGGACTTGGCCACTTCTTCAGCGGCTTTTTTGTCTTCTTCGGAATCCAGGTTACCCAGGTCCAGGTCGCCACGCGCCACGTCGACGAAGGTCTTACCGTCGAATTCGCTGAGGTAGCTCATCAGCCACTCATCGATACGGTCGGTCAGCAGCAGCACTTCGATGCCTTTCTTGCGGAAGACTTCCAGGTGCGGGCTGTTCTTGACCTGAGCGTAGGTCTCGCCGGTCAGGTAGTAGATCTTGTCCTGACCTTCCTTGGCGCGTGCCAGGTACTCGGCCAGGGACACCACCTGCTCGCCGTCTTCGCCCTGGGTGGAGGCAAAACGCAGCAGGCCGGCGATTTTTTCCTTGTTGGCGAAATCTTCCGCCGGGCCTTCTTTCATGACCTGGCCGAAGTTCTTCCAGAAGCCTTTGTATTGCTCAGGCTCGTTCTTCGCCAGTTTTTCCAGCATGTCGAGGACGCGCTTGGTCAGCGCCGACTTCATGGAGTCGATGATCGGGTCTTTCTGCAGGATTTCCCGCGACACGTTCAGCGACAGGTCGTTGGAGTCGACCACGCCTTTGATAAAGCGCAGGTACAGCGGCAGGAACGATTCCGCCTGGTCCATCACGAACACGCGCTGCACGTAGAGCTTCAGGCCCTTTGGCGCTTCGCGCTGGTACAGGTCGAACGGCGCGCGGGCCGGTACGTAGAGCAGCGAGCTGTATTCCAGCTTGCCTTCGACCTTGTTGTGGCTCCAGCTCAGCGGGTTTTCGTAGTCGTGCCCGATGTGCTTGTAGAACTCCTGGTATTCCTCGTCCTTGATCTCGGTACGCGGACGGGTCCACAGGGCGCTGGCGCGGTTGACGGTTTCCCACTCAACGGCCGGTGCTTCTTCGCCTTCGGCGGCGGCCTGCTCTTTCGGCAATTCGATCGGCAGGGCGATGTGGTCGGAATACTTCTTGATGATGTTGCGCAGGCGCCAGCCATCGGCAAATTCGTCTTCACCGGGTTTCAGGTGCAGCACGATGCGCGTACCGCGATCAGCCTTGTCGAGGGTAGCGACTTCAAACTCGCCCTCGCCTTTCGAAGACCAATGCACGCCTTCGCTGGCGTCAAGGCCGGCGCGGCGGCTGAACACTTCAACCTTGTCGGCGACGATGAAGGCCGAGTAGAAGCCCACGCCGAACTGACCGATCAGGTGCGAATCTTTCTTCTGGTCGCCCGAAAGGTGCTTCATGAAATCGGCAGTGCCGGATTTGGCGATGGTCCCCAGGTGGGTGATCGCATCCTCACGGCTCATGCCGATACCGTTATCTTCGAGGGTGACGGTCTTGGCGTCTTTGTCGAAGCTCACGCGGATTTTCAGTTCGGCGCCGCCTTCCAGCAACTCCGGCTTGGACAGGGCTTCGAAACGTAATTTGTCGACAGCGTCAGAGGCGTTCGAGATCAACTCGCGAAGGAAAATTTCCTTGTTGGAATACAGCGAATGGATCATGAGGTGCAGCAGTTGCTTCACCTCGGTCTGGAAGCCCAGGGTTTCCTTTTGAGTTTCCACACTCATGGTCATCAAACTCCAATTGGATGGCAGTGGCCGCGCCCTGAAGGGTTGGCGGCGGGTTGTCATCAAAGTTGGGGGCTAAGACCAGGATTTCAAGGGCGGGACACTTCTCCGATCTTGAAATGCGCGCGGGCGGTGGCGATGGGTTCGGCCGCGGTGCTTTGCCAGGCGGTGATCGACACGTTCGCCACCCGTCGACCCTGGCGCCAGACCTGGCACTTGGCGTAAGTGTCGCGAAACTGGCCGGCACGCAGGTAATCCAGGGAAAAGTCGATGATTTTCGGCAGGCCCGGTGCGCCGGTGAATACCAGCAGGTGCAACGCGGCGCAGAGTTCCATAAAGCCTGCAATCACACCGCCGTGCAGCGCCGGTAATATCGGGTTACCAATGTTGTCCTTGTTGGCCGGCAGGCGGAACAGCAGCTCATCGCCTATCCGCGTGCATTCGATGCCGATCAGCTTGGCGTAGGGGATCAGATCGAGCAGCGCCTTGTAGTTGCCGTGCTCATGGGCCTGCTCCAGACGTGTCTTGAAGTGATGTGTCATGCCTGTTCTCCCGTGACTGTACTGCCCAGCCCCTGCGCACCCTTGAGGCGCTTGCCCATACGCATGAACGTCCCCACCGTGTGGGCGACGGGTTGTTGCGGGTCGTCCTGATAAGCGAAACCACGGGTGAAAATCACGTCGGTGGTCACCCGGTAGCACTGGGCAAAACCATACACCGGCTTGTGCGGTTCGGCGGGATGCATGTAGTCGATGCGCAGGTCGAGGGTCGGGCACACCTCGAACTCCGGCAACACGCACAGGGTGGCCATGCCGCAGGCGGTGTCCATCAGCGAGGTCAATGCGCCACCATGGATCACGCCCGTCTGGGGATCACCCACGATCATCGGGCTGTAGGGCAGAACCAGGGTAATCCCCTCCTCGCTGGCTTGATGAACGGTAATGCCCAGCACTTGGCAATGGCGCAACGCTGAAATAAAGCGCTTGGCACGCTCTAACAAGGGATTTTCGGTCATTCGGTTCAGACTCTGATGAATGTGGGGCCGGCGCAGTATGGACCGTCGGAAAAAGTTCCTTGGGAAAATGCTTTATATATCTGTGGGATATAAGGAACTAATGCTGGCCCCATGTGCTCGAAAGGCCAGTAGATATCTTCACTAAGGAGAAACACCCAATGCGCAAGACTTTAGCTATTTCCATGATGCTGGCCGCTGCCCTCGGTCTCGCTGCCTGCGACAAGAAATCCGAAAACAAGGCCCAAGATGCCGCCGCGCACTCTGAGCAAGCTCAGAAAGATATGGCTGCAGCACAGGATAAAGTGAACGAAGCTGCGAAAGAAAACGGCGATGCTGCCAAAGCTCAGGCCGAATCGAACAAAGCCGCAGCACAAGAAGCAGCACCTGCTACTCCAGCAACCGGTTCTTGATACCGGGGCTTGAAATAGCTTCGCTGCAAAAAGAAAGCCCGCTTAGATAGCGGGCTTTACTTTGTCTGCTGTTGGCGCGGAGTGCGATAAACCGGCGCTATGCCTGCAGCGCTTTACGCCACCGGGTCTTTGGCCACGTCCGGCAGCGACGTATCGGTCTGCGTATACACCATCACTTGCAGTACGTCGGAATGAAACTCTCGGCGATACAGCACCAACACCACCCCGGCGCTCATCGACATGAACAGCCAGGGGCTGACAAACCATGCCAGCATGGTCATCCCGAAGTAATAAGCGCGCAGGCCAAAGTTGAACTGGTTGGCCGCCATCGAAATCACCCGCGCCGCCCGCAGGGCAAACGCCTTGCGCTCCTGCTCCGACACGTGCCGCTCGCCGATCATCGGCGCCGACCCCACCAGCACCGCGGCAAAGTTGTACTGGCGCATACACCAGCTGAAGGTGAAGAACGCGTAGACGAACACCAGTGCCAGGCACAGCAGCTTGATCTCCGACATGCCCTGGGATGCCTGCTGCACCAGCGGAATATCGGCCAGCAATGAAACTGCCCGCTCCGAGGCGCCCAACACGGTGAGAATGCCCGCAAGGATGATCAAGGTGCTGGAGGCGAAGAACGAGGCGTTGCGCTCAAGATTGCCAATCACACTGGCGTCGGCGATGCGGTTGTCGCGCAGCAGCATGCGACGCATCCAGTCTTCGCGATACAGGTGCAGCACGCTGGCCAGGCAGGCAGTGTCGCGGGCTTTCCAGGTGGCATAACGGGTGTAGCCGCCCCAACAGAGGACGAACCAGAGGGCGGCAAGCAAGTGGATCAGGTTGGCTTCGATAAACGGCATGCGGGTCCTTATACACGACAGATTTCATGAACCCGGTTAAGTGTGGGCGCCGGGTTCCAGCTTGAGCTTTGCGTTACTCCTTCGACGTTAGCCCACGGAAAAAGGCACTGCCCGCCGTCCATAAAAAATGCCCCGTATCAATCGATACGGGGCATTTCAATACAGCGTGAAGCCGGGGGTTACGCGACCGCTTCGCTGCGCTTGCCCAGCATGCGGTCAACCACCACCGCGGCCACCAGCATCATCACCGATGGCACCAGCCACGCCAGGCCCTGCTCGCTCAACGGCAGGTTGGCCAATTGCGCCGGCATCCAGCCCGCCAGGCCGGCGCCCTTGAGCGCATCGATGCAGCCGAAGATGAACGACACCAACATCACCGGGCCAACGATGCGGCTCTGCTCCTGCCAGAAGTCTTTGCAGAAGCTCAAAGCCACCAGCACGATGCATGGCGGGTAGATCGCAGTGAGTACCGGGATCGAAAACGCGATCAGTTTGGTCAGGCCCAGGTTGGACACGAACAGCGAGAACAGCGCCAGGATCACCACCAGGGTCTTGTAGGACAGCGGCAGGATCCGGCTGAAGTACTCGGCGCAGGCACAGGTCAGGCCGACGGCGGTGACCAGGCAGGCCAGGGAGATCAGCACGGCCAGGAAGCCGCTGCCCAGGGAACCAAAGGTGTGTTGCACGTAGGCGTGCAGGACGGCGGCGCCATTGGCGGCACCGGCGGCGATCTCATGGCTGCCCGCCCCGAGGCGGAACAGGCTGACATACACCAACGCCAGGCCGACGCCGGCAATCAGCCCGGCAATGATCGCGTAGCGGGTGATCAATTTAGGCGATTCGACACCACGGGAACGGATCGCGTTGACGATCACGATACCGAACACCAGCGCGCCCAGGGTATCCATGGTCAGGTAACCATTGATAAAGCCTTGGGAGAACGGCGCGGCCACGTATTCCGGGTTGGCGACGCCCACGTCACCGGCCGGCAAGGCAAACGCGGCGATACCAAGGATGGACAGCGCGATGATTTTCAGCGGCGCAAGGAAACGGCCCACGGTGTCCAACAGACGGCCCGGGTACAGGGAGACGAAAAACACCACCAGAAAGTACACCGCGCTGTAGAGGAACAGCGCCAGCGGGCTTTCACCGGTCAACGGCGCCAGGCCCACTTCAAAGGACACGGTCGCGGTACGCGGGGTGGCGAACAGCGGCCCTACCGCCAGATACGCTGCCGCCGCCAGCAGGCCACCGGCGATCTTGCCGATCGGGCTGCTCAACGCATCCATACCACCACCGACCTTGGCCAGGGCGATCACGGTGACCACCGGAAGCCCGACTGCGGTGATCAGGAAACCCAACGCCGCCATCCAGACATGGGGCCCGGACTGCAAACCAACGATAGGCGGGAAGATGATGTTGCCGGCCCCCACGAACAGGGCAAAAGTCATGAAGCCCAACGCCAGGATGTCCTGGCTTTTCAACACTTTCATTTGAGGAAATACCACACTACTGAATCGGAATTTAGAGAGGGCTTCCCTATGGATGAGGGAAATGCTGCCGGCCCTTGTGGGCACCGACCGGTCTAGCGCGCGGCTTCCTTTTGGGATGCGAGCGCTTAAAGAGGCGGCAAGGTTACAGAATTTGGCCGATAAACGCACTGTTGCAGGGCGAACTGTCCGATAAGCGACATTGGAATGTCGTGTTTTCATACTTAATGTGGCAATACAGACAAAAAATGTGGGAGGGAGCTTGCTCCCGATAGCGGAGGTTCAATCACATCATCAGTGACTGAGCCACCGCTATCGGGAGCAAGCCCCTCCCACATGGGACCAAGTACATTTCAATAAATGGGCCGCCCAGAATGCACAAAGGCCACCCGAAGGTGGCCTTTGCTGGTGAAGCGTCAGTTAAGCGCGAGGCTTACTTGACTGCCCAACCGGTCAGCTCGGCCAAGGCCTTGCCGATGTCTGCCAGCGAACGCACGGTTTTTACGCCTGCGTCTTGCAGTGCAGCGAATTTCTCGTCTGCAGTGCCTTTGCCGCCAGAGATGATTGCGCCAGCATGGCCCATGCGCTTGCCAGCAGGGGCAGTCACACCAGCGATGTAGGAAACAACCGGCTTGGTCACGTGGGCCTTGATGTAGGCAGCCGCTTCTTCTTCAGCCGAACCGCCGATCTCACCGATCATGACGATCGCTTCGGTCTTCGGGTCTTCCTGGAACAGCTTCAGGATGTCGATGAAGTTCGAGCCTGGGATCGGGTCACCGCCGATGCCGACGCAAGTCGACTGACCGAAACCGGCGTCAGTGGTCTGCTTCACAGCTTCGTAGGTCAGGGTGCCGGAACGGGAAACGATACCGACTTTACCTGGCAAGTGAATGTGACCAGGCATGATGCCGATCTTGCATTCGCCTGGAGTGATCACGCCTGGGCAGTTAGGACCGATCAGGACCACGCCCAGCTCGTCGCACTTGACCTTGGCGTCCAGCATATCCAGGGTAGGAATGCCTTCGGTGATGCACACGATCAGCTTGATGCCGCCGAACGCCGCTTCCAGGATCGAGTCTTTGCAGAAAGGAGCCGGAACGTAGATCACGCTGGCGGTCGCGCCAGTGGCAGCTACTGCGTCTTTAACGGTGTTGAACACTGGCAGGCCCAGGTGCTCGGTGCCGCCTTTGCCCGGCGTTACACCACCAACCATCTTGGTGCCGTATTCGATGGCTTGCTGGGTGTGGAAGCTACCTTGCGAACCGGTAATACCCTGGCAGATAACTTTGGTGTCTTTATTGATCAGGACGCTCATTATTTGCCCTCCGCAGCTTTGACAACTTGTTGAGCAGCGTCGGTCAGGCTGGTAGCCGCGATGATGTTCAAACCGCTTTCTGCCAGTACTTTAGCGCCCAGTTCAGCGTTGTTACCTTCAAGGCGAACAACAACCGGGATTTTCACGCCGACTTCTTTCACTGCACCGATGATGCCTTCGGCAATCATGTCGCAACGAACGATGCCGCCGAAGATGTTGACCAGTACTGCAGCGACGTTGGAGTCGGACAGGATGATCTTGAAGGCTTCGGTTACGCGTTCTTTGGTAGCACCACCGCCCACGTCGAGGAAGTTGGCTGGTTTGCCGCCATGCAGGTTGACGATGTCCATGGTACCCATGGCCAGGCCGGCACCGTTGACCATGCAGCCGATGTTACCTTCCAGGGCTACGTAGTTCAGTTCGAACTTGGCAGCGTGCGCTTCGCGCGGATCGTCTTGCGACGGATCGTGGAAAGTCTTCAGCTTAGGCTGACGGTACATGGCGTTGGCGTCGATGTTGATCTTGGCGTCGAGGCAATGCAGATCGCCGTCAGCCTTGATCACCAGCGGGTTCACTTCCAGCAGGGCCAGATCGTGATCCTGGAACAGTTTGGCCAGACCTACGAAGATCTTGGCGAACTGGGCAACTTGCTTGCCTTCCAGACCCAGCTGGAAAGCCAGCTCGCGACCCTGGAATGGCTGAGCGCCAACCAGTGGATCGATAGTGGCTTTCAGAATTTTTTCAGGGGTATCGTGAGCGATCTTCTCGATGTCCACGCCACCTTCGGTGGAAGCCATGAACACGATGCGACGGCTAGAACGGTCAACGACAGCGCCCAGGTACAGCTCTTTAGCGATATCAGTGCACGATTCAACCAGGATCTTGGTGACTGGCTGGCCATTGGCATCAGTCTGGTAAGTCACCAGACGCTTGCCCAGCCACTGCTGTGCGAAGGCCTTGGCGTCTTCTTTGCTGCGAACCAGCTTAACGCCGCCCGCTTTACCGCGACCACCTGCGTGAACCTGGGCTTTTACAACCCATTCGGTCCCGCCGATTTTATCGCAAGCTTCTGCTGCTGCTTCCGGGGTGTCTACTGCGTAGCCCTGGGATACTGGCAGGCCGTATTCAGCGAACAGCTGCTTACCCTGATACTCGTGAAGATTCATGCTTTTTACCGTCTTCGTTAGGTACTGCGCATTCGGCGCTGCGCTCATTATGAGTGCCGCGCCACCTGTGACTGCTGCTTGCGCAACTTGCCGGACTCAAGCCCGGTCAAGCTGCGCAAGGCTGCGTCCAGCGGATATTCCGCGGTGAGTCTTGCGCGCAAGGCTCACGACGGGCAACCGCCGTGGTTTCTTATTATCTCGTTTTAGCGCTTCTTCTTGTTCGCGATGTGAATGGCATGACCATTCACTGCCAGCGCGGCTTCGTGCAATGCTTCGGACAGGGTCGGATGGGAGAAAACCATCATGCCGATGTCCTCGGCACTGGTGCCGAATTCCATACCGATTGCGCCCTGCTGGACCAGTTCTGCTGCGCCTGGGCCAATCACATGGACGCCCAATACGCGGTCAGTCTTGGCATCAGCGATGACTTTGACAAAACCACCGGTGTCGTTGGCTGCCATGGCACGACCAGAAGCAGCGAACGGGAAGGTGCCGACGTTAACTTCAACGCCTTCAGCTTTCAACTGCTGTTCGTTCTTGCCGACCCATGCAATTTCCGGGTGGGTGTAGATAACCGATGGGACCAGGTCGTAGTTCATCTGGGTTTTGTGGCCCTTGATGCGCTCGACAACCATGATGCCTTCTTCGGAAGCCTTGTGCGCCAGCATCATGCCGCGAACCACGTCGCCAATGGCGTAGACGCCTGGAACGGTGGTAGCGCAGTGATCGTCAACGTGGATGAAACCACGCTCGTCGATGTTCACGCCGCTGTCGGCTGCCAGCAGGTCGGTGGTCACTGGACGGCGACCAACGGCTACGATCAGCTTGTCGAAGGTGATGGTCTGTTCGCCATCCTTGTCGGTGTAGGTCACGACTACTTCTTCGCCGTTGACCTTCGAGCCGGTCACGCGAGCGCCCAGCTTGATGTCCAGACCCTGTTTGGTCAGAGTTTTCAGGGCTTCCTTGGACACTGCGGTGTCGGCAGCCAGCAGGAACGTGTCCAGGGCTTCGAGTACAGTGACCTGGGAACCCAGGCGGGACCAGACCGAACCCAGTTCCAGGCCGATCACGCCAGCGCCGATCACGCCCAGACGCTTGGGAACTGCTTGGAATTCCAGGGCGCCGGTCGAATCAACGATGACTTTCTGGTCAACAGGTGCTGGTGGAATGTCGATCGGACGCGAACCTGGAGCCAGGATCACGTTTTCGGCTTCGATGATTTCGACCGAACCGTCCGGCTTGGTGATTTCAACTTTCTTGCCGGCCAGCAGTTTGCCGTGGCCTTGCAGGGAAGTTACGCCGTTGGCCTTGAACAGGGTGGCAACGCCGGAGGTCAGGCCTTTGACGATGTTGGCTTTACGGCCGACCATCGCGGGTACGTCCATGGTCACGCCAGCGTGGTGGATGCCGTGGATGGCAAAACCGCTTTGCGCTTCGTGGAATTTCCAGGAGCTGTCCAGCAGCGCCTTGGAAGGAATGCAACCAACGTTCAGGCAGGTACCGCCCAGTGCCAGTTTGCCTTCCTTGTCGGTGTATTTTTCGATGCAAGCAGTCGAGAGGCCCAGTTGTGCGGCCTTGATAGCGGCAACATAGCCGCCAGGACCTGCACCAATCACTACAACGTCAAATTTCTGCGACATGAAAATAGTTCCTCTATTTAGCAGCAAGCTGTCAAGCCGCAGGCCCCAAGCCCGACTGCCGTATCCGGCAGCCTGTCACTTGAGGCCCGCAGCTGCTTCTATCAGATATCCAGCAGCAGACGAGCTGGGTCTTCCAGCAGGTTCTTGATGGTCACCAGGAAAGTCACGGCTTCTTTACCATCGATCAGGCGGTGATCGTAAGACAGCGCCAGGTACATCATCGGACGGATCACGACTTGGCCGTTGATGGCCATCGGACGCTGGATGATGTTGTGCATGCCCAGGATCGCAGCTTGCGGCGGGTTGACGATCGGAGTCGACATCATCGAACCGAAGGTACCACCGTTGGTGATGGTGAAGGTGCCGCCGGTCATCTCGTCGATGGTCAGCTTGCCGTCACGGGCTTTCTTGCCGAAGCCGGCGATGCCGCCTTCGATTTCAGCCAGGCTCATCAGCTCGGCGTTACGCAGAACCGGAACCACCAGGCCGCGGTCGCTGGACACGGCAACGCCGACGTCTGCATAACCATGGTAAACGATGTCGCTGCCGTCGATGGAAGCGTTGACTGCCGGGAAGCGTTTCAGCGCTTCGGTGGCCGCTTTCACGAAGAACGACATGAAGCCCAGGCGCACGCCGTTGTGGCTCTTCTCGAACAGGTCCTTGTACTTCGAACGCAGGGCCATGACTTCGGTCATGTCGACTTCGTTGAAGGTAGTCAGCATCGCCATGTTCGACTGTGCTTCAACCAGACGTTTGGCCACGGTGGCACGCACGCGGGTCATCGGCACGCGCTTCTCGGTGCGGTCGCCAGCGGCGAACACAGGAGCAGCGGCAGCAGGTGCTGCAGCCTTGGCGGGTGCGGCAGCTGGAGCGTTTTTCTTGGCTTCAACGGCAGCAACCACGTCTTCCTTGGTCACACGGCCGTCTTTGCCGGTGCCTTTGATGGAAGCCAGGTTGATGCCGTTCTCTTCGGCCAGCTGACGAGCAGCCGGTGCGGCGATTGGATCTTCGCCACCCGCTGCCGGAGCGGCAGCTGGAGCAGAAGCAGCAACAGCCGGTGCAGCGGCAGCCGGAGCGGCAGCAGCGCTGCCCGCTTCGATCGAGCCCAGTACCTGGTTGGACAGGACGGTATCGCCTTCGTTGGCAATGATCGCGCCCAACACGCCGTCAGCTTCAGCCAACACTTCCAGAACGACTTTGTCGGTCTCGATGTCGACGATCAGTTCGTCACGCTTTACAGCCTCGCCTGGTTTCTTGTGCCAAGTGGCAATGGTGCCATCGGCAACCGATTCCGGGAATGTCGGGGCTTTGATTTCGATAGCCATTATCTGTGGGTCCTTAAAATTCGGTTTCAGTCAGCGCGAAGGCGTTAAACAGTGAAAGCATCTTGCAGGAGTTTTTCCTGCTGCTCGGCATGCATCGATGCATAACCACAGGCAGGCGCGGCAGAAGCATCGCGACCGGCGTATTCCAGGCCCAGGGCCTTGTTGTGGTTACCAATGCTGCGACGCAGATGATGCTGGCTGCTGTACCAGGCGCCCTGGTTCATCGGTTCTTCCTGACACCACACTACATGAGTGAGGTTGGTGTAAGGCGCGATGATCTCCATGAGGTCATCTTCCGGGAACGGGTAAAGCTGCTCGATACGCACGATGGCGATGTCTTCGCGGCCTTCGGCACGGCGTTTTTCCAGCAAATCGTAGTAGACCTTGCCGCTGCACAGGATCAGGCGAGTGACCTTGGCCGCGTCCAGTGTATCGATTTCTGGAATAACGGTCTGGAACGAGCCTTCCGCCAGATCTTCCAGGGTCGAGATGGCCAATTTATGACGCAACAGCGATTTCGGCGTCAGCACTACCAGCGGCTTGCGCAGCGGGCGAATGACCTGGCGACGCAGCAAGTGGTAGATCTGGGCCGGGGTAGTCGGCACGCACACCTGGATGTTGTGCTCGGCGCACAGCTGCAGGTAACGCTCCAGACGGGCCGAGGAGTGCTCCGGACCCTGACCTTCATAACCGTGTGGCAGCAGCATGGTCAGACCGCACAGACGGCCCCACTTGTGCTCGCCGCTGGTGATGAACTGGTCGATAACCACCTGGGCACCGTTGGCGAAGTCGCCGAACTGGGCTTCCCAGATCACCAGCGCGTTAGGCGTGGTGGTCGAGTAACCGTATTCAAACGCCAGTACGGCTTCTTCGGACAGGAACGAATCGTACAGGTCGAAACGTGGCTGGCCTTCGTACAGGTGTTGCAGCGGGATGTAGGTGCCTGCGTCTTTCTGGTTGTGCAGAACCGCGTGACGGTGCGAGAACGTACCACGGCCGATGTCCTGGCCGGTCATGCGGATCGGGTGACCTTCGAACGCCAGGGTCGCATACGCCATGGTTTCGGCGTAACCCCAGTTGATCGGCAGGCCGCCGGCTTGCATCTTCTGACGGTCTTCGTAGATCTTCGCGACCTGGCGCTGTACGACGAAGCCGTCAGGAATTTCCAGCAGCTTGGCAGACAGTTCCTGCAGAGTCTTCAGATCGAACGACGTATCGTGACGCGCAGTCCAGGCGTGGCCCAGGTACGGACGCCAGTCGACGAACAGCTCTTTGTTCGGCTCTTTGACCAGGCTTTTTACAACATGCAGACCATTGTCCAACGCGTTGCGGTATTCGTCGACTTTCGCCTGAACACGCGCTTCGTCAATCACACCGGCCTTGGTCAGGCTTTCGGCGTACAGCTCACGGGTGGTGCGCTGCTTGGTGATCTGCTGGTACATCAACGGCTGGGTGCCGCTTGGTTCGTCCGCTTCGTTGTGACCGCGACGGCGGTAGCAAACCAGGTCGATCACCACGTCACGCTTGAACTGCATGCGGTAGTCGACAGCCAGTTGGGTCACGAACAGCACGGCTTCCGGATCATCACCATTCACATGGAGGATCGGCGCCTGGATCATCTTGGCAACGTCGGTGGCGTACTCGGTGGAACGCGCGTCCAACGGGTTGCTGATGGTGAAGCCCACCTGGTTGTTGATGACGATGTGAACGGTACCGCCGGTCTTGAAGCCGCGGGTCTGCGACATCTGGAAGGTTTCCAGGACCACGCCTTGACCGGCGAATGCCGCGTCGCCGTGGATGGAAATCGGCAGAACCTTCTCACCGGTCGCGTCGTTACGACGATCCTGGCGAGCCCGCACCGAACCCTCGACCACTGGAGAAACGATTTCCAGGTGGGACGGGTTGAAGGCCATGGCCAGGTGAACTTCACCGCCGGTGGTCATCACGTTGGACGAGAAGCCCTGGTGGTATTTAACGTCACCGGAACCCAGCTCGACCTTTTTCTTGCCTTCGAACTCGTCGAACAAGTCGCGCGGGTTCTTGCCGAAGGTGTTGACCAGCACGTTGAGACGGCCACGGTGGGCCATGCCGATCACGATTTCCTTGGTGCCGTAGGAGCCGGAACGCTGAATCAGCTCGTCGAGCATCGGAATCAGGCTCTCGCCGCCTTCCAGGCCGAAACGCTTGGTGCCCGGGTATTTGGTGCCCAGGTATTTTTCGAGGCCTTCGGCTGCGGTCACGCGCTCAAGCAGGTGGCTGCGCACATCGGCAGACAACACCGGACGGCCACGCACGCCTTCCAGGCGATGCTGGAACCAGTGACGCTGTTCGGAGTCGGTGATGTGCGTGAACTCAGCGCCAATGGTGCGGCAATATGTCTGCTGCAACGCTTCGTGAATTTCGCGTAGGCTCGCTTCCTCTTTGCCGATGAACAGGTCTCCGGCACGGAAGGTCGTATCAAGATCGGCATTGGTCAAGCCGTAATGATTGATCGACAGGTCTGCAGGTGCAGGACGCTTCCAGAGCCCCAGCGGGTCGAGCTGGGCCGCCTGGTGGCCGCGCATACGGTAGGCCTGGATCAGTCGCAGTACTTCAACTTGCTTCTTCTCATGCTCACTGCTCACGCTTCCGGCTGAAACCGGTTGGGCGCGGCGCTGGTTCTTTGCCAGCAGCACGAACTGATCGCGAATTGTTGCGTGCGATACATCGGTGGCAGCGTTGCCGTCTGAAGACAACGTCTGAAATTTGGTGCGCCATTCTTCTGGCACAGCGTTAGGGTCGTGCAGGTAGAGCTCATAAAGCTCTTCCACATAGGCAGCGTTACCACCTGAAAGATAGCCGCTGTTCCACATGCGCTGCATCACGCTTTCTTGCATGCTTGGTCACCCTCGATTTGGGGACACCACCGGCGGCGACACCGAGTTTGCTTGCAAAAGGCCAAGTGCAGCGACCAAAACAAGCCACTTAGGATCACGCTGATAGTTCGGGTACCAACCCGAATGCCCCTGCTTGTCTCATTTCTTCAAAATAAGAGCCGCGGCTTTGTAAGTCGCTGCTCAAGTTAAGACTACGGCGCCGGTTGAAGCCTGCGCCGTAGCATTTACGGGCACAACGGTCCTGCTTTGCTACAACGTCAATTACACGCCGCTTTGCAGCAGCATGTTACGGATGTGACCAATGGCCTTAGTCGGGTTCAGGCCTTTAGGACATACGTTGACGCAGTTCATGATCCCGCGGCAGCGGAATACGCTGAACGGGTCATCCAGTGAAGCCAGACGCTCGGAGGTCTGGGTGTCACGGCTGTCTGCCAGGAAGCGATATGCTTGCAGCAGAGCAGCCGGGCCCAGGAATTTGTCCGGGTTCCACCAGAAGGATGGGCACGACGTCGAGCAGCAAGCGCACAGGATGCACTCGTACAGGCCGTCGAGCTTCTCGCGCTCTTCCGGGGACTGCAGACGCTCGATGGCCGGAGCCGGCGTATCGTTCTGCAGGAATGGCTTAACCTTCTCGTATTGCTTGTAGAAGATGCTCATATCGACGACCAGGTCACGGATAACCGGCAAACCTGGCAGAGGACGAATGATCAGCTTGTTGCCTTTGACCACGGCGGACAGCGGCGTGATGCACGCCAGGCCGTTCTTGCCGTTGATGTTCATGCCGTCGGAGCCGCAAACACCTTCACGGCAAGAGCGACGATAGGAGAACCCTTCGTCCTGCTCTTTGATCAGGGCCAGCACATCCAGCACCATCAAGTCTTTACCACCGGTATTGACCTGGAATTCCTGCATGAACGGCGCAGCGTCCCGATCAGGGTTGTAGCGATACACACTGACTTTCAACATGGCAGCCACCCTTAGTAAGTCCGAATTTTCGGTTCAAACATCGGAACCGTCTTCGGCGAGAAGTTAACGGCACGCTTGGTGACGCGCTTTTCACCCGGGAAGTAGAGGGTGTGGCACAGCCAGTTTTCATCGTCACGGTCTTCGTAGTCTTCACGAGCGTGAGCACCGCGGGACTCTTTACGAACCTCGGCGGCAATCGCAGTCGCTTCAGCCACTTCCAACAGGTTTTGCAGCTCAAGGGCTTCGATACGAGCGGTGTTGAACGCCTGGCTCTTATCGTTGATCTTGACGTTGGCGATGCGCTTGCGCAGGTCAGCCAGCAGGGCAATACCCTTCTGCATGTATTCGCCGGTACGGAATACACCGAAGTAGTTCTGCATGCAGCTTTGCAGCTCGCGACGCAGGGTAGCCACGTCTTCGCCTTCGGTACGCTCGTTCAGAGCGGACAGACGCGCCAGGGCAGCTTCGATGTTGGCGTCGGTAGCGTCATCGTATTCGATGCCGTCGGTCAGCGCCTTTTCCAGGTGCAGGCCAGCAGCGCGGCCGAAGACCACCAGGTCGAGCAGCGAGTTGCCGCCCAGACGGTTGGCGCCGTGAACCGATACGCAAGCCACTTCGCCCACCGCGAACAGACCATGAATGATCTCGTCCACGCCGTCGGCATTCTGGGTGATTGCCTGGCCATGGATGTTGGTCGGCACGCCGCCCATCATGTAGTGGCAAGTCGGAACAACCGGAACCGGAGCAACCACCGGGTCAACGTGCGCGAAGGTCTTGGACAGTTCGCAGATACCTGGCAGGCGGCTGTGCAGCACTTCCTCGCCGAGGTGATCGAGCTTGAGCAGCACGTGGTCGCCGTTCGGGCCACAGCCGTTGCCGGCGATGATTTCCTTGACCATGGAACGGGCTACAACGTCACGACCGGCAAGGTCTTTCGCGTTCGGAGCATAACGCTCCATGAAACGCTCACCGTGCTTGTTGATCAGGTAGCCACCTTCACCACGGCAACCTTCGGTGACGAGTACACCGGCGCCGGCGATGCCGGTTGGGTGGAACTGCCACATTTCAATGTCTTGCACCGGCACGCCAGCACGCAGCGCCATGCCAACGCCGTCGCCGGTGTTGATCAGTGCGTTGGTGGTCGAGGCGTAGATACGACCTGCACCGCCGGTCGCCAGAACGGTAGCCTTGGCGCGGATGTAGGTGGTTTCACCGGTTTCGATGCAGATAGCGATCACGCCGACGAATGCGCCGTCCTGGTTTTTTACCAGGTCAACCGCGTAGTACTCGTTCAGGAACGTGGTGCCGGCTTTCAGGTTGCCCTGATACAGGGTATGCAGCAGCGCGTGACCGGTACGGTCGGACGCGGCGCAAGTACGGGCAGCCTGGCCGCCTTTACCGTAATCCTTCGACTGACCGCCGAATGGACGCTGGTAGATACGACCTTGCTCGGTACGCGAGAACGGCAGACCCATGTGGTCCAGCTCGAACACGGCGGCCGGGCCTTCCTGACACATGTATTCGATAGCGTCCTGGTCACCGATATAGTCGGAACCCTTGACGGTATCGTACATGTGCCAGCGCCAGTCATCGTTCGGGTCGGCGGAGGCGATGGCGCAGGTGATGCCACCCTGGGCCGATACGGTGTGGGAACGCGTCGGGAACACCTTGGTGATCACGGCAGTCTTGTGACCGCCCTGAGCCAGTTGCAGCGCTGCGCGCATGCCGGCGCCGCCGCCACCAATGATGATGGCGTCGAAGGAAATAGTTGGAATGTTAGCCATGGATCAGATACCCCAAAGAATCTGCACACCCCAGACGAAGTAAGCGAACATCGCGACGCCGCATACTGCCTGGAAGAGAAACCGTACTGCTGTCGCAGACTTGCCCAGCGCCATCGGCGTCAGGTAGTCGGTCGAAATGGTCCACATGCCGACCCAGGCGTGAGCGCCCAGGGCTACAAGGGCCAGCAGACTGAAGATTCGCATCGCATTGTGGGAAAACAGGCCATGCCATTGCTCATAGCCGATGCCCGGATTGGCGACGAGGTATCCGATCAGGAAAATGAAATAAGCCGCGAGAACGACCGCAGACACACGCTGTGCCATCCAGTCATAGAGGCCCGAACGCGACAGATTCGTTACGCTGGTTACCATATCCAAACTCCTGCCAGAACGATCAGCGCCACGGAAACGGCGATGACGATTTTCGAGCCCAGGCGGCCGCCTTCCAGCGTCTCACCGATGCCCATATCCATGATCAAGTGGCGCACGCCGGCTACCAAGTGATACAGCAGAGCGGACAAGAGGCCCCATGCTACGAACTTGGCCAGCGGACTGGTCAAGCATGCCTTCACCTCGGCATAACCTTCCTCGGAACCCAGGGATTTGCTCAATGCATAAAGCATGAAGCCCAGGCCCAGGAAGAGGATGATGCCGGAAACACGGTGCAGGAACGACGTAACGCCGGTGATGGGGAGTTTGATGGTCCTTAGGTCTAGGTTTACAGGTCGTTGGCTATTCACGGCTTTTTTTCACACTGAAGAGCCCCTAACAATCAGGGCAAAGTTGTTGGGGAGCGGACTGGTCAGGTAACACCACCCAGGGAGTGCGACCCCCAATGAAAGCAAGCCCAAAAGCCCTTGGCGGTCGGTGGCCGAGTATAGACAGTTAGGTTACTAATGACAACGCGCTGACCTCACCCTAATAGCGCATTGCGTTGGCAGGATAAAAGGCGTAAATGGCGGTAAATTTCGAGGAAAAAGTCCGGTTAAAGCCTTCTGGGGCAAGACTTTAGGCAAATTGACATCTGAATTTATCTCACTATAGTGGTGCGGGCCCTGCGTGGGGGGTCTGTCTGATGATTTGAAGCATAAATAGGAGGCCACATGGCTGACAAAAAAGCGCAGTTGATCATCGAGGGCGCAGCCCCCGTCGAGCTGCCCATTTTAACCGGCACCGTTGGTCCTGATGTTATCGACGTACGGGGCCTGACGGCCACGGGCCGTTTCACTTTCGACCCAGGTTTCATGTCGACCGCCTCATGCGAGTCGAAGATTACCTATATTGATGGCGATAATGGCATTTTGCTGCATCGGGGCTACCCGATCGAGCAACTGGCTGAGAAATCGGACTACCTGGAAACCTGCTATCTGCTACTAAATGGCGAGTTGCCAACCGCCGAGCAGAAAGCCCAGTTTGTCAGTACTGTAAAGAACCACACCATGGTTCACGAGCAGTTGAAGACGTTCTTCAACGGCTTCCGTCGCGACGCCCACCCGATGGCCGTCATGTGCGGCGTGGTCGGCGCCCTGTCGGCCTTCTATCACGACTCCCTCGACATCAATAACCCGCAGCATCGCGAAATTTCCGCGATCCGCCTGGTTGCCAAGATGCCGACCCTGGCCGCAATGGTTTACAAGTACTCCATGGGGCAACCCATGATGTACCCGCGCAACGACCTGACTTACGCGGAAAACTTCCTGCACATGATGTTCAACACCCCGTGCGAGATCAAACCGATCAGCCCGGTGCTCGCCAAGGCAATGGACCGGATCTTCATCCTCCATGCCGACCACGAGCAGAACGCCTCCACCTCTACCGTGCGTCTGGCCGGCTCTTCGGGTGCCAACCCGTTCGCCTGTATCGCCGCCGGTATCGCCGCGCTGTGGGGCCCTGCCCACGGCGGTGCGAACGAAGCCGTATTGACCATGCTCGATGAAATCGGCGATGTCTCGAACATCGACAAATACATCGCCAAGGCCAAGGACAAGAACGATCCGTTCAAGTTGATGGGCTTCGGTCACCGGGTCTACAAGAACCGCGACCCGCGCGCCACCGTCATGAAGAAGACCTGCGACGAAGTGTTGAGGGAACTGGGCATCAAGAACGATCCGCAACTCGAACTGGCCATGCGCCTGGAAGAGATCGCTCTGACCGACCCGTACTTCATCGAACGCTCGCTGTACCCGAACGTCGACTTCTACTCGGGGATCATCCTCAAGGCGATCGGCATTCCAACCAGCATGTTCACCGTGATCTTCGCCCTGGCGCGGACCGTGGGCTGGATCTCCCACTGGAAAGAAATGCTCTCCAGCCCGTACAAGATTGGCCGCCCGCGCCAGCTGTACACCGGCTACGAGTCGCGTGACATTACCAAGTTGGAAGATCGCAAGTAAGCATCTGACTGACGCGCAATAAAAAAGCGGCCTCCTTCATGGAGGCCGTTTTTATTTGTGCAAGAACCAAGAAACTGTTTTGTCTGAAATTCAGCTATCGGGAGCAAGCCCCCAGCCTATCGACCGGGACACGTCCTATTAAGCCCCCCAAACCTGACCAACTACCCACCTTGGAATGCAACCGACTGTGGGAGGGGGCTTGCCCCCGATAGCAATGGCCCAGCCACCACAAAACTCCAGCCAAAAAAATGCCCCAGCCTATCGACCGGGGCATTTCCTATTCCCCCCCAAAACCTGACCGACTACCCACCTTGAAATGCAACCAACTGTGGGAGGGGGCTTGCCCCCGATAGCAATGGCCCAGCCACCACAAAACTCCAGCCAAAAAAATGCCCCAGCCTATCGACCGGGGCATTTCCTATTGAGCTACAACCTTAGTGAGAAACCGCCCCACTCGCCCCCAGGCCAGTCTGCGAACGCACAAACTGCGGGAAGTACAGCGCCCGTTCCTTGACTGCCGCCGCCGACTTGTCGGTGATGGAGAAGAACCAGATGCTGACGAACGCGATGAACATCGAGAACAGCGCAGGGTACTCATACGGGAAGATGGCTTTTTCGTGATGCAGGATCGACACCCAGATGGTCGGCCCCAGGACCATCAGGCCCACAGCACTGACCAACCCGAGCCAGCCGCCAATCATTGCGCCACGGGTGGTGAGGTTTTTCCAGTACATGGAAAGCAGCAACACCGGGAAGTTACAGCTGGCAGCGATAGAGAACGCCAGGCCGACCATGAACGCAATGTTCTGGCTTTCAAACAGGATACCCAGACCGATTGCCAGCACCGCCAAGGCGATAGTGGTGATCTTCGAGACGCGAATCTCCTCTTTGTCGTTGGCCTTGCCTTTCTTGATCACGCTGGCATACAGGTCATGGGACACCGCCGAAGCACCGGCCAGGGTCAAGCCCGCAACCACCGCGAGGATGGTGGCAAACGCCACAGCCGAGATGAAGCCCAGGAAGATACTGCCACCCACCGCGTTGGCCAGGTGAACCGCCGCCATGTTGTTACCACCGAGCAAGGCGCCTGCAGCATCCTTGAACGCCGGGTTGGTGCTGACCAGCAGGATCGCGCCGAAACCGATGATGAAGGTCAGGATGTAGAAGTAGCCGATGAAACCAGTGGCGTACAACACGCTCTTGCGCGCTTCCTTGGCGTCGCTCACGGTGAAGAAGCGCATCAGGATGTGCGGCAGGCCGGCGGTACCGAACATCAGTGCCAGAGCCAGGGAGAACGCGGAGACCGGATCTTTCACCAGACCGCCAGGGCTCATGATCGCTTCACCTTTAGGGTGAACCTTGATCGCCTCGGAAAACAGCGTGCTGAAGTCGAAGTTGACGTGCTTCATCACCATGACTGCCATGAACGTAGCACCGGACAGCAGCAACACTGCCTTGATGATCTGCACCCAGGTGGTCGCCAGCATGCCGCCGAACAGCACGTACAGGCACATCAGGACACCCACCATGATCACCGCTACATGGTAATCAAGGCCGAACAGCAGCTGGATCAACTTGCCCGCGCCAACCATCTGCGCGATCAGGTAGAACGCCACCACCACCAGCGAACCGCAAGCCGACAGGCTACGGATCTGGGTTTGCCCGAGGCGATAGGACGCCACGTCGGCAAAGGTGTATTTGCCCAGGTTACGCAGGCGCTCGGCGATCAGGAACAGAATGATCGGCCAGCCCACCAGGAAGCCGATCGAGTAGATCAGGCCGTCGTAGCCGGAGGTGTATACCAGTGCGGAAATACCCAGAAAGGACGCGGCCGACATATAGTCGCCGGCAATCGCCAGGCCGTTCTGGAAACCGGTGATCTTGCCGCCGGCCGCATAATAGTCGGCCGCCGAGTTGTTGCGCTTGGACGCCCAGTAGGTAATGCACAACGTCGCGCCGACAAAGACCACGAACATCAGGATCGCTGGAATATTCAGCGGTTGTTTTTGCACTTCACCGGTCAACGCCTCCCCCGCCCATATAGCAGGCGCGAAGACCGAAGCACCCAGTACAGCCAATAGACGACGGATCATTGCGCAGCCTCCTTGAGAATCGCATTGTTCAGATCGTCGAATTCGCCGTTGGCGCGTCGCACGTAGATCGCAGTGAGGACAAAGGCCGATAGAATCAGCCCGACACCGATAGGGATTCCCCAGGTGATGGACGAAGTGGAGCTGATCTTAGCCCCCAGCAATTGTGGCCCGTAGGCAATCAACAGGATGAATCCGGAGTAAAGCCCTAGCATGATCGCCGAGAGAATCCAGGCGAACCTTTCCCTTTTTCTAACCAGCTCCTTGAAGCGCGGGCTGTTTTGAATCGAGAGGTAAATGCTGTCGTTCATTGTTTTTATCCTCGCAGCACAGCTTTGTTATTATTGAAACAATAGCCACTGTATGCGGCTACGGGGCAGGTTCCAGACGACCTTAGTATTAGAGGGAGTGTAGCGAGGGTTTGCGAGGGCGCAGAAACATTTGCGGGCGGCGAAAATAATGTGGGAGGGGGCTTGCCCCCAATTGCGGTGTGTCAGTCGCTGATGATCTGACTGATCCATCGCTATCGGGGGCAAGCCCCCTCCCACAGAGGGTTACATCAAAGGGGGGTTACTTGGCGAGCCACTCGGCAACCCGCTCAGGGTGCTTGGCAACCCAGTCCTTGGCGGCTGCATCGGGCTTGGCGCCCTCCTGGATGGCGAGCATGACTTCACCGATTTCGTCCTTGGAAGCCCATTGGAATTTCTTCAGGAACGCCACGACGTCCGGGGCTTTCTTCTCCAGGCCCTTGCTACCGATGCTGTTGACGGTTTCAGCAGCGCCATAGATCCCTTTTGGATCGTCCAGGAACCGCAGTTTCCACTTGGCGAACATCCAGTGCGGCACCCACCCGGTGACTGCAATGGATTCCTGCTTGTCTTCGGCGCGGGTCAGTTCGGCGATCATCGCGGCACCGGAGCTGGCTTGCAGCTTGTAGTCCAGGCCATAGGCCTTGATCGCTTCGTCGGTCTTGAGCATCACGCCTGAACCGGCGTCGATACCGACGATCTTGTTCTTGAAGGTGGTGTCGGTCTTGAGGTCTTCGATGGACTTGGCCTTGACGTACTCCGGCACGATCAGGCCGATCTTCGCATCCTTGAAGTTGGGGCCGTAGTCGACCACCTTGTCCTTGTTCTTGGCCCAGTATTCACCGTGGGTCACGGGTAGCCAGGCAGAGAGCATGGCGTCGAGCTTGCCGGTGGCAACACCCTGCCACATGATCCCGGTGGCGACCGCTTGCAACTTGACGTCATAACCGAGCTTTGCCTTGATCACCTCTGCCGCCACATGAGTGGTGGCAACGCTGTCGGACCAACCGTCCACGTAGCCGATGCTCAGGGTTTTGCTGTCGGCGCTGGCCAGTGTGGAGCTCATCGCAACTACCAGAGTGGCAACTGCGCCCAAGAGTCGTCGCATCTTCATCGTACTTCCCCGAAAGTGCTGCGCCCGACGGATGTCGAGCGACGTCAACCTGTTGTTATGTGGTGCGCCACGCCCCCTTCACGCGCATCGATCCGGCGGCAACGACATCAGTGGAGTGCTGATACTTCGATCATCAACCTGCCGGGGCCTTTGTCCTGCTCTGTCAGCGACCTCAGGTAAGCAAGAAACGACATCACATCGCCAGCTATCGCTGTTATGGGACGCTCACCTCATACCCCGCCCGAACTTTGCATGTCTAAATCATGCAGCCCCACTGGGACGCGACAAATCCGGGTAAGATGCGCGCCTTTGCTCCCCAGATAAGCCGACCATGCCCGCAACTGCCCGCTTCCCTGCCCTGCCCTATTTATTCGCCTTGATCCTCGGCCTGCTTGCGCTGGTCGGGTACTGGTATGGCCTCGGCCGGCCAGTGGTGCTGCCGGACGCGGCCAGCGCCAGCCACAAACTGCAATGCGCCTCCTACACACCGTTCGACAAGGACCAATCACCGTTCGACCAGCCGTTCAAGCTGCGCCCCGAGCGCATGGACGCCGACCTGGCCCTGCTGGCCACCCGCTTCGAATGCATCCGCACCTACTCCATGACCGGCCTGGAGGCCTTGCCGGACCTGGCGCGCAAGCACGGGCTGAAACTGATGATCGGCGCCTGGGTCAACGGCAACCCGGTCGACACCGAAAAAGAAGTCGACGCCTTGATCGCCTCGGCCAACGCCAACGCCGACGTGGTGACTTCGGTGATCGTCGGCAACGAAACCCTGCTGCGCAAGGAAGTCACGGCCGCACAGTTGGTGAAGCTGATCCATAAGGTCAAAAGCCAGATCAAGCAGCCGGTCACGTATGCCGACGTCTGGGAATTCTGGCTGCAACACCCGGAAATTGCCCCGGCGGTGGATTTCCTGACCATCCACTTGCTGCCGTACTGGGAAGACGCCCCCTCGGGAATCGACCAAGCGCTCAAGCATGTCGGTGATGTGCGCCAGACCTTCGGCAATAAATTCGCGCCCAAGGACGTAATGATCGGCGAGACCGGCTGGCCCAGCGAAGGCCGCCAGCGCGAAACCGCGGTGCCGAGCCGGGTCAATGAGGCCAAGTTCATGCGCGGTTTCGTGGCCATGGCCGAAGCCAATGGCTGGCACTACAACCTGATCGAAGCCTTCGACCAACCGTGGAAGCGTGCCAGTGAAGGCGCTGTCGGCGGTTACTGGGGCTTGTTCGATGCCGATCGCCAGGACAAAGGCATCCTCGCCGGCCCGGTGACCAACGTGCCGTATTGGCCACTGTGGTTGGGAGTCGGTGGACTCATCCTGCTGGGCACCCTGGCGCTCGGCGGGCGGGTGCGCAGCGTGCGCGCCGCCTGGCTGCTGCCGCTGCTCGGGGCCGTCGCCGCCTGTTCCATCGGCACCTGGGCCGAACTGACCCGCGTAACCGCACGCTTCAATGATGAATGGGTGTGGGCAGGGCTGCTGGTCGCGTTGAACCTGCTGGTACTGGCACATGCGGCCCTGGCCTTGAGCAGCCGCGAAGGTTGGCGCGAGCGGGCGTTCAACTGGCTGGAGCCGCGCGCGGGCTGGCTGGTGGCAATCGCCGGGTTCGCTGGCGCGGTGATGATGCTGGCGCTGGTGTTTGACCCGCGTTACCGCAGCTTCCCAAGTGCGGCACTGGTGCTGCCTGCCCTGGTCTATCTGATTCGCCCGGTGACCGGGCCACGTCGGGAAATTGCCCTACTGGCCTTTATCATCGGTGCCGGCATTGCGCCGCAGCTGTTCCGCGAAGGTCTGTTGAACCAGCAGGCATGGGGTTGGGCGCTGGTCAGTGGGTTGATGGTTGTGGCTTTGTGGCGGTGCTTGCGGATGCGCAAGGCTTAAGAGTGCCATCGGGGCAAGCCCCTCCCACATTTGGAACGCGTTCCCATGTGGAAGGGGCGGTGCGACGATTCGACTTGCCCCCCGATTGGCCCTATCAGGCCGCCCGTGGCTTGCGGACCAAGCGCAACCCGGCAATCACCACCGCAAACACCGCAAATGTGGTGTTGTACAACGCCAACGCCGGCAACCCGAACACCAGCCCCAGCACCGCCAACCCCCACCCCGCACGGCCCGGCACGAAAAACGCCAGCACCGACGCGATCAGCCCAGCCCAGCCCATCACCTGGAAGTGAATCATCAAGCCCAGGTTCGAACGCACCTGGCATTCCCAACGGCTGGCTTCATCCGCGCAAATGCCAACCCACCGGCCATCCTCCATGAAGCCGTAACGCGCGGCATAACTGGCGGCCAGCCATAACGGCAAGGCAATGAGCAGTAGGGTCAGCGGCAAGCGGCGGGACATGGAACACTCCGATAGGCAAAAACGGCGCTCAGCTTAATCCCCCGGTGGCCGTTAGCAAGATGTGTACGCAGATAAGTGTCCATCAATACGCGGCAAAGTGTATCTTCTGCCTACTATTACCCCGACTCCGACGTTTTTTATCCGACTTTTCGTGCCGATGGCTGGCACTTCGGTGGCAACGCGGTGGTCATAGCCTGCGAACTTCATTCAGCACGTTTCCTCTTAGGGATTAAGTCATGCTCCGTTCCTTGCGCTGCGCTGCCTTGCTGGGCAGCCTTTTTTTGAGTGCGTCAGCACTGGCCGTCGACATCGACCAGGCCAGCTATGGCTTCCCTTTGACCAACCCGTTCGAAGCGACCATCGCCACCACCCCGCCTGACCTTCGGCCCAGCTTGCCGAGCGACGACGAAATCAACCAGTCCGACTACACCCTGAACATGCGTCCCGAGCGCGAATTCAGCCTGCCCGACAACTTCTGGGCAGTGAAGAAGCTCACCTACCGCATCGCCAAGCAAGACCGCGCCGCGCCGCTGATCTTCCTGATCTCGGGCACCGGTGCGCGGTTCGACAGCAGCATCAACGAATACCTGAAAAAACTGTACTACCAGGCCGGCTACCACGTCGTGCAACTGTCATCGCCGACCAGCTTCGACTTCATGAGCGCCGCCTCGCGCTTCGCCACGCCGGGTATCACCCAGGAAGACGCCAAAGACATGTACCGCGTGATGCAAGCAGTGCGCGCGCAGAACGCCTCACTGCCGGTCACCGACTTTTACCTCAGCGGCTACAGCCTCGGTGCGCTGGATGCGGCCTTTGTCAGCAAGCTCGACGAAACCCGCCGCAGCTTCAACTTCAAGAAAGTGCTGCTGCTCAACCCGCCGGTCAACCTGTACACCTCGATCACCAACCTCGACAAGCTGGTGCAGACCGAGGTCAAGGGCATCAACAACACCACGACCTTTTATGAACTGGTGTTGAACAAGCTGACCCGCTACTTCCAGCAAAAGGGCTACATCGACCTTAACGACGCCCTGCTCTACGACTTCCAGAACTCCAAGCAGCACCTGACCAACGAACAGATGGCCATGCTGATCGGCACCACGTTCCGCTTTTCGGCGGCCGACATCGCGTTCACCTCAGACCTGATCAACCGCCGCGGCCTGATCATCCCGCCGAAGTACCCGATCACCGAAGGCACCAGCCTCACGCCGTTCCTCAAGCGCGCGCTGCAATGTGACTTCGATTGCTACCTCACCGAACAGGTCATCCCGATGTGGCGCGCCCGTTCCGATGGCGGCAGCCTGTTGCAATTGGTCGATCAGGTCAGCCTGTACGCCCTCAAGGACTACCTGCACACCAGCCCGAAAATCGCCGTCATGCATAACGCCGACGACTTGATCCTCGGCCCGGGCGACCTCGGCTTCCTGCGTCAAACCTTCGGCGATCGCTTGACTGTCTACCCGCTGGGCGGCCATTGCGGCAACCTCAACTACCGCGTCAACGCCGACGCCATGCTGGAGTTTTTCCGTGGCTAAATATCTTCTGCTGCTTGCCGCCCTGATGTGCGCAAGCGTGGCCAATGCCGACAACAGCAAGGCTCACGCGCCCACCGTCGTGGGTGCCGACGGCTTCAAGGAGCCGCTGAGCAAGCTCAAGTTCAACCCGGGCCTGGACCAGCGCGAATTCGAACGCTCGTCACTGACCGCCCTCAACGTGTACGACCCGCTGGAATCGTGGAACCGTCGCGTTTACCACTTCAACTACCGCTTCGACCAATGGGTGTTCCTGCCGGTGGTCGACGGTTACCGCTACGTCACGCCGAGCTTCCTGCGTACCGGCGTAAGCAATTTCTTCAACAACCTGGGCGATGTGCCCAACCTGTTGAACAGCCTGTTGCAACTCAAGGGTCACCGCTCCCTGGAAACCACCGGGCGCCTGCTGCTCAACACCACCATCGGCGTCGCCGGGCTGTGGGACCCGGCTACCGCCATGGGCCTGCCGCGCCAGAGCGAAGACTTCGGCCAGACCCTGGGCTTCTATGGCGTGCCTGGCGGCGCCTATCTGGTGCTGCCGATCCTGGGCCCATCGAACCTGCGCGATACCAGCGGCCTGGTGGTCGACTACAGCGCCGAATCGCAGATCAACTTCCTGAACGTCTCCGAAGTCAGCTCCAACCATCCGGAGATCTGGGCCCTGCGCGTGGTCGACAAGCGTTACCAGACCAGCTTCCGCTACGGTCAGTTGAACTCGCCGTTCGAGTACGAAAAGGTGCGCTACATCTATACGGAATCGCGCAAGTTGCAGATTGCCGAATAAGCGCAGCGCGCGGTAAAAAAGCCATTCGACGCGCTCGAATGGCTTTTTTTGGGTTCTTCACGGATTGCCGGGAAAGACGCTCTTGATCTTCATGAAAAAGAATTCGCTGTCCCGGTAACCGTACGCCATTCGTTTGATGACCTTTATTCGATTGTTTATTCCTTCCAACTGACCGGTGTGCATTGGCCAGCGCACCCGGCTCACGATGCCCCGCCAGTAGCCCTTTAGTCGCTTTGCGAACTGGATCAGTGCGGGTATTTCGCTTTCTTGAGCATGACGCAGCCACTGCTTCCAGGCTGATCTCCAGTCCCAGGCATCGCTCGGCGCCCAGAGCATTTTGAGCTCGGCCTTCATCAAGTAGACCGTCATTAACGATTGGTTAGCGGCCAGCAGATCCTGTAAATGAACCTGCTGTTCCGGCTTTTTCAGGTTCTCCGGGTTACGCAATAGCAACCATCGCGCTTGCTTTATGATCTTTCGAGCGGGCTTGTCATGGCGCAATCGGTTCGCCTCGTCAACGCGAACACGATCAATCACTTCTCGGCCATATTTGGCGACCACATGGAAAAGGTCATAAATCACCCGTGCTTTTGGGCAGTGTTGGCGAACCTCCAGGTCATAAGCCGTGTTCATGTCCATCGCTACCGCTTCAATTCGGGCGCACCCTTCTGGCCCCAGTTCTTCGAAAAACGGTCTGACTGCCGCTCGGCTACGGCCTTCGCCGATCCAAAGCACTCGCCGAGTATCAGCGTCCAACACCACGCTGGCGTAGCGATGACCTTTGAATAACGCGAATTCGTCCATTATCAGGCGCCGTGGCTGGGCCTTGGGTAAGGCACTCAACGCCGCTTGCAGAGCGCGCCGCTCCAGCAACCGAACGGTGTCCCAGTGCAGCCCGAACATTTGCGCAACATGCAGTGTAGGAAGGCGTTCGCAGGCTTGAATAACGGCCTCTGCCAGCCGGCGCGTCATGCGGGCATAGCGATCCAGCCAACTGACGACCTCCATGCGCTTGCCACAATCACGGCAACTAACACGCCTGAGCTGCACGTTGAGGCGGACTGCGCGACCGAGAATCGGCAAGTCACGCACGACTCGATCGCAGTACTCATGAGTTGTTGAACAGAGCTTTTGGCAGCCACCACAGGTGGGAAATCGCGTGGCCTGGGGGATCAGGTCGATTTGAAGGGCGTCGCCGTCAGGTTTGATCGCAACGACAGAAAAGCCCTCCCAAAAAGGAAGGAAAGTATTAATATTGCGCATAAGAACGCCGGTTTTTTAGATGTGTTTGCTCGCACGAACATCATCCATCAAATCGGCGTTCTTGTTTCTGTGTTTCCCGGGATTCCGTGAAGAACCTTTTTTTGCCTGCTCGATACCAGCCGCCTACCCCAGCACCTGCGCCAGAAACGCTTGCGCGCGAGGTGTGCGTGGCGCAGTGAAAAACGCCTCCGGCGGCTGGTCTTCGATGATCCGCCCGCCATCGAGAAACAGCACACGCCCGGCGACTTGCCGGGCAAAGCCCATTTCGTGGGTGACGCAGAGCAAGGTCATGCCACTTTCGGCGAGCATGACCATCACGTCCAGCACCTCGCCGACAGCCTCCGGGTCCAGTGCCGACGTCGGCTCATCGAACAGCATGATTTTCGGGGTCATGCACAATGCCCTGGCTATCGCGACCCGCTGCTGTTGGCCGCCCGACAGTTGCGCCGGGTATTTTTTCCAGTGTTGATCGATCCCGACTTTTTTCAGCAGCGCCATCGCCTGGTCCTGCGCGCTGTCGCGGGGCATGCCGCGCACGGACATCGGCGCCAGCATGCAGTTTTGCAAGACGGTCAGGTGCGGAAACAGGTTGAAGCCCTGAAACACCATGCCGACCTCACGCAAGGCCGCGCGGCAGAGCGTCGGCGAAGTGCTCAAGTCGGCGCCCAGCACCTGGATTCGGCCCTGCTGCGCCGGTTCCAGACGATTGAGGCAACGGATCAACGTGGACTTGCCGGAGCCCGAGGTGCCGCACAGCACAATCCGCTCGCCCTGCACCACACGCAGGTCGATACCGTGCAGCACCTGGTATGGGCCGTACCATTTACTCAGCCCTTCGACATCGATCACCACCGGCGCAGGCGCGCAGATCGACCGCTCAAACTCCCCTGATGACCCCATGTATCCACCCTTCCTTATCATTCGTCAGTTGGCCGCATGTGGCGGGTGAGTCGACGATTGATCCGGTTCACCGCTCGCCGGACACACTCGACCACCAGCAGGTAGACCAGCGCCACCCACACATACACCTGGAAATCAAAAGTGCGTGAGAACGCCAACTTGGCCACGCCCATCAAATCCAGCAAGGTCACCAGCGACACAATCGCGCTGGCCTTGATGATCAAAATCAGTTCATTGCCCAGTGGCCCCACTGTCACGATGAGCACCTGCGGCAAGGTCACCTTGAAAAACGTGGTGGTGCGGCTCAACCCCAACACCGTCGCGGCTTCATAGTGGGCACGGGGCACGGAGAGCAACCCGCCGCGAAAGATCTCGGCCTGATAGGCCGCCGTATTCAAGGTGAACGCCAGCACAGCGCAAAACCACGGGTCGCCGAACCAGCCCCACAGGCCAAGGTCGCGCCAGAAACCGTGGAAGGAACCCAAGCCGTAATAGATCAGGAACAACTGCGCCAACAACGGAGAGCCCCTGAAAAAGTAGAGATAGGCCCTGCACCCGTACTGCAACAAACGCCAGCGTGAAGTCCTGCCCAACGCCAACAGCACGCCAAGCACCATCCCGGCGCTGCTGGATATCGCCACCAATTGCAGGGTCAGCAACAAGCCATCGAACAACTGCGCACCGTAGCGCTGAAGCAGCTCAAGCCCGAGCCACTCGGCAAAACGCTCGCCCCCCATCATGAGGCACGCTCCCGGCCCTGGCCGTAGTGCTTTTCAAGCTGCGCGATGCAAAACCCCGACATCGACGACAGCAGCAGGTACAGGCCGCACGCCGCCAGATAAAACAGCATCGGTTCCTTGGTGGCGTTCACCGCCAGGCTGGTCTGGCGCATCAGGTCCACCAGGGAAATGGTCGACACCAATGCCGTGTCCTTGAGCAGGCTCAACCAGTTGTTCGAAAGCCCCGGCAAGGCGATCCTCATCACCTGCGGCAGCACCACCTTGAAAAACGTGTGCCTGCGGCTCAAGCCCAGTGCCTGGGCGCCTTCGTACTGGCCGCGCGCCACGGTCTTCAACGCCCCCAGCCATACCTCGCTGGAAAAGGCCGCCAGCACCAGGCTGAACGCGATCACCGCCGCCACGAACGCGTTGATGCCAAACTCGGCCGAACCGCCCCAATACGCCTGGAACTTCTGCAGCGCGATCTGGATGCCGTAATACACGATCAATAACGTCAGCAACTCCGGCAGGCCACGAAAACAGGTGGAGAACAGCGCAGCCATCGCCCTCACCGTGGTGTTTGCCGATCTGCTGCACAGCGCCACCAACAACCCCAATGGCAACCCCAGCGGCACACACGCCAATGCCAGCGCCATCGTGACCCCTGCGCCCGCCAGCAGCGCGCCGCCCCACCCACCGGCGCCCAACGACAACAACCCTAATGACTCGAACATGGAAGACGCCCCCGCGCTTAATCATCCTCAAGGCCATGGGCCAACTTGAGCTGTCGATAGGTGCCGTCGGCGATCACGTCCGCGATGGCCTGGTTCAGCCTGGCGCGCAACGCCTCATCGGCCTTGCGCACGGCAATACCGGCGTCGCTTTGCGTACCGGGGATAGCCAGCACCCGACAACACTGCGGGGCGGTGCTCTTCAACCACTCCTGCATCGGCGCGCTGTCGTTGACCACCGCATCCAGGCGGCCGTTGAGCAGGTCGCTGTTGGCCTCGTCCTGGCCGACGTACAACTTGACCCGCGCCCCATTGGCGCCATAGACATCCTGGTTGTAGATACCCTGGGTGGACGACGACTGAGCGCCGACCGTCTTGCCGGCCAACGTGGCCGGCGCGGCGTCCTGAATGTCGCTGCCCCTGGGCACTGCCAGGACCATGCGCGTGCGGTTGTAGGGCTGGGTGAAGCTGACGGTCTTCTGGCGCTCTTCGGTGATGGCCATCGAGGCGATGATCGCGTCGTACTTTTTCGCAAGCAGGCCCGGGATGATGCCCTCCCAGTCCTGGGCAACAATCGTGCATTCGACGCCGAGCCTGGCGCACAGGGCGTTCGCCATATCGACGTCAAAACCACGCAGTTGGTTATTCGAGTCCACATAGTTGAAAGGCGGATAAGCACCCTCGGTGGCGAAACGCAGCGGCTGCGCATGGGCCACCGACAACAGCCCGAGGGTGATCGTTACGGCATAGAGCGTCTGTTTGACCTGTTTCATGAAGGCACCTACCGAATTATTTTTATTCTGCGTAGTGCCTGAGGCCTGGCTAACCCGAAGGAACACGGGTGATTGACGCAGGCTCAGTCACTGACCCAGCGGACACTACGCCAACCTAAACAATTCGTCTATATTTTACAGATAGTCTATTTCCGAGTTTTTTGTAGGCCAAAACCGGGATGCACGATCGACCCCAAGAGTGTCGCGGGCACATTGTTGAGGCTCGCGGATGGCCGGTGCTACCATGCGCAACCGCCTGTCATGGCAAGGAACCCTCTGGTTTATGAGCAGCATTCGCGAGCGCAACAAAGAAAAGATCCTGCGGGCGGCGAGCGAGGAGTTTGCCGACAAGGGCTTCGCCGCGACCAAAACCAGCGACATCGCCGCCAAGGCCGGGCTGCCCAAGCCCAACGTCTACTACTACTTCAAGTCCAAGGACAACCTCTACCGCGAAGTGCTCGAGAGCATCATCGAGCCGATCCTGGCAGCCTCGACGCCGTTCAACCCGGAGGGTGAGCCTGCGGCGGTACTGAGCAACTACATCCGCTCGAAAATCCGCATCTCCCGCGACCTGCCCTTCGCCTCCAAGGTGTTCGCCAGCGAAATCATGCACGGCGCCCCGCACCTGAGCGCCGAACAGGTCGAGCAACTCAACGCCCAGGCCAAGCACAATATCCAGTGCATCCAGCATTGGGTGGACCGTGGGTTGATTGCGCCGATCGATCCCAATCACTTGATGTTCAGCATCTGGGCCGCAACCCAGACGTATGCGGATTTTGATTGGCAGATTTCGGCGGTGACGGGTAAAGACAAGCTGGATGAAGCGGATTACGAGGCGGCGGCGCAGACGATTATTCGGTTGGTGCTCAAAGGCTGTGCGCCGGACTGAGACACCGAGGCGCCTGTGGCAATCGGGAGCAAGCTCCCTCCCACCTTTAACTGTGTTCACACATTTCTATTTGTGAATACCGTCAAATGTGGGAGGGAGCTTGCTCCCGATAAGGCCCAGACAGTCATCCAATAATCAGGCTGACACCCCCGCATCCGCCCACAAACCCAGCGCTTCAATCGCCGTGATCGCACACTGCTCATCAATATCCGACGTGTCCCCGCTGATCCCGATCGCCCCCAGCACCAGCCCTTCCTGATCCCGAATCAACACCCCGCCCGGCGCCGGCACCACGCTGCCCTGCCCCAAGCTGTTCAATGCGGCGATAAACGCCGGGCGTTGCTGCGCATCCAGCGCGAGCAAGCGTGAGCCTTTGCCCAGGGCAATCGCGCCCCAGGCCTTGCCGATGGCGATCTGCGGGCGCAGCAGGCTGGCGCCGTCGTCCCGTTGCAGGGTGATCAGGTGGCCGCCGCCGTCCAGCACGGCAATGGTCAGCGGCGCCGAGGCAATGGTACGGCCTGCGGCGAGGGCCTGGCCGGCCAGGTTGACTGCGACTTTCAAGGTTAAAGCGCTCATGGGTGCCGTCCTTATCTTGTTATGGGAAAGCCGTGGGCTCTGTTGGAACAGATACCGGATGCGACAAATAGAACACAATAGAGTTATTTTTTGTATACAATATTTTCGCGCAAACCTACCGAATGTCGAAAAAACACCCTGTAAAGACCTTCCGACGAACGCAAAGGCTACTGAATAAAATGCATTGACCTGTGGCGCTCGCCGTGAATACACTTCGACCAAACACAGCTTGTATACAATTACAAAACGCAAGAGGCACCAAAACAATGAGCAAAATGAGAGCAATCGAAGCCGCCGTTCTGGTGATGCGTCGTGAAGGGGTAGACACCGCCTTCGGTATCCCAGGCGCCGCGATCAACCCGCTGTATTCGGCCTTGCAGAAGGTCGGTGGCATCGATCACGTCCTTGCTCGCCATGTTGAAGGCGCCTCGCACATGGCCGAGGGCTACACCCGCACCAAGGCCGGCAATATCGGCGTGTGCATCGGCACATCGGGCCCGGCGGGCACCGACATGGTCACCGGCCTGTACAGCGCCTCGGCCGACTCGATTCCGATCCTGTGCATCACCGGCCAGGCCCCCCGGGCGCGGATGCACAAGGAAGATTTCCAGGCCGTGGACATCACCAGCATCGTCAAGCCGGTGACCAAGTGGGCGACCACGGTCCTCGAACCCGGCCAGGTGCCGTATGCGTTCCAGAAGGCCTTTTATGAAATGCGCTCCGGCCGCCCTGGCCCGGTGCTGATCGACCTGCCGTTCGACGTGCAGATGGCCGAGATCGAATTCGACATCGACGCCTACCAGCCGCTACCCCTGGCCAAACCGCTGGCCACGCGCATCCAGGTGGAAAAAGCCCTGGCCCTGCTCGACCAGGCCGAACGCCCGCTGCTGGTGAGCGGTGGCGGCGTGATCAATGCCGATGCCAGCGACCTGCTGGTGGAGTTCGCCGAGTTGACCGGCATCCCGGTGATCCCGACCTTGATGGGCTGGGGCACCATCCCCGACGATCACCCGCAGATGGTAGGCATGGTCGGCCTGCAAACGTCGCACCGTTATGGCAACGCGACGCTGCTGAAAGCCGACGTGGTGCTCGGCATCGGCAACCGCTGGGCCAACCGCCACACCGGTTCAGTGGAGGTGTACACCGAGGGGCGCACGTTCATTCACGTCGACATTGAACCGACGCAAATCGGCCGCGTATTCACCCCGGACCTCGGCATCGTTTCCGACGCCGGGGCCGCACTGACGATGTTCATCGAAGTCGCCCGCGAGTGGAAAGCCGCAGGCAAACTCAAGGACCGCAGCGCCTGGCTGCATGACTGCCAGCAGCGCAAGGCCACCCTGCAGCGCAAGACCCACTTCGACAACGTGCCGGTCAAGCCGCAACGGGTGTACGAAGAGATGAACCAGGTGTTCGGCAAAGACACCTGCTACGTCAGCACCATCGGCCTGTCGCAGATTGCCGGCGCGCAATTCCTGCATGTCTACAAGCCGCGTCACTGGATCAACTGCGGCCAGGCCGGCCCGTTGGGCTGGACCATCCCGGCGGCGCTCGGCGTGGTCAAGGCCGACCCGAGCCGCAAGGTGGTGGCGCTGTCCGGCGACTATGACTTCCAGTTCATGATCGAAGAACTGGCCGTGGGCGCGCAGTTCAAGCTGCCGTATATCCACGTAGTGGTGAACAACTCCTACCTGGGGCTGATCCGCCAGGCCCAGCGCGGGTTCGAAATGGACTACTGCGTGCAGTTGTCTTTCGACAACCTCAACGCCCCGGAACTCAACGGCTATGGCGTCGACCACGTCGCCGTCGCCGAAGGCCTGGGGTGCAAGGCCCTGCGCGTGTTCGAGCCCGGCCAGATCCAGCCGGCACTGCGCCGCGCCCAGGAAATGCTCGAAGAATTCAAGGTTCCGGTGATCGTTGAGATTATTCTGGAGCGCGTGACCAATATTTCCATGGGCACCGAGATCAACGCCGTCAACGAATTCGAAGATCTGGCCCTGGTCGGCAACGATGCGCCGACTGCCATTTCCCTGCTCGATTAAGGAGAACCCTATGCCGCGCTTTGCCGCCAACCTGTCCATGCTGTTCACCGAACAGGCGTTTCTCGCTCGCTTCAAAGCGGCCGCCGATGCGGGCTTTGCAGGCGTCGAATACCTGTTCCCCTACGAATTCAGCTCTGCCGAAATCAAGGCGCAGTTGGATGCCAATGGCTTGACCCAGGTGCTGTTCAACCTGCCGGCCGGCGATTGGGCCAAGGGCGAACGGGGCCTGGCGTGCCACCCGGATCGGGTCGAGGAGTTCCGCGCCGGGGTCGACCTGGCCATCGCTTACGCCCAGGTGCTGGGCAACACCCAGGTCAACTGCCTGGCGGGCATCCGGCCGCAGGGCGTGGACGATGCCATTGTAGAAAAGACCTTTGTCGCCAACCTCAAATACGCCGCCGACACGCTGCAAGCGGCGGGTATCAAGCTGGTGATGGAAGCGATCAACACCCGCGATATCCCTGGGTTCTACCTGAACAACACCGCGCAGGCCCTGGCGATTCGCGAACAGGTGGGCAGCGCCAATCTGTTCCTGCAATACGACATCTACCACATGCAAATCATGGAAGGCGATCTGGCCCGCACCCTGGCTGCGCACCTGGGTGAGATCAACCACATCCAACTGGCGGATAACCCGGGTCGCAACGAGCCCGGGACCGGGGAGATCAACTATCGGTTCCTGTTCGAGCATTTGGACCGTATCGGTTATCAGGGTTGGGTCGGCTGTGAATACAAGCCGTTGACCACCACCGAAGCGGGTTTGGGTTGGCTCAAGACCCATAACGCCCTGTGACAGGCACAACACGCAACCAACCTGTGGGAGGGGACTTGCTCCCTCCCACATTTGGACCCCATGTGTTTGGCAGACCGCGCTCTATCGAATAAAAAGAGGATTTCTTCATGGCTAAAATCGGATTCATCGGCACCGGCATCATGGGCCAACCCATGGCCGCCAACCTGCAAAAAGCCGGTCACCAACTGTTCCTGTCCGAGCATCACGGCAAGGCGCCAGCCGAGTTGATCGCCGCCGGCGCCATCGCGCTGGCCACCCCGCAGCACGTCGCCCAGGAAGCCGAATTCATCATCGTCATGGTGCCCGACACCCCGCAGGTCGATGACGTGCTGTTCCGCGCCGATGGCGTGGCCGCCGGTCTGTCGCCGAACAAAGTGGTGATCGACATGAGCTCGATCTCCCCCACCGCCACCAAGGCCTTTGCCGCCAGGATCAACCAGACCGGCGCGCAGTACCTCGATGCGCCGGTGTCCGGCGGTGAAGTCGGAGCCAAGGCCGGCACCTTGAGCATCATGGTCGGCGGTGAGCCGCAGACCTTCGAGCGTGCCTTGCCGCTGTTCCAGAGCATGGGCAAGAACATCACTCTGGTCGGCGGCAACGGCGACGGCCAGACAGCCAAAGTGGCGAATCAGATTATCGTCGCGCTGAACATCCAGGCGGTGGCCGAAGCGCTGCTGTTCGCGGCCAAAAACGGCGCCGACCCGGCCAAGGTGCGTGAAGCGCTGATGGGCGGCTTCGCCTCGTCGAAGATCCTTGAAGTACACGGCGAACGCATGATCAAGGGCACCTTCGATCCGGGCTTTCGCATCAACCTGCACCAGAAGGACCTCAACCTCGCGCTGGCCGGAGCCAAGGAGCTGGGGATCAACCTGCCGAACACCGCTGGCACCCAACAGGTGTTCAGCACCTGCACCGCGATCGGGGGCGGCAACTGGGACCACTCGGCGTTGATCAAGGGCTTGGAGCATATGGCGAACTTCTCGATTCGCGACAAATAACCCACACCGCTGCCCTTTTTGAAATGCCGTCAAATGTGGGAGGGAGCAAGCCCCCTCCCACAGGTTGATCGCATTTCAATAGCCGCAATTGCTGCATCTCTAATAACAAAAAATCCCCGGGAGCCCGCTTATGTCGGTCGATCCGCAACACCTGCTTCGCGAGCTGTTTGCCACAGCCATTGACGCCGCCCATCCCCGGCAAGTCCTCGAAGCCTACCTGCCCGCCGACCGCAGCGGCCGGGTGATTGTGATCGGCGCCGGCAAAGCCGCGGCTGCCATGGCGCTGGTCGTGGAAAACGCCTGGCACGGTGAAGTCACGGGGCTGGTGGTCACCCGCTACGGCCATGGCGCGCCGTGCCAGAAAATCGAAGTGGTCGAAGCCGCCCACCCGGTCCCGGATGCTGCCGGCATCAAAGTGGCGCAGCGCGTGCTGGCGCTGATCAGCCAACTGAGCGAAGACGACCGGGTGATCTTCCTGCTCTCCGGCGGTGGCTCGGCATTGCTCGCCCTGCCCGCCGAAGGCATCAGCCTGGCCGACAAACAGGCCATCAACAAAGCCCTGCTCAAATCCGGCGCCACCATCGGCGAGATGAATTGCGTGCGCAAGCACCTCTCGGCGATCAAGGGCGGCCGACTGGCCAGGGCGGCATGGCCGGCGACGGTCTATACCTACGCGATTTCCGATGTGCCGGGCGACCTGGCCACGGTGATCGCTTCCGGCCCCACGGTCGGCGACCCAAGCACTTCGCAACAGGCCCTGGCCATTCTCAAGCGCTATGGCATCGACGCGCCGGCGTCCGTGCGCAGCTGGTTGCAGAACCCGGCCTCGGAAACCGTCAAACCCGGCGACCCGCTGCTCGCCCGCAGCCATTTCCAATTGATCGCCCACCCACAACAGTCGTTGGAAGCGGTCGCGGTGAAAGTCCGCCAGGCCGGGTTCAGCCCGCTGATCCTCGGCGACCTCGAAGGCGAAGCGCGGGACGTGGCCAAGGTCCACGCCGGGATCACCCGGCAGATCGTGCAGCACGGCCAGCCGTTGGCGGCGCCATGCGTGATCCTGTCCGGCGGGGAAACCACCGTGACCGTGCGCGGCACTGGCCGTGGCGGGCGCAACGCCGAATTCCTGCTGAGCCTCACCGACAGCCTCAAGGGCCTGCCCGGCGTCTATGCCCTGGCCGGCGATACCGACGGCATCGACGGTTCGGAAGACAACGCCGGCGCGCTCATGACCCCCACCAGCTACGCCCGCGCCGAAGCGCTGGGGCTGTCGGCCTGCGACGAGCTGGACAACAACAATGGCTACGGCTATTTCGCCGCCCTCGACGATCTGATCATCACCGAACCGACCCGCACCAACGTCAACGACTTTCGCGCCATTCTGATTCTCGAGGCTACCCACCCTGTTGAACGCCCCCTTCAGCATTCCGATGGGCCTGCAAGGGCCGAAACTGCGGGTTGCGCAACCGGGGTCGATCAGACGTTGATCTAGCGCCGGTCAGGGTCTCCTGCCCCGACTGGGCCGAAGCGCTGCTCAACGGCTTAAGCCAGATTGTCCTGCAGCGAAAGCCCGCGTGGACAGCCCGTTCGAATCCCCCTAGGCTTGCCCGATATTCGATAGGGGCGAACGTTATGGACAGCAACAACGACTGGCGTCAGCGTCTCTATGTCATGGTTTTCCAGAGTGACACGCCGGCCGGGCGGCGTTTTGACAGTACCCTGCTGCTGATCATTCTCGCCAGCCTGGTGGTGGTGATCCTCGACAGCATCCAGGAAGTCCACGACAATTACGCGGCCGTGCTGGCCTACATCGAGTGGGGCTTCACCGTCATCTTCGCCATCGAGTATGGCCTGCGCCTGTACTGCTCGCCCAAGCCGTTGCGCTATGCCTTCAGTTTCTACGGCCTGGTGGATTTGCTCGCCATCGTGCCCGGCATCCTCGCGCTGTATTACAGCGATGCCCAGTACCTGTTGATCATCCGCATCATCCGCATGCTGCGCATCTTCCGGGTGCTCAAGCTCGGGCCGTACCTCAAGCAGGCCAACTACCTGATGTCGGCGTTGCGCGGCAGCAAGCAGAAGATCGTGGTGTTCCTGCTCAGCGTCTGCACCCTGGTGACGGTGTTCGGCACCTTGATGTATGTGATCGAAGGGCCTGGGAACGGCTTCACCAGCATCCCCAAGGGCATCTACTGGGCAATCGTGACCCTGACCACCGTGGGCTTCGGCGATATCGTGCCCAAGACCCCGCTGGGCCAGGTGATTTCGTCCCTGGTGATGATCACCGGTTATTCGATCATCGCCGTGCCCACCGGGATCTTCACCGCCGAACTGGCCAACGCCATGCGCGGTGAACAGTTGCAAACGGACTGCCCGGTGTGCAAGAAAAACACCCACGACGCGAACGCGGCGTTTTGTTCGCGGTGTGGCAACGCATTGTTTAACAAGCTGGAATAAGCAAAGATCTTTTTAATCTTTAAGCGAATATACAGCCCCGGCTATAGTCGCTGGCAAAGTGCCTCTCTCTACTCTCGAACAACAAGGAATGAGCAGTGAAAAAACTCGTTAGCGCCTCTCTCCTGGCCGCCGGCCTTGCATTGGCCGGTGTCGTCCAGGCCGCACCGACCACCCTGCTCAATGTGTCCTACGACGTGATGCGCGATTTCTACAAGGACTACAACGCAGCCTTCCAGAAACACTGGGAAGCCGAGCACCCGAACGACAAGCTGACCTTGCAGATGTCCTTCGGCGGCTCCAGCAAACAAGCGCGCTCGGTGATCGACGGCCTGCCGGCTGATGTGATCACCATGAACATGGCCACCGACATCAACGCCCTGGTCGACAACGGCAAACTGGTGCCGGACAACTGGGCTACCCGCCTGCCGAACAACAGCGCGCCGTTCACTTCGGCCACCGTGTTTATCGTGCGCAAGGGCAACCCGAAAGCCCTGAAAGACTGGCCGGACCTGCTCAAGGATGGTGTGCAAGTGGTCGTGCCCAACCCGAAGACCTCGGGTAACGGTCGCTACACCTACCTGTCGGCCTGGGGCTACGTGCTGAAGAACGGCGGTGACGAAGACAAAGCCAAGGCCTTTGTCGGCAAGCTGTTCAAGCAAGCGCCCGTGCTGGACACCGGTGGCCGTGCCGCGACCACGACGTTCATGACCAACCAGATCGGCGATGTGCTGGTGACCTTTGAAAACGAAGCGGAAATGATCGCCCGCGAATTCGGCCGCGATCAGTTCGAAGTGGTCTACCCCAGCGTCTCCGCCGAAGCCGAGCCGCCGGTCACGGTGGTGGACAAAGTGGTCGAGAAGAAAGGCACGCGCGCGGTCGCCGAAGACTACCTGAAGTACCTGTGGTCGCCGGAAGGCCAGGAAATCGCGGCCAACAACTACCTGCGCCCGCGTGATCCGAAAGTGCTGGCCAAGTACACCGATCGTTTCCCGAAAGTCGACTTCCTGTCGGTCGAGAAGACCTTTGGCGACTGGCGCACCGTGCAGAAAACCCACTTCAACGATGGCGGGGTGTTCGACCAGATCTACAACGAGCAGTAAGCCGCTCGCACTGAAGAAACGCGAGCCAATGTGGGGGCTGGCTTGCCTGCGATAGCATCGCCCGGGTGTGTCCGATACACCGGGGTGTCCGCATTGCAGGCAAGCCCGCTCCCACATTCGTTTGATGCCAAGCATGATTGTCAGGCCGCCGGGTCGCCTGTTTCGGCCGGTGCGTCTGCATGTATCATGGGCGCTCGAAGCCAACGCCAAGGCTTCAGTCATCATTTCACGGCATGAGTGTTATCACCGCCAACAGCCTACTCGCCGCAGTGTCTTGTCTTTACTCTCGCTCGCCATCTTCCTTCGCTTTTATGAGAACACCATGAACGCTACTCCCCACGCTACGAGCACCATGACCCGCGGGATGGTGATGCTGTTTGCGTTTTGCTGCGGCGCCATCGTCGCCAACATCTACTACGCGCAACCGATCATCGAGCTGATCGCGCCGGACATCGGCCTGACGCCCGCCATGGCCAGCCTGATCGTATCGCTGACGCAAATCGGCTACGCCCTGGGCCTGTTCTTCCTGGTGCCCCTGGGCGACTTGCTGGAAAACCGCAAGCTGATGATCAGCACCACCGTGATCGCCATCGCCAGCCTGCTGGGCGCGGCGTTTACCGAGCAACCGAACCTGTTCCTGCTGGTGTCGTTGTTGATCGGTTTCAGTTCGGTGTCGGTGCAGATCCTGATCCCACTGGCGGCGCACCTGGCACCTGCCGAGTCCCGTGGCCGCGTGGTCGGCAGCATCATGGGCGGCCTGTTGCTGGGCATCCTGCTGGCGCGGCCGGTGTCCAGTGTGGTCGCCGACCATTTCGGCTGGCGCGCGATGTTCATGGCCGCGGCCGCGTTGATGGCCGTTATCAGCGTGGTCTTGCTGATGACCATTCCCAAGCGCCAGCCCGACCACAGCGCCAGCTATGGCCAATTGCTGCGTTCCCTCGGCACCCTGCTGCGTGAACAACCGCTGTTGCGCCAGCGCGCCTTTTATCAAGGTTGCATGTTTGCCACCTTCAGCCTGTTCTGGACCGCTGCGCCGCTGGAGTTGGTGCGCAATCATGGCCTGAGCCAGACCCAGATCGCGATCTTCGCCCTGGTCGGTGCCATCGGTGCCATCGCCGCGCCCATCGCCGGGCGCCTGGCCGATGCCGGCCACACCCACCGCGCGTCACTGCTGGCCATGGTGTTTGCGGTGTTGAGCTTCCTGCCGGCCTTCGTACACCCGCTGTACAGCGTGATCGGCCTGGCGGTGACCGGGGTGGTCCTCGACTTCTGCGTGCAGATGAACATGGTCCTCGGCCAACGCGCCATCTACGCCCTCGACGCCAACAGCCGCAGCCGCCTGAACGCGCTGTACATGACCAGCATCTTCATCGGTGGTGCCTTCGGCTCGGCGATTGCCAGCAGCGTTTACGAACACGGCGGCTGGCTGGGCGTGATGCTGGTGGGCAGTGCGTTCCCGCTGGTGGCGCTGCTGCGCTTTCTCAGTGCTTCGCGCCACACTTCGGCGGTCACTGCCTGACGGCATGATGCCTCGGGATCGTGGGTGGGGTTACGAGCGCGGCCTGCCACTGGACGATGGGGCGATAATCTGCAGCAGCTGTAACACGAACGCTGAGAGTGTCTTGGCAAGCATTTCGATCAGTGCGGACGGCCCGTTTGGGGTTTCACCCGGCAGCGGGGTTGGGGTTGGGGTTGGGGTTGGGGTTGGGGTTGGGGTTGGGGTTGGGGTTGGGGTTGGGGTTGGGGTTGGGGTTGGGGTTGGAGCCGGAGTCGGAGTCGGGGCTGGCGTCGGCACAGACTGAACGTCAGGCTGCGCCCCATCCCACCGTACATCGCCAGGCTTGATCTGCCCCTTGCTGTTGATCACCATGTCCGCGTTGCCCGTCCCCTTCAAATCAATGGCCAGGCTCGCCCCCCCCGTACTGGCATCGTGTTTGAGCACCGCTTCACCGGCGCGGCCGCTGAACCGATCGGTAAACACCAGGGCGCGCACACCTGCCGCTTTTAACGCACCCGAGACGTCGATCTTATCGGTACCGCTGGTGAAGTCCTCAATCAGGTCTGGGCTCTGTGCGGCGGAGTCGCTGACGTTATCGTAGACAAACGTATCCGCGCCGCCGCCGCCCCTCAACGTGTCGGCGCCGGCACCGCCCTTGAGGCGGTTGGCCGCATCATTGCCGATCAAGGCATCACGACCGGCACCGCCGATCGCGTTTTCAATAACACATCCCTTGGCGACGGACACATTGCCCTTCAAGCCGCCCACGTCAGAGAACGACTCCGCATTCAGATCGACCTTCTGATCCTGGGAAAACCCGGAAAAATCCAGCGTATCCACACCGCCACCATCCCACACACAGAACACCGGTTTGTCCCTGGCGCTGGTAAGGCTCATCACTTCGCGCTCGGTATTGGAGTTGAAACCATAGACAGTGTCGGTCTTGCGGGTCTGGTGGTTGGCGCCATACAAGCGTTGCGCCGCGGCGATATCGTCCATCATCGGGGCAGACGGATTGAGCGATCTGAAGTCATGACCGGATTGATGGCGTTCCGACCAGTAACTCATCACGGTGCGTGCCTTGGTGTCCTGCGCATAGACCGCGCCGTTTTGGTAGTTGGCACCGTCGCCGTTATAGCGTCCCGGATGTTGCAGGCCAATAGCGTGACCGATTTCATGAATAGCCGTGACCGAAAAGTGACTGCCCAGCGCAGGCGAAGCCGCCCCGCCCCGGGTGCCGATCGTGGCCGCTGTCCGATTCGTGGAACCATGAGGTAAGTCGGCACCCCCCCGGTCGCCGCGAGGGTTGTTGTGGATACTGAGCGCTCCGTCCGTACCGTTTGACTGCTCGCGGAAATTGATATTGGCCACATCCTGCCAGGCTTGCACTGCCTGGTGCACGCGCTGTTTCTGCTGGGCGGTGAAACTCGCGTCGACCGTGTAGTGCAAGTCGATCTTCTGATCGCCGTTACGGTCACGGAAACGATGATTTTCCCGCGTGATTTGTTTGGCCGCCTGGTCCGTCGTAAACGACGGTTTCTTCGAGGCCCCGGCACCAAACGGGCCGGGGTCCGATATCGGAAAACCCATGCGGGAAGTTACAGTAAACAGATCAGGTCCATTCATTGTGCGGCACTCGTATTATTAATGAATACACAAGAACACCGAATCGAATCGATCCGGAGATTAAGTATCAATAACCGCGAGCCGCGTTAAACCAGGCTCATCGTTATCGCCGATAATCTCGCACAGTGAAAAATGGCGGACCAACACTATTTTAGTTTCAGCTGAAACAACCACACGCTGCGTAACATGCAGTCAGACAACCAGGATTTTATTTGCAATTTAAACATCCAACCACACAACCGACTCACCAATACCGGGTTGCTTTTACAATAAAAAAACAAATTCTAAACAAATACCCGTCACTGGCTTACTTCAATTCCCGCCAGACAAAGACATATCCACTTAAGCTTCTTCACTGCGATAAACCCCGCCTGGGAGCGGGTGACAAGCCATAGCCATTCCCCGTAGGCTTTGCGCCGTACTGCGTCGCGATGCGCTCAATCACAAGCAAGGGACACCCGATGGACCGCCTGACCGCCATGGAAACCTTCGTCCACGTTGTCGAAACCGGCTCGTTCTCCGCCGCCGCCAAACGCCTGGGCATCGGCCAGCTCGCGGTGTCGAAGAGCGTCGCGCAGTTGGAAGCGCGCCTGGCGGTGCGCTTGGTACTGCGCTCAACCAGGGGCCTGACGCCGACCGAAGCGGGCCTGGCGTATTTCGAAAAAGCCAAGCGCGCCATCGATGAGGCCAACGAGGCCGACGACGCTGCCCGCAGCGCGGGCGCCGGGCTGTCGGGTAACTTGCGCATCAGCGCCGCCGTGACCTTCGCCAGCCTGCATATCCTTCCGCACCTGGGGCCGTTCCTGGAGCAGTACCCTGGGTTGAACATCGATGTAGTACTCGACGACCACAGCCTCAACCTGGTGGAAGAAGGCATCGACGTCGCCCTGCGCATGGGCAACCTGAGCGATTCGGGGCTGACCGCACGCAAGATCGGGGCGTCGCCCTGCCATATCCTGGGCACCCCGGCCTACTTCGAACGCTTCGGCGAACCCGCCACGCCAGCCGATCTGCTGCGACACCAGGCGGTCATCTACACCCAGGGCGAGGGCGCGCGCTGGACATTTACCCGAGACGCCCGCGAATACCCGATCGTCGTCCATGGCCGCTTGCACATCACAGCGGCGGAAGGGGTACGCGCGGCTGTGCTGAGCCACTTGGGCCTGACCCTGGCATCGGCCTGGATGTTCGCGCCGGAACTGGCCAGTGGCGCGGTGAAGCCGGTGTTGACCGACTGGCATTTGCCGGCGCGGGACTTATGGGCCGTGTTTCCGACAGGGCGAATGGCGAGTGCCAAGGCGCGGGCGTTTGTGGAGTATGTGGAACGGTTGTCAACGCGCTGACGGGTCCAGGTAGCGCAGCAAACACTCGACCGTATGCTCCAGCGGGCCGGAGTTATCCAGCACGAGCAACCCCGCCCCCATGCCGGCCAGCAACTGCGCCGTAAACCGTGCATTACGCGCCAGGCGCGCATCGATATCCGCCACCGACTCACGCCCCCGCGCCAGCAAGCGCTGGCGCAGCGCCGCCTGATCGACACTCAGCAACACCACCAGCAACGCCGGGTAACGCTCGCGGGCCTGCGCCAGGTGGGCACGGGAGCCGTTGACCAGCACATCCTCCCCCGCCGCCAGCCATGCGTCGATGTCCTTGGGTATGCCATAGGACAACCCATTGGCCTGCCAACTCAACGCAAACGCGCCTTCGGCTTGCATCGCGACAAACTGCTCGGCGCTCACCCCCTGTGCCGCCTCGCCCACCGCTTCCGCCGAGCGCGTAATCACCCGACGCACAATGCGACAGCCACGTTCGGCCAAACGTGGTCGTGCAGCGTCCAACAGGCTGTCCTTGCCCGAACCCGATGGCCCGATGAGATAGATCAACCTGCCCGCCATCAATACACCCTCTTCGCTTGTCTGCAGATTTGTTGCATGACCGACTACGTTTCACGGCGGCGGCCACAGTATCGAATTGTGACGCGCTACGCACTCGGTCAGGCGTGCGCGTCAGCAGATAGAAAACAGAAAGTAGAACATTCCGAACCTTCACTCAGTTAAATACTTAGGATTATTCCGTCAAGATATAGAACTCATCGCACAAATAAATTCAGCCAAGACTTTTCCTACAACTTCTGTGGCTTGCAGTTGTTAGAACGCACCATTAGCCTCTCGCAATCGCTGCTCATCAGCGATCGGGTTTGGTCGCCCGGGTGAGAATGGCGCACAGTGCCGCGCAAGCGGCATTATTGTGTTCGCGTTATGGCGAGCTGTGCGTGGGAGGGCTGCGGCCCTGCCGGGTTTCCATTCCCTGGTCGACCAACCTGCGTACAGCTCGCCACCCTTCTGCTTGGTCGCGGATGTGGTGAGCTCCACTGAATGGAGATTTACTGCATGAAAAAAGTCACGCCAAATCCCCCGTCATCCCCCTCGGCTGATAACCCGCAAACGCCCTCTGAAATCATCTTCACCGTTCGCTCCGGTCTCAGCACCGAAGCGGCCTTGAGCAATGCCAGCGAGATGCTTGAATCAGCGACGACCTGTGCGTATGACTGCGCTGAGCACCTTGATGGCTCAAGCCGTAAGCAGGTGTTGGCGGTGGTGCAGATGATGGAGATTGCACAGTTATTGGTGGATGCGGCGCTGGATCACGAGTGTCCAGTGGACTGACAGGCTGCAGGCATGAAAAAGGCGACCCAAAGGTCGCCTTCTGTCACTGCGCGTACTGCTTGCTCAACCCTGGCGGTACGCCATGCACGTCGGTCTCTTCCCACGGCCCGTCCGGGCTGATGGAGCGGTTCCAGCCGTTGCTCCAGCGGTAGTAGGTGCGCTGGCGGTAGAAGGTGTCGGGCTGGTCTTCCAGCACATACACCTGCATCTTGCCGTCCCAGTGGCTGGCCGCGCCGGGTGGCGGGGCGAAGGTCGGCGACTTGCTCGGTGGCGCTTTCGCGGGTGCGGTGACCGGGCTGGAGGGCCTGGTGGCTGGCTTGGTCGAGGGGCCCGATGGGGGAATGGTCGGGCCGGTGGGTGCCGGAGGTGGGCGGTGGACCGCACAAGCGCTCAAGCCCAATACCAGGCTGAGCAGGGTGATGCGTGCAAGGGCGGTCATAGGCGTTTCCTCGAATTACTTGTCCGGACTGTCGATGGTCAGCTGCTGCAGCGCAGTGGTGGTGCTGGCCAGGGGTTGGCTGCGGCCGATCCACTCGCCAGTGGTCGGTTGACCGGCCCGGGATATGCGCGCAACCAGTTGGACTTCAGGGAAGTTGGACAGTTTCAACTGCGGCATCATTGCGTCGGCATCGCCCAGTTCGACGGTGACCGGCAGGTCGGCGACGGTCACACGCTTGGCCGCCAGCGGCGCCGGCGGGCCGGAGACAGCGCGAGCGAAGATGAACACGCTGTCGCTTGGCAGGGCCTTGGCCTTGATGTCGGCGGAGAGGTCCACGCGCACTTTCATCACGGCTTTTTGGGCGACGGTGCCACCGCTCGCTTTCAGCCGCTCTGCCGCGCGGTCGATCCCGCCTTGCAGGGCGACGCGGGAGTTGTCTTCGGGCGGCAGTTGCGCCAGCAGGCGGCTCCAGTAATCGATCGCCTCCTGGTAGCGCTGGCCTTCAAAGGCCGCGATGCCAAGCAGACCGAGGCTGGTGACTTCTCGCGGGTCGAGCTTGAGGGCTTCGTCGGTCAGGGCCTGGACCTTGGGCGACCACTGCTTGTTGTCGGCGAAGTACTGGGCCTGGGCCCACTGGCCCAACAGCTCCGGCTGGCGCCCGGCCAGGGCCACGGTGCGCTCGAAGACCTTGGCGGCATCGGCGGAGCGGTCCTGGGCCATGTAGGCGCGACCGAGGAAGTACAAGCCTTCTGCCGAATCCGGCTGGGCGGCCGCGGCCCGTTCCAGGCGGTGGGTCATGTCTTCCATGGACACCGGTGGCTGGGAGAATTCGCGGGTCAGTTCGACCTTGTCGCTGGCACCGAAGTGCAGGTACAAGCCAATGCCCAGCACGGGCACCAAAACCGCTGCGAGCAACGGCAGCGGCTTGCCCAGGCGCGATTCGCGGGGCTTTTCCAGGCCTTCGGTGTCGGCCAGCAATTCGCGCGCGGCTTCGGCGCGGCCGGTGTCGAGTTGCGTAGCGTTGAGCACGCCTTCGTCCTGCTGGGTTTGCAGTTCGGCCACGCGTTCTTGATACAGCGCCACGTTCAGCGCGGTGCGATCCTCTTCGCGCTGGGCACGACGGCCGCGCAACACAGGGATCAACAGGAAACTCAGGGCAATCAGAAGCAGCAAACCGGCTGCGAGCCAGAAATCAATCATCAGTCTTGGTGTCCAGCAATTGGTCGAGGCGTTGGCGCTCGTCGGGGGATAGCGCGTCGGAACCATCGGTAGGGGCGGCGCGGCGACGGCGGACGATCACCACCATCACCACCATGCCAGCCAGCAGCAGCCCGGCGGGGCCGAACCAGAGCAGTGCGGTCTTGCCGGTGAGGGCCGGTTTGTAGCGCACGAAATCGCCGTAGCGGTCGACCATGAAGTCGATGATCTGCTGGTTGTCCTTGCCCTCCCCCAACATGCGGAAGATCTCTTTGCGCAGGTCGGCGGCGATGGGCGCGTTGGAGTCGGCGATGTCCTGGTTCTGGCACTTGGGGCAGCGCAGTTCCTTGGTCAGTTCGCGAAAACGCTCACGCTCGGCGTCGTTGGCGAATTCGTAGGTGTCGATGGCGGCGTGGGCCACGCCCGCCAGGCCCAGGGCCAATACGGCAGCAGCTAACCAGCGCTTCATGGCTTGGCCTCGTCGACCAGGGCCTGGTACTTGGCGGCCAGTTGTTCGCGCCAGACGACTTCATCGATGACGCCGACATACTTGTCGCGGATCACGCCCTTGGCATCGATAAAGAAGGTTTCCGGGGCGCCGTAGACGCCGAGATTCAACCCCAGGTTGCCGTCTTCATCGCGGATATCCAGCTGGTACGGGTTGTGGAATTCCGCCAGCCACTTCAAGGCCGCCGCATTGTCGTCCTTGTAGTTGATGCCGTAGATCACCACGCCGTTCTCGGCGAGTTTGTTCAGCACCGGGTGTTCTACGCGGCAGGAAATGCACCAGGTGCCCCACACGTTGACCAGCGCCGGCTTGCCCAGCAAATCGGCCTGGGTCAGGGTCTTGTCGCCCTGCACCGTCGGCAGGGAAAACGCCGGGAACGGCTTGCCGATCATGGCCGAGGGCAACTCGGCCGGGTCCAGGTACAACCCGCGATACAGGAACACCGCCACCAGCAGAAACAATGCCAGCGGCACGACCATCAACCAACGCTTCATACCGCAGCTCCTTGCAGGCCCAGGGCTTCACGCACCCGGCTCTTGACCTTGACCCGATAGCGCCGGTCCAGCGCCGCGAGCACACCACCCAGACCGGTGAGCAAACCGCCGAACCAGATCCAGCGCACGAACGGTTTGACATGCACGCGCACCGCCCAGGCACCTTCGCCCAGCGGCTCACCCAGGGCAACGTAAAGGTCACGGGTGAAACCGCCGTCGATCCCGGCTTCGGTCATCATCGAACTCTGCACGGTGTACAAGCGTTTTTCCGGGTGCAGCACGGCGACTTCCTTACCGTTGCGGACTACGCGCACGGTGCCTTTGTCGGACGTGAAGTTCGGCCCTTCGAAGTGCTTGGCGCCTTCGAAGATGAAGTGGTAACCGGCCAGGTCCATGGACTCGCCGGGGGCCAGGCGCAGGTCGCGCTCGGCGCTGTTCTGGCTGGAGAGCACCACGCCGAGGGCACACACGGCGATGCCGATGTGCGCAATCTGCATGCCCCAATAGCTGCGGGTCAGGGTGGGCAGGCCTTTGATCAGGCCTTTGTGGCGGGTCTTGTCGACGATGTCGCGCATGCCGGCCAGCAATACCCAGGCGGCGAGCATGAACGTGGCGAGGACCGCCCAGTTGAAATCGCCATAAGCGATACCAGCGATCACGGCCAAGGCGGCGCTGCCCAGCAGCACCGGGGTCAGCATGCCCACCAGCCATTTCACTGGGGTGTCTTTCCAGCGCACCAGCACGCCGACGGCCATTACCACCATCAACAAGCCCATCAACGGAATGAACAAGGCGTTGAAATACGGCGGGCCGACCGACAGCTTGGCGCCGGTCAGCGCATCCAGCACCAGCGGGTACAGGGTGCCGAGCAGGATCATCGACGCGGCCACCACCAGCACGAGGTTGTTGCCCAGCAACAGGGTTTCCCGCGACCACAGGTTGAAGCCGACCTGGCTCTTGACCACCGGCGCGCGCAGGGCAAACAGGGTCAGGGAACCGCCGACCACACACAGCAGGAACATCAGGATGAACACACCGCGGGCAGGGTCGGACGCAAACGCGTGAACCGAAGTCAGCACGCCCGAACGCACGAGGAAAGTGCCGAGCAGGCTGAGGGAAAACGCCGCGATGGCCAGCAACACCGTCCAGCTCTTGAACACGCCGCGTTTTTCCGTGACGGCCAGCGAGTGAATCAGCGCCGTACCCACCAGCCATGGCATGAAGGACGCGTTTTCCACCGGGTCCCAGAACCACCAGCCGCCCCAGCCGAGCTCGTAATAGGCCCACCACGAACCCAGGGTGATACCGATGCCGAGGAAGGCCCAGGCGACGATGGTCCATGGCCGCGACCAGCGCGCCCAGGCCGCATCGAGGCGCCCGCCGAGCAAGGCGGCGATGGCGAAGGCGAAGGCCACGGAGAAACCCACGTAGCCCATGTAGAGCATCGGCGGGTGGACGATCAGGCCGATGTCCTGCAGCAGCGGGTTGAGGTCACGCCCGTCCACCGGGATCTGCGGCAAGATGCGGCTGAACGGGTTGGACGTCATGATCAGGAACAGCAGGAAGCCGACGCTGATCATGCCCATCACTGCCAGCACCCTGGCCAGCATGACTTGCGGCAGTTGCCGGGAGAAGATCGACACGGCGAAGGTCCAACCGCCGAGGATCAGAGCCCACAACAGCAGCGAACCTTCGTGGGCGCCCCACACGGCGCTGAACTTGTAATACCAGGGCAAGGCGCTGTTGGAGTTGCTGGCCACATAGGCGACGGAAAAATCGTCGGTCATAAAGGCGTAGGTCAGGCAACCGAACGCGAACACCAGGAAGGCAAACTGGCCCCAGGCGGCCGGCTGCGCCAGGCTCATCCACAGGCGGTCGCCGCGCCACGCGCCGAGCAACGGCACCACGGCCTGGACGATGGCGAAGCACAGGGCGAGGATCATCGCCAAATGGCCCAGCTCCGGAATAAACAGTGCGGACGTCATCACTTAGCCCTCCTTGGCTGGAGTTGGAGCGGTTTGGCCGCTGTCTTTCAACGCTTTGGTGACTTCCGGCGGCATGTATTTCTCATCGTGCTTGGCCAGTACTTCATCGGCCACCACCACGCCATCGGCATTCAGTTTGCCCAGGGCGACGATGCCCTGGCCTTCGCGGAACAGGTCCGGGAGGATGCCGCGATACGTAATGGTCACGGCCTTGTTGAAGTCGGTGACCACGAAGGTGACGTCGAGAGAATCGCCGGAGCGTTTCAACGAGCCCTTCTCCACCATGCCGCCGGCGCGGATGCGCGTGTCCAGCGGTGCTTCGCCGTTGGCGATCTGGGTTGGGGTGTAGAACAGGTTGATGTTCTCCCGCAAGGCGCTCATCGCCAGGCCCACGGCAATACCGACGCCGGCCAGAATGGCAAGGATGATCAACAGACGCTTTCTACGCAGCGGATTCACTTTTCGGTCTCCCGGCGCAGACGACGCGCCTCTTGTTGCAGGTAACGCTTGCGGGCCAGGATCGGCACGGCAACGTTGAGGGCCAGTACCGCCAGGCAGATGCCATAGGCCGTCCAGACATACAGGCCATGGTGGCCCATGGCGAGAAAATCACTGAAAGAAGCAAAACTCATCCACGCGCTCCCAGGCTGCTCTGCACTTCGGCCTTGACCCAACTGGCGCGGGCTTCACGCTTGAGCACTTCAAGGCGCATCCGCATCAGCAGCACAGCGCCGAAGAAGCAGTAGAACCCCAGCACCATCAGCAACAGCGGCGCCCACATTTCCACGGGCATCGCCGGTTTTTCGGTGAGGGTGAAGGTGGCGCCCTGGTGCAGGGTGTTCCACCACTCCACCGAGTATTTGATGATCGGGATGTTGATCACACCGACAATCGCCAGCACCGCACAGGCCTTGGCGGCGCTGTCACGATTGCTGATCGCGTTGCCCAGGGCAATCAGACCGAAGTACAGAAACAGCAGGATCAACATGGACGTTAGTCGCGCATCCCACACCCACCACGAGCCCCAGGTGGGTTTGCCCCAGATCGCGCCGGTGACCAGCGACACGGCGGTCATCCACGCACCGATGGGCGCGGCGCATTGCAGGGCGACGTCCGCGAGTTTCATCTTCCACACCAGGCCGACGATGCCGCACACCGCCAGCATCACGTAGCAGGACTGGGCCAGCATTGCGGTAGGCACGTGGATATAGATGATGCGAAAGCTGTTGCCCTGCTGGTAATCCGGCGGCGCGAAGGCCAGGCCCCAGACCAGGCCGAGGCCGATCAGCACTACGGCGGCGATGCTCAACCACGGCAGCAGCTTGCCGCTGATGCTGTAAAACCATTTGGGCGAGCCGAGCTTGTGAAACCAGGTCCAGTTCATTGCTGTTTCCATCACGGTTGCGTCTTGTGTTTGCAAGAAGCGTAGGGTCTTTCTTATGTTGAAGAACGGGTTACGCGTAACCCGACTTCATTATTCGCCGACGCTGATCTTCAGGCCGGCGGCTATGGCAAAGGGTGTCAGGGTTACCGCCAGGGCGGTCAGGCTGCCAAGCCACAGGAGGTAACCGGTCGCCGGCATGCCCATGAGCGCGGCTTGCAAAGCGCCGCTGCCGAGGATCAACACCGGGATATACAAAGGCAGAATCAACAGGGCCAGCAGCAGGCCGCCGCGCTTCAAACCCACCGTCAGCGCCGCGCCCACCGCTCCCAACAGGCTGAGCGCCGGCGTGCCGAGCAACAAGGACATGAGCAATACCGGCAGGCATTCACTGGGCAACCCTAGCATCATTGCCAGCAACGGCGAGAGCAACACCAGCGCCAGGCCGGAAAACGCCCAGTGTGCCAGTACCTTGGCCAATACCAGAAGTGGCAGGGGGTGCGACGAAAGGACCCACTGTTCCAGGGAACCGTCCTCGAAATCACTGCGAAACAGCCCGTCCAGCGAGAGCAGCACGGACAAAAGGGCCGCCACCCACACCAGTCCCGGAGACAAGGTTTGCAACAGTTTAGTCTCGGGGCCGACCGCCAGCGGGAACAACGCGATGACAATCGCAAAGAACACCAGCGGATTGGCCAGTTCGGCCGGGCGCCGGCACAACAGCCGCGCCTCGCGGGCCACCAACAGCGCGAACACACTCATACCGACCACCGCCCCAGGTCCAGCTCGCGGTAACCGGCGGGCAGGCGCGTCAGGCTGTGGTGCGTCGTCAGCACGACGAGGCCGCCCTGCTCACAATGCCGCGCCAGATGTTCTTCCAACTGGGCGACACCTTGTTTGTCGAGGGCGGTGAAGGGTTCGTCGAGAATCCACAGCGGCGGGCCGGGCAGATACAGGCGCGCCAGGGCCACGCGGCGCTGCTGGCCGGCCGACAAGGTGTGGCAGGGCACATCTTCGAAGCCCTTGAGGCCGACGGCGGCGAGTGCCTGCCAGATCGCCTCGCGGCTGGCCGGATGATGCAGGGCGCTGAGCCAGCTGAGGTTTTCCTCGGCGCTGAGCACGTCCTTGATCCCGGCGGCGTGGCCGATCCAGGTGAGGTTGCGGGCCAGCTCGGTGCGCTGTTCGTTCAGGGGCTTGCCGTTGAGCCGCACTTCGCCCGCCGTGGGCTGCATCAACCCGGCCAGCAAACGCAGGAGGCTGGTCTTGCCGCTGCCGTTGGGCCCGCTGATCTGCACCATGTCACCGCCCGCCAGGCGCAGGTCGAGGTGCTCGAACAGCAGGCGCAGGTCGCGTTCACAGGCAAGCGCTACGGCTTCAAGAAGAGGGCTGGTCAAAAGATCGCGGGCCTTTACGGTTCAAGTCGGCGGTGCTGCGGCCGTTATAGAAAGGAGCACAATAACGGCTTTGGCGACCGATTTTAGAGAGCTGGATCAAATAGTTGTGAGGTTTTTACCGCTCTCATGGCAGACGGGCCGCATTATACATGCGATGCCCTACGCTAAAGAGGGCTATTTCCCCTGAGACGACACGCACGATGACCGGTGAGATCAACCTTCCTACGCTTTCTCCTGCCCCGACAGCCGGGCCGGCCCCTGCGCCGGCGCCAGCAACCGGTGAGTTGCTGAAACTGCTGGAGCCGCAGATCGGCTTGATCGACCCGGGAAAAACCGCGAACGCCGAAGTCATCGCACTTAAACAAGGCGGCGAAGCCTTTCAGTTGCTGCTCAAATTGACCCTCGACGGTGGCCGCCAGACGCTGGTGCAGGCCAGCAGCCCGCAACCCTTGCCGCTGGGCAGCAATGTGGCGGTGAGCCAGACGTCCGCCGGTAACCTGACCCTCAGCCTGCAGCAGGCCTTGAGCGCCAACGTCGCCGCCCTCACCCGCATCGACACCACACAAATGCCGGCGGGCACCTTGCTGCAAGCCAAAGTCCTGACCAGCCAAGCGCTGCCCCAAGGCACCACGCAACCGACGATCTACCGTTCGTTGGTGACAGTCCTCAACAGCACCCTGGCCGGCACGACCCTGACCCTGGAAAGCCCGCAACCGCTACGCGTCGGCAGCCTGCTCAGCGCTGTGGTACAGGACACGCAGACCCTGAACTTTGTGCCCTTGAGCGGGCTCAAGGATCAACTGGCCGTGACCCAGCAACTCGCCACCCAGCAAAGTCGCCAGGGCTCGCTGGATGCGGTGTTCACCGCGTTGCAACGCCTGCCCCAGGACGACAGTACGTCCGTCGAACTGCGCTCGGCCGCCACGCGGCTGCTCGCGGCATTGCCCGACCTGGCGCAAGTCAGCAATCCCAAGGTGCTGGCGCAAGTCATCCAGAACAGCGGCGCGTTTCTTGAAGCCAAGTTGCTGGCCGGGCAAAACCCGCAAATTCCACCGCTGGATATGAAAGGCGCGCTGTTGCGCCTGGTCGCCGATCTGCTGCCCGCCCTGCCCGTCAGCACCAACCTCAATGCCATCCTCGCCGCCAACACCCTGGCTCAGATACTGCCCAACTTCGTGCGCAGCCCGCTGAACACCCTCGGGCAGATCAGCGCCCGCCAGGCACCCGCCGGTTTTCCATTGCCGGAGCGGCTGATGCAACGCCTGGCAGGCGAAGGCGACCTGGAAAACCTGCTGCGCCTGGCCGCCGGGGCCATCTCGCGGTTACAGAGCCATCAGTTGTCGAGCCTGGAACAGACCGGCACCACCGCCGACGGCCGCCTGCAAACCACCTGGCAGCTGGAAATTCCCATGCGGACCCTGCAGGACATCGTGCCGCTGCAGGTCAAGTTCCAGCGCGAAGAGCCCGCGCAGGACAAGGACCAGCCTGAACGCAAGGACAAAAAAGACCCCAAGCAGATGCTCTGGCGCGTGGAACTGGCCTTCGACATGGAGCCGCTGGGGCCGTTGCAGGTCCAGGCGCAATTGTCTCAGGGCAAACTGTCGAGCCAGCTGTGGGCGACGCGACCGTTCACCGCCAGTTTGATCGAAAGTCACTTGGGCAGTTTGCGCGAGCGCCTGGTGACGTCGGGCATCAATGTCGGCGACCTCGACTGCCACCTCGGCACGCCGCCACGCGGGCCGAAAACCGGATTGGAGCAACGCTGGGTGGACGAAACCGCATGAACAACGCCAACCCACCGCGCCACGCCATCGCCCTCAAGTATGACGGCCAACAAGCGCCGACCCTGACCGCCAAGGGCGACGATGCCCTGGCCGAAGCGATCCTCAAGCTGGCGCGGGAAAACGAAGTGCCCATCTATGAAAACGCCGAGCTGGTGAAGCTGCTGGCGCGCATGGAACTGGGCGACAGTATCCCGGAAGAGTTGTACCGCACGATCGCCGAGATCATTGCGTTTGCCTGGACGTTGAAGGGCAAGTTTCCGGCGGGGTACGATCCGGACGCCGAGCCGGTCGAGCGCGATGTCACCGAGCGTGGCGACGACTACTGAGTAGCCCCAGACAAACAACAATCCAAATGTGGGAGGGGCTTGCCCCCGATGGCAGTGTTTCAGTCAACACATCTGTGGCTGATACACCGCCATCGGGGCAAGCCCCTCCCACATTCAGATCGGCTTCAGTTCAGGACTTCGCTCAGGGGAATGAAATTCACCCGGTCGCCAATCGCCAGCGTCGTCCCTTCCAACACCTCTACCAACCCTTGCGCCCACGCCGCACTGCGCAGCACGCCGGAGCTCTGGTTGCGATAGATGACCGCCTTGCCCTGCTCGATGCGCCCGCGCAAATATTCGCGGCGGTTGCCCGGTTTGGGCCAGACGAACCCCGCCGGCACCTCGAACCGCAGCGGCTCGACCTCCGCCACACCTTGGCGGCGCAGCAGATAGGGGCGTGCCAACAGGGCAAACGTCACCAGCGTCGACGCCGGATTGCCCGGCAGGCCGATCACCGGCACGCCACGAAAATGGCCGAAGGTCAGCGGTTTGCCCGGTTTGATCGCGAGCTTCCACAAGGCCAGCTCGCCTTCTTCACGCAGGGCAATGCCGAGAAAATCCGCCTCGCCCACCGACACACCGCCGGTCGACAGAATCAAGTCAACCGCGCCCAGGCCCGCCAGACACGTGCGCGTCTGGTCCAGGTCATCGGGAAGAATGCCCGCATCGATCACTTCGCATCCCAGGCGCTCCAGCCAACTGCACAGCACGCGACGGTTGCTGTTGTAGATCTGCCCTGGGCCGAGGGGCAGGCCGGGCTCGATCAACTCATCGCCGGTGGACAGCACCGCGACCCGCACGCGGCGTACCACGGCCAATTGGTCGAGACCGAGGGACGCAGCCAGGCCGAGTTCGATCGGCCCCAGGCGCGTGCCCGCGGTCAGCACCACTTCGCCGACGGTGGTTTCCTGCCCTTGCGGGCGAATGTTCTGACCGATATGCAACGGCTCGGTAAAGCTCACACGCGCGTCGGCGTGGACCACGGCGTTTTCCTGCATTTCCACGCAGTCCGCGCCTTGCGGCACGGGCGCCCCGGTGAAGATGCGCGCGCAGGTGCCGGCAGCCAATGGCGCGGGGGCCTGACCGGCGAAGATGCGCTGGCTCACCGCCAACGGTTCGCCCGTCCAGTCCGCCAGGCGCACGGCATAACCGTCCATGGCGCTGTTGGGCCACGGCGGCAGATCGAGGGTGGAGATCAAATCCTGCGCCAGTACGCGGCCATCACCCGCGGCCAGGGGCAATACCTGCTGCTCGCGAATCGGCGCGGCCTCGGCCATCTCGAGCAAGCGTTGCAGGGCTTCTTCCACCGGCATCAAGGCGCCGGTCTTGCCCGGCTTATCCACGGGATTCACAGGGTTCGGCCTGCTTCAGGTGCGGTACGAAGTTGCAGGGGCGGTGACGGTTGTCCAGTTGCTCAGCGAGGATGCCGTCCCAACCGGTACGCACGGCGTTGGTCGAACCCGGCAGGCAGCACACCAGGGTGCCGTTCGCCAGGCCGGCCAGGGCGCGGGATTGCACGGTGGAGGTGCCGATGTCGGCCACGGAGATCTGGCGGAACAGCTCGCCAAAGCCATCGACCTGTTTGTCGAGCAGGCAGCTCACCGCTTCGGGCGTGCTGTCACGGCCGGTGAAGCCGGTGCCGCCAGTGATCAGCACGACCTGCACCACGTCTTCGGCGATCCAGTGGGCCACCTGCGCGCGAATCTTGTAGAGGTCGTCCTTGAGCAGCACGCGCTCGGCCAGGAGGTGGCCGGCGGCGATCAGGCGGTCGACGAAAACCTGGCCCGAGGTGTCGGTGTCCAGGGTGCGGGTGTCGCTGACCGTCAATACAGCGATATTCAGGGGTACAAAGGGCGCATCTGCCTTGGCTTTCATGGCACGGTCCGGTTGTCGAAGGAACAGCCCGATGTTATATCACAGGCCCCTATTTACCTGCCGCTGCGGAACCCCCATGCCCGACGATTCTTCGCCTCTGCCCTGTTCGATTCTGCTGTTGGCCGGTGGCCGCGGCCAACGCATGGGCGGACAAGACAAAGGCTTGCTGGAATGGCAGGGTCAGCCATTGATCGCGCACTTGCACCACTTGGTGCGCCCACTGACCGACGACCTGATCATCTCGTGCAACCGCAACCCGGACCGCTACACGCCGTATGCCGACCAGTTGGTGAGTGACGACAGTACGGATTTCCCCGGGCCGCTGGCCGGTATCCGCGCAGGCTTGAACGCCGCCCGCCATGAGCACTTACTGATTTTGCCGTGCGATGTGCCGCATCTTGACGCTCGACTGCTCGCCGACCTGCGCAAGACGGCGCAGCGCAATCCGCGGCTGCCGGTGATGGTGCGCCACGGTGAATTCTGGGAACCGTTGATCTGCATCATCCCCACCCACCTGCAAAGCGCGGTAGAACAGGCCTGGCAAGCCGGTGAGCGCAGCCCGCGCAAGATTTTCCTGCAGTTGGGGGGCATCGGGCTGGAATGCCCGGCAGATGATCCGCGCCTGGCCAACCTGAACACACCTGCGCTGTTACACACCAGGCCTGGCGTGTCAGAATGACCCCCACACAAGGAACTTTGTCGACGCGCCACGCGTCACACAGTCAGCAATCAAAAAGAATTCTCTTGGAGACACACTCATGACTCAACGGACCATCGCCGCTTTCATGCTTGCACTGGGCCTCGCTACCCTTGCCGGTTGCGCCTCGCCAACAGTGATCACCCTGAATGACGGTCGCGAAATCCAGGCTGTCGATACCCCGAAATACAATGAAGATACGGGTTTCTACGAATTCGAACAGCTTGACGGCAAGCGCACCCGCATCAACAAGGATCAAGTGCGTACCGTTAAAGACCTGTAAGCCGCAACGCTTGCATACAAGGCCCGCCTCGCGCGGGCCTTGTCGTTTCTGCGGTTACCAGTCGAGCGTGATCTGGCTGCGGAAACTGCGTTCTGCACCCGTGACCGGATCGATAAAACGCACCCCCTGGGCGAGCAGCTTCAAGGGATTGGCGTAGTCGTCCACGGCATCCTTGATCACTTCGGGGTAGAACGGGTCATTGCAGATGCTCGCGCCGAGCGCCGTCATGTGTACACGCAACTGGTGCTTCTTGCCGGTCACAGGGAACAGCCCATAGCGCCATAAGTCGCCGTGGGTTTCGCGCACTTCCACGGCCGTTTCGGTGTTGCTGGCGCCTGGCCCTTCCTGCATGCGAAAGAACGGCTCGCCATCCACCAGACGGCTTTTGTGGACCAGCGGGAAGGTCAGGTTCGGCAAGGCCGGGGCGATGGCCTCGTAGAACTTGTCGATTTGACGCGTGGGAAACAACTGCTGATAGGCCGAGCGGCTTTGCGGGTTGGCCGAGAACAGCACCAGCCCCGCCGTATGCCGGTCGATGCGGTGCAGGGGCACCAGGGACGGGTTGTCCAGGCGGCGGATCAGGCGGCGCAACAGGGTTTGCTCGACATACTCACCCGCCGGGGTGACGGGCAGAAAGTGTGGTTTGTCCGCCACCACCAAGTGTTCGTCGGCGTACAGGATGGTTTCCTGCACCGGGATGACTTTTTCGTTCGGCACTTCGCGGAAGTAGTAGATGCACAAGCCTTCCTTGTAGGCCAGGTCCAGGCGGATCGGGCTACCCTGCAGATCCAGCACCCGGCCACGGGCGATGCGGTCCAGCCACTGCGTGCGGCCGATCGCCGGGAAATGCTCGCACAGGCAGTCGAGCACCGTCGCCCAAGGGCCAGGCGGCAAGTACAAGGTGCTGGCTTGATGCTGGGACGCGGAAAAACCGGAAGTGGACATGCGGATGCTCGAAGCCTGGGAAACAGGCCGGCATTATCCCGCATGGAGCGGGATTGAGCCTAGGGCGGATCTCAGGCCTTGGCCAATTGCGCCCGCAGAATCGGCGAAGCACTGGCGGCCTCGGTAAATTCCTTGAGCCAGCGCAGCACGTCTACCGCTTCCCAACGGCCCGGATCATATAGCGCGTACAGCAAGCCCTGGTAACCCACCACATCCAACTGCTTGTGATAACCGGCGCGCTGGAACAGCGCTTCGATCTCGGCAAAGCAGGTATTGAAATGCACTTTGTTAAACGGCGTCTTGCCTTCCGTGACCAGGCCGTCGAGGCGCAGCTCGTTCACCGCATCGCGCACAACGTCGGCGGACATGCGATTAACGCTGCTTTTCAGTTGTTCAACATTCACCACGGGCGTTCCCTCTATTCAATCGCTGTACAAACATACAGTAACCCAATATTGAGAAAGCTGCCATCGCCCAAGCGCTAGAATAGGAAGGCCACCACCTGCTCCGTGTCGAACGGCCAACCCAGTTCAGCCCCGGTATCCACCCGGCGCAGCACCGGAATCGTTAGGCCATAGGCTTCAAACAAGGCTTCGGAATCGGCGATATCCACCAGCTCAACCAGCAACCCATGTTCGACCAACGGCATGATTTCTGCTTCGGCGAGCTCACACAGATGGCAACCCAACGTAGTGAACAACTGGCATTCAGGAGGCATGACGACAGGACCTGATCAGGAATAGGCGCCCATTTTAGGCCGACTCTATAGCGCTGGCGAGCCGATAAACCCTGACCCAGATCACCATGGCCTATAACTGATTCAGCGATTCTCGCGGCTTTTTGTCCGCTCGCCCTGCAACGGAGATGCTTGTGTTCGCCAACCTGCTGATCATTCTGGCCTCATCCCTGGTGGTGATTGCGCTGTTTCGCCGGCTGCAATTGCCGCCCGTGCTGGGCTACCTGTGCGTGGGCCTGGCCGTGGGGCCGACCGCCCTCGACTGGGTGAATGACAGCGAAAACCTGCCCGACCTCGCCGAGCTGGGCGTGGTATTCCTGCTGTTTTCCCTTGGCCTGGAGTTCTCCCTGAGCAAGATGTTCGCCCTGCGCCACGTGGTATTTGGCCTGGGCAGCTTGCAAGTGCTGGGCTGCGGGTTGCTGCTGGGAGGCCTGTTGATGGCCTTTGGCGTATCGCCGAACATCGCCTTGATGCTCGGTGCGGGGCTGGCGTTGTCGTCCACGGCCATTGTCAGCAAAGAGCTGAGCAGCCTCGGGGAAATCTTCAGCAGTCACGGCCAGAACGCGATTGGCGTGCTGCTGTTCCAGGATGTAGTGGCGGTGTTGCTGCTGACCCTGGTGCCGGTGTTCGCCGGTGGCAGCGAGCAGGCCTGGTACTGGGCGCTGCCGTTGACGCTGGCCAAGACATTGTTGTTGTTCGTCGGCCTGTTGCTCGCCAGCCGCTGGTTATTGCCGCGTCTGTTCCATGAAGTCGCCGCCTCCCATTCGGCCGAGCTGTTTGTGCTGCTGGCGCTGGTGATCGTGTTGCTGACCGCCTGGCTCACGCACCTGCTGGGCCTCTCCCCGGCGCTTGGTGCGTTCCTGGCCGGCATGCTGCTGGGGGAAAGCCATTACCGGCATCAGATCGAGGCGGATATCCGGCCGTTTCGCGACATTCTGCTGGGGCTGTTTTTCGTCAGCATCGGCATGCTCATCGACCTGCAACTGTTCATCAGCCACAGCCTGCTGATCCTCGGCCTGACCTTCACGCTGATGCTGACCAAGGGCTGCGTGGTCGCGGCGCTGGTCAAACTGCGCGGCAGCGACCGCGAAACCGCCTGGCGCAGCGGCCTGGCCCTGGCCCAGGGCGGCGAGTTCTGTTTTGCGCTGATGGCGCAGATGCAACAGAGCCGGCTGATACCGGATGAGTTCAACGGCTTGCTGCTGGCCGCCACCTTCTGTTCGATGCTGCTGACCCCGCTTTTGCTGCGCGCGGCACCGGGCATTGCCCTGCGCCTGCACCGCAAACCCAACCAGCAGGTGCAACTCGAAGCCATCACCGCGCTCAACGCCGAGTTACGCGACCATGCGGTGATCTGCGGCTATGGCCGCGTCGGGCAATCCATCGGGCGCTTTCTGCACCACGAACAACAGGCGTTTATCGCCCTGGATGACAACCCGGAACGGGTGCAGGAAGCCGCCACCGAAGACAACAGCGTGCATTACGGCGACTGCCGCCGTGGCGCCCTGCTCAGCGCGGTCGGCCTGGAACGGGCGCGGCTGGTGGTGATCGCCGTGGATAACACCGAAGTCGCCCTGCTGGTGCTGAAGGAAGCCCGCCGGATCAACGCCGACGTACCGATCCTGGTACGCACCCGCGACGACAGCCAATTAGCCGAACTGAAAGCCGCGGGCGCCAGCGAAGTAGTGCCCGAGCTGCTCGAGTCGAGCCTGATGCTCGCCTCCCACGCCCTGATCCTGCTGGGCCTGCCGGACCAGCAGGTGCAAGCGCGGGTCGATGAGGTGCGGCACAACCGCTACCGTCTGCTGCACGGCTTCTACCCGCGGGCGGCCCCTGACGAAGAGGCGCCGATCAATCCTGACTGATCGCACCGATCTTGTGGATCGACAGGTCCGCGCCGTAGTACTCCTCTTCCTGGCTCAGGCGCAGCCCGTGTACGCGCTTGATCACGCCATACACCAGCAGGCCGCCGGCAAACGCCACCAGCACACCCAACGCGGTGCCGATCAATTGGCTGATCAGGCTGACCCCGCCCAACCCGCCAAGGGCGGTCTGGCCGAAGATGCCGCAGGCAATGCCACCCCACACGCCACACAGGCCATGCAACGGCCAGACACCCAGCACATCGTCGATCTTCCAGCGATCCTGGGCGGCAATGAAGCACCACACAAACAAGCCACCGGCGACAACCCCCGTGACCAATGCGCCCACCGGATGCATCAGGTCGGAACCGGCACAAATCGCCACCAGCCCGGCCAGCGGGCCGTTGTGCAGGAAGCCGGGGTCATTGCGGCCAATCACCAGCGCCGCAACCGTACCCCCGACCATGGCCATCAGCGAGTTGACCGCCACCAGGCCGCTGACGCCGTTCAGGGTTTGTGCGCTCATCACGTTAAAGCCGAACCAGCCGACAATCAGAATCCACGAGCCCAGCGCCAGGAACGGGATGCTCGACGGCGCAAACGCGACCAGGCGCCCTTCGCGATAACGCCCGTTGCGCGGCCCGAGCAACAGCACCGCCGCCAACGCCAGCCAGCCGCCCATGGCATGCACCACCACGGAACCGGCGAAGTCATGGAAGCTGGCACCGAAGGTCGCGAGCAACCAAGCCTGCACGCCGAAATTGCCGTTCCACACCATGCCTTCGAAAAACGGGTAGATAAACGCCACGATCAGCGCGGTAGCGCACAGTTGCGGAACAAATCGTGCACGCTCGGCAATGCCCCCGGAAATGATCGCCGGAATCGCCGCGGCAAAGGTCAGCAGGAAGAAGAACTTCACCAGACCATAGCCGTGATCGGCACTGATCACCGCCGCCGGTTGCATGAAGCTCACGCCATAAGAGATCCAATAGCCTATAAAGAAATAGGCCAGGGTGGAGATCGCGAAGTCACTGAGGATTTTCGACAGGGCGTTGACTTGGTTCTTCTGACGCACGGTGCCGACTTCGAGGAAGGCAAAACCGGCGTGCATGGCCAAAACCATGACCGCACCGATCAGAATGAACAGGGTGTTGGAGCTGTGGACAAGGGTGTCCACTGCGCTTTGCAGATTTTCCATGGAGGTTGGCAGGCCTGCGATAAAGGCAAAAAGCACCAAAGCGGTTCAAGCCAGCGTTTCGCGCACTAAATTGGCACCACCGGCTCCGCCCCTCTTCTGAGGGCGTGAACCGCTTTAGCGCAGCGATCAGCACAATCGGCCATTCCCGACAGGGTTTTTCCGCGAGTTTCAGTTATATAGGGTAAGGTTTTCACCGGTTTGCGGCCCAACCGCCCAGATTCAGCGCAGCCCCAGAGGCCTGCGCACCAAGGCAAAGCAAAAGCTGTACCAGACATTTGCAATGAACCTTCACCGATACCGGTGACTCGAAACCACACGTACCGATCAGCCACTCACGGAGATAACCATGGCCAGCAAAACAGCACAGACGGCTCAAGAAATACTGATGGCGGATTTTCAAACGCTGGTCAGTGATACTGAAAAGTTGCTGGACGACACCGCCATCCTGGCCGGCGACCAGGCCGACGAGCTGCGCGCCAAGATCCACGACAGCCTGCTCAAGGCCCGTGAAACCCTGCAACTGACCGAAGACTCCCTGCGCGACCGCAGCAAGGCCGCCGTCACCGCGACCGAAGATTATGTGCAGGCCAACCCTTGGCAATCAGTGGGCATTGCCGCCGGCGTGGGCTTCTTGATCGGTCTGTTGGCTACAAGGCGCTAATCCTATGTCTATCGGCGAATCCGGCTCGTCCACGGGCCCAAGTTCAACGTCCCGACGCCTGGGCGCAGCCGTACTGGGCTTGCTGCACAGCCATGTCGAACTGTTCGGCATCGAGCTGCAGGAGCAGAAAGCGCGCACCGTCAGCCTGCTGCTGTTTGCCGGGCTGGCCCTGGTGTTTGCCCTGCTGTTGCTGGTGGGGTTGTCGACATTGGTGATGATTCTGGTGTGGGACACCGGCTACCGCCTGACCGGAATCATCTGCCTCTGCGTGTTCTATACCCTGGCCGCTGCATTCTGCGGTGTGCGCTTGAAGGCGGCGGTGTTCGATGAGTCCACGCCGTTCCACGCCACCCTCGAAGAGCTGGCCAATGACCGGGAGCGCCTGCTGCCATGAGCCTGACTGAAATCCCACCCACCAACTCGCGCCGGGAAATGCGCAAGGCATTGATCCGCCTGCGCATGGAAATGCACCGCCAGGAAATCCGCCACGAGTCCCAGCAACTGATGGCGCCCCTGAATAAGGTGCGCAACATGGGCCAACACTGGCAGGACAGCCTGGGCATCAAGCATGCGCCGCTGTGGGGCGTGGCCGCAGTGACGCTGATCGGCTTCTTTACCGGCAAGGGCGCCAAGGGCGGCAGTCTCAGCAGCCTGACCCGCCTGGTGCGACTGGGCGCCGGTTTGATCCCACTGATCAAATTAGCCATGCAGGGCGCCTCACGCAAAGGTTGAGGCTTGCTGGCTGCATTCTTGCAAACAGAATCGGCCCGGCCCTCGTCAACGAGGGCCGGGCACTTTGTTGCCAACGTTTTTAAGGAGGCCCCGTGATCGACGGGCAACCGCTCGCCTGCTTCCAACCCTTCATCGACACCGCCACCGGGCGCATCGCCGGCGTCGAGGCTCTCGGCCGCCTGCGCCAGGCTGACGGTCGCCTGCTGTCGGTCGGCCCATTGTTCGCCGACCCGCGCACCTCGGGCGTGGCCTTGCGGCGCCTGGACCGGCAGATCCGCGACAACGCCTTGAGCCGTCTGCACGAGGCACCGCAGGACTGGTTTCTGAGCCTGAATATCTCGCCGCGCTGGATCAATCGCCTGCGCGCCGGCCAGGCCCTGCCCAGTTTGCAACAGGTGCAGGCTCACGGCGTCGATCCACAGCGCATCGTGTTCGAGATCACTGAACTGGGCGGCGATATCCAGCGCCTGGCCGACGTGGTGGCGCGCTATCGCGAGGCCGGCGCGCGCATCGCCATCGATGACTTCGGCGCCGGTTATTCGCAACTCGACCGCGTGCTGGCGTTGCAGCCGGACATTCTCAAGCTGGACATGCGCCTGTTTCAGGAGGCCGCCAAAGGGGGCCCCAGCAGTGAAGTGGTGCGGGCACTGGCGCAAATGGCGGAAAAAACCGGCTGCTGGATCATTGCCGAAGGGGTGGAGACTGAGGCGCAGTTGAGTTTTGCGCTGGAATGCGGCTCGCGGTATGTGCAGGGCTATCTGTTTGCCCAGGCGCAACTGGACTGGTTCGCCGCCGATGCTTTCGTGCCGCGCTTCGCCCAACTGCGTGGCGCCTACGTGCAGAAAAAACTCGCCGAACGCGGACGCATCATGCAATTGCGCCAACAACTGGCCGAACTGATGAAAATCCTCCAGACCTGGGCCCAGGGCCAGGCGCCGCTGAGCCATTTGCCGCAATTGCCGGATTATCCCTGGCTGCTGCGGTTCTACCAGTGCGACCGGCATGGCACCCAACTGACCCCCAATTTCGAATGGCGCCAGGACGCCTGGCAAGCCGACAGCCGCTACCTCGGCCACAATTGGTCGTGGCGCCCGTATTTCTATCATCTGCTGGCCGAAGGCTGGGACGAGCGCCGCTTGACGCTGTCTTCGACCTACCGCGACGCCACCACCAACCAGTATTGCCTGACCGCCGGACAATTCTTCGATAACGGTCAGCGCTTGCTGTTAATCGATATCGACGCGGTCGGCCTGTAGATTTTCGCTTGCCCCGCCCACCCGGAACCGGGAAGCTGGGTGAGTCATTCACCGCACGGAGAGTACCCGCCTTGGATTGGCCCACCCTGCTGACTCGCGAACGTCTTGGAAAGCCCCTGCACAGCCCGGAAGAATTGGGCCGTAGCCCGTTTCACAAAGACCATGACCGCATCATTTTCTCCGGCGCGTTCCGCCGCCTGGGGCGCAAGACTCAAGTCCACCCGGTGTCGAGCAACGACCATATCCACACCCGTCTGACCCACTCCCTGGAAGTCAGCTGCGTCGGCCGCTCCCTCGGCATGCGCGTGGGCGAAACCCTGCGCAGCGCCCTGCCCGAGTGGTGCGACCCGAGCGACCTGGGCATGGTGGTGCAATCGGCCTGCCTGGCCCATGACATCGGCAACCCGCCCTTCGGGCACTCCGGCGAAGACGCCATCCGCCATTGGTTCCAGCAGGCCGCCGGGCGCGGCTGGCTGGACGACATGAGCGTGGCCGAGCGCAATGACTTCCTCAATTTCGAAGGCAACGCCCAGGGTTTCAGAGTGCTGACCCAGCTGGAATACCACCAGTTCGACGGCGGCACGCGGCTGACCTACGCGACCTTGGGCACCTACCTGAAATACCCGTGGACCGCCCGCCATGCGGACTCCCTGGGCTACAAGAAACACAAGTTCGGCTGCTACCAGAGCGAACTGCCGATCCTTGAGCAGATCGCCCACAAGCTCGGCCTGCCGCAACTGGAAGAACAACGCTGGGCGCGCCATCCGCTGGTGTACTTGATGGAGGCCGCGGACGACATCTGCTACGCGCTGATCGACCTGGAAGACGGCTTGGAAATGGACTTGCTGCAATATGCCGAAGTCGAGTCGCTGCTGCTCGACCTGGTCGGCGACGACCTGCCGCAAACCTACCGGCAACTGGGCGCCCAGGATTCACGGCGGCGCAAACTGGCGATCCTGCGCGGCAAAGCCATCGAACACCTGACCAACGCCGCCGCACGCGCTTTCGTCGAACAACAGGACGCCTTGCTCGCCGGCACCTTGCACGGTGATCTGGTCGAGCATATGCACGGCCCCGCCAAGCGCTGCGTGCTGGATGCCAAGGACATGGCGCGCAAGAAAATCTTCCAGGACAAGCGCAAGACCCTGCATGAAATCGGCGCCTACACCACCCTGGAAATCCTCCTCAACGCCTTCTGCGGGGCGGCGCTTGAACAGCACGGCGGGCGCACGCCGTCGTTCAAGAACCGGCGCATCCTCGACCTGCTGGGCAACAGTGCCCCCGACCCGGCCTGGTCGCTGCACGCCTCGTTCCTGCGGATGATCGATTTCATCGCCGGCATGACCGACAGCTACGCCACCGAGATGGCGCGGGAAATGACCGGGCGTTCCAGCCCGCAATAGATGACTGATCCAGCTGCCTGTTGCCTGAACAGAATCTACCTACGAAGGGAACAGAGCGGCCTGATCGAATCAGTACAAACACCCGATGAATAATCACGCACGCTCTTAAAGGGCATAGGGCGCCTTCCTACGCCCCGCCCAATCGCCGCTTGACTCACCGTGTGCCCTTCCTATGTTCAAGAATTGCCTTCGCATCCTGTTGGTGGAGGATCACCCCTTTCAGCTCCTGGCAACCCAGTGCCTGCTCAACAGCTTCGGCTTCGAGCACCTGACCCTGGCGGAAAACGCCGAACAGGCGATCCGCTTGATGACCCAGTCCGAACGGCCCTTCGACCTCATGTTGTGCGACCAATGCCTGCCAGATCTGCCCGGGCTTGAGTTAGTCGAAATCGCCGGTCGGCGGGGGTTTATCGCAGGGGCGATCCTGCTGAGCGGCCTGCCCCTGCCCGAACTGGCGAATCTGAAGACTCAAGCCTTACAACGTAACTTGCCGTTACTTGGTTATTTATCAAAACCGTTAAACCGGGACGAACTAATGACGCTGATAAGCCCGCTGTAAATGTAGGAATTTAAACATCTCCATATAGGAAAAACTTACCACAATAACCGCTTAACCGGTGGGCCAAGGCCCGAACCCACATCGCCGACCGAATTCTGAAACAGACGTCCACAAAGCCTTGATAGATCGTAAGGCAATACCTTTTTTAATGTAGGAATATTCCTGTTCTGTATCTACGCCCCCTCACCTCCATGCTCCCGCCTCGCCTTCTGAGCTAATGTGCCCGCTTTATTTGCACTTGCATGGAATGTGATTATGAACACAGTTTTCATCATTGATGACCATCCTGTTATCAGGCTGGCGATTCGTATGTTGTTGGAACACGAAGGCTATAAAGTCGTCGGCGAAACGGATAACGGTTGTGATGCAATACAAATGGTTCGCGAATGCCTTCCAGACCTGATCATTCTGGATATCAGTATTCCAAAACTTGATGGCCTCGAAGTGCTGTGCCGATTTAACGCAATGAATACTTCGATCCTGAATTCATAGAATAAGTGCAACGTTTGAAACGATAGGCAGAGAGTCAGCCACCGGTAGAATCCAGGCTCTCACACCGAAGGATTCAAGCGCAGATGACTACGCATTACCGGCAGCTGACTCAGGGCCAACGTTACCAGATTGAGGCCGGTCTGAGCGCCGGAAAAAGCCAGGCAAGCATCGCGAAACAGGTTGGCGTACATCCCTCGACGATCAGTCGTGAGGTTCGCCGCAACAGCTCCCAGAAGACCTACAAAGCGGTTGCTGCGACCCATGAAAGTGATGCCCGTCGAGCGCAGGCGCGCAAGCACTGCAAGCCATTAACGTGGTTCAGCCATTATCTGCCGCTCTGGCTAAAACACGGTATGAGCCCGGAGCAGATTGCTCAGCGCCTGAAGCAAGAGCAGCCGGAGCGCGCGGTCAGTCACGAGTGGATTTATCGGTTTATCGCCACCGACAAACACGCAGGTGGCGAGTTATACAAGTATTTGCGGCACCGCAGGAAGCTGTACCGAAAACGCTACGGAAGCCACGACCGGCGCGGACAGTTGCGTAATCGCGTATCGATAACCGAGCGCCCTGCTGAGGTCGAAGCCCGCGAGCGTCTAGGTGATTGGGAGGGTGACACGGTGCATGGCGTAGGCGGCAATCTGGTCACGCTGGTTGATCGTAAAAGCGGCTACCTGAGCGCCTATCCGGTCAAGCGCAGGACGCGCCGGCAGGTAACGCGGGCGATCAATCTGTTGCTCAAGGGGCATGCTGTTCACACGCTGACGCTGGATAACGGGAAGGAGTTTGCCGGGCATGAACGCATTGCGCATCGGAGCCAGTGCCAAGTCTTTTTTGCAGAACCCTATTCATCCTGGCAGCGAGGCACTAATGAAAATACCAACGGCCTGCTCCGGCAGTATTTTCCCAAGGGCGGCGACTTCAGCAAGCTGACCGTCGAGGCGGTCAGTCGCGTGGTAACGAAGATCAATTTACGCCCGCGAAAACGCCTGGGCTGGAAGACGCCGTACGAAGTTTATGCAGGGGTGAGCGTTGCACTTATGTGTTGAATTCAGGGATGAAAACCCTGATTCTGACGGCCCAATGCCCAACCCTGTTCGCCACCCGCTGCATGCGCTCGGGCGCCGACGGCTATGTGTGCAAAGAGGGCGACCTGAGTGAACTGCTGAGTGCCATCCGCGCTGTATTATCCGGCTACAACTACTTCCCCAGCCAGGCATTGAACGCCTGCGGCCCGGACAGTAATTCCCAGGAACTGGAACTGTTCAAGGCAGTGAACGATCGCGAATTAATGGTCTTGCAACTTTTTGCACAAGGTCGCACCAACAAGGAAATTGCCAAAGGTATGTTTCTCAGTAACAAAACCGTCAGCACCTACAAAAAGAGGCTTATGCAAAAACTCAAAGCCAAGTCCTTGGTAGAACTTATCGAGTTGGCAAAACGAAACGCGCTAGTGTGAGAAAGCGGATGCCCAGGCGTATAAAGGACTATCTGATCATATTGAGCGCAGGCGTGTGCTTGAGCACCTCTGTGCTCGCTGCTCAAACGGAACCGGAACACTTCACCTTATTGAGCCGCGCAGGCGCCGTTCAACTGGACACTCAACTGGACAAGACGCAACGCCAGTGGCTGCAGAACAAACGCGAACTGGTACTCGGCGCGGCAGCTCCCGATTACCCGCCCTTCGACCTCACGTCCAGCGGACGCGACTATGAGGGGCTCACGGCCGATTACGCCGGGCTGTTGGCCAAGGCGCTGGCGCTCCCCGTCAGAGTGCTGCGCTACCCCAACCGGGAAGCCTCCATTCAGGCGCTTGAAGCCGGTGAAATAGACCTGCTGGGCTCGTCCAATGGCTTTGAGGCCACCAACCCGCTGCTCACCCTTTCAGCACCGTATGCCGTGGACCAGCCAGTGCTGGTGACACGCGAGGGCGAAACCCGCAGCCTCAGTGAGGGCCTGGCCGGGCTGCGCCTGAGCCTGGTCTATCACTACCTGCCGCTGGGCGAAGTCGAGAAGCTGTATCCTGAGGCGACCATCCACACCTACCCCTCTTATCAGAACGCCCTGAATGCAGTGGCATTCGACCAGGCGGATGTGTTTCTCGGCGACACCATTTCCACCCATTACATGATCAACAAGGGCTACCTGAAAAATATCCGCATGGCCAACTTCGGCAAGCACGAAGCCTATGGTTTCAGCTTTGCCGTGCGCCAGGACCAGCACACCCTCTTGAGCATCCTCAACGCGGTGCTGGCGGCGGTGCCGACCAATGAGCAGGAGAGCATTGCCAAACGCTGGAGTGCGGGCAGCGACATCCTGCTCACCGCGCAAAAACTGCAACTGACGCAACGCGAGGAACGTTGGCTGAAGGCGCACCCGGTGGTCCGGGTAATCGCCAACGAAACCTTCGCGCCATTGACCTTCTTCGATGCTGACGGCAACTTCCGCGGCATCACCGCCGACCTCCTGGAGCTGATCCGCCTGCGCACCGGGTTGCGCTTCGAGATCCTGCGCGCACGCGATGTCAACGCGATGATCGAGCAAGTCGATACCGGCAAAGCCGACCTCATCGGCGCCATCATTCCCAGCACGGAACGCGAAGCTCAACTGAACTTCAGTCGTCCCTATCTGGAAAACTCCTACGTATTGCTCACGCGCAAGGAACCCGACGCCCCATCAAATCTTGAACAGATGGCAGGCAAGCGCCTGGCGATTACCCAAGGCAACCCTCTGGAAAGCCTTCTGCGCAAGGATTTCCCGCACATTCACCTGGTGGAAACCAGTGACACCTTCAAGGCCTCGGAACTCCTGGCCCAAGGGCATGTGGAAGGCGCGGTGAACTCGTTGGTGATCGCCAACTATTTCCTGTCCTCCCAAGTGTTTCAGGACAAACTGCAGATCAGCGGCAGCATCGGCACCCTCCCCGCAGTCTTTGCGCTGGCCACGTCACGGGGTGCCACCGAGTTGAGCGCGATCCTCGACAAGGCGCTGCTGAGCATCGCCCCCGATGAGCTCGGGGTGATCAACAGCCGTTGGCGAGGCTACGCCGCCGCCTCCGACAGCTACTGGCGCAACTACCACCACCTGATTGCCCAGATCATCCTCGTCACCGGCCTGCTGCTGCTGATTTCCCTGACCTGGAACGCCTACATGCGCCGGGAGATCAAGCACCGCAAGATGGCCGAACGCGCCCTCAACGACCAGTTCGAATTCATGCGCGCACTGGTCAACGAAACGCCGCACCCGATCTATGTCCGCGACCGCAACGGCCTATTGCAGACCTGCAACGACAGCTACCTGCAGGTGTTCGACGTCAAGCGCGAAGAGGTCATCGGCAAAAGTGTGATGCAGATGAGCACGGCCCAGGCAACCGAAGCGGCTCAGTATCACGCCGACTATCTGCGCGTGGTCGCCGAGGGCAACCCGCTGATCCTTGATCGCACCCTGCTCATCAATGGCAAAAAGCTGACGATCTACCACTGGATATTGCCCTACCGCGACTCCACCGGCGAAGTCCAGGGCATCATCGGCGGCTGGATCGACATCAGCGAACGACGCCAGCTGTTCGATGAGCTGCGCGCCGCCAAGGAACGTGCCGACGAAGCCAACCGCGCCAAGAGCACCTTTCTGGCAACCATGAGCCACGAAATCCGCACCCCGATGAACGCGGTGATCGGCATGCTCGAACTGACCCTCAAGCGCGCCGACCAGGGGCATCTCGACCGCCCGGCGATCGAAGTCGCCTACCACTCGGCCAAGGACCTGCTGGAGCTGATCGGCGATATTCTGGACATCGCGCGGATCGAATCCGGCCGCCTGAGCCTGGCACCGGAGCGTGTGAACCTGCGGGAAGTGATCGAGTCGGTAGTGCGGGTATTCGACGGCCTGGCACGCCAGAAAACCCTGAGTTTGCTGCTGGAGTTCAAGCCCGAGCTCGATGACACCGACGTGCTGATCGACCCGCTGCGCTTCAAGCAGGTGCTGTCCAACCTGGTGAGCAATGCGATCAAGTTCACCGAGCGCGGGCAGGTAAAGATCAAGGTGCAGGTGCAAGCCACCGAATTGGCACAGCAGGTCGAAATGAAGCTGGTGGTCGAAGACACGGGGATCGGCATCAGCCGCGACGACCAGTTGCGCCTGTTCGAACCCTTTGCCCAGGCCGACAATTCCGGGCAATTGGCCCGCAGCGGCGCGGGCCTGGGGCTGGTGATCTGCCGCAGTCTGTGCGCGATGATGGGCGGGCAACTGAGCCTAAGCAGCGTGCCCATGGTCGGCACCCAGGTGCATGTCAGCCTGAAGATGAACTGCCTGCAGCCCATCCAGGCCGCGGACGACCCCCTGCCGGCCGCGCCCGCACCGGCGCCGGTGCTCAACGTGCTGGTGGTGGATGATCATCCGGCGAATCGCCTGCTGATGTGCCAGCAACTGGGTTACCTGGGCCACCAGTTCACCGCAGCCCAACATGGCGCCGCCGGGTTCCAGGCCTGGCGCCAGGCCCACTTCGACCTGGTGATCGCCGACTGCAACATGCCCATCATGAATGGCTATGAGTTAAGCCGCTCGATCCGTGAGTATGAGCAGCGGGAGCAACTGACACCCTGCGTGGTCCTGGGGTTTACCGCCAACGCCCAGCCCGAAGAGAAGCTGCGCTGCGCCGAAGCCGGGATGAACGACTGCCTGTTCAAACCGATCAGCCTCACGGCGCTGGAACGGCAACTGGCGCAGATCGCGCCGCAGCCGTCCGGCCCGCGACTCGACCTCAGCCACCTGGATGCGCTGACGGGCGGCGATCCGCAACTGACTCGGCGGCTGCTTGAGGAACTGCTGAGCAGCAGTTGTCACGATCGCCAGATATTGGTCACGTTGTGGGCCCAGCAGGCTTCACTGCAGGACATCATCGAGCAGGCCCACAAGATCAAGGGCGCTGCGCGTATCGTCCAGGCCAGTGTACTGGCGGCGCAATGCGAAGCGCTGGAGCAGGCCTGCGCCCGCGGCGATGATCGGGCGGTGATCGAAACCGGTATCAAGACCCTGGAAAAGTGCATGCTGGAACTGGAGCGCCTGCTGCACATGCAACTCAACGGCCTGGGCTCTCCAGGGTAGGCAGGAGCGCGCCGCACGGCCCGCCCCCGCAACGGTCGGTCAGCAGTCGGTCAGGCGCAGGAAAATCGCCGCCAACTGCTCGATACCAACCTGGTCTTGCGCGGTAAACCGGGCCAGCGACGGGCTGTCGAGGTCGAGGACGCCAATCAGTCGGCCATCCTTGACCAGCGGCACCACCAGTTCACTGTTCGATGCGCTGTCACAGGCGATATGCCCCGGGAACGCATGCACATCTTCAACCCGCTGGGTCTGGCGCGACGCGGCCGCCGCACCGCACACGCCACGCCCGAACGGAATGCGTACACACGCGATCTGCCCCTGGAACGGCCCCAACACCAACTCGTCGTGACGGTTGAGGTAGAAACCGGCCCAGTTCAAATCATCCAACTGATTGAACAAAAACGCAGAGAACTGCGCGCTGTTGGCGATGAAATCGCGCTCATCGGCCAGCAGCGACTCCAACTGCGCACACAACATGGCATAGCCATCCAGACCGCTGCCGGCCTGCTGCAAATCGATCATGGTTGACGCTCCAGCAATTTGAGGCCCACCCAGTAACGGGCGAATTGATACGCGCAACGGCCGTTGCGGTTGCCACGCCCGGTGGCCCAGCGCACGGCGAGGATATCGAGGTCTTCATCACGCTGCCACTGCAGGCCGGCCTTGCGCGCCAGCTCGCCGATCCAGTGTTCCACCACGTTCAGGAAATGTTCCTGAGTGAATGGGTAGAACGACAGCCACAGGCCAAAACGATCGGACAAGGCGATCTTGTCTTCCACCGCCTCACTCGGGTGCAGCTCGCCATCCACGCGTTTCCAGTTATCGTTGTCGCTCTGGTTTTCCGGCACCAGGTGACGACGGTTGGACGTGGCATACAGCAGCACGTTTTCCGGCGCCTGTTCCAGTGAGCCGTCCAGCACACTCTTGAGCACGCGGTAATCGCCTTCACCGGCCTCGAACGACAGGTCATCGCAGAACAGAATGAAACGCTGCGGCAGCTTGAGCAGTTGTTCGACCACACGCGGCAGGTCGGCGAGGTGATCGCGTTCGATTTCGATCAAGCGCAAACCGGCGCTGGCGTGCTGGGCGAGCAAGGCGCGCACCATCGACGATTTCCCCGTGCCGCGCGAGCCCCACAGCAGCGCATGGTTGGCGGGCAGGCCGTCGAGGAACTGTTGGGTGTTGCGCGCCAATGTTTCACGCTGCTTGTCCACACCGATCAGGTCGGACAGGCGCATGTCCAGGCTGACCTCCAGCGGCAGCAGGAAGCCGCTGCGACCCTCACGCTGCCAACGGGCCGCAAGGCATTGGTTCCAGTCGATGGTTTGGCGCGGGGCTGGCAACAGGGGTTCCAGGCGCGCGAGTACGGCATCGGCACGCTCAAGAAAGGCATTCAATCGAGAATCCACGACTATTCCTCTGGCAAGTTCTTGTAAAAGATGGCGTATTGGCAACCCTGCGGCCGAGCGCTCCGGGCTGCACCTCTAAAACTGACGATTCGTACCGGGCAAGCCTGAACCTGTGGATGTTCAGCTATGCTTGCCGGGCGAAGGGAAACGTGAAGTGGTTCAACACTCGATGGATATCAAGTTCGCCCACCGCTTGTCTTATAAACAAGCCAGATTGACTGTGCTGGTCGGTTTCGTCTTGGGAACCTTGCTCAGCCTGATCCAGATCGGCATTGATTATGCCAGCGAAGACGCATCCATCAACCGTGAAATTCGTTCGCTGATTGAAATCAGCCATAACCCGGCGTCGCGCATCGCCTACAACATCGACGCCGAGTTGGCCCAGGAGCTGACCCTCGGCCTGTTGCACTCCCCCGCCATCATTCAGGCGCGGTTGACCGACAACAACGGCGTGGTACTGGCCGACGTCGGACGGCCGCGCAAGGAAAGCCCCTACCGGCCCGTCAGCGATTTCCTGTTCGGCGCCAACCGCCAGTTTGAAGACCGGTTGTTCCTCAGCCATATGCCCAACGAATCCCTTGGCGTGCTGCGCCTCGACGTAGACACCTACGCCTTTGGTAGCCGCTTCCTACACCGTGCCGAGGTCACCCTGATCAACGGGTTTGTACGCAGCCTGCTGCTGACCGGGATCCTGCTGGGCCTGTTCTATGTGATGCTGACCCAACCGCTGGTACGCATCATTCGCGAGCTGAGCACGCGCAGGCAGACGCGCCTGGATTGCCCGCCGGGGCACGAGCACGATGAAATCGGCGTGCTGGTCAACATGGCCAACCAGCAATTCGACACCCTGGAAACCGAGATCCAGCAGCGCCGTCACGCCGAGGACCGCCTCACCGAGTACCTGGGGCAACTGGAAAACATCGTCTCGGCGCGCACGCTGGAGCTCAAGGCCAGCAACCAGCGCTTGAGCCAGTCCAACGATGAGTTGGAAGCAGCAAAAATGAACGCGCTGGGCATGGCTCAGGCGCGGGCGGCGTTCCTGGCCAATATGAGTCACGAAATCCGCACGCCGCTCAATGGGTTGCTGGGCATGATCGCGCTGTCGCTGGACAGCCCGCTCAACGCCGAGCAGCGCCAGCAACTGTCGATCGCCCATGACTCCGGCAAGGTGCTGGTGGAACTGCTCAACGATATCCTCGACCTGTCCAAGTTCGACGCGGGCCAGTTGGAGCTGGAGCACATCCCGTTCGACCTCGGCGCGCTGGTGGAAGACACCGCCAACCTGTTATCGCAGAACGCCGCGCCGAGTGTCGAACTGACGTGCCTGATCGACCCGCAGTTCCCGGCGCAGGTGCTCGGCGACCCGACACGTGTGCGGCAGATCGTCAGTAACCTGCTGTCCAACGCCTTGAAGTTCACGCGCTTCGGCCGCGTGGATGTGCGCCTCAGCGCCCAGGATGGCCGAGTAAAAATCGAAGTGTGCGACACCGGGATCGGCATTGCCCAGGACGCGCAGGTGAAGATCTTCCAGCCGTTCACCCAGGCTGGCGCGGGCATCACCCGCCAGTTTGGCGGCACCGGCCTGGGCCTGGCGCTGACCCATAACCTGTGCGAGGCGATGCACGGTCGGCTGAGCATCAGTTCGGAAGTCGGCTTCGGCAGCCAGTTCTGCGCCGACCTGCCGCTGCCCGCCCATTTGCCTGCGCCCCGGCTCGCGCCGCTGACGGGCGAAGTCATTGCAATCACCAGTGCCGACAGCGGCCTGGCGGAGCTGCTCAGCACCCTGCTACCTCACTGGGGGCTGACAGTGCATTGCTATTCTATCGATGAGGACTTGAGCGGGAAAAACCCCGACTTGTTGATCACGGACTGCCCGGAGTGCCTGTTTCGCCTGCGCCCGGCCATCACTGCGCCGATCCTGCTGGTGACCGCCTATGGCAATTTCATGCCCAGTGAGGAAGTCGCGGCCCTGGCGCCGTTGCAGCAACAGGCGCGCCCTTTGAGCCGCAACGCGCTGTACCAGATCCTGCAACGTAATCTGCGCAGCGACGCGCACTTGATCCTCGACCCGATCGCACTCGATGCCACGCCCCTGGTCCACCGGGCACGCATCCTGCTGGTGGAGGACAACCCGGTCAATCAGCTGGTGGCCAAGGGCATGCTCAGCAAGTTGGGCTGCGAAGTGATCGTCGCCGCCCATGGTGGCGAAGCGCTCAAGTTCCTCGAAGAACAGCACTTCGACATGGTGTTGATGGACTGCAACATGCCGGTGATGGATGGCTACGAGGCCAGTCGGCAGATTCGTCGCAGCGGGCGCTGGCCGGACCTGCCCATTGTCGCCCTGACCGCCAACGCGCTGTCGGAAGAACGCGAGCGTTGCCGGGCGGCGGGGATGAATGACTACCTGGCCAAGCCGTTTCGCCGCGAAGAACTCAATGCGTTGCTGGACCTGTGGGTGCCTAAGACGACAAGTCTCTGATCTGCGCGAGCAATTGGTCCAACCCCTCGCGCAAGGCATCGGCCTGGTTGAGGTCGACACCGCTGTCGCACAGCAAGCGGGTTTTCAACTGATGGGCCTGGCCGCGCAACTGCAGCCCGGCGTGGCTCAGGCTCAAATGCACTTCGCGTTCATCCTGCGCGCTGCGCTGGCGCCTCACTAACCCAAGCTGCTCCAGGCGCTTGAGCAGCGGCGTCAGCGTGCCCGAATCGAGCATCAAGCGCTCGCCCAGGGCCTTGACCGTGGGCTGGGGCGGCGTCGCGTGGTGCCATTCCCACAACACCAGCATCACCACGTATTGCGGGTAGGTCAGGCCCAACTGGTCAAGCATCGGTTTATAGGCGCGGGTCACCGCGCGCGATGCGGCGTAGAGTTTGAAACACAGCTGGTTGTCCAGCGCCAGGGACACGGTGGGCAGGTCGGTCATTTGAGCAGGGCTTCGATCTCTTGGGTCAACTCCTGGGGCTTGGTGGTTGGCGCAAAGCGCTTGACCACCTGGCCGTCGCGACCGATGAGGAACTTGGTGAAATTCCACTTGATGCCCTTGGAACCCAGCAGGCCCGGCGCGCGTTTTTTCAACTGCACGAACAGCGGGTGGGCAGCGCCGCCATTGACGTCGATCTTCTTGAACAACGGGAAGCTGACGCCGAAATTCAGCTCGCAGAACTCGGCAATCGCGCCTTCGTTGCCCGGTTCCTGCTTGCCGAACTGGTTGCACGGAAACCCCAGCACCACCAGGCCCTGGTCCTTGTACTGCTGCCAGAGTTGCTCCAGGCCCTTGTACTGCGGGGTGAAGCCGCATTTGCTGGCAGTGTTGACCACGAGAATGGCCTTGCCGGCAAAATCGGCCAAGGTCTTTTGCTCACCCTTGATGGTGGTGCAAGGGATGCTCAGCAGGTTGTCGCTCATGGCAATGCCTCGGATCAGGAGAAAGAAGGCAAAACATAGCGAGCAATTCAATTGCGTGCAATTGAATTGATCAAACTGATAGCCCGGTATACATCGCCCCCGCGCAAGACGCAGGGGCGACTCAGGCTCAGCGCGGCACGAGGTCCAGGCACACCGAGTTGATGCAATAGCGCAGGCCGGTCGGCGGCGGGCCATCCGGGAACACATGCCCCAGGTGCGCGTCGCACTTGGCGCAGGTGACTTCGGTGCGGATCATGCCGTGGCTGACATCGCGGATCTCGATCATCGCGCTGTCGGCGATCGGTGCGTAGAAGCTGGGCCAGCCGCAGCCGGAATCGAACTTGGTGGTAGAGTCGAACAGTGGCTCATTGCAGCAGATGCAGTGATACACGCCGTCGGTCTTGGTGGCATTGTACTTGCCGGAAAACGGCCGTTCGGTGCCCTTCAGGCGGCACACGTTGTATTGCTCCGGATCGAGCATCGCTTTCCATTCTTCAATGGTTTTCTGCAGCTTTTCCATCAGTACACCTCGGCAACTGAAAAACCCTGATCTGTGTCTTTTCCAGGGATCAGGCGGCACGTATGATTGCGCCTCTTCAACCCGGCAGTCTGGCACCCGCGTTAGCGGCATTCAAACGTATTTATGGGTGCGACCAACGCAGGATTCTCAGCACGGTAGGCTCCGCACCGTCTGGATCGTTCATTTTCAGGATCACATCGCCATGCAGGTCAGCAAATCGAACAAGCTCGCCAACGTCTGCTACGACATTCGCGGCCCGGTGCTCAAGCACGCCAAACGCCTGGAAGAGGAAGGCCATCGCATCCTCAAGCTGAACATTGGCAACCCGGCGCCCTTTGGTTTCGAAGCGCCGGACGAAATCCTCCAGGACGTGATCCGCAACCTGCCCACCGCCCAGGGCTACAGCGATTCCAAAGGCCTGTTCAGTGCGCGCAAGGCGGTGATGCAGTATTACCAGCAGAAGCAGGTCGAAGGTGTCGGCATCGAGGACATCTACCTGGGCAACGGCGTGTCCGAACTGATCGTGATGTCGATGCAGGCCTTGCTCAACAATAGCGACGAAGTACTGGTGCCGGCGCCGGACTACCCGCTGTGGACCGCCGCGGTGACCCTGGCCGGTGGCCGCCCGGTACACTACCTGTGCGACGAAGGCGCCGACTGGTTCCCGGACCTGGCCGACATCAAGGCCAAGATCACCCCGAACACCAAGGCGCTGGTCATCATCAACCCGAACAACCCGACCGGCGCCGTGTACTCGCGGGAAGTGCTGCTGGGCATGCTCGAGCTGGCGCGCCAGCACAACCTGGTGGTGTTCTCCGACGAGATCTACGACAAGATCCTCTACGACGATGCCGTCCACATCTGCACCGCCTCCCTCGCGCCGGACCTGCTCTGCCTGACCTTCAACGGCTTGTCCAAGTCCTACCGCGTGGCGGGTTTCCGCTCCGGCTGGGTCGCCATCTCCGGGCCCAAGCACAACGCCCAGAGCTACATTGAAGGCATCGACATGCTGGCCAATATGCGCCTGTGTGCCAACGTACCGAGCCAGCACGCGATCCAGACTGCGCTGGGCGGTTACCAGAGCATCAACGATCTGCTGCTGCCTCAGGGCCGCCTGTTGGAACAACGCAACCGCACCTGGGAATTGCTCAACGACATTCCCGGCGTCAGTTGCGTGAAGCCGATGGGCGCGCTGTACGCCTTCCCACGCATCGACCCGAAAGTCTGCCCGATCCTCAACGACGAGAAGTTCGTGCTCGACCTGCTGCTGTCGGAAAAGCTGCTGGTGGTGCAAGGCACCGCGTTCAACTGGCCGTGGCCGGATCACTTCCGCGTGGTGACCTTGCCGCGTGTGGATGACCTGGACATGGCCATCGGTCGCATCGGCAACTTCCTCAAGTCCTATCGCCAGTAACGACTATGACGCTGTACGACCTGGATCTGGTCGTACAGCGAGTATCTGGCAACACTTCTCTGCCCATTGCCCCGCTCCGCACTGCGTTTGCCCCTCTCCCAGCGCGTGCCCCTTATAATCAAAGGGCCGCGAGGCAACAGGAGGCTGATCAAGCGGGGCAATACAGGTGGGAAATTCCCTTCAAGACTCTACATTCAGGCTGTAGGACACAGTTTGAAATAGTCGCTCGGTTGAATCACCCCATGTCGCACCTTATATACCCCGCAGTACGCGACATATTTAGCATGAGGAGAACTCTACAACCATGATGCGCATCCTGCTGTTCTTGGCCACCAACCTGGCGGTCGTGCTGATTGCCAGCATCACCCTGAGCCTTTTCGGCTTCAACGGGTTCATGGCGGCCAACGGGGTTGATCTGAACCTCAATCAGCTGCTGATCTTCTGTGCGGTCTTTGGTTTTGCCGGCTCGCTGTTCTCGCTGTTCATCTCCAAGTGGATGGCGAAGATGAGCACCAGCACCCAGGTCATCACTCAGCCACGCACCCGGCATGAGCAATGGTTGCTGCAGACCGTCGAACAGTTGTCCCGCGAGGCCGGTATCAAGATGCCGGAGGTCGGGATCTTCCCGGCCTATGAAGCCAACGCCTTTGCCACCGGCTGGAACAAGAACGACGCGCTCGTTGCGGTGAGCCAGGGCATGCTGGAGCGCTTCTCCTACGATGAAGTCAAGGCGGTGCTGGCCCACGAGATCGGCCACGTGGCGAACGGTGACATGGTCACCCTGGCGCTGGTCCAGGGCGTGGTGAACACCTTCGTGATGTTCTTCGCGCGGATCATCGGCAACTTCGTCGACAAGGTGATCTTCAAGAACGAAGAAGGCCGCGGCATTGCCTACTACGTGGCAACCATCTTCGCTGAACTGGTGCTGGGCTTCCTGGCCAGCGCGATCGTGATGTGGTTCTCGCGCAAACGGGAATTTCGCGCGGACGAAGCCGGTGCCCGCCTGGCCGGCACCGGGGCGATGATTGCAGCCTTGCAGCACCTGCGCTCCGAACAGGGCCTGCCGGTGCATATGCCGGACAGCCTGACCGCCTTTGGCATCAACGGCGGCATCAAGCAGGGCCTGGCGCGCATGTTCATGAGCCACCCGCCGCTGGAAGAGCGGATTGACGCACTGCGTCGTCGCGGCTGACCGCTTGGCGGCTACACGGAAAGGGGCGATCTGATCGCCCCTTTTTTGTGGGCGCCTTGCCCGCCCAGGACTCAGCGCTTCGTGAGTCGGTAGACTCGCTCTTCCAGCCGGGTTACGCCGTCCTGAACGAACTTCCAGCTCTCACCCAAAACGTCCTGCTCCTCAAGCACTTCGAGGGCCCAGTGCGCCCCCAGCAGCGCCTTCACCTCATCATCGGTCACCGCAAACGGTGGGCCGGCCTTTTGCGTCTGGTCGTAGTCGAGGGTAATCAGCAACCCCTTGCAACCCGGCCCCAGAAGCGTATTGAGGTGCTCGGTGTAGCGCGCCCGCATCAGCGGCGGCAAGGCGATCAACGCCGCGCGATCATAAAGCGCCGTGCAATCGAGCAGCGCCTGCGCGTCCAGCGCGAAGAAATCACCGCACCACACCTCGATCACATCCGCCTGGTACACCTTGAACACGCCGCGTTGGCTGATACGCGGTATCAGCCCCTGCTCACTGAAGAATGCCTCAACCGCCTGCTCCGACAGCTCTACCCCGAGCACGCGACAGCCTTGACTGGCCAGCCACACCAGATCCAGGCTTTTGCCACACAAGGGCACCAGCACCTTTGCCCCCTGCGCGACAGCCAGCTGCGGCCAGTGCCGTTGCAGATAGGGGTTGACCTCGGGCAAGTGAAAACCGATCTGATTACGCGCCCAGCGCTCCCGCCAAAACTGAGAATCCATACATCACCCTAAAAATTCGATCAAAAGGCGCTAAAACTTATATTAGATTTAGATCATTGACCTGGTTGAAGATGGGCCATGTTAACCCTGAGGGCCCTTCTAATGCTCCCCACTCTGTTTATCTCCCATGGTTCGCCCATGCTCGCCCTGCAACCCGGCGCCAGCGGCCCGGCCCTGCAGCGCCTGGCGGCTGAACTGCCACGGCCGAAGGCGATTGTGGTGGTGTCGGCGCATTGGGAAAGCCAGGAATTGCTGGTCAGCGGCAACGCCGCACCGGAAACCTGGCATGACTTCGGCGGCTTTCCGGCCGAGTTGTTTGCCGTGCAATACCCGGCGCCGGGCGACCCGCAATTGGCGCGCGACATTGTCGAGTTGCTGCACGCCGATGGCTTGAATGCGCGCATCGATGAGCGCCGTCCCTTCGACCACGGCGCCTGGGTGCCGCTGTCGCTGATGTACCCGGCCGCGGATATCCCGGTGGTGCAGGTGTCCTTGCCCAGCCGTATGGGCCCTGCCCTGCAGACCCGGGTCGGACACGCCCTCGCCAGCCTGCGCGAACAAGGCGTGTTGCTGATCGGCTCCGGCAGCATCACCCACAACCTCGGCGAACTGGATTGGCACGCCGGGTCCGAAAGCATCGAGCCGTGGGCGCGGGCGTTTCGTGACTGGATGGTGGACAAGCTTGCCGCCAACGACGAAGCCGCGCTGCACGATTATCGCCGCCAGGCGCCCAACGCCGTGCGCAGCCATCCCAGTGATGAACATTTACTGCCGCTCTACTTTGCGCGGGGTGCCGGCGGCGACTTCAGCGTGGCGCACCAAGGCTTCACCATGGGCGCGCTGGGCATGGACATCTACCGCTTCGGCTGACGCACATCCCGATGCGCGGGCAAACCCAGATTGAGGGCCGCCCGTAAAGCGAGCGCGGCCCAAGAAGAAAACCCGGAAATCCTCACCTGCGTGGGCCTTCCGGGTTTTTGCATCGCCAACCTTTTCAAGGGGCTCGACTCTAACAGGCGTAGCGTTGAGACGCTTACTCAGGCTCTATCAACAGCGCACTTCAGGCTTTCTTCTCATAACCTGCGCCCTGAAAAGAGAATTGTATTTCCTGACCTTTACCCGCTTCGCTGATCACCCGCTGCAGTCCCACCATCGAGTTCTTGTACCGGCCATAGAGCCCGTCACTCTTGATTTCACCCACCCTGACATTGCCCTTATCGTCTGTAGTAAAGGGGGCGGAGAAACTACCGCGAGTAGGCGCGATCTGCGAACTTCGGTCTATTTTCGCGCCGTAATGTTCGACGAAGCCTCTGTCTCTGCCAGCCAAGGCAAACTTCTGATCGACATAAATATCTTTGACATGCTGCTTGGGGCCCGGCATGTCGGAATCGGTAACATCCTGAATAACCCCCCTCAACTTATGGGCATCCTCAGGATCTCGTTCTACCGTGAGGTTATATTTATTCCCAAATTTAAAATCTACCAATGTGCTGTTACTGGCGCCTTTTCCCCCATCAAACTCGGGGCGGCCTTGTGGCGCTTTGAAATGCTCACCGTTTCCAGAAAACACAATCAGCGCCTTGCCATCCCCGCGCGGCTGCATCCCAATATAGCCCCGGCCAAGAGGCCGACCTTGTGCATCATTGACGCCAAACTGCATCGCATAATAAATCCCTGCGTCCTTGCTTCCTTTTCGTTGAAGGCCTTCGTCGATACTCATTGGAAACGTAATGTTACTCAACCCAGCGCCAGGCGCGGACAGCGAGTAACTCAGGCCATACAGCCCATTGGGCGATGTGGCTACCTTCTTGATTTCCAGTTTTGGATCGCTAACTTTATTAAGCGTTGACGTCGTGGTCGCAGACGCTACAGGCATGGATGGCGTATTTCTTCTTGAACGAGCAGCCGCGGCATCCGAAGCGAGTGCGCGCTCGGTCCACGGCAAACCGTGCTCGCGTGTTGGCTCTCGCGCCTGATTAACAGGCGGTTGGCTGGGAGGATAAGTCGCAGGCTCAGGCATTGTTTGTGGAAACAACTGTGAATTATTAATACGCATAACAGCCACAGCTCCTTTCTGGAAAAATCAATCAATAGCCGTCAAGCCCGGCGCCTATCCCTCGACACGGTCACAAGCGAACCGTTCCAACTTGAACAACTGACGAGAGCAGATTGAGAGCGTTTTTTACCCTTGAGCGATGCAACTCAGGTTTATCCGCCCCCGTCACTTGATAGTAAAAACTTTACGCAAAGCCGGCTGCCAGAAAGGCCGCTCAGAAACTCAGACTTTTCCTAAACCCAATAAGATCAGTAGCTGACCGTTATGGCCGACCACCCCACGACGATCCGCGCCAATTGCCGGGCAAAAAAAATCCCCGAACCAGTCGGGGATTTTTTTAGGTGCGATCAATCAGCCCAGGGGCGGATCAATCTTCGCGGTAGCGACGCAGCTTGAGCTGCTTACCGGCAACGCGTGTGTCTTTCAGCTTGGTCAGCAGTTTTTCCAGACCGTCTTCCGGCAGCTCCACCAGGGAGAAGCTGTCACGGACCTGGATGCGACCGATGGCTTCACGTGCCAGGCCACCCTCGTTGAGGATAGCGCCCAGCAGGTTCTTGGCCGCGATACCGTCACGCGCGCCCAGCGCGGTACGGCAGCGAGCACGACCTTCAGCCAATGGCACCGGAGCGCGACGCTCACGATCACCACGCTCAGGACGGTCGCCGGAACGCTCTGGACGATCACCGCGTGGCGCGTTGTTCGGTACCAGTGGGCGTTCTTTCTCGATGGCCGCCAGGGTCAGGGCCTGACCGTTGGTAGCTTTGCGCAGCAGGGCTGCAGCCAGGGCACGTGGGGTGCAACCGATATCGGCGGTCAGGCGGTCCAGCAGGTCACCGTGGGTCGATTCAGCGTCAGCCACCAGTGGCGACAGGCTGTTGGTCAGTTTCTTGATGCGTGCATCGAGAACGGCCTGGGCATCCGGCAGGCGGACTTCGGCAACCTTCTGACCGGTCACACGCTCTATCACTTGCAGCATGCGGCGCTCACGCGGCGTCACCAGCAGCAGTGCGCGACCTTCGCGACCCGCACGGCCGGTACGGCCGATACGGTGAACGTAGGACTCTGGATCGTAAGGCATGTCAACGTTGAACACGTGGGTGATACGTGGAACGTCGAGGCCACGAGCAGCTACGTCGGTCGCTACAACGATGTCCAGACGGCCATCCTTGAGGGAGTCGATCACGCGCTCACGTTGGTTCTGGGCGATGTCACCGTTCAGCGCAGCGGCTTTGTAGCCTTTGGCTTCGAGGGCACTGGCCAGGTCCAGGGTCGCTTGCTTGGTACGCACGAACATGATCAGCGCGTCGAAGTCTTCGACTTCCAGCAGGCTCAATACAGCCGAGGTCTTCTGGTCAGCGTGAACCAACAGGTGAGCCTGTTCGATCGCGGTAACGGTCTGAGTCTTGGTCTGGATCTTCACGTGTTGCGGATCGCGCAGGTGGCGTTCGGCAATGGCACGGATCGACTGCGGCAGGGTGGCCGAGAACAGCACGGTCTGACGGGTCGGTGGCAGTGCCTTGAAGATGACTTCCAGGTCATCCATGAAGCCCAGCTTCAACATTTCGTCAGCTTCGTCCAGAACCAGGTGGTTCACGGTCGACAGGACTTTCTCGTCACGACGCAGGTGGTCGCACAGACGCCCCGGAGTGGCGACAACGATCTGTGCGCCATTACGGATAGCCTTGAGTTGCGGGCCCATCGGCGCGCCGCCGTAGACGGCCACAACGGTTACGCCTGGCATTTGCTTGGCGTAGGTTTCAAAAGCGGTTGCTACTTGCAGCGCCAACTCACGAGTTGGCGCCAGGATCAGGGCTTGCGGTTCGCGCTTGGCAGGATCGATGCAGTGCAGGATAGGCAGGGCGAACGCGGCGGTTTTACCGGTACCGGTTTGCGCCTGGCCAATCATGTCGTGGCCGGCCATGATGATCGGGATCGATTGCTGCTGAATCGCCGAAGGTTCTTCGTAGCCAGTCGCAATGACGGCAGCAAGAATGTTCGGGTTAAGATTAAAAGCGGCGAAGCCGCCGGTTTCCTGGGTCATGGGTCTGCCTCTAAGTGCATCCGCAAAGACCCATGCTCCAAAGCTGCGCATGCCGTGTTGAGACTCAAGAGTCGCCCTGGCTGCTTTGTCGGCGGGGATTTGCGAAAACGAATGAATGAAAAAGATTCGTCAAGGAAGAGTCCGCTGTGCGGACGTGCAGCCGAAGCTGACTTCGGGGAATTGCGCTACCTAAACGCGGCCCGGTTAAAGGCCGGCGCGCACTATACCGGAAATAGCTGAAAAAGGGAGCTTTTTTTATCGCAAAGCACCGATAAACCGCACTGCGTCACCGCCTTTGCGCAGATGGGCTCCAGGGTCTATTTTTCAAGTGCCCGGCCCTGTTGGCTGAAACGCTTAAACGGTTCATCCGCACACTCGGCCCCTTTGGTCCGAAACCCCTTACTGCGCCCGAGGGCACACCCGATGAATCAAGCCAGCAGCAGCCTCGTCAGCCGTGAACTCCTGGGTCATGTCCTGTTGTTGGGCCTGGATCGGGTCGCCAAGCGCAATGCCTTTGATCTGGATCTGCTCAACGCACTGAGCCTGGCCTATGGCGAATTTGATCGAAACGACGATGCGCGGGTGGCCGTGGTGTTCGCCCACGGCGACCACTTCACCGCCGGGCTGGACCTGGCCAACGTCAGCGCAGTGATGGCCGGAGGCTGGCAACCGCCACCGGGGGGCTGCGATCCCTGGGGCGTGTTCGCCGGCCCTCGGGTCGGCAAACCGGTGATCGTCGCCGCTCAGGGCTACTGCCTGACCCTTGGCATCGAGTTGATGTTGGCGGCGGATATCAATCTCTGCGCGAGCAACACCCGCTTCGCGCAGATGGAAGTACAACGTGGGATCTTTCCATTTGGCGGTGCGACGTTGCGCTTTCATCAAATAGCAGGCTGGGGCAACGCCATGCGCTGGCTGCTCACCGGCGATGAGTTCGATGCCCACGAAGCCCTGCGCCTGGGGTTGGTGCAGGAAGTGATGGCCAGCGAAGACCTGCTGCCGCGCGCCATCGAACTGGCCAGCCGCATCGCGCGCCAGGCGCCCCTCGGCGTGCAAGCCACGTTGATGTCGGCCCGCCTGGCGCGCTTGGAGGGCGAAGCTGTCGCGGCCGCGGCGTTACCGCCGCTGGTCGCGCAATTGTTCAACAGCGAAGACGCCAAGGAAGGCGTGCGCGCCATGCTCGAGAAGCGCCCGGGGGTATTCAGGGGAATTTGAGTTGGCCGTGCCGCAGTCATCGCGAGCAAGCCCGCTTCCACATCGACCGCATTCCTTCAGGATGTGCTCGGTCAAATGTGGGAGTGGGCTTGCCCGCGATGACGCCCGTTCAGACAACTAGGTTGCCGGCCGAATCGCCTTGATCAATGGCTGCAACGAATAGCCCAATCGCGGTGCCAGCGCTTCGGCGCGGGCCGAGAGCGCCGCAGCGTCCAGCGCCTGATCCAACTCCGAAGGCACCAGCAGGATCACATTGCCCTCCTTCACCGGCAGCTCCCAATAATGCCGGTGATACAACCCGCGCAGCAGGGCCGCACCCAACGGCTTGCCGTCGTCGGTGGCCCACTGGTTGATCACCAGCCAGCCGCCGGGGTTGAGCTTCTTCTGGCAGTTTTCCAGGAAGGTCCAGGCCAGGTGCCCGACGCCGGGGCCGACATCGGTGTACAGGTCGACGAAGATCAGGTCGGCCGTTTCGGCGGTCTCGAGCAATTCCAGAGCATCGCCAATGCGGATGTACAGGCGCGGATCGTCGTCCAGCCCCAGGAACTCAATGGCCAGGCGCGGCACTTCGGGGCGCAGCTCGATGGCTTCGACATCCTCCAGCGGCAGGAACTTGAGGCACGCCTGGGTCAGCGTGCCGGCGCCCAGGCCGAGGAACAACGCGCTTTCCGGCTGCTCGTGGCACAACGCACCGATCAGCATCGCACGGGTGTAGTCGTACTCCAGCCAGCTCGGGTCGGCGGTGAACACGCAGCTTTGCTCGATGGCGTCGCCAAACTCGAGAAAACGGTAATCGGCCACTTCGAGCACGCGGATCATGCCGAAGTCATCATGGACCTCGGCCAGCAGGCGCTCGACACGCTCCTCGCTCATTTACAACTCCTAACGGGTTCACCCCAGGGCAAAGGCGCGATTGTCGGCCAACCGGCGGCAACAGGTCACGCACTAATTGCTGATAACATTGGCGCCCGACCGTCAATCACCCTATCGAGTCCACGATGAGCCAACCCTGGAGCCCCGACAGCTGGCGCGCCCTGCCGATCCAGCAACAACCCCAGTACCCGGACGCTGCACACCTGTTACAGGTGGAGCAGAGCCTGGCCAGCTACCCGCCGCTGGTATTTGCCGGGGAGGCCCGCGAGTTGCGCCGCCAGTTTGCCGAGGTGACCCAGGGTCGCGCCTTCCTGCTGCAAGGCGGCGACTGCGCCGAGAGTTTTGCCGAGTTCTCCGCCGCAAAAATCCGCGACACCTTCAAGGTGCTGCTGCAGATGGCTATCGTGATGACCTTCGCCGCCGGCTGCCCGGTGGTGAAAGTCGGGCGCATGGCCGGCCAGTTCGCCAAGCCGCGCTCGTCCAACGATGAAACCATCGATGGCGTCACCTTGCTGGCCTACCGTGGCGATATCGTCAACGGCATCGGCTTCGACGAAAAAAGCCGCGTGCCGGACCCCGACCGCCTGCTGCAGTCCTACCACCAGTCCACCGCCACCCTTAACCTGCTGCGCGCGTTCGCCCAGGGCGGGTTTGCCGACCTGCACCAGGTACACAAGTGGAACCTGGACTTCATCGCCAACTCCGCACTGGCCGAGAAGTACAGCCAGTTGGCGAACCGTATCGACGAAACCCTGGCCTTCATGCGCGCCTGTGGCATGGACAGCTCGCCGCAACTGCGCGAAACCAGCTTCTTCACCGCCCACGAAGCGCTGCTGCTCAACTACGAACAAGCCTTCGTGCGCCGCGACAGCCTGACCAACGACTACTACGACTGCTCGGCCCACATGCTGTGGATCGGCGATCGCACCCGTCAGTTGGACGGCGCCCACGTCGAGTTCCTGCGCGGGGTACACAACCCGATCGGGGTCAAGGTCGGCCCGAGCATGAACCCGGATGACCTGATCCGCCTGATCGACATCCTCAACCCGGACAACGACCCCGGCCGCTTGAACCTGATCGCGCGCATGGGCGCCAACAAGGTCGGCGACCACCTGCCGGCGCTGCTTCGCGCCGTGCAGCGTGAGGGCAAACAGGTGCTGTGGAGCTCCGACCCGATGCACGGCAACACGATCAAGGCCAGCAGCGGCTACAAGACCCGCGACTTTGCGCAGATCCTCGGCGAGGTGAAGGAATTCTTCCAGGTACACGAGGCCGAAGGCACCTATGCCGGCGGGATTCATATCGAGATGACCGGGCAGAACGTCACCGAATGCATCGGCGGCGCGCGGCCGATCACCGAAGATGGCTTGTCGGACCGCTACCACACCCACTGCGACCCGCGGATGAATGCCGATCAGTCGCTGGAGCTGGCGTTCCTGATCGCCGAGACGTTGAAGCAAGTAAAACGGTGACACCATTCGGTAGGCGCGAGCAAGCTCGGGCCTACCGTGATGTGAGCATCGCCGCCCTTAATCGGTCGGCACTCGGCCGTGGGCAATTGAGCTGCACCTGTTCGAGCCCCAGCCAATCGGCCATTTGCCGCAAGTTCAGCGCCAGCGCGCACATCCCCTCCTCGTCCAGCCCCGGCGTTTCTTCATGCACCGCATGCACGGCCAGGCGGCCGTGGGCGCGTTCGGCACACAGGTCGACGCGCGCGGCGATCCGCTCGTTGTGCAGAAACGGCAGCACGTAGTAGCCGTACACCCGCTTGTCCTGCGGCGTGTAAATCTCCAACCGATAACGGAAATCGAACAGCCGCTCGGTGCGGCTGCGCTCCCAGATCAGCGAATCGAACGGCGACAACAGCGCGCTGGCCGACACCTTGCGCGGCACTTTCGGCTCCGGCAGGCAGTAGGCCGGCTGCTTCCAGCCCTGCACTCGGCACATCAGCAATTGGCCGTCTTCGACGAGTTCGGCCAAACGGCTGCGAGTGTCGGCAGGCTCCAGGCGGAAATAATCGCGCAGATCTTTTTCGCTGCCCACACCCAGCGCAGTCGCACTGTGCAGCAGCAAACCGCGCTGAGCCTCGGCCTCGCTCAACGGCGCCTGGTGCAGCCGGTCGCCGGGGATGACGCGCTCGGGCAAATCGTAGAGCCGCTCGAACCCGCGCCGACCGGCAACCGTGACCAGGCCAGCGGCGAACAGCCATTCCAGCGCGTGCTTTTCATCGCTCCAGTCCCACCACGGACCGGCGCGCTCGGCGCGGGTCGACAGACTGCCTGCACCCAGGGCGCCCTGTTGTTCGACAGTGTTCAACACGCGCTGGATGATGGCCTGCTGCTCGCGACCAAAACGCGCCATCTGCGCGTAGATCCCCTGCCCTTGTCTTGCCCGCTCCATGCGCCAGCGCATCAAGGGGTACAGCGCCATCGGCAACAACGAGGCCTCATGCCCCCAATACTCGAACAACGAACGCTGTCGGCCCTGGCTCCAGGCCGCCTGCTCAAGCAGTGACGGGGCGTACTGACCCAGGCGGGAAAACAACGGCAGGTAATGGGAGCGCACCACGGCATTGACCGAATCGATCTGCAGCACGCCCAGGCGGTCGATCAAGCGGTTGAGGTGTGCGGCCTTGATCAATGCAGGCGCCTGGCGCCCGGAAAAGCCCTGGGCGGCCAGTGCCATGCGGCGCGCTTGCTTGAGGGAAAACGACAGGTCGGCGGGCATGGGCATCTCCGTATGAACGTGCCGACCACCCTACTGCATCCTCGGTCATTTTCGCAGTGGGTCTTCCCAGAAATGCCGATGGGCTTCGTGCTCCACGTCAGCGCGGCTCAGCCCGATATCCTTGAGCGCCGCATCGCTCAGCGTGGCCACTAACCGACGCTCGTGCCGCAATACCTGCCACCGCGCAATTGCTTGGAACAGCCCGGAAAGCGGCCGCTTCGTCCATCCTGCACAACCTGTTTGACCTTTCATCTTCTCGCCCTCCCTTGGGGATGACGCGAGTGTGTGCCGGCGGCTATGATCAATCCAACAAATGTTTCTTATGAAATACATCTCAGGAATTGATCAATTGGCTGCCTACCCAAGCATCGACACCGACGTGCTGCGCACCTTCGTCGCCATCGCCGACCAGGGTGGGTTTACCCGCGCCGGCGAGCAGGTCAACCGCACCCAATCGGCGGTCAGCATGCAAATGAAGCGCCTGGAAGAAGACGTGCTGCAGCGCAAACTGTTCGAGCGCGACGGCCGCCAAGTGCGACTGACGCCGGAGGGCCAGGTGCTGCTGGGGTATGCGCGGCGCATCCTGAAACTGCACAGCGAGGTGTTCAACACCCTGCGAGAACCGCATATGGTCGGGCTGGTACGCATCGGCACCCCGGACGACTATGTGATGCGCTTCCTGCCGGGGATTCTCAAACAGTTTTCCAAGGCCTACCCGCTGATCCAGATCGAGATGCACTGCGAGGCATCCACCGTGCTGATGCAACGGCGGGATCTGGCGTTGACGGTGATCAGCCGCGAACCCGGCAATGATATCGGCGAGCTGTTGCGCACCGAGCGCGTGGTGTGGGCGGCGGCGCCGTGTTTCTGCGTGGACGAGCACGACGCCCTGCCACTGGCGATGTCCGGCGCCGATTGCCTTTACACCCAGTGGGCGCGCACCTCACTGGATACCGTCGGGCGCAATTATCGCCTGGCCTACAACAGCACCAACGGGGCGGCGATCCAGGCCGTGGTCAGCGCCGGCCTGGCAGTGATGGTCAGCATGGAAAGCCTGGTGACGGATGACCTGCGCGTGCTCGGCAGTGACGAGGGTTTCCCACCCTTGCCGTCGATGAATCTGCGCTTGTTACGCAACCCGCTGATGACGTCACCTATCACCGAATGCCTGGCGGAGTACATCATCGACGGCTTCAAACCTTAAACATCAGCATCACGGCGCACACCACCAGGAAACCGCAGAACAAACCGCGCAACAGGCGCTCCGGCAGAGCGTGGGCGACTTTTACACCCCAACTGATGCTGAGCAGGCCACCGACCGCCAGGGGGATGCCGATCATCCAGTCCACTTCGTGGTGCCAGGCGTAAGTGACAAGAGTCACCCCGGTGCTGGGCAGCGCCAAGGCCAGGGACAAGCCTTGGGCCACCACCTGGGTGGTGCCGAACACACTGGTCAGCACCGGCGTGGCGACCACCGCACCACCGACACCGAACAAACCGCCCATAGAGCCGGAGACCGCGCCCAACACCCCGAGCCACGGCCAGGCATGGCGCATCTGTGCCGTCGGCGGCGCATTGCGGGTGAACATGCGCAGCAGGTTGTAGGCCGACAGCGCCAGCAGAAATGCGATAAAGCCGACACGCATCGCGCCGGCGTCCAGGCCCACGGCCCAGATCGAGCCGAGCCAGGCAAAGCTGAAGCCCATCACCCCCAGCGGCAGCGCGTGGCGCAGTTCAATGCGATTACGCTGGTGATAACGCCACAGCGCGAGCATCACGTTGGGCACCACCATCACCAGCGCGGTGCCTTGGGCGATCTGCTGATCGAGGCCGAACAGCACGCCGAGCACCGGGATGGCAATCAACCCGCCGCCAATGCCGAACAGGCCGCCCACCGTGCCCAATGCCGCGCCCATAACCAAGTACATCGCTAAATCCAACACCACGCATTACTCCACAATCCCAAGCCTTGCATGCTACGCAGTCCGCTCTGGCGCGGATACGCACAGCAACGCACAATGGCTGTGCCAATCCCGCATAAGCGTCGACCGATGAACCCGCATATCCTCACCGACCAACTCAGCCTGTTTCTCGATGTGCTGGAAACCGGCAGTTTTTCTGCCGCCGCGCGTCGCCATCCGCTGACGCCCTCCGCCGTGGCCCGGCGTATCGACAGCCTGGAAAGCTCGGTGGGCAGCCGCTTGTTCCAGCGCAGCACCCACGCGGTGCTGCCGACACCGGCCGGCCTGGCGTTCGCCGAACGCGCGCGGCGCATCGTCACCGAGTTGCAATTGGCGCGGGCGGAAGCGGTGTCCTTGAGCCATGCGCCGGAAGGCTTGATTCGCGTGGACGCACCGGCGGCGTTCGGTCGACGGCATCTGGCGCCGGTGATCGCCGACTTCCTGAATGTCTACCCGGGGCTGGATGTACACCTGCATTTGATCGACAGCTTCGTGGACATGCAGGGCGCGCACTTGGGCAAGGTCGATCTGGTGCTACGTGCCGGGCATATCGTCGACACCCGGCTGATCGCCACGCCGCTGGCCAGCATCGTGCGAATTGCCTGTGCCAGCCCGGCCTACCTGAAAAACCGTGGCACGCCGACCCATCCGCGAGACCTCAGCGAACACGACGGCCTGGACTGGGATGGCCTGGCGCCGATGTTCGCCTGGCGCTTCGAACTGGACGGGCGTCGCGCCACCTATCGCCCGCAACGCATCCGCATGAGCGCCAACAACGCCGAAGCCCTGCTCTCCGGCGCCCTGGCCGGCCTGGGTATCGCGCACCTGCCCACCTGGCTGGCGAGTGAATACCTGGTCCGCGGCGAACTCTTGCCCCTGTTTTGCGAAAACGGCCTGCCCAGCCCGGAAACCACCGGCATCTATGCGCTGCGCCTGGAACAACAGCCGAACGCACGTAGCCGCTTGTTGCTCGAATACCTGAAATCGCGCTTCAGCCCAGTGCCGCCCTGGGACCTGGCACTGCAAAGCGGATTGGTCTGACCCCCCGGACAGAATTACCTGGCGCATTAAAGATTTGCCCGCTAGATTCCAGCCCAGATACGCTTTTTTTGAGGCAGCACCATGAGCAAAAATCCCGATCCTTGCCAATCCCTGTTGCTGGATAACCAGCTGTGCTTCGCCCTGCACTCCACTTCATTGCTGATGACCAAGGTCTACAAGCCGCTGCTGCAAGCCCTTGGCCTGACCTATCCGCAGTACCTGGCCATGATGGTGCTGTGGGAAGAGGATGGCTTGACTGTCGGCGAAATCAGCAGCCGCCTGCTGACCGATCCCGGCTCCCTGACCCCCCTGCTCAAGCGCCTGGAAGCCGAGGGCCTGCTCAGCCGCACGCGCAGTCGCGAAGACGAGCGGGTGGTGGTGGTGGAACTGACCGACGCTGGCCGCGCCTTGCAAGACAAGGCCAAGGGGATTCCTCAGTGCATCCTCGGCGCCAGCGGCCTGGAGCTGGAGCAACTGCGCAAGCTGCAAGCTGATTTGATTGCGTTGCGGGGCAATCTGCAAGGCGCGGTCTAAACACACCCAAGCCCCATACCTGCGGAGGGGGCAATCCCCTCCCACAGGTGGTTTTGAGGTGCCCTTACGAAAAAATCCTGAAATTTATCTTGCGCACTAAACATTAGCGCTATACATTCATCTCACCAACTACTTAGCGCGCAAATATTTAGCGCAAAACCACAAGAGGGCAACACCATGCAAACGCTCTATACCGCAGTAGCCACCGCCACCGGCGGCCGTGATGGTCGCGCCGTTTCCAACGACAACATCCTCGACGTCAAACTCTCCACCCCCAAGGAACTGGGCGGTGCCGGCGGTCAGGCCACCAACCCGGAACAACTGTTCGCCGCCGGCTACTCGGCCTGCTTTATCGGCGCACTGAAATTCGTCGCCAGCCAGACCAAACGCAAAATTCCGGATGATGCGTCGATCACTGCCCATGTCGGCATCGGTCAGATCCCGGGTGGCTTCGGTCTGGATATCGACCTGCACATCAGCCTGCCGGGCCTGGCCCAGGACGACGCGCAAAGCCTGGTCGACGCTGCCCACCAAGTCTGCCCGTACTCCAACGCCACCCGCGGCAACGTCGATGTGCGTCTGCACGTCACCGTCTAACCCGCGCGGCTCGCCAACGACACGCCGCCAGCCACGTGCCGGCGTTGCGGCAAGCATCGGATGAGCTGAGGCAATACTTGAAGTGACAGGTAAACGCCCACAAAAAAGCCCGACTCAAGGTCGGGCTTTTTTCGTACCGGTGGGGCCAGAATTACTTCTTGGCGCGACCTTTGTACGAACCGCCTTCACGGGTGTCGATCTCGATCAAGTCGTCGATTTCGATGAAATCGGCCACTTGCAGTTCGGTACCGTTAGCCAGCTTGGCAGGCTTCATGACTTTGCCCGAAGTGTCGCCGCGAGCGGAACCTTCGGTGTAGGCAACCTTACGCACGATGGTGGTCGGCAGCTCTACGGAAACCAGACGGTCTTCGAAGAAGATAGCTTCGCAGACGTCGGTCATGCCTTCTTCGATGAACGGCAGAACGGCTTCGATATCTTCAGCGTTCAGCTCGTACATGGTGTAGTCGGTGGTGTCCATGAACGTGTAAGCGTCGCCGCTGATGAAGGACAGGGTCGCTTCTTTACGGTCGAGGATCACGTCGTCCAGCTTGTCATCAGCGCTGTAAACGGTTTCGGTCTTGTAACCAGTCAGCAGGTTTTTCAGCTTGGTCTTCATGATCGCGCTGTTACGGCCCGACTTGGTGAACTCAGCTTTCTGAACCAACCAAGGATCGTTGTCGATACGGATTACCATACCGGGTTTCAGTTCTTTACCAGTTTTCATTGCGTATATCCGAAATTTGGATGGGGTTTACAAAAATCAAGGTGGCGTATCATATCCAACTTTCATAAAACTGTACCAGCGCCGTCGCAAGATCCGCCTGCAAGGCCTGTTCCAGACACCATGTTTCGGCATGTGCAGCCACTTCCGGCCAGTGTTCCAGCAGCATTTTCCACGGCTGGGCCATATCGCCCTCGGTGTTCCAGGCCTGCCAAAGCGCTACCACTGCGGCTTTTGCCGCCGGCGAGAGGGCTGCGGTGTACAACTCCAGAAAGGCGTCGAGCTTGTCCAGGTGGATGTCTTCGTCCTGGCGATAGATGTGCCACAGCAACGGGCGCCCGGCCCATTGGGCCCGCACGAACGAGTCTTCGCCGCGCACGGCGTTGAACTCGCAACACCACAGCAGGCGGTCGTATTGCTCCTGGCGCACGAACGGCAGCACCTGCACGGTCAGGGCGTCGCGCTGATGAGTATCGCCCGCCGCCAGCCGGTCCACGCCGAGCCAGCGCTGCACATCGCCGAGGATGCGCCCTTCCGGCACCAGCAGATGAGTGGCGCGCCCGTCCGTCGCCAACACGTCCAGCCAACCGGCAAGCGCGGCATTTTCGTAGGCAAACAGCGACATCAGCCGCGCACCGGTTGCGGGAAATACGCCCAGGCTTTGCAGGAAATTTTTCTGAGCGCCAGCATCCTGCTGAAACGCCTGACGCTGTTGCAGCAACCCCGCCTCACGCAACAGGCCACCGGTGCCGGGCCGGAAGCCGGGAAAGAAGAAGTACTTCTGCACCCCCTTGAACTTCACCGACGGCAGACGATGGCACCCCACCACCCAGTCCTCGGCACTCAGGTAGTCCAGGTTCATCCACAACGGCGCGTGCTCGCGCGCGGCCATCGCGTCCATGTAGTCAGGCGGCAGCTGGCAGGCAAACGCGGCGATCACCACATCCGCCGATGGCGTGGCCGACCACTGCGCCGGCCAATGGCGCACGTCGACGCCCTCTTGCCATTGCTGCTCCAGCCGTACATCAATCTCCGGACACATGCGTTCGAAGGCCCGCAGGTCATCGACCCACAAGCGCACGTCACAGGCGTGCTCCACCACCAATTGCCGGGCCAGACGCCAGGTCACGCCAATGTCGCCGTAGTTGTCGACGACGCTGCAAAAAATATCCCAGCGGGCTTTCATTCCGGGCTCCCACGCTCAAAGGCTCGATTGTCCGCATAAATGCCCCGATGCAGAAGGCTTGATCGCGATTATTCTGCACGGTGGCTGTGCGACAATCGCCGCCACGCCGTAAATGCCTGCCAGGAGGCCGCCATGTCTGACCGTCCGCTGTCGTTGTTCAAGCTTTGTCTCGCTATCGCCCTGGGCGTGTGGCTGGGGTTTATCGCGATTGCGCTGACCACCTGGCTGGCGTCGCGCTATCTGTTCCCGCAGAGCCTGGCGCCGGTCGCCCAGGCCGTCGAGCAACTCGGCAAGCCCGCGCCGGTCGCGGTGGAACCGCCGAACCGTCTGTTCGAGCAGTATCAAGAGAACCTGCGCAAGCAGGAACAACGGCAGAGCCTGGATCAGGCGCGCAACAATGCGCGCAACCTGTCCAACCCCAAATGCCAGTTCTGGCTGCAACAGGACCAGAACGCGCCCAATGAAAAGAGCAAGGCGAATGTCCTGCAATTTTGCGAATGATCAAGCCCAACCATGAATAAACACGCCGTCCTCCAGTTGATCCTGGAAAAACTCAGCGTCGACCTCGACATCGCCCAGCGCGCCGCGCAGACCGCCTACGAAACCGCGACCCACGAAGAAAACATCGCCGAAAACAAATACGACACCCTCGGCCTGGAAGCGTCTTACCTGGCGGCCGGGCAGGCCAAGCGGGTGGAGGAAATCAAGCAGTCGCTGGCGCTGTGCCAGAACCTGCAACTGCAACTGCGTGCATACGATGAGCAACGGGGGATAGAAGTCGGCGCGCTAGTGGGCCTGGAGGACGAAAACGGTCGCCAGCAATGGTTGTTCCTGGCGCCGGATGCTGCGGGTTTGAAAGTCGATGTGGTGGGGCAACCGGTCACCGTCATCACCCCGCGCTCGCCCCTGGGCCACAGCCTGCTGGGCAAGTTCGAAGGCGATGAGGTGGAAATCCTGGTGGAGGGCGCCCGGCAACACTTTACGGTGACCGAGGCCCGCTGAAACCACTCAGTGGACGGGCAGTTCTACGCCGTCGAACAACTCTTCCAGTTCCTGCTTGTTGTGGCACTGGATCGCCTTGGCCATGACTTCGCGTGTCAGGTGCGGGGCGAATTTCTCGATGAAGTCGCACATGAAACCACGCAGGAACGTGCCGCGACGGAAACCGATCTTGGTCACGCTGGACTCGAACAACTCGCTGGCGTCGAGCACGACCAGGTCTTTATCGAGCTGGGTATCGACCGCCATCTTGGCGACGATCCCCACGCCCAGGCCCAAGCGAACGTAAGTCTTGATCACGTCGGCGTCGGCGGCGGTGAACACCACTTTCGGCGTGAGGCCGCGGTGGCTGAAGGCTTCGTCGAGCTTGGAGCGGCCGGTAAAGCCGAACACATAAGTCACGATCGGGTATTCCGCCAGGGCTTCCAGGGTCAGCTTCGGCAGCTTGGCCAGCGGGTGGCCTTGCGGCACCACCACACAACGGTTCCAGCGATAGCACGGCATCATCACCAGGTCGCCGAACAACTCCAGCGCCTCAGTCGCAATCGCGAAATCGACGGTGCCGTCGGCGGCCATTTCAGCGATCTGCATCGGCGACCCCTGGTGCATGTGCAGGGCCACGTCCGGGTATTGCTTGATGAAATCGCGGATCACCGGCGGCAACGCATACCGTGCCTGGGTGTGGGTGGTCGCGATCGACAGGGTGCCCTTCTTCTCGTTGGAGAATTCCTGGGCGATCTGCTTGATGCTTTCGACTTTGCGCAGGATCTCGCCGGCGGTGGTGATGATGCGCTCACCGGCCGGGGTGACGCGTGTCAGGTGCTTGCCGCTGCGGGCGAACACTTCGACACCCAGCTCGTCTTCGAGCAGGCGGATCTGTTTGCTGATACCCGGTTGCGAGGTGTACAGGCTTTGAGCGGTAGCGGAAACGTTGAGATCGTGGTGCGCCACTTCCCAGATGTAGCGCAGTTGTTGAAGCTTCATATGTATCCCTCAAAGCAGATAGACGCCACGGGTATCAGCGACGGTATATAACTATATTAAAGGTTAGATGGATAAATCTAGAACTTTTTATCTATCACTCCCCCTCACACGTCATCACTGCGTCGACGTTGTAACGATGGCACCAGGTAAACCGGCACCGGAGACAGCTGCAACACCCGCGCGGCAGTGCGCCCAAGGGGTGTGGCCGCGGCCGTTGCGTGGCTATGACTGCCTACGATCAACAAATCCACGGAAAGTTTACGCAACTGGTCGAGAATCACCTCGCACGGGTCACCCTGGATCACCCGCACCGAGTGGATCAGTTGCAAGTCTTGCGCGCCGTCCCCCAGCTCCTCGCGAAAACTCTCAAGGACCCGCTGCTCGATCGTCGCCATCACTGTGCTCAGGCCCTGGCTCTGCCATTCATTCAGGGCCTTTTCATCAAGGTAGCTTTGCAACACCGATTCGGCGAACAGCCCGATGGGTTCGACCACATGAATCACCGACAGCTCAGCCTTGAACGTTCGCGCCAGCGCCAGCGCATGTTGCATCACATAAGGCGCATACAGACCAAGGTCCGTGGCATACAGCATCGAACGGATCATAAAACCTCCTGGACTGCCAGGATGGCGGAGATTGAATGAGCTTAGCAGCGCCTCGGGGATTTCGACTGACTTAGCTCGGCGTCTGAATCTTCACCTCATTACTGATGCCATGGGGCACATGCCCGGTGGCCACCACCTCCCTGGCTTTCTCGCAATGGCCGGCCTGGTCGTCGAAAAAAACGTCGGCGGCGAACGCCTCCAGGAACGCGGATTTCTCCAGGCCGCCGAGGAACAACGACTCGTCCAGGCGGATATCCCACTCGCGCAGGGTGCGGATCACCCGCTCATGGGACGGCGCCGATCGGGCGGTGACCAGGGCAGTACGGATCGGGCAGGCCGCGTCCGGAAACTCACGCTGCAACAGGTTCAGCGCCGCGAGGAAGCCCTTGAAGGGGCCGCCATGCAACGGCTGGCGCGCCGATTCGCGTTCGCTGGCCTGGAACGCTTCCAGCCCGCCCTGTTGGTAAACGCGCTCCGACTCGTCGGAAAACAACACCGCATCGCCATCGAATGCGATCCGCAGCTCCTCGCTCGATGCACGGCGTGCGCCGCCCGACAGAATCGTCGCCGCGGCGAACCCGGCATCGAGCGCACTGCGCACATCGTCAGCATGGGTCGAAAGAAACAGATGGCAACCAAACGCCGCCAAATAAGGATATGGACTACGCCCTCCTACGAAAGCGGCGCGGGAAATATCCAACCCGTAATGCTGGATCGAATTGAACACGCGCAGGCCGGTGTCGGCACTGTTGCGCGACACCAGCACCACCTCGACCCGGGCCCGGCCCAGGCTGGCGTTGAGGCTCAGCAGTTTTTTGACCAGCGGGAAGGCATCGCCCGGCTCGAGCGTTTCTTCTTCGTGCTCGATCTGGTATTTGCGGTAGGCCTCCACGCCTTGGGCCAGGTAGACCTTGTGGCTATCGCTCAAGTCGAACAGGGCCCGCGATGAAATCGCCAGCACCAGTTTGTCGCCCAATCCGTTTGCCATGGTGGTTCCCCCCAATCAGCGGTTATGCCGATCAATAAAACTCAAGGCCTGATACAACGCCTGCATGCGCGGCAGCTCGCAGCCAGCGGCCTTGGCGGCGGCGAGTGGGCGAGCGTAGATCGCCGCCAGTTCCAGCGGGCGTTTATGGATATGGTCGTGGTACATGCTGGGCAGGTAGTCGTCCATGCTTTCGGTCATGGTAAACATCTGCTCGGCATAGCTGGCCGGAATCTCATGACCGCAGGCGTGAGCGCCCTTCACCACTTCGGCCATCAGCGCCTGGATCAGTTCGCGGCTGGACTCGTCCGCCATCATCGCCGTGGTGCCACAGCCCAACAGCACGGAGAGACCATTATAAGGCACGTTCCACACCAGCTTGTGCCAGCGCGCCAGGTGTACGTTGGTCATGGCCTGGGACTCGATGCCGGCCTGATGAAACAACGCGGCGCCTGCCTCGACAATCGCCTTCTGGCGCGCTTCGTCGTTGGCGGCAGTGCCGCTGTGATAACCCAGGTTGACCCGGCCCAACGCCTGATGCTCGACGACGCCGGGGGCGGAACGGTGTACGCCGATATAGCACAGACCACCGAGCAGATGCAGGGACGCCGGCAAGTGTTCGCGCAGGCTGTCTTCGACGTCGAGGCCATTTTGCAGCAACACCACCTTGGCGTCGGGCGCCGCGACCTGGGCGATGGTCGGGGCCAGGTCGACATTGCCCGTGGATTTGGTGCCCACCAGCAGCCAGTCGCACGGCGGCATGTCGGCGGCGTGGGCGTAGGCCTGCACGGGGTTCAGGTGCAAGGTGCCATGCACGCTGCTATTGAGGCGCAGGCCACGCTCACTGACCGCTGCGTATTCGCTGCGCAGCAGGAAATGCACATCGAAGCCGGCGCGCGCCAGCATCAGGCCGTAGAAACCACCGATGGCGCCGGTGCCGATAATGCCAATGCGTGGCGACAATGCGGTCATGGCAAATCCTCTGGAGTGCGGGTAAGCGCTTGATGAATAGCGTCGGTAAGCTCGGAAGGTGTAAGACGTGTCTGTATCTGCCCGAAGAATTGACCCTCGCACACCACGAACAGCGCCGGCAAATGAAAGACCTGATAACGTTCCACCGCGCCGCCGTTGTGCCCGGCATCCACCCAGCACAACCGATCCACCGGCAACTGCCAGCCCGGTAGCTGCTGATGCGCCCAACGGCAACCGGAACAGCCCACGCTGGTAAACAGCACGAGCGAAATGCCTGGTAATCCCAGCAGTTGCTGGTCAATATCCAGGTCGGTCAATGCCTGCTCCTTCACTATACTGCTGCCACCGCCGTCGACTGGACGGTGCTCGGAGTCCGTGTACATGGGTCGTTTTTTACCTCATCCTGATGATGTCGCTGCCCTGTTGATCCAACGTCCCTCTCCCCCCATTCCCCGCCAACGCCTGCACACTATCGGCCTGGGCGGCATCGCCTGCAATTGCCCGCGTGCCTGGCGCCAGGGTACAGCGGTTGACCTGCATATCCCGTCCCTGGGCGCCGGGGCCCGCTACCCGGGCTATGTGGCATGGTGCCGCAAGGTAAAAGACGGCTATCGCGTCGGCATCTCGTTTACCGATGAACATGCGTTGTTCGGCGCACGCATGGGTGAGCAAGCATGCCGGATAGAGCGCTACTGCCGCCAGCACGAAGACGCCGAGTCGACGCCCGAGCAGTTCGAAACGATGGCCCGCGAGTGGGTGGCGCGGCACGCCGGTGAATTCTCCCATGAGGCGTTTGTAGCGCCGGCGCTGGATTAAAGCGGGCTTTGCCCATTGTCGCGGGCCTGTGTTACGCGCTAAGGTTCCTCCCCCCTGCATTCAAATCATGCTGTGCTCCGCCGCACGGGGATGGCTGGCGGCCGGCACCCGTGACCCTGACGAGTAACACGATGGCTGATTTACCGATCAACGACCTGAACGTCGAATCCAACGAGACCCTGATCACGCCCGATCAGCTCAAGCGCGAAATCCCCCTGAGCGACGCTGCCCTGCAGACCGTCACCAAGGGCCGCGAAGTCATTCGTGACATTCTCGACGGCACCGACCACCGCCTCTTCGTGGTAATCGGGCCATGCTCGATCCACGACCTCAAGGCTGCCCACGAATACGCCGAGCGCCTCAAGGCGCTGGCCGAAGAAGTGTCCGACACCTTGTATCTGGTCATGCGCGTCTATTTCGAGAAACCGCGTACCACCGTCGGCTGGAAGGGCCTGATCAACGACCCGTACCTGGACGACTCGTTCAAGATCCAGGACGGCTTGCACATCGGTCGCAAGTTGCTGCTGGACCTGGCCGAAATGGGCCTGCCCACCGCCACCGAAGCCCTCGACCCGATCTCCCCGCAGTACCTGCAGGACCTGATCAGCTGGTCGGCCATCGGCGCGCGCACCACCGAATCGCAAACCCACCGCGAAATGGCGTCCGGCCTGTCTTCGGCCGTGGGCTTCAAGAACGGCACCGACGGCGGCCTGACCGTGGCGATCAACGCGCTGCAGTCGGTCTCCAGCCCTCATCGCTTCCTGGGTATCAACCAGGAAGGCGGCGTCTCCATCGTCACCACCAAAGGCAACGCCTACGGTCACGTGGTATTGCGCGGCGGCAACGGCAAGCCCAACTATGATTCGGTCAGCGTTGCCCTGTGCGAACAGGCGCTGAACAAGGCCAAGATCAAGCCGAACATCATGGTCGATTGCAGCCACGCCAACTCCAACAAGGACCCGGCCCTGCAACCGCTGGTGATGGAAAACGTCGCCAACCAGATCCTGGAAGGCAACCAGTCGATCATCGGCCTGATGGTCGAAAGCCACCTGAACTGGGGCTGCCAGGCGATCCCCAAAGACCTGGCCGACTTGCAGTACGGCGTGTCGATCACCGATGCCTGCATCGACTGGGCAACCACCGAGAACACCCTGCGCAGCATGCACGCCAAGCTCAAGGACGTGTTGCCCCTGCGCAAGCGCAGCTGAACCTGATCCTGATCAGCGCACACAAAAACGCCGGGCTAAGCCCGGCGTTTTTCATGTTGCAGTTCATGCCTTACAGCTTGGCCGCATGGCGCTGGTGGCGCTCCATGTAGCGCTCGACGTAAGAGCACGACGGGATCACCGTGTAGCCGGCCTCTTCGGCGAACTTCAAGGCTTCCTCGGTCAATGCAGCCGCGATACCGCGACCTCGCAGTGCGTTGGGCACGAAGGTCCGATAGATGTCCAAGGTCTGCTTCCCGAGGTCCATATAGGTCAGGTAGGCACGATGACCGTCCACATTGGTCTCGAACTGATGACCAGCCTGGTCATGGTGGATGGACAACGCCTCGCTCATCACTACTCCTCGCGGGTCTTGGATTCTGACCCCTACCTTACCGATGTTTTTCCGGCGAAGGAACATCTACGCCACCCCGTGCCGGTTTCGACAACGAGAAAACCGTGAGCGCTCACAACCAGCACGTAGAGAATAGTAGGCGGCAATCCTGAAATTGCTCAAGACGCACTCGTCATCCCTGGGGCTGGCGGATATAGAAAGGGCCTCGATCAATCGGTGACCGAAAGCCTGAACATTGCCGGCAGTTGAAGCTTGAGACGAACAGGCGCTGTTAAAGTCACCTCTACATGCGCAAAAGATACAGGGTTTGGCAAAGTCAACCTGTACAAAAGTGTTAGCTTCAGTATATAAATTTTCATCTACTTACAAGGCTTGACACATGCGGGCCGGCCCTTTCAGGGCGCATGCATTCTTCAGCAGACTGCTAAAAATTGAACGCTTTTTATACAATTTCCCAAAAGATTAGCCAAAATAGATTCAGCACAGAAATTTTTTTTTGCTTCTTGCGCTACGTCAGTTTACTTACTACAAGTAATGAGTAGTATGTACGCCGGCTATTAGCTCACTCTGAGATAGTAGCTATCTTATAGAAAGTCCTTGAAGGGGAACACGATGAACAACGTTCTGAAATTCTCTGCTCTGGCTCTGGCCGCAGTTCTGGCTACCGGTTGCAGCAGCGTCTCCAAAGAAACCGAAGCTCGTCTGACTGCAACTGAAGACGCAGCAGCTCGCTCCCAGGCTCGTGCAGACGAAGCCTACCGTAAAGCTGATGAAGCTCTGGCTGCTGCTCAAAAAGCACAACAGACTGCTGACGAAGCTAACGAGCGCGCTCTGCGCATGCTTGAAAAAGCTAGCCGCAAGTAATAGTCCTTCGGGGTTGTTACCAAGCCGGTCCATTCTTGGACCGGCTTTTTATTGCCTGCGATTCGGTCCCGGATCACGGGCAATAAAAAGCCCGCCGCAGCCCAAGGCCGTGGCGGGCGATTGATCGAACCGGCTTATTGCAACGGATCGAGCGGCGCGTTCGAGACCATCGACGCCGCAGCCGGCACACCGATTTCAGTCGGCAGGCCATCTTCCGCCGCGACCACGTCGCGCACCTGATCCCAGTTCACCCGCAGGTGATTGGCCAGGTCTTCACGCTTGAGCAGCGCGTTGATCACCGCGGTGTGCTTGTCGACCACCGACGGCGTGCCATCGTCGTTCAGCGGCGTATGCGCTTCGAGGTAGACCTTGCCGCCACTGCTGCCGAACTTGTAGGCATCGTTGATGATACGCACCGGAGTACCCACCGGTACCATGCCGGCCATTTCCAGCACGTTATTGTTGAACATGCGGAAGCAGCCGTGGCTGGTACGCGTGCCGATACCGAACTTCATGTTGGAGCCGTGGATCAGGTAGCCCGGCGTGCCCAGGGTGAACTTGAACGGCCCCAGCGGGTTGTCCGGGCCGGCCGGTACCACGTTGGGCAACGGATCGCCGTTGGCGGCGTGCTCGGCCTTGATCGAAGCGGGCGGCGTCCAGGTCGGGTTCGGCGTTTTCGCGACAATGCTGGTATGGGCGATCGGCGAGCCCCAGCCTTCACGACCAATCCCCAGCGGGAAGGTGTAGACGACGTTCTGGCCCTTGGGGAAATAGTAGAGCCGGTATTCGGCAAGGTTGATCACGATGCCTTCGCGGGGGCCCGGCGGCAGGATGAACCGCGTCGGCAGGACGATCTCGGTGCCCGCCCCCGGCAACCAGGCATCGACGCCCGGGTTGGCGGCGACCATCTCCGAGTAGCCCAGGTCGTAGGTGGTGCCCAGGTCGGCAAACGTATCTTCGTACTTGGCCTTGATCACTTGGACCTGGCCGACGATGTCTTCGCCCGGGGGTGGCAGGGGCAACTGCAAGGCCGCTGCGGAACCCGCCGCACACAGGGCGGCAAGAGACAGGCAGCAGGTGACGGCGGAAAGGCGCGACAACATCCGGAAAATCCTTCGCAGAACAACGTGTAGGTAAAAAGCGATTGTATACGCGATGCGGGCTTCAAGCTGCAAGCTCGTAGCGCCCCTCACCACTCGAAGCGCAGCTCCGGCCAGATCGGCGGCGTGCCACGCTTTTGCGACTCCAAGATGGCACGGCACAGGGGGCACAGGCGCTGGTCCTGGAAGATCGAGCGATCCACCGCCGACCAGCGTGGCTGAGCCGGCAACAACGTGCCGCAGAGCGTGCGATCGATCGTGCCGCCCAGCTCCAATTGACGCGTGACCAGATGCACCCGGACTTCCTGGCAGGCGAACAGATCCAGCTGCTCGTCCGGCTCGATCAGTTGGTAATTAAACAGGGACCAGGCAGGACGCGACATCGAGGGCTCCAAATCGGGGGGGCGCCACCTTAGCCGAAAGCCTGCCGGTAGAAAAGCGTCATAACAGCGGTTTTAGCGTCGGCCAGACATTTTCCAGCAACTTACCCTGGGCGCCGACCGCCGGGTGCAGTTGATCGGCCTGCATCAGCTCGGGATGACCGCCCACGCCGTCGAGGAAAAACGGCACCAACGGCACGCTCTTCTCCTTGGCCAGGGCCGCGTAGACCCCGGCAAATGCCGTGGTGTATTTCGGACCGTAGTTAGGCGGCAACTGCATGCCCAGCAGCAGGACCTTGGCGCCGACCGCCTGGGACTGCTCGATCATCGACGCAAGATTTTGTTTCAATTGCGCGGGCGGCTGTCCACGCAGGCCGTCATTGCCGCCCAGCTCGATAATCACCAGGTTGGGCTTATGCTCCGCAAGCGCCGCCGGCAGCCGCGCGAGGCCTCCGGCGCTGGTGTCGCCGCTGATGGACGCGTTGACCACTTTATCGTCGAAACCTTCGTGTTTGAGCCGCTGTCCCAACAAGGCTACCCACCCTTTGCTGGTATCCAGTCCGAAACCGGCACTGATACTATCGCCAACGATCAGGACTGTACCCGCCGCTGCGTTCTGGGCCATGCACATCAAGGCCAGGCCAGCACTCAAAAACCACATTCGCATCGGATTCTCCATGGGCGCAAGCATTCTCATCGCGCGAAACCTTAGCAAAGTGGTTCCCAGCGCGGAAGGTGAACTGACTATCCTGCACGAACTGAGCCTGGAACTGAACAAGGGCGATAGCCTGGCTATCGTCGGTGCCTCCGGCTCCGGCAAGTCCACCCTCCTCGGTCTGCTGGCCGGCCTCGACCTGCCCAGCAGCGGCGAAGTCATCCTCGCCGGCCAAGCCCTGAGCAGCCTCGACGAAGACCAGCGCGCGCGCATCCGCGCCGAGCATGTGGGCTTCGTCTTCCAGTCATTCCAACTGCTCGACAGCCTCAACGCCCTGGAAAACGTCATGCTGCCGCTGGAGCTGGACGGCCGCAAAGACGCCCGCGAGCGCGCCAGGTACCTGCTCGAACGGGTCGGCCTGGGCCAACGCCTGACCCACTCGCCACGCCAACTCTCCGGGGGTGAGCAGCAACGGGTGGCGATCGCCCGCGCCTTTGCCGCCGAACCGGACGTGCTGTTTGCCGACGAACCCACCGGCAACCTCGACAGCCATACCGGCGAGCGCATCAGCGACCTGCTGTTCGAACTGAATAAAGAAAGCGGCACGACCCTGGTCCTGGTCACTCACGACGAGCGCCTGGCGCACCGTTGCCGACGCCTGATCCGCCTTGAAGCCGGCCTGCTGGTCGCGCCCCTGGAGCCTTGATGGCACGCTTGCCGCTGTTGCGCCTGTTTAGCCTTGCCCTACGCCAATTGCTGCGCGATGCCCGCGCCGGCGAATTGCGCGTGTTGTTCTTCGCCCTGCTGGTGGCCGTGGCCTCCAGCACCGCCATCGGCTACTTCGGCGCACGCCTTAATGGCGCCATGCTGTTGCGCGCCACCGAGTTCCTCGGCGCCGACCTGGTGCTCGAGGGCAGCTCACCCGCGCGCCCCGAGCAAATCAGGTCCGGGATCGAACTGGGCCTGGATCACGCACGCGTCGTCGAGTTTTCCAGCGTTATCGCCACCGATAACGGCATCCAGCTGTCCAGCATCAAGGCGGTCAACGAACAATACCCGCTGCGCGGCGAACTGAAGAGCGCAGCCGCGCCATTCGCTGACGAAACCGCGGGCGGCGGCCCGAAACCCGGCGAAGCCTGGGTGGAGGCACGGCTGCTCACCGCACTCGACCTGAAAGTCGGTGACAGCATCGACGTGGGCATGAAGTCCCTGCGCCTGGCGCGTGTGCTGACCTATGAACCGGACCGCGCCGGCAATTTCTACAGCCTCACGCCACGGGTGATGATCAACCTGGCCGACCTGGGCGCCACTGGCGTCGTCCAGCCCGGCAGCCGCGTCAGTTACCGCGAGCTGTGGCGCGCAGCCCCCTCAAGTACGGCACTGCAAACCTATCGTGACCTGATCGAGCCGGGCCTCGCGGCCAACCAGCGCCTGCAGGACTCGCGGGATGGCAACCAGCAGATCGGCGGCGCCCTGGGCAAGGCCGAGCGCTACCTGAACATGGCCAGCCTGGTGGCGGTGTTGCTGGCCGGTGTGGCCGTGGCGTTGTCCGCCAACCGTTTCGCCAGCCGACGTTTTGATGCCAGCGCGTTGTTGCGCTGCCTGGGTTTATCGCGGCGTGAAACCATGCTGTTGTTCAGCCTGCAACTGAGCGTACTCGGCCTGTTGGCGAGCCTGGCCGGCGCCCTGCTGGGCTGGCTGGCGCAATTTGGCCTGTTCTATTTCCTCCACGACCTGCTGCCGGCGGACGTACCGCCCGGCGGGCTGCTGCCGGCCATTGCCGGGATCGGCACCGGGCTGGTGGCCCTCGCCGGTTTCGCCCTGCCACCGTTGGCGGCACTGGGCCGCGTCCCACCGCTGCGCGTGTTGCGGCGCGACCTGCTGCCCATCCCGTCCAGCACCTGGATGGTCTACGGCGCGGCGCTGCTTGCCCTGGGCCTGATCATGTGGCGCCTGAGCCTCGACCTGGTGCTGACCTTCGCCCTGCTCGGCGGGGGCGTGGTTGCGGCGTTGATCCTCGGTGGCCTGCTCCTGCTGCTGTTGCAGAGCCTGCGCCGCCTGCTGGCCCGGGCGTCCCTGCCGTGGCGCCTGGGCCTGGGCCAGTTGCTGCGTTATCCGTTGGCGGCGGCAGGCCAGTCGCTGGCGTTCGGCTTGATCCTGCTGTCCATGGGCTTGATCGCCCTGCTGCGCGGCGAATTGCTCGACACCTGGCAAAACCAGCTGCCCAAGGACGCCCCCAACTACTTCGCGCTGAACATCCTGCCCGCCGACAAAGACGCCTTTGGCGCTCGCCTGCTCGAACTGCAGGCACAATCGGCGCCGCTGTATCCGGTGGTGCCCGGCCGGCTGATCAGCGTCAACGGCGAGCCCGTGCAGGCGATCGTCAGCAAGGACTCCAGCGGCGACCGCGCAATCCAGCGCGACCTGAGCCTGACCTGGGCCGCCGACCTGCCGCCGGGCAATGCCCTGACCGCGGGTACCTGGTGGTCACAGCAACCGGGCGATGAAATACCGGGCGTGTCGGTGGAAGCCAAGGTTGCCGAAAGCCTGAAACTCAAGCTCGACGACCACCTGGTGTTCACCGTGGCGGGCGAAACCCGTGAAGCGCGGGTCACCAGCCTGCGCACCATCAATTGGGATAACTTCCAGCCCAACTTCTTCATGATTTTCCAGCCTGGCACCTTGAAAGACCTGCCGGCCACCTACCTGACCAGCTTCTATCTGGCCCCCGGCCATGACCGGCAGATCGTCGACCTGTCCCGGGCCTTCCCGGCGGTCACGATCCTGCAGGTCGAGGCCCTGCTGGAACAGCTGCGCAGCATCCTCGCCCAAGTAACGCTGGCCGTGGAGTATGTGCTGCTGTTCGTGCTGGCGGCAGGGATGGCGGTGCTGTTCTCCGGCCTGCAGGCCACCCTGGACGAGCGCATTCGCCAAGGTGCGCTGCTGCGTGCGCTGGGCGCCGAGCGCAAGCTGCTGGTGAAGGCCCGACGCATCGAGTTCGGCCTGCTCGGCGCCGTCAGCGGTTTGCTCGCGGCGCTGGGCACCGAGCTGGTGACCTGGGTGCTGTACCGCTATGCCTTCGACCTGGCCTGGCACCCACACCCGTGGTTGTTGTTGCTGCCGGTGATCGGTGGCGTGCTGATCGGCGCTGCCGGGGTGTTCGGGACGCGCCGCGCGCTGAATGCCACGCCATTGGCGGTATTGCGCGAAGGCTGAGACGACAATGGCCCGCGCGTCACAGACCGCGGGCCACCATTGTCTATTTCACATACTCGATAGCGGTGATCCACCAGCACACCTCGCCGTTCGGCGTCTGCACGATGGCCTCATCGTCGACTTGCTTGCGCAGCAGCGCCCGCGCCATCGGCGAGTCGATGGATATGTAGTCCATGCGCTCGTAGATCTCGTCATAGCCGACGATGCGAAAACGCTTGGTTTCGCCCTGCTCGTTTTCGATATCGACCCAGGCACCGAAAAATACCCGCCCTTCCTGTTCGGGCATGTACTCCACCACGCGCATGTCTTCCAGACGCTTGCGCAGGTAGCGCACCCGTCGGTCAATCTCACGCAGCAGCTTCTTGTTGTACTGGTAGTCCGCGTTCTCGCTGCGATCCCCCAGGGAAGCGGCCCAAGTCACTTTGCGCGTGGTGTCCGGACGCTTTTCGCGCCACAGGTAATCCAACTCCTTCTTCAGCGCCTCATGACCTTCTTTGGTAATCAGCTTGGTACTCAAACGTGTGCATCCCCAGGCAATGTCCATTGATTCCAATACGCCGCGGCATGCAGGCCCCGGCGTCGACGAACAGAGGGTGATGATAAATGAACCGGGGAAAGTAGCCAGACCCTCTGACGCCTCGCATCACAGCTGGATTGCGCCCGGCTCGCTGCTCGCTTGAACCAGCTCATTCCTGGCCAGGCCGTCCAACGCCTGGTCGAGTTCAAAGAGAATGGCATGCACATTCTGGCGCAACCCTGGTAACTGCACGAGCAGCGCCGCCAACGTCTCGCCTTTCTGACGCGCCCGCAGCTCTTGCGCCTCGACTTGAATGGCCCGCTCTTCCAGGACGCGGGTGCGCTCATCCATTTGACGCTGCCCTTGCTGCTGCATGGCCACGGCATTTGCCAACTGCGCTTCACGCCCCTCCAACGCCTGCGCCTGCAACTGCACGACGCCCTCCTCCTGCACCATGCGACGGGTCAGTTCCTGGCGTTTTTGCTCAAGCTCCGCCAGCCCTCGCTGCAGTTCAACCTGGCGCTGTTCGAGCGCTTCTTCGCGCTTTTGCATTGCAAGTTTTTGCTGGGTCAGTTCCTGGGCGACACGCGCGAGGTTGGTCAAGGTGCTGTCCACTTCGAACAGTGAATTGTGTTCTGCCTGTTCGTTGGATGCCGGCGGCGCACTGGGTGCAACCGCGACGACCGGCGCAGCAGTTGGCGCCACGACCGCGGGCACCTGCCGCTGAGGTTCAGCCAGCCCCTCGATCACCACCGGCAAGACCTTTTCAGGCTCCTTGGTGACTTTGGGAGCCGAGACCAATTTGGAAGAAAAACGAATGGACGGGACAATCAGCGTAGGACTTTCAATCGCCTCTGACGCAGGGGCCGATGTGCCCAAGGTAATCACCTTCATCACCAAGGCTTTCTTGATGTTCATTGAATGATGATCTTCGGGCCTGGCGGGCGGCAACTTGCAGCCTTTCAAGTCGACAAAGTGATAGGGAATCTGGCCGTCGCCGACGCTACCCGACTTGGTACCGGAAGCGGCCAGGGTCAGTATTTGTTTAAACACCCGCATCGCAACTTGCAGATCCTCTTGGGTATCCACCCCACCCAAGAAGTAGCGTTCAACTTTCCTACGCAATGCTGCGACATATACCCGGGAACTACCCGGCTCTATTTCTTCATCCAGGCTGTACACAAGAAAGTTCGACGCGATCTGGGGAACAGCAAAACCACAGAGCAGAGCACCGTTGACCGGCGCATCCTCACCAGAGTGTTCAAGAACTAGGGTACGTAGAAGCATCATAGTAATCAGGCCTCATGACAACAAGCAAAGCGTATATAAACATCAGATAAACATCCGACCATCAACATGCATTTATCACTCAACGATTGTTTCAGCGAGGTAACAGACTGAACGTAGGACTTCTCTTATTAAGATACTTCAGCGTTTCCAAGCACTGTACATTGAACGTACCATTTTTAAACCCGAGCCCTATATCACTCAACAAAGGCGCTTGCCTCTTCATTCTTCTTGCCTCATCAACCGAACAGAAAAGCATAATGATCGAGATAAGCAACCTCACAAAATACTTGAACAAAAAGAGTGTAATCAGCGATGTCTCATTTTCTGCCAAACGCCAAGAGTGCCTTGGTTTATTTGGATTGGAGGGGGCAGGTAAAACGACACTTTTAAAAATGATCGCCGGCGCCATCCAACCCTCCTCGGGGCAAGTGCGGATTCTGGGGCTGGATACACACACACACGGCTATCACGCACGCAAGGCAATAGGCTATCAACCAGAATTCGGTGTCAGTCACCCGACTCTGTCGGTCAAGAACCTGCTCAGGTTCATCGCCACCGTTCGGGGATTCCAAGGCGCGGAGCGACGCAGGCGGGTGGATCACGCGGCCAGCCGACTCGAACTCTGGCCAGTCCTCGATTACCCGATCAACACCCTTCCCCCTGGTCTGAAACGCAAAGTCGCGTTTGCCCAGGCCCTGCTGCACGACCCCGACGTGCTGTTGCTGGACGAACCCAGCGAAGGGTTGGCGCCCCATCAGCAAGGCAAGATCAGCAGGCTTATCCAGTCGTTGGCCGACGAGATGACGATCATCGTTGCCTCACGCGATTGCGAAGCACTGGCCGGCGTCTGCACCCGCGCCCTGGTCATTGGCGGCGGGCGCCTGTTGGCGGACACCCCGATGCCCGAGCTGCAGCGCAGTTCCCGGCACTTTCGCGCGGTCACCCTGGCGGCGGAGTCAGCCCTGGATTTACTGGCGCTTGCCGTACTGCCCGGCGTGGCAGGTATCGAAGAAGACCGGCACGGCCCGGGCACGGTAACCGTTCTCGCCATGCCGGGACACTCCATCTACCCCGCCATCTGCGCATTGATTGCCAACCGACGCTGGGAAATACACTCACTGAATCTGGAGCCAGGCCGCCTGAACGATGTCGTTCACCACCTGAGCCAGGAGGCATCCCATTGAACCTGCTGCCATCTGTTTTCAAACGCCAGCTTGCCAGCTATCTATCGGCACCTGCCACCTACCTGAGCGTTGCGCTGTTCCTGTTGCTGTCGACCTTGCTGGGGTTGCACACCAGCCAACTGCTGGAGCGCAGCAGCAGCGATTTGCAGGGCTTTTTTCAATGGCACCCGTGGTTGTACCTGTTACTGGTCCCTGCACTGTCGACTCAACTTTGGGCGGACGAGAACGAGACAGGCTTTGGCGATTTCATGAAAACACTGCCTGTGCGGCCCGCCGAACTGGTTATTGGGAAGTTCCTCGCCGCCTGGGTCGTGGCGGGCCTGGCATTATTACTGACATTCCCCATCGTGACGGTGGTCAACTTGTTGGGCAGTGCGGACAACCGGGTCATCGCATCCCAATTCCTGGCCAGTTGGTTATTGAGCGGAAGCTATCTCTCAGTGGGTGTTTTTATTTGCGCACTGACCCGCCAGCGCCTGGCCATTTTCATATTGACGCTGAGCCTGCTGTTATTGGCCAGCGGCGTGTCTTCGATATTGGATGCACTGGAGCGTCAAGCCCCCATATGGATCATCGACAGTTTGACATCTCTCAGCCCATTCCTGCGTTTTGGCCTGATTGATCACGGGACACTTACCTTTCAGGACGGCGCGTATTTCATCAGCATGATCATTGCTTTTCTTGCTGCGACGACCGTTATCCTCAACTACAAGAACAGCTGAGAAGGAACACTCTCGATGCGATATCCATTGCGCACCGGCATGACACTTAGCGTCATACTGCTGCTGTTCCTCGCATTCAACCTGGTATGGGTAGTCAAACTTCCTGATTTACGCCAGGACTTTTCCCAACAACAGACCAATACATTGTCACCCGCGGCATTGCACTTACTCACCACACTGGAAAGTCCACTGGACTTCTATTATTTCAATTCAAGCATACCGGCAAAAAAAAGCATCCTGAAACACTATGCCAAACGCGTCGAAGAAAAACTCAGGGCGTTCGAACACGCAGCAAACGGCAGGATCAATCTGCACATTATCGATCCCACTCCCTTTTCAGAGGATGCCTACAAAGCAGGACTGTATGGCCTGCGCGATCAACCGGGGTTCTTCGGTCTTATCGGCGCTCGGGAGGGGCAAACCGCCCAACGCATCGAGTCGTTCAACCCGGAGAACGAGCCGCTGCTGGAGTATGAAATCAGCCACTTGATCACCCAGTTGCTGCACCCCGAGCCCGCGATCGTCGGGCTGTTATCAGGGTTACCGGCCGGCGCATCCATCGAGCCGTTGGTACTGGAATTGCACCGACATTTCGACCTCCTGGAGCTGGAGCCGACCGCCGATCATGTGCCCTCGCGGATTAAAACCCTGATGCTGGTACATCCACGCGGGCTGCCGGAAAAAACACTGTATGCGATCGACCAGTTCGTCCTGGGCGGCGGCAAACTGCTGATGTTTATCGACCCCCTCGACAAAGGCGGCTCAAAGACAACGTCCTCCGCCACCCGGCTAGACGCGTTGCTCGCCGGCTGGGGGGTCAGCATGCCGAGCAACAAAGTGCTGGTCGACCCCACCTATGCCCCGTCGGAACATCAACCGGCCACATTCACCCTGCCACGCCAAGCAATGAATACCCGCGATGTCAGCACCTGGAAGCTGGGCACAGTGACCGTGTCGAACAGCGGCGCCCTGTTCTCCCTGGATAAAAGCCGCGCCATCTTCACGCCGCTGTTGCACAGTTCCAGACAGTCGTTACTGATCGATTCAGACGCCGTGGGCAGTGCGTTACCCACGCGTGGCGAGCCTCACGTGATCGCTGCCCGCCTCGAAGGGCCAGCCTATTCGGCGTTTGCCGACGGATTTGGCGGGCGGCCGCCGGGGTTGCAGAAGGCGGCGCAGATCCATGTGGTCGTGGTTGCAGATACGGATATGTTGCGCGAGCCTCCCGGCGAATCCGCGCGAAATGCCAACAAACTATTTGTCATGAACGCACTGGATAACCTCGCCGCGCCGCAGGCCCTGGCGGATATTCGCCCGCGCGCGGTGGCCGGCCATTCATTGAAGCTGTTGGCGAAGCGGCGCGAGGCTGCCGAACGCGCCTATCGGGATCAGGCTGCCGAGCTGGAACGGCGCCTGGCACGAACGGAAAAGGAATGGCAGCGCCTTAACCCCGACGTCACGGCCCTGGGCACGGAGTCGGTCGATACCAGTACCCAGTTGCAAGCGCTCAACAAGGAACGCCTGCGTCTACCGATGGAACTGCATACGCTGAAAAACACGCTTTACGCGCCAGTGCAGCGCCTGGAACGCAACGTAAAACTGCTGGTGACTGTGCCGTTGCCGGCACTGCTGTGCCTGATTGCCTGGGGGCTGTTTCGGCGGCGGCGTCGTCGCTGGCCGGTGCCGCCGTCGGCGTTTTATTGAGGGCTCAGCGCCGCGCGATCAAACCTTGCCGGGCAATGCGCGTCAGTTGGCGGATCACCTCAGCCGCGTCACTGGCGCTGGGCGCCTGGATCACCGCAAGGTCAAAGCTGTTGCTGGCAAAGCGTGCCAGGGAATCGCCATCTTCGACAAATTGGATCAGGAACGCCGAGGGCCGCCCGCCCCGACGCGGCCAGCCGTCCAGGTAACGCAACAGCGTCGGCTGGTGCTTGCCGCCCAGGAGAATTCTCGGATTGCGTTGAGTCAGCTCCGCAGTGATCGGAGCCAGGCGTATGAGGGGGCGTGGTGCATTCATCGTGTCGTGTCTCTGCCTCAAAAGTCTGCGGGCAGGTGAGAGGCAACACCGAACCAGCGCTTTAGCGGTATTTCGAAGCCGGCGTCTGCAATGAGAACTGGCTTCTGTCGGGCTGCATCGAGTCCCAGTGGCGCCCCGCAATTAGCTGTTTAAATCGGCGCATAACCAACATCCTAGAGAAGCCGATGGGGCGGTGTCAAGAATCCCGCGCAACGGAAAGGCCCGCACATGGCGGGCCTTCTCCAGCGGTTACAGACCGATCAGTGGGTGATGGCGCGGTCGGCGGACAGTTTGCCGGCACCTTCGAACAGGACGGCCAGGGAGCCGCCGAGCAAGGCCAGGGCGAACTCATAACCATTGTTCGCCATGAACAGACCGTTATGGATATGCACCGAGAAGATCGCCACCAGCGACAGGATCGTCAGGCCCAAGGCCGCAGGGCGTGCCAGCAGGCCGATGATCAAGGCCAGGCCGGCGAAGAACTCGGTACCGCCCGACAACAAGGCCATCAGGGTGCCCGGCGCCAGGCCGATGCTTTCCATCCACTGCGCGGTGCCCGCCAGGCCGTAGCCGCCAAACCAGCCAAAGAGTTTTTGCGAACCGTGGGCGGCGAAGATGATGCCGACGACAATGCGCAGAATGGTCAAGCCATAGCCGGCGCGGGTAGACAGGATGCTTTTGATCAGTGGGCTCATGGGGATAATCCTTTTCAGAGTAGAGGTTGGTTGGCCGCTATATTAATCAGTTTAGGCAATGATAAAATCCGAAAAAATGCCTGATTAATATCTATAAAATCGATCACTTGCGCGAAGCGATTTTCGGTTCCAACGCCGACGGCTCCAGGGAGTCCCGCTCCCGATCAAACGCCAGGTAGTACTTGTTGACGCTATTCACATAGCTCACGCCGCTCATCCCCACCTGCTCCATGGCAATGCGCTCCACCTGGAAGAACCACTGATTGGGGTTCAACCCACGCCGCTTGGCTTCGGTACGCATGCCTTGCACGCGTTCCGGCCCCATGTTGTAGGCCGCCAGCACGAACGCCATGCGCTCACGCTCGTTGAGCTTGGGGCTGGCGAAAAACTTGCGGCGGATCATCGACAGGTAACGTGCGCCCGCCTGCACATTGCTGTCGAGATTCTCGATATTGTTCACGCCCACCCGCTGCGCCGCCGAAGGCGTGATCTGCATCAGGCCGGTGGGGCCACCGCTGCTGCGTGCGCTTGGGTCGAGGGCGGACTCCTTGAAGGCCAGCGCGGCGAGGTTCAACCAATCCATGCCTTGCTCGCGCGCATGTTTTTGCAGGATCGGGCGCAGTTTCTCCAGGCGCTGGCGGTCGATGCGGGCCAGCGGGTTGCGCACTTGGTAAAGGCGTCGATAAATGCGCTGAAACGCCACGTCCTGGTCGGACGGCGTGCGGTAGGTCTTGAGGAAGCGATCAATACTCGCCCGCAGCATCGCGGCGTCCTGCCGCACGAACCAATACTCTTCGCCCGGCTCATTGATCACCACCTGCTTGTCGAAGCGCAGCTTGGGCAGGATCTTCGACCAGCGTTCGGCGATGGGCTTCTCGACGATGGTCAGGTGAAAGATGCCGGCCTGGACCATCTCCAGCACGTCCTCCACCGCCAGGCTCGGGTCGACCCACTCCACCTTGATCGGCGGCTGCTTGTGCAGGGCCAGTTTCTGGTTGACCTGGTTGATCGCATCCGCCGCCGCGCTGCCGGTGGTCAGCGCCAATGTGCGCCCGGACAACTGCTCCAGCCGGGTGAACCGGCGCTCGCCCTTGACCCCCACCAGCCATAACGGCACACCGCTGGCAATCGGGTCGCTCGCACTGATCTTGTGCGTAGCCTTCACTTCCAGCAATTCCCCGGGGGCTACCAGATCGCCTTCACCCCGCGCCAGCGCGCCAAGCAGTTGGTCCTTGGCCTTGGGGATGACCTTCAGATTGATTTCCTGGCCATCGCGGGCTTGGTCGTTGAGGTACTGCTCGAACGCACGCAGGCGATGGTATTCGACACCAATGGCCTGGCCCTGGATTTCGCCGGAACTGTTGCGGCTCTGGTTGACCAGTACGCGCAGGGTACGACTGGAGCGAATCTCGGCCAGGTCGCGCACCTTGCTCGGTTTGGTCACTTCCAGCGGCCCGTCCAGCCGCGCGACCGCCGCCATGGGCAGCGATAACGTCAGGCACAACATAAGCAACGCCGAGGGTCGGATCATCCGCTCTCCGGAAAGAATACTGGCCAGCACCTTCGCGAAAAACGAGGGGCTGGAGGTCAGAAACAGAGCGCTTTATGCGCTGACAAGGCACGCAACGGCGGCACCAGGATAGGCGATAGACCCACCACAATGTCACTTGCGACGTTCAAAGACAGCTATAACTCGTTGTAGTTCTAGGTTTTTCTTATAAATCTACAGCTCTGATATGCTTTCCGGCCGCAGGCGGAGATAGCACCATGCAACTCATTGATATCGGCGTCAACCTGACAAACCCAAGTTTCGACGAGAAGCACCAGGCCGTTCTCGAGCGTGCGTATGCCGCCGGCGTGCAACAATTGGTGCTCACCGGCACCAGTGTCGACGGCAGCGAACAGGCCCTGCAATTGTGCGAAAAGCTGGATGAAAGCGGCCAGCGACTGTTCTGCACCGCTGGCATCCACCCCCACTCCGCCAGCGACTGGAACGGCGACAGCGCCCAACGCCTACGTGGTTTGCTCAACGACAGCCGCGTGCGCGCGGTGGGCGAATGCGGGCTGGATTTCAACCGCGACTTCTCACCGCGCCCGCAGCAGGAAAAAGTCCTCGAAGAACACCTGGCCCTGGCCGTCGAGCTGAAACTGCCGGTGTTTCTCCACGAACGCGACGCCAACCAGCGCCTGCTGGAGATCCTCAAGGATTACCGCGATCACTTGTCCGCCGCCGTGGTGCATTGTTTCACAGGCGAGCAGCAGGCGCTGTTCAGCTACCTCGACCTCGACTTGCACATCGGCATCACCGGCTGGATCTGCGACGAGCGCCGTGGGACGCACCTGCATCCGCTGGTCAGAGAAATTCCTCGGGGCCGCCTGATGCTGGAAAGCGATGCGCCTTACCTGCTGCCGCGCACCCTGCGGCCCAAACCGAAAAACGGCCGTAACGAACCGGCCTACCTGCCGGAGGTGCTGCGCGAAGTCGCCCTGCACCGCAACGAAAGCCTGGAAGACCTGGCCCAGCACAGCACCGCCTGCGCGCGCATTTTTTTTGGCCTACCCGCGGTGGTTTGATGTGGCGTATTGACCCATATCAAAGTGGTATTTTTTCAGTAGCGGCACAATAATGGCACCTTGCCAATGCTGTTTCCGCTATCAGAGAAAAACCTTCTATGGGTGCCTGGCTTAGCAATATCTCGCTGAAATACAAATTCTGGGCCGTCAACGCGGTCGCCTTTATCACCACGCTGCTGTTGGTGCTATACGCTGTGCATCTCGAACAGCAGTCGCGCAGCCAGGCGTCCCAGGCCTCGGCACAAGCCCAGGCGCGCGTGCTCAGCGCCTGGCCGGCCGACAAGGCGCTGCCCAAGGGCGAGGCGTGGCTGACGTTTGCCCGTGGCCAAGTCCCACAGTTGGCTGATCAAGATCTGTCAGACCTGAGCAGTGCCAGCGGCTGGGTCGAACTCAATCACCTGCCCTTGTTCGGCGAAAACCCGTTGATGGGCGCTGAAGTGGTCGCCCGCGCCGACGGGCAACAGGTCGCCGTGCTCGCTTATGCGCCGAGCCTGAGCCAGGTGTTCAGTGAGCGCTTCGCCAACTACGCGGTAGCGGTGCTGATCCTGATGCTGGCGATGCTCTGCGCCTCGCAGTTGCTGATCCGCTTCCTGCTCAGCCAGCTCAACACCCTCAAGGACGTGATGCTGCACGTCGAGAAAACCGGCGACTTATCGGCGCGTGTCCCGCTGGCCTGCAAAGATGAAGTCGGGCAGATGGCCAGCGCGTTCAATGCCATGCAAGCCGGCTACCAGCGAGTGGTCAACACCGTGGCCAGCACCGCCAAGCAACTGGATGAGGGCGCGGCGCGCCTGGCCAGCAGCATGAACGAGGTGCAGCACGGCATGCTCGGCCAGCAAAGCGAAACCGACCAGGCCGCCACCGCCATCAACGAGATGACGGCCACCGTCCACCACATCGCCCAGCACGCCGGCGCCACCCGCGATTTGTCCCAGACCGCCGACACCCTCGCCGGCAGCGGCCGCGAAGTGGTGGATCGGGTACAACGCTCAATCGCCGGGCTGTCCAGCGGCGTGCAACAGACCGCCGAGATGATCCAGAAACTCGCCGAAGACAGCCAGAAAATCAACGGCGTGGTCAGCGTGATCCACAGCATCGCCGAACAGACCAACCTGCTCGCGCTCAACGCCGCCATCGAAGCCGCCCGCGCCGGGGAGATGGGCCGCGGTTTCGCCGTGGTCGCCGACGAAGTGCGCAACCTGGCCAAACGCGTGCAAACCTCCACCGACGAAATCACGCTCATGGTCTCGGCGCTGCAAGCCGGCACCCGCGATGCGGTGGACTTCATGCAAGAAAGCTCGTTCAAGGCCGATGACTGCGTGCAACAGGCCCAGGAAGCCGGCGCGGCACTGGCCGAAATCACCGGCGCCGTGGCGCAGATGCGCGAAAGCAACACCCAGATCGCCGTCGCCGCCGAACAGCAGAGCCATGTCGCCGAAGAGATGAACCGCGCCGTGGTGAGTATTCGTGATGTGACCGAGAACACCGTGCAGCAGACCGTGGATTCGGCCACCACCAGCAATCAGCTCGCCACATTGGCCGGGGAGTTGAGCAAGGCGATTGGCCAGTTGAAGCTATAAGCAATACAAGGCGAGGCTATGGCCCCCATAGCCAGCCTTGATTCGCCGCGCCAGCCGACCCGACCTAAACTCTGTTCAAGTTGTTTCAACGGACAGAGGATTCATCATCATGGGCAAACGTCATCCCAATCTCCCCGCCTGGCAATGGCGTCAGTACCCGCAGAACCACCAGCACCCGACCAACCTGGCGTTGCACATGATCGCGGTGCCGCTGTTTATCATCGGGTTTCTGTTGGTCGTTTCCGGGGTGTTCAGCCTGAGCCTGGCCAGTTTGGCTGTGGGCGTTGTCGGCATCCTCGCCGGCCTTGCCTTGCAGCGGCATGGCCACAGCCTGGAAGCCCAGGCCGGTGAACCGTTCAGCGACCGCAAAGACGCGGTCCAACGCCTGTTGGTCGAGCAGTTCGTGAGCTTCCCGCGCTTTGTGCTCAGCGGTGGCTGGTGGCGCGCCTGGCGTCAGCGCCACCGGCACTGAAGGTCAGGCGAAGACCACCACGGTCTGGCGGCTGATGGCGATCAACTCGCCGCTCGGGCTCCACAGCGCCGCAGCGGCATGGCCGTAGCCGTCACGGGCGTGTTCGATGTTGACGTAGTACTGGCACCAGTCAAGCGTGGTGAGGTCTTGCAGCGGCTGGATAAATTCGATGGTCCAGGTCAGGGTGCTGCCCGGCGCGGGCTTGCGCAGGTGCGGCAGCAACGCCGGCGGCCAGGCATCCACCAGAGCGAGGATGTGCGACTCGGTCAGCGGCTCTTCTTTCACATCGCCGCGCAAGCGCACCCAACCGCCCATGTCGCGGGAGGTATTGCCGGTAAACGGCAGGCCGCCGACACTCCAGCGCATCGCCAGGTGCCGCATGAATTCCGGGGTGACGCCCTGAATATACGGCAGCTCCTGGCATTCATCCCAATGCTTGAAGGTCGGCGGCGGCTCACTCGCCACCACGACTTGCGACTCACGGGACGCGCCGAAACTGGCCTGGACCAGCGTCGCCACTTCACCGTTCTGCATCACCCGGCCAAGCAATTGGCTGACCGCCTTGCCTTCGCGCAGCACTTCGACGTGATAACTGGCGGGCACATCCGCAGCGACCGGGCCGACAAAGGTGATTGCCAACGAGCGTAACGGCCGGTCGGCAGGGACCTGGGCGCGTAGCGCTTCATATTGCAAAGCGGCCACCAGGCCACCAAAGGTCGCGCGACCCTGCGCCCATTCGGCGGGGATGGTGACCTCCAGCGGGTGGTTACGGGCGGCGTCGAGCAAATCACTGAAGCGCATGGCGACCTCACATCAAAAAGACCGGAGCAGCGATCTTAACCAGCGCACCCACCAGGTACAGCGCCTATTCCGGCCAAAAACCGGACCGGCTCAGAAACAATCCGCGCAGAGTTTGTCCAGCACCCGATCCGCCTCGCCTTCGGCCTGGGCCATGGTGCGACGCCAAATCGTCACACAGGGCTGCAGATCGGCTTGATGCTCAGCCTGGAGCAGCCACTGCCAGCAATCATGCCAATCGCCCAGGGCGCCTTGGGCTTGCTTGAGGCGCGACATTGCCTTGACCGGCAGCTTGTCCAGCTCGGGGTAGGCTTCGGCGGCGTAGCGCACGCGCTTGATCAACAAGCGCAGACGGTGGCGATCGTGGCTGGGGTCCTGCAGGGCGTCATCGAGGTTGTGCCATTGCTTGGTCAGGCGTTTCTCGATACGCGTGCGCAGGCCCCTGAGCAGTTTCTGGTGTTGCGAGGCACGGATAAACCGCGGGAATGCATCGAGGATCTGCAACAGGTGCGCCAGCTCCGGGCCCTCGGCGACGTGGCGATAGGCCTCGGGTTGCAGGCGCAGACGACGGTCGGCAGCGGCATGGTGACCGTGCTGGTGCAGATGCGCGGCCAGCACTTCACGATCGCGCAACGGGGTGGTCAATTGGCCGACGGTACTGGCGGCCAGTTCGAGTTGTTCGACCCCCGGCAAGCCGCGCAAGGGTCGCAACAGGCTACGCAGGCGCCGCACGGTGGTGCGCAAATCATGCAGGGCTTCATCGTCGGTGACGGCGGCGAGCCGAGCCTGGCAGCTCAGTAACCCTACTTCCAGGCCGATGACCTGAGCGACTAACTGATCTACCAAGGCTAACATGTTTTCCTCCACTGACGACGAATAATCCCTGCATCACTCAAACCGCTGACGCAGCCTGGTTGCACTCGACAGCTGCGACGAATCAGCGGCCGGCGCGCGACTCACGAATATAGAAACGCGCCTTCTCGGCCTTATTGGCGCAGCCTTCGAACGCTTCGAATTGCTGCTGGGTCTTGGCGCCGGTCAGCAGGGACAAGGCCTTGGAGTAACTCACGGTACCGGCAAAGCCTTCGGCCTTGGCCAGGTCCAGCTCTTTCCACGCGGCGTCCAATTGGCTGCCACAGCTGTCGCGATAGGCAGTTTTCCCGGCGCAACCGGCCAGGGCCAACATGATCACAGGCACACACATCCAGGCTTTCATCGATGACACCTCAAAATAAAGAAAAACGGTCGTACCGTGTAGACGTTGCCTACAAAGAAAAGTGCCTTGTCCGCCACCCGAAATCAAAAGCGCCTATTGCCAGAGCATACCCGAGCCTAGCCGCTATTCTGGAAAAATATTGCGCGGTGGCGCGAAGATTGAAGCCGCCCCCGTATTGGGTGCATTGTGGGCGCCTGCTTAACGAAGGACATCGACCATGAAGAAGCGTGTTGCCTTGGTGCTGGGCTCCGGTGGGGCCAGGGGCTATGCCCATATCGGTGTGATCGAGGAAATCGAACGGCGCGGCTACGACATCGCCTGTATCGCCGGTTGCTCCATGGGCGCGGTGGTGGGCGGAATCTATGCTGCCGGCAAACTCGATGAGTATCGCAACTGGATCGAAAGCCTGGATTACCTCGACGTACTGCGCCTGGTCGATGTGAGCTTTCGTCTGGGAGCGATTCGCGGCGAGAAGGTCTTCGGGCAGATCCGCAAGATCGTCGGCGAGATCAATATCGAAGAGCTGCGCATCCCCTACACCGCCGTGGCCACCGACCTCACCAACCAGCAGGAAATCTGGTTCCAGGAAGGCTGCCTGCACCAGGCCATGCGCGCATCGGCGGCGATTCCGAGCCTGTTCACCCCGGTGATGCAGGGCAACCGCATGCTGGTGGACGGCGGCCTGCTCAACCCGCTGCCGATCGTGCCGGTGGTGTCGAGCCATTGCGACTTGATCATTGCGGTCAACCTCAACGCGACCAACCAGAAACACTACCACTTGCCGGTGATCCAGCGGCCGCCGGCATTCAAGAGCCGCTTCAACAGCCTGGCGAAGTCGCTGGGTTCGCACTTGCCGTTTCGCCGCAAGCAGGCCGAGCAGTTGATGAAGCTCGAACAGGAAGCCTTGCAGGCCCAAGCGGCCGAGATCAACCCGTGGCTGGAGTCGGCCGAACCGGAATCCCAGCAGCCCGCCGCCGCCCCGGAAAAAGCCGGGGCGCCGAAGTCGGCGACCGGATCGTTCATCATCGACAACGTCGGCCCGGCATCATTGCTGGACCTGATCAACCAGAGCTTCGAGGTGATGCAGACATCGCTGGCGCAATACAAGATCGCCGGCTACCCGCCGGATGTGCTGATCAACGTGCCGAAGCGGGTGTGCCGGTTTTTCGAGTTCTACAAGGCGCCGGAACTGATCGCCCTGGGGCGCGAGATCGCCAGTGATACGTTGGATCGGTATGAGAGTGAGCAGCACTGAGATTGGCGGTGTGGCTGGGGGCCCTATCGGGGGCAAGTCGAATCGTCGCACCGCCCCTCCCACATTTTGATTTGTGAACGCCTTCAACCTGTGGGAGGGGGCTTGCCCCCGATAGGGCCCTGACAGCCAACGAAAACCCATCAGACCTAAGCCCCCAGCAACCGATACCCCACCCCCGCCTCGGTCACGATAAACCGCGGCTGAGTCGGATCATCCGCCAGCTTCTGGCGCAGGTGGCCCACCACGATGCGCAGGTAGTGGCTGTCCTCGGTATGGGTCGGCCCCCAGATGTCCTTGAGCAGTTGTTGCTGGGTAATCACCCGCCCCGGATGTCGCGCCAATTGCGCCAGCACCGCGTATTCCTTGCGGGTCAGCGCCACTTCGGCGCCGTCCAGCAATACGCGGCGGAAGGCCAGGTCCACCGTCAGCGGGCCAAAACACAACGCCGCTTCCTGGGCTTCACCCGCTGGGGCCTGGCGCAACAAGGCGCGCACGCGGGCCAGAAACTCCTGGATGCCAAAGGGTTTGGTGACGTAATCGTTCGCGCCCCCATCCAGCGCCTCGACCTTTTGCACTTCGCTGGCGCGCACCGACAACACCAGCACCGGCACCGTCGACCACTCACGAAACTCGCGCAGCACCTGCTGGCCGTCCATGTCCGGCAAGCCGAGGTCGAGTACCAGCAAATCCGGCTTGCTCAAGGCGGCCTGGGCCAGGCCTTCGTTGCCAGTGCCGGCCTCGATCACTTTGTAGCCCTGGGAGGCCAGGCTGATGCGCAGGAATTTGCGGATCTGCGGTTCGTCGTCAATGACCAAAATCGTCGCGGTCTGGCTCATGGTGTCCAATCAAAATCCATTGAAAAAAGAGAGTAGCTCACGCCTCGCGTTCCAGGCCAGGCTGTGCGGGTAAAGGCAGGAACAGCGTGATGCAAGTGCCCCGCCCGCCAATCCCATCGGCGACGCTGATATGCCCGCCATGGGCACCGACCATGCCCTGGCAGATCGCCAGGCCCAGCCCCGTGCCCTGCCCGCCGCGATCACCACGGGCAGCGGTGTAGAACATATCGAAAATCTTCGCGCGCTCGTCTTCGGGAATCCCGGGGCCCTCGTCCGCCACGGCGAAGAATAGCTGGTTATCCGACACCCCGGCGCTGACGTGCAAATGGCCCTGGGCCGGCGAGAACCGGGCGGCGTTTTCCAGCACGTTGACCAGCGCCTGCTCGATCAACGCGGCATGCACATACAGCAACGGCAGTTCAGACGGCACATCGATCCTCACCTGCAACGGCGCCAGCACCGCGCGCAAACGGCCGAGGGCGCTGCCGACGATATCGCCGGGCGAGACCCAATCGCGCGCCAGCTTCAACGCGCCGTGACCCAGGCGGGTCATGTCCAACAGGTTCTGGATATAGCGGTCGAGGCGCTCGGCTTCATCGCGGGTGCCTTCGAGCAACTCGCGGCGATCCTCCAGCGGGATGGCTTCGCCGAGTGCCAGCAGGCTGTCGATACTGCCGCGCATGGACGTCAACGGCGTGCGCAAATCGTGGGACACCGAGGCGAGCAAGGCACTGCGCAGTTGCTCGGTCTCGCCGTGCAGGCGCGCGGACTCCAGCTCCTGCGCCAATTGCGCGCGGGCCAACGCCTGGGCCAGCGGCTGGCTCAAGGCAGTCAGCAAGCGACGGCGCTGGCCGCTCAGTTCCATACCGGGTTTTGCGCTGACGCCGAGCAACCCCAACGGGCCCTCTTCACCCGACAACGGCCACCACCACCAGCGCCCGAACGGCAGCGTGCCGGTGCCCTTACCTGCCGGCTGGTCATGCTGCCAGGCCCAGTCGGCGGCGGCACGTTCGGCTTCGGTGAAGGTCAGCGGCCCGCCGGTCTCGACTTTCCAGACACCCTGGCCGTCGCGGTTGACCAGGCACAGATCCAGGTCGCTCCAGCCTTCCAGGTGATGCGCCGCCGCGCTGATCACCGCCTGGCGATCGGTGGCGGCGGTGAGTTTGCGCGACAGGTCGAGCAGCTCGCTGGTTTCTTCCTGGGTATCGCGCAACGCCTGCAACTGCCGACGCTGGCGCGCCGCGAGGTTGCCGGTCAACGCCGCCATCAGCAGGAAGAACAACAGAGTCAGTACGTCTTCTTCACGCTGGATGGCGAAGGAGAATTTTGGCGGAATAAACAGGAAGTCATACGTCAGGAACGACAGCGCCGCGCACATCAGGGACGGCCCCAGGCTGCTGCGCACCGCCACCAGCAATACCGCCGCGAGAAACACCAGCGAGATATTCGGCAACGGCAACACACTGGCGACCGCCCAGGCCAGGGCCGCCGCGATCACCGTCGCGACCACCGCCAGCGCATAGTCGAACCACACCAGCCCGCGCACATCCGGCAGGCGCGGCGGTGCAGGTACGTCGTCGCTGTCGAGGATGTTGATTTCCAGACCGCGCGCATTGCGCATCAGGCGCTCGGCCACGCCACCGCCGAACAGCCGACGTCGCCAGTTCATCCGCGACTGCCCGACCAGCACCAGGCTGGCGCGGCGCTCGGCGGCATGCTGGATCAGCGTCTTGGTCACCTCACCCGCACGCAGCAGCACCACGTCACCGCCGAGGCGTTCGGCCAGTTGCTGGGCATTTTGCAGACGCAGGCGTGCTTGTTCATCGCGTGCGCGGCCGTTATCGATATGCACCAGGGTCCAGGGCAGATGGCGACGCTGCGCCACGCGGCTGGCATGGCGCACCAGGCGTTCGGCTTGTGCATCGCCGTCGACGCCGACCAGCAAGCGCCCACGCACGGCCGGCGCGGCCTGGCCGAGTTGGCGGTAACCCTGGGCCAGGTCGTCGTCGACGTGAGCGGCGGCGGTTTGCATCGCCAGCTCGCGCAGGGCCATCAGGTTGGTCTGGGTGAAAAACGCGTCGATGGCCGCACGGGCCTGTTCTGGCACATACACCTTGCCGTCGCGCAGGCGCTCCAGCAACTCGCGCGACGGCAGGTCGATCAGCAGCAGTTCATCGGCCTCCTGCAGGACCCAATCGGGCAGGGTTTCGCGCACCTGCACGCCGGTGATGCCACGCACCTGATCGTTGAGGCTTTCCAGGTGCTGGACGTTGACCGTGGTGAACACGTTGATGCCGGCGGCGAGCAGTTCCTGAATATCCTGCCAGCGCTTTTCATGGCGGCTGCCGGGCGCGTTGCTGTGGGCCAGTTCGTCCACCAGCACCAGTTGCGGCTTGGCAGCGAGCAGGCCGTCCAGGTCCATTTCCTCGAGCATCACGCCCCGGTATTCACTGCGCAGCAACGGTTGCTGCGGCAGGCCACTGAGCAACGCTTCGGTCTCGGCGCGGCCGTGGGTTTCGACCACGCCAGCGAGCAACCTGACGCCCTGGCGCAACTGCGTGTGGGCGGCCTGGAGCATGGCATAGGTCTTGCCCACACCCGGCGCGGCGCCAAGGAAGACTTTGAGCCGGCCACGGCCGTCCCGGGGCAGATCGGCTAACAGGGCATCGGCGCGGCCGGAGTCGCTCATGCGCGGGGGTTCCTTCAGGGGTTTATAGGGTGTCTTTCAGGGCGCTATCGCGGGCAAGCCCGCTCCCACATTTGGAATGCATTGCCCGCGATAGCGGCGCTCCTGTTTACAATTTTTCCAGGGCCATGTTCAGCGCCAGCACATTCACCACCGGCGGGCCCACCAGTGGGCTTTCAATGTGTTCATCCAGCAAGCGTTGCAGGGTGGCCACCGGCACATTCCGCGCGGCGGCTACCCGCGCCAGTTGATAGGCAATCGCCTGCGGAGGCAAGTGTGGATCAAGACCGCTGCCGGAGGTAGTCAGCGAGGCTAACGGCACCGGCCCTTGCGCGGGCACGAACTGTTTATTCGCGTCATCGAACACGCGCGTGGCCAATGCCGGGTTGCTTGGCCCCAGGTTGCTCGCGCTGCTGGACACGGTCGCGAACGCGCCCGCCGAAGGACGCGGGTGGAACCAGCTGTCGCCGGTAAAGTCCTGAGCGATCAGGCTGGAGCCGCGCACCTTGCCGCTGGCGTCGCGCACCAGGCTGCCGTTGGCCTGGTCCGGGAAGGCAACCTGGGCGACGCCGGTCACCACCAACGGGTAGGCGACGCCGGTGATCAGGGTCATGAGGACCAGCAGGCTCAAGGCCGGGCGGATGATATTGGACATTTCAAATTCCTCGATTCGGTCAGTGCAACCTGTGGCCACCGCTTTGCCGGTGCCCACAGGCATCGGGTCAAACCAGGTGCAGCGCGGTCAGCAACATGTCGATCGCCTTGATGCCCACGAACGGCACCACAATCCCGCCCAGGCCGTAGATCAACAGGTTGCGCCGCAGCAACGCCGCCGCACTCGCCGCCTGCACCCGCACACCGCGCAGCGCCAGGGGAATCAGCACGACGATGATCAGCGCGTTGAACACGATGGCCGAGAGGATCGCGCTCTGCGGGCTCTGCAGGTGCATCACGTTGAGCACGCCCAGTTGCGGGTAGATCGAGGCGAACAGCGCCGGCAGGATCGCGAAGTACTTGGCCACGTCGTTGGCGATGGAAAAGGTGGTCAGCGCGCCGCGGGTCACCAGCAATTCCTTGCCGATCTGCACCACGTCCAGCAGCTTGGTCGGGTCGCTGTCGAGGTCGACCATGTTGGCCGCTTCGCGGGCAGCCTGGGTCCCGTCGTTCATCGCCATGCCGACGTCCGCCTGGGCCAGCGCCGGGGCGTCGTTGGCGCCGTCGCCGCACATCGCCACCAGTCGACCGTCGTTCTGTTCGTGGCGAATCCGCGCGAGTTTTTTCTCCGGGGTGGCTTCGGCCAACACATCGTCCACGCCGGCTTCCGCGGCAATCGCGGCCGCTGTCAGCGGGTTGTCGCCGGTGACCATCACGGTGCGGATCCCCAGCTTGCGCAGCTCGGCAAACCGTTCGCGGATGCCGGGCTTGACCACGTCCTTCAGATGGATCGCACCGAGCAACTTGCCATCGGCGCACACCAGCAACGGCGTGCCGCCGCTCTGGGCGATCTTGTCGACTTCCCGCGACAGAGCCGGTTGCAGGTCGCCGCGAGGCTGACCGATAAACGCCAGCAGCGAGTCCACGGCGCCTTTGCGGAATACGCGGCCCTGATAGTCGACGCCGGACAAACGGGTTTCGGCGGTGAACGGCACGGCGGTCAGTTCCGCCAGGGACGGCTCGGCTTGCGGGTGCAGGGCACGCAGGTATTCAACGATGGATTTACCTTCTGCCGTGTCATCCGCCAGGGACGCCAGCAGCGCGCCCTCGGCCAGTTCCCGGCCGCTCACGCCCGGCGCCGCCACCACTGCCGCGCAGCGACGGTTGCCAAAGGTGATGGTGCCGGTCTTGTCCAGCAACAACACATGCACGTCCCCCGCCGCTTCCACGGCGCGACCGGACTTGGCGATCACGTTGAGGCGCACCAGGCGGTCCATGCCGGCGATACCGATGGCCGAGAGCAAGCCGCCGATGGTGGTCGGAATCAGCGTCACCAGCAGGGCGACCAGGAACACCAGGGGCAAGCTGCCATTGGCGAAGTGGGCGAACGGCTGCAGGGTCACGACCACCAGCAGGAAGATCAGGGTCAGGCCGATCAGCAGGATATCCAGCGCCACTTCGTTGGGGGTTTTCTGGCGTTTGGCGCCTTCCACCAGCGCGATCATGCGGTCCAGCGTGGACTCGCCGGGGTTGGCGGTGATGCGGATCAGCAGCCAGTCCGAGACCAGGCGCGTGTTGCCGGTGACGGCCGAGCGATCGCCGCCGGATTCGCGGATCACCGGCGCGGATTCACCGGTGATCGCCGCTTCGTTGACCGCGGCGATGCCTTCGATGACCTCGCCGTCGCCGGGGATCATTTCCCCGGCGGCGACGCGCACCACATCACCTTTGCGCAGGCTGGTGGCGGGCACGACCTTGAAGCTGCCATCGGCCTCCTTGCGCCGAGCGCTGAGGCCTTCGCTACCGGCCTTGAGGCTGTCGGCGCGGGCCTTGCCACGCCCTTCGGCCAAGGCTTCGGCGAAGTTGGCGAACAGCACGGTAAACCACAGCCACACGGCGATTTGCGCGGCGACGAAGGTCGGCACGGCGGTGTCGGGCACCAGGCACAGCACGGTGGTGAGGATGGCGGTCAGTTCGACCACCAGCATCACCGGCGAGCGTTGCAGTTGCCGTGGGTCGAGCTTGACGAACGCCTGGACCAGCGCCGGGCGCCACAGCGCAGAGATCGCGGTTTTGGCGGGTTCGTGGGGTTTGACCGGGCTCGCGTTTTTTGCAGGCATATTCATTTTCATATCCCTCGGCTCTTCATTTAAAAGCAGCCATGCTCAGGTGTTCAGCAATAGGGCCCAGTGCCAGTGTCGGCAGGAAGGTCAGGCCGCCCACCAGCAAAATGGTCACGGTCAACAGGGTCACGAACAGCGGACCATGGGTGGGGAAGCTGTTCTGGCCAATCGGGGCGGTCTTCTTCATCGCCAGGCTGCCGGCCAGGGCCAGTACCGGGAGGATGTAGCCGAAGCGACCGATCAACATGCCCAGGCCCAGCATCAGGTTGTGGAACGGCGTGTTGGCACTGAAGCCGCCGAACGCCGAACCGTTGTTGGCACTGGCCGAGGTGTAGGCATAGAGCAACTGGCTGAACCCGTGGGGGCCAGGGTTGCTGATCGCACCGGCCGGGCCGGGCAGGCTGGAGGCTATGGCACCGAGCACCAGCACGCCGATCGGCATCACCATCAGGGTCACGACCAGCAATTGCACTTCCTTGGCCTGCAGCTTCTTGCCCAGGTATTCCGGAGTGCGGCCGATCATCAGGCCGGCGAGGAACACCGCGATCAACACGTTGAGCAACATGCCGTACATACCGGCGCCGACGCCGCCGAAGATCACTTCGCCGACCATCATGTTGACCAGTGCCACCATCCCGCTGAGGGGGCTGAGGCTGTCGTGCATGCCGTTGACCGAACCGTTGGACGCCGCGGTGGTGGTCACCGACCACAACACGGTGCCAGTGGTGCCGAAGCGCGCTTCTTTACCTTCCAGCGGTGCGGTCTGCTCAACCGCCGGGTTGTTCAGGGTCGGGTTGGGCTGGTATTCGGCCCACAGCGAGGTCGCGCCGCCGATCAGGAACAGGGCCAGCATGCAAGCGAGGATCGCCCGGCTCTGACGCAGATCCTTCACGTAATGGCCGAAGGTAAACACCAGCGCCACCGGGATCAGGATGATTGCCGACACCTCGAACAGGTTGGCCCAGGCCGTCGGGTTTTCAAACGGATGCGCCGAGTTCACGCCAAAGAAACCACCGCCGTTGGTGCCCAGTTGCTTGATGGCAATCTGGCTGGCTGCCGGGCCCAAAGGGATCACCTGGTCGACGCCCTGCAGGGTCACGGCATCAACGTAATGCGCGAAGGTTTGCGGCACGCCCTGCCACACCAGGAACAACGCCATCACCAGGCACAACGGCAACAGGCCGTAGAGCGTGGCGCGGGTCATGTCGACCCAGAAGTTGCCCAGGGTCTGGGTGGATTTGCGACCGATCCCACGGCACAGCGCGACCAGGACTGCCAGGCCGGTGGCCGCACTGACAAAGTTCTGCACGGTGAGGCCGGCCATCTGGCTGAGGTAGCTCAGGGACGCTTCACCGCTGTAAGACTGCCAGTTGGTGTTGGTGATGAAACTGACTGCGGTGTTGAAGGCCTGGGTCCACTCCAGGCCCGGCAACTTCTGCGGGTTCAGTGGGAAGTAGCCCTGGAACAACAGGATCGAGAACAGCAACACAAACCCGGCGAGGTTGAACGCCAGCAACGCCAGCATGTATTTCTGCCAGCTCTGTTCCTGCTGCGCGTCCACGCCCGAGAGGCGATAGCACGCGCGCTCCACGGGCCCGAGCAGCGGCGTGAGCCAAGTGCGCCGGCCTTCCATCACGTTGTAATAGAACCGCCCCAGGAACGGGGCCGGCACCAGTACCACGGCGAAGAAGGCGATGATCAGCCAATAGTCATAACTGTGCATAGCCTGCTCCTAGTTCCGATCCGCGCGTAACAGCGCAACCAGCAGATAAATGAACAGCGCCACGGCCAATAGCAGTGACACCCCGTCCAGAACGCTCATGGAAGTCTCTCCGTTTAGCGGCGAGTGCCGCGTGTGGGGCAATTGTCGGCAGGAGTGGTGTAAAGGAACGAGAGCGAGGGGCTGGGTGGGGCGTAAAGATGGCGTAAAGAGTGGGTTTATGCGGGGTTTACACCGGGGGTTTCGGCGCCTGGGCGGGCGCTATCGGGGGCAAGCCCCCTCCCACAGGTTGATCGGCGCTCGGCGTGACAACTCGGTCAAGTGTGGGAGGGAGCTTGCTCCCGATAGCACCGGCACAGTCACCGCCGCACTTATCTGGTGCAGCAACCGGAAAATTCAAACGCCAAACCATCCCCCAAACGACAGTAGCGCAGCTTTACGACAATGATTCTCAGGCTGGCATGGCCGCTGCAACACCTTGAATCATTCCAACCGGTTCAGGGAGCGCAATACGATGAACACACAACTCAAACCCACCTTGGGCACCCTGCATTTGTGGGGCATCGCGGTCGGGCTGGTGATTTCCGGGGAATACTTCGGCTGGAGCTATGGCTGGGGCGTGGCCGGGACCTTGGGCTTCCTGGTGACCTCGTTGATGGTCGCCGCGATGTACACCTGCTTTATCTTCAGTTTCACCGAACTGACCACCGCCATTCCCCACGCAGGTGGGCCCTTTGCCTACAGCCGCCGCGCGTTTGGTGAGAAAGGCGGCCTGATCGCCGGCCTGGCGACCCTGATCGAATTCGTGTTCGCCCCACCCGCTATCGCCTTGGCCATCGGTGCGTATCTGAATGTGCAGTTTCCCGCACTCGATCCGAAACACGCCGCCGTCGGCGCCTACATCGTGTTCATGGGCCTGAACATCCTCGGCGTGAAACTCGCCGCCACCTTCGAACTGGTGGTGTGCGTACTCGCCGTCGCCGAACTGCTGGTGTTCATGGGCGTGGTCGCCCCCGCGTTCAGCTTCAGCAACTTCGCCCTTAATGGCTGGGCCGGCTCCGACACCTTCGGTGCTCCGGCGATTGCCGGGATGTTCGCGGCGATCCCCTTCGCGATCTGGTTCTTCCTCGCCATCGAAGGCGCGGCCATGGCGGCCGAGGAAGCGAAAGATCCCAAGCGCACCATTCCCAAAGCCTACATCAGCGGCATCCTGACCCTGGTGATCCTGGCCATGGGCGTGATGTTCTTCGCCGGCGGCGTGGGCGACTGGCGCACCCTGTCGAACATCAACGACCCGCTGCCCCAGGCGATGAAAACCGTAGTAGGCGAAAGCTCCGGCTGGCTGCACATGCTGGTGTGGATCGGCCTGTTCGGTTTGGTGGCGAGCTTCCACGGCATCATCCTTGGCTACTCGCGCCAATTCTTCGCCCTGGCTCGGGCCGGCTACCTGCCGTCGTTCCTGGCCAAGCTGTCGCGTTTTCATACACCGCACCGGGCAATCATCGCTGGCGGCGTGGTCGGTATTGCCGCCATCTACAGCGACGGTTTGATCAACCTGGGCGGCATGACCCTGACTGCAGCAATGATCACCATGGCCGTATTCGGCGCCATCGTGATGTACATCATGAGCATGCTCAGCCTGTTCAAACTGCGTAAGACCGAACCGCTGCTGGAACGCACCTTCCGCGCACCGGGCTACCCGATCGTACCGGGCATCGCGCTGGTGCTGGCGGTGGTGTGCCTGGTGGCCATGGCCTGGTTCAACGCGCTGATCGGCATGATCTTCCTCGGCTTCATGGTGGTCGGCTTCATCTACTTCCAGATGACCGCGCACGACCGCGCCGCGGCACCGGCAGATGCAATGTTGACCGGGCTCTAAGGTTTTGAGGCAGAACAGGCCTACACTGAACTACTCAGAAAGCCTGTAACTCAAAGCAGTTATTACCGTGGGAAAAACCTCCCACGGCAATCTGCCTCAAGGAGAGCGTTATGCCGTGGTATGCATGGTTGATTATGGTGGTTGCGATCGGGTCGATCGTCGGCGGGCTGCTGATGCTGCGTGACAGCGCCAACAAAGTGGAACTCACCGACGAACAACGCAAACGCGTGGCCGAGCGCAATGCGCAGGCGGATGCCAAGGATGGGCAGGACCGCTGACCTGGTTTGCCCTTGTGGCGAGGGAGCTTGCTCCCGTCGGGTTGCGAAGCAGCCCCCTCCCCCGGTTACTCCCATTCCGCCTTGGCAATCTGCAAACCGTGCTGCCCTTTATAAGCAGCACGCTCCGGCTGACTCCAGCCGTTCAGCAACTCGGCTTCCAATCGATAAATCTCAACCCCCAGCGGACGACACACCGTCAGCGGGTCCTGTGCATCCGGGCCCCACATCGGCAGCGACAGATCCCCGCCCGGGCAGGTCGACAGCGCACACAACAAATCAATCTCGGCAAAAAACTCCAGGTAATCGCCCTTCTGCGCCGGACAGGCTTTCATGAAATACATGTCGTCGTGATTGAGGCCGGTGCATTGGAAGATGTTCAGCACGTCATGCACGTCGAATTCCGTCAGACCGTGAGGCAACACCGCACGGGTCAGGTTCGAGTGACAGTGATGATGGAAATCTTCACCAGTGAGCATGCGGTTCACATACGGGTCGCAGCGCGTACCGAGCAAATCGTGCAGACGCCCGCCGTGCTCATCAATGCCGTAGCTGGCCAGGCTGTCATCGGTGATGGTCACCAGCGGCCGCAGGAACGGCAGGTTCGACCACAACCGATCATGGGTGCTGACATGCGCGCCCTGTAACTGGCGCGTGCGCGCGGCCCACAGGCGTTCGCGCGGGTCGTTGGCGTTCCACACATTGAAGTCGCCCACCTGTGGCCCCACCGGCGTAGTCACACGGAACACATGCCCGGCCGGCACCTTCCACGCCCTGCCCGTGCGAATCGGCACCTCGAACTGCTCGACCAAGGTGCGTTGATCCTTGCGCTCACGGATACGCTCATAAAACGCGGTGTCGACCTGCAACGCCGAACCTTTGCTGACCTGGTAAGCGGCTGGATAGTCTTTGTACATGGTGCGATTCCTCGATCAAGGGAAAGTAAACAGGGCCAACGACTGCCGTTCCGAATCATCCAGGTACACACTCATCGCCTCCCCGGCCGCCAGCTTGTTGTTATTGGCTAATAACGCGTGGATCTCAAGGTCCCGTTCCAGCCAGGGCGACTGGAAACGCTGCTCATCGGGCGCGGCGCAGAACACCAGACGCAACTGCGCAATCACCTGGGCGAAAAACTCGTCGAACAACGGGCTGCGCATCAACCCGACAATCTGCTGGTGCACCAACAGGCTGTGGGTCGCAACCGCACGCCAGTCCTCACGCTCCCGGGCCAGCGCGGTGGCCTCGATGGCGTTTTGCATACGCTCGGATTGATCCTGGGTGAACGCACCGCTCTGGGCAATGGCCTGCAATTCGAGCGTGCGGCGGACGACAAATAAATCACGCACCTCTTCGCGCTCCAACCGACGAACCACCACGCCCTTGTTGCGCACGTAGCGCGTCAACCCTTTCCGCTCCAAACGGTGCAACGCCTCACGAATCGTATTGCGCGACGCGTTATAGGCCTTGACCAGCTCGGCTTCGACCAATGCCATTCCCGGCAACAGTCGGCCACCAATGATGTCGGCACGCAGTTCCAGGGCGATCTGGTCGGCTAAGGACAAGCTGAGTGTCATCGTTACCTCACGATTGTTGAACAATCCTCCCTGTGTCAGTAATCACTTTTCATGCCAACGCCTGCGCGATGTAAAAAGATTCAGCGTGGTAAACACGCATCGTCGAAATCGTGCGCGACGGTTTGTAAACGCAGATCCCGGATGAAAAAAGGCCGGTCACTGACCGGCCCCTCGATGCTTACTTGATCTCTAACCTGCCACGATTCTTCTCCAGCAACGCCTTGCCGATACCCTTTACTTCCAACAACTCATCCACCGCCATGAACGGACCGTTGCTCTCGCGATAGGCGATGATTGCATTGGCCTTGGCGGCACCGATGCCGAAAAGGTCACGACGCAGGGTTTCGGCGTCGGCGGCGTTGAGGTTGACCTTGGAGGATTGTTCAGCCTGCATTATCTGGACGGCGATCGGGGTTGGGGGCTCGGGTTTGATCGATGGGGCGGCGGTAGTGGCGGCGGAGAGAGTGGTGAGGAAGGCGAAGATTAGGGAGGTGAGGTAGGTGTTTTGCATTGGTGGGGCTCCATGACATCGGTGAGGTAGAAAAAGCAGCTTTTCCGAAGCTGCTTTTCTACGTTAGGCGATGGGTGGAGGGTGTCAAAAGTGGGTGGGTTACAGAGTGTTAACTCATGGTTCCAGGCGACGTTGCTGGTAGATCCAGTCGACGATTTCACCTTCTGGGGAGTAGCCACTTACAGTTTCGCGCAAGAGTTGGCGGACGCGGGTGTAGTCGTCCTGCTCCACGGCCGCAAGAAGCTCTGTCAGCTTATCCTTGAGTACGTCCCACGAAAGATGGTCCTCATTAGCACTCATAATCATCGGATGCTGAGTTGCAACCACGTTATCCCCGATCAGCAGCTCTTCATAAAGTTTTTCCCCTGGGCGCAACCCCGAAAACTCGATAGCAATATCACCATGGGGATTTTTGTCAGAGCGAACGCTCAGGCCTGACAGATGAATCATCTTCTCGGCTAATTCAACGATCCTTACAGGCTCGCCCATATCCAGAACGAACACGTCACCACCAAGCCCCATAGATCCAGCCTGGATAACCAACTGGGCAGCTTCGGGAATGGTCATGAAGTAGCGCGTAATCTTCGGATGAGTGACCGTAAGTGGTCCACCATACTTGATCTGCTTATAGAATAGCGGAATAACAGAGCCCGAGGAGCCTAGCACATTCCCGAAACGAACCATCGTGAATCGCGTTTTGTTAACGTGAGAAATATTCGACTTGTCGCCAAACAGCACAGGGGCCAACTCCCGGCTGAGCGCTTGTAATGTCAGTTCAGCAAGACGCTTAGTACTACCCATGACATTGGTAGGGCGTACAGCTTTGTCAGTTGAAATAAGTACGAAGTTGCTAACACCCGCTTGAAGCGCGGCCTGAGCGGTGTTGAGGGTGCCAATCACGTTATTCAGCACGCCTTCGGCAATATTGTGTTCGACCATCGGCACATGTTTATAGGCCGCCGCATGATATACGGTGTCTACATGCCAAGTTTTCATAACATCCAAAAGTTTGGGCTGATTACGCACAGACCCTAGTATTGGTAAAATGCGAACAGGCAATGACTCCCGCACAATCCGTTGCTCTAACTCAGACAAAATACTGTATAGATTGAACTCACTGTGTTCAAAGAGTAAAAGTGTGGTGGGGCGCAGGTCCAGAATCTGTCGGCACAACTCAGAGCCAATAGACCCTCCTGCACCGGTAACCAGAACAGTTTGACTCTTGATGCAATGTTCAAGCAGCTCGCCATTGGCAGGAACTGGGTCGCGACCAAGTAAGTCTGCTATATCGACTTCTTGGATATCATCGACCTTTACTCGGCCACTGGCAAGGTCCATAAAGCCAGGAACACTTCGCACATGGAGTGGAAAGTCTTCAAGAAGACCGAGAATTTCGCGACGACGAGCACGGTTGGAAGACGGAATGGCGAGGAGAATTTCTTGCGCACCTGTCGATTCAAGCATCTGTTGTAGGTGCTTGGGCTTGTATACTTGCAACCCAGAGATCACCCTGCCTGCAATATCACTGTCGTCATCAATAAAAGCTACTGGGCGCATCACTCTGCCCATCCGCAATGCTGCAACCAATTGATTACCTGCTGCCCCCGCACCATAGATGGCAACTTTCAATAATCCATCATCTCTACTCGTAAAGGGAACATGCTGAACGGCAGTGAACCAGTCACCCAGAAAGTACTGACGCATTGCAAGGCGTAATCCACCGATCATGATCAAACTCAACCACCAATAGTTGAATATGATGGAACGGGGTACGACGCTTTCATGGTTGCTGTACCAATAAACCACGACGCCGAGGATCAACGCAGACAGGCTCACGGCCTTGATAATCGCAATCAAGGCGTCGTTGCCAAAGTAGCGCATCACCGCACGATACATACCAAATCGAATAAAGAGGGGAATCGAGACTATCGGGGCACTTAAAAACAACCATGAGTGCTGTACTACGGGATTGATCAACTCGTCGATACCGAGCCTGACCACAAATGCCATCCACAATGCAAGCCACACCAGCAGCGTGTCAGCGGTGACCTGTAGAATGCGCTTCTGCCGGCGAGGGAGGCGAAGCAGATTTGTCCGTAATGTACCCATAGTTCCCAACTTTCCTTCCAGCTCAATTTTTGATGACAGACACCTAAATCCTCAGCGTAAAACCACAAGCTGATTTCGTCAGTCGATGAATCATACAGCGGGAGCGCCCTCGAAGCTTCAATAAAGGCCTTGACCCTTACCATCGGCAACGGAGGCGAGGGCGACAGCCCCAGTACCGTGACTGAGCTCCCAAGTACACCTGCTTTCAGCGAAACGACCAGCGTTTGTGGCCTAGATAACTGGTAAACACCGGAACAATTACACCTACGCCATGAGCAATCTCTGCCACGAAACGGTGAATACCTAGGCCAGGGAGTATATAGAAAGCCAACACCATGCTAATCATCCAAGTCTGGAAGACGGCAACAACATTTACCAACACGAAAAAAATTACCGAACGATGCAGCGATTGCTTGCCATCTTTGAAAACAAGCAGTTTGGCAAGTACAAACGCGGTGATCATACCGGTGAGGTACGCTAGGATAACGGCACTGGAAAACCCTATCCAGTGATTATAGACAATCCTCGACCCAAAATTGACCGCTGCTGCTGTTCCGCCGGTGAGCAGGAAGACCAAAAACTGACGAGACATGAACTGATGAATCACTGAACTGCATCCCGCGCCATTTTCCGACCAAAATCAATACTTTCCGATATGCCACGGTCTTCCGGGTAATAATAGGACGTGTCCGCAACCCATAGCCCCTCAACGGGAAGAGATACCGGAGGAAGACGATCCAGGTAGCCCGGATCACAAATTGGCTGAGCATAACGATAACGACTAGCACGCAACTCCAGAAAGTCGTCATCAGTCAGCAGTGGGTTGATCCTCTCTAGATAACGCTTAACTTTTTCAATAAACACTTGGTCCGGCTCTGCAAATTTCGGGTGCTCAGACGGTACATAAAACGGCACATAAACTATATGCTGATCCAACGGACGCAAGTTGCTATATTCCACCAACCCAGGAATATCCATGTCAGGATCATTGGTATTCAACCAAAAATTCTCACTAAGTGGCTTGCGTAATTTTACAATCACACACACTACGGCCACATTTTTTAAACTATTAAAGCGCTGAAGAATATCAGCGGGCAAATCAGGTATAACCTGTGGCACATAGGGTAAAGGAATGGTACTGATCACCTTGTCGAAGTACTCGACTTGCCCATTCAACTCAATGCCTTGGACCCTGCCTTCGTCTATCAGAACTTTAGTAACTGGCGACTTTAGCCGCACTTCACCACCATTGGCCTCAATATCCCGCTTAATTGCCTGCAGTAAAGTTTCCGACCCCCCCTCCAGATAACCTAGTTTTTCACGAAATAGGCTGTAGCGCGAACGTCCGATACGACGAATTCGGCTCCAGATCCAGGCGGCAGAAAGATTATCGGTGTAGTCGTAAAATTTGTAATCGAACAAGCGGCGCCACAATACCTCCCAGGCCTCTGCTCCAACCCAACGTCGAATCCAGCCCGTTGCTTCAACACCGTCCAGCGGTTTCCAATCGTTTCGTTTTGTGCAAAGAAAAGCGTGCAAACCATAACGAAACTTAGCGATCAGACTCAACCCCTTGAACTTCAACAACGCAATAGGATTACCCCAAGGTTGAAGGCGATTCTGGAACCAATAGCCCATCTTGGTTTCAACCCAGCGCATTTGATCCGATAAGCTCAACTCATCCAGCATGGTGAGAAACGCATGATCCGAAATACAATGGAAATGGTAGTAACGCTCAATACTCAAACCTGAGAAATCGAAAGCCGCAGTCATACCACCCACACGATCATCGGCCTCGAAGATGACCGGGGTATGCCCGTCACGCGCCAACTGGTAGGCGACGGCAAGCCCCATTGGCCCTGCGCCCAATACTGCAATTCGTTGTCCCATGCTTAAAACTCCAAAACCACTTTGCCGTACGTTGGATCGTTAAATGTCTCATCCACCGCTTCAGCAAACGGGGTGTAGGGCACGTCGAAAATCCCCGGCCAGTCAATCACCTCAAACTCATCCTTGGCGCTCAAAGCGGCTAATTGTTGGGTCGTGAACGGTGGGTTCTTGTCAAACAGAGACCACGTCCAAATGAGCCCATAGAATAATGTGTATGGAATACGCACAATCGGGGTGCTCGAGTTCGTCGCCTTTTTAATGACACGAATCATATCGATATAATCGATTTTCTCGTGCCCTGAGATATTGTAAATACCTTCTCGGATATTCTTCTCGATGCAACTGATAATGACTTTACTAAAATCGCCGACATACAAAGGCTGCCTCATATAACGCCCATGCCCAGGTATTGGAAAAACAGGCACTTTTTTCATAAACCGCGACAACCAGCCGAGGTGTTTACGATCAAACCAGCCAAACATCAAAGTAGGTCGCAGAATGGGGCAAGGAACACCACTATCGAGAACCATTTTTTCCTGATCTTTTTTGGTTCGCGTGTAAAAGTCGTCCGCTACCGACTCAACAACCGAGGAGCTAATATGTATCAGGTTCGGAATGTCATTGCGTTTAATCACATCTAGAATCAGTGCGGTGGCATCAACATTATTGCGTACAAACTCTTGATAATCCAACCCGCCGATTTGCGCCTGCAACATGACCACCACATCAGCCCCCACGAAATGCCTCTGCCAGTCACCAGGCTCTGCCAGATCGGCAAATTCCACAACGACGTCAGGTTGAACCTGCTTGAGTATTTCGATATTTTGCCTGTGCTTGTCTAGGACTATGATGTTGCTATAGCCCTTGGCTTTCAGCCTCGCGACAAGATTCTGTCCAACTAAGCCGGCGCCACCGGGAAGAATTATCTTTTTCATTAGTTCACCTGGTCGTTGATCGTTGCGGAAATCAGATACTCTGGGCAAACTTCAACACGCCCATTTCGCTTCATCGCCAGCCGCAAACTATATACACCTTGCAAAGCTTCCGTATCGAATTCAACAGAATAACCTGCGTATTCTAGATTCGGCTGTTTAAATGCATTTGCCACATCAATACGAGATTTAACCTTAGCTTTCACAAACGTATTCTTCCCCGTTTTATCGCTCAACATAATATAAACAGCCTCAGACGGGACCCCTTCGCTTACAGAGGATGCAAGCCAGCCGGAAACACTCATTAGGCGATGCAATTGTATTTCAGGTAGAGGATTTACCCCATTAATCATATCAATTGAGCCATCACACTTCTGAGCGTTAACAAGCGACAACTTGCCAGCATCATTATCAACCGGATCAAATCCAAAAAATTTAACAGGATCTATTTTCCTTGCCACCTCCAACTCATCAAATTGAAGAGAATACTTAGATTGCCAAGAAAAATCCGAAGAGTGCGCCTGATAAACTTTAATTGACTTAACTCTTTTACCCGTCGAAAAATCAGCATCTCCGTACAGCAGACTAAAATCAAAAGTATCTTCAACCAATGGAGAAATCACTACTCCTGATTTCAGCATCCCGGATACAACCCTATAAGTCCGCTCTTCTCCAGAGTTCAAGACTATAGCAATACGCAACTCTGCCGGCTTGAATAAAATATTAGCCAGGCGACCAAGCACGGTAGGCTTTACATCAATTTTTGCCACCAAGATCTTATTAGTTAATGGAATAACAACAACTTCATCTAGTTGGTGCGCAGCAGGCTCTCCACGAGCACTGATAACAGCATACTTATCTGCACCATTCTTTTCCAACTGTAGGTATCCCGGAAGGCGTCTAACAGGATGATACCCAGTCAAAAGTGTAGGCCAGCTTGCGCCATCATCCATCGACGGCAGTCGTCCATCGATAGGCTCTACCCTGAAAAAGATATTATCTGGAGCATCCTCCCCAAGTAAATGTTGAATATTTTTTTCCGCAAGGCTCCGGGTATAAGCTGAGTACCCCTGAAAAATAGGACGTGGTGCCCAAGTATTTCCAGAGAATATCAAAGGTGCCTGATTGAACGAATAGATATCACTGCGCCCCTTCAAGAGGGGTAAATCAGTCACACTTTTATAATACGCGATATGATTCTCGAAATCCGCTTTAGGCCAGGTTTTATCCGAGATGCGCCTCTCAATTCCAACTGCCGCAGATACCAGCGTCACATTCACCAAATTACTTACTGTAGGCAGACTCAGTCCAACATGACGATTAAACACTAACCCTGCGGTGAATAGAGAGAAGATTAACGCGACCGCTGTAAGCTTTCCTTTGTAAAAAGCTAACAGAGAAATCCCTCCCAAAAGTATGGCTATAGCTGCCGCTACAGCATGTGCATCGTGCCGTACAAATCCAGCTTTGAAAGAAACAAATAAAAATAGAGAGAAAACGCCAGGTAAAAACAAATCTATTATCGAAAACGATACTTTTTTACGATCGAAAAAACTTGCAAAAACCACCAATAAAGCTGCAACTACATATACAATCACCTCATAGCTTTCCCCAGGAATAGCCATAGCCTCCGTATAACCTGAAGCAATAGGAACCATATTAATAAAATAACTAGGAAGATCACTGATAGTTTGTCCTGATGCGACCCAGAAAACGATAATTGACACAACTGGAGTCACTACAGACAACAGCGCCAACCTACCTTCCCGACAAAAAATAAACATCCCTAAACAGGCGAGAACCATTGCCACGCTAAGTATTAACACACTCCCCTTAATAACAGGAATCAACCCCAACGCCGCAAACGCTACTACAAAAACAAATAACGTTCTTGGTAATAACGGGAAGCCCACCGCTCGATTATTTATAATCTTATAAGACACTAGCGCAGCCAGGAACGGTACAAACAAAAGCAACGCATCACGTGAGTAAGCTGCGAAGAGTAGAGCCACGCACAGCGACAGCAGCAAGCCAGGCCGGCCCTTAACTAAAAAAATTATACTTAACCAACAAGAGATAGACAGGAGCACACTACCGGCCAGCATCATAACATCTGTTGCTGGATGATAGGCTCTGGTGTAAATAGACGCATAAGGTCCGAAGGTAAAAATCACGTCAGTGCCAATACGTAGGCCCTGCGAAACAGCCTGATTCATGCCAAGCACCCATGATGGGTCAAGGCCAACAGACGGCATGACTGGACTAAAAGGTACAAATACGCACAACAAAACCAACAACAATAAAAACACACATGTTATTCCCAACCATTTTCCTCCATCGAAAAAAACTATCGGGAGACGCGTTTCCTTACTCGTACGCACTTTCCACCTCATTACAATTAAATATTTATTCTTTTGAATATAACTACAGGAATTGATCTTATAATCATCATGATAAAGCGCCAAAAACCCGGGACGTATATCGTATTTTTCTTCTTATTTATACCTTCTACGATTAGCTTCGCTACCTGCTCTGGTTTAGCAACTAATGCCGTTGGCAGTGCCAACCCCTGAGTCATCGGCGTATCAACAAACCCAGGCTTTATAGTAATAACATGCACGCCCACTTTGAACATCCGCGCGCGCAACCCTTCGCAGAATGTGGAAACAGCAGCCTTAGCCGTACCGTAAAGATAGTTGGACGGCCTGCCACGATCCCCAGCAACAGACGAAATGACGGCCAACGTGCCGCACCGCTGGGTTTCAAATTGATTGGCAAGGAGGGTGAGTAAAGCGATCACTGAAGTGCCGTTGTTAGCCAGCTCTGCCAGCGCGGTGCCGACGTCCTGCTCACACGCGTTTTGATCTGGCAGCGTTCCGTGGGCGATCAGCGCAATATCAATTTGTCGCATCATTGCGGTGCAGCTTTCAAGCATTACACCGTGTGCAGCGAAGTCAGTCGCGTCCATGCAATGCACATTAACGGCAGTGGCACCTCTCACTGTGAGGTCTGCGGCGCATTGCTCTAACTTTTCGGCGTTGCGCCCTACCAAGAAAAACTGACTACCTTCTTCTACCCATATGCGTGCGCAGGCGGAGGCAATCGCCGAGGTCGCGCCGATAATCAATACTCGTTTCATTCGGTAACCCGTTTCCAAAAATGGGAATTCAATGATGGATCTCGCAACGCTTCCAACTGTTCCCAAGCGGGGTAGGCACGACGAAAGTCCGCGCCGCTCATATGTGCATCCTTGGCCGGATATAATCGTCCTCCCGCCTCGTGGACAATACGATCCAAACGCAGAAATAACGGGACCAAACCCTGCTTTTGAGGAAAGTCCAGCGCCAGCGAGGCTCCCGGCAACGGGAACGACAATAAACCGGGTGACTCAATGTCACCGCAACGTTTGAGAACAGCCAGAAACGATCCTTGCCCAGCGTCGGCGATAACCCCCAGGATCTCACGCATCGCCACTTCGGCAGCACTATCTGGAATCACGCACTGATATTGTTGAAAGCCGCGAGGACCGTACACTCGATTCCAATGCAGGATGCGATCCAAAGGGTAAAAGAATGGCTCGTAGCCGCTGCGCACCTGTTTGCGTTGACTTGGATGGGCGTGCCAGTAGGTGTGATTGAATGCACGCAACGAAAGGTTATTAATTAAAGACAACGGGGGGATCAGGGGCACATTTAGCTTATTGCGCTTATCAACGTCCAATGCGCCATACCCGGCATGGTCTCCCACAATAAACACACCGCGCCCGATACTCTCGCCTTTGGCAAGGCAATCGATCCAGGCAACACTGTATTCATGCCGGTGGTCCAACTCCGCCGATAGCGAAAAGAACTCCGCCAAATTGTCAAATCTCACCATCGTGCTGTTGATCTGGCTAGCGCAGATGGGGATAAGTTGTATGCAGGCCCATGTAATCACACCTGTAAGTCCCAGCCCTCCGATGGTCGCACCGTATAGGTGAGCATTCTCGGTGGCACTGCATGCCCATACTTCACGGTCGCGTAAAAGCCCGAAACCAAGAACATGTCGGCCAAAGGTGCCGCGCAGATGATGGTTCTTCCCATGAACGTCATTAGCAATAGCACCGCCAAGGGTCGCGAATTGCGTTCCAGGTGTAACAGACAGGAACCAACCTTGCGGAATTGCCAACGCAAGGATTTCCGCCAACGTTACCCCGGCTTCGGCGCAGACAGTGCCTAATTGCCAATCGACCTTGATAAACCGATCCAGTGAACGCATTTGCAAGACGTGGTTGCTAGTTGAAAGGCAGCTATCTCCGTAACTACGCCCATTGCCATAAGGCAGAGTGCTCGTATGCGATTTACTCACTTGCGCGAGTAACTCCGGTAAACCGTCACGCCAACTTGCGGCATGCCCTCGCTGCGGTTTATCCGGGTAACGGCCCCACGAGTATAATGATTCGCTCACGCGGCCACCCAAAATACCAGCCCAAACAACGCCCCCACAACTAAGCTCACGCGATCACGAATGGCAAATACCACAGGATCATCGTGCATCTGCCCTCGGTGAGTCAGCATCCACACACGGGTCACCCAGAAAAGCAGTAATGGACATGCCAACCAGATCACCTGCGGGTGGGCATAAAGTGCTGCCGTTTCCTGATCATGGATATAGAGTGCCAATACCATCACGGCCAAATAGCCAGAAGAAGCCCCCAGCGAAGAGATCATCTCAAGGTCAGCCGGGTAATAACCACGCCCACGGGTTTTTTCCGTTATCCCTTTAATTCGCGCATCGTGGAGTTCAGCGTAACGTTTGACTAGTGCAAGGCTTAAAAACATGAACATCGAAAAAGCCAATACCCAAAATGTCAACGCTAGCTCGAAGGCTGCCGCGCCTGCGATAATTCTTATTGTATAAAGCGCAGCCAAGGCAATGACATCCACTGCCATGCACCGTTTCAGCAATAAGGAATACAGTAAGGTGAGCACATAATAACCCACGAGCGTAGCACCAAACTCCCAGGGCAGTAACAAAACGGATCCGCCAAATGCGATCACCAACAATAGAGGAAATAAAAGCAATCCGGACTTTATGGATAACTTACCTGAAGCAAACGGCCTACGTCGCTTGGAATGATGGTGGCGATCATCTGCTAAATCGAGTAAGTCATTCAGCAGATAGACACTGGAAGCGCAGAGCCCAAAAAATAGAAATGCTAAAATACCTTGCCATACGAGTGTCAGGTTGGTGAATTGGTGTGCCGCCAGCAACGGTACGAAGATAAGTGCGTTTTTCATCCATTGATGAAGGCGCAAAGCCTTGAGCCAGTCTTTGTAATTGGAAGAGTTTGAAACAATAACCTGCTCGACGTTTCCGAAGGCCTTGGCGCGCAGTTCTACCCCAGCTTCAGGATTTACCACATAGGCTTTACGTGAAGCCGCCCACACCGAAAGATCATCCAGTGAGTTGCCGACGTAATCGAATCCGCCCTCGCCGTAAAGCTCAACGAGCAGGTCACGCTTGCGTTCGGCTGACAGATTACGGTTGGCGTCCGTCGCCAGTACCCGGTCAAACAGCTTCAGGTGCCCGGCTATTTGATCGGCCAACGAATGATGTGTTGCAGTCGCCAGGATGATCGTTCGTCCAGTCTGGCGCTCGACTTCAATTAATTCTATAACGGCAGGGTCGTAAGGCAAGAGGCTGACATCTATTTCGGAGTTCTGCGCCAGACCTTGCTTGAGCGACGTTTTTCCCTGAAGCAACCACTTCAAGGGACGGATGAAATTGGCCGGTTGACTGCGCATAAACGCCATGCCGGTTTCCATCAACATATCCGAACGCAGTAAGGTTCCGTCGAGATCAACGACAAGGGGGGGAATGGGTGCGATCACGATAACTCTTTCCTGAGTACTAGCCAAAACATGTCGACTCTAAAAAGTGAGCCCACGGCAGCAAATTACTGCACAGCAGCTATATGAAATAGAAACCGTCTGGTTTCCGTGTGCGCGAAAACTAACACGATGGGCAGGGTATGTCCTAACAATAGGGCAGCTTTCAACCGCGAAATTCGCCTGAAACCTCACCCCACGGCCCCCCAGGCAACCAATGTCGAACAAGCTCCATACAGCGATGGAGGTTCGTATGCAACGCCCCTGAAGGAGCGTTACATTTAGATTCAACGTGAAGCTTCAGCCATCACTTCAGAAAGAATCTGACAAGTCTTTTCGATTTCGGCTGCAGAGAGCGTCGGATGAACCATGAACATCAAACTGCTTTCGCCCAGCTCTTTTGCTGTCGGTAGAGGATGAGCAGGCCGCAGATTTGTGTTATCGAAAGCTTTTTCAAGATAAACCTCCGAGCAAGACCCAGAAAAGCAAGGCACACCCAATTCATTGATCCGCGCCATGATTCTGTCTCTATGCCACTCGGTTTTCAGTTGCCGGGCCTCCACAAAGACGTAGCATTTGTAAGCCGCATGCACCGAACCTTCGGGGATTTTAGGCACCCGCAAACCCGGGAGCTCTGACGCCACTTCCCAGATGCGCTGCGCATTGATCAAGCGCGCAGCATGCCAAGCCGCCATGCGTCGCAATTGGATACGACCAATCACGCCTTGAACTTCAAGCATGCGCCAGTTAGTCCCGAAGCTTTCATGCAGCCAACGGAAACCTGGTGGATGCTGGCGCTCATACACAGCTTCCCAACTCTTGCCGTGGTCTTTGTAGGCCCACATATCAGCCCATAAATCGCGACTGTTGGTGGTAACCATCCCCCCCTCCCCGCCGGTCGTCATAATCTTGTCCTGACAAAAGGACCATGCTCCGATGTCCCCGATGGAACCTAACGGGCGCCCCTTGTAGTGTGCACCGTGGGCTTGTGCGCAGTCTTCAATGACCCTCAAATCATGTTCGCCAGCCAGAGCCATGATCGGGTCCATATCACACGGCCACCCAGCCAGATGCACACACAGTATTGCGCGGGTTTTTGGCGTAATAACGGCAGCAATGGTGCGTGCCGTGATGTTCTGCGAATCACGGTCTACATCTGCAAAAATCGGCACCGCGCCAGCATTGACAATAGATGAGACGGAAGCAAGAAAAGTGCGAGATGTGACAATAACCTCGTCGCCCTCACCTATTCCCAGTGCCTGTAACGCAAGGTCGAGAGCCACCGTCCCATTCGCTAATGCAATGGCAAACTCGGTGCCGGCAAACACAGCAAATTCTTTTTCAAATTCACGGCACTCTTTACCGGTCCAATAGTTGACTTTATTGGAGAGAATTACGTCTCGAACTGCGTTAGCTTCCTCGTCGGAAAAGCAGGGCCAAGGCGCGAAAGGAGTGTTCAGCAAAGCAAAGACCCTCAGAGATTGACTTGAGCGGCGATGAGCGCCGATGGAAAAATTACCATTTTATAATGCAGCCTGCCCATGAGTAACCGACCCCGAATCCTACAGCGGCAATTGTACGCCCCTCAGCAAGCGTGCCTTTACTCAAGCATTCCTTCAACGCAATTGGAATAGTCGACGAAACGGTGTTACCGCAATGTTCAAACTCGGCAATAAATTTTTCTTGGGGCAACTTCAGACGCCGGCGAAGTGCATCAAGCATAAACTTGTTAGCTTGGTGAAAAGCGAAAAAATCTACGTTTTCAACTTTCAATTCTTCATCGAAGATCGTGGCAAACAACTCCGGCACCCGGGTCATCGAAAACTCGAATATCGCCGGGCCGTTCATATATAAATTAGCGTCGGTACGTACGTTACCACTTTCATCCGTACGAAACACCGGGGCTGGATTGAGCTCAGCAGGGCAGCGAGCTCCACCGATCGGCACAATCAGGTTTTTTGCCCCGGCTCCATCCGTGCCGTAGCGAAACCGATCCAGAAATGGACCATTGGCGGAATCACTGGCCTGTATAAGGGTGGCGGCGGCTGCATCGCCAAACAACGTCCGAACGCTTTTATCACCAGGATTGATGTAACGGCTGTAGGTCTCAGCAGTCACCAGCAACACGTTACTCGCCTGGCCTGACTCGATCAGCCCTTTTGCCAACCCAAGGCCGTAAATGAAACCAGAGCAGCCTTGGTTGTAATCGAAAGCACCACACTGGGTAGTCAACCCCAAGCGATCCTGCAGGATACACGCGGTCGCAGGAAGGAAATAATCCGGGCTTTGGGTGCATAAGATAATAAAGTCGATAGATGAACGCGGGACGTCTACGCTGGATAGCAGTTTCTCACAGGCACTAAACGCCAAATCAGAAGCTGTTTCTTCAGCCGCAACGATATGACGCTCATTGATCCCTGTCTTGCCGAAAATCTTTGCAACGTCCCACTCAGGATAATCCCGTGAAAGGTCTTCATTCGACAGCGTTTGAGAGGGCAAAACATACTCAATCGCTGTAACTCTCGCGTACTTGGTCATATGGACTACCTAGAAATGCGTTTTGCAGGGACGCCAAAGACTGTGGTACCCGGCTGAACTTTACGTACAACAAGGCTGCTGGCGCCTATCACTGCATACTCTCCGACGGTGACATTGGGGACGACCGCCGCATGAGAACCCATGAAGACACCTTCCTCCAGCACGACGCCACCCGTCACATCGCAATGCCCGCTCAAAGTGCAAAAACGGGAGATTTTTGCATCGTGACCAACCGTACAGGTCGCGTTGATCGTCACAAATTCCCCAACGCTGATATCCGTCGATAGCATTGACAACGGACACACGACAGTGCCTAGCCCCAGACGCACATTGGTGCCCATCACTACGGTCGGGTGAACCATACTCAGAAATTGAGCGCCCTTATCGAGCATCCGCCCAACCACCTTTTTCTTAATTTTCGGATTCGCAATCGCACAGACAACGAACGTGTTCGGTACTGAGACGAAATCTTCAATCGATGAAATCACCGGTGGCATATTGGCAAACGCATCCATCGCCGAAGCGTTGTCGTCGATAAACCCTGCAACTTTCCAGCAATGAGTTTGGGTTTGCTGGCCGTCCCCCCGCGCGATCCAATCCAGCAACCAGGCATGCACCTCTCTGCCAAATCCACCCGCGCCCAAGATAACGATATTCTTCTGCACAATCATGCCAGGTACCCGCCATCTACGACCAGCGAAGTGCCTGTCACCCATCGGGCTGCGGGCGACAGTAAATAATTTACGGCATAAGCAACATCGGAAGGATTACCAATACCAAGCGGGTGTTTTTCCCTAATCGCTTGCATCGAGTCCTCCCCGACAAGGTTCTGCAAACTCTCCACCATTTCTGTCTGAACGACGCCTGGCGCCACACAGTTGACGCGTATGCCCTCTCTGGCAAGTTCGAGCGCCGCAGCACGGGCCATTGATTCGACGGCGCCTTTGCTTGCGCAATATCCCAAAAGTGCTGGCTCTCCTGCCCTGGCCATTACTGAAGAAATCAACACGATACTTGAATCCGGCTGGCAAACGCCTTTCTGCCGAAACGCCTTGATCAAAGAGAAACCTGACGACACGTTCGTCGACATAATTTTTTCCCAATGATTAAGGCTCGTTGCCCGGATTGGCATCGGCATCTGGACACCGGCGGCATGCACCAACCCATCAAAGGGGCAGGAACTGCGGACCAGCTCTTTCATCCAGCGCGAAACATCCTCGTCGCCCAAGAAATCTATGACCGCCGTTTGATGGCCCTTGCCTTCCAATGCCTGAGCGGTTGCAGCAAGCCGTTCCTCATCGCGAGCTACGAGTGTCAATACAGCGCCTTGTCGACTTAACCAGATAGCAACCTCTCGGCCAATCCCAGAGGAGGCACCCGTGACTAAAATATGTTTAGCGTCTAGAGAGAATGGATTAAACGAACTCACTGCACGGCTCCCATTTTTACGTCTTGCATCACTACCAACGGACTAATATGGACGCCATCAAAATTCGCAATACACCCTGCCCAGGAATATCCAACCCCAAAGCCCGCCAGCATGTACTGCCCGCTGACAGGCAGCGAGTGATCGCGTTGATCAATTACCAGCGCGAGAGGAATAGACGTGCAACTGGTGTTACCGACGTTCTTGACATCGAGCACGACTTTAGCTTTATCCAGCTTCATGCGCTTGACCAGATGCTCAAGCATAAATTTATTCGCTTGATGGAATACGTACTTATCCACCCCATCAGCACCACGCTCAACGTTTTCATGCAGAACGGCTACAAGCGCGGGAACCCGGGCCAGCGTGAATGCAAAAATTTCCGCCCCGTTCATATACAGATCGAAAGCGGAACGCACTTCGGGGTCTTGGACATCACTGGTAGTACCTGAGCGATCACGGAACGCACCGCCAGGGACAATCAGGTTTGGTGCGCCACGTCCGTCAGTGCCCAGCACAAAAGGAATGGCTGGCGCGCCAGGCTCATAATCCAACAATGTGGCCGAGCCTGCATCTCCGAACAATGCGGCTACAGAGCGATCATCTTCAGAAGTAATTTTACTTATGGTATCGCCCACCAATAGCAATGCCCGCTTGCTGCCACCTCCCGAAAGCAATGAGGCTGCCATCCAGAGGCCATAGACATAACCCGAGCAGCCCATGGCAATATCGAACGCCGCCGTCGTTAACGGCAACCCCAGACGTTGCTGCAGAACACAGGCTGTGGCGGGCAGCGTGTAGTCATGAGTCTGGGAAACAAATATCAGCGTATCAATTGAAGCTCTGTCCACCTGCATATCGCTGATCAGTCGCTCAGCAGCCGCAACACACAGATCAGAGGAGCACTCATCAGTCACCACATGACGACGCTCTACGCCTGTGCTGGTCATTATCTTGTTGACACTCTCCTGTCCGAACTTTTCGCAAAGATCAGACACCTCGCTAACCGTTGGTGGCACAGCGCAGGCGACTCCTTTCACACTCACGTCCCTCACTAGGCGAACGTTGCTATCGGCTTTAAGCATTTATTGAATCTCCACTGCGCCCGAAAAAAGCATTATACAAAATTTCAACAGTTCCTTGCGCATGCCGTGCCTGCGGGAAGACTATCCGGTGCGCCCCGACCCTGAAAGCGGCGGCGCAACGCAACTATCGAACAGCTCAGAACGCCAAAAAATCACTTGACTATTGAGTATGCCACATAATAAAAAACTTACTGACTATAAAATAAAATTGCCCCGATAGATGATCTAACAGGGCAATAGTGTGATTCTATATATGCTGCTCTGAAAGAATCGACATCAAGCGACTAACTTGACGACATCGTCGACTGTCACACACTTATTCAACAGGTCCGCCGACACTCTCTTATCAAGGTGCTCATCAACCAGCGCCATGAATGTTACGACTGCAATAGAATCCCAGTCGAGCGTCTGGCCAAGAGCAATGGAACCCTCTTCCACCTCCATCGCCTCTTCAATCAAACGCAAAATTTTATCAGCCATTATCTAATCTCCGGTGTGGGTAAATTACTTGTCTTGCGACCCTTTAAAAGCTTCCATCGTCGCGTTATTTTCCTGTGAGATGCCGTCGCGGATCAGAACTTTCTTCACCGTCGCCAACAGAATTCTTAAATCCAAGATAAACGAACGGTTATCAACATACCAAATATCCAGCTTAAACTTCTCATCCCACTCAAGGCTGTTCCGCCCATTGACTTGAGCCCAACCTGTAACACCGGGTTTGACCTCATGACGACGATATTGTTCTGCACTGTACAGCGGTAAATATTGCATGAGGAGCGGACGAGGCCCCACCAGGCTCATATCCCCCTTAAAGACGTTCCACAACTCGGGGAGTTCATCAAGACTGCTGGACCGCAGGAAACTCCCAAACGGGGTCATTCGTTCCGCGTCTGGCAGTGGATTTCCCTGATCATCGATGGCATCACGCATGGTCCGAAATTTTATCATATCAAACGGCTTACCATGGATGCCCGGCCGCACCTGACGGAAGAGCACCGGCGAACCAAGTTTTCTGCGGATCAGAAAAGCAACGATCAAGATAACGGGCGACAACAGGATCAAGCCAATGGCAGAGGCAAAAATGTCAAACAAACGCTTCATAACAACACCCGGACAATTTCATCATTACACAATTCAAGAAAAGGTCAGCAAGGCTACACCCTGAGCCCTGCACAACCAATTTCTACAGCTCACCGCTGATACGCGCTTCTGTCTCTGCGCTATCAAAATACGAACGTAAGCAACAGGACTACCATCAAGCGACAGGCATTTTTCTCCCGACGGAGCTCACCCGCCTTAAGCGCCAGACGCACTCGGCTCATGATCGAACCGCTTTTGATCAGACTCACAACGTCTTTTGCCGATGCTTCCGCGCCGGATTTTTCAGCTATCCAAAGGATATTGTCACGATACCAGCCATTGCGGATCAATCCGAGCTTACTTTTTAGGCCGGCAAAAGCACTCATAGCACCATAAACATTGGAGGCATGCTGCCGATAGAAAATATAGGCATTTTGATCAAACGCCCATCGAATATGACTAACCCGGCAGATAGCATAAATTAGCCAATCATGAGACCGGCCTTTATAGGACTGAATCCCAGATGTCACCTGCTTGACCCGCTCAAACGCGGCACGAGTCAAGACATATGTGCATCCTGCCGATGCACCTTGAAACAAATAATCAAACTTTTTTTGCGATTGCCCCTTATTCATGAACCGGGAGCGCTTCCGGCGGTTATCGTATGAGACCAGATTGGAGGAATAGGCGCCTGCCCCCTCCTTCTCGATAAGCCTGATCGCAGCCTCAAGCTTGTCAGGAGACCACACGTCATCCTGATCAGCTAAAGCTACATAATCGAACTCCGAGAGTGGGCACTGCTGAATTAGCTCAAAAAAATTACCCGCCGCAGAGCCTGTACCTACTCCCTGGTTATCCAAAATGGATATGTTCGAATGTTGCTCCTGAAACGACCGAATTATCGACTCCGTCGCATCAGTCGAACCGTCATCTCGCACAAACAGATGCCAATTTCCATGAGTCTGGAACAGAATAGATTGAAGCTGCTGCGCCAAAAACGCCTCACCATTGTAAGTCGCCATCAAGATAATTACTTTGGCACTCATTTACCCCCCCTCCTTTTCACCCAGCGCAGCAACAATGATAAAAAACAAAACATATCTAAAATTCGCGAGCGGAGAACAGCTGCTAACTTGCGACGCTTAGAGGGAGATGCATTAGAAGAATGCCGACGGTAATAGATTTTGTTTTCGTTCAAAAAGTGGACCTCCCCATTCATCAGGGCACAGCAACCCAGCCACCAGTCATGCATCGAAATTCGGTGGGCGAACGGTAGCGCCAACCTCAGCACTCTTCGGCGAACCCCCATACAACAACCAATAAATTCGTTCTTATAAAGCTGGGAAAACAAGCTAAAGCTCGGCGTGTAGCCCTGCGGATAAAAGCTAGTACCGGTTCGATCCGTAAATGCAAGAACCTCCGCATTTACTACGACTGTGGATACCTGCTCGTAGCTCGCGAATATCGCAAGGGAAGAAGACACACGACCTGACAACCATACGTCGTCTTGATCCGAAAGAAAGATAATTTCATTGCCCGCTTTGGAAAGCGCGGACTCAAAGGATTTAATGACACCCAGGTTGCGCTGATTAAAAAACACCTTTACGCGCTTATCTCTACCCATATAGGAAAGTAGTATTTCGCACGTTGTGTCCTTAGAGCAATCATCAACCACTACAAGCTCATCGCCTTCACGCAACTCTAACAATATCGAATCCAGTTGTTCGCGTAAGTACAACTCCCCATTATAGGTCGCCATACAAACAGAGACACTCAAGGCTCCGAACACGCTGTCTTGCCGCTTAACTTCTGATTCTGCAGAAACACTCATTGTTGATATTCCACTTGAACAACGCGCCCCATTCGCCCACGAATCAAATCCAGCAACCAGGCAAAAAATGCCAAAATCAAAAAGACCGGTAACCCTCTCAAAAACTGATCATCAAAAATCGACATGGCCGTTGCATAAACAGTGAACCCTGCAATCACTTGCCATAGAAATTTTCCTGTTCGGACAAAGAGCACGCAAGCAGCGGTGGATAGAAGGCCGTAAATTCCAAAAAAAATAAAAACACCTATCCCTCCAAAATCATGATAAGGCGGAAATATAGATGTAAACACATTGAGTGTTCCGGGGGTCTCTACAAAATCAAAATAAGACGGCGGCATCTCCATATGCATTGAAAAAAGCCCCTGAATAAATCGCGGCATCGTCAACAACGTATCGTAGTGCGGACTATCATATTTCACGTAATAATTAAGCCCTGACACTCCACCAAAAAAGTACACTTCAACATGCCGAACAAGCACATCAACCACTGAGTCTTCCCCAGGCAGGTGATCTTTCATCAACCACGCAAGGGCCAGAAACAAAACTATAAAACCAATCAACGAAATAAATATAACACGAAGCGGATTCTTACCCTGCAAAAGAACCCTGAGCAAGATGATCGCCATACCGATAAGCAATAAAGTACGAGAAAAACAAGCTATGCAAAGTAAAAAGTAAACCAACGCCCAAAAAAAACTGAACTTATTCTTCACTTCGTAATTTATAGAGATTACGAAAAGCACCGAGCAGGCCAAGCCATTCATCAGGACAGCCAAGACTCTTGGTGCAACCCCCCCCTCCGTCCATTCGTCTATAGCTTGATTTCGTAGTTCAGAAACACTATGTCCGGCCGCCACGGGGATTACCAAATTATCGAGTACAACCCACATCGCCAAAATAAAACACAATGATTTAAAATAAAAAAAACTTCTTTCTAACCTAAAATCCGGCCGCCGCAACGCGTTGCGCGTAAACACTACGACCATCACTGAGCCGAGCGCATAGCCAGCCAAAGCCAAAGAGACCGCCCACCAGGTGGCCGATAGAATTGGGTTAAACACTGAAGTACCTATAACTTCGTAGTAAACCCACTGAAAGCCCCACACTAGCAGTAACACACTCAATGGTGAAAACGTGACTAGCCAAGTATTTTTCTTACGGCCCATTGCAACAGCACCCAATCAATTAAGACCCTAAAGACCCATACTACTGCGGCCCCCTCAACCCCATAACTCAGGGTTGCCCAAATACAAGCGGGCACGTACAACGTAAACTCTAGAAGGTGAAACTTAGCGGGCACTTCCGGCATACCTTTGGAATGCAAGAAGAAAAAAGGCAACTGCGCAATAGAGTTCATAAACAACGCAAACGAAAACAGCGCGAAAATATTTTTATATTCCTCTAGACTGCGCCCAAGCCAAAGCTCAGCCATAAACTTAGAGCAGACCCAGAACACAATATAAAATACCGCCATCGCGACAATTAACAGTGTATTATAACGACGATAATTACTTTTTAGCGTTTCGCCATTTTCTTTGGCAAACCGTGGCAGTAGTGCCGATGCAAACGAAGCCGAAAATAGAACAGTGCGCCCCATCATCTCTTGGAGGACAGCGTACATCCCAACCATTTGAGCGCCCAACACAGTGGAAATAATGAATCTATCACCATACATCATCAACGGACTGATAATTGAGGACAGCAGCGCCCAGGCGCCATATGAAAGTAGCGCTTTCCTATGCGCAGGAAAAACTGCCTCCGCTCGGGATGATTTGTATTGCCGGCTTTGCTGAACGGCGTACCAACACCAAAATGAGGTCACTAGTCGGACGATAAAAAATGACACAGCTATCGCATATAAGGAATGAATGTTGTAAAAAGCAAGACAGGCTGGGGCGATAAAAAATACAGACCCCGTCACGCTTTTTATGACTGCAACGTCTCTAAAGCTGCCCAACCCCTCAAGCACGCCCCTCAGTCCGTTCCCCATGGCCGTAAGTGGGATGATCAGCGCTGTAATCCACAGTGCCCAAAGCGCTTCGTAATACATGTCCAAGTTGCTACCGAGCAACTTCCTTACTGTTACATCTGAAACAGCCATAACCAACAGCATTCCGATCAAACCGGCAATGCCAACAACTTGCATACCCGCTTTGACTGCCGGGGCCAAGGGATCGGGACTAACTGGATCATTGGAGCGTGTCGCAAAATAAGTAAGCGCTCTGGAAACGCCTAAATCAAAAATCCCAAAATAACCAATCAGCGCCCACATGATAGTCATAAAACCGAAACGCTCAGCGCCTAATTCTCGCGTCAGATACGGTATAAAAAGCAGCGCCGCCAGAATCGGAACAATGTTCCCGAGCAAATTGTATATTGTGTCATTTCTAACATTTAGTTCCAGCTTCATTCTTTTCATCCCGAACAGCTAAAGCACCAGCAACTACTGTTTCATATATAACGACACATTCACGAACCGCTTAATAAGCGGACACATCAAAGCGCCCACTAAAGGTACCCTTACAGTAGATGTAAACCAATACCCACCTCGATGTTTTACTATATCGATTAACAGTCTCCAGGTAGCGGAGCAACCTTGCTGTTCGTGCCCACCCATTCAACATGACCACCACCAATAAACACCTGAAAAAGGAGCCATAGCATCCTCAGTTGCTATGTGCAGAACGCCGGCCAACAGCAAACCACACGAAGGATAAAGCCCTCGGCGTACCAAAATCCGCCTGCAAGCCCCCCCAAAAAAACGTGGAGAAATGCAGGCGCCCCCCCCCGCCAGCAAGGATGACGCCCTGACTGAATGACCTCCATACCTCTAAAGCATCCGAAATGTCTGGATTACTCCTTACGGAAAGCGGGAAACAATAGTAGTACGAAATGCCAAGGAACAGGCCGAAAATTCACGTTTTTTGAATGGGCTAGCGTGGTTATTCGAGGTGAGCCTCCGCTCCATTCACTAGCAAGGATCTCTTCAGACGTCAAACCAAGACAGATTGTTCAAGCATCACGCGGGCCAAACGACTGCCTGCTTGAATATCCGCACACGAAAGCACTCAACTCATACCAACATCAATAGATGTGAGCCGTGAAAATTCCAGCACGCTGACTATTGGAGCATCTTGTTTGAACTTTGTTGCAGCCCCATCAGAGCATCCCCTGGAGTACGCCCTTGGGACGGCGGTTTGACGACATCAGCCTTTACGCCAATAGCGCTCACAAGAAAAGCATACTTGACGAGAACGATACCGACCGCAAGGATCAGCCCAGCAAGAACACCAAACATCACCACAAACAAGCGATTCGGGCTAGAAGGCTTCAAGGGCTCTAGGGCCTGCTGGTCGATACTCGCTAACTTCAAACTGGCCACATCAATACTCAAGTTGCTCAAGCGCGCAATCTCTGCCCGCAAAGGCTGAACATCGGCAAGAAAAACATCTTCATTTTTACGCGCACTCAGCACTTCAACCTCTCGATTGAACGCCAGCATCTGAAGCTCCTTGGCAATCTGTGCAATACGAGAATCGGTGAAGTCATCCGTTCTACGCAGATGCAGCGCTGCAAGCTCAGCTTTAAGCGCCTCCGTCCCCATAAAATACAGCGGGACTTGCTGATTGCTTATCTCCGTTCGCATAACACTGGCAGCATTCGTATTCATCTGCTCGCCGAGTGAGGATGGCGTAGTCGGCTTGTGGATGCCCAAGGATTTAGCAATGCTGATAGATTCGCTCAGTTGAGCGATACGATCGTTGCGCAAATTCCTCAATTGCGAGCGAAGCGCCTTCAATTCGTCCTGCAGTTGAGCGTGTCTCACTGAATCTGCTTCGCGCAACGACGCTATTCTAGCCTCTTTCTCGACACTGTAGTTCGACCGCGCCGATTCAAACTTTCCTTTCAGCTCGCTTATTCTATTTTTGATAATGGTATTCAAGTCCAACGATATCTGCATACGTTTCACATTGATGGCATAGTCAACGAAACCGTTAAGGATAGCGACGCCATCAATATCTTTGGGATATGTCATTTCAAGTTTTACATAGGCCCTAAGCGTATTCTTTTTTTCTGCTTCCGGAAGAATCAAACGGATCGAGTTTCGATTGAACTCTTCAAAAGATTGTTCCAACGTCCGCCCCGGCTCAACGAATTTTTCGAATAACCTTTGATTATCCCTGAAAAATGCCAGGCGAACATCGTAAGAGTCTAGGGCCGAACCCACTTCTATAAGCGCCTCAGATGGAGGAAGCTGATATATCTCTGAGCGATTCAGCGCATCCAACTCATTGACCGCTGCAGGGCGCAACACCGTACTGATCTTATATTCGGGAGTAGCAAGAAAAGCGTATGAGGCCGCGATCAGTCCCCCCCCAAGAGCAACCAGCAGCAAAAGTTTTTTTTGCTGCCAGACAAACTTGGAGATCTCTAAAAGATCGATTTCGGCGGAGGTTGTTACAGCGGGCGCACGAAAACTACTACTCACAACAAAAACCTGCCTTCAAAAAGAAACTGCGGGCTCGTTATGCAGACAAAATTGTGTCTTTTTTATTCTAATTAGATGACCGTCAAAACCCAGCGTCTCTGCCAAATTTCGAGCGCACAAAATGCCTGTTATCGAGAACAGATTTCATTTTGCCATCTCTCTGACATATTACAAGTCTTGACATGAGCGGTAGGCTTTTCCTACAGGTATAGGGGTAGCCCTGATGCAGCACGTCCAAGGAGAGTGAAAACAGAAAGGATTTTCCGAATCTACGAGCTGAAACCCAATGAATCCGCGGATTTTTTACTTGAGGGCGGCCGCATCATTACAAGGCGGCGCTGAAATTGACGGGCTATTTTAGGGCAGTTTTCTGACGAGTGGTTGTCTCAGCATGCATGCGATTTTTGTGGAACGGGAGAGAGCTCCCTAGGCACGCCCTGCAGGGGTCGACTTATGACGGCGACTGCGCACCAATACGCCTAACAATGGCCCTATCAGCATGCCGACAATCAACGCCACGATCACAAGCACCGACACCGGCATCTGCCCGGTCGCCAGGCCAAGGAACGAGAGAGACACGCCCTGCTGGTTTTCGAGCACAAACGCTATAACCACCAGTGCGACCACCAGCACTGTCAGCAACACCACGGCGCGCTTAATCCCACGCATAATCTTCTCCTACCCTAAAGACACTCAGACGTTTTCTTCTTCGTCTTCGTTCACTCGATCACGTAATTCCTTGCCCGGCTTGAAGTGAGGCACGAACTTGCCGTCCAGGCTGACGGATTGCCCGGTTTTAGGGTTACGGCCTACGCGCGGGGCGCGGTAGTGTAGCGAGAAGCTGCCAAACCCTCGGATCTCAATACGATCGCCCGTAGCCAGGCATTGGGACATTTGTTCAAGCATGGTCTTGATGGCCAGCTCCACATCCTTGGATGAGAGCAGCCCTTGATGGGTGACAATTCGTTCGATCAACTCCGACTTCGTCATATTTTTCCCTTCTTTTTCAAGCAGCTAGGAAAAGCGCTTCAAAGGTTTTAGCATGACTTGATGAATTTGAACAGCCCATCCAATAACTTATCTACACGCCAGATCGACTTCACTATCAAGCGCTTACGCGCTCAATTGCAGATCACCAGCATCGTGCGGGTAACGGCGCCTGCCGGGTTCCAGCCGAACAAGTAATCCCCTTCCTCGTCCTTGGCGTCACTGGACCTTGTGATGACCTTGTACCCCTGCATCTTGCACTCTCGAGCCGCGCGCTTCTCACACTTCTCCCAGTTGGAGCCCAAGCCTGAGCAGTCGATCTCGATGCCACTGACGCCATGCCGTGCGTGAGTCTTGGCATTGGTGGCGGCGCAACCTGCAAGCATGGCCATTGCGAACACTAAGATGAGCCTGTTCATTGAAAATCCTTACTGAATCAGCAGCACGGGAATAGCTTATCCAAAGACTATAATCAGTTCTGACACCGATCAGCTCTACGTGATTCTAAGTTGTTGATTCAACAAATTTCAGGCACAAAAAAGGGCGACCGAAGTCGCCCTTTTTCTATGGTCTGACAGAACTCAGTTCTGTTTTTCCATTTGTGCACGCAGCAGGTCGCCCAGAGTGGTAGGACCAGCAGAAGGCTCAGAGGTAGCTGGCTTGTCGCGCAGGCTCTGGATGGCTTCTTTCTCTTCAGCATCGTCTTTCGACTTGATGGAGAGCTGGATTACGCGGCTCTTGCGGTCAACGCTGATGATCTTGGCTTCTACTTCTTCGCCTTCTTTCAGAACGTTGCGCGCGTCTTCAACGCGGTCACGGCTGATTTCGGAGGCTTTCAGAGTCGCTTCGATATCGTCGGCCAGGGTGATGATGGCGCCTTTAGCGTCAACTTCTTTCACGATGCCTTTAACGATTGCGCCTTTGTCGTTCTCTTGAACGTACTCGGAGAACGGATCGCTTTCCAGTTGCTTGATGCCCAGGGAGATGCGCTCGCGCTCTGGGTCAACCGACAGGATAACGGTGTCCAGCTCGTCGCCCTTCTTGAAGCGACGAACAGCTTCTTCGCCCACTTCGTTCCAGGAGATGTCGGACAGGTGAACCAGGCCGTCGATGCCGCCGTCCAGACCAATGAAGATACCGAAATCGGTGATCGACTTGATGGTGCCGGAGATTTTATCGCCCTTGTTGAACTGGCCAGAGAAATCTTCCCATGGGTTAGATTTGCACTGCTTGATGCCCAGGGAGATACGACGACGCTCTTCGTCGATGTCCAGAACCATAACTTCCACTTCGTCGCCGACTTGTACGACTTTCGAAGGGTGGATGTTTTTGTTGGTCCAGTCCATTTCGGAAACGTGTACCAGGCCTTCAACGCCTTCTTCCAGCTCAGCGAAGCAGCCGTAGTCAGTCAGGTTGGTAACACGCGCGGTCACGCGGGTGCTTTCTGGGTAACGGGCTTTGATAGCGACCCATGGATCTTCACCCAGTTGCTTCAGGCCCAGGGAAACACGGTTGCGTTCGCGATCGTATTTCAGAACCTTGACATCGATCTCGTCGCCAACGTTGACGATTTCGGAAGGATGCTTGATACGCTTCCAAGCCATGTCGGTAATGTGCAGCAGGCCATCGACGCCACCCAGATCGACGAATGCGCCGTAATCGGTGAGGTTCTTGACGATACCTTTGACTTGTTGGCCTTCCTGCAGGGATTCCAGCAGAGCTTCACGCTCGGCGGAGTTCTCTGCTTCCAGGACGCTGCGACGGGAAACGACAACGTTGTTGCGTTTCTGATCGAGCTTGATGACCTTGAATTCGAGTTCCTTGCCTTCCAGGTGCGTGGTGTCGCGCACTGGACGGACGTCGACCAAAGAACCTGGCAGGAACGCACGGATGCCGTTAACGTCGACAGTGAAGCCGCCTTTAACCTTACCGTTGATAACGCCCTTGACCACTTCTTCAGCTGCGAAGGCTGCTTCGAGAACAATCCAGCATTCAGCGCGCTTGGCTTTTTCACGGGACAGCTTGGTTTCACCGAAACCGTCTTCAACCGAGTCCAGAGCAACGTGAACTTCGTCACCGACATTGATAGTCAGATCGCCAGCGTCGTTGTAGAACTGCTCAAGCGGGATGAGTGCTTCAGACTTCAGACCAGCGTGAACGGTTACCCAGCGAGCTTGGTAATCGATATCAACGATAACACCGGTGATGATGGAGCCTGCCTGAAGGTTCAGGGTTTTTAGGCTTTCTTCAAAGAGTTCCGCAAAGCTTTCGCTCATTTTAATTCCTGTTGATAAGGGCGAAGAATACGCCCATCTCCACGCCCCAGACGGTGTGGGTTAGTTTCAATTAAAAGAAGCACCGCAGGACTATGACTGGTCCCCTGCAGACTTCTTGGTCACCCGGCGATATCGCGAATAGCGATTTCACTCAAGATGCGTTCCAGCACCTGCTCGATGGACAACTCCGTTGAATCCAGCTGTATGGCATCAGCCGCCGGCTTGAGCGGGGCTACTGCGCGCTGGGTATCACGCTCGTCGCGTGCACGGATCTCATCTAGCAGACTCGACAGACTAACACCATCCACTTTGCCCTTCAACTGCAAGTAGCGGCGACGCGCCCGCTCCTCGGCACTGGCGGTCAGGAAAATCTTCAGCGGCGCCTCGGGAAATACCACCGTGCCCATGTCGCGGCCATCGGCTACCAGGCCCGGCGGTTCCTGAAACGCGCGCTGGCGCTGCAACAGCGCATCACGCACGGCCGGCAGCGCGGCAACCTGGGAGGCCCAGGAACCGACTTGTTCGTTACGCAGGTCATCGGTCACATCGTCCCCTTCCAGGATGATGCGCTGGGGATGACCTTCCGTCGCAGCGACGAACTGCACATCAAGGTGCGCCGCCAGCAGCTTCAGGGATTCTTCGTTGGTGAGGTCGACGCCGTGGTTGCGGGCGGCAAATGCCAGCAGGCGGTACAGCGCGCCGGAATCCAGCAGGCACCAGCCCAGGCGCTTGGCCAGGATGCCGGCGATCGTGCCTTTGCCCGAGCCGCTTGGCCCGTCGATGGTAATCACCGGTGCTTTGATATTCACAATTGAGCCTCTTGGGCAACACGGATGCCGACTTGGGCACACAGTGTAAGAAAGTTCGGAAAAGACGTAGCAACATTGGCGCAGTCACGGATACGAATCGGCGCCGTTGCCCGCAGCGAAGCCACGCTGAACGCCATGGCGATCCGGTGATCGCCATGGGTATGCACTTCGCCACCGCCCATCAGGCCACCGTCAATGATAATCCCATCAGGGGTGGGTTCACACTTCACGCCAAGGGCGAGCAGACCGTCGGCCATGACCTGGATACGGTCGGACTCCTTGACCCGCAATTCTTGTGCACCGCGCAGGACGGTTCGCCCTTCAGCGCAGGCAGCAGCCACAAACAGCACAGGAAATTCATCGATTGCCAACGGCACCAGCGCTTCGGGGATCTCGATCCCTTTCAACGCAGCCGCCCGCACCCGCAGGTCGGCCACCGGTTCGCCGCCCACTTCGCGCGGGTTTTCCAGGCGGATATCCGCGCCCATCAGCCGCAGGATATCGATCACCCCGGTGCGCGTCGGATTGATGCCGACATGCTCCAGCAACAGTTCGGAGCCTTCGGCGATTGACGCCGCCACCAGGAAAAACGCCGACGAGGAAATATCCCCCGGTACTTCAATATGGGTGGCGACCAGCGCATGGCCCGACTCGACCGTTGCCGTTGCGCCCACGACCGCTACCGGATAACCAAAACCGCGCAGCATGCGCTCGGTATGGTCACGGGTCGGTGCCGGCTCGGTGACGGACGTCTTGCCCTCGGCATACAGGCCCGCCAGCAGCAGGCAGGATTTGACCTGCGCACTGGCCATCGGCAGCACATACGTCAGGCCTTTCAACTTCTGGCCGCCACGGATGGTCAGCGGTGGGCGCCCTTCCGGCCCGGTTTCGATCACCGCGCCCATCTTCCGCAGCGGCTCGGCCACGCGGTTCATTGGGCGCTTGGACAACGAAGCATCGCCGGTCAGCACGCTGTCGAAGGCCTGTGCGGCGAGTAAGCCGGACAGCAGGCGCATGGAGGTGCCGGAGTTACCGAGATAAATCGGCCCCGGGGCCGGCTTCAAACCATGAAGCCCGACACCATGAATGGTCACGCGCCCGTGGTGCGGCCCCTCGATCACCACGCCCATGTCGCGAAACGCCTGCAAGGTCGCCAGGGCATCTTCACCCTCAAGGAAACCTTCGACTTCGGTCACGCCCTCGGCCAACGAACCGAGCATGATCGACCGATGGGAGATCGACTTGTCGCCCGGCACCCGAATACGCCCGCTCAGGCGGCCGCCCGGGTTGGCGAGGAAAGTCAGGTCGTCGGCGTTCACTGCGGTTTCCATGTAGGCCCGGCGTGCCAGGATCTTGCTGAAATGTTCACGCGCCACCCGCGCACGGGTAAACACACCCAATAATTGGTGGCCATCCCCGGCATCGACCGCGTCGCGCAAGGCGTCAAGGTCGCTGCGGAAAGTGTCCAGGGTGCGCAACACGGCCTCGCGGTTGGCGAGGAAGATGTCGTGCCACATCACCGGGTCGCTGCCGGCGATCCGCGTGAAATCGCGAAAGCCACCGGCGGCATAGCGGAAAATCTCGAGGTTTTCGTTGCGTTTGGCCAACGAATCCACCAACCCAAACGCCAACAGATGAGGCAAATGACTGGTCGCCGCCAGCACTTCGTCGTGGCGCTCGACCTGCATATGCTCGACATCCGCGCCCAGCTCGCGCCATAGACGATCGACCACGGCCAAGGCTACCGGATCGGTTTGCGCCAACGGTGTCAAAATCACTTTATGCCGACGGAACAACTGCGCATTGGACGCTTCCACCCCGCTCTGCTCGGAACCGGCAATCGGATGGCCCGGCACAAAACGCGCGGGCATCTCGCCAAACGCCTGCTGCGCCGCCCGCACCACATTGCCCTTGGCGCTGCCGACGTCGGTGAGGATCGCCTGGCCGAGGTCCATGCCGGCCAGCACCGCCAGCAACTTCTCCATGGCCAGGATCGGCACGGCGAGCTGGATCACATCGGCGCCCTGGCATGCGAGCGCCAGGTCGGTTTCACAGCGATCGACGACACCCAGCTCAACCGCCAACTTGCACGATTGCGGGTCCAGGTCCACGCCGACCACTTCGCCACACAACCCGCTCTCGCGCAGGCCCTTGGCGAAGGAACCACCGATCAACCCCAGACCGACCACCACCAGGCGACCGATCATAGGCACAGCAGGTTGCAATGCAGTGACATCAACCACGGGCCAGAACCTTGGCCAGCGCCTCCAGGAAGCGGCTGTTCTCAGCCGGCAGACCGACGGTGATGCGCAGGTGGTTCGGCATGCCGTAGTTGGCCACCGGACGCACGATCACGCCTTCGCGCAGCAAGCCCTGGAACACCGGGGCCGCCACTTGGCCGAGATCGACGCAGATGAAGTTGCCCTTGGACGGAATCCAGCCCAGGCCCAGCTCACGAAAGCCTGCCTGCAACTGCAGCATGCCGCTTTCGTTGATGCGACGCCCTTCTTCCAGGTACTCGGCATCCTGCAACGCTGCGCAGGCCGCCGCCAGGGCAAGGCTGTTGACGTTGAACGGCTGGCGCACACGGTTGAGCACATCGGCCACCACCGCCGTCGACAGGCCGTAGCCGACGCGCAGCGACGCCAGGCCATAAGCCTTGGAGAATGTGCGCGAGACCAGCAGGTTCGGGTAGGCCGCGAGGAAATCCAGGCCGTCGGGCAGGTCGCTGCCTTCGGCGTACTCGATGTAGGCCTCGTCCAGCACCACCAGCACATGTTCCGGCACATCCTGTAGGAAGTCGTTCAGTGCCTGCGCATCGAACCAGGTGCCGGTCGGGTTGTTCGGGTTGGCGATAAACACGACGCGGGTCTGTGCATCGATCGCCGCCAGCATGGCCGGCAGGTCGTGACCCCAGTCCTTGGCAGGAATCACCCGCGCATCGGCACCGACGGCCTGGGTGACGATCGGGTAGACCGCAAACGCGTGCTCGCTGAACACGGCGTTCAGGCCGGGCGCCAGATAGGCGCGACCGACCAGTTCAAGAATGTCGTTGGAGCCGTTGCCCAGGGTCACCTGATTCAGCTCGACCCCGCACTTCTGCGCCAGCAGGGACTTGAGGGCAAAACCGTTGCCATCCGGATAACGGGTCAGCTCGGCCAGCTCTTCACGAATCGCCGCCAGCACCTTGGGGCTTGGGCCCAGAGGGTTCTCGTTACTGGCCAGCTTGACGATCTTCGCCGGGTCCAGGTTCAACTCACGCGCCAGCTCGTCCACAGGCTTGCCTGGAACGTAAGGCGACAGTTGTTGCACGCCCGGCTGCGCCAGGGCGAGGAAGTTGCCACTCATGTTAACGCCTCACAAAACCGCTTTCGGGTAAGAGCCCAGCACCTTGAGTGCCACGGCTTCCTGACTGATTTTCTCGAGCACGCTTTTGACCAGCGGATCGCGGTGATGGCCGATGAAGTCGATAAAAAACACGTAGGTCCATTTACCGCTGCGCGAAGGACGAGTCTCGATGCGCGTCAGGTCAATCCCGTTGTCGTGGAACGGCACCAGCAGTTCATGCAGCGCGCCGGGCTTGTTGCTCATGGAGACGATGATCGAGGTCTTGTCGTCGCCAGTCGGCGGCACTTCCTGGCTGCCGATCATCAAAAAGCGCGTGGAGTTGTCCGGGCGGTCTTCGATTTTTTCGGCCAGGCGCGTCAGGCCGTACAGGCCCGCCGCCATATCGCCGGCAATCGCCGCCGAGTTCCACTCGCCCTTGACCCGCTTGGCCGCTTCGGCGTTGCTGGACACCGCCACGCGCTCGACATTCGGGTAATGGGCATCCAGCCACTTGCGGCACTGGGCCAGGGACTGGGCGTGGGAGTAGATGCGGCTGATGCTGTCGGTCTTGGTGTTTTCACCCACCAGCAAATGGTGGTGGATGCGCAGCTCGACTTCGCCGCAGATCACCATGTCGTGCTCAAGGAAGCTGTCCAGGGTGTGGTTGACCGCGCCTTCGGTGGAGTTTTCCACCGGCACCACGCCAAAATTCACCGCGCCGGCCGCCACTTCACGGAACACTTCGTCGATCGCTGCCATCGGCTTGCTGATCACCGCGTGGCCGAAGTGCTTCATCGCCGCCGCCTGGGTGAAGGTGCCTTCCGGACCGAGGTAAGCCACTTTCAGCGGCTGCTCGAGCGCCAGGCAGGAAGACATGATTTCACGGAACAACCGCGCCATCTCTTCGTTACCCAACGGCCCCTTGTTGCGCTCCATCACGCGCTTGAGCACCTGGGCTTCACGCTCCGGACGGTAGAACACCGGCACTTCGCCTTCCGCCAGGGACGCCATCTTCACCCGCGCCACTTCCTGGGCACAGCGCGCGCGCTCGCTGATCAGCTCCAGGACTTTCTCGTCCAGGCTGTCAATGCGTACACGCAGGGCCTTGAGTTCTTGCTCAGACATTAGCCGTGTTCCTTTTCGAACTCTGCCATGTAGGCCACCAACGCGTTGATGGCATTGATATCGACAGCGTTATAGATGGAGGCGCGCATGCCGCCCACCGAACGGTGACCCTTGAGGTTCAGCAGGCCGCGCGCCTCGGCACCGGCCAGGAACGGCTTGTCCAGACGGTCGTCGGCCAGGCGGAACGGAACGTTCATCCACGAGCGGTCGGTCAGGTTGATCGGGTTGCTGTACAAACCGCTGGCGTCGATGAAGTCGTACAGGGTGCGCTTCTTCACTTCGTTGAGCTTGCCCATGGCGGCAACGCCGCCCTGCTCTTTGAGCCACTCGAACACCAGGCCCGAGAGGTACCAGGCAAACGCCGGCGGCGTGTTGTACATCGAGCCGTTGTCGGCCGCGACCTTGTAGTTGAGCATGGTCGGGCACAGCGAGCGGGCGCGACCGAGCAGGTCTTCACGGACGATGTTGACCAGGATGCCGCTCGGGCCGATGTTCTTCTGCGCGCCGGCGTAGATCATGCCGTACTTGGACACATCGATCGGCCGCGAGAGAATGTCCGAAGACATGTCGCACACCAGCGGCACGTCACCCACTTGCGGCACCCAGTCGAATTCCAGGCCGCCGATGGTTTCGTTGGCCACGTAGTGTACGTAGGCCGCGTCCTTCGACAGCTTCCACTCGTTCTGACCTGGAATCGCGAAGTAATCGTAAGGCTTGGCGGTACCGGCGACGTTGACGTTGCCGTAGCGCGCAGCTTCTTCGATGGCTTTCTGCGACCAGATACCGGTGTCGATGTAATCGGCCGTGCCGTCTTCGGGCAGCAGGTTCAGCGGCACCTGGGCGAACTGCTGGCTCGCGCCGCCCTGCAGGAACAGCACTTTGTAGTCGGAGGGAATGTCCAGCAAGTCGCGCAGGTCCTGCTCGGCCTTGGTGGCGATGGACACGAACTCATCACTGCGATGGCTCATTTCCATCACAGAGAGGCCTTTTCCATGCCAATCGAGGAGTTCACCCTGCGCGCGCTGCAGGACTGCTTCAGGAAGCGCCGCGGGACCGGCACAGAAGTTATAGGCTCTCTTGCTCACATCCAATCTCACTCTGATCTGGTGGGGGTGGTGCAATAAATCGAATATTAACTGCTAACGCTGCCTGTAGGAGCGGGCTTGCCCGCGAAAAACGTCAACGATAACGCGTGCATCCTGGATAAACGCGGTGATCTTGCGTTTTTCGCGGGCAAGCCCGCTCCTACAGGGGGAGCATTGATATTTCAAAGGTGACAAACAACAAGGGGCGAATCTTCATCCGCCCCCCTGTTTGTCCGCTTATTCCTGCGGTTCTTCTTCGTCTGCGGCAGCGTCGAGGGTCGGCTCGTCGACGCTGTCATCGCCGGTTGCGATCACCTCGCCGTCAAATGCCTCACCTTCCAGCTCTTCGCCTTCGACTTCCGACGGTTCCTGGACGCGTTCCAAGCCAACCAGCGTTTCGTCGTTGGCCAGCTTGATCAGCGTCACGCCCTGGGTGTTACGGCCCAGGCTCGATACTTCGGCGACACGGGTACGCACCAGGGTGCCCTGGTCGGAAATCAGCATGATCTCCTCGCCATCGAGCACCTGTACCGCGCCGACCAGACGGCCGTTGCGGTCGTTGCTGACCATGGCGATAACGCCCTGGCCGCCACGCTTGTACTCCGGGAACTCGCTGATGGCGGTGCGCTTGCCATAACCACGCGCCGAAGCGGTGAGGATCTGGCTGCCTTCTTCCGGGATCAACATGGAAATCAGCTTCTGCCCTTCCGGCAGGCGCATCCCACGCACACCGCGGGCGGTACGGCCCATGGCACGCACATCGGACTCTTTGAAGCGCGTCACTTTGCCGCCATCGGAGAACAGCATGACTTCACGCTCGCCATCGGTGATGGCTGCGGAGATCAACACGTCGCCTTCATCCAGCTCCAGGGCGATCAGGCCCACGCTGCGTTGACGGCTGAAGGATTCCAGCGGGGTCTTCTTCACGGTGCCCTTGGCGGTGGCCATGAAGATGAAGTGACCTTCGGTGTATTCATCGACCGGCAGCATGGTGGTGATGTACTCATCACTGTCCAGCGGCAGCAGGTTGACCAGCGGACGCCCACGGGCGGCACGGGAGGCTTCCGGGATTTCGTAGGTTTTCAGCCAGTACACCTTGCCCTTGCTGGAGAACAGCAGCAGCGTGGTGTGGCTGTTGGCGACCAGCAGGTGAGCGATGTAGTCCTCATCCTTGACGCCGGTAGCCGATTTGCCTTTACCACCACGACGCTGGGCCTGGTACGCAGCCAATGGCTGGGTCTTGGCATAGCCACCGTGGGAGATGGTCACGACGCGCTCTTCTTCCGGGATCATGTCACCCAGGGTCAGGTCGAGACGCGCATCAAGGATTTCGGTGCGGCGCACGTCGCCGTATTCGGCGCGGATCACTTCCAGTTCTTCGCGGATCACTTCCATCAGGCGCACGGCGCTGTTGAGGATGCGGATCAGCTCGCCGATCTGGTTGAGGATCTCCTGGTACTCGGCCAGCAGCTTCTCGTGCTCCAGACCGGTCAGGCGGTGCAGGCGCAGTTCGAGGATGGCCTGGGCCTGTTCCGGCGACAGGAAATACTTGCCGTCGCGCAGACCGTATTGCGGGTCGAGGGTCTCGGGACGGCAGGAATCGGCGCCGGCGCGTTCAACCATCGCCACCACGGCGCTGGATTCCCACGGCATCTTGATCAGCGCTTCCTTGGCTTCCGACGGGGTCGGCGATGCCTTGATCAGGGCGATGACCGGGTCGATGTTCGACAGCGCAACCGCCTGGCCTTCCAGGATGTGGCCGCGCTCGCGGGCCTTGCGCAGTTCGAACACGGTGCGGCGGGTCACGACTTCGCGACGGTGACGGACGAAGGCTTCCAGCAGATCCTTGAGGTTCAGGATGCGCGGGCGACCGTCGATCAGGGCCACGACGTTGATACCGAACACGCTTTGCAACTGGGTCTGGGCGTAGAGGTTGTTGAGGATCACCTCAGGCACTTCGCCACGACGCAGCTCGATCACGACGCGCATACCGTCCTTGTCGGACTCGTCGCGCAGCTCGGTGATGCCTTCGAGCTTCTTCTCCTTGACCAGCTCGGCGATCTTCTCGATCAGACGCGCCTTGTTCAACTGGTAAGGCAGCTCGGTGATGACGATCTGCTGGCGGCCACCGACCTTGTCGATGTCTTCGATGATCGAGCGGGCGCGCATGTAAATGCGGCCACGGCCGGTGCGATAGGCTTCGATGATGCCGGCGCGACCGTTGATGATCGCGGCGGTCGGGAAGTCCGGGCCCGGGATGTATTGCATCAGCTCATCGACGGTCAACTCGGGGTTGTCGATGAGGGCCAGGCAACCGTCGATGACTTCACCGAGGTTGTGCGGCGGGATGTTGGTGGCCATGCCCACGGCGATACCGCTGGAGCCGTTGACCAGCAGGTTGGGAATACGGGTTGGCATGACCGCCGGGATCATTTCGGTGCCGTCGTAGTTCGGCACCCAGTCCACGGTTTCTTTGTGCAGGTCGGCCAGCAGCTCGTGCGCCAGCTTGGTCATGCGGACTTCGGTGTATCGCATGGCCGCGGCGTTATCGCCGTCGACCGAACCGAAGTTGCCCTGGCCATCTACCAGCAGGTAGCGCAGGGAAAACGGCTGGGCCATCCGAACGATGGTGTCGTACACCGCAGTGTCGCCGTGAGGGTGATACTTACCGATCACGTCACCGACAACACGGGCAGATTTCTTGTACGGCTTGTTCCAGTCGTTACCCAGCTCGCTCATCGCGAACAGCACACGCCGGTGCACGGGCTTCAAGCCATCGCGCGCATCAGGCAGTGCCCGACCGACAATTACGCTCATCGCGTAGTCGAGGTAGGACTGTTTCAGCTCGTCTTCGATATTGACCGGGAGGATTTCTTTGGCCAGTTCGCCCATGAGAAGCCTGATTCCTTTTTCGGGTGAAACCTCGTCACATCCATATGGGACGAACGAAGCTCGCCGCTGCCGGCATGGTGCCTGGCAACGACTTACGACAAATCAACGAGTTATGACACGGATCTGCACGTTAAAGGCAGCCCCTCGGGGCGACCCTGGAAACCGCCGGATGTTATCACAATCGCCGCCACGCACCTATCCCCCTGACGGGCATGGAGCATAGTAAGTTGACGGATGACAGGCTTGAGGGCGACGAGAGGGGCTTAGAGCCGGGGTGGAGCTGTTTTTTCGCGGCAGATCCGAAGAAACCATGGCCTTTCAAGGCCAATCGGGAGCAAGCCCCTGCCACACTCAAATTGTGAACACAGTCAAATGTGGGAGGGAGCTTGCTCCCGATGGCAATCTAACAGCCACCAAAGCCCTCAATGCAGGCGTTTACGGCACATCAACTTGGCGAGCTTGGCCGTGTCGGGCCGTTCGACAATACCCTTTTCGGTCACGATCACGTCGATCAAGTCGGCCGGGGTCACATCAAACACCGGATTGAAGGCATTCACATCCGCAGCAAAACGCTGCCCGGCGACGTCCAGCAACTCGCCCGCAGCGCGCTCTTCCAGGGCCACGTCGTCGCCGGAGGCCATCATCAGGTCCAGGGTCGAACTCGGCGCCACCACCATGAAACGCACACCATGGTGCATGGCGCACACCGCCAATTGATAAGTGCCGATCTTGCCGATCACATCACCGTTGGCCGCAATGCAGTCGGCACCGACGATCACCCAGGTCACGCCTTTGGTCTTGAGGATATGCGCGCCCGCCGAGTCGGCATTGACCGTGACGGGCAGCCCCTCGCCAGCCAATTCCCACGCCGTCAGCCGCGAACCTTGCAACCATGGCCGGGTTTCGTTGACATAGACCTGCTCGACCAGACCCTCCAGAAAGGCCGCGCGAATCACGCCGAGGGCCGTGCCGACGCCTCCTGTGGCCAGGGCGCCTGCGTTGCCATGGGTCAGGATCGCCTGGGCGTTGCCCTGGTGCTTGCGAATCCGCTCGACACCCAACTGAGCCATGACGACGTTGGCTTCGCGGTCGCTCTCATGGATCGCGATGGCTTCGGCCTCCAGCACCGCCAGCGGATCGGCGTGCTGTTTGAGACGGTCCAGGCGGTCGCGCATACGTTTGAGGGCCCAGAGCAGGTTTGCGCCGGTCGGGCGGGTATCGGCCAAAAGTGCGTAGTCTTCTTCCCATCCAGCCTGCCAGTCATCGCCCTCGGCGATCCGTTCGCGGGCGGCGAGTACCAGGCCGTAGGCGGCACTGATGCCGATGGCTGCCGCGCCGCGCACGACCATCGAGCGTATGGCCGCGGCCACTTCATCGACCGTGGAGCAGGTCACCCAGCTTTCCCGGGACGGCAAAACACGCTGGTCGAGCAGGTGCAGTGCGCCATCGCGCCAATCGATGGCCTTCACTTTCTCCGCAGCCAACAGTCGATCGCGCATCCCTCACCCCGCACTCATGAACAAAAGCCGCCGATTATAGCGATCCGCCAGCCAGGACGCTCGGGTATACTTCGCCCTTCTTTTATTGCTGCCCGGGAAGAAGCCTGCGATGACCTCCACTGCCGCCCCGCTCGACTTATTGCTACTGCCGACGTGGCTGGTACCTGTCGAACCCGCCGGCGTGGTGCTCAAGGAGCATGGCCTGGGCATCCGCGATGGGCGCATTGCCTTTATCGGCCCGCGGGCCGCGGCGCTGAAACTTTCCGCCAGTGAAGTGCGCGAGCTGCCGGGCATGCTGCTCAGCCCCGGCCTGATCAACGCCCACGGCCACGCGGCGATGACCCTGTTTCGCGGCCTGGCCGATGATCTGCCGCTGATGACCTGGCTGGAAAAACACATCTGGCCCGCCGAGACCAAGTGGGTCGATGAAGCCTTCGTGCGCGACGGCACCGACCTGGCCATCGCCGAACAGCTCAAGGGTGGCATTACTTGCTTCTCGGACATGTACTTCTTTCCCAAGGTCGCCAGTGATTGCGTCCACAACAGCGGGATGCGCGCGCAGATCGCGATTCCGATCCTCGACTTCCCGATTCCCGGCGCCAGCAGCGCCGACGAGGCGATTCGCCAGGGCATCGAGTTGTTCGGCGACCTCAAGCATCACCCGCGCATCAAGATCACCTTCGGCCCCCACGCGCCCTACACCGTAAGCGACGCCAACCTGGAAAAGATCCGGGTGATCGCCGAGGAGCTGGACGCGGCGATCCATATGCATGTGCACGAGAGCGCGTTCGAGGTACAACAGTCTGTCGAGCAGACCGGCGAACGCCCATTGGCGCGCCTCGGCCGGCTTGGCCTGCTGGGCCCGCGCTTTCAGGCCGTTCACATGACCCAAATCAGCGAGGACGACCTGGCTTTGCTGGTAGAAAGCAACACCAGCGTCATCCATTGCCCGGAATCGAACCTGAAACTGGCCAGCGGCTTCTGCCCGGTGGAGCGTCTGTGGCAGGCTGGCGTCAATGTGGCCATCGGTACCGACGGCGCCGCCAGCAACAATGACCTCGACCTGCTGGGCGAAACCCGTACCGCCGCTATGCTGGCCAAGGCCGTCTCCGGTTCGGTGACCGCCCTGGATGCCCATCGCGCCTTGCGCATGGCGACCCTCAACGGCGCCCGCGCCATGGGCCTGGAGGGCGAGATTGGCTCGCTGGAGGTCAGCAAGGCGGCGGATATCGTCGCCTTTGATCTTTCGGGGCTGGCGCAACAACCGATCTACGATCCGGTCTCACAGCTTATATATGCCACCGGACGCGATAGCGTGAAACACCTTTGGGTCGCCGGCAAGCAGTTGCTCGACAACCGGCAATTGACCCGCATGGATGAACCACAGTTGACCGCCATGGCCATTGCCTGGGGCCAGCGCATCAGCGGGCACCGCGAATAACGCCGGTCCTGAACCCGGGTTCAGGGCTGACAAACCGATTTATCCGATTTAGAGGAACCACCATGAGCAACGTCGACCACGCCGAAATCGCCAAATTCGAAGCCCTGGCCCACCGCTGGTGGGACCGCGAAAGCGAGTTCAAACCCCTGCACGACATCAACCCGCTGCGGGTCAACTGGATTGACGAACGCATCAACCTGGCCGGCAAGAAGGTGCTGGACGTCGGTTGCGGCGGCGGCATCCTCAGCGAAGCCATGGCCCAGCGCGGCGCCACCGTGCTGGGGATCGACATGGGCGAAGCGCCGTTGGCCGTGGCCCAGTTGCATCAGCTGGAATCCGGGGTGAACGTCGAATACCGCCAGATCACCGCCGAAGCCCTGGCCGAGGAAATGCCCGAGCAGTTCGACGTGATCACCTGCCTGGAAATGCTCGAACACGTACCGGATCCCTCCTCGGTGATCCGCGCCTGCTTCCGCATGGTCAAGCCCGGCGGCCAGGTGTTCTTCTCCACGATCAACCGCAACCCCAAGGCCTACCTGTTCGCGATCATCGGCGCCGAATACATCATGAAGCTGCTGCCGCGCGGCACCCACGACTTCAAGAAATTCATCCGCCCTTCCGAGCTGGGCGCCTGGAGCCGTCAGGCCGGGCTGAGCGTCAAAGACATCATCGGCCTGACCTACAACCCGCTGACCAAGCACTACAAGCTGGCCAGCGACGTCGACGTCAACTACATGATCCAGACCCTGCGCGAGGAGTAAGCCTGTGAAGTTGCGAGCGGTTCTCTTCGATATGGACGGTACCCTGCTGGACACTGCGCCGGACTTTATCGCCATCTGCCAGGCGATGCGCGCCGACCGTGACCTGGCGCCGATCAACGACCAGCATATCCGCGATGAAATCTCCGGCGGCGCGCGGGCGATGGTCGCCGTGACCTTCTCGATGGACCCGGAATCCGCGGGCTTTGAAGAACTGCGCCTGGAGTTCCTCGAGCGCTACCTCAAGGGCTGCGCGATCCACAGCGCGTTGTTCGACGGGATGGCCGAGCTGCTGGCAGACATCGAAAAGTCCAAGCTGATCTGGGGCGTGGTCACCAACAAACCGTTGCGGTTTGCCGAGCCGATCATGCAGCAGTTGGGCCTGGCCGAGCGCTCGGCGCTGCTGATCTGCCCAGACCACGTGACGAACAGCAAGCCACACCCGGAGCCGTTGATCCTGGCGTGCCAGATGCTCAACCTGGACCCGGCCAGCGTGCTGTTCGTCGGCGATGACCTGCGCGACATCGAGTCCGGCCGCGAAGCCGGCACCCGCACGGCGGCGGTCACCTATGGCTACATCCACCCGGACGACAACCCGCGTCACTGGGGCGCGGATGTGGTGGTGGATCACCCGTTGGAATTGCGCAAGGTGCTGGATAACGCGCTGTGCAGTTGCTGATGGTCTACCGGTCTTGCTGACCTATGAAGCCCCTCCCACAGGGGATCTTCAGTGTTTTCCAGCTCGGTGTTGGTCACCTAGTGAATTTTGTCGAGGCTATTTATGTTTGATTACTCTGCACGTCCCGAACTGCTCAAAGACCGCGTCATCCTGGTGACCGGTGCCGGTCGCGGGATTGGCGCGGCGGCGGCGAAAACCTATGCCGCCCATGGCGCGACCGTGCTGTTGCTGGGCAAGACCGAAGCCAACCTGGCCCAGGTGTACGACGAGATCGAAGCCGCCGGCCACCCGCAACCGGTGGTGATCCCGTTCAACCTGGAGACCGCCCTGCCCCATCAATACGATGAGCTGGCGGCGATGATCGAAAAGGAATTTGGCCACCTCGACGGCCTGCTGCACAACGCCTCGATCATCGGCCCACGCACGCCGATCGAGCAGTTGTCCGGTGAGAACTTCATGCGGGTGATGCACATCAACGTCAACGCGATGTTCATGCTGACCAGCACGCTGTTGCCGCTGCTCAAGCTGTCCCAGGACGCCTCGGTGGTGTTCACCTCCAGCAGCGTCGGGCGCAAGGGCCGGGCGTATTGGGGTGCCTATGGCGTATCGAAATTCGCCACCGAAGGCCTGATGCAAACCCTCGCCGACGAGCTCGACACCGTTGCGCCAGTACGGGCCAACAGCATCAACCCCGGCGCCACGCGCACCAGCATGCGGGCCCAGGCGTACCCGGGGGAAAACCCGGCCGACAACCCGGCGCCGGAAGACATCATGCCGGTGTACCTGTACCTGATGGGGCCGGACAGCAGCGGGATCAACGGGCAAGCGTTCGACGCGCAGTAACGGCCGACACATGTGGGAGGGGGCTTGCCCCCGATAGCGGTGGGTCAGTCACAGATGCAGTGACTGACACCCTGCTATCGGGGGCAAGCCCCCTCCCACATTTATTTAGCGGTGTTCTTTAGTTTTTCACGACTTCCTCGAGGGTGAAGCGACCCAATGGGTTTTGCAGGAAGTTGCTCACATTCTTGCGTGAGATGTTGATGTACGGGCTGTAGTACAGGTCAATCCAGTTCACATCCTGTTTCGCCAGTTTCTGCAGGTCGACATACATCTGCTCACGCTTGGCCGGGTCGGCCTCGATGCGTGCGGCGGCGACCAGTTCCTTGACCTTGTCGTTCCTGTAACGGGTCATGTAGTTCTGGTTGGTGTCGTGGCCCAGCACGAAGGTGGTCTTCTGGTCCGGGTCGAGGATGTCGTTGGTCCAGTACATCACCGAAATATCGTACTCACCGTCCACCAGCATCTGCCAGCTTTGGGTCGGGTCGACTTTCTGCAGGTTGGCCGTCACGCCGACCTTGGCCAACTGGTCCTTGATGATCACCGCGATCTGCTCGTCGGCTTCGTTGCCGGCGTTGACCACGTAGTTCAACTTCAAGTCCTTGGCACCGGCGTCGGCCAGCAGTTTCTTCGCCGCGGTCGGGTCATACGGGCGCTGCAGGTTGTTGGCGTAGTGGTACAGCGAACCTTTGGGGATGTAGGAATAAGCCACGGTGCCTTGACCGTAAGTGGCCGTCTTCACCAGCGATTGTTTGTCGATGGCCATGTCCAGCGCCTGACGTACTTCCGGCTTGGCCAGCAGGCCATGCTCGTGGTTGATCAGCAGGTGATCTTCGCGGGTGGACGGGTCGGAATGGATCACCACGTTTTTGTCTTTCTTCAGTTCTTCAACCCGGGAGAACGGTACGAAGATCGCCGTGTCCAGCTCGTTGTTCTGCACCATACGCATGCGCGTGTTGTCGTCGGTCACCGAGACCCACTCCACGCCATCCAGGCTGACGTTCCCGGCCTGCCAGAAGTTCGGGTTTTTCTTCAGGATCACCCGATCGCCCTTGCGCCATTCGCCCACGGTAAACGCGCCGGAGGTCACCGGGTTTTCCGCGTAGGCGTCTTCGCCCATTTTGCTCATGGCCTTTTCCGACAGGATCGACACCGTCGGCGACGCCAGTTGCGAGAGGAAGGCAACCGCCGGGGTCTTCAGCGTCACCACCAGGGTTTGCGGGTCGGCGGCCTTGGCCGTGTCGATCAGGCTGAACGGGTCGCTCCACAGCGAGGCCTTGTTGTCGCGGATGCGCAACAGGCTGAACGCCGCATCCTCTGCGGTGATCGGCGAGCCATCCGAGAACTTCGCCGCACGCAGCTTGAACGTGTAGGTCAGGCCGTCCTTGGAAATCTCCCAGCTTTCAGCCAGCCCCGGCTCCATCTTGGTGCCCAGGTTGTCCACGCGCACCAGGGTGTCGTAGACGTTGGCAAAGACCCAGGTGTCGCGGTTTTGCGCGCTTTTGATCGGATCAAACGTGGTGCTGTCTTCCCGGCAACCGATGGTGAGAACACCGGCGGCCTGGGCAAGACCGGCGGTCAGCGACCAGGCGGTCAATGTGGCGGCGGCGAGCAACTTCAAGTGGCGCGATTGCATGTCATAACTCCTTGTTTATAACGGCGGTTGTTCAAGAATGGCAGGGGTCAAAGCAAAGGTTCTTCAAGCACGCAACTGTACCGATGCTCGTGCAGGAAATGGGTCGGCGGCAACACCACGGAACACATGGCCTGGGCATACCGGCAACGCGGGTGAAAAGCACAGCCTGTAGGCAAATTCAGCGGGCTCGGCGGCTCGCCGGGCAAGGGCTCTGTGGGCAACGGCCGATGCGGATCGATCTCGGGAATCGCCTGGATCAACGCCGCCGTATACGGGTGACGCGGTGAAGTGAAGACCGCTTCCACCGGTCCCTCCTCGACGATCTGGCCCAGGTACATCACCGCCACGCGGTCGCACAGGCGGCGCACGATGGCCAGGTCATGGGCGATGAACAGGATCGCCAGGTTCATGCGCCGTTGCAGCTCCAGCAACAGGTTGATGATCTGCCCCTGGATCGAGACATCCAGTGCCGCCACGCATTCATCGGCAACGATCAAGCGCGGCTCCACCGCCAGCGCCCGGGCGATGCCGACCCGCTGGCACTGGCCGCCGCTGAGGGAGCCGGGCTTGCGAGCGGCCAATTCAGGGCGCAGGCCGACCAGCTCGAGCAATTCGTCGACACGCCGCGCGATCTGCTGCGGCGCGACTTTGCGCTGCACCCGCAACACTTCGGCAAGGGTTTCGCCGATGGTGTGGCGTGGGTTCAGCGCGGCATACGGGTCTTGGAAGATCATCGCGGTTTCATGGCGCAGGCGGGCGATATCGACGGCGCTGCCGTGGGCCATGTCGATGCCGTCGAACAACACCTGCCCGGCGCTGATCGGGTTGAGGTGCAGAATCGCCCGGCCGAGGGTACTTTTGCCGCTGCCGGATTCGCCCACCAGGCCCAGGGTCTCGCCCGCCGCCAGGTTCAGCGACACACCGTTGACCGCCCTCACCCACTGTTTGTGCAGGCCGAACATCCCGCTGCCGGACGCGGCAAACCGCACCTCCAGGTCCTTGATCTGCAACAGGCTCATGGGCGATCTCCCAACGGATAGTGACAGGCCACCCGCGCACCTTCCGGCAAGCGTTCGCGACACAGGCTGCCGACTTGCGGGCAACGCGGGTGGAAGCGGCACCCGACGGGCAACGCATCGAGCAACGGCGGCTGGCCAGCAATGGTGCGCAGCAAGGCGTGGCCGCTGCTGTGGGCCGGCTGGCAATCGATCAGCCCCGCGGTGTACGGGTGTCGGGGATGGGCGAGCAACTCGTATTTGCTGGCGTGCTCGCACAGGCGCCCGGCGTACATCACCGCGATGGTGTCGCAGGTTTGCGCCACCACGCCGAGGTCGTGGGTGATCATGATGATCGACAAGCCACGCTGGTCGCGCAGCTCCAGCAACAGCCGCAGGATTTGCGCCTGCACGGTCACATCGAGGGCCGTGGTGGGTTCGTCGGCAATCAGCACTGTCGGGTTGCAGCCCAATGCCACGGCGATCATGGCGCGCTGGCGCATGCCGCCGGAAAACTCGTGAGGGTAGTTGTCGACCCGCGCCAGGGGATCGGGAATGCCCACTTGGCGCAACACCTCGATGGCTTGCCGGCGTGCGTCTTTTTTCGACGCGCCTTGATGCAGGCGGATGCCCTCGGCGATCTGTTCGCCGATACGCATCAGCGGGTCGAGGTGGCTGCTGGGGTTCTGGAAGATCATGCCCAATTGCCCGCCACGGATTGCGCGCATGCCTGCGTCGTCCAGTGGCAGCAAGTCCTGGCCGGCCAGGCGCACCGCGCCGCCCTGCACGCGCAGGTTGGGTGACGGCAACAAGCGGATCAGCCCTCGACAGGCCATGGTCTTGCCCGAGCCGCTTTCGCCCACCAGGCCGAGGATCTCGCCTTCGGCCAGGTCGAAGGAGACGCGGTCGACCAGAGTCACGTCGCGCCCGGCATTGTTGGCGATCACGCTCAGGTCGCGCACTTGCAGCAGGCTCATGGGCGCTCTCCCAACACTTGCGCCACGCCATCGGCCAGCAGGCTGAAGCCCATGGCCAGGGTCACGATGGCCAGCCCCGGAAAGGTGCAGATCCACCAGGCGGTGGTAATGAAGGCCTGCCCTTCGGCGACCATCGTCCCCCACTCGGCGGTCGGCGGTTGCACGCCCAGGCCCAGGTAACTCACCGCTGCGCCGTTGAGCAGCACCAGTACCGCGTCAGACATGGAAAACACAATCGAGCCAAACATCGCATTCGGCAGCAAGTGCCGGAACAGAATGCGCCCATGGCCAAAGCCGAGGCTTTTGGCCGCCAGGGCGAAGTCACTTTCCTTGAGCACCAGGATCTGCGAGCGGATCAACCGCGCATACGACACCCAGCCCACCAGCGCCATGGCGATATAGAAACTCTTCAAGCCCGGACCGAGGATGGCCATGATTGCCAGCATCAACACCAGGAACGGGAACGCCAGGATCACGTCGATGACGCGCATGCAGACGCTGTCGAAACGCCCGCCGATATAGCCAGAGACCGCGCCGATAAAGGTACCGATCATGAACGGGAAGATCACCCCGACAATCGCCAATTGCAGGTCGATGCGTGCGCCCCAGATCACCCGCGAGAGAATATCGCGGCCATAATTATCCGTACCGAAGGGATGGCCCAGGCTCGGCCCGAGCAAGCTGAGATCGGTGTTCTGCGCGATCGGGTCGAACGGCGCGAGCCACGGCGCAAACAACGCCAGGCCCAGCCACGTCAACAGAATCAGCAAACCCCACGCGGCGGTCAGCCGCCCGTCGCGCAAGCCAAAGCGCAGGCGCAAGCGCCATGGCGCGATCAGTGGACGAGTGCTCATTGCATCTTCACCCGTGGGTCGAGGGCGACGGTCACCACATCCGCGACGAAGTTGACCACCACCGTCGCACAGGCCAGCACCATGGCCACGCCCTGCACCACCATGTAGTCGCGGGTAAAGATGCCGCGCACCAGTAACTGGCCGATGCCGGGAATGGCGAACAGGCTTTCGATGACCACCGTGCCGCTGATCAGCCAACCGATATTCACCGCCAGCAGGTTGACCGTCGGCACCAGGGAATTGGGCAGTACATGCCGGCGAAACACCGCCGCTTCCGACAACCCGCGCGCCCGGGCAGCGGTAACATGGTCCGCCTGCAACTCCATCAACATGCTCGCCCGCAGGTTGCGCACCAGCACCGCCGACAGGGCCAGGGCGATGGTCAGGCACGGCAGGACCATATGGTGCGTCTTGTCCAGCCAGGTGCTACCGTAGCCAGACACCGGAAACAGGCCCCATTGCACGCTAAGCAGCAGGATCAGCATCAACCCCAGCCAAAATGCCGGCATGCCCAGGCCGACGGTGGTGAACACGCGGATCAGGTTGTCCGCACAACCGCCTTTGCGCCGCGCCGCGACGGTGGCCAGCGGCACTGCGATCAGCAGCGCCAGCAGCACACTGCCAAGCACCAGCACCAGGGTCGGCTCGATACGGGTGACGATCAGCTTCAACGCATCGACCTTGTACAACAGCGATTGGCCGAGGTCGCCCTTGAGCAGGTTTTTCAAGAAGTAAAAATATTGCAGCCACAGCGGCTGGTCGAGCCCGAACTGTGCGCGGATCTTCAGCAACGCATCCGGCGTGCTGCGCGAGCCGAGCAGCGCGCGCGCCGGGTCACCGGGAATCGAGCGCACCAGCACGAAGGTGATCAGGCTGATGCCGAACAGCACCGGCAGCAATTGCAGCGGCCGGGTCAGCACGAAGCGGTAGCGCGCCAGGTTCATCCGTCAGCCTCGGTGACGAGCGAGGAAGTCCAGCAGTACCGGGAAGTACGCCTGGGGCTCTTCGTAAAATGGCATATGGCTGCTGTTGCGGAACACATGCAATTCGGCGTGCCGGGCGGCCAGTTTCATGCGCAGGGCGCAGGCCGGGGTGAGCTCGTCGTGCTGGCCGGTGGTGATCAGCATCGGCATGTTGAAATCGGCCATCTCGGCGATGCGGTTCCAGTCCTTGAGGTTGCCGATATACAGAAATTCGTTGGGACCCTGCATGGTTGCGTAGGGGCCCATGTTCCAGTCGTCGAGGGAGCGCCGGAGCGGCGCCGGCCATTCGTCCAGGCGGCACACATGGCGATAATTGAGCAAGGTGATCGCGGCCTGGTACTGCGGATGATCCAGCGTCCCCATGGCTTCATGGCGCTGCATCATCGCCACGGTTTCACTGCCGAGGGCGCCGCGCAGGCGTTCGAGTTCCTGGGAGAGGTGCGGAATGTCGCCGACGGTGTTTTCCAGGATCAGGCTTTTCAGCGCATCGGGGTAATGGATGGCGTATTCGATGCCCAGCCAGCCGCCCCAGGAATGCCCGAGCAAATGCACACGGCCCAGGCCCAGGGTTTGGCGCACGGTTTCGACTTCTTCGACATAACGGCCGATTTCCCACAGGGAAACATCGGTCGGTCTGGCTGAAGCACCGGTGCCAAGCTGGTCGAATGCAACCACTCGCAGGTCATGCTCTTTGAGCCAGCCATGGGCGTCGCGCAAATAGTCACACGGTAGCCCAGGCCCGCCGTTGAGGCACAACAGCACCTCATCGCCTTCGCCAAAGCTGTAGACCGCGAGGTCATGGCCATCGACTTGCACGGTGTACTGCTGGTCGGGGGCTATTTCACGCCACATGCATACGTTCCTTGTGTGGTATCGGCCTGGCGGGTTGCGGCCGTTTATGAGGCCATAAGCTACCGAGGATGCCGTGCATCCATAACCTAGTATTTCTTATAGGTTTGGCCTGGCAGTCCTTCGCCGGGGCGTGGCATTCTACTTGCAGTAAGTCGAGATTCATATGAATTCGGGAGCAGAACGGATGCTGGCCAAGCTAACTGCCTTCAATCACCGTCTCATGCCGGGCAGGAGCCTGGACGAGCAGATGGACAACGCGTTTATCCTAGCCCAACAGTTGGGTTTCGATGCGCTGGTGTATGACTACTCGCCAGTGCCCATCGACCTCAACGGCACGTTGATCACACCTTCGGTGCTGCAACTGCGCAACACGCCTTCCGATTGGCATGCCTTGTGGTGCAGCGAAGGGTTCTACCAGATCGATCCGGTGCAGCACCTGGCCTTGAATACGGTGTCGCCGTTTGTCTGGTCCTACGAGGCCAAGGCGCAGACGGCGCTGCAGAAGATCATCGACCCGTGCCACGCCCCCGTCTCGTCTTACCTGCATGACCAGCAACTGACCTGCGGCGTCAGCGTGCCGATTCATCTGCCCCGGGGCGGCTTCGCATCGTTGACCGGTTTGCGCACCGGCAAGGCGCATACGGTGCTGGAGGACGCGCACCAGAGCTTGTCGGATTTCGGCCTGATTTCCCATGCCCTGCAGGAAGCGGCCTACCCGTTGTTCAGCAATGAACTACGCACCTACCCGCATATCCGTCTGACCAAACGCGAGCGCGAGTGCCTGAAATGGGCCGCCGACGGCCTGACCGCCGCCGAAATCGCCACGCAACTGAGCCGCTCGCTGGCGGTCGTCACCCTGCATCTTGCCTCGGCAATGCACAAACTGGGGGCGAAAAATCGCGTACAGGCCGTGGTGCGTGCCACTCATTACCGCCTGCTGGAAGATTGACCCTTCGGCAAAACCTAGCTGTTTTGCTAGTTACCTAAACGTCGCGTGCCGATTATCGTGTCCCTGATACTTTTTTTTCAAAGCAGGATACGAAATGGAATTCATTGAAAAAGTCCGCGAAGGGTTTGCGCCCTTCGGCCCCTATCAGACCTGGTATCGCGTCACTGGCGACCTGGCCTCGGGCCGTACACCGCTGGTGATCATCCACGGCGGTCCCGGCTGCACCCATGATTACGTCGATGCCTTCAAGGACGTCGCCGCCAGTGGTCACGCCGTCATCCACTATGACCAACTGGGCAACGGCCGCTCCACGCACTTGCCCGACAAAGCCCCGTCCTTCTGGACTGTCAGCCTGTTCCTCGACGAACTGAACAACCTGCTGGACCACCTGCAAATCAGCCAGGACTACGCGATTCTCGGGCAATCCTGGGGCGGCATGCTCGGCAGCGAACACGCGATTCTGCAACCCAAGGGCCTGCGTGCGTTTATCCCGGCCAACTCGCCCACCTGCATGCGTACCTGGGTCAGCGAAGCCAACCGCCTGCGTCAGTTGCTGCCCGAAGGCGTGCATGAAACCTTGCTCAAGCATGAAGCCGCCGGCACCTACCAGGACCCGGAATACCTCGCCGCCTCGCGGATTTTCTATGACCAGCACGTCTGCCGGGTCAACCCATGGCCGGACGAGGTTGCGCGCACGTTCGCCCAGGTCGATGCAGACCCGACCGTGTACCACGCCATGAGCGGCCCGACCGAGTTCCATGTGATCGGCAGTTTGAAGGACTGGAACGTGATTGGCCGTCTGTCGGCAATCAAGGTGCCGACCCTGGTGATCTCCGGCCGGCATGACGAAGCCACACCGTTGGTGGTCAAGCCGTTCCTGGATGAAATCGCGGATGTGCGCTGGGCGCTGTTTGAAGACTCCAGCCACATGCCCCATGTCGAAGAGCGCCAGGCGTGCATGGGGACAGTGGTGAAGTTTTTGGATGAGGCGTGTTCAGTGCCGCACAAGGCCCTCAAAGCAAGCTGACGAGCAATGTCGCAGCGGGCTTGCTCATGATGGCGGTGGTTCAGTCAGCACCTGACCGCCATCGCGAGCAAACCCGCTGCCACCGTTTTAAACCTCGCTGGTCTCGGCCTTCGCGGCTTTTCTCGGCACCTCGGCCACCACTGGAATCTCCTTGCCTTCGGCATCGAACAGCTTGCCGCCTCTGAAGTAATCGCCTTCGCGCAAGACGGCCACATCCTGGAAACACAGGCTGCGCTCAGTCCCGGCCACAAACACCGACTGCTGGTCCGAATTGCCGGCGGTGAAGTGGTTGAACGCCAGGTTCAGCAAGATCGCCATGATCGCCGACGAACTGATGCCCGAATGGAAAATGGTCGCGAACCAGCTGGGAAAATGATCGTAGAAGCTCGGCGCGGCAATCGGGATCATGCCGAAACCGATGGACGTGGCCACGATGATCAGGTTCATGTTGTTGCGGTAATCCACCTTGGACAGTGTGCGAATACCGCTGGCCGCCACGGTGCCGAACAACACGATCCCGGCACCACCCAACACCGAGGTCGGCACTGCCGCAATCACCCGCCCCATGAACGGCAGCAGGCCGAGGACGACCAGGAACAACCCGCCCGTCGCGACCACAAAACGACTTTTCACCCCGGTGACCGCCACCAGGCCGACGTTCTGGGCGAACGCGCTCTGGGTAAACGAACCAAAGATCGGCGCGAACAGGCTCGACAGCATGTCGGCACGCAAGCCATTGCCCAGGCGTTTGGAGTCGACTTTGGTGTCGATGATCTCGCCCACGGCCAGGATGTCCGCCGAAGTCTCCACCAGCGTCACCATCACCACAATGCACATGGAAATGATCGCGGCCACATGGAAGGTCGGCATGCCGAAATGGAACGGTGTGGGGAAGCCGAACATCGGCCCCTGGGTCACGCCGGAAAAGTCCGCCATGCCCAGGAACACCGCAATCACGGTGCCGATCACCATCGCCAGCAGGATCGATAACCGCGAGATCGTCGCGCTGCCGATCTTGCTCAGCAACAACACCAGCAACAGGGTCAACGCGGCCAGGCCGACGTTCGCCATGCTGCCGAAATCCGCTGCACGGCTGTTGCCGCCCATGGCCCAGCGTGCGGCCACCGGCATCAGCGTCAGGCCGATGGTGGTGATCACAATGCCGGTCACCAACGGCGGGAAAAACTGGGTGATCCGCGAGAACACCGGCGTGATCAGCAGCCCGATAAACGACGCAGCCATCACCGCCCCGAGAATCGCCGGCACCCCACCGGCGCCATCACTGCCGACAATCGCCACCATCGTGGCCACGCCGGCAAACGACACGCCCTGCACCAGCGGCAACTGACAACCAAAGAACGGCAGGCCAAGGGTTTGCAACAACGTGGCCAGGCCGCCGGCAAACAGCGACGCGGCGATCAACAGGCCGATATCCGCCGGCGACAACCCGGCCGCCTGGCCGACGATCAACGGTACGGCAACGATGCCGCCGTACATGGTGAGCACATGCTGCAGGCCGTAAGCCATGTTGGCGGCGACGCCGAGATTCTCATCTTCGGGTCGTTGCGATGACGCCTTCGGGATAGTCATGGTGAGGGGTTCTCTGTTTTTGTTGTGGCGCCACTGTATGCAATACAGAGACTAGATGTCCATAGAGTTGTATACAATCATTCGGACAAGATACCCTCCACCGGCGTTACAAAAACAATCCGGCCGTCATGAGCCAGAACGCCATAGGACCTAAAACAATGAAAAAGGCATTACAGGGCGCAACCGTTGCATTGACCCTCCTCGGCGGCGGGGAGGCTGTCGCGCTGGAATGGAAGAACAACAGCGTAGGATTTCGCTACGGCCAGCAATTCACCAACCCGAACAACCCCGACGCATTCAGCAAGCGCATCTACAGCGTCACCCACGCCAGTGGCTACCAGTACGGCAGCAACTTTCTGAACCTCGATGTGTTTTTGTCCGACAGCCGCGACCCGCGCAAGGGCACCGACCACGGCGGCAGTGAGGTGTATGCGGTATACCGACACCAGTTGTATGCCTCTCGCGTTTTCGATACGCCGTTGGGCACCGGGCTGATCAAGGACTACGCCCTGACCCTGGGCTTCGATGCCAACCGCAACAACAACTTTGCCTCGGCGAAAAAACGCGCGCTGGTGCTCGGCCCGACCTTGAAGTTCAACACCGTCGGCGTGCTGGACCTGAGCCTGATGTATTACAAAGAACGCAATCACAGCGGGATTCCCGGCGCGAAAGAGTCGGACCATACCTTCGACGACACCTATATGCTCAACCTGACGTGGATGCGTCCGTTCGAGATCGGCAGCCACGCGGCCAAGTTCCAGGGGTTTATCAACCATGTCGGCAACAAGGGCGAGGACTTCCACGGCCGCGATACCGCAGCGGAAACGCTGATGCGTAGCGCGCTGATGGTCGCGGTGCGACCCGGCAAGCGCGTAACGCCGAACCTGTACCTCGGAGTGGGCTACGAGTACTGGCATAACAAGTTCGGTGTGGACGGCGGTCGGGGCAGTCGCACGTCGACACCCACGCTGAATATGGAAGTGACGTTCTAGGATCTACCGCTCAAGACACTGAAAAAGCCGCAATCAAGTGTGGGGGTTGGCTTGCCTGCGATCGCATCGGCTCGGTAAACCTGATGCAGCGCAACGCAGGCAATCCAGCACCCACCCGTCAGATCAAGCATTCGCCAACTGCGAATCATCGGTTTTCGGCCGCGCCAACCAGTAACCCAGCACCGCCAGCGGCGCGGTCGCCAGCATCACGATCACGGTGATCAGCAGCGGTTGCTCTAGCATCGACGACACCAACAGGCTGCTGAGAAAACACAGGCCCAGTTGCAGGGTGTTTTGCAGCGCCGCTGCCTTGCCGGAGTTTTCCGCAAACGGCATCAGCGCATTCGCCACCACGATGGGATAACTGGCGCCGTTGACCAGCGCCATCAGGCAGAACGGAATCAACAAGGTGGTCAGGGTCGGCACGCTCAAGGTGGCGACTAGGTACAACGCCAGCATACTGATGCAGTAGGCCACCAGCAGCCAGGGCAACAGCGTCTTGCCCTGGAAACGCTGCAACGCGCTGCGGCAGCTGTAGCCTCCGATCAGGAACGCGAGGGTCGGCAGCACATAACTCAGGCCAATGTCATTCGGGCTGTAACCCATATCGCCGAGGATGAACGGCGAGGCGGTCAACCAGGCGAAGAAACTGGCGGAGCAGGCAGCAAAGATCATGACGTTGCCGGTGAACACGCGGGAGCCGAGCAATTGTCCATAACCGAGGCGCGTCGGTTCGCCTTCCTCCGCCAGCCGTTTCGGCGCCGTGCGCAGGAACAGAGTCGGCAGCAGCAACAGCAGCGACACGCCCAGCAACACCGCGAAAATCGCCTGCCAGCCGAAGTGATTCAGCACCATGGCCCCCAACAGCGGCGCCAGGGCCGGCGACAACGACATCAGCGGCATGATGCTGGCGAACACGCGGTGAGCCTTGTCGGCCGGGTAGCGGTCAATCACCAGTGCCTGCCAACTCACGGCGGCGGAACACACGCCAATCGCCTGGATAAAACGCAGTGCCAGCAGCTGCGTGGCGGTCTCGACCCAGAACATGCCGACGCAACCCAGCACGAACAGGCTCAGGCCCGTGAGCAGGATCGGTTTGCGCCCCAGTCGGTCAGACAACGGCCCCCACAACAACTGCCCCACGGCAAAGCCCGCGAGGAAAATACTCAAGCTGGCGCCCACCGCGCCCGCGCCGATATGTAATTGCTCGCCCATGGCGCCGAACGCCGGCAAGTACATGTCCATGGCGAGATAACCGAGCATGCTCAGCCCCGCCAGGTACCAGGTGAAACCAAAAGAATTTTTCATTGAAGCCTTGTTGAACCTGCCATCAAACTATTTGCTGACTGCTGCCCATTATGAAGCTGGCAGCCTCTCTGTGAAGCGATAATAATTGGACACTTCTATCAATTAATTTGAAGGCAACCGCCATGTGGTCCGAATACTCCCTGGATGTGGTCGATGCCGTCGCACGCCATGGCAGCTTCAGCGCCGCCGCCCAGGAATTGCACCGTGTACCGTCGGCCATCAGCTACACGGTGCGTCAGTTGGAAGAGTGGCTGGCCGTGCCCTTGTTCGTGCGGCGCCATCGCGACGTCGAGCTCACCGCGGCCGGCCGTCTATTTATAGACGAAGCCCGCGGCGTGATGAAAACCATGCTCGGTACACGGCGCCTGTGCCAGCAAGTGGCCAATGGCTGGAGCGGCCAGTTGAAGGTCGCGGTGGACTCCATCGTCAAACCCCAGCGCTGCCGGCAACTGGTGCTGGATTTCTATCGGCAGTTCCCTGACGTGGAATTGCTGCTGGAGTACGAGGTGTACAACGGCGTGTGGGACGCCCTCGCCGATGAGCGCACCGACATCGTGATCGGCGCCACCAGCGCGGTGCCGGTGGCGAGTCACTTCACGTTTCGCGATATGGGCCTGTTGAACTGGTTGTGCGTGGTCAGCGCGAAACACCCGCTGGCGGCGCTGGATGGTTTGCTCAGTGACGATCAACTGCGCCCGTTCGCGTCCCTGTGCATGACCGACACCTCGCGCAACCTGCCCAAGCGCGATACCTGGACCCTGGATAACCAGCGCCGGCTGGTGGTACCGAACTGGGCCTCGGCCATTGACTGCCTGCGCGACGGCCTGTGCGTCGGCATGGCGCCGGCGCATCAGGTGTTGCCGTGGATCGAACGCGGTGAGCTGGTCGCGCTGCAACTGCGCCGGCCGTTCCCGGCCAGCCCGTCATGCGTGGCCTGGGCACAGAACAAACTGTCCCCGGCGATGAGTTGGTTGCTGGACTACCTGGGGGATAGCGAGACGATGAACCAAGAGTGGTTGAATGGGAGTGACCGCTGAAGATCACCGGAATCCCCTGTAGGAGGGGGCTTGCCCCCGATGGCGGTGTGTCAGTTGCAGATTGCTCGACTAATACACCGCCATCGGGGGCAAGCACCCTCCCACAGGGGATCTCATTTCAATCCAGCAAGCGGGTGATGGCCCGCACGATCATCTCGACCTCCTTGGCCTCCAGGGTCAGCGGCGGCAGCAGGCGAATCACCTTGCCTCGCGTCACGTTGATCAACAACCCATGTTCCTCGGCGGCGCGCAGGGCCAGCTCGCGACACGGGACTGCCAGCTCGATGCCGATCATCAAGCCCTTGCCGCGAATCGACAGGACCTGCGGGTGCTCATCCAACTCCACCCGTAAGCGGGCCAACAAGCGCTCGCCCTGTTGCGCGGCGTTCTGCAGCAGGCCTTGCTCTTCAATGATCTCCAGCACGGTGCAACCCACCCGGCAGGCCAATGGGTTGCCGCCGAACGTGCTGCCGTGGCTGCCCGGAGTGAACAAGTCGGCCGCCACGTTCCTGGCCAGGCAGGCACCGATGGGCACGCCGTTGCCGAGGCCTTTGGCCAGGGTCATCACGTCCGGCACGATGCCCTCGTGTTGGAAGGCAAACCAGGCGCCGGTGCGGCCGATGCCGGTCTGGATTTCATCGAGCATCATCAGCCAGCCGTGGCGCGTGCAATGAGCGCGCAGGGCTTTCAGGTAACCCGGCGGCGCCACTTGCACCCCGCTTTCGCCCTGGATCGGTTCCAGCAAGACCGCTGCGATGCGCGTGCCGAACGTTTGCGTGATCGCCTCCAGCGCCGCCAGGTCGCCGAAGCCGACCTTGAGAAAATCCCCCGGCAAGCGCTGGAACCCCAAGCGTACCGAAGGCCCGTCGCTGGCCGCCATGGTGCCCAGCGTGCGGCCGTGGAAGGCGTTTTCCATCACCACCACCAACGGCGCCTCGATGCCTTTTTTCCAGCCGTGCAGCCGCGCCAGTTTTAGCGCGGTCTCGTTGGCTTCGGCGCCGGAGTTGTTGAAAAACGCACGATCGAGGCCCGACAGTTGGGTCAGACGCTGGGCCAAGCGTTGTTGCCAATCGATGCTGTAGAGGTTGGAGGTGTGCAACAGCAACCCGGCTTGTTCGCTGATGGCTGTCACCAGTTTCGGATGGGAGTGTCCGACGTTGGTCACGGCCACGCCTGCCACGGCGTCCAGGTATTCGCGCCCCTGCTGGTCCCACAGGCGCGTGCCCAGGCCACGCGCAAAGCTCAAGGCCAAGGGTTGGTAAGTGGTCATCAGGCAAGCGGCGGTCATGGTGGCAAGCTCCAGTGCTGGGTTGGGATGGGTCCAGTATCGTTAGCCACCCAAGCTGGATAAACTGTGCTTTCCTGCAATGACTTTAAACCAGGGCTTGATAATGGATCTGTTCCAGGCGATGTCGGTGTATGTGAAAGTGGTCGAGACCGGCAGCATGACCGCCGCGGCCCATGCCAGTGGGATGTCGACCACCATGGTCGGCAACCATTTGCGCGCCCTGGAGCAACGCCTGGGGGTCAGCCTGCTCAAGCGCACCACGCGCAAGCAAAGCCTCACGGAATTCGGCGGGCAGTATTACCAGCGCTGCCTGGAAGTGCTGGGGCTGGTGGCCGACTCCGAGCAATTGGCCGAACAGGCCCACAGCGACGTGCCCAAGGGCACCCTGCGCATCACCGCCCCGCCCGCCTTCGGCACCGAACGCCTGGCGCCGGCCTTGAGCGAATTTTCCCAACGTTACCCGCTGATCAAGCTGTACGTGGTGCTCAGCAATCAACGCATGGACCTGGTCGACGGCGGCTTCGACGTGGCCATCCGCCTGGGCGAGTTGGAACCCTCAAGCCTGATCGCCCGGCCCCTGCAGGACTACACCATCACCCTGTGCGCCGCGCCGGATTACCTGGCGCGACGCGGCACGCCGCAAACGCCCGAGGATCTGCAACAACACGACTGCCTGGCCTTCGCCTACCCATCCGGCGACGATTGGCGTAACGCCGACAAACTGTGGCGCATGAGCGACGCGGACGGCGAAGTGGAGATTCCGGTGTCCGGCTCGCTGACCATCAACAGCTCGCAAGCCCTGCGCCAGGCGGCGGTGCAAGGCATGGGCATCGTCATGCTGCCCGATGCCCTGGTGCAGCCCGACCTGCACAGCGGGAAGCTGGTGGCCTTGCTGACCGCCTATCAACTGCCCCGCCGCCCCATGCATTTGCTGTACGGCCAGGATCGTTACCGCCTGCCTAAACTGCGGGCGTTCGTGGATTTTGCCCTGGAGAAATGGGCGCGCTAAAAGCCCACGCCCAATTCACGCAGACGCTCAGCGGTGCGCTCGGCGCAAACGTGGTGAATGCCTTGCCAGCCCAGGGCGATAGCCGCGTCGATATTGCCCGCGACGTCATCGATGAACACCACTTCGGCAGGCTGGATATCCGGCAGATGAGCACGCACCTGGTCGAGGCTGGCGTGATAGATCGCGGCATCGGGCTTGATCAGCTTCAACTCGCCGGAGACCACGATATCGCGAAAACACTGCAGGAACGGGTAGTTGGCCCGCGCATAGGGGAACGTCTCGGCCGACCAATTGGTGAGCCCGAACAGCGGCACGTCGGCCTGATGCAGCGCCTTGAGAATGGCCACGCCCTCGGGCAACGGCCCGTGCAACATTTCATGCCAGCGGTCGTAGTAGGCCGTGATCAAGGGTTCGTGCTGGGGATATTGCGCGACCAGGCTGCGCGTCGCCTCGGCCAGGGTGCGACCGGCGTCTTGCTCGGTGTTCCAGGCCTGGGTGCAGATGTTGTCGAGGAACCATTGCCGCTCCTCATCATCGGCGATCAGCTGGCGGTACAGGTGCTGCGGGCTCCAATCGAACAGGACACCGCCAAAATCAAAAACGACTGCACGAATCGTCATCAGATCCTCCGTTAGCGTGAGTTGATAGCGGATGGAGTCTGGCAGATCGCAATGGCTTTACACACAACGAATGTGGGAACGGGCTTGCTCGCGATGGCGGTTTGTCAGTGCCGGAGGTTTCGGCTGACCCACTGCAATCGCGGGCAAGCCCGCTCCCACATGTTTTTCGAGCGTGTTTAGGCTTGGACCAGACCGTTGATCTTCACGGTCGGATTCACATCAGCCTCGTAGTCCACGCCGTCGATCTCAAAGCCGAACAAGCGCAGGAACTCAGCCTTGTAGCCGGCAAAATCGCTGATCTCGTTGACGTTGTCGTCGGTGACCTGATTCCACAGCGCAGCCACGGCGTCCTGGACTTTCGGTTGCAGCTCGGCCAGGTCGGCACGCAGGCGGCCGTCGGCGTCGAGCTTCGGCTCGCGGCCGTACAGGCTGTCCTTGAACAGGCCATAGACCTGCTCGATGCAACCTTCGTGGGTGCCCTGCTCTTTCATCACTTTGAACAGCAACGACAGGTACAGCGGCATGATCGGGATCGCCGAGCTGGCCTGGGTGACCACAGCCTTGAGCACCGACACGCGGGCGTCGCCCTTCAGTGCGGCCAGGTTGTTGCGCAGGGTCAGGACTTTCTTGTCCAGGTCCTTCTTGGCTTCGCCGATGGAGCCGTTCCAGTAGATATCCTGGGTCAGCTTCTCGCCGAGGTAGGTGAACGCCGTGGTCTTGGCGCCTTCGGCCAGCACGTCCGCTTCACGCAGGGCGTCGATCCACAGTTGCCAGTCTTCGCCGCCCATGACTTTCACGGTGCCGTCGATTTCTTCCTGGGTGGCCGGCTCAAGGGTGGTGTCGACGACAACGCCCTTGTCGGTGTTGATCCCGCGCAGGGTCACGGCCTTGCCGATCGGCTTGAGCGTGGAGTTGTGCACCACGCCCTGCGGGTCGGTGCGGCGTGGCGCGGCCAGGCTGTAGACCACCAGGTCGATCTTGCCCAGGTCTTTCTTGATGGTCTCGATGGTCAGGCGCTTGATCTCGTCAGAGAACGCGTCGCCGTTGATGCTCTTGGCGTACAGGCCTTTTTCGACGGCAAACTTCTCGAACGCGGCGCTGTTGTACCAGCCAGCGGAGCTCAGCTTGCCTTCTTCGCCTTCTTTCTCAAAAAACACGCCTAGGGTATCGGCGCCGCAGCCAAACGCAGCACTGATGCGCGCGGCCAGGCCGTAACCGGTGGAAGCACCGAGGACCAGCACCTTTTTCGGGCCGCCTTCGATGACGCCGTGTTGGGTGACGTAGTCGATCTGTTCCTTGACGTTCGCTTCACAGCCAACAGGGTGAGCGGTCACACAGATAAAGCCACGAACCCGCGGTTTGATGATCATAAAATTTCTGCCTCTTCCAAGGTGCCGAAGGCCAATGGTGGCCATTCAACGTAATCGTACCGGTCTATGACGTCCAAAAAACCGAAGCGTCACGATAGTCGCAAATCTTCTGTTTACAAAATCCAATCCAAAACGCGCCGCGCAAGCCGCGCCGAGGGTTAAAAACTGTGTCAGCTCTTCACAATTTCGTAATATTTAAAACGCCCATCGACCTGAGAACGCCTTATCATGACGAGGTTGTTTCAATATGTTTCGCAACCCCACCACTCGCAGCCACGCATATAGACCTGTCGAATGGCGTCCAGCTGGAGCTGAGTTTCATGAGTCAATCTGCGTTACGCAAAAAAGCCGTGTCGTTCGCCTGGGCATTCGGCATCCTGCTGATTATTTACCTCTTTCCCCTGACCACCGTGGTGTTCCTCGGCCTCGTGCTGGTCTGCGGTATTTATGATTTCCTGCGTAACGGCCTGTATGACCGCGACACCTTCAAGAAATACTTCATCGGCAGCGGCCGCAATACCTGGCTGCTGGCACCGTTCAACACCCTGTTCGACCTGCTGAGCAGCCGCAACCGCCACGTCTACACGATGCGCGACCTGCCGCCCGCCTGGCGTGAAGACCTGCAACAGGTGATCGACGACGCCATGGCCCACAAGGATGAAATCATCGGCTACCTGGACGAACGCATGGCCGAGAAGAAACGCGGCATGCTGTTTTTCCAATGGTACGGCCGGCCGATCGAAACCACCCTGGACATCCCGGAACTGCGCAAGAAATTGCCGTTCGTGAAGACCATCGGCGTGTCGGTGTTCAACGAAAACCGTTCGACCTCCTTCCACTTCGGCCCCCTGCGCATGATGTTCCGGGTGCTCTATAACATGGCGCCGGCGCCCCACCACGAGGGCGTTTACATCCAGGTGGGCAAGCACAAGCATTACTGGCACGATGACCCACTGTTTATCTTCGATGACACGCTGATGCATGCGTCCTTCAACAAGAACGATGCCAAGCGCTACTGCCTGTTCATTGATATCGTGCGGCCGACCGCGTTGCCCGCCGTCCTCAATGCCGTGATCACAGGGTTTGCCGGCCTGGTGTTCACGCTGCGTCGGGTTTTCTACAAAAACTGGAAGCTGATCCAGTAGGTTCTGCGGCATGATGGGGCTGGACAGTATTTGCGTAGCGCCTGCGGGCCAGCGAAAATAGCCGTCTCGTGCGACCGTATCCGGCGCCCATTCTTCTCAAGCCATCGCCCCCATGACGGGCGCGGTGGCTGTGCTTTCAAGGAATCAGAATGCCCCAACGTCAAGTCATCAATGCCTCCGTCAGCCCCAAGGGCAGCCTCGAAACACTCTCCCAGCGTGAAGTCCAGCAACTGAGCGAAGCCGGCTCCGGCAGCATCTATACCCTGTTCCGCCAGTGCGCCCTGGCCATCCTCAACACCGGCGCGCACATCGACAACGCCAAGACCATCCTCGACGCCTATAAAGACTTTGAAGTGCGTATCCACCAGCAGGATCGCGGCGTGCGCCTGGAACTGCTGAACGCCCCGGCCGACGCCTTCGTCGATGGCGAAATGATCGCCAGTACCCGCGAAATGCTGTTCAGCGCCCTGCGCGACATCGTCTACACCGAGAACGAACTGGACAGCCAGCGCATCGACCTGAGCAACTCCCAGGGCATCACCGACTACGTGTTCCACCTGTTGCGCAACGCGCGCACGCTGCGCCCGGGTGTCGAGCCGAAGATCGTGGTGTGCTGGGGCGGGCACTCGATCAACACCGAAGAATACAAATACACCAAGAAAGTCGGCCACGAACTGGGCCTGCGCAGCCTCGACGTCTGCACCGGTTGCGGCCCCGGCGTGATGAAAGGCCCGATGAAGGGCGCGACCATTTCCCACGCCAAGCAACGCATCAACGGCGGGCGCTACCTGGGCCTGACCGAGCCGGGCATCATCGCTGCGGAAGCACCGAACCCGATCGTCAATGAGCTGGTGATCCTGCCGGACATCGAGAAGCGCCTGGAAGCCTTCGTGCGCGTCGGCCACGGCATCATCATCTTCCCGGGCGGCGCCGGCACGGCGGAAGAGTTCCTCTACCTGCTGGGCATCCTGATGCACCCGGACAACCGCGGCCTGCCGTTCCCGGTCATCCTCACCGGGCCAAAGCACGCCGCACCGTACCTGCAACAGTTGCACGCATTCGTCGGCGCCACCCTCGGCGAGGCCGCGCAGGCGCACTACCAGATCATCATCGACGATCCGGCCGAAGTGGCCCGCCAGATGACCGCCGGGCTCAAGGCCGTCAAGCAGTTCCGCCGCGAGCGTAACGATGCGTTCCACTTCAACTGGCTGTTGAAGATCGACGAAGGCTTCCAGCGCCCGTTCGACCCGACCCACGAAAACATGGCCAGCCTGCAACTGAGCCACGCGCTGCCACCCCATGAACTCGCGGCCAACCTGCGTCGCGCGTTCTCGGGGATTGTGGCGGGCAACGTCAAGGACAAGGGCATTCGCCTGATCGAGCAGAACGGCCCTTACCAGATCCATGGCGACCCGGCCATCATGAAGCCGCTGGATGAACTGCTGCAGGCGTTCGTCGCCCAGCACCGCATGAAGTTGCCGGGTGGCGCGGCATATGTGCCGTGCTACCGCGTGGTGCAATAAGTCAGCACACATGCTGTAGCGCTTTAACCTTGTGTTCAGGCTTGTCGGCGGGAGACGTCGGGCTATCGTTTTTACGAAGCCCGACTGACCCACACCGAGGAGCGACCTATGGACCAACGGATCTTGTTCTCCCAGACGCCTTACCCTAAGGTAAGGAGCATCACGATGGAGACCTTCAATATGGCGACCGCCACGCTGACTTCAAAAGGACAAATCACCATCCCCGTCCAGGTCAGGACAGCCCTGGGCCTGGAAACGGGAGACCGGGTTGAATTCGTCGAAATGGAAGACGGCAAATTTTCCATTATTGCCGCGAGCAAAACCGTTCACGACCTCAAGGGGCTGATCCGCAAGCCTGCCCAGGCCATTTCCATCGAGGACATGAACCGCGCGATTGCGGCACAGGGAGCGAAAGCCCGATGATCGGCCTGGATACCAATGTGCTGGTACGCTATGTCACCCAGGATGATCCGGTCCAATCCGCCAAGGCATCCGAGCTGATCGAATCCCTCACCACCCTGTCGCCAGGCTTTGTCAGCCTGGTGTCGGTGGTGGAGTTGGTATGGGTGCTACAAAGTTGCTACCAGTCAGCCAAGAGCGATGTGGTGGCGGTGCTGGAAACGCTGCTGCGAACCCGTGAATTGATCGTCGAGCATGCCGAGATCATCTGGCAGGCACTCCGGCGGTTTTCGGCGAACAAAGCCGATTTCGCCGACTGTTTGATAGCGCGCTGCGCCCACGCAGCCGGCTGCGAGTACACCGCCACCTTTGACCTCGATGCGGCCAAGGCTGCGGGCATGAAGCGACTGGCCTGAGCGGGGTTCAGCGAACCCAGCCACCATGCTGCCAGTGGTAACCGTCATTTCGTTGCACCCAATGCGGATGCACATAACGGTAGCCCTCGCGCACCGGCTCCCAATGGCCGTGTACCGCCACATAACGTCCACCGTCCCAACGCCAGTACCCGCGTGACCATACATAACCTTCACGCACCGCCGGCTCGACTTCGATCACTTGCATCGGCGGCGGTTGTGGCGCGACCACTTCGACGTACTCACGTTGCACCGGTCGCCGCTCATGCACGACACGCTCTTGCACACACCCGGACGCCGCGACGACCATAGCCGCCAATGCTGCATAACGTAGCAACATACAAACCCCTCGGGCGCTAACGCCCCACACCTGCCTCAGTAAAAAATGCCCCCTTGTTCCAGCCGCGCTCCTGCAAGGCCTGGGTACTTTTTAACAGGTGGTGTCTGTCGGGTTGCTGAACCTGCCGACAGTGCATCCCGAGGAACAGACGGAAGGCCGGGTCGCGATTTGAACGCTCAAACCGGGCCAAAGCGCTCCAGCACAGCCTCGACAAAACGCCGCAACTTGGCGGTACGCTGACGGTTGGCGGTGTAGACCAAATGCATGGGCCGGCTCGGCGCGTCAAAGTCCGGCAGCACTCGCACCAACTCGCCCCAGGCCAGGGCCGGGCGCAGAAAATCTTCCGGGCCGAGCACAATGCCAAACCCATCCAGCGCGGCCGACATCAACGCCCTGCTTTCGTTGATCTGCAAACGGCTGGCAACCTGCACGGTGTGCGGGACCGAGCCCTGGTAGAACACCCATTCGCGATCCGCCGGACGTGACCAGAAGGCGTAGCCCAGGCATTCATGCTGTTGAAGGTCCGCCGGCCACAGCGGTGTGCCTCGTGCCGCCAGGTAGGCCGGCGCCGCACAGACCACCAGACGGTACGGCGCCAATGGCCTGGCGGTCAGCCCAGTGATCGCCGGGGGGCCAATGCGGAAGGCGGCTTCGTAGCCTTCCTCCACCAGGTCGACGAAACGATCGGTGAGGTGCAGGTCGATGTTCACATCGGGGTTGTCACGCAAAAACGCGGTCACCAAGGGCATCAGGCTGTAGGAGCCGAAGGTCACCGGGGCGGTGATTTTCAGCGTGCCGCGTGGGGTGTCATTCATGATCTGCGCCAGGGAATCGGCGGCCTCAGCCTCCGTCAGGATGTGTTTGCAGCGCTCGTAGTACGCGCTACCCAACTCCGTCAGGCTTTGTCGGCGCGTGGTGCGATTGAGCAAGCGCGCGCCCAGGCGCTGCTCCAGCGCCGTGACATGCTTGGCCACCATCTGCGCCGACATATTCAAACGCTCGGCGGCTCGCGCATACGAGCCCAACTCGGCGGCGACCACAAAGGCATTCATGCTCGAAAGACGGTCCATCATTCTCAACTCCCAGTAACGACACCCACGCCAATACGCTCGTTTATCACCCAGTGATTGTTAATCATCATAACCGCTCCCCTACTTTGCAGGAGCAAGGCCATGAAGATTGGCGTGATTGGAGCAGGTTTCATCGGACGCGCGGTGGCCCAACTGGCGCTGGCGGCCGGTCACGAAGTGATGTTGAGCAACTCCCGCGGCCCGCAGTCCATGAGCAGCGTACTCAGCGGCATCTGGGGCGTTAAAGTGGGCAGCGCGCAAGACGCAGCCAGATTTGGCGACGTGGTCCTCGTGGCGATCCCCCTGGAACATTACCGCAGCGTGCCCGCGCAGTGGCTGGAAGGCAAAACAGTGATGGACGCCAACAATTACTACCCCGAGCGCGACGGGCATATCCCTGAGTTGGACCGTTTTGAAACTACCACCAGCCGGCTGCTCGCCGAGCATTTGCCGCATTCCCATGTGGTGAAAGTATTCAACGCAATCTTTGCACCGGACCTGACGCGGGACGCCCGCCCTCACGGCGCACCCGACCGCCGCGCACTGCCGGTGGCGGCGGATGACGCCGCGGCGAAAGCGCAAGTGATCCAGTTACTCGACGAACTCGGTTTCGACGCCGTGGATGCCGGTGGGCTGGATGAAAGCTGGCGCTTCGAGCGGGCCAAACCGGCCTATTGCGTTGTGCTGGACCGAGCCGGCTTGACGGCGGCGCTGGCGGCAGCCGAACGAACGGTTGAACTGCCTGCGGTGGAACGCACCCACCCCCGCGCATAAACACGCGCCCACAAAAAGCCCGCTGAGCGTTATCGGCTCAGCGGGCTTTTTTTGATCGATCGGCCCCAGTCTCAGGGCCTGGTCTTACAGCGCCAGATCAGACGCCGGTTTGCTCGGCTCAACCGCAGGCTTGGCAGCCTCGGTGGCCTTGGGAGCGGTCATCTGCGGAATCGCTGGTGGTGGAGTCAGTTGCAGGATACCGGCGGTGTAGGCCCATTCCTTGGCAACAGCCTCAGGACTGTCGTTCAGCTTGGTGCCGTAGCTTGGCACGATCTGATGCAGTTTTTCCTGCCAGGCCGGGGTCGCCACCTTGTCCTTGAACACTTTCTGCAGCACGGTCAGCATGATCGGTGCCGCGGTCGACGCGCCTGGCGATGCACCCAACAGGCCGGCGATGGTGTTGTCGGCGGAGCTGACCACTTCGGTGCCGAGTTTCAGCACGCCGCCCTGCTCTTCGTCACGCTTGATGATCTGCACACGCTGGCCGGCTTGCCACAGGCGCCAGTCGGACTGCTTGGCGTTCGGGAAGTACTCTTGCAGCGCCTTGAAGCGGTCGTCATCCGACAGCATCAGTTGCCCGGCGAGGTACTCGACCAGCGGGTATTCGCGAATACCGACTTTGGTCATCGGCCAGATGTTGTGGGTGGTGGTGCTGGTCAGCAGGTCCAGGTACGAGCCTTCTTTCAGGAACTTGGTGGAGAAGGTCGCGAACGGGCCAAACAGAATCACGCGCTTGCCATCCAGCACGCGGGTGTCCAGGTGCGGCACCGACATCGGCGGCGCGCCCACCGAAGCTTTACCGTAGGCCTTGGCCAGGTGCTGCTCGGCGATGGTTGGGTTATCGGTCACCAGGAACGAACCACCCACCGGGAAGCCCGCGTATTCCTTGGCTTCAGGAATGCCCGACTTTTGCAGCAGGTGCAGGGCACCGCCGCCGGCACCGATGAACACGAACTTGGCATCGGTTTCGGTCTTGCTGCCATCTTTCAGGTTTTTGTAGCTGACACGCCACGAACCGTCGGCGTTCTTGGTGATGTCCTGCACTTCGCTCGACAGTTTCAGGTCGAACTTAGGCGTGGTTTGCAGGTGAGCGACGAACTGGCGGGTGATCTCGCCGAAGTTCATGTCCGTACCCAGCGGGCTCCAGGTGGCCGCGATTTTCTGGTTCGGGTCACGCCCTTCCATCATCAGCGGAACCCACTTGGCGATCTGCGCCGGGTCTTCGGAATACTGCATGCCAGCGAACAGCGGGCTCGCTTGCAAGGCTTCGTAACGCTTTTTCAGGAACTTGATGTTGTCATCGCCCCACACAAAGCTCATGTGCGGAGTGGAGTTGATGAACGAACGCGGGTTCTTCAGCACGCCCTGCTGGACCTGCCAGGACCAGAACTGGCGGGAGATCTGGAACGCTTCGTTGATTTCGACCGCTTTCGGGATCTCAACGTTGCCGTTCTTGTCTTCCGGGGTGTAGTTCAGCTCGGCGAGGGCCGAGTGACCGGTACCGGCGTTGTTCCAGCCGTTGGAGCTTTCTTCGGCGACGCCGTCGAGGCGCTCGACCATTTCCATCGACCAGCCCGGCTCCAGCTCGTTGAGCCAGACACCCAGGGTCGCACTCATGATGCCGCCGCCGATCAGCAGCACATCGACTTTCTTTGCCTCTTCCGCATGAACGGACGTGATCCCCATCGACAAAGCCAGCCCCAGCAGGGCCGTGTTTACTTTCTTAAACATCAGTAGCACCTATGATAAAACGCCATCCGCCCCACCGCCCCTGAGCCCGGGCAACCCTCGATCACGCGGCGTCAGGCAACGCAGCGCCGGGTTTGCACATTCACTCAAGGACCGCAGGGTGGGCACACAAGGCCGACGTATCGACCTCACTTTTATGTCCCTTCTGCGCTGACTTCTTATCATTATTGGCTTCAGCTACCTGGGCGACAGCCAGCCGCCGGGACGTATACGGGTGTACGTTCCGGAGAAAGACTAGACCGAGATGGCGCGCAGAATATCACGCCAACCGGCGATCATGCGCTGTTTGGCTAATTGACAGCTCTAAAATAGGCGTTTTGGCAAGGCTGATCGGGGTGAGTGTCAAGCCTGACAGACGCGACGTGACGTCACAGACATGGCTATTTGATAGCGTGCAGCCTCACGCGCCGGGGCCCCTCATGTGGGAGGGGGCATGCTCCCGATAGCGGCGGTTCAATCAACACATCCCTGACTGCCCCACCACCCCATCAGTCATCCTGCAACAACCCAGAACCATACTCACCATAACTACTACCCAGCCCACTGCCGCCAAAATTCATCTTGGCGGCCTTGTTCGGGCTGTGGTCACCAAACGCCTGGCATCCCCCTGCAAAACAAGGGTCGCGACTCACGCCCGACGAATCCGACGAACAAGCGCTCAACAGCAACGCGCCGGCGATCATCACGACTTTGACAAGGTTCGAGATCATTTTTTCAGTTCCCTGTGGGTTCGGGGGTTTCCCATAGAGATGATCGTAGGCCTCAACGGCACAGGGAATGATGAAACTTCGCCAGAAGACAGAATGGGTTCAGGTTGCCGCCTTGGGGTAAGGCGGCGGAGGTCGATTGTCAGGCTGTAGCCGGGCTGATGACACGAGCGACTTGGTCATGGGCCCGGTCAACGAGTAGAGCGCTCAGGTCGATCAGTTGCTGAATGCCCAAGACAATGGAGCGCTGGGACTCGTCGAGGTTGAAAGCCACGGTAGCGGCCATTTCGCTGGCGGACGCGAGATTTTCGGAAGCGTTGGCCAGGAGGGTTTCGGTGTCTATGTCGGGGCTGACGAGGAATAGGTTGTGGGTTGGGTGTTCGACCGGTGATTCGTCTTCAGAGGGTGGCAAGTAATGAGGAATCGCTCGTTGAGCCGCAGCATGAAGCTTGGCGTCAGCGGGTAAAGCGTTTGGCGGATTGGGTGTGACCTTGTACATGGTGAAGCTCCTTTAGCGTTTCAGGAACTGCCCATCTCACTTCCACATGAGGGTGGCAGCTGTACGCAGGTGTGGAAGACCAGGGCTAAAGGACCCGGCGCACCGAAGTGCCCCGCGCACAGCCGCCATAACGCAATCATACAGACGTAAAAAAACGCCGGTAGGTGTTTATGGACGATTGAGCGCCTTCAGCTTGATCGGACTTCCACATCCGGCCGCTGAGTTGGCAGCGGCTTGAAGAGGTTAGTTATGAGAGGTCTGAGGGGCAAGCTGAGAAAAGTGTGGGATATTTCCCGGCAACGCCCCCGCTCGAAGTGGTGAAGGTCACGGAATACACCTCCCCGACACCTAAGAGACATCCCTGATAAACTGCGCCATTCGCCTCGTTGACTCAGATTGCCAATGTCCCTACAGACAGCTCCACTTTCCCGCCGTTTCTCTGTCGCGCCGATGATGGATTGGCACGGCTAATTCTACAGACCTCGAAACACCTGGCCTCCAGCGCCATCAAGAGACGCAAGCTTTACGAACCATGTCGATATTGAGCGCGCGGAGCTCAATGGAACTACTTTTGTATACAAATATTTGCTGGAAGACGATGGCGGTAGCTTTTGGGGATTCCAGTTCTTTAACAAGCACTTTGTCTTCGCGCTGGTGTCGTTAAGGACGGAATATCCTCAGGCTCCATAAACAAAAATCCCGCTGATTAGCGGGATTTTTTTAAGCGTCCGTCGAATAGAGCGGGCTACCGACAACGGTAGGGACGCCAGCACGTAAAGTGCTCCTTGATGTATTCAACTGGTAGCTGCAGCTACGCCACCTGACACGGCCGCGCCCGTCAATGCGCCCGTGCCAGCTACTACCGCAGTACCAGCAGCTATTCCGCCGCCGCCTGCAGCAACCGCCCCGCCACCTAGCGCGGCTAGTGATGCGTTAGTGAGTGCCGCCCCGGAGAGGGTACTGATAGCTGTGCCAGTACTGGCTGCCCCTAAAAGGCCGGCACCGCCAACAGCAGTGGCGATGGCAGGTGCGGCCACAAAGGCAATACCGCCTGTTGCAACTGTTGCAGCTACCACACCGATTGTGGTCAGAGGATTCTCACAAATTGCGTCTATAGCGTCCCCGAATAAGCCACCAGCCACGCCTGGGGGACCGAAGACCAATTCATCCATATCGCTCCAAAAACCCATAATGACGTCTCCTTTCATCTGCTGACGCTGTGTTAAAGACACAGCTGTGAATGTATGAATATAGCCAGAAGATATCATATAGCCATTACCGGTGGCGGTGATTTCCTTTCACTTCTACCTGCTCAGGATTAATGCCACTAGCGCCTGCGAATAACGCTGCTTATGTAAAAAAAGCCCCCACACCTGGACTAGGTGCGGGGGCCTCTTTTTGTAGGCGTGAACATCACCTTCTGCAGGACTGGCTTACCAGCACGTCTGATCGGTTTTATGTATCTCAGTTGACTCGAGGGCCTTCCTTTCCCAGATAAACAGTAATCCGTTCACCCTTCTTGATAACCACTGGCGAAAAGAGGACAGATTTATTTATAACATCGCTGAAAAAAAGCTAATCACCAGACAGCAAAAAGCCGCCTCATCACCTGCTAATTATTTTGCTGATATCGAAGTCAGACTACGATACCCGGCACCCGGCTTCGAGCTGGCAGAGTAAAAGCCCAGCCACACCTCACGACGACCTGCTGATTCAACCCAGCGTTCCACGGTGTAAGATGCTCCATAACCTTCCACCTTCGAGGCTGTCATGACCGGGATATCCCTAAACCTGCCGGAAGACCTGTCCAACTCTCTCGCCGACCTGGCCAAAACCAACGGCCAGACTGCAACCTACCTGGCGATGGACGTCCTCCGCGACTACATCGAGCACGAAAAAACGCTAACCGCTCAAATCGAGCTGGCGGTGAAAGAAGCCGACCAGGGCAAATTTGCCACCGATGACCAGGTAGCAGCCATGCGCGCCAGGCGCTGGAGCCGGAATGCGGGTTGAGTGGCTTGAAAAAGCACTCAAAAATCTGGAAGACGAAGCAAACTATATAGCTCTCGAAAACCCAAAAGCAGCTGACGACTTCTCCGATGCCATTTTCGCCAGCGTCGACAAACTGGCGCAGTTTCCCTCTATGGGCCGTGAAGGTCGGGTCACAAACACGCGCGAATGGGCAGTACCCAATTGGTCTTATCTGATCCCCTATCGCATACGCGGTGATCGTCTGCAGATCCTCGGCGTATTCCACACACGGCAACGTCCCCGTTCGAAGTGGTGAATGCCGCGGAACACACCTCCAGCACACCCAAGATCCATCCCTGATAAACTACGCCCCATTCGCCCCGCAAACTCAGATCCCCCCATGCCCCTACAAACCACCCCCTTCTCCCGCCGCTTCTCCGTCGCCCCCATGATGGATTGGAACGCCTAAATCTACAGAGCACACAGCACGGGCACTACAGCACCATCCCCAACCACTCGTACCACTTTCGTACCAACACCATTCCCAAATACTGAAGCCCCGACTCTTTCTTACTGGTTGTAGCAATCCCCACCATCGTCACTGCTATGCTTAATTTCTTTTGAAACGAGTCGACCAGCATGACAAGCGAGTACTCACTGAAGGACGTCCTGGAACGGTTTTATCAAAATCAAATGGCCCTGGAAGCGGCTTTGATGGAGCTGACTCTGTGGGCTGAGCAGCAAAACGCTTTGGAGGTGGGCGAGAATGTCCGGGGGGCACTTCACACAATTGGTGAAAACGCGGGCCATATCAAACAAGGCCTTGCTCGATTGAAAGGGGCTGACCTCACTTAACCGACAGTCATCAGCCAAAAACTATCAGTTCGCGCCACAGAGTTCGGCCAATAGCGGACAACCTGAAACTATCGACGCCGAGACGAAGTTCTCAAACTCAGTCGGCACAGCTCAAATTTCCGCAATGACAATAGGTTTTATTTGTTGTTTTTGACGAATTTTCTCAAGAAATTCGAACGCTAGATTCACTGTTGGGCGAGACGACTCGTGATGCTCTATTGAAGATGCAATCTCATCACCCAACACTACATAATCAATTTGATCTACGCCTTCCGCTGTTTTGTAGATGGATTTTTTTTCATAGGGTATGATTGCAAACTTCCCACTCTCGACAATAAAAATATCTCCTGAGAAAAGCATCAGCTCCACAAACACGTACCCACCCATCTGAAAGTGACAAACACAAAAACAATCCATGCTTGTTCCAGGCTCAATACTATCGTTTGACAAAAACGAAATTCGGAGCGCATCTAGCTTGTTGCTTATTACAAAATCAAGCGCCTGAAGCTGGACAGGAATTTTTCCAAACTCTGAGTTAGTCAATATTAGTGGGGCATCCAACTCAAAATAATTCTTTATTCTTACAGCCTTCTCCAGCAGTTCAACTTCCGCCGCACAATCAGGAAAGGACTCTCCAGACTGCAAGTTAACTGCAGACGTAAAACTATCAAAGTTGAACGTTATTCGTATATTTTCAGGAGACGAAAACATTTGCGTCAATTTATACGTTCTCAAAGCGTCTTCCACAGAGAAGCCATCTAGAAGATGGGTATTGATAGTTAAACTAAATGTTTTATCCAGAACACCCATGTGGAGTTCAAAATTTTTAGCAACTATTCTGACCTTCCTAAACTCCTTCGAAACCCATGAATTTAGCGGACTGCGGTAGAGCTCCGTAGGAAAAGTCATCGTGCGACCGGTTAACCTGTCTCGAAAAACTAACGAACCTGCATCACTAGGCGCTATGTCGGACATAGACAACACAGCCGTGTCGCTTTTCAGCTCAGTCCTTTCCGAAATAGCACCAAATCGAATTGTAAAGCTTTTTACGTTTTCGACTTCAATGTTCTCTTTTTTGCCAAGTGAAATATCAATTAACTTTCGAAGCTGTTCATCACCTCTGATAGAAAACTCAAGTCGGTACCTCCCGCCTTCAAACCCTACAGACTTTAAGTGTTCAAGCTTGCTCTCTGCATATAAAGTCTTCGAGGGACCGATATAACTTAGCATCATTGCCTTTAGATTTAGAGCAGACAAAGGAAGTATTTCATCTTTAAAATTTAACCGCATCTTTTTTTTGTTGAGTTCTACATTCTTATTCTCATTTTTCAGCTCAGAAATTCTTTTCAGTATTTTCTCTGACAAATTTACATCGACGTGGCGTAAATACGCTTTTGTTGGGGATTCTCCGCCACCGAATTCTAACAATACGTAAAAAGATGCAAGAGCTGAAGTGGCCATCTTTTTTAGATTGGACAACTCTACGTCTACCGCTCGCTTTGTCCCATCTGTTGATTTAATTTGAACCTTGGTCTCGATAATCCCCTCATGCATTGACAAAGGGTCAAAATCCGTTGAATCTTCATCAATCTCAACTAAGACATCCCATCCATTATTATCGGTTTCTGAACTATTCGCGGTCATACCTGCCGCAGCGCACCAAGCACCAAAAAATTTTTCACCCGCCTTACCGATATCTCTCATCTTTTTTGCCTCCATTGCACATTCTTTGGGGCAATGTGCCATGCCCACGATTCTAAAAAAACCTCCGTCGAGAATCTAAGACGTAAAACACGGGGCTTCCTATTGCCGGGAGGCCTCGCAGAGTGGCTTCGTTTCATGTGCACAAGAGCCCACAACACTTGCGAAGACCAAATCTGAGGCTGTGTGCAGGAGAGCGCAATTGCGTGAACGTAAAGGAAGTGAGGACTGCGCAATCCTGCGCGCAGCTTCAGCAGATGCCCCATCCTAGGCACGCTCAGCGTTTTCATGTTGCCCCATGGGAAAGAGGTTAGGTGGGTTAGTTTTTTGTTGGGTGCCCTGAAAGCCTTGTCTGTTATGGCTTTTCGAAGGTCTGGCAAGGTTAGCTTTTCGGTTAGGTCTGGTTATTTCCTAACCTTTATTAATGTTAAATATTCAATCTATTAATTCTTTTAAAAACAAGCAGTTATGGATTCCTAACTTTTAACCTAACCCAACCTAACCCATCAAAGTTAGGTCTCAAGCCCAACAAACACGGGCCTTCCAACTCACACACCGCCTCTCAAAAAAAACTAACCTTTTTCCCGAGGCACCTACTGATTTCAGCTGTCCGTGCGTGCTTATAAGCGTTGCGAAAAACATCCACCTTCGCAGGGTTCCGCAGGTTTCTGCCCCCTACAAAACGCCAAGCAAGTGCCCAGCCTGGGCCGCCGCGAGGGGGGCACAGAAGTGCAGAAAAAACGACCCATTTAGCCCGCAGGCGAGGTGGGGGGACGACGGCGCGCGCCGAGTTCTGAAGCACGCCACTGCCCCGAGTGTGGCACGTCAGTGGCTCACACGTGGCACGCCAACTCCCCGGCCTGCCAGCGGCGAGCCTGGACCTGTCCTCTGCGACTGCCCGGCAGGCCGAAACATGCTGAAAGCCCCGTGTTTATTGGTCCGCGCAGCCCCCTACGCTTGCCGTGACAGGCTGCAAATGCTATGTTGAGATGGGTTTTTTCATGCTGTTGAAGGGCAAACTTTCATCTATCCCAGCTGACTTTTCCGGGCCAATCTCCGCCTCCCCCTTACAGCTCGTCGCCTCAAATCGCGTCATGACCAAACGCCATCTACTGTATGCACATACAGTATTGGATTCGCACCCATGAACGATGATGAAGACACCCTCGGATGGCTTGGCCTCCCCACCCCATTGCAGATGTACCGACAGCATTGCCGCCTACTGGAGAACGAGATCCAAGAGCTGAACCTGCAATTACGCAAAGCGCGGGCAGACGTTTTCGGTATCAGTCAGATGCTGCTGGAAACCCAAGCGAAGAACATTGAGTCTGCGGGGTATCTCCGCGAGCGCGGCGCCGAAGCAGCAGCAATACGTAAGCAAATCTCCGACCTCACCACCTCGGCCAATGTGAGCAGGCGGGAAGCGGTCGATTTGCGACGGATCGTCAATGAAATGAGACCTCGACCGACCACGATTGTCTAAGATCAATCGGAAAGAGGGTTTGCCATGTGCGGAAGACTGTCGCAGTACCGGGGAATCCACGACTTTGTTGCGGCACTGAGCATGCCCAACGCCCTGGCAAACTCGGTGGGTGATCAGCCGATCGAGCGATACAACGTCGCCCCAACGACCCACGTGGCATTACTACACCTGCAGGGCGAGCTGCTACACGCCGATCCGGTGCGGTGGGGGTGGCGTCCGTATTGGGCAAAAGACCGAGCCGCGCCCATCAATGCACGCGTCGAGAAGGTCGCCCACGGCCCCTTCTTCCGAGAGATTTGGCCGCACCGGGCAATAACGCCCGTAGACAACTGGTTTGAATGGGTGGATGAAGGCGGTCCGAAGAAACAGCCTTATCTGATCCGCAGACGGGATGGCGCGCCGATCCTATGTGCAGCTATCGGCCAACTACCAGACGCCGATGAAGGACCAGGCGAGCATGACGGCTTTGTGATCATCACCGCCGATAGCGCTGGTGGCATGGTGGACATCCACGACAGAAGGCCTGTGGCACTTGCCCCGGACCTCGCCCGCGAATGGCTGGATCCGGCAACGCCAAAAGAGCGCGCCGAGCAGATGGTGTTGCAACAGGGCGAGCCGGCCGAGACCTTTGAATGGTTCAAGGTCAGCACCGCCGTGGGCAATGTGAGAAACAAGGAAGCCAGTTTGATTGAACCTTTGCGCTGAATACTGCTAGTTCCCATCAGTTCACCTACCACCTTTCCTAATACCGGCACTGACCAGATATGCTGCACCGAATGGACATCATCCGATGCTCCACCTGGTGCTAAATCAGCGAATATCAAAGGAGCGACCACCGAAGCTTATGCCGAATTCATGACCGAACGCCAAAATCTGTATTCAACGAATAGTTGACATAACAACTATGCGTACTCGAAAATGAGCAACGACCGTTAATAACGGTCTATTCGCTAGACATGAGTCGGCGAAAGGTTCGGCACAGCCGATCTGTAGCAGCGGATGTCGCTGCAAGGAAATGCCAATGGCAATCAAGAGCGATACCTTCAGCCGCGTTGAGCTGAGTGATAGCGACGCAGTGCGCTTTGTTCAACACATGCGTGAAGACAAACCCAATGCGAAAGCCAAAGCTTCGTATGCGCGTGGTCGCAACCTTCTGAGCCAGGTTTTCAACAGCCAAGCTGCACGCGTTCGCTAACCAAAGTGGGCGCACATGCAGCCAGGTGTTGATTACTTCATCGAAAAGCTAGATCCGTTTCACCAACCGAATAAGTTCTCAATGGGCCCAGATGAAGATCTGCGGCCCTTGAAGTCCTTCATCCAAGCAAACGCACTCCAATACCAGGTGGCCAACGTAGCCGTTACGTATGTGGCCATTCTCCCTCCCGCCGAGCCTAAAGCGCGTCCTCGGGTGATTGGTTACATCACGCTGACCTGTAGCGAGATAGAGCTGCACGACGCGTACGTACTGGAAGACTGCGAGCACGCAAATCGCTACAAGACTATGCCTGCGCTGAAGGTTGCTCGACTCGCACGTCACTCAGAATACGCAGGCCATAGGATTGGCGAGGTACTAATGGAGTTCGCCATCGCCATGGCGGCGGACTTTATTGCTCAACATGTGGGATGCAGGTTCCTCGTTACAGACTCAAAGGCGCGCTCAGTGAAATTTTACGAAAGAGTAGGCCTGACGCTTCTGGACACTGAAGAAAATCGTGCACGTAAAGAGCCTGTGATGTTTTTGGATCTAAACAAGCTGGTGCTCGACGCAGATACCCCCCCCGAAGAACCGCCCATAGACGTTTTCCTGACCGGGGTGTGAAATAGCAGCAACCGCTCAAAGAAAAGCCGCCTGACAGGCGGCTTTTCGTATACCTAGTTCTGTAAGATCAGAACAGCCCTCCCAAGGCAGCAGGTTCCCAATTCATGATCACCAGCTCTCCGCTGACCTCAGCTTTCCCCTGCCGCTGATTCGCCGTGCTGTATCGGATGTCCACCATTTCGAAGTGAAACCCGTCAAACACACGCCGAATATCTGGGTGGTCGTTAATGCTCACCATCACCTTGCCCTTGCACCGCCGCATGAAGTCGGCCATCCGCTCATAGTTTTCAAAGGGGAAGTCCACGCCATAGCCAGCGGTCTGCCAGTAAGGCGGGTCCATGTAATGGAAGGTGTGTGGCCGGTCGTAACGCTCAGCGCATTCAAGCCAGCCCAGGTTCTCAACATAGGTCCCGGAAAGGCGCTGCCAAGCGGCAGATAGGTTCTCTTCGATCCGTAGCAGGTTGATCGCCGGTCCAGTAGTGGCAGTACCAAATGTCTGTCCGCTGACCTTCCCCGCGAATGCGTGATGTTGCAGGTAGAAAAACCGCGCTGCCCGCTGAATGTCGGTGAGTGTTTCCGGCCTGGTCATCTTCTGCCATTCGAACACCTGGCGGGAGCTGAGTGCCCACTTGAACTGGCGCACGAACTCTTCCAGGTGGTTCTGCACCACGCGGTACAACGTCACCAAGTCGCCGTTGATATCGTTGAGGACTTCAACCGGCGCGGCCTGGGGCCGCATGAAGTAAAGCGCGGCGCCGCCGGCAAAAACCTCGACGTAACATTCATGCGGCGGGAACAGCGGGATAAGACGATCTGCCAGGCGACGCTTGCCACCCATCCACGGGATTATCGGTGTGCTCATAAGTGATCCTTGTTTCGACAATTGGATTCGCTTAGGCTTCGCACCCCCTGCGCAGTGGGGCGAGGCCTTGGTTGGAGCACTCGGTTGGTTCGAGTGTTTCAGCGTCGAACCGGTGTTGACGCACCGGTTCGTCGCCTCGTTTGCTGCGCAGGGGGTTTTAGGCCCCTACGGGAATTTCATAGGGTTTGAAACGCACGATCTCCTCCCCGAGCCACTCATTCACCTGCGCCATACGCGCCTGAATCGGCTCCAGCTCATTGGCCGCATAGATCTGCGCCGCCTCCCTGATCGACCCAAACCCGCCCGCGTTCTGCGGCACGATGCCCATCAGTTGCGGCGGAATGCGCAAGCTGGCCAGCACGTCGTCGCGGGTCTGGTTTTTGATCGAGTTGAATTCGTCCTTGGCCGTCACTTCGCTGACCGGGATGATCTGCAACCCGTCCTTTTTGCCGTTCGGCGAGTACACGAATAGGTTGCGGAAGTTGCCAGGCCCCTTGGAATCCTTGAGCGCTTTTCGCAGGGAGTCGACGTCCGCTTCGTTCTGCGCGGCGTCGGTCATGTAGAGGATGAAGCCGGCGTGACTGCCGTTCTCGTAATACTTGCGCCGAAAGAGCGTGGCCGACTCGTTCAGCAATGCCGACTGCAAGGCGCTGATCCACTCAGGCAGGCCGTACACTTCCTGGTGCAGATCCGCCTCCCGCAGGTGGAAAACGGTGCCTGGTTCAAATTCGTGCTCTTCCTTCCAGCCCTGCACCATGAACTGCCGACCATCCTTGCCCGAGCGCATGTACTTCGCCAAAGGCGGTACCAGCTCGCGCACCGGGCCGAGCATCGAGCGTCGCCCTTCCAGATAGCCGTTGCCCAGGCACAGGAAGTCCAGGGCGAACTGTTCGAACGCCGCGCGCGACAACAGCCGGTGCGGGATAAACGTCTTGCTCAACAGGTTGCGTTTGAACATCAGCCCCGAATGCAGATGCACGCTGGACCCGACCGAGCGCGCCAAACCGTCCAACGACAGCGGCGGTTCGTACCAGCGCCCGTTAAACCAGCACTCGAGATAATCGAACACCTCCCGGCCACTCAGCACCGGTGACGGGTCGCCAAAACTGAACGCCTCCATCTTGGTGTCACTGCGCGGGATAAATTCCTGCGTTGCCACGGCGGGCGCCTGGGCCAACTGCTTGGTACTTTTGCGGCGGTTCGACATCAAAAAATCTCCATCCGCCCGGTGTTGGCAGAGGTCTGCCCCTCCAGCGGTTCGTTGTGCAATGCGTGAAAGAGCGCCCATGCCAGGTCGGCGTGGCCGGTGTTGTCGTTGCGGCCGGCGGTGTAGGTGAATTGGCGACCGCCTGCGGTGATGGTTTTGCGGATCGCCATCAGCGACTGCGCCATGTCGGTCCAGCCGGCGTCGAACTCCAGCCGGCCCCGGTGGATCACGTCGTAGGCCTTCAGTACCAGGCGGGTCTTAACCTCAGGCGAGTAGCTGAACGTGGTGACGTTGGGGAAAAATTGGCGCACCAGCTGCGCCACGCCGCTGCCCAGGCCGGTGACGTCGATCCCGATGTACGTCACCCAGTAGCGGTCGCAGACGGCCTTGATCACGCTGGCCTGCGCCGCGAAGTCCATGCCTCGGAACTGGTGACGTTCCAACACTCGGAACTTGCTCCCTGGCACCAGCGGCGGCGCGACCACCACCAGGCCCGAGCAGTCGCCGGTTTCCGCAGGGTCATAACCCACCCACACCTGGCGGTCGCCAAAAGGACGCATGGCAAACGGCTTGTAGTCCTCGGCCCACTCAACCCAGCTGTCGACCATGCAAGGCTGCAACACCGTCAGCGGGAAGATGCTCGCGCCGTCGTCGACGAACTCGCACATCAGCAGGTTGGCGAATGCCTCAGGGCTGTACTCCCGGCGCAGCTCATCAATGTCGAACAGGTCGCAACCGCCCTGCTCCGCGTCGAGGATGGTGACGATCTGGCGCCACAACCGGTCCTCGCAAAACCGCCCTTGCTGGAGCGCTCCATGGGAAACGTCGACCTTGGTGTGCTGCGCCGCTGGTTTGCCCTTGTTGAAGCGCTCGCCCGTCCAGAATGTGTAGGCTTCGTGAGCCATGGTCGAGGGCGTCGAGAAGTAGGTCTTGCGCCACTTCTTGTGCATCGCCATCCCCGACGCAACCTTGTTCAGCTCCTCAAACTTGAACGTCCAGAAGAACTCGTCGAAGTAGAAATTGCCGTGGTAGCCCTGGGCGGTGCGCGCATTGGTCCCAAGGAAAAACAGCTCGGCGCCGTTCGGCAAGACGATGGGATCACCGGTCAGCTCGACGCCGATGACCTCGCGGGCAAACGCCTGGATGTACCCACGAAACAGATAAGCCTGGTTCTTCGACGCCGACAGGAAGATCTGATTGCGCCCGGTCTCCAGCGCATCAATAAACGCCTCCCGGGCAAAATAGTATGTGGCGCCGATCTGCCGGCTCTTGAGGATGACGCGGGTGCGTTGATTGCCCGCCCGGTACCAGTCTTTCTGGTAGTCGAAGCACCCGTCGATAAACGCTTCGCGCAGCAGCTCGATCTGGTCTTCGCTGATGTCGTTTTTCAGCGCTTTCTTCTTCGGCCCCTCGTTGCGCTTGGCGAGGTTGGGGTTGAGTTCGGTTTCGGTACCGCCGCCTTGAAAGCGCTGGATTCTGGCCTGGCGCTCCAACTGCCGGTGCAACAGGTCGATCTCTTTGAAATCACCGCCGCTCTTGCCTTCCTTGAGGATCAGTTGCACCAGCCGCGCTTCCAGCGCCCCGCCGATTCGCTCGACGTTATCCGCCCGGTCCCACTCGTCGCGGGCCTTCCAGCTGTGTAGCGTTTTTTCCTTTTCGCCCGTAGCCTCGGCAATCTCACAGATGCGCCAACCCATCCAATACAGAAACTTGGATTGGCGTCGGGGATCGATTGGGAGTAGTTCGGTCGTAGTCATGGCCGCGATGCTGCCGCTCTGGCCTGCGAGTCAGTAGCTCTGCCCCTTGTAGCCCCTCCCTATACAATCCCGTCCCGTTGCCGCAACTCGCGCGCGTCACGACCATGCCCCTCATTGCAACGCACTTAGCGCCCAACGCATTGAGGATTCCCGGCATGAAGAAATTTCGCAGCAATTGGTTCCGCGTCGCCGTCGAGGGCGCTACCTCCGACAAGCGCACCATCAAACGCAGCTGGCTGGAACAGGCCGCGAAGAACTTCAACCCGTCCACCTACGGCGCCCGTATCTGGCTGGAGCATTTCCGCAGCCTACTGCCCGACAGCCCATTCAAAGCCTATGGCGACGTGCTCGCGGTCAAGACCGAAGAAGTGGAAATCAACGGTGCGAGAAAACTGGCCCTGTTCGCCCAGGTCGAACCGACGCCCGATCTGATCGCCATGAACAAGGCCAAGCAGAAGATTTACACCTCGATCGAAATCGACGACAGCTTCTCGGACACCGGCGAGGCCTACATCGTCGGCCTGGCGGTGACCGACTCCCCGGCCAGCCTGGGCACCGACGTACTGTCCTTCTCTGCGCAGAAGCCCGAATCCAGCCCTTTCAAAGACCGTCACTACTCAGCAACGTCGATGTTTACCGAGGCGGTGGAGACCGAGCTGCAGTTTGAAGAAATCGAAGACAAGCCCAGCCTCGGCGCCCAGCTTTTCAGCAAGGTGCAGGCGCTCTTGGGCGGCAAACAGGCGAAGGACGATGCCGAATTCGCTCAGATGGGCCAGGCCGTGGAGGCGATTGCCGACCACGTCAAAGACCTGCCCGACCAACTGGCCGCTGAGAAGAAATTCTCCGGCGATCTGAATACCAAGGTTGAGCAGCTCAGCAAAGACTTGGTCGATCTGAAAACCACCCTCGGCAAGACCCAAGACCACTCCCAAATCCAGCGCCCACCGGTAACCGGAGGCGGCAAACAAGCCCTGGCTGAGTTCTGACCTGCGGCCTTCACCGCCCAGCCCACTATCGGAGATACCCATGCGTAACGACACTCGAAAACTCTATACCGGCTACCTCAGCCAGGTCGCACAACTCAACGGCGTGGAATCGACCATCGCCACGTTCAGCGTTGACCCAACCATCCAGCAGCGCCTGGAAACCAAGATCCAGGAGTCGAGCGAGTTCCTGACCAAAATTAACGTCATCGGCGTCGACGAGCAGGAAGGCGAAAAGGTCGGCCTGGGCGTGGGTGGCACCGTTGCCAGCCGCACCAACACCAACGTCAAAAAACGTGAGCCGCGCAGCATCGGCACCCTGTCGAGCGACAAGTACAAGGCCGAACAAACCGACTTCGACACCTTCGTCAGCTACAAACAACTCGACGCCTGGGCCAAGTTCCCGGACTTCCAAACCCGGCTGTCTGGCGCCATTGCGCAACGTCAGGCACTCGACCGTATCCAGATCGGTTTCTACGGTATCTCGGCGGCAGAGCAAACCGACCGCACGGCGCACCCGCTGCTGGAAGACGTCAACATCGGCTGGCTCCAGCAGTACCGCACCCACGCACCTGACCGCGTGCTGAAGGAAGGCGCGGTCGCCGGCAAGATCACCATTGGTAAAACCGGCGACTTCAAAAACATCGACGCCCTGGTCTACGACGCCATCCAGTTGCTGGACCCGTGGTATCGCCGCAACCCCGGCCTGGTGGTACTGACCGGCCGCGAGCTGGTCCACGACAAGTTCCTGGCTCTGGTCAACAAGGACCAGGACTCCGTCAACACCCTGGCAAGCGACCTGATCATCTCGCAACGCCGCGTCGGTGGCCTGCCGCTGTACGAGGTGCCGTACATCCCCGAAGGCACGATCCTCATCACCACCTTCGCAAACCTGTCGGTGTACTGGCAGATCGGCGCCCGTCGCCGCTACCTCAAGGAAGAGCCGGAGTGGAACCGCGTCTCCAACTTCGAATCGTCGAATGAGGCCTATGTGGTTGAGGAATACGGCCTGGGTTGCCTGCTGGAAAACATCACTCCGGTCGAGGGTTAACCCATGGCACTCAGCATCGCCCAAGCCCACCAACGCCGCGCTCGCGCGGCAATGGAGGCAGCCAAAACGGCGCCGCAGCAGTCTATGGCCGGTGCGACCGCCTACGAGCATCAGTTGAATCAGTTGCTGCAGGACCGGTTGCGCTTGAAAGCCATCCAGTCCAACGAAGGCAAGGCCGCGCTCAAGCTGCAACTGCTGCCCGAGTACATCCCGTATGTCGAGGGTGTGCTTGAAGCCGGCAACGGCGCCCAAGACGACGTCATGACCACCGTCATGGTCTGGCGCATTGACGTTGAGGACTACAGCGGCGCCCTGGATATTGCGGACTACGTGCTCAAGCACAAGCTAATCATGCCTGACCGTTTTGAGCGCACCACCGGTTGCCTGGTGGCGGAGGAAATTGCCACCGCCGCGCTGAAAGCCCAGAAGGCCAACGGCAGTTTCGACTTGAGCATCTTGCACCGCACCGTCGAACTGACCGAAGCCGAAGACATGCCCGATCAGGCCCGCGCCAAGCTGTTCCTGGCAACGGGCCGCGCGACCTTGCATGGCATCACCGCCGAAGAGCCAGGCCAGCCCGGGCAAATTCAAGCCGGTATCGATCTGCTCAGACGCGCCATCGAGCTGCACGACGGCTGCGGCGGCAAGAAGGATTTGGACGGCGCCGAACGCCTCCTGAAAAAACAGGCTGCCCCCAGCAGCTAACCGAGCGTCCCCACGCACCCCGCCGGCTCGGGGCGGATCGGCCAGGCCGCTCCTCCTGAACGTGAAGCCCCGACCACCGGCGACCTATTTTCGAGTGCAGTCATGAGCGCATTTGTAGCCAGCGGCACCGTTGACAGCGGCCATATCAACACCGACCCGTTCTGGCCGTCGATTGACCTGGACGGCTTGCGCGCCACCCTGCGCATCGACGCCAGCGTCACCCCGGCCCGTCTGGAAACCGCCGTGATCGCCGCCGCAATCAACCTGAACAACGAACTGAGCGAATGGCGAGCCGCGCAACAAGCCGAAGGCTACACCGCCCTGGCCGAGGTGCCGGGTGATCGCATCAAGGACGTGTCGGTAAAGGTCCACCTCTACCGCCGCGCGATCGAGGCCGGAACCGGTGCCGAAGTCTGCGAGCGCTACCGCGACTACAGCGCCACCAACACCGGCAGCGACAAAGCGGAAGCACTCACCCCGAACATCGACGACTACCGCCGCGACCTGCGCTGGACGGTGCGCGACTTCCTCGGCCGCACCCGCACCACCGTGGAGCTGATCTGATGCCCGTCGCCGTCCGCGCCAATCAAAACGACACCGTCGACGCCCTCTGCTGGCGGCACTACGGCCGCACCGCTGGCGTCACCGAGGCCGTGCTTGAAGCCAACCACGGCCTGGCCGACCACGGCCCCATCTTGCCGCAAGGCCTTGTCGTCAACATGCCCGAAGCCCAAACCAGCGCGCCTCAGCGGCAGATGGTGAACCTATGGGACTGACACTGCAGCACCAAGCCCTTGAACCCACCAACCCTGGACAACGGAATGAAGCGCATGCCTGAACGTCCCGACACCTGGGCCTGGCTCGCTGCCTGGCTCGAACAGAACTGGCCGACTCTTTACGCCGGAGTCCTCGCCCTGATCATCGCGGCTCTGCGGATCATGTACGGCGGCGGTACCCTCCGTCGCATGCTGATCGAGGCCCCGCTGTGCGGCACGCTGGCCTTGGCCGCGAGCCATGGCCTAGCGCTGCTCGGCATTCCGACGTCCACCGCGCCATTCTTTGGCGGGGTCATCGGGCTACTCGGCGTTGAAGGCACCCGCGCGGCGGCCAAGAGGTTTTTCAACCGTAAGGTGGAGCAGCTATGACCACTCTTCGCCACGGCGAGCGCTCGCAAGCGGTGCTTATCCTGCAAAAGAACCTCAACCGGCACGGCGCCAACCTCGTGCCGGACGGTGATTACGGCGACACCACCGAAGCCGCTGTCCGCGCCTATCAGGTCAAAGTCGGCCTGGTAGCCGATGGCATCGCCGGCACCAAGACCCAGACCAGCCTGGCCGGTGGCGACTGCGCCGCTCTGTTGCGCAACCACGATCTGGTGGCCGCTGCCGAACGCCTCGGCGTACCGCTTGCGGCCATCTACGCGGTCAACGAAGTGGAATCCAAAGGCAAGGGCTTTCTCGACAACGGCAAGCCGGTGATCCTGTTCGAACGGCACATAATGTACCGCCAGCTCGCCACGGCCCGAAACGCAGGCGAGGACACCGCCGAACTCAAGCGTCACGCCGACCAGCTCGCCACGGCCAACCCTGCCCTGGTCAACCCAAAGCCCGGCGGATACATCGGCGGTACCGCCGAACATCAGCGCCTGGCCATGGCCCGCTTGATCGACGACACCGCCGCGCTGGAGTCGGCTTCCTGGGGCGCTTTCCAGATCATGGGCTTCCACTGGAAGCGCCTCGGCTATGCCAGTGTGCAGACATTCGTGGCCGCGATGAGTGCCGGCGAATCGCAGCAGTTCGACGCCTTCACTCGCTTCATCGAGACCGACCCGGCGCTACACAAGGCCCTCAAAGCCCGCAAATGGGCCGAATTCGCCAAGCTCTACAACGGGCCGGACTATCTGCGAAATCTCTACGACACCAAGCTCCAGCGCGCCTACGAACGGCACGCCGGTTGCGAGTGCGGACAAGGGGTGCCGGCATGATCGACTTCAACGCGGTGAAGAAATTGCGGGTTCGAGATGGTGATCTGCTGGTGGTGCCAGAGTCGACCGAACAGGACGATATGAAGCTGTTGGCCGAAGCCATCCAGTTGATGAACGGCGCCAGGGCCGTGATCGTTCGCGGCCCAATCAAGCGACTCGACACGGCAGCCATGAATGAACTCGGTTGGTACCGCGCATGAGCACACTGCGCCAGGCCTTGTTCGGTCTCGCCCTGCTTGGCGCCTTGACATTGCTGATCTGGGCCCAGCAACAGCGCATAGATGTCGCTGTAGGCAAAGCCGACCGCGCAAATGATGCGGCCAAGACAGCCCGCGAAGACGCCGACCGCAATCTGGCGACCGCAAGCACTCTCGCCGACACCCTAAAACATGAACGCGATGCACAGAGCCATCTTCGCGCGCAGCAGGATCAGCTGCGCCAAAGCCTGGCGAAACGTGAACGGACCATAGAGGAGCTGAAACGTGAGAACGACGAACTACGCAACTGGGCTGACCAGCCTTTGCCTGACGCTGCTCGCCGGCTGCGCGAGCGCCCCACCCTCACCGGCGCCGCCGCTTATCGTGACTGGCTGTCCGGGCGTGGTACCGTGCCACCTGCCAGCAACCAGCCCCCTCAACAACGGTGATCTACTGACCAACGAAGACCGCACCGAAGCCGCCTGGGCGGACTGCGCGGCTCAGGTCGACATGGTCTACAAACACCAGCAGGCCAACCCATGAATAAGCCGGAAAGCCTGCGCGCCCATCTCCTGGCCACCGTCACCGAGTTCAAACACAACCCCGACCGCCTGTTGATTTTCATCGACAACGGCAAGGTCCGCTGCACTGCTGCCCACACCCTGTCGTTTGAATACAGCTTTGACCTTCAGATCATCCTCACCGAATTCGCCGGCCATCCTGACAGCGTGATACTGCCGATCCTAGGCTGGCTCAGCGTCAACCAATCCGAGCTGCTGGAGAACCTCGACAAGGTCAAGAACGGCATCCAGTTCGAAGCCGACATACTCGACAAGAACAAAGTGGACCTCAGCCTAACCCTGCCGCTGACAGAGCGGGTGGTGGTCGGAAGGGATGACCAGGGCAACACTACCGTGAAGCACCCGAACGAACCACAATACGTGCCGAGCTACCTCGACCCGAACTGGAAGCCTGGAGCCCAGGGCAACACCAGTGAATGGATAGTGCCTGATGGCAAATAATCTGGAAGCGCTGGAGACCTGGGCAGCGGTGCTACTGGATCGCCTGGAGCCAGGGGAGCGCAGCGAACTGGCCCGGAGCATTGGGCAGGAGCTGCGCCGCAGTCAGCAGAAGCGCGTGATTGCGCAGGAAAACCCGGACGGGAGCAAGTACGCTCCTCGTAAACACAGGGATCTGCGAGGGAAACAGGGGCGGGTAAAACGGAAGCTGGCGATGTTTAAGAAGCTGCGCAAGGTGACATACCTGAAGGCTAAAGGTGATGGTACTGCCATAAGCGTGGGCTTCACCGGTCGAGTAGCCCGGATTGCTAGGGTTCACCAATACGGTTTGAAGGATCGCGCGGAACGTGGCGCACCGGATGTACGTTATGAACAGCGTGAAATATTAGGGTTTAGAGCGTTAGACCTCGACCTGATTCGCGACAGACTCTTAGCTTTCCTAGCTCAGTGACGTTTTCTCAGGACAATCACACTAAGGAAATTCGCAACCTGAAAAACACTGACAAAATGTAACAAAACATATACATTTAAGCACTATATGTACAAGAATGCACCGCTAATCACATATTGAAAAATTTTGATACTTCAGCCTCCCACCGCATATGCCCCGTTCTCTGAACGACCTAAAACCAGCCAACCTAAGTGAGCCTTCGCATAGGAAGGCACCCTCCAAAAAATTTAAAGACCCTTGTTAAACAATGAATCACTTTGAAAAAACCGAAAAAAAAAAACTTTATTAAAAATGACGCATGGATACTGAAAAATAACAGAACACTGACAAATAGTTACATTTCTATAGCCTTAACCAACATGGAGTACCGAATTCTAGATTTACTCGCAAGACACTTGCATCCCGTTATAAGCACACACTCGATTATTGAGCACCTCAAAAAGGAACCTGATCAATACAAGGGACTATTTATGTCTATAAGTAGACTACAGCGGAAATTCAAATCTGCATCCAATGGGGAAAGGCTAATAATATCGGTAAGAAATCGTGGATATTGCCTAACTCAAAAAATCATAATCGATACTGACCAACTCAAAAACTAAAACCCTACAGACAAGACAACCGTTGGTTTTTTATTCAAAAAGGGGCGCTCTGATACTCCAAACTACTTGGGGTTCAGGAATATTAATCAAAGCCCCGGCTACACGCCTCACGACGGCTTTCAAATTCTTGTACGCTTCATTCCTACAACCTCGAATACCTTACGAGCGCGCGAAAAACCTACATTATCGGCGCCATGAACGACTTCGCCGCCCTCTCCCGCATGCTCGAAAACCTCATCCGCCTCGGCGTCATTGCCGCTGTACAGATGGAGCCTCCCCGCGTGCAGGTAAAAACCGGAAAACTGTTGACCGCTTGGCTACCGTGGCTCGCCCTGCGCGCGGGAGCTGACCAGGAATGGGATCCGCCCACCGAGGGCGAACAGGTGATCCTGTTCAGCCCATCCGGCCAGCTCGCCAACGGCATTGCCGTAACAGGCCTATTCAGTGACCACGTCCCCGCCAACGGCAACCGCCCCGGTCTGCACCGTCGCACCTATGCCGACGGCGCCGTGATCGAGTACGACAGCATCCAGCATCACCTGAACGCCACACTGCCCGATAGCGGGACCACAAGGCTGGTCAGCAAAGGCGGGATCAACATTATCGGGCCGATCAATCACCAGGGCGATTACAACCAAACCGGCAACCAGAACGTGGTTGGTCTGGTGACCGTCTCCGAAGATGTGATCGCGGCCAACATCAGTTTGGTCAACCATCTGACCACTGGCGTCAAGCAGGGCGACGATCAATCAGGTAAGCCAACATGAATAGAGAAACCGGAGCCAGCATCGGCACGCTTGGCCATATATCCCAATCCATGACCGACATCCTGACTACGCGTATCGGTACCCGATTGATGCGCCGCGAGTACGGCAGCTTGCTGCCCGAGCTTGTGGATCACCCCTTCAACGATGCCACGCGTTTGCGCGTGTGTGCGGGCACTGTCATGGCATTGATGCGCTGGGAGCCGCGCATCAGCCTCAGCCGCGTGCAGTTCTTGGGTGCAAACCTACAGGGACAGTCGGTGCTGGATATTGAGGGCACCGTTATCGATAGCAATGAGGCGTTCAGCCTGAGTATTCCACTGCAGCTGGGGTCAAGTTCATGACTGAAATTGATCTGTCGCAGTTGCCCTCTCCGAAAGTGGTCGAGCTGCTCGACTTCGAAGTCATTCTTACCGCCCGTAAGGAAGCATTCCTCCGTCTTTACCCGGAAGAACAACAAGCCGAAATGTCCAATCGCTTAGCGCTGGAGTCCGAGCCGCTCACCAAACTGCTGCAGGAGAGCGCCTACCGAGAGTTGCTACTGCGTCAGCGAATTAACGACGCAGCCCGCGCAGTGATGCTTGCTCACGCTCAAGAGGCTGATCTCGACCAAATTGGCGCCAACTACAACGTCTATCGGCTCACACTCGACGTTGGAGATTTGACCGCGAGCCCTCCCCGAGCTCCGGTTTACGAAAGAGACAATGATTTCCGTAGACGTATTCAATTGTCCCCAGAGGGATACACCACCGCCGGTAGCGAACAAAGCTACGTGTTCCATGGGCTTTCTGCCGATGCAGATGTCGCAGATATAAGCGCTGTCAGCCCTGTACCAGGTGCAGTAACGGTGTATGTGCTCTCACGTAGCGGAAATGGCGCGGCCTCGGACAGACTACTCGCGGCGGTTACTGCCAAACTGAACCAAGAAGATATACGGCCTATGACCGACAAGGTCACAGTGCAATCTGCGAGCATCGTCAACTACAGCATCAAAGCGGAGCTGGTCATCTTGCCGGGACCTGATTCAGAGGTCGTTCGCGCAGCTGCAATGACTGCGGCATTGGCCTACGCAAAGGCACAGCATGCCATGCGGCGAGATATCAGTTTGTCGGGTGTCTACGCCGCGCTGCATCAGCCAGGCGTACAACGCGTGGAACTCTTGATGCCTTTGACCAACCTGGTCATAGGTAACGGTGAAGCGAGTTATTGCACAGAAATTACGCTGACCGTCGTGGGACAAACTGATGTCTAGCCTCCTGCCCATCAACAGCACTCAACTTGAGCGAGCCGCAGTACTTGCGGGGGCCCGCGTCAGCGATTTGTCGGTGATCACTCGCGAAATCTGGAATGCCGAAAGCTGCCCAGCTGACCTGCTCCCATGGCTCGCCTGGGCATGGTCGGTCGATGCCTGGCAGAACGATTGGTTCGAACGTCAGAAACGCGACACCATCAAGCAGGCAATTGCGGTGCAGCGTGTTAAAGGCACCATTGGCGCGGTACGCCAGGCACTGGCGGCCCTCGGCGTTCCTGCTCGCGTACAGGAATGGTTTAACCAAAGCCCCGCAGGCGCCCCCTATACCTTCCGCTTGCTAATTGAGATCGACCAACAGCCGCTGACCCAAAGTGGTATTTCCAAAATTCTCGAAGTCGTCGAGATCACCAAAAACCTGCGCTCTCATCTAGAGACGGTTCTGCAGTCCGTCACTAGCCGCACGGCAATCAACACCGCCGTAGCGGCGAGCCTTGGGAATGACCTGCACATCACTTACGACGCGCCGCGTTACTCAAGTGGTAGCCCCGCCCTAGACCTGCTCACTGATGCTGCTGAGCACGGCATGACCTCCACCGTCGCAGCCATTGACAGTCTGAATACCCTTTTACATAGCCGACTGACCTCGTCTTACTGGTGACCTCATGTCCGACTCCCTCAAAAGCCTTGTCGCGTCGTTTGAAGCCGATCTCGATATCGCCCACAAAATAATTCATGGCTCTGCAGAAGAAACGGTCGGAACCGATGGCGGCCCTGTGCGAACTTTCGCCAGAGCGCTAGCTGAATACGATAGCCAGGTAGCCCGCAGTGAAACGGCGCAGAACGTTGTAGCCGCTGAAGCCGCCGCACGCGACTCTCATCAAGCCGTGGGGGCGCTTTCAGAAAGCGATGCCTCGAAACGCGTTGGCTACATGCCTGCAGGGAATGGCGCAACAAAAAGCGACCTAGCATCAGCCGTGCAAAGCTTATCCGCCGGAGGGATGGGCGATTTCAGCGTCGATAACAAACTCATGATTTTCTGCGGTGACTCGACTACCGAACAGATGGCCGGTGCAGGTTATGGTTTCGATAGGATCACCACGCTGCATCGAAAGAATGGCGGGCGATTCTCCAAGATACTTGGCACGATCAATTTTGGTGGTTCTGGTTATCCGCTCGACCTCTTCGTAAATGGCCCAGAGGTACCACCGCCGGTCATCCAAAATCAGAGTAACGCTGGCGTTGGTGCCTGGGACTATTACGGACATAAACCGACCGGTGCCATAAGCCTCAGTACCGCCATGGTTTGGCGGGCGCAACAACCTGTCAAAGTGCTCTGGGTCGTTGGATTCGGCATCAATGACTGCATCCTAAATGCGGCTGTAGGCAACCTCGCACAGGACGAGATCACCGCCTACATTGCGCAGCGTCTACGCACCGCAGTGACACGGATAAACGCCGTTTTTCCGAGCGATGAAATTGTCCTACGGATGCCGAATCCGATGACGGCACGGCCTTACAACCCTTCAGCAGGCTTCCCCTCTCAGGCTGCTTACCCCGACTTCGGCAAGAGCGTGGCCAACGACCAGGCGCTGGTAGAAAAGTGGAACCAAGCATTGCGCAGTGCTTACCTCCACATCCGCGCCAGTTTCCCCCGAACGATTTTGTTCGACACCTGGGAAGCTGCGTTTGGTAACTCCAATACCACCCTCATTGCAGGCACTGAACTCAAGTACATGGGGGACCTGGTTCATCCGAGCGGCCCGGGCTATGTCCGACTCGTCGACGCCTTGGTTAACCTGCTTGCACCGGAAGCCAACGGAAAACCATCGCGACGTATGGAAGCAGAGCAGCGAGCGACAGCGGTGGGCGGCGATGCTTGGGCGCACTATCCGCACTACTTCCGGGACAACCCGGCATACAAAAAAGTGCTCCGCCTATCAACATGGGTGTCAATTGGTCAAAGTCATCTTGATCTGTCAGTTGACCCCGCCACATTCTTCAATTTGGTGGACACTTCGAAGCCGATCTATGTAGCCATTGGCAATGCAGCCGCGCAAAGTTTCACAATCTACGCGCCGAGTGCGACCGGGGCCAATACCCGGCTGACAGGCATCGCGCCCTCGGCGGCCATGCAAGCAGCTATAGGTGAGATTGAAGTTTTCCAATACGCCGGGACAGGTAAGACGCTGGACAGTTACCTTGTCTCCCAACTTGCAACCCTACGCCCTCGCGAATCGTATATCGGCAAGATTTCGGGGGCTGGTTCAGGCTATATCGATGTCACACTGGACGCCGTGGAAGGCCGTCTTTCGACCAAATACATCGAAGGAGTGCTGGGTGGAAAGCTGTTGATCGGTGGAGGTACGGACACGGCCGTTTCACTTGCAGGTTTCGCCGTGGCGCGCGCAGGCACATCAACACAGCGAGTGTTTCGTCTTCTAAAAACCGGTGATTACACCACCTATAGCAACAAGACATGCGCCCTGGTATTCGACGACGCCGCACCGAGTCCACGCGCGCAGGAAGCCGTTTTCACACAGCGTGGTGTAGTGCCCCATGCCAAAAATGCCCGTGGTTTTGTGCATTGCCCAGCCCGAATGTCCGATGGTGCAACCCTCCAGATATTCCTAACAGAAATCATCGCGCAAGACGTCACGGTAGAGCTCTATCGACCCAAGTGGCCTACGCGCACATTGGTTGGCAGCTTCACCATTTCAGCAAATGCCAGTGGCGCTTCACTCGCATCAGGTAACCCATCCGATGTGCCGGCTGGGAGCATTTTCGAGTTCGTTATTACCTCACAGACGTCACAAGAGACGGGCCTGATCGGCCTCGCCGTTGTGCCACTTTGATCAATGTCGGGAGTTTGATGCATGGCATTTAAGACCATTCATACCCAATACGGCCTAGTCGCCATGGCACGCGCTGAGGCCAGTGGCACGCCGATCAACCTCATCCATATGGCGGTAGGGGACGGCAACGGCTCACCGACGACACCCGACTGGATGCAGACGGGTCTGATCCGCGAGCGGTATCGCAATACGGTCAACCGTGTCTATCAATCGCCCAATGACCCCACTCATTTCACAGTTGAGTTGGTCATTCCCGCCAGTGCAGGCGGTTGGGTCATGCGTGAGATTGGTGTGTTCGATGCATCAGGCTCCCTGTTTGCTGTGGGTAATTTGCCAGAGACCTACAAGCCGACGGCATCTGAAGGCGCTTTTGCCGATGCAGTTGTGCGTCTGGAGTTTGTGGTCAGCAATGCTAGCGTCGTAACACTTATGGTAGACCCGAATGTTGCGGTTGCCTCGCAGGCCTGGGTCATCAACAACATGACCGCAGCTCAGGTAATCCCCGGCGGAACCGTGGGGCAGTTGCTTGGCAAAGCCAGCAACGCGGACGGTGACTTCAAATGGGAGAGCCCCTCCGCGATCAACGTTACCGTCGACACAGTTGCTGAAAAGCAGATTCTGGCTCAAGACCAGACTGTCGTGGACCTCTCAATAACCACCACCTATGGCCTGGCGGTTTACATCGAAGGGCTACGAATAGACGTCGGAACAAGTGCTATCGAATGGACGGCCGACCAGGATATTCCGACGCGTCTGCACCTTGGTCAGAGCTATGCGGCCGGCACCCGTATTACGCTGGTCAACAATGAACCGGCCGGTAGCGCTCCAGCACCGCTGGAACGTAGCCAAAATCTTGCTGATGTCTTCGACAAGGCCAAAGCCCGCGATAACTTGGAGATCTTCAGCAAATCCGAAACGCGGCAAATGGCACCCGTCGGAATCATCGGCCACTTTGCACGTAGCAATGCACCGGCAGGTTGGCTTAAAGCCAATGGTGCAGCCATCAGCCGCAGCGTATACGCAGAACTGTATGCCGCTGTCGGCACTACCTACGGGGGCGGTGATGGGTTCACGACTTTTAACGTACCAGACCTGCGCGGAGAGTTCGTACGCGGGTGGGATGATGGGCGTGGCGTAGATGGAGGTCGCGAACTCGGCAGTGGCCAGCTCGGTTCAAACCAGAGTCACAGCCACGGCGCTACCGCAGCTGATGCGGGTAATCACACTCACACTGGATCAACCAATAATGCAGGGGCCCACACCCACAGCGGCACACTTGCTACCGCATATGGCGGTAACCAAACAGGATTCGAAGAGGGACGCGGATGGCCGGACTGGATCACCGGCAATATGGGGTCAGCCGGCGACCATAACCACACGTTGGCGATCGAAGCTGCGGGAAGCCATAACCATGCAATCACCATCAATACCAGTGGTGGTACCGAAGCACGGCCACGTAACATTGCCCTTTTGGCATGTATTAAATTTTGAGGAGCACACTCATGATCGCCTACCACTACGACCGTGCAGGCCTCTATCAAAGCAACAGTCAGGCTGACGAATCGCCATTGGAGCCAGGCGTGTATCTGCTGCCGGCCAACAGCACTTTCGTAGCGCCGCCGGTTGAAGTTCCGGACGAACGCTGGCCGCGTTGGAATGGCGTCAGTTGGGATCTCGTCAATCGACCACAACCAGCAGATAGAGACGATCCGATCGCTAAGTTGGCCGACTTTCTTGCGCAAAACCCAGATGTCGCCGCGCTGCTCAGCACTCCGCGTAAATAGTTCGCTATTGGCTGGTCGTTAACATACCTATCGAACTGTAACAGCGCTTCTTACAAGGCCCACCGCTCGCCCATCCGGCGCGCGCGCGGCAGCCTGTGCACTGTCATTTCATCACAGCGCAGGCAACCACCCATGGCCGGTTCAGACTATCTCCACGGCGTGCGGGTTCTCGAACTCAACGACGGCACCCGCCCCATTCGCACCATCGCAACCGCAGTCATCGGCCTGGTATGTACGGCTGAAGATGCGGACCCGCTCGCTTTCCCTCTGGACACACCTGTCCTGCTGACCAATGTACAAACTGCCATCGCCAAAGCCGGCGTCAAAGGCACCCTGGCGAAGAGCCTGCAGGCCATTGCCGACCAGACTAAGCCCTACACCATCGTGGTGCGGGTAAAGGAAGGCGCAGACGCAGCTGCTACCACCACCGCCCTGATCGGAACCACCACCGCCGACGGCAAATACACCGGCATGAAAGCTCTGCTCGCGGCCAAGGCCCGCGTGGGCATGACACCACGCATTCTCGGTGTGCCAGGCCTCGACAGTCAGCCGGTGGCCACCGCACTGGTATCGATCGCCAAAGACCTGCGCGCCTTCGCCTACGTCAGTGCGTGGGACTGCAAAACCAAGGAAGAGGTGGTCGCCTACCGCGAAAACTTCGGCGCCCGCGAAGTCATGGTGATCTGGCCGGAGTTCCAGAACTGGGACACGGTCACCAGCGCGACCGTCACCGCGTCGGCAGTAGCCCGTGCGCTAGGCCTACGGGCGCTGATCGACAAAGACATCGGCTGGCACAAAACCATCTCCAACGTCGCCGTCAACGGCGTGACCGGTATCAGCGCCGACGTGTTCTGGGACCTGCAGAACCCGGCCACCGACGCCAACTACCTCAACAGCAACGAGGTCACCACCCTGATCAACGAGGGTGGCTTCCGCTTCTGGGGTAGCCGCACGTGCAGCGACGACCCGCTGTTCGCCTTCGAAAACTACACCCGTACCGCGCAGATCATCGCCGACACCATGGCCGAGGCGCACATGTGGGCCATGGACAAGCCCATGCACGCCTCCCTGGTCAAAGACATCATCAACGGGATCAACGCCAAATTCCGCGAACTGGTCAACCAGGGCTACCTGATCGGCGGCAGCTGCTGGTACCCGGAAGACATCAACGACAAGGACACCCTCAAGGCCGGCAAGCTGACCCTCGACTACGACTACACCCCTGTGCCGCCCCTGGAAGACCTCACCTTGCGTCAGCGCATCACCGACCGCTACCTGATGCAGTTCGCCGCCGCCGTCAACGCTTAAACCGGGCCTCCTCGCAAGGGGAGTTAACCCTGTGCCATAACCCCGGAGATTCCCGCCATGGCCATGCCTCACAAACTGAAAAACATGAACCTGTTCAACGACGGCGGCAGCTACCAAGGCAAAGTCAAAACCGTCACCCTGCCCTCTCTGGGCCGCAAGATGGAAGCCTGGCGCGCCGCCGGCATGAATGGCCCGGTCAAGGCTGACTTGGGCATGTCCGACGACGGTATCCAGCTGGAATGGAAGCTGGGTGGCCTGGATCTGATCGTGCTCAAGCAATTCGGCGCCGTCAACGCAGCGGGTGTTGCTCTGCGCTTCGCGGGTGCCTTCCAGCAGGACGACACCGGTGAAATCAGCGCCGTAGAGGTGACCGTTCGCGGCCGTCACGAAACCATTGAAATGGGTGACGCCACACCTGGTGAAGACACCGAGCACTCCATCACCACCACCTGCAGCTACTACAAGCTGACCGTCGACAACGAAGACATCATCGAAATCGACCTGCTGAATTTCATCGAGAAGGTCGGCGGCGTCGACATGCTGGAGAAACAGCGCAGCGCCATCGGCCTTTGATCGCCGGCATCGATCGCTAACCCCCTTCATCACCAGGAGCTTTACCCATGAAGACTGAAACCACCGAACAACCCGACGTGAAACCACTGGCCGACGACAACACCGTCATCCTCGACACGCCAATCCGCCGTGGCACCACCAGCATCGACAGCATCACCCTGCGCAAGCCCAACTCGGGCGAACTGCGTGGCGTGAGCCTGTCCGAGCTGTTGCAGATGGACGTCAACAGCCTGGTGAAGGTGGTGCCGCGCATCAGCAGTCCAACCCTCACTGCCATTGAAGTCACGTCGATGGACCCTGCCGATCTGTTCGCGCTCGGCACCAAGGTGTGCGGTTTTTTGTTACAGAAATCGATGAAGACGGACGCATCCCTCGTTGCGTAGAGGACGCCATGGCCGACCTGGCCGTGGTTTTTCACTGGGCACCGGCTGATATGGATCAGTTGGGCCTGAAGGAACTGATGGACTGGCGCGAGCGCGCCAGGGTGCGGAGCTCCACCGATGGCAAATGATCTGAGACTTCAGGTGCTGCTCAGTACCATCGACAAGGCAACCCGCCCGCTGAAGCACATCAGCGAAGGGGGCATCGAGACAGCGCGTGCCCTCAAGGCTGCTCGCGACCGCCTGAAAGAACTCACCTCCCAACAGAAAGACGTCAGCGCCTGGCGGGCTCAGCGAGCAGCAGCCGAACAAACCGGTGCATCGCTCACTGCTGCACGTGATCGAGTCAAATCCCTCAGCCAGGAACTCGCCGCCACCGACGCGCCGACCAGGGCAATGACCCGCAGCTTCCAGGCAGCAGTGCGCGAGGCCACCCGACTCAAGCAGCAGCACCAGCAACAGAGCGTTCAGTTGCAAGGGCTGCGATCGAAGCTCTACGACGCCGGCATCAGCACTAAAAATCTCGGCACCCTTGAGCGCCAGCTGCGCGAGCAAATCAACGCCACCAACGCCAGCATCAGCACGCAAGGCAAGCGCATGGCCGAGCTGAGCGCCCAGCACAAGCGCGCAGCGTTGGCTCGTAGCCAAATGGAGAAGTCCCAGCGCGCCGCCGGCAACCTTGCCGTGAACGGCGCCGCCGGCTTGGGTGTTGGCTACGCAGCCAGCCGCCCCGTAGCTGCAGCAGTGAAGGCCTTTGCGCCCAATGAGGATTCCGCCACACAGCTCAAAGTGTCGATGATGGACAACACCGGCAAGGTCTCCGAGGACTTCCAGAAGATCACGGATCTGGCCACCAAGCTGGGCGACCGCTTGCCAGGCACCACGGCTGACTTCCAGAACATGATGACGATGCTCCGGCGCCAGGGCATCAGCGCTCAGAGCATCCTCGGTGGTACCGGTGAAGCCGCAGCATACCTCGGCATCCAGTTGAATATGGGAGCCACAGAGGCGGCTGAATTCGCGGCCAAGATGCAGGACGCCACGCGTACCAGCGAAAAAGACATGATGGGGCTGATGGATACCATCCAGCGTGGTTTCTATGCCGGTGTTGACCCAACAAACATGCTACAGGGCTTCAGCAAGATCGCCCCAGTGATGGACGTAATCAAGAAGTCAGGGATCGATGCTGCTAAGGAACTGGCGCCGCTGCTAATCATGATGGACCAGGCAGCTATGGACGGTGGTTCCGCAGGCAACGCCTTCCGCAAAATTTTCCAAGCGGGGCTGAATCAAGACAAAGTCGACAAAGCGAACAAAGCGCTCGCGAAATCTAAACCGGGGATGTCGTTCAAGTTCACGGATGACAAGGGCAACTTTGCTGGACTGGAAAATCTGTATGCACAAATTGAGAAGCTGAAGGGCCTGAACGATACCGATCGAACAGAAATAAAACAGACGTTGTTCGGTGATGATGCGGAGACGATGTCGACTCTGGACGCCATGATGAACAAGGGTCTGGCGGGATATCGGGAAGTCCAGCAGAAGCTGCAAACTCAAGCCGACCTACGCACCCGTGTGAATGAACAGCTAGGCACCCTCACCAACGTCATGGAGGCCGCAGAAGGCAGCTTCACCAACGCCATGGCAGAGTTCGGCGCGGCCGTTGCGCCGGAGCTAAAGGACCTGATCAAAACCCTGGGCGAGATCGCAAACAGCATCGGAGCCTGGGCCCGGGAGAATCCGAAATTGGCCGGCGGCCTGGTCAAGGTCGTGGCCGCGATCGCTGCGCTGGCATTCGTGTTCGGTGGCCTGGCGTTGACCATGGCGAGCATGCTGGGACCGTTCGCCGTGCTGCGCTACGGCATGACCATGTTCGGTCTCCAGGGTGGCGGCATCACCAAAATGCTCGGCCGGTTGCTCCCCACGCTGACCGGTCTGGCTCGCAACGTGTTCCCGATGTTTGCGCAGGGCGTTCGTATGCTCGCCATGACAATGGGCGGCGCCCTGGTCACCGCCCTGCGCACGGTAGGCATCGCGCTGTGGGGCCTGGCAGCAAACCCGATTGTCCTGGTCATTGCCGCCGTCGTTGCGGCGCTGGCTGGCGGCGCCTACCTGATCTACAAAAACTGGGACGCGGTGAAGAACTACTTCGCCAACGCCTGGACAGAAATCAAGGCAGGCTTCGACGGAGGAATCGGCGGCATCATCACCACCTTGGTCAACTTCAGCCCTCTCGGCCTGCTCTACCAGGCCTTTTCCGGCGTGCTGAGTTACCTGGGCATCGAACTCCCCAGCCGCTTTACCGAGTTCGGCAGCATGATCGTGAATGGTCTGGTCAATGGGCTGACAGCCGGTCTCGGCGCCGTCAAAGACACCATCAGCTCGATCGGCGACGCCAGCATCGGTTGGTTCAAGGAAAAGCTCGGCATCCACAGCCCGTCACGGGTGTTCGCGGAGCTGGGCGGGTTCACCATGGCGGGTCTCACCCAAGGCCTGGAAGGTGGGCAGAAAGGCCCGCTGAACGCGCTGACCAGCATGAGCAAACAGCTGACCGCCGCCGGCACCTTGGCCCTGGGCGCCACCGCCATGCCGGCGTTTGCCGTGGATAACACGCCACCCATCAGCAGTGCGCCCGCCGCAGCCGTTTACGACAGCCACGACACCTACGAATTCTCCATCACCGCCGGGCCTGGCACAGACCTGCAAAGCCTGGAAAAGACCGTGCGCGCCATGCTGGCCCGCATCGAAAACGAAAAGAAAGCGCGTCAGCGCAGCAAACTTTCGGACCTGGAATAACCACCATGATGATGGCCCTCGGCATGTTCGTGTTCAGCCTCAGAACCGCCGCCTACCAGGAGCTACAACGCCAAACCGATTGGCGCCACGCCAGCAACAACCGCATCGGCGCCGCTCCCGCGCGGCAATTCGTCGGCCGTGGCGAAGACACTATCACCCTCCCCGGCATCATCCTGCCGGAGTTGGCCGGCAGCGCCCTCAGCCTTGACGCCCTGCGCCTGATGGCAAATACCGGCAAGGCCTGGCCCATGGTCGAAGGCAGTGGCCGGATCTATGGCCTGTGGGTGATCGAAAGCATGAGCGAGACCAAAACCATCTTTTTCAGCGACGGCACCCCACGGCGCATCGAGTTCACCCTGAGCCTGAAGCGCACCGACGACGACCGCATCGACCTGCTCGGTGCGGCTACCAGTACTGGCGTCAACATCCTGCGAGGCCTGCTGTGATCGAATCGGTCATATCCAAAGTCACCGGCTACGTGCGTAGCACCGCCGAGCAGTATGTCCGTGATGCGGCCTATCCCGTGCCGGCCTTCAGGCTCACCGTCGACGGCCGGGACATCGCGCAACTGGTCAGCCCGCGCCTGATGAGCCTGGAGCTGACCGACAACCGCGGCGTCGAGGCGGATCAACTCAGCATCACCCTCAGCGACCACGACGGCCTGCTGGCGATCCCGCCCAAAGGCGCGGTGTTGCGTTTGTGGCTGGGTTGGAGCGACACCGGCCTGGTGGACAAAGGCACCTATACCGTCGACGAAACCGAACACAGCGGCGCGCCGGATGTGCTGAGCATCCGCGCTCGATCGGCAGACCTGCGCAAGGGCCTGAAAACCAAACGCGAGCGCAGCTGGAGCAACACCACCCTCGGCAAAGTCCTGGGCGATATCGCCATCGGCAACGGCCTCAGCGCCACCATTGCCGGCGCACTCGACGGTTTGCCCATCCTGCAGCTCGACCAGGCCAACGAATCCGACGCCAACCTGATCAGCCGCCTGGGCGAAGAATTCGACGCGGTGGCCAGCGTCAAAGCCGGTTGCCTGCTGTGCCTACCGGCCGGCGGAGGCAAAACCGCCAGAGGCCTGGATCTGCCACACATCACCCTCACCCGCGCCGATGGTGACCAGCACCGATACCTGCAGGCCGACCGCGACAGCTACGACGGCGTGCGCGCGTACTACTACGACGTGAACAGCGCCAAGAAACAGGAGGCCATAGCCGGCGGCGGCGACAATCTCAAAGACCTGCGCCATACCTACAGCGACCAGCAGTCAGCCCTGCGCGCCGCCCGGTCTGAATTCCGACGCCTGCAACGCGGCAGTGCCACGCTCAGTTACAACCTGGCCATGGGCCGGCCGGATCTGATCCCCGAGCTGACGTACACGCTCCAAGGCGTGAAAGTGGAAATCGACGAGATCATCTGGTACGGCGGCAACGTGCATCACAGCCTGAGTGCTGACGGCGGGTACACGGTGAGCCTGGAGCTGGAGAGCAAGCTGCCGGAGGACAATGTTGAAGACCTGACAGAAGAGAACAAAGGGGATTACACGGGGATCATCGCGTACTACCGGGACCATAAAACCGGGAAGGAAAAGACGATTACGGCGGGAGATCAGTCGAAACCGAGACGGTTGCGGTGGCTATACGCGAGCGAGAAGACGGCCAAGCGGGCAGTGGATCGAGAATGGAAAAAAATGCAGACCGTAGGCACATAAAGATTCACCCGCCCCAAAAAACAAAACCCGGCATTGCCGGGTTCCTCCGTCACTTCGCGTTTAACAGCACATCGAAAAACCGCAGAATGTCCTTTTGCTGCTGCTGATCAAGTTGCCTGAACATCTGCAAAACCAATCTCTCGCGTTGATTCAAACTCTCAAACTCAACGCTCTCCGACTGCTTGGCTTGCACCTCGTTACTCGCGGACATGTGTTACTCCCTTCAACACATCCGGATGCCCGGCACCAACCTAGGTGCCAACCAAAGCACCCGGAGGGGCGAGGAATTTTCAGCGCGTATAGGTGTGCCACCAGCCTACGTAAGAGTTCTCAGAAAATGGATCAGGGCTTAGAGCATAAATCCTGCGCAATTTGTACAAAGTTGCTGTAGTCCATCTTTATGGCTGGCATAGAGGGGTTTGGCTTCGTAATGTCTTGTCCGTCCGCCCAGCCGCGACTTTTGGCCTGGCTTCGGGCACTCCCATTTAGCGCATAGACGGTTCCGTCTGAGGTCTTTGCCAAGGCCTTAGGCGAAGGGCCTTCGCACATCAGATCGACACTTTCAACAGTGAATGGCCAGACGTCGCCAAATTCATCACTTGAGACTGTATGCACCTTCGCCCCCGCTATTGCAGTAGCAGAAAAAGCCAGAGCAGCCATCAGCGCCAAAACCTTGATTCCTTGGTTCATTCTCACTTCCCTATTTTTTTTGATTGAACGCCCGCAGGAGCCGTTTCACCGCACCTTTGTCGTCGTCGTCGAGCGACCGCACATGTTCGAGCATCTCGATTTCATCAGCCGACAGGGTTGGTTCTGCAACTGGCAGCCGCTGACCAATAACCACGTAAAGGATATCCACACCTTCGGCCGCCACAGCGGCGAGGTAGTCCGCGTCTGGGCTTCGATCGCCTTTTTCGTAGTTGAACTGAGAGGTCTTTGCCACGCCCGCGATCGCGGCGAAATCCGATTGATTGAAACCTAAGCGGACGCGCTCTTCCCTCAGCCTTTCACCAATATTCAACAAAACGACCCCTTATTGAGTTGACTATTCAACGCTCGTTGAATATTCTTCCCCTGTCATCACACGAAACCACACGAAACGAGACTATGCCGAACGCATCCCCCATCGAGCAAGCATGCCAAGAGGCCCGTGATCGTCTCGCACGTCTCGGGATCACGGCCAAAGACTGGGCCCAAAAAAATGAATTCAACCCATCGACGGTCTACGCGGTTTTGAACGGACAGAAAAAGTGTCTGCGCGGTGAAGCTCACCGGGCGGCCGTGCTGCTCGGAATTAAAGACGGCGTGATCACAAACTAGGGCCTCTGGCTCCAAGGGGAAACCAGAAGATGAAACGCCCAGTTCTAGCGACCAAGCGGCAAGTAATGAGCGCTGTGATCAACGACTACAAAGGTGGTCGTGAATGCGCAGCAGCTCGCCTCGGTTACGAACTCAAAAAGTTCGATAACCACATCTACGAAAACGCCGGCAGCCGGCCTTTGACGGACGAGCAAATCCACTGCCTGGAACAGGACGCAGGAACTACGCACCTGCCGGAGTACATCGCGGCGCTGTATGGCGGCATGTTCGTTCCCCTGGCCAAGCCAGAGAAGCTGGACAACGTCGACCTCTACAGCCGCTCCGTCAATGCGGCTGCCAAGCGGGGCGTCGTCGACCAGATCATCGCCAAGGCGCTGGACGATGGAGTGATTGAGCCAGATGAAGCCGAGGCAATCATCGCAGCCCATAACCGCTATATGTCTGCCCGCCACTCAGAAGTACTTGCCACGATCCAGCTGCACAGCAAGGGGACCGTACAGTGAGCACCTACAAACTTGTCTGCCCCCATTGCCACGGCCGCATGCGTATCCGTACCAGCGAAGGCCAGCACATTTTTTTGCGCATCGCCTACATGCAATGCACCAACGAAGCATGCGGCTGGTCGGTGCGTTCTGAATTTCAAATGACCCACGAACTCAGCCCCAGCGGCATGCCCAACCCAGCTGTAAAGCTGCCGATTGCGGACGTGGTCATTCGTCGCCAGGCAATGAAAACAGCCAACGATCAACCCGATCTGTTGGACCAGTTGGAAATGGAGGCCACAACCGTATGAAAACCATCGCCCTGACTACCAACCCCACCAGCGACTACCGCGCGGCGATGCAACAAGCGGCAGTGGCCTACCTCTACCGCCACCGTTGTGAGCATCTGGCCGGTGACAGCCAACTGCTCGAGAACTGCGCCCGGTACCTGACGCTGTCTCTTGAAGTCCCCCAGCACCTGGTGCAGCGCATCGCTGAGTTGGCCGTCGCCGAATTCGAGAGCATGACCTGCAAGCGTATTGCCTGGCTGGGCGTTCATCCCAACAGCGGCGCGTACCGGCCTGTCATCTGGCTGCTCGATAACTGCACCCAACAGCGACACCCCGTTTCAGCACGTTTGCTCCCCACACGCCTGCTGCTGACTCGCAACCTCCCGCACTAATCCGAACCCCATCCCTGATTGATGCCCGCGCCGCGTGGGTAGGGGAAATTTGCAACTTACTGGTGGCCGAAATGAGCAAAATCACCATAAAACTGGAGCTGGACGAACAGCAGGCGCAGCAATACTTGCTGTGGTTGACCACTCAGTACGAAGTCACCATGGCTGATATTTGGTACTCCGATCGCTACCGGAATGTGCCGAGCGGTCAGCGGGCACCGAAGGTGCTTGAGGACTTGCCCTACCTGGCCGGCATCTGCAAGACGCGCAGCGAGCTGAAAAAGCAGCTCGTCGTGGCTGTTGCGGAGCATGCGCAGTGAATCGCAAGCCCATGGAGCAACAGATCCGCGCTGATGTACTTCAGCGTCTGGAATCTGATTACGGCCTGCAGCACATGGTCGGCACGCACTACATGCGCAAGGGCACCTGCCCGCAGTGCAATCAGAAACGCCTGTTTTCCCGCCACGACGAACCTTGGTTCATACGCTGTGGCCGCGAGGAAAAATGCCGGTACATGGCTCCGACCAAGGAGCTGTACCCGGACCTGTTCGACGACTGGAGCAAGCGTGCGCCGGCCACCAGTGATCAGCCTGCTGCCAGTGCCAAGGCGTACCTGTCGTTTGCCCGAGGTTTTCGCGTCGAGCTGATTGAGGGCTGGTACACCCAGGAGAGCTACTTCGATCGCGACCTGAACATCGGCTCAGCAACCGTCCGCTTTCCCCTGGAGCATGGTGGGTACTGGGAGCGCTTGATTGACCAGCCTTCCCGCTTCGGCAAGAAGAAGGCCCGCTTCCAGCCTCTCAAGAGCTACAGGGGGCATTGGTGGTGCCCGCCGTGCCTGGACCTGCTGGAGGTAGACGAGCTGTGGATTGTTGAAGGCATTTTCGATGCCATCGCGCTCGTTCAGAACGGTATATCTGCTGTTGCCGCCCTGTCGTCAAACGCGTTTCCAGAAGAGTCGCTGAAGGCACTCGCCACAGCACGCGGCGGTAAAACACCCAAGTTGGTTTGGGCCTTGGACAACGAGCCAGGCGCTCACAAATACACACGCAGCTGGGTGAAACGTGCCCGCGAACTCGGCTTCACCTGCGACGCCGCCCAGGTATCGCAGCCAGATGCGCGCAAGGTTGACTGGAACGATCTGCATCAGCGATGGGCGTTTATCGACGACGAGAAAGCCCGTGCCGAGCGCATCGACAAAGACCTGAAAGAAGCTCGTCACCAGGGCGCCCTGCTCATTGCTGAGAGTGCCAGCGACAAGGCAATGCTCATGTACCAGTGGCGGGAGCGGGAGGAATTCCATTTCTGTTTCGACTCCCGCCTGTACTGGTGGAAATTGGATATCGCGAAATACAACAGCGCCAAACAAGCACTGGATAAAAGCGATGACCAAGAAACCCAGGTGTTGAACGAAAAGCAGCTCAGGGAGAAAGCGCTGAACGTGGCCGGCTGCGTCGTCGAAATCGCCAACTGCTACCCCAAGGCCCTCTATTTCCAGCGCAACGAGATCACCGACGAGTCTTGGTACTTCTTCCGGGTCGACTTCCCGCACGACGGTGGCTCGGTGAAAAACACCTTCACCGGCGGCCAGGTTGCCGCCGCCAGCGAATTCAAGAAAAGACTTCTCGGCATGGGCGCCGGGGCCGTGTTCACCGGCAGTGGACAACAGTTGGACAAACTCATGAAAGACCAGCTTTTCGGCATCAAGACCGTTCAGACCATCGACTACGTGGGCTACAGCAAGGAATACCACTGCTACGTGTTCAACGACGTCGCCGTCCGCGAGGGCCAGGTCATCCACATCAACGAAGAGGAGTTTTTTGAGATGGGCAAGCTGAAACTCAAGACCCTGCAAAAGGGCGTGAAGATCGATCTGGAGAAGGATGGCAAAAAATACGATCAGCAGTGGTTAGGACTTCTGTGGCAGTGCTTCGGCGCTCAGGGCATCGTCGCACTGACTTTCTGGTTTGGCTCACTGTTCGCCGAACAGATCCGCGCTCGGTACCAGTCGTTTCCGTTTCTTGAAGCCACGGGCGAAGCCGGCGCCGGCAAGACCACCTTGCTCACCCTGCTCTGGAAACTGGCGGGCCGGGACGGTTACGAAGGGTTCGACCCGTCCAAATCCACCAAGGCCGGTCGCAGCCGCTTGATGGGCCAGGTCTCCGGCATGCCCATCGTGCTGCTGGAATCTGACCGCAGTGGCGACGACAAGGCCCACGCCAAGACCTTTGAGTGGGACGAACTCAAGGACTACTACGGCGGCGGCACGCTGGCGACCAAGGGCGTCAAAACCGCCGGCAATGAGACCTACGAGCCCCCATTTCGCGGCACGATCGCCATCAGCCAGAACGCCCCTGTCGTAGCGTCTGAAGCGATCATGACCCGGATCGTGAAACTGCATTTTGTGCGTCCGAACGTGACGCCTGAGAGCCGCGCGGCGGCAGACCGTCTGAATGCCCTGGAAGGCTCAACACTCAGCAACTTTGTTCTACAGGCCGTTCGCAAAGAGCTGGAAGTGATGGACCTGTTCGCCCAGCGCATCCCTGGCTACGAGGCGAAATTGCGCAATCTGCATTCGCATTGCTTCGCCTGCGAGACCCCGTTTCACGACGAGCAAAGCGATTGTCACCACTGTGGCAACAAGCTGCGCGGTTACATCCGCGTGGAGCGGATCAATAAGAACCACGCCCAGTTGCTCGCCCTGCTCGACTGCCTGTGCATGGTGGTGCCTCTAACTGAACCGCAGATCAGCCACACCCGCACGCAGATTATTCGCATGGCGATCGAGCGCCAGTCTTCGATCAGCTCCGACCACCCGGTAGTGGCTGAATTCTGGGAAGTGTACGAGTACCTCGAAGGTCTCGACGCCGACGGCCCAGTGGTCAACCACAGCAAGAAAGACAACATCATTGCCATCAACCTCAACGACTTTGTGAAGTGCGCGGCCGAGCATCGCCAGAAGATCGCCGACGTCAGCGAGTTGCGCGAGCGCCTGAAAGACTCCCGCTCCCGGAAGCTACTCGACATCAACAAAGCCACCGACAGCGCGGTACGGGCTCACCAGGCCAAGACCAGCAATGCAGTCATCACCAAACAACCCATCGTGAAGTGCTGGCACTTCCAGGCCTGACCAATCAACAGCAACACCCGCCAGGCGCTGCAACGCCGGCCACCACCCAAAGGAGAAGCACCATGCACGTACAAGTCATCACCGGCGACGGCGAAAAGGGGGAAACCAACCGCCTACGACATCTGAAAGAGCTGAAGGCCTGGTTCAACGAGTCAGGGAAGATTGTTCACGCCGAGGCCTATGACCCCGCCGGATTGATCGCGATCCTGGAGGTTCGTGCGGTAAGCGATAAAGAAATCCTGGTGCTGGAGTGCAGCCGGGAACAGATCCAGGCAGTCCTGGAATGGCAGTCAGCAACTGATGAGGTTGTTGAGTTTGAGAATCTGCTGCTGCACCTGGTGCGGAAGCAAAACCCAACCGGCGAAAGCCGTTAGGAAGGTGGTGTCGAGGGGCTGCAACCCCTCGACACCGACCACCCAAAGGAGAAGCACCATGCAAGTGAATCAACCCCAAGGCGGCATCGCAGAGGCTACCACAACCCCACTGGCTATCGGCGACACCGTCAGCTACGTCGCAATGTCCGGTGGAGGTAGGGAGTACCGTCTCAGCGCGCGTACAGGCGTGATCATCAAGATCGATGGCAATGTTGCGACCTTGCGCACCTCGAATGGCAGATGCATCACCCAACCACTCGACAAGCTGACACCCACTGGCCAGCCCAATGCGCTGACGCGCATGCTGATGGAGGGCCGCTCATGATCAAGCGCACCCTCACCCACTTCCACCTCTGCTGTGGCCTCGGCAGCGGCGCCGCTGGCTTCAGCGACTCCAAACCAGTCCTGGGCCCCGTGCAAGCTGAATGGCGCTGCCTGGGCGGCGTCGACGTCGACCCGGCCGGCTTACGCGACTTTCAGATGATGACCGGTGTGCCTGGCACGCTGATAGACCTGTTCACCCGCGAGCAATACACAGCGTTCCACGGCCAGCAGCCGCCCGCCGGCTGGAAAGAAGCCACCGCCGAGGATTTGCGCCGCGCTGCCGGCAACGAAGATCCGGATGCAGTGTTCATCAGCAGTCCCTGCAAGGGCGCCTCGGGCCTTTTGTCCGAGACTATGAGCCAGACGCCCAAGTACCGGGCGCTCAACGAGCTGACGTTGCGCTGTGTGTGGTTGATGCTTGAGGCCTGGAAGCACAACCCGGTGTCATTGATCGTGTTCGAAAACGTCCCGCGCTTAGCTACCCGTGGTCGGTACCTGCTGGACCAGATCACCAAGCTGTTCAGGCACTACAACTATGCAGTGGCGGAGACCACCCACGACTGCGGCGAAATCGGTAACCTGGCCCAAAGTCGGAAGCGCTTCCTGATGGTGGCCAGGCATATCGAGAAGGTGCCGGCGTTCCTGTACGAACCGGAAAAACGCAGCCTGCGCGCAGTCGGTGACGTGCTGAGCCGTATGCCGCTGGCCGGCGATATCGATCAGGCGGGACCGATGCACCGGGTGCCGGCGTTGCAGTGGAAAACGTGGGTACGCCTGGCCCTGGTGGAGGCCGGGAAAGATTGGCGCAGCCTGAGTCGGTTTGCGATCGAGGACGGTCACCTACGTGACTTTGTGATCGTGCCGGAATACCGCGCCGGTTATCTCGGTGTTCATGACTGGCAGGACACCGCCGGCACGGTCGCCGGCCGGTCGAGCCCGACCAACGGCAAATTCTCGGTGGCCGACCCTCGGCCTACGAGCAAATTCGAATACACCCAATACGGTGTGCTGCCCTATGACCGCCACTGCGGCGTAGTCACCGGCCAACGCAGCCCAGGGCAAGGGACGTTCAGCGTTGCAGACCCGCGTACAAGCGGCGAGCGCCACAACAACGTATTCCGCGTGATGCGCAACAACCAAGCCGCCGGCACTATCACCGCAGGGCACGGCCCAAGCTCCGGTGGGCAGGTAGTGGCCGACCCTCGACAACCGTCCAAGGGCTTCGGCAAGTACCTGGTCACCGACTACAGCAAGCCCGCCGGCACCGTGATCGCCGGCAGCACAACCGGGCAAGGCGCTTTCGCCGTGGCAGATCCCGCCTACAAAAACTGGCACCCGAACGCCAGCACTCAAAAGCTGCGGATCACCCCCTGGTGCGAAAGCGCCAAGACCGTGACCGGTTCGCAACAGGTCGCCAGCGGTGCTTTATCGATCGCAGACCCGCGTCCGGGCATGTCACGCAGCAAGGGCGATGCTTACCTGACTGGCGGGCATTACGGTGTGGTCGACTACAACGCCCCGGCCGGCGCCGTTTCTGCCAGTGCCTGCCACGACAATGGCCGGTGGTCGGTTGCCGATCAGCGCATGCCGGCGCCCAACGACCGGCTGACCTGCATGATCACCAGTCTCGACGGCACCTGGCACCGTCCGTTCACCACCCTGGAGCTGGCCGCGCTGCAATCGCTGTTTGATCCAGAGGACTACTGGTCAGCGGATCCGCAGACCGCACGCGAGATCGAACGAATGCAGCGCGTTCGCAAGATCGAACAGGCAGGAGTTTTCATGCTGGACGGCATCAACGACGGCAACCACCGGGAGCGGATCGGCAACGCGGTACCGCGCGCGGCTGCAAGGGCAATGGCTGATGTGTTCGGCATGACGCTGCTGCTTTCCGAGGCTGGGGAGACCTTCATGCTCAGCAACGTGTCGATTTGGGTGAAGCCGGTAGCGATTGCGCTGAGCGTGGCTCAGCAGGAGGTTGGCCATGTCTGACCTCTTTTTCTTGCAGGACAGCCGCAGTAACGTCGGTAGCCGGGCGATGTTTTGGCGCAACGGAGGCGGCTACACCTCGAATCTCAACGAGGCAGAGCAATTCACACGGGAACGCGCATTAAAGCAGTACGAGAGCAGACAAACCGATCTGCCGTTGCCCGTGAACTACACACAGGCTCGGTCAGAAACGGGAGTTGATTGCCAGTACCTAAACCGCTCCGAAGCTGACACCTACCGCAACACGGACGGCCGTTTCTATGTGGCCTATGCACGCGACTGGGATGGAAACGATCTGGTCTGGCTCGGTGGGTCTGGTCCGACAGCCAATCTGGAAAGCGCAATTCACCCCGGTGGTGAGCGTGCTTTTAGTTACCGGTCACAGGGCTTTGATCTCTGGCCTTGCGGCTACATTGCCGCTCGTTCGCGACCGGTTGTGCGGGCCTCGTTGCTCGATCACAAACAGGCGCTCCGAGCTGCCGGCCTGCGGTTGCCCAAGATCAAGGTCGAGCGCACAAGGACATACAGCAATCTCACCAACTGCGAAGGCTGCGGCCGCTTCCTCAGCGAGCGTCAACGCTTCGACGACTGCCCGAACTGCGGCGCGAGGAACGCACCATGACCGTATTTCTTTTGCTTTACCTGTGCGCGGATGCGACCCATACGGATTGCCAGGTGGTCAGGGCTGATAGCTGGAACGGGCCTCAAGCCTACGAGCGATGCATTGACGTAGTGCCAGGCCTGACCGAGGCGCTGACTGCGCCCAACCGTGAACGGCACCTGTTCGTGTGCGAGATTCAGGCGGACAGGGCAAAACCCGCAGAACATAGGGCTCAGCGAGCGCTCATTCACCAATCGTTTAGGATGTGAGGGGGTCCATAATGAACACAGCCTTTATCCTGATGGCCCAATACGACGGCCAGGCAATCATCTCGCTGGAGCAGGTTTGCCGGGATTACTTCACGCACCTGACGCCGGAAATGTTCCAGCGCAAGGTGATGAGTGGTCAGATCAAGATTCCCATCACACGCCTGGAGCCGAGCCAGAAGTCGGCCAAGGGCGTTCATCTCACTGACCTGGCCGCATATCTAGATCGACAGCGCGCCGCCGCGGTTAAAGAGCACAACCAGCTCAACGGGTTAAAACACGCCTTTTAAGCCACTTCTGTGATGCGGCGCCCAGTTGGACGGGCGCCCTCAGAATTTTCTCGTGCCATTCCCAGCCCACATAGCGGTCACCCTTGCCGCGCAGGTGGGTGTATCGACGCATCGAATTCCAATCCCTGTGGCCGGAAACACTAGCCACACGCGGAATGTCCCAGTCCATCTCAAACAGGCGGCTGACGCCTTCATGTCGAAGGTCGTGAAAGTGCAGGTCCGCGATGTTCAAAAACTTGCAGGCTTTCGCCCAGGAGGTGGATATAGATTCAGGGCTGTAGGGGAATATGTCTTCGCCGGCCTTCGGCATTGTTTGGAGGATCTGCCACGCCTCATCCGGCAGGTAGCACCAAACGTCGTTGCCGATCTTCTGCCCGGGGTTCTTCATGTCGCGCACCAGCACCCGCTGGCCAGGCTCGTCGACGTCCGCCCAACGGATACGGGTTATTTCATCCAGCCGTCGCGTGGAGAACAGGGCAAAACCCACGACCTTCAGCATATTAGTGACGCTCGGGCGCCTCGCCTGCATGGCTTGGTAGTGCGTCAGCACCATTCCCAGTTCGTCCAACGTCGGCCGGCGGTCACGCTCGCGGCTTTTGAGGTTGTAGCCGAGTTTCCGTAGCACTCGTCGGGCGCCGCTCATCGCGAGTGGATCGACCTGGTAACCCCATGCGTCTTTGGCAATCGCCAGAACAGCGCCGAGGTGCGCCAGGTCGTTGCCGGCGGTCTGGGGTTGGACCCCGCCGCCCGCCTTGCTCATGCGCCAAAGGGCAAAGTCGACCAGGCGTTGGGTATTGATGTTTGTATCGTTCAGCTTGCCGATGTCCATCTTGCCGATGGCTTCGCTGTTCTTGGTTTTGCCCAGCGGACGGGCCTTCTCCACTTCCAACAGATACTGCTCGATCATTTCTTTGACGGTGACGTCCTTACGGTTTGCCCGCTCGATCGCACCAGGCTCATCCAGCTCAGACTCGCGCTTACGCGCCCAGGCCTGGGCGGCCTGTTTTCGGGCGAAGGTCTGGCTCTCTTGGTAGACTTGCACTCCGTCGCGCTTGATACGGATCTGAGCCGTGTAGCTCACAGTCCCATCCGCCAGTTTTCTTGCCCTGATAGTCGCCATATCGAAAGTGGTACGCGTCAGTTTTTGGGTGGTACATCGTACCACCGAGCCTTAAAAAAGGCCTGAAAACGCCCTAAAACCTGCCGAATACACGTTGAGTAAAATGATTCAAAAACAGAGCTTTAGCCCAGCAGAATCAATCCCCGCACTGTCTCGGCGCTTTAGCGTTGCACCCATGATGGATTGGACCGACCGCCACTGCCGGTTCTTCCTGCGCCTGCTCTCCAAACACGCCCTGCTCTACACCGAGATGGTCACCACCGGCGCGATCCTCCACGGCGATCACGAGCGCTTCCTGCGCCACAACGACGCTGAGCATCCTCTCGCCCTCCAACTGGGCGGCAGTGTTCCCGCCGATCTGGCCGCTTGTGCCCGTATGGCCGAGGCTGCCGGTTACGATGAAGTGAACCTGAACGTCGGCTGCCCCAGCGATCGGGTGCAGAACAATATGATCGGCGCGTGTCTGATGGGCCATCCGGCGTTGGTGGCGGATTGCGTGAAGGCGATGCGCGATGCGGTGTCGATTCCGGTGACGGTGAAGCACCGTATCGGGATCAATGGGCGGGACAGTTATGCGCAATTGTGCGATTTCGTCGGACAGGTGAAGGACGCGGGGTGTACCAGTTTTACCGTGCATGCGCGGATTGCGATTCTGGAGGGGTTGTCGCCGAAGGAGAATCGCGACATTCCGCCGTTGCGTTATGACGTGGCGGCGCAGTTGAAGCGGGATTTTGCCGAGTTGGAGATTATTCTCAACGGCGGGATCAAGACGCTGGAGCAGTGCCATGAGCATTTGCAGACGTTTGACGGGGTGATGCTGGGCCGGGAGGCTTATCACAATCCGTATTTACTGGCGGAGGTGGATCAGCAGTTGTTTGGCAGTGCGCGGCCGGTGATCAGTCGGGCAGAGGCGTTGGCGCAGTTGCGGCCTTATATCGCGGAGCATTTGGCAAGCGGTGGCTCGATGCATCACATTACGCGGCATGTGCTGGGGTTGGGCACGGGTTTCCCTGGGGCGCGCAAGTTCCGGCAGTTGTTGTCGGTGGATATTCATAAAGCGAGTGACCCGCTGGCGTTGCTGGATCAGGCGGCGGGGTTGTTGGAGGGCCGCTGAAACCGGCGCCCACAGGTTGATCGCGGTGTTCATCGAGCTGTCGGGTTGAACCTGCGGGCGATTTTGCCCTCCTATTTACCAGCAAGGCCAGTCATTCAAACGGCTGTTTTCAGGTTGTTGCCCTCGCAAACGATCGAACGCATTTGCGCCCTTGAGCGCCTGCCAGCGCTCGGGTAATGTCATCAGACCCATAGGACAGAGCACGCTCATGACTTCCAAGCTGGAACAACTCAAACAGTTCACCACCGTCGTCGCCGATACCGGCGATTTTGCGGCCCTCGCCAATCTCAAGCCGCAAGATGCCACCACCAACCCTTCCCTGCTGCTCAAGGCCGCGTCGATCCCGGGCTATGCCAAGTTGCTGGATGAGTGCGTGAAGGACTGCAACGGTGATGTCGGCCTGGCCAGCGACCGTTTTGCGGTGGCGGTGGGTCAAGAGATCCTGAAAGTGGTGCCCGGCCGTATCTCCACCGAAGTGGATGCACGCTTGTCGTTCGACACTGACGCCGTACTCAAGCGCGCGCACCGTCTGATCGACCTGTACGAAAAAGCCGGGGTTGGCCGTGATCGCGTGCTGATCAAGATCGCGTCCACCTGGGAAGGTATCCGCGCGGCGGAGAAGCTGGAAAAAGAAGGCATCCAGACCAACCTGACGCTGCTGTTCTCCTTCGCCCAGGCCGTGGCCTGTGCCGAAGCGGGCGTGTTCCTGATTTCGCCGTTCGTGGGCCGTATCTACGACTGGTACAAGAAAGCCAACGGCAACGACTACACCGGCGCCGACGATCCGGGCGTGCAGTCGGTGACGCGCATCTACAACTACTACAAGGCCAATGGCTACAAGACCGTGGTAATGGGGGCGAGTTTCCGCAACCTGAGCCAGATCGAAGAGCTGGCCGGCTGTGATCGCCTGACCATCAGCCCGGACCTGCTGGAGAAACTGGCGGCCGATACCGGCAAGCTGGAGCGCAAGTTGTCGCCAGGCCATGCCGGTGAAGCGCGGGTGCATCTGACTGAAGCGCAGTTCCGTTGGGAGTCCAACGAGGATGCGATGGCGACCGAGAAGCTGGCCGAGGGGATTCGTCAGTTTGCCCGCGACCAGGAGAAGCTGGAGGCGTTGCTGGCTGCCAAGCTGTAACAGCGGCGGCAGCAAAAAGGGCGGGACCTGTGAGGGTTCCGCCCTTTTTTTGCGTCAATCCGTTAGGCATGTACTGACAGGTCTGGGGCAATCGGGAGCAAGCCCCCTCCCACACCCGGGGAGTATCAGTGGCGTTCGAGGGCGTTGACGAGGTCGTGGAAGGCTTCGCGGTTGGACTCGTTCAAGCCCATCAGGATTTTGTGCGCTTCCAGCACCTTGATCCGCACGATTTCCTCGGATTGGTCCTGGGACGGCAGGTCGGTCAGACATTCCGGGCAGGGGATCGGGCGGTCAACGATGTTGAACACTTGATCGAAGCCCATGGACTGCAGCAGACGGGTGATGTCTTCGTGGGTGGTGACGACAGTGGGCAACAGGCCGACCTTCTGCCGAGACAGAATGGACAACTTGGCCAACAGCCCAAGCGTGGTGCTATCGATGCTGCGGGTTTCGGTCAGATCGATCACGATCGCCGAGAAATTCAGCGCTGTGAAGATCCGCTCAATCGTTGCATCCAGCGCCGAACACAAGGTCAGGCGCACTTCACCGACAAACTTCAGGACAAACGTCCCGTCTTGCTCGGCGAATTGGATTCTTCCGGTACTCATCAAAGATTCCTGCTCAACACCAATAGGGCGATATCATCCGGCATCTCCCCTAGCGTGGCCAATCCAAAAACCTGCCGCAGGCCATCCAGGCTGCCGCCCGCCGACTTGACCCGTTGGGGCAAGGCGGCTTCTTTCTCTTTGAGTGTAGGCTCTGGAAGAAGGTCGAGGATGCCATCGGACATCAGCGTCAGGCTGAAGGTCGGCGGCAGCTCCAGGATGTGGTCTTCGTAGGTGGCTTCATTGAACAAGCCGACGGGCAGACCACGCCCTTCCAGGTAGCGCACACTGTCAGGAGTGTATAAAACCGGCATCGGCAGGTGACCGCCGATGCTGTAGGTCAAAAGACCGGTTTCTTCATCAATCACGCCGCCCACCATCGTCACGTGCTTGCCCAGCTTGCAGCTGATCAGGCCTCGGTTGATGTGGCCCAGCACCTCGGAGGGGGTGAACTCCGGCAAGGTGCCATTGCGCTTGGATTCGAACAGCAGCCGTGTGGTCATGAACTTCAACAACACGGTGACAAATGCCGAGGACGCGCCGTGGCCGGACACGTCGGCCAGATAAAACGCCACCCGCCGCTCATCTACGCGGAAATAGTCGACAAAATCACCCGACAGGTACAGCGACGGGATGATCTGGTGCGCAAATTTGAACTCATCGATGGTCCACGGGCTGACCGGCAGCATGTTCATCTGCACCTGGCGACCGGCGTTCTGGTCTTCCTGGAGCAGGTTCAGGCTGGCTTCGAGTTCGCGGTTGGCGGTTTCGAGCTTTTCGCGGTAGCGCTGGTTTTCCACCAGCAGGCGTGCGCGGTCCAGGGCACGGCGCACCGAGTGCTCCAGCACCGCCAGGTCTTCCAGGGGCTTGATCAGGTAGTCGGCGGCGCCCAGGCGCAGGGCCTCGACGGCATCGTTCATCACCCCGGCACCTGACACGACAATCACCGGCGTCTGCGGAGCAAGCTCGGTCACCTGGCGAATCAGTTCGAGGCCGCCCATCTGGGGCATGCGCAGATCGCAGATCACGAGGTCGGGCTTGTCGCGCTCGAATACCTGGAGACCCTGTTGGCCATTGCTGGCCTGCAGGACGCTGAAGCCACTGTCTTCCAAATAGGCCGCAAGGCTTGCGCGCACTACTTCGTCGTCATCGATTATCAGCAGCGTGGCACTGGTTTTTGGCATGTGGGCAAACGGCGCCAGAATTAGGTTGGCGTAGGCGGCTCGGCAATGGCCGGGCTCACGCTACTGGATTCGCTTTCTAGCCTCTCTGTCCTACAAAGCATAGGCTTTTTGCCCACGCACAAAGGTAAAGCAGAGGTGCCCTTCTAAGGCGCAGACGGTACTCCCATCCGACAGGGGTTTCAAGCTCATGCCGATGGTCGCCGAACGTCTTTACATCGCAAATCACCGGGAGTTATAAGAACAGCCATCACCACAACACAAAGTAAGGATGGAAGCTGTGAGCGAACACGAGCGCGACTACGCTGAAAAGCGCGATTTCATCCGCATGCGAGTGGATGCCAATGTCTCTTTGATCCATGCAGGGCAAGAAATTGACGGGGTTTGCGTGGACCTCTCCAGCTCCGGCATGCAGGTGCAGGCACCTCGCCAGTTCACGGTGGGCGATCTGCTGACCGTGCGTATCGAGTCGGAGCACGCGGCCCTCGCGGGCCTGGAAGCGGACACCCAGGTGGTATGGGCGAGGAACGAGGGCGACGGCCAGCATCTGGGGCTGAAGATCCTGAAAATGCGCTAATACCCGCGCACAAAAAAGGCGACCACATGGTCGCCTTTTTTCGTTTCAAGAGGTCTCGACCTAGAAGTCGTCGACAACCTTGCCGTCCTTGACCTTGAACTCGCGGTTCTGCAGGTAGGCGTTGCGGATGAAGGTGTACTTGTCGCCGGTGATCAACTTCTCGCTGTCGAGCAGGCTGGCACGGGTGTCGACGATGTTCAGGCCGAAGGTGCTGTTGCGCCAGCCGATGTCGTTCATGTAGCGGTACGGTTGGGTGTAGCTGTCCACGTATTTGGACGGCGCGTCGCGCAGGGTGCTTGGGCCCAGCAGCGGCAGCATCACGTAAGGACCGCTGCCGACACCCCAGTAACCGAGGGTTTGGCCGAAGTCTTCATCGCTGCGTTGCAGCCCCATTTTGGTGCCGACGTCGATAAAGCCCAGCACGCCGAAGGTGGTGTTCATCAACAGGCGGGCAGTGTCCACGCCGGCCGCGTGTGGCTTGAGTTGCAACACGTTGTTGGCCAGGTTGCCGACATCGCCGATATTGCGGAAGAAGTTGTGCACGCCGTCCTGCACGAATTGCGGGGTCACAAACTGATAGCCTTGGGCCAATGGTTTGAGGGCGTAGGTATCAACGGTGTCGTTGAAGGTGAAGATCGGGCGGTTGATGCTTTCCCATGGATCATCTTCCGACGCGGCCTGTGCGGCGAAAGGGGCCATCAGGATAACGGCACACACCGAAAACTGAGCGAAGTAGTGGCTCCAGCGCATAGCTTTTGCTCCTTGAATAGTCTGTCATGGGCGCTATGCCCTGAATAAGGCGCCAGTATATGACGGAAGTGTCCTTTTTGGGCAGATGCTAAGAAACGACATACAGAGAATGTACAAAAACCCTACAAAGTGTCATGGGCTTGTCACGCCACTCCGATAGCGTCACAGCTATTTCAAGGATGTCGAAATGCCTCACGCCGAGATTGCCGTCGCCACTGCCCCCACCTTGACCGCCGTGTTGTTCGGCCTGAGTGGCTGCCTGGTCGATTTCGGTTCCCAGGCGCGTACCGATTCACCCTCCCCGCACGCCGAAGCCACGCCAGGTGCGTTGAAGGTCCTGCGCAGCCTCCAGGAACAAGGCGTGCCCTGCGCCTGGCTGGATGAACTGCCGCCCTCGGTGACGACCCCGCTGGCCGCTGCGCTGCCCGATTGGCTCAAGGCCGCATCGCCCTCTTCCATCCGCTGGCCTGCCCCTCATGCATGCTGGCAAGCCTTGATGGAATTGAACATCGAACGCCTGGAAGGCTGCGTGCTGGTCAGCGGTGAGCCGCGCCTGCTGCAATCGGGCCTGAATGCCGGGCTGTGGACTATCGGCCTGGCGTCCTGCGGTTCGCTGTGCGGCCTGGCGCCCGAGCAATGGCAGGCACTGACCGACCAACAACGCGAATACAAACGCGGCAAGGCCACCGTGGCGTTGTATGGGCTGGGGGTGCATTCGGTAATCGATCACCTCGGCGAGCTCGGCACCTGCCTGGCAGACATCAGCCTGCGCCAGCTCAAAGGCGAAAAGCCCTGATTGAGATCATGCACAGACGGCGCCGGTAGATTAATCTACAGCTCCTCTCGTAGACCTTTCTCGGCGTGCCGTGGTCTATGCCAGTGCCTATCGATAAAAGGAACAACACCATGCCTGCCCGCGAAAAACTGCAAGAACAGGTCAATATCCTGCGCGAGCAACTGAATCAGGAACCACCGCTGCCACCCGAAAAACGTGAAGCGCTGGAAGCCTTGCTGGCCAAGTTTGAAGTACAACTTGAACTGGAACCGGCCACCCAGCCGCCCAGCATCGTAGACGATGTGAACCGGGCGGTAGAAGGTTTCGAGTTAGACCATCCGGGCATTGCCGGGACGCTGCGCAATATCGTGATCACCCTGGGCAACATCGGCATTTAACCCGCGCCCAAACCAAGCACAGAACCCAATGTGGGAGGGGCTTGCCCCCGATAGGGGTGAGTCAGGCACAGAGACTGTGACTGACACTCCGCTATCGGGGGCAAGCCCCTCCCACATTTTGGTTTGTGTAAAGGTTACTGGCGCGCCAGGCGCAGGTTCTGGAACGGCACCGCCTCAGTACTGCGATACGGGTTGATATCCAACCCACCCCGCCGCACATACCGCGCATATACCGTCAACTTCTCCGGCTTCAGCAGGCGCTGCAAGTCCAGGAAGATCCGCTCCACGCACTGCTCATGGAAGTCCGAGTGCTGGCGAAAGCTCACCAGATACTCCAACAGGCTGGCGTGATCCAGCTGTGCGATGTGGGAGGGGCTTGCCCCCGATTGCAGTGGGTCAGGCACAGAGACTGTGACTGACACTCCGCTATCGGGGACAAGCCCCCTCCCACATTTTGGTTTGTGTAAAGGTTACTGGCGCGCCAGGCGCAGGTTCTGGAACGGCACCGCCTCAGTACTGCGATACGGGTTGATATCCAACCCACCCCGCCGCACATACCGCGCATATACCGTCAACTTCTCCGGCTTCAGCAGGCGCTGCAAGTCCAGGAAGATCCGCTCCACGCACTGCTCATGGAAGTCCGAGTGCTGGCGAAAGCTCACCAGATACTCCAACAGGCTGGCGTGATCCAGCTGTGCGATGTGGGAGGGGCTTGCCCCCGATAGGGGTGGGTCAGGCACAGAGACTGTGACTGACACTCCGCTATCGGGGGCAAGCCCCTCCCACATTTTGGTTTGTGTAAAGGTTACTGGCGCGCCAGGCGCAGGTTCTGGAACGGCACCGCCTCAGTACTGCGATACGGGTTGATATCCAACCCGCCCCTCCGCACATACCGCGCATATACCGTCAACTTCTCCGGCTTCAGCAGGCGCTGCAAGTCCAGGAAGATCCGCTCCACGCACTGCTCATGGAAGTCCGAGTGCTGGCGAAAGCTCACCAGATACTCCAACAGGCTGGCGTGATCCAGCTGTGCGATGTGGGAGGGGGCTTGCCCCCGATTGCAGTGGGTCAGGCACAGAGACTGTGACTGACACTCCGCTATCGGGGGCAAGCCCCCTCCCACATTTTGGTTTGTGTAAAGGTTACTGGCGCGCCAGGCGCAGGTTCTGGAACGGCACCGCCTCAGTACTGCGATACGGGTTGATATCCAACCCGCCCCTCCGCACATACCGCGCATATACCGTCAACTTCTCCGGCTTCAGCAGGCGCTGCAAGTCCAGGAAGATCCGCTCCACGCACTGCTCATGGAAGTCCGAGTGCTGGCGAAAGCTCACCAGATACTCCAACAGGCTGGCGTGATCCAGCTGTGCGCCGCGGTATTGCACCGCCACGCTGCCCCAGTCGGGCTGGCTGGTGACCGGGCAGTTGGATTTGAGCAGGTGGCTGTACACGCTCTCCTCGACAATGCGCGAGTCATCGCAACGCAGCAGTTCCGGACGCGGATGTTCGTAGTTGCTGACGCTGATATCCAGGTCATCGATGCACACTCCCGGCAACGCCACCACGCCTTCGGCTTCAACCTCGGCCAGGCTGCGCACGCGCACGCCCACCGGCTTGCCGGCAGCAGCGCTGAGGTCGGTGCGCAACGTCGCCTCCAGACTTTGCGTATCGGCAAACACGGTCTGGTTCAGCGAGTTGAGGTACAGCTTGAAGGACTTGGACTCGATGATATTCGGCGAGTCGGCCGCAATGCTGAATTCACCGATGGCCACCACCGGCTTGCCCGACGGCAGCAGCCAGGACAGTTCGAAGCAGTTCCAGAAATCCACGCCCGTGTACGGCAGGGTCTCGGCGCTCAGGCCCAGCTCGGCCCATTTCGCGGCGCGTGGAATCGGGAACAGCAACGAAGGGGTGTAGGTGGAGATGTATTCACTGGACTTGCCCAGCGGCGAATGTTCGGCTGCGGGATGCATGGCGGAAACCTGGCTAAATTAACCCCACCAGTCTACCAGCCTTTGCCCCCGCCTCTAACAACCGCCGCATCGACACCGTCAATCGCCGCAGCGGCTCAATCGACGTTGATCTTGCCGACCATGCCCGCCTGGTAGTGCCCGGGAATATTGCAGGCAAACTCCAACCCGGTGGCTTTGCTGAAGGTCCAGGTCAACTCAGCGGTTTTACCCGGTTCGACCAGAACACTGTTGGGGTCATCGTGCTTCATCCCGCCCATATTGCTCATATTGCTCATATCGCCGTGACCCATGGCGCCGTGGTCCATCTTGCCCATGCCGGTGGCGTTCAGCATGCCGCTGGCCTGCATCTGCATCATTTGCTTCTGATGCTCCGCATGCATGGCCGCATCGCCCAGGTTGAACTCATGGAGCAACTGGCCTTTGTTGACCAGCACAAAGCGCACAGTCTCACCGGCCTTTACGTCCAGGGACTTGGGCGAAAAGGACATATCCTGCAGCACCACTTCCACGGTGCGCGTGGCCTTATCGGCAGATGCCGGCTGGCCGAACGCATAGGTGTGGGCCGTGCCGGCCATTGCTCCGACACTCAACGCCAACAGGCAGCCCGCCAACAACAAGGGGGTACGCAATGCCATCTCAATTCTCCAAAGGTGTGGGATCAGTCTGAGGACCACTCTAAGATTGCAGCGCTGCCAGCCAGCTGACTGCTAGATTACAACTTTGTCAGGTTGCGCCCCTCCCCTGGCCACCACGGTATAAAGCCTGACGTGACCCGCCGCCAAGAGCTGCCCATGAAACTGCTGATCGTCGAAGACCAACCCAAAACCGGCCATTACCTGCGCCAAGGCCTGACCGAAGCCGGTTTTACCACCGAACTGGTGGCCGACGGCACCAGCGGCCAACACTTGGCGCTGACCGGCGATTACGACCTGCTGATCCTCGATGTGATGCTGCCCGGTCGCAATGGTTGGCAGATCCTACAGGCCGTGCGCAGCGCCGGCCTCGACGTCCCGGTGCTGTTTCTCACCGCCCGCGACGCAGTGGAAGACCGCGTACACGGCCTGGAACTGGGCGCCGACGATTATCTGGTCAAGCCGTTCGCCTTCTCCGAACTGCTTGCGCGGGTGCGTAGCCTGTTGCGCCGTGGCAGCAGCGCACCACAGGAAACCACCCTGCAACTGGCCGACCTGCGCCTGGACCTGATCCGCCGCCGCGTCGAGCGCGACGGCCAGCGCATCGACCTCACCGCCAAGGAGTTCGCCCTGCTCGAACTGCTGCTGCGGCGCCAGGGCGAAGTACTGCCCAAGTCGCTGATCGCATCCCAGGTGTGGGACATGAACTTTGACAGCGACACCAACATCATCGAAGTGGCGATCCGCCGCCTGCGTCTGAAAGTCGACGACAACTTCCCCAATAAACTCATCCACACCGTGCGCGGCATGGGTTATGTGCTGGAGGAGCGATGCAGTTGATCAAGCGCCTGTCCCTGACCAGCCGCCTGGCCCTGCTGTTTGCGGCCTGCACCGCGGTGGTCTCGTTGCTCGCCGGCGTGCTGTTCAACCGCGCCAGCGAGGCGCATTTTGTCGAGCTGGACCAGCAACTGCTCGAAAGCAAACTGGTGGCGCTGCGCAGCACCTTGCAGGGCGTCGACTCACCGCAGCTATTCGCCCAGCGCGAAGCGCAACTGCGTGCCGAGCTCAATCGCCAGCCCGACCTCGCAGTACGCATCACCGCCGCCGGCCAGCGCTGGTTTGACGGCGCGCCGGCCATTGCCCTGCCCGAGTCACCCGGCCTGCACAGCCTGCAGAACGCCGGCACCGACTACCGCGTGTACAACGCGCCGCTAAGGCCGGGCCAACCCGACTCGCCGCAACTGAGCCTGATGCTCGACATCACCCACCATCAGCACTTCCTGCAGCGCATGCAGCATTTGATCTGGCTCACAGTCAGCCTCTCGGCCCTGGCCACCGCGCTGCTCGGCGCCTGGGCGGCGCGCAGCGGGCTGCGACCGTTGCGGCGCATGGGCGAAGTGGCCGCCAGCGTGTCGGCCCACTCCCTGACCCAGCGTTTGCCCGAGCAGGGCATGCCGGTGGAACTGGCGGAACTGGCCCAGGCCTTCAACGCCATGCTGAGCCGACTGGACGACGCGTTCCAGCGCCTCTCGGCGTTCTCCGCCGATATCGCCCACGAACTGCGCACGCCCCTGTCGAACCTGTTGACCCACACCCAAGTCATCCTCACCCAGCCACGCCCGCTGGAGGATTACCGCGAGGCGCTGCACAGCAACCTGGAAGAGTTGCAGTGGATGGCGCAGTTGGTGAACGACATGTTGTACCTGGCCAAGGCCGATCACGGGCTGTTGGCGCCCACGCGCGAACCGTTGAAGCTCGCGGATGAAGTGGACGCACTGCTGGAGTTCTTCGTCTTGCTGGCGGAAGACGCGCACGTCAGCCTGGTGCGCGAGGGTATGGCTCACACAACCGGCGATCGCGGCATGTTGCGCCGGGCATTGTCGAACCTGCTGGATAACGCGCTGCGCTTTACGCCCGCGGGCGGCGAAGTACGGGTGCATCTGGCGCAGGGCGCACAAGGCGTGACGCTGACAGTGGAGAACAGCGGCGAAGGCATTCCGGCGGAGGTGTTACCGCGGTTGTTCGACCGCTTCTACCGGGCCGACCCGGCGCGGCATGAAGGCAGCAGTGAACACGCAGGGCTGGGGCTGGCGATTACCCAGTCGATTGTGCGAGCGCATGGCGGGCGGATTTATTGCGAATCTGAGCCGGGGTGGACGCGGTTTGTGATCGAGTTGCCAGGGGGGGGGTGATGCAAGCTGTGCCGGCGCTATCGGGAGCAAGCTCCCTCCCACATTTTGAATGTATTCACAGATCAAAATGTGGGAGGGGCTTGCTCCCGATAGCGGTCTTAAATCCTACGAATACCTGAGGGCATGCGCCGGCTCGATCTTCGCCGCCCGATACGCCGGGTAAACCGTGGCCAAAAAGCTCAACACAAACCCGGCCGAGCAGATCAGCAGCACATCCCCACCCTGCAATTGCGAGGGCAGGTTGCTGACGAAGTACACGTCCGAACTGAAGATATGCTGCCCGGTCACGCGCTCCAGCCAACCCACCAGTTCACTGACGTTCAGCGCCGCAATCACGCCCAGCACACCGCCGATCAGGGTGCCGACGATACCGATCACCGTGCCCTGCACCATGAAGATCGCCATGATCTGCCGTGGCGTGGCGCCGATGGTCCGCAGGATCGCGATGTCCGCGCCCTTGTCGTTCACCACCATGATCAACGTGGCGATAATGTTGAACGCCGCCACCGCGACGATCATCAGCAACAGCAGGCCGATCATGGTTTTTTCCATCTTCATCGCGCTGAACAGGCTGCCCTGGGTGTGGGTCCAATCATCCGCCTTGTAGGCCGCACCGAGGCTGGCGGCGATGTCCGCCGAGACCTTGGGCGCCGCGTACAAGTCCTTCACCGCCAGGCGCACGCTCTGCACCTGGTTCGGCTGCCAATGCTGAATTTCTGCCGCGTCGGCCATATGGATCAACGCCATCGAACCGTCCAGCTCGGCGCCGACCTTGAAGATACCGACCACGTTCAATCGCTGCATGCGCGGGGTGATGCCACCCGGCGCACTGCTGATTTCCGGGACGATCAGGGTCAGCTTATCGCCCACGTTCAGGCGAAAGCGCCGCGCAGTGATTTCACCGACCACCACGCCGAACTCGCCGGGTTTCAAGTCTTCCAGTTTGCCCTGGACGATATGCTGGGCCACGATCGACACCTTGCCTTCCTGGGCCGGGTCGACGCCGCTGATCTCGATCGGCTGCATCGCGCCCTTGTAGGAGAACATACCGTCCATCTGCGTGAACGGTACTGCGGCGGTCACTTCGGGATTCTTCATCGCGGCCGCGGCCACCGGCTGCCAGTTGTCGATCGGGTTCACGCCGACGATGGTGGCGTGAGGCACCATGCCGAGGATGCGCGAGCTCATTTCGCGTTGAAAGCCATTCATCACCGACAACACCACGATCATCGCCAGCACGCCCAGGGCGAGGCCGATCATCGAGGTCATCGAGATAAACGAAACAAAACGGTTGCGGCGCTTGGCGCGGGTATAGCGCGTGCCGATGAAAATCGATAACGGTCTGAACATTCGCTTGCACCGCCTGAAAAAATGAAAAAACCCGGCGTCATGCACCGGGCTTGAAACAGGTCAGATGGCGACCAGATGACCTTCCTGCAGGTGCAGTACGCGGTCCATCTGCCGGGCCATGCTCATGTCATGGGTCACCACCAGGAACGCGGTACGCATCTGGGTGCTCAGTTCGAGCATCAAGTCCTTGATGCCCTGGGCGGTGTGGGAATCGAGGTTGCCGGTCGGCTCGTCGAGCATCACCAGGCCCGGGTTGTTCACCAGGGCACGGGCAATCGCCACACGCTGGCGCTCACCGCCGGACAATTCGGCCGGTTTGTGCTCCAGGCGATGGCCGAGGCCAACGCGCTCCAGCAAAGCCTTGGCACGCTGGCGCGCCTCTGGGATCGCGGTCTTGCCGATCAGCAGCGGCATGCACACGTTTTCCAGGGCGGTGAACTCCGGCAACAGGTGGTGGAACTGGTACACGAAACCCAACGAACGGTTGCGCAGTTGGCCGCGGGCCTTTTCGCCGAGGGCCGAGAGTTCTTCGCCGGCCAGCCACACGCTGCCCTGGGACGGCGTATCGAGGCCGCCCAACAGGTTGAGCAAGGTACTTTTGCCGGAACCGGAACTGCCGACGATCGCCACGCGCTCGCCGGGGTGCAGCTCAAGTTGCAGGTTGGACAACACCACCACCGATTCCGGACCTTCCTCGTAGGACTTGCCCAGGTTGCGGCAGCTCAGGATTGCTTTTTCACTCATGCCCGATTCACTCATAACGTAAGGCCTGTGCTGGCTGGGTACGTGCCGCGCGCCAGGCTGGATACAGGGTGGCAAGGAAACTCAGGACCAACGCAGCGCCGCCCACCATCAGCACGTCCTGGGCCTGAACCTGGGACGGCAAGTAATCGATAAAGTAGACGTCGGCATTGAGAAACTTGTGGCCGATCAGGGTTTCGAGGCCGGCGATGGCAGCGCTGACGTTGAGCGCAGCCAGAATGCCCAGCGCGGTGCCGATCAAGGTGCCGACCACGCCGATCACCGTGCCCTGCACCATGAAGATCGCCATGATCTGCCCCGGCGTGGCGCCCAGGGTGCGCAGGATGGCGATGTCGCCCTTCTTGTCGTTCACCACCATCACCAGGGTGGAGATGATGTTGAAGGCCGCGACGGCGACGATCAGCAGCAACAGCAGGCCGATCATGGCTTTTTCCATGCGGATGGCCTGGTACAGGTTGCCGTGGGTACGGGTCCAGTCGCGGGCGTAGTACTGGCTTTCACCCAGGTGCTGGGCGATTTCCCAGGCGCCGCGCGGGGCGTCGAACAAATCGTTGAACTTCAGGCGCAGGCCCTGCACCTGGTCCGGCTTCCAGCGATGCAGACGCGCCAGGTCGGTGAGGTTGGTCAGGCCGAGGTAGCCGTCGATCTCGCCAGCGCCGACGTGGAAGGTGCCGACCACGGTAAAGCGCTTCATGCGCGGGAACATGCCGGCCGGGGTCACGGTGACTTCCGGGGCGACGAAGGTCAGCTTGTCGCCGATGCCCACGCCGAGCTTGGCCGCGGCCTTGTCGCCGATGACGATACCGAAGCTGCCGGGCGCCAGGTCGTCGAGTTTGCCCTGCAGCATGAACTTGTCGATGATCGAGACCTTGCGCTCCTGGACCGGGTCGATGGCATTGAGCAGGATTTTCTGCACCTTGCCGTCATGGGTCAGCAACCCTTGCATCTGGGTGAACGGCGCCACGGCCACGACCTTGGGGTTCTGCTTGACCTTGTCGGCCAGGCTTTGCCAGTCGCTGATCGGTTCACCCGACTCGATGGTCGCGTGGGGCACCATGCCCAGCACGCGGGTACGCATCTCATGATCGAAGCCGTTCATCACCGACAACACCACGATCATCACGACCACGCCAAGGGCGAGACCGATCATCGAGGTCAAGGAAATGAACGACACAAAATGATTGCGACGCTTTGCACGGGTATAACGCGTGCCAATAAATACGAAGAGAGGTCTGAACATGTCGGGGCTTGTTCGGAGGAAAAGAAGACGTCCCGGTGGCGGGGTCTGGTAAGCAGCTTTACACTCAGACCATTACCGCTACTTTGGGTTCGCCATGTCGACATTAGATGAAGAAGAACGCCGCGAATACTACCGTATCGACGACATGATCGCACTTCAAATCAAAAGCCTGTCCGCCCCCGAAGCGGCGAGCAAGGAAGTGTTGCTGGATGATTCGCCGCTATTCAATCTACTCAGTGAACTGCACCTGAGCGAATTCGAAGCCCAACACCTGTTGCGCCAGCTCAGCGAGAAAGATCGCAGCCTGGCCGCCCTCCTCCGAATCCAGAACAAACGCCTGGATCTGCTCAGCCAGATCATGGCGCGCGGCCTGCTGGATGAAGTCGGCGCACCGCAGCCGGTGATCATTTCCGAAGGCGGCATCGACTTCCAGCACCCGACGCCCCTGGCACTCGACGCCCACCTGGCGGTCAAGCTGGTGCTGATGCCCCAGGCGCTGGGCCTGCTGTTACGGGCGCGGGTCACCCATTGCGATGCCAAGGGCGGCGCTTTTGCCATTGGCACGGAATTCGAATCGATGACCGACGCCCAACGCCAACTGCTGGCACGCTACATCCTGCAGAAACAGGCGCAGCAACGGCGCCTGGCGCGGGAACAGAGCGACGCCAAAGACACCTGAATTCGTATTCACCCCGCCAGACGACCTGGCGCAAAGGAGCAACTGTGACCCTGATCTACGGCCACCGCGGTGCCAAAGGCGAAGCACCAGAAAACACCCTGACCAGCTTCCAGCAATGCCTCAAGCACGGTGTACGCCGTTGCGAATTGGATTTGCACCTGTCCATGGACGGCGAACTGATGGTCATCCACGACCCGACCCTCAAGCGCACCGCCGACCGGCGCGGCAAAGTCGTCGAGTATTCGGCGGCAGACCTGGTGAAGATGGACGCCCGCAAAGGCGGCCCCGGCTGGATCAACCCCTGCCCGATCCCGCGCCTGGAAGAGCTGTTCGAAAAGTGCGACTTCGATCACTGGCAACTGGAAGTCAAAAGCGCCTCGCGCACCCGCGCCGCGACCACCGTGCTGGCGATCCGGGAAATGGCCGTGCGCTTCGGCCTCATGGACAAGGTCACAGTGACCTCAAGCTCACGGGAAGTATTGAAAGCGGCGGTGGAACTCACCCCGGACCTGTCGCGCGGGCTGGTGGCCGAATACGCCTGGCTCGACCCGCTGAAGGTCGCGCAAAACTATGGCTGTGAGTTTCTGGCGTTGAACTGGACGTTGTGTACCCCCGAGCGTCTGGAAAAAGCCCAGCGCCAGGGATTGCACGTGTCGGTGTGGACAGTCAACGAACCTGCGCTGATGCGCAGGCTCGCCGACTTCGGCGTAGATAGCCTGATTACAGACTTTCCCGGTTTGGCCACTGCCACGCTCGAGAATTACTGAAATCGGTCTCCCCGGCCGGCTCAGGCCACCGGCCGGAGCCGCTCAAAAAAGCCGGTTGAGGCCGTCGTAGGCCGCGACCCGATAGGCTTCCGCCATGGTCGGGTAGTTGAACGTGGTGTTGACGAAATACTTGAGGGTATTTTGCTCGCCCGGCTGGTTCATGATGGCCTGGCCGATGTGGACGATCTCCGAAGCCTGGTAGCCGAAGCAATGCACGCCGAGGACTTCCAGGGTTTCACGGTGGAACAGAATCTTCAGCATGCCTTGCGGCTCGCCGGCGATCTGCGCACGCGCCATGCTCTTGAAGAACGCCTTGCCCACTTCATAAGGCACCTTGGCCTTGGTCAGTTCGTGTTCGTTCTTACCGATCGAGCTGATCTCCGGAATCGTGTAGATCCCGGTCGGCACGTCGTTCACATAGCGCCAGCTGCCATTGTCGACAATACTGCCGGCGGCCGAACGGCCCTGGTCATGGGCGGCGCTGGCCAGGCTTGGCCAGCCGATCACGTCGCCGGCACCGTAGATATTCGACACGCAGGTGCGATAGTTCTCGTCCACTTCGATCTGGCCACGGTTGTTGACCTTGACCCCGACATTTTCCATGCCCAGCTTGTCGGTGTTGCCGGTACGACCGTTGCACCACAGCAAGGCGTCGGCCTTGATCTTCTTGCCGGACTTGAGGTGCAGGATCACACCGTTGTCCAGGCCTTCGACGCGCTCGTACTCTTCGTTGTGGCGCACAGTGATGTTGTTGTTGCTGAAGTGATAACTCAACGCCTGGGAAATTTCCGAGTCAAGGAAGCTCAGCAACTGCTCACGGTTGTCCACCAGCTCTACCAGCACCCCCAGGCCGCTGAAGATCGAGGCGTATTCGCAGCCGATCACGCCGGCGCCATAGATGATCAGTTTGCGCGGGGTATGGCCCAGGCTGAGGATGGTGTCGCTATCGTAGATACGCGGGTGGAGGAAATCGATATCCACCGGGCGATACGGGCGCGACCCGGTAGCGATGATGATGTGCTTGGCCACCAGTTTCTCAACCACACCGTTGGAGCAGACCACTTCGACGGTTTGCTCGTCGGCGAAGCTGCCGGTGCCGAAGAACAGGTCGACACGGTTACGGGCGTAGTAGCCGGTCCGCGACGCCACCTGCTTGGCGATGACTTTTTCCGCGCTTTTGAGCACGTCCGGGAACGAAAACCAACGCGGCTCGCCAATGGCCCGGAACATCGGATTGGTATTGAACTGCATGATCTGGCGCACTGAGTGACGCAAGGCCTTGGACGGGATGGTACCCAGGTGGGTGCAGTTTCCGCCGACCTGGCGACGGCTATCGACCATTGCCACCTTGCGCCCAGCCTTCGCGGCGTTCATCGCCGCACCTTCTCCAGCCGGGCCGGAACCCAGTACTACCACGTCGTAGTTGTAGACAGCCATGCGTACTCCTCAGAACAGGCCAGGCGCGCGGTTTGACGCCTGGCTAAATCATGCCGCGGCCAGCGGTCATGAAGGACAATTTGGCTCAAGTGTGTGAACCCGGGCACAGTCTATATAAGGCTCAACGCCGCGCACATTAACCCTTGGTCGCGTCGTAGGCCAGTTTTGCCTTTACTACACAACGTGGATTACGGTTTCACAGCGGTCATCTGTTCGAACGCCTGATTACTGCGCGTGACGAAAACGTCCCCCTCGCGCTGCACAAAAAACGCGGCGATCTGGTGCTGTTCGGCGTAATCCCAGCCTTGCTCCGGCCCAAGGATCAACAGCAACGTCGACAGTCCATCGGCCATCAGCGCCGACGGGTGCAACACTGTCACCGATGCCAGTTGATGGGTAATCGGCGCGCCGGTCCGCGCATCCAGGGTGTGGGAATAGCGCCGACCACCCTGCTGGAAATAATTACGATAGTCACCCGATGTGGACACACCAAAGCCGTCTACACGGATGATTTTTTCGGCGACCTGCTGGTCATCGCGAGGCTCTTCCAGCGCGACGCGCCAGGGCGAACCATCCGGTTTGTGGCCGGCAGCCTTGAGTTCGCCGGTGGCTTCGGCGAGGTAGTGATGGATACCCAGGCCGCTCAACAGCTCGGCGATACGATCCACCGCGTAACCGGCAGCAATGCTGTTGAAGTCGACCTCGACGGCGGCGTCCTTGCACAGTTGCTCGCCGTCGATGCGCAGATGCTGGTGACCGACCCGTTGACGCACCTCGGCCAGCGTCGCGGCGTCCGGCACCTTGAGTTGCCGGGCCTGGGGCCCGAACCCCCACAGGTTCAGCAGCGGTTCCACCGTCAGGTCGAACGCACCCGCGCTGGCCTGGGACAGTTGCTCGCCGGTACGCACCAGTTGCAGCACCGGTGCGGGCATCGGCTGGCAGCTATTGGCCGGCAGATTGTTGAAACGCTCGATATCCGAGTCGCTGCGGTAGGTCGACAGCTGTCGGTCGACATCCCCCAGGATTTTTTCCACCTGGCGCTGCAGCTCTTTCGGCGTAGGTGCCGTCGAGCTTCTGACATACTGGATCGAATAGGTGCTGCCCATGGTCGGCCCCCCAAACTGCTCCAGCGTATCGCCGCCACAGCCGGCCAGCGCCGCAAAACCGCACACCATCGCTATCTGTCGCAGATTGCCCATAAACCTGATCGCCGTCGAAAAGTGAATTAACCCGCAGGCACACACCCTGGCAGGACCGCCCATTATGCGGCATGCCGTTATCTGTTCATGGCTGATGTTCGCACTCCCGGCGCTCACCAATGAGGCGGATCGTCCCACCTTGGCCGGCCACAGTTGACGGCGTATCGCCTGAAAAAATGCATTCCCCTGTAGGCGCAGGCTTGCGCGCGATGCCTCCCACACACCCAAAACCCACAGACAGAAAAAAGCCCCGAACCAGTCGGGGCTTTTTCATTCAACCTGGACGCTTAGCGCGGGAATGCAGGCGGGTTGACCCCAGCCATGTCTTCCATCACGCGAACGACCTGGCAGCTGTAGCCGAACTCGTTGTCGTACCACACGTACAGCACAACACGGTTGTCCTGGGTAATGGTCGCTTCCGCGTCCACCACACCGGCGTGGCGCGAGCCAACGAAGTCGGTGGAGACCACTTCCTGGGAGTTGACGAAGTCGATTTGCTTATGCAGATCGGAGTGCAGCGCCATGTAGCGCAGGTACTCGTTCATCTCGTCGCGGGTAGCGGCTTTCTCAAGGTTCAGGTTGAGAATGGCCATCGACACGTTAGGCGTCGGCACGCGGATCGCGTTACCGGTCAGCTTGCCGGCCAGCTCAGGCAGGGCCTTGGCGGCAGCGGTGGCGGCACCGGTCTCGGTGATCACCATGTTCAGCGCGGCGCTGCGACCACGGCGATTGCCCTTGTGGAAGTTGTCGATCAGGTTCTGGTCGTTGGTGTACGAGTGAACGGTTTCGACGTGGCCGTTGATGATGCCGAACTTGTCATTGACTGCCTTCAGCACCGGCACGATGGCGTTGGTGGTGCAGGAAGCGGCGGACACGATCTTGTCGTCAGCGGTGATTTCCATGTGGTTGATGCCGTGAACGATGTTCTTCAGCTTGCCTTTGCCAGGCGCGGTCAGGACAACGCGGGCAACGCCCGGGCAGGTCAGGTGCTGGCCCAGGCCTTCGGCGTCGCGCCATACGCCGGTGTTATCCACCAGCAGGGCGTCCTTGATGCCGTACTGGGTGTAATCCACCTCGGTCGGGTTCTTCGCGTAGATCACCTGGATCAGGTTACCGTTGGCGGTGATGGTGTTGTTTTCTTCGTCGATGACGATGGTGCCGTTGAACGGACCGTGTACCGAGTCGCGACGCAAGAGGCTCGCGCGCTTGGCCAGGTCGTTCTCGGCGCCCTTGCGTACCACGATGGCGCGCAGGCGCAGGCCGTCGCCGCCACCGGTTTTACCGATCAGGATGCGTGCCAGCAGGCGGCCGATGCGACCGAAGCCGTAGAGCACAACGTCAGTGCCTTTACGGGCGGAGGCGTTCTGCTTGCCGACCACGTCGGCCATTTCTTCACGCACGAATTGCTCGACGGAACGGCCGTTGGCTTCAGCGCGGAACTTGGCGGCCAACTTGCCCAGGTCTACCGAAGCCGCGCCGAGCTTGAGCTCGCTCATGGCTTTGAGCAGAGGGAATGTTTCGTGGACGGAGAGTTCGCTGTCGTTGGTCGAACGATGGCGAGCAAAGCGATGCGCCTTGAGAATCGCGATGACTGACTGGTTGATCAGACTGCGGCCATAGATCGAGCTCACCACATTGTTATTGCGGTACAGCTGACCGATAAGCGGGATCATCGCTTCAGCGAGTGCTTCACGGTCGATCCATTCACCAAGACACTGGTCGGGCTTCTGAGTCACGGGAACCTTCCACATGTAGGGGCTGAAAAAAGGGGCTACATTATGCCGTCCGGCCGCCCCCGGAGCAATGCGCGTCCTACAACAAAACGCGCTTACCCAAAAAAGCCACCTCGCTGCAGCCCAGTAAATACGCGGGTTCCAGAAGGCCACTAGTGGAGCGGGCAGCACGACTTGTCCGTAACCCTCCGAAAACTATATGCATTTTGGCACTACATATTGAGTCAAAACGCGCCATTGTTTGTCTTAGCCACCACATTTCCCGCAAACCGTAATAGGCTCAGTCAGCAACTGACAGGCGGCACCTCGGGCCGTTACAATTACCGACTTTGTCGCAACGCTTGGAGCTCAACCTTCCGTGCCCGTTCTGCGTCTACCGCAACTCCCTGCCGCGGCAGGTAAACAGCACTGGGGCAATTTGCCCGGTGCCGCCCTGAGCCTGGCCATCGCCGAGGCTGCCAGCGCAGCCAAGCGCTTTACCCTGCTGCTTACCGCCGACAGCCAAAGCGCCGAACGGCTGGAGCAGGAGCTGAGCTTCTTCGCCCCCGATTTGCCGGTGCTGCATTTTCCCGACTGGGAAACCCTGCCCTACGACCTGTTCTCGCCGCACCAGGACATCATTTCCCAGCGCATCGCCAGCCTGTACCGTCTGCCGGAACTGGTCCACGGCGTGCTGGTGGTGCCGATCACCACGGCGCTGCACCGCCTGGCGCCGACCAAGTTCCTGCTGGGCAGCAGCCTGGTGCTGGATATCGGCCAGAAGCTCGACGTGGAGCAAATGCGTACACGCCTGGAAGCCAGCGGCTACCGCTGCGTCGACACGGTGTACGAGCACGGCGAATTCGCGGTGCGCGGTGCGCTGATCGACCTGTTCCCGATGGGCAGCAAGTTGCCGTACCGCATCGACCTGTTCGATGACGAAATCGAGACCCTGCGCACCTTCGATCCGGAAAACCAGCGCTCCATCGACAAAGTCGAGTCGATCAAACTGCTGCCGGCACGGGAATTCCCACTGCAGAAAGACGCGGTGACGCGCTTCAAGGCGCGCTTTCGCGAACGCTTCGACGTCGACTTCCGCCGCTGCCCGATCTTCCAGGACTTGAGCAGCGGGATTACCCCCGCCGGTATCGAGTACTACCTGCCGCTGTTCTTCGACGAAACCTCCACCCTGTTCGACTACCTGCCCCAGGACACCCAGGTGTTCTCGCTGCCGGGCATCGAGCAGGCGGCGGAAAACTTCTGGAGCGACGTGCGCAACCGCTATGAAGAGCGTCGCGTCGATCCGTCCCGCCCTTTATTACCGCCCGCCGAACTGTTCCTGCCGGTGGAAGACTGCTTCGCCCGCCTGAAAAACTGGCCGCGCGTGGTCGCCAGCCAAGAGGATGTGGACGCAGGCAGCGGCCGCACGCGCTTCCCCGCGCAAAACCTGCCGAACCTGGCGATTGAAGCCAAGGCCAGCCAGCCGCTCGAAGCGCTGTCCAACTTCCTCGGCGATTTCGCCGGGCGCGTGTTGTTTACCGCCGAATCGGCCGGGCGCCGCGAAGTGCTGCTGGAGCTGCTGGAACGCCTGAAGCTGCGCCCGAAAACCGTCGACAGCTGGCCGGACTTCGTCGCCGGCAAAGATCGCCTGGCGATCACCATTGCGCCGCTGGATGAAGGCCTGTTGCTGGACGATCCGGCCCTGGCGCTGATCGCCGAAAGCCCGCTGTTCGGGCAACGGGTGATGCAGCGCCGTCGCCGCGAAAAACGCGCCGACGCCAACAACGACGCGGTGATCAAAAACCTCACCGAACTGCGCGAAGGCGCGCCGGTGGTGCATATTGACCACGGCGTCGGCCGCTACCTGGGCCTGCAAACGCTGGAAATCGACAACCAGGCCGCCGAATTCCTCACCATGGAATACGCCGAAGGCGCCAAGCTGTATGTGCCGGTGGCCAACCTGCACCTGATCGCCCGCTACACCGGCAGCGACGACGCCCTGGCGCCGTTGCACCGCCTGGGTTCCGAGACCTGGCAGAAAGCCAAGCGCAAGGCCGCCGAACAGGTGCGCGACGTCGCCGCCGAGCTGCTCGACATCTATGCCCGTCGCGCCGCCCGCGAGGGTTATGCGTTCGCCGACCCGAAAGCCGACTACGCCACGTTCAGCGCCGGCTTTGCCTTCGAAGAAACCCCGGACCAACAAACCACCATCGAAGCCGTGCGCGCCGACATGCTCGCGCCCAAACCGATGGACCGCCTGGTGTGCGGCGACGTGGGCTTCGGCAAGACCGAAGTGGCGATGCGCGCAGCCTTCATCGCGGTGCATGGCGGCAAGCAAGTGGCGATCCTGGTGCCGACCACCCTGCTCGCCCAACAGCATTACAACAGCTTTCGCGACCGCTTTGCCGACTGGCCGGTGACCGTGGAAGTGATGAGCCGCTTCAAATCCGCCAAGGAAGTGAACGCCGCCGTCGCCGACCTGGCGGAGGGCAAGATCGACATCGTGATCGGCACCCACAAGCTGCTGTCGGACGATGTGAAGATCAAGAACCTGGGCCTGGTGATCATCGACGAAGAACACCGCTTCGGGGTGCGTCAGAAAGAACAGCTCAAGGCCCTGCGCAGCGAAGTCGACATTCTGACCCTCACCGCCACGCCGATTCCGCGCACGCTGAACATGGCGGTGTCGGGCATGCGCGACCTGTCGATCATCGCCACTCCACCGGCGCGGCGCCTGTCGGTACGCACCTTCGTGATGGAGCAGAACAACAGCACGGTCAAGGAAGCGCTGCTGCGCGAATTGCTGCGCGGCGGGCAGGTGTATTACCTGCACAACGATGTGAAAACCATCGAGAAATGCGCCGCCGACCTCGCCGCACTGGTGCCGGAAGCACGCATCGCCATCGGCCACGGGCAAATGCGCGAGCGCGACCTCGAACAGGTGATGAGCGACTTCTACCACAAGCGCTTCAACGTGCTGATCGCCTCGACCATCATCGAGACCGGCATCGACGTGCCGAGCGCCAACACCATCATCATCGAGCGCGCCGACAAGTTCGGCCTGGCACAACTGCATCAACTGCGCGGCCGCGTCGGACGCAGTCACCACCAGGCCTACGCCTACCTGCTGACGCCACCGCGCCAGCAAATCACCGGCGACGCGGAAAAACGCCTGGAAGCCATCGCCAACACCCAGGACCTGGGCGCCGGCTTTGTGCTGGCCACCAACGACCTGGAAATCCGTGGCGCCGGCGAACTGCTCGGCGACGGCCAGAGCGGGCAGATCCAGGCCGTGGGCTTCACCTTATATATGGAGATGCTCGAACGCGCGGTGAAAGCCATCCGCAAGGGCGAGCAACCGAACCTCGACCAACCCCTGGGCGGCGGTCCGGAGATCAACCTGCGCTTGCCGGCATTGATCCCCGAAGACTACCTGCCGGATGTCCACGCGCGACTGATCCTGTACAAGCGCATCGCCTCGGCCACCGACGAAGAAGGCCTCAAGGACCTGCAGGTGGAGATGATCGATCGCTTCGGCCTGTTGCCGGAACCGACCAAGAACCTGGTGCGCCTGACCCTGCTCAAATTGCAGGCCGAGCAACTGGGGATCAAGAAGGTCGACGCCGGGCCGCAGGGCGGGCGCATCGAGTTCGAAGCGCAGACGCCGGTGGACCCGTTGGTGCTGATCAAGCTGATCCAGGGCCAGCCCAACCGGTACAAGTTCGAAGGGGCTACGCTGTTCAAGTTCATGGTGCCGATGGAACGTGCCGAAGAACGCTTCAATACCTTGGAGGCGCTGTTTGAGCGCCTCATCCCGAAATCTGTTTGAAGGACGCCCCAATGCGCGTGTTTCGCATTCTGAGCTTGTTATTAGTGGTACTCGCACCTTCGGCGTTTGCCGACAGCCTGTACCAAGTGGAAATGGTCCTGGTGCGCCAGAACGCGGAGCCGGTGATCAACAGCCGCGCCGCGCCGGAAGACTGGGATGCCGGCGCCGAGCGCCTGGGCGACAGAAGCAGCCCGGCGCGCCTGGGCACGATCGTCGACAAACTCCGCGCAGACGCCAACTACACGGTGCTGGCGCACAAGGCCTGGGAACAGAACCTCGGTGAGCAGCCGGTAAAAATCGCGATCACCGACGGCCGGGAGCAGTTCGGTCAGTTTCCCCTCGAGGGTGTACTGAGCCTGCAACTGGGGCGCTTTACCGATATCGACGCGGACTTCTGGATCAACCAGTTCGACGGCAACGGCAGCGTCATCGCCAGCGAGCACCTGGCACAAAAAGACGTGCGGACCAAGAACAACCAGCTCAACTACCTGGATGGCGGCCACCTGGCGCTGCTGATCAAGATCACTTCGTTGACCGCCAAACAGCCCAGCGCACCGCCCGTCGACTTTCAGGACTGATCCAGCGCCATGCCCCTGACGTCGCCGCTCACCAAGCCCCTGGCCCCTTCGTGGGCCAATCGCTTCAAAGAACAAAGCCTGGAGCGCGGGCGGCGCTATGCCTTGGAGAACCGGGTACGCATCGTCGAGTCGGGCGACAGCACCATCATCGCCAGTTGCGAAGGCTCGGGCAGCAACGTCTACCGGCAGACCATCTCGTTGCGCGAATCGGCCAAGGGCACGCTGATCCTGGTGGACAGCCGCTGCACCTGCCCGGTACACACCAACTGCAAACACATCGCGGCGGTGCTGCTCAAGGTCCAGGAAACCCTGGCCTACCCGGCGGCGGCCCAGGACGCCGAACTGCTGGAAAAACTCCAGGCCGTGCTGGACAACCGCGTGGTGCTGCCGCAAGTGGTGATGGACGACGTGCTGCCCGTGCCGCGCCTGTGGCTGGCCAGTGTCGCGTTCAGCGCGTTCGAGCCGCGCAACGGCAAGATGCAGCGCTATATCCAGCACCGTGCGGCGCTGTCGTTCAACTATCTGGGCAACTACGTCAGCGGGCAAAAGAACGCCGACATCATCGTCCGCCAGGAAACCCAGAGCCTGCGGATCAAGCGGCACCCCGAGCTGGAACAGCGCTATCGCGAACAACTGCGCCTGCTCGGTTTCAAGATCGCCACGCGCCAGAGCAAAGCGTTGCCGGAAAGTGCCGGCGAACTGTTCGAGATGGTCAATGACAGCGCCTGGCTGAACTTCACCCTCAACGCATCGCCGACACTGCGGGCCGAAGGCTGGGAGTTGCAGATCGACGACGACTTCGGCTTCGACCTGAGCCCGGTGGACGACTGGTATGCCACCGTCGACGAAGGGCCGGAGCGCGACTGGTTCGACCTGGAACTGGGGATCATCGTCAACGGCGAACGCCTGAGCCTGCTGCCGATCCTGCTCAACCTGATGCGTTCGCACACCGAAATCCTCAACCCGGAAAAACTCGCACGCCGCCGCGATGACGAGCTGATCCTGGTCAACATCCCCGGCCTGCCCAACGGTGGCCACGGCCCGCTGCAAGTGGCGCTGCCCTACGGCCGTCTGAAACCCGTCCTGGCCACCCTCGGCGAGTTCTACCTTCAGGAACCCGGCACCACCACGCTGCGCCTGGCCAAGGCCGACGCGATCCGCCTCAACCCGCTGGAAGACCTGCCGCTGCAATGGGAAGGCGGCGAGAAGATCCGCACCTTCGCCCAGCGCCTGCGCGACATCAAGGATTTCACCTGCGTCGCGCCCGAAGGCTTGAACGCGACCTTGCGCCCCTATCAGCTGGAGGGCTTGAGCTGGATGCAGTCACTGCGCCAGCTGGAAGTGGGCGGCATTCTTGCGGACGACATGGGCCTGGGCAAAACCTTACAGACCTTGGCGCATATTCTCAGCGAGAAGATCGCCGGGCGCCTGGACCGCCCGTGCATGGTGGTGATGCCCACCAGCCTGATCCCCAACTGGCTCGACGAGGCCGCGCACTTCACGCCGCAACTCAAGGTCCTGGCGCTGTATGGCGCCACCCGCAAAAAGCACTTCGCGAACCTGCAGGACTACGACCTGCTGCTGACCACGTATGCGTTGCTGCCCAAAGACATCGAGCAACTCGCCGCCCTGCCCTTGCATGTGCTGATCCTCGACGAAGCGCAGTACATCAAGAACCCTTCGAGCAAGGCGGCCCAGGCGGCGCGTGAGCTGAACGCACGGCAGCGCCTGTGCCTGAGCGGCACCCCACTGGAAAACCACCTGGGCGAGCTGTGGTCGCTGTTCCACTTCCTGTTGCCGGGCTGGTTGGGCGACGTGAAAAGCTTCAACCGCGACTACCGCGTGCCGATTGAAAAACGCGCCAGCGATGTACGATTGCAGCACCTGAACGGTCGGATCAAACCGTTCCTGCTACGTCGCACCAAGGAACAGGTGGCGACGGAATTACCGCCGAAAACCGAGATCATCCACTGGGTCGAGCTCAATGAGGCCCAGCGCGATGTGTACGAAACCATGCGCCTGGCCATGGACAAAAAAGTCCGCGATGAGATCACCCGCAAAGGCGTGGCGCGCAGCCAGATCATCATTCTTGAAGCGCTGCTCAAGCTGCGCCAGGTGTGCTGCGATTTGCGCCTGGTCAACGATGCCACCCTGCCGACGCGCGGCAGCAGCTCGGGCAAGCTCGACAGCTTGATGGAAATGCTCGAAGAGCTGTTTGCCGAAGGGCGCCGGATTCTGTTGTTCTCCCAGTTCACCTCGATGCTGAGCCTGATTGAACTCGAGCTGAAAAAACGCGGTGTCGCCTACGCGCTGCTGACCGGCCAGACCCGCGATCGGCGCACGCCGGTGAAAGACTTCCAGAGCGGCAAGCTGCAGATCTTTCTGATCAGCCTGAAGGCAGGTGGCGTAGGACTCAACCTGACCGAAGCCGACACAGTGATCCACTATGACCCGTGGTGGAACCCGGCCACGGAAAACCAGGCCACCGACCGTGCGTATCGCATCGGCCAGGAGAAACCGGTGTTCGTCTACAAGATGATTGCACGGGGCACGGTGGAGGAGAAAATCCAGCACCTGCAGAAGGAAAAGTCCGACCTTGCAGCGGGCGTGCTGGACGGGCGGACCACCGGGGATTGGCAGTTGGGCAACGAAGAGATCGAGGCGCTGTTTGCGCCGCTGCCCAACAAACAAGAAAAACGCTGACGGTTAGATCGCCCTCGCGGCCAGCGCATCGCCACATTCAACCGCACTTCGACAGAATGTACACAATCAAGTGTAGGAGCGGGCTTGCCCGCGATAGGCGCGCCGCCGTCTCAATCGATCAACTGCGCATCCCGCAACGCGCCGAGCGCCACCAGCCAACGCGGGTCTTGCTTATACTCCATCGACGCAACCGCCTGCCCACGCATCCGTGCGATCCGCGCCGATGGCGTGACCTTCATCCGCTGGGCCGCGCTCAGCGCCAGTTCGGCAGCCGCCCGATCGTTGCACACCAGGCCCATGTCACAACCCGCCGTCAGTGCGGCCTCAATACGGCTGGCCGCATCCCCGACCACGTGGGCACCAGCCATGGACAGGTCGTCGCTGAAAATCACCCCGTCAAATTGCAATTCGCCGCGCAGGATGTCCTGCAACCAGCGGCGCGAGAAACCGGCCGGCTGGGCGTCGACTTGCGGGTAAATGACGTGGGCTGGCATCACCGCAGCCAATTGCCGGCTCAGGCGCGCGAAAGGTACCAGGTCATTGGCGCGAATCTGTTCCAGGCTGCGTTCGTCATTGGGAATCGCAACGTGGGAATCGGCCTCAGCCCACCCGTGCCCCGGGAAGTGCTTGCCGGTGGCGGCCATGCCGGCGCTGTTCATGCCACGGATAAACGCCCCGGCAAGCACCGCGGCGCGCTCGGGGTTGCCCTCGAAGGAACGGCTGCCGACCACAGCGCTGCGCTGGTAGTCCAGGTCCAGCACGGGGGCGAAGCTCAGGTCCAGGCCGACGGCCAGGACTTCAGTGGCCATGATCCAGCCACACTGTTCGGCGAGGTATTCGGCGTTAGGGTGATCCGCCAGCGCACGCATGGCCGGCAGGCGCACAAAACCCTGGCGCAGGCGCTGCACGCGACCGCCCTCCTGGTCGACCGCCAGCAGCAGGTCCGGGCGCACGGCACGAATCGCCGCGCTCAATTCCCGCACCTGGCGCGGATGCTCGATATTGCGCGCAAAAATGATCAGGCCGCCCACCTCAGGCTGGCGCAACAGGTGGCGATCCTCGGCCGTCAGCCAGGTGCCGGCAACGTCGACCATCAAAGAACCTTGCAGGGCAGCAGTCATAAACCTTCCTTAAATAACGCACACAACCCATTGCCCTCGCGGCGCGGCGGGCGCGGCAAGAACAATGGGTTGCGAGTAAATAGCTGAATTCGGCATGGGCGGCTAGCTTAGCGGATGCTGGCGGCCGCGCACACCCGGGGCGGTCAAACCTTCGCGGGGATTGGCGTCGATTTGCTGCGCGGACGCAATTGCGCGGCGGCCATGGTCTGGTCGGTCACGCCGGTTTCGGCGCGCATGCCGGCAGCGAGGAACGGCACCATCAGGCGCATCACCTGCTCGATGGAGGTGTTGACGCCAAAGTCGGTCTCGGCAATCGCCCGCAAGGCCTTGATCCCGGACATGCTGAATGCCGCCGCGCCGAGCATGAAGTGTACGCGCCAGAACAATTCGATCGGCGGGATGCGCGGGGCGGCTTCGTTGACCAGCAACATATAGCGGCGGAACACCTTGCCGTACATGTCTTCCAGGTAGCGGCGCAGGTGGCCCTGGCTCTGGCTGAACGCCAGGCCCAACAGGCGCATGAAGATCGACAGGTCGTTGCCGCTGCGTGGCTGCACCACCAGCGCTTGCTCAACGAGGATTTCCAGCAGTTCTTCCAGGCTTGGCTTATGGTCGGCCTTGGCCTGGCGGCGTTCGAGCTCACGGTCGAGACTGGCGCAGAACGGCCCCAGGAAACGCGAGAACACCGCCTGGATCAGGGCTTTTTTCGAGCCGAAATGGTAGTTCACGGCGGCGAGGTTGACCCCGGCCTTGCTGGTGATCAGCCGCAATGAGGTTTCAGCAAATCCTTTTTCCGCGAACAATTGCTCGGCAGCATCGAGAATGCGTTCAACGGTTTCCGACTGGGCCATGGCTACTCCGCCTGACAAACACTTGTTTGAAACATACGTTTCAGCTTGTGTCTTGTCAAGCCTGCGGGTTCGCTTTCCGGCCGGGCAGTCATCTATTTGAACGCTATTTAATCACATCCTTTCAACTCTGTAGGCAGCGCTGTCTTTGCGTTGTAGGAGGGCTGACGAATGACCGTCCAGCGGACGCGCAAAAAAGGATGATTGCCAAGCGCAGTCCACTGTATATAATCCCAGTCACTGTATAAAAAGACAGAGCGATCAACATGCTAAAACTGACGCCACGCCAAGCTGAGATTCTGGCTTTTATCAAGCGCTGCCTCGACGACAACGGCTACCCGCCGACGCGCGCGGAAATTGCGCTGGAACTGGGGTTCAAATCCCCCAACGCCGCCGAAGAACACCTCAAGGCCCTCGCTCGCAAAGGCGCGATCGAGATGACCCCGGGCGCTTCGCGGGGCATTCGCATCCCCGGTTTCGAAGCCAAGGCCGACGAATCGACCCTGCCGATCATCGGCCGCGTCGCTGCCGGCGCGCCGATCCTGGCGCAACAGCACGTCGAGGAATCCTGCAACATCAACCCGACCTTCTTCCACCCTCGCGCCGACTACCTGTTGCGGGTGCATGGCATGAGCATGAAGGACGTGGGCATTTTCGACGGTGACCTGCTGGCCGTCCACACCACTCGTGAAGCCCGTAACGGCCAGATCGTCGTCGCCCGCATCGGCGATGAAGTCACCGTCAAACGCTTCAAGCGCGAAGGCAGCAAGGTCTGGCTCCTGGCCGAGAACCCTGAGTTCGCCCCGATCGAAGTCAACCTGAAAGACCAGGACCTGGTGATCGAAGGCCTGAGCGTCGGCGTCATTCGCCGCTAAAGGAGGCATCATGCAGCTCGTGCACACCCCACAACACACACAACTGTCGCTGTTCGAGGCCTTCATGGCCCAACCCCTTGCGCCCATCCTCAAGGAAACGGTCGAGGCGCCCTGGTGCGCCGAGCCTGAGGCGTTCAGTGAACTGTCGTTGCGCGGTGCGGCCGGGAGCTGCCTGAGCCTGCTGGCGCCGATCCTGCGTGAACTGAGCGAGGAACAGGATGCACGCTGGTTGACGCTGATCGCCCCACCCGCCAGCCTGACCCAGGCCTGGCTGCGGGACGCCGGTCTCAACCGCGAGCGCATCCTGTTGCTGCAACCACGCGGCGCACAAAGTGCCCAGCAGTTGACCTGCGAAGCCCTGCGCCTGGGCCGCAGCCATACAGTGGTGAGCTGGTTGAACCCGCTGAATGCCAACGCCAAGCAACAGTTGATCAGCGCTGCGCGTACCGGCGATGCGCAGAGCTTGAATATTCGTTTGGGGTAATTCGAGGTGCCGCAGGCTAGCCCTGTGGCAAGGGAGCTTGCTCCCATTGGACGGTGCAGCAATCGCATGTTCAGGGCCGCTTAGCGCCCCAGCGGGAGCAAGCTCCCACGCCACACTCAGTGCAGAACCCGTGGACCGTCTTCTTTCTCCGGTTCGCCTTCCGCCAGGCGGCCTGCCATCTGTACGCCAACGCTCAACATGGCTTTTGCCACTTCCACGTGCTGGCCTTGCAGGAACGCCTTGGCATCTTCGGAAAAGTCCAAGATAACCAGAGAACCCTCGTCCTCAGCCCGGCGCAGCTCGATTCGGCCGTCAGGCAATTCAACAATTTCCAGAAAGGACGTTGGCATAAAAGTCTGTTCTCCACGAAAGGCCGGGATTATATCAGTCATCTGCCGGGCCTCGCAGTGGATCTGGCGAGGTTTCTTTACGGCTGGATGAATGGTGCTTAGTGAGCCACAATTTTGATTGGCACCCATCTGCGCAGGTGCCTTGGCTGTCAGCTCGCAATGATCACCGGCTCAACGAGCGTGTCTCAGCACTCGTTCAAACCTTCACGAAACCGCAGCGCCATGTTTTTCAGCTCCTGGCGCCAGCCTTCAAGCTCTTCGCGGCTCAACGGCTTCGGCTCATCCTCTTCCAGCGACAGCGCCACGATCAACGGCTGGGTCACATCGCCCTTGGGCACATGGGGAACACGTGGCGGCTGGAACATATCGGCATGCGCCTTGAGCAGGCGTGCCACCCAACTGTCGGGGCTTTGCGCCATTTCCACCAATTCGGCGAGTTCAGGGATCGCCATGGCGTCCAGCACTTCGCGATTCATGATCATTTCCGCACGCGGTGAACCGGCCTGGGGCAAACGGTAGAACCCGGCGATTTCATGACACAGCCCCAGCAAGGCGCCGTACAGGTGGAACAGGGCCGCCTCACGCCCCGCCTGGACCAGCGCGATGGCGTTCATCTCCTTCCCTTCCTCGGCACGGCCAAGGGCTTCCAGGGATAAACCCGCGAAGTAAATTTTCTGGTTGGTACGGGTATAGAGTTCGTTGGCCATGACGGCAATCTCCACAACGAATAGGCGTAATGCTGGTATGTAGGAGCGAGCTTGCTCGCGAAAAACCTGGGGGCGCCGTGGGGCATCAGGTTTTTCGTGTAATCGTTAGCGACCTTCGCGAGCAAGCTCGCTCCTACAGCAAGCAAAAGCCGTCTATGCAGACGGCTTTTAGCGTTATCAGATTAACCGATCAAGCGCCCTGGCGCTTGTCCTCGACCTTCCACTTGCCGCCGTCGTAGAACGCCTTCCAACCGGTCGGCTTACCATCCACTTCGGACTGCACGTACTGTTCCTTGGTCTTGCGGCTGTAGCGGATCACGGCCGGGCGACCGTCCGGGTCCTTCTTCGGCGCTTCGCACAGGAAGTGGTACTTCGGATCGATCTCATCCTTGTGCGGCACGATCTCGAGCACCAGCGGCGCACGGGTCTCGCGGTTTTTCGGGAACTGGCTGGCAGCCAGGAACAGCCCCGAAGCGCCATCACGCAGGATATAGGTGTCGTTGACCTTCTCGCACTTGAGTTCGGGCATCTTCACCGGGTCCATCTTCGGCGGCGCCGCGTCACCGCTTTTCAGCAGTTTGCGGGTGTTCTTGCACGTCGGGTTGGTGCAACCGAAGAACTTGCCGAAACGGCCGGTCTTGAGTTGCATCTCGCTGCCGCACTTGTCGCATTCCAGGCTCGGGCCTTCGTAGCCCTTGATGCGGTAGCTGCCCTCTTCGATCTCGTAGCCGTCGCAATCCGGGTTGTTACCACAGATGTGCAACTTGTGCTTCTCGTCCAGCAGGTAGGCATCCATCGCCGTGCTGCAGATCGGGCAGCGGTGCTTGCCACGCAGCACCAGCGATTCGGATTCACCCTCGTCGTCGGCGGCGATTTCATCGCCCGGCACCAGGTTGACGGTGGCCTTGCAGCGCTCTTTCGGCGGCAGGCTGTAGCCCGAGCAACCGAGGAACACGCCGGTGGACGCGGTACGAATCTGCATCGGCCGGCCGCAGGTCAGGCACGGGATGTCAGTCATCACCGGCTGGTTGGCACGCATGCCGCTGTCCGGGCTTTCGGCCACTTCGAGTTTTTTCTTGAAGTCGCCGTAGAACTCGTCGAGCACGCTCTTCCAGTCGCGCTCGCCCTGGGCCACGTCATCGAGGTTCTCTTCCATACCGGCGGTGAAGCCGTAGTCCATCAGGTTGGAGAAACTCTCGGACAGACGCTCGGTGACGATGTCGCCCATTTTTTCCGAATAGAAACGCCGGTTGTGCAGCGCCACGTAGCCACGGTCCTGGATCGTGGAGATGATCGCCGCATAGGTCGAAGGACGACCGATACCGCGTTTCTCCATCTCTTTCACCAGGCTGGCTTCCGAATAACGTGCCGGCGGCTTGGTGAAGTGTTGGGACGGGTCGAGCTTGATCAGCTTCAACGTGTCGCCCTGAGCCATGTCCGGCAGTACGTCGTCGTCGCCTGGCTTGGCGATTTGCGGCATCACGCGGGTGTAGCCGTCGAACTTGAGGATACGGCCCTTGGCACGCAGCTCGAAGTCGCCTGCGCCCACGCTGACGGTGGTGGACAGGTATTGCGCCGGCAGCATCTGGCAGGCCAGGAACTGGCGCCAGATCAGCTCATAGAGGCGCTCAGCGTCACGTTCCATGCCGCTCAGCTTGCTCGGCTCGGTGTTGGCGTCGGAAGGACGAATCGCTTCGTGAGCCTCCTGGGCGCCTTCTTTGCTGCTGTAGACGTTTGGCTTCTCCGGCAGGTACTTCTTGCCGAACTCGCTTTCAATATACGTGCGCGCCATCGCCACCGCGTCTTGCGACAGGTTGGTGGAGTCGGTACGCATATAGGTGATGTAGCCGGCTTCGTACAGACGCTGGGCCATCATCATGGTTTTCTTCACGCCGAAGCCCAGGCGGTTACTCGCGGCCTGTTGCAGGGTGGACGTGATGAACGGCGCTGACGGCTTGCTGCTGGTCGGTTTGTCTTCGCGCTTGACGATGCTGTAGCTGGAAGACTTGAGCTTCTCCAGCGCGGCCATGGCCTGGGCTTCGTTCAGCGGCTTGAAGGCCTCGCCTTTTTCACGGGCCACTTCAAAGCGCACGTTGGCGCCCTTGGCGGTGCCGAGGTCGGCGTGGACTTCCCAGTATTCTTCAGGGTTGAACGCACGAATCTCGCGCTCACGCTCCACCACCAGCTTGACCGCGACCGATTGCACACGGCCAGCAGACAGGCCACGGGCAATCTTGGCCCACAGCAGTGGCGAGACCATGTAACCCACGACGCGGTCGAGGAAACGGCGGGCCTGCTGAGCGTTGACGCGGTCGATATCCAGTTCGCCCGGCTTGGAGAAGGCTTCCTGGATGGCTTTCTTGGTGATTTCGTTGAACACCACACGCTTGTAGCGGCTGTCATCACCGCCGATGGCTTCCCGCAGGTGCCAGGCAATGGCTTCCCCTTCGCGGTCCAAGTCCGTTGCGAGATAGATGGTGTCGGCATCTTTGGCGAGCCGGCGCAGCTCTTCGATGACCTTTTCCTTGCCCGGAAGGATTTCGTACTTGGCCTTCCAGCCATGTTCCGGGTCCACACCCATGCGCGAGACCAGCTGCTTGCGCGCTTTCTCTTTAGGCGTGAGCACCGGACCTTCGCCCGCAGCCGCCTTGCCGCGCTTGGCGGCAGGCTCCTTGCTGGCGCTAGCCGAACCGCTGGTGGGCAGGTCTCGGATATGGCCGATACTCGACTTCACCACGTACTCGTTGCCCAAGTACTTGTTGATGGTCTTGGCCTTAGCCGGGGATTCCACAATGACCAGCGATTTGCCCATGGATCGGAAAATTCCTGAATTCGAGAAGTGAAAGGCAGTTGGCGCCTGACGCGGCAACGCTATATATAGTGGCAACCGGGTGAGGTCAAGCGCAGCATTCTGCGCAGCCTGCCGTTATTGCCCTGAAAAAAGACTGGGTTCGGCCTGCACCAAAGCAAAGCGTGGGACCTGTTCGCCGTCAACTTCGACGGACTCTAGGAACATGCTCAACGGGCGCACCCAAAAGCCGTAATCGCCATACAGTGCTTGGTAGAACACCACTTCTTCTTCGGTCTCGGAGTGCCGCGCCACATTAAAAACGCGGTACTGCGGACCTTTATAATGTTGGTAGAGCCCTGGTTCGACTTTCATGCTCTGGCCACCTTACAAAATTTGTTAAAAAAAAATAATAAAACTACCGAAAAACAAAAACCGGGGCACTGGGCCCCGGCTTCCGTCAACCCAACGCTTAAAGGCGTTCGAAGACGGTGGAAATGCCTTGGCCGAGACCAATGCACATGGTTGCAACCCCGAGGTTGCCGCCATTTTGCTTCATCACATTGAGCAAAGTGCCGGAGATTCGCGCGCCGGAGCAACCGAACGGGTGGCCCAGGGCGATCGCGCCGCCGTGCAGGTTAACCTTCTCGTTCATCTTGTCGAGTACTTTCAAATCTTTCAGCACCGGCAGGGCCTGTGCGGCGAAGGCTTCGTTGAGCTCGAAGAAGTCGATATCGGCGACGGTCAGGCCCGCGCGCTTCAAGGCTTTTTGTGTCGCCGGTACCGGACCATAGCCCATGATCGCCGGGTCCACACCCGCTACGGCCATCGAACGAATCACCGCCATCGGCTGGATACCCAGGTCCTTGGCACGCTGCGCCGACATCACGATCATGCACGAGGCACCGTCGGTGATTTGCGACGAAGTGCCGGCTGTCACGGTGCCGCCCTTTGGATTGAACGCCGGTTTCAAGGCGGCCAGGCTTTCCAGGGTGGTATCCGGACGAATGGTTTCGTCGTAGTCGAACAGTTTCAGGAAACCGTTCTCGTCGTAGCCGTTCATCGGGATGATTTCATCCTTGAACTTGCCTTCCACGGTCGCCTTGTGGGCGAGCTGATGGGAACGCAGGCCGAACGCATCCTGGGCTTCGCGGGTAATGCCGTGCATCTTGCCGAGCATTTCCGCGGTGAGGCCCATCATGCCCGAGGCTTTTGCCGCGTGCAGTGACATGTGCGGGTTGGGATCGACACCGTGCATCATGCTGACGTGGCCCATGTGCTCCACGCCACCGACCACGAATACATCACCGTTGCCGGTCATGATCGCCTGGGCGGCCGTGTGCAATGCACTCATCGACGAACCACACAGGCGGCTGACCGTCTGGGCGGCCGCGGTGTGTGGGATCTGGGTCAGCAAGGAAGCCATGCGGGCGATGTTCCAGCCCTGCTCCAGGGTCTGGTTGACACAGCCCCAGATCACGTCTTCGACTTCGTTCGGGTCGACCTTGACGTTACGCTCCAGCAATTTGCTGATCAGGTGCGCCGACATGTCTTCGGCGCGGGTGTTGCGGTGCATGCCGCCCTTGGAGCGGCCCATCGGCGTGCGACCGAAGTCGACAATCACGACGTCTCTTGGATTCAAGCTCATAAATATTCTCGCTCAAGTGTATGGGACGCTTAACCGAAGAAGCTCTGGCCGTTCTTGGCCATCTCACGCAGCTTCGCGGTCGGGTGGTACAGCGGGCCCAAATCAGCGTATTGATCAGCCAGGGCAACGAACTCGGCCACACCGATCGAGTCGATGTAACGCAGCGCACCGCCACGGAATGGAGGGAAACCAATACCGTACACCAGGCCCATGTCGGCTTCGGCGGCGGTTTCGACGATGCCGTCTTCCAGGCAACGCACGGTTTCCAGGCACAGGGCGATCATCATCCAGTTGATGATGTCCTCGTCGGACACCTCACGCTGTTCATAGATGACCGGCGCGAGCACTTCGTGGACCGACGGATCGGTAACCTTCTTCTGCTTACCCTTCTTGTCGGTCTCGTAGGCGTAGAAGCCCTTGCCGTTCTTCTGGCCCAGGCGCTTGGCCTCGTAGAGCGCGTCGATCGCCGAGCGGCGGTCGTCTTTCATGCGGTCCGGGAAGCCTTCAGCCATCACGTCGCGACCGTGGTGGCCGGTGTCGATGCCGACCACGTCCATCAGGTACGCCGGGCCCATCGGCCAGCCGAATTTTTCCATCACCTTGTCGATACGCACAAAGTCCACACCGGCGCTGACCAGCTTGGCGAAACCGCCGAAGTACGGGAACAGCACGCGGTTGACCAAAAAGCCCGGGCAGTCGTTGACCACGATCGGGTTCTTGCCCATTTTCTTGGCGTAGGCAACGGTAGTGGCGACGGCCAGCTCGCTGGACTTCTCACCACGGATCACTTCCACCAGCGGCATCATGTGTACCGGGTTGAAGAAGTGCATGCCGACGAAGTTTTCCGGACGCTTGAGGGCCTTGGCCAGCAGCGTGATGGAAATGGTCGAGGTGTTGGACGCCAGGATGGTGTCGTCTTTGACCTGGGCTTCCACTTCCGCCAGTACCGCTTGCTTGACCTTCGGGTTTTCGACAACCGCTTCGACCACTAGGTCGACGTGGCCGAAATCGCCGTAGGACAGCGTAGGACGAATGCCGTTGAGCACTTCAGCCATTTTCGCCGCGGTCATGCGACCTTTATCAACCCGACCTACCAGCAGCTTGGCCGCTTCCGCCAGGCCTTGCTCGATGCCGTGTTCGTTGATGTCTTTCATCAGGATCGGCGTGCCTTTGGACGCCGACTGATAGGCGATACCGCCGCCCATGATGCCGGCACCGAGTACGGCGGCCTGTTTCACATCCTTGGCGACTTCATCGTAGGCCCTGGCCTTTTTCTTCAGTTCCTGATCGTTCAGGAACAGGCCGATCAGGCTCCGGGCAGCGGAGGTCTTGGCCAGTTTGACGAAACCTGCCGCTTCCACTTCCAGGGCTTTGTCGCGACCGAAGTTCGCGGCTTTCTGGATGGTCTTGATCGCTTCAACCGGCGCCGGGTAGTTCGGGCCGGCCTGGCCAGCCACGAAACCTTTGGCGGTTTCGAACGCCATCATTTGTTCGATGGCGTTGAGCTTGAGTTTTTCCAGCTTCGGCTGACGCTTGGCCTTGTAATCAAATTCGCCGCTGATGGCGCCCTTGATCAGGTTCAGCGCGGCTTCGGCCAGTTTGTCCGGGGCAACCACGGCATCGACGGCACCGACTTTCAGCGCGTCTTCAGCTTTGTTTTCCTTGCCGGCGGCGATCCACTCGATGGCGTTGTCGGCCCCGATGATGCGCGGCAGGCGCACGGTGCCGCCGAAACCTGGGTAGATGCCCAGCTTGACTTCCGGCAGGCCGATTTTCGCAGTGGCCGACATGACGCGGAAATCCGCGGCCAGGCACATTTCCAGGCCGCCGCCCAGCGCGATGCCGTTGATCGCGGCAACGGTCGGCACGTTGAGGTCTTCGAAATCGCTGAAAATCTTGTTGGCTTCGAGGTTGCCAGCCACCAGCTCGGCATCGGGCAGCTTGAAGCTCTCGACGAATTCGGTGATGTCGGCGCCGACGATAAACACGTCCTTGCCGCTGGAGACGATCACGCCCTTGACCGAAGCATCTGCTTTGATGGCGTCTACGGCCTGACGCAGTTCGTTCAGGGTTAGACGGTTGAACTTGTTGACGGACTCACCCTTGAGGTCGAATTTCAGTTCGACGATGCCACTTTCAAGAGCCTTAACCGTGATGGCTTTACCTTCGTAAATCATCAACTGATCTCCACGATATGGAAGCTGAACAGTACACATCGGACGCTGGCCTCTGGTTGGACATTGATGATTTCGTCAATGCTCACCCCAATGCGCCAGGCACACCCGCCAATGCGATAGTCGGGATTCTGTATGAGACGTCTGACAGACAAACGCTCAATTCATACGCCCGTTTGATTTGGGTACGCCACCTTCATCCAATTCCGGGCAATTGTCAATCGCTCGAAAGCGCTAGGAAAAACGCGACTTTCCAGTCATTTCAGAACCCCAACCCTTGGCCCACGCTTCGCCAATATTCAACTATTCACCAAATCAATAATGAATACAGCGTAGGAAAAGACTGTACAGATCCGGATATCCGGCTACGCTTGCGGCAGCCATTACAGAATAGTCAAAATGCCTGGGTGAATACCCGGCGTGAAACACACAGTTTTACCGGCCTGCCTGGCCAACCCCGCCCGATGATGATGTCGGGCTTTTTATTGCCCGACGTTCAGGCCAGGGCCTTGAGCAACGTATCAATGGCCTGCAGGTCGCTCACCTCACCCTTCTCGCCCCAGCACAACGCGATCATTTGCCGGTCTGCCTCGACTTTGTAGACGTTGGCCGGCAGCGTCGCAAAATGCGCCAGCAATTGCTCGTCCACGCAGGCTTCCTGCCACTGGTTGACCCACACGCCAGGCTCCAGCTGCCAATAACTCCATAGTGCAGGGACCTTGCCGCGCCGTGGCCGGTGGTATTGCGCGCACGGGCTCGGCGGCTCCTGCTTGAGCCAGTGCGGCCACGCCTGGGGCGCCAGTTGCATCGCCAGGCCCATGCGGCGCGCCTCCATGCGCAGGGCCATGCGCCCACTCTGATGGCGCGACGGGCGCAGCCATGCCAGGGGGCTCAAAACCACCGCAAGGATTGACACCACTATCCAGACCGTCATATGTGTACTCCCGAATTTTTAGATAAGCGGATTTGACCTGACGCAACCCCATCCGCTTGAAAGCAGCCATACTGAACTTATTGCAGTCCCCTGGAGGAACGCCCCATGTCATACGAACATATTCTGGTCGCCGTAGACCTGACCGAAGAGTGCGATCCAGTGATCAAACGCGCCGTGGATCTGGCTGGCACCACTGCCAAACTGTCCCTGGTGCATATCGTCGAACCGATGGCCATGGCCTTTGGCGGCGACGTGCCGATGGACCTGTCACAACTGCAACAGCAGCAATTCGATCAAGCCAAGGAACGCCTTGAGCGCCTGATCACCAAGTACCCGAACCTGAAAAAAGATCAGAGCCACCTGACCTATGGTCAGCCACGCCAGGAAATCCATCACCTGGCCAAGGAACAGGGCTGCGACCTGATCGTGGTCGGCAGCCATGGCCGTCACGGCCTGGCCTTGCTGCTGGGCTCCACCGCCAATGACGTCCTGCACGGCGCACCGTGCGATGTGCTGGCGGTGAAGCTGGTAAAAGGCGCGTAGGACCGATCGAGATCCAATATGGGAGGGAGCTTGCTCCCTCCCACATGTTGAGCTGCAGCTCATATAAAAAACCCGGTGCTCATTGAAATGAACACCGGGTTTTTTAATGCACTGGAATCAATCAGGCGTCCAGCTCGGCCCAACGTTCAACCAACACTTCCAGCTCCTGGTTCAAGGTTTCCAGGGACGCGATGACCTCGGCGGTTTCCGCCGCCGGACGCAGGTAGAAACCCGCGTCAGCCATTTGCGCTTCGACCGCAGCGATCTGCTGCTCCTTGGCGTCGATTTCACCCGGCAGGGCTTCCAGCTCACGCTGCAGCTTGTAGCTGAGTTTCTTCTTCGCGGCAGGCGCGGCTTCCGGCGCCGGTGCAGCGGCGGCCACGGGGGCGACGACGGCGGAGGTCAAGTCGGCCTTGCCGGACTTGCTCTCGGTCACGCCCAGCAGGCGCGGCGAGCCGCCCTGGCGCAGCCAGTCCTGGTAACCACCGACGTACTCGCGCACCTTGCCTTCACCTTCGAAGACCAGGGTGCTGGTGACCACGTTGTCGAGGAATGCCCGGTCGTGGCTGACCATCAGCACAGTGCCGTTGAAGGTCAGCAGGACCTCTTCCAGCAGCTCGAGGGTTTCCACGTCGAGGTCGTTGGTCGGTTCGTCGAGGACCAGCAGGTTGGCCGGCTTGCTGAACAGCTTGGCCAGCAACAAGCGCGCACGCTCACCACCGGACAAGGCCTTGACCGGCGTGCGCGCGCGCTGCGGGCTGAACAGGAAGTCGCCCAGGTAGCTCAGCACATGGCGGCTCTGGCCGTCGATATCGATAAAGTCGCGGCCTTCGGCGACGTTGTCGATCACGGTTTTTTCCAGGTCCAACTGGTGACGCAACTGGTCGAAGTAGGCCACGTCAATGCGCGTGCCCTCTTCCACTTTACCGCTGGTCGGTTGCAGGCCGTTGAGCATCAGCTTGAGCAACGTGGTCTTGCCGGTGCCGTTGGCGCCGAGCAGGCCGATACGGTCGCCGCGCTGCAGGACCATGGAGAAGTCCTTGATCAGGAACGGACCGTCCGGGTGATGGAAGCTGACGTTCTCCAGCACCATCACCTGCTTGCCCGACTTGTCGGCGGTTTCCAGCATGATGTTGGCCTTGCCGGTGCGCTCGCGACGCTCACTGCGTTCAACGCGCAGGGCTTTGAGTGCGCGTACACGGCCTTCGTTACGGGTGCGGCGCGCCTTGATGCCCTGGCGGATCCACACTTCTTCCTGGGCCAGGCGCTTGTCGAACAAGGCGTTGGCGGTTTCTTCAGCGGCCAGGGTGGCTTCTTTGTGGACCAGGAAGCTGGCGTAGTCGCCGTTCCAGTCGATCAGGCCACCACGGTCCAGCTCGAGGATGCGGGTCGCCAGGTTCTGCAGGAAGGACCGGTCGTGCGTGATGAACAGCACGGCGCCCTGGAAATCCTTGAGGGCTTCTTCGAGCCAGGCGATCGCGCCGATGTCCAAGTGGTTGGTCGGTTCGTCGAGCAGCAGCAGGTCCGGCTCGGACACCAGGGCCTGGGCCAGCAGGACGCGGCGACGCCAGCCGCCGGACAATTCGGCGAGGGTCTTGTCGGCCGGCAGTTGCAGGCGGCTCAGGGTGCTGTCCACCAGTTGCTGCAGGCGCCAGCCGTCGCGGGCTTCGAGGTCTTGCTGGACGTGCATCAGCTTGTCCAGGTCTTCTTCGGTGACGCAGTTCTGCGCCAGGTGATGGTATTGCGCAAGCAACTCACCGACGCCGTCCAGGCCTTCGGCGACCACGTCGAACACTGTCCGTCCGTCGGCCACCGGCAGTTCCTGCGGCAATTCGCCAATCTTGAGGCCCGGGGCGCGCCATACAGAGCCGTCATCGGGCTTCTGGTCGCCTTTTACCAGCTTCATCATGCTGGACTTGCCGGTGCCGTTGCGGCCGATGATGCACACCCGCTCACCACGGGCGATCTGCCAGGACACCTTGTCCAACAACGGCATAGCGCCGAAAGCAAGGGACACATCGCTGAATTTGAGCAGGGTCATACGCTTCTCCAAAAACTGGGCGCGCATTCTACCTGAGTTGAGGGTGGGATGCGGCCGGCATTTTCGCTACGGGTGGGTTCTGTAAGACAATTCCTGCGAACTTGAACGAACAGGTCGGCAAAGCTTTCACCGGCCGCTGGCAAAAGGCTAAGCTAGAGGCAATGAGTGTCGGCGGTGCCGGCGCTAGTCGTGATTTCTCTGCACGGACGTCTCATGCGCAGTCGCCTTTTCAACTTTTTATCTTGTCTGCTTCTTACCGCCACTGCCGCTCAATCCGCCCTGGCCGTGGACATAACCACCCAACGTCAATATTACGATGAAGCCAAACGCGCCCTGGCCAAGGGCGATACCGGGCCCTACATGCAATACAGTCAGGCCTTGGCCGACTATCCGCTGACGCCGTACCTGGCCTACGACGAGCTGACCGCACGCCTGAAGACCGCGAGCAACGAGGAAATCGAACAATTCCTCGCCAAAAACGGCGACCTGCCCCAGGCCAACTGGATGAAACTGCGTTGGTTGCGCTGGCTGGCCGAGCGTGGCGACTGGCAGACCTTTGAAAAGTACTACGACCCCAAGCTCAATTTCGTCGAGCTCGATTGCCTGCATGGCCAGTTCCAGCTCACGCACAATCTGAAGGCCGAAGGCTACAAAACCACCGAAAAACTCTGGCTGACCGGTAAATCGCAACCGTCCGCCTGTGATGCCACGTTCGCGCAGTGGGCCGCAGATGGCCAACTCACCGAACAGAAAATCTGGGACCGCGCCAAGCTCGCCGCCGAAGCCCGCAACTACGCGCTGGCCAACAGCCTGGTAAAAAGCCTGCCGACCCTCGGCGCCCAAGGCCGCCTGATGGTGGACGTGGCGCAAAAGCCGGAGATGCTCAACGACCCATCGCGCTTCCTGCCGGCCACCGAGGCCATGTCTGACGCCGTGGGCCTGGGCCTGCGCCGCCTGGCGCGCCAGGACCCGGACAAGGCTATGGCCATGCTCGACGGCTATGCCAGCAGCATGCACTTCTCCCGTGACGAAAAAGTGGCGATTGCCCGCGAGATCGGCCTGACCCTGGCCAAGCGCTTTGACCCACGCGCCCTTGAGGTGATGACCAAGTACGACCCGGAACTGCGCGACAACACCGTGTCCGAATGGCGCCTGCGCCTGCTGTTGCGCCTGGCCCGTTGGGAAGACGCCTACCAACTCACGCGCAAACTCCCGCAGGACTTGGCCACCACCAACCGCTGGCGCTACTGGCAGGCCCGCAGCCTGGAACTGGCCGAGCCGAAAAACCCGCAAGCCCTGGTGCTGTACAAGAACCTGTCGCGGGAGCGCGATTTCTACGGATTCCTCGCCGCCGACCGCTCCAAAGCGCCGTACCAACTGATGAACAAGCCGCTGTTGATGAGCCAGGCGCTGATCAACAAAGTGCGCAACACCCCCGGCGTGCGCCGCGCCCTGGAGTTCTATGCGCGGGGCCAGGTGGTCGATGGCCGCCGCGAGTGGTACCACGTCAGCCGTCACTTCAACCGCGACGAAATGGTCGCCCAGGCCAGGCTGGCCTACGACATGAAGTGGTACTTCCCGGCGATCCGTACCATCAGCCAGGCGCAGTACTGGGATGACCTCGACATCCGCTTCCCAATGGCCCACCGCGACACCCTGGTGCGCGAAGCCAAGGTGCGTGGTCTGCATTCGAGCTGGGTGTTCGCCATCACCCGCCAGGAAAGCGCGTTCATGGACGACGCCCGCTCCGGCGTCGGCGCCAGCGGCCTGATGCAACTGATGCCCGGCACCGCCAAAGACACCGCGCGCAAGTTCAGCATCCCGCTGGCCTCCCCGGCCCAGGTGCTCGATCCGGATAAAAACATCCAGCTCGGCGCCGCTTACCTGAGCCAGGTACACAGCCAGTTCAACGGCAACCGCGTCCTCGCTTCCGCCGCCTACAACGCCGGCCCGGGCCGCGTGCGCCAGTGGCTGCGCGGCGCCGATCACCTGAGTTTCGACGTGTGGGTGGAAAGCATCCCGTTCGACGAAACCCGCCAGTACGTGCAGAACGTGCTGTCTTATTCGGTGATCTACGGGCAGAAGCTCAATTCGCCACAGCCGTTGGTGGACTGGCATGAGCGGTATTTCGACGATCAATAAAGCGTGACGCACACACAAAAATGCCCGCATCGAAGGATGCGGGCATTTTTATTTATGCGCGGTGATTTCAGTGCGCAGCCTGTTCCTCCACGCCATCACTGAACTGCAACGCCGCCAACCGCGCATACAGCGGGTTGCTCGCGATCAACTGCTGATGCGTGCCGATCGCCACCAGCTTGCCCTGGTCCATCACTGCGATCCGGTCCGCATGCTTCACCGTCGCCAGCCGATGCGCGATGACCAGCGTGGTGCGGCCCTGCATCAGTTGTGGCAGCGCCTGCTGGATCAGGTGTTCGCTCTGGGCGTCGAGGGCGCTGGTGGCTTCGTCCAGCAGCAGGATCGGCGCATCTACCAGCAACGCGCGGGCGATCGCCAGGCGTTGCCGTTGGCCGCCGGAGAGGCCCATGCCGGCGTCGCCGAGGTGGGTCTGGTAGCCATCGGGCATTTGCAGGATGAAGTCGTGGGCATGGGCAATCCGCGCCGCGGCTTCGACCTGCTCGCGGGTGGCGCTCGGGTTGCCGTAGCGGATGTTGTCTTCGACACTGCCAAAGAACAGCGCCGGGCTCTGGGACACCAGGGCAAAGTGGCGGCGCAGGTCCTGGGGGTCGAGTTCGGTCAGCGGCTGGCCTTCGAGCAGGATGCGGCCGTGCTGGGGATCATAGAAGCGCAGCAACAGGTCGAAAATCGTCGACTTGCCCGCGCCCGACGGGCCCACCAGCGCGAGGGTTTCGCCGGGGTTGATGGTCAGGTTCAAACCGTCGATGGCGTAAGTGTCCGGCCGCGACGGGTAGGAAAAGCGCAGGTCTTGCAGCTCCATGCGGCCGCTGACGCGTGGCGGTAATTGCACGCCGCCGGCGACGGGCGCCTGGATCTCGTTGTGCGACTGCAGCAACTCGCCGATCCGCTCTGCCGCCCCCGCGGCGCGCTGCAACTCGCCGAGCACTTCGCTCAAGGTGCCGACGGCGCTGCCGACGATCAGGCTGTAGAACACGAACGCGGCCAGTTCACCGCCGGAAATGCGCCCGCTGATCACATCCATGCCGCCGACCCACAGCATCACCCCGACAGCGCCGAGCACCAGCATGATCACCAGGGTAATCAGCCAGGCACGCTGGGCGATGCGCTTACGTGCGGTGCTGAAAGCGTCCTCGACGGTCACGGCAAAGCGTTGTTCGTCCTGCGCCTGGTGGTTATAGGCCTGCACGGTCTTAATCTGGCCGAGCGTCTCGGACACGTAGCTGCCGACGTCGGCGATACGGTCCTGGCTCAAGCGCGACAGGCTGCGCACGCGGCGGCCGAAAATCAGGATCGGCGCCAACACCAGCGGCAGCGCCACCACCACGATACTGGTGAGCTTGGGGTTGGTGACAAACAGCAGCACGATGCCGCCGATGACCATCAACGCATTGCGCAGGAACAGCGACAGCGAGGAGCCGATCACCGATTGCAACAATGTGGTGTCGGTGGTCAGCCGCGACTGGATTTCCGAGCTGCGGTTGTTTTCATAGAAGCCCGGATGCAGGTAGATCAGGTGGTTGAACACCTGCCGACGAATGTCCGCCACCACCCGCTCGCCGATCCACGACACCAGGTAAAACCGCGCAAACGTGCCGACGGCCAGGCCCAGTACCAGGATCATGAACAGGCCGATGGATTGGTTGAGCAAGTGTGGCGACTGGGTCATGAAGCCCTGGTCCACCAGCAGGCGAATGCCCTGGCCCATGGACAAGGTGATGCCGGCGGTGACGATCAGCGCCACCAGCGCGCCGAGCGCCTGCCAGCGATAGGGCGCAATGAAGCGGCTGGCCAGGCGAATTGCACGGCGTTGTCGGACTGAGAACATGGGGGGCATCACCTGATGAGGGGAGATCGGAACCTACAGACAACATTGGGGGAACTTGGGTAAATAACAATGAGTCGGGTTAATTATGCCCGCCCACTCTGCCCCCTAGAGGTTATCGGTCTAACACCCGGCTGGAAATTTGTAACGGTTTCTGGTGGACTGAGTATTCGAAGCGATGATCTTGCAAGGAGTTGTAACAGCTCGGTCACGCGGGGGGGTTAAAGTTGGTACACAACCTGATGAGGAGACAGGCCATGACCTTGCAAAACAGCAGCGATGCCAAGATTGAAGTAATCCGCCAACCGCAATACCTGCCTTGCTCCGTCATCGACGCCCAAGGCCGCGAAGTGCAGATTACCGAAGACATGATCCAGCAAGCGTGCCGCGAGCTGGAACAGCGACTGGTCAAGCCTGCCCAGCAAGGCTGAAGCGCCCACGCTCTTTCAGAACCGGCCTTGATGGCCGGTTTTTTTGTGACCTCGTTCCTACAGCAGCTCAGCGCCCAATGCCTCGACGATGCCGGACAACAGCGCCGATTGCCCATGGATACGCACCTTCAAGCCATCGATCTCACGGCGCTCCGGATAGTGCTTGCGCAGCAGATCGAACGCCTTGCGTTGCTCGTCCACCGTTCCCACGAGGCTGCGACGGAAATCCGCATCGTCGCGACGCGGGTCGTACACGCTGCGGCATAACGTCGCCAGCGCCCAGGCCGGGTCGGTAGACGCATTCAAGTGGACCTCGGCCAGCCACGGCGGCGGCAGCAAATCACTCAGTTCAATCGCCGGCGCCTGGCCCAGATGCGCGCAGAACGCCTGGTAGATCTGCGCCGTGCCGCGCTGCTTGCCGTCCAGGCTGTAACCGGCGATGTGCGGGGTGGCCAGCACGCAGAGGTCGGCCAGGTCGACATCCACTTCGGGCTCGCCTTCCCACACATCCAGCACCGCTTGCAGGTCTTCACGCGAAAGCAGCACGTCGCGCAGGGCGGCGTTGTCCACCACCGGGCCACGGCTGGCGTTGATCAGCCAGGCACCAGGCTTGAGGCGATTGAGGCGCTCGCGGTCGAACAAGTGCCAGGTGGAGCCGTTGCCGGACTTGGTCAACGGCGTGTGCAGGCTGATCACGTCGCATTGCTCGATGATCTGCTCCAGGCTGACGTAGTCACCGTCTTCGGCGATCTGCCGCGGCGGGTCGCAGACCAGCACGTTCCAGCCCAGGCCCTTGAGCACCTTGACCAAACGCCCGCCCACTTCACCGGCGCCGACGACACCGTAAGTCCGCTGGTTGAGGTCGGCGCCCTCGATCTCGGCCAGGGTCTGCAAGCTGCCCAGCACATAGTCCACCACGCCACGGGCATTGCAGCCGGGCGCGCTGGACCATTGAATGCCGGCACGCTGGAAATAGTCGAGGTCCAAATGATCGGTGCCGATGGTGCAGGTGCCGACAAAGCGCACCTTGGAACCTTCGAGCAAGGCCCGGTTGACGTTGGTCACCGAGCGCACCAGCAGCACATCGGCCTGCTCGACGGTGGCGCGGTCAATGGAACGGCCGGGCACCCGGCGTATTTCGCCAAATCCTTGGAAGAAAGCATCGAGCAGCGGAATATTTTCGTCGGCAACAATCAGCATGGCAGGCTCCTTTGGCGGAACAGCAGTGTACAGGGATGCGATCGGTGTTCCACCGCAGATCGAAGGTGGACGCTGCGGCGCCTGGAAGATCGCTTACAAATAGCTAACACAGGTTTTTTCCTGACCGCTGCGTCAACGCGTAGAATCCGCCGTCCTGCGCTCTTCTTTGGACATCTGCACGTGAACACCGCCACCGCCACCCTCACCCGTCCCGCCCGCATCAGCCGGGAAGTGCGCGGCCTGCTGACACTCGCCGTGCCGATCATGATCGGCCAACTGGCAACCACCGCGATGAGCTTCGTCGATGCGGTGATGGCCGGGCGCGTCAGCCCGCAGGATCTGGCGGCGGTGGGCCTGGGCAATTCGATCTGGATTCCGGTGTACCTGCTGATGACCGGCACCTTGCTGGCCACCACGCCGAAAGTCGCCCAGCGCTATGGCGCCGGTCACTACAGCGAGATCGGGCCGCTGGTACGCCAATCCCTGTGGCTGGCGGTGGTGGTCGGCATCATCGCGTCACTGCTGCTGCTCAGCGCCGAACCGATCCTGCACGCGATGAAGGTTGAACCCGACCTGATCGAACCGTCCATGGGCTACCTGCACGGCATCGCCGCAGGCATGCCGGCCGTTGCCCTGTATTACGTGTTGCGTTGTTTCAGCGACGGCCTGGGCCGCACACGCCCGAGCATGGTCCTGGGCCTGTGTGGGTTGGCGCTGAATATCCCGCTGAACTACATCTTCATCTATGGCCATTTCGGCGTGCCGGCCATGGGCGGCGTGGGCTGCGGCTGGGCCACGGGCATTGCGATGTGGGTGATGATGCTCGGCCTGGCGGGCTGGACGCGCTGGGGGCCGGCGTACCAGAGCAGCGAACTGTTCAAGCGTTTCGATTGGCCGCAATGGGCGGTGATCAAGCGCGTATTGGGCATCGGCCTGCCGATCGGCATCGCGATCTTTGCCGAATCGAGCATCTTCGCGGTGATCGCCCTGCTGATCGGCAGCTTGGGCGCCACGGTGGTCTCCGGCCATCAGATCGCCCTGAACGTCAGTTCCCTGGTGTTCATGATCCCCTACTCCCTGAGCACGGCCGTCACCGTGCGCGTCGGCCAGGCCCTCGGCCGTGGCCTGCCGCGTGAAGCGCGCTTCGCTGCCGGGGTCGGCATGGGCACGGCGCTGGCGTATGCCTGCCTGTCCTGCAGCCTGATGCTGGTGTTTCGCGAGCAGATCGCGGCGATCTACACCCCGGACCCGGTGGTGATCCACCTGGCGTCGACGCTGATCGTGTTTTCCGCGCTGTTCCAGTTTTCCGACTCGATCCAGGTCACCGCCGCCGGTGCCCTGCGCGGCTATCAGGACACCCGCGTGACCATGGTGCTGACCCTGTTCGCCTACTGGGGCGTGGGGTTGCCGGTGGGTTACGCCCTGGGGCTGACCGACTGGCTGGGCGCGGCGAGCGGCCCCAGCGGTTTGTGGCAGGGGCTGATCGTGGGCCTGAGCTGCGCGGCGGGGATGTTGCTGGTGCGCCTGGCGCGCAGCGCACGCCGACGCATTCGCCGGGACAAGGCGCGGGGTTAAGCAGCACACACCCGCGCTTGCTCGCGAAGGTCGCCAGCGATAACGCAGCTTGCCTGGTTTGACGTGGCGCTCTCGGGGTCTTCGCGAGCAAGCTCGCTCCTACAGGAGTCGGGGGCTTAGTTTTCGCGAGCAAGCTCGCTCCTACAGGAATCGGGGGCTTAGTCGAGCTTCTTGCGGATCCAGTACAGGTACGTACCGGCCTGTTCCTGCTGAGCCACCAGTTCATGGTCAAGGAACACGCAGAACTTGGGAATGTCGCGGCGGGTCGACGGGTCGGTCGCGATCACCTTGAGCAAGCCGCCAGGCGGCAGGTCACGGATGTGCTGGTGCAGCATCATCACCGGCTCCGGGCAGTTCAGGCCGGTAGCGTCGAGGGTGCCGTCGACGGCAGTGTCGGTCATATCGCTCATTGATAACTCCTACGGCAGGCGCTCAGTTTAACGGGCCTTGGTTTTCTTCACATCCACCAGCCGACGCAAGTGGCAGGTCACTTCCTCACGGTCGTGGTACAGCTGCTTACAGCCGATTTCCACACGAATACCGCGCGCCTTGAAGCCGTCTTCGATGCGCTCGAGTAAACGCTTGACCTCGGCGTAACGCTGCTTCATCGGCAGTTTCAGGTTGACCACCGCTTCACGGCAATAGCCTTCGCCGATCCAGGTTTCCAGCAAGGCGGCGTTGCGAGCCGGTTTTTCGACGATGTCGCACACCATCCAGTCCACCGGCTGCTTGGGCACGAAGGTGAAACCGTCGGCCATCAAGTGTTGCACCAGGCCGGTGTCCATCAGGCTTTCGGCCATGGGGCCGTTGTCGATGGCGGTCACCAGCATGCCCCGGTTGACCAGTTGCCAGGTCCAGCCGCCCGGAGCGGCGCCCAGGTCGACGCCGGTCATGTCGCCGTGCAGGCGCTCGTCCCACTGGTCGCGGGGGATGAAGTGGTGCCAGGCCTCTTCCAGCTTCAAGGTCGAGCGGCTGGGCGCATCGCGGGGGAATTTCAGGCGCGGGATGCCCATCGGCCACATCGCCGAGTTATTCGACTCGGCCAGCCCCATGAACACTTCGCGGCCGCTCTTGAAGGTCAGCAGCAGGCGCGGCTTGCTCGGGTCGTCCACCAGCTTGCCGGCGTTCAGCAGGGCTTTGCGCAGGTGAACTTCGAATTTCTTGCAGAAGTTCGACAGCTCCTTGCCGTCGTTGGTGTCGACCATCTCCAGCCACAGGCTGCCGCACACCGGGAATTCGCGCAGGTGCGCGAGGATCACGCTGATGCGGTCGGTTTCCGGCAGGTCGATGAACACCCCGCGCGCCCACTGCCGCGGGAAGATCAGCTCGGCAAAACGCTGGCCGTGCATCAGGCGCCGGGCACCGTCTTCCTCGGTGCAGACAAATTCGGCGCAGGCGCTGCCGGTCTTGGCCTTGGCGTAGCCGGAAACGTTCAGGCGCGCGGCGTGTTCCGCGATCTCGGAACAGACCTCGCCTTCAAAACCCGGGCGGCAGTGCATAAAAAGGGTGTTCATCGACTCTCCTGGCGACCCAACGGACTTGCGCTATCGCAATGTCTGTCATGAAAACGCGCGCATGATAACTGACTTCGGAACCTTGGATCTGTCCATAGAGTCCAGTAATTAGCCAGCTACTGAAAACAGGGCTAGTTTGATAGTTCTGTTCGTCCCGTCAGGTCCGTAGCCGTGCGGACCATAAGGAGTCATGTAATGTCATCCCTTGATAGCCTGAGAACCCTTAAAACCCTGCAAATCGACGACAAGACTTATCACTATTTCAGCTTGCCCGAAGCCGCCAAGCGCCTGGGTGACCTGGATAAGCTGCCGATGTCCCTCAAGGTGCTGCTGGAAAACCTGCTGCGCTGGGAAGACAACAAAACCGTCACCGGCGCCGACCTCAAGGCCATCGCCGCCTGGCTCAAAGAGCGCCAGTCCGACCGCGAGATCCAGTACCGCCCGGCCCGCGTGCTGATGCAAGACTTTACCGGGGTGCCCGCCGTGGTCGACCTGGCCGCCATGCGCGCCGCCGTGGCCAAGGCCGGTGGCGACCCGCAGCGCATCAACCCGCTGTCGCCGGTGGACCTGGTGATCGACCACTCGGTGATGGTCGACAAGTTCGGCACCACCGCCGCGTTCGGGCAAAACGTCGACATCGAAATGCAGCGCAACGGCGAACGCTACGCCTTCCTGCGCTGGGGCCAGAGCGCCTTCGACAACTTCAGCGTGGTGCCGCCGGGCACCGGCATCTGTCACCAGGTCAACCTCGAATACCTCGGCCGCACCGTGTGGACCAAGGACGAAGACGGCCGCACCTACGCCTTCCCCGACACCCTGGTCGGCACCGATTCCCACACCACCATGATCAACGGCCTCGGCGTGCTCGGCTGGGGCGTGGGCGGGATCGAAGCGGAAGCGGCGATGCTCGGCCAGCCGGTGTCGATGCTGATTCCGGAAGTGATCGGCTTCAAGCTCACCGGCAAATTGAAAGAAGGCATCACCGCCACCGACCTGGTGCTGACCGTCACCCAGATGCTGCGCAAGAAAGGCGTGGTCGGCAAATTCGTCGAGTTCTACGGCGACGGCCTGGCCGACCTGCCCCTGGCTGACCGCGCCACCATCGCCAACATGGCCCCGGAATACGGCGCCACCTGCGGCTTTTTCCCGGTGGATGAGGTGACCCTGGACTACCTGCGCCTGTCCGGTCGCCCGGCGCAGACCGTCAAACTGGTCGAGGCCTACACCAAGGCCCAAGGCCTGTGGCGCAACGCCGGCCAGGAGCCGGTGTTCACCGACAGCCTGGCCCTGGACATGGGCAGCGTCGAAGCCAGCCTCGCCGGGCCGAAACGCCCGCAGGACCGCGTGTCGCTGCCGAATGTCGGCCAGGCGTTCAGTGACTTCCTCGACCTGCAATTCAAACCGACCAACAAGGAAGAAGGCCGCCTGGAAAGCGAAGGCGGCGGCGGTGTGGCCGTGGGCAATGCCGATCTGGTGGGCGAAACCGATTACGAGTACGACGGCCAGACCTATCGTCTGAAAAATGGCGCCGTGGTGATCGCCGCGATCACCTCCTGCACCAACACCTCCAACCCCAGCGTGATGATGGCCGCCGGGCTGGTGGCGAAAAAGGCCGTGGAAAAAGGCCTGACCCGCAAACCCTGGGTAAAAACCTCCCTGGCCCCCGGCTCCAAAGTGGTCACCGACTACTACAAGGCGGCCGGCCTCACCCAATACCTGGACAAGCTCGGTTTTGACCTGGTGGGTTATGGCTGCACCACCTGCATCGGCAACTCCGGCCCGTTGCCCGAGCCAATTGAAAAGGCCATCCAGAAAGCCGACCTGGCCGTGGCGTCGGTGCTGTCCGGCAACCGCAACTTCGAAGGCCGCGTCCACCCGCTGGTGAAAACCAACTGGCTGGCCTCGCCGCCGCTGGTGGTGGCATATGCGTTGGCCGGTACGGTACGCATCGATATCAGCCGCGAACCGTTGGGCAACGATCAACACGGCAATCCGGTCTACCTCAAGGACATCTGGCCAAGCAGCCAGGAGATTGCCGACGCGGTCGCCCAGGTCAGCACCGGTATGTTCCACAAGGAATACGCCGAGGTGTTCGCCGGCGACGCACAGTGGCAAGCCATCGAAGTGCCGCAGGCCGCAACCTACGTGTGGCAGAAGGATTCCACCTACATCCAGCATCCGCCGTTCTTCGACGACATCGCCGGGCCGCTGCCAGTGATCAAGGACATCCACGGCGCCAACGTCCTGGCCCTGCTGGGCGATTCGGTGACCACCGATCACATCTCCCCCGCCGGCAACATCAAGGCCGACAGCCCGGCCGGCCATTACCTGCGCGAACAAGGCGTGGAACCGCGCGACTTCAACTCCTACGGCTCACGCCGCGGCAACCATGAAGTGATGATGCGCGGCACCTTCGCCAATATCCGTATCCGCAATGAAATGCTCGGCGGCGAGGAAGGCGGCAACACGCTGTATGTGCCCACCGGCGAGAAAATGCCGATCTACGACGCCGCCATGAAGTACCAGGCCGCCGGCACACCGCTGGTGGTGATCGCCGGCCAGGAATACGGCACCGGCTCGAGCCGCGACTGGGCGGCCAAGGGTACTAATCTGCTAGGGGTCAAGGCAGTGATCGCCGAAAGCTTCGAGCGCATTCACCGTTCCAACCTGGTGGGCATGGGCGTGCTGCCGTTGCAGTTCAAGCTGGACCAGAACCGCAAGGCGCTCAAACTCACCGGTAAGGAGAAGATCGACATCCTGGGCCTCAGCGACGCGCAGCTCGTGCCGCGCATGAACCTGACCCTGGTGATTACCCGCGAGGATGGCAGCAGCGAGAAGATCGACGTGCTGTGCCGGATCGACACCCTCAATGAAGTGGAATACTTCAAAGCGGGCGGCATCCTGCACTATGTGCTGCGCCAGTTGATCGCCAGCTAAAGGTCGCTGAAGGCCAAATGTGGGAGGGGCTTGCCCCCGATGGCGGTGGATCAGTCGATACATCTGATGACTGACACACCGCCATCGGGGGCAAGCCCCCTCCCACAGTTTTGACCGCATTTAAAACTTCAAGTCAGCCGAAGAGCCACTTCCACAGCAGTACCAAGACGACAACCGCCAGCACCGGCCGCGCAATGCGGTAGGCCTTGGGATGCTTGCGCTTCCACTGCTTGACCACGCTGCTGATCTTGTCGCTGAACGACTTGCTCCAGGCATAAGCCTGGTTGATGCCGCCGACGCGTTCGTCGTCCAGGTTCTGCGGCGCGGTGGCGCGGCCCAGTTGCGCGCTGACCCAGCGGTTGATGCGGGTCATCAGCGGATTGCTCAGCGGGCGCTCGATGTCGCAGAACAGGATCACGCGGGTCTTTTCCGTCTCGTTCTTCACCCAGTGTACGTAGGTCTCGTCGAACATCACGTCTTCACCGTCGCGCCAGGCGTATTCCTGGCCGTCGACGAAAATGCGGCAGTCGTCAGAGTTCGGCGTGGACAGGCCCAGGTGATAACGCAGGGAACCGGCAAACGGGTCGCGGTGCGGGTTGAGGTGACTGCCGCCCGGCAACAGCGCGAACATCGCGCCCTTGACGTTGGGGATGCTGCTGACCAGGGCCACGGTTTTCGGGCACAGGGCCTCGGCCGAGGGCAGCGGTTTGTCGTACCACTTGAGGTAGAAACGCTTCCAGCCCTTCTTGAAGAACGAGCCGAAGCCGGCGTCGTTATTCTTTTCGGCGGCGCGGATGTAACCCTCGTCGAACAGGTGCATGGCCTCTTCGCGGATCACTTCCCAGTTGTCCTTGAGCACGTCCAGTTCCGGGAACTTGCTGCGGTCCAGGTACGGCTTGGACGGCACGGCCGAGAACAGGTACATCAAGGCGTTATACGGGGCAAACAGCGCCGAGTGGTTGACGAACTGGCGCAACATCGGCAAACGGGCCTTGCCGCGCAGGTGTACGTACAGCGTGCTGCCGATAAACACCAGCAACACCGACAGTTTGGCGGCCAAAGAAAAGGTCATGCAGCAACTCCTGGAAATAAGCGCCTGGCCAACAACCTCCCGTCGAGGGGAAACCAGGCGTAGCAGCCGGCCATGATAAACACTCCGGACCTCGGGAAAAACCCGCGCAGTCCAACAATCAGCGTTTAAAACGGCGCGAGGGTAGGCCAATTATGCATAAGGCCCCCGCTCTCACGCTGATTTGCATCAAGCCTGGTTTTCTTGATCGGTAAACAAATCACTGAACAGCATGCTCGACAGGTAGCGCTCGCCGGAGTCCGGCAGGATCACCACGATGGTCTTGCCCTGCATCTCCGGCTTCTCGGCCAGGCGCACGGCGACCGCCATCGCCGCGCCGCAGGAGATCCCGCACAGAATCCCCTCTTCCCGCATCAGGCGCAGGGCCATGGCCTTGGATTCGTCGTCGCTCACCAGTTCCACGCGGTCGACCATCGACAGGTCGAGGTTCTTCGGCACGAACCCGGCGCCGATGCCCTGGATCTTGTGCGGGCTCGGCTTGATCTCTTCACCGGCCAGCGCCTGGGTGATCACCGGCGAGACGATCGGCTCGACGGCCACCGACAGAATCGGCTTGCCCGCAGTGTTCTTGATATAGCGCGACACCCCGGTAATGGTGCCGCCGGTGCCCACGCCCGCCACCAACACGTCGACGGCGCCGTCGGTGTCGTTCCAGATTTCCGGGCCGGTGGTTTTTTCGTGGATCGCCGGGTTGGCCGGGTTTTCGAACTGCGCCGGCATGTAGTAGGTGGCCGGGTCGCTGGCGAGGATTTCCGCGGCTTTGTCGATTGCGCCCTTCATGCCCTTGGCCGGTTCGGTCAGCACCAGCTCGGCGCCCAGGGCCTTGAGCACTTTGCGGCGCTCGATGCTCATCGACGCAGGCATGGTCAGCACCAGTTTGTAGCCACGGGCCGCGGCGACGAACGCCAAGCCGATACCGGTGTTGCCCGAGGTCGGTTCGACAATGGTCATGCCCGGCTTGAGTTTGCCGGTGCTTTCCGCGTCCCAGATCATGTTCGCGCCAATGCGACACTTCACCGAATAACCCGGGTTACGCCCTTCGATCTTGGCCAGGATGGTCACGCCACGCGGTGCGATGCGGTTGATCTGAACCAGAGGCGTGTTACCGATGGAGTGCGCGTTGTCTGCAAAAATGCGGCTCATGACGGGTCCTTGAGGCGGCTTGAAGAAAGCCCCAAGGGTATGCCTCGTCTTCCAAAGCGTCCAGTCAGCGGAACGTCGGAGACATCGCAATAGTCAATTTCCTACAAGCCCGCAGAACAGCCCCGGGAACGACCACGCCTTCGATCGACTGAGCGCACGCGTGACTGGTCATTCAGAGACTGAATAACCCGTCTGCGTTCACAGTCGCCGGGGCCGCACGGTATAGTCGGGCATTGATGAATTCGAGGAATGACCGATGAAGTTCGAAGGCACCCAGGCCTACGTTGCCACCGATGACCTGAAACTGGCCGTCAACGCGGCCATCACCCTGGAGCGGCCGCTGCTGGTCAAGGGCGAGCCGGGCACCGGCAAGACCATGCTCGCCGAGCAGTTGGCCGAATCCTTCGGCGCCAAGCTGATCACCTGGCACATCAAGTCCACCACCAAGGCCCACCAGGGCCTGTACGAGTACGATGCGGTCAGCCGCCTGCGCGACTCGCAGCTGGGCGTGGACAAGGTGCATGACGTGCGCAACTACCTGAAGAAGGGCAAGCTCTGGGAAGCCTTCGAGGCCGAGGAACGGGTGATCCTGCTGATCGACGAAATCGACAAGGCCGACATCGAGTTCCCCAACGACCTGCTGCAAGAACTCGACAAGATGGAGTTCTACGTCTACGAAATCGACGAGACCATCAAGGCCAAGAAACGCCCGATCATCATCATTACCTCCAACAATGAAAAAGAGCTGCCGGATGCGTTCCTGCGCCGCTGCTTCTTCCATTACATCGCCTTCCCCGACCGCGCCACCCTGCAGAAGATCGTCGATGTGCATTACCCCGACATCAAGAAAGACCTGGTCAGCGAAGCGCTGGACGTGTTCTTCGACGTGCGCAAAGTGCCGGGCCTGAAGAAAAAGCCCTCCACCTCCGAACTGGTCGACTGGCTCAAGCTGCTGATGGCCGACAATATCGGCGAAGCGGTACTGCGCGAACGCGACCCGACCAAGGCCATCCCGCCCCTGGCCGGTGCGCTGGTGAAGAACGAGCAGGACGTGCAATTGCTCGAACGCCTGGCGTTCATGAGCCGTCGCGGTAACCGATAAGGGCGCCTGCCATGTTGCTCAACCTGTTCAATGAAATGCGTGCAGCCAAGGTGCCGGTGTCGGTGCGCGAGCTGCTCGACCTGATCAACGCCCTGAAACAGCGGGTGATCTTCGCCGACATGGACGAGTTCTACTACTTGGCCCGGGCGATCCTGGTCAAGGACGAACGCCATTTCGACAAGTTCGACCGCGCCTTCAGCGCCTATTTCAACGGTCTGGAAAAGCTCGACGACCACCTGCAGGCGCTGATCCCCGAAGACTGGCTGCGCAAGGAGTTCGAACGTTCGCTGAGCGACGAAGAACGCGCGCAGATCCAGTCCCTCGGCGGCCTGGACAAGTTGATCGAAGAGTTCAAGAAACGCCTGGAAGAACAGAAAGAGCGCCACGCCGGCGGCAACAAGTGGATCGGCACCGGCGGCACCAGCCCGTTCGGCTCCGGCGGCTACAACCCGGAAGGCATCCGCGTCGGCGATGCGGGCAAGCGCCAGGGCAAGGCGGTGAAAGTCTGGGACCAGCGCGAGTACAAGAACCTCGACGATCAGGTGGAACTGGGCACGCGCAACATCAAGATCGCCCTGCGCCGCCTGCGCAAGTTCGCGCGCCAGGGTGCGGCGGAAGAGCTGGACATCGACGGCACCATCGACCACACCGCCCGCGATGCCGGCTTGCTGAATATCCAGATGCGCCCGGAACGGCGCAACACCATCAAGCTGCTGTTGCTGTTCGACATCGGCGGCTCGATGGACGCCCATGTGAAGATCTGCGAAGAACTGTTCTCCGCGTGCAAGACCGAGTTCAAGCACCTGGAATACTTCTACTTCCACAACTTCGTGTACGAGTCGGTGTGGAAGAACAACCAGCGCCGCACGTCGGAGCGCACCTCCACCCAAGACCTGCTGCACAAATATGGCGCCGATTACAAAGTGATCTTTATCGGCGATGCCTCGATGGCGCCGTATGAAATCACCCAGGCCGGCGGCAGCGTCGAGCATTGGAACGAGGAGCCGGGGTATGTGTGGATGCAGCGCTTCATGGCCAAGTACAAGAAGCTGATCTGGATAAACCCGTATCCGAAGGACACCTGGGGCTATACGGCGTCGACCGGGATCGTGCGGGAGTTGGTCGAAGACCAGATGTATCCGCTGACCTTGCGCGGGCTCGAAGAAGGCATGCGGTTCCTTTCCAAGTAACCCGATATCTCCCATAGGCGTGGCGTCACTGGCACTTCAACGCCTCGCGAATGCGCTGCACGGAGGCCACCGAACTGGCGTTATCGCCATGCACACACAAGGTATTGGCCCGCAGGACCAAGGGGCTGCCATCGCTGGCGGTCAAGGGTTCGCCACGGGAAATGGTCAGGGATTGCTGGATGATGGCTTCGGTATCGTGGTGTACCGCGCCGGGCAATTGGCGGGAAACCAGGTGCCCCTTGTTGTCGTAGGCACGGTCGGCGAACGCCTCGAACCACAGGATCACACCGTATTCGTCGCCCAGCGCCTGGGCCGCACGGTTGTCGCGGGTGGCCAGCAGCATCAGCGGCAGTTCGCCGTAAGCGGCAACGGCCTGGATCACCGCACGCAACTGCGCGGGGTTGGCCATCATGTCGTTGTACATCGCGCCATGGGGTTTGACGTAGCTGACCCGTCCGCCCTGGGCGCGGCAAATGCCGTCGAGCGCGCCGATCTGGTAGTGCAACAGGTCTTGGATTTCTTCGGGCGTGTAGGCCATGGAACGGCGGCCGAAACCTTGCAGGTCCTGATACGCCGGGTGCGCCCCGACCAGCACGCCATGCTTGAGCGCCAGGCCGACGGTCTTGCGCATGATGCTCGGGTCGCCGGCATGGAAGCCGCAGGCCACGTTGGCGCAATCAATGAACGGCATGACCTCAGCGTCCAGACCCAGGTTCCAGTTGCCATAGCTTTCGCCGATGTCGCAATTCAATAGCAGACGGCTCACGCTGAGTGCTCCTGTAGGCTTTGTTTTTTTGTAGTGTGGGATCTTTTACACAAGACTCGCAACTTATCCCACCGTCCCAGCGACACTTATCGTGAAACGGCGCGATTTTTGGCGTGTGTCCGGGACGGTGTCCACCCCATAAAGGTCGACCCCATGAAGTTGAAGGAACGCGATTAAAACGGTGGGAGCAAGCCCCCTCCCACCATTACAGGCCTTTCTACAGCCCTTTCAAATCACGCTCTTCGATCGGCCGGCTCTGGCGCAGGCGCTTGCCGCCCAGCACCACCCAGTCGATCAAGCGGAACAGGCACTCCAGGCCGAACGACAACAACATCGCCCCGCCCAGGCCCCAGCCCATGGCTTCGGGGGTCAGCAGGATCTGGTAGCTGTAGCCGTTCCAGGTTTCCAGGCGAATCGCCGGGTCGGCCGCCACCGCTACCTGCAATGCGCGAATGTACCAGGGGCCTTGCATGGCCTGGAATTGCTTGTCCAGCGCCAACTGACGATCCAACAACGTGCCGAGGCTGTTGGCATCGCTGCGAAACACCGGGTCGTCGCTGGCGCGGTAGTGGGCGACCAGGGCCTGCAAGTCTCCGTTGAAGAACTGTTGCGCGGTGGATTCAAAGCCGCGCAGGCCGGTCTGGGCCTCGATCAGGTGGGCTTCGACGCGCTTGGCATAGTCATTGATGAACCCCGGCACTTGCACACCGACCAACAAGCCAATGGCAAACAACACCAACCGCAGATAGCTGAGCAACATAGTCGACTTCCTTACTCGGTAATGCCCTGGCTGACGCATTCACCGCGCCGCCACAGGCTCCACTGGCCCGGTTCGTAGCGGGTCCAGTTTTCGTTGTCGGTCAGGGGTTCGGTGGCGATCACCGTTACCACATCGTTGGGCGTGGTTTCGGCCTGGAAATCGACGATCACGTCGACGTCTTTCAAGCGTGCCGGGCCGAACGGAGCGCGCCGGGTGATCTGGGCCAATTTGGTCGTGCAGTAGCAGAACAACCAATCGCCGTCGCTGAGCAGGCAGTTGAACACGCCTTTGCTGCGGTATTCGGTGCAGGCGGCGATCAGGTCCGGCAGCATCTGTTCGATCTCCACCGGCTCCGGGAACGCCTCGCGGACGCGGTTGAGCAGGTCGCAGAACGCCGCTTCGCTGTCGGTGTCGCCCACCGGCCGGTAAAACGTGGCGCGCGGGGTGAAGTCGGCCAATTGGCCGTTGTGCGCAAAGCACCAGTTACGCCCCCACAGCTCGCGCACGAACGGGTGGGTATTGGACAGGCACACCTTGCCCACGTTGGCCTGACGGATATGGCCAATCACCACTTCACTTTTGATGGGATAACGCTGCACCAACCGCGCGACTTCCGATTCGCTGCTCGCGGCCGGGTCCTGGAACAGGCGCAGGCCACGGCCTTCATAGAACGCGATGCCCCAACCGTCGCGGTGGGGGCCGGTACGCCCACCGCGCTGCATCAGCCCGGTAAAGCTGAACACGATATCGGTGGGGACGTTGGCACTCATGCCCAATAATTCACACATGCCAGGGCTCTCGCTGCAGGGCAGACAACGTTAAAGGCGCGGTTCGACCCGCATACCGCCCACAGGCGCCGGGCGACGGAACGGCTCGTCATCGTCTTCGGGCTCGGCGGCCAAGGCGGCATCAGCGGCGGCCTTGCGCTCACGGCGGGCATTGGCGGCGCGCTCGATGGGCCAGCGGATCAACACAAACACGAGGTACACGCCAAAGGCGATCATCGTGTACATGAACAAGTCGGAGACGGCCCGCCAGGCGTTATTGCCGACCTTGAGCACCAGGTCCAGCGCAGTAATCGCCACGGCCGGCGCGAACTGGGTCTTGACCGGGTCGACAATGGTCGGGCTCAACAGCAGCACGGCCATCAGCAATTGCAGTGGCTCGCGCAACCAGCGCCAGATCCAGCGGGTCATGCGCCACCACACCAACAGGCAGCCCAAAGCGGCGAAGGCGTAAAGGCCCCAAGCGGTCAGATAATCGTTCTCGGTCATGGTGTCCATGGCAAGGTAGGCAAACAGGCCGCTATGATAACGGCTTTTGCGTGTCGCGGCTGCAATGCCTGCCACCATCCGCCAGACAGAGAGTGCTCCATGCCGCCATCGACCCCCATCACTGCCGCCCCGATTGCCCGCAAGGCCCCAGGCCAGGACCCCTACGCCTGGCTGCAAGTACGTGACAGCGCAGAAGTGATGGATTACCTGAAAGCCGAAAACGCCTGGCAGGAAGCCCAACTCGCCGGGCAACAGGCGCTGCGTGAAACCCTGTTCGAAGAGATCAAGGGCCGTATCCTCGAAACCGACCTGTCGCTGCCCTCCCCCTGGGGCCCGTACCTGTATTACACGCGCACCACCGCCGGCGACGAATACGCCCGCCACTACCGCTGCCGCCGCCCGGCCGACGACAGCAACCAGGTGGATGACAGCAGCGAGGAGCTGTTGCTCGACCCCAACGTGCTGGCCAACGGCGGCTTTTTCTCCCTCGGTGCGTTCAGCATCAGCCCCGACCATCAGCGCCTGGCCTACAGCCTCGATACCAATGGCGAAGAGATCTACACCCTATACGTGAAGGAATTGGCCACCGACAAAGTCAGCGAACTGGCGTTCGATAACTGCGACGGCAGCATGACCTGGGCCAATGACAGCCTGACCCTGTTTTTCGGCGAACTGGACGACACCCATCGTCCGCACAAACTCTACCGCTATCGTCTGGACGGCACCGCCGCGCAGGAAGTGTTCCACGAGACCGACGGGCGTTTCTTCCTGCACTGCTACCGCTCCAGCTCCGAGCGCCAGTTGCTGGTGGCCCTGGGCAGCAAGACCACCAGTGAAATCTGGGCGCTGGACGCCGACCAGCCGCACCTGGACTTCACCTGCCTGGCGCCACGGGTCGAAGACCACGAGTACGACGTCGACCACGGCCAGCTCGACGGTGCGTGGACCTGGTTCATCCGCAGCAACCGCGACGGCATCAACTACGCCCTGTTCGTCGCCGCCGACACCGGCCGCGTGCCGACCCAGGCCGACTGGAAAAACCTGATCCCCCACAGCGATGAGGTGATGCTCGACGGCGTGAGCCTGAATGCCGGCGCCATGACCTTGAGCCTGCGCATCGGCGGCCTGCCGGTCATCGAAGTGCATCCCCAGGGTCTACCGACCTATCGTGTGGAATTGCCTGACGCTGCCTACAGCCTCTACGTACAAAACAGCCTGGAATTCCCCAGCGACAAGATCCGCCTGCGCTACGAAGCCCTGAACCGTCCGACCCAGGTGCGCCAGCTGGAACTGGCCAGCGGCGCGCAACAGGTGCTCAAGGAAACCCCGGTACTCGGCGTCTTCAACGCCGACGATTACGTCAGCCAGCGTTTGTGGGCAACCTCCGCCGATGGCACCCAGGTGCCGATCAGCCTGGTGGTCAAGCGCGACCAGCTCGGCAAACCGACGCCGCTGTACCTCTACGGCTATGGCGCCTACGGCCAGAGCCTCGATCCGTGGTTCTCCCACGCGCGCCTGAGCCTGCTGGACCGTGGCGTCGCGTTTGCCATTGCGCATGTGCGCGGCGGCGGCGAGCTGGGCGAAGCCTGGTATCGCAATGGCAAACAGGAACACAAGCAGAACACGTTCAACGACTTTATCGCCTGTGCCGAACACCTGATCGCACAGGGTTTGACCTGCGCCAAACAGATGGTGATCAGCGGCGGCAGTGCCGGTGGCCTGTTGATCGGCGCGGTGCTCAACCAGCGTCCGGAACTGTTCCAGGCGGCGATTGCCGAAGTGCCGTTCGTCGATGTGCTCAACACCATGCTCGACCCGGACCTGCCGCTGACCGTCACCGAGTACGACGAGTGGGGCAACCCGCAGGAGCCCGAGGTCTATGCGCGCATCAAGGCGTATGCGCCGTATGAGAACGTGCGCGCCCAGGCCTACCCGGCCCTGCTGGTGATCGCCGGCTACAACGACAGCCGCGTGCAGTACTGGGAAGCGGCCAAGTGGGTGGCCAAGCTGCGCGACACCAAGACGGACGACAACCTGCTGCTGCTCAAGACCGAACTGGGGGCCGGCCATGGCGGCATGAGCGGGCGTTACCAGGGATTACGTGACGTAGCGCTCGAATATGCATTTGTGTTCAAGGCGCTGGGGCTGGTTTAGCGGTCCTGGCTGAACGCTGGAGCGCTCGACGCGGTTAACCGCCGGGTGTCTTCGGCTTGCTGTCGTTCGGTGGCACGCCGGGGACCGTCTGGTCCTTCGGTGGCGCAGGTAACACAATAGGCACCAGCGGCGGCGAGCCGTTCGTCTTGGGCACCGCCGGCGGGGTGACTTGCGGATACAGCGTCGGGGTGGGGGTGCCCGGCGCGCCTGGGGTTGGCGCCGGCGCGACCGGTACGGTTTGCAACTCCTGAGCCTGCGCCACACCCAATGTGAGCGCGCCCAACACAATGACCGTTAGAATGCTGCACTTCATCGATGGCTCCATGGCCTGACCGGAATGTCGTAAGGCTACTCCCAACCGCGCAAGAATGCCCTTCCCAATGAGATCTCCATGAAACGTTTCGTTCTGCTGGACACCACCCCGATCCCCGACAACGGCGGTGCCTTGTGCCTGTTCGAATACGGCGAGGACTTTGTCATCAAGATCCAGGGCGGCGACGGCGGCCAGTTGATGAACACGCGCATGCACGGCTCCGAAGACGCGCTGGCAGAAATCCCTTGTCGCAAAGTCGCCGGCCGCCCCGGTTCGCGGGTATTGATCGGCGGGCTGGGCATGGGTTTCACCCTCGCGTCGGCCCTCAAGCACCTGGGCAAGACCGCCGAAGTGGTGGTGGCAGAACTGGTGCCCGGTGTCGTGGAGTGGAACCGTGGCCCTTTGGGCGAAAAGGCCGGGCGCCCGCTGCTTGACCCGCGCACCGTGGTCCGCATGGAAGACGTGGCCAAGGTGCTGCAAGCCGAGCCCCAGGGCTTTGATGCGATCATGCTCGACGTGGACAACGGCCCCGAAGGCCTTACGCAAAAAGCCAACAGTTGGCTCTACTCCGCCGGTGGCCTGGCCGCCTGCGCCAAGGCCCTGCGCCCCAAGGGCGTACTTGCGGTGTGGTCGGCCAGCGCCGACAAGCTGTTCAGCGACAAGCTGCGCAAGGCCGGTTTCAAGGCCGAGGAAGTGCAAGTGTTCGCCCATGGCAACAAGGGCACGCGGCACACCATCTGGATTGCGGAAAAGCTCAAGGGCTAATTGCGCCGCGATTGGCTAGAATCAACCCTATCCGTGAACCACCCGAAGACAGGAGCCATGATGAGCTCGACCAACCCGCCCTCCCACACCGCCAAGCTCGACCGCATCCTCGCCGATGCCCAGCGCGACCGGGAAATGGGCTACCGCGACAAAGCCCTGAAAATGTACCCCCACGTGTGCGGCCGCTGCGCCCGTGAATTCGCCGGCAAGCGCCTGAGCGAACTGACCGTACACCACCGCAACCACAACCATGACGACAATCCCCAGGATGGGTCCAACTGGGAGTTGCTGTGCCTGTACTGCCACGACAACGAGCACTCGCGCTACACCGACCAGCAGTACTTCGGCGAAGGCTCCACCAGCAGCCCGACGATCGCCAAGGCCACGCACAACCCGTTCGCGGCGTTGGCAGGGTTGATGAAGAAAGACGACTGAAGTTGCACGCGGGCTGCCCCGCCCTCTTCGCGGGCAAGCCCGCTCCTACCCTTGACCGCATTCCAGAGCATGGACACGGACCAATGTGGGAGCGGGCTTACTCGCGAAGGCAGCAGTGCCAGCGGCGCAGCGCTCGATAGCGACCACAGCCCGACCAATCCCCGTATAATCGCCGCTTTTCTCCAAGGCACCCTTCCCCGTGGGCAATAAACGCTACAGCTGCATCGGTCTGTATAACCCCAAATCCCCCGAAAACGTCGGTTCGGTGATGCGCGCCGCCGGTTGCTACGGCGTGGCCTCGGTGTTCTACACCGGCAAACGCTACGAGCGCGCCCGGGATTTCATCACCGACACCAAGAAGGTCCACCACGACATTCCGCTGATCGGCATCGATGACCTGAGAAAAATCCTGCCGCTGGGCTGCATCCCGGTCGCCGTCGAACTGGTGGACGGCGCCCGCCCGCTGCCCGAATACACCCACCCCGACCGCGCGCTGTACATCTTCGGCCCCGAGGACGGCTCCCTCGACAAAGAGATTCGCGACTGGTGTGAAGACGTGGTGTACATCCCGACCACCGGCTGCATGAACCTCGCCGCCACCGTCAACGTGGTGCTCTACGACCGCCTGGCCAAGGGCAATAACACCCGCTCGGGGCCCAAATACTGAGTTGCCGGGAACATCCGGCGCCTGCACACAGTCAGTTGCGTATCACTAGCCCTTGTTGGAGACCGATCATGAGCGACAGCAAAACCCTGCGACCTGTCATTGAATCCACCCCACGCCAGGCCCGCCCCACGCAGAACGTACACGGCTGGGAGCGCATCGGCTCGGTGGCCGGCGGCGTGATCATGGTCGGCAAAGGCCTGCGCCGTGGCGGGATTTTCGGGCTGCTCCAGGTGGCGATTGGCGGCGTGGCGCTGACGCGTGGGTTTACCGGGCACAGTTCGCTCAAGGACAAGCTGGAACAAGGTCGCCAGGAAATGAACAGCCTGCGCACGAAAATCGAGCGGGCCGGTGACGAGTTGAAGAACCTGAAGACCAAGGCGCAAGCGGGGGCCGAAGAGGCCACAAAAACCACCGGCTGAGCCAAGTCTTCTGCCTGTTGCTGATCCAGATGTGGGAGGCAGCTTGCTCCCACCTTTATTCTGGGTCAGCGCAACAGCTTGGAGTCCAGCACCACCGACGACTCGCCGATGATGCTCTGGGCCAGTCGCACAAACTCTGGGGTGCTGACGCTGTTCGCCCGCATCACCACTTGCGCAAGATCATCCAGCGAGCGCTTGTTGTGGGTTTTCACGCGGATCTCGCGATCCAGCTCCTGCATCACCACCACTGCCCGCGCCACGGTTGCGCCGCTGACGTGCTCGCCACGCAGGCTGGTGACGTCCTTGCCTTCGCGGGTCAACCGCGCCTGTATCGCCGCATAGCGCTCATCGGTGATCCCGCCGCCACGGCGCAGCAGTTCGATCGCGTAATACTCCGCCAGGCCTTCGCTGATCCAGTCGCTGGCATCATGGTCACTGAAGCGGCCGATGGCATGCACCACTTCGCGGATCAACGGGCTGCTGCCGTTTTCACTGACCAGCGGCGTGCGGCTGTTGAGGTAGACCGAGTCGCGCGCCGAGAAGGCGCCACGGCGCATCGGGTCGCTGGCGCCGACAATCAATAGCTTGGCGGGGTGACGCGGGAACGCGGCTTCCACCTGCGGCCAGACGAAAGTCAGCAACGTCAGCACGTCCATACGGCGCATGGCCTGGCCCTTGGGCGAGGTCACGGTGACGTCGGTTTCGCCCAGGCGCACACGGCGGCTGCCGAGGTTACCGGCGAGCATCCAGCCGGTGGGCCGGTCGAACAGGCGCGAGACGTTGTTGATCCGGAAGGTGTGCTTGCCGATACGCGGCCAGGCGGTTTCGACGCTTTTCCAGCCCGTCGGCAGCTCGAACACCAGGCGCGAGACCAGCTCGACGCCGTCCTGCTGGTCGAGGTGCGCGGTCGGCACCAGGTCTTCCCCGCGAAACAGCGCCCAACCCGGCGTCATGCGCGTTTCATAGATACCCGGCTTGCGCGCATGGCTGAGGCGTACACGGTAGGTCAGGCTGGCCTTGTCGGCGCTGGGTTGCCAAAGGCCGCGATGGCCACTGACTTTCCATTGGCCATCGGCCTTGAAATCGCTGTAGTCACCGTCGCGACCCAGCTCGAAATCCAGGCTGCGCACCGCCGAACCCTGGGACAGACTCACGCGCACCTCAGCCTGATCGCTCTGGGGCAGCAGTTTGACGTGATAGTCCAGGTCGACTTTCTTCGCGCACCACGCCGGTGTGCTCAGCGCCAGCAACACCAGGCTGGCCGCCAGCCGGGTCAGGCCCTTCATACTCGCTCCTTGTTCAGCCAGCGCGGAAGATCAGGTAATCCTCCCAGTCTTCTTCGGGCACGCTGCCTTCGCGGAGCATGCGTCCGGACTGGGAAATGCGTTCGTGATGCACGGCGTCACGGTCGCCGCAGACCAGGTGATGCCACAGCGGCAAGTCCTTGCGCTCGCTGACCAGGCGGTAACCGCAGGTGGGCGGCAACCACTTGAACTGGTCGGCTTGGCCCGGGGTGAGCTGGATGCAGTCGGGCACCGACGCGCGGCGGTTGGGGTAATCGGTACACTGGCAGGTTTTCAGGTCGAGCAGTTTGCAGGCGATGCGCGTGTAATAGACGCTGTTGTCGTCTTCATCCTCGAGCTTTTGCAGGCAGCACAGGCCACAGCCGTCGCACAACGACTCCCACTCCTCCTGATCGAGGTGTTCAAGGGTTTTGCGTATCCAGAAAGGTTCGACTTTGGCGGCCATGGTTCTACATCGGTATCGGTGGGTGAAAAGGCCGCCAGTCTAGTGCCCAAGGCCACTGGGGCCAAGCGCTTACGACTGGCGGTGTTGCAAGACTTGTCAGTCTAGTGGGAGCGCAGTAGCTTTGAGCGCCGAATTGACGATCAGGAACTGCCCATGAGCACCAACCCCCGCGCTGCCGATTACCCGATCAACCCCCAGTTCACTGAGCGCTGGTCGCCCCGCGCCTTTACCGGCGAGAGCATCCCGCAGGAAACCCTGCTGAGTTTTTTCGAAGCCGCGCGCTGGGCGCCATCGGCCTACAACTCGCAGCCCTGGCGTTTTCTCTATGCGCGCCGTGACACGCCGGACTGGGAGCGTTTCCTCGGCCTGTTGAACGAATTCAACCGCAACTGGGCGCAGCATGCGTCGGCCCTGGTGATCATCGCCTCGAAAACCGACTTCATCGCCCCCGGCGCCAGCGAAGAAACCCCGGCGCTGTGGCACACCTTCGACACCGGTTCGGCCTGGGGCTACCTCGCGCTGCAGGCCAGCCTCAGCGGCTGGCACAGCCATGGCATGGCCGGCTTCGATCAGGCACTGACGCGCAAAGAGCTGAAGATTCCCGAGGGTTATGCGCTGCATGCGGCGGTCGCGATTGGCAAGCTGGGCGACAAGTCAAGCTTGCCCGAGTACCTGCAAGGCCGTGAGACCCCAAGCCCGCGCAAGCCGTTGAGCGAGCTGGTTTCGCAAGGCGATTTCAGTCTCCAGGACTGACGTGGGAGCTGGCTCGCCAGCCCCCACCTGTGGTTCGACGCGGTGTCAGTAGCCGCGCTCGAAATCCACTTCACCGCGCAACACTTGCTTGGCCTGGTAGGCGCGCACGTTTTCCAGAAACAGTTGCACCATCATCGATGGCGAGGTCGGCGCCGAGCTGTGCCCGGTCAGCAGCAGGCCCCAGGCGGTCCAGAACGGGTGGCGCTGCGGCAACGGTTCCTGGCGGCACACGTCGATCACCGCGCCAGCCAGGTGCCCTTCTTTCAACGCTTCGACCAGATCCGCATCAACCACCGCGACGCCGCGGCCGACGTTGATAAACAACCCGCTCGGCTTGAATTGCTTGAACAGCGCCGCGTCGTACAGGTCGTGGGTGTTCGGCGTGTTGGGCAACAGGTTGATCACGTAGTCCGCTTCGCCCACCAGCCGGCCGAGTTGATCGAGCGCGGCCACTTCGACAAACGGCGCCTGCTCGCGCGCCTGGCTGGCGATGCCGTACAGCTTGACGCCAAACGGCACGAGGAACTGCGCCACGCGCTGGCCGATATCACCGCAGCCGACGATCAGCACCGTGCGCCCCGCCAGGCTCTGGCCCATGCGGTTGTCCCACTTGCGCTCGACCTGGCTGACCAGGCGCGCCAAGACTTCGCGTTCATGGCCGAGCATGTAGGTGAGGATAAATTCCGCCATGACCTGGCCAAAAATCCCCACCGCACGGGTCAAGCGATAGTCGCGGGGCAGGCCGTCGGCCAGCAGCGGCGTGATGCCGGCCCAGGTCGATTGCAGCCACTGCGGCTGGTGCCCCTGGCGCAACAGGGTGGCGAGCAGGTCCGGCTGGCCGAGCCACACCGGGCAATCGGCGGCCAGGCGCGAGAGTTCGGCCGAGTCGCCGCTGGTCAACACCTCGAGGTCCGGGGCCGCTTCGCTCAGCAACCGGGCGTAGAGCGGGTGATCCTGTTCAGCAATCAGAACACGCATGGTTCAAACCTTTCAAAAACAATGCGGACGGCCGCCCGCATCCTTACGGCCACCATCCATTAATACGATTCCATGGAAAAGAATGCGCCCCGGGCAGGGCACGCCACGATCACATCGGGTCGTTGCGGCGCAGCAGCTCTTCGGGCAAGTGTTCGATGTACTCGTCCTCGGCCGGTGGCATTTGCAGGTGGTAGCCCTGCTTTTCGAGGTTTTCCAGGACCACTGCGATGTCCTCGCGCGACAGCTTGCGCTCGGGCGTCAGCACCATGTCGAAGGCGTGATGGGCCTTGCCGAAGGCTTCCATCAAGGGTTCCGGCACGCGCTCCAGGGCATCACTTTTCAGCACGTAGAGATACATTTCGTTGCGTTTCAAGCTGCGATAGATGGAGCAAATACGTTTCAAGGCTGTTCTCCGGCAGTGGCCAGGCTGTCGAGCAGCGCCTGGCCCATCAACTCGCGGCGCCAGCCACGCAGCGAGTCTGGCAATTGGTAAGGCCCGTCGGGGTAGCCACTTTTGACCAGGGCTTCGAGGGTTTTCTTGCGCAGCATCAGTTCCGGCGCCATCTCCAGACGTTCGGCTTGCGCCTGGCCCAAGGCGCGCAGGTGCTTGATCAGCGTCGCGGCGTCCACCGGCAGCGGTTCAGCCACGGCGGGCGGCCATTGGTCCATGGACACGCTGCCGGCGCGCTTGATCAGGTCCAGCAGAAACTGGCCATCCTGACGCACGGTGCGCGGGTGCATGTCTTCGATTTTGCCCAGGGCGGCGAGGTTATCCGGCTGGGATTTGGCCAGGGGCCACAGCGAGTGTTCACGAATGATGCGATTGCGCGGCAGGTCACGGGCACGCGCTTGCTGCTCGCGCCAGGCGCACAGTTCACGCAGCACGGCGAGTTGGGCACGGGACAGTTTCCACGCCAGCTTGGCCTCGCGGTACACCTCGTAAGGGTCGACTTCGCGGCGCAGGTTGGCCACCAGTTCGGCACCGTCTTCCAGGACCCAGGCGTACTTGTCGTCCGACAGCCGCGGGCGCAGGCGAATGAAGACCTCGGCCAAGTGGACCGCATCTTCGGCGGCGTAGCTCACCTGGGTCTCGGACAACGGGCGCTGCAGCCAGTCCGAGCGGGTTTCGCCCTTGGGCAAGTCGATATCGAGCACGGCTTGCACCAGGCGCGAATAGCCCATGGAGAAGCCGAGGTTCAGGTAAGCCGCGGCCAGTTGGGTGTCGAACAACGGCACTGGCAGGCTGCCGGTCAGGCGCAGCAACACTTCCAGGTCTTCACTGCAGGCGTGGACCACTTTGATCACGGCCGGGTTTTCCAGCAACGCCGCCAGCGGTTGCCAGTTGTCGATGGTCAGGGGGTCGATCAGGTAAGCGCGAACGCCATCACCGATCTGGATCAGCCCGGCAATGGGATAAAAGGTGTCGACCCGCATGAACTCGGTGTCGAGGGCGACGAATGGCAACTGCTGCCATTCGGCGCAATGCTGGCCGAGGCTATCGTTGTCGCAGATCCAGTGAATATCGATGGCCACACGGCTCTCCCTTGAAGAATGGCGCGCAGTATATATCGCGGAAGGGACTTGCGAGCATCCGCAGTGCACACGCAATCATGAAAACTCCGACAGCATGTGAAGAATAGTCGGACAGATTGGAGTTATCCCATCTTACGTAGAACGTAGACACGCCATACGCTGGAGCCAGGAATGAACTCCTGGTGATTCAGGACCTGGAACCCCGCCTGGCAGAACTCCCCCTCCACTGGCGTCCGGGAGGCGACCGACACGATCACGGTGTCGCGGCTGACCCGATGAAACTCCTGCAGCAGCGCTTGGCGCCCTTCGCGGCTGGGCACGTGGCGAAACAATTCCAGACAGAAAATGCAATCTACCGCGTTCGCCGACAAGCCGATGGAAAATGCCGAGCCCTGAAAGGTCTTGACCCGCTTGAGCAGCGCCGCCGGGTGATGGGTGCGGGCGTGGTCGAGCATGTCCTGGGAGTTATCCGAGGCGAGGATGACCCGGTTGACGTGTTCGGCCAACACCGGCCAGAACCGCCCCGAACCGCAGGCCAGGTCGAGGATCAGACCGGGCTCGCCGGCCACCTTGAGGGCATTGCGCACCAGCCGCCCGTCACGCCACGCCGCCAGACGCCGGCGCAGTCCAGGCGGGCGCGTATCGCCGCAGACCCTGGCGTGCTCACGGTCACAGCGTTCGGCGTATTCGATCTCGATGGACGAAAGTGGTGGTGACAACATCACGGGCTCATGTGAGTGGAACGGTAGTGAACGACCTTGATTCGCAGCTTAACCAGTGCAACGTGAAAAAAAGGTCGAAAAAACCACCACCGTCAATCCGTTCACGCCGAGTGCAGATACCAGCGCCAATCCTGCTCGCCCACCTCGCCCATGAACTGCCGATATTCAGCCCGTTTCACCGCCAGGTACACGCCCAGGAACTCACTGCCGAACGCCTCCCGTGCCCAGCTGGAGTCTTCCAGGGCGCGCAGGGTGGTGAGCCAATCGGTGGGCAGCAACGCGTTGGCCTGGGCGTAGCCGTTGCCTTCCACCGGAGCGCCGGGGTCAAGTCGTTCGCGGATGCCGCGGTGGATACCGGCGAGGATCGCCGCCGCCGCCAGATAGGGGTTGGCGTCGGCGCCGCAGAGGCGGTGTTCGATGTGCCGCGACGGCGCCGGACCACCCGGCACACGCAGGCTGACGGTGCGGTTGTCGACGCCCCAGGTGGCGGCCAGCGGCGCATAGCTGTTGGTCTGGAAGCGGCGATAGGAGTTGGCGTTGGGGCAGAACATCAGCAGCGAATCGAGCAAGGTGCTGAGCATGCCGCCCACGGCCTGGCGCAGCAGCGGCGTACCGTCGGCGGCCTCGCTGGCGAACAGGTTATGACCCTCGGCGTCCGCCAGGCTGACATGCATGTGCATGCCGGTGCCGGCCAGGTCGTCGAACGGTTTGGCCATGAAGCACGCCGTCATCCCGTGTTTGTGCGCCACGCCTTTGACCAGGCGTTTGTAGCGCACCGCTTCGTCCATCGCTTGCAGGGCATCGGTGCGGTGTTCGAGGGTGATTTCGACCTGGCCCGGCGCGTATTCGGAAATCGCCGTGCGCGCCGGGATACCTTGCAGTTTGCAGGCGCTGTAAAGGTCGGCGAGAAACGGCTCGATCTGCTCCAGCTCGCGCAGGCCATAGACCTGGGTCGCACGCGGGCGGCCGCCGTCCATGTCGCGCGCCGGTTGCGGGCGGCCGTTGTGGTCGGGTTTCTGGTCGAGCAGGTAGAACTCCAGTTCCGCCGCCATCACCGGGTAATAACCATCGGCCTTGAGCCCGTCGATCACCCTGGCCAGCACGTGCCGGGGGTCGGCCACGGTGGCGGGCAAGCCTTCGGTGGGGTGCATGCTGACTTGCACCGCCGCCGTCGGAATCAGCCGCCATGGCATGCGCTGCAAACTGCCGCTGATCGGGTAGGCGCGACAGTCGATATCGCCCACCTCCCACACCAGCCCGGAGTTTTCCACGTCATCGCCATGGATGGTCAGGCCAAGGATCGTGCTGGGCAGCGGGCGGCCGCTTTCATACACCGCCAGCAGTTCGTCGCGATGCAGCAACTTGCCACGCGGCACGCCATTGTTGTCGAGGATGAACAGCTCGAACATCTCGATGTCCGGGTTCTGCTCAAGGAAAGAGCGGGCTTCGTGCAGGCTGGCAAAAACACTCATGGCAATTCTCATACGTTTGCGTCAGGCAGGCGCACAGGCGCCGCCGGGCGGATGCGCGCAGGTGCGCGTCATCCATCGGATAGATCAACGTAGGCGAGAGGTATCTGGTGGGCGCGCATGTCGACAGTGGAACAGGGCCCAGAAAGCCAGCGCGGAGGGCAACGCCTCGACATCCGCCGGACCGCTCGGCGCGACGACGCCAGGCAGTGTCTCGGGGTAAGTGTCGGGGTAACCGTCCATGGGCGAATCACAGTGAGGGAGATGCCTGGCAGCGTCACACGCCGGGTCAGGGGCGTCAATTCAGGGTTGACGGAGTTTGGTTGCACGTTGGCTAAACATTCGCCGTCCTTGCCACCCCGCCATCTTGCTGGAAATAATGGCCGCCCGATCATGCCCAAGGACTCGACCGCATGAAAGCTCCTTTAGCCCTGTGTGTATTGGTGAGTCTGGCGACACCCGCCCTCGCGGACACGCCCCCCTCGCGCCTGGACAACGTGCTCGACAGCGGCACGCTCACCGTCTGCACCACCGGCGACTACAAGCCCTACACCTTCCTGCGTGCCGATGGCCGCTACGAAGGCATCGATATCGCCATGGCCGAGTCCCTGGCCAAGAGCCTCAACGCCAAGATCGCCTGGGTGCCCACCACCTGGAAAAGCCTGATGCCGGACTTCCTCGCGCACCGCTGCGACATCGCCGTGGGCGGTATTTCGGTGTCGCTGGAACGCCAGAAAAAGGCGTTCTTCAGCCAGTCCCTCGGCGTCGACGGCAAGATCCCGCTGGTGCGCTGCGCCGATGTGCAGCGTTACCAGAGCGTCGAGCAGATCAACCAGCCACAGGTGCGGGTGATCGAACCGGCGGGCGGCACCAACGAAGTGTTCGCCCGGGCGCACCTGGGCCAGGCGCAACTGCGCCTGCACGACAACGTGACCATCTTCGACGAACTGCTGGCGGGCAAGGCCGATGTGATGATCACCGACGCCAGCGAGGCGCGCTTCCAGCAGAAACTCAAGCCGGGGCTGTGTGCGGTCAACCCGCAGCGGCAGATGCAGTACAGCGAGAAAGCCTTCCTGCTGCCCCGCGACGATGTAGCCTGGAAAAGTTACGTCGACCAGTGGTTGCACCTGAGCGTGGCCACCGGGGTGTACGACGGCATCGTTAATCAATGGCTGGCGGCGCCCTGAGCCGCAGCCGTCTAAGCTGTGCTCACATCCATAAGAACGAGGCACGGATAATGAAGCGACTGCTCCGATTCAGCTGGCTGTTGCTGTTGGGTTTCAGCCAGGTACACGCCGCCGCCTTGCCGGAGGAGGAAGCCCAGGCGGCCAAGGCTCTGCTGGGGAAAGCCTTGGCCTACTACCAGAGCAATGGCGACAAGGCCTTCGCCGCCTTCAGCCGCCAGGGCGAGTTCGTCGACCATGACCGCTATGTGTTCGTGGTCGACACCCAGGGCGTGTTGCTGGCCAGCGGCGGGCCCTCCTCCGCCTTGATCGGCCGCGATGTGTCCGAAGTGCTCGGGGCAGATTTGCGCCAGTCGTTCAAGGACGCGCTCAAGGCGCCGGAAGGCCAGGGCATCCAGCAGGCCGACTACCGCTGGCAGAACTGGAACGACGGCAAGATCGAACACAAGCATGTGTTTTATCAGCGTGTCGGCGAACGCATCCTCGCGGTGGGCTATTACCTGCCACGGGCCACGCCGGAACAGGCGCGAGCGCTGCGGGACCAGGCCGTCAAGGCGCTGGTCAAGGATGAAGCCGGCACGCTGAAGGCGATCAACTCATTGCAGGGCGGTTTCCTGCAGGACGATCTCTACGTGTTCGTGGTCGACCTCGATACCCGGCGCTATGCCGCCCATGGCACCAACCTGCGGCTGATCAACACCGACTTCAGCAAGATCAAGGACCCCGACGGCAAGCCGGTGGGCGCACCGATCCTCAAGTTGATGGCGGAGCAGGATCAGGGTGAGTACACGTACCGTTGGAAAAACCCGGTGACCGGCAAGGTCGAGAACAAGCATGCGTATTTGCGCAAAACCGGGCATTTCATGGTGGCGGTCGGTTCTTACAGCCCTTGAATTGCACAGGCGGTCAAACCGGTGGGAGCGGGCCAGCCCGCTCCCACATTTGGATCTCCAGCCGGCCCGTCAGCGGGCCTTGTCTTCACGGCCGCGCAGCATGCGATCAGGCATCGCAATCGCTGCCGCCAACCCCAGCAACGACACCGCCGCACTGACCATCAGCAAATGCCGGAACGTCACCGCCAGTTCTCCACGCAGGGCATCCTGCGCCGGGCCTGGGGCGGCGTTCAGGCCATCGAGCAAAACGCTGCCGGAACCGCCCTCGACCACCAGCGCGCCGCTGGCCAGGTGGGCAAAGCTGGAGTCCTGCAACAGCGCCAGCAACAACGCCGACATGCACGCCACCCCGACCGCCCCGCCCAGGGAACGGAACAGGTTGGTGGTGCTGGTGGCGACGCCGATATCGTGCTGTTCCACCGAGTTCTGCGTGCCCACCAGCGAGGTCGGGAACTGCATGCCGGCAGCGATGCCGCACAGCAGCATGAACATCGCCGTCAGCCCCATCGCCTGCGGCGCACTGTAGGCCATGCCGAGAATCGCCAAGGGGCTCAACACGGCGCCGCTGAGGATCAGCGGTTTATAGCGCCCGGTCACCGAGGTCATGCGCCCGGCAAAGTAGGCGCCCATCGGCAAGCCCATCGCCAGTGGCAGCAGGTGCAGCGCGGCACTGTCGGCGCCGGAGCCGGTCACGGTCTGAAAGCGCAAAGGCATCAGCACCGTCAGGGAAATCGCCTGGAAACTGGTGAAAAACATCGTACACCAGCACAGCACAGCACTGCGGTTGGCGAACAGGTGCATCGGCAACAACGGTTCCCGCGCACGCCGCTCATGCCAGACAAATATGCTCAGCGCCACCAGCGCGCAGGCCAGCAACGCTAGCACCGAGTCATTGCGCCAATCATGGCCCTGGCCGATTTCGGTGATGCCCAGCAGCAAGGCGCTCAAGCCGATGATCAGCAGCACGGTGCCGAGGTAATCGATGATCGGCTTGCGTTGCGGCAACGGCAGCCCGACCAGGCTGCGATGGGCCACGTACCAGGCGCCGGCGCCCAACGGCAGGTTGATCAAAAACACCCAGCGCCAGGACAGGTACTCGGTCATATAACCGCCCAGCACCGGCCCGGCCACGCTGGCCACCGCGTACATGCCGCTGAAATAGCCCTGGTAACGCCCGCGCTCGCGCGGCGGGATGATGTCGCCGATGATCGCCTGGCTCACCGAAATCATCCCGCCGGCGCCGATGCCCTGGAGCACCCGCGCCAGCACCAGTTGCTCCATGCTTTGCGCCATGCCACAGAACAGCGACGCCAGGGTGAACAGACCCATGCCGATCAGCATCATCGGCCGCCGCCCGTACAGGTCGCCGAGCTTGCCGTAGATCGGCACCGCCACTGTCATCGCCACCATGTAGCCGGAGATCACCCAGGCCAGCAGGTTGACGTCGTGGAACTGCGCGGAAATGGCCGGCATGGACACGGCGACAATGGTCTGGTCCAAGGCACCGAGGAAGATCGCCATCATCAACGAGACGAGGATGCTGCGCACGGCAGGTACGGCTGGAGTAGGCTGATTGAGCTGAGTCACGGTAAACCTTCGAGCAAGGCCCGCAGGAAAAGGCGACCTGCGGGCATGCTCGATACGATAGCAGGCTATTCGATAGCTTCGTAAGGAAGCCCGACGTAATTTTCCGCGATGGTGGTGCGACCGGCGTGCGAGTGGATGAAGTACGCCAGTTCGCTCTCGGCAATGCGCTGGCTGAACCCGTCCGCTTCGGGAAACTGATGCAGCATCGACGTCATCCACCAGGAAAACCGCTCAGCCTTCCACACGCGTCGCAGGCAGATTTCCGAATATTTCTCCAGCAACTCCACGCGCCCCTCGCGGTAGACCTTGAGCAAGATGCGAAACAGCGTGCTCACGTCGCTCGCCGCCAGGTTCAAGCCCTTGGCCCCGGTGGGTGGGACGATGTGCGCCGCATCCCCCAGCAGAAACAAACGCCCGTACTGCATCGGCTCGACCACGAAGCTGCGCAGCGGCGCGATGCTTTTTTCGATCGACGGCCCGGTCACCAACTGCTCGGCCAACTGGCTTGGCAGGCGCGTTTTCAGTTCAGCCCAGAAACGCTGGTCCGACCACTCATCGACCGACTCCTCGACGGGTACTTGCAGGTAGTAACGGCTGCGCGTCGGCGAACGCATGCTGCACAAGGCAAACCCGCGCGCATGCTTGGCGTACACCAGTTCAGGATGGACCGGCGGCGTGTCGGCCAGGATGCCCAGCCAGCCGAAGGGATACACCCGCTCGAAGACCTTCAGCGACTCGGCCGGGATCGATTGCCGGGCGACACCGTGAAAACCGTCGCAACCGGCCACGTAATCACACTCCAGGCGAAAGGCTTCGCCTTCATGTTCGAACGTCAGCCAGGGTTGATCAGTTTTGAGCCCGTGGGGTTGCACCTCACGCGCGTTATACAAGGTGACGCCACCGGTGGCGGCGCGTGCGGCCATCAGGTCGCGGGTCACTTCGGTCTGGCCGTAGACCATCACCGATTGACCGCCGGTGAGCGCCTTGAGGTCGATGTGAGTCAGTTGGCCATTAAGCGCCAGTTCGAAGCCATCATGGACTAGGCCTTCCGCGTCCATGCGCTGGCTGACGCCGGCCTCGCGCAACAGGTCGACCATGCCTTGCTCCAACACCCCGGCACGGATGCGCCCCAGCACGTAATCGGCGCTCTGGCGCTCTAGAATCAGGGTTTGGATACCGGCCTGCTGCAACAGTTGGCCGAGCAACAGTCCCGAAGGACCGGCGCCGATGATGGCGACTTGAGTTTTCAGCGTTTTCATTATTTTTATGGTCCGAAAAATTCACCCGAACGGATAAGGTGAAAGAGTTGTCATTGGTCTTATTGCTGACATTTTTCACTTGAGTGGGCGCTATAAGAAGGTGAAAACTGCGCCAAAGCCTGCGCTTTTTGCCAATCGGGGCGATTACCGAACCACTTGCCTGAGTATCGGATTGAAACTATGACCAAAACTGCCAGTTCCGCGATTCCGGTGTTCAAGCTGTACGGGGAAAACCAGCAATGGCCGACGCCGGATTTGTTGCACTGCGAAACGATTTCCCGACGCAGCCGGGACTACCAGTGGGAAATCCAGCCCCACCGGCACGCGGATCTGTGCCAGTTGCTGTACGTCCACCAAGGCCAGGCGCAACTGGAAATCGAAGGCCAGCGCACCACCCTCAACGAAGCGACCTTGCAGGTGCTGCCGCCGCTGTGTGTGCACGGATTCCGGTTTGCGGAAGATGTCGAAGGCTACGTGCTGACCCTGGCGGCACCGCTGGTCAGCCACCTGCAAGCGCAATTGGGCGCAACGGTGGACGGCCTGCAGGTGCTGGGCAGTTACCCGGCAGGCAAGGACAGCGACTATCTCAACAACCTGTTCGCCCGCCTGCAGGACGAATACGCCGATGAGCAGCCGGCCCGGGACATGCTGATGCACGCCCTGGTCAGCGTGTTGCTGGTGTGGATCAGCCGCCAGGCCATCCAGCGCCGCCACCCGCGGGCACCGCGTGGGCGCGAGTATTTCCGGCGCTTTACCCAATTGGTCGAACAGCATTATCGCGAACACCCGAAGATTGAAGACCTGGCCCACAAGCTGGGTATCTCGGTCTCACACCTGAACGGCACATGTCGGGAATTGGGTGGGCAACCCGCGCTACAGATCATGCACGACCGCCAATTGCTGGAAGCCAAGCGCCTGCTGACCTACACCAGCATGACCATCAATGAAATGTCGGAGGTATTGGGCTTTTCCGACCCGACCAACTTCTCGCGGCTATTCCGCCGCCGGGTCGGGTTTTCGCCCAAGGCATTTCGCGAACGACTCAAGGCCGAAACACCCGAGGATTAAACGCGGGATCGTCCTTGGTTGGCCATTAGCGCAACGCGCTGAAACTGCCGGTGCGCGGAATGCATTGATCCTGATGGCAACTGATCGCAAAGCTCGGCTGCATGCGGGCCTGCTCGACGCGATAGGCAGCGGTGCCGTACAGCGCGCTGACCAAGGCGCAAAGGATGAAAATTTTCAGGTACTTTCTGGTTTTGACGGTCATGGCACAGACCTCTGAAGGACCTACTCGGTGCTGTTTAAAGCATAGGTCAGCCAGGGCGAGTTGCCATTATTGGACGCCATTCAACATCTGTCTGTCGGGTCACAGGCCCCGGTCCCACTCCGGCGTTTCCGGAAACCTCAGCACCAGGAAATCCAGGAGGCTGCGCAGCGCCGACGGCATGTGTTTGCGCGACGCGTACACCGCGTAGATGTTCATCTGCCGCGGTTCGGCCGCGGGCAACAGGCGCACCAGTTCGCCACGGCGGATGTGCTCGCCGGCCTGATAACTGGGCAGCATCGCCACCCCCGCCCCGGCGAGCGTCACGCGTAACAGCGTGCTGGCTTCGTTGGCGGTGATATTGCCGTGGACCGGCACCGAAACGTGTTCGCCGCCTTCCTCGAAATGCCACAGGCTTTTGCCGAAGTACGAGTGGGTCAGGCAGTTGTGTCGCGCCAGGTCCTCGACCTTTTGCGGCGCCGGATGCTCAAGCAGGTAGGCCGGGGTCGCGCACACCACCGAGCGACAGACCGTCAGGCGCCGCGCGATCAGGTTGGGGTCCAGGTCGTTGCTGGTGCGGATGGCCAGGTCGATGCGCTCATCCACCAGGTTGACCGTGCGATCGAGCATCTGCAGGTCGACCGTCACCAAGGGGTAGCGCCTGACGTATTCGGCGATGGCCTCGGCCAACTGCGCCTGGCCGAACGAGGTGCTGACACTCAGGCGCAGCAGGCCACGGGGCGCGTCATCCGGTTCGCTGACGGCGGCCTGCATGTCGCCGCACAGTTCCAGCAATTGCCGGCAACGTGGCAGGGTTTCCCCGCCGGCAGCCGTCAGGCTGAGTTTGCGCGTGGTGCGATGCAGCAAGCGCGCGCCGACCCAGTCTTCCAGCTCGGCCAGGTAGCGCGAGACCACCGGGCGCGACAGGTCCAGATGGTCGGCGGCGGCGGACTGGCTGCCCAGATCCACCACCGTCACAAACACGCGCATTGCTTGAAGACGATCCATGATCTGCCCGATTTTAGAAACAAACTATGTCCCAGCATCGCATTTTTTGTGGTGTTTGGTGCAACTAAGCTCTGCGCATCCCTTACCGATTGCCGGAGTTGCCCGATGTTGTCCACCCTCAAGCGCCTGACCCTGGCGACCGCCGCCCTGGCCTTCGCCGTCCAGGCGGCCGCCGCCGAGCTGACCCTCGAGGTGTACAACCCCGGCGAGGCCGCGATCTTCCCGGTCAGTTCGGTGCTGGTCAGCGGCGCGAAAGACGCGATCCTGGTCGACGCGCAGTTCGGCAAAAGCCAGGCCGAACACCTGGTGCAGAAGATCCGCGCCAGCGGCAAACACCTGACGACCATCTACATCAGCCACGGCGACCCGGACTACTACTTCGGCCTCGACACCCTGACCGCCGCATTCCCCGACGCCAAGGTGCTGGCCCCGCAAGCGGTGGTCGACCACATCAACGCCACCGTCGCCGGCAAACTGGCGTTCTGGGGCCCGAAAATGGGCGCCGACAAGCCAGGCAAAACCATCGTGCCGCAGGTGCTCGACGGCCACCGCCTGACGCTTGAAGGGCAACCGCTGGAAGTGATCGGCCTCGACGGCCCGCAGCCGGATCGCAGCTTTGTATGGGTGCCGTCGATCAAGGCCGTGGTCGGCGGTGTGGTCGTCGCCGACAACATCCACCTGTGGATGGCCGATACTCAGAGCGCACAGTCCCATAAAGACTGGCTGGCCACCCTGCAACGCATCGCCGAACTGCAGCCGCGCACGGTGGTTCCGGGGCATTTCCTCGGCAACCCGTCGCTGCAATCCGTGGCCTTTACCGCCGACTACATCCAGGCCTTTGACGAAGAAACCGCCAAGGCCAAGGACTCCGCCGCCCTGATCGCGGCGATGAAAAAGCGTTACCCGACCCTCGCCGACGAAAGTTCGCTGGAACTGAGCGCCAAAGTCGCCAAGGGCGAAATGAAGTGGTGAAGCGTTTCAAACCTTAACCGTACTGGAGAATGTCATGAGCAAGATCGCAATCATTGGGGCCACCGGCCGCGCCGGTAGCCAACTGCTGGAAGAAGCGCTGCGACGCGGGCACAGCGTCACCGCCATCGCGCGCAACACTGACAAGCTCGCCGTGCGTCCTGGCGTCAGCGTCAAACAGGTCGATGCGCTGGATGCCGAGGCCTTGCAACAGGCCATCAGCGGCAGCGATGTGGTGATCAGCGCGGCGCATTTCGCCACCCTGCCCGCCAGCGCGGTGATCGGCCCGGTGAAAAAAGCCGGGGTCAAACGCCTGCTGGTGGTGGGCGGCGCGGGTTCGCTGCTGCTGCCGGGCGGCACTCGGGTGATCGACAGCGAGGGTTTCCCAGAGGCGTACAAGGCTGAAGCCAGTGCCGGCGCGACGTTCCTCGAGGCGTTGCGTCAGGAACAGGAACTGGATTGGACCTTCCTGTCGCCATCGGCCGAATTCGTTGAAACCGAGCGCACCGGCACCTTCCGCCTGGGCCAGGATGATTTGCTGGTGAGCCGCGAAGGCCGCAGCTGGATCAGCTTCGCCGACTTCGCCATCGCGATGATTGATGAAGTGGAAACACCGAAGCATTCGCGCCAGCGTTTCACCGTCGGTTATTGAGCCGACACGATCCACCTGTGGGAGCTGGCTTGCCGGTTCCCACAGGTGGATCTTCAGCGTTACGCCTGTTGCGCCTGGTTGACCAACCACTCCATCAACGCTTCAAGCCCGGCGGACGGCTTTGTCCCCGGCGGATACACCAGGTAATAGCCCATCCCCGTCGGCACCCGCAATTCAAACGGCGTCACCAAGCGCCCCGCGCTCACGTCCTCGCCAATCAACGCGCTGTCGCCAATCGCCACGCCTGAACCCTGGGACGCCACTGTCATGGCCAGATCCAGCGTCTCGAAATGATGGCCCTGGCTCACATTGCTCAAGCGCGTCTTCGCCGCGTTCAGCCATAACGCCCAGTCCCGCTCGTCCCGCGTGGGGTGCAGCAGCACCTGTTGCTGCAGGTCCGCTGGCGTATTCAGCGCGCCCAGCAAGGCCGGCGCGCACACCGGGGTGAGTTGTTCGTCGAACAGATGCCGAGCCTCGGCCGACTGTTCGGCGCTGGGCGCATAGATCACCGCGGCATCGAATTGCTCGCGACGAAAGTCCACGGTGTAGGCCACGGTCGTGGTCAGCTCCACCGGCACATCCGGGCGCTCCCGCTGCCATTGCATCAAGCGCGGCAGCAGCCAGCGCATCACGCAGGTGGAGGCCTTGAGCTGCAAGGTGTCGCGGCGGCGGCCGATCTGCTCCAGCGCGTCACCGATCAGGCCAAAGACCTGCTGCACCCTCAGCGACCACTCGCGACCTTCTTCGGTCAGGCTCAGGCCCCGCGCCTGGCGCTGGAACAAGGCATAGCCCAAGTGGCTTTCCAGCCCGGCGATCTGCCGGCTCACCGCGCCTTGGGTGATGTGCAACTGCGCGGCAGCGTGGGTGAAGTTGCAGCACTGGGCGGTGACCCAGAAGGTGTGCAGCGCGGGCAGCGGCGGGAGGCGTTTCATAGGGCAAGCAGCCATGACGTGAGGACATGGCTAGTATGACTTTTTATCGATTGTTGCCGCTACGGGCCAGCCGGTCCAATACCGCCTCACCTCAACCTGAGAGCGACATGTATGGCGACCTGCGGCGAAGTATTGGTCAAGCTCCTGGAAAGCTACGGCGTGGACCAGGTGTTTGGTATTCCTGGCGTCCACACCGTGGAGTTGTATCGCGGCCTGGCGCGCTCGAACATCCGCCACGTCACCCCGCGCCACGAACAGGGCGCGGGCTTTATGGCCGATGGCTATGCGCGCACCAGCGGCAAGCCCGGCGTGTGTTTGATCATCACCGGCCCCGGCATGACCAACATCACCACGGCCATGGGCCAGGCCTATGCCGACTCGATCCCGATGCTGGTGATCTCCAGCGTGCAGGCGCGCAGCCAGCTGGGCGGCGGGCGCGGCAAGTTGCATGAACTGCCGAACCAAAGCGCGCTGGTCGCCGGCGTGGCGGCGTTCTCCCACACCGTGATGTCGGCAGCAGAATTGCCCGGCGTGCTGGCGCGGGCGTTTGCGCTGTTCCAGGCAGGGCGCCCGCGCCCGGTACACATCGAAATCCCGCTGGATGTGCTGGTGGAAAACGCCGATGCGTTGCTCGGCACCTCCCCCATCAGCGTGGCGCGTGCCGGTGCGGCGCCAGTGGCGGTCGCACAGATGAGCCAACGGCTCGCCGCCGCCCAACGCCCGCTGATCCTGGCCGGCGGCGGCGCCATCGAGGCCGCCGCGGCGTTGACCCGCCTGGCCGAAACCCTCGGCGCCCCCGTGGCGCTGACCATCAACGCCAAAGGCCTGCTGCCCGCGGCCCACCCGCTGCTGATCGGCTCGACCCAGTCCCTGCTCGCCACCCGCGCCCTGGTCGCCGAAGCCGATGTGGTGCTGGCGATCGGCACGGAGCTGGCGGAGACCGACTACGACGTGACCTTCGCCGGCGGTTTCGAGATTCCCGGCGCACTGCTGCGCATCGATATCGACCCCGACCAGACCGTGCGCAATTACCCGCCCGAGCTGGCCTTGGTGGCCGCCGCGCAGATCGCCGCCGACGCCTTGCTCGCCGAACTCCAGCGCCAACCGCTGGCGCCTCGCCACAGTGCCTGGGGCGCCCAGCGCGTCGCCCGCCTGTGGGCCGAATTGACGCCGACCTGGGACGCCGCCACCCGCGCGCAAACCCGCATGCTCCACACCGTGCTGGAGGAACTGCCCGGCGCGGTGCTGGTGGGCGACTCCACACAGCCGGTGTACAGCGGCAACCTGACCCTGAACCTTGACCACCCGCGCCGCTGGTTCAACGCGTCCACCGGCTACGGCACCCTGGGCTACGCCCTGCCCGCGGCCATCGGCGCCTGGTTGGGGCGTGGCGATGGCCAGCCGGTGGTGTGCCTGATCGGCGACGGCGGGCTGCAATTCACCCTGCCGGAACTGGCCAGCGCCGTGGAGGCACGCACGCCGATCATCGTGCTGCTGTGGAATAACCAGGGCTACGAGGAGATCAAAAAGTACATGGTCAACCGGGCCATCGAACCGGTCGGCGTCGACATTTACACGCCGGACTTCATCGGCGTGGCCACGGCCCTCGGTTGTGCCGCCGAACGCATCCAGGGCCTGGACGCACTGCGCGTGGCCTTGCGTGCCGCCGCGGATCGCCAGGGGCCGACGCTGATTGAAATCGACCAGGAACGTTGGGTGCAGGAGGTAGCGGTATGAGTGCGGTCGTAAACGGTGTGTATATCAATGGTGCGTGTCGTGCGGGCCATGACGTGTTGGACGTGATCAACCCGGCCACCGAGGAAATACTCGCCCAGGTCAGCGTCGGCGATGCCCGCGCCGTGACCCAGGCGGTCGACGCCGCCAGTGCGGCGTGTGTCGGCTGGTCGCAAAGCACCGGCCGCGAGCGCGGCGCCCTGCTGCGCAAAGTGGCTCAAGGCGTGAGCGAGCAGCGCGAACCGTTGATGCGTGTACAGTCGCGCAACAGCGGCAAACCGTTGTTCGAAGCGGGAATCGATGTGGACGATGTCATCGCCACCTTCGAGTACTACGCCGGTCTCGCCGAGGCGCTCGACGCCGAGCAAGACCACGCGGTGGCGCTGCCCACTGATGCCTTCAGCGCCCGCCTGCGCCGCGAGCCCTGCGGCGTGGTGGGGCTGATCGTGCCGTGGAATTTCCCCATGGTCACCACCGCCTGGAAACTCGCCCCGGCGCTGGCCGCCGGCTGTTGCGTGGTGCTCAAACCGTCGGAAGTGACGCCGCTGGCGGAGTTGCAACTGGCGCAGATCATCGCCGCGGCCGGCTTCCCGGCGGGGGTGTTCAACCTGGTCTGCGGCACCGGCTTGGCCGTGGGCGCCCCGCTGGCGGCGGACCCTCGCGTGGCGAAGATTTCCTTCACCGGCAGCAATGCGGTGGGCGTGCAGGTGATGCAACGCGCCGCCGAAACCGTCAAGGGCGTGAGCCTGGAACTGGGGGGCAAATCCTCGCTGCTGGTGCTGGAAGATGCCGACCTCGACCTGGCGCTTGAGCTGGCCTGTGGAGGTGGCTTTTTCAACGCCGGGCAGATGTGTTCAGCGACCAGTCGTGTGCTGGTGGCAGACAGTCTCGCGGATGAATTCCTACAGCGTTTAACTGCGCGGGCTGAAGGGATTCGCGTCGCCGACCCATTTGCCGACGACGTGGAAATGGGCGCGTTGATCAACCGCGCCCAGTACCAACGGGTGTTGGCGCATATCCAGCGCGGCGTGCAGGACGGTGCCCGCTTGCTGTGCGGCGGCGAGCGCCCGGCGCACTTGACGAAGGGTTATTTCATTCGCCCCACGCTGTTCACCGACGTGCCGCTGGACAGCGCGTTATGGCGGCAAGAAATCTTCGGCCCGGTGCTGTGTGTACGACGCTTTACCACGGAGGCCGAGGCCATCGCCCTGGCCAACGACAGCGATTTCGGCCTGGTGGCCAGCGTGGTCAGCCGCAACGACGAAACCGCCGCACGCGTGGCCAATGCCTTGCAGGCCGGCATGGTGTGGATCAACGCGCCGCAGGTGATCTTCCCGCAAACGGCGTGGGGCGGTTACAAGCAGAGCAGCATCGGCCGCGAACTGGGCCCGTGGGGGCTGGCGGCGTTTCAGGAGATCAAGCATGTAATCCGGTCTAACTGACGACGCAGCCTCCCGATGGAATGTGGACCAATGTGCGGTATTTCAGTTAACTGCATTTTTTAGATAGCCCCTGCGACTTTCTCATTTGCCCCACTCCCCCGCCCGTGGCCTGATTCGCCCTTGTTCACTCAAGGCAGGCCCATGGAAAACGTTCACGCAAAACCCACCACCGCCGTATGGCTGATGATCAGCGTCGTGCTGGTCGCGCTTAACCTGCGCCCGTCGATGGCGGCCGTAGGGCCGTTGTTAGCGTCGATTCGCGGCGAGGTGCCGTTGAGTTTCAGCAGCGCGGCGCTGCTGACCATGTTGCCGGTCATGGCCATGGGCCTGGCGATGTTTTTCGGCATGGGCCTGGCCAAGCGCTTCGGCGAACATCGCAGCATTGTGGTGTCGCTGCTGGTGATCGGCGTGGCGACGCTGTCGCGGTTGTTCCTCGATTCGGCGCTGGAGTTGATCGTCAGCGCCATCGCTGCGGGGGTCGGCATCGCGATGATCCAGGCGGTGATGCCGGCGCTGATCAAGTCGCGCTTCAGCGCCGACGTTTCATTGTTCATGGGCTTGTACGTCACGGCGATCATGGGCGGCGCGGCGCTGGCGGCGTCGTTCTCCCCGTTCGTGCTGGTGCAGACTGGTAGCTGGCGCATCGGCCTGGCGATCTGGGCGGGGCTGGCCGTGCTCGCCCTGGTGTGCTGGTCCGCCCAGCGTGCGGCGCTGCCGGTTCTGCCCCAGGCAGGTTCTGACAAGCAGGAAGGATTTTTCGGCAACGGCCGCGCCTGGTTGCTGGCGATCTTTTTTGGCCTCGGTACAGCCTCCTACACCTGCGTACTGGCGTGGCTGGCGCCGTACTACGTAGAACAAGGCTGGAGCGAACAGCATGCCGGTTTGCTCCTGGGTTTCCTCACCGCGATGGAAGTCATCTCGGGCCTGGTCACCCCCGCCCTCGCCAACCGCCGCCGGGATAAACGCGGAGTGTTGGCCGTGTTGCTGGTGCTGATCATCCTCGGGTTCTGCGGCCTGATCCTCGCGCCCCAACACCTGAGCCTGCTGTGGCCCTGCCTGCTCGGCCTGGGCATCGGCGGCCTGTTCCCGATGAGTTTGATCCTGTCCCTCGACCACCTCGACCACCCGCGCCGCGCCGGTAGCCTGACGGCGTTCGTGCAAGGCATCGGTTACCTGATTGCCGGCCTGTCGCCGCTGATCGCCGGGATGATCCGCGATCAGTTGGGCAGTTTCGAATGGGCATGGTGGTCGCTGGCGGCGGTGATCGGGGTGATGCTGCTGATCGTCACGCGCTTCAATCCGAAGCATTACGCAGACCACATCCGCTGACGTCGTGTTGCAAACACTTTTTGTCCCACGCACAACACTGAAACACCCTACAGAGCTTTCTATTGGCACTCCCGTTCCGTTAAGCTTTTGCCCTTGTCGCGCGCTGCCACAGTGCCAAGGCTTACCGGATGGAATGGATGCTAAACAGTAACTTGCTCAGAAAGCTCGATATGCAGGATTTGATGGTGTTTATCGCCGTCTACGACCAGAGCAGCGTTACCGAGGTGTCAGAAACGCTGTTCGTCAGCCAGTCGACCGTGAGCTACAGCTTGAAGAAGCTGCGCACCAGCTTCGAGGATGAGCTGTTCATCAACACGCGGGCGGGTATGCGTCCGACGTACAAGGCCAGCACCATGTACGGCCATGTGCAGAAAATCCTCGAAAGCATCAACCTGTGCCACGCCGGTGGCCAAGCCTTTGACCCCACCCAGAAAGCCGTGACCTTCAACGTGTGCGCCCCGGAGTATTTCGAGCAACTGATCCTGCCGCGCCTGTTGAAACACTTCGACCGCGCGAACCTGCCGGTGATCGTCAATGTGCGCAAGCTGGAAACCGAGATCCCTGCCGACGACCTGCGCGAAGGCCGCCTCGACCTGGTGATTTGCTTTGGCCCGCACTTTCACCGCGCGCATAAAGACTTCAAGACCCAGATGTTGCTGGAAGATGATCTGGTGTGTGTCTTCGACAAGCGCGCGGCACCCCGCGAGGCGGCGTTCAGCCTGCAGTCGTTCGTCGAGCGGCGCCACGTGTTTCCCACGCCGTGGACCTCCGACACCAACATGGTCGACGGCTGGCTGGCGCGTCAGGCCCACAAGCGCCAGGTGGTCGCACGGGCCAACAGCTATGGCGCGGCGTTGAAGATGATCACCGGCACCGACTTCATCGTGACCCTGCCCCGCCGCGTCCACAAACTGCTGGCCCCGGCGTCGGTGTTCGGCCACTGCGAGGCGCCCCACGGGTTGCCGGGGTTCACCCTGGATATGCAGTGGAACGAAACCAGTGAACAGGACAGCGCCAATACCTGGTTCAGGGAGCAGGTGGTCAAAGTCTGCGCTGAACAGGGATTACTCTGACCTTACGCATCGACGGTCGTGGTGGATGGAAGCGCTTAGCCGATCGCGACCTTACTGTAGGAATCGCGATCGATATCCAGCAATTCGACACTCAGTTGCACCTGCACACCTTCCGGCCATGGCCCAAGTTCCTGCACCACGGCCAGCAGGCTTTCTGACAGCTGCTTCTTGACCTGCGCCGAGCGTCCACTGAGCAACGCCAGGCGCACGGCGACAAAACCCCGCGGGTTCATGCCGGTGCCCACGCGAAAACTCTCGACCTTGAGTGAACGGCTCTTGATATCCAGCTCGGCGCCAAACTGACCGGAGGCCACCAATGCATGGTTCAGACGCAACAGGGCCTTGTCGGTGTCCAGTTGCGTCAGGTTGGCGGTGTATTCCAGGTGCAGGTGTGGCATGGGAGTCTCCGAAGTATCGATAGGAAGATTCCTAGATATACCACGGATAAAAGCATCAGACCTTTTTCGCCAGCCCGCGGTCGCTCATGAACGCCTCCAGCCGCGAACGCACCCAGCGCTCGGCCGGATCGGTGTCCACATGGCTGAGCCAGACCATGGACAGATCCAGGGTCGGCGTCTCGAATGGGTAGGGCTCACAAAACAGATTGCCCGACAGCGTCATGGCTTCGGCGGTGTAGTCCGGCAGGCTGGCGATCAGGTCGGTGCCGGCCAGCAGCGCCGGCAGCGCGCTGTATTGCGGCACCGACAGCACCACATGGCGCTTGCGCCCGATTTCCGCCAGCCACTCATCGGCAAACCCGGATACGTTGGCGGTGTGGGACACCAGCACATGGGGCCGCGCACAATATTCATCGAGGGTCAGCGGCCGGTCGGACGCGTCGGCGCGCAGCAAGCGCGGGTGGATATGGCGCAGCAACTTGCGCTTGGCGTTCGCCGGCAGGCCACGGGTCTGGGTGATGCCGACGGTGATATCACCGGATGCCAGCAGATCGGGAATCCGCCAGTAATCCACATGCTGCACCACGAACACCACCTTCGGCGCTTCCTGGCGCAAGGCGCGCAGCAACGGCGGCAACAGGCCGAACTCGACGTCATCGGACAGGCCGATCCGGAAGGTCATGGTGCTGACGGACGGGTCGAAATCGTGGGTCAGGCTCAGCGCCGATGAAAGAGAGTCCAGGGCCGGCGACAGGTGCCGGATGATTTCCTCGGCCCGTGCGGTAGGTTCCATGCGGTGGCCGACGCGAATGAACAGCGGATCGTTGAACAAGGTGCGTAACCGGTTGAGCGCCGAACTGATGGTCGGCTGGCCGAGAAACAACTTCTCCGCCACCCGCGTCACATTGCGCTCGAGCATCAGTGCCTCGAAGACCACCATCAGGTTGATGTCGGCCTTGCGTAATTCATTGCGATTCATCGGCACCTGCCCTTTCCCCACGACAAGCCGCAGTTTAGAAAGCCCGAGGGGCTGCGTCTATGCGCGCACTGTTCATTGGGCGGCTTTACGACTATATATTCAGCTCTTCACGGTCGCAGGAACACTATCGTGCTGGTTATTCTCGCCGCGGCCTTCCTCCTGGCCGGGTTCTGCATCTGGGTCATCCAGTTTATCGCGCACCCCACCGCCCGCACGTTGCTGCGGGTATTCGTCGGCCTGTGCCTGGCGGCGGTGGTGGCGTACCTGGTCTTGGCGTCGGGTTATCCTATTTCGTTGCTGGTCTCATAACGACCCGAGGGGCCGGCGCCTGTTCCTGGCCCTGGCGCAAACGCAGCGCGGCCAACGCCGCGACCACCAGCACCACGGCAATCACCTTCAGGCCATTCATCGCGTTGCCGGTACTCATCTCAATCATGCCCATCACCGACGGCCCGACAAACCCGCCCAACAACCCGCAGGCATTGACAAAACCCAGCCCGCCCGCCAAGGCGACGCCCTTGAGACGCGAGGCCGGGTAGAGGAACACAATCGACTGCACCACAAAAAACATCACTGCCGACAGACAAAAGCCCAGCAGGCTGAACACCGGCCCCGACACCGACGCGATGCCCAACCCCAGCGCCATGGTCAGCAACCCGCTGATCAACAGGTGCCGCGCGCGGGTGGGTGTGGTCGCAAAACGCGGCAGCCACACTGCGCCCAAGGCGGCGGCGATCCAGGGCAGCGAGGTCAGCAACCCCACGCTCATGGTGCTCAATTCACCGTATTTGCTGATGATGCTCGGCAGGAAAAAGATCACCGTGTAGACCGTGATCTGATGGCAAAAATACACAAAGATCGCCAGCAGGATCTGCGGAGTCAGCCAGTTTTTCAACGCGTGGCCGCCCTCCCCGGCGCCTTCCTCGGTTTCCTGGGCAATGCGCTGTTCGATACCCTGCGCTTCCGCCGCCGTCAGCCACGGCGCCTGGCTCGGGCGGTCCGGCAACTTGCGCCACACCACCCAGGCGAACGCCACCGCCGGCAAGCCTTCGAGCATGAACATCCATTGCCAGCCATGCCAGCCGAGCAGCCCGTCCAGGCGCATCAACGCTGCGCCCACCGGGCCACCGATGATGTTGGCAAAGCACACGCCGAGCAGGAAATAGCCGGTGGCCCGTGCGCGTTGTTCGCGGTTGAACCAGTAGGTCAGATAGAGCATGACCCCGGGAAACAGGCCCGCTTCGGCGATGCCCAGCAGCAGGCGCAATACGTAGAACGAGGTCTCGCCCTGCACAAACGCCATGGCCGCCGAGATCAGGCCCCAGGTCACCATGATCCGCGCGATCCAGAAGCGCGCGCCGACTTTGTGCATGATCAGGTTGCTGGGGATTTCCGACAGTGCATACGTGAGGAAGAACAAGCCCGCGCCCAGCCCGTAGGCCGCGGCGGAGATGCCCAGGTCGACGTCCAGGTGGTGCTTGGCCAGGGCGATGTTGGTGCGGTCCAGAAAGCTCAGGATGTAGGCGATGATCAACAAGGGCATCAACTTGGCGAACATCAATTTGTTCAGCACCTGCGGTTCACGGGCCTGGGTGGCAGTAGTCATCGGGCAGTTCCTCTTGGCGCCCCGCCAGCGCGGCTGGGGGGTGCATCAATGTTGTTCTAGGGTTCGAGTTGCACAACCAACGCCTGCGGGCGATGGGAAAACAGTTGCAGCAGCGCGCCGCCCAGGGCGCAGCCGGCCATCACGAAAAAGCACACGGTGTAGCCATGCAGCGTGGTCCAGCCGCCGCCCATCGCGATCAGGCTGCCCATCAACACCGGCGCCAGGCCGCCGCCGATGAACATCGCGGTGGTGATGATGCCGTTGGCCGTGGAGGTGGCCGACGGCTCGGCCGAGTCGCAGGCCACCGCGTAGTAGATCGGCCAGACCGCATTGGCGACCAGGCCGAACAGCAACTGCACGACGATGATCAGGGTCAGGGTGCTGGCGAAGTAGAACGCGCCGACACTGGCGGCCATCCACAGCCCGCAGATGATCAGGGTGGTACGGCGGCCGATGATGTCCGACAACGACGGCCACACCAGTTGCCCGAGAATCCCGGTCAGGGTGAACACCACGCTCATCCCCGCCGACTGCGCCAGCGACAGCCCGACGATGTTGTAGAGGTAGGCCGGCAACACGATATTCACGCCCATGTACACCACCTGCGTGAGCAGGGTGTTCCCCGCCGTCAGCGCGATATTGCGGTTGCGCAGGGTGGCGACAAAGGTGCGCCAGGCGTCGCCCTTGATCTGGCTGGCCGGGGCATTGTCCGGTGGCGTCATGCCTTTGGCGGCGATGTCGACGTACAGCGCGGTGATGCGTTCGGCCGTGGAATACCGCGCCCAGAAGATCATCAGCGGCAAGGCCACCACGAAGGCGAAGAAGAACACGTAGCGCCAGTTGTCCTCGCCGAAGGTGCTGATCACAAAGCTGGCGACAATGCCGCTGAGCATCGCGCCGATCGGGTAACCGGTGTGGTGCGCGCCAAGGGCAAAACCGCGGCGTTCCACCGGCCACCATTCGGCGGTGTTGCTCACGCCCACCGGTTCGCCCCAGCCCGCGCCGAGGTTGACCCCGACACGCAGGGCGATAAACGTCGCGAGGTTGCCGCTCAACGCCTTGAACCCGGACAGAAACGAGATCGCCGTGTAGCCCAGCACCAACGGCACCTGGAACCGCGCGCGCTTCCAGCCGCCGCCGTAGCGGTCGCTCCACATCGAACCCGGGATATCCAACAGGGCCAGGGCGAGCATGATCACCGTGGCCACGGTGCCCCACTGATCGGCGGACAAATCGAAATGCTTGGAGATGGTCGGCCCCAGGCGCAACACGATCTCACGGTCGTAGGCGTTGAGAATCCAGATCATCCAGCAAACCAGCAGCGACACCCAGGAATGCCGGTGAATGCTGCGCAGCGACGCTTTTTTTAAAGTTGCCATGAGCCTCTCCAGGCGCGCGAGGGCGCGCACTGACACAAGGTTGCGAAGGAATGTTGCTGATCGAACACACGCGCTAGCTGGCGAACCGTCGCTCGGCTATTCCTTGCACGCCCAACCCGGTAATGGCGAACAGCGCGCCGCGCTGCTGGCCGTCGTGCGGAAAACGCGGCAGCGGCGGCTTGGCCATGGAGGTCACAAACAGGGTGTCGAGGTTCGGCCCGCCGAAGGTCAGGCTGGTGACCTTCTTCACCGGCATTTGGATGATCCGGTCGACGTGACCATCGGGGGTGTAGCGCACCAGCTTCCCGGCATAGACCAGGGCCTGCCACAGGCAACCTTCGGCGTCCACGGTGCAACCGTCCGCGGCGCCGCCACCCGAGGTGTCGACCTTGGCGAAGGTGCGCCGGTTGCTGACATTGCCGCTGGCGAGGTCGTAGTCATAGGCCCAGATCTCGCCCGACCAGGTGTCGCAAAAGTACAAGGTGTCCCCGGACGGGCTCCAGCACGGGCCATTGGAAACGATGATGCCTTCGTCCAGGATGTGCAGGCGCAGGTCCGGGTCCAGGCGGTAGAGTCTGGCGCTGGCGCGGTCTTCCTGGGTGTCCATGGAACCGAAGACAAAGCGGCCCTGGCGGTCGACCTTGCCGTCGTTGAGACGGTTGTTCGGCAGGTGCGGTTCAGGGTCTTCGATCAGCGCCAGTTCGCCACTGGCCAGGTCCAGAGTGTGTACGCCATTCTGCAGGGCGACGATGGCCGCCGCGCCGTTGTGGCGCAGGGCCATGGAGCCGATTTTCTGGCCCACGTCCCAGGCGCGCAGTTCGCGGCCGTCGTCGGTGCAACGCAGGATGCGGCCGTCGGCGCTGTCGATCCAATACAGCCGCTGTTGTTCGACGTCCCACACCGGGCCTTCGCCCAGGGTGGTCTTGACGTCCACAAGCACTTCGATACGCATGGTGTGATCCCCTTATTGTTGTTGTGCGGGATTCGGGCCGCGCCAGCACGCGGCCGTGTCGTCGGTTAGAAATTGACCTGGTCGCGCCCCTTGAGCCCGAGGATGTCCCGCGCTTCATCCGGCGTGGCGACGCGATGGCCGAGGGCTTCGATCACGCTGCGAATGCGCCGTACCTGATCGGCGTTCGAAGCGGCCAATTTGCCCGGCCCGTCCCACAACGAATCTTCCAGGCCGACCCGGGCATGGCTGCCCATGGACAGGCCCATGGTCGCCAGCGGAATTTGCCCACGCCCGGCACCGAGGATCGACCACACATAATCGTCGCCAAACAGGCGATCGGCGGTACGACGCATGTGCGCCAGGTCTTCCGGGTGCCCGCCGATGCCGCCGCGCAGGCCGAACACCGATTGGATGAACAGCGGCGGCTTGAGCAGGCCACGTTCCAGGAAGTGCGCGGCGGTGTAGAGGTGGCCGATGTCGTAGCACTCGATCTCAAAACGGGTGCGGTTCTCGGCGCAGGAATTGAGGATGTGGGCAATGTCGCGGAAGGTGTTGCGAAAGATCCGATCGTCACTCTCTTCCAGGTATGGACGCTCCCAGTCGTGCTTGAACTCGGTAAAGCGGTTGAGCATTTCGTACAGGCCGAAGTTCATCGAGCCCATGTTCAGCGAGGCCAATTCCGGCTTGAACTGCATCACCGGCTGTAGGCGTTCTTCCACGCCCATGGTCGGCGCGCCGCCGGTGGTGATGTTGATCACCACGTCGCTGGCGGCCTTGATCTGCGGCAGGAATTCGGCGAACAGCGCGGGGTCCTGGCTGGGGCGGCCGTCGTTGGGGTCACGGGCATGCAGGTGAACAATCGCCGCGCCGGCTTCGGCGGCGCCGATGGCGGCGGCGGCAATTTCCTCGGCGGTGATGGGCAAATGCGGCGACATCGACGGCGTATGGATGGCACCGGTCACGGCACAGGTAATGATCACAGGACGTTTTTTGGACATGACGATTCTCCGACTTTTATTCTTATGAAAAAAATCCTGGGTACAGCTCGGGGTTCTTCCTTGGCGACTGGCGCCGCGTCCTACAGGTACTCGACGTTACCGTCGACACTGATCGCCTGGCCGGTCACGTTGCGGGCGGCGGGCGAACAGAGGAACAGCGCCATGGCCGCGACGTCTTCGGCGGTGACCATGCGTTTGAGGGAAATTTTGTTGAGGTATTCCTGGCGCATCTCGGGTTCGGGTACGCCAACCTGCTCGGCACGGGCGCGAATCACCGCGTCCATGCGCGGGCCTTCGACGATGCCGGGCAGCAAGGCATTGACGCGGATGTCACTCTCGCCCAACTCCGAGGCCAGGGATTTCATCAGGCCGACAATCGCCCACTTCGTCGCCGCATACGGCGTGCGCCACGCGTAGCCCAGACGCCCGGCCACCGAGGCGATATGCAACAGATGGCCGTGGGACGATTGCTTGAGCATCGGCACCGCATGGTGGGCAAAACGGTATTGCGCGGTCAGGTTGACGTTGATGGTGGCTTGCCATTCGGCGTCGCTGATCGCGTCGATACCGCCAGTGGGGCCGGCGATGCCAGCGTTGTTGACCAGCACGTCGAGGCCGCCGAAATGCTCGCGCTGCACCTCGAACACCGCCGCGATCTGCGCGGCATCACTGACATCGGCGCGGGTGGCGACGCTGCCTGGGTATTTGTCGCGAAACGCCGCCAGGGCCGGTTCGCTGACATCACACACATGCACCTGGGCACCGGCTTCAAGGTACGCCGCGGCCAACACTTCACCGATGCCGGCAGCCCCACCGGAAATCAATACACGCAACCCAGGATAGGGCTGTAGCCGCTGTAGGACACTCATGCACGTTTACCTCCTGAAGCAGACGACCGCGAACGGTCGTTCTTGACGAGCAGGCGCGCCAGGGAATCGGCGGCCTGCATGATGTCATCGGTCACCGCCGCCCGTGCGCCAGCGCCGTCGCGGGCGGCCAGGGCTTCGACGATGCGCGTATGCGCCTCCATCGAGCGTTGCAGGTGAGCTTTATCGGGGGCGACCAGGGCAAAGCACGGCCCCATGTGCAGCCAGAAATTCTCCACGGCGGCCATGGTCAGCTCGGCCTGGGCCACTGCGTAAATCCGGCGGTGGAAGGCGAAGTTGGTCCACAGGTAGCGCGACACATCGACTTCGTCGGCGGCGTGCTGCATTTGCTGGCACAGGTCGGTGATTTCGTCGAGGTCGGCTTTTTTCAGGAGCAATACCGCCTTCTCGGCCAGCAAGCCTTCCAGAGCAACCCGCGCATCGCGGATTTCGCGCAGGCGCTCGACAGTCATCATGCGGACCCGCAGACGCGAGGTTTCGGTGACTTCAAAGGCGTTTTCGGCGCTGAGGCGTTGCAGGGCTTCGCGCACCGGCATCGGGCTGGAGCCGAGCGCTTCGGCCAGGCCACGGATGGTGAGTTTCTGGCCAGGCTGGAAACGGCCACTCATCAACGCTTCGCGGATCTGGCGGTAGACCTGGTCTTGCAAGGTATCGCGGGACACCTGGCGCAGGGTGGGCAGGAGGAGCGGACCATCTGTCATGAGGCAAACCTGTGTTGTGGTTCTTATGCCTCCAATATGTGATCACAAATCAAATATGTCAAATAGTTTGCCTCTTCCCGAGGAACGCCCGTTGCACATGTGGGAGCGGGCATGCCCGCCCCCACCGATCACGCATCAGGGTTTCAGCGGAATTTCCCGATCCCGCTCCGAAAGCTCCGTGCCGTCGTCGGGATGCTTCCAGGTCTGCGGCTTTTCTTCCTCCAATTGCCGCCTGCGTCGCTCCTGCTCCCGTTCGTCCCGCTGTTTCTGTTCGTCAGTCATAGGCACCCCCGACCGTAAGAATTGGTTACGCCTGCAAGCATAGAACAAGGACGCCGCCGTGGGCCTGCACTGACCACTGATAATCAAAACGCATCAATAGATCAAAAATATTCACTTATCATTTCTAAATGTGTCAGCCACTATCCTTGGCCTTAAGCGAAACAAGCACTTTAAAAAGAACGCTGGAGACACAAAAGCATGACTAGCCCTACCCGCCCCGACTCTGCCCGTTCGAAAATTGGTGCGGTTTTCCGCGTTACTTCGGGCAACTTCCTCGAACAGTTCGACTTCTTCCTGTTCGGCTTCTACGCCACCTACATCGCTGCCGCGTTCTTCCCCGCCGCTAATGAGTTTGCGTCATTAATGATGACCTTTGCCGTGTTCGGCGCGGGCTTCCTGATGCGTCCGTTGGGTGCGGTCATCCTGGGTGCCTACATCGACGATGTGGGGCGGCGCAAAGGGTTGATCGTGACCCTGGCGATCATGGCCAGCGGTACGCTGCTGATCGTGCTGGTGCCGGGTTATCACACCATTGGCCTGTGGGCTCCGGCGCTGGTGTTGCTCGGCCGTCTGCTGCAAGGCTTCTCGGCCGGTGCGGAACTGGGTGGGGTGTCGGTGTACCTCGCTGAAATGGCTACCCCCGGCCGCAAAGGTTTCTACACCAGTTGGCAGTCGGGCAGCCAACAGATCTCCATCGTGGTCGCCGCTGCGCTGGGCTATGGCCTGAACGTGTGGATGCAGCCGTCGGTCGTGGCCGACTGGGGCTGGCGCATTCCGTTCGCCGTCGGTTGCGTGATCATTCCGTTCATCTTTGTGCTGCGGCGCAACCTTGAGGAAACCGAAGAGTTCGCCAACCGCAAACATCGCCCGAGCATGCGTGAAGTGCTGGCGACCCTGGCGAAAAACTGGTCCGTGGTCATCGGCGGCATGTTGATGGTGGCCATGACCACCACCGCGTTCTACCTGATCACCGTGTATGCGCCGACCTTCGGCAAGACCGTGCTGCAACTGACCACGTCCGATGCGTTGCTGGTGACCCTGTTGGTGGCGATCTCGAACTTTGTCTGGCTGCCCATCGGCGGCAGCCTGAGCGACCGCTTCGGGCGTAAACCGGTGCTGGTCGCGATGACCGCGCTGACGGTGCTCACGGCTTATCCGGCGCTGTCCTACGTGGTAAACGCTGCGAGCTTTGCGCATATGCTGGAAACCCTGCTGTGGTTCTCCTTCCTGTACGGCATGTACAACGGCGCGATGATCCCGGCGCTGACCGAAATCATGCCGGTGGAAGTGCGCGTGGCGGGCTTCTCCCTGGCCTATAGCCTGGCGACTGCGATCTTCGGCGGTTTCACTCCGGCGATCTCCACCTGGTTCATTCACATCACCGACGACAAAGCTTCGCCGGCCTACTGGTTGATGTTCGCCGCCCTGTGCGCCCTGTGCTCGACCCTCGCGCTGTATCACCGCGCCAATACCCGCGGGCAAGTCATGCTCGAGGCGGCGCAATGAAAGCGCTGTCGCAAACCCTGACGGCCCTGGCCCTCGGTGCCCTGGCACTGACGGCCCAGGCCGAACAACTCAAGGTGATGACCTCCGGTGGCTTCACCGCTGCCTACAAGCTGCTGGGCCCGCAATACGCCCAGCGCAGCGGCGACACCCTCGACACCGTCCTCGGCCCGTCCATGGGCAAGGCGCCGGAAGCGATTCCCAACCGCCTGGCCCGTGGCGAACACGCGGATGTGGTGATCATGGTCGGCTACGCCCTGGATGAGCTGATCAAACAGGGCAAGGTCGACAAAGCGTCCCGCGTGGAACTGGCGGATTCGCGAATCGGCCTGGTGGTGAAAGCCGGCGCGGCCAAACCGGCCATCGGCACCGATGCCGAACTCAAAGCGGTGTTGCTCAAGGCCAAGTCCGTGGCGTATTCGGACAGCGCCAGCGGCGTGTATGTCGAGAAGGAACTGTTCAAGAAACTCGGCATGCCGGCCAAGGGCACCATGATCGAACGCATCCCCGTGGCCGAACAGGTCGCCAAGGGTGACTACGAGGTGGGCTTGCAGCAGGTGGCGGAACTGTTACCGGTGCCGGGGGTGACTTACGTCGGCAAGATCCCTGAAGACGTGCAATCGGTGACGCGCTTCGCCGCGGGTATTCCGGTCAACGCCGAACACCCGGCGCAGGCCAGGGCGCTGCTGCACTACCTGGCCTCGCCCGAGGCGCAAGCGGTGGTGCAATCCACCGGCCTGGACTCGGTATCACGCTGACCGAAACGGCAGCTCCCGCACCAACCGCTCCAACTCCAGCGCCGCTGGCGGCAACGTCCGCCCGCGGCGCTTGATCAAGCCCACATTGCGCATCACCTGCGGTTCCACCAGCGGCACACTCAGCAGGATCGGGTGTTCAGTGCCCGGCATGGCAATCGACGGCACCATCGCCACACCCAGCCCCGCCTCGACCAAGCCGATCATGGTGGTCACGTGGTGCGTCTCGCAGATACTCGGCTTTTTCACCCGCACGCCGCGCAGGGCCTGGTCCAGCAGAAAACGGTTGCCCGAGGTTTTGTCCACCGTGATGTAGTCATGCTCGTAGGCCTCGGCCCAGCTCACGCTGGCGCGCTCGGCCAGCGGGTGATCGCGGCGGCAGGCCAGCACATAACGCTCCTGAAACAGCAACTCGAACTCCACCTCATCGGCCAGGCTGCCGCTGAAACTCACGCCGAAATCCGCCTCGCCGCTTTCCACCGCATTGCACACCTCGCCGGCACTGGCATCCAGCACCCGCAGGCGAATCTTGGGGTAGAGCTTGTGGAATGCCGAGATCACGTGAGGCATGAAGTAATACGCGGTGGACGGCACACACGCGATGGTCACATCGCCCATCCGCGTGGAGGCGACGTTGCTGATGCCCATCAGCGCGATGTCGAGGTCATCGAGGATACGCTCGACCTGCGGCAGGAAGGCGCGCCCGACCATGGTCAGGCTGACGCGGCGCGTGGTGCGCTCGAACAGCTTCACGTCGAGGGCGGTTTCGAGCTTTTCGATGCGCCGGCTGAGCGCCGGCTGCGAGATCCGGATGGCATCGGCGGCGCCGCGAAAACTACCCTTGTCTACTACGGCGCGAAAGGCTTGGAGGTCGTTGAGGTCGAAGTTGATGATCACGGTAGGAAGCCAGTGGGAATCGGGATGGAGGGCATTATCGTATGGCAGGTGACGGGGCGCCATGTGCGTAAGGACCGGCGCCCGGATACGCCAGGTTGTCAGCATGAAACTGCGCAGTATGGCGCGTTTTGACGGCCCGCGAACCTGTCAGGAATGACAGTACCGCTGGTCTTGCGCAGTGTTGACGACGGGCTGGCGCGGGGCTTTTATTAAGCATGTCGCACTGCGTCGGTGCGCAGTAGGACATCAGGGTTTAGAGGATACGAACAATGAGCGACAGACAGAACGGCACGGTGAAGTGGTTCAACGATGAAAAAGGCTATGGGTTCATCACTCCGGATAGCGGGGCTGACCTGTTCGTACACTTCAGGGCGATTGAGGGCACTGGATTCAAATCATTGAAAGAAGGGCAGAAAGTCAGCTTCGAAACGGTAAAAGGGGAAAAAGGCATGCAGGCGGACAAAGTCCAATTGATCAGCTGATAAGCCTGCGACTCACCGCGTCACCCCGCCCACCCTGGGCCATGTATTGCACTGAAAATGGAGAACGGCCATGTCCAGAAAGACTCCACAGACTGCAATCTTCATCAGCAGCGAAACTGCCGCCCACGATGCACAGGACGTTTTCTTTCGCAGCAGCACCGCCCAGGGTGGTCAGGTGCTGCGCGAAGGGCAAACCGTCACCTACGAATTGGAACGGGGGCCGGGGGGCGAGTGGCAAGCGGTCAATATCAGGATCGTGGAAGAACCGACGCTGAATTAGCGCCATCCTGCGCGCCGCCACTCGCGGCGCACTTCACTACAGCTGAAAGCGTGCCACCGCCTCGTTCAGTGCGACCGCCAGTTGCGCCAGTTCCCGACTCGCGCCGTTGATCTGCCCGGCGCCGGAAGACGATTGCGCCGACAAGTCGCGAATGTTGACGATGTTGCGATCGACTTCCTTGGCGACCTGGGCCTGCTCCTCGGCGGCACTGGCGATGACCAGGTTGCGCTGGTGAATCTGGTCGATGGAATCGGTGATCTGGCTCAAGGCACCGCCGGCGCCCTCCGCCAACGCCAGGGTGTCGGTGGCGCGTGCGGTGCTCGACTGCATCGAGGTCAGTGCGTGGTCGGAACCCGCGCGCATGGCGCTGACCATCTGGTCGATTTCCAGGGTCGATTGCTGGGTGCGGTGCGCCAGGGCGCGTACTTCGTCGGCCACGACCGCAAAACCGCGTCCGGACTCCCCGGCCCGCGCCGCTTCGATGGCGGCATTGAGGGCCAGCAGGTTGGTCTGCTCGGCGATGGAGCGAATCACGTCGAGTACCTTGCCGATATCCCGCGATTGCTCGGCGAGGTGTTGCACCAGGGTCGAGGTCTCGCCGATGTTGCTGCTCAGGGCTTGAATCGCGCTGACCGTTTCGCCCACGCGATGCTGGCCTTCGCGCGCCGTTTCATTGGACACCCGCGTGGACTCGGAGGTGGACACCGCGTTGCGCGCCACCTCGTCAGCCGCGGAAGTCATCTCATTGACGGCAGTGGCGGCCAGCTCGATTTCCGCGGTCTGCTTTTGCAGGCTGCGGCTGCTTTGATCGGTGATGCCGTTCAGGTCGGTAGCCGACGACGCCAACTGCCCGGCCGACTGGCGAATCAGCTGCAAAGTGCCGCGCAGGCTGGCTTGCATACTCTGCAGCGCCACGAGCAGGCGGGTCACTTCGTCGTCGCCGGTCACTGCCACCGTTTCGGTCAGGTCGCCACGGGCGACGTTTTCCGCGGTCCGCACCGCATGGCTCAGCGGGCCGACGATGCTGCGTGTCAGCAGCCAGGCCAGCGCCACGGTACTCAAGGCGGCCAGGAGCACAAAGCCGAAGACCATCGTGCGCGAACGGCCATACTGCGCCTCGGCCGCCTGCCCCTGTTGGTTGATCTGCGCGTTGTAGTAGTCGGCCAATGCGTTGAGCTGGGCACCGGAGCCATCGACCACGGTTTTCATATCCACCAACAGCAACTTGTTGAGCTCAGCCCCCTGTTGCTGGTCGGCCAGCGCAAACGAGCGGGTCAGCCCTTGCTGGTACTGGCGCAGCGAGACCTGGAACTGCTCATACAACGCGCGCACTTCGGCGCTATCGATCACGGCCTCGAGGTCGGCCAGCTTTTTGCTCAGGTCCTGGCTGCGCGTGTCCATCTGGCTGCGGTACTGCGGGATGCTTGCCGGGTTCGGGTCCAGCGCCATGCGCAAAGAGATGGTCCGAATGCGCAACATAATCTCGCGGATATCCGAGACCAGACGCATTTTAGGCACCAGCCCACGCTCGACCTGGACCGCACTTTCACGAATGCTGGCCATGTTCGAGAGCGCAAAAAAACCGAGTACGGCCACCAGCAAAGCAATCAGGGCAAAACCCAGGCCCGCGCGACGGGCGATGGACAGGCTACGTAAGGACATTTTTCGAGGCTCTCTTATTAGTGATCAGATGTCATACAAGAGCATTTCGGCCGCCAGGATCAGGACTTTAGAGACGTCATCCATTTCCCCGCGTGCGCCTGCGATCAGTCATGCAGGGTCACAGGGAGATTTGCGTATGCGGAAAAATCCCTGCACGGGAAAGAACCTGATCTCTCCATCTGAAACGAAAAAGCCTGCAGAACGCTCGGTTCGGCAGGCTTTTCGCTGCGGGTATCGGTCAACCGCCCTCAAGCGCACCCGCACGGGGTTGACGCTCGAACCGCGACTTCACACGCCTTGTCGATCCATCGACTACTGACAAGTCCCACCTTTGTGGTGCGACCCCGTGCCCCCGACCGGATGTGTCCCCTTCGGACACGCCGCGGCAAAAAACGGGCTACACGCCAACACCACCAAAACCCCGACCAATAACAGCTTCTTCATACCATCCTCCGTGATCGTCGCGACATATGATGGCATAAAGATATCACACCTCCACAAAACCGATACTCGGTTACTTCGCCCAAGCCTGCGGGCCACTGAAGAACGCCTGCGCATTGCTGTCCAACGTCTCCAGGTGATACCCGCCCTCCTGCACGATCACACAGGGCAACCCCAGGCCGCGGATGCGCTCACCCAAGCGCGCAAACCCGTCCCGCGTCACCGCGACTTTGCTTTGCGGGTCCAGTTCGTAGATATCGAAGCCCAGGGAGAGCACCAGCACATCCGCAGAAAAGTCCTTCAGCGCCTTGAGGGCCAGTTCGAGCTGTTCAAAGAACACCGCCTCACTGGCACCGTGGGGCATCGGCAGGTTGAGGTTGAAACCTTCGCCGGCCGCGTTGCCGCGCTCGTCGGCAAAACCGGCGACAGCCGGGTAGAAGTTGGTTGGGTCGCCGTGGATCGACACGTAGAGCACGTCGTCGCGGTCGTAGAAAATCTCCTGAATGCCTTGGCCGTGATGCATATCGGTATCCAGCACCGCGACGCGCTGGAAGTCTTCGCGCAACACCTGCGCCGCCACCGCGGCATTGTTGATGTAGCAGAAGCCGCCCGCCGCATCGAAGCGTGCGTGATGACCGGGGGGCGACACAGCGCGTAGGCGGCGGGCGCGCCATCGAGGACGGCCTTGGCGGCAGCGACGGCGCTTTGGGCCGACCAATAGGCCGAGCGCCAGGTCCGTTCGCCGACCGGGCAACTGCCATCCGCCAGGTAGCGTGCGGCTTGGGCGAGGATGCCGCGCAGGGCGTTGGGTTCACGCACGAAGATGTTAGACATGACTTCGTCGCCCCACTCTTCCGGGATTTCCTTCCAGCGCGGGTAAGCCTCCTGAAGGAAGGTCAGGTAGGGCGCAGCGTGTACCGCCAGCAGCGGCTCAAGGCCGTGGTCCTCGGGTGACACAATCTCAAACCCCAGGGTTTGCGCGGCCCGCAGCAGGTTGCGGGCGCGCTCGGGGACTTCCTGCGGCGTTCGCATCTGACCACGGGAGTAGTAGCTGCGCGGATGATGCAGGAGTTGTTCGGGGTGGAAGAACGTTTGCATGGGAATCTCCTGAGTGAACACGCTGCCGGTGGGCGCTGGCTTGCCTGCGGCCCGGCAGGTCGTCTTCAGTCGTCCTGAATGAGGCGGTCAGTTGGCTTGGCCGGCACGCTTCAACACGGCGTTGAGTAAAACATCGGCGCCCTGGCGCACGTCCTCGGGCAGTACGTCTTCGGCTTCGTTGTGGCTGAGGCCGCCGACGCAGGGGATGAAGATCATCGCCGTCGGGCAATAGCGTGCGAGGTGGATGGCATCGTGGCCGGCGCCGCTGACGATGGGCTGCTGGCTGTAACCCAGGGCGTCCACCGCGGCTTGCACGCAGGCCACGCATTCGGCATCGAACGGCGTCGCTGGGCTGACCCAGTGAGGGCTGATGGTGACGCTCAGGCCGCGCTTCTGCGCGATGGCCTGCAAGCGCGCCCTGACCTGCTGCTCCATCGCTTCAATGTCGGCGTCGCAGTGATGGCGCAGGTCGACGGTGAAGGTCAGCAAACCGGGAATGGTGTTGCGCGAAGACTTGGCAATGCTCAACTCGCCGACGGTGGTGAGGCCCTGGGGGGCGAAATCCATGGCGAGGCATTCCAGGGCCTGGATCATTTTCGCGGCGCCATACAGCGCGTCCTTGCGCAGCGGCATCGGTGTGGTGCCAGCATGCGCGGCCAGCCCTTCGACCCGCACATCGAGCCAGCGAATCGCCTGGCCACCACTGACCACGCCGATGCTCTTGGCGTGGTCCTCAAGGATCGGGCCTTGCTCGATATGGGCTTCGAAATACGCATCCACCGCCCCGCCCAGGGCACGCTTGCCGTGGCAGCCGAGTGTGCGCAAGGCGTCGGCCACGCTGATGCCGTCGGCATCGGTGGTGGCCAGGGCTTGGTCCAGCGCCAAGGCACCGGTGAACACGGCGGAGCCGAGCATGGCGGGGGTGAAACGGGCGCCCTCCTCGTTCGTCCATACCGCGATTTCCAGCGGCTTGCGGGTCTGGATGCCATGGTCGTCGAGGCTGCGCATCACCTCTAGGCCGGCCAGCACGCCGTAGACACCGTCGAAGCGGCCGCCTTCCGGCTGGGTGTCGAGGTGACTGCCGATCATCACCGGCGCGGCGTCCTTATCCGCACCGGCACGCCGGGCGAACAGGTTGCCGATGGCGTCCATGCTCAGGCTCAGCCCGGCGGCCTTGCACCAGTGGCTGAACAGCTCGCGACCGGCGTGGTCTTCGGCGCTCAACGCCAGGCGGCAACTGCCGCCGCGCGCGGTCGCACCGACTTCGGCCATGGCCATCAGGTTGGCCCATAAACGCTCACCCTTAATCTTCAACATTGCACCCGCTCCATTAAACACCAGGGGCCATTTCCAGGCGGTGGGCGGTGGCGTGGCGGCGCGACAAGGCCAATACGCTCACCAGCGAGACCGCCGCGATCAGGCTGTAAAACACTGCCATCGGCCACCATTGGCCTTGGTATTCGTGGGCCAGCCAGGTGCCGATCAACGGCGTCAGGCCACCGGCCAGCGCACCGCACACCTGATAGGCCAGGGAAATCGCGGTGTAGCGCACGCGGGTTTCAAACAGGCCGCTGACAAAGCCCGCGATCACCGCATAAAACGAGGCCATGCACACCACCGCCAGGGCGATGCCGAGGATGATCAACGGCGCCTCACCGCTGCTGACCAGCACGAACATCGGGTAAGGCGACGCCATCGCCAGCACCGTCATCGCGCAGAGGAAACGCGTGGCGCCGACCTTCTCCGCGACCCAGGCCGCCAGGGGCTGTACGCAGAACTGGATGATGGCGACGACGAACAGGCACTCCAAAATCAACGAGCGCGGTAGGCCCAGTTGCTGAGTGCTGTAGGCAATCATAAAAGTGTTGGTGAAATACACGCCGGCGATGCCCAGCGTGTTGGCACCGATGCACAGCAGCAGCGGGCGCCAGGCGGTTTTCAGCACCTCGATCACCGGGGCCTGGTCCGGCTTGAGCGCCCGTGCCTTTTCGGCCAAGGCTTTGTCTTCGAGGAACTCAGGCGACTCGTTCACCCCCAGGCGAATCGCCAGGCCAACGATCAACAGCAAGGCGCTGGCCAGGAACGGCAGACGCCAGCCCCAACTGAGCAGGTCTTCTTCGGGCAAACGGGTCACCGCGCTGAACGCCAGCAGCGACAGAATCAGCCCCGCCGGGCTGCCCAACTGAGCAAAGGAGGCAAAGAAATTGCGGCGGCCCTTTGGCGCATGCTCGCCGGCCATCAACACCGCCCCGCCCCACTCGCCACCGACGGCGATGCCCTGCACGATGCGCAACAGCACCAGCAGGACCGGCGCCGCGACGCCGATCTGTGCGTAGCTCGGCAACAACCCGATGCACACCGTGACCACGCCCATCATGACCAGAGTGATCACCAGCGACTTCTTGCGGCCGATGCGATCGCCGATATGCCCGAACACAATGCCGCCCAACGGCCGCGCGAAAAAGCCTACGGCAAAGGTGCCGAACGCGGCCATGGTGCTGAACAATTTATCTTCGGAAGGGAAAAACAGCTGACCGAACACCAACGCGGCGGCGGTGGCGTAGATATAAAAATCGTACCACTCGATCATGGTGCCGATGAAAGCGGCGGCCGCAGCACGGCGAGGCTGGGGCGAAGCGGAAGGCTTCATGGGGCGGGCTCCTTTGGTTATTTTTTTGGCAGGAGAAAGGTCGAACGCATGCGCTCTGATGGCGCTTGTTGAGGGTGATTTATCGTCGCGGGGCTATGATTAGTCAATTTTCTATTTATTATTCCAATTATAAATCCTGCTTATTATTGAGCCGCGCCATGCCCGAAACCCGTCGCGATATTCACCCGCTGCTCAACGACCGCCTGGACTGGAACCTGCTGCGCACCTTCCGCGTCATTGGCCAGGAACTGAGCATCAGCCGCGCCGCCGCACGCCTGCACCTGACTCAGCCGGCCATCAGCCAGGCCCTCAAACGCCTGGAAGAACAACTCGACTGCCAACTCATCGCCCGCCGTGGCCCGCGCTTCGTACTGACCGAGGCCGGCGAACAGATCTTCGCCATCGCCGGCGAGATGTACGGCCAGGTCTCGCAGATGAGCAACGCCCTGCAAAAACCCGGCGATGAAGTGATCGGCAAAGTGCGCCTGCTGATGATCAGCCGCATCAACTCCAACACCTTCGATGAGTTCCTGGCCGAGTTTCACCGCGAACACCCGCGGGTCGACCTGGAGGTCGAGGTAATGCGCAGCTCCGACATCGTCGCCGCCCTGCTGGAAAAAACCGCCACCCTGGGCCTGAGCCTCAACCGCCGGCCACAGCCGCGCCTGGAACAACATCTGTTCCTGCACCAGCGCTATGGTTTTTTCTGCGGCAAACACCACCCACTGTTCGGCCGCAGCGGCTTGGCCGAAGGGGACTTGCAGTCGGAAAACTTCGTCAGTTTTACCAGCGACCAGATCGGCGGGATGCTCTCGCCGTTGACCATATTCCGCGATCAGCAGGGGTTCAGCGGGCGGATCGTGGCGTCGTCATCCAGCCTGGAAGAAGTGCGCCGCCTGGTCATCGCCGGGTTTGGCCTGGGCTGCCTGCCGATTCATGTGGTGGCGGAGGATGTGCAGAACGGACTGCTCTGGCGATTACCGCCGGATGAGGGGATTGCGGATGTAGATATCCATGTGTTGTGGCATCGGGAGCAGAAGATGAGTCGCGCAGAAACAGTGTTTATCGACAGTCTGCTGGCTCGTCTGGCGCGGTAGTCGAATGTATTCAGCGATTTATCAGACGGTTCTCTCAGGCGACCTCAATAAGGCCTTGGCTTGTTCATCCTGGACTTCGGCGAACTTTGTAGACTCTTTCCTCGTCAACTAAAGTTCAGCTCGTTGAAAATATTGTTTTTGCTTCGCCAATTAATGACACCTGTCACACCGGCCAGGCCGAACTTTAAAAAAGTTCATCAATACCAACGAACACATCTCTGATGCACTCATCTAGCAGCAGGAACAGAAATAACATTATACGTTCCTATACTTAATGAAGCTTAAACAACCACCTTCAAAAAATAATGAACCGCGCCTGACTCTACTCAGTATCCTGCGCCACCTATCAGGTGAATTGAACCGAGCACTGCTATTGCTCTCGATTCTTCAAGATCCTTTTTGCGGCGCCAATAATTTCTTTCAGCGACATTTCATCTGCTTGATAGGCAATGTCGCATAGGCAGTGGCGAAGGCTCGCGGCGGTTGGTTCAGCGTGATCCCGGCTCGTGAAAAAAGCATCCAGTCCCACGCCCAGGACGTCAGCGATTCGCTCCAACATCTCGATGCTAGGGGCGTATTCGCCCCTCTCGTAACGACTCACTGTCATCGACTCACACCCCAGTGCTTCGGCAAGGGCGGCCTGTGTCCATTTATTGTCTAGTCGTAAGTGCTTGATTCGCTTGCCTATACGTATAGTGGCACTTTGCTTCATCTGAAATATCACTTAAAATCAAATGCTTACACCTATTCACCTCCCCAGGAAGATCATAAAAAGGCTAGATTGCTATTATTTTCTAGCCAATTTCAGTATAGTCATTTTTTGACTATCTGAACGATGTTGAATTGCTAAGGAATTTTCCCATGGACGCCGAAAATTTGTTGGCGCTGATTGAAAACTGACCCACCCTGCCGATTGAAAATTGACCCAGGACGGATTGCTGATTTCTGTCCCAGCAATTGTGGATAAGCTTAGCAGCAGTGGGCCGATTCAAGACGCATCAACCCCCACCGCATGTAGGCATGCAGCAGGGTATTTATGGTGCGGATCAAAATGGCTCATCGTCCTCGACATCATCTCCGTCCTTGCGCTTTCGTTCCCGTGACTTGATCTTTGTCTGGGCGGCCAAGGTGCTGTGTTGTAGGCGGTAGGACTCGTTGCCCGTTTCGACGATGTGGCAGTGATGTGTCAGCCGATCCAACAACGCGGTGGTCATCTTGGCGTCGCCAAACACACTCGACCATTCCGAGAAGCTGAGGTTGGTGGTGATGACCACGCTGGTGTGTTCGTACAGTTTGGACAGCAGGTGAAATAACAGGGCACCGCCGCTTTGGCTAAAGGGCAAATATCCCAGCTCATCCAGTATCACCAGGTCTGTGCGAAGCAGTCCCTGGGCGATTCGCCCTGCCTTGCCATCGTACTTCTCACGCTCCAGCAGATTCACCAGATCCACCGTGGAAAAGAAGCGCACGCGTTTGTTGTGGGCCGTGATTCCGGATACAGCCAAGGCACTGGCCAGGTGTGTTTTCCCGGTTCCAGGGCCGCCAATGAACACGACATTCTGCGCCGTTTCAGTGAACGCTAAGCTGGATAGATCGCTGACCAGCCGGGCATCAGCGCTGGAAGCGCTGAAGTCAAAGCCAGCTAAGTCACGGTGCATGGGGAGTTTTGCCATGTTCATCTGATGATTCACCGAGCGCACCGCGCGATCCGCATGTTCCTGCTGAAGCAGATGTTCCAGCAGCCATTTCGATGAAGCCGTCGACGCTGTTCCTTGAGAGACCAGTTCTTCCCAAGCACTGGCCATGCCGTGCAGGCGAAGTTCTTTGAGTTCAGTCATTAGGTCACGCATTGCGATTCTCCTCATCGGTCGCACGGAGCCGGTCGTAGCGTGCTGTATTGGCAACAGGCGCGACCTTGAGTTGCAGGCTGGTTTCTACACTGGGAGGTAGTGCGGTGGAGGTCAGGCGGGCAAGGACATTGAGGATGTGATCGGCGCTCAGACTTCCCGATTCAAGTACCAGCTCCACCGCCACCAGCACAGGTTCGAGCCCCGCAATTGGCACAGCAGCCAGTACCTGCATCATGATTCGATCACCGTTGGTGTGACGCCTCAGTCCTCGTTTGAGAAGCCGTAACGGTTTTGGCAGATCAGCAAATGGCGCACCGTTGCGCAATGCACCAGGCTTGCGTTCGATGAGTGGGATGTAGTGCTGCCAGTCAAAACTGACCTGATCTCGATCAAAGAGGCGCTCGTGACTGGCGATCACCGTTTCGTCAGCAATGACCACGATCCGCGAAGGGTACAAACGGCTACTGACCCACTGGCCGACGCGCTCACATGGCACTGAATAGCGATTTCGCGCCACGCTGATCAGGCAGGTGCTGGAGACCCGCACGGTACGCTCGACGTAGCCATCAAATGCCGTCGGCATTGGCATCATTTCGACCTGCTCCAGCTCTAAGACCTCGGCCACCGTCAGCCCGTTGTACTGCGGATGCACCAGTTCGCTCCAGAGCGACCGACAACGTTGGCCGAGCCAGACATTCAGTTCCTCGAAGGTGTGAAACATACAGTTTTGAGCATCGAGCCAGATTCGCCTCCGGCTGTCCTGAACGTTCTTTTCGACGATGCCTTTTTCCCAGCCAGAGGCCACGTTGCAGAAGTCCGGATCGAACAGATAGTGCGCGCACATCACGGAAAACCGGGCGTTGACCGTGCGCCCTTTGCCTTTGTTGACCTTGTCGACAGCCGTTTTCATGTTGTCGTAGATGCCGCGACGCGGCACACCACCCAACGCTCCAAACGAACGGGTGTGGGCATCAAACAGCATCTCGTGGCCTTGGCTGGGGTACGCAACTAACCAGAATGCGCGGCTGGCACACAGCTTCATGTGGGAGACCTGGATACGTCGAAAAAGACCACCGATCAGCAGACCTTCTTCGCTCCAGTCAAATTGAAAGGCCTCACCGAGCGCAAACGTCAGCGGTACAAAAGCGCGTAAAGACTTGCCTTGCTCGCCTCGCCAAGAGCGCACAAACGCCGTGAGCTGGCTGTAACCGCCGTCATAACCCTCGGCTTTGATCTGCTCAAAAAGTGCTTTGGCGCTCCTGCGGTTGTGTTTTGGCCGGAACGAATCGGCCTTGAGCGCCTGCTCCAGGGTCTCGTGAAAAGGGCTGAGCTTATTGAAGGTTGCGCACCGTTGGTACGCTGGCTGAATGGCTTCGGGCGCTCTGACCCATTTTCGGATGGTGTTTCTCGACAGCCCGGTACGCTTGGCTATCTGATGCAGCGAGAGCTTGTCGCGGAAGTACATCCGCCGGATTTTTCCCAACATTTCCATGCTGATCACCCTGTGTTCTCCTGCTCGAAAAGTGAGCAGAAGCAGTTGAACACCTGGGTCAGTTTTCAGTCGGCAGAAGAGCCTCTACTGGGTCAGTTTTCGGTCAGCGGCAACACTATATCAGATAATAGCACCCGGTGAGGGTGTTTCTTCTTTCCACCCCATCCCCCTTCCCTTCCATCCGAACCACATACCTACACCTAAGACCTATATGCCGATAGCCATAGAACGCACGGAAATGGTCAAAAGCGGCTTGGATTTACTCGATTGATACGAAGACACCACAAAGTTAAACGACCCACTTAAAATACATAATCACGTGCCCAACCCTACCCCATAGCTTACTATGCTTCGGAGATATATCCCCCAACCTATATGTATTATATATAATACATATCAACTTTCTTTCCTGATGAAAATTTCACACTTTTGTCATTCATCAAGTTCGGTGAATGATATCCACTGAGCGGATGAGCCAATATATCCCGAAAGCAATTTGGCCCAGCACCAAAAAACCAGCTTTTAGGAAACCGTAATTTCTTTAAAAACACGCTTAAAGAATTTTACAACTTTATATCATATTTTTGGATATATCGCATTTTTCGGCCGTCGATTTATGGCTTAAAAACAGCAAAATACCTTGTCAATAGCAAAATCAAAATAAATATAAGGTTCAACCTTAATAGTTAAATAGGGGTCAACCTTAAGTAAATCACTTAGTTGATATTTGCCACAAAGCAGAGCAAAAAACGACAGCGAAAAAACTCAAAAATCGCCCTCACATGAATTTCACAAAAAAACGCAGGGTATTGGTCACGTTCAAAATTGAAAATAATGAGAATATCCAACTTCCTACAAATCATATCCCCGAAGCAATGTTATAGGTTCGGAGATATAACCTTGAAGCATTGACTTATACAAAACCTATGGTAATTGTATAAGAACAATAGAGGATTTCTAACATGAATAAGGCGGAGTATGCAGGAAAAATAGGCGGTCTAGTTGGCGGTTTCAAAAGAAGAGAGCGTCAAAAATTTTTAGTTATTTTTATAAAATTGGTAGAAATGGAGGAATTTCCTGATTTAAGATTGACCTCAAGCCTCGCCAAGAAACTGATAGCAGGGTTTTCTGGCTGCAAATCAATCTCCAACGATGTATTAGTGCGAGAGTTCGGCAGACCCGACAATAAAGTAAAACAACAAAACCTTAACAATATTACCCTTACACTAATTGAGCGATACAGGGCGACTTACAAAGAGCATTGGGAAGCAGCAAAAACAAAAATAGATACAGACGCAGACGAATACAAAAAATGCATAATGGAAAAAATGAAGCCATAATAAAATATCATTCCTACGCCGTAGGAATGACCTAACGTATATATTCCACACATGCTTAGAGTGATTAAGCTCCGCCGACAGAGCCTGACCTAGCGTCTAAATCTTTGAGCTGGGCAATCATATTCAACGGTCTTTGAAAATCGTAAAGAATTCGGGTAACTACCCCATAACCCAACACTCCGGTACCTGTGCCGTTTTTATAACCAACCACCCGACCTTTATATGACCACATTGCATTCAAGCTATCCAAATGCTTTCTACTTTCTTTCTTTTCTAGAAAAAACAGATAATCACCGTATTTTTCATTCACCTTTTCAATAAAACTTACAACATCGAGACACATCACAACCACAACCTTATCTTTCATTATGTCGTCGAGCAATGGTGTCGGTAAATCCAAATAAGGTAGAGGCGGTGCCAGTGGGTCCTTCAAAAAATCAAGTATGTTAAAGACTGGAGACTTACACTCCATCACCCCCATCCAGCCGTTAAACCCTAAAATAGCCGAGCGTTGGTCCGAGTACACTCCCAAATACAGGCATTCATCTATAACATCAATTGCCCACGTTTTCTTTTCGGAAAGTGACTCATAAAGAGAAACAATTTCCGTTGAAAAAAAATCCGAGGCGATACTTGTTGTTGGTGTGACCACATTTTGTCCCGTGCTGTAATCCACCCCTATCCCGTTATTTAATACATCTACAATACTACGGCTTAGCTCTAACTGCTTTCTTATCCTACCAAACTGCTGCCTATCTTTCTCATTTAAGCCGGCAACAAACTCATCAACCTGAGAAAGATTTTCGGGAGAGGTATACTTCCTTACATCTTCGCATATTTTACTGTTCTTATGACCGGTCTTTACTTCAACCAAAGTAGTCCCTTTGAACGGATTGAATACAAGAGCATCACCAGAATGCATAAACGTAGTAATATCGGCATTTATAGCAATATTAAATCTATCAGCGTTAGCTTTTTCTAAAAAGCCAGAACCATCTTCAATATTTTTCTTGGATAGATTATCAATATTAGACGGAGTAAAGAACCTCCTTATAGTAGAGTGTTCCCCTCGCATAAACGACCAAACTATCGCATCATAAAAACGCCTTAATATCCTAATACGCACAGACTTATCCTTTATTTGCCTGATACATATTTTCTTATTTTCGAAATCTTTATCAATGTGAAATTTTATTTTCCTCTTCTCAATCTCTTCAATATCACAAAGACAAACATAAACATTCGAAGAAATCAGCTTTTCAGCCTTTTTCCATTCAGCATGTATATTCGCCACAAACTTCATCTTGCTGTCTTCGATGTTTGTTTTATCGGAACTATGTGTGACGTTAGTCCCCCTAATTAGGTGTAACAGCTCTGTCAATAGACTTGAAAAATCCTCATCCAAATGTTGAGAAACTTTACCGAATGGTTTTACCCACTCATCAAAATCCACTACATATTCCTTGTCCATTCATTTCTCCAACTTTCAAGTCGTTTAAACGTCTACTGTATTACCTTGAGGAATAGAAAAGTCGTATCAGATGATACGGCCCATACGCCAGTGCAGCTTTTGCACGTCTGCCCACTGGCAGAGATACCATATCCGAAATAGATCTGCTTTTCGGCCCCCAAAGGCACGGGTACAAGTCCCCGCACCTTCAGCGACCTCGATCCAGAACCAAGCAGGATAACGGCTCAGAGCCTCTCTAGAGGCACCAGAACATCAGCAAATAGGCATAGGTAGCCACGGAGGCCAAAGAAGCTCAGAACGAGCAGCAGAAAGGTCAAACGGCAGGCGAAAAAAAATGGCGATCTGTAGGTCAGCTTGCAATCAAAATTCGCTACAAATTTTGCTACAAATGACTGCTACAAATCGCCATTTTCTAATCCTTCTAAATCATTGATTTATAAGGACTTTTTAATAATGGCGGAGAGATAGGGATTCGAACCCTAGGTACCGGTGAAGGTACAACGGATTTCGAATCCGTCCCATTCGGCCACTCTGGCATCTCTCCAACGGCGCGCATCATAACAGCCTGTCTCTGGAAAGCAAAGCGCCGAAGCGATTTTTTTCCGTGCTATCAGATGCTTGCGTCGATTACAGCGGTACGCCGAGGCGCTTGGCGACTTCTTCGTAGGCTTCGATCACATCACCGAGGCCTTGGCGGAAGCGGTCTTTGTCCATCTTCTTCTTGGTGTCTTTGTCCCACAGGCGGCAGCCGTCCGGGCTGAATTCGTCGCCCAGGACGATGGAGCCGTCGTGGAACACGCCGAATTCAAGCTTGAAGTCGACCAGCAAGAGGCCGGCGTCGTCGAACAGCTTGCTCAGCACGTCGTTGACCTTGAGGGACAGTTCCTTCATGCGCGCCAGTTGCTCGGCGGTGCCCCAGCCGAACGCCACGACGTGGGATTCGTTGATGAACGGGTCGCCCTTGGCGTCGTCCTTCAGGAACAGCTCGAACGTGTAAGGGTTGAGCTTGAGGCCCTCCTCCACGCCCAGGCGCTTGACCAGGCTGCCAGCGGCGTAGTTACGCACGACGCATTCGACCGGGATCATGTCCAGCTTCTTGACCAGGCACTCGTTGTCGCTCAGCAGTTTATCGAATTGGGTCGGAATGCCGGCCGCTTCGAGTTTCTGCATGATGAAGGCGTTGAACTTGTTGTTCACCATGCCCTTGCGATCCAGTTGTTCGATGCGCTTGCCGTCGAACGCCGAAGTGTCGTTGCGAAACAGCAGGATCAGGCGGTTGGCGTCGTCGGTCTTGTATACCGACTTGGCTTTGCCGCGGTAGAGTTCTTCACGTTTTTCCATGATGGGCTCCGCTTTGAGTGAGGTGGGCTAGGCGATGTGTCGCCAGTCGAGCCCTGAATCTTGATCGGCCAGTTGCAGCCAGTCCGGGTCGCACCCAAGGGTATCGACAAAACATTGCCGGGCCAGCTGCGGCAGGTTGTTCTTGCTGCTCAGGTGGGCCAGGACCAGGTGTTGCAGGTCTTGCCAGCCCAACTCATACACCAGGTACGCCGCCTGGTGGTTGTTCAAATGCCCGAGTTCGCCGCCCACCCGTTGCTTGAGAAAGTACGGGTAATGACCGCGAGCCAACAGGTCTCGGCAGTGGTTGGACTCGATCATCAATGCATCGAGATCCCGGTAACCGTCCAGCACCTTGGCGCAGTAGGAGCCCAGGTCGGTGAGTACGCCGAAACGTCGCTCGCCGCCACTGAATACATACTGCGTCGGCTCCTGGGCGTCATGCGCCACGGCAATCACATCGATGCTCAAGGCACCGATCTGCAACTGCTCGCCACCGGCCAGGAAGCCTGCGGGTTCAATGGGTTTGCGCATCCCGCGCAAGGTGCCGCGACTCAGGTACACCGGAAGATTGTAGCGCCGAGACAGCAAACCCACGCCATGCACATGGTCGGCATGTTCGTGGGTCACCAGAATCGCGCTCAGCTGCGAGGGGTGAACCCCCAGGCGCAGCAGGCGCCGCTCGGTTTCTCTTAACGAGAAACCACAATCCACCAGCACATACGTGTCGTCTTGAGCGACCAGCGTGCCGTTCCCTTGGCTACCGCTGCCGAGAACGGCAAAACGCATCGGATCAGCCCAGGTTGTCCTGAATCACGCCCAACACCTTGCGCGCTGTTTCAGCTGGCGCAACGGTGTTGATGTTCTTCTCGACGGTGACTTGCACGCTTTCGCCAACCTTGCTCAAACGAATCTGATAACGCTCGGCGCGGGTTTCGATCTCTTCCTTGGTCGGCGCGCTGCCGAACAATTTGCTGAAAAAACCTGGCTCGGCGTCTTTCTTCTCGGCTTTTTCCGCCACGTTGATGTAGTACAGGCCCAGGCTGCGGTTGATGTCTTCAACACGCCAGGGGCCTTGTTCCAACGCGCGACCAACACTGGCCCAGGCACGATCCAGGTCTTCACCCAGGTTCAGCACCACGTTGCCGCTGCCGTCTTCGGTGAGGCTGACGCGGCTCGGGGTGTCGTAATCGCGTGCGGCGAGCAGGGAGATCGAACCGCCCTTCTCGGAAATGCGGCTCATGCTGGCCAGCATCTCGTCGACCAGTGCGGCGTCGACGCCGGTGTTGACCGAGCGGTTGGTGAACTCGACGTTGGATGTGCTGCCGGCAGGACGCTCGGCGCTGACCACATAGACTTCACTGGTATTGCGCTGCACGCCAGGCTCGATGCGTACACGTACACGGGCTTCGCTGTCAGCGGCGATACCGCCAGACTGCAAACGCTTGGCCATGCTGGCGGACAGCTCGCTGCCTTGCTGCCACGCCGTGGTGAACTCACCGGTCTGCGGGCGCTGCTCGTCGATGCGGAAGCCGTTGTCCTGGAAGAACTGCACCGCCACCGGCCAGACTTCGGCAGGTGGGCGCTGTGCCACGATCCAACGCGAGTCGCCGCTCTTCTGCAGGCTGTAGTCGCTGGTATTCGCCACGGCCAAGATCGGTTGTGGACGCGGCACCACGTACTCACCCTTGGCGGTGTCGTCGGCGACATTGCGCGGAATCGGCAGCAACGGGTCAAGGCGCTTGGCGACGTTGACGTCCGGCGGCAGTTGCATCGGTTTGGTTGCTTGTGCTTCCAGGTAATCGCTGCCGCGGTCACGGAAGTAGCCTTCCGGGCCCCAGATCCAACCGCAGCCGCTGGTGCTGGAGATAATCAAGGCAAGTGCGGAAAGTCCGGCCAATCGCTTCATGCGTAGTGCTTCCTCAATTAAACCAGGACGCCGGACTGGCGCAGGGCCTGTCGCAGCGGTTCGTGACAGGCTTCGCTGAGGCGGGTGAGCGGCAGACGGATACCGTCCGGCATCATGCCCATCTCGAACAGCGCCCATTTCACGGGAATAGGGTTGGATTCGATAAACAGTGTCTTGTTGAGCGGCATCAGTTTTTCGTGAATCGCACGTGCGGTCACGGCATCGCCGGCGAGGGCGGCGGCGCACATGTCGCTCATGGCACGCGGGGCCACGTTGGCGGTCACCGAGATGTTGCCCTTGCCGCCCAGCAGGATCAGCTCGACAGCGGTGGCATCGTCGCCGGAATACACCAGGAAGTCGCTGCTCACGCCTGCCAGGATGTCCTTGGCGCGCTGCAGGTCGCCGGTGGCTTCCTTGATGCCGATGATGTTCGGCACGGTGGACAGGCGGATCACGGTCTCGGCCTTCATGTCGCACGCGGTGCGACCTGGCACGTTATAGAGGATCTGCGGGATATCGACCGCTTCGGCAATGGTGCGGAAGTGCTGATACAGGCCTTCCTGGGTCGGCTTGTTGTAGTACGGGGTCACCAACAGGCAGGCGTCGGCGCCGGCTTTCTTGGCGTTCCTGGTCAGCTCGATCGCTTCACGCGTCGAGTTGGCGCCCGTACCGGCGATCACGGCGATACGGCCCGCGACACGCTTGACCACGAACTCGATGACCTGGATGTGTTCTTCCACGTCGAGAGTGGCCGACTCACCTGTGGTGCCGACCGCCACAATGGCGTTGGTGCCCTCTTGCAGGTGGAAGTCCACCAGTTTGCCCAGGCTATCCCAGTCGAGACGACCTTGTGCATCCATGGGTGTGACCAGTGCCACCATACTGCCCGCAATCATGCAACCGCTCCTGCCGGAAAAAGAGAGCCGTAATGGTACTGGCGCCAAGATGCTTGTACAAGCGAAGTACCGCCTGAGGATGCGTTCTGGCGCAACTAAACGACGGGCATTGCCATCATTGCGCGAAAGTGCGGGTCGAGACGGGGTAAAAACCCGCCGATCACGCAATGAAAACGCCACCTCCTATCCCTTGGCGACGCTTTTCGCTACCCTTCATGCTTTGATCGATACAGCCCTCACCGTATCGACCGCTCATCGTTTTAGGAAGGCTGCATGTCCACCCCCACAGTTCGCGAACAATTCCTTGTTATCAGTGCCCTCGGCGCCAACCCCATGGAGCTGACCAACGTCCTGTGCCGCGCCAGCCATGAAAACCGCTGCGCCGTCGTCACCTCCCGTCTCACCCGCCATGGCGAGTGCAGTGCGCTGGTGCTGCAGATTTCCGGCACCTGGGACGCCCTGGCACGCCTGGAGACCGGCCTGCCGGGCCTGGCCAAGAAGCACGACTTCACCGTCAATGTGGTACGCAGCGCCGCGCTGGAAAACCGCCCGCAGGCCCTGCCTTATGTGGCGTATGTCAGTTCGGCCTACCGCTCGGACATCGTCAACGAGTTGTGCCAGTTCTTCATCGACCATAACGTCGAGCTGGAAAACCTCACCTGCGACACCTACCAGGCACCGCAAACCGGCGGCACCATGCTCAACGCCACGTTTACCGTGACCTTGCCGGCCGGCGTGCAGATCAGTTGGCTGCGCGATCAGTTCCTGGACTTCGCCGATGCCCTGAACCTCGACGCCTTAATCGAGCCGTGGCGCCCACAGAACCCAATGTAAGGAAGCCCCCATGGCGGTAGTCATCGACAAACCCGTAGCCGATTTCGAAGCCCAGGCCACCAGCGGCCAGACCTTCAGCCTCGCAGCCCTCAAGGGCAAGCAAGTGGTGATCTACTTCTACCCGAAGGACAGCACCCCGGGTTGCACCACCGAAGGCCAGGGTTTCCGTGACCAGTACGCAGCGTTCAAGGCAGCCAACACCGAAGTGTTTGGCGTGTCGCGCGACAGCGTGAAGTCCCATGAGAACTTCAAGGGCAAGCAGGAATTCCCGTTCGAGCTGATCAGCGACAAGGACGAAGCGGTTTGCCAGCTGTTTGACGTGATCAAGCTGAAGAAGCTGTATGGCAAGGAATACCTGGGCGTGGATCGCAGCACCTTCCTGATCGACAAGGATGGCGTACTGCGCCAGGAATGGCGTGGCGTGAAAGTGCCAGGGCATGTGGACGCCGTGCTGGCGGCCGCCCAGGCTTTGCATAACGCGTGAGCACCATCGGGAGAGGGCGCACGCGCCCTCCCCTCGCTTCAGAGTAAGGGCGCCACCACCGGTTCCTGCCGCGGCCATGCATCCAGCACCGCCTTGAACAGCGTCGCCAGGGGGATCGCAAAGAACACGCCCCAGAACCCCCACAACCCGCCGAACAACAATACCGCGCAGATGATCGCCACCGGATGCAGGTTGACCGCCTCCGAGAACAGCAGCGGCACCAGTACGTTGCCGTCCAGGGTCTGGATGATGCCGTACACCGCCATCAGGTAGATGAACTGGTCGCTCCAGCCCCACTGGAACAGGGCGATCAACGTGACCGGCACCGTCACCACCACCGCGCCGACATACGGCACCACCACTGAAATGCCCACCAGCAATGCCAGCAGCGCCGCGTAGTTCAGGTCCAGGGCAATAAAGGCGATGTAGGTCACGCCGCCACAGATGATGATCTCGATCACCTTGCCGCGGATGTAATTGGCGATCTGCCGGTTCATCTCCTCGGCCACCCGGGTGATCAGCGCACGCTCACGCGGCAGATAGCCACTTACCCAGCGGCCGATCATCGCGCGGTCCTTGAGGAAGAAAAACACCAGGATCGGCACCAGCACCAGGTAGATCATGATGTTGACCAGCAACGGCAGGCTGGACAGGGAAAAGGTCACCGCCCATTGCCCGAACTTTCCGATCTCGCCGCGTGCCACTTCGATGGCTTGCAATACCTGCTCATCCGACACCAGATGCGGGTAGCGCTCCGGCAACAGCAGCAACAGCGACTGCCATTTGGCGAGCATGCCGGGCAACTCATTGAACAGGGTGATCAACTGGTGCCACAGCAGTGGCACGACCACCACGATAAATACCAGCAACAGCCCCATGAACAAAGCAAATACCAGCCCCACTGCCGCCGCACCCGGTAAGCGCAGACGCTCCAGGGTGGTGACCAACCCCTGCATCAGGTAGGCCAGCACCATCCCCGCCAGCACCGGAGCGAGCATGCCGCCCAGGGTGAGGACGGCGGTAAAGGCCAGGAACAGCAGGACCGCCAGCACCACGGCTTCCTCGTCGGAGAAGTAGCGCTGAATCCAGTCTCGTAACACTTTGAACATCAATCAACCTCGGGTGGTGGGAAGCGGACGCTTCAGGCCTTGCGCAACCAATAACGGTAGACACCGGCGGCGTCTTCTTCATGCACCAGGGTATGACCGGCCAGCCTGGCAAAGGTGCGGAAATCACGCTGGGAACCGGCATCCGTGGCGATGACTTTGAGCACCGCGCCGCTGGCCAATCGATTGAGTTCGAGTTTGGCCTTGAGCAAAGGCAACGGGCAATTGAGGCCGCTGGCATCGAGTTCGGCATCAAAGGCTACAGCGTCGGTCATGGTTTTACTCCGGGCAAGCGTTCAGGCTGCTTAGAATATCTGGTCCGACGCTCAGTGTCCGGCTACAGTAAGCTCTTTGTCGAAAGGCTCTGTGCATGACTTTTTTGCGCCCCACCCTGCTGACGCTGGCCTGCCTGCTGGCCTCCCCGGCCTTTGCCGACGACCTGCCGTCACTTGGCGACGCCAGCTCAGCCATTGTCTCGCCACAACAGGAATACCAACTGGGTCGCGCCTGGCTTGCCTATTTGCGTGGCCAGGTCGCGCAGCTCAACGATCCGCAGCTCAAGGATTACGTCGAATCCAGCGTGTACAAACTGGTGGAGACCAGCCAGGTCAATGACCGCCGCCTGGAATTCATCCTGATCGACAGCCCGCAGCTCAACGCCTTTGCCGCGCCTGGCGGTATCGTCGGGGTCAACGGCGGGCTGTTCCTCAACGCCCAGACCGAAGGTGAATACGCCTCGGTGCTGGCCCACGAATTGGCTCACTTGTCTCAGCGCCACTTCGCCCGCGGCGTCGAAGCGCAACAGCGCATGCAGATCCCGATGATGGCCGCGATGCTCGGCGGCATCATTGCCGCCGCAGCCGGTGCGGGCGACGCCGGCATTGCTGCAATTGCCGGCACCCAGGCCGCGGCGATCCAGGAACAACGGCGCTTCTCGCGCCAGAATGAACAAGAGGCCGACCGCATCGGCATCCTCAACCTGGAGAAAGCCGGTTACGACCCACGCTCCATGCCGACCATGTTCGAGCGCCTGATGCGTCAATACCGCTTCGACGCCAAGCCGCCGGAATTCCTGCTGACTCACCCGGTGACCGAATCGCGCATCGCCGACACCCGCAACCGCGCCGAACAGGCCAAGCTCGGCGGCACCGAAGACAGCCTGCGTTATCAATTGATTCGCGCACGGGTGCAGCTGAAATACGAAGACACGCCAGGCCTCGCCGCCAAGCGCTTCCAGGCCCAACTGGACGAAAACCCGAAAAGCGACGTGGCGCGCTATGGTCTGGCCATCGCCCAAATCAAGGGAACCAAGCTCAAGGAAGCCCGGGAAAACCTGGCCCCGCTGTTGGCCAAGTCGCCCAACGACATTACCTACAACCTGGCGCAGATCGAGCTGGACATCACCAACAACCGCTTGCCGGATGCCCAGCAACGCACTGACCGGATGCTCACCCAGTACCCCGGCAACTATCCGCTGAACCAGGTGCGAGTGGACCTTTTACTCAAACAGAACCGCACCGCCGATGCGGAAAAGGCCCTGGACGGTTTGCTCAAGTCGCGCCCGGACGATCCGGACGTGTGGTACCAGGTCGCCGAAACGCGCGGCTTGTCCGGCAATATCATCGGCCTGCACCAGGCGCGCGCCGAGTACTTCGCCCTGGTCGGCGACTTCCAGCAAGCCATTCAACAACTGGACTTCGCCAAGCGCCGTGCCGGCAGCAACTTCCCACTGTCGTCACGTATCGACGCACGCCAGCGTGAGCTGATCGAACAGGAACGCTTGGTGAAAGGAATGATGGGCTAAACCCACCGCCCACAAAAAAGCCCCGCCCTCGTTAAACGAAGGCGGGGCTTTTTGATGCGCCGACGTTACTCAGCCAGCTTGAAGGTAATGAAGCTGGCACGGCCCTGACGCAGGACGCGCATCGAGACCGAACGGTTCTTCGGCAGCGCCTTGGCGATGTCGGTGAACTGCTTGGTGCTGTCGATGGCCTGATTGTTCAGGTGAGTGATCACATCGCCTGGCTGCAGGCCGATCAACGCGGCAGGACCGTCCTGCACTTCCTTGATCACCACGCCGCTTTTCAGGTCGAAGGCCTTCTTCTGCTCGTCCGTCAGCTCGGCCACGGCAATACCCAGGCGATTGCTGCTGCGCTCGGCGCCCGGCTTGGTGCTACCGAGGGCATCGAGGGTCGAGCCTTCTTCCGGAATGGCGCCGACGGTCAGTTCAACGTTCTGGCGTTTGCCTTCACGGATCACTTCCAGCTTGGCTTTGCTGCCCGCCTTGAGCGCGCCCACCAAATGCGGCAGGTCTGCCGACATGACGATCGGCTGGCCGTTCATGCTCAGAATCACGTCGCCGACTTGCAGGCCGCCCTTGGCTGCCGGGCCGTCGTCCTGGATCTGAGCGACCAGCGCACCGGCCGGCTTGTCGAGGCCGAAGGACTCGGCCAGGTCCTTGTTCACTTCCTGGATCACCACGCCCAACCAGCCACGGCTGACTTTGCCGCCGCTTTTGAGTTGATTGGAAACGTCCATGGCCACGTCGATCGGGATGGCGAACGACACGCCCATGAAGCCACCGGAGCGCGTGTAGATCTGCGAGTTGATGCCGACCACCTCGCCGTTCAGGTTGAACAGCGGGCCACCGGAGTTACCCGGGTTGATCGGTACGTCGGTCTGGATGAACGGCACGTAGTTTTCGTTGGGCAGGCTGCGGCCGATGGCGCTGACGATGCCTTGGGTCACGGTGTGGTCAAAGCCAAACGGCGAACCGATCGCCACGACCCATTGCCCGGCTTTCAGGTCCTGAGACTTGCCCAGTTTCAGCACAGGCAGGTCCTTGCCGTCGATCTTCAGCAACGCCACGTCGGAACGTGGGTCGGTGCCGACCAGCTTGGCTTTCAGCTCGCTGCGGTCAGCCAGACGGACGAGGATCTCGTCAGCGTCGGCAATCACATGGTTGTTGGTCAGGATGTAGCCATCGGGCGAGATGATGAAGCCCGAGCCCAGGGACTGCGCTTCACGCTGGCCACCGCCACCGCCACGGGGCGCGCGTTGTTGCGGCATGCCACGCTCGAAGAACTCGCGCAGCATCGGCGGCAGGCCTTCCAGGTCCGGCATCTGCTGGTCGGAGACTTTGCGCTCGGGCAGTTTTTGCGTGGTACTGATGTTCACCACGGCAGGCGAGGCCTGCTCGACCAATTGGGTGAAATCAGGCAGCTCGACCGCTTGCGCGGGCACGGCCTGACCCAACACCAACAATGTGGCGACTATGGATAAATAGGACTTCAAGCGTGGTATCGACATACAGCTCCCGTTACGACGAGCAGGGTTGGGCGACAGGGTTCTGGAAACGCCGGAAACTGTGACCGACATCTCCGTTCCGCGAACAAAACATGGTCAGCGCCGACAAGCCCTGACCTATAAAAAATATGAGAGATTTTTGCAAGTGAAAATGCTGATCCAGACATTTCATTACGCTCGGCAACCAACCTCGCATGGACGTAGGGTGAAAGGCCAGGATGAACATAAGATTAACGATTCACGGCTTGGCGGCTGGTTTTTTTTCACCGCGCACCGACAGCGCGATGCGCTCGGCGGTGCCCATGGGGATTTCGCCCACTACCGTGACCATCATTTCGCCATCCACCGTATTCAGCCGACGCGACACCGCCACCGTCGGGCCCAACTGGGTACGGGTTTCGGTAACGCCGGATTCGCCGATCGGCTCAAGAAATACCGAAAAACGCGCCAGCCCATCTTCATACATCCGACTGTCGACCGTCGCTTTGGTCTGGGTGTCTTTGCGCGCATTGCTGCTGGTCAACTGGAAACCCGGCGGCAACCATTCCAGATGCCAGTCCTGGGCAGGTTGCACCTCTGGCGCTTTAGCCGTGGCCACTGCAATGGGCGTGCAATCGCCAGTGGGTTGCAAGTCGCGATCATCCGGCGTGACCGAGGTGTTCAATTGCGTGAACTGGAAACGCTCCAGCAACTGCCCCTGATCGTTCACCAGCAGGGATTTAAGGGGCAACGCGGTTTCGCGGTCCAGGTGCAACTCAAAACCATAGCGGTATTGGTCACGCGGGGTGATCGACACAATCACCGCATTTCGACCGGCCACGCGAGACTTGCCGATGACGGCCAGTTCGTAGAATTGCGCGATTTTTTGCGGATCAAGCGCACGTGAAGGGGCATCACGCGAATTGCTGAGGCCGGCGACAAGAGTGCCGCTGACGCATTGCGTCCGACCGTCTACCCGCACGACTTCCTGAGCCGAGCCGTCGAGCTGCAAAAGCCGCTCGCGAACCTGACCGTCCTGGACACGATGCCAGATGTCGTGGGTAGAAAAATTGCCGTTACGCTCGTAGACGAACGTACCTTGGAAGCTTTGCTGTTGCTCAGCACGCCCAAGTCGAGTCAACCAGTCTTGGGCATCATCGGCGTGGGCGGGGAGTGCAAACCAACCACTGAGCAAAAGCGTAAGGAGCGGTATGGCGCGCATAGTGCTCCTCAACGGTTCAACGGTTTTCCAGGCTTGCCGCGCGAGCATAAGGCAGAGCGCTTTCAGTACCTTTCAAGGCCGATTCCTGTGCGTGTTGGCGCAGGTAGCCTGGAAGACGCTGATCCTGCCAGCCGGATTGCCCTTGAAGCACACCGTTCGCCATCGGGCCGGTAGTGTCGGAGCTTTCCTTGTAGCCTGCCAGTACGGCGGGGCCCTTGACTTGCGGGCCAGCCATGATCGGTTGCTGAGTCTGTTGGGCCAGTTCGGTACCGGCGATTTCGTCCTGGTTGTACAGGCGAACACCAGCCAGAACGGCAACAGTTACCGAAGCGGCCACTGCCAGGCGACCCAGGCTACGCCATGGCCCCCGCGCAGCTTTTGCCGGAACGGCTTCATCAGCCAGTGCAGCAGAAACGGCCGCAGCAATATCCAGACGAGGGATTAGAAGATCCTTGTGCATCACCGCCCGAGCGACTTGGTAACGAGACCAGGTATCACGGGTTTCGGCATCACCGAATGCATTGAGCACCCGACGAAGTTCCAGTTCATCCGCTTCGTTATCCATCACTGCGGACAGCGATTCCTGCAGGGCATCACGACTCATGGCGGTTCCTCTCTTGGCTGTCGCCGCTGTCTTTAGTTTTCCTGCAACAACGGTTGCAAGGCTTTATCGATGGCTTCCCGGGCCCGGAAAATCCGTGACCTTACAGTCCCCACCGGACACTGCATGACGCTCGCAATGTCTTCATAACTCAGACCATCGAATTCACGTAAAGTTAACGCCGTCCGTAAATCTTCTGGCAGTTGCTGAATAGTGCGATGAACGGTGCCTTCGATCTCGTCGCGCAGCAATGCACGCTCCGGCGACTCGAGATCTTTGAGGCCGTGATCACCATCGTAAAATTCAGCATCTTCCGAACTGACATCGCTATCTGGTGGGCGGCGTCCGCGAGACACCAGATAGTTCTTCGCCGTGTTGATGGCGATGCGGTAGAGCCACGTGTAAAACGCGCTGTCACCGCGGAAATTGCCCAGCGCACGGTATGCCTTGATAAAGGCTTCCTGTGCAACGTCCTGCGCTTCATGGGTGTCGTGCACAAACCGCACGATCAACCCGAGAATTTTGTGCTGGTATTTCAGCACTAGCAGATCAAAAGCTCGCTTGTCGCCGCGTTGAACGCGCTCGACCAACTGCTGATCCTCTTCCTGGGTTAGCATGAACACTCCTCGTTGTACTTGAAGGAGGCTTGCATAACTGAACGATCAGGCTTGCAAACATAGACTCGGACTTTCCGCAAAAGTTCTCCCCTCCAAGCAAGTTTCCGGCATGCACTGATTTGGCACACACGAAAAACGCAGCGCGGGCAATGCCGGCTGCGCGAATAATCTTGTCGCCGGTTTCCTGACGCGTCCAATGCTCCCGACGGGCCAATAAACTCAACGTTTTCCCAGCTTTCGGGCAACCTGCTATTGAGTCGGGGCTTATGCAAAAAGTTCCCACTTCAATAACCGGTCCATTTACCTTGGCCGTGCACCGTAATTTCACATTGCCACGAATGCGCGGCTATTGTGCCGCTCCCCCCCTCTATATACTAGTAGCCCGTGTGACCCTTTGATTCGCCGATCCAGGCGTCCTGTTTGCGCCAGCCCCTGTGGATCGCTTTTTGCGGAATCCTTCAAATGAGCCAACAGTTTCAACACGATGTCCTGGTGATCGGCAGCGGCGCAGCCGGCCTGAGCCTTGCGCTGACCCTCCCCAGCCACCTGCGCATTGCGGTGCTGAGCAAAGGCGACCTGGCCAATGGCTCGACATTCTGGGCCCAGGGCGGTGTTGCCGCCGTGCTGGACGACACCGACACGGTGCAGTCCCACGTCGAAGACACCCTCAACGCCGGCGGCGGCCTGTGCCACGAAGATGCGGTGCGCTTTACCGTCGAACATAGCCGCGAAGCCATTCAATGGCTGATCGACCAGGGCGTGCCGTTTACCCGTGATGATCACGCGGGCAGCGATGACGGCGGCTTCGAGTTCCACCTGACCCGCGAAGGCGGGCACAGCCATCGCCGCATCATCCACGCCGCCGACGCCACCGGGGCCGCGATCTTCAGGACCCTGCTCGAACAAGCCCGCCAACGCCCGAACATCGAACTGCTTGAGCAACGGGTCGCCGTCGACCTGATCACCGAGAAACGCCTGGGCCTGTCGGGCGAGCGCTGCCTCGGCGCCTATGTGCTCAACCGCAACAGCGGCGAAGTCGACACCTGCGGCGCGCGCTTCACCATTCTCGCCTCGGGCGGCGCGGCCAAGGTCTACCTCTATACCAGCAACCCCGACGGTGCCTGTGGCGACGGCATCGCCATGGCCTGGCGCTCGGGCTGCCGGGTGGCCAACCTGGAATTCAACCAGTTCCACCCCACCTGCCTGTATCACCCGCTGGCCAAGAGCTTCCTGATCACCGAAGCCCTGCGCGGCGAAGGCGCGCACCTGAAACTGCCGAATGGCGAGCGCTTCATGCAACGCTTCGACCCGCGCGCCGAACTGGCCCCGCGCGATATCGTCGCCCGCGCCATCGACCATGAAATGAAGCGCCTGGGCATCGACTGCGTCTACCTGGACATCAGCCACAAGCCCGAAGCGTTCATCAAGACTCACTTCCCGACGGTCTACGAGCGCTGCCTGGCCTTCAATATCGACATCACCAAAGGCCCGATCCCGGTGGTGCCGGCCGCGCACTACACCTGCGGCGGCGTGATGGTCGACCAACACGGGCGCACCGACGTGCCCGGCCTGTACGCGATCGGCGAAACCAGCTTCACCGGCCTGCACGGCGCCAACCGCATGGCCAGCAACTCGCTGCTCGAATGTTTTGTCTATGCGCGTTCGGCGGCGGCAGACATCCTTGAACAACTGCCGCAGATCCCCGTCCCGGCCGCCCTGCCCCGCTGGGACGCGAGCCAGGTGACCGATTCGGACGAAGACGTGATCATCGCCCACAACTGGGACGAACTGCGACGCTTCATGTGGGACTACGTAGGGATCGTGCGGACCAACAAACGCCTGCAACGCGCACAACACCGCGTGCGACTGTTGCTGGATGAGATCGACGAGTTCTACAGCAACTACAAAGTCAGCCGCGACCTGATCGAATTGCGCAACCTGGCCCAAGTGGCGGAGCTGATGATCCGCTCGGCCATGGAGCGCAAGGAAAGCCGGGGCCTGCATTACACCCTCGACTACCCGCAGATGCTGCCCGAGGCCCGCGATACTATTCTGGTGCCAACCACCTACGCCGACTGAACTTCAGGCGAACCCGCAGGCGCCGGTGTACATCGGCGGCCTGCGAATCCTTGGGCACACAGATCGACCGCACCGCCCATTCGCCCTGCACCCGATAGCGCAGCACCACGATCAACGGCAACGCCAGGCTGTCGGGACGCAGTTGCACGCGGTGCCAGCCGCGCGCTTCGCTCCACAACTGCCACCCGCTTTCGTCACGGCGCAGGCCGCGAATCGACGAACGGTGAGTCAGCCGGATATGGCGCGGGATAACCCAGGCGGCGTGAGCCAGGCACAGCAACAGGCCAAGGCTTGAATAAGGCAAATCGACAAGCAGCAGCGCACCCAGTGCGGACGACTGGGCCAGGAGATAGGCCGCCAGCAACAGCCGCGAGGCCTGCCAGCGGCATTCGAAGGCGGGATTACTTGGGCTGGACACGATCCAGGATCATCCGAACCATGCGCTGCAGCTCCGGGTCTTCCGATTCGGAGCGTTCCATGAACCAGCCGAACATGTCCTGGTCTTCGCATTCCAGCAGGCGCACGTAACAGTTGCGATCCGCCTCGTTAAGGGTCGAGTAAACCTCTCTGACGAATGGCACCAGCAACACGTCCAGCTCAAGCATGCCGCGACGGCTGTGCCAGTAGAGGCGATTGAGTTCTACATCTTCGACCATGGAACGCTCCTCAAATAGATTGCAAGTATACAGGCCCCAAGGCAGCGGAACAGTCGGCTTTGGTCGCCCCCTACAGAAACTATCCATTTGTCGGGCGCCCCTCTATGATGCACCTAGACTTTTTGACCTGCGATGACCCATGGCCGACTCTGCTTTCTTCTGCCCACTGACCCACGAAGGCGTTCTCGCCGTCCGCGGCGCCGACGCTGCCAAGTTCCTGCAGGGCCAACTCACCTGCAACCTCAACTACCTGAGCGACACCCAGGCCAGCCTCGGCGCGCGCTGCACGCAAAAAGGCCGCATGCAGTCGAGCTTTCGCATCCTGCTGCAAGGTGATGGCGTGCTCTTGGCCATGGCCACCGAGCTGCTGGAACCGCAACTGGCCGACCTGAAGAAATACGCGGTGTTCTCCAAATCCAAACTCACCGACGAAAGCGCCGCCTGGGCACGTTTTGGCCTGGCGAACGCGGATCAGGCCCTGGCGAGCCTGGGCCTGGAGCTGCCGGCCGCGACCGACAGCGTCGCCCGCAGCGAACAATTGATCGCCATCCGCGTATCCCCTGGTCGCGTCGAACTCTGGGCGCCCGCCGAGCAAGCCGAAGCCGTGCGCAGCCAATTGGCCGCGCAGTTGCAACCGGCTGACTTGAACGAATGGCTGCTGGGCCAGGTCCGCGCCGGTATCGGCCAGGTCATGCCGCAGACCCGCGAGCTGTTTATCCCGCAGATGCTCAACCTGCAGGCCGTGGGCGGTGTCAGTTTCAAGAAAGGCTGCTACACCGGCCAGGAAATCGTCGCGCGCATGCAATACCTGGGCAAACTCAAGCGTCGCCTGTACCGCCTGAGCCTGAATGCCGCTGAATTGCCCGAGCCCGGCACGCCGCTGTTTTCTCCCAGCCACAACAGCTCGATCGGCGAGGTGGTGATCGCGGCAAAAGCTGACCAAATGGTGGAACTTCTGGCGGTTCTGCAAGCCGAAGCAGCCGAGAGTGGTGATGTGCATTTAGGCACCCTCGAAGGTCCCGCTTTGCAGCTACTTGACCTGCCCTACCAATTGGATCGTGATCGAGAGATCCAGCACTGATCGTCGCACCCCTTTGCAACACCTTAGAGAGCATGAATGAACGAGCTGGCGGAAAAAGTCCAACAGGCTTTGATTGCGGCCATCGACAACGATGACCTGGTTCTGCCGACATTACCGGAAGTGGCCCTGAGCATTCGTCAGGCCGCCGAAGACCCGGAAATCGGCATCAGCCACTTGAGCAAAGTGATCGGTCGCGACACCGCGCTGTCGGCGCGCTTGATCAAAGTGGTCAACAGCCCGTTGTTGCGGGCCACGCAGGAAGTCACCGACCTGCACACCGCCATCACCCGGCTGGGCACCAACTACAGCAGCAACCTGGCGATCGGCCTGGTGATGGAGCAGATCTTCCACGCCCGTTCCGAAGTGATCGAACAGAAAATGCGCGACGTCTGGCGCCGCAGCCTGGAAGTGGCGGGCGTCAGCTACGCGCTGTGCCGCAGCCACAGCCAGCTCAAGCCGGACCAGGCAGCGCTCGGAGGCCTGGTGCACCAGATCGGTGTGCTGCCGATCCTGACCTATGCCGAAGACCATTACGAGTTGCTCTCTGACCCGGTCAGCCTCAACCACATGATCGAGAAAAGCCACCCAATGCTCGGCGACAAACTCCTGCGTGGCTGGGACTTCCCGGAGATGCTGGTCAAGCTGCCGGGCCAATACCTGGACCTGGAACGCGACTCCGCCAGCCTCGACTATATCGACCTGGTGCAAGTCGCCGTGCTGTATTGCCATCGCGGCACCGCGCATCCGCTGGCGGATGTACCGATCACCAACCTGCCGGCAGTCAAAAAACTGCGCCTGGACCTTTACAGCGACAGCGTGCGTGCGGAACTGGATGAAGCGCGGTCGATGTTCTACTGATCAACCGGCGACAAAACTGACGCGCACTTTCAAGCCCGTCGGTTCACCATCATGCAGGCTGATCTGGGCCAGATGCGCGCGACAGATTTCGCCGACAATCGCCAGGCCCAGACCGGAGCCCAGGCCCTGCTGACTGCGGCGATAGAAGCGTTCAAACACGCGGTCGCGCTCGTCCAGCGGGATGCCCGGGCCATCATCTTCCACTTCCAGCACCGCCGGTGCCGTCACGCGCAGGATCACATTGCCGCCAGGCGGCGTATGCGCCAGGGCGTTATCCACCAGGTTACTCAACAGCTCGTTGAGCAGCGTCGGTTCGCCGCGCAGCCACACCGGCTCGTCGGCTTCCAGCGCCAGCGCGACTCCACGCGCATGGGCCAACGGCGCCATGGCCATGCCCAGTTCGCGGGCCAGCTGGCTGAGGTCGAGCAATTGCGCCCCGCCTTCGGCAATCGCCCGTGCGCCGTTTTCGATGCGCGCCAAGGACAACAATTGATTGGCCAGATGGGTCAGGCGGTCGGTGCCTTGCGCGGCGGTTTCCAGGGTGCTGCGCCAGGTGGCCGGGTCTTCGGCGCGCAGGCCGAGTTCCAGGCGCGCCTTGAGCGCGGCCAGCGGCGTGCGCAGTTCGTGGGCCGCATCGGCGATAAACTGCGCCTGGCGCTCGAACTGGCCCCGCAGGCGTTCGGTGAAATGGTTGATGGAACGCACCAGCGGGCCGAACTCGAGCTGCACCTCGACCAGCGGCAACGGCCGCAGATCGTCGGGCTGGCGCTCTTCCACGGCCGTGCGCAAGCGCTCCAGCGGGCGCAACGCCGCGCTCACGGCAAACCACACCAGCAATAGCGCGCCGATGGCGAGCATGCCCAGGCGCAGCAAGGTATCGGCCATCAGGCTGCGGGCCATGCTGAAGCGGGCTTCATCGGTCTCGGCCACGCGGATTTCCGCCATGCCGTTCATGTTCGGTTCGGAAACCGCCTTGAGCAGGCTCACCACGCGCACGGCCTGGCCCTGGTACGTGGCGTTGTAAAACCGTGCCAATGCCGGGTAATCATCGGTGCGCGGCGTGCCAGGCGGCGGGCCGGGGAGGTTTTCGTAACCGGAAATCAGCTTCTGGTCGATGTCATTGACCTGGTAATAAATCCGCCCGGCGCTGTCGTAGGCAAAGGTGTCCAGGGCCACATACGGCACATTCGCGCTCAAGCTGCCGTCGACCTCGGTCAGGCCGGCGGCAATCGTGCGTGCCGAGGCCAGCAAGGTGCGGTCATAGGCGGTGTCGGCGGCTTCGCGGCCGTTCCAGTAGGCGCTCATGCCGCTGGCGACCATCAACAGCACCAGCAACAGCGCGAGGTTCCACAGCAGCCGCCAGCGCAGACTGCTGGGCTTATGCATCGCGCGCTTCCAGCAGGTAGCCGAGGCCACGGAAGGTGACGATGGCGATGGGCTGGCCGTCGAGTTTCTTGCGCAGGCGGTGTATGTAGATTTCGATCGCATCCGGGCTGGCCTCTTCGTCGAGGCCGAACACCTGGGCGGCCAGTTGCTCCTTGCTCATCACCCGGCCCGGGCGGGCGATCAGCGCTTCAAGCACGGCTTGCTCGCGGGACGTGAGGGTCAGCAACTCGCCGCCGACCGTGAAGCGGCGGGTGTCGAGGTCGTAGACCAGCACGCCGCAGGCCTGCTGGCGCTCGCCGCCGAGCACGCTGCGCCGCAACAGCGCCTTGACCCGCGCCTCCAGTTCCGTCAGCTCGAACGGCTTGGCCAGGTAATCGTCGGCGCCCAGGTTCAGGCCATGCACACGGTCTTTCACATCACTGCGCGCCGTCAGCATCAGCACCGGCAGATTTTTCCCACGCGCCCGCAAGCGCGCCAACACCTCGAAACCGTCCATGCGCGGCAAGCCCACATCGAGGATCGCCGCGGCGTATTCCTCACTGCCCAAGGCCAGGTCCGCGGCCACTCCGTCGTGCAGCACATCGACGGTCAGACCCGTGCTCTTGAGCGCCTGGGCGACACTTTCGGCCAGTTGCAAATGGTCTTCAACCAGGAGGACACGCATGGATTTCTACCTCATTCGGGGGTGGTCGGCGCCACGCTCTGCGAGGCAGTTTACAGGCGCGGCCTGGGCTGTGAAGCCCGAAAACATTGAAAGGCAACTGAAAGGTTAGTGAAAGCTTCACCCTTTAGCATCCAGCCACGGTAGGCCATGCCCGCCGAGCTGCCTGATCCGTAGCACCCGAAAAACGCCTCGAAGCGTTTTCGTCAAATAAGAACAATAACGGAGTACTCAACGATGCTGTCGACACAGCCCCAGGCTTGCACGCCTGTGCGTTTTTCCCGCCTGACCCAGACCGCCCTTGCCAGCGCCGCCACCCTTGCCGGCTTTTCGCCGCTTGCCCAAGCCGCCTTCTTCGAAGACAGCAGCGCGACCCTGGAAACCCGCAACATGTACTTCAACCGCGACTTTCGCGACGGCACCAGCGCCCAGCAATCCAAGCGCGACGAATGGGCCCAGGGCTTCATGCTCAACCTGCAATCGGGCTACACCGACGGCACCGTCGGCTTTGGCGTGGATGCGCTGGGCATGCTCGGCGTCAAGCTCGACTCCAGCCCCGACCGCACCGGCAGCGGCCTGCTGCCCACCCACGACGATGGCCGCGCCGCCAACGAGTATTCCAAGCTGGGCCTGACCGGCAAAGTGAAGATCTCCGCCACCGAACTGAAAGTCGGCGCGCTGATCCCCGAACTGCCGATCCTCAAGCCCAACGACGGCCGCATCCTGCCGCAAACCTTCAACGGCGGCCTGATCACCTCGAAAGAGTTCAAGAACCTAGTGTTCACCGGTGGCCGTCTCGACAAGGCCAAGGACCGCGACGACACCAACTACGAGGACATCGCCCTCAACAACAAGAACAGCCGTTTCCTCAGCGGCGCCACCGGCAAGCACTTCAATTTCGGCGGCGTGGACTACAAGTTCGCCGACAAGATCACCGGCAGCTATCACTTCGCCCAACTCGACGACGTGTACCGCCAGCACTTCCTCGGCCTGGTGGCGGCGCGCCCGATGGGCCCCGGCACCTTCGCCACCGATCTGCGCCTGGCGATCAGCGACGACACCGGCGCCGCCCGCGGCGGCAAGATCGACAACACCTCCCTCAATGGCCTGTTCAGCTATGCCCTCAACGGCCATAAGCTCAGCGCCGGCTACCAGCACATGTCCGGCGACAGCGCGTTTCCGTATGTGGATGGCAGCGACCCGTACCTGGTCAACTTCGTGCAGATCAACGACTTTGCCGGCGCCGAGGAGCGCTCCTGGCAGGCACGCTACGACTATGACTTCGCCAAGCTGGGGATTCCCGGCCTGAGTTTCATGAGCCGTTACCTGTCGGGTGACCATATCAAGCTCAAGAACGGCGAGACCGGCAAGGAGTGGGAACGCAACAGCGAGATCAAGTACGTGGTGCAAAGCGGCACATTCAAGGATGTCGCCGTGCGCCTGCGCAATGCGACGTATCGTTCCAACTATTCAGCGCGTGATGCGGATGAAGTACGCCTGCTGGTCAGTTACAGCGTCGCGCTCTGGTAAGCAGTGCCTGGTAATAGCCACTCATAACAACAACGACGGAGATAACCATGACCCTTTCATTGCGTAAATTCGCCCTCGCCGCCGGCTGCATGCTGTTCGCCGGCCAACTGCTGGCCGCCGACGAACCCAAGCGCCCGGAATGCATCGCCCCGGCCTCCCCTGGCGGTGGTTTTGACCTGACCTGCAAACTGGCGCAAAGCGCGCTGGTCAACGAGAAGCTGCTGAGCAAGCCGATGCGCGTGACCTACATGCCTGGTGGCGTGGGCGCAGTGGCCTACAACGCCGTGGTCGCACAGCGCCCTGCAGACGGCGGCACCCTGGTGGCCTGGTCCAGCGGCTCGCTGTTGAACCTGGCCCAGGGCAAGTTCGGGCGCTTCGATGAAAGCGCCGTGCGTTGGCTGGCAGCAGTCGGTACCAGCTACGGCGCCATCGCGGTGAAAAGCGACTCGCCTTACAAAAATCTCGACGACCTGGTGCAGGCGCTGAAGAAAGATCCGAGCAAAGTGGTTATCGGTTCCGGCGGCACCGTGGGTAGCCAGGACTGGATGCAAACCGCGCTGATCGCCAAGGCCGCCGGGATCAACCCGCGCGACCTGCGCTATGTGGCGCTGGAAGGTGGCGGTGAAATTGTCACCGCGCTGATGGGCAACCACATCCAGGTGGGCAGTACCGACATCTCCGATTCCATGCCCCATATCCAGAGTGGCGACATGCGCTTGCTCGCGGTGTTCTCCGAAGCGCGCCTGGACGAGCCGGAAATGAAGGATATTCCGACCGCCAGAGAGCAAGGCTACGACATCGTCTGGCCAGTGGTGCGCGGTTTCTACCTTGGGCCAAAAGTCAGCGATGCCGACTACGCCTGGTGGAAAGACGCCTTCGACAAACTGCTGGCCTCCGAAGACTTCGCCAAGCTGCGTGACCAGCGCGAGCTGTTCCCGTTCGCCATGACCGGCCCGGAGCTGGACACCTACGTGAAGAAGCAGGTAGCGGACTACAAAGTGCTGGCCAAAGAGTTCGGCCTGATCCAGTAATCGCCCCTCTGTCGCGCGGCCACGCCCTGCTGAACCAGGGGCGTGGCCCAGGAGTTCAACATGCTCTTACAACGCATATTCGCCGCCGCGCTGCTGCTGGCCTGCGCGGGCCTGGCCTTGATGGCCTGGCCCTACCAGGCGTCGTTTTCCTACGAACCCGTGGGGCCTCGGGCCTACCCGCTGCTGATGCTCGGGCTGATGAGCCTGGCGCTGATCTACATGCTGTTTCGCCCGCAGCCGACCCAGCATACCGAGGAAGAACCCGCGCTGGACCGCGCCACCCTGATCAAGATCGGCATCTGCGTGGCGCTATTGATCGTGTTTGCCGCCACCTTCGAATCCCTCGGTTTCATTCTCAGCAGCATGTTGATCGGCATTCCGATGGCACGGCTGTATGGCGGCCGCTGGTTGCCCGGTGCGGTGATTATCACCTTGATGAGCGTCGGCCTTTATCTGCTGTTCGATAAAGCCATGGATGTTCCGCTGCCCCTCGGCCTGCTCGACGTTCTGGAGAACTGATATGGATACTTTCGGCTATTTGGGCCAGGGCTTCGGCGTGGCACTGTCCCCCTACAACCTGGTGACCGCGCTGTGCGGCACCTTGATCGGCACCGTGGTCGGCCTGCTGCCGGGCCTGGGCCCGATCAACGGCGTGGCGCTGTTGATCCCCATCGCGTTCGCCCTGGGCCTGCCGCCGGAGTCGGCGTTGATCCTGCTGGCGGCCGTGTACCTGGGCTGCGAATACGGTGGGCGTATCAGCTCGATCCTGCTGAACATCCCGGGTGAAGCCTCCACCGTGATGACCACCCTCGACGGTTACCCGATGGCCCGCAAAGGCCTGGCCGGTGTGGCGTTGTCATTGTCGGCGTGGAGTTCGTTCATCGGCGCGTTTATCGCCACCTGCGGCATGGTGCTGTTTGCCCCGCTGCTGGCCAAATGGGCGATTGCCTTCGGCCCGGCGGAATATTTCGTACTGATGGTGTTCGCGATTGTCTGCCTCGGCGGCATGGCCGGCGATAAACCGCTGAAGACCTTTGTCGCGGCGCTGATCGGCCTGTTCCTGTCAGCGGTGGGCATCGACGCCAACAGCGGCGTGTACCGCTTTACCGGCGATAACATCCACCTGACCGACGGCATCCAGTTCGTGGTGTTGGTGCTGGGCCTGTTCTCCATCAGCGAGATCCTGTTGCTGCTGGAAAAAACCCACCGTGGCCAGGAAGCGGTGAAAGCCACCGGGCGGATGATGTTTAACCTGAAGGAAGCCTCGTCGGTATTTGCGGTGAACATCCGGTGCGGCCTGCTCGGTTTCATCATGGGCGTATTGCCCGGCGCTGGCGCGACGTTGGCGTCAGCCGTGGCCTACATGACCGAGAAACGCCTGGCCGGGGCCAGCGGTAAATTCGGGCAGGGTGACATGCGTGGTCTGGCGGCACCGGAAACCGCCATCGGCGCCTCCGCCTGCGGTGCGCTGGTGCCGATGCTGACCCTGGGCGTGCCGGGTTCGGGCACCACCGCGGTGATGATCGGCGCCCTGTCGCTGTACAACATCACGCCGGGCCCGCTGTTGTTCCAACAGCAACCGGATATCGTCTGGGGCCTGATCGCCTCGTTGTTCATCGCCAACATCATGCTGGTGATCCTCAACATCCCGATGATCCGCATCTTCACGCGCATCCTCGCCGTGCCGAACTGGGCGCTGGTGCCGGTGATCGCGATCATCACCGCGATCGGCGTGTACGCGGTTCACGCCACCACGTTCGATCTGTTCCTGATGATCGGTATCGGCATCTTCGGCTACATCCTGCGCAAGCTGGACTTCCCGCTGTCACCGGTGTTGCTGGGCTTTATCCTCGGCGGCCTGATGGAGCAGAACCTGCGCCGCGCGCTGTCGATCTCCAACGGTGCGCTGGAGATCCTGTGGTCCAGCCCGATCACCTTCGGTGTCTGGGTATTGACCGCCGTGATGCTGCTGTTACCGCTGGCGCGCATCTACCGCAAACGTGCGTTGCAGCGTCGTGCCGTGGCCGATGTCTGAGGCCAGCTTTAAACACTGGTGGGGAACACCGCTGGTCGGCCTGGTCGGCGGTTACCTGGCCAGCCTGGTCGGCTGGCCGTTGCCGTATATGGTCGGTTCGCTACTGGCGATCATTCTCGTGCGTTGCCTCACGCCGTGGCAGTTGGCGGAGATTCCCGGCGGGCGCAAAGGCGGCCAATGGGTGGTGGGCATCGGCATCGGCCTGCACTTCACTCCGCTGGTGATCGAACAGGTGATGAGCCACTTCGGTTTGATCTTCTTCGGCGCGCTGGTCACCAGCCTGTCGAGCGTGGTCGGCGTGTGGTTGATGCGCCGCAGCGGCGAAGACCGCGCCACCGCGTTTTTCTCCAGCATGCCCGGCGGTTCCGGCGAGATGGTCAACCTCGGCGCACGCAATGGCGCGGTGCTCAGCCGGGTCGCGGCGGGGCAAAGCCTGCGGGTGTTGGTGGTGGTGCTGTGCGTACCGGCGATCTTCAAGTACGTGCTGGACGGTGGCGCGCCGCAGTTTCATCCCGCCCCCGTGAGCTGGGCCTGGCTGGCGCTGCTGTTTCCCGCCGGTGCGCTGGTGGCCTGGGGCTGGCAGCGCTTGCGTCAGCCGAACCCGTGGCTGTTCGGGCCCCTGTTGGTCAGTGCCACCGCCAGTGTGGCGTGGGACCTGCACATCGGCCTGCCCGACGGCGGCAGCCAGATCGGCCAGTGGCTGATCGGCAGCGGGTTGGGCTGCCACTTCAATCGTCAGTTCTTCCGCAGTGCGCCGTCGTTCATGGCGCGCACCTTGATCGGCACCGCCTTGACCATGCTGCTGGCGACGCTGGCCGCCGTGGGCTTGAGTGCGATGACCCAACTGGACCTGCGTTCATTGACCCTGGGCATGATGCCCGGTGGCATTGCCGAGATGAGTTTGACCGCGGAAACCCTGCAACTGTCGGTGCCGTTGGTGACGGCAATGCAGGTGATGCGCTTGTTGTTCGTGTTGTTTCTGGCGGAGCCGCTGTTCAGGCATTGGAACCGCCAAGCCTAGCGGCTACCGAGGGCGGCCCGCCCTGGGCCGCTACCGCCTGTCGGCACTGTCATTTCTAACAGCTAGCCTGCTCGCTGCCCTTCTGTGTTCAATCCTTGTGTGCCCCGGACCTTTTCGGCTCCTTTGCCTTGCACGAGGTGACAAGCATGACTCCAGAGCTCAACGCGCCCCCTTTCGTCGCGCAGTTGTCGCCTTATATTCCCGGCCTGACGACCCCGGTCGTAGGATTCTCCGGCGGTGTGTATCAACTGCTGTTGGAGAACCATGGCAGCACGGGCCTGATTTGCATCTTGCGCACCTACGCAGGCCAGCTTGAAGGCGATTTCATCGAGTTGTTCTGTAGCGACCTGCTGGTCCCGGTCGACTTCCATACCGTAACCGAGCAAGAAGCGCGCGAAGCGAAGCCGATTACCCTGCACATCTCCATGGCCCGCTTGGCCGACGGCGCGGCCGGCCCCGTATTTTTCCGGGTGACGCACCTCGATCACCGCTTAGAAGAAACCCAACGCCTGACCCTCAAGATCGACACCGTGGCACCAACCGGCAGCGACCCCATTACCCGCCCACCCTGGGTCAATGAACAACTGTCGCGACCGCAACCCGCGCAGTTCCTGATCGATTCGGCCGCAGCCGGGCGCGGGGTGGTGGTGAGAATCCCCTTTTACCCGCTGGACCTCAACCGGCCTCCCAGTACCTACCGGGCGGTACGCGATCGCATTCGCTTGATCATCGGCGAGCAAATCATCGAGCACATCGTCACAGAGAATGAGGCCAGCAGCCGCAACCCGATTTCAATCACGGTCTATTACGGCACCTGGCTGCGCATCGGCAGTGGCTTTCAGGCCTGCGCCTACGATGTCATCGATGAGGTCGGCAACTACGCGTCGGGGCGCTCGCCGATGCAACTGATCGAAGTGCGGCTGGATCCCAACGAACGGTTGCTGGACGCCGCCCAGATTGTCGAAGCACCGACCGGCACGCTGGACGCGGACACGCTGGCAGGCAAAGACGCAACCCTCAGGGTGGCGGTCGAGGGAAAAGGCTGGGCGTCGGGCGACGGTCTTCGACTGACCATTCGCGGGCGTTTGCCGGAAGGTGTCGATGTCGAACAGACCTACGATGCCAGTATCACATCGACCACAACGCCTTTCGTCGACGTCCCATGGCCCAATGCTGACGTGCGTATGCTTATCGGCGCCTTGATCCAACTGAGTTATGAGCGAATTCGCACAGGACAAGTCAACCGGCCCTCGGAAAACACCTTCGTCCAAGTGAGCGGAACCCCCGAACAAACCGGCCTCGTAGCACCGCAAGTGCCCGCCGCCAGCGGCGGCGTCCTGCATCCCTTGACCGACCCGGTGACCGTTACGATCGCGGCTTACACCGGCCAAAAGCCCTTTGACCGTGTCACGCTGGTGCTGGAAGGCACCTACGCCAACGGCCACCGTTTTTATCAGGAGCACGGGTTGCCGGCCGGCGAAGGCAGCGTCGTGTTCGAACTGCACAATGGGATCGACGGTGACATCCGCCAGCTCGATGGCGGCGAGCTGATGCTCTACTACTACATCAACACCGCCGGGGGGCGCCCACCGTCGGCCATTCTGCAACTCAACATCGGCGAGCCCCAGGACGCCCTGCCCGCGCCTGAGGTGTTGCAAGCCCCCGCCCCCGCCTTCAACTTCGACCCCGAGCAATCCCGAGGCAATGCCAACGTGAGGGTTGCGGCGCATGCCGCTTTCACGGAAGGCGCCACGGTCACCCTGTACGTCGAAGGCAGCGCCATGGGCGGCAGCGCCCCACCGGACCGGTTCCCCATCACCCGGCCGTGGGTCGGGCAGGACCTGGCGTTTGTCATCGCACGGGTGTTTGTCGTGGCCAACCTCAACGGCTCGGCGCGCATTTACTATCGGGTGGAGCACACCGGCCAGCGCACCCGTTATTCCCAGGCGTTGGTGATGACCGTCGGTAGCGGCCTGCAACTGCCGGTGCCGCATATTCTGGAAAGCACGATCAACATCGCCGACCCCTCCACCGCCCGGCTCAACCCGCAACATGTGCTGGAGCCGCCGGTCTGTACGTTTCGGGTGAGCTACAAGCCGATGCTCGCCGGCGATGATATCCAGCCCAGATTCATCGGCACCTACGGGCTCGGAACGCCCGTCATCAATCCACGGCCAGGCGACCCGCTGAAGGGTTATGTCGACTTCATCATCAGTAATCGGGTGATTGCCGCCAACCTGGGCAGAGACGCTGCATTGTCCTATACCGTGACCCGCGCCGGTGCCACCAGCGCCTCCCAGGTGCTGACCTTGACCATCGACCCGCTGACTGAACAAGCGCTGGACCTGGTCAACGTGCCCCAGGCGTCGAACGGCATCATCAACGCCAACGTGACGCACAGTGCAGTGATTCAGGCATGGCCGTTCATGCGGACCGGGCAGCCGGTGTGGCTCGAAATCAAGGCCGCGGCCAATCGGGTGCTGCGCGACGGCACACCGCTGAGCGCCGCGGAATTCAATGCCAAACGCGTGGAAGTCCGCTTACCCGCCGATTATCTGCGTTCCTTGCCGACCCAGAGCACCCTGCGGGTTGAGGCGCGGGTATCGCTGAACGGCAGCGCCCATAAGGATTTCGCTATCGCCTTTCGCCCTGTCGACTACCGCATGAGCAACACCGTGGGCATCTTCGCCACGATCCCGGTGGGCAATTCGCCGAACGCCCTGGCGCTCAGCCCGGACGGTACGCGGCTCTACGTCGCCTGCACCTTCGGCCGCACTTCGATCTGGGTCATCGACACCCTGCGTAACCGCGTCATCGACAGCTTCGACGTGCCGGGCTCGCCGTTGCGCCTGGCCATTCATCCAACGGCCGAGCATCTGTATGTGACCGACAACAGCAGCGCCACCAATACCCCGATTCGCCTCTACAGCACGCGGGACTATTCGCTGATCGACACGCTGACCGGGTTCACCACCGTCCGAGGCATTCGCTTCAATGCCAACGGCTCGCGCCTGTATGTGGCCGATGAAGGTGCATCGCGCCTGGTCGTCATCGACACAAGCAACCACCAACGCGTGGCTTCGATCCCGGTGCGCGCGCCCATCGATGTCGCCGTCAGCCCCGATAACAACCGCGCACACGTGGCCACATTCTTCGACTGGTCCATCATCAATCTGCCGACCAACAGCCTGATCAACAGCGCCGACACCCGCTCCGCCCCCGTCGCCATCGCCCATAACCCCCGTGGCTCTCAGGTGTATATCAGCGCGCGCGAAGGCGGCAGCGTCACGATCGGCAATACCTCGACCCAGCGCATCGAGCAGACCTTGACCGGGTTGCTGGGCCCCTACGACATCGCCTTCGAACGCGGGCGTGATCGGGCCTACGTGTCGCAGACCGATGGCGACCTGCTGGGCATTATCGATACGCGCTCGCGACAGGTGATTGGCAGCTATGCCGGGTTTAACAAGCCGCGCGGGCTGGTGGTGGCCCCAGACGATTCCCACGGCTACGTGGCCAATATCGGCGGGGATTCAGTGTCGTTGGTGGTGTTTTAGCTGACGGACAAGTCGGGTTCACCATTCGTCGGCACTGTCATTTCTCACAGCTAGGCAGGCGATAGATGACGGGCGCTGAATCAAGCCAGAGACCCACTTGTGTGACGGGTTTCCGATCGTTTTCCCTATGACAAGGAATCCTAATCATGACATACGATCAAGCCCCTGACCCCATCGACAACCAGTCGAATTTCCCGGAGGCCCTTGATATTTCCTCCAGCGATACACTCGGTGTGCTTCACCCCAATGACCTGCGTCGCAAAGGCTTCACCTCACCACCGCCAACCGACGTTGCATTGAACTCAAGAACATTTATCAACACTCCATTTTCCGACTTGCCCCTGTATTTCCCAACGTTATGGGAACCTGTCGCAGGTGCTGACGGTGGCTTCAATGATGCCGCCTTGAAGGTAAACCCTTCGGGGGTCATCTGCATCCTTCTGCCGTATCTGGAACAAGCTGAAAATGACTTCATTTGGCTGGAACTCAACGGCGTGCAAGTAGCCTTCCATACCGTCAGCGCTGACGAAGCCGACTTGGGCACGCAAATTGTCCTGTTTATAGAAAGCACCCGCTTTATCGATCAGGCAAACAATAAGGTACAGGCCTTTGTCGAACAACTGAGCGGCACAATTGATAAAAGCAAGCTGTTCACAATCTACGTTGATCGTGAGCACCCAGTCGGCCCGGACCCTATCGTCAGCACGCCCAACGTCAACGAAAATATGGCTGCCGTGAAGTTTGCAGACCCACAGATCGAGGCCTTCGGCGTGATCACGAAGGAAAATGCCATCGCTGGGGTCGAGATATTGATTGAAGACTATCCACTGAATCCCGCAGTTCCCACGAAACATCACCGTAAAGAAGGCGACGTAATTTTCGTAAGTATCGGCGGCTTGCTGATCAAACACACGGTTACCAATTTTGAAGCCTCAGGCAACTTGCCTATTAGTGTCTGGGCCTATTTCGGCACATGGGAAGCGCTACCTGACAGCGAATATATTGTGGAATGGTATGTGCTCGACAAGGTGGGTAATCATTCCCCAGGCTTCTCGCCTCGCAGGCTCATTGAAGTGCAATTGGGGAGTGGCAGCGAACCAATACTGCCCGCCGTGTTTGTAACCGAGTCCGACTACGACGAGGAGCACGATCAGGACTTTATCGATATCCGTGATCTCGATGGCGACGCAAACATCGAATTGCCCATACGCAATAACGGATACGCCGTCAGCGATACGGTGCGCCTGACGATAAAGGGCCTCAGCGCCAGCAGCGTGCCAGTCGAAATAACCATCGACCATCGGGTGACCTCGATCACTCCAATCAGGGTCAACATCCCCCTGCCTGCTGACTTTCTGCTGCCCCTGCCGGGTGGGCACATCTTCATCACTTACAAACGGATTCGTCCAGGCGTTGCAGATCGTCCCTCCAGAGGCTCGCTCTACGCGATCTACGGTGACCCGGTCGGAACCCGTTTACCACCACCACAAGTCCTGGATTTGGACAGTGACGGCTCTCTACCCGACCATACCAATCCGGTACGCATTCTGGTGCCTAAATTCCTCGGGCAGCATGAAAATGACAGAGTCGACCTAATAGTGGTCGGCCGTAGCGCCAATAACGTGCCCAGCTATGCCGAATTCACCGAAATGGCAGGTATCGGTGACGTTGTTTTCTTGTTGGAGAGTGCATTCTTCAATGCACTGAGCGGTGGGTATTTTACTGCTCATTACTTGATCAATGGTGGCGTAACAAGGCCAGCCTCTGAACAGGTAACGGTGCCTGTCGGTGATGCAAGGGCAACATTACCGCCCCCCAGGACATTGCAAGCGTTACCGCCCGGTTTTGTGTTCGACCCCGGTACCAACCTGGCCAACCTCAATGTCAGGATTGACCCCCATCCGTTCATTGTAGAAGGCGTAGAGATCAGAGTGATCGCCACAGGTACCCGTCCAGGCGGCAGCATTACGACTGACTGGTTCAATGTCGATATCAACTGGGAGGACGCGGTCATCCCTTTCACTATTCCGAGAACTATCGTCCTGGCCAATCTCAACAGCACGATGACGCTTTCCTACGAGGTAAGGCCTAAGACGCCAGGTGCAATTTCCCGGTTTTCCCAGGAGCTTGTGATCTACATCGGCATTAAGCTGGAACTGTCCGAGCCGCCGGTTGTTGTGCAGGCCACCGCAATTACGCCAAGCCTGTCGCGCCTGAACCCGTTGCACGTGCTGCCTCCGGTCGAAGTAGAGTTCAGGGTGAAATACTTCCCGATGCTCGACAGCGATGACGTCAAACTGAGGGTCGTGGGCAAATCAGGCTTGGGGACTCCCGACATTCCGTCAAAACCCGGCATTGCGGAGCCTGGCGAAGACTATATTAGATTCGAACATTTCAGCGATTTTGTCGCCGCCTACCTGGGGGACTCTTGCGAGGTGTATTTCGAGGTTACCCGCAGCGGCAATACCACTGGGTCGGTACCACTGACCCTCGAGGTGGAGCCTCTGCCGGCACAAGCATTAGACTTGTTGAGCGTTCCTGAGGCCACGGCAGGTGTCATTGATATCAGAAACGCCGCCACCGTCAGAACCGCTGCCTGGCCCTTTTATGCAGTAGGACAATCCTCGTGGATCTATCTGGAAGGTGTCAAAGCCGGGAATCAACCCCACTTGCTCACTTTGCGAGATGCTAGCAAGGCTCTTAATCAACAGGAGTTTGATCAAAGGTTCGTACAGGAGCCCGTACCGAGTGCCTATTTGAGCCAGCTGCTTGCAAACAGCAAGCTGCACGTCAAAGGCTCTGTATCCGTGGACGGTACCAATGGCGAGGCTAGCGCCTTGAACCTGGAAGACGTCAGCTATACGGTCAGAACTACGCCCGCTCTGGCAATGGATACCAGCCCAAGGTTTCTAAATCTCAATGGTTACTTGCTGGTGAACTTTTTCGGTGGTTTCAATGAGATCTTTTACTTTGGCTCAGCTCGGACTGCCACTGGCGGCGTACCACCGTACACCTACAGTTCCAATAATCCAGGAGCCATTTCCGTCAATGCGGGGGGCCGCGTTCACATCACTGCCGCAGGTACCGCGACGATCACAGTTCGGGACAGTGCGCAACCCGCGCAAACAGCCAGCTATAACGTGACTGTCAACGGGTCCTTCCGCAGATGCCGGTTTGTGGGGACAGGGCAATGGCATTCCATGGTGAGTGCAGCCGCTGCATGGGGCGGCGTACTTCCTAACTTCAGTATCGCTGTTGAGCTTAGTGGCCAATACAGTGGGCGCTGGCCATCGATGGGTAATATATGGACCACTGAACAAGCACCTGGCCAACCGCAACCTGGGCTGGCTTATTGCTTTGTCAACATTTATGGAAACCGGGGGTGGCCACCTAATGACATGCAGTGGGGTAGTACAACTAACAGCTTCGATGGTTTAGCGATTTACTAACACTGTAAACATAAAAAGCCCCGTTTCTTCCGAGACGGGGCATTTTTTCATTACCCAGCATGTTGAGTTTCCTTCGGGCTATACGCTCACGCTTTTAACATCGCCACCCAACCGCGCACGCCCGGCGGCGGTTCAATATGTTTACCCGCGCAATATCTCCAGGGTTTTACCATTCGTCGGCACTGTCATTTCTCACAGCTAGGCAGCCCATTGCACGGGGCGTTGAATCAATACTGAAGCGCCCTCCTCCTCCCCACGGAACATTGCGCCCACGCCTATTGCCCAGACAGGACGATGATCATGACCTTCGATCAAGACACTGACGCCATCTCAGACGACAACACTCTACCCGCGCTCATCGCCCCCTCCCACCACCGGCCCGGCGGGCTTATGCCCAATGAACTGTTCCCCGACGATGCAACCTCCGGCATCCGGCCGTTCAGCGACCTGGTGGTGCTTTTCCCCACTGAAACAAAGCCGGTTAGCGGCCATGATGCAGCGTTCAACGCAGCGGCATTGACGGTCAACACCAACGGCGTCATCTGTCTGCTGCCGGGGTATCTGAATAAAGCCGAACATGACTTTATCTGGATTGAAATCAACGGAGTGCGGGGGCCTATCCACACTGTTACCCAAGAAGAAATCGACCTTGACCAACTCACCCTCCTGTTTATGGACGCCGGCCGTTTTATTGACCAGGCGAATAATACGGTGCAAGTCTTCGTCGAACATCTGAGCGGCACCACTGATAGCACCCGCCGGTTCAATTATCTCGCTGATCGCGAGCCACCTGTCGGCAGGGACCCGATCGTCAGCACGCCGTATAACGACAACATGAGTCCCGTCAGGTTTACCAACCCGCAAATCGAAGACTTCAGGGTAATTACCGATGCCGATATCAGCGCGGGCGTGAAGATACAGATTGGTAATTACCCACTTGACAGGGCAGAGCCTCAAGTTCACCACCGCAAAGAGGATGACGTCATTCACCTGAGTATCGGTGGCGTGATCATCAAGCACACCGTCACGTCTTTCGAGGCCTCTGGCAATAACCCGATAACAATCACGGCGTATTTCGGAACCTGGAACCAGTTGCCCAACGGCGCGCACCTTGTCGAATGGTTCGTCGTCGACAAGGCAGGTAATAAATCACCGGGTTTCTCCCCCTCCCGAATGATCGAACTGCGGGTCGGGAGTGGCGTTGAACCTCTGCTGTCGCCTGTGCATGTCACCGAGTCCGATTACGACCCGGACAGCGAACAAGACTTCATCAATGTGCCGGACCTCGATGGCGACGCGACCATTGAACTGCCGATACGCGGCCAGGGGTATAGCGTCAACGACAAGGTTATCCTGACCGTCAGCGGACTCAGCGCAGACGGCGTGCGTACCGAAATCACCCTCGAATACGACGTACAATCTATCAACGTGATCCGGGCGCTTATCCCGCTGCCCCTTTCCTTCCTGCGGCCCCTGGCAGGTGGTCGTATCCTGATCACCTACAAACGCGTTCGCCCTGGAACTCCCGACCGCCACTCCGAAGGGGCGCTATATAACATTTTCGGCGACCCCGTCAGTCAACGACTGCCGCCTCCAGAGGTACAGGACCTGGTCAATGGCGCACTGCCAGAAGATACCAACCCAGTCCGCATCGTGGTCCCGCACTACTTCGGGCAGAACCCCAACGACCGCGTTGACTTGATCGTACTGGGGCACTCCGCCAATGGTACGTCCACTTATGCCGAATACACGGAAATGGCCGGCAATGGCGATGTTGAATTCTTGTTGGACAACGCCTTCTTTACCGCACTCAGCGGTGGTTATTTCGAGGCGCATTACCTGATCAATCGAGGTAATCCAAGACCCGCCTCAGAAAAGGCAAGCGTGCCCGTCGGCGATGCCCTGGAGGACCTGCCAGCGCCCACCACATTACAGGCGGTGGCGCCTGACTTCACCTTCAACCCATTGATTCACAAGGCTAACTTGAACGTCAGGGTGCGTCCGCACCCCGCCATCGTCGCAGGCACCGAACTCAGGCTGATCTTTGTGGGGTCGGCACCCGGCGGCAGTTTCACCAGCCCCTGGTTCGCGGTCGACATCAACTGGGAAGACGCCGAGATCCCTTTCACCGTCCCTCGCAATATTGTCCTGAACAATGACGATGGCACGGCGCGCTTGTACTACGAGCTCAAGCCCATTAGCGGTCCGAACCGTTTCTCTCTCGACCTGCTTATCAAAATAGGCACGCCTCGCACCCTGCTGCTGCCCCAAGTAGTGCCAACCACATTCATCTCGGACACTCGCGTTGAACTCAACCCCACACACGTGATTGCACCTCAACCACAAACGATTGAAATTCGCGTGATCTCAGACAAACTCCCGCGTGATGCAGACATCAAAGTCAATATCAAAGGCAAATCGGGGATTGGTAATCCAAACATTCCTGCGAAACCGGCCGTGCCTGAAGCGGGTGAGAACTACACACGCTTCGAGCTGTCGAGCGACTTTGTTGCGGCTTATCTGGATGGTGAGTTCACGGTGTCGTACCAACTCATTGAATCCTCAGGAACGACGATTTCCGGCGACCTGACAGTAGAGGTCCTGGCGCTGCCGAGTTCGTTGCTGGACCTGGTCACTATCCCTGAAGCCTCGGGTGGGACGATCAATACGGCGGTGGCGAACAACGTGCGGATTGATAAATGGCCGTTCTTCAGGGCCGGGCAACCCGTGTGGATTCAGTTACTCAGCACGACCAATCGCGACCTGCGGCTTGCGGTCGGCGTGACATCCGCGGAATTCAATGCCGGACGCACGCTCGACCTGATACCCGCCAGCTATTTGTCGGGCTTGGAGAACAACAGCGAGGTTGCGGTCAAAGCCTGGGTATCGCTGGACGGTTCCAACAGCCTGGAGACGGCCAAGTACTTCAAGGTGCCTACTTATGTGACGCGTAAGGGGTCAGGCGAGATCATTCGTCACATCACTGTGGGGAACGGTCCGAATCAAATCGCAATCAGTCGAGATGGCAACACAGTGTGTGTCCTGAATGCGCGTGCATATTCGGTTTCGGTCATTAATTTCGCAAGTGGCGCGATCAGAACACTAGCTTATAACTATGTTTATAGACTTGCATTGCACCCTACGGAGCCAAGGCTCTTTCTCTCGGCCAACACCGGACTTGGCGCTAATTACCAAGCGCCAGTCCTCAATCTCAGTACTTTCACGTTTAGTTACCCCTTCGCCTTCAGTTACTCAGCGGCCTACGCAATAGGCATAAACCCCACCGGGTCGCGAATGTTTATAGGCCTACTCGCTAGCGGCAGCTCTTTGGCTTTTTCCGTCTTTGACACAACAAGTGGCCAATATGTGACAAATTTCGGTGGAACAGCTGGCCCCCGATCGATAGTAACTAATCCACAAGGCACAGCCATATTTACAACAGGCTACAACACGGAACGGTACACACTCAGCAGTGGCGTCCGCACCCATACTGTCGTTAACGGCGCAGTTGCTCAGGAACTTGCCCACACCGGGTTTGATGCACCGCTCGAACGACTCTATGTGTCCGTATCAGGCTTAAACAAACTTGATATTTACAACACCGAAAACGATAGCCTCACATTCATCAAATCCCTCACAGGCCTCAGTGATCCACGAGGTATTGCCTTTCATCCAACTCGACCATTGGCATATGTCTCAGAACTTGCCGGCAACCGCGTCAGAGTCATTGACATGAACAGTGAAACACTGATTGGCACGATTAACGGTTTTGATCAGCCTAACGGTCTTGCTTGCACACCCGATGGCCAATACTTGCTGGTCTGCAACTCTGGCAACACGACCGTGGCGGTGGTGAGCATTTAAAAACCACCCCGCCCTGCCTTAAAGCAAAAAAATGCCCCGCCTCTTTCGAGACGGGGCATTTTCATTACCCGCACGGTTTATACCGCTACCGCGCTATACATCCCGCCCGTTAAAAATCGTAGCGCAAGCCCAGGTTAACCCCATACGGCTGCTTGATGTTCTTGCCCGTGCTGTGTTCCAGATCCGCATGCAACTTCAGGTTCTGCGATACCGACATCGCCACACCCGCACCCAGCTTCAGGCGCGAACCCGACAAATCGTTGTTGAACGAATTGTCGTTGACGAACACTTTGTTGCTCTGATCGAACTCGTGGGCCACCGCCGCCTTCAAGTACGGCTGCAAGACGCCGCCGCTTTCCAACTGGATATTGCGCCCCACGGTAGTACCGAGTTCACCGATCACCGTACTGGAGCGGTCACCCTTGGCGTCCAGGCCATTGTCCAGCGTGTAGCTCTGGGCCTGGGTAATCACCGCAGACAACTGGCCATATGGTTCAACGAAGAAACCGTCGTCCAGCGTGATGTGGCGACCGACTTCCGCCGATGCGCCCACCGCGTTTTGCGTGTAGTTGCCCTTGGCTTTCTTGCCGTCGCTCATGGCCACATTGGACTCGTTGTGCAGGCGGTTGAACTTGAGCACACCGTCAAAGTAGAACCCGCTCTCGGCATCCAGCCAGGTGGCGTAACCGCCGACATAGTAGCTGTTGACCGTTGCACTGCTGCCATGGTTCAGGTCCAGGTCCGAGGTGCTGTGACCGGCCATTGCACCGATCAACCACTGGCCGTCGCCACCCGATACCGGCACGTCGGCACCAAGGGTGAAGCCGCGTTGCGACTGGTTGTAGCCCAGGCCGGTCTTGTCATTGGACACCTCATACTTGTTGCCATAGGCGCGGGTCCACAGCCCAGCCGACTGACCTTCGCTAAAGCGCAGTTCACCCATGCGGGTGCGCAGGGTGGTCATTTCACCCAGCAACACAGTGGGGGCTGCGTTGAACAACGCCAACACCGAGTTGGTGCTCGGGCTGATCACCTTGCTGCCTGGGTCGAGCAGCCAGTCCTTGCCGTCGTTGTCATTGATCAGGCTGTAGGAATAGGTCCCGATATCCACGCGGTCGCCGATCAGGCTGAACTGGGCGCCAGCGTCGGCGGTGTGTACGACATGCAGGCGGTCGTCGCTCAACGGGTCGGCACCGCTGCTGGCGATCAGCAGTTTGTGGTCGCCCGACGACGTGCCAGTCACATTAAGGAAATCGCTGCTCAGGGTGGCGAAATCCGCGCTCATGATGAAGGTGCCGTTGCCCGATAGGTTGGCCACGTCCAGCTGGTAGAACGTACCGGTCTCGCCGAACTTGACGTTGCCGCCGCTCAGGGACAAGTCACCCACCTGCTGATGGTCGACCATCACCCAGGTGGCGTCGCTGTTGATCGCCAGTTTATCGACGTGCTCCAGGCGACCGGTGAGGACCGAGCCGTTGTTCAGCCCCACACTGGCGGTACCGCCACCGTTGATCACGTCACCGTTCATGATGGCGCGATCAAGGTTAAGGTCCAACTCACTGAGGCTGCCAACCTGGATATTGCCGCTCAGAGCGCTGTTGTTGACGCGCATGTTGGCCGAGCCACCCGCGGTCAGTTCCAGCATGTTGCCGTTACCGCCCACCAGGGTGGAGCCATTGTTGACATCGATTTCAACCGTGCCGGGAGCATTCACCACAATGGCCGCTCCGGTCTCACCGACCACAGCCGTCTGGTTGAACGTAAAGGAGGCCGAGTCTGGGGTTATCGGATGACGATAGATTTCAATGCCGTTGGTGGCGCCAGTGATGCGACTCTGGTTTGCGATCAATTGGCCGTCGACGGCCAACAAGCCCTGCTCGCCCCCTCTGACCTCACTGTTATTCAACGACAGCACACTGGAGCCGTTCAAGATGACGCCTTGCGTGGCGCCTTCGATCGAGGTGTTGAAAACAGTAGCGGTCGACGCCCGGTTATCCACGGTGCCGACGATCAAGCCCGTGGATCGTCCACTGGAAATATGTGCATCACGAATGGTGGCGTTACTACCGTAGAGCGAAACACCGACTTCATTACCGGCTTGTACCCGGCCGCCATTCATTTCGAATGTCGAGTCGCGGGCAAGGACACTGACGATCCTGGCGCCATTGGAGATGAGTTTTGCATCACCGCTCAATTGATAGCGGTCAAAAGGCGAACTGGCGTCAATTGTCAGTTCATGGCCTGGAAAAATTTCGAGTGCAGCTGCTTTCGTAGCGGCCAACGACAGTGGCATCAGTGCCAGTACCTTAATAGCGGTCGCCAGTCGAGAAGGGGTGAACGTTTTAACATTAGTCATGGGGGTGATAAACCTCTAGTCGGGTGACTGAACAAGCCAAGCGATTAACAGATCTATCGCCTCAGGCTCTCAGCGGCGCCAAGAGTACGGACCTAGAGGGGAACTTCATGTAGGGCAATTCCAGTGCCTTGTAGGACTTTCCTTAAGAATGCGCCCACTAAAATTTAACGCGCGTAGCACCTCCTTCTCGTGTATCAAAACCATGGTTCCGATCCCGCAAAATGGCGGGGCCTCACCAGATCAGAGCCAATAGACCGCTACCCGGACGCTTTCGCGACCAGGTAGCGGCCTATTGGCTCAACGCATTCACACTGGGTACTAACCGCAGGTGGTGCCATCTGTCTGGCGCCGTGTCATCAGCACAATGGTGGCCGGTGAATTGCCTTCAGTTACGCCATCCGCTTTTAATACGTGATAGGTCGCTTCAATACGCCCGACCAGGACAGGCTGGATATAGGTCGGGAACGGTACGGTAAAAAGCTCTCCTGGATGGCCCGGATTGTCGTGATTGTGAGTAATCGTCACGCTAGGGAAGGACTCATCAACCGTAATGACCGTGGACTCGAAATCATCCGGGCCAAAGATGACCCAATGAAGCGTAATCCGATCGCCCGCCCGCAGGTTTGCAGGGTCCTTGATAACGGTTCTGATCCCACTGGGAATCCCTTGCGCGCAGGTGAGCGCAAATCGGCCATCACCGAAGGACAACCCATCCGGATAGTTGATGGGCAATAGGTTATCCACCGCAAATGCGCTGACTGACACCGTTGTTTCCACGGAGTCGATGACGTTATCGTTCGCGCCGTTATTGAGCGTGTACCAGGTGGGAATATCACCGTTGCCTGCGTCCTTGATCACCGCAGCGGGAACCGTAAGCACAAACTCAGTAGCGCTCTCATCTGCAAGAGTGACTTCGTAAGGAGGGTCATAACAAGGCAGGCCTTTCCACCACAGTTGAATGAGATGCCCCGCCGTCGCCCCCGTGTACACGTCAAACCGCGCCGTCGCGTCGTCCATGTCGCCTGGGCCGATCTGATTGGTCAGCCCCTCGGATGAAGTCACCTCCACCGGATCAAGGTCAGGGTTGACAGGCCCCGGATCTTCCGGACGCCCACCCGCCGACCTCAAGTCGACATCCACCGTGATGGTGTCGGAAGGCCCGGTGATGACCCCGCCACGATCAATGTTGTAAAGCACGTCAGCCTCGTAAGGCGCGTCAAGACCGCCATCGCGAAGCACGTCCCATGGGATTGTCACCCTGAGCGGCCAGACCATATTCACAATGCCAACGAGCAGCAGGGTATTGAACTCGACAAGAACGCGGTCCCCAGCAAGTGCGTTGTCGTATTCGCGGATCCAGATCTCGGCGCGGTTCAATTGGGCGTCAAGCAGGTCAAGCGGCGCCTCGGGGCACTCGGGGTCACGCAGGTTCTCGGGAAGATCTTCCGTTACCAATGTGAACTCTCGAAACGAGCTCGGGTAGCTGGTTGGGTTACCGGCACGATCCGTGTAGACATAGTTGAGCTGCTTCACGCCGCCGCCACTCGCCTCAAGCAGCGCTTTGGTCAGACTCACCATCACGGGAGCCGTGGTGCGCGGTAAATCATCAATGGTCAATGAGGGGGTATCACTTGGAAACTCTGTGTAGATCTCCAGTTTGTCGCCCACTTGCGGGTCCAACCGACGTGGAACCTCGATCACCATGGCGCCGCCATTAGCGTCCAGGTCCTGCAGCGTCACGAAATTGCCGACCCAACTTGGTAACGTCACCGAGCCAGGCCTGATACCTGCGTTAGGATCTCGGCGGTCGATGGTGACAGGGGTAGGCGCGGCAGGGCCATCTGTCGAACCGTTAGATGAAAACACTTCATACGTCAGGTTCTTCAGCCCATGTTCGCCAATATCCTCCTCCGGTATCGAGAAACGGTAGGGCCAGGTATGGGCAGACAACGGTTTACTGAACGGGATGCGACTGCCATACAGGACATTATTGATAAAGACCTCCAAGCCGTCGTTGCCAAAAGGCAGGATCTCAATCCACATGTCGATTTCGCACTGAACACCCTCAGCGTACAACTCACTGATGTCCATCAAGTTCGGCTGCCCGTTCGTCACTGGCGGCAGTGCATTCATCACCCGCAAATCACTCAACACCAGCGGCCCCACAGGGGTTCGAGCCCACGGCGGCCGTACCAGCAGGGGGGAATCGGGCGCCACTGCCGTTTTTTTTGTGCTCCGGGCCTTTAATTGAGGTGCTTGGTTTTTTTTGGACTTCGCCATAGCTAGTTACTCTCGCAGGATAGAGAATGGCTCGTTCTCCGACATCTAACTGGGCCGAGTGACAGCCCTATTAAATCTGCGTCTTGCAAGGCGCGCACCTGTCAAACTTCACAGGTGCGTAAACCAATAAAGCGTGTATCCGCGCTGATTCAATCAATACATAGCGTTTTAATAACCGATCAAAATCAACAGTCCAACTATCAGCAACATAAAGTCTAAGTGGTGATGAAAACGCCGACTATAAAAAAGAGGGCATTAGGTGTAATGCCCTCTTTCGCTCCGCTGTTTTTCAATGATTCATGACGTACGGACAGGTCCGAGGCACACGCCACCAAGCGGTCTTTTCAGATTAATGAAAATCAGTTTTTTAGACGACACACCTGTTGCCCCCGAAACTTTGAACAGCCGGTAGTAAGTCACGCCTGAGCCAAAATCACTGACTAGCCCTGGACGGGTAAACAATGGGTCAAAGGGTGTGATGAGAACATCTACTCGTCCGGCGTTCCTATGATCCTCGGTCAACACGACGTCGAACGTGACACTCGTTCCCGGGAAAGGATCACCATTGCCGGATTTTGTGGGATAGCTGCTCCAGTACACTTGAATCCTGTCACCCACCTCGAAATGGGTCACATCCCAGAGCACCCCGATGAAGACACCTGTCCAAGGTTCCGGGCGGGTATCACAGGCAACGAAATCACGGGTGCTGTCGTTCAGTAATACAGGCTTTTCCAAGCCCCTGAGTGTATCGAGTTCCACCCGCACCAGTTTGGTGGGGCTGCGTTGGCGGTTGACGGAATTATCCGTCCAGTAATACACCGGTATCTGGCCGGACGCGGCGCCCATGATCACGATCCAGGGCACAAAAAAAGCCACCGTTTGGCCGGGCAGGTCTGTGGGTTGGATCTCGTAGTCGCCTACAAATGCAGCCTCACCGCCCCAGAACAATTCCAGCCGGTGCCCAGGTACCGGGGCGGGAGTGCTCCATAGCGGCACCTCTACACGGACGGGCCCCGGGGCATCCAACTCGGTGACAACGTCGTCCCCTGTGACACCTTTCACGACAACCCGCGCCAACTGGGTATTGATCGGGTCGGGGCCTTGCGGGTCTGGCCCGGCCACACTGAGGTCCTGAATAAAAAAGTTGTTGGGCGAGTTTCTCGACGCAGTACCGCGCTGAAACAGGTAACGCACGCGCACGGGAATCGACTGCGCAAAACCACCGGCAGAGAGGATCTCCCAAGAAACAGGAACACGGATGGGCCACGCTTGCCCTGCACCGACCGTAATAGGGGGCAGCGAGTGGGTATTCCAAAAGATGACAAGCCGGTCGTTTTCCTGCGCCCCAAAAATCTGAGGAATTTCGATAACTACGCCGGTACGTGCATCGTCCAGGTCAATCAGGCCATCGAACTCCGCCAAGGGTACTTCAGGCCGTGGCAGATCCGGCAAAACCTGCAGGTTGACGTTTATTTCGTTCACCGTGGAAAACGGCCCGACATTGCCCGCACGGTCAGTGAGCTGATAGGAGGCAAACCTTCGGCCCTCCCCACTGTCGCGAATAAAGGCCTCATCAAAATGTATTTCTATCGGCGCGCCAGCAATATGCCCCAACCCGATGCTCAGCGTGCCCGCAGAACGGACGTTGGGAAGTTCCCCCCAAAAGAACTCAATCCGGTCCTCAAGGCGAATATCCGGCCAACGCACAACTTCTGCATCGACACCGTTGTGCGCCACAAGGTAGTCGTCGCTCACCCCGTCGCTTATCACTTCAGGGGCAAAAATCAGCGCCGGCCCTTGATTGCCATTATTGGGCGCATTCTTGTCGACATTGACCATTGTTCGGAAAGAGTCAGTCGTCGTCAGCAGCGGAGCACTCACCCGATACGTGAGCTGGCGAATCCCCCCCGTAGACAGCACACTGGCCGGCAACAGTTGAACCAATGGAAATTCGACGTCCGGCTCGTAAGGGCCAAAGATCTCATGGCGGTGAACCTCAAGGCCCTGCCAGAGATACTGAACCAATGTCGTCATCGAGACGTTAGCGAAATTTACCGGCCAAACCCTCTCGATCGTCACCATCAATGGCTGATTCTGAAGGGCTAACGGAATCGTGTACGCAGCCTCGTCCGACAGCAGTGGCAAGGCTTCAGGCACCAAGGGTACGTCGAGAGTCTGGATGGAAGCCGAACGCTTGCGTTGGGGGACGTCGACGGGTTCTGAAGCAATCGACTCGGCGGTTGAAGATACTTTCGAATCAGACATTTCTACTCTCCTCGCAATGAGTCACAGGTTGACCATTGACAAACGCGCCGGCCGGCATGAGACCGACGAGGCCAGGGAGATCATTTAATGCTGATACAAGACGGTCGGATACTGTCAGAAATAACAGGTACCCCCCTTGATTCGCGCATATCAAGGGGGCGCAGTTAGCCACGCGCGCTGCGAATCAAGCGGGTGACACATCGCAGCGAATGGTTCAGACCGGTGGCAACACCCAATCAATCGGCGTCTCGCCATTCTGCTCAAGAAACTTGTTGGTGCGGCTGAAATGCCCGCAGCCCAGAAAGCCGCGATATGCCGACAACGGCGACGGGTGGACCGACGTCAGCACCAGATGCTTGGTCGCATCGATCAGCTTCTGCTTGCTCTGTGCATGCGCGCCCCACAGCAGGAACACCAGGTGCGGTTGGTGCTCGCTGACGACTTCGATGATCCGATCGGTAAAGAACTGCCAGCCCTTGCCCGCATGGGCGTTGGCGTTGGCGCGCTCCACGGTCATGGTGGTATTGAGCAGCAATACGCCCTGGTCGGCCCAGCTTTGCAGGCAACCGTGGTTGGGGATGTCGATATTCAGGTCGCGCTTGAGCTCTTTATAGATATTGACCAGCGACGGCGGCGCCGGCACGCCCGGTTGCACCGAGAAGCACAGGCCGTGGGCCTGGCCGGGGCCGTGGTAGGGGTCCTGGCCGAGGATCACCACCTTGACCTTGTCCAGCGGCGTGGAATTGAGCGCGTTGAAGATCAGCGGGCCAGGCGGGTAGATCTCCTTGCCGGCCGCGTGTTCCTGGCGCAGGAACTCACGCAACTGGGCCATGTAGGGCTGCTCGAACTCATCGCGCAGGGCGTGTTTCCAGCTGGGTTCGAGTTTGATACGGTCGCCTTCGCTCATGATTGACTGGTCTTGTAAAAAAGAATGAGGCGAACCCTAGGAAAGCCGACCCCGCTTGTCAATTGATCTGACACACAACCGGCACTTTCCCATGAAGGGATCATACTCAACCTTCACCTTCCCGATTGAGGTCACGATGAACCTGCACTTCGAAGAGCTGACCGGCAGCGGCGGCGCGCGCATCGGCATCGCCAGCCTGGACGCCGAAAAGGCCCTCAACGCCCTCTCCCTGCCGATGATCCTGGCCCTGGGCGATCGCCTGGACGCCTGGGCCAAAGACCCGAACATCGTCTGCGTGCTGTTGCGCGGCAAGGGCCCCAAGGCATTTTGCGCCGGCGGCGAAGTGCGCAGCCTGGCCATGGCCTGCCGCGAACAACCCGGCGTCGTGCCGGAGCTGGCCGCGCAGTTTTTTGCCGCGGAATATCGCCTCGACTATCGCCTGCACACCTACCCCAAACCGTTGATCTGCTGGGGTCACGGCTATGTGCTGGGCGGCGGCATGGGCCTGCTGCAAAGCGCCTCGGTGCGTATCGTCACCCCCAGCAGCCGCTTGGCCATGCCCGAGATCAGCATCGGCCTGTACCCGGATGTGGGCGCCAGTTGGTTCCTGTCACGCATGCCGGGCAAACTGGGGTTGTTCCTTGGCCTGACCGGCGCGCACATCAACGGCCGCGACGCGCTCGATTTGGGCCTGGCCGACCGCTTCATGCGCGACGACCAGCAAGACGAACTGCTCGAAGGCCTGTTGCAACTGAACTGGCAGGAACAGACCGCGATGCAGCTCAACAGCCTGCTCAAGGCCTTGGCCCAGGAAGCCATCGACCAGCAACCCGAAGCGCAATGGCTACCACGCCGGGCGCAGATCGATGAGTGGCTGGATGTCAGTGACGTGCGCAGTGCCTGGCGGGCCTTGAGCCCATTGCGCGAGCACGCCGACCCGTTGCTCAGCCGCGCCGGCAAGACCCTCAGCGAAGGCTGCCCGCTGACCGCGCACCTGGTGTGGGAACAGCTCCAGCGCGCCCGCCACCTGTCGCTGGCCGAGGTGTTCCAGATGGAATACACCCTGAGCCTCAATTGCTGCCGTCACCCGGAATTCAGCGAAGGGGTCCGCGCGCGGTTGATCGACAAAGACCAGCAGCCTCATTGGCATTGGCCGGATATCAATGCCATTCCGCAGGCCGTGGTGCAGGCGCATTTCAACAAAGCCTGGGAAGGCCGCCATCCGCTCGCGGATTTTTCCTACTTTTGACAGTCAGTTTTTTGGCTTTTTAACCGTGAATGCGCAATTGTCCGGCTGACTGTCCTGGCAGATATACACCGGCAGGCCGAAGGGGTCGCTGGCAAGGTGCCAATGCAAAGTACCGGTCAGCGACATCGTCTCCACCTCTGCCGATTTGCCGTACCGCAAGTCCACTCTCTGACCGTCACTGGTCAGGTAGCTGCACTTGTCTACATAGCCGTTTTCCCGATCCTGTTCCTTGCCCGGGGTAAAAATGGCGCCAATAAATTGGTCGACAAAGTCCCGATAGCCGATCTTCGGGCTTTGCCAGACGAGTGTTCCCGCCGTCGCCTGGAAGTGGCCATCGACGTACTTGATTGCCGAGGAATAAGGGCAGCCTTGGTCCGCTTGCACGTGTGCAACGCCGCCGACCATGAGGAGTAAAACACACATCAATTGTCTGATCATCGGGGGTTCCTTCGCTCACTGGGCGGTCGAAGAGGCGCAACGGCCGCTCCCAGTTGAATGCACCAGAAACCCAAACGATAGCTGTTAAATCTGACAGTACTGCTAAATGCTACGAAAAAGCGGCGCTGCCTGCGCCACTTGCCTTCAAGAGCGGTCAACGATGACCGCCGCGACCAGCGCCACGATCGCCACCGCGACCGTGCCCGCCATTGCCCCAGCGATCCCCCCAACCCTGGTTTGGATAAGCCCGGTAACCCATGCGGGGCGCCGGCTGGTAATAACGTGGCACCGGCTGGTAATAACGCGGCGCCGGCGCGTAGTAACGCGGCGCCGGGTAATAGCCACGCCGATATTGATACGCCGGGCCGCCGCCGTAGTAATACACCGGCGCGGGCGCGGTATAGACCTCGGAACGGTAATAACCTGGGCCTCCATCGTAATAGGGCACGCACGCAGAAAGGGATAGACCGAGCACAGCGATAAGAAGCAGTCGTCGATACATGGCGGCCTCCTGGACCGCGAAAGAGCACCGCCAGCGACGCTGGGGGGCGGCATTCAACTTTTGCTGAATGACGAAATATCTGACATCAAAAAGCGAAACTGGTGCGATTTCGACACAGACTGAAACATCTGTTTCGGACGAGCCGAATGCCTCATTGCAGTGCGACGGCGCACCACTGCAACGCAGCCGCACGCACTCGAGCGTCGGGCGTTGCGCGCAAACCCGCGACCTACACGCCCGCGCCCTACTTGGCATGACTCTCGCTTAGCCTCTTGCGTGCAGGATTCATCACAGGTTCGCGGCACCACAATTTGCAATGGCTGACTAGGGTTCCGGCTCGCGAAACGCGAGTGGCTGGTCCGAGAGTCGGCGACCTCCAGTTGAGGTTACACGGCGGGATAAAAGCCCGGGAGACAAGCCACCGTTCACGGTGCCGCATTGCTCCTGCTCGCCCTCGATCAACTGGAGAAGCCCCATGCCCTCAATCCGTTTACCCGCCCTGCTCGCCGCCGCCTTTGCCGCTGTGCTGAGCGTCCAGACCCAGGCCGCCGTCAAAGACCACTTCAGCGTGTGCTGGACAATCTATGCCGGCTGGATGCCGTGGGAGTACGCCGGCAGCCAAGGCATCCTCGACAAGTGGGCCAAGAAGTACGGCATCACCATCGACGTGGTGCAACTCAATGACTACGTCGAGTCCATCAACCAGTACACCGCCGGCCAGTTCGACGGCTGCACCATGACCAACATGGACGCCCTGACCATCCCCGCCGCCGGTGGCGTCGACAGCACCGCGCTGGTGGTCAGCGACTTCTCCAACGGCAACGATGGCGTGGTGATCAAAGGCAGCGGCAAGACCGTCGCCGACCTCAAGGGCATGAACGTCAACCTGGTGGAACTGTCGGTGTCCCACTACCTGCTGGCCCGCGCGCTGGAGTCGGCGGACCTCACCGAAAAAGACCTGAAAGTGGTCAACACCTCCGACGCCGACATCGCCGCCGCCTTCAACACCGACCAGGTGCAAGCGGTGACGACCTGGAACCCGATGCTCTCTGCGATCAACGCCAAACCCGGCGTCACCCAGGTGTTCGACTCCAGCAAAGTGCCCGGCGAAATCATGGACATGATGGTGGTCAACACCCAGACCCTCAAAGACAACCCGGCCCTGGGCAAAGCCCTCACCGGCGCCTGGTTCGAAGTGGTCGCCCTGATGAACGCCAAAGGCGCCGCCAGCAGCGAAGCCCTGGAACACATGGCCAAGGCCTCGGGCACCGACCTCAAGGGGTTCCAGTCGCAACTGGACACCACCAAGTTGTTCGCCACGCCCAAGGAAGCCCTGGCCTTCGCCACCAGCGCGCAGCTGCCAGCGACCATGCGCAAGGTCGCCGAGTTCTCGTTTGAACACGGCCTGCTCGGCGAAGGGGCCAAGGACACCAGCGCCGTGGGCATGAGCTTCGCCAATGGCGTGACCAGCGGCGACAAGGCCAACCTCAAGCTGCAGTTCGACCCCCGCTACGTGCAGATGGCCGCCGACGGCACGTTGTAAGAGGACCCGGCCATGCGCCTGATCAACCGTCACCCGGACCGCTCCAGCCGCCTGTTGTTGGTGCTGCTGCCGTTCGCCATGCTGCTGTTCGCCTACTTCGTGGGCTCGGCCGAGCGCCTGGCGGATAACCCCAACGACAAACTGCTGCCCAGTGCCGGGCAAATGTTCGAGGCGGTCAAGCGCCTGGCATTCAGCGCCGACAGCCGCACCGGCGAATACGTGCTGTGGCAGGACAGCGCGTCGAGCCTGCGCCGCCTCGCGCTCGGCCTGGGCATCAGTGCCCTCGCCGGCCTGTGCCTGGGCATCGCCGCCGGGACGTTGCCATTGTTCGGCGCGCCGTTGTCACCGTTGCTGACGGTACTGTCGATGGTGCCGCCGCTGGCGATCCTGCCGATCCTGTTCATCGTGTTTGGCCTGGGGGAATTGTCCAAGGTGATGCTCATCGTCATCGGCGTCACCCCGTGCCTGGCCCGCGACCTGGAACAGCGCGCACGCGAAATTCCTGTGGAACTGCTGGTGAAGGCACAGACCCTCGGCGCGTCGACCTGGACCCTGATGCTGCGCGTGGTGTTGCCACAACTGTTGCCGCGCCTGCTGATCTCGCTGCGGCTGATGCTGGGCTCGGCGTGGTTGTTCCTGATCGCCGCCGAAGCCATCGCCTCCACCGACGGCCTGGGCTACCGGATCTTCCTGGTGCGCCGCTACCTGGCGATGGACGTGATCCTGCCCTACGTGGTGTGGATCACCCTGCTCGCCTGGCTGATGGACTGGGGCCTCAAGGTCCTGACCCGGCGCGCGTTCCCGTGGTACGAAGGAGCGCGGGCATGAGCTTTATCAGCGTCAACAATGTGTGGCAGCGCTACGGCGATCAGGTGGTGCTGGAGGGTTTGAATCTGCAGGTCGCCGAGGGCGAATTCTGCACCCTGGTCGGCACCTCCGGCTGTGGTAAATCGACGTTTCTGCGCCTGCTGCTGGGCCAGGAAACCGCGAGCAAGGGCCACATCCTGCTCGACGGCCAACCGCTGGCCGGCGAACCGGACGCCAGCCGTGGCGTGGTGTTCCAGCGCTACTCGGTGTTCCCGCACCTGAGCGTGCTCGACAACGTCGCCCTCGGCCTCGAACTGCCGCGCGCGCCGTTGCTCGGACGGCTGTTCGGCAAAGCCAAAAAAGCCGCGCGCGAACAGGCCGCCGCGCTGCTGCACAAAGTCGGCCTCGGCCACGCGCTGGACAAGTACCCGGCGCAGCTCTCCGGCGGCATGCAACAACGCCTGGCCATCGCCCAGGCCCTGATCATGAAACCGCGCGTATTGCTGCTGGACGAACCCTTCGGCGCCCTCGACCCGGGCATCCGCAAAGACATGCACCAGTTGCTGCTGGAACTGTGGCGCGAAACCCGGCTGACGGTGTTCATGGTCACCCACGACCTCAGCGAAGGCTTCAGCCTCGGCACGCGCCTGCTGGTGTTCGACAAGGTCCGCGTCGACCCCCACGCCCCCGGCGCCTATGGCGCCCGTATCACCTACGACATCCCTTTGAACAGCGAGCGGCGCAAGGCGCTCGCCGCCGAACTTGGAGCGACTTCCAAATGACCGATTCGACTCAATTGTTCCCGCCGTTCGCCGAAGAAATACTGCCCGGCGGCGGCCACCGTTCCTTCGTGCTCAAGCGCGGTCAACTGCTGCGCCTCACCGACCTGCGCGGCGGCGCCAACGTCAGCCTGACCCTGCTCAACGCGAACGAAAAAACCGAACGCCTGAACCTGCCCGACAGCCTCAAATGCCAACACACCGCCAAGCTCACCCGCGGCCATTGCCTGTACTCGGACATGGGCCGCGTGCTGGCCGCCATCACCGCCGACACCTGCGGCTGGAGTGACAGCATCGGCGGCGTGCTGTGCGCGGCCGAAGTGGCCGAGAAGTACGGCCAGGGGCGCTATCAGGAACTGCGCAACGGTTTCTATCGCAACGGCACCGACAACCTGCTGGTGGAATTGGGCAAGTGGGGCCTGGGGCTTTCCGACCTGCTGATGACCCTCAACCTGTTCAGCAAAGTCAGCGTGGACGACAACGGTGGCCTGCACTTCGTGCCGGGCAATTCCAAGGCGGGCGACTACATCGAACTCTACGCACCGATGGACACCCTGGTGGTGCTCACCGCGCTGCAGCATCCGATGGACCCCAACCCCGACTACGCCCCCCAACCGCTGAAACTGAGCTGGATGAACGCCGACCCAAGCGTCGCCGAACACTGCCGCACCTCGCGCCCGGAAAACGCGCGCGGTTTTATCAACACCGACCGTCTGTTCGCCTGAGGAGCTGCCATGTCTATCGCACTGAAACAACCCGACACGGCGGTGTACCGCGCCACCATTCCCGCCGGCGAGCCGTGGCTGATGGAGGTCAAGGCCGGACAGACCCTGCGCATCCTTGACCTGGAGGGCAACCAGGCGGTCGACACGCTGTTCTTCAGCGTGAAAAACCCGCGCGAGCGCTACGACGTGCAACGCACCTTGCGCCGCCAGAACAGCGTCTACCTGGGCGCCGGCAGCGTGCTCTATTCCAACCTCGGCCAGCCGATGCTGACCCTCGTCGCAGACACCTGCGGGCGCCACGACACCCTCGGCGGCGCCTGCGCCCAAGAGAGCAACACCGTGCGCTACGCCCTGGAAAAACGCTACATGCACAGCTGCCGCGACAACTACCTGCGGGCCTGCGCCCATGACGGTCGCCTGGGCAAACGCGACATTGGCCCGAACATCAATTTCTTCATGAATGTGCCGGTCACGGCCGACGGCGGGTTGACCTTCGAAGACGGCATTTCCGCCCCCGGCAAGTACGTCGACCTGCGCGCCGAGATGGACGTGATCGTGCTGATCTCCAACTGCCCGCAATTGAACAACCCGTGCAACGCCTACAACCCGACGCCTGCGGAGTTACTCGTATGGAACTGACACTCAAGCGCTTGCGCAGTTGGCTATTCGCCCTCTGCCAGGCCCGAGCCGGGCAGTGTCTTCAAAACCACTGAACCCTGTGGGAGGGGGCTTGCCCCCGATGGCGGCAAGTCAGCCAAACACGCCCCCACTGGCTCACCACCATCGGGAGCCCCCCCTCCCACACTCACGACATGCACTGCGGACGACCGTAGTGCTCCTTCACTTTGCGGGACGGCCCGCAGGGTTTTGCCATGTTCGAAAAACTCTTGATCGCCAACCGTGGCGCCATCGCCTGCCGCATCCTGCGCACCTTGCGCGAGCTGCATGTAAAGGGCGTCGCCGTGTACGCCGAAGCCGATGCGGCCAGCCTGCACATCCAACACGCCGACGAAGCCTACAGCCTCGGTGAAGGCGCCGCGGCCGGCACCTACCTGGCGGTGGACAAAATCCTCGCCATCGCCAAGGCCAGCGGCGCCACGGCGATTCATCCCGGCTACGGCTTTCTCTCGGAAAACGCCGCCTTCGCGCAAGCCTGCGAAAACGCCGGCATCGCCTTTATCGGGCCGACCCCGCAACAGCTGCGCGTATTCGGCCTCAAGCACACCGCACGGGCGCTGGCCAAGCAACACCACCTCCCCTTGCTCGAAGGCAGCGAACTGCTCGACAACCTCGACGCCGCCATGCTCGCCGCCGACCGCGTGGGCTACCCGGTCATGCTCAAGAGCACCGCCGGCGGCGGCGGCATCGGCATGCGCGTATGCCGCCACGCCGCGGAGTTGAACGAGTGCTTCGACGCCGTCAAGCGCCTGGGCCAGAACAACTTCAGCGATGCCGGCGTGTTTATCGAGAAGTACATCGAGCACGCTCGCCACCTGGAGGTGCAGGTGTTCGGCGACGGCGCGGGCGAGGTGATCGCCCTTGGCGTGCGCGATTGTTCGGTGCAGCGGCGCAACCAGAAAGTCCTCGAAGAAACCCCGGCGCCGAACCTGCCCGAAGGCATGGCCGAAGCCCTGTGCTCGGCCGCCATCACCCTGGCCAAGGCGGTCAACTACCGCAGCGCCGGCACCGTGGAATTCATCTTCGATAGCGCAGACAGTCGCTTCTACTTCCTGGAAGTGAACACGCGGTTGCAGGTGGAACACGGCGTCACCGAACAAGTGTGGGGCGTGGACCTGGTGCGCTGGATGGTGCAACTGGCGGCGGGAGAGATGCGGCCATTGAGTGAGTTGGCGTTGAAGCCCCAGGGCCATGCGATCCAGGCACGCTTGTATGCGGAAGATCCAGGCCGCGATTTCCAGCCGAGCCCAGGGCTGTTGACCTGCGTGGATTTTCCGCAGGCCGAAGGCTTGCGCATCGACACTTGGGTCGAGGCCGGTTGTGAGATCCCGCCGTACTTCGACCCGATGATCGCCAAGCTCATCACCTGGGCGCCCACCCGCGAACAGGCGCGCCTGGATTTGCATCGCGCCTTGAGCGACAGCCAGCTCTACGGCGTGGAAACCAACCGCGATTACCTGCGCCAGATCCTGCTCGCCGCGCCCTTTGCCGGTGGCCATCCGTGGACGCGCTGCCTGGAAGATCTGGTCTACGTTGCCCACACGTTCGAAGTGCTCAGCGCGGGCACGCAAACCAGCGTGCAGGACTATCCCGGACGCCTCGGTTATTGGGCCGTGGGCGTACCGCCGTCGGGGCCGATGGACAGCCGCGCGCTGCGCCTGGGCAATCGTCTGCTGGGCAATCGCGAAGGCGCGGCAGCCTTGGAGATCACCATGAGCGGGCCGCTGTTGCGCTTCAACTGCGCCGCCGTGGTGGCGGTGACGGGGGCGGAGATTCCGCTGCTGCTGGACGATCACCCCGTGCCGATGAATACCGCGCTGCGGATCGAAGCCGGATCGCTGTTGAACCTCGGTACCCTCGCCGGGGCCGGCGCGCGCAGTTACCTGTGCCTGCGCGGCGGGCTGCAGGTGCCGGACTACCTGGGCAGCCAAAGCACCTTCACCCTGGGCCAGTTCGGCGGGCACGGCGGGCGCGCGTTGCGCGCGGGCGACGTGCTGCATCTGTTGCCGCTGGTCGACGTCACCGCAGGGCAACAACTGGTCGCGCAACCGCTGGCGCAGGTCCGCACGCTACGGGTGATTTACGGCCCCCACGGCGCGCCGGAATACTTCCGGCCCGAGTACATCGACACCTTCTTCGCCACACAGTGGGAAGTGCATTTCAACTCCAGCCGCACCGGCGTGCGGTTGATCGGCCCCAAGCCGTTGTGGGCGCGCACCGATGGCGGCGAGGCCGGGCTGCATCCGTCGAATATCCACGACAACCCTTATGCGATCGGCGCGGTGGATTTCACCGGGGACATGCCGGTGATCCTCGGGCCGGACGGGCCGAGCCTGGGTGGGTTCGTGTGCCCGGTGACGGTGATCGAAGCCGACCTGTGGCAACTCGGGCAACTCAAGGCCGGCGACAAACTGCGCTTCGAAGCGGTGAACCTCGAGACCGCCCGCGATCTCGCGCTGAAATGGGATCAAATGCCGGAGCCAGGCTTGCCCGCGATGCAGGCGACGCGCGCTCACAGCAACACCGAGGCGATGCCATCGCGAGCAAGCCCGCGCCCACATTGGCCCGCGTCGCCTGTGGTGTTGGATATCGGCCAGGAAGATACGCGTCTGGTTGCCCGATTGGCCGGCGACACCCACCTGCTGCTGGAAATCGGCGCGCCCGAGCTCGACCTGGTGCTGCGCTTTCGCGCCCACGCGCTGATGCAGGCCCTCGAAACCCACGCACGGCACGGCGTGATCGACCTGACGCCGGGCATCCGCTCGCTGCAGGTCCACTACCAGCCGGAACAATTGCCCCTGGCCGACCTACTGGCGCTGATCAGCGGCGAATGGACGGCCGTGTGCGCCACGCCCAACCTGCAAGTGCCTTCGCGCATCGTCCACCTGCCGCTGTCCTGGGATGACCCGGCGTGCCAGTTGGCCATCGACAAATACATGACCACCGTGCGCAAGGACGCGCCGTGGTGCCCGAGCAACCTGGAGTTCATCCGTCGCATCAACGCCCTCGCCGACCTCGACGCGGTGCGCCACACCGTGTTCGAAGCGAGCTATCTGGTGATGGGCCTGGGCGATGTCTACCTCGGCGCCCCGGTGGCCACGCCGCTGGATCCGCGTCATCGCCTGGTGACCACCAAATACAACCCGGCCCGCACCTGGACCGCCGAGAACTCGGTGGGCATCGGCGGCGCGTATTTGTGCGTGTACGGCATGGAAGGCCCCGGCGGTTATCAGTTCGTCGGGCGCACGTTGCAGATGTGGAACCGCTATCGCGAAGTCGCGGCCTTCGACGGCAAGCCGTGGCTGCTGCGGTTTTTCGACCAGATCCGCTTCTACCCGGTGAGTGCCGAAGAACTGGTAAAGATTCGTCGGGACTTTCCGCTGGGGCGCTTTGCGTTGCACATCGAGGACAGCGTGTTGAACCTGGCGGACTACCAGGATTTTCTGGCGCGTGAAGCCACCGGTATCGATGCGTTTCGTGAGCACCAGCAACAGGCGTTCAATGCCGAGCGCGAACGCTGGATCGCCAGCGGCCAGGCGCACTTCGACAGCGAGGAAGCGCCAGCGCCGCTCGCGCAGGACACGCCGCTGAAGGCCAACGAGCACAGCATCGACAGCCATATCGCGGGCAATCTGTGGCAGGTCCGGGTGGCGGTGGGCGAACGCGTCGCGGCCGGCGATGTGCTGGTGGTGCTGGAGTCGATGAAAATGGAGATCGCGCTGCCGGCGCCGTTCGCCGCAGTGGTGCGGGAAATCACCGTGCAGCCCGGCAGCGCGATTGGCGCCGGCCAGCGGGTCGTGGTGCTGGAACGGGACTGAGCGGCGCTGTATCGTGCAGGGACCTTCGGCGCCCTGCCCGATCCAGCCTGAACCGAACGATGACCACAGCCACCCTCTGCCCCGCCTGCGGCGCCCGCAACGACTGCACCCTGGCCGACCCGCGCACCGCCGACCAGGCCTGCTGGTGCTACAGCGTCACCATCGACCCGGCGGTGCTCGAAGCCCTGCCCGATGCATTACGCAACCAGGCCTGCCTGTGCCCGCGCTGTGCCCAGGTCGATGCACAGTTGCGCGGGGCTGAGCCGTTGTAATGCGGGTTGATCGATTCCTCAGCAACCTGCCGCGTTTCAATCGCCAGCAAGTGCGCCTGCTGTTGGTGGAACGGCGGGTGAGCGTCGATGGCGTGCCCGTCAGCGATCCTCACCACGAGGTGCGCGAATTCAGCCGGGTGTGCGTGGACGATGAGGTGCTGCAGGCGGGTAAACCGGCGCGCTATTTCATGTTGCACAAACCCCAGGGCTGCGTCAGCGCCACCTGTGACCCCCAGCACCCGACCGTGCTGGATTGGCTGGACGAACCGGACAAGGACGAGCTGCACATCGCCGGCCGCCTGGACTTCAACACCACCGGGCTGATGCTGATCACCAACGACGGCCAGTGGTCGCGGCGCCTGACGCAACCGACGACCAAACTGCCCAAGGTCTACCTGGTGGAGACCGAACAACCGATCGGCGCGGAATACGCCGCCACCTTCGCGGCGGGCGTGTATTTCGCGTTTGAAGACCTGACGACTCAACCGGCCCAGCTGGAGCTGTTGGCGCCTCGCCTGGCACGCTTGAGCATCATCGAAGGTCGCTATCACCAGGTGAAGCGCATGTTCGGGCACTTCGACAACAAGGTGCTGCGCTTGCATCGGGAACGCATGGGGCCGCTGGCGTTGGATGACGCGCTGGCGCCCGGTGAGTATCGAGCGTTGAGCGCCGATGAAATCCGCCAGGTCTGACGACCGTTCGGCCGGTGATGGCTAAAACCCATCCCTGCGACTTGCGACATCCCGAACCGACTGCTTGAATCAAAACGTCAGCCAAAAGATGACTGGCGAGTCGCCTATAACCTCCAAGAAACACCTTGCCGCGCCCGCGCTTGATCCACGGGCCTTCCCGGCAAACAACCCGCCCTGGTAACACCCGTCGGCCAGCCGTCATCGGCGCGACATGGGCGCTCATCTTCAAGGCGTATGCCTACCTGTCACAAAGCTCGTGCAGAGTGATCTGCGCGCCCTACCCGCTTGCCAGGAGTCTTACGACATGAGGCCAGAAATCGCTGTGTTGGATATACAGGGTCAGTATCGGGTTTACACGGAGTTCTATCGCGCGGACGCGGCTGAAAAGACCATCATCCTGGTCAACGGCTCCATGGCCACCACGGCCTCCTTCGCCCAAACCGTGAAAAGCCTGTACCCGCAGTTCAATGTGGTTTTGTACGACCAGCCCTACGCCGGTCGCTCCAAAATCCATAACCGCCATGAGCAGATGCTGACGAAGGAAGTCGAAGGCCAGATCCTCCTGGAACTCATCGACCACTTCGCCGCCGAACACGTGTTGTCCTTCTCCTGGGGCGGCGCCGCCACCCTCGTCGCCCTCGCCCAGCGCCCGCGCCGCGTGGAAAAGGCGGTGATCAGCTCGTTCTCGCCGGTGATCAACGCGCCCATGCGCGACTACCTCGAACGCGGCGTCGACTACCTCGGCAAGCTCGACCGCGACCGCGTCGGCCACTTGGTCAACAGCACCATCGGCAAACACCTGCCGTCGCTGTTCAAGCGCTTCAACTACCGCCACGTCAGCAGCCTGGCCGAGCACGAATACGGGCAGATGCACTTCCACATCAGCCACGTACTCAACAGCGACCGGCTGTGCTACCTCAAGGCCGCGCGCCAGATCACCGTGCCGGTGCTGTTCATGAACGGTGAATGGGACGAATACACCAGCGCCGCGGATGCCCAGCTGTTCGGGCAATACGTGCCAAACAGCAGCTTCAGCACGATCCAGGCGACCGGGCATTTTCTGGACATGGAGCACAAAGCGGCCAGCCGCGACAGCCGCGACGCCGTGGTCGGCTTTCTGAAGCCCGCGCGGCAGACCCACCGATTGCGCTATCACCAGGGCCAGGCGCAGCATGCCTTTGCGCTCTGAAACACAGCCGACTGTAGGAGCGAGCACGCCCGCTCCTACAGTCGGTCGGCTCGTTGCCTACGCAAACACGCGCAACCTGCACATTTCTCAAAGAAAAACTTCAAATCGCGGCGCACATCTGGTACAAAGTCAGCCGCTCTGAGCGGGTGTCGTATAATGGCATTACTCCAGCTTCCCAAGCTGATAACGAGGGTTCTAATAGGACACCCCGTTTTGTGAGCAAAGAAATATGTGTAATGCGGGTATAGTTTAGTGGCAAAACGAAAGCTTCCCAAGCTTTAGTTGAGGGTTCGATTCCCTCTACCCGCTCCACAACACAGCACCACGCCCCAGCAAATATGGATTGCCCCTCCCCTCATCCCTGATCAGCATTCCCTCCATCCCGACCTACTTTCCAATCGCACAGCCCCTCCCCTCCGTGCCAATGAACGACCATCCGCGATCACATTAGGTTGTGAATAAAGAAACTCTGAAAACGCACGCCAAACGGTCAACTATCGGACACGGTGAATACGCGCTAGGCAGTGAGACCTGCATGAGGCAGGAAATCATAGATTAACTACGCCGCGCATCAGACCAAAGCCATCGTGTGAACTCAAAAAAGGTTCGGCCTGGAAGATCAATATCGTCTGCTGGAAGGTCAGCAGATTCCAACGCAGCGCGAAAGCGTTGCCATTGCTCTCTGGCTATCTCCGTGGACTGGATCATCATCTTCCTCTCCATGCTTTTATCTCCTTTATGCCGCTTTACATGGACTGTTACGGCTCAAGCCGAAGCAGCATTCATCATATTCGCTTTACCGAATATTCGCTAAAGCGTATATTCGATTTTCCATATACATCGAGTTCAACCATGAGCCCTGCGATCAAAGTGCTTTTCGTGTGCGTTGCCAACTCAGCCCGCTCCCTGCTTGCAGAGGCTTTGCTGCGGCACACCGACCCGCGCTTCGAGGCCTTCAGCGCAGGGTCCGAACCGTCTGAGGTTGATCCGCGCACGACTCAAGCATTGGAGGCAGTTGGAGTCGATGCAACGGGCCTGCGCAGCAAGTCCATCAGCGAGTTTCAAGCTGATCGATTCGATTACGTAATCACTCTTTGTGATAAATCCGCAAGCGAGTGCCTACCAATGCCCAGCGCAGGTGAAGTCATTGCCTGGGACTTTCCTGACCCAGTAAATAGCGATGATCCCGGCGCATTTCGCCACACGCTCCACAACATCCACGAGCGCATCAAGCTCTTCGTTTTGCTTAAGACCAAACACTTGGAGGATCTATGACAGACCCCATGAACCCCATCACGCTATTCAAGTGCCTGGCAGACGACACCCGAACCAAAATTACGATGCTCGTCGTGAGTGAAGGCGAGTTATGTGTCTGCGAGCTGACAGCCGCTCTTGAGATGAATCAGCCCAAAATTTCTCGTCACTTGGCGCTGCTTCGTTCAGCAGGCTTGCTGATGGATCGTCGCCAGGGTCAGTGGGTGTACTACCGCCTGAATCCCGATTTGCCTGCGTGGGTAACTGCGGTTTTGAAAGAAGTCGTAGACGCCAATCAGCAATGGCTGGAAACCGAGACTAAACGCCTGTGCGGTATGAACGACCGTCCGATCAATCAGGCCGTGTGCAGTTGATTCACACCCAACCGGATTAACAAAATGCTGATTGCCGTATTGATATTTATCGCCACCATCGTGCTCGTCATCTGGCAGCCCAAGGGGCTCGGAGTTGGTTGGAGTGCCACGTTGGGTGCCATCGTGGCGTTGCTGGCAGGCGTCGTTACTCTTGCAGACATACCCGAGGTCTGGCGCATCGTCTGGAATGCTACCGGGACTTTCATTGCGGTCATCATCATCAGTTTGCTGCTTGATGAGGCAGGCTTTTTCAAATGGGCTGCGCTGCATGTGGCCCGATGGGGAGGCGGGAGCACCCGCAAGCTGTTCGCATTTATCGTCCTGCTGGGCGCAGCGGTGTCGGCCCTGTTCGCCAATGACGGAGCAGCATTGATCCTCACACCCATTGTGATCGCGATGTTGCTGGCGTTGCGTTTTTCTCCTGCGGCTACTTTGGCATTCGTCATGGCCGCCGGTTTTATCGCCGATACGGCGAGCTTACCGCTGGTGGTTTCCAACCTGGTCAACATCGTTTCTGCCGACTACTTCGATATCGGCTTCAACGAATATGCTTCGATCATGGTGCCGGTAAACATCGTCAGCGTGGCGGCGACATTAGCCATGCTGCTGTGGTTTTTCCGCAAAGATTTACCAAAGACCTATGACCTCAACCAACTGGACAATCCGGACGAGGCAATCCACGACCGGGCCACTTTTGTAGCCGGCTGGTGGGTGCTGGCACTACTCCTGATCGGCTTCTTTGTCATTGAGCCATTGGGGGTACCAATCAGCGCCATTGCAGCGGTCTGTGCGTTCATTCTCTATGTCATCGCGGCTCGTGGTCACGCCATCAACACAAGCAAGGTGCTCAAAGAGGCGCCATGGCAGGTGGTGATTTTTTCTTTGGGTATGTACCTGGTTGTGTATGGCCTGAAGAACGCCGGCCTGACCGACCACATCGCGCAAATCCTGAACGTGTTCGCCGGTTATGGCGTTTGGGGCGCGTCCCTGGGTACAGGGCTGCTAACAGCGTTGCTGTCATCGATCATGAACAACATGCCCACCGTTCTGGTAGGCGCCTTATCCATTCATGCCGCCGAAGTCGATGGTGTAGTCCAGCAAGCGATGGTTTACGCCAACATCATCGGCTGCGACCTGGGCCCGAAGATCACCCCAATTGGGAGCTTGGCCACTCTGTTGTGGCTGCACGTGCTGGCCCGGAAAAACATAACGATCAGCTGGGGTTACTACTTCAAGACCGGGATCGTGCTGACCGTGCCCATCCTCGTCGCCACATTGTCCGCCCTGGCACTGCGCCTCAGTTTCTGAATCAAGGAATCGTCTGATGAAAGTCTTGTTCATGTGTACCCACAACAGCTGCCGCAGCATTCTGTCCGAGGCGCTTTTCAACCACTTGGCGCCCGAGGGTGTAGAAGCCGTCAGTTCAGGAAGCTTTCCCAGTGGCCGGGTGAATCAACGGGCATTGCAAACGCTGGAGGCGGCGGGTATTTCCACGGTGGGTTTGAGCAGCAAGGCTTCGGATGCTTTTGAAGGCTCGCCTCCAGACATCGTGATCACTGTCTGCGACCGGGCAGCGGGTGAAGCATGCCCAATCTTCTTTGGGCCAGCTTTGAAGGCGCATTGGGGGCTGGCCGACCCGTCTGAGGCTAGCGGGTCGGAAGCCGAGATCACCGCAGCGTTTGAAGCCACACTGGCCAAAATTCACGAACGCGTGAGTGCGTTTCTTGCACTGCCGCTCAAGACCATGAGCCCTGACCAACTGAAAGCTGAACTGAACCGCATCGGTTCGCTTTAAAGATCAACCGAGGCGGCGTCCTAGCCGGCGCCGTGGTAGGAGTTTATATGCAAGATACATTGCCGAACGTACACACCGACCTGATCGACATTCCGTCGTTGGAACAACTGGAGCCGCGTACACCGTCACTCCATAAGCCTCGAATTCTGCTTTTGTACGGATCGACGCGAGAGCGCTCTTTCAGCCGGTTAGTCACGCAAGAGGCGGCACGCCTGCTGAATGAGTTTGGCGCTGAAACCAAGATCTTTGACCCATCGGGTCTGCCGCTGCCGGATGACGCTCCCGATACACATCCCAAGGTCGCTGAGCTGCGCGAGCTGATGCAATGGTCTGAGGGGCAGGTGTGGTGCTCCCCTGAGCGTCACGGCTCGATGAGTGCAGTATTCAAAGCCCAAATTGACTGGGTTCCGCTGGCGATTGGCGCTGTACGACCTACGCAAGGCAAAACCCTTGCTGTGATGCAGGTCTGCGGCGGCTCGCAATCTTTCAACGTGGTCAATCAGCTGCGCGTACTGGGTCGATGGATGCGGATGTTCACCATCCCAAACCAATCTTCGGTGGCCAAGGCGTTCACCGAGTTCGACGAGGTAGGCCGCATGAAGCCGTCCTCGTACTACGACCGACTGGTGGATGTGATGGAAGAGCTAATGAAGTTCACGCTGCTGTTGCGGGGTCGCCAGGACTACTTGGTTGATCGCTACTCCGAGCGTAAAGAGTCCGCTGAAGAGCTGTCCAAGCGCGTCAACCAGCGCTCCATTTAACGTCACCGCGAGGAAACTGTATGAGTCAGATAACGATCTACCACAACCCGCAATGTGGCACCTCTCGCAACACCTTGGAGCTGATCCGCAACAGCGGAGAAGAGCCGACTGTTATCGAGTACCTACAGACCCCACCTGACCGCACCACGCTTGTCAGGTTGATCAAGGATATGGGTATCGAGGTGCGGGCCCTGCTTCGTATCAAAGGCACCCCCTACGAGGAGCTGGGACTCGGTGATACGTCACTTACTGATGACCAGCTCATCGATGCCATGATGGCTCACCCCATTCTGATCAATCGCCCCATCGTCGTGACGCCCTTGGGGACACGCTTGTGTCGTCCGTCAGAGGCAGTCCTCGACCTTCTGCCGCAAGAGCAGCGCGGCAGCTTCGTCAAAGAAGACGGACAAGTCGTCATTGATGAGAATGGCCGTAGGGTTTAAACGGATGTGAAGCAGATGGGCCTGGAGGGATGCTGGTGAATCAAAACTCGAAATTTGATGCAGTGGTCATTGGCGGTGGCCAATCCGCGCTCACCGTTTGCATGAGGCCTAATTGCCGGCTGGCCAATGGCAGCTTTAGCATCCTCAACATATGAGCTAGATCAGTTGGGTTCAAACTTGGCTCGCTATACTGGCTACCGCCCAACATCGACTCAAGGTTTTCCCATGACTCCTTCGCCCAGCGACCAACGAGATGTAGTCATTATCGGTGGGGGGCAGTCAGCCTTGGCGGTAGTGTATTTCCTGCGCCGAACTCAACTTTCGTTCGTCATCCTCGACGCCGAGGAAGAGCCCGGTGGTGCATGGCGGCATGGCTGGAACTCGCTGCGTTTATTCTCCCCGTCCACTTGGAGTTCGATCCCAGGCTGGATGATGCCTCCTGCGCAGGAAGGGTATCCAACGCGAAATCATGTGATCGACTATCTCAGCCAATATGAGCAGCGCTATCAATTCCCGGTTGAGCGCCCGGTTCGCGTCGTTTCTGTAGAGCGTATAGAGTCTGGCTTACGAGTGCGTTCTGACGCCAAGTATTGGGATGCCAAGATTGTAATCAGCGCTACCGGCACTTGGAGCAATCCGTATATCCCTCACTACCCTGATGCCGAGTTATTCGCCGGTCGGCAATTGCATTCCGCGAACTATGTCGATGCACAAGCGTTTGCTGGCAAGAAGGTTTTGGTGGTGGGTGGTGGCAATTCAGGAGCGCAGATTTTGGCAGAAGTCTCCAAGGTCGCTGAGACCACTTGGGTGACTCCTACTGAGCCGGTGTTTTTGCCTGATGAAGTGGATGGGCGGGTGCTATTCGAACGTGCCACTCAGCGCTTGAAAGCTCAGCAGGAGGGGCGTGTCATTGATCAGCCCGTCGGCGGGTTGGGAGACATTGTCATGGTGCCGCCAGTTGTAGAAGCCCGTGAGCGTGAAGTTCTCAAGTCTGTACGCCCTTTTGAACGCTTCACTCGCGACGGTGTGATGTGGGCCGACGGCTCCGAATCTGCAGTGGATGTAGTGATCTGGTGTACCGGATTCAGGCCCGCACTTCAGCATCTGAATACGCTGGGGGTGATCGACACTGAAGGTCGTGTTGAGGTCGACGGCACTCACTCGATCCAGGAACCAAGACTATGGCTGGTGGGCTATGGCGAGTGGACAGGTTCGGCTTCCGCCACACTGATCGGTGTAACACGCACAGCACGCAGCACAGTCAATCAGATCGCGACCTATCTTGACGAGCCGTCCGTGGCCTAGTGCGCCTACACCCCAGGAGTAGAGGACATGAATGAAATGATCGTGCGCTGGCCGAAGCGCAATCCCCGCCTGTTTTTAGCGGTTGCAGCGCTTGTCTGGTTCGGATTGTATGAAGCCCTGATACCTGTTTCAGAGGTTTTGGTCGCAGCGCTTCCGGTTGATCGAAATAGCCACCTTGGAGGCGCCTTACAGTTTTTTTTCTACGACACGCCCAAAGTGTTGATGCTGTTGACTGGCATCGTGTTCTTGATGGGCATGCTCAACTCCCACTTCACGCCTGAACGCACCCGCGCAATATTGGCAGGGCGAAGCGAGGGCACAGCCAATGTCATGGCGGCCTCGCTCGGTGTGTTTACCCCATTTTGCTCGTGTTCAGCCGTTCCTCTTTTTATAGGTTTTGTTCAAGCTGGCGTGCCCCTGGGGGTAACGTTCTCCTTCCTCATTTCTGCGCCCATGGTGAATGAGGTCGCGCTGACACTGCTGCTTGGCTTGTTCGGCTGGAAAGTTGCGTTGCTGTATCTCAGCCTAGGGTTGTTTATTGCGATTGTGGCTGGCTGGGTCATTGGCCGCCTGAAAATGGAGGCCTATCTGGAAGATTGGGTTCGTGACATGCCCAGGATCCAGGCAACTGCCGGGGACACCCGCATGCCCCTGTATGAGCGGATAAGTGCCGGGTTTGGCAGCGTGCGTGAAATCGTCGGAAAAGTCTGGCCTTACATCCTCGCCGGTATTGCCATTGGCGCGGGCATTCACGGGTATGTGCCAGAGGATTTCATGGCCAGTTTCATGGGCAAGGAAGCCTGGTGGTCGGTTCCGCTCGCGGTTCTTATCGGCATCCCCATGTATACCAATGCGGCAGGCATCATCCCCATTGTGCAGGCACTACTCGCAAAGGGCGCGGCACTGGGCACTGTGCTGGCCTTCATGATGAGTGTCATCGCTCTATCTCTTCCGGAGATGGTGATTTTGCGCAAGGTGCTTAAAGTTCGCCTGATAGCCACCTTCATTGGGGTCGTCGCCGTCGGCATTCTCATCGTTGGTTACGTCTTCAACTTCGCTTTGTAATCCACCTACCGAGGTTTTTATGAAAGACATCAAGGTTCTGGGCACCGGTTGTGCAAAATGCAAATCGACAGTCGCCATCATCGAACAAGTGGCGAGTGCGAAAGGCATCCCCGTAAAGCTGGAAAAAATCGAAGACATGCAACAGATCGTCAGCTACGGGGTCATGTCCACCCCGAGTGTTGTGATTGATGGAAAGGTTGTTCACTCAGGGGGCATCCCGACCCGTGACAAGGTTGAAGAGTGGCTCAGCGCTTAGAGGGACTAGAGGCTCCTCAGGCCACAGTGGGGTGACCGCTGCTGGCTGAGAACGCAGCTCGCCTACCTACACACCTACACAACCTTCGTACCTCCTTGTCCATTAAGGGTTCGATTCCCTTCACCCGCTCCACTCAGATATTGGTCTCGCGTCAGGATGGTTTTGACGGGGGATGTAAAAAACCGGTCCTTGGTGGCCGGTTTTATGAGTGAAATATAGAGTCGGGCGCTTCAACGCCTCGGAAGCCTTCAAAATAAACACCGCAAAACATGTACAAAACAATATTTTTGTACAACTATCAGTCCTTGAATCTCAGCACCCCGCCCCACTCGATCAAGGAGCCGGTCCATGGCACGCCTACTGGTTTCACTGCTTCTGGTATTGAGCCTGTGCAGCTGCGGCAACGTAGAGGTCGACCACTACGCCGACCAGCAACCGCAGTTGGACCTGGAGCGTTTCTTCAGCAAACCCGTCAAGGCCTGGGGCATATTCCAGAAGCGTTCGGGGGAAGTGGCCAAGCGCTTTGAGGTAGATATCGTCAGCCGACGCGAGGGCGATGCGTTGATTCTCGACGAGCGTTTTCTCTACAGCGATGGCACGCGCCAGCAGCGGGTGTGGACGTTGACACCGGATGGCCCCGGGCGCTGGCGCGGGCGCGCGGGGGATGTGGTTGGCGAGGCTATCGGCGAGGTGGCCGGCAACGCATTGCGTTGGCGCTACCGCCTCAACCTGGCGGTGGATGGCTCGGTCTACGAAGTCAGTTTTGACGACTGGATGTACTTGATGGACGAAGACACGTTGATCAACCGGTCGAGCATGTCCAAGTTTGGCGTCGAATGGGGCCAGGTCACGCTGTTCTTTCGTCGCCAATGAACGACCCACTGCGAGGCTGAATCATGAACATGCAAATGCTGACCGAACTGGCCGTGAAGGGTGAGATACGCGAGCTGGAGCTGCTGTCGCTGGAGGGCGGTTTCTACATCGCGCGCGTCAGGCTCGAGCATACGGCGATGACGCTGCTGAACGAGGATGCGAAACCGATGCGTATCGGCTCGACCACACATTTGCGCGACCTGTTGCAACGGGTTCCGGCGTTTCCTTGTGTGCTGGTGCAGCACTGCGTCCACGATGAAATGTGCGGTACACGTGAAGACCCCATCGGTGCGTTGCGTATTCCGTTTACGTTGGCCCAGTCCTTCTAGGGTGCATTTCATTCTTTGGCTGGCCTTCCCCTTGGTATGGGTGGCCTGGAAAGGGAAACCTATCGCACGCGATCCTGTGCCGCTTCTGTCACATGCCTGGGGCGTGGAAGTCCCGGACATTCCTGGTTACTACTCCGTCGGTGACGACTTGGACGACGCCATGGCCATGGCCCGTGAAGCGATTGAAGGCCACTTCGAAATTCTCGCCGAAGACGGTGCGCCGATTCCCCGCGCGCAGAAAGTCACCCTGCATGCAGCCAACCCCAAGTACGCTGGTTGCATGTGGGCAGTGGTGGACATCGATGTCACCAAATACCTGGGCAAGGCGCAGAAACTCAACATCACCCTGCCAGGCTATTTGCTCAATCGTATCGATGAATACGTACTGCATCATCCCGAGGAAAAAAGCCGTTCGGGGTTCCTCGCGTCCGCAGCGCTCAAGGTGCTGCAACAGGATCGATAGCGGCATCTGAATGCGCCGACAGACTCGTTCCGGCGGATGTCGCCCCATCCGCCTCACGGCTCATGGCGCTTCCCCGCATCACCGGGTTTCGCTATTTTTCTGAATGCCTCGACTGGAACGTCCAGTCGGTGGAATTTGACCGCAAGAAACGTAGTTTTCCTCCAGGTCGATGGAACTACCGTAGCGCTGTACCCTTTTACGTCCGTTCTCCGAGGAGCCCGTTGATGGCCTACGAATACACACTCATGCCCTCCCCCGTCGGCGAACTGACCCTGGTGTCCCGCCATGGCAAACTCAGCGCCATCCTATGGGAAACAGAGCGCGCGAACCGTGTACGCCTGGGGGAATTGCGCGAAGTGAAAGACAACCCCGTGCTGTTGGAAACCGAGCGCCAGTTGCAGGAATACTTCGCCGGTGCCCGTCATCGGTTCGAGCTGGAGTTGGACTTCACCGGCACCGATTTTCAGAAACAAGTCTGGCAGGCACTGCTGACCATCCCCTTCGGCGAAACCCGCAGCTACAGCCAGATCGCCCAGCAGATCGGCAACCCGAAAGCCGTGCGCGCCGTGGGCGCGGCCAATGGGCGTAATCCGATCTCGATCATTGCGCCGTGCCATCGGGTCATTGGTGCATCGGGCGGCTTGACCGGGTTTGCCGGCGGGCTTGCGGCCAAGCAGTATCTGCTCGCACTGGAAGGCACAGGCCAGGCGGAACTGCGGTTCTGAGTGCGCCGGCGACCAGGACCGACTTGAACCCGGCATAAAAAAACGGCGGTTGGATGGGCGCCAACCGCCGTTTTGCATATCGAGTGCAAGCCTCAACCGTCGCCTTGACGGCCTTTACCGTAGGTGGATGCCAGGGCGCGGGCCTTTTGCAGACGCTCTTCCAGCTTGGGCAGCGTCTCATCCACCAGCGCTTTTATTTCCGGGACATCCGACGCGGCACCTTCCTGCTTGAACAGCGCGATGGCGTCTTCGTTTTCCTTGACCTGTTGCGCGGTGTAGGCAGCATCGAAGGAATCACCGTCCTTGAGCTCGGGCATGAGGGTTTCGGCTTTGTCGACGATCTTCTCGCGCGGCGCCACGGGCAGGTCGAGCTTCTTGGCGATGGCCGCCAGATGCTGGTTGGCCAGGGTGCGCTCGTTGATCACCTCGATGGTGTAGTCCTTGATTTCCTGGGACGAGGTCTTGGCGTGGGCCATGCGGCTGGTTTCGATATCGGCCATGCCTTTGGCCGAAGCCTGCTCGATGAATTCAGCCGGCGACTGGGCGAAAGCATTGCTGGCGCCGAGGCCCAGCAGCATCGCGAAACTGGCGGTGCGTAACCGGATAGCCATGCGGCTCATGATGGGTTCCTCCAGGGCAAAAATAGGTGCGAGAACATACGCCCCGCTCTGAATTCGAATTTTAACCGCCGCAAAGGTTTAGAAAAAGCTTGCCAGTGCGACGAACGGTCGCCGCCTCACGCCGGTTTACTGCCGAACAGGCCCGGCAACGCGTGGGCCAGCGCATTGATGGCGAAGCCGATGAACATCACCCCACAGAGCTTGGTGATGAGGATTTCGTGACGCTGATACACCGTGCGTACCCGCTGTGCGCCCACCACGCCGATCAGAATCGCGTAGGCCAACAGCCCGCCGATAAAGCTCAGCAAGATCAACGATGGCAGCATCGCCCAGGTCAGCAGCTCGGCACGGCTGGACAGCAAGGCGGTAAACGTGGCGACGGCCACCGGGTAGGCCTTGGGGTTGGTCAGGCCGAACAGGATGCCGTGCCAGAACGGATGTCGCGCCGCGCCCTGGGGTGCCTCACTACTGCGGCGCTGGGTACGGATCGCGCGCCAGCCCAGCCAGAACAAGTACGCGCCACTGAGCACGCCCAGCACATCGAACGCAGTGCTGCCGACTTCCCGCGCCCCCACGATCGCAATCAGCGCGGTGCTGCACCACAGCACATCGCCGAGCAAATGCCCGCACAGAAAACCGGCCCCGGCGCGACGCCCCCGGGCCGCGCCGATACCGAACACGGCCAACACCCCCGGACCAGGCGTAATACCGTAGATAAAACCCGAAGCGAGGACGGCGAGCAGCAAGGATGGGGTCATGGGCGTGGCTCTGACTGACGGTTGAGAGGTGGAAGGATTCTGCACGTTCCCGCGCTACGGGTAAAACTGCATGCCGGCATAAGGCTTGGCGCGACAGGCTTGCAGGCGCGAGGCCAGATCACCGACATGGGCTTCGAGCTTGTGGCCATCGGGGTCGAGAAAATAGAACGAAGCGCCCTCGCTGCGGTTGTCGCGCCACTCTGCTACGCCGGCGGCTCGCAGGCGTTGCACCAGCGCGGCGAAGTCGCTCGCGCCTACCGTGAAGGCAAAGTGGGTGTATTCAGCCGCCGGCACCGACGGGCGCAGTGGGTCGAGGCACAGGCACAGCCACAAGCCGGGCAATGACAGGTAGGCGCCGTTGTCCCAGGTGGCGTCGAGGCGAAGTTGCAGCAGGTCATGGTAGAAGCTGACGCTGCGCGGCAGATCGGTGACGGCCAGGGTCAAGTGGTTAAGACCGGTGAGCATGGGGTCGTTCCTGTTAGTGGCAACCTTCGGACAATACACCCTGCACCTGCGCCTTCAACTACTGCAACCCAGAATCCCCTCCCCGCCGCGCATGCCACGCCAGCTCAAAGGCGAACGACGGAATATGAAACGGCGGCGGCACCGTCGACAGCCGCTCACGGTCGATGTTGAGCACGCCCCTCGACGAGACGGTCAGGATCAGGTCCGTGCCCTCGATCAACTGCGGCGCCACGCCCCAATGCGGCAGGCTGATCGCCACATGCCGTCGCTCACGGATCACGCTCAGCGCCCGCTCGATTTCCGGGGTGCCGCTGCCGCGCATTTCCAAGAGCACATGGGGCCGCGACAGGTAGGTGGGCAGGTCGAGCGTGCCGTTGGGTGGCAGGCTGGCGTTTATCGGCAAGGCGCCGCTGTGGATGTGGGCCGGCGGTGCATTTGGCGTGTGCTTTATCTCGTTGGCATTGATGTTGCTGCCCAAGCTGGGCGCATCGGGCTTTATCGCGCTGGCCATGGCCGGGCAACTTCTCGCCTCGCTGCTGCTCGATCACTTCGGCCTGTTCGGCCTGGTGGAACGCCCGCTGACAACGCCCCAGGTACTGGGCGCGTTGCTGTTGATCGGTGGCGTCGCGTTGATTCAGTTCAGCGCCACCCCCGCCCGCGCACTCGCGACGGCGAGCTGATCAGCGGTTGTTCAGAGAGGCCAGCCGATGGATCTCGGCTTGCTCCACCACCGGCTGTGGCGCGCCGTGACGCACCACAGCCAACATCGCACGGCCAACGGTCTCGGTGCTGACTACCCAACCTGGCTTTATCCGACGCACCAACGAGAGCAACGGCCCGAGTACCGTATAGAACAACGCGTACAAAGGCGTCTTCGAACGCACGTCGTGCAACGGCTGAATCAGTCCCGGCCGGAACACATACACCGCCTTGAACGGCAGGCGCAGCAAGGCATTTTCGGTCTTGCCCTTGACCCGCGCCCACATCGACTGGCCCGTTTCGGAACTGTCGGTGCCGGCGCCAGACACATAGATAAACGTCATTTGCGGATTGAGCCGCGCCAGGGTGCTGGCGGCGACCAGGGTCAGATCATAGGTAAGATGGGTGTAGCGGGTTTCATTCATCCCCGCCGATGAAACACCGAGGCAAAAGAAGCAGGCATCGAAACCTTGCAGCAAGTTCTCCAGAGCCTGCAAATCCAGCATGTCCGCGTGCAGCACCTGATGCAGTTTGGGGTGCTCCAGGGTCAACGGCGTGCGGCCGACGGCGACGACTTCCTGCACGTCGGCGGCCAGCAGGCACTCGCGCAGAACGCCTTGACCGATCATGCCAGTGGCACCGAATAACAGAACTCTCATCAAATCCTCCTTCATCCCGCTAGATTTACCTAGTGCGCCGTCTCACAAATAAAGCTCCTCATGCCTGTGAGGCCATTGCCTCACGGGCTCGCTGTATCTTGTTCAAAATGTCTTCTCCTTTGGCGTTCCAGACGTAGCGAGTTGGCTGTGCATTTCGCAGTGCCAGGAACATGGTGATTGAGCTCTCCAGTTCGCGAACCGAACTGAAACTGCCGTCACGCAGGTACACCGTGATGTCGCGAAAGAAGCGTTCAACCATGTTCATCCATGAACTGGCAGTCGGAGTGAAATGCATGTGGAAGCGTTTATGCTTTTCCAGCCACGCCTTCACTTTTGGATGCTTGTGCGTGGCATAGTTGTCGACGATCAAATGCAGCTGAAGATGCTTGGGCGTTTCTCGATTGATCTTTTTGAGAAACTCCAGCCACTCCTGATGCCGATGTTGGCGCTCAATGCTGCTGATCAAATGCCCCTGAAGATAATCCAGCGCGGTGAACAAGGTAACGGTGCCGTGGCGGACATAATCGTGCGATTGCGTGCGGATATGCCCAATTCCCAAAGGCAGTCCAGGCTGAGTGCGTTCGAGGGCCTGAACCTGGCTTTTTTCATCGCAACAGAGCACCAGTGCCTTATCCGGCGGATCCAGATACAGCCCAATGACGTCCCAAAATTTCTCTTCGAAGTTTGGATCGTTGGACAGTTTGAAGGTGCGTGTCAGGTGCGGTTTTATGTCGTTGGCGGCCCATATACGCTGGACGCTGGCCGGTGAGATACCGGCCACTCGCGCCATGCTTCGACAGCTCCAGCGAGGCTGGCCAATACGCGGCTGAGTGACTTGCTCAAGGGTCCGTTTCAACGCTTCGGCCGGTAGGGACGGCTTACGACCTCGCCCGGGCAGATCCACCAGGCCTTGTAGACGCAGCTCTTGAAAACGCTTGCACCAGCGGGTGACTGAAACAACGGAGAGACCGGTCAACTGGGCGATCTCGTTACGAGAACAACCTCGAGCGGCTAGCAAAATCACCCGCGCCCGACGACCGTCACGCTGACTGATCGTGGCTGATCTTATGCGCCGACTCAGTTCAGTTTGTTCGTCTTCACTGAGCACGATGTCCTGAGAGTTCATGTGATCACTCCAAGCACTGACTGACCACAGAAGCATAGCTCAGGTTAGAAACTTATTTCAGAGACAGCACACTAGCCGACAGACAAGTCTTTTGAACGCTATCGGCACATCCGTTTGCACGCTGACACCTTACCTAATCGCGTGACGCACAACCTGAATAAATTACATGCCCCCACGAAAACGCCACACTCTAATACTCCTCTGACGCAAAGGGCACAGATTAGAAAGCGTCTACCGAGACATCTATTCGCCATCATAAAAAGTAGGACCTTACTCACACAAATAACTCCATTTTGAGTTACGAGCACGGGAAATATCTGACTTATTTCACAATGGTTTACCCGCTACTGTTTTCCGCCAACGCCCAAGGACGAATAGGCAAATGGAAAGTACATCATTCACAAACAAATTCAAGCATTCTCACTATTCCATGAACCATATCAAAGCCTCATGCGCTGATGAGACCGAAGTTAAAACAGCGCCACATAATGATCTTTCCTTCATTGAGGAATTATGTAAAAAACGAAAGAAGGTCGCCTATGTATGCGATGGAATATATAGCATGGGCGGAATTGCGGACATCGATGGGTTACTTTATTTGAAATCGCGTTACGGACTATTTCTTTACATGGACGACTCCCATGCGCTATCGGCATTCGGAGAGAGAGGAAGAGGTTTCATCCGGTCGCGCATACAAACGCTAGACGATCAGACGTTAATTGTAGCCTCTCTAGGTAAATCCTTTGGTGCTAGTGGGGGATTAATCATGTTTGGTAGCGAAAGACAAAAGACCCTGATGCACCGATACGGAGGCCCTAGCAACTGGTCTCAAAGCCTAAATTCGGCAGCTATAGGTGCAGGACTAGCCTCAATAAAAATACATCAAACGGAAGAGCTGTGTTCACTTCAAGAGAAACTCCTACTCAACATAAAATTATTTGACAGCCTGATACATACCGACCAATCCGGTACAAATGCTGCAATACGGCTGATCACCTGTGGCAAAGCGGAAAAAGCAAACACCCTCACCATTCATCTTGCGGAAAAAGGCTTTTTTACATCCTCCGTATTTTTCCCAGTGGTGCCAAGAGGAAAAGCTGCAATACGCGTCACTCTTCGAGCAGACATGGACCCTGCAACAATAATATTATTTTGCTCGTACCTCACCACTCTACTGAACAAGCACGAAATCAATAATTAACACTCACACCAGCTAAAAAACAACATTCACTTACTCGCATTGATTATTAACCCCTCTAAAAACCAGGCACCTGTGAACACCACGATAATCCTATAAGACGCATAACAATCCCCTTGAAACCTGGAGTGAAGGACAATACTTATTGAAAAATACCACCCCCCTAGGGATGGTCTGAAGTAGCCATGTATTTCCCCGGCATACCACCTAGCGCAACTTTTAAACTCGCCAAATGATCAAAAAACAATCAATTCGACGAGTATTTCTTACGTTTTCGCCACCCGGACCCCACTCCGGTGGCCATTTCCCGCATTACAGGCGCACCTCTCCTGCATTCGTCAGTAAATGTCGGCGCGCCATCCACAGGTTCGACAGAGCGAACAGTGTCACCAGTTGCGCCGTGTTTTTGGCCAAGCCGCGAAAGCGCACCTTGGTGTAACCGAACTGGCGCTTGATTACCCGGAACGGATGCTCGACCTTGGCGCGCACCTGAGCCTTGGCCTTTTCAATCTTGCGCTTGGCTTTGTACAGCACGCTGCGCTTATCGAGTTTTTTGTAGGTGCTGCGGCGTGCCGCCACCTGCCAGATAACTTCACGTCCTTCATGCTCGGGCCGCTTTTCGACACCGGTGTAGCCTGCATCGGCGCAGACCACGTTTTCGTCGCCATGCAGCAATTTGTCCACCTGGGTGACATCCGCCACATTGGCCGCCGTGCCCACTACGCTGTGCACCAGACCCGATTCGTCATCGGCGCCGATGTGGGCCTTCATGCCAAAATAATACTGGTTTCCCTTCTTGGTCTGGTGCATTTCCGGGTCGCGCTTGCCGTCCTTGTTCTTGGTCGAACTGGGCGCATTGATCAGCGTTGCATCGACGATGGTGCCCTGGCGCAGCGACAGGCCGCGGTCGCCCAGATAGCCATTGATGACAGCGAGGATGCCGGCCGCCAGCTCGTGTTTCTCCAGCAAGCGGCGGAAGTTGAGAATGGTGGTTTCGTCGGGGATGCGCTCCAGGTTCAGCCCGGCAAACTGGCGCAGGATCGTGGTTTCGTACAGCGCTTCCTCCATCGCTGGATCGCTGTAGCCGAACCAGTTCTGCAGCAGATGCACACGCAGCATCGCCATCAACGGGTAGGCCGGACGGCCACCTTCACCTTTCGGATAATGTGGCTCGATCAAAGCAATCAAGCCCTTCCACGGCACCACCCGATCCATCTCGATCAGGAACAACTCCTTGCGGGTTTGCTTGCGCTTGCCAGCGTACTCGGCGTCGGCGAAGGTCATCTGCTTCATCGGGAAACTCGGTGGGTGGGGTCGCGGTATTTTGCCAAATCAGAAAGTCTTTTTCAGAGTTTCCCTAGCCCTCGCCTGCAGCGCCGCATTCCTTTCCCAAGTGGGCATCAGCAGCTACCTGCCGGCAGTCCCGGCCATCGCCCAGTCTCTACCGGCCGCCGAAGATCAGGTCGCCCTGGCCTTGGCAGCATATCTGGTGGGCATGGCACTTCCGATGTTGCTGTGGGGCAGCCTGGGCGAACGCTTTGGCAGAAAGCCGGTGTTGCTGGTGGCGCTGGCGGTGTATGCGTCGGCGAGTGTCGCGATTGCGTCGGCGTTCAATGTTGAGTCTTTTCTGGCACTGCGCCTGATTCAAGGCCTGGGCGCGGGCGGCATATCGGTGATGGCGCGAGTATTGGTGCGGGACAGTTTCAGCGGCACGCTGTTGGCCAAAGGCTTGTCGTGGTTGGGGATGACCTTTGTGATCGCCCTGGGCATCGGCCAATTCCTGGGTTCGCTGTTGCAGGCAGCATTTGGCTGGAAGGCGATCTTTTATAGCCTAGCGATCGGCGCCGTCATATTGATGCTGGTGTTGCCGCGCGTGATTTTTCCAACATTGGTGAAGGCCGATTCGTCGGCGTCAGCCTGGCGCATTTACACCCGGATTCTGCGACACCCCGCGTTCCTGCATGCAGCATTAGCGGGTGGGTTGGGTTATGCGGTGATCATTGCGTTCAACACCTGTGCGCCGATGATTCTGCAGGGGCGTTTCGAGTGGAGTGCCGCGCAGTACGGCTGGCTGGGCTGGCCGATCAGCGGGGCGTATCTGGCGGGAGCGTTGATGGTCAATCGCTTCGTCGCGCACACGGACCGTTTGATGATGATGGGCTGGGGCGTGGGGTTAGTGTTGCTCGGCACAGCGATCATGCTGCTTGGCAGTGTGTTTGCCAGCGGGCTCGCATTGCTGCTGTGGTTACCGTATTGCCTGGCGGTGCTGGGGCAATCAATGAGTTACCCCATCAGTTTGTCCGTGGCCAATGATGAGTCACCGATCAGCGGCTCCTACGCCATGGCGTTGAGCGGCTTTATGCATCAGTTGATAGCGGCATTGATCGGTGGTGTGGCAAGCCTGCTAGTGAGTCAGCAGGCATGGCCGTTGGCGCTGTTGTGCGTGGCCTTGGCGGGCGGCGCATGTGCGTGTGTCGCCTGCTGCCGGTCGGATCAGAACGCGCTGCGGAAAATCTCCTCAATCTGACGCTGATCAGCCCGGCGTGGGTTGGTCAGGCCGCAGGCGTCTTTCAACGCGTTGGTGGCCAGCAGCGGAATGTCCTGCAACTTGGCGCCCAGTTCGCGCAGGCCGGCGGGGATGTCGACGTCCTGGGACAGGGTACGGATGGCAGCGATGGCGGCTTGGGCGCCCTCTTCCGGCGAGTTGCCGTTGATGTCCGCACCCAGCGCACGGCCGACGTCGCTCAAGCGCTTGGCACTGACGCTGGCGTTGAAACTCTGCACATGGGGCAGCAGCACCGCGTTGCACACGCCGTGGGGCAGGTCGTACAGGCCGCCCAGTTGGTGGGCCATGGCATGCACGAAACCCAGGGAGGCGTTGTTGAACGCCATGCCGGCGAGGAACTGCGCATAGGCCATGTTTTCCCGCGCGGCCTTGTCGGTGCCGTCGCGTACCGCCAGGCGCAGGTTGGCGCTGATCAGTTCGATGGCCTTGATCGCGCAGGCGTCGGTGATCGGCGTGGCGGCGGTGGATACGTAGGCTTCGATGGCGTGGGTCAGGGCGTCCATGCCGGTGGCGGCGGTGAGGCCCTTGGGCATGCCGACCATCAGCGACGGGTCGTTGACCGACAGCAGCGGCGTGACGTTGCGGTCGACGATGGCCATTTTCACGTGACGGGTTTCGTCGGTGATGATGCAGAAACGGGTCATCTCGCTGGCGGTGCCGGCGGTGGTGTTGATGGCCACCAGCGGCAGTTGCGGCTTGCTCGATTGGTCGACGCCTTCGTAGTCGCCGATATGCCCGCCATTGGTCGCACACAGTGCGATGCCCTTGGCGCAGTCATGGGGCGAACCGCCGCCCAGGGACACCACGAAATCACAGGCGCTCTGCTGCAACAGCGCGAGGCCTTTCTCGACGTTGTCCACATTGGGGTTGGGCTTGGCGCCGTCGTAGATCACCGAATCGATGTCCTGCATCGCCAGTTTCTCGGCGATCATGCTGGCCACGCCCGCCTTCGCCAGACCGGCGTCGGTAACGATCAGGGCCTTGCGAAAACCGTAGTTGCGAATGGCGACCATCGCGTCGTCAAGGCAGTCAGTGCCCATGATGTTAACGGCGGGGATGAAGAAGGTACTGCTCATGGCGAATCCTCAGAGGCGTTATGCCGACAGCATCAACGTTCATCACAGGGCCCACCTTGATCAGGATCAACCCTCGCTCGTGATAAAGTCACCGACCCGCCGATTTCGAGTAGACCCGCCGCGATGAAGGATTTTCAGGATATTGACGCCCACCTTGAAGACTGGAGCGCACTGCGCAGCGCCATCGACTTCAGTGGAATTCTGATCGGCAACGGCGCCAGCCGAGCGATTTGGGAAGACTTTGCCTACGACTCGCTGTTCGAAAACGCACGCACCGTTGAAGAAAAACCCTTGAGCCAATCCGAGCTGAGCGTGTTCGACGCCCTGCAGACCCGCAGTTTCGAGCAGGCCCTGAGCGCGCTGAAGACCACCAGCCGGGTCAACAAAGCCCTGGCGGTCAGTTCGGCGGCGCCGCGCAATCGCTACTATGCGATCAAGGAAGCATTGATCAACACCATCCACGCCGTACACATCCCGTGGCGCCTGGTGCAGCCGTCGACATTGGCGACGATCAACGCGGAACTGGCCAGCTACTCCACGGTATTCACCAGCAACTACGACTTGCTCAACTACTGGGCGATCCTGCACACCCCCGGCATCGACGACCTGTTCCGCAGCGCCGACGCCAGCTTCGACCTGCGCGACACCCGCACCGACGCCACGCGCATCCTTTACCTGCACGGCGGCCTGCACCTGGTGCGCAACCTCGACGGCACCGCACGCAAATTGCCGACCACCGACAGCACCCTGCTCAGCAGTTTTGCGATCAACAACACGATCAAGACCCTGGACGATGTGCCGTTGTTTGTCAGCGAGGGCAAGGTGGAAGAGAAGCTCAAGACCATCCGCAGCTCGGATTATCTGTCGTTCTGCTACGAGCAGTTACTCGGCCATGAAGGGGCACTGTGCATCTTCGGCCACGACCTGGGAGCGCAGGATAAACACTTGGTGGATGCGATTCGCCAGGCGCGGGTGACGACCCTGGCGATCGCGGTATCGGGGCGCAGCGATGGGTTTATCCGCCAGCAGAAGCGGCGGTATTCGCAGTTGTTCGATGGCAGCGGGGTGGCGTTGAGATTCTTTGCCGCGCGCACCCATGCGCTGGGGCATCCGGCACTGTCGGTGCCGGTCGAACGCTGAGGTCCTGAGCCGCTTGCGCAGGGTCAGTGTATTTGCCTGGAGACAAACGACAATAATTCTCGATATCATTCACGACTTTTCTACGTCGTGCTTCGCCAAGAAGGATATCCATGTCGCGTCCCAAATCCGACCCGCTGTCGGACGATGCCTTTCGCGGGTTTTATGCAGACATTCTGTATTTCCTGCGCAAGCGCACGGACAACGCCAGCGACGCGGCGGACATGACCCAGGATGTCTTCACCCAATGGCTGGACTACCGCGACCGGGCCAAGGTCGAGCAGCCACGGGCGTTTCTGTTCCAGATGGCGCGCAACCTGTTGCGCGATCACTGGCGCAAACAGAAGGTACGGCAGGCCGTCCACGCCGATCAGGTTGAAAGGGATGCCGAGCCGGTCATTGACGAGCACAACCCGCCGATGGCCGCCGCGCTTCGCCTGCAACGCCTGGAACAGTTGAAAGAAGTCCTCGCCGAACTCTCGCCGCGCAGGCGAGAAGCCCTTATGCTGCATCGCTTCGAAGGCTTGAGCCAGGCGCAGATCGCCGAGCGCATGGGTATTTCGACCAGCATGGTGGAAAAGCACATCGCTTTTGCCCTGCTGCATTGCAAGCGACGCCTTCAACCTGACCCCGGCACGGAGCAGCCAGCATGAACCGCCTGAGCGACATCGACGCCCCGGACATCGAAACGAGCGACGCCGTCGATGCCCAAGCCGCCAGCTGGTTTGCACGCAACCGCAACGCCACCGCACGCGCCGACCGCAAGGCCTTCGCCGCCTGGCAGGCGGTGCCGGCCCATGCCCAAGCCTATGCCGAATTCGAACAACTGTGGGCCGACCTCGCCCAGTTGCAGCAACTGAACACGCCCGTGGCGCTGCCCAAGCGCACCGCCGTGATCTGGCGCCCGGCCCTGGCCGTGGCGGCCGCCCTGCTCTGCGCGGTACTGACCACGCCCCTCGGCGCGCCGCGCGAGTTGTATCACACCCAGGTCGCAGCCCACGCCAAGGGCATGCGTACCCTGAACCTGCCCGATGGCAGCCGCCTCTACGTGAATGCCAACACCCGCCTGCGCGTAGATTTCAGCGCCCACCAACGCATCGTTCACCTGGACAAGGGCCAGCTGTATATCGAAGTGGCGGCCGACAAGGAACGGCCGCTGTACGTGCAAGCCGGCGAAGCGACGGTGCGCGTGGTGGGCACCGCTTTCGATGTGCGACGCGGCCAGCAGCAACTGGTGGTGAGTGTTGCCCACGGCCAGGTGGCGTTCGCGCCGGATGCGACCAAACCGGTCGCGTTGCTCGGCGCCCAGCAACGCGCCACCTTCGACTACGCCAAGGGCACCGTGCAACAACAAACCCTCACCGCCGAGGAGGTTGCCGACTGGCGCAGCGGGCACTTGTCGTTCCGCAATCGCGAGCTGGCCAGCCTGATCGATGAATTGAGTTTGTACCGTCCCCAACCCCCGCTGCAGGTGAGTCACGCCGTGGCGCACCTGAAGGTGTCAGGCAACCTGGATGTGCATGACCCGGATGCCTTGCTCAACGCCCTGCCCGCCTTGTTGCCGGTGAAAACCGTGACCTCGGCCGATGGCATTGTCCGGATCGAACCCCGAAAATAACCCTGAAGCAAACACATGAGAATATTTTTCATTCGCATGTGTGGTTTTTTTCCTCAGCCCCGTCTTCCTCCTGATTGTGTTCGATCCGCACACCTTTTTGGCTGTTTGGCCACCCCGGGGGATTTCATGTTTCGCGCGCCTTGCCACGCTTCGCACCTGCTTTTTCGACCGAGCCTAATGGCGACATGCCTGGCCTTCAGCCTCAGCGCCCATGCGCAGTCGTTCACGCTGCAACTGCCCGCCCAGGCGTTGGCCACGTCCCTGAGCCAGGTCGCGCAACAGGCGAAAATCCAGCTGCTGTTCGATGAAAAGCAGCTCAAGAACGTCCAGGCGCCGGCGCTCGACGGTGACTTCACCGCAGAAGTGGCAATTCGTACCCTGCTGAACAATGGCGCGTTCACCCTGATCAAGGTCGGCAGCACCTACGTCGTGCGCCCCGATGAGGGCAAGACCACCAGCAGCGGCGCGATCCAGCTGGACGCCTTGAGCGTGATCGGCACCGGCAATCAAGTCGACTCCAGCACCGTCGGCCGCTCGACCCTGAGCCAGGCGGACATCGACCGCTACCAGGCCAACAACATCCCCAGCCTGCTGCAGACGTTGCCTGGGATCAGCCAGGGCGGTTCGCTCAAACCCGGCGGCCAGACCATCAACATCCGCGGTTTCGGTGACGCCGAAGACGTCCCGCTGACCGTCGACGGCGCCACCAAGAGCGGCTTCGAGCGCTACCAGCAAGGCACGGTGTTCATCGAGCCCGAGCTGATCAAGAGCATCGAAGTGGAGAAAGGCCCCAACTCACCGTTCAGCGGCAACGGCGGTTTTGGCGGCACGGTGAACATGACCACCAAGGATGCCCCGGACCTGCTCAAGGACGGCCGCAACAGCGGCGCGATGCTCAAGTACGGTTATTCCAGCAACGACCACGAACAGGTCTACAGCAGCGCCGTGTATGGCCGCACCGACGACGGCCGGTTCGAAGCCCTGGCCTACCTGACCCAGCGCGACGGCGGCGACATGAAGGTGGCCGCCAAGTTGCCCAACGAGAACAACCAGTACCCGATCAACCTCCAGCGCCTGCCCAACACCGCCCAGGATGTGGACGGCAAGCTGTTCAAGGTCAACGCGCACTTCACCGATGAGCACAGTGTCGGCCTGTCTTACTCGAGCGCCCGCAGCAACCGGTGGACGCCGTTTTCCGCCGCGAGCTACCCGACGCCACCGACCCAGGCCAACATCGACCGCTACGGCTACGAAGGCGCGTTGAAACGTTTCCTGGCCAACCGCGACACGCTCGACACCACTTGGTCGGGCAAGTATGAATACCAGCCCCTGGACAACCCGCTGGTGGACCTGACCGTCAAATATTCACAGTCCGACACCCAGCAGACCGACGAGCGCGACGCCACCGCGTTTTTCCAGCTGGCCACCGGCGGGCGCAAAATGGACACGGCCTACACCGACAAACATCTCGACATCCGCAACGTCAGCCTGTTCGACACCGGGCCGTTGCAACACGCGCTGACGGTCGGCGGGCAAATCCGCAAGCACACCCGCGAAACCGAGATGTGGATGCCCAGCGCCACCTACAACACGCCGCACTATAACTATGGGCATTTCCAGCCGAGCTTCATGCCCCATGGCAAGGTGGATACCAACAGCTTCTTCATCCAGGATGCGCTGACCCTGGGCGACGTGACCGTCACGCCATCGCTGCGCTACGACCATGTGCGCAACCGCGGCGAGGCCAACGATGCGCCGTACTACAGCAACCCCGACCCGGCCGTCGGCCACGACTACAGCGATCGCACCTACACCGGCTGGTCGCCGCGCCTCGCGCTGTTCTGGACCGTCACTCCGAACGTCGCCCTGTTCGCCAACTGGAGCCAGACCTGGCGCGCCCCGGTGATCGACGAACAGTACGAAGTGCAGGGCCTGGGCAGCCGCACCGCCACCAGCGTCGACCTCGACCCCGAGCGCATCACCTCGATCACCGTGGGCAACATCACCCGCTTCGACAACCTGATCGCCCAGGACGATAACCTGCAACTGCGTACCACCCTGTTCCACAACAAAGTCGAAGACGAAATCTTCAAGGCCACGGGCGTGGGCTGCCAGAACCAGGCTATCAACGGCGGCACCATCGCCACCGCGTGCCCGCCGGGGCCGAGGTCCAATTACCGCAACATCGGCGGCCTGACCATCAAGGGTTTCGAGCTGGAATCGTTCTATAACTCCACCTACCTGTTCGGCTCGGTATCGTTCGCCTACGCCACCGGCAAGCACGAAGGCGCCTACACCAACCCATGGGGCCCGGATGTGTCGGCCCGCGACATTCCACCGACCAAATGGGTGCTGGTCATGGGCACCCACATCCCGGCCTGGGATGCCCAGGTGGGATGGATGGGGCAATTCATCGGCGCGACCGATCGCCTGCCCAGCGATAAATACTCCGGCGGCCCCGGCTCCGGCGTCGGCGACTTGTTCTACGACCAGTACGGCAACAAGCGCTACAACACCCAGGGCCTGTTCGCCAAATGGGCGCCGCAACAGGCTTACCTGAAAGGCACCGTGGTGAACTTCACCGTGGACAACCTGTTCAACAACAACTTCCGTCCGGCGCTGAGCGGCGACCGTGCCTACACCAAGGGGCGCGACGCGAAGATCAGCGTGACACGGTTCTTCTGACAGCGACCTAGCGGTTGCGCACCAGGCTCAACTCGGCCGTCGGTGTGCGCTGCTTGCTCAAGTAGCGGGTACAGCTGACGCGCAGAAACGAGGCAAAATTGACCACCTCGCCGCGGTAGTCCATGACTTCCTCGTACAGCTTGGTGATCAGTTGATTGGTGGTCATGCCATCCACGCTAGCGATTTCGCTGAGGATGTCCCAGAACTGGTTCTCCAGGCGCACGGTGGTGACGACGCCGCAGATGCGCAGGGAGCGCGAGCGAGACTCATAGAGAATCGGGTCGGCCTTGACGTACAGCTCGCACATGGCGATGACCTCCGTTGCTTACAAGGTGATTGTCGTGCCCAGCAGGCCGAGGAACCCGGCCAGCCAGCTTGGGTGCGCCGGCCAGGCCGGCGCCGTGGCCAGATTGCCTTGAACGTGGCTGTGGGTCACTGGAATATCGATGAACGAACCGCCCGCCAGGCGCACTTCCGGGGCGCAGGCCGGGTAGGCACTGCACTCGCGACCGGCGAGGATACCGGCCGCCGCCAGCAGTTGCGCGCCATGGCACACCGCAGCAATCGGCTTGCCGGCTTGATCGAAGGCGCGCACCAGTCGCAGGACTTTTTCATTCAGGCGCAGGTATTCCGGCGCACGACCACCGGGCACCAGCAGCGCATCGTAGTCGGCGGCTTCGACCTGGGCGAAATCCGCATTCAGGGCGAACAGGTGACCGGGCTTTTCGCTGTAGGTCTGATCGCCTTCAAAGTCATGGATCGCGGTTCGCACGGTCTCGCCGGCCGACTTGTCGGGGCACACCGCGTGGACGATATGACCGACCATCAGCAGCGCCTGGAAGGGCACCATCACTTCATAGTCTTCGACATAATCGCCGACCAGCATCAGGATCTTTTTCGCAGCCATGGGGCATTCCTCCAGTTCAACGGTTGGGCAGACAAGAGTAGCCAAGATAGACGCGTGCCGACGGGCCGGGTAATCCCCCGCTACTACAACTGTACGGATCAATCCGCACCCAGCTGTAGACCCCCGATTCGCGGAGGTTGTGGCTAGATGATCGTCCACTTCCGACCACTCGATTCCGGTTCCCGCCATGAGCTCGCGCGAAAACACCGGCATGGCCCTCGGCCTGCTGGGCGTCATCATCTTCAGCCTGACCCTGCCCTTCACGCGTATCGTGGTGCAGGAAATCCACCCGCTGCTCAACGGTCTGGGCCGTGCGTTGTTCGCCGCGATCCCGGCGGCGGCGCTGTTGCTGTGGCGCCGCGAGCGCTGGCCGAGCTGGCGCCAGGTACGCGGCTTGTGCCTGGTGATTGCCGGGGTGATCTTGGGCTTTCCGGTGTTGTCGGCGTGGGCGATGCAGACGCTGCCAGCGTCCCACGGCGCGCTGGTCAATGGCCTGCAACCCTTGTGCGTGGCGCTGTACGCCGCGTGGCTGTCCCATGAACGGCCGTCGAAAGCCTTCTGGGCCTGCGCCGCCTTGGGCAGCGCGCTGGTACTGAGTTATGCGTTGATCAGCGGTGCCGGCAGTATTCAAGCGGGGGATCTGTTGATGCTCGGCGCGATTGCCGTGGGCGGCCTGGGTTATGCCGAAGGTGGGCGCTTGGCCAAGGAGATGGGCGGCTGGCAGGTGATCTGCTGGGCGCTGGTGCTGTCGACGCCGCTGTTGATCGGCCCGGTGGCTTACCTGGCGGTGCAGCATCAAGGCGCGATTTCCATGGGCACCTGGTGGGCGTTCGGTTATGTGTCGCTGTTCTCGCAGTTCCTGGGATTCTTTGCGTGGTACGCCGGGTTGGCCATGGGCGGCATTGCGCGGGTCAGCCAGATTCAGCTGTTGCAGATCTTCTTCACCATCGCGTTTTCGGCGTTGTTCTTTGGTGAACACATCGAGCCGATCACCTGGCTGTTCGCCTGCGGGGTGATCGTGACGGTGATGCTGGGGCGCAAGACTGCGGTGCAGCCCGCGCCAATTACAAAGGCCAATGCGATTTAACGGAGGGAGGGGGCTTCGTGTTCAGCCGAGGTAACCGTCGGAGCGCAACAGGGTTTCCAGGCAGTGCTCGGTGATGTGATAGAAGTCCTTGAGTGCCTGAATCTTGTCCAGTAGCTGCGCGTTGTCCACCGGTTCGGCGCGTTTCACCGCAAGGATCATCTTGTTCTTGTTGGTGTGTTCCAGAGAGATGAACTCGAACACCTTGGTCTCATAACCGCAAGCCTCCAGGAACAACGCGCGCAGGCTGTCGGTGACCATTTCCGCCTGCTGGCCCAGGTGCAAACCGTATTGCAGCATCGGCTTCAACAGCACCGGGCTCTGGATCTGCAGGCGGATCTGTTTGTGGCAGCACGGCGAGCACATGATGATCGACGCGCCGGAACGGATACCGGTGTGGATCGCATAATCGGTGGCGATGTCGCAGGCATGCAGGGCGATCATCACGTCCAGCTCGCTGGGCGCGACGCTGCGCACGTCGCCGCAGGTGAACACCAGCCCCGGGTGTTCGAGGCGGGCGGCGGCGGCGTTGCACAAGCTGACCATGTCTTCGCGCAGTTCAACACCGGTGACCTCGGCCTCGACATTGAGGGTGTTGCGCAGGTAGTCGTGGATGGCGAAAGTCAGGTAGCCCTTGCCCGAGCCGAAATCAGCGACGCGCACCGGTTGGTCCAGCCTCAGCGGGGACGCGATCAGCGCATGGCTGAACACTTCGATGAACTTGTTGATCTGCTTCCACTTGCGCGACATCGACGGGATCAGCGCGTGCTTGGCGTCGGTCACGCCCAGGTCGGCGAGGAACGGCCGGCTCAGGTCGAGGAAGCGGTTCTTCTCGCGGTTGTGCTCGGCCGACGGCGCCTCACGCAATTGCTGCGGCTTGCTTTTGAACAGCGAGCTTTTGTTCTTCTTGCTGTATTCCAGCTGGGCTTCGTCGGTCAGCGCCAGCAAGTGTGCGTTCTTGAACGAGGTCGGCAACAACTCGGCAATCGCCGCCACACCGTCGGCCACCGGGAGGTTTTTGGTGATGTCGCGGGTTTTGTAGCGGTAGACGAAGGACAGGCAGGGCTGCTCCTTGACCGTCACCGCCTTGATGATCAGCCGTTGCAGCTCGGCTTCCTCACCGACGTACTTGGCCAGCACCAGTTTGATAAAGGCGTTGTGCGCAAGGCTTGCGCTGAGCAGTTCGATGAACTGGGCGTGATGATCCGGCGCAGGGCGGGCAGGTTGAGCGGTGACGGACATGAACAAAAACGCCTCGGGCTGGGAATGCCGGGCATTTTAGGGGGGATGGGGGCTGAGGGCACGGGGTTATTTGATCAACGGTAAGATTGGGGGCCCCACCGCAGATCCAAATGTGGGAGGGGGCTTGCCCCCGATGGCAGTGTGTCAGTCAGCTCATCTGCAGCTGATGCACCGCTATCGGGGGCAAGCCCCCTCCCACATTGGGTTCGGCACTGGTTGGGTTATTCGAGCACGATCAGGCGATTGGGCAACTCATTGCGCGCGTGCGTCAGCGGCACATGCACCTTGAGCAACTCACCGCAGGCTTCGATGCAGGCAATGAACCCGGCCAACGTCTGGCCCTGTTTCACCTGCTGGGTAAACGCCTTGACGATACCATCCCAACTGCTGTCATCCAGGCGTTTGGAAATCCCGTCATCCACCAGGATCTCCACATAGCGCTCGGCCTCGCTGACAAAAATCAACACCCCGGTGCCGCCCAGCGTGTGGTGCAGGTTCTGCTCGAGGAACTGACGCCGCGCCAGGTTCGACGCGCGCCAGTGGCGCACCGAGCGGGGGATCAGCCGCGTGGTGACCTTGGGCAGGCGAAACACCAGGCACAGCACGATAAACGTCGACCACTGCGCCAACAACAAGGTGTACATGCTCAGGTAGCCCGAGAAGTAATGCACCACCCCCGGCACCACCAACGCGATCAGGCTGGCCCACAGCAATGGGATGTAGGCGTAATCGTCGGCACGCGCGGCCAGCACGGTCACCAGCTCGGCGTCGGTCTGTCGCTCGACCCGGGCGATCGCTTCGGCGACCTGGCGTTGTTCGTGTTCAGTCAGTAGTGCCATGGTTGTAAACGCTCGTTTTTAGTTATTGTCATCACCAGCCGCCCGAAGCCCCGCCACCGCCGAAACCGCCACCGCCGCCGCGAAAACCGCCGCCACCGCCACCGTCCCGGCCGCCTCGGCCGCTGCTGCTGAGAATCGCCAACAGAATCGCCCACACCGGCAGGCCCAGGCGATTGCACAGCCACAACACGCCGATCAGCAGGATAAACAAACCGATGGAAAACCCCGGATTATCCTTGGCGAAGTTGGCATCCGCCACATGGGCCGGCACCGCCAGCGGCTCGCCGCCCACCACCTGGATCATCGCGGCGACGCCGTCGCTGATGCCCTGGCTGAACTTGCCGGCCTTGAACTTGGGCGCAATCACCTGATTGATGATCACCCACGACTGTGCATCGGTCAGCGTGCCTTCCAGGCCATAACCGACCTCGATGCGCAATTTTCGCTCATCGCGGGCGACGATCAACAGCGCACCGTTGTCCTTGCCCTTCTGGCCGATGCCCCACTGGCGCCCCAACTGATAACCGTAGTCTTCAATCGGCACGCCCTGCAGGTCAGGCACGGTGACCACCACAATCTGGTCGCCACGGCTTTGCTCCAGCGCCTGCAATTGCTGGGTCAACTGCTCGCGCACCGCCGGGTCGATCATCTGCGCGGTGTCCACCACCCGCCCGGTCAATGCCGGGAAGGTCAACGCCGCCTGGGCCACGCCCGCGCAGGCCAACAGCCACAGCGCCAGGCCTATCCGTAATAAACGCATCGACACCTCAATGCAGCTTTATTTGAACTTCACTTGCGGCGCTTTATCGGCATCGGCAGTGGTGGCTTCAAACGTGGCGCGGATCGGCAGATCGCTGTACATCACGCTGTGCCACAGGCGCCCCGGGAACGTGCGGATCTCGGTGTTGTATGCCTGCACCGCCTGGATAAAGTCGCGACGCGCCACGGCGATACGGTTTTCCGTGCCTTCCAGTTGCGACTGCAGGGCCAGGAAGTTCTGGTTGGCCTTCAGGTCCGGGTAGCGCTCGGACACCACCATCAAGCGGCTGAGCGCACTGCTCAACCCGTCCTGGGCTTGCTGGAACTGCTTGAGTTTTTCCGGGTTGTCGAGGGTGCTGGCATCGACCTGGATCGACGTGGCCTTGGCCCGCGCTTCAATCACCGCGGTGAGGGTGTCTTGTTCATGGGTTGCGTAACCCTTGACCACTTCCACCAGGTTGGGGATCAGGTCGGCACGCCGTTGATACTGGTTCTGCACCTGGCCCCAGGCCGCCTTGGCCTGTTCATCCAGGGTCGGAATGGTGTTGATGCCACAACCGCTCAGCACTGTGCTGATCAATAGCAAAGCCGCGGCCTTCAAGCCCCAGCGGTAACCTTGTGCTGCTTGCATGGTGTTTCTCCTGCCCAACCTTGATGGAATTTGACGACTCGCCCTATAAACCGCGCACATGGGGCATAATCCGCCCCCACTACTGGAATGCATCGAGCCAATCAGCTAAAAAGATGCCCAGCGCGATAAAGAGTTCAGAGTGTGCTGCATTTTTCTGAACGACACCCGAACAACAATAGACGCTCCCCACATTTTGGCCGATCAGCCTAACCGCTGTGCAGTGCGCCGAAAAAGGATATTCATGAAGAAGCTGTGTTTGCTCGGCCTTGTTGCCACTCTGGCCACCCACCCCGTCTGGGCAGAAACAAAGCCTGCTGCGCTTAAAGACAAGGACGCCTTCGTCAGCGACCTGCTCAAGCAGATGACCCTCGATGAAAAGATCGGCCAATTGCGCCTGATCAGCATCGGCCCGGAAATGCCCCGCGAGCTGATCCGCAAGGAAATCGCCGCCGGCCGCATCGGTGGCACCTTCAACTCTATCACCCGCCCGGAAAACCGTCCGATGCAGGACGCGGCCATGCGCAGCCGGTTGAAGATCCCGATGTTCTTCGCCTACGACGTGATCCACGGCCACCGCACGATTTTCCCGATCAGCCTGGCCCTGGCGTCCAGCTGGGACATGAACGCCATCGGGCGCTCCGGGCGCATTGCTGCCCAGGAAGCTGCAGCCGACAGCCTCGACATCACCTTTGCGCCGATGGTCGACATCTCCCGCGACCCGCGCTGGGGCCGCACCTCCGAAGGCTTCGGTGAAGACACCTACCTGGTGTCGCGCATCGCCGAAGTGATGGTCAAGGCCTTCCAGGGCAGCAGCGCGGCGAATGCCGACAGCATCATGGCCAGCGTCAAGCACTTCGCCCTGTACGGTGCGGTGGAAGGCGGTCGCGACTACAACGTGGTCGACATGAGCCCGGTCAAGATGTACCAGGACTACCTGCCGCCCTACCACGCGGCGATCAAGGCCGGTGCCGGCGGTGTGATGGTCGCGCTCAACTCGATCAACGGCGTGCCCGCCACCGCCAACACCTGGCTGATGAACGACCTGCTGCGCAAGGACTGGGGCTTCAAGGGCCTGGCCGTCAGCGACCACGGCGCGATCTTCGAGCTGATCAAGCACGGCGTGGCCAAGGACGGGCGTGAAGCCGCCAAGCTGGCGATCAAGGCCGGCATCGACATGAGCATGAACGACTCGCTGTATGGCAAGGAATTGCCGGGGCTGCTCAAGTCCGGCGAGATCGAGCAGAGCGACATCGACAACGCCGTGCGTGAAGTGCTCGGCGCCAAGTACGACATGGGCCTGTTCAAAGACCCGTACCTGCGCATCGGCAAGGCCGAGGACGACCCGGCCGACACCAACGCCGAAAGCCGTCTGCACCGCGCCGATGCACGTGACATAGCACGCCGCAGCATGGTCCTGCTGAAGAACCAGAACGACACCCTGCCGCTGAAAAAATCCGCGACCATCGCCCTGGTCGGCCCACTGGCCAAGGCCCCCATCGACATGATGGGCAGCTGGGCCGCCGCCGGTAAGCCGGCACAATCGGTGACCCTGCTCGACGGCCTCAACGCGGTGATCGGTGAAAAGGGCAAGATCATCTATGCCCGTGGCGCCAACATCACCAACGACAAGGCCGTGGTCGACTACCTCAACTTCCTCAACTTCGATGCCCCGGAAGTGGTGGATGACACCCGCCCGGCCCAGGTGATGATCGACGAAGCGGTCAAGGCCGCCAAGGATGCCGATGTGGTGGTCGCTGCCGTGGGCGAGTCCCGTGGCATGTCCCACGAATCATCCAGCCGCACCGACCTGAACATCCCGCAAAGCCAGCGCGACCTGATCAAGGCCCTCAAAGCCACCGGCAAGCCACTGGTGCTGGTGCTGATGAACGGCCGTCCGCTGTCGATTCTCGAAGAAAACCAGCAAGCCGACGCGATCCTGGAAACCTGGTTCGCCGGCACCGAAGGCGGCAACGCCATCGCCGACGTGCTGTTCGGTGACTACAACCCGTCGGGTAAGCTGCCGATCACGTTCCCACGTTCGGTGGGGCAGATTCCGACCTACTACAACCACCTGACCATCGGCCGGCCGTTTACCCCAGGCAAGCCGGGCAACTACACCTCGCAGTACTTCGATGACACCACCGGGCCGCTGTTCCCGTTCGGCTATGGCTTGAGCTACACCACGTTCAGCCTGTCGGACATGGCGCTGTCGTCCACCACCCTGAACAAGAGCGGTAAGCTCGACGCCAGCGTCACCGTGAAAAACACCGGCAAGGTCGACGGCGAAACCGTGGTGCAGCTGTATATCCAGGACGTGGCCGGCTCGATGATCCGCCCGATCAAGGAGCTGAAGAACTTCCAGAAAGTCATGCTCAAGGCCGGCGAAGAGCGCACGTTGCACTTCACCATTACCGAAGAGGACTTGAAGTTCTACAACAGCCAGCTCAAGTTCGCGGCGGAACCGGGTGAGTTCAATGTGCAGATCGGCTTGGACTCCCAGGATGTGCAGCAGCAGACCTTCGAGCTGCTCTAACGCCCGCCCCCGCCCTCTGTAGGAGCGAGCTTGCTCGCGAAGACCGTTAACGATGACGCGCTCATGCTGAATGAACGCGTTGTTCTCAGGTTTTTCGCGAGCAAGCTCGCTCCTACAGTTAAGCGAATTGAGCGAATTAAGCGCGTTGAGCGCGTTGAGCGCGTTGAGCGCGTTGAGCGAGTTAAGCGAGTTGAGCGCGTTGGGCGAGTTGAGCGCGTCAGCCGCGTCGATTGAGCAGGTTCACCACCAACCGATCAATCCACCCCCACACCCGCTGCTTCACCCGCCGCCACAACGGCCGCGACTTCCATGCCTCCAGGCTCACCGCCTGGCTCTGGGCAAAATCCCGTTCGAAACTGCCGGCCACGGCCAGCGTCAGCGCAGGGTCCAACGCTTCGAGGTTGGCTTCCAGGTTGAAGCGCAAATTCCAGTGGTCGAAGTTGCACGAGCCAATGCTGACCCAATCGTCCACCAAGACCATCTTCAGGTGCAGGAAGCACGGCTGGTATTCAAAGATCTGCACACCCGAGCGCAGCAAACGCGGGTAATAACGGTGCCCGGCGTAGCGCACGGACGGGTGATCGGTACGCGGGCCGGTCAGCAGCAAGCGCACGTCCACGCCGCGCCCCGCCGCCCGGCGCAAGGCCCGACGCACGCCCCAGGTGGGCAGGAAATACGGGGTCGCCAACCAGATGCGCCGGTGGCCGCTGCTCAGCGCGCGGATCAGCGAGTGCAGAATATCGCGGTGCTGGCGCGCGTCGGCATAGGCCACACGGCCGAGACCAGACCCGGTCGGCGGTACTTTGGGCAAGTGCGGCAAGCCGAAATGGGTGGCCGGTTTCCAGGCGCGGCGGTCGTCGTTGGCCAACCATTGCCGGTCGAACAGCGCTTGCCAGTCGAGCACCAGCGGGCCGTCGATCTGCACCATCACTTCATGCCAGTCGGCGCTGTCCTGCCCCGGTGTCCAGAACTCATCGGTGACGCCGGTGCCGCCGACCACGGCGATGCCTTGATCGACCAGCAATAATTTGCGGTGGTCGCGGTACAGGTTGCCCATCCAGCGCCGCCATTCCAGGCGATTGTAAAAGCGCAGTTCCACACCGGCGTCGGTCAGGCGCTTACGCAACCTGAGGGCGAACGCCAGGCTGCCGTAATCATCGAACAGACAGCGCACCCGCACGCCCCGCTCAGCCGCCTGCGCCAGCGCCTGCACCAAGACTTCGGCGCAGGCGCCGGCTTCCACCAGGTATAACTCCAGATCCACCTGATGCTCTGCCCGGGCAATGTCCACCAGCATTTGCGGAAAAAAGCTCGGCCCGTCGATCAACAACTCGAAACGGTTGGCGCTGCGCCACGGGAACACTGCGCCGCTCATGTCAGCGCGCCGTAAAGATCAGTACCGCACCCACCGGCACCGCCAAACTGATCGACGCCAGCCCAGCCGCGTTGCGCAACGCCGTCACACCCGGCACCAGCTCAAAATCCTCGGCGCGCAACACCAGCGGTTCCAGGGTCACCACCTGGAAACGCCGATCATCCAGGCGCGTGGCCAACAGCTCGGCGTTGTAGGTGTGGGTCTTGCCATGCAGCGTGACGCTCAATGGCAGGCGCAACTCCAACTGCGCGCCGGGGGCCAGGTCGTTGATCGGTTGCAGGTTGATCTGCGTGCTGATTAGCGCTTCGGGGAAGGTCTTGATCTCGAACAGTTGATTGCGCATGCGCTCATCGCGCAGCGGGATGCCGCTGTTGACCGACTCCAACTCCACTTCCACCTGCGCCGCACCGTTGCGGTCGACCTTGCCGTGCAGCACCAGGAAGCGCTGCACCTCGGCAATCTCGGTGTTTTTGGTGGTGACGAACGACAGCCGCGAGGACTCGTTGTCCAGGTACCAGTCCGCGTGGGCAGGCACGGCGGCGGCGGCCAGCAGGGCGAAGGCCAGGGGTTTGATGACAGACGCGTTGAACATTAAAGACTCGTGGGGCGGAAAACCTGAACGAACCTTAACTGTGCCGCCTGCCGGGCGCAATGTAGCTGACAAAGCCGCCCCCACCGCGGAGATGACGTGTCAGGGGTTGAGGCGGCAGCCCTGATGTTCGCCCAACCATCTGGCCGTATGGGTACGCCCCAATCCACTGGCGCTGACTTCACTGCGCTCCGGGTCATCGGTGAACGCACTGATCGGTACGTACTGCTTCACATACCCCCGGCAATACTCGGCGGGATTATTCTGCACATACCGGCACGAGCAGTACTCCTTGGCCGTATACGCCGCGATGATGTCGGGGAAGGCTTGCAGGTTGACGCGCTCGTGCCAGCCCCAGCCCAGCACGGCGAGCAACAGCAGCAGGAAAAGACTGGTAAACGGCCGACGACGGATCATGGCTGCACCGCCGCCAGCACGCGTTTGAGCAGTTCATTGTGGCGGTAGCTGTCATCGCGGTCATCGCCGTAGCGCACGATCACCAGGTGTTCGTCGGGCATGACGTACAGCGCCTGGCCCCAGTGGCCGAGGGCGGCGAAGGTGTCGGCGGGGGCGTCGGGCCAGGGTCTTGGGGCGCCCTGCACGGCGCGGTTGAGCCACCAATGGCCGCCGGGCATGGCTTCGTCCTGGCCGGCCTTGTAGTGATCGAACGGTTGCCGATTGAAATCGACCCAGGCTTTCGGCACCAGTTGTTGCTCCCGCCAGCGACCGTCGCGCGCCATCAGCAGGCCGACGCGCGCCAGGTCGCGGGCGGTGAGGTAGGCGTAGGACGAGGCGACGAAGGTTTCATCGGCATCGGTTTCCCAAGTGGCGTTGTGAATGCCCAGCGGCTTGAACAGCGCATCCCACGGGTAGCTCATGTAGGCCTTGTGGCCGAGCATGCCCTTGAGCGCGGCGGAGAGCAGGTTGCTGTCGCCGCTGGAATAACGGAAGGCCTCGCCCGGCGCGCGGGCGGTGTGCATGCCGGCGACGAACTCCGCCATGTCGGCGCGGCCGCGGGTGTAGAGCATGGCGACGACCGAGGATTTCAGCGGGGCATATTCGTAATCTTCCTGCCAATCGAGGCCCGAGGCCCAGTGCAGCAAGTCGGCCATCGTCACGCTTGGATGCTGTTTCATCGGCGGGTAGAAACGTGCGGCGGGGTCGCTCAGTTTGAAGCGGCTTTCACCGTAGGCCACGCCCAGCACGGTGGCCATCAGGCTTTTGCTGACCGACCAGGTCAGGTGCGGCGTGCTCGCGGTGGTGGGCATGGCGTAGCGCTCGTAGATGACTTCGCCATCGCGGATCACCAGCAGCGCGTCGGTGCGGATGCCTTGGCGCGTGGCGTCGTCACGCCGGGGAAACGCATAGGCATTCAGGGCATCGACAGCGGGACCTTCGATCGGCGTGCCCTTGGCCCAGTCTTTGTCAGGCCAGGTTTCGGCGCGGGTGGTGACGGTGGCTAACAACAGGGCAACGCACAACAAGCCTCTGACCATGGACACGAACTCAAGGGGGCATTCAAGCCCGCGAGCCTAGCCGAGGCCGATGACAGATTGGCGACATAAGTGCCTGTCATCTAAGCGTCACCGTAACTTCATGGAGATGACACCGAGCCTACATAGCCTGAGTTTGGACAAACAAGTCGACCGGCCGGAACGTGGCTGGCACTCGGAGATTCGCCATGACTCAGATCGCCCGCATCAGCGACACCGGCAATGAACGCCGTCTGCAAGCCGAACGCCTGATCGGCGCCCAGGCTTTGCAAGAAGCACAGGCCCTGCGGTTCAACGTGTTCAGCGGCGAGTTCAACGCCAAGCTGAAAGGCGCGGAACTGGGCCTGGACATGGATGACTATGATGTTCACTGCAGCCACATCGGCGTGCGGGATTTGAACAGCGGTCGACTGGTGGCCACCACCCGTTTGCTCGATCACCAGGCCGCCAGCACCCTGGGCCGGTTCTACAGCGAAGAAGAATTCAGCCTGCATGGCCTGCTGCACTTGCAGGGCCCGATCCTGGAAATCGGCCGCACCTGCGTCGACCCGGCCTACCGCAACGGCGGCACCATTGCAGTGCTGTGGGGCGAGTTGGCCGAAGTGCTCAACGAGGGCTGCTACAGCTACCTGATGGGTTGCGCGAGTATCCCGATGCACGATGGCGGCATCCAGGCCCACGCGATCATGCAGCGCCTGCGCGAACGCTACCTGTGCAACGAACACCTGCGCGCCGAGCCGAAAAAACCGCTGCCGGCGCTGGACCTGCCGTCCAACGTCATCGCGGAAATGCCGCCGCTGCTCAAGGCATATATGCGCCTGGGCGCGAAGATCTGCGGCGAGCCGTGCTGGGATGAAGATTTCCAGGTGGCCGACGTGTTCATTCTGCTCAAGCGCGATGAGCTGTGCCCGCGTTATGCGCGCCACTTCAAGGCGGCCATGTGATGGGCCGCGTGCGCGTGTACGCGCGGATCGCCCGGGTACTGTTGGTGGTGGCGCTGGGCCTGAGCATGGCCAGTGTGTTCGGTGTGTTCGAGCGCCTGGGAGTGGCCAACTCGATGGTGCGCCGTCAGCGTTGGTCGCGGTTCTTTATGTCGCGGCTGACCAACGCCCTGCCCTTTCGCGTGACGGTACACGGTGAATTGCCGCAGACACCGATGCTGTGGGTGAGCAATCACGTGTCCTGGACCGACATCCCGCTGCTGGGCATGGTCACGCCGATGTCGTTCTTGTCCAAGGCCGAAGTCCGCACCTGGCCGGTGGCCGGCTGGTTGGCGGCGAAGGCCGGCAGCCTGTTTATTCGCCGCGGCTCAGGCGACAGCCAACTGATCCGCAAACAGATGACCCGTCACCTGGAGCAGCAACACCCGCTGCTGATGTTCCCCGAAGGCACCACCACCGACGGGCGCAGCCTGCGTACCTTTCACGGGCGCCTGCTGGCCAGTGCGATCGAGGCGGATGTGTCGCTGCAACCGGTGGCGATCCGGTATCTGCGCGATGGGCAAGTGGACCCGCTGGCGCCGTTCATTGGCGATGACGATTTGCTCTCGCACCTGATGCGCCTGTTTGCCAACGACCAGGGCGATGTGGAAATCCATGTGCTCACGCCGATTGCCTGTGCCGGGCAGGAACGCGCGGCGCTGGCGTTCCAGGCGCAGCAGGCGGTGCAGAAGGCGTTGTTCGGGCCGCTGCCGGAAGCAGAACAGATTGCGGTTCGGCCGGCATTCGCCGCCTGAAGCGAGCACAGTCAACAATGTGGGAGGGGGCTTGCCCCCGATGGCGGTGTGTCAGTCAATGCATGTGCTGACTGAACCACCGCCATCGGGAGCAAGCTCCCTCCCACATTCAGATCTCAGTGGTCAGTTGGGTTTGGGCAAATTTTTGCAGCTCTGGATAGAACAGCCGGAAGTCTTCACTCAACGGTTCGTATAACGTGCGCAATTCCTGCATCGCATGGCCCAATTCCTCAGGCTGCGTAAGGCGCCGCGAGATCCCCCGCAATACCGGCTCCATCACCGCGAACTCGCGGTATGAGCCCAGCCAATCATCCGCCGCCATGTACGGCGCAATCTGCGCCAGCCGCCCCGGCAACTGCGGTTCGGCCGCCAGCACGCGGTACACCTGGGAGGTGAAGTGTTCCAGGGGCTGCTCGGCATACAGCGCCCAATCCCGCGCCAGGCAGTGATCGAAAAACACATCGAGGACGATCCCGGCATAACGCCGGCGCGTCAGGCTAAAGCGCGACAACGCTTCGCCGACCTGCGGATGGCTGTCGGTGAAACGGTCGATTGAGCGATGCAACTGGATGGCCGCTTCGATCGGCGGGCTGAACTGGCCTTGCAGGCGACCTTTGACGAAGTCGCCATACAGGCTGCCCAGCAGTTGCGCAGGAAGTTGGCCGCCCAGGTGCAGATGTGCGAGATAATTCATGGTGTGCAGTCTATCACTGCCGTCAACGCATCGTTATAACCCGATATACCGATTCAGTCTGGCCTAAGACCGAAATCATATTGGAATATCGAGATATACCGATTTAAAGTTCGCCTCATCGCGATATAACGCTTTACGACACCGAGCAACCGCCATGTCCATCGACCTCGACGAAATAATAAAAGCCCTGGCGCACCCAGTACGGCGAGACATCCTCACTTGGCTGAAAGACCCGAAAGTGCAGTTCCCCGAGCAACTGCACAACCACGAATACGGCATCTGCGCCGGGCAGATCGACCAGCGCTGCGGCTTGTCCCAGTCGACCGTGTCGGCCCACCTGGCGACCTTGCAACGGGCGGGATTGATCAGCAGCCAGAAGGCCGGGCAGTGGCACTTTTTCAAACGCAACGAGGAAACGATCCAAGCCTTCCTCACTGCGCTCATCACTGAGCTCAGTTCTGAAATCCGCGCACCACTGTAACAAGGACACGCACATGCCCCTCTCGCTCCTCATCCTCGCCCTGAGCGCCTTCGCCATCGGCACCACCGAGTTCGTCATCATGGGCTTGCTGCCCGATGTGGCGGCGGACTTGGGCGTGTCGATTCCCGGCGCCGGCTGGCTGGTGACCGGCTACGCCCTCGGCGTGGCCATCGGCGCGCCGTTCATGGCGCTGGCCACCGCCAGGCTGCCACGCAAGGCCGCGCTGGTCGCGTTGATGGGCATTTTCATTATCGGCAACCTGCTCTGCGCCCTGGCCAGCGACTACAACGTGCTGATGTTTGCCCGCGTGGTCACTGCGCTGTGCCACGGTGCGTTCTTCGGGATCGGTTCGGTGGTCGCCGCCAACCTGGTGCCGGCCAACAAGCGTGCGTCCGCCGTGGCCTTGATGTTCACCGGCCTGACCCTGGCCAACGTACTGGGCGTGCCCTTGGGTACGGCGCTGGGCCAGGAAGCCGGCTGGCGCTCGACCTTCTGGGCGGTGACCGTGATCGGCGTGATCGCGTTGATCGGCCTGATCCGCTTCCTGCCGGCCAAGCGCGATGAAGAAAAACTCGACATGCGCGCCGAACTGGCCGCCCTCAAGGGCGCCGGCATCTGGTTGTCGCTGACCATGACTGCGCTGTTCGCCGCGTCCATGTTCACCCTCTTCACGTATGTCGCGCCGCTGCTCGGCGACGTCACCGGCGTATCGCCCAAGGGCGTGACCTGGACCCTGCTGCTGATCGGCCTGGGCCTCACCGTGGGCAACATCATCGGCGGCAAGCTGGCGGACAGACGCCTGGCCGCCACCCTGATCGGCGTGTTCATCAGCATGGCGGTGGTCTCCACCGCGCTGACCTGGACCAGCATCGCGGTGATCCCGACCGAAATCACCTTGTTCCTGTGGGCCACCGCCTCGTTTGCCGCCGTGCCCGCGCTGCAGATCAACGTGGTGACCTTCGGCAAGGCCGCGCCGAACCTGGTGTCCACCTTGAACATCGGCGCCTTCAACATCGGCAATGCCCTCGGCGCCTGGGTCGGCGGCAGCGTGATTGCCCACGGTTTCGGCCTGACCAGCGTGCCCCTGGCCGCCGCGGCCCTGGCGATCCTCGCGCTGCTGGTGACCCTGATCACTTTCCGTCAGAGCGGCGATGCCGACCTGGCCCCTGCGACCAACTGATCAACTTAAAGAGAAGGGTGTTATCCCATGACGACTATTTTCGATCCGATCACACTGGGCGACCTGGAACTGTCGAACCGCATCATCATGGCGCCGCTGACCCGCTGCCGTGCCGACGCCGGTCGCGTGCCCAATGCGCTGATGGCCGAGTACTACGTACAACGTGCCTCCGCCGGGCTGATCCTCAGCGAAGCCACGTCCGTGACGCCGATGGGCGTGGGCTACCCGGACACCCCGGGCATCTGGTCCAACGATCAGGTACGCGGCTGGGCCAATGTGACCAAGGCCGTACATGCCGCGGGCGGCAAGATCTTCCTGCAACTGTGGCACGTCGGCCGGATCTCCCACCCTTCTTACCTGAACGGTGAAACCCCGGTGGCGCCGAGTGCGATCCAGCCTAAAGGCCACGTCAGCCTGGTCCGCCCGCTGGCCGACTACCCAACGCCTCGCGCCCTGGAAACCGCTGAAATCGCCGACATCGTCGACGCCTACCGCACCGCTGCCGAGAACGCCAAGGCCGCCGGTTTCGACGGCGTGGAAATCCACGGCGCCAACGGCTACCTGCTCGACCAGTTCCTGCAAAGCAGCACCAACCATCGCACCGACAACTACGGCGGCTCCCTGGAAAACCGCGCGCGCCTGCTGCTGGAAGTGACCGACGCCGCCATCGAAGTCTGGGGCGCCGGCCGCGTGGGCGTCCACCTGGCACCGCGCGCCGATTCCCACGACATGGGTGACGACAACCTGGCCGAAACCTTCACCTACGTCGCCCGCGAACTGGGCAAACGCGGCATCGCCTTTATCTGCTCGCGTGAAAAAGAAGGCGCTGACAGCCTCGGCCCGCAATTGAAAGAAGCCTTTGGCGGCGTGTACATCGCCAACGAACGCTTTACCAAGGACAGCGCCAACGCCTGGCTGGCCTCGGGCAAGGCGGATGCGGTGGCCTTTGGCGTACCGTTCATTGCCAACCCGGACCTGCCGGCACGCTTGAAAGCCGATGCGCCGCTGAACCAGGCGCACCCGGAAACCTTCTATGCCAAGGGCCCGGTCGGTTACATCGACTACCCGACGCTGGCACTCTGATCGCCTGAAACGAAAAAGCCCCGGCTCGCAAGAACCGGGGCTTTTTTTCGCCGATCGGGAACACACCGCGGATCAAATGTGGGAGAGGGCTTGCCCCCTCCCACATTTGATCTCAGCGGTCCGGAGAAACATTCCTTCACAGCCTTGCAACAAAAACGCTACAAAATACTTAGGCGGCTATCTTTCAACCACTCGCCAGCCCGTATATAAAGTCATCCCACCAATAAGTCAGCAGGACGATTGCCCGCCCTTAGGCTTTACTGTTGAAACAATTGGATGCAATTACATATTTTGACTTAATTGCGCAGGCTAGGGCTCAAGCGCAGCATGTCCAGCCCTGCATCGGCCCAACGCTCAGCTTCCTGGTGCAGCTCAAAACTGTCCGGCACCAGCAGCCATTGGCCCAACAAGCCATTGATATAGGCATGAATGCATACCGCTGCGCGCGTGGTGTCGAGGTTTTCCGGGAGTTGCCCGCGATGCACCGCGTTACGCAAGGTCAGGCTGATACGCAGGTTGCACTCCAGGCTGTGGGTCTGGCGTTGGCGGCGCATGTCGCACATCTCATCGGTGAACTCGCACTTATGAAACAGGATTTCGTTGATGCGCCGGGTTTTCGGATCCAGGGCCACTTGATGAAAAAGATGAATCAGCAGCTTGCGCATACACCCCAGCGGGTCGACTTCATCCTCGCTTTCACTGGCCCTGGCCAGCTCGTCCAGGGGTTCGTGCAGGGTGTCGAGCAATGCCTGCAACAGGTCGGACTTATTGCTGAAGTGCCAATAGATGGCGCCTCGCGTTACCCCGGCCAGCGCGGCGATGTCCGCCAGTGTGGTCCGCGCTACACCCCGCTGATAAAAGGCCTGCTCAGCAGCGTCGAGAATCTGGCTGCGCGTTTCCTGAGCTTCCTCTTTGGTGCGACGGACCATGGCAATAAAACCTCAATCAAAACATGTGGGACTATCGGTAACGCTGCTTTAATAGGCGCTAACGAGCATCTGAATAATTGTGGGACGACACCGTCATGGGCGCCGAACGTACTAAAATCGAGGCTCGGGGCGATGCTGTGTCAACACTGCGCGAAGCCTGTCAAGAGTTTACAAACAACCATGAACGTAAGTATATTGCGTAGCAAGCTACTTATCTACTCACAGCTTGTTTTTTACCCTTCCACCCTTCTTGTGCGCAGTCTGCGCGCCTGACCCGAGGATCTTCATGCAACTTAAGCCAGCTGTTACCGCTCTGGTCACTGCCGTCGCCCTGGCATCGCTGCTCAGCGGATGCAAAAAGGAAGAGGCGGCTCCGCCCGCGCAAACTCCTCTGGTCGGCGTGGTCACCCTTCAACCGCAAGCCTTTACCCTGACGTCCGAGCTGCCAGGCCGCACCACCGCCTACCGCATCGCGGAAGTCCGTCCGCAGGTCAATGGCATCATCCTCAAGCGCCTGTTCAAGGAAGGCGGGGATGTGAAAGAAGGCCAGCAGCTTTATCAGATCGATCCGTCGGTCTATGACGCCACCCTGAAAAGCGCACAGGCCAGCCTGTCCCAGACCAAGTCGATCGCCGACCGCTACAAGCAGTTGGTCGACGAGCAGGCCGTCAGCCGCCAGGAATACGACACCGCCGTCGCCAACCGCATGACTTCCGAAGCAAACGTTCAAACCGCCCAAATCAACGTGCGCTACACCAAGGTGTTCGCGCCGATCTCCGGGCGTATCGGGCGTTCCTCGGTCACCGAAGGCGCGCTGGTCAGCAATGGCCAGACCGATGCCATGGCGGTGATCCAACAACTGGACCCGATCTACGTCGACGTCACGCAGTCTTCGGCTGAAATGCTGAAGCTGCGCCGCGACCTGGAAAGCGGCCAACTGGAGAAAGCCGGCGCCAATGCCGCCAAGGTCAAGCTGACCCTGGAAGACGGCAGCAGCTATGGCCTGGACGGCAAACTGGAGTTCTCCGAAGTGTCGGTTGACCAGACCACCGGTTCGGTCACTCTGCGCGCCGTGTTCCCCAACCCTGACCACACCCTGCTGCCCGGCATGTTCGTACACGCCCAGTTGCAAGCCGGTGTGAACAGCAAGGCGATCCTGGCACCGCAGCAAGGCGTGACCCGAGACCTCAAGGGTATCCCGACGGCGTTGGTGGTCAACGCGGACAACAAAGTTGAGCAGCGCGTGCTGGTCGCCAACCGCACCGCCGGCGCTTACTGGCTGGTGGAAAAAGGCTTGAACGCCGGTGACCGTGTGATCACCGAAGGCTTGCAGTACGTCAAGCCGGGCGTCCAGGTCAAGGTCAAGGACGCCGACAACGCCCAGCCTGCCGGTACCGCCGCTCCTGCTGCCGCTGCTGCTGGCAAAGGGGAGTAACCCATGTCGAAATTTTTTATCGACCGTCCCATTTTCGCCTGGGTGATTGCCCTGGTGATCATGCTGGTCGGGGCTCTGTCGATCCTGAAGTTGCCCATCAACCAGTACCCGGCGATTGCGCCGACCGCCATTGATATCCAGGTGACCTACCCAGGTGCATCCGCACAAACCGTGCAGGACACCGTGGTGCAGGTGATCGAACAACAGCTCAACGGTATCGACAACCTGCGTTATGTGTCATCGGACAGTAACTCCGACGGCAGCATGACCATCACCGTGACGTTCAACCAGGGTACCAACCCGGACATCGCCCAGGTCCAGGTTCAGAACAAGCTGAACCTGGCGACCCCGCTGCTGCCGCAAGAAGTGCAGCAGCAGGGTATCCGCGTGACCAAGTCGGTGAAGAACTTCCTGATGGTGATCGGTCTGGTGTCGGAAGACGGCAGCATGACCAAGGACGACCTGTCCAACTACATCGTGTCCAACATCCAGGACCCGATTTCCCGTACTGCGGGTGTAGGTGACTTCCAGGTATTCGGTTCGCAGTACGCCATGCGTATCTGGCTCGATCCGGCCAAGCTGAACAACTACCAGTTGACCCCGGTAGACGTCAGCACCGCGATCTCGGCCCAGAACGTACAAGTGGCCACCGGCCAATTGGGCGGCCTGCCTGCCTTGCCCGGCACCCAATTGAACGCGACCATCATCGGTAAGACCCGCCTGCAGACCACTGAGCAGTTCGGCAATATCCTGATGAAGGTCAACACCGACGGTTCACAGGTTCGCTTGAAGGACGTCGCGCGTATCGAGCTGGGCGGCCAGACCTACAGCATCAGCGCGCAGTTCAACGGCAACCCGGCGTCCGGTATGGCGATCAAGCTGGCCTCCGGCGCCAACGCCCTGGACACCGCCAAGGCCATCCGTGCCACGGTCGCGTCCCTGGAACCGTTCTTCCCGCCAGGCATGAAGGCGGTGGTGCCGTATGACACCACTCCAGTGGTGACCGAATCGATTTCCGGTGTGGTACACACCCTGGTCGAGGCGATCGTGCTGGTGTTCCTGGTGATGTTCCTGTTCCTGCAGAACTTCCGCGCCACCATCATCACCACCATGACCGTACCGGTGGTATTGCTGGGCACCTTCGGGATCCTGGCCGCGTTCGGCTTCACCATCAACACCCTGACCATGTTCGGCATGATCCTGGCCATCGGCTTGCTGGTGGACGACGCCATCGTCGTGGTGGAAAACGTCGAGCGGGTGATGGCCGAGGAGCACCTGTCGCCGAAAGAGGCGACGGTCAAGTCCATGGGCCAGATCCAGGGCGCCCTGGTGGGTATTGCCCTGGTGCTGTCGGCGGTACTGTTGCCGATGGCATTCTTCGGCGGCTCCACCGGTGTGATCTACAAACAGTTCTCCATCACCATCGTTTCGGCCATGGCGTTGTCGGTACTGGTTGCGCTGATCTTCACCCCGGCCTTGTGCGCCACCATGCTCAAGCCGATCGACCCCGAGACGCACGGCCAACCCAAGCGTGGTTTCTTCGGCTGGTTCAACCGCACCTTCGACCGTAGCGTACTGAGCTACGAGCGCGGCGTGGGGAACATGATCAGGCACAAGATTCCGGCGTTCCTCGTTTACGTGCTGATCTTTGCCGGCATGATCTGGTTGTTCATGCGGATCCCGGCAGCGTTCCTGCCCGACGAAGACCAGGGCGTGATCTTTGCCCAGGTGCAGACGCCGGTCGGCTCAACGGCCGAGCGCACGCAGAAAGTCATCGACGACATGCGTATCTTCCTGCTCAACGACAAGGAAGGCGAACCCGGCGAAGGCAAGGGCGTGAAATCGGTCTTTACCGTGAACGGCTTCAACTTCGCAGGGCGTGGTCAAAGCTCGGGTCTGGCATTCGTGATGCTCAAACCGTGGGATGAGCGTGACGCGTCCACCTCGGTGTTCGAGATCGCCAAGCGCGCCCAAGGGTACTTCATGCGGACGTTCCAGGACGCCATGGTGTTTGCCATCGTGCCACCGTCTGTACTGGAGTTGGGTAACGCGACCGGTTTCGACGTGTTCCTGCAGGACCAGGGCGGCGTCGGCCATGACAAGTTGATGGCTGCGCGCAACCAGTTCCTGGGCATGGCCGCCCAGAGCAAGATCCTCGCCGGTGTGCGCCCCAACGGCGTGAACGATGAGCCGCAGTACGAGCTCACCGTCGACGACGAGAAGGCCAGTGCCCAGGGCATTACGCTGTCGAGCATCAACCAGACCCTGGCGATTGCCTTGGGTGGCAGCTACGTCAACGACTTCATCGACCGTGGTCGAGTGAAGAAGGTGTACGTGCAGGGTGAGGCCGCCAGCCGGATGTCCCCTGAAGACCTGAACAAATGGTTCGTGCGCAGCAGCTCCGGGAAGATGGTGCCGTTGTCGGCCATCGCTTCGGGCAAGTGGATCTTCGGTTCGCCGAAACTCTCGCGCTACAACGGTGTGGCGGCGATGGAAATCCTCGGTACCCCGGCACCGGGCTACAGTACCGGTGAAGCCATGGCCGAAGTCGAACGCATCGCCAAGCAACTGCCGGCGGGTGTCGGCTACGCCTGGACGGGCCTGTCGTATGAAGAACGCCTGTCCGGCTCCCAGGCACCTGCGCTGTACGCCCTGTCGCTGCTGGTGGTGTTCCTCTGCCTCGCGGCGCTGTACGAAAGCTGGTCGATCCCGATCGCGGTGGTACTCGTCGTGCCGCTGGGTGTGGTGGGTGCGTTGATCGCCACCAGCCTGCGTGGCTTGTCCAACGACGTGTTCTTCCAGGTGGGCTTGCTGGTGACGGTGGGCCTGGCGGCGAAGAACGCCATCCTGATCGTGGAATTCGCCAAAGAGCTTCACGAACAAGGCAAAGGCATTGTCGAGTCGGCGATCGAAGCGTCGCGCATGCGTCTGCGACCGATCATCATGACCTCCATGGCGTTCATCCTCGGCGTATTGCCGCTGGCGATCTCCTCGGGCGCCGGCTCAGGCAGCCAGCATGCGATCGGTACCGGCGTTATCGGCGGTATGATCACCGCCACGGTCCTGGCGATATTCTGGGTGCCCCTGTTCTTCGCAACGGTGTCCGCCATGGGCGAACGCAAAAAGACTGAACCCAAGCAAACTCCTAAAGAGGCTGGCCAATGAGCAAGTCGCTACTTTCCTTAGCCGTCACGGCATTCGTGCTCAGTGGCTGCTCGCTGATACCTGACTATCAGCGCCCCGAGGCGCCGGTGGCCGCGCAGTTCCCGCAGGGCCCGGCGTATTCGTCGGCCCAGGCTCCGAACCAGGCCGCCGCCGAACAGGGCTGGAAGCAGTTTTTCCATGACCCTGCCCTGCAACAGCTGATCCAGACCGCACTGGTGAACAACCGCGACCTGCGCGTCGCGGCCTTGAACATCGATGCCTACGCAGCGCAGTACAACATCCAGCGCGCCGACCTGTTCCCAGCCGTATCGGCCACTGGCAGCGGCAGCCGCCAGCGGACACCGGCACGCATGTCGCAAACCGGTAAAGCAGGCATCAGCAGTTCGTACTCGGCCACCCTGGGCATCAGCTCCTATGAGCTGGACCTGTTCGGCCGTGTCCGCAGCCTGAGCGAGGAAGCGCTGCAGAAATACTTCGCAACCGAAGAAGCGCGGCGCAGCACCCAGATCAGCCTGGTGGCCAGTGTGGCCAACGCCTACCTGACCTGGCAGGCCGACAAGGAATTGCTCAAGCTGACCCAGGAAACCCTGGGCGCATACGAGCAAAGCTACAAGCTGACCTCGCGCAGCAACGAAGTCGGCGTGGCCTCGGCCCTCGACCTGAGCCAAGCGCGCACCTCGGTGGAAAACGCCCGGGTGGCCCTGGCACGCTATACCCGCCAGGTGGCCCAGGACGAAAACAGCCTGACCCTGCTACTCGGCACCGGCCTGCCGGCGAATCTCGTCAGCAAGCCGCTGTCGGATAACCTGCTCAGCGAAGTGCCAGCCGGGTTGCCATCGGACCTGTTGCAGCGTCGCCCCGACATCCTGCAGGCCGAGTACAACCTCAAGGCGGCCAACGCCAACATCGGCGCCGCCCGTGCGGCGTTCTTCCCGAGCATCAGCCTGACAGCCAACGCCGGGACCCTGAGCCCGGACCTGGGCGGTCTGTTCAAAGGCGGCTCGGGCACCTGGTCGTTCGCCCCGCAGATCAACATCCCGATCTTCAACGCCGGCAGCCTGCGCGCCAGCCTGGACTACTCGAAGATCCAGAAAGAGATCAACGTGGCGAACTACGAGAAGGCCATCCAGACCGGCTTCCAGGAAGTTTCCGACGGCCTCGCCGCGCGTGAGACCTACAAGGAGCAGTTGGAGGCCCAGCGTGGTTTCGTCGCCGCCAACCAGGATTACTACCGCCTGGCCGAGCGTCGCTACCGCATTGGTGTCGACAGCAACCTGACGTTCCTCGACGCCCAGCGCCAGCTGTTCAGTGCCCAGCAATCGCTGATCACCGACCGCCTCGCGCAGTTGACCAGCGAGGTCAACCTGTACAAGGCCCTCGGCGGTGGCTGGAACGAACAGGCGGCGAATAACCAGCCGCTGAAAGAAGAAGCGCCAAAGATGAAGTTGTTCTGATCACACCGCTGTAGACAAAACCGCTTCCCTCACTGGAAGCGGTTTTTTTATGCCTGGTCATCGGTGTTTGCTATGACCACAACGCTCTCCCGCCTTGCCTATCGCTCAACCTTTCAGGGTAAAATCAGTAACAGATTCTTACAGACCACAGAGGGAGCTTGTCGTAATGATCGTAGGAATCGACCTGGGGACCACCAACAGTCTTGCGGCAGTCTGGCGCGGCGATGCCGCCGAAATGGTGCCCAACGCCCTGGGCCAGTTGCTGACCCCAAGCGTGGTCGGGCTGGATGACCAAGGCCGCGTCCTGGTAGGCCAGGCCGCCAAAGAGCGCCTGCATACCCACCCGCACCTGACCACCTCGCTGTTCAAGCGCTACATGGGCAGCGCCACCGAAGTGCGCCTGGGCGACCGCTCGTTTCGCCCCGAAGAACTCTCGGCGCTGGTGCTCAAAAGCCTCAAGGAGGACATCGAGCGTACCTACGGCCAAACGGTCACCGACGCGGTGATCAGCGTGCCCGCCTACTTCAGCGACGGCCAACGCAAGGCCACGCGCATCGCCGGTGAATTGGCGGGGCTGACCGTTGAAAAACTGATCAACGAACCGACCGCCGCGGCCCTCGCCTACGGCCTGCATCAGCGTGATAAAGAAACCTCGTTCCTGGTTTTCGACCTCGGCGGCGGCACCTTTGACGTGTCGATCATCGAGCTGTTCGACGGGGTGATGGAAGTCCGCGCCAGCGCCGGCGACAACTTCCTCGGTGGCGAAGACTTCGACACCCTGTTGCTCGAACACTTTGTCGACAGCCAACGTAACGCCACGGGTTTCCCGCCCACCAGCACTGTGCTGCAAGCCCTGCGCCGCGAAGCCGAGCGCGTGCGCAAAGCCCTGGGCCAGGATGACAGTGCTGAATTCGCCCTGCGTGTCGACGGCCAGCAATGGGTGAAAACCATCACCCAACAGGAACTGGCCAAGCTCTACACGCCGCTGCTGGAGCGCCTGCGCGCGCCGATCGAACGCGCCCTGCGCGATGCGCGGATTCGGGTTGGCGACCTGGATGAAATCCTGCTGGTGGGCGGTACCACGCGCATGCCACTGGTACGTAAGCTTGCCGCAGGCCTGTTCGGGCGTTTCCCGTCCATCAGCCTCGATCCCGACCAGGTGGTGGCCCACGGCGCAGCGATCCAGGCCGCACTCAAGGCGCGCTCTGCCGCCCTCGAAGAAGTGGTGCTGACTGACGTTTGCCCCTACACCCTGGGCATCGAAACCTCGAACCAGTACGGCGGCCATATCGAAAGCGGCCATTACCTGCCGTTGATCGAACGCAACAGCAGCGTGCCGGTGAGCCGGGTCAAAAGCGTGGTCACCCTGCACGATGACCAGACCCGCGTGCTGCTGAAGATCTACCAGGGTGAAAGCCGCCTGGTCAAAGACAACATCGAGCTGGGCCAACTGGATATTCCCGTGCCCAAGCGCAAGGCCGGTGAAGTCTCCCTGGACGTGCGCTTCACCTACGACAACAACGGTTTGCTGGAAGCCCAGGTGAATATCCCGCTGACCGGCGAGCAACATTCGCTGGTGATCGAGAACAACCCCGGCGTGCTCAACCCGCAGGAGATCCAGCAACGCCTGCAAGCCCTGGCGCAATTGAAGGTCCACCCACGCGACCAGCAGGTCAACACCGTGCTCGTCGCCCGCCTCGAACGGCTCTACCAGGAAAACCTCGGCGAGCTGCGCGAACAGCTAGGGCATTGGGCGGCACAGTTCCAGCAGGTACTCGACACCCAGGACGAACGCCGCATCCGCGAAGCTCGCAGCGAACTGACCCGTCAACTTGAGCAACTCGACAACGGGTTCTGGCGCTGAGGGAACACCGATGGATTGCTGGACCGTACTGCAACTGCCAGATGACGCCGACGAGCGCAGCATCAAGCGCAGCTATGCGCGCTTGCTGAAAAGCTGCCGCCCGGACGACGACGCCCAAGGCTTCCAGCGCCTGCGCGAGGCCTATGAACACGCCCTGAGTGAAGCACGCTGGCGGGCTGATAACGAAGAGGAAGAACGCGTCCAGGCGCCCGTGGCCGAAGCGGTCTACGCAAACCTGAATGACCTGGCCGAACTGATGAACATCAGCCCCGTCAGCCCTGCGCCCTTCGAAGCCCACACACCGGACCCGGCCCAGGCACTGCTCGACGACCTCAACGCGCGTAACCTCGATGAACGCTGGGTCCAGGCTCGGCAACAGGGCTGCACCGATGCGTTCCAGGCCGGCCTGTTGCGCCATTGTTTCGAAGCACCGGGTGAACGCAGCGCCATCGCCGGTTGGGCTGCCCAACACCTGGAATGGCTGACGCCCTGGCAGCAAGTGGCGATGACGTCCTGGCAATACGAAGCGCTGACCGGCGAACTGCTGCAAGACTACCGCCGCACCTTGCTGGAACTGCTGGAGCAAAAGGCCGAGCGCGAGTTCATCACCCAGCTCAATCAATACACCAACCAACCCTGGCTGCGGGTGTTCGACCTGCAACAGCAGTGGCAGCGCATCGTCCTGCACCTGCTGCATGAAACCCAATGGAGCGTGCCGCTGTTCGAGCGGGTGTGCCAGGCATTCGGCTGGGACGACCAGAAAGGCGTGTACCCGGAACCGGCGTGGATATGGCGCGAATTGGTGTCGCGTTGCGAGCAGGAAAGTTTCTACGCCAACTTGCAAGACAAGGCCCAGGACACGCGGCGCACATCAGCCGATGCCCTGGCCGCGCGCCTGCTGCTGACGCCGATGTCCGCCACGCAACACAAACGCATGATCGATGGGTTTGGCGAAAACGAGTGGAACGCCTGCCAGCACCTGGCGCAAACACTGACCTGGCGCTATCCGCAACTGGTCGAGCGCCTGCCTCAAACAGATCTGTTCTTTTGGCGCAAATTCGTACCTCGGCCGATCTACACACAGGTGTTTATCCGGCTATGGGCCGTCTTCGCCCTGGGGCTTGGCCTGAGCATCGCCCACGATAAGCCAGACAGAATGGACGGGATGTCGCTGGTCATTTTCATGCTGATGGCGCTCGTGCCGGCGGCCGTTGGCTTTCGCGTCACCCAAATGTGGGCCGGGATGAGTTCAACCTATCGGGTTCTGGATGTGTGGCTGAGCCAGTACCTGATCCCCAAGCGAATCAACCCCAATGACTACTGGCTGGTCATTCGCCACGGCGTACCGCAGGCGATCATGCTGGTGGCCTGCGGCTTGATGCTCGGCGTGCTGGGCATGTTCACCTACGCGGGTATGGTCCTGATCAACCTGTTGCACAAGACGCGTATCGGTCAGATGAGCCAGAAATTCAGCGAAGGCTACCCGTGGCTGAACGGTTTGCACTGGGCCTTCTGGAGCCCCCTGCAAGTGGTATTCCTGGTGGTGATGGTGGCGCTGATCGTAGCTGCGCAACACTACCTGCCAGCGGTGCCTTGGACCCACTTCGACCTGCCCAAACGATAACCCGTAAATGCCGGGCCTCAGCGCCCGGCAACTTGCGTTCGATCATCGCCCAAAACCCGCCCTCCCCCGATTGAACCAGCCCCCGCACTGCCCCGCACCATGGCCGCCACCTGCATAACCCCAATAACAACAGGCCCAATGCCATGAGCACTTTTCACCCTCGCCAGCTATTGCTGGCCACCGCAGTCGCCAGCCTTGCGTTTCCCGTCGTCGCCGAAGAACACGGCTTTATGGAGGACGCCAGCGCCAACCTCAACCTGCGCAATTTCTTCATCAACCGTAACTTCACCAACCCGACCAAAGCCCAGGGCGGCGCGCAGGAGTGGACGCAAAGTTTCATCCTCGACGCCAAGTCCGGCTTCACTCAGGGCACCGTGGGTTTTGGCGTGGATGTACTGGGGCTGTACTCGCTCAAGCTTGATGGCGGGCGCGGCACTGGCGGTTCACAGTTATTGCCGCTGGACCATGACGGCCGCCCCGCCGACGATTTCGGGCGCCTGGGTGTGGCGTTCAAGGCGCGTATTTCCAAGACCGAACTGAAGGTCGGCGAATGGATGCCGACGCTGCCGATCCTGCGCGCCGACGACGGCCGTTCCCTGCCGCAAACCCTGCGCGGCGGGCAGATCACCTCGAAGGAAATCGACGGCCTGACCCTCTACGGCGGCCAGTTCCGCGCCAATAGCCCGCGGGACGACAGCAGCATGTCGGACATGTCGATGTTCGGCAAAGCCGCCTTCACCTCCGACCGCTTCAACTTCCAGGGCGGCGAATACACGTTCAACGACAAACGCACCCAGGTCGGCCTGTGGAATGCCCAGCTCAAAGACATCTACCGCCAGCAGTTCGTCAACCTGGTCCATAGCCAACCCGTGGGCGACTGGACCCTGGGCGCCAACCTCGGGTTCTTCTACGGCAAGGACGACGGCAGCGCCCGCGCAGGCGAGCTGGACAACAAAACCTGGTCCGGCCTGTTTTCGGCCAAGTACGGCGGCAACACCTTCTACGTCGGCCTGCAAAAACTCACCGGCAACAGCGCGTGGATGCGCGTCAACGGCACCAGCGGCGGCACCCTGGCCAACGACAGTTACAACTCCAGCTACGACAACGCCCAGGAGAAATCCTGGCAAGTGCGGCACGACTATAACTTTGCCGCCCTCGGCGTACCGGGCCTGACCTTGATGAACCGCTATATCAGCGGCAGCAACGTGCATACCGGCACCATCACCGACGGCAAGGAGTGGGGCCGCGAAAGCGAATTGGGCTACACGCTGCAGAGCGGCGCCCTGAAAAACCTCACGCTGCGCTGGCGCAATTCCAGCATCCGCCGCGACTTCAGCAACAATGAGTTCGATGAAAACCGCTTGATCGTCAGCTACCCGCTCAGTCTGCTGTAAAGCCGTATTACACCTTGGCGGGAACGATTTGCTGCGGGTGGTCACTGTTAAGCGCCAGGGCTGATACCTGGCGCTTAAACAAGGACCACACATGGATGTTTTCAACGGTAGTACCCGCCCTCTCCCACGCCTCCTCGATGGCGTACCGCCCTTACCTGCAGTGCGTCCAGTAGCAACGTTCGACACTGGTCACTACGGGCTGGCCAAACCTGCCCATTTGCAGTTCCTCCCAGGCACGTCGATCCAGACTTATCTGCACCCGTTCCTGAATGACGGCAATCTAAAAGCCAGCGGGCAGTCGATATGGGAGCACGGCTATTCCTTCAGCCTGAACAACAGCCTGCTCCTGGAAACCGGCAACGACGCGGACCAGGTCCACATCAGCCAGGCTTCTGACGATCAGTTGAACATTCGCCTCAATGGCCGGTTGTATCGTTTTGCCAGCCACGATAACGATGGCAAACCGCTGACCCTGTACCTGAAGACCCACGGCGGCAATGACCACGTACACATTGACGCCAACGTCATGCAGCCCATCGTGATTGAAGCGGGGGACGGCAATGACCGAATCCAGGCCGGCGGTGGTGACACCCGTGTAGTCGGCGGCAACGGTAACGACGTCGTGCGCCTTGGCAGCGGCCTTGGCTACGCCGAGGGCAATGACGGTGACGACCTGCTCATGGGCGGCAGCGGCGACAGCGTGCTCTATGGCAACAACGGCAATGACCGCCTCTATGCGGGCGCGGGATCGCGCCGAAAAGCCAGCTATCTGGATGGCGGCAACGGCAATGACCGGCTGTACGCCGGCTCCGGCCACACGGTGTTGCATGGCGGCACCGGGCACGATCGCTTGATCGGCCACGACCGAAGCACCTTCTACACCGGCGACGGTTACGACACCGTTATTGCCAATCGACCGGGCGACCGGATCTACGCCCAGCCCGGCGATTCGATCAACCCTCTCAATGGCTCGCTATTGACGGCCGTGCCTGCCCACGCCGGCCCAATCAAGGGGTTTGCGATCAAGGGATCTGCCGCGCTCATCCAACGGGTCGAAGACGATTTGGCGCTGTTACGCCACTCTCCCCAAGGCCAGCAGATGCTCGCAGAGATGGACGCGGCTGCCGATCGCAACGGCGCCCCGGTAACGATTGTGGAAGATCGGCAGGAGAACGGCAGCGGGTACATCTACGGCAGCCAGGAACTCCAGGCCCTGCTGCAGGACGAACGTGCGCCGGTAGTCGGCGACGATCCCAAGTGGGGGTTCATGGTCGACGGAGTACCCGGGTCTCGGGCTGACCGCGCGCGCATTGAATACAACCGGTCCCAACTGAACCCCTCGGCGGGCACGACTCACCCGCCCATCATCGGGCTCTACCACGAAATGGCTCACGCCTATAACGCCGCCAACGGCACCGCCTTCACGGGTTCCACGCAGGAAGTATTCGAGGGGCAGGCGCACGAAGTGCCTAACAGTGAACGCCAGGCCGTCGGCCTTGAGAGCAGCGCAGCCGCCTTTGATTTTGACAACGACCCTGCCACGCCAGCCATCACCACCAACCCCAAGCCCTTCACTGAAAACGCTTTGAACGAGGAAATGGGTAGGCCACTGCGAGCGCAATACGTAGGTTAAACCAGATCGCGTTTGTCAGCCTTTAACCCCACGTCGAGCATCTTGCGGTATCGTGCGCGCCTGCCGCTGCTGACCCATCCAGCAGCGGGTTTTATTCGAGCCTGCGCACCCATGAAATCTTTCGCCATCGCATCCGCCTTGCTCGCCCTGGCCTTGAGCCTCAGCGGCTGCATCAGCGCGCCCATCGCGCTGACGCCACAGACCGAACAACGCCTGCAGGCCCAGGCACCGATCCGTTTTCTGCTGACGTTCGATGACGGTCCCAGCGCCTCGGGGTACAACAACCCGACCCGCTCGGTGATGGCCGACCTGGCAAACAACCCGGTATTGCCGGGCATCAAGGCGGTGTTCTTTCTGCAGACCGAAGCCTCGCGCTCCGGCGGCAGTTCACGGGGCCGCAAGACCATGGAACGTGAGTTCGCGGCCGGGCATGTGCTGGCGTTCCACACGGCCACAGCCTTTCATACCAACCATCGCTGGTTGAGCGACGCTGAGCTTGAACGCACCCTCAGCCAGGGCGCTGCGGATATCGCCGCGATCACCGGCGTGTCGCCGACGCTGGTGCGCCCGCCCTTCTGGAACTATGACCGGCGCACCTTCGCCGCCTACCAGCGCCACGGCATGAAGGTGTTGTTGACCGACCTGAGCGCCAACGACGGCAAGATCTGGGGCTTCAACGCCAGCCCGCGCCGCCGCGAGAACCTGATCCGCCAGCTGTCGGTGGTGCGCGAACGCATCGCCTTGGGGGAATTGCCGACAGTCGACGGCGTGATACCGGTGGTGGTGACCTTCCACGACATCAACCGCTACACCGCACGGCATCTGCAAGAGTACCTGCAGATCCTGATGGACAGCGCCCGGATCGACGGCCTGAAGACCGCCGCCGAGCCGTTCTACACCGCTCACGCAGCACTGGAGCGGGCGGCATTGGCGCGTACCGTGAAGCAAGCGAGTGAAGAAGTGCATCTGCCCGGGGTGTGGAATTGGGTGTGGGACGCCGATTCCAACTGATGTGCGTTATCGGGCTGTGCATTGTCTTTTTTCATGCATGCTGTAATGAAGTAGTTATCGTCATGCGGGAACCCCTCCAACTTTTTCACCACTGATCGGCGGTAAATCACCGACGCTCACAAGAAAGAGTATTGACGATGCAAACCTCTTCCGTTGCGCCTAAAGCGCCCGAACCTAATGCCCTCCCCGGCGGATCGCCAGCTCCAGGCGCCCCTGCACTCATAAACAGCCCTCCCCCCCAGACCAGCAAGATTGTCAGTGACAAAAATGTCGATATCACACTGACAACCACGTCGTATCAGGGGGAAAGCGGGAAAAAAAATGTGACGATTCTAAAAATCGATACTGCCGATGGCGCGGACGACATTCACATCAGCAAAGGCGAACGCGGCCAACTCAATGCCGTGATAAATGGCAAAAGTTATTTACTGCCCGCTGCTAACAGCGATGCGACAGCGATAGCCATCAGGGCGAACAAGGGTGACGACACCGTTCGCATTGATCCTGATGTGATGGCTTACACCCTAATCCATGGAGGTGAAGGTAACGATCATATACAGACCGGAGGTGGTAAAAGCCAAGTTTACGGCGGCGCGGGTAATGACATCATCCAACTGGGCAGCGCAAGCAGTTACGCCGGCGGTGACGACGGCGATGACACCATGATGGGCGGCACAGGCAATCACACCATGTACGGCGGGAACGGCAACGACCGCATGTACGCGGGTTACGGTCCTGACAGCAAAACCAGCTACATGGACGGGGGAAACGATGACGACCTGATGCACGGCGGAAGCGGCCACAACATCATGCACGGCGGCAAAGGCAATGATCAGATAAACGCTTATGGCCGAAGCCATATCTACACGGGTAGAGGTCAAGACAGCGTCTATTCCAACTCAAGCGACGACGTTGTGTACGGTAAACGCAGCGATCACCTGGGATTGCCATTCGGATTCAAGTTTATCGAGACCGTGCCATTGCCCGAAAATGCAGGGCGCAAGGCGATTGATATCGAAGGTTCCCCGGCATTCAAGCAACGGGTTGAGGATGACCTGGAGTTTTACCGAGGCTCTCCCAACAGCCAGCACATGTTGAATGAACTGGACGCCGCCGCAGAGCGCAGCGGAGCCAAAGTCACGATAATGCAAGATATCACTGATACTCACATCGTCGTGCCGCCGGAGGGCGTTCCCCTGGAAGAATGGCAGGACCCCACGATCATCCGCGATGGGATCCGTGGCGCGGGCACGACAGAATCGTTTGTGACCTATAACCCGGTCATCCCCAGAGAAGCCTCGGACGAGTCGCGTGTGTTTCTGCCGACCACCACGACCCTGTACCACGAACTGGGTCACGCTTATAACGCAGCCACAGGCAGCACATTTTTCGGCAATACGGAAATTATCCGCCCGGACGGCACACGCACCCAGGAGCCCAATGATGAACGCCAGGTCGTCGGCCTGGAAACTGCCAGTCCGCCCTTCGACTTTGACAACGACCCCGCAACCGCGCCAACCACGTCAAATCCTTACCCACTGACCGAAAACGCGTTACGAGAAGAAATGGGCCTGCCCCTGCGAAAAAGCTACGGCTCCCTGTGAGTCGAGCTGACCGCTCAGCCCCGTGACGGTCAGCGACCGCTCCTCGACAACCTGTTGCCTCTCGCCAGGAGTGCAGTGCCGAGTCGCACTAAGCGCGCGACTCGACCCCCAATTCATCCCACACCGATTCGGCCAGATGAAACGTCGCATTCGCCGCCGGAATCCCGCAGTAGATCGCGCTTTGCATCAGCACTTCCTTGATCTCGGCACGGGTCACGCCATTGCTGGCGGCGGCGCGCAGGTGCAGTTTGAGTTCTTCGCCGCGGTTCATGCCGATCAGCATGGCGATGGTGATCAAACTGCGGGTGTGCCTGGGCAGGCCGGGGCGGGTCCAGATATCGCCCCAGGCGTGGCGGGTGATCATGTCCTGGAATTCGCTGTTGAACTCGGTCAAGGCATTCAGGCTGCGGTCGACATGCGCGTCGCCCAGCACTTCGCGGCGCACTTGCAGGCCGTCGGCGTAACGTTGTTTCTCGTCCACAAAAGACTCCTCAGCGGGCCAGCAGAAATTGAATGACCCGGTCGCTGAACGCCGCACCGGCTTGCACGTTGGACAGGTGGGCGGCGTAGAACTCGGCGTACTCGGCCCCCTGTACCTGACGCTGGATAAAGTGGCTGCCGGCGGGCGGTGTGACAGCGTCTTCAGTGCCGGCGATCACCAGGGTCGGCACGTGGATCGCCGACAGTTGCTCGCTAAAGTCTGCATCGCGCACCGCTGCGCAATTGGCAGCGTAGCCCTGGGGCGAGGTGGCCGCGAGCATGTCGGTAATGCGCTTGGCCTGCTGCGGGTTGGCCGCCGCGAAATCGGCGGTGAACCAGCGCGCAATCGACGCGTCGCGCAGCGCCACCATCGCGGCCGCACCGTCGCGCAGGACCATCTCGATACGCGGGTTCCACACGTCTGATGTACCGATCTTGGCCGCAGTGTTGCACACCACCAGGCGCTGCAAACGATCCTCCGCGTGAATCCCCAGCCATTGGCCGATCAGCCCGCCCATGGACAGCCCGCAGAAATGCGCGCGCGGGATGTCCAGCGCGTCCAGCAGCGCAATCACGTCGCGGCCGAGTTGTTCGATGCTGTAGGGGCCTTCGGTCACCAGGGATTGGCCGTGGCCACGGGTATCGAAGCGCAGCACGCGAAAGTGCTCGGCAAAGGCCGGGACCTGGGTGTCCCACATATTCAGGTCGGTGCCCAGCGAATTGGACAGCACCAGCACCGGTGCATCGATGGGGCCATCCAGTTGGTAATGCAGTTCGCCCTCGGCGAGTTGTACAAAAGCCACAGCAATCTCCTCAGGCAGTCAGTGCAAAGTGTTCGGTTACAGCGCGGCTGACCCAGGTTTGGGCCTGGCCCAGGTAGTGTGCCGGGTCGAGCAGGCGGTCCAGGTCTGTCGCCGACAACTCGGCGGTAATGAGCGGCTCATCGGCGAGGACGGCGCGCAGATGGCGTTGTTCGGCCACCGCGCGTTTGCAGCACTGCTCCAGCAGGTGGTGCGCGGTGTCGCGGCCCAGGCGCTGCGCGAGCACGATGCTGACGGCTTCGGCCAACACCAGGCCCTGGGTCAGGTCGAGGTTGCGCGCCATGCGCTCGGGGTCGACTTCCAGCCCTGCACTCACCAGCAGCGCCTGTTGCAATGCGCCAGAGACCAAGCGGCAAATCTCCGGCAGGGTTTCCCATTCGGCATGCCACAGGCCCAGGCTGCGTTCGTGTTCCTGGGGCATGGCGCTGAACAGCGTCGCCACCAGGCCGGGCACGCGGGTCGCGGCGCTGATCAGCACGGCGGCGCCCACCGGGTTGCGTTTGTGCGGCATGGTCGACGAGCCGCCTTTGCCGGGCGCCGCCGGCTCGAATACTTCCGCCGCCTCGGTCTGCATCAGCAGGCTGATATCGCGGCCCAGCTTGCCAAGGCTGCCGGCGATCAACCCGAGGACGGCAGCGAACTCCACCAGGCGATCACGCTGGGTATGCCAGGGTTGCTCGGGCAACGTCAGTTGCAACTGCGCCGCCAACGCTTGGGCAACGGGCATTGCCTGTTCGCCAAGCGCGGCCAGCGTGCCGGAAGCGCCGCCGAATTGCAGCACCAGCAAGCGCGGTTTCAGCTCGATCAAGCGCTGGCGGCTGCGGGTCACCGCGCCCAACCAACCGGCGATTTTCATGCCCAGGGTGACCGGCGTGGCATGCTGCAACCACGTCCGCCCGGCCAACGGTACAGCCGCATACCGCTGGGCCTGGGCTGCCAGAATATCGCCGAGGCGAGCCAGGTCGGCTTCGATCAACGCCAGCGCGCGCCGCAGTTGCAGGACCAGGCCGGTGTCCATCACATCCTGGCTGGTCGCGCCCAAATGCACATAGCGTTCGGCACTCGGGTCTTCACCGGCCACCCACTTGCCCAGCGCCTTCACCAGCGGAATCGCCGAATTGCCCGCCGAGGCAATCGCCACGCCGAGGGCATCGACGTCATACAGCGACGCCAGGCACGCCTGGGCAATCGGCGCGACGGCCGCCTGCGGGATCAACCCGACCTGGGCCTCGGCCCGTGCCAGTGCGGCTTCGAAATCCAGCATGCCCTGCAGGCGCCCCTGGTCGCAGAACACCTCGGCCATGCTCTCAGCGCTGAAGTAAGCGTCGAACAGTTGGTTGCTCGTGCGCAGCGTCATACCGCCTCCTTTATAAATCGTGATGCAGGTACGCCGCCTGTTTCGGCAGGCGCAGACTGAACAGGAAAGCCACCGCCATCATGCCGGTGACGTACCAATAAAAGGTGTTCTCCATGCCCAAGGATTTCAAACCCAAGGCCACGTATTCCGCCGAGCCGCCGAAGATTGCGTTGGCCACCGCATAAGCCAGGCCCACACCCAGGGCGCGCACCTGGGGCGGGAACATTTCCGCTTTCACCAGGCCGCTGATGGAGGTGTAGAAACTGACAATGGCCAACGCCAGCGTGATCAGCACAAACGCCAGGAACGGACTGCTGACGGTTTTCAGGCTGAGCAGGATCGGCACCGTAAACAAGGTGCCCAGCGCGCCGAACCACAGCATCGAATTACGGCGACCGATCTTGTCGGCCAGCATGCCGAACAGCGGCTGCATGCACATATAAAGGAACAGCGCGCCGGTCATGATGTAGCTGGCGGTCTTGGCGTGCATTCCGGCGGTGTTCACCAGGTACTTCTGCATGTAGGTGGTGAACGTGTAGAAAATCAGCGAGCCACCGGCGGTATAGCCGAGCACGGTGATAAAGGCCGCTTTATGGTCACGGAACAGCGCGGCGATGCTGCCGGCGTCCTTGTCTTCGCGCATTTCCTTGCTGGTGGTTTCTTTCAGGCTACGACGCAGCAGCAGGGAGATCACCGCCGCGATGGCGCCGATCACGAACGGAATCCGCCAGCCCCAGGCGCGCAATTCGTCTTCGCTGAGGATCTGTTGCAGGACCACCACCACCGACACCGCCAGCAGTTGCCCGCCGATCAGGGTCACGTACTGGAAGGAGGCGAAGAACCCACGCTGGCCCTTGAGCGCCACTTCACTCATGTAGGTCGCGGTGGTGCCGTATTCGCCGCCCACCGACAAGCCCTGGAACAGCCGCGCCACCAGCAGTAACGCCGGGGCCCAGGCGCCGATGTCTTTGTAGGTGGGCAGGAAGGCGATGACCAGGGAACCGGCGCACATCATCAGCACCGAGATCATCATCGAGTTCTTGCGCCCGTGCTTATCGGCCACCCGGCCAAACAGCCAGCCGCCGATGGGCCGCATCAAGAACCCGGCGGCGAACACTCCGGCGGTGTTGAGCAGTTGCACCGTGGGGTCGTCCGAGGGGAAAAACGCCGGGGCGAAGTAAATGGCGCAGAAGGCGTAGACGTAGAAGTCGAACCATTCGACGAGGTTGCCGGAGGATGCCCCGACAATCGCAAAAATCCGTTTGCTGCGTTCTTCTCCGGTGTAGTGACTGGTTGTTGTTGTCATGTTTTTTTCACTCAGTGGGAACGGTTATAGCCTAGACACACTTTGCAACAACCATGTTCCGCTTGTAGACATTTACATAGGTGTTGCCTGAAATGGCCTCATCGGGGGCAAGCCCCCTCCCACACTTGAATGTATTCACACATCAAAGGTGGGAGGGGGCTTGCCCCCGATAGGTTCTCAAGCCAACTCAGTAATCAAAGAACACCGTTTCCTTATCTGTCCCCTGCAACACCACATTCCACTGATGCACACCGTCCGCATCCGGCTTGGCAATCAAGGTACTGCGCCGCTCTGTGGGCACGCGCGCGAGCAACGGGTCATCCGCATTCAGCGCCTCACCGTCAAAATAAATCCGCGTGAGCAAGTGTTTCACCAGGCCACGGGCAAATACCAGCACCACCAGGTGCGGCGCCTGGGTCGTGCCCGCCAGCCCCGGCACGCTGCCCGGCTTGACGGTGGTAAAGCGGAAGCGCCCTTCAGCATCCACCGGCACCCGGCCGAAGCCTTCGAAGTTCGGGTCCAGCGCTTTGTCCTGGTCGTCCTCCGGGTGGTCGTACTTGCCGGCGGCATTGGCCTGCCAGACTTCCAGCATGGCGTCGTTGACGACATCACCGTTGCCATCCACCACTTGCCCGCTGATCGCCACGCGTTCGCCAAGGGTCGCGGCGTTGGCCAGGGCTTCGCGGTTCAGCCAGGTCAGGCCGATGTGGTAATACGGCCCGACGGTGTGGGACGTGGTCGCGTAAAGGCTCATCTCATTTCTCCATCGGCGTGGCGTCGCGGCCGCGCAGGACAATGTCCCAGCGGTAGCCGAGGGCATAGGAAGGAATGGTTTTTTCCAGGTCGAACGTGGCGATCAGGCGTTGCTTGGCCGAGGTGTCCGGTACGCAGTTGTAGATCGGGTCGTACTCGAGCAGCGGGTCGCCGGGGAAATACATCTGCGTGACCAGGCGCGTCAGCACGCTCGGGCCGAACAGCGAAAAATGGATATGCGCCGGGCGCCACGCATTGTGGTGGTTGCCCCACGGGTAGGCGCCGGGCTTGATGGTCTGGAACTGGTACCAGCCCTCGGCGTCGGTGACGGTACGCCCGGTGCCGGTGAAGTTCGGGTCGAGCGGCGCGTCGTGCAGATCGCGCGCGTGGTTGTAGCGGCCGGCCGCGTTGGCCTGCCAGATCTCCACGAGGATGCCCGGTACCGGCAGACCGTTTTCATCGAGCACGCGCCCGTGAACGATGATGCGCTCGCCCTGCGGCTCGCCGTCGTGCTGCGCAGTCAGGTCGTTGTCCTTCTCGTTGATGCGCTCGGCGCCGATGGTCGGGCCGGTGATTTCCGACAGGGAATGGGGCAGGAACACCAACGGCTGAGACGGCGAACGCAGGTTCGTCGACTGGTAGGCCGGGTGCAGGTAATCAGGTTGAGTGCCCGCTTGCGGGCGCCGGTAACCGGGCTTGTCACTCATGGAGCGGTCCTCTCTTATTAGATGCGTTCAATCGCCAGCGCCAGGCCCTGGCCCACTCCAACACACATGGTCGCCAGACCTTTGCGGCCGCCGGTTTTTTCAAGTTGATGCAGAGCCGTCAGCACCAGTCGCGCACCGCTCATGCCCAGAGGATGGCCGAGGGCGATGGCGCCGCCGTTCGGGTTGACCTGGGGCGCATCGTCGGCGATGCCCAATTCACGCAACACCGCCAGGCCCTGGCTGGCGAAGGCCTCGTTGAGTTCGATCACATCGAAATCGGTGACGGCCAGGCCCAGGCGTTCCACCAGCTTGCGAACCGCCGGCACCGGGCCGATGCCCATCACCCGTGGCGCGACACCGGCGCTGGCCATGCCCAGCACTCGGGCACGGGCGGTCAGGCCATGTTTTTTCACGGCCTCGGCAGACGCAAGAATCAGCGCCGCCGCCCCGTCGTTCACACCCGACGCATTGCCGGCGGTGACGGTCTTGTCCGGGCCATTGACCGGTTTGAGCCGGGCCAGGGTTTCCAGGGTGGTGTCGGCCCGTGGATGCTCATCGTGTTCCACCACGGTTTCGCCTTTTTTATGGGCGACCCGCACCGGCACGATTTCTTCGGCGAAGAACCCGGCGGCCTGGGCGGCGGCGGTGCGTTGCTGGCTGCGCAGGGCGAAGGCGTCCTGGTCGGCGCGGGACACATGGTAGTCGTCGGCGACGTTATCGGCGGTCTGCGGCATCGCATCCACGCCGTACTGGGCCTTCATCAGCGGGTTGATGAAGCGCCAGCCGATGGTGGTGTCTTCGAGCTTCATGTTGCGCGAAAACGCCGTGTCAGCCTTGCCCATCACGAACGGCGCGCGGGACATCGACTCGACGCCGCCGGCAATCGCCAATTCCATTTCACCGCTGGCAATCGCACGAAAGGCGGTGCCGATCGCGTCCATGCCCGAAGCGCACAAACGGTTGAGGGTCACGCCGGGAATGCTCGACGGCAGGCCCGCCAGCAACAGCGCCATGCGCGCGACGTTGCGGTTGTCTTCACCGGCCTGGTTGGCGCAGCCGAGGAACACTTCATCGACTGCGTGCCAATCCACGCTAGGGTTGCGTTTGATCAGCGCCTTGATCGGCAGTGCCGCCAGGTCGTCGGCACGCACCGTGGACAGGCCACCGCCGAAACGGCCGATGGGGGTACGAATCGCATCACAGATAAATACGTCGCGCATCAGGCTTCTCCGGGTGCTTGGCCGTGGGCGGCCGCTGTGCGGGCTTCGAGATCACGCAGGGCGGTCAGCTCGACTGCCGTCGGTTCCGCGGTGGTGCTGACCTGATCGGCAAAGCGGATCGCCCAGCCGGTGGCCGCGACCACTTGCTCGCGGGTCACGCCGGGGTGCAGCGCGGTGACCACGAACTCATGGCTGCCCTCTTCCGGCTCCATGATGCACAGGTCGGTAATAATCCCAACAGGACCGGCGCCGGGCAGGCCCAGGCGCTTGCGTGAATCGCCGCCCTCGCCGTGGCCGACGGAGGTGATGAAGTCCAGCTTGTCGACAAACGAACGCGCCGACTGCTTGAGAATGATCAGCACGCTCTTGGCCGAGCCGGCAATCTCCGGCGCGCCACCGGCACCCGGCAGGCGCACTTTGGGCTGGTGATAATCGCCGACCACAGTGGTGTTGATATTGCCGAAACGGTCGACCTGGGCCGCGCCGAGAAAACCGACGTCGATGCGCCCGCCCTGCAGCCAGTAGCGAAAGATCTCACCGGTGGGGACGACAGTGTCGGCAGTCTCGGCCAACTCGCCGTCACCAATGGACAGCGGCAATACGCTGGGCTTGGCGCCAATCGGGCCGGACTCGTAGATCAGCACCACATCCGGCGAAGACGTCAGGCGCGCCAGGTTGGCCGCCTTGGACGGCAGGCCGATGCCGACAAAACACACCGAATCATTCTTCAGACGGCGTGCAGCGGCGACGGTCATCATTTCATTGGTCGAGTAAGCCATTACTTGGCCTCCTGCGCGGCGGCCAGCTTGGCCTGGAATTCACTGAAATCGGCAGTGCCGTGGATGTATTCGTCGATCCAGGCGGTAAACGTCCCACGATCGCGAGCGATCGGGTCCCAGGCCTGGTAGAAACGGTTATCGCGTTGGTTATAGCCATGGGCATAGGACGGGTGCGCGCCACCAGGCACATGGCACACCGCCGTCAGCGCCCAGGTCGGCAGCACGCAGCTGTTCATCGGCGCGTTGAGGTCGTCGACGATTTCTTCGACGGTGACGATGCAACGCTTGGCGGCCAGCGCTGCTTCCTTCTGCACGCCAAGAATGCCCCAGAGCAGCACGTTGCCCTTGCGGTCGGCCTTTTGCGCGTGGATCACGCTGACGTCTGGACGTACCGACGGCACCGCCGCCAGCACTTCGCCGGTGAATGGGCAGGTGACTGTCTTGATCAGCGGGTTGACCTTGGGCAGATCGGAACCGGCGTAGGCACGCAACACCGCGAACGGCAGGCCGGAAGCACCGGCGACGTAGGCATTGGCCAGGTCGGCGTGGCTGTGTTCCTCAATCTCCAGGGGTTGCGGCCAGTGTTTCTCGACCGCATCACGCAGGCGATGCAGGGAACCCACGCCAGGGTTGCCGCCCCAGGAAAAAATCAACTTGCGGGCGCAGCCGGCGCCGATCAACTGGTCGTAGATCAGGTCAGGCGTCATACGTACCAGCGTCAGGTCTTTCTTGCCCTGACGAATGATTTCATGACCCGCTGCCGTAGGGATCAGGTGGGTAAAGCCTTCCAGTGCGACAGTATCGCCGTCGTTCACGAATCGCTTCACCGCGTCACGCAGCGCAAGAATTTCAGCCATGGGTTCGGGCTCCCGGTGTGGATCGAAAAAGGCGCGAAGGTGGCGCCGAAGTACTTGAAGGTTAAGCCGGGGCAAAAAGCCAAACAATCCGATAATCGACACAGTGTTCGATTATCGAACCAATTGTTGTCTAGCTAATCTTTCTTGCGCCCACAGGAATTGCGCGTGTCTTCAGGTGGCGTCGGCATGGCTGACCATGCCTTTGATCACCACGGCGGCCGTGGCCAATGCGGCGGGGATCACCAGCGCGGTGAGCACCTGCTCGAAGTTCCAGCCCAGGCCCAGCAAGGTGGCGCCCATCCACGCGCCGAGGATCGCGCCGAAGCGGCCGATACCGAGCATCCATGACACGCCGGTGGCGCGGCCCTGGGTCGGGTAGAAGCGTGCGGCCAGGGACGGCATCGCCGATTGCGCACCGTTGACGCACATCCCGGCGACCAGCACCAAGGTCGCCAACACGGTGATATTGCCCAGGCTCTGCCCTACCGCGTAGGCAAATACCCCGGCCAGCAGGTAGAACGTGCCGATGACCTTGTGCGGGTTGAACCGGTCCATCGCCCAGCCCACCCCGACCGCACTCAACACGCCACCAAACTGGAATAGCGCACCGATGAACGCGGCCTGTTCCATGCTCGCGCCACTGTCGCGCATCAGCGTGGGCAGCCAACTGGTCAGCAGGTACACAATCACCAGGCCCATGAAGTAGGTGAGCCAGAGCAACAAGGTGCCGGCGCTGTAGGTGCCGGAGAAGATCACCGCGAATACGTTGCGCGCCTTCACGGTTTTTTGCTCGGGCACGCTGAAACCGCTGGCTTGGGCGACGATGCCGGGCTCGATGGGTGACAAGGCTTTGCGCACCTTGTCGGTGCCGCGGTTGCGCACCACCAGGTAGCGCGCCGATTCCGGCAGCCATCCCCACAACACCACCGCGAGGATCAACGGCAAAATACCGCCGATAAGCAGCAAGCTGTGCCAGCCGAATGCCGGGATCAATTTGGCCGAGATAAACCCGCCACCGGCCATGCCCAGGTTGAAACCGCAGAACATGCTGGTCACCAGCAGCGATTTATGGCGTTCGGGGGTGTATTCGGACAGCAGCGTGGTGGCATTCGGCATACCGGCGCCCAACCCCAGGCCGGTGAGGAAGCGCAACACCAGCAACTGATCGACGTTGCTGCTGTAGGCCGAGGCCAGGCTGAAGGCGCCAAACACCAGCACCGCACTCACCAATACCACTTTGCGCCCGAAACGGTCCGCCAGCGGGCCGGAACCCAGGGCGCCGAATACCATGCCGATCAGCGCGGCGCTCATCACCGGGCCGAGGCTGGCGCGGTCAATGCCCCAGTCCTGGGACAGCGCGGGCGCGATGAAGCCCATGGCGGCGGTGTCGAGGCCATCGAGAAAGACAATCAGGAAACACAGGATCACCACACGCCACTGATAGCGTGACAGTGGCTGGGCGTTGATGAAGGACTGCACGTCCAGGGTGGTAGCGACAGAAGGTTGATTCATTATTGTTATTCCACACCGATGGCGGGCCAACGACCTGGGGTCGTCATTATTATTGGGCGGCGCTCAGAGCGCTGCCGCACAGTAATAACCCAGGGGAAACAACGTCAATTGATCGAACCGGGATCTGTGCGGTCACCGAACAGCTTAGGCAAACAGTTGCGCACTCAACTCACGGCTGGCGCTGAGCATGCTCGGCAGGAAGCGCTGCTCCAGTTCGCTACGGCTGACACGACCGGCATGGGTACTCACGTTGAGCGCCGCCAGCACCTGGCCGGACGCGTCATACACCGGCACCGCAATGGAGCGCAGGCCTTGTTCCAACTCCTGATCGACGATGCACCAGCCCTGCTGGCGCACGTGTTGCAGACACTCGAACAAGGCTTCAGGCGTGGTAAGGGTGCGGCTGGTCTTGGTTTGCAGGTCGGCGTGGTCGAGGTAGTCCTGCAGCGACGCATCGTCCAGCGCCGCCAGCAGGATGCGGCCCATGGAAGTGCAGTACGCCGGCAAGCGCCCGCCTACCGAGAGGTCCACGGAAATCAGGCGCTGCGTGGTGGCCGACCGGGCGATATAGAGGATGTCGTCGCCTTCCAGGGTGGCCATGTTGCAGGCTTCGTGAAGCTGCTCGCTCATGCGGTCCAGGTACGGTTGAGCGGAGACCGCCAACGGCGTCGAGGACAGATAGGCATGCCCGAGGGTCAGCACCTTGGGCAACAGCGAATAGGTGCGCCCGTCAGTGGTGGCGTAGCCGAGCTTGATCAAGGTGTGCAGGCAACGGCGCACGGCGGCGCGGGGGATTTCGGTACGGTGGCTGATTTGGGCGATGGTCAAGTGACGCTTGCGTTCCTGGAACGCCTGCACCACGGCCAGGCCACGGGCCAGGGAGGTCATGAAGTCCGGATCACCGGTGAATGCCTGGATGCGTTTGGCCGGTGAAGCCACGATCGGCGGCGCCGCTGACGCAAAGGAGTTGCGCAATTGATCGTTCATTTCAAGGTCCTCTTTATTATTTTCAACCGCTGGCGCTTATCGGCAACCGCGAAGGTTGCTCGCTATTGAAAGCCGCCCCGACTGGGAGACACAAGGTTGAGCCAGCAACGTTGGGCGATTATCGGACGATCATGCGATTATCGCAATTTTGCCGGCGCGATCATAAAAACCGGATCGCATGACAGCATTGGGCTTACGGCGGCATTTATGTCGGCCACTTCCCAACCAAGACTGACGCGTGCATGTAACAAAAGCCTCACACAACGTTGACGCTTTTTAACTTTATGATGATAGTGTTATTAAAATGCGCCGCTATAATGCAACCTGTGCAGAGGTCAGCCCGATATCCATATCGGGATGGGAGCTCGCCCGGCATCGTATGTTGATTATGCTGCCGTTTATAAATACCGGTTCAAGGAAGTCACCGCTGGCAATTCGTCTAAAGTTGAAGGGTTCACCTGCTCAACTTAAAACATGCCGAGGGCAATATTCGGGTGTAGCACTGCACGTTAATTAAACTCAACTCAAATTAGGTAACACTGTGACGAAAGATGAACTGCGCGCGGAACTTGAGCGCCAGGAGCAACGTTACAAGGACGTATACGGCGGGGAAGTCACCACCTACGCCGCTCAGCCTGAACCAGAGCGCAAGCCATGGCGCAAACGAGCGAGTCTGCTCGATCAGGCCTTTGCCCAGGAGATCCAAAAGATTGAACAGGAACTCAAAACCGAAGAGCCATAAGCATCAAGGTTTGAGTCCAACGGGTTCTGCTGTCTCCGCCGGCTCACCGCCGGCGGAGGGCACCTCGCTCGTGGGTCAATTATTCAGCGTCCTGCTGCGACCAACGAAATTTCGTACAAATGTTTCAGAGATGACGTTTAGGTGACAAAAACCCACCTCTACGACGCCGCGCTTTGTAAATCAAAGACTTGCCGAGCCCCCGAAAACCCTGGGATGCGCGCTGCTGCCCGGCTTTTTTTCAATGAAGATTGTTACCGATGAGCAGCTAGTGCATCGATTACCGAGGTTTTCTGGCATAATCGCGCCCCCTTACGACCGGGTCAGAAAACCTTCATGATCGATTTATTCAGCGGACTGGATGCTTGGGTTCTCGTGAGCCTGCTGCTCGCCCTGGCCTTTGTCCTCGCCTTCGAGTTCATCAATGGCTTTCATGACACCGCTAACGCGGTGGCCACAGTCATCTATACCAAAGCCATGCCGCCGCATCTGGCCGTGTTCTTCTCCGGGTTGTTCAACTTCCTCGGCGTATTGCTCGGCGGTGTCGGTGTCGCCTACGCCATCGTGCATTTGCTGCCGGTGGAATTGCTGATCAATGTGAACACCGGCCATGGTCTGGCGATGGTCTTCTCATTATTGGCCGCGGCGATCACCTGGAACCTGGGCACCTGGTACTTCGGTATTCCCGCCTCCAGCTCTCACACCCTGATCGGCTCGATCCTGGGTGTCGGCCTCGCGAATGCGCTGATCAACGACATTCCCCTGGCTGACGGGGTGAACTGGCAGAAGGCGATCGATATCGGTGCGTCCCTGGTGTTCTCGCCCATGGCCGGTTTTCTGGTCGCAGCCCTGTTGCTGATCAGCCTGAAGTGGTGGCGTCCGCTGTCCAAGATGCATAAAACTCCGGACGAGCGCCGCAAGGTCGACGAGAAGAAGCGCCCGCCGTTCTGGAACCGCTTGGTTCTGGTGATTTCCGCCATGGCCGTGAGTTTCGTCCACGGCTCCAACGATGGGCAAAAAGGTATCGGCCTGATCATGCTGGTGCTGATCGGTATCGTGCCGGCGCAGTTCGTTCTTGACCTGGGCAGCACCACTTACCAGATCGAGCGTACCCGCGACGCCACCCTGCACCTGAACCAGTTCTACCAGCGCAATCAAGTAACCCTGGGCGAATTCCTGGCTCTGGGCAAAAGCGTGAAGGACGACCTGCCGGGCAAGTTCCGCTGCAACCCACAGCAGACTGAACCGACCATCAACGCGCTGCTCGACACCTTGAAAGGTGTTTCCGACTACCATTCGTTGACGTCCGACCAGCGCATTGAGGTACGCCGCTACCTGCTGTGCCTGGACGACACCGCGAAGAAAGTCGGCAAGCTGCCAGGCCTGGACGCCCGTGAGAAATCCGACCTCGACAAGCTGCGCAAAGACCTGACCGCCACCACCGAATACGCACCGTTCTGGGTGATTATCGCGGTCGCACTCGCCCTGGGCCTGGGCACCATGGTCGGCTGGAAGCGCGTGGTACTGACCATCGGCGAGAAGATCGGCAAGCAGGGCATGACCTATGCCCAAGGCATGTCAGCGCAAATCACCACCGCCAGCATGATCGCTCTGGCCAACATCTTCAGCCTGCCGGTATCGACCACCCACGTGTTGTCGTCCGGTGTTGCCGGCACCATGGTTGCCAACAAGAGCGGCCTGCAAGGCGGCACGGTGAAGACCATCCTGATGGCCTGGGTATTGACCCTGCCGGCGACCGTAGGCCTGTCGGCCGGGTTGTTCTGGATGGCGTCCAAGGCGCTGGGCAGCTGATAGCCCGCTGGCCATGACAAAGGTGCGATCCGCGAGGGTCGCACCTTTTTTTATGCGGTCGATCTCAAGCCGAACGCCGTTCAGAAGTGAGAGCGGTGTTGATTAAATCGCGGGCAAAAAAAAGGGCGACCGAAGTCGCCCAAAATGCCTTGCGTGCTCATGTAACCTGGAAAAACCTATGGTTTTTTACGCTTGTTCGCGTCTCTCCAGATAAAAAATCCAAACCCTACGAAGAACAGCACCATGAGGCCAACTGTCAGCACTCCGGCAAATACCACATTATCGAAAAACATGACTGGCCTCCTGCTGTTGCCTTGTTGCGATAGGGCTAAGTTAAAGGAGAAGGCGGGATGGGAAATTGACGAGGATCAATGTCGCCCACGACGGGGCGTAAAGAAGGGAAATAACTGACCTGCATCAATAGATGCAGGCTGTTTCAACGCTTTTTCGGTTTGTTTTTCGGTTTTTTCTTAACTTTTCCGAGCGGCATCGCCTGTTCAAACGCCTGGCGAACCTCATTCAGACGTTTGTCGTTGAGGTCATGCACCCGTTTAGCGCGTTCGGCGTTCAGGTCGATCAGTTTGTCGTCATCACTCATGGCTTGGCTTACGTCGTGGCGGGGATCGCTTAATAATGCGGCCTCACTTGCCCGACAGCAAATCAGCGGGCGACAAAATGCAGGTCATCGCCCAAAATCGGCACTTCCCCCTTACCCAAGAGGCGCACACAGGTGGCACTGCACAAGGACCTTCCGCCGTTGCTGGCCCTGCGCGCCTTCGAGGCCGTGGCGCGGCACTTGAGCTTTATCAAGGCGGCCCATGAGTTGTCAGTGACCCAGAGCGCGCTCAGCCACCAGGTACACAAGCTCGAACAGTACCTGGGCAAACCACTATTTGTCCGACGCACCCGCGCGATTGATCTGACCGCAGACGGCCAACACTACTACGAGCAAATCCGCCCTGCCCTCGACCTGATCGCCGCCGCCACCCGCAGCCAACGGGTGGCGTCCAGCGTCACGGTGTTGCGCATCGGCTTGCTCGCGTCCTTTGCCACCTTATGGCTGGCGCCGCGCCTGGCCGGTTTTCTGCAACGCTACCCGCAGATCCAGGTGGAGCTGGTGCCAGCGATTCAACTGGCGAACGTCGCGGCGGCCGAGGTCGACCTGGCCATCCGCTATGGCAAGGGCGACTGGCCCGACGTGCAAGCCACGCGGCTGATGCCGGAAGTGCTCTCCCCCATGTGCAGCCCGGCGTTCAAGGCCAGCCGGCAGCACAACGGCGCTCTGCTGATGGCCACCTCGCACCGCCCGTTCGAATGGACGGATTGGTCCGGCCATTATCAAGTCGACCTCAGCCCGCATCCGCGCGTGGTGCTGCATGACTACAACATCGTGGTCGAAGCCGCCGTGGCCGGCCAAGGTATCGCCATGGGCCGTCACCGCTTGATCGAGCGCCGGCTCCAGGACGGCAGCCTGGTAGAAGCCTTCGACTGGCCGCCGTATCGCAGCGAAATCGGCTACTGGCTGATCGCGCCTCAAGGCCCCGCCAGCGCGGCGGCCGAATGTTTCAGCGCGTGGTTGAAGGCTGCCTGCGCCGACGCGTGAGTTATTTAGATACGTCGGATGATATCTATGCGTTTGTCGTCCATCACCTTGATCAACATGCTGAAACCTCTCAACCCAGAGGATTCAACATGCGCGATTCCATCCGCCAACGCGTGCAGGCCCTCGGCCTCACGCTGCCGACGCCCAGCCAGCCGATTGCCAATTACATCAACCATGTGATCAGCCGGAATCAGTTGTTTATCTCCGGGCAAATCCCGTTGCTGGACGGCAAACCGGCCTATGTCGGCCGCCTGGGCGAATCCCTCGGTGACAAAGGCCGGCATGTACGCACGGCTGTCGGTGTGTCCAGCCTGCCGGGGGGCGTGGCGGTGGAAGTCGACGCCGTGTTCGAGCTGCAGCCATGAGCCCGCTCGACGTCCAGCGCCTGCGCGAGGCCACGCCGGGTTGTCGGTCCGGTCTCGTACACTTCAACACGGCCGGTGCTGCATTGCCGAGCCAGGCGACCCTCGACACCATCATCGAGCAACTGCAACGCGAAGCGTGCGACGGCCCGATGGAGGCCAGCGAGCATGGCGCCATCCTGGTGGAAAAAGCCCGCCGCGCCGCCGGCCAGTTGCTCAATGCACCCACCGCGTCGATTGCCTTTGCCGGCAGCGGCTCGACCGCCTGGAGCCTGGCGTTCCAGGCGCTGGGCCGGTGGCAGCCGGGCGACAGGATTCTGGTGGGGCGCCACGAATGGGGCGGCAACCTGGCGAGCATGGAACTGGCGGTGCAGGCCGGTGCGCGAATCGAGGTGATCCCCTGCGATGAAACCGGTGCAGTCTGCCCGGTAGCCCTGGAAGCGATGATCGACGCAAGCGTGAAACTGATCGACCTGACCTGGCTCCCCGCCAATGGCGGCCTGATCAACCCCGCCCAGGCGATTGGTGAAGTGGCCAGGCGGCATGGCATCCCCTACTTCATCGATGCCGGCCAGGCGGTCGGCCAGGTGCCGGTGGATGTGCAGGCGCTGCACTGCGACGTGCTCAAGTCGGCGGGCCGCAAGCACCTGCGCGGGCCGCGGGGCACGGCGCTGCTGTACGTGCGGCCGGACTTTCTGGCGCGGTTGAACCCTGCGCAGCGCGATGTGTTTTCAGCACCGTGGAGCGCCCAGGGGTTCGGCCTGCGCAACGATGCCCGACGCTTTGAAACCAGCGAAACGTCCTACGCCTTATTCGCAGGTTTGGGCAATGCGTTGCAGGAACTCAATCAACTGGGGATTGAGCGGGTGTGGGACCGGGTCCGGCAGACCAGCGAGCGAATCCGCGAAACGTTGCGTCAGACTCCGGGAATCTCCCTGCATGACTTGGGCACCAGCCACTCAGGCTTGATCGCCTTCAACCTCACCGGCTGGGACGCCTTCGAGCTCAAGCGTCGCCTGGAGCTCAAGCGCATCAATATCGGCGCCAACGATGTGGCGTATACCCCACTGGATATGCAGGCACGAGGCCTGGCCAGCATTGCGCGAATCTCCGTCAGCCCGCTCAACACCGATCAGGACATTGAACGGCTGATGGCGGCCTTGCGCGAACTGCGCGATTAAACCTCGACGTCCACCCACAACCCCTGGCGCGGCGCGTCTTCGATCAGCGGCGCCACGGGCACGGTGTTATCGGCGTTGAGCTCGTCGCCGGGGATCGCCAAGTGCGCCTCCGGGTCGTCATCGGCTTCGCGCCGGCGTTTCTGCTGCTCCTGCTGGCGACGTTGCTCCTCGCGCAGCAAAAACGTCGACTGCTCGGCATCGCCTTTTTTCAGGTCGATCGTGCTCTCGTTGGAACTCGCTTGTACGGGCACCACGGGCGGAATATCGGGTTTTTGACGCACCGGGTCGAGTTGCGACGTGACCGGCACAACGCTGACGGGCAGCATAGGTGGCAGCATAATAGTTGTTCTCCTGTCAGCAGGCTGTCGGCGGGCGGCGGGCGGACTTGAGCGCAGGCTTGCCAACCTGTGACCCAGTCGACACTCACAAGTGCCCGCCATCTGTCGACTCAACATTCGATGCACGGCGCAAACCGCGTAGTTTTTGTCAGAGTCCTTTGGATGAGGGCCTTGTTCCGTTAAGATAGTCGGCTTTTTCACGGCGGGAGTCAGGCAGCATGGCGCAGCAGTATCAACCGGGGCAACGCTGGATTAGTGACAGCGAAGCAGAGCTGGGTTTAGGCACCGTTCTGGCACAGGACGGCCGCTTGCTGACCGTGCTCTATCCGGCCACTGGCGACACGCGCCAGTATGCGCTACGGAATGCGCCCCTCACCCGCGTGAGGTTCTCGCCGGGCGACAGCATCACCCATTTCGAAGGCTGGAAAATGACCGTGCAAGAAGTCGACGACGTCGACGGCCTGCTGGTCTACCACGGCCTCAATGGGCAGAACGAGCAGGTCACCCTGCCGGAAACCCAACTGTCGAACTTCATCCAGTTCCGCCTGGCCAGCGACCGTCTGTTCGCCGGGCAGATCGACCCGCTGGCCTGGTTCTCGCTGCGCTATCACACCCTGGAACACACCAGCCGCCAGTTGCAATCTTCGCTGTGGGGCCTGGGCGGCGTGCGGGCGCAACCGATTGCCCACCAGTTGCACATCGCCCGTGAAGTCGCCGACCGTATCGCGCCACGGGTATTGCTGGCCGACGAAGTGGGCCTGGGCAAGACCATCGAAGCCGGCCTGGTGATCCATCGCCAGTTGCTGTCCGGGCGCGCCAACCGCGTGCTGATCCTGGTTCCGGAAAACCTGCAGCACCAATGGCTGGTGGAAATGCGCCGGCGCTTCAACCTGCAAGTGGCGCTGTTCGACGAAGAACGCTTCATCGAAAGCGATGCCGCCAACCCGTTCGAAGACACCCAGCTGGCCCTGGTGGCCCTGGAGTGGCTGGTGGACGACGAGAAGGCCCAGGACGCACTGTTCGCCGCCGGCTGGGACCTGATGGTGGTCGACGAAGCCCATCACCTGGTCTGGCATGAAGACAATGCCAGCGCCGAGTACTCGCTGGTCGAACAGCTGGCCGAGGTCATCCCTGGCGTGCTGCTGCTCACCGCCACCCCGGAACAACTGGGCCAGGACAGCCACTTCGCGCGCCTGCGCCTGCTGGACCCGAACCGTTTCCACGATCTGCAAGCGTTCCGCGCCGAAAGCGAGAACTATCGCCCGGTGGCCGAAGCGGTGCAGGAACTGCTGGACAAGGGCCGTCTCTCCCCGGCCGCGCACACCACCATCCAGGGTTTCCTCGGCAACGAAGGTGAAGCGCTGCTCACCGCCGTCAACGATGGCGACACCGAAGCCAGCGCGCGCCTGGTGCGCGAGCTGCTCGACCGCCACGGCACCGGCCGCGTACTGTTCCGCAACACCCGCGCCGCGGTGCAGGGCTTCCCGGAGCGCAAGTTGCACGCCTACCCGCTGCCGAACCCGGACGAATACCTCGAATTGCCGCTGGGCGAACATGCCGAGCTGTACCCGGAAGTCAGCTTCCAGTCGCAGCCGGATATCGAGGAAGACAATCGCTGGTGGCGCTTCGACCCACGGGTTGAATGGCTGATCGACCAGCTGAAAATGCTCAAGCGCACCAAGGTCCTGGTGATCTGCGCCCACGCCGAAACCGCGATGGACCTCGAAGACGCCCTGCGCGTGCGCTCCGGCATCCCGGCCACGGTGTTCCATGAAGGCATGAACATCCTCGAACGTGACCGCGCCGCCGCCTACTTCGCTGATGAAGAATTCGGCGCCCAGGTGCTGATCTGTTCGGAAATCGGCAGCGAAGGCCGCAACTTCCAGTTTTCCCACCACCTGGTGCTGTTCGATCTGCCGTCCCACCCCGACCTGCTGGAACAGCGGGTCGGCCGTCTGGACCGGATCGGCCAGAAACATGTGATCGAACTGCACGTGCCGTACCTGGAAACCAGCCCGCAAGAGCGCCTGTTCCAGTGGTACCACGAAGCGCTGAATGCGTTCCTCAACACCTGCCCGACCGGCAACGCCTTGCAGCATCAGTTCGGCCCACGCCTGCTGCCGCTGCTGGAAAACGCCGACGACGGCGAGTGGCAAGCCCTGATCGACGAAGCCCGTGCCGAGCGCGAGCGCCTGGAACAGGAACTGCACACCGGCCGCGACCGTCTGCTGGAGCTCAACTCCGGCGGCGCGGGTGAAGGCGATGCGCTGGTGGAAGACATCCTCGAGCAAGACGACCAGTTCGCCCTGCCGATCTATATGGAAACCCTGTTCGATGCGTTTGGTATCGACAGCGAAGACCATTCGGAAAACGCGCTGATCCTCAAGCCCAGCGAAAAAATGCTCGACGCCAGCTTCCCCCTGGGCGACGACGAAGGGGTGACCATCACCTACGACCGTAACCAGGCGCTGTCGCGTGAAGACATGCAGTTCATCACCTGGGAACACCCGATGGTGCAGGGCGGCATGGACCTGGTGCTGTCCGGTTCCATGGGCAACACCGCCGTCGCGCTGATCAAGAACAAGGCGCTCAAGCCCGGCACCGTGTTGCTGGAGCTGCTCTACGTCAGCGAAGTGGTTGCCCCGCGTTCGCTGCAACTGGGCCGCTACCTGCCGCCGGCCGCCCTGCGCTGCCTGCTGGACGCCAACGGCAACGACCTGTCCGGCCGCGTGTCGTTCGAAACCTTGAACGACCAGCTGGAAAGCGTGCCACGGGCCAGCGCCAACAAGTTCGTCCAGGCCCAGCGCGACCAGCTGACGCCGCGCATCAACGCCGGCGAAGAGAAGATCACCCCGCGCCACGCCGAGCGCGTGGCCGAGGCCAAGCGTCGCCTGGCAGCCGACACCGACGAAGAACTGGCGCGCCTGACCGCGTTGCAAGCGGTCAACCCGACCGTGCGCGACAGCGAACTGGTTGCCCTGCGCCAACAGCGCGAGCAAGGCCTGGCCATGCTCGACAAGGCCGCCCTGCGCCTGGAAGCGATCCGGGTGTTGGTGGCGGGTTGATTGCTGCGTTGCTCAGCTAAAAAGAAGGCCCGCGCAATGCGGGTCTTTTTTATTCACTGAAGAAGGTCTTCGCCAGTCATGGCCTCATCGGGAGCAAGCCCCCTCCCACACTTGGAATGCAGTTCCAGTGTGGGAGGGAGCTTGCTCCCGATGGCGTCAACACGATCTCAAGCCGTCGCAGCAGCAGCCGGCACTGCCACCTCCACCGCCACCAGCCCGTCTTTCATCCGTTTGGCATCCCGCACAAAACTGCGCGACGCCTGAAACAGAAACAGCATGGTCAAGAACAGCGCCACCGGAATCAAGTACATGGCGTCATGCAACCCCACCGCTTTATAAGCCTCGGTCATCTGCTCCGCCCCGGCGGCATACATCGCCGAATGGGCAAAGTGATCGGACAGGCCCCCCACCACCACCGGCCCCATGCCGCCGCCCAGCAAGTACAGGCCGGCAAAGAACAGCGCCATCGCCGTGGCCCGCAGGCGCGGCTCGACCACGTCCTGGATCGCCGTGTACACACAGGTGTAGAAGTTGTAGGCAAACAACCAACCCACACTGAACAGCGCGACAAACACACCGATCTCGATACGCCCGGCGTGCAAGGCCCAGGCGGTGGTGACGGTGGAAATGATCAGGCTGAACGCGGCAAACAACAGGCGGCCATTGGCAACCCGTTGATGGATCTTGTCGGCAACCCAGCCGCCCAACGTCAGGCCGACCAGCCCGGTCAACCCGACGATCACCCCGGTGGCAACCGCCGCGTCCTGCAACGGCATCAGGAAATAGCGCTGCAGCATCGGCACCAGGAACGAGTTACACGCATAGGTTGCGAAGTTGAAGCACAGCCCGGCCAGCACCAACCAGAGAAAGGTCGGCACCGCCAGCACGCGGCGGATCGGGCGGTCGACGCGTTCCTGGGAGACTTGCACGGTTTCTGCCGCGCCGCGCTTGGGTTCTTTGATAAAGAACATGAAGACCGCGAGGATCAGCCCCGGCACGGCTGCGATAAAGAACGGTGCGCGCCAGCTGTCGAACGCCTTGACCATCGCGCCAATGGTAAAGAACGCCAGTAACAGGCCCAATGGCAGGCCCAGCATGAAAATGCCCATGGCCCGCGCACGGCGGTGGGCCGGGAACAGGTCGCCAATCAGCGAGTTGGCCGCCGGCGCGTAGCTGGCTTCGCCGATGCCGATGCCCATACGCACCAACAGGAACGTCCAGAAACTGCCGACCATGCCGTTGATCGCCGTCAACCCGCTCCACGCGAACAGGCCCCACCCCATGAGTTTGCTGCGCGAACCGGTATCGGCCAGGCGCCCGAGCGGCAGGCCGGCAATGGCATAGACGATGGTGAAGGCGGTGCCGATGATGCCCAGCTGAAAGTCGCTCAGGTGCCATTCCATGCGGATCGGCTCGATGATGATCGCCGGAATGGTGCGGTCGAAGAAGTTGAACAGGTTGGCGAGGAACAGCAGGAACAGAATGCGCCAGGCATTCGCCGCTTGGGTCGAGTTCTGCATGGGTCCGTCTCTTTTATTGTTATGAGAGCTGCGATGCCCGATGCATCCTGCTCAGGTATCTGCAACATAGTCAGGCCGACGACGCTTGTCTGTAATGATTCGTAACGCTGATAGGGCATGATTTCACCCGAAACTACGGGACTTTCCCTACGAAAAATATAAGTGTGCCCTGCTCTTCCCAACGGCCATGGCGCGATTAGAATGGCGAGCCTTCCTGTCGCAACCCTTCTTACTTTCCTTATCGAAGACGCCCATGTCCGAAGCCAGTCCGTGTCTGAATTGCGGTGCCTGCTGTTCACACTTCCGTGTGTCTTTCTTCTGGGGTGAGTGCGCCTCGGCGGGGGGCACGGTGCCCGACGACCTGGTGGTGCAGATCAACCCCACACGCGTGGCGATGATCGGGACCGACCAGAAACCCGCGCGCTGCTGCAGCCTTGAGGGCGAAGTGGGCAAAGGCACTCATTGCACGATCTATGAGCAGCGCTCCAGCGTGTGCCGCGAGTTCGACTCCTCTTGGAGCCAAGGTGTGCAAAACACCGATTGCGATGCCGCGCGCGCAGCATTTGGTCTGGCGCCGCTGGAGCCACCACCTTTCGAGCTGGACCTGCCCATCAGCGCTTAGCCGCCAACAGGGCCGTGATGTCGGTCCGGGTGAGCTGCCCGCCAGCGCGATCATGAACATTTCCGCTGCCCGCAGCGGCGCCCACTTGCCTGCCAGAGCAATTCGCTGACGCCGAATCTTTGGCATTTCGCCATCATTTATCTAAAGAATGCCGGTAAACGGCCGATTCATCAGAGTCGGGCCGGGATTTCCCCTTGAAACGCTAGGGTTAAACCTATCGCCCCGGACCCGGACGCACTGTAAAGTCGCGAACTCCCACTCAGTGATGGCTTTTTAACATTTCACAGCCATCCGCCCAGGTACATGGCGCACAATGACTTCTAAAAATAACTCTGCCACCGTGGTCTCCGATGTGTTGCCGACAGCTCCTGCGGAAAAACCTTCAGGTTCGAAGTCATTGAGCAGCCCCCGTCCACTGGCGACCCAGCAATACCTGTACTTCACCGAGACCAATACCGACCGCATCCTCGACAACCTCGACGGCCTGCGCGACATGGTGTTCCCGCGCCTGCCCCATCAGGAAGTCGATGGCGAGCCGCGCAGCGAACAGGAATTCCCCTCGGTGTGCCTGATCGGCCTGGGCCGCTGCGGTTCGAACATTGCGCTGGACGTGGCCGAGCTGGTCTATAACGCACGCAAGTTCTACCTGAACGAATTCAGTACCGAAGACAAGTCGACAGACAAGGGCTACAGCCCCGCCCAATGGATTCGCAACAACCTGCGCCTGGGCGTCGGCAAGGCCAGCAAACCGGTGTTCCTGGTGGAGCCGCTGGTGATGCTGGGCGACCTGGACAAAGACATCGCCGGGCGCATCCGATTCTCGCGCAAGGGCGAAAAAAGCGGCTTCCTGCGCGATTACAGCAAGATGAAAATCATGGACCTCTCGGAAGTCCATGCCGGTGGCGCCGGTAACGCGCCGATCCTCGGCCAGTACCTGGCCAAGATCATCCTCAATAAAGACACCCAGCGTTTTTCCAGCCCCGACTGGAAGATGATCCATTCGTACCTGATCGACTCCTGCGGCATCAAGGCCAACCAGTCGCGCCTGTATTTCTCGATCTTCAGCGCCGGCGGCGGCACCGGCTCGGGCATGGCGTCGGAATTCGGCCTGGCCCAGCAGCATTCGTACATGAACAAGACGTTCGACACCAAGCCGGCCGACGAGCACGACAGCAAAAGCGGCCACGCCTTCGTTTTCGAACCGATCTTCACCAGCGGCATCTGCGTGCTGCCGAACATCTCCGACCACCGCAGCGAAATGTCCGAGGCGCTGCACATCAACGCCGGGCGGCTGCTCTGCAAGTATCTGTCGGAAGAATGGGATTTCTCGTACAACTTCGCCAATGAAGACAGCAGCGAAGCCAGCGTCAAGGGCCGTATCCGCCCGTGGAACGCGATGATGCTGATCTCCAACGACATCATGCGTTACGCCGAAGAGAGCGATGACGGCAATATCCAGAACATTGATGTCAATGCCATGGAAAAGCACGCCAACCAGTATATCTCGCAACAGATCTTCAACATTCTTACCGCCCAGGCGGTCACCACCGACTACGACCAGAACTACTTCCGTCGCGCCGGTATCGACATCGGCGAAACCATCCGCCTGGATGCCAACGACCTGTTCATGAGCCTGGCCGGCCCGGTGGCGATTGCCTACGCCGAATCGGTGGTCCCGGAAACCCCGGCGCCGTCGGGTGACAAGTTCAAGGTGTTCGACAAAGAGCCGCAGCGCCTGAACATCGACGACCTGTTCTTCCGCTCCATCGACCTGCCGCACTTCAACAAAGTCACCCAGGCCATCGAAGGCATCAGCCTGCTGCCGATCGAGTCCAAGCGCTACAAGGCTTCCCTGGAGCAGTACAAGAACTCCGGCTATGACGCGGCGGCGCTGCACGACCTGCACTTCTTCAAGAACTGCTCGTCGGTGGTGTCGATCGTGTCGCTGCCCAAGGACTACAAACTGTCCTACATGGACCTGAACCGCCTCAAGACCCACCTCAACAGCCTGTTCCCCAACACCACGCTCAAGCGCTACGCCCTGGTGATCGGCGCGTCGGCCAACCTGTCGCTGACCACCCTGATCGCCAAGAGCCCGTGCCTGTCGGATGATTTCCTGACGCTGATCGTGGCGTTCATCAAACGCTGCTTTGCGCGCAACCCGTACCGTTTCGACGACACGCTGGACAACTCGATCCTGGACTTCATCATCCACGAGGATTTCGACGAAGAGCGTATCGACGAACTGCTCAATGAGTTTGAAAACCCGGCGAAGATCCTCGACACCAACTGGTACGCGATCAAGCCGATGTATGAGAAGAAGTACCGTGAGTTGATCAATGACAAAGATAAGTTTGTCTCGATCAATGACATTCGCCTGTCACGGGATTGCGTGAAGAAGGCGATCAAGTACTTGCGTGAGATTTACCGTCATCGGATCGGCAAGACGAAGATTATTTCGTTGAACAACCATACCGGCAAAACCGCCTAGTTGTCTGTGGCGAGGGAGCACGCTCCCTCGCCACAGCGATCTGCTAACACCAAGAAACAATTCCCCGGGCATTTCGCCGTCGGCAAAACTGTTCCCGTGACGCGCACGTCACCCGCAGCTGTGACCTTTCTCCACGGCAAGATGCCATCACCGCATCAGCGGTTACTCCGCTACACACTTGCAGCGGCGCAAACTGCGCACCATTTTCGTGCAGGCTTTTCTTACGCTGCCCTTTCCTGGATCAGAATCCACGGCGAAACCACCACCGCCCACAGGCTCGGATCACGCTCCAGCAGGTCCAATGCCCGCGTCGCAGACACTTCGCCCAGGCTCCCCGAGGCCAGCCAGGCAGCGACTTTATCGCGCTGATCCTCGGCCATGCCTTCGGCCGCCTCGATCAAATCCAGGCCGGCGTCGACCCACAATAGGGCACCCTTGGCAAAGAACGGTTCGAGCTCCTTCCAGGAGATTTCGGCGGTTTCACCGAGCAGCTTGGCATAGAGGGTGCTAGGTTCTTGCGTCATGGGGATTCACCTTGGGAAAAAATCGGCGCAATCATAACGTCGTGTCTCTCGTAGAAAAACCCAGTTGCAAATGAGTGAGCGATTGAAAGCGTCAGGAAAGCCACGGATTGTCCGCCACTGCGGCAGCGTCCCGGCGCAATTCTGTCTTTTTCTTTCATTTAAGCGACACGCCCGGGTATTGCCCCCAGCAGCCAGCTTTTCAAGCGATCAACCGGCGCTCTACACTGTACCGGTACAGTTGCCAGGGCGCTGCCGGGGGGATATTCAAGATATCTGATCCGGTTCTGCAGCTCACAAGGCCGCTAGAACTATAAAAAAGACAACAGTAAGAGTGGAGCACTATGAATAAGGCTACTAAGCAGATTTCCAAACTGTTTGCCGCTATGGTCCTGGCCGGGGTTGCCAGCCATTCGTTCGCAGCCGATACCATCAAGATCGGCATCGCCGGGCCTAAAACCGGTCCTGTCACACAATATGGCGACATGCAGTTCATGGGTGCCAAGCAAGCGATCGCCGACATCAACGCCAAGGGCGGCGTCGATGGCAAAATGCTCGAAGCCAAGGAATACGACGACGCCTGCGATCCCAAGCAAGCCGTGGCCGTCGCCAACAAAGTGGTCAACGACGGCGTCAAGTTTGTGGTCGGTCACCTGTGCTCCAGCTCCACTCAGCCAGCGTCCGACATTTATGAAGACGAAGGCGTGATCATGATTACCCCGGCAGCCACCAGCCCGGAAATCACCGCCCGTGGCTACAAGCTGATCTTCCGCACCATCGGCCTGGACAGCGCCCAGGGCCCGGCGGCCGGCAACTACATCGCCGACCACGTGAAGCCGAAGATCGTTGCCGTGCTGCACGACAAGCAGCAATACGGTGAAGGCATCGCCACTGCCGTTAAACAGACCCTCGAGAAGAAAGGCACCAAGGTTGCCGTCTTCGAAGGCCTGAACGCCGGTGACAAGGACTTCTCCTCGATCATCCAGAAACTCAAGCAAGCCAACGTCGACTTCGTCTACTACGGCGGCTACCACCCTGAGCTGGGCCTGATCCTGCGCCAAGCCAAGGAAAAAGGCCTGAACGCCAAGTTCATGGGCCCAGAAGGCGTCGGCAACGACTCCATCTCGCAAATCGCCCAGGGCGCTTCCGAAGGCCTGCTGGTGACCCTGCCGAAATCCTTCGACACCGACCCGGCCAACAAAGCCATCGTTGAAGAGTTCGCCAAGAACAAGCAGGACCCAACCGGTCCGTTCGTGTTCCCGGCCTATTCGGCCATTGAAGTCATCGCCGGTGGTATCAAAGCCGCGAAAAGCGAAGACACCGCCAAAGTGGCCGAAGCCATCCACGCGGGCACCTTCAAGACCCCTACCGGCGATCTGAGCTTCGACGCCAAGGGCGACCTGAAGGACTTCAAGTTCGTGGTCTACGAGTGGCACTTCGGCAAACCGAAAACCGAAGTTTCCCCTCAGTAAGCCAGGCGTTACTGGTCAACAAGCCCACTGTGAGAGCAGTGGGCTTTGTTTTACGAGGTTTATGGGCCTGTCACCCGCGATCCGGGCGCTGGCTCACCTGAAAATCTTAAAACCGTCACCAGCGGTTCGCTGGCAAACGCTTTGCGCAAATGTGCTCACAGAACACAGCGCAGGGCCGGAACATGACTCCACCAGTGAAATGCGTATCGGGTTTTTAGGAGCGTTGTAATGCCTGAGATCTATCATTTTTTCCAACAGCTGGTTAATGGCCTGACCATTGGCAGCACCTATGCCTTGATAGCCATTGGCTACACAATGGTTTACGGCATCATTGGAATGATCAACTTCGCCCATGGCGAGGTCTACATGATTGGTTCCTACGTGGCCTTCATTGCCCTTGCCGGGCTGGCCATGATGGGGATCCACTCCCTGCCGTTGTTGATGACCGCCGCGTTCCTGGCGTCGATCGTCGTAACCAGTGCCTATGGCTACAGTATCGAACGGGTTGCCTATCGTCCCTTGCGTGGCAGCAACCGTTTGATCCCGCTGATTTCCGCCATCGGCATGTCGATTTTCCTGCAGAACACCGTATTGCTGTCCCAGGACTCCAAGGACAAGTCCATTCCCAACCTGATCCCGGGGAGCTTCTCCTTCGGCCCGGGCGGCGCACAAGAAGTGCTGATTTCGTACATGCAGATCCTGGTCTTCGTCGTCACCCTGGTGGCCATGCTGGGCCTGACCCTGTTCATTTCCCGCTCCCGTCTGGGGCGCGCCTGCCGGGCCTGCGCCGAAGACATCAAGATGGCCAACCTGCTGGGCATCAACACCAACAACATCATCGCCCTGACCTTCGTCATCGGTGCCGCGCTGGCGGCCGTCGCCGCCGTGTTGCTGAGCATGCAGTACGGCGTGATCAACCCCAACGCCGGTTTCCTGGTCGGCCTCAAGGCCTTTACCGCAGCGGTATTGGGCGGCATCGGCAGCATTCCGGGCGCGATGCTCGGCGGGCTGGTGCTGGGTGTGGCCGAAGCGTTTGGCGCCGATATCTTCGGCGACCAGTACAAGGACGTCGTGGCGTTCGGCCTTTTGGTTCTGGTGCTGTTGTTCCGTCCGACCGGCATCCTGGGCCGTCCGGAGGTTGAGAAAGTATGAGCAGATATCTTAAATCGGCGTTTTTCAGCGCCCTGTTGGTGTGGGCCGTGGCGTTCCCGGTACTCGGCCTCAAGCTGAGCATTGTCGGCATCAACCTGGAAGTGCATGGCACCGGTCCCGTGACCCTGACCATCATCGCCCTGTGTTCGGTGCTGATGTTCCTGCGCGTGCTGTTCACCCGGCAGGTCGGCGCGTTGTTCAAGGGCAACCGTGGCCCGCTGGTATCGCCCAAGGTCAGCCAATTCCTGACCCTGCCGCGCACCCAGCGCTACATCATCATCGGCCTGATCGTGGCCGCGCTGATCTGGCCGTTCTTCGGTTCGCGCGGTGCGGTCGACATCGCCACCCTGATCCTGATCTACGTGTTGCTGGGCCTGGGCCTGAACATCGTGGTCGGTCTGGCCGGCCTGCTCGACTTGGGTTATGTGGGTTTCTACGCCGTGGGCGCCTACACCTATGCGCTGCTCTCGCACTACCTGGGCTGGAGCTTCTGGATCTGCCTGCCCCTGGCCGGCATGGCGGCGGCGACGTTCGGCTTCCTGCTGGGCTTCCCGGTGCTGCGTCTGCGCGGTGACTACCTGGCCATCGTGACCCTGGGCTTCGGGGAAATCATCCGACTGTTCCTGCGTAACCTGACCGACATCACCGGTGGCCCCAACGGCATCAGCAGCATTCCCAAGCCGACGTTCTTCGGGCTGTCGTTCGAGCGCTCCGCGGCCGAAGGCATGCAGACCTTCCACGAGTACTTCGGGATTGCCTACAACCCGGTGAGCAAAGTGGTGTTCCTGTACCTGGTGGCGCTGTTGCTGGCCCTGGCCGCACTGTTCGTGATCAACCGCCTGCTGCGCATGCCGATCGGCCGTGCGTGGGAAGCGCTGCGCGAAGATGAAATCGCCTGCCGGGCCCTGGGCCTGAACCCGACCATCATCAAGCTGTCTGCGTTCACCCTGGGCGCCGCGTTCGCCGGTTTTGCCGGCAGCTTCTTCGCCGCTCGCCAAGGCCTGGTGACACCGGAGTCGTTCACCTTTATCGAGTCGGCGATCATCCTTGCCATCGTGGTACTGGGTGGCATGGGCTCGCAGTTGGGCGTGATTCTCGCGGCGATCGTGATGATCCTGCTGCCGGAAATGATGCGTGAGTTCAGCGAATACCGCATGTTGATGTTCGGCGCCATGATGGTGCTGATGATGATCTGGCGTCCTCAAGGCCTGCTGCCCATGCAACGTCCACACATGGAGCTGCGCAAATGAGCCGCGAGATCCTGAAAGTCGAAAACTTGAGCATGCGCTTCGGCGGCTTGCTGGCGGTCAATGGCGTGGCCCTGACCGTGAAGGAAAAACAAGTGGTTGCGCTGATCGGCCCCAACGGCGCCGGCAAGACCACGGTGTTCAACTGCCTCACCGGTTTCTACAAGCCCAGTGGTGGCAGCATCCTGCTCGACGGCCAGCCGATCCAGGGCCTGGCCGGTCACGAGATCGCCCGCAAGGGCGTGGTGCGGACCTTCCAGAACGTGCGGTTGTTCAAGGACATGACGGCGGTCGAGAACCTGCTGATCGCTCAGCACCGTCACTTGAACACCAACTTCTTCGCTGGTTTGTTCAAGACCCCAGCGTTCCGCAAGAGCGAGAGCGAGGCCATGGAATACGCGGAGTATTGGCTGGACAAGGTCAACCTCACCGAGTTCGCCAACCGCCCCGCCGGCACCCTGGCCTATGGGCAGCAACGTCGCCTGGAAATCGCCCGCTGCATGATGACCCGCCCGCGGATCCTGATGCTCGACGAACCGGCCGCCGGTTTGAACCCCAAGGAAACCGAAGACCTCAAGGCGCTGATCGGCGTGTTGCGTGAGGAAAACAACGCCACCGTGCTGTTGATCGAACACGACATGAAACTGGTCATGAGCATTTCCGACCACATCGTGGTGATCAACCAGGGCACGCCCCTGGCCGACGGTACGCCGGAGCAGATCCGCGACAATCCTGAAGTGATCAAAGCCTATCTGGGGGAAGCGTAAAATGCTGCAATTCGAAAACGTTTCCACTTTCTACGGAAAGATCCAGGCCCTGCACAGCGTCAACGTCGAAGTGCGCCAGGGTGAGATCGTCACGCTGATCGGCGCCAACGGTGCCGGCAAGTCGACCTTGCTGATGACCCTGTGCGGTTCGCCGCAGGCCCACAGCGGCAGCATCCGCTACATGGGTGAAGAGCTGGTGGGCCAGCAGTCGTCGCACATCATGCGTAAGAGCATTGCCGTGGTGCCGGAAGGTCGACGGGTGTTTTCGCGCCTGACCGTCGAAGAGAACCTGGCCATGGGCGGGTTCTTCACCGACAAGGGCGACTACCAGGAGCAAATGGACAAGGTGCTGCACCTGTTCCCCAGGCTCAAGGAACGCTTCAGCCAGCGCGGCGGCACCATGTCCGGCGGCGAGCAGCAAATGCTCGCCATCGGTCGCGCGCTGATGAGCAAGCCCAAGCTGTTGCTGCTCGACGAACCCTCCCTGGGCCTGGCGCCGATCATCATCCAGCAGATCTTCGACATCATCGAACAGCTGCGCAAGGACGGTGTGACGGTGTTCCTGGTCGAACAGAACGCCAACCAGGCGCTGAAAATCGCCGACCGTGCCTATGTGCTGGAAAACGGCCGGGTGGTGATGCAGGGCACGGGTGAGCAGTTGCTGACCGATCCGAAGGTGCGTGAGGCGTACCTCGGCGGTTAACACCCGGTTGCTAAATGTGGGAGGGGCTTGCCCCCGATGGCGCCATGTCAGGCACAGAATATGTGGCTGATATACCGTCATCGGGGGCAAGCCCCTCCCACATTTGTTTCGGGTGATCGCTGAAATTTTTTCAAACGGCTTGTAACGAATTCCAGCGTCCAGCCTCTAGTGGTACAAGCAGGCAATCATGCCCGCCGACTCATCCCACTGCTGGAGATACACCATGACCGTTAAACACCGTTCGCTGTCCGCTGCTTCCCTCGTCCTCGCCCTGAGTTCCGCCCTGAGCCTGTCCGCCTTGAGCACCAGCGCCCACGCGGCCGACGACATGCAGAAATGCTTCGGCGTCGCCGAAGCCGGCAAGAACGATTGCGCCGCCGGCGCTGGCACTTCCTGCGCCGGCACCTCCAAAACCAAGGATCAGGCCAACGCCTGGAAACTGGTCCCGGCCGGCACCTGCACCCAAACCCCAAGCACCACCTCGTCGACTGGCTTCGGCCAGGAAGCGGCCTTTACCGCCAAGTCCTGAAGCAGCCCGCAGCCTGAGTACTGATGATGACGCTTTCGTTCCTGCAAACGCCCTCAGCGGCTCAGGTGCCCGGCCTCCCCCTGCGGGCCGGGCTGGGGCTGAAAAACGAGCACTTCACCGAAGTGCTCGACACCTGCCCCGATATCGGTTTTTTTGAAGTGCATGCCGAAAACTACATGGTGGCCGGCGGCCCGTTTCATCACTACCTGGGTTTGATTCGCGCGCAGTACCCGCTGTCGCTGCACGGCGTAGGCCTGTCCATCGGCGGCGAAAGCCCGCTGAACCGTGAGCACCTGGCACGGCTGGCAACACTGATCGAGCGCTATCAACCCCAGGCCTTTTCCGAGCACCTGGCCTGGTCGACCCACGGCCCGGTGTTTCTCAACGACTTGCTGCCCCTGGCCTACGATGTCGCCAGCCTCAATCGAGTGTGCGAACACGTTGATCAGGTTCAGAGCACCCTCAAGCGGCCAATGCTGCTGGAGAACCCATCGACCTATCTGCAGTTCCAGCGCTCGACGCTCGACGAAACGGACTTCATCGGCGAAATCATCCGCCGCACCGGTTGCGGCCTGCTGCTGGACGTGAATAACGTCTATGTGTCGTGCATCAATCATCAGCGCGATCCGTTGACCTACATCGACGCGCTGCCCTTGCACGCCGTGGCTGAGATTCATCTGGCAGGCTTTGCCGAAGACACCGACAGCCTGGGTGAGCGCCTGCTGATCGACGATCACGGCGCGCCCATCGATAACGCTGTCTGGCAGTTGTACGAACACGTGCTCGCGCGTACCGGCCCGGTGGCCACGCTGATCGAAAGGGATAACCAGGTACCGGCCTTCAGCGTGCTGCTGGCCGAGGCACAGCAGGCCGAACGGCACTTGTCGCGGGGCCGCCCATGAGCCTTCTCGAAGACTTTGCCGCCGCCCTGCTGGCGCCGGACCAAGCCTGCCCGGCCGGCCTGTTCAGCAGCAACGGCGCCGACCCGGCCAGCCGATTTGCGGTGTATCGCAACAATGTCCACGGCTCGTTGATCAACGCGCTGGCGACTGCTTACCCGGTGACGTTGCAACTGGTGGGCGATGCGTTTTTCCGCGCCATGGCCGGCTGCTACGTACAGGCATGCCCGCCCGGCAGCCCATTGATCAGCGAATACGGCGCGACATTTTCCGGTTTTATCCAGGGCTTTGAACCGGCCGCGAGCGTGCCTTACCTGGCGGATGTAGCGCGCCTGGAACGCTTGCGGGTCCGTGCCTATCACGCGGCGGATGCCCCCGCGCTGGAACCGCAGGCTGTTCTGCAGCAACTGCAAACGCACACCGAGCTGGGCACATTGCACCTGCAACTGCACCCATCCCTGGCCACGCTGGACTCGCGCTACGCCGTCGTCGCGGTGTGGGCGGCGCACCAGACCGAGGGCGCGATTGCCACGTTGAATCCCTGGCATGCCCAGGGCGCCCTCGTGTTGCGCCGGGGCCTGGAGGTCAAGGTGTTCGCCATCGACAGCGGCTCGGTGGCGTTTATCGACAGCCTGAACCAGGGCGCGGTGCTGGAGAAGGCGCTCGCGCACGCACTCGAGGCCTCAGCCGAGTTCGACCTGCACCAATGCCTGGCGTTGCTGATCAACCAAGCCGCCATCACTCATCTGTCTCTGGAACACAAGGTATCGCCATGAACCCTCGATCAACGCGCCTGATCAACCGGGCCATCCAGCTTTTCGAAAAAATCCCCTACAGCTTGATCGCCTTTCTCGCACGCTTCTCCATCGCGGCGGTGTTCTGGAAGTCCGGGCAAACCAAAGTCGAAGGCTTTGCCATCGACTTGATCAGCGGCACCTTCCAACTGGGCGAGCCGCGCCTCGCCGCCTCGACGCTGCCGCTGTTTCGCAGCGAATACAAGCTGCCCTGGCTGTCACCGGAAGTGGCCGCGCACATGGCGGCATTTGCCGAACACTTCTTCCCGGTGCTGATCCTGCTGGGCTTGGCCACACGCTTCTCGGCCCTGGCGTTGATCGGCATGACCCTGACCATTCAACTGTTCGTGTACCCCGATGCCTACCCGACCCACGGCACCTGGCTGGCCGTCCTACTGCTGTTAGTGGCCAAAGGCCCGGGTCGCCTCTCCGTCGACCACCTGATCGCCCGCCGCTATCGCTAGAGTCGGTCGAGGGCTTCGCCGCTGCGCTTGAACCAGTCCACCAGGTAGTCGGCCAACACTTGGGTGCGTCGCGGTAAGCCGCCCTGATAGGGATGCACCAGGTACATCGGCAGGCTCCGCGTCTGATAATCCCGCAGGAGCCAGCGCAATCGGCCGTCAGCCAGTTCCGCCGGTAAAACGTAGGAAGGCAGCCGCGCAATACCAGCGCCCACCAGGGCGGCCTTTTTCAACAGGTTGTAGTGATTGGAAGCGAAGGTCCCGCTCACCCGCACGCGTAGCAGCTCGTGCTGCTGGTGGTACAGCCACTCTTCGCGGCCGCTGTAGTGGCTGTTCAGCAGGCAGGTGTGGGACGCCAGATCGGCTGGGGTCAGCGGTTCGCCGTGCTGCTCCAGGTAGGCCGGGCTGGCACAGGTCATCTCGTGCCAGGCCAACAACGGCTTGGCCACCAGGCGCTGATTTTCGATGGCGCCCGAGCGTACCCCCAGATCAAAGCCATCCCGCGCCAGGTCGCGGTAGCTGTTGTTCAGCTCCAGTTCGATCTGCACCTGCGGGTAGTGCTCGGAAAACTCCAGCAACAAGCCGTCGAAGAAGGTTTCGCCCAACGACACCGGAACCGTCATACGCACCGGCCCGGCCAAGTCGTCCTTGAGCCGGGCCAGCGCCTGACGTGCCCGTTCGACCTGCGCCACCAACGCCTGCGCCTGGGGCAACAACGCAGCGCCGGCAGCGGTCAGGCTGAGCTTGCGCGTGGTGCGATGCAGTAACACCACCGAGTACCCCGCCTCCAGCTGGCTGATGCGCTTGGACAGTTGCCCTTTGCTGCAGCCCAGTTGCTCAGCCGCCACAGTGAAACTGCCGGCCTCGATCAATACGGCAAACGCCGCCAGGTCATCCATCTCGCTCATGGATTGTTTCCATTTGAAAACCAAAGGTTGCCTATTAGCACGTTTATCCACTTGAAAAGCCACACTAGACTGAACCCTCACTTACCCACTGGAGAAACAGCACGATGAAAATCCTATTGATTGGTGCCAGCGGCACCGTGGGCTCGGCGGTCAAGGCGGAACTGGCGCAGCGTCACGAGGTGATCAGTATTGGTCGCAGCAGCGGCGACTTCCAGGTGGATATCAGCGACAGCGCCTCGATCCGTCGGCTGTTCGAGCAGACCGGCCGGTTCGATGCCTTGGTCTGCGCCGCAGGCAGTGTGAATTTCGTCGCGCTGGGTGAGATGAGCGAAACCGATTTCGAACTGGGCCTGCGCGACAAACTGATGGGCCAGGTCAACCTGCTGCTGATCGGCCGCGAGTACGCCAACGACGGCGCCTCGTTCACCTTTACCAGCGGCATCCTCAACCGCGACCCGATTCGCACCGGCGCCTCGGCGGCACTGGTCAATGGCGCACTGGATGCATTTGTGAAAGCCGCGGCAATCGAATTGCCACGGGGCCTGCGCGTCAATTCCGTAAGCCCGACAGTGCTGCTGGAAGCCATGGGCAGCTATGCACCGTACTTTCGCGGGTACAAACCGGCTGCGGGCGCCGATGTGGCACTGGCCTACGCGAAAAGCGTCGAGGGCTTGCAGACCGGCCAAACCTTTATCGTAGGTTGAACGCCAAAGCTGTAAGAAATGCCTGAAGCTGGCGCGTGGGCTTGTGATGCACCGCCAGCCTGCGTAACGTGGCGGCACTTGTCAGGAGACCCGATAATGCGTGCCGCCCGTACCCTCATGCTGTTTGCCTTGCTCCCCTTGTTCACCGCCTGCCAGTTGTTCGAAAGCGAGCCGGCCAAACCGTCCACCGCCGGGCTGACCCGCATGCAGGGCGAGCTCACGGCAGTCGCCGGCAAGCTGTTGTTCCAACCGTGCCACGACCAGCGCAACTACGTGGTCAAGGACACCGGCGGCACCAGCATCCTGCAGGAAGCCGCGTCCCTGGCCGGCCAGCAAGGCGCACTGTTTGCCGACCTGCGCGGCAAGTTCTCCGGCGTCGCTGCCGGCACCCAGGGCGAAGTGGAGCTGCAACAGCTGTACCGCGTCGAGCGCTCGACCTCGGCCTGCGATGATCCCGACTTCAAGCGCATGATCCTGCGTGCCAACGGCCACAAGCCGGCCTGGGCGCTGAACGTCACCGCCAAGGGCATGGTGCTGGAGCGCGAAGGCCAGCCGCCGCTGCCGGTTCCCTATGTCGAGGAACAACTGGGTGACGGGCGTTTCAACCTGATGACCGAAGCCAATAACCAGCACATCGAACTGTGGGTGGCCCCCCAGCGCTGTGTCGACAGTGCCAGCGGCAGCCTGCAACACATGACCGCCGAGTTGCGGGTCAACGGTCAAGTCCAGCGTGGCTGCGCGGCTTTCGGCGGTTCGCGCGACGATTGATGCGGGCCCGCGCTGTTTTAACATGACGGGAACCTGCCGTTGGGGCTTATAATCGCCGGTTTGCAAAACTGCCGGCCCCACCAAACGCCGCACACCGGATCCTGTCATGTTACGAATCACCGAACTCAAGCTGCCCATCGACCATCCCGAAGAAGACCTGCGGCCCGCCATCGTGCAGCGCCTGGGCATCGCCAGTGATGACCTGCTCGATTTCACCCTGTTCAAGCGCAGCTACGACGCCCGCAAGAAATCGTCGGAGCTGTGCTTCATCTACACCGTCGACCTGAACGTGAAGGGTGAAGCCGCCCTGCTGCTCAAGTTTGCCGACGACCGCAACATCAACCCGGCGCCGGACGTCAGCTACAAGGTGGTGGGCCAGGCGCCCGCGGATCTGGTTGAACGTCCGATCGTCGTCGGTTTTGGCCCGTGCGGGATTTTCGCCGGGCTGCTGCTGGCGCAGATGGGCTTCAAGCCGATCATCCTCGAGCGCGGCAAGGAAGTGCGCCAGCGCACCAAGGACACCTGGGGCCTGTGGCGCAAAAGTGTGCTCAACCCGGAGTCCAACGTGCAGTTCGGTGAGGGCGGCGCCGGGACCTTTTCCGATGGCAAGCTCTACAGCCAGATCAAAGACCCGAAATTCCACGGGCGCAAAGTGCTGCACGAGTTCGTCAAGGCCGGCGCGCCGGAAGAAATCCTCTACGTCAGCAAGCCGCACATCGGTACGTTCCGCCTGACCGGCGTGGTGGAAAACATGCGCGAGCAAATCATCGCCCTGGGCGGTGAAGTGCGCTTCGAGCAACGGGTGACCGACGTATTGATCGAAGACGGTCAACTGAACGGCGTGGTCATCGACGGCGGCGAGCAGATCCTCTCCAAGCACGTGATCCTCGCCCTCGGCCACAGCGCCCGCGACACCTTCCGCATGCTCCACGGCCGTGGCGTGTACATGGAAGCCAAGCCGTTTTCCGTGGGTTTCCGTATCGAACACCCACAGTCGCTGATCGATGCCGCGCGCCTGGGCAAATACGCCGGGCACCCGAAACTCGGCGCGGCCGACTACAAACTGGTACACCACGCCAAGAATGGCCGTTCGGTCTACAGCTTCTGCATGTGCCCCGGTGGCACCGTGGTGGCCGCGACGTCCGAGCCGCATCGCGTGGTGACCAACGGCATGAGCCAGTACTCGCGCAACGAGCGCAACGCCAACTCCGGCATCGTCGTCGGCATCACGCCTGAGGTCGATTACCCGGGCGGTCCGCTGGCCGGCATCGAGCTGCAGGAGCGCCTGGAATCCCACGCCTACATCCTCGGCGGCAGCAATTACGAAGCCCCGGCGCAACTGGTCGGTGATTTCATCGCCGGCAAGCCGTCCACGGCCATCGGTAGCGTGGAACCGTCCTACAAACCTGGGGTATCCATGGGCGATCTGGCCCTGGCACTGCCGGACTTCGCCATCGAAGCGATCCGTGAAGCCTTGCCGGCGTTCGAGAAGCAGATCAAGGGCTACTCGTTGCACGATGCCGTCTTGACCGGGATCGAGACACGCACCTCATCGCCGTTGCGGATTACCCGTAACGAATCGATGCAGAGCCTGAACGTCAAAGGCCTGTTCCCGGCCGGCGAAGGCGCGGGTTATGCCGGTGGGATTCTGTCGGCGGGCGTCGACGGCATTCGGATTGCCGAGGCGTTGGCGCGGGATATGTTAGGTATCGAGGCCTGAAAACAGCGCCGTCCAAAGGTGGGAGCGCGGCCGCTCCCACATTGGTTTTTGTGGCGTGTCAGATATTCGCGCGCAAGATGTCATCGGGCAGTGGCTCACCGCGCTCGACGCTGGCCGCCACCGCGGCTATCAAGCCCTGCAGTTCATACCCCTGCCCTGCCAGCCACGCCTGATCGTAATAGGTGGTGGCATATCGCTCGCCCCCGTCACACAAGATCGCCACGATCGACCCCGACTCCCCCGCCGCTTTCATCTGTTGCGCCGCCATCAGGGCACCAATCAGGTTGGTCCCGCTGGAGCCGCCGACCCGCCGCCCCAACCGCTCGGCCAGGTAATGCATGGCCGCCAGCGACAGCGCGTCCGGCACCTTGACCATCGCATCGATGACCTTGGGCAAAAACGACGCTTCGACCCGCGGTCGGCCAATACCTTCAATCCGCGAGCCGCACTCCAGGCGCAAGCCGGCATCACCGCTCAGGTAGTAGTCAAAGAACACCGAGCGCTCGGCATCGGCACACAACACGCGGGTGCAATGCTGGCGATAACGCACATAGCGTCCCAGGGTCGCGGTGGTACCACCCGTGCCGGGGCTGGAAATCAGCCAGCTCGGCTCCGGATGACGCTCGAAGCGCATCTGCTGGAAGATCGACTCGGCGATATTATTGTTCGCCCGCCAGTCGGTGGCGCGTTCGGCGTAGGTGAACTGGTCCATGAAGTGACCACCGCTTTCCTGCGCCAGGCGTTCGGATTCGGCGTAGATCTGCGTCGGATCTTGTACCAGATGGCTCTTGCCGCCATAGAAGCCGATCTGGGCGATCTTTTCCTGGGAGGTGGTGGCCGGCATCACGGCGATAAACGGCAGGCCGAGCAAGCGCGCGAAGTAGGCTTCGGAGATCGCCGTCGAACCGCTGGAGGCTTCGATCACCGGCGCTCCCGGCTTCAGCCAGCCATTGCACAGCGCGTACAGGAACAGCGAGCGCGCCAGCCGGTGTTTGAGGCTGCCGGTGGGGTGACTGGACTCATCCTTGAAGTACAACTCGATACCCGGCAAGCCGGGCAGCGCCAAAGGGATCAGGTGGGTGTCGGCGCTGCGCTGGAAGTCGGCTTCAATGATACGAATGGCTTCGCGGGCCCAGGGACGGTGGTCGCTCATGAGAGGATCTCTAAGGATTTCAGCCTGAATCTTAGGATGTTTCCTACGCCACACACAGATACAGTAACGACTCAATCGGACACACAATTGCTTGGCTCCGCCCCAACTCCGACCGCGCTCCTTTCTTATAACAAATAAGAATATAACTTTTGTTTTAACAACTAACGGTACGGGTTAGGGTACGCATCTATTGAATCTGGATTGGAGAGCACCCCTTGGCTCTGCGTAGCACGTTCACCCGTTTCTTCCAGTTGGAAGCCGCCAGCGGTCTATTGTTGATCGCCGCAGCCGCGTTGGCGCTGATCGTCAACAACTCACCGTTGTCGCACCTCTACAGCGCGTTCCTCGACGTGCCCGTGGTGGCGCAGATTGGCGCGCTGAAGATCGCCAAGCCCGCGTTGCTGTGGATCAACGACGGCCTGATGGCCCTGTTCTTCCTGCTGATTGGCCTGGAGGTCAAGCGCGAGCTGCTCGACGGCCACCTGTCCAAGCCTTCGCAAGTCGTCCTGCCAGGCGCTGCGGCGATCGGCGGCATGGTCGTGCCGGCATTGATCTACTGGGCAATCAACAAGGATTACCCGGCGGCGCTTTCCGGCTGGGCGATCCCCATGGCCACCGATATCGCCTTCGCATTGGGCGTCCTGGCGCTGCTCGGCAAGCGCGTGCCGGTGTCGCTGAAACTGTTCCTGATGACCCTGGCCATCATCGATGACCTGGGCGCGATCATCGTGATCGCCGTGTTCTATTCCAGCGACCTGTCCGGCGCCGCCCTGGCGGGCGCGGGCGCCTGCTTGATCGCCTTGATTGCCATGAACCGCCTGGGCGTGATCAAGCTCGGGCCGTACCTGATCATCGGCCTGATCCTGTGGGTCTGCGTACTGAAAAGTGGCGTGCATGCCACCTTGGCCGGCGTGACGCTGGCGTTCTGCATCCCGATGCGTACCAAAAACGCCGAAACCTCGCCGCTGTTGACGCTCGAACATGCCCTGCATCCATGGGTGGCCTATGGCATCCTGCCGCTGTTCGCGTTCGCCAACGCCGGTGTGTCCCTGAGCGGGGTCAGCCTCGAGAGCTTCACCCACCACGTACCGCTGGGCATCGCCCTCGGCCTGCTGATCGGCAAGACCATCGGCGTGTTCGGCCTGACCTGGCTCGCCATCAAGACCGGCCTCGCCGCGCTGCCCAGCGGCGCCAGTTGGGGCCAGGTGTTCGGCGTAGCGATCCTGTGCGGCATCGGCTTCACCATGAGCCTGTTTGTCGGCTCCCTGGCGTTCGTGCCGGGCGCCAGCGAATTTGCCGGGGAAGATCGAATGGGGATTCTGACCGGGTCGATACTCGCGGCGTGTATCGGTTATGCGGTGACGGCGATGGCGAGTCGCAAGAAAGCCTGACTCGCACAAAACACCGCGCACAAAAAACCCCAGCCGGTCACCCGGCTGGGGTTTTTCTTTGCTCGCGGCTTAACGCTTAGCGAGTCACGCGGCTGGTACCATCAACGGTCATGATGCGAACGCGATCACCGATGCGGAAGATTTCATTCTCCTGCACGGCCTGCACGTAAGCACGCATGCTGCCGTCGTCTTCGCGAACGGTGATTTCCACGCCCTGGGTGCGGGTCAGGCCTTCTTCGGTGGCCGAACCCAACAGGCCGCCGGCGACGGCGCCGATCACGGCGGTCACGATACTGCCACGGCCGCCACCGATGGCGCTGCCGCCCACGCCGCCAATGACGGCACCGGCCGCACCGCCGATTGGGGTCTTGGTGCCTTCGATTTTCACCGGACGCAGGGATTCAATGGTCCCCATGCGAACGGTCTGCACGCGACGCGCTTCGTCACGGGAGTATGAGTCGCCGGTCAGACTCGAGGCGCAGCCACCCAACAACAACGACAGGGTAGTAAAGCAGGCAACTAGTAAAACGGACTTACGCATAGCATCAACTCCAAAGGACAGGTGTTCATTAGACGCGGCCGCTTGACGCCTGTCACGGCAAGCTCCGCAGAAAATTGCTTTCATTCAGCCCTAGTACAGAGTGCCAGCACCAAAACAGACGACAAACGGTAGCTCTCATCTCGTAAACAGGACGCTCATGGATTATTTCATCATTATAGTCACGACCGTAGCCGGCTTGTATTTCCATGGCTGGTTATACCTGCGCATCCGCCGCTGGATCGATCGCGACCTGGCGCTCTCCCTGGCGGGCAACGACCTGCACAAGCGGGCCTTCATGCTGCAACAGCTGGAAAAAGCCCGTGCCCTGAAGATCAACCGCCGCGAGCTGCCGGACTGGTTGAAAAATGCGGCGCAGCAGTACACGCCCGAGGCCTCTTGAACAGAGGCTTCGGGGTGACGAGCAACAGTCAGAAAGGGTGACGCAAGACGACGATCAGGGCGCCAGGCGCTCACGGGTCCAGTCGGCCCCGTGCAAGCGGTAGTTCAGGCGGTCATGCAGGCGGCTGGCGCGGCCTTGCCAGAACTCGATGCGCTCGGGCAATAAGCGATAGCCGCCCCAGTGTTCAGGGCAGTGCGGCTGAGTGTCGCTGAACCGCTGTTCGGTGACCTTGAGCAAGTCGTGCAATTCTTCGCGGTCACGGATCACCTTGCTCTGCGGGGAAGCCCAGGCGCCCAGGCGGCTGCCCAAGGGGCGCACCTGGAAATAGGCATCCGACTCTTCCGGCGTGACCTTGACCACCCGGCCCTCGATGCGTACCTGACGCTCCAGGGTCGGCCAGAAAAAGGTCATGGCCGCGAAGGGCCGCGCCGCAAGCTGATCGCCCTTGGCGCTCTCATAGTTGGTGAAGAAGGTAAAGCCCTGCGCATCCAGGCCCTTGAGCAACAGGATGCGACAGTGCGGGCGACCGTCCTCGTCGACCGTGGCCAGGGTCATGGCATTGGCCTCCACCGGCGGCTGCTCGGTTTTCACCGCATCGCCGAACCACTGGTGGAACAAGGCAAACGGCTCGCTCGGGGCCTGGGCCTCGCTCAAACCATCCCGTGTGTAGTCACGGCGCATATCAGCCAACACCTGGGTCATGCGACTTTATCCTTCTGGTTCAGCGGATCAGTTTTTGGCCTGGTCGTTCGCAGCCGGTGCAGCAGCCTTGGCCTTGGCTTTGGCCGCAGCAGGTTTCTTGGCGGCTGCCTTGGCCGGAGCCTTTTTCGCGGCTGGCTTGGCAGCGGATTTTTTCGCGACCGTCTTTTTCGCCGAGGCTTTTGCGACCGGCGCAGGCGCGGGAACGTCCTGCACGGCAACCATTTCAGCCACAGGCGGGGTCTTGCCCGAGTTGTACTTGCTCAGCAAGGCCAACATAGTTGTACGCTGAGTAAACATAATTTCCATGCGACGGTTCAGCGCACGGCCTTGGGTGCTGTCGTTGGCGGCACGCGGCATCATGTCGCCCATGCCACGCAGCATCAGACGGTCTTGCTTGAGGCCGCTGAGGCTGAAAATCGATGCGATGGATTGCGCGCGTTCTTTGGTCAGCGCCTGGCTCGCCGGGGCCGCGCCGGTGGCATCAACGTGACCGAGGACCAGTACGGCGGTCTTCGGGTCGGCTTCAACAGCCTTGGCGACGCGAGTGAACGGGCCCAGGGTGACCGGCAGCAACATCGCCGGGCGTTTCGGGTTGTAGGAACCGTCTACCGGGGCAATCACCACCAGTACGTTGTCGCGACGTTCCAGTTGCAGGTTGCTGTCCTTGATCGCGGCGCGCAGGCGCGGCTCATAGTCGTCCAGCCAGGCCTGGGTGATTTTCGGGTCGGGCATTGGCACGTTGGTCACGTCGACCTTGGCCAATGGCTTAGGCTTGGACGTGCTTTCGAACGGCCACCACCAGTGAGTCTCGGAGTCGGTCTTGGCCACGGCGGGGGCGGCAGGAGCAGCGGCTGGCGCCGGGGTGGCGGCCTTGAGGTCGGCCTTCAGGTCAGCCTTGGCATCGGCGGCCTTTTCGTCGGCGCTCTTGGAGGAGAACGGCCACCAGCTGGAGCCGGTATCCGCTTTGGCCACCGGGGCTGGCGCAGGAGCGGTGGCTACCGGTGCGGCAGGCTTGGCGCCAGCAGCGGCAGCTACCGGTGCAGCCGGCTTGGCGCTGGCAGCAGCCGCTACCGGTGCGGCAGGTTTGGCGCCCGCGGCGGGTTTGGCGTCCGGTTTGACGTCCGGCTTGGCGTCGGTTTGGCTCACTGCGTCCTTGGTAGCAGCCTTGTCAGATCCAAATGACCACCAATGCCCGCCTTCGGCATCATTTTGTGGTGTTTGTGCGCAGCCAGTAATAGATAGGCACAGCGCCAGTGCCAAGGACTTGTTCGATAACATGAGATATCCACAAAATGAGAAAAAACCGAGGGCCTGAATGACCCGTTAAACAGACGCGTCCAGAACATTAAAGTTACAATATTTTGCTCAGCGTCTTCTTATACTTGCATTTGTAACAAAAAAACGTGAAACAGCAAGGGGTTTACAGACAACCGGCCAATATTCTGACCAACTTCTGCGCACGTGGGTCCATAAGTACGTAGGGCCCCAGCGTATTAGTCACAAAACCGAACGCTACATCATGTTCGGGGTCGGCAAACCCCAGCGAACCGCCCGCACCAGGATGTCCAAATGCACGCGGGCCAAGGCCGAAGGTCGCATTCGGCAATTGCGGTTGATCCAACATGCAGCCCAGGCCGAAACGGGTTTGGGTCAATAAGGTTTTATCGGGCCCGATACTGTGTTCCCGGGTCAATTGTTCGAGCATGTCGCTTTCCAGCAAACTACCGTCCAATAAACCACTATAAAAACCCGCCAGGCTACGCGCATTACCGTGACCGTTTGCCGCTGGCTGCTGCATACGCCGCCATTCGGGTTTATTAGTGCTGGTCAGAATAGACGGCGGATTGGCAAATGCCCGCGTCGTCATGGCCGTGGGTTCACGCATCATTACTTGCAGTAAACGTTGCGCGGCTTCATCGCCCATGTTGCCTTTGCCGCGTGCTACATGGGCCACGCGATAAAATTCTTCGTCGGCCAGGCCCACATGAAAATCCAGCCCCAACGGGCGTGCAACCCGCGCCACGATAGACTCGCCCGGCCCACGCCCGTCGGCACGGCGCAGCAATTCCCCGACCAGCCAGCCATAGGTGATCGCCTCGTAGCCGTGGCCTTGGCCCGGCGTCCACCACGGCGCTTCGGCGGCCAAGGTGTCGACCATCAACGACCAGTCGTACAGCGCTTCGGTGGGCAGCATCTCGCGGATCGCCGGCAACCCGGCCTGGTGGCAGAGCAACTGGCGCAAGGTGATCGCTTCTTTACCGGCCGCGGCAAATGCCGGCCAGTAGTTGGCCACTGGCGCATCCAGTTGCAGCTTGCCTTCGGCCACCAATTGCAGGGCCGCAACGGCGGTGAAAGTCTTGGTGCAGGAGAACAGGTTGACGATGGTGTCGCTGTGCCAGGCCTGTGCCCCGTCCTTGTCGGCGGTGCCGGCCCACAGGTCGACCACGGTCTCCCCGCCGATCTGGATGCACAGCGCCGCACCACGTTCCTGCGGGTCATCGAACAACGTGGCGAACGCTTCACGTACCGCTTCGAACTGGAGTTCGTAATGCCCCTGAACCTGCACCTAAGCCCCCTCGGAAAACGCTGTAAAAAGTGGCCGACATTGTTCCAGCCCTTGTAGGATTTGTGAACCCGTCAACACTGAATCAGTGACCATTTCCGGCATGCCCACCGGAGTGTCCGGCGCCCTGCCCCGCACCTTTACCGTCATGCCCGGGCTTGCTGCCTTCATGCTCGCGAACCGCGCGGGCCGCCTTGGCCTTTTCGGCTTCCTTGCCCAGTTGGTCGACCGCCGCCAGGTTGCTTCGACGCACGCTGTCGACAAAGCCCTGGAACGGCACATCGGTAATGCCGACCAGACCGAAGTGGCCGTTTTCGCCGTCCAGCAGACGCCCGGTCACGGGCTGGTCCAGGTACTGGAACCAGTGAACGCCGACAATCGACGGCTCGGCCATGGCCTGCTTGAGGAAGTTGGCATACGCGGCGCCGCGATCTTCTTCCTTGGCCAACTGGGTCACACCGCCCCAGAACGGGCCGCGGTCCGCCGAGCCGAAGTTGAATTCGGTGATCAACACCGGCTTGTCCAACGCGCGCAACGCGGCGAAGTCATAGCCGTCCTGGGGTTTGAGCGTGTACAGGTTGAAGCTCAACACGTCGCAATACTGCGCACAAGACGCCACCGCCTCCGGCGTACTCACCGCGTAACGCCCGCCCAGCAGCAACTGGTTGGGCGCGTGCCATTTGAGTGCATCGGAGATGGTCTTGAAGTACGTATCGGCGAAGGTCTTCTGGAAGTGTTTGAAGTCGGCTTCGATTTCCGGGTGCTCAGGGTTGGGCATCGGCGGTTCGAAGCCCGGGTCTTCCATCAGTTCCCAGCCTGCCAGGTGGATGCCCCAGGCTTTCGACAGGCCTTCTTCGTTACGGTATTTGTCGCGCAGTTGCTTGAGGAACGCGCGCTTGGCCGGTACATCGGTGGTCATGCGCAGGGTGCCATAGGCCAGGGCGTAACGGGATTTTGCATCGTCACCGGGACCGGCCCAGGCCAGTTCGTTATCGGCAAAAAAACCGATCAGCCAAGGATCGTCACGATGATCGCGGGCAGCGATGGCCACGGCGCGCTCGGTGGCCATGGCGAAACGCGGGTCGAACGGGTCGGGCATGCCGCCCCACCAGTCGGTGCCGGTGCTGATGCTGGCGTAATCGCCGACGATCGACAGCGGCAAGGTGTACGGCACGCGGTCCGCGCTGGCCAGTTGTGCAGCGCTCCAGTTGCCGACGGTGTTGAAACCCCAGGCCTGCAGGCGGTCGAGGGTGTGGCTGACCCAGCGCTTCTGGTCGAAACCGTCAGTGTCATACGTGCGCTGCAGGTTGGCGCGGTAGAAATCGTACCAACGCCCGGCGCCAAAGCTACGCCCTTCGCCGGCGCCGTTACCGGTGCGGTTGTCGCCGCTGCCGTAGTACTTGTCAAAGGGTTCCCCGGCCTTGGGCAGCGCCGCGAACATCCATTCACGGCCCGCCACGTAGGTCTGGTTGTTATCCGAAGCCACGGTGTTGACGCCCAGGGAATAGAACGGATGCCCCTCCGGCGTCACCAGATACCAACGACCATCGCGCTTCTCGGTGCGGAAAAAGCCGCTGGCGTCGAACGCCGGGCCTTTGTTCCAACCGCCGTACTGGTCCAGGGAGGATTTATCCCGCTCGGCCAGCCAAGCCTTGAGCTGTTGCTGCTCCTTGGTGGCGGCGGCCTTGAGTTGCTCGTCGCTGTTGACCTTTTCCGGCCAGCGCGCACGGGTGGACTGGCCATAGGCATCCACCAGTTCGCTGTAGGCCGCCTTCAGCACCGGCTCGCTGTCCTGCACGCCAAAGCGTTCCAGCAGAATACTTTGGGCGACATTCGGCTTGATCATCGACAGGGTCACCGACACCACCTGGCTGCGGTCGATTTCCCCGGCGCTGCTGGCCAGCAACACGCGCTGGCCATCGACGCTGATCGGCATCGGCGGGCCGGCTTTCATGCCCTGGCTCAACGGCGAGTTGGCTTGCAGCGGGATCAACAGGGTCTGGGCCGGACCGGCCGGCAGGTCGACGCGGCTGACCAGCGTCCTGCCGTCATTGCTCTGCACCTTGACGTACAGGGTCAGCGCCCAGTCCATGGCGCTCTGGATACGCAGGCTCATGGCACCGGATTGCGACCAGTCCCAGGCACCGGTCTGCGGGCTGAGCACCAGGCTCGGCTCGGCGGCCGGGTTGAAGGTGATGCGGCGCAGCACCTCGCCTTCAGGGGTTTGTTCGGCGTTGTATTGCGGCAGGCTGGCGTCCTGGGTCGCCACTTTGACCACATCGGCAGGTCGGACGAAGTTGAACAACGTTTGTTGCCCGGCGGGCGCGGCCAGCAGCGGCGCAGCGAACAGCAGGGCAAAAAGGGCGGGCAGCGTGCGAATCATACGAGCAAGGTTCTCCCAAACGGCCGATAAATGGCCTGATGACATAATGCGATGGCAGTGAGATAGACCACGAAGTGGGCGATTTTGCCCACTGTGGCTTAAGAAATTTCGCGCCGGAACGGCGGCAAGGCATTCAGGATGGCCTTGCCATAGCGCTGCGTGACCAGACGGCGGTCCAGCAAGGTGATGGTGCCCCGGTCTTCTTCGGTCCGCAGCAAGCGCCCGCAGGCCTGCACCAGCTTCAGGGACGCATCCGGCACCGAGATTTCCATGAACGGGTTGCCGCCACGGGCCTCGATCCACTCGGCCAACGCGGCCTCGACCGGGTCATCCGGCACCGAGAACGGGATCTTGGCGATCACCACGTGTTCGCAGTAGGCACCGGGCAAGTCCACGCCTTCGGCAAAGCTCGCCAGGCCGAACAGCACGCTGGAATCGCCGCCATCGACCCGCGCCTTGTGCTTGTTCAGGGTTTCCTGCTTGGACAGGTTGCCCTGGATAAACACCTGCTTGCGCCAGTCGCGGTCGAGGCCGTCGAACACGTCCTGCATCTGTTTGCGCGACGAGAACAGCACCAGGGTGCCGCGTGAACCTTCGACCAGCTCCGGCAGGTCACGGATGATCGCGGCGGTGTGGGCCGGCGCATCCCGAGGGTCGGCCTTGAGGTCAGGCACGCGCAGCACACCGGCGTTAGCGTGATGGAACGGGCTCGGCACCACGGCGGTGACGGCTTTTTTCGGCAGGCCGGCGCGCATGCGGAAGCGGTCGAAGGTGCCCAGAGCGGTCAGCGTGGCCGAGGTGACCAGGCAGCCATACGCCACGTTCCACAGGTTGCGCCGCAGCATTTCCGCCGCAAGGATCGGGCTGGCGTTGACCTCGATATCGAACAGCGCACCGCTTTCCGACAGGGTCAGCCAACGGGCCATGGGCGGGTTGTCTTCCGGGTCTTCGACGGTGAAGGCCGTCCACAACTCCCAGTTGCCCTGGGCGCGGGACAACAGGCTGCCGAACAGTGGGTACCATTCCTCGGCCTGGTTGCTGGCGATGCCGATGTTGACCTCGCCGTCCATGCCTTCCTTGAGCAGGTCGGTCAGGCGGGTGAACAGGTCGGTCAGGCGCGAAAAACCCTTCTTCAGTTCGACGCCCATTTCACGCATGTGCTCGGGGATCAGCCCGCCGACAAAGCGATGGCGCGGGCGCTCGCGGCCTTCGACGTCTTCGCCGGGCTTGAAGTCGGCGACCTGCTCGCAGGCGCTGAACATGAACTGCTGCTGGGTCTTGATCTCCCGCGCCAGTTCCGGCACCTGTTCGATCAGCTTGCCCAGGTCGCCGGGCAGCGGGTGCTGGGCCAGCAGTTTGGTGAGGTTCTTGGCGGTGGCCTCCAGCCAGTCGGCGGTGGAGCGCAGGCGCGTGTAATGGGCGAAGTGGCCGATGGCCTTGTCGGGCAGGTGGTGGCCTTCGTCGAATACGTAGAGCGTGTCGCGCGGGTCCGGCAGCACGGCGCCGCCGCCCAGGGCCAGGTCGGCGAGGACCATGTCGTGGTTGGTGACGATCACGTCGACCTTGCCCATGCCTTCGCGCGCTTTATAGAAGGCGCACTGGCCGAAGTTGGGGCAATGCCGGTTGGTGCATTGGCTGTGGTCGGTGGTCAGGCGCGCCCAATCAGCGTCTTCCAGGGCGGTGGGCCAGCTGTCGCGGTCGCCGTCCCATTTATTCCCGGCCAGTTTTTCGATCATGCTGGTAAACAGCTTCTGGCTGACTTCATCGACTTCGATCTTGAAGCCTTCTTCTTCGAACAAGGAGGCCGTGGCAGTTTGCGCGTGGCCTTCCTGCAGCAGCACGTCGAGCTTGGACAGGCACATATAGCGGCCACGGCCCTTGGCCAGGGCGAAGGTGAAGTTCAGGCCGCTGTTGCGCATCAGGTCGGGCAGGTCTTTGTAGACGATCTGCTCCTGCAGGGCGACGGTGGCGGTGGCGATCACCAGGCGCTTGCCGGCGGCCTTGGCGGTGGGAATCGCCGCCAGGCTGTAGGCCACGGTCTTGCCGGTACCGGTGCCGGCCTCGACGGCCACGACCGCGGGGTCACCGCTGCGCCGGCCTTCGTCGTCGGTGTCGATATCCCCGAGGACCTTGGCCACTTCGGCGATCATCAGGCGTTGGCCGTAGCGCGGTTTCAAGCTCTTGGCTTCGAGAAAACGCGAATAGGCGCCCTGGATCGTGGTTTTGAGTTCAGTGCTGATCATGGATAGTCGGGCGCAAAAAACGCTGGATAAATTTTCAGTGGTTCGGATCGACCGCTATCATACCCCGCTAATTAATCCCGCGCAGAACGGAGTACCGCAATGACCGTGTTCAGCCTCGTTTACACCCTGCATGTATTGGCCGCCCTGATCTGGGTCGGCGGCATGTTTTTCGCCTGGATGATCCTGCGCCCGGCCGCTGTGGCGGCCCTCGAGGGCCCTGCCCGGCTCAAGCTGTGGGCGAATGTGTTTCAACGTTTTTTCGTGTGGGTTTGGGTGGCGGTGCTGGTTTTGCCGATCAGCGGTGTCGGCCTGTTGCAACTGCGCTTCAGCGGGTTTGAAACCGCACCGCGTTACGTGCAGGTGATGATGGGCTTGTATGTGGTGATGACGGCGCTGTTCATCCGCATCCAGGCGTTGAAGTTCCCCGAATTGCGCACAGCGGTGGCGGCTGAGGATTGGCCGGCGGGTGCGGCTGCACTGGGGCAGATCCGCAAGTTGGTGGGCATTAACCTGATCGTTGGGTTGCTGCTGGTCGCGATTGCGTCGGCGCGGCCGATGTTCTGAGACGGGCCTTAAACGGCCATCGGGAGCACACCCCCTCCCACATTTGAAATGCATTCCAAATGTGGGAGGGGCTTGCTCCCGATGACGTCAGATCGAACGACTCAAAGTCGCTGAATGGTCACAGTTCCCGCAGGCCCGGCCGGTCCCGGCTGCCCTTCCACCCCTGGCCGGCCTTTCTCGCCACCATCGGCGCGGTACACCAGGCAACCCTTGGATTGCCCACCACGCCCAGGCTTGCCCGCCGTCCCCGCCAAACCGCCCGCGCCGCCATCGACCCAGACCTTGATCTTGTCGCTTGGGAAGTCCTGCGGCAGTTCGACCCGCACCTGCGCACCCGCCGCGCCAGGCAACCCGTCGCCACCGTTATCACCGTTGGCGCCGCGCCCAGCGGAGCCCCAAGTGCAACCAGGGTCTTCGCCGTTGGCGCCGTCCAGCCCGGCATAACCTTGGGCGCCAGCGCCACCACGGGCATCCACCGACAGTTCCTGCGCCGTCAGGGCATTGATGCGCAAGGTCAGGTCACGTCCGGCCCTGGCTGGTTTTTCGTGGGTACCGGGAGCGCCACGCGAGGTGATCTGGCTGCCATGTTCCAGTTGCGCATGCCGCGCCTGCAATTGCAGCCCGGTGCTCCCCGGAGCGATGGCGATGCGTGCTTCGCGGCCCAGGTGCAACTCATCCACCGAGATCTGGCTGATCGTGGCCGGGATGAGCAACGTGCCGTAGTCCGCGACGTCCAGGCGTTCCAGCTGCAATACGCCGGTACTGCTGGGCAAGCGCATCAACGAGTTGGTTTCAACACTCACGCTCTGGGCCAGGGCAACGGGGCTGACCAACAGGGCCAACAGAAAAACCTTACGCATCATGGGGCTCCTGAGTGATGGGGAATTTGTTATTTCAAATTTTTCTTTGGGCGCACAGTAACGACTTCTACAGGCGATTTGCCAGTGAAGGATCAAAAAACTTGAGAAGGCGGCAGTTTCAGCGAGGATCGCCAACGATGCCCCTGTGGAATCCCACAGGGGCAAGGCCTGTCAGCGGTTGATCTGGATTTCTACGCGGCGGTTCAGGGCACGGCCTTCAGCGGTTTTGTTGTCAGCCACCGGATGACTTTCGCCCGCACCGGTCACCGACACGAAGTTACTGCGAGGCACACCGGCGCCGATCAGGTAGTCCGTCACCGAATGTGCGCGTTTTTCCGAGAGTTTCTGGTTGTAGGCGTCCTTGCCGACGCTGTCGGTATGCCCGCTGACCCGCAACTGGGCGCTCGGGGCTTCGCGTTTCAGGCGGGTGGCGATGGTGTCGAGCGCGGTTTTATCCGCCGCCGTCAGCTTCGCCGAGTCGAACTGGAAGTGGACATCGCGAATCACGATGGTTTCTTCCTTGACCACAACCACCTCTTCAACCACCGCCGCGGGTGGCGCAGGTGGACAACCATTGGCATCGACCTGTACGCCTTTCGGCGTGCCGGGGCACTTGTCGCGGCTGTCTGGCACGCCGTCGCCGTCTTCGTCACCATCGCCATGTACCCAGCAATAGGCGCCGGCCATGCCGCCGATCAACAACGCGCCGTAGCCGGCATAGGCTGAGCTTTCCGTCGCACCGATCGCCGCACCGGTCACGCCGCCCACGGCGGCGCAGGTGGGCCAATCGGTTTTTTGCAAACCTGCACAACCTGTCAATACTCCGGTGAGCAGAACCAAGGGTAGAGCTGTCCGCATGATGCTCATTTGATTTCTCCTGAGGGGATCGGCAGGGGCCGATGGGTGGAGTAAAGACCGCTCCTTTCAACTGCGCCAGTACGTCACACCCCCGGATTCATTGAGGATGGGCGTACTTGAAGGACTTTTCGCAACCACCCGCTCTAGGCCCGCACGCTCAGCCGCGCTAGTCTCTAGGGTCCTGATGTGAGGATCTCTGATGACCGCTGGTATTTCTTCCCGTACACCCCAGCAAGCCCTGGCTGCCTTGCTCGATTTGCACCAGCCCAAACGCCTGTTGCTGTTGGGTGCCAGCCAGTTCCCGGCGCTGGAGGCCTTTCAAAAGGCGCACCCTGAGACTCAGGTGTCCGTCGCGACGCCTGGCGCGCTGCCGGCGGACCTCGCGGCGCAGCGTTTTGACCTGGCGCTGGTGGTCGATTGCCTGGAGCACCTGTCAAAACCACAAGGCCTGACCCTGCTGGGCGGCATCCGCAACCTCAATGCCAGCCGCATTGCGGTGCTGGTCGACCTGGGCGCCTGCGACTGGAAAGACACTGACTTCTTCTCCCTGGCCCTGCAGGCCGGCGAGCGCTTCCAGCGCGATGAGCAGGTACTGACGCTGTTTACCTATGATCTGCTTGACTATAAACAGGTGCCGGACTGGCTCAACGCCCGCTTCTGGGCCAACCCGGAAAACTTCGGAAAGTATTGGTGGTAACCCGATGAGTACATCCATTTGCCCCTGCGGCAGCGGCAACCTGCTGGACGCGTGCTGCGGCCATTATCACGCCGGCCACCCGGCGCCGTGCGCCACCGCGCTGATGCGCTCGCGCTACAGCGCCTACGTACTGGGCCTGGTGGACTACCTGGTGGCTACCACGTTGCCTGCGCAGCAGGCCGGCCTGGACCGTGATGCCATCGCCACCTGGAGCGCCCAGAGCACCTGGCTCGGCCTGGAAGTGGAAAGCTCCGAGGTGTTCGGCGGCCAGCCGGAACATGCGTTCGTGACGTTTACCGCGCGCTGGCATGACAGCACCGGCGAACACAGCCACCGCGAACAGTCCTCTTTCGTACAGAATGAGGGACACTGGTACTTCATCGACCCCACCGTGGAAGTGAAGGCCGGACGCAACGACGCATGCGTCTGCGGGAGTGGGCAGAAGTTCAAGAAGTGTTGCTCCAGCTACCTCTAACCACCTCACAGGGATCGCGCCATGCTCCGCACTTACAGCTTGTTGCTGGCGTTGACCCTTGGTTTGAGCGGCTGCGCCTCATGGTTCGAGGACGACGCCCCACCGCCCCACGTCGCCCTGGTGAAGGTCGAAGTGGTGCGGGCCAAGTTGCTCGAACAGAAGTTCAAGCTGTATTTCCGCGTGGATAACCGCGACGACGCCGACCTCACGGTGCGCGGCCTGATCTACAAGGTCACCCTGGGTCGCTTGCTGCTGACCGAAGGCGAATCCAACGAATGGCTCACCGTGCCGCCGCGTGGCCACGCCTTTTTCAAGATCTCGGTACGCACCAACCTCTGGCCGCAGATCCGTGACGTCGTGCAGATGCTGAAAAACCCCGACCGGCCCGTGCCTTATCGGTTGGAAGGCGAGCTGAAAACCGGATTATTCATCGGTAATGACGTGCGCGTGGACCACAATGGCGAGATAATCCCCGGCGATTTTATTCCGGAGCGACATCGATGACTCAGCAACCCCATGTCCATGGTCCTGACTGCAACCACGATCACGATCACCATGATCACGACCACGGCCATGTCCACGGCCCGAACTGCGGCCACGCTCACCAGGAGCCGGTGCGCAACGCCCTGAAAGACGTTGGCCGCAACGATCCATGCCCGTGCGGCAGCGAGAAGAAATTCAAGAAGTGCCACGGCGCTTGAAACCTGGCTACTGAAAATAAGCTTTAGCTCCTGCTTGCGTCGTTTCACCGCGCTCACTAACGTAGCGCCTTTACTGACGCTACCCCCCGCAGGAGCTTTGCCATGGCCTCGCCAGCCCTTTCACATTTTCTTCCCCGGTTCGGCGTTGCCGCGGCAGTGGCCAGTGCATTAAGCCTGGCCGGTTGCCAGCTCCAGAGCACCCAGGACACCCTGCCACCCGTTACCGGCGTCCAGCCGATCAAGGGCCTCGCGCAGAATGTTTCGATACGCCGCAATGCCCAGGGCATGCCGCTAATTGAAAGCAATACCTTCCACGACGCGCTGTTCAGCCTCGGCTATGTGCATGCCAGCGACCGCATCACGCAGATGGTCACGTTGCGCCTGCTGGCCCAGGGCCGTCTGGCGGAAATGTCCGGCCCCGAGGTGCTGGATGTCGACCGTTTCATGCGCGCGGTCAACCTGAAAAAAAGCGCCGGCGAGCTCTACAACGCCTCGTCGCCGCGCCTCAAGCGCTTCTTTGAAGTGTATGCCCGTGGCGTCAACGCCTACCTGTTCCGCTACCGCGACAAGCTGCCGCCGGACCTGGCCCAGACAGGTTACAAACCCGAGTACTGGAAGCCGGAAGATTCGGCGCTGTTGTTCTGCCTGCTGAATTTCAGCGAGTCGGCCAACCTGCAGGAAGAATTGTCGTCGCTGGTGCTGGCGCAAAAGGTCGGTGTCGACAAACTCGCCTGGCTCACCCCAAGCGCGCCGGATGAGCCGATCCCCCTGGCCGAAGCCGACAAGCTCAAGGGCGTGAACCTGAGCCAGATCACCGGCCTGGCCGGGCTGGACACGGTCAGCCAGCAACTGAGCAGCCTCAACTCACTGGCGGTGACCACTTCGAGCAACTGGGCCATCGGCCCGCAACGCAGCCGCAGCGGCAAGAGCCTGCTGGCCAATGACCTCGCGGCCCAGCCGCAAGCCCCGTCGCCATGGAACTACGTGCAGATCCGCGCACCGAAATACCAGGCCGTCGGCGCCTCGATCGCCGGCCTGCCGACCCTGTTGTCCGGCTTCAACGGCAAAGTGGCGTGGAGCATGAGCACGGTCAAAGGCGACACCCAGGACCTGTTCCTGGAAAAGGTCAAACGCCAGGGCAGCGCGCTGTACTACGAGAACAACGGTAAATGGCTACCGGCTGCTGTGCGCAACGAGACCTTTTTCATCAAAGGCCAACGCTCGATTCGGGAGGTGGTGTACGAAACCCGCCACGGCGCCCTGCTCAACAGCAGCCAGGCGCTGACCAGCGGGCTGGGCCTGGCCCTGCAAACGGCGGACTTCAAGGACGACAAGAGCCTTGATGCGTTCTTCGACCTGTCCCGCGCGCAAAACGCCGCCAAGGCCTCGGATGCGACCCGGGAAATCCGCGCCATCGCCTTGAACATGGTGTTCGCCGACGCCAGCAACATCGGCTGGCAGGTTACCGGGCGCTTCCCCAACCGCCGCGAAGGCGAAGGCCTGCTGCCCTCGCCGGGCTGGGATGCGCGCTTCGACTGGGACGGTTACGCCGACGCGATGCTGCACCCTTATGACCAGGACCCGGCCCAAGGCTGGATCGGCACCGCCAACCAACGTACCGCGCCGCGCGGTTATGGCATGCAACTGTCCAACTCCTGGGACGCTCCGGAGCGCAGCGAGCGCCTGGCGCAATTGGCCAATGCCGGCAAGCATGACAGCCGCAGCATGATCGCCATGCAATACGACCAGACCACCACGTTCGCCGCCAAGCTCAAGAACATGTTCCAGGCGCCGGGCATGGCGCAGCCGCTGAAACAGGCGATCGCTGCGCTGCCCGCGGCCGAACAGGCCAAGGCCCGTGAAGCGCTGAATCGTCTGATGGCGTTTGACGGCCGCCTGACGCCGACGTCCGCCGACGCAGCGATGTATGAGCTGTTCCTGCAGGAAAGCAGCAAACAGATCTTCCTCGACGAACTCGGCCCGCAAAACAGCGCCAGCTGGAAAGCCTTTGTCAGCAACGCGAGCCTGTCCTACGCCGCCCAGGCCGACCACCTGCTAGGCCGTGAAGACAGCCCGTTCTGGGACGATGTCCGCACCGCGCAGAAAGAAGACAAGCCGACGATCCTCGCCCGCAGCCTGGCCGCTGCGATCACTGCCGGCGACAGCCAACTGGGTACCGATCACAAGGCCTGGCAGTGGGGCAAACTGCACAGCACCACCTGGAAGAACCGCAATGGCCAGGTGATCCGCGGCCCGCTGGCCAGCGGCGGCGACCACAACACCCTGAACCCGGCGCCGTACAACTGGGGGGAGAGTTTCGACACCACCCAAGTGCCGGCACTGCGCATGATTGTCGACTTCGGCCAGGCAGAACCGATGACGGGCCAGTCCGGCAACCCGGTCAGCCCGAACTATGCCAATGGCATCGATCCGTCGCTCAAGGCGCAATACCTGAGCTTCCCGATGCAGCCGCAGAACTTTGACAAGGTGTATGGGAAAGCCAGGCTGACCCTCACGCCCGGCAAATAACCGTACCAACAGGTGGGAGCAGGCTTGCCTGCTCCCACATTTTTTAATCTGCGCTCGATCCAAAATAGTGCAGCCTATTTTTCATGCCCATTTTCGGGCACCTCCTATACTCATAGCTCCCTCTTCCCGCCTTTTAAAACGATCATTCGGAGCTGCATTCGGAACTATGGTGCAGAAATTGCTACTTGTGATCCGTCTGACACCGTTCAGTAACAGTCCTAAACGCGCCACAAGCGCTTATCTTGGTTTCCAGGGATTACATAATGAAAAAAGCATTGCTGACCCTTTCTGCACTGGCTCTGTGCATGGCCGCTGGTTCCGCCTTGGCCAAGGAATACAAGGAATTGCGTTTTGGTGTCGATCCGTCCTACGCACCGTTCGAGTCCAAAGCCGCTGACGGCAGCCTGGTGGGCTTCGACATCGACCTGGGCAATGCGATCTGCGCCGAACTGAAGGTCAAGTGCAAGTGGGTCGAAAGCGACTTCGACGGCATGATTCCGGGCCTCAAAGCCAACAAATTCGACGGTGTGATTTCGTCCATGACCGTCACCGAAGCCCGCATGAAGGCCATCGACTTCTCCAACGAGCTGTTCTCCGGCCCGACTTCGCTGGTATTCAAGAAGGGCGCCGGCTACTCCACGCCTGAGTCGCTCAAGGGCAAAACCGTGGGCTACGAGCAAGGCACCATCCAGGAAGCCTACGCCAAGGCCGTGCTGGACAAGGCCGGCGTGACGACCAAGGCTTATGCCAACCAGGACCAGGTCTACGCTGACCTGACCTCCGGCCGTCTCGACGCCTCCGTGCAGGACATGCTGCAAGCCGAACTGGGCTTCCTGAAGTCGCCGGCCGGTGCCGGTTACGAAGTCAGCGCGGCCATCGACGACCCATTGCTGCCGTCGAAAACCGCGGTCGGTATCAAAAAAGGTAACACTGAGCTGAAGGCCCTTTTGGATAAAGGTATCAAAGCGTTACACGATGATGGCACCTACGCCAGCATCCAGAAGAAACACTTTGGCGATCTGAACCTGTACAGCGGCAAATAATGCCTGGGGCGCCCCTTCCCGCGAGGGGCGCTGTTTTATCGCCATAGGTCCTGATTTATGTTCGAAGAACTGTTGCAAACCCTCGGGCTGAGCGCGTTCAGTTTGAAGGGTTTCGGCCCGCTGTTGCTGCAAGGCACCTGGATGACCATCAAGTTGTCGGTGCTGTCCCTGGCCGTCAGCGTGTTGCTGGGCCTGCTCGGCGCCAGCGCCAAACTGTCCAGCCTGCCGTTCCTGCGCATTCCCGCCCAGCTCTACACCACGTTGATTCGTGGCGTGCCCGACCTGGTGCTGATGCTGCTGATTTTCTACAGCCTGCAAACCTGGCTGACCGGTCTTACCGACTTCATGGAATGGGAATACATCGAAATCGACCCATTCAGCGCCGGGGTGATCACCCTGGGCTTTATTTACGGTGCGTACTTCACCGAAACCTTTCGCGGCGCGATCCTCGCGGTGCCCCGCGGCCAACTGGAAGCCGCCACGGCTTACGGCCTCAAGCGCGGGCAGCGGTTTCGCTACGTGACCTTCCCGCAAATGATGCGCTTTGCCCTACCGGGCATCGGCAACAACTGGATGGTGATGCTCAAGGCCACCGCACTGGTGTCGATCATCGGCCTCGCGGATCTGGTCAAGGCCGCGCAGGACGCCGGCAAGAGCACCTATCAGCTGTTTTACTTCCTGGTGGTCGCCGCACTGATCTACCTGCTGATCACCAGTGCGTCCAACTTTGTCCTGCGCCGTCTTGAACGTCGCTATTCGGCAGGCTCGCGGGAGGCCGTGCGATGATCGAACTCTTGCAGGAATACTGGCGCCCATTCCTTTACAGCGATGGCCAGCACATCACCGGCCTGGCCATGACCATGTGGTTGCTCAGCGCCTCGCTGGTGATCGGCTTCCTGGTGTCGATTCCGCTGTCCATCGCCCGGGTGTCGCGCAATCCCTTGGTGCGCTGGCCGGTGCAGTTCTACACCTACCTGTTTCGCGGCACGCCGCTCTATATCCAATTGCTGATCTGTTACACCGGTATCTACAGCATCGCCGCCGTGCGCGCCCAACCGGTGCTGGATGCGTTCTTTCGCGATGCGATGAACTGCACGGTCCTGGCGTTTGCCCTCAACACCTGCGCCTACACCACCGAGATTTTCGCCGGGGCGATCCGCAGCATGGCTCACGGCGAAGTCGAAGCGGCCAAAGCCTACGGCCTCAGCGGCTGGAAGCTGTACGCCTATGTCATCATGCCGTCGGCCCTGCGCCGTTCATTGCCGTACTACAGCAACGAAGTGATTTTGATGCTGCACTCGACGACAGTGGCGTTTACCGCGACGATCCCGGACATTCTCAAAGTGGCCCGGGACGCCAACTCGGCCACGTTCCTCACCTTTCAATCGTTCGGCATCGCTGCGCTGATCTACCTGACCGTGACCTTTGCCCTGGTCGGTCTGTTTCGTCTGGCGGAGCGCCGCTGGCTGGCCTTCCTCGGGCCGAGCCACTAAGGAGCCTTCATGCGTCATCAGGTTCATGAACTGATCGCGCCCGTGCCTGGCACGGCACGGCAGATTCACAGTTTCCACTTCGGCCCGGAACTGGCCGAACGCAAGGTCTACATCCAGTCGTCACTGCATGCCGATGAATTGCCGGGCATGCTGGTGGCCTGGCACCTCAAGGCGCGCCTGGCGCAACTGGCCGCCGCCGGGCGCTTGCGCAGCGAGATCGTGCTGGTGCCGATCGCCAACCCGGCGGGCCTTGAACAAGTGTTGATGGACATCCCGCTGGGCCGCTATGAGCTGGAAAGCGGGCAGAACTTCAATCGCCTGTTTGTCGACCTCAGTGAAGAGGTGAGCGATCGGGTCAAGGATTTGCTCGGGGATGATCCCCAGCGCAACGTCGAATTGATCCGCACGGCACTGTCCACCGCGCTGGCCGCACAAACCGCCGCGACGCAGTTGCAGTCCCAGCGCCTGGTGCTGCAACGCCTGGCCTGCGATGCCGACATGGTGCTCGACCTGCATTGCGATTTCGAAGCCGTGGCGCACCTGTACACCACGCCCGAGGCCTGGCCGCAGGTGGAGCCGTTGGCGCGCTATATCGGCTCGGAGGCCAACTTGCTGGCCACCGATTCCGGCGGGCAATCTTTCGATGAGTGCTTCAGCCTGGTGTGGTGGCAATTGCAGCAACGCTTCGGCGAGCGCTTCCCGATCCCCATGGGCAGCTTTTCGGTGACCGTCGAGCTGCGCGGCCAGGGTGACGTCAACCACGGCCTGGCCGGCCTCGACTGCCAGGCGATCATCGACTACCTGATTCACTTCGGCGCGATTGCCGGCGACGTGGCACCGCTGCCCGCCCTGCCCTACCCGGCCACCCCGCTGGCGGGAGTCGAACCGGTGGCGACGCCGGTCGGCGGCCTGCTGGTGTTCAGTGCCTTGCCCGGCGAGTACCTCGAAGCCGGGCAACTGATCGCCGAAATCATCGACCCCATTACTGACCGCGTAACGCCTGTGCATTGTCAAAACGCCGGCCTGCTTTACGCCCGTTCGCTACGGCGCATGGCCACTGCAGGGATGGTCATCGGCCATGTCGCAGGCTCAGAGGCCTACCGCAGCGGCTACCTACTTTCGCCTTGAGGATGCACGCCCCATGTACAAACTGACCGTTGAAGGCCTGCATAAAAGCTATGGCGACAATGAAGTGCTCAAAGGCGTCTCGCTCAAGGCCAAGACCGGTGACGTGATCAGCCTGATCGGCGCCAGCGGCTCGGGCAAGAGCACCTTCCTGCGCTGCATCAACTTTCTGGAAACCCCCAACGACGGCGCGATGACCCTCGATGACAAGCCGATCCGCATGGTCAGCGACCGCCACGGCATGCGCGTGGCCGACGATGACGAGCTGCAGCGCCTGCGCACACGCCTGGCGATGGTGTTCCAGCACTTCAACCTGTGGAGCCACATGAGCGTGCTGGAAAACATCACCATGGCCCCGCGCCGGGTGCTGGGCTGCAGTAAGAAAGACGCCGAAGACCGTGCCCGTCGCTACCTGGACAAAGTCGGACTGCCGGCCCGCGTGGCCGATCAATACCCGGCATTTCTCTCCGGCGGCCAGCAGCAACGCGTGGCCATCGCCCGCGCCCTGGCGATGGAACCGGAAGTGATGCTGTTCGACGAACCCACCTCGGCCCTCGACCCGGAGCTGGTGGGCGAAGTGCTGAAGGTGATCCAGGGCCTGGCCGAGGAAGGCCGCACCATGATCATGGTGACCCACGAGATGAGCTTTGCGCGCAAGGTGTCGAGCCAGGTGCTGTTCCTGCACAAGGGCCTGGTGGAAGAGCAAGGCACGCCGGAGGATGTGCTGGGCAACCCGAAGAGTGAGCGCCTGCAACAGTTCCTGAGTGGCAATCTGAAGTAAGCCTTCGCTGATCTTCCCGCACGCCCCTGCGCCGCCTAAGCGCTCTGAGAGCCCGCCCAGCCGGCCCATGCGCTTGAGCGCGGCAATCCACGATAAGCGCGCAGGCGGCCCGCTGCCCGCGTTTTGGGGCTTTGCTGGGGATACTGAGTGCAACACGGCAGATATTTGTGATCGGCCGCCAGGAGAGATGGCCAGCCCGCGGAAGGACTGACCACATTCCAATCTGCAGGCATCAGGCCATCGGCGCGGGTGGCGGCTCGTCCGGAAGGGTCGGTTCGCCAGGTTCGTCGGGTTCGGTAGGGTACGGGGAATCGGGCTCAGGTTGACCGGGGATACCACCCGCATAAGCAGGGTCGGCCATCAGGGACCAGGCCAGAACACCAATCTGGTTGGGTTCAAGCCGGGCGAGTTCGGCGCTGATTCGCGGGTCGAGTTTCATAAGGTACTCCTCAAGCGTGGCTCGGCGCGCATTGCACGCACCGAAGCAGTACACCCAATAGAGTCACTTTCCGCAGACTAATTCCCTTTACGCGTAGGAGCTTTCGATCAAGCGCGTGGCAAGGTGACGCCGCGCTGGCCCTGGTACTTGCCAGCACGGTCCTTGTAGGACACTTCACAGGCCTCATCGGACTGCAGGAACAGCATCTGCGCCACGCCTTCGTTGGCGTAGATCTTCGCTGGCAGGGTGGTGGTGTTGGAGAACTCCAGGGTGACGTGACCTTCCCACTCAGGCTCAAGCGGCGTCACGTTGACGATGATGCCGCAGCGCGCGTAAGTGCTTTTACCCAGACAGATGGTCAGCACGTCGCGGGGAATACGGAAGAACTCCACGGTGCGCGCCAGGGCGAAGGAGTTGGGCGGGATGATGCACACGTCGCTCTTGACGTCGACGAAGCTCTTTTCGTCGAAGTTCTTCGGATCGACGATCGCCGAGTTGATATTGGTGAACACCTTGAACTCATCGGCACAACGCACGTCGTAGCCGTAGCTGGAAACACCATACGAAATCACGCGATCGGCGTCGTCACCACGGATCTGGCGCTCAACGAACGGTTCGATCATGCCGTGCTCTTGCGCCATGCGGCGAATCCACTTGTCCGATTTGATGCTCATGGCGGGTGTCCTGATAGCGAGGTGGAAAAATTCTGTTGGGCATCTTACCGGGGCAGGCGTTGGGGTTCAAAGGGCGTGGGGCTTTTGTTGACGAATGTGTTGATCAATGCCCGCCTTGTACAAGCCGCGCCCATTGGGGCCGGGACCCGAATCGGCGTGCGCGACGGACGTAAATACCACCGCCAGTCACGAAATTAGAGAAACCTTCGGAAATACCATTGGCACGTTCCGGAAAAAGGGTTAAGGTGGCGCCACTGTGCTGCTTGTGTCACTGAGAATCTCTACACGATATGTTGAATTTCGATCCAACCATCTCCAAGAATTTTTCCTGCTCTTTGCACTCAGTCTCGGCCAGGGCTTTTCCTGAGTCGCAGTTAACTTTGTCCAAGGAGATACACCATGTCTAATCGCCAAACTGGTACCGTTAAGTGGTTCAACGATGAAAAAGGCTTCGGCTTCATCACTCCACAATCCGGTGACGACCTGTTCGTTCACTTCAAAGCTATCCAATCCGACGGCTTCAAAAGCCTGAAAGAAGGCCAACAGGTTTCTTTCATCGCTACCCGCGGTCAGAAAGGCATGCAAGCTGAAGAAGTTCAAGTTATCTAACTTGTACTGACTCAGTCGAAAGAACCCCGCCCTTAAAAGCGGGGTTTTTTTATGCCTTGGATTTGGGCATGCATGAGTAAAACGCCATGCGCAAAAAATATGGGAGGGGCTTGCTCCCGATGGCGGTGGGTCAGTCAATACATCCAGTGACTGATCCACTGCCATCGGGAGCAAGCTCCCTCCCACATTCAGACTGCGTCGTTACTGAAACAACGACTCGCTCGACAAGCCGTTCTTCTCCAGGATCTCACGCAAGCGCTTGAGCCCTTCTACCTGGATCTGCCGCACCCGCTCACGGGTCAAGCCGATCTCCAGGCCTACATCCTCCAGGGTGCTGCTCTCATGACCGCGCAGGCCGAAGCGGCGAATCACCACCTCGCGCTGCTTGTCCGTAAGCTCCGACAACCACTGGTCAATGCTTTGGGAAAGATCATCGTCCTGCAACAGCTCGCAAGGGTCTGTCGGGCGATCATCCGTCAGGGTGTCCAGCAGGGTTTTGTCCGAATCCGGGCCCAGCGAGACGTCAACCGAAGACACGCGCTCGTTAAGACCGAGCATGCGTTTGACCTCGCCCACCGGTTTTTCCAGCAGGTTGGCGATTTCTTCGGGAGAGGGTTCATGATCGAGTTTTTGTGTCAGCTCACGCGCCGCCCGCAGGTAGACGTTGAGCTCCTTGACCACATGGATCGGCAACCGGATCGTGCGGGTTTGATTCATGATCGCCCGTTCGATGGTCTGACGAATCCACCAGGTGGCATAAGTCGAGAAGCGGAAGCCGCGTTCGGGGTCGAACTTCTCCACCGCCCGGATCAAGCCCAGGTTGCCCTCCTCGATCAGGTCCAACAGGGACAGCCCGCGATTGACGTAGCGTCGGGCGATTTTCACCACCAGGCGCAGGTTGCTTTCAATCATGCGCTTGCGCCCAGCCGGATCGCCCTTTTGCGACAAGCGCGCAAAATGGACTTCTTCTTCGGGAGTCAGCAGAGGGGAAAAGCCGATTTCATTGAGGTACAGCTGGGTCGCATCGAGCGCCCGCGTGTAGTCAATGTACTTATGTTGCTTTAACGCAGTGGAGTTCTTGGATTTGGTGCGAACTGAAGGTACAGCCATTCCCTCATTCGACATCGATTCCATAGCGATGCCGGTCTCCGTAAGGAGAACCTCATCGTCGATGTCAAACTCCGGCGCTTCTTTACTGAGAGCCATTGTTATAGTCCTTTGGTGAGTTCGACCTCAAGCTCAAGCGACGCCTTTATCCTTGGCAACGCTAGAGCCTGTTCCTTCTACGTGAGGGAACAGGCTGGCAACACATCAACGACGGGGTAGGAATTGCAGAGGATCTACAGGTTTCCCTTGGCGGCGAATCTCAAAGTGCAGTTTCACCCGGTCTGTACCAGTTGACCCCATTTCGGCAATTGTCTGTCCGACTTTGACCTGCTGCCCCTCCCGAACCAACAGCCTACGGTTGTGGCCGTAAGCACTGACGTAGGTATCGCTGTGTTTGATGATGACCAGCTCGCCGTAGCCCCGCAAACCACTCCCGGCGTACACCACTGTCCCATCAGATGCAGCTAAAACAGGCTGTCCCAAATCCCCGGCGATATCAATGCCTTTATTCAAACTACCGTTTGAAGAGAATTTTCCAATCAATACGCCGTTCGACGGCCATCCCCAGCCGGTCGGCGCAGGCCCCGCAGGCGGCAGCGGCGTGGCTGCTGGTTTGCTCGCAACCGCAGGCGCGGCGCTGCCTGCAGGCCGCGTGATGATCGTGGTTTTGCTCGAGGACGAGGGCGAAGATGTGGTGTTTGTCACCACTGACGTCGGTGTTGAACCGGTGCGCCCATCGAAGCGAATCGTCTGACCCGGATGTATCGTGTAGGGCACCGGAATATTGTTGCGCGCGGCGAGCGCCTTGTAGTCCCAGCCATAGCGGAAGGCAATCGAAAACAGCGTATCGCCCTTGCGCACCACATACTGCCCCGTGGTCACGGTCGGCTTCTGCGGCGCGGCATTCGTGCGATCAACCACCCTCGCGCCCCCGGAAGGCGTGCTCGAACAAGCCGCCAATAAGGAACTCAAGACAAGGCCAAGCACCAGTCGCTGAAAGCTTGTTTTACTCATACGCTGCGCAAGACCTGTGAGACTCACCCGCCGCTCCCTTTGTGGTGGCTGAACATGAATGCCTGTATCAGGCTTGAAATATGTCGTAAGTATAACTGGGCATTGGCTTTTTACTGGCACACGACTGAAACTAAAGATTCATCGCGTTTAAAACCAACGACCGATCATGTTGACTCTATAGACCCCGCCGTAAGACACATCACTGCCAACAGAATTCACTGCTCGCGAATAAATGATCAGGCCAGCGGGCCATTGAGCAACGGCACGAAACGCACGGCGCCGAGCACATGCCGGGAAAAGCCTTCGTCTTCACGGATAATGAGCATCAATTGTTGCACTTCGCCGGAACCCACCGGGATCACCAGCCGACCGCCGGGGGCCAGTTGATCGAGCAACGCCTGCGGTACATCGGTGGCGACCGCGGTGACGATGATGCCGTTATACGGCGCCAGCGCCGGCCAGCCTTCCCAGCCATCGCCCCAGCGGAACACCACGTTGCGCAGGTTCAGTTCCACCAGGCGTTCCTTGGCGCGGTCCTGCAGCACCTTGATACGCTCCACCGAGAACACGCGCTCCACCAACTGCGACAGCACGGCAGTCTGGTAGCCGGAACCGGTGCCGATCTCCAGCACCTTGTCCAACGGGCCCGCCGCCAGCAGCAGCTCGCTCATGCGCGCAACCATATACGGCTGGGAAATGGTCTGGTTATGCCCGATCGGCAACGCCGTGTCTTCATAGGCGCGATGGGCCAGGGCCTCATCGACAAACAGGTGCCGGGGCGTGCGCCGGATCACTTCCAGTACCTGGGCGTTGGACAGGCCCTCTTCGTACAGGCGCTGGATCAGACGCTCGCGGGTGCGCTGGGAGGTCATCCCGATGCCGCGACGCAACAGGTCGTCTTGTTCACGAGCCATCAGCGCAAGTCCTCCAGCCAGCCATCGAGACTACTGAAGGCATCACTGAAGGTGCGATCGAGCTGCAACGGGGTAATCGATACATAGCCTTGCATCACCGCATGAAAGTCAGTGCCCGGCCCACCGTCTTCGGCATCGCCCGCAGCGGCGATCCAATAACCTTCCTTGCCACGCGGGTCGACCACCTTCAACGGCGCCGCCGCGCGGGCGCGATGGCCCAGGCGCGTGAGCTGGATACCGCGAATATGCTCGAGGGGCAAGTTGGGGATATTGACGTTAAGCACCGTCCGGGGTGGCAGATCGAGGGAACCGTGGGCCTCGACCAGCTTGCGCGCGAAATGCGCGGCCGTCGGCAGGTTGTCCAACTGACGCGAGGTCAACGAAAAGGCGAACGAGGTCCGCCCCAGGAAACGCCCTTCCAGGGCTGCCGCCACCGTGCCGGAATACAGCACGTCATCCCCCAGGTTGGCGCCGAGGTTGATGCCCGACACCACCAAGTCCGGCTCCTGATCCAACAAACTGTTGATCGCCAGGTGTACGCAGTCGGTGGGGGTGCCGTTCACGCTGATATAGCCATTGGCCAGAACGTGTACGTGCAGCGGACGGTCGAGCGTCAGCGAACTGCTGGCGCCGCTCTTGTCCTGGTCGGGGGCAACCACCACGCACTCGGCGTAATCCGCCAGCGCAGCATGAAGCGCGGCGAGGCCGGGTGCGGTGGCACCGTCGTCATTTGATATCAGAATACGCATGGGCTGTCCGTCTGCCCCACCGGCACCAGATCAACAAGCTCGCGCACCAAGACAGTGGCGAAGCATCCGGCCGGCAGGACGAATTCCAATTGCAGAATGTCAGGCCCGGGATAATGCCACGTCAACCCGCCAATGGGCAGTCGCAGAATGCGACGTTCCTGGCTCATGCCGGCATTCACCAGCCAATCGCGCAGGTCGGCCTCACTGTCAGCAACCGCCTGCTCCAGCGCATGGGTTGCACCGCTGGCTGGCGAATCGCCTTCGCCCCACTGCGGTCCGGTGGGGTGCAGATCGAGGATCGCCAGGCGCGGGTCGCTGCATTCAGCCTCCCCCGCCGGGAAAAAACTGCGGCTGTCGGTGAAGGCCAGCAGATCGCCGACCTGCGCACGCTGCCAGGAACCGTCCGCGACACGGGCCGCCAACACTTTGTTGAAGAGGTAACTGCGCGCCGTCGACAGCAACCGCGAACGCACGTTGCGCTGCTCCGGCAAGGCCTTGCGGGCCGCCCACTCACGCGCATCCACCACATTGCCGCCGTTGTGGCCAAAGCGCTGGGTGCCGAAATAATTGGGAATGCCGTGCTGGGCGATCAGTTGCAAGCGCGCATCGATGGCCGCGTGATCCCCCGCCAGTTGCGTCAGGCGCAAGGTAAAACCGTTGGCCGAATGAGCACCGCGTTGCAGCTTGCGCTTGTGGCGGCCGGTCTTGAGGATCTTGAGGGTGTCGTTTTCCGCGCCGCTCAGGTCCGGATCGGCCTTGCCCGGCAGTTGCACACTGAACCACTGGCGGGTCAACGCCTGGCGATCCTTGAGCCCGGCATAGCTGACGGTGCGCAACGGCACGCCGGCGGCCTTGGCGATCCGGCGCGCGGCTTCTTCGGTGTTGAGGCCACGCTTTTCCACCCACAGCCACAGGTGCTCACCCTCACCGCTCAGCGGGATATCGAGCACTTCGTCGACCTGGAAATCTTCCGCGGTAGCCTTCAGCACGGCGCTGCCCAAGGCCTCGCCATAGGCCCGTGGGCCCAGCAGTTGCAAGTCATTCATGCGCGCAGCAACAAAGCGACGGAATGTACCGCGATGCCCTCTTCACGACCGGTAAACCCGAGCTTTTCGGTGGTGGTGGCTTTCACGTTCACTTGATCCAATTCAATGTGCAGATCCGCCGCGATCAACGCGCGCATCGACTCGATGTGGGGGGCCATTTTCGGCGCCTGGGCCACGATGGTGTTATCGACGTTGCCGACCTTCCAGCCTTTGGCGTGGATCAGGCCGACCACATGGCGCAGCAATACCCGGCTGTCCGCGCCCTTGAAGGTCGGGTCGGTGTCCGGAAAGTGCTTGCCGATATCGCCGAGCGCCGCGGCGCCGAGCAAGGCGTCGCTCAACGCGTGCAGCAGGACATCGCCGTCGGAATGAGCCAGCAACCCATGGTGGTGCGCGATCCGCACGCCGCCCAGGGTGATGAAATCGCCTTCAGCGAAACGGTGCACATCGTAGCCGTGGCCAATACGCATAAAAAAACGCCCCGATTTAATTCAGGGCGTGATTCTACCTACTTTTGTCGCATATTAACCGAGCAAAGCACGGCCATGATGTCGCAAATGGTCTTCGATGAAGCTGGCGATAAAGAAGTAGCTGTGGTCGTAGCCCGGTTGCAGGCGCAGTTCGAGCGGATGGTTGGCCGCTTTCGCCGCTTGCTGCAGGGCTTCGGGCTTGAGCTGCACCGCGAGGAAGTCGTCGCGGTCGCCCTGGTCCACCAGCAACGGCAGCTTTTCCGCGGCTTCGCTGATCAGCACGCAAGCGTCCCACTCGCGCCACTTCGAGCGCTCTTCGCCCAGGTAACGGGAGAAGGCTTTCTGGCCCCATGGGCAATCCATCGGGTTGTTGATCGGCGAAAACGCCGACACCGATAGGTAACGCCCGGGGTTGCGCAATGCACATACCAGCGCACCGTGGCCGCCCATGGAGTGGCCGCTGATACCGCGCTTCTGCGAAGCCGGGAAATGCGCCTCAACCAACGCCGGCAATTCCTGCACCACGTAGTCATGCATCCGATAGTGCTTGGCCCAGGGTTCCTGGGTGGCATTCAGATAGAAACCGGCCCCCAGGCCGAAATCCCAGGCGTTGTCCGGATCGCCCGGCACCCCAGGACCACGCGGGCTGGTGTCCGGCGCAACAATGATCAGCCCCAGTTCGGCCGCCATGCGCTGGGCGCCGGCTTTCTGCATGAAGTTTTCATCGGTGCAGGTCAACCCGGACAGCCAGTACACCACCGGCAGCTTGCCGCCCTGCTCCGCTTGCGGCGGCAGGTAGACGGCGAAGGTCATGTCGCAACCGAGCACCTCGGAATGATGCTTGTAGCGTTTATGCCAGCCGCCGAAGCTCTTCTGGCACGACAGGTTTTCCAGACTCATGGCCGACCTCAGAAGTGAATGACGGTACGAATGCTCTTGCCTTCATGCATCAGATCAAACGCTTTGTTGATGTCTTCCAGGCCCATGGTGTGGGTGATAAAGGTGTCCAACGGGATCTCGCCGCTCTGGGCCATTTCCACGTAGCTGGGCAGCTCGCTGCGACCACGCACGCCGCCAAAGGCCGAACCGCGCCAGACGCGGCCGGTCACCAGCTGGAATGGACGGGTGGAAATTTCCTGGCCGGCACCGGCAACGCCGATGATCACCGACTCGCCCCAGCCTTTGTGGCAGCACTCGAGGGCGGCGCGCATCAGTTGCACGTTGCCGATGCACTCGAAGGAAAAGTCCACGCCGCCGTCAGTCAAATCGACAATCACGTCCTGGATCGGGCGATCGTAGTCTTTCGGGTTGATGCAGTCGGTGGCGCCCAGTTGCTTGGCGATTTCGAACTTGGCCGGGTTGATGTCGATGGCGATGATGCGACCGGCCTTGGCTTTTACCGCGCCGATTACCGCCGACAGGCCGATACCGCCCAAGCCGAAGATGGCGACGGTATCGCCGGGCTTGACCTTGGCGGTGTTGATCACCGCACCGATACCGGTGGTGACGCCACAGCCGAGCAGGCAGACTTTTTCCAGCGGCGCGTCTTTAGGAATCTTCGCCACGGAAATTTCCGGCAGCACGGTGTACTCGGAAAAGGTCGAGGTGCCCATGTAGTGGAAAATCGGCTGACCCTTGTAGGAGAAACGCGTGGTGCCATCGGGCATCAGGCCTTTGCCCTGGGTAGCACGAATCGCCTGGCACAGGTTGGTCTTGCCCGACAGGCAGAATTTGCACTTGCCGCACTCCGGGGTGTAGAGCGGGATCACATGGTCGCCGACTGCAACCGAGGTCACGCCCTCGCCGATCGCCTCAACCACCGCACCGCCTTCATGGCCGAGAATCGACGGGAAGATGCCTTCCGGGTCGGCGCCCGACAACGTGTAGGCGTCGGTATGGCACACGCCGGACGCAACCACGCGCAACAGCACTTCGCCGGCCTTGGGCATGGCGACATCCACTTCTACGATCTCGAGGGGCTTCTTGGCTTCGAAGGCTACGGCGGCGCGGGACTTGATCATCCGGGTTTCTCCTGGGAGTTAAAAACTAAGACGGCGAGTGTAAAACATGCCCCGCTGATTAATAATCCAGGCAAAAGCAAAACTTTATTGCTGTACAGGGATAATCGCCATGCTGGAAAACCGCTGGGAAGGCATCGATGAGTTCGTCGCCGTCGCTGAATGCAGCCAATTCACCGCCGCGGCGGAACGCCTTGGGGTGTCTTCGTCGCACATCAGCCGGCAAGTGGCTCGCCTGGAAGAACGGCTGCAAACGCGCTTGCTGTATCGCAGTACGCGCAAGGTGACCCTGACCGAAGCCGGCCAGACCTTTCTGCAACACTGCCAGCGCCTGCAGGATGGCCGCGAAGAGGCCCTGCGCGCCGTCGGCGACCTCGCCAGCGAGCCCAAGGGCATGCTGCGCATGACCTGCGCCGTGGCGTATGGCGAACGATTCATCGTGCCGTTGGTGACGCGGTTCATGGGGCTTTACCCGCAACTGCGGGTGGACATCGAACTGAGCAATCGTCAGTTGGACTTGGTACACGAAGGCCTCGACCTGGCGATTCGCCTGGGACGCCTGCAAGACTCGCGCATGGTCGCCAGCCGCCTGGCGCCGCGCCGCATGTACTTGTGCGCGTCGCCGTCCTACCTGGCGCGGTATGGGCGGCCGCACAGTTTGTCGGAATTGACTCGGCACAACTGCCTGATCGGCAGCTCGGACATCTGGCAACTGGCCCAGGACGGGCGCGAATTTTCCCAAAGGGTGCAGGGCAACTGGCGCTGCAACAGTGGGCAGGCGGTGTTGGACGCGGCGTTGCAAGGGGTGGGCTTGTGTCAGTTGCCGGACTATTACGTGCTCGAGCATTTGCACAGTGGCGCGCTGGTGTCGTTACTGGAAGCGCATCAGCCGCCGAATACGGCGGTGTGGGCGTTGTATCCGCAGCAGCGGCATTTGTCGCCGAAGGTCAGGAAGCTGGTGGATTATTTAAAGGCAGGGTTGGCCGAACGGCCCGAGTACGGTGCTGAGCATTGATGGCGTTTATCGTTTATGTAGGAGCGAGCTTGCTCGCGAAAAACTTGAGAGCGCCGCTTCAATCCAGATTGTCCGCGTTATCGTTGACGTTTTTCGCGAGCAAGCTCGCTCCTACAGCCGATTGGCCCAGCGTAGTCGCAGCCATTCCAGGTCCTCGGGCCGGGTCACCTTGATATTGTCCGAGCGCCCTTCGATCAGGCGCGGCGCCTGGCCAGACCATTCCATGGCCGACGCTTCGTCGGTAATGACCGCATCGGCCACAAGGCTGTCGGCCAGTGCACGGTGCAGCGCACCCAGGCGGAACATCTGCGGCGTGTAGGCCTGCCAGATCAAGCTGCGGTCAACGGTCTCGATGACGCGACCATGCTTGTCTACACGCTTGAGGGTATCGCGGGCCGGCACAGCCAGCAGGCCACCCACCGGATCGTCCGCGAGTTCGGCGAGCAGTTTGTCGAGATCGTCACGACTCAGGTTAGGCCGCGCCGCATCATGCACCAAGACCCAATCATCATCGCTGGCGCCCAGGGCATTGAGCTGCAGCAACGCATTGAGTACCGAGCCCGAACGCTCCGAGCCACCGTCCGCCCGCTGGATACGCGGGTCAGCGGCACACGCGAGGTGAGGCCAGTAAGGGTCATCAACAGCAAGACTGACCACCAGGCCCTTGAGCGAGGGGTGGTCGAGAAAACAGCCAAGGCTGTGTTCGAGAATAGTGCGCCCGCCCAGTTGCAAGTACTGCTTGGGACGGTCCGCAGCCATACGGGCACCGATGCCCGCGGCAGGAATCACGGCCCAGAAGGCCGGCAAACGGTGATTCATTGGGCCAACTGGTAGAGGGTTTCGCCCTCCTTGACCATGCCCAATTCATGGCGAGCCCGCTCTTCGACGGTCTCCATGCCCTTTTTCAACTCAAGCACCTCGGCATCGAGAACGCGATTGCGCTCCAGCAGGCGTTCGTTTTCGGCGTGCTGGTCGGCAATTTGCTGGGTCAGGTCTTTTACCTGCGCAAAGCTGCCATTACCCACCCATAGGCGGTACTGCAGGCCAGCCAGCAACAAGAGCAAGACGAGGAACAACCAATTGGGACTGCGCATCGAATATCGGGTATCCAGTGAAAAAAGACCGCCATACAAAACTTTTGCAGCAACGGATAGCACGAAGCCTGGAAGACCCAGGCTTGTGCTTGATCGTCATCAGATTAGCGTCGAATTGCACACTCTCGTGATTTTTCCGACACAATCTGCCGACTTTTTACCATTTACTGATCAGCCGCGAAACTCGCTGCGACCGTTGTACTTGGCTTTACCCGCCAGTTGCTCTTCGATACGCAGCAATTGGTTGTACTTGGACACGCGATCGGAACGGCACAGCGAGCCGGTCTTGATCTGGCCCGCCGACGTGCCCACGGCCAGGTCGGCAATGGTCGAGTCTTCGGTTTCGCCGGAGCGGTGCGAGATCACGGCGGTGTAGCCCGCGGCCTTGGCCATCTGGATGGCTTCCAGGGTTTCGGTCAGGGTGCCGATCTGGTTGAACTTGATCAGGATCGAGTTGGCGATCTTCTTGTCGATGCCTTCTTTCAGGATCTTGGTGTTGGTCACGAACAGGTCGTCGCCCACCAGCTGGATTTTTTCGCCGATCTTGTCGGTGAGGATTTTCCAGCCGTCCCAGTCGGACTCGTCCAGGCCGTCTTCGATCGAGATGATCGGGTAGCGCTGGGTCAGGCCCTTGAGGTACTCGGCAAACCCTTCGGAGTTGAACACCTGGCCTTCGCCGGACAGGTTGTACTTACCGTCTTCGTAGAATTCGCTGGCGGCGCAGTCCAGGGCCAGGGTCACGTCGGTGCCCAGGGTGTAGCCGGCGTTGGCCACGGCTTCGGAGATGACTTTCAGTGCATCTTCGTTGGACGCCAGGTTCGGCGCGAAACCACCTTCGTCACCCACGGCGGTGCTCAGGCCACGGGCCTTCAGCACAGCCTTGAGGTGATGGAAAATCTCGGTGCCCATGCGCAGGCCTTCGGAGAAGGTCTTGGCGCCAACCGGCTGCACCATGAATTCCTGGATGTCGACGTTGTTATCGGCGTGCTCGCCGCCGTTGATGATGTTCATCATCGGCACCGGCATCGAGTACACACCCGGTGTGCCGTTGAGGTTGGCGATGTGGGCGTACAGCGGCAGGTCCTGGTCCTGCGCGGCGGCCTTGGCGGCGGCCAGGGATACGGCGAGGATGGCGTTGGCACCCAGGCTGCCTTTGTTTTCAGTGCCGTCGAGCTTGATCATCGCGTGGTCCAGGGCTTTCTGGTCCAGCGGGTCTTTGCCCAGCAACAGGTCACGAATCGGACCGTTGATGTTGGCTACCGCCTTGAGGACACCCTTGCCCAGGTAACGGCTCTTGTCGCCATCACGCAGTTCCAGCGCTTCGCGGGAACCTGTGGAAGCACCGGACGGCGCGCAAGCGCTGCCGATGATGCCGTTATCGAGAAGCACGTCGGCTTCGACGGTGGGGTTGCCACGGGAGTCGAGAACTTCACGACCTTTGATGTCGACGATTTTTGCCATTGTTGTAAACACTCCAAAGTTGACGAAAACGCTCTATACCGCTCGATTTAACTTGTCGCGCACATTGCAATATTTGGAACAAACTTGCCAGTAATAGTGCCCTCTCGGGCCTCATCGCGAGCAAGCTCGGCTCCTGCACGGAGAAATGGCGCTTACGCGGTCTCTACCGTCGGAAAACTCTTGACCAGCTCGTCCAACTGCTTGAGCTGGGCCAGGAATGGCTCCAGTTTGTCCAGGCGCAGGGCGCAAGGACCATCGCATTTGGCGTTGTCCGGGTCCGGGTGGGCTTCCAGGAACAGGCCGGCCAGGGACTGGCTGATGCCGGCCTTGGCCAGGTCCAATACCTGGGCACGACGCCCGCCAGCGGAATCGGCGCGACCACCCGGCATTTGCAGCGCGTGGGTCACGTCGAAGAACACCGGGTATTCAAACTGTTTCATGATGCCGAAACCGAGCATGTCCACCACGAGGTTGTTGTAGCCGAAGCTCGAACCGCGCTCGCAGAGGATCAACTGGTCGTTACCCGCTTCCACGCACTTGTTCAGGATGTGCTTCATTTCCTGGGGCGCGAGGAACTGGGCTTTCTTGATATTGATCACCGCACCGGTCTTGGCCATGGCGACCACGAGGTCGGTCTGGCGCGACAGGAAGGCCGGCAACTGGATGATGTCGCACACCTCGGCGACCACGACAGCCTGTTCCGGCTCGTGGACGTCGGTGATGATCGGCACGCCGAAGGCTTGCTTGATGTCCTGGAAGATCCGCATGCCTTCTTCAAGGCCCGGGCCGCGATAGGAGGTCACGGACGAACGGTTGGCCTTGTCGAAGCTGGCCTTGAACACATAAGGGATACCCAGTTTCTGGGTAACCTTGACGTACTCTTCACAGACCTGCATCGCCATGTCGCGGCTTTCCAGCACGTTCATGCCGCCGAACAGCACCATGGGCTTGTCGTTGGCAATCTCGATGTCGCCTACGCGAATGATCTTCTGGGCCATCAGCTTCACGCCTTCTTCTGATGTTGCGTCAGTGCTGCTTTAACGAAACCGCTGAACAACGGGTGACCGTCGCGCGGCGTCGAGGTGAACTCAGGGTGGAACTGGCAGGCCACGAACCATGGATGATCCGGCGCCTCGACCACTTCGACCAACTTGCCGTCACCGGAGCGACCGGAGACTTTCAGGCCGGCTGCCTTGATCTGCGGCAGCAGGTTGTTGTTCACTTCGTAGCGGTGACGGTGACGCTCGACGATCACGTCCTTGCCGTAGCAGTCGTGGACCAGCGAACCCGGCTCCAGCAGGCAGTCTTGCGCGCCGAGGCGCATGGTGCCGCCCAGGTCGGACGATTCGGTACGGGTTTCAACGGCGCCGGTGGCGTCTTCCCACTCGGTGATCAGGCCTACGACCGGGTGACCGCTGGAATGATCGAACTCGGTGGAGTTGGCGTCTTTCCAACCCAGCACGTTACGAGCGAACTCGATAACGGCCACTTGCATGCCCAGGCAGATCCCCAGGTACGGCACCTTGTGCTCACGAGCGTACTGCACGGCGGTGATCTTGCCTTCCACGCCACGCAGGCCGAAACCGCCTGGAACGAGGATCGCGTCGACGCCTTCGAGCAGCGCGGTGCCTTGGTTCTCGATGTCTTCGGAATCGATATAGCGCAGGTTGACCTTGGTACGGTTGCTGATGCCGGCGTGGCTCATCGCTTCGATCAGCGACTTGTACGCGTCCAAAAGCTCCATGTACTTGCCGACCATGGCGATGGTGACTTCGTGCTCAGGGTTGAGCTTGGCGTCGACCACGGCTTCCCACTCGGACAGATCCGCGCCGCCGCATTGCAGGCCGAAACGCTCGACCACAAAATCGTCCAGGCCCTGGGAATGCAGGATGCCCGGGATCTTGTAGATAGTGTCGGCGTCTTCCAGGGCAATCACCGCACGCTCTTCAACGTTGGTGAACTGCGCGATCTTGCGACGCGAGGAAATATCGATCGGGTGATCGGAACGGCACACCAGCACGTCCGGCTGCAGGCCGATGGAACGCAGTTCCTTGACCGAGTGCTGGGTTGGCTTGGTTTTGGTTTCGCCAGCGGTGGCGATGTAGGGCACCAGTGTCAGGTGCATCAGCATCGCGCGCTTGGCGCCGACTTCGAAACGCAACTGGCGGATGGCTTCGAGGAACGGTTGGGATTCGATGTCACCCACGGTGCCACCGATCTCGACCATCGCCACGTCGGCATCGCCCGCGCCCTTGATGATGCGGCGCTTGATTTCGTCGGTGATGTGCGGGATCACCTGGATGGTTGCACCCAGGTAGTCACCACGACGCTCCTTGCGCAGCACGTGTTCGTAGACACGGCCGGTGGTGAAGTTGTTGTTCTGGGTCATGGTCGTGCGGATGAACCGCTCGTAGTGGCCCAGGTCCAGGTCGGTCTCGGCGCCGTCGTGGGTGACGAACACTTCACCGTGCTGGAACGGGCTCATGGTGCCCGGGTCAACGTTGATGTACGGGTCCAGCTTGAGCATGGTGACCTTAAGTCCCCGCGCCTCCAGGATGGCCGCCAATGAAGCGGAGGCAATGCCTTTCCCCAATGAAGAAACAACACCGCCCGTGACGAATATGTAGCGCGTCATGAAAAACCCTAGAAGTCTGCGTTAAAGCGGTCCGAGCCGCCGGGGAAAGCGAAGGAAGGCCGAAGCCCCCGATCACCTGCATTAATCACAGTGCACCTTTCAAAAAAACCGCCGCGTGGTGACAGACCAGCAATGAAACACCGGTACGTTGATCGCTACACATTTTTTGGAATCGCCCAGCAAAGACTGCTTGGTAATCGGCAACTGCTGCGATTCAGGCGAATCCACAGAAGTTGTATCAAGAAGGGAGCGTAGTCTACCGGAAAGGCGCTATCAGCTCAAACCTTGATCGCAGGTCTGTGGCATCCAATGTAATTGCCAGCCGTCATTCGACGTCTTCCAAAGCCCTGCAAGGCTGGGCACAGCCAGCAATTGCTCGCCCCGATACAGCAGCGGCAATCTGCCACGGACAAAACCCGGCAGCCCACTTTCGTTGAGCAGACGCTTCAAATCGCGCCGACCGCGCCCCGGAATGTCGATGATTTCGCCGCCCTGGCGATAGCGAACCTGCAACACGCCCTCGGGAACCCGACCGATCAACCGGAGTTGGCCATTACCCGGTAACTCTAGCGGGTTTTGCGGCTGTGCCCAGCTCACCGATGCGTCGGAAAACTCCGACCAACTGGAGGGCAGCCACCAGATGCGCTCGCCGCAACGGTGCAGATCGCCGTTGGCCAAGCGCCACAGGGGTTGCGCATCGAGCTTGGCGTCACGCAGGGAATGCCAGCCGGCCCAGTGGTCGCTGTCGGGTAAACGCGTGAGCGGGCTCAGCCAATGGCGCAGGGCGTTGCGTTGACGCGCGTCGGAAAGCTCACACAGCGGCGCCAGGACCAAGGACGGCAAGGGCAGCCACGGAAAAGGCGAAGGCTGCTCGGCGGCTTGCAGGTCGATGTGCGCCAACTCGTCCAACAGGCCTTGGGCTTCGCTCAAATGTTCAGCGGCGCGGGCCAGGTTGGCCACGGCCTGGGGCCAGCGCTCGGTCAGCCGCGGGAATACACGATGGCGCAGGTAATTGCGCGAAAAGCGGGGATCGGCGTTGGAAGGGTCTTCGATCCACGTCAACTGGTGCTCCTCGGCGTAGACCTGCAGCTGCGCGCGTGAACTGCGCAGCAACGGCCGCAGCAGATGACCGCCCGCCAGCGCACGCTGCATCGGCATGGCCGCCAACCCTTGCACCCCCGCGCCGCGCAACAGACGAAACAGCAAGGTTTCGGCCTGATCGTCGCGGTGCTGGCCGATGAGCAACACTTCCCCTGCCCCGACCACCTCACTGAATGCCTGATAGCGCGCATCACGGGCCGCGCGCTCCAGGCTTGCGCCAGCCCGCACCTGCACGCGCATCACCTTCAAGGGTACGCCAAGGGCGTCACAGACCGACTGACAATGAGCGGGCCAGGCATCGGCTGCAGCTTGCAGGCCATGGTGGACATGAACAGCGCCGAGCGTAGGAAGCTTCTCGGTTTTGGCGAGATTTGCCAGGAGGTGCAGCAGGACGGTGGAATCAAGCCCGCCGGAAAAAGCGATATGCCAGGCCGGAGCGTTGCGCCAGGGGGCCAGGGTTTGCAGGAGTTTGGCGGAAAGTAATGGTTTCATCAGATGTTACCGCCGCAAACCTGGAATACGTTGGCCAAGCATACACAAAGCAAATGTGGGAGGGGCTTGCTCCCGATAGCGGCAGGTCAGTCACCAGATGCATTGACTGACACTCAGCAATCGGGAGCAAGCCCCTCCCACATTTTTTACGGCTGCGGTTTAGAGACCGTAGCTCATCAGGCGCTCGTAACGCCGGGCCAACAGTGCTTCGGTATCCAGCTTCTTGAGCATCGCCAGTTGCGAACCCAGTTCGGCACGGATGGTCGCGGCAGCGGCGGCCGGGTCGCGGTGGGCGCCGCCCAATGGTTCGGCGATGACTTTATCCACGATCCCCAGGCCCTTGAGGCGATCGGCGGTGATGCCCATCGCTTCGGCAGCGTCCGGCGCTTTCTCGGCGGTTTTCCACAGGATCGAAGCGCAACCTTCCGGCGAGATCACCGCGTAGGTCGAATATTGCAGCATGTTCAATTGGTCGCAGACACCAATGGCCAACGCACCGCCGGAACCACCTTCACCAATCACGGTGGCAATGATCGGGGTTTTCAGGCGGGACATGACGCGCAGGTTCCAGGCGATCGCTTCGCTCTGGTTGCGCTCTTCGGCGTCGATACCCGGGTACGCGCCCGGGGTGTCGATGAACGTCAGGATCGGCATCTTGAAGCGCTCGGCCATTTCCATCAGGCGGCAAGCCTTGCGGTAGCCTTCCGGACGCGGCATGCCGAAGTTACGGCGGACTTTCTCGCGCACTTCACGGCCTTTCTGGTGACCGATCACCATCACCGGCTGGTCGTCCAGGCGAGCGATACCGCCCACGATGGCCGCGTCGTCGGAGAAGTGGCGGTCGCCGTGCAGCTCGTCGAACTCGGTGAAGATGTGCTGAATGTAGTCCAGGGTGTACGGACGGCGCGGATGGCGGGCCAGGCGCGCGATCTGCCAGCTGGTCAACTTGCCGAAGATGTCTTCGGTGAGCGAGCTGCTCTTGTCTTGCAGGCGAGCGATTTCATCGCCGATATTCAGCGAGTTGTCATTGCCGACCAGGCGCAGTTCTTCGATCTTGGCTTGCAGGTCAGCGATCGGCTGTTCGAAATCAAGAAAATTCGGGTTCATAAGCGTCCGTCTTGGGTCGACGGCCAAGGAGTGCCTGGCCAGCCGGTTGTCTATTCGCGCCCTACCTTAAGGGAGAGGCGCGTCTAGGTCGAGATTAAATGTTTGGTCGAGATCAGGCTATTTGCCATCACCTGATCGTCAACGGTATTGGAGGAAGACGTTGTCACGACCGAACTGGTCACGCAATGCTTGAATCAAGCCATCAGCGGGATCAATTCGCCAGGTCTCGCCGAACTGCAGCATGGCCTTGGCGTCGTTACCGGTGTATTCCATGGTCACCGGGCATGCGCCACGGTGGCGTTTGAGCAAGTCCCCCAACCAGCGCAGCTGATCGCCCTTGAGCGCCTCGGTCTTGACCTTCAAGCGCAGGCTTTCGGCCAGGTTGGTGCGCGCGTCTTCCATGCTCATCACGCGCTTGATCCGCAGGCGCAGGCCGCCGGAGAAGTCGTCGTTACTGACCTCCCCCTCCACCACCACCATGGCGTCGGTCTGCAACAGCGACTGCGCCGAATGGAACGCATCGGCAAACAGCGACGCCTCGATCCGGCCGGAGCGGTCGTCGAGGGTGATAAAGCCCATCTTGTCGCCCTTTTTGTTTTTCATCACCCGCAGGGCGATGATCATGCCGGCGACGGTCTGGGTGTCGCGCGCCGGTTTCAGGTCGATGATGCGCTGACGGGCGAAACGACGAATTTCCCCTTCGTATTCGTCAATCGGGTGACCGGTGAGGTACAGGCCCAGGGTGTCTTTCTCACCTTTGAGGCGTTCCTTGAGGGTCAGCTCCTTGGCCTTGCGATGGTTGGCGTAGACATCCGCGTCTTCTTCGACGAACAACCCGCCGAACAGGTCGGCGTGACCGCTGTCGTGGGTGCGGGCGGTCTGTTCGGCGGCCTTGATCGCTTCTTCCATGGCGGTCAGCAGCACCGCGCGATTGCGGTCGATATTCGCCTGGTAGGCCTTCGGCTCATCATGGAAATACGGGCCGAGACGGTCGAGGGCGCCGCTGCGGATCAAGCCATCGAGGGTACGTTTGTTGATGCGCTTGAGGTCGACCCGCGCGCAGAAATCGAACAGATCCTTGAACGGGCCGTTTTGGCGCGCCTCGGTGATCGCTTCCACCGGGCCCTCGCCCACCCCCTTGATCGCCCCCAGGCCATAGATGATGCGGCCTTCGTCGTTCACGGTGAACTTGAACTCCGAGGCGTTCACGTCCGGCGCGTCGAGGCGCAGCTTCATGGTTCGCACTTCCTCGATCAAGGTCACGACCTTGTCGGTGTTGTGCATATCCGCCGAGAGTACCGCGGCCATGAACGGCGCCGGGTAGTGGGCCTTCAGCCAGGCGGTCTGGTACGACACCAGGCCGTAGGCAGCGGAGTGGGATTTGTTGAAGCCATAACCGGCGAATTTTTCCACCAGGTCGAAAATGTTACCGGCAAGGTCGGCGTCGATATTGTTGGTGGCGCAACCCTCGATGAAACCGCCGCGCTGCTTGGCCATTTCCTCGGGCTTTTTCTTACCCATGGCGCGACGCAGCATGTCCGCACCGCCGAGGGTGTAACCGGCCATGACCTGGGCGATCTGCATCACCTGTTCCTGGTACAGGATGATGCCGTAGGTCGGTGCCAGTACCGGCTTGAGGCCTTCGTACTGGTAGTCCGAGTGCGGGTAGGCCAGTTCGGCGCGACCGTGCTTACGGTTGATGAAGTCATCCACCATGCCCGATTGCAGCGGGCCCGGACGGAACAGGGCGACCAGTGCGATCAAGTCTTCCAGGCAGTCGGGCTTGAGCTTTTTGATCAGCTCTTTCATGCCGCGGGATTCCAGCTGGAACACCGCCGTGGTTTCGGCTTTTTGCAGCAGGCTGTAGGTCGGCTTGTCATCCAGCGGGATAAACGCGATGTCCAGCGGTGCTTCGCCGACCTTGGCACGGTCGCGGTTGATCGTCTTGAGCGCCCAGTCGATGATTGTCAGAGTCCGCAGGCCGAGGAAGTCGAACTTCACCAGGCCGGCCGCCTCCACGTCGTCCTTGTCGAACTGGGTCACCAGGCCATCGCCTTCTTCGTCGCAATAGATCGGCGAAAAGTCGGTGAGCTTGGTCGGCGCGATCACCACGCCACCGGCGTGTTTACCGACGTTACGCACCACGCCTTCGAGCTTGCGCGCCATCTCCCAGATTTCGGCGGCTTCTTCGTCGACCTTGATGAAGTCGCGCAGGATTTCTTCCTGCTCGTAGGCCTTTTCCAGGGTCATGCCGACTTCGAACGGGATCATCTTCGACAGGCGATCCGCCAGGCCGTAGGACTTGCCCTGCACCCGGGCCACGTCGCGGATTACCGCCTTGGCCGCCATGGAACCGAACGTGATGATCTGGCTCACGGCGTTGCGGCCATACTTATCGGCCACGTATTCGATCACGCGGTCGCGACCGTCCATGCAGAAGTCGACGTCGAAGTCGGGCATGGAGACCCGTTCCGGGTTAAGGAAGCGTTCGAACAGCAGGTCATATTCCAGCGGGTCGAGGTCGGTGATCTTCTGCACATAGGCAACCAGCGAGCCGGCACCCGAGCCCCGGCCAGGACCGACCGGCACGCCGTTACTCTTGGCCCACTGGATAAAGTCCATCACGATCAGGAAGTAACCGGGGAACCCCATCTGGATGATGATATCCAGCTCGAAATTCAGCCGGTCGACGTAGACCTGGCGCTTGGCTTCGTAATCTTCGGTGGTGTCCTTGGGCAGCAGGACCGAGAGGCGTTCCTCCAGGCCATCGAACGACACCTTGCGGAAATACTCATCGATGGTCATGCCTTCGGGAATCGGGAAGTTGGGCAGGAAGTGCTTGCCCAGCTTCACTTCGATATTGCAGCGCTTGGCGATCTCGACGGAGTTTTCCAGGGCCTCGGGCAGGTCGCTGAACAGCTCGGCCATTTCCTCGGCGCTTTTGAGGTATTGCTCTTCGCTGTAGTTTTTCGAGCGGCGCGGGTCATCCAGGGCCCGGCCTTCGCCGATGCACACGCGGGTTTCGTGGGCTTCGAAATCTTCTTTCTTGATGAAGCGCACATCGTTGGTCGCCACCAGCGGCGCGCCCAGCTTGTCGGCCAGGGCCACGGCGGCGTGCAGATGTTCTTCATCGTTGGGGCGGTTGGTGCGCTGGACTTCCAGGTAGAAGCGGTCAGGGAACACGGCCATCCACTCGCGGGCCAGCACTTCGGCTTCCTGCGGGTTGCCGCCCAGCAGCGCGATCCCGATTTCGCCCTCTTTGGCCGCCGAGAGCATGATCACGCCCTCGCTGGCCTCGGCCACCCACTCACGCTCGATGATCACCGCGCCGTTGCGCTGGCCGTCGATGAAGCCACGGGAAATCAGTTCGGTGAGGTTGCGATAACCGACGCCGTTCATCGCCAACAGGCTGATGCGGCTCAGAGGGTTATCCGGGTCTTTGTTCGACAGCCACAGGTCGGCGCCGCAGATCGGCTTGATGCCGGAGCCCATGGCGTTCTTGTAGAACTTGACCAGGGAACACATGTTGTTCTGATCGGTGACCGCGACGGCAGGCATGTTCATGCCCACCAGGGTTTTGACCAGCGGTTTGATCCGTACCAGGCCGTCGACCAGGGAGTATTCAGTGTGCAGGCGTAGGTGAACGAATGAAGCCGGCATAGTGATCCTGTCTTAAACGTAGAAACAACAAGGCCCGGGATTGTACCGGGCCTGGGCAAAAACATCAGCCTCGCGACTAAACCTCGCTGAGGCTCTCGCGCTGTTCGTAAGCCAGGCGCACCGGGGCGAACGAGCGGCGGTGGATCGGCGTCGGGCCGAGACGGGCCAGTGCTTCCAGATGAACGGGCGTCGGGTAGCCTTTATGGCCCGCGATGCCGTAGCCGGGGTAGATCAATTCGAACGCAGCCATTTCACGGTCACGGCTGACCTTGGCCAGAATCGAGGCGGCCGCGATGGCAGGCACCTTGCTATCACCCTTGACCACCGCTTCAGCCGGCATCGCCAGTTTCGGGCAGCGATTGCCATCGATCATCGCCAGTTTCGGGGTGATATGCAGGCCCTCGACGGCGCGCTGCATGGCAAGCATGGTGGCGTGGAGGATATTCAACTCGTCGATTTCTTCGACTTCGGCCCGGGCGATATGCCAGCTCAGGGCTTTTTCACAGATCTCGTCGAAGAGTTTTTCCCGACGCGCTTCGGTGAGTTTCTTCGAGTCGTTGAGGCCGAGGATTGGCCGGTTCGGGTCAAGAATCACCGCCGCCGTCACCACGGCACCACAGAGCGGGCCGCGCCCGACTTCATCCACGCCGGCCACCAGTTCGTGGGCTTGCGCGACCAGGCTGAAATCCAGCCCCATTTGCGTCGTCATAGGGCTTCCTGTTTATGGCCGATCAAGGTCAACACGGCATCCGCCGCCTGGTTTGACGCATCGCGCCGCAGGGTGCGGTGGATCTCGTCAAAGCCGCGGGTCTGCTCTTCGCCGCCGTCGATCAAGGGGAGTAGCGTCTGCGCCAGGGCTGCGGGCGTTGCATCGTCCTGCAACAATTCCGGCACCAACAGGCGCTGGGCCAGCAGATTGGGCAAGGAGATGTAGGGGCTTTTAACCATGCGCTTGAGAATCCAGAAGGTCAGCGGCGCCAGGCGGTAAGCCACGACCATCGGACGCTTGTACAGCAACGCCTCCAGGGTCGCGGTACCCGAGGCGATCAGCACCGCGTCGCACGCCGCCAGGGCCAGGTGCGACTGACCATCGAGCAGGGTCAACGGCAGGTTGCGCCCTTGCAGCAAGGTTTCGATCTGTGCGCGACGTTGCGGGCTCGCACACGGCAGCACAAAGCGCACGCCAGGCTTCATGATCAGCAGGCGCTCGGCGGCATCAAAAAACAGCGCGCCCAGGCGGCCCACTTCGCCACCCCGACTGCCCGGCATCAGCGCGACCAGCGGGCCGTCCGGCAAGCCCAGTTCGGCACGCGCCGCAGCACGATCGGCGTGCAGCGGGATGGTGTCGGCCAGCGTGTGCCCGACAAACCGCACCGGCACGCCCTTCTCTTCGTAGAAACGGGCTTCGAACGGCAGCAAGGTCAGCATCAAATCACAGCCTTCGCGGATCTTCAGCACGCGCTTCTGCCGCCACGCCCACACGGACGGGCTGACGTAATGCACGGTCTTGATCCCGGCCTGACGCAACTTGAGCTCGATATTGAGGGTGAAATCCGGCGCGTCGATTCCGATGAACACGTCAGGTTTTTCTTGGATCAGGGTCTGAATCAGCAGCTTGCGCCGTGCCAGCAGCTCACGCAGACGGCCCAGCACTTCCACCAACCCCATGACCGACAAGCGTTCCATGGGGAAGTAGGAGGTGAGGCCCTCGGCCTGCATCAACGGGCCGCCCACGCCAATGAACTCGACCGCCGGATGCTGGGCCTTGAGCGCCCGCATCAGCCCCGCGCCCAGGATATCGCCGGAAGCTTCCCCGGCGACCAATGCGATACGCAGATTGGCCATGATCAGCGCGTGATGCCGCGGGTCGACGCCTGGATCGAGTCACGGAACACCGCGACTTCCGGGAACAACATTGCCGGCTCGGTCAGTTCGGCCAATGCCTGCTCAACCGTCAGGCCCTGGCGGTAAACCACCTTGTAGGCGCGACGCAGGGCGTGGATCGCATCGTCGCTGAAACCACGACGGCGCATGCCTTCGAAGTTCATGCTGCGGGCTTCGGCAGGGTTGCCGAACACCGTGACGAACGCCGGGACATCCTTGCCGATAGCCGTGCCCATGCCGGAAAAACTATGGGCGCCGATGTGGCAGTACTGATGCACCAGGGTGAAACCGGACAGGATCGCCCAATCGTCAACGTGTACATGGCCTGCCAACGCGGTGTTGTTGACCAGGATGCAGTGGTTGCCGATCACGCTGTCGTGGCCGATATGCGCGTAAGCCATGACCAGGTTGTGATCACCCAACGTGGTCTCGGCACGGTCCTGCACGGTGCCACGGTGAATGGTCACGCCTTCACGAATGATGTTGTGATCACCGATTACCAGGCGTGTTTCTTCCCCCTTGTACTTCATGTCGGGGGTGTCTTCGCCTATCGAGGAAAACTGATAGATGCGATTGTGCCTGCCAATGCGGGTCGGTCCCTTGAGGATCACGTGCGGCCCGATGACAGTCCCCTCGCCGATTTCCACACCTGCGCCGACGATCGACCAAGGGCCGACCTCAACGTCGGCGGCCAGTACGGCCGACGGATCGATGATTGCGCGAGGGTCAATCAAACTCATAGTTTGCGTTCCGCGCAGATGATTTCGGCGGAGCACACCGGCTTGCCATCCACCGAGGCCTGGCATTCGAACTTCCAGATCTGGCGCTTGCAGCTGATGAACTTGGCTTCCAGGATCAACTGGTCACCCGGGGTGACCGGGTTGCGGAAACGCAACTTGTCGGAGCCCACGAAATAATAAAGCGTGCCGTCGGCAGGCTTGAGGTCGAGCATTTTGAAACCAAGGATACCGGCAGCCTGGGCCATTGCTTCGATGATCAACACGCCCGGCATGATCGGATGCGCGGGAAAGTGACCATTGAAGAACGGTTCGTTGATGCTGACATTCTTGTAGGCACGAATGCGCTTTTCCTCAACATTGAGGTCCACTACACGGTCCACCAGCAGGAACGGGTAACGGTGAGGCAGGTATTCGCGAATCTCGTTGATGTCCATCATTTCGGGGGGAAGCCTGTAATAAAGATTGGGGGCGGGCGACTAAACGCACGCCCCGCTAGCAAATCAAGGAGGCAGTCTAGCGGCTGTGCACACTTGATATGGAAATGGTATCAGCCTTCTGATGAAGCATTACCGCCAGGGGTCACGTCCCCAACACGCTTTTCCAGCTGTTTGAGACGTCGAGCCATGTCGTCGATGTGCCTCAAACGCGCTGCACTCTTGCGCCATTCAGCCGCAGGCTGCATGGCGGTACCGGACGAATAGGCACCGGGCTCGGTAATCGAGTGGGTGACCATGGTCATGCCGGTGATGAAGACGTTGTCGCAAATATCGATGTGCCCAACCAGCCCTACGCCACCGGCGAGCATGCAATGCTTGCCGATCCTGGTGCTGCCGGATATGCCTACGCAGGCCGCCATGGCGGTGTGATCGCCAATCTGTACGTTGTGGGCAATCTGGATCTGGTTATCGAGCTTCACGCCATTACCGATCACGGTATCGGCCAAAGCCCCGCGATCAACAGCGGTATTGACGCCGATTTCCACATCGTCGCCGATCAATACGCCGCCGACCTGGGCAATCTTGTGCCAAACGCCTTTCGAATTGGCAAAACCGAAGCCTTCGCCACCGATCACCGCGCCCGACTGAATGACCACCCGCTGCCCGATACGCACATCGTGGTACAGGGTCACGCGGGGCGCCAGCCAGCCATCGGCACCGATTTCACAGCGTTCGCCGATAAAGCACTGAGCGCCCACGGTGACACCGGCGCCAATGCGCGCGCCACTTTCGATCACGGCAAAGGCGCCAATGCTCGCCGCAGGATCAACCTGGGCATCATCGGCGATCACCGCCGTCGGGTGGATCCCTCCAGCCGCCTTGGGTTTCGGATCGAACAGGTGGGATACCCGCGCATAAGCGAGGTACGGATCAGGCACCACCAGCGCATCCCCGGCGTAACCCTCGGCGTCAGCAGCCTTCAGCAGCAGGGCTGCGGCTTGGCTATCGGCCAGGTATTTACGGTATTGGGGATTTGCGAGGAAGCTCAACTGAGATGGGCCAGCCTCCTGCAAGGTGGCTAGCCCAGTGATTTCTTTCTCCGGGGAACCACGCAAGGTGGCTCCCAGGAACTCGGCCAACTCGCCGAGCTTGATAGTCGCGGTCATGGCTTACTTCAGCTGGTTCATGCGCTCGATCACCTGGCGGGTGATGTCGTATTGAGGCTTGACGTCAATCACGGCGCCGCGCTCGAACACCAGGTCAAAGGCACCTTTCTTGATGACTTCTTCCACAGCGCTGTCGAGTTTCGGCTTGAGCTGCTTGAGCATTTCGCGGTCGGCAACAGCCTTGGCTTCGTTCAGCTCCTTGGACTGGAACTGGTAGTCACGGGCCTTTTGCTTGAATTCAAGCTCCAGGCGCTCGCGCTCGCCTTGCTGCATCTTGTCGCCACCGGCTACCAGACGATCCTGGATGCCCTTGGCACTGCTTTCCAACGTTTTGAGCTTGGTCAGTTGCGGACCAAACTTCTTCTCGGCATCCACCGCGTACTTCTTGGCCGCGTCGGATTCCAGCAGGGCCATCTGATAGTTCAGGACGGCGATTTTCATCTCGGCGAAGGCCGGGGTGGTTACCAGCACAGTGGCCAGCAGAACCAATTGAGTCAACTTACGCACGATGTACTCCTACAGATCCGTTGTCGTTATCTTGGGTCAGACGCTTAGAACGTCTGGCCGAGGGAGAATTGGAAAATCTGGGTTTCAGCGTTATCCGGTTTCTTGACTGGCATAGCCAGAGCAAAGCTCAACGGACCAAGCGCAGTCACCCACGTCACGCCAACACCTACGGAGCTCGCCAGGTTGCTGAGGCTTACTTCGTTACACTGGGTATTGGACTTCACGCCAGTCGGGTTAGTGACCTGATCGCACTTGGAGTCGAATACGTTACCCACATCCCAGAAAACCGAAGTACGCAGGGACCGCTGATCTTTCACGAACGGCAGTGGGAACAGGATCTCGGCACCACCCTGGATCAGCACGTTACCACCGAATGGCAGTGCGCTAGTGTCCGTATCCGCCACGGTACCGGTGTTACCGGTCACGCCAGCGCCACGGCTAGGGGTACCACGAGGACCCAAGGTGCTGTCCTTGAAGCCGCGAACCGAGTTGAAACCACCTGCATAGTAGTTCTCATAGAACGGCAAGCCGTTGGTCGAACCATAACCGTCGCCATAGCCCAGCTCAGTGTGCAGGCGCATGGTGTAGTTGTCGCTCAAAGGCTGGAACAGCTGGCCACGGTAGTCGAGCTTGAAGAACGACAGGTCGCTGCCCGGCGTGGTGGCTTCCAGGGTCACGCTCTGGGAGTGACCGCGGGTGGCCAGTACGCCTTTGTTCAGGGTCGACTCGGACCAGCCGGCAGACGCCTTGAAGTTCAGGAACTTGTCGCCTTCGCGACGGGTGAAGTCGAAGATCTCATCCACGGTGTACACACCGGTCTTGATCTCATCCTGCTGCGCGGTCAGGCCGAAGGTCAGACGCGAGGTCTCACTGATCGGGTAACCGATGTTGACGCCGGCACCCAGGCTGTCGATCGCATAGCTGGCAACGTTAACGTCGAGGTCTTTGTAGTCGGTGGTGCGATAGAAGGCGTTGTAGCCCAGGCTCACACCGTCAGCGGTCCAGTAGGGGTCGACATAACCGAAGTTATAGCGGCTCTGGTATTCGCTGCGGGTCAGGCCGATGGAAACCTTGTTACCGGTACCGAGGAAGTTGTTCTGGGTGATCGAACCACCGAGGATCAGGCCGGCACTCTGTGCGAAACCGACGCTGGCGGTGATCGAGCCCGAGGCTTGTTCTTCAACGGCGTAGTTCACGTCAACCTGGTCGTCCACACCCGGTACGGCCGGGGTTTCGACGTTGACTTCCTTGAAGAAGCCCAGACGTTCAAGACGGGTCTTGGACTGGTCGATCAGGTAGGTCGACGCCCAGCCACCTTCCATCTGACGCATTTCACGACGCAGCACTTCGTCCGCAGACTTGGTGTTGCCACGGAAGTTGATGCGGTTCACGTAGGCACGCTTGCCCGGGTCGACCACGAAGGTGATGTCCACGGTGTGGTCGTCATCGTGCGGGGTCGGCACGCCGTTGACGTTGGCGAAGGTATAACCTTCGTTACCCAGGCGACGGGTGATCAGTTCGGACGTGGTGGTCATCAGCTTGCGCGAGAACACCTGGTCTTTCTGCACCAGCAACAGGGCCTTGACCTGGTCTTCAGGCACTTTCAAGTCGCCGCTGAGCTTGACGTCGCGGACCTTGTACTTCTCACCCTCGTTGACGTTGACGGTGATGTACACGTGCTTCTTGTCAGGGGTGATGGACACCTGGGTCGAAGCGATATCCATGTTGATATAGCCACGGTCCAGGTAGTAGGAACGCAAGCGCTCCAGGTCACCGGAGAGTTTTTCACGGGCGTACTTGTCGTCGTTCTTGAAGAACGACAGCCAGTTGGTGGTCTTGAGCTCGAACAGGCCGATCAGGTCTTCATCAGGGAACTTCGTGTTGCCCACCACGTTGATGTGCTGAATGGCCGCCACGGTGCCTTCGTTGATGTTGACCTTGAGGCCGACACGGTTACGAGGCTGCGGGACCACTTCCGTTTCCACGGTCGCGGAGTAGCGGCCCTGGGCAACATACTGGCGTTGCAGCTCGTTACGCACACCCTCGAGGGTGGCGCGCTGGAAGATCTCGCCCTCGGCCAGGCCGGATTGCTTGAGGCCCTTCATCAGGTCTTCAGTGGAGATCGCCTTGTTACCCTCGATCTCGATACTGGCGACGGAAGGTCGCTCGACGACGGTGATGACCAGGACGTTACCTTCGCGACCCAGTTGGATATCTTGAAAGAACCCGGTTTTGAACAGCGCACGAGTGGATTCCACCAGGCGACGGTCATCAGCCTGTTCCCCGACGTTCAACGGCAAGGCACCAAAGACGCTACCCGCGGAAACCCGCTGGAGGCCGTTGACGCGAATATCGGAGATAGTGAAGGACTCGGCGTGAACTTCGGCGATCATCAATACGGTGAGAACCGCAGTTAGCAGCAGACGTTTCATGAAGTCCTTTCTTATTCCAACTGGCAATAAACAAACTGCCGCAAAATGCGGCAGATTCGCAATTCAGCGAAGCGTTACAGTCGTCCCAGATCGTTGACCAAGGCTAACAACATCACCCCGACCACCAAACTGATACCGATCTGTATCCCCCAACCCTGCACCCGATCCGACAAGGGGCGACCACGCACCCACTCGACCAGATAAAACAACAGATGCCCCCCATCCAATACTGGAATGGGCAACAAATTCAGAACCCCAAGGCTAATACTCAGATAAGCCAGGAAATTCAGGAAATCCGCGACACCCGACTGGGCAGAAGCGCCCGCCACTTTAGCAATGGTTATCGGCCCACTCAAGTTTTTTACCGAGAGCTCGCCGAACAACATTTTCTTGAGCGATTCGAGAGTCAGCACGCTCATGGTCCAAGTGCGTTTCGCACCCTCGCCAATTGCCGCCAACGGCCCGAAACTGACCTCGCGCATCATCGACGGCGGCCAGTCCGGGCTTTTCACGCCGGCACCGAGGTAACCCCCGGCCGCCTTGGCTTCCCCGCGAACCGCCAGGGTCACGGGGACGTCGATTTGAGCACCATCGCGCTCAACTTTCAGCACAATTTTGGTATCAGGCCGTACACGCACCAGGTCGACCACTTGCTGCCAGTCGCCCAGCGCCTGGCCATCAAGGGCCAGCAGGCGGTCGCCGGTTTTCAGACCTGCGGCCTGGGCCGGGCCTTTCGGGTCGAGCTCGGCGAGCACCGGCGGCAAGGCCGGGCGCCATGGGCGAATACCCAGGGACTTGATCGGGTCCGGCTCATCGGCCCCCTTGAGCCAATGGTCGAGGGCCAGTTCACGCGGGGTCTCGGCGGAAGAATCCTGCTCGCGCACCACCACCTTGACGGTGCCGCTTTCGCCCAGGCGACGTACCAACTGCAAATTGACCGCGCCCCAACCGGTAGTTGGTTCGCCATCAATGGAAACAATTTCCTGCCCGGCGACCAATCCCGCCTTCGCCGCCATGCTGTCCGCTTCAACCGCGCCGATCACCGGACGTATCTGTTCGCTGCCGAGCATGGCCAGGAACCAGAAGAACACCATGGCCAACAGGAAATTGGCGATCGGGCCGGCGGCGACGATAGCGATGCGCTGACGAACGGTCTTGCGATTGAAGGACTGATCCAGTTGATCCGCCGGCACTTCGCCTTCGCGCTCATCGAGCATCTTGACGTAGCCGCCCAAGGGGATGGCCGCGATCACGAACTCGGTGCCACGGCGGTCGTGCCAACGCAGCAACGGCATGCCGAAACCAACGGAAAAGCGCAGTACCTTGACGCCGCAACGACGCGCCACCCAGAAGTGGCCGAATTCGTGGAAGGTAACCAGCACACCCAGAGCAACCAGGGTGCCGACAATCATGTAAAGCGCACTCATCTAATTTCTCCGCATTCCAATCCAGTGCCTGAAGACGCAAACACGCCCAAAGACTAACGCGCGTTGCGGTTCAACCATTGTTCGGCCAGGGCACGGGCCTTGGCATCCGCCTCGAACACTGCCCCCAGATCATTCACAGCCACCACGGGCTCAAGACTCAGAACATCCTCGATGATACTCGCGATCTGCGGAAAGCGGATGCGCTGTTCGAGAAACGCCGCCACCGCCACCTCGTTAGCCGCATTGAGCATCGCCGGCGCGCTGTTGCCCGCCTCCGCGGCTTGCCGCGCCAGGCGCAGGCATGGAAAGCGCTGCTCGTCCGGCGCCTCGAAGTCCAGGCGTGCAATCGCGAACAGGTCCAACGGTGCAACACCGGAATCGATCCGCTCAGGCCAGGCCAGGGCATTGGCGATCGGCGTTCGCATGTCGGGGTTACCCAACTGCGCCAGCACCGAGCCATCCACATAGTCGACCAGGGAATGGATCACACTTTGCGGATGAATCACCACCTCGACCTGATCGGGCCGCGCATCGAACAACCAGCAGGCCTCGATCAACTCCAGGCCCTTGTTCATCATGCTGGCCGAATCCACGGAGATCTTGCGCCCCATGGACCAGTTCGGATGGGCGCACGCCTGATCCGGAGACACATGCTCCAGGTCCGCCAGCGGAGTTTTGCGAAAAGGCCCACCGGATGCTGTCAGCAAAATCCGGCGTACACCGACCTGGCTCAGGCCGCGGGCAAAATCGCCAGGCATGCACTGGAAAATCGCGTTGTGCTCACTGTCGAGCGGCAGCAATACCGCCCCGCTCTTGCGCACCGCCTGCATAAAGAGCGTGCCGGACATGACCAGCGCTTCTTTATTAGCCAGCAGGATCTTCTTGCCCGCATCGACGGCGGCCAGGGTCGGGCGCAAGCCAGCGGCGCCGACGATGGCCGCCACCACGGCATCCACCTCGGCATCGGCCGACACCTGGCACAACCCTTCCTCGCCCACCAGCACCTGAGTGGCCAGGCCGGCGGCGCGCAGGTCATCCTGCAATCCTCGCGCGGCAGTGACCCCAGGCACGACGGCAAAACGTGGCGCATGGCGCACGCACAACGCCAGCAGCTCAGTCAGGCGAGAGAAGCCGGTCAATGCGAAAACTTGATAGCGTTCCGGGTGGCGCGCGATCACATCCAGGGCGCTCAACCCTACCGAGCCGGTCGCACCCAGCACGGTGACCTGTTGCAGGCGGCTCACGACGCAGCCATCCACAACAGCACGGCAAAGATCGGGATCGCAGCGGTCAGACTGTCGATACGGTCCAGCACGCCGCCATGGCCCGGCAACAGATTACTGCTGTCCTTGATCCCGGCCTGGCGCTTGAACATGCTCTCGGTGAGGTCGCCCACGACCGAGATCAATACGACGATGGCCGCGCCCAGCAAGGCCAGGCACAGCTCTTTCACCGACCAGCCACGCACAACACCGACCACGAGCGTGATCACCAAGGTCAAGGCCAGGCCGCCGTACACGCCCTCCCAGCTCTTGCCCGGGCTGACCGCCGGCGCCAGCTTGCGCTTGCCGAAGGCCCGACCGGAGAAGTAGGCACCGATATCGGCACCCCAGACCAACACCATCACCGCCAGGATCAACTCATTGCCGATCGGAAAACGCTTGATCTCCACCAGCCCTTGCCACGCTGGCAGCAGAATCAACAAGCCGATCACCAGCTTGCAGGCAACGCTGGACCACTGGCTGCTGGTGCGCGGATAAGTCAACACCAGGAAGGTCGCCAACGCCCACCACAGCACCGCCGCACCCAACACCCAAGGAGCGAGATCGGGGAGGATGTACATCAGGAACAGCAACAGCGCCACGATGACGGCATACACCACCCGCGGCAACTGCGCACTGAAGCCGGCCAGACGCGCCCATTCCCAGGCACCGAGCGTCACGACCAGGCCGATGAACAGCGCAAAGCCGGATCCGTCGAGCAGAAAAAAGCCACACAAGGCAATCGGCAGCAGGATCAGTGCAGTGATGATTCGTTGTTTAAGCATTAAACCCGGGCTCCAGCTTCGATCTGCTCGCTCGTTTTACCGAAGCGACGCTGACGGGAAGCGAAATCGGCCAGCGCTTTACGCATGGCATCGTGTTTGAAGTCCGGCCAGAACAGGTCGGAGAAATACAGCTCGGTATAGGCCAACTGCCACAACAGGAAATTACTGATGCGGTGCTCGCCACCGGTACGGATGCACAAGTCCGGCAGCGGCAGGTCGCCGGTAACCAGGCAGGTCTGCAACAGTTCGGGCGTGATCTCGTCCGGCTGCAGGTGGCCGGCCTGCACTTCGCGGGCAAGCCGTTGCGCAGCCTGGGCGATGTCCCACTGACCACCGTAGTTGGCGGCAATCTGCAGCACAAAACGGTTACTGCCGGCGGTAATGGCTTCAGCCTCACGCATGGCTGCTTGCAGCTCCGGGTGGAACCGCGAGCGATCACCAATGATGCGCAGCGTGATGTTGTTGTCGTTGAGGCGCTTGGCCTCACGACGCAGGGCCCTGAAGAACAGATCCATCAAGGCACTGACTTCCTCGGCCGGGCGCTGCCAGTTTTCACTGGAAAACGCGAACAAGGTCAACACTTCGACCTTGGCCTCGGCGCACACCTCGATCACTGCCCGTACCGCATCGACACCCGCTTTGTGCCCGGCGACGCCAGGCAGGAAGCGTTTTTTCGCCCAGCGATTATTCCCATCCATGATGATCGCGACATGGCGCGGCACCACGGAGGGCACAGTCTGCTTGGTCTTTTCCATGAAAGCGCCCTGACCCTTATACGGCCATCAAGTCCGCTTCTTTTTGCTTGGTGGCCGCATCGATATCAGCTTCGGCCTTGTCGGTCAGCTTCTGGATATCAGCCGCCGCACGGCGCTCTTCGTCTTCGCTGATTTCCTTGTCCTTGACCAGCTTCTTCAGCTCGCCCAGGGCATCGCGACGGATGTTGCGCACGGCAACACGTGCATCTTCTGCTGCGCTGCGCGCCTGCTTGGTGAAGCCCTTGCGGGTTTCTTCAGTCAGGGCTGGCATGGAAATCAGCAGCAACTCGCCCAGGTTGGTCGGGTTGAGGTTCAGGCCGGCGCTCTGGATCGCCTTGTCGACCGCCGCGAGCATGTTGCGCTCGAAGGCGACGACTTGCAGGGTGCGCGAGTCTTTTACGGTGATATTGGCCACTTGGGTGATGGAGGTGTCGGTACCGTAGTACGGCACCATCACGCTACCCAGAATGCTGGGGTGCGCCTTGCCTGTACGAATCTGGCCGAATGCATGGGCCAGAGACTCCAGGGATTTGTGCATACGCGCTTGGGCGTCTTTCTTGATTTCGTTGATCATTGTTGGCCTTCCTCGATCAGAGTGCCTTCCGCGCCGCCGTGTACGATGTTCAGCAGGGCGCCGGGCTTGTTCATGTTAAATACGCGCAGCGGCATCTTGTGGTCGCGGCACAGGCAAATTGCCGTCAGGTCCATCACGCCCAGCTTGCGATCCAGCACTTCATCGTAGGTCAGATGATCGAACTTCTCGGCATGCGGGTCTTTGAATGGATCTGCAGTGTATACGCCGTCGACTTTGGTCGCTTTCAACACGACGTCAGCATCGATTTCAATCGCACGCAGGCATGCGGCCGAGTCGGTGGTGAAGAACGGGTTGCCGGTACCGGCGGCGAAGATGACCACTTCCTTGGCGTTCAGGTGGCGCATGGCTTTGCGACGGTCATAGTGATCGGTCACGCCTACCATGGAAATAGCCGACATCACGATCGCCGAGATGTTGGCGCGCTCCAGGGCATCGCGCATGGCCAGGGCGTTCATCACAGTGGCCAGCATGCCCATGTGGTCACCGGTGACCCGGTCCATGCCCGCCGCACTCAGTGCGGCACCGCGGAACAGGTTGCCACCGCCAATCACCAGGCCGACCTGCACGCCGATGCCGACCAATTGGCCAACTTCCAGCGCCATGCGGTCGAGTACCTTGGGATCGATCCCGAACTCTTCCGAGCCCATCAGGGCCTCGCCGCTGAGCTTGAGTAGAATGCGTTTATAGCGAGCCTGATAACCACTGCCCTGCTGAGCCATTGCGAATCTCTCCTGCGGCGTATTTTAAAAAATTCTTGGCGAGCCGTTTACGGCTTGCGTTCACTCTAGCTGGACGCTATCACAGCGCCATCGGAACACGGCTTTGTAAGCCAGTTCCGAAGGGAAGCCAAATAAATTAGCCTTCCCATTTGAAAAGAGGCTGCGCGCGTGAGCGGGCAGCCTCTTTCGGGCGACAGTTGAAAACCGTCTTATTGCTTGGCGGCAGCCAGCTGGGCAGCAACTTCTTCAGCGAAGTTGTCGACCGGCTTCTCGATGCCTTCGCCTACTTTGTAGTAAGTGAAGGAAACGATTTCAGCACCGGCTTTCTTGGCCAGTTCGCCAACCTTGACTTCAGGGTTCTTGACGAACGCCTGCTCAACCAGGCTCGCTTCAGCCAGGAACTTGCTGATACGGCCTTTGATCATGTTTTCAACGATGTTTTCTGGCTTGCCCGCGATCTTGTCAGCGTTGAGGCTCAGGAACACGGCTTTTTCGCGTTCGATGGCTTCAGCGGACACTTCCGATGGCAGCAGGAATTCAGGGTTGCTGGCCGCTACGTGCATAGCGATGTCTTTGGCCAGCTCAACGCTGCCGCCTTTAAGGGCAACCACAACGCCGATCTTGTTGCCGTGCAGGTAACCACCGACAACATCACCTTCAACGCGAGCCAGGCGACGGATGTTGACGTTTTCGCCAACCTTGCCGACCAGTACCAGGCGATCAGCTTCTTGAGCGGCGATCAGCGGAGCGGCGTCAGTCAGCTTGTCAGCGAACGCTTTCTCAATGCTGGCAGCAACAAATGCCTTGAAGTCGTCCTGCAGAGCCAGGAAGTCGGTCTGCGAGTTCACTTCCAGCAGAACTGCGGATTTACCGTCTTCTTTCAGCGCGATGGCGCCTTCAGCAGCAACGTTGCCTGCTTTCTTGGCAGCCTTGATGGCGCCCGAAGCACGCATGTCATCAATGGCTTTTTCGATGTCGCCGCCAGCCTTGGTCAAGGCCTTTTTGCAATCCATCATGCCTTCGCCGGTACGCTCACGCAGTTCTTTAACCAACGCCGCAGTAATCTCTGCCATTTCAAAATCCTCTTGGATAGGTTTTCAACCATTCCACCCGATCAAACGGGCGATCAATTCTTCCCGAATCACCCTTGTAGGCCGCTGCACGTTACAGATGTTGTAGCTGCGCTGCCGACAAATGGTTTTCGAGGGGGCAAAAAGGGGGCCAAGCCCCCTTTTTGCTTACTGAGTCAACGCCAGGGCGTCAATTACTCAGCTGCGGCTACCGGAGCTTCTTCAGCGAACTGCTCGGTACCACCAGCAACGTGGTTGCGACCGCGGATGACAGCGTCAGCCATCGAACCCATGTACAGCTGGATAGCGCGGATGGCGTCATCGTTGCCTGGGATGATGTAGTCAACGCCTTCTGGGCTGCTGTTGGTATCGACTACGCCGATAACAGGGATGCCCAGCTTGTTGGCTTCGGTGATCGCAATGCGCTCGTGATCAACGTCGATAACGAACAGTGCGTCAGGCAGACCGCCCATGTCCTTGATACCACCCAGGGAACGATCGAGCTTTTCCAGGTCGCGAGTACGCATCAGCGCCTCTTTCTTGGTCAGCTTGGCGAAAGTACCGTCTTCGGCTTGCACTTCAAGGTCACGCAGACGCTTGATGGAAGCACGGATGGTTTTGAAGTTGGTGAGCATGCCGCCCAACCAGCGGTGATCGACGTACGGCGAACCGCAACGTGCTGCTTCTTCAGCAACGATCTTGCCAGCGGAACGCTTGGTGCCGACGAACAGAATCTTGTTTTTGCCCTGGGCCAGACGCTCTACGAAAGTCAGAGCTTCGTTGAACATTGGCAGGGTTTTTTCAAGGTTGATGATGTGGATCTTGTTACGCGCGCCGAAAATGTATTTACCCATTTTCGGGTTCCAGTAACGGGTCTGGTGACCGAAGTGCACACCGGCCTTCAGCATATCGCGCATGTTGACTTGGGACATGATAGTTCCTTAATAAGTCGGGTTTGGCCTCCACGTATCCCAATGACCAACCAGCGGCATCAAGGCCTCCGGCACCCAGGTCATCGTGTCGACACGTGTGTGGATTTAAGCTTCGCGGGGTATCCCCGGAAAGCGGCGCATTTTATACCACACGAAGGGAAAAAACGAAACCCGCAATCACATTTGCCGCCAACGACTTTTGCGCAACCCTTTGAATCGCGCCACTATAGCCCCACCTTATAGAGATAACCGATGGCCAGACGCTCATGGTTTGCCGCCCGCGTCTGGTAGAATCGCGTTTTTCAGGGCTTGTGCGAATTCTGCAACCTTTTGTCGCACACCCGTAAACCGTATTGATTTCAGCGCCTCGCGCTAGAGAGAGAGCCTGTATGACCGTTACCTTGAAAACCGCCGAAGACATTGCCGGCATGCGCGTTGCCGGCAAACTGGCGGCCGACGTGCTGGAAATGATTGCCGAACACGTCAAGCCCGGCGTCACCACTGAAACGCTGGACCGCATTTGCCACGACTATATAGTCGACGTGCAAAAAGCTATCCCTGCCCCGCTGAACTACAAGGGCTTCCCCAAGTCGATCTGCACCTCGATCAACCATGTGGTCTGCCACGGGATTCCCGGCGACAAACCGCTGAAAGACGGCGACACCCTGAACATCGACGTCACCGTCATCAAAGACGGCTACCACGGCGATACCAGCCGCATGTTCCATGTCGGCACCGTGCCGGTCTGGGCCGAGCGCCTGTCCCAGGTGACCCAGGAATGCATGTACAAGGCCATTGAAATCGTCAAACCCGGCTGCCGCCTGGGCGATATCGGTGAAGTGATCCAGAAGCATGCTGAAAAGAACGGCTTCTCGGTGGTCCGTGAGTTCTGCGGCCACGGCATCGGCAAGGTGTTCCACGAAGAGCCGCAGATCCTGCACTACGGCCGCGCCGGCACCGGCATGGAACTCAAAGCCGGCATGACCTTTACCATCGAGCCGATGATCAACCAGGGCAAGGCCGACACCAAGGTGCTGGGCGACGGCTGGACCGCCATCACCAAAGACCGCAAGCTCTCCGCCCAGTGGGAACACACCCTGCTGGTCACCGACACCGGCTACGAGATCTTCACCCTGCGCGCGGACGACACCATCCCACGCATCTCGGCGTAACGGCTGCCCTGGTTTTCCCAGACTGTGTTGTGACTGACTGATAGATAGAAAGGAAAGCCGAACGATGCCCCAGGTGGATCCCGAACTCTTCGACCGTGGCCAGTTCCAGGCCGAACTGGCGCTGAAGGCCAGCCCTATCGCCGCCTTCAAGAAGGCTATCCGCCAGGCCCGCGAGGTGCTCGACGAGCGCTTTCGCAGCGGCCGGGACATCCGTCGGCTGATCGAGGACCGCGCCTGGTTCGTCGATAACATCCTGCAAAAGGCCTGGGAACAGTTCAACTGGAGCGAAGACGCCGATATCGCCCTGGTGGCGGTCGGCGGCTACGGTCGCGGCGAGCTGCACCCCTACTCGGACATCGACCTGCTGATCCTGCTGGACAGCGCCGACCATGAGATCTTTCGCGATTCCATCGAGCGTTTTCTGACGCTGCTGTGGGACATCGGCCTGGAAGTCGGCCAGAGCGTGCGCTCGGTGGCCGAATGCGGCGAAGAAGCCCGCGCCGACCTCACCGTCATCACCAATCTGATGGAAAGCCGCACCATCGCCGGCCCCGAGCGTCTGCGCCAACGCATGCTCGAAGTCACCAGCACCGCGCACATGTGGCCGAGCAAGGAGTTCTTCCTGGCCAAGCGCGCCGAGCAGAAAGCCCGGCACCACAAGTACAACGACACCGAATACAACCTGGAACCCAACGTCAAAGGCTCCCCCGGGGGCTTGCGCGATATCCAGACGATTTTGTGGGTCGCCCGTCGCCAGTACGGCACCCTGAACCTGCGCGCCCTGGCCGGTGAAGGCTTTCTGGTGGAAAGCGAAAACGCCCTGCTCGCCTCGTCCCAGGAATTCCTCTGGAAAGTGCGCTACGCCCTGCACATGCTCGCCGGGCGTGCCGAAGACCGCCTGCTGTTCGACCATCAGCGCTCCATCGCCACCCTGCTGGGTTTCGAGGGCGAAGATGCGAAGACCAGCATCGAAAGTTTCATGCAGCAGTACTACCGGGTGGTCATGAGCATCGCCCAGCTCAGCGACCTGATCATCCAGCACTTCGAAGAAGTGATCCTGGCCCCGGAAGACGAAGCACCGCCGCAGCCGATCAACCCGCGTTTCCAGCTGCACGACGGCTATATCGAGGCGCGCAACGACAACGTGTTCCGCCGCACGCCGTTTGCCATGCTGGAAATTTTCGTGCTGATGGCCCAGCAGCCGGAAATCAAAGGCGTGCGTGCCGACACGATTCGCCTGCTGCGAGAAAACCGTCACCTGATCGACGATGACTTTCGCAACGACATCCGCAACACCAGCCTGTTCATCGAGCTGTTCAAGTGCAAGATCGGCATCCACCGCAACCTGCGGCGGATGAACCGCTACGGCATCCTCGGGCGTTACCTGCCGGAGTTCGGCTTTATCGTCGGGCAGATGCAGCACGACCTGTTCCACATCTACACCGTCGACGCCCACACCCTGAACCTGATCAAGCACCTGCGTAAGCTGCAGTACACCCAGGTGTCAGAGAAATTCCCGCTGGCCAGTAAACTGATGGCCAAGCTGCCCAAACCCGAACTGATCTACCTGGCCGGCCTGTACCACGACATCGGCAAAGGCCGCCACGGCGATCACTCGGAAGTCGGTGCAGTCGATGCCGAGGCGTTCTGCCAGCGTCACCAGTTGCCGTTGTGGGACAGCCGCCTGATTGTCTGGCTGGTGCAGAACCATCTGGTGATGTCGACGACCGCCCAGCGCAAGGACTTGTCCGACCCGCAGGTGATCCACGACTTCGCCGGGATCGTCGGCGATGAAACCCGTCTCGACTACCTGTATGTGCTGACCGTTTCCGATATCAATGCCACCAACCCGACCCTCTGGAACTCCTGGCGCGCGAGCCTGTTGCGCCAGCTGTACACCGAGACCAAGCGCGCCCTGCGCCGGGGCCTGGAAAACCCGGTGGACCGCGAAGAACAGATCCGCCGCACCCAAAGCGCGGCCCTGGATATCCTGGTGCGCGGCGGCAACGACCCGGACGACGTCGAACAATTGTGGTCGCAACTGGGCGACGATTACTTCCTGCGCCACACCGCCGGCGACGTGGCCTGGCACAGCGATGCAATCCTGCAGCAACCGGCCGATGGCGGCCCGCTGGTGCTGATCAAAGAGACGACCCAACGCGAGTTCGAAGGCGGCACGCAGATCTTCATCTACGCCCCCGACCAGCACGACTTCTTCGCCGTGACCGTGGCGGCCATGGACCAGCTCAACCTGAACATCCACGACGCCCGGGTCATCACCTCCAGCAGCCAGTTCACCCTCGACACCTACATCGTGCTCGACACCGAAGGCGAGTCCATCGGCGATAACCCGGCGCGGGTGAAAAAGATCCGCGAAGGCCTGACCGAGGCGTTGCGCAACCCGGACGACTACCCGACCATCATCCAGCGCCGCGTGCCACGCCAGCTCAAGCATTTTGCGTTTGCGCCCCAGGTGACCATTTCCAACGACGCCCAGCGCCCGGTGACGGTGCTGGAACTCAGCGCGCCGGATCGCCCGGGCCTGCTGGCGCGGATCGGCGGGATTTTCCTGGAGTTCGACCTGTCGTTGCAGAACGCCAAGATTGCGACCCTCGGCGAGCGCGTGGAAGACGTGTTCTTCATTACCGACGCCGACAACCAGCCGCTATCCGACCCCGAACTGTGCCGCCGCCTGCAGGATGCAATCGTCCAGCAGTTGAGCGTTCACCAGGAGCCCGGGGTCGAGCTGACGCGCCTGACGATTTGATACCCGCCCAGTTTTTAACGCCTTGCACGAGATCCACCGATGAACAACGCCCTGAACCAGTTGCAGCCCTACCCGTTCGAAAAACTGCGCGCCCTGCTCGGCAGCGTCACGCCGACCCCGGACAAACGTCCGATCGCGTTGTCCATCGGCGAGCCCAAGCATAAATCGCCGACCTTCGTCGCTGAGGCGTTGAGCAATAACCTCGACCAGATGGCGGTGTACCCGACCACCCTGGGCGTTGCGGCGCTGCGCGAGGCCATCGCAGCCTGGTGCGAACGCCGCTTCAATGTACCCAAGGGCTGGCTGGACCCGGCGCGTAACATCCTGCCGGTCAACGGCACCCGCGAGGCACTGTTCGCCTTCACCCAAGCCGTGGTCAATCGCAGTGACGACGCGCTGGTGGTAAGCCCGAACCCGTTCTACCAGATCTATGAAGGCGCCGCGTTCCTGGCCGGCGCCAAGCCGCACTACCTGCCGTGCCTGGACGCCAATGGCTTCAACCCGGATTTCGACGCCGTGTCGCCAGACGTCTGGAAGCGCTGCCAGATCCTGTTCCTGTGCTCCCCCGGCAACCCGACCGGCGCGCTGATCCCGGTCGACACCCTGAAAAAGCTCATCGCCCTGGCCGACGAATACGACTTCGTGATTGCCGCCGACGAGTGCTACAGCGAGCTGTACTTCGACGAACAAAGCCCGCCGCCGGGCCTGTTGAGCGCCTGCGTCGAACTCGGCCGCCAGGACTTCAAACGCTGCGTGGTGTTCCACAGCCTGTCCAAGCGCTCCAACCTGCCGGGCCTGCGTTCCGGGTTCGTGGCCGGCGACGCCGACATCCTCAAGGCCTTCCTGCTGTACCGCACCTACCACGGCTGCGCGATGCCCGTGCAAACCCAACTGGCAAGCATCGCCGCCTGGCAGGACGAAGCCCATGTCCAGGCCAACCGCGACCTGTATCGGGAAAAATTCGACGCCGTGCTGGCGATCCTCAAGCCGGTGCTGGACGTACAAGCCCCCGATGGTGGTTTCTACCTGTGGCCGAATGTAGAGGGTGACGATGCCGCCTTCTGTCGCGATCTGTTTGTGCAAGAACACGTGACCGTAGTACCCGGCTCGTACCTGTCGCGGGAGGTGGACGGCGTCAACCCAGGCGCCGGGCGCGTTCGCATGGCATTGGTTGCACCACTGGCGGAGTGCGTGGAAGCGGCTGAGCGCATTCGCGATTTCATTCAACGCAGGAAGTAACCTCGCCACATCCCGCACTGTGTCGCACAGTGCGGGAACCTTGTTCACTCGCTCACCACCAATAGGCAAACTTCCTACGAGTAATGCCTATGAGCCTAATCACCCCGCCGCTCGCCCCTCCCCCCGCTTATGAGCCGCTCCCGAATAACCACACCTCCCCTCCCGAATCCGCCGGGCGAACCAAAAGAGGCATCGCCGACAGCGACAAGCGCTGGCCGGCCGGCGTGGTCACCGTTGCGCTCGACCTGAGCAGCGAAAAAAGCAAAGCGCTGGTGGTGGACGCTATCCGCGAATGGGCCCACCACACGCCAGCCCTGCGCTTCAATATCGTCGAAGGCAAGACGGGCGATATTCGTATTTCTGACGATGAAGGGCTCAAGGGCAATTGGTCCGCCATTGGCACAGAGGCCAAGCGCATCGATGAAGATCAACCCACGATGCACCTCAACCGGACCGACGACTCGAAGAAGTTGCGCAGTACGGCTCTGCACGAATTCGGCCACGCCCTCGGGTTACTGCACGAACACCAACACCCGCAGAACAGCCTGGATTGGGACAGCCCCCAAGTGTATGACTACTACACCAGCGACTCTTTCAACGAAGCCATGGTACGCGAGCATATCCTTGAGCCAGACAACCGGCCCGGCCTGCAGATCACCCCATACGATCCACAGTCCGTGATGCATTATGAAATTCCGGCAGCATTGAGGCGCAACGGCCAGGCCATTCCTAAAAACACAACCCTTTCCGCGGGCGACAAGCGAACGATCAGAATGCTGTACCCCCCGGTCAACCCGACGTAGCGGGCCCAGGAGTAAACATCGGCTCACGTATTCACTCAACACCGCCGGGAACTTTCCTGCAATTGGCACGAATCAACCAGTGTCTCGTCCCCATGCCCGCCGTGATCCGTCATCCACGCTTTCGTGATGCCGACTCAGACTGCACCGTTTAAGGCACCACACACTCAGCGCCGGCGGCACGGCGGCCCCCAATTGCCTACTTCGGCGACCCCAGGTTCGCCTCACTCATGTCCAGATCGTCCAACACCTCCCTCAACACGTCATCCCCAATCCGGTGATGACGGCTCAGGCTATACAACTCCAAGCGCTGCGCCCGCAGCGCCTTGAGCCGTAGCTTTCGCTCCAGTTGGTCCATCTGCGACGCCAGCGCCTGGGCTTCGGCGGAGTCGTTGAAGACGTCCAACTGATGCCGGTATTCCGACATCAGTCGCGCCTTCAGCTCGGTAGCCAGTGCGGCCTGGGCGGCGTCCGCGGGAGGGCTCTCGGTGGGTTCTTCGACCTCAAGCGCATGGATCGCCGCCACGGCAGTCTTTTTCCACGCCTCGCGCACTTCATTGTGGTGTTTTTCATCGGGGCTTTTTTCAATGCCGCGCAGCAGCAGCGGCAACGCAATACAGGCAGCGACGAGCGACAGCAGGATCACCCCGGCCGCGATAAAGATCAGCAGATCGCGTTCCGGGAACGCCTTGCCCGGCGCCAGCAGCAAGGGCACCGACATCACACCGGCCAACGTCACCGCCCCGCGCACACCGCCCACGGTCAACAGCCAGCAGGAACGCGCCGTCGGCACCAGGGTAAGCTCGCTTTTCCCACGCAGGCGCCGGAGCACGCCCGACAGACGCCAGATGCTTTGCACCCAGATGAAGCGTAATACCAACAACACCAGGAAGATCGCGACCACGTCCAGGCAGCGATACAGCAGGGTCGGCCACAGCGTGGTTTCATGACTCACCACCGCCTTGACGATGTCCGGCAGTTGCAGCCCCAACAGCAGGAAGATCAAGCCATTGAAGGCAAACTCCAGCAGCGACCACACACTGCGATTGAGCAAGCGCGTGCTGGTCTGGCGGGGCAGCAGGTCCAGCCAGCTTTGCATCATGCCCGCCGCCACGGCCGAAAGAATCCCCGATGCGCCCAGGCGTTCGGCCAGAACATAGGCGGCGAACGGCAGCAGCAACATGAACACAACGTGGGTGGCCGGGTCGTCCCAGCCTCGCGCAATCATCCAGACACGCAAGCGCCCCACCAGCCAGCTCAACGCGATCCCGACCGCCAGACCGCCGATGGCCACCAGTACAAAGGTCAGGCTGGCATCCGCCAGGGAAAACACCCCGGTCAAGGCTGCCACCAGGGCGAACTTGAAGGTCACCAGGCCCGAGGCATCGTTCATCAAGGCTTCGCCCTGGAGCATATGCATCAACGGCGTGGGTAAACGGTTCTGGGAAATGGCCGACACCGCCACGGCGTCCGTCGGCGACAACACCGCCGCCAGGGCAAAGGCCACCGGCAATGGAATCGAAGGCAACAACCAATGAATGAAGTAGCCAGCGCCGACCACGGTGAACAGCACCAGCCCCACTGCCAACGTCAGAATCGGCCCGCGCAGGCGCCACAGTTCGCGCTTGGGCATGCGCCAGCCATCGGAGAACAACAGCGGCGGCAGGAACAGAAACAGAAACAACTCCGGGTCCAGCGCGACATGCAGCCCCAACGTGGGCCAGGCCAGCAAGGCCCCGGCGACAATCTGCACCAGCGGTAACGGCAGTGGGATGACTCGCCAGACCAGACGCGAAACGCTGACCAGCATCAGCAAGATAAGAACGGTGTAGGCGGTTTGCATAACGCGGTTTTCCCGGACAATCGACTTGCAACGACACACATCAGGCAACAACTCACCATTGAAGTGCCATATTAGCCGCCTATGCTGCGCGATGGCTTTCGCACAATAGTCGCACGGGGCAATCCACGCTAGAGACGAGCGGCACCCAAACCCGCTGGTCGTGGCATAATCCCAGACCTTTCATCTTCATTGGTCCAAAGGGGGGCAATTCCTTGACCGTATCAAGTAAAACCTTGCACCTTTTCGGCATCAAAGCCTGCGACACCATGAAAAAAGCCCGCACCTGGCTCGACGAGCACGGCGTGAGCTACGAGTTCCATGACTACAAAACCGTCGGTATCGACCGCGAACACTTGACCCAATGGTGCAACGAGCACGGTTGGCAGGTGGTTTTGAACCGTGCGGGCACCACCTTTCGCAAACTCGAAGACGAACGCAAAGCCGATCTCGATCAGTCGAAAGCCATTGAATTGATGCTCGCACAACCCTCGATGATCAAGCGCCCGGTGCTTGATCTCGGAGACAGAACCCTGATTGGCTTCAAGCCAGATACTTATTCGGCAGCCCTCAAGTAGGCTGGCCATCCCATTTTTGTAGAGGTAACAGCATGTCCAATTCCCTGTTCAGCCTGGGCTTCGGCGTCGGCACTCAGAACCGCCAAGGTGCTTGGCTGGAAGTGTTTTACGCACAACCCGTGCTCAACCCGTCGGCGGAAGTCGTCGCCGCCATCGCGCCGATCCTCGGTTACAGCGAAGGCAACCAGGCGATCACCTTCTCCGTCGCCCAAGCCCTGCAACTGGCTGACGCGCTCAAAGGCGTCGACGCGACCCAGGCAGCCCTGCTGACCCGCCTGGCTGAAAGCCATACCCCGCTGGTCGCCACCCTGCTGGCCGAAGACGCCGCACTGACTTCCACGCCTGAGGCCTACCTCAAGCTGCACCTGCTGTCCCACCGCCTGGTCAAGCCCCACGGCCTGAGCCTGGCCGGTGTATTCGCGCAACTGCCGAACGTGGCCTGGACCAGCCAGGGCGCGATCGACATCAATGAGCTGGCCGAACGCCAACTCGAAGCGCGCCTGCGTGGCGAGCTGCTGGAAGTGTTCTCGGTGGACAAGTTCCCGAAAATGACCGATTACGTCGTACCCAGCGGCGTGCGTATCGCTGACGCCGCGCGTATCCGCCTGGGCGCCTACGTGGGCGAAGGCACCACCGTGATGCACGAAGGTTTCGTCAACTTCAACGCCGGCACCGAAGGCCCGGGCATGATCGAAGGCCGTGTCTCGGCCGGCGTATTTGTCGGCAAGGGTTCGGACCTGGGCGGCGGTTGCTCCACCATGGGCACCTTGTCGGGTGGCGGCAACATCGTGATCAAAGTCGGCGAAGGCTGCCTGATCGGCGCCAACGCCGGTATCGGTATCCCGCTGGGCGACCGCAACACCGTGGAATCGGGCCTGTATGTCACCGCCGGGACCAAGGTTGCCCTGCTCGACGAGCGCAACCAGCTGGTTAAAGTGGTCAAGGCGCGCGAGCTGGCCGGCCAGCCGGACCTGCTGTTCCGCCGTAACTCCGAGACCGGTGCCGTGGAGTGCAAAACCCACAAGTCGGCCATCGAACTGAACGAAGCGCTGCACGCTCACAACTAAGCAGCGACTCGATGCCACTCGCGGGCCCCGATCCTGGGGCCCGTTTATACGAGTCTTGAACACCATGCTTGTGCCCTCTCCCTGGCGCGTCGACTTTCCGGCCATCGCCGCTCTGCAACGGCAAGACCAGACCTATCTGGACAGCGCCGCCACCGCGCAAAAACCTCAAGCCCTGTTGGACGCGATCAGCCATTACTACGCCAATGGCGCCGCCAACGTTCACCGTGCCCAGCATTTGCCGGGCGCCCACGCGACCCAGGCTTTCGAGGACAGTCGCAACAAGGTCGCGCAGTGGTTGAATGCAGGAGACAGCGGGCACATCGTCTTCACTCATGGCGCGACGTCGGCGCTGAACCTCTTGGCCTACGGCCTCGAGCACTTATTCAATGCGGGCGATGAACTAGTCATCAGCGCCCTGGAACACCACGCCAACCTGCTGCCCTGGCAGCAACTGGCCAAACGTCGCGCGCTGGAACTGGTGATCCTGCCGGTTGGCGACGACGGCATGATCGACCTTCAGGCCGCCACCACGCTGATCGGCCCGCGCACGCGCCTGCTGGCGGTGAGCCAACTGTCCAACGTGCTGGGCACCTGGCAGCCACTGGCCCCCTTGCTGGCCATGGCCAAGGCCGAGGGCGCACTGACCGTGGTCGATGGCGCCCAGGGCATCGTCCACGGCCGCCACGACGTACAAGCGCTGGGCTGCGACTTCTACGTATTTTCCAGCCACAAACTCTACGGCCCGGACGGCGTCGGCGTGCTGTACGGCCGCACCCAAGCCCTGCATCAGCTGCGCCACTGGCAGTTCGGCGGCGAAATGGTGCAACAGGCCGATTACCACAGCGCCAGCTTCCGCCCCGCGCCGCTGGGGTTCGAGGCCGGCACCCCACCGATTGCCAGCGTGATCGGCCTGGGCGCCAGCCTGGATTACCTCAATTCACTGGATCAACCGGCGCTCATCGCCCACGAAGCCGCCCTGCACGAGTACCTGTTGCGCGGGCTGAAAGCGCGCAATGGCGTGCGCGTACTGGGCGCGCCGCAGGTGGCGTTGGTCAGTTTTGTGGTGGAAGGCGTGCATAACGCCGATCTTGCGCACTTGCTGACCGAGCAGGGCATTGCCGTGCGCGCCGGCCATCATTGCGCAATGCCGCTGCTCAAGGCGATGCACTTGTCGGGAGCGATTCGCGTGTCCCTGGCGCTGTACAACAATTCCGATGATCTGGAGCGATTCTTCGAAGCGCTGGACCAGGCCCTGGATATGCTGCGATGAGCCTGCCGGCCGAGGCTGTCGGCGCGCTTGAGTCGTTTCAGGCGGTGGGCAGCTGGGAGCAACGCGCACGTCTGCTGATGCAATGGGGCGAACAGCTGCCGCCACTGGCGGACGAAGACAAGGTCGAGGCCAATCTGGTGCAGGGCTGCGAGAGCCTGGTATGGCTGGTCGGGCGCTTATCCGACGGCCACTGGCAGTTCGCCGCCAGCAGCGAAGCGCGCATGATCCGTGGGCTGGTGGCGTTGCTGCTGGCGCGGGTCAACGGGCTGTCGGCCGCCGAGTTGCAGGCGGTCGACTTGCCGGACTGGTTCAATCAACTGGGGCTGTCCCGCCAGTTGTCGCCGTCGCGCAGCAATGGCCTGAACGCCGTGCTGCAGCGCATGCGCGAACTAAGCCGTACATAAAACCCAATGTGGGAGGGGGCTTGCCCCCGATAGCGGTGGTTCAGTCAATATATTCAGTGACCGGCACTCTGCTATCGGGAGCAAGCCCCTCCCACATTTGAATGGTGCAAGGCCTTGAGGTTTAAGAAGGTTTGACCCGATCGGAAGGCCGGCGCACCCCGGCCACGATCTTGTCCACCGCCTTGGTCGCCGCCACCATGCCGAAGGTTGCAGTGACCATCATCACCGCGCCAAACCCGCCGGCGCAGTCCAGCTTTACCCCGTCGCCAACAAAACTCTTCTGTAAGCAGATGCTGCCGTCCGGCTTCGGATAGCGCAGTTGCTCGGTGGAAAACACACACGGCACGCTGTAATGGCGGGTCACCGTGCGCGAGAAGCCATAGTCACGGCGCAGGGTGGAGCGCACTTTCGAGGCGAGCGGATCGTTGAAGGTGCGGTTCAGGTCGCAGACCTGGATCAACGTCGGGTCGATCTGCCCGCCAGCGCCGCCGGTGGTGATGATCTGGATCTTGCGGCGCTTGCACCAGGCGATCAGTGCCGCCTTGGCGTTGACGGCGTCGATGCAGTCGATCACGCAGTCGATGTTGGGGGTGATGTACTCGGCCATGGTCTCGCGGGTCACGAAATCCGCCACGGCATGCACCGTGCAGTCCGGGTTGATACCGCGCAGGCGCTCAGCCATCACCTCGACCTTGGGTTTGCCCACGGTGCTGTCGAGGGCATGCAGCTGACGGTTGCTGTTGCTGACGCAGACATCATCCAAATCAAACAACGAGATCTCGCCCACCCCACAACGGGCGATGGCTTCCGCCGCCCATGAGCCTACGCCGCCGACGCCGACGATCGCCACATGGGCCGCTTTCAAGCGCTCCAGGCCTTCAACGCCATACAAGCGGGCGACGCCTGCAAACCGCGGATCTTCTGTACTCATGACCATTACCCCAAAAACCGGCGCGCATTATAGGGCTTTGCCAGGACAAGTTCGAAACTTCGCGATACACGTAAAGAACTTAGCTGGAGATTCGCGGACTAACGTCCGGCTTTTCTCAGTCTGCTGTACGCTCAGGGAAGGGCCGGTGTAGGATGCGCGCCGTTCGGCGTAGGCCGACACCTCTTTTCGTTCCACACCTTTTGGAACCCGAAATAGCCATGTCATCGCGTAAATTTGGACTCAACCTGGTGGTGGTGCTGGCAATTGCCGCGCTGTTCACCGGCTTCTGGGCGCTGATCAACCGCCCGGTCACTGCCCCCAACTGGCCTGAACAGATCTCCGGTTTTTCCTACTCGCCGTTTCAACAAGGCCAGTACCCACAGAAAGACCAGTACCCGACCGACGACCAGATGCGTCGCGATCTGGAGATCATGAGCAAGTTGACGGACAACATCCGGACCTACTCGGTCGACGGCACTCTGGGAGACATCCCCAAGCTGGCGGAAGAGTTCGGCCTGCGCGTCACCCTGGGGATCTGGATCAGCCCGGACCTGGAACGCAACGAACGCGAGATCCAGCGCGCCATCGAGATCGCCAACAGCTCGCGCAGCGTCGTGCGCGTGGTGGTCGGCAACGAAGCGTTGTTCCGTAAAGAGATCACCCCCGAAGCACTGATCGTGTTGCTGGATCGCGTGCGCGCGGCCGTCAAGGTGCCGGTGACCACCTCCGAGCAATGGCACATCTGGGAGCACAACCCACAACTGGCCAAGCACGTCGACTTGATCGCCGCGCACATCCTGCCGTACTGGGAACATATTCCGGTGGACCAGGCGGGCCAATTCGTACTCGACCGCGCACGGGATCTGAAGAAGACCTTCCCGAAAAAGCCGCTGCTGCTGTCGGAAGTCGGCTGGCCGAGCAACGGCCGCATGCGTGGCGGTGCTGATGCGTCTCCCGCCGACCAGGCAATTTACCTGCGCACGCTGGTGAACAAGCTGAACCGCCAGGGCTTCAACTACTTCGTGATCGAGGCCTTCGACCAACCGTGGAAAGCCAGCGACGAAGGCTCGGTCGGCGCCTACTGGGGCGTGTACAACGCCGCGCGTCAGCAGAAATTCAACTTCGAAGGACCGGTGGTCGCGATCCCGCAATGGCGCGTGCTGGCCATCGGTTCGGTGGTGCTTGCACTGCTGTCGTTGACCCTGCTGATGATCGACGGCTCGGCCCTGCGCCAACGCGGCCGGACCTTCCTGACCTTTATCGCGTTCCTGTGCGGTTCGGTGCTGGTGTGGATCGGCTACGACTACAGCCAGCAATACAGCACCTGGTTCAGCCTGACGGTCGGCTTCCTCCTGGCGCTCGGCGCCCTGGGCGTGTTTATCGTGCTGCTGGCCGAAGCCCATGAACTGGCGGAAGCGGTCTGGACCCACAAACGTCGGCGTGAATTCCTGCCGGTCGTGGGGGACTCGGACTACCGCCCGAAAGTGTCGATCCATGTGCCGTGCTACAACGAGCCGCCAGAGATGGTCAAACAGACCCTCGATGCCCTGGCCGCCCTCGACTACCCGGACTACGAAGTCCTGATCATCGACAACAACACCAAGGACCCGGCGGTGTGGGAACCGGTGCGCGACTACTGCGCAACCCTGGGCCCGCGCTTCAAGTTCTTCCACGTCGCGCCCCTGGCCGGTTTCAAGGGCGGCGCGTTGAACTACCTGATCCCCCACACCGCCAAGGATGCCGAAGTGATCGCGGTGATCGACTCGGACTACTGCGTGTCGCCGAACTGGCTCAAGCACATGGTGCCGCACTTCGCCGACCCGAAAATCGCCGTGGTGCAGTCGCCGCAGGATTATCGCGACCAGAACGAAAGCACCTTCAAGAAGCTCTGCTACGCCGAATACAAAGGCTTCTTCCATATCGGCATGGTCACCCGCAACGACCGCGACGCGATCATCCAGCACGGCACCATGACCATGACCCGTCGCTCGGTGCTCGAAGAGCTGGGCTGGGCCGACTGGTGCATCTGCGAAGACGCCGAACTCGGCCTGCGCGTGTTCGAGAAAGGCCTGTCGGCCGCGTATTACCACGAAAGCTACGGCAAGGGCCTGATGCCCGACACCTTCATCGACTTCAAGAAACAGCGTTTCCGCTGGGCCTATGGCGCGATCCAGATCATCAAGCGTCACACCGCCAGCCTGCTGCGCGGCAAGGACACCGAGCTGACCCGTGGCCAGCGTTACCACTTCCTCGCGGGCTGGTTGCCGTGGGTGGCGGATGGCATGAACATCTTCTTCACCGTCGGCGCGCTGTTGTGGTCGGCGGCGATGATCATCGTGCCGACCCGGGTCGACCCGCCGTTGCTGATTTTCGCGATCCCGCCGTTGGCGTTGTTCGTGTTCAAGGTGGGCAAGATCATCTTCCTGTACCGCCGTGCCGTGGGGGTAAACCTCAAGGACGCGTTCTGTGCGGCGCTGGCCGGCCTGGCGTTGTCCCACACCATCGCCAAAGCGGTGCTGTATGGCTTCTTCACCACCAGCATTCCGTTCTTTCGTACACCGAAAAACGCGGATAACCACGGCTTCTGGGTAGCGATTTCCGAAGCCCGCGAAGAGATGTTCATCATGCTGCTGTTGTGGGGCGCGGCGCTGGGGATCTACCTGGTGCAGGGCCTGCCGAGCGCCGACATGCGCTTCTGGGTGGTGATGCTGCTGGTGCAGTCGCTACCGTATGTGGCGGCGTTGATCATGGCGTTCCTGTCGTCGCTGCCCAAACCGGCGCCGAAGGCAGAGCCGGCCACCGCGCTGTAAAAACGTGTGCAATGCACTAAACGGCGGCCTCTGGCCGCCGTTTTGCTATAAGATAACGGCCGTTTTGTAAGCCTTGCACATATCACTGTAGGAGCGAGCTTGCTCGCGAAAATCGTCAACGATCACGCGAACATCTTGAATGAACGCGGTGCTCTTGCGTTTTTCGCGAGCAAGCTCGCTCCTACAGTCAATTAGAACGTCGCCGCCTCGATTTCCGGAGTTTCCCATGACGGCTCATGCCGACCTTTCGCCGACCCTTCAACTTGCCATCGACCTGATCCGCCGTCCCTCGGTGACGCCGATCGACGCCGATTGCCAGAAGCTGATGATGCAGCGCCTGGGCGACGCCGGTTTCCAGCTTGAGCCGATGCGTATCGAAAACGTAGATAACTTCTGGGCCACCCACGGCAAGCACGACGGCCCGGTGCTGTGCTTTGCCGGCCACACCGACGTGGTCCCGACCGGGCCGGTACAGGCCTGGCAGAACGATCCGTTCGACGCGCTGATCGACGACCACGGCATGCTCTGCGGCCGCGGCGCAGCGGACATGAAAGGCAGCCTGGCGGCGATGCTAGTGGCGTCGGAGCGCTTCGTGCAGGACTACCCGGACCACAAGGGCTCGGTGGCTTTTCTGATCACCAGCGATGAAGAAGGCCCGGCGCACCACGGCACCAAGGCCGTGATCGAACGCCTGGCCGCGCGCAAGGAGCGTCTGGACTGGTGCATCGTCGGCGAACCGTCCAGCACCAGCCTGGTCGGCGATGTGGTCAAGAACGGCCGTCGCGGCTCCCTCGGCGCTACCCTGACCGTGCGCGGCGTGCAAGGTCACGTGGCCTACCCGCACCTGGCGAAGAACCCGATCCACCTGGCTGCCCCGGCACTGGCGGAACTGGCCGCCGAGCATTGGGACGACGGCAACACCTTCTTCCCGCCGACCAGCTTCCAGATCTCCAACCTCAACGCCGGCACCGGCGCGACCAACGTGATCCCCGGTGACCTGACAGCGGTGTTCAACTTCCGCTTCTCTACCGAATCCACCGTGGAAGGCCTGCAACAGCGCGTTGCCGCGATCCTCGACAAACACGCCCTGGACTGGCACGTAGACTGGGCGCTGTCCGGCCTGCCGTTCCTCACCGAACCGGGGGCCTTGCTCGATGCGGTGTCCGCCAGCATCAAGGCGGTCACCGGTCGCGAGACCCAGGCGTCCACCAGCGGCGGTACGTCCGACGGGCGCTTCATCGCAACCCTCGGCACCCAGGTGGTCGAGTTGGGCCCGGTCAACGCGACGATCCATCAGGTCAACGAGCGCATTCTGGCCAGCGACCTCGACGTGCTGACCGAGATCTACTACCAGACCCTGATCAAGTTGCTCGCCTGATGCTGGCCTGTCCCATTTGCAGCGCACCGCTCCACGCGGTGGACAATGGCGTGGCGTGCCCGGTCGGACACCGTTTCGACCGCGCGCGCCAGGGTTACCTGAACCTGTTGCCGGTGCAGCACAAAAACAGCCGCGACCCGGGCGACAACCTCGCCATGGTCGAGGCGCGCCGCGACTTCCTCAACGCCGGCCACTACGCCCCGGTGGCCAAGCGCCTGGCGCAACTGGCCGCGCAACAAGCACCGCAGCGCTGGGTGGACATCGGTTGTGGCGAGGGTTACTACACCGCACAAATCGCCGACGCCCTGCCCCACGCCGATGGCTATGCCCTGGATATCTCCAAGGAAGCGGTCAAGCGTGCGTGCAAGCGCAACCCGGCGCTGACCTGGTTGATCGCCAGCATGGCCCGCGTGCCGTTGGCCGATGCCAGTTGCCAGTTTCTCGCCAGCGTGTTCAGCCCGTTGGACTGGCAAGAGGCCAAACGCCTGCTCAGCCCCGGCGGCGGCTTGATGAAAGTCGGCCCGACCCGCGGCCACCTGATGGAGCTGCGCGAGCGCCTGTACGACGAAGTGCGCGAGTACACCGACGACAAACACCTGGCCCTGGTGCCGGACGGCATGAGCCTTGCGCACAGCGAAACCCTCGAGTTCACGCTGAGCCTGGCGGACCCGAAAGACCGTGCCAACCTGCTGGCCATGACCCCTCACGGCTGGCGCGCCAGCGCCGAGCGCCGCACCGAAGTGATCGAGCATGCCGAGCCGCTGCGGGTCAGCGTATCAATGCGCTACGATTATTTCGTGCTTCAATAACCGACTTTTCGGGCACTCCGCCCACCCTGAATCCGCGAATGGATTTTCGAATCCCGCAACGAGGAACATCCATGCGCCAACCTGATATCGAGATTTACCTGAAGGACGCCGACGTCGACCACAAGGCCATCGCCGCCTGGCTGGGCGCTGCCCTTGGCCCTTGCACCGCCTGGGTCCAGCGCGGCCAGACCTACAAGTGCACGGCCGGCGACGTGCCTGTCACCTGGTTGCCCAAGGCGGTAGGCAAATGGAACAGCCTGTACCTGGAAAGCGATCAGACCCCGTGGGAAGACGACATCGCCTGCGCCCGCGCCGCCTTTGCCGCGCTGAACGTCGAAGTGCGTTGCGCACCGGGCAGTTGGGTTGAGGAAGAAGGCGAGGAAAGCGCCGACACCTGGATTCGCATCAGCGAAGACGGTGAAGAACAGATCACCTGGAAAACCACCTGATCCGCAATTGCGAACCCAATCAAATGTGGGAGGGGGCTTGCCCCCTCCCACATGGGTTCTACGGTGTAACAAAAACCCGCATTACAAACCCACCACATCCTCTGCCTGCAAGCCCTTCTCGCCGCTCACCACGGCGTATTCCACCTGCTGGCCTTCGGCCAGGGAACGGTGCCCTTCACCGCGGATGGCGCGGTAGTGTACGAACACATCCTTGCCGTCTTCACGCTGAATAAAGCCATATCCCTTGGCATCGTTGAACCACTTCACATTACCGGTTTCGCGCGTTGTCATCTGTTCACTCCCACATGATTGTTATTGTCGAGTCGGTCGCGTTGAACTGCCGAGTATAAGACAGGCTCAAAAACGATCAACCCAACTTTACATCGCTGCTTTTTTGCCGATTTTCGGTGAATACGGCACACTACCCACCCGAGCACCTGCTCGGTTTTTTCCACTTGAAGCAGCTCGCCTATGACCCGCTCCCCGTTCCGCCGTCTGGTGTTTGGCACCTTGCGCCGACTGTTGTACCTCTGGGTTCGCTCAGAGACGATCAACCAGTCGTCCCTTACCCTTAACCTCGACCGCAGCCGGCCGGTGTTCTACGTCCTGCAATCACCCTCCCTCACCGAATTGGCCGTGGTCGATACCGAGTGCACCAAGGCCGGCCTGCCGCGCCCGGTGCTGCCGGTAGCGGTCGGGCCGTTGCTGGAACCCGCGGCGTTCTTCTACCTCACGCCAGAGCCGGACTGGCTCGGCCGCCAGGACAAACGCGGCGCGCCGCCGACCCTGACCCGCCTGGTCAATACCCTCAGCGCACACGCACAAGAGAATGCACAAATCATTCCGGTCAGCGTGTTCTGGGGGCAGTCGCCCGACAGCGAGTCCAGCCCATGGAAACTGCTGTTCGCCGACAGTTGGGCCGTCACCGGGCGGCTGCGCCGGCTGCTGAGCATCCTGATCCTGGGGCGCAAGACCCGCGTACAATTCTCCGCGCCTATCAACCTGCGTGAATTGATCGAGCACAATAAAGGCCACGAACGCACCGTTCGCATGGCCCAACGCATCCTGCGCGTACACTTTCGCAACCTGAAAACCGCAGTGATCGGCCCCGACCTGTCCCACCGCCGCAACCTGGTGAAGGGCTTGGTGAATATGCCGCTGGTACGCCAGGCCATCCTCGATGAAGCCGAACGCGAGAAGATCAGCCCGGAAAAAGCCAAGGCCCTGGCCCTGCGCTACGGCAACGAAATCGCCTCGGACTACACCTACACCGCGATCCGCTTCCTGGAAGTGGTGCTGAGCTGGTTCTGGAACAAGATCTACGACGGCATCAAGGTCAATAACATCGAGGGTGTGCAACAGGTTGCCCAGGGTTACGAGGTGATCTACGTCCCCTGCCACCGCAGCCATATCGACTACCTGCTGCTGTCCTACCTGCTGTTCAAGAACGGCCTGACCCCACCGCACATCGCCGCCGGCATCAACCTGAACATGCCGGTGATCGGCAGCCTGCTGCGCCGCGGCGGTGCGTTTTTCATGCGCCGCACCTTCAAGGGCAACCCGCTGTACACCTCGGTGTTCAACGAATACCTGCACACCCTGTTCACCAAGGGTTTCCCGGTGGAGTACTTCGTCGAAGGCGGACGCTCGCGCACCGGGCGCATGCTGCAACCGAAAACCGGCATGCTGGCGATCACGTTGCGCAGCTTCCTGCGCTCCTCGCGCATGCCGATCGTGTTCGTGCCGGTGTATATCGGTTACGAGCGTGTGCTCGAAGGCCGTACCTACCTCGGTGAGCTGCGCGGCGCGAGCAAGAAGAAAGAGTCGATCTTCGATATTTTCAAGGTGGTCGGTGCGCTCAAGCAGCGCTTTGGCCAGGTCGCGGTCAACTTCGGCGAACCGATCAAACTGGCGCAATTCCTCGACGCCGAACAACCGGGCTGGCGCGCCCAGGAACTGGGCCCGCACTACAAACCGGCGTGGCTCAACCAAACCACCAACCGCCTCGGCGAGCGGGTGGCGCGCCATTTGAACGAAGCGGCGGCGATCAACCCGGTGAACCTGGTGGCCCTGGCGCTGCTGTCGACCACGCGCCTGGCCCTGGACGAACAGGCCATGGCCCGCCAGTTGGACCTGTACCTGGCGCTGCTGCGCCGGGTGCCCTACTCGCCGCATACCACCCTGCCCGAAGGGGATGGCATGGCGTTGATCAAGCACGTCAAGGACATGAACCTGCTGTCGGAACAGAGCGATGCCCTCGGCAAGATTCTGTACCTGGACGAGCAGAACGCCGTCCTGATGACCTACTACCGCAACAACGTGCTGCATATCTTTGCCTTGCCGGCGCTGCTGGCGAGCTTCTTCCAGAGCAGCTCGCGGATGAGCCGCGAGCAGATTCTGCGCTACACCCGTGCGCTGTACCCATACCTGCAGTCAGAGCTGTTTATCCGCTGGTCGCTGGAGGAATTGGACACGGTGATCGACCAGTGGCTGGAGGCGTTTGTCGAACAAGGCCTGCTGCGTTTCGAGAACAACGTGTACCTGCGCCCGGCGCCGAGTTCGCGGCACTTTGTGCTGCTGACACTGCTGTCCAAGAGCATCGCCCAGACCCTGCAACGCTTCTACATGGCGATTTCGCTGCTGCTCAACAGCGGCCAGAACAGCATCAGCGCCGAAGAGCTGGAAGACCTGTGTACGATCATGGCCCAGCGCCTATCGATCCTGCATGGCCTCAATGCCCCGGAGTTCTTCGACAAGAGCCTTTTCCGACATTTTATTCAGACGTTGCTGGAGCAAGATGTGCTGCGCCGCGACGAAGCCGGTAAGTTGAGCTATCACGACCTGCTCGGCGAACTGGCTGAAGGCGCGGCGAAACGGGTGCTGCCGGCTGAGATTCGCCTGTCTATCCGCCAGGTTGCCCTGCACCGCGTCGACGGCGCGGCCGAAGCGCCGGTCGAAGCCGAAGCCCGCAAACCGGAAGAAAGCCGCTAAATTGAATAAGGCGTCGCTGGGTTACGGCGCCGTTGAAAAGGAGCTGCACCATGAAAAAGATCATCCTCCTGGGCCTGACCGCCCTGCTCGGCGCCTGCCATTCCATGAATCCCGCGCCCAAGGCCAGCCTCGATGGCGAAGTGTTCTACCTGCAACGCATCGCGCTGCCGCCGACAGCCATCTTGAGCGTCAGCCTGCAGGACGTATCGCTGATGGACGCGCCGGCCGTGACCCTGGCCGAACAGAAAGGCCCGGTCAAAGGCCAGGTGCCATTGCCGTTCCACTTGAGCTATGACCCGGCCCAGGTCAAGCCAGGCCACAGTTACTCGGTCAGCGCTCGCATCGAAGTGGAGGGCAAGCTACTGTTCATCACCACCGAGCGGCACCCTGTGCAACTCAATGGCCAAGACGTTCAACCGCTGCGCCTGCGGGTTGATGCGGTCGCACACTGATTATTTCCAGATCATAAGGAAGCGCCCATGCTCCGTAATTCCCTTCGTCTCACCGCCCTGTGCGCCGGCCTGCTGCTCGGTGCCAACGCCATGGCCCTGGATCTTGGCAGCCTGTCCCAGGGCGACGCCGCCGGCGGCCTCAAGGATGCATTGACCCAAGGCGCACAGATCGCCGTGAAACAACTGGGTGTACCGGGTGGTTTCAGCAACAACCCCGACGTCAAGATCGGCCTGCCGGGAAAACTGGGCAAAGTTGCCGACAAGCTGAAGATGTTCGGCATGGGTGACCAGGTCGAGCAACTGGAAACCAGCATGAACAAAGCCGCCGAAACCGCCGTGACCCAGGCCCAGCCAATCCTGGTCAACGCGGTGAAAAACATGAGCGTGAGCGATGCCAAGGGCATTCTCACCGGCGGCCAGGATTCGGCCACCCAGTACCTGAACAAAAGCAGCCGCGAAGCCATCCGCGCCAAGTTCCTGCCGATCGTCAAGGCCGCCACCGACAAGGTCGGCGTGGCGCAGCAGTACAACGCCCTGGCCGGCAAGGCCGCGGCGTTTGGCGCGGTCGATGCCAAAAGTGCCAACGTCGAAAACTATGTAACCGAACAAGCGCTGGATGGTTTGTTCAAGATGATTGCGCAGCAGGAAGAGACCATTCGCAAAAACCCGGCGGCAGCGGCGACCAGTCTGGCAAAGAAGGTGTTTGGCGCGCTGTAACGCCACGCGACCTGAGCTGAAAAAAAGGCCCTGACATCGTCAGGGCCTTTTTTTCGCCGAACCGTCTATCAGGCCCCCGAACCAGGCGCCGCACGCTCACACCCGGCAGCGTCGATGAGTAGGCTCAATAGTGGATGTGCGACGCTCGTCGGGCGCCACCGTGAGACATGTGTGAGTGATGAGAGCTGGACGACGACGCATTGAAGTTATGGCTATCGTTGTTGATATTAATATTGATATCGCGATTGGCGTTTGGCTGATTCTGTCCAAACATATTTCCCAGCCCAAGCATCGAGCCCGCGACTTGCATCGGTAACGCCAGCAAAGGTAGTAAAAGCATACACACTCCTTCCTATTCAGATTAGCGCCAACTCACTGCCCCGCATCTCATACGCGGGAACCGCTCGGTCGACTAATCCTGTGTGGAAGCAAGGGCAAAAATGGTTCCGTCCTGCGTGTGAAATACTGCCTCGCGTCAGTTGAAAATAGAATCGGCCAGGCGCCTCAGTAGCAGCGTGGCAAATGCGTTGATCGGCGCAATAAACGAAACAGTCAGCAGGCCATTGGGATTCATCACCGTCAGCCAGAAGAAGTACCACCCGCAGAAGCAGTCCGCGCCAGGGTCAACAGCAGTGCAGACACGGCCCCAAACATGAAAACTATCCTCGGGCGGAACTATTCAATGGTCTTCCCAGCGAAAGCGCTATTGCGTCAGCGTGATTGACCAGGCAACCGTCGCGACCATCAAAATCGCGAAGCTTACGTTAAGTCGTCGGCTCCAAGTGGGGTGGATGAATAACTTGCGCATTCGACTGCCGGCAAAGAGCCACAGAACGTCGAATACCACACACACCAGCAGACAGATCAAGGCTTTCGCACCTTGCTCCCAGGCAGGTGCGGCGCCCAGGGTGAAACTGCCCAGCAACGCGGCGAATGCGGCATAGGCCTTGATATTCGCCACACCCAGCACAAACCCGGCGCCCCAGCCCGGCGTGATCACGGACTGCTCATCCCTGATGGGCGGCGCGGTAGCAATCTGGTAGGCCAGCCACACAATATAAACAATGGAGATGACCGTCAGCGCCGTCGCCAGCATCGGAAAACTGTGCAGAACCACATAGAGGCCGGAAGCAACCAATGCCATCGCGATCACCAGGCCCAACGTGATCCCCACGAAAAACCGAGTTGAACGCCTCATGCCATAAGCAGCCCCACTCGCCGCCAGCGCCAGGGTCGCCGGGCCTGGACTGGCAAGCAGCGCGATGGCGGCGACGGCGAAGGTAAATATCGCCTGGTAAACGGACAGTGCAATGTCGGGCATACGCTTCCCCTTTGAAGAACATTCGTGACGGCTTAGCGAGGCAGCCCGTGTTCATGGCAGTAGTAGACGGTTCTGTGGTTTTTCATAAAGTCGATCACGCCATTGGATCCTCTTATGTCGGGCAAACTCATGACGCAGCGAAAATACTTTTTCGGCAGGGAAGTTATTATTGTGAAGTGATTGCAAGCGAGCTTGCATCAAGTATGTAGTTCATCTCGCGCCCTCGACAATATAGATAAAGTTGCAATAGAAACATCACAACACAGCGTTAAGTGAGCGGCGCAATATTGCAGGGCCCGCTGATCAAACAATAGGTGGGCACCTTGAAAAGGTCTATTCTTTTTTCATCCGTGTATGGTATGTAAGATTTTCACGCGATTTCATCAAAATTCGTAAGGTCCATCTAATGAAAAAGCTTACAAAGGGCGACCAGACACTTGACCCTATTGATCGCGCGCTGATTGTCGCCCTCCACCAGAACGCCCGCGCGTCTATTCGCGCCCTCGGCCGACAGGTGGGGTTATCGGCCCCCGGCTGCAGCGAACGCCTCAAGCGTCTGGAAGGCTCGGGGGTCATCAGCGGGTTCAGCGTGGAGTTGGACGCCCAGGCCCTGGGCTTTGCATTGCAAGCGCTGGTCAGGGTTAAACCCCTGACTGGAAAATTCCAACAGGTTGAACAGTTGCTCGCGCAAATGGCTGAATGTGTGGTGTGCTACAAAATCACCGGGGACGACAGTTTTGTCTGCCATCTTTATATCGACTCAGTTGCCCACCTGGACCTGACCCTTCAAAAGATCGCCCCCCTGGCCGACACTAATACATCGATTATAAAAACCGTCGAGAAGAAACTGCCGGCCCTCTGATTAGTCTTGTGGGAGATATCCTGGCGCTATTAACCGCTGTCGCGGCTTCAGGCATTCCCCACTCACCTTACACTTTCTTCAGCGTGCATCAGGCGTAGGCACTTATATACATACGCCTGTTCTCCTTACTCTTGGTCACCCGTTTTCCTGACACGAAACCATGCAGCATAAAGCGCGGGCAGGAACAGCAACGTCAATGCCGTCGCCACAATCAACCCGCCCATGATCGCCACTGCCATCGGCCCGAAGAACACACTGCGTGACAGCGGGATCATCGCGAGTACCGCCGCGAGGGCTGTGAGAACAATCGGCCGGAAGCGTCGGACAGTGGCTTCGATAATCGCCTGCCACGGCGCCAGCCCTGCCTTGATGTCCTGTTCGATCTGGTCCACCAGAATCACCGAGTTGCGCATGATCATTCCTGACAGGGCGATGGTGCCGAGCATGGCCACGAAGCCGAAGGGTTGGCGGAACACCAGCAGGAACAGCGTGACCCCGATCAGCCCCAGAGGCGCCGTGAGAAATACCATTACCGTGCGTGAGAAGCTGCGCAGCTGCAGCATCAGCAGCGTCAGCACCACCACGATAAACAGCGGCACACCGGCCTTGACCGAATTCTGCCCGCGGGCCGAGTCCTCGACGGTACCGCCGACGTCCAGCAGGTAGCCGTCCGGCAGTTCGGCACGCACGCCTTCGAGGGTCGGCAGGATCTGCTGAACCAGGGTCGCCGGTTGTTCCTTGCCGTAGATGTCGGCGCGCACGGTCACGGTGGGCAGGCGGTTACGGTGCCAGATGATGCCTTCCTCAAAGCCGTATTCGAGGGTGGCGATCTGCGACAGCGCGACGCTTTTGCCGTTGTCGGTCGGCACGGCCAGGCTCGGCAGCAGCGACAGTTCAGTGCGCTCATGGACAGTGCCGCGCAGGAGAATTTCGATCAACTCGTTGTCTTCCCGGTACTGGCTGACGCTGGCGCCGGTCAGAGAACTCTGCAGGAATTTCGACAGGTTGGCGGTACTCACACCGAGGGCGCGCGCACGGTCCTGGTCGATATTGAGGTAGACGATCTTGCTCGGTTCCTCCCAGTCCAGATGCACGTTAGCTACGTGGATATTTTCGCGCACCTTGGCCGCCACTTTACGCGCCAGGGCACGGACTTCGTCGATATGCTCGCCGGTCACGCGAAACTGCACCGGGTAACCCACGGGCGGGCCGTTTTCCAGGCGTGTGACCCGTGAACGCAGGTCGGGGAACTGCTCGTTGAGGGTTTCGATCAACCAGATGCGCAGGCTTTCGCGCTCTTCGATGGACTTGGCCAACACCACGAACTGCGCAAAGCTGGCGGCCGGCAGTTGCTGGTCGAGGGGCAGATAGAAGCGCGGCGAACCGGTGCCGACATAAGCCACGTAGTTGTCGATGCCGGCGTGTTCCTTGAGCAGGGCTTCCAGGCGCTTGACCTGGCCAGCGGTGTTGCTCAGGGACGCGCCCTCGGCGAGTTTCAGGTCGACCATCAACTCCAGGCGGCCGGAAGCCGGGAAGAACTGTTGCGGCACAAAACGAAACAGTGCGACCGAGCCGACAAACAGCAGCAGCGTCAGCACGATCACGGTCTTGCGCCGACTGACACACCACTCCAGCAAACGTCTGACACGCTGGTAGAACGGTGTGCCGTAGGGATCGGGACCGTCAGCGCCGTGTTTAGCCGCATGAATTTTCGCCAAGTCCGGCAGGAGTTTTTCGCCCAGGTACGGCACGAACACCACGGCCGCGACCCACGAGGCGAGCAACGCGATGGTCACTACCTGGAAGATCGAACGGGTGTATTCACCGGTACTCGACTGCGCGGTGGCAATCGGCAGGAAGCCGGCCGCCGTGATCAGCGTACCGGTCAGCATCGGGAACGCGGTACTGGTCCAGGCAAAACTGGCCGCTTTAAGGCGGTCGTACCCCTGCTCCATTTTGATCGCCATCATTTCCACGGCGATGATCGCGTCATCCACCAGCAAGCCCAAGGCCAGCACCAGCGCGCCGAGGGAGATCTTATGCAAGCCGATGCCGAGGTAGTACATGCAGGCAAAGGTCATCGCCAGCACCAGCGGAATCGCCAGGGCCACGACCATGCCAGTGCGTATACCGAGGGAGAAAAAACTCACCAGCAAGACAATGCCCAGCGCCTCGGCCAACACCCGGACGAACTCTCCGACACCGGTTTTCACCGCCGCCGGTTGGTCCGACACCTTGCGCAGTTGCATGCCCGCCGGAAGGTTCTTCTGCAGGCGTGCGAACTCGCCTTCGAGGGCTTTGCCCAACACCAGAATGTCGCCGCCCTCGTGCATGGCGACGGCCAGACCGATCGCATCTTCGCCCATAAAGCGCATGCGCGGCGCCGGTGGATCATTGAAGCCACGGTGGATGTCGGCCACATCGCCAATACGGAAGGTTCGGTCGCCTACGCGAATCGGGAAGCTGCGAATCTCTTCCACACTCTTGAAGTTACCCGACACCCGCAGTTGCACGCGCTCAGTCGGGGTTTCAAAGAAGCCGGCAGTGGAGACCGCGTTCTGCTCCTGCAGCGCTTGTTGAACAGCGGCCAGCGGTAAGCCGAGCGTGGCGAGTTTGAGGTTGGACAGCTCGATCCAGATCTTCTCATCCTGCAGGCCGAGCAGTTCGACCTTGCCCACATCCGGCACGCGCTGCAGTTGAATCTGGATGCGGTCGGCGTAGTCCTTGAGCACGGCATAGTCAAAGCCGTCGCCGGTCAGGGCGTAGATATTGCCGAAGGTGGTGCCGAATTCATCGTTGAAAAACGGTCCCTGGATATCCGGCGGCAAGGTCTGGCGAATATCGCTGATCTTCTTGCGCACCTGGTACCACAGCTCGGGAATCTGCGCCGAGCGCATGGCATCGCGGGCGATGAAGGTGACCTGGGATTCGCCGGGGCGCGAGAAAGACACAATGCGCTCGTACTCACCGGTCTCCATGAGCTTTTTCTCGATGCGTTCGGTGACCTGGCGCGACACGTCCTGGGCCGTGGCACCGGGCCAATTGGTCTTGATCACCATGGCCTTGAAGGTGAACGGCGGGTCTTCGCTTTGCCCAAGCTTGGTGTAGGACAAAGTGCCGACCACCGCCAGCAGGATCATCAGGAACAGTACGATCTGGCGATTACGCAACGCCCATTCGGAAAGATTGAAACCCATCGGGGACTACTCCTTGACCGCCAGATTCACCACCCGGTTGGAGCGATCCACTGGGCGCACTTGCTGCCCCTCATGGAGCACATGAACGCCGGCGGCAATCACCCAGTCGGTAGGGCTCAAGCCTTCGAGCACGGGTACGGTTTTTTCGCCAAAGGCGCCGATACGTACCGGGGTACGCACAAGGGTGTCATCCGGCTGCACGCGCCAGACGTAGGACACGCCGTTCTCCGCGCTCAGGGCTGACAGCGGCACCGACAGCGGAATAACACCGTCTGCCTGTATGAAAACGCGGGCGCTCTGGCCCAACTCGGCCGGAACCTTACCGCCGGTGAAGGCGATGCGCGCAGCGAAGGTGCGCGATTTCGGATCGGCTGCGGGCGACAGTTCGCGAATACGTCCGGCAAATCGCTGGCCCGGCTGGCTCCATAACTCGACCGACACCGGCTGGCCGATCTTGAACCGGCCGAAGCCTTGCTCGGGCAGGCTGATCAGCACTTCACGCTCGCCATCGGTGGCCAGGGTGAACACGGTCTGGCCGGCGGACACCACCTGGCCGACTTCCACCGCGCGCTTGGCAACCACGCCATCCTGCGGAGCGCGGAGTACGGCATAACCGGCCTGGTTACTGGACACATCGAACTCGGCCTTGATCTGCTTGAGGCGCGCCTCACCTGATCGGTACAGATTTTCAGCATTGTCGTACTGGGAACGGCTGACCAACTGACGATCCATCAGGGTCTTGTAGCGGTCACGCTCGGCACGCACCAGCCGCAGGTTGGCCTCGGCGGCGGCCACCTGGGCGCGGGTGGCTTCCAGTTGCAGGCGCACATCCTGAGGGTCGAGTTCCGCCAGCGGTTGATTGGCCTTGACCCGCTCGCCCTCCTCCACCAGCCGTTTGCTGACCTTGCCGCCGATGCGAAAGGCCAGGTCCGGCTCGTACCGGGCACGCACCTCGCCTGGATAACTGTCCATCATCTGCGCTGCAGGCTGTGGTTGCACCACCATGGCCGGGCGGAGGGTAGTCTGGGGCGATTCTTCATGGCCGCAGGCGGCGAGTAGAAAGACCAGGCTGGCAGGCAACGCAAGGGGCAGGAGAATGCTGCGCATGCTGAAGGACCTTTCGCAAATGATGCTAGGAATAATTATACTGGGCAGTATGTTATTAATACCAAACTCACCAGTCCAGTATTAAAGGTGGAAATGTCCGACAATCTTGTCAATACCAGTAGCCCTGGGCGTCCCAAGGACATGGCAAAACGCCAGGCAATCCTCGAAGCAGCGAAAATCCTGTTTTTGAGCAACGGTTACGCAAATACCAGCATGGATGCCGTGGCCCTTGAGGCCGGCGTATCGAAACTGACCGTCTACAGCCACTTCACCGACAAAGAGACCTTGTTCACCGCCGCCGTGATGGCCAAGTGCGAAGAACAGTTGCCGGTGATGTACTTTGAGCTGCCCGAGGGTGTGCCTGTGGAGACGGTGCTACTGAATATCGGGCGCCGCTTCCATCGCCTGGTCAACAGCAAGGAATCGGTGAACCTGCACCGCCTGATGATGACCACGGGCAATCAGGACGTGAAACTCTCGCAGATCTTCTTCGAAGCCGGGCCGATGCGGATGTTGCAAGGCATGGAGCGTCTGCTCGGGCACATCGACCAGAGCGGCGCGCTGAGCATCGACAAGCCCCTTACCGCAGCCGAACACTTCTTCTGCCTGCTCAAGGGCACGGCGAACTTCTGCTTGCTGTATGGCTGCGGCGGTCAATTGAGCGAGGAAGCGGCCGAAGCCCACGTGCAGGATGTGGTGGGATTGTTTATGCGGGCCTATCGCCGAGAACCCGCTGCAAGCGGCAACGGGTGACCGCTTGCAGCGCGAGGCTCAGGACTTGAGTGCCTTTTTCGGATAGATGTCGTAGCGGCTGGATTTACCATCCAGCGCATGGCTCGGCTTGGGCCCCTCGATGCACGGCGCCTTGCGCGGGCGCTTGACCACCACGCGGTGACTGGCCAGGGCCAGCGCCGCCGCCAGCAGGGCCGGTGCGTCAGGATCGTCGCCCACCAAGGGGCGGAACAGGCGCATTTCCTTCTTCACCAGGGCGGTTTTCTCACGGTGCGGGAACATCGGATCGAGGTAGATCACCTGGGGCGGCTCGCCTTGCCAATTGAGCATCACCTCGATGGAGTTGCCCTTGAGCAGCGTCATCCGCGCCACGATCGGCGCCACCTCAAAATCCTCCGCCGCGCGTGCCAGGCCATCCTCGAGCAATGCGCCGATCAGCGGCTGACGTTCGATCAGGCTCATCTCGCAGCCCAGGCTGGCCAACACGAATGCGTCCTTGCCCAGCCCGGCCGTGGCGTCCAGCACCCGTGGGCGCACGCCCTGGGCGATGCCCACGGCCTTGGCGATCATCTGCCCGCTGCCGCCGCCGTACAACCGCCGATGCGCCGCGCCGCCTTCGACGAAATCCACGCGCACCGGCCCTGGCGCGTCAGGCCCGAGCTGTTGCAACTGCAGGCCCTGCTCCCCGACTTGCAGGGAAAACTCCGCATCCGCCAGCTGTAGCGGCAAGCCCAGCAACGCAGCCCACTGTTCGGCGCGGGCCTGGAAGCCGTCGGCCAAGGCCTCGACCTGGATGCGGCTGGCCGCTGGTTGTTCGCTCATGAATCGCTACGCTCAAAAATATTAAGGATCGGCCAACAACGGCCGATAGAAACAAGGATCAGGTATTTTGCCAGAGCTGAGCGTCGACCGAGAAAAATGTCAGACATTCTTCCGCTAACCATCGGTGTACTGCCGACCCACAACCACTACGGCCTGCGCAATACTCAAGCGCTGGCCGGCGTCAGTCATGTGTGGCAGGACTTCTTCGCCCGCGCGTTGGCCGAGCAGCTCGGCGAAACGCCGGACGCGCTCGCGGCCAAGGCGCCAGCGCCGCTGGACCCAGCGGTGGAACCCAGCGCTGGCGCTGACCTGCTGTCGCAGATCCTCACCCAGCGTGAGTGCGACGTGAAAGACACCGAGATCGCCCCGCCTGAACCGCTGTTCCTGCCGATTGCCGAGTTCGAAACCGAGTTGTTGCCACCGGCCGCCACGCCATTCCCGCAAGAAGAGATCGTCGCCCAGCAGCGCCAGCAGAATTTCGAAAGCACTTGGGTGCGCCCGATCGTGCTGAGCGCCGGCCAACCGTTACCGGAACCCGGCGCTGCGCCGGAACCGCGCCCATTACATTTGCCGATCGCCGAGTTCGAACTGGACCTGCTGCCACCGGCCGCCACGCCGTTCCCGCAAGAAGAGCTGGTCGCCCAACAAAAGGCCCTGGACTTCGACTACCACTGGGCGCGTCCGTTGATCGTCAACAACCTGCGCCTGGCGGCATAAGCCTCAACGCCGCGCCCCACGCCGTGCGAACACGCGCCGCTTAATCCTTGAAGAATTGGCTGGCCTGGCTGTAGGGCATCGAACGCTCGGTGAAGGTAAAGGTGCCGGACTGGTACACCTCCTGCGCCGCGCGGTAAAACTCGCCATACGCCGCCAGCGCCATGGCCGAGCCCACGCTGATGCGCTTGACGCCCATCGCGCTCAACTGCGCCACACTGAGTTTCAGGCCGCCGGACATCAACACATTCACCGGTTTGGGGGCCACGGCCTTGACCACCGCCAGCACCTCCTCGGCACTGCGTAGCCCCGGCGCATAGAGCACGTCCGCACCGGCTTCGGCGTAGGCCTGTAGGCGGCGAATAGTGTCAGGCAAATCCAGGCGACCATGCAGGAGGTTTTCTGCACGGGCCGTCAGCATGAACGGGAATGGCAGGCTGCGCGCAGCAACGACCGCAGCTTCCACACGCTCGACGGAAAGGTCAAAGGAATAGATCGGGTCGACGGCGATACCCGTGGCATCTTCGATGGAGCCACCGACGATACCGCTGGCCGCCGCGCGCAAAATGGTCCGGGCGCAGCCGTCGGGGGTGTCGCTGAAGCCGTTTTCCAGGTCGGCGGCCACCGGCAACGCGGTGGCCTTGGCGATCATCGTGGCGTTGACCAGGGTGTCTTCCAGGGACAGCGCCCCTTCGGCATCCGGGCGCCCCAGGCTGAATGCGTAGCCCGCGCTGGTGGTGGCCAGGGCTTCGAAGCCGAGGCTGGCGAGCATGATCGCCGAGCCTGCGTCCCACGGGTTGGGCATCACAAACGCACGATCGCGTGCATGCAGGGCCTTGAAGGTTTCGGCGCGAAGGGTTTGGGCATCCATGACTGACTCCTGGCGGGAAAAGGAGCCTTAGAGTAACCCCAGTTGCTGCGCGACGGGTTCGCGGTGCAAGGTCGGCAACGCGGGCAAGCCGGGCAAACGTGCCATCAGCTTGGTGTGAAAACGCAGCGCCAGTTGCGCGGCGAGGCGATTATCCGAGGTGTGCAGGAACACGTAGGGGGTGCGCCCCTCTTCGATCCAACCGGCGATCTTTTCCACCCACGGGATCAGGAAGGGGTCGTTGGCCTCAAGCTCGGGGTGGCCGATGAAGCGCACCTGGGGAAACAGCGTCAACGCCGCCGGACGCGGCGGTACCTTGGGCTTTTTCGCCTGGGCATGCAGCACCGCGGCCGAGGTGGATGTGCAACTGAACAGGGCGCGAGGGTCGAGGCAGATCCGTTCGACGCCACGGTCGCGCAGCAGGCGGTTGAGCATGCGCTCGGCATCACCCTTGGCGAAGAATTGCGGGTGGCGCACTTCCACGGCCAGGGGGCGTTCCAGCCCGTCGATAAACCCGGCCAGTTCAGCGAGGCGCTGCGGCGAAAAGCTGGCCGACAATTGCAGCCACAGCGGCGAAACGCGCTCACCCAACGGGCTCATCAAGTCGACGAAACTGTGTGCCGCCGGCAGTTGCTCACGCAGGTCGCCACCGTGACTGATGTCACCGGGGAACTTGGCAGTGAAGCGAAAATCCGCGGGCATGATCTCGGCCCAGCGCTGCACGGTGGCGGCTGACGGGCGCGCATAAAACGTGGTGTTGCCTTCCACCGCGTTGAAGACTTGCGAGTAGAGGGCGAGGTAATCGCTGGAACGGGCATCGACAGGGTACAGGTACTCGCGCCAGGCGTTTTCACTCCAGGACGGGCAACCGATGAAATAAGGCAGGCGCATTAGATGTGGATGTCGAGACCCAGCACTTCCATATCCCATTCGACAAAGCCGGCGGTGGTCAGGTAGCTGGCCAGGGCGGTGGCAACGCTTTTGCTCATGGAGCGCGGGAAGACCATGTCTTGCTGACGGGCAGGAAGACCGCTGGTACGCGCGTTTGCAGCGCCTTGGGGGCTGGACGCTTCGGACTGGACCTCGATGAAGTCCGGCGAATCCTCGACGGACTCGTCTACCGTGACGTTTGCCTTGCGCGGCTTACGCTTGAGGGGGTAGGACTGTGAGGAAAAGCCGTCTATACGCATCGATGCGAACTCGGTATCAGTAATGGCATTTTAGTGGCGCAATCCGTAGCGCGCAAATGCTCTGGTGATAACTAGAACACATAAATGGAAAAAGGTTTAAACGCCGGGGCAAATTCTGACGATTGGCGCGCTTTGGCCAAAAACACCCGTATTTTTGACGTCAAATTACCCCGCGTTCGGCCTTGGTCTGCGCGACTTTATCGCGCAGATACACCGGCGCCGCCTGGTCCGCAGCAATCGCTTCGCCGCGCTCGAACGCAAAGCGCGCCAGGGTCAGCAGGTCTTCGGCATGCGGCAACAGTGTGGCGTCCTGGCCAACCAGCGGCACACCGATGCGCTCGCCATAACCCCAGCCCGTACCGGCACCGAACCAATCACCGCTGGCATCGCTCGGCAACTCCGCCGCTTCGGGGGGCAGCACGGCCTCAACGCCGGCCAGGCGCATCTCGCCGTCGGTTTCGCGGTAGCAGCCCCAGTAGACTTCATCCATCCGCGCATCGATCGCCGCCGCCACTTGCCGTGCGCCGTGTTCACGCAACGCACGCTGGGCCAGCACGGCGAGGTTGGACACCGGCAACACCGGGCGCTCCAACGCAAAGGCCAGGCCCTGGACCACGCCGATGGCGATACGCACGCCGGTAAAGGCGCCCGGGCCACGGCCGAAGGCGATGGCGTCCACGGCCGACAGGCTCGTGCCGGCGTCCTCCAGCAGTTGCTTGATCATCGGCAACAGCTTCTGCGCGTGCAGGCGCGGGATCACCTCGTAGTGGCTGGTGACCTTGCCATCGTGCAGCAAGGCAACCGAGCAAGCTTCAGTCGCAGTGTCCAGGGCCAGCAGGGTGCTCATCGGTGTCGGTGTCCAAGTCGAAAAAAAGTGCGCCAGTATAAACAACAACGGCCCGCAAGCGGGCCGTTGTGCGTAAAGCCGATCGTTCGATCAGCTCAGTGCTTGCAGCACCTTGCCGGTGATCGCTTCCACCGAGCCGACGCCAGGGATGTGGCTGTACTTCGGCTTGCCTTGGGCAGCCGACAGCTTCTGGTAGAAATCCACCAGCGGCTTGGTCTGGGAATGGTAGACCGACAGACGATGACGCACGGTTTCTTCGGTGTCGTCTTTACGCTGCACCAGGTCTTCACCGGTGACATCGTCCTTGCCTTCGACTTTCGGCGGGTTGTAGATGGTGTGGTACACGCGACCCGAGGCCTCGTGAACGCGGCGACCGGCGATACGCTGCACGATCTCTTCGTCTTCAACCGCGATTTCGACCACGGCGTCCAACTCGACACCTGCCGTCACCAGGGCTTCTGCCTGGGGAATGGTGCGTGGGAAGCCGTCGAACAGGAAGCCATTGGCGCAATCGGGTTGCGCGATACGGTCCTTGACCAGCGCGATGATCAGGTCATCGGAAACCAGACCGCCAGCATCCATGATGCTTTTGGCTTTAATGCCCAGCTCGGTGCCTGCTTTTACCGCAGCGCGCAGCATGTCACCGGTGGAGATTTGTGGAATGCCAAATTTTTCAGTGATGAACTTTGCCTGAGTACCTTTACCGGCCCCGGGAGCTCCCAGCAGAATGACGCGCATCGATGTGCTCCTCAATTTTTTATAGAGATGACGCTCGGATTCGCCGCGGGGGCCAATCTCGTAAAAATGTGGGTCCAGGCCGCCCAAACGGCCAAAGGCTGATCAAGATACACAGCAGGCCTTAACCACACAAGCCGCCAAAAGTAGGAAAAACCCGCACCACGCATGCGTCATAGGAGAGGTGTGCCTGAGTGCAACCCGCCCCCCTAAACGCCGACCGCCCTGTTAAGGGCGGCCGTCGTGGGTTATCTGCAAGCCGTTGAGCACACGCAAAAAACCTCAGCCAGTATTGCGCAAGCCGGCGGCGATACCGGCCACGGACACCAGCAACGCCTGTTCCAGAGGGCTGTCTTGTGCCGCTTCCTGGCGACGCGAGCGCGCCAGCAATTCGGCCTGCAACAGGTGCAAGGGGTCGAGGTAGGTGTTGCGCAGGCGGATGAACTCCAGGGTGTCCGGGCTATGGGCCAGCAGTTGAGACTGGCCAGTCAGGCCAAGCACCACCTGGCAGGCCTGCGACAATAGGTCGCGTAAATGCGCGCCCAACGGCAACAGCTCGGGCTGCACCAGGCGCTCGTCATAGAGCCGCGCGATATCGGCATCGGCCTTGGCCAGCACCATTTCCAGCATATCGATGCGGGTGCGGAAGAACGGCCATTGCTCGCGCATCTGCCCCAGCAACTCGCCTTCCCCGCGCTCCAGCGCCTTGCTCAACGCCGCTTCCCAGCCGAGCCAGGCGGGCAGCATCAGGCGGGTCTGGGTCCAGCCGAAGATCCACGGGATCGCCCGCAGGCTTTCAATACCACCGGCACGGCGTTTGGCCGGGCGACTGCCCAAGGGCAGGCGCCCCAGCTCCTGCTCCGGGGTGGACTGGCGGAAATACTCGACGAATTGCGGATTTTCCCGCACCACCGCGCGGTAGGCGCTGACGCCGTCCGCTGCCAATTCATCCATCAAATGGCGCCAGGCCGGCTGCGGTGGCGGCGGCGGCAACAACGTCGCTTCCAACACCGCCGCCAGGTACAGATTGAGGTTCTGCTCGGCGATGTCCGGCAGGCCGAATTTGAAGCGGATCATTTCGCCTTGTTCAGTGGTGCGGAACCGCCCCGCCACCGAGCCCGGCGGTTGCGACAGAATCGCCGCGTGGGCCGGGCCGCCGCCTCGTCCGACGGTGCCGCCGCGACCATGGAACAGCAGCAGTTCCACCTGTTGCTCGCGACAGATATCCACCAGACGTTCCTGCGCCCGGTACTGCGCCCAGGCGGCGGCGGTGGTGCCGGCGTCCTTGGCCGAGTCCGAGTAGCCGATCATCACTTCCTGCGGGCCTTGCAGCCGCGCGCGGTAACCTGGCAGCAGCAACAGTTTTTCGATCACCGGGCCGGCGTTGTCCAGGTCGGCCAGGGTTTCGAACAGCGGCGCCACGCGCATCGGCCGTTGCACGCCCGACTCTTTGAGCAACAGTTGCACCGCCAGCACATCCGACGCGGCGCCGGCCATGGAAATGACATACGAGCCCAGGGACGCGGCCGGGGCGGCGGCGATTTCGCGGCAGGTGTTCAACACCTCGGCGGTATCCGCCGACGGCTTGAAATAGCCCGGCAGCAGCGGTCGACGATTGACCAGTTCCTTCATCAGGAAGCCGATACGCATCTCTTCGTTCCAGTCTTCGTAACGCCCCAGACCGAGGTAATCGGTGATTTCGGTCATCGCTGCGGTGTGGCGGCTGGCGTCCTGGCGCACATCCAGGCGCACCAGGAACAGGCCAAAGGTGACGGCGCGACGCAGGCAATCGAGCAACGGACCATCGGCGATCACGCCCATGCCGCACTCATGCAGCGACTGGTAGCACAGCTCCAGCGGGTCCAGCAGGTCGCGGTTGTGTTGCAGCACATCCGCCGGTGCCGGGATGGTCGCGCTCAATGCGGCTTGGGCCCATTGGCGGGTCGCCCGCAGGCGATCACGCAGTTGCTTGAGCAGCACGCGATACGGCTCGACGCTGTCGCCTACCTTGGCCTGCAACGCCGGGCTGGCCTGCTGCATCGACAGCTCCGAGGCCAACTGATCGATATCGCGCAAGTACAGATCGGCCGCCATCCAGCGCGCCAGCAGCAAGACTTCGCGGGTGACCGGCGCGGTGACATTCGGGTTGCCGTCACGGTCGCCGCCCATCCACGAGGCGAAGCGAATCGGCGCCGCTTCCAAAGGCAGGCGCAGGCCGGTGGCGGCCTGCAACGCATGGTCGGCCTTGCGCAGGTAATTCGGGATCGCCTGCCATAACGAGTGCTCGATCACCGCGAAGCCCCATTTGGCTTCATCCACGGGCGTGGGCCGGGTACGGCGGATTTCCTCGGTGTGCCAGGCCTCGGCGATCAGCCGTTGCAGGCGCTCGCGGATCTGTTCGCGCTCGGCGGTGGTGAGGTCACGGTGATCCTTCAGCGCCAGTTGCGCAGCAATCGCGTCGTATTTCTGGATCAGGGTGCGACGGGCCACTTCGGTGGGGTGCGCGGTGAGGACCAGTTCGATCTCCAGGCGCCCCAATTGACGGGCCAGGGATTCATTGCTGTGGCCTTCGCGTTGCAGGCGCGCCAACAACTCCGGCAACACCCGCGATTCGAAAGGCGCCGGTTGCGACTCATCGCGCCGATGAATCAACTGATACTGCTCGGCGATGTTGGCCAGGTTGAGGAACTGGTTGAAGGCCCGGGCGACCGGCAACAGTTCGTTTTCCTGCAGTTGGTTCAGACTGGCGCTGAGTTCCTCGCCCGCCGCCTGATCGGCCACCGCGCCACGCCGGTCAGCCTTGGCGCCTTTGCGGATCTGCTCGATCTTGTCGAGAAAATCATCGCCGTACTGCTCTCGAATGGTGTTGCCCAACAGTTCACCCAGCAGGTGAACATCCTCACGCAAGCGTGCATCGATATCACTCATCAGCCAATCTCCAGCCAGAAATCCGGGACGCGCAGGCCTTCCAGAGTGCCGCCCGCGTCACTTTCTGACAAGGCCAAGCACAAACCACTTTAAACCTTGTGGCTTACAGCTAGTCTCATGAGTGAGTCGCCGCGTTTATCCACGCTGGCGGCTGGTCGCTCATCACCGCCCGTTACCCAGGGTTTTATTGAGGTTGCCATGAAAATTCGAGAACTGGCCCAGCATTGGGAAGAAAACGCCAAGGGTCGCCTGACCAAGACGGAGTACGCGATCCATCTGGACGTGGAATCCGCCGCCCGCCTGGCGGCCATCGCGGAGATGTACCCCAAGCGCCACCCCGAAGAATTGCTCGGCGAGCTGATCGGCGCCGCCCTCGAAGAGCTGGAAACCAGCTTTCCGTACATCAAGGGCCAGCATGTGATTGCCACCGACGAAGAGGGTGATCCGTTGTATGAAGACGTTGGCCCCACCCCGCGCTTCCTGACATTGTCGCGCCGCTATCTGCACGACATGTCGGCCGGCGCCGACGAACCGAAGCACTGATCAGCCGTTCTTAAACACCCTCCATCCCGCGTATTTCCGGGCCTCACAAGGGCCCGGCATACCTCTGCGCGCGGCAAAAGTTCAAGCCAAAAAGCGCTGACCGATCAGTCAGGTATTTTTTCAGGCCAATAGCCATCTTCTCTGAACTTTTGAAAAAAGCCGCAGGTCACAACCAGTAAGCCATCACTTGGAACGGCCGTTTGAATAGGCGTTTCGTGCTTTACCGCCGGGCCCGCAGCCGCTGACCAGTGCGATGGATTTTGATGTTTTTGAGGCGTTATCCAATGGAGTTGAAGACGATGAAGACCAGCACTGCCAAATCCACGTTTAACCACCTGCGCGGGCTCAAACTGGCCGCGTTGGCCATCGGCACTAGCTTCGTCCTGGCGGGCTGCGCGGGCAACCCACCGACCGAGCAATACGCGGTGACTCAGTCTGCGGTCAACAGCGCAGTCAGCGCCGGCGGCACCGAGTTCGCCGCCGTGGAAATGAAGTCGGCCCAGGACAAGCTCAAGCAAGCCGAAATTGCCATGCACGACAAAAACTATGACGAAGCCCGTCGCCTGGCCGAGCAAGCCGAATGGGACGCCCGCGTCGCTGAGCGTAAAGCCCAGGCCGCCAAGGCCGAGCAGGCGGTGAAGGACTCGCAGAAAGCGGTTGATGAACTGCGCAAGGAAGGCATGCGCCCGGCTGCTATCCAACAGAAATAAGCCGCCGCCCCTTGGCTGCATCGCACCTGATATCGAATTGAAAGGACGACACGACTATGCGCAAACAATTGATGATCCCTGCCCTGCTGGCGATGAGCGTTGCTCTGGCAGCATGCTCCACTCCGCCGAACGCGAACCTGGAAAATGCACGGACCAACTTCTCGGCCCTGCAGTCCAACCCGCAAGCCACCAAAGTGGCGGCCCTGGAAACCAAGGACGCCAGCGAATGGCTGGACAAGGCTGACAAGGCTTACCGCGACAAGGAAGACCAGAAGAAAGTCGACCAATTGGCCTACCTGACCAACCAGCGCGTTGAAGTGGCCAAAGACACCATCGCGCTGCGCGAATCCGAAGCCAAACTGAAAAACGCCGGTGACGAGCGCGCCCGCGCCCTGCTCGATGCCCGCGACGCGCAGATCAAGCAACTGCAAGACAGCCTGAACGCCAAGCAGACCGAGCGTGGCACCCTGGTGACCTTTGGTGACGTGCTGTTTGCCACCAACAAGTCCGACCTGAAGTCCAACGGCCTGGTCAACATCACCAAACTGGCGCAGTTCCTGCGCGATAACCCGGACCGTAAAGTGATCGTCGAAGGCTACACCGACAGCACCGGTTCCGATTCGTACAACCAGAGCCTGTCCGAGCGCCGTGCGGCCTCCGTACAGCGCGCACTGGCCCAGCAAGGCGTGGACATTTCGCGCATCGTGACCCAGGGCTATGGCAAGGAATACCCGGTGGCCGATAACGGCAGCGTTTCCGGGCGCGCCATGAACCGCCGCGTTGAAGTGACCATCTCCAACGACAACCAGCCGGTCAAGCCACGTTCGTCCGTCGCTTACTGATCGATGCTGGAAAAAAACCCACCTGAACGGTGGGTTTTTTTTGCCTGTCAGGCGCCGATCTTACGACCGTTGTCGCTGTCCGGCATCATCGCTTCCATGCCTTGGCGCCCGGCCATCATCTTCTTCAATTTCTCCATATCCAGTTGATCGCCGGAACCGCCAGAGCCCGAGGAATCGCCACCGCCCTGAGCACCACCACTGCCCTGAGCACCGCCACTGCCCTGAGCACCGCCACCGCCTTGAGCACCGCCACCGCCCTGAGCACCGTTGCTGCCTTCCAGTTTCTCCAGAAGCTTCTTGATCAGCTCGGCCCCCATCTTACCCGGCTGCTGCCCAACCTCTTGCAAGCCCCCCTGATCAAGGCTGTTCTGCCCATTGACCATGCCCATTGCTCTATCGAGTGCACTGATAGCCATACCGCTCTCCCGGATTTTTTCGTAAGGATTGTTATCAGCAACGCTGACAAGCCAATCAGTGGCGTCTTACGCAAAACGGTTCCAGAAATTTCAGGCCGGGCGGTACTGCGCGCAACGGTTTATTGCTGCAACTGTGGGGTTTCCTGACCGACGCAACGCACGGCCTGCTTTTTGTTGTTCACCAGCACACCGCTGAGGCCTTTTTGCTCGGTATCGAACATCACCAGCACGCCATCGACGCATTGCGCCACTTGCGCCGCCGGGGTCAGGGAGATCTTGTAGTCCTCGCCGGGCACGGTCTTGAGCATGGTGAAGTCGCTGAGCAGCAACGCGTCTTCCGGTTTGGCGAAATGCAGATAGCCATAAAACCACAGGCAGCCGACGGTGCCGATGATGGTGCCGATACCGGTGAGGATCAGCGGGATCATGTTGCGTTCTTCGCTCATTGCGGGCTCTCTGATGAGTCAACTTTAGGAATAGGGTAATTCGGAATCTCGCCCAGGCGACGCAGGCCATTGAAGTGTTGCGGGTCGTCCAGATAACGCAGCATCACAGTTTGCCAGGTCTTGTCGGCAAAGGTCTGCACATGTCCGCCGCGGGTCAGTTGCAACACCCTGGGTGCAGGCGCGGCCTGATACAAGCGGATGCCATTGGCCAGCGGCACGATCGGGTCATCGAGGCTGTGGAACAGCAGTTTCGGGACTCCGCTCAACTGGGGCATGCCATTGATCGCACTGTCGGCGTCGGGCACCAGCCAAGACAAGGGCACCTGAAACGGCCATGTTAACCAGGAGGTGCTCAGGGCGAATTGTCCTACATCACGATAACTGGCGGGCACGCCGTCCAGCACCAGGGCCTTGAGGTGGGCCTGCCGCTCGGGGTGGGCCGCCAGGTAATGCACGGCCAGCGCGCCGCCCAGGCTTTGGCCGAGGACGATCAACGGCTGGCCCTGGGTTTCGGGCGCCTTGTCGATCCAGCTGAAAGCCGCGTCGACGTCCTGATAGATCGCCGGCAGCGACGGCTTGCCTTGCGACAGCCCATAGCCGCGATAGTCCAGCAACAGCACTTGATAGCCCTGCTCCGGCAACCACCAACTGCCGCCCAGGTGCCAGGCCAGGTTGCCGCCGTTGCCGTGCAGGTGCAGCACCGTGCCCTTGAGCGGCACTCCCGGCTTGGCCGGCAGCCACCAGGCATGCAGCTTGACGCCATCGGCGGTGGTGAGCGTGACGTCGCGATACGCCAGGTGCGCCTTTTGCGGCGTGAACGGCAAGCCGGGCTCCGGGTAGAACAGCAGGGAGCTGCAGCCGTTCAGTGTGAGTAACAGGCAAAGAATGCCGAGGATTCTCATCCGTTGAAGCCTCGCTGATGGTCGAAATGTTCAGGCGTGTGCAGGTCCAATTGTGGGAGCAAGCCCCCTCCCACCTTGTTGAACCGGTTGGGTCAGTTCAGCCTTTACAGGATGTTGGAGTAATCCGCCTCGATCCGATCCAGGCTCAAATGGTTGAGGAAGTTGGAGAAACACATCCACGCCGCCAGGGCGTTCATGTCGCGGAACTGCTCCGGCAGGTATTTGGGCGGCACCACCAGGCCTTCGTCGATCAGTTGGCGCAGGGTACGCATGTCTTCCAGGGTGGTCTTGCCGCAGAACAGCAACGGCACTTGTTCCAGCTTGCCTTTGCGCACGGCCAGCTGGATGTAGTTGTAGACCATGATAAAGCCCTTGAGGTAGGACAAATCCTTGGTAAACGGCAGACCGTTCGGCACCGAGCCGCGAAACACCCGGCTGGCGTTGCCGTAGCTCTCGGCCATTTCAAAACCTTGCTCGCGGAAAAACTCGAACACCTGCAGGAAATCGGCGCCCTCTTCCACCATGTGGATGGCACGGGTGCGGTTGGTCAGCTTGCGCAAGCGACTCGGGTAGGAGGCGAAGGTGATGATTTCCATCAGGATCGCCAGGCCTTCCTGGGTCACGGTCGACGATGGCGGGCCCTTGGACAAGAAGGTGCAGATCGGCTGGTTCAGGCCGTTGAGGGTGGTGCCCACATGCACCAGGCCTTCATGCACTTCGAGGGCGCGCACGTCGCGCTCGTTGAACATCGCATCGGCGCGGATCTTGATGTAGTCGGCCCCCGCCGCTGCGTCGGCGACAATGCCGTCGGACTCGAACACGCGGATGGTTTCCTCGGCCTCGCCAAACACCTTGTTCAGACGGGTTTGCAGCAGGCTGACCGCGTCCTTGGCGGTGAGGGTCTTGGCCTCGTCCTTCAGGTCGCCACGCACGTCGATATTGTTCAGGTAGTCGGAGAGCATCAGGCCGAGGTCGGCCAGGGTCGGGTCGCCGGCATGGAAGGCATCGGAGGCGGCGCCGTAGAGTTCCTGGGAAATCAGGCCGAAATCCTCGGTGCCACGCGCTTCGAGCATACGCACCACCATGCGGTACTCCCGGCACATGCGGCGCATGATCTGCCCCACCGGGCTGAACTGGCCGAGGCGGCGGGTGATGTCGCGCTCGATGTTCTGGAACTCCAGCTTCACCGCGCTCGAATCGAACGACAGCGGCCGGTTCAGGTAGTAATCGCGGTCTACCGCGGGCATTGCCTTGCCCTTGGCCTTGAGGAAGCCTTGGCGAATGTTGTCGTCCCATTTCACTGCGTCGAGGACGCGGATCGGTGTTTGCGCCAGCACAATGCGATCGGACAAACTGCGTATCGTCTGCTGGTAATCGTCCACCCGGTACTTCCTCTTTAAACGTTATTTATCCGCACGCCGGTAGCGCGCGGCTTCAACGAACACATCGGCATTGGCCGGGTCATCCAGGTAGGCAAACACCTGGTCCATCGGGCTGTCGACCAGTACACCGGGGCCTTCCACGGTGTCCACGGTGCTGCCGTGCAACGACCGCTGCCCGATGGCCTGGTGAATTTGCTCGAGGTCGAGGTTATAGACCACCAATTCGTGCGTTTCGTCGAGTTCGAACCCCGCCAGAACGTAATGCCCACCGAGTTTGCCCGGCAACGGCGCCGACAGATACCAGCGATTGCCATGGCGCGAGACGCTGAACACGTACTCATCACGCTGGCCGGGCTTGGCCTGAGGGTAGCTCACGGCTTTGTAGCGGTGTTTGCCGGCGCGGCTGATCTGCAGGTTGAGCGGCTCGCCCCAGGCATTCTTGCTCGTCCATTGGCCCACCAGCGCAGCGGGCGCCGCCTCGCTGGCCGGCAGCGGTTCCTTGAAGGTCACCAGGCAACCGCTGAGGAAGAGGAACGACAAGGCGACGACCGCGACACGCCAGGCTTTCATTGGACACTCCCGGTGTCAGACCGAGGCCAACACCAAATGCATGTAACGCTTGAGGATCTCAAGCATGTCGTCAGCGCTCAGCGGTTCCGCGCCGTCCAGCAGGCCCTGATATTCCATCCGACCGATAATCGCCGTCAACACTTTGGCATCCTGTTGCGGCTCGCGCGAGCCCAATACCTGGAAAAACTGCCCGGTGCCTTGCAACAGGATCTGCTGGTGAGAACGCACCAGCTCGGCCAGGCGCGGGTTGAGCAAGGCTTCCTGGCGAAAGGCCTGCTCGGCCATCAAGTACTCGCGACGATTGCTCAATTGGCGCTGCACGTAATCGGCGGTCAACCGCGCAATGTCATCGGCCAGTTGCGAACGCGACTCCGGGCTGCCATCGCCATACGCGACCATCTCGCGCAACAAACCTTCGTTACGCACCCACAGCTTGCCCATGAATGCGGCGCTGCGCTCGACGTATTGGGCGAAGGTATCGGTGAGCAGGTCATCGATGTCCTTGAAGTAATAGGTGGTCGCCGACAGGGGCACCCCAGCTTCCGCCGCCACGGCACGGTGACGCACGGCTCGCACGCCATCACGCACCACGATCCGCATGGCGGCATCGAGAATATCTTGCCTGCGTTGCTCGCTGCCCCGACGACTGGCCTTACGGCCCTGGTACTGGACACTTTCAGCCACGGCAGCGGCAATGCCAGCGGCTCCTTCCTGAGCGATTACGCGGTTCACGACACACATCCTTGAAAAGATCAAAACCTGGCGCTGTTTGCTTGACGCTTATTTACGCCACATAAAAAAGCCGCCTTATAAAAGGCGGCTTCGGATTTCGCTACGGTTACGCTTGTGGCCGCATATGCGGGAACAAGATCACGTCGCGGATCGACGGCGAGTTGGTCAGCAACATCACCAGGCGGTCGATGCCGATGCCTTCGCCCGCGGTCGGCGGCATGCCGTACTCCAGGGCGCGCACGAAGTCGGCGTCGTAGTGCATGGCTTCGTCGTCGCCGGCGTCCTTGTCGGCCACCTGGGCCATGAAGCGCTCGGCCTGGTCTTCCGCGTCGTTGAGCTCGGAGTAGGCGTTGGCGATTTCGCGGCCGCCGATGAACAGTTCGAAACGGTCGGTGACGTTCGGGTTGTCATCGTTGCGACGGGCCAGCGGCGACACTTCGAACGGGTACTGGGTAATGAAGTGCGGCTGTTCCAGCTTGTGCTCCACCAGCTCTTCGAAAATCATCACCTGCAGCTTGCCCAGGCCTTCGAAGCCCAGCACCTTGGCGCCGGCGTTCTTGGCGATGGCGCGGGCCTTGTCGATGTCGGTCAGGTCGTCGGCGGTCAGCTCAGGGTTGTACTTGAGGATCGAGTCGAACACCGACAGCCGCACGAACGGCTCGCCGAAGTGGAATACCTTGTCGCCATACGGCACGTCGGTAGTCCCCAGAACAAGCTGCGCCAGTTCGCGGAACAGTTCTTCGGTCAGGTCCATGTTGTCTTCGTAGTCGGCGTAGGCCTGGTAGAACTCCAACATGGTGAACTCAGGGTTGTGCCGGGTCGAGACGCCTTCGTTGCGGAAGTTGCGGTTGATCTCGAAGACTTTTTCGAAGCCGCCGACCACGAGGCGCTTGAGGTACAGCTCCGGCGCGATCCGCAGGTACATGCCCATGTCCAGCGCATTGTGGTGGGTTTCGAACGGCTTGGCTGCGGCACCACCGGGGATGGTCTGCAGCATCGGCGTTTCCACTTCCAGGAAGTCACGCTTCATCAGGAAGGCGCGGGTGTGGGCAATCACTTGCGAACGCACGCGGAAGGTGTGGCGCACGTCTTCGTTGACGATCAGGTCAACGTAGCGCTGGCGATAACGCTGCTCGGTGTCGGACAGGCCGTGGTGCTTGTCCGGCAGCGGGCGCAGGGATTTGGTCAGCAGGCGCACGCTGGTCATTTCAACGTACAGGTCGCCCTTGCCGGAACGGGCCAGGGTGCCTTCGGCGGCGATGATGTCGCCCAGGTCCCAGGTTTTCACGGCGGCCAGGGTTTCTTCCGGCAGGGTCTTGCGGTTGACGTAGACCTGGATGCGCCCGGACATGTCCTGGATCACCATGAACGAGCCACGGTTGAGCATGATGCGACCTGCCACCTTGACCGGGATCGCAGCCTCTGCCAGCTCTTCCTTGGTCTTGTCCGCGTACTGTTTCTGCAAGTCTTCGCAGTAGGCATCGCGGCGGAAGTCGTTGGGGAAGGCATTGCCCTTGGCGCGCTCGGCAGCAAGCTTTTCCTTGCGCAGGGCGATCAGGGAGTTTTCTTCCTGTTGCAGGGCTTGCGGGTCGAGTTGTTGGTCGCTCATGTCTTTAAATTTTCCATCACAGGTTCGTTGCCCCCGCCACTGACGGGGGACTTGAGGTCGGGCTGGCGGTTTACAGCCCCGATTTCAGGCTGGCTTCCAGGTATTCGTCGATGTCGCCGTCGAGCACCTTGTCGCAGTCGCTGCGTTCGATGTTAGTGCGCAGATCCTTGATCCGCGACGCGTCCAGAACATAGGAACGGATCTGGTGACCCCAGCCGATATCCGACTTGGTGTCTTCCAACGCCTGGGAAGCGGCGTTGCGCTTCTGCATTTCCTGCTCGTACAACTTGGCCCGCAGCATTTTCATGGCGGTGTCCTTGTTCGCGTGCTGGGAACGTTCGTTCTGGCAACTGACCACGGTGTTGGTCGGCACGTGGGTGATACGTACAGCCGAGTCGGTGGTGTTTACGTGTTGGCCACCGGCACCGGAGGAGCGATAGGTGTCGATCCGCAGGTCGGCCGGGTTGATCTCGATTTCCACCTTGTCGTCGATCTCGGGCGAGACGAACACCGCGCAGAACGAGGTGTGGCGACGATTGCCGGAGTCGAACGGGCTCTTGCGCACTAGGCGATGCACACCGATCTCGGTACGCAGCCAGCCGAAGGCGTATTCACCCTTGATGTGAACGGTGGCGCCTTTGATGCCGGCGACTTCACCGGCCGACAGCTCCATGATGGTCGCGTCGAAACCGCGTTTGTCGGCCCAGCGCAGGTACATGCGCAGCAGGATGTTGGCCCAGTCCTGGGCTTCGGTGCCGCCGGAACCGGCCTGGATGTCCAGGTAGGCGTTGTTCGGGTCCATTTCGTGGCTGAACATGCGGCGGAATTCAAGCTTGGCGAGGTTTTCCTCGAGACGGGCCAGCTCGGCGACGACATCGCCTACCGCGCCTTCGTCGTTTTCTTCGACAGCCATGTCCAGCAGGTCGCGGCAATCGGCCAGACCGGTGTTCAGTTCGTCGAGGGTGTCGACGATCTGCGCCAGCGCTGCGCGCTCGCGGCCCAGTTCCTGGGCGTATTCGGGTTTGTTCCAGACACTCGGATCTTCAAGCTCGCGATTGACTTCGGTCAGACGCTCATGCTTTTGATCGTAGTCAAAGATACCCCCGAATAGTTTCGGAGCGCTCGGACAGGTCCTTGATGGTGTTAAGGATCGGGTTGATTTCCATGGCGGGCAGCACTCGTTGGCGAACTTTTGAAAGCCGACGAGTATAACGACAAACAGGCGCAAACGGCAGCCCGCTTGGCGAAAAGGCAGGCCCAAGAACCATGAAAATCCACTGTGAGAGGGGGCTTGCCCCCGATGGCGGTGTGTCAGCCCTACACCCGGTGACTGTCACACCGCCATCGGGGGGCAAGTCGAGTCATCGCGCCGCCCCTCGCACATGTGGACCTGCACTGGCCTCGGATCACTCGATACCGACTTGATTGCGCCCGTTGTTCTTGGCCGTATACAGCCCCTTGTCCGCCGCCATGATCAACTGGCGGCAATCGGTGCCTTGCACCGGCGTCATGGTCGACAGGCCGATGCTGATGGTCAGGCTCGCACCCTCGGCCGGGGCGATGTGCGGGATTTTCAGGGCGGCGACGGCCATGCGCAGTTTTTCGGCGACCAGCCGTGCGCCACCCGGCGAAGTGTTCGGCAGCACCAGGGCGAACTCTTCGCCGCCGTAGCGCGCCGGCAGGTCCGAAGGCCGGCTGCTGGCTTCGCGGATGCTGGCGGCAACCTTGCGCAGGGCTTCGTCGCCTTCAACGTGGCCGAAGCTGTCGTTGTAGGTCTTGAAGAAGTCCACGTCGATCATCAGCAGCGACAATTGGGTCTGGTCCCGCATGGCGCGGCGCCATTCCAGTTCCAGGTATTCGTCGAAATGCCGGCGGTTGGACAGCCCGGTGAGGCCGTCGGAGTTCATCAGCCGTTGCAGTACCAGGTTGGTGTCCAACAGTTGCTGCTGGCTGACGCGCAGCGCGCGATAGGCCGCGTCACGCTGCAACAGGGTCATGTAGGAGCGCGAGTGATAGCGGATACGCGCCACCAGTTCGATGTTGTCCGGCAGCTTGACCAGATAATCATTGGCGCCGGCCGAGAACGCCGCGCTTTTGATCAGAGGGTCTTCCTTGGTGGAGAGCACGATGATCGGGATGTTCTGCGTGGCCGGGTGGTTGCGGTATTCGCGCACCAGCGTCAGACCATCCAGGCCGGGCATCACCAGGTCCTGCAGAATCACCGTGGGTTTGATGCGGATCGCCTGGGCGATGGCCTGGTGCGGGTCGGCGCAAAAGTGGAAGTCGATGTTTTCTTCATGGGCCAGGCCACGACGCACGGCTTCGCCGATCATGGCCTGGTCGTCGACCAGCAACACCATGGCGGCATTTTCATCGGTCTTGATGCCGTCGATCTGTAAATCATTCATCTGCAATCACCTGAATTACTGCCCGCAAACCAGCACCGCCGGGGATATTGATCATTTTGCAAATACCTCCAGCAGTCGGGGCGCAATTCTGTCCAGTGGGCGAATTTCAACAGCAGCGTCAATCGCCGCCGCCGCTTTGGGCATGCCATACACCGCCGAACTCTGCTGGTCCTGGGCGATGGTCAGATATCCTTGGTCCCGCATTAATTTGAGCCCCTGGGCTCCGTCGCGACCCATGCCGGTCAGCAGCACGCCGACGGCATCACCATTCCAGTGGCTGGCCACACTTTCGAAAAACACATCGATGGACGGCCGGTAAATCTCGTTCACCGGCTCGGCTGTATAGGCTAGCGTGCCATTTTTCAACAGACGAATGTGGTGATTGGTGCCGGCCAGCAGCACGACCCCGCTTTGTGGCGGCTCCCCCTCGCGGGCCAGGCGCACCGGCAGGCCGGAGGCGCTGCTCAGCCACTCGGCCATGCCGGCGGCGAACACCTGGTCCACATGCTGCACCAGCACGATGGCGGCGGGAAAGTCCCGGGGCAGGCCCTTGAGCAGGACTTCCAGGGCCGCCGGGCCGCCAGCCGAAGAACCGATCGCCACCAGGCTCTGGCGTTTGCCGGTGCTGCGCGGCGGCGCGGTTTCGGCGCGCACACGGCTGCCACGCTGGCCGATCAGCCAGCCAATATTGAGGATCTTGCGCAACAACGGCGCGGCGGCATCCTTGGGATTACCGACGCCCAGGGCCGGCGTATCCACCACATCCAGGGCGCCATGGCCCATGGCTTCGAACACCCGGCTGACATTGGCCTGGCGGTCGACGGTGACGATCACAATCGCGCACGGGCTCTCGGCCATGATCCGCCGGGTGGCTTCCACGCCGTCCATCACCGGCATAATCAGGTCCATCAGGATCAGGTCCGGGGTCAATTCGGCGCAACGTTGCACCGCTTCCAGGCCATTACTGGCTACCCACACCACTTGGTGCGCGGGCTCGAAGCTCACGGCGCGGCGTAACGCCTCCACGGCCATGGGCATGTCATTGACGATTGCAATCCTCATGCCCGCGCGCCTCCGATCAGTTCAACCACGGCATCAAGGAGGGCGTCATCGTGGAAACTGGCTTTGGCCAGATAGTAATCGGCGCCGGCGTCGAGTCCACGGCGTCGGTCTTCTTCGCGGTCCTTGTAGGACACCACCATCACCGGCAACGATTGCAGGCGAGCATCCCGGCGCAAGAGTGTGACCAATTCGATCCCGTCCATACGAGGCATATCAATGTCAGTGATGAGCAGGTCGAAGTCCTCGGAACGCAAGGCGTTCCAGCCGTCCATGCCATCGACGGCGACGGCCACTTCATAACCGCGGTTAAGCAGCAATTTACGTTGCAACTCACGCACGGTGAGCGAATCGTCCACCACCAGCACGCGTTTGCGCGGGGCTTCGGCGGCCTGCTGGCTGCGCCGGGCGATACGCTCCAGGCGGCCGGTATTGAGCAGCTTGTCCACCGAGCGCAGCATATCTTCGACGTCGACGATCAACACCACCGAGCCATCGTCCAGCAACGCCCCGGCGGAAATATCCTGGACCTTGCCCAACCGATCATCCAGCGGCAGCACCACCAACGTGCGTTCGCCGATAAAACGCTCCACGGCAATGCCATACACCGCATCGCGCTCGCGGATCACCACCACCTTCAACGTCTCGTCATTACCTTGCCCCGGCGGGCGCTGCAACAGTTGGCTGGCGGCGACCAGGCCGACATGCCGGCCTTCGTGCCAGAAATGCTGGCGGCCTTCGAGCTGCACAATGTCGTCGGGCGCCAGGTCGCACATGCGCTCGATATGCGCCAGCGGGAAGGCATAGGCTTCTTCGCCGACTTCCACCACCAGGCTGCGCACCACCGACAGGGTCAACGGCACTTCCAGATGGAAACGACTGCCCTGCCCCGCCGCTTGCTCCAGCACCACCGCGCCGCGCAGTTGGCGGACCATATGCTGCACCGCATCCAAGCCGACGCCGCGCCCGGAGACTTCGGTGACCTTGTCGCGCAGGCTGAAGCCCGGCAGGAACAGGAACGTCAGCAACTCCTCCTCGCTGAGGTTCAAGGCGGTTTCCACCGTCGACAGATGCCGATCAACGATCGTGCCACGCAGGCGTTCGAGGTCGACGCCATTCCCGTCGTCGCTCAGCTCCAGCACCAGCAAACCGGCCTGGTGGGAGGCCCGCAAGCGGATCAAGCCTTCGGCCGGCTTGCCCGCCAGCAGGCGTTGTTCCGGCGTTTCGATGCCGTGGTCGACGGCATTGCGCAATAAGTGGGTGAGCGGCGCTTCGAGCTTCTCCAGCACATCACGGTCGACCTGGGTCTTTTCGCCCTCGATCTCCAGGCGCACCTGCTTGCCCAGGCTGCGGCCGAGGTCGCGCACCATGCGGACCTGGCCGGCGAGCACATCGGCAAACGGGCGCATGCGGCAGGCCAGCGCGGTGTCGTAAAGCACCTGGGCGCGTTGCCCGGCCTGCCAGCCGAACTCATCGAGCTCAGCGGTTTTTTCTGCCAGCAGGGCTTGGGCTTCGCTCAGCAAGCGGCGGGCATCGGCCAGGGACTCCTGGGCTTCCAGGCTCAAGTCGAGGGTCTTGAGGTGACCATCGAGGTGGTCCAGCGCACGCACACCGTTACCCTGCACACGCTTGAGGCGTTGCAGGCTGGCCAGGTATGGCTTGAGTCGCTGGGTTTCGACCAGGGATTTGCTCGACAGGTCCAGCAGGCTGTTCAAACGCTCGGCGGTCACACGCAGTACGCGCTCGCCGCCTTCGGTCATGCGCTTGTTCTGACGCAGCGGTTCGCTGCCGAGGGACGGCGCAGGCTCGGGTTCGGCGGGCAGTGCTTCAATCAGCGGAGTGGGCGCTGGAGCAGGCGCAGTTGGCGGCGGCGCCACCTTGGCGGTGGGCTGCGACGGGTCGAGCAGGCGCTCCATCAAGGCCACATACGCCTCGACATCCGCCGGCCCCACGGTATTGCCCGGCGTGGCGATACGCATCAGCAGGTCGGTGCCTTGCAACAGCGCGTCGATGTGTTCCGGCTGCAGATACAGGCGACTTTCCTGGGCGCTGACCAGGCAATCTTCCATGACATGGGACACGCTGACCCCGGCGTCCACCCCGACAATCCGCGCCGCGCCTTTGAGCGAGTGCGCGGCGCGCATGCAGGCTTCGAGCTGGTCGGCCTGGGTCGGGTTGCGCTCCAGGGCCAGCAGGCCCGCGCTCAGTATCTGGGTCTGGGCATCGGCTTCCAGGCTGAACAATTCCAGCAGCGAGGCATCGCGCATCTGGTCGGGGGTCATGTGAGGCTCCGGGTCACGGCAGACAGCAACTGAGCCTCGTCCAGCCAACGCAGGCTACGGCCCTTCCACTGCAACACGCCCTGAGTGAAGCGGCCGCTGGCCTGGGTGCCGGAGGCTGACGCCGCCGTCAAAGTACGCTCGTCGATGGCATGGATACCGTCGACTTCATCCACCGGCACCACCACCGGGCCATCCTGCGCGGCGATGATCAACATGCGCGGCATGATGCGCCCGCCCGGCGTGCCGTGGCTGATGGCGTCTAGGCCCAACAGCTCGACCAGCGACAGGCACGCCACCAGCGCGCCGCGCACGTTCGCCACGCCAAGCAATGCACGGGAACGTTGGTGCGGCAGGGAATGGATCGGGTGCAGGGTTGCCACTTCCACCAGGCATCGGGTGGCGATCCCCAGCCATTCTTCGCCGAGGCGGAATATCAGCAGGGAACGGGTGACGATGTCTTCGTTCGCCTGGGTATCGGCGACCGGGCGATGATCGTCCTGCTGCAACGCATAGCGATCCAGCAAGCGGGTAGCGGCGGCGGAGTACACCGAGCAGTTGCGACAATGGATATGGTCCGCCAGCAACGGGCAGGACTTGTCGCCGTGAATGCCGATCCGGTTCCAGCAATCGTCGATGGCCTGGGTGTCGTCCATCGTCAGGGCCAGGCCCGCAGTGTCGAGCGCGTTGGGGCTACTCATGGTTTTTGCTCACTGTCAGCTCGCTACGCGCGGCCCGCGCCTGCAACCGACGCGCCGCCGCAATGTCGCCCTGGGCTTCGAGCAACGCGGCCAGTTGCATCAGGGCCTGCGGGTGCTGCGGTTCCAGGTACAAGGCTTTTCGATAAAACCCCTGGGCGTCCAGGGCGTTGCCGGCCACATCGCTGAGCAGCCCCAACCAGTAAAACACCTGGGCGGCCGGCGGGTGTTGACTTAAATAACGCTCGCAGGCGGCACGGGCCTCGGCGCTTTTGCCTTCGTTGGCCAGGGTCGCGATCTGGCTGAGCAGGTCGCCGGCCTCCGACGCCGGCGCCTTGATCGGCACCACCTGGGCGTTGAGCGTGCTGAACGGTCGTGGCTTGGGCGGGATCGCTGCGATGCTGCGCCGAGGCGCGGGCGCGGGTATCGGCACGAATACCGGCTCAGGCTTGACCGGCTCGGTGTGCCGGCTGAATGCAAACGACTGCGGCACGCCGATCGAACGCATGCCATGACGCCCCAACAGGCTGCCTTCGGCCGGGCCGATAAACAGCACGCCGTCCACGTGGGTCAGGTTCTTGAGCACGTCGAACACTTGTTTTTGCGTGGGTTGGTCGAAATAGATCAGCAGGTTGCGGCAAAACACAAAGTCGTAGCTCGGTTCATTGGCGAGCAACCCCGGGTCCAGCAGGTTGCCGACTTGCAGGCGCACCTGTTCGCGCACACGGTCTTCGATGCGATAACCATCGGCCTGCTCGGTGAAGTGGCGGTCGCGAAATTCAAGGTCGCCGCCGCGAAACGAGTTGCGGCCATACACGCCGCGCTGGGCACGCTCCACCGACAGCGGGCTGACGTCCATGCCCTGCACCTTGAACTGGTGCGGCGCCAGGCCGGCATCGAGCAAGGCCATGGCGATCGAATAGGGTTCTTCGCCGGTGGAACAGGGCAGGCTGAGGATGCGCAGCGCGCGCAACTGGTTGATCTCGGCCAGGCGCGCCTTGGCCAGACGGGCCAGGGTCGCGAAGGATTCGGGGTAACGGAAAAACCAGGTCTCGGGCACGATCACCGCTTCGATCAGCGCTTGCTGTTCGTCCTGGGAGTGCTGCAGGTGCTGCCAGTACTCATCCGCCGTGTGGGCCGCGACGGCCTGGCTGCGCTGGCGCACGGCGCGTTCGATGATGGCTTCGCCCACCGAGGCCACGTCCAGGCCAATGCGTTCCTTCAAGAAGGCAAAGAAGCGCGGGTCGTTGCTCATAGGCTCGGCTCGGCAGAAAACAGCAAGGCGCGCACGTCATCGGTGAGCATATCTGCGACGCCGATCCATTGCATCAAGCCCAAGGCATCTTCGCGCACCGGTCCCAGGTAGGGCGCCTGGGGATTGTCCAGGCCGTAGGGCTTGAACTCCGCCGGGTCGCAACGCAGGGTTTCGGTGGCCTGCTCCAGAATCAGTCCCAGCCAACGCGCCTCGAGCCAGGGCTCAGGTTTATAGTTGACCAGCACCAGCCGCGTGCTGGTCCGCGCCTGGGCCGGCTCGCCGAAGGTCAAGGCACTGAGGTCGATGACCGGCACCATCGCGCCGCGATGGGCAAAGATACCCGCCACCCACAGCGGTGCATGGGCGATGGGTTTGAGCGGCAGGCGCGGCAGCACTTCGGCCACTTCGGTGGCCTTGAGGGCATACCGTTCGTGGCCGATGTGGAACACCAGGAACAACGCCTTTTTTGCTGCCGGGACGACGCCGTGTTTAGCCGCGAGGTCGCTCATCAGACTTTGAAACGCGACACGCCGCTGCGCAGACCGACCGCAACCTGGCTCAGTTCATCAATGGCAAAGCTGGCCTGGCGCAGGGACTCCACGGTCTGGCTGCTGGCATCGCCCAATTGCACCAGCGCGTGGTTGATCTGCTCGGCCCCGGTGGCCTGGGCCTGCATGCCTTCGTTGACCATCAACACCCGCGGCGCCAGGGCCTGGACCTGGTGGATGATCTGCGACAGTTGCTCGCCCACTTGCTGCACTTCGAACATGCCCCGGCGCACTTCTTCGGAGAACTTGTCCATGCCCATCACCCCGGCGGACACCGCCGACTGGATCTCGCGCACCATCTGCTCGATGTCGTAGGTGGCCACGGCGGTCTGGTCGGCCAGGCGGCGCACTTCAGTGGCCACCACGGCAAAACCGCGGCCGTACTCACCGGCCTTCTCGGCCTCGATGGCGGCGTTGAGGGACAACAGGTTGGTCTGGTCGGCAACCTTGACGATGGTCACCACCACCTGGTTGATGTTGCCGGCCTTCTCGTTAAGGATCGCCAGCTTGGCGTTGACCAGCTCAGCCGCACCCATCACCGAGTGCATGGTTTCTTCCATGCGCGCCAGGCCTTGCTGGCCGGAACCGGCGGCGACCGAGGCCTGGTCGGCGGCGGTGGAAACTTCGGTCATGGTGCGGACCAGGTCCTTGGAAGTGGCGGCGATCTCCCGCGAAGTAGCGCCGATCTCGGTGGTGGTCGCCGCGGTTTCCGTGGCCGTGGCCTGTTGTTGCTTGGAGGTGGCGGCAATCTCGGTGACCGAGGTAGTCACCTGCACCGACGAACGCTGAGCCTGGGACACCAGGGCGGTCAGTTCGGTCATCATGTCGTTGAAGCCGGTTTCGACCGCGCCGAATTCGTCCTTGCGCTCCAGGTTCAAGCGCTTGCTCAGGTCACCGGTACGCATGACGTCGAGGATCTCGACGATACGCTGCATCGGCGCCATGATTGCGCGCATCAACAGCAGACCGCACAGGCCGGCGGCGAAGATGGCGATAATCAGCGAAACCGCCATGCTGAGCTTGGCCGACAGCACCGACTCGTCGATGGCCGAAGTGGCGCGGTCAGACATGCTCTTGTTTTCGGTGATGATGTCATTGAGCTTCATGCGCCCTTCGATCCAGATCGGCGTCAATTGCTCTTCGACCAGGACGCTCGCACCCGGCAAATCATTGGCTTCAATGCGCGCCAGCACCTCGGCGAGGGCCTTGTTGTAGTTGATATGCGCCGCCTTGAAGTTATCGAACTCCATGCGATCAGCCTGGCTGTTGACGGTTTTTTCGTAATTGGCGATCTGCTGTTCAATACGCGCTTCGAAAGACTTGAAGTCCGTCTTATCGGCACTGGTGAGGGTTTTATCTGCGCGCAGGCCGATGATATCGATGGTCAGCAGATAGCTGTCGACCCATGCGCTGCGGATCATCGAACTGAGGTAAACCCCCGGTACCGCATCGTCCCGGACCGATTCCTGGCTGACTTCGATCTTCAGCAACCGCGAGTAGGACACCACAACCATCAGCAGCATGATCGCGACAATGACCGCAAAGCTCGCCAAAATCCGCTGGCGCAAGGTCCAATTCTTCACAGTGTTTCCTCGAAGAGCCATTCAAATGGGGGGGAGTATAGCTGAGCACAAGCCTTCATTTATCAATGGGTTTCGACGTGGTGCCCACAGAATGCAAAAACATCCCTGAAGGTAATTACAGAACCAACCTACAAAAACCCGCGAAGCGTCCGACTACCGGGCTTTTCTCGCCGAGCCTAGCGTGCAGGTCCCTGCTAACAAAAGGACACGGCTGGCATGCGGCGCTATTTCATTACCCGAGGAGCCAAAACTACCGCTGGCGGGACCGTCGTCGGCGGTTTGACGGGCTTTCGCATCACCCAAGTGGATATCGCCCTTGAAGGTCATGAGGTGCTTTGCCCGGTGTGCAAAACCACCGGGCTCATAGTTTGTGTTGGCCCGCGCCTGGAGCAGTGGGCACGAGGGCGACGGGTGGCGCTCTCGGACGATCTCTGCCGCTGCCAATGCGACCCGCCCCCGCGCCTGCTGGCCGACCAGTTCGAGCGGTTTCAGACCCTTACCGCCGAAGACTCCGCGGTACACCGCCGAAGCGCGACTGCATCGGAAGCACCAGCGCCCGCGAAAAATCCTACCCCGAGCTCAACGCCTTCCGCTTTCAGCGAAATACTCGAGTCAGCCTGCGAGCGCAATTGGCGCTTCTACCAGAAGCAGGCAGAAGACGTGATCGCCCCCGGCGGCAAGCTGATCGCCGACCCCAGGTTGCGCAACCGGCTCATCAACTCGGCGTATGCCCAGCTCTGGCGCCTCGACAACCGTTTTCAGTGGGCGGGCCTTGCGGCGTTTGCCTCCAAGCAAGTGGGGTGCGGTTTGCTGCACGCGGCAGAATCCATCGAGAAAATTCAGGCGGAATTTGAAGCGGCGGAGCAATTGCGAAGAAGTGCCCGGAAAGGGGTTTGGGGGTTGTTCAGCGCCGAGGAGCGTGAACGGCAGGCAAAGCTGCGGGAGTACGAGCGGCGCCTGCGGGAGTATGAACAGGCCAGCCGTAATAACCCGGTGCCTGATGTTGATTGGCGGCGCGAGGGTGAACCGCTATCGAGCGTGCAGCAGCTTTATCAACATGTGTACGAGATGATGGCGATGGGCAATACCACGCTGTTTTTGGATGTGTTTCCGTTGCATGCGTTTTATAAGGAGCGGGGGTTGGGGTTGCTTGAGACCTGCCTGTCCTCGCGCCAGAACATTTTTGAGGATGGGCTGCAGCGGGTGTTGTGGCCGGTGGGGCAGGAAAATTTAAGGTTTGGGCTTGACCACGACTACATTCTGCAAGCCTTTCAGGCCATTGACGAAGGAAATATCGCCGAAAGTGTTAAGTATCTGGCTTGGCATGAACAGCAAAATATCCTTCAGCCAACCATGTATACCGACCAAAAATTAGTGGCTCTGCTACGTAGCAACCATCTTTCATACGTCACGGGCATACCGTCCGGAGTCGCGCAAGCCATTGAGCTAACGCTGGCAAGCCAATGCCGCTCTGTTGATGACGGCAGGACCATTGAGTTCAGCAACAACCCCATCGCCAACTTGGCCGATATCGATCAACGCATGACCTTCGTGCTCAAGGCCGCCGCGCAATTTGACAAGCTGTTAAATAGCGGTGAGCGGCATCGAATCGAACAAGCGCTGGATGACGTCGCTGCAGGTCGGGGCATGCGATGAACCTGCCCTCACAAGTAAACTGGCGACATGCCGCACTTGTATTGTTCGCTGCCGTACTACTGGTAGGAATGATACGTTTCTTCACCAGTACGCCAGAAATCGCACTGATGCTTGGGGAGCCTTGGGAAGACATGCGTCAGCGCTCCAGTGCAGCAATCGCCCCTGCTATTCCCGGAGAAATATGGGGGAGGCTACCAAAGTCCGATGCCCGTCTACGCTTCATAGACCCTCAATATGGATTCGTTACCCCGCCTGCCCGCTTCCTCGCGGTAAGTTTCGACAAGGAGCGCGTTGGCAGTATCCGCATGTCCCCCCAAATCGAACCGCTATTGCTCGATGACACCCTCAACGTCGTGCTGTATTTGCAAAAACAATGGAGCAATGCCGGCTGGCTGCCCATCCGAGTCGCCTCCAACCCTCCATTCGCCGACACACCTGAATGGCGTGCTCGATTGCGAAATGTGAACCGGGGTGGCAAGTCTTACTGGCGGGCAGAAAACAAATACCAAGTCATGTTGGTAGTTGGGCGCTTCAAGGACTATCGGCATCCCACAGAAGAGCGGTACCTCATTACACTGGAATTATCCAGACCGTGGGGGCTGCCATAAATAGATTTGTTAAATCGTTTCCACAGAACGTGAGAACGATCTTCATCGTGCGCAGGCATGCCTAGAGGGTGGCCTGAGGCACCCTTTTCCCAGAACCAACCTACAACGTCCGACTACCAGGCTTTTCTCGCCGAGCCTAGCGTGCTGGTCCCTGCTAACAAAAGGACACCGCTGGCATGCGCCGCTATTTCATTACCCGAGGAGCCAAGACCACCGCTGGCGGGACCGTCGGCGGCGGTTTGAGGGGTTTTTGCATCATGCAAGTAGCCATCGCCCTTGTAAGGTGAGGACCGGGGGTTGTGGTTGCTTGAGACCTGCTTGCGGTCGCGCAAGAACATTTATGAGGAGGAACGATCCCTAAAGCGTCGCCTGGCGCACCTGTTTCTCCAATTCAACCTTCAAACCGGGCTCCAACTTGAGCTGTCGCGCCAGCTCATCCAGGTACGCCTTCTCCATAAAGTTCTCCTCATCCACCAGCATCACACTGGCGATGTACATCTCGGCGGCCATTTCCGGGGTGCCGGCGGCCCGCGCCACGTCGGCCGGGTCGAGGGGTTTGTTCAGCTCGCCGTGCAGCCAGCTTTGCAATTCACGGTCGTTATCCAGCTTGTTGAATTCACCTTCGATCAGCGCGCGCTCGCGCTCATCCACATGCCCGTCGGCCTTGGCCGCCGCCACCAACGCCTTGAGGATGCCCTGGCTGTGTTGCTCGACCTGGGCTGGCGGCAGGCGGTCGATGGTCTGCGGCTCGCCTTGGGGCGCGCTGGCCTGTTGCGCCTGCCAGTTGCCATAGGCTTTGTAGGCGATCACGCCCAATGCCGCCAACCCGCCATAGGTCAGGGCCTTGCCGCCGAATTTGCGCGCCTTTTTATTGCCCAGCAGCAGGCCCATGGCCCCAGCGGCCAGGGCCCCGCCGCCAGCGCCGCCGAGCAAACTGCCGAGCCCGCCACTGCCGAGCAGGCCGCCGAGGGCGCCTTTGTCGTCGGATTTGCGCTGGCCGCCGGCCTTGTTCTGCAACATGTCTTGACCAGACTTGAGCAGTTGTTCGAGTAATCCACGGGTATTCATGCGTAGCCTCCAGACACCAGGGTTCATAAGACCAATAGACTCCCAGCGTAAAACTTAGCGCCAAAAAACCCCGATCTAGAGTGCTTCCAGATGTAACGCGGCTATCCTTCGGTTAAATCGATATACACTCGAGCAAATCGATAAAAACACCCCACTGGTAATTCCAGCATGATGACCTTGCGTCAGATCCGCCACTTCATCGCCGTGGCCGAGACCGGTTCGATCTCCGCCGCTGCGCAAACCGCGTTTATTTCGCAGTCGACCCTGACCCTGGCGATCCAGCAACTGGAGCAGGAAATCGGCGTCAACCTGTTCAACCGCCACGCCAAGGGCATGACCCTGACCCACCAGGGCCATCAGTTCCTGCGCCAGGCGCACTTGATCCTGGCCACCGTCGACAACGCCAAGCGCAGCCTGCAGCAGAGCACCGACCAGGTGGCCGGGCAATTGATCGTCGGCGTGACCAGCCTGGTGGCCGGTTATTACCTGGCCGACCTGCTCACCCGCTTCCAACGCGCCTACCCCAATGTGGAAATCCGCGTGATGGAGGATGAGCGCCCGTACATCGAGCATTTGCTGGTCAGCGGCGAGATCGATGTGGGCGTGTTGATCCTCTCCAACCTCGAAGACCGCCACGCCCTGCAGACCGAAGTACTCACCCACTCGCCCCACCGCCTGTGGCTGCCGGCGCAACATCCGCTGCTGGAGCACGACAGCATCAACCTGGCCGATGTGGCGCGTGAGCCGTTGATTCAGCTGAACGTCGACGAAATGGGCCACAACGCCCAACGCATGTGGGCCTCTGCCTGCCTGCAACCACACGTCACTTTGCGCACCGCCTCCACCGAAGCCGTGCGCAGCCTGGTGGCCGCCGGCCTGGGCGTGTCGATCCAGCCGGACATGACCTACCGCCCCTGGTCCCTGGAGGGCGACATTATCGAAGCGCGCCCCATCGCCGACCTCAGCCAGACCCTCGACGTCGGCCTCGCCTGGCGCCGTGGCACCGCGCGCCCGGCACTGGTCGACCCGTTCCTGACCGTGGCGCGGGAACAGCCGCACCCGCGCAAGCCATCTATTTAATCGAATGCTGCATTCAGTATTTAGTATTTGTTGACCTCGCGCCTGACCTCTAGTCTCTGTGCATCCATAAGAGAAGTCGGGCGCCTTGTAAGAGAACGCCCATGGCCACACAAGAAAAGAGATCGCGAAAAATGTCCGCTGCGCCCACCCCGCTGCTTACTGCGTTGCTGATCGACGGCGAACTGGTCCAGGGCCAGGGCTTTGTCGAACCGATTCTCAACCCAGCCACGGGCGAAGTGCTGACCCAGATCGCCGAAGCCAGCATCGAACAGGTCGAAGCCGCGATCCTCGCCGCCCACCGCGCATTTGCCGGCTGGTCCCGCACCACGCCGCAGCAACGTTCGAACATTCTGCTGGGCATCGCCGATGCCATCGAGCACCAAGCCGACTACCTGGCCCGCCTCGAATCCCTGAACTGCGGCAAACCGTTGCACCTGGCCCGCCAGGATGACTTGAGCGCCACCGTCGATGTGTTCCGCTTCTTTGCCGGCGCCGTGCGCTGCCAGACCGGCCAGCTCAGCGGCGAATACCTGCCGGGCTACACCAGCATGGTGCGGCGTGACCCGATTGGCGTGGTGGCCTCGATTGCGCCGTGGAATTACCCGCTGATGATGGCCGCGTGGAAGATCGCCCCCGCCCTGGCCGCCGGTAATACCCTGGTGTTCAAGCCGTCGGAACACACGCCGCTGTCGATCCTCGCCCTCGCTCCAGCGCTCAACCAGTTGTTGCCGCGCGGGGTGATCAACATTGTGTGCGGCGGCGGCGAAGGCGTCGGCAGCCATCTGGTCAGCCACCCGAAGGTGCGGATGGTGTCGTTGACCGGCGATATCGTCACCGGACAAAAGATCCTGCAAGCCGCGTCGAAAACCCTTAAACGCACGCACCTGGAACTGGGTGGCAAGGCGCCGGTGATCGTATGCAACGACGCCGACCTGCAAGCCGTGGTCGAAGGCGTGCGCGCCTACGGTTACTACAACGCCGGCCAGGACTGCACCGCCGCGTGCCGCATCTACGCCCAGGCGGGGATTCACGACAAATTGGTCGCCGACCTGGGCGCGGCGGTCAGCAGCCTGCGCTTTGCCGGCAAGCGCGATGCCGACAACGAACTCGGCCCGCTGATCAGCACGCGCCAGCGCGACCGCGTCGCCAGCTTTGTCGAACGCGCCCTCGGCCAGCCGCATATCGAACGCGTCACCGGCGCCGCCGTGCATTCCGGCGCGGGCTTCTTTTATCAGCCGACGTTGCTCGCCGGCTGTAAACAAAGTGATGAAATCGTCCAGCGCGAAGTGTTCGGCCCGGTGGTCACCGTGACCCGCTTCGACGAACTGGAACAAGCGGTGGACTGGGCCAACGACTCCGAATACGGCCTGGCCTCGTCGGTGTGGACGCAGAACCTGGACAAGGCCATGCAGGTCGCGGCGCGCCTGCAATACGGCTGCACCTGGATCAACAGCCATTTCATGCTGGTCAGCGAAATGCCCCACGGCGGCTTGAAGCGCTCCGGGTATGGCAAAGATCTGTCCAGCGATTCGCTACAGGACTACAGCGTGGTGCGGCACATCATGGCCCGCCACGGCCAGCACCTTTAAAACAACAACTAAGCTCAAGCGTCACCGGCTGCAAAAAACTGCCCCGACCATAATTAAAGAAGAGGGATTCCCCATGTCCGCGCATAAGACCGCACTGCTCAGTGCCCTGACCACCGCGCTGCTGGCCAGCGCCAGCCTGCAGGCCGCCGAACCGCTCAAAGCGGTAGGCGCCGGCGAAGGCCAGTTGGATATCGTCGCCTGGCCCGGCTATATCGAACGGGGCGAAAGCGACAAGGCTTACGACTGGGTCACAGGTTTCGAGAAGGAAACCGGCTGCAAGGTCAATGTGAAAACCGCCGCTACCTCTGACGAAATGGTCAGCTTGATGGCCAAGGGCGGTTACGACCTGGTCACCGCGTCAGGCGATGCGTCGCTGCGGTTGATCGTCGGCAAGCGGGTGCAGCCGATCAATACCGCGTTGATTCCCAACTGGAAGACTATCGACCCGCGCCTGAAAGACGCGCCGTGGTACGTGGTCGGCCAGCAAACCTACGGTACTCCGTACCAGTGGGGGCCGAACGTGCTGATGTACAACACCAACGTGTTCAAGACCGCGCCCACCAGTTGGAATGTGCTGTTCGAAGCGCAGAACCTGCCGGACGGCAAGCCGAACAAAGGCCGCGTGCAAGCCTACGATGGCCCGATCTACATCGCCGATGCGGCGCTGTACCTCAAGTCGACCAAGCCGGAGCTGGGCATCCAGAGCCCCTACGAACTGACCGAAACCCAGTACAAAGCCGTTCTCGACCTGTTGCGCGCACAGCAACCGTTGATCCACCGCTACTGGCACGACACCACCGTGCAGATGAGTGACTTCAAGAACGAAGGCGTGGTCGCCTCCAGCGCCTGGCCGTATCAGGTCAACGGCCTGATCAACGAGAAGCAGCCGATTGCCTCGACCATTCCCAAGGAAGGCGCCACCGGCTGGGCCGACACCACCATGCTGCACAGCGAGGCCAAGCACCCGAACTGCGCCTATAAATGGATGGACTGGTCGCTGCAGCCGAAGGTCCAGGGCGATGTCGCCGCCTGGTTCGGCTCCCTGCCGGCGGTGCCGGCGGCCTGCACCGGCAGCGAATTGCTCGGCGCCGAGGGCTGCAAGACCAACGGCTTCGACCAGTTCGACAAGATCGCCTTCTGGAAAACCCCGCAGGCTGAGGGCGGCAAGTTCGTGCCGTACAGCCGCTGGACCCAGGATTACATCGCGATCATGGGCGGGCGCTAATCCCCCCTGTGGGAGGGGGCTTGCTCCCTCCCACATTGACCGCATTCACAGATGTTCTGTTTTTTCAGAAGTCCAGGCCGGGCCGCTGCGACGACCCGCGCCTTTTGGGAGCACCGCACCATGACGCTTGCAGTCCAATTCACCCACGTTTCCCGTCAGTTCGGCGAAGTGAAAGCCGTTGACCGGGTTTCCATCGATATCCAGGACGGCGAGTTCTTTTCCATGCTCGGCCCTTCCGGCTCGGGCAAGACCACCTGCCTGCGCCTGATCGCCGGGTTCGAGCAGCCGAGCGCAGGCTCGATCCGGATTCATGGCGAGGAAGCCGCCGGCTTGCCGCCGTATCAGCGTGACGTCAACACGGTATTCCAGGATTACGCGCTGTTCCCCCACATGAATGTACGCGACAACGTGGCCTACGGCCTGAAAGTCAAAGGCGTGGGCAAGACCGAGCGCCTCGACCGCGCCGAAGAAGCCCTGACCATGGTCGCCCTCGGCGGCTACGGCGAGCGCAAGCCGGTGCAGCTCTCCGGCGGCCAGCGCCAACGGGTCGCCCTGGCCCGCGCACTGGTCAATCGCCCGCGCGTGTTGCTGCTGGATGAGCCGCTGGGTGCCCTCGACCTCAAGCTGCGCGAACAGATGCAAAGCGAGCTGAAAAAGCTGCAACGCCAGCTCGGCATCACGTTTATCTTCGTGACCCACGACCAGACCGAAGCGCTGTCGATGTCCGACCGCGTGGCCGTGTTCAACAAGGGCCGCATCGAACAGGTCGACACCCCGCGCAACCTCTATATGAAACCGGCCACCGCGTTCGTCGCCGAATTCGTCGGCACCTCCAATGTGATTCGCGGCGATTTGGCCCAGCGCCTCAGCGGCAGCCCGCAGCCGTTCTCGATCCGCCCGGAGCACGTGCGCTTTGCCGAAGGCCCGCTGGCGGCCGACGAAGTGGAAATCAGCGGCCTGTTGCATGACATCCAGTACCAGGGCAGCGCCACCCGCTACGAACTGAAACTGGCGAACGGCCAGGCGTTGAACATCAGCCAGGCGAATAACCAGTGGCTGGACATCAGCAACGGCTATCAGGTCGGCCAGCCCATCACCGCACGCTGGGAGCGGGCCGCCATGACCACCCTGACCGACCACGCAGGCGAGGTGTGACATGAGCCTGACCCAAGCGCCGATGCGCAGGTTTTCCAACCTGCTGTATCGCAGACCCAACCTCTACCTGGCAATGCTGCTGATACCGCCGCTGATCTGGTTCGGCGCGATCTACCTGGGCTCGTTGCTGACCTTGCTGTGGCAAGGCTTCTACACGTTCGACGACTTCACCATGGCGGTCACGCCGGACCTGACCCTGGCCAACTTCGCCGCACTGTTCCAGCCATCGAACTTCGACATCATCCTGCGCACCCTGAGCATGGCGATCGTGGTGTCGCTCGCCAGCGCCATCGTCGCCTTCCCCATCGCCTATTACATGGCGCGCTACACCACGGGCAAGACCAAGGCGTTCTTCTATATCGCGGTGATGATGCCGATGTGGGCCAGCTATATCGTCAAGGCATATGCCTGGACCCTGCTGCTGGCCAAGGGCGGCGTGGCGCAATGGTTTGTGCAGCACCTGGGCCTGGAGCCGCTGTTGCAGTTCGTGCTGGGAATCCCCGGCGTGGGCGGCAGCACCTTGAGCACCTCGCACCTGGGGCGGTTCATGGTGTTCGTCTACATCTGGCTGCCGTTCATGATCCTGCCGATCCAGGCGTCGCTGGAGCGTTTGCCGCCGTCGTTGCTGCAAGCCTCGGCCGACCTGGGCGCCAAGCCGCGCCAGACCTTCATGCAGGTGATCCTGCCGCTGTCGGTGCCGGGGATTGCCGCCGGTTCGATCTTCACGTTTTCGCTGACCCTGGGCGACTTCATCGTGCCGCAGCTGGTCGGGCCGCCGGGTTACTTCGTCGGCGGCATGGTGTACGCCCAGCAAGGCGCCATCGGCAACATGCCCATGGCCGCGGCGTTCACCCTGGTGCCGATCGTGCTGATCGCGGTTTACCTGTCCATCGTCAAACGCCTGGGGGCCTTCGATGCACTCTGAGAAATCATCCATCGGCCTGAAGATCGCGGCCTGGGGCGGCTTGGTGTTTCTGCACTTCCCGATCCTGATCATCTTCCTGTACGCCTTCAACACCGAAGAGGCGGCGTTCAGCTTTCCACCCCAGGGCTTCACCCTGAGGTGGTTCAGCGTGGCCTTCGCCCGCCCGGACGTGCTCGAAGCGATCAAGCTGTCGCTGCAGATCGCGGCCATCGCCACCCTGATCGCCATGGTCCTCGGCACCCTCGCTTCAGCCGCGCTGTATCGCCGCGAGTTCTTCGGCAAGCAAGGTGTGTCGCTGATGCTGATCCTGCCGATCGCGCTGCCGGGGATCATCACCGGTATCGCCCTGCTGGCGACCTTCAAGACGCTGGGCATCGAGCCGGGGATGTTCACCATCATCGTCGGCCACGCGACCTTCTGCGTGGTGATCGTCTACAACAACGTCATCGCCCGCTTGCGCCGCACCTCCCACAGCCTGATCGAAGCCTCGATGGACCTGGGCGCCGACGGCTGGCAGACCTTCCGCTACATCATCATGCCCAACCTCGGCTCGGCGCTGCTGGCCGGCGGCATGCTGGCGTTTGCGCTGTCATTCGACGAAATCATCGTCACCACCTTCACCGCCGGGCATGAGCGCACCTTGCCGCTGTGGCTGCTCAACCAGTTGAGTCGCCCACGGGATGTGCCGGTGACCAACGTGGTGGCGATGCTGGTGATGATCGTGACGATGTTCCCGATTCTGGGTGCCTATTACCTGACCCGCGGCGGTGAAAGCGTGGCAGGCAGTGGTGGCAAATAATGTGGGTATTGGAGAAGTGCCCCCACACTCAGAGCCGGTTTCTTCAGGGCAATAACAACAGTTTTTTGGAGGAGTGAACCATGCAAACCAAACTCTTGATCAACGGCCAACTGGTCGAAGGCGAAGGCCCGGCGCAGGCCGTATTCAACCCGGCGTTGGGCCGTGTGCTGGTGGAAATCAACGAAGCCAGCGAAGCCCAGGTCGACGCCGCTGTGCGGGCCGCCGATGCAGCGTTTGAAAGCTGGTCACAGACCACGCCCAAGGATCGCTCGCTGTTGCTGCTGAAACTGGCGGACGTGATCGAAGCCCACGGCGAAGAACTGGCCAAGCTGGAATCGGACAACTGCGGCAAACCCTACAGCGCCGCACTGAACGACGAGATCCCGGCGATTGCCGACGTGTTCCGCTTTTTTGCCGGTGCCAGCCGCTGCATGAGCGGCTCGGCCGGCGGTGAATACCTGCCGGGCCACACCTCGATGATCCGCCGCGATCCGGTGGGCGTGATCGCCTCCATCGCCCCGTGGAACTACCCGCTGATGATGGTCGCCTGGAAAATCGCCCCAGCCCTGGCCGCCGGTAATACCGTGGTGCTCAAGCCGTCGGAACAAACCCCGCTGACCGCATTGCGCATGGTCGAACTGGCGTCGGAGATCTTCCCGGCCGGCGTGCTCAACCTGGTCTTTGGCCGTGGGCCCACCGTGGGCAGCCCGTTGGTGAACCACCCGAAAGTACGCATGGTGTCGCTGACCGGCTCCATCGCCACGGGCGCCAACATCATTTCCAACACCGCCGACCGCGTGAAGCGCATGCACATGGAACTGGGCGGCAAGGCGCCAGTGATCATCTTCAACGACGCGGACATCGACGCGGCGGTGGAAGGCATCCGCACCTTCGGTTTCTACAACGCCGGCCAGGATTGCACCGCGGCGTGCCGCATCTATGCCCAGGCGGAAATCTACGACGCGTTCGTCGAGAAGCTCGGCGCGGCAGTCGCCAGTATCAAGTACGGCTTGCAGGACGACCCGACCACCGAGCTGGGCCCGCTGATCACCGCGCAACACCGCGACCGCGTGGCCGGTTTCGTCGAACGTGCCGTGGCGCAGCCGCATATCCGCCTGGTCACCGGCGGCAAGGCGGTGGAAGGCAACGGCTTCTTCTTTGAGCCGACTGTTTTGGCCGATGCGCAGCAGGACGACGAGATCGTGCGCCGCGAGGTGTTCGGGCCGGTGGTGTCAGTGACCAAGTTCGCCGATGAGGCACAGGTGCTGGGCTGGGCCAACGATTCGGACTACGGTCTGGCGTCATCCGTATGGACCGCCGACGTGGGACGCGCCCATCGCTTGGCTGCGCGCTTGCAGTATGGCTGCACCTGGGTGAACACCCACTTCATGCTCGTCAGCGAAATGCCTCACGGCGGTCAGAAACTGTCGGGGTATGGCAAGGACATGTCCATGTATGGGCTGGAGGACTACACCACCGTGCGCCATGTGATGTTCAAGCACTGAACCTCGCCCTGACGCCTTGACTGTAGGAGCAAGCTTGCTCGCGAAGAACGCCAACGATAATGCGGGGCATCCGATTAAACGCGGTGTCCAGGCGCCTGTCGCGAGCAAGCCCCCGCCCACATTGGATCTTCATAATTCCTGGGTAATGTGCTCACTTAAAGCCCGGAAATGTCTTGTCTCATTTGCCAAGCCATCATCCCGCCATCAATCATTTTTCCTACGCCATCGAACCGCTTAAGCTATGCGGCGTCTGTTTAATGTCCGTTGCGTTTGGCCGAAGGCATGTCCGAACCGTTATCTTTGATCCAGCACGCGCCAGGGCCGGCGCGGGATTTGCTCACGACAGGTTGTCTCTATGCACCGCAGGAATTTGCTTAAAGCGTCCATGGCCATTGCGGCTTACACCGGTTTATCAGCCAGCGGCCTGTTGGCTGCGCAAGCCTGGGCCGGGAACCGCGCCGCCGACGGCAAGGCCGTGGCGTTCGATTTCGAAACGCTAAAGACCCAGGCCAGGCAACTCGCCGGGACCGCGTATAAAGACACCAAACAGGTGCTGCCGCCCACCCTGGCGACCATGACCCCGCAAAATTTCAACGCCATCGGCTACGACGGCAAACACTCGCTGTGGAAGGAAGTGAACGGCCAGTTGGACGTGCAGTTTTTCCACGTCGGCATGGGCTTCAAGACGCCCGTTCGCATGCACGCCGTCGACCCCACGACCCGTGAGGCCCGCGAAGTGCATTTCCGCCCTTCGCTGTTCAACTATGAAAAAACCACGGTCGACACCCAACAACTGACCGGCGACCTGGGTTTCTCCGGCTTCAAGCTGTTCAAGGCGCCGGAACTGGATCGCCATGACGTGCTGTCGTTTCTCGGCGCCAGTTACTTCCGCGCGGTGGATTCCACGGGGCAATATGGCCTTTCCGCACGCGGCCTGGCGATCGATACCTACGCGAAAAAGCGCGAGGAATTCCCCGACTTCACGCAGTTCTGGTTCGAAACCCCGGATAAAAATGCCACGCGCTTTGTGGTCTACGCCCTGCTCGACTCGCCGAGCGCCACCGGCGCCTACCGTTTCGATATCGACTGCCAGGCCAACCAGGTGGTCATGGCAATCGACGCCCATATCAATGCGCGCACCGCCATCGAACAACTGGGCATCGCGCCGATGACCAGCATGTTCAGCTGCGGCACCCACGAGCGGCGCATGTGCGACACCATCCACCCGCAGATCCACGACTCGGACCGCCTGGCGATGTGGCGCGGCAACGGCGAGTGGATCTGCCGCCCGCTGAACAACCCGGCCAAGCTGCAATTCAATGCGTTCGCCGACACCGACCCGAAAGGCTTCGGCCTGGTGCAGACCGACCATGAATTCGCCAGCTACCAGGACACCGTCGACTGGTACAGCAAGCGCCCAAGCCTGTGGGTCGAACCGACCACCGCGTGGGGCGAAGGCTCGATCGACCTGCTGGAGATCCCGACCACCGGCGAGACCCTGGACAATATCGTAGCCTTCTGGACCCCGAAAAAACCCGTGGCCGCCGGTGACTCGCTCAACTATGGCTACAAGTTGTACTGGAGCGCCCTGCCACCGGTGAGCACGCCGTTGGCGCAAGTCGACGCCACGCGTTCAGGCATGGGCGGCTTCACCGAAGGCTGGGCACCGGGCGAACATTACCCGCCAGTCTGGGCGCGGCGGTTTGCCGTGGACTTCAAGGGCGGCGGCCTGGATCGCCTGGCAGCCGGCACCGGGATCGAGCCGGTGGTGACCTGTTCCCACGGCGAGGTGAAAGACTTCAGCGTGCTGGTGCTCGACAGCATCAAGGGCTATCGCATCCTCTTCGACTGGTACCCGACCAGCGACAGCGTGGAGCCAGTGGAACTGCGCCTGTTTATCCGCACGCAGGACCGCACCTTGAGTGAAACCTGGTTGTATCAGTACTTCCCGCCGGCACCGGAGCAGCGTAAATACACCTGACACCGTGACCGACCATGTGAGAGCGGGCTTGCCCGCCCCCACATGGGGTAACCGCCCGCTCAGAACCGCGACACACTCTTCATCGCCCCAATCAAATAGCGCATCGCCACCTGATCGTTCTCGGTCAGGGCGCGATACTGCGCGAGCAATTCAGCTTCATCGGAACTCAACCTTCGGGCACGCAAGGACACCCTGCGGGTCAGAAAAGACGCCACCACACCCGCTACACCATAGGACTTGGCCATGGACTGTTTCTCCTGATATCGATCAAAAACTCCGTGTGCCCATTACCCGCCTGCCGTGAAGCGCAATGCCTCGGTAGACAAACCGACTGACTCCCTGGGCCAGAAATCAGGCGTACTCTAAGCGTAGAAACAATCTCATGACGTGTGGGATTTTTTTAGAGTATTCACTTAAATAATTGGGTCAGGAATAAATACCTACAGCCCTATCCCACAGCGCCTGGCAATAAAAACCCACCGGATAAGGGTGGGTTTTGTTGGAACCTAAGAAGGCTCAATCCCTGAGATCAGACTCATGAATCGGCTGCTCCCGATGGGTCGCCCGCTGGTACTGGGCCGGCCAGGTCGCCTTGCGCCCGCCCAGGTCATCGTCGGCATGCAATGGCCAATACGGGTCACGCAGCAGCTCGCGGGCGAGGAAGATGATGTCGGCCTGACAGGTACGCAGGATGTGTTCGGCCTGGGCCGGCTCGGTAATCATGCCCACGGTGCCGGTGGCGATGCCCGACTCTTTGCGCACACGCTCGGCAAACCGCGTCTGGTAGCCGGGGCCGATGGGGATCTCGGCGTTGGCGGCGGTGCCGCCGGAGGACACGTCGATCAGGTCGACTCCCAAAGCTTTCAGGCGACGTGCCAGTTCCACGGTTTCATCAGGGTTCCAGCCGTCCTCCACCCAATCGGTGGCTGACACCCGCACAAACAGCGGCAGGTCTTGCGGCCAGACTTCGCGTACCGCTTCGGTGACTTGCAGCACCAGGCGGATACGGTTTTCAAAGGTGCCGCCGTACTGGTCCTGACGCTGATTGCTGATGGGCGAGAGGAATTGATGCAGCAGGTAACCGTGAGCGGCGTGGATCTCCACCACTTTGAAACCGGCGGTCAACGCGCGCTTGGCGGCGGCGACGAAGTCGGCGATCACTTGCTCGATCTGCGCCTCGTCCAGCGACCTGGGCTGCGTGTGGTTCGGGTCAAAGGCAATCGGCGAGGGCCCCACCGGCACCCAGCCGCCGTCTTGCGGCTTGAGGCTGCCGTGTTTGCCGATCCACGGCCGATGGGTACTGGCCTTGCGCCCGGCGTGAGCCAGTTGAATCCCGGCCACGGCGCCCTGGGCAGTGATAAAGCGCGTGATGCGTTGCAGCGGGGCGATCTGTGCGTCGTTCCACAGGCCCAGGTCTTCGGCGGTGATACGGCCCTCGGCGGTCACGGCGGTGGCTTCGGTGAAAATCAGCCCCGCCCCGCCGACAGCGCGGCTGCCGAGGTGGACCAGGTGCCAGTCGTTGGCCAGGCCATCGACGCTGGAGTACTGGCACATCGGCGACACGGCAATGCGATTGAGCAGGGTCAATTGGCGCAGGGTATACGGTTCGAGCAACTGACTCATGGCGCACCTCTTCTTGGCTTTTTGGGCACTTCTGTAGGAGCGAGCTTGCTCGCGAAAGCCTCATGGGCACCGCGTTTATCCAGGATCGACGCGTTACCGTTAAGGTTTTTCGCGGGCAAGCCCGCTCCTACACAACAGTGCTTAGAGCCTAGTCGACAACGAGGGATTGCACAGGGTTCAGAAGACAAAGCGGGAGCCGATTGCCGGCTCCCGTCCAACAACCGCTTACATTTCGACCTGGGTACCCAGCTCGATCACCCGGTTGACCGGGAGTTTGAAGAACCGCAGGTTGCCGTTGGCGTTCTTCAACATGAACGCAAACAAGCCTTCGCGCCAGCGGGCCATGCCTTTGATGCGCGAGGCGATGACCGTTTCGCGGCTGAGGAAGTACGTGGTACGCATCGGGCTGAAATCCAGATCATCCAGGTGGCACAGCTTCAGCGCTTCGGGCACGTCCGGCTCATCGGTGAAACCGAAGTGCAGGATCACGCGGAAGAACCCTTCGCCGTAGGCATCCACCTCGAAGCGCCGTGCGGCGGGAACGCGGGGAATGTCTTCGTAGACCACCGTCAGCAACACCACTTGCTCGTGCAACACCTGGTTATGCAGCAGGTTATGCAACAGCGCATGGGGCACCGCGTCGGGCCGCGCGGTGAGGAACACGGCGGTGCCCTGCACGCGATGGGGCGGCTGCACGCGGATACTGCTGATAAAGATCGGCAGCGGCAGGCCGCCCTCGTCGAGGCGGTCCATCAGCAGTTCCTTGCCGCGTTTCCACGTCGTCATCAGGATAAACAGCACAATCCCCGCCAATACCGGGAATGCACCGCCCTGGACGATTTTCGGCACGTTGGCGGCGAAGAACAGCCCGTCGACCAACAGGAAACCGATCAGTACCGGAATCGCCAACACCGGTGGCCATTTCCACAGCAACAGCATCACTGCCGACACCAGGATGCTGGTGATCAGCATGGTGCCGGTCACCGCCACGCCGTAGGCCGAAGCCAGCGCGTTGGACGACTCGAAACCCAGCACCAGCAGGATCACCCCGACCATCAGCGACCAATTCACCGCGCCGATGTAGATCTGGCCCTGTTCGGCGCTGGACGTATGCTGAATGTGCATGCGCGGGATGTAACCCAGTTGGATCGCCTGACGGGTCAAGGAGAACGCGCCGGAAATCACCGCCTGGGACGCAATCACCGTGGCCAGGGTAGACAACACCACCAACGGAATCAGCGCCCAGCTCGGTGCGAGCAGGTAGAACGGGTTACGCGCCGCTTCGGGGTTTTCCAGCAGCAACGCACCTTGGCCGAAATAGTTGAGCACCAGCGCCGGCAGCACCAGGGCGAACCAGGCACGCGCAATGGGTTTGCGCCCGAAGTGGCCCATGTCGGCGTACAGCGCTTCGGCACCGGTCAATGCCAGCACCACGGCGCCGAGAATCGCCACACCCATGCCTGGGTGGACTATGAAGAAACGCACACCCCACACCGGGTTCAATGCGCTGAGCACTTCCGGATGCTGGCTGATGCCATGCACGCCCAGGCCCGCCAGCACCAGGAACCACAACACCATGACCGGCCCGAACAGCTTGCCGATACGGTCGGTGCCATGTTTCTGGATCAGGAACAGCCCCACCAGCACCACCAGCGACAGCGGTACGACCCAGCGTTCAAGCCCTTCGAAGGCCAGTTCCAGGCCTTCTACCGCCGAGAGCACCGAGATTGCCGGGGTGATCATGCTGTCGCCGTAAAACAGCGCCGCGCCGATCAACCCGAGAATCACCAGCACCGAGCGCAGCTTCGGATACGGCGACGCCGCTCGCCGCGCCAACGCGGTGAGGGCCATGATCCCGCCCTCGCCCTGGTTGTCGGCGCGCAGGATGAACAACACGTACTTGATCGAAACAACCCAGATCAGCGACCAGAAGATCAGCGCCAGGATCCCGAAGACTCCGTCCTGGTTGACCTGAACCCCATAACCTCCACCGAACACCTCTTTAAGGGTATAGAGCGGGCTGGTCCCGATATCGCCATAAACCACCCCGACCGCTGCCACCAGCATGCCAATCGGCTTGGCATTGGAATGCTCGGCACCCGCTGCCTGACTACTTGCCTGACCCATCAACCACTCCTGCCCTATACCTGAGGTCTCTTATAAACAACGCATCTAAGCGGACCTTAGCATGCGCTGTTTTACTTCTCGTAACAGACGTTTTGTTGACCCAAGGATTTCACCCGTTCGCAACGGCGCGAAGCATAGCGCAGCACTCGTCGTATTTCCCTGCATAAAGCTGGTCAAGTGCGTTGCCCGTCGCTAGAATTGCGCACTTTTTGATCAGAGGCACAAAAGCATGCTCTTTTACGAGCGCGCCAAGTGCCCGTCTACCGCCTTGTCGTGCCCGACTGGCGGCGTCATTCAATACCGAGGTTAGACATGTCCACCACCATCGCAAAAGCCAACCCCAAGGTCGGCTTTGTTTCCCTGGGCTGCCCGAAGGCTCTGGTCGACTCCGAACGCATCCTGACGCAACTGCGCATGGAAGGTTATGACGTCGTGTCCACTTACCAGGACGCGGACGTGGTGGTGGTCAACACCTGTGGCTTCATCGACTCGGCCAAGGCGGAATCCCTGGAAGTGATCGGCGAGGCCATCAAGGAAAACGGCAAGGTCATCGTCACCGGCTGTATGGGTGTGGAAGAAGGCAATATCCGCAACGTACACCCGAGCGTGCTGGCCGTGACCGGCCCGCAGCAGTACGAGCAGGTGGTCAACGCCGTGCATCAAGTGGTGCCGCCGCGTCAGGACCACAACCCGCTGATCGACCTGGTGCCGCCGCAAGGCATCAAGCTGACCCCGCGCCACTACGCGTACCTGAAGATTTCCGAAGGTTGCAACCACAGTTGCAGCTTCTGCATCATCCCGTCGATGCGCGGCAAGCTGGTCAGCCGCCCGGTGGGCGATGTGCTGGACGAAGCCCAGCGCCTGGTCAAATCCGGCGTGAAAGAACTGCTGGTGATCTCCCAGGACACCAGCGCCTACGGCGTCGACGTGAAATACCGCACCGGCTTCTGGAACGGCGCGCCGGTGAAAACCCGCATGACCGAGCTGTGCGAAGCCCTCAGCAGCCTGGGCGTGTGGGTGCGCCTGCATTACGTGTACCCGTACCCGCACGTGGACGAGTTGATCCCGTTGATGGCCGCCGGCAAGATCCTGCCGTACCTGGACATCCCGTTCCAGCACGCCAGCCCGAAAGTGCTCAAGGCCATGAAACGCCCGGCCTTCGAAGACAAGACCCTGGCGCGCATCAAGAACTGGCGCGAGATCTGCCCGGAACTGATCATCCGTTCGACCTTCATCGTCGGCTTCCCGGGCGAAACCGAAGAAGACTTCCAGTACCTGCTCGACTGGCTGACCGAAGCCCAGTTGGACCGCGTCGGCTGCTTCCAGTACTCGCCGGTCGAAGGCGCCCCGGCCAACCTGCTGGACCTGCCCGTAGTACCGGATGACGTCAAGCAGGACCGTTGGGAGCGCTTCATGGCGCACCAGCAGGCGATCAGCTCGGCGCGCCTGCAACTGCGCATCGGCAAGGAAATCGAAGTGCTGATCGACGAAGTCGACGAGCAAGGCGCCGTAGGCCGCTGCTTCTTCGACGCTCCGGAAATCGACGGTAACGTATTTATCGACGACGCCAGCGGTTTGAAACCCGGCGACAAGGTCTGGTGTACGGTAACCGATGCCGACGAATACGACCTGTGGGCCGAAAAGCGCGACTGATCGCATCAGGCGCGGATAAAAAAGTGAAAAAGCCCTGCTTCTGGACAAGATGCGGGGCTTTTTTGGGTCTATCGTTTTGCCCATCGACACCGAACATCCACAAAGGGCAGCGGGCATGCGTCAGCATTCGGTTATCCACACCCCAAAAACCAGCGACTACGCCGAGTTGGCGCGGATCTGGGAGGCGTCGGTGCGCGCCACCCACGACTTTCTGCCGGACAGCTACATCACGCTGCTGAAAAACCTGGTGCTGACCCGCTACCTCGATGCGGTGATGCTGATCTGCACCAAGGACACGCGCCAGCGCATCACCGGGTTCGCCGGGGTGGCCGCGGGCAAGGTCGAGATGCTGTTCATCGACCCGCAGCACCGTGGCCAGGGCCTCGGCCGGCAATTGCTGCGTTACGCGATCGAGCGCATGAACGCCGATGAGCTGGACGTCAACGAACAGAACCCGCAGGCGCTGGGCTTTTACTTCAAGCAAGGCTTCGAAGTCATCGGCCGCACGGAGCATGATGGCCTGGGGCAGCCTTATCCGCTGCTGCACATGCGTTTGCGCCAGGTGCAGCAAGAGGCGCGTCAGGGCTAAATGAAATGGGGCCGGGATTAACCGCGCCCACACAGGTACAATAGCGGCCCCCTTTTGCTACGGCCCTTGTCATGACTGACCCCATACGCCTCTCCAAACGCCTTATCGAACTGGTCGGTTGCTCCCGTCGGGAGGCTGAGCTGTTTATCGAAGGCGGCTGGGTCTCGGTGGACGGTGAAGTGATCGACGAGCCACAGTTCAAGGTCACCACCCAGAAGGTCGAACTGGACCCCGAGGCCAAGGCCACCGCGCCAGAGCCGGTGACCATCCTGCTGCACGCGCCGGTGGGCGTGGATGCCGAGACGGCAATGGCGTCGATCAGCGCCGAAACGCTGTCGGAAGAACACCGCTTCAGCAAGCGCCCGCTCAAGGGCCACTTCCTGCGCCTGACCGCCAGCGCTGACCTGCAAGCCAAGGCCAGCGGCCTGCTGGTGTTCACCCAGGATTGGAAGATTCTGCGCAAACTGACCGCCGATGCCGCCAAGATCGAGCAGGAATACGTGGTGGAGGTCGACGGTGACATGGTTGCTCACGGCCTGAACCGCCTCAACCATGGCCTGACCTACAAAGGCAAAGAGCTGCCGGCGGTGAAAGCCAGCTGGCAGAACGAAAACCGCCTGCGCTTTGCGATGAAAAACCCGCAACCGGGGGTGATCGCCTTGTTCTGCGAAGCTGTCGGCTTGAAAGTCATCGCCATCCGTCGTATCCGCATCGGCGGCGTGTCCATCGGCAAGGTGCCGGTCGGCCAATGGCGTTACCTGTCCGGCAAAGAGAAGTTCTGAGCCACTCCCCCTTTTTCGACACCGCCTGCGTGGGCGGTGTCCACCGTTGAAAACCAGGATTGCCCACCATGATTCACAACGACGTACTGCGCAGCGTGCGCTACATGCTCGACATCAGCGACAACAAGATGGTCGAGCTGATCAAACTCGGCGGCATGGACGTGACCAAGGAAGACCTGCTGACTTACCTCAAGAAAGACGAGGAAGAAGGCTTTGTGTTCTGCCCGGACGAGGTCATGGCGCACTTCCTTGACGGCCTGGTGATTTTCAAGCGCGGCAAGGACGACAGCCGTCCGCCGCAACCGATCGAAACCCCGGTGACCAACAACATCATCCTCAAGAAGCTGCGCGTGGCCTTCGAACTGAAGGAAGACGACATGCACGCCATCCTCAAGGCTGCCGAGTTCCCGGTGTCCAAGCCTGAGCTGAGCGCGCTGTTCCGCAAGTTCGGCCACACCAATTACCGCACCTGCGGCGACCAGTTGCTGCGCAACTTCCTCAAGGGCCTGACCCTGCGGGTTCGCGCGTAAGCCATGAGTTACCAGGTCTCGCCCGTCGGCTTCGTGCGCTCCTGCTTCAAGGAGAAGTTCGCCATCCCGCGCCAACCGCAACTGGCGCCTGCCGCCCGCGGCGTGCTGGAGCTGGTCGCGCCGTTCGACCACGGCGAGGCGGTGCAGGGCCTGGAGCAGGTCAGCCATGTGTGGCTGCTGTTTCTGTTCCACCAGGCCCTGGAAGACAAACCCCGCCTGAAAGTGCGCCCGCCCCGTCTGGGCGGCAATAAGTCCATGGGCGTGTTTGCCACCCGTGCGACCCATCGGCCCAACGGGATTGGCCAGTCGGTGGTGAAGCTGGACAAGGTCGAACCGGGCCGGTTGTGGATCTCCGGGATCGATCTGCTCGATGGCACGCCGGTGCTGGATATCAAGCCGTATGTGCCGTATGCCGACATTGTCGACAACGCCACCAACGGCATCGCCAATGGCACGCCGCCACTGATTCCCGTGCAGTGGCTGAAGACGGCTCTGCACCAGGCGCAAGGCCACGCTCAGCGCCTTGCTGAACCGCTGGTGGCGTTGATCGAACAGTGTTTGGCGCAAGACCCGCGGCCGGCCTATCAAACGCCCGGGCCCGAGCGGGAATATGGCGCGCAGTTCTGGGACGTGGATGTGCGCTGGCACTATCCCGAGGCGGGCGTCATCTGTGTGCTGGAAGTGATTGCAGCTAAATAAACCAAAAACCAATGTGGGAGGGAGCTTGCTCCCGATAGCGGCGGGTCAGTCACCGGATGCATTGACTGACACTCAGCAATCGGGAGCAAGCCCCTCCCACATTTTTTTGACCGCGCTTACTTCTCGACGAAGGCGCGTTCGATCAGGTAGTCACCCGGTTCACGCATGCGTGGCGAAACTTTCAGGCCGAAGCTGTTCAACACTTCGCTGGTCTCGTCCAACATGCTTGGGCTGCCGCACAGCATGGCGCGGTCGTCCTGGGGGTTGATCGGTGGCAGGCCGATATCGCGGAACAGCTTGCCACTGCGCATCAGGTCGGTCAGACGGCCTTGGTTTTCGAACGGTTCGCGGGTCACGGTGGGGTAGTAGATCAACTTTTCACGCAGGGCTTCGCCGAAGAATTCATTCTGCGGCAGGTGCTTGGTGATGAATTCGCGGTAGGCGACTTCGTTGACGTAACGCACGCCGTGGCACAGGATCACTTTTTCGAAACGCTCGTAGGTTTCCGGGTCCTGGATCACGCTCATAAATGGCGCAAGGCCGGTACCGGTGCTGAGCAGGTACAGGTGTTTACCCGGTTTCAAATCGTCAAGCACCAGGGTGCCTGTCGGTTTTTTGCTGATGATGATCTCGTCGCCTTCCTTCAGATGCTGCAACTGGGAAGTCAGCGGGCCATCAGGCACCTTGATGCTGAAGAACTCCAGATGCTCTTCCCAGTTCGGGCTGGCAATCGAATAAGCGCGCATGAGCGGGCGGCCGTTGGGTTGTTGCAGGCCGATCATCACGAACTGACCGTTCTCGAAGCGCAAGCCCGGATCGCGGGTGCACTTGAAGCTGAACAGAGTGTCGTTCCAGTGATGAACACTGAGGACACGCTCGTGGTTCATGTTGCTCATGTACGGGGGACTCCTGGAGATGGGTCTGCGCCAAAATGATAAGTGCGCAATTGCACAGCATTCTAATGGCGGCGACAATATCTGTTAACTGGATTATTAAGATAAGGGTTATCGGTTATATCGATATGCGATTTACTCTCCGTCAACTGCAAGTCTTCGTCGCCGTCGCCCAGCAGGAAAGCGTCTCACGCGCTGCTGGCCTTCTGGCCTTATCTCAATCCGCCGCCAGCACCTCAATCACCGAGCTGGAGCGTCAATCCAGCTGCCAGTTATTCGACCGGGCGGGTAAACGCCTGAGCCTCAACGCCCTCGGCCGTCAGCTGTTGCCCCAGGCGGTAGCCCTGCTGGACCAGGCCAAGGAGATCGAAGACCTGCTCAACGGCAAGTCTGGCTTCGGTTCACTGGCCGTCGGCGCCACGCTGACCATCGGCAATTACCTGGCCACGCTGCTGATCGGCAGCTTCATGCAGCAGCACCCCGAGAGCCAGGTGAAGCTGCACGTGCAGAACACTGCACATATCGTGCACCAGGTTGCGCATTATGAAATTGACTTGGGTCTAATCGAAGGCGACTGCAGCCACCCAGATATCGAAGTGCAGACCTGGGTGGAAGATGAGCTGGTGGTATTTTGCGCGCCTCAGCATCACCTGGCCCAGCGCGGCGTAGCGACCATGGAGGAATTGACCCATGAAGCGTGGATCCTGCGCGAACAGGGCTCGGGCACGCGCCTGACCTTTGATCAGGCCATGCGCCATCATCGCAGCGTGCTGAACATTCGCCTCGAGCTGGAACACACCGAGGCGATCAAGCGTGCAGTGGAGTCGGGGCTGGGGATTGGCTGCATTTCCCGGCTGGCGCTGCGCGATGCCTTCCGCCGCGGCAGCCTGGTGCCGGTAGAAACCCCGGACCTGGACCTGGCCCGGCAGTTCTACTTCATCTGGCACAAGCAGAAGTACCAGACCTCGGCGATGCGCGAGTTTCTCGAGCTGTGCCGCGCCTTCACCGCCGGGGTTCAGCGCAGCGACGAAATCGTACTGCCGAACATTGCCTGAGGCTTAGATCAGGATCACGGCCCACACCACGGTGATCATGGTCAGTGCCACGAATTGCGCGGCGCTGCCCATGTCCTTGGCGTTTTTCGACAGTGGGTGACGGTCCAGGGAAATGCGGTCGATGGCCGCTTCCACGGCCGAGTTGAGCAACTCGACGATCAACGCAAGCAGGCACACCGCAATCAACAGCGCCCGTTCGACGCGGCTGACATGCAGGAAAAAACTCAGCGGGATCAGGATGACGTTCAGCAACACCAACTGACGGAACGCCGCCTCACCGGTGAAGGCTGCGCGCAGGCCATCCAGGGAATAGCCCCCTGCGTTGAAGATACGTTTGATACCGGTTTGACCCTTGAAAGGCGACATAAATGTAGGCAACTGAACCAAAGAAGTGGGAAAACTAGATCACGCGAAGTCAAAAAAGCGTGAATCGACAATAGCTTAATGCTGCGAAATTGACTCAAGTTGTTGCAAGAGCAACGCCGCCTGGGTTCGCGTTCGCACCCCCAGCTTGCGAAAGATCGCGGTGACATGGGCCTTGATGGTCGCTTCCGACACGCTCAACTCGTAGGCGATCTGCTTGTTCAACAAGCCTTCGCAGACCATGGTGAGCACCCGGAACTGCTGGGGCGTCAAGCTGGCCAGGCCATCGCGGGCAGCCTTGGCTTCGTCGGACACGTTGATCTCTTCAAACGCTTGCGGCGGCCAGGACACATCGCCCTCCAGCACCGCGCGCACGGCTTTCTGGATCTCTCCCATAGAGCTCGACTTGGGAATGAAACCGCTGGCGCCAAACTCCTTGGAGCGCACCACTACATCGGCTTCTTCCTGGGCCGAGACCATCACCACGGGAATCTGCGGGTATTGCCCGCGCAACAGCACCAGCCCCGAAAACCCATAGGCGCCAGGCATGTTCAGGTCGAGCAGCACCAGGTCCCAGTCGGATTTTTCGGTGAGGCGGGTTTCCAGCTCGGCAATGCTGGCCACTTCAACCAGACGGACATCGGGGCCCAAGCCCAGCGTTACTGCCTGATGCAGCGCACTGCGAAACAGCGGGTGGTCATCAGCTATCAGGATTTCGTATGTGGCCATTGATTAAATGATCCTGTTTTTTATGGCAGCCCTGATGGGTTCAGGGTTCGCCAATACACAAGGTAACGGCCAGGCAGCCATCACCACAGGGCATGCTCAACGTCAAAAGCACCTGAAACGACGTTGGAAATTCACGGTTGCGCCCTGATCGGCGCCCAGCATGCCCAGCGCAGCCTGGGTGGTCAAGCACTACGCCAATGGGCAGTTTAGCGGTTGTCGGATTTACGGTGCCATCATGCAAACGTCGTCTGGTTATACCGCCGGGATGTAGGGCGCTAGACGAGTATGGACGATATCCGTCGAGTCCAGCGGTAACTGGAACTTGGCGGCCAGATAATGGGTGCTGAACACATCAAGGTAAGCGTCCAGCACTTCGCTGGCCGCGCCGTCGTCGGCCAGTTCCAGGCACAGCGCGGCAACTTCAGCGGTGCAGAAATGATCATCCCGCTTGGAACGACGCAGTTTGTAGCGCGACAACTGCTCGGGGGCCAGGCTGAGGACCGGCAAATGCTCCAAATAGGGACTTTTGCGGAACATCTTGCGCGCTTCGCTCCACGTGCCGTCCAGCAGGATAAACAGCGGGCGCTTGCCCTCCCCCACCTTGACCTCACTGACAACCCGTTCCGGCGCGACGAATTCGCCGGGGAACACGATGTAGGGTTGCCACTGCGGGTCAGCCAGCAAAGTGAGCAGCCCGGGGTCGACCTCGGTGCGTGACCAGGCGAACGCGCTGGTGTCGTCAATCACATCGGCGATCAGCCAGCCGGTGTTGCTGGGCTTCATCGGTTCGACGTCGTGCATCAACAGGCACATCGCAGACCGGGCCTGGACCTTGGGCCGCCAGGCACACAAGCAATACGCGGGGATCACCCGGCAGCCGGGGCAGCGCTCGGCACGCGAACCCCGATTGACGAAAGGCCTGATGGCGCGCGCCAGGCGCTGGGTACGCAGACGAGAGACGGCGTGGCTCATCGGATGCGCCGCACGGAAAGGAAAATCGACACTGGGGGAACTCGAGGAAGGCTTAAGTGGCCGCAGTTTACCAGAGCCACACGCACTTCCCAGCAATACGCCTGGCTGTACCGGCCAGGGCTCACCTATAATTGCGCGCCACTGAACGCACAGCCCAGTGGCTGGTCTATGCACCAGTAACCGAATCAGGAGAGTTTCATGCTGCGTTCCATGCTGCGTCTTGTCGCCCCATCCGTCGCCCTCGCGCTGGTCTTGCCTGTTGGCGCCCAGGCGGCCTCGCTGCTGGAGGCCCAAATGAACAAGAAGCTGCAAAGCGTCGCGGCTGAAAGCAACAAAGACCTGCCCCGGGAAATCGATGAAAAAACCCTGGAAGTGGCCTACACCGTTGAAGGCATGCAGTTGATCGATCACCTCAGCGTGCAGCCTGATCGTGCCGAACAGATGCGTGCCAACCCCAAGGCGGTGTATTTCCAGCTCGGACAAAGCGTGTGCCTGAACCACGGCTACCGCGAGCTGATGGCCAAGGGCGCGGTGATGCGCTACGAGATCACCGAAAACAAGACCAACCGCCCGGTGGCTTCGGTGAAATTCGTCGAAGCAGACTGCCCGGCACCGACTGCGGCGAAGAAGAAAAAGTAACTCGCGCATGCCCCCCGCGCGCTGCTGTCCAGTGGCGCGCAATTCCCTCGTTTGTGTTTGCCGCCGAACGCTGCACGCTGTGACGTGAGACCAATAAGCGGTTGCCAGCCAAGGGTTTTTCGGCCCATGATCGTCTCATTCCCACAACCCGCTCAGCCCAGTTCCCATGCTGTTCTGTAACATTTTCAGGGCAAAACAGAGTTGTCCTCCTGCCATGTGCAGTGCAAAGGTTTTTAAATCACAAGGAACATACAGAGTCGCGCTTTGCCGCTTGGCGAACACTGTGCAATGCCATGGGCATGCAGCGACACATGCAGTGTCGTGGCCACGGACGAATATTTCGCCGCCCGCCCAGGCTCTGTGAAGAAGGAGAAGTTGAATGCCTTACGAACCGAATGACCGCCTGCTCCAGCATTTTGAAGCAAACGGGGTCGACCTCACGCAGCAGGTCGAAGCTCAACTCCAGTTGATCGCACCCAACAGCCCGAATATCCCCCTTTATCGCGACATGATCCTCACCGCGCTACGCATGGCACAGGACGACCGCAGCCGCTGGAACGCCAAAATCACCTTGCAAGCCATCCGCGAACTGGACCACGCCTTCCGCGTGCTGGAACAGTTCAAGGGGCGGCGCAAAGTCACGGTATTCGGCTCGGCGCGCACGCCGGTGGAAAGCCCGATCTATGCCCTGGCCCGGGAAGTGGGCGCGGCACTGGCGCGCTCCGATCTGATGGTGATCACCGGCGGCGGCGGCGGGATCATGGCCGCCGCCCACGAAGGTGCCGGCCTGGAGCACAGCCTGGGCTTCAACATTACTCTGCCGTTCGAACAGCATGCCAACCCGACCATCGACGGTACCGAGAACCTGCTGTCGTTCCACTTCTTCTTTACGCGCAAGCTGTTCTTCGTCAAGGAGGCCGATGCGCTGGTGTTGTGCCCCGGCGGTTTCGGCACCCTGGATGAAGCGCTTGAAGTGTTGACGTTGATCCAGACCGGCAAGAGCCCACTGGTGCCGGTGGTGTTACTCGATGCACCAGGTGGTGGCTTCTGGCAAGGCGCCCTGGACTTTATCCGCAGCCAGTTGGAAGCCAATCGCTATGTGCTGCCTACCGACCTGAAGCTGATGCGCCTGGTGTACAGCGCTGAAGACGCGGTGGACGAGATCAACCAGTTCTATGCCAACTTCCACTCTACCCGCTGGCTGAAGCGTGAGTTTGTGATACGCATGAATCATCCGCTCAGTGAGCGGGCGCTGGCTCAGGTGCAAAAAGAGTTCGCCAGCCTGCGACTGAGTGGAGACTTTCAGCAGCTCGCCTACACCGGAGAAGAGCACGATGAGCCGCAGTTCAGTCATCTGACGCGACTGGTGTTCAACTTCAACGGGCGTGATCAGGGCCGGTTGCGGGAGTTGGTGGACTACATCAACTTGCCGGAGAACTGGGCGCAGGCTCAGGGCAAGACACAACAACGGGTGGCGCCGGAGCCGGCGTGATTTTTGAGCAAAAAAAAAGGCCCGCTATTTTCATAGCGGGCCTTTTATTTTTTGCGTTGTTCAGTCGTCCATGTCCCGACCGCTGAACAACCGATTGATCATTTCCATCGAAAACCCGCGATAACTCAGGAAGCGCCCTTGTTTGGCGCGTTCCCTGGCATCAATCGGAAGATGCCCAGAGAACTTGCGACGCCAGGTATCTTCCAGCTGTGACTGCCAACTGATCCCGCACTCGCGCAGGGCGAGGTCGATGTCGGCGCGTTGCAGGCCACGCTGGCTCAGCTCTTCACGAATTCGCGCCGGGCCGTAGCCGGAGCGCGCTCGGTAGGACACAAAACTTTCGAGGTAACGGGCTTCCGACAACAACCCTTCTTCCGTCAACCGGTCGAGGGCCGTGTCGATCATCTCGGCGGACGCACCGCGCTGACGCAGTTTACGCGTCAGTTCGACTCGACCATGCTCGCGACGCGCGAGCAGGTCCATCGCAGTGCGCCGAACGGCGACGAGTGTATCCAGCACAACGGTCATCGTTTGCTTCAGACGTCAGTGTCGACTTCTTCCATTTCGTCAACCGGCGCACGGTTGGCTGCAGCTTTCACGTCCGGCGCGGGGGTCAGCAGCTTGTCGCGGATCTGCTTCTCAAGCGCGGCGGCGACATCCGGGTTGTCCGCCAGGAACTTGGCCGAGTTGGCCTTGCCCTGACCGATCTTGCTGCCGTTGTAGGCATACCAGGCACCGGATTTCTCGACGAAACCGTGCAACACGCCCAGGTCGATCATCTCGCCGTTCAGGTAGATACCCTTGCCGTAGAGAATCTGGAACTCAGCCTGACGGAATGGCGGGGCCACTTTGTTCTTAACGACTTTGACGCGGGTTTCGCTACCGACAACCTCGTCACCTTCCTTCACCGCGCCGGTACGGCGGATATCCAGACGGACCGACGCGTAGAACTTCAGCGCGTTACCACCGGTGGTGGTTTCCGGGCTGCCGAACATGACGCCGATCTTCATCCGGATCTGGTTGATGAAGATCACCAGGCAGTTGGCGTTCTTGATGTTACCGGTGATTTTACGCAGCGCCTGGGACATCAGACGGGCCTGCAGGCCGACGTGCATGTCGCCCATTTCGCCTTCGATTTCAGCTTTTGGCACCAGGGCCGCCACGGAGTCGACCACGATCACGTCGATGGCGTTGGAGCGCACCAGCATGTCGGTGATTTCCAGGGCTTGCTCACCAGTGTCCGGCTGGGAAACCAGCAGGTCGTCAACATTCACGCCCAGCTTGCCGGCGTATTCAGGGTCCAGGGCGTGCTCGGCGTCGACGAACGCGCAGGTCGCGCCCATCTTTTGCGCCTGGGCAATCACCGACAGCGTCAGGGTGGTTTTACCGGAAGATTCAGGACCGTAGATTTCAACGATACGGCCTTTTGGCAGGCCGCCAATGCCGAGCGCGATGTCCAGACCCAGAGAGCCAGTGGAAATAGCCGGGATCGCCTGACGGTCGTGATCGCCCATACGCATTACGGCACCCTTGCCGAATTGACGTTCGATCTGACCCAGGGCCGCAGCCAAGGCTTTCTTCTTGTTCTCGTCCATTAAAGTCCTCACGTAATCAATAAGGCCTGACGGCCAACACCTGTATAAGTAGACAGTATTGTTCCACAAAGATCGGAGATCGCCTACCCCTGATTTTCTATTTCTGCTGCAGCTCGTCGCAACAAGCCCTCTAGCGCGGCCTTTACCGTTTGTCGCCGGACCTCATCGCGGTTGCCGGGGAAGTGCTGGCGCTCGGCCGTGACCTCGTCACCCACGCCGAACGCCAGCCATACCGTGCCCACCGGTTTTTCCGGCGAGCCGCCATCGGGCCCGGCCACGCCGCTGACCGCTACGGCAAAGCGCGCCAGGCTTTTTTCCTGGGCGCCCCTGACCATGGCCTCCACCACCTCGCGGCTGACCGCCCCCACTTTGCCGAACAGTGCCTCCGGCACATCCAACTGCCGAGTTTTCTGCCGGTTGGAATAGGTGACATATCCCGCCTCGAACCACGCCGAACTCCCCGGTATGCGCGTGATGGCTTCGGCGATGCCGCCGCCGGTACAGGACTCGGCGGTGGTGACGTGGGCATTGAGCACCTGTAGACGTCGACCCAGTTCAGCGGCCAGTTGGGTGATTTCTTTCACGGAGGTCTCCTGGAATGAGCGGGCATTGGCCTACCCTACATGAGCCCATCGGCCATGCAAGTTGCAGCGTGCATCAAGACACTAACGCACGATGGCCCGCACATACGCCTGACAGGCGCGCAAGGCGATCACGGCGTTATCCGCGTCGTCGGTGATGGCGATAATTCGCTGAGCATGCGCCGGGTCAAGTCGGGCTCGCGGGGCTGCATGAACCACGCCGCCGGCGGCGGTGGTGGCAGGCATTGCGCAACCACTGGCGCTGTCGCTGGCGTCGAGAAGGACTGACAACCGCACATCAGCAGTGGCCAGGCGATCGCGCAGAGCGGCCTGATGACGTTGTGCATCGCTCAACTCCCGAGCATGTTGTTGGTCGATGGCGCTGAGTTGTTGCTCAAGCGCCAGCCGTTTGTCCTGCTGCGCCTGTTGCTGGCGCAAAGCTACCTGGCTTTGCTGGCTGAGCGCCTGCGCCTGGGCCGCCGATTGCGCCTCAAGCTGCGCGCCATAACGCCAGGCTTGCACCTGCCACACGAGCGCGCTCAACAGGCACGCGCCGATCAGACGCCAGGCCGCTAGGAAACGCATAGCACCGCCTTCGCACGCGTCCACAAGCGCAAACGCTCCTCCAGGCCGTTGAGACCGCCGTTGATGCGTCGGGTGATGGTGGTGAACTGGTCGTTGTCCGCCAGTTCGTTCAGGCCGTTGCTGTGCCAGAACCAGGCGACGGATTCGGCGGCCCATTGCGGCTGCTCCAACAGTTCCGGTTGCAGGAGCAGGCGCTCATCGCCAAACAGCGCTTGGCTGCAGATTAAATAGTTACGACGCCCGGTGACCTGAATCAGCCCCCTGCCCCGGTACTTCTGGCCGTCGCCATCCGCGTCGGCGGTGTTACCCAGGCGAACGGCCAGGGGGCCGGTGTCGTATTTGCTCAGGTATTGATCGCTGCCAAGTTCGCGGACGTAGCGCAATTCGCCGGATTCATGGCCGATCTGGGCGAGGCAGGCGGCGAGGCGTTTCGGATTGTCGATCGCGTAGCGAGCGAATGCCGCATTTAACGGGGATAGAAAAATGCCCGCGCTGAGGCGAGCGCCCGGCATGATGTAAAGAAGCTGGGGCAGTGTTATCAGCATGGTGCCTACTCCGTAAAAGGTACTACGCCGACAACCCGCCGGCCGTGACCGAACTGCGATAGCCCGTCACCGGGTCGCCGACATGCGTCACCTTGGTGATCGACCAGCGCCCCTGCATGTAGGAAGGCCAGGTGTCATCCAACAGCAACAGCCCTTCGGCCGATAACAGCGGGTTCCCCGGACAATCGATCTGCAGCTTGAGGTCTTCACGGCCCACGCGGCGCAATTCACCCTCAGCCACCGCCCGCGCCTCGGCTTCGTTCTGGCAGCGCTGGCGCAAGGTCTTGAAGGGCGCAACCCCGACCTGAACCACCCGCTGCTTGCCCGCGGCGGCATCCCACCAGGTGACGCGGCTGCCCTGGTATTTGGCGCGCGAGGTTTCGTCGAGCTTGGCGGTGATGAATGCTTGATCGCCGGGGCGATTGTCCTCGGTAACCGACAGTTTCACGTCCGGCAGTTGCAGGCCGGAGAGTGACTTGACCTGCCCGGCCTCGGCGAGCACGTACAGTTCGTTGATCGGTTTGGTGACGGCGCCATAACGTTTGGCAAGGCGGGTGATGAACGCCATGTCGCTTTCATTGGATTGGTCGATGTGGGCAATCGCAATGCCCTCCAGCGCCGGTGCCACCCGCGGCGAATAGCCGTGGCGGCTGACCAGTTGGCGAAACAGCGCGCCCAGGGTGATCGGTCCATAACTGGCGGATCGACGCTGGCGGTAACCACTGGCATCGCCCGCGCTGAAGGGCGCCGCGGTGGCGACGATCAGCAAGCGCATGGGAAACAGCACCGGCGTGCGCTGGGTAATGACAAATTCGCCTTTTTCCACCAAGCCGGACTCTTGATAACCGACGCGCAAACCGATCTTGCCACTCAGACTGGGCAGGCCCTCCAGGCCCTCGATGTTGAGCGTCAGTTCAAGGCGGTCGGACTCAAGGCCCGCCGCGTCGGTATGGCTCCAGTGCATCAGACGTTGATTGAGCAGCGCCGCGTTGGCGCCATAGAACTCCACAATGGGCGTAAATCCCTGAGCCATGTAGCCTCCTTCTTAATCCCACGCCGAAACGAAGCGCAGCGCCGCCGGCCGCGAAGCCATTTCGGGCACGATCACCCACACGCCAGCCGGCAGCACCGGGCCGTATTCGGCAAGCGTGGGGTTCAAGCGCCAGAGGGTTTCTTCCGCGGCGTCATCGCAACGCCCCAGCTCGCGGTAGAGCAGCAGGTTGACCGAATCACCGGCAATACTTCGCACTCTACGCATTGATGAATTCCTCCAATTCAAGGCTCCAGGTCATGAGCATGGCGGTACCGTCATCGATCACGTTGCTTTGGGTTTCCATCACCGAATTGATCCGCCACAGGCCCCAGTTGCGGCCGATGCCATCCACCAGAGGCAGCGGCACGCGTTGATTTTGCAGGGCGCGCAACTCGTCCAGGCGTTGCATGCCCACGCCGTACATCGCCGTGCCGCTGAAGGTGAGTTTTTCCAGCTTCTGGCCGTTCTGCCGCGACTGCGGTTTGCTCGCGATAATCGCCAGGTCAGCCCAGCCGCCGTCGCTGTTACGGGTCAGCGAGGAATAGGCAAACCCACGGGCGAGCCCAAAAATAAAATCGCCCAGCACCATCTGTTGTCGCATCAATCACCTCCTGGATCGGCCAGTGCCGCATTGCGCCGAACCCCGAGGGTGTCGGAGAGCATCGGCAGGCATTGGAATTGCAGAGCCTGGATCACCTGATTGACCACCTGCTGGGCATCGGCGGGGTTGACGCCGGTGATCTGGATGCTGGGGGCCAGGGTGACTTGCACATTGTCCGTGCATGCGCTGTTGAGTTCCTTGCTGACGGCATTGGGTGCGGGCAGGCGGTCAGCGGGGCTGAACAGTTTGTCCCCAAGCCAAGCGCCCGCTTCACTGCCGAGCAAGCCGCCGATTGCGCCGCCTACAGCCGTGCCGATGCCAGGCAAAACCAGGGTGCCAATGGCCGCGCCGGCAGAGGCGCCGGCCCAGGCACCACCGGCCGTAGACAGGCCGGTGGTGACTGCTTTTGCGTCGCCATCGCGTATGCCCTGGATCACATTGATGGCGGTGTCGGCATACTTCAACGGGCCGAGGCCACGGGGGACGGGCAACTCCCGCCACCGCGTCGACTTGGCGGTCTTTTTCGCGGAAGTCTTTTTCCCGCCAGAACGCTCATAGCCAGGCGGCAAGATGATGCTCGGGGTAACGGCGCCACGAAGAGACTCGCCGCGGCAGCAGCAGTCCTTGTCGTTGTCCTTGTCCTTGTCCTTGTCTTTGTCTTTGTCTTTGTCTTTGTCTTTGTCGTCTTTAAGCCACTTGCCGGCTTTGGGAAACTTTTGCGCCAGTGCATCGATGGCCTTGCCCGAGACCCTGCTCTTGGCCGTATCCCACAAACTCGAGCCCACATCCTTGGCAATGGTCTTCGCCGCATCGGCCCCGAACTGCAGGCTTTTGTCGACCCAGGAGTCGGCGGCCGGCGGCGGCTCCCTGGGTTGACTGTTCTGCGCCTGCGAGGCGCTATCGACCGTCCTGAGCGCCAGTGAATCACTGGTAATGAATAATGTGCTGTTGAGCGTTTCCAACGTCTCGCGCAACCGCACTTGCTCAAGGGTCAAGGCGTTGATATCCAGGCTCACCGTGACCAGCGCCAGGCCGAGTTCCGACGATGGCTGCGGTTCGGCATCCAGGCTGGAAGGCCCGACAAAACTATCAGGAAGGGGGGTCAGCACACTGTTGAGTGTCGCCTCGTTGGACAGGGCCGCAAAGGTCATCCAGCGCTTGTCTTCTTCGGCGAGCCTGATCTCGTATTGAGTCTCTTGCATCCCGCTTACTCCTGTTTAACGCCAAGGCGATTGATCGCGATGTCGTAGCGGCGCAGTGCTTTTCCGGCGTCCCAGTCGAGGATTTCCGCTTCATTGACCGAGTAAATCAGCGGCACCACGTCGAGGATCACTTCGATGTCGCGCTCCGAAAGAAGTCCGCCGGTTTGTTTAAAAAATCATCGATGCGCTCCTGCAATTCCGTCCAGTCAGGCACGGTCAGGCCAGCCAGGTCGGGGATCATCAGGCCGGTGCAGTGGGCGGTGATGAACTCGGCGCGCTCTTTGTTGGTGGCGAGTTTTTTCATCACTTTGGTCGCGCGCAGGGCGGGCATTTCCAGGGGCAGCTCGGTCCAGGTGCGGCCGGCCGCGTCGAGGGGCAACAGCAAGTGGACGGGCTGGTCGTGGGTCGCAGCTTCGGGCGCTTGCAGGAAGAATGACGCCGGGCGCGTCGACATCTCATGTACGTATTGGGCGATGCTCACGTAGTCCGGGCGCTTGAGTTGGTCGAGCTCTTTTTCCGACAGGCCGGTGGCGAGTTTCGCCAGTTCGAAGAACTGGTCGTCCTCGTCATCACCGGCCCGGGCCAGCGCGTCTTTTTGCGCGGCGTAGTACAGCGGTTTGAGTTGCACCTGCTCGATCGTCGCGCCGGTGTCGGCGGTGATCGGGGCCAGCAGGAGGTGCAGCGGTGGCATCCAGGCCATGGGGCAATTCCTTGGTCAAGTATGGGGGCGAGCGAACCCGCCCCCGAGGGGTTACGGCATCAACACCGCGCGGCGGGCGTCGCCCAGAATATCGACGCCGTTGAGGACGAACTTCTGGGTACGCACGTCGATGTCGATCACCGAAATGCCGTTTTCCAGGCGGTTATAGGTGCGGCAGGACAACTCCAGCGTGGTGGTGGCCTTCTCGCCCATCTTCAGCTTTGCCTCCTCCAGGGATTTGAGCTTGCCGCCCACGGTGTGGTAGGTGAAGTAGGTCTTGCCGTCCTGGTCCTGGCCGGCTTCACGCACGTTCAGCAGAATGTCGTCCCCCATCCGCACGCCCAGGGCCAGCATGATTTCCGGGCCGGCGCCTTGCAGGATCAGCTTGGCGTTGAGCACTTTGCCGCTCTTGGCCATTTCCTCGGCAATGAAGCGCCCGCCGGACATGGACTCCATGTCGAACTCGATCTTCGGCGGGGTGAACTCTTCCACGGTCGCGGACAGCGGCAGGCCTTGGAGGGTGGCCGCAATGGCCTGTCTGACTCGGTTGGTAAACATTAGAGAACGTCCTCCAGGAACTGCTCGATGATTTCATCGCGGGCGTTGAGTTGATAAATCATGTGTTCATTGGGCGCATAGCGGCCGTAGTCGATGACGATGAACCAGGTGCCGTTCTTGTACTTCTCGACACTGTTCAACTCCGGGTGCAGGTACACACTGCCGCCGGGGATGGTTTCGTCGGCGACCAGGGTTTGCAGCCAATCGTTGATGCGCTTGACCTCCTGGTCCATGAAGGACTTGGTGAGGTTCTTGGCCATGGCCTTCTGGCCGGCCTTGACCAGCTTGCGGCTGATGGCGTCTTCCAGGCCGACGTAGCTGATGAACTTGCCGGTGATGGAGCGGTTACCCAGCAGCGAAAAACCGCCGAGGATGGTGCGGGCGTAGTAGCTCACGCCGTAGCGGTTGAGCAGGTCGCCTTCGGTGGACGTGTCGAGAATGTTGTACTCGACCACGCGGGAAACGTCCTCGGCGAAGGTCACCTGATTACCCGGGCTTTCCCACTGCTTGACCTTGGCCAGTGCAGCGATGGCCAGGGACGACGGCGAAAGAAACACATTCTTCTTCGCGGCCTTGGAGTACACCGACGGCATGTTGTGTACCAGCAGGCAGCGGTCGAAACCGAGATCGGCACCGCCCAGTTCGCCGCTGTAGGTCACCTGATCGGCAACAGAAGCGTCCTTGCCATCCAGCACCACACGGGCCTTGATGCGCTTGCCGAAGGCGGCGAACTCGCTCGCCACGGCCTTGGTGCCGGTGAAGCCTGGGGCGCCGATGATGGTCAGGTCTTCCGGCACACTGCTCAGGGCCGCCAGGCCAAGTTTGCGCCCGGTGACCGGTTCGTTACCGCCGATCACATGGTTGATCGTGTCAGCCGGGGTTGCGCCCTCCTCCACGATCACCACGTAGACCGGTACCTTGACCACTTTGAGGATCTGGTACACCGCCTGAAACAGCGTGCCCGCCTCACTGCCGGTAGGGTCCAGCAGCGCCTGGGTGGTGAAGCTGTTGATGCGGAACGGGGCGTTTTTCGGGATCGACGCGTGGGCATTCGGCGCGGTGCCGACCAGGCCGATGACGTTGTCGCCAAGGCCGCCCATGGCCTCGGGGGATTCGGTGGCATTGACGGTGATGCCGTTGTGCTCGAAGTTCAGAACTTCTGCCATGGTTATTCAGCCTCCTTGGGGGTGGTATTGAGGACGTTGGTCAGTTCCAAGCGGCCAGCGGTGCGCAGGGCGGATGCTTCGACGTCCAGCAGTTCCAGTTCCTGGCCGGCGGTGGACCAATGGCCGGCGCCGGTGGGGAATGGGATTAGGACGGTGTAGGTTTGGCGAGTGGGCATGTGTTGAATTCTCCGGGTGGAAAACACCAAAGCCCCTGCGGGAGGGGCTTTGGGGAGACGAAAAAAAACCGCTTTCGCGGCAACTGAATGTCATTCTTCTGTAAGCGGATATCGCTTTTTAATTTCGAGAACCTTCTCTCGCCAGATTCTTTCCTTTTCTTCGCTATTATCGTACTGATACTCGATATACAGAGGGTCAGACTCTAAGGCGTAAGCATTACGTCGCCCTTTAAGGCTTTTCTCACGGTTTAACTCACTCAGATCAGCGGCCTCCGGAAACATACCGACAGAATGCATTTCGACTAACTGTTCAATGTCGCCTTGCGCGATCACCTGCCCTTCAAAAAAAACTCTAGCCATACAACACCTCAAATAACGGGACGATCCAAGTAACCATCGACAGCAACCGGCATAGCAATGAGAACATCTGTACTCATACCAGGATTAACCTTAAAATTAATACAATGTGCCTTTTGGTAGCTAACAATTCCTCGAGGTGAGCTAACCCACTGCCAGCCCCCCTTGGAAAGATTATAAGGCGTTATTCCAGGCGAATAGTAGTTGCCACCACCGACGCCGGCCTCGACGATCGCTCCTGGGTTAGTAATATTCATAAAGCAACCGCCAGAATACAAACCTGCAAACGCCTGAACCAAAGAAGCCTGAACCCTTGCCCAAACAGCATTCACCGCATCTCCTTTGACACTCAAACGCAAGGCATTCAAATATACAAAACCGGTTGAGTTTGAAGTCCTCCCAAGCTTCTCTATTTCTGTCTGATGCGCCGTCAACGTTTCAAGTTTTGCTTGAACCAAGACAGCAGCTCCAGAAGGCAAGTTCATGTAATTCGCCGAAGAGAAAGCCCAACTATCAGGGATACCATCCGCATTTGCATCAGCAAAAAATGACGCATTTGGCAAAACATTTACTGCTGGATATTCAGAGCGCGACGACGTCTTAAACAGCCCAAATGAAGCTTGGGCCTCAGAAACTGCATTATCAATAACCGAAATTTTTGAGTTTACGGTATCCGTCAACTTATTTGCGGCTGCCACAAGACCTGCAATCGTAGTTTCCAAACTCATTTTAAATTCATCCTATTAGCCATCTAAATTCCACCTTTACACAAGCTCGGCTGACCCCAGAAAACTTCTCAAGCGAAATACTCACTGAGTGTCGTTTTTGCTCAACTCACCCACTGCCACTATTTCCCCTCCAGTTTGACAAGTCGAAAGAGAAGCCCCGTATACCGAGCCATATTGTCAACACTAGCAGTTGCGAGTTGGGCTATCTCCTCGGTTAACAACACATTGAAATTTTCCACACCAACAACTACCGTCACGCTCTCCGCCGGCAACGGCGAAACATCCAACGTAAACTTCTGCAGCACCCGAGCCGCCGCCGCTTTATACGTCAGCAACTTCCCAGCGACGGAATACACCGCCAACAACGTCCCACTGGCGAGGTAAAAACCGAACTCACCAATCTCATACTCGCCATCGCCATCGAACAGCGCGGCCATCCTGAGTTGGCGCTCGCCCAAGTCCTCGTAATCCACAATCGCCACCCGCTGGCGCTCGTCACGCAAGGCCACTTCCGTGCCGTCTGGGTTGTAGCGGCCGGTGCCGGCGCCGATGTGGGTGATTTCGCCTTTCAAGCCCTGGTTCTTTGCCTGCAGCACTTCATCCAAACCCTTGGAGGTGAAGCGCACCAGGCGCGTAATGTCATCTGTCATGGCTGCGCCCTGAGGTCGTAGTCGTTAATGGTGTAGTGCCGGGCAACGCCAGCACTGTTAAGTCGAGCGCCCAAGGCAAGTTCGGGTAACGCGCCTTGCAGGCTTAACTCGCTGTCGTTAAACGGGGCGTGGACAATCGCGGTCAGGCCAAGGCGTGCTTGTGTCTGGTGAACCACGGTAATCGTCGCCTGGTCGCGCTCGCTCTTCGCGGCGTCGATACGGCGGATCAATCGGTTATGGTCACCGCTGGACCAACTGCGCCCGATGATCGCCTGCACATCGAAGGTGTAAGGCAAGCCCTGCGGCCGCTGTTGATACCAGGCGCTGATGTTGGGGCTGAAACCCAGCGACTCCACCGCATAACTCAAAGCCTTGGGCGTGCCGGCCTGGCGCTGGATCTGCCAGGACAAGCCCACGGTGAGGCGCTTTTCCGTTTCGCTGGCATCCGCGTCCCATTCGCTGACGCCTCGGTCGGCGGCCAGGTAAGGAAGGAATTCGGAGGGTGTTTGCAGCGGGTTCATCAAGGCCGGAAACGGCGGCATGATCCGCTCGAGCAACCTGCCAAACCCCAGGTCCAACGCTTTTTCCAGCGGTGAGCTATTGGCGGGCAACAGACTCGGTTTGGGCTCACTCATAGCGTGCGTACCTCCACCTCGACACCCGTGCAATACGGCGCCTGGAACGCCGAGCAGACAATCGGTGCCAGCGGTTCGAGGATTTGCAGCTGCGCCGCTCCGGCACTGTGGATGGCGTAGTCGATCCAGCTCGGGTCGACGCGCCCTTCCAGGCGGTGACAGGATTCGGCGTAGGTTTGCAGCAAGCGTTGCGCCGCCACTTGGGTCAGGCCCGAGTCCGGGCCGGCGTTGATCTTGGCCACCACGCGAATCTTGTAGCGTTGGATCTGCGCACTTTGGACAGTGACGAGATCAGTTTCCGGCCGCACATCGGGGCGTGCGAAATGTCTGCGCACGCCGTCAAGCAAATCGGCGGAAGCGCTTCCATCGCCGTCCCTGGAGAGCACCGTCACCATCACCTCACCGGGGGCGGTGCGTCGGCCGCTGCCATCCTTGACCTGAGCTGCGTAGCCATCCGGGTCGAAGGTATAGGTGACCGTGACCACACCCGGTGTCGCGCTTTCTACGTTAACCGCAGGTCGTTCGCCGAGGGTGAACACCTCGCGGCGATACTGCATGCGAGAACCCGCCGCCGGCGCGTGGGGCGCCAAGTAATAGCGCAAGCGTGCGTCGTCGTCGCTTTCCAATGTCGGCGGCACCGGCGGGAAGGCCGCCGGGTCGCCGGGGTCCAGCACCTGGCGCTCCAGGCCCATATCGGCCAGGCGTGCGTCGAGGTTACTGCCGGTGGCCCACCACGCCAGCATCTGCTTGATGCGTGCGTTGTACTGGCGTTCGTGGGTTTGCAGACGCACGCAAAACGCTTCCAGGGCCAGACTCAGCAGTTCGCTTTCGTTATCGAGGCTGACCTTGAGTTTGGCGGCACTTTGTGGCGCGCGGGCGGCGACGTAGTCGATGACGAACGCCTTGAATTGCGCCAGCAACGGCTCGAACGCGTCGACGGCAATGATAGCCGGCTCCGCCAGTTGGTTCTGGCCAGGGATCAGCATGCTCATGTCATAACCTCGAAGGATTGTTGGCGGTTTTTCCACGTGCCGGCAAACCGCAGCAACAGACCGGCGCCCTGGCGACTGGCGACGATGACCTGGGGTTGAAAGTCGGCGATGCCGTTCTCGACGTTGTAGAACGCTTTGGCGGCGTGGCTTTGGGCGAGGATCAAGAGGTCGTCGCCGAGGTTCTGCCCGAGCAGTTGGGGGATCAGCGAGCCGTACAACGGGCGCTTCTGGCGAGTGCCCACGGGGGTGGTCAGCGCTCGGGTGGCACGCTGTACGAATTGCAGCCAGTCATCGACCGCTGCCCCGGTATTCCTATCGATTCCGATCATGGCAAATCCTTATGCGGTGCTGATCACGCGGCCTTGGTGATCCACCAGCGGGCCGCTCAAATGCACGCCGCCGGCATCCAGCAGCACACCGACGGCGCCGAGTTGCAAGGTGATGTGCTTGGCGCTCATCTGCAGCGTGGCAGCGCCGACCTTCGCCTCGACCTGTTCGCGGGAACCGCTGAACACGGTGGGCCCGTTGGTCCAGTTGAATGTGTGGCTGGCGTCGTCATAGTCACTTTGCGTCCCGTCCTGGTGGCGGCGCCGGGTCAACGATGCAACGCTGGAGACCGGCGGAAACAGGCTACTGTTGAGGCCGAAAAGCGCTACCGACTGCGCAGCGCCTTCCCCACCGCCATAGTTGAGCAACAAACATTGCTCGCCCACTGACGGGATGCGCGTTTCGGTCTGCGCCCCCGCGCTGGGGTTGAAAAAACCAATCGCCGGGGTAAGCAAATCGCCGTGGCTGACGATGCAGGTATTGCTGGCGGCGTCGACCTGCTGGCATATGCCGATCCGACAAAAGCTTTCAGCGCGTCGGTACAGGTCTTCGAGCTGGGCCTCCATTTCCGCCAGGCGCTCGACGATCGGTCCCAGTTGCATGCGTAACAAAGCATCGAACATGGACTACTCCTGCAAAGGTCGGTATTGGTCAGGATCGTCGATATTCGAGACTTCCCACCTGCAGGCAAACAGCGGTTTTCCGGTGGGATCTTCGAGTATCGGCGGGCCGAGGTAGATGTTTTGGGTGAAGGACACTGTCCAACTGTCGTAGTCGGTTTCGGCACTGCCCTGTAGGCTCGGCGCCGCGACGATGGCGCTTGGCAGGTCACACTGGTCCGACGGCAGGCCCCAGCGATTATCGAGGGCCAAATCCATCAATTGACTGGCCAGGTCGCAGGCGTCGTAAGGCGCCGAACCACTGACAACCCTGGCCATGAGTGACACCGACAGTGCATGGGCCTTACGTCCTTCAAGGGATCGAACGCCGGGGCCGTTGCGTTCCACGGTAATCAGCACGCCGGTTTTATCCCCGGTGCCCTGGAAGTCCTGGTGGTTGCCCACACGCAATTGTGGGAAGGCGCCCTTGAGCGCTTCGCCAATTGCGATGGGCAGTTGGGAAGGTTTTTCAATAGATGTCATCAGTCGCGTCCTTGCAGCGGTTACTGCTGATCCGGGCGGGAGGGCGGGGCCTCGTCGACGCCAATGCGCTTGGCCGCCCAACGTTCATAAAGGCCAATGGCGACGTCTGCACCGGCCATGGCTGTCAGGCAGCCGAGGGCGCCGGCGGTCCAGATCGACATGCCGGCGGCGTACAACAGCATCAACGCCGAGACCCCGCAGACCATGCACGCCCCAGACCGCAGTGCCAGGCGCCGGATCAGCGACCAACCACGGGCGCCCTCCTTGTCGGCGCGCCACATTTCGCCAGAAACTCCGCCGATCAGCGCCAGTACGATCACCAGCCAGATAGGCATTTCCGCTAACGCTTGCTGCTCGTTTGTCATGTCACGCCTCCTGGCTGAGCAATGCCGGCAAAATGCCGGCGTTTGGGTAAATCCATTTATAGGTAGGCATTCCAAAAAGCCCGGTTGCCCGGGCTTTTCAGTAATGCGGTCCTGTGCCCAGCCTCACCCATACGATCCTCTTGTGAGGAGTGGCTGTTGTTGAGCGGCAACGCCGCATGGCGACAAAAGACGCCTTCAAAAGGATCAGTATGGGTGAGGCTGGGTACTCGATCTTTCGGCGCTACTGGCGCGGTACGGATCTTTCCTCAATGTTTTTCCGACCACGATCCCTGTCTGCCGGATAACTGCTTCTGGTGCTTTACGCTGCACACCCGGGTCAGTTGCCAACCCTCTGAACCGTCAAGGCCGGTTCATCGCTGCCTGTTCTTGTAAAACGGTGAAACTAAAGAGCGTCGGCATCCTTGCCGGTGTTACCTGGCATCCCTGCCATCGCTTCGATGGCGTCCGTGCCGATGTTGCGTGCCTTCCTTGTCGTTCCTGGCAGCATCCTTGCCGCCTCCACCGAGCCTTGTTGGCCGGCTTGAGACAAAGAATATGCATGTATGCATATACAGTCAATGCACAAATGCATTTATTTTTCCAAACAAATGCACTGATGCATTGGAAGCCTTGCTGGCAAAGGGTTTGATGCCTTTCTACAGACGAAAAAAAGCCCGCTCATTGGCGGGCTTCGTCTTACGCAAAAAGGTTAACGGGCGTACATGCCCCACCAGAAGACATGACCGAGGATGCTGATCTGTTCATCCTGGATGTCCTGGAAGCTGTAGTCTTCGTCCGGGTGCTCATCGCGGTTGAAACTGCGCAGGCGAATCCCGGAAGGCAGGCGATAGAGCTGTTTGACCCGCAACTGACCATTGTGATTGATGGCGTACAAGTCACCATCGACGATGTCGCCAATCGCACTCTTGCCCGCATTCACCCCCACCGTCGCGCCATCACGCAGCACCGGTAACATGCTGTTGCCGCGCACCGTCACACACTTGGCCTGGTCGAACTGCACACCGTTATGCCGCAGGCTGCGCTTGCCGAACCGCAGGCTGGCCTTCTCGCTTTCCTCGATGACGAATCTTCCTGATCCAGCAGCCAATTCAACCTCACGCAGAAAGGGGATCGACACCTCGTCGTCATTCACGGGGGTGTCGTCATCCCACAGGCTTATGTCCTTGAGTTCCGAATGCATCGGGTCGCGCCCTTCATCCCGAGAAACGCCCACCGCCGCGCGCCCGCGCAGTTGGTCGGTGCTGACGCGGAAGTACTCGGCAATGCGCGAAATGTGCTTGTCCGAGGGGTCAACGATCTTGCCGCTGAGTATCCGGGACAGCGTGGATTGAGGCACGCCGGTACGCCGGTGAAGCTCCGTGGGGGAGATCCGGTCGCGGTCCAGCAGTTCTCTTAAGACGATAGAAACGTTGCGTTTTTGCATAAAGCGGATAGTGACGACAGATTTGAAGCTTGGCAAATGCTAATTTGCATTGACCATGCATTTTTTATGCACTTACCGTGTCTTTTGAGCAGGCCTGCGAAGGGTCGACCTCGCGTGTTAACCTTGCCGCCATCGCAAAATCAGCCGGGCCAAGTGCCCCCTTTGCCACTCTTTTTAACGAATTCGCTAATTATCTGATGAGTAAAACCACTTCCGATCTGTCCTCCCACACCCCAATGATGCAGCAGTACTGGCGCCTGAAAAACCAGCACCCTGATCAGTTGATGTTCTATCGCATGGGCGATTTCTACGAGATCTTCTACGAAGACGCGAAGAAAGCCGCCAAGTTGCTGGACATCACCCTGACCGCCCGTGGGCAGTCGGCGGGGCAGTCGATTCCGATGTGTGGGATTCCTTACCATTCGTTGGAAGGCTACCTCGTCAAGCTGGTGAAGCTGGGCGAGTCGGTGGTGATCTGCGAGCAGATCGGCGACCCGGCCACCAGCAAAGGGCCGGTTGAGCGTCAGGTGGTGCGTATTATTACGCCGGGGACGGTGAGTGATGAGGCGCTGCTCGATGAGCGTCGCGATAACCTGATCGCTGCGGTGCTCGGCGACGAGCGCTTGTTCGGCCTGGCGGTGCTGGATATCACCAGCGGCAACTTCAGCGTGATGGAGACCAAAGGCTGGGAGAACCTGCTGGCGGAGCTGGAGCGTATCAATCCGGTGGAGCTGATGATCCCGGATGATTGGCCAAAGGACCTGCCGGCGGAACGTCGTCGTGGGACCAAGCGTCGCGCGCCGTGGGATTTCGAGCGTGATTCGGCGCTGAAAAGTCTGTGCCAGCAGTTCGCCGTGCAGGATCTCAAGGGCTTCGGCTGCGAAACCCTGACCCTGGCCATCGGCGCCGCCGGTTGCCTGCTCAGCTACGCCAAGGAAACCCAGCGCACCGCCCTGCCGCACTTGCGCAGCCTGCGCCATGAGCGCCTGGACGATACCGTGGTGCTCGACGGCGCCAGCCGTCGCAACCTGGAGCTGGACACCAACCTGGCGGGCGGGCGCGACAACACGCTGCAATCGGTGGTCGACCGTTGCCAGACCGCCATGGGCAGCCGCTTGCTGACGCGCTGGCTGAACCGTCCGCTGCGCGACCTGACGGTGCTGCAAGCGCGGCAGACGTCGATTACCTGCCTGCTCGACGGCTATCGCTTCGAAAAGCTGCAGCCGCAGTTGAAAGAAATCGGCGATATCGAGCGCATCCTCGCGCGGATCGGCCTGCGCAACGCACGCCCGCGCGACCTGGCGCGCCTGCGCGATGCCCTCGGCGCCCTGCCGCAGTTGCAAGCGGCGATGACCGAACTGGACACGCCGCACCTGCAACAGCTGGCCGTCACCACCGGCACCTACCCGGACCTCGCGGCCCTGCTGGAAAAAGCCATTATCGACAACCCGCCGGCAATCATCCGTGACGGCGGCGTGCTCAAGACCGGTTACGACAGCGAACTGGATGAACTGCAGTCCCTGAGCGAAAACGCCGGGCAGTTCCTGATCGACCTGGAAGCCCGCGAAAAAGCCCGCACCGGCCTGGCCAACCTGAAGGTCGGCTACAACCGTGTGCATGGCTACTTCATCGAGTTGCCGAGCAAGCAGGCCGAGCAGGCGCCCATCGACTATCAACGTCGTCAAACCCTTAAAGGTGCCGAACGCTTCATCACCCCCGAGCTGAAAGCGTTCGAAGATAAAGCGCTGTCGGCCAAGAGCCGTGCCTTGGCGCGGGAAAAGATGCTGTATGAAGCACTGCTCGAAGACTTGATCAGCCGCCTCGCGCCACTGCAAGACACCGCCGCCGCCCTGGCCGAGCTGGATGTGCTGAGCAACCTGGCCGAGCGTGCGCTGAACCTTGACTTGAACTGCCCGCGGTTTGTCAGCGAACCCTGCATGCGTATCGTGCAGGGGCGCCACCCGGTGGTGGAGCAGGTATTGACCACGCCGTTTGTCGCTAACGATCTGTCGCTGGATGACGAAACCCGCATGCTGGTGATCACCGGTCCGAATATGGGCGGTAAATCCACCTACATGCGCCAGACCGCATTGATCGTGTTGCTCGCGCATATCGGCAGCTTTGTGCCAGCGGCCAGTTGCGAGCTGTCCCTGGTGGACCGCATCTTCACGCGGATCGGTTCCAGCGATGACCTCGCCGGCGGCCGCTCGACCTTTATGGTGGAGATGAGCGAAACCGCGAACATCCTGCACAACGCCACCGAGCGCAGCCTGGTGCTGATGGACGAAGTCGGTCGCGGCACCAGCACGTTCGACGGCCTGTCCCTGGCCTGGGCGGCGGCCGAGCGCCTGGCGCACCTGCGCGCCTATACGCTGTTCGCCACCCACTACTTCGAACTGACCGTGCTGCCGGAAAGCGAGCCGCTGGTGGCCAACGTGCATCTCAATGCCACCGAGCACAACGAACGTATCGTGTTCCTGCACCATGTGCTGCCAGGGCCGGCCAGCCAGAGTTACGGCCTGGCCGTGGCGCAGTTGGCCGGTGTGCCGAACGACGTGATCACCCGCGCCCGCGAGCACCTCAGCCGCCTGGAAGCCACCGCCCTGCCCCACGACACCGTGGTCGCCAGCCCGAAGAAGAGCAACAGCAAATCCAACGCGCCACACCAGAGCGATATGTTCGCCAGCCTGCCCCATCCGGTGCTGGATGAATTGGCAAAACTTGACCTGGACGACTTGACACCGCGAAAAGCGCTGGAAATGCTCTATACACTGAAGACACAGATCTAACGCAGACGCTTGCAAGCTGATATTATCTCGCGCGGTTTGGGATGCTGCGGGCTTTTAGCCTGGCTCGCAGATTATCGCTCTCAAACCTCGCGGGCCCCACCATAAGGGGTTTCGCTGCCGCCGCCTGAGGAGAAAATTAGAAATGACCTTCGTCGTCACCGACAACTGCATCAAGTGCAAATACACCGACTGCGTAGAAGTCTGTCCGGTGGACTGCTTCTACGAAGGCCCGAATTTCCTGGTGATCCACCCGGATGAGTGCATTGACTGCGCCCTGTGTGAACCTGAATGCCCGGCCGTCGCTATTTTCTCCGAGGACGAGGTCCCGGAAGATATGCAGGAATTTATCCAGTTGAACGTCGAACTGGCGGAAATCTGGCCGAACATCACGGAGAAGAAAGAGTCGCTGCCGGATGCGGAAGAGTGGGATGGCGTAAAAGGCAAGATCAAGGATCTCGAGCGCTGACAGCGCCGCAGCCCAACAAAAAAGGCCCCTTGCGGGCCTTTTTTGCGTTCAGGGGCAGGCATTTCACTTTTCTGCAGGCGAAAAAAGGGGCGGTATGACCCGCCCACATTTTTTCCCTAGTCCCTGTATTCCTTTTTCATCATCCTGATGAATCGCATCCTGCGACGTTCCTTCAAACCATCGTTCCTTGATGGCTGTGTCAATCCGTGGACACAGGACTGATAGTAACCAGTTCCCAGGGAAGTACAACGCAACCTAACCCGTCGCCTGCCGAGCTTTCGCTCTCGCGAGCCAATAAATAATTGTTATATTTCAATTAATTAGAAATATGACCAGACAATTTGAGACGTCCGGAAGCGCAAAAAAAACCAAACACTTACGCGAGAGTAAGCAAATGCTTACACGAGCAACTGCGTAAGAGCCTGGCAAGCGATACCTGGCCGTTCGGCGGACAAGAAAAAGCCCCGACAATAGCGGGGCTTGTTTCCTGCGAATGACTCAGTCGTCGCTGACTGTAATCGTCGGCATGGCCGGTGAAGCCGCTTCTTGCAGGACAATCCGCGCGCCCACGTGACGCGCCAGTTCCTGATAAACCATGGCGATCTGGCCATCAGGCTCGGCCGCCACTGTCGGTTTGCCACCATCGGCCTGTTCGCGAATCACCATCGCCAGCGGCAGCGAGGCCAGCAGTTCGACGCCGTACTGGGTCGCCAACTTCTCGCCGCCCCCCTCACCGAACAGGTGCTCGGCATGGCCACAGTTGGAGCAGATGTGAACCGCCATGTTTTCCACGACGCCCAGCACCGGGATGTTGACCTTGCGGAACATTTCCACGCCTTTCTTCGCGTCCAGCAACGCCAGGTCCTGCGGCGTGGTCACGATCACCGCACCGGCCACCGGGACTTTTTGCGCCAGGGTCAGCTGGATGTCGCCGGTGCCTGGCGGCATGTCGATCACCAGGTAGTCCAAATCGCCCCAGGCGGTCTGGGTCACCAGTTGCAGCAAGGCGCCGGAAACCATCGGCCCGCGCCACACCATCGGCGTGTTGTCGTCGGTCAGGAACGCCATGGACATCACTTCCACACCCAGCGACTCGATGGGCACGAACCACTTCTGGTCCTTGATTTTCGGGCGGGTGCCCTCGGCAATGCCGAACATCACGCCCTGGCTCGGGCCGTAGATATCCGCGTCGAGAATCCCCACGCGGGCGCCTTCGCGCGCCAGCGCCAGCGCCAGGTTGGCCGCCGTGGTGGATTTACCCACGCCGCCCTTGCCGGAGGCCACGGCCACCACATTCTTCACATTGGCCAGGCCGGGGATCTGCGCCTGGGCCTTGTGCGGCGCGATCACGCACTGAATGTCGACCTTGGCGGAACGCACGCCGTCGAGGCCTTCGATGGCCATTTGCAGCATCTGCGCCCAGCCGCTCTTGAACAGACCGGCGGCATAGCCCAGCTCCATCCGGACCGACACCTGGTCGCCCTGGATCTCGATGGCGCGGACACAACCGGCACTGACCGGATCCTGGTTCAAATAGGGGTCGGTGTACTGGCGAAGAACGGCTTCCACCGCTGCGCGATTAACGGCGCTCATGGGCTACTCCCGAAAAAGACTGACTGAAACAGGCGGCTATCCTAACCGTTCCAGCGGCTTAACGGCATGCTTTCGCAGGTTGGGAAGATGCTGAAACAGCGCCACGGGGTGAAATATATTTGCCGGCGCTTTATAGTGGCCGACCTCCGTTTCATCGAGTAGCCGAGCCCCATGTCCGAGCCACGCAAGATCCTCGTCACCAGCGCCCTGCCCTATGCCAATGGTTCAATCCATCTTGGCCATATGCTTGAGTACATCCAGACCGACATGTGGGTGCGCTTCCAGAAGCATCGCGGCAATCAATGCATCTATGTCTGCGCGGACGACGCCCACGGTTCGGCCATCATGTTGCGCGCCGAAAAGGAAGGCATCACCCCGGAACAACTGATCGCCAATGTGCAGGCTGAACACAGCGCCGACTTTGCCGAGTTCCTGGTCGACTTCGACAACTTCCATTCGACCCACGCCGACGAAAACCGCGAGCTGTCGAGCCAGATCTACCTGCGGTTGAAGGACGCCGGGCACATTGCCACGCGCTCGATCACGCAGTATTTCGACCCGGAAAAGAAAATGTTCCTGGCCGACCGCTTCATCAAGGGCACCTGCCCGAAATGCGGCACCGAGGACCAGTACGGCGACAACTGCGAAAAATGCGGTGCCACCTACGCCCCCACAGACCTGAAGAACCCCAAGTCAGCGATCTCCGGCGCCACCCCGGTGCTCAAGGATTCCCAGCACTTCTTCTTCAAGCTCCCGGATTTCCAGCAGATGCTGCAAACCTGGACGCGCAGCGGCACCCTGCAGGACGCCGTCGCCAACAAGATCGCCGAATGGCTGGATGCCGGGCTGCAACAGTGGGACATTTCCCGCGATGCGCCGTACTTCGGCTTTGAGATCCCGGGCGAGCCGGGCAAGTATTTCTACGTGTGGCTGGACGCCCCGATCGGCTACATGGCCAGCTTCAAGAACCTGTGCAAGCGCACGCCGGAGCTGGACTTCGATGCGTTCTGGGGCAAGGACTCCACCGCCGAGCTGTACCATTTCATCGGCAAGGACATCGTCAACTTCCACGCCCTGTTCTGGCCGGCGATGCTCGAAGGTGCGGGCTACCGCAAGCCGACCGGCATCAACGTACACGGCTACCTGACCGTCAACGGCCAGAAGATGTCCAAGTCCCGTGGCACCTTTATCAAGGCGCGCACCTACCTGGATCACCTGTCGCCGGAATACCTGCGCTACTACTATGCGTCCAAGCTGGGCCGTGGCGTCGACGATCTTGACCTGAACCTGGAAGACTTCGTACAGAAGGTCAACTCGGACCTCGTCGGCAAAGTCGTCAACATCGCCAGCCGTTGCGCCGGTTTCATCCACAAGGGCAACGCCGGTGTGCTGGTGGCCGAGAATGCCGCGCCGGAACTGACCGACGCGTTCCTGGCCGCCGCGCCAAGCATCGCCGATGCCTATGAAGCCCGCGACTTTGCCCGCGCCATGCGCGAAATCATGGGCCTGGCCGACCGCGCCAACGCGTGGATCGCCGACAAGGCACCGTGGTCGCTGAACAAGCAGGAAGGCAAGCAGGCGGAAGTCCAGGCCATCTGCGCCACCGGCGTCAACCTGTTCCGCCAGTTGGTCATCTTCCTCAAGCCGGTGCTGCCGTTGCTGGCCGCGGATGCCGAGGCGTTCCTCAACGTCGCGCCGCTGACCTGGAACGACCACGCCAGCTTGCTCAGCAACCATCAATTGAACGAGTTCAAACCATTGATGACCCGTATCGACCCGGTAAAAGTCCAGGCCATGAGCGACGCGTCGAAAGAAGACCTGGTCGCCAGCCCGACCGACACCGGCGAATCGAACCCGGCCGGCAACGGTGAACTGGTCAAGGACCCGCTGTCCCCGGAGATCGAGTTCGACGCCTTTGCCGCCGTTGACCTGCGGGTTGCGCTGATTCTCAAGGCCGAAGCCGTGGAAGGTGCCGACAAGCTGCTGCGCCTGACCCTCGATATCGGCGACGAGCAACGCAACGTGTTCTCCGGGATCAAGAGCGCTTATCCGGACCCGTCCAAGCTCAATGGTCGCCTGACCATGATGATCGCCAACCTCAAGCCGCGGAAAATGAAGTTCGGTATTTCCGAAGGCATGGTGATGGCGGCCGGCCCCGGCGGCGAAGAAATCTACCTGCTGAGCCCTGACAGCGGCGCCAAGCCGGGTCAACGCATCAAGTAAGCCCTGCAAAACAGCCCTGTCGTCGCGGCGACAGGGCTTTTCAGCTAGTACCCCCTTCTCGCTTGCCGGATAATCAGGCCCTGTTCGCTTAACCGGCATGCCCATGACCGATATGCTCCTCACCCTTGTCAGCGCCGCCCTGATCAACAACCTCGTGTTGCAGATGCCGTTGGCCGTCGACCCGATATTGGCCGCGCATTCACGCTCGCGGGTGCATGCATTGGGGATTGCCACCACCGTGTTGATGGCAGTGAGCGGCGTGCTCGCCTATTTGCTGGATCACTACGCGCTGCAACCGTTGGGGTTGACTGCCCTGCGACTGTGGGTGTTTTTACCGCTGACCGCGCTGCTGATCCGCCCCGTGCTCGGCGCGCTCATGCGCCTGCGCCCTACGCTGCCGACGGAAGGGTTATGGCCGCTGCTGCTGGGCAACGCCGGGGTACTGGGCGTGGTGTTGCTGGGCATTGAAGACGATGAGGGGCTGGCGCACATGGCGGCACTGAGCGTGGGCGCTGGGCTCGGCTTCTGGCTGGTGCTGAGCCTGTTCAGCGACTTGCGCCAGCGCATCGCCGACAACGACATCCCGCTGCCCTTCCGTGGCCTGCCGGTCGAACTGATCAGCGCCGGGCTGATGGCGGTGGCTTTTCTGGGTTTCAACGCAATGATCAAAGCATGAGCCTGATTCAACGTATCGACGCGCTGCTCCCGCAAACCCAATGCGGCAAGTGCGGGCACCCGGGCTGCAAGCCCTACGCCGAAGGGATCGCTCAAGGCGAAGCCATCAATAAATGCCCGCCCGGCGGGCAGGAAACGATCGGCGCGCTCGCGCAGTTGCTGAACGTGCCGGTACTGGCACTGGACACCAGCCGCGGCGAAGCGCCACCACAGATTGCCTACATCCGTGAGGCCGAATGCATCGGCTGTACCAAATGTATCCAGGCCTGCCCGGTGGATGCGATTGTCGGCGCGGCCAAATGGATGCACACCGTGATCATCGACGAATGCACCGGTTGCGACCTATGCGTCGCGCCCTGCCCGGTCGATTGCATCGAGATGCGCCCGCTAGTGGCGGTACTGCCGATTGTCGGCGGCCTGGCGACCAACGACCGCGAGCGCCGCGCGCGCGGCTTGAAGCGAGACCGCGCACGGCGACGCTTTGAGCAACGCAACGCGCGCCTGCAACGGGAAGAAGAACACAAGCAGGCCGAACGCCTGGCCCGCGCCAAGCGGGCCGCGCCGTTGGCCGCCGTGCCGATCGATGCGGCGCAGGCAGCCCAGGACGCCGCGATCAAGAAAGCCAAGATCAACGTGGCGATGAGCCGTGCACAGTTGCATAAATCCTTGAAGGCATTCGGGCATCCGCCCACCTTTGAACAGCAGTCGCAACTGATCGTGCTGCAACAACAGTTCGAAGCCGCGGAGCAGGCATTGGCCGCTCTGGAGGTGAACCCCGCGCCTGCAACGCCGGCCCCCGCCAACACCGCCGATCTCAAGCGCGCCAAAATCCAACTGGCAATGCGGCGCGCCGAATTGAAGAAAGCCCAGGATCGGAACGCCGACCCACAGCAACTGGCCGAGGCACACGCCAATCTCGACGCAGCACAGCGCCAGGTGGATGCCCATGGCCACGCTTGAGCCTCAACAGGCCCTGCAACGGGTGTTGCTGGCGACACTGCCGGGTGGGCTGGCGATGTTCTGGCTGTTCGGTTGGGGCGTGTTGATCAATCTGTTGCTGGCGACGGGCTGCGCACTGCTGGTCGATGCGGGCGTGCAACGCCTGCGGGGGCCGCGTGGCGGCGATCTGAGCAGCCTGGTCAGCGCGACCCTGCTCGCCCTGGCACTGCCGCCCTATTGCCCCTGGTGGCTGTGCGTGGCGGCCGTGGCCAGTGGGCTGCTGCTGGGCAAGCACCTGTACGGCGGCCAGCGCAACCCCTTCAACCCGGCGATGGTCGGGTATGCGTCGATGCTGGTGGCCTTTCCGCAACTCATGACGCACTGGCCGACCACCCACGGCATGGACCTGCTGGCCGGCGCACAACAGGTATTCGGCCTGCACCGCGACGCGCCCGATGCCTGGGCCCAGGCCACGGCACTGGACGCCCTGCGACTGAACAAAAGCCTGACCATTGATGAACTGTTCGCGCGCAACCCGGCATTCGGGCATGTCGGCGGCAAGGGCAGCGAGTGGGTGAACCTGGCGTTTCTGGCCGGCGGGCTGTGGTTGTTGCGCCAGCGGGTATTCAGTTGGCACGCGCCCTTGGGCATGTTGGGTAGCCTGTTTGTGATCAGCCTGCTGTGCTGGAATGGCTCGGGCTCCGACTCCCACGGCTCGCCGCTGTTTCATCTGCTGACGGGCGCCACGCTTCTCGGCGCATTTTTTATCGTCACCGAGCCGGTCTCCGGCCCAAAAAGCCCCAGGGCCCGGCTGCTGTTCGGGGTGGGCGTGGGCCTGCTGACGTATCTGATTCGCACGTGGGGCGGTTACCCGGACGGTGTAGCCTTTGCGGTGCTGCTGATGAACCTGGCCGTGCCGGCGCTGGAACGCCTGGTGGCCGCGAAACAGCCGGCGGTCAGCCTATGAAGTCGCGCAGAGGCGTACTGCTGGCGTTGCTGATCGCTATCGGCGGCGGCACGCTGATCCTGACCCTTCAGCACCTGACCGCCGATCACGCCGCGCGCCAGGCCCTGGCCCTGCAGCGCCAGGCGTTGCTCGACCTGCTACCCGCCGACCGTTATGACAATCAGCCGCTGGAGCAACCGCTGCCGATCGCTGCACAGCCGCTGGAGGAGAGCCAACTGCTGGGTGGCTATCGGGTCAGCCTGTCGGGCCAACCCAGCGCGGTGCTGCTGCGGTTGAGCACCAGCGGCTATGCCGGCCCGATCGAACTGCTGATCGCCATTGACCGCGACGGCAAGCTGCTGGGCATCAAGACCCTGGCGCAATCGGAAACCCCAAGCCTGGGCGGGCTTATCAGCCAGCCCGGCAACCCTTGGCTGGCTTCATTCAAGGGGCGTTCGCGCACGGACATGCAAGACTCGACCGTCGATCAAATAGCCGGTGCCACCCTCACCTCTCGAGCGGTGATCAGCGCCACCCATGACGCTTTGCGCTATTTCGACGAGCACCGCTCATCCCTGCTGGAGCCCGACGCCCATGACTAGAGCCGTTGGCCTGGCCAATGCAGCGCTGCTGGCACCGTTGCTCGGGGTGACTGACACCCTGCCCAAAGCCCTGAGTTTCCTGGCGTTGTCGGCGCTGACCGTGACGCTCTACGGCCTGGTCATGCGCGCGGTGCGCTCGCGCCTGAGCGCGTCCCTGCGGCTGGGTGCCAGCTTGATGGTCGCCGCGACACTGGTCAGTTGTGTGCAGCTACTGTTGCAGGCATTTGCGCTGCCGCTGTATCAGCAGTTGGGCATCTACCTCGCGCTGATCAGCGTGCAATGCGTTGTCCTGGAACACCATGGTTTCTTTGAGGCGGGCCAGCGCAAGGCGCAGCTACGGTTGGTCGGCCTGTTCGCCGCGCTCATGCTCGTCATGGGGTTGTTACGCGCCAGTGCCGCCACCACATTGATGCCGGCCGGGTTTATCCTGCTCGGGTTATTGCTCGCTGGGTTGCAAGCCTGGGCCCATTTTTCACAATCACGCTGACCGCCAGCAAGGAATCGCCTGCCCCATGAACGCCGCAAAACGCCTGGAAATTTTCCGCAGGCTCCACGAAGACAATCCGGAACCCAAAACCGAACTGGCCTACTCCACGCCGTTTGAGTTGCTGATTGCGGTGATTCTCTCGGCCCAATCCACAGACGTCGGCGTTAACAAGGCCACGGCCAAACTGTATCCCGTGGCGAACACGCCGGCAGCGATCCATGCCTTGGGCGTGGAAGGTTTGTCCGAATACATCAAGACCATCGGCTTGTACAACAGCAAGGCGAAAAATGTCATCGAGACCTGCCGCCTGCTGCTGGAGCGGCATGGCGGTGAAGTGCCGCAAACCCGCGAAGCGCTGGAGGCTTTGCCAGGCGTGGGCCGCAAAACGGCAAACGTTGTGCTCAATACGGCGTTCCGGCAACTGACCATGGCCGTGGACACCCACATTTTCCGGGTGAGCAACCGCACCGGCATTGCCCGCGGCAAGAATGTGGTGGAAGTGGAAAAACAACTGATGAAGTTTGTCCCCAAGCCGTATCTGCTCGATTCGCACCACTGGCTGATCCTTCACGGGCGCTACGTTTGCCAGGCCCGCAAGCCGCGCTGCGGCAGCTGTCGCATCGAAGACCTGTGCGAATACAAGGACAAGACGTCGGACGATTGAGGGATCAGAGGTTTTTTCGATCTATCGATTGAAAAAATCTTTTTTACCCGCTCATGGAATATCGTTATAAGGAGCGCCAACGGCAGTCTTAGCCCGGAGTTAACGTTATGAGCACTGGCAAAGAACAACTGGAAGTGGACGATGACCTTGTCGAGTCGGATGACGATGGGCAGGAAGCACCTGTAGAGGTGGCCAAGACCAATCTAAGCAAACGCCGCACCATCGACAACCTTCTGGAAGAGCGACGCTTGCAAAAACAGCTGGCCGATTACGATTTCGACCTCTGATCAGCCGAGAACGGCCGGAAGCCTCCCTCACGGAGGCTTTTTTCTGCCGATTCACCTGGCTATCCAGCCATGGGGTGGCGCCCTCCTCTAGACCAGGCCATTGCGTTGAGCCAACTCGATCAGATCGACCAGTGAGCGGGCATTGAGCTTGAGCAGCAAGCGTGTCTTATAGGTGCTGACGGTTTTGTTGCTGAGGAACATGCCGTCAGCGATCTCCTTGTTGGTTTTGCCGCGCGCCAGTTGCTGCAACACCATCATCTCGCGTCCCGAAAGGCGCTCGACCATGTCGGCCTCGCTGGCATTGCCCATGGTGGAACGCACCGAATTCAGCGCCTGGTTGGGAAAGTAGCTGTAGCCGGACAGCACCGCCTTGATGGCACTCAGCAATTCCGTCAGGTCCTGCTGCTTGCACACGTACCCGGCCGCCCCCGCCTGCATGCAGCGCATGGAGAAATGACCCGGCGCCTGGGAAGTCAGGACCAGCACCTTGAACGGTGTGGCCTGTTTGGTGGACGACAGCCGGCAGATAACTTCCAGGCCATCGAGTTTGGGAATTCCAATATCCAGTATGACAATGTCCGGCATATGTTCCCGTGCAAGTTGCAACGCATCGACACCGTTATCGGTCTCGGCAACGACCTCATAACCATGACGCTCCATTAGCATGCGCACAGCAAGACGAATGACGGGATGATCATCCACGATCAGCACTTTATTCATGAGAAAGTCCAATTTCGCTGTTCGAATTATTCAGAGCAAGCACAATAGCCTAGTCGTTTCCTAGTTGGCATAGCGTTCCACCCCAAGCAACAGCAAGCAGAGACCCAACCCACAACGAGATAGGAATTAACCTACAAAAAAACACCAACTCAGATGTTTCGAGTTTTATGGAGCCTTTCAGACCTTTCCGGGCTCGCACATATTTTGAGAGAAATATCCGGTGAATAGGGGGGCAACCGTAAACGCAGCGCACACCCGTTTCAGGAAATGCCCCTTGCATGTCGCGACCGCATGGGCCGACAGGTAAAAAAAGCCTGATGATTTCAGTTCCATTCAACATATTTATTTACACCATAAATTTCCTACAGAACTTTCCGCGACTTACATCTACGCCGCACTTTTGTGAGTGAATTTTCTGTAAGACATAGTTCCTACTCAGGTGTAAATAATTCATTCCTCGGCGGGCCAGGCATCAAACTTTCTGAAACGACGAACCTCGATAGACTTTAAACAAACCTAAACAACTTTAAACATCAGGATCGCCGCGCCTTTTTTACAGGCAAAAAAAAATGGCCCCTGAACAAGGGGCCACTTTTCATTTCGACGGGAACACTCAGAACAACTTGCGACCCTTGTTGGCCGCAATACGCATGCGCAGTGCATTCAACTTGATGAAGCCTGCTGCGTCCGCCTGGTTGTAGGCGCCGCCATCTTCTTCGAAGGTGGCGATGTTGGCGTCGAACAGCGACTCATCGGACTTGCGACCGGTGACGATCACGTTGCCCTTGTACAGCTTCAGGCGCACAACGCCGTTCACGTGAGCCTGGGAAGCGTCGATCATCTGTTGCAGCATCAGACGCTCAGGGCTCCACCAGTAGCCGGTGTAGATCAGGCTGGCGTACTTGGGCATCAACTCGTCTTTGAGGTGAGCCACTTCGCGGTCCAGGGTGATCGACTCGATCGCGCGGTGGGCGCGCAGCATGATGGTGCCGCCTGGGGTTTCGTAGCAGCCACGGGACTTCATGCCCACGTAACGGTTCTCGACGATGTCGAGACGGCCGATACCGTGTTCGCCGCCGATACGGTTCAGGGTCGCCAGTACGGTGGCCGGGGTCATCTCGACGCCGTCCAGCGCGACGATGTCGCCGTTGCGGTAGGTCAGTTCCAGGTACTGCGGCTTGTCAGGAGCGTTCTCCGGGGAGACGGTCCAACGCCACATGTCTTCTTCGTGCTCGGTCCAGGTGTCTTCCAGCACGCCGCCTTCATAGGAGATGTGCAGCAGGTTGGCGTCCATTGAGTACGGGGACTTCTTCTTGCCGTGACGCTCGATCGGGATGCCATGCTTTTCAGCGTAATCCATCAGCTTTTCACGGGACAGCAAGTCCCATTCACGCCAAGGGGCAATCACTTTCACGCCCGGCTTGAGGGCATAGGCGCCCAGTTCGAAACGCACCTGGTCGTTGCCTTTGCCGGTGGCGCCATGGGAAATGGCGTCAGCGCCGGTTTCGTTGGCGATTTCGATCAGGCGCTTGGCGATCAGCGGACGTGCGATGGAGGTACCCAGCAGGTACTCGCCTTCGTAGACGGTGTTGGCGCGAAACATCGGGAAAACGAAATCGCGGACGAACTCTTCGCGCAGGTCGTCAATGTAGATCTCTTTGACGCCCATGGCTTGCGCCTTGGCGCGTGCAGGTTCGACCTCTTCGCCCTGACCCAGGTCAGCGGTGAAGGTCACCACTTCACAGTTATAAGTATCCTGCAGCCACTTGAGGATCACCGAAGTGTCCAGGCCGCCGGAATACGCGAGAACGACCTTGTTTACGTCGGCCATGCCATCACTCCACGGGGTTTTACGGAAAGGCAACGATTCTACCGATCAAAACCGCGAAATTACAGGGGCGCGACAGCAAATGAAGATAAAGCGACAGATTATGTCGAGCGGGCGACCAATGGTCGCACCTTATGACGTAGCGGCGGGGTTGCTCGGGCCCTTGGCTTGCGCCGCCGGTTTCTCGGGGGCGGCCACGCGTTCGAGCTGGATATTGACGCGCCGATTGCGCGCGCGGTTGGCGGCGTTGGTATTGGGCGCCAAGGGGTAGCTTTCGCCGTGGAAACGCATGGTGATCTGCGATTCCGGCACGCCGTTGGCCTTGAAGTAATCCATCACCGCCAATGCGCGACGGCGCGAGACATCGCGATTGGTCAGGCGATTGCCGCTGTTGTCGGAGTGACCGTTCAATTCGATATGGTTGACCGTCGGATCGGCCTTCATGAATTCGACGATCACCGCCAGCTTGCGCTTGGCCGCTGCGTCCAGCTCGATACCGCCACCGGGGAAGCCGACTTCGGTCTGCTTGACCTGATCGTAATTCATCGGCAGCAGCTTGGCGGTACACAGTTGATAGTCGTTGTAGGCTTTGTTGAATTTCACCGGCAACAGACGAATTTCCGAATAGCCGCCTTCACGCCCGTAATGCCGCACGGTCGGGCTGCGCCCCTCGAGCAGGCCATTGAACAGGCGCCCGGCCTGGGCCTGGGAACTGTTGAACAAGACCTCGCCACTGCCGGCACGCACGGCGCCGAGGTTGATATCGCCACGGCCCGGTTGCCATGGCGCAGCCGCCGCCAGCAGGGTCGCCGATCCTGCGCCGAGCAAGCCGTTAAAGGCTTTCAGACGGAATGTCGCCTGCTCGCCGGCCCGGCGCACGAACTCACCCGAGCCGAAATCGGTGATCGGCTGGGTCAAGCGGCACTCGAATTTGTCGCCCTCCACCTTCCACTCAATATTCTCCAGACGTGTCTGGAACGTGAGGGCCATCGCAGGCAGGCTGGCGAACACACTGAGCAGGGCTAGATAATGCTGGCGCACGGGAGGCTCCACTGGTTTCTACAACACTTCAAAGCGTCATACATCGTTAAGGCATACCAAAGGCTATCGGATGCATCCTGCAAAACTTGATAGCGAGTGCCTGCAAGAGTCTTTTCCGGTAGCATTCCCACCAGATTGACCCGCCTGGAATCCCCAATGTCCGACCGCCTGACCCTGCTGCGTCCCGACGACTGGCATATTCATCTTCGCGATGGTGCTGCGTTGCCCCACACCGTGGCCGATGTTGCGCGCACGTTTGGCCGCGCCATCATCATGCCTAACCTGGTACCTCCGGTGCGTAATGCCGCGCAGGCCGACGCCTATCGCCAGCGCATCCTCGCTGTACGGCCGGCCGGCAGCCGCTTCGAACCGCTGATGGTGCTCTACCTGACCGACCGCACCCAGCCCGACGAAATCCGCGAGGCCAAGGCCAGCGGTTTCGTACACGCCGCCAAGCTGTATCCGGCGGGCGCGACCACCAACTCCGACTCCGGCGTGACCAGCATCGACAAGATCCTGCCGGCGATCGAAGCGATGGCCGAAGTCGGCATGCCGCTGTTGATCCACGGTGAAGTCACCCGCGGCGATGTCGACGTGTTCGATCGCGAGAAGATCTTCATCGACGAGCATATGCGCCGGGTGGTCGAGCTGTTTCCGACCCTCAAGGTGGTGTTCGAACACATCACCACGGCCGATGCGGTGCAGTTCGTCACCGAGGCCTCGGCCAACGTTGGCGCGACCATCACCGCCCATCACCTGCTCTACAACCGCAACCACATGCTGGTGGGCGGGATTCGGCCGCACTTCTATTGCCTGCCGATTCTCAAGCGCAACACCCATCAGGTGGCCCTGCTGGACGCTGCGACCAGCGGCAACCCGAAGTTCTTCCTCGGCACCGACTCGGCGCCCCACGCCCAGCATGCCAAGGAAGCGGCCTGCGGTTGTGCCGGTTGCTACACCGCCTATGCGGCGATCGAGCTGTACGCCGAAGCGTTCGACCAACGCAACGCCCTGGACAAACTCGAAGGCTTCGCCAGCCTCAACGGCCCGCGTTTCTACGGGCTGCCGGCGAATACCGACCGCATCACCCTGGTCCGTGAAGACTGGACTGCCCCCGTCAGCCTGCCGTTTGGCGAGCTGACTGTTATCCCGCTGCGCGCCGGTGAAACACTGCGCTGGCGCCTGCTGGAGGAAAGCAAGTGAGTGAAGACCATTACGATGACGAACACGAGCACAGCGGTGGCGGTTCCCGTCACCCGATGGCCGAGCGGTTTCGCGGCTATCTGCCGGTCGTCATCGACGTAGAAACCGGTGGCTTCAACTGCGCCACCGACGCGCTGCTGGAAATCGCCGCGACCACCATCGGCATGGACGAACAGGGTTTTGTGTTCGCGGAACACACCCACTTCTTCCGCGTCGAGCCGTTCGAAGGCGCCAATATCGAAGCCGCGGCCCTGGAATTCACCGGGATCAAGCTCGATCACCCACTGCGCATGGCGGTGAGTGAAGAAGCTGCGCTGACCGATATCTTCCGTGGCGTGCGCAAGGCGTTGAAGGCCAATGGCTGCAAACGCGCGATCCTGGTGGGGCACAACAGCAGCTTCGACCTGGGCTTCCTGAATGCCGCCGTGGCGCGGCTGGACATGAAGCGCAACCCGTTCCACCCGTTCTCCAGCTTCGACACCGCTACGCTCGCCGGCCTGGCTTATGGCCAGACCGTATTGGCCAAAGCCTGCCAGGCCGCCGGTATCGACTTTGACGGTCGCGAAGCCCACTCGGCGCGCTATGACACCGAAAAGACCGCCGAGCTGTTCTGCGGCATCGTCAACCGTTGGAAACAGATGGGCGGCTGGGAAGACTTCAACGACTGAAGTGGAATCCCACACATAAAAATCTATGGTCACCCCCATTTTTGCAATACTGATTAACGGGTGGTGTGGTTGGCTTGCTTAAATCTATCCGGCGTCTGTTTGGGGCATGCCCCAGCGCCACGATGAGAGTCGCGCCTGACGATCCTTAAAAACCGGTCGGCTTCTGAAGCCGATTTTTATGTCAGGATCTTCGCCAGGCCGGTGTGCCGTTCACATCATCTGTTGTTCAGCTATCGCAAAACCTGAAGGGTGAATCGTGGTACTGCAACAACTGCAGGGTCAGGCGTTCAAAGCGTCTGGCCCTGCTTCATATTGCGTATGGCGAGCGGCTATCGCCCAAGCGATACGCGCCAGTTTGTTAGCCAGGGCACAGGCCACGACATTTGAATGTCGTCGACTGAGCAAGGTTTTAACCCAGTCAGCCAGAGCGCCTTTCTGGTGATCCAGCCTCTGCATATAGACCCTGGAACACTGCACCAACAGTTGTCGCAGATGCTTGTCACCCCGCTTGCTGATCCCCAGCAGATTGGCCTTGCCGCCCGTGCTGTACTGCCTGGGCACTAAGCCAACGGAGGCGGCAAAGTCGAGACCGCATCGGTACTGTTTACCATCGCCCATCTCCACAGCCAGCAGGCTGGCGGTGATCGGGCCGACACACGGCATGCTCAGCAAACGACTGCCCAGATCATCGTTGGCCAGTTGGCCCGCCAGTTCTTTATCCAGCGCTTTGATTTGCTCATCCAGATAGACGAAGTGATCGTGCAGGCGCTGCAATAAGACCGTCAGACGAACGGGTAAGTCGTGCTCGGCCACAACGCTCGCCAAACGCTTCATGATGGCCAATCCCTTGGGCAGGCTGATTCCAAACTCCAACAGAAAACCGTGCATCTGATTAGCCGTTTTGGTGCGGTCATGCACCAACGATTCGCGCATCCGATGCAGCACAGACAGGGTTTGCTGGGATTCGGTTTTAGGCGTAACGAAGCGCATGGATGGGCGGGAAGCGGCTTCACAGATCGCCTCAGCGTCGACGAAGTCATTTTTGTTGCCCTTGACGAAGGGCTTAACGAACTGCGGGGAAATCAGCTTGGCCGTGTGTCCCATCGCCATCAGTTGGCGAGCGACAAAATGCGACCCTGCACAGGCCTCCATCACCACGACACAGCTCGGCACATTGCCGAAAAACTGCATCATCTGCGCTCGTGAGCATTTTCTGCGAAACACCTCGCGGCCCGACTTATCCTGGCCGTGCAGGTGGAAAGTATGTTTGCCGAGATCGATACCGATCAGTGCTGACTCGCTCATGATGATGGCCTCCGAAAACAAAACACCCCGTGAAAGCGTAGCCCTCACAGGGTGTTGGGGGTGACCATCTCATTAACCGGCCTTCTCAGGCCGGTTTTTTTTACCGCAAACGTGGCTTACAGCTTGCCGGCGTTCTCGGTCAGGTAGGCTGCAACGCCTTCTGGCGAAGCGTTCATGCCTTTGTCGCCTTTTTTCCAGTTGGCAGGGCAGACTTCGCCGTGCTCTTCGTGGAATTGCAGCGCGTCGACCAGACGGATCAGCTCTTCCATGTTACGGCCCAGCGGCAGGTCGTTGATGATCTGCGAGCGCACAACGCCCTTGTCATCGATCAGGAACGCGCCACGGAACGCCACGCCGCCTTCGGACTCAACGTCGTAGGCCTTGGCGATGTCGTGCTTCATGTCGGCAGCCATGGTGTATTTGACTTTGCCGATGCCGCCATCGTTGATGGCAGTGTTGCGCCAGGCGTTGTGGGTGAAATGGGAGTCGATGGAAACCGCGACCACTTCAACGTTACGCGCCTTGAAATCGTCCATGCGGTGGTCCAGAGCGATCAGCTCCGAAGGGCAGACGAAAGTGAAGTCCAGCGGGTAGAAGAACACCAGGCCGTATTTGCCTTTGATGGCTTCAGACAGCTTGAAGCTGTCAACGATTTCGCCAGTGCCGAGAACGGCAGGTACGTCGAAATCCGGGGCTTGTTTGCCGACGAGTACGCTCATTGGATATCTCCTGATGCAGGGGTGACGATTGAAGTAAAAGGACCGGCCTTGAGTCTGCCGCGCATAAGCGACAAGCCTGTGACGCAGTCACGCTTCGTGAAGACCGACCATCATACACTGAAAAAACCGTTCGTCAGCGCACAGGCAAAGTCGCGGCCCAGCACGGCAAAACTACTTTGACAATCATTCTCGTTAACATTAAGATCCATCGCACTTAAGCCTTAAACCCGCGATGGTTCTCCCTTATGTATGTCTGCCTCTGCACTGGCGTCACCGACGGACAAATCCGCGAAGCAATCTACGAAGGTTGCTGCAGCTACAAGGAAGTGCGTGAAACGACCGGCGTTGCCAGCCAATGTGGCAAATGTGCTTGCCTCGCCAAGCAAGTGGTACGGGAAACCCTGACGCAGCTGCAAACAGCTCAGGTCGCGCTGCCCTATTCAGCAGAATTTACACACGCCTGAATCAACGTATTTTAAAGAGCCGGACTTAGTGTCCGGCTTTTTTATGCCCGCAATTCAATTAGTTAGGGCCAAGACGCGGAACATAAACATTCTTATTCAGATTAATTTTCATTTATTATTCAATAACTTAGGTTTGACACTCAGGGGCTCGCCACGCAGACTCCTGCTTATATACCGCGAATAAAGGGCAGGACCCCAATCATGAAAGGCGACATCTCAGTCATCCAGCAACTCAACAAAATCCTTGGCAATGAACTGGTCGCGATCAATCAGTACTTTCTGCATGCGCGCATGTATGACGATTGGGGCCTGGAAAAGCTGGGCAAGCGTGAGTACAAGGAATCGATCAAAGCCATGAAGGACGCCGATGCCCTGATCAAGCGCATCCTGTTCCTGGAAGGCCTGCCGAACGTACAGGACCTGGGCAAGCTGAACATCGGCGAGCACACCCACGAAATGATCAGCAGCGACCTGGGCTTCGAACGCAAGAGCCACAGCGAGCTCAAGGCCGCCATCGCTCACTGCGAAGTGACCAAGGACTTCGGCAGCCGCGAACTGCTGGAAGATATCCTGGAAGACCAGGAAGAACATATCGACTGGCTGGAAACCCAACTGGGCCTGATCGACAAGGTCAGCCTGGAGAACTACCTGCAATCGCAGATGGGTGAATAACCCTTATTCACGGTAGGCGCGAGTTTGCTCGCGAAAAACTCAAGGGCCCCGCATTCCATCAGGGGGCCCGCGTTATCGTTGACGTTCTTCGCGAGCAAGCTCGCTCCTACAGATGAAGTACAAAAAAGCCCCGCTCTCGTATGAGAAGCGGGGCTTTTTGTTGCAGGCCAATCAAGCTTCAGTCTGGGCTGCCGCTTTTACCGCTGCGTCTTTGACCAACGTCTGCAACTCACCGTTCTCGAACATTTCACTGATGATGTCGCTGCCGCCGACCAGCTCACCGGCTACCCACAGTTGCGGGAAAGTCGGCCAGTTAGCGTACTTCGGCAGGTTCGCGCGAATTTCCGGGTTTTGAAGGATATCCACATAAGCGAATTTCTCGCCACATTTCATGATGGCTTGGGACGCTTTCGCGGAGAAGCCGCACTGCGGGGCATTGGGAGAGCCCTTCATGTAAAGCAGAATGGTGTTGTTGGCAATCTGCTCTTTGATCGTTTCGATGATATCCATGGAACACCTCGGCTGGAACTTTGCGACTCACAGGTCGGCACGGTGGCGCATTGTAACGCAAAATCCCAGCGTGGTGCTCGGAGACCTTATGCCGCAGCTACGTGGACCGGCACGCCGTTCAGCGCGGCATTGCCCGATAACTCATCCAACTGCCGCTCGTCGGTCAGGTCGTTCGCGCTGGCACCCGGCTGACGGCTGGCGATCGTCATCTGCACGCCCGGACGCCCGTGGCCCCAACCATGCGGCAGGCTGACCACGCCTGGCATCATGTCCAGGCTGGCCGCGACCTCGACCTCGATCATGCCGATGCGCGAACTGACCTTCACCCGCTGCCCGTCGCTCAATTGGCGGCGGGCCAGATCCTCCGGATGCATGAGCAGTTGGTGCCGGGGCTTGCCCTTCACCAGGCGGTGATAGTTATGCATCCAGGAATTGTTGCTGCGCACATGGCGGCGGCCGATCAACAGCAATTCGTCGGCCGGTGGCAGCGGTTGCGCCGTGAAGCGCGCGAGGTCCGCCAGAATCACGGCCGGCGCGGCCTGTACCCGGCCATTCGCAGTTTTCAGGCGCGCGGCGAGGTTGGGCGTCAGGGGGCCCAGGTCCACGCCGTGGGGGTGTTCGGCGAGCATTGCCACCGACAATTGGTGGCTGGAAGCATCGCCATACACGCCGGCGCGCAGGCCGAAGTCGATCATCTGCGCCGGTGGCAGGGTCGGCTTGAGCGCAACCCCGGTGTGCGCGGCAAACGCCTTGGCCAGGCCGACGAAGATCTCCCAGTCGTGCAGCGCGCCGTCAGGCTTGGGCAGGATCGCACGATTGAAACGGCTGACATTGCGCACCGCGAACATATTGAAGGTGGTGTCGTAGTGATCGTTTTCCAGCGCCGAGGTGGACGGCAGGATCAGGTCGGCATAACGCGTCGTCTCGTTGATGTAGAGATCGACGCTGACCATGAATTCCAGCCCATCCAGGGCCTGCTCCAACTGGCGACCATTCGGCGTCGATAGCACCGGATTGCCGGCCACGGTGACCAGGGCGCGGATCTGTCCTTCACCTTCGGTGAGCATTTCTTCCGCCAACGCCGACACCGGCAACTCGCCACCGTACTCCGGACGCCCCGACACACGGCTCTGCCAACGATTGAAATGCCCGCCGGAGGTGGAGGCCACCAGGTCCACCGCTGGCGTGGTACACAAGGCGCCGCCTGGACGATCCAGGTTACCGGTGACCAGATTGATCAATTGCACCAGCCAATGGCACAGCGTGCCGAATGCCTGGGTCGAAACGCCCATGCGCCCGTAACACACGGCCCTGTCCGCCGCGGCAAAATCCCGCGCCAACTGGCGGATCTGCTCGGCAGGCAGCGCGCACTGGCGGCTCATGGCCTCAGCGGTAAACCCGGCGATTGCGCGGCGCACGTCGTCCAGGCCGTCGACTGGCAAGTGACTGGCACGGGTCAGGTTTTCGGCAAACAACGTGTTGAGCAGTCCGAACAGCAACGCGGCGTCGCCACCGGGCCGTACAAACAGGTGCTGATCGGCAATCGCCGCCGTCTCGCTGCGCCGCGGGTCGACCACCACCACTTTGCCGCCCCGGGCCTGGATGGCCTTGAGGCGCTTCTCCACGTCGGGCACGGTCATGATGCTGCCGTTGGACGCCAGCGGGTTGCCGCCGAGGATCAGCATGAAGTCGGTGTGGTCGATATCCGGAATCGGCAACAACAGGCCATGGCCGTACATCAGGTGGCTGCTGAGGTGATGAGGCAACTGGTCGACCGACGTCGCGGAAAACCGGTTGCGTGTTTTGAGCAGGCCAAGGAAGTAATTGCTGTGGGTCATCAGCCCGTAGTTATGCACGCTGGGATTGCCCTGGTACACCGCCACTGAATTCTGTCCGTAGCGAGCCTGGATGCCCGCCAGTTTTTCGGCCACCAGCGCGAAGGCGTCTTCCCACGCAATCGGTTGCCATTCGCTACCCACCCGCAACATGGGTTGGTGCAGGCGGTCCGGGTCATTCTGGATATCCTGCAGCGCCACTGCCTTGGGGCAGATATGCCCGCGACTGAAGGTGTCCAGTGGGTCGCCCTTGATCGACGTGATCGCCAGGCTGCCGTCTTCGGCTTGGGTGGTTTCCAGGGTCAGGCCACAGATGGCTTCGCACAGATGGCAGGCACGGTGGTGGAGAGTCTTGGTCATGGCCAGTCTCTTTATCAAGGCTTTGGCCTGACTATGGGCCGCGACTGCGGCGGGCACCAGCAACGTTCGTCGCGTGAATCGAAGGGCATCAGGCCAGGCCATGGGCAAGCGTGAGAAAATGTTTCAAAACCTGCCGAAGTGCCCCTGAAACCGACGCAGCCTGGCCTGGCCCCGCCCTCGCGGATTGCAAAAGGTCGCAGGGCCAGTGTACAAATGACCTGCTGCTGTCAGGAAATCGTCTTCAAAAGCGCTCTCGCGCCTGTCTGAACACCCCTAAACACCGTAGCCCTATTGGTAAGACGCGACATTTAATTATAAGATCGCGCCTTCCCCTATTTCGTCGCCCCGTGCGGCTTTCGCCGCAGGTCTCGCCCGTTTTCACAATAAACAAGGCTTTGAGTATCTGCGGTCTGTTGCAAAAGGTAGTTAATGATGAGCGCAAGGCACTTTCTCTCCCTGATGGATTGCACGCCCGAAGAGCTGGTCAGCGTGATCCGTCGAGGCATTGAGCTTAAAGACCTGCGTAACCGCGGCGTACTGTTCGAGCCTTTGAAAAACCGCGTACTCGGGATGATTTTCGAGAAATCGTCGACCCGCACCCGCTTGTCCTTCGAGGCCGGCATGATCCAGTTGGGTGGCCAGGCCATCTTCCTGTCGCCGCGCGACACCCAACTGGGCCGTGGCGAGCCAATCAGCGATTGCGCGATTGTCATGTCGCGCATGCTCGATGCGGTGATGATCCGGACCTTTGCCCACAGCACCCTGACCGAATTTTCCGCGAACTCCCGGGTACCTGTAATCAACGGCCTGTCCGATGACCTGCACCCGTGCCAGTTGCTGGCCGACATGCAAACCTTCCTCGAGCACCGTGGCTCGATCCAGGGCAAGACCGTGGCCTGGATCGGCGACGGCAACAACATGTGCAACAGTTATATAGAAGCGGCGATCCAGTTCGACTTCCACCTGCGCATCGCCTGCCCGGAAGGCTTCGAACCGTCCGCCGAATTCCTGGCCAAAGCCGATGGTCGCGTGCAGATCCTGCGTGATCCAAAAGACGCGGTGGTCGGCGCGCACCTGGTAAGCACCGATGTCTGGACCTCCATGGGCCAGGAAGACGAAACCGCCAAGCGCCTGAAGCTGTTTGCACCGTTCCAGGTCACCCGCGCCCTGCTCGACCTGGCCGCGCCGGACGTGCTGTTCATGCACTGCCTGCCTGCCCACCGTGGCGAAGAAATCAGCCTCGATCTGCTCGACGACCCACGTTCGGTCGCCTGGGACCAGGCAGAAAACCGTCTGCATGCACAAAAGGCCCTGCTCGAATTTCTGGTCGAACCAGCGTACCACCACGCATGAGCAAGCCATTACTGCTGAACCTGCGCAATCTGGCATGCGGCTATCAAGATCAGCGGGTGGTACAGAACCTCAACCTGCACCTCAACGCCGGCGACATCGGTTGCCTGCTCGGCTCCTCGGGGTGCGGCAAGACCACCACCCTGCGTGCGATCGCAGGGTTCGAACCGGTACACGAAGGCGAAATCAGCCTGGCCGGCGAAGTCATCTCCAGTGCAGGGTTCACCCTGGCGCCGGAGAAACGTCGCATCGGCATGGTGTTCCAGGACTACGCGCTATTTCCCCACCTGAGCGTGGCCGACAACATCGCCTTTGGCATTCGCAAGCACCCGCAGAAAGACCGCGTGGTCGCCGAATTGCTGGAGCTGGTCAACCTGAAGAACCTGGGCAAGCGTTTTCCCCACGAGCTGTCCGGTGGTCAGCAACAACGCGTGGCCCTCGCCCGTGCCTTGGCGCCGGAGCCGCAATTGTTGCTGCTCGACGAACCCTTCTCCAACCTCGATGGCGAGCTGCGACGCAAGCTCAGCCATGAGGTGCGCGAGATTCTCAAGGCACGTGGCACCAGTGCGATCCTGGTGACCCATGACCAGGAAGAAGCATTTGCCGTGAGTGACCACGTCGGCGTGTTCAAGGAAGGTCGCCTGGAGCAGTGGGATACGCCCTACAACCTCTATCACGAACCGCTCACACCCTACGTCGCAAGCTTTGTCGGCCAGGGCTATTTCATCCGTGGCCAATTGTGTACGCCGGAATCGGTCAGCACCGAGCTCGGCGACCTGCGCGGCAACCGCGCGTATAGCTGGCCGTCAGGTGGCGCCGTGGATGTATTGCTGCGCCCGGACGACATCGTCTACGCACCGGACAGCGCGTTGAAAGCGCGGATCGTCGGCAAGACGTTCCTCGGCGCCTCGACCTTGTACCGCCTGCAACTGCCGACGGGTGCCCAGTTGGAGTCGATCTTCCCCAGCCACGCCGACCATCAGGTCGGTGCAGACGTGGGGATCCGCGTCGCCGTCGAACACCTGGTGCTGTTCCGGGCTTCCGGCAGCACGGCGGCGCAGATTCCGCACACCGATTCGGGTGTGCGGCGCTACAGCCCGGCCAACTGAAGAACCCCGCTCCAGCCTTCGAGCTCAGGCCCGGCCGATCGGCGCGAACGTGGCCTGGGTATGCTCGGCCAGAACCGCTGCGGACAACTCCACTTCCAGCCCCCGTCTCCCGGCGCTGACAAAAATCGTCGGGAACGGCTGCGCGGTAATATCAATAAAGGTGCGCAAACGCTTTTTCTGTCCCAGCGGGCTGATCCCACCCAGCAGATAGCCAGTGGAACGCTGCGCCGCCGCCGGGTCGGCCATCTCGACTTTTTTCACCCCGGCGGCGTGCGCCAGGGCTTTCAAGTCCAGACTTCCGACGACCGGCACCACCGCCACCAATAATTCACCCTTCTCGCTGCTCGCCAGCAAGGTCTTGAACACCTGCGCCGGGTCCAGACCCAACTTTTCCGCGGCCTCCAGGCCATACGATGCAGCTTTGGGATCGTGTTCATAACTGTGAATGCGATGTTCGGCGCGAACTTTTTTCAACAAATCCAATGCAGGGGTCATGGACGCTCCAGGCGTGGCAAACGGATGGCCAATTCTAGGCCAAGCCCACACAAAACGCTCTAGTACGCCCCTCACTCATGGCAATACTTACTGTGGCGAGCGTGATTATTCATCAAACCTATAGTTCGAAAATGACTGATAGTTCACTTTCGACCTTTGACAGCAGTCATTCTTGTCTATATTTTTTCGTTTCCGAATACTGTAGGAATACATCCGCAGCATTCCAGCAGTAAACCGTGCCCGGGATGGGGATCCTCGACACGGTGAAAATCGCGCAAGGCCCGTTGAGGCCAGACGCCAGACAAGAACAACAAATTGAGGTTTTCCATGACAACTGCACTTCAACAGCCTTCACTTTCGAGCCAATGCATGGCCGAATTCCTGGGGACTGCGCTTCTGATCTTCTTCGGTACCGGTTGTGTCGCTGCGCTCAAGGTCGCGGGTGCCAGCTTTGGCTTATGGGAAATCAGTATCATCTGGGGGATCGGCGTGAGCATGGCGATCTACCTGAGCGCGGGCATCTCCGGGGCACATCTGAACCCGGCGGTCAGCATCGCCCTGTGTCTCTTTGCCGATTTCGACAAGCGCAAACTGCCCTTCTATATCCTCGCCCAAGTCGCCGGCGCCTTCTGCTCCGCGGCCCTGGTGTACACGCTCTACAGCAACCTGTTTTTCGATTACGAACAAACCCACCATCTGGTGCGCGGCACCCAGGCCAGCCTGGAATTGGCCTCGGTATTCTCGACTTATCCCCATGCACTGCTGAGCACGGCCCAGGCCTTCCTGGTGGAAATGGTCATCACCGCGATCCTGATGGGCGTGATCATGGCCCTGACCGACGATAACAACGGCCTGCCACGCGGCCCGTTGGCCCCGCTGCTGATCGGCTTGCTGATCGCGGTGATTGGCAGCGCGATGGGCCCGCTGACCGGCTTTGCGATGAACCCGGCACGGGATTTCGGGCCCAAGCTGATGACCTTTTTCGCCGGTTGGGGTGAAATAGCCTTTACTGGCGGGCGTGATATTCCCTACTTCCTGGTGCCGATTTTCGCACCGATTGTCGGTGCATGCCTGGGGGCTGCAGCGTATCGCGGGCTGATTGCCCGTCACCTGCCAAGCGCCGCGCCCGCTGTCGCCGAAACCGAAGACAGCGCCGTCAACGGCAACACCCGTATTTCCTGATAGCCAGCCTGGTCCACCCTGCCCCTTCGTGGCCCAGGCGGTTTACCCACTTCCTTATTTCTCGTCCAAGGCAATCGACATGACCGACATTCAGAATAAGAACTACATCATTGCCCTCGATCAGGGCACCACCAGTTCCCGGGCGATCATCTTCGATCGTGACGCCAACGTGGTCTGCACCGCCCAGCGTGAATTCGCCCAGCATTACCCGCAAGCGGGCTGGGTCGAACATGACCCGATGGAAATCTTCGCGACCCAGAGCGCGGTAATGGTCGAAGCCCTGGCCCAGGCCGGCCTGCACCATGACCAGGTCGCCGCCATCGGCATCACCAACCAGCGCGAAACCACCGTGGTCTGGGACAAAGTCACCGGCCGCCCGATCTACAACGCTATCGTTTGGCAGTGCCGCCGCAGCACCGAGATCTGCCAGCAGCTCAAGCGTGATGGCCACGAGCAATACATCAGCGATACCACCGGCCTGGTCACCGACCCGTACTTCTCCGGCACCAAGCTCAAGTGGATTCTCGATAACGTCGAAGGCAGCCGCGAACGTGCGCGCAACGGCGAGCTGCTGTTCGGCACCATCGACAGCTGGCTGATCTGGAAATTCACCGGCGGCAAGACCCACGTCACCGACTACACCAACGCCTCGCGCACCATGCTCTTCAACATCCACACCCTGGAGTGGGACGCGAAGATGCTGGACATCCTCGATGTGCCGCGGGAAATGCTGCCGGAAGTGAAATCGTCGTCGGAAATCTACGGCCGCACCAAGAGTGGCATTGCCATCGGCGGCATCGCCGGTGACCAGCAGGCCGCGCTGTTCGGCCAGATGTGCGTGGAACCGGGCCAAGCCAAGAACACCTATGGCACCGGTTGCTTCCTGCTGATGAACACCGGCGACAAAGCGGTGAAATCCAAGCACGGCATGCTCACCACCATCGCCTGCGGCCCGCGTGGCGAAGTGGCCTACGCCCTGGAAGGCGCCGTGTTCAACGGTGGCTCCACCGTACAGTGGCTGCGCGACGAGCTGAAAATCATCAACGACGCCCACGACACCGAATACTTCGCCGGCAAGGTCAAGGACAGCAACGGCGTGTACCTGGTGCCCGCGTTCACCGGCCTGGGCGCGCCGTATTGGGACCCGTATGCCCGTGGCGCGTTGTTCGGCCTGACCCGTGGCGTGCGCGTGGATCACATTATTCGTGCAGCTCTGGAGTCGATTGCCTACCAGACGCGCGACGTATTGGACGCGATGCAGCAGGACTCCGGCGAACGCCTTAAATCCCTGCGCGTGGACGGCGGCGCGGTGGCCAACAACTTCCTGATGCAGTTCCAGGCCGATATCCTCGGCACCCAGGTCGAACGCCCGCAAATGCGCGAAACCACAGCACTCGGCGCCGCCTACCTGGCGGGCCTGGCCTGCGGCTTCTGGGGCAGCCTGGAGGAATTGCGCGGCAAAGCGGTGATCGAGCGCGAATTCGAACCCCAGCTCGAAGAAGCGGCCAAGGAGAAACTCTACGCCGGCTGGCAAAAAGCGGTGAGCCGCACCCGTGATTGGGAACCGCACGAAGGCGCTGAATAAGCCCTTCACCGGAACCACTTAGGGTTGTAACTGGCAGGGAGCAGATTCCTGCGTCATCATGGGCCACTTTTGTATGGCAGCCCAAAGGACGCCCAATGAATCTGCCTCCCCGCCAGCAACAAATCCTCGAACTGGTCCGCGAACGCGGCTACGTCAGTATCGAGGAAATGGCGCAGTTGTTCGTTGTCACCCCGCAAACCATCCGCCGCGATATCAACCAGCTCGCGGACGCCAACCTGTTGCGCCGCTACCACGGCGGCGCAGCCTATGATTCCAGCGTCGAAAACACCGCATACGCCATGCGGGCCGACCAGATGCGCGACGAGAAACAGCGCATCGGCGAAGCGATCGCCGCACAAATCCCCGACCATGCCTCGCTGTTCATCAACATCGGCACCACCACCGAATCCATCGCCCGTGCGTTGCTCAACCACAATCACCTGAAAATCATCACCAACAACCTCAACGTCGCCACCATGCTCAGCGCCAAGGACGACTTCGACGTACTGCTGACTGGCGGGAGTGTGCGACGTGACGGCGGCGTGGTGGGCCAGGCCAGCGTCGACTTTATCAACCAGTTCAAGGTCGATTTCGCCCTGGTCGGCATCAGCGGTATCGATGAAGACGGCAGCCTGCTCGACTTCGACTACCAGGAAGTGCGGGTTTCCCAGGCGATCATCGCCAATGCACGCAAGGTGATCCTGGCGGCTGACTCGAGCAAATTCGGGCGCAATGCCATGATTCGCTTGGGCCCGATCAGCCTGGTGGACTGCCTGGTGACTGACCAGCAGCCGGTGCCAGCGCTGGTGCAGTTGTTGAACCAGCATAAGGTTCGGCTGGAAGTCGTCTAGCGTCTGCACTGATGCTATCGGGGGCAAGCCCCCTCCCACACTTTGATGTGTGAACCCATTCAAATGTGGGAGGGGGCTTGCCCCCGATAGCGATTGATCCAGCCCCATTTCCTTGAGCCTTCCCCAGGCACATGTTCACAAATTTTCCTTTTCTCGCCCTTCGATGAGTTTTTTCAATCGAAGTCGGGTGGCTGTGGGCGCGTTTATCAGCTACCATTTTCGGAAATGAACATTAATGTTCGATTTCCAATACGAAAAGATCGCGAGGCCAGCCGATGAACCCTTCCACCTTGCCTGCTCCACCGCTTGCCGAAGTCTATGACGTTGCCGTAATCGGTGGCGGGATCAATGGCGTCGGCATTGCAGCAGACGCAGCCGGGCGCGGGTTGTCGGTATTCCTTTGCGAAAAGGACGACCTGGCCAGCCACACGTCCTCCGCCAGCAGCAAGCTGATCCACGGCGGCCTGCGTTACCTCGAACATTACGAATTCCGCCTGGTGCGCGAAGCCCTGGCCGAACGCGAAGTCCTGCTGGCCAAAGCCCCGCACATCGTCAAGCAGATGCGCTTTGTGTTGCCGCACCGCCCGCACCTGCGTCCGGCGTGGATGATCCGCGCCGGCCTGTTCCTGTATGACCACTTGGGCAAGCGCGAAAAGCTCGCCGGTTCGAAAAGTCTCAAGTTCGGCCCCGACAGCCCGCTGAAAAGCGAAATCACCAAAGGCTTCGAATATTCCGACTGCTGGGTCGATGACGCCCGCCTGGTGGTGCTCAACGCCATGGCCGCGCGTGAAAAAGGCGCACACATCCACACCCAAACCCGTTGCGTCAGCGCGTACCGCAGCAAGGGCCTGTGGGAAATGAACATGGAACGCACCGACGGCAGCCTGTTCTCGATCCGCGCCAAGGCGCTGGTGAATGCCGCCGGGCCGTGGGTCGCCAAATTCATCAAGGAAGACTTGAAGCTGGATTCGCCCTACGGCATCCGTCTGATCCAGGGCAGCCACCTGATCGTGCCGAAACTGTACGAAGGCGCCCACGCGCACATCCTGCAGAACGAAGACCAGCGCATCGTGTTCACGATTCCATACCTGGACCACCTGACTATCATCGGCACCACCGACCGCGAATACACCGGCGATCCGGCGAAAGTGGCGATCACCGAAGGTGAAACCGACTACATGCTCAAGGTGGTCAACGCTCACGTCAAGAAGCAACTGAGCCGCGACGACATCGTCCACACCTACTCCGGCGTGCGCCCGCTGTGCAACGATGAGTCGGACAACCCGTCGGCCATCACCCGCGACTACACCCTGTCGCTCTCCGGCGGCGCTGGCGAGGCGCCGATCCTGTCGGTGTTCGGCGGCAAACTGACCACCTACCGCAAACTCGCCGAGTCGGCGATGGCTCACCTGGCGCCCTATTTCACACAGATGCGCCCAAGCTGGACCGCCACCGCCAGCCTGCCGGGCGGCGAAGACATGAGCACGCCGGAAGCCCTCGCTGCGGCCATCCGTACCCAGTTCGACTGGGTGCCAAGCGAGATCGCACGGCGCTGGTCCACCACCTACGGCAGCCGCACCTGGCGCCTGCTCGAAGGCGTGCAATCGCTGGCCGACCTCGGCGACCACCTCGGTGGCGGCCTGTATACCCGCGAAGTCGACTACCTGTGCGCCGAAGAATGGGCGACCCAACCCGAGGACGTGCTGTGGCGCCGTACCAAGCTTGGCCTGTTCACCACCCCGGAAGAACAGGCCAATGTGCGGCGTTATCTGTCCAAGGTTGAGCATAACCGCAGCAAGATCCAGGCGGCCTGACAGACTGCTCGTACAAAAGCCCCTGCGCCGCAAGGCCCAGGGGCTTTTTCATATCGGTTCAACCATTCGGTTTTCCGAACAGCATTCCCCTGCGCGATTCGGTTTGCCGGACCTGGCCGTTATAAATTCTCGCTCATAAAAAGTTAATTCCTATATAAATCATATAGTTAACCTTTTACTCGTGGACTGGCACGACTCATGCTCTACACTTCAGGACGATTGCCTGAGATGCCTCAGGAGCCGTCACGGGCATTCGCTGTATAAGAGAGCCGCTTAACCGGCTTCATAAAAAAAACAAATGTCGAGGAAGTATTGATGCGCATCGTTCCCCATATTTTGGGCGCAGCTATCGCTGCCGCTCTGATCAGCACTCCAGTTTTCGCCGCCGAACTCACCGGCACGCTGAAAAAAATCAACGACTCGGGCACCATCACCCTTGGGCACCGCGACAGCTCCATTCCGTTTTCCTACATCGCGGATGGTTCGGGTAAACCGGTGGGCTACTCCCACGACATTCAGCTGGCTATCGTCGAAGCCCTGAAAAAAGACCTGAACAAGCCCCAACTGCAGGCCAAGTACAACTTGGTCACTTCCCAGACCCGTATCCCGCTGGTGCAGAACGGCACCGTGGACATCGAGTGCGGTTCCACCACCAACAACGCCGAGCGCGCCCAGCAAGTGGCGTTCACCACCAATATCTTCGAAATCGGCACCCGCCTGCTGGTCAAGAAAGACAAGGATGGCAAGCCGTCCTATAGCGACTTCGCCGACCTCAAAGGCAAAAACGTCGTGACCACCGCCGGCACCACGTCCGAGCGCATCATCAAGGCGATGAACGCCGACAAGCAGATGGGCATGAACGTCATCTCCGCCAAAGACCACGGCGAGTCCTTCCAGATGCTGGAAAGCGGCCGCGCCGTTGCCTTCATGATGGACGACGCCCTGCTGGCCGGTGAAGAAGCCAAGGCCAAGAAGCCGAATGACTGGGTTATCACTGGTACTCCGCAGTCCTTCGAAGCCTACGCCTGCATGGTTCGCAAAGAAGATCCTGCGTTCAAGAAAGCCGTGGATGACGCCATCGTCGCGCTCTACAAATCCGGTGAAATCAACAAGATTTATAGCAAGTGGTTCGAAAGCCCGATCCCACCAAAAGGCCTGAACCTGAACTTCCCGATGAGCGACAAGGTCAAGGAACTGATCGCCAATCCGAGCGATAAGCCTGCGCCTGACGTAAAAATCTGATTTCTGGCTAACCTTATCTCCTGAGGGAGCCACTCCTCCCTCAGGCGTCTGTTACTACCTGCTGGCTATATTTTGGAACACTCGACCGGGCGGTTTTCGAGCCGATCGTGTGTGCCTGGCGTTCACCGTCAGGCGGGAACGGATTTTCCCCAAGCGGGTGCTTGTACATCGATCGATCTCGAGGGGAGACCCTAATGAATTACAACTGGGACTGGGGCGTGTTCTTCAAGTCCACTGGCGTTGGCAGCGAGACTTATCTCGACTGGTACATCGCCGGCCTGGGCTGGACCATTGCCATCGCCGTCGTGGCATGGATCATCGCCTTGCTGCTGGGCTCCATGCTGGGGGTCATGCGTACCGTGCCAAACCGTATCGTATCGGGCATCGCCACCTGCTACGTGGAACTGTTTCGCAACGTGCCGCTGCTGGTGCAGCTGTTCATCTGGTACTTCCTGATACCCGACCTGCTGCCGCAAAACCTGCAGGACTGGTACAAGCAAGACCTGAACCCGACCACCTCGGCCTACCTGAGCGTTGTGGTGTGCCTGGGCCTGTTCACCGCCGCCCGTGTCTGCGAGCAGGTACGCACCGGCATCCAGGCGCTGCCGCGTGGCCAGGAAGCCGCCGCCCGCGCCATGGGTTTCAAGCTGCCGCAGATCTACTGGAACGTGCTGCTGCCGCAGGCTTACCGGATCATCATTCCGCCGCTCACCTCGGAATTCCTCAACGTGTTCAAGAACTCCTCCGTGGCGTCCTTGATCGGCCTGATGGAATTGCTGGCGCAAACCAAGCAGACCGCCGAATTCTCGGCCAACCTGTTTGAAGCCTTCACCCTGGCCACGCTGATCTACTTCACCCTGAACATGAGCCTGATGTTGCTGATGCGCCTGGTCGAGAAGAAAGTCGCAGTGCCCGGCCTGATCTCCGTGGGGGGTAAATAATGGAATTCGATTTCAGCGGCATCATCCCCGCCATCCCCGGCCTGTGGAACGGCATGGTCATGACCTTGCAGTTGATGGTCATGGGCGTGGTCGGCGGTATTGTCCTCGGCACGATCCTGGCGTTGATGCGCCTGTCGTCCAGCAAGTTGCTGTCACGCCTGGCCGGCGCCTACGTGAACTATTTCCGCTCGATCCCGTTGCTGCTGGTCATCACCTGGTTCTACCTGGCGGTGCCCTTCGTGCTGCGCTGGATCACCGGCGAAGACACGCCGATCGGTGCATTCGCCTCCTGCGTCGTGGCCTTCATGATGTTCGAGGCCGCGTACTTCTGTGAAATCGTGCGGGCCGGCGTGCAATCGATCCCCAAGGGCCAGATGGCGGCCGCGCAGGCCATGGGCATGACTTACGGTCAGACCATGCGCCTGATCATCCTGCCCCAGGCGTTCCGCAAGATGACCCCGTTGCTGCTGCAACAGAGCATCATCCTGTTCCAGGACACCTCGCTGGTCTACACCGTGGGCCTGGTGGATTTCCTCAACTCCGCCCGCTCCAACGGCGACATCATCGGCCGCTCCAATGAGTTCCTGATCTTCGCCGGTGTCGTCTACTTCATCATCAGCTTTTCCGCCTCGCTGCTGGTCAAGCGTCTGCAAAAAAGGTTTGCCGTATGATCTCTATCAAAAACGTCAACAAGTGGTATGGCGACTTCCAGGTGCTGACCGATTGCAGCACCGAGGTTAAAAAAGGCGAAGTGATCGTGGTGTGCGGGCCGTCCGGCTCGGGTAAATCCACCCTGATCAAGTGCGTCAACGCGCTGGAACCGTTCCAGAAAGGCGACGTGATCGTCGACGGCACGTCCATCGCCGACCCGAAGACCAACCTGCCGAAACTGCGCTCGCGCGTCGGCATGGTGTTCCAGCACTTCGAGCTGTTCCCGCACCTGACCATCACCGAAAACCTGACCATCGCGCAGATCAAGGTGCTCGGCCGCAGCAAGGAAGAAGCCACCAAGAAGGGCCTGCAACTGCTTGATCGCGTCGGGCTGTCGGCGCACGCCCACAAGCACCCTGGCCAGCTTTCCGGTGGCCAGCAGCAACGTGTGGCGATTGCCCGCGCCCTCGCCATGGACCCGATCGTCATGCTGTTCGACGAACCGACCTCGGCCCTCGACCCGGAAATGGTCAACGAAGTGCTGGACGTGATGGTGCAACTGGCCCAGGAAGGCATGACCATGATGTGCGTGACCCACGAAATGGGCTTCGCCCGCAAAGTGGCCGACCGCGTGATCTTCATGGACGCCGGCAAGATCATCGAAGACTGCCCGAAAGAAGAGTTCTTCGGCGACATCAGCGCCCGCTCCGAACGCGCGCAGCACTTCCTCGAGAAAATCCTGCAGCACTAAAAAAGCCACAGCTTGCTCCTCCTGTAGAAGCGAGCTTGCTCGCGAAAAACGGCAACGATGACGCGCACATCCTGGATGAACGCGGTGCCCTTGGTTTTTTCGCGAGCAAGCTCGCTCCTACAGGAAGGGGTGAGCGGTAGCTGACCCAAGGCATCTGTGATGAAATGCGACCCCAACCTCTATCGCGCCGCGCCGCCATCACTTGCCGTGAAGCCTCGTCTGATCCGCCAACTGTTCCTGCCGCCGTTGATCATCGCCCTGATGATCGGCCTGGGTTATATCGGCTTCTGGATCAGTGAGTACTATGGCATCCGCACCCTCAGCGATACCGGCGAACGCCAGCTGGAGCTGCATGCCCGCACCGTCGAAAGCGAACTGAGCAAATACACGTACCTGCCCAGCCTCCTGGAACTGGAATCCAGCGTGTCCACGCTGCTGGCCGAGCCGAACCAGGACACCCGCAAGACCGTCAACGACTACCTCGAAGGTCTGAACCGGCGCAGCCGCAGTCGGGCCATCTATGTGATGGACACCACCGGCCGCGTACTGGCCACCAGCAACTGGCGCGATGCCGACAGCTACCAGGGTGAAGACCTGTCCTTCCGCGCCTATTTCCAGAACGCCGTGCGCGGCCAGCCCGGGCGTTTCTATGGCATCGGCAGCACCAATGGCGAACCCGGCTACTACCTGGCCCATGGCCTGGAAGAGCACGGCAAGATCATCGGCGTCGCCGTGGTCAAGGTCCGCCTCGAAGCGCTGGAGGAACGCTGGAAACGCGCGCGTCTCGAAGCGTTTGTCAGCGACGAGAATGGCATCATCATCCTCTCCAGCGACCCGGCCCGCCGCCTCAAGGCCGTGCGCCCCCTGAGCGATGAGACCAAGGACCGCCTGGCGCACAGCCTGCAATATTACTGGGCGACGCTGAACGAGCTGGAGCCCCTGGCCCGCGAGCGCCTCAACGAAGGCACAGAAAAACTGACCTTTCCGGCCAACAGCGAAGTAGTAGCCGACGAACACGAAGTCAGCTACCTGGCCCAGACCCGGCCGCTGAGCGACACGCCGTGGAATTTCACCCTGCTCACCCCGCTCAACGATCTGCGCCGTGCAGCGATCAACCAGGGCATCCTGGTGGCCGTCGCCTTTGGCCTGGTGGCGCTCCTGCTGATTGCCTGGAACGAACGACGCAAAGTCATCGCCACCCGCCTCGCCGCCCGGGAAGCCTTGCAGGAAGCCAACAGCCAGCTGGAACGCCGGATTGCCGAACGCACCGCCGACCTGCGCGCGAGCAACGAGCGCCTCAAGGGGCAGATTCGCGAACGCCGCCAGGCCGAGGAAACCCTGCGCCGCGCCCAGGATGAGCTGGTGCAGGCGGGCAAGCTGGCGGCCATCGGCCAGATGTCCACCAGCATCGCCCACGAATTGAACCAGCCCCTCGCCGCGTTGCGCACGTTGTCCGGCAATACCGTGCGCTTCCTCGAACGCGGCGCGCTGGATACCGCCAGCGCCAACCTCAAGACCATCAACGAATTGATCGACCGCATGGGCCGCATCACCGCCAGCCTGCGCTCCTTCGCGCGGCGCGGCGACGACCAGGGCGAAGCCAACCTGGGCAAGGCCGTGGATGCCGCGTTCCAAGTGCTCGGCGCACGCCTCGACAGCCTGCCGCTGACGCTGCACCGCGACTTTGCCCCGGCCCAATTGCAGATAGACCAGACGCGCCTGGAGCAGATCCTGGTCAACCTGATCGGCAACGCCCTCGATGCCATGCAAGCACAACCGGCGCCGGAGCTGTGGCTGGAAGGCCATGAAGCCGACGGCAAATACCGCCTGCAGGTGCGCGACAACGGCCATGGCATCGACCCCGAGGCGCGCAAGCATCTGTTCGAACCGTTCTTCACCACCAAACCCGGCGAGCAAGGCCTGGGCCTTGGCCTTACGTTGTCCGCCAGCCTGGCCGCGGCCACCGGCGGCAACCTCGCCGTGGAGCATCCCGTCGGTGGTGGTACTGCCTTTGTCCTGAGCCTGCCGCTGGTGGGCGCTCAAACAGCCGAGTCGTCATGAACGTAGAAAAAAACCCTGACCTCACCGTCCTGATCGTCGAAGACGACCCCCACGTGCTGCTCGGCTGCCAGCAAGCCCTGGCACTGGAAGACATCCCCAGCGTCGGCGTGGGCAGTGCCGAAGAGGCGCTCAAGCGCATCGGCGAGAACTTTGCCGGCATCGTCATCAGCGATATCCGCCTGCCGGGTATCGACGGCCTGGAACTGCTCACCCGCCTCAAGGCCCTGGATAAAAGCCTGCCGGTGGTATTGATTACCGGGCACGGCGATATTTCCATGGCGGTCGGCGCCATGCGCAACGGCGCCTATGACTTCATGGAAAAACCCTTCTCTCCCGAGCGCCTGGTCGACGTCGCGCGCCGCGCCCTGGAACAGCGCGGGCTGGCACGGGAAGTCTGGGCCCTGCGCCGCCAGTTGGCCGAGCGCGACTCCCTGGAAGGACGCATCATCGGCCGCTCGCCGGCAATGCAGAACCTGCGCGAATTGATCGCCAACGTCGCGGATACCTCGGCCAACGTGCTGATTGAAGGCGAGACCGGCACCGGCAAGGAACTGGTCGCGCGGTGCCTGCATGATTTCAGCCGACGCCACGCCCACCCATTCGTCGCGCTGAACTGCGGCGGCCTGCCGGAGAACCTGTTCGAAAGCGAGATTTTCGGCCACGAAGCCAACGCCTTTACCGGCGCCGGCAAACGTCGGATCGGCAAGATCGAGCACGCCCACGAAGGCACGCTGTTTCTCGATGAAGTGGAAAGCATGCCGATCAACCTGCAGATCAAGCTGCTGCGCGTGTTGCAGGAACGCACCCTCGAACGCCTGGGTTCGAACCAGAGCGTGGCGGTGGATTGCCGGGTGATCGCCGCCACCAAGTCCGACCTCGACGAATTGAGCCGCGCCAGCCAGTTCCGTAGCGACCTGTACTACCGCCTCAACGTCGTGACCCTGGAACTGCCGCCTTTGCGCGAACGCCGCGAAGACATCCTGCAACTGTTCGAACACTTCCTGCAGCAATCATCCCTGCGCTTCGACCGCAGCGTGCCGGACCTCGACAACCAGACCCTGTCCAACCTGATGAGCCACGACTGGCCGGGCAACGTGCGTGAACTGCGCAACGTCGCCGAGCGCTTCGCCCTGGGCCTGCCCGCCTTCAAGAAAAGCGGCGCCAGCAGCGGCAGCCAGGGCCTGGCCTTCACCGAAGCGGTGGAAGCCTTCGAACGCAACCTGCTCAACGACGCCCTGCAACGCAGCGGCGGCAACCTGACCCAGGCCAGCCAGGAACTGGGAATGGCCAAGACCACCCTGTTCGACAAGGTCAAGAAATACGGTTTGAGCCACTGAGGAACCGCGCGTGGATCTGATATTGAAGGCCGCCCTGGGCGCGGCGGTGGTGCTGATACTGGCCGCGTTGGCCAAGACCCGGAATTACTACATCGCCGGGTTGGTGCCGCTGTTCCCGACCTTTGCGCTGATCGCCCATTACATCGTCGGCAAAGGCCGTTCGGTGGACGATTTGAAGACCACCATCCTGTTCGGGATGTGGTCGATCATTCCGTACTTTGTGTATTTGGCGACGCTCTACGTGCTGGTCGATCGCCTGCGCCTGGAAGCCTCTTTAGCCGTAGCAGCGCTAGCGTGGTTGATGGCAGCGACTGTTCTGGTCAGCGTCTGGGTACGCCTGCAGACCTGACACACCACAATCCAAATGTGGGAGGGGCTTGCCCCCGATGGCGGTGGATCAGAGACACATAGGCTGTCTGACCCACTGCTATCGGGGGCAAGCCCCCTCCCACATTTAGAACAGTGCTGTGCCAGGCAACTCAGCGGACTATTTTGTCGACCTGAATCCCCAGCTTCTTCAGGCGATACCAGAAGCTGCGCTCGGAAATCCCGATCTTCGCCGCTGCCGCCGCCTGTACGCCATTGCTCTCGTGCAATGCCGCCTGGATGTAGGCTTTCTCCACCTCCGCCAGCGCCGCATCCAGGTCCTGGGGAATGCCCGGCCCGTCGCTGAGGATCGCCGTCACGCCGCCCTCGCGGGGCTTGGACGCGAACAGATAACCCGGCAAGTCGATATCTTCAATCACCGGCGATGACGCCACGATAGTCGCGCGTTCCACGCAGTTCTGCAGCTCGCGGATATTGCCCGGCCAGTGATACGCCGTCATGGCCTGCAAGGCCTCAGGGCTGAAACCGGTGATGCGTTTACCCGCGGTGACGCTCAAGGTCTGGGCGAAGTGCCGGGCCAGGGGCGCGATGTCTTCCACGCGCTCGCGCAAGGGCGGCAGCGGGATCGGGAACACGTTGAGGCGGTAATACAAGTCCTCGCGAAACTCCTTGTTGGCCACCGCCTCCAACAGGTTCTTGTTGGTGGCGGCGATCACGCGCACGTCCACCTTGCGCTCGCGGGGGTCGCCCACCGGCTCGATCACCCGCTCCTGCAAGGCGCGCAGAATCTTGGCCTGCAGCGCCAGCGGCATGTCGCCCACTTCATCGAGAAACAGCGTGCCTTTGTCGGCCTGCATAAAACGCCCGACCCGGTCGGCCACGGCACCGGTGAAGGCGCCCTTGCGATGGCCGAACATTTCGCTTTCCAGCAGCCCTTCGGGAATCGCCGCGCAATTGACCGCGACGAACGGCTTGTCGGCCCGGCTGCCGTGCTTGTGGATGGCGCGGGCGACCATTTCCTTGCCGGTGCCGCTTTCGCCGGTCAGCAGGATCGTTGCGCTGCTGTCGCGCACCGAATCCACTGCCTGCAACACCTTGCGAAACGCCGGGCTGTCGCCCACCAGGCTGTCGAACTGCGCCTGCTCGTCCAGCTCGGCGCGCATGCGGGCGTTGTCGCGCATGATGTCGCGAAACTGCAGGGCCTTGGCCACGGTGATGTCCAGCTCGTCGATATCGAACGGCTTGGCAATGTAGTCATACGCACCGTTGCGCATCGACTGTACGGCGTTTTTCACCGTGCTGTAGGCGGTCATCACGATCACCGGCACCTGGGAATAGCGCGCCTTGATCTCGGCCAGCAGCGCCGGACCGTCCATGCCCGGCATGCGCCAGTCGCTGATCACCAGGTCGATGTCTTCCTGCTCCAGCACTTTGAGCGCGTGCAGGCCGTTACCCGCCGTGAACACCTGGATGCCATTCTGGCTGAGGGCCGACGACAACAGGTCACAGAGCTTGGGCTCGTCGTCGACCACCAATATGTTATGCGTCATGACTGTCCTCGTCGTCTTCGCCGGTTGCCGGAATGTACAGGCTGAACGTAGCGCCGGCATCATTCTCGCTGATGCATTCGATGCTGCCGTCGTGACTTTCCATGATCGAATAGACTTTGGCCAGGCCCAGGCCGGTGCCGGAGGCCTTGGTGGTGACGAACGGGGTGAAGATGCGCTCGATCATATCCGCCGGGATACCCTGGCCGGTGTCGGCGACGCTGATGACCGTGTTGTCGCCCATCGAACGAATGCCCAGGGTCAGGCGGCCACCTTCGGGCATTGCATCGATAGCGTTGAGAATCAGGTTGAGGCAGGCCTGTTTGAGCTGCTTGGCGTCGGCATAGATGGTCGCGCCGGGCGCCTGGTCGTCGATGTGGGCGTCGATTTTGTGGCTGGCCAGTTCCGGGCTGCAGAAGCCGAGGATCTCCTCCACCAGCGCGCGCGCCGGTTGCAATACGCGCAGCGGCGCGTTGGGTTTGGCGAAATCGAGAAACTCGGTGATCAGGTCGTTGATCCGGCTGACTTCGCTGATCACATATTCCAGGTGGCGCTTGTCGGCTTCCGGCAAGTCGGTGCGACGGTGCAGCAGTTGGGTGGCAGTCTTGATGATCCCCAGCGGGTTACGGATTTCGTGGGCCAGGCCCATGGCGACTTCACCCAGGGCATGCAGGCGGTCGCGCCGGCGCAGTTGGGCTTCGAGGTGATGCAACTCCCCCAGCCGTTCGGTCATATGGTTGAAGGTGCTGCTCAATTGCGCCAGCTCATCGCCGCCGCTGACCACCACACGGTGGGCATAATTGCCCGAGATCACGGCGCTCACGCCCTGGGACAGATCGCGCAACGGTTGGGTCAAGCGCCGCGACACCAGCAGCCCCGCCGCCAGGGACAGTGCCGAGCTGAGCAGGAAAATCAGCACGAACAGGTTGCTCTGGTTCACCAGCCCGACCAGGCTGGTATGGCGCAGCAGGCCGCTGAAGATCACGCCTTGCAGCTCGCCGGCATCGTTGAAGATCGGCCAGTACAAACCGCTGTATTTGTTGGTGAACTGTTCGCTGGGTTGCTTGCTGCTGCGCATCTCGGCTTCGACGCCTTTCGGGATGTGCGAGGGGTGATCCATGAAGCGCTGGGTCGAGAAAATTTCCGAGAAACCGCCGGGGTTGGCCAGGTACAGGCGCAGGTCGAGGGAATGTACGTCGGCTACGCTGGTGAGGAAACTGCTGTCCAGGTAGGTGGCCACCAGCAGCACGTAGTCAACGCCGTCCTGGCTGGTCTCGAAAGTCGAGACCACGATGCCGGTATTCACCCCCGCCACTTGCACGGTCTGCAATGCGGCGTTGCTGGTCAGGTTGATCTGCTTGACGATGTCATTGGGCGCGGTGCTGAACACCACCCGGTGGTCACTGCTGCGAATCAGGGCCACCACGTCGATGTCCGTGGCTTCGGCGATATCGGCGGCGAGCCTGTCGTGCTTGGCCGCCTCCCGGCTGGAGGGCGGGCTGGCGTAGCGCAGGAACAATTTCGCCATGCGCGCGTTGTCATGCAGGATGTCGCCGATCTCGTCCTTGACGATCTTGGTCGATTCCTGCAGCCAGATCCGCACGTTGCTGTCGAAAATCTGCGACAGCGTGGTGGCGGCCAGCTCGGCCGCGATCATGGTCGGAATCACACTGACCAGCCAGAACGCCAGCACCAACTTGCGCTGGACGCTCCAGCGCGAAATGGCAAAGGGGCGGGCTTTCTGGCGGGTCTTGGTGATCATCAGGTTTCGCTTATCGCAGCAGCCATGGCAGGGTCGGAACGATCCGGTCGAAGAAACATTTTCACGAGTCTGAGCAGGCCGTTGACCAGCCGGTTACGGTGGCGGAAGAACAGGCTGTTGCCCTGGAACTCGCACCCCAGCCGCAGCTTACTGGCATATCCGGCCTGGCCACACTCATACAACGCAATATTGTGTTGGATACAGTAGTCGACATTGGTCAACCAACTACGGAAGTAGAGGTTGTAGTCACGGGTAAACTCCACGTCGTGCCCGAAGAACTTGTCGACCAGCCGATGCTCGTCCACCAGCATCAGGTTGAACGCCACCAAGTGCTCGTCGACCCAGTAAAGAACACAGACCGCGCGTTGTTCAAGGCGTTCGAGCACGCCGGTGAAATAACTCGCGGGCAAGCGTTCGAACTGCAGCTCGGCACGGGTCAGCGTGGCTTCGTACAGGCGCATGACCTCGGGCAGCACATCGTCGATGTTGCGCCGCCACTCCACCCTTGGGCCTGGCGCGCGCAGTTTGCGCCGCAAGTCCTTGCGCGTGGATTTGCCCAGCGAGCCCAGGTAAGCGTCCACCGAGCCGTAAGGCAGCGGCAATAAGCCCGTGGGCAAGCTCGGCATGCTTTGAAAGCCAGCCGCGCGGCAACTGTCGGCCCAGTGCGGGTCCTGCGTCGGGGCATCCTTGACCGCCACCAGGCCGATGCCGAACTCATCGGCGTCCTGGCGTGCCGCCAGCAGCAGGTGCTTGAGTAACAGCGCGCGCCGAACCTCAGGCACGCCACTGGCAAACCCAGCGTCACAACGCTCGGCCACCGGCGAACCGATGGCGTACAGCCCCACTTGCAAAACACCCGGCCACAGCCGCTCCAGCCGCGAGGTCAAGCGCTTGCCGACGCCCGACACCGTGGTATCGAGGCGGTAATGGGTGATGAACGCGGCCGCCACGGCCACCAGCGCGCCGTCTTCAAATACCGCCAGGTAGCGCCATTGAAAATCGTCGATCGCGGCGTTTTCCACGGCAACGTAGTAGTCCCAGTCCTCCAGCGCGCCGGGAAAACAGTCGTTCCAGGCACTGCGCCGGATGGCCCGGATGGTCGGGAAGGCTTGGGTGGTTATCACATCGAATCCTTTGTAGCGAGGGAGCGTACTCCCGCTGGACTGCGCAGCAGCCCCCTCAATGACACGCGGTCCTTACAACTAGAACGAGGTGGCAGGTTCCAGGCTCGCTTCGCTGCCTGACGCGGGCAAGCGCCCTCGCCACAATGCACCGGCGTCCACGGAAGCGGTGTGCATCTCGACAAACTCCGCACTCAACTCGATCACCCGGCGGTATTGCAGGTCGACGGTGATCATGTGGTAGCAGTTGTCCAGCAGGATCTTGGTCACCGGCCCGCCGAGGTGACGTTCCACGTAATCGGCGTTCCAGCGGCTGGTGATGTCATCCTCGATCGAATGCAGCACCAGGGCCGGCACCTTGACCTGAGGCATGCGCTTCTTGACCACGGCGTTCATCCGGTGCAACTCGCGCACCGTGATGCCCTCCATGGTCAGCAGGCCAGCCTCGCTGCTCTCCCCTTCCTTCATCTGCCGCTCGACGATCGCCCGCAGGCGTTCGTTCTTGATGCCGTAGGGCGGCTTCTCTTCAAAGCGACAGATATGCACGCCGAACGGAATTTTCATCAGCAACGGCGTAAGGAACGCCAGCTTGTTGATGCTCCAGCCGTCGTACTTCAAGGTGGTCGAATACATCAGCAGCCCGGCGACCTGGCCCGGATGCTCCGAGGCCAGGTACATCGACATCACCGCGCCCATCGACAGACCGCCGACAAACACCTGTTCATGGCGCTGGCGGACCTGGGCGAAGGTTCGGCGCAACCCTTCGTACCAGTCCAACCAGCCGGTGGCCTGCAGGTCGCTGTTGTCGCCGCAGTGCCCGGCCAGGGTGGGCACGTACACCGTGCAATTACCCACCTTGGCCAGGCCCTTGGCGACCTGGCGCAGTTCCGTCGGCGTGCCTGTCAGGCCGTGGATCAACAGGATGCCGACCGGCCCTTCACCGAGAACGAAGCCGGCATCACCCTCACCGAGGTCGATCCCGACGTTGCTCACCGTTTAGTCGCTCGCACCAGCAGTTGCTCGAGCAGCTTCAGGCCCAGTTCGATTTCCGGGTAGCTGATTTCCAGGGACGGTGCCAGGGTGATCACGTTCTTGTAGTAGCCGCCCACGTCGAGGATCAGGCCGAGTTTGCGTCCGTCCACCACCATGTCGCCTTTCATGCCTTCTTCGACCATGTAGTCCAGGGTCGCCTTGTCCGGCGTGAAACCATCCGGGCCGCAGATTTCGCAGCGCAGGGCCAGGCCCAGGCCGTCGACGTCGCCGATGATCGGGAAGCGTTTCTGCAGGTCCTGCAAGCCTTCCAGGAAGAACTTGCCCTTGGCCATGACCATCGCGCCGTAGTCGACTTCGTTGGTCATCTTGAACATTTCCAGGCCTACCGCCGTGCCCAACGGGTTGGAGGCGAAGGTGGAGTGGGTCGAACCTGGCGGGAAGATCTTCGGGTTGATCAGTTCTTCACGGGCCCAGATGCCGCCCAGCGGGTTGAGGCCGTTGGTCAGCGCCTTGCCGAACACGATCACGTCGGGTTGTACGTCGAAGTGTTCGATCGACCACAACTTGCCGGTGCGGTAGAAGCCCATCTGGATTTCGTCGGACACCATCAGGATGCCGTGCTGGTCCAGCACCTGCTTGAGCTCGCGGTAGAAGTTCATCGGCGGGATCACGTAGCCGCCGGTGCCCTGGATCGGCTCGACGTAGAACGCGGCGTATTCACTCTGGCCGACTTTCGGGTCCCACACGCCGTTGTATTCGGTCTCGAACAGGCGGGCGAATTGCTGCACGCAGTGGCTGCCGTATTCTTCCTTGGTCATGCCTTTAGGGCCGCGGAAGTGGTACGGGAACGGGATGAACTGCGCACGCTCGCCGAAGTGGCCGTAGCGACGACGGTAGCGGTAGCTGGAGGTGATCGACGACGCGCCGAGGGTGCGGCCGTGGTAGCCGCCTTCGAAGGCGAACATCAGGCTCTTGCCGTTGGTAGCGTTACGCACCACTTTCAGGGAGTCTTCGATGGACTGCGAACCGCCGACGTTGAAGTGGACGCGACCGTCGAGGCCGAACTTCTTCTTGGCGTCGACCGCGATCATTTCCGACAGCTCGATCTTGCCTTTGTGCAGGTACTGGCTGGCGATTTGCGGCAGGGTGTCGATCTGCTGTTTCAGCGCATTGTTCAAGCGCGGGTTGGCATAGCCGAAGTTGACCGCCGAGTACCACATTTGCAGGTCGAGGTAGGCCTGATCTTCGGTGTCCCACACGTAGGAGCCTTCGCAACGGCTGAAAATGCGCGGTGGCTCGATGTAGTGAACGGTGTCGCCGTAAGAGCAGTATTTGGCTTCTTTATCCAGAAGAATCTGGTCTTCGGCGCTCGCGATGCGGATATCAGACATGGTGGAAGAGTTCCTGATTTTCAATAGAGAGGTCAGTAGGGGCAAAGGTCGTGGCGTTGGCGGCGATGCCCTGTGGCAGCTTGGCCAGCAATGCGCTCACTTCGGCGAAGGTGTCGAAGCGCGCATGGGGAATGTTGTTGGCCTCGCAGTACCGGGCAAGGCTGCCCTTGGCGAAAACGAAGTCGGCGGTGGAGGCCACGCACATGTCGGACTTGCCGTCACCGATCACCAGCACGCGCTTGTTGCGCGGGGTGGATTTGCACTTGCAGTTGCCGGAAGCGGCGCGGCAGGCATCGCTGGCATACGGGAAGTCGATGCGCCAGCTGTTCTGGTCGACCTGGCGCAGGCGGTTGGCGAGGATCGGCAGCAAGCTCACGTAGTTGCGCGACAGGATCCGCGCGATGCCTTGCTCAATGCCGTCGCTGACCACTTCGATGGAGGCCCCCAGGCCGATGACGTGATCGACGAAATCGGGGAAGTCCGGGTCGATCTCGACGCTGTCGAAATACGCCAGCAGCTCACTTGGAGTGGCCTTGATCAGCGCGAGTTGGCGGCTCAGGCATTCGCGTGAACCGATATGCCCATCCAACCATTCCTGCTCGATGGTTTCCCACTCGGGGCCGGCGAAGCGTTGGAGGACGTTGTCGATGACATCGGTGGGGGTAATGGTCCCGTCGAAGTCACACACGATATGCCAGTGGATCATCTGCGTTTACCTTGAGGAGGAGCGCGCTCTGTGCGCTTGCAGAAGGTGTAGAGCAGGGACTGTGCCAACTGGCCAGCACCCAATGGCGCTGGGGGGTTTGCGCGGATATCAGACGGTTTTGTGTCGAAGGAGCTACAATTTTTGTAGCTTGCTACAAACAAGATGAGTGCTTGCGCCAAGGCTGCGCTTTGCGCGTTCATGCGCGCATATTCAATCAAGGAACAGTGACCATGTTCAGGATCACCTCCGCTGTATTCGCCGGGTTACTGGGGCTGTGGAGCGTTTCACAAGCCGCGCAGGCCGAAGGCATCACCGGTGAAGCAGGCGCGGGTATCAGCTACCAGCCCAAGGAACCCACCGGCACCCGCTATGAAACCGCGGCCGTTCCATACCTCGACCTGGACTGGGGCGACGTCAGCCTGAGCACCGATGACGGCCTGTCCTGGAGCGCCCTGAACACCAACGGTTTCAGCGCCGGCCCGTACATCAACTACCTGTCGCGCCGCACGTCCAACGGCGCGTTGTCGGGGTTGCGCGAAGTGTCGAGCATGGCCGAAGTCGGTGGGTTCGTGGAATACGCGCCGGCCGACTTCTGGCGCGTCTACGCCCAACTGGGTCGCGCCGTGGGCGGCGCCCAGGGTCAGGGCGGCGTGCTCGGCAAGGTCGGCGGCGAGCTGGGCTATCCGCTGGTCGGCGGGATCATCGGCAGCAGCGACCTGATGGCGCATTTTGCCGACCGACGCCAGACCAACACGTTTTTCGGCGTAAGCGATAGCGAAGCCGCCGCCTCGGGTTTCCGCCCCTACAACGCCAGCGGCGGCTTCCAGAACGTGACGTTCACCCAGAGCTTCGAGTTTCCCCTGGCGACGAAATGGTCGCTGTTGACCAGTGCCAGCTGGGTCCGCCTGGTGGGTTCGGCGGCGAACAGCAGCATCGTCAAGCAGGCCGGCGAAGTGAACCAGAGCCAGGTGCAGACGGCGATCAGCTACAAGTTCGACTGATGCACATCGATAAAAATGTGGGAGGGGGCTTGCCCCCGATAGCGGTAGATCAGTCCCGTATGTATTGGCTGACCCTGCGCTATCGGGGGCAAGCCCCTCCCACATGGAGCCATGTATTTCATCGCGATACTTTCAGTTTTCCTCGCCTTCGGCCAACAACGCGATCCCGACGATAATCACCCCAACGCCCACCCAGTGCAGCAGGCTGATATGTTCCCCCAGCCCCAGCCACGAACCGAGCAACACCACCACAAACACCAGCGAACTCAGCGGAAACGCCAGCGACAGGCTGCTGCGCCGCAGGATCAGCATCCACACGAAAAACGCGCCGATGTAACTGGTGATCGCCGCCAGAATCCCCGGGTTGCGCGCCACTTCGGACAACCACTGCCAGTTGAAATCCATCTGCCCCAGTTGGTCCCCGGCGACCTTGGTAAACAGCTGCCCGGCGCTCTCGGTGCAAATCAGCAACGCCCACAGCACCACGGTGCCAAGGCGTTCGTGCAACCAGCCCTGATCGATATTTTGCGTACTCATGCCTGACCCCCTGCAATCGCGACTAACATCACGCCGAAAGTAATCACCAGCGTGCCCATCCAGCGCCGGCGGCTGACGGTTTCCCCCAGCACCAGCTTGCCCGCCAGCACCACCCCGCAGTAAGCCAGCGCCGCCGCCGGAAACAACAGGCTCAACGGCGCGCGGGACAAGGCTTCAAGCCAGACGAAAAACTCGATGGCGTAGGCCCCGAGCCCCGCCCACAACAACGGCGCATTGAACACCTGGCCCCAGAACGCGTTCAGGCGAAAGCCGCCCTCCAACTCCGGCAAACGGTCCAGGCCCATCTTGAAAAACAACTGGCCGACCACATCGAGCACGATGGAAAAGGCCACCAGCAACACCACGGTCAAAGTCACGGGAACAGCTCCTCAAACAGGTTGATCAGGGCTTCGTTGGTCGCGGCATTGCGCTGCAGGTCCTCGGCGCTCCAGCGCTCGGCCGGCGGCTGGTCGGACTTGGCCTCCCAACGCTTGAAGGCGTTACTGAACACGGGCTTGGCGAACTCGCCGCACACGTCGATGCCGATGATCCGTTTGCGCGCCGCCAGGGCCCGCAGGGCCTGGAGCAGATGGCTCAGGCGCATGCCGCCCTGGTCCCAGTTGGTGGCCGCGTCTTCGCTGGCCAGCACGTCTTTGTCGATGGTGATCCAGATGGCTTCGGTGGGCAGGCTGCTGATCATTTGCTCAAGGAATGCGGCCCAGTCCAGCTCCGCCAGGTTGCGCCAGTACAGGTAGTTTTCCTGCTGCTGGTGGCCGGCGCCATCGCCGACCCGCCCCCAGACTTTCGACGGCGGGTGCTGCCATGGGAACAGCTGCAATTGCCCGCGCGTGAGGGCGCCGAGGTTGCCGCCGCGCAGCTGCGGGTTATGCAGGTCATCGCTGCACGGGCCGAGGGTGACGATGCGCTTGATCGCCGGCATCTTCAGCGCGCGGTTGACCCACGAGCCGCAGTGGCGCTTGGGTGCAAAGCGGACCCAGTCGGGGTGGTTGTCGAAGTGGATCAGGCTGATGGGTTCTTTCAGGTCGGCCAGAAATGCCGGCGTCAGGTGGTGATAATCGCCGGAGCCGACAAACAGGATTTCCGGCCGCGCGTCCGTGGGCCGGGGCCGTGCCGCCAGGCGTTCGGTGAAGCGCTTCCAGGTTTTTTCGGTGGACCACAGGCGCAGTTTCGGGCCCAGGTCCAGCAAGTCGAGACGGGTGGCATGACCACTGGCCAAACGCCGGGCAATCGGCGCCTGGCCCGTAAGGCTGTGGTCGAGGTCAAGAATATTCAAGGTAATGTTTCACCCCCAATGGCAGCGCCCAACCGGATTGCGGATGGGCTTTAGGGGGTCAATGCAAGGGACGGGCCAGGGACTCTCTTGAGGACAATGAGCCCCTCCCACATGGGACCAGCGTCAGGATCGGGATTCGCGGATGATCTGGCGAATCGCCCCGACAAACGTTTCGACCGACTGGCCACCGCTGACCGCGTACTGCCCGTTGAACACGATGGTCGGCACCGACGTCACGCCACGGGACACCCACAGTTGTTCCTGCTCGCGCACCTCGGCGACGTATTCATCGCTGGCGAGAATCGCCGCGGCGCGTTGCGGGTCCAGGCCGACGCTCTCGGCGATACGCACCAGCGTCGCGTGATCGGACGGGTCCTGGCCATCGCTGAAATAGGCTTTGAACAGCGCTTCCTTGAGGTTGTACTGCAAGCCCTCCAACCCGGCCCAATGCAGCAGACGATGGGCATCGAAGGTGTTGTAGATGCGGCTCTGGCCATCGGTGCGGAACGCAAAGCCCAACTCGGCGCCCATGTCGCGGATGCGCGCACGGGTGGCCTGGGACTCTTCGGCGCTGGAGCCGTATTTCTCGGTGATGTGCTCGACGATGTTCTGGCCCTCGGCGGGCATGCCAGGGTTCAGTTCGAACGGCTGGAAGTGGATCTCGGCCTGCACCTCGCTGCCGAGTTGGTCGAGGGCTTCGGTCAGGCCGCGCAGGCCGATGACGCACCAGGGGCAGGACACATCGCTGACGAAATCGATTTTCAGGGCAGTACTCATGGTAGGCAACCTCGCTGGCATTAATGCGCCGCAAAAGCTGCACGATACACCAATGTCACAACACCTTCGCCGAGACCGGCGGCTCGATCTGCGCCCAATGGACGGCGTCTTCACGATGGGCTTGCAGGTACGGCAGCACCGCCGCCAGCAACGGCGCCTTGAACGCTTCCTGGAAACGATGGGCCAGGCCCGGGATCAGCTTCAACTGGCTCCCCTGGATATGCGCGGCCAGGTGTACGCCGTGCATCACCGGCAACAACGGGTCGGCGGTGCCATGCACCACCAGGGTCGGCACGCGCAATTGGTTGAGCAACGGCACGCGGCTCGGTTCGGCGAGGATCGCCATGATCTGGCGTTTCACGCCCTCGGGGTTGAACGCACGGTCGTAGGACAACGCCGCCTGATGCAGCAACACCTGGCGGTCATCCTTGACATACGGGCTGCCCAGCGCGGCCAGCAAATCGGCCTGTTGCTCCAGGGCCACTGCGCGATTGGGTGCGCTGCGCCGCGACAACAATTGCACCAGCGCCGCGTTCGGCGCCGGCAGGCCTTCGGCGCCGGAGCTGGTCATGATCAGCGTCAGGCTTTCCACCCGCTGCGGTGCCATCGCGGCCAGGTGCTGGGCAATCATGCCGCCCATGCTCGCCCCAAGGACATGGAATTGCTGGACCTGCAACGCATCCATCAAGCCCAGGGCGTCATCGGCCATGTCGGTCAGCGTGTATGGCGCCGCCACGGGCAGGCCGAGTTTGTAGCGCAACACTTCAAACGTCAGGTTGGCGCTGGCCGGAGCCTGGCGCCAGGTGGACAGGCCGACATCGCGATTGTCGTAGCGGATCACCCGGAAACCTTGCTGGCACAGGGCGACGACAACCTCGTCAGGCCAGTGGATCAGTTGCCCGCCCAGGCCCATCACCAGCAACAAGGCCGGATCGGACGCACGGCCGATGCTCTGGTAGGCGATGCTCACCTGAGCCAGATCGACCGTTTGGGTCGGGACATTGACATCACATCGAGACGCCGCAAAAGACGGCAGGCCGAACAGTAGAGCGGCCAGTAACAGCAACACGCGCATGAAAAACACCGAAACACAGAACCCCAGTAGAGCGCGAGTCTGATGAAGTTTGTTCAAGCGCGCTGCCACAGTTGCGTGACAGTTTAATGAATGTCGCTCAACGGTCGGCTCACTAACTATCTATCCCTGCGCGCCTCGTTCTCCACCTTTAAATAGGGCTCCGACCGGTAAAGCACCGTTCTGCCCCTATTTTTCGAGTGCCGTCACATGACCGATACATCCAACCCGCTCCCCCCCCTTGCCGTGCGCGATTTTCCGCCGTTTTCCCACGCGCAGGTTCGCCCCGTGAACGAAAGCCTGCTGCTGGAAGCCACGGCCCGCTGGCACGCCAGCCGCGAACAGATGCTCCGGCTCAGCACCGATGCGCCCAGTGTCCACGCCTCGCTCAACGCGTTCATCAACGAGCAACTGGACCTGGACGGCGACAGCGTGCAGTTGCACTTTGCCGCCTCCGATGAAAGACCGGCGCGCTCCATCACACTGACCCAGGCCAGTGCCTTCGTTCATCAATTTCCCGCCTACGCCGCGCTTTACCAGCATTGCCGGGTGGTCGGCCTGCCGGAAGGCAAAACCCAGTACGCAGCGCAGCCGTTCGAGCTGGTTAAACCCTTTACCCAGCTCAACGTGGAACAGGCCCTGCGAACCGCGTGGGTCCGCTACTGGTGGTTCACGCGCGCGCCTGGCACTGCGGTCTCGCGTCGCGATCACGCGGTTGCGCAGTACAGCAACCATCTCCAAGCCGCCGCGCAGTTGGCCTGCGCCTCGGGGGCGATCACGGCCGATCAATTGAAACCGTTGCTCACGGTCCTCGACCCGCCAAGCGGCGCGTTGCAGCTCGACGGTCAGAAGATCTACGCCGAGCAACTGCTGCTCAAACGCACCGGGTTGGCCGATGCCGAGATACCCGGTGCGCTGGTCATTACCCTGGATGCCGAGGTCGTCCTCCAGCTGTTGTACCTGCCCTCTGAAGAACCGGCGCTGAACCTGTTCAACAGCCGCGTCGGCATGGAGCAGTGGTTGCTCGATCACCCCACGCTGTTCCCCGGCGTGACGGCCATCACGCGAGACAACCTGATCGACTACCGCGAGGTCGACGAGCCCTTGCAGGCCGGCGTAACGCACCTGTTGGAACATCGCCTCAAAGAAAAGCAGGCCAGCTTGAAATACCCCCACGGCCGGGACCTCGCCGAACATGGACACAGAGCGCTGGAAGCAGCCGATCAGGTTGACCGGCAACAGCGCAGCCAGGGGGTTTTCGCCTTGCCGCCGGCATCCGCGCTCGCTCCCGCTGAGGACGACGCGCCCCTCGACAGCGCGCCCATAGTCTTCGCCGGACTGACCGCCGACCTGCCCCTGGCCCAGCGCCGTCACGCGCTGTCGCGGCAACAACAGCCGCTCTTCGGTACGGTGCAGGCGCCTGCCATATTGCCGCCGCCGAGCGATGAGCAACAGGCCACGTTGCGCAGCCAACTCAACCGCTTGCACGAGGCGCAACAGCAAGCCCACGAAGCGGCCAGCGCGCTGTGGAATCAACCCCAGAACCAGCTATTGGAGCTGTCCCAACAGGCCAACCCCGACTATCACCGCTTGCTCCAGGCACGGCTGAACGGGCTGCTTGCCGAAGCCAGCCTGCAGCGCCAACTCAACCAGATCAGCCCGGCCGGGTACGCCATGCTCCTGGCCGCGCTTGACCCGCTCAACGCGCCAGACCCCGAACTCAAAGTGTCGGTGGCGACCTTGACGCTGTCGATCCGCGAGCGCAGCAACGACGCAATCAACACCCAGCGCAAAGAACTGGACGGCGTGCTGCTGATCACCCTGGAAGCGGCGCTGCTCGATGCGTCAACGCCTCAGGACCTGTTGTTGTACTGGCCGGGCAGCCAGGGCGGCCTGCAGCACTTCGCTTCGCGCCAGGCGCTTGAACAGTGGCTCGGCGTAACGCCCTCGGACGCGTCGTCGCTGGAACTGGCCCTGCTCAATCAGACCCCGTTCGAGTACAGCCTCACCGTGCAACTCGACGACTGGGTCGCCCAGATCGAAGCGATGCTTCGCCGCGCCCCGGACGACACCGAGCGCCAAGCCCGGGAGCTGCAACCCATGCGCGTGCAAGCGATCCAGGAACTGGGCGTATCGACCAACACCGCGCGCGAACTGGCCTATGCGCAGCTTCTGGAGCAGCAGCAGAGCGGCGCACTGGCGGCGCAACTGCCGGTCTGGCTCGGCCAGGTTTCAGCGGCCGACAGGGCCGAACTCAAGGCCCTGCTGGAGCGCTACATCGTGGCGTTGCAACGCGCCGATGAGGTATTGAACCTGAAGCTGCCGCTGATCAGCAGTTTTTGCACAAAACGCCTGCACGCAAGGCTGTCCCGGGACTTCTCGCTCAAACAACCGTTCAGCGTTCAGCTCGACGTTCCCGAATCGGTCACGCATCAACAGCATTTCGTCGGAGCCCCCGGCGCGCCCGGCACTCCGACCAAGACGGTGCAGGTCCCCAGCGCCACCCGGGTCAAAATGAGCCTGGATGAGCTGGCGCTGAGCAACATCGATACGCCGATCGCCGAGCGCTTGACGTTCATGAAGGTCGAGGTCAGCAGCCAGGACGCCACGGAAGGCCAGGCACTCACCGCCGGGCTCAGCGCCAACTACCTGCGCAAGCTGGTGCCGGAACTGGACCTGGCCCAAGCGTATGAAGACCTGATCGTCGAGGCTTACCAAGGCTCGGATCGCGAAACGGACTTCAGCCGTGACTATCGCCTCGAATGCCTGCTCGAACCTCAGCGCCTGATGCTTACGCTCCAGGGGCGCCTGGCGTTCCTGCAAAAGCACATCACGGCCACCGAACTGAACACCTTCAACATCGCCGTGAATGCCAGCACGGCCGAAGCCTGGCGCGCCGATGGCAATGACATTGAGTTGCTCCCCGCCCACCTCAGTGTCGGCGGGCCAGACACCCAGGACGGTTCAAGCACGTTGTCCGGCGTCACCTTCATCCGTCAGAAAAACTCCGGGCTCACCCTGCTCTATCTGCCCGAGAGCCCGGACGGCCACTACCTGCGCAGCTACGCCAACCTTGAAGCCGCGCGGCTGGCGCTGTACCGCCTGTGCCTGAGCAGCACGATGGTCAATTACCTGGCCGGCCGCGCCTTGCTGGGCAACGTGGCCAACCACGTCAGCCGGATCAATCAAGCGGTGCTCCGGCATTTCGACGCGCTGATCGGCGTCGGCCGCCCCTGGCCCGTCACCACGTCGCTGGCCGGCCATTTGCTCAACGCGCAAATGGGCCGCGTCAAGGAGGCTCACCGCGCCAGTTCCCGTTCCAACAGCGACCTGTACCTAGAACGCTATGCCATCAAAGGCGTGCAGGCCTTCAGCTATATCAAGATGGCGCTCGGCGTGGTCCCCGTGGTGGGTACGGTGATCGGCCTTTACGACGGCTGGGTCAGCGCCAATGACGCGGTAGATGCATTTCGACGCGGCGATCATGCCCAAGGCATGCACGACATCACCCAGGTCCTGCAATCAATGATCGACGCCGGCGTGGATGTGGCCGGTGGGGTGCTGATTACGCCCAATGCAGCGCGCACGCGCACGCTTGGGCGCCAGTTGCGCAATGCCTTCAAGGGCGGCCGCTACCTGCAACCGCCCATGAGCCGCAAGGCGCGCCGCATCGCCGAGCGCTTCAGCGGGTATGAGTACGACAAGGAGATCGCCCTGGCCCATCTGACCCCGGCGAGCCACGGTATTTACCGCAACATCTACCGCCATGCCGACGGCCACTTCATCGTGCGGCAGGGCAACGTCTATCAGGTCGAACTGCAGAACGGCCATTGGCGCTTGAGCGGCAACGCGCTGAAAACCTACAAACAACCGATTGCCCTGGATGACGCCGGCCGATGGGACACCCACTTCGGCGTCTACGGCACCGCGCAACCGGCGGGCCTGGCGGGCGGCGGCGGCGTGCTCGGGCACCTGGCCGACACCCTCGAGCCGCTCTGGCCGATGGCGATTCGACAACGGCTGCCGATCTGGTGGACCGATCATGTCCTGCGCCGCCAACTGGCGCTCAGCAATGCGCTCAATACGCTGAGCAGCCGGCTCGACGCTCAACTGGCCGCGACCAGCAACCTGCAACACCTGTCCAACCAAAGCGACTTCGTCACCCGCAAGACATTGCAGCCAACCCTTGATCAGGCCTACACCCAGGACATCGAGCTGGCGATTCAGCAGGCCAACGCCATTCAGGACGTGATCGCCTTCCCCCCCAACAGAGAGCACCTGGCCCTCCAAGGCTTGCAAAGCCGCGCTGCCTTGATTGTCACCAGCAGAGCCGTGGAGCGCCTGAAAGTCGCCGCGGCCGCGCTGCAGGAATTGACCGGGCAATTCGCTGATATCCAGGTGCCGCCCGCACGCCCCGCCGCCATTCTGCAGTTTCTGCAAACCCGCAAAGGTCTCAGCCAGAAAATCGTGCAGGAACTCGACCGGATCGACCGCATCTTCCTGGTCATGAACGAATGGAGCAGCCAGATCAACCTGGCAGCGCTGGAGGCCGATCTGCGCCTCCAAGGCAGAAGCACGCGCAGGACCGCGCAACAGATCGACGCGGACCTGCAAAATACGCGCACGCTGGTGGGCGAGGCTCGCGATGACGCGGCGCGCTGGAACGAGCTCTACGATGAAGGGTTTCGCACGCACCTGCGCACCGTCCACAGCATCGATACGTTCAACCGCTACGATCACGTCAGCGATCCTTCCTGGTTGTATTTGCAAAGTGAGGTCAATCGCGTCTATCTCGACGCTCACCTGGCCCTGAACACGCATTTCGCACTGACCAAGACGCCCACCACCGTCAGCCAGCGCACGCGGATCCTCAACGAATGTATCGATGCCTACGCGCGGTTCAGCCTCAGCGTTAAAACCTTGAGCGCAGGCTACCCGCAACATTTTGACCTGGATAACCTGGACGCCTTGCTGAACAACCTCGAGCGCATGATTCAGCTGGCCCGCCACCGTATCGGCACAACACCTCGCCTGCGGCGCCCGCAGCCCGATGCCCCCCAAGGGACGGTGTTTGAAAGCGAAGACAACCGGCTGCTGATTGGCATAAAAAGCACCGACCCTCGCACCAACACCACGCGCTACACCATCGACAACCTCAGCGGCCACACCGAGACCTGGGAGCAACGCCCGGACGGTCGGGCCCAGCGCCAACCGGCGCCGCCCGTGGAGTTCCCGGCGGAGGCGAACGTGAAGTCGGTGATGGTGAGCGAAGCCCAGAACCGCCTGCGCGCCGTGCCGGCGTACCAGGCCAAAGTCGACGCCTATGCTCGCCAGGGCATGTTGCCGGTGGACCTTGAACACATGCTGGTCAGCGAAGCCGCCGAACTCACCTTGCGCGCAAACCGCATCGCGCGCCTTGACCCCGAGGAGCCGAGCCTCCAGCCATTGCGCACGACCGCCAGCGAACTGACCGCCGCCGGCCGCGCCTTGCGCACCCGACAATCGTTGGCCAGCCGCAAACCCACCGACGGCATGCTCGATGACCTGGTCAGGCATCACGTGGTCGAGGTGCGTCGAACCGCGTCGATGAGCGAACTGGCGAGGCGTGCCAACGGGCATCGCGACTTCATGCAGGAATATGAAGTCTGGGACCTGACCGCCACCCCGCCGCGCCCGTTGTGGTACGCGCACTTTCATTACAACCGCCGCACCGCGATCTTCGACGAGTTCGAAAAGGCCCACCTGAAACTGCCGGAGCATCGTTACTTGACCCATGCCGACGACCCGTCGCTGCCGTTCTCGGACATCGGCAGGCAGTCCGCTGCATTGCCGCATATCCGGCCGCTGTGGGTTGCCCAATAACCGCGCCGGCCTGCGGCTGTCAGCGGAGCGCTTCGGTCACAGCGTCAGAAACAGTTTTTCATCCAGCGGCGGGCCGATCCGCGCCCTGACGATCTGTTCCACCACGCGGTTATTGCCCGCCTCGGCCACCAGGTCTTTCTGGGTCTTGGTGCGCTGCGACGGGATCTTCAGGTGCGCCGCCGTGTAGAGATTGCGCGGCGAACCTTTGGCCGGGTAGTGGAAATGGGCATACCACAAGACGTCGACCTTGCCTTTTTCACGCACGGCGTACTCGGTGAAGACATCGCCGCTTTTGGTCGCGATGTCTCGCTGGACCAGGTTGATGTCGACGAACCCGTGCTTCCACAGGTAGTCGATGTTTTCCGGTTTGGGGGGTAGGACCTTGTAGCCATCGGCGCAATGTTGGCGGGCCTTGGCAAGCAGTTCGTCCGCCGCCGTGCGCCACTGTTTGACCCATTGTTCGGTTTCGGGATTGCTGCCGTGACGGGTTTCGGCCAGCAAGGCGGTCGCCTGAAGCCGCTCGGCCTGGGCTTGCAGCATGTCATTCCAGTCCAGCGGGTTGATGCCCTCCCGGCGTTGCGGGTCGTTGAGTTTGCGTTTCTGGAACGCGATCGTGCGTTCAATGCCGGCGCTTTCTTCGAGCAGTTTCCTGGCGTCGGACTTGAGCGTTGACAGCGACTTGGGCGATGACGCGGGCCGTGCGGGTTGCGCGGGAACGATCTTTACCCACTCGCCCTCGCTCGCGTGTTCGCTGTAACTGGCGACCGACCGGCCGGATTGCGGGTCCAGCACATCGATGATCGCGCCGGAGCCTGCCGCCTGGGGGCGCGCGGTGCCGATCAGGGTTTCCTTGTCGCGGGTCTTGAACGTGCGCTGGCCCGCCGGTTTTTGCCGTTGATCGATACGCACGACAGCGGCAGGCACCAGCGCTTGTTCCTCGCGCATCACTTCGGCCAGGTCGGTTTGGGCATCGTTGATCACATCGCGCAGGCGTTCGGCAAACAGCTGCTGATACTCGGCTCGCTGAAGGCCGGGATTCGTGTCCTGTATCGCCAGGCTATCGCTGAGCACGCGCTGGTAGGTGCCGATGACGGTTTCCAGCGTCGCCTTGCGTTCGCTCAAGCTGTAACCGGTGTACTGCCGCAGGTCCAGGTGAGCGTTGTAGACGGGGATCAGGTTGGTTGAACTCAAGCGCTGCAGGTAAAACGACTCCACTGGGTCGGTCGTTCGCGCATAGCGATCGAGGCTCAGTTCTTTGAGGTTGGTCAGGCTGGTCAGCTTCATGCGCAGGGCCGTAATCGCAGGTGGCTGTCGCTCTTGCTGCTTGAGGAAGTGCGCGGCCTTGGTTTTGCCGAACGACGAATCGTCCGTCCATTTCTCCAGCACGGCGGCGGAGGCCAGGGCGGCTTCCCGCACGCTTTCCAAGTCGCGGTAAACCCTGGCGAAGTTGTCCATCAGCTCGATATACGTGCTTTTGGAGCCGGTCCTTGCCTCGCTCACCACCTCCGCCATCGAGCGTCCGCTGGGGACGTGTTGATTGCTGTCTTCGGCCAGCGTGGTGTAGAACTGTTCGATTTCACGGTAGTTGTCGAGCACCGTCTCATAGAGATTGGAGCGCGCCTGTTTTTCTTCGGAAAGATCATCCACTGCGCCGAGTTTTTTCGGCACCAGATGGTCAATGGCGGTCTGAGCCGCCGCACTGTGTACCTCAGTGCGTTGCTTGAGTTGCACGAGTTGCTGGTCGATGGTCTGCCTGAGGTGCTTCGTGAGTTCCAACTGCGCCAGGTAAGGCGCGATAAAGCGCTGTTGATGCTCCCCGGTGGTAGACAGCCCCCACAGCGTGCGCAGTTTTTTACGGCCGTTGTAGTAGTCGGTAATGCTCGCAATCACTTGATTACGCGAGTCTGCCCTCGGTCCATCCAATACAAGTGCGGCCTCGACGGCCTGACTGAACGCTTCCCCTCGCGCCTGTTGTGCCTGCCTGTTTTGTTTGACCCGCTCGGCGACGCCGTTCTTGCGCGGCATGCCACCGCGCAGCCGGGGGCGACTGTCGAAACTCCAGCGCCCCTGTGCGTCACGCCTGATCGGCGGGCCGGTACGCGCGCGGTTGTTCGCGTCGATGATGAACACGCCGTCGAGGTCGTTGGCCACCCGGAACCACTGCTTGTCGATGTTGGCGTACAGCCCGCCCTGGCTCAGGTACAAGCCCTGTTTTGGCCCCTCGGCAATCGCCGCACCGACATCGCCCGGCGCGGCTACCCGGAATGACTCGATCTGCGCGAGCTGGCCGGGGCTCAGGCGGCGCGGGCTGGAGAACGCAAAATCCAGCATGCTCGCATGACCGCCGATGACGCCGGCAGAAGGCTCCACACTGCCTTGGCGGATGCTCGCGCGATGGGCGCCCGGCGCCTGGCCCGGGGCGCGGCGCAGCGGGCCATCGTTGGGCGCGATGGCTTTGAGAGCGTCGAGCGTCAGCGGCGGCTGCGCAGTGTCGGCGGGCGCGGAATGGGTCAAGACCATGCCCATATTGAGCAACAGGTCCACCACGCTGGCCGTGCTGTCGCCCTGGGCGGCGGGGTTGGACAGTCTGCGGATATCGTCCTCGCTGCCGGCCAACTGCAACAACCACCCCGCCATCGCCCCAGGCCCACGCAACACGGGTAACAGGGTGTTGAACAACAACCCGCCCAGTTCCTTGAAGGAAGCCCAGCGGCTCTGCGCGTCCGATACCGATTGCCCCTGGGCCAGGTTCACCAGGCTGTGGGTGTTGCTCTGGTACAGGTGCTGCATCAGGCGCCCTTGCTCCAGGTCCTGGCGTAATGTGCTGGCGGCGTCATAGCCGTCCACGGCGAGTGTCGTCGGTGCCGGTTGGGCGGGCGCGTCGAACTCGTTGAAGACGCTGTAGCGGGCAATGTTGGGAATCTTGAAGCCGCCGTTGCCGTACACCGCGCGCGTCCTGTCGTCGGGCAACCAGGCCAGCACGCTTTGCTGCAAGGGGCCGGGCTGTTGCACCGCCTCCAGCAGCGCTTGGCGCGTGGCAAATTCCTGCAATACCGGGGACAACATCGGCCGGTAGAGAAGGTGCGGGCCGACAGCCGCATTCGCTGGCTCGATGACGAACATGTTCTGGACTACATCGGGTGTCGCGCCGGGCTTGCGGATAAACGCCAGGGGCCGCACGACGATGTCTTGCCCGTCGACCTGTTTCGCTCCAGCGCCGGGCGTCAGCAGCGCCTCCACATACCGGTAACCGTGCGCGGTGATGCCCGCTTCGCCCTTGAGCTTGAGTTCCAGCGCCTGCATCGCCAGTTGGCGCGGGACTTGTTGGGCGAACAAGGCGCTGCGCCGACGTGACTCATCGCTGTCACCCAGCAGGTGGGTTTGTAGCAACGCAGGATAGTGTTTGCCGATGTCCACCTGGCTGACGATGTCTTTCAAGCGCTGCGGCATTGCCGGGTCGCTGATCGGTTGACCGAAGTGGCGCACTTCGATTTCGCCCTTGGGCAGCCCGGCCAGATTGCGCAAGGCCATGTCGGTCAGGCTCATCGTGACGCGCTCGATGTAGCCGCTGCCCAACGTGCCGACCGGTACTTTGAAGGTAACGTCGAGGTGGTCCGCGAGCAGCCCGGTGTTCTGCAACTGCGCTTGCAGCTGTTGCTGGGTATAGGTGCGAATATCGGGGATGTCCGAAAAAAAGTTACGCCCCTGGTTGCGTTGGACATCGCTGGCCAGTTCGAGGGCGTAGCGATGGTAGGCAAGGCGATCGGCCGGGTCGGCGTTGCGCATCCACTGCGGCAGTTTTTCCTGCAGCCGTGCCAGTTCCGCGGAATCTGCGGCATAGGCGCCGACAAACCACGGGCTCGGATCGCTGAGCACGCTGAAGCGCTGCTCCAGAACCTGGAGGCTGCCGGCTGGCGGGAGTTCGATGCTGTCTATCGCCTGCAACTGGTTATTCAGAATGATGCCCGCTTGCGCATCGAAGATATTCGCGTCCGGCTCCTGGCGTTTCCAGGTCAAGTGGTCGAAGACGAAGTCGTTTTCCAGCGTCTCGCCCCAGGCCTTGCCGAAGGCTTCCAGCGAGTCGTAAGGGGTGATCTGGCCGTTGGCCGCGGCATGCAGAACCTGGGTGCTGGCGCCGATCTGACGGGTGAGCAAAAGATCCGGGCTGAGCTGGGTGGAGGCACCGCCACCGTAGCGGACGCTGGTGTCGAGCACGAAGACCCGGGCGGCGTCGTCGCCGTTGGCACTCACGCGTTGCGCACGCTCGGGCCAGGTGACCACCTGGTCAAGGGTGGCGCGTTGCGCATCGGTAAGGCCGGGCTGTTTCAGCGCCGCACTGCGCAGGTTGTCGCTGAGCATGCCGCTGAGCCACAACCAGCGGTTGTCCGCCCCGCCAGCATTTTGTCCCCAGTAACGGGTCAAGGCTCGCGCAAACGCGTCTTTGAGGCTGGGCCGAAGGCTGCGGATCGCCAGCTCAATGGCCGACATGTCGATGTCTTCGCGCCGGTTGCCTGAAGCGTCGGGGACTCTGAGGGTGGTGCCGGTTCCCTGTTTGACCAGTTTCTGCGGCCATGAATACTTGTCGGTGAAATCGATATCGGCCCCGGCGGCCAGGTGGTTGAGCGCGACATCCAGCAGCGGGGTCAAGCGGTATTGAACCGGGTTTTCCGCGATCGGTTCTGCCACCGAGGTCCGCGCCACGTCGAATTCCAGCGCTGGATACAGGCTGTTGATCGCCTCGCCGAGCATGTCCCTGACAACCGAGCGCACGTCGGGCCGCGTCGCGAACTGGCTGCTGACGGCGTGGGCGGCGAGGTGGCTGGCGCGGGGCCGGGGTTGCACCTCGGCGATGGCGCCGGCACGGCTCAGGGAGGTGGGCGCGGGTGCAGGGGGCGAAGGGGTTGGATTGGCCGGTGGTACAGCGGGGTACAGACGAGAGATGAAGGGCATTGCAGCGGCGCTAGCGGTCATGGGGCACATCCTTGGCGGGGCAATACGGTGTCGTCCCAACGACGCATGGAGCGCTCTTCGGGACGAATGTCGCGGCAAAAATACCCACTCATCCCTACGGTGAAACAAGAAATGCGTAATTGACTATGTCGACACACGCGGGACCCGCCGGGGCTCCGGGCCAGCGCCGTTTCGCAATGTATGGCGGGATATGAACCTCGTGCGCCGGCCGGCAGGTCGACAGCCCGCGCAACATGAGACAAACTCACCCTATTCGAATTGCTCATCAATATTGCTCATGGAGGCCACGGTGCTGGAAATCCGCCACCTGAAAACCCTGCACGCCTTGCGCGAGGCCGACAGCCTGGTCGAAGCCGCCGAACGCCTGCACTTGACCCAATCCGCCCTGTCCCACCAGTTCAAAGAACTGGAAGAGCGGTTGGGCATGCCGTTGTTCGTGCGCAAGACCAAACCGGTGCGTTTCACCAGCGCCGGCCTGCGCCTGCTGCAACTGGCGGACGCCACCCTGCCCCTGCTGCGCGGCGCCGAGCGCGACATTGCGCGCCTGGCCGGTGGCACCGCCGGGCGCCTGCACATGGCTATCGAATGCCACAGCTGCTTCCAGTGGCTGATGCCGACCATCGACCAGTTCCGCGATGCCTGGCCCGAGGTCGAGCTGGACCTGGCGTCCGGTTTCGCCTTCGCCCCGCTGCCGGCCCTGGCCCGTGGCGACCTGGATCTGGTGGTCACTTCCGACCCGCTGGAGCTGCCGGGCATCACGTATGTGCCGCTGTTCACCTACGAAGCCATGCTGGCCGTGGCCAACCAGCACCCCCTGGCGAACAAGTCGTACATCGTGCCGCAAGACCTGCTCAGCGAAACCCTGATCACCTACCCGGTGGAACGCGACCGCCTGGATATTTTCACCCGCTTCCTCGAACCCGCCGATGTCGAACCGGCCCAGGTACGCACCTCGGAGCTGACGGTGATGATGATGCAACTGGTCGCCAGCGGTCGTGGCGTTTGCGGCATGCCGCATTGGGCGCTGCATGAATACAGCTCGCGCGGTTACGTCAAGGCCAAGCGCCTGGGTGAGAAAGGCCTGTTTGCGACGCTGTATGCGGGGATTCGTGCAGACATGCTGGACGCGCCGTACATGCGCGACTTCCTGCTGACGGCCAAGGACACGTCGTTTTCCACACTGGATGGGGTCAGCGCCGTGCGTTGAGGGGCACGGCTCAGTCCTTGGAACCCGCCAATCAGGCGGTGGTGGTCAGCGATTTGCGATAAAACGGCAGGATCAGCTCACGCGTCAAGGGCGCCAGGTGCAGGCCGCCGTCTCCGGCCGGGTCGATCCAGCGCACTTCTTCGATTTCGGCGGCCGGGGTCACCGGCACGTCGATCCGTACCTGGAACAGTTCGGCTTGCACCGTAAAACCTGGCTCGTTGGCGGCCGGGGCCGAGAAACGGCCGAGGTAGACCGCCTGGCTCGGCTCGATGCGCAAGTTCAGCTCTTCGTGCAGCTCACGGGCCAGCGCTTCGACCGGTTGTTCGCCGGCATCGATCTTGCCGCCCGGTTGCATGAATGCCTGGGTGCCGCGCTTGCGCACCAGCAACGTCTGGCCGTCGCCGCCGATCAGGAGCGCGGCGGCGATACGGATAGTGGTTGGCATGGACAAAATCACCTTGAATGCAAAGACACAATGATCCCATGAATCGCCTCAGCTCAAAAGATGGGGCTCTTCCGGTTCGCGGATAAACACGCTGTACTTGGCGCCCTCCATGGCTTCAAACGCGATCAGCTTGTCCACCAGCGGCAAGTTGAGCACTTTGCCGGCATTGAGCAGCAACATGCCGTTATCGGCGTTGAGGTTGCGCGCCAGGATCATGCCGTCGGCCAGTTCGCGGGTGCTCAGCACTTTGACACTCGGGTCGCCCAGGGTCACGTCGTTGAGGAACGCGGCGCAGGCCAGGACGAAGTCTTCGACCATGTCCGGATCATAGAGCCGCCCCGCGTACTTGCGGATGTACAGCAGTGCTTCATCGCTGTTCATCTGCCGTTCCAGGATCAGGCCCTTCTGCAGTTCGATGAAGTCCACCGCCAGTTTGAGCAAGCGCGCGCCTACGGGAATCGTTTCACCCTTGAGGTGATCGGGAAACCCGGTGCCGTCCCACCGCTCCTGGTGATGGCGGATCAGCCGTGCGGCGTCCTTCATCGGCTCGAGCGTCATCAGCAACGACTCGCTCTGCGCCGGGTATGCGCGATAGCGTTCGCGGTCGTTGCTGTGCAGCAGTTCCGACGGGACGGCCATCATGCCGTCGCTCCAGCTCAATTTGCCGATGTTGTAGAGCGCGGCGGCCATGGTCAGGTCACGGGCGCTGGCTTCGTCCAGCGCCTGGGCTTTGCAGTACACGCGGATCAGCTCGATCAACTGGCGGTTGGTCTGCTTCTGCTTGGGCAGGCGCAGGTTGGCCAGCAGCGAAAACACTTCGGTGCCGGTCACATAGCTGCGCTTGAGCTCGTCGTAGGCCAGGTCGAGCATGTCGGCGGTTTGCTGCAGCTCGCTGGTGCGCGCTTCGACGCGCTTTTCCAGGGTGGCGTTGAGGGCCTTCAACTGCTCGTTCTGATCGCGGGTCAACTGCTCAAGACGCACGCGCTCGCGTTCGGAATGCTGGTGTTCGAGGGACTGGCGCAACGTCAGGAGCATTTCCTCGTCGTTCCAGGGTTTGCTGATATAGCGGTGGATCTGACCTTCGTTGATCGCCTTGATCATCATGGTCATGTCGGCATAGCCAGTCAGCAGGATGCGCGTGGTGGCCGGGTACAGGCGGTGGGTCTCGGCCAGCAGCATCGCCCCGTCCATCGCGGGCATGCGCGCGTCGGTCATGAGCAGGTCGACGGGCTCGGCAGCCATGATTTCCAGGGCCTGGGCACCACTGCTGGCCAGCAGCACATCATAAGGCTGGCCCCGCAGCAGACGGCGCAGGCTGTTGAGGATCGATTCTTCATCGTCGACCAGCAAAATAGTAGGTCTGTAAGGGGACGTCGTAGCAGTTTGTTCATCCATGGCGACACCTCCTGGCGATGGCACTCGGTTGCTTCATTGCGCCCCGGCGTGATCGATCACTGTACTTGCATAAGCAATGAGCGCTAGATGCAGGCTGGGGTAACTGAGGGTGATTTGACGCCAACTGGCGTACTTATTCAAGGGACCCGACTATGCTAGTAGCATGAAGCCATGACTGTTCCCCGTTTATTGAAGCATTCAAGGTAAGGAAGCCCGATGCGTAAGAATCTTCAGTTGCCTGCGTCCCGGTGTCAGCCATGAATCCGTGCTCAGGAAGGGCCAATCGACGGGTGCTGATCGTCGATGACGCGGCCTCCATCCACGAGGATTTCCGCAAGATCCTGTGCGCCGATACCACAGGCGGCCAGTCTCTGGACAGCATCGAAGAAACCCTGTTCGGCACCGCCCCCACCGTGCGCCAGACTTTTGTGCTGGACTCCGCCTATCAGGGCCAGGAAGCCCTCGCCCTGGTCAACCAGGCCCTGGCCGACAACGCGCCCTACGCCCTGGTGTTCATCGATATGCGTATGCCGCCGGGCTGGGACGGCCTGGAAACCATCGAACAACTGTGGAACGTCGACCCGAACCTGCAGATCGCCCTGTGTACGGCCTACTCGGACTATTCCTTCGAAGCCATCGAAGCGCGCATCCAATACAGCGACCAGTTGCTGATCCTGAAAAAGCCGTTCGACAACCTGGAAATCCGCCAGATGGCCAGCGCGCTGACCTGGAAATGGCAGCTGGCCCAGGATGCCGCGCTCAAACTGATGGGGTTGGAGCGCACGGTCGAAGAACGCGTGCAGGAACTGCTGAAGGTCTCACACCTGCTGCAATACGACGCCCTGACCGAACTGCCCAACAGCACCCTGCTGGGCGACCGGCTGACGCAGGCCATTGCCGTCTGCAGGCGCCATGACACCCAGTTGGCCGTGATGTTTATCGGCCTGGACCGCTTCAAGCGCATCAACAATGCCCTGGGCTATCCGGTCGGCGATGAAATGCTCAAGCAGGTCAGCCAAAGCCTGGTGGTCACGGTGCGCGCGTCGGATTCGGTGTTTCGCTACGGCTCCGACCAGTTTGTGCTGATCCTCAACGACATCAAGCATCCCCAGCAAACCCAGTACATTGCCGAAAAACTGCTCGGCGCCATCAGCACGACACACTATGTGGCCGGGCATGACTTGAGTGTCACCGCAAGCCTGGGCATCAGCATTTACCCCAACGACAGTTTCAGCGCGGTGGAGCTGATCAAGAACGCCGAAACCGCCATGCACACCAGCAAAGCCCATGGCCCCAACGACTTCAGTTTCTTCGTCAACGAGATGAACCTGCGCGCCCAGGCCCAGCAGAGCCTGGAAAGCGCGATCCGGCAGGGCTTGCAGCGCGATGAGTTCATTTTGCACTACCAACCGAAACTGGATTTGAGCAGCGGGCGGATCGTCGGCGCCGAAGCCCTGATTCGCTGGCACCAGCCCGATCACGGCTGGATCTACCCGTCAGCCTTCATTCCCGTGGCCGAAGACAGCGGCCTGATCGTGCCCTTGAGCCAATGGGTGTTGCGCCAAGCCTGCGAGCAAGCACAAGCCTGGCGCGCCGCCGGCCTGCCTGCACTGTGTATCTCGGTGAATATTTCGGCGATTGATTTTCGCCAGCGCAATTTTGTCGCCAACCTGGCGGCCATTCTGCAACGCACCGGCCTGACGCCCAGTTTGCTTGAACTGGAGATCACCGAGAGCGTACTGATGCAAAACGTCGAGGACACGCTCGTCACCCTGCAAGACATCAAAGCCTTGGGCGTGCGGCTGTCGATCGACGATTTCGGCACCGGCTATTCCAGCCTCAGTTACTTGCGCCGGTTTCCCATCGATGTGTTGAAGATCGATCAATCCTTCGTGCGCGGCCTGGGCGAAAACAGCCAGGATGCACAACTGATCAGTGCCATCATCAGCCTGGGCAAGAGCCTGGACTTGAACATCATTGCCGAAGGCGTCGAAACCCTTGAGCAATTGGAGTTCCTCAGAGCCCACCGTTGTGAGGAGGGCCAGGGTTTCCTGTTCAGCAAAGCCGTGGCGGCCGCTGAATTCGCCCAATTGATGCAAGCCGGGCAACGCAGCCTGATGCCCCCCCAGTGACTGTCTATCCAAGGAACGAACGCTTGATCCGTCCCCTCACCCGCTCTCCTCGCCCGTCACCCTGGGCACTCGGCCTTGCCGTCGCCCTCGGGGTTGGCGCCGCCCTGCCCGCGGCGGCCGCACCACTGGATGAGCCGCTCAAACCACTGCCGCCGGTGCCGCTGCTGGATGTGGCAACAGTTGAGCTGGGTCGCCAGTTGTTCAACGAGAAACGCCTGTCGGTCAATGACAGCCTGTCCTGTGCCAGTTGCCACCAACTGGCAACGGGCGGGGGCGACGATAAGCCGTTTTCCTTGGGCTTTGATGGCAAGCCGGTCAAACTCAACACACCCACGGTGTTCAACGCCAGCCTGAATTTCAAGCAGTTCTGGGACGGTCGGGTGGATACCCTCGAGGCCCAGATCGAACAAGTGGTCATCAGCCCGGTGGAAATGGGCAGCGACTGGAAAACCGTGGTCGACAACCTCACCGCCATGCCGCAGTACCAGGCCGCCTTCAGTCAGGTGTACCCCGACGGCGTGACGGCGGCCAACGTGCAAAATGCCCTGGCGACGTATGAACGCACATTGCTCACGCCCAACTCCCGCTTCGACCAGTACTTGCTGGGCAATACCGAGATCCTCACGATCGAAGAAAAATACGGCTACCAACGCTTCAAGGAATATGGCTGCATCGCCTGCCATCAAGGCATGAATATCGGCGGCAACATGTTCCAGAAGTTCGGCGTGATGGATGATTATTTCAAGGGCCGCCCGCCCGCCGAGACCGACCTGGGCCGCTATCTGGTGACCCACGACGAAGAAGACCGTAACGTGTTCAAGGTGCCCAGCCTGCGCAATGTCGCCGTCACCGCGCCGTATTTTCACAACGCCTCGGCCAAGACCCTGGAAGAAGCCGTGGATGTGATGTTCAGATTCCAGCTGGGGCGCGTGCCCTCGGCGGAAGACAAGGACCAGATCATCAAGTTTCTCAAGACCCTGACCGGCCAATGGGCGGGCAAACCTTTATGAGCAGACGGTCATGAGACTCTCCCGCCACTACGTCATCCAACTACTACTGGGCACCGCGACCCTGCTGCTGGCATCGATACTGGTGTTCCTGTACATCAAATCAAGTACTGACCAGACCAGCCGTTACACCGAATCCCGCGACCTGATCCGCCAGATGCAGCAGCTCAACGCGCAGTGGGACAGTGAGGTGCTCAAGGCCAGAATCGCCCTGAGCCACAACTACGACCCCCTGGTGACGCCGCTGACGCAGATCACAAGAATCTGGGAGGAACTGCGCCAGCACGAGTCGTATCACGCGCCCAACGACCTGCCCGGCTGGCAAGCCAGCCTGGAGGCCGGTCAGGCGGCGATCCAGGACAAAGCGCGGCTGGTCGACCAGTTCAAGTCCCATAACGCCGTACTGCGCAACTCCCTGGCGTTCCTGCCGACCGCTGAAAACGATATCCAGGCCGCGTTCACACGACTCGACGACGAACAGCGGCTGCCACTGCAAAGCGTGGCCACCGACACCTATGACCTGCTGCTCAGCAGCATGGAATTCGCCCAGGTTGCCAGTGCCGACCGCGCGGCTGAGATTCTGTTGGGCCTGAACCTGCTGGCGGTGAACAAAGAACGCTTGCCGGCCGACTTCCACCTGCCGGTGGAGATTCTCAGCAACCACGTCGCGCTGATCCTGCGCGAACAGCCGCTGGTCAACACCTTGTTGGAACGCATCGCCGCGGTTCCCGTGGCCGAACGCCTGGACGAGCTGACCACCCACCTCAACCAGGATCAGCAGGCCGCCGACCTGATCGACCAGAAGTATCACAACTACTTGCTGGTGTTCTCCACCCTGCTGGTGGCATTGCTGCTGTACCTGGCCATCAGGCTGTTGCGCAGTTTCACCGTGATCAACCGCGTCAACCGCGCCCTGCACACCGCCAATGCCAGCCTGGAACAGCGCGTGGAAAAACGCACGCGCCAGCTCAGGGATGCGCAAAGCGAACTGCTCGACAGCGCCCGCCAGGCCGGCATGGCGGAAATCGCAACCAATGTGCTGCACAACGTGGGCAACGTGCTCAACAGCGTGAACATCTCCGCCGACCTGGTCGCCCGTAAGCTGCGCACCAGCAAAGCACTGGGGTTGGGCAAGGCCATGCAGTTGATCAACGAACACCCCGATGACCTGGGCACTTACCTGCGCGAAGACGAAAAAGGCAAACTGCTGCCGGGCTATCTCAACCAATTGGTGGAGGCCATCGCCGTCGAGCAACAGGGCCTGACCGACGAGCTGGCGCAATTGAGCAAAAGCGTCGACCACATCAAGGACATCGTCTCCACCCAGCAATCCTACGCCGGCGTTTCCAGCGTGCTGGAGCCCTTGCAGGTCAGCGCCCTGATGGACGACGCGCTGCGCATGAATTCCGGCGCGCTGAATCGCCATCATGTGACGGTGGTCAAGGAATACGCCGACGTACCGCAGATCATGGCCGACAAACACCGGCTGCTGCTGATCATGGTCAACCTGATCAGCAACGCCAAGTACGCCATGTCCAACCTGACCGACCGGCCTCGGCAGATTACGTTGTCGATCCAGACGATAGAGGACAACATCCTGCAAATCAGCGTCAAAGACGAAGGTGAAGGCATCCCCGCCGAAAACATGACGCGGATCTTCACCCACGGCTTCACCACTCGCAAGGAAGGCCATGGCTTCGGTCTGCACAGCTGCGCCTTGGCGGCGATTGAAATGAATGGCCGGCTTACCGGCTATAGCGATGGTCCGGGCAAAGGCGCGCTGTTCACCTTGCAAATCCCCCTCAACGATGCTGCAGGCCCCGCATGAACCAACCACCGAACCGGCGCATTCTGCTGATCGACGACACGCCCTCGATTCACGAAGATTTCCGCAAGATCCTCAAGCCGCCCCTGGAACAGAACCAGGCCCTGGACGCGATGGAAGCCGCGCTGTTCGGCACCAGCGACAAACAGCCGCAAAGCCCGCTGTTCGAGCTGGACTCCGCCTACGGTGGGCAGGAAGGTTTACAACTGCTCGAGGCGGCCATGGCGGCGCAACTGCCCTACGCCCTGGCCTTCGTCGACATGCGTATGCCCCAGGGCTGGGACGGCGCGCAAACCATCGAAGAACTGTGGAAGGTCGACCCGAACCTGCAGGTGGTGGTGTGTACGGCGTACTCGGATTATTCCTGGGAAGAGCTGCTGTTTCGCCTGCGTGCCCATGACCGGCTGCTGATCCTGAAAAAACCGTTCGACAATATCGAAGTCCAGCAAATGGCCAACACCCTGACCGCCAAATGGGACATGGCCCGCCGCGCATCCTTGCAAACCAGCCAGCTGGAGCTGTTGGTGGAACAGCGTACCCAAGCGCTGACCCAGACCAGCCAGGCCCTGCAACTGGAGATCGACGAGCGCAAACAGCTCGAAAGCCAGTTGGTGCAATCGGAAAAACTGGCGTCCCTGGGGCAACTCGCCGCGGGCGTGGCGCACGAGATCAACAACCCGGTAGGGTTCATTTCCTCCAACCTCGGCACCCTCGAAGGCTATTTCAAACAGCTGCAGCAGATGCTCGATGCCTACCGCCAGGCCGAAGCCGCGATCGGCGATGATCAGCTCCAAGCCCTGCGCCAACGCCTGGACCTGGACTTTCTCAGGGAAGATATTCCGACGCTGATTCACGAATCCAAGGAGGGCATTGGCCGTGTGGCGCAGATCGTCAAGGACTTGAAAGACTTTTCCCGAGTGGACACCGACCAGACCTGGCAGTGGGCCAACCTGCAACAAGGCATCGATTCGACCCTGAACATCGTCGCCAGCGAGCTCAAGTACAAAGCCGACGTCATCAAGCACTATGCGCCCTTGCCGGAAATCGAATGCCTGGCCTCGCAGCTCAACCAAGTGGTGATGAACCTGGTGATCAACGCAGCGCAAGCCATCGGGCCGGAGCGCGGCACCATAACCATCAGCGACGGCGTGGACGGCGAGAACATCTGGCTGGAAATCGCGGACAACGGCTGCGGGATTGCCCCGGACGCCCAGCTGAAAATCTTCGATCCGTTCTTCACCACCAAGCCGGTGGGCGAAGGCACGGGGTTGGGGCTGTCACTCTCCTACGGCATCGTCAAGAAACACCATGGCGAAATCTCCGTCAGCAGCGAACTGGGCAAAGGCACCACGTTCCGGGTGGTGCTGCCCATTCGCCAAACAGCGGTGTAGGCCCGTTCGAAAAAGCATCACGCAACGGTTGGATCAACGCAATACAATGTCATTCACCGTAGGGGCGGAAACATGCAGCGCCCTTGCGAGAGCGGCTGCGGTCAGGCCCAGCGGTTCCAGCCTATTCCCGGGCGGTGAGCGCAAATCAGCGAGTTCAACCGCCGCATCCAGCATGCTCAGCTGTCGTTCCACCACGGAAACGACAGCGGAGCAACGTCGGGTTCGACCGGTTTCAAACAGTTTTGGGGTTTCGGCGCATTTAAAGCTTCTGATCATCGCTTAATGCTTAACGTTATTCGTTAATGACCAGTTCTACATGGGTTGTCGATATATTCAACCGACAGTTGAATAGGCGCTGAGGGAGGGCGACGAGCGGTCAGTGCCGCCGTCAAAAAAAGCCGTTCCAGACACTGGAACGGCCTTAGAGGTAAGGCCGGAACGCCTCACGCCAACTGTCTATATCGGGCCAGTCCGCCGTGTCTATGCGACCCAAGCGAATGCACCTACAGGTTGTTCAGGGTTTCCTTACTGGCGCAGAATGCCGCACCGACCAGAAGAGTCCGATCCCAAGGTAACCGTATGAGCCTGTCCTTGCTAAGCCGCTACGCGGTGTTTGCCGTATGCGTGATGTTCACCCTCGCCAGCCTGCCCTTTGTCGAACATGAATGGTTATGGCCCATTACCCTGGTCACCGGCGCCCTCAGCCTGCTCGGCCTCTTCGACCTGCTGCAAAGCCCCCACGCGATACGCCGCAACTACCCGATCCTGGGCAATATCCGTTACCTGGTCGAGGGCATTCGCCCGGAGATCCGCCAGTACCTGCTGGAGTCCGACAGCGACGCCCTGCCCTTTTCCCGGGCGCAACGCTCATTGGTCTACTCGCGCGCCAAGAACCAAACCGCCGACAAACCCTTCGGCACCCTGATCGACGTGTACCAGTCGGGCTTCGAGTTCATCAGCCACTCCATGCGCCCCGCGCCGTTGACTGACCCGAGCTCGTTTCGCGTGATGGTCGGCGGCCCGCAATGCAAGCGGCCGTACTCGGCCTCGGTATTCAATATCTCGGCCATGAGCTTCGGCTCTCTGAGCGCCAACGCGATCCGCGCGCTCAACCAGGGCGCCAAGCTGGGTAACTTCGCCCACGACACCGGCGAAGGCAGCATCAGCCCCTATCACCGCGAAAACGGCGGCGACCTGACCTGGGAACTGGGCAGCGGCTACTTCGGCTGCCGCACCCGCGACGGCCATTTCGACCCGGAACGCTTCGCGGTGCAGGCCCAGAACCCGCAAGTACGCATGATTGAAATCAAGATGAGCCAGGGCGCCAAGCCTGGCCATGGCGGGATTCTGCCCAAGCACAAAGTCACCCAGGAAATCGCCGAGACACGCGGCATCCTGATGGGCGAAGATTGCGTCTCGCCGTCGCGCCACAGCGCGTTTTCCACGCCTATCGAGTTGATGCATTTCATCGCCCAATTGCGTGAGTTGTCTGGCGGCAAGCCGGTGGGCTTCAAGTTCTGCCTCGGTCATCCGTGGGAATTCATGGGCATCGCCAAGGCCATGCTCGAAACCGGCATCCTCCCCGACTTTATCGTGGTCGACGGCAAGGAGGGCGGCACTGGCGCCGCGCCCGTGGAGTTCACCGACCACATCGGCGTGCCGCTGCGCGACGGCCTGCTGTTCGTCCACAACACCCTGGTGGGCTTGAACCTGCGCGACAAGATCAAACTCGGCGCCAGCGGCAAGATCGTCAGCGCCTTCGACATCGCCAGCGTGCTGGCCATCGGCGCCGACTGGGCCAACTCGGCGCGCGGCTTCATGTTCGCCATCGGCTGCATCCAGTCGCAAAGCTGTCACACCAACAAATGCCCGACCGGCGTCGCCACCCAGGACCCACTGCGCCAACGCGCCCTGGTCGTGCCGGACAAGGCCCAGCGCGTGTTCAACTTCCACAGCAACACCCTCAAGGCCCTGGCCGAAATGCTCGCGGCAGCGGGCCTGGAACACCCGTCGCAACTGTCGGCCAAGCATTTGGTGCGACGCATGTCGGCGACCGAAATCAAGCTGTTCTCTCAGCTGCATGTGTTCCTCAAGCCAGGGGAATTGCTGACCGGGGAAGTGAACGGCGAGTTTTATTCGCGCATGTGGCAGATGGCGCGGGCGGATAGTTTTGAGCCGCAGGAAGTCGTTGCGGCGTAGGGGAGCCAGGATATGTTGAAAGTCATCGCGGAAGATTTCATCAAGCCCGAACACCTGGACACGGTGCGCCCGTGGTACGCCGAACTGGTGGAAAAAACCCGCCAGGAACCGCTGTGCATCGCCTACGATCTGTTTGTCGATCAGAAAGACCCGGGGCACTTTATCTTTGTCGAGCAATGGCCCGATCAGGCGGCACTCGATACCCATTGCCAGACCGAACACTTCACCCGGCTGGTGCCACAGATCAACGAGCACCAAGCCAAGCCCTGCAGGGTGCTGCTGATGGACGCATTCTGACCCAGCCTTTACCACGCTGAAGCGGACCACCGACGGCACTATTGAAACCAGCAGGTTCACATGCCGTTGCGGGACTTCGCGACCATCGCCAGATTTTTCTGGCGATGGCCCATGTTGCCCCCGTGCCGCCATTGAGACATTCAGTAATACCCAGCCTTTGCAATCGCTTACAAATACCGCCAACCTGCGCCCCCTCGACGTGCGGCGTAAGACAACAGCCGCGCGCGCCAGTCATTACTAAACCTTTCGTACAAGAGCCCGCTGCCATGCTGAACGGACGCGACCCGCGCATCGATTTTTTTCGGGGCCTGGCGTTGATCTTCATTTTCTGGGATCACGTCCCCCACAACCCCCTCGGCCAGATCACCCTGCGCAACATCGGTTTCAGCGATGCGGCGGAGGTGTTTGTGTTCCTCGCCGGTTACGCCGCCGTATTGGCCTACGGCAAAGTCCTGCAACGCGACGGCTATTGGATCGCCTCGCTGAAAATCCTGCGGCGCGCCTGGGTGCTGTATGTGGTGCATATCTTTTTGCTGGCGATGCTGATGGGCATCGTGTTCTTCGCCAACAGCCATGTGGAAACCCGCGACCTGGTCGAAGAGATGGGCCTGACGCACTTCGTCACCCACCCGCAGCAGGCGCTCACCGATGAATTGCTGTTGCGCTTCAAGCCCAACCTGATGGACCCGCTGCCGCTGTACATCGTGCTGCTCGGCGGGCTGCCGCTGGTGCTGCCGTTGCTGCTGCGCCAGACCTGGGCGGTGGTGGGCGTGTCGTTGAGCGTGTACCTGCTGGCGCCGTGGATGGGCTGGAACCTGCGGGCGATTGCCGATGGCGTGTGGTACTTCAACCCCGTCACCTGGCAGTTGCTGTTTGTGCTCGGCGGCGCGGCGGCGATTCATGCCCGCCGGCCACGCCCGGCAGAGCGCCGCGCGCTGCTGCGTCAGCCGCTGTTTGTGGCAGCGGCGGGCTACTCGCTGCTGGCCGCGATCATCACGCTGGCCTGGCGCTGGCCCGAGGTGCATGACGCGCTGATGCCCGCGTGGCTCAGCGAACGGCTGTACCCCATCAGCAAGACCGACCTGTCGCCGGTGCGCCTGGTGCATTTCCTGGCGCTGGCTTATGTCACCGCCAAGCTCTTGCCCCATGCCGGCTGGACCCGCCATTGGCTGGCGCAACAGACTTGCCGCATGGGCCGCTATTCCCTGGAGGTGTTCTGTCTCGGCGTGCTGCTCGCACCGCTGGCGGACATGCTCAACGCCCTGGCCGGCGACGCGTTGGCCATGCAGCTATTCAGCGCGTTGGCAGGCGTGGTGTTGATGGGCGCTCTGGCGACCTGGCTGGAATTCAACAAACGCCTGGACAGCAGGTTGCAAGCACGTCGCTCACTGCCCACGTCATCATTAAATAGATAGCCCCGGCCGTTTTCGCGACGGTGCTTCCATGCCCTTCCACTTATCGTGAAAGGGTATGGCTGATGTCAACTTATCAACGACTCAACGGGTTATCAGGCAACTTGCAGTCCAGCAGTTCCTGGTCAAGGCAACAAGCCCTTGAGCAGATTCAGAACAACGTGATTCAAGCCATGAGCAGCTTGAACCCACAGGAAAAAGCCCGCTACGTCAGGTTGCAACGCGAAGCATTGAGCGCCTTGACCGCTCTGGAACACGCCCAGCAAGCGCTGACCCGCGACTTCAAGACTCAAGGCCTTGCGCAACTGCGGGAAAAAATCGGCGGGCGCGATCCCGAGCAATACACCCTGTTCACCCGCTACAAGGAGAAACGGGAGCAGGGCTTCCCCTGGGACCCGCCGCAGCCGCTCCTTCCGCTCAATACCGTGCCCTTGCCCGCCGCGCGCTATCGTCGGGCCCATTACGACTTCCATTACATTGAGCATCTCAAGCACATGTCGCTGTGGGAAGCGGCCTGTCTCAACTACGGTTTCACCCACTCCATTCACGGGGACTCGGGTTTCAGCCTGGTGGAAGCCAGCTATATCGTGGGGCCGGACAACGACAGAAGCCTGGGCGCACTGGCCTTCATCGAAGCCGCCCGCACGCTGGACCTGGGCGCTCAACTGCGCGACAAAGCCCGTACCGCCATGGCGCCGGGCGGGCCGTTGCGCCCATTGTTCGAGGCGTCGGCCAAGGCCAGCCTGCTGTTCGACGCAATCGAAGCCTACCGCAACCGTGCCACTACCGGCGTCACCCTGGAGATCTACACGCGACTCAACGCCGCCATCGAAGGCACTGGTGCGCAATTGCCGTTCGACACGCTGAACCTGAGCTCCGGTATCACCCCCCTGATCTCGGTGCCCTTCGTCCCCTGGGACAGTTGCATCCCCGTGCCCTTAATGCTGATTCGCGTGGCCAGCCTGGGCGTGTTGTCCTACTTCCCTTTCCGTCCCGGCGGGGCGTTGCAATACCACGACGATACCCAGGCCGCCGAGTACGCGTTTCGCACACAACTCACTGACAGCCACGCGAAAAAAGACCTGGGCTGGTTCTCCCGGCAATTGCCCTTGATCGGGCTGTCGGTGTTCAGATCACTGATCAACAAAGCGCCGCATCTGAAGGGGTTCAGTTGGTTAGGCGCTTATGTGTACGACGGTTTTCACCTGGCCTTCTCAACAAAGACCCTGGACAACATCCGCTTCAACACCGACATCAAATCCGGGCGCGCAATCACCCTGGTGCAGGCGTGTGCCTATCGCCAGATCCAGCGCTTTCAGTCAGACCTCGACACACTGGCGCAAACCCGCTCGGAAAAAGACTGGCAAGCCCTCAAAGATGCGGCGGCGGCGATTGCCGGTGAAGTGCTGCAGATGCTGCTTACGCCATTGCCCGGCGGCGTCACCGGCATGAACCGGGTCATGCAACTCGCGGTCATGGGCAGCCTGACCTACAGCGCCGCCCAGGGCGTGAATGAGCTGGCCAAGGGCGAAGCCAGCGGATTTGCCTCGGCGCTGGCCGATGTCACCGACCTGGCCGTCAGCGGCAAGCTGATCTCAACCGCCGGAAGGGCCCATCGCCAACGCATGCACGCGTACCTGGAAAAACTCGGCAACCCGTACAAAATCACGCGCGCCGACGGCAGCCATGGGCTCTGGAAAGCCGACGCCCAACCGTATGCCCACGACAACCAGCGCCTGGTCAACGGTATCACCCCCAACGCACTGGGCATTTACACGGTCGAGGGTCACCTCTACGCCAAACTGCGCCAGGGCGAGATGGACGTGCTGATCGAAGTCAAATTCGACGACGCGCACAAACGCTATGTACTCACACGCGGTAAAGACGGCTACACCCCAGCGATCATATTCGCCCCAGAGCTCCAGGCCTGGACCTTCGATCTGCACAATGCCCATCTCCTGTCCAACCCGGAGTTGCTGCAACGCATGCTGCCCAACGGGGCGTCGACGATCCCGTCGGCCGACCTTGAACACATGCTACGCAGCACCGCCACCACTCGCGATACGCTGGATCGCGTGTGGCGCGCCCAGCCGGCACCGTTGAACCTGATCGAAGGCGCCCGGCGACTGCAGGTCGATCAGCTCATCCAGCAAATCATCGAGCGGTTCCCCCAACCCGGCCAACTGCCGGCGCATGCCGACAGCACGGTCTTCTGCCTGCTGACCCAACTCAACGGCTGGCCGACCGACACCCTGCTGCATATCCATGATGCACAAGGCACGCGGATCGAGACCTACGGCAAAACCGAGCAACCACCCCCGCGCCCCCATGCCATCAACCTCAAGCGCCGCGAGGATGGCAGCTACACAGACCTCAACGACGCGGGCAGCGGCCCCGAGGGCAACGAGCACCTGCTTCAACTGATCATCCGCCAGCAACCACGCGACTCGGTCCTGGGTAAAGAGGACCAACCCAACGCCTCCGAGGACGCGCGCGTCAGCAGCGTACGCCAACAGGTTGGCGCATTGGCAAGCCTCGAGCGCCACGCGCTGTTTTCGGCGCTGTTCGATTACTGGGGCTACGAAAAAGCGGAACTCGCCGCCGCACCGGCGGCAAGACGGTTTCTGCCGGTCAAGGTGTCACCGGCCTTGATTACCGTCACGCCCTTGTTGAAAAAACTGCGCGACCTGAATCCGCCCCTGACCGCCGCCAACCTTGCGCGATTACTCGCCGAGCACCCGCTGACAGCACGCCAGCAAGAGGCGTTTCTGAGCAGTGGCACCTTGCCGGTAGCGTTCGTTGAAACACTCGATCGCCAACGTACCGCGTTGCGCATCGACGCGGTGATCGACAGCCTGTACAACCCCCGCGACTTCAATGCCGACACCGACCTCTGGGCCCGGGAATTTGCCGGCGCGCTGATCCGCGACACCCTCAAGCGTCCCTTCGTGGTCACGGATGTCAGCCAGGGCGAGACCTTCGTGCCCAGCGGTGCGGACGACCTCACCGTCAACCTGCGCTTGCACCCCGGCGGTCGCTACCAGGCCTATGACATCCGCAACGACAGTGAAATCCCCGTCTCACCCGCCCAAGACAGCTTCTACCTGGCCATCGCCTCGGTGCTCCACCCCCACGAACGTCAACAACTGGGCATGAGCAGTGTCACCGACGCCAAGGGCCTGCGCAAAACCCTGGGGGACAACATGAGCGCCCGACGCAACCCCCAAGGTCACGTCAGCCTGGTCAATGGCTCGCTGGTGCCCTACCAACACAACCTAATGCTGTCACCTGGCCTCAAACCCAGGACCGACGGGGTCTTCATGATTGAGGGCAACGAATACCTGCCGCTGTTCGGCAGCCTGTTCCGCATCGTCTTCGATAAAACGCTGTTCAAATGGCGACTCAAGCACCCGAAAAAATCGGTGTCGACACCCCGCTCCTGGAGCACAACGGCCAGGGCACCTGGCGCCTGGCCAGCGAGAACCCGATGACCTGGGACACCCACCAGCTATTCCACCGCCTGGGGCACGAGGACTACGCGTTTACGCAGGAACGGGCCAGTCAAATCCTCGCCCTGACCGACACCCCGGACCACGTGCTGCGCCAGGTACACCGTGCCACCCACCCGGTGCCGCCGTTGTTGGCCGACACCTGCAAACGCTTCAAGATCGAGCAACAGATTCAACACTTCATCAACGCACTGCGGGTGAACCCCAACACCCAGGAAGCCGAGCCGGCCCTGCAATTGCTGGTGATCTCCGCGTTGCCGGGATGGCCGGACAACCACAGACTGCAGATCGTCGGCCCCGGGAACGAGGTGCGCTATCAATACCCGGCCAGTGCGGGCCCGAACGCTGAAACAATCCTCGTGACCGAGCAGGACTACAGGGACGCCCGCCTGCTGAACCAACTCACCGGCTACGACACGCTGATCAATGCCTTGTTGGGCGAATTGCCCAGCTCCGCTGAAGAGCGCTTGTTCAAACTGGTGAAAAAAATCGTCGAGTTCGCCGAGAAAGAAACCAACCATCTGTTCAATTCGCTCTACCAAGAGAGCGAGCACCGCAGCCCCAACGTCGCGCGCGAACGCTTCAAGGCCGCACATGCCGACTTACCCAACAACACCGTCGACAGCATCCTCGGCCACGCAACGCCCCGCGAACTCAAGCAACTGCACGAGCACGGCAAGGTGAGCCTGCGCCTCGGCGAAACAGCCCGACTGACCGCCCACGAGGTGCGTCTGAACCGCGCCTTCGAGGGCTTGTACCTGGACAACCTGATCAACCCGGACAGCGACCGGATCATCCTGCACCTGCTCAACACCGTGCCCGGCTGGCCCAGCGACCTGCGCATCGAAGTCCGCGACCGACACTTCAGCGGCTCCAGCATCGAAGCCGCCGGCAACCCGGCCGGGACGCGCCAAAAAGTGCTGGTCAAGCAACACCAGGTCTACCACGCCTACGACTCACAAGGAGCGCCTCTCGCCGCGCCCGCCGGCAGCGGCAGCAACCTGCTGTCAGCCATCATCCAGACGTTGACCGACACCGAACGGAGCACGCTGGGAATCACACATGAAGACGACCTCGCGCCACTCCAGGAGCAGATCGCCAAGCTGGCGCTGTCCCAGCGCGTGGCGATAAAAAGCCTGCTGGACCTGCCGCACCTGCAACCCTGGCTGCAACCGCCGATGGGCCTGGATCGCTCATTTCTGGTGTACCCCGTCTGGAACTGGCTGTGGCCATTCGGCGGTAATCGCGCGCCGGACCTGGTGAACAGGGTCCAGGAACTCTACCCCCGGTTCGACAATGACACCGCCCGCACCTTCATCCGCTGGCTCAACCTGGATGAGCCGGCCGCCCTGATCGAGCTTGACCGACGCCAGGCCGAATACAGCTTCCTGGACATTGAACTGACCCGCTGGAGCGACACCCCCCGTGACACCGACAACGACGAAACCGACCCACTGGGCCTCCATCTGGGCCGTCGTCGCCATATCGCCAACACACTGCGCAGGGCCTGGCGACGGGATGAGCCGCCACAGGTCTACATCGATGGGTTGTTTCATGCGGAGTCATTAACACTGCAATTGGACACCATCGATCTGCCCACGGCGGCCTTTATCAACGGGTTCAGGGGCTTCGAGCACATCGAGCACCTGAGTATCGCCGGGGACAGCTTCCCCGCCTCGGGCCATGCATTCCTCGCGCTCTTCCCAGGCTTACGGGCCCTGCAAATCGACTGCCAGTTGAGCGAGCTACCGAGCGCCATCACCCAGATGACGCAACTCACCCGCCTGAACCTGGAAGGCAATGCGCTGGTTTTAACCGAGGAGTCCGCCGCACGCCTCGCCGCCATGGTCAACCTGGAAAACCTCAACCTGGGTTACAACCCCCTGGGGATCACGCTCGACGTCACGCGAATGAGCCAACTCTCGACCTTGGATTTAAGAGCAACCCATACCCAACAATGGCCGATCGGCGCCGCAGATCACGCGAATCTGAACACCCTGTACTTGCAGGAAAACCAGATTTCCAGCATTCCCGAGCGCGTGTTTACCCACCCCAGAGCCATCATCCGAAATCGTTCGACGTTCCTGCATGACAATCCGCTGTCGCCCCAAACCTTGCAGCGCGTTAGGCAATACCACGTCGACATTGGCATGGCCGTAGGGGGCTCCCTCCCCGGCATCGCCCACACGCCGCCCGCCGAACGCGGCATTTTGCCTTGGCTGGTCCACCTGAAACCCTTTAAACACGACAGCGCCAGAGAACTGTGGAACGGTCTGTCAAGCCATGAAGGCGCCCGTCCCGATGATGTCTTCAGAGTGTTGGCGGACTTGACCAAGTCTCTGGAGTACACCGTCGCTGGAAATGCACGTAAAAAACTGACATTCCGGGTCTGGAACCTGCTCGATGGCCTGAGCAACTCCACCGAGCTGCGCGAAAAAGTGTTCCTCAACACCCATGCGGCGGGCACCTGTGGCGACGGCGCCATACTGCTGTTCAACAACATGGAGCTCATGCACCGAGTGCATCAGACCCTCGCTCGATACGACGAAAACCGCATCGACCGCGAACTGCTCGGCCTGGCCAAACAAGTGTATTACCTGGAGCAGCTCGACCAGTTCGCCGACGATCACATCAGCCGCTTGACCGCGCAAGGGCGTTCGCCGGACCCCGCCGAAATCACCCTGTTCTATCGGGTGATGTTGCGCGAGGAATTCAACCTGCCGGTCCAGGCGGACCAAATGTTGTATTCAGTGGAGGGGTACGGCGTGGTCGACAACGATGTCCAACAGGCGCGTCAAATGCTGCGCGGGTTGAAGGATTCCCCTGGGCTGGCGAACGCGTACAAAACCTGCGACTTCTGGCTCGACTACCTGGAACGACGCTTTCCCGCGCCCTTCTTAACGATCAAGGAAGTGACCCGCTACAAGATCGGGCTCTTGCAAAAGGAGCTGCCGGACAAACACTCCGATGAACACCTCGACCGCCTGCAAGCGCTGATCGACACGCAGACCGCCGAGCGCAACCGCCTCATCGGCCAGTTGACGGACGCCGCCCTTCACGCGTTGCCGCGCGATTGAGCGCATCAAGGCGGCCTGTGCGCCACAGGCCGCCTTGAACAAGCGTTACGCCGAGCGCGCGACGCCTTGGGCAACCTGGGTCGGTTGCAATTTGAACGTGTAGAACAGCACCGTCAGCAGCACCAGGAATACCGGGCCGACATACAGCGCGACGCGGGTGTCCGGGAAGTACGCCATCAGGCCCACCACCAGCACCAGGAACGCCAGGGCCAGGTAGGAACTGATCGGGTACAGCCACATGCGGTACTTGAGGCCCGCCTGTTCCGCCGGGCTCAGGCTCTTACGGAACTTGAGCTGCGCCAACAGGATCATCACCCAGGTCCAGATCGCGCCGAAGGTGGCAATCGAGGTGACCCAGACGAAGACTTTCTCCGGCACCAGGTAGTTGAGCAGCACGCCCAGCAGCAAAGCAGCGATCGACAGCAGCAACGCATTGCGCGGTACGCCGTTGCGCGAGGTGGTGCCGAAGGTCGCGGGGGCCTGGCCGTTCTGCGCCAGGCTGTAGAGCATGCGCCCGGTGCTGAAGATGCCGCCGTTGCAGGACGACAAGGCAGCGGTGATCACCACGAAGTTGATGATGCCGGCGGCGGTCTTGATGCCCAGACGCTCGAAGGTCATCACGAACGGGCTGCCCTGGGTGCCGATTTCATTCCACGGGTAGATCGACAGAATCACGAACAACGCGCCGACGTAGAACAACAGAATGCGCCAGAACACCGAGCCGATGGCATTCGGGATGGTCTTCTGCGGGTTCTTCGCTTCACCGGCGGTGAGGCCGATCATTTCCACGCCCAGGTAGGCGAACATCACCATTTGCAGGGACATCAACACCCCCTGCACACCGTTGGGCATGAAGCCGCCGTGGGCCCACAGGTTGGAAATCCCCAACGCCACGCCGTCATTGCCGAAGCCGAACGCGATAATGCCGACGCCACCGATCACCATGGCGATGATGGTGACGATCTTGATCAGGGCGAACCAGAACTCGAACTCACCGAACGCCTTCACCGCGATCAGGTTGATCGTGCCCATGCTGATCAAGGCTGCCAGGGCCCAGATCCAGCGCGGCACATCGGGGAACCAGACGCCCATGTACACGGCCACGGCGGTGATTTCCGCGACGCAGGTCACCAGCCACAGGAACCAGTAGTTCCAACCGGTGAGAAAGCCCGCCAACGGGCCGAGGTAATCCTGGGCATAGCGACTGAACGAGCCGGCGACGGGGTTGTGGACCGCCATTTCGCCAAGCGCGCGCATGATCACCAGGATCGCCAGGCCGCCAATGATGTAAGAGAGCATGATCGCCGGGCCGGCCATTTCAATGGCCTTGGCCGAGCCAAGGAACAGGCCGACACCGATGCAGGCGCCGAGGGCCATCAGGCGAATATGCCGTTCGCCCAGTTCACGTTTCAGCGGGCCGCCCTGAGCGGTCTCGCCATGAGGCAGGTGGTTGCCAACTGGCATAGGGGTACAACCTCGTCTTGTTATTGGATTAAGCCACCGAGTACTCGACGTCGCAGCAGGTCCGCCAGGACGCCTCACACCGGGTTCGCCTCATGGGCCAACCCGTCTGGCCAGGGCCAGTTCAGCGGGGGTGCAGTATAAAAAGCTCAACCCAGGGTTTTTCACTTAATAAACGGCAAGATTCAGCGAGAACTCGCGGTAAAAGCGGCTTTTGTGGAGGGGCATTACCTGGATAGCGTAAGGATTTTCTCCGTTTGACGCGCGCCGAGTATTGCACAGCTTTGGTGCAGCGTCATGCCCCTACCTAGGCCGTATATACCCAGCCGAAGGCTCTGTTTCAATACTTTCAGCCCATCGGGCGGACAACGCGGAAGCCGGCCACGGCCGAACGGGAAGCATCGCCATACCCGCCGCCGGGCCGCCCCTTCACCATGGGGTGCTTCGATTGCCAGGACGGCAATCCCAGCGAAAGGATCTCCCCATGCCGACCACCCTCGACGTACTCCAGCAAGGCCGGGCACGACGCCTGGCCGCCGATGGCCAATTGATCAGCGCGTTGTTCAATCACCTGACAAACGGCGACTCCACCACAGTGATCGTGCCCGAGCACTCCACCCTGGGCTGCTGGCTGCAGGTGTACCGCCGGGCACTCAGCCGCCCACACCTGCGGGCCTGGGCCACGCGCCTGCCGGTGGAGCTGGCCGGCCTGGACGTGCCGCTCGAAACCGCGCCGCTCGAACTGCCGGCGCAATCGGTGCTGAATTTCTATGGCTATCCCTACCCCGAGCATCGCGGCGAGCGCAGGGTGATCTCCCAGGCACTCGATCAATCGAACAGTTTCGCCGAGCCCAAGGCGGGGCTGGATGACGGGTTGAAGCGGTTGAATCAAGACCGGCAGCAGATCGCCGACCAACTGCAAGCCCTGCTCGACGACGACGATTTCAGCCTGTTTTCCTGCTACAGGAGCTATTTCAAACTCGACTCCGGTTCGTTCTGGGCCACCGCCCAGCAAACCGGCGCCGCGTTACTCGACGCCATCACCCGCAACCCGTCGTTCCTGGCGCTGGAAGCGGTCGACGGCCTGCAACCCGGCACGTATATGTTCGATCCCGCCACACGCCGGCTCAGCGGCAAAAAAGCCTGGGGCGGGCTGGTGGATATCGGCATCGAACAACTGCTGGCGCTGCCCCTGGACGGCCAGCTTGAACAACTGGTCGAAGTCGCCGAGCAGTTGGGGAGCTTTGTCCACCAGAGCGGCCAGTTCAGCCTCGCCCAACTGCTCAATTGCCATGATCTGCCGGTGCCCGACACACCCGCCGAAGCCCGCGTGCTGATCGACACGCTACGCCAGTCGACGGCGTTGACCACGCTGCCGGTCAGCGACCTGGCCAACGCCGATCTCGCCCTGATGCAGCACCAGCAGTGGCTGGCCCAGGACCATGACCGCGACGTCATGGCCGAGTGCTTGAAAGGCCTGATCCAAGCCCCGCCCAACGACCACGTGATCGACACGGCCAGCGTGACGTTGCACCCCGCACCGGACTCCGGCGCGCCGCACCATCCCGCCGTTGTCCCGCACCCCATCTGCGGCCCCTTCACCCTCCAGCAACTGCTGCAACAGCATGATCTTGCCCCACCGACCAGCGTCGACGAAGCCCAGGACACCCTGCAAACCCTGGAGATGAACCTGCCCCGCCGCCCCGAGTTCGACGACTATCATGGGCTGTTGAGCGCCACGCCCCACTCGCCGGTGCGACTGCTCAGCGAACAGCGCCACAGCGTTCTCGCCACCGCCAATCACGGCCTGCCCGAAGGCCACCCACGCCTGCTTGACCGCTTGTGCGGCACACTGCTGGGCGACCTGAGTGCTGACGCGATCCGCGCCCAGGCCGACCACTTGCTCAAACAACTGCTGCGGCGCGGACCGGCGCGGCAGTTGGGCCAACAACTGGTGACGGCGCTGCACTGGTACGGCCAGCACCCGGACGAAGCCGCCAGCCAGACCAGCCTCGACCTGTTGGTGTTGAGCGCTCTGATCCTCGACCTCGACCCTGGAGCCGGCGAAGCAGGCGCTCCCATCGCCGGTTTCGAGCTGAGCGCCCACGCGGGCAAGCCCCACGGCGAAGTGCGCCAAGACCTGGAGCTGCATTTGGTGCGAACCTGCAAGGTCTCCACCCGCGCTGCGCCCCTCGCCGCCCACCTGTTGCTGGCCGGCGCCGCGCCGGAGTTTCTGGTGCGCGGGCTGCCCGCGACGATGCGCTTTCGCAGCTCGATCGCCTGGATGAGTTTCAAGCAAGGGGTCTTGATCGCGCAGGCCATGGCGCCCGGCTCACCGCGCCAGCTGAGCTACCACGACATGCTCGCCCTGGCATCCATGCCCGCCACGACCGGCCAGCAACAACAGTGGCGCGAATACCTCGCCACCCGCACCCTGCTCGACTGGGCCATCACCGTGGGCGAACTGCCCGAACGCGACAACACCGCCTACCTCGCGCATGAAATCGACGCGCTGAAGCTGCGCCTCAGCCAACGCCTGCACGCCTTGAAGGCAGCCCTGATCACCTTTGCCGACGCGCCACCGACCCGCCGCAGCATTGCCCTGGCCGACCTGAAAAACCTATTCCCCAACCAGACGCTGCTGGACAAAGCCTGCCTGTGGCGCCCCGTCCCGCCGCTCGCCAGCGGCAGCCTGCGCTTCCCGATGCACCATCACGAGCGCCGGAACTACAGCCTGCACAGCCTGGTGGAGTTGCACATGGATGGCCAACTGGGCGACAGCCGCTGGCAGTCCATCGAGCCCCAACTGGACCTGGCACAACTGCGCCCATCGTTCGGGCGCCTGGGCAACATCCATCAACGCTTCGACAGCGCGTTCGCGGCCTACATCGAACGCCTGAAGCAGGCCTACAGCAGCCTGATCGAAGACCTGCTGGCGCAACTGCCGCTGGCCGACCGACACCACCTGCAACAGGCCGACTTGCAGCTGTTGGTGCTGAAAAAAGAACCCGGCAAAGACCTCGCCCTGCTGAGCCCGGAGGAAGCGTTGGCGCGCAGCGCCCGAATGGGCGTGATCCTGCGCGGTACATCGCCCAGCGCGGTGCAGGAATACGAGCTGTTCCCGCTGTTGAACCGCGTCGACAAACGCCGCGGCGCACCGCTGGCATTCCGCGAGGGCGGCACGCTGATGTCGGTGGCCACCGGCACTCCCCACGCCACCCGCCCGGTCACCCAACTGCTGATGGGCGATGAACTGCCGCTGGACTGGGACGCCTATGCCAACGGGCGCCCGCCACGGCCGGGGGTGCGCGCCAAGGTCATTGTGCAGACGCTGTGGTCATTCAGCCCGCCCGCCGCCCAGCCGCCGACGGCGGCGGCGCTGACCTATGGTTCGACGCTCAACCGCGCCATTGCCCAAGCCATCGTGCGCGAGCACTTCTTCCTCGAAGTCGACGCCTTGCACCTGCAAGCCCGGGGGACCACGCAGCGCGAGCAGATGCAACAACGCTGGGATCGGTTGTGGACACGCCTCAAAGCCCTCGTGCCGTTCTGGTCCTGCGCCGAGGACCTCGCTTCCGGCGACACCCGCCGTGTCATCGACGGCGGCTACGCCTGCTTTATCGACCTGTTGGCGCTGCTTTTCCCCACCCAGCGCTTTCTCACGGCCTCCCTGGCGGTGTTGAAAAAAACCGCGCCGTTGCCGATCAAACTGCTGCAATTGGCCCGCTTGAGCGGCGCCTTCCTCAACACCGCGCTGAACCCGCTGGACGGCCTTCCGGGCCTGTTCAGGCTGGCTCGCAGCGGGGTGATCCGGCTGAGCGGCGGTGCGCGGAAAATCCTCCACACGGCCATCGAACAGGTTCAACGTCGCACCGCCGACCGGTTCCTGCTCGACTACCCCAGGCTGCTCGCTGGCGCCAACCTCGGCAGCGGCACGCTGCTGCGCGGCAGCGACCTGCTGCGGATCAATGCGCTGCTGCACAAAAAACACTGGTACCCGTGCCACCCGTTCACCGGCAAACCCTATGGGCCGCCGAGCCACACTTTTCGTCTGGACAGCGCCCTTGGCGTGGCGCCGATGCAAAACGCCCGCGGGCAGCAGGTGCTGGTCAGCGAACGGCTGTTCGCCACCCAGCCGCTGCTGATTGCGCGTCGCGACGCCACCGACCTGCTCGACGGCGACAACCTGCTCCGCCTGGAGCACCAGGCGCCGACCCACCTGGACGACCTGGCCTCGCCCGCCTACTTCAAGGCCGCCGAAGGCTTCGACAGCCTGTGCGGTGCGGCGCGCAGCAAACGCAGCCCGATCCCACTGATCTGCTTTACCAAAAAACTCACCGCATTCAACGCCTCGATCCAGCAACGCCGCGCCCAGGCCATCGAGCACCTGCGCCTGATCCCCGCCCCCGCCGTCGGCCCTGACCCGCGCAAGCTGGTCCACAACCGCCGGCTGTACGAAGCGATGCCCCAAGGCACCAGCTTTGAACTGACGCCAGTGGCCAGGACCGCGCCGCTGACCTACAAGCCCCAGCTCACCGGTCGGCTCATCGCCAACGAAGCGCAATTCGGCCTGCCCAACAATCAGTTGGACAATCAACTCAACCGCGACACGCGCGTGGTCGAGCTGACCGGGCTGACAGTGGGCACCGATGACAGCCGAACCCTGCGCGCCATGGCGATCGAACTGACCCCGGCGGGAGGCACGCGGATTATCGTGGAGGCCGACGCCGGGGTCTTTTACGAAGGCATCGCCATCGCCCCCGCTCCGGCGATGCTGTTCAACCGCCTGGACTTCAACCTCGGCGGTGAACCCGAACAGCTGATCCGCGCATTCAGCCAGCGCAAGCTCGACTACTTGAGCTCCGCCGGGTTTGTGCATAACCGCCCGTTGGTCACACTGCCCACCCTGGAGGTACTGAGCCAACAACTGGCCAGGCGCGGCTTCGGTGCAGCCAAACTCAAGCGCCTGCTCGAGCAGTCACGCGGCCTGCGGGTTATCAAGCAGCGCGAGTTGTTGCTCAACGCCAGCGATCAGGGGCAGCGCCTGGGCATGAGCGTGGCCGTCACACCCTTGAAACTCGACACCTGGCCGCCCTACCTCGCCCAGCCTGGCCAGACCCTCAATCAGTACCTGGCCAGCAAGGCCCAGGCCAGCACCGTGGCGCTGGTCAAAAGCACCGGGATCGGCTCGGCCAACATCGTGGGCACGGGGGTCGACGAGCTGGAACGGCTGGCCATCGCCGAACCGCTGGTGATGTGGCAGTACAGCCGGGCGGGCCAGCCTAACTACACCGAAGTGATCCTCAAGACCGGCGCAGGCAATTGCGACCAGATGGGCCACGTGGCGAGCGAACTGATCAGGTTCAACGGCGGCGCCGCGCGCGTCTGGGGCACCAGCCCGCCCGCCCACGCGTTTGTGGTGGTGGGGAACCCGCCGGCGACGCTGGGCTCGACCCTGGACTTCAGCGAAGCGGGCTGGGTCGGCCTGTGGATATGCGACCCCTGGGCAGCCATCGTCTGCCCGGCAAGCGACTATGTGCGTCAACTCAACGTCAAAATGCACATGTGGTACCTGGAAGACATTTCGGTGTTTTTCAACGATCGCGGCACCTACCGCTGGGGCCAGGCCAACGACCGCAACTGGCTGGCGCTGCTGCGCAACGGCGTGAAACGCCCGCAGCCGTGAGCCGACACATTTCGTCACCAACGACTAAGCTTCACCCAAGTCCGATCAATCTGCGTAAATGGATGAATCGACTATGGGTGCTTTATGGCAAACCGATTCGAAACAGGCTGCGCTGCCAACCGACAGCCCGGATCAACTGCCATTGCCACACAGCGCCCGCCGGCGATCCGGGTGGTGGCGCCTGGTGTGGCTGGTGCTGTTGCTCGCGCTGCTGGCATTGGGCTGGGCCGCCAGCGTGGAAATGCACACCTCGCGCCTGCAGGCCCGCTACCTGAGCCCGTTGGCCGCCACCCTCAGTTATCGCCTGGAGCCCGGCGCCAGCGATGCCATCGTGTACCCCGGCGACGGCCCGTTCGACCGGCGCCTGGGCTACAGCGCGCTGAATGAATTCCTACCGCGCCTGCTCAAGCGCAATTACCTGATCCAGGCCCAGACACGCTTCTCCCCGGCCTTGCTGGGCTATGCCGAGCACGGGCTGTTCGTGCCCTACGCGGAAAAAGTCCAGGCCGGCCTGAGCATCACCGATTGCCGCGCCGCGCCGCTGTATGCCTTCACCTACCCGCAACAGCTCTACGCCAGCTTTGCCGAGGTTCCGCCGTTGGTGGTGCAGAGCCTGCTGTTCATTGAGGACCGCGACCTGCTGGACCCCACGCAACCGCTGGCCAACCCGGCGGTGGACTGGCCGCGCTTTGCCAAGGCGGCCTGGTCGCAAGTGGCCAAACTCGTGCATCTGCCGGGGCAGACCGCCGGCGGCAGCACCCTGGCCACGCAGCTCGAGAAATATCGCCATTCGCCCGACGGCTTGACCTTGTCCGGCGGCGAGAAAATCCGCCAGATGATGTCCGCCAGCGTGCGGGCCTACCAGGCCGGGCCGGACACCTCGGGCAGCCGGCGCAATATCGTGCGCGACTACCTCAACAGCGTGCCGTTGTCCGCCGTGCCGGGCCACGGCGAAGTGCATGGCCTGGCCGAAGGCCTGCGGGTGTGGTACGGCGCCGACTTCAATCAGGTCAACCAGGCGCTGAGCGACAGCGCGCAAGACCCGGCGAGCCTGGCCAGACGCGGCCTGGCCCTGCGCCAGGTGCTGTCGCTGATGATTGCCCAACGCCGGCCCTCGCACTACCTGACCAAAGGCCGCGAAGAGCTGGCGCAATTGACCGACAGCCATATCCGCCTGCTCGCGCAGAACCAGGTGATCCCCGCCACCTTGTCCGCCGCCGCCCTCGCCAGCCACGTGACCTACCGCGACTGGCAGCAGCAACCGACCCTCCAGCCGGTAGAAACCAACAAAGCCATCAACGTCGCCCGCAGCCGTCTCGCCAGCCTGCTCAACCGCTCGCTGTATGACCTCGACCGCCTCGACCTGTCGGCCACCAGCACCTTGCATTACGCGCTGCAAACCCAGGCCACCGACTACCTCAAGCACCTGGCCGACCCGGCGTTCGCCGCGCAGATGGGCCTGCTCGGCCCGCGCCTGCTGACGCCGCAAAGCACACCGCAGGTGCGCTACAGCTTCACCCTCTACGAACTGACGCCCGACGGCGCACGCGTGCGGGTGCAGACCGACAACACCGACCAGCCGTTCGATATCAACGAAGGCAGCAAACTCGAACTGGGCTCCACCGCCAAGCTGCGGGTGCTGACCACCTACCTGCAGATCGTCACCGAGCTGCATGCACGCTACCAGGCGCGCACGCCCGCCGAGCTGAAAAGCGTCGAGCTGCCCGAGCAGGATGTGCTCTCGCGCTGGGCGCTGAATTACCTGATCCAGCACAGCGACCGCGACCTGGCGAAAATGCTCGACGCCGCCCTCGACCGCACCTACTCGGCCAGCCCCGGCGAGGCGTTTTTCACCGGCGGCGGCCTGCACCGCTTCCATAACTTTCGCAACGAAGACAACGGCCGCAACCCGACCTTGCGCGATGCCCTGCGCGAGTCGATCAACCTGCCGTTCATTCGCCTGATGCGCGACCTGGTGCGCTACACCACCTATTCGGGCGAAGACAACAGCGCACGGCTGCTCAAGGACGACAACGACCCGCGCCGCCAGGAATACCTGGCCAAGTTCGCCGACCACGAAGGCACCGCGTTCCTGCTCAAGTTCTGGAAAAAATACCGCCACAAAGACACCCAGGCCCGGCTCGACACCTTCATGGACAGCCTGCACCCCACCGCGATCCGCCTGGCCGCCGTCCACCGCTATTTGCTGCCCCAGGCCAGCCAGGCGAGTTTCAACACCTTCGTGCGCTCGCACCTGAAAAACCTCAAAACCCCCGACACGCTCAGCGACGAGCGCCTCGAACGGCTCTACCAGAGTTACGGCCCCGGCGCCTACGACCTGCCGGACCAGGGCTATATCGCCAAGGTGCATCCGCTGGACCTGTGGCTGCTGGGCTACCTGCTCAACCACCCAGAGGCGAGCTTCGACGAGATCGTCAAAGCCAGTGAATTCGAACGCCAGGAGGTCTATAGCTGGCTGTTCAAGAGCCGTCACCAGAGTGCGCGTGACAGCCGGATCCGCACCATGCTGGAGATCGAAGCGTTCCTCGACATCCATCAGCGCTGGCAGGCCGTGGGCTACCCGTTCGACCATCTGGTGCCGTCGCTGGCCACCGCCATCGGCAGTTCCGGCGACCGCCCCGCCGCCCTTGCGGAACTGATGGGCATCATCCTCAACGACGGTGTGCGCTTGCCGGTGCTGCGTATCGACAGCCTGCAATTCGCCAGCGGCACGCCCTATGAAACCCGCGTGGTCAACGACCCGAACCGCGGCAAACGGGTGCTGCCCAGCGAAGTCGCCACGGCGTTGCGCGGCGCGCTGTCGCAAGTGGTCGACGCCGGCACCGCCAAGCGAGTGGCCGGCAGCTTCAAACTGGCGGACGGCACGGCGCTGGCGATGGGCGGCAAAACCGGCACCGGCGATAACCGCATCGAGGCCATGGGGCCCGGCGGGCGCATGCTCAGTTCGAAATCGATCAACCGCACGGCGACCTTCGTGTTCTACATCGGCGCGCATCACTTCGGCACCCTCACCGCGTTTGTGCCGGGGGCGTCGGCGCAGCACTTCACCTTCACCTCGGCCTTGCCGGTGCAGGTGCTCAAGGGCATGGCGCCGATGCTCAACCCGCTGCTGCAACCAGGCGACCCGACGCTGTGCCTGGCCCGCCAACCCTGACGCCCGGCTGCACTACCTATCTGCCACCGCGGCGCGACGCCGCCACACACACTCATGGATCACCCTTTACAGGACTTGATCCATGCCCGCTCTACCGTCACTCGACAGCACCTTCAACGGCGCCCACTACGCGCACATCCGCGACGCCCTGCCGGCCTGGCTCACCCAGGCCACGCCCGCACGCCTCGGCGCATTGAAAACCGCGCGCCTCAACAGCCTGAGCGCACCGGCCCCGCTCAAGGCCGCGATTGCCGAGCACTGGCAGCGACAAAACCGCCTGGACCAACGGCTCGCCGGGTTGAACGATGTGTACGCCTTCGCCGAACCGCTGCTCAAACACGCCCTGCGCGACTATGGCACGGTGGATGTGCGCAACACCTACCTGCGCCTCTATGTCGAAGCCAACCTGGCCTGGTGGAAGATCAACATCAGCGGCGCACAGACCAGCAAGACCGTGTCATTGCTCGATGCGGCGCTGGGCAACTTCGCCGCCAGTGACGACTTTCTCGACTTCGCCTTCCTCGGCCCGAGCGATGCACGCGGCCAGCGCGATGTGCTGTCGATCACCCACCGCACCAGCGGCGCCCGCCTCACGGCGCAGGGGTTCAAAGCTATTTGCCGCCAGCTGGATCTCGGCGCGCAGTATCAACTCAAGCTCAGCCAGGCGCTCGGCTTCAACAACCCGCCGCTGGCCCGCACGGTTCACGACGAAGTGGTCGCACGCCACAAAGCCGCGTTGAACAGCGCCGCCCACCTGGCCCTGGCCAAGGGCGACCTCATGCCCGATACGCACGGTTCGATGCTTGACCTGCTGAACGACCGGCCGAGCCCGCTCCAGGCCTACACCCTCAGCGTGATGAACGTCGCGCTGGTGGGCATCGTGCTGTTTATCGCCGCGCCAGGCCCTCGGGTGATCGCCTATGTCGCCGACGACCCCGAACACCCGCTCAAGGCATACCCGTCGCCCCAGGCGTTCATGGCCGAACTGACCCGTCAGTTGCGCGACAAGGCGCGCTACCAGGTGTTCTTCAGCCAGTTCGTGCCCCATGCCGAGCGCGGGGCTTTTTTTGCCGGGCTCAATGCGCGCCTCAGCCACATCCAATGGCACCAAAAAGCCCGCACCGACAGCGGGCCGAGCTGGAAAGACACGCCGATCAGCGACCCCAACCTGCACTTCAGCGTGCAACGCTGGCTGGACGATTATCGCCAGCGCCCGCCGACACCCCACGCGGACACCCTGTGGAGTTACCTGTATCGCGTGCAACTGAACAAAATCGTCAACGATGCGCGGACTATCGCCGTGTCCAGCACCGACGTCGAACGCCACGCCCGCTGGGCCTGGTGGGACAACCTGGAGCAGATGCTCGCCGACCTCCTCAATGCCGCGTTGCTGGTGCTGACGCCCTTCGTGCCGGTGCTCGGCGAACTGATGCTGGTCTACAGCGCCTACCAGATCATGGACGAGGTGTGCGAAGGCGTCGTCGACTGGAGCGAAGGCCGGCGCACCGAAGCCTGGGAACATGTGGCGGGGGTGGCCGACAGCGTGATCCAGTTCGCCCTGTTTGCCGCGGGCGGCCACATCGGTCAGCTGGTGCGGCTCAAGCTCTCGCCCTTCATCGAAGGCCTGGTCCCGGTGCAGCGGGCCGACGGCAGCCGGCGCTTGTGGAACCCGGACATCAGCGCGTTCGCCCGGAAAACCCCGATCCCCGCCGATTCGATACCGTCGCCCGCGGGCCTGCATCAGCATGACGGCAAAACCCTGCTGGCCCTGGGCGACCATCACCTGGAGGTGCAATACGACCCGCTCAGCGACGCGCACCGCGTGGTCCACCCCGAACGTCCGGACGCCTACCGCCCGCGCCTGCAATTGAATGGCGACGGCGCGGCGACCCACGAGGGCGAACGCCCGCGCACCTGGGAGCGTGCGCAGTTGCTGCGACGTCTCGGGCATCGGGTGCAACCGTTCAGTGACACGCAGCTGGAACAGCTAAGAGTCGCCAGCGCCACCGAAGACGGCGCCCTACGCCGCATGTACGAGTACAACGAAACACTGCCGCCGTTGCTCGATGCCGGCCTCAAACGGCTCGAAGCGGCCGACGCCATCCAGGTGGCCAGCGAAAAAATCCGCGCCGGGCAGGCTTTGAGCGCCGACCCGAGTTCGGACTGGTTCGAGCAGATGGTCACCGAACTCGACGGTTGGCCCCGGAACAAAGCACTGCAAGTGTTCCTCAAGCCCGACCTGAGCGGCAGCTCGCACCGCTATGGCGCTGCGCAAGCCAGCGCCGCCGACACCTTGCGCATCAGCCTCGGCGAAGTGCTGTCCGGGCACTTGCCGGAACGGGTGCTGGGCTTTCTCGATGAAGCGGCAATCACCCGCCTGCTGGGCGCCGAGGTGCCGAAGTCGCAGCGGGTACACGCGTTGCGCGAGCAACTGGCCGACTACGTATTGAGCCAGAGCCGCGACATCGCCCCGGCGGTCTACCGCGCCCGTGAAGAGAGCGACGACCCCAGCATTATCAGCCTGCGCCACGACCATCCCGACCTCGACCTGAGCCTGGCCCGCCGCCTGCTCGACACCGCCCGCCCCGCCGAACGCCAGGCCCTGGCCGCGCACCGGCGCGGGCCGTTGCGTCTGCGCAACCTGGCCGACGAGCTGCACGTGGCCGCCGAGGCGGCACGCGCCTACGAAGGCTTCTATCCACCGGCGTCGCCCAGCCCGGCCACGGAAACCCTGGTGCTCAAGACCCTGCAATTGCACGCCGACGTGCTCAGCGACCTGCACCTTGAAATCCGCAACGGCGCCGTCACCGGCCCCCTGCGCAGCCAGGCCGGCCCGGACACTGCCACCACTCGCCGGGTGTTGGTCCACAACAGCCTCGGTTATGCGGTCTATGACGGTGCCGGCCAACCGTTGCACCGCCCGGCCAATCTGTACGAAGCCGTGTTGTCGAGCCTGCCCGCCGCGTCGCACAGCGGGCTGGGTTACCGCCCCGGCGAAGGTGCAGACCTGCGGCGCTGGCTGATGACCGCCCTGGAACCCTTGGCCGAGCGCCGCACGCTCCTTGCTGAGCCGGCGACTCACCGGGTGATGGAGCGGCACACCCAACAGTTGCTCGGCGGCCCGCTGCTCAGCCGCTGCCGCGCCGCGCCTGCCGATCACCCGGCGACGTTTGCCAGGGAGGTCTTGCAACGCTTGTTTCCGAGCCTCAGCGAGCAACGGCTGAGCCGCTTTATCGAGGCGATCCCCACCGACCAACTGGGCACCACTCTGAACGACCTGACCCTGGAGAAACAAACCCTGCACAGCCAATTGCAGACCTGGAAACAATCGCCCACCCATCACCCCAAAGGCAGCGTCCAGGAGCGTCAACAACTGGCCAGCCGCAAACGCCTGGCGCTGCTCCTCGAACAGACCTGGGCCGACCGCTACGCCGAATACACCGACGATTGGGGCCGCACCCAACACGGCGCGCGCGTGGACCTGAACGGCATGCCGCTACCCGAATCGCTGCCCGCGCTGACCGTCAACTTTGAACATGTGACGTTCCTGGACCTGAGCCAGAGCAGCGTCGGGCAAACCCATTGCGGCTTGCTCAAGCACTTCCCGGCGCTGCACTCCCTGGACCTGAGCGACAACCACCTGACCAGCCTGCCGGTCGAGCTTGGCGCGATGCGTTTGCTGCGCAACCTCAACCTCGCGAGCAACCGCATGGCCCTGTTCCCCGAAGACGTGACGCGCCTGCGCAACCTGCGCCGCCTGCAAGTCCTGATCCTCAGCCACAACCCGCTCAGCCTCGCGCCGGACATCACGCGCATGCCCAACCTGCGCCGCCTCGACCTCAGCCACACACAGATCGGCCAATGGCCCCGCGGCCTGTTTGCCCACCCCAGGAACGATGCGTTCGACCTGAACCTGAGCGGCAACCCGATCCGCGCCCTGCCCACCCTGACGCCGGAACCCACGGCTGCGCGCACCGTGGCGCGCACCCGCCTGGACCGCAACACGCTGAACGACGATCAGCGCACTCTGTACGAACGCTACCGCAACGAGGCCGGGCTGGACCCGTATCGCACCTATGAGCCCCAGGGCAGCAGCGATCCCTGGCTGGAAGGCGTCGACGCCAACACCCGGCTTGTCCGCGAGCAGCTGTGGGACGCCGTCGAAGACGAACACGGCTCCCAGGGCTTTTTCGAAGTCATCAAGCTGCTTGAGCCGCCCGAGTTTTTCGAGACCCCCCAGGACCAGCAGCGCTACGCCCGCAACCAAGCGGAGCTGACGCAACGGGTATGGCGCTTGATCAACGCCACCCACGCCGACAGCGCCCTGCGCGAGCGCTTGTTCAAGCTGTCGAGCTTCCCCGGTTTGTGCGGCGACGGCGGCGCGCAGATTTTCAATGAGATGGGGATCGAGGTCATGGCCAGCGAAGCCCGGCGCTTTTCCGCGTCACTGGCTGAACTCGAAGGCCGACTGGTGACCCTGGCCAAGGGCGCGGCGCGCCTCAAGCACCTGAATCTGGTGGCCCAGGCGGACGTCGCCCGGCGCCTGCGGCCCATCGACGCCGGTGGCGAAGGCCAGCGCCTGCGCTCCGAGCTGGTGGACGGCGAGGCCGGCGCGGTGGACGAAGTGGATATCCACCTGGCCTACCAGACCGCCCTGGCCAACAGGCTGGATTTGCCCTGGCTGTCGGACCACATGCTCTACCGCGACACCGCCAATGTCAGCCCGGACCGCATCCAGCAGGCGTACACCACGGTAAGGGAAATGGGCCAGGGCGACGGCCTGGTCAACCAGATGCTGCTCGAGCCGTATTGGGAGACCTTCCTGCAGGAAACCTACGACAACCGCTATCAACAGAATCTCACCGAGTACACGCACAAGTTCTACCGCCTGGACGACCTGCAAACCCTGCAGGCGCAATGGCGCGAAGAACAGGAGCCGCAGCAAAAAGCCCGGCTCGCCGAGCAGCTCAAGGCCCTGGCGGAAGAACTGGACACGGCCGAAAACCTCGTGCTCAGCGACACGCCGATCAGCGACGCGCTCTACAACCGCCTGCTCAACGACCTGGGCTACAAGGAGAAGGACTGGATGCGCGACCTGACCCGCACAGCCCTGAAAAACGCCGCTCAACAGCGTAACCGGGCGCCGTTGTCCGACACATGAGGGCACTGCAGGCGCGCGCATGCCCGCGCCTGCAACCCCTGCGGGTCACACCTCCGAATCCCAGATCACTGTGACGTTCCCTTCATAGGTGCCGGACTCACCGGGCTGCAACATCGTCTCCACATCGTCGCGCGCCACTTCGAAATGCAGGGTGCCAGGCTTGCGGTCGACGAACATCGTCGACAGCAACAGGTGCGTGCCGCTGCCGTCCAGCCGCAGTGGACGGCGCTGGACCGGCTGACCTTCGGGGTCGACGATGCCGTGGGGCATGGTCACGCCGACCTGCAACGGCACCGAGCGCCCCGACCTGGCGTCACGGATCCGGCAGGTGTTGTCTGCCGCCTCGACGTACTGGCATTCCATGCCGATCCTGAAGCGCGCGGTGGAATAGAAGTTGAAGGTCTGGTCCCTGAACAGCCGCGTCGGTTTGCGCCCCTGGCTCAACCAGCCTTGCCAGCCACCCTGGGGCAGCAACTCGACGCGCTCACCGCCCGGCGGGATCTCGACCTTGAGGATGTGATCGACCGAAAGAATGAAATTGAGGGTGATCTGCTCATCGTTGGGTAACATCACGTTGCCCAGGTCGAAGTCCTTGTGCGGCCCGACGCTGTACGTCACCTGCCCGCGGTAGGTCCCGGCCCTCATCCCCAGGGGGTCGGGCGTGACCAATTCGTAGGTGAAACCGAGGCCATCGAACCAAAATGTCTCGGCGGGGATATGGCTGGCGGCTCTTTGCGCACACCCCCTGACACCTTCCGGCAAAAACCAGGTGAACGCGAAAAGCCATTGGTTGCCGACACTCACCCCGCTGGATTGACACGGTGGCGGTGGATAATCGTGTTCCCAACGCACAGTGGGGTCCTGCCGCAGCCACCGGAACACCATGCCAATGCCACTGATCCGGAACTGAAGGGTTTCGGCCTCTCCCGTTTCGTCATGCACGACGGTGATGTTTCTGCGTTCGGTCGGCGCATGAAACAACAGATGATTGCGATCGTCTCCACCCGGCACGATCGGCGCGCTCATCCGAAAATCGATCGGAAGACCGATGCTGTAGCGCGTCTCGTTGCAGTACTGCGGCGCCCAGGTGCAATAGCTGTTACCCGGCGGCGTGTGGTTTTTGAACACGTTGCGCGCCGGCTGGCTGGGGTCCGGCCGGAACGAGGCCAGGATGTCCACGGTGGCCGCCGTTACGTCGGCGGGCAGCCCCACCAGCAGCCCGGCCAACCACAGCCCCAACACCTTGTTTTTGATTTGCATGGGTTCACTCGTTCTGAAAAAACTCAAGCGTGGCCCCCGGTTCATGGGCGCAACGCATCGAAAATGATCTGCACGTTGCCGAAGTACTGGCCGGGGAGGTAACCGTCCTCAGGCTTCTGCGCGGCAATTTCCAGCAGCACCCGTTTGCCGACACGGGCCTCGGCTTCCGGCACCACGCGCATGGCGTCGAGCCCCAGCACCTGCTGATTGAAGGTGACGGTGAGCGTAATGTTGTCGCGGCCGTTGAACAGCACCGGCTCATAGGCGAGGTAAGCGTCCACCGCGCCCAACACGTTTTTCACATCGAAAGGCTCGCGCAGCGCACTCAGGGTTTCAGTCACCGGGTTCCAGCTCAGGGTTTGCTCACGCTCCAGAAAGCCGGGGTTGAGCGGCAATACATAGAAGTCACTGGTGGGGACTTTGACCGACACCTGGAACACCGCCTCCTCGCGGGCGGCCAGGGCGCTGAAGCTGAGCGCGCTCAACAGCGCCAACACGGCCCAGCGGCTCATCCTTTCACCTCTTGATTCTTCTGCGTGTCGCCTTCCACCAGCTTGAAGGTGTAGTGGCGCCCGGTTTGTTTATCGAAGGTAAAGGCACGCCCCGGCAGCACGTGGTTCTTGGTGGTCGGATGGCAATCGGTCGGCTTGCCGGCCACACAGTTCTTGAACTCGTCGACCACGATCACGCTGTTGCCGTTGTTGCGCAGTTCATAGCGAGTGGCGCCATCGTTGATGCGGGTGTCGTAGCGGGTGTCCTTGGGGCGCACGAAAAACACCGTGCCATAGCCGGCCAGCACGCTGACGCCGGCCTGCAGAGTCTTTTGATATTCCTCACGCTCTTCTTCGGACAGGGCAAACGCGTCCTCTTTTTCCGGCACCACCGGGATGTAGCGCACCCGGAAGTAACGCTCGCTGGCGCGCTCGCCCATGTACAGCAAGCGCGTGCCCTGCATGCCGTTGGCCGGCACGATCAGGCGCGCGGGGCTGGCCATCAGGCCATCGCGGGCGCGGGCGTCAGCCTGGGATTGCACGGGAATTTCCTGGGGCACGCCGCTGGCGTCGTAGACGATTTCGAGGATCTCGACCTTGACGAACGCGGTGCTGGTGCCGCCGTTGAAGATGCGTTTGAGGTAGCTGCTCTTGCTGCCGTCCAGGTAGTCATAGACCACGCCGACGTTGATATTCGGGCCCGCCTGGACCCCCAGGGAAACCATCCACACGCCCAGGATTGCGGCTAATACTTTCATTGCTTTACACCTCATTAACGGTTGGCCTGAAGCCAACCCACTCGACTTGCGAAGCGCAAATACCCGCGCCCGAACAGGCCTATCCGTATCGATGTTCATGGCTTACACCCTGTGTGAATCACCCCGACGTCGGGCGCTCGAATGCGCCATCGGCCAAGGTATCCGGCGTGCAACGCAGGTCGCCGATCATCAGCACATCGTTTTCACTGCGGGCCTTGCTCGGGTCGAGGCGGAACTGACAGAGCAACTGGTTGCCCCGGCGCACTTCCAGGGTGGGCGAGCCGGCGTTCATTTCCATCGAGAAGAACCCGTCGACCTCGCTGACGCCACGGCTGGCATGGTTGATCACGTGATGGCCCTTGAGCGGGCGGCCCTGCGGGTCGAGCAGGCGACCGAGCACGGTGACGGTTTTCATCACGCGGATCTTGCGGTAGTCCACCCCGCCCTTGTTGATGTGGTAGGCGCTGCGCGGCGGCTGGATGTTCGCCGCCGGCGGGTGGTTGCCGTCGAAGTCGAACGCCACCGAGCCGGTTCGGTAGGCAGTGAGCGGCACGAAGTTGCGCCCCGGCCGCAGCGCGGTGCTGCCACCGCTGAGGTCGTCGGCGCGCAGGGTGATGTCGTCGAGGTCGGTTTCCACATCGACGATCATGCCCGCGCCGTCGCCGTGGTACTGGCTGGTCAGGGCCACCTTCTGGCCGCCGACGGCGAAGGTGCTGTGCAGGTTGAGGCCGCCGGTGAGGTTGCCGTTGAAGGAGGAGCGCTGGGCAAACGCATCGCCTGCGAGCATGTCGCCGTGGAAGCTGGTCATGCCGGACAGGCCGACGCCATAGGTGTCGGTCAGCACGGTGGCCGAGACGTTCTGCAGCACATGGCCGCTGAGGTCTTTGCGGTAGGTCAGCGAGCCATTGTTGTCACGTTTGCCGTCGCGCGAGGTGCGCGAGCCGATGCTGCCCGACCACTGCTCGCCCGGCCCACCGAGGGCCAGGTTGAGGGTCAGGTCGACGCCACGGTTGCGCCGGTCGCCGGTGCTGCGGCTGGCGGGGCGGTCGAACAGCGACAGGCGCCAATTGGCATCGCTGCCGAACAACCGGTCGTGTTTGCTCCAACCCAGGTCCAGGCCGACGCCCTCGACGTTGCCCTGGCTGTGGGACAGGCGTGCATTGAGCGAATGCTGGTTGATCAGGCGGTGGTTGATCGACAGCGACGAGGTACTGGTCTGGCCGACGAAGGTTTGCCAGGTGCGCAGCCGCGTGCCGTCGGGCAGCGTGTCGTAGGTGTTGCGGGTGTCCAGCCAACTGCGGTTGTGGCTGGCGATCACGCTGCCGGCGCCATAACTGTAGAGGCCTTGCACGTCCATGCCGGTGCCGTGGTCCTGGGTCTGGTAGACGTTGGCGTACAGGCTCGCCTGGGTCGCCAGCGTCCAGTCGATGGAAGCGCCGTATTGCATGCGCTCCTGCACCTGGCGCCCGGACAAGCCGACGATCACGCGCGGGTGCAGCAGGTAATTGAGCGAAGCGCCGGCGGTCATGTCGCCTTTGTCGCGTTGCTCCCAGTTGTTGAACAAGGTGCTTTCGCGGCCGGCGAACACGTTGTAGCGCCAGCGCTCGTCATGGTTGCGCCAGTTGTTGGGCTTGTACACCAACTCCTGGGTGGTGGCGGTGACCTGGCCGTCCTCGACCAGGCGCACTTCCACTTCATAAATGCCACCGGGCAACGGCCGCGTATCGATGCTCTGCAAACCGGCGGCCACCGCCTGGGTGTTGATCAGCAGACCGTTGCGATAAATCTCCACCGAGCCCTGGCGGTTGGAGGTGACGTAGATCGGGTACACGCTGGGCTTGGGGTTGTTGATGGCCAGGCTGTCGGAACTGCCGAGCATCACACCCACGGCGATATCCGGCGCGGCGCCGAACGCGCGCGGCTGGCGATTGAGCCCCTCGGAGGTGGGCGTGAAATAGCCCAGGCGCAGGAACTGGCCTTCGAATTCGCGCTGGGCGTACAGCGAATACAGTGCGTGATAAAGCTGGGTGTCCGGCCCGCCGAGGCGTGCCAGTTGCAGGTTGAGCGCATGGCTCCAGTTCCCCAGGCTGCTGCTGGCTTCAACCCCGAAACGTCCGCCGAGTTCCTGCGCTTGGCCGCCGTTGAGGTTCAACTGGTTGCTGACAATCAAGCCCGTGCTGCCGTCCTGGGGCTGGTGGTAATAACGTTGATGATCGGTGTCGTGCTCGGCGTTCTCCGTGAGGATCGAGACCAGCGAGTTTTCCAGGTTGTAATGCACCGCCAACATCTTCTCCGGGCAGGTTTGCGTGCAACTTCCCAGGGCCGCGCCTTGTTGCAGGTAGTCGCTCCAGGTATCGCGTTCAGCGGGTTGTATCGGGCTGTCGCTGATATCGGTAAAGTCCAGCAGCGTGAGGCGGTCATCGCGCGAAAGTATCACCATCGCCTCGCCCAGAAAGACTTCGTCGCGTTCGATACGCACGGCCAGGGGCACATCAAAAAAATGCTCTTCGAATTCGCTCGGCAAACCTTTCGCCTGAGCCAGTAAACTGCGTGGCGTATAACTGTTATCAGCCGTCGCCCAGGCAGCCGAACAGGCAAGCAGGGCCAGCGCCGCCGCGATGGGTTTCATCGGGAACATGAACTTAATACTCTATGGCGAACTGCAAACCATCTGGAAACCGACCGCAGGCGAACACAACCTGCGGGCGGTGGGTGTGATCGATAAGGCGCGGCCTTATCGCGTGCCGGGTGCTTAGAAAGCGGTGCGCGGCACGTTGTCGAAGATCACGGTGGCGACGCTGGTGTAGAGACCGGTCTGGGTGTCCGCCGGTTTGGCGGCCTTGATGGTCATCAGCTTTTGCAGGCCGGGGTTGGACTCTGCGTCGGCGGCCACTTCTTGCGGGCTACCGGTCAGGGCCACGGTGCCCAGGGTGATGGTCAGCGGGATCGAGTCCGTGCCGTTGGTGAGCGCCGCCGGGCCGTCCTGCAGGTAGGCGTCGATCGAGCCACCGGTGTTTTTCAGGGTGAACATCGAGGACAGCGTGCTCAGTTCGCCGGTCACGGTGTTGTAGGTCATGATTTCGTCGCGACCGAAGTTGGGGTCCAGGGGCTGGGCGTGGAACTGCTTGGTAGGGATGTCGGCCTTGATGTTGATCGTGGTGCTTGCATCGTTGGCGGCCATGGCAGCCGAAGAACCCAATACCGCAACAGCCAGCGGGAGCAGAACAGCAAACTTCTTGATCATGCTTGAATACCTAGTAGTCATTTAAAGGAAGGCGGTTAACTAAAAAGCAAGTCAAGACTCACTTCCAACTAACAGCGCGGCGCAATGTTCATTGTTTGGCTGAACATTCAACGCCGGGAAATATTCGACCAATGCGCTTTAAAAGTAAGCAGGCAAGCTCCGAGAAACATGCAGGCCAATAGGCCATTACGCTGGAGGAAGAAATGCAATAAATACGATTTTTAAAAAAACGACTGTAAGACGTTAATGACATACAGATAATTCAATAAAAGCAGTACAGTTATCAGGAGACACTTAACGCACAACTTCATATCTGTAGTATCGGAACTACACGAGGGCATCACTCTACGCCTTCAACGGCCACCGCCTAGATTGACGACGCTGTTATTGACGTAGGATCTGGACTTCCCCCCCTGCCCGCGCCAGCAAGGGGGGTCAGGTTTACTGGACGTGGGTGAGTTTCACCACCTGATCGAGGGCCGAGAGCAGCCGTTCGAACGCGCTGAACCGCTCGTCCTTCAGTTCTGCCCAGCGCTCGATGAAGAAGCGGCCTTGATCGTCGATCTGCACCGGCGTGGAAAGGATCTCGCCGCTGCGCGAGTGATGCACCAGATTCACTTCATGGGGTGAAAGCTGCTCGACCATGAACTGCCCCGGTCGCATCAAGCGTGAACGATCGGCGGGAACATAGGCGCGAGGAGGACGCATGCCAGGGACGCCGACAGCCAGGGTGAAGTCGCTGCGGATCGCCGTCAGCCGGTTGGGGTACAACGACGATCCGTAGGCGACGGTCCATTGCAGCCCTGAGCGCAGCTCGCTGGCCGTGCCCGCCGGTACATCTGAGAGCCGCAGGCTGATCGCCCCTTGCGTCTGGGCCACCCCCGCAATCCCTTCGACCGAATGCACATGGGCATTGCCCATGTGCGCCACCCACTTGTGCGCGCCCTCGGCAGCCTGGTCTAGACGGATGACCTCGCCGGCAAAGAAGTTGAACATCGCAATGCGCGACGTCTGCGGCGCGCTCATGCCCTTGGTGTGGTAGCTCGATACGCAATCCAATGCGCGGATGCGCAGGCCGTGTTTGCCCGCCACTTCCACGACGCTGGTGTAGGTGTGCGGCCCGCGGTACTCGGGCATGTGGCCCCGGTCGAGGGTCCACAGGCGGTCTTTGAGCGCTGGGGGCAATACGCCCGTGCGCTGGAAGGTATCCAGGTCGGCCTGGTGCAGGTCGGTGAACAGGTGCTCCATGTACAGGGTTTTGACGCCTTGCTGCTTGAGCGCCTTCATCTGATCGATCAGCAGCGCCTTGCTCGATTGCTCGACGTGGCTCTCGCAGACAATCAGCCCCCGAGCGTGTTGGTAGCTTTGCGCGATAAAGTCGGCGGGCGTGGTGTTCGCCGGCAGGTCCGGCAACGTCGGCCTGGGGGGCAGTTCAGGGGTTTTGAAGAACGCCTGCGCCGCTGTGTTCAGGCGCTCGCGGGTCTTGCGGAAGGCGCTTTCGGCAGCGGCGATTTTCGGGTTGAGCGACCCATAACGGGTGTCGAACGCATGCGCGCCTTTGCCCATTTCATGCAGCTCGGGGACGAACCGCGAGTCGATGTCGAACTCGCTGTACGCGTTTGCGCGGCCAGGCGCGGTGACGAATGCCGGGGGCGCCGTGTAGGCGGTTTGCAGGGTCAGCTTGAAGTCGGCTTTGGCCGCCGGGTCGTCGACGATCGCGCCGGGCGTATCGTTCCAGATGCCCACCGGTTGGCCGGGGGCGACGTCTTCGACGCGCACACTCAGGGTCTTTTGCAGGTCGGCCAGGCCCGGGGTCTGGGTGTGCGTGTTGAGACGGCGGCTGTCGACCAGGGCGACCCACCCTTCGCCGGGTTTTGCGCCGAGGTCGGCCTCGATCAGCGTGTGGGAGTAGAAGTTTCGCTGGGCGTTGGGCCGAGGGCTGACCAGCGCACCGTTTTTCAGGTTGAAGGCTTTGTCCACCTCGTAGCCGGTAGACGCGTCCAGCCCACAGACGGCGATGTTTTGCCGGCGCGCCGCAAGGATCAGGGCGCGATAGGAATGCGGCGAGTCGTTGGCGATCCCCAGGGCTGTCTCGACTTTTTTCAGGTACTCGCTGATGTGCCGGTAGCTGCCGCCGGCGTTGAACTTGTCCAGTTTGCCCCGGAACAGGTCCGCCGGCAGGTACTCGATGTACAGGCGCCGCACGCCCTGCTCGTAGAGGGTGTGCATATTGTCGATCAGCAGCTGTTTGGCGGCGAGCGAGCCAGGCACGGCGCCCACCACCAAGCCGGGGTTTTCCTTGAAGGCGCTTTCCAGGATGTGCCGATGGCTCGCGCTGGCTTCGAAGGCCAGTACATCGGCCCTGGGGACGATGGGATTGAGCTGGGCGAAGAACGTGTCGGCATCGCCGCGCAACTGCAGGTAGGCGTGCAGATAAGGGGCCTGGAGCGGGGCCATTTCATAGGTCAGCAGGCTGTCGCGGGTACCCTCGCCCAACAACTCATCGACGCTGGAGGTGTTGCGAAACTCCACGCTCAGAACGCTTTCGTAGTCCTTGGCCAGCTCCGGCGGAACTTCATAGCGCTGCAACGCGTGGGGGCTTGGCGCGGGGCGTTTCGGCGCCCCGCCGGTGAGGCCCGAGCGCACCCAGCGGCCCTTGGCGTTCTGGTTGACCAGGCGGGCGGTCGACACGAGTTTGCCGCTCACCGGGTCCTGGCGAAACAGCAGATAGCGGCCCAGGGCATCGGGGGTTTTGCCCGCCCACAACGGCCGGCCCTCGAACCACACCGCCTGCATACCGGCGAGCGCGGGGCTCGGCGGCTGCAGTTGCTGGATCAACGCCATGGCCTGGCGCGGCGCTGCTGGGCGCATGAGGTGGCGCATCGGCCGGAGCAGCGGGCCGATGGACTTGAGTGCCGGGCGCAGGTCGGTGAACACCGCGCCGAGGCTGTTGCTCAGGTAGCCGACGAAGTGTTGCAGCGCCGCATCGGTGTCGCCCTGGTTGTAGGCGTGCAGGGCCAGCATGCCGTCCTTGAGCGCCAGCAGCAGGCCCAGGCTCAGGCTCAACACCGGGAACGGTGCGGTCGCAATGGCGATAAGCGGTTCGAGGCAACTCCAGACCAGGCCCATGATCATGTCGCTGCGATTGACCGTGGTGGCGGCAACGTCATCGATCTTGCGTTGCAGCTTCATGTCGTGCAGCAGGTGACGCAGGTCGAGCACGGGCGGCACGCGCTCGATCGCGTCGTAGCGCGCCAGGCTCAGGTCGGTGCTGTTGAGGTCTGCGGGCAGGCCGGCCTGGGCGGTTTGCAGAAAACGCCGCACGCGCACCCGGGACTGCACACCGACGCGGGCGCTGAAGTAATCGAGCATGCCGTCGTTTTTTTTCAGCAGGTAGTTGAACAGCCGGGCTTCGCGCAAGAACACGCCGTCCGGCGCCTGCGGTGTATAGAGCAACACCGGATTCGCGCCGTGGCTGAACAGCAAGGTGTCGATCACCCAGTCGCCGTCGATCATCAGGCGATGCACGTTGTAGGTGCTGCGCGTCTCGACCGAGGTGTCGTCCAGGCTCTTGATGGCGCGTTCAAACCAATCCAGATCGACCTGGGCGATATGGCCTTTGAGGCGCGATTCGAGCGCCGCGCTGTGCAACTGCAACTGGTTGATCGCCAGCGTTGCGTCGCGGCGCAGGGCATAACCGGGGCTGGCCGGGTTTTGCAGTTTGGCCTGGACTTCATCGGCGTAGCGCTGGCCGATCCATACGCCACGCACCGAAAGCGCGACGTTGCGCGGCGTGAGCTTGCTCAGGTCGACTCCGGCCGGGCCCATGAAGGTGGCGACGGTGTCGAACCTGGCATCGAGAAACCCCAGCGAATCCTCATAACCATCGCGATACAGGCGGGTGTAGGACACCGACGCCGGGCGCGTCAACGCCGGGAAGTCTTTGGGGTAATGCACCCACACCGTATCGGGGTCGACATCGTTTTGCCGCTGGCGCCCCAGCAGGGCGTTGAGCTGCGTCTTGGCCTGGGCATGCAGGAAGCGCTCGAAGCTGATGAAGCGGGCGTCGGATAACGGGTTTTGCGCATAGGTGTTCGCCGCGCCTTCGGCGTTTTCCGCCAGTTGAGTCAGTTGTCGACGCTGGGCCTCGGTGGCGGCCCGGTACCACATCGGGGTGCCCCAGTGGTAATCGTCGGTCTGCACCTCCAGCAGTTGGGCGCGCAGGGCCTTGAGGCAATCGGCGTGGTCGGCCGCCTGGCTGAAGGTGACGTGGCGATATTCCTGGCGCGCCGGAATGAAGCCCAGGCCAGCCATGAACGTTTCCAGACCCGCATGGGACTTGAGGGCGACTTGCCCCAGCAGATAAGCGCGCATGGTTTCGTCCGCGCACCAGCCGAGGATATGCGCCTGGCAGCCGGTTTCCGTGTCGAACCCATGAAACTGCTGGGCCTGCGGCGCTTCGGGGGTACACAGCAGCAAGCGCTGGATCGCGCCCTGCTCGTCGCGCTCGCGCAGCAGCCAGAAGTCCTTGAGCACACAGCCATTGAGCGCAACGCTGCTCGCGTGCAGTTGCGCGTCGGTGCCGCGACGCAGGCGGGTAACGCGTTGATAGTCGGCCTCGGTGATGTGGTTTTGCAGCGTGGCCGTGTAGGCCAGGGCATTGATGCGGCGGTCGAGCATCTGTTCGATGGCGGCGTGGATCTGCGGCTTGGCGTAGTACTCGCGGCGCACGGCCTCAAACTCCGCACGCGGTTTGAGGCTGTCGAGCAGGCTGACCAGATAGGCCGGGGTCAGGTCTTGATAGCGCTCGGGCAGTGGCGCGTCGGCATACGTGAGGGTGGTATTGAGCAAAAACGCCGAGCCGGGCAGTTCGTCGCCGGTGTGCAGGCCGCGCAGCGCCAGCGCGGTCAGGTTGTGTTTCTGCTCGTAGGCGCCGACCCTGGCCACACTGCGGCGCGTGCGGACTTGCAGGCGGTCGGGGTCCAGGTCGGTGATTTCCAGGTCAGCGGCCAGTTGTTCGAGCAACTGATAGCGCGCCAGGGCCTGCGGCGAGGCGGCATGGCCGAACAGGTTCAGCAGGGCTTGGCGGGCCTCGTCGTACTCGCTCAGCTGCCGCGCCAGGGCCTCGCGCTGGTGGCTCGGCGCGTTGCGATACCAGGCCGGGGCGCTGTGCTCCAGGCAACGGTCGAGCAGGCGCTGGGCGCGCAATTCCAGGCGCGGGCTGAGGTCGGGCAAGGCCGCGCGAATCGCGTCGTCCAGCTCGGCAAGCAGCTGCCGGGCGCTATGGTCGGGGTTGGCGTCCAGGCTCAAGGCCCAATCGATATCCAGCGCGCGTTTGGCCAGCCTGGCGTCGTAGGTGTGTTCGCACAGCGGTTCGCTGTTGATGGGGACCAGCTGCAACGGCCAGACGCCCATGACGGACAGCCCCCAGTACCGGCGCGGCAGCAGGCGCATGAACTCCTTGCGCCAGCCGCCGACCGCCATCGTCTCGCGCAGTCGGCGGTTCATCTCGGCCAGCGAGCTGAACGACTCGAAGCCGCGGGCCGGCGTGAACAGCACGACGTAGCCGGCATCGTCGGCCGGGGTCAGCTGCGCGACCACGGGGGTGTTTTTTCGGTCAACACAAAGGCCCCGGCGAACTCGATCGTCTGGGCTCGATAGCTGAACGTCAGCGCATAGATGCCCGGTCGAAAGCTCGGCCCGAGCCCCAGGTTCTGCACCAGGCGGGCCTCTTCACGATGCAGCAGAGAGTCCTGGATGTTGAGCCTGGCTTCGAGTTCCAACGCGACTAGGCCGGCGTCGTTGGCCATGAACGTGCGCAGGCTTTGGCCGCCCAACACCCCGGTTTCGTCCAGTTTCTGCAAGTGCGCCGTGAGGTCGCGCTTGAGCGTCGCCAGCCGTTGCTTGCCCTCGTCACTTTGCAGGTCGGCCTGCGCCACATCGGCATACAGCGCACGACAGCGGTCGAAGTGAGCGCGCGCGTGCGCCGTGAGCGTCTGGTTGAGTTTTTCAAGCTGTTGTAACTCGACGGGGAGCGGCCGCTTGGACAGTAATGGGGTGTCGGTTTCGAGCAACTGGTGACCGATCTGATGCAGATAACCGCGTATTTCCAAGGAGGTTGGCGAGTAAGGGGGAGAAATCAATGTGCTCATCGCACTGGCTCCATGCACATGGGAAGAGCCATCAGCATGCTGGGCGCATCACGCGGGACGGTGGTAGTTAAGTAGGCCGCGACCGTTGGTCGACTGATCTTGAACAGTCTAAAGATATATCTTAAGTTATATCTTAACCAAAACGGAGAGACCCAAAATGAGAGAGCATCATCCCCATTCCCACGGCGACGGCCGCGACGGCTTCGAAAAACGCCCCGGCCGTGAACGCGGCGGTCGCGGCCCACGCGTGTTCGCCCCCGGCGACCTGAAGTTGCTGTTGCTGGCGCTGATCGCCGAGCAGCCGTGCCACGGCTACGACCTGATCCGCCAGATCGAAGGCCTGTTCGACGGCGCCTACAGCCCCAGCCCCGGTGTGATCTACCCGACCCTGACCTTCCTTGAAGAAAGCGAATTGATCAGCGGCGATGCCGAAGGCGGAAAAAAGCGCTACACCATCACCGACGCCGGTCGTCTTTCTTTAAGTGAGCAGGCGATTGCACTGGAAGGCGTGCGAATGCGTATCGACGTGAGCAAACGCTCGCTGCGCGGCCATGATCGCCCGCCCGAAATCCACGAGGCGGTGCATAACCTGCGTCATGCCTTGCAACTGCACCACGGACGCTGGAGCGCCGAAGAAATCGCGCGGGTCGCCACGCTGCTCAACAGCACCGCACAAGCCATCGTCGACGGCCCGGCCGTTCAAGCTGTCCAGGGGGAAAATCAATGAATACGCCCGTCATCCATCGCGTCAGCCACGAGATCAAACGCCGTCGCCTCGACGTGCTGCGGGTGGTCGATATCACCCCGCGCATGCGCCGCATCACCCTCGGCGGCCCCGAACTGGCGGGGTTTGTCAGCCTGGGCAGTGACGATCACATCAAGCTGATGTTCCCGCAGAACGCCGCCGAGCAAGCCGCGCTGCAAAGCCCGACCTTCAGCATCAAGGGCGATGGCCCGCAGCCGGCCATGCGCGACTACACGCCACGGCGTTTCGACCTGAACCTCGGCGAGTTGGACATCGACTTCGTGCTGCACGGCGACGGCCCCGCCTCCACCTGGGCCGAGCAGGCTCAAGTCGGCCAGCACCTGTACATCGGCGGCCCACGGGGCTCGATGATCGTGCCGGACATCTTCGACAGCTACCTGCTGATCGGCGACGAAACCGCCCTGCCCGCCATCGCCCGCCGCCTCGAAGAACTGCCGGCCGGGCGCACGGTGCTGGCGGTGATCGAAATCGCCGATGCGGCGGAACGGCAAGCACTGCAAAGCGCGGCCGAGGTAGAAGTGATTTGGGTGGTGCGCGGCCAGGCCGACCTGCTCGACACCGTGCGCGCACTGACGCTGCCGAGCGGTGCGCTGTACACCTTCGTCGCGATGGAAACCAAGCTGTCGCGCCAGGTGCGCCGGGTGCTGCTGGATACGCACAAGGTCGATGAAGCGTTCCTCAAGGCCGTCGGCTACTGGCGCGCCGAGGGCAGTGAGGAAGCGTGAGTCATCCGTGGGGTTTGATGCTTTTATCCAACCCCACCACCGCCAGAGCAATCAGCACGAACCCCGCCAGGATCCCCCCGGCATTCACGAACACCTGTGGATAACCGAGGGTGCCGACGTCGAAAAACGGGTACTGGTATTGCCCGAGCAAATCCCCGCGCAGCAGCACATAGGCGAAGTACACCAACGGGTACAACACCCACAGGCCAATGTGTTTGCACTGCAACGTGCCCTTGGGCACACAGCGCCACCAGTAGACGACAAACAGCAGCGGCATCACGTCGTGCAGCAATTCGTCGGCGATGAACTGGAACCCTTCGGGCTGCCACAGGTGCCGCAGCAACAGGTTATAGGCCAGGCTCACCAGCACGATGCTGACGGCAATCGCGCTGCTGACCCTGGGCGCCAGGAAAAACCGCTTCGCCGCTGAATCACGATCAACCACGGCGTAGCTCAGCACCACCACCACCAGGGTGTTGGTCAACACGGTGAAGAAGCTGAAGAAGTTGACCAGCCCGCCCAACAGGCTGGCGCCCGTCGACCAGCGCGAATAGAAAATCAGGTATTGCTGAATCGCCAACCCCACCCAACCGGCCAGGGCCGCCGCCGTCACACAGCGTTTCATGGGCTCAGTCCAACGGGCGTTTGGTACGCATCAGTTTCACGTACAGCCCTTCGACTTTCTCCCGCGCCCACGGGGTTTTGCGCAGGAACGTCAGGCTCGACTTGATGCTCGGGTCGCTCTTGAAACAGCGGACATCGATGCGCTCGGCCAGACCGCTCCATTCGTAGTGTTCCACCAGGGTGGTGAGGACGTGTTGCAGAGTCACGCCGTGAAGCGGGTCGTTGCTTGTCGCGGTCATGCCAGGCCTTTTGCAAAAAGAGGAAATACAGCCGCGCACCTTAGCCGACGGGGCGAACAGGTGGAAGCACCGCATTGAATATAGCCCCTGGGGAAAAGTTGCCCTTTTCAGGATAAAAAGAGATGTTATATTGTAACGATAATTATCAACCGTAAGCTGTTCGTTACCGTTTGCCGCCTTCTCTTTTTGTCGTTTGCCAAGGAATGTCCGATGTCCCTCTCCTCTGCCTGGCGCTTGTCGCCCCTCGCCGCCGCCCTGCTGATCTGCTCCGAAGCCCATGCGCTGGAACTGCAACCCCAAGTCATCACCGCCAACCCCCTGGGCAGCGCGCAACTGGCTTCGCCGACCACCGTGCTGGAAGGCGATGAGCTGACCCTGCAGCAAAAAGGCAGCCTCGGCGAAACCCTGAACAAACAACCGGGCGTGTCGTCGTCCTACTTCGGCCCGGGCGCCAGCCGACCGATCATCCGCGGCCAGGATGGCGACCGCATTCGCCTGCTGCGCAACGGTGTGGGCGCGCTGGATGCGTCGTCGCTGTCCTACGACCACGCCGTGCCGCTGGACCCGGTCAACGTCGACCGCATCGAAATCGTGCGCGGCCCGGCGGCCCTGTTGTACGGCGGCAGCGCCATCGGCGGGGTGGTCAACACCTTCGACAATCGCATCCCCACCGAAGCCATCGAAGGCATCCACGGCGCCGGCGAATTACGCTACGGCGGCGCCGACACCACGCGCAGCAGCGCGGGCAAACTCGAAGCCGGCAACGGCACCTTCGCCCTGCACCTGGACGCGAATGCACGGGAATTCAACGACCTCAAAATCCCGGGCCAAGCCCGCAGCCGCCACGCCCCGGAAGCCGAAGACGGCCCCGGCAAAAACGGCCGCCTGGGCAACAGCGACGGGCGCCAGGACGGCGGTGCGCTGGGCGGTTCCTACACCTGGGACGACGGTTATGCCGGGCTGTCCTACAGCACCTACGACAGCAACTACGGCTCACCCGCCGAACAGGCTGTGCGGATCCGCATGAAGCAGGACCACTACGCGTTTGCCTCCGAGGTGCGCAACCTGCAGGGCCCGTTCACCTCGGTGAAACTCGACGCCGGCTACACCGACTACGAGCACCGCGAAATCGAAGGCGGCGAAACCGGCACGATCTTCAAGAACAAAGGCTATGAAGCCCGGGTTGAAGCGCGCCACCAGCCGCTCGGCCCGTTCGACGGCGTGGTCGGCGCACAAGTGACCCGCAACGAGTTCTCGGCCCTCGGCGAAGAAGCCTTCGTGCCGCAGACCGACACCAACGCCGGCGCGCTGTTCATCCTCGAAGAAATGCAGGCCACCGAGCGCCTGAAACTCAGCCTCGGCGGGCGCCTGGAGCACACCAGCGTCGACCCGGACAGCAAAGGCAACGCGCGCTTCGCCAATGCCGACAAGACCAACGACTTCACCGCCGGCAGCCTGTCGTCCGGCGCGGTGTACACCCTCACGCCGATCTGGTCGCTGGCCGCAACCCTGGGCTACACCGAACGCGCGCCGACCTTCTACGAGCTGTACGCCAACGGCGCTCACGTCGCCACCGGCACCTACGAGTTGGGCAACGCCAACCTGAAGAAAGAAAAAGCCGTATCCAGCGACCTCGCACTGCGCTTTGACAACGGCACGCACAAGGGCAGCTTCGGCGTGTTCTACAGCCGTTTCTCCAACTACATCGGCCTGCTGGGCACAGGTCGCACATTGAACGACGAAGGTGAAGAAGACGCCGGCGGCATCCCCGAATACGAATACTCGGGAGTGCGCGCCCGTTTCGCCGGCTTTGAAGCCCAGGATCACTGGAAGCTCGGCGAAGGCGCCTACGGCAAGTTCGCACTGGAACTGTCGGGCGACTACACCCGCGCCACCAACCTCGACACCGGCGAAGCCCTGCCGCGCATCGCACCGCTGCGCCTGAACAGCGGCTTGCTGTGGGAACTGGACCGCTGGCAAGCGCGCATCGACATCGAACACGCCGCCGGACAAGGCCGTGTGCCCTCCAACGAAAGCGGCACCGACGGCTACACCACACTGGGCGCCAGCGCCGGCTATCGCTTCAACGTCGGCGGCAGCCAGTGGCTGGCATTCGTCAATGGCGAAAACCTGACCAACCAAACCGTGCGCTATGCCAGCTCGATCCTGCGCGACATCGCCCCGGCAGCAGGCAGAAGCGTACAAGTGGGCCTGCGCACCACCTTCTAACGCCCCAAAAAGAACCGCCCAACAATGCGAAGCGAGGCTCTTGACCTGCTTTTGATCCAAAGCACCCCACAATGCAAAGCGAGGCTCTTGATCCGCTTTTGATCCAAAGCACTCCACAATGCGAAGCGAGGCTCTTGATCCGCTTTTGATCCAAAGCACTCCACAATGCGAAGCGAGGCTCTTGATCTTGATCTGAGGCGCCCCGTTAAACCACGCTGGCCGAACGCAGGCTTGAATCCGTGGGTAACCCGGCAGGACGCCGGGTTAGCCGTCCTGGGCCAGGGATGGCCCATGACGGCGGCCCACGGATTCAAGCCTGCGTTCGGGCACACCGAGCCTAGGCGAGGTGCCGAGTGGTGGGGCAAGAGCCCTTTGGTTACTTTGGGGCTTTTCCAAAGTGACCCGCCGTAAGGGCGGAACCCATAGCCGCCGTTACCGAAGAAACGGATATGCCCCCTCCCCCAAGGCCATCCACCAGCCCCCTAACAACAACCCCACCCCCTCATCCCACAGCGACATTCTGTCACTGTTACCAAATCCGAAATAATGCATCTTGCGATTTTCACTTTCTCTCAACGCCCCACCGCATTATCCTTGGCGGCAATAACCTGAAACGATTCACTCTCGGTCAACCCCAACCTACCGAACACCCCTCGCCACAAAGACAGCGCTGTCTCACACCCGGCCGCGCCTAAAAATAAATCACCCCCCTGTGGATACCCCCCGCTATCCCCAGGAAAAACCGACTCACGCTGAACCAAGCCCGTGCCAAATCGTCATCTACAGTGAAGACACACGGGGACACATAATTCCAACGTCACGGAGAAACACACTATGAGCACTGATGGTGCCTCAAGCCCAAGCCGCCTACTGCCCAGGCTGCTAGGCGTCTTGCTGCTGATCATGGGCCTGGCCTTACTGGCCGGCGGTATCAAGCTGAGCCTGCTCGGCGGGTCGCTGTACTACCTGCTGGCCGGCATCGGCATCACCCTGACCGGCCTTCTGCTGCTGGCCACCCGCCGCGCCGCGCTGGGCCTATACGCACTGGTACTGTTCGCCAGCACCGTGTGGGCACTGTGGGAAGTCGGCCTGGACTGGTGGCAGTTGGTACCGCGCCTGGCACTGCTGTTCGCCCTGGGCATCGTCATGCTGCTCCCATGGTTTCGCCGTCCGTTGCTGCGTGGCCAATCGGCACCGCTGGGCACCGGCGCGCTGAGCGTGGCCGTGGTCCTGGCCGGCGCTGCCGCCGTGGCCAGCCAATTCACCCACCCGGGTGAAATCAAAGGCCAACTGGACCGCGACGCAGTACCGGGCATGGCCAGCGCCGCGCCGACCCAGGCCGATGGCGACTGGAATTCCTACGGCCGTTCGGCCTACGGCGATCGCTACTCGCCCCTGGCGCAGATCACCCCGGAAAACGCCCACAAACTGGTTCCAGCGTGGACCTACCGCACCGGCGACATCCCAGGCCCGAACGACCCGGGCGAGACCACCGCGGAAAATACCCCGCTGAAAGTCAACGGCATGCTCTACGTGTGTACCCCGCACAGCCAGGTGATTGCCCTGGACCCGGATACCGGCAAGGAAATCTGGCGTTTCGACCCGAAGATCAGCACCGAAGGTGCCGCAAACTTCAAGGGTTGGGCGCACATGACCTGCCGTGGCGTGTCGTATCACGATGACGCCGCCTACGCCTCCGAACAGAGCCCGACCGGCAGCGCCAGCCCGGCTGCCGCGCCGAACGCCTGCCCGAAACGCATCTTCGTGCCGACCGCCGACACCCGCCTGATCGCCCTGAACGCCGACACCGGCAAGATGTGCGAAGACTTCGGCGACAAAGGCCAGGTCGACCTGCGTGCCAATATCGGCAGCTTCGCCCCAGGCGGTTACTACTCCACTTCGCCACCGGCGGTGACCAAAAACCTGGTGGTGATCGGCGGTCACGTCACCGATAACGTCTCCACCGACGAGCCCAGCGGCGTGATCCGCGCGTTCGACGTCCACACCGGCAAGCTGGTGTGGAACTGGGACAGCGGCAACCCGGACGACACCACCCCGTTGACCGAAGGCAAGACCTACACCCGCAACTCGCCGAACATGTGGTCCATGTTCTCTGTGGATGAAAAACTCGGCATGCTCTACCTGCCGATGGGCAACCAGATGCCCGACCAATACGGCGGCGACCGTACCGAAGACTCGGAAAAATACAGCGCCGGCCTGACCGCCCTGGACATCGACAGCGGCCACGTGAAGTGGACCTTCCAGTTCACCCACCATGACCTGTGGGACATGGACGTGGGCGGCCAGCCTTCGCTGATCGACATCAAGACCGAAGCCGGCGTGAAACAAGCGGTGATGGCGTCGACCAAACAAGGCAGCATCTACGTGCTGGACCGCGCCACCGGCCAACCGGTGGTGCCGATCCACGAAGTGGCCGTGCCGCAAGGCGCAGTCGCGGGCGATCACACCGCGCCGACGCAACCGAAGTCTGATCTGAACTTCATGCCACCGCCGCTCAAAGAGCGCGACATGTGGGGCGTGACCCCGTTCGACCAGATGCTGTGCCGCATCGATTTCAAATCCATGCGCTACGACGGTGCGTTCACCCCGCCGTCGCTGCAAGGTTCCATCGTTTATCCGGGTAACTTCGGCGTGTTCGACTGGGGTGGCATTTCCGTCGACCCGGTGCGCCAGATCGCGTTCGTGAACCCGAGCTACATGGCGTTCAAATCGAAACTGATCCCGGCCGCCGACATTGCCAAGCAAGGCCCGCGCATCAGCGAAACCCAAGGCGTGCAGCCGAACAAAGGCGCGCCCTACGGCGTGATCCTCGAAGCGATGCTGTCGCCGATGGGCCTGCCGTGCCAGGCGCCGGCGTGGGGTTATGTGGCGGCGGTCGACCTGACCACCCACAAAACCATCTGGATGCACAAGAACGGCACCGTGCGCGACAGCTCGCCAGTTCCGGTCCCGCTGACCATGGGCGTGCCTAGCCTGGGCGGCACTTTCACCACGGCCGGTGGCGTGTCCTTCCTCAGCGGCACCCTCGACCAGTACCTGCGTGCCTATGACGTGAAAAACGGCAAGCAACTGTGGGAAGGTCGCCTGCCAGCCGGTGCGCAAACCACACCGATGACCTACACCGGCAAGGACGGCAAGCAATACGTGCTGGTCGTGGCCGGCGGTCACGGCTCCCTGGGCACCAAGCAGGGTGACTATGTGATGGCGTTCAAACTGCCGGATTAAGCAAACCCTGCAGCAAAACAAAGGCGGCTACCCTCACAGGTAGCCGCCTTTTTTGGTTGGCATCAGCCTCGCGCGCGCATGAAATCCCCCCAGCGCCGCACCAGGTAGTTGTGTTCATCCATCACCGAGTTCCACACCGCGATATGCCCCATGCGCTGTTCATAGGAGCCGCCGTCGCGCACTTCGCCGATATCGATCAGCGGCAGGCCGTCGCTGCCCGGTAACTCTTCGCGCGCGGGCTTGCCGGCGTACCAGTAGTCCCATTCGGCGCTGGTCAAGTGATCGCGGCTGCGTGCCGGGTTGCCGATGTAGTAACCCTGGCGTGCCATCACCGCGCCCGGCCAGCCGGACAACCACCAATTGAGGTACGCATAAGCCGCGTCGAGCACCGGGCCCTGGGCATGGCGCGACAACGACAGGCCGCCGAACCAGGCGCGATAGCCTTCACGCGGCACTGCCAGGCGGTACTTCACCCCGGCGCGATGCAGGCGCATCAGGGTCGGCGACCACAGGCTCTGGATATCGATGTTCGGGCTGAGCATCAATTGCGCGGCTTCTTCATCGTCGGACCAGAACGCCGCGAAGTGCCCTTCCTTCTGCTTGCGCACCAGGATATCGGCGAGCACGTCGATCTCTTCGATGCTCATGTTGCCGATGTCCCTGAACCTCGCCAGCCCGGCGCCCTGCACCGCCAACGCGGCATCGAGCGCGCCGATGGCCGCGTCACTTTGCAGCGCGGTGCGCGCGCGCAACAGCGGGTCGAGCAGCCAGCCCCAGCTTTCGTTGCTGCGGCTGAACGCCTCGGGCAGGCGCTCGGGGCGGTAGGCGAAGCTGTCGGCGTTGTGGGTCAGCGGCAACATGCTGATGCGTTCGGTGACCGTGCTGCCGAGGCTGCCATCGTGCTGCACAAACAACCGCTCGCTGGGCACGCTGCCACTGCCCAGGCGGTCGCTGGGCGACAGGCGACCGCGCTTGGGCAGGTCGTTGATCTCATGCCACAAGGCGATACGCCGCGTGTCGATGGGTTGGATCGCGCGGGCGGGCCACACGAAGTCGACGTTGTGGAACCACTGGTCGTACAGGTCGTAGCTGTCGGGCTGCATCACGGCGATGCGCTGGGCCTGTTCGACGTCATGCACCTGGTACACCAGGCGAATGCCCAGTTCCTGTTCGGCCCGCACGCGCAAGCATTCGAGCAAGGTCACCGACGTACCGAGGACTCTTAAGGTGATCATGCCGCGAACCGCCGTGAAAACGCCTCAAACGAGCGGCGCAGCAGCACCGGGTCGAGGCCGCGCAGGATAAACACCAGGCGCGATTGGCGGTCGCTGCCCGGCCACGCTGGCAGGTGGACCGGCGCATGCAGGCAGTGCTGCACACCATGAATGACGATGGGGGCCGAGCTTGCGTTCACGTTGAGCAGTCCTTTGACGCGAAGGATTCGTTCGCCATGGCATCTTAACAGCATCGACAACCACACTCCGAAACCGACCCAATCCAGCGGCCGGTCGAAGCTCAGGCAGCAGACTTGCGCGGCGCCGTGGCGGGCGGTGGTGGTCCGGTGCAGTTGCCAGCGCCTGACTTCGGCGGCCGGTTCGGCGCTGCGCAGACCTGCGCCGAGCAGCAGTTGATCGCCGCTGTGGATGTCGCGGCTATCAAGGATCGGCGTGCCCGCGTTCAGCGCCTGCAGGTGCAGGCGCAGCGGCGCGCAGTCGTCCACAAGGTCGGTCTTGCTCAGCAGCAAGCGATCCGCCGCCGCCACCTGGGCCAGCCATTCCGGGTGCAGGCGTTCCTGCAGGGCCGCGTGGCTGGCGTCGACCAGGGTGATGACCAGGCCGATATGAACACGCCCGCGCAGTTGCACGTCGTTGTTGAGGGTCGCGAGGATCGGCGCCGGGTCGGCCAGGCCGGTGGTTTCCAGGATCACCCGCTTGAAGGCCGGGATCTCGCCGCGCTCGCGGCGTTGCAACAGGCTGAGCAATGCGTCTTTGAGTTCGCCGCGAATCGAGCAGCACACGCAGCCGCCGGGCAGCAGCACCGTGTCCGGCGCCACCTCTTGCACCAGCAGGTGGTCGATGCCGACGTCGCCGAACTCATTGATCAGCAGCGCCGTGTCGCCGAGGCTTTCGCCCTGCAGCAGGCGCGTGAGCAAGCTGGTCTTGCCGCTGCCGAGGAAGCCGGTGATGACGTTGAGGGCAAGACTCATATGTTACCTCCGCCCCCTGTAGGAGCGAGCTTGCTCGCGAAAATCATCAACGATGACGCGGGCATCCTGGATGCACGCGGCGCTCTCGGGCTTTTCGCGAGCAAGCTCGCTCCTACAAGGGGCATTCCAAGTGATCGAGTAGTTGCGGGTCGAGGGGATCCAGCTGGCGCCCGAGCATGGTTTCGGCCGCTTGCCAGAGTTGATCCAGGCCACTGGCCAACGCCTGCTTTCCGGTCGCGCCGAGCAGCAGGTACGACGCGCCCTGGAAGTCTTCGACCTTGAGCCGGAACACCGCCAGCACCTGGTTGATCGCGGCGATCCGGCGCAGGCGTTCGCGGCGCCGGGGCAACTCGTCGCCCAGGGGGTCGCTCCAGTGCAGGTCTTCGCCGAGCAGCCCGCAGAGTCCGCACATGGCTATACCCCGTTCATGGCATGACATCGCCGGAGTTCGGGCCCAGGGTCTGGCCGACGAACAGGTTGCCGCCCGGCTCGCTGGCCAGCAGCACAGCGGTCGGCGCCACTTCGTCGGCCAGGCCGAAGCGGCCCAGGGGCAGTTCGGCGGCCTTGGCGCGCTTCCAGGTGTCGCTGATGCCGCCCACCAGCGGCGTTTCGATGGGCCCCGGCGCGATGGCGTTGACCAGCACGTTGTCCTTGGCGACTTCCAGCGCCAGGGATTTGGTAAAGCCAATCACCCCGGCCTTGGCCGCGGCGTAGTGGGTCAGCTCGGCGCCGCCCTTGATCCCCAGTTGCGAGGCGACGTTGATGATCCGTCCCCAGCCCTGCGCCAGCATGTGCGGCAAGGCGCGCTGGCTGGCGACGAAGACGCTGGTGAGGTCGACGCGCAGCATGTCGTTCCACATTTCGATCGTAAGGTCGACGCAACGCGCCTGGGTGAGCATGCCAGCGTTGTTGACCAGGATATCGATGCCGCCGAAATGTTCGACGCAACGGTCGACACTGGCCTGGGCGCCTTCGACGGTGCCGACATCGGCCAGGCACTCGAACACTTGCGCGCCGAGGTTGCGGCAGGTGACGGCGGTTTCGGCGAGGCTGACGGCATTGCGGTCGGCCAGCAGCAGGCGCGCGCCTTCAGCGGCATAGGCACGGGCGATGGCGGCACCGATGCCGCTGCCGGCGCCGGTGATCACGGCGCGGCGGTTAGTCAGTTGGGGCATACACAAACTCCTGAAAAAACACAGTACCCAGGTGGGGTCAGTCGGGCCAGCGCACGGTCAGGCCACCGTCGATGACGATGCTTTGCCCGGTCAGATAGCTCGACGCGTCACTGGTCAAAAACTGCACCAGCGACGCCACTTCATCCGCCCTGCCCACCCGGCCCAGCGGAATCGCCCGCGCCGCCTTGGCCAGGCCTTGCGGCCCGAGGGAGTTCTGCGCATCCAGCGATTGCGGCGTCTCGATCAAGCCCGGGATCACCGCATTGCAGCGAATCCCCAACGGCGCCAGCTCCACCGCCAGCGAGCGGCACAACCCCGGCACACCGGCCTTGGCCGCCGCGTAATGGCTGTGTTCCTGCCAGCCATATACGCCGCCGGCAATCGACGAAATCGCCACCAGCGCACCGCCTGCGGGCATATGCCGGGTCGCTGCGCGGAAGGTACGCATCACCCCGGTCAGGTCGACATTGAGCATTTCGTCCCACACCTGATCGGTCATTTCCAGCAGCGGCGCCCGACGCAGCAGACCGGCATTGGCCACCGCGTAATCGAGGCGGCCAAAATGCTGCACGGCCTGGGCCGCCAAGGCGTCCACCGAGGCGCTGTCGCCGACGTCCAGCGGCAGCATCAGGCACTCGCCGCCCGCTTGCTCCACCAAGGACACGGTGGTGCGCGGGTCATGGGGATCGGCCGGGTAATACCCGCCCACCACGGCCACGCCGCAACGCGCATAGGCCACGGCGAGGGCTTGGCCAATGCCGCTGGCGGCACCGGTAATCAAGGCAACTTTACGGTTCATCGAACACTCCTTACTGCACGGTTTCCGGGCGCACATGGCGTGCGGCGAACATCAGCACGCCGGACAAAAAGCACGGCACGGCGCCGAACCACAGGGCGGCGGTCTGCCAGTCGCTGCCGGCGGACAACACTTGCGTCGCGCCGAACCCCGCGACCACCGCACCGATCGGGCCCATGGCATGGATGATCGCGCCGCCGGTGGCGCGGATGCTGGTGGGGAAACTTTCGCTGATAAAAAACAACGCCGCCGAATACGGCCCGATCAGGAAGAACAGGCCCAGGCTGTACAGCCCGACCACCATCGCCATGTTGCTCGGGCCGAACAGCATCCCGGCGAACGACAGCCCGCCGAGCATCCAGCCCAGGCCGATGACATTGCGACGGCCGATCTTGTCGCCCATCCAGCCGTGGCTGAGGTAACCGCAGTAACCCACCAGGTTCGACAGCACGAGGATGATCAGTGAGTTCTCGAACGAGATGTGGTGAACGCTGACGATCACCGACGTGCCAAGCACGCTGAACACCTGGATCGCCGCCCAGTTGAGCAACAGCGCGGCGCCGATCACCAGGGTGGCGCGGCGGGCCGGGCCTCGGAAGGCGGCTTTGAGGCCGGCTTTGCTGTGCTCGTCGTAGTCCACGCCATAGGTCACGGCAACGTTTTGCGCTTCACTCACCGCGCCGCTTTTACGCAGCTCGCTGATGCGCTGGTGGATTTGGAACTGCGGGCTCTCCTTGAGCTTGCGCGCCATGATCGCAATCACGATGGCCGGGATCGCAGCAAAAATGAAGCACCCCTGCCAGCCGATGATCGGCAGCAACAGCGCGGTCAAACCGGCGGCAATCAATGCACCGACCGGCCAGCCGCCCTGCACCAGGCTGTAGATAAACCCGCGACGCTTGGTCAGTCGGGGGTCTTCCGAGGCGCCATACAGCTCGCTCAAATACGTGGCGTTGACGGTTTCCTCGGCATAGCCCAGACCGCCCAACGAACGGATCAGAATCAGCGGCGACTTGCCCCACGCCCCACCGATCGCGGTCAGCGCCGAGCACACTGCGGAACCGGCCACGGTGAAGATGATCCCTTTGCGTCGCCCCAACTTGTCGACGACGGGGCCAATGGCAAATGCCACCACCGCTGTGCCCACCGCCACCCAGGTTGCGATTTCAGCTTGCTCCACCTCGCCCCAGCCGAAGTGCCGGCCGATCTCCGGCAGCAACGTGCCGAACAGGATGAAGTCGTACACCGCAAACACCCAGGCGAAAAACGCGATCCAGGTGGCGAAGCGCACTTCCTGGGACGTCAGTTGCCGGGGTTTCCAGCCAGTCAGGTCAAGCTTGTTGTAGATGGACATGAATCGCGCCTCAAAGGTGGGGGTCAGCTACGCGGTTTGAACCCATCTTGTAGGAGCGAGCTTGCTCGCGAAAATCATCAACGATGACGCGGGCATCCTGGATGCACGCGGCGTTCTCCGGTTTTTCGCGAGCAAGCTCGCTCCTACAAGGGCTGGGGATCAGGTACGCGGTTGCCGACGGATAAAGTCATCGGCGATTTCGTCGAAGGTGACGAAGCGCACGCCGGCATGGCTCTGGATGTGTTCGATCAAGCGTTCGAGCATCAGCAGCACTTGCGGGCGGCCGGACACGTCGGGGTGGATGGTCATGGTGAACACCGCGTGTTCGTGTTCGCGGTAGACCCAGTCGAACTGGTCGCGCCACATTTCTTCGAGGTGACGCGGGTTGACGAAGCCGTGGCTGTTGGGCGCCTTTTTGATGAACATCATCGGCGGCAGGTCGTCGAGGTACCAGTTGGCCGGGATCTCCACCAGGTCGGTTTCTTCGCCGCGCACCAGGGGTTTCATCCAGGTGTCGGGGTGCTGGCTGTAGTCGATCTTGGTCCAGCTGTCGCCCTTGCGCACGTAGTAGGGGTGGAAGTCGTTGTGCATCAGGCTGTGGTCGTACTTGATGCCTTTTTTCAGCAGCAGCTCGTTGGTGACCTTGCTGAATTCCCACCACGGTGCGACGTAGCCAGTCGGACGTTTGCCCGTCACTTGGGTGATCAGTTCGATGGACTTGTCGAGCACGATTTCTTCCTGCTCGGCGGTCATCGCGATCGGGTTTTCGTGGCTGTAGCCGTGTACACCGATTTCGTGACCGGCGTCGGCCACCGCCTTCATCTGCGCGGGAAAAGTTTCCATCGAGTGGCCGGGGATGAACCAGGTGGTGCGCAGGCCGTAGCGCTCGAACAGTTTGAGCAGGCGCGGCGTGCCGATTTCACCGGCGAACAGGCCGCGGGAAATGTCGTCGGGCGAGTCTTCGCCGCCGTAGGAACCGAGCCAGCCGGCGACGGCGTCAACGTCGACGCCGAATGCACAGAGGATGTCTTTAGCCATGGGGGTGTCTCCTTAGATAGTCAGTTGGGATTCGACGGACAGCGCCGCCCGCAACAGGCGTGCGTCTTCCCCCGTCGGGGCGCTGAGCAGCAGCCCGGTGGGCAAGCCCAGGGCGTCGCAGCCGCTGGGCAAGGTGACGCCGGGCATGTCGAGCAAACTGCCGGGCATGGTCAGGCGCAGGGTGGCGAGGTTGGTGCTTGCAAAGCGTTCGTCGTCGACTTCCAGCGCTGCCAGCGCCGGGGCGACATGGGCGACGGTCGGGGTGATCAACAGGGCGCCGTCGAGCTCGTCGACCAGTTGCTGTTGCAGGCGGCGACGCGCGTCGATCAGTTGGATCAGGCGGCTGGCCGGCAGCGACCGCGCCGCTTCGAGGCGGCGCCGGACACGCGGGTCGAGCCGAGTGGCGTCGGGGCTGTCGAGCAGCGCTTCGTGCAGGGCGAAGGCTTCGAACGCGCCGAGCCAGCCTTGCTGCTGGATCAGTTCCAGGGTGGCCTGGAAGGTGGCGCACGGGCGCACGTCGATCAGCGCGCCGGCGGCGTTGAGTTGCTCGACGGCGCGCAGCAGGTTGTTGCGCACCGCCGGTTGCACGTCATCCAGCAGGCGTTGCTCAAGCACCAGGCGCAGGCCCTTGAGGCTGCGGGCGCGATGGGTTTGCCGGCGGCCGTTGAGCAGGTCGTCGATAGCCAGCACATCGCGCACGCTGCGGGTCAGCGGGCCGAGGCTGTCGAGGGTGCGGGCCAGCGGGAACACACCGTCGCGGCTGTAGCGCCGACTGCTGCTGCGGTAACCGACCAGGCCGTTGAAGGCGGCGGGGATGCGGATCGAACCAGCGGTGTCGGTGCCCATGGCGATGGGCACGATGCCGGCGGCGACGGCCACCGCCGAACCGGACGACGAACCGCCGGGAATCCGCGGCTGGTCGCGCCCATGGGGGTTGTGCGGCGTGCCGAAATGCGGGTTCAGGCCAAGACCGGAATAGGCCAGCTCGCTGAGGTTGGTCTTGCCCACGCTGACCATCCCGGCGCGGCACAACAGGCCCACGCTCGGCGCATCGAGCAAGGCGGCGGGCGCGTCGCGGCGGTAGGCGGCGCCAGCGGTGGTGATGCTGCCGGCCACGTCGAACAGGTCTTTCCAGGCCAGGGGCACGCCGTCGAACACACTCAAGGGCTGGCCGGCGCGCCACCGGGCGGCGGCGGCTTCGGCTTCGCGGCGGGCGCGGTCGGCGGTCAGGGTGATAAACACCGCGGCCGCGCGGCTCGCGTGGTCGAGCGCCTGTTCGAGGGCTTGCACCGGGTCGCTGCGACCGCTGGCGAAATCCTCGGCCATTGAAGTGGCGTCTGACATCAGGTTGACCCTCATAAAACGTATATATTAATAAAATGTACATTTAATAAAGGCAGCTTTCGTGCCAGTCTGTGTCGATGGTCTTTCCGGCGATTGCGCTTTATCGACCAGAGCGCCGGGCTAGATGGTTTTGTAGGAAGCAAAAAAACCTGGCGCGGACTCTGCAACGCACGCCCAAGTCAATAATGTATCTTTTATTAATAAGTACATTTTAGTGCAGAAAAGTAACAGTCCTAGATTCAAGGCCCCAAAAAAGTGCCACCGACGTGGCGCGGAGTGACAGGCGCATCTATGAGAGAATCCCCGGCTTCGTCCTACATACACCAGACCTCTTTACCTCAGAGAACACGATGAAAGCAGTGTCCGCCTCGGCCTCCCGTTACGCGATGATTCACCAGCTTTTGCGTGACGCGATCGTCAACGGCACCGCCCGCCACGGCTTGGTCCTGCTCGAAGCGCCGCTGGCCGAATTGTTCGGCACCAGCCGCGTGCCGGTGCGCAAGGCGCTGGACCTGCTGCATGCCGAAGGGTTGATCTGCCGTTTCAACGGGCGCGGTTACCTGATCAACCCCGAGGGCGTGGCCATGGAACCGCTGCGCCTGCCGCTGAGCGCTGCGCACCTGGGCCTGAACGACGAGGACGAGTTGGTGGATACACGGCCGTTGGGCGAGCGGATCGTCGAGGAAATCGGCGCGGCGCTGTCCACCTGCATAGCCTTTGGCCATTACCGCTTGGATGAGCAAGCCGCCGCCGACCACTATGGCGTCAGCCGCGCAGTGGTGCGTGAAGCGCTGATGCGCCTGCGCGACCGTGGCCTGGTGGAAAAAGAACCCTATTCCCAATGGCTGGCCGGGCCGTTGACGGCGCGGGAAGTCACCGAAGACTACGAACTGCGCGCCTGCCTGGAGCCCGAGGCGCTGCGCCAGAGCGCGCCGAACCTTGACCGCGCGCTGCTCGAAGCCATGTTGCAACGCGTGCTCGACGCCCAGGACAGCCCGCAATGCAGCCTCGAAGCCATCGAGCAGATCGAAGAAGACTTGCACCAACGCTGCCTGGCCGGCCTGCAGAACCGCAAGATCGCCGCGCTGATCCGCCAGGGCCAGAGCCCGATGATCATCAGTCGGATTTTCTATCGCTTGCTGGGGATCGGCGCCGACCCGGCGATGCTCGCCGAACACCGCTTGATCCTTGAATTGTTGCTGCACGGCGCGTTCGATGCGGCGGCGTTGAACCTGCGCGAGCACCTGCAACGGGCGCGGCAGCGGATGTTGCAGCGGTTGAAGGTGTTGTCGGTGTTGCCGGAACAGCCCCTGCCCGCCTACCTGCACAAAATCAGCTGACGGCATGCGGTTAACCTTGTGGGAGCAAGCCCCCTCCCACCTTGACCGGGTCTCTGCAGTAATTTCATGCAATATGTTGCTATCTAGCCCCCGCCATTGAAACCGCCGCTGGCCCGCCCCATCTAACTTGCATACTTCCTGATGCAGGTGCCCCATGAGCGACCAGCAAGATACCCCCGATTACGACGCCAACGAATACGCCGACCCTGAAAACGCCGAGGTTCACTCGTCCAATACCGGCCTGGCCCTGCCTGGGCAGAACCTGCCGGACAAGGTCTACATCATCCCGATTCACAATCGACCGTTCTTCCCGGCGCAAGTGTTGCCGGTGATCGTCAATGAAGAGCCGTGGGCCGAAACCCTGGAGTTGGTGAGCAAATCCGACCATCACTCCCTGGCCCTGTTCTTCATGGACACGCCGCCCGAAGACCCGCGGCATTTCGACACCTCCGCGCTGCCGCTGTACGGCACCCTGGTCAAGGTCCACCACGCCAGCCGCGAAAACGGCAAACTGCAATTCGTCGCCCAGGGCCTGACCCGCGTGCGGATTCGCACCTGGCTCAAGCACCATCGCCCACCGTACCTGGTGGAAGTCGAATACCCGCACCAGCCGACCGAGCCGACCGATGAGGTCAAGGCCTACGGCATGGCGCTGATCAATGCGATCAAGGAACTGCTGCCGCTCAACCCGCTGTACAGCGAAGAGTTGAAGAACTACCTCAACCGCTTCAGCCCCAACGACCCGTCGCCGCTGACCGACTTCGCCGCCGCCCTCACCTCCGCCACCGGCAATGAGTTGCAGGAAGTGCTGGACTGCGTGCCCATGCTCAAACGCATGGAAAAAGTCCTGCCGATGCTGCGCAAGGAAGTTGAAGTCGCGCGCCTGCAAAAAGAACTCTCCGCCGAGGTGAACCGCAAGATCGGCGAGCACCAGCGCGAATTCTTCCTCAAGGAACAGCTCAAGGTCATCCAGCAGGAGCTGGGCCTGACCAAGGACGACCGCAGCGCCGACGTCGAACAGTTCGAACAGCGCCTGGAAGGCAAAGTGCTGCCAGCCCAGGCGCAGAAACGCATCGATGAAGAACTGAACAAACTGTCGATCCTCGAAACCGGTTCGCCGGAATACGCGGTGACGCGCAACTACCTGGACTGGGCAACCTCGGTGCCGTGGGGCGTGTACGGCAAGGACAAGCTCGACCTGAAACATGCGCGCAAGGTCCTGGACAAACACCATGCCGGGCTGGACGACATCAAGAGTCGTATCCTCGAATTCCTCGCGGTGGGCGCTTATAAAGGCGAAGTCGCCGGTTCCATCGTGCTGCTGGTCGGCCCGCCGGGCGTGGGCAAGACCAGCGTGGGTAAATCGATTGCCGAATCCCTCGGGCGGCCGTTCTATCGCTTCAGCGTCGGCGGCATGCGCGACGAGGCCGAGATCAAGGGCCATCGCCGCACCTACATCGGCGCCCTGCCCGGCAAGCTGGTGCAGGCGCTCAAAGATGTGGAAGTGATGAACCCGGTGATCATGCTCGACGAGATCGACAAGATGGGCCAGAGCTTCCAGGGCGACCCGGCTTCGGCGCTGCTGGAAACCCTCGACCCGGAACAGAACGTCGAATTCCTCGATCACTACCTGGACCTGCGCCTGGACCTGTCGAAAGTGCTGTTCGTGTGTACCGCCAACACCCTCGACTCGATCCCCGGCCCCCTGCTGGACCGCATGGAAGTGATTCGCCTGTCGGGCTATATCACCGAAGAGAAAGTCGCCATCGCCAAGCGCCACCTGTGGCCTAAGCAGCTGGAAAAAGCCGGCGTGTCGAAAAACAGCCTGACCATCAGCGACGGCGCCCTGCGCGCATTGATCGACGGCTACGCCCGCGAAGCCGGGGTGCGCCAGTTGGAGAAACAACTGGGCAAGCTGGTACGCAAGGCGGTGGTCAAGCTGCTGGATGAGCCGGACGCGGTGATCAAGATCGGCACCAAGGACCTGGAAAGCTCCCTGGGCATCCCGGTGTTCCGCAACGAACAAGTGCTGTCTGGCGTCGGCGTGATCACCGGCCTGGCCTGGACCAGCATGGGCGGCGCGACCCTGCCGATCGAGGCGACCCGCATCCACACGCTCAACCGCGGCTTCAAGCTCACCGGGCAGTTGGGTGAGGTGATGAAAGAATCCGCTGAAATCGCCTACAGCTACGTCAGCTCCAACCTGAAATCGTTTGGCGGTGATCCGAAGTTCTTCGATGAAGCCTTCGTCCACCTGCACGTCCCCGAAGGCGCCACGCCGAAGGACGGCCCCAGCGCTGGCGTGACCATGGCCAGTGCGCTGTTGTCGCTGGCACGCAACCAGCCACCGAAGAAAGGCGTGGCCATGACCGGCGAGCTGACGCTGACCGGGCATGTCCTGCCGATTGGCGGGGTGCGTGAGAAGGTGATCGCGGCGCGGCGCCAGAAGATTCACGAGCTGATCTTGCCGGAGCCGAATCGCGGCAGCTTTGAGGAATTGCCGGAGTATCTGAAGGAAGGAATGACCGTCCACTTCGCCAAGCGCTTTGCGGACGTGGCCAAGGTGCTGTTCTGATCGTCCTTTAGCGCTTGGGCGGGCGTCATCGCGCGCAAGCCCGCTCCCACACTTGACCGAGTACATCCTTTGGAAGGCGGCCAAGATGTGGGAGCGGGCTTGCGCGCGATGGCGTCCGTCGCCGCCCTCTTGTCACACCCTGTCGCATCTTCGGTTATGCTCGCCCTTCGTCGCACATCAACGGAGTCTTCATGACCGCTGCCCGCCTGCTTCTCCCCTTGAGCCTTGCCCTGCTGGCTGCGTGCGCCAGTGCCCCGCAGCAAAACGTCAGCGTGGAAAAACAGAGCGCCTGCCCGCTCCAGCTCAAAAACGGACAAAACCTGATCCTGACCCTGCCAAGCAACCCCACCACCGGCTACCGCTGGGCCATCCAGGATTCCGCCGGCGGCGTGCTGCGCGCCCTGGGGCCCGAGGTCTACAGCAGCACAGAATCCGGCGTGATCGGCGGCGGCGGCCAGTCCACCTGGCGCTTCCAGGCCTTTGCGGCCGGCCAGGGCCGTTTGCGCCTGACCTCCCAGCAACCCTGGGAACCGGAAGCCGAACCGGCCGAGACGTTCGACTGCGCCATCACGGTGAACTGATATGCCATGGCTGATTCTTGCGTTGATGGGCGCCGGCACCTTTATCTACGGCCTGACCGTCCACGCGGCGTTACTGTGCCTGCTGGTCAAACCGTTGCCGGTGCTGGCGCTGCTGGGCTGGCTGCATGACGCGCCGCCGAGCGACTATCGACGCTGGATCAGCCTGGGGCTGATTTTCTCCCTGGTCGGCGATGTGTTGCTGGCGTGGCCGGGCGACTTGTTTATCTTTGGCCTGGGCGCGTTTCTGTGCGCGCACCTGGCGTACCTCAAAGCCTATTTCAGCGACTGCCGACGCTTGGCGTGGCTGCCGTTGGTGCTGGCGCTGGGCGTCGGCGCGATGCTGCTGAGCATCCTGATCGCCCATGGCCTCGGCGACTTGCTGATTCCAGTGGTGGTCTACGCCTTGGTGATCAGCGCGATGCTCTGGCGGGCGCTGGCGCGACTGGGCAGCGCGGTGCCCAAGCGTTCGGCGCTACTGGCGGCGGCGGGGGCCGTATCGTTTGTGGTTTCCGACACGCTGATCGGTATCAATCGCTTTGTGCTGAGCTTCGACGCGGCGCCGTATCTGCTGATCGCCACTTACTGGCTCGGCCAATGGGGCATCACCGCCTCGGCGTTCCATCAGACAACCCGCGCATCCAAGGAGCAACTTGGCTAAAATGCCCGCCTTTCCCCCCTCGTCGCCGGAACAACCGTGAGCAAAGAACCCGATCGCCTATTCGCCCAGCCCCTGCCCCAGGTGCCGGACTTCGCCTTTAACGAAGACGTGGTGCGGGTGTTCCCGGACATGATCAAGCGCTCGGTGCCCGGTTATCCGACCATCGTCGAAAACCTCGGCGTGCTCGCCGCGCAGTTCGCCCAGCCCAACAGTGTGCTGTACGACCTGGGGTCCTCCCTCGGCGCGGTCACCCAGGCGTTGCGCCGCCACGTGCGTACCGACGGCTGCCACGTCATCGCGGTGGATAATTCGACGGCGATGGTCGAGCGCTGCCGCGAGTACCTCAATGGCCAGGACTCGATGTTCCAGGAGTTGCTGCCGGTCCAGGTGATCGAGGGCGATATCCTCGCGCTGCAGTTCCAGCCGGCCTCGGTGGTGGCGCTGAACTTCACCCTGCAATTCATCGCCCCCGATCAGCGCCTGGCGTTGCTCGGGCGCATCCGCCAGGCGTTGTTGCCCGGCGGTGCGCTGATCCTCTCGGAAAAGCTGCGCTTCAATGACCTTGAAGAACACGCGCTGCTCACCGACCTGCACATCGCGTTCAAACGCGCCAACGGCTACAGCGAGCTGGAAATCGCCCAGAAGCGCAGCGCCATCGAAAACGTCATGAAGCCCGACAGCCTCGAAGAACACCGCGAACGCCTGCTGGCGGCCGGGTTCTCGAAAGTCGTGCCGTGGTTCCAGTGTCTTAACTTTGCCTCGTTGATTGCCTTGCCATGATTGATCTGTCCCCCCTCGCCCGCCATCTGGTCGGCACTCCCCTGGCCGTGTGGGCCCAGGGCCTGCAAGCGCAACTCGATAGCAAGATGGAAAAGGGGCATGGCGACCTGGAGCGCTGGCAGAGCGCGCTGGATGCATTGCCGAAGATCCAGCCCAGCGAAGTCGATTTGCTCAATGGCCTGACCCTCGACAGCGATTGCGACGACGCCACGCGCGCGCAGATGCACAGCGCATTGATGGGCCTGTGCCCGTGGCGCAAGGGCCCGTTCCACTTGTTCGGCGTGCATGTGGACACCGAATGGCGTTCGGACTGGAAGTGGTCGCGGGTCGCGCCGCACCTGGACCTGAAGGGCAAGCGCATTCTCGATGTAGGCTGCGGCAATGGGTATTACATGTGGCGCATGCTCGGCGCCGGTGCCGACAGTGTGATCGGCGTGGACCCGAACTGGCTGTTCTTCTGCCAGTTCCAGGCGGTGCAACGTTACCTGTCGGCGCCGAACGCGTGGCACCTGCCGTTCCCGTTCGAGGACTTGCCGGCGAACCTGGAAGGCTTCGACACTGTGTTTTCCATGGGCGTGTTCTACCACCGTCGCTCACCGATCGAGCATTTGCTGGCGCTGAAAGACTGCCTGGTCAAAGGCGGTGAACTGGTGCTGGAAACGCTGGTGATCGAAGGCGATCAGCAACAGGTGCTGGTGCCGGAAGACCGCTACGCGCAGATGCGCAACGTATGGTTCCTGCCATCGGTGCCGGCGTTGATGCTGTGGCTGCGCCGGGCCGGGTTCAGTGAGGTGCGCTGTGTGGATGTGAGTGTGACCACGGTTGAAGAACAGCGCGGGACGGAGTGGATGAAGTATCAGTCGCTGAGTGACTTCCTCGACCCGGAAGACCATAGCAAGACGATTGAAGGGCTGCCGGCGCCGATGCGGGCGGTGATCATCGCCAGGAAGTGACCCCAATCTCCCTGAAAAAATGGAGATCAAAAATGTGGGAGGGGGCTTGCCCCCGATGGCGGTGGGTCAGCTATAGATAAGCTGACTGACACACTGCTATCGGGGGCAAGCCCCCTCCCACATTTGTTCATCAGTGTTCTTTAGAGTGGCGGCTTAGCCCGGCGGGCCTTGAAGAACTCGCTCAACACCGCCCCGCATTCCTCGGCCAGTACCCCGCCTTCAAACAGCACCCGATGGTTGAGAAAGCCCTGGGTAAAAAACTGCCCCTGGCTTTGCACAATCCCCGCCTTCGGCTCCAGTGCGCCGTAGACCACCCGCGCAATGCGCGAATGCACGATCAGGCCCGCGCACATGCTGCACGGTTCCAGCGTCACATACAGCGTGCTGCCGGGCAGGCGATAGTTGCTCAGCGCCTGGGCGGCGGCGCGGATGGCGACCATTTCGGCGTGGGCGCTGGGGTCGTTGCCGCTGATCGGGCAATTGAAGCCACGGCCGATGATCACACCGTCCTGCACCAGCACCGCGCCCACCGGCACTTCGCCCAACGCCGCGCCCTGTGCCGCCAGGGCCAGGGCTTCGCGCATGAAGTCCTGGTCGCGGCTGCGGTCAATGATCGCCGTGGGGCGAAACTGGCGCATCACGCTACCTCGATGGCGGCCATCAGGCCGGTTTCCATGTGGTCGATCACATGGCAGTGGAACATCCACACGCCCGGGTTATCCGCCACCAGCGCGACGCGGGCACGTTCGTTCTTGCCCAGCAGGTAGGTGTCGGTGAAGTACGGAATCACCGTGTGGCGGTTCGAAGCGATCACCTTGAAGCTCATGCCGTGCAGGTGGATCGGGTGCTGGTATTGGGTCATGTTTTTCAGTTCGAAGATGTAGCTTTTGCCCTTCTCCAGCCTGGCAATCGGGCGGTCGGCGCAGGCCTTGTCGGTGATGTCCCAGGCCTGGCCGTTGATCTGCCACAGGCTCGGCGGTTTGCCGTTGTCGACGTTGACCGACACCGAACCGACCCATTCGAAATTGAAGTTGAGTTTCTCGGCGTTGGCCAGGTCCGGCTCGCTGATCGGATTGGCGGGCAGCGCCGGCGGCCATGCGCTTGGCGCGTCGGCGTTGGCCACCGAACGGAACGTGCCCAGGCGCACCGGGCCGTTGCGGATCGACAATTCTTCGCCCGCCGGCGGGGCCTTGATCGCCAGGCAGAGGCGCATGCCCGGGCCGAGCCAGTATTCCTTGCCCAAGGGGCGCGGCTCGATGGGGTTGCCGTCCAGCGCATAGATCTGCGCGTCGGCGTCGGGAATATTGAGGCGATAGGTCAGCGTGTTGTCGAGGTTGAGCAACCGCACGCGGGTGATCTGCCCGGCTGGCAAATCGATCACCGCCTGGGCCACGCCATTGATGGTCGACAGGCGCCCGGCCGTACCGCCACGCGCCGCTTCACGGGGCACGCTGAAGGCGACAAAGGCGCCCTCTTCGTCGACGTGCCAGCTTTTTAGGCTGAGGGTGCGTTCGTGCTTGAAACCGGTGGGTTCGCGCTCTTCCACGATCAGCGGGCCGACCAGGCCACGGCCGAGTTCTTCGCTGCTGTTCACATGGGGGTGATACCAGTAGCTGCCGGCGTCGGGCACGCGGAACTTGTAGTCGAAGTATTCGCCGGGCAACACCGGCAACTGCGAGACGTAGGGCACGCCGTCCATTTCCAGCGGCAGGCGGATGCCATGCCAATGGATGGTGGTGGCGACCGGCAGGTGGTTAATGAAACGCACCCGCAGCCATTCGCCCTGGCGCACGCGCAGCTCGGTGCCGGGGGCCGACGGGCCGAACGCCCAGGCTTGGGTCTTGTGCCCCGGCACCAGTTCCACATCGAGGGGCGCGGCGATCAGTTCGTAGTCATGTCCCGCCTCGGCCTCGGCGACTTTCCCCAGCCAGTAGCGGTAGCCGCCACCGGCACCGACGCCCACTACGGCCAGGCCGGCAAGACCACCCAGGATTTGTCGACGGGAAAAGGATCGGGACACAACAACCTCACGTATCTGCTGCGGGCCGAGGGCCTGCAAAGGGCAGATACGATACACCTGCGACGGCTAAACAGTAAGACTTCGCATTGCCGCATGCCAAAAACACCGAAGGCTAATGTGGGAGGGGCGGTGCGACGATTCGACTTGCCCCCGATTGCGGTGGGTCAGCTATAGATGAGTTGACTGACACATCGCTATCGGGGGCAAGCCCCTCCCACATTGGATCTTCATTGCTTTTAGTGTTTGGCAGCGGCCAGGATCAGGGCCTTCATCTCGGCGACCGCACCTTTGAAACCGACGAACAGCGCATGCGCCACCAGCGCATGGCCGATGTTCAGCTCGTTGATGCCCTTGATCGCCGCCACGGCTTCGACGTTGTGGTAATGCAGGCCATGGCCGGCGTTGACGATCAGGCCTTCACGCAGACCTTGGGCCACGCCGTCGATAATGCGCTGCAACTCGGCGGCGACTTCGCTCGGCGTGGTCGCATCGGCATAACGCCCGGTGTGCAATTCGATGGCCGGCGCACCGACCCGGTGCGCGGCTTCGATCTGGCGCTCGTCGGCGTCGATGAACAGCGAGACTTCGCTGCCGATCTGCGACAGACGCTCCACCGCAGCCTTGATCCGCGCTTCCTGGCCGGCCACGTCGAGGCCGCCTTCGGTGGTCAGCTCCTGGCGGGTCTCCGGCACCAGGCAGATATGCGCCGGGCGGATGCGCTCGGCGAAGGCCATCATTTCTTCGGTGACGCCCATTTCGAAGTTCATGCGAGTTTGCAGCACGTCCTTGAGCAGCAGCACGTCGCGCTCCTGGATGTGACGGCGGTCTTCGCGCAGGTGTACGGTGATGCCGTCGGCGCCCGCTTCTTCGGCGTCCAGCGCGGCTTTGACCGGGTCTGGGTAACGGGTGCCCCGGGCCTGGCGCAGCGTGGCGACGTGGTCGATATTGACGCCGAGAAGAATGCGATTGCTGGTGGTCACGGAAGCGCTCCTGAAAAGGGGAAAGAAACGCTGCACAGCATACACGGGGTTGTCAGGGCTTTCGAAACAACTCGCGACTGACCAGCGGCCGCCCGCCCAGATGCACGGCCAGGGCCTGGCGCATCAGGCGCTTGGCGGCGGACAAGGCGCCGGGGGCGCTCCAGTCGGCTTCGCTCATGGCCAGCAGCTCGGTGCCCTGGAACAGGCCGGGTTGCAGCAGGTACACACGCTCCAGGCCGGCGTCGACCTGCAGACGATACATGCCGTCGGCGGCAATGGGTTCGCCATGCAGGTCGTTACTCAGTTCGAAGCCATAGCCGAGGTCGTCGAGCAGGCGCCATTCGAACGCGCGCAACAGCGGCTCCAGGGGGCGGCCTTCGGCCAGGGCCAGCAGCGTCGCGGCATAGTGATCGAAGACCGCCGGGTGCGGGTCTTCGGCCGGCAGCAGGCGGATCAGCAATTCATTGAGATAGAGGCCACTGAACAGCGCTTCGCCATTGAGCCAGGCAGAGTTGCCGACGCTTTCCAGGCGGCCGACGTTTTTCAGCTCGCCCTTGCCACGAAACTCCACGTCCAGCGCCACGAATGGCCGCGCCAAAGTGCCCGCCTTGCCCCGCGCACTGCGCAACACCGCGCGCAGGCGACCTTGGGGCGTGAGGAAGTCCACCAAGGCGCTGGTCTCGCGGTAGGCGCGGCTGTGCAGCACGTAGGCGGGCTGGCTGGGAGGCGGGGTTGAGGACATGGGTTCTCGTTGCTGGAATGCACTAGTGAAAACGACACAAACCTAATGTGGGAGGGGGCTTGCCCCCGATGGCGGTGGCTCAGTCAAAATATTTAGTGACTGACACTCTGCTATCGGGGGCAAGCCCCTCCCACATTTTTTGCCCTGCGGTGTTCTTACAGGTCGCCGTAACCCAGGGAGCGCAATGCGCGCTCATCATCGGACCAGCCACCCTTCACCTTCACCCACAGGTTCAGCATGATCTTGGAATCGAACAGCAATTCCATGTCCTTGCGCGCTTCGGTGCCGATGCGCTTGATGCGCTCGCCCTTGTCGCCAATGATGATTTTCTTCTGGCCGTCACGTTCGACGAGGATCAGCGCATGGATATGCAGGGTTTTGCCCTGTTGCTTGAACTCTTCGATTTCGACGGTGATCTGGTACGGCAGCTCGGCGCCCATCTGGCGCATGATTTTCTCGCGTACCAGTTCGGCGGCGAGGAAACGGCTGCTGCGGTCGGTGATCTGGTCTTCCGGGAAGAAGTGCTCGTTCTCCGGCAGGTAGCCGGCGATCACGCGCTCCAGGGCTTCGAGGTTGTGCCCGTGCTGGGCCGAGATCGGCATGATCTGGGCATTCGGCAGTTGTTCCTGCAGCCAGCTCAGGTGCGGCATCAGTTCGGCTTTGTCTTCGATGCGGTCGGTCTTGTTCAGTGCGACGATCAACGGGCCGGTGACATATTGCACACGTTCGAGAACCATCTGGTCTTCGTCGGTCCACTTGGTGCGGTCGACCACGAAGATCACCACGTCGACGTCTTTCAACGCGGCCGAGGCGGTCTTGTTCATGTAGCGGTTCAGGGCTTTCTCGCCGCCTTTGTGCATGCCCGGGGTGTCGACGTAGACCGCTTGTACGGCGCCTTCGGTCTTGATGCCCAGCATGTTGTGGCGGGTGGTCTGCGGCTTGCGTGAGGTGATCGCAAGCTTCTGGCCGAGGATGTGGTTGAGCAGCGTGGACTTGCCCACGTTGGGACGGCCGACGATGGCGACATAGCCACAGCGTGTTGCGGTTGAATCAGTCATGGCCATTCTCCACGCCCAGGGCAATCAGTGCTGCAGCGGCCGCTACCTGTTCGGCAATACGACGGCTCACACCCTGACCTCGGCTTTTTTCATTCAATAAGGTGATTTCACATTCCACGAAAAAGACGCGGCAATGGGGCTCACCCTGGATATCCACCACTTCGTAGCGTGGCAGTTCGCACCCGCGGGACTGCAGGAATTCCTGCAGGCGGGTCTTGGGATCTTTGTTGGTATCGACCAGGGTCAGGGTTTCGATCTCGGACGTCAGCCAGGCGGTGACGCGCGCCTTGGCCGCTTCCATGCCCGCATCCAGATAGATGGCGCCGATCAGCGCTTCAAGGGCGTCGGCCAGGATCGACTCGCGACGGAAACCGCCGCTTTTCAACTCACCGGAGCCCAGGCGCAGGTACTCGCCCAGGCCAAAACCACGGGCCAGCACGGCCAGGGTCTCGCCCTTCACCAGCCGCGCACGCAAGCGCGACAACTGGCCTTCACGGGCTTGCGGGAAGCGTTCGAAGAGCGCTTCACCGGCAACGAAATTGAGGATGGCGTCACCGAGGAATTCCAGGCGTTCGTTGTTACGCCCAGCAAAACTGCGGTGTGTGAGGGCAAGGACCATCAGTTCCTGGTCCTTGAAGGTGTAGCCGAGCAGGTGCTCGAGACGGCTTAGAGAAACGCTCACGGTTTACCCATATCTGTTTGGTGGCACCGGCGGCCATCGACGATTGACGCAGTGTTCAAATTCAAATCCTGATTGGTGCTGCATGAGGCCGGAAATTGTCCCAGCCCCAGAAAAGCATTCGGCGCTGTGATCACAGCGCCGTCTGTATTACTTGATCAGCCCGACCCGCGAGAAGTTCGGCAGGTGGCTGAGCTTGGGTTCCGGCCAGCTCATCCAGACCGCGAAGGCCTTGCCGACGATATTCTGGTCGGGAACCATGCCCAGCAGTTCCTTGGGAATGGTGGGGTCATCCCAATAGCGGCTGTCGTTGGAGTTGTCGCGGTTGTCGCCCATCATGAAGTAGTGCCCGGCCGGCACTTTCCATTCGCCATCGGGCATTGCGCGGTAGCGGCTCATTTCCTTGCGGATTTCGTGCTCCACCGCACCGAGTTTTTCCTGATACAGCTCGGCACTGCCCAGGGTGTTCGGCTCGGTGCCCAGCAGCTTCTCGGCCACCGACTCACCGTTGATGAACAGGCGCTTGTCGCTGGTGTAGCGAATCACGTCACCCGGCAGGCCGACCACACGCTTGATGTAGTTGACGTTCGGATCGCTCGGGTAGCGGAACACCATCACATCGCCGCGCTGCGGGTCACCGATCTCGATGACTTTCTTGTCGATCACCGGCAAGCGGATCCCGTAGGAAAACTTGTTCACCAGGATGAAGTCGCCCACGTCCAGGGTCGGTTTCATCGACCCCGACGGAATCTGGAACGGCTCCACCAGGAACGAACGCAGTACCAGCACGATGAACAGCACCGGAAAGAACGATTTGCCGTATTCAACCAGCAAAGGCTCTTTGTTCAGCTTCTCGATCACCACGACATCGGGCTGGCTGACGCTGCCCTGATAGGACGCGATAGCCGCCCGCCGACGCGGGGCGAAGAACACCAGATCGAGCAACGCCAGGAGTCCGCAAACGGCAACGGCGATGACCAGCAACAGCGGGAAATTTAGCGACATAGGACCTAACTATCCAACCTGAGCACCGCAAGGAAGGCTTCTTGTGGAATTTCCACGTTGCCCACTTGCTTCATGCGTTTTTTACCGGCCTTTTGCTTCTCAAGCAGCTTGCGCTTACGGCTGACGTCGCCACCGTAGCATTTGGCCAGTACGTTCTTTCTGAGTGCCTTGACGGAAGTCCGCGCAATGATCTGCCCGCCGATGGCGGCCTGGATCGCGACGTCGAACATCTGGCGCGGAATCAGTTCTTTCATCTTCTCGGTCAACTGTCGACCTTTGTAGTGCGCGTTGTCCTTGTGCACGATCAGTGCCAGGGCATCGACCTTGTCGCCGTTGATCAACACATCCAGTTTCACCAGATTAGCCGATTGGTAACGATCGAAATGGTAATCCAGCGAAGCATAGCCGCGACTGGTGGATTTGAGACGGTCGAAGAAGTCCAGGACCACTTCGTTCATCGGCAAATCGTAGGTCACTTGTACCTGGGTTCCGAGGAACAGCATGTCGTGCTGGATGCCGCGCTTCTCGATACACAGGGTAATGACGTTGCCCAGGTGCTCCTGCGGCACAAGAATATTGGCGCGCACGATCGGCTCACGCATGTCTTCGATGGAAGACAGGTCCGGGAGCTTGGACGGGTTGTCGACGTAAATCGTTTCACCGTTTTTCAGCAACAGCTCAAAAATAACGGTTGGCGCGGTGGTGATCAGGTCCAGGTCGTATTCGCGCTCAAGGCGCTCCTGGATGATCTCCATGTGCAGCATGCCGAGGAAGCCGCAACGGAAGCCGAAGCCCAGGGCGTCGGAGCTTTCCGGGGTGTACTGCAACGACGAGTCGTTGAGGGTCAGCTTCTGCAGGGCTTCGCGGAAGTCTTCGAAGTCGTCGGAACTGACCGGGAACAGGCCGGCGTAGACCTGCGGCTGGATGCGTTTGAAGCCCGGCAGCACGTCGACGTCAGGGGTGCTGCTCAAGGTCAGGGTGTCACCCACCGGCGCGCCGTGGATGTCCTTGATGCCGGCGATGATGAAGCCGACTTCACCGGCTTTCAGATCAACGGTGGCAGTATGCTTCGGGTTGAACACACCGACGCTGTCCACCAGGTGGATCTTGCCGGTGGACTTGACCAGGATCTTGTCGCCTTTCTTCACACGGCCATGGCGCACGCGCACCAGGGAGACAACCCCCAGGTAGTTGTCGAACCAGGAGTCGATGATCAACGCCTGCAGCGGATCTTCGATGTTGCCGGTAGGCGCGGGGATGGTCTTGACCAGGCGCTCGAGCACTTCGTCGACGCCCAGGCCGGTCTTGGCGCTGCACTCGACGGCATCGGTGGCGTCAATGCCGATGATTTTTTCGATTTCTTCCTTCACGCGGTCCGGATCGGCCTGCGGCAGGTCGATCTTGTTCAGCACCGGCATGACTTCCAGGCCTTGCTCGATGGCGGTGTAGCAGTTGGCCACGGACTGGGCTTCGACGCCCTGCCCCGCGTCCACCACCAGCAGCGCGCCTTCGCAGGCCGCCAGGGAACGGCTGACTTCATAGGTGAAGTCGACGTGGCCGGGGGTGTCGATGAAGTTCAGCTGGTACTTGATACCGTCTTTGGCGGTGTAGTACAGAGTCACGCTGTGGGCCTTGATGGTGATCCCGCGCTCGCGCTCGAGGTCCATGGAGTCCAGTACCTGGGCTTCCATTTCACGCTCGGCAAGGCCGCCGCACATCTGGATGAATCGATCGGCCAGCGTCGACTTGCCATGGTCAATGTGGGCGATGATGGAGAAATTGCGGATATGACTCAAATCACTCACGGATCAACACTCAAAAAGGCTGCAGGCAGACTGCCCGCTGAAAAATAGCCGGGAATTGTACCTGATGCTCGGGCAGGACGTCATCTTTGCTGACCAGAACAAAAATGCCCCGATCTCTCGAACGGGGCATTTTTTGCTCATAAGCGCAGGCTCACCCGGCGCGGCGCAGCAGCCAGAACCCGGCCAGGGCGCAGATCGCGGTCGGCACCAGCACCGCAAACAGCGGCGAGAAGCCGAACACCAGGCTCGACGGGCCAAGCAAATCCTGGGCAATACGGAAGGCAAAGCCCACCAGCACGCCGGTAAAGACCCGCTGACCGAGGGTCACGGAGCGCAACGGGCCGAAGATGAATGAGATCGCCATCAGCACCAGCGCGGCGGTGACCACCGGCTGCAGCACCTTGACCCAGAACGCCAGCCAGTAGCGACCGTTGCTCAGTCCCTGGTCCTTGAGGTAGTGGATATAGCTCCACAGCCCGGAGATCGGCAGGCTTTCCGGGATCATCACTACCGTATTGAGCAGTTCCGGCTTCAGGGCGATGTCCCATTGCTCGGTCGGCACATTGATCACTTCGGTGCTGGCCTTGGTGCCCTGGCCGACATTGCGGAAGTAGGTGGTGGTGACGTCGGTCAGTTGCCATTGCTCGGCGCTGTATTGGGCGCGCTTGGCGAAACTGGAGGACAACATGTGGCGTTCTTTGTCGAACGTGTAGCGCGTCACACCAATCAGCAGGCCGTCGGGCTGCACGGCGTTGATGTGGATGAATTCATCACCCTGACGGTGCCACAGGCCGTGCCTGGCGCTTTGCGCATCGCCCGAACCCTGGGCCAGGGCACGATTGGCCTGGGCAGTGGCTTCGGACGGTGGCGCCACGTACTCGCCGATCAGCACGCTGCACGCCATCAGCAACAGCATCGGTTTCATGACGGCCCAGACGATACGGCCGATGGAAACCCCGGCCGCACGCATGATCGTCAGCTCGCTGTTGCTGGCCAGGCTGCCGAGGCCGATCAGGCAGCCGATCAGCGCAGCCATCGGCATCATGTCGTAGAGACGACGCGGCGCGGTCAATGCCACGTAGCTCATCACGTCCCACACGGTATACGTGTCGGTGACGTTACCCACTTCATCGATAAAGGCGAACAACGACGCCAACCCGAGAATGATGCCCAACACCGCCAGGATGGCGATCAGTACGCTGCTACCAATGTAGCGATCGAGCTTAGCCACGAGCCAACTCCTTCTGGCCAAGACGGCTCTTCATTTTCAGACGGATAGGTTCCCAGTAGAGCAGCCCGAGGCCGATCATCAGGAAGACCCCGTGTACCCACCACAGGCCCAGCGTCGGTGACAGCTTGCCCTTTTCCAGGGAGCCACGAGCGGAGATCAGGATGGTCAGGTAGGCCATGTACAGCAGGATCGCCGGCAGCAGCTTGAGGAAGCGGCCCTGGCGCGGGTTGACGCGGGACAACGGCACGGCCATCAGGGTCACGATGAACACCAGCAACGGCAGGGAAATACGCCATTGCAGCTCGGCGATGGAGCGCAACTCCGTGCTGCCCAACAGCGCCTGGGTCGGGATCGCATCGCGGTCGGTGACCTCGTTGCTGATGTCCGGGCGGGCGAGCATCACGCCATAGGTGTCGTACTTGATGGCGCGGTAATCGGCCTGGCCGGGGCTGCCGTCATAGCGATAGCCGTTTTCCAGGATCAGGTATCGGCTGCCGTCGGGGCGCACTTCCTGGCGCCCGGAATCGGCGACCAGGACGGAGATGCCACGGTCTTTCTTGTCCTGCCCCAGGCGTTTCTCGGAGATGAACACCCCGCCGAGGTTGGCGCGGTCGTCAGTGAGGGTTTCGGTGTAGGTCACCCGTGTACCGTCACTGAGTGCCTGGAAGCGGCCCGGTTCGAGGGTGTCGAACTCGGTCATGGCGTCCTGTTTGTTCAGCACCAGTTCGAACTGCATGGCGCCCTGGGGGGCCAGGCTCAGGCTCAGCCAGGCGACGATCAGCGCCACGCCGGCGGCCGGGATCATGGTCATGCCCAGCAGGCGTTGCTGGCTCATGCCGGTGGCCGAGAGCACGGTCATTTCGCTTTCAAGGTACAGCCGGCCATAGGCCAGCAGAATCCCGAGGAACAGGCCCAACGGCAGGATCAGTTGCAAAAAGCCCGGCAGACGAAAGCCCATGATCAGGAACAGTGAGCCGGGGTCCAGAGCACCGGAAGCAGCCTGGGCCAGGTATTTGACGAAACGACCACTCATGATGATGACCAGCAATACCGCGCTCACGGCACTCAGGGTCAACAGGACTTCGCGGGACAGATAACGGAAGACAATCAAACCAGACACTCCAGGGTTGTCAGGCTAAGGCGGCCAAACAAGCAAGCATAACGAGTCGGCCCGTTTAAACAGGCCGGCTAAAAAGATTGCGCATTATCCTGTGATTGACCGCGCCTGTCACGGAGCTTACTCATGCGCGTACACAAAGCCTGCGGCAAGGGTTGTCAGGCTCCGCCGCCGAGGTTCAAACTGCGGCCTTTGTCGCTGGCGGTTTACACGGCTGCCAGGCTTTAAAAGCCGGAGCACACAGACTCCAGGCTCACAGACCTTTATAAGGGACCCGAACATGGAATTGGTTGTAAAAAGCGTTAGCCCCGAAACGTTGAAAACCGCCACCCTCGTGGTCGCTGTCGGCGAAGGCCGCAAGCTCGGCGTTGCGGCCAAACAACTCGACGAACTGAGCGGCGGCGCCATCAGCGCGGTCCTCAAGCGCGGCGACCTGGCCGGCAAGGTCGGCCAGAGCCTGCTGCTGCAAAGCCTGCCGAACCTGAAGGCCGAGCGCGTATTGCTGGTGGGCGTGGGCAAGGACGCCGAACTCGGCGACCGCCCGTTCCGCAAGATCATCAGCGGCATTCTCACCACCCTCAAGGGCCTGGGCGGCAGCGACGCGACGCTGGCACTCGATGAAATCGTGGTCAAGGGCCGTGACAGCTATGGCAAGACCCGCCTGCTGGCCGAAAGCCTGCTCGACGGCGGCTACATCTTCGAGCAGTTCAAGAGCCAGAAAGCCGAACCGCGTGCCTTGAAGAAAGTCACCCTGCTGACCATCAAGGCCGCCCAGGCCGAAGTCGAACGCGCCGTGAGCCACGCCCAGGCCATCGCCGCTGGCATGTCGTTCACCCGCGACCTCGGCAACCTGCCGCCGAACATCTGCCACCCGACCTACCTGGGCGAGCAGGCCAAGGCGCTGGGCAAGGAATTCAAAAGCCTGAAAGTCGAAGTGCTGGATGAGAAGAAGATCAAGGAACTGGGCATGGGCTCGTTCTATGCGGTCGGCCAGGGCAGCGACCAGCCGCCACGCCTGATCGTGATGCAATACAACGGCGGCAAGAAGGCCGAGAAGCCTTACGCCCTGGTCGGTAAAGGCATCACCTTCGACACCGGCGGCATCAGCCTCAAGCCGGGCCTGGGCATGGATGAGATGAAGTACGACATGGGCGGCGCCGCCAGCGTGTTCGGCACCCTGCGCGCAGTGCTGGAGCTCAAGCTGCCGATCAACCTGGTGTGCATCCTGGCCTGCGCCGAGAACATGCCGAGCGGCGGCGCGGCCCGTCCGGGCGATATCGTCACCACCCTGAGCGGCCAGACCGTCGAAATCCTCAACACCGACGCCGAAGGCCGCCTGGTGCTGTGCGATGCGCTGACCTACGCCGAACGCTTCAAGCCACAGGCGGTGATCGACATCGCCACCCTGACCGGTGCCTGCATCGTCGCCCTCGGCTCCCACACTTCGGGCCTGCTGGGCAACAACGACGAGTTGATCGAGCAACTGCTCAGCGCCGGCAAGGCCGCCGACGACCGCGCCTGGCAACTGCCGCTGTTCGATGAGTACCAGGAACAGCTGGACAGCCCATTCGCCGACATCGCCAACATCGGCGGCCCGAAAGCCGGCACCATCACTGCAGCCTGCTTCCTGTCGCGGTTCGCCAAGAACTTCAACTGGGCGCACCTGGACATCGCCGGCACCGCCTGGACCAGCGGCGGCAAGGACAAGGGCGCTACCGGCCGTCCGGTGCCTCTGCTGACCCAGTACCTGCTGGATCGCGCCAAGGCCTGAAAACCGTGACTCCGGGGCGGCGTTACCGCCGCCCCGGGCTCCAGGAACCGCAATGACCCAAGTTGACTTCTATATACTGCCCAGCGCCGATCCGCTCGCGCGCCTGGACTTTGCCTGCAAACTCACCGAAAAAGCCTGGCGCATGGGCCACCGCATCTACCTGCATTGCAGCGATGCCGCCCAACGCGACGAGCTCGACGCACGCCTGTGGCGCTTCAAGGGCGAAAGTTTCGTGCCCCACGGCCCCGCAGAAGCTGAACCCGACGGCCAGGTGGTCCTGGGCGTGGGCGACAGCTGCGGCGATCACCATGACCTGCTGGTCAACCTCGACCTGAAAGTCCCGGCCTTTGCCAAGGCGTTCGCCCGTGTGGCGGAAGTGGTGGTGGAAGATCCGGCTATTCGTCAGGCCGCGCGGGAGAGTTTCCGTTTCTATCGCGAACAGGGCTATCCTTTGCAGGATCACCGGCTACAACGACTTTGAGTGCATGATGGACACCCCGAACACGATAAAAAAAGACGGCCACCTGTTGGACGACCTGGAGTCGATCCGTCAGTTGCTGGGTGATGACAACCTTCAACCGCCGTTATTGACAGAAACCGTCAATGGCGACGTGCAGATCCCCTTGTTGTTCGACATGGTCGGCGCCAAGCCGGTTGAACCGCTCGAACCGCAACCTGCGCCGGCCCCACCGGTTGTCGAAGCGGCACCCGCTGCCGCGCCTGCCGAAAAAACCCCGGATGCCTTCCTGCTGCACCTGGACAACGAACTGCGCGCCGCCGCGCAACTGATCATGCAAGACGTGATCGACGACTTCGCCCCGCATATCGAAACCGAGATCAAGCGCCGGATGGATGCGCGGATGGAACGGTTGCTCAGCCAGTACCAGAATTAGCGCCCCTGTAGGAGCGAGCTTGCTCGCGAAAATCGTCAATGATGGCGCGGACATCCTGAATGAACGCGCGGCCCTTCAGGTTTTCGCGAGCAAGCTCGCTCCTACCCCTCGCCCCTATCCCCCGTTATACTTGCCGGCTTTCCTGAATTAATGCCAACTAGGGTCCCGCCGCGCATGGATAAGACCTACCAGCCGCACGCTATTGAAACTTCCTGGTACCAGACCTGGGAGTCCGAGAATTATTTCGCCCCGCAAGGCGCGGGCGATTCCTACACCATCATGATTCCGCCACCGAACGTCACTGGCAGCCTGCACATGGGCCATGGCTTCAACAATGCGATCATGGATGCGTTGATCCGTTTCCGCCGCATGCAGGGCCGCAACACCCTGTGGCAACCGGGCACCGACCACGCCGGTATCGCCACGCAGATGCTGGTGGAGCGCCAACTCGAAGCCACCGGCCAGAGCCGTCACGACCTGGGCCGCGAGAAATTCCTGGAGAAAGTCTGGGAATGGAAGGATCAGTCCGGCGGCAACATCAGCCGTCAGATCCGTCGCCTGGGTTCGTCCGTCGACTGGAGCCGCGAGCGCTTCACCATGGACGACGGCCTGTCGGAAGCCGTGAAAGAAGCCTTCGTGCGCCTGCATGAAGACGGCCTGATCTACCGCGGCAAGCGCCTGGTCAATTGGGACACCAAGCTGCACACGGCGATTTCCGACCTCGAAGTGGAAAACCACGACGAGAAAGGCTTCCTGTGGAACCTCAAGTACCCGCTGGCTGACGGCGCCAAGACCGCTGAAGGCCACGACTACCTGATCGTCGCCACCACCCGTCCGGAAACCATGCTCGGCGATGCCGCCGTGGCCGTGAACCCGAACGATGAGCGCTATCAGGCCCTGATCGGCAAGTTCGTCGAGCTGCCGCTGGTCGGCCGCCGCATCCCGATCATCGCCGACGACTACTGCGACCCCGAATTCGGCACCGGCTGCGTGAAAATCACCCCGGCCCACGATTTCAACGACTACGAAGTCGGCAAGCGCCACAACCTGCCGCTGCTGAACATCTTCGACAAGAATGCCGCCGTACTGCCGGCCTGCCAGGTCTTCAATCTGGACGGCACGCTGAACGAGAGCATCGACGGCAAGATCCCGGCCGAATACGTCGGCCTCGACCGTTTCGAAGCACGCAAGCAGATCGTTGCCGCCTTCGACGCCGCCGGCCTGCTGGTCAGCGTCGACGACCACAACCTGAAAGTGCCGAAGGGCGACCGCTCCGGCACCATCATCGAACCGTGGCTGACCGACCAGTGGTACGTGTCTACCAAGCCGCTGGCTGAGCCTGCGATTGCAGCCGTGGAAGATGGCCGCATCCAGTTCGTGCCTAAACAGTATGAAAACATGTACTTCTCGTGGATGCGCGACATCCAGGACTGGTGCATCAGCCGTCAGCTGTGGTGGGGCCACCGCATTCCGGCCTGGTACGACGAGTCGGGCAAGGTCTATGTCGGCCGCGACGAAGCCGAAGTGCGCGCCAAGCACAACCTCGGCCCGGACGTAGCGCTGCAGCAGGACAATGACGTACTGGACACCTGGTTCAGCTCGGGCCTGTGGACCTTCTCTACCCTGGGCTGGCCGCAGCAGACCGAGTTCCTGAAGACATTCCACTCCACCGACGTGCTGGTCACCGGCTTCGACATCATTTTCTTCTGGGTTGCCCGGATGATCATGCTGACCATGCACCTGGTGAAGAACGAAGACGGCACGCCGCAAGTACCGTTCAAGACCGTGTACGTCCATGGCCTGGTGCGTGATGGCCAGGGCCAGAAGATGTCCAAGTCCAAGGGCAACGTTCTGGACCCGCTGGACATCATCGACGGCATCGACCTGGAAACCCTGGTGCAGAAACGCACCTCGGGCCTGATGCAGCCGAAACTGGCGAAGAAGATCGAGAAGCAGACCCGCGACGAGTTCGCCGACGGCATCGCCAGCTACGGCACCGACGCCCTGCGCTTCACCTTCTGCTCGCTGGCGTCCACCGGTCGCGACATCAAGTTCGACATGGGCCGCGTCGAAGGCTATCGCAACTTCTGCAACAAGATCTGGAACGCGGCGCGCTACGTCCTGGATAAAGGCGAAGACTGCGGGCAGAACGGCGAAGAAGTCGAACTGACCCTGGCCGACCGCTGGATCATCTCGCAACTGCAGCGTACCGAAGCCGAAGTGACCCGCCAACTCGACCAGTTCCGTTTCGACCTGGCTGCACAGGCCTTGTACGAGTTCATCTGGAACCAGTATTGCGACTGGTACCTGGAACTGTCCAAGCCGGTGCTGTGGGACGAGAACGCGCCGATCGAACGTCAGCGCGGCACCCGTCGCACCCTGGTGCGCGTCCTCGAAGTGGCACTGCGCCTGGCGCACCCATTCATGCCGTTCATCACCGAAGAAATCTGGCAGCGCCTCGCGCCGCTGGCCGGTATCCAAGGCAAGACCATCATGCTGCAACCTTGGCCAGTGGCCAACGAAGCCCGCATCGATGAGGCTGCCGAAAGCGATATCGAATGGCTCAAGACCCTGATGCTCGGCACGCGCAACATCCGCGCCGAGATGAACATCGGCCCGGGCAAGCCACTGGCGGTGTTCGTGAAGAACGCCAGCGCCGAAGACCAGCGTCGTCTCAGCGAAAACGATGCGCTGCTCAAGAAGCTGGCCAAGCTCGAATCGATCACCGTATTGGCGGATGACGCCGAAGCGCCACTGTCGGCGACCGCACTGGTCGGCGACATGGAAGTGCTGGTGCCGATGGCCGGCCTGATCGACAAAGGCGCGGAACTGGCCCGTCTCGACAAGGAAATTGCACGCCTGCAAGGCGAAGTGCAGCGGGTCGGCGGCAAGCTGTCCAACGCGGCATTCGTCGACAAGGCACCGGCTGAAGTAATCGACAAAGAACGCGCCAAACTGGCCGAGGCCGAACAGGCCCTGGGCAAGCTGGCGGAGCAACATGCGCGGATTTCCAGCCTGTAAGGGCTAGCCGTGTGAAAAAAGAGACCTGCGGGTCTCTTTTTTTTCCTTTGCAAACCCGATCAATGTGGGAGGGGGCAAGCTCCCTCCCACATTTGATCGAGTTGACCTCAGGATGTGTGACAATGCCCACCACTTTGAGCCAACACCAGAATCATCATGACCGCCCCCAGCACACCGAAACCTCCGCGCAAGAAGCCCAAGACCGCCACCACGGCCAAACCCGTCGTGCCGCGCAAAGAGGCCAGCCTGCACCCGCGCAACCGCCACCAGGGCCGTTACGACTTCCCGGCGCTGATCAAGACCACGCCGGAACTGGCGCAATTCGTGATCATCAACCCCTACGGCAAGGAAAGCATCGACTTCGCCAGCCCGGACGCCGTGCGCGTATTCAACCGGGCGCTGTTGAAGTCCTTCTATGGCGTGCAGCATTGGGACATCCCGGCGGATTACCTGTGCCCGCCGGTGCCGGGGCGTGCCGACTACGTCCACTTCCTCGCCGACCTGCTGGCCAGTGTCAATGACGGCGAAATTCCCCGCGGCGCGCCGGTCAAGGTGCTGGACATCGGCATGGGCGCCAACTGCGTCTACCCGCTGATCGGCTACAGCGAATACCGCTGGCACTTCCTCGGTTCGGAAGTCGACCCTACTGCCGTCGCCGCCGCCAAGGCCATCGTGCAGTCCAACGGCCTGAACAAGGCGATCCAGCTACGCCAGCAAAGCAACCCCAAACAGATCCTGCTGGGCCTGCTGGAACCGGGCGAGCGCTTTGACCTGACCATGTGCAACCCGCCGTTCCACGCGTCCATGGACGAGGCCACCAAAGGCAGCGAACGCAAATGGCGCGCCCTGGGCAAGGCTGACCCAAAACGCAAGTTGCCGGTGCTGAACTTCGGCGGCCAATCGGCCGAACTGTGGTGTGAAGGCGGTGAAGCGCGCTTCGTGACGCAATTGATCGCCGAGAGCGCGCACTTTGCCCACAAGGTGTTGTGGTTCAGCACCCTGGTGTCGAAAGCCTCGAACCTGCCCGCGATCGAGACCGCGCTGAGAAAAGCCGGCGTGCTGCAAAGCCAGGTGGTGGAAATGTCCCAGGGCCAGAAACAGAGCCGCTTTGTCGCCTGGACCTTCCAGACCCCGTCCGAGCAGCAGGTATGGCGCCAGCGCTGGGCGCGCAAAGACTGAGCCTAAATCCCGGGCAACAAAAAACCGTGCCCGGATCGCTCCGGCGCACGGTTTTTTTTGCTGCGTCTTACTTGTTAACAGCGTCGGTCAGGCCTTTGGCCACAACCAGCTTGATAACTTTCTTGGCAGCGATTTCGATGGCAGCGCCAGTCGAAGGGTTACGGCCAGTACGGGCAGGACGCTCGGTCACTTTCAGTTTGCCAACGCCTGGCAGAGTGATTTCGCCGCCGTTTTCCAGCTGATCAGCAACAACTTGGCTCAGTTGGTCCAGCAGAGCGCGCACGGTGGTTTTCGGTGCGTCTACTGCTTCAGCCAGGTCAGCGATCAGTTGGTCTTTAGTAATAGCCATTGTGGTGTTCCTTCCCTATCAAATTCATATGGATTGCAGAGTGCAGTGTCAGCCGTCGAGCCCGACCGTCAAGGCCTGGCATCCCCGGCTATAACCTCGGAGATCGGGGTTATAGATGCTTGAAACGAGGATTGGTTCGACCTGACAAATACTGAATGCACGCTTAACGCCGAGTCTTGGGCGTAAGACCGGGCAAAACTAGCACAGAGACGGGGAAATATCCGCTTCTACCTACCCATTTGGTCAGCTTTATCGCTCTAAACCGTGAAAAAAAGGCATATGGCCCGTCAGAGGCCTTCCAAAACACCTTCAAAGCACGTCTTGGCCAATGGGTGCGGTACACTGGGCGACTTTTCGGGGAGGCCAACCGCTCCCCTATCAACCAGCCGAGAAGCCTATGCCGATCCGTCATTGCATCGTCCACCTGATCGACAAAAAACCCGACGGCACACCCGCAGTTCTCCACGCCCGCGACTCCGAACTTGCCGAGTCGACCGCGATCGAGAACATGCTTGCCGACCTCAACGAGAGCTACAACGCCAAACAAGGCAAGGCCTGGGGTTTCTTCCATGCCGAGTCGGGCGCGCACCCGTTCAGCGGCTGGTTGAAGGAGTATTTCGACGGTGGCCAGGATTTCACCACGTTCAGCCGCACCGCCGTCGAACACCTGCAGAAGCTGATGGAAGAGTCCAACCTGTCCACCGGCGGCCACGTGCTGTTTGCCCACTACCAGCAAGGCATGACCGACTACCTGGCCATCGCCCTGCTGCACCACAGCGAAGGCGTGGCGGTCACCGACGAACTGGACGTAACGCCATCGCGCCACCTGGACCTGGGCCAGTTGCACCTGGCGGCGCGGATCAACGTGTCCGAGTGGCAGAACAACAAGCAGTCCAAGCAGTACATCTCGTTCATCAAGGGCAAGAACGGCAAGAAAGTCTCGGAGTACTTCCGCGACTTCATCGGCTGCCAGGAAGGCGTCGACGGCCCGGGCGAAACGCGCACCCTGCTCAAGGCGTTCAGCGACTTCGTTGAAAGCGAGGACCTGCCGGACGAAACCGCCCGCGAAAAGACCAAGACCCTGGTGGACTACGCCAGCAGCCAGGCCAAGCTCGGCGAGCCGATGGGCCTGGAAGAATTGTCGGGGCTGATCGATGAAGATCGGCCTAAGGCGTTTTATGACCACATCCGCAACAAGGACTATGGGCTGTCGCCGGAGATCCCGGCCGACAAACGCACCCTCAACCAGTTCCGCCGCTTCACCGGGCGCGCCGAAGGGCTGTCGATCAGCTTTGAAGCGCACCTGCTGGGCGACAAGATCGAGTACGACGAAGCCGCCGGCACCTTGATCATCAAGGGCCTGCCGACCCAACTGACCGACCAGCTCAAGCGCCGCAACTGATGCTCGGCGGGGTCCTTAAAAAAGTCCTGCTGGTGTTGCTGGTGGTGGTGGCGATCCAGAACTGGGGCAAGGTCGAACGGCTGTTCAACCCGTCCCAGGTGGTCCCGGAGCAAACGCGGGCTTCGGCGCGCGTGGTGCTCTACTCCACCGAGTGGTGTGGCTACTGCAAACAGATCCGCCGCTTCCTCGACCAGAAAGGCATTCCGTACCAGGCGCTCGATATCGAAAAAGACGCCCAGGCGCGCAAGGCCTATGAAGCGTTGGGCGGCGGCGGGATTCCGTTCGTGGACGTGAATGGCACGTTGATTCGCGATTACAGCCCCGAGAAGATCATGGCGGCGCTGAAGTAACCTATCGATCAACTGCAGGCGAGCAAGCCCGCCCGCATCGACGCGAGAGTCCGCTTAGAAATTCGCCTCCAACGACACCATCGCCGTACGCTCCTCACCGACGTTGTAGTACGCCGTGCTCGCCCCCAGACCGTTGACCGGTGCCGAGTTGAACGAGACTGTGCGTACCGAACTCAGGTACTCCTTGTCGAACACGTTGAGCATCGAAAAGCGCAGGGCCGCCGACTTGATGACCTTCTTGTCCACCGGCAAATAAATACCTGCGTTGAGGTCAAATACCGTGCGCCCGTCGATTTTTTCGTTGTTGGTCAAATCGCCATAGAAACTGCCCACGTATTTACCGGCGATGTTGCCGTAGAAACGTGAGTCGTCATATCCGAACACCAGGTTGAACATGTTTTTCGGCACGTTCGCCAGTTGCTTGCCCGAAGTCGGCAGCAATGCGTTCTTGCTGACAAAGTCGTCTTGCTGTTCAGACTGGGTGTAGGTGTAGGAGGCGTAGTAGTTGAAATTGTGCGGCAACAAACCACTCCACTCCAACTCCAGCCCCTTGTTATTGACGCTGCCGACGTTGGCCATCACGAAGTCACCGTTCAGGTCGGTGGTCGACAGCTGGCGGTCTTTGAAGGTGATGTAGAACAGCGTTGCGCTCAACGCCATGGCATCTTCGGTGTAGCGCCAGCCCAGTTCCTGGTTCCAGCTCAATTCAGGCTTGAGACTCAGGGAGTCACCTTTGTTGTACAGCACATAGTTAGGCGGTGTACGCATATTACGTGTGACGTTGTAGAACGCCTGGTTGCTGTCATCGACCTGGTATTTGGCGCTGAAGTTGGGCAAGAACTGATGGTAGCGCGCGTTCCTTTTCTCCGGTTTGTCGTACAGGCTGCCCAGGTTGTTGCCGTCACGCTCGACGTACTGATAGGCCAGACCACCGACAAAACTCAAGTCCGGTGTGGCTTGCCAGTTGTCCTGAACCCATAGTTTCTGCGCTGGGGTGACGGTGTAGTAGTGACGGCCTTGGACGGTTTTACCGTTCTTGTCGACGACTTGGCCACCGTCGTTGTAGTCACCCCACACATCATCGGGTGCGCCCTCGCTATTGATCCCGATAAATGGCTGAGTCTGGCGCTGGCGAGCACGTTCATACCAGTAACCGTAGTCCAGGCTATGTTGTTCGTTGATGTCCCATTTCAATTTCGCGGTAACGCCGGGGCGCCAGGTCTCGGTCCATGAGGGGCGGTAGTAGTTAGCCGATTTGAGATTGCTCAGGTCGTAGTTGCCGCCCTTATCCGAGCGGGGTCCCAGGTTCGAAGCGGTCTGGCCGCTGAAACTGCCTCCGTTGGACCAGTAGTAATAAGGTGTGACCGTCAGCAATAGGTCATCACGCAGACGCCAGCGCTGGGTGAGCGTCGCATTGACGCTTTCGAATGGGTTGCGGTTGAGTTTGTAGGATGCTGACAACAGCCCCGACTTGTAAATTGGCGTCTCGGGGTAATCTTTACGCCGCCCCTCTTGCTCGAACTGCGCCTTGCTCAAGCTGTTGTAGTTGTAGTTTTCCTGATTGTTGTACTTCAGCGTGGCAAGGGTCGAGTTGCCGCTGTCATCTTCGAACAAGCCGCTCCACTCGACTTTGTCACTGCGTAAGGTGCCTTTGCCACGCCACTTGTCGCCCTCCAGGTGGGAGGCCGACACCCAACTCTTGAAACCGCCCAGCTCGCCGGTATTGACCCGCGCAAAGGTCTTACGCAAGTCATTGGCGCCGATGGTCTGTTTGATGAAGGCCCCCGACTCTTTGGTCGGCCGCAGGGTGATCATGCCGATGTTGCCGCCACTGGAACCAATGTGCGGGCCGTCGGCTTCCGAAGAGCCCTGAGTCGCAAACACTTCGGCGAGGTTTTCCGAGTCCCCCATCTGGTTGGAATAGACGCCATAGCTACCCGAGTCGTTGATCGGCACGCCGTCGACGGAAACCCCGACTTGATCGGAGTTCATACCGCGCATGGTGAAATTGGTGCCGCTGGTACCGCTCGCGTCATCGCTGGAAACGTTGATCCCCGGCGTGTACTTGAGCTTGTCGATGGCGTTGGCCGTCGGCGACATTTCGTCCATGGCCTCCTTGGTTACCGTCGACCGCGCCTTGGCGCTTTCCTCTCGAATCATGTGGCCATTGCCGAGGTTTTGTTTGCCGGTGATATTCACCAAACCGACATCCTGGGCGTCGTCCGCCAGAATCAGCGGCGCAAAGCCGCCCAAGCCCGATGCTAAAAGCAGGGCATAAAGATTGTTGTAGTTCACGTGTAGATCCTTTACCTGCATTGTTCTGTTATATGAGGGCAGTTGCGTCGGAACCGGGATGACAGGCGACGCTTATCTTCCTGACCACTTGCTCAGGAACCAGGGGATGATCCACACCGCGTGTAACCGTTTGGTGACAGGTTTTGGCGATTGGAATGAAGGTTCAGTGAAAGGCCGCCAGGCACTGGTTTGCAGATGTCTGGCTGGAAAGGGGTGGGGGAATACCGGAAAAGCGCGGTCCGACGTGTACCTAACGCACCACGATCAGCCGCCCCAGCAGCGTGTGCTGCTCGAACCCCAGCACCGCTTGCAAGCCATTCAGCACGGCTAGCGGATCGTTGCTCGGGAAGCTGCCGCTGACACGCCGGGAGCCCACTTCGTCGTTGAGCAGCAGGATGCGCCCAGGGTAGTAACGCTGCAGATCCTCGATCACCTCGGCCAGCGGTGCCTTGTAGTAGTTGAGCCAGCCGTCGCGCCAGGCCAGGCGTGATTCGCTGTCGACCGCGTGCCGGGGCTCGGCCACGCCCTCGGCGTAGCTCATTTGCTGGCCCGCCGTAAGAATTTGCTGCGCACCCTGCTTGGCCGGCGTGACGCCAACCCGCCCCGACAACACTGTCACCTGCGCGCCCGCCGGTTGCAGACGCACTTCGAACTGCGTGCCCAGCACCCGTGTTTCACCACTGCCCGCGCCCACCACAAATGCCGCGCCGGTGTGAGTCACGCTGAAAAAGCCCGCGCCGCGCCGCAGTTGGACATGCCGCTCACCCTGGCTGAAATCCACGGCGATGGCGCTGTCGGCATCCAGGGTGACGCGGGATTGATCGGCCAGGGTCACGGTTTTCACCTCGCCCGGCGCCGTCACGTAGTCCGCCCCCAGGTCATCGACCCAGCGCGACGGTTGCCAGCCGCCGCCCATGCACACCATCAACACCAGGCACGCGGCCATGGCCAGGGCGCCCACCCCGCGCATGGCCCGTGAGCGCTGCGAGGTGTGCATCGCATTCAGGTAGCCCTGTAAGGCCAACGCGTCTTCGTCCGCCAGTTTACGCGCCGGCACTTCGCTCAACTCCCATAGCACCTGGGCCTGGGAATAGGCCTCGACGTGTGCCGGATCGGCCCGCAGCCAAAGGCTGAAGGTGGCCTGGTCGCCGCTGCTGGGCTGGTCGTGCAACAGGCTCAGCCAGGCCAGTGCGGCCTGTTGCTGGTCGGGCGTGGGAGTGACGTTCACGGTGCTTTCCCTGGCGTGCGTGGAGGCGATGGCTCGCGAAGGCTGGCTTTGCAGGCTTCGAGGGCACGCATCATATGTTTTTCCACGGCACTTTGGGACAGCCCCATGGCCTTGGCGATTTGCGCGTATTTGCGGCCATGGATGCGGTTGAGCAGGAAGATCTGGCGGGTGCGCTCGGGCAAGCTGCGCAAGGCCGCCTCGACGTGGCGCAGGTCGTTGCCGGCCTCCAGTGCAGCCTGGGGTTCGGAGCCTTGATTGTCCTGCTGCTCGGGCAACCAGCCTTCGTTGCTGCGCACCCGCGCGCCTTCGCTGCGCAGGTGGTCGATGGCGATATTGCCGGCGCAGCGCAGCAGGTACGTGCTGAGCTCTTCGACCTGCACCAGCGGCCGGCGCCAGAAGCGCAGGAACAAGTCCTGCACTAGGTCGGCTGCAGTGGCACGACAGCCCACGCGCCGGCTGACCAGCGCTTCCATCTGCGAACGCTGGGACAAAAACACCTGCAGGAAATGCGCGCGCCCACCCGCCGCGTCCGCGTGCGGGCTGTCCTGGGGTTCCGGTGGCGTACTGATCATCATGCGCGGCTCACAGGGTGGCAAAGGCTGCGACGGGACCGGCCAGCAGGCCGACGCCCGCCAGGCTCAAGGCCAACCTCGGCCAATACGGCAATAGCAGCACCAGCAGCAGCGCGCTGAGCATCAACACCGCGCACCACTCCACCAGGCCTTGGGCCCACCCCGAGGCAGCCACCGCTGGCCAGATCGATAGCGTCAAGCACCCCCCGCCGGCCGCGCGCAACCCCAGGCGGCGGCGCGGCGACGGCTTGCTGCGCAGCAGTTCGCCATGGTGACGGTCGGTGGACAGGCACAGTGCGGTAAACCCGACGTAGCACATCAGCCATGCAAGCAGCATTCAATGCGCCTCCGGTTTGAGAGTGAGCGCGCGCGCCCGTTCGGCCCTGGGCTGGGGCGCCGTGCGGTGGTGCATCTTCCAGGCGGCCCAGGCGAGGAATACCCCGCTGCCCAGGCACGTCAGGTCGAAGCCGGCCATGGCCCAGTCGCCCGTCGCCAGTGACACGCCCAAGTGGTGCGAGGTGGTCAGCGCGTTGAGCGCAGGGATCACGCCAAACAACAGCGCGCCAACGCTCAGTTGCTCGACCCAGGCCTGGCGCCCTCGGCGCAGCATGGCGTGCAACAGGCTCAGGCCCCACGCGATAAAGAACATTTGCACTTCCCAGTCGGCGCGCTGGGCGAAGCTCACCGGCAACAAACGGTTGGCCCAGAAGAACGCCGCGATGGCGATCAACAACCCGGACATGCTGGCAATATTGAGCACTTCGACCAGGCGCAGCTCAAACGGCATGCCACCGGTTTTGGCGTGCTTGAGCTGGCGCTTGCCGAGCCAGATCACCAGGCCGGTGCCGATCATCGCGGTGCCCGCCAGCCCACAGATAAAGTACAGCCAGCGCAACACCGGGCCGGCGAAACGGCCCATGTGCAGGCCATAGAAACTGCCACCGATCGCCGCCGGCAGCGATTGCTCGGCGCTGACCCGCAGCCGCTCGCCGGTATTGCCGTTGAACGACACGGTGCTGCCGAAATCATGCACCACGCGGTCGGCGCTGGCGCGGACCACATTGACCGAGGCATTCGCATCACTCGGGTTATTCACCACCAAGCGCCCGACATGCCCACCCGCCCACTGCGCCCGCGCCTGTTCGTACATCGGCAGCAACGGCAACAATGTGCCGGGCTGGCCCAGCGCCGGGGCGTTGTCGGTGGCGGGGAACACCTCGTTGAAGAAGGCCCGGCTGTCGTTGCCGTAAGAGGCCACGATCGGGGCCGGCATGACCATGCTCATGAAGATCACCAGGCTGCTGTAGGTGATCATCAAATGAAACGGCAGCACCAGCACGCCCACGGCGTTATGCCCATCGAGCCAGGAGCGCTGGCCCTTGCGGGGGCGGAAGGTGAAGAAGTCCTTGAAGATTTTTTTGTGGGTGATGATGCCGGTGATCAACGCGACCAACATCACCATCGCGGCGAAGGTGGATAACCAGCGGCCCCAGGGGTACGGCATTTGCAGCTGGAAGTGGAAGCGATAGAAGAACTCGCCGCCCATGCTTTCGCGGGCTTGCACGGCTTGGCCGCTGACCGGGTCGAGGACTTTCTGGATGAAGTTGCCGCGCTTGCCCGGGTCGACCTTGTCTTGCCACATCACCGACAGGCCAGGGTCGCGGCTGTTCGGCAAGGTGATAATCCAGCGCGCGGCGGTGGGCGCCTGCTGCTGCAGGTAGGCTTGGGCCACCGCGAGGCTGCGCCCATCGTCCAACGGCCTGGCCTGCACTTCGGGCTGGGTCCAATGGCTGATTTCATCCTTGAAATACGACAAGGTGCCCGTCAGGAAAATCGCAAACAGCAGCCAGCCAAAGATCAGTCCGGCCCAAGTGTGCAACCAGGCCATGGCCTGGCGGAATCCTTCTTTCATGTGCGTGCCATCCATACACCCACACCTGCCAGGGTCGCGAACAACGCGCTCGGCAGCATCACGCCACACCAGGCACGCCATGCCGTGCGGCAGGCAAAGCACCACAGCACCGCCAACAGGTAGAACACAAACGAACTCATCATCCCGGTGATCACTGCGTCGGCGCGGGACGTGGGCAGCCACAGCGCCAGGCAGACGGCGGCCAGAGACGCCATCAGATAGCCGCCGACCACAGCGGCCAATGCGCGTGACGTGACAGCGAGGCGGTAAGCGGCGGGAAGCGAGGTTTTGCTTTTCATGCGGGGAGCGCCAGGTTCATCAGAGCGCAATATTAATGATAAATATTCTCATAAGCAAAAGAGAACGAATGAATCACCTGCTCGAAGGCGTAGATCTAGCTGCCCGCCAGGCAACTCGGGGTGCCCGCGACCAGGGCGTCGATGGCGCAGCGCGTCTTGGCCGGCATGTGCGCCGCGGTGGGCCAGATCACATGAATCGGCGCGGGTTGCTCACGGTAGCTCGGCAGTACCGCTTCCAACTGCCCGCGCAGCACATAGTGCGCGATCAGCCAGCTCGGCAACCAGGCCAGGCCCACGCCAGCGATGGCGGCATCGGCCACGGCCTGGAGGTCGTCCATCATCAGCGGCGAGGCGACCCGCGCGCGGTGCGGGCGGCCTTGGGCATCATTGAGTTCCCACTCCAGGCGCGGCGCATTGCAGCGGTAGGCAATGCCGCGGTGCCCGGCCAAATCTTCGAGACACTCGATTCGACCGACGCGGCGCAAATACGCCGGCGCCGCCGCCAGGCCGATGGCCTGTTCGCCCAGGCGCCGGGCGCTCAAGCGGTCGGTGTCGGGTAACGCGCCGATTCGCACCGCCAGGTCGAAGCCTTCCTGGGCCACGTCGATCAGCCGGTCAGAAAACGAAATATCAATCTCCAACTGCGCAAAACGGTCCAGCAAGCCCCACAACGCCGGCGCCGCGTAGTGATGCCCGAAAGCCAGCGGCAAGCTCGCCCTCAAGCGCCCGCGAGGCTGCTGCCGACCGCTTTCGAGCACGGATTCGGCCGCTTCCAGCTCGGCCAGCGCGCGCAGGCAATGCTCGTAATAAGCCTGCCCGTCCTCAGTCAACCGCTGGCGGCGGGTGGAACGCTGCAACAGGCACGTGCCCAGGCGCGCCTCGAGGCGCGCCAAGCCTTTGCCCACGGCCGAACGGGTGAGGTTCAGCCGTTCGGCGGCTTCGGTCAGGTTGCCGCTCTCGACGATCTGCAGAAAGAGTTCAACGCCATCAAAACGTGGGGTGGCCATGCTGTAATTGTCGCCCTTGATTCCCTGATTGAAGGAAAACTTGTCACGAATAAAGAATCCAATTCCCGCGAGAATGACACGCTCCACCTCTCGAAAGGAAGACCCCATGCCTCCCGCCGTCGCCGTATCGGCTGTCAGCCCATCAGGCTCCGCCAGAAACGCGCTCGCCCTCACCGCCGTGTGCCTGGTGGCGCTGATGTTCGGCCTGGAAATCTCCAGCGTGCCGGTGATCCTGCCCACGCTGGAACAACAATTGGGCACGGGTTTCCAGGATGCCCAATGGATCATGAACGCCTACACCCTGGCCTGCACCAGCGTACTGATGGCTGCCGGCACGCTGGCCGACCGCTTTGGCCGGCGACGCATGCTGGTGCTGTGCCTGTGGCTGTTTGGCTTGGCCTCGCTGGCCTGCGGGCTGGCTGAAGACGCGTCCCTGCTGATCACGGCGCGTTTCGTCCAGGGCGTGGGCGCCGGGGCGATGATGATCTGCCAGTTCGCGATTTTGTCGCACCAGTTCCGTGAACCGGCGGCGCGGGCGCGGGCTTTTGCGGTGTGGGGCGTGATCGCGGGCCTGGGCCTGGGCTTCGGGCCGATGGTCGGGGCGTTGATCCTGGCGGTGGCGGACTGGCGCTGGGTGTTTCTCGTACATGTGCCGCTGACCTTGCTGACTCTGGTGCTGCTGCATGTCAGCGTGCAGGAGTCGCGCGACCCGGCCAGCCATCGCCTCGATATCGCCGGCATGCTCACCTTGACGCTGTCGGTGTTTGCGTTGGTTTATTTCATCACCCAAGGCACCGAGAATGGCTTTGGCGCACCGGCCATGCTGGGCTGGGCCGGCCTGTCGCTGGCCGCGCTGCTGCTGTTCAGCTTGATTGAGCGGCGCAGCGCCCATCCGATGTTCGATTTTTCGGTGTTTCGCATCCAACGCTTCAACGGCGCGTTGATGGGGTCGATCGGCATGAACTTCAGCTTCTGGCCGTTCATGATCTACCTGCCGTTGTACTTCCAGGCGGGCCTGGGCTACGACACCCTGACCACCGGCAGCGCCCTGCTCGCCTATACCCTGCCCACCTTGCTGGTACCGCCGCTGGCCGAACGCCTGGCCCTGCGCTACGGCGCCGCACGCATCATCCCGCTGGGCCTGGGAGTGATGGGCAGCGGTTTTCTGGCCATGGCCGCCGCCAATGGCGCCGCGCATCCAAACATCGTGCTGGTGCTGTTCAGTTGCGCGATGGCCGGCGTGGGCTTGGCGCTGACCAACTCACCGACCACCAACACCACCACCGGCTCGGTCTCGGCGGATCGCGCCGGCATGGCCTCGGGTATCGACCTCAGTGCGCGGCTGATCACCCTGGCGCTGAATATTGCGCTGATGGGTTTGGTGCTCTTGCTGGGGATCAGCCATCAACTGGCCGAAGTGCTGCCCGAAACCAGCGCACTGGATTGGCCCGCGATCAGTCAGCACATTGCAGCGGGCAAGCTGGAAGTGCTGAGCTCGATGGGGCTGGCGCGCGCGGATGCCCAAGCGGCGCTGCGCCACGGCGCAGGTTGGGCGATGTTGTTTGCGGGCGTAGGGGCGTGTGGGTTGGCGTTGTTGAGCGGGTATTTTTTCCGACGCAGCAGGTAAACAAAAACGGGCCTGCATCTGCAGGCCCGTTCTCAGTGGGGAATGAAAAAACTGTCAGCTGTTAATTGCAGCGTTTTCGTTTTCCAGGAATTCCTCTTCAAGCGCGTCATCATTCACTTTGTTGGCCGGCACATTTTTCGCGGCAGCGCGTGGCTTGCCTTGCAGTTTGCCGAACAAGTGTTCCAACGCATGGTCCAGCTTGGTCGCGGCACCGTCGATCGCCAGTTCCAGCGTATCGGCTTTATGCAGCACCGAAAGCGGTTGATGGCCCTTTGGCCGTGCTTCCAGGCGGCAGCTTAAATCGTGGGGACCGGGCTTGTCGCCGTTCTCATCCCGCAGGTAGACCTCAACGCGGGTCAGGTCTTCGTCATAACGTTCGAGCGTGCTTTCAATGGTATTACGTACCCACTCCTCCAGTCGGATGCTGCTTTCAATATGGTTATCGCTATTGACTTGGATTTGCATAGTTCTTCCCTTATTTCAGCTAGCTCGCGAGAGGTCACAAACTGCAACACCGGGGTGGTGAAACCATGACCTCTTGATTACACAATTGAGCAGTCAGAGAAACAATTCAACCCCTTTGCAAAGATAAATCCCACATTACAAATTAACCCTGACTACAAGCAAAAACGCTGGTAGGGTGGGGAGTTAGTTACATCTTCCTATGCCCCGCAATCTTCATCGTTGCCCCGCGCGTGCCTGCTTGCGCCGCCGACCAATCATGCACCGCTTTCTCGCTATTGCCCTGAAACAAAGCACGACGCCAACCCATGTGGGAACCGGCTCGCCCGCGATAGCCGTCTCTCAGCCGAGGATTCATCAGTTGATCCACCGCAATCGCGGGCAAGCCCCCTCCTACAGGTGATTCCAGCGTCAGACAGGTCGCTGTACGGCACGGCCCTTGCTGTACAACTGATGAGGCAAACGGATGTTGTGAACCCTCAGCGACGGAGTGGCCGGTGGTCAGGCAACGCGAACTAATCCAGACCTCGGTCGTCAATGACTGCATGTTCTTATCAGGCGGTAACGCACCATGGACAATCCTTTTCAGATCATCACCGACACCTTCACCCCACAATACCGGGTCAACCTGAGCATCCAGCGCCTGGATGGCAGCATCATGCTGACCCTCTCGAATGAGCAGGGCGTAGTGGTCAAGCGCATGATCAGCGCCGCACAACGCAACGACCCGCAACGGCTCAAGCGCCTGGTGCAAAGCATTCAGTTCGGCATTGCCATCGAGCAGGGCCACAGCGCCATGGAGATCCTGGCGGTGATGACGGACGGGGACAGTCACAAGCTGTTGCAGCGACCGCCCACCCGCGCCCTGCCCTTGAGCGTCAGGCTTTAAAGCTCGCCTTTCTCTGTTTCAGGGCTCTCGCCCTTGCGGTGCGGGCCTTGCACCTTCACCGAGGGAAACGCCGACGACGCGTAGCGCACCACCAGAATCGAGAACGCCAACAACAGAATCCCGCCGCACAGGTAGATGATGCCGATGTCCGGCGGGTTGTGGTGGGACACGTTGGAGATCAGCAGACGCGTCAGCGCGGTGATCGCCACGTAGATCAGGAAGCGCACCGGCATGTGGTTGGTCTTGACGAATTTTCCGGAAATTTTTGAAAAAAGATTTAATATTTTTCGCTCACATCAGTTTTCAAAAACTATTAAGCGGATGGAGGCATAACCAATCAGAAAAGGGGCCATAAAAATAACCCCAATCTAGTATTAGATAGATTTTTTCAGCAATCTACTTATCAAAGCAATAATATTAGCCTTGTTTCTCAAATCACTAGGCTTGGTAGCTTTCAACTCACCGGCAATATCTTTGAAATCGCCAAAGACTTTTTTCAGCAAATCCTTTTCATCCAACGAGTGATCATTCTCCAACATCCACTTGACAGCAGCCAGCATAGCAAACGTAATAACTACTGCGATCGCGGCTGCCGCCGCATCAAGAATGAGTGTTGGAGGAAGGAAGGATTTAGCAATCAAGAATGCCGACATACCTAGCGTTTCACCAGCGAATGTCGGCAACAAGGCGAGCGCAGAAGATTTATTTAGAACCTCGCCTTTGTATAAATAATTGAGGGAGGTAATAGCTACCACTTGCGTAGCAGTAATGTATGCAGCACTCCCAGGAATGAACGCCTCGCCTGCAACTGCAACAATGGCAGCGCCAATAATTCCAACTGCATAGTTCTCCTTGTTTCGAAGATGCCTCGCAAGGAGCAGAGCTTTGCCTTCGGTGTTCAAGAAGACAAAAATTTCTGTCCTTAACTCATCAACACCTCGAATATCCATCGGTGCTGACTCACGCATTTTCGGATCAAACCCTTTGGTGCAGGTTCCGAAAACCTTATCTACGCCCAGTATTTTACACCACTGTTCTTTAACATCTTCATAAGCCGACTCTTGCAGATCGTCCCATTCATCAATTTTATTTAGAACAACGAATACTTTACTTGAGCTTTTCTTAAGATCCTCAAAATTCGCCGCCTGCGAGGCGTCAGCCGAACCCGTGACTACAAAAAGACCTAGATCAATATTTTTTAAGAACTCTACAGTCTCTTCGCTATTCTCTTCACGAACATCATCGAGTCCCGGACAGTCGATGATTAAAACCTGTTCATCAAGCTTATAAGCAGTGACTTTTGTGGTGACGCCCGAGCTAGCACCGACTTTTGCGAGAGGGTCTTTCCGAGTGCAACCAAGAACAGCGTTTAGCAAAGAGCTTTTACCAGCGCTCACCTTGCCAACTACAGCAACATTGACATGCTCATCAAAATTCGGCTTACGCTCTTCGTAAACTTTACTGAACAGATCGTCAAACTCTTCCTTCGATATTCCATCACTCATAACCAACTCCAGAAAATGACAGTTTTAGACTCTACCGCATAGCATTGTGCCACATCGATGCAAAAATGGGGATACCTGCATTAATTCAAAGCAAGCCGATACTCGAACACGTAAGCACCATCGACAACAAACTATAAAAAACTAAAATTTATAGACCGCATCACCTCGTCGTGCATAACGATTAATTCCTGCGGCCTTTGTACATTTAATGCGTGACCACTATTACTAAAATTTACAAGCTGCTGAATAAAACTATCGTCTGACGTAAGAACATCACCGGCCTGTTTATAAACATCAAACTCACACCTATCCATTATGGCTTTCCGGAAAGACATACCAGTATTAAAGGATTGTTCACCAAGACACTCCTCAATGATTTCGTCTAGTTTTACCATTTCATTCTCTATAGCAAATGTCAACGCCTCGAAATCAGAGATAGCAATAAAAACCATATCATCTAGAGATATAGGGCATTCACCATTACACTGCTTCTTAACTTCATCCTCTATATCCACCCCTATTAGCTGTTTGATACTGGAAGCAGTTGAAATCCCAAAATCATCATAAGTCACGACAACAGCCTTAAAGTTTCGCCCCCGAAATTCTTCGGTTTGAGAAAGAAACATCGCGCACTTTTCTGCTTGTATAACAGCCTTAATGAAGTCTTGGTCCAGCCTCTTTTTTAGCTCTACCGGGTCAGTGTTGACTTTGAGCCAATCCGTTTGCTCAATCGCCTTACTTTCGAGCAAAACAACACTCTCACCATCTATTGCAAAATCAGTGACTTTAGAACCCAGCGAGGGAATATTATTTTCTCGATAAATAGTTTTCAAAGCCTTTTCATCAAAAACCTTTAAAGCTGTCTTTTTTAATAATCCGCCAATATATGCCTCGACATCCAGTCCTAGCTGGGCTTTTGCGTCCTCAACTCTTGCATCCTTGATTGTCTGAATTAAAAGTAATGGAAAGCATGACAGCAAAAGCTTTTCCGAGAATAGATAGATTTTTTTACCTGACACCAAAAAAGGTTTTTTCTTTAAAGGCGTATCATAATAATAATCGTCAACCGTTCCAGCACTACCACTAAATCTGGCGAAAAAAGTTGGCAAATCACTATAACGAACTCCGAAAAAAACGAAAAAATTCACCACTTGATATAATGGTACGACTTTTTGAACACGATATAACAGGTCTATGATATTTAGTTCAAAAGACCCACTACCTTTCTTGCCTGTCGCCTGAACTAAAATATTCAGCCAGATAGTGAAATAGCTAGCGACTCCGACACCAGTAATCTCATGGAAAGTTTTTTCGTAAAACTCGTTACCACCTAGAATCTTGCATTGCCTTGCAAGACTTCTCATACACTCCGGTACATCCTTGCGAAGCAGCGACTGCTGATAAATCAACGGTCTGAATCTCAATAATAAATTTGCAGGGTCAGCATCAATAAGATAGTCTTGCAATCTAAACAGCTTATTACAGATCCTAACAAAATCAGTATCATTCATTTTTAAAACACCTGTGCTTGATGATGAGATTTTAATCATCATAAAAATCAACCACTGGGCATCCTGAATCATAAACGATTTTCCGCCAGAACTATTCTCCATAGCCAAATAGTTCATAGCGAGAGTGAAAACGGAATCACGCGAGTATTTCAAAATACTATTACGAACATCAGAGTATTTATTTGAGAAATTTCTCTTGTTGTTTTTCACTTAAAAATCCTTTTTTACAAAAACTAAAACTTAACTCACCTTAAAAACCTTAACAAATCAACAAATCAAACAACAAGAAAGACATAAGTCCTTACTAAAAAATTACAAACCCTAACAAACACACATCAGCTTTCTATTTTTTCTTTCACTGATGGAAATTTAGAAGACGAAAACCTAACAACGAGAATCGAAAGGGCTAAAAGAAGCACCCCGCCACACACGTAAATAATGCCAAGGTTCGGCGCGTTATGGTGCGAAACATCGCTAATCAAAAGCCGAATTAATGCAGTCACGCCGATGTACAGCAAAAATCGCAAGGGCATATGATTTGTTTTAAAATAAATCCCGCTCATTGCTAACAATTCTAAATAAATGAATAGCAATAGAATGTCATCAACGCTGATTTTCTCTTGCCCCAGCATACCTATAAAGGCACTGATAGCGGCCCATACCGTTATAGCCGCAATGCCGAACAGAGCTAGGTAGTGGAAAGCCTCAACCACCAAATTTCCTACCGAATCAGCGCCACTGTGCAAGCTTTTGCGCAGCTTCTCAATCCCACGAATTTCACTCATAGCTCACACCATCCATCACAGAAAAAAACAGCCTAGCCCGCCTTCAAGCGCGCCAAAGACCAGAAATCATAGGGGTTTCACCCTTTTTTTGCCTATAAGAAAAAATGTTAGATTCAGGTAGGTTCGTTTTGAAGTAAATCCCGACCATGGCGCCCAATTCCAGGTAGATGAACAACAGCAAGATGTCATCGATCTTGATGTGCCCGTTCTCCAGCATCCCCAGAAATTCCATCACCGCCGCCCAGGCGGTCACCGCACCGATGGCGAACAACGCCAGGTAATGGAACGACTCGACAAATAGATTGCCCAGCGACTCGGCCAGCCCGTGGACATTCTGACGCAGCTTTTCGGCCCAGTTGATTTTCACGATGATGCTTCCTTAGGTCGGCTCGACCGGATAATGCGGCTTGGACGTGACGGTTGTTCTGCATGCAGAAAAAAGGCCAGAGGCAGAGATAAGATGATGGCAGGGTGACATGGGACACTCCAAACCTGTATTTCCGGGCTACATTAAAAAACTGCTACCCAAACCCCACGGTTTGGCTTACCCTTTTAGCTGTATATAAATACAGTAGTCGCAAAAGACAACTATCGTGAAGGCATGTGAGGTGGTGAATGGCCGTCGAAGTGGTATACCGCAGCAGCCGAGATCTGGAGCGTTTGTTCATGGATAAAGCCGAAGCTGACCGTCATGACAAGATGCTTGAACTCGCTGAGTTGCTCGCAGAAGTGTTGCAAAAAGCTGTGCCGTCGTTGAGCGAGCAGCAGGTTGAAGAGGCCGGGATCTACATGGCGAAAAACCGCGATGTCTTTGCCAAGGCGTTCAGGAGCCAACCGGACGCGCTGTCCGAGTTGCTGAACCCGCCAGCGGAATAAAGCCCGAATTGAACAGGCCCTGAATCGATGATTCAGGGCCTTTTTAATGCGTGGGCTAGCGGTAAAGCAGGCGCTCGGCCAGTTCATCGGCAACCCGTGCAGGGGAGCGTTTTTCGGCCTGGGCGTGGGCGAAGATTTCGGTCAGGCGCGTGCCGATATTCGACAGGTGCGCGGTGATGGTCGGCAGTTCGGCGCCGCTGTGCTTGAGGGCGACGTAGATCAGGCCACCGGAGTTGATCACGTAGTCCGGGGCGTAGAGGATGCCGCGCCCTTCCAACTGGTCGGCGACTTGCAGGTTGGTCAGTTGCGCACTGGCGGAACCGGCCACGGCGGCGCAGCGCAGTTGGCCGACGCTGTTGCGATTGAACACGGCGCCGAGACCGCAGGGCGCGAGGATGTCGCAGGGGGTGCTGAGCAAGGCGTCATTGGCGATCGGGTGTGCGCCGAGTTGCTCCATGGCCAGTTGCACTTTGCCTTGGTCGATGTCGCTGACCAGCAGTTCGGCGCCGGCGGCATGCAGTTGTTCGGCGAGGGCGTAACCGACGTTGCCCAGGCCCTGGATCGCCACGCGCAAGCCTTCGAGATTGTCGCTGCCCAGGCGCGCCATCGCGGTGGTGCGGATACCGGCGAATACGCCCATGGCGGCATGGGGCGCAGGGTCGCCGGCGGCGGTGGTGCTGGTGACGAAGCGGGTTTGCTGGGCAATGCAATCCATGTCGGCCACCGAGGTGCCGCTGTCGATGGCGGTGATATAGCGGCCATCAAGTTGCTCGACACATCGCCCGAAGGCTTCAAACAGGGCTGCGCGGCTTTCCACATGGGCGGGGCGCAGGATCACGGCGCAACCACCGCCCACCGGCAAACCCGCCAGGGCGGCCTTGTAGCTCATGCCTTGGGCCAGGCGTGCGGCGTCGGCCACCGCGCTTTCGTCGTCGGGATATGCGAGGTAACGGCAACCACCCAGGGCAGGCCCCAGGCGGCTGTTGTGGATGGCTATGATCGCCTTCAACCCGGTCGTCGGGTCGATGCTGAGGTGCAGCGATTCAAGGCGGGTGCTGTGCATGAGAGCAAACATCGTCAAGCTCCCGAATCACTTCTGGTGTCGCCAAGTATAGGCCTGCGGCAGAAAACTGCCGAAGTGCGCGGGAATAAGCCACCCGGTTTTGCGGGGCCAGCGACATAAGCAAGTAGGATATCTCTCAAGCTACTGGACGAAAATTCTCAGCAAGGCTAAAACGGGAGCATCCGCCGGAGAATGCAATGAACCCCCGTCACGCCTTTTTCGCCTGCCTGGAACGTTCGCCCCCTGCGCTGTTTGAAGCTGCGCTGTGGATTGCGGCCGAGCATGACCCAACGGTGCAACCGCTGTTGATCCTGCAGGAGCTCAACGTGCTGCAACAGCAGGTCAGCCTGGGCATGCCCCTGTTGCCGGCGGATGAGCTCGGCCAGCCGTTGCTGCGACGCCTGAATGACCTGGGGTTCGCCCAGGATGACTTCACCCCGCTGCGCCCCGCCGCCGCGCTGCTGGACAAGGTGTTGCAGCGCAAGCGCGGGCAACCCCTGGCCATGGGGCTGATCGCGATGGAACTGGCGCAACGCCTGAATATCCCGATGGTCGGCGTCAACTTCCCCGGCCACTTCCTGCTGCGGGTACCCGGTGCCGATCACCTGCTCGACCCTTGCGGCGGCCGACGCCTGTACCCCAACGATTGCCGCGAACTGTTGCAACGCCAATACGGCCCCGACCTCAAGCTGCAGGCCGACCACCTGCGCACCGCCAGCCCACGCTCGATCCTGCAACGGCTGTCGCGCAACCTGCGCCAGTTGTACCTCTCCAATGACGACCCGCTGGCCGCCCTGGTCGACGCCGAGCGCGTGCTGGAACTGGGCCATGCCAGCGCCGCCGATTACCTGGCGCGGGCCAGCCTGTATCAACGCCTGGACTGCCCAAGCGCCGAGCGTTTCGACCTGGAGCACGCGCTGCTGCTCAGCGAAGACCCGATCCAGCGCCTGCGCCTGACCCAGCGGCTGGGCCACTTGCCGCCCAACTCAGTGATTCACTGAACACAACGAGCGCGTCTAGGGTGTATCACGCTGGTTGGCAGGGTGCGCCTGGATAAACGCCGGATGCTGCGCCGCCAAAGCCGCCACCCGCCCGATACGCGGATACCCCGCCAACGCCACCTTGAAGCGCTCGGCGGCATACAGCTGCGGAATCAGAAACGCATCCGCCAGCCCCGGCTGCTCGCCAAAGCAAAACCCGTGATCGCCAATCAACTGCTCGACCGCGTCCAAGCCCTGGCTGATCCAATGACCGATCCAGGCCAGCACCTGGGTTTCATCGTGGCCCCACTGGCGCAGCAGGCTCTGGGTGCTGGAGTTGTGCAGCGGGTGAATGTCACAGGCGATGATCGACGCCACCGCACGCGCATGGGCGCGGGCTGCCAGGTCCCGGGACAGCAGCGGCACCTGTGGATAACATTCCTCCAGGTATTCGATGATCGCCGACGACTGGATCAACAGTTCGCCGTCATCGGTGCGCAGCGCCGGGACGCGACCTTGCGGGTTGATCGCCAGGTACTCCGGCTGGCGATGGGCGCCGCCCGCCGGCGCCACAAGGTTGACTGGCACGGCGGTGAAGTCCAGGCCCTTGAGCGCCAGCGCGATCCGTACCCGGTACGACGCAGTGGACCGATAGTAAGTGTAAAGCTCCATCGCCCTGCCCCTCAGCGCGCCGCGACCACCGTGCCACGGCATTCGCCGAAGCCGATGGAGGCAAAACCGTCACGGCTGCAACGGCCGCGCAGGATGATTTCATCACCGTCTTCGAGAAATTTACGCACCTCGCCCGACGCCAGTTCAATCGGCTTCTTGCCACCCTCGGTGATCTCCAGCAGGCTGCCGAACTGCCCCGGCTGCGGCCCGGACAAGGTGCCCGAACCGAACAGATCGCCGGCCTGCAACTGGCAGCCATTGACGCTGTGGTGCGCAACCATTTGCGCCACGGTCCAGTACATGTACTGGGTGTTGCTCAGGGTCAGGCGCTGGGCCGGCAGGTTCTGTTCACGCATCGACGCCGTGGTCAGCAGCACCTCCAGCTCGATATTGAACGCGCCCGCCGCCTGATCGCGTTGATCCAGCAGGTACGGCAGCGGCTGCGGATCGCCTGCGGGACGTGCCGGTTGTGCCTGGCGGAACGGCGCCAGCGCTTCGGCCGTCAGCACCCACGGCGAGATGCTGGTGATAAAACTCTTCGACAGGAACGGCCCCAACGGCTGGTACTCCCAGGCCTGGATATCCCGCGCCGACCAGTCGTTGAGCAGGCAGAAACCGGCAATGTGCTCGGCCGCCTCGCCAATGGCAATCGAGTCGCCCATGGCATTGCCCTGGCCGATCCAGATGCCCAGCTCCAACTCGTAGTCCAGCCGCGCGCAGGGGCCGAAGCTCGGCTCGGTCTGGCCGGCCGGCAGGGTCTGGCCTTTGGGGCGGCGCACCTCGGTGCCGGACGGGCGAATGGTCGATGCACGGCCGTGATAACCGATCGGCACGTACTTGTAGTTGGGCAGCAGCGGGTTGTCGGGGCGGAACAGTTTGCCGACGTTCTGCGCGTGTTCGATGCCGACGTAGAAGTCGGTGTAGTCATTGATCTTGGCGGGCAGGTGCATCTGGCAATCGGCGGCGCGGTGCAGCACTTCGGCCTCGCGTGCTTGCAGCGGGCTGCCCTCCCCGAGCAATGCCAACAGGCGCTCGCGCAGGGCCACGCGCGGGCCACGGCCGAGCTCGAAGAAGGCGTTCAACTGCCCGCCGGCAGTGGCGTCGACGGCGCGTAGCGCTTCACCGTCAAACGCATCGCGGGCGGCCAGCAGGTCGAGAATGCAGTCGCCGATCGCCACGCCACTGCGCGGCGCCGCGCCGTTGATGCTGAACACCCCCAGCGGCAGGTTTTGCAGGGGAAAATCGCGATGACCGTTGGCGCTGGTGACCCAACTGCGGGCGAGCGTTGATTGCGTCATGGGTTATCTCCGGTTCGGGTCGAAGGTGACGGGCAGCGAGGCCCAGCACGCATCATAAGCAGATTGTAGTTGCGGGCAGTCCAGGGCGAAGCGCGTCGGGCGCAGCACTTGGCTGGTCTCGAACATGAACGCCATGGTGTCATCGATCTTGTGCGGGGCCAGCTCGACATTGATCGCCTTGGTGCAGGTCTCGCCATCCGGGCCGTGGGCGCTCATGCAGCTGTGCAACGACGCGCCGCCGGGCAGGAAGCCTTCGGCCTTGGCGTCGTAGGCACCCTGGATCAGGCCCATGTATTCGTTCATCAGGTTGCGGTGGAACCACGGCGGCCGGAAGGTGTTCTCGGCCACCATCCAGCGCGGCGGGAAGATCACGAAATCGAGGTTGGCCAAGCCATGCACGCTGGTGGGCGAGGTCAATACGGTGAAGATCGACGGGTCGGGATGATCGAAACTCACCGTGCCGATCGTATTGAACCGACGCAGGTCGTATTTGTACGGCACGTTGTTGCCATGCCAGGCCACGACGTCGAGGGGCGAATGGTCGAGTTCGCAGGCCCACAGTTCGCCGAGGAATTTCTGCACCAGGGTCGTCGGCTGCTGGCGGTCTTCGTAGTGGGCAACCGGGGTCAGAAAATCACGCGGGTTGGCCAGGCCGTTGCTGCCGATCGGGCCGAGGTCCGGCAGGCGCAGCGGGGCGCCGTGGTTTTCGGCGACATAACCGCGCGCCTGCGCATCCAGCAGTTCGACGCGGAATTTCAGGCCGCGTGGCAGCACGACAATTTCCAACGGCTCGACCTCCAACACCCCGAGTTCGCTGGCGATACGCAAGCGGCCCTGCTCGGGCACGATCAACAGCTCGCCATCGGCGTTGAAGAACACGCGCTGCATCGAACGGTTGGCGCCGTAATGGTAAATGCTGATGCCCGACGGTTGCTCCGCCCCGGCATTGGCCGCCATGCCGACCAGGCCATCGATGAAGTCGGTCGGCTCGCTCGGTATCGCCAACGGGTCCCAACGCAGCCGATTCGGCGTCACCGCGCCCAGCGGCCCACCGGCCAGTTGTCGCTCCAGTTTGACGAACGCCGGATGATGGGCCGACGGCTGGATGCGATACAACCAGGTACGGCGCGCTTCACTGCGCACCATGGTGAAGGCCGTGCCGGAGAAGAGTTCGGTGTACAGGCCGTAAGGCGCTTTTTGCGGGGAGTTCTGGCCGACCGGCAGCGCGCCGGGCAGGGCTTCGCTGGCGAATTCATTGCCGAAGCCCGAGAGGTATTCGAGGTTCATGGATCATCCTCTGACGGAAGTTGTTTTTATCGTAATCCAGTTACGCATAACGTAATTTGATCACTGTCGACCGTCAAGCTATAAAGACGCCCACTCATCTCTCGGATTCCCGTTGCCCCATGGAAAAGCCCCGCGACACCGGTAAACAGAAAGTCCGCTCGGCCGAAGTGGGCACCGACATCCTCAAGGCCCTGGCCGAACTGTCGCCCTCCACCTCGCTGTCGCGCCTGGCCGAGCATGTGCAGATGCCGGCGAGCAAGGTTCACCGCTATCTCCAGGCCCTGATCGCGTCGGGCTTCGCCGAGCAGAACAGCGCCACCAACCATTACGGCCTGGGTCGCGAAGCATTGCGCGTGGGCCTCGCCGCACTGGGCAGCATGGACGTGCTCAAAGTCGGCGCCCTGCCCCTGGCCGAGCTGCGCGACGAGTTGAATGAAACCTGCTTCCTGGCGGTGTGGGGCAACCAGGGCGCGACCGTGGTGCAGATCGAACCGGCGGTGCGCGCGGTCACCGTGGTGACGCAACTGGGCTCGGTGTTGCCGCTGCTCAGTTCATCCACCGGGCTGGTGTTCAGCGCCTTTTTGCCAGCGCGGGAAACCATCGAATTGCGCGAGCGCGAGATCCAGGCGGGCATCGCCCACGCCCTGGCGGACGACCAGGCCTACGCCAGCGCCTGCGAACAGATCCGCGCGCGTGGCTTGCACTTTGTGCATGGCCTGCTGATGCCGGGTGTGGATGCGTTGTCGGCGCCGGTGTTCAACGCGGTCGGCCAGGTGGCGGCGGTGATGACCGTGGTCGGCCCCACCTCGCTGTTCCATGCCGATGAAGACGGCCCGGCGGCGCAGCGCCTGCTGGCGGCGACCCGGGCGGTGAGTTGGCGGATGGGCTACCAGCCCTGAATCAATCGTGCCATTGCGTCAGGGCGACCGCCAGGCGGTTCTCCAGAGCGCGGACCGGTGCGGCGTCGCTCAGGTAGTTGTTGCTGATCATCGAAAACACCAGGCGCCGCCCGTGGACGTCGGTGAGGTAACCGCTCAATGACGACACGCCGCCCATGGAGCCGGTCTTGGCATGCAGGTTGTCTTGCGCCGGCGTGCCGCGCAGGCGATAACGCAGGCTGCCGCCGCTCATGCGCGCGGGGTTGCCGGCAATCGGCAAGGCGTTGTACCACGCGTCGAACCAGGGTTGCCTGGCCGTCGCCAGCAGCAGGTCGGTGAGCGTCTGCGCCGACACCAGATTGCGCCGCGACAACCCCGAACCGTCCACCTGATTCAGGCTCGCCGGGTCCAGCCCCTGGCGCCGCATGAAGGCCGCCACCGCCGCCACGCCCGCCTGCGCGGTTCCGACGTTCGCGGTCTGGCGGCCCATGGCCTTGAGCAAGGCTTCGGACATGCTGTTGTTCGAGAGCTTGAGCAGCGGCGTGATCAGTTCCTGCAACGGGGCCGATTGATGCTCCGCCAGCAGCCGCGCCGTCGCCGGACTGCCGCCCCCGATCACTCGACGGCCCAGCACCTGGATGCCCTGCTGCGCCAATGCCTGTTCAAACAGATTGGCCACCAGTTGCGTCGGTTCCCACACACTCACCCATTGCCGGCTGTGCTTGCCCGGCGCCAGCGCGCCCGTGAGTTGCAGCAGGTTGGTGCCGTGCTGGCGCGTGATCCCATAGCTGTTGCCGGGGCCGCTCACCGCACGGTTGCTCAGTTGCACGTAATCGGTGGCCGGGCTGATCGCCACACTGACCGGCTGGCCGGGGCTCATGGGCGCGGTGGCGGTGACCATCAAGGTGCCCGCATCAAAATCAGAATTGGGTGACACGGTCAGCGCCGAAATCTGCGCGCCGTAGTAGGTGCTTTCATCGTCCTGAGCCCAATCCACGCCGAGGCGCTGCGCATCGAACCAGCTGTCGTCGAACACCAGATCGCCCTGCACCTGACGCACGCCCTGGCTCGCCAGTTGCGCGGCGAGTGCCTGGTAATCGGCGAACTGCGTGGTCGGGTCGCCCAGGCCGCGCAGGTACAGGTTGCCGTTCAGGCGCTCGCCTTGCTGCGTGCCGTCGCTCAGCAGTTGGGTGGAAAACCGATACTGCGGGCCCAGTACATCCATCGCCGCCGCGGTGGTCAGCAGCTTGAGGTTGGAGGCCGGCACCAGCCGCGTGCGCGGGTTGTGTTGATAGAGCGTGTTGCCGCTGCGGGCGTCGCGCACCACGAGTGAAACCGTGGCGCCATTGAGGGCCGGGTCGGCCAACAGGCGGTCCAGGGTTGAAGGGCCGGCGGTCGGCGCAACGCTGGCGCAGCCCCCCAATAAAACGCTCAAGCCGACCAGCATCGCGCTGGTGTGTAACCCTCGTGCAAACCGCATCAGTACCGTTTTCCGCAAAGCCGTCAGTGGCGGCAACGCTAACAGCTCATGCCGTTTGTGGCGAGAGAGCGTGCTCGCGCTGGGGGGCGAAGCGCCCCTGACAGGCTCGACCACTGCCCTCGCCGCCGGCTCAAAACTCCAGCGTGCTGGACACCGACACCTGCCGCGCATCCCCCATCGACACAAACACCCGGCTGGCCGCCGAGGTGTAGTAGGTGCGATCGAACAGGTTCTTCACGTTGAGCTGGAACTTGACCTTCTGCCCGTCGATTTTGGTGTTGTAGGAGGCGAACACATCGGCCACGGTATAACCCGGCAGATTGAAGCTGTTATTCGCATCGCCTTCGCGCTGGCCGACGTAACGCGCGCCAGCACCGACGCGCAGATCATCCCCGCCGATCAAGCTGCCGACGTCATACACCGCCGACAACGAACCGGTGTGCTTGGCCACGTTCTGCAGGCGCTTGCCTTGCAGCGCCGGGTCTTTGGTGACTTCGGCATCGGTATAGGCATAGCTGCCGATCAGGCTCCAGCGCTCGCTGAGCTGGCCGCTGGCATCCAGTTCCAGGCCACGGGAGCGCACTTCGCCGGCCACGCTGTAGACCGTGTCGACACCGGAGCCGACGGACACCAGCACGTTGCGCTTGGTGATATCGAACAGCGCCGCGCTGGCGGTGATGCGCCCCGGTATGTCGAGCTTGGTCCCCAGCTCCCAGGCCTTGGATTGCTCCGGCTGCAGGTCGCCCTGAAGCACGCTGCCATCGTTCAGCGCGGCAATGGTCGAGTTGGGTTTGAACGACTCGGTGTAGCTGCCGTAAAACGACAGTTCGTCGGTGTAGCGGTACACCAGGCCGGCACGCGGCACCCATTTCTGGCCATTGCCGTCGGTATTGGCCTTGAACGGCACGCCTTTGCCGGCGTATTGGTCGTACATCTGATAGCGCGCGCCGCCCACCAGAATCCACTGGTCGGTCAGGTGAATCGCATCCTGGAAGAACAGTGAGTCACTGCGCAGCAAGTCGGTCTGCGCGCTGTCCTTGGCGCTCACCGTGGTGCCTTGCACATCGTTGCCATACACCGGATTGACGTAGCTGAAGGCACTGCGCTGCGCCTGGCGGATCAGTTCGGCGCGATAGATCTTGCGGTACTCATCGTCGAGGCCGAACACCAGATCATGCTGCATGCCGCCCAGCTTGACCTTGCCTTCCAGGCTCGCCGTGGCGAAGCGGTCGGTGGTCAGCGCACCACGCGTGCCGTCCATGCTGCGGGTCAAGGTGCCGTTGCTGTTGACCGAGGCGATACGCACCTGGCTGGCGTCATAGGTTTCGCGGTTCCAGCTGTAGCCGACGTGCGCCTTCCAGTCGTCGTTCAGGTCGTGATCGGCCTCCAAGCGATACAGGTCGGAGCGGCCTTCCATGTTGTTGAACGGCTCATCCAGGCGCCGGGTGGCGGGGATGTCCAACGGGTGATTGGTCTTGGGGTCGATGGCGGTACCGCGGTCGAACGGCGAGAGAAACTCGCGGTGTTCGTAAGCGAACACCACCTGGGTGGTGTCGCCATACCAGGCCAGGGATGGCGCGATCAGGCTCTCGCGGTGAGTGCCGTAGTTGCGCCAGTAGTCTTCGTCCTCGTGGTCGACGATCAGGCGATACGCCAGCCCGCTGTCGCCGATGGGCCCCGTGGTGTCGAGGTTGCCGCCGCTGCCGTTCTTGCCGTTGCCGAAGGTGGAGCCACGGACGGTCAAAGAGGTGGACTGCAGCAACTGCGGCTTTTTGCTGACGATATTGACCACGCCGCCCGGGTCCTGGATGCCATACAGCAGCGACGACGGGCCCTTGAGCACTTCAACCCGTTCGGCCGTAGCGTTCAGCGCCCGGCCCTGCACCACGGGCATGCCGTCCTGCATGATCGAACCGTTACGGTTGTCGCCAAAGCCGCGCAGCATCACCGCATCCTGGGTGCTGCCGAGGGTGTTGGCCTGGGTGATGCCGCTGATATTGGCCAGGGCGTCATCCAGGTTGCGCGGTTGTTGATCACGCAGCACTTGGGCGGGCACTACGTTGACGGTTTGCGGGGTCTCCAGCAGCAGGCCACGGGAACGCATGACCGAGCTGGTGGGTGGCGGCTGGTAGCTGGTGCTGTCGGCGGGTTCGGCGACCGCGCTGATGGTGGTGGCGCCCAGGTTCAGCGCGCCGTCGCTGGGCACGGGCTCCAGGGCCAGGGTGCGGGCGTCGATCTGGCGGAAGGTAAAACCGGAGCCGCCCAACAGGCGTTGCAGGGCCTGGGTCGCGCTCATCGGGCCGCTGACGGCCGGGGCGTTGAGGCCGTAGGGGGCTTCGTCGGTGTAGATCACACTGAGCCCGGTGACCCGGCTGAAATCACTGAGCGCCTGGGGCAGTGGCTTGGCCGCCAGGGCAAAGTTGAACTGGGCACTTTGTTGTTCCTGCGCCTGCGCCACACTCAGGGGCAGCAGTGCCAGCCCCGATACCGTCAAGACCGAGGCTCCCAGCCACTGTTTAACCCAACCGCCCGCCGTCGATTTCATGCTTGTGAGCACCCGTGTAGAAAACGCTGTTAATGCGAATAGATCGCAGTTTCAAGCACTACACGGATGGGCGTCGGGTTTACCTCACCTCCGGTTGAAAATAATCCGGTTTTATTGCGCCTGAATGCAAAAGCCCAGGCGCGGGAAGTGAACATGCACGGTGCCGCCACGTTCGTCGGTACGGCGCAGGATCAGTTCTTCGCGGCCGGCAAACAACAACTCACCGAGCACCGGGTCGGTGCCGTAGTCGGTGGCCGCAATGCTCACCTGCTGGCCGGCCGTGAAGCCATTCAAGTCCTCGAACACTTCAGCGGGCAACGCCGCCGGGGTGGCGTGACGCGCTACGTCAAGGGCTTGCTCGGTGCTCATCTCGGTGGCGGTGCCATGGCCAAAGCTCAGCACACGGTCGAGCCAGGTGGCAACGGCGGGATGTGCGTCAACCAACGGCGCGGTCACCACCGAGCCTTTGAGGAACCACAGCGGATGGGCCAGGGAAAAGTCGGCAATCGAAGGCTCACCGAACAGAAAATCTCCCTCTTGGTGCTGCAATTGCTGGTCGATGCGGCTGATGATCGCCGGCCATTGATGCTTGGCCTGCTCCAGATGCAGACGGGCTGCGGTGCCGCCGCTGAACAGCTTGGCACGATCGGCCACCAGCACTTTGAGCATTTCGGGCGGCACTTTGGCGAACTTGGCCGCCAGGGATTCGGGCTGGAATACCAAGGCCACGGCATGGGCGAACACCACCGAATCGGCCCAGGCGGCGAACCCCTGGGCGACCAGTTCCAGGCCTTGGGGAAACAGCGCCGGCCCGGCTTTTTCCTGTTCCAGGCGGTGCGCGATCAGTGCTGTGTCACAGTAGATGTCGGCGCCGATCTGCAGCACCGGAGTCTTGCGATAGCCGCCGGTGAGGGCGATCAGGTCAGGCTTGGGCATCACCGGCGAGATCAGCACCGAGCGCCAGGACAAGCCCTTGAAGCCCAGGAGCAGGCGGGCTTTTTCCGCGAAAGGGGATTGCGGGTAGTGGTGCAGGATCAACTCAGACATGCCAGGCTCCGCTCAATTAAATGAGCATTCAGCTTAGCCTGCAAAATCACGCGTGGGTGAAATAGGCGCCCATCAATCAGGTCAATGAGCCACTCGCCGCCAGGCATTCCTTGGCGCTCTTCTTCAGTTTTTTGATCAAGCGTTCCTGGCGCAGCGCCTCGCCCTTGCTCGCACACTGCTCGGTGTACACCAGCGCGACGGCGGGGCTGGAGAGGAAAAACCGCGCGCCCTTGCCGCTTTGATGGGAGGCAAACCGGCGCAGCGGATCATTGCTGATGCCGCAATACAGTGAGCCGTTGGCGGCACGCACCAGGTACACGAACCAGGGCTTGGGTTCAGGAAGATCAGTCACGGGTCGATTCGGCGAACCAGAGGAGCGCCAATCTTATCAACGACTGGCCTGAAATGCCCTCAGGCCTTTGAGCGCCTGGGCGCGCACGGCGTTTTTCAGCGCGGGCGACCAGCCCAGCAGCAACCCCTTGAGGCCCAGGGCCTGGCGCGACCAGCGCCACAGGTCGAAGTGGTCGTGGTGTTCGCAGATCTTGCCGTCGCGAAACACGAAGCGCGCGCCAATGTCGTTGACCACCGTGTTGCCGGTCGCGCCGAACAGGTACGTTGCCACCCAATGGGCGCTGCCAGTACTGTCATCACTGCGCACGTGGTCGAAGGTCAGGGAAAAGTCCTTGGCCCGCGTGGTGAGCATGCGCCACATATCCCCGGCATCGCGCCCGCGCAGCTCGCCGAACGCCGGGTCGCTGAACACCACGTCGTCGGTGTAGCAGGCGGCCATGGCTTCGGCATCCAGATGTTGGAAGGCCGTATAGAACTCGGTGATCAGGACGTTGTGGGCATCACTCATGGGCAACATTCGCACGATGGTCAGGGGTGCTGAACGATAATCCTCGTAACACGGGAAAGCCATGGTTATTCATCACGAGAATAAGTGATACCTGGCGGGGTTAAAGGTAGATAACGTCCAAAGTGGCGCTGCCGTCTATCTGGATTTCTTCCTCACCCGGCAGAGAGTCTTTGGGCGCGAGGACTGTACTCAACATCAGGTCTGTCTTAAGGGTCGTCACTGCCACGGGAATTATATTACCGTTACTCACGGTGCGCAGCCAACGTGGTTGCCACATTGCGTTATCGGCAGCAAACCACGTCTCTTTATCGATGGACTCAATCACGGCTCTCGGTTGTTCGTCGGCTGTCACATCGTTCATCTTAAGTTCGTACCTGCCGATCTTTTGCCCACCACTTGCCAAGCCCAAACCATACACGGTGAGCGGGTCATGTGACGGTGATTGAACAGCCGCAGTTCCGGCTCGATTGTCCAGACTCCTGACTGCCATCAAAGTCGGCGCGTCACAAGTAACCTCCAAGTTTATCGTCGCCGCTGGCAGTACCATCTCCCCCAGTCTAGGAAAATCGTTGATCGAGATCTTCCCATAATCCACCGTACCGGCATCAGATAAAGTTGGCGTACAGGCCGACGGAATGATAGTACCGACCACGCTGATATCCACACTGGATGCGGCCATTACATTAGAAACACCGGCCAGCAAAAACGCGGCGGCAACAAGTACACGGAACGGTTGCATAATAGGCTCACTTTCGGTCATTACTTGATGAGCCAGGCAAGCGCACAGACGCGCTTACTTTAACTCGTCAGCAAGACAAAACTATTAGAATGAAGTGTATGCCCCGACCAAACAATGCCAGGACAGCCATCACAAGTTAAGGGGTAACTCATTCAAACTTAATACAAGTAATACGATACTCAGCCACTGCCTGACTCACTCTAGTGTGCTGTCTCTGAAATAAGTTTCTAACCTGAGCTATGCTTCTGTGGTCAGTCAGTGCTTGGAGTGATCACATGAACTCTCAGGACATCGTGCTCAGTGAAGACGAACAAACTGAACTGAGTCGGCGCATAAGATCAGCCACGATCAGTCAGCGTGACGGTCGTCGGGCGCGGGTGATTTTGCTAGCCGCTCGAGGTTGTTCTCGTAACGAGATCGCCCAGTTGACCGGTCTCTCCGTTGTTTCAGTCACCCGCTGGTGCAAGCGTTTTCAAGAGCTGCGTCTACAAGGCCTGGTGGATCTGCCCGGGCGAGGTCGTAAGCCGTCCCTACCGGCCGAAGCGTTGAAACGGACCCTTGAGCAAGTCACTCAGCCGCGTATTGGCCAGCCTCGCTGGAGCTGTCGAAGCATGGCGCGAGTGGCCGGTATCTCACCGGCCAGCGTCCAGCGTATATGGGCCGCCAACGACATAAAACCGCACCTGACACGCACCTTCAAACTGTCCAACGATCCAAACTTCGAAGAGAAATTTTGGGACGTCATTGGGCTGTATCTGGATCCGCCGGATAAGGCACTGGTGCTCTGTTGCGATGAAAAAAGCCAGGTTCAGGCCCTCGAACGCACTCAGCCTGGACTGCCTTTGGGAATTGGGCATATCCGCACGCAATCGCACGATTATGTCCGCCACGGCACCGTTACCTTGTTCACCGCGCTGGATTATCTTCAGGGGCATTTGATCAGCAGCATTGAGCGCCAACATCGGCATCAGGAGTGGCTGGAGTTTCTCAAAAAGATCAATCGAGAAACGCCCAAGCATCTTCAGCTGCATTTGATCGTCGACAACTATGCCACGCACAAGCATCCAAAAGTGAAGGCGTGGCTGGAAAAGCATAAACGCTTCCACATGCATTTCACTCCGACTGCCAGTTCATGGATGAACATGGTTGAACGCTTCTTTCGCGACATCACGGTGTACCTGCGTGACGGCAGTTTCAGTTCGGTTCGCGAACTGGAGAGCTCAATCACCATGTTCCTGGCACTGCGAAATGCACAGCCAACTCGCTACGTCTGGAACGCCAAAGGAGAAGACATTTTGAACAAGATACAGCGAGCCCGTGAGGCAATGGCCTCACAGGCATGAGGAGCTTTATTTGTGAGACGGCGCACTAGCACCGTCATGAAACTGCAACTTTCTACGGCACCATGCCCGCCGCACGCGCATAAGCGAACAAATCCACATCGGTGGAGATGCACAGCCGGGTCATCGCGGTGCTTTTCTGCTTGCTGATGGTCGAGATGCTGCGGTTGACCCGCGCCGCGATCTGGCTGACGGTCATGCCGCTGGCGAGCATCCGCACCACTTCGCGCTCTTTGCCGGACAACTGCGGCACGGCTTGCTGATTGCCCGTCCCGGCCTCCGCCAGTTGTGCGCGCAGACACTCGCTGACGAAGGTGCGCCCTTCACTGACGGCGGCAATCGCCAGGGGCAGTTCGCGGGCCGACGCACTTTTGGCCAGGATCGCCCGCGCGCCCTGGGCAAACGATTCGCGCAACGTGGCGACATTGGCAAACATGGTCACCAGAATCACCGGCAAGTCCGGGTGCCGGCGCCGCATCAGGCCGAGCAAGCCATAGCCGTCGGCTTGCTGGTTACCCGGCATGGCGAAGTCCGTCACCAGGATATCGCACGGGGTGCTGTCCACCAGCGCCAGCAACTGATCCGGGCCGTCGGCCTCGGCGACAACTTTGCACCGGCCATTGGCTTCTATCACCACTTTCTGCCCGATACGCACGATGGGATGATCGTCAGCAATAATTACGCGAAGCATGAGCACCACCATGATGGCAACTTGAATCCGCGCAAAATACTCCCGGATCGGATCGGCAACAACCGCCCCCAAACGCCGTAATGGCAGATAGCCCAGCAATCCTTGGGAGCAGAATTTTACCCCACAGAAAAAAAGGAAATTGCCCACTCTGAAGACCTACAGAAGCCATCGGTCTTAGCTGTCATCCTTTTCCTAATAGCGACAAATATTTCAGATACCCCATCAAGTCGCTGCGCAAGGCGAGCAAGCGCTGAAGGTGCATGGCCACGCCGTCGCGGTTGATCGCCTCGATCAACTGATGACCGCGCATTTCCAGCGGTGTGGCGCCGAAGAACGCCACGCTGCCGATCAAGCGGTGCAAATGCTCGACCGTGGCCTGCGCTTGCAGGCCGTCGGTGGCCTGGGCCAGTGCATGCAGATCGAGCTCGGCCTCATACACCAGGCTCGCCAGAATGCCGGGCAGCGCCTCGCTGCAGCCGAACAGTTGCCCCAACCGGCCGCGACTCGGCCAGCGCCCCTCTACCGCCGTGACCGGCTGCGCGGTCTCGCTGATACGCGGGCCGGGCAGCCAGTCGCCGAGGACTTGGCGCAGTTGTTGAAAGGTCACCGGTTTGGCCAGCCAGGCATCCACGCCCGCAGCCTGGCACTGCTGGATTTCGCGCGCGCCCAGCTTGCCGGTGAACGCGATGACCGGCACGCGCTCCGCGCCGTCGCGCAGTTCGCGGCGGCGCAGCTCGCGGGTCATGGCATAGCCATCCATCACCGGCATTTGGCAGTCGCTGAAAATCAGGTCGGCGCGGCTGACGTCCAGAATCGCCAGGGCAGCCTGGCCGTGCGCGCACACTGCAAATGCCAGCCCCAACCGCTCCAGCATCGCGCCCATCAGCAGGCAATACGCGGGATGATCGTCTACCAACAACACCTTGAGCTCACGCCAATGCCGGGTTGACGCCGGCTGTGCGGCCAGGTCATCCCCTGCTCGGTCGCCTGGGATAGGGCCTGATGACATGACTACCTCAAATTCAATAAGCGCACGGCGCGGGGATCGGCAACCTCAATGGCCGACAGAACATCCGCCGACATAGGTACCGGGTACGGCACGCAACACGCCTGGCTGTTCGAATGTGCTGTGAAGATGTATCGGCCGGAACGCTATTTGAATTAGGCCGCCTGCGCGATACAACAACTACGAAACCCTTATATTTCCTACACACAAAAAAACGAGTTCCGACAAGTCGATTGGGCGTGTGCGACATCCGCCCATTGTCGTATTTGTTGTATTTGCCCGACGCCCTCCCCCCGATAGATTGCCCGGCATCCCCAGAGCGGGACGCGACCGGCCACTCCAGGCGGTCGCCACCTAGTTACCGACGGGTCCCCCCTTGCCCCTCGGCAATCAGTTTTGCATCGGAAGCTCGATCACATGAAAAAGCCCTTAGCCGCATTCACCGCCGTCATCGCCCTTGTCGGCAGCGGCATGACCTTCGCCGCCAGTACCGTGGAATTGACCGTCAAAGGCGTGATTACCCCAAGCGCCTGTACACCGACGTTGTCCGCCAGTGGTGTGGTGGATCACGGTAAGGTCTCGGTAAAAGACCTCAACCTCGACAGCCCGACCAGCCTGCCCACCGCCAGGCTGCAACTCAATGTGGACTGCGAGGCCGCAACCCTGTTTGCGTTGCGCACCACCGACAACCGCGCCGGGTCGTCAATCTACGGCTTCGGCTACGGCCTGGGCCTGATCAACAACCTGCAGAAAATCGGCACGTTCTGGCTCTCCCTGAGAAATCCGGTGGCCGACAACGTCGCCGTCGAGCCCATCGAGTCATTAGATGGCGTGAGCTGGCAAGCCATTGACGATGTGGTTTGGCAAAACCCGTACATGGCGGCGTTTGGCGACAGGTCGAACGGTCAGGATCCCAAGCCGATCCCGATCAAAAACGTGATCAGCGAGCTGGTGATCGACACCCAGATCGCCGCCGCCAACAGCCTGGACTTGAGCAACGAAGTGCTGATCGACGGCTCCGCCACGATCGAGGTCAAGTACCTGTAACTCATCATCCACGCAGGGCATTGCCCAGAGAGGTTGTTCATTTCATGGATAAATATTTCCCCGCATTGTTGGCGAGTCTGCTGCTGGCGAACGTGCCCAGCACTTTAGCCAGCAGCCAGGCCGAGCTGAGCGTGAGCGGCGTAATTACGCCCAAAGCCTGCACGCCGGGCTTGGCTGAGGGCGGCACCATCGACCACGGAAAGGTGACCGTGCGCGACCTCAACCAAGACCGAGACACGTTGCTGCCGCGCAACACCCTGCACCTGAACGTGCGGTGCGAAGGCTCGACGCTCTTCGCCATGACCACCATCGACAACCGCCACGGCACATCGGTGATCCCCAACCACCACGGCCTGGGCACGACCCCCAACGACGAGAAACTGGGCAGCGTTTCGCTGAGTTTGAGCAACCCCATGGCGGACACCATGGCCGTGCGAACCATCGTGTCGCTGGATGGCGGCACCACGTGGACCCCCGGTACGCAGTTGGGCCACCTCAACCTGCTCGCGGTTGCCGCAATGGACAACCCCACTCAGCCAATGGCCGTGACGATCTTCGAAGCAGACATTGTGCTCTACACCCGAATTGCCCGTGCCGATGGCCTGACCCTCACCGACGAAGTCCTCGTCGACGGGCACACGACTCTTGAGATGAAGTACCTGTAACAGCGTAACCCCCTGTCCCCCTGGACCCCTGTATTCCTATCCATCCCTGGAGCTTCACCCGTCATGAAAAAGCTACTGCGTACCAGCGTTACCGGCGTACTGATCGGCTGCGCTTTCCCGGTGCTCGCCGCCTCCACCGTTGACCTGACCGTCAAGGGCCTGATTGTGCCCTCGGCGTGCATGCCGAGCCTGTCGGCCGAGACCATCGACGTCGGCCGGGTCTCGGTCAAGGACCTTAACCTGGACACCCGGACCCAACTCACCCCGGTCACCCTGCAAATGGGCATCGACTGCGAAGCCTCGACCCTGTTTGCCCTGACGGCCACCGACAACCGCACCGACTCGGCAAACAGCATCATCGAATATGGCATCGGTAAGACCAGTGCCGGTCAGCGTATTGGCGGCTACCTCATGTTCCTCGACCAGGGCGTCGCCGATAACACGCCCGTCGGGATGATCCGGTCGTCGGACAACGGCACCACCTGGAACTCTATGCGGCCAGACATGGGCTGGCAAACCAATCAATGGATCTCGATCCAAGAGATCGGCGCGGCGCGGGTGCCTGTGCCGGCCCAGAACACGCAGGTGGCGCTCTCGGTCAAGCCATTCATCCTGCCGGCCCAGGGCCTGACGATTACCGAAGACACGGTGATCGACGGTTCGGTCACGGTCGAAGTCCTCTACCTGTAACGCCACCGCCTTGCCCGATGCCCGTACCACCCGTTCAACACCAGGTAACTCAAGCCATGAACCTGCTTACTCGCTTGCCGGCCCTCACCCTTCTGTTGGCGGCGGCGCCCTTGGCCTTCGCGCTCTCGAGCGTGGAGTTGGACGTCAACGGGCGAATCACCCCCAGCGCGTGCAGCGTATCGCTGTCGGACAACGGCCTTGTCGACCACGACAAGATCCTGGCGACGACGTTGCATCCGAGTGAGTTCACCGTGCTGCCGAACCAGCAGATGGGCTTGAGCATCAGTTGCGAAGGCCTGGTGTTGTTCGCCCTGGTGGGCATCGACAACAAGCGCGAGTCATCGCTGGCGCCGGATTATTTTTATGGGCTGGGCATGAACCCCCATGCCCCCGACGAACGCCTCGGGTCGGTCAGCCTGTCGTTGCGCGGCCCGGTAGGCGATTCGCAGCCGATGCAAACCCTGACCTCATCCGACCAGGGGGCTAGCTGGAAACCCGAACCTAACATGTACCCGCGTCTGTTGATGGGCTTTGCCCGGGCCGGCGATACGCTGCCCGCGCCGATCCGGCAATTGGTGGCGTCCCTGCGGGTCGACACCTCGATCAGCCCGGCCAACACCTTGACGCTCCACGAAGAGGTGCCCCTCGATGGCTCGATCACGCTGGACCTGCGTTACCTCTGACACCGTGCCGTCGGCGCCCCGGTCACCCACCGCGCGCATGTCGGCCCATTTGAAGCGCCCTGTATAGAAGAGCCCTGTTATGAACTCGTTTTTTTCCGTTTGGCGCTGGCTGCCGCGTCTCTGCTGCGTGGCACTGGCCGTCCTCGGTGCAACCGTCGCGCGTGCCGACGGCATGGTCCCGGACACCTCGGTGGTGATCGTCAACGAGGCCGATGGCGAGGCCACGGTCTCGGTCACCAACACCGACACCAAAATGGCCTTGCTGCACGTCACCCTCGAAAACATCCCCGAGGACAGCGACACGCTGCTGTTCGTGACTCCACCCCTGACCCGCGTCGAGGCGTCCAAGAGCCAGTTGGTGCGCTTCATCCTGCAAACCCAGGCGCCGCTGCAAACCCAGCGCCTCAAACGGGTGATTTTCGAGGGCATGCCCGCCCAGCGCGACCCGGCCCAGCTCGGGCGCGCGCAAGTGGGCGTGACCGTGCGGCAGAACCTGCCGGTGATCATTCATCCCAAGGGGCTGGCGCCGAATCGCACGCCGTGGCTGGGCCTGCAATGGACCTTGAAAGCCGACCAGCTCAGCGTCCACAACCCGTCCCCGTATGTGGTGCGCCTGGCCCAGGAGCTGCAACTGCTGCCCGGCAACGTTTCGGCGATGCTGCCGCGCACCTATGTGCTGCCCGGTGAAACGCTGACCGTCACCGCCAGCGGCGCCGGCGCCGGCGCCACCAGCGTGCGCCTGCAACCGGCCACGGTGTATGGCTTTGCGGTCGCGCCCCACGACGCGCCCATAAGCCTGTGATGCAACGGCGCCCAGGGACACGACGGCGCCACTATCACGAAGTGGCCACCCACTGAAGGCCACCGGGAAGACCTGACGCGATAGGGAATCACGCCGGGGACTTCCATCATCCGAGTGCATTTGTGTGAACACAGTCATCCATTACCGTGACGGCAAAGCCGTGCCCGGCGTTTCACCGCGCCTGGCATTACTGGTGCTGACGCTCAGTCAGGGGTTGCTGACGAACCTGGCATGGGCAGAGCAGTCGTCGACAGGTTCGTTTGATCCACAGACCCTGCTCCAGCGTGGCATCGATCCCGAACTCGCCAGCCTGCTGATGCAGACCCCGCGTTTTACCCAGGGGCGCCATGCGCTCAACCTGACGGTCAACGGCCAGCGGCGCGGGCGCGTCGATGTCAGCGTGGATCAGCACGGCGCCACATGCTTCGACCCGCCGCTGCTGGACGCCGCGCAGTTGGTGACGCCGTCTTCGGGCCCGGCAGAAGAAAGCAGTTGTTATGCCTTTCTCGAACAATACCCACAGACCGTGGTCGAGCACGACCCGGCCAACCTGAGCCTGAACCTGGTGGTGCCCACCCAGGCGCTGCGCCCGGTCACTCAGGACATTTCCGGCTATCAGACCGGCGGTTTCGCGGCGCTGCTCAACTACGACGTGAGCGGCCTGTACAACCATTACCGCAACGATTCCAGCCGCTTTGGCTCGGCCAATACCGAGGTCGGCTTCAATGCCGGCGACTGGATCGTGCGCAGCCGCCAGGTACAGACCTGGCAGGACAGCCGCTCAAGCACCACCCATCTGGACGCCTACGCCCAGCGCACCTTCGCCAGCCACCAGGCGGTGTTGCAGGCCGGGCAGATCAACCTCTACAACCCGGTGCTCGCGGGTGCGCCAATCACCGGCGTGCAGGTGCTCACCGAACAGGCCCTGCAGGATCAGAACCAGGGCGCGACCATCAACGGCATCGCCAACGGCCCGGCGCAGGTGGAAGTGCGCCAGAACGGCGCGTTGATTCACTCCACAGTGGTGCCCGCCGGCCCGTTCAGCTTGAGCAATGTGCCACGCCTCAACGGGCGCTCCGACGTCGAAGTCACCGTCAAGGAAAGCACCGGCGAGGAACGGCGCTTTACCGTGCCCGCCGCCATGCTCGGCCTGGGGCTGCCCGCGCCCGGTTACTCGGTGGCGGCCGGGCGGGTGCGCAATATCGGCGACGGCCCGGGCGCCGAACCCTGGGTGCTGAGCGCCGGCTGGAGCGCCGCGCCGCATCCGCAGGTCAGCTTCGGCAGCGGGCTGTTGGCGGCCGCGGATTATCGCTCGGCGGGCCTGAGCCTGGGCCTGTTGCCGCTGCCGGACAGTCAGGTGCAAGTGGCCGTGGTCGCCTCCGAAGCCTCGCGGCGCACCCAGGAACGCGGGGTGCAGACCGACCTGTCGTGGTCGCACAAACTCAGTGAGCGCTGGGCCTTCACGGCAGCCAATTCCTGGCGCACCCAGGGCTACCGCGACCTCACCGAATCGACCTACATCGCCGACACCCGCGAGCAGCAACGCGCGCGTTACCGCGACCAGCAGAGCGCCACCAGCTCGTGGTCGCACCCGTGGCTGGGCGCCTTCAGCGCGGGGGTTTCCCGTTCGTCCTCGTTCCAGGGCGACAGCAGCAGCCGCGCCCTCGCCTCCTGGGGTACGCAGGTCGCCGGTATGTCGATTTCCACCACCGCCGAATGGCACATGGGCGGGCGTCGTTACAACGACGACAGCCTGTACCTGACGGTCAGCCTGCCCCTCGGCGAAAGCCGCCGTGGCCGCGCCTGGGTGCGCAATTCCGGCGGCGAGCACCGCACCGGGATGGGGCTCAACGAGCAGATCAACGACCACTTGGCGTATCGCGTCGGCGTCGAACATGACACCCGCGACCGCGAAGTCGAATCGTCCCTGGGCGTGTCGGCCCTGCCGTTCTACAGCCAGCTGGATTTCAACTACACGCGCGCTGACGCCGAGCGCTCCAGCTACCAGGGCGGCGCACGCGGCGGGATGGTGCTGCACGCCGACGGGTTGACGTTCTCGCCCTACCCGGTGCGCGACACCTTTGCCGTACTGGCGGTGGGCGACATGCCCGGGATCAAGGTCAACACCCCCAGCGGCCCGGTGTGGACCGACTGGCAAGGCCAGGCCGTGGCGCCTCAGCTCAGCGCCTATGGGCGCAGCCCGCTGGAAGTCCACACCCGTTCGCTGCCGCGCAATGCCGACATCCACAACGGGCTTGCGGTGGTATCGGCAGGCCGCGGCGCGGTGGACCGCATCGAGTTCGGCGTGTCGCTCACCCGGCGTGCGCTGTTGACCCTGGACACCCCGATGCCACGCGGCTCGACCGTGACCACGGAGGACGGCGAGTTCATCACCCTGGTCCAGGAAGGCAACCAAGTGTTCTTGCCCGACGTGCTCGACACCCGCCCGCTATGGATCAAGGCCCCTGACCAGCCGCGCTGCCACTTGCGCTTTGAACTGCCGGCCAAGGCCGACCCCCACGTGTATTTCGAAACCGCACCGGCCCGCTGCCAGCGACCTTGAGGACCCCAATATGAAGCTTCAACACAGCCTGGCAGCCCTGCTGCTGTTCGCCGGCACGGCCCTGGCCGAGGACGACTGCCGCCTGGACCTGAGCGAATCGCGCTTGGATTTTGGCCTGATGAACCGCGCCGTCGCGTCAGCACCGGCAGCGGAACACCTGCTCGGCGAACGGCGCCTGTCCTTGACCTTGAACTGCCCGCAACCGGGCGACATGAGCCTGTTCTACCGCGCCCTGGCTGCCGGCACCGAGCGCTTGCGCTTGGGCGACGGCGGCAGTTACCGCGTGCAAGTGCATGACGCGGTGCTCGATGGCCACGCGGTGCAACTCGGCTTGCTCGCCGGCCCAGGCCAGGCGCCCGCGCAAATCGGCACGAGCCTGGCCTGGCGCGCCGACCACGGCATCGTCCCGCTGCACGACGGCCAGCCCGCCACCGGGCGCAGTTTTGCCGCGCAACTGCAGGTGAGTGCGTGGGCGCGGGACGAAGCGATCCGCGTGCGCGATGCCGAAACCTGGGAAGCCTCGGCGCAGGTGGACGCGCCCACCTCCGGGCGTTCACGGGAATTGCAGCTGCAAGCGCGCTTCGCACCGACGGCCTGCACGCCGACCCTGGCCAACAACGGCACGGTGGACTTCGGCAAGTTGTCGGTCAGCGACTTGCACCGCGACAAAGACACCGCCCTGCCCGCCCGCGCGCTGAGCCTCACGGTCAGCTGTGACGGCCCGACTCCGTTTGCCCTGGTCATGCACGACAACCGCGCCGGCTCAGCCACCGGCGGCATTGATGAAACCGCCTACGGCCTGGGCCTGGATGCACGCGGGCAGAAAGTCGGCCGTTATTACCTGCTGGTCGACCCGGCCCGGGCCAGCGCCGACAACCTGCCCCAGCTGTATCGCACCGACTCGACCACGGGCGGCGCCGCCTGGAGCAGCGCCAGCGCCAGCGCGATCCCCTTGGGCGCGCGCAGCCTCCTCGGGTTTACCGCCACGGCCGGCAGCACCGAAGGCCCGAATGCCCTGCAAAACCTCAGCGCATTACTCAGCCTGAAAGCCTTCATCGCGCCGCTCGACAGCCTGGACCTGCGCAGCGAAGTGCGGCTCGACGGTTCGGCGACCCTGGAAATCACCTACTTCTAAGCCCCTCGGAGCCTCCCATGATTGCTCGCTACCTGATCCTCGTGCCCCTGTTGTTCAGCCAACCGGCGCAGGCCGCCGCCCCCGTCGACCTGAACGTCAACGGCCGGATCATCCCGGTGTCCTGCGCGCCAAGCCTGTCGGCCAACGGCGTGGTGGATTTCGGCAAGATCGCCCAGCAAGACCTCAACCTCACGACCGGCACGCGGCTGCCGGTCAAGTCCCTGAACCTGACGGTGATCTGCAACGGCCCGGTGCGTTATGCCTTGCGCATGCACGACAACCGCGACGGCTCGGCCCACGTCAACAGCGAAATTTATTACGGGTTGGGCCTGGACAACAGCGCGAACAAGATCGGCGTGTACTCGCTGACGTTCGATCCGCAGCAGACCGTGGTGGGTGGCGTGGCCGAGGTCCACGGCACCGAGTCCACCACCGGCGGCGTGGCCTGGCGCGCGGCCAACCGCAACCCGATCAACATCGGCGCCAAGAGCCTGCTGGGCTTCACCGACACCGCGGGCAGCACTGCCGGCCCCATGGCGATCCAGAACCTGACCAGCACGCTGAGCCTGGAGACGGTGATCAACGCCAAACAGAACCTGGACCTGAGTACCGACATCCTCATGGACGGTTCGGCGACGCTGGAGGTGGAGTACCTCTAGACTTTCTCGCTGCGGACCTCGACATACCGTGCGCGCCCCGCACCGAGGCCGGCGACGATGGCGCCCAGGCCGATCACCGCGAAGACCCAGCCGGTGGCGGCCCAGCCGCCGGTCCAGTCGTGAATCAGGCCCACCGCGAGCGGGCCCAGGGACGCCAGGGTGTAACCGAAGCCCTGGGCCATGCTCGACAGGTTGGCGGCCACGTGGGCATCCCGCGAGCGCAGCACGATCAAGGTCAGCGCCAGGCTGAACGTACCGCCCTGCCCCAGGCCCAGCAGAATCGCCCAGCCCCACAGCCCGTCGAGGGGCGCGTACAGGCAGCCCATCAGCCCGCCGAGGGTCAGCAGCATCACCACCACGATGGCCAGGCGCTGGTCCTTGCCGCGCGTGGCCAGCCAAGGCGCGGTGAGGGCGCTGAGCAGTTGCACGATGATCGAACCGGACAGCGCCAGCCCGGCATCGGTGGCGCTCAGGCCGCGGTCGATGAGGATCGACGGCACCCAGCCGAACACGATGTAGGCCAGGGACGATTGCAGGCCCATGTACAAGGTCACTTGCCAGGCCAGCGGATCGCGCAGCAAGCCCTTCACCCGGTAGGCGACGCGATGCGCGCCGTGCTTCTGCCCGATTTGCGGCAACCAGCACAGCGCGGCCAGCAACGCCGGCACCATCCAGAAGCCCAACCCGATGCTCCAACGGTTGCCGAAGGAGTCGCTCAAAGGCACCGAGGCCCCCGCCGCCAACGCCGCGCCCAGACACAGCGCCATGGTGTAGACCCCGGTCATCGCGCCCGCCTGCCTGGCGAAGTCGCGCTTGACGATACCGGGCAACAACACGCCGATGATGCCGATGCTGGCCCCGGCGATCAGGCTGCCAACAAACAACCCGACCTCACCGAACGCACTGCGCAGCAGAATACCGCCGGCCAGCGTCAACAAGATCCCCAGCACCACCCGCTCGGCACCGAAGCGCCGCGCAAGGAGCGGCGCCAGCGGCGCGAACAGGCCCAGGCACAGCACCGGCAAGGTGGTCAGCAGACCGGCCCTGGCCGCCGACAAGCCCAGGCTGGCCGAGACCTCACTGAGCAGCGGCGACAGGCTCGACAGCGCCGGGCGCAGGTTCAGCGCCACCAGCACCAGGCCCAGCAGCAACAGCCATGGCCGGCTCGTCGGCGGGGGGCTGTGCTGGACTGCATCGTCGTCGGCCTCGGCGTCGATCAGCAATTCTTCCAACTCAGGCGTGCGTGGGGCGTCAGGGTTCATTGATCAACTGCCGGCAAAGGGATTTGGCGCGCTCCGGGTCTTGCTGCGCTACGGCATCAAGCAGGGCGGTGTGCAGGTCGAACACCGCCTGGCGACGCGGCGAGATGTTCAGGGTCTGGCGCAGTTGCGCGCCGATGATGCTGGAAAAGTACCGGTACAACTCGCTCAACGCCGGGTTGTGCGCCGCGTCCACCAGCCGTTGGTGGAATACCAGATCGGCGCTGATGTAGGCCTCCAGCTCACCGTGATACAGCGCGGCGCTGGCATCAAGCGCCTCGCGCAACCGGTGCAGGTCTTGCTCGGTGCGACGCAGGACGGCCAGACCGATGGCCTCCACTTCCAGGATCTGCCGCGTCTCCTGCGCCTGTTCCAGGCTGCAATGGGATAACGCGCGCATGGCGCCCAGCGGGTCCGTCATCGAACGCAGGTAACTGCCGTCGCCCTGGCGGACCTCGATCAATCCAGAGAATGCCAGCACTCGCATGGCCTCGCGCACGGTATTGCGGCTGATGCCCAATTCCGCCGCCAGCTCAGGCTCGGTGGGCAGGCGCTCGCCGATGGCCCACGTGCCTTGGGTGATGCGCTGGCGCAGCTGCTCGAGGGCTTGGTCGACCAGGGAGCGTTTGATCAGCGGGGAGATGTCTGTCATGAGGTTTGCGCTTTCGTCCAATCATAGGATGAATTTACCTACAGCCTATTCGGACTTGCCTACAAAGGCAACGCACTAGGGTTTTCAGGCAGGGAAACGGAGCAGTATTTTCGATTGTTAAAATTACCCTTAAAGGGTAATTTCAGCCTTAGGTGTCTTATGGAAAAGTACACACCTCATTACGATTTGGCGGTGATAAAGGCGGATGTCATCAGGTTGGGTAGCAGAGCATTCACCGCAAGCGCGCGGGAGGCGGCTCGACAACTTGAGTTGAACATCGGCCAGATGCGACTCGCGGTCTGCGCCCTTGAGAATCGAATGTTGTGCAAGTCAATGACGACCTATTCAGACCACCGTGTGTGGCAGGACGTCTATCTGATCAAGATTTACGCTACGGAGATTTACATCAAAGTGACTTACCGCCCAGGCGGTGGTCCTCCCGTAATCTCCTTCAAGGAGAAAACCTTATGAAAACCCAACAATGCGTGAGCTGCGGAACCCATGACGCAATGCAGCATTTCGAAGGTCGCAACTTCACGATCAACACACGCGGCATGATCCGGGATATCCCTGATATTGCAGGCTGGGAATGCCAGGCCTGTCACGAGGTCGAGTTCGATTCGGACACCGATAGCGCAGAGCGTTATTCCGATGCCAGCGATAAGTTGTTAATGGATGCCAGGACAATCATCGCCGCCGAAATGAAACGAATTCGCCGCAAATTGCATCTGACACAGAAAGACGCGGTGAGGCTATTGACCGGCCGCGGCCATAACGCATTTTCCCGCTACGAAAGGGCTGAGATCTTTCCGCCCGCGCCACTGCTCACATTGATGCGTCTACTGGATAAACATCCGTATCTATTGGCCGAAATAGAGGCACTCAATGCCGGCGAAGACCTGAACCATCTGCTGATCGCAAAAGATGCGCAGCTTGCAACTCAAGCGTCCGCGTAAAAACAGCAGGCAAAAATAAACCCGGCCTGGTGCCGGGTTTATCGCTTCAAGCATCAACCATCGATCAATGCAGAATCTGGCTCAAGAACAACTTGGTCCGGTCATTCTGCGGGTTGTCGAAGAAGTCATTCGGCGCCGCCTGTTCCACGATCTCGCCCTTGTCCATGAAGATCACGCGGTTGGCCACGGTGCGGGCGAAGCCCATTTCGTGGGTCACGCACAACATGGTCATGCCGTCTTCGGCCAGGCCGATCATGGTGTCGAGCACTTCCTTGACCATTTCCGGGTCGAGGGCCGAGGTCGGTTCGTCGAACAGCATGATTTTCGGTTTCATGCACAGCGCCCGGGCAATCGCCACGCGCTGTTGCTGGCCGCCGGAGAGTTGCCCCGGAAACTTGTGGGCCTGCTCCGGGATACGCACGCGCTCCAGGTAATGCATGGCGATTTCTTCGGCCTTGCGCTTGGGCATCTTGCGCACCCACATCGGTGCCAGCGTGCAGTTCTGCAGGATGGTCAGATGCGGGAACAGGTTGAAGTGCTGGAACACCATGCCGACTTCGCGGCGGATCGCTTCGATCTGCTTGAGGTCGTTGGTCAGTTCCACGCCATCGACCACGATGCGGCCCTGCTGGTGTTCTTCCAGGCGGTTGAGGCAGCGGATGGTGGTGGACTTGCCCGAACCCGACGGGCCGCACAGCACGATACGCTCGCCCTGCTTGACGTTGAGGTTGATGTCTTTCAATACGTGGAACTGGCCGTACCACTTGTTCACGCCCTGCATCTGGATAATGCCTTCAGGGCTCACAGGCTGTTTGATCGCTTCGCTCATAACATCAACTCCTAACGCTTGTGGCCTGTGTCGAGCTTATGTTCCAAATGAATGGAATAGCGCGACATACCAAAACAGAAAATCCAGAACACCAGGGCGGCGAACACGTAGCCTTCAGTGGCCATGCCCAACCATTTCGGGTCGGCGGCGGCTTGCTTGACGCTGTTGAGCAGGTCGAACAAACCGATGATGATCACCAGGCTGGTGTCCTTGAACAGCGCAATAAACGTGTTGACGATGCCGGGGATCACCATCTTCAGGGCTTGCGGCAGAATCACCAGGCCCATGCTGCGCCAGTAACCCAGGCCCATCGCCGCGGCCGCTTCGTACTGACCTTTGGGAATCGCCTGCAAGCCACCGCGCACCACTTCCGCCACGTAGGCCGACTGGAACAGGATCACGCCGATCAACGCCCGCAGCAGCTTGTCGATGCCCATGCCTTCGGGCAGGAACAACGGCAGCATCACCGAGGACATGAACAGCACCGTGATCAACGGCACGCCGCGCCAGAATTCGATGAAGGTCACGCAGACCACACGAATCGCCGGCATGTTCGAACGCCGCCCCAGCGCCAGCACAATCCCCAGCGGCAAGGCACCGGCGATGCCGACGGTGGCGATGACCAGGGTCAGCATCAGGCCGCCCCATTGGCTGGTGGCCACGCTGGTCAGGCCGAAAATGCCGCCGCGCAACAGGAAGAAGGCAATGATCGGGTACAACACCAGAAAGCCCAGGCCGTAGATCGCCTTGCGTGGAAAACGCGAGATGAACAACGGCGCCACGCCCACGATGGCCAACCACACGGTCAGGTCTACGCGCCAGCGCAGGTCGCCGGGGTAGTAGCCGTACATGAACTGCCCGAAGCGCTGTTGGATAAACACCCAGCAGGCGCCTTCTTTGGTGCAGTCGGCGCGAGTGGTACCGACCCAGTTGGCGTCGAGGATCGCCCAGTGCAGGATCGGCGGCACGACCAGGTAGATCAGGTAAAACGCCAACAAGGTCAGCAGGGTGTTGAGCCAGCTGGAAAACAGGTTGGCGCGCATCCATGCCATCGGCCCGAAGACTTTGCTTGGCGGTGGCATATCAGGTTTGAACGTATGCGAACTCATGCTCGTTTCCTCACCGCTCGATCAGCGCAATGCGCTTGTTGTACCAGTTCATCAGCAGGGAAATGCTGATGCTGATCGCCAGGTACACGCTCATGGTGATGGCAATGACTTCGATGGCCTGGCCGGTCTGGTTGAGCACCGTGCCGGCAAACAGCGAAACCATTTCCGGGTAACCGATACCGGCGGCCAACGACGAGTTTTTCGCCAGGTTCAGGTATTGGCTGGTCAGCGGCGGAATGATCACCCGCAGGGCTTGCGGGATGATGACCTTGCGCAGCGTCGGCCCGGGGCGCAGGCCCAGGGAGCGTGCGGCTTCGGTCTGGCCGTGGCTGACGGACTTGATGCCCGAGCGCACGATCTCGGCGATAAACGCCGCGGTGTACACGGTCAGCGCCAGGGTCAGCGCCAACAGTTCAGGGATCAGCACCCAGCCGCCGACGAAGTTGAAGCCTTGCAGCTTGGGCATTTCCCAGTGCAACGGCATGCCGAAGATCAACGCGCACAACGCCGGAATCACGATGAACAGCGCCAGGCCCACCCAGAATTTGTGGAACGGTACGCCGGTCGCTTCAAAGCGCTTGTTGGCCCAGCGGGTCATCAGCACGATCGCCACGATGGCCACGACCACGCTGGTCACGAACGGCCAGAACCCGTCGGCGGCCAGCGCGGCCGGCATGTTCAGACCACGGCTGCTGACGAAGAACGTGTCGCCGAAGTTATGGCTGTTGCGCGGCCCCGGCATGGTCAGGAACACCGCGAAATACCAGAACAGGATTTGCAGCAACGGCGGGATGTTGCGGAACACTTCCACGTACACCGTCGCCAGCTTGTTGATCATCCAGTTGGGCGACAAGCGGGCCACGCCGATGATGAACCCGAGCAGGGTCGCCAGGACCACGCCGATCACAGTCACCAGCAAGGTATTGAGCAGCCCGATCACAAACACCCGGGCATAGCTGTCCGATTCGGTGTAGTCGATCAGGTGCTGCGCGATGCCGAAGCCGGCACTGCGCTCAAGAAAGTCGAAACCCGAGGTAATGCCTCGGTGCTGAAGGTTGGTCTGGGTATTGTTGAAGAGGTACCAGCCCAGCGAGACCACCGCCACAATCGTGATGATCTGGAAGAGCCACGCACGCACTTTGGGGTCGCTGAAGCTGAGCTTCTGCTTGGGTGCGCCGATTTTATTTTGCATGAAGTGCCCCGGAAAGAATGGAACAGAACATCACCCGGCGGTTGGCCCACCGGGTGATAGAACCATCAGCGATCAGCGCACAGGGGGTGCGTATTGAATGCCGCCGTTGTTCCACAGCGCGTTCAGGCCACGGTCGATTTCCAGTGGCGTGTTCTTGCCGAGGTTTTTCTCGAACACTTCACCGTAGTTGCCGACCTGCTTGACGATCTGTACGACCCAGTCTTTCTTCACTTTCAGGTCTTTGCCGTATTCGCCGTCGGCACCGAGCAGACGCGCAACGTCCGGGTTCTTGGTGGACTTGGCTTCAGCTTCGACGTTTTTGGAAGTGATCCCGGCTTCTTCCGCGTTGAGCATGGCGTAGCCAACCCAGCGCACGATGGCCAGCCACTCGTCGTCGCCATTACGCACGACCGGGCCCAGCGGTTCCTTGGAAATGGTTTCCGGCAGAACCACGTAGTCTTTCGGCGAGGCCAACTTGCTGCGCTGGGCGAACAGTTGGGACTTGTCGGAGGTCAGCACGTCGCAACGCCCGGATTCCAGCGACTTGGCGCTTTCGTCGGAGGTGTCGAAGGTGATCGGGGTGTATTTCAGACCGTTGCCACGGAAGTAGTCGGAAACGTTCAGCTCGGTGGTGGTACCGGCCTGGATGCAGATGGTTGCACCGTCCAGTTCCTTGGCACTTTTAACGCCCAGCTTGTTGTTTACCAGAAAGCCGATGCCGTCGTAGTAAGTGATGAAGCCCGGGAATTTCAGGCCCATGCCCGCATCGCGGGAGCTGGTCATGGTGGTGTTACGGGACAGAATGTCGACTTCGCCGGATTGAAGCGCGGTGAAACGCTCCTTGGCGTTCAACTGGCTGAATTTGACCTTGGTCGCGTCGCCGAACACGGCAGCGGCTACCGCGCGGCAGAAGTCAGCGTCGATCCCGAGGATCTTGCCGCTGGCATCCGGTACCGAGAAACCCGGCAAGCCGTCACTCACGCCACATTGCACAAAGCCTTTCTTCTGCACGGCGTCCAGGGTGGCGCCGGCTTGGGCGAAACCACTGACACCCAATACAGCGGCCGCGGAAACGATGGCCAGGGTGGATTTCAATACCTTCATTCAAACCTCCAGTTGCTCTTGTTGTGTCGGAGCTAGAACCTCAGCGCACCCTTATGAGGCGATATCGACCCGTGTTGGCTTTTATTAGGGTCAAGCAGCATGAGGCAGTCGCAGTAATTCCAGTTGCTATCCCACAAACGGCAGTCACTGATAGTGTTACCGTCCCAGGAAAGATCTGACATCGACCTACACATAGCAAAGCGCGTACCAGAGTGGCTGCTGAGTCGATTCAGCCCAAGGTCAATGGCAAAAGATTCAACCTTGCGACATTCTCGTAACAGATCAAACTATTGCGCACCGTTCCGTCGCACTCAATCGGAGCGCACGCACATTAATGGAGCAGACATGAGCAACCCCTTGATTCTTCAGCCCACCAAGCCTGCAGACGCCTGCGTAATCTGGCTGCATGGCCTGGGTGCCGATCGCTACGACTTCCAGCCGGTGGCCCAAGCGCTGCAGGAAAACCTGCTGACCACCCGCTTCGTCCTGCCTCAAGCACCGACCCGCCCGGTGACCATCAACGGCGGCTATGAGATGCCCAGTTGGTACGACATCAGGGCGATGAGCCCGGCGCGGTCCATCAGCCTGGAAGAGCTGAAAGAGTCGGCCAAAATGGTCACGGATTTGATCAAGGAACAAAAAAGCAGCGGAATAGACGCCTCGCGGATTTTCCTGGCGGGTTTCTCCCAGGGTGGCGCCGTGGTGTACCACACCGCTTTCAATAAATGGCAAGGCGCCTTGGGTGGCGTGATTGCCCTCTCCACTTATGCGCCGACCTTCGACGACGAGCTGGAATTATCCGCCAGTCAGCAGCGCATTCCGGTGCTGTGCCTGCATGGCCAGTACGATGACGTGGTGCAGAACGCCATGGGGCGCAGCGCTTACGAGCACTTGAAGACCCGTGGTGTCACCGTGACATGGCAGGAATACCCAATGGGTCACGAAGTGTTACCTGAAGAGATCAGCGATATCGGTACGTGGTTGGCCGAACGACTGCGCTGAACACCGCCGTTTATTTAGCCACATGACAGACGCACTACGCCGCGCCCGATTCTTGCATTACACTGGCCGGCGTATATTCCTTAACCAATTAATGAGATCACCGTGCTCAAAGCACTCAAGAAGATGTTCGGCAAAAGCGAGGCTGAGCCGCTCGCGCCAGTTCCCAGTGCTCCCGTCCCGACACCCGGCAGCCGCCACGACGGTAAACAGCCTGGCCTGGCCGCGCCTGTGACCGCGCCGAAACCGCTCGAGGTGACGCCAACCGAACCGCCAAAACCGGCCGAAGCCGCTGCGGCAGCCGCGCCTGCGCCAAAAGCCGCACGCCGTGAACGCACGCCCAAGCCGCCCGTCACGCCGTGGAAGCTCGAAGATTTCGTCGTCGAACCCCAGGAAGGCAAAACCCGCTTCCACGATTTCAAGCTCGCACCGGAACTGATGCACGCCATCCAGGACCTGGGCTTCCCGTACTGCACACCGATCCAGGCACAGGTGCTGGGCTTCACCCTGGCCGGCAAAGACGCCATCGGCCGCGCCCAGACCGGCACCGGCAAGACCGCCGCGTTCCTGATCTCGATCATCACCCAACTGCTGCAAACGCCGCCGCCGAAAGAACGCTACATGGGTGAGCCGCGCGCGCTGATCATCGCCCCGACCCGCGAGCTGGTGGTGCAGATCGCCAAGGACGCCGCCGACCTGACCAAGTACACCGGCCTCAACGTCATGACGTTTGTCGGTGGCATGGACTTCGACAAGCAGCTCAAGCACCTCGAAGCGCGCCACTGCGACATCCTGGTTGCCACTCCGGGCCGCCTGCTCGACTTCAACCAGCGCGGCGACGTACACCTGGACATGGTCGAAGTGATGGTGCTGGACGAAGCCGACCGCATGCTCGACATGGGTTTTATCCCGCAAGTACGCCAGATCATTCGCCAGACCCCGCCGAAAAACGAGCGCCAGACCCTGCTGTTCTCCGCGACCTTCACCGAAGACGTGATGAACCTCGCCAAGCAGTGGACCACCGAGCCGTCCATCGTCGAGATCGAGGCGCTGAACGTCGCCAGCGAAAACGTCGAGCAACACATCTACGCCGTGGCCGGTGCCGACAAGTACAAGCTGCTCTACAACCTGATCAACGACAACGGTTGGGAGCGCGTGATGGTATTTGCCAACCGCAAGGACGAAGTGCGTCGTATCGAAGAGCGCCTGGTGCGCGATGGCGTCAACGCCGCGCAACTGTCGGGCGACGTGCCGCAGCACAAGCGCATCAAGACCCTGGAAGGCTTTCGCGAAGGCAAGATCCGCGTGCTGGTGGCCACCGATGTGGCCGGGCGCGGGATTCACATCGACGGCATCAGCCATGTGATCAACTTCACCCTGCCCGAAATGCCCGACGACTACGTACACCGTATTGGCCGCACCGGCCGTGCCGGGGCAGCGGGTGTGTCGATCAGCTTTGCCGGGGAGGATGACTCGTATCAGTTGCCGTCGATCGAGACGCTGCTGGGCCGCAAGATCAGCTGCGAGACACCGCCGACGCACTTGCTCCGGGCTGTAGAACGCAAACGCCCCTAAGCTCAAATGCGGTCAAAAGTGTGGGAGGGGGCTTGCCCCTCCCACATTTGATTTCAGCTGATTTTGAGATAGGTGTTCGGCTGGCTACTTCCAGCGATCCGCTGCGGCGTGGTCGCTGTCGCGCCCGTCCACCCAACGCGCACCTTCGCTGGTGCTTTCTTTCTTCCAGAACGGCGCACGGGTCTTCAGGTAGTCCATCACAAACGCGCAGGCATCAAACGCAGCCTGGCGATGCGCGCTAGCAGCGGCGACGAAGACGATGGGCTCGCCCGGTTCCAGCGCGCCGATGCGGTGCAGCACTTCCAGCTTGAGCAGCGGCCAGCGTTGTTCGGCTTCCACGGCGATCTTGGCCAGGGCCTTTTCGGTCATGCCGGGGTAATGCTCCAGGAACATCCCCGCCACGTCGTGGCCGTCATTGAAGTCGCGGACATAGCCGACAAAACTCACCACCGCGCCAACGCCGACATTGGCGGCGTGCATCGCGTTGACTTCGGCGCCGGGGTCAAACGGCGCGGGCTGCACACGGATGGCCATGCTCAGCCTCCGGTCACGGGTGGGAAGAAGGCGACTTCATCACCGGCTTCGAGCGGCTCGTCGACGCTGCACATTTCCTGATTGCGCGCACACATCAAGCTGGTCTCGTTGAGCACGTCAAAGCCCGCATCGCCAACCAATGCCTGGCGCACCGCGTCGACGGTGGCGAAGTCGCCTTCCATCTCCAGGGAATCCAGGCCGATCGTTTCGCTGTAGCGGGCAAAAAACAGTACGTTGATGCTCATGCCTGGTCCGCCTTGAAATGCCCGCTTTTCCCGCCGAGCTTTTCCAGCAGGCGGATGTTTTCGATGGTCATGCCGCGGTCCACGGCCTTGCACATGTCGTAGATGGTCAACGCGGCGACACTGGCGGCCGTCAGCGCTTCCATCTCTACGCCGGTCTGGCCCGAGAGCTTGCAGCGCGCCACGATGTGTACGGAGTCTATGCCCTCGGCGTTCAGTTCGACCTTGACGCCGGTCAACATCAGCGGATGGCACAAGGGGATCAAATCACTGGTTTTTTCGCCGCCTGGATCCCGGCGATACGGGCCACGGCAAACACATCGCCCTTGGGATGGGCACCATCGACAATCATTTTCAGTGTCTCGGGCAGCATACGCACCCGCGCTTCAGCCACCGCCTCTCGGAACGTCACGGACTTGTCGGTGACGTCGACCATATGGGCGCGACCTTGGGAATCGAGATGAGTCAGCACAGGGATACTCCTGATCAGGAGCGTCGATTGTAAACCCTGTAGGAGCGAGCTTGCTCGCGAAAAACCAAAGAACAACGCGGGGCTCCAGAGACCCCGCGTTATCGTAGACACTCTTCGCGAGCAAGCTCGCTCCTACATGGACCGCGTTTACAAGTGAGATTCGGCGTATTCGGCCAGGATCGAACGTGGAACTCCCTGCAGCGCGATATGCACGCCGTTCGGGAAGTCTTTGAAGCGTTCCGTCAGGTAAGTCAGCCCGGAGCTGGTCGCGGACAGGTAAGGGGTGTCGATCTGCGCCAGGTTGCCCAGGCACACCACTTTGGAACCGGCGCCGGCACGGGTGATGATGGTTTTCATCTGGTGCGGCGTGAGGTTCTGGCACTCATCGATCAAAATCAGGCTCTGCTGGAAGCTGCGACCTCGGATGTAATTGAGGGATTTGAACTGCAACGGCACTTTGCTGAGGATGTAGTCGACGCTGCCATGGGTGTTTTCGTCATCCATGTGCAAGGCTTCGAGGTTGTCGGTGATCGCCCCCAGCCACGGCTCCATTTTTTCCGCTTCGGTGCCGGGCAGGAAACCGATCTCCTGGTCCAGGCCCTGCACGCTGCGGGTGGCGATGATGCGGCGATAGCGTTTGGTCACCATGGTCTGTTCGATGGCGGCGGCCAGGGCCAGGATGGTTTTGCCCGAGCCGGCGGCACCGGTCAGGTTGACCAGGTGGATGTCCGGGTCGAGCAGCGCATACAGCGCCAGGCTCTGGTAGATATCACGCGGTTTCAGGCCCCAGGCTTCCTGGTGCAACAGGGGTTCCTGATGCAGATCGAGGATCAGCAGCCTGTCGACCTGGATCTCTTTGATCCAGCCCACGAAGCCCTGTTCGTCGATGATGAACTCGTTGACGTGTACCGCCGGCAGGTTGTCGATCAGTTGCACCTGGTGCCAGGTGCGACCGTGGTCCTGACGGGTTTCGACCTTGCTGACGCGGTCCCAGAACGAGCCGGTCATGGTGTGATAACCACGGGACAGCATCGACACGTCGTCGACCAATTGGTCGGTACTGTAGTCCTCGGCAGCGATCCCACACGCTCGTGCCTTGAGGCGCATATTGATGTCTTTGGTCACCAGCACCACGCGCATGTCCTTGTCACGAGCGTGCAGGTCGATCAATTGGTTGATGATTTTGTTGTCGTTGAGGTTTTCCGGCAGCAGGCTGTTGGGCTCGCTGCGCTTGCTCATCAGAATCGACAACAAACCCTTGGGCCCGCTTTTGCCGCGCTGGATCGGCACGCCGACTTCGACGTCCTCGGGTGACGCTTCACCCAGGGTTTTGTCGATCAGGCGGATGGCCTGGCGACATTCGGCGGCCACGCTGTGATGCCCGCTTTTGAGTTTGTCGAGTTCCTCCAACACGATCATCGGGATGGCGACGTGGTGTTCTTCGAAGTTAAGCAGAGCGTTCGGATCGTGGATCAGTACGTTGGTATCAAGCACATAAAGGATTGGCTGGTCGGAAGAAGGGTTACGTCCATGATCATCCATACTCGGTCACCTTTGTGGGAGCCAGTCGACGCAATACCACAACAGTGCTGCGCCTCGATTCGACCACCGACTGCACCTTGCGTGACGTCAAGTGCAGTGCCCACATGAGGAGTCTTGGAAGACGCCACCTGTGTTGCAGGTTTCGGCGATCTGACTTCGTAATACCGCAAAACCCATGACAGGAAAAAGCACTTTGACGTTTTTTTGAAGTTTATTTTTCAGGATGACGAATAGCACTAGCCGAGTGCCAGCTACCCCGTTAAAGTCGGAAGTCGGCCCGCATAGAAATATCGTACAAAATCACCCCGAAAATGCCGCATCCCCAACGGGAACGGGCACTTCAGCCTCTTCAGCGAAACGCCTCCCGGCAGTCCTGCCAACCCAGCCCGCTTTGCGCCGTTGCCTGCAATACCATCGGCAATGCGACCCGCGCCTTGTCCTGGGTGTCGTGAAACACAATCACCCCTTTGCGCCACAACAACATCAATGTCAGCACCCGCTGCGCCGACTCATCGGCCTTGAGCTTGCCCGGTTCGTCCTGGGAGTCGATATCCCACAACGCCACCTGCAAACCCTGGGACTGGAAGAAACCCTGGCTGTCCGCGCGGCGCTGGCCGTAGGGTGGACGGAACAGCGGCACGTAGTTTTCCGGCATCAGGTTCTGCGCCAGCGCGGCGCTGCGGATGATCGAACTTTGCCAGTCGACCCAATGGCTGTGGGAACGGTACTGCCAACCTTGAGTGCCCACGCACTGCCCCTGATACAGCGCCTGCACATCCGCGACGGAACTGCGCTCCACACGGTTTTGCAGGCTGCTGCCGAGGGCGAAGAACGTGGCGTTCATCTTCTGCTTGCGCAGGTAATCGGTGAGCCAGTCGGTATTGCCACTGACCGGTGCCGGGCCGCCGTCGAAGGTCAGCAGGAACAGGCGGTCGTTGAATTCGTCGCCATTGCGCTCATGGTCACCGAAACGTGCGATTTCGCTGCTGATCTGCGGGAACAGCGCGGCTTTGCGCAGCAGTTCGTCCAGGTAACGCTCGTGGAAATTGTGGCTTGGGCCGGCCCAGCCTATATAGAAGGAGTTGTCACTGACCTCGAACTTGCCGGCCTGCTCGCGCAGGTCGTCCATGTTTTCCACCAGGTAGCAGAACGACGCATCCTCCTCGCAACTTTCCTGGGCAGCGGTGTAATTCTCCAGAAGGCGCCGCCAGAGCTGGCGACGCAGATCGTCGATGGCCGCCAGGTTGATGATCTTCAGGCCCAGGCGCTGTTTGAGCGCCGCTTCATCCAGGGCTTCGCTGCCGATCAGGCTGTGGGCGAACATCAATATTTCAGCGCGCGAGGCCACGTCGAACAGCGCAGGGCTGCTGAGTTTTTCCGGCCAGACGCCGCGATCCAGGCTGGCCACGTCCACCGGCGCCGCGTGGGCGCTCAGGCAAAACAGGCACGCCGACAATAAAAGCGCTATTCGCACATAGGGTCTCCCTCTCCAGAATCACCGGCCATCATAACGGATCGCGCCTATCGCCATCATAGGTGGAGTCAAAGTGCCCAACCCCCTAGAATCCCGCCCACGTTACAAGCACGATTACAGGAGCCAACTTCATGCTGATGGTGATTTCCCCCGCCAAGACCCTCGACTTCGAGTCCAGGCCTGCGACCCAGCGCTTTACCCAGCCGCAGTACCTGGACCATTCCCAGGAGTTGATCGAGCAACTGCGCCACCTGAGCCCGGCGCAGATCAGCGAATTGATGCATGTGTCCGACAAGATCGGCGGCCTCAACGCCGCGCGCTTCGGCAGCTGGACCCCGGCGTTCACAGCAGCCAACGCCAAGCAGGCGTTGCTGGCGTTCAAGGGCGACGTGTACACCGGCCTCAACGCCGACACCTTCAGCGACGCCGACTTCAGCTACGCCCAGGACCACCTGCGCATGCTCTCGGGCCTGTACGGCCTGCTGCGCCCCCTGGACCTGATGATGCCGTATCGCCTGGAGATGGGCACCAAACTGGCCAACGCCCGTGGCAAGGACCTGTACGCCTTCTGGGGCACCCGGATCAGCGAGTGGCTCAACCAAGCCCTGGCCGAACAAGGCGATGACGTGCTGCTCAACCTGGCGTCCAACGAGTACTTCTCGGCGGTCAAGCGCACGGCGCTGAATGCGCGGATCGTCAATACCGAGTTCAAGGACCTGAAGAACGGCCAGTACAAGATCATCAGCTTCTACGCGAAAAAGGCCCGGGGCATGATGAGCCGCTTCGTGATCGAAGAGCGTATCAACGACCCGGCCCAGCTCAAGCAGTTCGATGTGCAGGGTTATCGCTTCAATGCCGAGCAGTCCAAGCCGGACAACCTGGTGTTCCTGCGCGATCACGAACCGGAATAAGGCCCTGCTCCGCCCTCATAGACGCTAAAGATCAAATGTGGGAGGGGGCTTGCCCCCGATGGGGGGGGATCAGTCATACATGGATAGACTGACACACCGCCATCGGGGGCAAGCCCCCTCCCACATTTTTGTCTGCATTTCACATCTGGAATCGTCAATTGTTTGGCGTCAAAAAATACCCTGGCGCATCTCTAACAATTATTTCACTCGACATTCGTCATTTTTTTTCGTAGTGGCACCACTTTTTTAAATCACTAGTGGCACAAAACTATTCCCGCGCGCCAACTCCCCGTAACTACTGGCCCAAATAGCAAGTGCTATCAATATAGTACCAGTGCCATCTTTGCTGATATTTCAAGAAATTTCCGGAAACAGGATGAGCGGCCAGGAACTTAGCCCTAAAGCACCGCTCATACCACCGGTAACGGAATTCTCTGTTTCTGTAAGAGATGACTTACATGGCGACCAACGGAAGTAGCAAAGTTGTCACATTAAACTTTGACTCTGGGCTCATATTACCAACCGATTAGTTAAGAGCGGCGATAAGGATCGATTGCCACACACTATAAGGCCAAGGCCGTGCTTACCCCAATGGGTCAGTGACATAACCCAAGGCATTGATAACTATAGGCTTACAGCCTTTTATCAAGGCCCTGTTGCACTGGCGCCAGGCCCTTCTCCCAGGAAGGCCGGCTGCATTTCAGGGCAAGCACCAATAACAAGGCCAAGTTGCGCACAACTTGAGTGCAATCATTAGTCACTCGTTATTCAACATGCCTGCACGCGGCAAGTCGGCGTCTATTCGCCTAACTTTCGCGGCATCAGTGACGCTTGCAAACATGAACTCCGGCCATTTAATGGCACGATTTAATACAGAGGTAAATGCGATGCGTATCAGCATATTTGGTTTGGGTTACGTTGGCGCAGTCTGTGCCGGTTGCCTGTCTGCCCGCGGCCATGAAGTGGTCGGCGTAGACATCTCCAAGGAAAAAATCGACCTGATCAACGCAGGCAAATCGCCGATCGTTGAACCGGGCCTGGGCGAGCTGCTGAGCCAGGGTATCGAGACCGGACGACTGCGCGGTACGACCGACTTCGCCGAAGCCATCCGCGCTACCGACCTGTCGATGATTTGCGTCGGTACGCCGAGCAAGAAAAACGGCGACCTGGAACTCAACTACATCGAATCGGTATGCCGCGAGATCGGCTTTGTCCTGCGTGACAAGACCACCCGCCACACCATCGTCGTGCGCAGCACCGTATTGCCGGGCACCGTGGCCAATGTGGTGATCCCGATCCTCGAAGACTGCTCCGGCAAGAAAGCCGGTGTCGACTTCGGCGTTGCGGTCAACCCGGAGTTCCTGCGTGAATCCACCGCCATCGCCGACTACGACCTGCCGCCGATGACCGTCATCGGCGAATTCGACAAAGCCTCCGGTGATGTCCTGCAATCACTGTACGAAGAACTCGACGCGCCGATCATCCGCAAGGACATCGCCGTTGCCGAAATGATCAAGTACACCTGCAACGTGTGGCACGCCACCAAGGTGACCTTCGCCAACGAGATCGGCAACATCGCCAAGGCCGTCGGCGTCGACGGGCGCGAAGTGATGGAAGTGGTCTGCCAGGACAAGACCCTCAACCTGTCCCAGTACTACATGCGCCCGGGCTTCGCGTTCGGCGGCTCGTGCCTGCCCAAAGACGTGCGCGCCCTGACCTACCGCGCCGGCTCGCTGGACGTGGAAGCGCCGCTGCTCAACTCGCTGATGCGCAGCAACGAATCCCAGGTGCAGAACGCCTTCGACATCGTCGCCGGCCACGACAAACGCAAAGTCGCCCTGCTGGGCCTGAGCTTCAAGGCCGGCACCGATGACCTGCGCGAAAGCCCCCTGGTGGAGCTGGCGGAAATGCTGATCGGCAAGGGTTACGACCTGAGCATCTACGACAGCAACGTCGAGTACGCCCGTGTCCACGGCGCGAACAAGGACTACATCGAAGGCAAGATCCCGCACGTGTCGTCCCTGCTCAACTCGGACTTCGACGATGTGATCAACAACTGCGACGTGATCATCCTCGGCAACCGTGACGAGAAGTTCCGGGCCTTGGCCCATAACGCACCGCACGGCAAGCAAGTGGTCGACCTGGTGGGCTTCATGTCCAAGGCCACCAGTGTGAGCGGCCGTACCGAAGGTATTTGCTGGTAACAGCAACCGCAAGTTTCGGGCTGCCTGCGTCCTGATCCCCAGCGCTTGCAGCTCGAAACCTCCTTCACCTGCGGATGACGCCTATGTCCAAGTTAAAACACGTACTGCTCCAATCCGCCGGCTGGCTGTTCTTCTTGAGCCTGCTGATGGGACTCGCCCTGCTGTTGCCGGCGAGTACGTTCGACTCCGAGTCGAAGAATTTTATTTTCCTGATTGGCGCCGTCGGTATCTGGCGCTACTCGATGGGTGCGACGCATTTCTTTCGCGGCATGCTGTTCCTGTACGTGGTCTACCCCCACCTGCGGCGCAAAGTGCGCAAGTTGGGCAAGGCCGCGGACCCGTCCCATGTGTTCCTGATGGTCACCAGTTTCCGGATCGATGCGCTGACCACCGCGCAGGTCTACAGCTCGGTGATCCGCGAAGCGATCGAATGCGGCTTCCCCACCACCGTGGTCTGCTCGCTGGTGGAAATGTCCGATGAACTGCTGGTGAAAAGCCTGTGGGAACGCATGAACCCGCCGGGCCATGTGAAGCTCGACTTCGTGCGTATCGCCGGCACCGGCAAGCGCGACGGCCTGGCCTTCGGCTTCCGCGCCATCTCCCGCCACTTGCCGGATGACCGCGCCGTGGTTGCAGTGATCGATGGCGACACCGTGCTCGCCGAAGGCGTCGTGCGCAAAACCGTGCCGTGGTTCCAGCTGTTCGGCAATGTCGGCGGCCTGACCACCAACGAGTTCTGCGAAGTGCGCGGCGGCTACATCATGAGCGAATGGCACAAACTGCGCTTCGCCCAGCGCCACATCAACATGTGCTCGATGGCCCTGTCCAAGCGCGTGTTGACCATGACCGGGCGCATGTCGGTGTTCCGCGCCAGCGTGGTCACCGACCCGGGCTTTATCGCCGATGTGGAAAGCGACTCGCTGCAACACTGGCGCCTGGGCCGCTTCAAGTTTTTGACCGGCGACGACAAGTCCAGCTGGTTCAGCCTGATGCGCCTGGGCTACGACACCTTCTACGTACCGGATGCCGCGATCAACACCGTGGAGCACCCGCCGGAAAAGAGCTTTATCAAAGCCAGCCGCAAGCTGATGTTCCGCTGGTACGGCAACAACCTGCGCCAGAACTCCCGCGCCCTGGGCCTGGGTGTACGTCGCCTCGGCCTGTTCACCAGCGTGGTGTTGTTCGACCAGCGTGTGTCGATGTGGACCTCGCTGCTCGGCCTGACCGTGGCGATCATCGCCACCTTCAAGTACGGCGGTGCGTTCATCCTCGCGTACCTGCTGTGGATCGGCATCACCCGCCTGATCCTGACCGTGCTGCTGTCGTGCTCCGGGCACAGGATCGGCCCGGCGTACCCGGTGATTCTCTATTACAACCAGATCATGGGCGCGCTGGTGAAGATCTACGTGTTCTTCCGCCTTGATCAACAGTCCTGGACCCGCCAGGACACCAAACTGACCCGCGATTTGGCCAGCTTTCAACGTTGGTTCAACACCTGGTCGTCTCGGACCATGACCTTCTCCGCCGGCAGCATTTTCGTCGCCGTGTTGCTGATGATGGTCTGACCCTGCCAAGCCTGAATTAACTCTAGGAAATTGCCCTGATGAACAGCCAAGTAAACGCCAACGTTGTCCACGAATCCGAAGCCCAACGCCAGCACGCCCGGGTCAAAATCCCCGCCAAGTTGCGCTTTTTCAACACTGACCGCACGCCGACCGAAGCGCGGGTCATCGACCTGTCCGCCGGCGGCCTGGCGTTCACCGCCACCCAGCCGCTGATCGTTGGCGAAGTCCACAAGGGTCGCCTGCAATTTGTCATCGACAACCTCGGCCTGGCGATGGATGTGGAGCTGCAGATTCGCTCCTACGACCGCCAGAGCGGGCGCACCGGCTGCCAGTTCCAGAACCTCGACGCGCAGGATATTTCCACGCTGCGTCACCTGATCACGTCGCACCTGTCGGGCGATATCGTGACCATGGGCGACGTACTCGCCACCCTGCAACGCGACAACTTCACCAAGGCGCGCAAGGTCAAGGACGGCGGCAGCAACATGAGCGTCTTCGGCCGCCTGCGCGCCGTGACGTTCAGCCTGGCGATCTTCCTGGTGGGCCTGGCGGCATTCGGTTTCGTCTTCAAATCGCTGTACGGCATGTACTTCGTCAGCCACGCCCAGGCCGGCCTGGTCAGCGTGCCCGGCATGAACGTGACCATGCCCCGCGACGGCACCGTGCAAAGCCTGCTCAAAGGCGACGCGGTGGCGGCCAAAGGCGCGCCGCTCGCGACCTTCAGCACCAGCATGCTCGACGTGCTCAAGGGCCATCTGGACGAAGACCAACTGCAACCGGCCAAGGTCGAAGAACTGTTCGGCAAACAAATGACCGGCACCCTGACCTCGCCTTGCGACTGCATCGTGGCCCAGCAAATGGTGGCCGACGGTCAATACGCAAGCAAAGGCGACGTGATCTTCCAACTGGTGCCACGCGGCAGCCTGGCCAACGTGGAAGCACGCTTCTCCTATCGCCAGTTCGCTGACGTTCGCCCAGGTACCCCGGTGAACTTCCAGGTCGCCGACGAAGAACAGACCCGCACCGGCACCATCGTCAGCAGCACCAGCCTGAACAGCGCCGACCTGTCCTCCGACATTCGCGTGCAGATCAAGCCGGACGCACCGCTGGACAGCGCCTACGCCGGCCGCCCGGTGGAAGTCACCAGCGACCGTGGCCCATCGCTGAACTGGCTGATCGATAAAGCCATGGCTGCCGGACTGTAAGCGAGGACATGCCTGTGACGACTCTCCTGAAAACACCGCAATCCCTGTGGGAGCGGGCTTGCTCGCGATGGGATCAGTGCGGTTTGCCTGACGGACCGCACGGCCTGCATCGCGAGCAAGCCCGCTCCCACAAGGGCCCTGTCGCGTTGCTGGCACTTGCGGTCAGCCTCGCCGGTTGCGCCGGTCTGCCCGACCAGCGCCTGGCCAACGAAGCCCTCAAGCGGGGCGACACGCTCACCGCGCAGCAGAATTACCAGCAACTGGCGACCCTGGGTTACAGCGAGGCCCAGGTGGGCCTGGCCGATATCCAGGTCGGCACACGCGACCCGGCGCAGATCAAACAGGCCGAGGCCACTTACCGCGCCGCTGCGGATATTTCTCCGCGCGCCCAGGCCCGCCTGGGGCGCCTGCTGGTGGCCAAGCCCGGCGCCACCGACGCCGAACACCATGAAGCCGAAGGCCTGCTGAAAAAAGCCTTTGCCAATGGCGAAGGCAACACCCTGATCCCGCTGGCGATGCTGTACCTGCAATACCCGCACAGCTTCCCCAACGTGAACGCCCAGCAGCAGATCAACAAATGGCAGGCCGCCGGTTACCCGGAAGCCGGTCTGGCCCAGGTGCTGCTGTATCGCACACAGGACACCTACGACCAGCATCTGGATGATGTCGAGCGCATCTGCAAGGCCGCGCTGAACACCACCGACATCTGCTACGTCGAACTGGCCACGGTCTACCAGAAAAAAGCCGAGCCAGAAAAACAGGCCGAACTGCTCAAGCAAATGGAAGCCGGCTACAGCCGCGGCACCGTCACCGCACAGCGCATCGACAGCGTGGCCCGCGTATTGGGCGACGCAACGCTGGGCAAGACCGACGAGAAAACCGCCCAGGCGCTGCTGGAAAAAATCGCCCCCGGCTACCCCGCATCCTGGGTCAGCCTGGCGCAATTGCTCTACGACTTCCCGGAACTGGGCGACGTCGACCAGATGATGAAGTACCTGGACAACGGCCGCGCCGCCGACCAGCCGCGCGCCGAGCTGTTGCTGGGCAAGCTCTACTACGATGGCAAGTGGGTGCCGGCGGACGCCAAGGCCGCCGAAGCGCATTTCCAAAAAGCCCTGGGCCGCGAAGTGGCCGCCGATTACTACCTCGGCCAGATCTACCGCCGTGGCTACCTGGGCAAGGTCTACTCGCAAAAAGCCCTGGACCACCTGCTGACTGCTGCGCGCAACGGCCAGAACAGCGCCGACTTCGCCATCGCGCAATTGTTTTCCCAAGGCAAGGGCACCAAGCCCGACCCATTGAACGCCTATGTCTTCAGCCAATTGGCTAAAGCCCAGGACACACCAGAGGCCAACGACCTGGCCACGCAGCTCGAAGCCCCGCTGACGCCGGAACAACGCGCCGAAGGCCAACGCCTGGTGCAACAGGAACTGGCCGCGCGCGGCACCCTGGCCCAGAGCACGCTGCAACTGCACGCCCTGCAAGAAGAAGACGGCGAGGAATCCCTATGAAGCTCAATCCATTCGTGCAGGCCGGTATCGGCCTGACCTTCGCCCTGCTGTGGTCGTGCCCGACCCTGGCCGCGCTGACCGAAGCGAAGAACTTCGGCCTGGAAGTCAAAGTCACCGGCCAGTCCGAAGACGACCGCGACCTCGGCACCCAAAAGGGTGGCGACGTCAACGGCATCGGCCTCGACCTGCGCCCGTGGGTCTACGGCGAAAGCGGCAACTGGAGCGCCTACGCCATGGGCCAGGCCGTTACCTCGAGCGACATCATCGAGACCGACACCCTGCAGCAATCCTCGGATGACACCACCGAGCAGTCGAGCAACAGCGACCGCACAGCGAAGAAAAACTACCTGGCCCTGCGCGAGTTCTGGGTCGGCTACAGCGGCTTCACGCCCTACCCCGGCGAGATCCTCAAGTTCGGCCGCCAGCGCCTGCGCAATGACGACGGCCAATGGCGCGACACCAACATCGAAGCGCTGAACTGGACCTTCGACACCACCCTGCTCAAGGCCAACGTCGGCGCCGCCGAACGCTTCAGCGAATACCGCACCGACCTCAAGGAGCTGTCGCCCGACGAAAAAGACCGCCAGCACTTCTACGCCGACGCCGCCTACCAGTGGACGCCAGGCCAGTGGATCGGCCTGCGTGGCCATCACAGCCATGACGACGGCAAGCTCGACTATTCCGAACCGGGCATGCCCATCGACCCCTCGGACAAGCGCGAGAACGGCGACCTGACCTGGCTCGGCATCGAGGCCAACAGCGACGCCTACAACTGGCGCAACACCAACACCGTCAACTACTGGGCCAGCGTCACCGGCATGCAGGGCGACCGCGACACCGTCAACGCGTTGAACGCCGACGGCACCCGCCCGAGCAACGCCAAGCGCAGCGAAGACGTGAGCGGCTGGGCCACCGATCTGGGTATCCGCCTGCGCCTCGACCCGCAGTGGCAAGTGGGTGCGGCCTATGCCCGCGCCAGCGCCGAGTACGAACAGAACGGCCTGCAAAGCAACCGTTCGAACTTCACCGGCACCCAGTCCCGCCTGCATCGCTTCGGCGAAGCGTTCCGCGGCGAGATGAACAACATGCAGTCCATGAGCCTGTTCGGCTCCTGGCAGTTGCGCGAGGACTACGACGCCAGCCTGGTGTACCACAAGTTCTGGCGCGTCGACGGCAACAAGCCGGTGGGCAGCAACGGCATCGACGCCGTGCAGAACAACACCGACGACGTGACCGGCGCGATCCTGTCCAGCACTTCCCTGCCCCTTGAAGACGGCAAGAAAGACCTGGGCCAGGAGATGGACCTGGTCGTCACCAAGTACTTCAAGAAAGGCCTGCTGCCGGCCGCGCTCAGCCAGTCGATCGACGAACCGTCGGCCCTGGTGCGCTTTCGTGCCGGCGTGTTCAAACCGGGCGACGCTTATGGCAGCCAGGTCGACTCGTACATGCATCGCGCCTTTGTCGACGTGATCTGGAAGTTCTGATGGGAGCCCGCGCAATGATTGCTCACCCCTTCACAGGCAGATGCTTGCTGGTGACCGCGATGCTGATGGCCAATACCACAGCCTTCGCCGATACCGCGCAGCCGGTCAAGGCGCCGACCATCGCCAAAGAACTGCAACAGGCCAAGACCTACACCATTTCCAGCCCGCCGACCGCGCCGCTGGAAATGCCCAAGCCGGCCCTGCCGGACCTGTCGGGCTACACCGCCGCGGCGATGGAAAAGAAAATCGTCAGAACCAAGCCGGGCAAAATCAGCATCCGCCGGATGATGCAGGAAGACGCGCTGAAGGACTTCATCGGCGGCGACAACAAGATGGCCGAGTGGGTGGTGCGCCAGCACGGCATTCCCCAGGCGATCTTTATCGACGACGGCTACATGAACCTCAAGGACCTGCTGGGCAAAGTGCCCAAGCAGTACCTCAGCGAAACCTCGCCGGGCGTGTTCCTCGCCAAGTTGCCGATCGTGGTCGGGCGCAAGGCCATCCTCGACATCGACAAGCACACCAAAGAACTGCGCCTGTCCCAGGAGGCCGGTGCGTTCCTGATCAACGACGGCCAGCTGTTCGTGCGCGATACCAAGATCACCGGCTGGAAAGAAAAGGCCAATGGCCCGGCGACCTTCCAGTCGCCCCAGGAATTCCGCCCGTTCCTGCTGGCCTGGGGCGGCACCGAGACCTACATCGCCAACACCAAGATGGCCAGTTTCGGCTATGCCAACAGTAAGTCGTATGGGGTGAGTATTTCCCAGTACACGCCGAACATGGCCAAGGTGCTCAAGCGCCCTGAACCGACCGGCTGGATCATCGACTCCGAGTTCTCGGACATGTGGTACGGCTTCTACTGCTACGAGACCGAAGGCTTTGTGATCAAGGGCAACACCTACAAAGACAACATCGTCTACGGCATCGACCCCCACGACCGTTCCCACGGCCTGATCATCGCGGACAACACCGTCTACGGCACCAAGAAGAAGCACGGCATCATCATTTCCCGGGAAGTGAACGACAGCTTCATCTTCAACAACCGCAGCTACGACAACAAGCTTTCGGGCCTAGTGATCGACCGTAACAGTGTGAACAACCTGATCGCCGACAACGAGATCTACCGCAACCACACCGACGGCATCACGCTCTATGAGAGCGGCGACAACCTGTTGTGGGGCAACAAGGTGATCGCCAACCGTCGCCACGGCATCCGCATACGCAACAGCGTCAACATCAAGCTGTACGAAAACACCTCGATGGCCAACGGGCTGACCGGCGTCTACGGCCACATCAAGGACCTGACCGACACCGACCGCGACATCGCCCTCGACCCGTTCGACACCAAGGTCTCGCTGATCGTGGTCGGCGGCGAACTGGCCGGTAACGGCAGCGGGCCGCTGTCGATCGACTCGCCGTTGAGTATCGAGCTGTACCGCGTGTCGATGCTGGCGCCGACCAAATCCAGCGGCATCAGCTTCTCCGGCGTGCTGGGCGATCGCCAGGAAGAAATTCTCGACCTGCTGGTACGCCAGCAGAAAGCCGTGCTGATCGACCCTGTCGAACGCCAGACCGAAATGCAGGACTGAGGATGACCCTTATGCACCCACACATGATCAAACTGTTGAGCCTCTCGGGTCTGACCCTCGGCCTGCTCGCGGCCAGCCAGGGCGTGCGCGCCGACGAGATCAAGGCGCCGACCTTCAGCGCCGAACCGTGCTGCAGCCTGTGCCCGGCGGCCCACGACGCGAGGAACTACACCACGCGCTACCAGCAGAACTTCACCACCCTGGTGCAAGCCCAGGGCGACTGGCTGTTCCGTACCCAGGAAGACCTGCGCACCGAATTCGACACCAGCCCCGCCGGCTACAAACGCATGCAACAGCTGCACGATGCGTTCAAGGCCAAGGGCGTGGAACTGGTGGTGGTCTACCAGCCGACCCGTGGCCTGGTGAACCGCAACAAGCTCAACCCCGAAGAGAAAGCCGCGTTCGATTTCGACAAGGCCCTGGGCAACTACAAGAGCATGCTCGGCCGTTTCGCCAAGATGGGCTACGTGGTGCCGGACCTGTCGCCGTTGACCAACGAGCAATTGCCCGATGAATTGCCGGCCCACGATTTCTACTTCCGCGGCGACCAGCACTGGACCCCTTACGGCGCCCAGCGCACCGCGAAAATCGTCGGCGCCAAAGTGCGCGCGATGCCCGAGTTCGCCGACATTCCCAAGCGCGAATTCGAAACCAAGCGCTCCGGGCGCATGGGCAAGACCGGCACCCTGCACAACATGGCCGGGCAACTGTGCGGCACCAGCTACGCGATCCAGTACATGGACCAGTTCACCACCGAGCCCAAGGGCGAAGCCGGCGACGGCGACCTGTTCGGCGATTCGGGCAACCCGCAGATCACCCTGGTCGGCACCAGCCACAGCGGCAAGAACTACAACTTCGCCGGCTTCCTCGAACAGGAAATCGGCGCCGACATCCTCAACGTCGCCTTCCCCGGCGGCGGCCTGGAAGGCTCGATGATCCAGTACCTGGGCAGCGACGAGTTCCAGAAGACGCCGCCGAAAATCCTGATCTGGGAATTCTCGCCGTTGTACCGCCTCGACCAGGAAACCATCTACCGCCAGATGATGGCGCTGCTGGACAACGGCTGCGAAGGCAAGACCGCGCAGATGAGCGCCAGCGCCACCCTGAAACCCGGCAAGAACGAATTGCTGGTCAACAGTTCGAACAAAGACCTGCGCAACGCCAACCATCAGGTCGACATCCGCTTCGCCGACCCGTCGGTGAAAACCTTGCAAGCCACCCTCTGGTACATGAACGGGCGCCACGAGGACATCAAAATCGAAAAACCCGAAACATCCGATACAGACGGGCGTTTCGCCTTTGAACTGCGCACCGACGAAGACTGGGCCTCGCAGAACTTGCTGGCCGTGGAAGTGCAGGGCCCCGAAGCGGGTGCTGCCGCGCAGAAAGTCGAAGCGAAAATTTGCACACGCAACGTATTCCCAAGCGGCGGTCAGAAGACTGCCTCACTCGGGCAATGAGGTTACCTATGCAGAAGTTATTGATCCCCACATTGCTGGGCCTGGCGATCTTCGCCGGTTCTGTGAATGCCGCCGCGCCACTGCGTCCGCCCCAGGGTTATTTCGCCCCGGTGGAAGCGTTCAAGACCGGCGACTTCAAGGACGGCTGCGACGCCATGCCGGCGCCATACACCGGCTCGCTGCAGTTTCGCAGCAAGTACGAAGGCTCGGACAAGGCCCGTTCCACGCTGAACGTGCAGTCGGAAAAAGCCTTTCGCGACAGCACCGCCGACATCACCAAGCTGGAAAAAGACACCAGCAAGCGCGTGATGCAGTTCATGCGCGACGGTCGCCCGGAACAGTTGGAATGCACCTTGAACTGGCTGGCTACTTGGGCTCGGGCAAACGCGTTGATGTCCAAGGACTTCAACCACACCGGAAAATCCATGCGCAAATGGGCGCTGGGCAGCATGGCCTCGGCCTATGTGCGCCTGAAGTTCTCCGACTCGCACCCGCTGGCCAACCATCAGCAGGAATCGCAACTGATCGAAGCCTGGTTCAACCGGCTGGCCGATCAGGTGGTGAGCGACTGGGACAACCTGCCGCTGGAAAAAACCAACAACCACTCCTACTGGGCCGCCTGGTCGGTGATGGCGACGTCCATCGCCACCAACCGTCGCGACCTGTTTGACTGGGCGGTGAAGGAATACAAAGTCGGCGCCAACCAGGTCGACGACCAGGGCTTCCTGCCCAACGAGCTGAAGCGCCAGCAACGCGCGCTGTCGTACCACAACTACGCCCTGCCGCCGCTGTCGATGATCGCCAGTTTTGCCCTGGTCAACGGCGTGGACCTGCGCCAGGAAAACAACGGCGCGCTCAAACGCCTGGGCGACAAGGTGCTGGCCGGGGTCAAGGACCCGCAGATCTTCGAGCAGAAGAACGGCAAAGAGCAGGACATGAAGGACCTCAAGGAAGACATGAAATTCGCCTGGCTTGAACCCTTCTGCACCCTCTACACCTGCGCACCGGATGTGCTCGAGCGCAAACATGGGATGCAGCCGTTCAAGACCTTCCGCCTCGGGGGCGACCTGACCAAGGTCTACGACCCGACGCACGAAAAAGGCAACAAAGGCAGCTGACGAAACGCGGTTAGAAATGTGGGAGGGGGCTTGCCCCCGATAGCAGTGTGTCATTCAACACAGATGGCGGCTGTTACACCGCTATCGGGGGCAAGCCCCCTCCCACATTTGAGCAATACAACCTCCCCCCGGATTCGTGGGGGGGGTTTGGGGGGGCTGCGGCCCTTGACTGTTGGTTAAACATGGAGAGATCGGGATGGTTTTCTCGTCCAATGTGTTCCTGTTTCTGTTCTTGCCGATCTTTCTCGGCTTGTACTACTTGAGCGGGCAACGCTATCGCAACCTGCTGCTGCTACTGGCCAGCTACGTGTTCTACGCCTGGTGGCGAGTGGACTTCCTGGCGCTGTTCGCCGCCGTCACGCTGTGGAATTACTGGATCGGCCTCAAGGTCGGTGCCGCCGGCGTGCGTACCAAGCCGGCGCAACGCTGGCTGCTGCTGGGCGTGGCGGTCGACCTGTGCATCCTCGGCTACTTCAAGTACGCCAACTTCGGCGTCGACAGCATCAACGTGATGATGAAGTCGGCGGGCCTGGAGCCGTTCATCCTGACCCACGTACTGTTGCCGATCGGGATCTCGTTCTACATCTTCGAGTCCATCAGCTACATCATCGACGTGTATCGCGGCGACACTCCGGCCACGCGCAACCTCATCGACTTTGCCGCGTTCGTGGCGATCTTCCCGCACCTGATCGCCGGCCCCGTCCTGCGCTTTCGCGACCTGGCCGACCAGTTCAACAACCGCACCCACACCCTCGACAAGTTCTCCGAAGGCTGTACGCGGTTCATGCAGGGGTTCATCAAGAAGGTCTTCATCGCCGACACCCTGGCGGTGGTGGCCGACCATTGCTTCGCCCTGCAAAACCCCACCACCGGTGATGCCTGGCTCGGCGCGCTGGCGTACACCGCGCAGTTGTACTTCGACTTCTCCGGCTACAGCGACATGGCCATCGGCCTGGGCTTGATGATGGGTTTCCGCTTCATGGAAAACTTCAAGCAGCCGTACATCAGCCAGTCGATCACCGAGTTCTGGCGGCGCTGGCACATCAGCCTGTCGACCTGGCTGCGCGACTACCTCTACATCACCCTGGGCGGCAACCGTAAAGGCACGCTGATCACCTACCGCAACCTGTTCCTGACCATGCTGCTCGGTGGCCTGTGGCACGGCGCGAACATCACCTACATCGTGTGGGGCGCCTGGCACGGCATGTGGCTGGCGATCGAAAAAGCCATCGGCCTGAACACCTCGCCGCGCAGCTTCAACCCGATCCGCTGGGCCTTGACGTTCCTGCTGGTGGTGATGGGCTGGGTGATCTTCCGTTCCGAAAACCTGCACGTCGCCGGGCGCATGTACGGCGCGATGTTCAGCTTTGGCGAATGGTCGCTGTCGGAACTCAACCGCGCCAGCCTCACTGGCCTGCAAGTGGCAACCCTGGTGGTGGCGTATGCAACCTTGGCGTTCTTTGGCCTGCGCGACTTCTACAGCAACCGCCCTGCCGAGAAAACCAAGGCGGCCGACCCGAGCCTGATCAAGGCCGTACCGGGCGACGACCCGGGCAGCATCCACCAGCCTGGTTTCACCGTGGGCAAAGACGCCGCCGTGCAACCGGCCTACTGGACCGCTGACTGGCCACGCTACGCCATGCGCGCTGCCGTGCTGCTGCTGTTCGTGGCGTCGATTCTGAAACTGTCGGCGCAGAGTTTCTCGCCGTTCCTTTACTTCCAATTCTGAGGGAGCCGACCATGACCCGATCATTGCGCGTCCTCTATATCAGCCTGTTCCTGGTGGTGCTGCTCGCCCTGGGCGCCTGGTCGTTGCGCGGTTTCTTCGGCTTCAGCACCAATGCCGACGCCACCGTGCTCAACGGCCGCTGGACCAAAGCCGTCGAGACCCACTACGACGAACAGTTCCCGATCAAGCGCCTGGGCACCAACCTCTGGGCCGCGCTGGACTACAAGCTGTTCAATGAAGGCCGCCCCGGCGTGGTGCTGGGCCGCGATCACTGGCTGTACAGCGACGAGGAGTTCAACCCCGCCGTCAACGAAGAGCAGAACCTGGAGGGCAACTACGCCCTGGTCGAAGGCGTGCGCCAGCAGCTCAAGGCCCAAGGCATTCAACTGGTGCTCGCCATCGTGCCGGCCAAGGTGCGCCTGTACCCGGAACACCTGGGTGACGTGAAACCGGCGAGCATCCACGCCAACCTGTACCAGGACTTCCACGCCCGTGTCGCCGCCGACAAGATCCTCGCCCCCGACCTGCTTGGCCCGCTGCAACAGGCCAAGCTCGGCGGCCAGCAAGTGTTCCTGCGCACCGACACCCACTGGACCCCGGACGGTGCCGAAATCGCCGCCAAGCAACTGGCCAAGGCGATCGCCGACAAGGCCCCACTGAGCGGCGAACCGCAGCGTTTTGTCACCGAGGCCGAGAAAACCGCACCGCACAAGGGCGACCTGCGCCTGTTCCTGCCGCTCGACCCGCTGTTCGAAAACCTGATGCCGCCCAAGGAGCCGCTGGAAAAACGCGTCACGCACCTGGCCGAAACCAAAGGCGACGACGCGCTGTTCAGCGACAGCGAAACCCCGGTGGCACTGGTCGGCACCAGCTACAGCGCCAACCCCAACTGGAACTTCGTCGGGGCGCTCAAGCAAGCCCTGGGCAGCGACGTGATCAGCTACGCCGAAGACGGCCATGGCCCGATCCTGCCGATGCTCAGCTACCTCAAAAGCGATGACTTCAAGAACCGCCCGCCCCAGGTGCTGATCTGGGAGTTCCCGGAACGCTATCTGCCCGTCAACAACGAAATCGGCGATGCCGACCCGCAGTGGGTTGCGCAACTCAAACAAGCCGGTGCGCGCCAACAGAACATGGCACTGAACACTCCAGCTAAACACCCAAAATCCGAGACGCCCGAACGGGCGCAAAACTGAAAGAGAGGTAACTCACATGACTTTCACTACTACTCCGCGTCGTCTCGCCAAGACCCTGGCCCTGGTTGCCAGCATGAGCGTTGTATCGATGTCCGCCTTCGCCGGCGGTGACGCCGCCTTGTACGGCCCTGTCGCCCCGAAAGGCTCGAGCTTCGTGCGTGTCTATAACGCCTCCAATCAGGAAGTCAGCGCCACCGTCGGCGCCACCAACCTGAGCGACGTCGCCCCGCTGGCCAGCAGCGACTTCAGCTTCATGCCCGGCGGCGACTACAGCGCCAAGGTGGGCAGCCAGACCGTGTCGGTCAAGCTCGCCGCCGACCACTACTACACCCTGGTCAACAACAGCAGCGGCCAGCCGCAGTTGATCGAAGAACCGCCGTTCAAGAACAAACAGAAATCCCTGGTGCGCGTGCAGAACCTCAGCGACAAGGCCCTGACCCTGAAAACCGCCGACGGCAAGACCGACGTGGTCAAGGCCGTCGCCGCCAAAGGCCGTGGCGAGCGTGAAATCAACCCGGTGAAGGTCAGCCTGGCGCTGTACGACGGCGACAAGAAAGTCGGCGACGTGAAACCGGTAGCCCTGGAGCGTGGTGAGGCGGCGGTGCTGTATGTCACCGGCTCCGGTTCAAGCCTGTCGCCAGTGTGGGTGAAACGCCCCGTGTCGACCCGCTAAACATTTCTCGGACTGACAGCAACCCACTGTAGGAGCGAGCTTGCTCGCGAAAATCGCCAACGATAACGCGGGCATTCTGGATGTACGCGGTGTCTGGAAGTTCTTCGCGAGCAAGCTCGCTCCTACAGAGGGCAGAGGCGTCAGTTCGGACCGAGACAAAAACAAGAGTGGAACGACAAACCTTCGTAGCTCTGACCCAAATCGATTCAAGGAGAAACAGCATGATCCCAGTAATCCTTTCCGGTGGTAGCGGCTCACGTCTTTGGCCGCTTTCGCGCAAACAGTTTCCTAAACAGTTCCTGGCCCTGACCGGCGAGCACACGCTGTTCCAGCAAACCCTGGAGCGCCTGGTATTCGATGGCATGGACACCCCAATCGTGGTCTGCAACAAAGACCATCGGTTCATCGTCAACGAGCAACTGAGCGTGCGCAAGCTGGAAGCCCAGCGCATCCTGATGGAACCCTTCGGCCGCAACACCGCGCCAGCCGTGGCGCTGACCGCGATGATGCTGGTCAATGAAGGCCGCGATGAGCTGATGCTGGTGCTGCCGGCCGACCACGTGATCGACGACCAGAAAGCCCTGCAACGCGCCCTGGCCCTGGCCACCGTGGCCGCCGAGCGCGGCGAGATGGTGCTGTTCGGCGTGCCGGCGACCCGTCCGGAAACCGGTTATGGCTACATCAAGTCCGCCAACGATTCGCTGCTGCCCGAAGGCGTGAGCCGCGTGCAACAGTTCGTGGAAAAACCCGATGAAAAACGCGCCGTCGAGTTCGTCAAAAGCGGCGGTTACTTCTGGAACAGCGGCATGTTCCTGTTCCGCGCCAGCCGCTTCCTCGAAGAGCTGAAAAAGCACGACCCGGACATCTACGACACCTGCGTGCTGACCCTCGAACGCAGCGAGCAGACCGCCGACACCGTGACCTTCGACGAAGCCACCTTCGCCTGCTGCCCGGACAATTCCATCGACTACGCGGTGATGGAAAAAACCCAGCGCGCCTGCGTGGTGCCGCTGAGCGCGGGCTGGAGCGACGTGGGTTGCTGGGCGTCGCTGTGGGCGGTCAACGATAAAGACGTCAACGGCAACGTCACCAAAGGCGACGTGGTGATCCAGGACAGCAAGAACTGCATGATCCACGGCAACGGCAAGCTGGTGTCGGTGATCGGCCTGGAAAACATCGTGGTGGTGGAAACCAAGGACGCGATGATGATTGCCCACAAGGACAAGGTCCAGGGCGTCAAGCAGATGGTCGCCACCCTCAACGAACAAGGGCGCAGCGAAACCCAGAACCACTGCGAAGTCTACCGTCCGTGGGGCTCCTACGACTCGGTCGACATGGGCGGGCGTTTCCAGGTCAAGCACATCTCGGTCAAGCCGGGCGCGTGCCTGTCACTGCAGATGCACCACCACCGCGCCGAACACTGGATCGTGGTCAGCGGCACCGCCGAAGTCACCTGTGACGAGAACGTGTTCCTGCTCTGCGAGAACCAGTCCACCTACATCCCGATCGCCTCGGTACACCGCCTGCGCAACCCGGGCAAGATCCCGCTGGAGATCATCGAAGTGCAATCGGGCAGCTATTTGGGCGAAGACGATATCGAGCGGTTTGAGGATATCTATGGTCGCTCGACGCCGGTGGAACGTGGCGTGTCGGTGAAAACGATCGCGCAGTAATACAGTCCTGCAAGAAGCCCTCGCCCAAGCCATTGCGTCCCCTATCCGCAGTGGTTTGGGTGGGGGCTTTTTGTTTGGGATTTGCGCTGGTTGTGAGGGCCTCATCGGGGGCAAGCCCCCTCCCACATTTGAATGTATTCACAGATCAAAGGTGGGTGGGGGCTTTTTGTTTGGGATTTGCGCTGGTTGTGAGGGCCTCATCGGGGGCAAGCCCCCTCCCACATTTGAATGTATTCACAGATCAAAGGTGGGAGGGGGCTTTTTGTTTGGGATTTGTGCTGGTTGTGAGGGCCTCATCGGGGGCAAGCCCCCTCCCACATTTGAATGTATTCACAGATCAAAGGTGGGAGGGGGCTTTTTGTTTGGGATTTGCGCTGGCTGTGAGGGCCTCATCGGGGGCAAGCCCCCTCCCACATTTGAATGTATTCACAGATCAAAGGTGGGAGGGGGCTTTTTGTTTGGGATTTGTGCTGGTTGTGAGGGCCTCATCGGGGGCAAGCCCCCTCCCACATTTGAATGTATTCACAGATCAAAGGTGGGAGGGGGCTTTTTGTTTGGGATTTGCGCTGGTTGTGAGGGCCTCATCGGGGGCAAGCCCCCTCCCACATTTGAATGTATTCACAGATCAAAGGTGGGAGGGGGCTTTTTGTTTGGGATTTGTGCTGGCTGTGAGGGCCTCATCGGGGGCAAGCCCCTCCCACATTTGAATGTATTCACAGATCAAAGGTGGGAGGGGGCTTGCCCCCGATGAGGCCCTCCCGGCCACCGCAGCACTCAAGGTAGCCAATCCCACCTACGCTTAAGTTAGGATGCTCGTTCCCTATTCGAGGTGGTCTCCATGTTCTTCGGCGTTCTCCTGATCATCACCTGGCTGGTCCTGTTGCTGCGCTACCCGGCCAAAGCCCTGCCCGTATCGCTGGCCGCCGCTGTGGGCCTGGGGCTGGTGGCCGTGTGGGTGGTGTGGCTGGACAATCGCGAAGCGTCGCAACTGGCGCGCCTGGAGCTGCGCATTGTCTACGCCCCGCAGGACTGCCCGGCCGACCGCCCACTGAAACTGACCCTGAACAACGGCAACGACGTACCGCTGACCGAACTGCGCTGGCGCGTCGCTGCCTATGCGCCGGGCGATACGGTCAACCTGGCCGACAACGTCTACGCTGCCCCACGCTATCGCGGCCCCGGCGAGTTGCAGGCCGGCGCCACCTGGGACGACTGCCTGCCCACCCCGCCGTTGCGCCCTGGCTACCGCCCGCAAACCCTGGAATTTCGCGCCGAGCATTTGCAAGGCAGCTTCTCGGACTGACAAAGGACCGATCCATGCCCAACGTACTCATCACCGGTTGCTCCAGCGGCATCGGGCGCGCCTTGGCCGAGGCCTTCAAATCCGCCGGCTTCGACGTGTGGGCCAGCGCCCGCCAACCGGAAGACGTCGCCCGCTTGTCCGCCGCCGGCTTCAATGCGGTGCAACTGGACGTCAACGACAGCGCCGCCTTGCAGCACCTGGCCGAGCAGTGGGGCGAGCTGGATGTGCTGGTCAACAACGCCGGCTACGGCGCCATGGGCCCGTTGCTCGATGGCGGCACCGAGGCGCTGCAGTGTCAGTTCGAAACCAACGTGTTTTCCATCGTCGGCGTGACCCAGGCGTTCTTCCCCGCGCTGCGTCGCGGCAAAGGCCTGGTGGTGAATATCGGCAGCGTTTCCGGGGTGCTGGTGACGCCATTCGCTGGCGCCTACTGCGCCTCCAAAGCCGCCGTGCATGCCTTGAGCGATGCCCTGCGCATGGAACTGGCGCCGTTTGGCGTGCGGGTGATGGAAGTGCAACCGGGCGCAATCGATACCCGCTTTGCGAAAAACGCCGGGGCCCAGGCGGAGCTGTTGATCAACGAACAATCGCCGTGGTGGCCGTTGCGCGAGGGCATCCGCGCGCGCTCCCGGGCCTCCCAGGACAACCCGACACCGGCCAGCCGATTTGCCAGCCAGGTCCTGAACGCCGTGCAACAACCGACACCGCCCCGCTTATTGCGCGCGGGCAATGGCAGTCGGGCACTGCCGTTGATGGCGGCGTTACTGCCCAAAGGGTTGTTGGAAAACGTATTGAAGCGACGCTTTGGTTTGAATAGGAGTTTGTAAATGATCGACTACAGCGACTTTTTCGAGGAAGTGATCCAGACCCACGTCGAGATCGAACAGTGGTTCGCCGGGGTGGCGCCTGAAGGCACGCTGCAAAAGCTGCTCGCGCGCTTCTCGCCGGAGTTCAGCATGATTGCGCCCTCCACCGGCACACGCATGAACGCCGCGGGGGTCAATTACCTGTTCACCCGCCTGGGCGGCCAGCGGCCAGGGTTGAAGATCACCTTGAGCGAACTGAGCGGCATTGACCGGCATGCACGCGGCGCCGTCGTCAGTTACCGCGAACATCAGATCGACGACAGCGGCACCCAGACCGATCGCCGCGCCACGGTGGTCTTCGAGAAACAGGCCAGCGGCGCACTGCTGTGGCGCCATTTGCACGAGACGTACTGCCAGGCCTGAACCGCCAGGCAACACCCCGCCAGTATGCGCGCAAGCCTCCCCTCGCTTGCGCGCACAGCCCATCGCCCTGAGTCCCCCGCTCATTGGCGGCAATACAATTTCGCTACAGAACTGAACGGACACTCTCGCTAGAGTGACGCGCTGACTTCTGACTCAACACGCTCAGACCTCATACCTCGCTTGTCGTTGATCGCTGTTCGCGTCGATTTGACACAGCCGTTCCGGTACCTCTTGGGTGACCCCTATCAAGCCTTTAAACAAATCGCGCGCCTGTCGGACGCTGCTCACACTGTCACTGGGGTTAACTGCGGTGACAGGCTGTTCGGTCGCACCTCTGCCCGCGTTGAAACCGCCCGCGCCAGAGGCATGGCGCAATGCACCGTCCCCACTGGCGCCGGCCAAGCCCGACCTCAACCGGTGGTGGCACGCCTTCAATGATCCTGAACTCGATACCCTGGTGGATCAGGCATTGCACAACAACCTCGACGTCGCCGCCGCAGTCGAGCGCCTGCGGGCTGCGCGTGTGCTGAGCCAACATTCGCAAGCGCCCTATCTGCCCTCGCTCGGGATCAAGACCCACGACGCGATAAGCCCCGACACCAGCAGTTCGTACTTCCTGATCGGCTTCGATGCACAGTGGGAACTGCCATTGTTCGGCGCCAGGCAGAGCGCGGATCGCATCGCCGAGGGCAACCAGGCGCTGGTGGCCGCCGACTTGCGCAGCGTCCAGGTGTCGCTGGTCGCCGAAGTCACCCGGCATTGGGTTGAGCTGCGTTCGGCGCAACATGCCGAACGCGCGCTGACGGCCATTCGTGACGCTCAGCAGGAAAAACTGGCGCTGCTGCGTGTGCGCGAGCAACTTGCCCTGGCGCCGCACGCTGACGTGGCGGGCGCCGAGGCTGAACTGGCGCGAGCCGAGATGCAACTGAGCGGGCCGCAACAACGGATCCACCGCCATGCCCAGCAGTTGGCGCTGTTGTCGGGTCGGCCGGAGCCCGACCCGCGCTGGCTGCAGCCCGGACCGCAGCCCACGCTCGGCCAGTGGCAACTCAACAACGTGCCGGCGGACCTGCTGCGCACACGCCCGGAAATTGCCAGCGCCGAGGCCGAGGTTCTTGTGGCCGCCGGGGAGTTGGGGATGAGCCGCGCCGATATCTACCCGCATCTCAGCCTGGGCGCTTCGTTGCAGTGGTCGCTGAACATTGCCAGCAACCGCAAGCGCACGCCCAGCGGCAACAGTATTTTCTCGGCCGGGCCGGGGATCAGCATCCCGTTGTTCGACTGGGGCCAACGTATCGCCACCGCCCGCGCGAAAGACCACCTGTTGCAGGCAGCGGTTCTGACTTATCGCCAGGCGGTGTTGCAAGGCGTTGCCGAAGCCGAAATCGCCCTGGGCGACCTCGAACAAACGCGCCTGCGCGAGCACGCCTCGCGCCAGGCCCATAAGGCGACGCAGACGCGCCTGGAGGCCTTGCAACAACGCGAGCGCCTGGGGCTCATGAGCCCACTGGAGCTGACGAGCGCCCACGTGCAGGCACTGCAAGCCATGCGACAGGCCGACAGCGCCAGCACCGAACGGGACATCGCCTACATCGCGCTTTATAAAGCCCTGGGCGGCGCACCGTTACCGAACCCGACAGTGAAGGATGCTGACTGATGGTGGCGCTTGCCCGTCTGACACTGATCCACGAATGGCGGCGCTTCCTGCCCGCGATGATTGCCGTAGGCTTCGCGGGGCTGCTGCAGTTGCTCCAGGCCGCGCTGGTGCTGGGTATTTTCGGCAGTGCCAGCGTCTATATCACCGGCTCTACGGCGGACCTCTGGGTCGGTTACCCCGGCACGCAAAGCGTCAACCTCGGGAGACCGATCGATGCCGGCGTGGAAATGCGCCTGCGCATGGACGCCGATGTCCTGCGTGTCGAGTCGTTTCGCTGGGTCGACGCCGATTGGCGCGGTGCGCAAGATTCCGGTGGCGTGTCGGTGTTTGTCAGCGGCATCGACGTCGGGCCAGACGGCCTGATGTTTGCGCGCGCCCTGCCGACGGCACTGCGCGCCCGCCTGGCCGAGCCCGGTGCGGTGATCGTCGACCGCGCCGATCTGAGCACCCTGGGCGTGAACCTGGGGGACGCCGCGACCATCAACGGGCAACGTGTGCGCGTGGTGGGCGTCACCAGCGGCCTGCGCGCGCTGGGCGGGGTCAATGTGCTGGCGTCGCTGGCCACCGCCCGGCAGCTCGACACCACCACCGCAGCGGACCGCATCACCTACCTGGTGGCCAAAGTGCGCGATCCCGCTCAGGCCGGTGCGGTTGCCGCGCGCCTGAGCAACGGCCCTGCATTCGGCAACTACTCGGTATGGACCGCACAACAGTTCGCCCAGCGCTCGCAGATGTATTGGATGTTCGATACCGGTGCCGGTGCCGGCGTGCTGTTTCTGGCCGCGATTGTGTTCCTGGTGGGCGCGGTCATCACCAGCCAGACGCTGGTCGCCGCGGTCGTCGGTTCCATCCGCGAGTACGCCACCTTGAACGCCCTTGGCGTCGGCGTGAATGCCCTGCGCAAAGTGGTCATGGAGCAGGCTTTCTGGGTCGGGGCACTGGGGCTGCTGGGCAGTTCGGTGCTCGCCGGCCTGTTCTTCGCCCTGGCGGCGCACTACAACGTGCCGGTGCAGCTTTCGCCCGTCGCGGCCCTCGCCTGCCTGTGCCTGAGCATGCTCCTGGCACTCGTGTCGGGCCTGGCGGCCATCCGCACCTTACGCCACGCCGACCCGGCCAGCCTTCTGAGATAGCACTGCCATGAGTCTCCTGACATCCGCCACACCCTTCACGCTGCAAGCCAGCAGTATCAGTAAATCGTTCACCTCGGGGCGGGTCGTAACCCCAGTGCTGCATGACATTACCTTGGCGATACGGCCCGGCGAACTGACCCTGATCTCAGGCCCGTCCGGCTGTGGCAAAAGCACGCTACTGGCGATCCTCAGCGGCCTGCAGCAACCCGACCGCGGCAGCGCATCGGCCCTGGGGCACAACCTTTCAAGCCTCGACACGCGGGCCCTGGAGTATTTTCGCCTACGCCACACCGGCTTCGTATTCCAGGGGTTCAACCTGTTTCCGGCGTTGACTGCGCAGCAACAGGTCGAGCTGCCCTTGAGCTACCTGGGGCTGCCGAGCACGGAAGTCCGAGCGCGCGCCATCGAGGCGCTGGAGGACGTCGGGCTGGGCTCGCGCATGCAACTGCGCCCGGCCGAATTGTCCGGCGGCGAAAAGCAGCGCGTAGCGATTGCACGCGCCGTGGCGAAGGCCCCCGAGTTGTTGTTCGCCGACGAACCGACCAGCGCCCTCGATGCGGCCAACGGCCAGATCGTGATCGATATTTTGCACCGCATCGCCCGCACGCGTGGCACCACGGTGCTGTGCGTCAGCCACGATCCGCGCCTGATCAGTAATTGCGACCGCGTGCTGACCATAGAAGACGGCCGCATTTTGAACGATCAATCCCTTCCCTTCCAACCGGCCGCTATGGTCGGAACCCAGGAACACTCTGTATGAACGCGCGCCCGCTTCGCTCTTGGCTGCTTCTGAGTACCGCACTTGTATTGCTGAGCGCCTGCTCCCGTGAAGATGCGCCTTCCACGCCGACGTCAACGGCGCCAACCTACCTGGCCGTCGCGCGCGGCCGTATCGATGTGGAAGGCGGTTTGCTCAAGCTCGGCGCGAGTCGCAACGGCGTGGTCGCCGAGATCAAGGTGACGGAAGGCGAGCAGGTCAAGAAAGGCCAACTGCTCGCCACCCTGGACAGTGAACTGGCGCAACTGGCCGTCGCCGCCGCACTGACCGAGCAACGCCAGGTGCAGATCCAAGCCAAACAGTTGGCAAGGCAGCTCAAGTTCGCCGAGCAGCAGGCCAGCCGCCTGACCGCCGCCGCCAAGGCAGGCGCCGGCGACAGCCAGAGTGCCGATGGGGCCCACGAGGCCGCCGAGCGCTTGCGCGACGAGATTGAAAAGACTCAGACGGACGCCGAAGTCGCCGCGAGAAAGCTGACGGCGGCACGCTACGAACTGGCGCAACGCAGCCTGCGTGCGCCGGTCGACGCCGAGGTGGTTCGTCGCCTGATTCAACCCGGTGCCGCAGTGTCTGCACAGTCCGGGCCGGCTTTCGTTTTGTTGCCGAACCAGGTGCGTATCGTAAGGGCCGAGCTCAACGAGTCATTCACCGGCGCGGTGCGCCCCGGGATGAAGGCCGAAGTCACCGATGACAGCGCCGATGGTTCAGTGGCACTGACCGCCCATGTGGTGCGGATCAGTGCGGTACTGGGCAACAGCACCCTGGAAGACGACGCCCTGGTCAGGGCCAATATGCGTACCGTTGAATGCATATTGGCGTTCGATCAGCCGGCGCCGCCGTCTCTGCGGGTGGGGCAGCGCATGCTGGTGCGGTTTGGGCCGTAGCTAATCGTCACGACCCGCCCAGCCCGACAGAGGTTCAGTGCTGGATAGAGTCGACAATCACCGTGCAGGTAATCCCCGCCGCCAACAACACGCCTTCGGGCACTTCATCGATATGAATCCGCACCGGCACGCGCTGGGCCAAGCGCACCCAGTTGAAGGTCGGGTTCACGTCGGCGATCAGCTCGCGGCTCTCGGGGTTGTCGCGGTCGTAGATGCCGCGGGAAATGCTTTCCACATGGCCCTTGAGGGTTTCGCCGCTCATCAACTGCATATCGGCCTTATCGCCGACCTTGACGTGGGGCAGTTTGGTTTCTTCGAAGAAGCCATAGACCCAGAACGAGTTCATATCGACCACGGCCATCTTGGCTTCGCCGATGCGCGCGTAGTCACCGCGATGCACGTTGAGGTTGGTGACGTAGCCGTCGACGGCCGCCACCACTTGCGTGCGTTTCAAGTTCAGTTCGGCGGCTTCCAGTTGTGCCTGGGCGTGCTGGTAGTCGGCGAGGGCCGAGTCGGCGACGTTGCCGGCGTCGTCGCGGTTTTCCCTGGAGATCACCAGCGCGTCGAGGTCGGCGCGGCGGTGGGCGTTGTCCTTGCGCATTTCCCAGGTAGCTTTGCGCGAAGCGACAAGGGCTTGCGCCTGTTTGACGGCGAGGCGGTAGTGTTCGGGGTCGATCTGCATCAGCAGGTCGCCCTTTTTCACCAACTGGTTGTCACGCACCGGCACGTTGACCACTTCGCCGGTGACGTCGGCGGCGACATTGATGATGTCGGCGCGCACGCGGCCATCGCGGGTCCAGGGGGTTTCCATGTAATGCACCCACAGCGTGCGGCCAATCCAGATCGCCAGAGCCAGAACCAGCAAGGTCGCGAGCAGGCTGAAAAACTTTTTCATCGGGGCATTCTCAACGGTAGACGGTCAGCGCCAGGGCGCCGAACAGGCAAACGAACAGGCTCAGGCGCAGCAACGCCGGGTGCCAGAAAAAACGGTACAGATCGAACCCCCCCAGGAAGCGGTCCAGCGCCCAGGCCAACCCCGCCGCGATCAAAAACATCAGGGTCACGGTCGGCATGTAAATGCCGTGGAACGCGATTTCACGAGGCATGCCCAGCTCCTTTCAACATAAGCGCGCCTTGGGGCTTGTAGGCCGCCAGCGGCGATTGCGGGTCCAGCAGCGAAGTGCGGATGAAGTGCAGGTAGCTTTTCACCCGACGCAGGGCCGAGGTATCGAAGTGCGGCGCGAAGGGTTCGTCGGTCGCCTGCACGCGGCTGATCGCATGGTCGACGGCAATCAGCCCGCGCTCCAGGTTGCTGGCGCTGGGTTGCAGGAACAGGCGCACCAGTGAGCGGCCCATCACGCGGATCGCCTGGCGCCAGGGCTGGGATTCGGCGTAGGCCGGGTGGATCGGCAGGATCGCCTGTTCCTTGCGCAACTCGATGATCGCATGGCCGACTTCAAGCACCACGAACATCCAGCGCAACAGGTTGCGTTGTACTTGCGGCTGGCCGACAGCGAGGCCGTAGGCCTGGTGCAGCAGGTCGCGGGTGCGGCTTTCGAAACTCGACGCCAGGCCCTTGAGCTTGCCGCTGATCGCGTACACCACTTGCTCGCGCAGGTCCTGTTCCAGGCGGCGCCACAGCCAGCGGCTGTTGGGCGGCAGGATGATCGCCCCTGCCGCCGCGCACACCAGCATGCCGATGATCATCGCGATGTAGTCGTTGATAAAGTTGTAGGGGTTGTAGACCGTGAGGTTGTCCGGCACCGAACCGGTGCTGAAAAAGATCAGCAGGCCCACGCCGACCCCGGCGTATTGCGGGCGTGAAGCGAGGAAGGCACCGAGGATGATCACCGGCGCGAGCATCACGCACAGCAGCGGGAAGCCGTCGATCCAGGGAAACACGAAAAACATTTCGACGAAGCCCACCAGCGCCCCGATCAGGGTGCCGCACGCCATCTGGAACGCCATGCGTTTGGGGTTCGGCGTGGCGGCGGACAGGCCGACGGTGGCGGCGGCGATCATGGTCATGGTCGCGCCGCTCGGCCAGGCGGTCGCCACCCAGTAGCTGCCGAGCACGATCAGGATGAACGACGCCCGCACCCCCGAGGCCACGCAGGCCAGCCAGTTGGTTTTGGGGATGAAGGTTTCGTCCCACTGTTCCCGCGCATGGGTGTGATCGGCCAGGGAGGCGTGGGTCTGTGCGTAGTTGTGCAGGTCGTCGACGAAGCGGTAGAGCAGCTCGTAGGCGGTATGAAAGTCCAACTGCTCGTCTTCGCTCGGGTTGCCTTGCTGGAAGATCGCTCGCAGGCTGCGGACCTTGGCGGGCAAGCCGTCCTTGTAGACGCTCAACTGGTTGACCAGCCGCGCCGCGTCGGGGCTGGTGAGGGCGCGGCCGGAGAACCCGTCGAGCACCTCGGCCAAGTCCTGCAAGCCCGGTTTGATTTCGGCGACAACGTGGTCCGCGGCATCGGCACGCAGGCGTTCGAGCAACTGGTGCAAGGCGTTGAAGCGCGTGGTGATGCTCATGAATTCGCTGTTGAGGCGACTGAGCCGGCCGTTGCGCCGACGCATGTGCGGGTCTTCGAACACGGTGATGCTGCGCAGACCTTCCAGGCCCACGGCTTCGGCGATAAAGCGCACGTTGGTGCTTTCGAAGGTTTCGCGCTGGCTGCGCCCACGCAGGCCGTCGGTGACGAACAGCGCGAATACGCCAAAGCGCTGGTACAGCGCGTTGCGCATCGCCGCACTGGAGGTCTGCGGCAGAATCGCCGCACTGACCAGCGTGGAGACCAGAATCCCCAGGGAAATTTCCAGCACCCGCCACACGGCCGCCATGAACGCCCCGTCCGGGTGGGCCAGGGACGGCAGGCCGACCATCGCAGCGGTGTAACCGGCGAGCACGAAGCCATAGGCGCGAAAGTTGCGGTTGCGCGTGGCGCCAGCGGTGCAGATCCCCACCCAGATCGCCAGCGAGCCGAGGAACAGCTCGGTGTTCTGCGCAAACAAGGCGATCAGGAACACCATCACCGCCGACCCGGCCAAGGTGCCGAGGAAGCGATAGAAGCTCTTGGCGAACACCTGGCCGCTCTGGGGTTGCATCACGATAAACACGGTGATCATCGCGGTGCGCGGTTGCGGCAGTTCCAGGCGCATGGCCAGCCACAGCGTGGCGAACGCAGCGATCAGCACCTTGAAGATGTACACCCAGGTCACGCCGTCACTGCGTGCCCAGTCGAAAAAGCCACGGCGCCACTCAAGGGAATACAGCCAGCGCAGCGGTGCAGGCAAGGGAGTCATCAAATCCTACTCAGTGATCGAACACGGCGAGCGCCGCCGGGGTCTTGCTCGGGACAGTCTTGGTGTCTTGCGGAACATCGTTGCCGGCGCCCAGCCCGCCGCCCAGGGCGGTCACCAGATCGGCGTGGGCCGTCAGACGCGCGGCCTGCACCTGCTGCTCGACTTGCTGCTGGCGGAACAACAGGGTCTGGGCGTTCAGCACATTGAGGTAATCGGTAAGGCCGCGCTGGTAGGCGATCATCGCGATGTCGTAGGTTTTCTGCGCCGAGGCCACCGACTCTGCGGCGAAGCCCTTTTGCTTGTCCATGGATTCGCGGCGGATCAACTGGTCGCTGATGCCCTTGAGCGCGTTGACCAGGGTCTGGTTGTAATGCGCCACGGCGATGTCATAGCCGGCGCTGGCTTCACCCAACTGCGAACGCAGGCGGCCGCCGTCGAAGATCGGCAGGGTGATGGCCGGACCGACGTTGTAGTTGAATTTCTTGCCGGCCAGAAAACCCAGCATGCCGCCGCCGGTGGCCATGTAGCCGAGGCTGCCGACCAGATCGACGTTGGGGTAGAAGCCGGCGTGCGCGACATCGATGCCACGCGCCTGCGCTGCCACCTGCCAACGGCTGGCGACCACGTCCGGGCGCTGGCCGAGCAATTGCGCGGGCAGGCTGGACGGCAATTTCAGCGGCGCGCCGAGGGACAAGGTCGGACGTTGCAGTCGCGCGCCCTCGCCCGGGCCTTTACCCGCCAACGCCGCCAACTGGTTGCGGCTCAGGGCGATCTCTTCGTCCAGGGCATCGAGTTGGCGATGGGTCTCGGGCAACGGGGTTTCGGCCTGGCTCACATCGAAATGCGTGCCAATGCCCGCGTTCAGGCGTTTATTCGCCAGATCGAGAATCTGCTGTTGCTGGGCCAGCGTGGCCGCGACGATGTCGCGGTTGGCGTAATGCAACGACAGCTGGATATAGACGCGCACTACGTTGTTCTGCAGTTCGAGCTGGGCCTGGCGTGCTTCGGCCACGCTCATGTGCGCCAGGTCGACGGCACGCTCGGTGGCGTTGCTTTCGCGGCCCCACAGGTCGAGGGCATAGCTGAAGCCCAGGGACGTATTGTTGTCCCAGGTGTTGGAACCGCTCAATGCACCCGGGCCGTAGAACTGGTCGTTCGGCCAGTTGTGGCGCTTGAGGGTGGTGTCGCTGTTGATCTGCAGCGACTCGGCCGACTCGACAATCCCGGCCATGGCCCGCGCTTCACGCACACGCGCGGCAGCCATGGCCAGGCTCGGGCTGTCGTGGGTCGCGAGTTCGACCCAGCGGTTGAGCTGGGGATCGCCATAGGCCTGCCACCATTGCGCGGTGGGCCAGCGGGCGTCCCGGGCGGCGCTCTGGATCGCCTCGTCGGTGGCCAGGGTATTGGCGTTGAGGGCCTGGTCTTGGGGGGCGATTCCTCCGGTTCCGATGCAGCCGCTGATTGCTAACGATAAGGCCCAAACACTGAGAGTCTTCAGCTCTCTGCTGATGCGACGCGGCACTGCTGCGAATTCCTGAGGTGGGTGATGCAGGGTAGGTGGTGTAATTCTAGGACGCGAGGGGAATGACGATAAGCTGGTATTCCTGTGAATCTTTATTACCGTTCAGGCGATAATCCCTTCGTAGGGATCACTGGTCGGCGTAACTTTCTGTCACAATTTGTCATCTCCCTTGAGAACACCCCATGGACACTTTGCAAAACATGCGCGCCTTCAGTTCTGTGGCCGAAGCCGGCAGCTTCACCGCCGCCGCCGCACAGCTGGACACAACCACCGCCAACATTTCGCGCGCGGTCTCCAACCTGGAGGCTCATCTGCAAACCCGCTTGCTCAACCGCACTACCCGCCGCATTGCACTCACGGAGGCGGGTAAACGCTATTTATTACGCTGCGAGCAAATCCTGGCCTACGTCGAAGAAGCCGAGGCCGAAGCCAGCGACGCCCACGCGCGCCCCGCCGGCCAGTTGAAAGTGCATACCATGACCGGTATCGGCCAGCATTTCGTCATCGACGCCATTGCCCGCTACCGCCGCACTCACCCGGACGTGACCTTCGACCTGACCCTGGCCAACCGCGTGCCGGACTTGCTCGATGAAGGCTACGACGTGTCCATCGTGCTGGCCAGCGAACTGCCGGACTCGGGCTTCGTGTCCCAGCGCCTGGGCATCACCTACAGCATCGCCTGCGCCTCGCCGGACTACGTCAAGGCCAAAGGCTGCGCGCAACGGCCCCACGATCTGCTCAACCACGCCTGCCTGCGCCTGGTCAGCCCGGTGGTCCTGCTGGATAAATGGAGCTTCAACGGCCCTGACGGCCAGGAAAGTGTCGCGATCAACACATCGCCGTTCCTGGTGAACTCGGCCGATGCGATGAAAACCGCCATCACCAGCGGCATGGGCGTCGGCCTGTTGCCGGTGTACGCCGCCATCGAAGGCCTGCGCAACGGCACGCTGGTGCGGGTGATGCCCAACTATCGCTCACAGGAACTGAACCTGTACGCCATTTACCCATCGCGCCAGTACCTGGATGCGAAGATCAAGACCTGGGTGGAATACCTGCGCGGTTCGCTGCCGGAAATTCTCGCGGCGCACCAGGCGGAATTGGTCGCGTATGAGTTGAGCGGCAGCCTGGGCGGCGTGCGGATGGCGAACTGATTTCTGCCAGACGATAGCGATCCAATGTGGGAGGGGCTTGCTCCCGATAGCGGTAATGAAGTCATGCATGTATTGGCTGACACACTGCTATCGGGGGCAAGCCCCTCCCACATTTGGATCTCCATGGATCAGATAGAACTCATTTGGCTCTTGCTCTTAGGAGCGGCCTTATAACCAACCTGAGCCTGGAAGCTGGACTCGGTCAAAAATGTAGGAGGGGGCTTGCCCCCGATAGCGGTAATGAAGTCATGCATGTATTGGCTGACACACTGCTATCGGGGGCAAGCCCCTCCCACATTTGGATCTCCATGGATCAGATAGAACTCATTTGGCTCTTGCTCTTAGGAGCAGCCTTATAACCAACCTGAGCCTGGAAGCTGGACTCGGTCAAAAATGTAGGAGGGGGCTTGCCCCCGATAGCGGCAGTGAAGTCATGCATGTATTGGCTGACACACTGCTATCGGGGGCAAGCCCCTCCCACATTTGGATCTCCATGGATCAGATAGAACCCATTTGGCTCTTGCTCTTAGGAGCGGCCTTATAACCAACCTGAGCCTGGAAGCTGGACTCGGTCAAAACTGTAGGAGGGGGCTTGCTCCCGATAGCGGTAATGAAGTCATGCATGTATTGGCTGACACACTGCTATCGGGGGCAAGCCCCCTCCCACATTTGGATCTCCATGGATCAGATAGAACTCATTTGGCTCTTGCTCTTGGGAGCGGCCTTATAACCAACCTGAGCCTGGAAGCTGGACTCGGTCAAAAATGTAGGAGGGGCTTGCCCCCGATAGCGGTAATGAAGTCATGCATGTATTGGCTGACACACTGCTATCGGGGGCAAGCCCCCTCCCACATTTGGATCGCCATGGATCAGATAGAACTCATTTGGCTCTTGCTCTTAGGAGCGGCCTTATAACCAACCTGAGCCTGGAAGCTGGACTCGGTCAAAAATGTAGGAGGGGCTTGCCCCCGATAGCGGTAGTGAAGTCATGCATGTATTGGCTGACACACTGCTATCGGGGGCAAGCCCCCCCACATTTGGATCTCCATGGATCAGATAGAACTCATTTGGCTCTTGCTCTTGGGAGCGGCCTTATAACCAACCTGAGCCTGGAAGCTGGACTCGGTCAAAAATGTGGGAGGGGGCTTGCCCCCGATAGCGGTAGTGAAGTCATGCATGTATTGGCTGACACACTGCTATCGGGGGCAAGCCCCCTCCCACAGAGGTTCAACGGTGTCCTGACAATTACCGGCAGGAATGTTAGCTTGCTTGGCATTCTTCCGTAGTCGATGAGCCCGCCTGCAATGAAAAAGACTGTCCTCGCCTTCAGCCGTATCACCCCGGAAATGATCGAACGCCTGCAACAGGATTTCGAGGTGATCGCCCCCAACCCCAAGCTGGGCGACATCAATGCACAGTTCAATGAAGCCCTGCCCCATGCCCACGGCCTGATCGGCGTGGGGCGCAAGCTGGGCCGCGCGCAACTCGAAGGCGCGAGCCGGCTGGAAGTGGTGTCCAGCATCTCGGTGGGCTATGACAACTATGACGTGGCCTACCTCAACGAACGCGGGGTCATGCTCACCAACACCCCCGACGTCCTCACCGAAAGCACCGCCGACCTCGCCTTCGCCCTGCTGATGAGCAGCGCACGCCGGGTGGCCGAGCTGGACGCTTGGACCAAGGCCGGCGAGTGGAAAGCCAGCGTGGGCGCGTCGTTGTTCGGCTGCGACGTGCATGGCAAGACACTGGGCATCGTCGGCATGGGCAATATCGGCGCCGCCGTGGCTCGGCGCGGGCGCCTGGGCTTCAATATGCCGATTGTGTACAGCGGCAACAGCCGCAAGCCCGCACTGGAGCAGGAACTGGGCGCACAGTTCTGCAGCCTGGATCAGTTACTCGCCGAAGCGGACTTCGTCTGCCTGGTGGTGCCGTTGAGCGAAAAGACCCGGCACCTGATCAGTCATCGCGAGCTGGGACTGATGAAATCCAGCGCGATCCTGATCAATATTTCCCGCGGGCCGGTGGTCGACGAACCGGCGCTGATCGAAGCCCTGCAAACCCAGCGTATTCGCGGGGCGGGGCTGGACGTGTATGAAAAGGAACCGCTGGCCGAGTCGCCACTGTTCCAACTGAGCAATGCGGTGACCCTGCCGCACATCGGCTCGGCGACCCATGAAACCCGCACAGCCATGGCCAACCGCGCCCTCGACAACCTGCGCAGCGCCCTGCTCGGCCACCGCCCGCAGGATCTGGTCAACCCGCAGGTATGGAAGGGCTGAGATAAGTCAACTTCATCGGCCCATTCCCCTAAAGCCTGGGCCGATGAAGTCGATAACCCTCCATAGATGATCAACCCTGATCCACAGAAGGTTTTTATGTCCACGTCTAAAGCCCGCGCAGACTCACTCTCGCTTCTGCTCTTTACCTTGCGCAGCGGCAAGTTGATGGCCATTAACCTGCTGAAAGTCAGCGAAATCATTCCGTGCCCGCCGCTGACCAAGCTGCCGGAGTCCCATCCGCACGTCAAAGGTATCGCCATGCTGCGCGGCACCTCGCTGTCGGTGATCGACCTGAGCCGCGCCCTCGGCGAAATGCCGTTGGAAGACCCGGACGGCGGCTGCCTGATCGTCACCGATGTCAGCCGCTCCAAGCAGGGCCTGCATGTGCAGGCGGTGAGCAAGATCGTGCATTGCCTGACCACCGATATCCGCCCGCCGCCCTTCGGCGCCGGCGGTAATCGCTCGTTTATCACCGGGGTCACCCAGGTGGAAGGCGGGCTGGTGCAGGTGCTGGACATCGAAAAAGTCATCCACGGCATCGCCCCGGCACCGATTGAAATGGCGCCGACCGACTTGACCATGGAAGAGGCCGAAGTGCTGGGCAACGCGCGAATCCTGGTGGTGGATGACAGCCAGGTCGCCCTGCAACAATCAGTACACACCCTGCGCAACCTCGGCCTGACCTGCCACACCGCGCGCAGCGCCAAGGAAGCCATCGACGTGCTGCTGGAACTGCAGGGCACCGTCGAGCAGATCAATGTGGTGGTGTCGGACATCGAAATGTCCGAAATGGACGGTTACGCCCTCACCCGCACCCTGCGCGAAACCCCGGACTTCCAGGACCTTTACGTGCTGTTGCACACCTCCCTGGACAGCGCGATGAACAGCGAAAAAGCGCGCGTGGCCGGGGCCGACGCGGTGCTGACCAAATTCTCCTCGCCCGAACTGACCAAATGCCTGGTGGTGGCCGCCCAGACCGTGGCGCAAAAGGGCCTGTAAGCGGTGGCCGAGTATTTCCAACTGCTACGCCGCGACCTCACCCGCGACCTGCCCGCGCCGCAGTGGCCGGCCGGTACGCAGTTGGATCACTACCGCGACGCATGGGCCCCGGCGATTCACGCGGTGTTGCGCATGACCCAGGCGCAAGGCGGCGGCCACGTCGCCGACCTGCAAACCTGGCAGCGGCAGTTCGTGACCGATGCCGAGTTCGACCCCACGCTGTGCCTGGTGGCGAGCAATGCCGAGGGCATCCTCGGCGTGGCCCAGTGCTGGACCAGCGCCTTCATCAAGAACCTGTCTGTACACCCCTGCGCCCAGGGCCAGGGGCTGGGCCGCGCCTTGTTGCTGCACGCCTTCCAGGTGTTCAAGCAGCGCGGCGAACCCTACGTGGACCTCAAGGTCCTGGAAAGCAACCGACGCGCCCGGAAACTCTATGAAAGCGCGGGCATGGTGTTCGTGCTGCGCGATGTGGTCAGCGAAGACTGACGGGCACTGGCGCACAACTTGCTTTCAGTGCTCCCGAACGTTGAAAAGAGGTGAAAACCCGTCACCGTTCGCGCGAGCCCTCTGACCTAGCCTGGTGACAGATCTGCCATGAACACTCATTTTTCCTGCGTCGGTTGTGGCAAATGCTGCACCGACCACCATGTCCCCCTGACCCTCGCAGAAGCCCGCCAGTGGGCGGCTGACGGCGGCAGCGTGATCGTTCTGGTGGAAGGTTTTCTCGGCAACGGCCTGGGCCTGCCGTTGCAGCAACGCGAACATGCCGAACGCCGTTCGGCGATGGTGCCCAGCGGCACGACCCAGGCATTCGTGGCCATCACTTTTGCCGCCTACAACCCCGGACGCTGCCGGAATCTTGACGAAGACAACCTGTGCCGCATCTATGAACGCCGACCGTTGGTCTGCCGCATCTATCCGATGGAGATCAACCCGCACATTCCGTTGAACCCTGCCGCCAAGGAATGCCCGCCGGAGTCGTGGGAACAGGGCCCGGTATTGATTGCCGGCGGCGAGTTGATGGACGCGGAACTGGCTGAACTGATCCGCCGCTCGCGCCAGGCCGACCGCGACGATGTGCAGACCAAAGAGGCCGTGTGTGCCCTGTTGGGGATTCGCACCACGGCGCTCAAGGACGATGGCTTTACGGCGTACCTGCCGCAGATGGATGCCTTTACCCAGGCGATCGAGCTGGCGGCGAGCCAGCCCGGCGTGGCGAATGAGTGGGTGTTTCATGTGTCCGCGATGGACATCGCCGAACAGTTGCTGGACGCGGGGGCACAGCTTGCCACCGAGGTGCCGGCCAACTATGCGTTTATCCCGCTGCGCGCCGCCTAGTCGTTGGGCGCGACGGAAACGGCATCCAGGCGGTAGGGCTGAATGATCCGCTGGTATTCGCCGCTTTGCATCAGTTGTTCAAGGGCGCAGTTGAGGGCATTGCGCAAGGCGGTATCGGGCTTGCGCACCGCGATCGCCACGCCGCTGCCCAGGAGTTCGGCCGAAATGGCGGGGCCGAGGAAGTCAAAGTCCTGGCCATCGACGGTATCGAGCAGCGCCTCACGGATTTCCACGGTGCCTTGCAGGGTCGCATCGATATCCCCCGCCACCAGGCTGCGAGCCAGTTCGTCATTGAGCCAGAAGCTCTTGACGATAACGCCCTTGGGCGCCCACTGCGCTCGGGCGAAGGCTTCGCGATTACTGCCCAGCAACACCCCGACACGCTTGCCCTTGAGCGACCGCACGGTCGGCAGCAGGCCGGATGTTCTGCGGGCGACCAGGCGCGTGGTGAACGGATACAGCTCATCGGTGAAGTTGACCCAGCGCCGACGCGTCGACGTGGGCGCCATGCCCATGATTGCGTCGAACTGCCGGGCCTCCAGGGCCGGGAAGTTTTCCACCAGCACCTGATCGACCCAGGTGCAACGCACATTCAACTGCACGCACAGGGCGTTACCCAGGTCGATGTTCAGGCCGACCAACCGGCCTTGCGGGTTACGGCTCTGGAAAGGCGCGAATTGCGCAGCGACGGCGAAACGGATTTCGCGCCGTGGCGACTCACCGGCGGCAACGCTATCGGCCGCCAGCAACAACGCGAGCACGACACAAATGTGTATCAGAGCCACAGGAAACATCCTTTTCCGGAAAGTCCAACCTCACCCTCCCGCACCGACGGAAAACGCCGGGGCGGCACGGAGGCTGTGCAAGCTTTCAAGAAACGGTCGTGGCCCTACAATCAGAAATTTCAGCAGACGTTGTAGGCAATAGTCGACACAGCGTGCGACTTATTATTCTCAGCGTTTACCCATCGAACGACGGGTGCCCGGCGGCGCCATGCCTGGGGACTTGGTATGCCCGTTCTTGGCGCCGTTCTTGTACCACGGCTGGGCGGCATTCTTGGCCCCGGCCAGTTCACCCGGCTTGAACGGAAACTTGAACGCCGGGATCTCGGTTTTTTCAACGCTTTCAGCGCTGGCCGGATCGACGAGGTCGGCCGCTTCAACAGGGGGATGTGTCGGGGAAGTCATGGAAGCTCCGGAGCAGGCAAAAATTGATGCGGGGCCAGCTTGCGGGCCACACTGGCGCGCAGTATACCTGCGCCCTCAGGATCTTTAACCACCGCCTGTACGAATGGTCGGCGTTTACTGACAGCGCTGTCAGTTAGCAGTCACCTTGCTGACCGGGTTGACGGGCTATAAAGACACCTCACTCTTCCGTTCCTCTGCCCTGGCACCTCACTTCCATGCAAATTCAACGAAAAACCGCGCTGATCGTCGGAGTCCTCGTGGTGCTGGCGATTGCAGCCTGGGCCCTGACGCAGCCGGCCAAACCCAAACTGGCGGCGCCGACAGCGATCCCGGTACGGGTGGTGAGCGTGGCGCAACAGGACATCCCGCGTTTCGTCAGCGGCATTGGGACGGTGCTGTCGTTGCACAGCGTGGTGATCCGCCCACAGGTCGACGGCATCCTCACCCGATTGCTGGTCAAGGAAGGCCAGCAGGTCAAGGCCGGGGACCTGTTGGCGACCATCGATGACCGCTCGATCCGCGCCAGCCTCGAGCAGGCCAAGGCGCTGTTGGCGGAAAACCAGGCGCAGTTGCAAGTCGCGCTGATCAACCTCAAGCGCTACAAGGCATTGAGTGTCGACGACGGCGTGTCCAAGCAGACCTATGACCAGCAACAGGCGTTGGTCAACCAACTCAATGCCACCGTCCAGGGCAATCAGGCGGCGATTGATGCGGCAAAGGTGCAGCTTTCCTACACTCAGATTCGCTCGCCGGTCAGCGGCCGCGTAGGGATTCGCACGGTGGATGAAGGCAACTTCCTGCGCACGAGCGATGCCCAGGGACTGTTCTCGGTGACGCAGATCGACCCGATTGCCGTCGAATTTTCCCTGCCGCAACAGATGCTGCCCACTCTGCAAAGCCTGATCGCGGCCCCTATCCCAGCCAGCGTCGACGCCTACCTGGGCGCCGACACCGACGGCCAGACCGGCGACCTGCTCGGTGAAGGCCACCTGAGCCTGATCGACAACCAGATCAGTTCCACCACCGGCACCCTGAGCGCCAAGGCCGAGTTCAACAACGCCACGCAGCGCCTGTGGCCGGGGCAACTGGTGACCATCAAGATCCAGACCGGCCTCGACAAAAACGCCCTGGTGGTGCCGCCGACCGTGGTGCAACGCGGCCTGGACGCGCACTTTGTGTACCGGGTCAACGGCGACAAGGTGGAGCTGGTGCCGGTGCAGATCACCTATCAGAACAGCGACGTGACGCTCATCAAAGGTGTACAGGCCGGTGATGTGCTGGTCAGCGATGGCCAGTCGCGGCTCAAGGCCGGCGCTCGGGTCGACGTGCTCAAAGAACCGCCGCAAGTGATCCAGACCGTCGACGCCAAGGTGCAACCATGAACGCCAGCCGCTCGCCGTCGGCGTGGTGCGTCGACCACCCGGTCGCGACCCTGCTGCTGACCTTCGCCCTGGTGTTGCTCGGGCTGATTGCCTTCCCGCAACTGGCCATCGCCCCGCTGCCGGAAGCGGAATTTCCGACGATCCAGGTCAGCGCGCAACTGCCCGGCGCCAGCCCGGACACCATGGCTTCTTCGGTGGCCACGCCGCTGGAGGTGCAATTCAGCGCCATCCCCGGCATGACCCAGATGACCTCCAGCAGCGCCTTGGGCTCCAGCCTCTTGACCCTGCAATTCACCCTGAACAAGAGCATCGACACCGCCGCCCAGGAAGTCCAGGCGGCGATCAACACCGCGTCCGGCAAGCTACCCAGGGATATGCCGACCCTGCCGACCTGGAAGAAGGTCAACCCGGCAGACAGCCCGGTGCTGATCCTCAGCGTCAGTTCCGACAGCATGCCCAGCACCGAGCTGAGTGATTACGTGGAAACCCTGCTGGCACGGCAGATCAGCCAGATCGACGGCGTCGGCCAGATCAACATCACCGGCCAGCAACGTCCGGCGATTCGCGTGCAGGCTTCGCCCGATAAGCTCGCGGCCATCGGCCTGACCCTGGCCGACATCCGCGTGGCGATCCAGCAGTCGAGCCTGAACCTGGCCAAAGGCGCGATCTACGGGGAGAACAGCGTGTCGACGCTGTCGACCAACGACCAGCTGTTTCAACCCGGGGACTACGCCCAACTGATCGTGTCCTACAAGAATGGCGCGCCGGTTCAACTGCGCGATATCGCTAAAGTCATCAACGGCTCGGAAAACGCCTACGTACAGGCCTGGTCCGGCGACACCCCGGGGGTCAACCTGGTGATCTCGCGCCAGCCCGGCGCGAACATCGTCGAGACCGTCGACCGCATTCAAGCGCAACTGCCGCGCCTGCAGGCCATGCTGCCGGCATCGGTGCAGGTCAATGTGTTGAGCGACCGCACCAAGACCATCCGCGCCTCCCTGCATGAAGTGGAAGTGACCCTGCTGATCGCCGTGCTGCTGGTGGTGGCGGTGATGGCGTTGTTCCTGCGCCAGCTGTCGGCGACGTTGATTGTGTCGAGCGTGCTCGGGGTGTCGCTGATCGCCAGCTTCGCCCTGATGTACCTGATGGGCTTCAGCCTGAACAACCTGACCCTGGTGGCGATCGTCATCGCCGTGGGCTTTGTGGTGGACGATGCGATCGTGGTGGTGGAGAACATTCACCGCCATCTCGAAGCCGGGCTGGGCAAGCGCGAAGCGGCGATCAAGGGCGCCGGCGAGATTGGCTTTACCGTGGTGTCCATCAGCTTCTCGCTGGTGGCGGCGTTCATTCCGCTGCTGTTCATGGGCGGCGTGGTCGGGCGCCTGTTCAAGGAATTCGCACTGACGGCGACCTCGACCATCCTGATTTCGGTGGTGGTTTCGCTGACCCTGGCGCCGACCCTCGCGGCGCTGTTCATGCGCGCCCCGACCCATCCGGCCCACGCCAAGCCCGGTTTCAGCGAACGCCTGCTGGCCGGCTATGCGCGCAACTTGCGCCGCGCCCTGGTCCATCAACGCAGCATGCTGGCGATCTTCGTGGTCACGCTGGCGCTGGCGGTGGTCGGCTACGTGTTCATCCCCAAGGGCTTTTTCCCGGTGCAGGACACCGGCTTCGTGCTCGGCACCAGCGAAGCGGCGGCCGATGTGTCGTTCCCGGACATGGTCGCCAAGCACAAGGCCCTGGCCGAGATCATCAAGGCTGACCCGGCGGTGGCAACGTTTTCCCATTCGGTGGGCGTCACCGGCAGCAACCAGACCATCGCCAACGGCCGTTTCTGGATCGCCTTGAAAGACCGCGGCGATCGCGACGTGTCCGCCAGCCAGTTCATCGACCGCATCCGCTCGAAACTGGCGAAGGTGCCGGGCATCGTGCTGTACCTGCGCGCCGGCCAGGACATCAACCTCAGCTCCGGCCCCAGCCGCGCCCAGTACCAGTATGTGCTCAAGAGCAACGACGGCGCGACATTGAATACCTGGACCCAGCGCCTCACCGAAAAACTGCGCGCCAACCCGGCGTTTCGCGACCTGTCCAACGACCTGCAACTGGGCGGCAGCATCACCCACATCAGCATCGACCGTCAGGCCGCCGCGCGCTTCGGCCTGACCGCCACCGATGTCGACCAGGCGCTATATGACGCGTTCGGCCAGCGCCAGATCAACGAGTTCCAGACCGAAATCAACCAATACCAAGTGGTGCTGGAACTCGACACCCAGCAACGCGGCAAAGCCGAAAGCCTCAATTACTTCTACCTGCGCTCGCCACTGACCAACGAGATGGTGCCGTTGTCGGCCCTGGCCAAGGTCGACCCGCCCAGCGTGGGCCCGCTGTCCATCAGCCATGACGGCATGTTCCCGGCGGCCAACCTGTCGTTCAACCTGGCGCCCGGCGTGGCGTTGGGGGATGCGGTGATCATGCTCAACCAGGCCAAGAACGAAATCGGCATGCCGGCCACCATCCTCGGCAACTTCCAGGGCGCGGCCCAGGCGTTCCAGAGTTCACTGGCCAGCCAGCCGTGGCTGATCCTCGCGGCGCTGGTGGCGGTGTACATCATTCTCGGCGTGTTGTACGAAAGTTTCGTCCACCCGCTGACGATCATTTCCACCCTGCCCTCGGCCGGCTTGGGCGCGTTGATCATGCTGTGGCTGCTGGGCCAGGACTTTTCGATCATGGCCCTGATCGGCCTGGTGTTGTTGATCGGCATCGTGAAGAAGAACGGCATCCTGATGATCGACTTCGCCCTCGAAGCGCAGCGGGTCAGAGGCCTGCCGCCGGAGGAAGCGATCTACGAAGCCTGCGTCACGCGGTTCCGGCCGATCATCATGACCACCCTCGCCGCCCTGCTCGGCGCCGTGCCGCTGATGCTCGGCGCAGGCCCCGGTGCCGAGTTGCGCCAACCGCTGGGGATCGCGGTGGTCGGCGGCTTGCTGGTGAGCCAGGCGCTGACGCTGTTCACCACGCCGATCATATACTTGTACCTTGAGCGGTTTTTCCACCGGCCCACACCAACGCCCGCGTTGGCGACCACACATTAAGGCGGGGTCATGCGCGTACTGATCGTTGAAGATGAAGAAAAAACCGCGGACTACCTGCATCGCGGCCTGACGGAGCAAGGCTACACCGTCGACGTGGCGCGTGAAGGCATCGAGGGTTTGCACCTGGCGCTGGAAAACGATTACGCAGTGATCGTGCTCGACGTGATGCTGCCCGGTCTCGACGGCTTCGGCGTGTTGCGTGCCCTGCGCGCGCGCAAGCAAACGCCGGTGATCATGCTCACCGCCCGCGAGCGCGTGGAAGACCGCATTCGCGGCCTGCGTGAAGGCGCCGACGATTACCTGGGCAAGCCGTTTTCGTTCCTGGAGCTGGTGGCGCGCCTGCAAGCCCTGACCCGCCGCAGTGGCGGGCACGAACCGGTGCAGGTGACGGTCGCCGACCTGTGGATCGACCTGATCAGCCGCAAGGCCAGTCGCAACGGCGTGCGCCTGGACCTGACCGCCAAGGAGTTCTCGCTGCTCAGCGTATTGGCGCGGCGCCAGGGTGAGATCCTGTCCAAGACCGCCATCGCGGAGATGGTCTGGGACATCAACTTCGACAGCGACGCCAACGTGGTCGAAGTCGCGATCAAACGCCTGCGCGCCAAGCTCGACGGGCCGTTCGAACAGAAGCTGCTGCACACCATCCGTGGCATGGGTTATGTGCTGGAGAACCGCGGTGTCAACTAACTCCATCGCGCTGCGCTTGAGCGGCATGTTCACCCTGGTGGCGCTGCTGATCTTCCTGTTGATCGGCGGCGCGCTCTATCAGCAGGTGGACCGTGGCTTGGGCCTGTTACCCGAGGCCGAACTGGATGCGCGCTACAGCGTGTTGGAGTCCTCGGTGAAGCGCTTCGGCACGCCGGAGCATTGGACCAAGATCAAGGCCAAACTCAAGTTGTTGGCCGAGGAAGACAAGCGCATCCGTTTCTGGGTGGTGAGCAGCGACCCGAACTACGAATATGGCAACCCGGACGCGCAGATCCGCGCCTTCGCCGCCGGCCCGACCGGCAAGCGCGACTTGCGCCTGGTCGATCACGCCGACCCGTTCAAGGTGCTGGTGAGCCAGTTCCCCGCCCAGGACCAGCGCCCGCCGTTGCGCTTCATGATCGCCATCGACACCGAAAACTTCCGCGCCACCCAGCACCACTTGCTGGTGGCGCTGATCAGCCTGGCGTTTATCGGCGTGGTGCTGGCGGCGCTGCTGGGGTTCTGGGTCTCGCGCATCGGCCTCAAGCCGCTGAGTAAACTCTCGGACGAAGCGCAGAAACTCGCACCGCCGAAACTCTCCGGGCGCCTGCAACTGTCGCCGCTGCCGCCGGAGTTGCGTCAGTTCGTCAACTCGTTCAACGCCACCCTGGACCGCGTCGAACAGGCCTACTCGCGCCTGGAATCGTTCAATGCCGACGTCGCCCATGAACTGCGCTCGCCCCTGACCAACCTGATCGGCCAGACCCAGGTGGCCCTGACACGCGGGCGCTCGGCCGAACATTATTTCGAGGTGCTGCAATCGAACCTAGAAGAACTGGAGCGCCTGCGTTCGATCATCAACGACATGCTGTTCCTCGCCAGCGCCGACCAGGGCAGCAAGGCCACCAAGCTGATCGAAAGCTCCCTGGCCGACGAAGTGGCGACCACCCTCGACTACCTGGACTTCATCCTCGAAGACGCCCAGGTCCAGGTGCACGTCCACGGCGACGCCCAGGTGCAGATCGAAAGAGCCCACCTGCGCCGCGCACTGATCAACCTGCTGAGCAACGCCGTGCAGCACACCGCGCCAGGGCAGGTCATCGCGGTGAACATCGACGTGCGGGAGCATCAGGTGGCGATCGCCGTGACCAACCCCGGCGACGCGATTGCCAGCGAGCACCTGCCTCGGCTGTTCGAACGCTTCTATCGAGTGGACGCATCGCGCAGCAACAGCGGCGCCAACCACGGGCTGGGGCTGGCCATCGTCAAGGCGATTGCGCTGATGCATGGCGGCGATGTGTTCGTGCGCAGTGACGCGGGCGGCAACACCTTCGGTATTACCCTGCCCGTCTAACGCTTGAGAACACTTCAGACCAATGTGGGAGGGGGCTTGCCCCCTCCCACATTGGCATGCGCTAAATCTCTGACTGTTGCGATTTGGGCAACAGTCATTATCTTGTTACACTCTGTATCGCAGCGCTCGCCTGCGTTAATTTGACGCATCGATGAGCGCGACGGCAAAGACAGCTGACCCGCTTACCCGAACTTCCCTCGACTTTTTTCCAGGGCTCTACACTGGGAATCTGTCTTAAAGCCGCTGACTTCAGCGGCTTTTTTTTGGTTCTTCACGGAATCCCGGGAAACACAGAAACAAGAACGCCGATTTGATGGATGATGTTCGTGCGAGCAAACACATCTAAAAAACCGGCGTTCTTATGCGCGATATTAATACTTTCCTTCCTTTTTGGGAGGGCTTTTCTGTCGTCGCGATCAAACCTGACGGTGATGCCCTTCAAATCGATCTGATCCCCCAGGCCACGCGATTTCCCACCTGTGGTGGCTGCCAAAAGCTCTGTTCAACAACTCATGAGTACTGCGATCGAGTCGTGCGTGACTTGCCGATTCTCGGTCGCGCAGTCCGCCTCAACGTGCAGCTCAGGCGTGTTAGTTGCCGTGATTGTGGCAAGCGCATGGAGGTCGTCAGTTGGCTGGATCGCTATGCCCGCATGACGCGCCGGCTGGCAGAGGCCGTTATTCAAGCCTGCGAACGCCTTCCTACACTGCATGTTGCGCAAATGTTCGGGCTGCACTGGGACACCGTTCGGTTGCTGGAGCGGCGCGCTCTGCAAGCGGCGTTGAGTGCCTTACCCAAGGCCCAGCCACGGCGCCTGATAATGGACGAGTTCGCGTTATTCAAAGGTCATCGCTACGCCAGCGTGGTGTTGGACGCTGATACTCGGCGAGTGCTTTGGATCGGCGAAGGCCGTAGCCGAGCGGCAGTCAGACCGTTTTTCGAAGAGCTGGGGCCAGAAGGGTGCGCCCGAATTGAAGCGGTAGCGATGGACATGAACACGGCTTATGACCTGGAGGTTCGCCAACACTGCCCAAAAGCACGGGTGATTTATGACCTTTTCCATGTGGTCGCCAAATATGGCCGAGAAGTGATTGATCGTGTTCGCGTTGACGAGGCGAACCGACTGCGCCATGACAAGCCCGCTCGAAAGGTCATAAAGCAAGCGCGATGGTTGCTATTGCGTAACCCGGAGAACCTGAAAAAGCCGGAACAGCAGGTTCATTTACAGGATCTGCTGGCCGCTAACCAATCGTTAATGACGGTCTACTTGATGAAGGCCGAGCTCAAAATGCTCTGGGCGCCGAGCGATGCCTGGGACTGGAGATCAGCCTGGAAGCAGTGGCTGCGTCACGCTCAAGAAAGCGAAATACCCGCACTGATCCAGTTCGCAAAGCGACTAAAGGGCTACTGGCGGGGCATCGTGAGCCGGGTACGCTGGCCAATGCACACTGGTCAGTTGGAAGGAATAAACAATCGAATAAAGGTCATCAAACGAATGGCGTACGGTTACCGGGACAGCGAATTCTTTTTCATGAAGATCAAGAGCGTCTTTCCCGGCAATCCGTGAAGAACCTTTTTTTTTGCCGCAAAAAAGGCCAGGCACACACCCCCAGGACATTGGCCGTTTCCGTTTGACCAAAGGAGCTCCACCGGTGAAGAACTCGCTGACGTTCACCCCGTTATTCCTCGCGATTACAGCAACGATCGCCCCCCTTGCCCACGCAGCAGACACCACTCCCGCCGACGGTTTCGTCGAAGGCGCAAGCCTCAAGCTCAACGCCCGCAACTATTACATGAACCGCGACCGTCACGACATCCACACCGATGACAACAAAGAATGGGGCCAGGGCTTTCTCGGCATCTTCGAATCCGGCTACACCCAGGGCACCGTCGGTTTCGGCCTGGATGCCCACGCCATGCTCGGCCTCAAGCTCGACGGCGGTGGCGGCACCGACGGCTCCAGCATCCTCCCGTATGGCAACAGTCAAGGCAGCGGCAAGGCGCCGGGGTCGTTCTCCACCGCAGGCGGCACGTTGAAGATGCGCGCGTTCGACACGGAACTGAAAGCCGGCGACCTGTTCCTCAACAACCCGGTGATCGCCGGCGGCATGACCCGCATGCTGCCCCAGACCTTTCGCGGCGTAAGCCTGACCAACCACAGCCTCGACGGCTGGATGATCGAAGGCGGCCAGGCCAGCTTCACCAAGCTCTACAACCAGAGCGGCCACCAGCGCATCGGCACCAGCTACGGCACACTGCCGGAACACACCGACAGCCAGCACCTGGACTGGGCCGGTGTGTCGTTCAGCGGCGTGCCGGGACTGACCAGCAACCTGTACGCCGCCGAACTCAAGGATGTGTGGCACCAGTACTACTACGACCTGGACTACACCTACGCGCTGAACGACCTGGTCAGCCTCAACCCCGGCCTGCACTACTACCACACCCAAGACAGCGGCCAGTCGTTGCTGGGTAACATCGACAACAACACCTACAGCCTGCATTTCACCGTAGCCGTGGGCAGCCATAGCGTCACCGCCGCGTACCAGCGGGTCAACGGCAACACACCGTTCGACTACATCACCCAGGGCGACAGCGTGTACCTGGACAACTCCCAGCAATACTCGGACTTCAACGGCCCCAACGAGCGGTCGTGGAAGCTCAAGTACGCCTACGACTTCATAGGCCTCGGCATGCCGGGCCTGACCACTGCCGTGTCCTACAGCAGCGGTAAGACCGACCTGAGCAAAGTCGATCCCACCAGTCGGGGCTACAGCGCCTGGTACAGCGCCGACGGCCAGGACGCCAAGCACTGGGAACGAGACATCGACGTGAAATACGTGGTGCAGGGCGGCAAGGCCAAGGATCTGTCCCTGCGCCTGCAATGGGCGACCAACCGCGGCAGCAATGGCTACTCGGCGGTAGATCGGGATGTGGATGAATACCGGGTGATCGTCGACTATCCGATCAACGTGTTCTAAGCCGCCGCACTTTCTTTTCAACCAAACAATCAATTTTCATCGGGTAGAACTAAACTGCCAGCATCTTCACCGTTGAAGTCTGCCCGATGAGTCCACGCCCTTTTCGTACCCCACCTGAACGCGCAGAATTATTGTTGATGCTCGGCAGCGGCTTCACCGTCGCACTGATTGTGATTATCGTCGCAGTGCTGTTGATCCGCGAACACGCCAGCACCCTGCAGGCGGCGAAACGCTCAACCACCAACATCACCCAACTGATCAACGCCGATGTGCTGCGTAACGTCGAGCTATACGACCTCGCGCTGCAAGGGTTGATCGCCGCCACGCAACGCACGGATTTGTCCAAGGTATCGGGGGATATCCGGCATCTGGTGCAATTCGAGCTGTCGACGGCCGCGCCGTTCAAAGACCAAGTGCTGTTGCTGGACGCCAATGGCGCCGTCGTTGCTGACTCTTCGACGCTCAAGCCGACCTCGCGTAATTTGGCTGATCGCGACTACTTCCTCGTGCATAAAATCACCAACCAGAACGACCTGTTCATCAGCCGGCCGTTCATGATTCAGTGCCATTGCGAGCAAGTCTGGCGCATCGCGTTCAGCCGCCGCGTCACCGGCGCCAACGGCGAGTTCCTCGGGGTCGCGGTGGCCACCATGCGCCTGGCGTACTTCGATCAGTTGTTCAACAGCCTCGCCATCGGCAATAGCAGCTCGGTCAACCTGTTGAGCAGCCACGGCATTCTCCTGGCCCAGCAACCGCTGCTGGAGCGCGACATGATCAACAAGGACCTGAGTGATCGCCCCAACTTCAAGCGCATGTTGCGCGAAGGAAGCGGCAGCTTTCGGGCCATCTCGACCATCACCGACAAGGAGCGCCTGTATACCTTCACCAATGTCGGCGAGCTACCGCTGATTGTGGTCGTGGCGTTGTCCAGTGAGGACGTGTTCGCGCCATGGAAGCGCGCGGCGACGCTGACCGGCGGCGCCACCGGCATCCTGTGTATCGGCCTGTTATGGCTGACCTGGATGCTGCGCCGGGAACTGCGCCGCCGTTTTCGCGCGGAGAAGGTGCTGTCAGAACTGGCAGCCACCGACGCGCTCACCGGCCTGGCCAACCGGCGCATTCTTGACCAACGCCTGCGCCTGGAATGGGACCGCGCCCAGCGCTCCGCCGAACCGCTGACGCTGTTGATGATTGACGTCGACCACTTCAAGGCATTCAACGACCGTCATGGCCATCACGGCGGCGATGAAGCGTTGCGCAACGTCGCCCAGGTGATCGGCGGCAACATCCGTCGCCCGGCCGACCTGGCCGCACGTTATGGCGGTGAAGAGTTTGCTGTGGTATTGCCGTCTACCGATATCAGGGGCGCATGGCTAATCGCCGAGCATATCCGCCGCGGCGTCGAGCACTTGCCACGGGTGGAAGGGGATGAACGGCCGATTACCGTGAGCATTGGCCTGAGTACGTGGGACAAGCGCAGTCGCATGTCCCTGGAGGACTTGCAGCTCAGTGCGGACCGCGCGCTGTATGAAGCCAAGCGCAGTGGGCGCAATTGCATCGTGGAGGCAACGGCGCGATGACTGAGGCGAACAGGCCATTGTGGCTCGCTCGCCACGGGAAATAAAAAGGGCCACCCGAAGGCAGCCCTTAAAAACTAAAGAAAGAGAGTTGTTACTTACACCGCCGCAACGGGACGCATGTAAGAGATCGGTGCGGTGCTGGCATCTTCGAAGGTCACGACTTCCCAAGCATCTGTCTGCTCAATCAACTTGCGCAGCAGCTGGTTGTTAAGGGCGTGGCCCGACTTGAAGCCTTTGAACTCGCCTATCAGGCTATTGCCCAGCAGGTAGAGGTCACCGATTGCATCGAGGATCTTGTGCTTCACGAATTCGTCTTCATAGCGAAGGCCGTCTTCGTTCAGTACACCATCCGCGTCGACCACAATGGCGTTTTCAACGCTGCCGCCGAGTGCGAGGTTGTGCTTGCGCAGGTACTCGATGTCACTCATGAAACCAAAGGTGCGGGCGCGGCTGACTTCTTTTACGAACGAAGTGCTGGAAAAATCCACGCTTGCGCTTTGGGTGCGGTCGCGAAATACCGGGTGATCGAAATCGATCTCAAAGCTCACTTTAAAGCCTTCGAACGGGACGAAGGTGGCGCGCTTGTCGCCGTCTTCTACTGTCACTTCCCGCAGAATGCGAATGAACTTCTTGGCTGCGTCCTGTTCTTCCAGGCCGGCAGATTGAATCAAGAATACGAAGGGACCAGCGCTGCCATCCATGATGGGGACTTCGGACGCGGAGAGCTCGACGTAGGCGTTATCGATGCCCAGGCCAGCCATGGCCGAGAGCAAGTGCTCCACCGTGTCCACCTTGACGTCACCGTTGACCAATGTGGTCGACATCGTGGTTTCGCCGACGTTTTCCGCGCGAGCAGGAATCTGCACCACAGGGTCCAGGTCGGCACGAACAAACACGATGCCGGTGTCGACAGGTGCAGGTTTGAGGGTCAGGTATACCTTCTCCCCGGAGTGCAGACCTACACCTGTGGCACGAATAATATTCTTCAGGGTGCGTTGTTTAATCATGGCTTGGACCGCTTCAGCGCAAATTGCGAACTGGTATCAACAAAGGCTGGCGATAATAGCAGACCAGACCTTTGCTGAACACCAATCACCTTCATAGCCCTGATACATTCCATTAATCGGCCTGACGACGCAGGAATGCCGGGATGTCCAGGTAGTCCAGGTCATCTTGCGGATTCGGGCTACGGGACGCTGCAGCACCGGCCTGAGCCTGATTGCGCATCACGGTCGGACGGTCCAGATCACGGTAGTTCACCGACGGCAGTTCCTGACGCGCAGGCGCTGGAGCGGCAGCCGCTTGGCTGGCGTGGCTGTTGTGGCCGGTATGAACGGTATTGTCGATGACCTTTACAGGCTTCTCGATTTTTGCGCCCAGGCCGGTCGCGACCACGGTCACATGCAGTTCGTCGCGCATGTCCGGATCGATCACGGTCCCGACTTTGACCATCGCGTGCTCGGAAGCGAAGGCTTCGATGATGCTACCCACGTCGGAGTACTCACCCAGGGACAGGTCAGGACCGGCGGTGATGTTCACCAGGATGCCGCGTGCGCCTTGCAGGTTCACGTCTTCGAGCAACGGGTTGCGGATGGCCGCTTCGGTGGCTTCACGCGCACGGTTCGGACCGCTGGCGCAGCCAGTGCCCATCATCGCCATGCCCATTTCGCTCATCACGGTACGCACGTCGGCAAAGTCGACGTTGATCATGCCCGGGCGCTTGATGATGTCGGAGATACCGCGAACGGCACCGGCCAGTACATCGTCAGCCTTGGCGAACGCGGACAGCAGGCTCGCGTCCTTGCCCAGGATGGTCAGCAGCTTCTCGTTGGGGATGGTGATCAACGAGTCGACGCTTTCAGACAGCAGACGGATACCTTCGTCGGCGATCTGCATGCGCTTGCGGCCTTCGAACGGGAACGGACGGGTCACGACGGCGACCGTCAGAATCCCCATTTCCTTGGCCACTTCGGCGATGATCGGCGCTGCACCGGTACCGGTACCGCCGCCCATGCCGGTGGTGATGAACACCATGTTGGTGCCTTGCAGCACTTCGGCGATACGCTCGCGGTCTTCCAGCGCGGCTTGACGGCCGACTTCCGGGTTGGCGCCAGCGCCGAGGCCCTTGGTCACGGCGGTGCCCAATTGCAGGATGGTCCGCGCGCCGATGCTCTTCAGCGCCTGGGCATCAGTGTTGGCGCAGATGAATTCAACGCCTTCAATGTTGCTCTTGACCATATGGTTGACAGCGTTGCCGCCGCCACCGCCGACACCGATCACTTTGATGACCGGGCTTGCGGGGATGTTGTCTACGAGTTCGAACATTTTCCCTCTCCTTTCGTGTTCTCTAGTTTTTTCGCCTACTGCTTTTTTACGGTGTTGCGGTAAATCGTTAGAAATTGCCTTTGACCCAAGCCTGCAACCGTTCAAACAACGGTGCTTTCGCTTCGTCGTCGCCGCGGTAGCTGTCGCGGATGCTCGGCCCCGACAGGGAAATGCCGTCGGTCTGCTTTTGCAGCCCGTACAACAGCAAGCCCACACCGGTGGAATAAATCGGGTTGCGCACCACGTCGCCCAGGCCTTTGACGCCATGGGGCACGCCCAGGCGAACTGGCATGTGGAAGATCTCTTCGGCCAGTTCGACCGCGCCTTCCATCTTCGAGGTGCCACCGGTCAGCACGATGCCGGCCGGGATCAAATCTTCGTAGCCGCTGCGGCGCAGTTCCGCCTGGATCAGGGTGAACAGCTCGTCGTAACGCGGCTCGACCACTTCGGCCAAGGCCTGGCGCGACAGCTCGCGCGGTGGACGGTCGCCCACGCTCGGCACCTTGATGGTTTCACCGGCACCGGCCAGTTTGGCCAGGGCGCAGGCATAGCGGATCTTGATCTCTTCGGCGTACTGCGTCGGTGTGCGCAACGCCATGGCGATGTCGTTGGTGACCTGGTCGCCGGCAATCGGGATCACGGCGGTGTGACGGATCGCACCCTCGGTGAAGATCGCGATGTCGGTGGTGCCGCCGCCGATGTCGACCAGGCACACGCCCAGTTCTTTTTCGTCGTCGGTCAGTACCGAGTAGGCCGAAGCCAGTTGCTCGAGAATGATGTCGTCGATTTCCAGGCCGCAGCGACGCACGCACTTTTCAATGTTCTGTGCGGCATTGACCGCGCAGGTCACCACGTGGACCTTGGCTTCCAGGCGCACGCCTGACATGCCCAGGGGCTCGCGCACGCCTTCCTGGTTGTCGATCACGTAGTCCTGCGGCAGGGTGTGCAGCACGCGCTGGTCCGCCGGGATCGCCACGGCCTGGGCGGCGTCGAGTACGCGCTCAAGGTCGGCCGCGCTGACTTCGCGGTCGCGGATCGCCACGATGCCGTGGGAATTCAGGCTGCGGATGTGATTGCCCGCCACGCCTACGAACGCCGAGTGAATCCGGCAACCGGCCATCAGCTGCGCTTCTTCGATGGCGCGCTGGATCGATTGCACGGTGGACTCGATGTTCACCACCACGCCCTTCTTCAGGCCCCGGGACGGATGCGTGCCAATACCGACGATTTCGATCGTGCCGTCTTCCCCGACCTCGCCCACCAGCGCCACCACCTTGGAGGTGCCGATATCGAGACCGACGATCATTTTGCCGCTTTGCACGTTTGCCATGGGTCCTGCCTCTTCTTAATTCTTCGCGACAGCGGGTTGCGCTGCCGTGGGCGCAGCCGGTTCACGCCAGCCGACGGCAAGGCCGTTGGCGTAACGCAGGTCGACGCTCGCAATGTTCGTAATCTGTTCTTTCAAGGTCTTTTCATAGATGGCAATAAAGCGGCGCATCTTTTCCACCAAGCGGTCGCGTCCCAGCAACAACTCGATGCCCGGGCCGGAACTGCCTGCCCCGGTCGTCAAAAACCAGCTGCCCCGTTCACGCAATTCCAGGCGTGCAATGGAGAAGCCCAGCGGCCGCAGCATCTGGCTCAAGGCCTGGTACTGCTGCATCACTTGCTGCTGCGCCCGCTGCGGCCCGAACAGCTGCGGCAGGTGCTCGTAATTGGCCAGCTCACGCGGGGTGAACGCCTGGCCCTGGTTGTTCAACAGCGCCTCATCGCCCCAACGGGCCACGGGCAGTTGTTCTTCCAGGCGGATCGTCACCTGGTCCGGCCATACACGGCGGACTTCGGCGTGGGCGATCCACGGCATCTGCTCCAGCTCCCGGCGCATGCCGGCCAGGTCGATGGTGAAGAAGCTCGCCGCCAGGAACGGGCCAATGCGCTGCTGCACCGCTTGCTGGCTGATGTAGCTCAAGTCGCCCTGCACGCTGATCTTGGTGATCGGCCGGTCGGCATAAGGCAATAGACGCTGCGCGCCTTCGTAAGTGCCGAAACCCAACACCACCAGCAACACCGGCCAGAACAGCGCCTTGAGGAAACCAAAGTTGGCTTTCGGCAGGCGCGCCGACATCGGCTCTTTAGCCACCATTCGGCTGGCACCCCGTGGCACCGGCTTGCGGCCGGGTGCGGGTGGGGGCTGATGACGAAGCGATGCGCCTTTCATGTCTTAGCCTCGCTGCCTTTCTTCACCGGCAACGCTGGCCGCCAGGATCGCCAGCACCAACTGCTGGAAATCCAGGCCGGCTGCGCGCGCGGCCATAGGGACCAGGCTGTGGTCGGTCATGCCCGGTGCGGTGTTGACTTCCAGGAACCAGAAATTCCCTTGGTCGTCCTGCATCACGTCTGCCCGCGCCCAACCGGCGATACCCAGCGCCTCACAGGCTTTCGCCGTGAGGTCCATCAATTCCTGTTCTTTGCTTGCGTCAAGGCCGCAGGGGATCCGGTACTGGGTATCGGAAGCCAGGTACTTGGCGTCGTAATCGTAAAAGGTGTGGGGCGTGCCCAAGGCGATGGGCGGCAATACCTGCCCACGCAGGGTGGCGATGGTGTACTCGGGACCTTGGATCCACTGTTCCACCAACACTTGCGAATCGTAGGTACTTGCCGCTTTCCATGCGTCGATCAATTCGGCGGCCGAGTTCACTTTAGCCATGCCGATACTGGAGCCTTCATGGGCTGGTTTGACGATCAAAGGCAGGCCCAGTTCCTTGGCTGCAGAAATACAATCGTCTTCGCTGCACAGCACACTGTGACGCGGGGTAGGAATTCCCAGGCTGTGCCACACCTGCTTGGTGCGCAACTTGTCCATGGCCAGCGCCGAGGCGAGGATGCCGCTGCCGGTGTAAGGAATCCCGGCGCACTCCAGCAGGCCTTGCATGCTGCCGTCTTCACCACCACGGCCGTGCAGGATGATGAAGGCGCGGTCGATCTTCTCGGCCTGCAGACGCGCGAGGAAGTCGTCACCCACGTCGATCCCGAACGCATTCACGCCCGCGCTTTGCAGCGCTTCGAGCACGGCGTTGCCGGACTTGAGCGACACTTCACGCTCAGCGCTCTTACCGCCGAACAGCACGGCCACGCGGCCGAAGTCGGCAGGGGCGATGGTGGAGAACAGGGAGGCGTAGTTCGTGGTCATTTCGACTTCCCCTGTTCAGCAGCGAGCGCTTTGTTTACGAACAAGGAGCTCGCCAGCAATTTAGGCGCAAGGCCGCCGATATCACCGGCACCCTGGCACAGCAGGATGTCGCCGGCGCGCAGCAGCGGCTTGACGATCGGCGCCAGGTCCACACCGCGCTCGATGTAGATCGGGTCCAACTGGCCACGCTGACGGATGCTGTTGCACAGTTTGCGGCTGTCCGCCCCGGGGATCGGTTCTTCACCGGCCGGGTAGACTTCCATCAGCAGCAGCACGTTGGCATCGGCCAGTACATTGACGAAATCGTCATACAGGTCGCGGGTGCGGCTGTAGCGGTGCGGCTGGTAGACCATCACCAGGCGACGCTCCGGCCAACCACCGCGCACGGCCTTGATCACGGCGGCGACTTCGGTCGGGTGGTGACCGTAGTCGTCCACCAGCATCACCTCGCCACCTTCCACCGGCAGTTGCCCGTAGACCTGGAAGCGCCGGCCCACGCCGGCAAAGCCCGACAGGCCCTCGACAATGGCTTCATCGCTGACGCCTTCATCGGAGGCAATGCAGATGGTCGCCAGGGAATTGAGCACGTTGTGGTTGCCCGGCATGTTCACCGACACGTCCAGCGGTTCGCGGTCCGGGCGCAGCACGGTGAAGAACGTCTGCATGCCTTGCTGGCGCACATTGATCGCACGCACGTCGGCGTCTTCGCTGAAGCCGTAGGTCACGGTCGGACGCTTGACCAGCGGCAGGATCTCGCGCACCACCGGGTCATCCAGGCACACCACCGCCAAACCGTAGAACGGCAGGTTATGCAGGAACTCGACGAAGGTTTTCTTCAACTTGTTGAAGTCGCCGTCGTAGGTCGCCATGTGGTCGGCGTCGATGTTGGTGACCACGGCCACCAGCGGTTGCAGGTGCAGGAAGCTGGCATCGCTTTCGTCGGCTTCGGCGATCAGGTAGCGGCTGGTGCCCAGTTGCGCATTGGTGCCAGCTGCATTCAGGCGGCCACCGATCACGAAAGTCGGGTCCAGGCCACCGGCGGCGAACACCGAGGCGATCAGGCTGGTGGTGGTGGTCTTGCCGTGGGTACCGGCGACGGCAATGCCATGGCGGTAGCGCATCAGCTCGGCCAGCATCTCGGCGCGGGGCACCACGGGAATGCGGCGCTCAAGGGCGCTGGCAACTTCCGGGTTGGAGGTGTTCACGGCGCTGGACACCACCAGCACGTCAGCATCGACGGCGTTCTCGGCGCGGTGGCCGATGAAGATTTTCGCGCCGAAGGACTTCAGGCGCTCGGTGACCGGCGACTCCTTCAAGTCGGAGCCGGACACCTGGTAGCCCAGGTTCAGCAACACTTCGGCAATGCCACACATGCCCACGCCGCCGATCCCGACGAAGTGGATACGACGGATGCGGCGCATTTCCGGTTGCGGCATGGCTTTCTGATTCTCAACCATGGGCCACCTCCAGACAGATATCGACCACGGTGCGGGTTGCGTCAGGTTTGGCCAGGCGGCGTGCGGTACACGCCATGCTGTTGAGTCGTTCCGGTTGCATCAAAACCTCGGTCAGGCGTGCGGCCAAATCGGCGGCGCCAGTCGTTCTTTGCGGCAGTAGGAAGGCAGCGCCCTCCCCGGCCAAATATTCGGCGTTGCGGGTCTGGTGATCGTCGATCGCATGGGGCAAAGGCACCAGCAAGGACGGCAGACCGGCGGCGGCCAGTTCACTGACGGTCAGCGCACCAGCGCGACAGACCACCAGGTCGGCCCAGCCATAGGCTTGGGCCATGTCTTTGATGAAGGGCTGCACATCAGCCTCGACACCGGCCTCGCGATAACGCGTGGCGGTGACTTCATCGTGGTTCTTGCCGGCCTGGTGAAAGACCTGCGGGCGCACGTCCACAGGCAGTTGCGCCAGCGCTTGCGGCAGCAATTTGTTCAGCGGCTCGGCGCCCAGGCTCCCGCCCAGGATCAGCAGGTGCGCCTTGCGCCCGGCCAAGGGCTGCCGGGCAATGTCCATAAACAGCTCGGTGCGTACCGGGTTGCCGGTGGTGCGGCGTTTGTCCGAGGCGCCGAAGGTATTCGGGAACGCTTCGCACACCCGCGCCGCCAGCGGCACCAGCAAGCGGTTGGCGGTGCCGGCGACAGCGTTCTGCTCATGCACGATCACCGGCACGCCCGCGAGCCTGGCCGCGACGCCGCCGGGGCCGGTCACGTAACCGCCGAAACCGAGCACACACACCGGCTGCAATTCACGGATGACCTTGCGCGCCTGCCACACCGCCTTGAGCAACACGAACGGTGCCTTGAGCAGCGACAGCTTGCCCTTGCCGCGCAGGCCCGTGACGTTGATCAGATGCAGCGGCAAGCCGGCGTTCGGCACCAGTTCGTTTTCGATGCCACGCGGCGTTCCCAGCCAATGCACGCTGTAGCCACGGCTCTGGAATTCGCGCGCACAGGCCAGGGCCGGGAACACGTGGCCCCCGGTGCCGCCCGCCATGATCAGCACGTTAGCGCCCATGGGTCGGCTCCTCGGCGAAGTCGCTTTCGCTGAACTCCATCTCTTCGCTGCCCAGGTGGGTTCGACTCTCCCACTCGATGCGCAGCAACAAGCCAAGACAGGCACAGCAGATCACCAACGAACTGCCGCCGTAACTGAGAAACGGCAAGGTCAGGCCCTTGGTCGGCAGCAGGCCGACGTTCACGCCGATATTGATCAGGAACTGGCCGATCCACAGGAACGACAAGCCATACGCCACATACGCAGCGAAATACTGTTTGGCCTTCTCGGCCCACAAGCCGATGTACATGCCGCGCACACACACGAACACGAACAGCGCGACGGTACACAGCGAACCGACCACGCCCAGCTCTTCGGCGAGCACCGAGAACACGAAGTCGGTGTGCGCTTCCGGCAGGTAGAATTGTTTCTGCACGCTGTTGCCCAGGCCCACGCCCAGCCACTCGCCACGACCGAAGGCGATCAGCGCCTGGGTCAACTGGTAGCCGGAGCCGAACTGGTCGGACCACGGGTCGGTAAAGGTGATCAGACGGGCCATCCGATAAGGTTGCGCCTGCACCAGCACGGTCACGGCAGCCACCGCCAGCACCACCATCAAGGTGAAGCGGAACAGCCCGACCCCGCCGAGGAACAGCATCGCCGCAGCGGCGCCCATCATCACGACGGTGGCCCCGAAGTCGGGTTCCATCAGCAACAGGCCGGCCATGGGCAGCAGCACGATGAACGGCTTGAAGAAGCCCATCCAGCTTTCACGCACTTCTTTCTGACGCCGCACCAGGTAGCCGGCGAGGTAGATCACCACGAACACCTTGGCGATTTCCGACGGCTGCACGTTGAACGCACCGAAGCCGATCCAGCGCATCGAACCGTTCACCTCGCGGCCGATGCCGGGCAGGATCACCATGATCAGCAAGCCAAACGCACCGATCAGCATCAGCCACCCCAGACGCTGCCAGGTGGCGATGGGGATCATCATGGTGACGATGCACGCGCCGAGGCCGATCACCAGGTACACCAGGTGACGGATCATCATGTACAGGGTGTTGCCCGACTGTACGGCCGCCACTTCGGAGGACGCCGACGTGATCATCACCAGCCCCAGGCCCAGCAAAGCCAGGCAACCGGCGAGCATCGGGAAGTCGAGGTCGATGCCGCGCCCGGTAATGATCGGCGACGGGTACGGCTTGATGATGTTACGGAGGTTGAGATTCATGCCAAGGCCTCCACGGCGCGGGCGAACAGCTGGCCGCGCTCTTCGTAGTTCTTGAACATGTCGAAACTGGCGCACGCCGGCGACAGCAGCACCGCATCACCCGGCTGGGCCAGGGCTTTGCACTGGGCAATCGCGTCGTCGAGTGAGCTGGCGCGCACTTGCGGCACCGCATCACCAAGGGCGGTGGCGATCAAGTCGGCATCGCGGCCCATCAGCACCACGGCACGGCAATGCTGGGCCACCGGCCCCTTGAGGTCCTTGAAGTCGGCGCCTTTGCCGTCGCCACCGGCGATCAGCAACAGCTTGCCGTCGATATCGGCACCCAGGCCTTCGATGGCGGCCAGGGCCGCACCGACGTTGGTGGCCTTGGAGTCGTTGTAATAGCTGACGCCATCGACGTCGCGGACCCACTGGCAGCGATGCTCGAGGCCGCCGAAGGTGCGCAGGCTCGCGAGCATGGCATCGAACGGCAAGCCTACGGCATGCCCCAGCGCCAAGGCCGCCAGGGCGTTGGATTGGTTGTGGGCGCCACGGATTTTCAGCTCGCGCACCGGCATCAGGTTCTGGAATTCGAAGGCCAGGTATTTCTCGCCGTTCTCTTCACGGATACCGAAGGCCTTGAAGTCGGGTTTGCCCAGGCCGAAGGTCCAGCACGGCAGGCCCTCGCCCATCAGCGGACGGCTCAGGGCATCCTGGCGGTTGACCACCACTTGTTTGGCGCCGCGGAAGATCCGGTGCTTGGCCAGGTGATAGGCCGGCAGGCCGCTGTAGCGGTCCATGTGGTCTTCGCTGACGTTCAATACGGTGGCCACTTCAGCGCCCAGGTCGTGGGTGGTTTCCAGCTGGAAGCTCGACAGTTCCATCACGTACAGCTCGACGTCGTCGCTGAGCAGGTCCAGCGCCGGGGTGCCGAGGTTGCCGCCCACGGCCACGCGCTTGCCGGCCGCAGCCGCCATCTCGCCGACCAGGGTGGTCACGGTGCTTTTCGCGTTGGAACCGCTGATCGCGACGATCGGCGCCTTCGCGTTACGCGCGAACAGGTCGATATCGCCGGACAGCTTCACGCCACGCGCCGCTGCGGCTTGCAGGGCCGGTGTCGCCAGGGCCAGGCCGGGGCTCACGTAGAGCTCGTCGGCACGGCACAGAAACTCGACATCCAACTCGCCACAACGCACTTCCACGTGCGGGTAGTCACGGCGCAGCGTGACCAGCTCCGGTGGATTTTCCCGCGTATCGGCGACGGCAAACGACGTGCCCTGGTTCGCCAGGAAGCGAACCAGGGACATGCCGCTCTTGCCGAGGCCGACAACGATGCGGAAGTGGTCTGAAGCGATCAGGGACACTCGTTTCTACCTCAGTTTCAGGGTGGCAAGACCGACCAGCACGAGAATCACGGTGATGATCCAGAATCGGACGATCACACGCGGCTCAGGCCAGCCCTTGAGTTCAAAGTGGTGGTGGATCGGCGCCATGCGGAACACGCGGCGCCCGGTCAATTTGAAGGAAGCCACCTGGATGACCACCGACAGGGTTTCCATCACGAACACACCGCCCATGATGAACAGCACGATTTCCTGGCGAACGATCACCGCGATGGTGCCCAGGGCCGCGCCCAGCGCCAGTGCGCCGACATCGCCCATGAACACTTGCGCGGGATAGGTGTTGAACCACAGGAAGCCCAGCCCGGCACCGATCAGCGCGCCGCAGAACACGATCAGTTCACCGGCGCCCGGCACATACGGGATCAGCAGGTATTCAGCGAATTTCACGTTACCCGACAGGTAGCAGAAGATGCCGAGCGCGCCGCCTACCATCACCGTCGGCATGATCGCCAGGCCGTCGAGGCCGTCGGTCAGGTTCACCGCGTTGCTGGAGCCGACGATGACGAAGTAGGTCAGCACCACGAAGCCGATGCCCAGCGGAATGCTCGCATCCTTGAGCATCGGGATGATCAAGGTGGTCTCGACCGCGCTTGGAGCCGTCATGTAGAGGAAGATCGCGGCGGCCAGGCCGAACACCGACTGCCAGAAATACTTCCAGCGGCTTGGCAGCCCCTTGGAGTTTTTCTCGATCACTTTGCGATAGTCATCGACCCAGCCGATGGCGCCGAACAACAAGGTCACCAGCAGCACCACCCACACGTAGCGGTTGTACAGGTCGGCCCAGAGCAAGGTGCTGATGCCGATGGACGACAGAATCAGCGCGCCGCCCATGGTCGGGGTGCCGGATTTGGACAGGTGCGACTGCGGGCCGTCATTGCGAACCGATTGACCAATTTGCAGGCTCTGCAGGGTGCGGATCATCCACGGCCCCAGGAACAGCGACAGAGACAGCGCGGTCAGCACGCCCAGAATCCCGCGCAGGGTCAGGTACTGGAAGACCGCGAAGCCTTTGTGGAACTGTTGCAGATACTCAGCCAGCAGCAGCAGCATTAATGTTTCTCCGTACTTGAGCCACACAAGGCCACGACGACGTTTTCCATCACCGCGCTGCGCGATCCCTTGATCAAAATGGTTGTGTGTTTGTCTTGTTCGCCCGCACGCAGCGCCTGGATCAACTCGGCCTGGGTGGCGAAATGCCGCGCACCGGGGCCGAAGGCATTGACGGCATGAGCCATGTTCGGGCCGACGGCGTAGAGCGCGTCGACTTTGCCGCTGGCGTAAGCGCCGACTTCCCGATGGGACTGTTCGGCCCAATCGCCCAGTTCGGCGATATCGCCCAGCACCAGCACCTTGCGCCCGTCGAAACCCTTGAGCAGGTCGATGGCGGCGCAGACCGAGGACTGGTTGGCGTTGTAAGTGTCATCGATCACACGCATGCCGTTGCTGGCCAATTGCGCGACGGTACGGCCCTTGACCGGTTGCACCGCGCCCAGGCCGGTGGCGATGCCAAACAGCGACACGCCCAGGGCGTAAGCCGCAGCCGCGGCCGCCAAGGCGTTGGCGACGTTATGGTTGCCCAGCAGGTTCAACTGCACATGCTGCTCGCCTTGCGGCGAATGCAAGGTAAAGGACGGGCAACCACGGGCGTCGACCGCAATGTTCGACGCGTGGAAATCGGCCGCTGCATTCAGCACGGCGAACGTCAGCACCTTGCGACCGGCGGCGCGTACACGCCAGGTCTCGAAGGCCTTGTCGTCAAGATTCAACACAGCTATGCCCGAGGCATCGAGGCCTTCGAGGATTTCGCCCTTGGCTTCGACGATTTTTTCCGGGCCGCCGAACTCGCCGACGTGGGCGGTCCCGGCGTTGTTGATAATTGCCACGTGAGGCTTGGTCAGCGCCACGGTGTAGGCAATTTCGCCAATACGCGAAGCGCCCAGCTCGATCACGGCCGCCGTGTGTTCCGGGGCCAGTTCGAGCAGGGTCAGCGGTGCGCCGAAATCGTTGTTCAGGTTGCCACGGGTGGCCAGCACCGGCCCGCGCGTGCGCAGGACACCGGCGAGCAGTTCCTTGACCGTGGTCTTGCCGCTGGAGCCGGTGATCGCGGCCACCGGCTTGGTGAACGCCGCACGGTTGAGCGCACCCAGTTGGCCCAAGGCCAGGCGCGTGTCGGCCACCAGCAATTGCGGCAGGGTGGAGTCCGCCACTTCGCGTTGCACCAGGGCACCGACCGCGCCTTTGGCGGCGACCTCATTCAGGTAGTCATGGCCGTCGAAACGCGGACCGGCCAGGGCAACAAACAGTTGGCCCGGCTTGATCGCACGGCTATCGATACTGACGCCATTGAAACTGCAATCACCCGACAGCATGCGCGCCGAGAGGGCCTGGGTCAGCTCGCTGAATTTCATCGCTTTAAGCATGCGCGACCTCCCAGGCGGTCAAGGCATGATCGGCCTCGACCAGATCGGAGAAAGCGTGGCGTTCGCCGTTGATTTCCTGGTAGTCCTCGTGACCTTTACCAGCCAGTACCACGACATCGTCGACGCTGGCGCTGGCGATCAATTGGGCAATGGCCGCGCCGCGACCGGCAATGAAGCTGGCTTTGGATGGGTCTTTGAAGCCGACGCGGATGTCGTCGAAAATCTGGCTCGGGTCTTCGCTGCGCGGGTTGTCGTCGGTGACGAGCACGCCATCGGCCAGACGCTCGACAATCTCGGCCATCAATGGACGCTTGCCGCGATCGCGATCACCGCCACAGCCGAACAGGCACAGCAACTTGCCCTTGGCGTGTGGGCGCAGGGCCAGCAGGACTTTTTCCAGTGCGTCCGGGGTGTGGGCGTAATCGACCACCACCAGCGGCTGCGAACCGCCGCCCAGACGTTGCATGCGACCGGCCGGGCCTTCCAGCTTCGGCAGCACACGCAGGATTTCATCGAGCGCGTAATCCAGGCCGAGTAGCGCACCGATCGCCGCGAGGACGTTGCTCAGGTTGAAACGACCCAGCAAGGTACTGCGCAAATGGTGCTCGCCCTGCGGCGTCACCAACGTGGCGCGCACGCCCTCGTCATTGAATTGGGCTTCGCGGCAGTACAGATAGGCGCGGGAGTCTTCCAGGCTGTAGCTGATCAGGCGCGCTTCGCTGTCTTGGGCCGCCAGCTCGCGGCCGAACGCGTCATCCAGGTTCACCACGCGGCACTTCAGGTCGTTCCAGGCAAACAGCTTGGCCTTCTCGGCGGCGTAGGCTTGCATGGTGCCGTGGTAGTCCAGGTGATCGCGGGACAGGTTGGTCATCACCGCCACATCGAAAGCCAGCGCGGCAACGCGGCCCTGGTGCAAACCGTGGGACGACACTTCCATGGCAACCGCCTTGGCACCGGCCTTTTTCAGGTCGGCCAGGGTCGCTTGCACGGCGATCGGGTTCGGCGTGGTGTGCAGGCCGCTTTGCAGCGCGCCATAGAAACCGGTGCCCAGGGTGCCGACGATGCCGCAGTGCTGGCCCAACAGGTCAAGCGCCTGGGCGACCAGTTGGGTCACGCTGGTCTTGCCGTTGGTGCCGGTCACGCCAATCAGGTTCAGGTGGCGGCTCGGATCGCCGTAGAAACGCCCGGCGATGTCCGACAGTTGCGCGGCCAGGCCTTTGACCGGAATCAACGGCACGTCGGTGATCGGCAGCACGGTGGCACCGTCCACTTCATACGCCACGGCGGCGGCGCCGCGTTGCAGGGCATCGGCGATGTGCGCGCGGCCATCGTATTTGCCGCCAGGCACCGCCAGGAACAGGTCCCCGGCGCGTACATTACGACTGTCCAGTGTCAGCTCGCGGATCAGCAGATCGCGACCGGCATGGGCAAAAATCTTGTTCAGGCTAAGAGACATCAGCCGCGCCCTCCATTGGCTTTTACCGCGGCGGCCGGTGGTCCGGCGTTCGCTTGTTGGGTCGGCGGCAGGTTGTCCGGCGTGATGTTCATCAGGCGCAGGGTGCCGGACATCACTTTGCTGAACACCGGCGCCGACACCAGGCCACCGAAGTAGCCCGCTTTACTCGGTTCATCGATCACGACGACGATGGCGTAGCGCGGGTCGCTCATCGGGCCGAAACCGGCGAACAGCGAGCGATAGGAGTTCTCGGCATAGCCTTTGGTGCCGACCGAGGTCTTACGCGCAGTACCCGACTTGCCGGCCACGTGATACGCCGGCACCTGGGCGCGGAATACGCCGCGCGGTGCTTCGATCACTTGTTGCAGCATGCCTTGCATGGTCTTGGCGACGCTTTCCGGGATCACCTGGGTCGCTTTCGGCGCTTCGTCGACGTGGATCAGGCTCAAAGGAACCATCCGACCGTTATTGGCCAATACAGAGAAAGCGTGGGCCAGCTGGATCGCGGTCACCGACAGGCCATAGCCGTAGGACAGCGTGGCGGTCTCGGCTTTTTCCAGTCGCGGTAGTTCGGCAGGTTGCCCACGCGCTCACCCGGGAAGTCCAGGCCGGTGGGTTGGCCAAGGCCGATCTTTTGCGCCAGGTGATAGATGGTTTCGCCGCCGATATCGAAGGCGACCTTACTCATGCCCACGTTACTGGAGTTGATCAGGATACCTGTCAGATCCAACACCGGGCCTTCGGTACGCGACACGTCACGAATGGTGTATTTGCCCAACTGCAGGGTGCCGGGGTAGACCTCGACCTTGTCGCTGGGCTTCCAGCGCCCGGTTTCCAGGGCGGCACTCATGGAGATGGCTTTCATGGTCGAACCCGGCTCGAACACGTCGATCATCGCGCGGTTGCGCATCATCGCCGGTTGCAGGTTGCGACGGTTGTTCGGGTTGTAGGTCGGCTGGTTGACCATGGCGAGGATCTCGCCGGTCTTCACGTCCATGATCACCAGGCTGCCGGCCTTCGCGCCGTTCTCGATGATCGCGTTACGCAGCTCGCGGTTGGCCAGGTATTGCAGGCGCAGGTCAATCGACAACGCCAAGGGCTTGCCGGCCTTGGCGTTTTTGGTGACTTGGACGTCTTTGATCAGTCTGCCGCGCCGATCCTTGATGACCTGTCGCTTGCCGGGCACGCCGGCCAGCCATTCATCGTAGGCCAGCTCAACCCCTTCGCGACCATGGTCGTCGATGTCGGTAAAGCCAACCATGTGCGCAGTGGTTTCACCGGCCGGGTAGAAACGGCGGAATTCCTCGATGCCATAGACACCGGGGACCTTGAGGTCGAGCACTTGCTGGCCCTGTTCGGGGGTGAGGCCGCGAACCAGGTAGATGAATTCTTTATTGGCCTGGGCTTCCAGGCGCTCGGCCAGGGCTTTCGGGTCCTGACCCAACGCGGCAGCCAGTTGTGGCCACTTGTCCTTGGCTACCTGCAATTCCTTGGCGTTGGCCCACAGCGTGGTCACCGGCGTACTGACGGCCAGGGGCTCGCCGTTACGGTCGGTGATCAGGCCGCGGTGTGCAGGAATCGGAATATGTCGCAGGCTACGGGCATCGCCCTGGCCGATCAGGAAGTCGCGGTCGACCACCTGCAGGTCGATGATCCGCCAGGTGATGGCGCCGACCATCAAGGCCAGCAAGCCGAGCATCAGGCGGAAGCGCCACGGGTAAAGTGCGCCTTCGAGTTTCATCATGGCGCCACCATTCGAACTTCGGCCGCGCCAGGGATGTGCATCTTCAACTGTTCGGTGGCCAGTATTTCGATGCGGCTATGGGCGGTCCAGGTGCTTTGCTCGAGGATCAACCGGCCCCACTCCGCCTGCGCTTTATCACGCACACTCAATTCGCCGTACAGGGTATTGAGCAGTTGGCGGTTGTAATGGGCGCTGTAGGACACCGCAATCGCGGACACCAGCACGCCGATAAACAGCAGCAACATAAAGAAGCTGCCGCCCGGGAGGGGCTTGGCGAAGAGCCTGCTCACCGCAACTTCTCCGCGACGCGCATGACGGCGCTACGGGAGCGTGGGTTGGCCTTGAGTTCAGCTTCGGAAGCGAACTGCGCCTTGCCATGGATTTTGATTTTCGGCACGAAGGCTTCGAAACGCACCGGCAGGTTGCGTGGCAGGTTGTCGGATTCACCCTTGACCAGGCGACGCATGAACAGTTTGACGATGCGGTCTTCCAGGGAGTGGAAGCTGATCACCACCAGGCGCCCGCCCACTTCCAAGGCTTCCAGCGCGGCTTCGAGGCCGGCTTCCAGATCGCCCAACTCATTGTTGACGTGAATGCGCAGGCCCTGGAACGCACGGGTCGCCGGGTTCTTGCCTTTTTCCCAGGCAGGGTTGGCGACTTTCAGCACTTCCGCCAGGTCGGCGGTGCGCTCGAACGGCTGGATTTCGCGGCGCTCGACCACGGCGCGCGCCATGCGACCGGCGAAGCGTTCTTCACCGTATTCCTTGAACACACGGGCGATTTCTTCCACCGGCGCGGTAGCGATGAACTGGGCGGCACTGACACCACGGGTGGGGTCCATACGCATATCCAGCGGGCCGTCGTTCATGAAACTGAAACCGCGCTCCGGGTCATCGAGCTGCGGCGAGGACACGCCCAGGTCGAGCAAAACCCCGGCCACCTTGCCTGCCATGCCGCGCTCGGCGACTTCGGCACCCAGCTCGGCAAAGCTGCGTTGTACAACGACAAAGCGGCCGTCTTCGGCCGCTAGCGCTTGCCCGGTGGCAATCGCCTGGGGGTCTTTGTCGAACCCGAGGAGTTTACCGTCGGGCCCGAGCTGGCTGAGTATCAACCGGCTGTGCCCGCCCCTGCCGAAGGTGCCATCCAGATAGCAGCCATCCGCGCGTACGGCGAGAGCCTCAACGGCTTCGTCAAGCAGTACGGTGATGTGGTTAAAGCCGCTATCAATAGTCACAAGATCAAATCACGCAGTTCATCAGGCATGGCGCCCGGTTGTTGAATAGCAGCCAGGTCAGCTGCAGAAACAGCATCCCAGGCATCTTCGTCCCACAATTGGAACTTGTTCAGTTGGCCCACAAGCATTGCGCGCTTGTCGAGCTTGGCGTACTCGCGCAGACGCGGGGGCACCAGGAAACGACCACTGCCATCGAGTTCGAGGTCGACGGCATTACCGATCAGCAAACGCTGCAGACGGCGGTTTTCTTCACGCAATGAAGGCAAGGCACGCAGTTTGGTTTCAATCAACTCCCACTCATCGAGGGGGTAAACGCATAAACAAGGGTCAACGGCATCGATCGTGATGATTAACTGCCCGGAACTTCGCGAAATCAGCTCGTCACGATACCGGCTCGGCATAGCGAGACGGCCTTTTGCATCGAGACTGATAGCGTTAGCTCCGCGAAACACAGATGCGTTTCTCCAAATTTTAGCGCTTTACGTTAAAAAAACCCACTTTGTGCCACTTTCCGCCACTTGCGCACACTATAGGAATGCGCCCACCACACCGTCAAGGCGCGGATTCAAGGAAAAGCCTTACAGAACGGAGATTTAGGAGCGCAAGAGGAGGAGAAATCAGAGTTCAGCGGTATTTTTGGCTCAATAAGCACAAATAGCTCAAAGAGCTATGCTTCAAAGTTAAAGTAATTTATTAAGAGTAAGATTTTTTTGGTATTACCAAGATGCATCTGCCAATGATTTGGCAGGGAGGGATTCTTGCGTTACTACCGGGTTTCTGCACGAGATTCGGACAGAAGGAAAAAAGGTGGAGAGTCGATCTATAAGCCGGGTTCTGTCTTGAACAGTCATTCGTCTACGATGGCCATCACTGGACATCTTTAGCAACCTACCCGGTCCCAGCGCGGGCCACGCCTTGGGACCCTATTTGGTCTTGCTCCAAGTGGGGTTTACCTAGCCACGAACTGTTGCCAGACGTGCGGTGCGCTCTTACCGCACCTTTTCACCCTTACCGGCACCGAAGTGCTTAGGCGGTTATTTTCTGTGGCACTTTCCGTAGGCTCACGCCTCCCAGGCATTACCTGGCACTTCGCCCTATGGAGCCCGGACTTTCCTCCCCCCCCTAATTTTCATAGAGGGCAGCGACTGTCCAATCGACTCTCCGCCGCGCAGGTTAACGGCACGACGGAGTTAGGACAAGTATTAAAAGTACAGCAATGCCATCACGTTCAGACGGAATACCGGTTTAACCCCGGAACTATTCGGCTTTCTGTTTATCCAGCGCGGCCTGATACAACACATTTTTGCGCACCCCGGTGATTTCCGCCGCCAGCGCTGCCGCTCGCTTAAGGGGCATTTCCTTGAGCAGCAGATCCAAGACGCGCATGGCTTCGCCACCGACGGCGTCTTCATTTTCCGGCGCCGTCCAACCCGCCACCAGCACCACGCACTCGCCACGCTGCTGATTGCTGTCACCTTCGACAAACGCGCGCAGTTCTTCCAGCGGCAGCCCCTTGAGCGTCTCGAAGGTCTTGGTCAGCTCGCGGGCCAGCAGCGCCAGGCGCTCGCCACCGAACACCAGCTCCATGTCCTGCAGGCATTCGAGGATACGGTGCGGGGCTTCATAGAAGATCAGCGTGCGCGGTTCTTCCTTAAGCGCCTGAAGACGTGCGCGACGCCCCACCGCCTTGGCCGGCAGGAAACCCTCGAAGATGAAACGATCCGATGGCAACCCCGCGGCGGATAACGCCGCAATCAACGCGCATGCGCCCGGAACCGGCACTACATTGATACCCGCGGCACGCGCCTGACGGACCAGGTGGTAACCGGGATCGGAAATCAGCGGGGTACCGGCATCGGAAATCAGCGCCACATCGTCACCGGCCAGCAGGCGCGTGATAAAACGGCTGCCTTCTTCGCGCTCGTTATGTTCGTGGCAGGCCGCCAATGGCGTGCTGATGCCGAAATGCTGCATCAAGCGCTGGGAGTGCCGAGTGTCTTCCGCAGCGATCAATTTAACGTCGCGCAACACTTTAAGCGCCCGGGCGCTGATGTCGTCCAGGTTGCCAATGGGCGTCGCCACGACAAAAAGCGAGCCTGCAGTGGAATTCAAAGGACCTGGAGCAGTCAAAACGCACACCTCGATGGTTGGCAAAAGCCACATTGTAGCGCGTCGACGCCGCGGAAATATGCCATCGAGATGGATGCCGTTTCAGCCGTCGGTCGGCCCTAGCCACCCAAACGCAACATTTACACCACCTAAATTGACGGTTTCACGCCAGTAACATCGCGCCTGGGCCAGTGCTTGGGTACAATTCCACGCTAATTTGATCGGTATCAGGAACACTTACATGATCCCTTGCCTGCGGCTGCTCTCCGCCCTCTGCCTCGCTGCCTTGCTGGGCGCCTGTGCCAGCTCGCCCTCGTCCCGCCTTGGCGACCTGCCACGGACCCCGGATGCCAGTATCGAGCAACTGCTCGAACAGGCGACTACCGCCAACACGCCCGAAAAAGCTGCGTTACTGCGCCTGAGCGCGGCCGACATGGCCTACCACCAGAACAACGCTGGCCGCTCGTCGCAGATTCTTGCGCAGGTGCCGATGGATGCTCTCAAGCCCGCCGCGCAGGTGTTCGCCAACACCCTGGCCGCCGAACTGGCCATGACGCGTAACCAGCCCAAGGCCGCGCTGGCGGCGTTGAACCACCCCAGCCTGCAGAACCTGAAGGAGCTGCCGGCCGAACAGCAGGTCCGCACCGGCACCGTACATGCACGCGCCTATGAAGCCGACGGCCAGACCCTGGCCGCCGCTCGCGAGCGTGTGACCATGGCGCCACTGCTGACCGGCGACGCCGCCAAGAGCAACCATGAAGCCATCTGGGCGCTGATTGCCGCGCTGCCGGCCGAACAGCTGCAAGCCAGCGGCAACCCGACGCTCGACGGCTGGATCACCCTGGCCCAGGCGGTCAAGGGCGCCGGCACGCTGGAGCAACAGCAAGCCGCCATTGACACCTGGCGTGCGCAGAACCCGGGCCATCCGGCCGCCGTGCAACTGCCGACGCCGCTGACCAAACTCAAGGAACTGGCGAGCCAACCGCTGAACAAGATCGCCCTGCTGCTGCCGCAGGAGGGTCCACTGGCCAACGTGGCCAAGGCCCTGCGCGAAGGCTTCATGGCCGCGCATTACCAGGCTGAACAAGCCGGGCAGAAGCCGCCGGTCATCGAGTTCTATGACAGCTCGCGCCTGACCTCCCTCGACGACTTCTACGCCAAGGCCAAGGCTGCCGGCGTGCAATTGGTCGTCGGGCCGCTGGAAAAGCCGCTGGTCAAACAGCTCAGCGCGCGCCCGCAATTGCCGATTACCACCCTGGCGTTGAACTACAGCGAGACCGATCAAAACCCGGCGCAGTTGTTCCAGTTCGGCCTGGCGGCTGAAGACGAAGCTCGCGAAGTCTCGCGCCGCGCCCGTGCCGACGGCCTGCACCGCGCCGCTGCGATGGTGCCCCGTGGCGAATGGGGTGAGCGTGTCTACAAGGCCTTCCGCCAGGACTGGGAAGCCAACGGCGGCACCGTTGTCGGCGTCGAGTACGTCGACCAGCCGGTCGCCCTCGCCCAGCAGATTGCCGATCTGTTCCAACTGCGTAAAAGCGAAGGCCGTGCCAAGAGCCTGCAAAGCGCCGTCGGCACCGACGTCGCCGCACAACCTTCGCGTCGCCAGGACATCGAGTTCATCTTCCTGGCCGTCACCCCGCAACTGGCCCAGCAGATCAAGCCGACCCTGAACTTCCAGTACGCCGGCGACGTGCCGGTGTATGCGACGTCTCACGTGTTCAGCGCCAGCGGCGACAAGAACCAGTACCTGGACATGACCAACGTGATGTTCTGCGAAACCCCTTGGCTGCTCAACACCACCGACCCGCTGCGCAACCAGGTCGCTGCACAATGGCCGCAAGCCAATGGCAGCCTTGGCCGCCTGTACGCGATGGGCGTCGATGCCTACCGCCTGGCGCCACGCGTGGGCCAACTCAAGGCATTGCCGGATACGCGCATTGACGGCCTCTCGGGCAACCTGGGCATCAGCGCCCACCAGCGCGTTGACCGCCAGATGCCGTGGGCGAAGTTCGTCGGCGGCGAAGTCCAACGTCTGCCCGATACCCCACGCTGATGCCCGAACGGTCCAGCGCACAAAGCGGCAAGGATGCCGAACTTCAAGCGCTTGAGTACCTTCGACAACAGGGTCTGCGCCTTCTGGCGCAGAACTGGTTGTGTAAACGCGGCGAGCTTGATCTGGTCATGCTTGACGGCGATACAGTAGTATTCGTCGAAGTCCGCTACAGAAAACACGCACAATGGGGTGGCGCGCTCGCCAGTATCGACGGGCGCAAGCGTCAGAAGCTGATACTCGCCGCGCAGTTTTTCCTGCTCAAGGAGCATCGCTGGGCTGACTCCCCCTGCCGTTTCGATGTGGTTGCCATTGAAAGCACACCGTCTGGCAAAGCTGATTTGAACTGGCTCAAAGATGCCTTCGACAGCTGATTCGCCGGACATCTTCACCACACACTTTTGCTCTTTGCTTTGCGGGCTGCACATTCCTGTGCCAAATAGCCGCGCTACTTAAGGTCACACAGATGGACATGCAATCCCGAATTCGCCAGCTTTTCCAGGCCAGCATCGACACCAAGCAACAGGCGATGGACGTACTTGCACCGCACATCGAGCAAGCCAGTCAGGTCATGGTCAATGCCTTGCTCAACGAGGGCAAAATGCTTTCGTGCGGCAACGGCGGCTCGGCCGGCGATGCCCAGCATTTCTCGTCCGAGTTGCTCAACCGCTTCGAGCGCGAGCGTCCGAGCTTGCCGGCCATTGCCTTGACCACCGATTCGTCGACGATCACCTCGATCGCCAACGACTACAGCTACAACGAAATCTTCTCCAAACAGATCCGCGCCCTGGGGCAACCGGGTGACGTGCTGCTGGCGATTTCCACCAGCGGCAACTCGGCGAATATTATTCAGGCGATCCAGGCCGCACATGATCGCGAAATGATTGTCGTAGCATTGACTGGTCGCGACGGCGGCGGCATGGCCTCGCTGTTACTGCCCGAGGACGTGGAGATTCGCGTCCCGGCCAATGTCACCGCACGTATTCAGGAAGTCCACCTGCTGACGATCCACTGCCTGTGCGATCTGATCGACAGCCAACTGTTCGGGAGTGAAGAATGACCGTTAAACGCCTCAGCCTATTGGCGATTGCGCTGTGCCTCGGCATCAGCGGCTGCAGCACGGCAATCACCGCGACACGTGACACCCCCATCCAGGACGACAAGGGCACCCGCACCTTCGGCAGCAAGATTGACGACTCGTTGATCGAAACCAAGGTCGAGGTCAACGTCGCCAAGGCCGCTACGGACCTGGGCAATGGCGCGTCGCGCATCGTCGTGACCAGCTTCAACGGCGTGGTACTGCTCGCCGGCCAAACGCCACGTGCCGAACTCAAGGCCCAGGCCGAACAAGCCGCCTCGGCCGTGCAGCGGGTCAAGAAGGTCCACAACGAATTGCAGGTAATGGACCCGATCACCCTGCTGGCCATCAGCAACGATGCGCTACTGACCACCAAGATCAAGGCGCAGATGCTGACCGACAACGCCATTCCCGGTTCGCGCATCAAAGTCGTCACCGACAACGGCATCGTTTACCTGATGGGCCTGCTGACCCAGGCGGAAGCGACCCGTGCGGCGAACTTGGTACAGGGCGTGTCCGGCGTACAGAAGATCGTGAAGGTGTTCGAGTACATCGATTGATGTAACCGACGGCCACAAAAAAAGGGCGCCGTGCATTGATTGCACGGCGCCCTTTTTATTGGCTGCAGATTACTGGTATTGCGAGTACGGGTTGCCCTGGAACTGGTTGTTCTGCTGCGGCGCCTGTTGCTGGGCGCCCGGCTGGCCATACTGCTGGCCTGGGATTGGGCCCAGGTTCACTTCTACACGACGGTTCTGCGCGCGACCGTTGACGTCGGCATTGCTGGCGATCGGATTATCCGGACCGGCACCACGAGCGCTCAGGTTGGCAGCGCTGACGCCTTGGGAGGTCAGATAGTTGGCCACGCTCTGCGCACGACGCTGGGACAGGTCCATGTTCAACTGACGGCTGCCGGTGCTATCGGTGTAACCCACGATCTGGATGGTGTTCTGGCTGAACTGCTTGAGCGAGTTGGCCAGGTTGTTCAGCGGCGTATAGAAGCTGCTGGCGATCGCGTCCGAGTTGGTGGCGAAGGTGATGTTGCCCGGCATGATCAGTTTGATCTGATCGCCCTGGCGCTGAACTTCAACCCCGGTATTGGCCATGCTTTCGCGCAGTTTCTTTTCCTGCTGGTCGGCGTAGTAGCCATAACCCGCAGCACCTGCACCCGCGACGACGGCACCGATCAGTGCGCCCTTGCCACGGTTGTTATGGTCGATGGCTGCACCGGCCAACGCACCGGCCAGAGCGCCGAGGCCGCCGTACTTGACGGTCTTGCTCATGCCACCGGATTCATTACTCGCCTGTCCCTGGCTGCTACCGTCATACGGATTGGGTGAAGCACAGCCAGATAACATGGCTACGGCAGTAGCGACAACGAGCAGACGACGCGGAGTGAACATGGAGAAGCTCCTACTTTTGCACTCTGGGTGCAGAGGATATGGACAATGGATCTTTGCCGGGTTTTGAACGCGACAAACGGTAAAAATTCCGTGGACGTATCTTAACCTGTAACAAAAAACGCAGGACTATCGTCGCGGCACAAACCGTAGCAGACGCACGCTGAACACACGCTGAGTTTTTTGCTACAGGGCTTGACCGCCTACGTTGCAATCATGCGCGCACAAAGGGGTTCTCGCGCATCTCGTCACCGAGTCGCGTCTCCGGCCCGTGACCGGTCACCACCGTCGCCGCCTCATCCAGCGTATACAGGCGCTGCTTGATCGAGCGCACAATCGCCGCTTGGTCCCCGCCCCACAAATCCGTGCGGCCTACGCCCCGGCGAAACAACGTATCTCCAGCGATCAGCAGCTTGGCATCGGCAAACCAGAAACTCATCGACCCCGGCGTGTGCCCCGGCGTATGCAATGCGACACCGCAACCGCAAGCCAGCTCTTCATCGTCGGCCAGCCAACGGTCCGGCGACGGCACCGGCGTATACGGCACGCCAAACGTCTGGCACTGCATCTCCAGGTTATCCCAGAGGAACTGGTCGGCCTTGTGCAAATGCAGGGTCGCGCCGGTCTTCTCCTTCAACTGGCCGGACGCCAGGAAGTGATCCAGGTGGGCGTGGGTGTGAATGATGCTCACCACCTTGAGGCCCAGCGCCTCGAGCCGCGCCAGAATCAGCTCGTGATTGCCGCCGGGGTCGACCACGATGGCTTTTTTACTGATGGGGTCGCCGATGATGGTGCAGTTGCACTGCAACGGGCCGACGGGGAAGGTTTCTCGTATTAGCGCGGGTTTTGCGGCTTCCATGGGTATTCCTGTAGGATTAATGGCACATTTTTGGCACAGTGCGATTGACGATGGCGACGATCAGGAAGAAAGGCCCATACCAGTGGCACGCCCAAATCAGGCGTAAAGGGTGGCCCCAACAGACCCGCACTTTCTGTTGCCGCTGACCGAAAACTGACCCAGTAGAGGCTCTTCTGCCGACTGAAAACTGACCCAGGTGTTCAACTGCTTCTGCTCACTTTTCGAGCAGGAGAACACAGGGTGATCAGCATGGAAATGTTGGGAAAAATCCGGCGGATGTACTTCCGCGACAAGCTCTCGCTGCATCAGATAGCCAAGCGTACCGGGCTGTCGAGAAACACCATCCGAAAATGGGTCAGAGCGCCCGAAGCCATTCAGCCAGCGTACCAACGGTGCGCAACCTTCAATAAGCTCAGCCCTTTTCACGAGACCCTGGAGCAGGCGCTCAAGGCCGATTCGTTCCGGCCAAAACACAACCGCAGGAGCGCCAAAGCACTTTTTGAGCAGATCAAAGCCGAGGGTTATGACGGCGGTTACAGCCAGCTCACGGCGTTTGTGCGCTCTTGGCGAGGCGAGCAAGGCAAGTCTTTACGCGCTTTTGTACCGCTGACGTTTGCGCTCGGTGAGGCCTTTCAATTTGACTGGAGCGAAGAAGGTCTGCTGATCGGTGGTCTTTTTCGACGTATCCAGGTCTCCCACATGAAGCTGTGTGCCAGCCGCGCATTCTGGTTAGTTGCGTACCCCAGCCAAGGCCACGAGATGCTGTTTGATGCCCACACCCGTTCGTTTGGAGCGTTGGGTGGTGTGCCGCGTCGCGGCATCTACGACAACATGAAAACGGCTGTCGACAAGGTCAACAAAGGCAAAGGGCGCACGGTCAACGCCCGGTTTTCCGTGATGTGCGCGCACTATCTGTTCGATCCGGACTTCTGCAACGTGGCCTCTGGCTGGGAAAAAGGCATCGTCGAAAAGAACGTTCAGGACAGCCGGAGGCGAATCTGGCTCGATGCTCAAAACTGTATGTTTCACACCTTCGAGGAACTGAATGTCTGGCTCGGCCAACGTTGTCGGTCGCTCTGGAGCGAACTGGTGCATCCGCAGTACAACGGGCTGACGGTGGCCGAGGTCTTAGAGCTGGAGCAGGTCGAAATGATGCCAATGCCGACGGCATTTGATGGCTACGTCGAGCGTACCGTGCGGGTCTCCAGCACCTGCCTGATCAGCGTGGCGCGAAATCGCTATTCAGTGCCATGTGAGCGCGTCGGCCAGTGGGTCAGTAGCCGTTTGTACCCTTCGCGGATCGTGGTCATTGCTGACGAAACGGTGATCGCCAGTCACGAGCGCCTCTTTGATCGAGATCAGGTCAGTTTTGACTGGCAGCACTACATCCCACTCATCGAACGCAAGCCTGGTGCATTGCGCAACGGTGCGCCATTTGCTGATCTGCCAAAACCGTTACGGCTTCTCAAACGAGGACTGAGGCGTCACACCAACGGTGATCGAATCATGATGCAGGTACTGGCTGCTGTGCCAATTGCGGGGCTCGAACCTGTGCTGGTGGCGGTGGAGCTGGTACTTGAATCGGGAAGTCTGAGCGCCGATCACATCCTCAATGTCCTTGCCCGCCTGACCTCCACCGCACTACCTCCCAGTGTAGAAACCAGCCTGCAACTCAAGGTCGCGCCTGTTGCCAATACAGCACGCTACGACCGGCTCCGTGCGACCGATGAGGAGAATCGCAATGCGTGACCTAATGACTGAACTCAAAGAACTTCGCCTGCACGGCATGGCCAGTGCTTGGGAAGAACTGGTCTCTCAAGGAACAGCGTCGACGGCTTCATCGAAATGGCTGCTGGAACATCTGCTTCAGCAGGAACATGCGGATCGCGCGGTGCGCTCGGTGAATCATCAGATGAACATGGCAAAACTCCCCATGCACCGTGACTTAGCTGGCTTTGACTTCAGCGCTTCCAGCGCTGATGCCCGGCTGGTCAGCGATCTATCCAGCTTAGCGTTCACTGAAACGGCGCAGAATGTCGTGTTCATTGGCGGCCCTGGAACCGGGAAAACACACCTGGCCAGTGCCTTGGCTGTATCCGGAATCACGGCCCACAACAAACGCGTGCGCTTCTTTTCCACGGTGGATCTGGTGAATCTGCTGGAGCGTGAGAAGTACGATGGCAAGGCAGGGCGAATCGCCCAGGGACTGCTTCGCACAGACCTGGTGATACTGGATGAGCTGGGATATTTGCCCTTTAGCCAAAGCGGCGGTGCCCTGTTATTTCACCTGCTGTCCAAACTGTACGAACACACCAGCGTGGTCATCACCACCAACCTCAGCTTCTCGGAATGGTCGAGTGTGTTTGGCGACGCCAAGATGACCACCGCGTTGTTGGATCGGCTGACACATCACTGCCACATCGTCGAAACGGGCAACGAGTCCTACCGCCTACAACACAGCACCTTGGCCGCCCAGACAAAGATCAAGTCACGGGAACGAAAGCGCAAGGACGGAGATGATGTCGAGGACGATGAGCCATTTTGATCCGCACCATAAATACCCTGCTGCATGCCTACATGCGGTGGGGGTTGATGCGTCTTGAATCGGCCCACTGCTGCTAAGCTTATCCACAATTGCTGGGACAGAAATCAGCAATCCGTCCTGGGTCAATTTTCAATCGGCAGGGTGGGTCAGTTTTCAATCAGCGCCAACACCGCACTTTCAACACCCAGGCCGAAGCGAAAGCCTGGGCAACGATGATTGAGCGCGAGATGGACGCCGGCGTGTTCGTCAGCCGCAACGAAGCGGAATCGACCTCCTTCGCCAAAGCCCTGGATATGTACGCCGAGCAGGTTACTAGCAAGAAGCGCAGTAGCGATTCTGAGCTATCCCGCATCCAGGCCCTGCAGCGCCACCCATTAGCCCTAAGACCGCTGGCCAGCATCCGTGGTGCCGACATGGCCAGCTACCGCGATCAACGCCTCGCAGAGGGGCTGGCAGCAGCCACCGTGCGCCGCGAGCTTGCTTTGATTTCTCATGTCTTCACCATCGCTCGCAAAGAGTGGCGCATGGAGTCGCTGAGCAACCCCGTAGAGCTGATTCGCCAGCCAAGTGTTGATGACGCCAGAGATAGGCGCATCTTGAGCGCAGATGTGTGGATGCTCCGAGACAATGAGTTGGTCTGTGAGCACTTGGACGAGCTGGAAATGATCTGTCGCTACGCTCGCTCGGCCGAGCTCCCGCAGATCATCCAATTCGCAGTCGAGACAGGTATGCGCCGCAGCGAGATCACCAGCTTGCTGCGAGCAAATGTCGACCTAGAGAAACGCACCGCCATACTGCCGCTAACCAAGAATGGTTCTGCCCGTGGCGTCCCCCTCTCTAGCCGCGCCGTTGAGATAGTGAAGTGTCAGCCCAAGCGCGAGGATGGCCTGGTATTCAGGAGCCGACCGGACACCATCACCAAGGCATTCAACGATGCCGCAGTTCATGGACGCCAAGCCTATGTGAAGGGGCTTACCCTAAAACCTCAGCGCGAGGGCCTACCGCAGGACAAAATCGATCAGTTGATCGATAGCGATCCCTTCCTGATCGATCTGCGCTTTCACGACCTACGCCACGAAGCCACGTCACGCCTAGCAGAAATCTTCCCGCTACATGAGCTGACCAAAATCACCGGCCACCAAGACACTCGGATGCTGATGCGGTATTACCATCCAAGACCGGAGGATCTTGCAAAAAAATTGACCTGAGCCGGGGTGGCTAGAGAAGAACGCATGGTGTCACCTTGAAATCATAGCGCCATACCCCCATGTGCGAGTGAACGATCTAGGAGGACAGCAAATGGCTCGCGCGCAAACCCAGTTTGAAAGCTTTCATCGGACGATTCTTTTCGGCTACGACAGCAGCCAGGACCTCCGTGATAGAAGGGATACCCTGCTTGCCGACCTGAAGAAAAACATCAGTGCGGATGCGCCTCCCTACACAACATTCACTCAGGGTAGCTATGCGCTGGACACAGGCATCCATCCGCTGGATGGCAATCCAGATATGGACATAGGCGTCCTCTTTGAATGCTCGCCTAGCGACTACCCCGATCCTCTGGTTTTGAAAAAGTACGTTCGCGAAGCATTAGTGCGGCACAACCGCACTGTTAACATTCGCCGCCCCTGTGTGACCGTCACCTATTACAGAGACGAAGCTCCCCTCCATCACATCGACCTTGCCGTTTATTGCTCGAACGCCGCCGGACAAACTCAAATCGCCTGGTGCAGAGAAAGCACTCCACTAGCTGACAGGGAGTGGAAACCGTCCGAAGCACGGGAGCTTACAGAGAAGATCACCAGCCAGTTCTCTGGTAGCGACCGCGACCAGTTCCGCCGATGTGTCCGAGCGCTCAAGCGGTGGCGAGATGAGAAAATCGGCCACAAAAACACCCCGAGCATCGGTCTGACGGTGGCGGCCTACAACTGGTTCGCACCTCGCTATGACAGCATCGATGGCAAACCCATAGACCTGATTGCACTGCGGGATCTAGTAGATGCAATGCTGGCCAGGTGGATGGGCTCGCGCCTACAGGTCCATCTTCCAGTTGCACCTTACAGCGATCTCTTCGAGCGGATGACAGACGTCCAAATGGCCGACCTCAAGAGCCGACTTGAAGAGCTGCGCGATGCCTTAAACGAAGCGGATGCACAGGCCGATACCCATGAAGCTTGCAAAATACTGAGTAAAAAATTTGGCAAAGACTTCCCTGTTCCAGAGAAGTCCGACACTACCAAGCAAACCTCCGCGGGGGTGAGCACTTCTGGTCGCTCCGCTTGACCGAGGCCCAAAAAGCTTTTATCGCCAAGGTTGAGCTAGCGCTACGAGAGCTTGGCGCAGAAATCGTTGCGTTCGATCAAAAGCTTCAAGTGCCTACGTGGGACATCACCCTTGATAGAGAGGGACAGATATGGCCCTTGCGACTAGTCACAGTCGGCTGGAACGTTGATGAACTTCCTGTCGTCTATTGGCGCAGGCCAACACCAATTTGGGGGTGGCCTCACGTCAGCTGCACAGGCGATGTATGCGTAAGTGATCGTGAGGGGTTGGAGTACGACCCAGAGGATGTGCCTGGAGTAATCGAATGGTTACTTCAAGAGGCAACCAGATTGCTCGCCCACAGCTCCGCCATGGCGGAGGCTGAGCGCCAGCTTGCCTTTGCTGATGAACTGGAAGGCTATTTGCGCAATGACGGCTCATCGTCAGCAATCCTCGACGAGAGGCTCGATACCACCAAGGCCCTTTATGCCGAAGTCGCCTTCATGAGAAGAGGCAGAAGCGGCCCCATCACGCCAAAGGTGTGCCGAGTTAATCAAGGAACAACAAAGCTATCCACCTGCCATCAAGAGCGTTTAGGACTCCTTGATGTCACCATCCATCAGGTCTATGGGCTTTTGAGTGAGTGGGGAAATGACTGGTGGGACGCATTCCTCAGCAGACTGTCACCCTCTCAGAGCGCTATTGCCATCGCGCCAAAAAATCGGGGCCTAGTTCTGCGTGTGCCTAGCAGCTTTGGGCACTCATTACTGCTGCTCTATTGGGGGCTGCGCCCAGCAAAGATGCGATCCACGTATCTCCTACAGCGGCAGGATCATGAGTATTTGATCCAACGCACAGGCGGAGAACCAGTCATGCGCCACGTCATTATTGCCGGCTGTGGCTCTATAGGGTCACGCGTGGCCGAACATCTTGCCCTAGCGGGGGTTAACAAAATCACTCTCGTGGACGATGACAAATTCAGCCCCGACAACCTGGGCAGGCATGTACTTGGTAAACAGTCGATCTCCAAGCCCAAAGTTGATGAGCTGGCAACCCTTCTGAAAGAACGGATGCCTGGTGTTCAGATCGAAGCTAGAGCGACTAGCGTTCAAACAGTGCTGGCTAAAGGAGAGCTAGCAGGAGCTGACGCTATCGTGCTTGCAACCGGTAACTCGACTCTCGAACGCTCCATCGCTCGAAGAGCATTCAGAGAGAAGTGGCCATCATTGATCGTATCTACAAGTGTTGAAGCAGCTGGCTTGGGCGGGCACGCAATCGCTATGCGCCCAGGCACTCCAGGATGCCTGGACTGCCTGTACATAGATCCGGACACGCAGCACTCCCTCCCTAGTATGCGCACCGCTCTCATGGCGCCTGACCAAAAAGTAACTCGCCAATTGACGGGCTGCGGCGCTTTCACACCCTATTCAGCACTAGACGCAACTCGGACAGCGATCTTGGCTGCCGAGCGTGTACTAACCAATGTTCCCCTCTACTCACGCTGGGCGGGGGAAGCGGCTCTCGCCAAAGAGGAAGGGATACAGCCCTCTGCTACATACGAAGCCCTGCGCACCCGACGCATCGCCTCGGACATCACGCCATCCGAATTCGCCCAGCCGAGGTGTCCATGCTGCAGCGTTTGACTAGTGGGCATGTCGTTTGGGAGGCAAAAGAAGGCGCCTGCGGATCTCTGTCGCCGGATCTGATAAGGAAGCTTTTCAGCTGGTCGCAAAAGCGCTTCTACTCGAAAGAGGCAGGCGGCTTGATTTTGGGGTTCGTCGATAGCGATACGAATGGTTTATTGGCCGAGGAGCTTACAGTCCCTGGGCCGGGAGACCAACGCTCCAGAACAAGCTTTTTCAGAAGCGAGAGGCATCAACGAGAAGCCGAACTCTGGAACACGCAAACAAATGGCAAAGGCACACAGCTAGGCCTTTGGCATACTCATCCTGAAGCTAACCCAACACCTTCCAATACCGACATCAGTGATTGTGAGCGCGTATTAAGAAATGGCAAATTTGACTGCAATGGCCTCCTTTATCTAATTGTAGGCATACAAACTATCGGCTGCTGGTATGCGCACGCAGGTCGACCACTCACTCTTCTAGGGCATTTTAAACCATGAAATCTGCTCGTTTGACGGATCGCATACTTGATCTAGCCACCTTATATTTTCGAAAGACTCCAGCAGGTCTACTTCTCAGCTCCGGAGTCACCTTGATGCTGAGCGGGCCATGGCTCGCCGCAAAATTAGTTTTCCGTAAAGAGTCCGCTGATGGCAGCTATTTCGCAGGAGAGATAAATACAACCGAAGCAGAGTGGTGGGTCAATGCCGCATGTTTAGGTGTCGGCGCACTGCTCATTGCAGTCGGCTTATACTTCGCCTGGACTACATTTCAGGAGCAGCGCAGAAAGCTAGTGATCGCCTTAGAACTGCGCGGACTGAGTCAAACCGCGGATAGTCCACTTCAAAGTGCGATCCCCTCCCTAGCTCTCGGCCGAAGAGAATCCATATTCATTGATGTACGCCAGCTAGTTCAAGGAACAACAGCACAACAGCAAGAAGCTGTAAGTGCCGTCAATCTAATCCCCATTCGTCTCAAGCAACTCAAAGATGGCAGAGACCGCGAAGATCTGAGCGTCTATGCTGGAGGGCTAGCACCTGTTCCTCTCTTGTTTCTCACAGGAAACCTACTAGCAGCAGAAAGCAAAGTTCATTGGCTTGACTGGAATAGAAAGACATCGGCGTGGGTATCACCGGATGAGGGCACCGATCTGACCGACTCTTTGCCTGTAAACTATGAGCTAGTATACCAAGACGTGGTCTTAGCTTTTTCGGTCTCATACCCCATCGATCGCCTAGAGCTCACAGCCGCCTTTCCTGGAGTTAATATTGTTGAACTCAAGATAGAAAATCCAGCTCCTGGTTTGGTGATCAGCGAGACATCTATCCAGAAGCTCATGCAAGATTTCATGAACACTGTAGCCGCCCTAAAATCCAAAGGCACAAATAGAATACATCTCATCCTAGCCGCACCAAGTATTCTCTCCATCAGACTTGGCTCATGTTATGCAGCTCGCAACATGCCTGAATTAATAGTCTACCAATATCAGCAAGCTCAAAAGGAGAACCCTTACCCCTGGGGGATTCGCATGCCAAATTCAGAAAAAAACCACGGCGAACTAGTCACTCGACAAACACCCCAAGCAATAAATCATGCATAGGGTTTTACTCTTACAAAACTCGATACAGCCCAACCCGCCTCACAACCACTTATCAATCAGCACCAGTCCAAGGAGCGTGTTTTGGCCATTTTAAATTTTCGCGAGATTGAAAGGCCAACGAAAAACCCTAAGAAGGGTTTGGAAAGCAAAGACCTGGATGCTTTTGAAAAATTCGCAGAGGAATTCTTCTGTCAAATAATGAGGGCAGAATTAATAACCAGAATGCGACGAGGCCCGGACAACCTTTTAGATCTCAAAATAAAACTTAATAACAAGATTGCACTTGTAAGCTGCAAGCACCTAGCCCACACCGACACCGCCATCTCTCCGGAAATAGAGTGCAATGCGCTTGAGGCGATCTCCGCAAACAGTTGCGACCTCTTCATTGGCTTTTACTCTACAGCACCATCTTCAGGGCTAATATCGCAATTCGAGGGGTACAAACAAAATCCAAAACTCAGCTTCGACTATGAAATATACAAAAACACCGACATAGAATCTATTCTTCTCAGCTTAGACAATGCGCTCGGCTGGGTTTTTACCGCCCGCTATTTTCCCGAAAGCTATGCCAATCTCTTCCGTAGATTTGTAGTACCGATAGAACACTACAAAATCTCCGACCTACAGAAAACAGGAAAAGATAGCTGGCAACTAACAGGGCCATTTGGCGGAATCCACGGCGGAAAAATCGATAAAAATAAAGTTATCCGCGACGCAAATGACTCCTTAACGAATGCCGCACACGCAAGTTTCTTTAATGAAGCTATACGGGAGGCTATCAATAGATTCCCAAGATACTTTTCATACGAATCAAACGCAGACACCACAGCATTAAAGCTAAAAGACATAACACCAGAATGGGATCAAGAACTGCTATACGATCGAGAAGCAGACTGCAACCTCCCCATAATAGTTTGCTCTATATGGTCGTTCTGGGACCAATCCAAAGCCGCAGACATTTACAATAATTTTCAAATTAAGCAATCTGGCGCAACCCCCTCAAACAATCATCCCTCATACATAGTTTCCGGACTCCTTACTATTGGCAGCACAGCCAAATTTTCGAACGGATATTTTCGCGAGCTATTTTCGAGGCTTGTAGCTTTTTGCCCACTTTCTCTTGACAGATATTACGGAGAAGACAAAAGAACTTTTGAGCACCCCAGAGGCGGGGCAATAGAGTGGAATTTTGAAAGATCTGAAGGTCTTGAGTTTATTTCAAGTGCCTTGCTATCTCGCAGGCATCAGCACTAATCCCCTCTTACGAGCCTTCGCCACGCTATCTAGGGCAACCCATAGCGCGCCTGGCGTTGGATCATCAAGCGCGGCCTGCAGGTAGGCTCGTATGGTCTCCTCGTCCTTAAGGTGGGTGGCAGCGTCAAACGCATGCAGCCCACCGCCAGACTGCACTTCTTCATCGTGTCCCATCATTAATTCCTGTTGAGCCGAAGGCGAATAAAGCAGATGGTGAGGTGGCCGGTAGGCCTACCTCACACATCCTGCCCTAAATCCGAATTTAACAGCCAAGCACTAGATCGTCACTGCCTGCAATAATTAGTACTTTTTTACGTCACTGCCTGCACCCATCGTGCATCTTTTCAGTCACCAGACTGCACTTATCTCGTCACTTTCATACCACTTAATTGCACCTAGGAAGCGCATGAAATATCCATAGCATCACACGGCAAAGCACTGTTGACCTATGCAATAGGCGATGCATATATTGGCCGTAAAACGACGCAAAACGGCCATCGCAGATGACAGTTTCTACAGAATATAAAGATCAACTAAAACTCCGAACAATCTCACTTATGAATATACTGAGACTTGAAGTTGGTGTTCACAACCCCCACCAATTCAGCATATGGCTTCAAGAGAGATCTACTGGCTTAAACTGGCCAGACCTTGTCGACTCCAACCGCTTATATAAATACTTCAAAGGCCAGGTCAGCAGACACCCTGCCCAGATACTTAAAATGCTTGGCAAGATATTCAGAGATGTCGAAAGAAAGTACTCAGATGGCCCTGAAGGACTATGGACTTCTCTATGGGGAAATCATATTAAACTATCTGCAAGCATCAAGAAAACATGCAACCTATCAGAGAAAGACTCTTTAGATAACGCAATTAAAAGCTTCTTTATGAGAAAACTCGTGCATGGAGCAAGCAATCTACCTGCATCAGCTTCAACATATAGATACTTATCAATTACCGACCCTTACTCTCGATTCTCAGACGGCAATGGATTTTCAATGGCCTACAGTGCATATCAGCACGCTCTTGAAGATTTAGACACAGCGGAAGTCCAAAGCACTCTTACTGAACTAGGGGTTTACGAAGGCGTCCGGCAAGAGATCATCGAGATAGAAAGGGCACGGATTACCTCTAAGCCTACCTGGGTCACTTCGCTAGAGTATGCACGCTTGTAGTCGTGACGGGATGCGATCAATACCCCCTGGATTACCTGCTTGGAGAAGAAGTTATCCACAGGCCTACCAGGTAAATATAGGGTAGAAGAAAGGTAGGGAGCATTCGACACCCCTGCAGCTCGCGCCAGCCGGGGCTTTCAACCTGAGGGGAGGAATGCAACCCCGATGCTGATGGAATGCAACCCCGATGGCTGAGCCGAGCTACAGCCGTACCCACACAGCCTGCTCCTCCCCCTCCCTTGGTGCTCATTTCGATGCGCGCCGCTGCGATGATCTCAACGCGCTCCAGCTCCTGCATGGCAGCCTTGAGTGACAGCCTGAACTTGCACATTGGGCTGCAGTACTGGAGACGCTCCTTCAGCCAGCTCAAACGGAAGCGCTGCACACGCTCATCTGATGTCGACACCAATCGCTGCAAAGCCTTGGCGATGTCCTGCCCCTTGCGAATCTGCAGCCGCTTTTCCCAATCGATCAACGCATACTCGCAATTGCCATAGAGGAGCCGCCACCTCGGATCGATGGTGATCGTGTAGCACTCACGCGCTGGGTCATATGCAAACTTGTCGATCATGTGTAGGGTCTCGGCCTTACCGATTTCAAGCTTAGGTTTACCTTGCTTGGTCGTCTCGATAACAAGCATCGCAAAGGCCAGAGCCTCCATCGCTCGATGCAACCATTGGTACTCGTAGTTTCCAGTCTTCCTGCCAATGGCTTTCAGCAGCCTGGCACGATTGACTGGTACAGGTTCGCCCAGCGGATATTTTGCGAGCTCGTGCATTACTTGCATCCAAACATCGGCCTGGGTTTCATCGAGATGCTCGCTCCAGAACGCGATTACTGCATCTTTCCGACTGACCAGCACGCTCGCCTTGTGCATCTGCTTGGGCCCACGTGCCACAGGGGCAAATAAGCTGGAGCGAGCAATATGGTTCGGCATGGCCCGGTAAATCTCGTGAAGACCAGGCAAGAACAGTTGTCGAGGAGCAGGCTTAGCCAGATCCTTAACCGACACAGATCTGCGGATACGCTCCACTCGTGCCGCAAGCGAAGCCGGAGAGACTGAAACCTCTCGGCTCATCGAACCAAGCGCCGCTGACGGCTAACCTGCTCGGCCTTGCTCGGCCGCCCGCGTCGAGTCTTTTCCTGGGGCATAGTGGAAGCAATGGCATCCACACTGACAACATGCTCTGCCAGCCACTGCTCGACATCCTCTACCCGCCACAGCAGCCTCTTGGTGCCGGGCAATCGACAAATCGGCGGAAGAGCCAGGGGATTGCGCGTAACGTCGCTACGGATGCTCGCGACTGATTTTTGCAGATAGATGGAAAGCTGATCAACGGTAAGCAGAGCTTGCATGGCCTGGCACTCGTCTCAGCCAGATCACGAATCGTGCTCATGGCTGCATTGGTTTGCGAATGCCGCCAGACTCGTGCAACACACTGCTGCACTCACGGTACGGTTTGCGAAGATTTCTTACCAATCGAGGGGCTGCTGGTGGATAAACAAGGAGTCAGGGCCTTGGGCAATCAGCAGCTAGTTCAGTGACGGGGATGCCGGCCAGCCGCATGGAAATAGCACCCAGGCTTCGGCACAAATTTGGCACACCTAGACTGCAAAAACCTGCAAAACACCGATAAACGATGCAATGCACTGCTCACAGCCAAGCTATTGATACAAAAGAAAAAAACCAGATAAACTCAGAAGAATCAGTCACTTGAAAAATCAGTGATTTGCGCAGTTGCACTGCAACGGGCCGACGGGGAAGGTTTCGCGGAAAAGGGTCGGCTTTGCGGTGTCCATGAACGGTCCTCTCGTGCAAACGGCATAGGGTTTCCGGGCGACTGCCGCCAGAATGATTGCACTATTAAACCAGACTGGAGCGGCGTCGCACCTCAACGCAGGCAAGCTCGCCAGCGGACTCCGGCTTTAACCAATCAACCGCAGCTCCTGCGCCCGCGCGACCGCCTGGGTGCGCCGCTCCACGCCGAGCTTGCTGTTGATATGGCTGGCGTGGGTCTTGACCGTGTGCAGGGAGATGAAGAGGCGGTTACTGATCTCCTGGTTCGAACAGCCCTGGGCGATCAGTTGCAGCACCGCCAGCTCGCGGGCGCTCAGGGTTTCATGGTTGGGCGCCGGCTCGCTGACAGCAACGGCCGGCAGCAGCGCCAACAGGCTCTGGTTCAATAAACCATGGGGGTCTTGGCCGAGTTGATCGCGCATCCAGTCGGGATACCCTTCAAGCAGGCGCTGGAAGGGTTGCAGCGCGCCCCCGGCCCCGGCTTCCAGGGCGCGAACCAACACCTCGCGCGCCTTGGCCTCCTGGCCGCTCTCCAGCAGCAACTGCGCCTGCTGGGTCAGCGCCATCAGGGCAATCATCTGGCGCCCGCTGCCATGAGCGTGTTGCGCCAGGTCTTCGAGGCGCTGCAAGGCTGCCGCCGGTTGATGGCGGATCGCGTCCAACGCGGCTTGCTGCAGCTCGATATGCTGCGGCAGGTGCGGGTGAAACTCCGGGGCCGCCGCCGCGTGTGCGCCGTTGTAGGTTTGCCCCAGGCGGGTCAGCCAGGCGTCGGCCAGGTCGGTACGCCCCTGGGCCAACCAGAGCTCGCATTTGATCAGGGTGATCATTGCCAGGTAGTAAATCGGCGGCACGTCCCAGATGTGCATCAGGCGTTCGGCCTCGGCCAGTTCGGCGAAGGCTTTGGCGAAGTCGCCGCGGCGCCCTTCGAAGTTGGCAATCACGCAATGCCCGATCAGCACGCTGATATCCCGGCAGGCGCGGGCTTCGGCCAGACCGGCGCGCAGGCGGACCAGGCCGGCTTCAGGCTGACAACGCGCGAGCAGCAGGTAGCCTTCGTAAAGCGCTAATCGGGCGCGCACGGCGTACAACCGTTGGGGCGAAAGGTCGTGCAAGCGTTGCAGGCCCTGACGCACTTCATCCAGCGAGCGCAGGATTTCACCCCGCGCCTGCAAGACCCGCGCGCGGTCGTAATGGGCCAGGGCCTCGAACAGGGGGTTGCCGACACGCTGCGCCAGTTCGAGGGATTCGCGGTTCAAGCCACGGGCGCGCCACAGGTCGGCATCGACGATCGCCAGGTTGGAGAGGGTCGACAGGCACATCAGGCGCTGACCATAACGGCGCTGCGGCAGGCTTTCCAAGGCTTCGCTGCAATAGCGCTGGGTCAGCTCGCGGTCGCCTCGGCCCCGGGCGATGATCCCGCTCAGCGCCAGCCATTGCGCCAGCATCGACTTCTGCGCAGTGGCCGATGGTGCCGGCAGGAAGCGACTGAGGTAGCCCGACAGTTCTTCCGCCGCATCCAACTGACAGGCCAGGCCCAAGGCCCAGCTGTACAGCACGATCAACCGGGGCGTGCTGATCAGCAGGCTGTCGGGCAAGTCCATTTTCCAGCGTAGGAGCATGCCGACGTTCTGCTCGGCCAGCAGTTGCTCCTCGGAGAGGTTCTGCACCAGGTTCGCCGCCACATCCAGATGACCGGCGCGCAACGCCTGCTCGACCGCTTCATCGATCAGCCCCTGGGCGTTGAACCAGCGACAGGCGCGCAGGTGCAGGCTGGCGGGCGGCAGCACGGCGCTGCTCGCGCGCCGGGTGCGCAGCAGGTCGGAAAACAAATGGTGATAACGGAACCAGTGCCCCTGCTCGTCCAGCGGCACCAGAAATACCTGGTGAGCCTGCAAGTAACGCAGGATTTCCGCGCTGTCGTGGGCATCGCGTATGGCGTCGCACAGTTCACTGCAAAAGCGTTCCTGCGAGGCGGTTTCATAGAGGAACGCCTGGACTTCCGCCGGCAAGCAATCAATCACTTCTTCCAGCAAATAGTCGCGTATCAAGCCTTCGCCGCCGTGCAGGCTTTGCGGCAAGGCACCTTCATTCCCCGCTTCGGAGGCCGCCAACAGCCAGAAACGCAAACCGGCGACCCAGCCTTCACTGCGGCGGATCAAGTTATCCAGCGCCTCGCCGCGCAGCGAACTGCTGTGGCGATCCAACACCGCCAGGGATTCGGCGTGGGTCAGGCGCAGGTCTTGCTCATGCAGCTCCAGCAGGTGCCGAGACAGGCGCAAGCGCGCCAGGTGCCAGTCGGGGCGCTGGCGACTGGTAACCAGCACCAGCAGGCCATCGGGCAAATGATTGAGGAAAAACTGCAGGCAGCGGTCAAGCACCGGGCCCTGGGCCAAATGGTAGTCATCCAGCACCAGCAACAAAGGCGCACGCGTGGACAACTGCAGCGCCAGCTCATCGAGCAAGCCATCGAGCCATTCTTCGAAGGCAAACGGTTGATGACGCTGACGCATTTTCAGCAGGCCCAGGGATTGCGCCCCCAGTTGCGGGAAGTATTGCTGCAAGCCGTCAAGCAGGCGCTCGAGGAAACGCCCGGGGTCGTTATCCCGTGGGCTCAGGCCCAGCCAAAGGCTTTGCCAATGGGCGGGCAGACTCTGGCAGAACTCAACCGCCAGCGAACTCTTGCCGAACCCCGCCGGCGCGCAGACCAGCAGCAATCGCCCTTCCAGGCCAGCGCTCAGCCGTTCGCACAGGCGCGGTCGCAGCACGTAGCCGTCAGGCAGCGGAGGTCTGTAGAAGCGACCTTCCAGGGACGGAATCACCGCGCTGGCAGGCCCCTGGATTCGGGACAGATCAGTCATCGCCGGGCTCTTGTAGAAGGCTGTTGTCGGCATTGCAGATGTCCGCAGACTAGCGGTAAAAGCGGCGGTTTTGTAGATCTTTGCAACATTTGCCTGAAAAAGAACTGCGACAAGAAATGTGAGAGGGGGCTTGCTCCCGATTGCGCTGGGGCAGCCAATAGAATTCTTGGCTGTCAGACCGCTATCGGGGGCAAGCCCCCTCCCACATTTGGCTACGCGTGCAGCTTAGCGAACACCGTCCTGGCGCAGGGCCGCCGGGGTGAAGTCGCTGGTGGTGGCGGTGAAGCCAAAGTCATACGCCTGTTTCTCTTCGTTCTTCATGCCCAGGGCCAGGTAGCGGCCGGACTGCAGGTCGTAGAGGGTTTCCAGGGCGTACCACGGCACTTGTTTGTCGTAGTAGTTCTCGGCATGGGCTTCGGCGACGCGCCACAGTTGGCCGCGACCGTCGTAGTGGTCGATCACGGCCGCTTGCCAGGTGTCTTCGTCGATGAAGAAGTCACGCTTGGCGTAGATGTGGCGCTGACCTTCCTTCAGGGTCGCGACCACATGCCACACGCGGCGCAGCTCGTAGCGTGCGAGGTCCTGGTTGATGTGGCCGGCCTTGATGATGTCGACATACTTGAGTTTCGGATCGTCGATCTTGTAGCTGTTGGAGGCGATGTAGATTTCTTTCTTGCCTTCCAGTTTCCAGTCGTAGCGGTCCGGCGCACCGTTGTACATGTCGAGGTTGTCGGAGGTACGCAGGCCGTCGGCGGCGGTACCCGGCCCGTCATAAGACACTTGCGGCGCCCGACGTACACGGCGCTGGCCGGCGTTGTAGACCCACGCCGAGCGCGGTTCCTTCACCTGGTCGAGGGTTTCGTGGACCAGCAGCACACCACCGGCCAGACGTGCCGGCGCGGTCACTTGCTGCTTGAAGTAGAACAGCACGTTGCCGGGGTTTTTCGGGTCGAAGTCCTTCATTTTGTCGCGGAACACGAACTGGTCTTTGAAATACACCAGGCTGAACGAACCGTTGGTCTGCGGCGTGGCCTGGGTCACCAGGCGGGTCACGCTGCCGCCGCGATAGCGGGTGATGTGGTTCCAGATGACTTCAACGCCACTTTTCGGAATCGGGAACGGCACGGCGGTTTCGAAGTTTTCCAGGCCGTTGCCGCCGGACACCAGGTTGGTGGTGGTGGCGTTCTTCTTGATCGAGGCGAACACCTCGGCCGGTACGGTGGCGCCGCGATGGGTCGGGTAGACCGGCATCTTGAAGGTGTCCGGGTAGCGCTTGAACATCGCGTACTGCCCCGGCGCCAGCTTGTCTTTGTATTGCTCGACGTTTTGCGCGGTGATGGTGAATTGCGGTTGTTCGCTGGCATAAGGGTTGGCCAGGAAACCACGGGCGTCGACGGCGCCGGCATTCGTCGGCAACGGCGACCATTTGGGAATGGTGCCTGCGGCGTTACCGGCCATTTCGGCGCCCATCGGGGTCAGGGTCGTGCCCAGCTTGGCGGCCTCATCCGCCGACACCGCCGCCATGACGTTACTCGCCAGGATCGACAGCCCAAGCACACCGACGTGCAACAGACTTTTAGTTATTTTCATGTTCTGGTTCTTCCTGAAATGCAGTGTGCTTAGAAGTTGGCGCCGACGCTGAGGGCGATGAAATCACGGTCGTCCACAGTGGAATACTTACCGCCGAAGAAGTTGGTGTAGGCCAAGCTCGCGGTGTAGGTATTCTGGTATTCAGCATCCAGGCCGAGACTGACAGCCTTGCGACCTTCTTCGAAGTTGCCGCCAGGGCCTGGCGAATAGCCGCTGACGTCATGGGACCAGGCCACGTTGGGCTTGAGGTTCACACCCGCGAACACATCCGGGTATTCCCAGATTGCCCGGCCGCGATAGCCCCAGGAGTTGGCGGTGGTAAAGCCGTCATTGTTGCAGTTGGCCGTCAGGTTACTGCGGTCTGTACCTGCGCCCGCACCGGCAATGGTTCCCGCGTTGAGCGTCGCGCACAGTGGGCCTTCCCCAGGACCAAATACCGGATCACGCCCGTAGCGCGCTTTCGAGCTGCTTTCCAGGCCGCCGACGTGGGTCAGCCCCACTTCGCCCACCAGTGTCAGCCGGCTGGCGCCCATGACCTGATCAAAGAAGTGCGTAAAGGTGGTCTGGAGCTGGGTGATTTCCTTGCGGCGGTAGCCATTCAGATCCTGACCGGCGGCGCCCTTGAGCGGGGAAGCACCGTTCAAGCCTATCAACGGCGTAACGCCCGCGTACAAGATGTCGGTGGTGTTGAGCTGAACCGGCGCGTTCGGCCGGTAGCTGATCTCGCCGCTCCACGCTGTGCCGGTAGGCAAGGTTGTCGAGAAGCTCAAACCGTACAAGCGAATGTCTTCTGGATATTCGACGAAGTAGCTGGAGTTACCGGCCACGATGAGTGGACGCAGACTACTGGCTGGCGTGAACGTCAATGCGTTAGCCGCGGCGTAAGTCGCAGCCGATGCGCCCTTGGCGCTGAAAATCGGCGCACGGCTGTGGTAGTTCATGAAATAAGCGCCGAACTCCGTGTCCAGCGGCTCGAAGTTGTAGTGCATGGCTACACCGAACTGCCCGCCATCACGCGCGTCGCGATCAGAGCCGCGCTTGACCAGTACACCTTCTTCGTTGATGTTGACGCCAAACTGATTCATCAGCGGCAAACCACCGCCTGCGGTTATCACAGAGCGCTTGCTGAGCAACCGCAGGTTGTCATTGCAGCCGCCTGTAATGACGTCCGCCTGGGAGAAAAATGTCCCGCAGTTATCGGTGACGGTCTTCTCCCAATCCAACTGATAGAAGCCTTCCGCCGACAGGTTTTCGGTCAGTGTCTGCGACACATAGAACATGTTGACCGGAATCAGGCCTTCCTTGATCTCGGCACCCGGGCGACGGAACGCCGCTACGTCAATCGGGTTGATGGAGTTGATGCCGCCGCCGATGAAGGTACTTTCGCCCCAACTTACAACCTGCTTACCGAAACGCGCGGAACCGGGCTCATCGGCAATCGAGTAGTTGTGATAAATGAAGGCGTCGAGAATTTCCCCGCCGGAAGACCGGGCGCCCATAGGACGGCCTTTGTCACTGATGTCCTTGAACTCACGATTTTCGTCCTTGAGTTCAAAGTCATACCAATATTTGCCGCGTACAAACACACCGGTGTCGCCGTATTTCAGTTCCAGGTCATGGATGCCCTTGAAGATTTTCGAGAACGTCTCACCGCGCTTGAAGTTCAAATGGCCGTCATCGGAGGTCTGGGACAAGCCCTTGCCGCCATTGTTGACGCCGATCAGATCGCGGTTGGCCTTGGCTGTCGACCAACTGGCCCCCACGGAAAGAGAGGAGTCAAAATTCCCTTCGATTTCACCGATATTGAAACTGACGCCGAATGCCGGCCCGGCGAGCGTAGAAGCGAGACTGACGGCCAGGGGCAATCTTGCCCGGCGCCAGAACTGATTTACTGAGGTCATCGACGCTACTCCATGTGCATTATTGTTATGGCAGTGAGTTCTTTCGGTGATGCATGTAACGGCCGGAATACAACGATTCCAATGCCGCCCGGCAACCGAGCCCCCATGGCTCGAAGCGCAACATCCTTGAAAAACTCTGAGAGGGACTATAGCCAGCAGGGGGTACCGCTTGATCCCTCTAAAGTGTGATTTGCATCACCGACCCGTCTGCCACAGCCCTTTTGCCACGTCGACGAAGGCCGACGCGGCAAGGATGGCTGAAAATCGGCAAATCACAAGTGAAGCCGCGAGATAGAGCATTGCCGTGCCCGAACGGGCACGGCAAAAGGTATCAAAGGGTAGAGAGGAACGTACTGTTGTTGGCCTGCCACTCAATGATGTCGACGCGGATACGTTTTTTGTCGAGCTTGCCGACACTGGTCTTGGGAATTTCAGTAACAATGGCGATCTGGTTTGGAATCGCCCACTTGCTCAAGTGGCCCAACTCCACGAACGGCTTGAGGTGCTCCTTGAGTTCACGGGCGCCTATCACATGGCCATCACGCACCACCAGCAACGCAAACGGGCGCTCGCCCCACTGCGGATCGGCGATGCCCACCACCGCTACTTCGCGTACCGCCGGGTGGCGGCTGACCAGGTCTTCCAGAGCCAGGGACGAGATCCACTCGCCGCCGGTCTTGATCACGTCCTTGATGCGGTCGCGGATATCGATCACCCCAAACGCATCAAGGGTCGCCACGTCGCCGGTGTGCATCCAGCCGCCTTCCCACAGCTCGGCGCCCTTTTGCGGCTCGTTGTAGTAACCCTCGGTCAGCCACGGCGCACGTAGCACCAGTTCGCCCTGGGACTCGCCATCGGCGGGCAGGAAATGCCCGTCGCTGTCGATGATTGCCGCTTCCACCAACGGCCCGGGCACTCCGGCCTTGATGCGGTAAGTGGTGCGCTCGTCCTCGGTGCCGGCCATCAGCTCATCGTTGAGATGGGCGCAGGACACCAGCGGCCCGGTCTCGGACATGCCATACGCGGCGGTCAGTTGAATCCCACGGGCCTTGGCCGCTTCATACAGCGTGCGATTGAGGGCGCTGCCGCCGATGACGATTTTCCAGCCGCCAAAGTCCACGTCCTGGGCGGCCTTGGCGTTGAGCACCATTTGCAGGATGGTCGGCACACAGTGGGAAAAGGTGACCTTCTCCTTGCGCCACAGCTCCACTAGGTATTCCGGATCGTAACGCCCGGGGTAGACCTGTTTCAGGCCCAGCATGGTGGCCACATACGGCAGGCCCCAGGCATGCACGTGGAACATCGGCGTGATCGGCATGTACACGTCGTTGGTGCCCAGCAAGCGCACGCTGTCGACGCTGCCCATGATGGTCGCCACACCGATGGTGTGCAGCACCAATTGGCGATGGGTGAAGTACACACCCTTGGGGTTGCCGGTGGTGCCGGTGGTATAGAAGGTGGTGGCGACGGAATTTTCGTCGAAATCCTCGAAATCGTATTTCGGGCTGGCGGCGGCCAGCAGGGTTTCGTACTCCCCCACCAGGTTCGGCAGCTCAGCGGTTTTCTCGGCCGCATCGGTCAGCAACAAGGTTTTGTCGACGGTGGTGAGCTGCCCGGCAATCGCCTGGTAAAGCCCCACGAACTCGCTGTTGACCAGCACAAAGCGGTCCTCGGCGTGGTTCATGGTGTAGAGAATCTGTTCCGGCGACAGGCGCACGTTGATGGTATGAATCACCGCGCCGATCATCGGGATGGCGAACATGCATTCCAGGTAACGGTGGCTGTCCCAGTCCATCACGGCAACGGTGTCACCGGCCTTGACCCCGGCGTCGGTGAGCACATTGGCCAGGCGCGCGACCCGCTCGATCAGGGTCGGATAGGTGTAGCGCAGCTTGTCGCGGTAGATGATTTCCCGGGTCTTCTCATAACGGGCCCCGGACATGAGCAGGCGTTTGATCAACAGCGGATATTGGTACGCACCTTCGGCGGGCGGGATAACACGGGTCTGCAACATACGAATCCCTTTTTATGACTGCACGGTCTCGGCTTGAAGACCTGCACTGTAGAGACGTTAGGTGCCGACCAAATCAGCCAAAGGAATGATTTGTAGGGACTGCTGGATGCTAGCTTTGCGCCACCACTCAAAGCCGATAGCGATCAAATGTGGAAGGGTCTTGCACCCTCCCACATTTGGACTGTCCTCAATGAGAGAACATCATTTATTTCATACTGGTGAACGCCAGTTTTACACCGATGGCAATCAACACCGCCCCCATCGTCCGATCGAACCAATGCCCCATCCGCGCAAACCCTGCACGCACCCGCTGCTGGCTGAACAACATCGCCACCAGGCAGAACCACGCCGCCGTCGCTACCGCCAGGTACACGCCATAACCCGCCTGCACCGCCAGCGGTGTGTGCGGGTTGATCACCACGGTAAACAGCGACAGGAAGAACAACGTGGCCTTGGGGTTCAAACCGTTAGTCACAAAGCCTGCGGTAAACGCCCCGCGTGGGGTGCGTTCGCCGACTTCGCGGTGCAGCTCGCCCTCGGCGGCTGGCTTGGCCGGCTGCGCGCGCAGGGCCTTGAAGCCGATGTACAGCAGGTAGGCCGCCGCCGCCCATTTCAGCGCGTTGAACAGCACGATGGACTGGGACACGATCAAACCGATGCCGAGTAACGAGTACCCCACGTGCAGGAAAATCGCCGAGCCCACGCCCAATGCGGTCCAGGTCCCGGCGCGGCGGCCGTGGGTGACACTTTCGCGCACCACCACCGCGAAATCCGGACCGGGGCTGGCCACTGCCAGCAGGTGAATCAAGGCCACGGTCAAAAACTCGGCGACGTACATACTCACTCCATTAAGTAACGGATTATTTCATCTGATAGGCTCGGCAGATTACGCCTTCGAACCCTGTCACAAAAGGTACAGTTGATGACGAACAATCGCCGCGCCGTCTTCCTCGATCACCCATCCCTCGACCTGGGGGATCTCGATCTCAGTGAGCTGCACAACTGTTTCAGCGAGCTGCAGCTGTTTGAGCAGACCACCCCGCAGAATGTGGTCGAACGCCTGCAAGGCGCCCAGGTCGCTATCAGCAACAAGATTGCGCTCAACAGCGAAACCCTGGCCGCCTGCCCCGAACTCAAACTGATCCTGGTGTCGGCCACCGGCACCAATAACGTCGACCTTGAAGCCGCCCGTGCCCATGGCGTCACCGTCAGTAACTGCCAGGGCTACGGCACGCCGTCGGTGGCACAGCATACGATCATGCTGCTGCTCAACCTGGCGACGCGGCTGAAGGACTATCAACGGGATGTCAGCGCGGGCAAATGGCAAGCCGCCAAGCAGTTCTGCCTGCTGGACCACCCGATCGTCGAGCTGGAGGGCAAAACCCTCGGTTTGCTCGGGCATGGCGAACTGGGCAGCGCCGTCGCACGGCTGGCCGAGGCCTTCGGTATGCGCGTCATACTCGGCGCCATTCCCGGGCGCCCTGCCCGCGCCGACCGCATGCCGCTGGATGAATTGCTGGCGCAGGTCGACGCGCTGACGCTGCACTGCCCGCTCAACGAACACACCCGCGACTTGATCGGCGCTCGCGAGCTGGCGTTGCTCAAGCCCGGCGCGTTTATCGTCAACACCGCGCGCGGTGGCCTGATCAACGAACAGGCCCTGGCCGACGCCTTGCGCAATGGCCACCTGGGCGGCGCGGCGACCGATGTGCTGAGCGTCGAACCCCCGGTGCATGGCAACCCGCTGCTGGCCGATGATATCCCGCGCTTGATCGTCACGCCCCACAACGCCTGGGGCAGTCGCGAAGCGCGGCAGCGGATTGTCGGCCAACTGGCGGAAAACGCCCGCGGCTTTTTCAGCGGCGCCCCGCTGCGCGTCGTCAGTTGATAAACTGCGCCCCTTTTCAAGGAGCAGACCATGGATCCGCGCAGTGAAGTACTGCTTCGTCAGGCCGAACTTTTTCAAGGCAACCTGCTGCTGGTGGGGTTGCCTGCCGACGATTTGCTCGGCCGCCTGCCCAACGCCCACGGCTGGTGCTGGCATGCCGGCGACCAGGCTGCGCTCGACGCACGTTTCCCCGAGCGCAGCCAGTTCGGCGTGAATGTGCCGCAGCGCACGTTTGATGCAGCAGTGATCTTCCTGCCCAAGTCCAAGGACCTCACCGACTATCTGCTCAACGCCGTGGCCGCACGCCTGCCCGGTGCCGAGCTGTTTCTGGTGGGGGAGAAAAAAGGCGGGATCGAAAGCGCCGCCAAACAGATGATACCCTTCGGCAAGCCGCGCAAACTCGATAATGCACGGCACTGCCAGTTGTGGCAGGTCACCGTGGCCAACGCGCCGCAAGCGGTGGAGCTGGAGAGCCTGGCGCAGGTTTTCGAAGTGCCGCTGGCCGAAGGTCCGCTGAAAGTGGTGAGCCTGCCGGGCGTGTTCAGCCATGGTCGCCTGGATCGTGGCACCGAGTTGTTGCTGGAGCATTTGGACAAACTGCCCAGCGGCCACCTGCTGGACTTCGGTTGCGGCGCCGGTGTGTTGGGCGCGGCGGTCAAACGTCGCTACCCGCACAATACGGTGACGATGCTGGATGTGGACGCCTTCGCCACCGCCAGCAGCCGCCTGACCCTGGCGGCCAACGGTCTGGAAGCCGACGTGCTGACCGCAGACGGCATCGATGCCGCGCCGATGGGCTTGAACGCGATCCTGAGCAACCCGCCGTTCCATGTCGGGGTACACACCGATTACTTCGCCACGGAGAACTTGCTGCGAAAAGCCGCGAAACACCTGGCAAAAGGCGGCGAACTCCGACTGGTTGCCAACAGCTTCCTGAAGTACCAGCCGCTGATCGAAGAGCACTTGGGCGTGTGTGCGATCAAGGCCGAAGGCAATGGTTTTCGCATCTATCGCGCCAAGCGCAGCTGATCGGCGTTTGCAAAAGAACACTTGCCGAATGGATTTTGCCTAGGCAGAATCCGCTCCGTCCTAGGGGAGTAGTCTCCCACGAGCGCCACGCTCGTCCGGCATACGTCAACATACTTGGTCAGCAGACCATGGCGTATGCGACCCAGGTGTCCGCTCAGACGGACCGGGGTTTGACAAGACCTATGACACGCACACCTTACCCGGGGCGGGAAGGCTGTACGTGTCATAGCCGTGTCGACCCGCCCCTGGAAACCTACCTGATGCTGGATTCACTGCTCGTCCCTACCGCAATCGTTGCCTTGGCCGAAATCGGCGACAAGACCCAACTGCTCGCGCTCATCCTTGCCGCACGCTTTCGCAAACCCTGGCCGATCATCGCCGGCATCATCGCCGCGACCCTGGCGAACCATGCCGCTGCGGGTGCCGTAGGTGCCTGGTTCGGCAGTTTCTTCTCGGATGCGGTGCTGCACTGGATTCTCGCCGCGAGTTTCTGCGCCACGGCGCTGTGGACCCTGGTGCCGGACAAACTCGACGATGACGAAGCCAGCACCACGCGCAAGTTCGGGCCGTTCCTGACCACCCTGATTGCGTTCTTCCTCGCCGAAATCGGCGACAAGACGCAGATCGCCACGGTAATGCTGGCGGCGCAATACCCTGAGCTGTGGTTGGTGGTTATCGGCACCACCCTGGGCATGTTGATTGCCAACGTACCGGTGGTTCTGGCGGGGAATTTTGCCGCGGAAAAATTGCCGTTGACCTTGATTCGTCGACTGGCAGCTACGGCGTTTTTCGTCCTGGCGATCGTGGCGGTGTACAAGGCCATGCAAAGCAGTGGTTGGATCTAAGGATCTAAGGATCCAAGCCTGCAAACCCAATCCAATGTGGGAGGGGCTTGCCCCCTTCCACATTGGGATCTTCATGAGGCTTGGATTATCAGGACTTCTTGGCCTGCTGATACAACGGCATCACCTTCGGAATCGCCGCCTGCAACGAGGCGATCCGACTGTCGGAGGCCGGGTGAGTGCTCATGAACTCCGGAGGCGCGCCTTCCGAAGCCTTGGCCATCTTGTTCCACAACGTGATGGCCGCGTTCGGGTTGTAACCGGCGCGGGCCGCCAGCTCCAGGCCGATCAGGTCCGCTTCGTTTTCATTGCTGCGGCTGTTGGGCAAGGTCATGCCGTAGTTGGCGACGGTATCGGCCAGCGCCATGCTGTCCTGGCCGAGACCAAGCAACGCGCCGGCGCCCTGCTTGGCCATCTCGATGCCGTAGGCCTTGGACATGGCTTCACGGCCATGTTCGCGCAAGGCGTGGGCGATTTCATGGCCCATCACCGCCGCCAGTTCGTCATCGCTGAGCTTGAGGTTATCGATCAGCCCGCTGTACACGAAGATCTTGCCGCCCGGCCCGCAGTTGGCGTTCATCTCATCGCTCTTGATCAGGTTCACTTCCCACTTCCACTGCGCCGCATCCGGACGGAAGGTCGGCGCCTGGGCGATCAGGCGGTTGGCGATGGCCTGCACGCGCTTGGCGTTGGCGCTGGTCTTGTCCACCAGGCCTTTGCCGCTGGCTTCACCCAGGGTCTGCTGGTAGGACTGCGCATACATCTGGTCGACTTCCTGGCTCGACAGCATGCTGAACATGTACTGCTTGCGCTCCACCCCAACGGCACCGCCGCTGGTGGTGTTGACGGACTGACACCCGGCCAGCAGCACTGCTGCCGCCAATACACTTACGGCCAATGATTTCTTCATCAACACACTCTCCCTGAAAAGACGCCCTGAAAACATGGCGCGTATCCTAGGCGGTGATTTGTATCGACGCCAGATACATCAGACGTGCAGACGCTAAATTTCGGATACATCCCACAACGGTGGCGGATTTTCTGGCTCAAGCCGGAGTCAGGCACTCCGGCCCATTCAGCTTGGGATCGTTGACCATGTTGGCCAGCACCCGTTCACGCAAGGCGACCGGCTCGCTGGCCAACAGCCCCTGCAACACCGGCAGCGGCGTCTCGGGGTTCAGCCAGGCTTCCTGCCCCGCCGCATCCAGAATCAACGGCCGCCGCTGACTCTGCGCCGCCTGGGTCACCACCGCAGTGCTCAGCCACACTTGCTCCTGCACCGGATACGCTTCCCAGATGGCCGCAAAAAACAGCGTCGAACCTTCCCCTGGCGTCAACCAGTACGGCCGCTTGCGCTGGGTGCCGCGCCATTCGTAGAACCCGTTGGCCGGCAACAGGCAGCGACGCTGGCGAAACGCTTCGCGGAACATCGGTTGCTCAGCCAGGGTTTCGGCGCGGGCATGCGCCGGAGTACGGGAAAGGTCCGTCAGCCACGGCGGTGTCAGGCCCCAGCGGGCGCGGGCCAGGGTGCGCTGGCCGTCGGTGGCGCGCTGGATCAGCACCGAATCATTGGGAGAAATATTCCACTGGGCCTGCTGATCCGCCGGAAAGCCCGGCAAGGCAGCAAACGTGGGGTTCCAGCGAAACAGGGCATAACGTCCACACATGGGGCAACACGACTCTTGGGTAAACCGACCGACAGCCTAACAGACCAACACGTCAGGGAAGCTGTCGGGTTCATCGCCGGGCAACGGTTGCGCACCGTTATACGCGGTGATCAGCTCGCGCGCGCAGGCTGCCTGGTCGTTGTCCACCTCTAGCCCCAGCAGCCCGAAAATCGGCAACTCGCCGCTACCGCCGAGCAAGTGGCGCCCCACCAAATGCGCCTCGATCCCTTCGCTGGCGAGCATCTGCTGCAGCAGCTCGCCTTCCATCAGGTTTTCCGGTTCGTAGATTCGCTGCATGGGCGTACCTGTTATTCGTTTTCGCTGCGAGTTTCGAGCATCCACTCTTCACCATGGACCTGCAGGTTGAAAATGATCGGTCGGCAACATACCTGACAGTCTTCTATATAGGTCTGGTCGCCGCCGGATAAATCCACGGTTGTCTCCACCACTTCACCACAATAAGGACAATCGTACAGCGCAGTTTCCAGCATCGCAGTCTCCCAAGTGACTTGTGCGTATAATCGCCGGTCTATTTACAGGGTTATATTTCGGCCGAGCCCATTACTCGGGCCGCACCCTGGTATTTCCTCTACTTACCCTAGCCGTTTCTAACAAGAGAGCATGATGGGCGAATTCGATACCATCCGACCTTACAACGACAGCGAAGTCCCGGCAGTGCTGGAGCGGCTGTTCAGTGACAAGGCCTTTCTGGACATCCTGACCCACTTCCGCTTCCCGCGCTTTGCCGGCGCGCTGGGCTGGCTGCTCAAACCAATGATCGCCCGCAAACTGCGCCGTGAATTCGCCGGCGTCACCACCGTGGCCACGCTGCAGGACAAAGTCGAGTATTACGTCGACCACACCATTGATCGAGCGACCGACGGCGTGACCTACACCGGCGTGGAACAGCTCAAATCGGGCACCGCCTACGTCTTTTTGGCCAACCATCGCGATATCGTGATGGACCCGGCCTTCGTCAACTACGCCGTGTACCACGCCGGCCTGCCGACACCGCGTATCGCCATCGGCGACAACCTGCTGCAAAAGCCGTTTGTCAGCGACCTGATGCGCCTGAACAAGAGCTTCATCGTGCACCGCTCGATCACCGGGCGAAAGGAAAAAATGGCGGCTTACCAGTTGCTGTCGGCCTACATCAACCATTCGATCCGCCACGACTGCCAGTCGATCTGGATCGCCCAGGCCGAAGGCCGCGCCAAGGATGGGGATGACCGCACCGAATCGGCGATCCTCAAGATGTTCCACGTCAGCCGCAAGGACGAGCCGTTCGCCGAGGTGATCCAGTCGCTGAACCTGACGCCCGTGTCCATCAGCTACGAATACGACCCATGCGACTTGGCCAAGGCTCGCGAGCTGTACATCCGCGCCACCACCGGCACCTACACCAAGGCACCGGGTGAAGACGATGTCAGCATTGCCCTGGGCATTACCGGCTACAAGGGCCGGGTGCATGTGAACTTTGCGCCGCCGATCACCGAGCGCTTCGAAGACACCAAGCTGCTCGCCGTGGAAATGGACCGGCAGATTCTCGGAGGTTATCGCCTGTTCCCGGTTCACTACCTGGCCTACGCCCAGTGGAGTGACGCCGACCCGCAACTGCAGGTACCCAAGGCAGCGGATATCTTCCCGGCCGACGAGTTGGCCAAGGCCAAGGCAGAGTGGGAGCGCCGCTTGAGCGAGTGCCCGGTCGAACACCGGCCGTTCCTGGTGGTGCAATATGCAACGCCAGTGCGCAATCAATATCGGGTCAAGGCGGGAATCCCGCTGTAATACACCTAGCCAAACCTGTGGGAGCGGGCTTGCCTGCGATGCGGTGGTTCAGTCACAGCGGTACCGACTGTAACTCCGCTATCGCGAGCAAGCCCGCTCCCACAGTCGTTTCAGGGGGCAACTAAAAACGCGTGCTGATCCATGAAACCAGCAGCGCCAGCCCCAGGCAGGCGAAACCAATACGATAAGCCAGGCGATGCGCCCGTTCGGTGCGTACATCCAGAAACAGCATGGGTTGGTCGATGGCGCGCTCTTCGCTTTGCGCGGCGAGCCTGGCCATGGCGCGCTGTTCTTTCAAACGGGTAATGAATAGCAGTGCAGCGCCAGAGCAGGCCACTGATAGAGCAACAACATTGATCAGCAGTCCGGGCAGCGCCATCACACACCTCGTTGAAACAGTGCCTTGGTATCCATTCAGATACAAACCTGAACGGTAGTCGCCTCCTGCGCCTAAAAGCTCCTTCCCCCATTGACGGCTAATGTATCGAGTAATTTACAGCGTCACCTGAACGTCACCTTAACCGTTCACTCTGTGGCCCTTCGAACGCTCGGGAGCTTGTCATGTTGCACGCGCAAAACCAGGATCGACTGTATTTGATAGCCCCAAGCGATGAGCAAGAGGCGCTGATCGGCGGCCTCGCGTTCAACGTCCAGGACCGCCACTGGCTGGTGTATTGCGCCCTTGGCGGGCACCAGCATGCGGACCTGCCGGAGACGGACCTGCTGACCGGGATAAGCCTGCTCGACTTCGGTATCGACACCGCGGCATGAAACGGCGGGCACAAAAAAGCCGGGCTCAGCGCTGAGCCCGGCTTGTTATTGAGCGTTATTGCGAGCTGAGCAACTGGCCGATGCTCGGGTCCTTGAACAGACGGGTCAGGGCGTCGCTCAGGACGTCGCTGACCAGCTTGGTGTTGGTCTCCTGGTTAGGCGACATACCGAAGCGCTGGTTGAGGGACGCGCCATAACGGCCGCTGTAGCGACGGGTGCCGGCGCTCACGTCGGACCTGAACGTCGCGCCGATAGTGGCCTCAGTCACGTACAGGCCGTCTTTGGGCGACTGGTATTTCAGCTCGGCCAGGGTGATGGTCAACTGCGGCGCGCCCGGCGAGTTGGCCGGGGTAAAGCCGAGCAACCGCACCGCTGCTTCAGCCTGGGCTTGCAGTTTGGGGAGCACATCGGCACCGCTCACCGACACCAGCGCGGTCTCCGGATACAGGCCACCACGGGAGCCCAGGGTCGGCGAAGGACGACCATCCACCACACGCACCGACACCGGCTGACCGTGACCCACCGGGGCCAACTGCGTGGTGAGCTTCGGTTGCGGGCTGAGTTGTTGCGGGCTATTGGCGCAGCCAACCAGGGTCAAACTGGTCACAGTGATCAAACCGAACAACAGGCGTTGCAACATGCTCTTCTCTCCAGAAATCGAGTACCGACAGGCCGGCAGTATAGCGGGCGGCCCTCGCCGGGAACTAGCGTCAGTTACAACCTAAGACCCGCAGGCATTGTAGGGGTTCGATGTCACCGATATGTCACAGCCGATACATGGGCCCGTCATCCCCGGCAGGCATGCTTGGCCTCAATCTCAGGAGGCTGACTTCATGCATTTTCTCTGGTCGCTGTTTACCCGCAAGCCCGCCCTTCGCCAATTTGCCCTGCTCGATGTGCAAGGTCGCTGCCAGGCTTTCAAAGAGTGCAGCCAGCCTCCGGTCGGTGATGGCTGGGTGGAAATCGAAGAAATCCGCTTGAGCTGGATGCACCGCCCGCTGCCCGCCAGCGCGCGTATCAGCCCACGCGCGACGCAGTCGCCGCATCACCAGCCGTTGGCCGCCTGACCGAACGCCTAATAAAAGTCATAAAACACGCCCATTTCCTTGGCGTTCTTCGCTACAATCTCCCCCCGATTATAAGGACGTCTCCTGATCGGGCCTCGCAACATCGTTAATGCTTCGGTATTAGCCCCCCCAGATCGCCCACAGAGAGCCGCCCACACAGATCGTGTGAAGCTGGCGCGCTTGCTGTTTTCTTTGCAAACCACCCGCCTTTACCGAATCTGCCAGAGCTGCCATTGCGCTCGGCCACTTGAGTTGTTTGCCCGTTTTGCCGCATGCCGGCAAGGTTTTCCGGGCCAGGTGCCAGGCTGGGGCAGCCCTTTTTTGAGGTTCACGTCTTCAAAAGAGCGTGAAAAAACGGGTTTTCACAACTTCACAAGAGTGTGGCGAGCAAATGAATAGTTTGGCGTTTGTACAAGCACCATCAGCGTCTGGAACAGCCCAATCACACAGGACCGAGTGCTCCGGGGCTTGAGCCTGTCCGCTACGGATTGATTGCACGGATCGCACGCTTTGACCATAAGTCGAATTGCCACGGCAGCCCATGAATGCGTTCATAGGCGGATTAGCCCGGCAGGAAGCGTGCGCTGAACTTGCAAAGAATTGCGAATCGGACATGGCGATCCTGGCCATGGGTAACCTGGGGCAACACGTGAACCGCCCCGTCACTCCTGGCAGCCATGCCGTCAATTTGGTGCTGCAGATTTTGGAGACGCGTTAAATGGCGCATAACGAAGCAGTCGACGTAGTACTGGTAGGGGCCGGCATCATGAGTGCCACCCTGGCCGTACTGCTCAAAGAGCTCGACCCCGGCCTCAAGCTGGAAGTCGTTGAGCTGATGGACTCGGGAGCCGCGGAGAGTTCAAACCCGTGGAACAACGCCGGTACCGGTCACGCCGGGCTGTGTGAGCTGAATTACACACCCCAGGCCGCCGATGGTTCCATCGACATCAAGAAAGCTGTCCACATCAACACCCAGTTCGAGGTGTCGAAGCAGTTCTGGGCGTACCTGACCAAAAAAGGCACCTTTGGTTCGTCCAAGTCCTTTATCACCCCGGTGCCGCACCTGAGCTTCGTGCAGGGCGACAAAGGCGTAGCCTTCCTCAGGAAGCGCTTTGAAACCCTCAGCCAGCATCATGCATTTTCGGATATGCGCTATACCGAAGACCGCAATGAGATGGTCGAGTGGATACCGCTGATGATGCCAGGCCGCCCGCTCGACGAAAAAATCGCCGCGACCCGTGTGCAGAACGGCACCGACGTCAACTTCGGCGCCCTGACCAACCAGTTGCTGAACCACCTGACCAGCGCGCCCGATGCCCAGGTCAAGTACAGCAAACGCGTGACCGGCCTCAAGCGCAATGGCGCGGGCTGGACCGTGAGCATCAAGGACGTCAACAGCGGCAACAGCCGCGACGTGGACGCCAAGTTCGTGTTCCTCGGCGCCGGTGGCGCGGCCCTGCCGCTGCTGCAAGCCTCGGGCATCGAAGAAAGCAAAGGTTTCGGCGGTTTCCCGGTCAGTGGCCAGTGGCTGCGTTGCGACAACCCGGAAGTGGTCAAGCACCACCAGGCCAAGGTCTACAGCCAGGCCGCCGTGGGTTCGCCACCGATGTCCGTGCCGCACCTGGACACCCGCGTGGTCGACGGCAAGACGTCCCTGCTGTTCGGGCCTTACGCCGGTTTCACCACCAAATTCCTCAAGCACGGCTCGTTCCTTGACCTGCCGTTGTCGGTGCGCGCCGGCAACATCGGCCCGATGCTGGCCGTGGCCCGGGACAACATGGACCTGACCAAGTACCTGGTCAGCGAAGTGATGCAGTCCATGGAACAGCGCCTGGAATCCCTGCGCCGCTTCTACCCGCAAGCCAAAGCCGAAGACTGGCGCCTGGAAGTGGCCGGCCAACGGGTGCAGATCATCAAGAAAGACCCGAAAAAAGGCGGCGTGCTGCAATTCGGCACCGAGCTGGTCGCGGCCAAAGACGGCTCGCTGGCGGCGCTGCTGGGCGCGTCCCCGGGCGCTTCGGTGACGGTGTCGATCATGCTCGAACTGATCGAACGCTGCTTCCCGACCAAGGCTGCGGGCGAGTGGGCAGCCAAACTGCACGAGATCTTCCCGGCCCGTGAAAAGGTCCTGGAGACCGATGCCGAGCTGTACCGCAAGATCAACGCGCAGAACAACATCAGCCTGGAACTGGTTGAGCAAAACAACGAAGCCCAAAGCTACGCTTAAGGCCACTCGAAATAAAAAAAGCCCCGCTTCTCGATATGAGCCGCGGGGCTTTTTTTCGCCTGCGATCAGCCGCGTGCGTTATCGATCAATTCAATGTACTCGGCGGCGTTGCGCTGGTCCTTGATCAGGTCGACGAAGGTCTGGCCATGCTCGTCCTTGCCATCGAGGTCCAGGCCGGCGGCCTTGAAGAAGCCCAGGAAGCGCTCGAAGTCGTCGATACGCAGGCCACGATAGGCCTTGATCAGTTTGTGCAGGGAGGGTGAAGTCGCGTCGACGGGTTCGAAGTCCAGGAACAACTTGATCTGATCGTCGCCGATCTCGTCACCAATCACCTGTTTCTTATCTTTACGCATTACCGACTCCAGCCTGCGGACATTTACATGGGGTTTGAAGTCTACCTGCGAGGCGCGGGCGGCGAAAGCGCTGAGAACCACTGTGGGAGAGGGCTTGCTCCCGATTGCGCTGGATCAGTCAATTAGCTGTCGACTGACACACCGTCATCGGGAGCAAGCACCCTCCCACATTGGGTTCGTCAGGGTGCTGGCTACTTGGTGCGTACCACGCCGGTATGCAGATCCGCCCAGATATGCCCGTTGGCATAACTGAGGAACTGCACATACACCGTGTCATTGCGCAGCAGGTCGACGATCACGCGGTATTGGGTCGCGGGGTAGGACAAGGTCAGGGTCTTGGTCTTGTCATCGAACACCGGCTTTTTCAGGCTTTTGCTTTCGGCGTCGAAATTGACGATCACCTGGGCGATGCTTGCGCCTTTGTTCAAGGACTTGCCCTTGAGGCGAATCATCACCGGCGACGTCACCGGGATCGGCTGCTGCGTGGATTGGCGCTGATTACCGACCACCACGGCATACTCGGTGACTTGCAACAGTTGCTGCTGATCGGGCGCTTCGGCGCGCAGGGCCAGGTCGTCGGGCGGCAGGAATTGGCTGTGCATCGGCGCCGGGGCGGCGGCCAGCGGCAAGCTGAGGGTCAGCGCCAGGGCGGCGCAGGTGCGAATCAACAGGCTCATGGGCCGCTCCGGGAAAGATGGCCCAGCACTGTAGCTCAATCGAACTGGGCAAGCATCCAGCGTTGATACTCGGCCACATCGGCATCGCCTTCGCGAGGTGCCCAGTCGGCCAATTCACCCTCGCCCACCGGTCGGTACGGCCCGGCCTTGCACTCGAACATCACCGTGTCAGGCGCCAGCACCACCAAACCGTGGAATACCCCCGGCGGCAGATCGATGCCCGAACACTCGCCGCCCGCCTGCATCACGCGCTTGGCGATCACTTCACCGCTGTCGCTGAACAACAGCACCCCCAGGCGCCCCTGGAGTACCAGCAGGGTTTCCGCCTTGTCCGCACTCAGATGCCGATGAGGCGGCACGTAGGTGCTGGGTTGCAAGCCCACGGCCAGGCGATGGCAGGGCTCTTCCATCTCGTGGAAGTTGTGGTGGTGCCGGCCACGGGGGCTGGCGGCCGCCTTCTCGGCCAATTCAGCAAACAGCGTCTGATCAAGAAAGCGGGCCATGCATTACATCCCTTTAACGGCGTAAATCCCATTGGCGTTGCGCCAGTAACCTTTGTAGTCCATGCCGTAACCGAAGATGTAGCGGTCGATGCACGGCAGGCCGACGAAATCGGCCTTCATTTCGGGGCGCGCCTTGCGGTCGTGGTCTTTGTCGATCAACACGGCGGTATGGACTTTGCGCGCGCCGGCGTGTTTGCAGAAGTCGATGATCGCGCCCAGGGTGTGCCCTTCATCGAGGATGTCGTCGATGATCAGCACGTCGCGGTCGATGAACGAGACTTCCGGCTTGGCTTTCCAGAACAGGTCGCCGCCGCTGGTTTCGTTGCGATAACGTGTAGCGTGCAGGTAGGACGCTTCCAGCGGGAAGTGCAGATGGGTCAGCAATTTGCCGGCGAAGATCAGACCACCGTTCATCACGCAGAAGACCACCGGGTTGGTGTCGGCCATTTCGCGGGTGATCTGTGCGCCGACCTTGGCGATCGCCTCTTCGACTTGCGCTTCGGTGTACAGGCAGTCAGCCTCGCGCATGATTTGACGGATATGCTCGAGATCAGCGGACATGGCGCTCTCCAGGGGGTGCTGTGGCAAGAAAAGCGGGCAAAGGTACGCATGTGAGGCGCAACGTTCAAGCCTTAATGGACTAACGTGCTAGATGTCTATAGGACAACACCCTCGGATAGATTAATCTAGGCCGGTTTTTTTGCCCGCCGCCGGAGCCTTTCCCATGCCCACTCGCGAGATCCGCCATCCGCTGATCCGACACAAGCTCGGCCTTATGCGCCGCGCCGACATTAGCACGAAGAACTTCCGTGAGCTTGCTCAGGAAGTCGGAGCGTTGCTCACCTACGAAGCCACCAAAGACCTGCCCCTGGAAAGCTACGAGATCCCCGGTTGGGCCGGCCCCGTCCAGGTCGAGAAGATCGCCGGCAAGAAAATCACCGTGGTGCCGATCCTGCGCGCCGGCATCGGCATGCTCGAAGGCGTCCTCAGCCTGATCCCCGGCGCCAAGGTCAGCGCCGTGGGCGTGGCTCGCAATGAAGAAACGTTGCAGGCCCACACCTACCTGGAAAAACTCGTACCGGAAATCAACGAGCGTCTGGCGATGATCATCGACCCGATGCTCGCCACCGGCAGTTCCATGGTTGCCACCATCGACCTGCTGAAGAGGGCCGGTTGCAAGGATATCCGCGCCATGGTGCTGGTCGCCGCGCCCGAAGGCATCGCCGCCGTCGAGAAGGCCCACCCGGACGTGCAGATCTACACCGCGTCCATCGATGAGCGCCTGAATGAAAACGGCTACATCATCCCAGGCCTGGGCGACGCCGGTGACAAGATCTTCGGTACCAAGCAGAAGGACGCGTGAGCATGCAGGATGAATTCAACGACCCGCTTTGGCGCCAGATCCTGTCTGGCGCACAAATGCTCTTTGTGGCATTTGGCGCGTTGGTGTTGATGCCGCTGATCACAGGTCTTGATCCAAACGTCGCCCTGTTCACCGCTGGTCTGGGCACGTTGCTGTTCCAACTGGTGACCGGGCGGCAGGTGCCGGTGTTTCTGGCGTCGAGCTTTGCCTTTATCACCCCGATCATTCTCGCCAAGGGCCAGTTTGGCCTGGCGGCGACCATGGGCGGGGTGATGGCGGCCGGTTTCGTTTATACCTTCATGGGGTTGGCGGTGAAGATCAAGGGCACCGGTTTCATCGACCGGCTGCTGCCGCCGGTGGTGATCGGGCCGGTGATCATTTCCATCGGCCTGGCCATGGCGCCGATTGCCGCCAACATGGCGATGGGTAAATCCGGCGATGGCGCCGAGCTGATCCATTACCAGACGGCGATGCTGATCTCGATGCCGGCGCTGCTGACCACCCTGATCGTGGCCGTGTTCGGCAAGGGCATTTTCCGCCTGGTGCCGATCATCTCTGGCGTACTGGTGGGCTTTGCCATGGCGTTCTACTTCGGCGTGGTCGATACGGCCAAAATTGCCGCCGCACCGTGGTTCGCCCTGCCCCACTTCACCGCGCCGGAGTTCAACTGGCAGGCGATTCTGTTTATCGTCCCAGTGGCCCTGGCCCCGGCGATCGAGCATATCGGCGGTGTGATTGCAGTGGGCAGCGTGACCGGTCGCGACTACCTGAAGAAGCCCGGCCTGCACCGCACCCTGCTGGGTGACGGGATTGCCACCACGGCCGCCGGCCTGTTTGGCGGCCCGCCGAACACTACCTACGCCGAAGTGACCGGCGCAGTGATGCTGACCAAGAACTACAACCCGAAGATCATGACCTGGGCGGCAATCTTTGCCATCAGCCTGGCGTTTATCGGCAAGTTCGGCGCACTGCTGCAGAGCATTCCAGTGCCGGTGATGGGCGGGATTCTGTGCCTGCTGTTCGGCTCGATCGCCGCCGTGGGCATGAACACGCTGATCCGCCACAAGATCGACCTGGGCGAAGCCCGCAATCTGGTGATTGTCTCGGTGACGCTGGTGTTCGGGATTGGCGGTGTGCTGATCGGCACCGGCACCGGGCCGGACGATTTCGGCCTGAAGGGCATCGCCCTGTGTGCGGTGGTAGCGATTGGCTTGAACCTGCTGCTGCCAGGCAATGATGGCTGGAAGCACAAGAAGCCGGATGAGCCGTTGATCTAACCAGCACTGCAAAACTGAATGTGGGAGGGGGCTTGCCCCCGATGACGGAGTGCCAGTCGACATCTAATCGACTGATCTGCCGCTATCGGGGGCAAGCCCCCTCCCACATTGTTAGATCTTCAGTGTGACTTAGAGCTCGCCTAGGCCATCGATCAGCGCCTGGTTCTGCTCCGGCGTACCGATGCTGATCCGCAGGAACTGATCAATCCGCGCCTGCTTGAAGTGCCGCACGATCACGCCCTGCTCACGCAACTTGGCCGCCAGGCCGGCGGCGTCGTGCCGTGGGTGGCGGGCGAAGATGAAGTTCGCAGCCGATGGCAACACTTCAAAGCCCTTGCCTTCCAATTGCGCGACCACCTTGTTGCGGCTGTCGATCACCCACCGGCATGTCTTCTCGAAGTACTCGCGGTCGTCGAACGCCGCCGCTGCGCCGACAATCGCCAGGCGATCGAGCGGATAGGAGTTGAAGCTGTTCTTGACCCGCTCAAGCGCCTCGATCAGGTCCGGGTGGCCCACGGCCAGGCCCACGCGCAAACCGGCCAGTGAGCGCGATTTGGACAAGGTCTGAGTGACCAGCAGGTTCGGGTAGCGATCCACCAGGCTGATGGCGGTTTCGCCACCGAAGTCGACGTAGGCTTCATCCACCACCACCACCGAATCCGGGCTGGCCTTGAGTATCTGCTCCACCGCGTCCAGGGCCAGCACGCAGCCGGTCGGTGCGTTCGGGTTGGGGAAGATGATCCCGCCGTTCGGCCTGGCGTAGTCCGCCGCGCGGATCTGGAACTGCTCATCCAGCGGCACCGCGTCGAATTTGATGCCATAGAGGCCGCAGTACACCGGATAGAAGCTGTAGCTGATATCCGGGAACAGCAGCGGCAAGTCGTGCTGGAACAGCGCGTGGAAGATGTGTGCCAGGACTTCGTCGGAACCGTTGCCGAGGAACACTTTGCCGGCGTCGATCCCGTAATAGCGGGCCACGGCCTGCTTGAGCAGGTCGCTGTTGGGGTCCGGGTACAGGCGCAGATTGTCGCTCAACTCGACCTGCATGGCCGCCAGCGCCTTGGGCGACGGGCCGTAGGGGTTTTCGTTGGTGTTGAGCTTGACCAGCTTGGTCAACTTGGGCTGTTCACCGGGTACGTAAGGCACCAGCTCCTTGACGAAGGGGCTCCAGAATTTGCTCATGTCTCAGTTCCCCTTATTGTCTTCAAGGATGCGGTATTCGGCGCTCCGGGCGTGGGCGCTCAAGGATTCGCCACGGGCCAGTACCGAGGCGGTCTTGCCCAACTCGGAAGCACCTTGTGGCGAGCAGAAGATGATCGACGAACGCTTCTGGAAGTCATACACCCCCAGCGGCGACGAGAAGCGCGCGGTGCCGGAGGTCGGCAACACGTGGTTGGGGCCCGCGCAATAGTCGCCCAGGGCTTCGCTGGTGTGACGGCCCATGAAGATCGCGCCCGCGTGACGAATCGACGGCAGCCAGGCCTGTGGGTCGGCCACGGACAATTCCAGGTGTTCCGGCGCGATGCGGTTGGCCACTTCGATGGCCTGCTCCATGTCGCGCACCAGGATCAGCGCACCACGGCCGTTGATCGACTTCTCGATGATCTCGGCGCGGTCCATGGTCGGCAGCAGCTTGTTGATGCTGGCGGCGACTTTGTCGAGGAACTCGGCATCTGGGCTGACCAGAATCGCCTGGGCGTCTTCGTCGTGCTCGGCCTGGGAAAACAGGTCCATGGCGATCCAGTCCGGGTCGGTCTGGCCATCACACACCACGAGGATTTCCGAAGGACCGGCGATCATGTCGATACCGACCTGGCCAAATACATGGCGCTTGGCGGTGGCGACATAGATGTTGCCGGGGCCGACCACCTTGTCGACCATCGGCACGCTTTCGGTGCCGTAGGCCAACGCCGCGACAGCCTGGGCGCCGCCGATGGTGAACACGCGGTCGACACCGGCGATGCAGGCGGCCGCGAGGACCAGCTCGTTGATCTCACCGCGCGGGGTCGGCACCACCATGACCACTTCGGTCACACCGGCCACCTTGGCGGGAATCGCGTTCATCAATACCGACGACGGGTACGAGGCTTTACCGCCCGGCACGTACAGGCCGGCGCGGTCCAGCGGCGTGACCTTCTGGCCCAATACGGTGCCGTCGGCCTCGGTGTAGCTCCAGGAATCCTGTTTCTGTTTTTCGTGGTAGCTGCGCACCCGCGCCGCCGCGAGTTCCAGGGCTTCGCGCTGCGGCGCGGTGATGCGCGTCAGGGCCAGCTCCAAGCGTTCGCGGGGCAGGATCAGGTCCGACATGGACTTGACGTCCAGGCCGTCGAACTGGCGGGTGAAATCCACCAGCGCGGCGTCACCGCGCTCGCGCACGGCCTTGATGATATCGAGCACCCGCTGGTTGACCGAGTCGTCGGACACGCTTTCCCAACTCAGCAGATGATCCAGATGATGGGCGAAATCCGGGTCGGCAGCGTTGAGTCGGGCAATTGCAGTGGACGTGGTCATAGCGAGGGCCTCATAGGATTGGCAAAAACTCAGGCGCCCGAAGGTGCGCTGACGTTCAATAACGAATCGCGTTGGTGCTGTGGCCGTGCCAGGCAAGGCGCGGGACGCCGGTAAGGGTAGTTTCCTTACCAAGTCCCGCAACGCGGCATGGCGCGGCCACAGTACCAACCCGTAGGGCCTTGCCTCAAAAGGCAGGCGGCTACGTGTCGCTAGGTATTGAAAAAAAATCTTCTACTCACATAACTTGCCTTTTGGGGTAAGGCGCGATTCGTTATTGAACGTCAGCGCACCTTCCCAGCAGTCGTTTCCGCTTGGGCACCTGAGAATTCTGGCTATGAAGCGGATAGACGGGCGCAGCCGTTTGGCTACGCGGGTGAGTCAACCGCGGTGTCGAGACTCCACTGCGTTGCGCAGGGTGTCGATCAACGCCTGGATACGCGCGTGCTGCATCTTCATCGATGCCTTGTTGACGATCAGCCGGGAGCTGATGTCAGCAATGAAATCCTGGGGCTCCAGACCGTTGGCGCGCAGGGTGTTGCCGGTGTCGACCACGTCAATGATCTTGTCGGCCAGGCCAATCAGCGGCGCCAGTTCCATCGAGCCGTACAGCTTGATGATATCGACCTGACGGCCTTGCTCGGCGTAGTAACGCTTGGCGATATTGACGAACTTGGTGGCCACCCGCAGGCGACCTTTAGGCTCGACATCACCGACACGGCCGGCGGTCATCAGCTTGCACAGGGCAATACGCAGGTCCAACGGCTCGTACAGGCCCTGGCCGCCGTATTCCATCAATACGTCTTTACCGGCGACACCCAGGTCGGCGGCACCGTGTTCAACATAGGTCGGCACATCGGTAGCCCGCACGATCAGCAGGCGAACGTCGTCCTGGGTCGTAGGGATGATCAGCTTGCGGCTCTTGTCCGGATTCTCGGTCGGCACGATGCCCGCTTCAGCCAGAAGCGGCAAAGTGTCGTCAAGGATGCGGCCCTTGGACAGTGCGATGGTCAACATGGGAAACGTCAGTCCTTCATCAGGCTATTGCGGTCTGGTCGCAAACGGCGCCAGACACAGATCGAGGCCATTACAGCCTCGATTTGAAACACATTCAGCCGGAATACGCAATTGCACACCCCGGGCGGGCGCATCCCTGCGCCCGTGCAGCGGGGACTAGCCCGGTACGCGGCGGATCTTCGCGCCGAGCATCTGCAGTTTTTCTTCGATGCACTCGTAGCCACGGTCAATGTGGTAGATGCGGTCGATCAGGGTGTCGCCCTCTGCGCACAGTGCGGAGATCACCAGGCTGGCCGAAGCCCGCAGGTCGGTGGCCATGACGGGCGCGCCCTTGAGCTTGTCGATGCCGGTCACGATGGCCGTGTTGCCTTCGACCTGGATTTTGGCGCCCATGCGGTGCAGTTCGTACACGTGCATGAAGCGGTTTTCGAAGATGGTCTCGATCACAGCGCCGGTGCCTTCGGCAATCGCGTTCAGGGAGATGAACTGCGCTTGCATGTCGGTCGGGAACGCCGGGTACGGAGCGGTCCGCACGTTGACGGCTTTTGGCCGCTTGCCGTGCATGTTCAGCTCGATCCAATCTTCACCGGTGGTGATTTCAGCGCCGGCTTCCTTGAGTTTTTCCAGCACGGACTCAAGGATGGTCGGATCAGTGTCCTTGACCTTGACGCGGCCACCGGTGACGGCGGCGGCAACCAGGTAGGTCCCGGTCTCGATGCGGTCCGGCATCACCTTGTAGGTGGCCGAATGCAGGCGTTTTACACCTTCGACGGTGATGGTGTCGGTACCGGCGCCGCTGATATTGGCGCCCATGGCGATCAGGAAGTTGGCCAGGTCGACCACTTCCGGCTCGCGCGCGGCGTTTTGCAAAACGCTGCGGCCGTTGGCCAGGGCAGCGGCCATCATGATGTTCTCGGTACCGGTCACGCTGACGGTATCAAAGAAGAAGTTGGCGCCACGCAGGCCGCCTTCCGGCGCCTTGGCCTTGATGTAGCCGCCTTCGACGTCGATGGTGGCGCCCATGGCTTCAAGGCCACGGATGTGCAGGTCGACAGGACGCGAACCGATCGCGCAACCGCCAGGCAAGGCCACTTCGGCTTCGCCGAAACGGGCAACCATCGGGCCGAGCACCAGGATCGACGCACGCATGGTTTTCACCAGCTCATACGGGGCGATCAGGGTCTTGATGGTGCGCGGGTCGATTTCAACCGACAGTTTTTCGTCGATCACCGGCTCAATGCCCATGCGACCGAACAGTTCGATCATGGTGGTGATGTCGTGCAGGTGCGGCAGGTTGGCCACGGTCACAGGGCCATCGCACAGCAAGGTCGCTGCCAGGATCGGCAAGGCGGAGTTTTTCGCACCGGAAATGCGGATCTCGCCATCAAGGCGGGCACCACCGGTAATAATCAATTTATCCATAAGAATCTCGACGCCTTGGGGGCTCAGGTGCGCTCGGCCCAGGCCGCGCGGCTGAAAAATTTCATAGTGACCGCATGGATGCTGCCATCGGTGATCCACGGGTTCAAATGGGCATAGACCTGCTGTTGACGCTTGACCGGGCTCAATGCCGCCAGTTCATCGCTAATCACATTCAGCTGGAAGTTGCAGCCTTCGCCTTCAACTTCTACGTTCGTTTCCGGCAGCTTTCCTTCAAGGAAGCTCTTAACTTCTAGGGCCTGCATGCTCAACCTCTATCGGCGCCCAGTGCGCGCGGGTCGCACATCATACAAAAAAGCCCCGCGCCTGCGAACCCCGCATAGCAGGACTCTGACGGGGGGCTTTCTTGAATATGTGTATTAAGGATGCGCCAACAGCTCGGTCAGACCGGAAACGTCGGCAATTTCACGCATGTCGTCGGGCAACGCACGAATGCTCACCGGCTTTTTGGCCGCCTCGGCGTCGCGCATGAAGCACAGCAGCAACGACAAGCCGACGCTGCTGGACTTGGTCACCGCCGAGCAATCGAGCACCAGCGACGGTGCGGTGCTCGCCTGGATCAGCGCCTGCCCCTGCTTGCGCAGGTCGGGCCCGGTGCGGTAATCCAGCACGCCGCTGAGGAACAACTGGCCGGCATCGCCGATACGAACAGCCGCCTCGGTCATTGCGCGGGCTTCCCGGCGGCTTTATCGGTCTCTTCCTTGGCCTTGGCCACTTCACCGGCCCAACCATTGATGGTCTTGTCGAGGTCGTTGCCATTGCGCTGCATCGCGTCGGCGAACTGATCACGGAACAGTTTGCCGATGTTGATGCCGTTGATGATCACGTTACGCAGCTTCCACTCACCGCTGACCTTCTCCAGAGTGTATTGCACTGGATAGATGGCGCCGTTGCTGCCCTTGACGGTCATGCCGACGCTGGTGCGATCGCCCGACTCATCCTTGGCAGGGTCGACAGTGATCCCCTGGTTGTTGTACTCGAGCAGGGCGTTGCCGTAGAACTGAAACAGGCCCTTCTTGAAGTTTTCCTGGAATGTCTGCATCTGCGCAGGCGTCGCCTTGCGCGAATACTTCACCGTCATGATGCTGCGCGAAATGCCTTCGGCATCCACGACCGGGCCGACAATGGTGTTGAGCGAGTCATAGAACTTGGTAGGGTCTTGCTTGTACTGTTCTTTATTGGCTTTCAGGTCAGCCAGCATTTTGCTGGTCGTGTCCTGCACCAGTTCGTGCGCAGAACCTGCCGCGTTGGCCATCAACGGCAGTGCTGCAAGCAGTACCAGCAGACCACGTCGCAAGGTAGAGATCATGAACAGATTCCTCATTTAGCGTCTTTATTGACCGTATTGAGCAGGAATTTACCGATCAGGTCCTCGAGCACCAGCGACGACTGTGTGTCGTGGATGGTCGAACCATCCTTGAGCAGAGCGGTTTCCCCGCCTACGCTGATACCGATGTATTTCTCGCCCAGCAAACCTGCGGTGAGGATCGATGCCGTGGAGTCAGTCGGCAGATTATCGACCTTCTTGTCCAGTTGCATCGTCACACGCCCGGTGAAGCTGTCGCGGTCCAGATCGATCGCCGTGACCTTGCCGATGGTTACACCGGCCATGGTCACTTTAGCTCTGACAGTCAAACCCGCGATATTGTCGAAGTACGCGTAAAGTTTATAGGTATCGGCGGTGGGGCTGGCCGAAAGGCCGCTGACTCGCAGGGCCAGCAACAGTAAAGCCAGGATGCCAGCCAGCAAGAAAAGGCCGACACCGATTTCCACAGTGCGGTTTTGCATCAGAAATCTCCAAACATCAAGGCGGTCAAAATAAAGTCAAGGCCCAGTACCGCCAGCGAGGCGTACACAACGGTCTTGGTGGTGGCGCGACTGATCCCTTCTGAAGTGGGCTCACAGTCATAGCCTTGGAATACGGCGATCCAGGTCACGACAAAGGCGAAGACAATGCTCTTAATGATGCCATTGAACACATCGCCGCTGAAGTTCACGCTGTTTTGCATGTTGGACCAGTAGGAGCCTTCATAGACCCCCAGCCAGTCCACCGCCACCCACGAACCGCCCCAGATACCCACCACGCTGAAGATCATCGCCAGCAGCGGCAGGGAAATGAAGCCGGCCCACAGGCGCGGGGCAACAATGTACTTGAGCGGGTCCACGCCGATCATCTCGAGGCTGGACAACTGCTCGGTGGACTTCATGTTGCCGATTTCGGCGGTCAGCGCAGAACCGGCGCGCCCGGCGAACAACAGGGCCGTGACGACCGGGCCGAGCTCACGCAGCAGCGTCAGGGCGACCATCTGCCCCACCGCCTGCTCCGAGCCGTAGCTGGAGAGGATATTGAAGCCCTGCAACGCCAGCACCATGCCGATGAAAACCCCGGAAACCACGATGATCACCAGGGACATCACACCAACGGAGTGCAGTTGCTTGATCAGCAGGCCGAAGCTGCCGCCAATGCCGCCACGGCCGAGCAAGGCGTGGAACAGGAATATCGTCGAACGTCCGAGCACTTCGATGATGTCGATGCCGGAACGCCCGAAAAGGCGCACCTTTTCGATAAGAGATGTCTTGCGCATCAGCGCTTCCCCAGAAGATCTGAGCGGTAGTCCGCTGCCGGAAAATGAAAAGGCACCGGGCCATCGGGATCGCCGGTCATGAATTGGCGAATGCGCGGGTTGTCAGCGTTCATCAGTTCTTCCGGCGTGCCCTGCCCCAGTACCTGGCCATCACCGACTACATAGAGGTAATCGGCGATGCTCGCGGTTTCGGCCAGGTCGTGGGAGACCACGATACTGGTGATCCCCAACGCATCGTTGAGCAGGCGGATCAGGCGCACCAACACGCCCATGGCGATCGGGTCCTGGCCCACGAAGGGTTCGTCATACATGAGAATCTGCGGATCGAGGGCAATGGCACGCGCCAGGGCGACGCGACGCTTCATGCCGCCGGACAGCTCATCCGGCATCAGGTCGATGGCGCCGCGAAGGCCCACGGCCTGCAGCTTCAGCAACACAATGTCACGAATCATCTCGTCGGACAGTTGGGTATGTACCCGCAGCGGAAACGCTACGTTCTCGAACACATCGAGGTCGGTGAACAACGCACCGCTCTGGAACAGCACCCCCATGTGCTTGCGCGCATCGAACAGATCGCTGCGCGACAATGTCGGCAGGTTCTGGCCGTTGACCCACACTTCGCCAGCACTGGGGCGCAATTGCATGCCCATCAGACGCAACAGGGTGGTCTTGCCGCAACCGGAAGGCCCCATAATGCCGGTGACCTTGCCGCGGGGAATGCGAATATCGACGTTATTGAAGATGCTGCGCGTCCCGCGCTTGAAGGTAAGGCCCTTCAGCTCGACCGCGTAGGCGTTATCGGCACTCATCTAAACTCCTTGGGATGCAGCCTCTCACTCAGACACCACGCTTGTGACAAACGTTTGCAACGGTTGCCCAACATATAGTTAGCCACATGGGCTGGGTGGACCGAACTGGCGGCGAACTATATCACTGCTGGTACAGCGCCCCCAAGGCCGGAACAGCGCTTGTTCAGATTGGAGACAGGGAAAAACCGTTGCTGGCTATGTTACCGAGGAATGAATCTGAAGCGCCTGACGACTAAAGACTGACGAACTTGCGTGAGGGAATTGATCATTATCGTTATAATCGTCGACTTTTCGTCAGGCTATACGATTTCAGACATGAGCCAATCCAGCGATCTTATCCAATCCGCACAACGCACCATCCGCCTCGAGCTTGAAGCCGTAGAAGGCTTGCTGGCCCATATCGACGTGGATTTCGTACGCGCCTGCGAGATGATTCTGGCCAGCAAAGGCCGCGTGGTCGTGGTCGGCATGGGCAAGTCCGGTCACGTCGGCAACAAGATCGCCGCCACCCTGGCAAGCACCGGGACCACGGCGTTTTTCGTCCACCCGGCCGAAGCCAGCCACGGCGACATGGGCATGATCACCAAGGATGACATCATCCTCGCACTGTCCAACTCCGGCACCACCAACGAAATCGTGACCTTGCTGCCGTTGATCAAGCGCCTGGGCATCCAGATGATCAGCATCACCGGCAACCCGGAGTCGACGCTGGCCAAGGCCGCCGAAGTGAACCTGAATGTTCATGTGACCGCTGAGGCCTGCCCGCTGAACCTGGCGCCAACCTCCTCCACCACCGCCGCGCTGGTCATGGGCGATGCCCTGGCCGTGGCGCTGCTGGAAGCACGTGGGTTTACGGCGGAAGACTTCGCGTTTTCCCATCCGGGCGGCGCACTGGGCCGACGCCTGCTGCTGAAAGTGGAAAACGTCATGCATTCCGGCGATGAACTGCCCCACGTACAGCGCGGCACTCTGCTGAAGGACGCACTCATGGAGATGACCCGCAAGGGCCTCGGCATGACCGTGATCCTGGAAGCCGACGGGCGCCTGGCCGGCGTATTCACCGACGGTGACCTGCGCCGCACCCTTGACCGCACTATCGATATCCACACCGCCACCATCGATGCGGTGATGACTCCCCACGGCAAGACCGCACGCGCAGAAATGCTGGCGGCCGAAGCCCTGAAGATCATGGAAGACCATAAGATCGGCGCGCTGGTGGTGGTCGATGGCAATGACCGCCCGATTGGCGCCCTGAACATGCACGACTTGCTGCGTGCGGGAGTGATGTAAATGACCAGCGACCTGTTGCAACGCGGCAAGCACATCAAATTGGCGATTTTCGACGTTGACGGCGTGCTGACCGATGGCCGCCTGTACTTCCTCGAGGACGGCAGCGAATTCAAGTCGTTCAACACCCTCGACGGCCAGGGCATCAAGATGCTCATGGCGGCGGGCGTGCAAACCGCGATTATCAGCGGTCGGAAAACCCCGGTTGTGGAACGTCGCGCACAAAACCTGGGGATTCCTCACCTGTATCAGGGCAGGGAGGATAAACTAGTCGTCCTGGACGAGCTTCTTGGCCAACTCAACCTAAGCTATGAGCAGGTTGCCTATCTGGGCGACGACCTGCCCGACCTGCCGGTGATCCGCCGGGTGGGCCTGGGCATGGCTGTCGCCAATGCGGCGGCATTTGTTCGCGAGCATGCCCACGGCATCACCACGGCCCGTGGCGGCGAAGGCGCCGCCCGCGAGTTCTGCGAGTTGATCCTGCGTGCCCAGGGCAGCCTTGAAGCGGCCCACGCCGCCTACCTATAGAGCGTTTTATGCTGAGCAAAAAGATTCGCAACTTCCTGCTATTCGGGGTCATCGCCGCGCTGCTCCTGGCGGTTGGCTACTGGAATATCAGCCCGGAGCGCTTTCTCGACCAGCCTGTGGCGCAGGTTGACCAAGGCGCTATCGACTATTACGCCACCAATGCCTACAGCGTGCAGTTCCTGCCCGATGGCAAGGTGCAGTATGAAATGACCTCGGACAAGGTCGAGCACCTGAAAGCGTCCGAAGTCACCCTGCTGACCAACCCCGATTTGAATCTGTATCGCGGCACCGAATTCCCTTGGCACGTCACCAGCAAGCGTGGCGAAGTCAACCCGGACGGCACCGAAGTGGAACTGATCGACTCGGTGCGCGTCGCACGGACCGACGCACAGAACCGCGACACCATCATCACCAGCAGTCGCATGACCGTATTCCCACAGAAGCAATATGCGCAGACCGAGCAAGACGTTAGAATCGACGGCGCTGGCGGTGTATCGACTGGCAAGGGAATGAAAGCGTATTTGAAAGAAAGCAGGATACACCTGCTATCGAACGTAAGAGGACAGTATGAGGCTCGTTAAAACCCTCCCTATTTTGCTCAGTCTGGGCGCAGCACTGGGAAGCGTGAGCGCCTGGGCTCTGCCGAACGATAGCCAGCAACCGATCCACATTTCGGCCGACGATGCACAGCTCGATGACAAGCAAGGCGTCGCAACCTACACCGGCGGTGTGATCATTACCCAGGGTTCGATGAAGATCACCGGCAACACGGTGACGCTGACTCGCACCCCTGCTGGCGACATTGACGTCGTGACCTCGGTGGGCAACCTGGCCTACTTCGAACAGAAGCAGTCTGCCACCGACACCGCCCCGATGAAGGGCTACGGTAAAACCATCCAGTATCACGCCCAGCAAAATCGCATCGTGCTGATCGACCAGGCCAAGGTACTCAGCCCCGACGGAAACTCCACGGAAGGTGAAAAAATCACCTATGACACCGTGAAGCAGGTTGCCAACGCCGGTCGCGCCAACGGCACCAAGGTGACTGCACCGCGTCCACGTATCGACATGGTTATCCAGCCGAAGAAGAAGGCCGAGTAATGGCAACCCTGAAAGCCCAGCATCTGGCCAAGGCCTATAAAGGCCGTCAGGTCGTGCGCGACGTCAGCTTGTCGATCGACAGCGGCCAGATCGTCGGCCTGCTTGGCCCCAACGGTGCCGGCAAGACCACCTGTTTCTATATGATCGTCGGCCTGGTCCAGGCGGACCAAGGTCGCATCCTGATCGACGACCTCGACGTCAGCCACCAGCCGATGCACGGCCGTGCGCGCGCCGGTATCGGCTATCTTCCCCAGGAAGCGTCGATCTTCCGCAAACTGTCGGTTGCCGATAACATCATGGCGATCCTCGAGACCCGCAAGGAACTCGACCGCGACGGCCGCCGCAAGGAGCTGGAAAGCCTGCTGCAGGAATTCCACATCAACCACATTCGCGACAACCTCGGCATGAGTTTGTCCGGCGGTGAACGCCGCCGCGTGGAGATTGCCCGCGCCCTGGCCACTGCACCGAAGTTCATCCTGCTGGACGAACCGTTTGCCGGTGTCGACCCGATCTCGGTCGGCGACATCAAGCAGATCATCCATCACCTCAAGGCCAAGGGCATCGGTGTACTGATCACCGACCACAACGTCCGCGAGACCCTCGATATCTGCGAAACCGCGTATATCGTCAACGATGGGCAACTGATTGCCGAAGGCGATTCGGCCACGATCCTGGCCAACGAACTGGTCAAGGAAGTGTATCTGGGCCACGAGTTCCGCCTGTAGGCCTGCCTGGAAAAAAAGGCGGTGGCAGGCCGTTCGCCAAGGTGCGCGGGAGTCAATGAAAACCTCCGGATTTTTATTGTTACCGCGCTCTAGGCAAAGCCTCCAATATCAGGCATATAATTTGCTTATGTTTGGCGCTCACGCGCCCTGTCGTGGATGGCGCATTGCGCCGGCGAATAAGGTGTTAAGCCCCTGCCATGAAACCATCGCTAGTCCTGAGAATGGGCCAGCAGCTGACGATGACACCGCAGCTGCAACAGGCCATCCGCCTGCTCCAATTGTCGACACTGGACCTGCAACAGGAAATCCAGGAAGCCCTGGAGTCCAATCCGATGCTCGAACGCCAGGAAGAAGGCGACGACTTCGATAATGCAGACCCGCTGGCCGACAACATCGAGCAAAAACCCAATTCCGACGTGCAGGAACCCTCTTACCAGGAAACCGCCCCTACGGTGGACAACCTGGAGGAAGGCGAATGGAACGAACGCATTCCCAACGAACTTCCCGTGGACACCGCCTGGGAAGACGTCTACCAGACCAGCGCCAGCAGCCTGCCCAGCAATGATGACGACGAGTGGGACTTCACCACCCGCACCTCCGCCGGCGAGAGCCTGCAGAGCCACTTGCTGTGGCAATTGAACCTGGCGCCGATGTCCGACACCGATCGCCTGATCGCTGTGACCCTGATCGACTGCATCAACAACCAGGGCTATCTGGACGAGACACTCGAAGAGATTCTTGAAGCCTTCGACCCGGAACTGGACATCGAACTGGACGAGATCGAAGCCGTCCTGCACCGCATCCAGCAGTTCGAGCCCGCCGGCATTGGCGCGCGCAACCTCAGCGAGTGCCTGCTGCTGCAATTGCGCCAGCTGCCCGCCAAGACCCCTTGGCTCGTTGAAGCCCAACGCCTGGTCACCGACTACATCGACCTGCTGGGCAGCCGCGACTACAGCCAGCTGATGCGCCGCATGAAGCTCAAGGAAGACGACCTGCGCCACATCATCGAGCTGGTGCAGAGCCTCAACCCGCGCCCGGGCTCGCAGATCGAGTCCAGCGAAGCCGAATACGTCGTCCCCGATGTGATCGTGCGCAAAGACAACGAACGCTGGCTGGTGGAACTGAACCAGGAATCGGTGCCGCGCCTGCGGGTCAACCCGCAATATGCCGGTTTCGTCCGTCGCGCCGACACCAGCGCCGACAACACCTTCATGCGCAACCAGTTGCAGGAAGCGCGCTGGTTCATCAAGAGCCTGCAAAGCCGCAACGAAACCCTGATGAAAGTGGCCACGCAAATCGTCGAGCACCAGCGCGGCTTCCTTGAGTACGGCGACGAAGCGATGAAACCGCTGGTCCTGCACGACATCGCAGAAGCGGTGGGCATGCACGAATCGACGATTTCCCGGGTAACGACGCAAAAATTCATGCATACCCCACGGGGTATATATGAGCTGAAATACTTTTTCTCCAGCCATGTCAGCACCTCCGAAGGCGGCGAATGCTCGTCCACGGCGATCCGCGCAATCATCAAAAAACTGGTTGCCGCGGAAAATCAGAAAAAGCCGTTGAGTGACAGCAAGATCGCTGGTTTACTGGAGGCACAAGGCATTCAGGTCGCCCGTCGAACCGTCGCCAAGTACCGCGAGTCCCTTGGGATCGCGCCTTCCAGCGAGCGTAAGCGTTTGATGTGACGGGCAGGCCACAGCGTTCCAGTGGCAGGCATCTCTGCCTGCCGCTTTATGCACTGGCAACGAAGGAGAAGCTGTATGCAAGTCAATATCAGTGGACACCAACTGGAAGTGACCGACGCGCTGCGCACCTATATCGGCGAAAAACTCAAACGAATTGAGGGGCATTTCGACAAGATCACCAACGTGCAAGTCATTATGACTGTCGAAAAGCTGAAGCAGAAAATCGAAGCCACCTTGCGTATACCCGGCGGAGAAGTCGTCGCCAATGCTGAGCATTCTGATATGTATGCCGCCATTGACGACCTGACCGACAAGCTGGATCGCCAAATCAAAAAGCATAAGGAAAAGCAGCAGAGCCTCCTACAGGGCACCGGCCGCTAACACTCCCCACCCATGATCCGACTTGAAACCATCCTGACTCCCGGCCGTTCCCTTGTGAACGCGCCGGGGGGCAGCAAGAAGAAAGCCCTCGAACAGATTGCCAACCTGATCAGCAAACAAGTGCCTGAGCTGGAGATGCAAGATGTCTACGAGGCTCTGATTGCCCGTGAAAAACTCGGCTCGACCGGTTTTGGTAACGGCATCGCCATTCCTCACTGCCGCCTCAAAGGCTGCGAGACACCTGTCAGCGCCCTGCTGCACCTGGACGCCCCCATCGATTTCGACGCCATCGACGGTGCCCCGGTCGACCTGCTGTTCGTGTTGCTGGTACCGCAAGCCGCCACCGATGCACACCTGGAACTGCTCCGGCAGATCGCCAGCATGCTCGACCGCAAGGAAGTACGCGACAAACTGCGCAGTGCCAGCAGCAATGAGGCGTTGTATCAGGTTGTCCTGGCTGAACAAGACGAGCAGTAATCATGCGTTTGATCATCGTCAGTGGCCGCTCCGGCTCAGGTAAAAGCACCGCCCTCAATGTTCTTGAGGACAACGGCTTCTATTGCATCGACAACCTGCCCGCCGGCCTGCTGCCGGAGTTGGCGGAGCGCGCGCTGATCCACACCGAACTGGCACAGCCGCTGGTCGCCGTGTCGATCGACGCCCGCAACCTGCCCAGCCACCTCTCGCGGTTCCCGGCACTGCTTGAGGAAGTGCGCGCCAAGCACATTCACTGTGATGTGCTGTACCTGGACGCAGACGAAGAAACCCTGCTCAAACGCTTCTCCGAGACCCGTCGACGTCACCCCCTCAGCAGCCCGCATCGTTCGCTGGCCGAAGCCATCGAGGACGAGACCAAGCTGTTGGGGCCGATCATTGACCTCGCCGACCTCAAGATCAACACCACCAGCCTCAACCTGTACCAACTGCGCGATGCCATCAAGCTCCGCCTGCTGAACCAGCCCGAGCCCGGCACGGCCTTTCTGGTTGAGTCGTTTGGCTTCAAGCGCGGCATGCCGGTGGACGCCGATCTGGTATTCGATGTGCGCTGCCTGCCCAATCCTTACTGGAAGCCGGAGTTGCGGGACCAGTCGGGGCTGGATCAGCCGGTGGCGGACTACCTGGCCGCGCAACCGGATGTCGAGGAGATGTTCCAGGACATCTCCAGCTACCTGCTCAAATGGCTACCGCGCTTTGCCGCCAGCAACCGGGCCTATGTCACCATTGCCATCGGCTGCACCGGCGGCCACCACCGTTCCGTCTACCTGACCGAACGCCTGGGCCAGATGCTGCAACAAACCCTCAAGAACGTCCAGGTTCGCCACCGCGACCTTAGCTGAAAGGAACACCCCCGCGATGCCCGTTCTGGAAATTGAAATCATCAACAAGCTGGGCCTGCACGCCCGCGCCTCAGCCAAGTTCGTCGGCATTGCCGGGCAGTTCCCCTGCCAGGTTCGCGCTGGACGCACTCCGGAAACCATGGTCGACGGCAAGAGCATCATGGCGATGATGATGCTCGCCGCCGGCAAGGGCACCAAGATTCATTTGAAGACCGAAGGCGAGCAAGAGCAGGAAGCGATGGACGCCTTGACCAAGCTGATCAATAACTTCTTTGATGAGGGTGAATAAACCCACCCGACGAGACAGAGGCTGAAGCCGCAACAGCTTCAGCCCAATGCAGTATCCATCACCATCATCAAGCAAAACCCGATGCACAGTCCCAGGCTGGCGAGCTTTTCATGGCCATTGCGCCGCGATTCGGGGATCACCTCGTGAGTGACCACCAGCAGCATCGCGCCAGCAGCCAACGCCAAGCCTAACGGCAGCAGCACCTGCGCCAGACTCACCAACCAGGCACAAAGCACTGCGAATATCGGCTCGACCAAGCCCGAAGCCGCACCGATCAGGAACGCCTTGAACCGCGACATCCCTGCCCCGGCCAGGACCAACGCAATCACCAGGCCTTCGGGCACATCCTGCAAAGCGATGCCCATGGCCAGGCTGTCGGCATCCGGCATGCCGCCGCCCGCCGACACGCCAACTGCCATACCCTCCGGGATGTTGTGCGCGATGATGGCAAACACGAACAGCCAGATGCGTGGCGGGATCAGCGGGTGCTCCGGCGTACCGACCAGCATTTCCGGGCAGGCCCCGGAGACCTTGCGATCGACCAGGTACAAGCCGAACGCTCCCAGCATGATGCCAATGCTGATCAAGCCACTCGCGCCCCACGGGCTGAACCCCAGGCCTTCAGCAGCGGCAATGCCCGGCACGACCAACGAAAACGCCGTGGCCGCGAGCATCACGCCGGCACCAAAGCCCAGCAAGGTATCGCTCACTGCTGCCGGCATGCGCCGGATAACCAACACCGGTACGGCGCCCAACGCGGTGCCGAGCGCACAGATCGCCCCACCTTGCAGGGCCCGCAGGATGCGTGGCTCCAAGTCCAGCCAGGCGAATCCTTGAGCCACCAGCAATGCAATACCTGCCAATAGCAGCAGCGAGCCAAATGCGTAACGAAACATTCGCACGCTGCTGATCGCCAGTGTTTCAGTACCCATGGTCGGCCTTAGGTCGTGTTATACGGCGTGATATCAGGCCAGGGCGGCCTGGTAGCGGGCAGCGACTTCCGGCCAGTTGATGACACTGTAGAAGGCATTGATGTATTCAGGACGCCGGTTCTGGTACAGCAGGTAGTAGGCGTGTTCCCACACATCCAGGCCGAGGATCGGTGTGTTGCCGCTCATCAGCGGGCTGTCCTGATTGCCGCTGCTCTCCACCACCAGGGTCTTCTGCGGGGTCACGCTCAACCAGGCCCAGCCGCTGCCGAAGCGGGTCAACGCGGCCTTGGTGAAGGCCTCCTTGAAGCTGTCGAAACCGCCCAGTTGCTCATCAATCGCCTGGCCCAGCGCGCCATCGGGTTTGCCGCCGCCTTTGGGTGACATCACCGCCCAGAACAACGAGTGGTTGGCATGCCCACCGCCCTGATTGATCACCGCGGTGCGCAGTTGCTCGGGCAGTTGCTGGACGCTCGACACCAGCTTCTCTACCGGCCAGCCCGCAAACTCGGTGCCCTCCACGGCGGCATTGAGGTTGTTGATGTAAGTCTGGTGGTGCTTGGTGTAGTGAATTTGCATGGTTTGCGCATCGATATGCGGTTCCAGGGCATCGTAGGCGTAAGGCAAGGCAGGCAAGGTGTAGGACATATCAGTGTGCTCCGTATTGAGGAGGGGTCGGTTGCGCCGCAGTACCGCCCAGCAAGCGATGGGTACGGGGGTATTCGCCGTGATCGCTGATGAAATTCAACAGTTCGACGTAGGTCTTGCTGCTCTGGCGCAACGCCGCGTCGCGCAGTTGCGGGCTGAGGCGCTGGTCCTGCAGCGCCTGTAACAGCCGTTGGTGGATGGCACAGAGGTATTCCGCGCTTTCTTCCGGCTGGTTCAGGCGCAGGTGCAGGTCCGCCAGGTTGTGATGGGAAATGACGCAAGCCGCCACTGCTTCGTCGGCGTTTGCCCAGCGCTCGAACAACACTTGAGCCAGGGCCAGGGCTTGTAAATAGGCTTCGCGAGCGTCGACCAACTCGCCCTGCATAAAGCAGCGATTGGCCCGTTCGATCGTGCGTTTCCAATGCTCCATGGTCAGCCTCCAAAGCAGGGTCGGTGATTACACGCCGCCAGCGGTGAGCTTTTCCGGGTCCAGCAGGACTTCCAGTTGGCTGCGCGGCAAGTCGGTGTGCTCGAGGGCGACATCAATCACCGGGCGACCTTGCTGATAGGCTTGTTTGGCGATTTCAGCGGCCTTTTGGTAACCAATGATCGGGTTGAGTGCGGTCACCAGGATCGGATTGCGCGACAACGCTTCCTTGAGCTTGGCCTCGTTGATCTTGAAACTGGCAATGGCCTTGTCCGCCAGCAGGCGGCTGGAATTGGCCAGCAGTTCGAGGCTGCCGAGCAGGTTCTGGGCGATGATCGGCAGCATCACATTCAGCTCGAAGTTGCCGGATTGCCCGGCAATGGTGATCACCGTGTCATTGCCGATGACTTGTGCGGCGACCATGGCGGTCGCTTCCGGAATCACTGGGTTGACCTTGCCCGGCATGATCGAAGAACCGGGCTGTAACCCTTCCAGTTCGATTTCGCCCAAGCCAGCCAGGGGCCCGGAATTCATCCAGCGCAAGTCGTTGGCGATTTTCATCAATGACACAGCGATCGCTTTCAACTGGCCGGAGACGGCGACGGCGGTGTCCTGGGAGCCGATCAACGCGAAGAGGTTCTTGCCCGGGGTGAATTGCACACCGGTGAGGCTGCTCAGCTGCTGGCTGAAACGCAGCGCAAACTCCGGATGCGCGTTGATCCCGGTACCGACAGCCGTGCCGCCCTGGGCCAGGGCTTGCAGGCTGGGCAACAGGTCCTGCAGGTGCGCAATATTGGCCTTGAGCTGCTGCGCCCAGCCATTGAGCACCTGGCTCATACGCACGGGCATGGCGTCCATCAGGTGCGTGCGACCGGTCTTGATGAAGGGGTGGACCTCTTCGGCCTTCCGTTCGATGACCTGCACCAGATGCAGCAACGCAGGCAGCGTTTGCTCATGCAGCACCAACGCCGCACTGACGTGGATGGTGGTCGGGATGATGTCGTTGCTGCTTTGGCCGCAGTTCACGTGATCGTTGGGGTTGACCGCCTCACCGAGCAAACGGCTGGCCAGGGTCGCGATCACTTCGTTGGCGTTCATATTGGAACTGGTGCCGGAACCGGTCTGAAAGATATCCACCGGAAAGTGCGGCATGAAGTCACCGTCCAGCAAGCCCAGGGCAGCATCGACAATGGCCTTGCCCTGCCCTTCGCTGATCTGCTTGAGATCGACGTTGACCTTGGCCGCTGCCACTTTGGCCAGGATCAGCGCACGAATGAACGGCGCCGGCATGCGCTGGTGGCTGATCGGAAAGTTGTTCACCGCGCGCTGGGTTTGCGCGCCGTACAAGGCCTCGGCAGGGACTTGCAGTTCACCCATACTGTCGCGTTCGATACGGTTATTACTCATCGGAAGATCCTTGCACCCAGTCAGAAACGGAAATCGAAGGCAGCAATTCGCACGTCGCCAATTGCCAGGCAAAGGCCTGCCAGCGCTTGAGGCGGCAGGCACAATGGGAGAGTGTTTCCAGGTCGTGCAGCGGGCGCCAGGCCTGGTCCAGGCACTGGGATCGCCAATGCCACGGCAAGGCAATGTCCGTGGCGGTGTCGATCAGCAGGCGGAAAGCCGTTTCAGCGATCGTCCACGAATGAGTCGCGGTGCAACAGGCGAGGTATCGACCTTCATTGAGGTAATGTTCGATCAGGCGCGGTTCATTGGGATCGAGGCAGCAGCGAATCTGACGACTCATCCAACGCCAGCTTTCCAGGTAGGGGTCCTCATGCAGGACAGCATTCATGATCCGCACTCATTCGATAATGATATTTATTATTAAATGATATTGATAATCAACACAAGAGTGACAAGCCAATCAACCTGGAATGCAGCCACAAAAAAAGGCGCGCCATCCTGCAGATGGCGCGCCTTTTGGTGAAGCGTCGGAAGGATTAACTACCGGCGACCGTCATCCGCTCGATCAGGACCGAACCTGTACGGATATTGCTGCGCAGCTCCAGGTCGTTACCCACGGCAACGATCTGCTTGAACATGTCGCGCATATTGCCGGCGATGGTCACTTCCTGGACAGCAAACTGAATCTCACCGTTTTCTACCCAGAAACCCGCCGCGCCACGGGAATAATCACCGGTGACCATGTTCAAGCCCTGGCCCATCAATTCAGTCACCAGCAGGCCACGCCCCATGCGTCGCAACAGCGCCGCCTGGTCTTCCTCGCCGTGGGTCACGAACAGGTTATGCACGCCACCAGCGTTCGCGGTGCTCGGCAGGCCCAGTTTGCGCCCGGCATACGTGCCCAGCACGTAGGAGACCAACTCACCGTTTTCGACGAACGGCTTAGCATAGGTCGCCAGGCCATCGCCGTCGAACGACGAACTGCCCATGGCCCGCATCAGGTGTGGACGCTCGTCGATGGTCAGCCACTGCGGAAACAGCTTCTGGCCAATCGCACCTTCGAGGAACGACGATTTGCGGTACAGGTTGCCGCCGGAAATCGCCCCCAGGAAACTGCCGAACAGACCGCCGGCCAGCTCCGCCGAAAACAGCACCGGCACTTCACAGGTCGGCACCGGGCGCGCGCCCAGGCGGCTCGCGGCACGTTGCGCGGCACGCCGGCCAATGCTGACCGGATCGGCCAGCAACTCGCCCTGACGGTTCACGTCGTACCAGTAATCGCGCTGCATCTGGCCGTTGGCTTCGGCGATCATCACGCAACTCAGGCTGTGACGCGTCGACGCATAACCGCCGATAAAACCATGGCTGTTGCCGTACACGCGGCAGCCCTGGTGGGTGCTCAAGGTGGTGCCGTCGGCATTCTTGATCCGCGGGTCGGCATCGAACGCCGCCGCTTCGCAGGTCAGCGCTTGTTCGATGGCTTGTTCCGGGGTGATGTCCCAGGCATGGAACAGGTCGAAATCCTGCAGATCCTTGGCCATCAACGCCTTGTCGGCCAGGCCCGAGCTTTCATCCTCGGACGTGTGCTTGGCAATCGCCAATGCGGCGGCCACCGTCTCGCGAATCGCTTCCGGCCCACTCGCCGAGGTGCTGGCCGAGCCTTTGCGCTGGCCGACGTACAAGGTGATACCAAACCCCTGGTCGCGGTTGAATTCGACGGTTTCGACTTCCCGCTGACGTACCGACGTCGACAGCCCCTGCTCCAGGGACACAGCCACCTCGCAGGCACTGGCCCCCTGGCGCTTGGCCTCGGCAAGGATCTGCTCGACTTGTTCCTGCAGTGCCGGTAACGCTTGCGGACCGACGCTTTGGGCTGCACTCATGGTTTTCTCCACTCAAATTCTGCTTTCGGTTAAGGCCATCGAGCGACCGGGCCGGACAAGCGGCCCCCGACTGGTTATCATGGCGGCGTTTCTTTGCGGACTGCCACCATGGTTGATTCTTACGACGACTCCCTTGATGGGGAGAAAAGCAAAACCCAGGTCAAACGCGAGCTGCATGCTCTGGTTGACCTCGGCGAGCGCCTTACAACGCTCAAGCCGGACTTGATTGCAAAACTGCCTCTGACCGACGAAATGCGCCGGGCTCTGGCGGATGCACCCAAGCACACCGCGAATATCGCGCGTAAACGGCACATCATGTTCATCGGCAAGCTGATGCGCGATCAGGACACTGACGCGATTCTGACCCTGCTCGATCAACTCGATGCCTCCACTCGCCAGTACAACGAACGCTTCCACAACCTGGAACGTTGGCGTGACCGCCTGATCTCGGGCGATGACGCGGTGCTGGAGAAATTCGTACTGGACTACCCGGACGCGGACCGCCAGCAACTGCGCTCCCTGATCCGTCAGGCCCAGCACGAACTGGCGCAAAACAAGGCGCCGGCCACCAGCCGTAAAATCTTCAAGTACATCCGTGAGCTGGACGAGACTCAACGCGGCCTGCGTTGATCCTCTTCCCCGGGTGGCGGTCTTCGCCACCCGAAGCTCCCGCTCTTACGACCCCGTGCCACCCACGGTGATCGCGTCAATTTTCAAGGTTGGCTGACCCACGCCCACCGGCACCGACTGCCCATCCTTGCCGCACGTACCCACGCCGCTGTCCAATGCCAGGTCGTTACCGACCATCGACACCTTGCTCATCGCTTCCGGCCCGTTGCCAATCAACGTCGCGCCTTTGACCGGCACGGTAATCTTGCCGTCTTCGATCAGGTACGCCTCGCTGGTGGAGAACACGAACTTGCCGCTGGTGATGTCCACCTGGCCGCCGCCGAGGTTGGCGCAGTAGATCCCGCGTTTGACCGAGGCGATGATTTCCGCCGGGTCACTTTCGCCAGCGAGCATGTAAGTGTTGGTCATGCGCGGCATCGGCAGGTGCGCGTAGGATTCGCGACGGCCGTTACCGGTACGCGCCACGCCCATCAGGCGGGCGTTGAGCTTGTCTTGCATGTAACCCTTGAGCACGCCGTTTTCGATCAGCGTGGTGCATTCGGTCGGCGTGCCTTCGTCATCGATGTTCAACGAGCCACGGCGACCGGCCAGGGTGCCGTCATCGACAATGGTACACAGCTTGGAGGCGACCATCTCGCCCATGCGCCCGCTGTAGGCCGAACTGCCCTTGCGGTTGAAGTCGCCTTCCAGGCCATGGCCCACGGCTTCGTGGAGCAGTACGCCGGACCAGCCCGAACCCAACACCACCGGCAAGGTGCCTGCCGGTGCGGGGATGGCTTCCAGGTTGACCAGCGCCTGGCGCAGCGCTTCACGGGCATAACCCATGGCGCGGTCCTCGGCGAGGAAATAACGGTAGTCGGTACGCCCGCCTCCGCCGTGCCCACCGCGCTCGCGGCGGCCGTTCTGTTCGACGATCACGCTGACGTTGAAACGCACCAGCGGCCGCACATCCGCCGCCAGGCCGCCGTCGGTGGAAGCCACCAGGATGCGTTCCCACACCCCGGCCATGCTCACCGTGACTTGCTGGATACGCGGGTCGAGGGCGCGGGTCGCGGCATCGATACGCTTGAGCAGATCGACTTTTTCTGCGCGGCTGATCACTTCCAGGGGGTTATCCGGCGCGTACAACTGGGCCACGTCCTGGGTGCTGAATGCCTGCACCGTACCGTTCTGGCCGGCGCGGGAAATCGAACGGGCAGCCCGGGCGGCCAGACCCAAGGCTTCCAGGGTAATCGCGTTGCTGTAGGCGAAACCGGTTTTCTCACCGGATTGCGCGCGCACGCCGACACCCTGGTCGAGGTTGAAACTGCCTTCCTTGACGATCCCGTCTTCCAAAGCCCACGACTCGGAAATCTGCCCCTGGAAATACAGGTCGGCCGCGTCGATGCCCGGCCCGGCCAGATCGCCCAGCACGGTTTGCAGGCTTTCGATGGTCACGCCACCGGGTGCCAGGAGGTGTTCGCTGACTGAGGACAACAACTCGCTCATAGGTTTGGCCTTAAATTCATCGTTCTGAAGCAGGCCGCTGCGCGCCCTGCGAGAAAAAGCGCCGGTGGTTGACCACCGGCATGCGCGCCCGTATCGACGCCTGTTCACTGCTGTCGCGTTCGGCCAGCAACACCGCTTCGCCTTGATCCTGTTGCGTCAGTACGCGCCCCCAGGGGTCGACAATCGCCGCGTGGCCATAAGTCTCCCGTGGCCCCGGATGCACCCCGCCCTGGGCGGCCGCCAGCAGATAGCACTGGGTCTCGATGGCCCGCGCGCGAATCAGCACATCCCAATGGGCGGCACCGGTGACCGCGGTGAAGGCCGAGGGCGCGGTAATCAGTTCAGCCCCCGCCGCGCGCAACTCGCTGTACAACTCCGGGAAGCGCAGGTCGTAACACACCGTCAGGCCCAAGCGGCCGACCGGCGTATCCGCCACCACAACGTTGCTCCCGAAAGCATAGTCATCGGACTCACGATAGCGACCGCGCGCGTCCGCCACGTCGACATCGAACAAATGCAGCTTGTCGTAGCGGGCGACGATCTCGCCATGCTCATCGATCAGCAACGAGCAGGCGTTGGCCTTGGCGTTCGGTTGATCCTTGGGCGGCAGCGGCAAAGTGCCAGCCACTATCCATAAGGTGAGGTCGCGGGCGGTCTGTTTCAACCATGGCAGGATCGGTCCTTCACCCAACGCCTCGGCGCGGCCGATGTCGGCCACATCGCGGCGGCCCATGGCGGCGAAGTTTTCCGGCAGCACCGCCAGCCGCGCACCCTTTGCCGCCGCTTGCTCCAGCAGGCGTCGGGCCTGGGCCAGGTTGGCCAGCACATCGCTCTGGCTGACCATTTGAATTACCGCAAAGGACATGGGCCGACACTCCATAAATGGCATGCAGCCATGCTACTCCACAGGCTCTCAGTTTGGTTTTTCAAATGGCTTGTCGAAGCTGATTTTCGGGTCTTTCCATGGCCCTTCGACTTTGTACTGCACGCTGGCAAACCGCGAAACCCGGTCGCCGATCAGCTTGTCGATCAGGAACAGCGCGCCACCAATGGCCGGCGCGCCGACAATCAGCGCGGCGATCGGCAGGTTGTTGGTCACCGGCAATGTCACCAGCAGCTTGGCATCCACGCGATCAGCCACCAGGTCCAGGGTGCCATTAAGCTCCAGGTTGCTCGACGGCCCCGTCAGGGTGATCGGCTCGCGGGTCACAAACACCCCGTTGCTGGCCGCGAGCAAGCCTTTGACCCGGTCATAACTCAAGCCTTTGCCGAGCAGGTCGGAGAAGTCCAGGCGCAACCGACGGCCGATGGAATTGAAGTTAAGCAGGCCGAACACCCGCAGCGCCTGGGCGCCACCTTCCACTTCAACGAACTGGCCTTTGCGGAATGTTGCATCCAGGCTGCCGGAAAAACGCTTGGGCCCGACCCAGGCGGGGGAGCCCGGCCAACGACCGTCCACGTCCAGGTGGAAATCTTCACTGGTCACGGTAGGCGCAAAGCCCCAGCCCTTGAGGACATCGGCGATGTTCTTGCCATCCAGACGCCCTTTGTACCAACTGCTGCTGTCGCCCGGCGCGCCTTCCCAACCACCAGAGCCCTTGAGCAGCATGCCCTTGAGGCCCAGGTCCAGGTTGTTGAAGGCCAGGCCTTTGGCGGTTGGCCGGATCTTCAGCGACCACGCGCCGATCAGGTCCGGCCCCTGGAACAGTTGATCAATGCTGATGTCCAGCGCTGGAATATCCTTGGGATCGATGTCGGCCAATGGGTCCGGCGCATTTTCATCCGCCTGTACCGTCGGGTCCACCGCCGGCAGCTTCACGTACTGCAGGTTGACCGCGATGGGTGCGCCCTTGGCGTCCGACAGGTTGACCGTGCCCTTGGCCTGCTGGCTGTCGAACTGCAGGCCCCAAGCCGAGGGTTTGCGGTCAAGCTGGAGGTTGACCTGGTCGAACTGCTGCCCAAAGCCAGTCAACTTGCCCACCTTGAAGTCGGCGCCGCTCAACAGCTGTTTCGCGCTGCCTCCCGGGTCGTTACCCGCGTAGCGATCGATGAGTTTCTTCCACGGGTCGATGTCCAGTTCCGACAGCACACCGCGAATGCGCAGGCCCTTGCCACCGGGCAGTAGCGCATCGCCATCGCCGAGAAACAACTCGCCGCGGCCGTCGCTGAATTTATCCGGCGGCGCAGCAAAGGTGAAGTTCGCCAGGTCGCCGTAATCGAACCAGTAGCGGCGCTCGGCGCCCTGCAAGGTCATGCGGAACACGCTGTCACGGCCCTGGCTGGCCGCCATGCCGAACGGTGCCGGCAGGTCCACGGCCACGCCTTTGAGGTTGGAGCTGACCCTCAACTGGCTGTCGGCACCGTCCAGATTGAGCTGCAACTGGTACGGAATATCACCGGACACCGGCAGCGGTTGGCTGATTTTCAACCAGTCCGTCAGACGCTTGACCGTGACCTGGCCTTTGGCGGTAACGCGGGTGCTGATACTGCCCGGCTTGCCATCCGCGAAGATCTGCGCGGTGATCGGCCGATCGAAGGCTTGCGCCGTGATGTTCTGCCCACTCAGGCCCTTGGCGCTGTCGAAGCGGAAATCCCCCTTGAGCTGGCTCAGGTCCAGAGGCGGCTCAGCCAATTGCAGGCGCGCCTTGTCGGTCTGGAAATCCACCACGATCTTCGGTTCGGTGCCCTTGGCCAGCGGGATATCCAGGTCCAGCTTGCCCTGTAGATCGCCCTCGCCTTTCCAACCGGCAAAGGTCGAAGCGGTGCCTATCGGTGCTTCCTGGAGGATTTTCACGCCATCACCCAGGCCACCGGCAAACTCACCGGTGAGCAGCAAGTGGCTGTCCTTGCCCGCGGGCGCGTGGGGGATATTGACGTAGATGTCCTTGACGCCGGTATCGAGCAGTTGGCCCTTGCTGGCCAGGATGCGGACACCGCTCTCCTCGACAAACACTTCGCCGTTGACCTTGCTCACATGGGGCCAGCCCGGCTGGAACGCCAACTCAGCGTCATGCACCTTGAAAAACAGGCTGATATTGCGCGAAGCCGGCAACGCACCGTGATTCAGCGAGCCTTGGTACTGGAAGAAGCCTTCATCGACCGCGCCTTTGAGAATCGCGGTACGCAACCATTCATCCAGCGCCGGGCTCAGCACCGCCGGCAGGTATTTAGGCGTGAAACGTCCATCGCCATCGACCATGCCGACCCGCAGGTCCATGTAGTCTTCCTGGCTATTGTCGAAATGCAGGCGAATCAGGAAGTCGGCGGCGACCTTGCCTTCCTCGCCCAGCACCTTGATATACGGCGCGATCAGGGTGAAACCTTGCTGATCGAGCTTCCAGGTCAGGCGCGCATTGGCCTGGATGTACTGCCAGGGCTTGGCGAAGATCGGGTCGAGGTGCAGGGAAAAGTCCTTGCTGTCCATGCGCAGCTCGCCCTGCCCCAGGTCGCCGCTGATGCTACCGGAAACGTTGCGTGCGGCAGGAGCGCCGAAGTAGGCGTCGAAGCCCACCCGCTCGAGGTTGGCGGCAAAGCTGACTTTCTGATCGGTCGTGTCCTGCGGACGAAAATCCACCAGCACATTGCGCAGCAGACCGGTGGCCTTGAGGTGTTCGATCGTCTTGGCGAAGCCTTCCGGCAACGGCGCCAAGGCATTGAGCAACGGGGTGATCGGGGTCAGGTCGAGGCGGTCGGCCTGCAGGTTCCAGACTTCCTGCGCCTTATCGGTGGCCAGGCGTTGCTGCAATTGCAGACGCGATTCCCAACGGCTATCGCCGATGTTCATCGCCAACGAATCGAACAGCACCTTGAGGCCGCTCTCACTGCGTTGCAGGTAGGCGGTCAGGGCGAGGTTTTCAATGTGGACCGGCTTGCGGTCGGCGTAGCTGCCCTTCACTTGCGGCGAGTTGAGGCGCACCACCGCGCTTTGCACGGTGCCTTTGGCCCAGGTCAGCCAGAATTCACCGCCAGCCTTGAACTGCGTGAGTTTCCACTGCTGGGTCAACCGGGCCGGAACCCATTTGGCCCAATCGCTCTGGGGCAGGCTCAGGTAGGCCTGGACCTCAGCGTCTTTCCAGGCACTGGCGCGGATCTGCGTGCGCAGGCTCAGGGCCAGGGGTTGGCCATCCGGCAGGGTCAGGCGGGCGTCCAGGCGTTGGCGGGTCGCGCCCGTTTGCAAGCTCAGGCCCACATACGTGAAGGTCAGCGGCGCCTGGTCGAACGGCTGCAACGTGACCTGGCTATCCAGCAACGACACGCGCTGGACACTCTGCATGCGCTTGAGCAACTGTTCCGGGTCCAGCGGCTGGTCGTCCTGCACCGGCAGGCCTTGCAGCGCCCAGTGGCCATCCTTGTCTTCCCTGGCGCTCAGTTGCAGGCCGCTGACTTCCAGGTGGGCAATACGCACGTCACGCGCCATCAGGCTGGCCCAGATGTCCGGCACCACCTGCACCTGGTCCAGGCGCAAGGCATTGCTGCCCTCGCCCACCATCACGTCATGGGCCAGCAACACAGGGGCGAAACCGCTCCAGCGGCCTTCAAGGCGACCGATCTGCAGCGGCATATCCACCGCGGCCTGAGCCTTGGCTTCGATTTCTGCGCGGTATTCGGCGACCAGCGGGGTCAATTCACGCCCCAGGCTCACGTACAGCGCCGCCAATACCAGCAGCAGGGCGCACAGGCCCAGGCCCCAGCGGGTCAAAGCGGCAAAAAAGCGTGTCAGACGCTCCATGTCAAGCGACCCTCAGGCAGTAATCGGACCGCAGATCCAGGTCTGTCGGGTTCAGGGAAAGCCAATGAATGAAAATCAGAGCAGCACCACGTCGTATTGTTCCTGGGAGTACATGGTTTCGACCTGAAAACGAATGGTGCGCCCGATAAACACTTCCAGTTCAGCCACGTTACCGGACTCTTCATCCAGCAAGCGGTCGACCACTTTCTGGTTGGCAAGCACTCTATAACCTTCAGCCTGGTAGGCTCGTGCCTCTCGTAGGATTTCCCGGAAAATCTCGTAGCAAACCGTTTCAGGGGTCTTCAATTTACCGCGCCCCTGGCAACTGCTGCACGGCTCGCACAGCACTTGCTCGAGACTTTCGCGGGTGCGCTTGCGGGTCATCTGCACCAGGCCCAGCTCGGTGATGCCGATAATGTTGGTCTTGGCGTGATCACGTTCCAGCTGCTTCTCGAGGGTGCGCAGCACCTGACGCTGGTGTTCTTCATCTTCCATGTCGATGAAGTCGATAATGATGATCCCGCCCAGGTTGCGCAGGCGCAATTGGCGGGCAATCGCAGTGGCCGCTTCGAGGTTGGTCTTGAAGATGGTCTCTTCAAGGTTGCGGTGCCCCACGAACGCACCAGTGTTGACGTCGATGGTGGTCATGGCTTCGGCCGGGTCCACCACCAGGTAGCCACCGGACTTGAGCGGCACTTTGCGTTCGAGGGCTTTCTGGATTTCGTCTTCGACGCCATACAGGTCAAAGATCGGCCGCTCGCCAGGGTAATGCTCCAGGCGGTCAGCAATTTCCGGCATCAGTTCAGCAACAAATTGCGTGGTGCGCTGGAAGGTTTCCCGCGAGTCGATGCGAATTTTCTCGATCTTGGGGCTGACCAGGTCACGCAAGGTGCGCAGGGCCAGGCCCAGGTCTTCATAGATCACGCTGGGGGCGCCGACGGTCTTGATCTGTGCGCCGATCTGGTCCCACAGGCGCCGCAGATAGCGGATATCCATGAGGATTTCATCGGCACCGGCGCCTTCGGCGGCGGTGCGCAGGATAAACCCACCCGCTTCCTTGATGCCCTCGGCGGCAACGCAGTCGCTGACCACTTTTTTCAGACGCTCGCGCTCGGCTTCGTCTTCAATCTTCAGGGAAATGCCGACATGGGCAGTGCGCGGCATGTACACCAGGTAGCGCGAAGGAATCGACAGTTGCGTGGTCAGCCGCGCACCTTTGGAGCCAATGGGGTCCTTGGTGACTTGCACCACCAGGCTCTGCCCTTCATGCACCAGGGCGCTGATGCTTTCCACCGCCGGGCCTTCACGCAGGGAAATTTCCGAGGCATGGATAAACGCGGCGCGGTCCAGGCCGATATCGACGAAGGCGGCCTGCATGCCGGGCAATACGCGCACGACCTTGCCTTTATAGATGTTGCCGACGATCCCGCGCTTCTGGGTGCGCTCGACGTGAACTTCCTGCAGAACACCGTTCTCTACCACCGCCACGCGCGATTCCATCGGCGTGATATTGATCAGAATCTCTTCACTCATGGCTGGGTCTCGTTCAGGCGTTTTCACAATAGTGGCCGATCGCTTAAGGCTGGGCGCTGGTGTACGGCGTTCAGCGCGCGGTAAGGTTTTGCCAACAGGGTATGCCGAATTGGCCAAGCAACTGCGCGGTTTCGCACACTGGCAAGCCGACCACGGCGGAATAACTGCCATTGAGCCCGGCCACGAACACCGAGCCCAACCCCTGGATAGCATAACCCCCGGCCTTGTCCTGAGGTTCGCCACTGTGCCAATAGCTTGTAGCCTCCTCGACAGAAATCCCACGAAAAAGTACGCGACTGCTTACACATCGGGTGTCACAGCGCTGACCGTCCGTGAGAGCAACTGCCGTCAGCACTTCATGTTCACGCCCTGCCAGCGCCAGCAACATGGCCAGGCCGTCGGCCTGATCCAGCGGTTTGCCAAGGATCTGGCCGTCGACGATCACCGCCGTGTCGGCGCCCAGCACACAGGCCCCGGAGATTTCCCCGAGGGCAGCGAAACCCGCCGCGGCCTTGGCGCACGCCAGACGCTCGACGTAGGAAACAGGAGATTCGTTGGTAAGAGGCGTTTCATCAATCGCGGCGCTGACCACGGTGAACGGCACACCGATCTGGGTCAGCAGTTCACGCCGCCTTGGGGAGCCCGAGGCCAGATAAAGCGAATTCATTGCAGACTCTCCCTGTGGGGTTCGATAACCAGGCAGAGCCTCGCAATCCATTCAATTGATTTTATAGCGACGACATAACCCGCGCAGACCGAAACTGACCCACGGCCACAGCAACGCGCTGACCAGGGCCGGCAACACCAGTGCCAAGGTCGGCTGTCGGTTGCCGGTCAAGGCACTGAGCCACAGCTGCACCAACTGCGCCAGGCCGAAGATCACCAGGATCACCAGGCACTGTTGCCACATCGGGAACATGCGCAGGCGCTGCTGCAATGAGAGCACCAGGAAGGTGATCAAGGTCAGGATCAACGCGTTCTGCCCCAGCAAGGTGCCATAGAGCACATCTTCCGCCAAGCCCAGAAACATTGCCGTGACCATGCCCACTTGGTGCGGCAGGTTCAGCGACCAGAATGCCAGCAGCAGGGCCAGCCAGAGCGGACGCAGGATTTCCATGAACTGCGGCAGCGGCGAAACACTGAGCAGCAAGCCGAGAGCAAAGGTCAGCCAGACGATCCAGCCATTGTGCGAATGAGTACCGGCCATTATTCCTCCCTCTGCCGCGTGGTTGCCCGGGCGGCGGGCGTCGCGGGCGCAGGCGCGGCGGCCGGCGGTTTGGTCGCCGCCGGTTTCACCGGGCGAGCGCTGTGAGCGGCCGGCTTGGCTGGCGTGGCCACGGGCGCAGTCACCGCCGGCGCTGTTGCAGGCGGTGTGGCTGACGCGGGTTTGGGTACGGTCGCCGGGATGATCGGCGCGGTGCCGTTGCGTTTGTCTTCCGCTTCCTGGGCCTGAGCGGCGTCGTTGGCGCGCTCTTCCGGGGTGCGGTTGTCGCTGAAGACCAGCAACAGGTAGCGGCTGCGGTTCAGCGCGGCCGTCGGCACGGCGCGGACAATCGCGAAAGGCTGGCCGGAGTCGTGGATCACTTCCTTGACCGTCGCCACCGGATAACCCGCCGGGAAGCGCTGACCCAGGCCGGAACTGACCAGCAGGTCGCCTTCCTTGATATCCGCGGTGTCGGCCACATGACGCAGTTCCAGCCGCTCCGGGTTACCCGTACCGCTGGCAATCGCGCGCAGGCCGTTGCGGTTGACCTGCACCGGAATGCTGTGGGTGGTGTCTGTCAGCAGCAATACCCGCGATGTGTAGGGCATCAACTCGACCACCTGCCCCATCAGGCCACGGGCATCGAGTACCGGCTGGCCGAGGACCACTCCGTCGCGCTCACCCTTGTTGATGATGATGCGATGGGTAAAGGGGTTGGGGTCCATGCCGATCAACTCGGCGACTTCGACCTTCTCGTTGACCAGAGCGGAGGAGTTGAGCAACTCGCGCAGCCGAACGTTCTGCTCGGTGAGGGCCGCCAGCTTTTGCATGCGCCCCTGCAGCAGCAGGTTTTCAGTCTTGAGTTTTTCGTTCTCGGCGACCAGCTCGGTGCGGCTGCCGAATTGGCTGGCCACGCCCTGGTAGAGACGTTGCGGCAGGTCGGTGATCCAGTAAGTCTGCATCAACACCAGCGACATCTGGCTACGCACAGGCTTGAGCAGTGCAAAGCGAGCATCGACCACCATCAGCGCGACCGAAAGCACGACCAGCACCAATAAGCGCACGCCCAATGAGGGGCCTTTGGCGAAAAGCGGTTTAATAGGCCGCTCCTCCCAGGCAAATGTTCTCTCTATTCATACGGCATCTAACCGGCCTGGATGCAGATTGAAGAAGATAAACGCCAACAGGCAGCACTGCAAAGTGCTGCCTGCGGGCGAAACATGGGCTTACCAGCAATCACTTATTCGCTGGAGAGCAGGTCCATGGTGTGTTTATCCATCATTTCCAGTGCACGGCCACCGCCACGGGCGACGCAGGTCAGCGGGTCTTCGGCGACGATCACCGGCAGGCCGGTTTCCTGGGCCAGCAACTTATCGAGGTCGCGCAGCAAGGCGCCACCACCGGTCAGTACCAGGCCACGCTCGGCGATATCGGAAGCCAGCTCCGGCGGCGATTGCTCCAGCGCGCTCTTCACCGCCTGAACGATGGTGGCCAGGGACTCTTGCAGAGCCTCGAGCACTTCATTGGAGTTCAGGGTGAAGGCACGTGGCACGCCTTCGGCCAGGTTGCGACCGCGCACATCGACTTCGCGCACTTCGCCACCCGGATAAGCGGTGCCGATTTCCTGCTTGATACGCTCGGCAGTGGATTCGCCGATCAGGCTGCCGTAGTTGCGACGCACATAAGTGATGATCGCTTCGTCGAAGCGGTCGCCGCCCACACGGACGGATTCGGCATACACCACACCGTTCAGGGAAATCAGGGCGATTTCAGTGGTACCACCACCGATATCCACCACCATCGAACCGCGCGCTTCTTCAACCGGCAGGCCGGCACCGATCGCAGCAGCCATCGGCTCTTCGATCAGGAACACTTCACGGGCACCGGCACCAAGGGCCGATTCACGGATGGCACGACGCTCCACCTGGGTGGACTTGCACGGTACGCAGATCAGCACACGAGGGCTGGGCTGCAGAAAACTGTTTTCGTGAACCTTGTTGATGAAGTACTGCAACATCTTCTCGCAGACACTGAAGTCGGCGATCACGCCGTCTTTCATCGGACGAATGGCCGCGATATTGCCTGGTGTTCGGCCGAGCATGCGCTTGGCCTCGGTGCCGACGGCAACGACACTTTTCTGATTACCATGGGTCCGAATAGCCACAACCGATGGCTCATTCAGGACGATACCGCGCTCGCGCACGTAAATAAGGGTGTTGGCAGTGCCCAGGTCAATGGAAAGATCGCTGGAAAACATGCCACGCAGTTTCTTGAACATGGGGAAAGGACCCTAGGCAACGCGTGGGTAAAAAAGTGCGGCAAACTCTAACAACGACAGGGATTTTGGGCAAGGCGCCAATGTGCTAAATTGGCCGACTTTCTACGCACCAACCCCCACAATCGCGGCCATATGACCGTAGAAATGCGGTAGTGTTCCGACAATCTAACACACGGACGCCCTCCGTTCTGTTTTCCACTGGAGAATCCCATGGCGCTTGAACGCTCCGACGTGGAAAAAATCGCACATCTGGCCTCGCTTGGCCTGAATGATGCCGATCTTCCACAGACCACCGCAGCCCTGAACAGCATTCTCGGGCTGGTTGACCAAATGCAGGCCGTGAATACCGACGGCATCGAGCCCCTGGCTCACCCGCTGGAAGCCACCCAGCGCCTGCGTGCAGACGTCGTGACCGAAGTCAATCATCGCGAGGCCTACCAGTCCATCGCGCCAGCGGTCGAAAACGGCCTGTATCTGGTTCCGAAAGTCATCGACTAAAGGGAAAGAGCCTTTCATGCATCACATGACTCTGTCCGAGATCGCCCGCGGTCTCGCCGACAAAAAGTTTTCTTCCGAAGAGCTGACCAAGACCTTGCTGGCGCGTATCGCCGAGCTCGACCCCAAGGTCAACAGCTTCATCAGCATCACCGAGGAGCTGGCCTTGAGCCAGGCCAAGGCCGCCGACGCACGTCGCGCCAACGGTGAGAACGGCGCGCTGCTGGGCGCACCGATCGCCCACAAGGACTTGTTCTGCACCCAGGGCATTCGCACCAGCTGCGGCTCGAAGATGCTCGACAACTTCAAGGCGCCCTACGACGCCACCGTGGTGTCCAAGCTGGCCGCCGCCGGGGCCGTGACCCTGGGCAAGACCAACATGGACGAATTCGCCATGGGCTCGGCCAACGAGTCGAGCTACTACGGCGCGGTGAAAAACCCGTGGAACCTGGACTGCGTGCCAGGCGGCTCGTCCGGTGGTTCGGCGGCGGCGGTTGCCGCGCGCTTCCTGCCGGCGGCCACGGCCACCGACACCGGCGGCTCGATCCGCCAGCCCGCCGCGTTCACCAACCTCACCGGGCTGAAGCCGACCTACGGTCGCGTGTCCCGCTGGGGCATGATTGCCTACGCCTCCAGCCTTGATCAGGGCGGTACCCTGGCACGCACCGCCGAAGACTGCGCAATATTGTTACAAGGTATGGCGGGCTTCGACGCACAGGACTCCACCAGCGTCGACGAGCCGGTGCCAGACTACAGCGCCAGCCTCAATACCTCGCTCAAAGGCCTGCGCATCGGCGTACCGAACGAATATTTCAGCGCCGGCCTCGACCCGCGTATCGCCGAACTGGTCCACAACTGCGTCAAGGAGCTGGAAAAGCTCGGCGCCGTGATCAAGCCAATCAGCCTGCCGAACAACCAGCACGCGATTCCGGCGTACTACGTGATCGCGCCGGCCGAAGCGTCTTCCAACCTGTCGCGGTTCGACGGCGTGCGTTTCGGTTACCGCTGCGAAAACCCGAAAGACCTCAACGACCTGTACAAACGTTCCCGTGGCGAAGGCTTCGGTGCCGAAGTGCAGCGCCGGATCATGGTCGGTGCCTACGCCCTGTCGGCCGGTTACTACGACGCGTACTACCTCAAGGCGCAAAAAATCCGTCGCCTGATCAAGAACGACTTCATGGCGGCGTTCGAAGAAGTCGACGTGATCCTCGGCCCAACCACGCCGAACCCGGCCTGGAAGATCGGCGCCAAGACCGGCGACCCGATCGCCGAGTACCTGGAAGACCTGTACACCATCACCGCCAACCTCGCGGGCTTGCCGGGCTTGTCCATGCCCGCCGGTTTCGTCGATGGCCTGCCGGTCGGCGTGCAATTGCTTGCCCCGTACTTCCAGGAAGGCCGCCTGCTCAATGTGGCGCACCAGTACCAGTTGAACACCGACTGGCACACTCGCACCCCTACCGGCTTCTGAGGAGAACACTATGCAATGGGAAGTCGTGATCGGGCTGGAGATTCATACCCAGCTCGCCACCCAATCGAAGATTTTCTCCGGTAGCGCCACCACGTTCGGCGCAGAACCCAACACCCAGGCGAGCCTGGTAGACCTGGGCATGCCCGGTGTGTTGCCGGTGCTGAACCAGGAAGCGGTACGCATGGCGGTGATGTTCGGCCTGGCGATTGACGCCGAGATCGGCCAGCACAGCGTGTTCGCGCGCAAGAACTACTTCTACCCGGACCTGCCCAAGGGCTATCAGATCAGCCAGATGGAGTTGCCGATTGTCGGCAAAGGCTACCTGGATATCCCGCTGGAAGACGGCACCATCAAGCGTGTCGGCGTAACCCGCGCGCACCTGGAAGAAGACGCCGGCAAGAGCCTGCATGAAGAGTTCAACGGTGCCACCGGCATCGACCTGAACCGCGCCGGCACGCCGTTGCTGGAGATCGTGTCCGAGCCAGACATGCGCAGCGCCAAGGAAGCCGTGGCCTACGTCAAGACGATCCACGCGCTGGTGCGCTACCTGGGCATCTGCGACGGCAACATGGCCGAAGGCTCGCTGCGCTGCGACTGCAACGTGTCGGTCCGGCCAAAGGGCCAGGTCGAGTACGGCACCCGCTGCGAGATCAAGAACGTCAACTCGTTCCGTTTCATCGAGAAGGCGATCAACACCGAAGTGCGTCGCCAGATCGAACTGATCGAAGACGGCGGCAAGGTGATCCAGCAAACTCGCCTGTACGACCCGAACAAAGACGAAACCCGCGCCATGCGCAGCAAAGAGGAAGCCAACGACTACCGTTACTTCCCCGATCCGGACCTGTTGCCGGTGGTCATCGAGGACTCGTTCCTCAATGACGTGCGCGCCACCCTGCCGGAATTGCCGCCGCAGAAACGCGAGCGCTTCCAGGCGCAGTTCGGCCTGTCGGTCTACGACGCCAGCGTCCTGGCGTCGAGCCGTGAGCAAGCCGACTACTTTGAAAAAGTCGTGAGCATCGCCGGGGACGCCAAGCTGGCGGCCAACTGGGTGATGGTGGAATTGGGCAGCCTGCTGAACAAACAGGGCCTGGAAATCGACGAAGCACCGGTCTCGGCCGAGCAGTTGGGCGGCATGCTGCTGCGCATCAAAGACAACACCATCTCCGGCAAAATCGCCAAGACCGTGTTCGAAGCCATGGCCAGCGGTGAGGGCAGCAGCGACGAGATCATCGAGAAGCGCGGCCTCAAGCAAGTCACCGACAGCGGCGCCATCTCGGCGGTGCTCGATGAAATGCTCGCGGCCAACGCGGAGCAGGTCGAACAGTACCGCGCGGCAGACGAAGCCAAGCGCGGCAAGATGTTCGGCTTCTTTGTCGGCCAGGCCATGAAAGCCTCCAAGGGCAAGGCCAACCCGCAACAGGTGAACGAACTGCTGAAAAGCAAGCTCGAAGGCTGATCGCGATGAAAGGGCCGAGTGAGATTTCATGCTCGACTCGGACCTCCTGTGGGAGGGGCTTGCTCCCGATAGCGGTGATTCAGTCAAGACATCAATGACTGACACTCCACTATCGGGAGCAAGCCCCCTCCCACATTTGATAAGGGGATACCTTGAATGAAGCGCTTACTTGGCCTTTTAGCCGTGTTCTCTTTGCTGGCCGGTTGCGCCAGCAGCCTCATCGACCCCAACGGCTACGACGAAACCGGCACCGCGTCTTACTACGGCGCCAAGCACCATGGCAAAAAAACCGCCAGCGGTGAACCTTTCAACCAGAACGCCCTGACCGCCGCCCATCGGCGCCTGCCTTTCGGCACGCAGGTCAAGGTGACCAATCTCAATACCGACAAATCCGTGGTGGTACGCATCAACGATCGCGGCCCGCACACCCGTGGGCGGCTGATCGATCTGTCGCGCCAGGCCGCCGCGCAACTGGGCATGCTGAGCAGCGGCACCGCACGGGTTCGTGTGCAAGCCCTGAGCAATTGACGACGGAGCCCTGGCCATTTTCGGATTAACCGCCCTCTCGCCCTGGAGCCTGATCGAATTGATCAGCGGCCTGGTGCTGCTGATCGTCGGCGCCGAAATCCTGGTGCGCGCCGCGGTGCGCCTGGCTGCCAGCCTCAAGGTCCGCCCGCTGATCATCGGCCTGACGATCGTCGCCTTCGGCAGCAGTGCGCCGCAGATGACCGTCAGCCTGCAAGCCACCCTCGCCGGCAATACCGACATTGCCGTGGGCAGCGTGATCGGCAGCAGCATTTTCAACATCCTCGTCACCCTGGGCCTGTCGGCGCTGATCATTCCGCTGCGGGTCTCGCGGCAACTGGTGCGCCTGGATATCCCGGTGATGATCCTCGCCGGCCTGCTGGTGTTTACCCTGGCGGCCAATGAAGAACTGACGCCGCTCGACGGTTCGCTGCTGCTCGCGGCCCTGCTGGCCTACCTCGGCGTGCTGCACTACCAGACCCGCCATTCACGGCGCCCGCGCACGCTGGACACGGTGGCCAAGGCGCCCTGGTTGAGCAGCGTATTGCTGATGTTCGGCGGCTTGCTGGTGCTGGTGCTGGCCGGGCATTTGTTGCTGGGTGCGGCGGTGGATGTGGCGAGCGACCTGGGCCTGTCGGAACGCATCATCGGCTTGACGCTGATCGGCGTCGGCACTTCACTGCCGTGCCTGGCCACCTCGCTGATCGCGGCCCTGCGCGGTCAGCGGGATATCGCCGTGGGTAACGTGATCGGCAGCAACCTGTTCAACCTGCTGGGCGTACTGGGGCTGACCGCCCTGCTCGCGCCCTCGCCGCTGTCGGTGTCGCCCAATGCCCTGGATTTCGACCTGCCGGTGATGCTCGGCGTGGTGGTGGTGTGCCTGCCGGTGTTTTATACCGGCTACCGCGTGACCCGTGCCGAAGGCCTGGTGCTGCTGGGTTTGTACCTGGCGTATGGGCTGCATGTGATGGCATTCACCACCGGCATGCGCCTGGCCAACAAACTTGAACAACTGATGCTGTATTACGTCCTGCCAGTGCTGGTGGCTTTCCTGTTGTTCAGCACGCTGCGAGCCTGGCGCCGCCAACACAAGAGGGAATCGCAATGACCGATCAGAAAAAGCCCGGAGTTGAAATGCGTCGTCAGGTGATGGGCGATGCGTTCGTCGATCGCGCCCTGGGCAACGCCACCGAATTCACTCAGCCGCTGCAGGACTTCGTCAACGAACATGCCTGGGGCAGCGTGTGGAACCGCGAAGGCTTGCCGCTGAAGACGCGCAGCCTGATCACCCTCGCCGCCCTCACCGCGCTCAAGTGCCCGCAGGAACTCAAAGGCCATGTGCGCGGCGCGCTGAACAATGGCTGCACCGTCGAAGAAATCCGCGAAGCGCTGCTGCATTGCGCGGTGTATGCCGGTGTGCCGGCGGCGATCGAGGCGTTTCGCGCGGCGCAGGAAGTGATTGAGGCGTATCAGGCGGACAAGCAGTGATGGTCAGGTAGCTATCGCCGGCACAGCTCAGATCCACCCGCCCGCCTGCAACACAAAAATCCCGATATTCGTGGTCACCGCCGCCATCAAGGTGGTGATCACGATAATCGCCGCCGCCAGCTCATGATTCCCCTGCGCCGCCCTGGCCATCACAAAGCTCGCGGCCGCCGTCGGTGCGCCGAAGTACAGGAACAGAATCCCCAGTTCCGGCCCGCGAAACCCGAGCAACCACGCCCCCAGGGTGGCGACCACCGGCAGCCAGACCATCTTCATCAAGCTCGCGCTCAGCGCCATGTTGCCGCTCTTGCGCAACGCCGCCAGCGACAAGGTGCCGCCGATGCAGATCAGCGCCAACGGCAACGTCATGTCGGCCAGGTACTGCGCGGATTTTTCCAGCCAGCCCGGCAAGCCGATCTGGAAATAGGCGAACGGCGCGGCCACGATCACGCTGATGATCAGCGGGTTGGCCAGCACACTTTTGCAGATGCTCCACGGGTCGGACTTGATCACCGGGCTGTACACCGCCAGCACAATGGTCGACAGCGTGTTGTAGAACAGGATCACCAGCGCCGCGAGGATCGCGCCGAGGGAGATGCCGTAATCACCGTACATACTGGCCGCCAGCGCCAGGCCGATCACCCCGTTGTTGCCGCGAAACGCACCCTGGGCGTAGATGCCCCGGTCTTCACGCTTGCAGCGCAAAATCGCCCAGCCCCAGGCCAGGGCAAAGCTCAACAGCGTGGCGACGGCGAAGTAGATCAGCAAACCCGGCTTGAGCGCCGAATGCAGGTCGGCATGCAGGATGCCGAGAAACAGCAGCGCCGGCATGGTGACGTTGAACACCAGGGACGATGCCGTGTGGATAAAGCTGTCGTTGATCCAGTTGATGCGCTTGAGCAGCACACCGAGGAACAACATGGCAAACACCGGCGCGGTGATGGTGAGGGTGGTGAGGAAGATAACCAGCATGCCGGGGAGAACCTTGGTGGGCGTCGTTAGGGGGCTAATGATAAGCCATACGGCCCAATGGCGCCTGATAGACCGCTATCGGGGGCAAGCCCCCTCCCACATAGGGTCGCCGTTGTGTGTCTGACGCAGACTCAGTGTGGGAGGGGCGGTGCGACGACTCGACTTGCCCCCGATAACGGCGTCAGACACACAACGGATGAACACCGCAGACCCTATGTGGGAGGGGGCTTGCCCCCGATAACGGCGACTCGGTCTCAAGTAATCGGCGCCGGGTTGAACAACGTAATGTCGTTATGCAGCTTGTGCTGCTCCGCCCACGTCTGCTTCCTGCCGCTGGCTACATCCAGGTAGAAGTGGAACAACTCCCACCCCAACTCCTCAATGGTCGCACGCCCGGTGGCGATGCGCCCGGCGTCGATATCGATCAGGTCCGGCCAGCGCTGCGCCAGCTCCGTGCGGGTCGAGACCTTCACCACCGGCGCCATCGCCAGCCCGTAAGGCGTGCCGCGCCCGGTGGTGAACACATGCAGGTTCATCCCCGCCGCCAGTTGCAAGGTGCCGCACACGAAGTCGCTGGCCGGCGTGGCGCAAAAGATCAAGCCTTTGCCCTTGAAGCGTTCACCCGGGCCGAGCACGCCGTTGATCGCGCTGCTGCCGGACTTGACGATGGAGCCCAGGGACTTCTCGACAATGTTCGACAACCCGCCCTTCTTGTTCCCCGGCGTGGTATTGGCGCTGCGATCCGCCTCGCCCTTGGCCAGATAACGGTCGTACCAGTCCATTTCCCGTACCAGTTCCTCGGCGATTTCCTTGGTTTGCGCACGAGAAGTCAGCAGGTAGATGGCATCACGCACCTCAGTGACTTCGGAAAACATCACCGTCGCCCCCGCTCGCAGCAACAAGTCCGAAGCGAACCCCAGCGCCGGGTTGGCGGTGATGCCGGAAAACGCATCACTGCCGCCGCACTGCATGCCCAGGATCAGCTCGGACGCCGGCACGGTTTCCCGGCGGCGCTGGTCGAGCTTCTTCAGGCGCACCTCGGCCAGGGCCATGATCTGCTCGATCATCTCGTTAAACCCGTGGCTGGAATCCTGCAGGCGATACAGCCACGGCTCGCTCAGGTCGACGGAGCTGTCGTTGTCGTGCATCACCTGCCCGGCCTGCAATTTCTCGCAGCCAAGGCTGATCACCAGGGCTTCGCCCCCCAGGTTCGGGTTGCGCGCCAGGTTGCGCACGGTGCGGATCGGGATATACGCATCCGTCGCGGTGATCGCCACCCCGCAGCCGTAGCTGTGGGTCAACGCCACCACGTCATCGACATGCGGGTACTTGGGCAGCAACTCGTCCTTGATGCGCTTGACCGCATGGTCCAACACGCCGGTGACGCACTGCACGGTGGTGGTGATGCCGAGGATATTGCGCGTGCCCACGGTGCCGTCGGCATTGCGATAGCCCTCAAAGGTAAAGCCTTCCAGCGGCGCCTGGGCCTCTGGCACCTCGGTGGACAGCGGCAAGCTGTCCAGCGGCGGCGCGGTGGGCATGCGCAGTTGATCTTCCTGCACCCAACTGCCGCGTGGAATCGGCGCCAGGGCGTAACCGATGGTTTGGCCGTAGCGAATGATCCGACCGCCTTCGGGGATATCTTCGAGGGTCACTTTGTGGCTTTGCGGAATGAAATCCACGGTCACCAGGCCGTCCGGGAACTCGGTCCCGGCCGGTACACCCTGGTCATTGACCACGATCACCACGTTGTCGCGCTCGTGCAAACGAATCGAGCGCGGCGAGTCGGCATGTTCAATCAACTGCATCACACGGCCCCTTCAGGAATGCGCTTGGGTAAGGTTGGTCAACTCAGGCCCTTGGCTTGGCGGCTCTTTGAGCACCACGCGTTTGATCGGGCCGACAATCACCAGGTAACTGAACACGGCCACCAGCGCGTTCGCGCCGACAAACACCAGGGCCCATTTGAACGAACCGGTGGTGCTGATGATGTAACCGATGACAATCGGCGTGGTGATCGACGCCAGGTTACCGAAGGTGTTGAACAGGCCGCCACTGAGCCCGGCGATCTGTTTCGGCGAGGTGTCGGACACCACCGCCCAACCCAGTGCGCCAACGCCCTTGCCGAAGAAGGCCAAAGCCATGAAACCCACCACCATCCACTCGATATCCACGTAGTTGCAGGCCACGATGCTGCTGGAGATCAGCAGGCCGCCAATGATCGGCGCCTTGCGGGCGAAGGTCAGGGAATGGCCTTTGCGCAGCAGGTAGTCGGAGATCACCCCGCCCAACACACCGCCGATAAACCCGCAGATCGCCGGCAATGAGGCAATGAACCCGGCCTTGAGAATGGTCATGCCGCGGTCCTGCACCAGGTACACCGGGAACCAGGTCAGGAAGAAGTAGGTGATGCCGTTGATGCAGTACTGGCCCAGGTACACGCCGAGCATCATGCGGTTGGTCAGCAACTGGCGGATGTAATCCCACTTTGGACCGTCGGTTTTCTTACCCTTGCCCTTGTCCTGGTCCATATCGACCATCGCACCGTTGGCCGCGATGTGATTGAACTCGGCTTCGTTGATCAGCGGATGCTGGCGCGGGCTGTGGATAACTTTCAGCCAGACCAGCGAGAACAGGACGCCGATCACGCCCATCACGATAAACACGTGCTGCCAGCCGAAGCTGTAGACGATCCAGCCCATCAGCGGCGCGAACAGCACCGTGGCGAAGTACTGCGCCGAGTTGAAGATCGCCGAGGCCGTGCCGCGTTCGGCAGTGGGGAACCAGGCGGCCACGATGCGCGCGTTACCCGGGAAGGATGGCGCTTCGGCCAGGCCCACCATAAAGCGCAGCATGAACAGCGCCACGACCGCCGTGGAGACACCGAACTCACCGACATAACCTTGCAATATGGTGAACAGTGACCAGGTGAAGATGCTCAGGGCATAGACTTTTTTCGAGCCGAACCGATCGAGCAGCCAGCCGCCGGGGATTTGCCCGGCCACGTAGGCCCAACCGAATGCAGAGAAGATGTAACCGAGGGTGACCGCGTCGATGCCGAGGTCTTTTTGCAGGCTGGAACCCGCAATTGCGATGGTGGCCCGGTCGGCATAGTTGATCGTGGTCACCAGGAACAGCATGAGCAGGATCAAATAGCGGACATGGGTCGGCTTGGTCGCTTGCATGTAGAAGTACTCCCACTAATTATTTTTTTTGCGGGTGATATTTATGTGTTGCTGGACGCCGCCCCTGTAGGAGCGAGCTTGCTCGCGAAAAACTCAAAGGCACTGCGTGCCCCCTGAATGCCTGCGTATTCGTTGAAATTTTTCGCGAGCAAGCTCGCTCCTACAGTGTTACGAACCGATGTAGCTGGTTTTCACCACGGTGTAGAACTCTTGCGCATAGCGACCTTGCTCACGCGAACCGTAGGATGAACCTTTACGGCCACCGAACGGAACGTGATAATCCACGCCGGCAGTCGGCAGGTTGACCATCACCATCCCGGCCTGGGAGTGGCGCTTGAAGTGGTTGGCGTATTTCAGCGAGGTGGTGGCGATGCCCGCCGACAAACCGAACTCGGTGTCGTTGGCCATGGCCAGCGCCGCCTCGTAGTTCGCCACGCGCACCACGTTGGCCACCGGGCCGAAGATCTCTTCGCGGCTGATCCGCATGGCCGCCTCGCTGTCGGCGAACAGCGTCGGCGCCAGGTAGTAGCCTTCGGTGTCGCAGGTCACCAGGCCGCCACCGCTCACCAGCCGCGCACCTTCGCTCTGGCCAATGTCGATGTATTTCAAGTCCTGGTCCAACTGGGCCTGGGAGACGACCGGGCCGATGTCGGTGCCGCTTTTCAACGCGTGGCCGACCTTGATCGACTTCATGCGCTCGGCCATGGCCGCGACGAACTGATCGTGAATACCGGCGGTGACGATCAAGCGGCTGGAGGCGGTGCAACGCTGGCCGGTGGAATAGAACGCGCTCTGTACCGACAGCTCGACGGCTTGCTTGAGGTCGGCGTCATCGAGAATGATCTGCGGGTTCTTGCCGCCCATTTCCAACTGCACCTTGGCCTGGCGCGAGACACAGCTGACCGCGATCTGACGTCCGACGCCGACCGAACCGGTGAAGCTGATGCCGTCGACTTTCGGGCTGTTGACCAACACATCGCCCACTACCCGCCCGCTGCCCATCACCAGGTTGAACACACCGGCGGGGAAACCGGCGCGGGAGATGATTTCTGCCAGGGCCCAGGCACAGCCCGGCACCAGCTCCGCCGGCTTGATCACCACGCAGTTGCCGTAGGCCAGGGCCGGAGCGATTTTCCACGCGGGGATGGCAATCGGGAAGTTCCACGGGGTGATCAGGCCGACCACGCCGAGGGCTTCGCGGGTGACTTCGACATTGACGCCCGGTCGCACCGACGGCACGTAGTCGCCGGACAGGCGCAGGCACTCGCCGGCGAAGAACTTGAAGATATTACCGGCGCGGGTCACTTCGCCAATGGCTTCAGGCAGGGTCTTGCCCTCTTCCCGAGCCAGCAACGTGCCGAGCTCTTCGCGCCGGGCGAGGATTTCGCTGCCGACTTTATCGAGTGCGTCGTGGCGAGCCTGGATACCGGACGTCGACCAGGCCGGGAACGCAGCGCGGGCGGCATCGATGGCAGCGTTGACCTGGACGACATCCGCCTTGGCATATTCGCCAATGACATCGGACAACTCCGACGGGTTGAGGTTGACGCAATAATCAGCGCCAGCCACCCATTGGCCGTTGATGTAGTTTTCAAAACGTTTGGCTTGGGACACGAATCTTCTCCTGACGCAAAAGGCCGCTGATTGCTCAGCGGCCTTATAGATAAGTTATTGCGGGCCTTGCTGGTCGATCAGCGCGGCCAGGGCTTCGTATTCTTCCGGCAGCAGATCGGTCAGTGGCGTGCGAACCGGGCCGGCGTCATAGCCGACGATTTTGGCGCCCGCCTTGACGATGCTCACCGCGTAGCCGGCCTTGCGGTTACGGATGTCCAGGTACGGCAGGAAGAAGTCATCGATGATCTTGCCGACGGTGGCGTGATCGTCGCGGGCGATGGCGTGATAGAAATCCATCGCGGTTTTCGGGATGAAGTTGAACACCGCCGAGGAATACACCGGCACGCCCAGGGCCTTGTAGGCAGCGGCGTAAACCTCTGCAGTCGGCAGGCCGCCCAGGTAGCTGAAACGGTCGCCCAGACGACGGCGGATCGACACCATCAATTCAATGTCACCCAGGCCGTCCTTGTAGCCGATCAGGTTCGGGCAACGTTCGGCCAGGCGCTCCAGCAAAGGCGCAGTCAGGCGGCAGACGTTGCGGTTGTATACCACCACGCCGATCTTGACCGACTTGCACACCGCTTCCACGTGGGCGGCAACCCCGTCCTGGCTGGCTTCGGTCAAATAGTGCGGGAGCAGCAGCAAGCCTTTGGCACCGAGGCGCTCGGCTTCCTGAGCGTATTCGATGGCCTGGCGGGTCGAACCGCCGACACCGGCGAGGATCGGCACGCTGGTGGCGCAGGTATCCACCGCGGTCTTCACAACCTGAGAATATTCGCTGGCCGCGAGGGAGAAAAACTCACCGGTGCCGCCGGCGGCGAACAGCGCAGTGGCGCCGTAGGGAGCCAGCCATTCCAGACGTTTGATATAGCCGGCCTGGTGAAAATCACCCTGGGCGTTGAAATCGGTCACGGGAAAAGACAGCAGACCGTGAGAGAGGATGGACTTCAGTTCTTGTGGATTCATTATTCGAACACCCTGGGCAAAGACTTTCTGGCGAAAGGTTGTTGTTGGTTTTGCTTATGTCATACGTCATCGTACAACTATAAAATATTTCGTCAACTGCAATTCATCGAACCGCCCGTTGAGAGAGAGCGCATTGACGTAGGAGTTTTTTCCTCTATGCTCGAATAACTGTATATACATACAGTAATAAAGGAAGATTCCTACGACATAGCAAGGAGCTAACATGTCCGGTCTTGAACTCGCAGCACCCGCAGCACCCGCAGCACCCGCAGCACCCGCAAAAAACCTACCCTCCCTGCGTTTCGAAGGCGGTGAACACACTGCCATCGGCGACGACACACTGTTGCGCTTCGCCAAAGACGCCCCGGCGATTGCCGCCCGACTCGTCGAGCTGCACCTGCCCAACGGCCTGGCGCTGACTTACGGGCAAGTGATTGCCCTGGGCGGTGACTTTTATGGCATCCCCGGCCAACCCATCAGCGATGGCGCCTCGCCTGCCGAACGCGTGCAACGCTTTAACGCCGCATTCAACTCACTGGCAGGACTGCCGGCGTCACGGGAGGAAGCACACAAGATCCTGGCGGTGATGCAAAAGGAGATCAACGCGGTCAACCAGGCGATCAAGGACGGCAAATCAGCCCACGACGCCTACGCTGTGCTCGGAGATACGTTGTCTGAAGAGTGGAACCGCATCACCGGCGGCGGCAGCGCGGTCTCGGCACTGTTCCCCCTGGGCCGTTACTTGAAGCTGGCGGCGGACAACGCCGACCACTTTGGCGAATGGGCGTTGTCGGCTTACCTGGCCGGGCATACGGCGGCGCTGCAACAAGCCGTCATCGCCCATCAAAGCGGCACCGACCAGGCGCTGGAGCTGGCCTACGCGATGAACAGTTTTGCCGATCACTTCTTGACCGATCTGTTTTCCGCCGGCCACCTGCGCGTGCCGCGCAAACAGCTGGCCGCCGTGGTGACGCCTGGGGAGCTGGGCTCGCTGATCAGCCGCTTCATGCACGATGAAGACAGCAAGTTCGGGCTCAAGGTGCGCAATGCAGTCGGTGACGAATGGCATGCCTACGGCGATAAACGCTATTTCGACGCCGGCGACGCGGCCAACCGGGCGCAGGTCAAACGCGCCGTGCAGGCGTCGGCCGATGAGGTCTTCGACGCGTTTATCAGCGGTGTCGCGCCCTCCCCGGCCACCTTCAAGGCGCCGCTGTATGTGCCGGACCTGAATGCAGCACAGAACCCGGCGAATAACTTTTCGCCGCTGTTCAAGATGGAAGGCGACAAGGTGCTGCGACGCAAGGACGTGAATGACCTGAACGACAAACACTGGACTGCTGATTGGTGGGGGTGGAGTACGTACTTGCTGCTGAAGGACTACACACCCAATACGCCGGCTTGAGCCGTACCGTTTGTCGTGACTGTGATTTCTAACAGTTACGCCGATTTTCAACGAGGGCGATAACCCCGCATAGGAGCCAGGCTCTCTGGCTTCTGTGCAAAGGAGCACTCAATCATGACCATTGAAGCCCCGAGCCTTGTCGGCGGCGACGCTTCTTGCCCGGCTCAAGTGAGCCTGGCAAGCGGCGCACGCATAGCGTTTTCCATCCCCGAGCCCAATGAGGTTTCCGCAAGCGCCCAGGTATCTATCATCGTAGGACCGGACCCCGAGTCCCCGGAAGCCGAAGGGCAGGAAAAGAACGCCGGACAGTACGACCCCAACAAGGAAGATTACGTGAAGGAGTCGAATCTCAAGCTCGATATCGCTGCCGATGACTTGAAGACATTCGTCAACCAAACGGTGCAGGTGCGATACGCGATAAACAGCGAATCGGGAAGGTTCTATTCTAAGCCGTTGATGATAACGGTCTCGCAGTGACACAGCGCTTATCCGCACCGCATCGCTCTCGTCGCAGGCACCAGACCTGCCCCGGGGACGTATCTGGACCGGTATTCACGGCCGTTTGCGCATGCAGATAAAGCAACACTCCACCCTCCAACACTGGCGTGTGAAGACCATGAAATACGAGCTCAATATGCCGGACGGCAAAAAAAAGCAGATCACCTTTGATGGCGTGATTTACAAAGGAGATATTCTCGAATTTGAAGGTGCCGCTACCCAATACGAGGTAGTTAAACGATTCCTCACCGTCCCGTTCGATCTTAACGAGCCCATCACTGATGTGGTACTTGAGGTCGTGACCTACCCTTAACCCCGCTGCGCCTCTGCTTCTTCGTGAGCATGGCGCAGCCGCTCGCGACTGTTGGTCAAATGCAAGCGCATCGCTGCCCGCGCCGCATCCGAATCCTGGCGCGCGATCGCTTCGTAGATTTCTTCGTGCTCGCGGCTCAAGCGCTTCATGTAGTGCTGCTGGTCATCCTGGGCCAGGCGTGCCGAGTTCAGGCGGGTACGCGGAATGATGCTGGTGCCCAGGTGCGTCATGATGTCGGTGAAGTAGCGGTTGCCGGTGGACAGGGCAATCTGCAGGTGGAACTGGAAGTCCGACGCCACCGCATCGCCGGCATGGGCGGCGCTTTCATTCAAGGCGTCGAGGGCGGCACGCATGCCGGCCAGTTGTTCGTCGCTGCGGCGCAGCGCGGCCAGGCCCGCGGATTCCACTTCCAGGCTGATACGCAGCTCCAGGATCGCCAGCACATCGCGCAGGGTCACGATGGTGGCCGGGTCAATGCGGAAGCCGCTGGGGCTTGGCGTATCCAAGACAAAGGTGCCGATACCGTGACGGGTTTCCACTTGCCCCGCCGCCTGCAAGCGTGAGATGGCTTCACGCACCACCGTGCGGCTGACGCCATGGGCGTCCATGATCGCCGATTCGGTAGGCAGTTTGTCGCCACGCTTGAGTTGGCCGTCGCGGATCTGCTCGGACAACACCGTGACCAATTCCTGGGCAAGGCTGCGGCGCTTGCGGGGAAGACGAGGGGCGGTGTTGGTGTTTTCCATGTTGGGTCATCTTTCTTGGTGAACTGAACAGGCATCATAGCCCATGGCGGTTGTACGATCACCGTTCCAGGCATGACTTTCATCTACAACGGCCAGGCAAAAAAATGCCCCGGCAACCGCCGAGGCATTTTTCAGCCGCGCCCGAAGGCAAAAGCCGCTTACTTCACCACTTTCAGACTCGGCCGGCCGCTTGGACGCGGTGGCTCGGTATCCGGTGGCGGCACATCATCGCCGTCTTCCCCGTCGATCGCTTCGTCATCCTCGAAAGGCGACTCCAGATCGAACACCATGCCTTGGCCATTTTCCCGGGCGTAGATCCCGAGGATGGCACCAATCGGCACGTACAGCGTATGCGGCACACCGCCAAAACGCCCTTCGAAGCTGACTGCCTCGTTGTCCATGTGCAGGTGGCGCACTGCGCTGGGCGATACGTTCAGCACAATCTGCCCGTCGCTGGCAAAACCCTGCGGAACCTGAACCGCAGGAAACTCAGAATTGACCAGCATGTGCGGGGTGCAATCGTTGTCCACAATCCACTCATAGAGCGCGCGAACCAGGTAGGGTCGACTGGAGTTCATCAACGGCTCCTTAAGCCTTAGCGCATATCGCGTTCGACACCAGACAGACTCGCCTGGAAAGCCTCACGCGCAAACTGGCGCTCCATGTAATCAAGCAGCGGCTTGGCCGGCCGCGGCAGTTCAATGCCCATAATCGGCAAGCGCCAGAGTATGGGTAATAGGCAGCAATCCACCAGGCTTTGTTCCTCACTGAGGAAAAAAGGCTTGTCGGCGAACAATGGCGAAACGCCCGTCAGGCTCTCGCGCAATTCCTTGCGCGCCACGACACGGGCCGCCTCTTTGCTGCGCGAATCCAGAATCAAATCCACCAGCCCGCACCAGTCGCGCTGAATCCGATGGATCAGCAGGCGGCTGTTGGCACGCGCCACCGGGTACACCGGCAGCAAAGGCGGATGCGGGTAACGCTCATCCAGATATTCCATCACCACGGTTGACTCCCACAACGCCAGGTCACGATCGACCAGGGTGGGCAAGCTGCCGTAAGGGTTCACTTCGATCAGCTTCGGCGGGTGACGACCCACCTCCACACTGATGATCTCGGCGCTGACACCCTTCTCTGCGAGCACGATGCGTACTCGGTGGGAATAGTGGTCGGCGGGGTCGGAGTAACAGGCCAACCGATTGGTCACGCCCATGGCGGTCCTCCTCGCTTGTTGAAATTATCGAAAGCTCAAAAACGAGCGCGCCCAGAGAGCATCTCAGTAGTACCTGATGACCAGGTCGCTACGGGTTAGAGATGCCGCTGGGCGCGCAAGATTAACAGCAATTGCTTACGGTTGGATCAATGCACATCCTTCCAGTATTCGCGCTTGAGCAGATAAGCGAATACGAAGAAGAAAGCCAGGTACAGCAAGACATACGTACCAATGCGCTGGTGCTGCAGTTTGACCGGGTTGGCCGAGTAGGCCAGGAAGGTCACGAGATTCTTGACCTTCTCGTCGAACTGCTCTTCGTTCAGCGCACCGGACTTGGGCACGATGGTCAGTTGATCGCACGCTTCATGTGTCAGCGGCGTGCCGGTCAACGGGTCAAATTGCTTCTTGCCGCCCTCGACTACCTGAACCTGCTTGCATCCTATCACTTGGCGACCCTGCAGGCCGACCAGAACGTTAGGCATACCGACGTTCGGGAACACCACGTTGTTCACGCCCCATGGACGCGCAGGGTCTTCGTAGAAGGATTTCAGGTAGCCATAGAGCCAATCGGTGCCGCGAACCCGCGCCACCAAAGTCAGGTCGGGCGGCGCAGCGCCGAACCAGTTCTTGGCGTCCGCTGGCTGCATGCCGATATTCATGTGGTCGCCAATCTTGGCGCCGGTGAACACCAGCTTGTCGAGCATCACCTCGTGCGGGATGCCCAGGTCATCGGCAACACGCTCGTAACGCTGGAACTTGGCGCTGTGGCAACCCATGCAATAGTTGGCGAACGTGCGTGCGCCGTCCTGCATGGCCGCTTTATCAGACACGTCGATAGCGACTTTTTCCAACTCAGGACCTTGCTCGGCAGCGAAGGACAGTAGCGGCAGCGCCGCAAGCATCAATGCAACGAATAATTTTTTCATCAGCCAGTCACCCTTTCCGGAACCGGTTTGGTCTTCTCTAGCCGGGTATAGAACGGCATCAGAATGAAGTAGGCGAAGTACAGGAAGGTGCAAACCTGCGACAGCAACGTGCGCTCAGGGGTTGGCGCCAGGACGCCCAGCACACCCAGGATCACGAACGCAATGCAGAACACCCACAGCCAGATCTTGCTCAGCCAGCCCTTGTAGCGCATGGACTTGACCGGGCTTCGGTCGAGCCAAGGCAGCACGAACAGCACCGCGATGGCCGCACCCATGGCGATTACGCCCATGAGCTTGTCGGGGATCGCCCGCAAGATCGCGTAGAACGGCGTGAAGTACCAGACCGGGGCAATATGCACAGGTGTCTTGAAGGCGTTGGCCTGTTCGAAGTTAGGTTTTTCCAGGAAATAACCACCCATCTCCGGGAAAAAGAACACGATCGAGCAGAACACGAACAGGAACACGACGACACCGACAATGTCTTTCACGGTGTAGTACGGGTGGAACGGGATGCCATCCAGCGGGATGCCGTTCTCGTCCTTGTGCTTCTTGATGTCCACACCGTCGGGGTTGTTGGAACCCACTTCGTGCAGCGCCAGGATGTGCAGCACCACCAGGCCGAGAATCACGATCGGCAAGGCCACTACGTGCAAGGCGAAGAAGCGGTTCAGGGTGATGCCCGAGATCAGGTAGTCACCACGGATCCACTGCGTCAGGTCGTTGCCGATCACCGGGATCGCACCGAACAGCGAGATGATCACCTGGGCGCCCCAGTACGACATCTGGCCCCACGGCAGCAGGTAGCCCATGAAGGCTTCAGCCATCAGCGCCAGGTAGATCAGCATGCCGAACACCCACACCAGCTCACGAGGCTTCTGGTACGAACCGTAGAGCAAACCACGGAACATATGCAGGTAGACCACGATGAAGAACGCCGAGGCGCCGGTGGAGTGCAACAGGCGCAGGATCGAGCCGTACTCGACGTCACGCATGATGTATTCGACGGAAGCGAATGCCTCCTCCGCCGACGGGGTGTAGCTCATGGTCAGCCAGACGCCGGTGACGATCTGGTTGACCAGCACCAGCAGTGCCAGGGAGCCGAAGAAGTAGAAGAAGTTGAAGTTTTTTGGCGCGTAATACTTGCTGAGATGGTCTTCCCACATTTTGGTGGCGGGGAAGCGCGCATCCACCCAATCCATGAACTTACTCATCACGCGTTCTCCTTGTCGAGGCCAATGACAATGATGTCGTTAGATTCGTAGTTATGCGGAGGCACGGGTAGGTTCAGTGGAGCAGGTTGCGACTTGTAGACGCGTCCGGCCAGGTCGTAGTGCGAACCGTGGCAGGGGCAGAAATAGCCGCCGACCCAATCTTTGCCCAGGTCGACCGGCGCCACTTCAGGGCGGAAAGTAGGTGAGCATCCCAGGTGGGTACACAGCCCGACCAGCAGCAGAATCTCTGGCTTGATCGAACGTGCTTCGTTTTTGGCGTAGGCGGGTTGGTCGGAAAACTCAGATTTGGGGTCAGACAACTGGCCTTCGATCTTTTTCAGATTTCCCAGGATTTCCTCCGTTCGACGAACAATGAAGACCGGCTGACCGCGCCACTCAGCAATCATCTGCTGGCCTGGCTCGATCTTGCTGATATTCACCTTCACCGGTGCACCTGCGGCTTTCGCCTTGGCACTGGGAAACCATGACCCCACGAACGGGACCGCAGCCCCCACCGCTCCTGCAGCACCCACCACGGATGTGGCTGCTACCAAGAAGCGACGCCGGCCTGCATTCACGCCGTCATTGCTCATTCAGTCCTCTCCCATCAGCTTTTTGGCCTGTTAAATCAGGCGTCTACTAAGTATTAAATCTGAACTTATAAAAATTTTGCCGAATGGTAATGAAAAGCCCCACCCCTGACAAGGGAATTACCCGGAGCTCCAGCTCCAAGCCTTGTAGTATAGGGGGTCTACGGCTGTGGCAAGTTGTCACGCCGAAATTTATGCATAAATAGCAGGCAATAAAAAACGCCCAGCTCCGTAAGGAGGCTGGGCGTTTTTGTGCAACGTAAAGCGAATTAACGCTTCGAGTACTGCGGACGCTTACGCGCTTTACGCAGACCGACTTTCTTACGTTCAACTTCACGAGCATCACGAGTCACGAAGCCAGCTTTGCGCAGAGCGCCACGCAGGGTTTCGTCGTACTGCATCAGAGCGCGAGTGATACCGTGGCGGATTGCGCCAGCTTGACCACTTACACCGCCACCGATAACGGTGACGTAGATGTCGAACTTTTCAACAGTCTCGGTCAATTCCAGCGGCTGACGAACTACCATGCGGGCAGTTTCGCGGCCGAAGAAGTTGTCCAGAGTGCGGTTGTTGATCGAGATGTTACCAGTGCCCGGACGCAGGAAAACGCGTGCGGTTGCGGTTTTGCGACGGCCAGTGCCGTAATTTTGAGTCGCCGACATAATGAACTATTCCGTTAAAACTTCAGTTCTTGGGGCTGCTGAGCAGCATGAGGGTGAGCAGCGCCCGCATAGACTTTCAGCTTGCGAAACATATCGCGACCCAGTGGGCCCTTCGGCAGCATGCCTTTAACCGCGATTTCAATCGGGGCCTCAGGCTTCTTGGCGATCAGACCTTCGAAATTGGAAGACTTGATGCCGCCTGGGAAACCGGAGTGACGGTAGTACATTTTGTCTTGCGCTTTGTTGCCGGTAACACGTACCTGCTCAGCGTTGATGATCACGATGTAGTCACCGGTGTCAACGTGAGGGGTGTATTCAGGCTTGTGCTTGCCACGCAGACGGCTGGCGACTTCAGTGGCCAGACGACCCAGAGTCTGACCAGCGGCGTCGACGACAAACCAGTCGCGCTGAACTGTTTCCGGTTTTGCAGTAAAAGTTGTCATTCTTTAATAGCCTCAGGGGCCGCCCTGTAAATTAGACGGCGGATCTTACTGAATAGTGCGTACTTTGACAAGTCAAAGGCAGCCGGATACAGACGCTATCGGGGGCTCGGGTCGGCGCGTCCGTTCAACGGCAAGATTCTTCGGCAGGCGGCGCATCACTTCCACTGCAGAAAGAGGTGGGCAATTATGCAGATTGCGAAAAAAAATTCAACCTGCTTTTATGATTGTTTTCCCCGAAGGAGCACCCGATGGATTATCGACAGCTGGGCCGTACCGATCTGCACGTAAGCGCGATAGCCTTGGGCACCATGACCTGGGGCGAGCAGAACAGCGAGGCAGAGGCCTTCGCGCAGATCGAACGGGCCAAGGCCGCGGGGATCAACTTCCTCGACACGGCGGAAATGTACCCGGTGCCGCCCAAGGCCGACACCTATGCCACCACCGAGCGCTACATCGGGAATTACTTCAAAAGCCGCGGCGACCGCGGCGACTGGATTCTCGCCAGCAAGATCGCCGGCCCCGGCAACACCATCGACTATATCCGCGGCGGCCACCTGCGCCACAACCGCCAGCACATCGTCGACGCCCTGGATGCCAGCCTCAAGCGCCTGCAGACCGACTGGATCGACCTCTACCAGTTGCACTGGCCGGAGCGCAGCACCAACTTCTTCGGCCAGCTGGGCTACAAGCACAAGGACGAAGACGACATGACGCCGCTGGAGGAAACCCTCGAAGCGCTGGACGCGCAGGTGAAGGCCGGCAAGATCCGCCACATCGGCCTGTCCAACGAAACGCCGTGGGGCACCATGAAGTTCCTCGCCCTGGCCGAAGCCCGCGGCTGGACCCGCGCGGTGTCGATCCAGAACCCCTACAACCTGCTCAACCGCAGCTTTGAAGTGGGCCTGGCGGAAATCGCCATTCGCGAACAGTGCGGTCTGCTGGCTTATTCGCCCCTGGCATTCGGCATGCTCAGCGGCAAATACGAAGGCGGTGCGCGCCCGGCAAAAGCCCGCCTGACCGAATACAGCCGCTTCAGCCGCTATTTCAACCCGCAGTCGGAAGCAGCGTGCAGCCGTTATGTGGCCCTGGCCCGCGAACACGGCCTGGACCCGGCGCAGATGGCGTTGGCGTTCGTCACGCAGCAGCCGTTCGTGACCAGCAACATCATTGGTGCGACGAGCCTGGAGCAACTGGACAGCAACCTTGCCAGCGCTGACCTGAAACTGTCGAAAGAGGTGCTGGAGGGGATTGAGGCGATTCAGAAGGATCATCCTAATCCAGCACCTTGATTGATCGCTAGACCGCTATCGGGGGCAAGCCCCCTCCCACACTTAGGCGTGTGAACCCAGTAAAACGTGGGAGGGGGCTTGCCCCCGATGAGGCCCTCAGCCACACCATCGAAATCAAAGCGCCCGCGCAATAATCTCCTTCATGATCTCATTGGTCCCCGCATAAATCCGCTGCACCCGCGCATCCGCCCAGGCGCGGGCGATCGGGTATTCCCACATGAAGCCGTAGCCGCCGTGCAATTGCACACACTCGTCGAGCACCTTGCATTGCAGGTCCGTGGCCCAGTACTTGGCCATCGCGGCGGTGGGCACGTCGAGCTTGCCCTCCAGGTGCAACGCCAGGCACTTATCGACGAACACGCGGCCGATCTGGATCTCGGTGGCCATCTCCGCCAGTTTGAAGCGGGTGTTCTGGAAGTCGGCAATCGCCTTGCCGAAGGCCTTGCGCTCACGGGTGTAGTCGAGGGTCCATTGCAGCGCCGCTTCGGCTGACGCCAGCGCGCCAATCGCCACGGTCAAGCGCTCCTGGGGCAGCTCCTGCATCAAGTAGGCGAAGCCCATGCCTGCCTGGCCCAGCAGGTTTTCCTTGGGCACACGGACATCCTGGAAGAACAGCTCCGAGGTGTCCTGGGCCTTCATGCCGACCTTCTCCAGGCGCTTGCCCTTGTCGAAGCCCGGCGTAGCGGCCTCCACCAGGAACAGGCTGGTGCCCTTGGCGCCGGCCTTGGGGTCGGTCTTGGCGACCACGATCACCAGATCGGCGAGAAAGCCGTTGGTGATGAAGGTCTTGGAGCCGTTGATCACATACTCATCGCCGTCCAGCACCGCCGTGGTCTTGACCCCTTGCAGGTCGGACCCGGCGCCCGGCTCGGTCATGGCGATGGCCGTGACCTTCTCGCCGGAGATCAATTGGGGCAGGTATTGGTGCTTCAGCGCTTCACTGCCGTAATGCAGGATATACGGCGCGACAATGTCCGAATGCAGGGAGAAGCCGATGCCGGTCAGGCCCAGGCGGCTGATCTCTTCGATCACCACCGCGCTGTAGAGAAAGTCCGCGCCCAGGCCGCCGTACTCCTCCGGCAGATGGGAACACAACATCCCCGCCTCGCCGGCCTTGTTCCACAGCGCACGGTCGATATAGCCCTGCTTCTCCCATTGCGCATGGAACGGCGCAGCGTCTTTTTCAAGGAAGGTACGCACGCTCTGGCGGAAGAGTTCGTGTTCCGGGCTGAACAACGTTCTGGGGATCATGAGGTCACCTGCGTGGATTGTCGGACAAAGACGAACCACAGAGCCTATGCCGCGAAGGCGTCACAGGACACTGGACACATGCGACAAAAAATAAGACGATCCAGCCGTCTGGTGACCACTTTCCCCTATAAGAATAAATGAAATTATGTCTAACCAAATCTCCACGCCCTTGCGGCGCGTCAGCATTTTGGCCATTGATCGGGTGTTCGCTTCCACCCTCATGCAAGCCAAGGATTTCTTCCACCTCGCCAGCCTGCGTTACGGCAAACAACAAGGCTTGGGCCTGACTCCCGCGTTCGAAACGCGCCTGGTCAGCCCCGACGGGCAATCGGTGCGCAGCTTCAGTGATGTGATCATGCCGGTGGACGGCGGCCTGGAAGACGCCGACATCATCGTGCTGCCAGCCTTCTGGGATGACTTCGATGCCCTGAGTACGCGCTACCCGCAAGTGCTGCCGTGGCTGCGCGAACAGCACGCCCGCGGCGCGGTGCTCTGCGGCGAAGCCACCGGGGTGTTCTGGCTGGCCGAAGCCGGGCTGCTCGATGGCAAGGAGGCGACCACCTACTGGCGTTTCTTCACTGCCTTCAGCGAGCGCTTCCCCAAGGTCCAGCTCAACCAGGACAAGCACCTGACCGACGCCGACAACCTGTACTGCGCCGGCGGCACCACCTCGGCCTGCGACCTCTATATCTATCTGATCGAACGCTTCTGCGGCGCCAACATCGCCCAGGCCGTGGCCCGCGATATTCTTTACGAAGTGCAGCGCAACTATTCGCCGGGACGGATCGGTTTCGGCGGGCAGAAGCTGCACCAGGATGTGATCATCCTGCAGATCCAGCACTGGCTCGAAGAGCATTTCGCCGACAAGTTCCGCTTCGAGGACGTGGCCCGGGAGCACGGCATGAGCATCCGCAACTTCATGCGCCGCTTCCAGACCGCCACCGGCGACAAGCCGCTGCATTACCTGCAACGCTTGCGCATCGAGACGGCGAAAGGGCTGCTCTCGGGCAGCCGCAAGAGCATCAAGACCATCAGTTATGAGGTGGGCTACGACGATGCGAGCTTCTTTGCGCGGCTGTTCAGGCAGCACACCGAGCTGTCACCGAACCAGTACCGCCAGCAGTTCCAGCAAGCCGCGTAATCAGGGCTGTACAGAGACAAAATGTGGGAGGGGGCTTGCTCCCGATAGCGGTGTATCAGTCAGTACATCTGGCACTGATACACCGCTATCGGGAGCAAGCCCCTCCCACACTTTTTACTGCGTCGTGCTCAGGGTTTGTGCGCCCGCGACAGGAACTCGTGGGACTGCATCTCCAGCAGGCGGCTCAGGGTGCGCTGGAATTCGAAGTTCAAGCGACCGCCGGTGTAGAGGTCCTTGAGCTCGACTTCCGCCGAGATGATCAACTTGACGTTGCGGTCGTAGAACTCGTCGACCATGTTGATAAAGCGGCGCGCGATGTCGTCGGTGCTGACGCTCATCTGCTCCACGCCACTGAGGATCACGGCGTGGAAGATCTTGCCCAGTTCGATGTAGTCGTTCTGGCTGCGCGGGCCGTCGCACAGTTCGCGGAAGTCGAACCAGGCCACGTCATCGCAGGTACGCAGCGCGATGATTTGGCGGTTTTCGATGATCAACTTGTCGTTTTCCACCGCATGGGTGCATTCCGGCGTGAGGGCGCGGAAGCTTTTGCGCAGGCTATCTTGCGCCGCGTCGTTGAGCGGGAAGTGGAACAACTCCGCTTGCTCCAGGTGCCGCAGGCGGTAATCGACGCCGCTGTCGACGTTGACGATCTCGGTGTTCTGCTTGATCAGCGCAATGGCCGGCAGGAAGCGCGCGCGTTGCAGGCCGTCCTTGTACAGGCCATCGGGCACGATGTTCGAGGTGGCGACCAGGGTCACGCCGTTCTTGAACAGCTCTTCCATCAGGGTGCCAAGGATCATGGCGTCGGTGATGTCGGAGACGAAGAACTCATCGAAGCAGATCACCCGCGCCTCTGCGGAGAACCGCTTGGCGATGATGGTCAACGGGTTTTTCTCGCCCGGCAGGGTTTTCATCTCTTCATGGACGCGCTTCATGAAGCGGTGGAAGTGCGTGCGGACCTTTTCCTTGAACGGCAGCGCTTCGAAGAAGGTGTCCACCAGGTAGGTCTTGCCGCGACCCACGCCGCCCCAGAAGTACAGGCCCTTGACCGGCGTGCGGTCTTTCTTGCCAAACAGCTTGCCGAGCATCCCTGGCTTACTCTGCGAGGCCGCGACCAGGTCTTCGTACAGACGCTGCAAATGACGCACCGCCGTTTCCTGGGCCGCGTCATGGAAGAATTCAGGGCGTTTCAGATCAGCTTGATATCGTTCTAGGGGCGTCATAATTTCGTTAGCAAGGCAACAAAAACGGGCCGTCACTGTAACGACGGCCCCGGATAATGGCAATCAACCCTTGGTCGGGTTAATCCTCGAGGGGGGTCAGCGCAACGCGCAGGGCTTCGATGGCGGCATCGCGCGACGCGGTGTCGGCGAATGGCGCGCTGTCGGCAACAGCAGCGTCGTCCAGCCATACGCTGAAGCTCAGGGCTTCAGGGCGCACGTCCAGCGCGGCGCCGCTTTGCAATTGCTTGGTCACCGCACCAGCCGCCTTGCCGTCGGCAAAGTTGCGCGACAGCAGCAGTTGCTCGCCATCGGCCGCCAACAGGCGGAAGCGGAAGCTGCCGTCGTCTTCGCGGAAACTCACGAAGCGCGCGGCTTTCGCGGCCTTTTTCTTGGTGCTGACCGGCGCCGCGGCCTGGTTGACGAACGAACGCAGGCCAACGGCCTCACGCAGCTCGGCGAGGAACGGCGCGGCCACGGCGCGGGCTTTTTTGGCGCCGATCAGCAGCAGGTCTTCCATGTCCGCCGGGCGCGACATCAATTGGTGGTAACGCTCACGGGCTTCACCCAGTTGCCCGTCCAGCAGTTGGAACAGACGGTTCTTCGCCTCGCCCCAGCCCAGGCCTTGCAGCAACTCGGCGCGGAATTCCTGTTCCTGGGCCTTGCTGGCAAACGCCTGGTACAGGGTGAACAGGTGCGAATTGTCCGGGTCCTTGGCTTCGCCGGGCGCGCGGGAGTCGGTGACGATCCGCGAGATCGCGTCTTTCATGTCCTTGGCGCTGGTGAACAACGGGATGGTGTTGTCGTAGCTCTTCGACATCTTGCGACCGTCCAGGCCCGGCAAGGTGGCGACGCTTTCTTCGATCACCGCCTCGGGCAGGGTGAAGAACTCTTTACCGTTGCCGAACAGGTGGTTGAAGCGCTGACCGATGTCGCGGGCCATTTCCACGTGCTGGATCTGGTCGCGCCCCACCGGCACCTTGTGCGCGTTGAACATCAAAATGTCCGCCGCCATCAGCACCGGGTAGCTGTACAGGCCCATGGTGATGCCCGCATCCGGGTCTTCGCCGTTTTCCACGTTCTTGTCCACCGACGCCTTGTAGGCGTGGGCGCGGTTGAGCAGGCCTTTGGCGGCGACGCAGGTCAGCAGCCAGGTCAGCTCGGGGATCTCGGGAATGTCGGACTGGCGATAGAACGTCACTCGGTTCACATCCAGGCCACCGGCCAGCCAGGTCGCGGCGATTTCCATACGCGAGCGCTGGATGCGCTGCGGGTCATCGCATTTGATCAGGGCGTGGTAGTCGGCCAGGAAGTAGAAGGAGTCGGCATTGGCGTCCTGACTGGCAAGGATCGCCGGGCGGATCGCACCGGCGTAGTTGCCCAGGTGTGGCGTGCCGGTGGTGGTGATGCCGGTGAGGATACGGGTACGAGTCGTCATGGGTAATCGCTTATCAGACTGCTATCAATTCGAGAGGCGCGGCAGCACCAGATCCTTGAGATCGGTGAGCTTGCCATGAAAAAAGTGTCCGCATTCTGCCACTTTCAGCAGCTCATGGGGGCGTTTCAGGGCGGCGGACCAGTCGTAGACGCATTGCGGGTCGACCACTTCGTCGGTTTCCGGCTGGATCAGGGTCAGCGGGCAGTTCTGCGGCAGCAGGTCGGCATCGCCCAGGCGCATCACCGCGGCGGCGACCATGAACAGGTGCGCGAGCTTTTCGCCCTTGGCTTCCAGACGACCGCCGAGGCTGGCGGCGACATAGCCACCAAACGAAAAACCGAGCAAGGTGATCGGCAGGTCGGGGTGTTTCTTGCGCAACCAGGTGGCGGCCGCTTCGGCATCGTCCACTTCACCGCTGGCCATGTCATGGGTGCCGGCGCTGGCACCGACGCCACGGTAATTGAATCGCAAGGTGATCAAACCGGCATCGCGGGCGGTGCGTTGCAGGGTCGAAACAACTTTATTGAGCATGGTCCCACCCTGCACCGGGTTAGGGTGGCAGATCAGCGCCAGGCCACGTGGCGCGGGCTGATCCAGGTACAGGGCTTCCAATTGGCCTACCGGGCCATCGATCAAAACAGGGGTTTCACGCATGAGCAAGGAATGAACTCCGTGACCTCTCAAAGGGTCGACTCGTCTAGCTAAAAGTCTGTGCATGGCATCATTGCGAGCTTAATCGCGGTATACAGCGCAGGTCCGAGCCGTTAACGTAAAGCAAAGCCGTTTATAGAGGAAGGACTCGTGGAACACTCGCTCTTAGTTTGGTTGTTGCCGACTCTTGCCCTGGTTGCCGGTGTCGCCATTGGATTCCTGGTTGCTCGCTTGCTGCCGAATGCCGCGCCTAACCGCACGCAGCGTCAGTTGGATGACATTCAGGAACGTTTTGACAGTTATCAGAACGAGGTTGTTACCCACTTCAACAGCACCGCGACCCTGGTCAAGAAGCTCACCCAGAGCTACCAGGAAGTACAGGATCACCTCGCCGACGGCGCCAACCGCCTGGCGCTCGACGACATCACCCGTCAGCGCCTGCTGGCCGCGCTGCATTCCGATGCACCGCAAACCCCACGGGAACGCCTGACCCCGCCACGGGAAAACCAGGAGCCGCCACGGGACTACGCGCCAAAAACGCCGAACGCCCCTGGCATGCTGGATGAGCATTACGGCTTGAAGAAGTAAGTCTTTTCAGGCGCTGTAAAAAAGCCCGGCTGATCGATGATCAGCCGGGCTTTTTGTTGGGCCTCAATCTCCAGACCAGCGGGGATGCCATTGTGGGAGGGAGCTTGCTCCCGATAGCGGCGGATCAGTTGATATATGGGCTGACTGACACACTGCTATCGGGAGCAAGCGCCCTCCCACACTGACCGAGTCCGGCCCTCAGGACACGGGTTGTTCTTGCAGGTGGCCGCTTTCGATCCGCACATGCCGCCCATGGAAGCGCTTGAGGCTGCTGCGATGGCCGACGCTGACGATGCTCAGTCCCGGCAGCTCATCGATCAACGCCTGGTACAACGTCGCCTCATCCTCTTCATCCATGGCCGATGTCGCTTCGTCCATGTACAGCCACTGCGGTGCGAACAACAACGCACGGGCAAAGGCCAGGCGCTGTTGCTCGCCGGGCGAGAGCATGCGCTGCCAGTGGTTGGCTTCGTCCAGCCGCGCGACCAGATGCGGCAAGCGGCAGGTTTCCAGGACCTGTGCATAACGTTCGTCCATGTACACGCCGTCGTCCTGTGGATAACTCAACGCGGCCTTCAACGTGCCAATCGGCAGATACGGCTTCTGCGGCAGGAACAGGTAACGCGCCGCTGGCAGGCGGATGCTGCCATGGCCCGCCGGCCACAGCTGGCCCATGGCACGCAGCAACGTACTTTTACCGCTGCCGGAACGCCCGCTGAGCATCAGGCGCTGGCCCGGCTCGACGACCATGTCGGCGCCGGCGAGCAAGTGGCGGCCATCGGCCAGGTCCATGCCGAGCTTCTCTACCACCAGGCGCTCGCCTTCCGGGCGCACGTCGATGGCTGCGGGGCGCTGCTCGTTATCGCTCATGGCCTGCTGGAAACTCAGCAGACGATCACTGGTGGCGCGCCAACTGGCCAGCTCCGTGTACGCGCCGATAAACCAGCTGAAGTTCTCCTGGACGTTGCCGAACGCCGAGTTGATTTGCATCAGCTCGCCCAGCTCGATCTTGCCGGCGAAGTAGCGCGGCGCGGCGACGATGAACGGGAAGATGATTGCGATCTGGCTGTAGCCGGCGGTGAAGAAAGTCAGGCGTTTGGACACTTTCATGATGTCCCAGAAGTTATGCCAGACCCGGCCGAAGCGTTGGCTCAAACGGCGATTTTCGTTGGGCTCGCCGTTGTACAAGGCGATGCTCTCGGCGTTCTCGCGGACCCGGACCATCGAGAAGCGCAAATCCGCCTCGAAGCGTTGCTGTTGATTGTTCAGCCCGATCAAGCGACGCCCGATCAGGTGCGTCAGCCAACTGCCCACGGCGGCATAGAGCAATGCACACCAGAACATGTAGCCGGGAATGGTGATACCGAACACTTCGATGCTGCCCGACACACCCCACAGGATGATCGAAAACGACACCAGGCTGACCACATTGCGCAGCAGGCCCAGGCCGAGGCTCAAGCTGCTAGAGGTGAAGTTATTGAGGTCTTCGGAGATCCGCTGGTCCGGGTTATCGGTATAACCGCCCTGCTCCAGCTGGTAGTAGTTTTTGTCGCTGAGCCAGCGTGCGAAGTGTTTTTCGGTCAACCAGGCCCGCCAGCGGATGGTCAGCATCTGGGTCAGGTACAAGCGATAAACCGCACCGAGGATGGCCACCGCAGCAATGCCGCCAAAATAGCCGATCAGTTGCCAGAAGGCCGCCGTGTCCTTATGTTCCAGGGCGTTGTAGAAATCCTTGTACCAGTGGTTGATCCACACGGAGATCGCGACGCTGAACAGCGACAAACCAATCACCGCCAACAACAGCAACCACGCCGTGCCCTTTTCTTCACTGCGCCAATAGGGCGTGATCATCGCCCAGGTTCGGCGAAAAAAGTGCCCACGCACCGCGTCGTTGACCGCGGAATACTCAGCGTTCTGATTCATCGTTCAGGCTCTGTAAGAAAATGTAACAGGCGTTTGAACCGATCATAGACGATCGGTTCAGGGTTCCGTCCAGCTTGAAGCAGATTGTTCAGACTTCGTTCAGCGCCATACCGGACGCTTTGCAGCTTGAAGAGTCAATCGAAAGAGTCAGGGCCTACCTCATAGAGTAAAAACACCCACCCAAAACAGGAACCTTCCCGCGACACAAAACCACATAGGTGACTATTGATACCACATTGAATTACTGGACGCTCTTATGCAGATTGCTCTCCCTCCCATTAATCTCCTCCACCTGCCAACTGAGCCTGCATTACCTTCCGACCGCAACGGTCATCAAGAAGCAAGCGCACATCCGCGCCATAGGCGCTCAATAGATTCCTCCCCACCTAACAATCAAGAAGTGGTGCAGGAAGTCGTACCAAACACCAATTCTTCAAAGGGCGGATACGTCGAAGTCAATGTAAATCCTGATCCAAACAAAGGCATCGGGGTGGGTGAGAAAGCCCCTGAGCCCGTCAACTCTGATTCCAACATCAACGTCGACCCGGTTACACAGGAGATTTCCGGCGCCTTCAAAACAGTTAAAGAAGAAGCCTCTATTTTTCTGAAAAAAAAATTTGCCGAGATGGCGGCACAGGCAGCGACCCCAGCCGAAAAAGAAAAATGGAATATAGATCCCGACAACACCTACCTGATTACGTATGACTACAACACCACCGGGGAAAAACCTTACCCCGCGAAAATCATCAAGCGAATCTCATTGACCGAGGCGCTCATTACCAATGCACAGGACACGCCAACGGGTGCAGGTTACCAAGTACCTTTCTACGCCGGAGGCCCTGAGGTCATCGTTAAACCCGAATTGGAGACACATACCCCTGGCGTCTTCAACTTCGGCAGTCGCTTCAACCCTTACACTGAAAAGGCGGACATCACCCATACCTACCAAGGTATTTACATAGAGTCCTCGGAAGAACCTGCTCCGGTTTACAACGGAGGAAACCAGAGCGCAATCACGCCCGATGAGTTCAAAAAACTGATCTGGAAGGCGGACTATCAAAAGCCCTACGATCAATTCCTGAATGAGTTCTGGAGCAACCACGAGAAGAAGTATCCATTGCTGGCCAAATCGTCGCTTGTCAAAGCCGCCATGAGCCAGCATCAAGAACAAAGCCTCAGTAAGGAAGGCCGTGATCTGGTCATGCGAGCTTCCGGGTTAGCAGGCAACCAGGCGTCGTGGCCGGACATCAAGCTTGAAGACTTACAAAAGAATCCACCAAAGGATCCCGACATTGAAGTTGGGATGCTGAAAGTCGGGAACTTTCAGTCTACCGACCTTATGTACATCACGGACAAAAAGGTCAGGTTTGATGCCAACGGTAAAAAACTCCCACCGCTCACGCTGTTGCATATACCGGGAAACTCTTCCCCCATTCACACCTTCAACGGCCAGACCGAAATGAAAGCATGGTTCGCCGAGCAAATGGCGGACCCCTTCAAACGCGAAGCGATGGCCGGGCACTTCCCGCTCAAAGACAAACCTAACGGCTATGCACAAGCAGGCATAGACGAGACGCTGGCCGGGCTCGGTACCTGGCCTGAAAAACGCGAAACTCCGGGGGGATTACTTTCCTATGATCATCGGGCTTTCAGCGGCTTCTGGGACCCACAAGACTTCATTAAGGCAGAACCCAGTCACTCGCCTTTCGATCCTGAATTCAACACATAAGTGCAACGCTCACCCCTGCATAAACTTCGTACGGCGTCTTCCAGCCCAGGCGTTTTCGCGGGCGTAAATTGATCTTCGTTACCACGCGACTGACCGCCTCGACGGTCAGCTTGCTGAAGTCGCCGCCCTTGGGAAAATACTGCCGGAGCAGGCCGTTGGTATTTTCATTAGTGCCTCGCTGCCAGGATGAATAGGGTTCTGCAAAAAAGACTTGGCACTGGCTCCGATGCGCAATGCGTTCATGCCCGGCAAACTCCTTCCCGTTATCCAGCGTCAGCGTGTGAACAGCATGCCCCTTGAGCAACAGATTGATCGCCCGCGTTACCTGCCGGCGCGTCCTGCGCTTGACCGGATAGGCGCTCAGGTAGCCGCTTTTACGATCAACCAGCGTGACCAGATTGCCGCCTACGCCATGCACCGTGTCACCCTCCCAATCACCTAGACGCTCGCGGGCTTCGACCTCAGCAGGGCGCTCGGTTATCGATACGCGATTACGCAACTGTCCGCGCCGGTCGTGGCTTCCGTAGCGTTTTCGGTACAGCTTCCTGCGGTGCCGCAAATACTTGTATAACTCGCCACCTGCGTGTTTGTCGGTGGCGATAAACCGATAAATCCACTCGTGACTGACCGCGCGCTCCGGCTGCTCTTGCTTCAGGCGCTGAGCAATCTGCTCCGGGCTCATACCGTGTTTTAGCCAGAGCGGCAGATAATGGCTGAACCACGTTAATGGCTTGCAGTGCTTGCGCGCCTGCGCTCGACGGGCATCACTTTCATGGGTCGCAGCAACCGCTTTGTAGGTCTTCTGGGAGCTGTTGCGGCGAACCTCACGACTGATCGTCGAGGGATGTACGCCAACCTGTTTCGCGATGCTTGCCTGGCTTTTTCCGGCGCTCAGACCGGCCTCAATCTGGTAACGTTGGCCCTGAGTCAGCTGCCGGTAATGCGTAGTCATCTGCGCTTGAATCCTTCGGTGTGAGAGCCTGGATTCTACCGGTGGCTGACTCTCTGCCTATCGTTTCAAACGTTGCACTTATTCTATGAATTCAGGGATGAAATCACGACACGTCAGAAAGATCGCTCTTATTCGGATGCCGCGGTGGATATCACCAGTGACAGGGACGTCATCAAGAATAATATTATTTCCGGCTTGGAAAAGGCTGCAAAAGCAGCACTATTCCTGACTCCGCTGGCTTTTGTAATGCCTGAAGTGGCACTGACATTGGATGCATTCTATCTGGCCAGCGGGATAACCGAGGCAGGGATTGGCATTGACGACAAAGTACATGGCAAACCGACTGGCAACCAACGCATCATATTCGGTTTTTTCAACGCCGCGATCGCCGTGCTCCCACATATCGCGAAGACTGGCAAATCGGGGGAGGAAGCCGCCGCTAGCGAAATCAAACCTGGCGAGGAACCCAAACCGAACGAACTGAACCCTGAACATGAGCCGCCTGCTGAAATCGAAGCGGAAGGGGACGCTCCGACTGTCGAAGTCAAAATGGGCGGCCCGATGAAGAATCTGAAAATTGTTGGCAATGAAGTCCATACCTTTGAGGACACTTACAAAGCCGGAAGACGACTCAACATTGTTGCACATGGTTCTAAACCATATCGGCCCGGTACGTTCTTTGGCGAAGACTCAAAAGTTGTGATCGACGGAAAAGGTTACTCACCAAAAAAACTAATAGCCTTATTGAAAAGCAAAGGTATAGATCCAGAAAAATATGACTCTGTACGGCTTATAGTTTGTCATTCAGGCGAAGGGCGTGGAAGCTCGTTCGCTGCAAAATTTCAAAAAGAGATCAATAAGCCCGTCAAGGCTTTTGAGGGAGGGGTGTTCACAAATTTTGGCTCAACCACACTGAAAAACTATCGAGACAAGTACGTCACTCAAATCATGGCGTCAAATCCAAAAATTACGCGTCAAGAGGCTGAGCGCATAGCTGAAGCGAAACTACAAGCCGACCATAATGACTATAGCGTTACAAAAATAAATAAAAACGACGGCCAACCGACCACCATCAATAGCGCTCCGCCGGGAGAGCCCCCAAAATATGAAGATTCTACAGTTGAATATAAACCCGTGTATTTCCCGCCCAAACAGCCATGAGCACTCTTTCTCAACCGAGTGAACATGGAAAACGTGTGCGATATGTATTGAAGGTCGCCAGCCCAAAAATACTCAGCCTTCCATACCTACCCGCAACACAGGATAAAATGCTGAAAACTCAAGTGTTCGAGGCTCAAGCACAGCACGATATCCCGCGTTCTGTTCCTAGGGTTCAGCGCCGTACCGGGCGCTTCTGCAGCTTGCGTTGCAGGGTACGCCGGTGCATGCCCAGCGCGCGGGCGGTGGCCGAGATATTGCCTTCATGCTCGGTCAGCACGCGCTGGATGTGTTCCCACTGCAGGCGGTCCACCGACATCGGGTTTTCCGGCACCAGGGTGTCGAGGTCGGCATGCTCGGAGAGCAAGGCGGCCAGCACGTCGTCGGCGTCCGCCGGTTTGCACAGGTAGTTGCAGGCGCCACGCTTGATGGCTTCGACAGCGGTGGCAATGCTGGAATAACCGGTGAGGATCACCACACGCATTTCCGGATCGAGTTCGAGCAGCTTGGGCAGCAGCACCAGGCCGGAGTCGCCGTCCATTTTCAGGTCGAGCGCGGCGTAGTCCGGCAGGTCGGCCTGGGCGATGCTCAGGCCCTCTTCCGCGGAGCCCGCGGTGCTGACGCGGAAACCGCGACGGCTCATGGCACGCGCCATGACGCGGGTAAAGGTAGCGTCATCATCTACCAGCAACAGGTGCGGCAGTTCTTCGCCTTCGACTTGGATCTCATCACTCATCGATATCTCCTCGTGCGACACGGGGCAGGCGCAGCTCGGTGAGCGTGCCGCCTTCCTCATGACTATAGAGCTTCACTGAGCCGCCCGCGCGGGTCACGCTGGCCTTGCTCAAAAACAGGCCGAGGCCGAAGCCTTTGCCCTTGGTGGTAAAGAAAGGTTTACCGATCTGCTCGGCAATAGCCAGCGGCACGCCTGCGCCGTGGTCACGAATGCTGATGGTGAGGTTTTCCGTGTCCCAGTCCAGCTGCACTTCCAGGCCTTCGGGGCAGGCATCGGCGGCATTGTTCAACAGGTTGAGCAGGGCTTGGGTCAGGTCCGGCGGCGGCGCCATGCGCGGCACGCTGCCCTGCCCCAGCAGGTGGAAACGGTAACTGGCTTCGGGACGCATCAGGTGCCAGCGGTTCAAGGCTTCGTCGAGCCACTGGGTCACGTCCTGCATCTCCACCGCCAGGCGGCGGTTGGCTTCGGCGGCGCGCACCAGTTGCTGCAAGGTTTGCTTGCACTGCTTGACCTGTTCGCGCAGCACGCCGAGGTCTTCTTGCAGCGCCGGATCGTGATGGTCCTGGGTCATTTCGTTGAGCAGCACGCTCATGGTCGCCAGGGGCGTGCCCAACTCATGGGCCGCACCGGCGGCCTGGGTCGCGACGGCCAGCAGTTGCTGGTCGCGCAGGCCTTCTTCGCGGCGGATGGCGCGCAATTCTTCCTGGCGGCGCAGTTCTTCGGCCATGCGCGCGGCAAAAAAGGTGATGACTGCCGCGGACAGCGCGAAGCTCAGCCACATCCCGTAGATCTGCAGGTTTTCCCGGGCGATGGGGAACGTCTGCAACGGGTAGAACTGCGCCAGCAGCAAGGTGTACAGGGTCAGGGCAATGCCGGAGAGTATCACCGAGTAGCGCCACGGCAAGGTCACGGCCGCGATGGTCAAGGGCACCAGGTAATACGAAACGAACGGATTGGTGGAACCACCGGAGAAATACAGCAACACACTGTGGATAAACAGGTCGCAGGCCAACTGCAGGGCGTATTCCAGCTCGGTCACCGGCCAGGTGGTACGCAACCGGATGGCGGTAAACGCACACAACACGGTGGAAAAACCCAGGGTCACGCTCAGTTGCAGCCACGGCAGCGGCAGCAGGTCGAACCAATAGGCAAGCCCGACGGAACCGGCCTGCGCGGCCAATACCAAGGTGCGAATGAACGTCAGGCGCCAGAGGTTCTGGCGGGTGGCGGAAGTCAGTTTTACGGCGGCGAGCATGAGCTCTCCCGGTGAGCGCTGCAGGCGGATCGGCAGGAGTATAAACGAAGCCGACCGGCAGACACGGCGCGTGTGGCTCTTTGACGCAGGCGCGCTGAATGACCGTTCGTCGGCACTGCGACAACTTGTAGTGAATGTGTAAACCCGAAGAACCCGGCACCACCGTCTACAGTCATACCGATACGAACAATCCAAGGAGCTTCCATGTCCCGTTTCATTCGCAACGCAGCCGCTCTCACCCTCAGCGCCAGCACCCTGGCCAGCCTCCCGGCCGTCGCCGCCGATGAGTTGCATTACAACCAGATCGCCCTGCGCGCCGAAGTCAGCCAGGAAGTGGCCCGCGACAAGATGATCGTGACGCTCTATACCGAATCCCAGAACGCCGACCCCGCCAAGCTCGCCGCCGACATCACCACCACCATGAACCAGGCCCTGGGCCAGGCCCGCGAAGTCAAGGCCGTGACCCTGCGTCAGGGCAGCCGCAACAGCTACCCGATCTACGACAATAAGAATCAGAAGATCACCGGTTGGCGTGAACGCGCCGAACTGCGCCTGGAGAGCGCAGACTTCCCGGCGCTGTCCAAGCTCACCGGCGAGTTGCTCAACACCCTGAAAATGCAAAACATGGAATTCGCCATCGCTGACACCACGCGCAGGTCCAGCGAAGACGCCCTGCTCAAGGACGCGGTCAGCGCATTCAAGGCTCGCGCCCAACTGGCCACCGATGCGTTGGGCGGCAAGGGTTATAAGATCGTCAACCTGAACTTCAACACCAATGGTTATCCACAACCTTACGCACGCGGCGGGATGATGATGAAAGCCGCCATGATGGATTCGGCGCCGACGCCGGAAGTGGAAGCCGGTACCAGTCAGGTAAGCATGAGTGCCGATGGGGTGATCGAAGTCCTGCAATAAGCCTTTTGAAGCACACGAAAACGGCGCGGCCCCGAAGGGCTTGCGCCGTTTTTTTTGGACGGTCGATCAGCCATGGGAATGGAGCCGAGGCAGGCGTGACCTGAAGCAGACACAACCGCAGCCAACCCGCTCAAAGCAAGGGACGTGATGATGGTTCGAATCACTTTAACGTAGGATTTTTTCAGAATACTGCAAGCCTTTCTTTAATACAGACGTCTAGCACGAGCCCCATGCAATGACGTGGAACTGTTCAGTCTTATATAACCACCTATTTTCATCATTCTCCCAACCTAGATTAAGAAGTTACGCAACAGCCCATAACAGAGGTCAATTTCACGTCTGACTTAATTTCCCGCCCGCCGATTAATCCGGGCTTAATTCGGGCATATGCGTTTCGAAAAACGAACAGTGTTTATGAACTTCACGCCTACATCGAGCCGATCATGAATATCAATCCGTTCCTCCAGCCACCCTCGTTAATCCCCCCACTCTCCGTACAAAGTCGTCACGCCAGGTCGATTAATGACTCATCCGCTCCACAAAAAAAATGGTCGGGAGAGGAGAGTGAGCCAGAGTCAAAAAAGACAGGGGTTGAACAAAAACCGATTGCAACCTCTTCCCCTGATCCGGAACTTGAGGCCCGCACGACCACCATTTATGGGTCAACCACCGTTTCCGCCCCCAACGCGAACTACACACTTACGCAACGAGAACAGCGTATCGACGGCTATGCCAATCGCGTAAATACGCAGATTGGCCAAATAGAAAACGGTAGCGAAGGTGAAAGAAATATCAAATTCCAGCGCGCGCGCCAGTTTATGGAACCCGCAGGATACTTTAGTGGTGGTTTATTATCCGCCGGCTACGACCCGCACGAAAAGTTCACGGTGACGTTCAGCTCTTATACAGGCAAGGGGAAACCCGAGACATTGACCAACACTCAAAAGCGCACTTACTTTGCGTGGGAAATTGCTGCGGGCTCTCTTGCGCACGATAAAGTCCAACGTGGCGGCCCGATCAACTTCCAAGAAATGGAAATCGCGTCAAGCGACCGGGGTAAAATCAATAATCTGGAATCCGTCGGCCAGACACTCCAAGATCATTGGGAAAATGAAATAGCCAGCTCGATGCGGGACGCTTCCGGCATCCTGGCAAAACGCTCCGGAAAAGCGGACGCCTATGTATTGAAGGGAACCTTGCAGAGCCTGTCCAACGACAGTGAAAGTTTTAAACTGTTAAGCCCCGAAGCTCAAACCGCCATCAAACGCACGCTTGAGCAAAATGGACAAGTCATCGTCCCCAACATTTACGGCTACCCAATGGCGGGGTATGCATTTATTCCTTACACGCCCTACGACGGTAATTATGAGCACAGACCCAACAAGGGTGTGATGGTCGACTTGAAGAACGGTGCCGCCCACGAAATAAAAGGCGATGATGATTTCGCCAACTGGGCCAAAAGCAATCGTGACAACTTGCAAAAAAGTTTCAATGCCCGCGACAGACAAGGCGGCATAGATGCACATTGGCCCAAGGCGGGGGAAGTACTCGATAACTTGATTGAGGGTAATCACGCCAACTACCCAGGTTATCAAAACCTCGTCAAGGATCAAGCCATACCAGTTCGCGAGGTATTTAATTACACGCGATCACGAGGTAGCGACTATCATTTGAAATATGGCAACCTCAATGACAGCATTGCTACCAGCTACCAAGACTTAAATGCCAAGAATGCGGTATGGAGTGACCAAACCCAAGTATTTGGCTCCTCACAACAAGGTTGGAAGGGTGCGAAAGATTTTTGGGGCAATACCTTCGGCTACGTTCCCGTCCTGGGCAACGTAGGTATTATTGCCTTCGGCATACATGACGGCATCTATGGCATGACGGCGCAGGATCGCGTTGGCGGCAATGCCGCGGCGGTTATATCCAGCCTGCAACTTGCACATGAACTTACACCGATCGGGATAGAAGCCGGGCTGGGCGAAAATACCGGCACCGCGGCTATCGGCCTGAATTACAACTGGCGATACAACGCAGCGACAAGCGATTTTGAGTTGGTGCGGGCCCCCGAACTTCCATCTACCGCAAATCAAGCTCCCGTTTCAATGGGAGGCGCGCCTGAAGTAAACGTAAATCCAGCGCCGCCTCCGTCAGCCTCCTTTCCGGGTATGCAAGAGGTGGAGTTTAACGGGAGAAAATACTTCGCCAGCAATACGCCGGACGCCGGGGATGGGGCGCATTACATACTGCGTGTTCAGCACCCAGAAGATCCGTCCAAGCTGGCCAATAGCGGCATTATTGCCAAGCCTGATGAGGCGGGCGTCTGGAAAAACAAAGGCGATGCGGGTCACCCACAGTTACCGCCGAGCGACGACGCTCAGAATGGAATTCCGCCAATCAACCGGTTGCGCCCCAGCCAGTCGGGGGACATCAGCAAATATGCGCTGCCCAATGGCGAGAAACTCATTGAGAACGCAGTGCCCAACACCAAAGGCATTTATCAGGCCACCGACGAAAAACGCTGGTTCATCCGCTATGCCGACGATACGGGTTTGCAAAAAGTGTATGAGATCAGAAGTGATTTCAAACTCAGTGATAACTATGTCCAGATCATTGACCCCAATACCAGGAAGCCTGTATTGACCGTATATGCCAACGGTGACGGACAGTGGTCCACCGCCAGAGGCCAAGGTGGCTGGCCTTGGAATCGCGCCCCTTCGTCCCCTCCCACAGAGGCTGCCAAGATACCGCCAAAACTTTCGGATGGATTCGAAGCGTTGGGCGATCCCAAGACAAGTGGTGCCGATAAGTTTGACGAAGTCTTTAACTACAACAACGACACCACCTACCAACAATCCGTCAGCAATTATAAAGAAGGGGACGTACTTAAACGTAAACTCAATATTTCCTGGACCGTCGACGAAGACAACTTCGAAGTTTATTCCAGCGAAAAGTCGCAGCCTAATGAGTACAGTACAACGCCCTACTCGCCAAACTTCCTGAAGGACTTGAACCGCGACCATTACAGCGTAAGGATAAAACAACCAGACGGTTATACGACCGTGGAGCTGGATGCCTCAGGCAGCGCGGATGGTGAAACGCTGCGCCAGCGACTCAAGCAGTTCGAAGAGGCCATCCCCGACCCGCTCTTACGCTCGCGCATATCTGAAGTGGCTCATCAGGGCAGTGTCGCTCCCACATCGGTCGAGTTAAAAATGAACCAACTGCAAGAGCATGTCGGCTTCAAAGGCAAGGACACCCATTACATCATCACCTACGATCCAGAAACAAATACGGCCAAGGTTCAATTTGACGCGAAAATGACATTACTCGATCTGGATAAAGATGCGGCTGAAATTCCCAATATGGAGGTCAGCGCACAACGCACCTTCGAGATTGCTGAATCCAACGAACTGGACCCAGACGCAAATCCTTACGCCATCAATAAAAAGGCCCCCTTCACCCTGACCGCCTCGAGTATCGTCGAGGTGAAATAACACCGGCGACTTTCTGATAACACGTAACGGCGGTAACCTCGGTGACCGCCGTTTTTTCGTGCGCGCAGCTTTATATGCCTGCCACTTCAGGGGTCTCCATGGAAAGAACCATCTTCAAACCGCTGCTCCTCGCCGCCGGCCTGCTGGCCTTTATGCCCATGGCCCAGGCGGCCAGCACCCTGGTCTACTGCTCCGAAGCCAGCCCCGCCGGCTTCGACCCCAGCCAGTACACCAGCGGCACCGATTTCGATGCCTCCGCCGAAACCGTGTTCAACCGCCTGACCCAGTTCAAGCGCGGCGGCACCGAGGTCGAACCCGGGTTGGCGACCCGTTGGGAGGTCTCCAACGACGGTCTGACGTACACCTTCCATCTGCGTGACGGCGTCAAGTTCCACACCACCGATTTCTTCACGCCCACCCGCGACTTCAACGCCGATGACGTGTTGTTCACCTTCAACCGCCTGCTGGATGCCGACAGCCCGTTTCGCAAGGCCTACCCGTCCGAGTCGCCGTATTTCACCGACATGGGTTTGAACACCACGATCAAAAGCGTCGACAAACTGGACGAGCACACCGTGCGCTTCAGCCTGAACAACGTCGATGCCTCGTTCGTACAGAACCTGGCGATGAGTTTCGCCTCGGTGCAATCGGCCGAGTACGCCGCGCAACTGCTGAAGACCGGCAACGCCGCAGACATCAACCAAAAACCGGTGGGCACCGGGCCTTTCGTGTTCAAGCGTTACCAAAAGGACTCGCAGATTCGCTACGTCGCCAATAAACAGTATTGGAAACCCGAGGATGTGAAGCTCGACAACCTGGTGTTCGCGATCACCCCGGACGCCGCGTCGCGCCTGCAGAAACTCAAGGCCGGCGAATGCCAGGTCAGCGGTTACCCGCGCCCTGCCGACATCGAGGTGATGAAACAAGACCCCAACCTGCGCGTGTTGCAGCAAGCAGGGTTCAACCTGGGTTTTCTGGCCTACAACGTGACGCATCCGCCGCTGGATCAACTCAAGGTGCGCCAGGCCCTGGACATGGCCATCGATAAACCGGCGATCATCAAGGCCGTGTACCAGAGCGCCGGGCAACTGGCGCAGAACGCCTTGCCTCCGGCGCAGTGGTCTTATGACCCGACGATCAAGGATGCCCCGTTCGACCCGGCCAAAGCGCGGGCGCTACTAAAAGAAGCAGGGGTTGCACCCGGTACGACCATCAACTTGTGGGCGATGACCGTACAACGCGCGTCCAATCCGAATGCGCGAATGTCGGCACAAATGATCCAACAGGATTGGGCCAACATCGGCATCAAGGCCAACATCGTCAGCTATGAGTGGGGCGAATACATCAAGCGCGCCAAGAATGGCGAGCACGATGCGATGATTTACGGCTGGACCGGCGACAACGGCGACCCGGATAACTGGCTCGGCGTGCTCTACAGCTGTGCCGCGGTGAAGGGCAGCAACTACGCCAAATGGTGTAACCCGGCCTACGACAAGCTGGTGCAACAGGCCAAGGTCAGCAGCGACCGCGAGCAGCGCATCAAGTGGTATCAGCAGGCACAAAAAATCCTTAAAGAACAAGTACCTATAACGCCTATTGCGAACTCGACGGTTTTCCAGCCACTTCGCAAGGAAGTGCGGGACTTCAAAATCAGCCCCTTTGGCCTGACGCCGTTCTACGGCGTGAGTCTCGATAAGTAACAGCAACGCCCCAATCGAGTGCATAACACGCCTCGGTTGGGCCTTTTTGGTGCTCGTGCGGCACCGAAAAAGCCCTCCAAATGTACGCATTTATGTCGAAACTTTCATATTTGCGACATTCCTGTACGTTCGTACCACTCTTTCATCCTTGCAACCGTTCAGCATCTTGCAATGGGTATGGCCCCTGCATAAGTATCCGCAGGCCGACTCACGAGGTCGCCCTCACTACCAAAAATGACAACAAATCATGAGGCCAACATGCTTAAACACGCAGTCATTCCGTTACTTGTTAGCGCTGGCCTTATGGCCGCAGCGCCTTTCGCCCAAGCGGCGACTAACCTGGTGTTCTGCTCCGAAGGGAGCCCGGCCGGTTTTGATCCAGGCCAGTACACCACCGGAACAGACTTCGATGCTTCGGCCGAAACCATGTTCAACCGTCTGAGCCAGTTCGAACGTGGCGGCACCGCCGTCGTTCCTGGCCTGGCCACCAGCTGGGACGTGTCCCCGGATGGCCTGACGTACACCTTCCACCTGCGCGAAGGCGTCAAGTTCCACACCACCCCGTACTTCAAGCCCACTCGCGAGTTCTCGGCCGACGACGTATTGTTCACCTTCAACCGGATGATCAACAAAGACGATCCGTTCCGTAAGGCCTACCCCACCGAGTTCCCGTACTTCACGGACATGGGGATGGACACCAACATCAAGAACATCGAGAAAGTCGATGCCCACACCGTCAAGTTCACCCTTGGCACCGTGGACGCCGCCTTCATCCAGAACCTGGCGATGAGCTTCGCGTCGATCCAGTCGGCCGAGTACGCCGCGCAACTGCTGAAAAACGGCACGCCGCAGGACATCAACCAGAAACCTGTCGGCACCGGCCCGTTCGTGTTCAAGAGCTACCAGAAAGACTCGAACATTCGTTACACCGGCAACAAGGACTACTGGAAACCTGAAGACGTGAAGATCGACAACCTGATCTTCGCCATCACCACCGACCCGTCGGTACGTATCCAGAAGCTCAAGAAAAACGAATGCCAGATTACCCTGTTCCCCCGTCCGGCCGACCTCAAGGCACTGGGCGACGACAAGGACTTGAAACTGCCGCACCAGGCTGGTTTCAACCTGGGCTACATCGCCTACAACGTCATGCCGGTGCTCAAGGGCCAGACCGCGCCTAACCCGCTGTCCGACCTGCGCGTGCGCCAGGCGCTGGACATGGCGGTGAACAAGCAGCAGATCATCGACTCCGTGTACCAGGGCGCGGGCCAATTGGCGGTCAACGCCATGCCGCCGACCCAGTGGTCCTACGACACCACCATCAAAGATGCCCCGCACGACGTGGCCAAAGCCAAGGAACTGCTCAAGGAAGCCGGGATCAAGGACGGCACCGAGATCACCCTGTGGGCCATGCCGGTCCAGCGTCCGTACAACCCGAACGCCAAGCTGATGGCCGAGATGCTGCAGAACGACTGGAAACAGATCGGCCTGAAGGTCAACATCGTCAGCTACGAATGGGGCGAGTACATCAAGCGTTCCAAAGGCGGTGAGAACCAGGCCATGATCATTGGCTGGAGCGGCGACAATGGGGACCCGGACAACTGGCTGAACGTACTGTTCGGCTGCGATTCGCTGGCCGGTAACAACTTCTCCAAATGGTGCGACAAGAAATTCGACGGCATCGTGAAAGAAGCCAAGGCCACCTCGGATGTGGCCAAACGCACCGAGCTGTATAAGCAGGCGCAACATATCCTCAAAGATGCAGTCCCGATGACACCTATCGCGCACTCGACGGTGTATCAACCCATGCGCAACACCGTACAGGACTTCAAGATCAGCCCGTTTGGCCTGAACTCCTTCTACGGCGTGAGCGTCAGCGGCAAGTAAGGACCAATCGCGGCGACGTTTCATAACGTCGCCGTTATTGCATCCGCCAGGCCAGTAGGAAACAGACCACATTCGCGCTCGCTGCCGTCCTACGGCAATGAACTTCGATTCGCGGCTCCGTTGCCTACAAGGTCAGTCAGATTTTGCGCATTTACTGCGAAGTCCTCGACCCCTAACGTCGTAGGACAGCAGAGGCTCCAATCTGATGGGCACTTGCTGTGCGTGGAATCAGTGATGTCCCCCTGGCCGTATGCCGGGGGGATTGCTCGCTGATGACAACTACAAACAAGGATCGGGATCGTCATGCGCCATACCACCGTTCTATCCGCAATTTTTGGTACCAGCCTGCTGGCTGTGGCCACGATGGGCCACGCCGCCGAAAAAAAGAGCCTGGTGTTTTGCTCTGAAGGCAGCCCGGCGGGCTTTGACACCGCGCAGTACACCACCGCCACCGACAACGATGCGGCCGAGCCGCTGTACAACCGCCTGGTTGAGTTTGAAAAGGGCGCGACCAGCGTCGTACCGGGGCTGGCAACCAAGTGGAATATTTCGCCAGATGGCCTGACCTACACCTTCCACCTGCGCGAAGGGGTGAAATTCCACAGCAATAAAGAGTTCAAGCCCACGCGGGACTTCAACGCCGACGACGTGTTGTTCACTTTCAACCGCATGCTTGACCCCGACCATCCGTTTCGCAAGGCCTACCCCACCGAGTTTCCATACTTCAACGGGATGAGCCTGAACAAGAACATCGCCAAGGTCGAGAAAACCGACCCGCACACCGTGGTGATGACACTGAACACGGTCGACGCGGCGTTCGTGCAAAATATCGCCATGAGCTTTGCCTCCATTCTGTCGGCCGAATACGCCGAGCAGTTGCTCAAGCAGGGCAAGCCCAGCGACATCAACCAGAAGCCGATCGGCACTGGCCCGTTCGTCTTCCAGCGCTACCAGAAAGACTCGCAGATCCGTTACGCCGGCAACAAACAGTACTGGGACCCGAGCCGGGTCAAGCTCGACCAGTTGATCTTCGCCATCAACACCGACGCGTCGGTGCGGGTGCAAAAGCTCAAGGCCGGCGAATGCCAGATCACCCTGCATCCGCGTCCGGCGGATGTCGACGCTCTCAAGGCCGACCCCAAGCTGCAACTGCTGACCAAGCCAGGTTTCAACCTCGGCTACATCGCCTACAACGTGCGCCACAAACCGTTCGACCAGCTCGAAGTGCGCCAGGCGCTGGACATGGCGGTGAACAAGCAGAGCATCCTCAACGCCGTGTACCAGGGCGCGGGGCAACTGGCGGTCAACGCCATGCCACCGACGCAGTGGTCTTACGACGACAGCATCAAAGACGCCGCCTACAACCCGGAAAAAGCCAAGGAACTGCTCAAGGCCGCCGGCGTGAAGGAAGGCACCGAGATCACCCTGTGGGCGATGCCGGTACAACGGCCGTACAACCCCAACGCCAAGCTGATGGCCGAGATGCTGCAGAACGACTGGGCCAAGATCGGCCTCAAGGTCAAGATCGTCAGCTACGAGTGGGGCGAGTACATCAAGCGCACCAAGAACGGTGAGCACGATATCAGCCTGATCGGCTGGACCGGCGACAACGGCGACCCGGACAACTGGTTGGGCACCCTCTACAGCTGCGACGCCATCGGCGGGAACAACTACTCCATGTGGTGCGACCCGGCATACGACAAGCTGATCAAGCAAGCCAAGGTCGTCACCGACCGCGAACAACGGACTGTTCTGTACAAACAGGCACAGCAACTGCTCAAAGCGCAGGTGCCGATCACACCAGTCGCCCACTCGACGGTCAACCAGCCGTTAAGCGCCAAAGTCGAAGGTTTCCAAGTGAGCCCCTTCGGCCGCAACGTGTTCTCGGGCGTCAGTATCACCCCATAAGAAAATAACCGGATTGCGGGGAGTGGATAACACTCTCCGGCAAACTTGCAGCCTTCTGTTGGGAAATTTCCTACAGCAAACGTTTGCAAATGCTTGAACGAGTTACACACCAATAGCCGGTTCGCCTAAAAGACCGGCATAAAAAAAGAGAACCAAAGGAGCTTCACCCATGAAACTGAGCAGCAAAGCGCTTCTGGCCCTGGCCATCAGCAGCATCACGGCGACCGCTTACGCGGAAACCCAGAGCCAGGACTTCGTTCCCACCACACTGGCCGGCACCAGCGCTCAAAGCGAAGCCAAGGGTTTTATCGAGGACTTCAGCCTGGGCGGCACCACGCGTAACTGGTACTCCCATGAAAGCAAGTACCGTGGGGGCACCTTCGAGTACAAGAAGCACGGCGAAACCCGCACCGACCGCAATCGTACCAACTGGGTACAGGGCACCATCCTCAACGCCAGCTCGGGTTTCACCCAGGGTACCGTGGGCGTCAAGACCGAATTGGCGGTCTACAACGCACTGGTCCTGGACCGCAGCAAGCGTGACATCAAGGGCGGCTCCAACCGTACCCTGGCCGACTCCAACGGCGATGCAGTCGACCAGTGGAGCAAACTGGGCCTGGCCAACGTGCAGTTCCGCGTCTCCAACACCACCCTGACCGCCGGTCGCCAGAACTTCAGCAGCGGCATCGTCGATACCATCGGCAACCGTGCGCTGCCTTCGAGCTTCGAAGGGGTGAGTTTCAACAGCGAAGAGTTCAGCAACCTGTCGTTCCAGGGCGGCGTGTTCGACCGCGTTTCGCCACGTACCGAACAGAGCCTGTCGAAATTCCGCAGTGAATACGGCAACGGCGCTGAAACCGACAAGGTGTCGACCCTGGGCCTGAACTACCAGCCGCTGAAAAGCCTGAAAACCAGCATCTTCGCCGCCAACGTCAAAGACTTCTGGAACCAGTACTACTTCGGCGCGACCCATGAACTGGGCGACAGCTCGGTATTGGGCCTGACCACCGGCCTGAACTACTACAAGACCGTCGACGAAGGCAAAAAGTTGATGGGCGAAATCGACAACGACACCTACTCGCTGTCGCTCGGTCTGACCCACCAGGCGCACAGCCTGACCTTCGCGTACCAGGCAGTGAACGGTAACGAGTACTTCGACTACCTGCACGAAACCAACGGCATCTACCTGGCCAACTCCCTGACCTCGGACTTCAACGGCCCGAACGAGAAGTCCTTCCAGATCGCCTACGCCATCAACATGGCCGAATACGGCGTGCCAGGCCTGAAGTTCAACGCTTACTCAGCGCGCGGCTGGGGCATCGACGGCACCCACTACACCGGCAACGGTGGTCGGGCCAAGTTCGCCTATGACGGCATCCAGAGCCAAGACGGCGAAAAACACCAGGAATACGGTGTAGGCGCCTCTTACGCAATCCAGAGCGGCCCACTCAAAGCCACGGGCATTCGTGCGACCTACGTTGAGCACCGTGGCAGTGAGTTCCAGTCCGACGGCAGCATCAAAGAGTTCCGTTTGGTCACCACCATCCCGTTCAACATCCTTTAATCAGCGCCAGGTAGACGGCGGGCTCAGGACGAGCCCGCCCTCTATGCTCGTCTGGTTCCATCGATTGCAGAGGGCTCCGAATGAACATGCTCCCGTTACAAGCTGCCATTGCCGCTGCGCTGTTGAGCGTGGCGGTCGGCATTTCGGCCAAACCGCTGGTGGTCTGCACCGAAGCCAGCCCGGAAGGTTTCGATCCGGTCCTGTACACCACGGCCGTCACCGCCGACGCCGCCGCCGAAACCCTGTTCAACCGTCTGGTGGACTTCAAGCCCGGCACCACCGAAGTGATCCCGGCGCTGGCCAAGGCCCTGCCGGAAATCAGCGCCGATGGCCTGACCTACACCTTCCACCTGCGTGACGACATCAAGTTCCACACCACCGACTATTTCAAACCCACGCGCAACCTGAACGCCGACGACGTGCTTTGGAGCTTCCAGCGCCAGCTGGACCCGAAACACCCGTGGCACACCAAGTCCAACGTGGGCTACCCGTACTTCGAAAGCATGGGCTTCAAGGAACTGCTCAAGAGCGTCGAGAAGACCGACGATCACACCGTGGTCTTCACCCTGACCCGTCCGGAAGCACCGTTCCTGGCCGACCTGGCCATGGCGTTTTCGTCGATCCACTCGGCCGAATACGCCGACCAGTTGCTCAAGTCCGGCAAGACCGATGACCTCAACGCCAAGCCGGTCGGCACCGGCCCGTTCATCTTCACCCGCTACGCCAAGGACGCCCAGGTGCGTTTCAAGGCCAACCCGGACTACTTCCGCGGCAAGCCGCCGGCCGACCCGCTGATCCTGGCGATCACCACCGACAACAACGTGCGCCTGCAGAAGCTCAAGGCCAACGAATGCCAGATCGCGCTGTATCCGAAGCCCGACGACATCCCGAGCATCAAGAAAGACCCGAACCTGAAAGTCGATGAACTGGCGGCCATGACCACCAGCTACACTGCCTTGAACACCACCCACAAATACATGAGCGACGCGCGGGTGCGTCACGCGATCAACATCGCGTTCGACAAGGCCGGCTACACTGAGGCCCTGTACGGCAAAGGCAACGCAGTTGTCGGCACCGGTCCGTATCCGCCGACGTTGCTGGGTTTCAACAACACGTTGAAAAACCCGCCACGCGACCTCGACAAGGCCCGCGCCCTGCTCAAGGAAGCCGGCGTGCCGGAAGGCACCGAGTTCACCCTGTTCACCCGTAACGGCGGCGGCCCGACCAACCCCAACCCGATGCTCGGCGCCCAGCGCATGCAAGCGGACCTGGCCCAGATCGGCCTGAAGGTCAACATCAAGGTGATGGAGTGGGGCGAGATGCTCAAACGCGCCAAAGCGGGCGAGCACGACATGGTCTCTGCAGGTTGGGCCGGCGATAACGGCGACCCGGACAACTTCCTCACCCCGAACCTGAGTTGCGATGCGGCCAAGAACGGCGAAAACTACGCCCGTTGGTGTAATAAAGAATTTCAGGACCTGATCGACAAGGCGCGTGCCATCGCTGAACCCACCCAGCGCGCTGCACTCTATGAACAAGCACTGGACGTCTTTGACAAGGATCAACCGTGGATCCCCATGGCTTATCCGAAAATGTTCACCGCCATGCGCAAAAACGTCGAGGGTTATACCCAAAGCCCACTGACGACCAATAACTTCGCCACCACCCAGGTGAAGTAAATAAGAAAAAACGCTCGGCACCGTCGACGTTGACGGTGCCGGACCTGCCTAACCGGCTGATTGAGGTACACCACAAGATGTTTAGTTTTATTGCCCGCCGATTGGGGTTATTGATCCCCACCTTCTTCGGCATCACGTTGCTGACGTTTGCGTTGATCCGCATGATTCCAGGCGACCCCGTAGAAGTCATGATGGGCGAACGCCGGGTCGACCCCGAGATGCACGCACAGGCAATGGAACGCCTTGGCCTTAACAAGCCGTTGTATGCGCAGTACCTGGACTACATCGGCAAGCTGGCCCAAGGCGACCTTGGCGAATCCCTGCGCACGCGCACCAGCGTGTGGACCGAGTTCACCGCACTCTTCCCGGCGACCCTGGAGCTGTCCATGGCCGCCCTGTTGTTCGCCGGTATCCTGGGCCTGTTGGCGGGGGTGATCGCGGCCTTGAAGCGAGGATCGCTGTTCGACCACGGGGTGATGGGCATCTCCCTCGCGGGCTATTCGATGCCGATCTTCTGGTGGGGCCTGATCCTGATCATGTTCTTCTCGGTGAGCCTGGGCTGGACCCCGGTTTCCGGGCGTATCGACCTGCTCTACGACATCGAGCCACGCACCGGCTTCATGCTGATCGACACCCTGCTGGCCAACGAGCCTGATGCGTTCTGGGACGCCCTGCACCACCTGATCCTGCCGGCCATCGTGCTCGGCACCATCCCGCTGGCGGTGATTGCGCGGATGACCCGTTCGTCGATGCTCGAAGTGTTGCGCGAAGACTACATCCGCACCGCCAAGGCCAAAGGCCTGTCGCCGGCGCGCGTGGTGTTCATCCATGGCCTGCGGAATGCGCTGATCCCGGTGCTCACCGTGGTCGGCCTGCAAGTCGGCACCCTGCTGGCTGGTGCGGTATTGACCGAAACCATCTTCTCCTGGCCCGGCATCGGCAAATGGCTGATCGAAGCCATTGGCGCACGGGACTACCCGGTGGTGCAAAACGGCATCCTGCTGATCGCCTGCCTGGTGATCCTGGTGAACTTCGTGGTGGATGTCCTCTACGGCTTCGCCAACCCACGCATCCGTCACCAGCGCTGAGATCATGACCATGACCACACCTACTCCAGTGTCAGCAGTCGATCAGAGCCTGCTGTACCCGTCGCCGTACAAAGAATTCTGGCAAGCCTTCTCCAAGAACAAAGGCGCGGTTGCCGGCCTGCTGTTCATGTTGCTGATCGTGTTCTGCGCGCTGTTCGCCCCGTGGGTGGCGCCGCATAACCCCAGCGAGCAATACCGCGACTTCCTGCTGACCCCGCCGTCGTGGCTGGAAGGCGGGCAGATCCAGTTCCTGCTCGGCACCGACGAACTCGGCCGTGACTTGCTCTCGCGCTTGATCCAGGGCTCGCGCCTGTCGCTGCTGATCGGCTTGTCGTCGGTGGTGATGTCGCTGATTCCGGGCATCCTGCTCGGGCTGTTCGCCGGGTTCTTCCCGCGCCTGCTCGGCCCAACCATCATGCGCCTGATGGACATCATGCTGGCCCTGCCATCACTGCTGCTGGCCGTCGCCATTGTCGCGATCCTCGGCCCTGGCCTGATCAACACCGTGATCGCCATCGCCATCGTCTCGCTGCCGTCCTACGTGCGTCTGACCCGCGCTGCGGTGATGGGCGAACTCAACCGCGACTACGTGACCGCCGCCCGCCTCGCCGGTGCCGGCCTGCCGCGCCTGATGTTCATCACCGTGCTGCCCAACTGCATGGCGCCGCTGATCGTGCAGGCGACCTTGAGTTTCTCTTCGGCGATCCTCGATGCCGCCGCGCTGGGCTTCCTCGGCCTGGGCGTGCAACCGCCAACGCCGGAGTGGGGCACCATGCTGGCTTCGGCCCGTGACTACATCGAACGCGCCTGGTGGGTCGTGAGCCTGCCGGGTCTGACCATTTTGCTCAGCGTGCTGGCAATCAACCTGATGGGCGACGGCCTGCGCGACGCGCTGGACCCGAAACTCAAGAACGCCGCCTGAGGAGATTCCCATGTCACTGTTAGAAATCAAGAATCTCAACGTGCGCTTCGGCGACAAGACCGCCGTGCCGGTGGTCGATGGCCTCGACATCAGCGTCGACAAAGGCGAAGTCCTGGCGATCGTGGGAGAGTCGGGCTCGGGTAAATCCGTGACCATGATGGCGCTGATGGGCCTGATCGAACACCCCGGCATCGTCACCGCCGACGCCCTGAACTTCGACGGTAAGGACATGCTCAAGCTGAGCAACCGCCAGCGTCGGCAGATCGTCGGCAAAGACCTGGCGATGGTGTTCCAGGACCCGATGACCGCGCTGAACCCCAGTTACACCGTGGGTTTCCAGATCGAAGAAGTGCTGCGCCTGCACCTGAAGATGTCCAGCAAGCAAGCACGCAAGCGTGCCATCGAACTGCTGGAAAAAGTCGAGATCCCCGGCGCCGCCAGCCGGATGGATGCCTACCCGCACCAACTGTCCGGCGGTATGAGCCAACGCGTGGCCATCGCCATGGCGATTGCCGGCGAGCCGAAGTTGCTGATCGCCGACGAACCGACCACCGCCTTGGACGTGACCATCCAGGCCCAGATCATGGACCTGCTGCTGGCCCTGCAGAAAGAGCAGAACATGGGCCTGGTGCTGATCACCCACGACCTCGCGGTCGTTGCGGAAACCGCCCAGCGCGTGTGTGTGATGTATGCCGGCCAAGCCGTGGAAGTCGGCCAGGTGCCGCAACTGTTCGACATTCCGGCGCATCCCTACAGCGAAGCGCTGCTCAAGGCGATTCCGGAACACAGCCTCGGTGCCGCGCGCCTGGCCACGCTGCCCGGCATCGTGCCCGGCCGTTATGACCGCCCGCAAGGCTGCCTGCTGTCGCCGCGTTGCCCCTACGTGCAAGACAGCTGCCGCCAGACCCGCCCGGGCCTGGACCCTAAATCGAACAGCCTCGCGCGCTGCTTCTACCCCTTGAACCAGGAGGTGGCGTAATGGCCGTCGTTCTTACCGCCCGCGACCTGACCCGTCACTACGAAGTGTCCCGAGGCCTGTTCAAGGGCCACGCCACCGTGCGCGCCCTCAATGGGGTGTCCTTCGAACTGGAAGCCGGCAAGACCCTCGCCGTGGTGGGCGAGTCGGGCTGCGGCAAATCCACCCTGGCCCGTGCGCTGACGCTGATTGAAGAGCCATCCTCGGGCTCGTTGAAAATCGCCGGCCAGGAAGTCGCCGGCGCCGACAAGGCGCAGCGCAAGCAATTGCGCAAAGACGTGCAGATGGTGTTCCAGAGCCCGTATGCCTCGTTGAACCCGCGGCAGAAAGTCGGCGATCAACTGGCTGAACCGCTGCTGATCAACACCCACCTGTCCGCCGCCGAACGCCGCGAAAAGGTCCAGGCGATGATGAAGCAGGTGGGCCTGCGCCCTGAGCACTATCAGCGCTACCCGCACATGTTCTCCGGCGGCCAGCGCCAACGGATCGCCCTGGCCCGGGCGATGATGCTGCAACCCAAAGTGCTGGTGGCGGATGAGCCGACCTCGGCACTGGACGTGTCGATCCAGGCCCAGGTGCTCAACCTGTTCATGGACCTGCAGCAGGAATTCAACACCGCCTACGTGTTCATTTCCCACAACCTTGCGGTGGTGCAACACGTCGCCGACGACGTGATGGTGATGTACCTCGGGCGCCCGGTGGAAGTCGGCCCCAAGGGCGACATCTACGCGCGCCCCCTGCACCCGTACACCCAGGCGCTGCTGTCGGCCACACCGACCATCCACCCGGACCCGAACAAGCCGAAGATCAAGATCGTCGGCGAACTGCCCAACCCGCTGAACCCGCCGTCCGGCTGCGCTTTCCACAAGCGCTGCCCGTATGCGACCGCGCGGTGCAGCAGCGAGGAGCCGCAGTTGCGGGCGTTGGATAACCGCCAGGTGGCTTGCCACTATGCGGAGCAGTTCGTCGCCTGAAACGAGCGTCGCGCTGCCCTGTGGGGGGCGCGGTGACACAGCGTTCTACGGCCCTTCCCGTCAGGTTGCGCATCAGCCTGGCGGGAGGGGCTTTTTTCGGTGTTGCGAGTGTCAGGCGCCCTCTCGAAGGTATTTCTTGACCCCCCAATGCCAAAGCAATCGAGACAACAGCAAGAAGGCCAGAGTCGCCAGTACAGCGCCCGCCAAAGACCGCCCCGTCGTCATCCCCATCGCTGATTGCGCGGGCACTTCCATGATGAAAAAGACAGGGACTACGGTCATGATCACGACCTGGATCCACTCCGGATACGCGCCGGACGGGAACCGTCCGGTGGTCAGAAACATAAACAACAGGTGGGAAATGTTGCCGGTTTTCTTGGTCCAGAACGCCAGACTGGCAATGCTGAACCAGACCGAATAAACCAGCGCACACGCGAGGACCATGAAGACCAAGAAAGCGCCGAGCGCCTGCAATGTCAGTTGCCCTTGCGCATGACTGCCACCCAGCATCAGACCCAGCCCCAGCAGGACCCCGAAAATATGCCAGAGGCGCAACTGCCCAAAGGCCAGAATGGTTTGCACATCAACCGGTTTGGACAAATAAGTATCAATGGACTTGCTGATGATCAACTTCGAGGCGGCCTCGCAGTTGGGCAATACCACCATTTGTACAAAGGAGCGAATAAGGATAAAGGCACCATACAACACAATCGACTGCTGTTTATTCCAGCCACCAATTGTCTCGACATTCCCAAAGAAAATCTCAATCACGACATAAACGGACAATCCCAGTAGGGCTGTATTCAACAGGCTGACAAAGACCGGCACGCGGTCTTTCATATTGGCCTGCAACCTTGCTGTCAGAAGCGCCTTGACTGCGCTCAACGTCTTCATTATCCGAACACCGAATAACGTTTTACACCTTTGGCCCAGATAAAATTAGCCAACAACGAAAGTGCAGCAACCAGCACAACCTGAAATAGCAATCCATTAACCAACTGTTCGTTTGTCAACTCGCCCATGATGATTCTGATTGGAAAGCTAATAATGTAAGGGAACGGTGACCACTCAAGTACCGACTGCATCCAGCCCGGATAAAGCGTCAACGGAGCAAGGACCCCACCAAACAGCGTGAGCATGTAAGTCAACACCAGATCAAAGGCACTTGCCTGATCGGACCAGAACGCCGCAAGCCCGCCGATGAAATAAAGTAAATAGTTGATGGCAAAACCCAGTATGACTCCGAGCAGTGCAGGCATCAGATAGCTCAGGTGCAAATACTTACCCGCTTCGGAAAATAGGAATACGCCAGCCATCAGGAAAAATATCGGTATGACTCTGACCATCGCCGAAGCCATTTCACCCAGAAAGTAATAGAAGGCAATATTGAACGGCTTCAACAGGAAACTGCCAATATCCCCCGAATGAATGTCGCTCTCTACTTCTTCAGCAGCTGTACTGGAGACGATTTCGCCAACCAGAAATACCAGCGCAAAGTAAGCGGCAAACCTGGCCGGGGTAAAACCTTCCAGTGCGGCATCCTTTGCAATGCCCATCCAGATGACCATCATGAATAACGGCACCAAAGAGGCGAGTACCAATACAAACAACTCTGCGCGATGCGCAACCTTGCGACGAATGGCTGTGCGCGCAACGCCTGCGACTTTCATGGCAAACCGGCTCACGCGACACACTCCCCGGGCGCACCCTTGACCTTTTGCCCGGCGTCGGCCTGAGAGGCCATGAACAGCTTCAGCAGAGCCTCTTCGATCGGTGGATCACCGATGGAAATGTCGATGACCGGCTGCTCGGCCAGAACCTGCGAACAGACACCCACCACCTCGGCAGCCGGCACCAGCAACTCATGCACAAAGCCGTCTGCGGAGCGCACCAGACCGTACCGGCCAAGTGCCGAAGCCATAACGCTTTCAGACAATTCCACCGTAATGATGCGGTGATCCGACATGCGTTTACGCAGCGACTCCAGGGTGTCATCGAAGGAGATCTTGCCATCGGAAACGACAACGACTCGCTCACACAGGGCTTCAATATCCTGCATGTAATGCGACGTCAGCAGAACGCTCACATTGCGCTCGCGGCCATAGTCCCGAATAAATGAACGAACTATCTTTTGCACCCCGACATCGAGCCCGATAGTCGGCTCGTCGAGAAAAAGAACCTTGGGGTCATGAAGTAACGATGCGACCAGCTCACACTTCATTTTCTCGCCAAGCGACAGGGTTCGCACCGGCGCCTTGGCCAACTTCGATACCTTAAGCAATTCATCCAGATAGCCATAGGTCTGCTTGAACTGTTCATCGGAGATTTCGAATATCTTCTGATTCAGCCGGAAAGTTTCCATGGCCGGCAAGTCCCAGATCAACTGTTGACGTTGCCCCATGATCAGCGAGATGGACTTGAGAAATTCCTTGCTCCGCAATTGTGGTTGATAACCGAGAACCGATATTTGTCCTGCCGTCGGATAGAGCAGCCCCGACAGAATTTTCAATGTAGTGGTTTTACCTGCGCCATTCGGTCCGAGAAAGCCTACGACCTCACCCTGCTTGACAGTAAATGAAATATCGTCAACAGCCGTCTTCTCTGAACTCTTGGGAGATACCAGACTTGTCAGCCAACCGAGCGGCCCTTCCGAGCGCTCTTTAATCAGGTAGGTTTTGGACAAATTTTTTACACTAATACAATCCATCGCATGCGAGACCTTGAAGAAAATGAGCTATCCATTGCGCATATCGTTTCAACGCCGACTTGAATATCACGCACCGATCCACGTCATCAAGAAACGTTATTACACATTTAAATTCTGAATTCACAGTACTGATTTATGATTGCACTTATCGACGCTTGATTGACATCTCGCGCAAGCCCATCGATTAATGAAGCCAGACTCGATGATAGTAACGCGGAACACTCTAGCCCGCGGCTCTTTGCTTTTTCAGATTTGCCAATGGATTAGAAACTAATCGATAGTGACTTCAGCGTCGAGAGCAAAACGCGAGGTCACGCAAAAGAAGAGTAGAACCACAAATGACAGGGAAAGATCGTACAGAAAAATCCTACAGCGTGATTTTGATCCGTTGAAAAAACCTTCTCCCTTGTTGCGCATCAGCCGAGGAAGAAGGGGTTTTCTATTGCCCGGAATTTACGACTAGCTGTCGCCATCGTCGTAGGTTTCACTGTCTTCGCCTTCATTATAAGAGTTTTCCGCATCCTCCTTGGGCGCGGGTTGGGACTGCGGCTGCCAGCCGCCGGAGTTGACCTCCTTCTGTTTTTTCTTGGTGACGGGGCCAGTGTCTTTCCACTGGGGCGTTCCGGCGTCGGCCAGTTGCAGCCCATGTGCCCCGGCGCTTGAGATCCCCAAGGACACCAGTAGCACCAGGGGAATGGCACGTTTAGTTATACGCACCCTTGTCTCCTATTTCCGTCGGTGAGTGGGTGTCGTAGTCGAAACGCTAGACCGGAAGCGGGGTTAGCGCCAATTCCCCTGACTAATGAAAACCTGACTGTGGGAGCTGGCTTGCCTGCGATGGCATCCACTGGGTGTGCCTGATGGACTGAGGTGCCTGCATCGCAGGCAAGCCTGCTCCCACATTTTGGATTTTCGGCAGACATAAAAAAGGGCAAAGCCATGACAGCTTCGCCCTTCCATCAACCGCTCAAACCTTAATGGTGCTCGCGAGTAGCGCGGAATTTCACATCCGGCCAACGCTCTTCCATCAGCGCCAGGTTGACCCGGGTCGGCGCCAGGTAGGTCAGGTGACCGCCGCCGTCGACCGCGAGGTTTTCCACGGCTTTGTTGGAGAACTCTTCCAACTTCTTCTTATCGCTGCACTCGATCCAGCGCGCGGAGTACACGGTGATCGGCTCGTAGGAGCATTCGACCTTGTATTCCTCTTTCAGGCGACTGGCGACCACATCGAACTGCAGCACACCGACGGCGCCGAGGATGATGTCGTTGCTGCGCTCGGGGAAGAACACCTGGGTCGCGCCCTCTTCCGCCAGTTGCTGCAAGCCTTGGCGCAGTTGCTTGGATTTCAGCGGGTCGCGCAGACGCACGCGGCGGAACAGTTCCGGGGCGAAGTGCGGGATGCCGGTGAAGCCCAGCGTTTCGCCTTCGGTGAAGGTGTCGCCGATCTGGATGGTGCCGTGGTTGTGCAGGCCGATGATGTCGCCGGCGTAGGCTTCTTCGAGCTGTTCACGCTCGGAGGAGAAGAACGTCAGGGCATCGCCGATTCGCACGTCCTTGCCGGTGCGAACGTGGCGCATCTTCATGCCTTTTTCGTATCTGCCGGAGCAGATTCGCATAAAGGCGATACGGTCGCGGTGTTTGGGGTCCATGTTCGCCTGGATCTTGAACACGAAGCCCGAGAATTTCTCCTCCACCGGCTCCACGGTGCGCTCGTTGGCGACCCGGGCCAGCGGGCGCGGGGCCCAGTCCACCACGGCGTCGAGCACGTGGTCGACACCGAAGTTGCCCAATGCGGTACCGAAGAACACCGGGGTCAGTTGGCCGTCGAGGAATTCCTGCTGGTTGAACTCGTGGCAGGCGCCCTGCACCAGTTCCAGCTGGTCGACGAAGCGGTCGTACTCATCGCCCAAGTGGGCGCGGGCTTCGTCGGAGTCGAGCTTCTCGATGATTTTCACATCGGTGCGTTCGTGACCGTGGCCGGCGGTGTAGACAATGATGTAGTCGTCGGCCAGGTGGTACACGCCCTTGAAGTCGCGGTAGCAACCGATCGGCCAGGTGATCGGCGCCGCCTTGATCTTCAGCACCGCTTCGATTTCGTCGAGCAGCTCGATCGGATCGCGGATGTCGCGGTCGAGTTTGTTGATAAAGCTGACGATCGGCGTGTCGCGCAGGCGGCAGACGTCCATCAACGCAATCGTGCGCGGCTCGACGCCCTTACCGCCGTCGAGGACCATCAAGGCCGAGTCCACCGCGGTCAGGGTGCGGTAGGTGTCTTCGGAGAAGTCTTCGTGGCCCGGGGTGTCGAGCAGGTTGATCATGTGATCGCGATACGGGAACTGCATGACCGACGTGGTAATGGAAATACCCCGTTGCTTTTCCATTTCCATCCAGTCGGAGGTGGCATGGCGGTCGGATTTGCGGGATTTCACCGTGCCGGCCACTGCGATCGCCTTGCCCATCAGCAAGAGCTTCTCGGTGATGGTGGTTTTACCGGCATCGGGGTGGGAAATAATGGCGAAAGTGCGGCGTTTCGCGACTTCGGCGGCCTGGTGGGTCATGGGAAATCGCCTGGCAGGTGAGTCAAAAAAGGGCGGCGAGTATAGCGCAAACCCAGGCAGCCGGACCACCGTTCACCCGGTTGGGGGTGGCTAAATACTGCCAAGTATGGAACCTTTTAAAAGGTAGAGACGTCCACTCCCCTGCAACCGCACTCGAAACAGGGGCTGAAAAATCAGCAAGTTAGCCTGACGAGGCTGCGCTCATGGCTTGACCTCATGCCGCTTTTGCCGGCATGGGCGAGCTGCTTTTCGCGACCACATTCAACGGCAGCCAGCAGTGGCATGCCACGCAGGAATGTGTTCGCCGACAGAAGAAAAAAGGAGTCCGCCTGTGGCTATTCGCTATGGCAAAGGGCTGATAGGAGGAGCGGTTGTCGTCGCTCTCCTGGCCCTGCTGATCCACTGGATCGGCATCAACACCATCGAACTGTACCGCGACGATTTGTTGTTTTACCTGCAAGCTCACCTGATTCTCGTCCTAGTCTCCATGCTGGCCGCCCTGATTGTGGGCCTCCCCGCCGGTATCCTGCTCAGCCGCCCGAACATGGTCGGGCGCGCCGAACGCTTCATGCAGATCTTCAACATCGGCAACACCGTCCCTCCCCTGGCCGTACTGGCCATCGCCCTCGGCGTCCTCGGCATCGGCAGCGGCCCGGCGATCTTCGCGCTGTTCCTCGCTTCATTGCTGCCCATCGTACGCAACACCTACGAAGGCCTGAAAAACGTCCAGGGCTCGCTGAAAGAAGCCGCCACCGGCATCGGCATGACCCCGCGCCAGGTGCTGTTTCGCGTCGAGTTACCGAACGCCGTGCCGATCATCATCGGCGGCGTGCGCGTGGCCCTGGCGATCAACGTCGGCACCGCGCCGCTGGCATTCCTGATCGGCGCCAACAGCCTGGGCAGCCTGATCTTCCCCGGCATCGCCCTGAACAATCAGCCGCAATTGCTGCTCGGCGCCGCGTGTACCGCGCTGTTGGCCCTGCTGCTCGACGGTCTGGTGACCATGGGCAGCCGCCTCTGGCTGGAACGCGGAGTGCGTGCGTCTTAAGGCTCGGCAAAGGAATTCACATGAAAAAACTGACATTGATATTGAGCTGCGTCCTGCTGTTTGCAGGGGTTGCGCAAGCCGCTGAAAAACCGGTCATCCGCATCGGCGCACGGGTGTTCACTGAACAAACCCTGCTCGCCGAAATCACTTCCCAGTACCTGCGCACCAAGGGTTACGACACCCGCGTGACCGGCGGCCTGGGCAGCAACCTGGCGCGCAGTGCCCAGGAAAGCGGGCAACTGGACCTGATCTGGGAATACACCGGCGTGTCGCTGGTGGCCTACAACCATGTGGACGAGAAGCTCGACAGCGAACAGTCCTACGCTCGGGTGAAAGAACTCGACGCGAAAAAAGGCCTGGTCTGGCTTTCGCCATCGAAATTCAGCAACACCTACGCGCTGGCATTGCCTGAGAACGTGGCCCAGGAATTCCCGCAGATCAACACGATCAGCGATCTGACCCAAGCCCTCGCGGAAAAAACCAAGGCCACGCGCCTGGTGGCCCTGGACACCGAGTTCGCCAACCGTTCCGACGGCATGGGCGGCATGGTCAAGCTCTACGACATGAACCTGACCCGCAAAAACACCCGGCAGATGGACGCCGGGCTGGTCTACACCGCGTTGCGTAACGGCCAGGTGTTTGCCGGCTTGGTGTACACCACTGACGGGCGCCTGAATGCCTTCAAATTGAAGCTGCTCGAAGACGACAAGCACTACTTCCCGGACTACACCGCCGCGCCGGTGGTGCGTCAGGTGTACCTGGACGCTCATCCGCAACTGGCCGCCGATCTGAAGCCACTGGCCGCACTGTTTGACGATACAACCATGCGCGAGCTGAACGCGCGGGTCGACGTCGACCATGAAAGCCCATCCGCCGTCGCCGCCGATTTCCTGCGCCAGCATCCACTCAACTAAGAGGAGAAGACATGGAATTTTTAAACGCCTTTTCCCATCTTGATTGGGCCCAGGTCCTGCACCTGACCTGGCAGCACATCACCCTGGTCGGCATTGCCGTGATCCTCGCGATTGTCGTCGGCGTGCCCCTCGGCGTGCTGATGACCCGCTTCCCGAGCCTGGCCGGCCCGCTGCAAGCCAGCGCCACCGTGCTGCTGACCGTGCCGTCCATCGCCCTGTTTGGCCTGCTGCTGCCGTTCTACTCCAAATTCGGCCAGGGCCTGGGGCCAATGCCGGCGATCACCGCCGTGTTCCTCTACTCCCTGCTGCCGATCATGCGTAACACCTACCTGGCCCTGACCGGCGTGGAACCGGGCATCCGCGAAGCCGCCAAAGGCATCGGCATGACCTTCGGCCAGCGCCTGCGCATGGTCGAACTGCCCATCGCCGTACCGGTGATCCTCGCCGGTGTACGCACCGCCGTGGTGATGAACATCGGCGTGATGACCATCGCCGCCACCATCGGCGCCGGCGGCCTGGGTGTACTTATTCTGGCTTCCATCAGCCGCAGCGACATGTCGATGCTGATCGTCGGCGCCGTGCTGGTCAGTCTCCTGGCCATCTTCGCCGACCTGCTTCTGCAATGGCTGCAACGCTCGCTGACTCCAAAAGGACTGCTCAAATGATCGAACTTCAACACCTGACCAAGACTTTCCAAAGCAACGGCAAGACTGTCTCCGCCGTGAACGACGTAAGCCTGACCGTCAACGAAGGCGAGATTTGCGTATTCCTCGGCCCCTCGGGCTGCGGCAAGAGCACCACGCTGAAAATGATCAACCGCCTGATCAAGCCCACCTCGGGCAAGATCCTGATCAACGGCGAAGACACCACCGACCTCGACGAAGTGACCCTGCGTCGCAACATCGGCTACGTGATCCAGCAGATCGGCCTGTTCCCGAACATGACCATCGAGGAAAACATCGTGGTCGTGCCCAAGTTGCTGGGCTGGGACAAGCAGAAATGCCACGACCGCGCCCGCGAGTTGATGAGCATGATCAAGCTCGAGCCCAAGCAGTACCTGCACCGCTACCCGCGTGAGCTGTCCGGTGGCCAGCAACAGCGCATCGGCGTGATCCGGGCGCTGGCCGCGGATGCACCGTTGCTGCTGATGGATGAGCCGTTCGGCGCGGTCGACCCGATCAACCGCGAGATGATCCAGAACGAGTTCTTCGAGATGCAGCGCGCGCTGAACAAGACCGTGATCATGGTCAGCCACGACATCGACGAAGCCATCAAGCTGGGTGACAAGATCGCCATCTTCCGCGCCGGCAAACTGCTGCAGATCGACCACCCGGACACCCTGCTGGCGCACCCGGCGGATGAGTTCGTCAGCAACTTCGTCGGCCAGGACAGCACCCTCAAGCGTCTGCTGCTGGTAAAAGCCGAAGACGCGGCAGACAACGCCCCGTCGGTCAGCCCGGAAACCCCGGTGGCCGATGCCCTGGAGCTGATGGACGAACTCGACCGCCGCTATGTGGTGGTCACCTGCGCCGACAACAAGGCGCTGGGCTATGTGCGCCGTCGCGACCTGCACCGTCAGACCGGCACTTGCGGTCAATACCTGCGCGAATTCAACGCCACGGCCGCGTATGACGAGCACTTGCGCATCCTGTTGTCGCGCATGTACGAGTTCAACCGTTCATGGTTGCCGGTGATGGACGCCGAGCGGGTGTTTTTGGGCGAAGTGACCCAGGAATCGATTGCCGAGTACCTGAGCTCCGGCAAGTCGCGCGGGGGCAAGACCAGTATCGTTTCGCCTGCCGAAACCGCCCTGGCCTGACCTGACACAACACGCTTAAAACTGTGGGAGGGGGCTTGCCCCCGATGGCGGTGTATCAGTCAATATATTCATGACTGACACACTGCCATCGGGGGCAAGCCCCTCCCACATTTGGTCCGTGGTGTGTCAGGGAAATCCCCCTGATTATCCGCCTGCAGGGAACATCAATCCGTCACACCGGTCGGTTACATAAGTAGCTGCACCCGGTCCCGCGACGAACGCGTGCAAAAACGCGACATTTTTAGTTGATCTCAAGCCCCTCACGCCCTAAAGTTCGCGCCGAACGTCCATGCTGGAAACGATCCATCCGGCTCAAGTACTGACGACGAGACAGCAAGGCCAAGGGAAGCTTATCCCATGGCCTTTTTGCTTTCGGCGACATGCCTTGGGAAGTAGGCGAACCAAAGTGGGGATACGGAGGACGTTCATTTGCACCCATTGATCAATTTAGTTTGCCCTTAGGAGTTCCCAGCATGTCGATCAACGTCGAAGATTATTTCGCGCGCGCCACTTTTGACAAAATGAAGGCGTTCGCCGACAAGCAAGAAACCCCGTTCGTGGTGATCGACACCGCGATGATCAGCCAGGCCTACGATGACCTGCGCGCCGGTTTCGAATTCGCCAAAATCTATTACGCAGTCAAGGCCAACCCAGCCGTCGAGATCATCGACCTGCTGAAAGACAAGGGGTCGAGCTTCGACATCGCCTCGATCTACGAGCTGGACAAGGTCATGGCCCGCGGCGTCAGCCCCGACCGTATCAGCTACGGCAACACCATCAAGAAATCCAAGGACATCCGCTACTTCTACGAGAAGGGCGTGCGCCTGTTCTCCACCGACTCCGAAGCCGACCTGCGCAACATCGCCAAGGCCGCACCGGGCTCGAAAATCTATGTGCGTATCCTCACCGAAGGCTCGACCACGGCTGACTGGCCTCTGTCGCGCAAATTCGGCTGCCAGACCGACATGGCCATGGACCTGCTGATCCTCGCCCGCGACCTGGGCCTGGTGCCGTATGGCCTCTCGTTCCACGTCGGCTCGCAACAGCGCGACATCAGCGTGTGGGACGCGGCGATCGCCAAGGTCAAAGTGATCTTCGAGCGCCTGAAGGAAGAAGACGGCATCCACCTCAAGCTGATCAACATGGGCGGCGGCTTCCCGGCCAACTACATCACCCGCACCAACAGCCTGGAAACCTATGCCGAAGAAATCATCCGCTTCCTCAAGGAAGACTTCGGCGACGACCTGCCGGAAATCATCCTGGAACCGGGCCGTTCGTTGATCGCCAACGCCGGCATCCTGGTCAGCGAAGTGGTGCTGGTGGCACGTAAATCGCGCACCGCCGTCGAGCGCTGGGTGTACACGGACGTGGGCAAGTTCTCCGGCCTGATCGAAACCATGGACGAAGCCATCAAGTTCCCGATCTGGACCGAGAAGAAAGGCGAGATGGAAGAAGTGGTGATCGCCGGTCCTACCTGCGACAGCGCCGACATCATGTACGAAAACTACAAGTACGGCCTGCCGCTGAACCTGGCGATCGGTGATCGGTTGTACTGGTTGTCGACCGGTGCGTACACCACCAGCTACAGCGCGGTTGAGTTCAATGGCTTTCCGCCGTTGAAGTCGTATTACGTGTAAGACGGCGGCGAACAAAAAACCCATGACCTGTCATGGGTTTTTTTATCGCTCAGAAACAGGTCATGGCATGTTGCTCATAGGCATCGGCCATCGCCCGAATCCGCGGATCATTCGTCTGCGCCAGCGCCTTGTGCGCCACCCGCAAAAACTTCAGATTGCCGCCCGCCAGCGCCTTGCGCAACCACACCAGCGCCGCCTCGATCTGGCCGCTGTCGGCCAGCACCGCCGCGTAACTGAACTGCCCACGGAAATCCCCGGCTTCGGCTGAGCGTCGATACCACGCCACGGCAGCGTCCGGATCCCTCGGGCAAAACCGGCCCTCTTCCAGATAGCGCCCCAACAGGTTCATCGACTTGGCGTGGCCCTGCTCCGCCGCCTGGCGATAACACCTCAGCGCGTGCGCCTGGTCCTCGGCGACACCGCGACCGGTGGCCAGCAGGTTGGCGTAGTTGTATTGCCCCCAGTCCAACCCGGCTTCGGCCGCCAGCCGATAGTCCCGCGCCGCCGCCGCTTCGTCGGCGACGCAGCCCCAGCCATGCTCGCGGCAACGCCCCAGCATATTGCGCGCCATCAGGTGCCCGCCCTGCGCCGCGATCTGGAACCAGCGCAGTGCCAGCGCTTCATCGCGCTCGATGCCGCGCCCTTCCAGCAGGATCTGCCCGAGCAAGGCCTGGGCATCCACCACGCCCTCCCTGGCCGCGATCAGGATCGCCTGGGCCGCGCGCACTGGCGAGTCGTCGAGCATGCGCTGCAACTGCTCGACGTTGAGCACTTCTTCACGGCGCAATAAAAAGCCCATGCTCAGACCTCGACCCAGCGACGCAACAGGTTGTGGTAAGTGCCAGTGAGCTGGATCAACGCCGGGTGGTCCGGGACCGCCGCGGTCAGTTGCTGGATCGCACCGTCCATCTCGAACAGCAGGGTGCGCTGGCTGTCTTCGCGCACCAGGCTTTGGGTCCAGAAAAACGAGGCGTAGCGCGCACCGCGGGTTACGGCGTTGACTTTATGCAGGCTGGAGCCGGGGTACAGCACCATATCGCCGGCGGGCAGCTTGACCCGTTGCACGCCGAAGGTGTCCTGGATCTCCAGTTCGCCGCCGTCATAGTCCTCCGGGTCGCTAAAGAACAGCGTGGACGACAGATCGGTACGCACCCGCTCCTGGCTGCCCTTGGGCTGGCGCACGGCATTGTCGATATGAAAGTCGAAACTGCCCCCGGCCGTGTAGCAGTTGAGCAGCGGCGGGAAGACTTTGTGCGGTAACGCCGCCGACATAAACAGCGGGTTTTGCCACAACCGCTCCAGCATCGCCGTACCGATTTCCTTGGCCAGCGGGTGGCCTTCGGGCAATTGCAGGTTGTGCTTGGCCTTGGCGGACTGGTGCCCGGCGGTGATTCTACCGTCGGCCCAGTCGGCGGTTTCCAGGGCTTGGCGAATGCGCTGCACTTCCTCACGAGAGAACAGGCCGGGAATATGCAGCAACATGAGCACTACCTGAGAGCGGAAAGACGTTAATGGTATTGATTCTTATCCTCTCTGTAAAACCCGAAGACGAACGAGATCGTAAAAACCGTAAGGAAAAAGTGTAAAGAATGTAAATTAGCTACGAATAGCAATAAGTCGCAATTGATACAAAGTCTTGTTCAGCCTATATTCCGCGGCCTCACATCCTTGGGGAAAGGACACGTCATGTCGCGCACTTGCATAAAAACACCTGCCAGTTCACCACGCCTGCTGGCTTCGGCCATCGGCGTTGCACTCGGCGCCAGCTCTGTCGCCCATCTGGCGCAAGCGGCCGACGACACCGAACAGAAAGGCCAGCGCAACAGCATCTCCCTGGGCGCCACCAGCATCACCGGGGAAGCACAGGACGCCACCTCCTATCAGGTCGAAAAAGCCTCTTCGCAAAAGTACACTGCGCCGCTGGTGGACACGCCGCGCTCGGTCACCGTGGTGCCACAGCAAGTGCTCAAGGACACCGCCGCCACCTCGTTGCAGGATGCCTTGCGCACCGTGCCCGGCATTACCTTCGGCGCCGGTGAAGGCGGCAACCCCCAGGGCGACCGCCCGTTCATCCGCGGTTTTGACGCCCAGGGCGACACCTACCTGGACGGCGTGCGCGATACCGGCGGCCAGAGCCGTGAGATCTTCGACATCGAATCGATCGAAGTCAGCAAAGGCCCGAACTCTTCGTTCGGCGGGCGTGGCTCGGCCGGCGGCAGCCTCAACCTGGTGAGCAAGACGCCCCAGGCGCGCGACTTCACCAACGGCGGCTTCACCTACGGCTCCGACCAGACCCGCCGCTACGTGCTCGACGTCAACCGCCAATTCCTCGACGACAGCGCCGCGTTCCGCCTGAACCTGATGAGCCACGAACAAAACGTCGCCGGCCGCGACGCGGTGAATTACGACCGTTGGGGCGTGGCGCCGTCGCTGACCTTTGGCCTGGGCACGCCGACCCGCGTCAACGTCAGCTACTACCACATGGAAAGCGACGACCTGCCGGATTCGGGGATCCCCTACGGTTACGGCTCCGCGACCGCCACCGCCCACGTACACGACAAACCCAACGACGGCGGCGACAGCAATAACTTCTACGGCCTGAAGAGTCGCGACTTCCGCAAGACCCGCGCCGATATCAGCACGGTCTCCGTCGAACACGACCTGAACGACAACATGACGCTGAAAAACACCCTGCGCCATGGCAACACCGGCCAGGACTATATCCTCACGCAACCGGACGACAGCAAACTCAACGTCAACAAGTTCGGTACTGTGTGGCGCCGCGCCAACAGCCGCGTGTCGACCACCGAGACCACCACCAACCAGACCGATCTGTTCGGCAACTTCCACGCGCTGGGTTTCAAGCACACCTACTCCACCGGCCTCGAGTTCACCGGCGAAGAAACCCGTGTCAGCAGCTACACCATCAGCCCCAACGCCAACCCGGTCTGCACCGTGGCCAAAGGCAGCCTGGGCGGCCAATGCACCTCGCTGAGCAACCCGAACCCGGACGACGCCTGGACCGGTAGCATCGCGCGCAACTACAACGGCACCAACACCAAAGCCACCAGCCGCGGCGCCTACGTGTTCGACACCATCGAACTGGACCCGAAATGGCTGCTGAACGTCGGCCTGCGCTACGACACCTTCGACACCGAGGCCAACACCAACGCCACCACCGGGCGCACCAAGATCAAAGACGACAGCCAGTTCTTCAACTGGCAGGCCGGCCTGGTCTGGAAGCCGGTGGAGAACGCCAGCATCTATGCGTCCTACGCCACCTCGGCCACGCCGGCCGGTGGTCTGGTCGGTGAAGGCTCCGACGGCAACCCACTGTCCGCCGGCGCCGCCACCAGCGACCTGCAACCGGAAGAAACCGTCAACTACGAGCTGGGCACCAAGTGGGATCTGTTCCACGACCGCCTTTCGCTGACGGCTGCCGTGTTCCGCACCGAGAAGAAGAACACGCGCATTCTGGTGGATGCCCTGACCTACGAGAACGCCGGTGAATCCCGCGTCGATGGCCTCGAACTCTCGGCCAGCGGCAAACTCACGGATCAATGGCAAGTGTTCGCCGGCTACAGCTACCTCGACAGCGAGCTGGTCAAATCCGGACGCAACGGGCGCAACGGGGTGCTCAGCGCCGGCTCCAGCGAGGGCAACCAAATGCCCAATACGCCGAAGAACACCTTCAGCCTGTGGACCACCTACGACATCACGTCGAAGCTGACCATCGGCGGCGGTGCGTTCTATGTCGACGAGGTCTACGGCGATGCCGGCAACACCGTGTATGTACCGTCCTACACACGCTACGACGCCATGGCCAGCTACAAGCTGACCAAGAACGTCGATCTGCAACTGAACGTGCAGAACCTGACCGACAAAACCTACTACGACAAGGCCTTCTCGACCCACTTCGCCAACCAGGCGGCCGGGCGCACCGCGCTGTTGACCACCAGCTTCCACTTCTAAACGGTCAACCCGCAGCCAACAGCCCCACGCATCGATGCGTGGGGCTTTTGCGTGTTAAACAACAAAGTTTCTCGACAACCCACGGCATAATGCGCGCCGTGCTACAGATATCCAGATGAGCGAGGCGGTCCGACGTGTTGAAGAAAACCCTGTTCCAGTTGCACTGGTTCTTCGGCATCACTGCCGGGCTGGTGCTGGCCTTGATGGGGATCACCGGGGCGGCGGTGTCGTTCCAGGATGAAATACTGCGCGCGCTCAACCCCAGCGTGCTGAGCGTGGCAAAACGCGACGCCGGGGTACTGCCGCCCGCCGAACTGGTGCGCAAGCTCGAAGCCAGCGAAGGCAAGCGCGTGTCGATGCTGTGGGTGGAAACCGACAGCGGCACCGCCGCACGCGTGTTCTTCACCCCGCCGCCGGGTGAACGGCGCGGCCAGATGCGTTACTTCGACCCCTACACCGGCGACTACATGGGTGACGCCGTCGGCCAGGACGTGTTCGGGTTTCTCCTGCAACTGCACCGCTTCCTGGCCATGGGCGACACCGGCCGGCAAATCACCGGGGCCTGCACGCTGATCCTGCTGTTCTTCTGCCTGTCCGGCCTGTACCTGCGCTGGCCGCGCCAGGTGGCGAACTGGCGCGTGTGGCTGACCCTGGACTGGCGCAAAAAAGGTCGCAGCTTCAATTGGGACTTGCACTCGGTGTTCGGCACCTGGTGCCTGTTGTTCTATCTGTTGGCGGCGCTGACCGGCCTGTCGTGGTCCTACGAATGGTACAACCAGGGCCTGAACAAGCTGCTGTCCGACGCCCCGCAGAACGAACGGATGCGCAAACGCGGCCCACCGCCCGCGGGCCCGACGCCGGAAGCCAACTACGCGGCGATCTGGAGCAGCATCTACAGCAGCGCCGGCCCCGACTTAAGTGCCTACAACATCCGCATGCCGGCAGTCGCCGGGCAGCCGGCCACGGTGTTTTACCTGCTGAAAAACTCGCCCCACGACCGCGCGCTGAACCAGATCAACCTGGACCCGGCCACCGGCGCGGTGAAATCCCACGAGCGCTACGCCAGCAAGAGCCTCAAGGCTCAATTGCTGACCAGCCTCTACGCGCTGCACACCGGCAGTTACTTCGGCCTGGTGGGGCGGATCATCCTCACCATCAGCGCGCTGTGCATGCCGTTGTTCTTCATCACCGGCTGGCTGCTGTACCTCGACCGTCGCCGTAAAAAGCGCCAGGTACGCGATGCCCGCGAGCGCCTCAGCGCCAATCACAGCCATGCGCCGGCCTGGCTGATCGGCTTCGCCAGCCAGAGCGGTTTTGCCGAACAACTGGCCTGGCAGACCGCCGGGCAACTGCAGGCCGCGGGCTTGCCAGTGAACGTGCAGCCGCTGGGCAGCGTCAGCCAGGACCAACTGCGCCAATCAGAAAATGCGCTGTTCGTGGTCAGCACCTTCGGCGACGGCGAAGCCCCCGACAGCGCCCGTGGCTTCGAGCGCAGCGTGCTCGGGCAGGACCTGTCCCTCAAAGGCTTGAACTACTCGGTACTGGCCCTCGGCGATCGCCAGTACCAGCACTTCTGCGGCTTTGCGCGGCGCCTGCACTTCTGGCTGACCAACCAGGGCGGCACCCCGTTGTTCGCCCCTGTGGAAGTCGACAGCGGCGACACCCATGCCCTGCAGCACTGGCAACAACAGCTGGGGCAACTCACCGGGCACGCACCGACAGCGGCGTGGCCGAGCGCACAGTATGAAAACTGCAGCTTGAACCAACGCACCTTGCTCAACCCTGGCAGTGTCGGTTCGGCTGTGTACCTGCTGGAGCTGAGCGTGCCGTCAGGGCAACGCTGGACGGCCGGCGACCTGGTGGAAATCCTGCCGCGCAACGGCAGCCGGGCCATCGCGCAGTTCCTCGGGGGCCTGGGCCTGGCCGGCAGCGAGAGCGTGCTGATCGACGGCCTGGCGCACACCCTCGACCAGGCCCTGGCCACCCGCCAACTGCCGGACAACCGCGCCCATCTGGTAGGCCTGCATGCCCAGGCGCTGGTGAACGCGCTGGCGCCCCTGGGCATGCGCGAATACTCCATCGCCTCGATTCCCAGCGACGGCGTGCTGGAGTTGATCGTGCGCCAGGAACGTCATCCGGACGGCACCCTCGGCCTTGGCTCGGGCTGGCTGACCGAACACGCGGCCCTCGGCTCGAGCATCAGCCTGCGCCCGCGCCGCAACAGTGGTTTCCACCTGCCGGACGCGCCTGCGCCGTTGATCCTGCTGGGCAACGGCACTGGCCTGGCCGGTTTGCGCAGCTTGCTCAAGGCACGCATTGCCGACGGCCAGCAGCGCAACTGGCTGTTGTTCGGCGAACGCACTATCGCCCACGACTACCTGTGCCAGGACGAACTGCAAGGCTGGCTGGCCAGCGGTGACCTGGCGCTGCTGGACCTGGCGTTTTCCCGCGACCAGGAGGAAAAGATCTACGTGCAGGATCGCCTGCGCGAATCGGCGGACGTGTTGCGTCGATGGCTGGCGGACGGCGCGGCGATTTACGTGTGCGGCAGTTTGCAGGGGATGGCCGCGGGGGTGGATCGGGTGCTGCATGAGGTGCTGGGCAGTGAGGCGGTGGAGCGCTTGATCGAACAGGGCCGCTATCGCCGCGATGTCTACTGAGATCCTCTAACCACTGAAGAACCTATGTGGGAGGGGGCTTGCCCCCGATGGCGGTGGATCAGTCAACTCATGGGTTACTGACACACCGCTATCGGGGGCAAGCCCCCTCCCACAGTTTTTGACTGTATTCCAAGTCAGTTTTTGACTGCACTCCAAGTCAGTTTTTGATTGTATTCCAAGTCAGTTTTTGACTGCACTCCAATCAGTTTTTGACTGCCCCCTCAATCAGACCGGTTGCAGCTTTTGCTCGAACACTGAAACCCCATCCAGATCACGCAGCATCACCGTCAACTCCGCCGTCTGCCCATCGATCTGCACTTCGCCGAAAAACTGGAAACCGGCAAACGGCGAGGTGTTCTGCGCCGGCGGTGCTTTCTCGAACACCACCTGCGGACCAAAGGTTTTATCCAGCGGATTGGGCCCGAAGCTCCCCGCATTCAACGGCCCCGCGACAAACTCCCAGAACGGCTCGAAGTCCTGGAACGCCGCCCGATCCGGGTGGTAGTGATGCGCCGCGCAGTAATGCACATCCGCCGTCAACCACACATGGTTGCGCACCTGCTGCGCGCGCAGAAACCCGAGCAGCTCGGCGATTTCCAACTCGCGCCCTTGCGCCGGGCCGGGGTCGTTGTTGGCGATCGCTTCCCAGCGCGGTACGCCCGGGCTGACTTCGCCGTCGGGCACGCCGAGGCCGATCGGCATGTCGGCGGCGATCACCTTCCATTGGGCCTGGGACGCCTTGAGTTCGCGCTTGAGCCAGTCCAGTTGCTCTCGGCCGAGGAAGGGTTTGGCGCCGCCCAGGTTGTCATCGTTGGGCCCGCGATAGCTGCGCATGTCGAGCACGAACACATCCAGCAGCGGGCCGTAACTGAGCTTGCGATAAATCCGCCCGCCGCCGTCGGCGCTTTGCCGACGCATGGGTGAATATTCCAGCCAGGCCTGACGCGCATGGCCGACCAGGGTGTTGATGTCCTTGATCTGGTAACGCTCATCGAGCTGCTTGCTCGGCGACCAGTTGTTCACCACTTCGTGGTCGTCCCACTGCCAGATCTGCGGCACTTCGGCGTTAAAGCGCCGCACGTTTTCATCCAGCAGGTTGTAGCGGTAATTACCGCGATACTCATCGAGGGTTTCAGCGACTTTGCTCTTGGCCTCGGTGGTGATGTTGCGCCAGATGCGCCCGCCTTCGGTGGTCAGTTGCGCCGGCACCGGGCCGTCGGCGTAGATGGTGTCGCCGCTGTGGATAAAAAAGTCCGGCAGGCGCAGGCGCATGGCTTCGTAGATCCGCATGCCGCCGATGTCCGGGTTGATGCCGAAGCCTTGGCCGACGGTGTCGCCGCTCCACACAAAGCGAATATCGCGACGCTGTTGCGGCACGCTGCGCAGGTGGCCGAACCAGGGCTCGCTGGCGACGCCGGTCTGGGCGTCTTCGAACTGCACGCGGTAGAAAATCGCCTGGTCGGCGGGCAGGCCGGTGAGTTCGACGCGGGCGGTAAAGTCGCTGCGGTTGTCGGCCAGCGGCGAGACGAATCGGCGTGGGTTGCTGAACACACTGCGGGTGTCCCATTCCACCACCATCCGCGCCGGGCGGTCGCTGCGGCTCCAGATCATCGCGCGGTCGCCGAGCAGGTCGCCGGACTGCACGCCATCGGTGAGTTGCGGCCGGTCCTTCACCGACGCAATCACCGCCGGCGCCAGCCCCGGCAGCAACAGGCCCGCGCCGACGGCTTGCATCACGCGGCGACGGCCGAGATCGAAATGGCTCATGCAGATGCCCTCTTGAGTATCAAAAGGGCAACTAGAACACGCAGGGATGAAGCCGATATGACACCGCCTTCAAAGCCTCGCAAATCCTAATGTGGGAGGGGGCTTGCCCCCGATGGCGGTGGGTCAGTCCATTCATGGGTGACTGACACATCGCCATCGGGGGCAAGCCCCCTCCCACATGTTCAACGGTGTTAGGCTTGGGCGGGTGTGACCGCCAGTTCCACCGCTTCCGGGCGTTTGATCAGCGCGTACACCAACCCCGTCAACACGCTACCGGCGGCAATCGCCAGCAAGTACAGCAGCGCATGGTTCATCGCATTCGGGATCACCAGCACAAACAGGCCGCCATGGGGCGCCGCCAGTTTGCAGCCGAAGTACATCGACAGCGCGCCGGTCAATGCGCCACCGGCGATGCTGGCCGGGATCACCCGCAGCGGGTCCTTGGCAGCAAACGGGATCGCGCCTTCGGAGATAAAGCACAGGCCCAGAATCATCGCGGCCTTGCCGGCCTCGCGTTCGGTCTGGGCAAACTTGCGCCGGGCCAGGAAGGTCGCGATGCCCATGCCGATCGGCGGCACCATGCCGGCCGCCATGGTCGCCGCCATCGGCGCACCGCTGGACGCCGCCAGCAAGCCGACAGAGAACGCATACGCGGCCTTGTTGATTGGCCCGCCCAGGTCAACGCACATCATGCCGCCGAGCAGGATACCGAGCAGCACGGCATTGGTGGTGCCCATCGTGCTGAGGAAGTCGGTCAGCCCGGTGAGCAGCCGCGCCACCGGCGGGCCTACCAGATAGATCATCGCCAGGCCTGTGAACAGGCTCGCCAGCAACGGGATGATCAGGATCGGCTTGAGCGGCTCCAGGCTTTGCGGCAGGCGCACCGCGCCGGTGATCAGCTTGACGCAGTAACCGGCGAGGAAACCGGCAATAATCCCGCCGATAAAGCCCGCGCCCAACGTCCCGGCCAGCAAGCCGCCGATCATGCCGGGGGCCAGGCCGGGGCGGTCGGCAATCGAATAGGCGATATAGCCCGCGAGCAGCGGCACCATGAGCATGAAGGCCTGGTCGCCGACGGTTTTCAGCGCCGCCGCCAGGGTGCCTTTTTCTTCAAAGGCATGGATGCCGAACACGAACGACAAGGCGATCAACAGACCGCCCGCCACCACCATCGGCAACATGAACGACACGCCGGTCAGCAGGTGTTTGTAGACCCCGGTTTTTTCCGACTTGACCACCGCCCCGCTCGCCGCGCTTTCCACGGTGCCTTCGGCCAGGGCCTTGTTGAGGGTCGCTTCGGCTTGCTTGAGGGCGATGCCGGTGCCGCAGCGGTAGATCTTCTTGCCGGCGAAGCGCTCGGTGGCGACTTCGATATCCGCCGCCAGCAGCACCACATCCGCCTCGGCAATCGCTTGCGGGCTCAACGGCGTGCGCGCGCCGACCGAACCCTGGGTTTCTACCTGCAAGTCATAGCCCAGGCGCTTGGCGGTCTGCTGCAATGCTTCGGCGGCCATGAAGGTGTGGGCCACGCCGGTCGGGCAGGCGGTGATCGCGACAATACGCGGGGCTTGCTTGGCCGCCACCGGGGCTTCGCTGGCGACATACACCTGAGCCTCTTCGGCGCCGCGCCGCAATACCGCCTCGACGTCCTGCAAGGCCTGCGCCGGGGTGCTCTGATACACGCGCTTGCCGACAAACCGCTGCATATCCAGCGGCGTGCTGCTGACCAGCAACACCCACTCGGCGGCATCGAGCGTGGCCTGGGACAACTGGCGTTCCGGGCGCTGCACGTCTACCACTTCGACGCTGGTGCTCCAGCCCTGGCGCTGCGCGGCGGCGTCGAGCAAACGGGCGCACAGCACACTGGTGACCATACCGTTCGGGCAGGCGGTAACAATGGCTAAATTCATCACAAACCCTCTTATTGTTCTGTCAGCGGGCGCACATGGACGCCGCTTTCGAGACGCGCCAATTGCGCATCATCGCTGATGCCAAACCCGATCTGCGTGACGGCCATCGCGGCAATCGCCGTGGCGCGGCGCAAGGTGGTCTCGGGCAGATCGAACCCGAGCAAACCGTGGAGCATCCCGGCCAGCAGCGAATCGCCGGCGCCGACCGTACTGGCAACGCTGACTTTCGGCGGCGTGGCATGCAGCGCCGTGCCGGGGCTGAACCAGTTGACGCCGTCGGCACCGTGGGAAATCACCACATGCTCGATGCCGCTGGCATGCAAACGCGCGGCGGCCTGGGCCTGTTGGTCGACGGAGTCGGTCGGGCAGTCCAGCGCTTCGGCAAGTTCTTCGGTATTGGGCTTGATCAACCACGGGCCGGCCTGCAACCCGGCGCGCAGGGCTGCGCCACTGGTGTCCAGGGCGACTTTCAAGCCGAGGTCTTTCAGCAGCGCCAATAAGCCCTGGAACCACTGCGGGCTGACACCGCACGGCAAGCTGCCGGCGACCACCACCGCATCGTGCCCCGGGGCGATCAGCGTGAGTTGGTTGAGCAACGCCTGCTGCGCCTGCTCGCTGACCAGCGGCCCCGGCGCATTGATGTCGGTGACGCGGCCATCCTGTTCGGCGATCTTGATATTGCTGCGGGTCTCGCCGGGCACGCGGATGAACGCATCGGCAAACCCACGGCGCGCGATCAGCGCGTCAAAGGCCTGGGGGTTGTCCGCGCCGAGAAAACCGCCGACGGTGACCTGATGACCGAGGTCGGCCAGCACCTGGGCGACGTTCACGCCCTTGCCGGCCGCGTGGGTCAGCATCGTCTCGCTGCGATTGACTTCACCGGGTTCCAGGCGCGCCAGGCGTACCGTGAGGTCCAACGCCGGGTTCAGCGTCAGGGTCAAAATCCTTGCCATCTACACGGCCTCCACAAGGGCTCGCACTTCAGCGGGCGAACCCACCGCGAGTGCTTGTTGCGCCAGGCCCTGGGCCTCGCTCAGACTGAATTCTCGCACCCGCGCCTTCACCTCGGGAATGCTGCGGGCCGACACGCTCAACTCATCCACGCCGAGACCGATCAGCACCGGCACCGCCAGCGGGTCGGCGGCCAGTTCACCGCACACACCGACCCATTTGCCATGGGCATGGGCGGCGCGCACGGTGATGTCGATCAGTTGCAACACGGCGGGGTGCAGGCCATCGGCCTGGGCCGACAGCGTCGGGTGGCCACGGTCGATGGCCAGGGTGTACTGGGTCAGGTCGTTGGTGCCGACGCTGAAGAAGTCGACTTCCTTGGCCAGCACCGGCGCGAGCAACGCGGCGGACGGCACTTCGATCATGATCCCCAGTTGCAGGTCGGCCACCGGGATTTCCAGGCGCAGGCGCTCGGTCATGTCCCGCGCTGCGCGCCACTCATCGACGCTGCCGACCATGGGGAACATGATGCGCAGCGGCCGGTTATCCGCCGAGCGCAGCAGTGCGCGCAATTGCGCTTCCATGATCTGCGGGCGTTGCAGCGTAAGGCGAATGCCGCGCACGCCGAGGAAGGGGTTTTCTTCCTCGGCGATCGGCCAATACGGCAGCGGTTTGTCGCCGCCCACATCCAGGGTGCGGACCACCAACGGGCGACCGCCGAGGCCGTCGAGCACGCGGCGGTATTCGGCTTCCTGGGTGGCTTCGTCCGGCGCTTGGGGGTGGGCCATGAAAATCAGCTCGGTGCGCAGCAGGCCAATGCCTTCGGCGCCCTGCTCCACCGCGCTCGCCACGCCGGCGCTTTCGCCGATGTTGGCGAACACTTCCACGGCGTGCCCATCCCGGGTCAGGGCCGGCTGATGGCGCTGCGCCGAGGCGGCTTGCAGGCGTTGTTCACGGGTGTCGCGTTCGACGCTGGCGCGTTGCAGGGTCGCGGCGTCGGCGTCGACATGCAGGCGGCCGCGCTGACCGTCGAGCAGCAACGGCGTACCGGCGGCCAGCAGCAACACGGCCGGGCCGGCGCCCACCAAGGCGGGGATGCCCAGGGCGCGGGCGACGATGGCGCTGTGGGCGGTGGCGCCGCCACGGGCGGTGAGAATGCCGGCGACGCGCGCCGGGTCGAGGCGCGCCACATCCGACGGGCCGACTTCGTCCATCACCAGGATGTAGGGTTCGTTCGGTTCCTGGACGGTTTCGACACCGCACAACTGCGCCAGCACACGGCGACCGATGTCGCGCAGGTCGGCGGCGCGCTCGGCGAGCAAGGCGTCCTGCAACGATTCCTGCTGCTTGGCGGCGGCTTCGATCACGCTCATCCAGGCGGCTTCGGCGCTTTCACCCTGTTTGAGGCGGGTGTCGACGTCGTCGGTCAGTTCCGGGTCGTCGAGCATTTCCTGGTGGGTAATGAAAATCTCGCGGATCGCCTTGGCCTGGCTGCGTTCGATCAGGCCCTGGATATCGCCGCGCACATCGGCCAGTGAGGCGTGCAGGCGCTGGCGCTCGATGGCCGAGGACTCGCCACGCAGCGGATAGTCGAACGGTTGCAGCACCTGGATATGCGCCGGGCCGATGGCGATGCCCGGTGCGGCGGCGATGGCCTGGATCTGGCTGCCGGCCAGGGGCGCGCTGAGCGTCGGTTCGAGCACCACGGCGGCGGCTTGCACACTCGCGACAGGCAGCGGCTCGACCTCTTCGCCAAGCCCCTCTTGTACCGCGGCCAGCAAGGCGGGCAGCGCATCGTCGGCAATCGTCGGCTCTGCGACAAACTCCAGCACCTGGCCACGCCGGGCGCCGAGGCTGAGCAGCTTGCTCAGGCTTTTCACCGACACGGCGCCCACCGCACCATCGACGATGCGTACACGAATATCGCCGTCAAAACTTTTCGCCAGTTGCGCGAGGATCTTCGCCGGCCGCGCGTGCAGGCCATGGGCATTGGCCAGGGCGATGCGTGCGCTGGGCCAGTCGGGTGGCAGCTCACCACCCAATACTTCAAGCACCGCACGGCTGCTGGTGGCGCGGCCCAGTTCCTGGCCACGCCCTTCAATCAACAGCGCACACAGGCGTTCGAGCAAGGTCTGGTGCGCCTCGCCGAGGCTGGCCAGGCAGAACAGACCATTGAGGGGCTGGCCGAGGTAACGCATGGGTTTGTCCGGGGTGACAAACGCCAGCCCCGGGCGCTTGACGGTCTGCTCGCTGTGCAGCCACCACAGGCCATCGCCCAGGGGCAGCGCATCGACCTGCTGCAACACGGCGGCAAAGCCATTGCTCACACAATCGGCCTGGCGCAGCAGGCGGGCGCCGCGCCACACCAGCTCTTCAAAATCATCGGCGGACACACCGAGCCCGATCATTTGCGCGTCCAATGCCAGTTCCTGCGGCGCGCCCTGCAACAGTTTCAGCAGGGCCTCGGCGGAAGCGGCGCGGCGCAGTGCCTGGCCCAGGTCGGTTTCCCCAAGGGCGCGGGTCAGCAATTGCAGCAGGCGCAGGTGTTCATCGGATTTGGCGGCAATGCCGATGGCCAGGTAGACGATCTGGCCATCGCCCCAGTCCACCCCTTCGGGGAACTGCAGCAGGCGCACGCCGGTGGAAAATACCTGATCGCGGGTTTCGGGGGTGCCGTGAGGGATCGCGATGCCTTGACCGAGAAAGGTCGAACCTTGGGCTTCACGGGCTTGCAAGCCGCTGAGATAACCCTCGGCGACCAGGCCGTCGGCCACCAGTTTGTCAGCGAGCAGGTGCAAGGCAGCAGATTTATCCACAGCCGTCTGGCCCATGGAAATCTGCTCTATGGTGAGCTCAAGCATGCCGTTCTCCTAGTTAGTGCGTCGGGCGCACTAGGTATTGTTTTGAATAAATCAGTCTAAAGTCGTTCATGAACAAACTGACTGAGCAGTCGGTTGGCAGTAGCCACTCAGTAGCGAACATCGCAAAAATACGCCTGCTGAAACGTTTAATCTAGAATTCGTGGCAGATTACGCGTTAATTGCGCATCCTTGAAGACCCACTCGGCACTTGAGCTGAGACATTGGTCGTCTGCAGTAATCGGTTACGATTGGACAAAATGTCGGGGCAAGCTCCAGAAAACAAGGAAATCCCGGTTTGAAACTCAGTGATATCGCCCGTCTCGCCGGTGTGTCCGTGACCACCGCCAGCTATGTCATCAATGGCAAAGCCGAACAGCAACGCATCAGCAGCGCAACCGTCGAGCGCGTGCGCGCGGTGGTCCAAGCCCATGGTTTCACGCCCAACCCCCAGGCTGCGGGACTGCGCAGCCGGCATACGCGCACCTTGGGTTTCATCCTGCCAGACCTGGAAAACCCCAGTTACGCACGAATTGCCAAGTTGTTGGAACAGGGCGCGCGCGCGCGAGGCTATCAATTGCTGATCGCCAGCTCCGACGATGACGCCGACAGCGAGCGCCAGTTGCTGCAACTGTTCCGCGCCCGACGCTGCGACGCGCTGTTCGTTGCCAGCTGCCTGCCGGCCAGCGACGACAGTTATCGCGAGCTGCAAGCCAAGGGTTTGCCGGTCATCGCCATCGACCGGGAGATGGACCCCGCGCAGTTCTGCTCGGTGGTCAGCGACGACCGCCAGGCCTGCCAGCAACTGACCAGCAGCCTGCTGCAACCGCTACCCAAGCAGATCGCGCTGATCGGCGCGCGACCCGAGCTGAGTATCAGCCAGGCGCGCGCCGCCGGTTTCCGTGAAGCGCTGCAGGGATTCGGCGGTGAAGTGATCGTCGAACACGGCGAGGCGTTCAGCCGCGACTGCGGCCGGCAACTGATGGAGCAATTACTGCAGCGCCTGGGGCATTTGCCTGACGCGCTGGTGACCACGTCCTACGTGCTGCTGCAAGGCGTGTTCGACGCACTGCATGACTTCCCGCTCAAGACGCGGCCGCTGCGCCTGGGCACCTTCGGTGATACCCAACTGCTGGATTTCCTGCCGCTGCCGGTGAATGCCATGGCCCAGCAACATCAACTGATCGCCGACACCGCGCTGCGCCTGGCCCTGGCTGCGATTGAAGAACAACAGTATCAACCCGGCGTAAACGCCATCGGCCGCACCTTCAAGCAGCGCATTCACGAGGTTTGAGCGTGGAGCTGATCGACACCCACACCCACCTGGACTTCCCGGACTTCGACAGTGATCGCCGGCAAGTCCTCGCGCACAGCCGCCAACTCGGCGTACAGCGCATGGTGGTGTTGGGGGTGTATCAGCAAAATTGGCAACGACTGTGGGATCTGGTGCAAGACGATGAAGGTTTGTTCGCAGCCTTCGGCCTGCACCCGGCGTACCTCGACGAGCATCGCCCCGCCGACCTGACGGCCCTGGGCGACTGGCTGACCCGCCTGCGGGGCCATCGGCAATTGTGCGCGGTGGGCGAGATCGGCCTGGATTACTTCCTCGAACACCTCGACCGCGAACGCCAGCAACACCTGTTCGAAGCCCAACTCAAGATGGCCGTGGATTTCCAATTGCCGGCCCTGCTGCATGTGCGCCGCAGCCATGCCGCCGTGATCGCCACCCTCAAGCGCATCCGCCTGCCACGGGGCGGCATCATCCACGCCTTCGCCGGCAGCCGCGAAGAGGCGCGCGAGTACATCAAGCTGGGGTTCAAACTGGGCCTGGGCGGCGCGGCCACCTGGCCACAGGCGCTGCGCATGCACAAAGTACTCGCGCAACTGCCCCTGGACGCCGTGGTACTGGAAACCGATGCACCGGACATGGCCCCCGCCATGCATCCCGGCCAGCGCAACAGCCCGGAACACCTGCCCGAGATCTGCGCCGCGTTAGCCGAGCGCATGGGCCTGAGCCCGTTATCGCTGGCGCAGGCGAGCACACGCAACGCGTGCGAGCTGTTCAATTGGTAGCGGGCTGACGGCCTGCAGGTCCAGGGTCATGCGTTGCCGATGGCGGGCAAAACGCAGCACCAGGCAGTGGATCAGCACCGTCACCAGTGAAAGGTTGAGCTGCTCGATCACACTGAGCAACCCCACCCACTCCGCCACCAGTGCGACCAGCAAGGTCACGCAGGTCAGGATGATCATGCTCGGGCGAACCAGCGCCCACTGGTCCAGCGCACGAAATTGACGCTGCTGTTTGCGACCCCGCAACTGCAGGCCCGACTGGCAATACACGCACTCGAACGGCTCGTCGATGGCAATCGCGTTCAACTGCCAAGGCTTGAGTTCAAACGTCATGTCGCATCGAGCACAGCGCCCTCTGATACCGAATGCAGCAATCATCGCCGTGCCTCCTTGGGACTGTGACCAGGTGAAACAAATTTTCACCTATTCACGCCGCCAGAAAAGATACGTCGCAAAATTAAGACAATCACCACAACCACAAAGGACAAATCCTACTAACAGGCCCTACACCCGAAATGCGCCGATCAGTTGCTTCAGCTCGATCACCTGCTGCGACAACTGCCGGCTGGCCGCTTCGGTCTGGTACGCACCGTCGGCCGCATGCTCTCCGGCGCGGTTGATTTCGACGATGTTGCGGTCGATGTCGTGGGCGACCGCGGTTTGCTGCTCGACGGCGGCGGCAATCTGCTGGTTCTGATCCACGATCATGCCGACGGCGCCGAGAATATTTTCCAGGGCCTGCTGGACCTTTTCCGACTGGCCCACGGTGCCTTCAGCCATGGCATGGCTGGTGCCCATGGCCTTGACTGCCGCGCCGACACCGCTGTGCAATCGGCTGATCATCTGCTCGATCTCTTCAGTGGAGTGCTGGGTGCGCCGGGCCAGGGTCCGCACTTCATCGGCCACCACCGCAAAGCCGCGGCCCTGCTCCCCGGCGCGGGCTGCTTCGATCGCGGCGTTGAGCGCCAGCAGGTTGGTTTGCTCGGCGATGCTCTTGATCACTTCCAGCACACTGCTGATGGATTGGCTGTCGGTGGCCAGTTGATTGATCACGCGTACCGACTCATCGATCTCCGATGCCAACCGCGCAATGCTGCCTTGCTGGGACTGCACCAGGCCACGGCCGCTGACGGTTTCATCGTTGACGCTATGGGCGCTGCTCACCGCCGCCGCCGCGCTGCGTGCCACTTCCTGGGCGGTGGAGGACATCTGGTTCATGGCCGTCGCCACCTGTTCGATCTGGCTGCGCTGCCCGGAGACCGCCTGGTTACTGCGGGCCGAGACCGCCTCGACCTGGCCGGCCTGCAACTCAACCTGGCTGACGGTGTGCCCGACGCGCTCGATCAGGTCGTGGATCTTGGCCACGGTGCCATTGAACACTTGGCCCAGGTCGCCCAACTCGTCGCGGCTGCGGGCGACAAACGTGACGGTCATATCGCCCGCCGCCACCTTGTCCATCATCGCCCCCAAGCGCCGCAACGTGGTGCGCGTCGAGGCATAGAAACCGGCGTACAGATAAAAGATCAGCAAAAACACCGCCGCCAGGGCCGACACCAGTACGACCATGTGCGTGCGGTTTTGCGTCAGCCGTTGCTCCAACTGTTGTCCGAGAAAACCCAGGGTGGCCTCATTGAGTTGGTAGGTCTGGGCCATCAGTTGACTCACGTCGTCGTAGAAGCCCTGCCACGGTGCGTCGAGGGTTTCGGCCATCACCACCTGCTCTTCAAACAGTTCACTGCCTTGCTTGAGGCTCGCGTTGCTGGCCTTGGCCAGGCTGTCGAGCGCTGTGTGGGCGGCTTTGCTGGAGCCCAGGGCGTCCTGCAGCTTCAAGCCGTATTCGGCCTGGAGTTTTTCCAACTGCTGCAACAGCTCGTCGAAGCGCGTGCTGGAGGAGGAGTTGAGAAAACCCTGGCCGAGGGAGTACGCGCCCATTGCCCGCCCTTCGCCCAACGTCTGGGTGACTTGCGGCGTGACGCCGGTGATCAGTTCGCTGAGCTGGCGCAGATCACTCTGGGGGTCGCGGCTCAAGCCGGATTGGCTGGCGATGATCTGGCTGAGCATCTGCGCCTTGTTCAGCAGTTTGCCGATCAGCGCACTTTTGCTCTGTAGCGATGACTCCTGTTGCTGGGCCTTGAAGGCGCCAACCAGCTCGTCGCGCTTGGCGTCGAATACGGCGACTTGCTCGGGGTCGGTGGCCATCGCGCTCAGGCCTTGCAGGCGCGCCAGCACACTCTGCTCCAGGGTGTTGATCGCGCCCTCCAGATCGCCCGCCTTGCCGGATTGGCCGAGGGTCGCGTTGATCTGCACCTGGTTGTTGAGGGTTTCCAGGTCACGGCGCAAGGCCAGGCTGCTGCCGAGCAAATCCAGGCTTTGCAGTTCGATGCGGGTGCCCTGGAATTCACGCCAGGAATCGCGCACCAGGAAATAGTTGGTCGCCAGCATCGGCAACAGGAACAACACGCTGATCAAACTGAACTTCATGCCGAAGCTCAGGCGGTTCATCAGCGCGACGGCGGGATAGAGCAAGCTCTTCACAGGTGAACTCCCTTCCTATTATTTTTATTTGAGGCGCAGGGCGGCGGCAGATAGCCACTATTTGGCGCTCTACTTGTATAGCTCAAATCGTAAGGGAGTTTTGTAACGTAAAGTTAACGCGCTGTGGGAGCAGGCTTGCTCCCACAGGGATTGAGCGTGACCGCTAGGGCAACACGGTCCAGATGGCGAAACCGGCATACCACAGCACCGCCGCGCGCAGCAGCAGTTCCCACAGGCGATCCAGGCTGTTGATGCCGTCGGCCCCCACCACCGGCGGCGGGATTTCGGCGGCCACCAGGCCGACTTTGTCCATCAGTTGCGCGGCACTGATGTCCCAGCTCAACAGCTCGTGGAGCATCACTCGGCTGACCGCGACAAAGTTGCCCACCAAGGCGAAGCTCGCCGCCAGCAAGCGCACCGGCAACCAGTCAAAGGCATGCCGCAGTTGCGCGGCACGCTCGGCCACCAGAGGGTTCTGACTGTGTTCGCTGGCCAGCGCCAGCAGGCGATAGGCCAGGGCTGCGACCGGGCCCAACAGGAAATACCAGAAGATCACCGCAAAGAAGCTCTGATAGGCCTGCCACAAGAGATACCCCTGGACACCCTCCAGCAACTGCTCGCCACTGTCGGCAGCGACCTTCAGGTCACGCTCGGCCACATGCTCGGCGGCCTGCAGGTCGCCGCGCCGCCAGGCATCGCGGAACGGGCCAAGCCCGGCCAGCAGGTCACCGCGCCCCAGGCTATAGATCAGCACCAGCAAATGCACCGGCAGCGCCAACAGGCCGTAGGCCACCGGTTCCAGCACCAGCAGCAACAACGCCAGCACGGCCACCGGCAGCAACACCAGCAGCGCCAGAATCAACCAGGGCTGTTCGCCCAGGCGCGGGCTCGATTCCAATCTGGCCAGTTCGCGCAGCCATCTGCCGTCGCGCTGCAACTTTTGGCGCAAGGCCGAGAATTTCTCGATCCAGACCGCCAGCACCAACATCAGGAAACTCATTGTGCGTGTCCTCCATCCTGCAGGGCGCTGCGAAAGCGCATCCAATCAAAAGCGGGCCCGGGATCGGTCTTGCGCCCCGGGGCGATATCGCTGTGACCACAAATGCGCTGACGGGTGATGCCCGGGTAAGTCGCCAGCAACTGACGTGTCAGGTCGATCAGTGACGCATATTGGGCATCGGTAAACGGCAGGTCATCCGTACCTTCCAGCTCGATCCCCAGGGAAAAGTCATTGCACGTTTCGCGCCCCTCGAAGCTGGAAACCCCGGCATGCCAGGCGCGGTCGAGGCAGGACACAAACTGCGTCACCCCTCCGTCGCGTTCAATCAGAAAATGCGCTGACACGCGTAGGTCGGCAATCCCTGCAAAGTAAGGATGTTCCGTGACATCCAAGCGATTCTGGAAAAATTCCTGCACCTTGCCGGTGGCGAACTGCGCCGGCGGCAGGCTGATGTTATGCACCACCAACAGCGAGACTTCACCTGCGGGGCGCTCGTTGAAGTTGGGCGAAGGGCAATGACGAACACCCTGGCACCAACCGCTGGCGGGGTCCAACTGCATACAGGTTCCTTGAACGTGACTAAGTCTGACCAGTATGCCGCGTTCAGCCCTATGGTTGCGATCACTTGCCGCGATTGAGTTGACGCAAGTTACCCGCCACCGTCGCCAGCGCACGCTCGAACAGCAGGGCTTCGTCCAGGATACGCAACGCACCACGCTTGAACGCCAGGGCCAGTTGGCCGGCGCTGCGCTCGAGCACCTTGAGCCCGGCGCGGTTGACGAAAACATAGCGATCGGCCGGTGCCATGATCGCGTTCAGTTTGCCGCGCAGAGCGGTTTTCTCGGGTTCCAGGAACTCGAGCCAAACGCCAACGCGCAATTGGCGCACCTTGAGCAGGTCGGGATCATCCGCGGCTAGGTCCTGCGCGGCATCGGGCAAGCCAGGGTCGAACACGAAGGGCTCCTGCACCTCGATCAACCTCTCGTCGCCCTCGAACGCCTGAACATGCAGGGCCTGCAGCCGAACAAAGAACTCACGGGTGCTGAAAGGGTCGAACCCCGCGCCGCTCACCCCGTCGCGCAAGGCCTTGAGCAACGCCGGCAACTGCTCCAGCAGATGCCGCCCGGCCTCGGTGTCGTCGTGCAGGCCAACGCTCCAGATCAACTCGTCCAGGGTGCGCAGCCCCGCCTGCCACTGCACCGATTGCTCACCGTGCTTGAGGCTGGCCAGCAACAGCACCTGGCTCCAGGCCTGTTGCACAAACTGCACCACCGAGCGCGGCAGGACCTTGCCCAGCAAACGCCGGTTCAGCACGTCGGCCACGCGCTGTCGGGCCGCCTCGTTACGCAGGCGCGCTTCCTCGGTATCGCGGGTGTGCTGTTCGAGCAATGCACTGTGCCGGCGCTCGTCAGCGGTAAACGCGCAGAACTCCGACAGCAGTTCGGAAAAAATCGCCGGGTCTTCGGCAAAATCATTCAGCAACCGCTGCACCACCTGCTCGATGCGCAGGTACAGGCTGTCACGCGGGTTGCCCTCAGCCGGGCTCCAACCAATGGCGGCACCGGCGATTTCGTTGAGCAGCCGCCGCGCCGGATGGCCGGCGCGGCTGAAAAGGCTCTTGTCCAGCACCGCCAGTTTGAGCATCGGGATCTGCAACCGGGCGATCAAGGCTTTGAAGGCGTCCGGGACGGCGTGGTCATTGAGGATGAATTCGAACAACAGCGCGACCAGGTTGATCACGTCTTCGTCGGCCTCTTCCACGACCCGCGATTTGCCGCTCTTGACGCTGACTCGGGTCAGCAGTTGCTTCAACTGGTTGCGCAGGTCGAAGTCGTCCTCGACATCCGGCTCCGGCACGTATTGCTGCAAATGGGACAACAGCCGCAGCAGGTCGCGGGTGGCAATGGGCTGGGGCTCGGCGCTGGCTTCCAGGGTCGGCGCGACACTGCCGCGCACGGCGCCCAGCAGCGCTCGCAAGGTAGAAAAGGCGTGCTCGCCATTTTCGTCGACTGGCTGGTCGGCGCTTGGCAACCGGGCTTCACGCGTGTGCTTGCACGGTACGCGCCCGCCGGAGCGACGGGCCGGCGCCGCCTTGAGTTCAGGCAGCACGCCGGTGGCGACCAGCAACTGATTGGCCTCACCGTACAGGTGGTCGGCGTCGCTGAGCACGTACTTTTCAAAGAGCTTGAGCATGACCAGCTTGACGCGAATTTCCACGCCCAGGCTGCGCCCCGCGCGTAGGAAAAACTCGCACAGCAGCGCCGGCCCCAGGGGGTTCTCGCAGTCATCCATGGACCTGCCGAGCAAGGCGCCCAGGCGAGTGGTCAGTTGCCCCAGGGCGAGGCCGTCGCGATGCTGCACCCGCCCGAGCATTGCCTCCAGCGCCAGGGCTTTTTCCAGGTCCTCCCTGAGGATGCCGGGCACCTTGTCGTAGGACACCACCGGCACCAACTGCCGTTCACCGCGCCCTGCCCCGCCCAGGTTGGCGAAGGCCTCGAACAGTTGCCCCATGAACACGCGCTCGAAATTCTTGCGCTTGAGACGCAGGTCGCGCATGGCTTCAAAGAAAATATGGTGGTCGACGTTGTTAAGGGCCTTGTCGGCCATTTCGAACAGGGTGTCGTCGGCGTTATCGAACAGCTCCTGCAAACCTTGCTGCAGTTGCTGCGCAGCCTTGTCGCGAACCTGCAGCAACACCACCGGTAGGCGCGCGAGCGGCGATGGCGTGGTCTGTGCCTTATTGATCGGCACCACCTTTCCGTCGTTGTGCATCCAGGCCTCCTGAAACGGCGGTGTGGGTAGGGCAAAGTCGGGGCAGGCCCAGTGGGGCACTGCGAATATCCGGTTACCACCAGGACGTCAAAGCTATGACGCCAATTGCAAGGCGCGAGATTATCTTGCAAATGGGGGTCGTTGCGCCAGCGAACTCTGTCATAACGCTGTAAATGAGCACGCCACTGGGTTCAAACGCGCACAGCCCCTATAATCGGCGCACTTTGTTTGTGGAGCCTGTTATGCCGAATCTCCGTCTTGCCGACCTCACCGCCGAAATCGAAGCCAACGTGCGCCGCGCACTGCGCGAAGACATCGGCAGCGGCGACATCACCGCGCAATTGATCCCGGCCGAACGGCTGGCCAAGGCCACGATCATCACCCGCGATGCGGCCGTTATCGCTGGCACGGCCTGGGTGGACGCGGTGTTCCGCCAACTGGACCCGCGGGTCGCGGTGCATTGGCTGGTGGCCGACGGTGAACGCGTCAGCCCCAACCAGGCACTGTTCCACCTCGAAGGCCCGGCACGTTCGCTGCTCAGCGGCGAACGCAGCGCGCTGAATTTCCTGCAGATGCTCTCCGGCGTGGCCACACGCGCCCAGTACCTGGCGGATAGCGTCGCGAGCACCCAGGTCAAGTTGCTCGACACGCGCAAGACGCTGCCGGGCCTGCGTCTGGCGCAGAAATACGCCGTGACCTGTGGCGGTTGCCACAACCATCGCATCGGTTTGTATGACGCGTTCCTGATCAAGGAAAACCATATCGCCGCCTGTGGCGGTATCTCCCAGGCGATTTCGGCCGCGCACAAGATTGCCCCGGGCAAACCGGTGGAAGTCGAAGTGGAAAGCCTGGACGAATTGCGCGAAGCATTGGCGGCGGGCGCCGATATCATCATGCTCGACGAACTGAGCCTGGACGACATGCGTGAAGCCGTGCGCCTGAACGGCGGCAAAGCCAAGCTGGAAGCCAGCGGCGGGATCAACGAAAAAACCCTGCTGCCCATCGCTGAAACCGGGGTGGACTACATCTCCATCGGCGCGATGACCAAGGATGTGAAAGCGGTGGACCTGTCGATGCGCCTCAGTATCTGAAGCCCGTTGCAGGAGCCGGGTTGCCGGCTCCTGCAACAGCGGTTCAGACCACCAGGTTATTCATCTCGCAATACTCTTCCCATTCGACACCGAGCACTTCAGCCGCCTCTTGGTGCAAGGCCAGCCGTGCGGCTTCGAACTCGTCCGCTGACGAGGTGTACTTGAGGCTCAGCTCCCATGGCTGGAGGCCCTGGCTCTCGGCCTCGTCCTCAAATGCCCACTGGATCTGGTCGCGCTGATCGTCAGCGCTCAGGTCCTTGATCTCTTCTTTAAGCTGCGGCGATTCCCCGAGGTATTTGTCGAGGGCTGCTTGGTGCCGAACTTCCTGGGTCATTTCAGTCGTGGTCATGTTGTTCTCTTAGATCGAGGAATGGGGATGCATCTGGGTCATCAAGGTTGCGCAGATACAAAAGAGCGGGCACGAATGCCGACTCGCCTGGCCTTCAGAACCATTCTGGGATCATCTGAAAACGGTGTTGCTTTGGTGCCCGAGACAGGAATCGAACCTGCGACCTTCGCGTTACGAGTGCGCTGCTCTACCGGCTGAGCTACACGGGCGGTGGGCTAAAGCTAGCACCGCATCGGGCGTCCGGCAACTCACTGACGTCGCAGGGCAATCACCCCTTGGGCCCAGAAGCGCGGCTGCAGGTGTTGGTTGCCACCTTCAAGATAGCCTTGCTGGGCTTGCTCGATGTGCGGGGCATCACGCATCACGACCCACACCAGCAGGCCAACGGACAGCACCGCCGCCACCCGCCACCCTGCCCAGGCCCACGGCAGCGACGCGTCAGGAGCGGCGCGCCACACGTGCAGCGCCATCAACCAGCCCACCACCAGCGCCAACCAGACCTGCGAGTTGGGCATCACGATGACGCCGTCGACCATCGCTTGCGTGAGCGCGCCCAGCAATGCCGCAAACAGGCACCCGCGCAGCAAGTCCACGCGCGCTGTAGAACAAGCCCGCGCCCGCAACACGCGGAGGGTGGCCCAGCCACCGCGCCACGCCAAGGCAGCCACGCACAAGGCCGAGGGAACGCCCCACTCGCTGGCCCATTGCAGGATTGCCTGGTGCGGGTGCGCGGCGATCGGGTTGGCGATATCCGCGAAATGCATCGGCCCGAACCCCAGCCACGGACGCTCGGCGATCATGTGCCAGGCCTGCCACCAGATCGGGCCACGCCCCGACAGCGAAGTGGTGAGGCGATCGCTGACGCCACTGCCGACCTCGACACCCAGCGCACCCGTCAACAGCGTGAACAACGCCGTATACAGCAACAAACCGCCGCACACCGCAGCCAATTGCCAGGCCAACCAGCGTCGCCCCCACGGCCCGAGCAGCGCCAATGCCACCCCGGCCACCGCCATGCCGAGCCAGGTGCCGCGGGTGCCGCCGCTGATAGCGATCAACCACCACACACACAGCAACGCAAACACCGCGCCCCGCACGGAGCGGGAGACCTTGGGCATCAGCAAGGGCAGCGCCAGCAATGGCAGGGTGAAGGTCTGGAATTGACCGTAGAAGCGCTTGTTGGAAAACCCGGACAGCAACGCGTCCGGATCAAGAACCCGCGCGCCACTGGCGAAGGCGAGCGCGCCGGCATACAGGTATTGGATCGACTTGATCAGGCACAGCAGCACCACCATCAGGATCAGCACGCGGTCCAACGGCTCACCTGCATGTCGGCGCAGCAGGGCAACCGCGACGGCGATCGCCCCACAGCTGATGAACAGCGCGACCTCGGTGAAGGCCCAGAGCGGCTGATGGGCCAGTGCCGATGACACCAGGCCCAGCCCAACGATCAGCACCAGGCCCAGGGCCGTCGGCCGGTCCACCAGACGCTCGACGGGAACGACCGTCAGCCCATACACCACCGCGCCCAGGCCCATGGCCACCTGCATTGCGCGCTGCCAGTCATGCCCGCTGAACGGTGCGCAGATACCCAGCGCGAGCAAGCACGCTGCAATCACCAGGAACGTCTTGTCGCGCTGCTGCGGGGATAACGACATCGGCCACCTTTACGTCCGTGCGCAGGGTTTGGCAGTCATGCCCCGTCGGCGCCACACCCTTTGGCGGCGTACTTGGCCTCTGCCGTCGTGGCGCATTTCCAGCCGGCGGTGGCGCTGCGCGTCAGGGTAATGGTCTTGCCCAGTACCGGTGCCGGGGCATCGAGGATTTCGCAACTGATGGAACCGGCGCCGGTGGCGACATCCCCTGCCACATCGATCTTGCAATTGGCGGTCGGGCTGGTGCCACCGATCAATGCCACGGTTGGCACTGTGCCTTGGTTGAATACATCCTCGTAGCCGGCTTTCAACGCGGTGATTTCAGCCAGCCCGGCCGTGAACTTGGCCTTGGCCTGATGCGTGGTGTACATGGGCAAGCCAATGGTGGCTAAAATGCCGATGATTGCCACGACGATCAACAACTCGATCAAAGTAAAACCTTTCTGACGCATCACATTCCTCTCCAGAACAGAACCCATGACAAGGCGCGTCCTGCGCCCCGTATCGTGCAGCCGCGCCAGTGTACTCACCCGCGAGCGGCCAATCGCGTCCAAGACGCACAATCTGACATTTTATCGTTGAACGCCGAGCAATCCGAATCCGTCACCTGGCTACGCTATAAAGATTCGACGACCTGTGTGCGGAACAGAGACATGACCAACGCTGCCACGACATACGCCTGGGAGGGCATCAACCGCCAGGGACGCAGGGTGTCCGGGCAAACCGTCAGCCACGACCTCGCGCGGGTCAAGGCACAACTGCGCCAGCAAGGGATTTGCCCTGGCCGCGTGCGCAAACAATCCGCCGGCCTGCCAAGCCTCGCTGCGCCGATCAAACCGGCGGAAATTGCCCTGTTCACCCGCCAACTGGCGACACTGCTGAAGGCCGGCATTGCCTTGCTGCAAGCCTTCGACGTGATCAGCGAAGGCTTCGACAACCGCCACATGTACAGGCTGGTAAAAGGCCTGAAACAGGAGATCGGCGCCGGGAATACCCTGGCGTCGGCACTGCGCAAACAGCCGCGCTACTTCGATGACCTGTACTGCAACCTGGTGGCAGCGGGTGAGCAGGCCGGCGCCCTGGAAACCCTTCTGGAACGGGTGGCGGATCACCTGGAAAAGAGCGAACGGCTCAAGGCCCGGATCAAGAAGGCCATGACCTACCCCATCGCGGTCATCGTGGTCGCCAGCCTTGTCAGCAGTCTCTTGCTGATCCATGTGGTGCCGCAATTCCAGAACCTGTTCGCCAGCGTGGACAGCGAGTTGCCCGGTTTTACTCTGTACGTGATTGCCTTGTCCGAGTTCCTGCAACAAGCCTGGTGGATGCTGGCGCTCAGCCTGGGCGCGGGAGGTCTGGGGTTGCGCCGGGCCTATCGCGTATCGCCCGGTTTTCGTCATTGGCTGGATGCCGGTTTGTTGAAAGCGCCCCTGGCAGGCACACTGCTGAAAAAGTCGGCGGTCGCCCGCTACGCACGCACGCTTTCAACTACGTTCGCGGCCGGAGTGCCGTTGGTGCAGGCCCTGGATTCAGTGGCGGCCGCTGCCAGCAACCAGCTATTCAAACAGGCTATCGAACATATGCGTCACGATGTATCCACAGGCATGCCGTTGAATCGGGCCATGGCTACCAGCGGTCTGTTCCCTGGCATGGCGATCCAGATGACGGCGATTGGTGAAGAATCCGGCACCCTGGAGCACATGCTGGAAAAAGTCGCGAGCCACTATGAGTCGGACGTCGACACGCTGGTCGACCAACTCACCAGCCTGATGGAACCGCTGATCATGGTGGTGCTCGGCGGGATTGTCGGCGCTTTGGTAATCGCCCTGTACCTGCCGGTCTTCCAACTCGGTACGGCATTTTGAGCCTGCTGTTGAGCCAGCAGCCGTGGGCCTTTGTCGCCATGGCAATGGTGCTGGGCTTGATCGTGGGCAGTTTCCTCAACGTGCTGGTGTGGCGCCTGCCGAAAATGCTTGAACGGGAATGGCGCGCACAGGCCCATGAAGTGCTCGGTTTGCCCGGCGACCCCGTCGGGCCGAGATACAACCTGATGCAGCCCAATTCCTGCTGCCCACACTGCAATCAGCCGATTCGGCCGTGGGAAAACATCCCGCTGCTCAGCTACCTGATGCTCCGGGGCCGCTGTGCCCATTGCCGCGAAGCGATCAGTACGCGTTATCCCTTGACCGAACTGGCGTGCGGGTTGATCTCGGCCGTGGTGGCCTGGCATTTCGGCTTTGGCTGGCAAGCGGGCGCAGTGATGCTGTTGAGCTGGGGCTTGTTGGCGATGAGCCTGATCGACGTCGACCACCAACTGCTGCCCGATGTGCTGGTCCTGCCGCTGTTGTGGCTGGGGCTGATGCTTAACAGCGTCGAGCTGCTGGTGCCCCTGCCCGATGCACTGTGGGGTGCGGTGATCGGCTACATGAGCCTGTGGACGGTGTTCTGGCTGTTCAAGCTGGCCACCGGCAAGGACGGCATGGGCTACGGCGACTTCAAGTTGTTGGCGCTGCTCGGCGCCTGGGGTGGCTGGCAAATCCTGCCGATGACGCTGCTGATGTCATCGCTGGTGGGCGTGTGCGGCGGGCTGATCCTGCTGCGTCGGAGCAAGATCCAGGCGGCCACGCCGATGCCGTTTGGTCCCTATCTGGCAATTGCCGGCTGGATTGCCGTGCTCTGGGGTGGTCAAATAACCGACTTCTATTTGCAGTCTGTCGGTTTCAAATGACCACTCCTGTTGCAACACCCTGGATTCTTGGCCTTACGGGCGGCATCGGCAGCGGCAAGAGCGCCGCGGCCCAGCACTTCAGCGACCTCGGCGTAGACCTGGTAGACGCCGATCACGCCGCGCGCTGGGTGGTCGAACCCGGCCGGCCGGCGCTCGCCAGCATTGTCGAACACTTCGGTGCCGGCGTGCTGCAGCCCGACGGCCAGTTGGACCGCGCCGCATTGCGCAAGTTAATCTTTGAAGTGCCGCAAGAACGCCGCTGGCTGGAAGCCTTGCTGCACCCGTTGATTGGCGAAGAGATTCGCAACCACCTGGCGCGTGCGCGCTCGCCTTACGCGATCCTGGTGTCGCCGCTGCTGATCGAATCCGGCCAGCACAGCATGACCCAACGCATCCTGGTGATCGACGTGCCGCAATCCCTGCAGATTCAGCGTACCCTGCAGCGCGACGGCATCAGCGAACAACAGGTGCAGGCGATACTCAAGGCCCAGTCCAGCCGCGAAGACCGCCTGAGCCATGCCGATGACGTGCTGGTCAATGACCGCGACCTCGCCTGGTTGCACAGCGAGGTCGAACGACTGCACCACTTTTACCTTACTTTGCGTGGAGGCCGATCATGAGCCAACCCTTGACCGTCGAATGCCCAACCTGCGGCGCACCCGTGGAATGGAAAGCGACCAACCTCAACCGGCCGTTCTGCTCGGACCGTTGCAAGCTCATCGACCTGGGTGCCTGGGCCGCTGAGGAACATAAGATCCCCGTGGCGCCGGACGCCGAAGACGAGCTGTTTTCCGAAGACCTGCCACCGCGCCATTAAGGCCGCATAAAGGCATATTCCTGCTGGTCGTCGAGGTTCTCTGCCAGGTATTGCAACTCGTCGGCCAGGTCTTCGAAACTGCGCACGCCCTTGCTCTGCTGCACCACCGCGCTGAGCATCGCGCGCAAGGTCAAGCCTGGATCAAAGCCGATTTCTTGTGCCGCGTCCTGGCTTCTGCGCAACTCCTGACGTGCCCATTCATACACACTCATGATCCGTGCTCCCATCTTGCTCAGGAAAAGTTTCGCAAAGCATGGGCCCGCCACGCTGGGCGCGATTTGATCTGAGTCAAGTCTGCGAATTGTCGTCTTTCCAGGGCGCCGAGAGGTAACGCGTGCGGTTGAATGTCTCCAGCCATTCCGGGCAAAACACCACCAGGGCGCTGATGACCATGCCGTTGATGAAGGCCTCGGGGAAGATGATCAGCCACAGGTAACCGATAAAATCCTCCAGCCATTCCGGCATCGCGAAACGCCCGTCGAACCACAGCAACCCCAGCCCGGCCAACAGGCAGAGCAAGGCCGACAATGCAGCGGCGAAAAAGCCGGAACAGAAGATATAGACGAACGGGTTACGCGGTTGTGCCCGCTCGACAAGCACCGCGCAGGTTTCAGTGACCAGCACCGGCAGCACGATCAGCAGCAGGCCGTTGATGCCCACGGCGGCCAGGTCCTGGCGACCCAGCAACAGCAAGCCCAACTGCGCGGCGAAACCGCCGACGATTGCCAGCGGCCAGTCGAGCAACAGGGTCACGGCCGTCATGCCGATAAAGTGGTAGGAGACCCCGGTATCGAAGTCCCGTCTCACCAACCACAACATGAATAACGCGAACACCGTACCGAACAGCAAATGCTGGCGCCGCCGGTCAGCAAACAGCTCGACCCACGGCGAACGCACGATCGCCCACAACAGCACCGGCGCATACAACAGCCAGCCGATGCCGAGGGTTCCCGGCGCCAGCACCGCGGCACTGATCACGGTTTCACCTGCTCCAGAGCCTCGCGCAGTTCAGCCGCAGAGCCGTACTCGTGGCGCGCTGTCAGCTTGCCGTTATTCAGTTGCAGCCACAGCACCTTATCCACAGGCGCGGGATAACGCGGAGCGATGCGTGCGTCCCGGTCCAGCATGACCCGGTAGTTGTAGGACTGCATGGCCGGCACCGCGAACAGCTTGGCGACCAGCCGAGGCATGCGCTGGATATCCGCGACAAACACCCCATGCCGTGCTTCGAGATAGCCTTTGGGCTGGCCTTGCAGGGCCGCGTTCACCAGCTTGGCGGCATCCATGCTGCGGGCCACCAACAGGACCTGTGCCTGGTCATCCAGGGTGTAGGCCTGATCGAACTGATCCAGCAGAGTCCAGGGCGCCACGCGCTCACCCACTTCAACCGCCTGGGCCCACACGGGCAACAGGCTCAACAACAGCACGGCGAAAAACTTCACTGCACACCTCATGCTTGAGAGAAAACCGAGTCGACAGTTTACACCGGGCTTTCGCGTCGGGACTTCCTGAGGTCATCATTTGGGCGCTAAGCTGCACGCATGGATGACTCAGATTATTTGCGCCTGCTCACCGTGGCAGCCGAACAAGCCAATGCGTTCCTGTCCAATGCCCGTAAATGGGAGCGTGAGCGTTGGGTCTGCCAGCGCCTGCTGCAAGGCTTGAACGTGCCGTACCGCGCCGAAGAGTTTCATGCCGCCGGGCAAGAACCGCCGGACGTGCTGTTTCGTGACGCCAGTTTCGAAGTGTTTTTCGTGCTGGACGAAGGACGCCGTCTGAACGATGAATGGCGCGACGAATTGCTGCGTCGACGCAGTGCGTTTTCCCTCAGCCAGCTGGTCAGGCGCGAAGCCAAGCCGCGGCGGATTCCGGCCCATGAATTCCTGCTGCGCCTGGCGCCGACCCTGCGCAAAAAAGCGCACAACTACAAAGAACGCGGGATGGACCTGGGCGAGCTGGATATCGTCGCCTTCGCCAGCCTCAAGCGCGAGGTGCTGGACCTCAACAGTCATTTCCCGCCGCCCACCGAATACTTGCGCCAGGGCTGGCGCTCGCTGTCGCTGGTGGGGCCGACGTTTGCCCGGGTACTGTTCGCCCACCCGGACGCGCCGGATTTCTTGCGCAACAATCTGGGGCGCAGCATCGTGTTCGACGTGGGCATCAGCCTGTGACGCGAGCACAGGCTACGCTTATGGCGATACCGCCAACTCCCTGACCGTAACGTGGCACCCTTTTGCAACGTCTACCTGACGAGGCCTTATATGACCAGCCGCCTGAACCCCGACGACCAACAGCATGTCGAAGAGTACCTGCAACTCTCCCAGAACCGAGTCGAGCGCAAGCCTTTCCGGCCGTGGCTGCTCCTTGGTGTGGTGCTGGTGGTGGTGATCGGGCTCGGCCTGCTGAGCCGCCTTTTGAGTTACCTGACGCTATGAGCTGCCTGGCGCTCGCGGGGGTAACCGCTCCGATTTCTTTTAGCCTTGCGAGATATCCCCATGACCCATCGTATTATTATCGTCGGCGGCGGCGCCGGCGGCCTGGAGTTGGCTACCCGCCTGGGTAAGACTCTAGGCAAGCGCGGCACCGCCAGCATCACGCTGGTGGACACCAACCTGACCCATATCTGGAAACCGCTGCTGCACGAAGTGGCCGCCGGCTCGCTGAACTCTTCGGAAGACGAACTCAATTATGTCGCCCAGGCCAAATGGAACCACTTCGAGTTCCAGCTGGGGCGCATGAGCGGGCTCGACCGTGAACAGAAGAAAATCCAACTGGCCGCGACCCTCGACGAAGAAGGCCGCGAACTGGTGCCTGCGCGCGTACTGGGCTACGACAGCCTGGTGATCGCGGTCGGCAGTACCACCAACGACTTCGGCACCGAAGGCGCGGCGCAACACTGCCTGTTCCTCGACACGCGCAAACAGGCGGAGCGCTTCCATCAGCAGTTGCTCAACCACTACCTGCGCGCCCATGCCGGGCAAACCGACGTGGTGGAAAAGATCAGCGTGGCCATCGTCGGCGCTGGCGCCACCGGGGTTGAACTGGCGGCCGAACTGCATAACGCCGCCCATGAACTGGCAGCCTACGGCCTGGACCGGATCAAACCGGAAAACATGCACATCACCCTGATCGAAGCCGGCCCACGGGTCCTGCCTGCCCTGCCGGAGCGGATCGGCGGGCCGGTGCATAAAACCCTGGAGAAGCTCGGCGTGACGGTGCTGACCAACTCGGCGGTCAGCGAAGTGACGGCCGACGCGCTGATCACCAGCAGCGGCCAAGTGATTCCGGCCAGCCTGAAAGTGTGGGCCGCCGGCATCCGTGCGCCCGCCTTCCTCAAGGACATCGACGGCCTGGAAACCAACCGCATCAATCAACTGCAGGTGCTGCCGACACTGCAAACCACCCGCGATGAAAACATCTTCGCCTTCGGTGACTGCGCCGCCTGCCCGCAACCCGGCACCGACCGCAACGTACCGCCACGCGCCCAGGCCGCGCACCAGCAGGCTTCATTGCTGGCCAAATCGTTGAAGCTGCGGATCGAAGGCAAGGACCTGCCATCGTACAAGTACACCGACTACGGCTCGCTGATCTCGCTGTCGCGCTTCTCGGCGGTGGGTAACCTGATGGGCAACCTCACAGGCAGTGTGATGTTGGAAGGCTGGTTGGCGCGGATGTTCTATGTGTCGCTGTACCGCATGCACCAGATGGCGCTGTATGGCGTCTTCCGCACGGCGATGCTGATGCTGGGCAGCCGGATTGGGCGCGGAACTGAGCCACGTCTCAAACTTCACTAAACACGCGATCAATGTGGGAGGGGGCTTGCTCCCTCCCACATTGGTGTTGTGGTGGATTTGGGATAATTTCAGGCAAAAAAAATCCCCGTATCTTTCGATACGAGGATTTTTAATATGGTCGGGGTAAGGGGATTCGAACTCCTGACATCCTGCTCCCAAAGCAGGCGCGCTACCGGACTGCGCTATACCCCGGTAAAACAAAGGCGACCTCTCAGCCGCCTTCTTCGATCAGGGCTTTTGACCTCTGATCTTAAGATCTGATTCCAGCGTTAACTGGTCTCAAAAATGGTGGGTCGTGTGGGATTCGAACCTACGACCAATTGGTTAAAAGCCAACTGCTCTACCAACTGAGCTAACGACCCAAAAAATGGTCGGGGTAAGGGGATTCGAACTCCTGACATCCTGCTCCCAAAGCAGGCGCGCTACCGGACTGCGCTATACCCCGGTTTTGAAATTGGCTCCGTGACCAGGACTCGAACCTGGGACCCAATGATTAACAGTCATTTGCTCTACCGACTGAGCTATCACGGAACTACACATTTCAAATGTACAACTTTTACTGCTGTGTAACCTTCTCTTCGATGCGTCCGTATCGCTACGTTCGCGTCTCTGAGGCGCGCTATTCTACAATCTTAAAAACCCCTGTCAACCCTTTAAATTGCTTTTAAGACAATGATTTGCGCTTCTTTCTGATTTCTTCTTGGGGAGAAGAAACCCGTGGGCTGACGTTGCTGCGGGGCGCACTTTACAAGCCTTTGCCTTACAGTTCAACGCCCTATCGAAAAAAAAGGCCTCGCAACGCGAGGCCTTCTCTTTATAGCCCGACCGACCGAACTCAGTGGAATACGATTTCGTCGTTTTCCACCGTGGCCTTGACGCTGGTGCCCGGCATAAAGCTGCCCGACAGAATCAACTGGGCCAGCGGGTTTTCGATCCAGCGCTGGATCGCACGCTTCAACGGCCGTGCGCCATACACCGGGTCGTAACCGACCGCGATCAGCTTGTCCAACGCCTCGGGGCTCAGCTCCAGCGCCAGCTCGCGCTCAGCCAGACGGCTGCGCAGGCGGCCCAACTGGATCTCGGTGATGCCCGCGATCTGATCCCGTGCCAAAGGCTCGAAGATCACCACTTCATCGACCCGGTTGATGAATTCCGGGCGGAAGTGCGTGGTCAGCGCATCCATCACAGCTGCGCGCTGGGCTTCACGATCGCCCACCAGTTCCTGGATCTGCACCGACCCCAGGTTGGAGGTCATCACGATCACCGTGTTGCGGAAATCCACAGTACGCCCGTGGCTGTCCGTCAGCCGGCCATCTTCCAGCACCTGCAGCAAGATGTTGAACACGTCCGGGTGGGCCTTCTCGACCTCATCCAGCAGGATCACCGAGTAAGGCTTGCGCCGTACCGCTTCGGTCAGGTAACCGCCTTCCTCGTAGCCTACGTAGCCCGGTGGCGCCCCGATCAGGCGAGCCACGGAATGTTTCTCCATGAACTCGGACATATCGATCCGCACCATGGCTTCTTCGGTGTCGAAGAGGAACTCGGCCAAGGCCTTGCACAACTCGGTCTTACCCACACCGGTCGGGCCGAGGAACATGAACGAGCCACTTGGACGATTCGGGTCGGACAACCCGGCACGGGAACGCCGTACCGCGTTGGACACCGCCACCACCGCCTCTTCCTGGCCGATGACGCGCTGGTGCAACAGGCTTTCCATCTTCATCAGCTTGTCGCGTTCGCCTTCGAGCATTTTCGACACGGGGATACCGGTCCACTTCGAGACAACTTCGGCAATTTCTTCCTCGGTCACCTTGCTGCGCAGCAATTGGTTCTCGCTGTGACCATGCTGGTCGACCATCTGCAGGCTGCGTTCCAGGTCCGGGATCACCCCGTACTGCAACTCGGCCATGCGGTTCAGGTCGCCCTTACGGCGTGCGGTTTCCAGCTCCTGGCGCGACTGCTCGATCTTTTGCTGGATCTGTGCCGAACCCTGTACTTCAGCTTTTTCCGCGTTCCAGATTTCCTCGAGGTCCGAGTACTCGCGTTCCAGGCGGAGGATTTCTTCCTGGAGTTTTTCCAGGCGTTTTTTCGCCGCTTCGTCCTCTTCTTTTTTCAGTGCCTGGGATTCGACTTTCAGTTGAATCAGGCGCCGATCCAGACGGTCGAGCACTTCCGGCTTGGAGTCGATCTCCATACGGATACGGCTGGCCGCTTCGTCGATCAGGTCGATGGCCTTGTCGGGCAACTGCCGGTCGGTGATATAGCGATGGCTCAACTTCGCCGCCGCAATGATCGCGCCGTCAGTGATCGCCACTTTGTGGTGGACCTCATAGCGTTCTTTCAGGCCCCGCAGGATCGCGATGGTGTCTTCTTCGCTCGGTTCTTCCACCAGCACTTTCTGGAAACGCCGCTCAAGGGCCGCATCCTTCTCGATGTACTGGCGGTATTCGTTGAGCGTGGTGGCACCCACGCAGTGCAACTCGCCCCGCGCCAAGGCAGGCTTGAGCATGTTGCCGGCGTCCATCGAGCCTTCGCCTTTACCGGCGCCGACCATGGTGTGCAGCTCGTCGATAAACAGAATGATCTGCCCTTCCTGCTTCGACAGCTCGTTAAGCAGGGATTTGAGACGCTCTTCGAACTCGCCGCGGAATTTCGCGCCGGCGATCAGCGACCCCATGTCCAGGGACAGCAGGCGCTTGCCCTTGAGGCCGTCCGGCACTTCACCGTTGATGATGCGCTGGGCCAGGCCCTCGGCAATCGCGGTTTTACCCACGCCAGGCTCACCGATCAGCACCGGGTTGTTCTTGGTACGGCGCTGCAGGACCTGGATGGTGCGACGAATCTCGTCGTCACGGCCGATCACCGGGTCCAGCTTGCCTTCTTCGGCGCGCTTGGTCAGGTCGACAGTGTATTTATCCAGGGCCTGGCGTGACTCCTCGTGGTTGGGGTCGTTCACCGCTTCGCCGCCACGCAGGTTGTTGATGGCGTTTTCCAGGGCTTTTTTGCTGACGCCCTGGCCCAGCAACAATTTGCCGAGCTTGCTGTTTTCGTCCATGGCGGCGAGCAGCACCAGCTCGCTGGAGATGAACTGGTCGCCCTTCTGCTGAGCCAGGCGGTCCGCTTGATTGAGCAGGCGCGCCAAATCCTGGGACATATTCACGTCGCCGGTAGGATTCTGGATTTTCGGCAGTTGGTCGAGCTCTTTGCTCAACTCCTTGCGCAGGCTGTTGACGTCGAAGCCTACCTGCATCAGCAAGGGCTTGATAGAACCACCTTGCTGCTCCAGGAGCGCCTGCATCAAGTGCGCAGGCTCAATGGCCGGGTGGTCGAGGCCGACCGCCAGGGATTGGGAGTCGGATAAGGCCAATTGCAATTTACTGGTTAAACGATCAATACGCATTAGTCACCTTCCTTTTGAGCAGGCCGGAGCTACAAACACATCCTGAATGAAGAAACCTGCCAGATAGCCCTATAGATGTGGTCGATTCTGGGAGATTCAAGCGTCGGACAGTTGACGTAGATCAGAAGAGTCTAGCGCTCCAGCCAAATAAGGGAGGCGAACCGACCCGTGCGTGGACTGCGGCGGAAAGAAAAGAAGCGCGGATCGTTCACGGTGCAGAACCCGCCACCGTAAACGGCAGTGATACCGCGGGCAGCCAGGCGCAAACGGGCCAACTGGTAGATATCGGCCATGAACTTGCCGGGGTTGCGGCTGGGCACAAAGGCCTGGGCGGTGCCCGGCAGTTGCTGCACGAACGCTTCCCGCACTTCCGGGCCGACTTCGAAGGCTTGCGGGCCAATGGCCGGGCCCAGCCAGACCAATATGTCGGCAGGCTCGGCTTGCAGGCTTTCGGCGGTGGCCTCCAGCATGCCCGCGGCCAAGCCACGCCAACCCGCGTGAGCGGCGGCGACGCGTGTGCCGGCGCGGTTGCAGAACAACGCAGGCAGGCAATCGGCGGTCATGGAGGTGCAGGCGATGCCCGGCGTGCTGGTCCAACTGCCGTCGGCTTCGGCAATGCGCTCGGGGTCGGCCTCGACCACGTTCACGCCGTGGACCTGGCGGAGCCAGGCCGGCCGGACATGAAAGACTTCGGTGAGGCGACGGCGATTTTCAAGCACAGCCTCGGGGCTGTCCTCGACGTGATCGCCCAGGTTGAGGCTGTCGAACGGCGCCAGGCTGACGCCGCCCGCACGGGTGGTGACGCAGGCCTTGACCTGAGCCGGCGCGGGCCAGTCAGGAATCAGCCAGTCACTCATCCGATAAATGCCTCGCGATCCTGCCTGAGCAGCGACAGCAACCAGACCAGATCGTCCGGCAGAGGCGATTCCCAGCTCATCCGCTTACCGCTCGTCGGATGATCCAGCTCCAGGAACCGCGCATGCAGCGCCTGACGCGGGAAGGACTTCAGCGATTCAACCATGGTGACACTGGCCGCCGGTGGAATACGGAAGCGACCGCCGTAGGCCGGATCTCCGACCAACGGGAAGTTGATGTGCGCCATGTGTACACGAATCTGGTGAGTACGGCCGGTTTCCAGCTTGACCCGCACATGGGTGTGGGACCGGAAACGCTCCAGCACACGGTAGTGGCTGACGGCCTGCTTGCCGCCTTCCATCACCGCCATACGCTGGCGCTGCTGGCCGTGACGACCGATAGGCGCATTGATCTTGCCACCCGCCACCACGACGCCAATCACGATGCACTCGTAGATCCGGCTGACGCTGCGGCTCTGCAACTGTGTAACCAGCTGCGTCTGGGCCTGAATGGTCTTGGCCACCACCATCAAGCCGGTCGTGTCCTTGTCCAGGCGGTGTACGATGCCGCAGCGCGGGACATTGATGATGTCCGGCACATGGTGCAACAGAGCATTGAGCAAGGTGCCATCAGCGTGCCCGGCCGCCGGGTGAACCACCAGGCCTGCGGGTTTATTGATGACCAGGATGTCGTCGTCTTCATAGACGATGTCCAGCTCGATGTCCTGGGCGATCCATTCTCCCTGGGCTTCCTGCTCGGCAGTCAGCTCAAGAATCGCACCGCCATGGACTATGTCTCGCGGGCGGATAACCGCTCCATCCACAGTCAGGCGGCCGTCTTTGATCCAGGCGGAAAGGCGCGAGCGCGAGTGCTCAGCGAATAATTGTGCGGCGACTTGATCGAGGCGTTGGCCGCCCAATTCGGACGGCACCTCTGCGCGAAGTTCAATTTTATCGGACATGCTCAGACTAGGCGTGGCACAGCCTTTGGTTTCGGCTGCGCGCTTGTGGTTAAATACGGCGTCTTTTGCCCCGATGCTTTCAACGGGGCGCTCATCATAACAGGACGGCCCCGCCCAAGACAGCGGCCGTCATAGGGACGCAAGCCGCCATGCAAGTGAAACACCTGCTGCTGATCGCCATCCTCGCCATGACTGCTGCTTGCTCGTCAACAAAGGAAGTCGTCGACGAAAACCTGAGCGAAGTCGAGCTGTATCAACAAGCTCAAAAAGACTTGGACAATAATAGCTACACCAGTGCCACAGCCAAGCTGAAGGCCCTGGAGTCGCGCTATCCGTTCGGGCGCTACGCCGACCAGGCCCAGCTCGAGCTGATCTACGCCAACTACAAGAACGCCGAGCCGGAAGCCGCCAAGTCCGCCGCCGAGCGTTTTATCCGCCTGCACCCGCAACACCCGAACGTCGACTACGCCTACTACCTCAAGGGCCTGACCTCGTTCGACCAGGACGTTGGCCTGCTGGCGCGCTTCCTGCCGCTGGACATGACCAAGCGTGACCCGGGCGCTGCCCGCGACTCCTACAACGAGTTCGCCCAGCTGACCAGCCGCTATCCCAACAGCCGCTACGCGCCGGACGCCAAGCAGCGCATGATCTACCTGCGCAACCTGCTGGCCTCCTACGAAATCCACGTGGCCCACTACTACCTGACCCGTCAGGCTTACGTGGCAGCCGCCAACCGTGGTCGCTATGTCGTGGAGAACTTCCAGGAAACCCCTTCCGTGGGTGACGGCCTGGCGGTGATGACCGAGGCCTACCAGCGCCTGCACCTGGACGCCCTGGCGGCCACCAGCCTGGAAACCCTGAAGCTCAACTACCCGGATCACCCAAGCCTGAAAGACGGCCAGTTCGTGCCTCAGGTTGCCGAAGCGGACAACCGTTCGTGGCTGAGCAAGTACACCCTGGGTCTGATCGAGTCGCGTCCACCGCTGCCGCCGGGTGAAACCCGCGCCAACCAGGACGTGATGAAACAGTTCCAGGACGCCAAGGAAGCCATCCCTGCGGACCTCAAGCCCCATGATGAAAATGGCGATGTGATCGAAGAACAAGCGCCGCAAGCCCTGGGCAACAACCAGGACCGCTCGTGGTTCAGCTACATGACCTTCGGTGTGTTCGACTGATCATCCGACGCAACATAAAAAGGGAGCCCTCGGGGCTCCCTTTTTTATGCGCAAGCATTATTGCGCTGTGCGCCTGCCACGTCCTTGGCTAAACTGGCGCATTCCTTGTCGAGAAACTGCCCATCATGGTTCGTCTACTGTTCTGGATTGCCGTCATTGCTGCCGCGGTATGGTTCTGGCGCAAATTCAAAAACCCGGCCGTCAAACAACAACGCTCCGGCGAACCCGACGCAACGCCAATGGTGCGCTGCGCTCACTGCGGCGTGCATCTGCCGCAGGACCGAGCACTGAGCTCACGGCAAGAATGGTATTGCACCCAGGCGCATCTGGAGCAAGGGCCGAAAGCTATCCAACGTTGATCCGACCTGCGGGCGCGTAGGGCGCCGGGTCGATGATCGGCGTGTGCCCCAGCAACAAATCGGCGAATAACTGGCACGACGCCGGCGCCAGCACGAGGCCGTTGCGGTAATGCCCGCAATTGAGCCACAGCCCGTTGAAACCGGGGACCGGACCGATGTAGGGAATACCTTCCGGCGAGCCTGGCCGCAGGCCCGCCCAATGGCCCACCACCTCGGCATCCGCCAGGGCGGGAATCAACTCCACGGCCGAAGCCTTCAGGCTCTCCAGCGCCGATCCGGTCGGCGTCTTGTCGAACCCTTCATGTTCCAGGGTACTGCCAATCAGAATGTGCCCGTCACGCCGCGGGATCGCATAACGCCCGTTGGCCAGGACCATGCTCGACAGAAAGTCCGAGGCGCATTTGTACAAAATCATCTGGCCTTTGACCGGCTCAACCGGCAGCGACAGGCCCAGCTTGTCCAGCAACTGCCCACTCCAGGCCCCCGCCGCAAGCACGACCTGATCACCGAGCACCGGCCCGGCAGGCGTATTCACGCCGACGACGTTGTCGCCGTCCAACACAAACCCGTCAACTTCGCACTGTTCATGAATCGTCACGCCTGGCAGCGCCAGCAGCGCCGCCTTGAGCGATTTGATCAGGCGCGGGTTGCGCACATTCGCCACATTCGCCATGTAGATCGCCTGGGAGTAACCACCGCCCAACACCGGAACCGCATCATGGGCGACCGACACATCCACCTTGCTCAATGGTCGTCCTTCGCGCGCGGCCCAGGCCAATGCGTCGGCTTCATCCTCCAGGTCCAGCCAGTAGAGCCCGGTGGTGTGGACCTCCGGATCAACGCCGGTATCGGCAAACAAGCGCTCGGCCAGTTGTGGATAAAAGTCCTGGGACCAATGAGCCAAAGCCGTGACTGCCGGGCTGTAGCGCCACGGGTACAGTGGCGAGACAATGCCGCCGCCTGCCCACGAGGACTCCTGCCCGAGCCCCGAGCGTTCCAGCAGTACGACTGCCAGGCCCTGGGTCGCCAGGTTGAACGCCGTCAACAAGCCGATTACTCCGCCACCGACCACCACCACTCGCTGTTGCTTAGCCATCATTTGATCCAGCCGATAAAAAGGGAAAAGCGCACTCGGCGCCCACTCATGGAGTACACCCATCACTGCCCCCAGCATGTCTTGCGCGACATGCCTGGGGCCGCTCCGGGGTTGGTCCGCGCACCGCTACTGGTCAGGCTGAATGCCCCGCAAGCGTCGCCTGCCATGACAGAGTCGACGCCTGGTGTGGCCAGCAGGCTGAAATCCTGAGGGTTCAGCGCAGCCGTGATTCTATAGCGATCATTGCCGACGCTGACGCCGCTTGCATCAATAAAACTGCCATTGCTCGTGTAATACCGCTCCAGAGACTGAGCTTGCTCGGTCAACAGCACGACAATTTCCGCGCGATAGGCCTTGTTCACATGGCCGACATACGCCGGATAAACGACACCGGCCAGCACCGCGACGATCGCCACGGCAGTCAGTAATTCAATCAACGTAAAACCCTGGCTATCCATGCCCATTGCGCCGCTCCTCAGTAAAGTTGTCGCCACATCACTCGCTGAAACCGCGAGCGCCCTCCCTCATCCACCCGCGCATACATGGCCTCCAGCACCGTGCGCGATTGGCCACGGAGCCCCACCGCCGTAACCCGATAGAGCATTGCCGGCATCTGCGCAGGCAAATGAGCCAGCCCCACGACAGGCCCGAGTGCTTGAACCGCGTAAAGACCGCCGTCCATGGCGGCCCAGTTCACCCTCGAAACGGGATCGGTTCCGGGAGCTATCACCGAGGACGACTCGCGCGGCGGCGCACAGGTGATGATCGACGCGCACACAGGCCACGCGGCGCCTGCCCGCCGCACGGCCGCCTCCCCCAGCCTCAGGCCACTTTCGGCACTTTGCAGCGACTGGTTGCGATGCCAGACACTGCCAACGACCTTCTGCTGGGACACCGCACCCTGCATCGAAGACAACGCGATCAGCGATAACAGCAACAGGAACACCAGGCTGATCAGCAGCACCATGCCCGCCTGCCGTCGTTCAACAACACGAAACCCTGCCATGGTCGCCCTACCCCAGCCGGTTGCGCAGCGCTGCAACCACGCTCCAGGTTTGCGCCTTCACCAACCCGTCCGGGTCTTGCAGCGTCAAACGGATGCGTACACTGCGTATCAGCGAATTGTCAGCCGGGCCGGGGTCATAACCCACCACCGGCGTCGAGTCAGGCTTGGCTGCCACGCCGAAACTGATCTCGAACGCCTGCACGTTGTCCACCAGCACCGCCCTGGCCGGGGCTGACGGGGTACTGACTTTCAGCTGGCCAGCCTCGAAGGTGTAGGTGAGCTGGCGTATCGCAAAGCGTATCTGCCCCGGCACGGCGGGTGGTGGCGTGCCGGCATAAGCGTGGGCAGAGCCGGAGCAGTCGGACAATACGGTCCAATCCGGCGTGCCGCCGTCCTCGCCGACCTCAGCGCTGACCAGCGTCAGCGACCTTGCGTCACCCGTGGCACTCCAGCTGATTGGTCGATCAAAAGCCAACGGCGCACCTTCGATCGATGCCGTAGCCAGGCAACCGAACATGCCCGCCAGGCGAATGTCCTGAATCAGCTTGCCGAGCGCAAACCGCGCATCATCCTGCAGCAGCATGGCGGCCTGCTGGCTGGCATCGGTGGTTCGAGCGCTGATGGCGATTTGGCTGAACCCAAGGCTCAGCACCAACCCGAGCGTCAACGCCAGCAGCAGCTCCAACACACTGAAACCCCGCACCCGCCGATTCATTGCGACACCTGCGATTCATCGGCGATGCGGCTGGTGAGTGTGAGCGTTTCCCTCGCCCCGGCTTTTTTTGCCCCCCTGGCATCATCCCAACTGATGCTCACGGTCACCTCATCGGCACGAACGAGCACCGAGCCACTGCCGCTGTCGCCGGCGAAACCGATGATATTGGCCTCGAAATCGTGCAGGTCGAGGTCGCGCACGCTGCCCGTCGACGTGAACAGTGGCGCGCGCTCGGTTCGCACCCACGAATAGTCGGCGCCAGCATTGGCGCGAATGCGGTCCAGCATGTCGTAGGCGATGAAGCTGGCCTGGCTGGTCATCCGCGTACTGTCGGTGTACTTGAGCGCATTGAGCTGGACCACCGCAGCGCCCAGCAGGCCGATCACCAGAATCAGCACCGCCACCACCACCTCGATCAGGGTCATGCCGGTTTGGTGGCGGGAAGTCACCGGTCGAAACAAAGCAGTCGAGCAAGCAAGCATTACCGTCGTCATCCCTGTCAAAGGCCGGAAAAAGCAGGAAAAACCTGCTGTGCGGCCCAAGACTAGCGGCGGTTTTCGGCCTGTGCCGCTCCCGGAACAAAGGGAAATACTTTGGACATAAAGGCCAGCATTCAACGCCACGACCGGAGCGCTATACCTAGGCATGCCACCTGAATATGCATCGCGTCCACGGAGGGACCGCACATGACACAACGAGGCTTCACCCTGATCGAACTACTGCTCGGGCTGATCCTGAGCGGCATCCTCGCGCAGCTGGCGGTCCCCAGTTTCAAGGGGCTGCTGGAATCCCAGCAGCGACACAGTGCGGCCCAGTCTCTGGTTGGCGGCTTGCGCTATGCGCGCAGCGAAGCCATCGCACGCAACCGGGCGGTAGTCATTCATGCCTTGGACGACGATTGGAGCCGGGGCTGGCGGGTGATCGTGGACCTGAACGGGCGCGGCCATCTGGACGACGATAATCCCGTATTGCTGGAGCATCAGGACAATGGGCGCGTACCGATCGTGGGCAATGGCCCGGTCAGGAGCCAGGTACGCTTCAGCGGGCTGGGCGAGCCGGTCTTTTCCGGCGGGGGCTTTCGTGCCGGCACCGTGCATGTATGCGCCACGGATCAGGCACAAAGCCTGTTTCAAGTGGTGCTGGCCCCCAGCGGACGCATCAGCCTGCGCCGGGATAAAACCGAGCAGGCATTATGCCGGGGCTCGCTCAACACCCTGGGACTCAGAGCAGCGAACGCACCCGCAGCTCCTTGGGCATGGAGAAAGTGATGTTCTCCTCACGACCGGCCAACTCATCGGCACCGGTGGCGCCCCAGGCCTGCAACTGCTGGATCACACCGCGTACCAGCACTTCCGGCGCCGAGGCACCCGCAGTGATGCCGATGCGCTCGACGCCGTCGAACCAACTGCGCTGCATGTCCTCGGCGCCGTCGATCAGGTACGCCGGCGTGGCCATGCGTTCAGCCAGTTCACGCAGGCGGTTGGAGTTGGAGCTGTTAGGGCTGCCGACAACCAGCACCACATCACATTCATCGGCCAGTTGCTTGACTGCGTCCTGGCGGTTTTGCGTGGCGTAGCAGATGTCGTCCTTGCGTGGGCCGCCAATTGCCGGGAAACGTGTGCGCAGGGCATCGATCACTCGGCTGGTGTCGTCCATCGACAACGTGGTCTGGGTGACGAAGGCCAAACGCTCAGGGTTGCGTACCTGCAGGTTGGCGACGTCTTTTTCGTCTTCCACCAGGTAGATCGCGCCACCGTTGCTGCCATCGTACTGGCCCATGGTGCCTTCGACTTCCGGGTGGCCGGCGTGGCCGATCAGGATGCATTCACGGCCATCGCGGCTGTAGCGCGCGACTTCGATATGCACCTTGGTAACCAATGGGCAGGTAGCATCGAACACTTTCAGGCCGCGGCCTGCCGCTTCGGTCCGCACCGCCTGGGATACGCCGTGGGCGCTGAAGATAACGATAACGTCGTCCGGCACCTGGTCGAGTTCTTCGACAAAGATGGCGCCGCGAGCGCGCAAGTCTTCGACTACGAATTTGTTGTGGACGACTTCATGGCGCACATAAATCGGCGGCCCGAAGACTTCCAGGGCACGGTTGACGATTTCGATCGCGCGGTCCACGCCGGCGCAGAAGCCACGGGGGTTGGCGAGTTTGATTTGCATGCTGTGCCTCGTGTCTTTGTGGGAGCTGGCTTGCCTGCGATGCGGTCGACTCGGTGTACCTGATACACCGAGTCGACCGCATCGCAGGCAAGCCAGCTCCCACACAAGCCAGCGCCCGCAGGAGCCGGTTCTGTCAGTTAGAGCGCTTTAACGTCGAAGATTTCTACGTCAAACGTCAAGGTTTTACCGGCCAACGGATGGTTGAAGTCGATGGTCACTTGCGCGTCATCGAAGGCTTTGACCACACCCGGCAGCTCGGTGTTCGCTGCATCGTTGAAGATCACCAGCAGGCCTTCCGACAGCTCCATGTCCTGGAACTGCGAACGCGGGATGATCTGTACGTTTTGCGGGTTGGGCTGGCCAAAGGCGTTTTCCGGCAGGATCTGCAGGGTGCGCTTGTCGCCGGCCTTGAAGCCGAACAAGGCCGCTTCAAAACCCGGCAGCAGGTTGCCATCGCCCACCTTGAAGGTCGCGGGGGATTTGTCGAACGTGCTGTCGACCGTGTCGCCATTCTCCAGGCGCAATGCGAAATGCAAGGTGACTTCCGTGTTCTGGCCGATGCGTTGTTCAGCCAATACCTGATCAGTCATGAACGGTCTCTCCGGTTTTCTTACTTTTGAACATATCGAGTGCCAGCATGATTGCACCGACGGTGATGGCGCTGTCGGCAAAATTGAACGCGGGGAAGTACCAGCGGTTCTGCCAATGCACCAGAATGAAGTCGATCACATGGCCCAGGGCGATGCGGTCGTACAGGTTGCCCAGCGCGCCACCCAGCACCAGCGCCAGGGCGATGGCCAGCCAGGTGTCATCGCGCCCCAGGCGCTTGAGCCAGACCACCAGCACCGCACTGACCACCACGGCGATCAGGGCGAACAACCAGCGTTGCCAGCCGCCGCCATCGGCCAGGAAGCTGAACGCCGCGCCGGTGTTATAGGCCAGCGTCCAGCTGAAGTAATCCGGGATCACCACGATCTGCTGGAACATCTCCAGGGAGCCCTCGAAGTGAGCCTTGCTGACCTGGTCGATGACCAGGACCAGCACGCTCAATACGAGCCAGCCAAGACGTCCGAAACGACTGGCGTTAGGCATAGTGACGAACCTCGCCGGCACCGCTGATGTTGTCGACGCAACGACCGCAGATTTCCGGATGCTCAGGGTTCACGCCGACATCTTCACGGCAGTGCCAGCAACGGGCGCACTTGGGGAAGGCCGACTTGACGACTTTGAGCTTCAGGCCAGGCACTTCGGTGGCCACGGCGTCCGCCGGGGCCTGGGCGAATGGCGCCAGGCTCGCAGTGGAGGTGATCAGCACGAAGCGCAGTTCGTTGCTCAGCTTGGCCAGGTCGGCGCTCAGGCCTTCCTCGGCAAACAGAGTGACTTCGGCTTGCAGGTTGCCACCGACGGCCTTGGCCGCGCGCTGCACTTCCAGCTCCTTGTTCACGGCCACTTTCACCGCCATCACGCCGTCCCAGTACTCGCGGCCCAGTTCGAAGTCGGCCGGCAGTTCGGTCAGGCCTTCGTACCAAGTGTTGAGCATCACCGATTCGTTGCGCTCGCCCGGCAGGTATTCCCACAGTTCGTCGGCGGTGAAGGCCAGGATCGGTGCGATCCAGCGCACCAGCGCTTCGGAGATGTGGTACAGCGCGGTCTGCGCCGAGCGGCGCGCCTTGCTGTTGGCGCCGGTGGTGTACTGGCGGTCCTTGATGATGTCGAGGTAGAAACCGCCCAACTCCTGCACGCAGAAGTTGTGAATCTTCGAATAGACGTTCCAGAAGCGGTATTCACCGTAGTGCTCCTGCAACTCGCGTTGCAGCAACAGGGTACGGTCCACGGCCCAACGGTCCAGGGCGAGCATGTCCTCGGCCGGCAGGATGTCGGTGGCCGGGTTGAAACCGGTCAGGTTCGACAGCATGAAGCGTGCGGTATTACGGATACGACGGTAGGCATCGGCGCTGCGCTGCAGGATCTGCTCCGACACGGCCATCTCGCCCGAATAATCGGTCGAGGCAACCCACAGGCGCATGATATCGGCGCCCAGGGTGTCGTTGACCTTTTGCGGCGCGATCACGTTGCCCAGGGACTTGGACATCTTGCGACCGTTTTCGTCGACGGTGAAACCGTGGGTCAGCAGTTCGCGGTACGGTGCGTGGTCGTCGATGGCGCAACCGGTCAGCAGCGACGAGTGGAACCAGCCACGGTGCTGGTCCGAACCTTCCAGGTACAGGTCGGCGCGCGGGCCGGCCGCATGCCCCATCGGGTGCGAACCGCGCAGCACGTGCCAATGGGTGGTGCCGGAGTCGAACCACACGTCGAGGGTGTCTCTGATCTTGTCGTACAGCGGCGCTTCGTCGCCCAACAGCTCGGCGGCGTCCAGCTTGAACCAGGCTTCGATGCCTTCCTGCTCAACGCGCTGGGCCACGACTTCCATCAGCTCGACGGTACGCGGGTGCAGCTCGCCGCTTTCCTTGTTGAGGAAGAACGGGATCGGCACGCCCCAGTTGCGCTGGCGGGAGATGCACCAGTCCGGACGGTTGGCGATCATCGAGTGCAGGCGCGCCTGACCCCAGGCCGGGACGAACTTGGTGTCTTCGATGGCTTTGATCGCGCGGTTGCGCAAGGTGTCGCCGCTGGCCGGTTCTTTATCCATGCCGATGAACCACTGCGCGGTGGCGCGGTAGATCAGCGGGGTCTTGTGGCGCCAGCAGTGCATGTAGCTGTGCTTGATGGTCTCGGTGTGCAGCAGCGCGCCGACTTCCGACAGCTTGTCGATGATCGGCTGGTTGGCCTTGAAGATGAACTGGCCACCGAAGAATTCCAGGGACGGCGCATAAACACCGTTGCTCTGCACCGGGTTCAAGATGTCGTCGTTGACCATGCCGTAGGCCTTGCAGGTCACGAAGTCGTCTACGCCGTAAGCAGGCGCGGAGTGAACGATGCCGGTGCCGGCGCCCAGTTCAACGTAGTCAGCCAGGTACACCGGCGACAGGCGGTCGTAGAACGGGTGACGGAAGTTGATCAGTTCCAGCGCAGAACCGGTGGTGGTGGCGATCACCGAACCTTCCAGCGCGTAACGCGCCAGGCAGGCTTCGACCATCTCTTCGGCCAGCACCAGCAGGCGATCACCGACATCCACCAGGGCGTAGGTGAATTCCGGGTGGACGTTCAGCGCCTGGTTGGCGGGGATGGTCCACGGGGTGGTGGTCCAGATCACGATGGCGGCTGGCTTGGCCAGGCTTGCCAGGCCAAAGGCCGCTGCCAGCTTGGCGTCGTCGGCAATCGGGAAGGCCACGTCGATGGTCGAGGACTTCTTGTCTTCGTACTCGACTTCCGCTTCAGCCAGGGCCGAACCGCAGTCGAAGCACCAGTTCACGGGCTTGAGGCCCTTGAACACGAAACCGCCCTTGACGATTTCGGCCAAGGCGCGGATTTCACCGGCCTCGTTCTTGAAGTCCATGGTCTTGTAGGGATTGGCCCAGTCGCCCAGGACACCCAGGCGGATGAACTCGGACTTCTGCCCTTCGATCTGCTCGGTGGCGTAGGCACGGCACAGTTCGCGGGTTTTATCGGCGCCCAGGTTCTTGCCGTGGGTCACTTCGACTTTGTGTTCGATCGGCAGGCCGTGGCAATCCCAACCCGGGACATACGGCGCGTCGAAGCCCGAAAGGGTCTTCGAGCGGACGATCATGTCCTTGAGAATCTTGTTCAGCGCATGACCGATGTGAATCGTGCCGTTGGCATAAGGAGGGCCGTCGTGCAGGACGAATTTCGGACGATCCTTGCCAATTTCGCGCAACTTTCCGTACAGGCCAATACTGTCCCAGCGCTGCAGGATCTGCGGTTCGCGCTGTGGCAGGCCGGCCTTCATTGGGAAGGCGGTGTCCGGAAGGTTTAGCGTGGCTTTATAGTCGGTCATTTAAGGCTCTTCGGTTAGCGATGGGCGCTAGGTGCGGCTAGGGCACGGGCGGCGGCGACATCCGCATTGATCGCCGTTTTCAACGCCTCGAGGGAGGCGAAACGCTGCTCTTCACGCAGCTTTTGGTGGAAAACCACCGTCAAACGCCGGTCATACAGATCACCGGCAAAATCCAAAAGGTGAACTTCCAGGTGGGCCTTGCCATCACCTGCAACCGTGGGCCTGACGCCTATATTGGCGACTCCCGGCCACGATTGGCCGTCGATGTCGACGCTCACCAGGTAAACCCCGGTCAGCGGCACACGACGGCGCTTGAGCTGCACGTTGGCGGTTGGCGTGCCCAGTTGGCGCGCCAGCTTCTGGCCGTGCAATACCCGCCCGGCAATGCGGAACGGGCGACCGAGCAAACGCTCGGCCAAGGCGAAGTCGGCAGCGGCCAGGGCATTACGCACCTGGGTACTGCTCACGCGCAGGCCGTCCAGTTCGACGGTTTGCGCGGCTTCGACGGTAAAACCCTGGGTTACGCCGGCGTGCTGCAGAAAATCGAAATCGCCGACCCGATCACAGCCGAAACGGAAGTCGTCGCCGACCTCCAGGTGCTGTACGCCCAAGCCATCCACCAGGATACGGTCGACGAACTCGGCGGCGCTGAGGCTGCGCAAACGCTGGTTGAAGGCCAGGCACAGCACACGGTCCACGCCCTCCTCGGCCAACAGTTGCAGCTTGTCGCGCAAGCGGGCCAGGCGCGCTGGCGCCGTTTCCGGGGTAAAGAATTCCCGCGGCTGTGGCTCAAAAATCACCACGCAGCTGGGCACGCCCAACTCGACCGCGCGCTCGCGCAGCCGGGCCAGGATAGCCTGGTGGCCACGGTGTACACCGTCAAAGTTGCCAATAGTGGCGACGCAGCCCCGATGCTGGGGGCGCAGGTTGTGGAGACCTCGAACCAGCTGCATAACGCGCTTCTTGCTCATAAAGTGGTCGATTATAACCACACCCGGCCCCGGATCACAGGCAACAGCGCAGGGCAAAATGGATGGAATCGATAAAACACCGGTTTTATCGCGGCAAACTCGCTAACCCAGCGCCTTGCGATTGAAATCCCGCAGGCGGAAACCTTGCAGCAGCAACATCCCGAAGTACACCACCACGCCCGCCACCACCAGCACGCCCAGGCGCAAGAAACGCTCGAGCATATGGCCTTGATCCCAGGCCGGCATGAAGTGCATCAGGCCCAGCAATACCGCCGACATCATCGCCACCGCCACCAGCAGCTTGAGGGCAAACATGCCCCAGCCAGGCTGCGGCTGGAACATCTGCTGTTTGCGCAGCTGGTAAAACAGCAGGCCGGCATTGATACAAGCACCAGCGCTGATGGCCAGGGCCAGGCCGGCATGCGCCAGCGGGCCGATGAACACCAGGTTGAGCAGTTGCGTGACGACCAGCGTGAAGATCGCGATCTTCACCGGCGTGCGGATGTTTTGCTGGGCGTAGAACCCCGGCGCCAGCACTTTGATCACGATAATCCCAAGCAGACCGACCGAGTAAGCGATCAGCGCGCGCTGAGTCATCAAGGCATCGTGTGCGCCGAATTGCCCGTACTGGAACAACGACACCGTCAGCGGCTCGGCGAGGATTCCCAGGGCCAGGGAGCACGGCAACACCAGCACGAAGCACAGGCGCAGGCCCCAATCGAGAATGCGCGAGTATTCATGGCGGTCCTTGCTCGCGTAAGTACGCGCCAGCGTCGGCAGCAGAATCGTGCCCAGGGCCACGCCGAGGACGCCGGACGGCAGCTCCATCAAGCGATCGGCGTAGTACATCCACGACACCGAACCGGACACCAGCAATGAGGCGAACGCGGTGTTGATGATCAGCGAAATCTGGCTGACCGACACCCCGAGGATCGCCGGCAGCATATTGCGCATCACGCGCCAGACGCCGGTGTCCTTGAGGTTCAGGCGCGGCAACACGAGCATGCCGATCTTTTTCAGGTGCGGCAGTTGGTAGAGCAATTGCGCCAGGCCGCCGGCCAGGACGGCCCAGCCCAGGGCCATGACCGGCGGATCGAAGTAGGGCGTGAGGAACAGCGCGAAAATAATCATGCTGACGTTAAGCAGGGTCGGCACGAACGCAGGCACCGAGAAACGGTTCCAGGTATTGAGGATGGCGCCAGCCAGGGATGACAGGGAAATCAGCAATATGTAGGGGAAAGTCACCCGCAGCAGATCAGTGGTCAGTGCGAATCTTTCCGGCGTATTGGCAAAACCAGGCGCCGTGGCCCAGATCACCCACGGCGCGGCGAGCATGCCGGCCACAGTCACCAGCATCAACACCAGGGTCAGCAAGCCCGAGACATAGGCGATGAATGTGCGGGTCGCCTCCTCGCCCTGCTGCGTCTTGTATTCCGCCAGAATCGGCACGAACGCCTGGGAAAACGCGCCCTCGGCGAAGATCCGCCGCAACAGGTTGGGCAGTTTAAAGGCAATGAAGAACGCATCCGTGGCCATGCTGGCGCCGAAAATGCGTGCCAACAAGGTGTCACGCACAAACCCCAATACCCGGGAAATCATCGTGATTGAGCTGACGGCAGCCAACGATTTGAGCAGATTCATTGAAAGAGTTTGCGCCTATAGATAAAGAGCAGGCGAACTACGCGCCTACTTATGCGATACTGCGCGCCTGCAACAGCACAGCGCCAAAGCTCGCGAGTTTACAGGTCAAGCGCCGGAAATAAATCACCCGCCTCTTCAGATCGACCACTCAGCAGTTCGCATCAACCGCCCTTGACAACCCATCAACTCATCGGCATGATTCGCGGCCTATTTTGTTTGCTATTTCCTAAAAAGTCTTTCGAGGAGCTCGACGGTGGCCAACACACCTTCCGCCAAAAAACGTGCAAAACAGGCTGAGAAGCGTCGCAGCCACAACGCCAGCCTGCGTTCCATGGTTCGTACCTACATCAAGAATGTAGTTAAGGCCATTGACGCAAAAGACGCTGAAAAAGCTCAAGCTGCTTACGTTCTGGCTGTGCCAGTTATCGACCGTATGGCCGATAAAGGCATCATCCACAAGAACAAAGCTGCTCGCCATAAAGGTCGCCTGAACGGCCACATCAAGGCTCTGAACCTTGCTGCTGCAGCCTAAGCGATAAACTGCCACGCAGGTTTACCTGCGTAACAGTTAAGAAATGCCCCGTACCGAAAGGTCCGGGGCATTTTTGTTTGGGCGCCATACATCTTTATTGCACGCACAAAAAAACGCCCCGAACCAGTCGGGGCGTTTTTGCTACCACCTGATCAAAACATCGATCAATGGTGATGACCGCCTTCACCGTGGACGTGGCCGTGAGCGACTTCTTCCTGGGAAGCGTCGCGGATGGCAACGATCTTCACTTGGAAGTTCAGGCGCTGGCCTGCCAGAGGGTGGTTACCGTCGACAGTGACGTCGTCGCCGTCCAGATCACGGATGGTGACGATCTGCATTTGGCCGTCTGGCGCCGAAGCGTGGAACTGCATGCCCACTTCCAGTTCGTCGACACCTTCGAACATGCTGCGGCTCAGGGTGCTGACCAGTTCGGCGGAGTATTCGCCGTAAGCATTTTCAGGCTCTACGACAACGGTCAGTTCATCACCGACGCTCTTGCCGACCAGGGCGTTTTCCAGGCCCGGGATAATGTTGCCTGCGCCTTGCAGGTAGACCAGCGGCGCGCCGCCGGCTGAGCTGTCGATGACCTCACCAGCGTCGTTGGTCAGGGTATAGTCGATGGAGACAGCCTTGTTAGCGGCGATCGTCATGGGGCGAGACCTTTTGCATAAGAATGAAGAACGGACAAGTCTAAACAAGGATTTGCCCGAAAGCGAACAGAACCCGGACGGACGGGATCAATCAACGGCCGTCGTCATCATCGGATTCCACCAGGACGACGACCGGCACTGGGTTGCCGAGCTGTCATGCGGCCACACCCAGCACCTGCGCCACCAGCCGCCCTGGCAATCGCGCGCCTGGGTGCTCGACCCCGCACGCCGCCTGGAAAAAATAGGCCAGCCCTTTGCCTGCGGCTGGTGTGCGCAGGAGCGCGAATAACGATAACCTTGGCGCCTGATTCCCGGTAGGCACTCAACCATAGAGCGCCACCGAAGCCATGCACCTCCAGAGAATTCGCATGCAGACTTTTTTTATCGCGCCCACCGATTTTGGTGTGGGTCTGACCTCCATCAGCCTTGGGCTGGTCCGCACCCTTGAACGTGCCGGGTTGAAAGTCGGCTTCTTCAAACCGATTGCCCAGCCGCACCCCGGCGACACCGGCCCCGAACGCTCCACCGAGCTGGTGGCGCGCACCCACGGCCTCAAACCGCCGCAGCCCCTGGGCCTGGCCCATGTCGAGCGGATGCTCGGCGACGGCCAGCTCGACGAGTTGCTCGAAGAAATCATCACCCTGTATCAGCAGGCCGCCGTGGGCAAGGACGTGCTGATCGTCGAAGGCATGGTGCCGACCCGCAGCGCCAGCTATGCGGCGCGGGTCAACCTGCACCTGGCCAAGAGCCTGGATGCGGAAGTGATCCTGGTCTCGGCGCCGGAAAACGAAGTGCTCACCGAACTCTCCGGCCGCGTGGAGCTGCAGGCCCAACTGTTCGGCGGCCCGAAGGACCCGAAAGTGCTCGGCGTGATCCTCAACAAGGTACGCACCGATGAAAGCATGGAGGCCTTCTCGGCGCGCCTCAAGGAGCATTCGCCGTTGCTGCGCAGCGGGGATTTCCGCCTGCTCGGCTGCATTCCTTTCCAGCCCGAACTCAACGCGCCGCGCACCCGTGACGTCGCCGACCTGATGAGCGCACAGATCCTCAACGCCGGGGATTACGAAACCCGGCGCATGACCAAGATCATCATCTGCGCCCGCACCATGCGCAACACCGTGGAACTGCTCAAGCCGGGCGTGCTGGTGGTGACACCGGGTGACCGCGACGACATCATCCTCGCCGTCAGCCTGGCGGCGATCAACGGCGTGCCCCTGGCCGGCCTGCTGCTGACCAGCGACACCCTGCCCGACCCGCGCATCATGGACCTCTGCCGAGGCGCGTTCCAGGCCGGGTTGCCGGTGCTGTCGGTGAGTACCGGTTCCTACGAGACCGCGAACCTGCTCAACAACCTGAACAAGGAAATCCCCATCGATGACCGTGAGCGGGCCGAGATCATCACCGATTTCGTCGCCAGCCACCTCGATGCGCGCTGGCTGCACCAACGCTGCGGCACGCCACGGGAGATGCGCCTGTCGCCGGCAGTGTTCCGCTACCAGTTGATCCAACGCGCCCAGGCCGCCAACAAGCGCATCGTCCTGCCCGAAGGCAGCGAGCCGTTGACCGTGCAAGCCGCCGCGATCTGCCAGGCCCGTGGCATTGCCCGCTGCGTGTTGCTGGCCAAGCCGGCGGACGTCGAAGCGGTCGCCCGCGCCCAGGGCATCGAATTACCCGAAGGCCTGGAGATTCTCGACCCGGACCTGATCCGCGAGCGTTATGTCGAACCGATGGTCGCGTTGCGCAAAAGCAAGAGCCTCAACGCGCCGATGGCCGAACAGCAGCTCGAAGACACCGTGGTGATCGCGACCATGATGCTCGCCCTGGATGAAGTCGACGGCCTGGTCTCCGGCGTTATCCACTCCACCGCGAACACCATCCGCCCGGCCCTGCAACTGATCAAGACCGCGCCGGGCTGCACCCTGGTGTCGTCGGTGTTCTTCATGCTGTTCCCCGAACAGGTGCTGGTGTACGGCGACTGCGTGATGAACCCGCACCCGAGCGCCGTCGAACTGGCGGAAATCGCCCTGCAGAGCGCCGACTCGGCGGCCGCGTTCGGTATCACCCCTCGGGTGGCGATGATCAGCTATTCCAGCGGTGAGTCGGCCAGCGGCGAAGAGGTGGAAAAGGTCCGCGAAGCCACCCTGCTCGCCCATGAACAGCAAAGTTCGCTGCTGATCGACGGCCCGTTGCAATACGATGCTGCCGCCAACGAAACCGTCGCCCGGCAACTGGCGCCCAACAGCCTGGTGGCGGGCAAGGCCACGGTCTTCGTGTTCCCCGACCTGAACACCGGCAACACCACCCACAAGGCGGTACAACGCAGCGCCGATTGCGTCAGCCTCGGGCCGATGCTCCAGGGCCTGCGCAAACCGGTGAACGACCTGCCGCGCGGCGCCCAGGTCGACGACATTGTGTACACCATCGCCCTGACCGCGATTCAAGCCGCCAACCGACCTATGGATATCTAAATGCTGGATTTTCTACCTGCCGCCGTGCGCGGGGTAATCGCGTCGTTGCTGCTGGCGCTGAACACGATCCTGCTGTGTTCGTTCCTGTTCATCGTCGCACTGTTCAAGGCCCTGCCGTTCGCCAAACGTTTCAGCGAATGGCTGATGAACCACACCCATGAAGCCTGGATCAGCAACAACAAGGCGTGGATGAACCTGGTACGGCGCACCCGCTGGCACCTCAAAGGCCTGGAAGGGCTGGACTACCAGCACTCTTATCTGGTGACCAGCAACCACCAGAGCTGGGTCGACATCATGGTCCTGCAATACGTGCTCAATCGCCGGATTCGCCCGCTGAAGTTCTTTCTCAAGCAGGAACTGATCTGGGTGCCGGTGATTGGCCTGGCCTGGTGGGCGTTGGGCTTTCCGTTCATGAAGCGCTACTCCAAGGCCTACCTGGAAAAACACCCGGAGAAGAAAGGCAAGGACCTGGAAACCACCCGCAAGACCTGCGCGAAGTTTCGCGCCAACCCTGTGGGCATTTTCAACTTTGCCGAAGGCACGCGGTTTACCGTCGGCAAGCATGCGCAGCAGAAGTCGCCGTTTCGCTACCTGCTCAAGCCCAAGGCTGGCGGTATCGCGTTTGTGCTGGATGCCATGGGTGAGCAGCTCAAGTCGTTGGTCAATGTGACCATCCACTACCCCGCCGGGCGCCCAGGCTACTGGGACTTGTTGTGTGGGAATGTGCAGGACGTGGTGGTGCAGTTTGAAGAAGTGCAGATTCCGGCCGAGTTCATTGGCAAGAATTATGAGCAGGATAGTGAGTATCGGCTGGCGTTCCAGGCCTGGATCAACCGGTTGTGGGAAGACAAGGACGCGCTGCTGAAACAGTTGCACACCGACTACCCAGGCCGCCACTGATCAAAATGTGGGAGGGGGCTTGCTCCCGATAGCGGTGGTTCAGTCACCCGATGCTCTGACTGACACTCTGCAATCGGGGGCAAGCCCCCTCCCACATTTGACCGAGCCCGATCTCGAAGATGTGAAAAAGCCCGCCACCGATCACTCGGTGGCGGGCTTTTTGTAGCCGCGCGGTTTAGATCGCGCCGCGCTGACGCAACAGCTCCAGCACTTGCTTGACGCTGTCTTCCAGCGACAGGGCCTGGGTGTCGATCACCAGATCGGCATTCAACGGCACGTCGTAGGGGAAGGACTCGCCAGGGATGTTATCCCCACCGGCCGCGTACAAGCCTTGTGGATCACGCTCGGCGCACACCAGCGGCGAAGCCTGCACGTAGACCGTCAGCAAGCGGTCGGCACCGATCAGTGCCTTGGCCTGTTCACGCCCTTCGGCATCCGGTGCAACGAACGCGGCCAGGGTCAGCAGGCCGGCTTCGTTGAACTGGCGTGCGACGTGAGCCGCACGACGCCAGTTCTCGGTACGCCCGACGCGATCCTGCGGCAAGCCTTTGTTCAGGTCGTGGCGCAGGTTCTGGCCATCCAGCACAAACACCGCGCGGCCCATGTCGAACAACTTGCGCTCAACCGCATAGGCCAGGGTGCTTTTGCCGGCGCCCGACAAGCCGCTGAACAACACGGTGGCCGGCTGCTGACCGAAGCGCTGGGCGCGCTCTTCGGTGGCCACATGGGCCAACTTGCCGTGCTGCGCGGCGCTGCCGTGGCTGACCGGCGGCGCGATGATCATGCCCGCGGCCACGGTGCCATTGGTCAAGCGGTCGATGACGATGAACGCGCCGGTGGTGCGGTTGCTCGCGTAACCGTCCAGGGCGATGGCGGCGTCGAGGCTGACCTTGACCCGGCCGATTTCGTTCAACTGCAGCGAACTCGCCGGGCCTTCGGCCAGGGTGTTCACGTCCACGCGATGCACGATGCTGGTGATGGAACCCGGCACGTAGCTGGTGGCGCGCTTGATGTCGTATTTCTTGCCCGGCAGCATCGGCTCTTCGGCCATCCACACCAGCATGGCGTCGAAGGCGTCGGTCACTTGCGGCACGTTGTCGGCATGCACCAGCAGGTCGCCACGGGAGATGTCGATCTCGTCTTCCATGGTCAGGGTCACGGCCTGGCCGGGACCGGCGTGTTCCAGTTCACCGTCGAAGGTGACGATGGATTTGACGCGGCTGCTCTTGCCCGACGGCAGCACCACGACTTCGTCGCCCTTGTGGACGATGCCGCTGGCCAGGGTGCCGGCGAAACCGCGGAAGTTCAGGTTCGGACGGTTGACGTACTGCACCGGGAAACGCAGGTCGGTGTAGTTGCGGTCGTTGGCGATCTCGACGGTCTCGAGGATCTCCATCAGCGACTGGCCGGTGTACCACGGCGAACGCTCGCTCTTGTTCACCACGTTGTCGCCCTTGAGCGCCGACATCGGCACGAACGCCATGGTGCTCGGTTTGAAGGCGATGCCGTCGGCGAACTTCAGGTAGTCGGCCTTGATCTGCTCGAATACGCCTTCGTCGAAGCCGTTGAGGTCCATCTTGTTGATGGCGACCACGATGTGCTTGATGCCCAGCAACGAGGCAATGAAGCTGTGGCGACGGGTCTGGGTCTGCACGCCGTAGCGCGCGTCGACCAGGATGATCGCCAGGTCACAGGTGGACGCACCAGTGGCCATGTTGCGGGTGTACTGCTCATGGCCGGGGGTGTCGGCGATGATGAATTTACGCTTGGCGGTGGAGAAGTAGCGGTAGGCGACATCGATGGTGATGCCTTGCTCGCGCTCGGCCTGCAGGCCGTCGACCAGCAGAGCCAGGTCGATGTCGTCACCAGTGGTGCCGACCTTCTTCGAATCGCGGGTGATGGCTTCCAGGTGATCTTCGTAGATCATCTTGGAGTCGTGCAGCAGGCGCCCGATCAGGGTGCTCTTGCCGTCGTCGACGTTGCCGCAGGTCAGGAAGCGCAACATTTCCTTGCGCTCGTGCTGGCCCAGGTAGGCGAGGATGTCCTCGCTGATCAAATCAGATTGATGCGACATGACAACCCCTTAGAAATAGCCTTGACGTTTTTTATCTTCCATCGAGCCGGCACCATCGTGGTCGATGACCCGGCCCTGGCGCTCGGAAGTTCGCGTCAGGAGCATTTCCTGAATGATGTCCGTCAGCGTCTCCGCTTCGGACTCCACCGCGCCCGTCAACGGGTAGCAGCCAAGGGTACGGAAACGGACTTTCTTTTTGACGATGCGGGCTTTGTCTTCGTCGGACAAGTGCTCGAGGATGCGGTCGTCGTCGATCATGATCAACGTGCCGTTCTTCTCGATCACATCGCGCTCGGCGGCGAAGTACAGCGGCACGATCGGGATGCCTTCCAGGTAGATGTACTGCCAGATGTCCAGTTCGGTCCAGTTGGACAGCGGGAACACACGGATCGACTCGCCCTTGTTGACGTTGCCGTTATAGACGTTCCACAGCTCCGGGCGCTGGTTTTTCGGGTCCCAGCGGTGCTTGCTGTCGCGGAACGAGTACACGCGCTCTTTGGCACGGGATTTCTCTTCATCGCGACGGGCACCGCCGAAGGCTGCGTCGAAACCATACTTGTCCAGGGCCTGCTTGAGGCCTTCGGTCTTCATGATGTCGGTGTGCTTGGCGCTGCCGTGGGTGAACGGGTTGATGCCCTGCGCCACACCGTCCGGGTTGACGTGGGTGATCAGGTCCAGGCCCAGTTCTTCAACCATGCGGTCGCGGAACGTGTACATCTCCTGGAATTTCCACTGGGTGTCGACGTGCATCACCGGGAACGGCAGCTTGCCCGGGAAGAACGCCTTGCGTGCCAGGTGCAGCATCACGGCGGAGTCTTTACCGATCGAGTAGAGCATCACCGGGTTGTCGAACTCGGCGGCGACCTCGCGGATGATGTGGATGCTTTCCGCCTCCAGCTGTTTCAGATGCGTCAGTTTGTCGACCATGGCTACTCACGGAAAAACGATCTTATGGACGGCCAGCGGGCCGTGTTCGAGCGAGGCATGCTAGCACAGCACCTGCTTCTATTCAGGGCGCCGACTAGATCGAAACGGTATATGGATATGCCCCGAGGTTTGGCGGTGATGGCCGGCCGAACCCTCCCAAATGTGGGAGGGTGGTGTGCGTTAGATCGGGTTGGGACAATCGATGAACAAATGCTCCAGGGCGAAACGCCGCGCCAGGTAATCGCCCAGCGCCTGCACACCGTAACGCTCAGTGGCGTGATGGCCGGCGGCGATAAAGCTGATGTCGTTTTCGCGCGCGCTATGGAAGGTCTGTTCGGAGGCTTCGCCGCTCAGGTACAGGTCGACGCCGGCCGCAATCGCCTGATCGATGTAACCCTGGCCACCGCCGGTACACCAGCCGACGCGGCGGATCATCTCGCTGCCTTCGATCAGCAGCGGCTCGCGCCCCAACACGCTCTGCACGCGGTGGGCGAAGTCACGCGGCGACAGCGGCTCGGCGAGGGAGCCGACCAGCCCGACGATCTTGAGGTCGGCCGGGTCCAGCGGGCCTTCGACGGTGATGTCCAACTGCCGAGCAAGCTGTACGTTGTTGCCGACTTCGGCGTGCAGGTCCAGCGGCAGGTGGTAGGCCAGCAGGCTGATGTCGTGCTTGAGCAGGGTCTTCAGGCGGCGCTGCTTCATGCCGGTGATGCACGGGTTCTCGCCCTTCCAGAAATAACCGTGGTGGACCAGCACCAGGTCGGCCTGGGCTTCGACGGCGGCGTCGAGCAATGCCTGGCTGGCGGTGACGCCGCTGACGATACGCATCACCTGCGGGCGCCCCTCGACCTGCAGGCCGTTGGGGCAGTAATCGGCAATTTTTGCGCTGCCGAGGTAGCGGTCCGCTTCCTCGACGAGGGTGCTCAAAGCAACGGCCATAAAAGACTCCTAAATATCCCGTTCCGAGGCGCTCGCAGCCTCGTATAATGCGCGACATTATGGGCGCTCCCCCGCCCCCTGCAACCTGTCAGGACTTACTTGATGCTCAAGGCACTGCGTTTTTTTGGATGGCCATTGCTGGCTGGCGTGCTGATCGCGATGATGATTATTCAGCGTTACCCCCAGTGGGTGGGCTTACCGAGCCTTGATGTGAACCTGCAACAGGCCCCGCAAACCAATACGATGGTGCAAGGCCCGGTGACCTACGCCGACGCCGTGGTCATCGCCGCCCCTGCGGTGGTCAACCTGTACACCACCAAGGTCGTCAACAAGCCGGCGCACCCGCTGTTCGAAGACCCGCAGTTCCGCCGCTATTTCGGCGACAACAGCCCCAAGCAGCGACGCATGGAATCCAGCTTGGGGTCCGGGGTGATCATGAGCCCGGAAGGCTACATCCTCACCAACAACCACGTGACCACCGGCGCCGACCAGATTGTGGTAGCCCTGCGCGACGGCCGCGAAACCCTGGCCCGCGTGGTCGGCAGCGACCCGGAAACCGACCTCGCGGTGCTGAAGATCGACCTGAAAAACCTGCCCGCGATCACCATCGGCCGCTCCGAAGGGCTGCGGGTCGGCGATGTCGCGCTGGCCATCGGCAACCCGTTCGGCGTCGGCCAGACGGTCACCATGGGCATCATCAGCGCCACCGGGCGTAACCAGTTGGGCCTCAACAGCTACGAAGACTTCATCCAGACCGACGCCGCGATCAACCCGGGCAACTCCGGCGGCGCGCTGGTGGATGCCAACGGCAACCTGACCGGCATCAACACGGCGATTTTCTCCAAGTCCGGCGGCTCCCAGGGCATCGGTTTTGCGATCCCGGTCAAGCTGGCGATGGAAGTGATGAAGTCGATCATCGAGCACGGCCAGGTGATCCGTGGCTGGCTGGGGATCGAAGTGCAGCCGCTGAGCAAGGAACTGGCCGAGTCGTTTGGCCTGACCGGGCGCCCGGGCATCGTGGTCGCCGGGATCTTCCGCGATGGCCCGGCGCAAAAGGCCGGCCTGCAACTGGGCGATGTGATCCTCAGCATCGACGGCGAACCGGCCGGTGATGGCCGCAAGTCGATGAACCAAGTGGCGCGGATCAAACCGACCGACAAGGTCACGATCCAGGTGATGCGCAACGGTAAAGAACTCAACCTGACGGCGGAAATCGGCCTGCGCCCACCGCCCGCGCCGGTGACGGAAGAGGAATAACCTGCGCCCTCCGGGTGCCCGTTCGCGGGCACCTGTAAGCACATATTTCAGAACCGAATCGCCGACATAATGACATGTTATATTGTTTCAATATCGCTATTGGAACGCTCTATCATGTCGCCTCGCACGTTTTCCCCCTTGGCCGGCCTGGCCTTGGGTTTGCTGCTGGACCCCGCCTGCGCCGAAGACACCCGCATTGAACTGGACGCCATCAGCGTCACCACCGACGCCTACGAATCCGCCACCGGCCCGGTCAACGGCTATCGCGCCACCCGCTCCGCCAGCGCAACCAAGACCGACACCGCGCTGCGCGACATCCCGCAATCCATCAGCGTGATTCCCGCCAACGTGCTCAAGGACCTGGGCAGCACCGACGTGGAACGCGCCCTGGAATTTGCCGGCGGCGTCTCCAAGCAGAACAACTTCGGCGGCCTCACCCTCTACGAATACAGCGTGCGCGGCTTCACTACGTCGGAGTTCTACCAGGACGGCTTCAGCGCCAACCGCGGTTACCCGAGCACGCCGGATGCCGCCAATCTCGAACGCATCGAAGTGCTCAAAGGCCCCGCCGCCAGCCTGTACGGACGCGGCGATCCCGGCGGCACGGTGAATATCGTCACCAAGAAACCCCAGCCCGACGCGTTCACCACCCTGCAAACCAGCGCCGGCAGTTGGGACCGCTATCGCACCGCGCTGGACGTGAACACCCCGCTCGACAGCGAAGGGCAGCTGCTGACACGGGTCAACCTGGCGGTGGAAGACAACCATAGTTTCCGCGATCACGTAGACGCCAAGCGGGTGTTCGTCGCGCCGTCCTTCAGTTGGCAACTGGCCCCCGACACGCACCTGCTGGTGGAAAGCGAATTCGTGCGCCACCGCTCCACCTTCGACCGCGGCATCGTCGCGCCGCGCGGCATGTCGCGCTCCACCTTCCTCGGCGAGCCCAACGACGGCGACATCAACAACCACAACAACCGCCTCCAGGCCACCCTCGAACATCACCTCAACGACACGTGGGCCCTGCGCCTGGCCAGCCATTACAAACAAGGCAGCCTGTGGGGCGACGCTTCGGAAAACCGCGCGCTGAACAGCGACGGCCACACCGTCAACCGCCGCTACCGCGAACGCTCCATGGGTTGGCACGACAGCATCACCCAGCTGGAACTGCGCGGTCTGTTCGACATCGGTCGTTGGCAACATGAGCTGCTGATCGGCACCGAGTACGAGGATTACCGCAAGAAGGAACGCGTGACCGCCATCGCCGGCAGCCCCTACGCGATCGACATCTACAACCCGGTCTACGGCCAGCCCAAACCCAATGGCGAGCGCTCCGGCACTGACTTCTCCGAACAGGTAAAAAGCCAGGCACTGAACCTGCAAGACCAGATCATCTTCACCGAACGCCTGCGCGGCATGCTCGGCGCGCGCTTCGAGCACTTCGAGCAACACACCGACGACTTCACCCGCGATCACGCCAAGAGCCGCCAGACCCACGACGCCCTGACCCAGCGCGCCGGCCTGCTCTATCAGCTCACACCTGAAGTCGGGGTGTTCGCCAACGCCTCGACCTCATTCAAGCCGAACAACGGCCTGGACGCTGGCGGCCAATCCTTCAAGCCTGAAGAGGGCGTGGGGTATGAAGTGGGGATCAAGAGCGAGCTGTTCGACGAGCGCCTCAGCGCGACCCTCGCCGCGTTCCACATCGAGAAGGAAAACGTGCTGGCCGTGGACCCCGCCACCGACACCCAACGCGCCATGGGCAAGGCACGCAGCCAAGGGTTTGACCTGCAACTGAGCGGGCAACTGAGCGAGGCGGTGCGCGTGATCGGCGCGTTCGCCTACATCGATGCCGAAGTGACCAAGGGCGATAAAGCCATCCCCACCGGCAGCCGCATTCTCGGCGTGGCCAAGCGCAGCGGCAGCCTGTTGGGCGTGTATGAATTCCAGGACGGCACGTTGCGCGGTTCAGACGTGGGCGCGGCGTTCACCTATGTCGGTGATCGCTCCGGTGAAGCCGGCGGCAGCTTCGAACTGCCCGCCTATCACACCGTGGACCTGCTGGCGCATTACAAAGCCACCGACAACGTCACCGTGGGCCTGAACCTTAACAACCTGTTTGATGAAAAGTACTACGAACGCGCCTACAGCAATTACTGGGTCAGCCCCGGTGAACCGCGCAACTTCACGGTCAGCCTGACCCTCAACCTGTAACACGGTCAAACCTGTGGGAGGGGCTTGCCCCCGATAGCGCTACAACAGTCACCTCACCCAGTGACTGGCAAACCGCTATCGGGAGCAAGCCCCTTCCCACATTACAGTGCCACGGGGGCCCGCTCGCACAGGGTGTTAAGCGCCACCGCCCACTGCTCGCTGTCATTCAAGCACGGCACCAGCACCAACTCCTCGCCGCCCGCTGCGCGGAATTGCTCCCGGCCACGGTCGCCGATCTCTTCCAGCGTCTCGATGCAGTCGGCCACGAACGCCGGGCACATCACCAGCAGCTTTTTCACGCCTTGCTGGGCCAACGCTTCCAGGCGTGCCTCGGTGTAGGGTTCGATCCACTTCGCCCGGCCCAGGCGCGACTGGAATGCCACCGACCATTTACCATCCGGCAGCCCCATGCGCTCGGCAAAATTGCGGGCGACGCTGAAGCACTGCGCGCGGTAACACGTGGCAAGCACCTGCGGCGAAGCGTTGCGGCAGCAATCGGCATCCTTGAAGCAATGCGCGCCGGTAGGGTCGAGCTTGGTCAGATGGCGCTCGGGCAGGCCGTGGAAACTCAGGAGCAGGTGGTCGTACTCCTGCGCCACGTAAGGCCGCACGCTCGCCGCCAGCGCATCGAGGTACTCCGGCTGATCGTAGAACGGTTGCAGGATCGAGAACTGCACCTTGAGCTTCTTGTCGCGCACCACCCGCTGGGCTTCTTCAATCACCGTGGTCACGGTGCTGTCGGCGAACTGCGGGTACAACGGCGCCAGGGTGATTTTCTGAACCCCCTGGGCGGCCAGGCGCGTCAGGGTCGTTTCAAGGGACGGCTCGCCATAACGCATCGCCAGCTCCACCGGCCCCTGGGTCCACTGCGCAGTCATTTTCTGTTGCAGGCGCTGGCTGAGCACCACCAGCGGCGAGCCTTCCTCCCACCAGATCGAGGCATAGGCATGGGCCGACTGCTCGGGACGCTTGATCAGGATCAGCGACACCAGCAAGCGCCGCACCGGCCACGGCAGGTCGATCACGTAAGGGTCCATCAGGAACTGATTGAGGTAGCTGCGCACATCGGCCACCGAAGTAGACGCCGGTGACCCCAGGTTGACCAGTAACAACGCGTGATCCGTCATGCAACATCCTATCTCTAGAGGCGGCTGGACAAGTCGTCCAAGGCCGCCTTCAACTCAGTGAACTGGAAAATGAAACCGGCCGCCAACAGGCGTTCGGGCAAAGCTTTCTGGCCGCCCAGCAACAAACCGGACAACTCGCCCAACCCCACCTTCAACACGAAGGCCGGCATGGGCATGAACGCCGGGCGGTGCAGCACCTGGCCCAACGTCTTGGCAAACTCGCGGTTACGCACCGGGTGCGGCGCGCAGGCATTATAGGGACCGCGGGCGTCGTGCTGGTGCAGAAGAAAATCTATCAGCGCGATTTGATCGTGGATATGCACCCACGGCATCCACTGCCGACCATTCCCAATCGGCCCGCCCAGTGCCAGCTTGAACGGCAGCAACAGCCGCGACAAAAAGCCGCCCTCGGCCGCCAGCACCAGCCCGGTACGCACCAGCACCACGCGAATGCCCAGGGCTTCGGCGCGCTGGGCGGTTTCTTCCCAGGCGACGCACAACTGGCTGGGGAAATCGTCCTGCACCGGGCCGCTGGCTTCGGTCAGTTCGCGCTCGCCGCCGTCGCCGTACCAGCCCACGGCAGAACCGGAAATCAACACCGCCGGTTTCTCCGCCAGGCCTTCCAGCCACACCAGCAGGGTTTCGGTCAGACTGATGCGGCTGCTCCACAGCAGCGCCTTGCGTTTATGCGTCCAGGGGCGATCGGCGATTGGCGCGCCGGCCAGATTAATGACCGCGTCCACCGGGCCGATAACCTCTTGCAGGCTGGCGACACCGCGCACCGCATCGCCACATAACCGGGCGACCTGTTCAGGGCGACGGCTCCACACCGTCAGGCGATGCCCTTGCGCCAGCCAATGTTGGCAGAGTTGACGGCCGATCAGGCCGGTACCGCCGGTCAGCAAAATATGCATGGGATCTTCCTCATGTAACGTTCGCCACCGATCACTGGTCTATTTTATAAGCAGGGATCATTTGCAATCGGGCGTGACATTGATTTAAGCCTCAGCTTTAACCATAGGTCACTCCAAACGATCAGGTACGCCAAAACTTATACCAAAAAACAATATTGTACAGCTATTGGTGTCGGCGTAGTCTGTACCCAACGGTAAAACGAGGCCTCCCATGACTGTCCCCATCGCGATCATCGGCACCGGCATCGCCGGTCTCTCCGCCGCCCGAGCGTTACGAGACGCCGGGCATGTTGTACAACTCTTCGATAAAAGCCGCGGCAGTGGTGGCCGCATGTCCAGCAAGCGCAGCGACGCCGGCGCACTGGACATGGGCGCGCAGTACTTCACCGCCCGCGACCGCCGCTTCGTCAACGAAGTGCAGCGCTGGCAAGGTAATGGCTGGGCCGAGCAATGGAAGCCGCAGCTGTATAACTTCAAGTCCGGCGAACTCACGCCCTCCCCCGATGAACAGATCCGCTGGGTCGGCACGCCGCGCATGAGCGCCATCACCCGCGCCCTGCTCGACGACCTGCCGGTGCAGTTCAGCTGCCGTATCACCGAAGTGTTCCAAGGCAAACGGCACTGGAACCTGCTGGACGCCGACGGCGGCAACCATGGTCCGTTCAGCCACGTCATCATCGCCACGCCCGCCCCGCAAGCGACCGCCCTGCTGGCCGCCGCACCGAAGCTGGCAAGTGCCGCCGCCGGCGTGAAGATGGACCCGACCTGGGCCATTGCCCTGGCCTTCGACAAGCCGCTGGAAACCCCGATGGAAGGCTGCTTCGTGCAAGACAGCGCCCTCGACTGGCTGGCCCGCAACCGCAGCAAACCGGGGCGCGACACCGTCCTCGACACCTGGGTGCTGCACGCCACCAGCGCCTGGAGCAAAGAACATCTGGACCTGCCCAAAGAAGCAGTGATCGAACACCTGCACGGCGCCTTCGCCGAACTGCTGCACAGCGCCATGCCCGCGCCCTCGTTCAGCCTGGCGCACCGCTGGCTCTACGCACGACCGTCCAGCGCCCATGAATTCGGCGTGCTGGCCGACGCCGACCTGGGCTTGTACGTCTGTGGCGACTGGTGCCTGTCGGGCCGCGTGGAAGGCGCCTGGCTCAGTGGCCAGGAAGCCGCGCGACGCTTGATCGAGCACCTGTAATGAACCGCATAAACCCCGCTAAATTGCTGCTGTCGAAGTGGACAGCAGCACACCCGCGCAACAAGGAAAAACACTTCCTGGTCACCGAACTGTTTTGTGATGAAGAAGGCAACGTGCTCGACATCGAGCTGCAAGCCGTCATGACCCGGCGCGGTGAGCGCCTGCCCTGGCAAACCCTGCAAAGCGCCGAGGACTGGCGAATCGGCTGGAAATAGCCCTCGCACAAATACTTGTACAAACCATTTGACTTGTACAGCATCAAACCTATGATGAGATTTAGCTGTACATGCTTTTACGCTTGTACAGGAATCTTGCAGAGGTTTGCCCATGTCCAGCACCCCGTCCTTCAAGCCGAAGATTGGCATCAGCGCCTGCCTGCTGGGCGAGAACGTCCGTTTCAACGGCGGCCACAAGCAATCGCAACTCTGCAGCGAGGTGCTCGCTGCATACTTCGACTTTGTGCCGTTGTGCCCGGAAGTGGCGATCGGCCTGGGCATTCCCCGGGAAACCATTCGCCTGGTGGGCGATGCCGCGTCCCCTCAAGCCGTGGGCAGCGTGCATCGCGAGCTGAACGTCACCGCGCCGCTGGGTGAATACGGCGAAAAAATGGCCGCCGAGCACAGCGACCTGTGCGGCTATATCTTCATGCAGAAATCGCCGTCCTGCGGCCTGGAACGGGTCAAGGTCTACCGTGAAAACGGCGCACCGGTGGACGGCGGCGGGCGTGGCATCTATGCCCAGGCCTTTTGCGCGCGCCACCCCAACCTGCCTGTGGAAGAAGACGGCCGCCTGAATGACCCGGTGCTGCGGGAAAACTTCCTGACCCGCGTCTTCGTCTACGCCAACTGGCAACAATTGCTCGGCGAAGGCCTGAGCCGCCATCGCCTGCTGGCCTTTCACGCGCGCTACAAATACCTGCTGATGGCCCACAGCCCGGCGCATTACAAAAGCCTCGGCAACCTGCTCGGCGGCATGGCCAAGGGCGAGGACCTCGACGCATTGGGCAGCGGCTATTTCAGCGCGCTGATGAGCGGCCTGAAAAAGTGCGCCACCCGCGGCACCCACACCAATGTGCTGCAACACATCAGCGGTTACCTCAAGCAGGCCATCAGCGCCGACGACAAACAGGAAATGCAAACCGTGATCGGCCAATACCGCCAAGGCATCGTGCCGCTGGTGGTGCCGCTGACCTTGCTCAAGCACCACTTTCGCCTCCACCCGGACCGCTACATCGCGCAGCAGGCTTACTTGCAGCCACACCCGGAAAATCTCAGCCTGCGCAATGCGATCTGAACCATGAAAAACCTCATGACCGCAGCCTTGCAAGACGAACCCGGCGAAGATATCGCCCAAGCCCTCGAGGACGGCTGGCTGCCGATTCGCGAAGTGGCGCGCCAGACCGGCGTCAACGCCGTGACCCTGCGCGCGTGGGAACGCCGCTATGGCCTGATCGTGCCGCAGCGCACGCCCAAGGGCCACCGGCTGTTCAGCCACGACCATGTGCAACGCATCCACACCATCCTCACCTGGCTCAATCGCGGCGTGCCGGTCAGCCAGGTGAAAAACCTGATCGACTCCGCGCACGTCGCTCCCGACGCCGTCGAAAACGAATGGCACACCCTGCGCCAGACCCTGGTGCAGGCCATCAGCGAACTGGCCGAACGCCGGGTCGACGATGCCTTCAACCAGGCCATGGCGCTCTACCCGCCGCGCACCCTGTGCGAACAACTGCTGCTGCCGCTGCTCCGCGAACTGGAGCAACGCTGGCAGGGCCAATTCGGCGCGCAGATGGAACGGGTGTTCTTCCTGTCCTGGTTGCGCAGCAAGTTCGGCGCGCGGATCTATCACAACAATCGCCAGTTGCACGGCGCACCGCTGCTGCTGGTGAATCATTCCGACCTGCCCCTGGCACCGCACCTGTGGCTCAGCGCCTGGCTGGCCAGCAGCGCCGACTGCCCGGTGGAAGTCTTCGACTGGCCGCTGCCGACCGGTGAACTGGCGCTGGCCGTGGAACACCTGCAACCGCGGGCGGTGCTGCTGTATTCCAGCCAGGCGCTCCATTTGTCGGCACTCGCAAAACTTCTGGGCGGCATCGCTTGCCCAAAGTTGATCGTCGGACCAACGGTATGCATCCACCAGGCCGAGCTGACGGCATTAGCTGGCGACACCCCTGAATTGTTCGTCGCCGAAGACCCATTGTCGGCTCACCAGATACTGATCCAGCATGGACTCGTTTAAATGCACTTGATCTGGCTGCGCACCGACCTGCGCCTGCATGACAACACCGCCCTGACCGCCGCGAGCCAGCGCGGCCCGGTGGCGGCCGTGTACCTGATCACCCCGCAGCAATGGCTGGCCCACGATGATGCGCCGTGCAAAGTCGACTTCTGGCTGCGCAACCTGCAGCACTTGAGCCAGGCCCTCGGCGCGCTGAATGTTCCCTTGCTGATCCGCCGCGCCGCGACCTGGGACCAGGCGCCCGCCGTACTCGGCCAGCTGTGCCGTGAGCTATCGGTCGAGTCGGTCCACGTCAACGAGGAATACGGCATCCACGAAAGCCGTCGCGATGCGGCGGTGGCCAAGGCTTTGGAAGCCGACGGCGTGAGCTTCCACCGTTACCTGGACCAATTGTTTTTCCAGCCCGGCAGCGTGCTGACCAAGACCGGCACCTACTTCCAGGTGTTCAGCCAGTTCCGCAAAGTCTGCTACGCCCGCCTGCACAGCGCCCTGCCGCGCCGGGTGGCCACGCCCAAGGCTCAAGCGGCCCTCGCGCTGACCAGCGACCCGGTGCCGCAACAGGTCGACGGTTTCGAAACGCCGAGCGAAACGCTGCGCGCCCTCTGGCCCGCCGGTGAAGACGAAGCGCGCCGCCGCCTCGACGCATTCGCCGCGCAGCAGATCAGCTATTACAAGGATGAGCGCGACTTCCCGGCCAAGCCCGGCACCAGCCAGCTGTCGGCGTACCTCGCAGCGGGCGTGGTTTCGCCGCGCCAGTGCCTGCATGCCGCGCTGCAGCGCAACCAGGGCGAGTTCGAAAGCGGCGATATCGGCACGATCACCTGGGTCAACGAACTGCTCTGGCGTGAGTTCTACAAGCACATCCTGGTGGGCTACCCGCGGGTGTCCCGTCACCGCGCCTTCCGCCCCGAAACCGAGGCGGTGGCTTGGCGCGACGCGCCCAACGACCTCGCCGCCTGGCAGCAGGCGCGCACCGGTTTGCCGATCATCGACGCGGCCATGCGCCAACTGCTGGAAACCGGCTGGATGCACAACCGCCTGCGCATGGTGGTGGCGATGTTCCTGACCAAGAACCTGCTGATCGACTGGCGCGAAGGCGAGCGCTTTTTCATGCGCCACCTGATCGACGGCGACCTGGCAGCCAACAATGGCGGCTGGCAGTGGAGCGCCTCCACCGGCACCGATTCGGCGCCGTATTTCCGGATTTTCAGCCCGCTGAGCCAGTCGCAGAAATTCGACCGCGACGGCGTATTCATCAAGCACTGGCTGCCGCAACTGGCGACGCTGAATAAAAACGACGTACACGACCCGCAGGCCGCTGGCGGCCTGTTCGGCGTGGCCGACTACCCGCGCTCGATCGTCGACCTGAAACACTCCCGCGAACGTGCATTGGCGGCATTCCGCAGCCTGCCGTCGCGCCAGGCCGTCGGAGCCGAACATGAGTGACTTCCTGCGCCGCTTCGCCCAGGCCTTCGCCACTCTGGACAAGCACAACCTGCACCTGCTCGACAGCCTGTACAGCAAGGACATCGTCTTCACCGACCCGCTGCACGAGGTCCACGGGCTCACGCCGCTGCACCACTACTTCGCGCAGTTGTACGGTAATGTCAGCCAGTTGCGCTTCGACTTCCACGGCTTCGACCAGGTGGCCGAAGGCGAAGGTTACCTGCGCTGGAAAATGAGCTTTTGCCACCCGCGCCTGGCCAAGGGCAAGGTGATCCGAGTGGAAGGCTGCTCGCACCTGATGTGGCGCGACAAGGTGTACCGCCATCGGGATTATTTCGATGCCGGCGCAATGCTTTACGAACACTTGCCGGTGTTCGGCCGTGTGATCAGTTGGCTGAAAAGGAGAGTCGGATGAACCTCACACCGCCCCGTCGTTATTGGCTGACCGGCGCCAGCAGTGGCATCGGCGCCTCCCTCGCCGTAGAGCTGCTCAACAGCGGCGCCCACGTGGCCCTCAGCTCGCGCTCCAAAGGCCCGCTGCAAGCGCTCGCCCAACGCTTTCCCGGCCAAGTGCTGGTCGTGGCGGGCGACTTGACCAACAGCCAGACCGTGCGCGAAATCGGCGAACACATCGCCCAGGTCTGGGGGTCGCTGGACACCGTGATCCTCAATGCCGGCACCTGTGAATATGTCGATGCCAAGCAATTCGACGCGTCGATCGTCGAACACGTGGTACGCACCAACCTGCTCGCCAGCAGTTATTGCATCGAAGCCGCACTGCCACTGTTGCGCGCCGGGCGCGCGCCGCATCTGGTGGGCGTGGCCAGCGCCGTGACCTATCTGCCGATGCCGCGCGCCGAAGCCTATGGCGCGTCCAAGGCCGGTTTGCGCTACCTGTTCGAATCCCTGCGCATCAGCCTGTCGCCGGAAAACATTGACGTCACCGTGATCAGCCCGGGCTTTGTCGACACCCCGCTGACCGAGCGCAATGACTTCCCGATGCCCCTGGCCTGGTCTGCCGACAAGGCGGCCCGGCATATCTTCGCCAAGCTGGACAAACGCCCACTGGAAATCGCCTTCCCGGCGATGTTCATCGCCACCCTGTGGCCGTTGTCGAAACTGCCGAATCGCGCGCAACTGATCATCGGCAAACGCATGCTGCGCAGCCCGCCGCCAAAAAAGGACGACCTGTGAAGATCGCGATTATCGGCAGCGGCATTGCCGGGCTGACCAGCGCCTACCTGCTCAGCCGTCGCCACGACATCACCCTGTTCGAAGCGGGCGATCGCATCGGCGGGCATACCCACACGGTCAACGTCACCGTCGAGGGTAAAAGCTATGCGGTGGACACCGGCTTTATCGTATTCAACGACTGGACCTACCCCAACTTCATCCGCCTGCTGGGTCAGGTCGGCGTGAAGTTCAAACCCACCGAGATGAGCTTTTCGGTGTGCGACCGCCGCAGCGGGTTCGAGTACAACGGCAATAACCTCAACAGCCTGTTTGCGCAGCGGCGCAATCTGTTGTCGCCGGGGTTCTGGGGCATGTTGCGCGATATTCTGCGCTTCAACCGCGAGGCGCCGGCGGACCTGCAAGCGCAACGCATCAGTGCCGACATGACCCTGGGTGACTACCTCGACGCCGGCGGCTACGGCCCGCGATTCATCCGGCATTACATCGTGCCGATGGGCGCTGCGATCTGGTCGATGTCCCTGGCGGACATGCTCGGTTTCCCCTTGCAGTTCTTTGTGCGCTTCTTCAAGAACCACGGCTTGCTGTCGGTGAGCAACCGCCCGCAATGGTGCGTGATCGAGGGCGGCTCAAGCCGCTACATCGAACCGCTGACCCGCGGCTTTCGTGAACGGATTCGCCTCGATTGCCCCGTGCATCGGGTCGAGCGCGATGCACAGGGCGTGACGATCCACAGCGCCGCGGGCACCGAAACCTTCGACAAAGTGGTGTTCGCCTGCCACAGCGACCAGGTGCTGGCCGTGCTGGGCGAGCCGAGCAGTGCCGAGCAGCAGATCCTCGGCGCTCTGCCCTACGCCGACAACGACGTGGTGCTGCACACCGACACGCGCCTGCTGCCAGACCGCAAACTGGCCTGGGCCAGCTGGAATTACCGGCTCAGCGGCAATGCGCAGAGCCAGGCGGCGGTGACCTATGACATGAACATCCTGCAAGGCATCGACAGCGCCACGACCTTTTGCGTCAGCCTCAACCAGACATCGATGATCAACCCGCTGAAGATCCTCGCCCGCTACACCTATGCCCACCCGCAATACAGCCTGGCGGCCGTGGCTGCGCAAGCGCGTTGGGAAGAGTTGAGCGGTGCGCAGCATACGTATTATTGCGGCGCCTATTGGGCCAACGGCTTCCACGAAGACGGCGTGATCAGCGCCTTGCGCGTGGCCCAGGCGTTTGGAGAAGCCCTGTGAACAGCGCCTTGTACAGCGGCTGGATCGCCCATCGCCGGTTTGCGCCCAAGGCCCACGCCTTTCGCTACCGCATCGGCTTGCTGTACCTGGACTTGAGCGAACAGGACGCAGTGCTCGGGCTGTCGCCCCTGGCCGGCGCAGGTCGCCTGGCCGCCTTCGGCTTTCGCCAGCAGGATTACCTGCGTGAACTCACCCGCCACGGCATGAGCCTGAGCGATGCCGTGCGCCAGCACGTCGGCAAGGCGCTGGGGCGTACACCCCAGGGCGCTATCTGCCTACTGACTCAGGCCCGCAGTTGGGGCCTGGCGTTTAACCCGGTGAGTTTCTTCTACTGCTTCGAGGCCGACGGACAGTTGGCCGCGATCCTGTGTGAAGTGACCAACACCCCATGGCGCGAGCGCTATCACTACGTGCTGCCGGCCCTGGCGCTGGGCGCCGACGAGCATCAGCACTTCGCCGTGGCCAAGGCGTTTCATGTATCGCCGTTCCTGCCGCCCGACCTGGAATACCGCATGAGCTTCAGCCCGCCCGCCGCCAGGCTTGGGGTCCACATGGCCGACTGGCAGGGCGATCGGAAAATCTTCGACGCCACCTTGAGCCTGCAGCGCGAAGCCCTCAGCCGTGCCAGCCTGCACCGCTATCTGTGGCGCTTTCCGTGGATGACCGCCAAGACCTGCCTGGCGATCTATTGGCAGGCCCTGCGCCTGTTGCTCAAACGCACACCGATTTTTCCCCATCAGGCCGCCGATGGCGCCTCTCGCACCGCCGTCGGGTACACCAAGGATCGCCGCCATGAAATCCCCTAGCTTATCGGTCAAGGCCAACCGCCTGAACGTCAACGGCGTGACCACCGCACTGCTGCGCAAGGCCGTGCTGCGGCAACTCAGCCAATTGCGCCACGGCCAACTGGTGCTGATCGAAGACGGCGAACGCCAAGTGTTCGGCGCCCGCGAAGCGCATCTGCTGGGCGAGATCCAGATCCTCGATTCGGCGGTGTGGGGCCTGGTGGCGGCCAACGGCTCGATCGGTGCGGGCGAAGCGTTTATCCACGGTTATTGGAGCAGCCCGGACCTGACCGCCGTGGTGCGTGTGATGGTCAGCAACCTGGAGGTGCTCGACGCGCTGGAGGGCGGCCTGGCCAAGCTGGCGCGGCCGTTCACCCAAGGCTTGCATTGGCTCAACCGCAATACGCGCAAGGGTTCGCAGAAGAACATCGCCGCCCACTATGACCTGGGCAACGACCTGTTCGAAGAATTCCTCGACCCGACCATGATGTATTCGGCGGCGCAGTTCCTGAGCGCCGAAGACACCCTGGAACAGGCGCAACTGAACAAGCTGGAACGCATCTGCCAGAAACTCGCGCTTAAACCTACCGACCATCTGCTGGAGATCGGCACCGGCTGGGGCAGCATGGCGTTGTACGCGGCGCGGCACTATGGCTGCAAAGTCACCACCACGACCTTGTCCAGGGAACAGTTTGTCTACACCCAGCAACGCATCGCTGCCATGGGGCTGCAAGACCAGGTGACGCTGCTGTTGCAGGACTACCGCGACCTGAGCGGCCAATACGACAAGCTGGTGTCCATCGAAATGATCGAAGCGGTGGGCCATCGCTTCCTGCCGACCTACTTCAAACAGTGCGCGCGCCTGCTCAAGAGCGATGGGCTGATGCTGCTGCAAGCCATCACCATCCGTGAGCAACGCTTTGAACAGGCCAAGAACAGCGTCGACTTCATCCAGCGCTATATCTTCCCCGGCGGCGCCTTGCCCTGTGTGCAGAACATGCTGCAGATCATCAGCCGCGACACCGACATGAACCTGCTGCACATGGAAGATTTCGGCCTGCATTACGCGCGAACCCTGCGCTTGTGGCATGAGAACTTTCGCCGTGCCCACGGCCGCCTCATGGAATTGGGCTACGACGAATACTTCCTGCGGTTGTGGGAGTTTTACCTGTGCTACTGCGAAGGCGGCTTTATGGAGCGCACCATCGGCACCGCGCAGTTGCTGCTGGCCAAGCCGGCAGCCATCAACCCGCCGTTGCTTGGGCGTTTCAGTGCTTAACCAATGCGCCGGGTACGCTAACGTCTGTCAGCCCTTTCACACCTGTGTCACCCGCTTGCCTTACACTGCGTGCCTATGACCAACATCCCCCACACCCAAATCACCACCCCCGCCGTCACCTGCTCGACGTGCGCGGCCTGCTGCTGCCAGCTGGAAGTCATGCTGATCACCGACACGGGCGTGCCCGAGCGCTATATCGACACCGACGATTGGGGCGGCGAAGTCATGCTGCGCCTGGACGACGGCTGGTGCGCAGCGCTGGACCGGGACACGATGATGTGTACGATTTATACGCGTCGGCCGCTGATCTGCCGGGAATTCGAGATGGGCGCGCCGGAATGCCTGACCGAACGCGAAGGGATTGCGACCGTTTACCGCTGATCTCAAGCCGACAAATATCTCAATGTGGGAGGGGCTTGCCCCCTCCCACAGGGTTTTGCAGGGTTCTGAAATTACAGCGGCATCGTGTAGTGCAACGAGTAGTTTTCGATGCCACCGAACGCGAAGGGATTCGCGACCGCTTACCGCTGATCTCAGCCCGACAAATATCTCAATGTGGGAGGGGCTTGCCCCCGATAGCAGTGGGTCAGTTGGCAAATTCTGCGACTGACACTGCGCTATCGGGGGCAAGCCCCCTCCCACAGGGTTTTGCAGGGCAACGAGTAGTTTTCGATGCCACCAAACGCGAAGGGATTCGCGACCGCTTACCGCTGATCTCAGGCCGATGAATATCTCAATGTGGGAGGGGCTTGCCCCCGATAGCAGTGGGTCAGTTGGCAAATTCTGCGACTGACACTGCGCTATCGGGGGCAAGCCCCCTCCCACAGGGTTTTGCAGGGTTCTGAAATTACAGCGGCATCGTGTAGTGCAACGAGTAGTTTTCGATGCCACCAAACGCGAAGGGATTCGCGACCGCTTACCGCTGATCTCAGTCCGACGAATATCTCAATGTGGGAGGGGCTTGCCCCCGATAGCAGTGGGTCAGTTGGCAAATTCTGCGACTGACACTGCGCTATCGGGGGCAAGCCCCCTCCCACAGGGTTTTGCAGGGTTCTGAAGTTACAGCGGCATCGTGTAGTGCAACGAGTAGTTTTCGATGCCACCGAACGCGAAGGGATTCGCGACCGCTTACCGCTGATCTCAGACCGATGAATATCTCAATGTGGGAGGGGGCAAGCCCCCTCCCACAGGGTTTTGTAGGGTTCTGAAGTTACAGCGGCATCGTGTAGTGCAACGAGTAGTTTTCGATGCCGCCGAACGCGAAGGGATTCGCGACCGCTTACCGCTGATTTCAAGCCGACGAATATCTCAATGTGGGAGGGGCTTGCCCCCGATAGCAGTGGGTCAGTTGGCAAATTCTGCGACTGACACTGCGCTATCGGGGTGTAGCCCCCTCCCACAGGGTTTTGCAGGGTTCTGAAGTTACAGCGGCATCGTGTAGTGCAACGAGTAGTTTTCGATGCCACCGAACGCGAAGGGATTCGCGACCGCTTACCGCTGATCTCAGACCGACGAATATCTCAATGTGGGAGGGGCTTGCCCCCGATAGCAGTGGGTCAGTTGGCAAATTCTGCGACTGACACTGCGCTATCGGGGGCAAGCCCCCTCCCACAGGGTTTTGCAGGGTTCTGAAATTACAGCGGCATCGTGTAGTGCAACGAGTAGTTTTCGATGCCACCGAACGCGAAGGGATTCGCGACCGCTTACCGCTGATCTCAGACCGATGAATATCTCAATGTGGGAGGGGCTTGCCCCCGATAGCAGTGGGTCAGTTGGCAAATTCTGCGACTGACACTGCGCTATCGGGGGCAAGCCCCCTCCCACAGGGTTTTGCAGGGTTCTGAAATTACAGCGGCATCGTGTAGTGCAACGAGTAGTTTTCGATGCCACCGAACGCGAAGGGATTCGCGACCGCTTACCGCTGATCTCAGACCGATGAATATCTCAATGTGGGAGGGGCTTGCCCCCGATAGCAGTGGGTCAGTTGGCAAATTCTGCGACTGACACTGCGCTATCGGGGGCAAGCCCCCTCCCACAGGTTTTTGCAGGGTTCTGAAGTTACAGCGGCATCGTGTAGTGCAACGAGTAGTTTTCGATGCCACCGAACGCGAAGGGATTGCGACCGCTTACCGCTGATCTCAGGCCGACGAATATCTCAATGTGGGAGGGGCTTGCCCCCGATAGCAGTGGGTCAGTTGGCAAATTCTGCGACTGACACTGCGCTATCGGGGGCAAGCCCCCTCCCACAGGGTTTTGCAGGGTTCTGAAATTACAGCGGCATCGTGTAGTGCAACGAGTAGTTTTCGATGCCACCGAACGCGAAGGGATTCGCGACCGCTTACCGCTGATCTCAGGCCGATGAATATCTCAATGTGGGAGGGGGTTTGCCCCCTCCCACAGGGTTTTGCAGGGTTCTGAAGTTACAGCGGCATCGTGTAGTGCAACGAGTAGTTTTCGATGCCGTCGTTATGGTCGCTGAGCCCGGCGTTGGAGTAGTGCATGGCACGAATGCCCACTTCATGCCCGCCGTTAAAGCGCAAACCGAAGCCCAGGCGGTCTTCGAACTGGAAGGCCTGGCCGAGGTTGTTGTCTTCCAACCGCGTGCGGGAGAATGCCGCCACCCCGATCCCGGCCTCGATGTAAGGCTTTACCGATTCCCCGGCGAACTCATACACAAATACCGGGGAGAACGACAGGCTGCTCGCGCCTGCACGGTGATCACCTTCCCAATAGGTGTATGCACCACTCCAATAGCCAGTCAGGCGACCGACGTCGCTCTGCATCCAGCTCTTATCCCAATCCGACGTCAGCCCCAATCGATAGGTGAGCGTCGAATCACCGGTGGTCCCCAGGCCAAACTCAAGGCCGGCGGCTTGCGCCGAAAAAGAGTGTCCCACCACAACGGCCGCAATCGCGGCCAAACAGAACAAGCGCTTCATAAGAAACATCCTTTCCGAACGAAGTTATAGGTTTTTACACAGGGAAATCTCGCTTATAGAAGCCGACTTACTGCCAGAAATTCAGCGTCTAACGGCGAATTTTGACGAAATTTTCACGAGCCGAAGCTTCTCACAACTCCGGGATGTTTCCATAGTGTCGGTAGGATATTTCTTAGATGATACACATCGCCGCTGGTCCAGAACTGGGCAGGGCCCGGAGTGCCGGCGGCCAGCAGATCGCGTTCGCCGAGCAGGCGCTTGAGCTGGCGGGCCACGGCGGCGCCGGTGTCGATCAGGCTGATGCCGGGGGGCAGCATCTGCGCCAGGAGCGGCTTGAGGAAGGGGTAGTGGGTGCAACCGAGGATGATGGTGTCGCAGCCGGCGCTGAGCAACGGTTCGACATAGCTTTGCAACAACTGGCGCAGGGCCGGGCTGCCCAGGTCGCCGGTTTCAATCAGTTCCACCAGGCCTGGGCACGGCCGGGTGATCACCCGCACATCGGTGGCGAAACGGTCGAGCAACGCGGCGAACTTGGCGCTTTGCAGGGTGCCGGTGGTGGCGAGTACGCCGACCACACCACTGCGGGTCGCAGCGGTAGCGGGTTTGACGGCGGGTTCCATCCCCACCAGCGGCCAGTCGGGGTAGCTCTTGCGCAAGTCGGCCACGGCAGCAACGGTCGCCGTGTTGCAGGCAATCACCAAGGCTTTGGCGCCGCGCTCGCGGAAAAACTCTGCAACCCGGTGTAAACGCTCGCAAATAAAGGCCGGCGTTTTCTCGCCGTAGGGGATGTACCCGCAATCGGCGACGTACAGCAGCGACTCATGGGGCAACAGTTGCTGGATTTCCTCGAGCACCGTCAACCCGCCGATACCGGAGTCGAACACACCGATCGGTGCATCCTTAACCATGCTGCGTCCCACACACACTGCAACCGGGATCGCGCTTGACGCGCAACTCACGGAAACGCGTGGTCAAGGCATCGATCAGCAACAAGCGTCCGACCAGGGGCTCACCGAAACCGGCGAGCAACTTCAATGCTTCCAGGGCCTGCAGGCTGCCGACCAGACCGACCAGCGGGCCGACCACGCCGGCTTCGCTGCAGGTCAGTTCGGTGTCGCTGCCGTGCCCGTATAAACAGTGGTAGCACGGGCTGTCGGCGCGCCGCGGGTCGAATACCGACAGTTGCCCGTCCAGGCGGATCGCCGCGCCGCTGACCAACGGCTTGCCGGCGGCCACGCAGGCGGCGTTGACCGCTTCGCGGGTGGAAAAATTGTCGCTGCAGTCGAGCACCACATCCACCGCCGCCACTGCCGCGGCCAGGGAGTCGGCATCCAGCGCAGTGCGATGGGTGAGCAGTTTGACCTCGGGGTTGAGCGCGGTCAGACGGCGGATGGCCGAATCGACCTTGCTCAGGCCGACACTGTCCGTGTCATGGATGATCTGGCGTTGCAGGTTGGTCAGGTCGACGGTGTCGAAATCCGCCAGATGCAACTCGCCGACCCCGGCCGCCGCCAGGTACAGCGCCACCGGCGCGCCCAGGCCGCCGAGGCCGACGATCAAGGCGCGACCGTTTTTCAGGCGCAATTGGCCGTCGATGTCGACCTGTTTCAACAGAATCTGTCGGCTATAGCGCAACAGCTCCTGGTCGCTCAGCATGGCCGGCGCCCCAGGCTGATGCGTTCGTGGCCGCCGAGGTCGATGCGGCTGTGGACGCCTTCAAAGCCCTGGCTCAGCAGCAGGTCACGCACCGCCGCGGCCTGGTCGTAACCGTGTTCCAGCAACAACCAACCGCCCGCGTTGAGGTGGGCCGGCGCCTCGGCGATGATCAGCCGCAGATCGTCCAACCCATCATGGCCCGCCACCAGCGCGCTGGCCGGCTCAAAGCGCACGTCGCCGGCCGCCAGGTGCGGATCGTTGGCGGCGATGTAGGGCGGGTTGCTGATGATCAGGTCGTAGGTGTGGCCTTGCAACGCGCTGAACCAATGACTGTTGAGCACAGTGGCATTGTGCAGGTTCAGGCGCTGGCGATTGCGTTCGGCCAGGGCCACGGCTTCGAGCACGCGGTCGACGGCGGTGACGTGCCAGGCCGGGCGCTCGCTGGCCAGGGCCAGGGCGATGGCGCCGCTGCCAGTGCCGAGGTCGAGCACCTTGGCCGGCGTGGCGGGCAACAATTCCAGGGCCGCCTCGACCAGCAGTTCGGTGTCCGGGCGCGGGATCAGCGTGTGGGGCGCGACTTCCAGGTCCAGCTTCCAGAAACCTTGCTGGCCGAGGATGTAGGCCACCGGCTCACCGGCGCGGCGGCGTTGCAGGTAATCGGCGAAGGTCAGCGCGGCTTCGCTGCTGACGATTTTTTCCGGCCAGGTGTGCAGGTAGCTGCGGGACTTGCCCAGGGCAGCCGCGAGCAACAGCTCCACGTCCAGGCGTGCGGTGGGCGAGTCGGGCAGGTCGGCGGCGCGCAGCAGGCTGGCGATGATGGTCATTTATTCACCTATCGCCGCCAATTGGTCGGCCTGGTATTCGACGAGCAACGGCTCGATCACCGCGTCGATGCCACCGGCGAGAATCTCGTCCAGGGAGTAGAGCGTGAGGTTGACCCGGTGGTCGGTGACCCGGCCCTGGGCAAAGTTGTAGGTGCGGATGCGCTCGGAACGGTCGCCCGAGCCCACCAGCAGTTTGCGTTCACTGGCAATCGCGTTGGCGGCGGCGCTGGTCTGCTGGTCATTCAGCTTGGCCGACAGCCAGGACATGGCCCGCGCCCGGTTCTTGTGCTGCGAACGCTCTTCCTGGCATTCAACCACGATGCCCGACGGCAAGTGCGTGATGCGGATCGCCGAGTCGGTCTTGTTGATGTGCTGACCACCGGCACCGGATGAACGGTAGGTGTCGACGCGCAGGTCCGCCGGGTTGATCTCGATGGCTTCCTGCTCGTCCGGCTCGGGCAACACCGCCACGGTACACGCCGAGGTGTGGATACGGCCTTGGGATTCGGTGGCCGGCACCCGTTGCACGCGGTGCGCGCCGGACTCGAATTTCAGCTTGCCGTACACGTTGTCGCCTTCGACGCGGGCGATGACTTCTTTATAACCGCCGTGTTCGCCTTCGTTCTCGGACAGGATCTCGACGCGCCAGCCACGCCGCTCGGCATAACGCGAGTACATGCGGAACAGGTCGCCGGAGAAAATCGCCGCCTCGTCGCCGCCGGTGCCGGCGCGGATTTCGAGGAAGACGTTGCGCCCGTCGTTGGGGTCCTTGGGCAGTAGCATGCGTTGCAGGTCGCCTTCGAGCTCGGCCAGTTTGTCTTTGGCTTCACGGACTTCTTCCACGGCCATTTCACGCATGTCCGGGTCGCTGTCCTTGAGCAGGGCCTGGGCGCCCTCCAGGTCGGCCTGTACTTTCAACAGGTTCTGATAGGTGAGCACAATAGGCTCAACTTCGGCGTATTCCTTGGAATAAGCGCGGAACTTGGCCTGATCGGAGATGACCTCGCCGTCGCCGAGCAACGCAGTCAGTTCTTCGAAACGGTCCTGGAGCACGTCCAGTTTGTTGAGCAGTGACGCTTTCATTACGGTTTTTTATCCGAAGAGCTATCTGACGCGCCCTCACCGAGGGCAAAGAGTTCCTGCGCCATGGCCAGCGCATCGAGGCGGCCTTCGGCAGTGAGTTTTTTCAGTTGTACGCTGGGAGCGTGCAGCAACTTGTTGGTCAAGCCGCGGGCCAGTTGCATCAGCACGTCTTCGGCGTTGCCGCCATTGGCCAATAAGCGCTGGGCCTTGCTCAACTCCTCATCGCGCAGGCGTTCGCCCTGCTGACGATACGCCTTGAGCACGTCCACCGCCGCCAGTTCGCGCAGGCGCACCATGAAGTCTTCGGCGCCGACGCTGACCATTTCCTCGGCGGCCTGGGCTGCGCCCTGACGGCTCTTGAGGTTTTCGGCGACCACTTCGTGCAGATCGTCGACGCTATACAGGTAAACGTCGTCCAACTCGCCGACTTCAGGCTCGATATCCCGGGGAACGGCAATATCCACCATGAAGATCGGCTTGTGCTTGCGCAGCTTCAGCGCGCTTTCTACCGCGCCTTTACCCAGGATCGGCAACTGGCTGGCGGTGGAACTGATGACGATGTCGCTGCGCACCAGCTCGGCCGGGATATCGGCCAGCAGCACGGCGTGGGCGCCGAACTGTTCGGCGAGGATGCTGGCACGCTCCAGGGTGCGGTTGGCCACCACGATACGCTTCACGCCGAGGTCGTGCAGGTGACGGGCGACCAGGGTGATGGTCTCGCCGGCACCGATCAGCAAGGCCTGGCTGCGCTGCAAGTCGCTGAAAATCTGTTTGGCCAGGCTGACGGCGGCAAACGCCACGGACACCGGGTTTTCCCCGATGGCGGTGTCGGTGCGTACCTGCTTGGCGGAATTGAACGTAGCCTGGAACAGGCGCCCCAGCAGCGGCCCCACGGTGCCAGCCTCACGCGCCACGGCGTAGGCGGATTTCATCTGGCCGAGGATCTGCGGCTCGCCCAAGACCAGCGAATCGAGACCGGACGCCACACGCATCATGTGACGAACTGCCGCATCGTCCTCATGCACATAAGCGCTCGCGCGCAGGTCATTGAAGTCCAAATGGTGGTAATCGGCCAGCCAGCGCAGCACGACATCCGCTGAAAGATGCTCCTGCTCTATATAAAGCTCGCTGCGATTGCAGGTGGAAAGGATCGCAGCTTCGCGGCTGTCGGTGAGTCGGCAGAGCTGCTGCAAGGCCTCAACCAACTGCTCAGGCGTAAACGCCACGCGCTCGCGCACGTCTACGGAGGCAGTCTTGTGGTTAATACCGAGTGCGAGGAAGGCCATTCAATATCGCTGATGATGTCGGGAAGCCGACAATTGTCCTACTTCGATAGATTCAGAACAACCACCGTCGTCTATTGTCCCTATACGTTGTGCCTATAAAGGCATCCACTGAGACTCGGTTATGTTTGGCCGAAGGCTTGTGTCATGATGATCCGACCGCAGGTTAGTCGTCCTCTTCCTATATGAATAGATCCTCCGCGTTGCTCCTCGCTTTTGTCTTCCTCAACGGCTGCCAGGCCATGGCCCCCGTGTCGACCGACGGTACACCGCCGGTGGAAGAGAGCACCCCAGCCCCTGAAAAGCCCAAGGTTTACTCCTCGTTCACTGAAGATACGGTGTACAGCCTGCTGACCGCAGAACTGGCCGGCCAGCGCAATCGTTTCGATATTGCGCTGGATAATTACGTGACCCAGGCCATCAATACGCAAGATCCGGGCATCTCGGAGCGGGCGTTTCGCATCGCCGAGTACCTGGGGGCCGACCAGGCTGCGCTGGACACCTCGCTGATCTGGGCGAAAAACGCGCCGCACGACCTGGAAGCACAACGGGCGGCAGCCATTCAATTGGCGCGCTCGGGGCGCTACGACGACTCCATGACCTATATGGAGAAAGTCCTGCAGGGCAAGGGCGACACGCATTTCGACTTTCTTGCGCTGTCGGCGGCCGATACCGACCAGGACACGCGCAACGGGCTGATGAAGAGTTTCGACCGCCTGCTGCAAAAACACCCGAAGAACAGCCAGCTCGTGTTCGGCAAGGCCTTGCTGCTGCAACAGGACGACGAAGCCGAAGCCGCGCTGAAGCTGCTGGAACAGAACCCGCCGGAAGAAGGCGAGATCGCGCCGATCCTGCTGCGCGCACGCCTGTTGCAGAACCTCAATCGCGGCAAGGAAGCGATTCCGCTGCTGGAAAAAAGCATCAAGAAGTACCCGGAAGACAAGCGCCTGCGCCTGACTTACGCGCGCACGCTGGTGGAGCAGGACCGCATGGAGGACGCCAAAGTGCAGTTCGCCAACCTGGTCCAGCAATACCCGGACGATGACGAATTGCGCTACTCCCTGGCGCTGGTGTGCCTGGAAGCCAAGGCCTGGGACGAGGCCAAGGGCTATCTGGAAGAGTTGATCGAGCGCGAAAGCCATGTGGACTCGGCGCACCTGAACCTCGGCCGCATCGCCGAAGAAAACAACGACCCCCAGGCCGCCCTGCTCGAATACGCCAAGGTCGGCCCCGGCAACGACTACCTGCCCGCCCAGTTGCGCCAGGCCGACATCCTGATGAGCAACGGGCGCACCGACGAGGCGGAAAAACGTCTGGTCGCGGCGCGCGAGGCGGAACCGGACTACGCGATCCAGCTGTACCTGATCCAGGCCGAAACCTTGTCGGCCAACAATCAGGCCGAGCGCGCCTGGAAAGTCTTGCAACAAGCCTTGCTGCAATACCCTGACGACCTGAACCTGCTCTACACCCGTGCGATGCAGGCGGAAAAACGCAATGACCTGGCGCAGATGGAAAAAGACCTGCGCCTGATCATCAAGCGCGACCCGGACAACGCCATGGCGCTCAATGCCCTGGGCTACACCCTGTCCGACCGCACCACGCGCTACGCCGAAGCCAAGGTGCTGATCGAACAGGCCCACAAGCTCAACCCGGAAGACCCGGCCGTACTCGACAGCCTGGGCTGGGTGAACTACCGCCTGGGCAACCTGGACGAGGCTGAGCGCCTGCTGCGCCAGGCGCTGGAGCGCTTCCCCGACCAGGAAGTCGCCGCCCACCTGGGCGAAGTGCTCTGGGCCAATGGCAAACAGCGCGAAGCCCGGCAAATCTGGGAGAAGTTCCTCAAGGAACAACCCGAAAGCCCCATCCTGCGCGGCACCATCAAGCGCCTGACCGGTTCCGAGACCCTTTAAGTTTATGTTCTTGCGCCACTTTATCGTTTTCAGCTTCATCGCCTTGCTCGCCGGTTGCGCGGGCTTCGGTGCCCGCGAGTCCGTTGAGGGCCAGGGCAACCCGGCGCAATGGAAACAGCACAAGGCCCAGCTCAGCAGCATCGATGGCTGGCAGATCGAAGGAAAAGTCGGGGTACGCGCGCCGAAAGATTCCGGCAGCGGCACCTTGTTCTGGCTGCAACGCCAGGACTACTACGATATCCGCCTGTCCGGCCCATTGGGGCGCGGCGCCGCCCGCCTGACCGGCCGACCGGGGCAAGTCAGCCTCGAAGTGGCCAACCAGGGTCGCTACGAAGCCGTCTCCCCGGAGGCGCTGCTGGAAGAGCAGATCGGCTGGAAACTGCCGGTGTCGCACCTGGTCTGGTGGGTACGCGGCTTGCCCGCCCCCGACAGCAAAAGCCGCCTGAGCCTCAATGGCGACAGCCGCCTGGCCTCCCTGGAGCAGGACGGCTGGCAGGTCGAATACCTGAGCTACGTGCAACAGAGCGGTTATTGGCTGCCCGAGCGGATCAAACTGCACGGCACCGACCTTGATATCACGCTGGTGATCAAGGACTGGCAACCACGCAAGCTGGGGCAATAAGGTGACCGTAGAAAAACTGACCCTGCCCTCCCCGGCCAAACTCAATCTGATGCTGCACATCCTGGGGCGCCGCGAAGACGGCTACCACGAGTTGCAGACGCTGTTTCAATTTCTCGACTACGGCGATGAACTGACGTTCGCCGTGCGTGACGATGGCGTGATCCGACTGCACACCGAATTCGAAGGGGTGCCCCACGACAGCAACCTGATCGTGAAGGCCGCGAAAAAACTTCAGGCGCAATCCGGTTGCGCCCTGGGCATCGACATCTGGATCGATAAAATCCTGCCCATGGGCGGCGGCATCGGTGGCGGCAGCTCGAATGCCGCGACCACACTGCTGGGCCTGAACCACTTGTGGAAGCTCGGCTGGGACCTCGATCGCCTGGCCACGCTGGGCCTGACACTGGGCGCCGACGTCCCGGTTTTCGTGCGTGGGCACGCGGCTTTTGCCGAGGGCGTGGGAGAAAAACTCACCCCGGAAAACCCCGAAGAGCCTTGGTATGTCGTGCTTGTCCCGCAAGTATCTGTAAGTACAGCAGAAATTTTTTCAGATCCACTGTTGACACGTAACTCTCCTCCCATTAAAGTGCGCCCCGTTCCCAAGGGAAACAGTCGAAATGACTGCTTACCGGTTGTAGCAAGGCGTTATCCAGAAGTACGTAACGCTTTGAATTTGTTAGGTAAATTTACCGAAGCAAAATTAACCGGCACTGGAAGTTGTGTGTTTGGGGGCTTCCCAAACAAAGCTGAAGCTGATAAAGTCTCGGCCCTTCTTACAGAGACCCTTACAGGGTTTGTAGCGAAAGGAAGCAACGTTTCGATGTTGCATCGCAAGCTGCAAAGTCTGCTCTAAAAGGAACCGAGTACTGGGTACTCGTTGCAACAGATACAGGGGCGTCGCCAAGCGGTAAGGCAGCAGGTTTTGATCCTGCCATGCGTTGGTTCGAATCCAGCCGCCCCTGCCATTTTCCTTTACTCATCCAGGTTACCCTCAGCCTCTAGGTACTGCGCGTGTCCAAGATGATGGTCTTTACGGGGAACGCCAACCCCGATCTGGCTCGACGTGTTGTTCGTCAGCTGCATATCCCTCTCGGTGACATCTCTGTCGGTAAATTCTCCGACGGCGAAATTACCGCCGAGATCAATGAAAACGTCCGCGGTAAAGACGTCTTCATTATCCAGCCGACCTGCGCTCCGACCAACGATAACCTGATGGAACTCGTCGTGATGGCTGATGCCTTCCGCCGCTCCTCAGCGACTCGAATCACAGCTGTAATCCCTTACTTTGGTTATGCCCGTCAGGATCGCCGTCCGCGTTCCGCACGTGTAGCTATCAGCGCGAAAGTCGTGGCTGACATGCTCACCGTGGTAGGCATCGACCGTGTTCTCACGGTTGACCTGCACGCTGACCAAATCCAGGGGTTCTTCGATATTCCGGTAGATAACATCTACGGCTCCCCCGTATTGGTGGATGACATCGAAGACCAGCGCTTTGAAAACCTGATGATCGTGTCCCCGGACATTGGTGGCGTCGTGCGTGCACGGGCTGTCGCCAAATCCCTGGGCGTTGATCTCGGGATCATCGACAAACGCCGCGAGAAAGCCAATCACTCTGAAGTGATGCATATCATCGGTGATGTCGAAGGGCGTACCTGTATTCTGGTTGATGACATGGTCGACACCGCCGGCACCCTGTGCCACGCGGCGAAAGCCTTGAAAGAGCACGGTGCGGCAAAAGTCTTCGCCTACTGCACACACCCTGTGCTGTCGGGCCGAGCGATCGAGAACATCGAGAACTCAATGCTGGACGAACTGGTGGTGACCAACACCATCCCGTTGTCCGCTGCAGCTCAAGCCTGTCCGCGTATCCGCCAACTGGATATCGCACCGGTAGTTGCCGAAGCGGTTCGCCGCATCAGCAACGAAGAATCGATCAGCGCGATGTTCCGTTAAGGGTCAAACCTTCGGATCACCTCACTGACGAAAAGCGCCCCGCCCCGGCATATTGTCGGGGCGGGGCTTTTTTGCCCATATCGCCTTTAGCGCTGGTCGCAAACGCTGGGGCGAATGTGGTTATTTTGGAGATACAACATGAACGAATTTATTCTGAATGCTGAAGTGCGTTCCGACCTGGGGAAAGGTGCGAGCCGCCGCCTGCGTCGTCTCGCAAGCCTGGTTCCAGCTGTAGTTTACGGTGGCGACAAAGCCCCTGAATCCATCAGCATGCTGGCCAAAGAAGTTGCCAAACTGCTGGAAAACGATGCGGCCTACAGCCACATCATTTCGCTGAACGTCGGCGGCACCAAGCAGAACGTCATCATCAAGGCCCTGCAACGTCACCCAGCTAAAGGCCACGTGCTGCACGCTGACTTCGTTCGCGTCGTTGCCGGCCAGAAACTGACCGCCGTCGTGCCGGTACACTTTGTTGGTGAAGAAGCTCCGATCAAAAAAGGCGGCGAAGTTTCGCACGTTGTTGCCGAGATCGAAGTGACCTGCCTGCCGAAAGACCTGCCTGAGTTCATCGAAGTCGACCTGTCGGCTCTGGAAATCGGCGAAATCCTGCACCTGTCCGACCTCAAAGCCCCTAAAGGCGTTGAGTTTGTCGCACTGGTTCACGGTGATGACAAAGCGGTTGCCAACGTTCACGCTCCACGCGTTGCTCCAGAAGCTGAAGAAGGCGCTGCAGAGTAATTCACTCTGTATTGCCGGAGCTTGAGGAAACATCGCGGACCGAAACGTAGCGAGAAAGCGGGCGATAACGCGACGTTTACTCTTGAGTAAATGATCCCTTGTCGTCCACTTTCGCCGCACTCAGGTCGGCATTGTTATCCACAACTCCAAAGGAAGGGCCCCTGTCGTGACTGCCATTAAACTGATCGTTGGCCTGGGAAATCCAGGCGCAGAATACGAACAGACCCGGCATAACGCGGGGGCCCTTTTTGTTGAGCGCATCGCCCACGCCCAAGGTGTAAACCTGGTGGCCGATCGCAAGTATTTCGGCCTGACCGGACGCTTTTCGCATCAGGGTCAGGATGTTCGTCTGTTGATTCCCACCACCTACATGAACCGCAGCGGCCAGGCTGTCGCGGCGCTTGCGGGGTTCTTCCGGATCAAACCCGAAGAAATCCTGGTGGCCCATGACGAACTGGACCTGCCTCCCGGCGTTGCCAAGCTCAAGCAAGGCGGCGGGCATGGCGGGCACAATGGCCTGCGCGACATCATCGCGCAGCTGGGCAATCAGAATACCTTTTACCGTCTGCGGCTCGGCATTGGCCACCCAGGCGTTGCCAGTATGGTTTCAAATTTCGTCCTGGGTCGTGCGCCACGCGCCGAACAGGAAAAACTCGATGCCTGCATCGACTTTGCCCTCGGCGTGCTGCCGGATATCCTCGCCGGGGAATGGAACCGCGCGATGAAAAACCTGCACAGCCAGAAGGCCTGACTCTTTTCCGAGGGGAAACACCATGGGATTCAATTGCGGCATCGTCGGCCTGCCCAACGTCGGCAAATCCACCCTGTTCAACGCGCTGACCAAGTCCGGTATTGCGGCGGAGAACTTCCCCTTCTGCACCATCGAACCCAACAGCGGTATCGTGCCGATGCCGGACCCGCGCCTGGACGCCCTGGCGGTGATCGTCAACCCCAAGCGCATCCTGCCGACCACCATGGAATTCGTCGACATCGCCGGCCTGGTGGCCGGTGCGTCGAAAGGTGAAGGCCTGGGCAACAAGTTCCTGGCCAACATCCGCGAAACCGATGCCATCGCCCATGTGGTCCGCTGCTTTGAAGACGAGAACGTGATTCACGTCTCCAACAGCGTCGACCCGAAACGCGACATCGAGATCATCGACCTGGAACTGATCTTCGCCGACCTCGACAGTTGCGAGAAGCAACTGCAGAAAGTCGCGCGTAACGCCAAGGGTGGCGACAAGGACGCCGTGGTCCAGAAAGGCCTGCTGGAGCAACTGATCGCCCACTTCACCCTGGGCAAGCCGGCACGCAGCCTGATGAAGACCATGGGTGCTGACGAGAAGGCCGCGGTCAAGGGCTTCCACCTGCTGACCACCAAGCCGGTGATGTACATCGCCAACGTCGCCGAAGACGGCTTCGAGAACAACCCGCTGCTCGACGTGGTCAAGGCCATCGCCGACGAAGAAGGCGCGATCGTGGTTCCGGTGTGCAACAAGATCGAAGCGGAAATCGCCGAGCTCGATGACGGCGAAGAAAAAGACATGTTCCTCGAGGCCCTGGGCCTGGAAGAGCCCGGCCTGAATCGCGTGATCCGCGCCGGTTACGAAATGCTCAACCTGCAGACCTACTTCACCGCCGGTGTCGAAGAAGTCCGCGCCTGGACCGTCAAGGTCGGCGCCACCGCGCCACAGGCCGCCGGCGTGATCCACACCGACTTCGAAAAAGGCTTTATCCGCGCCGAAGTGATCGCCTACAACGACTTCATCCAGTACAAGGGTGAAGCCGGTGCCAAGGAAGCCGGTAAATGGCGCCTGGAAGGTAAGGAATATATCGTCAAGGACGGCGATGTGATGCACTTCCGTTTCAACGTGTAAACATTGATCGCGGCAGACGTCGCGATATAAAGAAGCCGATGCCCTGCATCGGCTTTTTTGTGGGTGAAAGACTCATGAGAGCGAAACATTGCCATACATTATAAATAAGAGGACTTTAGAACACACACCGCAACATATCTGCGAAGCATTAAAACTTCCCAACTATTCTTCACCACTCTAAGAATAATCTTACGCCGACCACGGATAACCATCTCAACTAGCGCTTGCAACTTCAGAGCACTTGCCCTCCCTATACCCGGTACCACTTTTAACGCCGGCAGCGCATCATGACAACACTAAGCTTTCCTGTTTAACTGCACGTCGACCCATAGGTTAATTGCCCTCCTGACGTGGCAACAGTATCGGAGCACAACACGATGTCGACGCTCTGCGAAAACGTTCTTATAACGGACATGACCTTTAGCGATTGCCCGGCCATCGAAACGACCGTGAACAATACGGCCGTTCTCGATATCGATATTCTCCTCTTGGGAGAAACCGGCACAGGTAAAGATACGTTGGCGCAACGCATCCATCAGCTGTCTCGTCGCAAAGGAAACTTCGTTGCAGTTAACTGTGCCGCCATCCCGGAAACCCTGGCCGAAAGCCAACTGTTCGGTGTCAACAGCGGCGCCTACACGGGCGCCATGCAATCTCGCGCGGGGTTTGTCGAAGCCGCCCATCTGGGCACCCTATACCTCGACGAAATCGACAGCATGCCGCTGTCGCTGCAAGCCAAGCTGTTACGTGTACTGGAATCGCGCGGGGTCGAACGCCTGGGGTCTACACGATTTATCCCGGTAGACATGCGTGTGATCGCCTCGGCCCAGCACGCCTTGCACGAAATGGTCGAGCAAGGCACTTTCCGACGCGACCTCTACTTCCGTCTGAATGTGGTCAATATCCACCTACCAGCCTTACGGGATCGGCGAGAGCGGATCATTCCCTTGTTCCTGGACATGATTGAGCAAGAGGCCGATCACTTCCGGCTCGCCGCGCCATCGCCCCCCAGCAAGCAGTTATTGCAACAACTGCTGTGCCACCCGTGGAAGGGTAACGTGCGCGAACTGCGCTCGACGGCCAAGCGCTTCGTGTTGGGCCTGCCGCCGTTATCCACCGCGGTGATCAACCGACATGAACTTGAATTGAACCTGAAGACACGATTGCAACAGATGGAGAAATCGCTGATTGAAGAATCGCTTCGTCAACACGACCACTGTGTGGACAGTGTGGCAATCGCTTTAGGCGTCGCCAAGCGAACGCTGTACCACCGAATAAAGCATTTGGGAATATCACTTAACTGAAACAGGGTGCCGCCCCCTGTTAACGCAATAACATCTTTTGAAACATACCTTCCCGCAACATATGGAACGCATGAATCCGTTTAGCCACATAAGTCATGGAACAGCGATACAGGTGTGCAACAGCGTCTTTTGATGTATCGCTGACTCCAGTGAAACTAACGTTAAGCACGGAGAAAACAACATGACTATCGGTTCGATTGGCTCGTATTCTGGCGCCTCCTATGGTGGCGGTGACGCCAACAATATGTCTGCTGATGAAGCAGATGCTGGGATGGAGGCTGTAGAATCCAAGAAGCGCAAAGATGGTGTAAAAAACGCATATAAAGCAGCAGAGAACGCTAATACCAACGGTATTAAAGCAGCCGCTGACATGCTCCGCCTGTAATAGCTGAACGCTTGCTGGCCTTCTCGACAGTCGATGCCGGGAAGGCCACATCGCCACGAGCGTTGTCATATACACGCTCATCTTCTAACCCTTATCTGACAGGGCAACATGATGATAGGCAGCATCCGCACGACTGAAATCAATCAACTCCCTGGCACCTCAGGCATACAGGAGGCCTCCCACTCGGCCACCGATGTCAGCTTTTTCAACTCAACGCTCATGCCTTCCCCAATTGCGAATACCGCGGTCGATCATGCGCTGCCACCGAATATGCTTTCCGAAGCCGCAGGCAAGCTCAATTCCATGACTGAGCGTATGACCAAAAGCCTGCGTGCATTAAGCAGCAAGAACAAACTGGAAGAGGCGCGAAAATATCCGGGGCAACTTTCCGACGCACTCCTGCTGACGCACATGTTGTCGAAGAGCGTCGGTAAAACCGCGCAGTGCATCGATAAAATCAGCAACCTCCAGTAGGCCAACATGACTCGCCCGCGGCTTATCCTAGTAATCCTGTCGCTCTCATTCTTGCTCAATGCCTGCAGTGACCGTGTCGAACTTCATCGTCAGTTAACCGAACAAGAGGCCAATGAGGTCGTTGCGGAACTGGCGGACAAACATATCCGCGCCACCAAGGTTCCCGCGAAAGATGGCGTTGTGGTGGTGGTCAACTCAACTGATATCGGCCGCGCTGTGCGAACGCTGGAGGCCGCCGGCCTCCCGCGGGTCGCGCGCGCGACGCTGGGCGACACCTTTCGCAAAGAGGGGGTTATTTCCACCCCGCTTGAAGAACGAGCACGCTACATCTATGCCCTGTCCCAGGAGCTGGAGACCACGCTGTCGAACATCGATGGCGTCATCGTGGCTCGCGTACACGTGGTGCTGCCCGAGCGCGTCGCTCCGGGAGAACCGGTACAACCCGCCTCCGCCTCGGTGTTCATCAAGCATGACCCGCGACTCGACCCCGACAATATCAGGGCCCGGGTGCGCAGGATGGTTGCAAGCAGTATTCCGGGGATGACCGCCGCGGTGGAAAACCCGCAAAAACTGACGGTCGTCTTCGTGCCGGCAACCGCTTACTTAGAGCAGCAACGGTTGGCTTACTTCGGGCCGTTCCTGGTTCCGGGAGATGACATCGGTTTTTGGCGGGCCAGTGTGACATTCGGGCTGATCGCCCTGGCGCTGATGATCGCGGCGGGCATGTTCTGGCATAAACGCACACAAAGAGCCGCAGACGCGCTGTCAGACGGCCCATCCCCGGATGCGCCTGTCCAGGCCCGCAATGAGTAATCTCTCATGGGCCCAATGGTGGTCCGCGCCCTGGTTGTGTGCCCACGAAGACTGGAAAGCCCCCGTTCAACACGCCGCGCTGAATGAGCTGCACCGCAGCCGGCAGGTCGTCACGGGCACGCCTTATGGCGTTGCCCCTTGCCTGCCGCCAATGCCCGACCCCGCACTCCTGCAACTGGCACTCGCCCCCACGGATCAACTCGACCTGGGGCTCGCCCTGATTGACGGCATCTGCCGTCCCGCCTATGCCACCGCACTCGATGACAACCATCGACAGTGGTGCAACAGGCTGGCCAAGGCCCTGCCCCTGGATATGGTGCAACCCGATAATGACCCGCTGCAATTGCTCCGCGCCTGGGTCACACCGGCCACCTGGCAGCGCATCCGGTTGCGCTTTGCGCGCCGGCGCATTTTGGATCTGGACGAAAAAGCCCTGTCGCTCGGCGACTCCCATAGCCGCCTCGATACCCTTTGGCATGCGGTGGCGTGGCGCATTGGCGCGATGAACAGGAACAGTAGCGCTGCCGCCTCAGAGGGGCTCGGAGATTAACGATGTTATGCCGATATAAAATCAGCTCGCCCGGGGGCGCGCCGCCCTTGCCGGGGAGCCTGATCTCTTGCGAAACACTGGCGAGCTATACCCAGGCCAGCAATGTGGTGGACCAGGCAAAAGCCGAGGCCAGGCAGTTGCTGAAGACGGCACACGCCCAACGTGAAGCGCTGCTGGAAAAAGTCAGCGTTGAAGTATGGCAACGTGCCAATGCACAACTCAAACGCTGGGAAATCGAGCGTCAGGCCCTGTGCGACAGCCTTGAACAATACGCCACCTCGATCGCCAACCAGGCTATTCACCTGCTGCTAGAAGACACCCCCGCCCCCCAACGCATGGCCGCCCTGATCAAGCAATTACTGGCGAGCCATGTGCCAGCGGTGAAGGCAACACTGGTTTGCCACCCGCTCGAATTGGAGGCGGTGCGGGCATGCCTGACCAACCGCGGCAGCACGCACTGGACACTGCGCGCCGACGATACGATCAAACTGCAATCGCTCATATTGACCACCGAAGAAGGGGACTTCCGGATTGACTGGACGTCCTTGATCAATATTTTCATGAAGCCCGATGACAGCCCTTCAGACAACGGGTTTTAAACACACTTCATGAAATAAAAATTGCCGCACATGGAACCAATTCGAAATACAAACCAAAAAGGAGAACATCCCAACGGAGTGAATCCATGAACTATTACGACGGTTACAGCAATCGGCTTTTAAACGACGCAAGGGAGGTTAAACGTGACCTCAACCTCGCCGCAGAAACCAATTCCGGGTCTGAAGAAGACCTCGCCTTTTTTTTCGATCTTGTCGCCAAGCATCGAACTTCCGAATACGTCTTCAATGAGCATGCCCGCGTCAAACATATGCTCCTGAAGTCAGGCCTGGACAGCGGTCAGTAACTTGAACGCGCTGCTGGCCGAGTGTTTGAAACGCGGCTCCGGAGAATTGAGGTTATTCGAAAACAATGACGAAATTATCCTGCGTCATTGTTCGAACAGCCTGTTGCTCAGTGTCCAGTTGACGCCACTTCGCCCGGACAAATCATTGCTGCTGAGCTGGCTGCGACTGGGCGAGGTCAGCCTGGAACACTTTCCTGGCGCTCTCGCCCAGGCGCCGGCCAGTGGCGCGCTCTGGCTGATGCATTGCCTGCATGACAAGCACGACGAACAGCAGCTGCAGCTCTGCCTCGAGTCCCTGCTCAACCAACGCGATACCTGGCGCGCCACCGTCGCGCGCCTCCACAGACCGGCGCCTCGACGCAACCCCACCTCCCTACGTTCGTTGCTGTACTAATCAGAGAAGCTTCTATGCATAACAAGATCCACAAGCGCGACAGCTTGCGCATTGACCCGCCCGAAACTTCATCCGGACGCGCCGATTGGCGGTGCCTGATCGCCCTGACCTGCTTGCTGGCCCCGGCGCCAGGCGCCCTCGCCGCCATCCCCGCCGAATGGAAGAACACGGCATACGCCTATGAAGCCCAGCACAAGCCGTTACGTGAAGTCCTGGAAGATTTTGCCCAGACATTTGGCACCCAACTCCAGATCGAGGGCCTGCTGGAGGGCAACGTCAACGGCAAGATACGCGCCAATACCCCGCAGTCGCTGCTCGACAGGCTGGGTGTTGAACACCGCTTCCAGTGGTATCTCTACAACAACACCCTGCACATCAGCACCCTCGATCAGCAAGAGTCCGCACGCCTGGAGGTGTCGTCCGAAACCATTGCCGACCTCAAGCAGGCGCTGACCGATATCGGCCTGCTCGACAGTCGTTTCGGCTGGGGCGAATTGCCGGAGGACGGTGTCGTCCTGGTCTCCGGCCCCCGGCGCTATATCGAACAGATCAAGCAGTTCAGCAGCCAGCGCCGTTCACCGGACGAAAAGCAGAGCGTGTTGAGCTATCCGCTCAAGTTCGCCAACGCCGCGGACCGCCAAATGGAATACCGCAACGAAAGAATCACCATCCCCGGCGTGGCTACCATGCTGCGCGGGCTGCTCGACCCACGCAATCCCGCGATGCTCGCCGGCATGACTCAGCGCTCCCCCGCGCAGTCCCAGCCCGCGCCCCTGACGCCAGCATTCCCGCGCCTGAGCAACCCGCTGCTGGGGCAGATGCTCGGCACACCCGCGCCAACCGGGCCGGTGGACGCCGGCATAGCGCTGACGTCGCGGGCGCCGGTCAACCCCAGCCGAATCCGCGTCGAGGCCGATGTGCGCAACAACGCGATTCTGATCTATGACCTGCCGGAGCGTCAGGGGATGTACCGCGAGCTGATCAGTCAGCTCGACGTGGCGCGCAAACTGGTGGAAATCGACGCCATCATCCTCGACATCGAACGCACCCAATTACGTGAGTTCGGCGTCAACTGGGGCTTTCAAAACAGTCGCTTCCGCGGCGCGGTCAACATGGCGCCCGGCACCTCATCACAATTGTCGATCGAAAACCGCGACCGCTTTTACGCCGACGTGCGCGCCCTGGAAGCGCGCGGGCTGGCAACCATGGTCTCCAACCCATCGGTGCTCACCCTGGAAAACCAACCGGCGGTGATCGACTTCAACCGCACCCAGTACCTGACGGCCGGCAACGAGAACGCGACCATCCTGCCGATCACCGTCGGCACCAGTTTCCAGGTCGTGCCTCGCGTCATCACCAGCCGCGGTGGCCATCAGATCCACCTGGCGGTGGACATCGAAGACGGTAACTTCGACGAGTCCAACCCCGAACGCATCGGCCCCGATGTGCGTCGAGGCAAGGTCAGCACCCAGGCCGTCATGGCGGAAAAACGCTCCCTGGTGGTGGGCGGTTTCCATGTAACGAACAGCGCGGACAAGCAAAACAAGATCCCCTTGCTGGGGGACATTCCGTTGCTGGGCAAAGCGCTGTTCTCTTCGACGGAACGCCAGAACAACCGGCGCGAACGTTTGTTCATTCTCACCCCGCGCGTGATCGGCGATCAGTCCGACCCATCACGTTACTTGCCGCAGGCCGACCAGAGCGAGTTGCAGGCCGCCCTCAAACCCCTGGCACGGCGCTTGGCCCCACATCAGCCGGTGATCAACCGCAGCGACATCACCAGCATCCTGGCGCATCTGGTCAGCGGGCAAGTGCCCAAAGCCTTCAAGGCCGCACCGATGCCGCTGGCGTTGAATACGTTGTGTACCCCTCGCGAGCTGTTGGCGCTCAATACCGAGCGCAGCCAGTGGTATGCCGGCCCGCAGTTCAACGTGGCAGTGGTGGTGCTGCGCAATCAGTACAAGCGCAATGTCCGCATCGATGAAAAAGAATGCAGCAACTCCGAGACCCTGGCGGTCACCGTCTGGCCACGCGCCTGGCTCAAGCCGGGCGAAGAAGCCGAAGTGTTCATCGCCATGCGCCCGGTGGTGAAGGATGAACACCTGAGTGTGCCGCGCCCGTCCCTGCTCACGCCAACCCGGAAGACCACGCCATGAAGCCAAGACTGTTGTGCGCCACTCTGATGATTGCCGCGTTGTTCATCAGCGGTTGCACCCCGACCTGCAAAGGAGACTCCTGCTCACGCCCACAATCGACCAGCGATAAGCTGGTGATCTGGTGGCCGCCGCACATGCGCGTCGAACCCGGCCCGGCCGGGGAGCGTTCGGACTATCAAACGGTGTCGCTGGAACGATGAACGCCGGGAGGGTGCCGGACGATGAGCGGCATCGGCAGGCATTCTTCGATAGCCTGGTGAGCGGCGATGCCGCTCACCTGCCGTTGTGCCTGGGCATCGCCCTGCACACACGGCACGCCAACGCCCGCCCGGGGTTGGCATTGCACATCAGCCAGGCGGCCTTGCAAGCCGGGCAACTGCAACGCGTGCTGGAACGCCGCTTCGATCAGGCAGTGGTATTTGATGGCTGCTATATCTACCTCGATGCCCAGGGCGCACTGGTGATCTGGCACGCCCTGCCCGCCGAGCTTCAGGCCGTGGATCAAGTCCTCAGCCGAATGCTGTCGCTGGCCGACCTCGACGCCTTGGATGGTTTCGCCAACCGCTGATCAGCGCTGCTCCAGCTCCGGCAACTCGAGGGTTTCACGCTTGGCCTCATCGTCGAGGTCGCGCAAGGTACGGTAGATCAACGCCACCGCGTGCAAGGTCTCGCGCGGAATGCCCGCCCCCAGTTTTGCCTCGTACAGCGTGCGCGCCAACCATACGCATTGAATCACCGGGACATCCGCCGCCTTGGCTCGATCAATCAGCTTACGCGCATTCGCGTCCGTGCCCTTGGCCACCAATTTTGGCAGCGGCGTTTGGCCGGGGCGGTAATACAACGCGACGGCAAAGTGCGTCGGGTTGACCACCAGCATGTCCGACTCCTCCAGCTTGGGCAGCTTGACCTTGGGTTCTTCCTGGGCCAACTGATAAGCCAACGAGCGCCGCTGGCCCTTGACGTGGGGATCGCCCTCCATGTCTTTGTACTCTTTGACCACCTCGACCTGAGTCATACGCATGCGCTTGGCAAAAAAGTACTTCTGCAACGTCAGGTCAATAAGCGCCAGCACCAGCAGCACCCCCAGACACGCATGCAACAAGTGCCGAAAGAGTGTGATCAGCGCGAGGATGTAGGTTTGCAGATCGCTGTTGGCAAGGTTGATCAGGGCCCCCAGCGACGGGCCAATCACCACGTACAGTATCAAGCCCAGGAGCAATGACTTGCCGATGCCCATCAACAAGTTCATGAGGGATTGGGCGGAGAACATCTGCTTGAGCTGGGTGAGCGGGTTCAGCCGGTTGAAGTCCAACTTCAGGGATTCGGGGGCGAACAGCAAGCCGAACTGCATCCAACTGCTAATCAGTTTCACCCCGATCGCGACCCCGACCATCAGCAGGCCGAAGGAGAAAAACAACACCAGCGCCTCCGTCAGCACTTCTTCCAGGGCGCGCGCAAAGGGTTGCCCTATGCGCGCCAGCGGCAGTGCGATCATCTGCTGGAAGCGCTGCATGCTGGTGTCGGCCGTGAACAAGGCGATCTCGCTCAAGGCCGTCAGTACCAACAACTTACCCACGTCCTGGCTCTGCGCGACTTGGCCTTTCTTGCGCTGGTCACGCAGTTTCTTGGCACTGGCGGGGTGTTTCTTTTCCCCTGAGTCACTCATGTAAAAGGCCCCTTGAACAGCAGGCCCAGGGAATGCTTGAGGTCACTCAGCAGCGCCATGCGCCCGACGATCAAGTCCTGCAGCAGGGCGAAATACAGCAGCAGAATACCGATGCCGGCCAGGCATTTGATCGGCGGGGCCAGCGTACTCACCTGCAGTTGCGGGCTGTAGATCCCCAACAGTGCCACGCCGAACTCGAGCAACAGCAGTACGGCGATAAAGGGCGCGGCGTACAGCATCATGTGAGTGAAGGTGTCGCCGACCAACTCGACAAACACACTGAGACCATTGGCCGCCGGCAACGGAAACCACACGGTCGGCGGCCAGATCAGGTAGCTGTCCCAGATCACCTGGGTCAGCGCGCCAAGGCCCAGGCTGGCCATCAATAAAAAAATCGCCAGTTGCTTGAACAAATGCCCGATCGGCGTGGCGTCGGGGCCCAGCGACGGGTTGAGCTGGCCGCCGGCCAAAGCCCCGCGCTGGTTGTCCAGCAGCGCCCCGACCGACTCGAACATCCAGAACGGCATCGACAGCAACACCCCCAGCAAAACGCCCAGGATCGCCTCTTTGAGCACCAGCGCGCCCAACATCATCGCGGAGAGTTCCTGCCCCATCAGCGCCGCATGAATACCCGGCGCGGGCATCAACGCCATGACCATCACCACGGCGTGCCTGGGCATGCCGCGAATGTGCTGGAAACAGAACGCCGCGACCAGAAAAGCGCAGGGGTAGATGCGTGCCATGCCAATCAGCAGGCTTGGCAGTAAATCAAGATAGAGCAGCATGGGCACGCCTCAATTCAAGGCCGAACGGGCGATCATGTCGAACGTCAGGTTGATCAACTGGACCAACTCCAGGCCAATCCAACGCCCGGTCACCACCAACGTGACGCCAACGGCGACCAGCTTGACGCCAAAAGGCAGCGTCTGGTCTTGTATCTGCATCAGCGCCTGGATCAGTGACGTCAGGACGCCCACGATCACCGCGACAATCAGCGGCGGCGCCGTCAGCACCACCACCAGCAGCATGCCCTGTTTGAACAGTACGATCGGTTCCATAGGCAGCTCAGAGATAGGAAAGGAACAGGCTGTCCAGCAGCCGCGACCAGCCGGACACCATCACAAACAGCAGTAATTTGAGCGGCAGGGAAATGGTCATGGGCGAGACCATTTGCATCCCCAGCGCCAGCAGCAGGTTGGAGACAATCAGGTCGATCACGATAAAGGGGATGTAGATCAAGAAGCCGATCTCGAACCCCGCCTGCAACTGCGACAACACATACGCCGGGATCAGCAGGATCAGATCTTCGCGCTGGACCTCCTGCGCCATGGCCGGCGGCCACATGCGCGCGGTGTTTTCCAGCAGGTGGGTGAGGATGTCCGGGTCACTGTTGCGCACCATGAACGTCCGCAACGGCTGCACCGCCTCAAGCCCGGTCTGTTGCAGCGTGCTCACGTTGCTCAAGTCCAGGGGCGATACCTTGACGACCTCCGCGATCTCATAGCCCACCGGCGCCATGATGAACAGCGTCGCCGCCAATGCGATGCCGTTGATGGCCATGCTGGGCGGCACCTGCTGCACACCGATCGCGTTGCGGGTGATCATCAGCACAATCACGATCTTCAAGAACGCGGTGCAGACGATCAACAGCATGGGCATCAACGACAAGGCCCCCACGAACACGGCCAGGACAATCGGGTCTACGCCTTGAAAACTCATCGGGAAAAAATCACACGAGACATCTGCAACCCCAGGCGACCGTCCACCTCCACCAATTGCCCCACGCCCAGCGGGCGGTCGCCGTAATACAACCCGGCCATGCCCGGCGCATACCCGGAAATGCCCAGCACCGCGCCGGGCGCCAGGTTGCGCAGCTCGCCGAGGGTCAGGTTGAGCGTGCCGCATCGCACATTGAGCGCCATGCTCAGTTCGTCGAACGGTTCATGCCCGAAGACATCCACCACCGGCGTGTCGTCTTCATGCCCTGCATAGGGCGGTGTTGCGAAATCCTCTTCCAAAGGCGCTTCCTCGATCGAAGTAAGGGTCAGGCAGACAGGCCCGGATTCATCATCAATAAACACGCACAGGCGCTGCCTGCCGACCTGCACATGGCCGTTGCCATGGGCTTGGAAATACACCTGCTCGAACATCAGCACATCGCCGGCGCGCAGGCCGCGCAATTGGCTGAGGGGCACGCGCAGGCGCCCGATCGTCACGGGCAGCGCCAACTGAAAACGCGTCGGCATCGGGCTGGCCATGCGGCGCCACGGCCCGGCCTCGCACAACGCCAGAAAGCTCTCGGTCGACAGCCACAGATAGCCCACCACGTGGGAAGCGCCGAGCGTCACGCACAACCGGCAACCGAAGTTCAACGGCCGGGCAGAGGGCAATAGCCGCAGATGCCCCAACAGCGCCCGCACCTGGGCACTCAAATGATGTTGAAACAAGGCCCAGAACCAGGAGTCCGGATCGTTGCCCGCCTGCGCCAACGTCACCGGGCATTCGCCCAGCAAGCTGAATTGCGGCCCCGGCTCACTGAACCCCAATACGCCGCAGGCTGTTTCGAAACAGAGCGGCTGGACGCCCATGGGGGCCGCCCCGGGTTCCAGCCGCAACTCTCCGCGCAGCTCGCCAACCTGGTACGACATGCGCAATCCGCGCCCCAACCGTCGCCGGGCCGCCGCCACATCGCCCTTGACCGTGGGTAACGCCAGGGAGGGCATCATCATGCCAGCGCCGTATGTGCCAAATGCACGCTGACCGGCCGTGCCAGGCTCGCGGCGAGCCTTTGCTCGAACTGTTGCCGTACCCCGCTGAGCCAGCGCGTCGTGCCCTCTCGCTCGGCGCGCAACTCGACCCTCCAGGCGCCCTGCTCTCGGCCGATGCTGCTGTCGATCCGCCCCAGGTGCGGCAAATACAAGACCGCCGTCAGCGGCCACTGCGACACGCCGTCCATCCGCGAAACCAATTGCTCGCTCAACGCATCGACCCTGGCGGTTTCCCCCGAAGCCTTGATTCCGGCGAGGAACTGCCATTGGCTCGCGTCGTCGCTGTCGTCATTCAACAACTGGGCAAACAGCCGTTGCTCCCAAGGCGCCAGCGCGTCGATTGCCGGCACACGGTCGCCCCAGAACTCAAGCGGGTACTGGCGCTCAGACGGGTTGACTGAAACGTGGTTCATAGCGGTTCCTGCGCGAGTAAATGGGAGAGTTCTTGGATTTTTTCCACCTGACGCAGACACAAGGTCACGTGCTTTTGCGCACTGCCGACCTGCACCGCCTGCTCTTCGCGTTGCCCTTGCAGGGTCTTCAACTGGCTTTCTTCGCGGCGGGTGCCGGCCGACAAGTGCTGCTCCTTGGCGCTCCAGGTTTTCAGCGCCTTGAAGGTCACCACCTGGCCCTGGTGTTCATTCAACAGTTGCGCGCATTGCCGGGCCTCTTCCTGGCGCGTTTGCTCCAGCGTCTCCTGGGCCTGCTGGATATGCACCACCAGCGTTTGATGCGCCCGCTTGGCCTCGCGCAGCGCCCGCTCGGCGCGGTCTGCGCGGTATCGACGCAAGCGCCGCAAGGTGTCGATGTCACTCGGCAATACTTCAGAAAGGGACATAGGCAGTCAGCTCCATCAGGTGATCCAGGGTCGAGGCGATGGGCGAGGGTTCACGCAGGTCCTGGCGCAGGAAGTCATCCACCGCCTGGCGGCTGTCCACGGCCAGATCGGTCAGCGCATCGTTGCCGGGCTGGTACTCGCCCAACTTGAGCATCAACTCGATCTGCTGGTAAGCCGACAACAGGCGGCGCAACGCCGTGCCCGACTGGATGTGCCCAGGCTCGGCAACGTTGCTCAAAATTCGCGAAAGGCTGGCCAGCACATCCACGGCCGGGTAGTGGCCCCGCTCGGCCAGCTTGCGAGACAGCACGATATGGCCGTCGAGCAGCGAGCGAACTTCATCGGCCACCGGATCGCTCATCGAGTCCTGCTCGATCAGCACGGTGTAGATCGCGGTGATCACGCCTTCGCGCGTCAACCCGGCGCGCTCCACCAAGCGCGGCAACAAGCTGTACACCGACGGCGGCAAACCACCGCGGCCCAACGGTTCGCCGGCGGCCAGGCCGATTTCACGCTGGGCCCTGGCGAAACGGGTCAACGAGTCGATCAGCAACAACACCCGCTTGCCCTTGCGCCGGAAACCTTCGGCCAGCGCCGTCGCCGTGAACGCGGCACGCGCGCGCTCCATGCTGGAGCGGTCGGACGTGGCGCACACCAGCACGGCCTTGGCACGCAACTGGTCATCCAGTTCGTGATCGAGGAACTCGCGCAATTCGCGGCCCCGTTCACCGATCAGGCCGAACACAATCACATCGCACTCCACGTTACGGGCGATCTCGGCCAACAACGTGGTTTTGCCACAACCGGCGCCGGCGAACAGCCCGACACGCTGGCCCTCGCCCAACGTCAGCAAGCCATCGATCGAGCGCACGCCAGTGGCCAACGCGCGACTGATGCGCGGGCGCTCCGTGGGCAATGGCGCCTCGCACAACACCGTGGTCGCGTCGGGCGTATCCGCCTCGACGAACGCACTGGGGCCCTCGCCGGCAATCGGCCGACCAAAACCATCCAGCACCTGGCCCAACAGCTCGTCGCTGACCCGCACCCGGTGCGGCACCCCCAGGCGCTCCACCGCGGCGCCGACGCGCACCCCCTCCAGATTGCCCAGGGCACTGAGCACCGCATCCTGCTGATCGAACCCGATGATTTCGGCCAGCATGTAATCGCCAGGCTTTTTTCGACCTGGCACAGATCACCGATACGCGCCTGGGGCAGCCGGCACTGCAACAGCATGCCGTTGACACGCTGGATACGCCCGCGCATCGACACCGGCGCGAAACGGGCCAGGCCCTGGGACTGAATCAATTGCCACGCGTCGAGACGCTCCTGCACCGTGCCGCTCACCAGCGCACCTCATAGCGTTGCGTGCCGTCGAACACCACCTTGCTGTTGTCGATCAGCACCAGCCGCAGGCCATCCACCTCATCGCCGACGAACAAACGGTCGCCGTGTTCCAACACCACATGACCGCTCGGCCCGCCGACGATCTGCAAGATCTTGAACGGCAGGATGTTGTCACGTACCCGCACACGACTGATCACCGGCACGGCGGTATCGAACTGTTCAGCAAAGCGGCTGAGCATGCGCGCCACGAGTTCGACCTCTTCCTGGGACACATCGCCATTGAGGGCGATCTGCCCATTGATCACCTGCAAGCCGACGCGATGGTCCAGCTCGCGCTCGCCGAGCATCTTGAGCAACTGCTGACGCACCTCGAGCGGCGAACCGAGGTTGGGCTTTTGCGGCTCGACGGGCATCAACGACGCCTGGGCCTCATGCTCGCCGGTGGACGCCATGCCGACCGCCACGATAATCACCGCACACACCAGCACCAAGCTGATCAGGCGCTTCTGCTGAAACGGCGGGATGGACGACAGCACCAGCGCGGGCGGCGCCTCCTGGCGCGGCTCGGCGGCTGGCGTGACCTGCGCGACCGCCGCCCGGGGCCAAGGCTGGTCGGCCAAGGCGACGCACAGGCGAATGCTGCCCAGCGAAAAAGGCGTATTGAGCGCCAGGTCGGCGATCTGTGCCAGCGCCTGCCCGGTGCTGCTTTGCAACAGCCCGGCTTCCGCCTGCACCGACCAGAACCCGTCGATCAACCGCAGCCGCGCATGATGCTCGACCACGCCGGCGTCGGTCAGCAGCAGGTCGGCGTCCGTGTGACAACCCAGGCTCCACTGCTCGCCAAACAACGGCAACGCAGCGCCCTGGTTCAACCCCTCCAACACGCGCAGTTCAAACATCAGCAAGCCCTCCCTGGCGTGGGTATGTACGTTGCACTCATGCTGCCGCTCCTCGCATCAGTTCGTCCTGGCCCAGGTCAAAGCGCCCCAGCACCTTGACCTTCGAGGCACTTCCCAGCTCAGCAAACGACAGCACCGGCACATGGCTGAACTCTTCCAGCAGCAAGGTCCGCAAGGGGCTGCGCAGATCCTGGGCGACCAACATCACGCGCTTGCTTTTGGGCCGCACGGCAAACGCTTGGTTAAGCAGGTTGATCAGCGAAGCGCTGCTGTCGTTATCGAGGGCGAAGAACACCCCGGTCTGGGTCTGGCGCAGTGCCTCGCGCAGCACGTTTTCGGTCTGCGGCGACAACAGCCAGGCATGCAAGCCGTCCGCCTCGCTGTACTGGTGGAAAATCTGCGATTTAAGGGCGATGCGCGCGTAGTCCGCCAAGGCGTCCGGCTCACGTTCATGCTGGCCGTACTCGATCAGCGACTCGACGATCAGGCGCACGGCACGCAACGGCACGCCTTCCCCCGCGAGGCGCTGCAGCACCGCCGAGAAGCGCGACAGCGGCATGATCCGCTGCAGCTCCTGCACCAGCTCCGGCTGGTTGTGCTCAAGCCAGCCGAGGATCGCCTTGCTCTCCTGAATCCCGAGAAACTGAGGGCCGCTGAGCATCATGGCCTGCTTCATGCGGTCGATGATCAGGCTGGTGGCGCTGAAGCGTTCCAACTGCGGGTCATCCAGCAGCGGATCGTCGGGCGGCAGCCAGAGCCAGTCCTGCTCGTCGCGCTCGGGCAACCCCGGCACCGCGTGGGCCGGCTCGGACGCCAGCGCCTTGCGCTCCACCGCCACGAGCGTGACCACCGACGCCTTGATCATCGGCACTTCGTGAACGCAAAAACGCATCTCATCGTCGGCCAGCGAGGCATCGAGTTCGACCTCGAACGGCGGCAGCGTCAGACCGATATGGGCCACCATCGCGTTGCGCGCCTGGCGGATCCCGTGAATCAGTTCCGTGACCTCGGGCGAGCCTTGCAGAACCGGGGAGAACTGCAACAGGTAGGGCCGCGACGGATCGAACCCGCGCAAATCCTCGTCGCCGTTGTCCTCGGGGCGCACCGCCTCGGTGGCTTCGGCTTCGGGCTGTTCCTCGCGTTGGCGTTGGCGCATCAGGTAGTAACCGAGGGCGCCGGTCATCAGCGAAATGAGGATGAACACCACGGTCGGCATGCCAGGCAAGGCGGCGAAAGCCAGCATGCCCACCGACGCGATCATCCAGCTCTTGGGCTCGCTGGTCATCTGCCGGGCAATTTCCGCGCCCATGTTATTGGCACCCTTGCGCCCATCCGGCGCCGCACGGGTGATGATCATGCCGGCGGTCAGGGAGATCAGCAGCGCGGGGATCTGCGCAATCAGGCCGTCACCGATGGTCAGCACCGAATACAGCGCCATCGAATCGCCGGCGCTCATGCCGTGCTGGAACATGCCGGTGGAAAACCCGCCCAACAGGTTGATCACCACGATGACCAGCCCGGCAATCGCATCGCCCTTGACGAACTTCATGGCGCCGTCCATTGCGCCGAACAACTGACTCTCGCGGCCCAGTTGTTCACGCTTGTCGCGGGCCTGGCCGCCGTCGATCAAGCCGGCGCGCAGATCGCTGTCGATGGACATCTGCTTGCCCGGCATCGCGTCGAGGCTGAAGCGCGCCGCCACTTCGGCCACCCGTTCCGAGCCCTTGGTAATCACCAGGAAGTTGACGAGCGTGAGGATCATGAAAATCACCAGCCCCACCGCCAGGTTGCCGCCCACCACAAAGTTGCCGAACGCTTCCACGATATCGCCCGCGTCCTGCTCCAACAGGATCAAGCGCGTGGTGGCAATCGACAGCGCCAGGCGAAACATGGTGGTCAACAGCAGAATCGAGGGAAAGGAAGAGAACGCCAACGGCCCGGGCAGGTACAGCGCCAGCACGATCAACAGGCAGGAAATACAGATATTCAGCGCGATCAGAATATCCACCAGCCAGGTCGGCAACGGCACGATGAAGATGAACACAATGGCCATGACCACCACCGCGCCCAAGACTTCGGCACGCCGCGCCACCTTGAGCAGCGCAGCGTTGATGGTCGCCAGCACCGTCATGCGTTCCCCCTTGACTCGCCGGCAATGCGGGGGCTGCCCCGCTCCACGCGCGCGAACTCGTCCATCACCAACAAGAATTTGTGCAGCGCCTCCTGGCGCCCCCGGCTGTCACGCCACAAGGTCTGCGGCAGGCGCTGGATCACCGGGTACAGGGCGTTGAGGGACACCAGTTGGCCGCTCGCCAGCTCGCCACCGAGGTCTTCGGCCAGGCGCAATACCTCGCCCGAATCGACACCCGTGGCGGTATACCCCAACAGGCGCTGCAACAGACTCACCGAGTCCTGATCGGTGCTCAGGCGCTGCAGCAATGCCTGGCAATTGGCTAACGCCCCGCCCAACTGAGCGCAGCTTTGCAACCCCAACAGCAGCGTGCGCAACTGCGCCGTGGGCACCGAAGGCGAGTGGGCGGCGATGTCATCGGCCAGGGCCCGGCGCATCACGTTGAGGCCGTCTGCGAAGCGGTCCCCGCCGAACAGCCCCAACAACGATTGCATCATCGAGGTCAGGGATTGGCGCGTGACCACACTGGCGTAATACAGCCCACGCACGGCCTGACGCTCTTGCGGGTCGCCGGCGGCCTGCTCCAGCACGGCGGCAATGTTCAGGCCGGCCTGGATCTCGCCCCTGTAGCGCACCTGCAACCGATCGATCGCCTCTTGCGCCAAGGCCACGTCGGCGGCGCGGGCTTCGGCTTGCGCGGCCACATACTTGAGCACCACGAACGCCCGCGCCGGGTCGCCGCCGGTCAGCGCCAGCCACTTGTCCGCGCTGACGTTGTGCGCCAGTTGCGAACGCACCCGGCGCGCCATGGACGCGATGGTCTCCTGGGCCGGATGGCCAAGCTGATCATAGAGACGCACGAGCTGCTCGACGGCAGGCACCGCCAGGCCCATCGAGCGCCGGTTCAACGCTTGATTGTTGAGCGCGACTTCCTGATTGAAAACCTGCGCAACCTCATCGAAGCCCGTCGCCACGGCCGCTGTTTTTTCAGGGCTGACGCGGGGTGGGTCCACGCGTTGGAGCGGTTGCACATCGTTGATCGATTCGACTTTCATGGGGCAGGCCAGGACAAAGAGATTGTGTCCCTATGTGGCAAACGCTGGCTTTACGGTTCCAACAAATTTCCCCTCTGCGGTGTTTTGAAATTACCGGCACAAACCCGCCTGGGCTTTTGCAAGAAACCGCACAAAACCTCCCGAACAAAAAATATTTATTTATATAAATCAACAAGTTGCGATTTTTTTCTGTTTGGCACAGCCGGTGCTAAAGGGGTTCCCATCGAAACCATTTCGATCGCGCCCACCCTGAGGAAAAAATCATGGATATCCCTATTGGTGCTTTAGCTCACTTTGTTGGCGACTCGCCTCAATTCATGCTCCACCTGACGGACGACCAGCAAAAAAAACTCCGGCGCTTCATCCACAAGCGCGTACTCAACCCGGAAGATGCGGACGATATTCTGCAGTTGACGTACCTGGAGGCCTGGCGCAGCAGGGAGCGTTTCAGCGGCCAGGCAACCCTTAGCACCTGGATGTGCGGCATTGCGCAGAACCTGATCCGCAACCACTTCCGGCGCATGTACGCCAAACCGGTGCATTGCGAATTCGATGAAGCGCTGTGGCACGGCCAGGAAGACAGCCAGAACCTGGATTGGGAGTTCGAGGTCAACCGCCGCCTGGAAAAAACCCTGGTCGCCATCAAGGACCTGCCCACCGAGATGCGCAAAACCCTGTACGCCTCGCTGGAAACCGACGGCAGCTATCAGGACACCGCCGACGCCCTGGACATCCCCATCGGCACCGTGCGTTCACGCCTGTCCCGGGCCCGCGAACACCTCAAGCGCGCCACCCGCAACCCGTTGCAACCGTAGTCCAGCCCTAGCTGGCAACCGTTGGGCGAGAGGGATATCTGCCCAACCGTATCAGACCTTTTTTGTGCGCGGCAGCAAGATCGCCAGCAGCCCGAACAACGGCAAGAACGCGCATAAGCGGTACACGTACTCGATGCCGTGACTGTCCGCCAGGTGCCCCAGCAGCGCCGCCCCGATCCCGCCAAACCCGAACATCAGCCCGAAGAACACCCCGGCGATCATCCCCACATTGCCCGGCACCAACTCCTGCGCGTACACCACAATCGCCGAGAACGCCGAGGCCAGTACAAAGCCGATGATCACGCTGAGCACGCTGGTCCAGAACAGGTCCACATGGGGCATCAACAACGTGAACGGCGCCGCGCCGAGGATCGAAAACCAGATCACCGCCTTGCGCCCGATACGGTCGCCAATCGGCCCGCCAAAGAACGTACCCGCCGCCACCGCGCCGAGGAACAGAAACAGGTGCAACTGCGAGCTGGCCACCGACAGGTCGAACTTCTCTATCAGGTAAAACGTGAAGTAACTGGTGATGCTCGCCATGTAGAAATACTTGGAAAACACCAGCAGCCCGAGCACCACCAGCGCCGCCATCACGCGCCGTTTCGACAAGCCATGCGTCGCCGCCTGACCGGCCTTGAGCTTGAACAGGTTCAAGTGCGTGCGATACCAGCGGCTGATCGCATACAGCAGCACCAACGCAAAAACCGCGAACAGGCCGAACCAGGCCACATTGCCCTGGCCGAACGGAATGATGATCGCCGCCGCCAACAACGGGCCGAACGCCGAGCCCGCGTTGCCGCCGACCTGGAACGTCGACTGCGCCAGGCCATAGCGCCCACCCGACGCCAGCCGCGCCACGCGGGACGCCTCGGGGTGAAAAGTCGACGAACCGATCCCGATCAACGCCGCCGCCAGCAAAATCAGCGGGAAGCTGCCGACCTGGGACATCATCACAATCCCCACCAGGGTGCAGACCATCCCGCACGGCAACAGAAACGGCTGGGGATGCCGATCGGTGTAATAACCCACCCACGGCTGCAACAGCGAGGCGGTGAGCTGGAACGTCAGGGTAATCAGCCCGACCTGGGTGAACGTCAGGCCATAGCTGGCCTTGAGCATCGGGTAGATCGAGGGCAGCACCGACTGGATCAAGTCATTGATCAAATGCGCCAGCGCCACCGCGCCGATGATCCGCATGACCAGCGGGCTGGTCTGCCCGGCGGCGGGGGAATTGCTAAGAGCCATAAGAGGGTTCCGTACAGCGGGGGAATGCACAGGTGCAGGTGCGACAATGTGCCACTTTTGCCCATGGCAAGGCTATCCCGTTAGGGAGCTAACGACTGTAGCGGTCACGCTTTGTAAAAGGCCAGCAGGGTGGATCGCTTTAATTTGAAGGATGTTTCCTAGACAATCCCCGGCGCCTTGTGCCTGTGGAAACCGCTGGCTAGTCTTCGATCCGTCACTGGAATCAGTGATCGGGTTTAGTCGCCCGGATTCTTAATCAGGCGCATGCACCTCCATGAGTTTTATGGTGGTTGTGCGCAGGGCACCTTCGGGTGCGCCGGATTTTCCTGATTAGCCGGTCGACTAACCTGCGTACAGCCGCCACCCATTCGTTTAGTCGCGACGGGGCCGGCTTCTGACTTAATCAGGAGTTACACCATGACCAAAGCACTCCCCGATCCGCCTAGCGACTGCCTCGCCGTCAACGAACACCTCAGCTTCGAAGACGCCCAGCTCTACATCGCCCACCTGATCCACAGCGCCTCGGCCACCGTGCTGGACTGCGGCGACCACCTGCCCCCCACGACCGCGCCAAGATCCACGCCGTGTGGCACCTGCTGGAAATGGCCAAGACCGTGGTCGACCGCTCCATCGACTGCATGCCCCGCACGTCCTGACAGCCAACGCCGATCAAATGTGGGAGACCGGGGCGTGCCATAAAGACCTGCAAATCCCCCTGCCACCCGTCGGCCCAGCCAGGGCTTTTCGTTAAACAATTGAAAGCGTAGATAAAAATTCAATAAAAACGCTTGACGCTTTGTCGTTCTCCGCGAATAATGCGCGCCACTTGGCTACATAGCTCAGTTGGTTAGAGCATAGCATTCATAATGCTGGGGTCCGGGGTTCAAGTCCCTGTGTAGCCACCAAGTACCGATCCATAGACGTCTACAGCAGTCTATGAATCACCTCAAGAAGCCCGCCTCGTGCGGGCTTTCTTGTTTCTGGCTGTTCAGCTCTGTCTATGCCTATCCGGCCATGCTGCAAAAATAACTGCGATCATTGCTGAGTTGGGTAATTGCACGGACTTGCCCACCCATTTGCATTCGACCGGACCAGTCATTTGCATCGGATTTGACCAGCACGACTCGTGGGCATGACCGGCAGAAATCGGCCGATTCTGTTGAAAAAGTCGGAATTTCAGGCTGGAAGAAGGCGACGTTGGCCCTCGCTTCAGAACCTGGTCACCACGTTGCGTGGCTTTCCAGTTCTGCGTTGACCGTTGCAGCTTGGTTAATAGGTTAATTTGAGGGTTTTTGCTGATTCCGGGCGTACCTATCCCGTGGTCGGCGGCCCTTGTGAGGTCAGTTTCGCCAGTCGTCTTAAATTCTGTACCGCAGCGGCCAAGGTAAATTCGTCGTTTGCACCGGTCATTCCTCGTAGCCTTAATCGATCCAGTTTCAGGATTCGTTTGAGATGAGCGAACAACATTTCGACCTTTTTGCGCTCATGGCGAGAGCGCACGTATTGTGGTGTTGCGGCAATTCGCCGAGCAACATTGCGTGCCGCCTCATGGACGCTACGGGCGATTTTTCGGAACGAGGTGTTTGGGCAGCAGCGCTCTTTCATTGAGCATTCAGAGCAGTCTGTTTGCCGGGATCGAAAGATGATGGTGTCGGCTTTCGTGACATGTGATCGCTGGTTCTTGAAGGCCCGCCACTCACTGCGCAGGGCGTGCCCCGTGGGGCAACGATATTCCTGCGCTTCTTCATTCCATTGAAAATCACTGATCGAGAGGCTCTCGTTCTTACGCTCGGTTTTGTCCCAAACCGGCACATGCGGCTCGATGTCTTTTTCGTTCACCATCCAGGCCAGCATCGGTGCGGTGCCGTAAGCGGTATCGCCGATGAGCCGATCCGGCTTGATGTCGAACTGTTCTTCGACCCGCTCGATCATGGTCTTGGTGCTCTCGACCTCGGCGGTTCGATGCGCTGGGGTCGGCTCCACATCCATGATCACGCCATGCTCGACATCAATCAGATAGTTCGTCGAGTAGGCGAAAAACGCCGGGCCTCCTGGCGCTGCGGTCCAACGAGAAAGTGGATCAGTCAATGACAGGCGCTTAGGCAGTGCTTCGCCTAACGCCTCTTCATCCAGCGCTTCAAGGTACTCACGCACGGCGCGAGTACTCAGCGCCGGATCGCGCCAGTTGATTTCATCATCGCCAGGTACGCCATGTTGCCGACTGGCATCTGCCTTGATGACGCTGGCGTCGACCGCAAACCCTTCGCCCTTGACCAGACCTGCGTCCATGCAGCGACGCAGCACCTCGTTGAACAGCCAGCGAAACAGCGAGCTGTCACGAAAGCGACCGTGCCGATTCTTGGAAAACGTAGAGTGATTGGGGATTTCGTCTTCGAGGCTTAAGCGGCAGAACCAGCGATATGCCAGGTTCAAATGAGCCTCTTCGCACAACCGACGTTCGGAGCGAATACCGTAGCAGTAGCCCACCACCAACAGGCGAATCATCAGTTCGGGATCAATCGATGGGCGCCCGATTGGGCTATAAAAATCGGCGAGATAATGGCGCAGATCGCTGAGATCAAGGCATCGATCAATGCTGCGCAGGAGGTGATTGGCTGGGATGTGATCTTCAATGTTGAACGAGTAAAACAGCCGCTCCTGCCCACTCGATAACTGTCCCATCATGCTGCGTATTCTCCCGCTGGCCGATGGAGTGATTTTGCCCCAGGCCAAACAGGAGAGCTACTTTTTCAACAGAATCGGCCAGAAGCGGACTTTGCGAACACATTAAATAAATCTGTGCCCTTATCGCTGTTTCGACATCGACGCTCGAACGGTTAGCAAACTGCCTAGTCGCACCTGCTCGTCGTGTTTACGCAGCGCCTCGGTATCGAGCTTAGCCGTCCGGGCATCGACGCATTGATTTGACTCCATCTGCTCAGCTACGTGATGTAGCCACCGACGGTTATTCCTGCCCCGACGAGCATCGCCCCTCCCCAGGTAACGATATTCCTAGCCTTGCAATGAACTCTCGAAGGCCTGTCACTTAGATCTGGCTTCATCCAATCACCTTATCCATGGCAAAAGTGAATTCGCACCCTTCACGCATTATTCGTTTTTTCAAAATTTTACTAGACAACCAGCACTCACCCACCTAGCTTCTAGGTAGTGGCTTTTTGCCAAAAAAAACAAAACTTGCTGCAAGGCTATTTAATCAATCGAATTAAGTGCCTCAATTTTAGATGGTTGAGGCATTTCAACCAAGCTGGCTTATTTTTTTGTATTTAAGGAGCGAAGATTGAAGAAAATTGACCTCCATATGCATACCATCTCCACAATCAGCGACTCACACTTCGAATTCTCACTAGAGAAACTTAAAGAATATGTTGAGCTAGCAGAGTTAGATGCTATCGCCATAACGAATCATGACATTTTTGACCTTGCTCAGTTTAATGAAATTTGTGAGGCACTAAACTGCGTTGTCTTTCCCGGCATTGAGATAAACTTAGACGCCGGGCACCTCCTTCTAATTTCAGAAAACCATGACCTTGAAGGCTTTCAACTTAAGGCGAATGAAGTAGCTAAGAAAGTGGTAGCAATCGGCGACTCAATCAATGTCGATGATTTGATGCGAATTTTTGGTGATCTTAACAATTATTTGCTAATCCCCCATTACGAAAAGAAGCCAAGCCTTCACGCAGAAACTATTAAAAGACTTAAGGATGTTATTTCTGCAGGTGAGGTCGACAGTCCTAAAAAATTTGTTCGCATGTCAAAAGATGAGACCGAACTTACACCAGTAATCTTCAGCGACATGCGATTTTACGTGGGGATGACTAAATTTCCAACAAGGCAGACTTACATAGATTGCGGAGATACATCATTAAAGTCGTTGAAGTTTGCCTTGCGCGACAGGAACAAAGTGTCTCTTTCCGAGCTTGATGGAAATTCAATTTTCCAAGTATTTGAGGATGAGCAATGCCTCTCAACTGGCCTAAATGTAATTCTTGGCGCTAGATCTTCGGGAAAAACCGAAACCTTAACCCAGATAAACAATAGCTGCGAAAATGTAAAATACATCCCTCAATTCTCTCTTGTACAAAGAGACGATGCCAACTACGAAAAAGAATTCAATGCAGATGTAACGCGCAAGAAAAGTATTTTTTCAGACAAGCACCTAGCTCCCTTCAAAACCGTATTAGACGATGTATTGAGTATCGACACTGAAGCCAATAAACGACGAGTCGCAGATTACTTAGATACTCTAATGAAGTCGGCTGAAGAGGCACAGAAATTTGATTCATTTTCCAGGGCTTCATTATTCAATGAAACCTTATTCGACTTAGATGAGCACGCATCGCTCACCGAACTTGTCGGCTCAGTAAGGCAGCTGATAGAAAATATTGAATTTAGAGACGTCATAGACAAGTATATCGATACAAGCGCCCTAAAGGCACTCGCCTGCGAATTAATAGTCATCTTGTGGTCCAAAGCCTACGAGAGAAAAAAGAAAAGCTTGGTAAATGACATTGTTCGCGAGGTTAAAAGCAAGCTCCAACTAAAGACCTCAGCAACTCAGATCAAAGATGTTGACCTTTATCGAGTCATGTTCGAGCACAAGAAACTTCTGAAGTTTAACGAAATCACCAAGCTGCTTCAGGAAGAGAAAACAATATACCAAGAAAGCTTTCAAGGGTTTAAGATCGTCTGTAAACAACGTGCGTTTCAAGGTGCAGGTGAAATCAAAAATGTTAGCGGCCAAAAGGTTGCTTTTAGTGATGCATTCAGAGATTACGCACATCCGGCCAAATACCTTTCCAGCCTGAAAGCAAACGAAGCATTCACTCCTTCAGAATTTTATAAATACTTTGCATGCATTGAGTATGAAATTTTGAACAAGGATGGCTTCAAGGTTTCTGGCGGAGAGCGTTCTGAATTTAGACTATTGCAAGAAATCAAGGATGCTCAAAACTTTGACTATCTGCTTATAGACGAGCCAGAGTCTTCATTTGACAATCTCTTCCTAAAGAGTGAAGTCAATCAAATGCTCAAAGAAATATCCAAAAGCATGCCAGTAGTTATTGTAACGCACAATAGCGTCGTAGGCGCGTCCATCAAAGCCGACTACATAATTTATACTGCCAAAGAACTTGAAGAAGAAAAGATAACATACAGAAGATATTCTGGACATCCTTCAAGCAGAGAATTAATCTCAACCGACGGTAAAAAAATTAATAATTTTAAAGTCACCATGGACTCTCTGGAAGCAGGCGAATCCGCCTACATGGAAAGGAAGACAGGATATGAAAATATTAAAAATTGAAAAAAGCCAAGGATACTATCGAGACATCGAAGGAAATTACGAAACCATTGATAAAATTGATAAAGCTGTCTTATTAGCACTCGTCAACCTAGCTCTTACCGACGATTTTGAAATTGATGAGTACAATGAAGAATATCTAAAAAACCAAGCTCACCAGATAATTTACAGAAGCATTAGCAGCAAGTTAATGGATTTGCATCGGAGGCGAAATCAATTTCGCGACGAGTCCGATCGGCTATATCTAGAAGAGTACGAAAAATACAAGGCTTGACGGCACTACATTTGTCTTGTCGCAAAGTTAGCTGGTTTGTTACAAAGCGCGGCGCGATGCGCCGCCATTCCAACAGAGGCATTGAAGTAAAAATTAAAGATTTGTATCTTCTGGCTATAAAAACAAGCTCCATATTTAGGACTTATTTCAGTTCTCCGCCTATATCTTGACCATTCCCGTTGCCTCGCCAACTCGCCTTATTGCGCCTCTTCGGAATGAAGACGACGTGACACTTATTGTCCCACTTCGTGTGAGCAAGGCTCGATTGGGTTTACCCTATCTCTTAGTAGAGACAGAAGGTTCCCGATGACAGCATCACACGATCAAATCTCAAGAAGTGCACCGGCCTAGCCGGGGGATTACCTTGTTTATTTATGAGGTTGTCGTCCGCTTCTGGCCGATTTGTGCCGGTTATGATTGACCGACATCGACCCAAAGCAGTCAACTCACTAAACGCATGTTCCACCGACAAAGAATGGGATTCGCTGAGTTTCCGCCTCGCTCATTACTCGCCAATCATTTGGCAAAATACCGTACTCGAACTCGGCGCTTTCCAGTGCCTCATCCAATCCAAGCATCAAGTGGTCGCCTTCAATTTGGAGTTCTCCGTAGTCCTTAAAGCGTATCTCCAGATACACCAGGTCATCGTCTTCGGCCTTCAGGCCGAAAAGCACGATAGCGGTAACGTCAGGTCGGAAATTGCTGATTTTCCTTACATAAGCAAATAGGTGATTTGTGTGCTGGGGCATGGCGTCGGCCGTATCTATTGATGGTGGGTTACTGCATTTTATATGACTGCTCCTTGGCGTCGGCTCAGCACAACCTCTCGCGCACAGCCCTCAACACCGCTTCGATGTGCCAGGTTTCGACGCCGATGGCGACTGCTTCGCCGGCATCAAGCACTAACTCGATTTGGGTGGTTATGCCTTGTTCGAGAAGCAGTCGCTGCGCGTCTTCAAGAAGCCTGCGTTTACCTGTGAGCCAAAGTCGTTGTTTGCCCGTCAGCAACGCAAGGGTTTGCGGATAGGTGCACTGCAGTTTTCGACGCAAATTGACCAGCGCCGGTTTGTCGCCTCGGTCAATTGCCGGGGTCAGTACATACTGGTTGCCCGACACTGCCTCCAGATCGTATTTGTCTTGCAGATACTCATCGACACTCATACAACTGACGACTGTCTCACGCTCGCCCGTCATGACGTTGATCAAGTGCGCGTTAACACCGACGTAGCAGAACTCCGTCATTCCGTGGACGACGTAATCCTCACTGTTGCTGCGAATAACCCAGTAATCACCGTTGGCGGAAAGCTCACATGACTGAATGACAAAACGCTCAGGTCTGCCATCTCTCATGACGCCGTCAAACAGGCCAAGCACGATTTCGCAGGCCTGCTCGGCGGTTAGCACGGCGTTGATCTCTGTCGCGCTTTGCCCAAGCCGAACAATGAACGCAGCCAGCCTGCCGACTTTCGTTCATAGAAGGGTGTGGTTTGTTTGAGGAAGTAATCGTTAAGGCCTGATTCCCCTTCGTGAACGCGATAGAGGTCAACGGGGTCGCCATCCGGAGCGGTATCCCCGGCAACGTTACCGGCTTCGCGCATGACCAGTTCAATATCTCCGTCCGCTTCGATACCAATGATCAGATGAGGCTTTTGATCAGACGATGCGTCATGCATCAACGCCAGAAATGCACGTTTTACGTTGCGATGTTTGGCGAGTAATTGTGTGAGCGAGTTGACCATCTTCGACGGATATTGCGACGGCTGTCCGAGCAGCACTTTGGTGTCTTTTTCGACCGTGCGCTGCATCGGCTTTTGGCCGATCTCGTCGGAGAGCAGATGGCGCACTTCCTCCGGGAAAAACTCTTTCCCGTAAGGAGACTTTGGATTGAGGAAAAGAGGGGTACCCAGTGTGATTTCAAACAGCGATCTGGCCGGGATCTCTACGTAGGACTCTTCGCTATCTATGGAAATTTGTAGTGTTTGCAACGAAGAAAAAAACGGGATGACAGCGGAGCCGTCAGGCTTTTGCCAATGCGCGATGCTGATGTTGCTACCAGCATCGAGGTTGACTTGCCCTTCGCCAGTGCCGGCAGTGCCAAGGACGTAGATAGTGGAATTCAACAGCGTCTTGAAAAAGTCAGGTCGATGGGCCGGTTCATCCGCCGCCAGCCTGAGTGATTTTTCAAGGGTGTTTTCTTGCTTGGTATCCATGATGTCCATCGGCAGTTCCATCAAAACAGACAAAAAGTGAGCGGCAAAGAGCGCGCAGTTTTTCACGCGACGGTGAAAACAGGAAGAACAGCAGGCTAATAAATCTGGAGCATACGGAGAGTCACCCTGAACGGTTTTCCAAGGATAGTTCCTCCATATCAGTGGTGGATGAAGAGCCAAATGCGGTTCGCCTCCAAGGGCAGCTTCTGGCCGACAGACGTCTATCATGACGGGCAGAAGCCGACCCGGGCTGACATCCTGACTTTGCGGCGGCAGGCAGTATAAGTGGAGTCGGGCTCGCACTCCGGTAACAGGAAGTGTTGACAGGGCTCAATGGATGTCAAAATGACACTATCGGTTGGCGGGTGTTATGCTCGATTTTCTAACCAGCCATGCTCATGGGTAGCTTATGTTTTTACGTCATCCTCTCTCGTCGATCCTCTTTTTGGCCTTGTTGGTTACAGGTTGCGTGAGCCAACCTGTTCCCCTGAAACCTGCGGAGCCGATCCACGTGGAGCCCCTGGGCCAGAGTCTGCCTCAGACTAGTTTACGCACTGTGTTGATGAACCAAATTATCAGCAATGACCCCGTTATCATTTCGTCGCTCAAGCCGGTACTCAGAGCCAATAACGACAACGATGGGCGTATTGCCGCGCTACGAAAGAAAGACGGTGGCGTGCTACCTGACGGTTACTGGACCCTCTACAAGCAAAACTTGGAAGCGCTCCAGTACGACCTAAATCACCAGCACGACGCTGCACGAACCCAGTACATCGAAACCTACCGCGACGAGTTGAGCCGAGTAGACGACGGTACACTTCAAGCCATGACCACGTCACCAAAAGCCTTGGATGAAAAGATTCGGCGCCAATGGAGTGCACGCATGAGCGATAGAGCCGCGCGCTACATGGTCACCAGTGAGCAATCACTGAACGCCGCCACTGATGCCCATCTCAACCGCATGGCGTTGATGGATCGGCAATACAACGTATGCTCGCTTAATCCCGAATGCTGGGATACAGCGGTTAAAAAGTGATTTGATTCGATCGGACCTTTTTCGTAGAAAGCTACCGATCATCACGGGCAGCTTTTGGCCGAAAGCTGACCTTTCAGCACAGTAGTCGGTCATCGGTATCGTTGTCCGGGAAGGGCGGTATCCGCTCGACATGGTTCAACCAACTCGCAGCGGATGCCGTGCGGTATCTCTACTTAACGAACTTCAGGCATGCGAACCCAGTCTTGATTTTCAGCTGTTGAATGGGTTCGATGCTCTCCTGGTCGCCGACTTTCTTGATGACGCCTACGCCGCAGAAATGTTCGTCGTGGTTGAAGATCGGAAGAATGCCTGACTTGGGCTTACTCCAGGAGCCTTGGATTAAGGTATAGCTGGCACCGTTCTGTGGCGTGAAGGAGAACGGTATCTGACAAACGCTGCTTCCTGCGAACTGCGCATAGGTCAGGATCAGCTCCTTATTCACGGCGACCCGAGATTCGATGTAGCCGCCGTTAGAGGGCAAGATGGTGTAACCCGCATAGCATCCATTGTCGCTGAACGTCATGGCATCCAGTCTCGCACCATTTCCAGCCTTGAGGCGAACCGTTGCGGAGGGCTCATCGGGGCCGGGAACGACATACTGCTTGCCCTGCAAAAACGAAGTGCAACCGCTAATTACCAACGCGCCCGCCAGTAAGATACAGCGACTGGACTTTTGATTGAGGTACATCCATCTCTCCCTGATTTCATTAGGTACCCTGACCATTCCGGGGCTTGGGGCTGCCAAACAGCGGGCTGATGATAATGTATTCGGTGATGTATCAATCAGTATTCAGGGCGTAGTGCACCAGACTGTAGCGCCCAAATACCCCCCCCGCTGTATCTGCTTCTACCTGAACATTGCCGGTTAGCATGGCTCCTCATCCAAGGAGGTATTACGCGATGCCAGACGCTACTAATCTCTACCTGTTCATTGTTGCCGCCTTGCTGCTGCTTATTGTGCCGGGCCCTAACATGGCAATCGTCACCAGCCACGCAGTTGCCCACGGCTGGCGAGCTGGCCTCGCGGCAGCACTCGGAATAACCCTGGCCGATTTGCTGATGACCGTCCTGGTTAGCGCGGGTCTAGGGGCGCTGGTGATGAGTTGGGCACCGGCGTTCGACTTGCTGCGGTGGGCAGGTGCTTGCTATCTGATGTGGCTGGCTTGGCAAGCATTGAAGGCTCCCCCTTCGGATACTGACACTCAACCTACGCAGGCTTCATTGCGGAAAATCTTTACCCGAGCCACGCTCAATAGCCTGTTAAACCCAAAAGCGCTGTTGTTCTTCATGGTATTCCTACCGCAATTCGTCACCGTAGGCAGCAGCAGCGTCACGTTGCAATTGATGTTCTTAGGTGTGCTGCTTGCGCTGATCGCTTTGGTGTTTCATTCCCTGCTCGGATTTTGCGCCGGACGGCTTCATGCGCGCCTGCGCAAAGGCTTGGTCTCCAAACGCCTGGGCGCTTATGGCTTCGCTGCGGTAATGGCTGCTCTGGCAGCACGCTTGGTCTTTCTAAACCGACCGGTTTAAAGACCCCAAGTCCGTCCGACGTCAAATGTTTCAACATCGCGCCAGGCCCGCGCACATCGATCAGATGTCAGGTTTTGTGAGGTTCTGGTGCGCGCTCGATGACAGGTTTTGACCGGTCGCTAGCGCTGCCAAAAAGCAGAAATCTGCCCGAAGCAGCCGGTCGCGGCAGCTTGAATAAAGCAGCAAGAATCGGATAGTAAGTACTGTACGACTTCCAGTCTGATACGACTCCAAACCAATAGGAGTTCGACCATGGCGTTCCGTATAACTGGCCTTTCCCCCGAGCCATTCCAGTCACTGTTTGGATTGCCCGACCAAGAGCTGGCATCTCTTGGGATGAAGCGTTACATCGTCGACAGCAACCCAGGGTTTCCTGACCGTATCGAAATGAAAGATGCGGAGCTAGGTCAGAGCGTGCTTTTACTCAACCATGTCTGTCAGCCAGCCAAAACGCCATACCGCGCCTCACACGCGATCTTCATACGGGAATGGGCGACGCAAGCTTATGACGCAGTCGATCAGGTACCTGAGTCTATGCGAATCCGCCTGCTATCACTTCGCGCGTTCACTGATGATGGGATGATGCTCGACGCCGACGTAGCGGATGGAATAGCAATAGAACCTGTAGTCACTCGGATGTTTGCCAATCCAGAGGTTAGTTACATTCACGTTCACAATGCCAAGCAGGGTTGCTACTCCGGGCGAATAGATCGGGCGTAGTCAACACAGGTCTTGGTGGCTCGTCCTTCTGTCGACTCTGCCGGTAACCGACTGGCCGGTATTGGTCGAGGCTCTCGGGAACCAATTGCTCACCTTGGATGCAGCGCTTCATGGGCCGCCCTGCTGAAGTATCATTACCCCATCGTAACGCTACGAGCCATGTGGATGACCTCCGACTAATCAGGGCTGCACTCCACATCTCAAAATTTCAGGGAAGATATACGTCAAATGCGTGAGCGAAAGGCAGCTCGATTACTAGTTATTAGCCCCTCCCGAGATGTCCTACTTTTCAAGTTTCTCCATAAAGACGGTGTCTTAGCCGGTAGAAATTACTGGGCCACCCCTGGCGGTGGTCTTGAGGACGGAGAAACATTCCACGCCGCTGCAATACGTGAACTGCGTGAGGAGACCGGCATTCAGATCAACACCGTTGTGGGGCCTGTGGCAGATCGGAGGTTTTCAATGCTCCTGCCCAGCGGCGAGACAGTATTCGCAGTTGAGCAGTATTTCGTTGTGCACGCGGAAAGCCAGATACTTTCTAGCTCCGAATGGACCTTACACGAGACTCAGGTCATGGCAGATCATAACTGGTGGTCCGCTCCCGAGCTGAGATCTACTGGAGAAACGGTATGGCCAGAGGCGTTAGTTGAGATGCTCGTGGATGCAGGTGTCTTCGAACCGGATGCATAACCGTCACCGCGAGTCCGTATGCGTTTTTACTCACTCTCGGTCGTTAGCGACCACTGCTCTGGCTAGCCATCCTTATCCTCCCACACGCGGAGGACTTGCCATGAACACCATCGCTACCTGCAGCCGTAAACCCTGGAACAAAGGAAAATTGGTAGGACAGAAAACCCCGCTCCGACTCAGAGATATCTGGGCCATCCGAGTAAGACTTCAAATTGCAGAAAGAACCCGGGATCTGGCTCTCGTCGATCTGGCTATCGACAGCAAGCTTCGAGCCTGCGACTTAACCAAGCTCCGTGTGCGCGACGTTACACATGGCGAGCACGTGTCATCACGAGCCATGGTGATGCAGCAGAAAACGCAGCGGCCAGTGCAGTTTGAGATCACTGAGCAAACACTGTCTGCTCTCGCGGCCTGGATACATCAAGCCCAGCTCCGTAACGAGGACTGCCTTTTTCCGAGCCGGTTGCATGCCTCCGACCATCTATGCACTCGTCAATACGCTCGTATCGTCAAAGGCTGGGTAAAAGCCGTAGGCCTTGATCCAGCCATGTATGGCACTCACACAATGAGACGTACGAAGGCATCACTGATCTATCGCAGGACGAAGAACCTGCGGGCGGTTCATCTGTTGCTCGGCCATACGAAGCAGGAGAGCACCGCTCGATATCTAGGGATTGAGGTTGATGACGCTCTGGAGATGGCGGAACAGACCGAGGTTTGACCATGCATAGCGACGGTCGAAGCCAAGCCGTCGCTAACCGGCCATGTGCGGACGCGGCGGACGCAACGGTTTCCGCCCCGTAGAGGAACCAAATCCAACCGCACTGCCACCACTAGGCGGACGCTATTAGTCGCTGCGCTGACCAACAGCTGACCCAGGCAGTGTGTCGCGCATGATGTACATCAATCTTATTACAGCAATTACGAGTACGTTGCAGATAACGGTAATCGACGTTAAGCGATGTACCAGCTCCTGTGGAGCGTCGGCGATGGTTGCTCATCGTGCGAAACCATCTATTTGTCGTATGGATTGGGAGCGTGCTCGATGGACCGTGAACTTGTACTTGCGATGGTTGTGCTCGGCTTAGGTTCGATCACGCCAGCCAGCGCGGCACCAGAACCGGCGCCCAGTGCGGCTCCTATCAGCGCCACGCTGAAGAGGGCCGACACGCGCGAATTTCCTGGCCTGCCTATCGGCACTTTCGTCGCACTTCCTCAGGTCGTGCTTTCAGCGACCCGCGACGACAACATCTACGCCCAGCGTACCGATGAAACCGAAGACACCATCTTCACCCTGTCACCGTCGCTGCTACTGCAATCGGACTGGGAACGGCACGAACTGAGCGTGGATCTCGGCGCCGACCTCGACCGCTATCAGGACGCCGATTCCGAAGACGTGGAGGACTTCTGGTTGGGCCTCGACGGTGCCCGCGAGTTGACCGAGCAAACGCAAGTATTCGGGGGCGTACGCCACACCCGCGATCATGAGGATCGCTATGTCCCCGGCGCTGCCGGGCCGGAGTTGCAACGCGAGCCCACCCGCTACGAGCACGATGAAGCATACCTGGGGGGTGCCAGCGAGATCGGTCGCCTGCGTCCTACGACAGCGACGACTACTACAACGCTCGCACCCTCGCCGGCGGTCGCATCGACAATGCCGATCGCAAGCACAACCTGAGTTCGCTAGCTGCGGTAAGGGACCGAAGTACATGGGCGACCAGCCCAGCGATGAGGAATCATCGCACCACCCCGACGACGAAGAGCACGAGCGTTGATGCGTCGCCGGTAATATTCAGACGAGGAGATACCCATGAAAAGCATCAAATTCGCCATCGGCCTTTCAATGGCCCTACTATCCGGTGCAGCGTTGGCGCAGTCCTCCGACGTCCAGGGCGCGGCCGGTAACAGCGAGCAGGTCTTCGGCTCGCAGATCATGACCCAGCAAGAACGCCTGGAATACCGCAACCGCATGCGGCAAGCCACCACTCAACAAGAGCGCGAGCAGATTCGCGTCCAGCACCATGAACAGATGCGTGAGCGAGCCAAAGAACGGGGTGTGACGTTGCCGGAAGATCCACCCGCGCGCGGCATGGGCGGCGGCATGGGCGGCGGCGCAGGCGGTGGTATGGGTGGCGGCATGGGTAAAGGGGGAAGCTGAATCGACTTACGAAGTTGGGCGCGCTGAGCCACTTACGGGCGCTTTATTACGGGCGGTCCGTGGGTTCTAGTTTCACCGCGCTACGCCCGTGCTCGCAAAGCGACGCCCAATTTGCAGCTCGAAGTAAAGGCAGTACTGGTCGAACGCAGCGCCTTTCAGCGTCTGCTTCTGGCCGAGGCTGTGTAAAAACGGTTTTGAGCGCGTCAGGGCTCAAAACCGGACTAAAAATCGCGTTTCTACGCGAAATCCACATCTGCTGACGTGCCGATAAATTTCAGATTTAACGTAGACGCGCACACTTCAATTTTGACGAAGCGTTTTTACACACTCTGGGCCAGAAGCGAACGCTTGCAAGTGACCGCTTTCGACCGATTCTGTTGAAAAAGACGGCTTCGAATTCCACGCCAGAAAGGTACGCGCCTGAGATTGAAATCTGAACTTTTGGCAGAAGGTTCAGGACTCGAATTTCGCGTAGCAGCGTGCAACAGAGGTGTTTCATCCATCAATATTCGAGTGTTTTGGGAAAACCGTCTTTTTCAACACAATCGGCCGATTTCTACCTGTCGCGACCGACAGAAGTTAGCCATCAATCCCCAGTGACTAACCCAGAACCTAGACAGCCATGCACTGACCTGCCGAGGAGCGGGCGCAAGGTCATCGCCAGCCGTTTCGGCATTGAGGTTGCCATGCCTGCAATCTCGAGAACCTTGTATTCCGCGGTTTCGCCAAGCCGTCCCAAGGCGATTTGAGGCTGCTGTCGCGGCAGTTATTTCGAATGGCTCTACTGCCAATAGCGTAATGGCAAGTTGCCTTTATTTGCTTTGTCTATCCTCCCACTCGCCTGACCGAGATGCTTTGCCAAGGTCCTCGCGACCACAAGGCTCAAGGTGGTTCGGCACCACGCCTGCAGGTAAGCGTGTGGGGTCGACATAGGGCACGCCCGACGCTTGCGTCGAAACCTTACAAGGAGTTCTCTCATGGCAATTCCTACCACCAGTTGTGACGTCCAGGTGCAAATCTGGGTCGACGACAATGCAGTGACCAATGGCTCCACCGCTGGGGTCTATCTGGTCGATAACCGTATCTCTGCTGGCACCACCCACGAAGGCACCGCCAACCTGAATACTGCTGCGTCCAAAGGCAGTAATGTCTGCTGGCAAGTGTTCCTGATCAATCCCAAGTCGACCTCGCAGGTCTCCATTGCCGCCTTCGGTAACTCGAGCGCCTGGGGCTTCAGTGGCCAGCCGCAAACCGCTTCGGATAACGCGAGCGCGTACACCGGCACCGTGCAGAACGCAGGTACCGCGTCCTACCCGGTATCCCTCAACGTACAGGTGGCGGGCGGCTCCGGTATCACCGTGAAGCTCAACCCCAGCGTGACTGTCTCTGCCTAAGGAAGGAGCACGACAATGAGTGGCCAAAAAAGTACTGCCCAGGTGTGGACGGCTGATTCGCAGGTGCTAGCCGGCATCGCCAATCCGCAAACCGCAATCACCATTGCCATCGATACCGCATATGTACTCGGCACTGGTGGCGGGAACATTTCCACCGGTGTGTACATGTTCGACAATCGTCTGAGCAATGACAGCAGCGGCGAAGGAACGCTGGAACTGCGCACCCACTGCAACATCGGGGACTACCTCGGCTTCGAGGTGGTTCCGATCGATCCGAACGCTGGCGACACGGTGTCCATCACCGGCTTCCAAATTTCCCAGGGCAGTGTGTTCGGCAGCGATGGCTACCCGATGCAAGTCGGTGCCGCGGGTAACTATTGGGTGGGCCTGGCTCGCAACGCATCGTCTCAGACCACCTACCAGATCCAGGTCAAGGTGACCTCTGGAGGGCTTCGGCCATCGACACGTTTCATCCAATGGGACCCCTACATTGGTACGAACTGATTAGCTGAACCCGCGGAAGGAGCGTGGCTCCTTCCGTCCCCTACCCCTAATAGCCCCTAGTTCCCAGACACCTTTGAGTGACGTCTTTTGACTGTGGACTCAACCAGTTACGACAGGCAGAAAACAGCCAGAAACAACCCTTCGACATGGCTACAAAACCAGAGGGGGTTTACTCATAACCGAGATGCGCTCCAACCCCAACTTCAACAGTTCCTTACGTAGCAGCGCGCGCTCAAGCACAGCCATTCCGGCATGCCATTCGATCGACAGCAATTGGCTCAACTTTTGTTGACTGACCAAGGGCTCAGCCAGAAAGTAGCTTCTGCACTCGCGGATGCTGATGACGTTCAACAGCCAGTCGCCCCCCTGCGCCGCCAACCAGTGACCGATCGTTGAACGATGCGTTCGGATCAGCGCACTGGCATCCCACACCGCCATCTGCGCAAAAACCTGCGGCAGGTTGCTATCGGCTTTCAGCCGCTTCATATCCACCGCCAATGCGCCAATCAGGTCTGACTCGATAGTGGCTTGGCACTCGGCGAAATACCGCTCAGGCCAGTCCGCTTCCAGTTTCGCCTGCTGTGCGAGGACTTCATAAGCCCGAATATCCGATTGGGTGGTCAACTGCCCGGTGAAATTCAGGGTGTTGTCCAGAATCGCCGTGGCCAGCAACACCGCACTTTTTTTGCTGATCTGCGGCAACAGCTCTGCCGACTCCCAACGCTGAAAAATCAGAGTCGCCGCTGCGCCGATCGGCAGGATGTCCGCCGCAGATCCGAGCTTCTGCGCCCAATAGTTTTCAAAGCCTGGGTGATGGTCAATGACCTCCACCACCTGTTCAAGCACCACCGCCGGGTCGAAATGTTGGTAGTCGGAGACATCCACCAACACGAACTCATCACCCGCCCTCGGCAGATAATCGTCCAGAGATGATTGCCATCCGAGCACGGTCTTGGAGATGCTGGCATTGAGCGGGGCGCTACTGACGGCCCGAGCATCAACGCCCTGGAGATTCAACAGCTCGGCGTACGCAATGCAACAGGCATACGCGTCGATGTCCAGGTAGGCCGAGCCTGAGGTCACCACCTTCATGACACGTGGGCCACAGCGTGAGTTGTCGAGACAGTCGAAGGCCGCTTCAGCGCTTGGGCGATCCCCTCCAGAAACCGCTCATACGCCAATTGACACGGTTCTTCGTCGATGGAAATGCGCAGCGTGGCCGCGGCTGTTTGCGACAGAATCTTCGTCAATACATTGGATGGGATTTTGCACCCGCCCCCACCACTCTCAGACTTATCCATGCGCTGACAAAACATCGACATTAAAATCAATTTTCCATATTTAAAACAGCGTATTAGCGCACTGAAACACTCGGTTGCGTCCTATTTTCCGGCGACCAAACTCGCATGGGTTCATTGCAGGAACATGACAAAATAAAGGCATTTTGAAGACCGGCGAATGTGAGTGCGTAATGCGGTATGAACCATTCACGGAGGGCTGCACACCGTTGAAGTCGTTGGGGACTATTCGCTCACCAAATGGATTACCGTCTTGCCCTTGCCGCGACCTTCCGCGACCTGGCGAAACGCTTCGTTGACTTCATTCAGTCCAAATGGCTGCTGATCTATCCGGATCGTCAGTTGCCCGGCATTTGCCAGCGCGGCGGCCTCGCGCAGGATAGCTCCGTGGTTTTCGCGCCCCTTGCCTGTGAGCAACGGCGTCAGAGTAAATACGCCCGAGTAGGTTGCGCTTTTAAACGACAGCGGCGCGAGGCTGTGCTGCCCCCAACCCAGGCAGCTCAGTACGTGCCCGGTATAAGGCTTCACTGCCTTGAACGCCGCATCCAGGGTGCTGCCTCCCACCGTGTCGTAGACGATGTCGAAACCTTCCCCCGCCGTATGCTGCTCGACATAGTCATCTACGCGCTGCGCACGGTAGTCAATAGCCGTTGCACCCAGTGAGCGAATGAAGTCGAGACTCGCCGCCGAACCGGTGGCATAGACTTCGGCACCGCGAGCCTTTGCCAGTTGCACAGCCACTTGGCCGACCCCGCCTGCGCCGCCATGAATCAGCACACGTTGACCTGCACGGACATTGGCGCGATCCACCAACCCTTCCCACGCTGTGATGAATACCAAAGGCAATGCGGCCGCCTCACGCATGTCGAGTCTGTGCGGCTTTAACGCGATCAGACGCGCATCCACGGCAATGTACTCGGCCATAGTGCCCTGGGCGCCGCCGATCCCGCCGGCCATACCGAAGACTTCCTGGCCAGGGGTGAAGCCTTCAACCGCCTCGCCCAGTCCGATGACCGTTCCGGCGAGGTCCAGGCCGAGTACTGCCGGCAGCGCCTGACGGGCGTGGGCGCCTGCGCCGATCGCGATCTTGGTATCGAGAGGATTGACCCCCGCGGCGTGAACCCTGATCAGGACCTGCCCTTTACCTGGAACAGGGCGAGCGATGTGGCGGACGGTCAGAGGGACCTGGGCAGATTCGGCGATAGCGGCAAGCATGGTGTGATTCATGACGCAAACCCTATGATTGAATGGACGCTTACAGGTTGCCGCGCTTTCATTGTTCCGATAAGAAACTGAATTTGCATATGACTTATTCCACAAAGAGGCCTAATTGCCGATGGACCTGTTCGACAACATGCACATCTTTGTACGCGTCGTGGAGCGCGGGTCGTTTTCTGCGGTAGCTCGAGAGCTGAACATGGGGCAGCCGGCAGTGAGCAAGCAGGTCCGCGCGCTGGAGCAGTATCTGGGCGGGCCATTGTTCGCCCGCAGCACCCGGCACCTGGCCCTGACCGACCAGGGCCAACGCTTCTACAGCCACTGCCAAGAAATTCTCGGCCACCTCGAAACCGCCACGCTTAGCTTTGCCTGCGGCCAGGAGCAGATCGCAGGTCCCCTGAGAGTAACGGCACCGGTCAGTTACGGGAGGTTGTGCATAGCGCCGCTGGTAGGGCCTTTTCTGCAGCGCTATCCCGAGGTCCGGATTGACCTGCGGCTGAGCGATTACAATGAAGACCTGCTCAAGGAAAACATCGACCTTGCGATCCGGATCGGGACGGTCAAGAGCGAGGGATTGGTGGCAATGTCTCTGGGTACCAGCACGCGGCGGGTCTATGCCGCGCCCGCCTATCTGGATCTACACGGTCTGCCACGCGAGCCCGATGACCTGACAGGCCACAACTGCATCGGTTTCACGTTGCTGGAGCACTATGACACCTGGCACTTCAAGCACGGTGCAGGAGAGTTCGATGTGGCTATCAAAGGCAACGTCACCAGCAACAGCAGCGATGCCATCCGTGAAATGGTCCTCTGCGGCCTGGGCATTTCTCTTTCTCCAGAATGGCTGTTCGCAGCTGACGTCGAACAAGGCAACGTTCGTAGCGTGCTCAACGATTATCAGAACACCGCGCTGCCTGTAAGTGCCGTGTTCAGTCGTGAGCGGCGACATTCAGCGCGGACGATGGCGTTCATCGATTTTCTCCGGGCACACCTGTGAGGGTTTCCACACTGAGCCCAGGACCGTGATCATTCCTGCGATTGCGCCACCAATCGGTTAGACGTCATCCCCTAGTGTGCTGGAGCCATTCCTTCGGGCTTGCACCAACTTTGCGCCGAAAAGTACGGGCTAACGCAGACGGACTTTCATAGCCAACCTCATCGGCAATCAACGCGATGGGGCGCCCTTCACGCAGGCGCTTCTGCGTCAAGCTGATTCGCCAGTTCGCCAGATAATCTGCAGGGGTACTACCCACCGTCTCGCGAAAGTGCGCAGCAAAGCTGGCGCGTGACATACCTGAGCGATCCGCCAACTCCGCCACGGACCAATTGCGCTGTGGTTCGTTGTGGATGCCTACAAGCGCGCGGGACAGCTGAGCATTAGCCAATCCGGCCATCATCCCTGACGCAATGCTACGACTGGCGATGAGGTGGCGAAGCAGCTGAATCACCATCAGCTCGAACAGACGGTTGAGGATGACATCACGGCCACACTCGTCGCCGAAGGCTTCTTCAAATAGCCAGTCGAGGGTGCCACTCAGCCCCTGCAATTCACGAAGTGGCTTGATGATGAAATCCGGTAAAGCCAGAGTCAGGGGATTGTTCGCCCCGCCATCAAATTGCAAGGTTGCACAGACCAACTCCGCTTCATCTGCTTCGATCGCCAGCAACTGATGCTCCTGCGGGCGCACCGCCAGAATCAGGCTGGGTTCCGTCAACTCAATGAGCTGGCCGCGCTTGTCCCTTAGGGCCAGGCGTCCCGAACGCAGTAAATGTGCGTGTCCGAAACTACCCTGCCCATAGAGGTTGGTTGTTCCGCAAAAACCACCCTGGTGAAACGTGGACGCGTGCAGATTGAAGTGTTTAAGCAGTGTCGATAATCGGTCCATGGCTCGCTCAAATTTAGACGATCTGTTGCATAAGTTCGACGATCTGAATCCGAAAGGAAAGTCTGCCTCCCTAATATTGACACCAGGCTTGATCGACAAGCCGGCTAATCAATCTACTGGAGAATTACCATGACTCGTATCGCTGCTCTCTCGCTGGACCAAGCCCCTGCTGGCTCGCGCGCTGCTCTTGAAGGTATCCAAAAAGGTCTTGGGTTTATTCCCAACGTATTTAAAACCCTGGCTCACTCCCCGGCCGCATTGAGTGGTTACCAGAGCCTCGCTCAGGCCTTGGGTAAAACCTCACTGAGTGCCGTTGAGCGTGAGGTCGTTGCCCTCGCTGCGTCAGAGGTCAACGGTTGCGACTACTGCGTGGCCGCACATGCATTCTTTGGGGCCAAGGCTGGCTTGAGCGAGGAGGCCGTTGGCAAAGCACGCATGGGCACACTCAGCGCGGTCGCGGCTCTGGCGCATCAAATCACCGAAAGCCGCGGACAATTGAGTGATGCCCAGATCACCGCAGCGCACAACGCCGGTCTTACCGATAGCAAGATCGTGGAGGTGGTGGCACAGATCACGCTGTTAACCCTGACCAACTATTTGAACAACATCGCCGCTACCGATATCGACTTCCCGCCATCGTCAAACTAACGGCTATTTCCGTAGCAGTTTCCAGCACCTGCAATACCAAGGTCAGCCCTTGTTGCTGACCTTGAAGGCCTGGCGGCGATTCATGACGCTCAAAGGCCCCATCATTCAGACCTGCCGAAAGCACATCCTCGCCATGCCCTCCGCTAACCATCGAGATTTCTCACTTAATCATTGCTCATTTTTGAGTTAGCTTAAGCCTGAATTCAAGATAATGTTTAGCGCACTCCAAGCAAACACCCTTAATTACGGTAGCTTCCCTGATTTTTTTCAAGATAACCTTTCGGCCGGTTTGAGATATCTTTCCATATGCCTACATTTATCCATCACGACCTTGAGCTTCTCAATCCATCCTTTGACTCGGACCTTGTCGATGTACTGAGCGAACTGGAGCATCTGCGTCGCCTAAGGCTTGAAGGTGATACGCCGCCGCAGGTGTTCTACCAACTCAAATCGCTTTTCCATGCACTGGAAAGCCTCGGTTCTGCCCGCATAGAAGGCAACCACACGACGCTGGCGGACTATATAGACAGCAAGGTCGAAGGTAAGGCCCAGGACACGGACCCGTTGCGCGAGGTGGCCAATATTGAAAAGGCGATGGACTACATTGAGCGGATCATGGCGCCCGGCGCAGCGCTGACCGAGCAGATGATTCGAGAGCTGCACGCGATGACCGTCGACGATCTGGTGCGTGAGGGCGACAAAACGCCCGGAGCCTATCGCAGTGGAGGGGTCAGAATATCTCAGTCTGATCACCAGCCTCCTGACTTCATCCACGTTCAAGCGTATATGCAGGAACTTGTCGCATTCGTGAATCACGAAGCACCCCCGAAATACGACCTCATGAAGGTTGCGCTCGCTCACCATAGATTTGGATGGATACATCCATTCGGCAATGGCAATGGCCGCGTGGTCAGGCTGCTAACCTACGCACTCCTGATCAAGTATGGTTTCAACGTCAACGCCGGCGGCCGTGTCCTGAATCCTACGGCGGTATTCTGCAACGATCGTGAGCGCTATTACGCAATGCTTGCCACCGCCGACAAAGGAACAAAGGACGGACTGGAGGCGTGGTGTACCTACGTGCTGGAAGGGGTTCGTGAGGAGCTGGAGAAAGTCGATCGCCTCACAGACTACGCATACCTGACCAAATGCATACTCGTGCCTGCCGTGGCCTTCGCACGGGAACGAAAATGGATCACGGAGGTAGAGGAAGCGGTGCTGTTGGCCGCAATAAAACTGAAGGTCGTAAAATCGGCAGATGTAGCAGCCGTACTCCCACAGCAGTCGAGCAATCAACGGACTTACCTGATCAAAAAGCTGGTGGACCAAGGGATGCTTCTACCGCTGAACGCCGGCGCGAGGCAGTACACGATCGGTTTTTCCAACAACTATCTCATTCGAGGTGTAATCAAGTCCCTCAGGGAGCAAGGCTTCATACCTGAGCCGCTGGAAAGACCCTGAGCATCGATTAAAGACCGAATGAGCGGAAATCGTCCGCCGCTGTGCAGCAGTCTATGACGCCCCTCAAGAAGCCCGCCTCCTGCGGGCTTTGTTGTTTCTGGCGGTCGCTCCTTGCCCCCTTTACCTTCCTCCGTCGCAGTAAACAGGCTCTTCGCATCTCAAGGTTTACCAGGCTCCAGCCGATACGCTTCCACAGTCCCCGCAAAAGACCTAGCGAACTCAATACGCCATGAATAAAAGCCTTCGTTTCAGTCATAAAATTCTTTTGGCCGTGTCGCTGATAGTGATGCTCGCCTTCACCCTGTTCACGCTGTACAACGACTATCTACAGCGCAATGCCACCCGCACCAGCCTGGAAAACTATTTGGCTGAAATGGGTGAGTCGACCTCCACCAATATTCGCAACCTGCTGGAGGGGCGGATCAATCTGGTGACGAACCTGGCGCAGAACATTGCCAGGGAGCCTGCCAATGCCGAGACGCTGATGGATGAAAGCGTCCTGACCTCAAGTTTTCTTACCGACTACCTAGGCAAGGTCGACGGCAGCTTCAGTATTCGTCCGGACACCAAGATGCCCGATGGCTATGACCCGCGCTCCCGGGCTTGGTACAAGGACGGTATGAGCGCCAGCGGCGCCATGCTGACTGAGCCTTATATCGATATGGCCACCAACAAGATGGTCATTGGTGTCATCAGCAAGGTTTCCAGCAACATCGGTGTGGTCGGCGGCGATCTGGCGCTGGATGGCCTGGTGGAAATCATCAACTCGTTGAACTTTGGCGGCATGGGGTATGCGTTCCTGGTCAACGATCAGGGCAAGATCCTGGTCCATCCGGACAAAGCGCTGGTCATGAAGTCGCTTTCGGATTTGTACCCTACACACACCCCGAAACTTTCCGGCGAGCTGACCGAGGTCCAGGTCAACGGGCAAGCCCGCTTGCTGACCTTCGCACCGATCAAAGGTCTCCCTTCGGCCAACTGGTACATCGGCCTGTCTATCGATAAAGACAAGGCTTACGCGACGCTGAGTAAGTTCCGCTATTCGGCGGTGATTGCCACCATCGTTGCGGTGGTCATCATCATCGTCCTGCTGAGCCTGCTGATCCGCGTATTGCTCCAACCGCTGCACGCGATGACCCGCGCCATGGAGGACATTGCCCAAGGCGAAGGTGACCTCACCAAACGCCTGGTCATCCACACGCATGACGAGTTCGGCATGCTGGGCAATGCGTTCAACCGTTTTGTCGAACGCATCCACACCTCGATCCGAGAGGTCTCGTCGGCGACCGAGCACGTCAACGAAGTGGCAATGCGCGTGGTCAGCGCCTCCAACTCATCCATGCTCAACTCCGACGAACAGGCTAGCCGAACCAACAGTGTGGCCGCCGCCATCAACGAACTGGGGGCCGCGGCTCAGGAAATAGCCCGTAATGCGGCTGAGGCCTCGCACCAGGCCAGCGACGCGCGCGGGATGGCCGAGCAGGGTCAGCAAGTGGTGGAACGCAACATCGGTGCAATGAATCAGCTGTCGGAAATGCTCAGCGCATCGAGTACGAATATCGAGTTGCTGAACAGCAAAACGGTGAATATCGGGCAGATTCTCGAAGTAATCACCAGCATCTCCCAGCAAACCAACCTGCTGGCGCTCAACGCAGCCATCGAAGCCGCCCGGGCGGGTGATGCCGGGCGTGGGTTTGCCGTGGTGGCCGATGAAGTGCGCAACCTGGCGCACCGCACCCAGGAGTCGGCGCAACAGGTGCAAACGATGATCGAGGAGCTGCAAGTCGGCGCCCGGGATTCGGTCAACACCATGGGCGAAAGCCAGCGCCACAGCCTCGACAGCGTAGAGATCGCCAACCAGGTCGGCGAACGCTTGAACAGCGTGACCCAGCGCATCGGCGAGATCGATGGGATGAACCAGTCGGTCGCCACCGCCACCGAGGAGCAGACCTCGGTGGTGGAGTCGATCAACATGGACATCACCGAAATCAACACGCTCAATCAAGAAGGCGTGGAAAACCTGCAGTCGACCCTGCGCGCCTGCGCCGACCTGGAACAGCAGGCGGCACGCTTGAAGCATCTGGTGGGCAGTTTCCGTATCTGACCCGAACACCGCCTCAACGCCCAGGCATTCAGCCCACAGAATGCCTGGTTCGAGCGGTTTGTGGCCGGGGAACTGGTCGGTAATACCTGGACCGAAGTCGCTGACGTGAAGATCGGCCAGGTGATTACCCGCATCAGCCTCCTGGGCGAGCAATGGGTCACCAACGGCACCAAGTACTACAGCACCGGCAGCCTGTTCGCCGGCTGGATCGACCTGTACGCCCAACAGGACGACACCGGTGCCGACGTGCGTTTTACCAGCTGACCCTGCTGGCCGTCCTGGTCGGGGCGGGGCAGACGGCCAGCAAAACCGCGCGGAGAAATAACCTCGGAGCATGTAACACCGCGAGCTGAAAATGCCCCAGCCTGCCGGGGCATTTTTTTCCGCAACATCGAAAAAGCCCTGCCGCGTCCCTCGCGGCATCCTGCATGCGCGCAAAAAAACAGCCCATCTGTATTTTGACGCTCCCCGCAGCCCACTGTTAGTGTCCAGCCTCCCCCTCGCACATGGAGTACACCACGGTGAAACTGGACATCTACCAAGTCGACGCCTTCAGCCAACACCCTTTCGGCGGCAACCCCGCTGCGGTGTGCCCGCTGACCGAGTGGCTGAGCGACGCGCAACTGCAAAACATCGCCGCCGAAAACAACCTGTCCGAAACCGCCTACTTCGTACCGCGTGACGATTTTTATGAGTTGCGCTGGTTCACCCCGACCGTCGAAGTCGACCTGTGCGGCCATGCCACGCTTGCAGCGGCGTGGGTGTTGATCAATGCGTTGGCGGATGCGCCTGACGTGCTGCGGTTTGCAACGCGCAGCGGCGAGCTCCGGGTAACCCGCGAGGGCGATGAACTGGCGATGGATTTCCCGGCGAAAGCGCCACAAGCGTGCGAGCCGCCTGCCGGAATGTTGAGCGCGCTGGGGATTGAACGCGCCGAGGTGTTCGGCACCGATGACTACATCGTGTTGCTCGACGACGAAGCCCAGGTCGCCGCGCTCACCCCGGATTTCGCCCGGCTCAAGGGCCTGCCCAAACGCGGGATTGCGGTGACGGCCAAGAGTGCGCGGTTCGATTTCATTTCCCGTTGGTTCGGCCCGAATGTGGGGGTCAATGAAGACCCGGTCACCGGTTCGGCGCATACCTCGCTGGCGCCGTTCTGGGCCGAGCGCCTGGGCAAGACAAGCCTGAGCGCCGAGCAGGGCGGCACGCGCAAGGGCCAGTTGCGCTGTGCCCTCAAGGGCGACCGGGTGATTATTTCCGGCAAGGCTGTGCTGTATATGCAGGACTCGATCTACCTGTAAAACGCACTCCCCAAGAACGACAGATCATTCGCAAAATGAACGGAGTTCAACGCGTGTTTTCGATTGCCCGCCGTCACCTGACGGTCATTGCCGCAGCCCTGGCCCTGGTGGCCTGCCACTCCCCGGTCAACGAACCGCCAGCGGCGCCGGAGTTGGGCTCGGGCTATCGCACCGACCTCAGCCCGCGCCATGCCGCGCAGCATATGGCGGCGGCGGCCAACCCGCTGGCGGCCGAAGCCGGGCGCGAGATGTTGCGCCAGGGCGGTTCGGCAATCGACGCGGCGATCGCCATGCAGGCGGTGTTGACGCTGGTGGAGCCGCAGTCGTCGGGGATTGGCGGCGGCGCGTTCATCATGCTGTGGGACGGGAACCGCGTGCAGGCGTATGACGGCCGGGAAACCGCACCGGCCGGGGCGACCGAGCGCTTGTTCCTCAAGCCCGACGGGCAGCCGATGGCGTTCACCGCAGCGCAGATCGGCGGGCGTTCGGTGGGCACGCCGGGGGTGTTGCGAGCGCTGGAGCTGGCGCACAAAAAGACCGGGCATCTGCCCTGGGCCCGGTTGTTCGAGCCGGCGATCCGGCTGTCGGAACACGGCTTCGCCATCTCGCCGCGCTTGCACAGCCTGATTGCCGCTGACCGTTTTATCCCACAGTCGCCGGAGATGGCGGCCTACTTTCTGAACGCCGATGGCACGCCCAAAGCCACCGGCACCCTATTGAAAAACCCGGCGCTGGCCGCCGTGTTCAAGCGCATCGCCGAGGAAGGCCCGGACGCGCTGTACCACGGCCCGATCGCCGACGAGATTGCGCGCAAGGTGCAGGGCCACCGCAACGCGGGCAGCCTGTCCGAGGCCGACCTTGCAGGCTACGCGGCCAAGGAACGCGCGCCGCTGTGTACCGATTACAAGCGCTGGAAAATCTGTGGCATGCCGCCGCCGTCGTCGGGCGGGATTGCCATCGCGCAGATCCTCGGCACGTTGCAGGCCCTGCAAGCCCGCGACCCACGCCTGGCCATCGCGCCCATGACGCCGCTCAAGAGCGCCTCCCCCGCCGGCCTTGAGCCCACGCCCGAGGCGGTTCACCTGATCGCCGAAGCCGGGCGCCTGGCCTTTGCCGACCGCGCCCTGTATGTAGCCGATGCCGACTTTGTGCCGGTGCCGGTCGCCGGCCTGGTCGCCCCCGACTACCTGGCCCAGCGCGCCGCCTTGATCGGTGAACGCAGCCTGGGCATCGCGCAGCCGGGCCAACCGGCGGGCATTCAAGTGGCGTATGCCCCGGACCGCTCGCCGCTGCGCATCTCCACCTCACAAGTGGTGGCGGTGGATGACCAGGGTGGCGCCGTGTCGATGACCACCACGGTGGAGTCCGCATTTGGCTCGCACCTGATGGTCCAGGGCTTTGTGCTCAACAACCAGATGACCGACTTCTCGTTCATTCCCGAAGAAAACGGCCAGCCGGTGGCCAACCGCGTGCAACCCGGCAAACGCCCGCGCTCGGCCATGGCGCCGACCCTGGTGTTCGACCGCCACAGCGGTGAGTTGCTGGCCGCCCTGGGTTCGCCGGGCGGCTCGCAGATCATCGAATACGTGAGCAAGTCCCTGGTGGCGATGCTCGACTGGCAACTCGACCCGCAAGCCGCAATCAACCTGCCCAACTTCGGCAGCCGCAATGGCGCTACCGAACTGGAAACCGGCCTGTTCAGCCCGGCGTTGAAACAGGCGCTCAGGGACAAGGGCCATGCACTCAGCGAGATCGAGATGACCAGTGGCGTCCAGGCCATCGTTCGCACGCGGGATGCGCAGGGCAAGGTGCTGCTGAGCGGCGGTGCCGACCCTCGGCGGGAGGGGGAGGCGTTGGGCGATTGATCGTTAATGCACGGAGAACAGCACAGTGCGCAAGGCAAACAATCTCGGTTCCGTTCCTGGTGTCGACCACGGTTTTTGTTCGATCAATGACCCGCAGCGGCCGGAAGAGGTATTCATCTGCAAGCAGATACACAGTGCGTCGGTGATGGAATGGCAGGCAGATCGGGTGGCCAATACGGTCGAAGCCGATGGCGTGTTGACGCGCCATCACCACCCGATCGCGGTGATCACCGCCGACTGCCTGCCCATTCTGTTCGCCTCGAACAACGGTGACTGGGTGGCCGCTGTGCATGGTGGCTGGAAGGGCCTGCAACGCGGGATCATCGCCAGCGCCGTGCAGCGCTTTGCCGCTGAAGGAGTGGCTGTCGATCAATTGCAGGTGGCAATCGGGCCGTCGATCAAGCCCTGTTGTTATGAGGTGAGCGCGGCGTTTATTGCCGAGTTCCAGTCGGACCAAGGGCACCTGTGGCCACACCGCCAGGCGCCATGGAGCGCTGAGCAACCGGCACCGCTGCTGACGCCGGAAATTGCACCGCCCCAGGCGAGACAAGCGGGCAGCGCATGGTTTGACTTGAGCGGGTATGGGCTGATGCTGCTGCAAGCGGCGGGCATTCGGCGCGAGCAGATTGAAGTGAGTGAGGTGTGTACCTATTGCACATCACCGACGTTTGCCAGCTACCGCCGACGCACGCATCAACCGCAAGAGGCGAAGACGTTGTTGTATTCGTGGATTGCTCGTACAAGCTGATTAACAAAGGCCTACACCACACAATTGTCGTGTGGAGCAGTAGTAGCCCTGCTGATTTACGGCAAGGGCGCTACCGAGCCTATTCCAGCGCATATCCTGTACAAAATCGCGAAGGACATGAACCATGCCACTCACTGAGAAACAGCTGAAGGAACGTGACGCCAAGCGCACTATCGGCGAAGAATTACTGGCAGCCATTCAGGATGTCAAAGCGGGGCTTTACGGCGCAGTCCACCAGGTTGAAATCACTCAAGCCGCGGACGCAAGAAGTAAGACTGGGTTGTCGCAAGCCAAATTTGCCGAGCTGTTGGGGGTGTCGATAAGAACCTTTCAAGAGTGGGAACAAGGGCGTCGCTCCCCCTCCGGCGCAGCACGTTCGCTGCTGCATATTGCGGCTATAAGACCGGACGTTTTCCGGGAAGTCCTCAGTAACGCCTGATGGCGTTACTGACGCGCCGGGCGATGACTACCGGCTGATCTTCAACCCCTTGCGCCCCGCATGCCGCTCCAACGCCAGTTCAATCAAGCGGCTGACCAACTCGCTGTAGCTCATCCCCGCCGCCTGCCACAGCTTGGGGTACATGCTGATCCGGGTAAAACCCGGCAACGAGTTGATTTCGTTGATCAGCACTTCGCCGTCCTCGGTGAGGAACACATCGACCCGCGCCAGCCCTGCGCACCCCAACACCTCGAACGCTTCGACGGCCAGGCGGCGAATCCGCTCGCTGGCTTGCACGCTGATATCGGCCGGCACCACCACTTGGGCCGCCTGGTCGTCGATGTACTTGCTGTCGTAGGAATAGAAGCCGCTGCTCACCACGATCTCGCCGCAACCGCTGGCGATGGGATGTTCGTTGCCCAGCACGGCGCATTCGATTTCGCGGCCGTGGACGGCGGACTCCACCAGCACTTTCTCGTCAAAGCCCAGGGCCAGTTCGACGGCGGCGTGGTATTCGGCCTCGTCGTTCACTTTGCTCACGCCCACCGAAGAGCCTTGGTTGGCGGGTTTGACGAACATCGGCAGGCCGAGCTTGCCCACCGCCATGTCGAACGACGTGCGCGCCGCGTTGTTGCGGTTGAGGGTGATAAACGGCGTGACGGCAATGCCGGCGTCGCGCAGCAGGCGTTTGCTGATGTCTTTGTCCATGCACACCGCCGAGCCGAGCACGTCGGAGCCGACGAAAGGCAGGTCGGCCATGCGCAGCAGGCCTTGCAGGCAACCGTCCTCGCCGAGGGTGCCGTGGACGATGGGGAAGATCACATCGATGTGCGCGAGCAGGCCGCTGCCAGCGGTTTCCACCACTTGCTGGCTGGCCTTGCCCGGCACCACCGCCAGTTCGCGGTTGGACTGGTTGAGGGCGATCAGCGCCGGGTTTTCCTGGTTGATCAGGAAGTTCGAGGTGTCGTTAAGGTGCCAGTGACCGGCCTTGTCGATGCCGATCAGCACCGGCTCGAAGCGCGAGCGGTCGAGGGCATCGACAATATTGCGCGCCGATTGCAGCGAGACTTCGTGCTCGGCCGAACGGCCACCAAAAATAATCCCTACGCGCACCTTGCTCATGACCCGACCTCACTGTTGAAAGTAAGGCTTCTTACCATGAGCGGTCAGCGATTCGCTACCAGATGTACACCGAACAGCATGTAGCAACTCCCGGCAAAACGGTCGAGCCACTTACGCGAGCGGCTGTAGAGGTCGGCCATGCGCGCACTGGAAAACACCAGGGCCACGCTGGAATACCAGCTGAACGACAAGGTGGCCATGATGATCACCGCCAGGGTCAACAGCATCGGCGATGGCGACGGCGGCATGGTGGACGCGAAGATGGTGGCGACGAACAGCGCGGCCTTGGGATTGGACAGATTGCCCAGCAACCCCAGGCGCCAGGCGGAAAACAACGAGCGCCGAGCCCCGTCCGGCAAGCGGCTCTGCCCCATCGCCGGCGCCGAGCGTTTGAACAGCTTCAACCCCAGGTAGATCAGGTAGCAGCCACCGATGATCTTGAACGCCAGGTACAGCATGGGTGCGGCGGTAAACAGCGACTTTATGCCCAGCCCACCGGCCAGCCCCCACAGGATCGTCCCAGTCGCGACACCCGCCGAGGCCACCACGCCATGGCGGCGCGAACAGCTGGCGGCCAATTGCGCGGTGTTGAAGAAATTTGGCCCGGGCGTGACCACCGCCACCGTCCACAGCAGGGCCAGCGAGATCAGGGGCGTCACGTAGGCGGGGTTGAGCAAATCCATGGCGGGCAACTCCATCAGCACAGGGCACGAACAGCGATCATAGGCCTCGCCTGCCCCCCTGCACAATCGTACAAGACCCCGGCAGACAAGGGCCTCAGACTCGGTTAACGTGTTTCCACCTCTTCTTGTGACAAGTCACCATGGGTAAACCCACCCCCACCCTCGACTGGGTCCACCGCGCGCCGCATGCCAGTGGCCTGGACCGTATCGAGGCGTACTTCGCCGGCATCGCGTTCGACCTGCATCGCCATGACACCTATGCCATCGGTCGCACCTTGTTCGGCGTGCAGAGTTTTCATTATCGCGGCGGCATGACCCATGGCCTGCCCGGCACCACCATGGTGATTCATCCCGACGAGACCCATGACGGCCGCGCCGGCAGCGAGGAAGGCTTCAAGTACCGCATGATCTATGTGGAGCCGGCGCTGGTCCAACAGATCCTCGGCGGCAAGCCGTTGCCGTTTATCCCCGGCGGGGTGTCCACCGACCCGTGGCTGTTTCGCGCCAGCGAAGTGTTGCTGCAAAGCCTGGACTGCCCGATCGACCGGCTGCAGGAGCAGGACGCCCTGTTCGACCTGGCCCAAGCCTTGAACAACGCCTCGGGAGCGATCACCACCCGCAAGACCTTCGATTACGTCGCCGCCGAACGCGCCCGGGAATTTATCCACAGCGCCCTGGGCCGCAGCATCACCCTAGATGAAATGGCCGAACACGCCGGCCGCGACCGCTGGGCCTTGTCGCGGGATTTTCGTTTGTTGTTCGGCACCAGCCCTTACCGCTACCTGACCATGCGCCGGCTGGATCTGGTACGCAGCCTGCTGGCCCAGGGCAAAACGCTGGTGGACGCAGCGATGATCGCCGGCTTCACCGACCAGAGCCACATGACCCGGCAATTTCACAGCACCTACGGCATGCCGCCGGCGCGCTGGGTGAAGATGCTCGGGCGCTGAACACGCTCAACCGGCGGGCGTCAGCTGCTGCCCGTCAATCGGCTGGCCGATCGTGAGGAAATGCCCGCCCGCCACATGGTGCAAGGTGCGCAGTTGATCAAAGCCTTCAAAGTGCCAGTGCCCTTCGCTGAACACGCGCTCGTCGGCATACGCCGCGACCACTTCGCCGAGGAACAGGTCGTAGGTCTGCTGGATGTGCGGTTCGGGCAACAGGCGGCATTCCAACCAGGCGACGCAGCCTTCGAGCAAAGGCGCCTCAGTGTGTTCACCGTTGAAGGTGCGCAGGCCATAGGCGGCGAATTTGTCGAGTTCCGCGCCGCTGGTAGTGCCCACCGTCTGTACGAGATCGGCCTGGGCCGCGCAGGGCACCTGCAGCACGAAGGTGCCGGCGCGTTCCAGCAGTTGCCGGGTCCAGGTGGCCTTGTCCAGCACGACGGCGACTTTCGGCGGTTCGAAATCCAACGGCATGGCCCAGGCGGCAGCCATGATATTGCGCTGACCGTCATGCGCGGCGCTGACCAGCACGGTCGGGCCGTGGTTGAGCAAGCGGTAGGCCTTGGACAGCGGAACGGCGCGGCAGTGGTCGGGGTTCATGGAGGATCGGCTCTTCAATCGTGAAAAAACCTACGATACCTCAAGCACAAGCCCTACGGGTCAGTTCGAAAGCTGGTTGGCGAACTGCCCGACTGCACTGACGACCTTTTGTGCGCCGTCCTGGATGTCCACGACTTCGGCGGCCAGGGCCAGGCCCTGCTCGGCTTGCTAGCGGCCGTCGCTCATCAGGCGCACCGCACCGGCAACGTGTTCGCCGCGCGCCTGCAGTTGCGACATCGAGTAAACCAGTTCCTGCAGGAAGTAGGCATTCGCCCATTCCACCCGGCCTTCATCGGTGTGGCCGGCGTTTTCTGAAGAGCGCTTCAATGCCCGGCGTCACTCTTTTTGCAGCGGTCAGCTGCCATTGTTCCGGCAGATACCCATCACTTGATATTCCAGGGTATTGAGCTTGCCGCTGGTGTCTTCGTAGGTCATGCGCGAGGGCACGGGGCTGCATGAGCGGATCGGTGGTGTCACGTTGACCACCTTGGCGATGTCCAGGGTCATGCCATAGCGATAGGTCTGCACCACCGGGGCCGCTTTGCCCTCTCTGGCCGCGTACTCGGTCATGGCTTGTTCATTGCGCTCCATCATCAGCGCAAACGTGCGATCGCCGCCGCCTTCGGCCAATGCGCCGAAGGACAGGATGGCCGTCAATATACCTATGCTGGTTTTATAAAAGTTCATTGTTCACTCCTCGACTGAAAGTTCAGTGTCGAGACTAACCAAACAACCCTGACGCGATGTTCACCAGAAGATTACGTATTTGTTAGGTGGCACTAAGGTTCCAGAATTGTAATGTTCGCGCAACACAGCCGTTATCCACGGTTTGCAACTATCAGCCCGGGCCAAATCAATAAGAACGCCCGCTTCCATAAGAAGCTGATCACTGCCAATACCGAGGAGCGAAACATGCATATCCGTTATTACACCCTTCCCCTCTCACTTGTCGCCGCCCTGCCGCTGGCAGCGCTGGCCGTGGAAGACCAGCCCGACGGTTTTATCGAAGGCAGCCGCCTGAACGTGCTGGCACGTAATTTTTACTTCAACCGCGATGATCGCAAAGGCCAATCCAGCCCGACCGGCAACGGCTATTCAGAAGCCTGGGCGCAGGGGCTGATCGGCAAGTTCGAGTCCGGCTTCACCCAAGGCACCGTGGGTTTTGGCCTGGATGCGTTTGCCATGGTCGGCGTGAAACTCGATTCGGGCACCGGCCGCAGCGGCGGCAAGGGCTCGTTCGGCATGTTGCCGGTGGACCGCGACAACCGCCCCGAAGACAGCTACAGCAAGGTCGGCGGCGCCGCAAAATTGCGCGTGCTGGACACAGTGATCAAGGCCGGCGACGTGTTCCCGCTGACGCCGGTGGTGGCCTACGGCGACTCCCGTGTATTGCCGGAAAGTTTCCGTGGCGTCACCGTGCAAAACACCAGCCTCGCCGGCCTGAGCCTGCAGGGCGGACGCCTGAGCGGCATGAGCCAGCCCAATGAAAGCGGCATGAACAAAGGTTTCGCGACGTTTTATGCGGGCCCGGTCGACTCGCCCTGGATCGGCTATTTCGGCGGAGACTATCAACTCAACAAGCACCTCGGTTTCAGCCTGTACAGCAGCCGCCTGAAAGACGCCTGGGACCAATACTACGTTGGCAGCACCGCCAGTTACCCGCTCACCGACGACGTTTCGCTGTTCGGCGACGTCAATTACTACAAGGCCGTGGACGAGGGCAAAAAGCGCCTGGGCACATTCGACAACAACATCTGGAGCGCCCGGCTCGGGGTGAAAGTCGGCGCCCACAGCGTTGCCGTGTCGCACCAGCGCAACAATGGCGACGACGACTTCGATTACCTGCGCCAGTCGGACTCGATCTTCCTCAACAATTCGATCCAGTACAGCGACTTCAACTCGCCCAAGGAACGCTCATGGATGGTGCGCTACGACCTGGACATGCAGGCCTTCGGCATTCCCGGCCTGACGTTCATGACCCGCTACGCCAAAGGCAGCGGTGCCGACTACAGCAACGCCAACGCGGTGTATATGCGCCGCGATGCCGCCGGTAATCCGCTCACCGATCAGCGCCGCTGGGAACGCGATATCGAAGCCAAGTACGTGGTGCAGGCCGGCACGCTGAAGGACTTATCCCTGCGCCTGCGCCAGGCGAGCGTGCGCTCAAGTGCATTTGAGTCGGACCTGGAAGAAGTAAGGGTCATTATCGAATATCCACTGGCGGTGCTCTAAGCAACGCTTACATTAACTTGCCGATGAAGTACATCTCTTCACAGGTTCAAATCTGTCAGAACTGTAATATCGGCCTCACCTTCGCGTTAAGTTGCAGTTTTTATACTGCGCATCGAGCACTATTCATCTCTGCAGCTTTTGTGTGGCTCCTTTGGAACGGAGATGAACTTTTTACGCCCCGTTTGGGGCGTTTTTTTTGTTCACTCGCACAGCGGCGAATCGTCGCAGCTACCTGACGTGGCTTGACCCTATAGCGACTTCACGGCTCAGAGTTTTCCTACAGCCAAATTCAGCGCCTCTATGAGGCCATGCCCCCTCTCCGTTTCCTTTGAAGGTAAATCCCCATGCGTATCCTTGTGGTTGAGGACGAGCAGAAAACCGCCGACTACTTGCAGCAGGGCCTGACCGAAAGCGGCTATGTCGTCGATTGCGCCGCCAGTGGCGTCGACGGCCTGCACCTGGCCCGGCAACACACCTATGAACTGGTGATCCTCGATGTGAACCTGTCCAACACCGACGGTTGGGAAGTGCTGGAACACCTGCGCCGCGACGGCAACCAGCGGGTGATGATGCTGACCGCCCGCGGCCGGCTGACCGACAAGATCAAGGGCCTGGACATGGGCGCCGATGATTACCTGGTCAAACCCTTCGAATTCCCCGAACTGCTGGCTCGCGTGCGCACGCTGTTGCGGCGCAGCGAGCACATTCCGTTGCCGGACGTGTTGCGCGTCGCCGACCTGGAGCTGGACCCGCGCCGCCACCGCGCCTACCGCGGCACACGACGCATCGACCTGACCACCAAGGAGTTCGCCCTGCTGCACGTATTAATGCGCCAGGCCGGCGAGGTGATGACCCGCACGCAAATCATCTCGCTGGTGTGGGACATGAACTTCGACTGCGACACCAACGTCGTCGAAGTCTCCATCAGCCGCCTGCGCGGCAAGGTCGACGACCAGAGCGAGGTCAAGCTGATCCACACCATTCGCGGCGTCGGTTACGTGCTGGAGGCGCGTCAATGAGGACCAGCAGCCTGTCGATGCGCCTGGGCCTGACGGTCAGCCTGATGGGCGCCGGACTGGTCGTGCTGCTGGCGACCCTGGCTTACCTGGCCTTGACCCACGAGCTGGACAAACTCGCGCGCAAGGGCCTGGAAAACAAGCTGGAGCAGTTGGAACACAGCCTGAGCCAGAGCCTCGCCCCCCGCGACATCAGCAGCCGCCCCCACTCGCTGCTGGACCTGGTGATGGGCCACGACAATATCTACCTGACCATCATGAGCACCCAGGCCGATACGCCGGTGCTCCTCAGCGTGGGCGCAAAACCCCAGCAGCCGTTGTTGCTCGACGTACCGGCCGGCAAGACCCTGGCCTACCTGAACTGGGTGGACGGGCACGGCAACCGCATCCTCAGCGCCTCGCGCATGGTGGCGCTGCGCAATGGCGAGAACGTGCGCGTGCTGCTGTCGCTGGACCGCTCCGACGATGAAGCGTTGCTCAGTGCCTACCTGCGCTCCACGGTGATCGCCCTGCCGCTGCTGCTGATCCTGATCGGCATGGGCGCCTGGTGGCTGGTGCAGCGCGGGCTGGCGCCGTTGCAGCAGTTCAGCCGTGTGGCGGCGCAGGTCAGCACCCAGGACCTGACCCATCGCCTGGCGCTGGACAACCTGCCCAAGGAGCTGGGCGAGTTGGCCCAGGGCATCAACTTCATGCTGCACCGCCTGGACGACGGTGTGCGGCAACTGTCGCAGTTCTCCGATGACCTGGCCCACGAACTGCGCGCGCCGTTGACCAACCTGATGGGCAAGGCGCAGGTGACGTTGTCCCGCGAGCGGCCTTCGCAGGAATACCAAGCGGGCCTGGAATCCTGCGTCGAGGAAATGGAACGCCTGTCGCGCATCGTCTCCGACATGCTGTTTCTGGCCCAGGTCAGCCATCCAGCGGCGCGGGCCGGGTTTGCCCAGGTGTCGTTGGGTGACGAAGCGCAGCGGGTGATGGAGCTGTTTGCCTTGAGCGCCGAGGACAAGCAGGTGACCCTGAACCTGCGCGGCGACGCCTGGGTGATGGGCGATCGCCTGATGATCCAGCGGGCCATCTCCAACTTGCTGTCCAATGCCATCCGCCACACGCCAGCCGCGTCTACCGTGTTGTTACTGGTGGAAACCTACGGCCAGCGTGTATCGCTGTCGGTCGGCAACCCCGGGCGCGGCATCGAAGCGCACCACCTGCCGCACTTGTTCGAACGCTTCTACCGCGCCGACAGCAGCCGTACCCGCGCCGAGGGCGGCACCGGCCTGGGGCTGGCCATCGTGCAGTCGATCATGCACCTGCATCAGGGTCACGCCGATGTCAGCAGCCAGCCGGGGCGTTTTACGCGCTTCAGCCTGGTGTTTCCTCGTCCTTGCGATGCGCCCAGTGATACAACGCCGGCAGCACCAGCAAGGTCAGCAACGTAGAGGAAATGATCCCGCCGATCACCACCGTCGCCAGCGGCCGCTGCACCTCGGCGCCGGTGCCGGTGGCCAGGGCCATGGGGATAAACCCGAGGGAGGCCACCAGCGCCGTCATCAACACCGGGCGCAGCCGGGTCAGCGCGCCCTCGTTGATGGCCATCGACAGCGAGCGCCCTTCCTCGCGCAGGTTGCGGATAAACGCGATCATCACCAGGCCGTTGAGCACCGCCACGCCGGACAAGGCGATAAAGCCCACCCCGGCCGAGATCGACAGCGGAATATCGCGCAGCCACAGCGCCATGATCCCACCGGTCAAGGCGAACGGAATCCCGGTGAACACCAACAGCCCGTCCTTGAGGTTGTTGAACATCATGAACAACAGCCCGAACACCAGCAGCAGCGCCACCGGCACCACGATGCGCAGGCGGTCGGAGGCCTCCTTCAACTGTTCGAACTGCCCGCCCCAGGTGGTCCAGTAGCCAACCGGCACTTTGACCTGGGCGCCGATGGCGGCTTCGGCCTCTTGGACAAACGAGCCGATATCGCGCCCCCGCACGTTGGCGCTGACAATCACCAGGCGCTTGCCGTTCTCGCGGCTGATCTGGTTCGGGCCCAGCACCAGGTCGAGGCTGGCGACCTGGGACAAGGCGATAAAACCCAGTTGCCCGGAGGCGTTACCGGTCAGCGCCGGCACCGGGATCAGCAGCCGCGACAAGCCGTCGATATCGGTGCGCAATGCGTCGGACAAACGCACAACCATGTCGAAACGTCGGTCACCTTCGTACAACGTTCCGGCCTGGCGCCCACCGACTGCGACGGCAATCGTGTCCTGCACATCGCCGACGTTCAGGCCAAACCGCGCGGCCTTGTCGCGGTCGATATTGATGGTCAGTACCGGCAGGCCGGAGGTCTGTTCGACCTTCACTTCCGAGGCGCCGTTCAGGCCTTGCAAGGTCTCGGCGATTTCCCCGGCGGTGGCGTTGAGCACCGCCATGTCGTCGCCGAATACCTTCACCGCCACGTCGCTGCGCACCCCGGAAATCAGCTCGTTGAAGCGCAGTTGGATCGGTTGCGACAGTTCATACGCACTGCCCGGCACAATCGCACTGGCGCGCTGGATATCGGCGATCAGCGTTTCGCGGGACTTCTGCGGATCAGGCCACTGATCCTTGGGCTTGAGCATCACGTAGCTGTCGGAAATGTTCGGTGGCATCGGGTCGGAGGCAATCTCCGCGGTGCCGGTGCGGGCGAAGACCCGTTCGATTTCCGGCACCTGGGCCATCAAGGTTTTTTCCAACTGCTGTTGCATCTGCACCGACTGCGTCAGGCTGGTGCCGGGCACGCGCAGGGCTTGCTGGGCGAAGTCACCTTCGCTGAGGCTGGGGATGAATTCGCTGCCCATGCGGCTGGCCACCAGCCCCGAGGCGACGATGGTCAACAGCGCCAAACCGAACACCAGCGGGCGCCGCGCCATCACCCCATCGAGCACCGGCGCATAGACCCGGCGCGCACTGCGCATCACCAGGTTTTCTTCTTCCTTGACCTTGCCGGTGACAAACAGCGCAATCGCCGCCGGCACAAAGGTCACCGAGAGGATCATCGCGCCGAACAGGGCGATCACCACGGTGAAGGCCATGGGGTGGAACATTTTCCCGGCCACGCCGGTGAGGGCGAAGATCGGCAGGTACACCACCATGATGATCAGTTGCCCGAAGATCAGCGCGCGCCGCGCCTCCTTGGCCGCCGCGAACACTTCGTGCAGGCGCTCGCTGCGGGTCAACAGGCGACCGTGTCGCTGTTGCGCATGGGCCAGGCGACGGATCGCGTTCTCGACGATCACCACCGCGCCGTCGACGATGATGCCGAAGTCCAGCGCGCCGAGGCTCATCAGGTTGGCGCTGACTTTGTTGGTGAACATGCCGGTAAAGGTGAACAGCATCGCCAGCGGGATCACCATCGCGGTGATCAGCGCCGCGCGGATGTTGCCGAGGAACAGGAACAACACCGCGACCACCAGCAACGCGCCTTCGAAGAGGTTTTTCTTCACGGTGGCGATGGCTTTTTCGACAAGGTTGGTGCGGTCGTAGACGGTCACGGCGACCACGCCCTCGGGCAGCGAGCGGTTGATCTGTTCGAGTCGCGCAGCCACGGCCTGGGACACGGTGCGGCTGTTTTCGCCGATCAACATGAACACTGTGCCCAGCACCACTTCACGGCCGTTTTCGGTGGCGGCGCCGGTACGCAGCTCACGGCCGATCTCGACCTGGGCCACATTGCGCACGCGGATCGGCGTGCCGTCCGAGGTGGTGATGACGATGTTGGCGATATCGTCGATCGACGCCACTTGCCCTGGTGCGCGGATCAGCAACTGCTCGCCGCTGCGCTCGATGTAGCCAGCACCGACGTTGGCGTTGTTGCGTTCCAGGGCGGTGACCAGATCGCTCAAGGTCAGGTTGTAGGCCGCCAGGCGCTTGGGGTCGGGGGCGATCTGGTATTCCTTGGCATAACCACCGATGGTGTTGATCTCGGCCACGCCGGGCACGTTGCGCAGTTGCGGCTTGATGATCCAGTCCTGGATCACGCGCAGGTCGGTCGGCGTGTAGGGCGTGCCGTCGTCCTTGCGCGCGCCCTCTTCGGCTTCCACGGTCCATAGGAAAATTTCCCCAAGACCGGTGGAAATCGGCCCCATCGCCGTTTCGATGCCGACGGGCAATTGTTCACGGGCGACTTGCAGGCGTTCGTTGACCAATTGGCGGGCAAAGAACAGGTCGGTGCCGTCCTTGAAGATCACCGTGACCTGGGACAAACCGGAGCGCGACAGCGAACGGGTCTGCTGCAACCCCGGCAACCCGGCCATCGCGGTTTCAATGGGAAAGGTGATGCGCTGTTCGGTTTCCAGCGGCGAAAAACCGGGCGCCGCCGAGTTGATCTGCACCTGCACATTGGTGATGTCGGGCACCGCGTCGATGGGCAGTTTCTGATAGCTGGCGACGCCGACACCGGCCATCAACAGCACCGCCAACAGCACGATGATGCGCTGCTCGATGGCGAATTGGATAAGGCGCTCAAACATGGGAAATCACTCGCAGGATCAATGGGCGTGTTCGGCCGAGCCTTTGCCCAGTTCGGACTTGAGGATGAAGCTGCCAACCGTGGCCACCTGTGCCCCGGCGTCGAGGCCCCGGCGCACTTCGACGTAGCCGTTTTCGCTGACGCCCAGTTCCAGATGGCGGGTGACGAACCCGTCCGCCGTGCGAACGAACACCGAGGGCTTGTCCTCGACGGTCTGGATCGCGGCCTCGGGCACGGTGACCTTGGCCTGGTAGGTGTCGGTGGCGATCTGTACGGCGACGAACAACCCCGGGCGCCAGGCGTCATCGGGGTTGGGCACGGTCACGCGCACGGTGGCGGTGCGCGTCTGCTCGCCCAGCAAGTTGCCCACATAGGCCACGGTACCGAGTACTTCGGTGCCCATTTCGGTGGAGCTGACTTTCACCGGCTTGCCGACGCGGACCTTGTTCAAGTCCTTGGGAAAGACGCCGAACGTGACCCACACCTGCGACAGGTCCGACAAGGTGAAGGCGTTGCTGGTCTCGCTGACCACCTCGCCGACGCCCAGGTGTTTCTCCACCACCACGCCAGCGAACGGTGCGCGCAATTCATAGCGATTGCCGCCGGCCGGCACGGCGCTGCCGCTGAGGGCGGTCATCTTCTGGCGGGCGTTGTTCAGGGCGATTTCGGCTTCCTGCAAGGCCTGGCGCGCCAGCAGGTAATCCTGCTCGGCGGAGATCTTGTCCTGCCACAGTTGGCGCTCGCGCTGGAAGGTGGTGCGCGCCAGTTCGAGGCGGCGCTGGCTGGCGGCCAGCTCGCTGCGCTGATCGGAAATCTGCTGGCTGGCGATCACCGCCAGCAACTCGCCTTGCTTGACCGCCTGGCCGAGGTTGACCTTCACTGCCTCCACCACCCCCGCCGCACGCGGCACGATGTGCGACGTGCGGTCTTCATCGAAGCGCACTTCACCCGGCAACGACAGCACCGTGCTGATCGGCCGCGGCTGGGCCTGGGCCAGTTGAATACCGGCGGCCTCGATCTGCTGCTCGGTGAGTTCGAGTGTGCCTTCTTCTTCCTCGGCGTTTGCCAGGCCGGACAGCATCAGGCCCAGGACAAGGGCTAGCGCCACGCCATGTTTAGTCTGCATAGAGGACTCCAAAAAAAATCAGAAACGGGCGAGGTCGCCGTAGATCCGTTCGATGCGTACCCAGGCGTCGGTGGCCTGGGCGGTCGCCGTGAGGTATTGGGTGCGGGCCGCGATCAAGGTGCGCTGGGCGTCGAGGACGTCGAGGAAGTTGAACTTGCCCATTTCGAAGCCTCGGGTGGCGCTGTCCACCGCGCTCTGGGCGGCGGGCAGGATCTGCTGGTTGAACGCGCGCACTTCGGTGTTCGCGGTTTGCCACAGGTCCAGGGCCTGGCGGGTTTCGGTGCGCAGGCGCAGTTCGGCGGCGTTGCGCAGGTCACGGGCCTGGTCGGCGCGGCGGGTGGCGGCGAGCACGTTGCCCTGGTTGCGGTTGAACAACGGGATCGGCATCGACACGCCCACCAGGTTCACGCGCTCGCGCACGCTGGCGTCGTACTGGCTGCCAATCGACACATCGAGGTCGGGGATGCGCTGGGCTTTTTCCAGGCCCACGCTGGCTTCGTTCTGCAGGATTTGCAGTTCGGCCAGGCGCAGCTCGGCGGTCTGCTCAAGACGCGCCAGCAGTTGCGCGGCGGGCGGCAACGTCGCCGGGACGCTGCTTGGCGTGGCGACGGCGGCGAAGTCGGGCGCGGCGCTGCCGGTGCTGGCAGCCAGGCCGCGATAGGCATCGCTGACACCCATCTGGGCGCGGTTGAGTTCCAGGCGGATTTCCGACAACTGCACCTGGGCGCGGGTGGCTTCCACTGGCGACGATTTACCGGCGTTGACGCGGCCGTTGGCGATCACCAGGCCGCGCTCGGCCAACGCCAGGGAGCGTTGCGCCAGGTCGAGGCGCTCCTGGGCGCGAAGGGCGCCGTAATAACTGTCGATCACCTCGGCGCGCAAGCCGTTGCGGCGCTGTTCGAGGGTCAGCGCCGCGACGTCCTGGCCGCGCGTGGCCAGCTCGATGCGCGCGCCGCGCTTGTCGCCCAGTTCCAGGGTCTGGCTTAACTTGAGCGTGGTGGTGCGGGTGTCGCGGCGGGTGTCTTCGGCATCCCACGAGGCCACCGGGTTGGGGATCAGCCCCGCCTGCTGGCGGCCGCCGCTGGCGATGTCGATCTCCCATTGCGCGGCGGCCAGGTCGGGGTTGTTGGCGAAGGCGGTTTGCAGGGCGGCGTCGAGGGTCAGGGTTTGGGCGCCGACCCCTTGCGCCGTCGCCAGCAGCACGATGATCGAGCACAGTAGAGTTCTTGCACGAGTTGGCATAACGAGAGTTCCAGGCCCATGAAATGGCGGATAAATCCAAGCCGGGGCACTGTAACTTTCGGTACTTATCAGGGCGGTGGGGCGAACATTACAAATCCGTTAGCAAGGCTCAAGCATGGGCGTCTTCGGGCCCGTCACGATGAAAACCCTCGCCCTCGACCTGCAGCGTGACGTGGGAAATATCGAATTGTTCATGCAGCAATTGCGTCACTTGAGCGAGGACCTGCTGCTCGGTGCCCGGCATCGCATCCGCCACCAGATGGCTGCTCAGCACGTTCTTGCCACTGGTGAGCGCCCAGATATGCAGGTCGTGTACGTCCTTCACGCCGGGCACGCCACGCATGGCCTGCTCCACGCTGTCGATATCGACGCCGTCGGGCACGCCTTGCAGCAGCACATTCATGCTGTCCTTGAGCAGCACCCAGGTGCGCGGCAACACCCAGAAACCAATCGCCGCCGCCACCACGGAGTCGACCCAGCCCCAGCCGGTCAACATGATCACGACGGCCGCGATGATCACGCCGATAGAGCCGAGCATGTCGCTCCAGACCTCCAGGTACGCGCCTTTGACATTCAGGCTTTCGCCGCTGCCGGCGCTGAGCAGGCGCATGGAGATCAGGTTGACGAGCAGCCCCAGCACGGCGATCACCAGCATGCCGGTCGACTGGATTTCGGCGGGTGCCTGCAGGCGTTGATAGGCCTCATAAAGGATGTAGAACGCCACCGCAAACAGCAGCAAGGCATTGAACGCCGCCGCCAGGATTTCAAAGCGGGCATAGCCGAACGTGCGCTTGCGGTCGGCGGGGCGCTTGGCGATCTGGATCGCCACCAGGGAAATCGCCATGGCCAGGGCGTCGGTCATCATGTGCGCGGCGTCGGACAACAGCGCCAGGCTGCCGGTGATAAAGGCACCGATCACCTCGGCAATCATGAAACTGCTGGTCAGCCCGAGGGCCATCCACAACTGCCGTTCGTGGCCGGCGCGTACCTGGGCGTGGTTGTGTCCTGCGCTCATGAAACATCCTCGTGGGGTGTGGTTGGATGAATCATAGCGCCCTAGCAGAAGATTCGGATGGGGTCGGCACTTCCTCAGGCCGCCAACGTATGGCGCTTGCTGAACAGCACCACGCTCACCACCCCCACCGCGCCCATCACCACGCAATAACCCACGCAAATCCACGGGCTGGTCGGCATCAGTGCGATCAGCATCAAGGGCGTGGTGCTCGCCCACAGCGCGTAGGCAATGTTGTAGGTGAAGGAAATGCCTGACACCCGCACCGGCGCCGGGAACAGTCCGACCATCACCGACGGCACTGCGCCGACCACGCCGCAGCTCAAGCCTGCCACGGCATATGCCGCGCCGAGCCAGACGCCACCGGCGATCAGGCTGGCGTATAACACGGCGATCCCCAGTGGTAGCAACAGGCTGTAGACCAGCACCGCGCGCCAGGCGCCGATGCGGTCCACCAGCAGGCCGGCGAGTACGCAACCGATGTTCAGGAACACAATGCCCAGCGCGCTCAGGGCGAAGGTGTGGCTGGGCGTCATGCCGAAGGTTTTCTGCATCATGGTCGGGGTGATGACCACCAGCACCACCACGGCGGAGGTGAGCACGCAGGTGAGGATCATCGCCGGCAGCAACACGCGGCGATGGTCGCGCAATACGGTGCGCAGCGGCAGTTCGGCGGCGGCTTGGCGGCGCGCCTGCATGTCGAGGAATACCGGGGTTTCGTTGAGCCAGCGGCGCAGCCACACGCCGATCACGCCGAAAACGCCGCCGAGCAGGAAGGGGAAGCGCCAGGCGTAGTCGAGGATCTCCGCCGGGGTGAAGATTTGCGCCAGCAGCGTGGCGGTCAGTGCGCCGAGCAGGTAGCCGAAGGTCAGGCCGGCTTGCAAAAAGCCCAAGGCGTAACCGCGGTGATGGGGCGGCGCGTGCTCAGCGACAAAGGTCCAGGCGCTGGGCACTTCACCGCCCACCGCCGCACCTTGCAGCACGCGCAGCACCAGCAGGATCAGCGGTGCGAAATAGCCGATTTGCGCGTAGGTCGGCATGATCCCGATCAGCAGGCAGGGCAAGGCCATCATCAGGATGCTCAGGCTGAACACGCGCTTGCGCCCCAGGTGATCGGCGAAGTGCGCCATCAGGATGCCGCCCAGCGGGCGCGCGAGGTAACCGGTGACGAAGATCCCGAAACTTTGCAGCAGGCGCAGCCACTCGGGCATTTCCGGCGGGAAGAACAGTTGGCTGAGGGTCAGCGCGAAAAACACGAAAATGATGAAGTCGTAGATTTCCAGGGCGCCGCCGAGGGCGGCCAGGCCCAGGGTTTTGTAGTCGGAGCGGGAAAAACGCTGCGCCTGGGCAAGCGAGGTGGCAGTCATGTTGAGGCTCGGCAGACAAACAAAATGGCGTGCAGGTTATGAGCTGCGCCGGATGATGGCAATCGCGGCGGATATATTTGTTTTCCTCAATGATCGATGAAGATAACTGCATTCCCATATCAATGGCCGTAGCGGAACATGCCGTAAAACTGCCAAAACCATAACAATTACAAGAGGAATGACTCGTGGCCGATGCTATCGAAGAAAGCCGCTATGCCCGATTTGCCCTGCGCTGCTCCAATTTCGCCGAACGCTGGTTTCCCGACTCCTGGGTGTTTGCCGCCCTCGCCGTGATCATTGTCGCCGTGGCGACCCTGGGCATGGGCGCCGCGCCGACCGAAGCCGCCAAGGCGTTTGGCGATGGGTTCTGGAGCCTGATCCCGTTCACCATGCAGATGGCCTTCGTGGTGATCGGCGGTTACGTGGTCGCCAGTTCGCCACCAGCGGTGAAACTGATCGACCGCCTGGCGCGCATCCCGAAGAACGGCCGCTCGGCCGTGGCCTGGGTGGCGTTGATTTCCATGGTTGCCTCGTTGCTCAACTGGGGCCTGTCCCTGGTGTTCGGCGGTTTGCTGGTGCGCGCATTGGCGCGGCGCACGGACTTGCGCATGGACTACCGCGCTGCCGGTGCCGCGGCCTACCTGGGGCTCGGCGCGGTATGGGCGTTGGGGCTGTCGTCGTCCGCCGCGCAGTTGCAGGCCAACCCGGCCAGTCTGCCGCCGTCGATCCTGTCGATCACCGGGGTGATCCCGTTCACCGACACCATCTTCCTGTGGCAATCCGGCGTACTGCTGCTGGCGCTGATCGTGGTCTCGCTGATCATCGCCTACGCCACCGCGCCCGGCCCGAACAGCGCCCGTGACGCCAAGGCCTGCGGGGTCGACCCGGCCTTCAACCTGCCCACGCCGCAGGCCCCGACACGCCCGGGCGAATGGCTGGAACACAGCCCGGTGCTGACGATCCTGCTGGCGGTGCTGGCGGCAGGTTGGTTGTTCCACGAGTTCTCGACCAAACCGGCGATCAGCGCGATTTCCGGGCTGAACACCTATAACTTCCTGTTCATCATGGTCGGTGCGCTGCTGCACTGGCGCCCGCGCAGTTTTCTGGACGCGGTCGCCCGCGCGGTGCCGACCACCACCGGCGTGCTGATCCAGTTCCCGCTGTACGGCTCGATTGCCGCGCTGATGACGGTGGTCAAGGGCGGCGACGGCCAGACCCTGGCTCACCATATCTCGACCTTCTTCACCTCCATCGCCTCCCACGACACCTATGCCCTGTTGATGGGCGTGTACTCGGCGGTGCTGGGTTTCTTCATCCCGTCGGGCGGCGGCAAGTGGATCATCGAAGCGCCCTACGTGATGCAAGTGGCCACTGACCTGCAATACCACCTGGGCTGGGCCGTGCAGATCTACAACGCGGCCGAGGCGCTGCCGAATTTGATCAACCCGTTTTATATGCTGCCGTTGCTGGGCGTGTTGGGGCTGAAGGCGCGGGATCTGATCGGGTTTTCGTTCGTGCAGTTGCTGGTACACGCGCCGTTGGTGTTGTTTTTGTTGTGGGCGTTGGGGACGACGTTGAAGTATTTGCCGCCGGTGATGCCTTAAACGCAGCGGCAAGCTTGAGGTTTGTAGCTCCAGGCTTTCCGCTTAACGCGTGTAACTTCAAGCTGTCTTCCCTGCGTCACATTCCACTGCTACCGTCCTGGCGAAATATCTTGCAACAAACCGCCAGCAAGGACTCCCGCAATGAGTGACGAGCACGAAGACCGCCCGGCCCCCGATTCCATCGATCAACCGCCGGTAGACACCAGCCGGCGGCGCTTCCTCGGCGGCGCAGCGGTGCTGGGGGTGGGCGCGACCTTGAGTGCCTGCGGCAATCCCGGCGACGCGCCGGGCAAACCGCTGCCTCGGCCGCTCACGCCGCAAGAGTTGGATAAGGCATTACACGACCAAGTGAAAACCGTCGTGGTGATCTACGCCGAAAACCGCAGCTTCAACAACCTGTTTGCCGATTTCCCCGGGCTGGAGAAACCGCTGTCGGCGTTGTCTCCTGCCGACTATCAGCAGCGCGACCGCGACGCCAGCGTATTGACCACCCTGCCCCCGGTGTGGGGTGGTGTGTTGCAAGTCGGCTCGCAAAGCGTCGACGGGGTGACCTACCCCAGCGAAGTGCAATTCCAGGAAAACCTGCCCAACGCCCCGTTCGCCCTCAAGGGCCCGAACGCCGAAGACCTGCCCTTGAGCCTGGTCACCCGGGATTTGTGGCACGTGTTCTACCAGAACCAGATGCAGATCAACGGCGGCAAGAACGACAATTTCGTCGCCTGGGCCGATTCCGGCGGCCTGGTGATGGGGCATTACGCCCAGAGCCGTTATTCCCTGCGCCTGTGGGACGTGGCCAAGGAGTTTGTGCTCTGCGATAACTTCTTCCAGGGCGCATTTGGCGGCTCGTTCCTCAACCACCAATACCTGATCAGCGCGACCGCGCCGGTTTATCCGAACGCCGCGCAGTCGGTGGCCAAGGCGCAGATCGCCACGCTGCAAAGCGACGATCCCACCGACCCACGCCTCAAGCCCCTGGACAAATCCCCGGCCAGCGCCATGAGCGGCCCGCCGCAGTTCGGCCCGAGCGCGCTGACCCCGGACGGTTACGCCGTGAACACCCTGGCCCCGCCCTACTGGCCGACCTGGATTCGCGACCCGCAAAACCCGGACTACGCCAAGCCCGACCTGCCCAACGTGCTGGTGCCGCAGACCCACGAACACATCGGTGACAAGCTGTCGAAAAAGAACATCGACTGGGCCTGGTACGCCGGGGCCTGGCAAGCGACGCTGGAACAGTTCAAGGACTCGGGCGGCATTCCGAAGATCCCCAACTTCCAGTATCACCACCAGCCGTTCAACTACTTCAAGCAACAGGGCCCGGAAAACCGCGCGGAGCGTGACAAGCGCCTGCGCGACGCGGGCCTGGGCGATGAGTCGAGCACCAACAAGTTCTTTGCCGACGCGCAGGCGGGCAAGCTGCCCGCCGTGACCTTCTACAAACCCCAGGGCAACCTCAACATGCACGCCGGTTATGCCGACGTGGCCTCGGGTGACCGCCATATCACCCGCGCCCTGAAGGTGCTGCAGGAAAGCCCGCAGTGGAAAAACATGGTGGTGGTGGTGACCGTCGATGAAAACGGCGGCTGGTGGGACCACGTGGCACCGCCCAAGGGCGACCGCTGGGGCCCTGGCACACGGGTTCCGACCCTGGTGGTGTCGCCGTTCGCGCGCAAAGGCACGGTGGACCATACGGTGTACGACACCGCGTCGATCCTGCGCCTGATCACCCGCGTCTTCCAGTTGGAGACACTGGACGGGCTCAAGCGGCGCGACGACGCCATGATCGCCCGCGGCCAGAAACCGATGGGCGACTTGAGCAATGCGTTGCAGTTCGAGGTGTAGGACGGCTTATCCAATAGCGACACGCCCGGCGATTTTGCACGCGGTTTTCCTGGTCAGCCGCTACTGTGTGGAGGTGGGCTTTCACCCCGCGCAGACGGGCTCTCGCTGACAAGGAATCATCTATGTTTAAACCGACCAGGTTGTCCTTCACCTTGGCCGCACTGATCGCGAGTGCGGTCGTACAGGCCGACATCGAAGTACCGCTGGGCAGCACGCAACGGGTTACCCAGTTGTTCGCTTACCCCAATAACTGCAACGTGATCTGCTTCCGGCCGTGGACGCTGGAGCAGACCGTCGAGCACTACCTCAACCAGAGCCTGCAGCGCGACGGTTACAGCCGCGCCAAGGTCAGCGTCAGAAAGCATGACGGCCAGGTCGCGGCGACCTTCAGCGGCGTGCCCGACAACTATGGCCAGCCGCTGACGAGCTTGCTCGCTACCGCCGACCTGGCCTACCAGGGCGCGAGCCGGCTCAATAGCGATGGCAAGTGGGCTTACAACTGGTACTTGTTCCTGCCGCTGGGCATGGCCCTGGAAAACCGCAAAAGCATCGAGCTGCTGCACTTTCCGCCGGATTACTCACTGACCCAGGCCCAGGATTACCTGGAATCGGCCACCACCGACCGCTGGGCCGCCCTGCTCGTCGACAATGGCATTCCGGCCAGCGAAACCCCGGCCTACCAGACCATCATCGACATCGCCCCGATCGCCGCGCCGTCCAACGCCGGTAAAGACCTGGAAAACGTCTACAGCTACTTCACCGACTACCAGACACGCATGGTCAAGGAACTGAGCCTGCCGCCCAAAGGTGCGTTGCCGATGGTCGCGTTCGGCGCACCGGTGCGCAGTTGGATCAAGCAACAATACGGGCAAACCGTGGGTGTGCTGGGCCTGGCGCAAATCAGCCCGATCCCCGGCAAAACCGTCTCGGTCCTGGGCGCCAACCACCCCAGTTACATCTGGTATGCGGCAAGCCCCGACACGTATGACGGTAACGAGCAGAAGGCCGACGAGGCCGGTTTGAAAGTGATGGGCCAGGATTTGAGCGCCGCCTGCTGGCAAGCCGGAATGGGCCAGAAACCGGCGAGCGATGCGAATGTGCTGCTCAAGGCGTGCATGAACACTTGGCAGGTCACGCGTAAAGAACAGACCTGCGAATTGTTCTACACCTCGGTGCGCAACCTGACCCCGGAACAGGCCAACGCCAAATGCGCCACGTCCGCGATCAAAGCCCAGCTCAAACAGCTGAAAGACGCCGCGCCCACCCCGACGATCAGCGCCCCGGCGCTGTAAAAGCGCAAAAAAACGCCGATTTCTACTGTCAAAGTTGACAGTAGAAATCGGCGTTATGTTCAGCGAGTCTTGATCCGGGCCCTTCCGCTGCAAGACTGGCAGTCAGACATCACCCGCAAGTCGATGCAGCCCAACCCAGGAGAGTTATGAAAACTCGCGCCATGGATAAGGCTGTAAACCCTGTGAATGACTGCCTTTACCCGTTCAAGACACTGTTCGTCGGGCAGGGCTACCCTTCGTCCAAACACTTCCAGGTCAGCCACGCCAGGGACGGCGCCGGGGCCAGGGTCAAGGCACGCATCGCCTTTGAGAGTCGCATACGCATTGCCAAGGTCTCCGGCTACGCGGTGAACGAGCGACGCCCGCACACCTTGCAACTGTCGCCGCGCATCCACTTGTACGACTGTTGGTTCTGCGGCCTGCTGCGCCACTCCTGCAACCCGAATGTATTTTTGGACACCACCTACCTGGAGCTCTGGACCGTGCAGCCCATCGCGGCCGGCGCCCTGTTGACCCTGGATTACGCCTGCACCGAGGACGCGCTGTTCCGGCAGTTCGCGTGCCAATGCGGCGAGCTGAACTGCCGGGGCTGGATCACCGGCAGCCAGGAGCCGCTGAACGCCGAAGGGCAGACGTTCATGACCCTGTGGCGCGAGCGCAAGCGCCCTTAGGCTTCACCCAGCGGGCGCAAGCGATACTGCGGCGGCAACTGCTCAAAACCAGTGATGGTGGTGTTCAAGCTCTTCCAGCGGCCATCCTTGATGCCGTAGATGCAACCGTGGATCGACAGGCTCTGCCCCCGGTGCCAGGCGTTTTGCACAATGCTGGTATGACCGACGTTGGCCACCTGCTGAACCACGTTCAATTCGCAGAGGCGGTCGACGCGCTCTTCCTCAGTCGGCAGCTTGGCCAGCAGATCGCGGTTTTCGTAGTAGAGGTCGCGAATAGTGCGCAGCCAGCCGTCGATCAGGCCGAACTGACGGTCCTGCATCGACGCCCGCACACCGCCGCAGCCATAGTGGCCGGTGACCAGGATATGTTTGACCTTGAGCACATCGACGGCGTACTGAATCACCGACAGGCAGTTGAGGTCGGTGTGCAGCACCACGTTGGCCACATTACGGTGTACGAACAGATCACCCGGCAGCATGCCGACGATTTCGTTGGCCGGTACGCGGGCGTCGGAACAGCCGATCCACAGGTATTCCGGTGCTTGCTGGCGGGCCAGTTTGGCGAAGAATTCGGGATCTTCCTGTTTGATCGCATCCGCCCAGCGTTCGTTGTTATCAAGCAGCTCTTGTAGTTCGTTCATCAGGGAAAGCCTCAGGAATGATGCGCAGCTTTGACAGACGACCGCCCGTCCGGGTCACGCCCGGAATAAAGATAGACGGCAGGCGATGACTTGAATCTTGGTGCGCCAGGCCTGTCCACACACTATAAGCCCCACAGTATGAGGATTGGCCATGACTGAATCACGACGTCCATACGGCGCTACACAGCCGGAACCGATTGATGACAATGAGGATCGCATGGGCTCGGTGCGCGAGCTGGACTTTGACGATCAAGAGCCGAAGGCGGGAATCGGCGATGAACTGCCGCTTGTCGAGCGCAAACGCCGGATGCGCGACGAACGGGTGGGCGAGGCCGAGACGACCGATGACGAGATGAGCCCGGAGAACCTGATCCGCGAGGACGGCGCACGGGATGCACAGGAAGAAGGCGAAGGCGAACAGGCCGATTGGGACCTGAGCATCGTGAATGAAGATGACATCGGCGGCGGCAACGGGTTGGATGAGGCCGAATTGGCCGAGCGCGAGCCTGTCAACGGCAACCGCTGACACACCGTAGATCCAAATGTGGGAGGGGCTTGCCCCCGATAGCACACTGTCAACAATACATGTGTTGACTGACACACTGCCATCGGGGGCAAGCCCCCTCCCACATGGGTTGCGTGTTCAGTCGACGAGGGTGCAGGCCATCACGACCGCATCTTCGCGACCGCCAACGGCTGGGTAGTAATCGCGCCGACGGCCGATTTCATTGAAGCCATAGCGTTCATACAGCCGGAACGCGCCGGCGTTGCTGTCACGCACTTCGAGGAAACATTCCCGTGCGCTGGCGGCATAGGCGCGGGACATCAGGTGCTCGAGCAGCGCCAGGCCGAGACCGCGGCCCTGGTTTTCCGGTTTGACGGTGATGTTCAGCAAATGCGCTTCATCGAGGATGATCTGCACCACCCCGTGGCCCACTTGCTGCTCACCTTCGAACATCAGCCAGATCTGGTACTTGCCCAGCCCGTCGAGAAAGATCCCGCGGGTCCAGGGGTGGCTGTACGCCGCGTATTCGATTTTCAGCACGGCGTCGAGGTCGGCCTCGGTCATCGGGCGGAAGGATAAAGCCTCACTCATCGATTGTTTTCCAGCGCGCCATCAGCCGGCGCATGGCTTGCCAGACATCAGCCTTACGCTGTGGCTCTTCCATTAATAATTCCAGGCCCGGCAGGGCCCATACCGAGCCCAGGCCTTCGACCTGCAGTTCGCGGTACCAAACTTCGGCATCGGCTTCGCCTGCAAACCGCACGGCGGGCAGGCCGATCAGCCACAGGCACACGCAGGGTTCGTCTTCCAGGCGTGCCGACACAAAACCTTGCACAAAATCCCGCGCGGCGTCCGGGCCCTGGTCCATGGTGCCGCGCACCAGCAACGGCCAGCGCACCGGGTCGCCGACGATTTGCGGGCTGTCGGGCAGGCCGGCGGCGCGCAGCATGTCCTTGAGCAGCATGTAGGCCGGGTCGCGGGTCTGGAAGCGCTCGCCGGTAGGCAGCTCGACCAGCAACAGGCAACGCCCGGCCCGCAGCAATTGCAGGGCAAACCGCGGCGGTGGGACAACAGGCGCCTTGACCACCGGGGCCGCCTCTTCAGCCGCCGCCGGCTTGGCCATCGGCGACGGGCGTGGCACCTCGACCTTGGCGCGTTCGACCACCGGCCGCGTCGGCGGCTCAGGCTTGACCACCGCCACGGGCGCAGCCGCCTCCTCGCCCGATATTTCCAATCCGTCATCGGGCTCGAGCGCCTGCAGCAGCTCGGGCCGCGACGGGGCGGCAAACGGCAGTTCGGTGCGGGGCAGCCAGTTGACCACCTGCATGGCAGTCAAGTAAGCGCGACGTCGGGACTCGATAAGCACAGCTCGGCCACTTGTGGATAAGTAAAGAGCGGGGATTCTACCGCTGTTCGGTAACAATCGCCCACTGCGCACTGACCGGCTGTGGATAAATCCCGCGCCTGATGCAGTACAATCGCGACTTTTAATCGCCAACCAGCCGGCCATTCCCATGATCGAACCCAAGCGCGTCCTGCGCGCCCTCGCCGAACACTGGGCCTTACTTGAGCCACTGTGCGAACACTTCGACCAAGGCACCCTGAGCCTCGGCGAGCTGCGCGCACAACTGGCCGCCCAACAACTGGACAGCACGCCCCAGGACATCACCAGCCTGCTGGACGTGTGGATTCGCCTGGATATCCTGGTGCCTGTCGCCAAGAGCCCGAACCGTTTCGAGCTCAATGCGCAGATCCACGACTTCCTCGCCTATCTTCGCAAGGAGCACCGGCTTGGCCTGTGCCTGGAAATCGAAGCCTACCTGCGCCACCTCGAGCGCCTGGCCGGGTATATCCAGGACGCCTTCGACATCCGTGACGGCCACGACCTGGCCCGGCAACTGCGCCTGCTCGACATGCGCGTGCGCGACGTGCTGAAAAAACTCGCCAACGACGAACAAGCCCTCGCCGCCGTGGCCGACCGCGCCAAGACCAGCGACCGGCAGATCCCGTTGCGTCAGCGCTACGCCGAAGTGCTGGCGACCTGGGACGAATACGTCGAACCGATGATCCAACTGGTGAACGCCGACGGCGCCTTCGAACAAGGCGTGCGCAAGGTCGAAAACGTGCTGCTGCGCCTGCTCACCGAGCAGCAGCGCCTCGGCCATCTGGTCGACGACGACATGCTGTTGCGCACCCACGCGCGCATCCTCGAAATGCAGACCAGCGCCCAGTTGACCCTGCGTCACGCCCGCGAGCTGCTGCTGCCGCTGCGTGAAGAAGCGCGTCGGCACAACGCCGTGACCCGTGGCGCCGCGCTGGCGCTGTCGGCCATTCGCCGTAAAGGCCTGGACGCGGTGCCGCAGGCCGCGATGCCGATGTTCACCCGGCCGCAAAGCACCTTCCTCGGCAGTGCGAGTCAGGTCGAGGCCTACGTGTACGCCCTGGCGAACTTCGAGCCGAAACCGGCGCGCTTCCCCAAGGCGCACAAGTCTCATAAAGGCGAAGCCCAGCGCGCACCGCGCACGGTCAAGGAAATGCTCGAACGCTGCGAAGACGCACTGCCGATGCCGGACCTGATGACCTGGCTGCTGGAACAGGAGCCGGACGGCGCCACCGACGAATTGCTCTACTGGTTCTCGCGCCTGTCCCGCGAAAAACGCTTCAAGCGCGAGCGCCTGGAACGCCGCGATTACCACACACACGAGCATCAGGTCAGCCTGCGCTCATTCGCCCTGCTCCCGGCCACGCCCGACGCCGCCGAGAATTCTGCGAGCACCCCTTATGCATCTTGATCTATCCGAACTGTCCCAGCTGGCGCCGATCTTTCGCGAGCTGTTCAAGGGTTACCACGTCAGCCGCCGCGACCCGGAGCTGTACGCGCAACTGTCGAATTTCCAGGACCAGTACCGCACGCTGTTCAAGGCCCTGGGCTTTGAACTGGTGTGCGATACCCGTGGTTTCTATTACTTCGTGCCGGATTCGGCCATCGCCAGCGCGCAGGTGAACAAGACCGCGCAGCGCCTGGCGCTGTTCACCTTTATCATCGTCGAGCACCTCGCCGACCAGGGCCGCGACCCGATTGCCGTGCTCGACGGCGGCAGCCTCGGCCGCGATGAACTGCCGTCGCTGCTGGAAAAATACCGCGACCTGTTTATCCAGGCCGAAGTGCAAACCCAGGAAGAGCTCGAAGAGAAAATCATGCGCCGCATGACCCAACTGGGTTTTGCCAGCGAAGAAAACGGCATCTATCGCTTCCTGCCGCCGATGCACCGCTTCCTCGATGTGTGCCTGTCGGTGCAACAGGACCGCGACCTCGCGGCCAGCATCCACAGCGTGCTGCCATTGCCGACACCGGTGCTCATCGACGAAGACAGCGATGAAAAACTGCTGAAGACCGATGACCCGCTGGACTTGAGCGACTTTGCCGACGAAAGCGAAGAAGACGCCCTGGCCCGCGCCATTGCCGAAGAACAGGAGACCGACGCATGAGCAAGGAACGCTACGGCATCCGCCGCTTCGCCCTATTGAATACCGCCGGCTACAGCCTCGGTTTGTTCCCGCTCGAAGAGCCGCTGTCGGTGTACGGCGCGAATAACCTGGGTAAATCCGCATCGATCAACGCCTTGCAGTTCCCGATCCTGGCGCGCATGTCGGACATGAGTTTCGGCAAGTACACCCTGGAACAATCGCGGCGCTTCTACTTCGCCACCGACACCAGCTACATCCTCGTGGAAGTCTCCCTGCCCCACGGCCCGCATGTGATCGGCGTGGTCGGGCGCGGCCCGGGCGGTGGTTTCGGTCACCAGTTCTTTGCCTACGCCGGCAAGCTCGACCTGGCCCACTACCAGAAAAACGACACCTGCCTGCGCCAGAAAGAGCTGTTCACCAACCTGGAGCGCGAGGGCCTGAAAGCCTACGAACTCAAGCCCGATGAACTACGTCGTTTGCTGGTCGGCGGCCACACGTCGATCCCGCTGGACCTGACGCTGATCCCGCTGCGTTCCACCAGCGAACAGAGCCTGAAGACCTTCCGCGCGCTGTTTATCAACCTGCTGCACATGCGCGAAATCACCGCAGCCAAGCTCAAGCAATTGTTCCTCGATGCGTTCGAGCACAGCCTGCGCTCCGGCAGTGTCGATTACATCGCCGCGTGTGAAGAAGCCTTCCGCGACGTGCGACGCATGGAGCAGGACTACAACTCCCTGGTCGCCGCCGGCCCGCTGGTCGAGGCCCTGGCCAATGGCGTGAAACAACGCGACATCCTGCGCGGCAAATTGCATCGCCTGTCGCCGCTGTTGGACTCGCTGCTGGGCACCTGGTCGGACTACGCCAGTGCGCGCAAGGAAGAGCTGACCATCCAGGCCGAGCACTACCGCAACGAGCAGGACGCGCTGCAGCACGACCAACGTGGCGGTACCCAGGAGCTGATGCGCCTGGAGCGCGAAATCAGCGGTATCCAGCGTTGGCTGGGCGAGCTGTCGGTGCTCAAGCATCGCTTTGCGCTGGTCGATGATGTCAGGGTGCTGGAACAGCAACTGCTGGCAGCCAAGGATGCCCACGATGAACTCGCCGGCGCCCTGGCGCAGTCACGTCAGTTCAGCGCCGAGGACTTGGACGAGCGCCTGCGCGAGCTGGAAAAACGCCTGAAGTCGGTCAAGCAACAGCTCGATCACGCAGACAACAACAGCTACGCCAAGCTGCGCGAAGAATTCTCACAGCAAGATGTCGAGCGTCTGATGCGTCTGTTCAACAGTTCGCTGTTCAGCCTGCCGCTGGGTGAACATGGCATCACGCTGGATGAGGACGGCCAGTGGGTCAAATCCCTGGAACTGATCCTCGATGGTTTCAAGGGCGAGCGCTTTGAAGTGCCGGGGCTGTCGATCGACATCTCCCACATCGAACCGCCCGCCTTGCAGGCCCTGGCGGATCGCGCGGCGTTGCGCGACCAGAAAGAGCGCCTGGAAAAAGAACTCAAGCAGCTCAAGACGCAGCAGGCGGTGGCCTCTGACCGCGCCGCGAGCAAAACCCAGACCGAAGCGCTGTACCAGCAAGTGCTGGACGCGCAAAAGGCCCTGGAAGATTTCCGCCGTGCGCAGACCTTGAGCGCCGAAGAAGGCGAGAAGCTGGAACAGCTGGCGCAGATGGAAGCCGCCCAGGATGAATTGAAGCGCTCCAGCGACGCGTTCACCGAACGTGTCCAGCAACTGTCGGCCAAGCTGCAACTGGTCGGTCGCCAGATCGGCGATATGGAAGCCAAGCAACGCACCCTGGATGACGCTTTGCGCCGTCGCCAGTTGCTGCCGGCGGACTTGCCGTTCGGCACGCCGTTCATGGACCCGGTCGACGACTCCATGGACAACCTGCTGCCGCTGCTCAATGACTATCAGGACAGCTGGCAAGGCTTGCTGCGCGCTGATGGCCAGATCGAAGCGCTGTACGCCCAGGTTCGCCTCAAGGGCGTGGCCAAGTTCGACAGCGAGGATGACGTGGAGCGGCGCCTGCAACTGCTGATCAACGCCTATGCTCACCGTACCGACGAAGCCCTGACCCTGGGCAAGGCACGGCGCGCGGCGGTCACCGATATCGCACGGACCTTGCGCAATATCCGCAGCGACTACGACAGCCTGGAACACCAACTGGCCTTGTTCAACCGCGAGATCAACAAGCGCCAGGTGTCGAACCTGCAGAGTTTCCGCATCGTGCTGGCACCGAACAAGGAAGCGCTCAAGCATATCGACCAGATCATCCACAGCGCCGGTCAGTACGAAGAAGGCGAAACCCTGTCGGTGTTCGACTTGAGCCAGAGCGCCGAGCAGGACAACAAGAACGAAGAGGCCAAGGAATACCTGGCGCGCCTGGTGGCGGCCAACCACAACCAGTTGGGCCTCAAGGACTTGTTCGAACTGGCGTTCGAGATCACCAAGGTGCATGGCCAGCCGGTGATTCACACCGACATCGATGGCGCGGCGTCCAACGGCACCACCATGACCATCAAGGCGCTGACCAACATGTATTTGTTGCTGCACTTGATGGACCGCGACCAGGCCGGGCGCGTGCGCTTACCGTACTACCTCGACGAAGCGGCCGACATCGATGAGAAGAACCAGGCGGCGCTGTTGGAAACCAGCCTGCAACTGGGCTTCGTGCCGATCCTGGCGAGCGTGAAGCCGCAGGTGTCGGCCCAGGTGGCGATCGACCTGGAAGGCGGCAGCGGGCCGAACGGGATCTACATCGATGAGGCGGACTGGAAGTACATCCGGCGCCATGATGCGGTGAAGGCAACGGTGACGGTGCAGGCGGATGAGCCGGAGTTGGATGAGGTCTGACGTTCGGCGGTGAAATGCCAAAAGGCCGCGATCTTATGGATCGCGGCCTTTTTTGTGGGCTGGGGTTTGGTGGTGTTTTTGAGGGCCTCATCGCGGGCAAGCCCCCTCCCACAGGTGAGCGCATTCCTACAGGATAAACGCGGTCACTTGTGGGAGGGGGCTTGCCCGCGATAGCCGCGCCTCGGCCTACTTGCCCAGCGGAATCTTAGGCGCCCAGGTCAGCCACTCATCCTCAAACTTGTCGAACAGCGGGAAGGTTTGCTGCGGCCGCGCGGCGCTGCCCATGCGTTCGCCATCGGGCGTGGCGAAGGCGATGCCGCCGGCAACCAGGGTTTCCAGGGATTCGGTGCGTACCGTCGCACCTTTGAACAGGCCGAAGTCGAGACCGAAGCCGCTGCTGTTCCAGAAGCGGCTGCCGCTGCGCACCAACGCCGCGTACTTGGGCTCGATCAGGATGTGGATCAGCACGCGGTCGGCGGTCTGGCCCAATTCGTAGCCGGTGACTTTGCCCACGGTGACTTCGCGGTAAGTGACGGGCACGCCTTCTTTGAGCGAACCACGGCGTGCGGCACTCAGTACCAGGCTCAGGCCAGCCTCCTGGTGGACGGCTTCGGGCGGCTGGTCCAACGCGACGAAGCTCTTCTGCGGCCCGGCGTTTTTCAGCGCGGGCAGCACTTCGATGTATTGGCCGGTGACCAGGGTTTCCAGGTTCGAGGTTTTCATCAGGCCCAGTTCCGGCTTGACCACCCAGAACTGGCTGCCGACGCGTGCGATGCGATCCACGACCTGGGTGATGCGCGCACCGAGCAGCACCGATTGCAGATCGGCGCTGAGGTCGACGCTCTCGATCTTACCGACGTCCAGGCCTTTGAAACGCACCGGGGTGCCGGGGCGCAGGCCGTCGGCGCGGTCGACTTTGATAGTCACCAGGGTGCCACTCTGATTGGCCGTTTCACGATCGGCGAACAGGCGGAAACGTGGGATACGTTTTTTCAGCGGCACGTTCGGTTCCGGCGTTTCAAAGGCGATACCGCCGGACATCAGGCTGGCCAGGGATTCGCTTTTCACCTGGATACCGCCGGTGAGGCCGCCGGTCAGTGTCACGCCGCTGGCGTTCCAGAAACGCGTCGAACCATTGACCAGGTTGGCGTACTCCTTCTCGATATGGACACCGATCACCAGTTGCTTGTTTTTGCGCGAGAACTGGTAGCTCTGCACCGAGCCGACCTTGACCTGCTTGTAGAGGATCGGGCTGCCGACATCCAGTGAGCCGAGGCTGTCGGTGAACAGCACCATGTGCAGGCCAGGGGAACGCAGGTCCAAGGGCGGCGCCTTGGCCCGAGCCACGTATTCCCGTTGAGGTGGCGTGCCTTTGTCACCGGGACGAATCGCGATGTAGTTACCTTTGACCAACGCCTCGAGCCCAGTGATACCGGCCAGGGAAATCGACGGCTTGACCACCCAGAACTGGGTGTCCTGTACCAGGTAGTCTTCGGCCAATGGGTCGAGGGTCAGTTCGGCGTTGGCGCTGGACAGGTCCGGGTCGATCTTCAGGGTTTTCAGGCTGCCGACCTGGATGCCTTTGTACATCACTGGGGTGCGCCCGGCCTGCAGGCCTTCGAAGTCGGTGAGTTTGACCTTGACCTTGATGCCGGCGGCGGCGGCGTCGAAGTCTTCATACAGGCGAAAGGGCAGGCTCGGGTCGGTCGGCGGGCTGTCCTTGCGATTCTCCGGGGTGGCGAAGGCGATACCGCCGGCGACGATGCTGGAGAGCGATTCGCTGCGCACCTTCACGCCGGAGAGGTTGGCGTCGATGCTGATGCCGCTGGCGTTCCAGAAACGCGTGTGTTTGCGCACCAGGCTGGCGTAGGTCGGTTCGATGTAGACCTTGATCTCGACGGTGCTCTGGTCCTCGGACAACAGGTAGCTTTTGACCTGGCCGACCTGGATCTGCTTGTAGAACACCGGGCTGCCGCGGTTGAGCGAGCCAAGGCGGTCGGCCTTGATGGTCAGGTGCAGGCCTGGCTTGGCGTCGGACAAGGGCGGTTCTTCGGACAGCGCCTTGAATTTGCGCGTGGGCTCACCGTCGCCGGGGCTGGCGGCGATGTAATTCCCCGACACGAGGGTCTCCAGGCCGGTGATGCCGGCGAGGCTGACGCTGGGTTTGACCAGCCAGAAGCGCGTGTTGGTCTTGAGGTATTGCTCGACGTCCTTGTTCATCTCGATGGTGGCAATCACCCCGCGATTGTTGCCTTCGTCGTCCAGGGCCAGGGTCTTGACCTTGCCCACGGGCATGCCTTTGTAGACGACTTCGGTCTTGTTGACCTGGATGCCTTCGCCGCTTTCGAAGCGTACCTGGATCTCGATGCCTTGCTGAGAATAGGCACGCCAGCCCAACCAACCGCCGATGATCAGAGCGATCAGGGGCAGTACCCAAATAGCCGACCAGTTGGAGGCCGGGCGGGTTTTAGCTTTAGGCAAATCACTCATGGTCGTCGTCCGACTCCGTGTTATCCCAAATCAGTCGGGGATCAAAAGTTACTGCGGCAAGCATCGTCAGGATCACCACACTGGCGAACGCCGCCGCGCCGAGGTTGGCCTCGACACTGGCAAGCCGTCCAAAGTTTACAACCGCCACCAGGATGGCGATCACGAAGATATCCAGCATGGACCAGCGTCCAATGAATTCGATAAAGCGGTACATGATAATCCGTTGTTGCGCGGACAGCGGTTGGTGACGCTGCACCGAGAACAGTAGCAGACCAATACCTACAAGCTTGAACGTCGGCACCAGGATGCTGGCGATGAACACCACGGCGGCGATGGGGAACATGCCGTGCTGCACCAGTTGGATCACGCCGGACATGATGGTACTGGGATCGCCCTGGCCGAGGGAATTGATGGTCATAATCGGTAACAGGTTGGCCGGGATATAGAGAATCGCAGCGGTGATCAGCAAGGCCCAGGTGCGCGTCAGGCTGTTGGGGCGACGGGCATGGACCAGCGCACCGCAACGGGTGCAGGTTTGCTCGTCGGTGTCCGGTTCTTGCTTGTTCAATTCGTGGCATTCGGTACAAATCAGAATGCCTGCATCAATCGCCCGCATGATCATCCTCTCCTGACAGTGCTTGCCAGATCTGGTGGGGCGACATCACCACCTCAAGCAGAACCTGAACCATTAATAGGCTGACGAAGCAGACCAGACCCAGGCCAATCGTGATGGAGGCCATGTCGGCGAGCTTTACGATCGCCACCAGGACGCCCATCAGGTACACCTCCAACATCCCCCAATCTCTTAGGTGATGGTAAATGCGGTAGAGCAGCAGCCCGTAACTGCGACCGATGTTCCAGCGGATGCTGAGCAACACCGCCAATTGGCAGAGCAACTTGAGCAGGGGAATACCCATGCTGCACAGGAACACGACGGCGGCGACGCCACGCATGCCGGTGTCGAACAGGCCGACGACGCCGGTCCACACGGTGTCCTCCGAGGACTGCCCGAGTAGATTGAGCTGCATGATGGGCAAAAAGTTCGCGGGGATATACAGCAATAGCGCTGCCAAGACTAAGGCGAGGCTTCGTTCGACGACGTTGTGGCGATGCGCGTACAGCTCGTAACCGCAGCGCGGGCACTGGGCTTTTTCGCCGAGGGCGAGCACAGGTTTGCGCATCAATAAATCGCACTCATGACATGCCACCAGGTCGTCCAGGGGTAAATCCGACACCTTGGGGGCATCAACCGGATCGGGCATAGATAGGGCTCGGACGCTAAAAAAAGGTTAGGTACCTATTCTAGTGGTCTGGTTCAGAAATAACTGCGCAATTTTATCGAGTACCGAGGGGGGCGAGCCACTTGACCCTTTCCGACCGCCCAAAACAAAACCCCTGTCTGCATAAGCAAACAGGGGTTCTGGAATTTAATCTTGACGATGACCTACTCTCACATGGGGAAACCCCACACTACCATCGGCGATGCATCGTTTCACTGCTGAGTTCGGGATGGGATCAGGTGGTTCCAATGCTCTATGGTCGTCAAGAAATTCGGGTACTGAGTCGTGGCCAGCTGGCCTCGCTTCAGCAAATTGGGTATGTGATAGTTTTCGGTGTTTTGTAAGCGTCGAACTTTCGGTTCGTTTCGTCTTCACACACCGCAATCTGGTCTCTTTCGAGTTCGCAAATTGCTTGGGTGTTATATGGTCAAGCCTCACGGGCAATTAGTATTGGTTAGCTCAACGCCTCACAGCGCTTACACACCCAACCTATCAACGTCGTAGTCTTCGACGGCCCTTCAGGGGACTCAAGGTCCCAGTGAGATCTCATCTTGAGGCTAGTTTCCCGCTTAGATGCTTTCAGCGGTTATCTATTCCGAACATAGCTACCCGGCAATGCCACTGGCGTGACAACCGGAACACCAGAGGTTCGTCCACTCCGGTCCTCTCGTACTAGGAGCAGCCCCTCTCAAATCTCAAACGTCCACGGCAGATAGGGACCGAACTGTCTCACGACGTTCTAAACCCAGCTCGCGTACCACTTTAAATGGCGAACAGCCATACCCTTGGGACCGGCTTCAGCCCCAGGATGTGATGAGCCGACATCGAGGTGCCAAACACCGCCGTCGATATGAACTCTTGGGCGGTATCAGCCTGTTATCCCCGGAGTACCTTTTATCCGTTGAGCGATGGCCCTTCCATACAGAACCACCGGATCACTAAGACCTACTTTCGTACCTGCTCGACGTGTCTGTCTCGCAGTCAAGCGCGCTTTTGCCTTTATACTCTACGACCGATTTCCGACCGGTCTGAGCGCACCTTCGTACTCCTCCGTTACTCTTTAGGAGGAGACCGCCCCAGTCAAACTACCCACCATACACTGTCCTCGATCCGGATAACGGACCTGAGTTAGAACCTCAAAGTTGCCAGGGTGGTATTTCAAGGTTGGCTCCACGCGAACTGGCGTCCACGCTTCAAAGCCTCCCACCTATCCTACACAAGCAAATTCAAAGTCCAGTGCAAAGCTATAGTAAAGGTTCACGGGGTCTTTCCGTCTAGCCGCGGATACACTGCATCTTCACAGCGATTTCAATTTCACTGAGTCTCGGGTGGAGACAGCGCCGCCATCGTTACGCCATTCGTGCAGGTCGGAACTTACCCGACAAGGAATTTCGCTACCTTAGGACCGTTATAGTTACGGCCGCCGTTTACCGGGGCTTCGATCAAGAGCTTCGCGTTAGCTAACCCCATCAATTAACCTTCCGGCACCGGGCAGGCGTCACACCCTATACGTCCACTTTCGTGTTTGCAGAGTGCTGTGTTTTTAATAAACAGTCGCAGCGGCCTGGTATCTTCGACCGGCATGAGCTTACGGAGCAAGTCCTTCACCCTCACCGGCGCACCTTCTCCCGAAGTTACGGTGCCATTTTGCCTAGTTCCTTCACCCGAGTTCTCTCAAGCGCCTTGGTATTCTCTACCCAACCACCTGTGTCGGTTTGGGGTACGGTTCCTGGTTACCTGAAGCTTAGAAGCTTTTCTTGGAAGCATGGCATCAACCACTTCGTCATCTAAAAGATAACTCGTCATCAGCTCTCGGCCTTAGAATCCCGGATTTACCTAAGATTCCAGCCTACCACCTTAAACTTGGACAACCAACGCCAAGCTGGCCTAGCCTTCTCCGTCCCTCCATCGCAATAACCAGAAGTACAGGAATATTAACCTGTTTTCCATCGACTACGCTTTTCAGCCTCGCCTTAGGGACCGACTAACCCTGCGTCGATTAACGTTGCGCAGGAAACCTTGGTCTTTCGGCGTGGGTGTTTTTCACACCCATTATCGTTACTCATGTCAGCATTCGCACTTCTGATACCTCCAGCAAGCTTCTCAACTCACCTTCACAGGCTTACAGAACGCTCCTCTACCGCATCACTTACGTGATACCCGTAGCTTCGGTGTATGGTTTGAGCCCCGTTACATCTTCCGCGCAGGCCGACTCGACTAGTGAGCTATTACGCTTTCTTTAAAGGGTGGCTGCTTCTAAGCCAACCTCCTAGCTGTCTAAGCCTTCCCACATCGTTTCCCACTTAACCATAACTTTGGGACCTTAGCTGACGGTCTGGGTTGTTTCCCTTTTCACGACGGACGTTAGCACCCGCCGTGTGTCTCCCATGCTCGGCACTTGTAGGTATTCGGAGTTTGCATCGGTTTGGTAAGTCGGGATGACCCCCTAGCCGAAACAGTGCTCTACCCCCTACAGTGATACATGAGGCGCTACCTAAATAGCTTTCGAGGAGAACCAGCTATCTCCGAGCTTGATTAGCCTTTCACTCCGATCCACAGGTCATCCGCTAACTTTTCAACGGTAGTCGGTTCGGTCCTCCAGTTAGTGTTACCCAACCTTCAACCTGCCCATGGATAGATCGCCCGGTTTCGGGTCTATTCCCAGCGACTAGACGCCCTATTAAGACTCGCTTTCGCTACGCCTCCCCTATTCGGTTAAGCTCGCCACTGAAAATAAGTCGCTGACCCATTATACAAAAGGTACGCAGTCACCTAACAAAGTAGGCTCCCACTGCTTGTACGCATACGGTTTCAGGATCTATTTCACTCCCCTCTCCGGGGTTCTTTTCGCCTTTCCCTCACGGTACTAGTTCACTATCGGTCAGTCAGTAGTATTTAGCCTTGGAGGATGGTCCCCCCATATTCAGACAAAGTTTCTCGTGCTCCGTCCTACTCGATTTCATGACTAAGAGATTTTCGCGTACAGGGCTATCACCCACTATGGCCGCACTTTCCAGAGCGTTCCGCTAATCTCAAAGCCACTTAAGGGCTAGTCCCCGTTCGCTCGCCACTACTAAGGGAATCTCGGTTGATTTCTTTTCCTCAGGGTACTTAGATGTTTCAGTTCCCCTGGTTCGCCCCTTACACCTATGTATTCAGTGTAAGGTAACCATCTTATGATGGCTGGGTTCCCCCATTCAGACATCTCCGGATCAAAGTCTGTTTGCCGACTCCCCGAAGCTTTTCGCAGGCTACCACGTCTTTCATCGCCTCTGACTGCCAAGGCATCCACCGTATGCGCTTCTTCACTTGACCATATAACCCCAAGCAATCTGGTTATACTGTGAAGACGACATTCGCCGAAAATTCGAATTTCTCAATTAAGAGAACTCACAAATTTTACCTTAGCCTGATCCGTTACCAGTGAAAGTAACGTTCAGTCTATCTTTCTATCACATACCCAAATTTTTAAAGAACGATCTAATCAAAGACTAGAAATCAACATTCACCATCATCACGATGGAATGCTCATTTCTAAGCTTTCAACTTCCAGAAGCAGTAGTGGTGGAGCCAAACGGGATCGAACCGTTGACCTCCTGCGTGCAAGGCAGGCGCTCTCCCAGCTGAGCTATGGCCCCGTATTTCTACAGGTTCCCACACAAAATTGGTGGGTCTGGGCAGATTCGAACTGCCGACCTCACCCTTATCAGGGGTGCGCTCTAACCAACTGAGCTACAGACCCAATTTCGGGCTGCTTCTTTATCGTCTTCTTCAATGAATCAAGCAATTCGTGTGGGAACTTATGGAGCAGCTGATGTCGTCGATTAAGGAGGTGATCCAGCCGCAGGTTCCCCTACGGCTACCTTGTTACGACTTCACCCCAGTCATGAATCACACCGTGGTAACCGTCCCCCCGAAGGTTAGACTAGCTACTTCTGGTGCAACCCACTCCCATGGTGTGACGGGCGGTGTGTACAAGGCCCGGGAACGTATTCACCGCGACATTCTGATTCGCGATTACTAGCGATTCCGACTTCACGCAGTCGAGTTGCAGACTGCGATCCGGACTACGATCGGTTTTCTGGGATTAGCTCCACCTCGCGGCTTGGCAACCCTCTGTACCGACCATTGTAGCACGTGTGTAGCCCAGGCCGTAAGGGCCATGATGACTTGACGTCATCCCCACCTTCCTCCGGTTTGTCACCGGCAGTCTCCTTAGAGTGCCCACCATTACGTGCTGGTAACTAAGGACAAGGGTTGCGCTCGTTACGGGACTTAACCCAACATCTCACGACACGAGCTGACGACAGCCATGCAGCACCTGTCTCAATGTTCCCGAAGGCACCAATCTATCTCTAGAAAGTTCATTGGATGTCAAGGCCTGGTAAGGTTCTTCGCGTTGCTTCGAATTAAACCACATGCTCCACCGCTTGTGCGGGCCCCCGTCAATTCATTTGAGTTTTAACCTTGCGGCCGTACTCCCCAGGCGGTCAACTTAATGCGTTAGCTGCGCCACTAAGAGCTCAAGGCTCCCAACGGCTAGTTGACATCGTTTACGGCGTGGACTACCAGGGTATCTAATCCTGTTTGCTCCCCACGCTTTCGCACCTCAGTGTCAGTATCAGTCCAGGTGGTCGCCTTCGCCACTGGTGTTCCTTCCTATATCTACGCATTTCACCGCTACACAGGAAATTCCACCACCCTCTACCATACTCTAGTCAGTCAGTTTTGAATGCAGTTCCCAGGTTGAGCCCGGGGATTTCACATCCAACTTAACTAACCACCTACGCGCGCTTTACGCCCAGTAATTCCGATTAACGCTTGCACCCTCTGTATTACCGCGGCTGCTGGCACAGAGTTAGCCGGTGCTTATTCTGTCGGTAACGTCAAAACAATCACGTATTAGGTAACTGCCCTTCCTCCCAACTTAAAGTGCTTTACAATCCGAAGACCTTCTTCACACACGCGGCATGGCTGGATCAGGCTTTCGCCCATTGTCCAATATTCCCCACTGCTGCCTCCCGTAGGAGTCTGGACCGTGTCTCAGTTCCAGTGTGACTGATCATCCTCTCAGACCAGTTACGGATCGTCGCCTTGGTGAGCCATTACCTCACCAACTAGCTAATCCGACCTAGGCTCATCTGATAGCGCAAGGCCCGAAGGTCCCCTGCTTTCTCCCGTAGGACGTATGCGGTATTAGCGTCCGTTTCCGAACGTTATCCCCCACTACCAGGCAGATTCCTAGGCATTACTCACCCGTCCGCCGCTCTCAAGAGAAGCAAGCTTCTCTCTACCGCTCGACTTGCATGTGTTAGGCCTGCCGCCAGCGTTCAATCTGAGCCATGATCAAACTCTTCAGTTCAAACATCTTTGGGTTTTTAAGAAACCCTAAACTTGGCTCAGCAATCGTTGGTTACATCTTTGATTTCTCGCGGAGTAACTTGTGATGCTGATAATCTTGTTGACTATCAGTCTGACTCCACAAGCACCCACACGAATTGCTTGATTCAGTTGTTAAAGAGCGGTTGGTTAAGATCTTTCGTCTCAACCGAGGCGCGCATTCTACAGCAGCCTCATTTGCTGTCAAGTGATTATTTTCAGAAGTTTTCAAAGTTTCCTTTGTAACTTCAACCACTTGCGCTTCCGATCTCTCGTTAGCGGGAGGCGAATTCTACAGCGTTACACGCTGCTGTCAACACCTCTTTTTCTCCGCTTTCGACCGAGAAGATCGAAACGTCAATAGAGCCAAACAACACCGCTCTACCAACTCCTTCCAGGCTTCGATGAACTGAAGCAGGTCGCTGTCGAATCTTGCGTAACTCTTTGTTTACCAAGGAGTTTTCCGTTTCGACTGCGCCGGAAGTGGGGCGAATTATAGACGTCCAGGATTTGCCGTCAACACCTTTCTTCACAATTCTGTCATATCGGTCAAAAAGGCCGCAAAAACGCGAAAGCCGGCCCCAAGGGGCCGGCTTTCAACGCGTCTTACAAGCTAGGGAAGGCAAACTGTGACGCTTCATGACTGGCCCGTTGCGGCCAGCGCTGGGTAATAGCCTTGCGCCGGGTATAGAAACGCACCCCATCCGGCCCGTAAGCATGCAAGTCGCCAAACAGCGAGCGCTTCCAGCCGCCAAAGCTGTGGTAGGCCACCGGCACCGGCAGTGGAACGTTCACGCCGACCATGCCCACTTCAATCTCGTCACAGAACAGACGCGCCGCTTCACCGTCACGGGTGAAGATGCACGTGCCGTTGCCATACTCGTGATCGTTGATCAGTTGCATCGCCGCTTCCAGGCTATTGACCCGCACCACGCACAACACCGGCCCGAAGATCTCTTCTTTATAGATACGCATCTGCGGCGTCACGCGGTCAAACAAACTGCCGCCGAGGAAGAACCCCTGCTCATGCCCGGCAACGCTCAAGCCACGACCATCGACCACCAGCTCAGCGCCCGCGGCCACACCGTCTTCTATATAGCCGCTGACCTTATCCCGCGCCTGGCCGGTGACCAGCGGCCCCATATCCAGGCCGCACGAGGTGCCCGCGCCAATCTTCAGCGCCTTGACCTGCGGCACCAACTTGGCGATCAATGCATCCGCCACCTGGTCACCCACACACACCGCCACCGAGATCGCCATGCAACGCTCACCGCAGGAACCATAGGCCGCGCCCATCAAGGCACTGACCGCATTATCCAGATCGGCATCCGGCATCAGCACCGCATGGTTCTTCGCGCCGCCCAGCGCTTGCACGCGTTTGCCGCGCTTGGTCGCTTCGGCGTAGATGTACTCGGCAATCGGCGTCGAGCCCACAAAGCTCAAGGCCTTGACCTCCGGCGCTTCGATCAGCGCATCCACCGCGCCTTTGTCGCCATGCACCACGCTCAGCACGCCCTTAGGCAGGCCGGCCTCCTGCAGCAATTGCGCGATCAGCAGCGTCGAACTCGGATCACGCTCCGACGGTTTGAGGATAAAGCAGTTGCCGCAGACGATCGCCAGCGGGTACATCCACAACGGCACCATCGCCGGGAAGTTGAACGGGGTAATCCCGGCCACTACGCCCAACGGCTGGAAATCCGACCAGGCATCGATGTTCGGCCCCACATTGCGGCTGTACTCGCCCTTGAGAATTTCCGGCGCCGAGCACGCGTACTCCACGTTCTCGATGCCACGCTTCAATTCCCCCGCCGCGTCTTCCAGGGTCTTGCCGTGCTCCTCGCTGATCAACTGCGAGATGCGCGCTTCGTTCTGCTCCAGCAACTGCTTGAAACGGTACATCACCTGGGCACGCCTGGCCGCCGGCGTATTACGCCAGGCCGGGAATGCGGCCTTGGCCGAGTCGATCGCGCGCTGGATGGTTTCGCGACTGGCCAGCGGCACCTGGTGAATCACCTGGCCGGTGGACGGGTTGTACACATCGGCGGTGCGACCGGATTCGCTGACCAATTGGCCGTCGATCAAATGCTGGATAAGGCTCATGCAGGGCTCCTGAAAAGTTGTTCTATATAGAAGGAGAAATCAGTCGATCTTGTTCAGCACTTCGCCGACGGCATCGAACAGGCGATCCAGGTCCTGCGGCTTGCTGTTGAAGGTTGGCCCGAACTGCAGGGTGTCGCCGCCAAAACGCACGTAGAAACCGGCTTTCCACAAGGCCATGCCAGCCTCGAACGGACGCACGATGGCATCGCCGTCACGCGGGGCAATCTGGATCGCACCGGCCAGGCCGTAGTTGCGGATGTCGATCACGTTCTTGCTGCCCTTCAAACCATGCAGCGCATTCTCAAAGTGCGGAGCGACTTCGGCGACGCTCTGCACCAGGTTTTCCTTCTGCAGCAGGTCCAATGCCGCCAGGCCAGCCGCGCAGGCCACCGGGTGTGCCGAGTAGGTGTAGCCGTGGGGGAATTCCACCGCGTATTCCGGCGTCGCCTGGTTCATGAAGGTCTGATAGATCTCGCTGCTGGCAATCACCGCGCCCATCGGGATCGCGCCGTTGGTGACTTGCTTGGCGATGCACATCAGGTCCGGAGTCACGCCGAAGCTGTCGGCACCGAACATCGAGCCGGTACGGCCGAAACCGGTGATCACTTCGTCGAACACCAACAGGATGTTGTGCTGGTCGCAGATTTCACGCAGACGCTTGAGGTAACCCTGTGGCGGCACCAGCACGCCAGCGGAGCCGGCCATCGGCTCGACAAATACCGCGGCAATGTTCGATGCGTCGTGCAACTCGATCAACTTGAGCAGTTCATCGGCCAGGGCAATACCGCCCTGCTCCGGCATGCCGCGCGAGAATGCATTGCTCGCCAGCAAGGTGTGAGGCAGATGGTCAACATCCATCATCGCCTGACCAAACATCTTACGGTTGCCGTTGACGCCACCCAGGCTGGTGCCAGCGATGTTCACCCCGTGATAACCACGGGCGCGGCCGATCATCTTGGTCTTGGTAGACTGGCCTTTTAGGCGCCAGTACGCACGCACCATCTTCACCGCCGTATCGGCGCACTCGGAACCGGAGTCGGTGAAGAACACATGGTTGAGGTTGCCCGGGGTCAGGTCGGTGATTTTTTCCGCCAGTTGAAACGACAGCGGATGACCGTATTGGAAGCCCGGCGAGTAGTCCAGCGTGCCCAGTTGCTTGGCGACCGCTTCCTGGATTTCCTTGCGGGTGTGCCCGGCGCCGCAGGTCCACAGCCCCGACAACGAATCGTAGACCTTGCGGCCCTTGTCATCGGTCAACCAGCTGCCTTCGGCGGCCACGATCAGGCGCGGGTCACGCTGGAAGTTACGGTTGGCGGTGTAAGGCATCCAGTGAGCGTCCAACTTCAGTTGGCTGGCCAGGGACGAAGGGGCGTTTTCGGACATGTTCATCAGCAAAACCTCGCAAGGCAAAAAGCAGCGCCGGGATTGAAAAGCGTTCTTGCAGCTAAATTGCCACGGGGATAAAGTCTGTGAAATCCAACTCTTCTAACCTTCAGTCAGGCCCTGACTAAACTATGAGCATCCGTCGACCCGACCCCCTGGCCCAAGTCAGCGACTTCGATATTCGCCTGTTGCGCATCTTTCGCAGTGTGGTGGAGTGTGGCGGCTTCTCGGCGGCGGAGACCGTGCTCGGCATCGGCCGCTCGGCCATCAGCCAGCAAATGAGCGATCTGGAGCAACGCCTGGGATTGCGCCTGTGCCAGCGCGGGCGTGCCGGATTCTCGCTGACCGAGGAAGGCCGCGAGGTCTATCAGTCGGCACTGCAACTCTTGAGCGCCCTGGAAAGCTTTCGCACCGAGGTCAACGGCCTGCACCAGCATTTGCGCGGCGAACTGATCATCGGCCTCACCGACAACCTCGTCACCCTGCCCCACATGCGTATCACCCATGCCCTGGCGCAATTGAAGGAACGCGGCCCGGACGTGCAGATCCAGATCCGCATGATTGCCCCCAATGAAGTGGAACAAGGCGTGCTCGACGGCCGCCTGCATGTCGGCGTGGTGCCCCAGGCCAGCGCGCTGTCCGGCCTGGAATACCAGGCGCTGTACAGCGAACGCTCGCTGCTCTACTGCGCCGTCGGCCACCCGCTGTTCTATGCCGACGACAAGCAGTTGGAGGATGGACGCATCGACGACCAGGATGCGATCGCCCCCACCTTCCGCCTGCCCGCCGAGATCCAGGCCCACTACCAGGCCCTCAACTGCACCGCCAGCGCTTCGGACCGCGAAGGCATGGCGTTCCTGATCCTCACCGGCCGCTACATCGGCTACCTGCCCGATCACTACGCCAGCCTGTGGGTACAACAAGGCCGACTACGCGCGCTGAAACCGGCTACACGTTTTTACGATTTAAGCCTGGCATCGGTCACGCGCAAGGGGCGGCGCCCTCATTTGGTGCTGGAAAGTTTCCTCGACAGCCTGGCGGCAACCCGCTAATTCGGGCCTCGCACAAAAAGCTGAGCAAGTGGACAGCTTTTTGCAAGAGCACAAGGACCTAGAACCGTCCGACTCGAGTTTGCCCGCCATGCCACCAGAAACGTCCAGCCCCAGCGACCTGATCTACGGCCTCAACGACCGCCCAAAACCCCTGCCCGCCCTACTGGCCGCCCTGCAACATGTATTGGCCGCCTTCGTCGGCATCATCACGCCGCCGCTGATCATCGGCTCGACCCTGGGCCTGGCGGCTCACCTGCCGTACCTGATCAGCATGGCGCTGATGGTGTCCGGTGTCGGCACTTTCATCCAGGCGCGTAGGCCGTTTGGCATCGGCGCCGGCATGATCTGCCTGCAGGGCACCAGCTTTGCGTTTCTCGGCGCCGTGCTGTCGGCGGGCTTCCTGGTCAAGCAACGCGGCGGCAGCCCGGAAGACATCCTGGCGATGATCTTCGGCGTGTGCTTTTTCGGCGCCGCCGTACAAATCGTGCTGAGCCGTTTTATCGGGCAACTGCGCCGGGTGATCACGCCGCTGGTCACCGGGATCGTGATTACCCTGATCGGCATCAGCCTGATCAAAGTGGGTATCACCGACCTCGGCGGCGGGTTCAATGCCGCCGATTTCGGCGCGCCCATCAACCTGGCACTGGGCCTGTTCGTGGTGTTGACGATCATCCTGCTCAACCGCTCGAACACACCCTGGGTACGCCTCTCGGCGATCATCATCGGCCTGGCCCTCGGCAGCCTCGCGGCCTGGTTCAGCGGCAAACTGGTGCCCCAGGCCCTGCCCGACCTGCCGTTGATCAGCCTGCCGATGCCGTTTCGTTATGGTTTCAACTTCGACTGGAGCGCCTTCCTACCCATCGCGCTGATTTATCTGATCAGCAGCATCGAAACCGTGGGTGACCTCACCGCCAACTGCATGATCGCCCGCCAGCCCATCAGCGGCCCGTCTTATATAAACCGGCTCAAGGGCGGCGTACTCGGCGACGGGGTGAGCTGCATGATCGCCGCCACCTTCAGCGCGTTCCCCAACACCACGTTCGCCCAGAACAATGGCGTGATCCAACTCACCGGTGTGGCCAGCCGCTATGTCGGCCTGTACATCGGCGTGGTGCTGTTTTGCCTCGGCTTGTTTCCATCGATCGGCGCGGTGCTGCAGCAAATCCCCAAACCGGTATTGGGCGGCGCGACCCTGGTGATGTTCGGCAGCGTGGCGGCGGCCGGCGTGCGTATTCTCGCCCAGGCGCCGCTGGACCGACGCAGCATGCTGATCATCGCCACCTCGTTCGGCGTCGGCCTGGGCATTGCCGCCCAACCGAACCTGCTGCACTTGATGCCGACGCTGGTGCAAAACCTGTTCGACTCGGCCATCACCAGCGGCGGGCTGACCGCCATCGCATTGTGCCTGTTACTGCCGGAAGCCAAAGCGAGCCCCGCAGCAAACAACGCGCCACATGGCGATACGCTGGAACCGCTTTGAGGGTTTTATTGCATCAGGACTTGTCTGAGGCTTGAGGGTGGGTTATCTGTGCATACATCGTCTCTATCGATCAGCACGGAAACCTCCATGAGCCTCGAAGTTCCTGCCCACAGCACCCACGCCGGGAAGCCCGCCAGCCGCATTCGGCAAAAGAACGAGCAAGCGATTCTTCAAGCGGCCGAAGACGAGTTCGCGCGTCACGGCTACAAGGGCACCAGCATGAACACCATCGCTGCCAGCGCCGGGTTGCCGAAGGCCAACTTGCACTACTACTTCACCAACAAGATGGGCCTGTACGTCGCAGTACTCAGCAATATCCTCGAACTGTGGGACAGCACCTTCAACGCGCTGACCGCCGAGGACGACCCGGCCGTGGCCCTCACCCGCTACATCCGCACCAAGATGGAGTTTTCCCGACGACAGCCCCAGGCCTCGCGGATCTTCGCCATGGAGATCATCAGCGGCGGCGAATGCCTTACCGAATACTTCGGCCAGGACTACCGCGCCTGGTTCAGCGGCCGGGCGGCCGTGTTCCAGGCCTGGATTGATGCCGGCAAGATGGACCCCATCGACCCCGTCCACCTGATCTTCCTGCTGTGGGGCAGCACCCAGCACTATGCCGACTTCGCCAGCCAGATCTGCCGCGTCACCGGGCGCACCAAGTTGACCAAACAAGATATGGAAGACGCCGGCACCAACCTGATCCACATCATTCTCAAAGGCTGTGGCATCAAGCCCGCCCTCTAGACGACACCGCCTATGCCTTTCACCCTCACCGGCCTTTGCGAATTCCGCGAAGAAATTCGCAAAAGCCGCTTCATCACCCTGGCCGCACCGATCACCAGCGCGCAAGAAGCCCAGGCGTTCATCGAGCAGCACAGCGACCTGAACGCCACGCACAATTGCTGGGCCTGGAAACTCGCCGACCAGTACCGCAGCAACGACGACGGAGAACCTGGCGGCACCGCCGGGCGACCGATCCTCGCCGCCATCGAGGCCCAGGGCTTCGATCAGGTGGTGGTGCTGGTGATTCGCTGGTACGGCGGCATCCAACTCGGCACCGGCGGGCTGGCGCGGGCGTATGGCGGCGGCGCGAACAAATGCCTGCAAACCGCCGAGCGCATCGAGCTGATCAGCCGCGTGCCGTTGAGCTGCGACTGCGGGTTTTCCGAACTGAACCTGGTCAAGTTGCGGGTCGCCGAACTCGGCGGGCTGGTGCTGGAGGAACACTTCACCGCCAACGGCGTGGAGCTGCAACTGGCCCTGGGCGAAGCACACATCGACACCCTGCAAAACCAGCTTGCCGACCTGAGCCGGGGGCGTATCCTGCTGCAACGTTGAAACTGCTAATGTTGTTCGCTGAACGCCCTGAACCGCGACGTCAAAGGAAGCTCTTCATGTCTACGCCAAAAACCGCACTGATCATCGGCGCCTCACGCGGGCTGGGCCTTGGCCTGGTCAAGCAATTGCTCAAGGATGGCTGGGACGTGACCGCCACCGTGCGTGACCCGAACAAGGCCGACGCCCTGAAAGCCGTTGGCCCGGTACAGATCGAGAAACTCGACATGGACGATCAGCAAGCCGTGATCGCCCTGAGCCAGCGCCTCAAGGAACGCACATTCGACCTGCTGTTCGTCAACGCCGGCGTCAAGGGCCCGGCGAACCAGGAACCTGGCCACGCCACCCTGGCGGAAGTCGGCCAGTTGTTCTTCACCAACGCCGTGGCGCCGATCAACCTGGCCCAGCGCTTTGTCGGGCAGATCCGCAAAGATTCCGGCGTGCTGGCGTTCATGAGTTCAGTCCTGGGCAGCGTGACCATCCCCGACGGTTCCGAGCTGGCGCTCTACAAGGCAAGCAAGGCCGCCCTAAACTCGATGACCAACAGCTTCATCACCCAACTCGGCGAGCAAAAAATGACCGTGCTTTCCCTGCATCCGGGTTGGGTGAAGACCGACATGGGCGGCGAAAACGCACACATCGACGTCGAGACCAGCGTGCGCGGCCTGCTCGATCAGGTGAATGCCTACACCGGCAAAGGCGGCCACCACTTCGTGGACTACCGGGGCCATACCATTCCCTGGTAAGCCGCCATCAAAGGTGGGAACACGCTTCTCGAGAGCAGCGCGTTCATACCGGTAGACCCGATCTAGAACTACACGTAATCTAGCCACCTCGCCTTCACCGGCGACCCTGGATCAGCAGACAGGGCAACACTGAGCTGGCAAACCTGAACCCATCATTCAGAGGAGCCGGCCCATGCCTGCGACCCGTATCTGGTTAAAAAACCCCCTCGCGATTTTCACTGCCAATGGCCTCGATGCCCGTGGCGGCCTGGTGCTGCAAGACGGTGTGATCAGCGAACTGCTGGGCATCGGGCAAGCGCCTGCACAGCCCTGTACGCAGGTGTTCGACGCCCGCGAACATGTGGTGCTGCCGGGGCTGATCAATACCCATCATCACTTCTACCAGACCCTGACTCGCGCCTGGGCGCCGGTGGTCAATCAGCCGTTGTTCCCGTGGCTGAAGACCCTGTACCCGGTGTGGGCGCGGCTGACCCCGGAAAAACTCGCCCTGGCCAGTAAAGTCGCGCTGGCGGAATTGCTGCTCTCAGGCTGCACCACGGCGGCAGACCACCACTACCTGTTCCCGGACGGCCTGGAACATGCCATCGACGTGCAAGTCGACGTGGTGCGCGAACTGGGCATGCGCGCCATGCTCACTCGCGGCTCCATGAGCCTGGGCGAAGCCGACGGTGGCTTGCCGCCGCAGCAAACCGTGCAACAGGGCGCGGTGATTCTGGACGATAGCCAGCGCCTGATCCGCCAGTACCACGAACGCGGCGACGGCGCGCAGATCCAGATCGCCCTGGCGCCCTGCTCGCCGTTTTCCGTCACCCCGCAAATCATGCAAGCCAGCGCCGAACTGGCCGCGAGCCTCGACGTGCGCCTGCACACGCACCTGGCGGAAACCCTCGACGAGGAAGATTTCTGCCTGCAACGCTTCGGCCTGCGCACCGTGGACTACCTCGACAGCGTCGGCTGGCTCGGCCCGCGCACCTGGCTGGCCCACGGCATTCACTTCAACCCGGATGAAATCGCCCGCCTGGGCGCCGCCGGCACCGGGATCTGCCATTGCCCAAGCTCGAACATGCGCCTGGCCTCCGGCATCTGCCCGACCCTGGACCTGCTCGCCGCCGGTGCCCCGATCGGCCTGGGCGTGGACGGTTCGGCTTCCAACGATGCGTCGAACATGATCCTCGAAGCCCGTCAGGCGCTGTACATCCAGCGCCTGCGTTATGGCGCGGAAAAAATCACCCCGCAAGGCGTGCTGGGCTGGGCGACCAAAGGCTCGGCGCAGTTGCTCGGTCGTTCGGATATCGGTGAGTTAGCCGTAGGAAAGCAGGCCGATCTGGCGCTGTTCAAGCTCGACGAACTGCGCTTCTCCGGCAGTCACGATCCGATTTCGGCGTTGCTGTTGTGCGGCGCCGACCGGGCCGACCGGGTGATGATCGGCGGGCAATGGCGGGTGATCGACGGCCAGGTCGAGGGCCTCGACCTCAAAGGCTTGATTGCCGATCACAGCCAGGCCGCCCGTAACCTGATCAACCCTTTGTAGGAGCGAGCTCGCTCGCGAAAAACGTCAACGCTAATGCAGGTGTTCTGATTCACACGGCGCTCTCAGATTGTTCGCGAGCAAGCTCACGCCTACACCCCTAACAGCGACAACATGATAAAGGTCGCAAACAACACAAAGTGGGTCATCCCTTCGATGGCGTTGGTTTCGCCATCGTTGAGGTTGATCGCACTGACGATCAGCGTGATCAACACCATCACGCTTTGCACCGGCGTCATCGCCATCTGGAACGGCTGGCCGGAGTAGAGCGCCATCGCTTCCATCACCGGCACCGTCAGGATCACCGTCGACAACGATGCGCCCAGTGCAATGTTCACCACCGACTGCATGCGGTTGGCCAGGGCGGCGCGCAAGGCGGTCAGAATCTCCGGTGCCGCCGAGATGGCCGCGACCACAATCGCCGTCATCACCGGCGGAGCGCCCGTGCCTTCCAGGCCCAGGTCGAGGGTCTTGGACATCACCTCGGCCAGCGCGCCAATCACAACCACCCCGAACACCAGCGTACCGATGGCATATGCCAGGTTCACCGGCGGCGCCTGTTCTTCCGGCAACGTCTTGCGGCGTTTTTCCGGGTAGCTGTAGCTGAAGAAATAACTGTGCGGGCCCACCTGCATGCGCAGGAACAGGGTGTAGAGCACCACCATCGCGCCGATGGTGAAGGCCGAGTAAATTTTCCAGTCCGCTTCGGGGATGAATTCCGGCACCACCATCGACACGCCCATGGCGGTGAGGATCATCACGCTGTAGGTGCGCGCCGAATCGTCATTGTAGGACTGTTCGCCGTGCTTGATGCCCCCCATCAGCGCGGCCAGGCCGAGGATGCCGTTGATATCGAGCATCACCGCCGAGTAGATGGTGTCGCGCACCAGGGTCGGCGACGGTTCGTTGCTCATCATGATCGCCAGGATCACCACTTCCACCAGCACGGCGGCCAGGGTCAGGATCATGGTGCCGTAGGGGTCGCCGACCTTTTCCGCCAACTGCTCGGCATGGTGAGCGACGCGCATCGACGCCACCACGATAAAGCCGATCAGCGCCAGGCCGGCCAGCAGCGCGACCATTTGCCCGTTATGGAGCATCCAGTGCTCCAGCGGGTACGCGGCGACGGCGGCGATCAGCGCCAGCAGCATGAATTTTTCTTGCTTGAGAGAGGTGAGCATTGCGGGCCTTTTGTGCGGCAAATCAGTCATTGACGGGGTACAGACTGCAGTACATCGCTAACGTTTCGTTACATCTTAGTTCGCAGCGCCCCTGCGCGAATAGATCCAATACTCTCCTCTTGGTCAGGTTTTGCCGATTATTTCAGTCATGGCCTGTAGAATGCCGCCATTGCACCCGATGAGATTTTAGACATGTACGATTGGCTCAACGCCCTGCCCAAGGCTGAACTGCACCTGCACCTGGAAGGCTCGCTGGAGCCTGAGCTGCTGTTCGCCCTGGCCGAGCGCAACAAGATTGCGCTGCCATGGAACGACGTCGACACCCTGCGCAAGGCCTACGCCTTCAACAACCTGCAAGAGTTTCTCGACCTGTATTACCAGGGCGCCGATGTATTGCGCACCTCCCAGGATTTCTACGACCTGACCTGGGCCTACCTGCTGCGCTGCAAAGCGCAGAACGTGATCCACACCGAACCCTTCTTCGACCCGCAAACCCACACCGACCGTGGCGTGCCGTTCGAAGTGGTGCTCAACGGCATCGCCGCCGCGCTCAAAGATGGCGAGCAGCAACTGGGCATCACCAGCGGCCTGATCCTCAGCTTCCTGCGCCACTTGAGCGAAGCCGAAGCCGAGAAAACCCTCGACCAGGCGCTGCCGTTTCGCGATGCGTTCGTGGCCGTGGGCCTGGACAGTTCGGAAATGGGCCACCCGCCGAGCAAGTTCCAGCGTGTGTTCGACCGTGCCCGCAACGAAGGCTTCTTCACCGTGGCCCACGCCGGCGAAGAAGGCCCGCCCGAGTACATCTGGGAAGCCCTCGACCTGCTGAAAGTCCAGCGTATCGACCATGGCGTGCGCGCCATCGAAGACGAGCGCCTGATGCAACGGATCATCGACGAACAGATCCCGCTGACCGTGTGCCCGCTGTCCAACACCAAGCTGCGCGTGTTCGACGACATGGCCCAGCACAACATCCTCGACATGCTCGAGCGTGGGGTGAAGGTGACGGTGAACTCGGACGACCCGGCGTACTTCGGCGGTTACGTCACCGAGAACTTCCATGCGCTGTACACCGCCCTGGGCATGACCCAGGACCAGGCCAAACGCCTGGCGCAAAACAGCCTGGATGCGCGGCTGGTGAAGCCCTGACGGCGTAAAACGCGACTGACAATGTGGGAGCCAGCGCGCTCCCACATTCGTTGTGGATTGCCGGTTAGATCTCGCTCAACTCTTCCAGGGTCTTGCCCTTCGTCTCCATCCCAAACACCCACACCACCAGCGCCGCCACCGCAAAGCACAATGCGCCCAGGGCAAACACCCCGCCCTGCCCGGTAATCGGGAACACCAGCCCGGTCACCAACGGCCCGAGCAACGACCCGACCCGCCCGATCGCCGAAGCGAACCCGGCCCCCGTCGCCCGCGCCGAGGTGGGGTACAACTCCGGCGTGTAGGTGTACAGCACCGCCCACATGCCAAACAGAAAGAACTGCATCAACAACCCCGAGGCGATCAGCAGGCCGATATTGCCGCCAAACACCGCGCTTTGCCCATACAGAAACGCCATCACCCCGCCGCCGAGCAAGGTCACCACGCACACCGGCTTGCGCCCCCAACGCTCTACCAGCCAGGCCGCCATCAGGAACCCGGGAATCCCGCCCAGGGAAATGATCACCGTGTAATACACCGACTGGGTCACCGCAAACCCCGACTGCTGCAGCAAGGCACTCAACCAGGAGGTGAGCCCATAAAAGCCGAGCAAGGCGAAGAACCACACACTCCAGATCATCATCGTGCGCTGGCGATACTGCGCCGACCATAATTGCTGGAACGCCGAGAAGAAGTTGCCCGGCACACTCTCCACCCGCGGCAGGCGAATCGGCTGCGGCAACTCGGCGCGGCCCAGGGAGTCGCGCACTTTCGCCTCGATCCCCAGCAACACCTTATCCGCCGCCGCATGCCGCCCGGCCTGCTCCAGCCAGCGCGGCGACTCCGGGATAAAAAACCGGATCGCCAGCACAAACACCGCCGGCACCGCCAGCACCAGGAAGATGTCGCGCCAGCCGATCAGCGGCAGCAAAAAGTACGACAGCACCCCCGCTGCCACAAAACCCAACGGCCAGAAGCCATCCATCAACGCGATATAGCGCCCGCGCCCCTTGGCCGGAATCAGCTCCGAGAGCATCGACTGCGCGATCGGAAACTCCATGCCCATGCCAATGCCGAGCAGGATGCGAAACAGCGTCAGCGTCTCCACCGTCTGCGCCGTGGAACATAAGTAGCTGGCGATCCCCCACAACACGATGCTCCACTGGAACACCGGCTTGCGCCCGAAGCGATCGGCGAGCATCCCGGACAACGACGCGCCCACCACCATGCCGAAAAAACTCGAACTGGCCAGCAAGCCAGCCTGGGCCGTGCTCAGGCCGAACTCGGCTTTGATCGAGCCGAGCAGGAAAGTCATCATCGCCAGATCCATGGAGTCGAAGAAAAACGCCAGGGCGATGATGATAAAAATGACTCGGTGGTAACCGCTGATGGGCAACCGTTCCAGCCGTTCTGCCGCGCTATAGCCGTGCGTACCCATGCCCCATCCCCTGTGTGAATAATCCCCTCTGGGAGTGTGGGCCATGGTTTTTCCGGGTTATTGCTGGGTGCGACCTGATCGCAACTCTGAACGACGTCATCCGGGTCAGAGCGCGTCGGGCACGGCCAACCGGGTGATTTCCGCCAACCCGGTGTCGCTGACGAGCAAGGCGCGGGACTCGTTGACCGCACGGATCCAGTTCGACTGCAAAAACAGTTGCAATAGCCCGGCTCCCAGCGCGCCGCCCAGGTGCGGTTGCTGCTGGCTCCAATCGAAACAGTCGCACACCAGCGGCAAGGCCAGCGCCTGGGTGAAAATGCCCAGGCCGGCCAGGTGCTGCGCGCCTTTGACCGTGACTTGGGTGCGGAGCTCGTGGCGCTCGATCCAGCCGGCCGCGATCATCCGCTGATACAGTTGCGCCGCCAGTTCGCCGCCGAGGTGCCCATGGCATAACCGCGCATGGCGCAGCGGGGCCGGCGCCGCCAGGGTCAGCGGTGAAGCCTGCGGTGAGCTGCGCGCCGCACTGGCCATGGTGGTGCTGGCCAAGGCATCGATGGCGGTGCTGACATCCGCCGCCGCCACACGAAACAACCGCTTGCCGCGACGCGCTTCGACACGCAGCAAACCGCCGCCGGTAAGCCGCGCCAGATGGGCATTCGCCGAGGCCGGCGACAACCCCGTGAGCGTCGCCAGTTCCTGGGAAGACTTGGCCGAGCCGTCCATCAAGGCCCAGAGCATGGCGGTGCGTTTTGGCTCGGCGAGCAAGCTGGCAATCTGACTGATGCAAGGTGCCTGTTCCATGTGTTCACTCCTTGTTAAATCATTTCTCTGCTGTGGTTGGCGCCAAAGTATAGGTGCGCAAGCAGCCAGTTCCCCGGCGTCTGACAGCGCGGATAGGGACAGGATCTGAGTGAAATTTCCGGCTTTAGTGGAGGCTATTACGCACTGGTGAATTGTTCCGACCACTGCGCGGTCAATGTCGCACAACGGGACACGAGCATTTCCCGCAGCAGGTTGATGGGCTTACTCAACTGCGCGCGATGCGCGCATAACAGGTTGAGCGGCGTCCGCTCGCCGCGCAGCTCAGGCAGAATCACGCGCAAGCGTCCGGCGCGGACGTCGCTGCTCACATCCAACCAGGACTTGTAGGCGATGCCCACCCCGGCGACAGCCCATCGCCGTACCACGTCAGCATCGTCACTGAAGCGGTCGCCGCCGACAGTCAGGCTGACTTCGCGTTTGCCGTCATGAAACGTCCAGTGGTCATGCACGCGAGTGCCGAGCATATACAGCAGGCAATTGTGCTGGGCCAGTTGCTCCAGATGCCGCGGTTCGCCGTGGCGCTCGAGATAACTGGGCGCCGCGCACAGCACGCGCACGTTATCCGGCGCGACGGGCAGCGCGACCAGGCTGGAATCCTCCGGTTCGCCATAGCGCAGGGCGATATCCACCGGCTGGCGGAACAGGTCGGCAATGCGGTCGCCCAGCAACAGGCGCACCGTCAGTTGCGGATAGTCACGCTGGAACTCGTCGAGCCAGGGCAACAGCTGGTTGCGACCAAAATCCGAGGGTGCCGACAGTTGCAGCACACCGCTGACATGGTCCTGGCCACTGGCCAATAACCGCCGCCCTTCGTCCAGCGAGCTCAGTGCGGCACGCGCATATCCGAGAAAGCCGTCCCCTTCAGCGGTGAGGCGCAGGCTGCGAGTGGAGCGCGCCAGCAAGCGCGTGCCCAGTTGCTGTTCGATACGCTTCAACGCCGCGCTGGCCACCGCCGGCGACAGGTCCATGACCCGCGCCGCGGCCGACAGACTGCCCAGGTCCGCTGCGCGCACGAACAACTGCAAATCATCAAAGCGCAGCATCCAATCCCACCCATTATCAAAATATTGTTGAAACAGACTGCTGTTTTAGCCGCTTTTATCTGCATCGGAAATAGCCAATCATCTGCCCATCCCATACAGCCCGTGTCAGGAGTCGAATATGTCCGCTGCCTTTAACGTCATCGCCACGCTGATCGCCAAACCTGGCCAACAACACACCCTCGAGTCGCTGCTGCGCGGCCTGCTGGAACCGACCCGCCAGGAAGCCGGTTGCGAACAGTACGACCTGCACCAGGACCTGCAACATCCCGAGACGTTCTACATGCTCGAACGCTGGCGCGACGACGCGGCCCTGGCCGACCACGACCAGAGCGCACACATCCAGAGCTTCCGTGCCAAGGCCGCTGACGTACTCGCGCACTTCGAACTCAAGCGCCTGAAATTTCTTGCCTGATCACCGCGTTTTTTTGTAGGAGCGAGCTTGCTCGCGAAAATCGTAAACGATGACGCCGCGCTTTTGATTCAGCGCGGCCCCTGTGAGTTTTTCGCGAGCAAGCTCGCTCCTACAGTCAACTCCCTACTTCTGGAGCCCCCATGAAAGCCATTGCCTACTACGCCTCACTGCCGATCAACGATCCGAAATCCCTGCAAGACATCGAGCTGCCGGAACCGGTCGCCGGCCCCCGCGACCTGCTGGTGGAAGTCAAAGCCATCTCGGTCAACCCGGTGGACACCAAGGTCCGCCAGAACGTCGCCCCGGAAAACGGCGCCGCCAAGGTGCTCGGCTGGGACGTGGCCGGTGTGGTCAAGGCCGTCGGCAGTGAAGTGACGCTGTTCAAGGCCGGTGACAACGTGTTCTACGCCGGCTCCCTGGTACGCCCGGGCGGCAACAGCGAACTGCACACCGTAGACGAGCGCATCGTCGGCCATATGCCCAAGAGCCTGGGTTTTGCCGACGCGGCCGCCTTGCCGCTGACCGCCATCACCGCCTGGGAACTGTTGTTCGAACGCCTGCAAGTGCGCGAGGGTAAAAAGGACGAAGGCCAGAGCCTGCTGATCGTCGGCGCTGCCGGCGGCGTGGGGTCGATCCTGACCCAATTGGCCAGCCAGCTCACCGCACTGAAGGTCATCGGCACCGCGTCGCGCCCGGAAACCCAGGCCTGGGCCAAGGCCCTTGGCGCCGACCTGGTGATCGACCATAGCCAGCCGCTGAGCGAAGCCCTGAAACACGCCGGTGTGGCGCAGGTGACCCACGTCGCCAGCCTGACCCAGACCGACCACCATTTGGATCAACTGGTCGAAGCCCTGCAGCCCCAAGGCAAGCTGGCGCTGATCGACGATCCGAAGGCCCTGGACGTGAGCAAACTCAAGCGCAAGAGCCTGTCGCTGCATTGGGAATTCATGTACACCCGCTCGATGTTCGAGACGCCGGACATGATCGAGCAACACAACCTGCTCAATCGCGTCGCCGAGCTGATCGATGCCGGCACCCTGAAAACTACCGTGGGCGAGCACTTCGGCGTGATCAACGCCGAGAACCTACGCCGCGCCCACGCGCTGCTCGAGAGCGGCAAGGCCAAGGGTAAGATCGTGCTGGAAGGGTTCTGAAAGAGGTCTGTCAGTGTCGTCCGTCATTCGTGTAAGTGATGGACGACGCCACTAGTCAGGGAATTGACCTTTGTCATCATTGTGAACGTATTCGGGTTTATATTGGCGGCCTTTGCCACGATTCTTTTACGTGAGGAAGTCAGCAATGAAGATCCTGATAAAAGCGTTAGCAAAATCCCCGGGCAATAAATGGCAGGTCCGTCTAGACGGCGAAGCCATCACCTTCCGCAGTGAGGCCGAAGCCCGCGCCTTCGCCGAGACCCTGCAAGCGCGCATCCAGGCGCCCCACCGTTTCCCACTCGACCAGCAACGCTCCGCCGCCGCTGGCTGACGTCTTTCAGACCTGCGCCTGTAGGGCACGTGCCCGTTGCAGGCGCTGGGTCGACAGTGCAATCGTCACCGCCAAGACCCCGCACAAGCTGATGACCATCGCCATCGGCATCGCCGTGCCGTCGTGCAACACGCCCACCAACGAAGCCGCCCCCGCCGCCACGCCGAACTGAATGCAACCGAGCATTGCCGAGGCGCTACCGGCTCGCGCGCCCTGCCCGCTCATGGCGCAGGCCGAGGTGTTGGGCAAAATGCAGCCCAGGCTGGCGATGCAGATAAACAGCGGCAGCAGCAACGGCCACAACGCATCGGTGCGCAAGGCCGCGACGCCGAGCAGCGCCAACGCCGCCAGCATGTAGAGCCACACCGTGCGCGACAGCAAGAACGCCGGCCCGCGCTTGGCGAGCAAGCGCGCATTGACTTGGGCCATCAGGATAAAGCCGGCGGCGTTGGAGCCGAATACCCAGCCGAAATGCTCGGCGGGCACACCATAGAGCTTGATAAAGACGAAGGGTGAACCGGCGATGTAGGCAAACATCCCGGCAATCGAAATGCCCCCGGTCAGGGCGTAACCGAGGTAGACCCGGTCCGACAACAGGTCGATATAGCGGCGCAGCGACCCGGACAACGGTTGCCGAGGCTGATGGGCCGGAAAGGTTTCCGGCAAACCGACCGCCACTGCGATCGCGGCCATCACGCTGAACACCGTCAGGGCCAGGAAGATCGACTGCCAGCCCCACACCCCGACCATCAGCCCGCCCGCCAATGGCGCAAGGATCGGCGCCAGGCCGGTCACCAGCATCAGTTGCGAATACACCTTGGCCGAGGTCACTACATCACACTTGTCGCTGACCACCGCGCGGGAAATCACCATGCCCGCGCAACCGCCGAGGGCCTGCACGAAACGTGCGCCGATCAGCCATTCCAAAGACGGCGCATAGGCGCAGGCGAAGGAGGCCAGCGTAAACAACGTGACCCCGCTGAGCAGCGGCACACGACGACCAAAGCGGTCCGCCAGCGGGCCGTAGATCAATTGGCCGATGGCCAGGCCGCCGAAATACACCGCCAAGGTCAGCTGGATATGTTTTTCATCGGTGGCGAACGCCGTCGCCATCGCCGGGAAACCCGGCAGGTAAAAGTCGATCGCCAGCGGCGCGAAGGCGCTCAAGGCGCCCAAAATCAGGAGTATGCGCAGGTTCATCAGGCACCCAAGTATGTCGGCAGCCCGACAGTCTAGCCGCGCTTGGGTGCGTTGAACATTACGATAGCTCGCTAACTATTAAATCAGGCGACGCTGTAGCCTTCTTCACGGATCAAGCCGGCGATCACGTCGCGGCTCAACTGGCTTTGCACGCTGACTTGCTTGGCCGCCAGGTCGACTTTCACTTCGGCTGCCGGGTCCTGATTCTGCACCGCCTGGGTCACTGCCCGGACGCAATGGCCGCAGGTCATTCCTTCAACGTTGAATACTTGCATGACATGACTCCTTTAATGAGGGTGGACGCAGTATCGACCTTGCCACGATGGCAAGGTCAAGCGGCAAAAATAGCCGCCGGGCTGGTATTCAGTGACGCAGTCGGCCAAGCTTCACCCATCTTTGATGTGAACCACGGAGCATTCGCCATGCGCTGGTCGTTTTTTGGCCTTGTCGGCCTGATGAGTTTGTCTGCCGCTGCGCCCATGGCCAGCGCCGCCGAAGACTATGCGGTGCTGATCATTTCCCGCGAACGCCTGGAAGTACCGACCAACTGCGAGATCGGCCTGTACATCCAGGACCAGTTGGCCGGGCGCCTGTTCCAGGAACAGTCCACCGCGTTCAACCTGCCGGCCGGCAATGTGTCGCTGCGCCTGAAGCTGCTGCCGGGCCAAGCGCCGGGTTGCCTACCGGGCCTGCTGGCGCCAGCCGCGCAGAACATCACGCTGAAGGTCGGTGACGTGCGCAAATTACGCATCGCCCAAGGCCCGGAAGGCATGTACCTCAAACCTGCGACATTGGGATACTAAAGACGCTTGACCTTCCCCACAGGTAAAGGTTGATCCTAGGGGCAACTTCTTCAGGAGGACTGCCCCATGAATGGAACCACCACGTTTGACCTGCCCATCGGCGGCATGACCTGCGCCAGCTGCGCCGGGCGTGTCGAGCGCGCGCTGGGCAAGGTGCCGGGGGTGCAACGTGTCAGCGTGAACCTGGCCAACGAGCGCGCCCATATCGAGGTGCTCGGCCAGATGGACCCCGCCGTGCTGATCGCCGCCGTCGACAAGGCCGGCTACAGCGCGTCGCTGCCCCAAAGCGAAACCAAGACCGATGCCGATCAAGCCCAGCGCCTGCACCACGAGCGTTGGGCGCTGCTGCTGGCGATTGTGCTCGCGTTGCCGCTGGTGCTGCCGATGCTGGCACAGCCCTTCGGCCTGCACTGGATGCTGCCGGCCTGGGTCCAGTTCGCCCTGGCCACGCCGGTGCAGTTCATCTTCGGCGCGCGCTTTTACATCGCCGCGTGGAAAGCCGTGCGCGCCGGTGCTGGCAATATGGACTTACTGGTCGCGATCGGCACCAGCGCCGGTTACGGTCTGAGCCTGTACGAATGGCTCACCGCGCCCGTCGGCAGCATGCCGCACCTGTATTTCGAAGCCTCGGCGGTGGTGATCGCCCTGGTGCTGCTCGGCAAATACCTGGAAAGCCGCGCCAAACGCCAGACCGCCAGCGCCATCCGGGCCCTGGAAGCCTTGCGCCCGGAGCGCGCGATTCGGGTGGTTGACGGCCGCGAAGAAGACGTCGCGATCAACGCGCTCAAGCTCGGCGACCACGTGCTGGTCAAACCCGGCGAGCGCTTCCCGGTGGACGGGGAAGTGGTGGACGGCCAAAGCCATGCCGACGAAGCGCTGATCAGCGGCGAAAGCCTGCCAGTGCCGAAACAACCGGGTGACAAGGTCACCGGTGGCGCGATCAACGGCGAAGGGCGCTTGCTGGTCCGCACCGTGGCCCTCGGCGCGGAAAGCGTGCTGGCGCGCATCATCCGCCTGGTGGAAGACGCCCAGGCGGCCAAGGCACCGATCCAGAAACTGGTGGATAAAGTCAGCCAGGTGTTCGTGCCGACGGTGCTGGTGCTGGCGTTGCTCACGCTGCTCGGCTGGTGGCTGTACGGCGCTTCGCTGGAGACTGCGATCATCAATGCGGTCGCCGTGCTGGTGATCGCCTGCCCGTGCGCCCTGGGCCTGGCCACACCGACCGCGATCATGGCCGGCACTGGCGTAGCGGCGCGTCACGGTATCCTGATCAAGGATGCCGAAGCGCTGGAGCGCGCCCACGCCGTCAGCGCGGTGGTATTCGACAAAACCGGCACGCTCACTTCCGGCACGCCGAAGATCGCTCACTTGGCGGCAGTCGACGGCAACGAACCGCTGCTGCTGCAACAGGCCGGCGCCTTGCAACGCGGCAGCGAACACCCGCTGGCCAAGGCGGTGCTGGATGCCTGCCGCGAACAGGGGCTGAACGTGGCCGATGTGAGCGCCAGCCAGTCCCTGACCGGGCGCGGCATTGCCGGCACCCTCGACGGTCGGCCGCTGGCCCTGGGCAACCGCCGTCTGCTGGAAGACAACGGGCTGGACGCGGGCGCACTGAACGCTTCGGCCAAGGCCTGGGAAGCCGAAGGCCGCACCTTGTCCTGGCTGATCGAGAAAGGCGCGCAACCGCGGGTACTCGGGCTGTTCGCTTTCGGCGACACTCTCAAGCCCGGCGCGCTGGAAGCCGTGGCCCAACTCAAGGCGCGGCACATCAGCAGCCATTTGCTCACCGGCGATAATCGCGGCAGTGCGCGGGTAGTCGCCCAGGCGCTGGGCATCGACGATGTCCACGCCGAAGTGCTCCCGGCCGACAAAGCCGCCACCGTCGCCGAACTGAAAAAAACCGGCGTGGTGGCGATGGTCGGCGACGGCATCAACGACGCCCCGGCCCTGGCCGCCGCCGACATCGGCATCGCCATGGGCGGCGGCACCGACGTGGCCATGCACGCTGCCGGCATCACCCTGATGCGCGGCGATCCACGCCTGGTGCCGGCCGCGCTGGAGATCAGCCGCAAGACCTACGCAAAGATCCGCCAGAACCTGTTCTGGGCCTTTGTGTATAACTTGATCGGTATTCCCCTGGCGGCATTCGGCCTGCTCAACCCGGTGTTGGCCGGCGCGGCGATGGCCTTGTCCAGCGTCAGCGTGGTGAGCAATGCGCTGTTGTTGAAAACCTGGAAACCCAAGAATCTGGAGGACCCACATCCATGAGCATGAACATCGGCCAGGCGGCGCGTTCAAGCGGTTTGAGCGCCAAGATGATTCGCTACTACGAATCCATCGGCCTGCTCAAAGCCGCCCATCGCACCGAGAGCGGCTATCGCGTGTACGGTGCCGACGATTTGCACACCCTGGCGTTCATCAAGCGCTCGCGGGACCTGGGGTTTTCATTGGAAGAAGTCGGCAAGCTGCTGACGTTGTGGCAGGACCGGCAACGGGCCAGCGCCGATGTGAAGGCCCTGGCGCGCCAGCATATCGAGGAGCTGAACCAAAAGATTCTGGAGCTGGGGCAGTTGCGCGATACGTTGCAGGACCTGGTGGAACACTGCCACGGCGATCATCGGCCGGACTGTCCGATTCTCAAGGAATTGGCGTCGGGTGGTTGCTGCGCCTGAAGGGGTAAGGGGTGTACACAAAACCAATGTGGGAGGGGGCTGTACACCCCGATAGCGGTGGATCAGTCAATATAAGTATCGACTGACATGGCGCTATCGGGGGCAAGCCCCTCCCACATTTAGATCTCCAATTACCTGAAGATCACTTCCACACTTTTTAGATCTCCAATTACCTGAAGATCACTTCTACACTTTTTAGATCTCCAATTGTTTGAAGATCACTTCCACACTGTTTATATCGACAACAGCTTGGGGGTCACTGCATCCAAGGCGGTGGCGGTGGTTCGTCAGGCGTTTTGCTCGGTGGCGCATCATCCGCCGCGCGAGCCGCCTGGCGCCGCTCTTCGTCCAATCGCGCCGCTTCGATTTCGCGGATCACGCCGCCCACATCGGCCAGTTCTTCCGGTTCGTCGAACTCGCCGGTCAAGATGCTGGCCGGGTGCAAGGTGCCGGCTTCGTACAGCGCCCACATTTCCTTGGCGTACTTGGTCTTCTTCAGCTCCGGGGCAAAGCGCCCGAAGTAGGAAGCCATGTTGCCCACATCCCGCTCCAGCATGTTGAACGCGTGGTTGTTGCCCGCCGCATCCACCGCCTGGGGCAGGTCGATGATCACCGGGCCGGTCGGCGTGAGCAGTACGTTGAACTCGGACAGGTCACCATGCACCAGGCCGGTACACAACATCAGCACGATCTGGGAGATCAGGAACGCGTGGTACTCGCGCGCCTGGTCCGGCTCCAGCACCACGTCGTTCAGGCGCGGCGCCGCATCGCCGTACTCGTCGGCCACCAGCTCCATCAACAGCACGCCTTCAAGGAAGTCATACGGCTTGGGCACGCGAACGCCCGCGCCGGCCAGGCGGAACAACGCCGCGACTTCGGCGTTCTGCCAGGCATCTTCGGTTTCTTTCTTACCGAATTTGGAGCCCTTGGCCATGGCCCGGGCCTGCCGGCTGTTACGGACCTTTCGGCCTTCCTGGTATTCGGACGCTTGACGAAAACTTCGTTTGTTCGCCTCCTTGTAAACCTTGGCGCAACGCAATTCGTTGCCGCAGCGCACCACATAAACAGCTGCTTCTTTACCACTCATGAGTGGGCGCAGCACTTCGTCGACCAGACCGTCTTCGATCAGGGGTTCAATGCGTTTAGGAGTCTTCATCAGCTTTTATTGTGGGTCCTTTATTACCAAACACGCGTATGGCACTCGTTATACGGCAATCGGCTCGCCTCGGGGAGGGGCTACCGAGCTTTGACCACCGAAGAATGCATCCAATATGCCAGTTTTCCACGCAATTCAGCGTTCAATGATCGCTGTCACGCCCTGCCCTCCGGCGGCACAGATTGAAATCAGCCCGCGCCCCTTGCCCGCGACGTCCAACAGCTTGGCCAGGTTGGCGACGATACGCCCGCCCGTCGCAGCAAACGGATGGCCGGCGGCCAGGGAACTGCCCTTGACGTTGAGGCGGCTGCGGTCGATCGAACCCAGCGGCGCGTCCAGCCCCAGGTGCGTCTTGCAGTAGTCCGCATCTTCCCAGGCCTTGAGCGTACACAACACTTGGGCAGCGAATGCTTCGTGGATCTCGTAGTAATCGAAGTCCTGCAGTGTCAGGCCATTCCTCGCCAGCAAACGCGGCACGGCGTACACCGGCGCCATCAACAGGCCTTCGGCGCCGTTGACGAAATCCACCGCCGCCGCTTCGCCATCGCGCAGGTAAGCCAGGATCGGCAAGCCGCGCTCCCTGGCCCAGGCTTCGCTGCCGAGCAACACCAGGGAGGCGCCGTCCGTCAGCGGCGTGGAGTTGCCGGCGGTGAGCGTGCCTTTGGCGCTGCGCTCGAAGGCGGGCTTGAGGCCGGCGAGTTTTTCCAGGGTCAGGTCGGGGCGCAGGTTGTGGTCGCGGGTCAGGCCCAGAAACGGGGTGAGCAAATCGTTGTGCCAGCCTTCGGCGTAGGCCGCGGCCATTTTCTGGTGGCTCTCCAGGGCGAGCTGGTCTTGCTCGGCGCGCGGAATCTGCCAGGTCTGCGCCATCAGCTCACAGTGCTGGCCCATGGATAAACCGGTGCGGGGTTCGCCATTGCGCGGCAGCTCAGGTTTGAGGTGATGGGGACGGAGTTGTAACAAAAGTTTTAGTTTGTCCGCCAAGGATTGGCTGCGGTTGGCCTGCAGCAGAATCTTGCGCAGCCCTTCGTTCACCCCGATCGGTGCGTCGGACGTGGTGTCCACCCCACCGGCAATCCCGCATTCGATCTGGCCCAGGGCAATCTTGTTGGCCACCAGCAACGCCGCCTCCAGCCCGGTGCCGCAGGCCTGCTGAATGTCATAGGCCGGGGTTTGCGGCGACAGGCGCGAACCCAGCACGCATTCGCGGGTCAGGTTGAAGTCGCGCGAGTGCTTGAGCACCGCGCCGGCGACCACCTCGCCCAGGCGCAGGCCGTGCAGGTTGTAGCGCTCGATCAGGCCTTCGAGGGTCGCCGTCAGCATCGCCTGGTTGCTCGCCGTGGCATACGGGCCATTGGAGCGGGCGAAAGGAATGCGATTACCGCCAATGATCGCTACACGGCGCAATTGAGTCATGGAAAGCTCCCTGTCGGTTGTGGGGTAAGTCCTTCAGACTAGCCTAGGCTCAATCGAACGACTGCCGCCGCGAGGTGGTCAACCCTTTGAACCCCAGCCTTTGGAGAGCGTTCCATGTCTGACCGTTATATCGACTTCGCCAACTCAAGCCTCGGCCATCGCCTGGTCGCCGCCATTGGCCTGCCGTCACCGGTACGCCTGGAGCGCTGGCAAGCCGGGCGTCTGCGCCCGGTCGACGGCGCGCTGCTGCTCGGCGGCGGGGCGCTGGCGGCCAAGGTGCTGGCGTTTGCGCACAAACTCACCGAGGCCATTTATAGCTACGGCGCCGGGCCGCTGGAAGCACCGGCCTGGATTCCCGGGCATGGCCCCAAGCTCAAGGCGCTGGTGTTCGACGCCAGCGACTTGCAGCACACCGACCAGCTCAAGCAATTGCGCGAGTTCTTTCAGCCCCTGCTGAAAAACCTCGATCACAGCGCGCACCTGGTGATCCTCGGCCGCGCGCCGGAAAGTCTCAGCGACCCGTTCGCCGCCAGCGCCCAGCGCGCCCTCGAAGGGTTCAGCCGCTCCCTGGCCAAAGAACTGCGCAACGGCGGCGTATTGCAATTGCTGTCGGTCGGCCAAGGTGCCGAGGACCAGCTGGAAGGGGCGTTGCGGTTTTTCCTGTCGCCCAAAAGTGCCTACATCTCGGGCCAGGTGATTCGCCTGGAAGCCTGCGCCACCCCCGTCGAAGACTGGACCCGCCCGCTTGCCGCGCGTAAGGCGCTGGTCACCGGCGCGGCGCGCGGCATTGGCGCCGCCATCGCCGAAACCCTCGCCCGCGACGGCGCCGAGGTAATTCTGCTGGACGTGCCCCAGGCCAAGGCTGACCTCGAAGCCCTGGCGGCGCGCCTGGGAGGGCGCAGCATCGTGCTGGACATCTGTGCCGAAGACGCCGCCCGCCAGTTGATCGAACAACTGCCGGACGGCCTCGACATCCTCGTCCATAACGCCGGCATCACCCGCGACAAAACCCTCGCCAACATGACCCCGGAATACTGGGACGCCGTGCTGGCGGTCAACCTCAATGCGCCGCAAGTGCTGACCAAGGCCCTGCTCGACAGCGGCACCCTGCACGACAACGCACGCGTGGTGCTGCTGGCCTCCATCAGCGGGATTGCCGGCAACCGCGGGCAAACCAACTATGCCGCGAGCAAGGCCGGGCTGATCGGCTTGGCCCAGGCCTGGGCGCCGCTGTTGAAAGCGCGGGGGATCAGCATCAACGCCGTGGCTCCCGGTTTTATCGAAACCCAGATGACCGCGCATATCCCCTTCGCCCTGCGTGAGGCCGGGCGCCGCATGAGTTCCCTGGGCCAGGGCGGCTTGCCGCAGGACGTCGCCGAAGCGGTCGCCTGGCTCGGTCAGCCGGGTTCCGGCGCGGTCAGCGGCCAGGCACTGCGGGTGTGTGGGCAAAGTGTACTGGGAGCGTAAGCATGGACTGGACCACCCTGGACCACCCGCCGCAGCTTATGCCGTTGTACTGGCGCGCGGCGCTCAAGCGCAGGATCACCGGCAGCCACTTGCCCGAGCAGGGGTTTCGCTGCCGCGTGAGCGTCAACCCCGAGCAGGTGGCGGCGTATCGGCAGGTGTGTGGCTTTGCCGACAGCCCGATGCTGCCGGCGACGTATCCGCAGGTGCTGGCGTTCGGCCTGCAGTTAAAACTGCTGACGGCGCCATCGTTTCCGTTCCCGTTGTTGGGGCTGGTCCACCTGCGCAATCGCATCCGTGTGTATCGGCCCTTGGGGGCGGTGAGTGAGCTGACCATCGCCGTCCACGCACACCATCTCAAACCCCACGCCAAGGGCGCGACGTTTGAGCTGGTGACCACCGCCGAAGATGCCCTCGGCCTGCTGTGGGAAGCGCAGAGCCGCATGCTCTGCCGTGGCGTGAAGCTCGACGGTGCAGCGGCGGACGACGCCTTGCCCACGCCCACCCAGGTCAGCGAACTGACCCGCTGGAAAGCCCCGGCCGATATCGGCCGTCGTTACGCCCGGGTGTCCGGCGACTACAACCCGATCCACTTGAGCGCCCTGACCGCCAGACTATTCGGTTTCCCCCAAGCCATCGCCCACGGCCTGTGGAACAAGGCGCGCACCCTCGCAGCCCTCGGCGAGCACCTGCCCGCGGCGAATATCGAAATAGAAGTCGAATTCAAGAAACCGGTGCGTCTGCCCAGCGAGGTCACCCTGCACGCCAGCGTCGCCGGTCCCAGTGGCCAGTTGTGGTTAAAAGGCTCGGGGGAGATTGAGCACATGGTCGGCCGGTGGCGGCCGATTGGCTGAAACCGGCCGCTCATCTCTCTCGGGGCAACAGCGTGTCAGCGCGGCGGGTAGCTGGAAAGGATTCGCGCGACCGTCTTGCGGATGGCGTTGCTGCGATCCTGCGGCTCGGGCGAACTGGCCATGATCTGCTCGTCGCTGCCGCGCCAGACGAGTTTGCCGTCCTTGCCGTCGAGCAGGTCGATCTGGATGGTCGCCACCTTGTAAGTGATGTTGCGCGTTTCGTTGTACATCGGCGCGCCCCAGTAGCCATTCCACGGCCCGCCCCAGGCGCCGCCGTAGTTGGTGCTGACTTGTTGCTGGCGGTCTTCGACGATCAGGTAGGCCTGCGCATTCAGGTCCGCCCGGGTGCCCGCCGCCGCAGGGCGCAGGCCGCGTTGGTCGAGTTGTTCGCCGACAGCCTGGCGGATACGTTGTTCGGTGAGGTCGCTCTTGATCCGCGGATCATCGGGACGGTATTGCAGCGCCGGGTCTTTCCAGGCCCAGCTGCGGTAGGCGCCGAAGTCCCGGCTGGCATCAAAATCGTGGTTGACCTGGCTGGTCTGGCAACCGCCCAGCAGCACGGCCAAAGCGAGCGTTGCGATACGTCCAAACATGGTGGTTCTCCAACGAGCGACCCGGGCATTAAATGAGAATAGCTGTTAACTGGGAGGATACGCCGTCATTGCCTTTTGCACAGCCTTGCGCAACGCATCGGCTCGCTCACTGAGGCTGCCCTGACTGCCGGTTTCGGCGCTGGCGCTCCACACCGGCTGACCGCTGCGTGCATCGAACAGATTGACCCGCACCACCACGACCTGAACTTCATAGGTACGCACGATCGGCGCCGCGTTGTACATGCCGTAGCCATTGCCATAACGATTGTAGCCACCGTACCCATAGCCGTAGTCATCCTGGACCTGCTTGAGGCGCTTCTCCAGATGCACGTCGGCGCTCACCAGCAGGTCGGGCGCGCGGTTGTCGTGCAGGGGGCGCAAGCCTCGCTGGTCGAGGGCGCCGCTGACCGCTTCGGCAATCTGCGCCGAGTCCGCCCAAGCCGTGCCCGCTGGCAACTGGCCGTTGCGCCAGGCCCAAATGCGGTAGGCGCCGTAGTCACGCACAGGCGCGGGGTAGGCGCTGGCATCAAAGGTCCTGGCCGCCTGGGCCGGAGCCGGCGGCATCGGCGCCGAGGTGGCCACGTAGGGATTGGGGCTGGAGCAGGCGCCCAGCCCAAGGGACAACAGGATTAACCCGAAACGACGCATTTCGACCTCCACTGACTGGGCCGCTTAAACCGGACGGCAGATCCAGTGCAAATAACGCCCAAGTCCGGCAAAGCTTGGGTGACGACGATGGGCGAGCTCCATCTCCAGCACATCCTGCAACGCCACGCGGGCCTGGAATTCCACCGGCATATAATCGTGGAACACCCGCACGCCGCTCTGGCTTTCGACCTGCCAAAGCCCCTCGAGTTGCGCCGCCAGCTCTCGCGGGTCGAGCGGCTGCTGCGGGGTCAGGCTCTGTTTTTCGCCGGCCATGTCGTTCTTGCGCATTTTGCGGAAGTGGCCTTTGAGCAGGTTGCGGTAAATCAGCGCATCGCGATTGTAGAACGCCAGGGACAGCCAGCCGCCGGGCACCGTCAACTGGTGCAGCACGGGCAGGATCGCGTGGGGTTCGGCCAGCCATTCGAGGACCGCGTGGCACAGCACCACATCGTAGGGCTCGGTGAGTTGGCCGAGCAGGTCTTGCCAGGGCGCATGGATGAAGGTCGCGCTCTGCCCGGCCTCGGCGAAGCGTTGGCGCGCACCGCTCAGCATCGGCTCGGCGGGTTCGGCCAGGGTCACCTGATGCCCGCGCTCGGCCAGCCACAGCGACATGTGCCCCAGGCCCGCGCCGATATCCAGCACACGCAACGGCCGTTGCGGCAGGGCTTCGGTGAGGTCGGCCTGCAACACCGCCAGGCGAATCGCGCCCTTGGCGCCGCCGTAGATCTTCTCGGCAAAACGCGTGGCCAGTTGGTCGAAGTGACGATCACTCATGGATAAACCGCCGTTCGCTGTCGGCCAGCTTGGCGCGCACCACCTCGTTCATGTCCAGGCCCAACTCGCTGCACAGCAACAGCAGGTACAGCACGATATCGCCGACTTCCTGGCCGGCATGGGCGAGTGTGTCGGCGGGTAACTGGCGCGACTGGTCTTCGGTGAGCCATTGGAAGATTTCCACCAACTCGGCCATTTCCACGCTGGCGGCCATGGCCAGGTTTTTCGGGCTGTGGAATTGTTTCCAGTCGTTGGTATCGCGGATGCGATGCAGGCGTTCGGTGAGGTGTTCGAGGTTCATGAGGGGCTCCTGAAGGGGTATAGCTTCGGGGGGATCAGGGATGAAGGCAAGTGAATCCGGGGGGATGGACTTTAGGGCGCTATCGCAGGCAAGCCTGCTCCCACATTTGAATGGATTCACACATCGGAATGTGGGGGCTGGTTTGGCGGTGATGGGGTCTAGTCGACGACGCTGAATTCGATTCGGGCGGTTTGGCCGGCCTCGTCGAGAACGCTGAGCTGGTAGCGGCCCAATTGCTCGAAACTGGCGTTGATGCTGTCCTGGTTGGCGCTGTCGCCCAACGGCGCACCGTTGAGGAACCACCAGCGCCGGCCGCTGCCGCCCAGCGCCGAAATCTTCAGGCGCAGCGCCTGTTGGCTGGCAGCGGGCAGGCGCAGCTGATCGCCTTCGCGCACGCCGACGATCGACAACGGCGAGGACGCCGCCAGGGCCGGCGGTGGGCAATCGGGGTCCGCGGCCGGCAAGCGTGCGTCGCGGCGTTCGGCCCGCGGTAGCCAGGGTTCCAACGGCGCGGGCCACAGGGCAATGTTCTTCAACTGCGCGCCCGGGCAATGGGCGTCCACCCTCAAACCCTTGGGGTTGACCCAGACGCTTTCCATCAAGCCCACACCCAGCGGTTGATCCAGTGCCAGCAAGGTCGGCGGTGTGGTGTTGTCCAGCGTCCAGGCGAAACGCTGGCGCCGGCAATTCGGATCGCTGCGGCTCATGGGCTGGCCCAGCGGCCAGCAGATCGCCGCCACGCCGACGTTCGCCGGCACCGGTTTGACCGGCGCGCTGATGCCGCGTTGGCTGTCGCGGTTGGTCAACACATCGTGTACCTGCAACATCAAGGGCGCGGCCGAGGCCAAGCCGAACTGCCCCGGCACTGGCGTGCCGTCGGGGCGGCCGATCCACACGCCGATCAAATAGCGCGGCCCCACGCCGATCGCCCAGGCATCGCGGAACCCGTAGCTGGTGCCGGTTTTCCAGGCCAGCACCGGGCGCTGCACCAGTTCGGCACGCGGGTCGCGGTCGGGCCGCGCCTGGCCGCTGAGGATACGCCGCACAATCCAGGCGGACCCTGGCGACAGTAAAGGCCGTTCTTTAAGCGTATCGTCCGGCTGTAATCGAATCGTGGCGCTCCTGCCGTCGCGAGCGAAAGCGCTGTAGCCGCTCACCAGATCTTCCAGGCGACTGCCCGCGCCGCCCAGGATCAGCGCCAGGTTCGGCTCGGCCAACGCCGGCAGCGCCAGCGGCACCCCGCCGATACGCATCTGCGCGGCGAAGCGCTTCGGCCCGTAGGCTTCCAGCAACTGCACCGCCGGCAGGTTGAGCGAACTGGACAACGCCGTGCTCGCCGGCACCGCGCCGGTAAAGCCCATGGAGAAGTTGCCCGGCCGGTAATCGCCATAGCGCCTGGGCACATCCTGCAACAGCGATTCGGAGTGAATCAGCCCGTCGTCCAGGGCCATGCCATACAGGAAGGGCTTGAGGGTCGAGCCCGGCGAACGCAGGGCGCTGATCATGTCCACATGGCCGAAGCGCTTGGCATCATTGATGTCCACCGAGCCGAGGTAGGCGCGCACGGCCATGCTGTCTTCCTCCACCACCAGGATCGCCGCCGAGGTGTATTCCGGCAAACGCGCGCGCCAGCCCAGCAGCAGGTCTTCGAGACGGCGTTGCAGGGTGGCATCCAGGGTGGTGCGGATCAGCGGCGGGCTGTCGGGGCGGTTCAGGCGACGGGCGAGCAAGGGCGCCAGGCTGGGCTCCAGGCGCGGCGCGAGCAGCAACGGTTCTTCCAGCGCTTCGGCCACTGCCGATGACGGCCATACCTGGAACTCGCCGAGGCGGCGCAGCACCTTGTCCCGCGCTTCCTGGGCGCGCTGGGGGTGGCGGTCGGGGCGCAGGCGGCTCGGCGCCTGGGGCAACACCGCGAGCAAGGCGGCTTCGGCGTGGGTCAGTTGCGCCGGCGACTTGCCCAGATACGCCCAACTGGCCGCCGCCACGCCTTGCAAGGTGCCGCCAAACGGCGCGCGGTTCAGGTACAGGTTGAGAATCTCGGCCTTGGACAAGTGCCATTCCAACTGCGCGGTGCGCCACAGCTGGCGCAGCTTGCCGTGGAACGTGCGCGAGTGGGGATCGAGCAAACGGGCGACCTGCATCGACAAGGTGCTACCGCCCGACACCACCCGCGCACCGGTCAGGTTCTGCCACGTCGCCCGCGCCAGCGCGAACGGGTTTACGCCGGGGTGCTGGTAGAACCAACGGTCCTCGTAGGTGAGCAACGCATCGAGGTAATACGGCGACACCTCAGCGGTTTGCACCGGGTAACGCCACACGCCATTGGCATCGGCAAACCGCCACAACGGCGTGCCATCCTCGGCCAGCACCACCCGCGCCAGGTCGTCCCTGGGCAGCGGCAGGGGCCAGATGCGGTCGGCCAACCACAGCAGGGCAATCATCAGGAGCAGGCTCGCGAGGGTCCAGCGAGCAACTAAACGCAAACTCAAACGGGCAAACCTCTATGCTTGTAGGGAACTAGCCTGTCGCAATAACAACCAAAGGCACAGACACGCCCACCTTCTCATCAGGACACACACATGCAGGTAGAAAGCTTCTTCGAATGGTTGGGCCAGGCGCTCGGTTCCGTCATCCGTTTTATCGTCGACGGCCTCAGCGGCATCTTCGGTGCCTTGACCCACGCCGGTGGCAACTTTATCGATGGCCTGTCGCGCACCTTGGGCATGGACACTTCCATCATCAGCATCATTACCCTGATCCTCGGCCTGATGCTGCTGTACTCGGCGGTACGCGCCTTCATGCGCGCATCGATCATCATGGGCATCATCTGGCTGATGCTCGGCCTGTGGCTACTCAGCTGGGTAGTCCACTAACCCCAAAAAAACCCCACCAATCCCTGTAGGAGGGGGCTTGCCCCCGATAGCTGTATTTCAGTCAATGCATCAGGTAACTGACCCACCGCCATCGGGGGCAAGCCCCCTCCCACATTTAGCCCTCATTCCACATTTAGCCCCATTCCCAGATTTAGTCTCCACTGCACATTTAGTCCCCATTCCACATCGAGCTTTCAACGCCCCTTGATCACCAGATCCACCGGTGTCTCACCCACCGCCTGCCAGTTCGGCCGATACATCGACTCCACCTGCGGCGGCGGCACCCGATACGTCCCCGGCGTCACCGCCCGCGCCAGATACAACAGGTGCGTGGTGCCATAGCCATCCAGGTTCATCGCCGCCACGTAGCGGTCATCACGAAACTCCTGATGCTTGAGCGAGGCGTTCTGCATCGACTCGCGCCATTCCTTCACCTGGCTGCTGGCGTTTTCCAGGCTTGCGGCGCTTTGCGCGAGGTTCTGGTTTTCCAGCTCCAGGCCTGCCGGCAGCAGGTCCACCACCAGGGCATCCGGTACACGCTGCTTGGCGCTGACCGCCAGATGCACCAGCACCAGGTCGCCGCTGTTGAGGCTACGCAGGTTCAGCGGCTGGCCGTTCATGCCCAGGTATTCGCGGCGGATGCTCAGGTTGTCGCCGCCGGCGGCCGGTGGCACTTGTGGATAACCCGAGATCGTCAACTGCTGGTACACCGGCGTCTCGCCCTGATTGCGCAGGCTCAAGTCGCTGGACAGCAGCGCGCCCGTCAACGCCAGTGTCGACTGTTGATTATTCAATTCGCGCACGCCGCCGCTGCCGGTGAGCGACACCTGCCAATTCGACTCGGGCTCGGCGAACCCGAGGCGCCCGGCCAGGAACAGTGAGTTGCGTTCCTGGGTCGACAGGTACGGGCTGGCCGCCAACTGATCCGACAAGGTGAACAAGCGCTCTTCACGCTTGCCCTTGGCCAGGTCGTTTTCTTCGAGCAACGCCAGGATCATCGCCTGGTCGCGCAGCGGGCTGCCGTAGTCGGCCAGCCATTCCTTGGCATTGCGCTGCGCCGCCAGCCCTGCGAGCAAGGCTTGATCGGCACGCGGCTGGTCGCCCATCTTCTGCAAGGCGATGGCCAGTTGCACCAGCGGCAACCCGGAGCGCGCATCGCTGCGCCGCTCGAACAGACTGCGCAACGCGCCCAAAGGCGCCTGCTGACTGCGCGCCAGTACCAGGCCGGCGTAGGCCTGCACAGCGAAGCGGGTGTGCTCGGCGTTGTCGCTGTAATCAACTTCGATCAGGTTGCGCTCCTGCACATACCGCAGCAGACGCTCACTGGCTTTCTTCAAGGCTTGCGGCGGCACGGCGAAGCCCTGGTCGCGGGCGCGCAGCAGGAAGTCGGTGACATAGGCGGTCAGCCAGTATTCCTCTTCGCCATCGGCGCCCCACAAGCCAAAGCTGCCGTTGTAGCGCTGCATGCCCAGCAGGCGTTCGATGCCCAGCTCGATCTTGCGTTTGCGCTCGGCGTCCGGCTCGCCCTTGATGCCCAGGCGCTTGAGCAAGGCATCGTCGGCATACAGCGACGGGTAGAGGCCGCTGGCGGTCTGCTCCAGGCAACCGTAGGGGTACGCCTTGAGCGCACTGATTTGCGCGCCGAGGTTCAACGGCGGCCGGCTCGACAGGCTCAACAACGCCTCGCGCCCCGCGCTGTCGAATTGATCGAGCGCCCCCGCCGGCAGGCTCCACGGCTGCTCCTTGAGCACCGCACGATAGTGCTTGAGCAAGGCCGGATAGGCCGGGCGCACGCCCAAGGTCCATTCGCGGCTGAACGGCGGCAGGTTTTCACCGGGCAGGTCCAGGCCATTCACCGTGACTTTGAGCTTGCCCTGCCCCAGGCCGCCCCAGGCTTTCACCGGGATGCGCAGCGTGGTGCGCTGGCCCTGTTTCAGTTCAAGCGATTGCGCGGCGCTGTCGACCAGTTCCAGTTGCCCTTCGGCGCTCAGTTGCACGTCGAGCTTTTGCGCCTTGCCCGACAGGTTGGACAGGTCCAGCGCCAAGCTGGTCTGGTCGCCGCCCGCGAGGAAGCGCGGCGCCGACAGTTCGGCAATCAGCGGTGCGGCGATCACGGTTTTGGCTTCAGCCATGCCGTAGCGGTCATCGCTCCAGGCCTGGGCCATCAGGCGCAATTCGCCGTTGAAGTCGGGGATATTGACGCTGACTTCACCCTCGCCCTGCGCGTTCAACGTCACCGGTGCGCTTTGCAGGGCGACGATGGTCACGCTGGTGTCCGGGCGTTTGCCGCCCTTGGCCAATGCGGCGTCACCGCCGAAGGCCAGGCTCGCCAGGCGGCCCTGGCCGGCTTCGATCAGTTGGCCATAGATGTCGAACTGGTCCACGCCATACGACTTGCGGCCGAACAGGCTGGAGTACGGATCGGGCGTCGGGTATTCGGTGATATTGAGGATGCCTACGTCGACTGCCGCCACCAGCACATGCACCTGTTTGGGCACGCTACCGTCGGCATTTTTCGCGGTAACTTTCACCGTCAGCGCTTGTTTGGGGCGCATTTTTTCCGGCGCGGTGAGGGTCAGCCCCAGTTTGCGCTGGGTGCGATCCAGCGGCAGGTGCAGCAGGCCCACCGCCCGTTTGGGGGTGATGTTGGCTTTGCGCTCGCCGGGGCGGATCACCAGGGCGCTGACGTAGAGGTCATGGCGCGCCCATTTCGGGTCGAGTTTCACGGCGAAGCTTTTGCCCTCGGCCGGCACGTCGATCGCCTGCCACCACAGCGGCCCCTCGGCGGACTCGACCAGCAGATAGCCTTTACCGGCCGCCGGCGGCGTCACCGTGACATTGGCCGTATCGCCATCGCCATAGGCGGGTTTGTCCAGCGCCAGCTTGACCTGATCGGGGCGCACGGCGCCGCCTTCGGTGTTGTCCTGGGCCTGGTAGCCGGCCCAGAAGCGCAGGCTGCTGACCAGCCCGGTCTGCGGGTCTTCGACCTCGACGCGGTACGGGCCCCACTCCACCTGGAAGCTGACCTTGGCGGTGTCGCCCGCCTTGATGTCCAGGCTCTGTTCGTCGAGGTTGAGGAATTTCTCGTTGTAGTGGTAGCTCCAGCCGTCGCTGTCCGAGTAATTCCAGTAGTAGTCACGGCGCTCGCGCACCAGGCGGACCTTGAGGTTTTTCGCGGCGAGTTTCTGCCCGTCCTGGTTGGCCAGCAGCACTTCGAATTCCGCCGGGCCGTCGCCGTTGGTTTCCTTGCCGTCAAACAGCCCGCGCAGGCCCGGCAACTGCTCGGCCGGCCAGATCGGCTGCACCAGGCGCCGGGTGATCGGCCGCCCGCCCGATTCATGCAGACTGGCTTGCACGATCAGTTGCAGCGGCGACTTGGCGTCGGCCCATTTGCTTTCCAGGGTCAGGGCTTCCTGGCCCTTGGCGTCGAGCACGCTTTCATCCAGTTCGAAATCCTGGCTCAGCTCTTCTTCGGTGACGGAGCCGAACTGGTAACCCGGCAGCGATTTCACCGCCTCGCGCAGCGGACGCACATACACCTGCCCGCTGACCCGGTTGCCCGACGCCGGCGCGCCGTAGAGGTAACGGCCGTTGACCTGAATGACCGGGTTATCCGCCGGGCTCAATGCCGTGTCGCTGCCCTTGAGTTCGAGCGCCAGGCGCTCGGGCAGGAAGTCTTCGACGAGGAACTCGTACAACTGCGGCTTGCCGTCGCCCAGGTCGAACACCAGCTGCCAACGCCCGGTCGGCGCTTCGCCGGCCAATTGCAGTTGATATTGATAGAGGCCGGAGGCGTCGGCGTCCCAGACGAATTTGCGGCTGACCTGCTCATCCGGGCGGCGCACTTCGACGCTCACTGGCTGCGGCTTGACCGCGTTGCCGTCCTTGTCGCGCAGCAAGGCGTTAAGCAGCACGGTTTCGCCAGGGCGATACAGATCGCGTGGGCCGAACACAAAGAACTGCAGCGGGTGCGACGGTTGGCCGCCGATATCGAACTCCGCCAGATCGAGCGCGGCGCTGTCCAGGCGCAACAGGCTGGTTTGTTCGCCCTGCTTGGCCAACAGCACCTGGGCCTTTTTCGGCAACGGCAATTCGGCGTGACCGCCCTGCTCGGTCTTGCCCTGCCCCACCACCCGGCCCTCGGCATCGAGCACTTCGAGGTCGACGCCATCCAGCGCCTTGCCACCGTCCAGCGCCTGGGTAAACACATCCAGGCGATTGGCGTAGCGGTGAACCGACAGGCCGATATCACTCAAGGTGAACAGCGTGGCCGGTTGCGAATAGTTGTAGGTGCCCGACGCCCGCATCACCGCCAGGTATACGCCCGGCTGCTGCAATTGCTTGAGGCCGGCGATCGGCAGCAACAGGGTTTCGCGGGTATTGCGCGCCGGGTTCAGGTCGAAGCGGCCGCCGTAGACCAGATCGGCCAGCGGCAGCAGCTCGCGGGACTCATAGCTTTGCAGGCTGGTGTTGCGCCCCCACTGGGCGAGGAACGATGGCAGGGATTCGGGCTTGATCCGGAAGAATTCGACGTCGATCTTGTCGACATTCAGCGCAATCACCGGCAACCCCTCGGCCAGCCGCGTGGGCAACAGCGTGCCACGGCTGGCGAAGCCGACGGTGGCTTGCAGGTCACGGGTTTCCAGGCGGGCGACGTACTCGGCGGGCAACAGGTTGTTGTTCACCGCGCGCACGCCGGGGTCGACCGTCAGCACCAACTTGCGCTGCGGCTCCAGGTGGCGCAGGCGCAACTCCATCAGGTTATCCGACAGCTCCCAGGCGCCGTCGACCTTGCCCGACTTGCTGTCCACCAGATGCAGCTTGTCGGCGAATTTCTGCTCCGGGTCCAACGGCACGGAAAAACTCACCGACAGGGTGCTGGCGCCGTCCAACTGCACCTCAGACACGTCCACCACACTCAGCTCACGCCCGGCATAGCGCTGCTTCAGCGCCGCCACATCCACCGCCGCCTTGGCCGGCTTCGGCGCCACACTGCTCGCAGCTGCCGGCGCGCTCGGCGCAGTCGGTTTATCGGAAGAATCGCAGGCGCTAAGCAGGGCCAGCGCACAAGCCAGGAACAGTCCTTTGTTAAGCATGGGGCACTCGTCGTCAGAGGGAACCGAGGGATGAACTATATATCAGCGCCGGCCAAGCCGATGTGGCGCTGGTCACATTGACCGACGGAGGGCAGTTTGGTTCTTCGCGTCACGCGATCCAAGCCAAATCCCACAAACACAAAAGATCAAAATCACAGAAGATCAAAATGTGGAATGAGACCAAATGTGGAATGAGAGCTAAATGTGGAATGAGGCCAAATGTGGGAGGGGGCTTGCCCCCGATGGCGGTGAGTCAGTCAGCTTATTTGTAGCTGATCCACTGCAATCGGGGGCAAGCCCCCTCCCACATTTGGCCCTCCTCATATTTGGCCCTCCTCACATTTGCCCACCTCCCACATTTAACCCCCCATTCCACATTGGTTCTGCGACGTGCTAAGGGACAGTTACAATGCGCCTCCCCCAAGGAGCTTGCATGCCTACCTTACTGACCGACTGGCGCCACCGCCCCACCCACCGCCGCGTCTGGGCCCTGGCCGCGCCAATGATCCTGTCGAACATCTCGGTACCGCTGGTTGCCCTGGTCGACAGCATGGTCATCGGCCACCTGCCCCACGCCCACCAACTGGGCGCCGTGGCGGTCGGGGCCAGCCTGTATACCTTCCTGGCCTGGGCCATGGGTTTTCTGCGCATGGGCTCCACCGGGTTCGCCGCCCAGGCCGCCGGGCGCAACGATGGCGCGGCGCTGCGGCAAATCCTGCTGCAAGGTCTGTTGCTGGCGCTGGGCCTGGCGATGTTACTCGGTACAGTGGGCATCCCGCTGAGCCACCTGGCCCTGGAATGGATGCAGCCCTCCGCCGAACTCAATCAACTGACCCGCGAGTTCTTCCACACCCGCCTGTTCGGCCTGCCCGCCGCTCTTGCCAGCTATGCCTTGGTCGGCTGGTTCCTCGGCACGCAAAACGCCCGCGCGCCGCTGGCGATCCTGCTGACCACCAACCTGGTCAACATCGCCCTCAACCTGTGGTTCGTCCTCGGACTGGACTGGGGCGTCGTCGGCTCCGCACGCGCCTCGGTGATCGCCGAATGGACCGGCGCCCTGCTCGGCCTGGCCCTCACGCAAAAAGCCCTGCGTGCCTACCCCGGGCATATCGCCTGGGCCGCCTTGCAACGCTGGCACAGCTGGCGCCCGCTGCTGGCGGTGAACCGCGACATCTTTATCCGCAGCCTGGCATTGCAGTCGGTGTTTTTCATGATCACGGTGCAAGGCGCACGCCTGGGCGACGCCACCGTGGCCGCCAACGCGCTGTTGCTCAACGGCCTGCTGCTGACCGCCCACGCCCTGGACGGCCTGGCCCATGCGGTCGAAGCCCTGTGCGGCCATGCCATTGGCGCGCACGACCGTCAGGCGTTGCGCCGCTCATTAGTGGTCGCCTGCGGTTGGTCGCTGATCGCCAGCGTCGGTTTCGCCCTGCTCTTCACCTTCGCCGGCCACCTGTTCATCGCCATGCAGACCGACATTCCCAGCGTGCGCGAAACCGCCGACATCTACCTGCCATACCTGGCGGTGCTGCCGTTGATTGCGGTGTGGAGTTATCTGCTGGACGGGCTGTTCATCGGCGCCACGCGCGCGCGGGAGATGCGTAACGGCATGCTGCTGACGGTGCTGATCCTGCTGCCATTCGCCTGGCTGTTGCAGGGCTACGGCAACCACGGCCTGTGGATCAGCTTCCTGCTGTTCATGGCCCTGCGCAGTCTTACGCTTTGGACGATTGCCTGGCGTTTGAACCGACAGAATCAGTGGCTGGGATAAGCACCCCTCACTGTCACTGTCACCGTCACTGTAGGAGCGAGCTTGCTCGCGAAAAACGTTCAGACAACGCGGTCATCCAGACAGCCCATGTCATCGTTGACGATCTTCGCGAGCAAGCTCGCTCCTACAAGGATGGGTGCTTAGGAGGACAGGTAGGACGAACGCGTCAGGCCCAAGCGCAACGCATCCAGAAACTGCGTGCGCTCGCTGGCACTGATCTTCGCGCTGGCGCACTTGTCACGGTAATGGGTCATCAACTCCTCCGGCGACAAGTGCACATAACGCAGCATGTCTTCGATGGTGTCGTGGGTCTCGATCCCGGCGCTGTACACCGAACCGTCTTCACGCTGATAGATGTTCACCGAGTCGGTGTCACCGAACAGGTTGTGCATGTCACCGAGGATTTCCTGGTAGGCGCCGACCAGGAAGATACCCAGCAGGTAGTCTTCGCCCTCTTTCAGCGCGTGTACCGGCAGGCTGGTCTCGATGCTCTGCTCGTCGACGTATTGCTTGATCTTGCCGTCGGAGTCGCAGGTCAAGTCCTGCAATACCGCGCGGCGCATCGGCTCTTCGTCGAGGCGGTGCAGCGGCAGGATCGGCAATACCTGGCCGATGGCCCAGGTGTCCGGCAGGCTCTGGAACACCGAGAAGTTGCAGATGTATTTATCCGCCAGCTTGTCGTTGAGTTCGTCGAGCACCTGGCGGTGCGAGCGCTGACGTGCTTTCAGCGAGTTATGCAGGCGGCGGCATACGGCGAAGTAGCACTGTTCGGCCAGGGCTTTTTCCGCCAGGGTCAGTTTGCCGTCGGCGTACTGGGTGGCCACGTCGCTCATGTAGTGAGTGGCGCGCCAGTAGGTTTCGGTGACCATCTCGATGTCAGTCGGGCCGAGCAGGTCCACCAGACATTGCACGGTTTCCGGCAGGCTGTCCTTGTTCTCGATCTGCGGCATTTCGTCGTTGTGCTTCTCGACGTCGGTGACTTGCACCACCAGCATGGCGTGGTGGGCGGTCAGGGAACGGCCGCTCTCGGAGAAGATGTTCGGGTGCGGCAGGCTCTGCGCGTCGCAGAACTCCTTGAGCATGCCCACGACGACACCGGCGTAGTCGTCCATGTCGTAGTTGATCGAGCTGGCGTTGCGCGAGTGAGTACCGTCGTAGTCCACGCCCAGGCCGCCGCCGACGTCGATGTGGTCCACCGGCAGGCCGAGGTTGCGCAGTTCGCCGTAGTAACGAATGGCTTCCTTGAACCCGTGCTGGTAGTCGGCCAGGTTGGCGATCTGCGAGCCCATGTGGAAGTGCAACAGGCGGATGCCCTGGTCCAGGCTGGCGGCGCGGAAGCGCTCGACCACCGACAGCAGTTGCGCCGCCGACAACCCGAACTTGGATTTCTCACCGCCAGTGTCAGCCCACTTGCTCGACGCCAGGGACGACAGGCGCACGCGCAGGCCGACCTGTGGCTTGACCTTGAGGTTGGCGGCTTCTTCGATCACCAGCTCAACTTCGGACTCTTTCTCGATCACGATGAACACGTTGTGACCCAGCTTCTGGCCCATCAGCGCCAGGCGGATGAATTCGCGGTCCTTGTAACCGTTGCAGACGATGGTCCCGCCTTTCGGCGCCAGGGCCAGCACGGCCAGCAGTTCCGGCTTGGAGCCGGCTTCCAGGCCAATGGACACGTCCTGGGTGGCGATGATGTTTTCGATCACCGCCTCCTGCTGGTTCACCTTGATCGGGTACAGCGCGGTGTATTTGCTCTGGTATTCCAGACGCTCGATGTTCGAATCGAACGCACCGGTCAACTGGCGCACGCGGTCTTGCAGGATGTCGGGGAAACGCACCAGCAGCGGCAAGGACAAGCCGCTTTTGCGCAACTCGTCGACTTGCTCGTACAGGTCGACAGGCGTGCTTTTCGGGCCGTTCGGACGAACTTCAACGCGACCGGCATCATTGATCGCGAAATACCCGGCCCCCCAATGACGAATCCCGTAAACACTGCGGCTGTCCGCAACTGTCCATTGGCTGCCATCGTCTTTGCGTGTGCGTCGTACGGACATTGAAGTCCCCTATAAATGAAGTCGAAGGCGCCGCCCCTCGTTGGAGGCTGGCGCAGTCTAAAGAATGAAAATGACGATTTGCCTGTGAGTAAGGTCAGACCCCACTCGCAGGACAGAGTTTAGACACTGGTTGGGAAGAGGCTTTCAGCCGCCGGACTTCTTGGCCTTGTACCCGAGCTTGATCAGCTCGGCCAACAGCAACTCGACGTGATCGCCCTGGATCTCGATGACCCCGTCTTTCAACGCGCCACCGGTGCCACAGCGCTTTTTCAGCGTGGTGGCGAGTTCCTTCAGCGCGTCTTCGGCCAGCGGCACGCCGGTGATGGTAGTCACCGTCTTGCCGCCACGGCCTTTGCTCTCGCGTCGCACGCGGGCAATGCCGTCGCCTTCGGGGATCAGGGTTTGTTTGCAGGTACAGGCGTCCACGGGCTGACGACAGTCCGGGCAGTGTCGACCTGCGTCGGTGGAAAATACCAGGCCACCGAGGGCGGCGAAGGATGCGGCTTTTTTGGCCACCGGCAATCCTCTTGTGAGGACAAAGACTGATCGGCAAACGCTCAGGCGGTTGCCGACCGCGAAGCCCCACTCAGGCAGGGGCAGCGCTACCGAACCCCCCAAGTCATTGCCCCCGATTCCTGTAGGAGCGAGCTCGCTCGCGAAGATCGCCAACGATGACGCGGGCATTCAGGATGCCCGCGGCGCGCTTGAGGTTTTCGCGAGCGAGCTCGCTCCTACAGGAATCAGGGGGTGGAACAAGGGTGGTTCGGGTGAAAAGTCGCGCAGTGTAACCACAAAAAGCTCACTTGCTAAGGGCCAAATCGCGCCAATTTATACAACTTTAGCGACGTGAGGCCAGATAGCGCCGCAAGCCCTCTTGCGCGTCCGGGCAGTAGGGCTTTTGTTGCGCTTCCTGCAGGACAACTTCAAGGGGTAAAAAGCGCGCTTCCATGACTTCTTCAGGCTGCAGGCACAGCGCACCGTCCCACACGGCGGAGTAGGATCTGCACCAAAGTCGGCTGTCACCGTCCTCGAAGTAGAAATGGTCATGCTCGACCAACTCCACCCCGCCCACGCCGAGCTCTTCTTCAAGCTCGCGGGCGGCCGACTCGGCATAACTCTCGCCGTCCGCCACCATCCCGCCTGCCGCCGTGTCCCAGAAACCGGGGTACAGGGCTTTGCTCAGGGTGCGTCGGTGTACGCACAGTTCACCTGCCGAGTTGAACAGGAAGATAAAGGTGCAACGGCCGATCAGGCCGCGCTGGCGCAGGTCGGATCGCACCAGGGCGCCGAGCGGGTTGTCGTGCTCGTCGACCCAGCAGATCAGTTCCGCATCGGAGGCTGCGCGGTGCGCGGCCTCCTTTTGAGTCACGTCCATCATCACCCTTGGTTAAGCAACTGACGCAAGTCGATCACCGCCGCGTTGGCCCGGGAAATGTAGTTGGCCATCACCAGCGAGTGGTTGGCCAATATGCCAAAGCCGCTGCCGTTGAGGATCATCGGGCTCCAGACCGGCTCTTGCGAAGCCTCCAGTTCACGAATGATCTGGCGCACGCTGACCGTCGCATTCTTCTTGGCCAGCACGTCGGCAAAGTCGACTTCGATGGCGCGCAATAGGTGGGACAAGGCCCAGGCCTGGCCGCGGGCTTCGTAGAACACGTTGTCGATCTGCAGCCATGGGGTTTCCACCACTTCTTCATCGAGCTGCGGCACTTCACCCGGCGCCAGCGCTTCGGTTTTCAGTGAGGTGTTCAGCTTGACCCGGCCGACACTGGCCGACAGACGTTGCGACAACGAACCCAGGCGTGTGGCGACATCGCCCAGCCAGTTGTTGAGGTTGTCGGCGCGCGCATAGAACAAGGCGCCGCGCTGGTTCGGGTCGGACAGGCGCACTTCATAGCGATTCAGGGAGTTGATGCCTTCCTGGTACTCCGACTCGCTGGAAGGCAGCACCCAGCTCTTGTTGTCGAAGTTGAAACGCGGCTCGGCCTTCGCCAGGTCGGCGTCTTCCGCCGACTGCGACTGGGAACGGGCGAAATCCTTACGCAAGGCGCGGGTCAAGTCACGCACCTGCACCAGTACGCCGTATTCCCAGCTCGGCATGTTGTCCATCCACAGGCCCGGCGGGAAACGGTCGTTGGAAATATAGCCACCGGGCTTGTTGAGCAAGGTGCCGGCCACGGTCTTGAGGGTTTCCACGGTGGTGTAACCCAACACCATCTGCTTGCCTTCCTTTTCAGCGGCAAGCTGGGCGTTCTGCTGGACCGGGAACAGCGCCGGCTCTTCGCTCCAGTACCAACCCAAAGCACCGGTGACCAACAGATACAAGCCGAGTACGCTAAGCACCGCTCGGCTCATCAGCACGCTACGCAAATAGCTGCGGTTGGCCGACTTGGGTTCAGGGGCGGGGCCTTTGGCACTGCCTGCACGGTTTTTCCAGTCCAGCATGGCGATATCCTTTCAATCACTTGAGTTCATGCACTTCAATCGACGGCGTGCGTTCAAACACTCCGACAGCAACCCTACCCCATCGTGCCCGTCAATGCGGGCTTTTCGCCCTACAACTATGATCCAACGGACGCCCAGGGGGCATTCGACTATAAAGGATGCGCGCTTTTTCCGCTGCACGACCAATTAGTCACTAAATGAATGCCAGGGACTCGCAGTTAATTGACGTATGACACTCATGTAACCGAAAAGAGGTGCTAGCATAGAGCCACCAGTCGACCTCAGCACGCACCTTCACTAGTAGTCAGGATATGACCGAGCCAGAAGACCCCAGCCGTGAGCGTCTCAAGCAGCACTTTGCCCAGCGGGTAATTCATCAGGCACGTCAAATTCTTGAGATCTGGCAGCGCCTGCAACGCAGCGAATGGTCCGACGCCGACTTCTCCGAACTCAGCGAAGCCAACCTGCGCCTGCTGCGCTTCGCCGAACGCTTCGAACAGCCCGAACACGGCCAACTGGCGCAGCACATCGGTGAGTCGCTCAAAGCGGTGGACGCCAATCGCGGCCGCCTGAGCAGTCAACTGATCACCGAAATCAACCGTTTGATGCAACGCCTGTCCCGCACCGGCCTGCGCCAGGGCGATCAGCTTGAGCAAACCTTCCTGCCGCCGATGCGCAAGCCGATCTACGTGATGCTGGCCGATCACGATCGCGCCGAGCGTCTGGCCAAGCAGCTGGAATTCTTTGGCCTGAGCGCCCAGTCACTGGACGACGTGGCGGCGTATCGCGTGGCGATGGCCGAGCGCCTGCCGTCGGCGATTGTGATGGACGTGGATTTCTGCGGCCCGGGCCTCGGCCTCCAGCTGGCCGCCGAGGCCCAGCAAGGCCTGGAGCAAAAGCTGCCGTTGCTGTTTTTCAGCCTGCATGAAACCGACACCCCGACCCGCCTCGCCGCCGTGCGCGCCGGCGGCGAGGAGTTCCTGACCGGCACGCTGGAAGCCTCGAGCCTGCTGGAAAAGATCGAAGTGCTGACCTGCGTCGCCCAATACGACCCCTATAAAGTGCTGATCATCGACGACTCACGGGCCCAGGCGCTGCACACCGAGCGCCTGCTCAACAGCGCCGGTATCATCACCCGCACGCTGATCGAGCCGATCCAGGCCATGGCCGAGCTGGCGGATTTCCAGCCCGACCTGATCATCCTCGACATGTACATGCCCGCCTGCACCGGCACCGAACTGGCCAAGGTGATCCGTCATAACGACCGGTACGTCAGCGTGCCGATCATCTACCTGTCGGCCGAAGACGACCTGGATAAACAGCTGGACGCCATGAGCGAAGGCGGCGACGACTTCCTCACCAAGCCGATCAAGCCGCGCCACCTGATCACCACCGTGCGCAACCGCGCGGCCCGTGCGCGCAACCTCAAGGCGCGGATGGTGCGCGACAGCCTGACCGGCCTGTACAACCACACCCATATCCTGCAATTGCTCGAAGACTGCACCTTCCGCGCTCGTCGCGAGAATAAGCCGTTGAGCTTTGCCATGCTCGACATCGACCACTTCAAGCGCGTCAACGACAGCCACGGCCACCCCATGGGCGACCGCGTGATCAAGAGCCTGGCGCTGTTCCTCAAACAGCGCTTGCGCAAGACCGACTACATCGGCCGCTACGGCGGTGAAGAGTTTGCGATTGTGATGCCCGATACCGACCTGGAATCGGCCTGCAAGGTGCTGGATGAAATCCGTGGGCGCTTTGCCGAAATTCACTACCCGGCACAGCCGCATGACTTGTGGTGTACTTTCAGCGCCGGGCTGGTGGAGTTGTGCGACGATTCCGACAGCCTGATGATGGCCGCCCAAGCCGACGAGGCGCTGTACCGCGCCAAGGATGCCGGACGCAATCGGGTTCAAGCCGCGCACACATCAAGTCAAAGTGCCATCTTTTCACCAGAATCCAGCGATTCCGTCATAACTTTGTAATAGAAACGCAATAACTTCAGGCACTTAACTTTTGCTGTCGGTTGAAACCACGCATGCGCCTGAAGCTGCTGACCAATCTCAATACCCTCCTTCTGGTGGCCGTGTGCCTGGCACTCGGGGCGACGCTCTGGTGGTCGCAACGCGCGCTGGAACGGCCTTATTTGCTGATGGAACGCTACCTGGGGTTGTCACAGACCTTCCAGAACCAGGCCGCACGCAATATCGACGACTACCTGGCCAGCGGCGACGCCCTGCGCTTGAGCAGCGCCAGCCAGAGCCTGGAAAGCCTACTGCAACACCTGGATGAATTGCCTGTCGACCTCGCACAAAGCCTGCGCCCCAGCCTGAAGGAGTTGGATACCTTCAGCAAAACCGACCTGCTCGCCGCCGGCAAACTGGCCGGCGACCCGCAAGCGCTGCTGTTGCAGGCCGAGCGCGAATTGGGCGCGAACCTCGAGCAACTGAGCCAGTACGCCATCGGCGTCGATTCGCCCGCCGCGGCGCGCTACCTGCCGCCGCTGCTGGCGGCGTCCCAACACCTGGGCAAGCTGTCCCTGGCCCGCGACAAGCTGGTGAGCAGCGGGCGCGCCGAACTGGCGGATGATGTGGAGCGCGAAGTCAGCAATATCCGCGGCCAGGCCGACCTGCTGGAGCAACTGCCCTTACTTGGGGTCAAGGCCAACGCCGGTTCGAACACCGATGACTTTTCGGCGCTGATGGGCCTGGAAAACAGCGAAAAAACCGAAACACAAGACACCGGCGTCGACCTCAAGCGCGAACTCAACAGCCTGCTGACCCGCTACCCGGCCGAACTCAAGCGTACCCGCGAGCAGATCCAGCGGCGCGCCGACCTCGCCGCCGGCACCCAACTGAAAATCGCCGCCGTGCAACAGGCCATCGCCGGCCTGGAGCCGGTCGTGCGTGCGCAGCACGCCGTGATCCAGGGCGAAGTGCGCCTGATGCAAGGGGTGATGATCGGTCTGATCCTGCTGATCGCCCTGCTGATCGATACTCTGCAACGGCGCCTGGCACGGGTGTTGACCAACCTGGCACCGGCCCTGTCGACCTGGGGCGAAGGCGACTTCAGCCAACCGATTGCCTTGGGCAAGACCAACCGCGAACTGCGCGACATCGAAGCCTCCCTCAACCGCTTGCGCGCCTACCTGGTGGACCTGGTGGGCACCATTCGCGGCAATGCCGAGGAAGTCGCCGGCAGCAGCCGCGCCCTGGCCGAGCTGAGCAGCGGCCTGCATGATGGCGCCGAACGGCAGGCCGGGGACACCGCGCAGATCCGCGATTCGTTGGGCGAATTGGAAGCGACCATTCAACAAGTCGCCGGGGACGCCAGCCAGGCCGCCGGCGCCAGCCGCAGCGCGGGCCAGGCGGTGAAGCACGGCCAGCGGGTGATCGGCCTGAGCCTGACCGGGCTGCATGCGCTGGTGGGCGAAGTGCAGCAAAACGCGCAGATGATCGAGAAACTCGCCGAAGAGTCCGCGACCATTGGCGGCGTGTTGACGGTGATTCGCTCGATCGCCGACCAGACCAACCTGCTGGCGCTCAATGCCGCCATTGAAGCCGCCCGCGCCGGAGACGCCGGGCGGGGCTTTGCCGTGGTCGCCGACGAAGTGCGCTCCCTGGCCCAGCGCACCGCTGGCGCCACCGCCGAAATCCAGGGCCTCATCGCCGGCCTGCAAACCGCCGCCCGCCAGTCGGTGGAAGGCATGCGCGCGCAGGTCGAACACGCCGAAGCCACCGCCCAGCAAGCACAAGCGGCCGACGGCGCGCTGGATGAAATCGTCGGGGCGATCCAGACCATTTCCGACACCTCCGTGCGTATCGCCGATGTGACCGCGCAGCAGAGCGGTGCGGTGAGTGAGATTCGCGATAACAGCGAACGGATTCATCAGTTGGGTGAGGACAACCTACTGCGCATCGGCCAGGGCCGCAGCCAGGGTGAACACCTGTTGGTGCTGGGCGGCCAACTCAATACCGCCGTCCAAGCCTTCCGCGTCTGACCCGATCTAACGCCATGCGAAGAACCAATGTGGGAGGGGGCTTGCCCCCGATAGCGGTGTGCCAGTCTCAATATCTGTAACTGATCCACCGCTATCGGGGGCAAGCCCCCTCCCACATTTGATCGCCACAGGTTTCAAGACGGTATTACCAATGACCGGATCTTGGGCCGCAGTCACAAATTTCGCGCAATCCTCGCTAATCGTGCTGCCTACTGCATAGAACTGGACAGTCATAAACGCTTTGCGGCATAGTCGCCGGGTTCTGCCGTACCCACATCAATAACAAGGAACAGCCGATGGCGACCTTACTGGTTCTTCACGGACCCAACCTGAACCTGCTCGGCACCCGCGAACCGGGCGTCTACGGGGCAGTGACCCTGGAACAGATCAACCTCGATCTGGAGCGACGGGCCCGTGAAGCCGGCCACCATTTGCTGTACCTGCAAAGCAATGCCGAGTACGAATTGATTGATCGCATCCATGCCGCGCGCGGCGAAGGCGTGGACTTTATTCTGATCAATCCCGCCGCTTTTACGCACACAAGTGTTGCATTACGTGACGCGCTGCTGGCGGTGAGCATCCCATTCATCGAAGTGCATTTGTCGAACGTGTACAAACGCGAACCTTTCCGCCATCACTCCTACTTCTCCGACGTAGCGGTAGGTGTGATCTGCGGCCTTGGCGCCAGCGGTTATCGACTGGCCCTGGAGGCCGCCCTGGAACAACTTGAACAACCGGCCAAGCGCCCCTGACCGACCCTTGGGAGTTGACGATTCATGGATATCCGTAAAGTTAAGAAACTGATCGAACTGCTGGAAGAATCCGGCATCGACGAGCTGGAAATCAAGGAAGGCGAAGAGTCTGTACGCATCAGCCGCCACAGCAAGACCCCGGCCCAGCAATTCTACGCGCCGCAGATGCAAGCACCGGCACCTGCCGCTGCCGCTCCGGTCGCCGCTGCGCCTGTCGCCGCCGCCGAGCCTGCTGCACCCAAGCTGAACGGCTTCGTGGCCAAGTCGCCAATGGTCGGTACGTTCTACCGCACCCCGGCACCGGGTTCGCCAGCCTTCGTTGAAGTCGGCAAAACCGTGAAAGAAGGCGACACCATCTGCATCGTGGAAGCGATGAAAATGATGAACCACATCACGGCCGAAAAAGCCGGTGTCATCGAATCCATTCTGGTAGAAAACGGTCAGCCGGTTGAGTACGACCAGCCGCTGTTCACCATCGTTTGAACCGCGGAGCGCCTTCGATGTTGAAACCTGCGAAGAAACTGCAAAAAGTCCTGATCGCCAACCGCGGCGAGATCGCGCTGCGTATCCTGCGCGCCTGTAAGGAAGAGGGCATCAAGACCGTCGCTGTTTACTCGACGGCCGATACCGAACTGATGCACGTGAAACTGGCGGACGAAAGCATCTGCATCGGCCCGCCACTGGCTGCGAACTCGTACCTGAAAGTCTCGAACATCATCGCCGCTGCGGAAGTGACCGGCGCTGATGGCATCCACCCGGGCTACGGCTTCCTCGCGGAAAACGCCGATTTCGCCGAACAGGTGGAAAAATCCGGGTTTGCCTTCATCGGCCCGAAAGCAGAGACCATTCGCCTGATGGGTGACAAGGTTTCGGCCAAGGACGCCATGATCGCGGCCGGCGTGCCGACCGTTCCAGGCTCCGACGGCCCGCTGCCCGAGGACGAGACCACTGCGCTGCGCATCGGTCGCGAAGTCGGTTACCCGGTGATCATCAAGGCCGCAGGCGGCGGCGGTGGTCGCGGCATGCGCGTGGTACACAAGGAAGAAGACCTGATCGAAGCGGCCAAGCAGACGCGCTCCGAAGCGGCTGCCTGGTTCGGCAACCCGATGGTCTACCTGGAGAAGTACCTGACCAACCCACGTCACGTGGAAGTGCAGGTGCTGTCCGACGGCCAGGGCCACGCCATCCACCTGGGCGACCGCGATTGCTCGCTGCAACGTCGTCACCAGAAGGTATTGGAAGAAGCACCGGCACCGGGCCTCGACGAGAAAGCCCGTGCGGAAGTCCTGGCGCGCTGCGTCAAGGCGTGCATCGACATCAACTACCGTGGCGCCGGCACTTTCGAGTTCCTCTACGAGAACGGCCGTTTCTACTTCATCGAGATGAACACTCGCGTGCAGGTAGAACACCCGGTTTCGGAGATGGTCACCGGTATCGATATCGTCAAGGAGATGCTGAGCATCGCCGCCGGTAACGAGCTGTCCTTCACCCAGGACGACGTGAAGATCCACGGCCACTCCCTGGAGTGCCGGATCAACGCCGAAGACCCGAAAACCTTTATCCCGAGTCCAGGCCTGGTCAAGCATTTCCATGCACCGGGCGGCAACGGCGTTCGCGTCGATTCGCACCTGTACAGCGGCTACAAGGTTCCGTCCAACTACGACTCGTTGATCGGCAAGCTGATCACCTGGGGCGCCACCCGCGACGAGGCCATGGCCCGTATGCGTAACGCCCTGGACGAAATCGTGGTCGACGGCATCAAGACCAACATCCCGCTGCATCGGGATCTGGTCCGCGATGAAGGCTTCTGCGAAGGTGGTGTGAACATTCACTACCTGGAACACAAGCTGGCCAACCAGTAAGTGCTCCACCCAACAAAGCCGCCTTCGGGCGGCTTTGTTGTTTGTGGCCCCTCCATTTTGAAGATGTACACAGTCCAAATGTGGGAGGGGCTTGCCCCCGATGGCGGCAGCTCAGTCATAGATTAGGTGACTGACCCACCGCTATCGGGGGCAAGCCCCCTCCCACATTTGGTCGGCGTACTGTCAGTACAGTCGTCTTCTTCTCCACGCTCGCGTAAACTTGCGCGCTTTCGCAGCCCCTCCCCGCTGCACACTCATTTTTTCAAAGGTGCCCGCCATGCCTTGGCTGCAAGTCCGTCTCGCCATCAGCCCAGAACAAGCCGAAACCTACGAAGACGCCTTCCTTGAAGTGGGCGCCGTCTCGGTGACCTTCATGGACGCCGAAGACCAGCCGATCTTCGAGCCGGAACTCAACACCACCCCGCTGTGGTCCCACACCCACTTGCTGGCCCTGTTCGAAGACGGCACCGATGCCGCCAGCGTCCTGGCCCATATGGAACTGCTCACCGGCGGCCCGCTGCCCGAGCACCACAGCGAAATCATCGAAGACCAGGACTGGGAACGCAGCTGGATGGACAACTTCCAGCCGATGCGTTTCGGCCAGCGCCTGTGGATCGTGCCGAGCTGGCACGCCGCCCCCGAGCCGGACGCGGTGAACCTGCTGCTGGACCCGGGCCTGGCGTTCGGCACCGGCACGCACCCGACCACCGCGCTGTGCCTGGAATGGCTGGACGGCCAGGACCTGAACGATTGCCATGTGCTGGACTTCGGCTGCGGCTCGGGGATTCTGGCGATTGCCGCCCTGTTGTTGGGCGCCAAGGAAGCCGTCGGCACCGATATCGACGTACAGGCCCTGGAAGCCTCCCGCGATAACGCCGGGCGCAACCACATTGCTGAAGGCAAATTCCCACTGTACCTGCCGGAGCAATTGCCCCAGGTGCAGGCTGATGTGCTGGTCGCCAATATCCTCGCCGGCCCGCTGGTGGCCCTGGCGCCGCAGCTGTCGAGCCTGATCAAGCCGGGTGGCCGCCTGGCACTGTCGGGCATCCTCGCCGAACAGGGTGAAGACGTGGCTGCAGCCTACGCCCAGGATTTCGAGCTCGACCCGATCGCCAATCGTGATGGCTGGGTACGCATCAGCGGGCGTCGGCGCTAGAATGAGCGCTTGCCTGAATCGGATGGCCGCATGACCGACAGTTTCGTCACCCAGTGTCCCCATTGCCAAACGCGCTTTCGCGTCAGCCACGCTCAGTTGAACGTGGCGCGCGGCGTGGTGCGCTGCGGCTCGTGCCTGCAAGTGTTCAACGCCGCGCGCCAGTTGCTGGAGCAGCGCGCCCACGCGCAAGCGCCGAAGCCTGAACATCCGGCCGCAGCGGAGCACGCCGCCGAGGCGCCGCGGGCAATCAGCCAGAAACAGTGGACCGCGCAAGAGCTGGACCTGGACAACCTGGACCTGGACAAAGAACTGGCCAAGCTGGAACGCCGCGAGATTCAACACACCCAGCCGCTGGGCGCGGAACGCCGGCAAGGCAGCGCCGACCGACGCAAAAAGGAAGATGCCCTCAGCGCCAGCCGCGACACGATCAAGGCCGAGGAAGAAAAATGGGCCGCCAGCCTCTTCAGCGAACCGCCTGAAGAACGCGGCAAAGCGCCCGAAGACGAACCTGAACCGGCAAATGCCCCTGCGACTAAACAGCGCACCGAACCGTCGATGTCCCTCGCCACCGACGACATCGACGATGAACCGCCGCTGCGCTCCACGCCTGCCGATGAAGACGACGAACTCGACCCGCCCGTGAGCGCGGTCAGCGACGACGTGGACGCGCCGGAACCCGACGAGCGCCCCCAAGGCCGCAAGCGCTCGCGCAGCGCCGCCAGCGCCCACGACGAGCTGCTGCAGGACCTCGAAGATGACCCGCTGCACTTGTACGCCGGCAAACGCCCGTCGAGCTGGGGCCGTCGCCTGCTCTGGCTGTTGCTGGTGCTGATCGCCGCCGCCGGCCTCGCCGGCCAGTACATTGCCTACCAGTTCGACGACCTGGCGCGCCAGGACGCCTATCGCCCGTGGTTCCAGCAACTGTGCCCGACATTGGGCTGCACGGTGCCATCACGGGTCGATATCGCGCACATCAAGAGCAGCAACCTGGTGGTGCGCAGCCATCCTGAATTCGCCGGCGCGCTGGTGGTGGATGCAATCATCTATAACCGCGCGACGTTCTCCCAGCCGTTCCCGTTGCTGGAACTGCGCTTTGCCGACCTGAACGGCAACCTGATCGCCAGCCGGCGCTTCAAGCCCGCCGAATACCTGAGCGGTGAGCTGGCCGGGGTCAGTGAAATGCCGTCGCAGACGCCGATCCATATCTCCCTGGACATCCTCGACCCCGGCAACAAAGCGGTGAATTACAGCCTGAGCTTTCATTCGCCCGAGTGAATCGGCGCGGTCATCGAGGTTTGACGACGGATTATTGACTGGACCGCCGGCAACCAAACCGGTGGCGATAAAGAAATAACTGTTCAGATTTTATCCAATTCAGCCTTTATCCAGTCATCGAGAGCGGGTATCATGCCAACCCTTTTTCGAACTCTAATGATCCGGCCCCACAACAGGGAAGTCCTATGTCGGCGGTACGCATCGGCCCATACACATTGCACAATGGTTTGATTCTCGCGCCAATGGCGGGAGTCACCGACCAGCCCTTTCGTCAGCTGTGCAAGCGTTTGGGCGCGGGTCTAGTAGTCTCGGAAATGGTCACCAGCGACATGAGCTTGTGGAACACCCGCAAATCGCGGCTGCGCATGATCCACGAAGGTGATCCCGAGCCCCGCTCGGTACAGATCGCCGGTGGCGACGCACAGATGCTGGCGGAAGCGGCCCGGGCCAACGTGGAGCTGGGCGCGCAGATCATTGACATCAACATGGGCTGTCCGGCCAAGAAGGTCTGCAACAAGGCCGCCGGTTCCGCGCTGTTGAAGGATGAGCAGTTGGTCGCCGAGATCCTGCAGGCCGTTGTCGCCGCAGTGGATGTACCGGTCACCCTGAAGATTCGTACCGGCTGGGACCGGGACAACAAGAATGGCCTGACGGTGGCGAAGATCGCCGAACAGGCGGGTATTTCAGCGCTGGCGGTGCATGGCCGCACCCGCGCCGATCTTTACACCGGCGAAGCCGAGTACGACACCATTGCCGCGATCAAGCAGGCCGTGTCGATGCCGGTATTTGCCAATGGCGATATCGACTCAGCCGAGAAAGCCCGGCGCGTGCTGCATGCGACCGGTGCCGATGGCTTGTTGATTGGCCGGGCCGCCCAGGGGCGGCCATGGATTTTTCGTGAAGTCGAACACTTTCTGCGTACCGGCGAGCTGTTGCCGGCACCGGGGTTGATCGAGGTGGAACGTATTCTGCTAGAGCATCTGGCCGCCCTGCACGCCTTCTACGGAGACGTGATGGGAGTACGCATTGCTCGCAAGCATGTCGGCTGGTATCTCGCAACCCTGCCGGGCGCCAGGGAGTTTCGCGCCCACTTCAATCGTTTGGATGATACGGAAGCACAGTGCGCCAACGTTCGTGAGTTCTTCAGCGAACGTGACAAGAGCCTGGTGACAGGGGACGGAGAGGGGGTGGCCGCATGACGATGATGACCGAGACTTTAGTGAGTGGAACAACACCCGTGAGCGACAACGTCAATTTGAAACAGCACCTCAACACGCCGAGCGAAGAAGGCCAGACCCTTCGCGGGAGTGTCGAGAAGGCGCTGCACAATTATTTCGCCCACCTTGAGGGCGCTTCCGTCACGGACGTGTACAACCTCGTGCTCTCCGAAGTCGAGGCGCCCTTGCTCGAAAGCGTGATGAACTACGTCAAGGGCAACCAGACCAAAGCCAGTGAGCTGCTGGGCCTCAACCGTGGCACCTTGCGCAAAAAGCTCAAACAATACGATTTGCTGTAAGCATTCAATCCGACCAGAAAGGCGCCCGCGTAAAACCGGTCGCCTTTTTTGCTGACTCCTTTGCTTTTGATGGAAATTGAAATGACCGACCAGACTACCCGCCTGCCGATCCGCCGCGCCTTGATCAGTGTCTCCGACAAGACCGGGGTTCTCGAATTTGCCCGGGGGCTGGAAGCCCTGGGCGTGGAAATCCTCTCCACGGGCGGGACCTTCAAACTGCTGCGAGACAACGGCGTGGCCGCAGTAGAAGTCGCGGACTACACCGGTTTCGCAGAGATGATGGACGGTCGGGTCAAGACCCTGCACCCGAAAATCCACGGCGGCATCCTCGGCCGTCGCGGTATCGACGACGCCATCATGAACGAGCACGGCATCAAGCCGATCGATCTGGTGGCGGTCAACCTCTACCCGTTCGAAGCCACCATCAACAAGCCGGGCTGCGACCTGCCGACCGCCATCGAAAACATCGATATCGGCGGCCCGACCATGGTTCGCTCGGCCGCCAAGAACCACAAAGACGTGGCCATTGTGGTCAACGCCAGCGACTACGCCCAGGTGCTTGAAAACCTCAAAGCCGGTGGCCTGACCTACGCCCAGCGTTTCGACCTGATGCTCAAGGCGTTCGAACACACCGCCGCCTACGACGGCATGATCGCCAACTACATGGGCACCGTGAACCAGGCCGCCGAGACCCTCAGCACAGAAGGTCGCAGCCAGTTCCCGCGGACCTTCAACAGCCAGTTCATCAAGGCCCAGGAAATGCGCTACGGCGAGAACCCGCACCAGAGCGCGGCGTTCTACGTGGAAGCCAAGCCGGCCGAAGTGGGCATCGCCACCGCGACCCAGCTGCAAGGCAAAGAACTGTCCTACAACAACGTGGCCGACACCGACGCCGCGCTGGAATGCGTGAAGAGCTTCGTCAAGCCGGCCTGCGTGATCGTCAAGCACGCCAACCCGTGCGGCGTGGCCGTGAGCCCGGACGCTGAAGGCGGCATCCGCCAGGCTTACGAACTGGCCTACGCCACCGACACCGAATCGGCCTTCGGCGGCATCATCGCTTTCAACCGCGAACTCGACGCCGCGACCGCCAAGGCCATCGTCGAGCGTCAGTTCGTCGAAGTGATCATCGCCCCGTCCGTCAGCGAGGAAGCCCGCGCCATCGTGGCCGCCAAAGCCAACGTGCGCCTGCTGGCCTGCGGCGAATGGTCGGCCGAACGTGCCCCTGCCTGGGACTACAAGCGCGTCAACGGCGGCCTGCTGGTGCAAAGCCGCGACATCGGCATGATCAGCAGCGCCGACCTGAAAGTGGTGACCAAGCGCGCACCGACCGAGCAGGAAATCAACGACCTGATCTTCGCCTGGAAAGTGGCCAAGTACGTCAAGTCCAACGCCATCGTCTACGCCAAGAACCGCCAGACCATCGGTGTCGGCGCCGGCCAGATGAGCCGTGTGAACTCGGCGCGCATCGCCGCGATCAAGGCTGAACACGCCGGTTTGCAGGTAGCGGGCTCGGTGATGGCGTCCGACGCGTTCTTCCCGTTCCGCGACGGCCTGGACAACGCGGCCAAGGCCGGCGTCACCGCAGTGATCCAGCCTGGCGGCTCGATGCGTGATGCCGAAGTGATTGCTGCGGCTGACGAAGCCGGCATCGCCATGGTCTTCACCGGCATGCGCCACTTCCGTCACTAAACAGCACCGCTTCCCGACTGTAGGAGCGAGCTTGCTCGCGAAAAACTCAAAAACGCCACGAGGTGTCAGGTTTCCCTCGTTATCGTTGACGACCTTCGCGAGCAAGCTCGCTCCTACAGGGAAGCACAGCGTTTCTCAGAGGTTTTTGAAATGAATGTTTTGATTATTGGCAGCGGTGGCCGTGAACACGCCCTGGCCTGGAAAGTTGCCCAGGACCCACGCGTCCAGAAAGTATTCGTAGCTCCCGGCAACGCCGGCACCGCCATTGAAGCCAAGTGCGAAAACGTCGCCATCGACGTGCTGGCCCTGGAACAACTGGCGGATTTCGCCGAGAAAAACGTTTCCCTGACCATCGTCGGTCCGGAAGTGCCGCTGGTTGCCGGTGTCGTCGACCTGTTCCGCAGCCGCGGCCTGGACTGCTTCGGCCCGACCGCCGGCGCGGCCCAACTGGAAGGTTCCAAGGCATTCACCAAGGATTTCCTGGCGCGCCACAAGATCCCGACCGCCGACTACCAGAACTTCACCGAGATCGAGCCAGCCCTGGCTTACCTGCGTGAGAAAGGCGCGCCAATCGTGATCAAGGCCGACGGCCTGGCCGCGGGCAAAGGCGTGATCGTCGCCATGACCCTGCAGGAAGCCGAAGACGCCGTGCGCGACATGCTCGCCGGCAACGCCTTCGGTGAAGCCGGTTCGCGCGTGGTCATCGAAGAATTCCTCGACGGCGAAGAAGCCAGCTTCATCGCGATGGTCGACGGCAAGAACGTCCTGCCGATGGCCACCAGCCAGGACCACAAGCGCGTCGGCGACGGCGACAGCGGCCCGAACACCGGCGGCATGGGGGCTTACTCCCCGGCCCCGGTCGTAACCAGCGAAGTGCATCAGCGTGTGATGGACCTGGTGATCTGGCCGACCGTGCGCGGCATGGCCGATGAAGGCAACGTCTACACCGGTTTCCTCTACGCCGGTCTGATGATCGACAAGGCCGGTAACCCGAAGGTCATCGAGTTCAACTGCCGCTTCGGCGACCCGGAAACCCAACCGGTGATGCTGCGCCTGCAATCGAGCCTGGTGCTGCTGGTGGAAGCCGCGCTGGCCCAGGCCCTGGACAAGGTTGAAGCCCAGTGGGACCCACGCCCGAGCGTCGGCATTGTGCTGGCAGCCGGCGGTTACCCGGCCGACTACGCCAAGGGCGATGTGATTGAAGGCCTGGACGCGGCGGCGACGCTGGAAGGCAAAGTGTTCCATGCGGGCACTGCGCTGCAGGACGGCAAGGTGGTGACCGCAGGTGGCCGTGTGCTATGTGCCACCGCGATGGGCGCCAGTGTCGACGCTGCACAGCAACAGGCTTACAAACTGGCGGCAAAAATCAGCTGGAACGGCTGCTTCTACCGCAAAGATATCGGCTATCGCGCGATTGCCCGTGAACGTGGCGAGACTCATTAAGTCGCTATCCGTTCGGTTAGGTAAGGGCCTCTGGCCCTTGCCGTACTCGTATGACCCCGCGCATAGTTAACCCGTGCTTCAACCTACGAAGGGATTTCGCCGTGCGCTGGCTCAGGATCGCCATAGGTTTCACTGTCAGTCTGCTGACACTGCTCTGTTTGCTCCCGGCCCAGGCCGCTGCGCAAGGCAGTGGCTGGGCAGTATTGCTTGATGAACAGGCCGACCTGCAACTGAGCGATATCCGTTCGCCCCGCTACACCAATCAATTCAGCCCCATCGAACTGGACCGGATCACTGCCGCCGAGCCGGACGGTGCGTTGTGGGTACGCTTCAAGCTGCAACCCGGCCAGCACGAGCAAGTGCTGCGGGTGTTTGCCCCGGACGTTTCCCTCCTGAGTCTGTATGTGCTGGATGGCGACACCCTGGTGGAACAGCAAACCACCGGCACGCGCCAGCCCCAGGCCGAGCGCCCGCTGCCCAGCAGCGACTTCATGCTGCCGATGCCCCAGAGCCCGAAGCCCCTTGAGGTGTACCTGCGCCTGGTCTCGGAACACGAACTGCGCCCCTATATCACCCTGGAGCCGGCCGTACTCGCCGCCGCCGACCAAAGCCAGACGCTGATCTACGGCCTGCTGTTCGGCTGCCTGCTGATGCTGATCCTGCACAACCTCTCCCGCTTCGCCTACCACCGCTCACGCAGCAGCCTGTGGCTGGCGGCCTGCGAAGTGCTGCTACTGCTCAGCCTGGCGTTGCTGCTCAACCTGCTGGGGCCATGGCTGCAGAACTGGCACGCGATCCAGACGCCGGGCGCCTACCTCGCCCTGCTGCTGACCGCACCGTGCGGGCTGATGTTTGCCTATCGCTTCTTCATGCCGCTGGGCCCGCACCCGCTGAACAAACTGTTGATGGCCGACATTCTGTTGATCGTGCTGTGCGGCCTGCTGCTGTTGTTCGTCAACACGTTGCCGCTGAACATCATCACTTACGCCCTGGTGGCCCTGGCCGGCCTGAGCATGTTGTTTGTCTCGGCCTATCACTGGCAAAAAGGCTACCGGCCGGCGCGGTTGTTCGTGGCGGGGATGGTGGTGTTCAACATCGGCACACTGATCATCCTGCCTGCCTTGCTTGGCCTCACGTTGCTGGCGCCGCAAGGCTTGATCATTACCCTGCTCAGCTTTATCTGCCTCAGTGGCCTGCTGATGAGCCTGGCCCTCGGCGAACGCCAGCGCGCCATCGTCGAAGCACGCTTCAGCCTCAGCCGCGAGCTGGCGGCCAGCAACGCCGAAATCGCCGCCAAGGCCGAGTTCCTGGCGAAGATCAGCCACGAAATCCGTACCCCCATGAACGGCGTGCTGGGCATGACCGAGCTGCTGCTGGGCACGCCGCTGTCGGTCAAACAGCGCGACTATGTGCAGACGATCCACAGCGCCGGTAACGAACTGCTCACACTGATCAACGAAATCCTCGATATCTCCAAGCTGGAATCCGGGCAGATCGAATTGGACGACGTGCAGTTCGACCTCAATGCGCTGATCGACGACTGCCTGAGCATCTTCCGCGCCAAGGCCGAGCAGCAGAACGTCGAGCTGATCAGCTTTATCCAGCCCCAGGTGCCGCGGGTGATCAGCGGCGACCCGACGCGCCTGCGCCAGGCGATGTTGAGCCTGCTGGAAAACGCCCTGCAGAAAACCGATGAAGGCGAAGTGTTGATCGTCGTCGCCCTCGACGAGCGCAGCCCCAAGCCGCGCCTGCGCATTGCCGTGCAGGACAGCGGCCTGCCAATGGAAGCCGCCGAACGCGATGCGTTGCTGCACAGCGAACTGCACAGCAAGAACTTCCTCTCGGCCACCCGCTTGAGCGGCCACCTGGGCCTGGTCATCGCGCGCCAGTTGATCCTGTTGATGAACGGCGAATTCGGCGTCAAGAGCGGCGCACAACAAGGCAGCACCCTGTGGCTGACCCTGCCGCTGGACCCTGAACGCCTGGAACACCCGACCTCCGACCTCGACGGCCCGCTCAAGGGTGCGCGGGTACTGGTGGTGGACGACAACGACACCTGCCGCAAAGTGCTGGTGCAGCAATGCACCGCCTGGGGCCTGAATGTCAGCGCCGTGCCGTCGGGCAAGGAAGCCCTGGCGTTGTTGCGCACCAAGGCGCACCTGCGTGATTACTTCGACGTGGTGCTGCTGGACCAGAACATGCCCGGCATGACCGGCATGCAACTGGCGGCCAAGATCAAGGAAGACCCGAGCCTCAACCACGACATCCTGCTGATCATGCTCACCGGCATCAGTAACGCGCCGAGCAAGATCATCGCGCGCAATTGCGGGATCAAGCGCATCCTCGCCAAGCCGGTGGCCGGCTACACCCTCAAGACCACCCTGGCCGACGAACTGACCCAGCGCAGCAAAGGCGGCGGGCAGCCACGCGCGCCCCTCAACGCGCCCGCGGCCATCATCGTGCCCAGCGACTTCCGCATCCTGGTGGCCGAAGACAACAGCATCTCCACCAAAGTCATCCGCGGCATGCTCGGCAAGCTCAACCTCAACCCGGACACCGCGAGCAACGGCGAAGAAGCCCTGCAGGCGATGAAGGCCCAGCGCTATGATCTGGTGTTGATGGACTGTGAAATGCCGATCCTCGATGGCTTCTCCGCGACCCAACAGTTGCGGGCCTGGGAAGTCAGCCACCAGCGCATTCGCACGCCGGTGGTGGCGCTCACCGCACACATCCTCTCGGAACATAAAGAGCGCGCACGCCAGGCCGGGATGGACGGGCACATGGCCAAGCCGGTGGAATTGTCACAATTGCGCGAGCTGGTGGAGTACTGGGTGGCGCAGCGTCAGCCACGGCCGGAGCATGCACCCTCTTAACGTCAAATGCGATCGAATGTGGGAGGGGGCTTGCCCCCGATGGCGGTGGACCAGTCACCGATGCATCGACTGAAAGCCGACGATGACAAGCTTGCTCCCGATAGCGCAGGAACAGTTACAAATAAGCTGACTGTCACACCGCCATCGGGGGCAAGCCCCCTCCCACACTGAGCCTGCGTCTGCCACACAATGGATGAACACCACAGATCCTATGTGAGAGGGGGCTTGCCCCCGATGGCGGCGGACCAGTCACCTATGCATCGACTGAAAGACAGCGATGGCAAGCTCGCTCCCGATAGCGCTGGAACAGTTACAAATAAGCTGACGGTCACACCGCCATCGGGGGCAAGCCCCCTCCCACACTGAGCCTACGTCTGCCACACAATGGATGAACACCACAGATCCTATGTGGGAGGGGGCTTGCCCCCGATGGCGGCGGACCAGTCACCTATGCATCGACTGAAAGACAGCGATGGCAAGCTCGCTCCCGATAGCGCTGGAACAGTTACAAATAAGCTGACTGTCACACCGCCATCGGGGCAAGCCCCCTCCCATACTGAGCCTACGTCTGCCACACAATGGATGAACACCACAGATCCTATGTGGGAGGGGGCTTGCCCCGATAGCGGCGGACCAGTCACCGATGCATCGACTGAAAGCCGGCGATGGCAAGCTTGCTCCCGATAGCGCTGGAGCAGTTACAAATAAGCTGACTGTCACACCGCTATCGGGAGCAAGCTCCCTCCCACACTGAGCCTGCGTCTGCCACACAATGGATGAACACCACAGATCCTATGTGGGAGGGGGCTTGCCCCCGATGGCGGCGGACCGGTCACCTATGCATCGACTGAAAGACAGCGATGGCAAGCTCGCTCCCGATAGCGCTGGAACAGTTACAAATAAGCTGACTGTCACACCGCCATCGGGGCAAGCCCCCTCCCATACTGAGCCTACGTCTGCCACACAATGGATGAACACCACAGATCCTATGTGGGAGGGGGCTTGCCCCGATAGCGGCGGACCAGTCACCGATGCATCGACTGAAAGCCGGCGATGGCAAGCTTGCTCCCGATAGCGCTGGAGCAGTTACAAATAAGCTGACTGTCACACCGCTATCGGGAGCAAGCTCCCTCCCACACTGAGCCTGCGTCTGCCACACAATGGATGAACACCACAGATCCTATGTGGGAGGGGGCTTGCCCCCGATGGCGGCGGACCGGTCACCTATGCATCGACTGAAAGACAGCGATGGCAAGCTCGCTCCCGATAGCGCTGGAACAGTTACAAATAAGCTGACGGCCACACCGCCATCGGGGCAAGCCCCCTCCCACACTGAGCCTGCGTCTGCCCCACAATGGATAAACACCACAGATCCTATGTGGGAGGGGGCTTGCCCCCGATGGCGGTGGACCAGTCACCTATGCATCGACTGAAAGACAGCGATGGCAAGCTTGCTCCCGATAGCGCTGGAACAGTTACAAATAAGCTGACTGTCACACCGCTATCGGGAGCAAGCTCCCTCCCACACTGAGCCTGCGTCTGCCACACAATGGATGAACACCACAGATCCTATGTGGGAGGGGGCTTGCCCCCGATGGCGGTGGACCAGTCACCTATGCATCGACTGAAAGCCGGCGATGGCAAGCTTGCTCCCGATAGCGCTGGAACAGTTACAAATAAGCTGACTATCACACCGCCATCGGGGGCAAGCCCCCTCCCACACTGAGCCTGCGTCTGCCACACAATGGATGAACACCACAGATCCTATGTGGGAGGGGGCTTGCCCCCGATGGCGGCGGACCGGTCACCTATGCATCGACTGAAAGACAGCGATGGCAAGCTCGCTCCCGATAGCGCTGGAACAGTTACAAATAAGCTGACTGTCACACCGCCATCGGGGCAAGCCCCCTCCCATACTGAGCCTACGTCTGCCACACAATGGATGAACACCACAGATCCTATGTGGGAGGGGGCTTGCCCCGATAGCGGCGGACCAGTCACCGATGCATCGACTGAAAGCCGGCGATGGCAAGCTTGCTCCCGATAGCGCTGGAGCAGTTACAAATAAGCTGACTGTCACACCGCTATCGGGGGCAAGCCCCCTCCCACACTGAGCCTGCGTCTGCCACACAATGGATGAACACCACAGATCCTATGTGGGAGGGGGCTTGCCCCCGATGGCGGTGGACCAGTCACCGATGCATCGACTGAAAGCCGACGATGGCAAGCTCGCTCCCAATAGCGCTGGAACAGTTACAAATAAGCTGACTGTCACACCGCCATCGGGAGCAAGCTCCCTCCCACATTTGATCTCTGTCGCCTGATAGACTCCGCCAATCTTCTTCTGTCGCGAGCCACCCCCATGCTCCACGTGTTATTCAGCGTTTACCTGAAGATGCTGGTGCTCTACAGCCCGTTCTTCGTGTTGTCCTGTTTTATCAGCCTGACCCGCGGCTATTCGAGCAAGGAACGGCGACGCCTGGCCTGGAAAGTGGCGTTGGCGACGCTGGTGTCGAGCGTCTTGCTCTACCTGTTCGGCCGGGTGATTTTCAGCGTGTTCGGCATCACCGTGGACGCTTTCCGCATCGGCGCCGGCAGTGTGCTGTTCATCTCGGCCCTGGGCATGGCGCAGGGCAAGTCGGCGGTGCAGACCGATAACGTGCAGCAGGACGTGACCATCGTGCCGCTGACCATTCCGCTCACCGTCGGCCCCGGCACCATCGGGGCGCTGCTGGTGATGGGTGTCAGCCAGCCCCATTGGGACGACAAAATCGCTGCCATCCTCAGCATCGCCCTGGCCAGCTTCACGGTGGGCGTGGTGCTGTATTTGTCCAACCGTATCGAACGGATTCTCGGTGACCAGGGCTTGCAGATTGTCAGTCGCTTGATGGGCTTGTTCGTGTGCGCCTTGGCCGCACAAATCATCTTTACCGGGGTGCGCGGCTACCTGGTGCCTTAGATCCGGTATTTGGCGATCGCCAGTTGCACCTTGTCGCCCGCACTCTCACGCATCAACTGGATGGTTTTTTCGTTGACCACCGAGGTATTCAGCACCAGGCAGGTTTGCCCGCTGAAGGCCTCGAACGAGGAACTGTCCCACTCAAGAAAAGGCAGCCCCACGTGCTTGCTGACGCCATGGGAGCTGTAGGTCACCAGCACCATCATGACTTCGCCGTCGGTTTCGGCGCAGGACGCCAAGCCAAAATCGCCGCCCTGATGCACGCTGCTATTGCGCTTGAACAGCTCGAATGACGCCGGCATCTGTTTCAATGTTTCCAGCGCATCGGCGGCCAGTTTCGGCAGCGCCGTCAGCAGAGGCCCGGCCAGTGAGGTCGAGGCCAGCAGGGTGGCGATGATATTCAGCGCCGCCAGTTGCACCGTCAGCCCCTTGCCGGCGCTTGAGACCCGCTCGAACCGGCTGCGCACCGGCAGCCAGCCCAGGCTGATCATCACCTTGATAAATTCGTCGTACCAGCCCTCCGTGCCGCGACTGATCTTCAAGACATCGCTGACGTAGCTGCTGGCCAACAGATAGCTTTTGCGGATGTATTCGCGGTTCAGGCCGCTCAGGCCGTCGGCGAACGAGATCACGCCATTGTTGACCACCGCTGCGTTGCAGCCGTCCTCGGTATCCAGCGGTAAAGCCGCGTGCGTCCCCGGCGCGCCGGGCAGCTTATAGGCGGCAATCAATTTGCGCCGCTTGGTACTGTTGATCCTTCTGTGATGTCGCTCCATTTTCAGTTCTCCACAAGCACCCCACATGGGGCGTGTGTCCACACTAGTCCAGGCGCCGACGGGCTTTCCACACGACAAACATCCCTTGCCGGCAGCGCTCGCACAGCGCAGCCCAGCATTCGTTGGGCGCCCCGCGGGCAGTTCCGGATTTCATCGATAAAAAAAGAAAAAGCCCCGAATCACGGCAGGTGTTCACCCAGCGTCATTCGGAGCTTTCCGGCGCTCGCGCGGCGGTTTTCAGGAGGCCGGTTTTTCGCCATACCAGCGCGGCGTGTACACCCACTCACCGCCGCCGGCGCGCGGGAACGCGCAGGTGGTGGACGAGCCGATCAGCACCATGGTCCGCATGTCCACCTGTTCCGGGGTCAGTTGCCCCAGCGTGGTCACGCGCAGGGTCTGGCCCGGCCGCCCGATATCGCGGCCCAGCACCACCGGCGTTGCGGCGTTGCGGTGTTGCGCGACAATCTCCAGGGCACGCCCCAGTTGCCACGGCCGCGCACGCGAGATCGGGTTGTAGAACGCCAGGGCCAGGTCGGCCTGGGACGCGAGGTCCAGGCGCTGCTCGATGATCGACCAGGGCTTGAGGTTGTCCGACAGCGACATCACGCAGAAGTCGTGCCCCAACGGCGCGCCGGCCTGGGCGGCGGTGGCCAGGGACGCGGAAACGCCCGGCAGGATTTCCAGCTCGACCTGGTGCCAGGCCGGGTCGTCGGACTCGTGCAGCGCCTCGATCACCGCCGCCGCCATGGCGAACACACCAGGGTCACCGGACGACACCACCACCACCGACCGGCCTTGAGCGGCCAGCGCGAAAGCGTGGCGGGCGCGCTGCATTTCTTCACGGTTGTCGGTGCAGTGCTGCACCTGATCGTCGCGGAACGGCCCGGCCATGCGGACGTAGGTTTCGTACCCCAGCACATCGGTACAGCGCGCCAGTTCGGCCTTCACCGCCGGCACCATCAGGTCGGCGGCGCCAGGGCCAAGGCCGATCACCGCAAGACGGCCACGCGGGCGACCGACCTGGGACACGTCCAAGGGCTGCTCGGCGACCGAAACAACGATGTCCGCCGCTTGCTCCACCTCGGCGAAACGCAGCGGCACGCCTAATTCCAACGCCGCTTCGTGCAACGACGGTTCGGCCATCTGGGTATCGCTGGCCAACAGGCAGGCCAGTGACTGCAGGGCAATCCCCGAGGCATGCAACGCGCCACGCACACGCTGCGCCAATTGCGCGCCGGGCTTGCAGGTGACGCACACGCTCTGTGGATAAATCAGCAACTCGTTGGCCGCCGGTACGCGCTCGGCGCTGCCTACGTGGATCGCCAGGCGCGCCTGTCGGTCCTGCGCCAGGTTGGCCTGGTCAAGCCACGGCGCCGCGCCTTCGATACGCACGCTTTCGCCGGCAAGCAGGTCGCTGACGAAGCGCTTGCCCAGCTCCAGGTCCGCCAGTTGATAACCGGCCGGCGGGTTGAGCAGGCACGTGCCGAAACGCAGCTCGCCACTGGTGGTGATCGCGGCGGCCACGCCCAACGCCGCGGCAATCTCCCGGGCCATGTCATTCACCCCGCCCAGGCCACCGAGCAACGGCACCACCGCACTGCCGTCTTCGGCCACGGCCAGTACGGCGGGCTCTTCGCCTTTTTCCAGCAGCAGCGGCGCCAGGGTGCGGATCACGATACCGGCGGCGCACAGCGCGATCAGCGGCGTGCCTTGCTGATAGAGCTGGCGCAGGGTCGCGCCGAATTCGCGGTAGCTCTGGTCCGCGCCGTCGACCCGGCCCTGCAGGCCGTGGATCACCGCGCCCGGATACACCTGCGCAATCCTGCGCGCCGTGGCCAGGCTGCCCTGCCCGAGGATGACAATCGCCGGGCGCATCAACCTTGCCACCGTTCACCGGGCACGATGATCAGCGAGAAATACGGCGAGGACATCGGCTCGACTTGATCCAGCGGGACGATTTTCTGGTTGGCCATGGTCGCGCGCTCCACATACAGCGCACGCTCGGCCAGGCCGAGTTCTTCGAGCACCTGGCGCACCTTGGGGAAGTTGCGCCCCAGCTTCATGATCACCGCCGCGTCGGCATCCGCCAGGCGACGCTTGAGGTCTTCATGGGGCAGCACCCCCGACAGCACCGACAGGCTCTGGTTGCGATACACCAGCGGCGCGCCGAGCACCGAGGCGCCACCGAGCATCGAACACACGCCGGGAATGACCTGCGCTTCGTAGCGCTCGGCCAGACGGTCATGCAGGTACATGTAGGAGCCGTAGAAGAACGGGTCGCCTTCACAGATCACCGCCACATCGCGGCCGGCGTCCAGGTGCGCGGCGACGTCCTGGCTGGCGCTGTCGTAGAAATCGCTGATCACCTGTTCATAGGACAGCGGCGCCGGCAACGCTTCGGTGGTCACCGGGTACACCAGCGGCATCAGGGTTTGCTGCGCCACCAGGTGGTCTTCGATGATGCCGAAGGCGTTGCCCTTTTTGCCCTTGGCCACGAAGTACGCCACCACAGGCGATTCGCGCAGCAGGCGCAGGGCCTTGAGGGTGATCAGTTCCGGGTCGCCGGGGCCGACGCCCAGGCCAATCAAACGTCCGCGTGCCGGCATTATTCGACCTCCGTGGCCAGGGCATTGACCGCCGCGGCCGCCATCGCGCTGCCGCCCAGGCGGCCCTGCATGATCACGAACGGCACGCCACGGCTGTCGGCGGCCAGCATCGCCTTGGATTCGGCGGCGCCGACGAAGCCCACCGGGAAGCCAAGGATCAACGCCGGTTTCGGCGCGCCGGCGTCGAGCATTTCCAGCAGGTAGAACAAGGCGGTCGGCGCATTGCCGATCACCACCACACTGCCGGCCAGGTGCGGGCGCCACAGTTCCAGGGCGGCGGCGGAGCGGGTGTTGCCCAGCTTCTGCGCCAACGCCGGCACGCGTTCGTCGCGCAGGGTACAGATCACTTCGTTGTTGGCCGGCAGCCGCGCACGGGTCACGCCTTCGGACACCATCCGCGCATCGCACAGAATCGGCGCACCGGCGGCCAGCGCCTCGCGCCCGGCCCTGCCTGCGCCTGCGGAGAACTGCAGGCCGTCGATCGCCTCGACCATGCCGCAGGCATGAATCACGCGCACCGCGAGTTTTTCCAGGTCGGCCGGGATGCGCTCCAACCTGGCTTCCGCGCGAATAATGGCAAAGGAGTTGCGATAGATCTCCTGACCGTCGCGGATGTAATCAATCATCGGTGTTGCTCCGTGGGTGAGCGCGCAGCAGGGCGCCCGCCGCTTCAATAGAAAGAGTGCGCGCGTGCAGCCGGCCGAAACCGGGCTGGGCTGCTTCGCGAAAATAGACGTCGTAATGGCCGGGGCTGACCGCCAGCAAGGTCACCGGCGCGATGTGCGCGGCGGCGCAGGAACGCGCGCAGCCAGACAGATGTACCGCGTGGCCGGGGCGCAGCGCGGCCAGTTGCATCGCGTCGGCCTTGGTATCGGCCAGGCCTTTGCCGCAGCCGCTGGAGCCGGTGCAGGCGATCAGCTGCGCCAGCGGCTGGTCGGCCGAGCAGAGGAAACCCAGTTGTTCCAGGCGCGCGGTGATCGCGGCGGCATCCTGGCATTTGGCGTTGGGCAGCAGCAGGCCTTGCCAGGGGGTAAAGCGCAGCGTGCCGTCGCCATACTCATCGGCGAGTTGCGCTGCGCCCTTGAGCATGGAGGCGTCGAGTCGACCCAGCGGCGTCACGGCGGTCACGTAGACCCGACCGTGCTGACGCTGTGGATAACTTCCCAGGTGCAGCCACGCCCCGCTGGCCGGGCGCTTGAAGCCATCGACCGGCAATAACGGCAGGTCCAGCCCGACCAGGAAGTTATCCACAGGCAGATGACGCATGCGTGTTTGCGCCGGCGTGGCCAGGTCCAGAAACCGTTCCAACACCGCCACCACCAAGGCATGCCCCTGCTCCAAGCGCACGGCCGCCAACGGCGCATCCAACCCCGGGCAGCCGGCCAGGCCGAACGCGAGCAGTGTTTCGCCGCCCTGCTCAAAGGCCGACAGCCACAGGTCATGGTGATGTTCGAGCATCGCCAGGGTTTCACCGCCATCCAGTTGCACCGCGAACTTGGCCGACAGCTCGTGGAAGCGCGTGTGGTTTTGCAGGGTGGCGAGGATCTGGTCGGCCAGCGGGCGCGTATCGAACAGCATCTGCGGGTCGATACCGGCGCTGGGGCTGAGCATCAGGTTGCGCACGTCGTCACCGGCGGCGGTGCTGGGGCCGAGGCCTGCGGCAAGGAGCATCGCGATCAAGGCCTGCTGCTCGGCACCGATCCCGCGGATCTGCAGGTTGGCGCGGTTGGTCGCCTCGATCACCCCGCCCGCATAGGCCTGGGCCGCGTCCGCCACGGCATGGGCTTGTGCGGCGCTGATCGCGCCGCCGGCCAGTTTGATCCGGCAAATGCCGCCGTCCAACGCCTGGACGATACGCAGCAACCCCGGGCAAGCCGAGGGGCGCAAGGTGTTCAGAGCAGGGATTGGGTTCACGGGGCTACCGGTTCGCGGGTCAAGGCGCGGTATTATGCCTGCTTTGTCCGACGGCATGAAAAGCCTGCCCGTCGGATGTCGTTCAAGGAATTCATATGTCGCCCTGGCTGACGGTAATAGGCATCGGTGAAGACGGCTTCAAAGGGCTCGGCAGAAACGCCCGGCACGCCGTGTTGCGTGCCGCGCGGATCATCGGTGGCCAGCGCCAATTGGACCTGTTGCCAGTGTGCGTGCGCGGCGAACGCCAGTTGTGGCCGAGCCCGTTTTCCCTGGCGCCGCTATTGGCGCGACGCGGTGAACCGGTGTGCGTGCTGGCCAGCGGCGACCCGATGTTCTACGGCGTCGGCGCCAGCCTGGCGCGGCAGGTGCCGGCTGAAGAGATGCTGATTTTGCCGGCGCCCTCCTCTGTGTCGCTGGCGGCGGCGCGTCTGGGCTGGGCGTTGCAGGACGTGATGACGTTATCGGTGGTGGCCCGCCCCTTGGCGGCGTTGAATGCACATCTGGCCAGCGGCGTGCGCTTGCTGGTGTTGAGCAATGACGGGCAGAGCCCTGCCGCGATTGCCGCGCTGTTGGCTGAATCCGGCTTTGGGCCGAGCCGCCTCAGCGTCTTTGAACACCTGGGCGGCGCGGCTGAGCGGCGTGTCGATGGCGTGGCCCACGCTTGGCCGCACGCCGCGGTCGCCGATCTGAACCTGGTCGCCATCGACTGCCTGGCCGACGCCGACGCCCCGCGCCTGTCGCGCCTCGCCGGCCTGCCGGATGTGGCGTTCAAACACGACGGCCAACTGACCAAACGCGACGTGCGCGCCATGACCCTGGCCCGCCTGGCGCCACTGCCCGGCGAATTGCTCTGGGACGTGGGCGCGGGCAGCGGCTCCATCGGCATCGAGTGGATGCGCGCCCACCCGAGCTGCCGCGCCTTGGCGATTGAAGCCGATGCCGGCCGCCAAGGCCTGATCGAACATAACCGCGACGCCCTCGGCGTGCCCGGCCTGCAACTGGTGCGCGGCACCGCGCCTGCGGCCCTCGGCGGCCTGGAAACGCCCGACGCGATCTTCATCGGCGGCGGCGTCACCCGCGACGGCGTGCTCGAGACCTGCTGGCAGCACCTGCGCCCCGGTGGCCGCCTGGTCGCCAACGCCGTGACCCTGCAAAGCGAAATGACCCTGATGGCCTGGCGCGCCCAACACGGCGGCGAACTGACCCGCCTCCACGTGGCCCAGGCCCAGCCGCTCGGTGAATTCGACACCTGGCGCCAGGCGCTGCCGATCACCCTGCTGGACCTGATCAAGCCCCTATGAAACCGATCCTGCTACTGGGCGGCGTCACCGAAGCCCTCGCCATCGCCCGCACCCTGGGCCCCGAACATATCTACAGTCTGGCCGGTGTGGGCCGCGTGCCGACCGACCTCACCTGCCAGGTGCGTGTCGGTGGCTACGGCGGGGTTGAAGGGTTGGCGCAGTTCGTGCGCGACGAACACATCGGCCTGATCCTCGACGCCACCCACCCGTATGCGGCACAGATCAGCCACAACGCCGCCCAGGCAGCACGGTTGTGCGGTGTGCCATGTTGGGCCCTGCGCCGCCCGGCGTGGCGACCGCAAGCGGGGGATGACTGGCGCGAAGTCGCTGACTGGGCCGAGCTGATCGAGGCCCTGAAACCCTTCAAGCGCCCGCTGTTCACCTTGGGCCGCGAGCCGTTGCAGCATCTTGATGAGATCCCGCAGGAGCAATTCTGGACACTGCGCGCGTTGGAGGTGTATCCGGGCAATGAACGCTGCGAAGTCATCGGCGCGCGTGGGCCGTTTCTGATCGAAAACGAGCGCGCGTTGTTCGAACGACAAAAGATCGATGTGCTGATCAGCAAGAACAGTGGCAGCACCGCCACCGAACCGAAGCTGGAAGTGGCGCGCGAGCGAGGGGTGCCGGTGTTGGTGTTGAGGCGGCCGGTGTTGGCTGCGGCGGATCGAGAATTTACAGCCGTGGCTGCGGTGCTACAGGCAATATCGTCTCGCTAAACGACACCTCGCCAATGTGGGAACTTGCTCCCGTTCGACGGCGTAGCAGTCGCATGATCGCTGAATTTGCAGCGATGTCCGCAGACTAGAGATCACGTTTGCGACCAGCAACCTCAAACAAGGTGTCGCACGTTTCTGTTTGTACGAAGACCTAGCCAAAACACCCACTGTTTGGTTTACCCAGCAGAAAGACGATTCACCTTACGACCAACTCCGAACCAGCCGGCTAGTTCAGCCAAAAGCTCCCGCCCTAACCTCCCCTCTCGCGGTTTTGCACCCGCTTCCGCGATGGGGATGCACTGCAGTTGCAGCGCGTCGCAACTTGCCATCCTGTATCCCAAGGAATACGATTTGCGATGATTGAGTTCGAAGAATCCATTGAGTTTGTCAAATGGCTCGAAGCAATGCGCGATCCGCTCGCAAAAGTACGCATTGTGACAAGGCTGCGCATGGCGCAAGCAGGAAACTTCGGCGACTGTGAGGCTGTAGGAGAGGGCGTTTGCGAAATGCGAATCCACCAAGGCCCTGGGTATCGGGTTAACTTCACTCGCCGAGACAAGGTGGTTTATCTGCTGCTGATGGGCGGCGACAAATCAACACAAAGCCGAGACATCCAGCGTGCAATACACATGGCAAAAAATCTTGGCCGCAAGGAGTGACTTATGAGCGAATCCTTTACCCGTTTCGATGCCGCAAAATATCTCAAGACTCCTTTTGAGATGGCCGCCTATCTGGATGCTTGCTTTGAAGAAGATGCTGGCGACGGTCTGTTGATTCGCACAGCGCTGAACGATATCGCTCGCGCCCAAGGCATGACCCAAGTCGCTCGCGACGCCGGCCTGGGGCGAGAAAGTTTGTACAAAGCCCTCTCCAGCACTGGCAATCCCGAGTTCGCGACTATCATGAAGGTCATGAGAGCACTGGGGCTCAAACTTCACGCCACCGCGCTCTGACACACTGCGACACCAAACCACACCGCCACTTTTTACTTATCCCCCCCGATCAGGCTAAATACCCGCCTGATCGTTTAACCCTACGGATTGTCCGCCATGGCCCGTCAACGCTTTGCAATCGTCTGGATCGCCTGCTTTGCAGTGCTGTTCAACGCCTTTGCCATGCCGCTGGCCGGGGCGATGCAGCAGTCCAAGGACCCCGCGCAGCAACTGTTGTGGGGCAGTTTCTGTTCGTCCAATGGCGCCAGCCTGAAAACCGTTGCCCTGGGCAAGTTGGACATTCCGGCACCGGCGCAGGACGATCATTCCGCCATGCAGCATTGCTGGTGTTGCTCGGGCTCGGCGCCGTTGGTGGCGTTGCCGGGGCATGTGCCGCAGTTGTATGTCACGCGGTTCGAGGCGGCGCAGAGCCTGCCGCCACCGTCATTGCAGTCCCCGACGCCGCGCCAGCAATGGCCGAGCCTTAACCCGCGCGCCTCTCCAACGGTCTGATGGTCTTCGCAAGTGAACTGCGTTTAGAACCGTTCTGGAGAACTGCCATGCTCAAATCTTCCCTGCTTCTGGCCGCATTGCTGCTGCCGGTGTTCAGTGCTGCCAATGCCGACGACTTCAAGGCCGGCGACCTGCTGGTCAGCGATCCCTGGTCCCAGGAATTGCCCCCCAACGCGCCGACCGTCGCGGCCTACTTTGTGGTTCACAATACCGGCGAAACCCCGGACCGCCTGCTCAGCGCCAAGACGCCAGTGGCGGACAAGGCCGAACTGCATGAGCATGTGATGCAAGGCGCATTGATGAAGATGCAACAAGTGCCCAGCGTTGCCGTGCCGGCCAAGGGTGACTTGACCTTCGCGCCCATGGCCTATCATGTGATGTTGCTGGGCCTCAAAGACCGCAGCGTACTGGCCGACGGCAAGCACTTCCCACTGACCCTGACCTTCGAAAAAGCCGGGGACGTCGAGGTGCAAGTGTCCGTGCAGAAAGTCCCGCCGATGGCGCCCCACGAGCATAAACACGGCGAGTAGGCCAACACTTGATGGGCGCCCCTCGCGCCAGGTTGTCCGCGCCGCGCCGCAGGCCCGTGAGCCTTAAGCGCGGCAGTTGGATCAGCCTGTTCGCCATGCTGATGATCTTTATCGGTCCGCTGATTTCCCAAGCGATGCCGATGAATCAGCACGCCGGTATGTCCATGAGCATGTCCATGGACATGCCCGAGTGCCACGGCGAACCGCAACACCGTCCGCCTCAAAAACAAGCCCCCGACGAACACCACGTCCTCTGGGAAAAGTGCGGCTATTGCAGCCTGCTCTTCAGTTGCCCGGCACTGCCCGGCAGCGTGTCCTACCTCACCCTCGGCGCCCCATCGCCGGCCAACGCCCTCATCCCCTCACCGCGCCTGGGCCATGCCCGGCAGAGCATTTTCCCCGGCGCGCGCAGCCGTGCCCCACCCATCGCCGCGTAAGCACTTGACACCGTTACTTCACCCCGGCCGACGTTAGACAGACAGCCACAGGCTGCTGGCCGTGTTGTTTACGATTGATAGATGGAATTTTTCATGTCCAGGTTTTCTGCTGACACCCGTTTGGGAAGCACTCCCGTGTTCGCCGTTCTGTGCGGCGCGCTCTTGATGCCACAGGCCCATGCCGATACCGATGAGCACGCCGAACACGAACTGAGCCCCACCGTGATCACCGCGATCGCCCCCAGCTCGCCGCTGACCGTGGTCACCAACCCGAAAGACCCGCGCCAGCCGGTGCCCGCCAGCGACGGCGGCGACTATCTCAAGACCATCCCCGGCTTCGCCCTGGTGCGCAACGGCGGCACCAACGGCGACCCGGTGCTGCGCGGCATGTTCGGCTCGCGCCTGAACATCCTCACCAACGGCAGCATGATGCTCGGCGCCTGCCCGGGCCGGATGGACGCGCCCACCTCGTACATTTCCCCGGAAACCTACGACACACTCACCGTGATCAAAGGCCCGCAAACCGTGCTCTGGGGCCCGGGCGCGTCGGCCGGCACCATCCTGTTCGAGCGCGAGCCCGAGCATTTCGGCGAACTGGGCACGCGGCTCAACGCCAGCGTGCTGGCCGGCTCCAACGGGCGCTTCGACAAAGTCATCGACGCCGCTGCCGGCGGGCCCCTGGGTTACGTGCGGGTGATCGGCAACCAGGCACACGCCGACGACTACAAGGACGGCAACAACGACACCGTCGCCTCGCGCTACGACAAGTGGAACGGTGACGTCGCGGTCGGTTTCACCCCCGACGCCGACACCCTGCTCGAACTCACCGCCGGCCGCGGCGATGGCGAGGCGCGCTACGCCGGGCGCGGCATGGACGGCTCGCAGTTCCTGCGCGAAAGCCTCGGGCTGCGCTTCGAAAAATCCAATATCGGCGAGGTGCTGGACAAGGTCGAGGCCCAGGTCTACTACAACTACGCCGACCACGTCATGGACAACTACAGCCTGCGCGTCCCGTCGGGCACCGGGATGATGGCAGGCCCCATGGCCTCCAACGTCGACCGCCGCACCCTCGGCGCGCGGATCAAGGCGACCTGGCGCTGGGCCGACCTGCAACTGATCGGCGGTCTGGATGCGCAGACCAACGAACACCGCCAGCGCAGCAGCATGGGCGTCGACACCTACAAGGATTTGCCGCGCAACAAGGACGCCAACTTCCATAACTACGGCGTATTCGGCGAACTGACCTGGTACGCCGCCGACCGCGACCGCCTGATCACCGGCGCGCGCCTGGACCGCGCCTCGGCCCGAGACTTCCGCCAGACCATCGGCTCAGGCATGTCGGCACGCGCCAACCCGACCGCCGACGACACCCGCGCCGACACCCTGCCCTCGGGCTTCATGCGTTACGAGCACGACCTGGCAGACACCCCGACCACGCTCTACGCCGGGCTGGGCCACGCCGAACGCTTCCCGGACTACTGGGAACTGTTTTCCCCCAACACCGGCGCGGCCGGTTCGGTCAACGCGTTCGATGGCGTGAAACCGGAAAAAACCACCCAGCTCGACTTCGGCGCGCAATACAAGACTGCTGACCTCGAAGCCTGGGCCTCGGGATACGTCGGGCAGGTGCGCGACTTCATCCTGTTCGACTACCGGACCGGAATGATGGGCACCACGTCCCAGGCGCGCAACGTCGACGCACGGATCATGGGCGGCGAACTGGGCGCGGCGTACAAGCTGACCCAAAACTGGAAGGCCGACGCCACCCTCGCCTACGCCTGGGGCAAGAACAGCAGCGACGGCAAGCCCCTGCCGCAAATGCCGCCGCTGGATGCGCGCCTGGGCCTGACCTACAGCGAGGACGACTGGAGCGCCGGCGCCCTGTGGCGAGTGGTCGCCGCGCAAAACCGCATCGACCAGAACAAAGGCAACGTGGTCGGCAAGGACTACGACAAGAGCGGCGGCTTTGGCGTGTTCTCGCTGAACGCGGCGTACCGCATCAATAAAAACTTCAAGGTCAGCACCGGCGTCGACAACCTGTTCGGCAAAGCCTACGCCGAGCACTTGAACCTGGCCGGCAACGCCGGGTTCGGCTACCCGGCCAACGATCCGCAGGCCATCAAGGAGCCGGGGCGCACGCTCTGGACCAAGGTCGACATGAGCTTCTAAAACATCGGCCCCCCCCTCCCACACTTGAAATGCATGCCAACTGTGGGAGGGGGCTTGCCCCCGATGGCGGTGTAACTGCCCCCAAAAAACAAAACCTTGCGGAGCCCCCCTGATGAGCACACAAAAAATCTCCTTCTACAACCTGGCCTGGCGTTGGCACTTCTACGCCGGGCTGTTTGTCGCGCCCTTCATGGTGCTGCTGGCCCTGACCGGCATCATCTACCTGTTCAAGCCCCAGCTCGACCCGCTGATGTACGGCCACCTGCTCACCGTCCCCGCCGCCGAACGCGCGCTGAGCGCCGACGAGCAACTGCAACGCGCCAAGGCCGCCTACCCCCAGGGCCGGCTCAGCAAATACTTGCCACCGGCCGACGCCACCAGCAGCGCACAGTTCGTCATGCACGACGGCGGCCGCGAAATGACGGTGTTCGTCGACCCGTATCGCGGCACCGTGCTCGGCACGCAGGACGCGAAAAACAACCTGCAAGCCATCGCCCGCGCCCTGCACGGCGAGTTGATGATCGGCACCGTGGGTGACCGCCTGGTCGAGCTCGCTGCCGGTTGGGGCGTGATGCTGGTGATCTCAGGCATGTACTTGTGGTGGCCACGCGGCAAGTCATCGTCCGGGGTGCTGTGGCCGCGCTTCAACACCCGTGGCCGTGTGTTCTGGCGCGACTTGCATGTCGTCACCGGTTTCTGGGGCGCGGCGTTGTTGCTGGTGATGCTGCTCAGCGGCATGGCCTGGACCGGCTTCTGGGGCAAGCAATACGCCGACCTGTGGAACCGCTTCCCGGCGGCGATGTGGAACAACGTGCCGACCTCCGATCAACAGGCGCGCGTGCTCAACACCGCGACGCAACAGACCGTGCCCTGGGCCATGGAAAACACACCGATGCCGGTGTCCGGCGACCATGCCGAACACATGAACCACGGCGCGATGCATGCCGCCGCCGCCGCGCCCACCATCAGCCTGCAACAGGTGGTCGACCTGGCCACCTCGCGCAAGGTCGAGCCCGGCTACAGCATCACCCCGCCCACCACCGCCGAGGGCGTATTCACTGTCTCGGTGTTCGCCAACGACCCGCGCAATGACGCCACCCTGCATGTGGACCAGTACACCGGCAAGGTCCTCGCCGATGTGCGCTGGGAACACTACAACGGCGTGGCGCGGGCGACCGAGACCGGCGTGATGTTGCACGAGGGCAAGATGTTCGGCTGGGTGAATCAACTGATCGTGCTGCTGATCTGCCTGATGATCCTGCTCAGTGCCGTCAGCGGCGTGGTGATCTGGTGGAAACGGCGGCCGGTGGGCGGCCTCGGAGTGCCGCCGTTGCGTCATGACCTGCCGAAGTGGAAAACCGCGATGGTGATCATGCTCGGGCTGGCGATCGCCTTCCCGTTGGTGGGCGCGTCGTTGATCGTCGTGTGGGCGCTCGATCGCCTGCTGCTGTCGCGGCTGTTTGCGCAGCCTTCGCGGGTTTGACGCCCGGGTGCCGGTCAAGTGCCGCCGGGGACCGGGCGATCCACGGCGGCCGGCTTGGTCAGCGCCGCGCCGTTGTCAGAGTTCGTCTTTGTCCCGGCCGTACAGCACGGCCTGCGGGTCCGGCTCGGCGAGTACGTCCTTGACCTGCCATTCCGCCCCCAGCGCCCCCAGTCGCGTCCAGAAGGTATCGGTTTCCAACACACTCAACGTGCCGGCCGCGCGCAAGCCGCTGACCAGCACGCTGGGCGAAGGCGACGAGTCGACACTCAGCAGTCGCGTCTCGTCCGCCGTGAAACCCGGCACATACTTCAGGAGCGCACCGCCGCGACACGCCAGGTAGACACTCTCGGCGACCGGACGGTTACTGCGGATGATGTCCAGGTACAGGCGCAGATCATTTTTGTCGGCAAAATTGTCCACCAACCGCTGATCCAGCGCCGATAGATTCAGGCCCAAAGGGATGACTTTGTAAAACGCCTGGAGCGCTTTGATGGTGTAGAAGAACAGCGGATGATCGGGGGTGATATCAAAGCCGAGATGACCGAACCAGAACAGCTGTGAAATCGTGTCCACCAACCACGCACGGTGATCCTCCACCGGCTCAAGCGCCACGAGCCCCCGCGCCTTTGGCGGCGCCAGCACGGCGCCGAGGTATTCGCGGCCCTTGAAGCCGCCCAGTTGTTTTTCGGCCCAGCGCGCGGCGTCGTCGGCATGACCGAACAGCGGCCCGCAAAAGGACAGGAAGTGTGGGTTGTCCTGGGCGGGCCAGGGCGCGGCCTTGGGTTGCCACTGCGCGGTGACGCTTTGTTCCTTGCCCCACACCGTGCTCCTGACACGCACATACAAGTCGCCCTTGGTCGCGAGCCCGCGCACGTAGTCGGCGACGCTGGAGGCGCCTTCGAGCAACTGCGGTCCGAGCGTTCGGGCCTCGCTGCTCAGCGCTTGCCCCTCGTGCCTTCGCAAGGAATACCTCAGCAGCGCGCCGTCGGCGCACAGCAGGTAGAGCGGCAGCGCACCGTTGCCGGCCAGGTTGCTGAGAAAATTGACCGCGCCGGCCAGTACCTGGGGCGAGAAGAAACTCAGCGCCATGTCATCGCTCGTCGGCGCAATCGCCACGGTGGAGGCGCACAGATACAAGCCATCCAGCGTATACCCCTGGGGCAACAGGCCATCGACGAAGACCTGTTCGAAACGCGTGTAATCGGCGCGCACCAACGGCAAGGTCGTCATGTACAGGTTTTTCCGCGCATCCTTGAGTACATAACCGAACTGCACCTGTGCCTGCGGCGACGACACTCGCTGCACATGACGCACGGCGTCGTAAGCCTGGGTAAAGAGCGGACCGCACGGCGCATCGGCAAACACCTGCTTGATCGCCAGCGCCGCGACCTCGGCCAAGTCCGGCACGAACGGCCCGCTCAACCGTCGCGGGTGGCCCCACAGGCGGTTGCCGTTGACCACCCGCAGATCGCCGGCCTTCGCCACCTGCGTGACGAAGTCGACCGGGAGCAGCGTTCCGCTGCGCAGTTGCCGTTCGACTTCATTGTCGGCCACATCCCCCCTGACCAGGTTCAACGGCGCCAACATCAGCTTGAGCGCCTCCTCCTCCGCCGACCCCGTCAGTTGATAACGCAGGATGCCCCCCTCGGGGCCAAACACGTATTCGCGCTTGATGTGGACTTCACGGTACAGCAGGTTCGACAGCACGCTCGTGGGCAACATGCTCTGATAGACTGCCTTTTGCGTGGCCGAAAACAGTATCTGTGCCTCTTGCTTGAGCACCGAGCGGTAACGCGCGACGATGATACTTCCCGGCGGGTACAGCCCTTGCGCGATCGCCGGGTCGGGATAAATCCAGTTCAGCGCAAAGCCCTGAGGCGGCACCACCAGCGGATCAGTCGCGACGAACACACCATCGGGCAGCCTGAGCAGGACGCCGCCATAGGTGCGGCGCCGGCCCTCACCGACAATGCCCGCGGCATACCGTGCCGCATCGTCCGGGTTGGCAAACGCGGGCCCCACGCGACGGCGGGTCAGGTGTTCGTAACCCGTCCAGGTGCGCGACACCCGCCCTTGCTGGTCCCAGCATTGGCTGGTACGCACCACGTAGAGCTCGCCGCTGTTGGCCCACTCCCTGACAAAGGTCTGCGTCGTCTTTTCACCGGAGGCCAATGCGCTGGAGGCCTGTTCAAAGGCACTTTCCACCGGCCCGCCGCCGCCCACGCGAAATGGCAGCGCGACGAATCTCAACAGGGCTCCCTCCTGCGTTGAAAAGTACACCAGCAGGTTTCTACCGCCGTTGTACTTCACCCCTCTGCGCTGGCTCTCGTACAGCGCCTCGTACAACACCATCGGCATCACAAAATAGCGGGTCAGCCAGGCACTGGATGGCGACAGCCCGGTCGGTTGCCATTGCTGCGAACGAAACAGCCCGCAGAGCGAAAACCCAGCGGGAAACCGATAGTCATTGTCTTCTGTCGGCGCAAACACGCTGTTGAGATTGAACAGCTTGACCCGTTCATTGACGCCCACCACCTCGGTGGCCAGGTACAACGCCTTGTCCCGGTGCTTGAGGATAAACGCAAAGTACGCCTGCTCCGGCAGGTTGCGCCCATGGACCCGCGCATGCAGATCGCGGGCGGCTTCGTCTGCCGTGCCGAACAACGCGCCATAGGTCACATAGTCGGGAGCGCCGGTTCTGGGCGCGTACTCGAAAGAGGGCGTCCAGTCTTTATAGATCGGCGAACGCGGGCCCCATAACACATTGCCTTGGATCACCCGCAAGTCACCCGCCTCAGCCAACCGGGTGACCCACAGCGCGGGTTTGAACAGACCGCTGTCCAAACGTTTTTGCAGCACGCTGCCGGCCGGTTGCGGCGCAGCGCCGGCAGACACCAATGCCTCATGCGTGGAGCCGCTCGGGGTGTACGCCAGCAGGCAGTCCTCGGCGGCCGACATGTACGCCGGGCGCCCCGACTGGATCACATCGTAGATTTGGGCGGTGCCAAAAATCTGCAGGTTGATGAGGGCGTCTTCGCGCGTCCAGTTGCGCTGCTTGACCCAGTCGGGGTCGACCATCGACAGCGCCGGGTGGGAGCCGTAGCGGCCGTGAATCGCGTAAGCCTCGGGTGGGATCAACGGGCCGGGTAGCTCCGTCGGAAAAAACAGCCTGAGGGCAAACGGGTTGGCGTCGCTGGCCAGGGGCTGGGTGATAAAGAAGCGGCCTTCTTTGTCCTTGAGTACATAGCCGCCGTAGGTTCGCTCGCGCCTTGGGCCGATCTGCTCGTGGGCATACACCGCTGCGTCGTGGGCAGAAATAAAGGGCGGGCTCAATACCGCCGGATAGAAACCGTTCAACACCGCCGAACGGTTGTCCAGCGGGCCGACGACACGCCAGAGCAAGCCGGCCTGGACCACTGACACCGACGTCGCGGCAATCACCCGGCGCACATAGTCACGCGGGCTGAGGCTGCCGGCCTTCAGCGCGGTCTGGGCGCCATTGTCACCGAGCACGCCATCGTCGCCGGTGTTGACCAGCGCACCGGCATCACTGGGCGCTGGCACCTTGAGTTCAAGCAGTGCGTCATCCGAGGTTTCGATGTAAAGGCGCAAACCTCGGCTTTTGTTCTGTATGTCCCGGGTCGCTTCTGACTGCACGATGGCCGCCACCAGCTCCGCAGGGGTCGGGAATGTGGCATACAACCAGGACTCGTTTTCGGGGATGTCCGTTGGCGCGGCTTTAGAGCGGTAGTAGAGGGCTTCGAGCCGAAAGTTGGAGGGCAGCTTCAGTTTGCCGGAGGCTTGCTCGGGGAAGAGCCCGATGGCCGAGAACAATGCCCTGGGCGCGAGCTCGGGGTAGGTCGCGATGTAACTTTCGCTTTGGGTGTGTTTCAGTACAAAGCCGAAGGCATACTCGCCAGCCGCCGACGCCGACAGGGCTAGGGCCGCCATCACGGCCAATTCAGGCTGTGCGAATACCTGGGTGAAAAATGGCTGCTCCTGGGTCACTTGCGTCACGGCGGCATTGACTCTCCAACCCCGCTTCATCTGCCCACGCACGCCTCCCCATTGGCGGTTGGGCACCACTACCCGCAGGTCGCCGGCATCGGCGGTCATCCAGATCAATGACTCCCGATCCGCAGAAGCCGGGAACGGCTCCTCGCCGAGAAGGCGCTTTCTCAGCAGGACCTCCGCCGCCGAACCCGAGGTTGTGTACTTAAGCAGCGAGCCCTCGGGGCCGCACAAATAATGAGCGCGGACCGAGCTGCGATGCTCAATGATAAAACTCAGGTCCGCAGGCGAAAAAAAACTGATCATCATCGAAGCATGATCATCGCTAATCCCGGGGTTTCTCGCTTTCACCTGCTCCAGGTTCGGCGGGTGAGAATGGTAAAGCGCCTCGCAACTGTAGCCGTTGGGCGCGATGAAGTTGTCGTCGGCATCCGTGGCCAGCAAGATCCGATGATCGAAGGTCAACTGCTGGTCAGCAATTGGCGTCGTGGCGAAGTAGCGGTTGCCTTGTTTAAGAATGGCACCCCCGTATTCCTTGTCGGCCACCGAGTAGTCGATCCGCTCATAAGCCCAACGGGCGGCATCGTCGGCCGACATAAACAACGGGCTGAGCGCCGGAAGGACCGGTATATGTCCAGGGGTTTGTTGCGGCAGTTCCGTAAAGTCATTCATGTTTCACCTCATCGAAGAAAGCGTGCGTCCTGGCAAATAATCGCCGTGACGCACCCCTTCAAAGATGGAGTACACCGCTCGTTCAGAGACGGTAGATAGGTATGACTTATTTAGGCCCTGTACGAAAAGTACTGTCACAAACACCCAATCGCACACGCCAGTGAGGCCATTACTGCATCGCATTTCGCGAGCTTGTCAAAGCGCGTATCGATGTGGCGGCTCTCCCGTGTATTGAATGCAAAGCGCGAATCCCGGAAGACCCGGACAGCAGCGTGGCACCGCATATTCATGCCCTCTTTCGGGGCTCCCGCCTGCACGACCCTGCGACCGCGAGCCAAAGCGGTGCACCGGGCTTGCCCGCGACACCCTGCGTGACGATTTAAGTGGAGGTTTCGGGCCTTAGGCACAGGCCTTGCTATGCACTCTTCAGCTTCCAACTCTGCCACTAAAAAAATCAAATCCCCGGAGATCGCACCATGAAGCGTCGTAGTTTGCTCAAGGCTTTCACCCTATCGGCATCGATTGTCGCCATGGGCATGACCTGGACTGTGCAGGCCGCCGAGACCATCAAGGTCGGCATCCTGCATTCGTTGTCCGGCACCATGGCCATCTCCGAAACCTCGCTCAAAGACATGGCGTTGATGACCATCGACGAGATCAACGCCAAGGGCGGTGTGAACGGCAAGATGCTGGAACCGGTGGTGGTAGACCCGGCGTCGAACTGGCCGCTGTTCGCGGAAAAGAGCCGGCAGTTGCTGACCCAGGACAAGGTCGCCGTGGTATTCGGCTGCTGGACCTCGGTGTCGCGCAAATCGGTATTGCCGGTGTTCGAAGAACTCAACGGCCTGCTGTTCTACCCGGTGCAATACGAAGGCGAAGAGATGTCGCCGAACGTGTTCTATACCGGTGCAGCGCCGAACCAGCAGGCGATCCCGGCGGTGGAATACCTGATGAGCGAAGAAGGCGGCAGCGCCAAGCGCTTCTTCCTGCTGGGCACCGACTACGTGTACCCGCGCACCACCAACAAGATCCTGCGCGCGTTCCTGCATTCCAAAGGCGTCGCGGATAAAGACATCGAAGAGGTCTACACCCCGTTTGGCCACGCCGATTACCAGACCATCGTCGCCAACATCAAGAAATTCTCGGCGGGCGGCAAGACCGCGGTGATCTCCACCGTGAACGGCGACTCCAACGTGCCGTTCTATAAAGAGCTGGCCAACCAGGGCCTCAAAGCCACCGACGTGCCGGTGGTGGCGTTCTCGGTGGGCGAAGAAGAACTGCGCGGCATCGACACCAAGCCGCTGGTGGGCAACCTCGCCGCCTGGAACTACTTCCAGTCGGTAGAGAACCCGGTGAACACCAAATTCGTCGCCGACTGGAAAGCCTACGCCAAGAAACACAACCTGCCGGGCGCGGACAAAGCCGTGACCAACGACCCGATGGAAGCCACCTACGTGGGCATTCATATGTGGGCGCAGGCGGCGGAGAAGGCCAAGTCCACCGACGTCGACAAAGTGCGTGAAGCCCTCGCCGGCCAGACCTTCGCCGCGCCGTCGGGCTTCACCCTGACCATGGACAAGACCAACCACCACCTGCACAAGCCGGTGATGATCGGTGAGATCCAGGCCGACGGGCAGTTCTCGGTGGTCTGGCAGACCCAGGAACCGATCCGCGCCCAGCCATGGAGCCCGTACATTCCTGGCAATGACAAAAAACCTGATTACGCCGTGAAAAGTAACTAAGCCCCGCCACGGCCCCCTGTGGGAGGGGGCTTGCCCCGATAGCGGTGGATCAGTCAGCACATGCATTGCCTGACCCACCGCTATCGGGAGCAAGCTCCCTCCCACATAAAGCCGATGCGCGCACGATCAGGACATTTTGTTATGCCCACTGCCGTCTACCGCTTGATCCTCACGGCCCTACTGTTGCTGCCTGTTGCCGCACACGCCGGCGACGCCGAAGACTTCCTCGCCGCCAACCCGACGCAACAAGCCAAACTGCTGCAGGACTGGGCCGCCCAGCCCGACCCGGCGCGCATCGAGCTGGTGGACGCGCTGCAACAAGGCCAACTGACGGTCAACGGTGAAACCAAGACCGTGCGCCTGAACAACCGCCTGCGCGGTCTGATCGACAACGTACAGGCCAGCCTGCAACTGCTCGCCGCCGACCCCAAGGTACGCCTGGCCGCCGCGCAGACCCTGCAAAAAACCGCACAACCGGCGCAGCTCAAGTTCCTCGACCAGCGTGTCGCCGCCGAAACCGTCGAGGAGGTACACAGCGCCCTCAGCCTGGCCCTGGCCAACCTGCAACTGGTGGACAGCGACCCGCTGGTGCGTTTGGCCGCCGTGCGTCTGCTCGGCAGCACCGGCGACCCGCTGGCGCGCACACGCCTGGAAACCCTGCTCGCCCCCGGCGTGGAAACCGACGCCGCCGTGCATACCGCCGCCGAGACCAGCCTGGCCCAGGTCAAGCGCAAACTGATGCTGGGCGAACTGCTCGGCCAGGCCTTCAGCGGCATGTCCCTGGGCTCGATCCTGCTGCTCGCGGCCCTGGGCCTGGCGATCACGTTCGGCCTGCTGGGCGTGATCAACATGGCCCACGGCGAGATGCTGATGCTCGGCGCTTATTCCACCTATGTGGTGCAGTTGCTGATGCAGCGCTACGTGCCGCACGCCATCGAGTTCTACCCGCTGATCGCACTGCCGGTGGCGTTTTTCGTCACCGCCGCCATCGGCATGGCCCTGGAGCGCACGGTGATTCGTCACCTGTACGGCCGCCCCCTGGAAACCCTGCTCGCCACCTGGGGCATCAGCCTGATGCTGATCCAACTGGTGCGCCTGGTGTTCGGCGCGCAGAACGTCGAAGTGGCCAACCCCGCCTGGCTGTCCGGCGGCATTCAAGTGCTGCCCAACCTGGTGTTGCCGTACAACCGCATCGTGATCATCGCCTTCGCCCTGTGCGTGGTGGTGCTGACGTGGCTGCTGCTCAACAAGACGCGCCTGGGCCTCAACGTGCGCGCCGTCACCCAGAACCGCAACATGGCCGCCTGCTGCGGCGTGCCCACCGGGCGCGTGGACATGCTCGCCTTTGGCCTGGGCTCCGGCATCGCCGGGCTGGGCGGTGTGGCGCTGAGCCAGATCGGCAACGTCGGCCCGGACCTGGGCCAGAGCTACATCATCGATTCCTTCCTGGTCGTGGTGCTCGGCGGTGTCGGCCAATTGGCCGGTAGCGTGATGGCCGCGTTCGGCCTGGGGATCGCCAACAAGATCCTCGAACCACAGATCGGCGCCGTGCTCGGCAAGATCCTGATCCTTGCGCTGATCATTCTGTTTATCCAGAAACGCCCGCAAGGCCTCTTCGCACTGAAAGGACGGGTGATCGACTGATGAACCAGCCATTGATGCTCACGGCCACGCAAAAGGCCGGCCCCAAGCTGACGATTGCCGTCGGCGCGCTGATCCTCGGCGTGCTGCTGGCGCTGCCGTTGCTGTCGCTGCTGCCAGCGGACAACGCGCTGCATGTCTCGGCCTACACCCTGACGCTGGTGGGCAAGATCCTCTGCTACGCCATCGTCGCCCTCGCGCTCGACCTGGTGTGGGGTTACGCCGGGATGCTGTCCCTCGGCCACGGCCTGTTCTTCGCCCTCGGCGGTTATGCCATGGGCATGTACCTGATGCGCCAGGCCTCCGGCGACGAGTTGCCGGCGTTCATGACCTTTTTGTCGTGGACCGAATTGCCCTGGTACTGGGTCGGCACCGAGCACTTCCTCTGGGCGCTGTGCCTGGTGGTGCTGGCGCCGGGGTTGCTGGCGCTGGTGTTCGGCTTCTTCGCCTTCCGCTCGCGGATCAAGGGCGTGTATTTCTCGATCATGACCCAGGCGCTGACCTTCGCCGGGATGCTGTTGTTCTTTCGCAACGAGACCGGCTTCGGCGGCAATAACGGCTTCACCAACTTCCGCAGCATCCTCGGCTTCGGCATCACCGAACCGGGCACGCGCGCGGTGTTGTTTGCCGCCACCGTGCTGTTGCTGGTGAGCAGCCTGTACATCGGCTGGCGCCTGGCCCGCAGCAAGTTCGGCCGGGTGTTGACCGCCTTGCGCGATGCCGAGAACCGCCTGATGTTCTGCGGCTACGACCCGCGTGGTTTCAAGCTGTTCGTGTGGGTGTTGAGCGCGGTGCTGTGCGGCCTGGCGGGGGCGTTGTACGTGCCGCAGGTGGGCATCATCAACCCCAGCGAAATGTCACCGACCAATTCCATCGAAGCCGCCGTGTGGGTGGCCCTGGGTGGGCGCGGCACCTTGATCGGGCCGCTGCTCGGCGCCGGGGTGGTCAACGGCATGAAGAGCTGGTTCACCGTGGCGTTCCCGGAGTACTGGCTGTTCTTCCTGGGGGCGTTGTTCATCATCGTCACCCTGTATTTGCCCAAGGGTGTGATCGGCCTGTTGAAGAAACGGGGTGAACAATGAGAGTGACTGCGACGGCGGAATTTATGCTCGAACCTATTCTCGACGCCGGCAACGGCCGCGATGCGATCGGCATCGGCCAGGCCGCCGGCACGGGCCTCGATACGCGCCACGGCACGATCCTGACCCTGGAAGACATCAGCGTCAGCTTCGACGGTTTCAAGGCACTCAACGCCTTGAACCTCTACATCGGCGTCGGCGAACTGCGCTGCATCATCGGCCCCAACGGCGCCGGCAAAACCACGCTGATGGACGTGATCACCGGCAAGACCCGGCCCAGCCACGGCAACGCCTGGTTTGGCGAAACCCTCGACCTGACCGCGATGAGCGAAGTGCAGATCGCCCAGGCCGGCATCGGCCGCAAGTTCCAGAAACCCACGGTGTTCGAAGCCTTGAGCGTGTTCGAAAACCTGGAGCTGGCGCAGAAGACCGACAAGTCGGTGTGGGCCAGCCTGCGCGCACGCCTGAGCGGGGAACAGAAGGACCGCATCGATGAAGTGCTCGACACCATCCGACTCACCGCCTCGGTGCATCGCCCGGCCGGCCTGCTGTCCCACGGCCAGAAACAGTTCCTGGAAATCGGCATGCTGCTGATGCAAGACCCGCAACTGTTGCTGCTCGACGAACCGGTGGCGGGCATGACCGACGCCGAAACCGAATTCACCGCCGAACTGTTCAAGCGCCTGGCGGGCAAGCACTCGCTGATGGTGGTGGAGCACGACATGGGGTTTGTCGGTTCGATTGCCGACCATGTGACCGTGTTGCACCAGGGCAGCGTGCTGGCTGAAGGGTCGCTGGAACAGGTGCAGGAAAACGAGCGCGTGATCGAGGTATACCTCGGGCGCTGAGTTCGCTTTTTTGTAGGAGCGAGCTTGCTCGCGAAAATCGTTAACGATAACGCGGGCAGCCTGAATGCACGCGGCGCCCTCAGGTTTTTCGCGAGCAAGCTCGCTCCTACAGGGAATTGAGGAGGTTTTGAGAATGCTGCAAGTCGACAAGTTGCACCAATACTATGGCGGTAGCCACATCCTGCGCGGGCTTTCATTCGAGGTGCAGGTCGGCGAAGTCACCTGCCTGCTCGGCCGTAACGGCGTGGGCAAGACCACCTTGCTCAAGTGCCTGATGGGCCTGCTGCCCGCCAAAGAGGGCGCGGTGAACTGGGAAGGCAAGGCCATCACCGGTTTCAAGCCACACCAGCGCGTTCACGCCGGGATCGCCTACGTGCCCCAGGGCCGCGAGATTTTCGGGCGGCTGACCGTGGAAGAAAACCTGCTGATGGGCCTGTCGCGCTTTCCCGGTGCCGAGGCCAGGGAAGTGCCGGGGTTTATCTACGAACTGTTCCCGGTGCTGCTGCAAATGAAGCACCGCCGCGGGGGCGATTTGTCCGGCGGCCAGCAACAACAACTGGCGATCGGCCGCGCCCTGGCCAGCCGGCCGCGCCTGTTGATTCTCGATGAGCCGACCGAAGGCATCCAGCCGTCGGTGATCAAGGAGATCGCGGCGGTGATCAAGAAGCTCGCGGCCCGTGGCGACATGGCGATCCTGTTGGTGGAGCAGTTCTACGACTTTGCCGCCGAACTGGCCGACCAATACCTGGTGATGTCACGCGGGGAAATCGTCCAGCAAGGCCGTGGCGAAAATATGGAACGCGACGGTGTGCGCGGTCTCGTAACCATCTAATCTGTAGCGTCCTAACGATAAGCACACGCCATGAACCTGCCCGTTTCCACTGCCCTGTTCACCCCCAGCTGGCACGCCGAGCTGGAGCTCGGCTACGCGCGTTTCGGCGCCACCACGCGCCCGGTGATGCGCCGCCACCTCGGCCCGCTGCGCGTGCAGAAACACCTGTACGCCGAAGGCCCCGAGGTGTGCCAGCACATCATCGTGCATCCGCCCGGTGGCATTGCCGGCGGCGACCGCCTGGACATCCGCGCCCACGTCGCCGCGGGCGCCTGGGCGCAATTGACCAGCCCTGGCGCGGCCAAGTGGTACCGCGCCAGCGGCCCGGCGTTTCAGCAACTGGAGCTGAGCGTCGAGGCCGGCGCCACCCTGGAATGGCTGCCTCAGGAAACCATCGTGTTCAGCGCCGCCCAGGCCGAACTCAGCACACGCATCGCGCTGCACGGCGATGCGCGGCTGTTGTACTGGGACGTGGTCGCCCTCGGCCGCCCGGCCAGCGGCGAGCGCTTCGACCTCGGGCACTTTCAATCGCACCTGGATATCCGCCGCGACGGCCAGTTGCTCTGGCACGAACGCCAGCGCATTGTGGGCGACGATGGCTTGCTCGACTCACCGATCGGCCTGGACGAACAACCGGTATTCGCCACCCTGTTGCTGACCGGTGATATCGAGCCTGAATTACTCGAACACTGCCGCTCGCTGCCCCACGCGGTGCGCGGCGACCTGACCCAACTGCCCGGCTTGCTGGTCGCCCGCTGCCTGGCCAACGAGGCGCTGCTGGCGCGGGGTTGGTTGATTGATTTATGGCGGCTGTTGCGCCCAGCGGTGCTGGGCCGAGAGGCCGTGGCACCGCGAATCTGGAGCACATGAAGATCAACATGTGGGAGGGGGCTTGCCCCCGATGGCGGTGGGTCAGTTACAGATGCATTGCCTGACACTCTGCTATCGGGGGCAAGCCCCTCCCACACTTGATCTCCATTGTATTTAAGAATGCATTTTATGAAGGACCTTGAACCATGGACCTGACCCCACGGGAAAAAGACAAACTGCTGATCTTCACCGCCGGCCTCGTCGCCGAACGGCGCCTGGCGCGCGGTGTGAAGCTCAACTACCCGGAAACCATCGCGTACATCTCCGCCGCGCTGATGGAAGGCGCCCGCGACGGCCGTACCGTGGCCGACCTGATGCACTTTGGCACCACCCTGCTCAGCCGCGAGCAGGTGATGGAAGGCATCCCGGAGATGATCCCGGATATCCAGGTGGAAGCCACCTTCCCCGATGGCACCAAACTGGTGACCGTCCACCAACCCATCGCGTGAGGCCCAGCCATGATTCGTGATGCAACCGAGCAAGACCTGCCAGCGATCCGCGACATCTACAACGATGCGGTGCTGAACACCACGGCGATCTGGAACGAGCAACTGGTGGACCTGGCGAACCGCCAGGCCTGGTTCACTGCGCGCCAGGCGCAGCGCTACCCGATTCTGGTCGCCGTCGACAACGACGAAGTGACGGGCTACGCCTCGTTCGGCGACTGGCGCCCCTTCGAAGGCTATCGCTACAGCGTCGAGCACTCGGTCTACGTGCGCAACGACCAGCGCGGCAAAGGCCTCGGCCCGCGCCTGATGCAAGCCCTGATCGAACGCGCGCGCACCGGCGGCAAACATGTGATGGTCGCCGCCATTGAAAGCGGCAACCAGGCCTCGCTCCGCCTGCACGAACGCCTGGGTTTCAGCACCACCGGGCAGATGCCGCAAGTGGGCATCAAATTCGGCCGCTGGCTCGACCTGACCTTTATGCAACTGACCTTGAATCCGGGCGCCGAACCGCCCCAGGAGTGAGATCGATGAACGCCGCGCAACTGCGTCGAGTCAATGCTGAAAGTTTTGCCCACTATCGCCAGGGCTTGATCGAGCTGTTGCTGGACGCGGTCAGGCACGGCGCGTCGATCGGCTTCATGGCCGACTTCGATGAGGCCCAGGCGCGCGCGTATTTGCACGGTGTGCAAGCGAGCATCGAAGACGCCAGCCTGTTGCTGTGGGTGGTGGTGCGCGACGAGCGGGTGATCGCCAGCGTGCAACTGGCGCTGTGCCAGAAAGCCAACGGTCTGAACCGCGCCGAAGTGCAAAAACTACTGGTCCACAGCAGCGCCCGCCGCCACGGCCTGGGCCACCAGTTGATGCACGCCCTGGAACTCGCCGCGCGCCAACACAAGCGCGGCCTGCTGTACCTGGACACCGAAGCCGGCTCCGAGGCCGAAGCCTTCTACCAGGCGCTGCGCTACACCAAGGTCGGTGAACTGCCCGATTACTGCCAAAGCCCGGACGGGCGCTACAGCCCGACCGCCATCTACTACAAGACCCTGGGGCAACCTGCATGATTCCTGGTGAATTTCAGATCCAGCCTGGCGACATCGAACTCAACGTCGGCCGCCGTACCGTCAGCCTGAGCGTGGCCAACAGCGGCGACCGGCCGATCCAGGTGGGCTCGCACTATCACTTTTTCGAGACCAATGACGCGCTGACCTTCGACCGTGCATTGAGCCGCGGCATGCGCCTGAATATCCCGGCGGGCACCGCGGTGCGGTTTGAGCCGGGGCAGAGTCGCGAGGTCGAGTTGGTCGACTTCGGCGGTGGGCGGCGGGTGTTTGGGTTTGCCGGGCGGATTATGGGCGACCTTTAGGGCCTCATCGGGGGCAAGCCCCCTCCCACAGTTGGAACGCATTCCCATGTGGGAGGGGGCTTGCCCCCGATAGCTGACTCACATTCAACATAAATTTTTCAGGGCAACCACACATGAAAATCAGCCGCCAAGCCTACGCCGACATGTACGGCCCCACCGTCGGCGACAAGGTCCGCCTGGCCGACACCGAGTTGTTCGTCGAAGTGGAGCAGGACTTCACCGTCTATGGCGAAGAGGTCAAATTCGGCGGCGGCAAGGTCATCCGCGATGGCCAGGGCCAGAGCCAATTGCTCGCCCATGAAGTGGTCGACACGTTGATCACCAACGCGCTGATCATCGACCACTGGGGCATCGTCAAGGCCGACGTCGGCCTCAAGAACGGTCGCATCCACGCCATCGGCAAGGCCGGCAACCCGGATATCCAGCCCGGCGTGACCATGGCCATCGGCGCCAGCACCGAAGTGATCGCCGGTGAAGGCATGATCCTCACCGCCGGCGGCATCGACAGCCACGTGCATTTCATCTGCCCGCAGCAGATCGAAGAAGCGCTGACCAGCGGCGTCACCACCCTGATCGGCGGCGGCACCGGCCCGGCCACCGGCACCAACGCGACCACCTGCACCTCCGGCCCGTGGCACCTGGCGCGCATGCTGCAGGCCAGCGACTCGTTCCCGATGAACATCGGTTTCACCGGCAAGGGCAACGCCAGCCTGCCGGAGCCGTTGATCGAACAGGTCAAGGCCGGCGCCATCGGTTTGAAGCTGCATGAAGACTGGGGCACCACGCCCGCGAGCATCGACAACTGCCTGAGCGTCGCCGACCAGTACGATGTGCAGGTGGCGATTCACAGCGACACCCTCAACGAGTCCGGCTTCGTCGAAACAACGCTGGCCGCGCTCAAGGGCCGCACCATCCACACCTACCACACCGAAGGCGCTGGCGGCGGCCACGCACCGGACATCATCAAGGCCTGCGGCTTCCCCAACGTGCTGCCCAGCTCGACCAACCCGACCCGGCCGTTCACGCGCAACACCATCGACGAGCACCTGGACATGTTGATGGTCTGCCATCACCTCGACCCGAGCATCGCCGAAGACGTGGCCTTCGCCGAAAGCCGCATCCGCCGCGAGACCATCGCCGCCGAAGACATCCTGCACGACCTCGGCGCGTTCTCGATGATCAGCTCCGACAGCCAGGCCATGGGCCGCGTCGGCGAAGTGATCACGCGCACCTGGCAAACCGCCGACAAGATGAAAAAACAACGCGGCGCCCTGCCCGGCGACGGCCCCGGCAACGACAACTTCCGGGCCAAGCGCTACATCGCCAAGTACACCATCAACCCGGCGATCACCCACGGCATCAGCCATATCGTCGGCTCCATCGAAGTCGGCAAATGGGCTGATCTGGTGCTGTGGCGGCCGGCGTTCTTCGGCATCAAGCCGACGCTGATCCTCAAGGGCGGCGCGATTGCCTCAAGCCTGATGGGCGATGCCAACGCCTCGATTCCCACGCCGCAGCCGGTCCACTACCGGCCGATGTTCGCCAGCTTCGGCAGCGCCCTGCACGCCACCAGCCTGACCTTTATCAGCCAGGCCGCCGCGGACGCCGGCTTGCCGCAAGCCTTGGGCCTGAAGAAGCAGATTGCGGTGGTCAAAGGCTGCCGCGACGTGCAGAAAACCGACCTGATCCACAACGACTACCTGCCGCACATCGAGGTGGACCCGCAGACCTATCAGGTCAAGGCCGACGGCGTGTTGCTGTGGTGTGAGCCGGCGGATGTGCTGCCGATGGCGCAGCGCTACTTTCTGTTCTGACGCGCCCTACGCCACGCTGGCGCGGCGCCCCATCGCCCGGAGGGAGCGGGGCTTGAGCGTGGGCCATGAATAGCGCCTCATTGTGAAAATGAGCAGCTTATTCATGGCCCCCACGGGCCTGGGCCGAACTCTGCAAGACAGTCGCCCGGGTGGGTCAGGCGTTCCAGCCTTTGCGCGGATCGAAGGCGGCGCTGTCGGCCAGCGCCTTCCACAACCCGAGCACCTCCGCGGTGGCTTCTTTGGGCATCACCACTTTGAGCTGGATGAACAGGTAACCGCGCTGGCCACTCTTGTTCAGCAGGCCATGGCCCTTGGCGCGCATGCGCTGGCCGTTCTGGCTGCCGGCCGGGACCTTGAGGTTGATCTTGCCGGTCAGGGTCGGCACCGCGACTTCGGTGCCCAACGCCAGCTCCCACGGTGCCACCGGTACGGTGATCACCAGGTTTTCGCCTTCGACCTCGAACTTGGGGTGCGGCGCAAACTTGACGATCAGGTACAGATCACCATTGGCCCCGCCGCCAACGCCCGGCGCGCCCTGGCCCTTGAGGCGGATGCGCTCGCCGTCGGTCACCCCGGCAGGGATCTTCACGTTCAGGCTCTTGGTGGTGTTGCTGACATGCCGGCCCGAGGCGTCGTATTGCGGCACCTGGAAGCTGATCTGCTTGGACTCGGTCGACAGCGTCTCCTCAAGAAACACCGACAGTTGCATCTCCACGTCCTGGCCCTTGCGTCCGGTACTGCGGCGCTGACCGCCACCGAACGCATCGCCGCGCCCGCCGAAGATCGAACTGAAGAAGTCCGAGAAGTCGCCCGTGTCCTGGCCGCCGCCATAGCCGCCACGGCTCTGCCAGCCCGGTGGGCCCTGGAACGGCTGGCCGTGCTGGCCGTATTTGCGCAGCTCGTCGTACTCGGCACGCTTGTCGGCACTTTTCAGCGCTTCATAGGCTTCGGACGCGTCCTTGAACTTGGCTTCGGCGTCTTTTTCCTTGCTCACGTCCGGGTGATATTTGCGCGCCAGCTTGCGATAGGCGGCCTTGATTGCCTTGTCGTCCGCTGTCGGCTCCACGCCAAGGATCTTGTAATAGTCTTTAAAGTCCATCTGGGGGGTCACCCTCCGTCATCGATATCGCACAGCCAAGGGCACAGCATGCGCCGGTTTGCAGCGTTTGGATTGACTGAACTCAATCCCAAGCCGATGGATGCGTCTAAGTAGTTTATCGGCACCGCACGAATAACCTTGCAGCCGCCGACCGTATGCTGGACAAGTTGGGGGCAAACCCCGCTCTTTCAAGGCGCGCCGCCGGCTATTTAACAGATCGTCGGCCTACGCATCTGCACGCGGGTGGCATACACTGCGCGGCCGTTTTTCAACCGGAACCCGATAGACATGAAAAACCCATCCCCAGCCCGTGCCTGCGGCATCGACTTCGGCACGTCCAACTCCACCGTCGGCTGGATTCGCCCCGGCATGGAAACGCTTATCGCGCTGGAGGACGACAAAATCACCTTGCCGTCGGTGGTGTTCTTCAACTTCGAGGAGCGCCGCCCGGTCTACGGTCGCCTGGCGCTGCACGAATACCTGGAGAACTACGAAGGCCGGCTGATGCGCTCGCTCAAGAGCCTGCTGGGTTCCAAGCTGATCAAGCACGACACCAGCGTGCTGGGCACCGCGATGCCGTTCACCGACTTGCTCGCGCTGTTTATCGGCCAACTCAAGAGCCGCGCCGAAACCACCGCCGGTCGCGAGTTCGAAGAAGTGGTACTGGGCCGCCCGGTGTTTTTCGTCGATGACGACCCGATGGCCGACCAGGAAGCCGAGAACACCTTGGTCGACGTGGCGCGCAAGATCGGCTTCAAGGACATCTCGTTCCAGTACGAACCGATCGCCGCGGCCTTCGACTACGAGTCCACCATCGAAAAAGAAGAGCTGGTGCTGATTGTCGACATCGGCGGCGGTACCTCGGACTTCTCGCTGGTGCGCCTGTCGCCGGACCGTCGCCACAACGACAACCGCCACGACGACATCCTCGCCACCGGCGGCGTACACATCGGCGGTACCGACTTCGACAAACAACTCTCGCTGGCCGGCATGATGCCGCTGTTCGGCTACGGCAGCCGCATGAAAAGCGGCGCGTACATGCCCACCAGCCATCACATGAACCTGGCCACCTGGCACACCATCAACTCGGTGTACTCGCAAAAATCCCAGTTGGCCCTGGGCAGCATGCGCTATGACATCGAAGACACCGGCGGCATCGACCGCCTGTTCAAGCTGATCGAACAGCGGGCCGGGCACTGGTTGGCGATGGAAGTCGAAGAAACCAAGATCCAGCTGACCCACGAAGACAGCCGCCATGTACTGCTCGACCGGGTTGAGCCGGGCTTGAGCGTAGACCTGAGCCGCACGTTGTTCGAATCGGCCATCGACGGGCTGCTGGAGCGCGTGCGCAACAGCGTCACCCAATTGCTCAGCGACGCGTCGGTGGATGTGGCGCAGGTGGACACGGTGTTCTTTACCGGCGGTTCCAGCGGCATTCCGGCGCTGCGCCACAGCATCTCGGCGATGCTGCCGAATGCGCGGCATGTGGAAGGGAATATCTTCGGCAGTATCGGCAGCGGGTTGGCGATCGAGGCCAGCAAGCGTTACGGCAGCTGATACCGTCGCACCGCCCCCCTGTAGGAGCGAGCTCGCTCGCGAAGGACGCCAACGATAACGCGGGCTGTCTGACGGCGCGCGGTGCTCTTGGGTTTTTCGCGAGCAAGCTCGCTCCTACAGCAGAGCAGTGTGCTCCCTCCTCAGACCATCCCGCCGAGCTTCAGCTCACTCTTCAGGTACGCATAGTAAATCGGCCCCGCCACCACGCCCGGCAGGCCGAACGCGGCTTCGAATACCAGCATCGCCAACAACAATTCCCACGATTTGGCACTGATCTGCCCGCCGACGATGCGCGCGTTGAGGAAGTACTCGACCTTGTGGATCACGATCAAATACCCCAGCGCCGCCACCGCGACCCAGATCGACAGCGACAGCGCGACGATGGTGATCAGGGTGTTGGACATCAGGTTGCCGATCACCGGCAGCAGGCCGAGCAGGAAGGTCAGCACGATCAGGGTCTTGGTCAGCGGCAGGTGAATCCCGCACAGCGGCAGCACCACGGCGAGGAACACGGCGGTAAACACGGTGTTGAGGGCGGCGATCTTGATTTGTGCGAAGACGATGTTGCGAAACGCCTGGACCAACAGGTGCAGACGATCGAACAGCACGGCAGCCAGGGGTTTGCGCTTGGTCAGGTCGGGGATGCGCTGCAGCGCCATGATCGCGCCGAGCACCATGCCGATCAGCAGGGTGACGAACATGTGGGCGGCATCTTTGCCCACCAATTGCAGATCGCTGAGGTGTTTGCTGGTCCAGTCGCCGATGGCCACCCGGAATTCAGCGGCGCTGGCGGGCAGGTAAGCGTCGAGGAACGGCGGCAGCTGGCCGCGCGCGCGGTCGACCACGCCCATGAATTTGTCGAGGGAGGCCCCGGGGTTTTCCGCTTCGTGGAGCAGGAAGCTGATGGCGCCGGCAAAGATCAGGGTCAATACGCTGACGATCAGGGTGCCGAGCAAGGCCACGGCCAGCCAGCGCGCACGCCGACCTTCGATCAGCCGTTGCAGTTGAGGGGTAAGCATGTTGACCAGTTCAAATACCAACAGCCCGGCCAGCAGGCTGGGCAGCAACTTCAACGGCAGAACCAGCAGTAACCCGCCGAAAATGATGATGTAACTGGCCAGCAATAACACGTGACGCTGAGAAAACGTTGGCATACAGCCTCAAAACGAACGGCGTTAAAGGATGGGCAGTCTGCCAGCCTTGGGGGAATCAAGCGAGTGGATCGGTAGTCAATGCGATCAAGCGTGGGAGCGGGCTGGCCCTTCAGGTGGACCGGGGGGCCCAGCCAGCCGCCCACATTTGATCTTCAGCGAGCGCGAACGCGCGATCAGCCTTTGAGACAGGTGCTCATGAACGTCTTGCGCGCATCGCCGGTCAGCGCCTTGGTTTTCGCCGAGGCATTGCAATCTTTCATCTTCTGCTGCTGCGGGGTCAGCGTCTTCGCATCATTGGCGGCGGGCGCCGACAGGCAGGTTTTCATGAACGCTTTGCGCTCGTCGCCTTTGAGCGTCTTGGTGGTGGCCTCGGCATTGCAGGTGGTCATTTTATTTTGCTGGGCGGTAGCGGCAAAGCCTTGGGAACACAGCAGCAGGCCCATCATCAACAACGGAATTCGCAGCATCTTCATGGAGTTTTCTCCCTGTTACCGCGCCGGAGGGCGCGGCCTACCGAGGAGTGTAGCCAAACCTTGTAACATCTTCACCGACTACGGATGTTCGCCCGGCGGTACTGCGCCATACTCCCGTCTCACCAACACCGTGGGTTGTTTTCAATGCAATACGCATATCCCCTGCTGGCCATTTTCATCTGGGCCGGCAACACCGTGGTCAACAAACTGGCCGTGGGTTCGATCTTCCCCGCTGAAATCGGCTTCTACCGCTGGTTGCTCGCGGCGCTGCTGTTTACCCCGTTCATGCTCAAGCCGGTGATTGCCCAGTGGTCGATCATCCGCCCTAACCTGGGCAAGATTTTTATCCTCGGCGTGCTGGGCATGGCGGTGTATCAAAGCCTGGCCTATTACGCCGCGTCGCTGACCAGCGCCACCAACATGGGCATCATCCTGTCGCTGATGCCATTGATGGCGTTGACGGCGGCGATCATCAGCCTCGGCCAACGCCTGACCTTCGGCGCGCTGAGCGGCGCGGTGCTGTCGTTCGCTGGCGTGGCGGTGGTGGTGTCGTCCGGCAGCCTGGGCACGCTGCTGCAACACGGGGTCAACCTGGGCGACGCGATGATGCTGGTCGCCACCCTGGCTTACGCGGTCTACAGCACCTTGCTGAAAAAATGGCAGCTGCGCCTGCCGCCGTCGGTGTTGCTGTATCTGCAGGTGCTGGTGGCCGTGGTGGTGCTGTTTCCGCTGTTTCTGTACTCGGCAAAAGCCGGGTTGGGCTGGGCGAATATTCCGTTGGTGCTGTACGCCTGCCTGTTGGCCTCGATGCTCGCACCATTGGCCTGGATGCACTCGGTGAAAACCCTGGGGCCGAGCCGCACCACGTTGTTTTTCAACCTGCTGCCGCTGATTACCGCGCTGATCGCGGCGCTGGTGTTGAAGGAAGCGTTGGCGCTGTATCACCTGGTGGGCGGGCTGCTGACGTTGGGCGGGGTGATTTTGTCGGAGCGCTGGACTACGCCGGTCGGGCGTAAACCGGGCGTTGCCTGAGCTATCGCTATCGGGGGCAAGCCCCCTCCCACATTGGACCGCGTTCGCCCTGGCGCCTCGGTCAACTGTGGGAGGGGCTTGCCCGCGATGAACGATAACGCGGTGCATCCGCTACACCCCAGCCGCCTTGAGCCTCTGCGCATGTTCGACGAACAAGCGGATCGGCTCCGCGCCCTTGCCCACCAGCCCCAGCGACTGGTTGACGATATCGAAATGGTCGAGGGCGTAGTCATCGCCGATCACCGTGCCCAGGTGTGAGCTGTAGCGCCCGACCATGCCATCGCAGTGGCCTTTCTCGCGCACGAAGCTGCGGGCAAACAAGCGGCAACTGCGATTCGTGCCATCGAGCAGGTTGCGCCCGCGATCGGTCTTACCCGGCTGCAAGGTGCCGGACCACGAGTAATAGCGCACACCATTGACCTCTGCGGCGCCCTGCCCACCCCATGTCGGCGGCAATCCCTGGGGATACTCACGATTGAACACCGCCACGCCGGCGCTGGTCAGCGACTGGTGCGAGGCGTGCAGGTCGGCCTTGAAGCGCGGGCCTCGGTAGCCGGTCTCCAGCAGGCTCATGACGGCGGCGACCAGATGAAACAGCGCGCTGACCATCCGGCCTTTGACGCTGCCCCGGGGGTAATGGGTGTGGAAATAATCCGCCAGCTCCGAACCGTGATTGGGGCCGGCCACCGACGTCACCGAGGCGATCCACTGCGGACATTTGGCCGCGGCATAGCGCGCAGTGAGCGAACCCTGGCTGTGGCCGATCAGGTTGACCTTGTCGGCACCGGTTTCGCGGCGAATCCGCTCGACCTGCGCGAGCAACTGCTCGCCACGCACCTCGCTGGAATCGAGCGGCGCCACCTGCACCGCAAACACCTGCGCCCCACCGGCCCGCAACGCCGGGACGATGCCGTACCAGTAGGGAAACAATCCCAAGCGCACAAACCCCAGCATGCCCGGCACCAGCACCAAGGGGTAACGCGTGGCTAACGACTGCGACATGAAGCGAACGTCCTTGATCAAGAAAGGATGAGCGCAGGCTAACCCAATCCGGCGACGGGCTGATGACATCTGCCGGCAAATCCAATAAAACTTTTTGCCCCGCCCACGACTCACAACTTGGAGCGATCACGCCGACAGAGCGTGGCGTAAAACCGGATTAGCCCCAGGAGGTTGAGATGACTGCAGCAAACCTGACTGACGTTGCGACCCTGCGCCAACGCGCCCGCCAGAACGTCGAAAACGGCGCCGTGACCGAAGGCTACAACGCCGACCGCGAAGAGATTATTCGCCTGCTCAATGCCTCGCTGGCCACCGAACTGGTCTGCGTGCTGCGCTACAAGCGTCACTACTTCATGGCCAGCGGCGTGAAGGCGCAGATCGCCGCTGCAGAATTCCTCGAACATGCGACCCAGGAAGCCGAACACGCCGACAAACTCGCCGAACGTATCGTGCAGTTGGGCGGCGAGCCGGAATTCAACCCGGACCTGCTGTCGAAGAACGCCCATGCGCAATATGTGGCCGGCAACAATTTGAAGGAAATGGTCTACGAAGACCTCGTCGCCGAGCGGATTGCGGTCGACAGCTACCGTGGAATCATCCAGTACATCGGTGACAAAGACCCGACCACCCGCCGCCTGTTCGAAGAAATCCTGGCTCAGGAAGAAGAGCATGCGGATGACATGGCGGATATTCTCGAAAGTCTGTAAATGGCTGCGCCGAAAAAGGGGAAGCGGGTTAGCCAGCTTCCCCTTTTGATCGTCAGTTCGTCAGAAACCATGACAGGGCCATCCCCGCCACGGACGACAGTGTGAGCAGGTAGGGAACGACTATCCATAGTTTGAGACTTCTTGGAATACGTTTCACATCCTCAACGAGCACGAGGTATCGCCATTGAAAAATCCTCGGCATAAGGATGACGAGGGCAATCGCGAAGAGACGTTTCAACTTCCCACCCAGCGGACCGACGCCAAACCTATATTTGAACGTTACTACGAATGTGCTGAACTTTAGATAATCTTCGGCCTCTTCAAGTCTTGTATAAATGACATAAAAATTTAATGGAAAACTCAGCAGCATCAACACACCAGACACTATACCGATGGACTCTGGCGTCATTGCCCACTCCCTGAAACTTTGTAAAGGAGGGAGCCTATTTGCTCACCGGTGTGGCTACCTAAAGTGCCCACGGCTAAGCCGCCAACGGCCCCGCCAACTATGGCGCAGCCTAGCGCACTCGCTCCCGCAGTAGGTACGGCAAAGACCGCTGCACATACAGCAACTCCGAACCCCATGCCTGCGTACCCTCCGTAAGCGGCGCCACCGACGCCTAACACCAGCTTCCCTCCCTCCACAAACTTCGCCCGCGTACATTCCCGCTCCCGCCCGATGGAGCACGCCTCCGTTATCTCCAGCGCAGTCACTCCGACATCCAGCGCGATACCAATATAAGTGCCTTTCTTCAACATCTGCGAAGCCTTGGCGATACGCTTGACGGCCTCTTCATATTTGCGAATTTCCCCGTGATGCCAATAGCTTTTAGTGGAAATGCCCAACATTTTTTTGATCGAACCTTCATTCTTCAAGCCCGTGCCAAGACGTGCCATACTAGAAAGTTGAATCTCCAGTTTTGCAAACAGCGCTCTGCGCTTAACCAGAAACTCATCCCTTGCCCCCATGGTGCCCTTCCTCAGGTACTGCTTATGTAAATCGTCGATTTCCATGAGGGTCTTCTCGATTGCCGCAAGGTGCTTACTCCAGGCACTGCTGGCAGCCCCGATGCCAATCGAGGTATGGGCCATGATGGTCTGTAACAGATCGTAATTCTTAATCAAAGACTGATCAGCGGCAGAGTGCGCCATCAAGTCATGTTTCACGTTTCGTGCGGAGAGCATCAGCCGTGCTTCTTCAGCCGTGCAAGAGGCTGTTCGGCTGTCCCCGATGATTACCAGTTGCCCAGGTAATACCACGGTGTTGCGGATATGTTGGTTAAGGGTGTCGAACTTCGTTTGCGCATGAGGACTGAGCGACAGGCTTAGTTTGAGCAGTGGATAAAGCTGCGGTCGATCATTGATAAAAACGTAGGGTCCCTGCATCGCGTCCACCTCCAAGTGACTATGACCGCCGACTATAAGAAGGCGCCGCAGGAGGTATAAGGGGAATCAGGGGCGGATTTGCTGTTTCAGAAATGAACTACGCAAGACCAGGAGCACACTTACAGCTCCGCCATCAAAAAGGCGCCCCTCTAGAGGCGCCCTTTCTTACGACTGTGCCGAATCAACCTTTCACGGTCTTCGGCGCCTTGCCTTCCTTCATCTGCTGCAACAACGGCGCGCACTGATTGGGCACGTCGCCGCTCGGCGCGACCAGTGCCAGCAACCCGGCAGCCGGGCCGGCGATCACGCCCAGCGCGACCATGCCGGCGCCACGCAGTGCCAGGGGGATGGCTTTCACGCCGGCATTCGGTTTGATGAACGGACCGTTCACATACAGCGGTGAGCGCAGCGAGAACAGGCGGAAGCCTTTCGATTCCGGGGTGATGGTCAGGTCGAGCTGCTCCGAGGCCATATTCGCCGTGCCATCGATATAGACGATGGCGTTCTCGGTATCGAACACAAACAAGCGCGTGGTCGCGAGCCCGGTCTTGATGCCGAAGTCGGCCGCCGCGCAGTTGATCTTCACTTCCTTGTCGCCAAACAGGCGCCCGACGACGTAGTTGCCTACGTTGAGCCCGACGATTTCCATCAGGCCCCGGCTGATGGCGCCGTCGTTGATCAGCATCTTCAGGTCACCGTTGGCCGAGCCCAGCAACGCCGCCACCGAGTTGCCGCGCCCGGCAATATCAGCATCACCGTTGAGTTCGCCAAAGCTGGTTTTCATCGGCTCGAAGGTCGGGAACAACTGTTTGAGCTTGAAGTTGCGCGCGGTCAATTTGGCGCGGCCTTCCATCGGCGTGATGCGACCGTTCAGGCGGATCTGTGCATCGAGCTTGCCGCCGGCCACGCCGAACCGCAGGGGTTGCAGGCTCAGTTCGCCATCCGTCAGCACCAAGTGCGTATAGAGGTCGGTGAAGGGCAAGTCGGTGCTGTGGACGATGCGTTTGCCGGTGAATTCCACGTCGGCATCCATGTCACGCCAGCGCTCGGTGCGGAACGCTTCCACCGGCAGCACTTTGGTCGCCGGTTGCTTGCTCATCCCGCCACGGGCTTTTTGCTTGGCGTTGGAGTCGGCACCGATCAAGGGCGCAAGGTCAGCCATCAGCAGTTGGTTGGACACCAGCGTGCCGCTGAGTTTGGGCCGCGGCTGGCTGGCGACGTAGGCCAGGTTGCCGTGGATGTCGCTGTCGCCGATCTTGCCGTTGAAGTTGTCGTAGCGGAACGTCGCGCCGCTGGCTTGATGCAGTTGCGCGATCAGGCGCCCATCGGTGGAATAGGCCGGCGAGTCCGGCAGGGTGACGCCGGTCAGCGGGTACAGGTTGCCCAGGCTGGCGCCGGCGAGTTTCAGGCGCAGGTCCAGGGCACCGAGGTTGAGCGGGTCGGTCAGGGTGCCGGCCACGGCGATGCGGGTGTCGGCGACGCTCACCTGGGCTTGCAGCGGAAACGGCTTGGCCGCGTCCTGCAAGGCGAGCAGGCCGCCGATCTTGCCGCTGCCGTCGAGTGTCTGCCCGTGGTAGCGACCTTTGACCTTGAGGCCGAACGCATAGTCCTGGGGGGCCGCGCCTTTTTCCAAGAGCTTTTTGGCATCCGCATCGCCGACGATTTCGCTAAACGGAATGGGTTTGCCCAGCGGGTCGATGATCACGTCCAGTTGGGTTTTGAGGGTCTGGTCGTCGAGGGTCACGTGGCCCTTGTCGAAGCCGATGGCACCGATGTCCACCACCCAGGCGGAGGGTTCGGCGTTAGGGTCCTTGGGATCGAATGTGAACACCCAGTTGGCGCGCCCATCGGCCAGGCGCTGCAACTCGGCGCTCGGTTCGACGAGGTCGATACGCGGGATCACCACGCGTTGCACCAGCAAGGCCAATGGCGAGATACGCAGCTCCACACGCTTGAGCGTGACCATCTGCGGGGTTTTCGACCAGTCGGGGTTGCCCAGGCTCAGGTCTTCGGCAATGACATGGGGCCAGGGCACCCAGGCGCGCCAGCCGCCCTCGTCCAGTTCACGGCGCCACACCACCGCCAGGTTGCCATTGATGGCGAACGGACGATGCAGTTCTTCGGAAACCTTGGCATTGAGCGGCGGTTTGATGCGGTTCCAGTCGAAGAACAGCAAAAACAACACCACCACGGCGATTGATAGAACGATGCTGGCGCAGCACCAAGCGACGATTTTACGAGTGCGCGTCATTGCACAGAGCTCCTGAATACGACTGGCTGAGTCACAGCCCTTGAGACAGCTTATACAGCTAGGACTGGCAAACCCTCCCGGGGTTTAACCCAATCAACGTTTTGCCGGAAAAAACCCATTTTTCTGACCACCTCGACAGATTTATCCCACGCCAGCGCACCATTGTTACCCCGGCACGTGTCGAAAATACCCAGCACGGTGCAAAACCGCGGGCTTGAGAGGCTCGACTTAGAGCCTCCCATGGGAACAATCAATTCCGTTGATTATTACCATTGGGTTTATGAACTTTTATATCGACTTATCGAGAGTAGCATTAGCCACGTACCCACTTAATCGCCCTCCCAAGGAGCAACCGATCATGAAACGCCAAGTACTCGCTACCGTGCTGCTGTCCGTCCTGGCATCCAGTGCCTTTGCCCTGCCGGCCGCTGAACAAGCGATCCCACAAGTCAAAGCCGATGCCGTTCAATTCAGCCAAACCCTCGCCCGTAGCGGGTCGCAAGAACAAGAGAACCGTGACTACGCCAAAGGCGCCGTTGCTGAAAATGGTTCGGAACAAGCCAACAAACGCGCTTACACCGAAGGCGTGACCGAAAACGGCCACAACCGCCTGGAAGAAAAAGGCCTGGTTGAAGGTGGTGCTGAACACGCCAACAAACGTGCCTATACAGAAGGTGTTGCTGAAGGCGGTGCCGACCGTCTGCAAGACCTGCATCAAGCTCAGAGCTAAGCCTGTGGTGGCCCGGAAAAAAGCCCGATCCCTGGATCGGGCTTTTGACTTTCTGCACAACGTGTCACGTATCCACGCCGCAATGCCCTGCCAAGTTCGACGTCTATGAAGCGGTTTTGCTAGAGTGCGTCGCTGTACTTGCCGACAAAGCCCGCCCGCCATGCTGCCCCGTGCCGAACAGAAGCAACAGACCCGCCTCGCTCTGATGGACGCTGCCCGCCATCTGATGGAGTGTGGCCGCGGGTTCGGCAGCCTGAGCCTGCGGGAGGTGGCCAGGACAGCCGGGATCGTGCCCACCGGGTTCTATCGTCACTTTGCCGACATGGACCAACTGGGCCTGGTGCTGGTCAGCGAAGTCGGCCAGACCTTCCGTGCCACGATCCGCCTGGTGCGCCACAACGAATTCATGATGGGCGGCATTATCGATGCGTCCGTGCGGATCTTCCTCGATGTGGTCGCGGCCAATCGCTCGCAATTCCTGTTCCTGGCCCGCGAACAGTACGGTGGCTGCCTGGCTGTGCGCCAAGCCATCGGCGCCCTGCGCGAAGACATCACCAGTGACCTGGCCGCCGACCTGACCCTGATGCCCAAGCTCCAGCACCTGGACGCCGACGGCCTGCACGTGATGGCCGACCTGATCGTCAAAAGTGTGTTCGCCACCCTGCCCGACATCATCGACCCGCCCGCCCACGCGCTGCCCGCCCACCTCACGCCCCAGGCGAAAATCACCCAGCAGTTGCGCTTCATCTTCATTGGCCTCAAGCACTGGCAGGGCCTCGGCAGCACCGAGTAAGCCGTCAACCCGCCGTGTGGAAACGCTTGGCGCCGGTGTAGTTCTTGTTCCAGTAGTTGTTGCTCAGCGAATCGATCCGCACATTCTTGCCGGCCCGCGGCGAATGAATGAATTTCCCTTCGCCGATATACAGCCCCACATGGCTGACCTGACCGCGCCCGTTGCCTTTGAAAAACACCGCGTCCCCCGGTTTGAGCTCGTTGCGCTTGACGGTCGCAGCCGTTGAACGGTGCATCGCCGCCGTCGTGCGCGGGATGTGAATGTTGGCTTCGGTCTTGAACAGATAGACCAGGAAACTACTGCAATCAAACCCTTGCTCGGCCGAGGTGCCCCCCCATTTGTACGGGGTGCCCAGCAGGGCATGGGCGCGGTCGACCACATTCGCCACCGAAGACGTTGGAACACCAGGCAGCGAAGAGCCGAATGTCGATTGAGGTTTCAGGTTGGCCGAGGCCGATGAGATGACACAGGAAAGACTGAAAAGGATTAAAAAGAAAAGTGACTTGAACATTGATGAATCGCCGTGGTGTTAAGACGGCGCAAATCCTAAAGAAACAGCGCGTAACTTTTTGAACGCGGAATCCGGATTCTGCGTAGGAGAAATCTGAAAAAACACCAGTGCGAATTAGATGAGAGAAATTTCATGCAAAACCGCACACCACATCCACACACAACGCCCCCATCCAGTGCCACACCTCCAGACGCGCACCAAGTTGAAGCATAAATGCGATGACTGACGCCCTATTCGGTGGCATCGCTGCGCTCGCCTTCAGGGAATTCCTACTCCTGCGCGGGATTGGCAAGCCCCTTGCTCTAGCTCTCTTATCGCTCATAGCTGGAAGCCTTCTGATGCTGGTGATCCACCGCCGAATCGCCCCGCAAACCCTCTGGGCCGCCGAGTTGCTGCTGAACTTCGAAGCACGCAGCAAAAGCCGCCTGCGCTGTTTCAGTGCCGACGGCGAAGACGTCGGCCTGTTCCTGGAGCGTGGCCAGCCGCCGCTGCACGATGGCGAGTTCCTACAGGCTGAAGACGGACGTGTAGTACGCGTCTGCGCGCGCCCTGAACAACTGCTGCACGTCACCTGTCGCAATGCATTTGAACTGACCCGCGCCGCGTATCACCTGGGCAATCGCCACGTGGCCTTGCAAGTAGGCGACGGCTGGCTGCGCCTGCTGGATGATTACGTGCTCAAGGCCATGCTTGAACAGCTGGGCGCGCGGACCGAAACCCTCGAAGCGCCATTCCAGCCGGAACACGGGGCCTACGGCGGCGGCCACCACCATTCACGCCATGGCGATGAAGATTTCAACTACCCGCCGAAGCTGCATCAGTTCGGCGTGCGTTTATGAACCCAGCCTGGGCGCTGCTGCGTCTGGCCAGTCCGCAATTGCCGATTGGCGGCTACAGCTATTCCCAGGGCCTGGAAATGGCCGTGGAGAATGGCCGCGTCAAAGACGCGGCCGGCGCCCGCCGCTGGATCAGCGACCAGTTGCTGCTCAACCTCGCCCGCTTCGAAGCGCCGCTGTTGCTCGCGCATTGCCGCGCCGCTGTGGCCGGCGATTGGTCGCAGCTGGCGCAACTGTGCGAGGAACACCGCGCCAGTCGCGAGACCCGCGAGCTGTATCAGGAGAGCCGGCAGATGGGGTACTCCCTGCAGCAACTGCTCAACGGCCTGCCGGAACTGGACGACGCGGCCCGTGATTTTCTCGCACAACACGCCGAGCCGCATCTGGCGCTGGGCTGGGCCCTGGCCGCACGCGCCTGGGGCATCAGCCCCGACGACGCCCTCGCCGCCTGGCTGTGGAGCTGGCTGGAAAACCAGCTGGCCGTGCTGATGAAAACCCTGCCGCTCGGCCAGCAGGCCGCCCAACGCCTGACCAGTGAACTGCTGCCCCTGCTGCAACACGCCCAGCAGGACGCCAGCCACATCGACCCCAACCATTTCGGCAGCGCCGCGTTCGGCCTGTCCCTGGCGTGCATGGCCCACGAGCGCCAGTACAGCCGCCTGTTCCGTTCCTAGGAGAAGCACATGAACACACAACCTCTGCGTGTCGGCATCGGCGGCCCGGTGGGCTCCGGCAAGACCGCCCTGACCCTGGCCCTGTGCCTGGCCTTGCGCGATCGCTACAACCTGGCGGTGGTCACCAACGACATCTATACCCGCGAAGATGCCGACTTCCTGGTGCGCAACCAGGCCCTGGCGCCCGAGCGCATTATCGGTGTGGAGACCGGCGGCTGCCCGCACACGGCGATCCGTGAAGACGCCTCGATCAACCTGGAAGCGGTGGACCAACTCAACCGGCGCTTTCCCGGCCTGGACCTGATCCTGGTGGAGTCGGGCGGCGATAACCTGTCGGCGACGTTCAGCCCGGAGCTGTCGGACCTGACCATCTATGTGATCGATGTGTCCGCCGGCGATAAACTGCCGCGCAAGGGCGGCCCCGGCATCTGCAAATCCGACCTGCTGGTGATCAACAAGATCGACCTGGCGCCCTTGGTCGGCGCCTCGCTGGAACTGATGAACAGCGACACCCAACGCATGCGCAACGGTAAACCCTTTGTGTTCAGCAACCAGAAAACCGGCGTCGGCCTGGATGAGATCGTCGCCTTCATCGAACGCCAGGGCCTGCTGACTGCGGCCTGATCACCCCATAAGGAACCTGTCCATGCGCCTGAAAAAACTCTTCGCTGCCGCCGCCCTGCTGCTCGCACCCGCCTTGGCCTTCGCCCACCCGGGTCACGGCGACAACGGCCTGATGGCGGGTATCAGCCATCCATTGGGCGGTCTCGACCATTTGCTGGCCATGCTGGCGGTCGGCTTGTGGGCCGCCCAGCAAAAAGGCGCGGCGCGTTGGGCGCTGCCCTGCACCTTCGTGGCCACCCTGTTGCTCGGCGGCCTGTTGGGCTTTGAAGGCCTGGCGTTGCCGGCGCTGGAAAGCGGGATTGCCGCGTCGGTGCTGGCCCTGGGCCTGGCGGTGGCGCTGGCGGTGCGCCCGCCGTTGTTCGTGGCGCTGGGGGCGACGGCCTTGTTCGCGCTGTTCCACGGCGTGGCCCATGGCTTGGAGCTGCCGGACATGTCCAGCCCTTGGGCGTATGCCGCCGGATTTGTCGGCGCCACCGCTGTATTGCACGCTGCCGGTTATGCCGTGGTGCGCTGGCTGCCGACTGCGGCGGCGCCGTTGGTGCGGGTTGCCGGGGCGGCTTCGGCGGCGACCGGGGTTTGGTTGCTGGCTGGCTGATTTGCGGCGCGATTAAGCGCCTCATCGGGGGCAAGTCGAATCGTCGCACCGCCCCTCCCACATTCGCTTGCATTCCAAAGTTGGAACTCGGTCGAATGTGGGAGGGGGCTTGCCCCCGATAGCGGTGGCGCAGACACCACCGTTCCCAAGCCTGCTACCATGCGCGCCTACACCCCTGCCGTGACGACGCCAGCCGATGCCCATCGCTCCAAGCTCCGCCCTTCAGCCTTCCTTGAATGCCGTGCTCACGCACTTCCATGACCTGATCGTGCCGCTCTGGCAGGGCCCGGGCTGGAACGCCGAGCTGGCGCTGCCCTACGAGGCGCTGGACGCCGACCACCGGCCGTTGCCGCCGCAACGCTACCGCGCCATGGCCTGTGCCCGGCAGTTGTACCTGTTCGCCAGCCTGATCGGCGAACCCGGCGCAGCCTTTGCCGAAGAACGCGCCGCCGTGTTGTTCCGCTCGCTGCAACGGCATTTCCACGACGCCGAGCACGGCGGCTGGTTCTACAGCATCGACCCCGCCGGCCAGCCGCTGGACAAGCGCAAGGACCTCTACACCCACGCGTTCATCATCTTCGCCTGCGCCCATTACTGGGCCAAGGTGCGCGAACCGCTGGTGGAGTCGGTGTTGAATGCGGCGCTGGAAGTGGTCGCCCAACGTTTCGCCAGCGGCGATGGCCTGTACGAGGCGGTGCTGGAGCGTAATTGGTCGTCCCTCAAGTCCGGCCCATTGCAAAACCCGCTGATGCACCTGGCGGAAGGCTTCCTCGCCACCCTGGCGGTGCGTGAAGACGCCGCGGTGCAAACCGCATTGCTGGCCTTGGCGACGGCCATGCAGCAGCGTTTTATCGAGCGCCAGCACGGCGTGATGATGGAAAAACCGCTGGGCGCTGTGGATAACTGGTTTGAGCCGGGGCACCAGTTCGAGTGGTTCTTCTTGCTTGAGTCTTCCGACGTGCTGCGCGGCACGCCGCTGCATGCTTCGCTGACGCGGGCCTTTGCCTATGCCGAGCAAACGGGTGTGGATAACCGGACCGGCGCGGTCAGCGGCATGCTCGCCCTGGACGGCAGCGTGCGCGACGGCACCCAACGCATCTGGGCCCAGGCGGAATACCTGCGCGCACTGACCTTGCGGCCGGGCAGCGAAGCCGTGCTGCAGCGCCAGTTGCTCGCGTTGCAGCAGCACTTCCTGCATGCCAAGGGCTGGAATGAATGCCTGGATGCCCAGGGCAGCGTGAGCCGACGGGATATGCCGTCGACCACGCCGTATCACCTGGCGACCTGTTATCAGGGGTTGGTCAAGGTTCTCGGCTGACCTTCAGGGACTCATCGGGGGCAAGCCCCCTCCCACACTGAATTGGGTTCACAGATTTTGATGTGTGAACCCATTCAAATGTGGGAGGGGCTTGCCCCCGATGCAGGCAACTCGGTCTAACCCCTTACTTGGCCCCACGCTCAATCGCAAACCCGGCCCAGCTCTGGCTCACCGGCATCAGCTCAAGGCGGTTGATGTTGACGTGCGCCGGGGTGTTCAGCACCCAGAAGATGGTGTCGGCGATGTCCTGCGGCTGGATCGGCTCGGCGCCGGCGTAGGTGGCGTCGTAGCGCGCCTGGTCGCCGCCGAAGCGCACCAGGGAGAACTCGCTTTCACACAGCCCTGGCTCGATGTTGGTCACACGCACGCCGGTGCCTTGCAGGTCGCAGCGCAGGTTCAGCGAGAATTGCTTCACGAACGCTTTGGAGCCGCCATACACGTGGCTGCCCGGGTACGGGTAGCTGCCGGCGATGGAGCCCAGGTTGATGATCCCGGCACCGCGGCCATAGGCGATCAGGCGCGGCAACAGCAGGTGGGTGGTGGTCAGCAGGCCCTTGATGTTGGTGTCGACCATGGTTTCCCAGTCGTCGAGGTTGCATTTGGGCGCGGGATCGGTGCCCACGGCCAGTCCGGCGTTGTTGATCAGCCCGCGCAGCTTGGCGAACGCGGGCGGCAGGCCGGCAATCGCCGCTTCCATGCCTTGGCGGTCACGCACGTCCACCACCAGGCCGTGTACTTCGGTCTGCTTGGAAAGCTCTTCGACCAGCGCGTTCAAACGCTCGGCACGACGACCGGTGAGCACCAGTTTCCAGCCAGCTTCGGCAAACCGACGGGCGCAGGCTTCGCCAAAACCTGAAGTTGCGCCAGTAATAAACAGCGTGTTGGACATGGTGTTCTCCTTGCAGACATCGGGAAAAAATTAGCCAGCAGAATGCCCTTACGCCGTCGTCGCGGCAACCGCTATGCACATCACGCCATGCACGCCTGATCAGTTTTCAACCAAACCACGCAAAGCCTTACACACCGTGGCCTGCAGCCATATGCGCGCAGGTTATCCACAATTGCGCCCACAGTCTTTGGGGGCAAGTGCAAAAAGCCCAGAGCCGCTGTGTACAAGGCTTTCAGGCGGTTTTACAAAGTTTTTTGCTTGACCTGGACGAGGCTGTATGTAGGCCCATGCACGAGAGGAAAAACCGAACGATGGCTCCAGGCCAGTCATTCCGGCCTCTGCGGACGTCTTTCCAGAGTTTAACCACAGACTTATCCACAGGCTGGACAGACATAATCCGGTCATATACCTGTGTCTTTAAACAGGTTGACAAACCCCTCGGCAGGTCGCCAAAAAGCCACTGATCAAAAAACAACCATCACGCTGCAGACCACGTAATCAAAGGCTTTCAGCCAGCTACTCCCACGTTACCCACAGCCGGTTCCACAGCGGATGGGGACAAGTCAAAACTGTGACAAAACAGCGATTTGCGGCGGCTATATGTCGCGCTTTGGGAGGTGGCCGGATTTGTTTTCCACAATTTGGGATCGCACTTGTGAACACCACAAAAACAAATGTGGGAGGGGGCTTGCCCCCGATGGCGGTGGGTCAGTATCAGGTGTTCTGACTGATACACCGCCATCGGGGGCAAGCCCCCTCTCACAGGGGGACTGCGTTGTGATTTAGGTCAGTGGCCGCCGAGGTAGGCGTTGCGCACTTCCTCGTTCACCAGCAGTTCCTTGCCGGTGCCTGTCAGGCGAATCTCGCCGTTGACCATCACATACGCCCGGTCTGACAGACGCAGCGCATGGTTGGCGTTCTGCTCCACCAGGAAGATGGTCATCCCGGTGGCCGCCAGTTCGCGCAGGGTGGAAAAGATCTGCTTCACCACAATCGGCGCCAGGCCCAGGCTCGGTTCGTCGAGCAGCAACAACTTGGGCCGGCTCATCAGTGCGCGGGCGATGGCGAGCATTTGCTGCTCGCCACCGGACATGGTCATCGCCCGTTGGTTACGCCGCTCTTTGAGCCGTGGGAACAGCTCGAACATGCGCTGCATATCTTCCTGGGCGAACTTGTCGCCGATGGGGATGGTGCCCATCAGCAGGTTTTCCTCGACGGTCATGTCGGGGAACACCCGCCGCCCTTCCGGCGACTGCGCAATGCCGTTGGACGCGATGTAGTGGGACGACTTGTGGGTGATGTCGACGCCGTTGTAGAGGATCTGCCCCGACTCCGCCCGTGGCTGGCCGAAGATCGACATCAGCAGCGTGGATTTACCCGCGCCGTTGGAGCCGATCAGGCTGACCGTTTCGCCTTCGTTGATGTGCAGCGAGACTTTCTTCAGCGCCTGGATCGGGCCGTAGAACACGTCCAGGTCCTTCATTTCGAGGATAGGCCCGTTCATACAAGCTCCTCTTCATCCGCGCCCAGGTAGGCCGCGATCACTTTCGGATCGTTGCGGATCGCGTCCGGCCCGCCCTCGGCGATCACGTTGCCGTGGTCGAGCACCACGATGTGGTCGGAAATACTCATCACCATGCCCATGTCGTGTTCGATCAGCACCACTGTGAGGTCGTGTTCGTCGCGCAGCAGGCGAATCATCGCGCTGAGGGCTTCGGTTTCCTGGGGGTTGAGGCCCGCAGCCGGTTCGTCCAGGCAGATGATCTGCGGCCGGGTACACATGGCGCGGGCGATTTCCAGGCGGCGCTGTTGGCCGTAGGAAAGCTCGCCGGCCAGGCGGTTGGCGCAGTCCACCAGGTCGACCACTTCCAGCCAGTAGAAGGCGTGGTCGAGGGCGTCGCTTTCAGCCTTGCGGTAGCCCTTGGTGTTGAGGATGCCCGCGAGCAGGTTGCGGTTGACCCACATGTGCTGGGCGACCAGCAGGTTTTCCAGCACCGACATTTCCTTGAACAGACGAATGTTCTGGAAGGTCCGCGCTAGGCCGGCGCGGTTCACCAGGTGGGTGCCGCCGAACATCTTGTAGTACACGCGGCTGAAGAAGCTTTTCGGCGACACGAAGTCGATGGCCTCGAAGCGCTCGCCGAGCAGTTGGATCACGTTGGTCTGCTGGCCGCGCACGTTGAGTTCGATCTTGCCGCCACTGGCTTTGTAGAAACCGGTGAGGCAGTTGAACACCGTGGTCTTGCCGGCGCCGTTGGGGCCGATCAGGGCGAAGATCGAGTTGCGTTCGACCTTGAGGCTCACGTCGCTCAAGGCCTTGATGCCACCGAAGTGCATCATCAGATGTTCCACGGACAGGATGACTTCCTTGCTCATGGCGCCACTCCTTTACGTGGGGTCACACCGGTACGGCTGATCCGGATCAGGCCGCGTGGCCGCCAGATCATCATCACCACCATCAACACGCCAAACAGCAGCACGCGGTACTCAGAGAAGCTGCGCAGCAGTTCCGGCGCGACGGTCAACACGAACGCCGCGATCACCACGCCCACCGTCGAGCCCATGCCGCCCAACACCACGATGGCCAGGATCAGCGCCGACTCGAAGAAGGTGAACGACGACGGGTTGACGAAGCCCTGGTAACTGGCGAAGAACACCCCGGCCAGACCGGCCGTGGAGGCGCCGATGGTGAACGCCGAGAGCTTGACCAGCACGTGGTTCAGGCCCATGGAGCGGCAGGCGATTTCATCTTCGCGCAAGGCTTCCCAGGCGCGGCCGACCGGCATGCGGGTCAGGCGATGCTTGATGTACAGCACGGCCAGCACCACCAGGAACAGCACGATGTAGATGAACATGAACTTGATGTTGGGGTTGTAATCGAGGCCGAAGAACTCATGGAACGGAATCCCGCCGTCCTTCGCTTTGCGCCCGAATTCCAGGCCGAGGAACGTCGGCGAAGGCACCGGCATGCCGTTTGGCCCGCCGGTGAACGACAGCCAGTTGTTCAGCACCAGGCGGATGATTTCACCAAACCCCAGGGTCACGATCGCCAGGTAGTCGCCGTGCATGCGCAACACCGGGAAGCCGAGTATGCACCCCGCCAGCGCCGCCGCGATGGCCGCCAGCGGCAGCACCGTCCAGAAACCCAGGCCGAGGTATTGATACCCCAGCGCGAGGCCGTAGGCACCGATGGCGTAGAACGCCACGTAACCCAGGTCGAGCAAGCCGGCCAGGCCGACCACGATGTTCAGGCCCAGGCCGAGCAGTACGTAGATCAGCCCGAGGATCACCACGGTGAGTAGGTACTTGTTGGCGAAGATCGGGAATACGATGGCGATCACGATCAGCGCCGGGATGATCCAGCGCAGCCGCGACTTGTAGTCCGGCGCCAGCACGTGGACGCCCGAACCGCTGTTCTCGAAGCCCTGCAGAATCTTCACGCCCTTGGGCGTTTGCAGGAACAGGCTGAGGGCAAAGCGGCCGGCCATCACGATGGCGACCAGGATCGCCACGCGCGCAGGTTGCAGGTTGAAGCTGTAGCCGTCGAGCACCACGCCGACGATCGGACCGAACACGATCAACGCAATCAGCCCGGCGAGGATCGTATCGACCACACTTTTTTTGATATCAATCGATTTGGCAGCAGACATGTTTATACCTTAGCCACGAGTGGGCGACCAAGCAGGCCCTGGGGACGGAAAATCAGAATCACCACCAGCAGGGAGAAACTGAACACGTCTTTGTAGTCAGAGTTGATCAACCCCGAGAACAGCGACTCCGAAATACCGAGGATGATCCCGCCCAGCATCGCCCCAGGCAGGGAACCGATGCCGCCGAGTACCGCCGCGGTGAAGGCCTTGATGCCGATGATGAAGCCGGCGTAGAAGTCGAACGTGCCGTAGTTGAGGGTGATCAACACGCCGGCCAGGGCCGCCATGGCGGCACCGATGACAAACACGTAGGAAATCACGCGGTCGGTGTTGATGCCGAGGATCGAGGCCATCTTGCGGTCTTGCTGGGTAGCGCGGCACATGCGGCCGAGCTTGGTGTACTTGATGATGTAGGTCAGCAAGGCCATGCCGGCGAAGGCAGCGACCAGGATGAAGACCTTGGTGTACGTCAACTGGACGAAACCGCTGCCGATATCGACGCGCCAGGCGCCGGCCAGCAGGGTCGGAATGCCTTGTTGCTTGGCGCCCTGGGCGATCTGTGCGTAGTTCTGCAGGATCAGGGAGATACCAATGGCGCTGATCAGCGGTGCCAGTCGGGTGGAGTTGCGCAGCGGTTTGTAGGCGACCCGTTCGATGACCCAACCGTAAACGCCGGTAACGACCACGGTGAAGACCAGGGTGCCGAGAATGAGCAGCGGGAAGGATTCGATGCCGAAATAAGCCAGCAGTGCCAGACTGATCGCCGCGAGGTAAGCGGAAATCATATAAACCTCGCCATGGGCGAAGTTGATCATGCCAATGATGCCATAGACCATTGTGTAGCCGATGGCGATCAGGCCATAGACCGACCCGAGGGTCAGGCCGTTGACCAGTTGCTGCAGGAAAATACCATCCATAACGCAATCTCACGCGGTGAGCACCTGCACACCGGTAGGTGTGCGGCGCTTCTGGAGGAAAAAACAGATCTCAATAACAACCCAGTCCCCCTGTGGGAGGGGGCTTGCCCCCGATTGCGGAGGGTCAGCTATACATCGGGTGGCTGATACACCGTCATCGGGGGCAAGCCCCCTCCCACATTAGGTCTGTGGTACTCAGCCTTACTTCTGCTTTTCCAACTGGTGGTATTTGCCGTCTTTGTCCCACTGGTAAACCACGTAGTCGGAGACTTTCAGGTCGCCCTTGGCATCCCAGGCTTTTTCACCCATCACGGTTTTTACCGGGTGAGCCTTGAGCCACTTGGCGGCGTCTTCACCCTTGTTGGACTTGGCACCGTTGAAGCCGGCGGCCAGGGCCTGGACCGACGCGTAGGCATACAGGGTGTAGCCTTCTGGCTCGGTGCCATTTTTACGGAACTCTTCAACCACTGCCTTGCTGTCCGGCAGCAGGCGCGGGTCAGCGCCGAAGGTCATGTACACGCCGTCCACGTACTGCGCACCGCCAGCGGTCGCGACCAGTTCGTCGGTCACGATGCCGTCGTCGGACATGAATTTCACGTCCTTGAGGCCTGCTTCACGAATCTGGCGAACCAGCGGACCGGCTTCCGGGTGCAGGCCGCCGAAGTACACGACGTCGGCGCCCAGGGAGCGGATTTTGGTGACCAGGGCGCTGAAATCTTTCTCGCCCCGGGTCAGGCCTTCTTCCAGCACCGGTTTCACGCCGCGCTTGGTCAACTGGGCAGCGGTGGCGTCGGCCAGGCCCTTGCCGTAGGTGTCCTTGTCGTTGATGACCGCGACTTTCTTGCCCTTGAGCACGTCGACGATGTAGTCGCCGGCCACGATGCCTTGCTGGTCGTCACGCCCGCACATACGGAACATGGCGCCCAGGCCGCGTTCGGTGACCTGCGGGTTGGTCGAGCCTGGGGTGATGGCGATGATGCCGGCTTCGTCGTAGACCTCGGACGCCGGGATGGTGTTGGACGAGCAGAAGTGCCCGACCACGCCGATCACTTTGTCCTGGTCGGCCAGGCGGTTGGCCACGGCCACGGCCTGCTTGGGTTCACAGGCATCGTCGCCGGCGACCAGCTTGATCTGCTCACCGTTGATGCCGCCAGCCTTGTTGATGACATCGGCTGCCGCCTGGGCGCCCTTCATGTACTGCTCACCGAAAGCGGCGTTGGCGCCCGTCATCGGCCCCGCTACGCCAATCTTCACATCAGCTTGAACAAACGTAGAAACACCCAGCGCCGCTGCAACGGCGAGGGCCAGAAAACCTTTCTTGTAAAACGTCTGGGACATGAGTGGTGCTCCGAGGTTTTTGTTTATTGGCACTAAGTATTCACTGCAAACCTTCAACTAAAACTTTCACTGAAAGCCCAGAGCAAGCCGCGTGCCATTACGTTTTTATTCTTCAAAAAGACACGGTGTCATTGTTATTGCAGGTGTTTCGGCTCCGCTCGTCGGGACGTGCAACCCTCTAACTTCAATAGGTGCAACCCATGGATCAAAAAAGTACAACCTCCATGGGTCGCACCTGCAACCAGACCGCCAAACGACACTTCCTACAGCTGTAACAATGCACGTAACGGAACTGCACATTTACAGTGCGTGATTGCTACAACTTGCACCAATACAGATTAGTCGTCGGCGAAGAACGTGCCGGCTTCTGAAGGCTATTTCGCTGATCAGATCACGATCCGCAAGCATTGGCCGGCGTGATACAGCGAGAATCCGGCTTCATACAGGCAACTGCGCAGGCCCACCCCGGCCAGCGGTTGCATCGGCGCAAACGGAATCGGCAGGGCCTGGGGATTCTGGTGACACAAGTAGTCGGCAAAGGCCTTGCCGACCACGCTGCCGGTGGTCACGCCGCGGCCGTTGTAGCCGGTCACGGCCACCAGGCCGGGCGCGGGTTCGAACAAGCGCATCAAGTGGTCCGGGGTGAACGCGATGCAGCCGGTCCAGGTGCATTCCCACTGCACCGATTTGAGGTACGGGAAGTAGTGCTGCTGCACTCGATCGGCCCACGCCTTGAGAAACCACGCCGGTTTCTGGTTGCCGTTGCCCAGGCTGCCGAGCAACAGGCGGCCATCGGCGTCGCGGCGGATGCTGCTGAGCACCTGGCGCGTGTCCCACGAACCCTGGCCACCGGGAAGAATTCGCTGGGCCGCGTCGTCGGTCAGCGGTGCGGAGGCGACCTGGTAGTAATAGCCAGGGAAGAAATTGCGCCGCAGTTCGGTCCATTCGCCTTCGGTGTAGGCATTCGAGGCGATCACCACTTGTGCAGCCTGCACCGCACCGTTCGCGGTCTGCACCGACCACTCCGCACCTTGGCGTTCCAGGCGCGCAACCGGGGAATGGTCGAAAAGCTGCCCGCCCAACCCCACGGCCGCATTGGCCAGGCCGCTGGTGTAGGCCATCGGGTTCAAGGTGCCGGCACGCCTATCCAGCAGTGCGGCGGAGATCTTTTGAGTGCCGGTGGCTTGCTCGCAGGCCGAACCGGTGAGCAGTTCGACCGGCGCGCCGCGGCGCTTCCATTGTTCTTCACGACTGCGCAAATCCGCCTCGCCCCGGGCGTTGTGCGCCATGTGCAAAGTGCCCTCGCGGCGCAATTGGCAATCGATGTTGTATTTGTCGACCAGGCTGAACACCAGCGACGGCGCCGCGCCCAGCATGCGGTTGAGCTGGCTGCCCACCGCCGCGCCGAAACCGGCTTCGATCTCGTCCGGGGGAATCCACAGGCCGGCGTTGACCAGCCCGACATTGCGCCCCGACCCGCCATGGCCGGTGCGATGGGCTTCCAGCACGGCGACAGTCTTGCCTTGTTCCAGCAAGTGAATGGCCGCCGACAAACCGGTAATCCCGGCGCCGATCACGCACACATCCACCTTCACTTCGCCCTTGAGCGCAGCGCGATCCGGCCGGCCAGGGGTAAGTTGTTCCCACAAACATGTTTCGCGTAGTGCCATTGCCAGACTCCGATGAGACCTAACAAACATCTATTCCGAACTGCATATAGCTCAACTGTGGGAGGGGCTTGCTCCCGATGGCAGTGGATCAGTTGGACATCTGTTGACTGACACACCGCCATCGGGGGCAAACTCCCTCCCACATTTTGACCGCACTTCGACTTAAGGTAATCAGTCGAAGGTAATGCCCTGGGCCAGCGGCAGTTCCAGCGAGTAGTTCACGGTATTGGTCTGGCGACGCATGTACCCGCGCCACGCATCCGAGCCCGACTCACGCCCGCCGCCCGTCTCTTTCTCACCGCCAAACGCGCCGCCGATTTCCGCGCCGCTCGGGCCGATGTTGACGTTGGCAATGCCGCAGTCGCTGCCCACCGCCGACATGAACTGCTCGGCTTCGCGCACATCGGTGGTGAAGATGCATGACGACAGGCCTTGCGGCACGGCGTTGTTCAGGCGAAGGGCTTCGGCGAAGTCGCTGTAGCCGACCACGTACAGGATCGGTGCAAAGGTCTCAGTGCAGACCACGTCGCTTTGCTCCGGCATTTCCACAATCGCCGGCGACACGTAGTAGGCATTCGGGAATTTGTCTTCCAGTTGGCGCTTGCCGCCGAACACCTTGCCGCCTTCGCTCAGGGCCTGCTCCAGCGCATCCTGCATCGCGTCGAAGCCGTGCTTGTCGATCAGCGGGCCGATCAGGTTGCCTTCCAGCGGGTGGCCGATGCGTACCTTGGAATAGGCGGCCTTGAGGCGCGTGACGATTTCTTCCTTGACCGACTCATGGGCGATCAGCCGGCGCAGCGTGGTGCAACGCTGCCCGGCGGTGCCGACGGCGCTGAACAGGATGGCGCGCACCGCCATGTCCAGGTCGGCGCTTGGGCCGAGGATCATCGCGTTGTTGCCGCCCAACTCGAGGATGCTGCGGGCAAAGCGCGCGGCGACTTTCGGCGCCACTTCACGGCCCATGCGCGTACTGCCGGTGGCGCTGATCAGTGCGACACGCGGGTCATCCACCAACGCGGCACCGGCATCGCGGCCACCGATGATCACCTGGCTCAGGTATTGCGGTGCATCGTTGATTTTTTTCAGCACGCGCTCGAACAGCGCCTGGCAGGCCAGGGCGGTGAGCGGGGTCTTTTCCGACGGCTTCCAGATCACGGCGTTGCCGCACACCAGGGCCAGGGTGGTGTTCCACGCCCACACGGCCACCGGGAAGTTGAACGCGCTGATCACACCGACCACGCCCAGCGGGTGCCAGGTTTCACGCATGTGGTGGCCGGGGCGCTCGGAGGCGATGGTCAAGCCATACAACTGGCGCGACAGGCCGACGGCGAAGTCGCAGATGTCGATCATTTCCTGCACTTCACCCAGGCCTTCCTGAGTGATCTTGCCGGCTTCCCAGGAGACCAGCTCGCCCAGGTCGGCCTTGTATTCGCGCAACACGTCGCCGAACTGGCGCACCAACTCGCCGCGACGCGGTGCCGGCACCTTGCGCCAGGCCTCGAATGCATGCTCGGCGCGACTGACCTGTTGCTCCACCTCGGCGGCACCTTCCCAGTTCACACTGCCGATACGGCTGCCATCGATCGGCGAATGCACGGGTTGTTTCCCCGCTTGGTACAGCGCCGGGTTTACCCCGAGACGATCAAGCAATGCGGCAACCATGGGTGACTCCTTCAATCTATACAGAAAAAATTGCGCCGCGGCCCGCACGGCGATCCAGGGCTTATTTGTAGCTGGCCCAAGACTTGCCAACAAACGACGATTAGGCGAGATATCATTCCGTTTATTCATGCAAAGCATAAAAAGAGGCATGCCGTGCTGAACAAAAGACATTTGCCCTCGATCACTGCCCTGCAGTGTTTCGAAGCCGCCACCCGCCACCTGAGCTTCACCCGCGCCGCCGAGGAGCTGAACCTCACGCAAAGCGCGGTGAGCAAACAGGTCGCGCAACTGGAAGAACTGCTGCAGCACCTGCTGTTCCGCCGGGTACGCCGACGCTTGCAGATGACCCCGGCGGGCGATTTGTATTTGGTGGAAGTGCGCAAAATCCTCACCCAGGTGGAGATGTCCACCCATTACCTGCGCTCCTACGGTGGCGAGACCGAAGTATTACGCGTGTCTACGCCCTACACCTTCGGCGCGCGCTGGCTGGTGCCGCGCCTCAAGGGCTGGCGCTTGCGTCATCCGCAAATCCACCTGGACCTGTGCAACGAACAGGAACCGGACGAGCTGCTGCAAGGCAAGGCCGACATGGCGTTCTACTTCGGCCAAGGCTCACGCCCCGGCACCGAGAGCCTGAAACTGTTCAGTGAAGAACTGATCCCGGTGTGCGCCCCGGAAAGCCTGCCCGCACAACCCTTCACCGACCCCACGCAACTGAGCAACCTGGTGCTGCTGCAAAACGCCTCGCGCCCCCAGGGCTGGCATGACTGGTTCGCCGACCAGGGGTTTCACACCGAGCACAGCTATCACGGGCCGCGTTTCGACACGTTCTATATGTGCATTCGGGCGGCGCAGGTGGGCTGCGGCGTGGCGTTGCTACCGCGCTTCCTGGTGGAGGAGGAACTGGCCGATGGCAAGCTGGTGATCCCTTGGCAGCATGCAATGCCGAGCCAGGATGCGTATTACCTGGCGTACCCCGAACATTCGGCGGAGGTGCCCAAGGTGCGGGAGTTTGTGAAGTGGATGATGGAGCAAGTGTGAACCTGTGTTGTCTGCACAACCGCTATCGGGAGCAAGCTCCCTCCCACATTTGAAATGCATTCCAAGTGTGGGAGGGGGCTTGCCCCCGATAGGGCCAGTGGCCTCACTGAAAAAATCACTGGCAAAACCCCACAGGTCTATGCGCCACTAGCCCCCTTCCTTTCTTGTGCGTAAAGGCCGGCGCCCATCGCCGTCCTGTCTGGAGATTCCCGTTATGAGCGAGAGTGTGTTTGCCGATCGCATCGTGCAGAACCTGCTCGACACCGACTTCTACAAGCTGACCATGATGCAGGCGGTGCTGCACAACTACCCCAATGTGGAAGTTGAATGGGAGTTTCGTTGCCGCAACAGTGAAGACCTGCGCCCATACCTGGCGGAGATCCGTTACCAGTTCGAGCGCCTCGCCGAGTTGAGCCTGAGCGCCGACCAACTGAGTTTCCTGGAGCGCATCAGCTTCATGAAGCCGGATTTTTTGCGCTTTCTCGGCTTGTTCCGCTTCAACCTGCGCTATGTCCACACCGGCATCGAAAACGGCGAGCTGTTTATCCGCCTGCGCGGGCCATGGCTGCATGTGATCCTGTTTGAAGTGCCGATGCTCGCCATCATCAGCGAAGTGCGCAACCGCTACCGCTACCAGACCGTGGTCCTCGAACAGGCCCGCGAGCAGTTGTACCGCAAGTTCGACTGGCTGATCGCAAACGCCAGCAGCGACGAGCTCGCCGAGCTGCAGGTGGCGGACTTCGGCACTCGCCGACGCTTCTCCTACCGCGTGCAGGAAGAAGTGGTGAGCGTGCTCAAGCACGACTTCCCCGGCCGGTTTGTCGGCACCAGCAACGTCCACCTGGCTCGCGAGTTCGATATGAAACCGCTGGGCACCATGGCCCATGAATGGATCATGGCCCACCAGCAACTCGGCCCGCGTCTGATCGACAGCCAGATCGCCGCCCTCGACTGCTGGGTCCGCGAATACCGCGGCCTGCTGGGTATCGCCCTGACCGATTGCATCACCACCGACGCCTTCCTCAGCGACTTCGACTTGTACTTCGCCAAGCTGTTCGACGGCCTGCGCCACGATTCCGGTGACCCGGTGCTGTGGGCGGAAAAAGCCATCGCCCACTATCACAAGCTGGGCATCGAGCCGATGAGCAAGACCCTGGTGTTCTCCGACAGCCTGTCGCTGCCCAAGGCCTTGGAGATATTCCGGGCGCTGCGCGGTCGGATCAATGTGAGCTTTGGCATCGGCACCAACCTGACCTGCGATATTCCAGGTGTGGAACCGATGAGCATTGTGCTTAAAATGACGGCCTGCAATGGCCAGCCCGTCGCGAAGATCTCCGATGAAGCGGGCAAGACCCACTGCACGGACCCGAATTTCGTCGCCTATTTGCGACACGTTTTCAAAGTACCTGCCCTTTCCAGCAAGGAGTGAATCATGCAAGCCGTACAGCGTGAGATTGCGCAGCAGCTCAAGGTTCAAGCGCCGTTCAAAGACCAGGCCGCCCTTGAGGCCGAAATCGCCCGGCGCGTGACCTTTATCCAGGACTGCCTGCGCAATTCAGGGCTCAAGACATTGGTGTTGGGCATCAGCGGTGGCGTCGACTCCCTGACCGCAGGCCTGCTCGCCCAACGCGCCATGCAGGAGCTGCGCTCCAGCACCGGCGACGAGGCCTATCGTTTTATCGCGGTGCGCCTACCCTACGAAACCCAGTTCGATGAAATCGACGCCCAGGCCGCGGTGGACTTTATCGAGCCGGATGAGCGCCACACCGTGAACATCGGCCCAGCGGTGAAATCCCTGGCCAATGAAGTGGCGGCATTTGAAGGCAAGGCCGCGGTGTCCCGCGATTTCGTGCTGGGCAACACCAAGGCGCGCATGCGGATGGTCGCGCAGTACACCATCGCCGGCGCGGCCAGCGGCCTGGTGATCGGCACCGACCATGCGGCGGAAGCGGTGATGGGCTTTTTCACCAAATTCGGTGATGGCGCCTGCGATCTGGCACCGTTGAGCGGGCTGGTGAAGAACCAGGTGCGATCGATTGCGCGGCACTTCGGTGCGCCGGAGTCGCTGGTGGAGAAAATCCCGACCGCCGACCTGGAAGACCTCTCGCCGGGCAAGCCGGACGAGGCGTCACATGGCGTGACCTATGCCGAGATCGATGCGTTCCTGCACGGCGAGCCGGTGCGGGAAGAAGCGTTCAGGATCATTTGCGAGACGTATCGCAAGACCGAGCACAAGCGGGTCATGCCGTTTGCGCCGTGAGGTGAACCCAATAGTTTTGTATTGATTGTCAGGCAGCCATCGGGGGCAAGCCCCCTCCCACCAAGTGTGGGAGGGGGCTTGCCCCCGATGAACGATAATGCGGTCTTACTTGACGACCACAGTGCCTTTCATCATCGAGATGTGGCCTGGGAACGAGCAGAAGAACGCATAGTCAGTGCCCGCTTTCAGCTTGGACACATCAAAGGTCACCGCGTCTTTCTCGCCAGCGCCAATGACTTTGGTGTGGGCGATGATGCGCTCGTCGCCGTCTTTCAGGTAGTTCTTGTCGAGGCCGGCAGCCATGCCATCGGTCGCGACCGGTTGCATGTCGGCTGCGCTGGTCAGCACCCAGTTATGGCCCATGACGTTTTTCGGCAAGCTGCCGGAGTGAGTCAACTCGACGGTGAAAGTCTTGCAGCTCTTGTCGATCACGATTTCCTTGGTGTTGTAGGACATCTGGTCGGTAGAGTCGACGGTGACCTTGCACTCTGCAGCAAGCAACTGGCCACTTGCCAGAGTCAGCAGGGAAACAGCAACGAGTTTGGCAAACATGTGATTCTCCAAGGCAGGGTTTAAACAACGCATAGTGCGACAAGGGTGCCCGAGACAGGCAGAAAGTCTTATGACCTGAATCAACAAATTGTATACAACTTTAGGCTATCAGACTTATCGATACAATCAACCAGCCAAAGTGTCACGCCCCGCCTATGATCGGTCCATCACCCACTGGAGTCCGGACCATGCACCTCAATCATCTGTTCAGCGGTCTGTTGGCCGCATACGCCTGCGGTAAGTGAAGGCCAAGCGCGCCGCTAAGCTGCTACCATAGCGACCCAAGGCAGCTGCGCGCCGCCCACCCTCACCTTCGACCCTAGAGGATCGCCCATGGCCAAACCTAATTACTCCTTCGCCAAACGTCAAAGAGACTTGGCCAAGGAACAGAAGAAAGAGGAAAAGCTGCAACGCAAGAAAGCCGCTGCAGACGAAGAGACCGGCGCACTGAACCCGGATGCGGAAGGCGAAGTGGCAACCGATGACACCGAGACACCGAAAGACCCGGCCGAGTAAGCATCACTGTAGGAGCGAGCGTGCTTGCGAAGTGCGTTAACGATAACGCGGGGTGCCTGGTTCAACGCGGCGCCCTCGGTTTTTTCGCGAGCAAGCTCGCTCCTACAAGAGCGGCATCACCGTCACCCGCACTTCCGGGTCATGGCTGCCTCCCCCCAGAATCACCCCACGCAACGGCGAAACATCGGAGAAATCCCGGCCCCAGGCCAGGGTGATGTGTTCCAGTGCCGGCTGCACATTGTTGGTCGGATCAAAATCCACCCAGCCCGACATCGGGCAGTACACCGAAATCCACGCATGGGACGCATCGGCGCCGATCAGCCGTGGCTGGCCGGGCGGCGGCTGGGTCAGCAGGTAGCCGCTGATATAGCGCGCCGCCAGGCCCCGTGAGCGCAGGCAGGCGAGCATCAGGTGAGCGAAGTCCTGGCACACGCCGCGACGGCGCTCCAGCACCTCCACCAGCGGCGTGGCGACCTGGGTGGCTTCGGCATCGAAGGTGAATTCGCCGAAGATTTTTTCCATCAGGGCCTGAGCGCCCAGCAACAGCGGACGCCCGGGCGGGAAACAGCTTTCGGAGAACTCGACGAAGGTTTTCTTCAGATGCACGTAGGGCGATTCGAAGCGAAAGCGACAGGCTTCGATCAACGCCGGTGACAGCGGTTGGCTGCTGTAGGTCAGGCTGTCGCGAGTCTGGTCCCAGGCCGGCGACTGTTGGAAATCCAGCAGCGGCCGCGCCAGCACTTCCACGGTCAGCGCGGCATTCACCAACAATTCATCATGGGGCCGCTCGAACGCCAGGCGGGTGATCGGGTTGCCGAACACGTCCAGCTCATCGCGGCGCGAGGACGGCAACGGGCTGATATCCAGTTGCTGCGAGGTGCAGCGCTGCCAGGCACATGGCCGTGGCCACAGATGCGCCAACTGCTGGGCCAGGGACACCGGGCTGTCGTAGTGGTAATGGGTATCGTGAAAAATCTGATAGCGCGCACTCATCACACCGACACCGTTTGTTGGCTGACATCATCCACATGGGCAAAATGGCGCAAGGCCAGGCGATCCGACACTTGCCCACTCTCATCGGCGACCGCTTGCAGCAGGTCGGCCAGGCCGTCCAGCGCGGCACGCACGCTGGCCTCGCCAAACAGCGGGTTCTCCAGGCAACCCAGGTCGAACCGCGCGAGGCGCTCGACCAACGGCGCCAGGCCGGTTTCCCGGGGCACCGCGAAATCATCGTTGAGACGACGCAAGGTGCGGCTCACCAGCTTCAACTGAAACAACACGGCGTGGGGGTTCTGCTCATCCAGCAGCAACAGGTCGAGCACCGGAATCAGTTGCGGCACCGCCAGGTAGCGCGAGCGGTAGGTGATGCTGCTGTTGCCCAGTTCCAGCAACCATTCCAGCCCGGCCTGATCGAACACCGCCACGCCGCGCAGGAACGCCGCGAGGCTGCTGCTGAGAAACTGCAGGCGCTCGATGCGCCGGCCCATCATCAGAAAGCGCCAGCCTTCGTCGCGGGTCATGTCGTCCAGGGCAAACCCGGACAGCGCCGCCAGGGACATCACCAGGCGGTTGAGGAAGTCCAGCAACTCGCCAAAGTCGGGGCTTTCGCTTTCCAGCTCCAGGGCTTCGCGTTGCAGCTCCACCAGGGCCTGCCAGTTCTCTCGGGACAACTTGCCGCGCACTTGGGACGCCGCCCACTGCAAGCGCTGCAGGTTGGCGCGCAGGCTCGACGGCCAGTCGTCGCCAAGCAAGGCCGCGAGCAGGCGTTCGGGCAACTCGCCCTCCTCCGGCAACAGGCGCAGGTTTTCGCCCAGTTCGACCGCCGCTTGCAACGCCAGCGGATCGTCGCCGTCGACATAGCGCGCCAACACGATGCGCAGCCAACGCGCGCTGTTATCGCAGCGTTCACAATAACGGCCAAACCAAAACAGGTTTTCCACCACCCGCGACGGCAGATAAGGGTCGCGGCGCACCAGGTCATGGGCACCTATCGGCCGCTGCGCGCGCCACTGCTCGCCGCCGGCGGCGCGTTCGCCGAGCACCCAGGTGTCCTTGCTCGCGCCGCCGCGTTGCATCGACACCACCTCGGCATCGGCCTCGGCAGCCACGCGGGTCAGGCCGCCGGGCAATACCCGGTAACCGTCGGCGCTGGCCACGGCGTAGACGCGCATGCCGATGGCGCGGTGTTGCAGGTGGTCTTCGACGGTGTGCCACACCGGCGCCTGGGACAGCTGCGCCAGCTCCTGGGCGACATACGCGTAAGGCCGCGCGCGCATGCGCTCGGCCAGGGCCTCGCGTTGTGCGTCGTTCAAGTCACGGCCGAAGACCGGGTTGAAGCTCTGTGACGGAAATGCCGGCTTGATCAGCAGCTCGGGCAGTTTCTCCAGGGCTTCGGCAAGCACCGGCGCTTCGCCGCACCACCACGTCGCAATGGACGGCAGGAGCAGTTCTTCGCCAAACAAAAATTCGTTGATCTTCGGCAGAAAGCCCAGCAGGCCGGGGGATTCCAGCACACCGCTGCCCAGGGCATTGGCCACCAGCACGTTGCCTTGGCGCGCGGCGTCGAGCAGGCCGGGCACGCCGAGGGCCGAGTCGGTGCGCAGTTCGAGGGGGTCGCAGAAGTCGTCGTCGAGGCGGCGCATGATCGCGTGTACCCGACGCAGGCCACTGAGGGTTTTCAGGAACACCGTGCTGTCGCGCACCGTGAGGTCGCCGCCTTCCACCAGCGGGTAGCCGAGCTGACGGGCGAGGTACAGGTGTTCGAAATAGCTTTCGTTGAAACGCCCAGGGGTGAGCAGCACGATCAACGGCGGCTGACTATCGCAGGGCGCCTGGCGCGCCAGGGTTTCCTGCAGGGTGCGAAAGAAACCGGTGAGGTGCTGCACCTGCAGGTCGCGGTACAGATCCGGAAAGGCGCGGGACACGATGGTGCGGTTTTCCAGCGCATAACCGGCGCCCGAAGGGGCCTGGGTGCGGTCGGCAGTGACCCACCAGCGACCATCCGGGGTGCGCGCCAGATCGACGGCGTACAGGTGCAGGAACGTACCGTCGGGCGGCTGGATGCCCTGGCACGGCCACAGAAAATTGTTATGCCCGAACACCAGTTCGGCCGGCAGCAGGCCTTCCTTGATCAAGCGTTGCGGGCCGTAGAGGTCCGCCAGTACCGCGTTGAGCAGCCGCGCACGCTGGGCGATGCCGGCCGACAGGTGCTGCCATTCATCGGCCGCCAGCACATGGGGCAGCAGGTCCAGTTCCCACGGGCGATCAGCGCCCTTGGGGTCGGCGTAGACGTTGTAGGTCACGCCGTTTTCCTGGATCTGCCGGGTCAGCAACGCCTGGCGCTGGGCCAGTTGCGCGGGGGTGCTGCGTTGCAGATGGTCGAGCAGGCGCCGCCAATGGGCACGCACCGCGCCACTGTCGTCCAGCAGTTCGTGATAAGTGCCCGCGGTCAGCGGGTAACGGTCGAGCAAGTCGGACATGGAACGCTCGGCAGGGGCAAGGGGGCTCAGATTAACCTAACAAACACTGCAAATCCTTTGTGGGAGGGGGCTTGCTCCCGATTGCGGTGGGTCAGTCAACTCATGTATCGGCTGATTTACCGCAATCGGGAGCAAGCTCCCTCCCACATTTTGGCTTGCATTCAGTCATTTTTATTGGGGAAACGTCGCAGATCCAGGGTCATCGGTAATTCATCGTTCACCACTACGGTCGGAACCGGCTGCTTGCCCGGGGTATGACCCAGGCGGAAGAACCGCGCCATGCGCCGACTCTCGGCTTCATTGGCATTCACCGGCAGGCTGTCGTAGTTACGCCCGCCCGGATGCGCCACATGATACTGGCAACCGCCCAGGGAGCGCTGCATCCAGGTGTCCAGCAGGTCGAACACCAACGGCGCATGGACCGCGATGGTCGGCTGCAGGCAGTTGGCCGGTTGCCAGGCGCGATACCGCACGCCGGCGACGAACTCGCCGATGCGCCCGGTCGCTTGCAGCGGCACCGGGATGCCGTTGCAGGTGAGCACATAGCGTTGCGGTGGCAGCCCGCTCAATTTCACCTGCAGGCGCTCCAGGGACGAATCCACATAACGCACCGTGCCGCCCACCGCGCCCTCCTCGCCCAGCACATGCCAGGGTTCCAGGGCCTGGCGCAGTTCGAGTTCGATACCGCTGACGGCGTAGTCGCCGACTTTGGGAAAGCGGAATTCCAGGTGCGCGGCAAACCATTCGGCGCGCAGCGGGTAGCCGGCGGCGTTGAGTTCGACGATCACGTCGGCAAAATCCTGCTCGATGAAGTGCGGCAACAGAAAACGGTCATGCAGCTCAGTGCCCCAGCGCGCCAGTTTCGGGGGCGCATAGGGTTCGCGCCAGAAGCGCGCCACCAGCGCGCGCAGCAGCAGTTGCTGGGTCAGGCTCATGCGCGCATGGGGCGGCATTTCAAAGGCGCGCAACTCCAGCAGGCCCAGGCGCCCGGTGGCGCCATCGGGCGAGTAGAGCTTATCGATACAGAATTCGGCGCGGTGGGTGTTGCCCGTCACGTCGATCAGCAGATTGCGCAGCAGGCGGTCGACCAGCCACGGCGGGCACTCTTCGCCTGGCGCGGGCATTTGCGCGAAGGCGATTTCCAGCTCATACAGCGCATCGTTACGCGCTTCATCGACCCGGGGCGCCTGGGACGTCGGGCCGATGAACAAGCCGGAAAACAGGTAGGACAATGACGGATGGTTGTGCCAGTAGCTGATCAAACTGCGCAGCAGATCGGGACGCCGCAGGAACGGTGAGTCCTTGGGTGTCGCGCCGCCCAGCACGAAGTGGTTACCGCCGCCGGTACCGGTGTGGCGCCCGTCGATCATGAACTTCTCGGTGGTCAGGCGGGTTTGTCGCGCCTCTTCGTAGAGAAATTCGGTGCGTTCTACCAGCTCGTCCCAGGTGGCGGACGGCTGCACATTGACCTCGATCACACCCGGGTCGGGCGTGACCCGGAAGTTGCTCAGACGGTAATCCGCCGGCGGCTCGTAGCCCTCCAGCAGCACCGGGCAGTGCAGTTCTTCGGCGGTGGCTTCGATGGCGGCCACCAGCTCCAGGTAGTCCTCAACGCGCTCCAGCGGCGGCATGAACAGATACAGGCGGCCTTCGCGCGCTTCGGCGCACAGTGCGGTGCGGGTCAGCCAGTCGGCGGACTCGTCGATCTTCGGCAGGCGCTCGGCGCTCGGCGCCGCTTCGCCATGGTGTTGCAATTGCGCCGTGCTCGGCAGCTCGGGCAAGTCCTGGTTGGGGTCGGTCGGGTGGACAAACGGGTACTCTGCCGCCGTCACCCAGGGCTGCGAGGCCAGCGGCAGGCGATAACCCAGCGGCGAATCCCCCGGCACCAGTCGGCAGTGGTTGTCGCGCAGGTACCAGCGCCCACTCTGCCAGCGGTCATTGGCAGCGGTGCGCGCCAGCGGCAGCACTTGGCCGATGACCTTATCCAGGCCCTGGCTGAACACTTTGCGCAGACGCTCGCGCTCCAGCTCATCGCTCAGGCGCGGGTCGAGGGCGGTGACGTTTTGCGGCAGCGCGCCTTCGCGCCACAGGTAATAGAAGTTGTCTTCAAAGGCCGGAAACACAAAGCGCGCCGGCAGCTTCAGGCGCTCGGCAACACTGCCCAGGAAACGCCCGGCCAGCACGCCGTCGGCGCCGTAGTCCTGTTGCTCATCGGCGATCAGCGCGCTGTTGTGCCAAATCGGCTCGCCATCGCGGCGCCAGTAACAGTTGAGCGACCAGCGCGGCAGTTGCTCGCCGGGGTACCACTTGCCCTGGCCGAAATGCACCAGGCCCTTGGGCGCGTAGTGCTTGCGCATGCGCTGGAACAGTTCGGCGGACAGGCGACGCTTGTCCGGCCCCAGGGCAGCGGTGTTCCACTCGGCGCCGTCGGGGTCGTCGATGGAGACGAAGGTCGGTTCGCCGCCCATGGTCAGGCGCACGTCGTCCGCCAGCAGGTCGCCATCGATCTGCCGCCCCAGGGCCTGGATCGCCAACCACTGTTCTTCGGTGTAGGGCTTGGTTACCCGTGGCGCTTCCCAGATGCGCTCTACCGACATCTCGTGGGTGAATTCGCACTCGCACGGCTCCACCAGGCCACTGATCGGCGCGGCAGACGATGGGTCGGGACTACAGGCCAACGGAATATGGCCTTCACCAGCGAACAACCCGGAGGTGGCATCCAGGCCGATCCAGCCGGCGCCGGGCAAATACACTTCGCACCAGGCGTGCAGGTCGGTGAAGTCCACCTCGGTACCGGACGGGCCATCGAGGGCTTTGACGTCGGCGGTGAGCTGAATCAGATAACCGGACACAAACCGCGCCGCCAGCCCCAGGTTGCGCAGCAATTGCACCAGCAGCCAAGCCGAATCGCGGCACGAGCCGGAGGCATTTTCCAGGGTGAACTCCGGGGTCTGCACGCCGGGTTCCATGCGGATCAGGTAACCGATATCGGCGGCCAGGCGTTGGTTGAGACCTACCAGGAAATCCACGGCCGGCAGCGGCGTGCGGTCGATACCCGCCAGATAAGCGGCGAACCTCGGCGTCAGCGGCAAGGTTTCCAGGTACGGCGCCAGCTCGCGCTGCTCGTCGGCGGCGTAGCGAAACGGGATTTTTTCCGCGTAGGGTTCAAGGAAAAAATCGAACGGGTTGAACACCGCCATCTCGGCGACCAGGTCGACTTCGATACGCAGTTCGTCAGTCTTTTCCGGGAACACCAGGCGCGCCAGGTAATTACCCTGAGGGTCCTGCTGCCAATTGATGAAGTGCTGCTCGGGCAGCACTTTCAGTGCGTAGGACAAAATCCGCGTGCGGCTATGGGCCGCCGGGCGCAAACGCACGATCTGTGGGCCGAGTTCGACAGCGCGGTCGTAGCGGTAATGCGTAACGTGGTGCAACGCGACATGAATCGACACGGCGGCCTCCTGCAAGCCAGGGCATGGACACAACGCGCGCAAGACTTATGCCAGAGCGGCAGTCATTGCGCTTTATCGTAAGACCCGGTGCAGTACAGCACCAAAACGGCGCCAACGTTGGTGCAATGGTGCAAGAGCTGCACATATATGTGGCGGGGAGTGGGTGGGGCGGTATCGGTTTTGGGGGCGGGGTGGGGAATTACCTCGATTTCTTTATTCTGATTATTGCGCGCTCGTGTTTGCGCCGCTTTTCAATGGCCACCCTTACCTTCCCGCGCATATGGCGAAGTTCTACGCATTTGGCACGCAGTTCCCGGTGACGTTTGCTGCGAAGCAGCAGCAGGCCGAGTACCGGCCAAAAGAAGCATTCCGCGTAAATGAATGGGTTCGGTGAAAAATGAAAACCTGGCACAGCGACCAACAGGCAGGCGATGAAAAAGCCATACATGCCCCAGACCCACTTAGGTCGCCCGTAGGCGATCATGAAATTGCAGTGGGTGATAAACCAGGCCAAGAGCACGCATGCACTTTCAGCAGCAGCGTTCGATAACGATGGTAAATAATAGTTTTCCACCAGCACAACAACAGAAGAACTGCCGAAGATGCCCGCTAAAATTACGCCGATAAACACGGGAAAGTAGCGCAAAAGAAAAGGGCGCACCGGTATGAGAGGTTTCCGTCCGAGAAGTCTCACTCTGATATATCCTCATACAGCCCAACCGCGACGATCCGGATGTTCCCGAACAGTAAGTTGTCGGGAATGAGGCAACGCTCCCAATTAATCAAAGCAAAATCACCTTTTTTGTAGCCTGTCAGCAATTTTCCGTATCCGTTTTCGCCTAAAACGAAGTTCAACAAGCTTCCCACGCATCTCACGATGACGCTTGCTGTTGAGAATCAGCAGACCAAGCAATGGCCAAAACAAACTTTCGGCATAGATGAACAGATGAGGGGAATAACGAATGGCCGGAAGAGCGGTAACCAGGCAGGCTCCAAAATAGACAACCATGACCCACACCCAGTCTCGTCGCCCACGGACAATCATAATGTTGCTAAGACTCAAGGCGCATGCCAGAACGACACATGCCCACCACGCTACTTGTGCCGAAATAGCTAAAGAAATGGCTTTGAGATAGTAATTTTGCACTACCACCACTACGGAAGATCCAGCAAAAATGCTTGAAAAAATCCCCCCGAGAAACACGGGTAAATAACGCTTGAGAAAAGGGCGAAGGGGCAGCAGCAATATCACTCGGTCATCTCCTCATAAATTCCGACCGCGACAGTGCGAATATTCCCAGACATCGAACTGCTAGCAACCCCTAAGGCAGAACCTAGAGCGTCTTGAATCTGCAAAACAGTGCCCTGTTTTACTTCTGCGGGCGTAAAACGCTTTGGCATTTTTCCAGCGAGTTGCTTCAACCTGATCATTTTCCGGGTCATTTCCGGGTGCCGAATACTCAACAACTCCTGGGTCAACTTTGCTCGCTCTTGACGACTCAGTCCTTTCAACACCTGCGGCAAAGTTTTTCCGGTAGATTTTCTTGTCGCATTAACCAGTCGTATAGTTGCCAGTGCCGAGACACTAGCGCCCAGTAGCGAAACAGCATCCAAACCAATCGTCACAGCCTGATACCATGGCTCGCTATCCAGAGCATCGTTAAGAGCCGGGTCAATAATTTCGTTGCGAGCCCTCTGGCCGCCAACTAAGCACTGAATTGAACTGGCTGTTGCTGATGTAAAGCTTATCGCAGCTACCACCCCAGTAACCCCAAAGCTGAACGGACTGAGCGCCGATCCACTCAGTACCACGATCCAACTGATTACCGCAGAAGTACACGCCAAAGCTGTATTCACCGCCTCAAACGCCACCTGCGACTCTCGCGGCTCATTCGCCAGTTGCCGAGCGAACTCCACCCGCCCGACATAGCTGGGCGCCTCGCGCAAAATCACATTCTTCGGCGCGATACTGCAAATCGGCTGAAATTCACGCAGTACAACCATCCGTAGCTGCGCGTCGATGTACACCACGCCGGCACCGACGATGGCCGGATCAGCATCAATCGCCGCAAATAACTTGCGCAGATCAATACTGCTTTCCAGCCGCTGCCGCGTCATGTAATTGGGACTGAGGAAACTGTCTCTGAATACGCTGGAAGTCATCCCTTTACTCCTGAGGTTCACAAGAGCGCAGAGGGTAAAGACTGCCTATCCCCGAAAAATGTCAGAAGCTTCGCTTTATCCGGACAGGCACTTCCTGATCGTGATGCCGCCCCTTGTAAGCCATATCCCGAATAAGAAAAAGTACGCCCCGCGCCACTACCGGCGCACACCAAAACAGGGAGTGACAATGGCAACTGATATGTTTTTGAAGCTGGGGGACATCAAGGGCGAGTCCAAAGACCAGGCCCATCGCGACGAAATCGAGATCAGCCGATGGGGCTGGGGCATGTCCCAGACCGGTTCGATGCATACCGGCAGCGGCGGCGGTGCCGGCAAGGTCAATATTGAAAACCTGTCTGTCTCCAAGGTCATGGACAAGTCTTCACCCAACCTGATGATGGCCTGCTCCACCGGCAAGCATTACCCGGAGGCACGGTTGGTGGTGCGCAAGGCCGGTGGCAGCAATGCCGTGGAGTATCTGGTGATCACGCTGAAGGAAGTGATGGTCACGTCCTACCAAACCGACGCGGTGACCAGCAGCGATGTGCTGACTGAGGTGATAGCCCTGAACTTCGCCACGGTCGAAGTCAGCTACCAGCCGCAGAAATCCGACGGCGGCAAGGACGGCGGCGCCGTCAAATACGGCTGGAACATTCGCCAGAACGTCAAAATCTGAAACCACGTGCCGAGGCTACAGCCCCGCCTTGGCCGCCTCCCGCAACCGCCGCACTTCAACCAACTTCTTGACCATCGACCGATAGCCCTTGCTGTTGATCAGCAACAACCCCAGCAATGGCCAGAACAGGCTTTCACTGTAGATAAACCAGTGCGGCCGGTAGAGCAGTGTCGGCAGCACGACCAACAGGCACACCGTAAAAAACGCCACCATCGCCCACACGGCCCAGGCTCGGCCGCGCACCACCAGGAAGTTGCTGTTGGCCACGAACAGTGCGGCGGCTATCACCACGAACCAGGACACAGTGGCATTGGTTGCCATGGGCACGTCGGAAAAATAGGTGCTGGCCGCCAGGGAAATCGCCGCCGAACCGCCGAGGCAACCAGCGAGAATCACGCCGATGAATGCGGGAAAATGCTCCAGCAAAAACGGCTTAAGCGAAGGAACACCACTCATCACTCGGCCTCTTCGTACAAGCCAATCGCGAAGGTCTTGGCCTGTTTGTAGTTATCCGAACGCTTCAAACCCCAGACGCTCAGCCCCGCACTGAAGGCATCGCCCAATTGGACATAGGTGGCGTGCTTGAGCTGGGTCGGCGTAAAGCGTTTGGGCAACTCGCCGCTCAGTTGCAGCAGCTTGCGCATCTTGTTCGACATTTGCGGGTCGGCCACTTTCAGCAGCTCTTTGGTGAGTTTCTCCCGCTCCTGCCCGTTCAGGCCTTTGAGCACCTGACGCAGGCTTTTACCCGTGGCCGCACGAGTGACGTTGACCAGCTTGACTGTCGTCAGCGCCGAGGCGCCCACGCCGACCAAGGCGGCACCGTCGAGGACTTTGGTCGCCGTCTGGTACCACTCTTCGTTATCCAGGTAATCATTCATCGACGGGTTGACGATTTCGTTGCGCGTGCGGAACCCACCGACCAGGCACGACACGGTGCTCGCCGAGGCGGCGGTGTAGCCGATGGCCGTCACGACCGTGCTGGCCCCAGCGGTGAACGGGATAGCGATGGTGCCGCTCAACACCACCAGCCAGCCAATGACCGCGCCGCCGCAGGACAACGTGGTGTTGAAGGCTTCACTCACCAGTCGCGACTCGCGCGGGTTGTTCAGCACTTGGTCGGCGAACTGCGCCGGGGCGATGTATTTCTGCGCCTCGCGCACAATGATGCGCTTGGGTCGAATGCTGCAGATCGGCTTGAACTCGCGCAGGGTCACGACGTTGAAGTCGGCGTCGATATACACCACGCCCGCGCCGACGATGCCGGGGTCGGCGTCGATGATGGCAAACAGCCGAGGCAGGTCGACTTCACTCTCGATGCGCTGGCGCGCCATGAACTGCGAGCGGTTGGAGTCCATGCCGATGTTGAGCAGGGGGTTGCTCATGGGGGTGTTCTTCCTTGAAAAGTTGGGGACTGGACTGACGCCATCGGGGGCAAGCCCCTCCCACATTTGAAGTGTGAATACATTCAAAATGTGGGAGGGCCGGTGCGACGATTCGGCTTGCTCCCGATAGCGATTTAATGGCCGCCACCTTAACAAACAGACTCCCCACCGGCTAGAAAGCAAAACGCCAGCACGAGGCTGGCGTTTGGCATATTCAGGCAACGATCAACGCGGTACCACCGGCTTGCGGGCTGGCTTGCCACCCTTGCCCTTGGCCGCATCCGCGCGTTCCTTGGCGGCCTGCTTGTTGCGCGCCATGGCCGCGGCCTTGGCTTGCTCGCGCTTGTCCCACGGGTTGCTGCCGTCGCTGCCACGGGGCGGCAGGCCGGTGTGCTGGGTGAGGATCCTGGTGGTGGTTTCCTTGGCGACCTTATGGCTGCCGGCCGGCGTCGAGTTCTTGCGACGCGCGCTCTGGTAGCTGTCGGTGGCCGGCTGGTGCAACGGGATCAGTTGATCCTTGCCCGGCCCGATCAGGTCGGCGCGGCCCATGCGGGTCAGTGCTTCGCGCAGCATCGGCCAGCCTTTCGGGTCGTGGTAGCGCAGGAACGCCTTGTGCAGACGGCGCTGTTCTTCGCTCTTGACGATGGTCACCGCGTCGCTCTTGTAGGTGACCTTACGCAGCGGGTTCTTGCCCGAGTGGTACATCGCGGTGGCGGTGGCCATCGGCGACGGGTAGAACGCCTGCACCTGGTCGGCGCGGAAACCGTTGCCCTTGAGCCACAGGGCCAGGTTCATCATGTCTTCATCGGTGGTGCCGGGGTGGGCGGCGATGAAGTACGGGATCAGGTACTGTTCCTTGCCCGCTTCCTTGGTGTACTTCTCGAACATGCGCTTGAACTTGTCATAGCTGCCGATGCCCGGTTTCATCATCTGGTTGAGCGGACCTTCCTCGGTGTGTTCCGGGGCGATCTTCAGGTAACCACCGACGTGGTGGGTGACCAGTTCCTTCACATACTCCGGCGACTCAACGGCCAGGTCGTAGCGCAGGCCGGAGGCGATCAGGATCTTCTTCACACCCGGCAACGCACGGGCGCTGCGATACAACTGGATCAGCGACGAGTGGTCGGTGTTCAGGTTCGGGCAGATGCCAGGGAACACGCACGACGGCTTGCGGCACGCGGATTCGATTTCCGGGCTCTTGCAGGCGATGCGGTACATGTTCGCGGTCGGGCCGCCGAGGTCGGAAATCACGCCGGTGAAACCCGGAACCTTGTCGCGGATTTCTTCGATCTCGCGAATGATCGACTCTTCGGAACGGTTCTGGATGATCCGGCCTTCGTGCTCGGTGATCGAGCAGAAGGTACAGCCGCCGAAGCAGCCACGCATGATGTTCACCGAGAAACGGATCATGTCGTAGGCCGGGATTTTTTCCTTGCCATACGCCGGGTGCGGGACACGTGCGTAAGGCATGCCAAACACGTAGTCCATTTCTTCGGTGGTCATCGGAATGGGCGGCGGGTTGAACCACACGTCCACTTCGCCGTGTTTCTGCACCAGGGCACGGGCATTGCCTGGGTTGGTTTCCAGGTGCAACACGCGGTTGGCGTGGGCATAAAGCACCGCGTCACCACGGACTTTTTCCACCGATGGCAGGCGGATCACGGTCTTCTCACGGGTCATGCGCGGGCTGGCCAGGATCTGCACGACCTTGGCTTCCTGCGGATCTTCAACCGGCCCCTTTTCCTGCTCGATGGCGCAGGCCTGGGTGTCCTGGGTATTCACGTATGGGTTGATGATCTTGTCGACCTTGCCCGGACGGTCGATACGGGTGGAGTCCACCTCATACCAGCCTTCGGGCGTATCACGGCGAATGAACGCGGTGCCGCGCACATCGGTGATGTCTTCGATCTTGTGGCCCCACGACAGGCGCTGGGCCACTTCGACGATGGCCCGCTCGGCGTTGCCGTACAGCAGGATGTCGGCGGTAGCGTCGATCAGGATCGAGTTGCGCACCCGGTCCTGCCAGTAGTCGTAGTGGGCGATGCGGCGCAGGGACGCTTCGATGCCACCGAGCACGATCGGCACGCTCTTGTAGGCTTCCTTGCACCGCTGGCTGTACACCAGGCTCGCGCGGTCCGGGCGTTTGCCGGCCATGCCGCCAGGGGTGTAGGCGTCGTCGGAGCGGATTTTCTTGTCGGCGGTGTAGCGGTTGATCATCGAGTCCATGTTGCCGGCCGCGACGCCGAAGAACAGGTTCGGCTCGCCGAGCTTCATGAAGTCGTCTTTGGACTGCCAGTTCGGCTGGGCAATGATCCCGACGCGGAAGCCCTGGGACTCCAGCAGCCGGCCGATGATCGCCATGCCGAACGACGGATGGTCAACGTAGGCATCACCGGTGACGATGATGATGTCGCAGGAATCCCAGCCAAGCTGATCCATCTCCTCCCTGCTCATCGGCAGGAATGGCGCAGGACCGAAACATTCGGCCCAGTACTTGGGATAGTCAAATAACGGCTTGGCTGTTTGCATGACGGTGACCGGTGTTGAGATGAAAAATCGCGGGCGCGGAATATAGCACAAATTTTGACCAATTCCGACGATAACAGTAGGAATTGAACAGAAGGATTATTCGTCGTCGTCGAAGTTGTAACTGCCCGGCGCAAGGTTCTCGAAACGCGTGTATTTGCCGATGAACGCCAGGCGGATAAAGCCGATCGGGCCGTTCCGCTGCTTGCCGATGATGATTTCGGCAATGCCTTTGTGCTCGGTCTCCGGGTGATACACCTCGTCACGGTAGACGAACATGATCACGTCGGCATCCTGCTCGATCGCTCCGGATTCACGCAAGTCGGAGTTCACCGGGCGCTTGTTGGGGCGTTGTTCCAGGGAACGGTTGAGCTGCGACAGCGCCACCACCGGGCAGTTGAATTCCTTGGCCAGGGCTTTCAAGGACCGGGAGATCTCGGAAATCTCGTTGGTCCGGTTGTCGCCGCTGGAACCCGGGATCTGCATCAGTTGCAGGTAGTCGATCATGATCAGGGCGATATCGCCGTGTTCACGCACCAGGCGGCGGGTACGCGCGCGCATCTCCGACGGGCTGATGCCCGCGGTGTCATCGATGAACAGTTTGCGGTCGTTGAGCAGGTTGACCGCCGAGGTCAGGCGCGGCCAATCGTCGTCTTCCAGGCGACCGGCACGCACTTTGGTCTGGTCGATACGGCCCAGGGACGAGAGCATCCGCATGATCAGCGATTCGCCTGGCATCTCCAGGGAGTACACCAGCACGGTCTTGTCACTGCGCAACACGGCGTTTTCCACCAGGTTCATCGCAAAGGTGGTTTTACCCATGGATGGACGGCCGGCGACGATGATCAGGTCGGACGGCTGCAGGCCGCTGGTCTTCTCGTCGAGGTCGGTGTAACCGGTGGAGATGCCGGTGATGGCATTGTCGGTGTTGAACAGCGTATCGATGCGGTCGATGGCCTTGGTCAGCAGGTCGTTGACGCTGACCGGGCCGCCGGTTTTCGGCCGGGCTTCGGCGATCTGGAAGATCTGGCGCTCGGCCTCGTCAAGGATCTCGGCGGCGCTGCGACCTTCGGGGTTGAAGGCGCTGTCGGCGATTTCGGTGCTGATGCCGATCAACTGGCGCAAGGTGGCGCGCTCGCGAACGATCTGGGCATATGCCTTGATGTTGGCGACGGACGGCGTGTTTTTGGCCAACTCACCGAGGTAGCCCAGGCCGCCGACCTGGGAGGTCTGGCCTTCCTTGTCCAGCTGCTCGGCCAGGGTCACCACGTCGATCGGTGAGTTCTGGTCGGCCAGCTTGGCGATGGCACGGAAGATCAGGCGGTGGTCATGACGATAGAAATCACCGTCCGAGACTTGATCCAGCACGCGTTCCCAGGCGTTGTTGTCCAGCATCAAACCACCGAGCACGGCCTGTTCGGCCTCGATGGAATGCGGCGGCACCTTCAGGGCAGCGGTTTGCAGATCGTATTGCTCAGGAGCTGAAATATCGTTCATGGCCACTTGGAATTAGGGGATGTGTAAAAAACAAAAGGCACGACCTGTAAACAGGATCGTGCCCGATGTTAACCGCCTGGCACGCGAGGTGCCAGTCAGTTAGGTGCGACTTAAGCTGCTACCACGACAACGCGTACAGTGGCTTCAACTTCAGCGTGCAGGTGCACGGCTACGTCGAATTCACCTACGTTGCGGATGGTGCCGTTCGGCAGACGAACTTCGCTTTTCGCAACTTCAACGCCAGAGGCGGTCAGTGCGTCAGCGATGTCGTGGGTGCCGATCGAACCGAACAGCTTGCCTTCGTCACCGGCGGTGGCAGTGATAGTCACTTCCAGCTCAGCCAGTTGGGCAGCGCGAGTTTCGGCCGAAGCTTTTTTGTCTGCTGCTGCTTTTTCCAGCTCAGCACGACGCTCTTCAAACGCAGCCAGGTTGGCAGCGGTTGCAGCGGTAGCTTTGCCGTATGGCAGCAGGTAGTTACGACCGTAGCCGGCCTTAACGTTCACTTTGTCGCCCAGGTTGCCCAGGTTGGCGACTTTTTCCAGAAGGATCAGTTGCATGTGAAAATCCTCTAACTTTTAACCTTCACCGTTCGCGTTATCGGCGTCTTTCGGCGCCAGACGACCGCGAAAATCAATCAGGCCGTCGACAATGGCCAAAACCACGAGTAACGGATAGATCAGCTGCATGAACAGCATCAGCGTGACGTACAACCCCACCAGCCAGAACCTGGCCAGGCGCTTCTGCGCCACCAGCCCGTGAATCAGGGCCAGCCCGGAGAACACCAGCGGTACGCTGCAAAACAGCAATAACAAGGCCGCCTCTGGACCGAAGTTCGGTCCGACCACCATGCATGCCAGCAGCAACATCGCCGGGCCCGCGGGAATTCTGATACTGCGAAACTCGCGACCAAAACCACCCGGGTTGTACAACAACGCCTGCCAGTAACGCCCAAGCATCAGGCTCAGCACACTGACAATCTGCAACACCACCGCCATCAGGCCGATCAGGGCCGGTGCTATCAGCGCCGCAAGGCGCGCTCGCTCGTCTACCGACAATTGCTGGTAGAGCTCCCCGAGAGCCAGCGGCAGGACCTTGACGATCTCTTGCGCCAGCGCCTCGATTTGCGGGTGGAAAGCCGCGCCGAGCAACACTGAAAACACCAACCCCAATGCCACGCTGACCAGCAGCGTGCGGACCCAGGACTCACTTGCGCGTAAAACCAACGCAAGGCTCGACGACCCCAGCAGCACCATAAGCACTTTGGGTTCGCCCAATTGCAGCCACCAGATCAAGGCGGCCAGCAACCCCAGGGCCAGGACGCCAACGGCATCCTGCAAACCGCGCCGCAGAAGCACAAGGCATCCCGCGGCAGCACCCAACCAATACAACAACGGCAATGCTGCACATCCAGCCACTACCAGAGTGGCCTGCACGCGACCGCGCATGATGAACTCAGCTAAGGCGCGCATGCATTCAATCCCTTACTACTTGTCGACTGCCCGGTCTCAGCGGCCGTGGCTGTCGGTGTAGGCCAGCAGGGCCAGGAAGCGGGCGCGCTTGATAGCGGTGGCCAGCTGACGCTGATAACGTGCTTTGGTACCGGTGATACGGCTTGGAACGATTTTGCCGGTCTCGGATACGTAGGCTTTCAGAGTGTTGAGATCTTTGTAATCGATCTCTTTCACGTCTTCAGCGGTGAAGCGGCAGAATTTACGACGACGGAAGAAACGTGCCATTTGATAGGCTCCTTAAAAGGTCCGTGGATTACTCGTCAGCGTTATCGCTGTTGTCGCTGTCATCACTATCAGCGCTTTCAGCGCCTTCGTGCTCAGGACGGTCGCGACGCTCACGGCGCTCACTGCGGTTTTCTTCAGCCTTGAGCATCTCGGATTGGCCGGTAACGGCTTCTTCGCGACGGATGACCAGGTTACGGATCACAGCATCGTTGTAGCGGAAGTTGTCTTCCAGCTCGGCCAGGGCCTTGCCAGTGCATTCAACGTTCAGCATCACGTAGTGAGCCTTGTGAACATTGTTGATTGCGTAGGCCAGTTGACGACGGCCCCAATCTTCCAGACGGTGGATTTTGCCGCCGTCTTCTTCGATCAGCTTGGTGTAACGCTCTACCATGCCGCCGACTTGCTCGCTTTGATCCGGGTGGACCAAAAAGATGATTTCGTAATGACGCATGAATGCTCCTTACGGGTTGTAGCCTGCCGCTCAAAAACGGTCAGACAAGGAGTGAATGACACTTATGGATCTTGCCGCAGGGAGGCACATCGGTGCCTGCCAGGAAGGCAAGGGGCGCAATTGTAGAGAAGGGGGAGGAAGGGCGCAAGGTGATTGGTGATTATTTGAACAATCTTCCAGGCACCACAAAACAAAAGTGGGAGGAGGCTTGCTCCCGATTGCGGTGAGACAGTCACATTATAGGTAACTGATCTACCGCAATCGGGCGCAAGCCCCCTCCCACATTTTGCATCTATGCCAGGCCCGACATTACTTCTTGGTCTTGGCCTTCGCACCGCGCTGGCGCTGGGCTTCGAACAGGCACACGCCGGTAGCGACCGATACGTTGAGACTGCTGACGCTGCCAGCCATCGGCAGATGAACCAGATAATCGCAATGCTCGCGAGTCAGGCGACGCATGCCCTTGCCTTCGGCGCCCATGATCAGGATGGTCGGACCGGTGAGGTCCTGGTCATAAATGCTGACCTCGGCCTCCCCCGCCGTGCCCACGACCCACAGGCCGCGCTGCTGGAGTTTCTCCAGGGTGCGCGCGAGGTTGGTCACGGCCACCAACGGAATCACTTCCGCCGCGCCGCATGCGACTTTACGCACAACCGGCGTCAACGTGGCCGACTTGTCCTTGGGCACGATCACCGCCAGCGCACCGGCAGCATCCGCAGAACGCAGGCAGGCGCCGAGGTTGTGCGGGTCGGTCACGCCGTCCAGCACCAGCAACAGCGGTGCGCCTTCGGTGCGGTCGAGCAACTCGTCGAGCATGGCCTCGCCCCATACCTGGCTCGGGCTGACATCCGCGACGACGCCCTGGTGGACGCCTTCAACCCACACGTCCATTTCGCGACGCTCGGCCTGGCCGATCGCCACACGGTTTTCGTTGGCCAACTCGACCAGCGCCTGCACGCGCGGCTCGCTGCGACCTTCCGCCAGCCAAACCTGTTTGACGCGCTTAGGGTGATGACGCAGCAGTGCTTCTACGGCGTGGACGCCGTAGATTTTTTCCAGACTCATGACTTGGCCTTAGGTTTACGCGACCCGCCGCTTTTCGCGGGGGCCGAACCCGCTTTTGGCGGGCCTTTACGGTGTTTACTGGGCTTGCTCGACGGCTTTTCCGCCGTGTGGGGCTTTCCCCCAGACGCCGCTTTACCACCGCTTTTGGCTTCGTTGAGCAACTGCTGCTTCAACTCACGGCTTCTGCGCAGTTCGGCGTTTTTCGCCGCTGCGTCGCTTGGGCGGTAGGCCTCGGGAACCTTGTCCTTGGCCGCCGGACGACGGCCGGCCTTGGCCGGCGCAGGCTCGGCAACCGCGGCTTTCGCAGGAGCGCCCTTGCCTTGGGTGGCCGGCGCGGCGGTTTCGCTGCCACGTTTTTTACGGCCGATCGGCGCGGCGATGGTTTTTTCGGCCATCTCGAAGTCGATCTTGCGTTCGTCCAGGTCGACGCGCATGACGCGCACTTCGACCGTGTCGCCCAGGCGGAAACTGCGACCGGTACGCTCGCCCGCCAGGCGGTGATGCACAGGATCGAAGTGATAGTAGTCACCCGGCAAGGCGGTGACATGCACCAGGCCCTCGACGTAGATATCGGTCAGTTCGACAAACAGACCAAAGCCGGTCACGGCCGTGATCACGCCAGGGAACGACTCGCCCACGCGGTCCTTCATGAACTCGCACTTGAGCCAGTTCACGACGTCGCGGGTGGCTTCGTCGGCACGGCGCTCGCTCATGGAGCACTGCTCGCCGAGCTGTTCCAGGGCCGCTTCGTCGTAAGGATAGATCCGCGCCTTCGGAATGGTCATGGCACCGGCGCGCTTGACGTGCGGGGTGTCCTGCTTGGAGTGGATCACGCTGCGGATCGCGCGGTGCGTGAGCAAGTCCGGGTAACGACGGATCGGCGAGGTGAAGTGGGTGTACGCCTCGTAATTCAGGCCGAAGTGGCCCTGATTGTCGGCGCTGTACACCGCCTGGCTCAGCGAACGCAGCATCACGGTCTGGATCAGGTGGAAATCCGGACGGTCCTTGATGCTGGCCAGCAGTGCCTGGTAATCCTTCGGCGACGGGCCGTCCTTGCCTTTATGCAGGGACAGGCCGAGCTCGCCGAGGAAGGCGCGCAGTTTTTCCAGACGCTCCGGCGGCGGGCCGTCGTGTACCCGGTACAACGCAGGAATTTCGTGCTTCTTCAGGAATTCAGCGGTGGCCACGTTGGCCGCCAGCATGCATTCCTCGATCAGCTTGTGCGCGTCGTTGCGGGTGGTCGGGGTGATCTCGGCGATCTTGCGCTCGGAACCGAAGATGATCCGGGTTTCCTGGGTTTCAAAATCGATCGCGCCACGCACATGACGTGCGCCCAGCAGCACCTTGTACAGCGCATACAGCTGCTTGAGATGCGGCACCACACCGGCGTACTCGGCACGCAGGGCCTTGGCTTCGCTGGTCTTCGGCGTTTCCAGGATGGTGCTGACCTTGTTGTAGGTCAGGCGCGCCTGAGAGTGGATCACCGCTTCGTAGAACTGGTAGTCGGTCATTTCGCCGGTTTTCGAGAGGGTCATCTCGCACACCATGGCCAAACGGTCGACTTTCGGGTTCAGCGAGCACAGGCCGTTGGACAACTGCTCAGGCAGCATCGGGATCACGCGCTCAGGGAAATACACGGAGTTGCCGCGCACCTGGGCTTCGTTATCCAGCGCCGAACCGATCTTCACGTAGCTGGAGACGTCGGCAATCGCCACGTACAACTTCCAGCCGCCGGAGAACAGGCGCAACTTGCCAGGCTTGGCTTCGCAATACACCGCATCGTCGAAGTCGCGGGCGTCTTCGCCGTCGATGGTGACGAACGGCAGATGGCGCAGGTCGATGCGCTTTTCTTTGTCCTTCTCTTCGACTTCCGGCTTGAGCTTGGCGGCTTCCTTGAGCACGGCTTCGGGCCAGACGTGAGGAATATCGTAGGTGCGCAGCGCGACGTCGATTTCCATGCCCGGCGCCATGTAGTTGCCGACCACTTCGATGATATCGCCCTGAGGCTGGAAGCGCGGGGTCGGCCAGTGGGTGATTTTCACCTCCACGAACTGACCGACCTTGGCCGCTCCATTGCGGCCCGGGGTCACCAGCACTTCCTGCTGGACCTTCGGGTTGTCCGGAATGACGAAGCCGATGCCGCCTTCTTCGAAGTAACGCCCGACGATGGACTCATGAGCACGGGACACCACTTCGACGATCACGCCTTCACGGCGGCCGCGACGGTCCAGGCCCGACACGCGCGCCAGCGCACGGTCGCCATCGAACACCAGGCGCATTTGCGCCGGGCTCATGAACAGGTCGTCGCTGCCGTCATCCGGGATCAGGAAGCCGAAGCCGTCACGGTGGCCGGCAATGCGACCCAGGATCAGGTCGAGCTTGTCCACGGGCGCATAGGTGCCACGGCGGGTGTAGATCAACTGAGCATCGCGCTCCATGGCACGCAGACGGCGGCGCAGGGCTTCGAGCTGGTCTTCGGTGGTCAGACCGAATTCTTCAACCAACTGCTCGCGGCTAGCAGGCGAACCACGATCGGCGAGATGCGCCAGGATCAGTTCGCGGCTAGGAATAGGGTTTTCATATTTTTCCGCTTCACGAGCGGCCTCGGGATCGAGGGACTGCCAATCGGCCATTAGAGAGTTTTCACCTTGTCTATATGCGGGTTAGTTTGGCATACGCGTATTGAAACGGGAAATTTCAGGCGTCAACAAGCGTTTTAAAGCACTTTGTGACCGCCAACACGCACCTTGTACGACCATTGGCGAAATTTTCCAGGCTTTTTTCATGGCAGGGGTTTACAGTTCAAAAGCCACTCCGTATAGTGCGCGCCATCGACGACGGCAACGTTGAAGATACTGCCCAGATGGTGAAATTGGTAGACACGCCAGCTTCAGGTGCTGGTGACCGCAAGGTCGTGGAAGTTCGAGTCTTCTTCTGGGCACCAATTCAAAACTCGAGGTCAGCCTTGAGTTATCAAGAAACCCGCGAAAGCGGGTTTTTGCGTTACAGTCCTTTGATTCTTAACGAAAAACTGATTTATATTTTCGAATCAGGGGTTTACAGATCAAAAAGCGCTCCGTATAGTTCGCTCCATCAACAGCGGCAACGTTGCTTGATAATGCCCAGGTGGTGAAATTGGTAGACACGCCAGCTTCAGGTGCTGGTGATCGCAAGGTCGTGGAAGTTCGAGTCTTCTCCTGGGCACCAAATTCAGATCAAACCCGCGAAAGCGGGTTTTTTCGTTTCCGGGGTGTGAAAACCGCCCCCTGGATTTCTCCTTCATCCGCACTTGAGAAGCTTTATCGTTTATCCTTGCAACGATTTGTTGCACTCAAGCGAGGAAACTTCCGGATGATGATCCGTGGCACCCATCTCAAGACATCCCTTCTGCGTGGCCTTAGCTTCACTCTGCTCGGCCTGACCCTGCTCTCGCCCACCGCCTATTGCGCCGACAAGGTTGCCCTGACCCTGTACAACGGCCAACACAAAGAAGTCGGCGATGAACTCGCCAAAGCCTTCGAAGCCAAGACCGGCATTCACGTCAACGTGCGCAAAGGCAGCAGCAACCAGCTGGCCAGCCAGGTCGTCGAAGAAGGCGCGCGCTCCCCGGCCGATGTGATCTACACCGAAGAATCGCCGCCGTTGAACAAACTCGGCGAGCAAGGCCTGCTGGCGAAAATCGACGCCGGCACCCTTGAGGTATTGCCCAAGGATTACATCGGCAGCCAGGGCGACTGGATGGGCGTGACCGCACGCACCCGCGTCGTGGCCTTCAACCCAAAACTGATCGCCGAGAAAGACCTGCCCACGTCGGTCCTGGATTTCGCCCGCCCCGAATGGCAAGGCAAGGTCGGCTTCGTGCCCACCAGCGGCGCGTTCCAGGAACAAGCCGTGGCGATCATCAAGCTGCACGGTCGCGAAGCCGCCGAAGAATGGCTGACCGGCCTGCGCGCCTTCGGCAAGGTGTACAGCAACAATATGGTCGCCCTCAAAGCCGTGGAAAACGGCGAAGTCGCCAGCGTGCTGGTGAACAACTACTACTGGTTTGCCCTGAAGAAGGAAAAAACCAACCTGGACTCGCAACTGCACTACTTCACCAACGGCGATGCCGGCGGCCTGATCACCGTGTCTTCCGCTGCCGCGCTGAAATCCAGCAAGCACCCGCAAGAAGCCCAGCAACTGCTGGCGTTCATGGTCAGCGAAGAAGGCCAGCGCGTGATCACCAACACCTCGGCCGAATACCCGCTGCGCAAGGGCATGGAGTCCAGTCGCGGCCTGAAGCCGTTCAGCGAGCTGCAGCCACCGAAAGTCACCCCCGCCGACCTGGGCAACGCGCAAGAAGCCCTGGACCTGGAACGTGACGTTGGCCTGAACTGATGAACCCATCGCTCCGCGCTCCCGCCCTGCACGGGGGCTACAGCCCGCGACGCAAGCGCCCGTCGATCTGGCTGTTGCTGCCTGTGCTGTTCCTGGTGGGCTTGAGCCTGCTGCCGCTGGCGTATGTTGGGCTCAAGGCCTGGCAAGCCGGCTGGGCGGAGGCCGTGCATCTGCTGTGGCGCCCGTATGTGTTCGGGCTGCTGCGCAACACCCTGGCGCTGATGGTCGGGGTGACGCTGGCGTGCGGCGTGATCGGCCTATCCCTCGCCTGGCTGCTGGAGCGCAGCAACCTGCCGGGGCGCCGTCTCTGGGGCGTGATCCTGTGCCTGCCGTTTGCGGTGCCGGCGTTTGTCAGCGGCTTCACCTGGGTGTCGCTGAGCGCTAACTTCGAAGGGCTCGGCGGGGCGATCCTGGTGATGACCCTGTCGAAATACCCGCTGGTGTTTCTGCCGGTGGCGGCGACCCTGCGCAATCTCGACCCCTCCCTCGAAGAGTCCGCGCGCACCCTGGGGCTGAATCGCTGGGGCGTGTTCCGGCGCATCACCCTGCCCTTGCTGTGGCCGTCGCTGTTGGCCGGGGCATTGTTGATCGCGCTGCATATGCTGGTGGAATTCGGCGCGCTGTCGATCATCGGCCTGCAGACCTTTACTACGGCGATCTATCAGCAATTCGAACTGGAATTCAGCAACGCCAATGCAGCGATGCTGTCGGCGGTGTTGCTGGCAATGTGCTTGACGCTGCTGTGGCTGGAACTGCGCGTGCGCGGCAAGGGTCGACATGTGCGGATCGGCCAGGGCGCGGCGCGGCATGCGGAACAGGTCCGACTGGGCAAGTGGGCGCCATTGGGGCAGCTGTATTGCCTGGCGCTGGCGATCATCGGCAGCGGCATTCCGCTGGGGATGCTCGGCTATTGGCTGGCGGTGGGCTCGTCGGCCGCGTTCCCGGTGGCCGAGATTGGTGAGGCGCTGCTGTCCTCCCTGGCGCTGTCGCTGGGCGGCGCGGCACTGTGCCTGGCACTCGCGGTGCCGGTGGGGTTGCTGGTGGTGCGCTACAAAGGCCCGCTGGCGCTCTGGGCCGAGCGCCTGCCGTACTTGCTGCACGCCCTGCCCGGCCTGGTGATTGCGCTGACGCTGGTGTACTTCGCCTTGCACTACGTGCCGGCGCTGTACCAGACGTCGGCACTGCTGCTGATTGCCTATGCGCTGCTGTTTCTGCCGCTGGCCCAGGCGCCGATCCGGACAGCCTTGAACAAGGCGGCACCGCAGTTGGAAGAGGCTGCACGCACGTTGGGTGCGTCGTCGTTCAGTGCCTTTTGCCGAGTGACCCTGCCGATTATTTTCCCGGCTTTGGGGGCGGCATTCGCGCTGGTGTTTCTCGATGCAATGAAGGAATTGACCGCGACATTGCTGCTCAGCCCAACCGGGCTGAATACCCTGGCGACGGCGGTGTGGGCGCATACCTCGAATATCGAATTCGCGGCGGCGGCGCCGTATGCGGCGTTGTTGATTCTGGTGTCGGGGTTGCCGGTTTATTTGCTCACGACGCGGATGTATCTGAGTCGCTGAAACCGCTATCGGGGGCAAGCCCCCTCCCACAGTTGACTGGGTTCCAGCTTTGGAATGCAGTCGAATGTGGGAGGGAGCTTGCTCCCGATAGCGACGGCACAGACCACACTAAGCCCGGAACTGCCCCAGGCTCGCCTTCAACTGCGCCGCCAAGCCATCCAGCACCTTGCCGCTGGCCGTGGTTTCCACCACAGCCTGTGCGGCACGCTCGGCCTGGGCATGGATCACCTCGACCCGCCCACGCACCGCATGCGCGCCCTGGGCCTGATGCTCGGCCGCACGAGTGGCCAGGCCAATCGCCGCATGCACCTGCTCCACCGAGGCCTGCACCGTCTGCTGCAAGCGCACACTGTCGCGCAGCACCAGCAAGCCTTCGTTGGCCTGGCGCCCGGCCTTGCCAATGGTTTCGACGGCCTCGCGCGCGCCCTGCTGCAACGCCACGATATGTGCCTGGATATCGCCGGTGGAGCTTTGGGTTTTACTCGCCAGCGCACGCACCTCGTCCGCCACCACCGCAAAGCCACGCCCGGTCTCACCGGCACGCGCCGCTTCGATGGCCGCGTTGAGCGCCAGCAGGTTGGTCTGCTCGGCGATGCCATGGATCACCGTCAATACCACTTCGATCTGCTCGCTTTGCGCGGCGAGGCGCTCGATGACCTTGGAACCGGCCTGCACCTGGCCCGCCAGCGCTTCGATCAAGCTGCCGACTTCAGCCGAAGTGCGTGAGTTTTCATCCGTGGCCTGGCGAATATCCACCACCTGCTGCAGAGCGGCTTGCATCGCATGGCTTTCGGCCTGCGCCTCATCCGCCATCTGCGACAGCGCGCGCAGGCTCTCGGCCACTTCGTCGCGCTGCAAACCGGCAGCCGCATCGGCGCCGGCATTGCGCAAGGTCATCGCGCCGATTTCCACACCGGTACGCTGCGCTACATCGCCGGCCTCGCGCACGATGGGCTGCAACTTATCCACAAAGCGATTGACCGCCGACGCCATGTCGCCGATCTCATCTTTGCTGTTGATCTGCACACGCTTGGTCAGGTCGCCCTCGCCCGCCGCCAGATCATCCATGGCCGCGATCAACAGTTTCAGGCGATTGACCACCCGCCGCCCGAGCACCACCGCGATCAACAGCAGCACACCGAAGCCGACCGCCGCGAGCCCCATACCGATGCGCCAGCGCAAGGTGCCCGCCGCGTCCTGCACGGCATTGGTGGTGTTGGCGGTCATCTGGGTGGCGGTCGCCTGCGCCGACTGCAACCTCGCGCCCATGGCGGCCGCGCTATCGGCCGCCGCACCTTTGAGGCTATCGCCCACCAACTGATCGCCGCTGGCGATCAGTGTCGCAAAGCGCTTATCCAGCGCCTGCAGGTTGGCTTCCACCGACGCGGTCGAGACCCCCATGCGAACCTTGCCGATCTCGACACCGTTGGGGCTGATGGACGCTTCGACGTAGTACACGGAAGAGTCCGCCTTGGCGGCGTCCAGCACTTTATCCAGGGCGCGGTCGCCCTTGCCCTTTTCCAGCAGCGCCTGGTTGATCGGGTTTTCCCGGTTCAGATAGCGGGTCAGATGCTCACCGGCGGCGTCGTCGTAGACCACGAACAACACGTTGGGATTGCGCTGGGCCCGCCGGGCGAACTCCGACAGCGTCGGCACATCGTTGTCCCACATGGCGCGAGGCGCCACGGAGGCCAGCAGTTGCGCCATGTCGTTAGCGGAGTCTTGCAAGTCTTTTTCCAGGGTCGCACGCAGTTGCTTCTGCTCTTCCTGCAGGCGCGCGGAAAGCCCAGCGGTCAGACGCTGACGGGTACTGCTGGACAAGCTGTCCAGGCTGGATGTGACTTCTTTGCCGGCCTGGGCCAATTCGCCGGACAGTTTCTGACTGTCGACCCCCAGGCGATTGCCCAAATCAGCTTCCAGCGCCGTGACTGTGCTCCGAGTAAGAGCGACCGCCACCAGCACTTGCACCAAAAGAGCGATACCTAGGGTAACGAACACCGGCCGCAACAGACGACTTTGTAACAATGAGAGAACGGCAGACATCGGGAATCCCTCCACCACGGGTGCCATTAATTTGATAGCACCGCGAAAGAAGGAAATACAGCAAGGGTCGTGCCGTTTGGCGAACTTAAACGAAAAAGGGCTCCCTGAGGAGCCCTTTGCGTTTTACATCAACAGCTTATTAAGCGAACGGGTGACGCAGAACGATGGTCTCGTTGCGGTCCGGGCCCGTCGAAATAATGTCGATCGGTGCGCCGATCAGCTCTTCAACGCGCTTGATGTAAGCACGAGCGTTGGCGGGCAGCTCTTCCAGGGCCTTGGCACCCACGGTCGATTCGATCCAGCCCGGTACTTCTTCGTACACCGGCTGCAGACCTACGTAGCTGTCAGCGTCAGTCGGGGCAACGACCTTACCTTCTGCATCTTTATAACCGACACAGATGTTGATGGTTTCCAGACCGTCGAGTACGTCCAGCTTGGTCAGGCAGATACCCGAGATGCTGTTCACATCGATAGCGCGACGCAGGATAACGGCATCGAACCAGCCACAACGACGAGCACGGCCAGTAGTCGCGCCAAACTCGTGACCTTGTTTAGCCAGGTGCGCGCCCACTTCGTCGAACAGTTCAGTCGGGAATGGACCCGAACCGACCCGCGTGGTGTAAGCCTTGGTGATGCCCAGGATGTAGTCCAGGAACATCGGGCCAACACCCGAACCGGTAGCGACGCCGCCAGCGGTGGTGTTAGAGCTGGTCACGTAGGGGTAGGTACCGTGGTCGATGTCCAGCAACGAACCTTGGGCGCCCTCGAACATGATGTCTTTGCCAGCGCGACGCAGGTCGTGCAGCTCGGCCGTCACGTCCAGCATCAGCGGCTTGAGCAGCTCAGCGTATTCCTTGCATTCGGCCAGGGTCTTGTCGAATTCGATGGCTGGCTCTTTGTAGTAACCCACCAGCATGAAGTTGTGGTAATCCACCAACTCACGCAGTTTGTCTTCAAAGCGCGGCATGTTGAGCAGGTCGCCAACACGCAGGCCACGACGCGCAACCTTGTCTTCATAGGCTGGGCCGATACCGCGACCGGTAGTACCGATCTTCAGCTCGCCACGGGCCTTTTCACGGGCCTGGTCCAGCGCGACGTGGAAGGACAGGATCAGCGGGCAGGCCGGACTGATACGCAGGCGCTCGCGCACCGGTACGCCTTTCTCTTCCAGCTTGGTGATTTCCCGCATCAGGGCGTCGGGTGCAACCACCACGCCGTTGCCGATCAGGCACTGCACGCCTTCGCGCAGGACGCCCGACGGGATCAGGTGCAAGACGGTTTTTTCGCCATCGATGACCAGGGTGTGGCCAGCGTTGTGGCCACCTTGGTAGCGCACTACGGCGGCAGCATGTTCGGTCAGCAGATCAACGATCTTGCCTTTGCCCTCATCACCCCATTGGGTGCCCAGGACTACGACATTCTTACCCATAACACTTGTCCTCATTCGCGCAAACTTGGTGCCGGCGATGGCCGGCAGGAAAACTCAAGAAGCCAGTGGCGATACTTGCCAAAGCCCGTTCTGCAGAATCAATTGCCGGTCGCAGTCCGCTTCACGGGCGGCAGCCAATGGCTGCCCAGGCAACGCCTGGACGACACGCTGACCCTCACCGCGCAACTGACAAACCTGCTGCCAGAGTGCTGCGTCCGTACTGTCGGGCATCCAGATGCCACCAGACGGCAGCTCGACCTCAGCACGCCCCAGGGTCACCAGGGTTTTCAAATCGGTGGAAAAGCCGGTGGCCGGACGCGCACGACCGAAGTCGGCGCCGATATCGTCATAACGACCGCCTTGGGCGATGGCCTGGCCAACACCCGGCACAAACACAGCGAACACCACACCGGTGTGGTAGTGGTAACCGCGCAACTCACCCAGGTCGAAATACAGCGGCAGTTGCGGGAACCGCGCCGACAACTGCGCGGCAATCGCCAGCACGTCATCCAGTGCCGCCAATACCGGCGCCGGCGCATTGGCCAGGCGCTCACGGGCAGCGTCCAGGACTTCGCGGCCGCCGCACAGGTTCACCAGCGCACGCAGCATGTCAGCCAGCTCGGCCGGCACGCCTTCGGTCAAGGCGACGACTTCATCGATTGCCTTGCGCTGCAGGGCATCGAACAGCTGTTGTTCCACTTCACCGGACAAACCGGCCGCACGCGCCAGGCCACGGTAGATACCGACGTGACCCAGATCCATGTGGACATCCGGCACGTCAGCCAGTTGCAGCATGGCCAGCATCAGGCTGATGACTTCCACGTCGCTGCTCGGGCTGGCATCGCCATACAACTCGGCGCCCAACTGGATCGGGCTGCGCGACGACGACAACGCCCGCGGCTTTGCATGCAGCACGCTGCCGGCATAGCACAGGCGGCTCGGGCCTTCGCGACGCAGGGTGTGTGCATCAATGCGCGCCACTTGCGGCGTGATGTCGGCACGGAACCCCATTTGCCGGCCCGATTGCGGGTCAATGACCTTGAACGTGCGCAGATCGAGGTCCTGGCCCGCGCCGGTCAGCAGGGATTCCAGGTACTCGATATGCGGGGTCACGACAAACTCGTAACCCCAGCTCTGGAACAGATCCAACACCTGGCGACGCGCCACTTCAATGCGCGCAGCTTCTGGTGGCAGTACTTCTTCGATGCCATCTGGCAGCAGCCAGCGGTCTACCGTTGCCATTACGCCATTCCCCTATGATCCGGGCGGCCAGCCCTCGGCCGAGCCTTGAGTGAAGCAGAAAATGCCTGCCCCCGGCATAAACCACGCGCAAGAGCGACGTGACGAACGGCCTGCAAACGGCCTCGTCGGGCACTTTCCTCGAAAAATCTGTCGCGCCTGCCGAATCAAACATGCAGACGCAAAAAAGCCGGGAATTTCCCGGCTGCCGCATCATACACCCGTTTTCTCAAAGGATCACCCCGCCAGGCGTTTTAGCCGCCCGACGGGAGTGAACAATGAGTTACTTGGACTTTTCCAGGTAGCGGAAGAAGTCGCTGCTCGGGTCCAGCACCATGACGTCGGTTTTGTTCGCAAAGCTTTCACGGTAGGCACGCAGGCTACGGTAGAACGCGTAGAACTCCTGGTCCTGGCCGTAGGCTTTGGCGTAGATCGACGCGGCTTGCGCATCACCGTCACCACGCGCCTCTTCAGACTCGCGATAGGCCTCGGCCAGCAGTACGCGACGCTGACGGTCGGCATCCGCACGGATACCCTCGGCCAGTTCGTTACCTTTGGCGCGGTGCTCACGCGCTTCACGCTCACGCTCGGTGCTCATGCGCTCGAACACGCTGCGGTTCACTTCCTTCGGCAGATCGATGGCCTTGACCCGGACATCGACAACTTCGATCCCCAGCTCTTTTTCCGCCATCGTATTCAGCGAACGGGTGATATCCGCCATCAGCGCATCACGTTCACCGGACACCACCTCGTGCAGGGTGCGTTTACCGAACTGGTCACGCAGGCCCGATTCCAGACGACGCGACAAACGCTCGTCGGCAATCTGCTTGAGGCCGGAGGTCGCGGTGTAGAAGCGCTCGGCATCCTTGACGCGCCACTTGGCGTAGGCGTCAACCATCACGGCTTTCTTTTCCAGGGTCAGGAAACGCTGTGTCGGTGCATCCAGGGTCATCAGGCGCGCGTCGAACTTGCGCACCTGGTTGACGTAGGGGACTTTCACATGCAGGCCCGGCTGGACGTCTGCCTGGACCACGCGACCGAATTGCAGCAGCACCGCACGCTCGGTCTGAGCGACGATGTAGAAGCAGTTCCAGGCAGCGATGACCACGACGACGCCCACAATCAGGGCGGTCAGCGATTTATTGCTCATCAACGACTCTCCCTGGTACGTGTTTGCTGTTGCAGCAAGTCAGCGGCCGCCCGGGCGCTCGCTTCGTTGGCAGCGGCATTCGAACCGGTGGCCGGTGCGCTGGCGCCACTACGTCCACCCTCGATCATCTTGTCCAACGGCAGGTACAGCAGGTTGTTCTGCCCACCCTTGCCGCCGGTCACGAGAACCTTGCTGGTATTGCTGAAGACTTCCTGCATGGTGTCTAGGTACAGACGCTCACGCGTGACTTCCGGTGCCTTGCGGTACTCGGCGACCAGCTTGGTAAAGCGATCCGCCTCACCCTTGGCGCGGGAGACCACTTCATCGCGGTAACCGTTGGCATCTTCAAGGATGCGCTGGGCCTGACCACGGGCTTCCGGCACGACGCCGTTGGCGTAGGTTTCAGCCTGGTTGCGCGAACGCTGCTCGTCTTCACGGGCGCGGATCACGTCATCGAAGGCTTCCTGCACTTCACGCGGTGCCGCTGCGCTCTGTATGTTGACCTGGGTGACGGTGATACCAGTGCGATAGGTGTCGAGGAACCGTTGCAGGCGCTCCTTGATCTCGCTGGCCATCAATTCACGACCCTCGGTGAGCACCTGATCCATCGCGGTGGAACCCACCACGTGGCGCAGGGCGCTCTCAGTCGCCTGTTGCAGACTGATCTCAGGTTGATCGACGTTCAGCACGAAGTCCTGCAGGTTGCTGATCTTGTACTGCACGGTCAGCGGCACTTCGACGATGTTCTCGTCTTCGGTCAGCATCTGGCCCTGCTTGGTGTAGGCACGCTCACGCGTGACGTTCTCCATGTACTTCTTGTCGATCGGCGGGAAGTAGATGTTCAGGCCCGGGCCGACAGTCTCGTAGTACTTGCCGAAGCGCAGCACCACGGCTTGCTCCTGCTCGTCCACCACGTAGACCGCGCTGTACAGCCACACGGCCGCGAGCACGACAAGCCCAAGGCCCAGCAGGCCATAGCCGCCGCCCTTGCTTGTGCGACCGCCATCGTCACCACCGCGTTTTTTTCCACCACCGAACAACCCATTCAGGCTTTCCTGCAGCTTTCGGAAGGCCTCGTCGAGATCCGGCGGCCCCTTGCGGTCGCCATTATTGCGGCGCTTACCACCCCAAGGATCCTGATTATTCGAGTTGCCACCCGGCTCATTCCAAGCCATAGCGCTCTCCATCTGATAAAGCAAAGACGCACCCACGGCGCGCCGACCAATGCTACAGAATGCCTGCTACTGCGGCACAACCGCTTTCTCAGGCTTTTATTGCAAAGTGTGTTGCTCGATGAACTCTGTCGGTACAACGCCTTCGCGACTGACCAGCCGATTCAGCTCCGAGCGCGGCAATCGAACGGCCAGCAAGCTGACGCCATCTTCATCGTGTTCTTCTTTCTGTACCGCGCCCAGCTCGAAAAACTGTGCACGCAGTCGAGCAAAACGCTGAGGCAAGCGCAAGGTGCCGACGAACAAATCGTTGCCGAGCAACTCGGCAATCGCTTGCTCGAGCAAGTCCAGGCCCCGGCCATCACGCGCCGACAGCCAGACCCGCTGGGGCTTGCCGTCCTCGTCGCGCTGAATTTGTGGCTCAACGCCTTCAAGCAAATCGAGTTTGTTATAGACCTCGAGGATGGGCAAGTCCTGGGCACCAATCTCGCCCAGCACCACCATCACCTGTTCAATCTGCAACATGCGATCCGGCTCGGCCGCATCAATCACGTGCAACAGCAGGTCGGAGTTGCTCGACTCTTCGAGCGTAGACCGAAACGCCTCGACCAGCTTGTGCGGCAAGTGCCGAATGAAGCCCACGGTGTCGGCCAGCACGATCGGCCCCAGGTCGGCCAGTTCCAGGCGACGCAGGGTCGGGTCGAGGGTCGCGAACAGTTGGTCGGCCGCGTACACGTCCGACTTGGTCAAGTTGTTGAACAGCGTGGACTTGCCGGCGTTGGTGTAACCCACCAGGGAAACGGTCGGGATATCCGCACGGCTGCGGCCACGTCGCGATTGTTCGCGCTGGCTGCGGACTTTTTCCAGCCGGCCCTTGATCTGACGCAGGCGAACCCGCAACAGTCGCCGGTCGGTTTCCAGCTGGGTCTCGCCCGGGCCACGCATGCCGATACCGCCACCCTGACGCTCAAGGTGAGTCCAGCCGCGCACCAGCCGGGTGCTCATGTGGTCAAGCTGGGCCAGTTCAACCTGGAGCTTGCCCTCATGGGTACGCGCGCGTTGGGCGAAAATATCGAGAATCAGGCCGGTACGGTCGATCACGCGACACTCGAAAACACGTTCGAGGTTACGCTCCTGACTGGGCGTGAGGATGTGATTGAAGATCACCAGATCGGCCTGTTCGGCATGGACCAGGTCGCGCAGTTCCTCGACCTTGCCGCTGCCAATCAGGTATTTGGCGGTTGGCCGATGACGCGGCACGTTAAAAAACGCAACGGTCTCGGCGCCGGCCGAATTAGCCAACTCCTGAAACTCCTGCGGATCTTCGCGCGCCTCAGGGTCCTGTCCATCCAAGTGAACGAGGATCACTCGCTCACCACCACCGTGGCGCTCAAAGAACAAAGGAGACTCCTATCAGGCGTTACCTGGCTCAGCGTCACCCTGTTCGCCATCAGTCGCGCTAGGCAGACGGATTGGACGGACGGGAACGACTGTCGAGATAGCGTGCTTGTAAACCATTTGGCTGACGGTGTTTTTCAGCAGGATAACGAACTGGTCGAACGATTCGATCGTACCTTGCAGCTTGATACCGTTGACCAGGTAGATGGAAACCCCCACTTTCTCTTTACGTAAAGTATTCAAGTAAGGGTCTTGTAGCGAATGCCCTTTTGACATGTGCCGCACTCCTTTAAGGATCAATAATAAAAAATCGGAAAATAAATAGCTTATGGCCGTCACACCCCCAAGGATAGACGGCAATTGCAAGGACTCAGCTCAATATGGAGACCGTTCCCAAGTATTTCAAGGCGCGTGACAGATTGTCGCTGTCCAGGCTGTCCAGCCAGTGCAAATCGCTCCAGCTGCGCAGCCAGGTGAACTGGCGCTTCGCCAATTGGCGCGTGGCAATGATGCCGCGCTCCTGCATTTCGGCTGACGTCAGCTTGCCATCCAGATGATCCCAGACTTGGCGATAGCCTACAGCACGTATCGAAGGCAACCCCGGATGCAGGTCACCTCTTGAACGCAGTGCTACGACCTCCTCCACGAACCCCTGTTCCAACATAATTGTGAATCTTTGTGCAATTCGTTCATGCAGCACCTGGCGATTTGCCGGAGCAATCGCCAGATTCGCCACAGTATAGGGCAATTGTGAGCGCCCCGATGCGCCTGCGTCAGCACTTTGCGCAGATTGTCGCTGCCGATGCTCGGTCATGGTCTGACCACTTACCCGCCAGACTTCCAGAGCTCGACTGAGGCGCTGCGGATCGTTGGGGTGGATGCGCGCGGCGGACACCGGATCGACCGCCGCCAGTTGCTCGTGCAAGGCTTGCCAGCCAAGGCGCGCCGCTTCCTCTTCGAGCTCGGCGCGCACCTGGGCGTCGGCCGGCGGCATATCCGCCAGGCCTTCCTGCAAAGCCTTGTAGTAGAGCATCGTGCCGCCCACCAGCAGCGGGATGTTGCCGCGCGCAGTGATATCGGCCATGGCCGCCAGGGCATCGCTGCGAAAATCCGCCGCCGAATAGCTCATCGCGGGGTCGATGATGTCGATCAAGCGGTGCGGATATTGCGCCAGCAACTCCTTCGAAGGCTTGGCCGTGCCGATGTCCATGCCGCGATAAACCAGGGCCGAGTCGACGCTGATCAGCTCGCAGGGCAGCACTTTGCTCAGCTCGATAGCCAGGTCGGTCTTGCCGGCGGCCGTGGGGCCCATCAGGAAGATCGCGGGGGGCAAGGCACTCATCAGCGGCCGCGCAAGAACAGTTTGTCCAGATCGTCCAGGCCCATTTGGGTCCAGGTCGGTCGGCCATGGTTGCATTGTCCGCTGCGCTCGGTGTTTTCCATGTCGCGCAGCAGGCCGTTCATTTCCGGCAAGGCCAGGCGGCGATTGGCGCGGATCGCGCCGTGGCAGGCCATGGTGCCGAGCAGCGCGTTGATGTGCGCCTGGATACGATCACTGGTGCCGTACTCCATCAGGTCCGCCAAGACGTCGGCCACCAACCGGTTGGCCTCGGCTTGCTTGAGCAGCGCGGGAATCTGGCGGATCGCCAGCGTTTCCGGGCCCAGGCGTTGCAGTTCAAAACCGAGTTTCTGGAACACGCTGGCGTGCTCTTCGGCACAATCGGCTTCGCGCTGGCTGACCGCCAGGGATTCCGGCACCAACAGCGGCTGGCCGCTCAGGCCTTCGCTGGCCATGGCGATTTTCAGGCGCTCGTACATGATCCGTTCGTGGGCCGCGTGCATGTCCACCAGCACCAGGCCATGGGCGTTTTCCGCAAGGATGTAGATGCCCTTGAGCTGCGCCAATGCATAGCCCAGTGGCGGAATATCCCCGCCACCTTCGGGCAACGCGACCGCGCTCGGCTCGGCGCCCGGCAGCGGCGCAAAGAATTCACGATAGGCCGCCTGGGCCTCGGCCGCCGGCACCGCCGATTGCGGACGCGGGGTGTATTGATACTGATAGCCCGCCCCCGACCCCGAACCCGGCGCCGTGTAGCTCGGCTGGGGTTGCGGCGACTGCAGCAGGTTGCCCGCCAGGCTCATTTCGCCCTGCGGACCGAACTCGCCGGCTTGCGGGCCGCTCGGACGAACCACCGCCGTCACGATCGGCGCGGACAGCTGGTCATCCGGGCGCACATCGCCCAGCGCGCGGTGCAAGGTGCCGTAGAGGAAGTCATGCACCATGCGCCCGTCACGGAAGCGCACTTCATGCTTGGTCGGGTGTACGTTGACGTCGACCACCGATGGGTCGACCTCGAAAAACAGCACAAACGTCGGGTGCCGCCCATTGAACAGCACGTCGCGATACGCCTGGCGCACCGCGTGGGCCACCAGCTTGTCGCGCACCGCCCGGCCGTTCACAAAGAAATACTGCAAGTCCGCCTGGCTGCGGGAGAACGTCGGCAACCCCACCCAACCCCACAGGCGCAGGCCATTACGTTCGATTTCAATCGGCAGCGCCTGCTCCAGGAACCCCGCGCCGCACACCGCCGCCACCCGCCGAGCGCGCGCGGCGTCATCGTTGGCTTCGTGCAGGCTGAGGATGGTCTTGCCGTTGTGGCGCAGGTGGAATGCCACGTCGAAGCGCGCCAGGGCCAGGCGCTTGATGACTTCCTGCAGGTGATCGAATTCGGTTTTTTCGGCCTTGAGGAATTTGCGCCGCGCCGGGGTGTTGAAGAACAGGTCACGCACTTCCACCGAAGTGCCCACCGGATGCGCAGCCGGCTGGACCCGAGGCGCCATGTCGCGGCCTTCGGTTTCCACTTGCCAGGCCTGGTCGGCGCTGCGCGTGCGGGAGGTCAGCGTCAGGCGCGCCACGGAACTGATCGAGGCCAGGGCCTCACCGCGAAAGCCCAGGCTCATCACCCGCTCCAGGTCTTCCAGGTTGCGAATCTTGCTGGTGGCGTGCCGCGCCAGGGCCAGCGGCAGGTCATCGGAGGAGATGCCGCTGCCGTCGTCACGCACCCGCAGCAGCTTGACGCCGCCTTGCTCCACATCGACATCGATGCGCTTGGCGCCGGAGTCGATGCTGTTTTCCAGCAACTCCTTGATCACCGACGCCGGCCGCTCGACCACCTCGCCCGCCGCAATCTGGTTGGCAAGGCGCGGGCTGAGCAGTTCGATGCGCGAGCCGCTGTTGAGGATCGATTCGCTCATTACTGTGCCGCCAATTCAGTGCCGGGGATGGTCAACACCTGGCCGACTTTCAGCTCATCGGTTTTCAGGTGGTTGGCGCTGCGCAACGTCGCAGACGACACTTGGAAGCGCACCGCCAACATGGCGAGGGTATCGCCAGGCTGTACACGATGGTCACGTGGGCCCTGGGCGATTTTCCCGGAGTCGCGCAGCCAGGCGACATACGAGCCCGGTGGCGGGTTCTGCTGGAAGAACTGGCGCACGCCGGAGCTGATGGAACGTGCCAATGCCTGCTGATGGCTGGCGCTGGCCAGTTTCGAGGCTTCGTTGGCGTTGGAAATGAACCCGGTTTCCACCAGGATCGACGGGATGTCCGGCGATTTCAACACCATGAACCCGGCCTGCTCCACGCGCTGTTTGTGCAGCGATGTCACGCGACCGATGTTGCTCAGGACTTTCTGCCCGACGTTCAAGCTGGAGGTCAGCGAGGCGGTCATCGACAGGTCGAGCAGTACACCGGCGAGCATCTTGTCCTTGTCGTCGAGGGACACGTTGCCGGCCCCGCCAATCAAGTCGGAACGGTTTTCACTGTCAGCCAGCCAGCGGGCCGTCTCGGACGTGGCGCCGCGATCCGACAGGGCAAACACCGAGGCGCCGAAGGCGGCAGCCGACGGCGCGGCGTCGGCATGGATCGAGACGAACAGGTCGGCACCCTTCTTGCGCGCAATTTCGGTGCGACCGCGCAGCGGGATGAAGTAGTCGCCGGTACGGGTCAGCTCGGCGCGATAACCTTTCATGCCGTTGACCTGGCGCTGCAATTCACGGGCGATGGCCAACACCACGTCTTTTTCATGCTGGCCACGCGAGCCGGAAGCGCCCGGGTCTTCACCACCGTGACCGGCGTCGATCACCACGATGATGTCGCGTTTACCCGCTGGCGCTGGCGGCGGCGGTGGCAACTTGACCTGCGGTTGCGACGGGTTGACCGGCACGGTCGCCACGCTCGGCGTCGGCGCGGGCGGCGGTGCGGCATCGGCGGCGTTGTCGAACAGGTCGACCACCAGGCGGTTGCCGTATTGGGCGTTGGGCGCCAGGGAGAAACTTTTCGGGGTCACGGCCTTTTTCAGGTCGATGACCACGCGCAGATCGCTCGGCGTGCGCTGGGCCGAACGCATGCTGGTAATCGGCGTGTTGGCAGTGGAGATTTTCAGCGGCGCGGCCAGGGTCGCACCGTTGATGTCGATCACCAGGCGATCAGGCGCCGTCAGGGTAAAGACGCTGTGCTGGACCGGGCCAGACAGGTCGAACACCAGTCGCGTGTTATCCGGCGCTCGCCACAGGCGAACACTCTTCACCTGTGAAGCAGCCAGAGCATTGACAGTCATTGCCGCAAGCAACACCCCTACGACAGCAACCAACGCGCGAAAGCGCATACCTAACCCCACCAATTATTTGAATTCCAATGCCAGAGCAGCGCACCACGACTCACCGCGCGCACCCTGGGGCAACAACTTCAGCCGACGTCCGTGCTCATGCGGCGTAATGGTAATGGTCAGGTCCGGCTTTGGCAAAAAGCCTGTGCCTTTATCTGGCCACTCGATCAGGCACAGCGCGTCATCCTCGAAATAATCCCGAATCCCCATGTACTCCAGCTCTTCGGGGTCCACCAGACGATAGAGATCAAAGTGGAAGGCCCTTGTCGCCTCGATCTCATAAGGCTCGACCAGCGTAAAGGTCGGACTTTTCACCGCCCCAGCATGGCCCAACCCGCGAATGATGCCCCGCGACAGCGTGGTCTTGCCCGCCCCCAGGTCGCCCTCGAGAAAGATCAGCCCCGCGCCGCCTGTCACCTGGGCAATCCGATGACCGAAGGCGACCATTGCCGCTTCATCCGCCAGGAAAAGGTTTACTTCAGGCACGGCGACTGTTCCTCGAGCAATTGACGAATGGCAGGTATCAGATCACTGGCCGCCAGGCCGCGGCCAAAGGTGCCCTGCCGGGCTCCCGCCGTGGCGTGCAGCCACACGGCCAGGCAGCCGGCTTCATAAGCGGGCATGCCCTGTGCCAGTAACGCGCCCACCAGGCCGGCCAATACGTCGCCGAGCCCCGCGGTCGCCATGGCCGGATGGCCTTGGTCACATCGCGCGACGCGACCGTCCGGGCTGGCGATCAGACTGCCCGCCCCCTTGAGAATAGCCACTGCATTGAATTTCTGGCTCAACGCGCGCGCCACCTTAAGACGATCCGCCTGAACCTCGGCTGTCGAAATACCCATCAAGCGCGCCGCTTCGCCCGGATGCGGGGTGATCACGCAGTTGGCGGGAAGACTGACGCTGCCGGTCGCCAACTGGTTCAAGGCATCGGCGTCCCAGACTTGCGGCTGCTTGGCGTTGGCGGCGACGGACAGCAGGCTCTTGCCCCAGGCGGCATGGCCCAGGCCCGGGCCAATGACGATAACCGAGATCTTTTCGAGCAAACCCATCAATTGGTTGGCCGAACTCACGCCGACGCTCATGACTTCCGGCACGCGCGCCAGCGCGGCGGGCACATGTTCAAGGCGAGTCGCCAGGGACACCATGCCCGCCCCGCTGCGCAGCGCACTTTCGGCACTGAGCAACGCAGCGCCGCCAAAGCCTCGGTCGCCGCCGATGACCAGCAGGTGACCGAAGCGGCCTTTATGGGCGTCCGGGGAACGCGCAGCCAGTTGCGGCAAATTGCCGGGCAACAGGGGCTGAACGTCGGTTATTGCGTGTTTTGTCTGCGGCATGCGTCTTCAAGCTCCGATGTCTGGCAGAATTATACTCATCTAACCTGTGGTTTCCCGTGTCTCATGCCTGCTATTACTTCCGATCTGCCCGCGCTAGCCCAATCGATCAAAGACTGGGGCCGCGAGCTGGGCTTTCAACAAGTCGGCATCAGCGGCCTGGACCTGGCCGAGCATGAACAGCACCTGCAACGCTGGCTCGACGCGGGCTACCACGGCGAGATGGAATACATGGGCGCCCACGGCAGCAAACGCTCGCACCCCGACGAGTTGGTGCCGGGCACCTTGCGCGTGGTCTCGCTGCGCATGGATTACCTGCCCGGCGACACGCACATGGCGCAACGGCTGGCCCAACCGGAAAAAGCCTACATCTCCCGTTACGCCCTGGGCCGCGACTACCACAAACTGATCCGCAAGCGCGTGCAGCAACTGGCCGAACGCATCCAGGCACAAATCGGCCCCTTCGGCTTTCGCGCCTTTGTCGACAGCGCGCCAGTGCTGGAGAAAGCCATCGCCGAGAAAGCCGGGCTGGGCTGGATCGGCAAAAACACCCTGGTCCTCAATCGCAAGGCCGGCAGCTACTTCTTCCTCAGCGAGCTGTTTGTCGACTTGCCGCTGCCGGTCGATCCGCCCCACGCCACCGAGCACTGCGGCCGCTGTACCGCCTGTCTGGATATCTGCCCGACCAACGCGTTCGTCGGGCCCTACGTGCTGGACGCGCGGCGCTGCATTTCCTATCTGACCATCGAACTCAAGAGCGCGATCCCCGAAGACTTGCGCCCGCTGATCGGCAACCGGGTTTTCGGTTGCGATGACTGTCAGATCGTTTGTCCATGGAATCGTTTCGCCCGCACCACCGCCGAAAGCGATTTCAAGCCACGACACAACCTGGATAACGCGCAATTGGCCGAACTGTTCATGTGGGACGAGGAAAAATTCCTCAGCAGCACCGAAGGCTCGCCCCTACGCCGTGCGGGTTACGAGCGCTGGCTGCGCAACCTGGCGGTGGGCCTGGGCAATGCGCCATCGAGTATTCCGGTGCTGGAAGCCTTGAAGGCGCGCCGGGACTACCCGTCGGAGCTGGTACGCGAACATGTGGAATGGGCGCTGAAGCAGCATGCCGAGCGTCAATGAACGTCGTCGTTGTAGATGAACTTGGGCATTTCCCAGTGAAAACGGATCGCCAGCAGGCGCAGGAGAAAGCCGCTGAACAGGGTGAGCATAATCGCCTGCTCGCCCGGCAATTGCAGGTAAAGGCACAGCAAGTAGAACCAAGCGGCGAGGAATGACACGCTGGCGTACAGCTCACGGCGAAAGATCAGCGGGATGTCGTTGCAGAAAATATCCCGCAGGATCCCGCCGAACACCCCGGTGATCACGCCGCTGACTGACGCCACCAACATACCGTGGCCCATTTCCAGGGCGGTCATGCAGCCGATCAGGGTAAAGGCGACCAACCCCACGGCATCCAGCGCCAGAAACAGCGAGCGCAGGCGGCGCATCAGCGGCGCGATAAAGATCGTCACCAGCGCGGCGACGGAGGTCAGCACCAGGTATTCCGGGTGTTTGACCCAGGTCAGCGGGTAATGCCCGAGCAGCACATCGCGCACCGAACCGCCACCCAACGCCGTCACGCAGGCGATCAACACCACGCCAAACCAATCCATGCCGCGCCGACCGGCAGACAAAGCGCCAGTCATAGCTTCGGCGGTGATGGCGACGAGGTAGAGCATCAGCAGCATGATGGCGATCCTTATAAAGAGGCGCGCAGTCTAATCATTTGCTGACGGCACCAAAAGAGGGCGCTTGGCGAAAGACCGAGGCGCCCCCAAGCATCAGGCCTTGATGAAGTGCTTGCGGTAGTGCTGCAACTCGGCGATCGACTCACGAATGTCATCCAGCGCCAAATGAGTGCTGCCTTTATGGAAGCTGTCTTTGACTTCCGGCGCCCAGCGCGCGGCCAGCTCCTTGAGCGTGGACACATCCAGGTTGCGGTAGTGGAAGTAGCTTTCCAGCGCCTTCATGTGGTTATAAAGAAAGCGGCGGTCCTGGCAGATGCTGTTACCGCAGATCGGCGACTTGCCCTTGGGCACCCACTTTTCCAGGAAGGCGATGGTTTCGGCTTCGGCTTCGGCCATGCTGACACGGCTGTCGCGCACGCGCTGGGTCAGGCCGGAGTTGCCGTGGGTGCGGGTGTTCCACTCGTCCATGGTGGCGAGGACGGCGTCGCTGTGGTGGATGGCGATCACCGGACCTTCGGCCAAGGTGTTGAGGTTGCTGTCGGTGACAATGGTCGCCATCTCGATGATGACGTCGGTGTCGGGGTTCAGACCGGTCATTTCCAGATCGATCCAAATCAGATTCTGTGGGTTTTGCATGGCTTGATTCTCTTGGCACCTTGGCGTAGCTGCGCAGTTTAGCAGGCGGGGCCGTGCTAGACTCGCGACCGTTTCACCCAACCTTTGCATTATCGACACGGAACACCAATGGCCAAACGCCAGCTCAACCGTCGCCAAAACTGGCGCATCGAAAAGATTCAGGGCGAACGCGCCGCACGCGCCGCCAAACGTGAATCCTCCGCCGTGGAAGCGCTCGAGGGCGGCGACCTGGGCCCCGAACAAACGGGCCTGGTGATCGCGCACTTTGGTGTGCAGGTCGAGGTTGAGGCGCTCGAAGGCGAACTCGCCGGCCAGGTCTTCCGCTGCCACCTGCGCGCCAACCTGCCGGCGCTGGTGACCGGCGACCGAGTGGTGTGGCGTGCCGGCAACCAAGGCATCGGCGTGATCGTCGCGCAACTGCCCCGCACCACCGAACTGCGCCGTCCCGACAGTCGCGGCCAGTTGAAGCCGGTGGCGGCCAACGTCGACATGATCGTCATCGTCTTCGCACCGCTGCCCGAGCCTCATGCCAACCTGATCGACCGTTACCTGGTCGCCGCCGAGCATGCCGGCATTCGCCCGCTGTTGTTGCTGAACAAGTTCGACCTGATCGACGAACAGAACGCCCCGGCGCTCAACGCGTTGCTGGCGGTCTACCGCACCCTGGGTTACCCGGTGCTGGAAGTGTCGGCTCATCACGGCAATGGCATGGAACAACTGCAACACCAGTTGGACGGGCGCATCAGCGTGTTCGTCGGCCAGTCTGGCGTGGGCAAGTCCTCGCTGGTCAACAGCCTGCTGCCGGAAGTCGACACCCGTGTCGGCCCGCTGTCGGAGCTGTCCGGCCAGGGCACCCACACCACCACCACCGCGCGGTTGTTCCACTTCCCCGGCGGCGGTGAGCTGATCGACTCCCCGGGCATTCGTGAATTCGGCCTCGGCCATGTCAGCCGCAGCGACGTGGAAGCCGGTTTCATCGAGTTCAACGACCTGATCGGCACCTGCCGCTTCCGCGACTGCAAACACGACCGCGAACCCGGTTGTGCCCTGCTCAAGGCGTTGGAAGATGGCCGCGTGCAGCAGCAACGGATGAACAGCTATCGGTCGATTATTGCGAGTTTGCCCGAGAGCAGTTACTAAACAGCACATACGACAAGGCCGCGTTTATCGCGGCCTTGTCGTATACAGCTTACGATCCCGTACCCGGCACCGTAGGGTCTTTCATCCCGCCGCCCTCGAACAGGTTCAGCTTCTGCCGCAACTCATGCGCCGGCAACGGTTCCTGCCCCGGCGGGATCGCGTTCGGGTCGGCCGGTGCTGCGCCCTGCGTGCCCGTATCTGGGGGCGGTGGCGGTGGCGGCTGATCACCTTCAATCGCGCGCTGGGCCTTTTTGGTCAGCACAACGATATCGATCCGACGGTTGATCGGGTTGAATGGGTCCTTCGAATCAAACAGCTGCGACGAAGCGAAACCCACCACCCGCGCCACCTGCGAGTCCGGGTAGCTGCCGGCCACCAGCGCACGTCGGGCGGCGTTGGCGCGGTTGGCCGAAAGCTCCCAGTTGCCGAAGTCGCCCTGCCCCGAATACGGCTTGGCATCGGTGTGACCGCTGATGCTGATCTTGTTCGGCACCGCCTTGATGGTGTCGGCCATGGCCAGCAGGATGTCTTCAAAGTACGGCTTCAACCGCGCACTGCCAGAGTCGAACATCGGCCGGTTGGCGGCGTCGGTGATCTGAATGCGCAAGCCATCTGGCGTGATTTCGAAGGAAATCTGATCCTTGAATTTCAGCAACTGCGGGTTTTCTTCGACCTTGGTCTGCAATTCCTTCAGCAACAATTCGAGGCGTTCCTGCTCGACCTGTTCGGCCAGGCTCTCGACGGTGTCGCGCTCGATCGGAATTTTTTCCTGCGGCGCCTCGGTCTTGACCTCAGGGTTGATGGTGCGCTCCGGCGCCAACTGCGGCGAACCGCCCAGGTCGATCACGAAGGGTGTGCCGCTTTCCGAGAAGCCGATCGGGTCTTTGAAGTAACCGGCGATGGCGATCTTCTGCTCGGGGGTCGCGGTGGACATCAGCCACAGCACCAGGAAGAACGCCATCATCGCCGTTGCAAAGTCGGCGAAGGCGATTTTCCAGGCGCCACCATGGTGCCCCGCAGCGAAGCGCTTGACGCGCTTGATGATTATCGGCTGGTTGTTTTCCATGGCTTAGCGACCGCGAACCGCTTGTTCCAACTCGGCAAAGCTCGGGCGATGTTTCGGGTACAGCACCTTGCGACCGAATTCCACCGCCAGCGAAGGCGGCATGCCGGAGGCCGAAGCCACCAGGCTGGCCTTGATCGCTTCATACAGATTGACTTCTTCCTTGGCATCGTGGGCCAGGGAGGTGGCGAGCGGACCGAAGAAACCGTAGGCCGCGAGAATACCGAAGAACGTACCCACCAGCGCCGCACCTACGTGCATGCCGATGGCCGCCTGGTCGCCCTCGCCGAGGGAGGCCATGGTCACCACGATACCGAGTACCGCCGCAACGATACCGAAGCCGGGCATGCCGTCGGCAATACCGGTGACGGCGTGGGACGGGTGCTCCAGCTCTTCCTTGAGGCTGAACAGTTCCATGTCGAACAGGCCTTCCAGCTCGTGGGGAGCCATGTTGCCGGAGGACATGATGCGCAGGTAATCGCAGATGTAGGCGGTCATGCGCTCGTCTTTGAGCACTGCCGGGTACTTGGCGAAAATCGGGCTCGCTGCAGCGTCTTCGATGTCCGCTTCGATGGCCATCATGCCTTCACGGCGACTCTTGTTGAGGATCTCATAAACCAGGCCCAGCACTTCCATGTAGAAGGTGTGGGAGAAGCGCGAGCTGAACATGCCCAGCGACTTCTTGATCACGTGCATGGTCATGTAGCCGGGGTTGGCCTGCAAGAATGCGCCGAATGCCGCGCCGCCAATAATCATCACTTCGAAGGGCTGGATCAACGCTGCAATCTTGCCGTGAGACAGGACATAGCCACCGAGCACACTTGCAAAGACGACGATGATGCCGATTATTTTAGCCATAGGGGTTTTGTACTTGCGCCGTCGGGTTCATGGACATATTTGGGGTAACTGAAAAACTCTTGTTCTACTTATCGGCAAAACTGCGCCAGACTATAGGCCGTCAAGGCGAAAAGCCAGTTCGGCCCGTTCAGGGCGTGTTGAAGTAAGTGATGATCGCGCCCCAATCATGGCCAATGAAAAGACAGCCCCATCTGTAAGACCCATCTCTCTCGCCGCTTGGATCAAGTGCCTGGACGAAGTCCGGTTGCCCGTTCCCCAGGCCAGCCACGAGCGCGTGTGCAAAGCCATCCGCGATAGCCGCAGTTCTTTGCGAGATATTGCTGAGCTGATGCAGAACAGCCCGTCGCTGGTACTCAGCGTAATGCGCGAGGCCAACAGCCACACCCATGGCAGCATGGCGGAACCGGCAGAAAACCTTGAGGTGGCGCTTAACCGTCTCGGCCTCAAACGCGCCGAGGACCTGCTGGAACGGCTGCCGTCGGTGCCGATGAATGAAATCCCCGTCGCCTTTCGCCAACTGGTGCTGGTCAGCCGCCACGCGTCGCAGCAAGCCAGCGGCTTGTTCGCCAGCCGCCTGGCGCGGTTGTGGCAAGACATTCATTGGGGCAGCCTGCTGTTCCTGGCGCCGTTGTGGCCGATGGCTGTGGCCTACCCCAAGCTCCTGGACGAATGGGAACTGCGGGTAATCCACAAAGGCCAATCGGCGCGTCAGGTCGAACAGGAATTGTTCGGCGTGCGCCTGCTCGACCTGTGCCTTGGCCTGACCGAAACCTGGCACCTGCCGATCTGGGTATCCCAGGGCTATCACCTGCTGCTGACCGAGCAACGCTTGCTGGTCAAGGCATTGCGCATCGCCCGGGAAGACGACCCACTGCGCCAGCAACAACTGCTGGATGCCGAGCCCAGTTTGCGGCGCTGGCTGAACCAGCCGGCCAATACGGTGTTGCTGGCCAACGGCCTGGCGATGTCGGCCCAGGAATCCTGGACCTGCCCGCATACCGAGCGCTGGCAATACCTCACCGCGCTGTACCTGCAACAGCCGTTGAGCGAGGTGCAGCAACAGGTTCACCAGCAAGCGGTGATCAGCGCTCGTGCAACCCTGATGCCCGACCTCTGGCACCCGGCGCTGTCGCTGATCTGGCCGTGGAATGTACAGAAAATCCATCACGGCCTGCTGCCCGCACCGCCGCCGACCGCCGAGGCCCTGGCCGTCTGGCGCAGCCGTTGCACCGAACTGCTGGTGGAGCCAAGCCGCTTCGCCAACGCCATGCACCTGACTACCTGCGCCAAGGAAGCCCTGGAGGCCAGCGGCATGCAGCGCGTCTTGCTGTTCATGGCCGATCGCGCCCTGAGCACCCTGCGCGTCCACCAGGCCGCCGGCCTGCCGAAGGACGCCGCGAACTTGAGCCTGGACGTGGTCAACAGCACGCTGCTGCAACGCATGCTGGAAAAATCCGCCCAGGTGCGCCTCACGCCCGACAACCACGCGCAATTTGCCGCCCTGTTGCCGCCGATCCTGCGTCGCCTGTTCAACGGTGAACACCTGCTGTTGCGCTCACTGAGCTGCAACGGCCGGGTGGTCATGCTGATGATCGCCGACCAGGGCGGCGGGCCGTTCTCGGAAACCACCGTGCAGGCCTTTGGCAAAACCGCTCAATGCATCGAGAAAGCCCTGCACAGCTTTACCAACCGCACCGGCTGATGCTTGCGCTACAATCGCCCTCTTTTATCGCCAACATTTGTGCCCAGGAGACCTCACATGCCTGACTTCTCTGGCTTGCCGCTGGTGATCGAACCCAGCGACCTGCTTGGCCGCCTTGATGCCGACCAACTGATTCTGGTGGACCTCACCAGCGCCGCCCGCTACGCCGAAGGGCATATCCCCGGCGCGCATTTCGTTGACCCCAAGCGCACCCAACTGGGCCAGCCGCCAGCCCCCGGCCTGCTGCCGAACAAGGCAGACCTGGAAAAACTGTTCGGCGAGCTGGGCCACACCCCGGACGCGACCTACGTGGTCTACGACGACGAAGGCGGTGGCTGGGCCGGACGTTTCATCTGGCTGCTCGATGTGATCGGCCACACGAAATACCACTACCTCGACGGCGGCCTGCTGGCGTGGCTGGCAGACCAGCTCCCGCTGTCCACCGAGGTGCCGGCCCCGGCTGGCGGGCCTGTCAGCCTCACCCTGCATGACGGCCCCACCGCGACCCGCGAATACCTGCAAAGCCGTCTCGGCGCCGCCGACCTGGGCATCTGGGACGCACGCGGCCCGCTGGAATATTCCGGCGAAAAGGTCCTGGCAGCCAAGGGCGGTCACATCCCCGGCGCCGTGAACTTCGAGTGGACTGCCGGCATGGACAAGGCGCGCAACCTGCGCATCCGCCGCGACATGCCGCAGATCCTCGAAAACCTCGGGCTGACCCGCGACAAAGAAATCATCACCCACTGCCAGACTCACCACCGCTCTGGCTTCACCTACCTGGTGGCCAAGGCGCTCGGTTATCCGCGAGTCAAAGGTTATGCCGGTTCCTGGGGCGAATGGGGCAACCACCCCGACACCCCCGTCGAGATTTAAGGTTTAAGGACAGTTAATGAAAAAGCAGTTGTTCATCCTCAGCCAGTACTTGCTGCCGCACCACTTGCTGTCGCGCCTGGCCGGCTGCATTGCCGAGTGCCGCGTGCGCTGGTTCAAGAACGCGTTCACCGCCTGGTTCGCCAAGCGCTATCAAGTGGACATGTCCCAGGCCCTGGTTGAAGACCTGAGCGCCTACGAACACTTCAACGCGTTCTTCACCCGCGCCCTGAAAGACGGCGCGCGCCCACTCGATCAAACCCCGGGCGCCGTGCTGAGCCCGGCCGATGGCGCAGTCAGCCAGCTCGGCCCGATCGAGCATGGTCGCGTGTTCCAGGCCAAGGGCCACAGTTTCAGCGTGCTGGAATTGCTGGGCGGCGATGCGGCCATGGCTACGCCGTTCATGGGCGGCGATTTCGCCACCATTTACCTGTCGCCGAAAGACTACCACCGGGTGCATATGCCACTGGCGGGCACCTTGCGCGAGATGGTCTACGTGCCAGGGCGGATTTTCTCGGTCAACCAGACCACCGCCGAAAACGTGCCGGAGCTGTTTGCGCGTAACGAGCGGGTTGTCTGCCTGTTCGACACCGAACGCGGCCCGATGGCCGTGGTGTTGGTGGGCGCGATGATTGTGGCGTCGATCGAAACCGTGTGGGCCGGCCTGGTCACGCCGCCCAAGCGCGAGCTGAAAACCTTCCGCTACGACGAAGCCGCGCGTGCGCCGATTCACCTGGAGAAAGGCGCAGAGCTGGGTCGCTTCAAGCTGGGTTCGACCGCGATCGTGCTGTTCGGGCCGGATCAGGTGAAGTGGGCAGAAACACTGGTGGCGGGTTCGCCAGTGCAGATGGGCCAGGGTATCGCATTGCCGAAAGCCTGATCCGAAACCTGCAAAGATCCAATGTGGGAGGGGCTTGCCCCCGATAGCGGTGGGTCAGTCACTTATTTGTAGCTGAGCCACCGCCATCGGGGGCAAGCCCCCTCCCACATTTTTAAGCGCATTGTTTCAGTTAGAGCTGCCCGTCGCGGTCGCGAAAGCCCAACAGATACAGCACTCCGTCCAACCCAAGGGTCGAAATCGCCTGCTTGGCCGATTGCTTGACCAGCGGCTTGGCGCGGAACGCCACGCCCAACCCGGCAATCGCCAGCATCGGCAAGTCGTTCGCACCGTCGCCGACCGCAATGGTCTGCTCCAGACGCAAACCTTCCTTGTGAGCCAATTCCCGCAGCAAGTCGGCCTTGCGCTGCGCGTCGACGATCGGCTCCACGGCCACGCCGGTCACCTTGCCATCCACCACTTCCAGCTCGTTGGCGAACACATAGTCGATGCCCAGCTTGGCCTGCAATTGCTTGGCGAAGTAGCTGAAGCCGCCGGACAGGATCGCAGTCTTGTAGCCCAGGCGCTTGAGTTCGGCGAACAGGGTTTCGGCGCCTTCGGTCAGGCGCAGGGAGGCGCCGATCGAATCCAGCACGCTGACATCCAGGCCCTTGAGCAACGCCAGGCGCTCCTTGAAGCTGGCGCGGAAATCCAGCTCGCCGGCCATGGCGCGCTCGGTGATCGCGGAGACTTGCTCACCCACACCGGCAGCCTTGGCCAGTTCGTCGATGACTTCGGCTTCGATCAGCGTGGAGTCCATGTCGAACACCGCCAGGCGGCGGTTGCGGCGGAACAGCGAATCTTCCTGGAAGGCGATATCGACATTCAGCTCTTGGGCCACGCTCAGGAAGTCGGCACGCAAGGCTTGGGGATCGGCCGGTTCGCCGCGCACGGAAAACTCGATGCAGCCCTTGCCCTGGTCATCTGGCGTGTCCAATGGCATGCGGCCCGACAGACGGTCGATATGGTCGATATTCAAGCCATATTGCGCGGTGATCGAGCTGACGCGCTGCAACTGCTCGGCCGTCACCTTGCGGGTCAGCAAGGTCACGATATGGCGTTTTTTGCCCTGGCCGGACACCCAATGCCGGTAATCCTCTTCGGACACCGGGGTGAAACGCACCTGCTGATCCAGCTTGTACGCGGTAAACAGGATGTCCTTGAGGACAGACGACGCCTGCTCGGTGCTGGGGATTTCCACCAGAATCCCGAAGGACAGGGTGTCGTGGATCACCGCCTGGCCGATGTCGAGAATGTTCACACCACCCTGGGCCAGAACACCGGTAATGGCGGCGGTCAGACCTGGCCGGTCTTCCCCCGTGATGTTAATCAGGACAATTTCGCGCAAAGCGCACCCCCAGGCTGGAAAAAACCGCATTCTACCCACTTTCAGTGACCATCGGGCACAGCCAGCGCTTTGCCGGTCTTGGGCCTGTCGCTATACTGCGCGTCAACTTCACGGACTAAAGAGCCGAGCTCAAGTGAACCGGCCCACGCCAGTAAAAACCGACAACTTCTTCCTGCTGATCTTCCGGGCACTGCGCCACCGCCGTGTACCGATCGCATTACGCATCGCCAGCCATAACGTGATCCTGGTCGCCCTGGCCCTGGTGATCTACGCCTGCGTGATGGGTTTGCAGTTCAAACAGGCCATGCACGAACAAGCCGATGCCCTGGGCGAGAGCTTGACCACCCAGACCGCCACCTCGGCGACCGAGCTGCTGGTGTCCAACGACATCCTCAGCCTCAACGTGCTGCTCAACAACCTGACCAAGAACCCGCTGGTGGCCCACGCCGCCATCTACAGCGTGGACAACCGGATCATGGCCGAAGCCGGGCAACGCCCGAAAAACGGCCTGCTGGGTGAGGCCGAAGGCCTGTACCAGAGCAATATCACGTTTCAGGATGTGAAAGCCGGCCAATTGCGCATCAGCCTGGACATGCAGCAATTCCAGCAGCCGATGACCATCAGCCTGCAAAGCATGGGCATCCTCAGCGCGATCCTGCTGGCGCTGGCCCTGGCCTTGAGCCTGCGCCTGGGGCGGCATATCTCCACGCCGTTGATGCAACTGCGCATCTGGCTGCGGGATATCGACGAGCACACCCCGGCCACCGATCGTCAGGACGAGATCGGCGACCTTGCGCGCCAGCTTCACGCCAGCTTCGCCCCGGAACCTGTGGTACACGAGGTTGAACCCGAGCCCGAGTTCGACGACAGCGATTACGACGAACCTGCCTTTGAAGTGCGCAACCTGCGCGACCCGGGCTTTGACGAAAGCGCGCCGGTCGCGGGCCTGAAGCCTGCGCCACGCCATGTAATCAAGGCCGAAGAAGACGAGCTGGACGACGAAGACCCGTTCGCCGACCTGCGCGACACCTCGGCCAGCAGCCCGGCTGTCGCGCCGAAGCCCGTGCCGGCAAAGAACGCCGAACCCCAACACAGTGCGGTCCTGGCCGTGCAACTGGGTGCCCAGGACCAACTGCGCCGCCTGCCCCGCGCCCGCCTGACGGAATTGCTGGAACGCTACCGCGACTGCCTCGACCAGGCCGCCTCGCTCTACCAGAGCGAGCTGCACACCCTGAATGATGGCAGCACATTGATGTTGTTCCACAGCGAAGACAGCGGCGAAGACTACCTGACTAACGCCATCTGCTGCGGCGAACTGCTGCGCGCCCTGGGCCATGAGCTGCAGATCGAAGTGGCCGACAGCGGCATCACGCTGCAACTGCAACTGGGCCTGACCGTTGGCGACGACCTGTTCGGCATGACCCAGATCGACCTGCTGCTGACCGAAATCGCCCAGGACGCCCTGGCCTTGTCCCAACACAGCCGCAACCTGCTGCTGGTGGAGCGCAAGATCAGCGAAGACACGCTGATCCGCCAACGCGCGCGCATCCGTCCGATTGCCAGCCCCGAGGGCGCCAGTTGCGTAGAGCGCTTGATGGAGCCGTATCCGTCGATGCTGGAGCGGCAATTGGCGCGAATGCACGAGTCCCGCGTCAAGCCCTAGGGACACCATTGAACCAATGTGGGAGGGGGCTTGCCCCCGATGACGGCGTGTCAGTCAAAACGGCGGCAACTGACACATCGCTATCGGGGGCAAGCCCCTCCCACATTTGGACGCCACAAGCCTCAAGTAAAACGCGCACAAACAAAAAGGCCCGCTGAATAAGCGGGCCTTTTGGGTTGGGGCCATTCAGATCAGAACCTGAACACTTCCATATCCGTGCGGATCGGCGTAGCCATCGGCATTTTCGGTTTCCCCGGAGCCGCCGGTTTGGCCTGTACCGGCGCTTGCTTGCGCGGCGCCTCGGCGACTGGTGGCTGGTTGGCCAATGGCTTGAGGGCCACCGACAACTGCTGCGCCAGATGCTGCAACAGCACGCCCTGGGCCTGGACCTGGGACGCCGTGGTGCCGGCATGCTCTTCCTGCAGATGCACGATGCGGCTATCACGCACCTGGCCGCGGCGGTCGATCAAGCGCCATTGCGCATCGAGGATCGCCGGTTGCGAGGTGCCGGAGTCGAGTCGGGTAATGGTCAGCAACACCTGCACATCCGGGGAAAAACCGGCGGGCGCAGGCGCCAGGACCACACGCTGACTGTCCAACTGACCCGCCACCTGGCGCAACATCAGTTGATTGATGTCGGACGACAAACTGCCCGCCCAACGACCATCGGTGGAACCTTGCAGGCTGCCGTCGTTCTGACGTTGCAGCAATGTTTCGCGTTGCAGGTAGTCAGCGACGACGACCGGGCCCAGCAAGACGGCCATGCCGGCCGATTGAGCTGGCTGAGCGGGACTTCCGCTGTCCAGCTGGTACAGCGACACCGGCTGGTGCGTGCTGCAACCCGCCAACCCCAGAAGGCCAGCGAGCATAAAAATAAAAGGAAGGCGTGGAGCAGTCATCATCCCATCCAGGCGGCTGCCACAAGGCAAACCACAATGTAATACTAAAAATAACCTAAACACGCTCGGCCACGCCGGCGCTGGAAAGGCCATATCATCCGTGAATATGCGCCATGACTCCAGCGCGAAAGCGTCGATCTACGCGTTAAATCGTAGATCAAGAGCTCTAATCCGCGCTAAACCGGCGTTTCCACCAGTAAAGCATCCACGCGCTGGAAGCCACGAGGCAGTTTATTACCGCGTCGGCCACGCTCGCCCTTGTAATGCTCAAGGTCGTCAGGGCGCAGCGACAACGTGCGCTTGCCGGCCTGGAGCACCAGGGTAGAACCTTCCGGGATCACTGCGATGTCTGTCACGTACTCTTCGCGACTGGCCACCCGCTCGCCGGGAATACCAATGATCTTGTTGCCTTTGCCTTTGCCCAACTGCGGCAAGTCGCTGATCTTGAACACCAGCAAACGCCCTTCTGTGGTCACCGACGCCAGCCAATTACCCTCGCGATCGTCCACCGGCCGCGGCGGGATCACCTTGGCGTTATTCGGCAGGCTCAACAGTGCTTTACCGGCTTTGTTCTTGGCCTGCAGGTCTTCACCCTTGACCACAAAGCCGTAACCCGCGTCGGAGGCGATCACATACAGCGAGTCGTCGTCCGGCAGCAGCACGCATTCGAAACTCGCCCCCGGTGGCGGCGTCAGGCGCCCGGTCAACGGCTCGCCCTGCCCGCGCGCAGACGGCAAGGTGTGGGCCGGCACCGAGTAACTGCGCCCGGTGGAGTCGATAAACACCGCAAACTGGTTGGACCGCCCGGCGGCGGCGGTCTTGAAGCCGTCGCCAGCCTTGTACGACAAGCCGGTCGCATCGATATCATGCCCCTTGGCGGAACGGACCCAACCCTTTTCCGACAGAACGACAGTAATTTTCTCGTTTGGCAGCAGCTCGGTTTCTGTCAGCGCTTTCGCTTCGGCGCGCTCAACGATCGGTGAACGGCGGTCGTCGCCATAGGTCTCGGCGTCTTTGATCAGCTCGCTGCGCACCAGCTTCTTGAGCTTGGTTTCGCTGCCCAGCAGGGCTTGCAGCTTGGCTTGCTCCTTGAGCAACGCGTCCTGTTCGTCGCGCAGCTTCATTTCTTCCAATCGCGCCAACTGACGCAAGCGGGTGTCGAGAATGTAGTCGGCCTGGATCTCGCTCAGCTCGAAACGCGCGATCAGCTCGGCTTTCGGGTGCTCGGCGGTACGGATGATATGGATCACTTCATCCAGGTTGAGGTAGGCAATCAGCAAGCCGTCCAACAGGTGCAGGCGGCGCTCGACCTTGTCCAGGCGGAACTGCAGGCGACGACGCACGGTCTGGACGCGGAACTCCAGCCACTCCACCAGCAGATTGCGCAGGTTCTTCAGCTGCGGCTTGCCGTCCAGGCCGATGATGTTGATGTTGACCCGGTAGCTGGACTCCAAGTCCGTGCTGGCGAACAGATGCTGCATCAGCACTTCATGGTCGACCCGGCTGTTGGTCGGAATAATCACGATGCGGCACGGGTTTTCGTGGTCGGACTCGTCGCGCAGGTCAGCGACCTGCGGCAATTTCGACGGTTTGGCCTGCATCAGCGCGGCGATCTGTTCCAGCACCTTGGCGCCGGACACTTGATGCGGCAACGCGGTGACGATGATGTCGCCGTCTTCGACGTGGTACACGGCGCGCATACGCACCGAGCCCTTGCCGGTTTCGTACATTTTCAGCAGGTCGGCACGCGGCGTGATGATTTCCGCTTCGGTCGGGTAATCCGGGCCCTGGATGTGCTCGCAGAGCTGCTCGACCGTGGCTTTGGGTTCATCGAGCAAGCGCACGCAGGCCGTGGCGACTTCCCGCAGGTTGTGCGGCGGTACGTCGGTGGCCATGCCGACGGCAATACCGGTGGAGCCATTGAGCAGGATGTTCGGCAAACGTGCCGGCAACACCAGGGGCTCGTCGAGGGTGCCGTCGAAGTTCGGGCCCCAGTTCGCGGTGCCCTGGCCCAGTTCGCTGAGCAGCACTTCCGAATAACGCGACAGGCGCGCCTCGGTGTAACGCATGGCCGCGAAAGACTTGGGATCATCCGGCGCACCCCAGTTCCCCTGGCCATCCACCAGCGTGTAGCGGTAGCTGAACGGCTGGGCCATCAGCACCATGGCTTCATAGCAGGCCGAGTCGCCGTGGGGGTGGAACTTACCGAGCACGTCACCGACGGTACGCGCCGACTTCTTGTGCTTGGAATCAGCGTCCAGGCCCAACTCACTCATGGCGTAGATGATGCGCCGTTGTACGGGCTTCAGGCCGTCGCCGATATGCGGCAAGGCACGGTCCATGATCACGTACATGGAGTAGTTGAGGTAGGCATTTTCGGTGAAGTCAGCCAGCGACCGGCGTTCTACGCCGTCTAAGCTGTCTGCGAGGATGTCACTCATGCGGGCCTCATCATTGTTTGGTAAGGCGCAGCGGAAATGCCGCGGCGCCGGGTCAATTCAAAACAGGGGTGGCTCATGGCTGGGCGCTCCAGCCACCGGCGGGGGCGGCGAAACGATAGACCACCGGGCGTTTTTCGCCATCGGCGCGAGCGCCGAAATTACTATCGATGCCCAACCAGGCACCGTCTGCATCCAGCACCAGGGCTTCGGCCAGGCCATAAGGCTGGGCGTAGCGCCGTTCGGGCGTCAGGGTCTCGTCGGCGAACGACCAGCACAGCTCGACCTTGGCCGTGACCGCATCGCGCCGACAAATCTGGAACGCATTGCGCTCCAGGGTAAACAACTTACCGTTGAACAGCGCCAAGTCGGAAAAGTCCTTGGACACCGCCTTGGCACTGGGGAACTGCGCCGGCTGCACTTCCTGGCCAGCCTCGCTCAACAGCACGCACGCCCCCGCGCAATCCCACACGCTTTGCTGGCGCTTGATGGAAATCAGCCCGCGCCGCTCACGCTCCGCCGCCAGCCAGATCTGATTGCCTTCGGGGTTCACCGCGAGGCCTTCGAACAACGCATTGAAATGCAGCAACATGCCGCTGGCGCGGGCTTCACGCACCATGCCGGGGGCGATCTTCAACCACTCGGGCGCACCGCTCGCCGGCACTTTCAGCACCGCCGCATGGGCTTCGCTGACCACGTAGCGGTTACCCGCGGCATCGCAACTGATGCCTTCAAAATCCAGGTCGCCACCGCGAATCAGCGACGCCGCCTTGGTGCGCGAACGCAGCCCCCAGGGCAGGCCGGAGTCAGGCACGGGCGGCACGTCGAGCTTCACCGTTTCGGCCTGCCAGGTCGGCGCGCTGATATCCAGGCGGTAGATCTGGTCGTCGTCGCGGTCGGAAACCGTCCACAACGCGTTGCCACACAAAGCCAGGCCCGACAGGTTACCGCCGCGCATGCCGTCCACCGGGTGTTCGGACACCAGCTTGAGCTCAGCCACGGGCGCGGCGACCGCCTGGGTGGCCGCCAACCCGCTCAACATCAGGATCGCCAGGGCGAAACCTGTACGCATCAGCCCAGGACCTCGGCGAGGTTGCCCTTGGACTCCAGCCAGGACTTGCGATCCGGCGCGCGTTTCTTCGCCAGCAGCATGTCCATCATTTCCGAAGTGGCAGCGAAGTCGTCCAGGGTCAACTGCACCAGGCGCCGCGTGTTCGGGTCCATGGTGGTTTCGCGCAGTTGCGGCGGGTTCATCTCACCCAGGCCTTTGAATCGCGTGACCTGCGGCTTGCCGCGTTTCTTCTCGGCGATCAGGCGGTCGAGGATGCCATCGCGCTCGCCTTCGTCGAGGGCGTAGAAAATCTCCTTGCCCAGGTCGATACGGTACAGCGGCGGCATCGCGACGTAGACGTGACCGGCGTCCACCAACGGGCGGAAGTGCTGCACGAACAGCGCGCACAGCAAGGTGGCGATGTGCAGGCCGTCGGAGTCGGCGTCGGCGAGGATGCAGATCTTGCCGTAGCGCAACTGGCTCATGTCCGCCGCGCCGGGGTCGACGCCGATGGCCACGGCGATGTTGTGCACTTCCTGGCTGGCCAGGACTTCGCTGCCGTCGACTTCCCAGGTGTTGAGGATCTTGCCGCGCAACGGCAGGATCGCCTGGAATTCCTTGTCCCGCGCTTGCTTGGCGGAACCGCCGGCGGAGTCACCTTCCACCAGGAACAGCTCGGAGCGCATCGGGTCCTGCCCGGCGCAATCGGCCAGCTTGCCCGGCAGTGCCGGGCCCGCCGTGATGCGTTTACGCTCGACCTTCTTGCTGGCCTTGAGGCGACGGCCGGCGTTGTTGATCGCCAGTTCCGCCAGGGCCAGGCCCAACTCAGGGTGCTCGTTGAGCCACAGGCTGAACGCATCCTTGACCACACCGGAGACAAACGCCGCCGCCTCGCGGGACGACAAACGCTCTTTGGTCTGGCCGGAGAATTGCGGCTCCTGCATTTTCATCGACAGCACGAACGCGATGCGCTCCCACACGTCTTCCGGCGCCAGCTTCACGCCGCGCGGCAGCAGGCTGCGGTATTCGCAGAACTCGCGCATGGCGTCGAGCAGGCCCTGGCGCAAGCCGTTGACGTGGGTGCCGCCCTGGGCGGTGGGAATCAGGTTGACGTAGCTTTCCTGCACGCTGTCGCCGCCTTCAGGCAACCACAGTAGCGCCCAGTCGACGGCTTCTTTGTTCCCGGCCAGGCTGCCGCAGAACGGCTCGTTGGGCAGGCGTTCGAAATCGCTGACGGCGTCTTCCAGGTAGGAGCGCAGGCCGTCTTCGTAGTGCCACTCGACCTTTTCGCCGCTGCCTTTGTCTTCAAAGGTGACCAGCAGGCCCGGGCACAACACGGCCTTGGCCTTGAGCACATGCTTGAGGCGGCTGACGGAGAATTTCGGCGAATCGAAGTATTTCGGGTCCGGGGCGAAGTACACGCTGGTGCCGGTGTTGCGCTTGCCAACGGTGCCGATCACCTGCAGGTCGGTGGCTTTGTAGCCATCGGCGAAGGTCATCTCGTATTCGTTGCCGTCGCGCTTGACCCGCACCCGCACCAACGTCGACAGGGCGTTGACCACGGAAATACCGACACCGTGCAAGCCGCCGGAGAACTGGTAGTTCTTGTTGGAGAACTTGCCGCCGGCGTGCAGCTTGGTGAGGATCAGCTCGACGCCCGACACCCCCTCTTCCGGGTGAATGTCCACCGGCATGCCGCGACCGTCGTCGGACACTTCCAGGGAGTGGTCAGCGTGGAGAATGACATGCACCGACTTGGCGTGCCCGGCCAAGGCTTCGTCGACGCTGTTGTCGATGACTTCCTGGGCAAGGTGGTTCGGCCGACTGGTGTCGGTGTACATGCCGGGGCGTTTGCGCACCGGGTCGAGGCCCGAGAGGACTTCGATGGCGTCGGCGTTATAAGAGCTAGCGCTGGGAGTGGCCATGGGGTCTCGTCGTGAGTCGTTCGATTAAAAAGTGACCTGCGGTTTCCAAGGCAATTACAGTGCCGAGAAATCGAAGGATTGATACTGATCCGCGCCAATGCCGGCAAAGCTCAACAACGCCGGCAACTGCCGGGCAAACCCCTGGTAACCGTGGTCGCCACCGGCCTGGATGCGCAAGGCACAGGCCCGGTAATACTGCTGGGCGAGGCGATAATCCAGGGTTTCGTCCCCGGTCTGCAACCACACCTGATAACGCGCGGCATCCTGGGGCGCCGGGACTTCCAGCTCGGCCAGCGCCGTGACGTGATCGTGGGTCAGTTCCCAGGTTTCATCGGTATAGAGATTCTTCTGGGTGCCCAGGTAACCGTCGAACATCCGATGGGGGCTGACCGCCGGGTTGACCAGCAGCGCCTTGAGGCCATGGCGCTCGGCAAGACAGGTTGCATAGTAGCCGCCGAGCGAGCTGCCGACCAGCAGCGGCCGCCCCAGTTCTGCGATGGCCGCCTCCAATTGAGGAATCGCCTGGCGAGGGTGATGATGCAGGGCCGGCACGCGCAGTTGTTCGGCCAAGCCGAGGGTGTCCATCACGCGGATCAACTGGCTGGCCTTGTTCGACGCAGGCGCGCTGTTGAAACCGTGGATATACAGGATCGAAGCGGACATGCCGGGCTCTCCGTGCTTGCGCCAAAAAAGGCGCAGTTTACAGGGATCGGAGTGGTGAGTCCCCTGTCTTCCCCTCCCACCTTCAGTAGCCGTTGCTGGCGTAATCCACGGTAAAGGCAAAGCCTTTGACCCGCTCCACCCCGGTCTCCAACCGCCCGTCGGCATGCAGACGCAGCCAGCGATAGCCCGGCGCCTCGGTGCTGACGTTGAAGTCCTCGCTGCCCGGCGTGAACTGGATGCAGGTGGACGGCGACGCCAGCAGGCGCACGCCGTTGCGCTCGCGGTCGATCTCCTGGTGTACATGCCCCCAGAGCAAGGCCCGGACCTGAGGGAAACGGTCCAGCACGGCAAACAGTGCCTCGGGGTTGCGCAGGCCGATGGGTTCCATCCACGCACAGCCGACGGGCACCGGATGATGGTGGAAACACACCAGATGATGGCGGTGCGGCGCTTCGCTCAAGGCTTGGGCCAGCAGTTGCAGCTGGCTGTCCTGCAGATAACCCGGCACCGAACCGGGTACGGCGGAGTCGAGCAGGGTAATGCGCCAATTGCCGACGTCGACCACCGGCTCCAGCAGGTCGCTGTGCAGGGCGGCGTGGGCCATGATCTGCGGCTCATCGTGGTTGCCGGGAATCCAGCGCGCCGGCACGCCAAAGGGCGCGGTCATCTCCCGGAAGTGCTGATAGGACGCCAGCGTACCGTCCTGGGACAAGTCCCCCGTGGCCAGCAGCAAGTCGATCCGGGGCTGCTGCTCGCGCACCAGGCCGATCACCCGTTGCAAGCTCTCACGGGTGTTCATGCCCACCAGCGTGGCGTCGGCCTCGGCAAACAGATGGCTGTCGGACAGTTGCACCAGCAATGCCGGTGCATCGGGGGTCACGGTGGGTACGCGGGGCAAGGTGCTCTCCCAAGGCAATCACAGGAATGGACGTATGGCGCGATTATGCTGGGGCAGGACACAAAGAGGAAACCCAGGGAAGCAGATGCAGTTCACATCTACCGCACGACTTCGAACTCGTGGCCCAGGGCCAGGCAGTGACTCAACCATTCACCGAGGAACACATTGAGCTGTGCTTTCTCATCGGGCTGGTGCATGAACACATTGGGGTAAGGATAGATGCTGCGAAAGCGTCGCGCATGTTCGGCGCTGATGACTTCGGCCATTCGCGCATCGTGGTACACCTGCACTTCCAGTTGCGGCACCGGCAGCCATGGCAGGCTGTGCTCCTGGCGCACGCGCAGGGTGGTGGTGTACGGGCAATTGACGATGACTTCCAGGGTCAGCACGCCGAGCATCTGGTCGCCATGGGTCACGGCGATGCGCCGTGCCTCGGGCGTGTGGCGCATGTCCGGCAGCAGGCGCATCAGCCGCGCATAGTTGGCCTCGCAGGCGGCTTGCAGCCCGATCAGGTCAACCCGGTATCGTTCCCGTGCCTTTACTGCCATAACCCCCTCACTTCCGCGCGATTGAGCGCTAGCCATTGCAAGGCAATAATGCTGGGCGCATTGGATATCCGACCATCACGCACCGCTTGCAAGGCATCTTCGAAAGCCCAGGTGCTGACGCGGATATCTTCTGCCTCTTCTTCCAGTCCATGAACGCCACCGGCGCCCGAACTGTCGCAACGGCCCAGGTACAAGTGGACGAATTCGGTACTGCCGCCGGGCGAAGGGAAATATTGGGTGATCGGCCACAGTGCGGAGAATGTCAGTCCAGCTTCCTCCTCGGCTTCGCGGTGTGCAACCTCCTCCGGTTGTTCGTCCTTGTCGATCAGGCCGGCGACCATTTCCACCAGCCACGGGTTGGCGGCGCGGCCCATGGCGCCGACGCGAAACTGCTCGATCAGCACCACTTCATCGCGCTGCGGGTCGTAGGGCAGCACGCACACGGCGTCATGCCGCACGAAGACCTCGCGGTTGATCACTCGGCTCATGCCGCCGTCGAATTTTTCGTGGCGCAGTTGCACGCGATCGAGCTTGTAGAAACCCTGATAGGCATTGTCGCGCTGAACAATCTCGATCGTGCTCGGCGTCGATTTCGCGATGTCCGTCATATCCTTCCTCGTTATGCCCGTGCAATTGGCGCCATCCTAACGCGCTCCTGCCCGTTGGCGCAGCCCCTTTACGGTTGCCGGGATAGACGGCGGGCGTCAAACTCACTCTAATGAGCTTAGTGGCGAACTGACTGCCATGCCGGTAGTCGAAGCTCCACGAATTTCGCTCTTATCGACGGACGAAGACCCTACATGTCACTTTTAAAAATCGCCTCCGTGGCGTGTATCGCCTTGACGCTCGGCGCCTGCCAGAGCCTGTTCCAACCGAACTACAGCACCCCGCTGGAAGCCACCCGCGACGCCAGCGAGCAAAGCAAGCCGGACTGCGCCAACGCCGATTGCCCGCTGGTGAATATCGACACCGTGCATTTTGCCAAGGAGCCCAAGCTCGACGCACTGATCGAACAACGCCTGCTGGAAATGACCCGCACCCGGTCGAGCGACCCGTTGCCGTCGAGCCTGGCGACGTACCGCGAGCAGTTCCTGAGCACCGCCGCGCCACGCAACAGCATGTACTTGCAGGCCAAGGTACGCGAACAGCATGACGGCTTGGTGATCATCGAACTGTCCAGCTACCTGGACCAGGGCGCCACCCACGGCGAACCGGGCCGCGCCTTCATCAACTATTCGCGCCCGCAGCAAAAAGCCCTGTCGCTGAGCGACATGCTGCTGCCCGGCAAGGAAGAAGCATTCTGGAAGGCCGCCCAGGTGGCGCACAACAGCTGGCTGATCAGCACCCGCCTGAGCCTGGAGCCGGAGTTCGTCAAGCGCTACCCGTTCCAGAAAACCCCGAACGTGGCGCTGACCTCCGGCAGCGTGACCCTCAAGTACCCCACCACCACGATCGCGCCGTATGCCCTGGGCCACATCGAGTTGCAGATTCCTTACTCGCGCCTGGAAGGCATCATCAAGCCTGAGCTGGTGCCCGCGCGCCGCTGAAGGCGCGCCCGAGGATGAACTGCAACAGCCCTGCCAGCGCCAGTGCCGGCAGGGTCGCGCCGATATCCGGATACAGGTTGGCCAGCAAGTGGTAGGTGCCGATGCCGCCCAGCCAGGCCAGCAGCGCCGTCCAGCGTAGCGTGGCGAGCGCGCCCTGGCCGCGGCGGCGCAGGATGAAATGATCGACCAGCACCACGCCAAACAGCGGCGCGAATACCGAACCGATCAACAGCAGAAAGTTCTGGTACTGCGCCAACGGAGCAAAGCAGGCGATCAACGTGCAGAGCACACCGATGGCCAAGGCCAGGTGCTCGACCTTCAGGCGCAACAGAATCCCGCTGGAGACGGCCGCCGAATGAATATCGGCAAAGGCATTTTCCGACTCATCCAACAGGATCAGCAACAACGGAATCCCCAGCCCCGCGCCGGCCAGCGCCAGCAACAGCGCGTTGACTTCACCGCTCGGCGCAAACGCCAGGGTGTAGGCCACGCCCAGGCTCATCAACCAGAAATTACCGATAAAAAAGCCCAGCGCCGTGCCGCCGAACACGCTTTTCGCACGTTTGCCGAAGCGCGAATAATCGGCGATCAGCGGCAACCACGACAGCGGCATGGCGATGGCGATATCAAACCCCGCCGCGAAGGGCATCGAACCGTCACCGGCCTGGGCCCATAGCGTGGCGAGATCGGCTTTGGCGAACAGGTTCCAGGTCAGCCACAGGCAAGCCGCGAGCAGCAGCCAGATGCCCCATTTACGCAGGATCTGGCGCACGAACGTCAGCGGGCCGCTGACCGCCAGCAAGGTCGCCAGGCCACCGAAAAACAGGGTCCACAGCATCGGGCTGGCCAACAGGCTGGCGTCGCTGAAGGCCCGCGCGCCCAACAGGCTGGCGGCATCGCGCATGACGATGATTTCAAACGCGCCCCAACCGATCAGTTGCAGCAGGTTCAACAATGCCGGCAGGCTCGCGCCTTTGGCACCGAGGCTGAGCTTGAGCGCGGCCATGGCGGACAGCCCGGTGTCGCTGCCGATCACGCCGACAGCAGCGAGCAGCAGCACGCCGACCAGGGTGCCGAGGAAAATCGCCAGCAACCCACCGGCCAGGCCCAGGCCGGGCGCGAGCAGCGCGCCGGTTTGCAGGACCATCAGGCCGATGCCGAGGGAGAACCACAGGGAGAAGAGGTCGCGGGCGCCGAATACGCGCTTGTCGGTCGGCACTGCGATATCGGGGGAATAGGTGCTGGATTGAATGCTCAAGGATGGAATCTCTGAGGGGCATTTGTTGTTTGAAAGATTGTTATCGGGGGCAAGCCCCCTCCCACACTTGAATGTGTTCACAATTCAAAATGTGGGAGGGGGCTTGCCCCCGATAAGGCCCTTGAAAGCGCCTACAACCTCGGCTCAGACCTTCTTGTAGAGCTGGCTGCCTTCCTGCTTGAACCGCTCCGCCTGCTCGGCCAAGCCCTTGGCCACCTCCACATCCACCGCATCGATGCGCTGGTTGGCCGCGTACTCACGCACTTCCTGGGTGATTTTCATCGAGCAGAACTTCGGCCCGCACATCGAGCAGAAATGCGCGACCTTGGCCGAGTCCTTCGGCAGGGTTTCGTCGTGATACGAACGCGCGGTGTCCGGGTCGAGGCCGAGGTTGAACTGGTCTTCCCAACGGAACTCGAAGCGTGCCTTGCTCAGTGCGTTATCGCGGATCTGCGCGCCCGGATGACCTTTCGCGAGATCGGCTGCATGGGCGGCGATCTTGTAAGTGATGATCCCGGTCTTCACGTCATCCTTGTTCGGCAGACCCAAGTGTTCCTTGGGTGTGACGTAGCAGAGCATGGCGCAACCGAACCAACCGATCATCGCCGCACCGATGCCGGAGGTGATGTGGTCGTAGCCCGGCGCGATGTCGGTGGTCAGCGGGCCGAGGGTGTAGAACGGCGCCTCGTCGCAGCATTCGAGCTGCTTGTCCATGTTCTCCTTGATCAGCTGCATCGGCACGTGGCCGGGGCCTTCGATCATGGTTTGCACGTCGTGCTTCCAGGCGATCTTGGTCAGCTCGCCGAGGGTTTCCAGCTCGCCGAATTGCGCGGCATCGTTGGCGTCGGCGATCGAACCCGGGCGCAGACCGTCGCCTAAGGAGAAGCTGACGTCATAGGCCTTCATGATTTCGCAGATTTCGTCGAAATGCGTGTAGGTAAAGTTCTCTTTGTGGTGCGCCAGGCACCACTTGGCCATGATCGAGCCGCCGCGGGAGACGATGCCGGTAACGCGCTTGGCGGTCAGCGGCACGTAGCGCAGCAGCACGCCGGCGTGGATGGTGAAGTAGTCGACGCCCTGCTCGGCCTGTTCGATCAGGGTGTCGCGAAACAGCTCCCAGGTCAGGTCTTCAGCGGCGCCGCCGACTTTTTCCAGGGCCTGGTAGATCGGCACCGTACCGATCGGCACCGGCGAGTTGCGGATGATCCACTCGCGGGTTTCGTGGATGTGCTTGCCGGTGGACAGGTCCATCACCGTGTCCGAGCCCCAGCGAATGCCCCAGGTCAGTTTCGCCACTTCTTCTTCGATGGACGAACCCAGGGCGCTGTTGCCGATGTTGCCGTTGATCTTCACCAGGAAGTTACGGCCGATGATCATCGGTTCCAGTTCGGTGTGGTTGATGTTGGCCGGGATGATCGCGCGGCCGCGGGCGATTTCTTCGCGCACGAATTCCGGGGTGATGATCTTCGGCACGCTGGCGCCGAAGCTGTAGCCGGCGTGTTGCTGGTCGAGCAGGCCGCTGGCGCGGGCTTCTTCGAGCTTCATGTTTTCGCGGATGGCGACGTATTCCATCTCGGCGGTGATGATGCCTTTGCGCGCATAGTGCATCTGCGTGACGTTGGCACCGGCCTTGGCGCGGCGCGGGTTCTTCACATGGGCGAAGCGCAGCGCAGTCAGTTCGGCATCGGTCAGGCGTTGCTGGCCGAAGTGCGAGCTCAGGCCCGACAGGCGTTCGGTGTCGCCACGCGACTCGATCCACGGCGAGCGCACATCGCCCAGGCCCTTGCGCACATCGATGATGACGTTGGGGTCGGTGTAGGGGCCGGAGGTGTCGTAGACCACCACGGGGGCGTTGATCTCACCGCCGAAATCGGTGGGGGTGACGTCGAGGCTGATTTCACGCATCGGCACGCGGATGTCCGGACGGGTGCCTTGCACGTAGATTTTCTGCGAGCGGGTAAACGGTTGCACGGAGCCGGAGTCGACCTTGGCCGATTCACTCAAATGCACGGTATTTTTTGGTGTTGTACTCATCACGGGCTCTCCAACTATCCAGGCGGTGGATTTTTGTCGGAGCGAACCTGTGGCGGATGGACGCACTGGAAGCAGTGCTGTGCTGGGTACTCGAGGGTTGTTCGAAGGTCGAACAACATCCCGGACAAAGCACAAGAGGACTCGCCGGGTGACGAGAAATCTTGTTCCCTACGCAGGCGTTAACCTGATCAGGTTCAACGGGATCCGGTATTTACCGATCTCAGCCTTCCAACAAGGCACCCCGACAAGAACCCGGCCAGTCTAGACAGGGTGAGGGCAAATTGCCAATAACGGAGCATTCAGCGTGATGAATGGCGCAATTGCAGGATTGTTGCGCCGTGTAACCACCACTACACTCGGTGACTGCCCCGACGCTTGACGCCAGGAATGGCCAACCGTAGCCTTGGGCGTTAAATTATCATCGTAATATTAAACCTAGGGATCAATTCATGCTGCGCAAACTCTCACTGGCTCTCGCCGTGTCTTGTGCGACCAACGGAATGGTCTGGGCAGCTGAAGCGCCCTTGTCCGCCCGAACCGACCTGGTCAGCGTCTACCAGGAAGCGGTGGACAACAACGCCGACCTGGCCGCCGCCCGCGCCCAGTACGGTGCGCAGAAAGAAGTGGTGCCCCAGGCCCGCGCCGGCTTGCTGCCCAACCTGTCGGCCGGTGCCGATATCAACAATTCGCGCACCCAGATCGACACCCCGGCCGCCACCGCCAACCGCGACGCGCATTCCTGGCGTGCGACCTTGAGCCAGCCGCTGTTCCGCGCCGACCGCTGGTTCCAGCTGCAAGCCGCCGAAGCCGTCAACGAACAGGCTGCGCTGCAACTTTCAGCCACCGAACAGAACCTGATCCTGCAAAGCGCCGAGAACTACTTCGCCGTGCTGCGCGCCCAGGACAACCTGGCCTCCACCAAGGCCGAAGAAAACGCCTTCAAGCGCCAACTGGACCAGTCCAACGAGCGCTTCGACGTGGGCCTGTCGGACAAGACCGACGTGCTGCAATCCCAGGCCAGCTACGACACCGCGCGGGCCAACCGGATCGTCGCGCAACGCCAGGTGGACGACGCCTTCGAAGCACTGATCGCGCTGACCAACCGTCAATACAATTCGATCCAGGGCATTGTGCATACACTGCCGGTGCTGCCGCCGCTGCCGAACGACGCCAAGGCCTGGGTCGAAACCGCCGGCCGCCAGAACCTGAACCTGCTCGCCAGCAACTACGCCGTCACCGCCGCCGAGGAAACCCTCAAGCAGCGCAAGGCCGGGCATGCGCCGACCCTGGACGCCGTGGCGCAGTATGAAAAGGGCGATAACGACGCGCTCGGCTTCAGTAACCCGAATGCCTTCGGCACGCCTTATGGCGGCGATGTCTCGCAACGCACCATTGGCCTGCGCCTGAATATCCCGCTGTACAGCGGTGGCCTGACCAGCTCGCAAGTGCGCGAATCGTACTCGCGCCTGGGCCAGACCGAGCAGCAACGCGAAAGCCTGCGCCGCCAGGTGGTGGAAAACACGCGCAACCTGCACCGCGCGGTCAACACCGACGTGGAGCAGGTGCAAGCACGCCGCCAGTCGATCATCTCCAACCAGAGCGCGGTGGAAGCCACGGAAATCGGTTATCAGGTGGGTACGCGCAATATCGTCGACGTGCTTGACGCCCAGCGCCAGCTCTATGCGTCGGTGCGCAATTACAACAACAGCCGCTACGACTACATCCTCGACAACCTGCGCTTGAAGCAGGCAGCCGGCACGTTGAACCCTGGGGACCTGCAAGACCTGACGCGTTATCTCAAGGCCGACTACAACCCGGACCGCGACTTCCTGCCGCCGGACCTGGCCAAGGCCGCCGCCGAGCAGCTCAAGGCCCGCCCGGGTTATTGATCGCACCACAGAACCAATGTGGGAAGGGGCTTGCTCCCTCCCACATTTGGATCGGCATTGCGTCAGTGAGTCATCAGGCGATCAAGGCCATCCAACAATCGCTTCAAAGCGCCCTGGTTGGCCTGCATCACCTTAAGCCCCGCCTGCGCCATCCGCTGGGCATCCTGCGGTAGCTCGAACAGCTGCCGCACGGCCTCGGCCAAACCTTCGGCATCATCCACCTCACGCAACGCCCCGGCGTCGCGCAGCATTGCGCTGATTTCGAGGAAGTTGAACCGGTGCGGCCCCATGATCACGGGCTTGCCCAACGCCGCCGGTTCCAGCGGGTTGTGCCCGCCGGTCGCGACCAGGCTGCCACCCACCAACGCGCTGTCGGCCAAGGCATACAAAAACAGCAACTCGCCCATGGTGTCGCCGAGCAACACGGCGGTGTGCGCGGTGACCGGCTCGCCGCTGGAGCGACGCACTGTGGCGAACCCTTGTCGCTGGCACAGCTCAAACATCGGGCCGAAGCGTTCCTGATGGCGCGGCACCAGAATCAGCAGCGCATTGGGATAGCTGGCGAGCAGTTGACGATGGGCCGCCAGCACCACCTCATCTTCGCCCTCGTGGGTACTCGCCGCGATCCACACCGGACGCTCGCCGGCGCCCCACTGTTCGCGCAACGCGGCCGCGCGCGCCAGCAGTTGCGGGTCGATGGTCAGGTCGAACTTGATCGAGCCGGTCACCTGCACCGTGTCCGCACGCGCACCCAGGCTGCGGAAACGCTCGGCCTCAGTCTCGGTCTGCACGGCGATCAGACTCATTTCTGCCAGCATCGGCGCCGTCAGTTTGGCAAAACGTGCGTAGCCCTTGGCCGAACGCGCCGACAAGCGTGCATTGGCCAGCGCCACCGGAATCCCGCGCTGGGCGCAGGCGTGGATGTGGTTGGGCCACAGTTCGGTCTCCATGATCACGGCCAGTTTGGGCTGGACACGGTCGAGAAAACGCTTGGCCGCGCAGGGCAAGTCATAGGGCAAGTAGCAATGCTGGACGCGCGGTTCATCGGCGAACAATGCCTGGATACGCTCGGAGCCGGTGGGTGTCATGCAGGTGACCGTCATCGGCAACTGCGGGTAACGCTCCAGCAGGCCACGGATCATCGGCGCGGCGGCGATGCTTTCGCCCACCGACACCGCATGCACCCAGATCCCGCCCGGTTGCATCCGCGGCAAGCCGTAGGAAAAGCGCTCGCCCACGCGCTTGGCGTAGGCCGGCGCCTTGCGCGCACGCAGCCATAGACGTAAAGCCACCAACGGCAGCGCCAGGTAAAACAGACAGCTGTAGAGAGTTCTATTCATGGCGGCGGAGTTTATCGGCTTTTTCAAGCGATCGCCTGCAAGCACTCGGCAAAACGTTCGGCGAGAAAGCGCGCGGCAGGGCCCAGGGGTTCATCGCGGCGCCACACCAGCTCGACCACAAGCGCCGGCGGGGTCCATTCGCTGTCGAGTTCGACCATTTGGTTCTGGTACGCGGGGTATTGCACCACATGCCGGGGCAACCAGGCCCAACCCAGGCCACGGATAAGCCATTCGGCCAGCACGTAGAAGCTGTCGGCGCGCCACACCTGCGGGCTGGCGGCCTCGCTGCCGGGGTAGACGCTGGTCTGGGTCGACATCAGCAACTGGCGATACTGCGCCAACCCCTGGCAGTCCACGGTTTGCTGCGCCGCCAGCGGATGGCGGCGCCCGCACACCGTGACCATTTCCACACTGCCGACGACCCGCCGCTCCAGCGCTTCGGGGATTTGATCGTGATAGAACAACATGCCCAGGTCGGCCCTGCGCTCCACCAGTTTGCGTGCGACATCGCCCTGGGCAGCGCTGGAAAGCTGCACCTCGAGGTTGGGAAACTGGCCGGCCAGGGCGTCGAGACTGTCGAGGACCGGCTGGTACAGCATCGCTTCATCCTGGGCCAGGCGCAGGCAGGCTTCTTCGCCGCGCACCAACGACAGTGCGCGGCCATTGAGGCGTTCGCACTGGCGCAACACTTCCCGAGCCTCTTCGAGCAGCACCGTGCCGGCTTCGGTCAAGCGCGGCTGGCGGCCGCTGCTTCGTTCGAACAGGCTGACGCCCAGGTCCGCTTCCAGCAAGGCAATCCCGTTGCTGACCGCCGACTGAGCCTTGCGCTGCTGACGCGCTACCGCCGAAAAAGAACGCTGCTCGGCGACGCTGACGAACAGGCGCATCTGTTCCAGGTTCCACTGCACATTCATGGCACAACCCATCTTTAATTCGGATAGGTAATGACTTTACCCCATCTGACGAGCCTCTAGAATGCCGACCTTATCCAGCGCGCTACACACCGAGGACCGCACCATGACCCCTGCCTACTACTACCTGGCCATCGCCATCTGCTCGGAAGTCATCGCCACCGTTTCCATGAAAGCCATCAAGGGCTGGAGCACACCGATCCCACTGCTGCTGGTGATCGTCGGCTACGGCGTGGCGTTCTGGATGCTGACCCTGGTGGTGCGTACAGTGCCGGTCGGCGTGGCGTATGCCGTGTGGGCAGGGATGGGCATCGTGATGGTCAGCGTCGCGGCACTGTTCATCTATGGGCAGAAGCTCGATCTGCCGGCAATGCTGGGGATGGGCTTGATTGTGTTGGGCGTGGTGGTGATTCAACTGTTCTCGAAAACGGCGGGGCACTGACCTCACGCGTCAATATTGATCCCGCGCAAAGATCCATTCGTTGAGTCTGTATACTTGGCACCTTGATTTGAACACTGAGGTTGCCCATGCCATCCGTTATTTCCACCGACGTTCTGATTGTCGGCGCCGGAGTTGCCGGCCTCTGGCTGAATGCGCGCCTGCGCCGCCAGGGGTTTTCCACGGTGGTGGTGGAAAACGCCACCCTGGGAGGCGGGCAAAGCGTGAAGTCCCAAGGCATCATTCATGGCGGAGCGAAATACGCGCTGCACGGTGCGCTCACCGGCGCCTCCGAAGCGATTGCCGATATGCCGCGGCGCTGGCGTGAGGCCCTGGCCGGTCACGGCGAACTGGACCTGACCGGCGTGCGCCTGCTCTCCGAAGCCCATTACCTGTGGTCCCCCGGCACGCTCGCCGGCAACCTCACCAGCTTCTTCGCCAGCAAGGCCGTGCGCGGCCGCGTCGATCAGGTCAAGGGCGACGCCCTGCCGCCAGCCTTGCAGGACCGCCGCTTCAAGGGCAAGGTCTATCGCCTGTCGGAATTGGTGGTCGACGTGCCGAGCCTGATCGGACGCCTGGCGCAGTTGGCCGGCGATGGTTTGCTCGCCGGACAACACATCGAACCGCTGCGGGAAAACGACGCACTGGTCGGTCTGAAAGTCGACGGCCGCGAGATCCGCGCCCAGCGCATCGTCTTGAGCGCCGGCGGCGGCACTGCCGATCTGCTCGCCGCCCTGGGCCTGAGCGAGCCGGCCATGCAAAAGCGTGCGCTGCACATGATCATCGCCAAAGGCCCAGGCCTGAAACCGCTGTACGCCCACTGCCTGGGCGGCGGCACCAAACCGCGCCTCACCGTGACCACGCACCCGGCCGCCGATGGCAACTGGGTGTGGTACATGGGCGGCGACATCGCCGAGGCCGACGGCGTAGCACGCACGCCACAGGAACAGATCGCCACCGCGCAGCACGAGTTGGCGCTTCTGCTGCCGTGGATCGACATGAGCCACACCGAATGGGCCACCCTGCGCGTCGAACGTGCCGAGCCGCTGCAATCGGGCCTGACTCGCCCCGACAACGCCTTCCTCGCCGAACAGGGCCGCCTGCTCGTGGGCTGGCCGACCAAGCTGGCCCTGGCGCCGGACTTCGCCGACCGGGTGCTCCACGCCCTCGAACGCGATGGCATCCAACCCGGCCCCTCCACCCCGCTGCCCGAGCTGCCCAAACCCGCCATCGGCCAACCGGCCTGGGAGCAATTGTTGCCATGAGCCTGCCCACCCTGCACGACCTGCACCGCCCGCTGGGCAGTACCGGCCTGCTGGTGTCGCCGCTGGGCCTGGGCACCGTCAAGCTCGGTCGCGACCAAGGGGTGAAATACCCCAGCGGCTTCCAGATTCCCGATGACGACGAAGCGCGCCTGCTGCTGCGCCAGGCCCGTCAATTGGGCATCAACCTGATCGATACCGCGCCGGCCTATGGCCGCAGCGAAGAACGCCTGGGGCCGCTGTTGCGGGGCCAGCGCAACGAGTGGGTGATTGTCAGCAAGGTCGGCGAAGAATTCGACAACGGCGTGTCCCGTCACGATTTCAGCGCGGCCCATACCCGGATGTCGATCGAACGCAGCCTGAAACGACTGGAAACCGACTTTATCGACCTGGTGCTGGTGCATTCCGACGGCAACGACCTGCACATTCTCAACGACTGCGAGGTGTACCAGACCCTCGCGGACTTGAAACGAGAGGGCAAAATCCGCGGTTTCGGCTTCTCCGGCAAAACCGTCGAAGGCGGCGTGAAGGCTCTGGAACAGGGCGATTGCGCAATGGTCACCTACAATCTGAACGAACAGGCCGAGAAAGCCGTCATTGATTATGCCGCCGCCCATGGCAAAGGCATCCTGGTGAAAAAAGCCCTCGCCAGCGGCCACGTCTGCCTGGAACCGGGAATGGACCCCATACGTGCCAGTTTCATGTTGTTGTTTGCGCAAACGGGTGTCGCCAGTGCTATTGTCGGGACCATTAATCCGCTGCACCTGGCTCACAACGTGGCGACCGCTGCCCAGGTCATTCGTCAACTCTGATGCCGCCGACGCGGCCGCCCCGACGTAAGAAGGAGCCGACATGTCGCGAACGCTCATAAGAAAAAACCCCAGCAACTTCAAGACTCTGCCACTGCATGTCGAAGCCACCCCCGAAGGCCTGAGCTACCAGAGCGTCGGCATGCCGCTCAACTTTGCCCAGACCCTGCAACGGCGCAAGCCGGTAGAAGTGACAGACCCGGAGCGTTTCGCCCTCGAGCTGGCCAACCTCGGCGTGTCGGTGCGTTTGACCCTGCATTGGCAAAACAAGGATTACTGGGTGCTGGTGCGCCAACGCCGCCAGGACCGTGGCGACGTGGTGCTCAAGCTGATTTCCGGCTATGTCCCCGCCCATGAGCTGAACCTGCCGCTGCACACCGCCATCCAGGAAATCGCCGAAGAGTGCCTGCTGGAGACGCCCGAAGGCTGGCTCAGCGGGCGCTTCAACGACACCTGGCTGCCGGCGCCCTACTCTGCCGCGCTGCACTACCGCGAAGCCTTGCCGTTTCGCTTGAGCCCCTTGTCCGGCGCGGCCCGCCCGGTGCGCTGCGCGACCACGCAACTGATCGAGCGCCCACGGGCCTACGTCCACTTGCCTACGGCCTCGCTGCAATTGATTTATGACTTGCGCCTGGAGGTGCCCAAGGAAGCCAAATCCTTGAGCCTGTTCCATGTGGATGAGCGACTCGAAGGCGATCAACTGGTCGCGCGCCTGGACCGCCAGCGCCCGGACCTGTACCTGATGCCCTTGAAGGACGGGCAGCCGCTCGCCGAACTGTATACCGTCAAGAAAGATCAGCTGTACCCGGCGAGCACGCGGGGTTTGTACCTGGCGGAGAGCTTCGCCCAGCAGGACGGCTGGGTGGTGCGCGACGAGCGGATTCGTTGGAAGGATTGGCTCAGGCAGCAAGGCCTGGCCGTCCCGGAGAAAGAGTCGAAGCTCAAGCGCCTGACCGGCAAGGCGCGGCAGATGTTGCGCAAGATCGTGCCAAAGAAGGCCAGACCGTAGGCGCGAGCAGGCCCGCGCCTACGGCCGCGGGCCTTATTCGTGATTGCGGATTTTTTCCACGATCGCGGTCGTCGAGCTGTTCTCAACCAACCCCAGCACTTTGACCTTGCCGCCGTAGGCGCTGACGATATCGGCGCCGACCACCTGGTCGACGGAATAGTCGCCGCCCTTGACCAGCACATCGGGCTTGACCTGGGCCAGCAGGTTTTCCGGGGTGGCTTCGGGGAAGCTGATCACCCAGTCCACCGCACCCAGGCCGGCCAGGACCGCCATGCGTCGGTCGACACTGTTGATCGGCCGGCCCGGACCTTTCAGGCGGCTGACCGACGCATCGTCATTGACCGCGACGATCAGGCGATCGCCTTGGGCGCGCGCCTGTTCCAGGTACGTCACATGACCGGCATGCAGGATGTCGAAACAGCCATTGGTGAACACAATGCTTTCGTTGTGGGCGCGCGCGTCGTCAATCGCCAGCAGCAATTGCTCGAGACTCAACACCCCACGCTCGGAGCCTTCGGAACGCTGGATCGCACGGCGCAGTTCGGGCGCGCTGATCGCGGCGGTGCCGAGCTTGCCGACCACGATGCCCGCCGCCAGGTTGGCCAGGGCCACGGCGTGGGGCAATTCCTCGCCGGCCGCGATGGAGGCGGCCAGGGTGGAAATCACGGTGTCGCCGGCGCCGGTGACGTCGAACACTTCACGCGCACGCGCCGGCAGGTGCATCGCCGCATAGCCCGGGCGCAGCAAGGTCATGCCGTGCTCGCCACGGGTCACCAGCAAGGCGCCCAGGTCCAGTTCGGCCATCAGCGTCGCGCCCTTGCTCACCAATTCGTGCTCATCGGCGCAACCGCCGACGATGGCTTCGAACTCGCTGAGGTTCGGCGTGATCAGGCTGGCGCCGCGATAAATCGAGAAGTCCTTGCCCTTGGGATCGGCCAGCACCGGAATATTGCGGGCCTTGGCGGCCTGGATCAGCATCTGGTGGTTCTTCAGCGCGCCTTTGCCGTAGTCGGACAACACCAGCACCTTGATGCCTTCGAGCAACTCATCGACCTGCGCGCTGAGGGCCAGGGCGTCGGTGGCGAAGGGTTCTTCGAAATCGATGCGCAGCAATTGCTGGTGACGGCTCATGACCCGCAGCTTGACGATGGTCGGCTGATGGGCGATGCGCTGGAACAGCGCGCGCACGCCGGCACCGCGCAGGCTGTTGGCCAGGCTGTCGGCGGCTTCGTCGTCGCCGGTCACGCCCACCAGGGAAGCAGGGGCGCCGAGGGCGGCAATATTGAGGGCAACGTTGGCAGCGCCACCTGGACGGTCTTCGATTTGCTCGACCTTGACTACCGGTACCGGCGCCTCAGGGGAAATCCGTGAGGTTCCGCCATGCCAGTAACGGTCGAGCATGACATCGCCGACCACCAAGACAGGGGCTTGATCGAATCGCGGCATGGACAACTTCATGGAGCAACCCACATACAAAATGAACAGGGGCGCGATATTAGCACAGGGTTACAGAAGGCTTGTGGGGGTGTGACAGAAGATGTTGCAGGAACGTTGGTGAGGCGGATTGCCCGCCCCACCAAGGGTATCAGGTGATATCCGCCGACACCGGGGCATCCAGGCCCATGGCATGCAGGCGGGCGTAGTAGCCGTTCTGTGCAAGCAATTGACCGTGGGTGCCGCGCTCGACAATACGCCCGTCGTCCATCACCAGGATCAGGTCGGCCTTCTCGATGGTGGACAGGCGGTGCGCGATCACCAGGGTCGTGCGGCCTTGCATGACCTTGTCCAGCGCCGCCTGAATGTGGCGCTCGGACTCGGTGTCGAGGGCCGAGGTGGCCTCGTCGAGAATCAGCAGCGGCGCATTCTTGAGCAGGGCGCGGGCAATTGCCAGGCGCTGGCGTTGACCGCCGGACAGCAGCACGCCGTTTTCGCCGACCTGGGTGTCGAAGCCTTTAGGCAACTGGTCGATGAAGTCCTTGGCGTTGGCATCCATCGCGGCGGCTTCGACGTCGGCCCGTGGTGCGCCGGCCAGGTCGCCGTAGGCGATGTTGTTGGTCACCGTGTCGCTGAACAGGGTCACGTGCTGGGTCACCTGGGCGATGTGCTTGCGCAGGTTGAGCAGTTTGTAGTCTTCGATCTCGACGCCATCGAGCAGGATTTCACCGCTTGCATGGTGGTAGAAACGCGGGATCAGGCTGGCCAGGGTCGACTTGCCGCTGCCCGAGCGCCCCACCAGGGCGATCATCTGCCCAGGCTCGGCGGTAAAGCTGATGTCCTTGAGCACAGGACGTTCGGTGCCGGGATAGGTGAAGTTGAGGTGACGTACTTCCAGATGGCCGCTGACCTTGTCGCGCTCGATCGTGCCGTTGTCGACTTCAGCCTCTTCGTCCAGCTGTTCGAAAATGCTTTCGGCGCCCGCCACACCCTTCTGGATGGTCGAGCTGACTTCCGACAACTGGCGGATCGGCTTGGGCAGCAGACCGGCCAAAGTGATGTAGGCCACCATGTCGCCGGCCGATGCGTCGCCGCGCAGGTAAAGCACCAGGAACATCAGCACGGCCATGGCGGTGTAGATCACCAGTTGCAGCGCCGGGGTGTAGATCGCCCCGGTGCGGGTCATGCGCAGTTGCTTGTTGGTGTTGCTCTGGCTGGCCTTGAGGAAGCGTTTTTCCTCGTAGACCTCGCCGCCGAAGCTGCGCACGACGCGGTACCCCTGGATGGTTTCAGACGCCACGTGGGTCACGTCGCCCATGGCCACCTGGATCTTCTTGCTCTGTTTGCGGAATTTCTTGCTGGCCGTGCTGACCATCACCGCAATCAACGGCAGGATGGCGATCATCACCAGCGTCAGGCGCCAGTTCATGAACAGCAGCGAAGCGAACAGGAAGATCACGGTCATGCCTTCGCGAATCACCACCTTGATCGCATCGGTCGCCGCCCCCGTGACCATAGTCACGTTGAAGGTGATGCGGGAAATCAGGTGCCCGGAGTTGTGATTGTCGAAGTAGCGGTTGGGCAGTGTCAGCAGGTTGTTGAACAGCTGCACCCGCAGGTCGTGGACCAGGCCCAGGGAAACCTTGGCCAGCAGGTAGTTACCGAGGAACGAACCCAGGCCCTGCCAGGCGGCGATCAGGATGATCAGCAGCGGCACGGCCTGCAGCAGCTGCAGGTCGCGCAGGAACGGCACGCTGGGGAACAACACGGCTTGCGGGTTCGAAAGGCCATCGACAAAGTACTTGAGGATGTACCCCAGCATCGGCTGGGTCGACGCGAAAATCAGAAATCCGACAATACTCAGCGCGAACAAACCCGCATAGGGCCTGACGTAACTGAGCAGGCGGAAGTATATTTTCAAGCTCGAAGGGCTTGCGCTCGGACTGGAGTCGGTCATATCACGCGGCGTTTTAAAAAAGGAGGCTGACTTTAGCACAGCTTCTCTGTTGTACTTGCACCCCACATGACCCGCGGGCCGGCGAAATCCAACCGGCGACATTATATAGCCACTACTCTAAGATGGTCGGCTTTCTATTTCTGAAATGGCTTTTTACCGTATGCAGTGCAAGCGTCTTACCTATGGCTCAAATCGCGTCTTCGACTTCCTGGTCCTATGGATTTTGCCCATTGGCTTGTTGCTTCTGCTGAGTTCGCTGTTCTTCGTCACCAATCGCAACGTGCTGCACAGGTTCTACTACGTCCTGTTCAGCGCGCCAACCTTGTTGCTGTTGTGCCTGCGCCCCAGGGAATTCATGGAATTGCTGCGTGAGCCGCTGGCCATCGCATTCCTGGTCTTCTCCGCCTGGGCCCTGACCAGCCTGTTCTGGAGCCCGGAGTTTCATCCCGACACCGACCTGTTCAAGCGACCGCTGCACACGTTCATGTTGTTTGCCGGCTGCGGGCTGTTGCTGCATTACCGCAACGACCTGTTCAAGCCCGTGTTCTTCAGTGCGGCAGTGATCGCACTGGTGGCGACCCTGTGTAACTTGGTGGCCTTCGCCAAGGGGTTTGAGCCGGGCCTTGAAATACGCATGATCGGCGGCCGCGGCGCCCTCGACAACCCGCTGCTCAGCTCCCACGTGTTCGGTTTTTTCAGCGTCTACTGGTTGTATGTCTGCATGACCAGCCAGCGCTTTCAGGTGCTGTGGTTCAGCGTACCGGCCCTGGCCATCATGACCGCCGCGGTCCTGGCCACCGGTTCCCGCACACCGCTGGTGGCCCTGACCCTGGCCATCCTGTGGATGAGTTTTGTCAGCCGCAACCGCCGCTCGGCCATGATGATCGCGGGCTTGGTCCTGAGCGCCGCGGCGCTCTTGCTGTTCTACCCTGAACTGATCACCAACCGCGGCAGTTCATTCCGCTTCGAACTGTGGAGCATGACGCTGCAGCTTATCGCCGAACACCCGTGGATAGGCCACAGCTACGATTCCGAGCTGTACCTGACCCTGGCTCAGGCCAACGGCTTCCAACTGCGCGAACCCCACAGTTTTGCCCTGGGCGTGCTGTATTACGTCGGCATCATCGGCTTTATCCCGTGGGCCTTCATGCTCGGCTGGGGCTTGTATAAAAGCCTCAAAGAACGGGCGCAACCGCTGTTCATCCTCGCCTCCTCCCTGCTGGCCTACGGCATCGGCGCCGGCCTGACCGAGGGCGGCGGCATCCTGTCGCGGCCCAAGGAACACTGGTTCCTGCTGTGGATTCCTTTGGCGATCATCGCCGGCCTGAGCATCGCCCAGCGCCGCCACAGCCTGCTGCGCATGCCGGTGCAAACCCTCAAGACCGAGGCCTTCGATCAACTGTGCCACAACGCCCATGTGATTGAAGCCGACGGCCTGGGGCCGAAAGTCCTGCGCCTGGAAGACGGCAGTTTCCTCAAGGTCTTCCGCGCACGCCGCTGGTACACCTCGGGCAGCTTCAACCCTTATTCCGAGCGGTTTGCCAGCAACGCCGAACAATTGCGCAGCCTGGGCATTCCCACCCCGCAGATCCTCGGCGTGTACAGCCTGCGCGACGCCAGCAGTGCCGTCACCTACTCGCCACTGCCCGGCCTGACCCTGCGCCAGGCCCTGCAAAGCCTGGACAGCAGCCTGCGCGAATCGCTGATCGAGCGCTTCGGTCGATTCATGGCCCAATTGCATGAGCGTGGTGTGTACTTCCGCTCGCTGCACCTGGGCAACGTGCTGCTGATGGATGACGGCGAGTTCGCGCTGATCGATATCGCCGACCTGCGCATCTTCCCGTCGGCCCTGCGCAATGCCTTGCGCCAACGCAACCTGCGCCATATGCAACGTTACCCGCAGGACCGCAACTGGCTGTTCGAAGCGCACTTCGAGCAACTGGCCAAGGGTTACGCCAGCATCGCCAGCCCAAAAGCCACGGCAAAAATCCGCGAGCAGGTCCAGGGCCTGGCTAGCCCGGCCGCCTGATAAAAAAGGCGACTATCACTGCTGATAGTCGCCTTTTTCACTGCCACCGCCGCCTCAGCTTCTGAGGGGCGCCAGGTACAACCGCACCAGCCCGCGCAGGGTCTTGCGCCCCCAGAACTTTAACGGGATCTGCTTGAGGATCTCCCGCGCCAGCGGCCGGTCACGGTCGGCGGTCTTGAGGAACATCGAGTTGAGGAAGTTGTAGCGCACCGCGTCATACGACGGGTGTTCGCTGAACAATCCATAAGTCTTGAGGATGTTCTGAATCATGTAGCGATGGTTCTTGTACGTGTTGGTGGCGTGCTGGCGATAGCGCGCCATGACCATGTTCAACACGTCGATGGTGTAGCCGGCGTGGGTGATCTTCAATTCGATCAGCAAGTCTTCCAGCGGAATCAGCGGATCGAAGCCCCCCACCTGCTCCAGCGCTTCGCGGCGGATCAACAGGGTCGGTGCTGGCGGGAACGGCTTGCGGTCCAGGAACAGGTCATCGAAGTCCAGGCTGCGAAACGGCAGGTCCCGGTGCTGCTTCTTGTCGGGATAGGGCTGGCCATCGCCATCGATCAACTCGATGTTGCCCGCGCAGATGCCGACCTTGGGCTTGCCTTCCATGTAGGCGACCTGGGCCGCAATGCGCTCGGGCAACATGATGTCGTCGGAACCGAACGGCGCGATCAGCGTGCCTTTGGCCCGGGCGATCGCGCCGTTGAGCGTATTGGTCAGCCCCTGGTTCTGCTGGACCTGGAAATCAAAGCCGTGCTCGGCCTGCAAGCGCCGGATGCGCTCGACGCTGTCGTCCTTGGAGCCATCGTCGACCACCAACAGTTCGATGTTCGCGTAGGTCTGCCCCAGCACGCTGAGGATGCTCTGCTCGATGTACGGGCCATGGTTGTAGGACGCGATGATCACCGAGACCAGGGGTTGTGGCTGATTCATGCTCTACCTACTTCACGCAAACCGGTTTCAATCAGGGTCAGGTACTTGTGCTTGAACTCGTCCAGGGTGTGGTTGGCTACCAGGTAACGAAACACCTCCTCGCCCTTGGCACGCAATTGCTCATCGCTCAGTGCCAGGTAGGTATCCAGCGCCGCGGCCAGTTGCTCGACGTTGCCCGGATCGTGAGACAGCCCGCCCGCGCCCTGCACCAGCGGCAGCATCGCCGGGCCGTTGGAGGCGATCACCGGCAAATGCCCGCTCATGCCTTCCAGCAGCGCCAGGCCCAGGCCTTCGAACAGCGACGGCATGGTCCAGATATCGAAACCGCGCACGTACTTCATGCCGTCTTCACGGAACCCCAACAGGTGCGCGCGACCGGTCAGGCCGAGGCGCTCGATGTCGGCACGCAGGTCGGCTTCGGCGCGGCCGGAACCGATGATCCCCACCTGTGCCTGCGGGTATTTGTCCTTGAGCGTGGCGAACGCCTGCAGCAGATGCGTGTGGCCCTTGATCGGCACCAGGCGGCCCAGGGCGCCGATCATCCGCGCGTCCAGCGGCAGGCCCAGGGCCTTGCGCGCTTCATCGCGCGGCAACTGCAAGGCTTCTGCCTGCGGGATGTCGATGGCGTTGGTGACATAGGTGGTGTTTTCACGGGTGAACCCGCAATTGAGCGCCACCAGGTACTCCTGCACCGCCTCCGACACGCCGACGAAGCGCCACGCCGGGCTCACCCAGCGCTGGGTCTGACGCCGGCGGTAGCCACGGGCGTACTCGCCGAAACCATGGGAGATGCCGATGCACAGCGGGATCTTCAACCAGCGGTTGAGGGACAGCATCATGTTCACCGACTTGAAGCGGTTGCAGATGACCACATCGAACTTCTGCTCGCGGCAATACTTGTAGATCTGCCACATGGCGCCAAAGCGGATGCCCTTGAGGGACTTCTCCGGCAGTTCGAAATAGTGGGAGTGCTCGGCCACGCTCAGCGGCTGGCCCGGTAACGGGCGGCCACTGAGATACCCCGATGTCACCTCGAAGCGTTCAACCGGCAACGATTTGACGATCTGCTCACCCAGGTCGGCGAAGTCATTGGTCTTGACGTTGTAGTCCGGCTGTAACTGCAAAACCTTGAAACGAGGCTTCATAACTCTCCATGCAGCGATCTGGCTGCGGGCGCGCAGCCCGGCAAAAAATGGTGCGGCAAACGGATGCGGTCTGCCGTAAATAAGGTCTCAGTCCTGTTTCAGGACCCACAGCAATTCATGCCGACGCACAGCCTTGCGGAAGAATTCGTTCTCTCCGTATGGCGATGGGCTACGCCCGGCCAGCACCTGTTGCAACCAGCGACGCACACGGCGCTTGAACGGCGCGCGCGGTTGCAGGTCGTGCATCATGCCCAGGGCCATGGCCTTGTCCTGCTGCTGGCTCAAGGCGAGCGTGAAACTGCAGGGGACCAGTTCGTCCGCGGTGTCGAAACGCGGCGGCAGGGCCACGCCGGCGCCCGAGTCGCCCATGGGCCAGCGGTCGTTATCATGCAAGTGATTGGCGTAGCCGAGCAATGTGTCGGGCTGCCACGCCAGGCCCTCCAGGGCTTCCAGTATCGCCGCGTGAGCGCAGATATGGTCGGCGTGCGGGTCGAGCAACGGCGTCGGCAGCACGATCACCTGCGGTCGCGCCTTGAGTAGCAGCGCGCGCAGGTCGGCGATCAGGTTGTGCCAGGTCGGCGCGCCGTCCTCGTCACCGGGCAGCGCAAAGGCATTGAACTGACGAAACAGCCGCGTATCGCTCAATTGCGCCTCGCGGGAGGCTTGAGCCTGGTCCGGCGCGGCCTGCATGGCCGCCAACTGCATGCAGAAGTAGCCCAATTGCACGCACTGTGCTTCGGGAACGCCGGCCCAGCGCGGCACGGCAATGCTGTCCCAGGCCCGCAGGCGCCCTTTGAGTTGCGCCGCTTGCGCCTTGGGCAGGCCCATCTGTTGATAATGCTCGGCTTCGATTTCACCGGCGGTCAACGTGACGATCCAACTTTCGGCCGCCTGGCTGTACAGGCTGAAGGCCGCCAGTTCGGCGTCGTCGGCGTGGGGCGCAATCACCATCACGCGTTGCTGGCGATAATCCGGCTGGCGGAAACGCCACAGCGTCGGCTGGCCGTTGATCCGGCAAAAACGCCCGCGTACCTGCAGTTTGCCGGCGGCCAATGCGTCGGCGGCGCCGGTCAGGTTGAGGTAACGGCGCCCGCCGACGCCACGCTCGAACACTTGCCGGTCCGGCGTTTGCAGGCCCAGCAGTTCCACCGCCGGGTCGATGAAACGCCCGAGCCACGAGCTGTGCAGCTCGATGCCGACGATCAGGGTGTCGTCCGCCGCCAGCGGCGCGTCCAGCAACAGCCGCCCCGCGTCCAGGCGCAGGCCTGGCACTTCACTGCCGTGAGGGAATGCGTAGGCATAATCCTCGTTGGGCGAATAGAACAGATGATCGGCAAACCAGGCTTCATGGGCCGCCCACAGCACCACCGCCAGAATCAACGGCAGCCACCAGGCCACGAGCACACCGGCCGCGATCAGCACCAGCAAGCCAATCAGCAGCGCGATGCGCTTGGTGCGCCGATGACGCTTGAGCAGTTGCTGCTTGCGGCTCATAGGCTGAACACCGGCACCGGGTTGCACCAGCGCTCCTTGTATTCACGGTCGGCGCGCCCGAAGGAAAAGCGCAGCGGTTTATCCACGGCCCGCGCCTGTTCCCAGGCGCTTTGCGTATTGAGGAAACTCAACACGCTGCCGGGGCTGAATTCACGGGTCTGGGGGTCGACACCGCCGTTGACGTATTCGATGCTGACCCACTCGGGCGCCTCGACGCGATACACCAGTTGCACGGCAATCGGCGCATCGTTGAGAAACAGTACCGAGCCCACCAGGAACTCCTTGAGCAAGCCCAGCACCTGCGCCAGATGCTCGGCGCCGGTGGCCGGGAAGCCCCAGCGGCGCTGGAACAGGTCGCAGTAGATCGCCGCCAGCTCGCTGCTGGAAAACTCACTCACCGCCCGCACCACGCCACCGGCTTCTTCGAGCAACCGCAATTCGCGGCGCTGGTTGTAGCGAAACTTCTTCGACAGGTCTTCCGGGGTGCGCGCCATGGCCAACTGCTCGGCCTGGGGCTTGAGGGTGCTGACGCGCCCCTCGTTCAACGCCGACAGGTAGCGCCCACGGTGGCGCACCGGCAACTGCGCGTCGGCGGCGATCGGCAGGATGATTTCGGCATTGCCCAGATCGAACACGCCTTTCTTGCCGCGCCGCTTGAGCACGTCCTTGGACAAGGCCAGGTCGCGCCCCCAGGTGGCAATCGCGCCCTTGAGCTCGCCATCCTGCTCCCAGCCCAGGTAGCGCACCGGAATCTGCGCCAGGTCCGCCAACCGCTCGACGATCAGCGGATGCGTCGCCACGCTGCCGCCAAACCGCTGCCAGGCCTGGGCGTAGACCTCGGCCTCGACAGGTACCCAGCCGCGTTCACGCCAACCCTGGAAGCGATTCAGCATTTAAACCACAGCGTCATAAGGGTCCACGCCGTCCTTGACCACCAGGATGTCTTCCATGATCAGGTACTGCAGGTCGGAACCGAAGAACATGTTCAGCGCATCGGTCGGCGAGCAGATCATCGCTTCGCCACGACGGTTGAGCGAAGTGTTCAGGGACACGCCGTTGCCGGTCAGCACTTCGAGTTCTTTCATCATGTCGTAGTAGCGCGGGTTGTATTCGCGCTTGAGCACCTGGGCGCGGGACGTGCCGTCCTCATGGACCACTTCCGGCACGCGGGTTTTCCACTCTTCCGACACTTCAAAGGTGAAGGTCATGAACGGCGCCGGGTGATCGACCTTGATCATCAGCGGGGCCACGGTGTCGAGCATCGACGGGCAGAAAGGCCTCCAGCGCTCGCGGAACTTGATCTGATGGTTGATGCGGTCCGCCACGCCGGTAGCGCTCGGGCAGCCAATGATCGAACGACCGCCCAAGGCACGCGGGCCAAACTCCATGCGCCCCTGGAACCAGGCCACCGGGTTGCCGTCGACCATGATCTTGGCAATGCGCTTAGGCATGCTGTCGATCTTGCGCCAGTCCGGCTTGCTCGGGTGCTTGGCGCAAGCGGCGATCACGTCTTCGTTGCTGTAGGACGGGCCGAGGTAGACGTGTTCCATCTTCTCCACCGGCACACCACGGGCGTTGGACACGTAAGCGGCGGCGCCCACGGCGGTGCCGGCATCGCCGGACGCCGGTTGCACGAACAGCTCTTTCACGTCGTCACGGGCAATGATCTTCTGGTTCAGCTTGACGTTCAGCGCACAGCCGCCGGCGAAGGCCAGCTTGCCGGTTTCCTTGAGGATGTCGCCCAGATAGTAGTCGATCATCTGCAGGGACAGCTTCTCGAACAGCGCCTGCATGCTGGCCGCGTAGTGGATGTACGGCTCGTCGGCGATGTCGCCTTCGCGCTTGGGCCCCAGCCACTCGATCAGTTTGGGCGAGAAGTAGAAACCCTTGCCCTTCTCTTTATAACGACGCAGGCCGATGACGTTGGCGTAGTCGGTGTTGATCACCAGCTCGCCGTTTTCAAAGGAGGCCAGGCGCGAGAAATCGTACTTGCTGGCATCGCCATAAGGCGCCATGCCCATGACCTTGAACTCGCCGTCGAGCATCTCGAAACCGAGGAACTCGGTGACCGCGCCATACAGGCCGCCGAGGGAGTCCGGATCGTAGAATTCCTTGATCTTGTGGATCTTGCCGTTTTCGCCGTAGCCGAAGAACGTGGTGGCGTACTCACCCTTGCCGTCGATCCCCAGGATCGCGGTTTTCTCCTTGAAGCCGGAGCAGTGGTAGGCACTGGAGGCGTGGGCCAAGTGGTGTTCTACCGGCTCGATCTTGATCTTCTTCGGATCGAAGCCCAGCTGTTCCAGGCACCAGACGATCTTGTTGCGGTAGCGCTTGTAGCGCCGGTTGCCCATCAGGATCGCATCGAGAGCGCGGTCCGGGGCGTACCAGTAACGCTTGGCATAGTGCCAGCGCGCTTCGCCGAACAGGCTGATCGGGGCGAACGGGATCGCGACCACATCAACGTCGGAGGGCTTGATGCCGGCTTGTTCCAGGCAGAATTTCGCCGATTCGTAGGGCATGCGGTGCTTTGCATGCTTGTCGCGCACGAAGCGTTCTTCTTCGGCGGCCGCGATCAGCTTGCCGTCGATATACAGGGCTGCGGAAGGATCATGGCTAAGGGCGCCGGACAGGCCAAGAATCGTCAATGCCACAGGGGTCTAGCCTCTTTTAGTCTGCATGCAGGCGCGTTACGCCTGAAAAAAGTGTGCCTCTCGCCTGGGCGAGAAACAGCTAAAGGGCGGGATTATAGCTCAAAAGCAGGAGGAAGCTGTTAGCGGCGAGCGTCGAGGAGGTTCAGCGGAAGATCTCGATGCTGCCGTCCTTGTTCTGACGGTAGATCGTGTAGGGCAGGACCAGGGTGTCCAGCACGCCAGAGCCGATGAACTCGATGGCGATGATCGGGAAAGCATTGTTCTCGTGGTCCGACAGGGCTCGGTCATTCAGGCTTTTTTCAGGGGCGGGCTCAGCATTGAGCGTACAAAACCCGTAGATCACCCCACTGTAGATGCGCGGGATATTTTCGCAGTAGCTGCGCGACTCCTTGAGGTTCTGGCTGGCGACAGCGTCCGGGCGAAAGACGGTGTTGATGGTCCCGCAACCGGAGATTGCCAGGAGAGCAGCAAGCAACACAGAGTACATACGGATCATGAACGACACCGTTCAGCATAGAGGGTCGACCACACTAACATCGCCAGCGAAGATAGCCTACACCGACACACCGATACGTTCTGTGAGAAAGCTCCGATAAGACAATACAGGATTAGTTGCTTCGCGCCGCGAACACACCGGAGCAAAGAGCGCTGACGGGAAAATCAACACGTCTGGTTAATATTCAAACCACCCTCTCCTTTAAACCGTACCTGCAACTATCAACATGATGAACGGCATAAAACCCATTACCCAAAAAACGCAATAACAACGAGACGATATGAATGCTGCGCATACCCATGCAGCAGCATTCTTTTCGACCTTACACGCCCACGGGCGCCTTAATAGTGCAGCGACCGCGGAGGCTCCGCACCATCAAAGTCAATTTGATGCCCCGCTCCAACGTTGATGCTTCCTAACCCTGGTTCACCATTACCCGGCTGCCCCCTGCCCGTACCTGGCTGATAGAAACCACCGTTACCGTCGGATTGAATCTCATGATCAATCGGCTGATTTTGCGCATCCAAATACTCAGCATCTTCCCCGGCCGCCTGATCCAGCGGATTGTTTTGCCCCTTCTCATTAAAGTTATTATTTTCGTACCTCTGATAATCAGCAGCCACGTTTGAGTTAGCATTGATAGACGACATAAAAACCTCCTATAAATAATTGAACAACCTCATCGGCTGTAGAACAAATTTATAGAACGATAAAAGAATGCTCAACCCGCAACATGCGCCACACATGTATCCGTTTAAAACAAGAACTACAATACGATCAAACAAATACCTTGCCCCAATAAATTGCTCTAGGACAAGTCTGATATAAACCAGCACACTTCGCGCTATCCGCCGAATCCGTTTCAACTTCTAACTTACTTAAAGCCCGCAACCCGTATCAAGACAGCCTCGCAACCGGGCATTGTATAAAATGATACATAATTGCCAGATTCGAGCAGTTCGTGCAGGCCAACTGGCTGCTGGGGGACAGGCCCCTGCAAGCCTGCCCCCACACTTGACCGCGTCCTACCTGAAAAACCCGCTCGACCGTCAGCCGGCGCCGCCGACTTCCTTCGGCAAACGCTGATCAATGACCTGATACAGCGCACTGCCTTGCGGCCAATTACGCATGAAGCGTGCGCGGTCCTTGGCAAACGCCGTGGCGAAGCTGGCGTCGGAGCGGTGCTGGCGCATCGCATCCAGGTCGATCAAGGCCCAGCGGCCTTCGTGCCAGAACAGGTTATGGCCCTTGAAATCGCCATGGCTGATGCGCTCGCGTATCAGCTCGGCGAACAGCTGGTCCAGCGCCAGCAGTTCGTTTTCAGGCGCGTCGCCCTGCTCCACATACGGTGCGAAGCGCTCGATGATGTCCGGCCCCGGCAGGTATTCAGTGACCAGGTAAGCGCGGCTGCGCAGCCAGAAAAAGCGCTTTTCCAGCACGGCCAGCGGCTTGGGTGTGGCAATGCCGAGGAACGCCAGGCGATTGCCTTCGCGCCAGGAATGCCAGGCGCGGCTCGGGCGCCAGAAACGCTTGAGCCAATGGGCGAAGCCCTTGATGTTGTAGCGTTTGATCACCAGCGGCCGGCCGGCCACTTCGACCTTGGCCACGCTGGCCGCACCGCCGGTCTTGTACAAATGCCCCTGGTCGAGCAAGGCATCGGCCTGCTCCAGCACCGGCAGCATCGCGCGCTCCTCCTCGCGACGGATCGCCCGCAAGCCAAACGCGCCGCGCACCACGCTGAACAGTGTGCATTCGCGGCCGACCTTGTCGAGGAAGTCCTTCAGGCGCCAGGCGCTGACCTTGCGCACCTGCTTCTCCAGGGCTTCGAGCGGTAACGCATGCTCGCCGTTGCTCAGCAGGTAATACACCAGCAACTCTTCGGTAAACGGCGCGAGATTTTTCGGCAACTGGGCGAAAAACACCCCGAGGTTTTCCAGCACCCGGTTGCGCGACAGCGGCTGGCCCGCCTGTTCCACGCAGATCCCGGCACCATCGATCAGGTACAGCTTGCCGCCCTGGCGCAGCAGGTTGTCCAGGTGCAGGTCTTCCTGCCACAGGCCCTTGGCGTGCATGCGGGCGATCGCGTCCAGCGCTTCGGCGAGCACAGCGGTCTGCTCATCGGCCAACGGCGGCAGGCCTTCGACCGCTTGCCAGGCATCGGCCAGGCTTTCGGCGCCATCGATAAACTCAAACAGCAGCCAACCGCCCTCGCCTTCCTGCAAACCGTCGGCCAGCAGCAGCGGCGTGGTCAGGCCTTGCTCGGCCAGCAGGCGCACGCCGTTGAGCTCACGCTGAAAATGCCGCGCCGCCTTGCTGCCCACCAACAACTTGGCCAACACCGCGCGACCGCGCCAGACACCGGCGCCCACATAGCGCTGGCCCGGCAACACGCGCAACAGGCTGAGCAATTGCAATTGACCAGGGCCTGCGGCGTCCGCCAGTTCGATGGTCAGCGGCAGGCTTGGGCTGCGCCCGGCCTGCTTCAGCGCGGATAAACGCATCAACGGTGCTCCTTGTGGCTGCGGCGAGCGGTCAGGCGCTGCTGCCAGGTGGCGACCAGCGGGCTGTCTTCAGGTTGTTCCAGATACGCCGCCAGCAGGTGACGCGTTTGCGCATCCGACCACTGCGGCGCACGGCGCAACAGCGGCTCCAGGTCCTTGACCCGGTCACGCCAGCCAAACAGCAACGGGCGGGTTTTCTCCAGGTCGATCAACTGCGCGGAATAACCGTCGCCGGTGGCCTGCAGGAAAATATGCTTGGGGTAAAAACACCCGTGGACCTGTCCCACGCCGTGCAGACGGCGCGCCAATTGGCCGCAGGCCAACAGGATCGCACGGTGCTGGGGGTCGCTCAGTTGCGGCCACTGTTCGAGCAATGAGTCCAGGTCATTCCAGCCGTCCAGGGCACGGGTCAACAGCATCGCGCGGTGCTCGCCAGCGACTTTGCGCTCACCGTAGAACGCCGCCTGCAAGGCCGGGATACCCAACGCGCGATAACGGCTGATGTTACGAAACTCGCGGGAAAAACTCGGTTCGCCAAACGGTCGGTGCAAGCTGCGCGTGAGGTAGTTGCTCTGGCGCTTGAGGTAGTAACCGTGGCCGTCGAGCTCCAGGCGGAACACGCTGCTCCAGCCGCCATGGCTGGTGTTCGGCTCGTCCACCGCGTCCAGTTGCTTGGCCCACAGGGCATCGAAACTGGCCAGACCGTTGCGCTCCAGCAGAGCGCGGTCTTCGGCCGCCAGGAAATCACTCATTCGCGTCCCTCGAAAAACTTCACCACATGGCGAATTCGCTGTTTGTCCGACGCACTCAGGTGCGCGCGCTGGCGGTATTGCAGGTAGAAGCGCAGGCGCTGGGTGGCCGACAGGTGATACTTGGCCACCTTGTCCAGGCAGGCCAGGTCTTTGGTGATGCGGTATTTGAGCCAGAACCCGCGCCAGAAATCGCCGTTGGGGCAATCGATCAGGTACAGGGTGTGCTGGTCGTCGATCAGCAGGTTGCGCCACTTCAAGTCGTTATGGGTGAAGTGATGATCGTGCATGGTACGCGTGTATTCGGCGAGCTGGCGGCTGACCGCATCGACCCATTTGGGGTCTTTGAGGCGCACGTCGTTGCGCTCGGCCAGCACCGACAAGTCTTCGGTCTTGGGCAACTCACGGGTGATCAGCGCGCCGCGGGCGTAGGCCAGGCCATTGCGCTCCAGGCCCCAGGCGACCACGTCGGCGGTGGGAATGCCCCACTTGGCGAAACGCTTGAGGTTCTGCCACTCGGACTTCACCCGCGGCTTGCCCAGGTAGCGGCGCAGGCCCTTGCCGGCACCGACGTAGCGCTTGACGTAATAATTGACCCCGCCGCGTGCCACCCGGATCACTTCCGACAGCGGGTCGCGGGTCAGCCGCTCGCCTTGCAGGGCGAACACCGCTTCAAGGCTTCCAAAATCATCCGCGAGGCCGGCGTATGCGGGTTCCAGGTTCCAACCCGCCATCAGAGCGCATCCCCGTAACGTTGTTTGCGCGCGTAGAGCTTGGCCGCCTTGTGCTCCAGCCACTGCAGCAGCGCGGCCTCTTCGGCGAGAATCCGGCGCAACGGTTGTTGGAAGTAGCCCTTGAGAAAACGCAGCTTGTCGCGCCGGGTCAGGCCGATATCCAGCGCCGAAAAATACAGCGCCGCCAAGTCCTTGTTGCGCCAGCGCAGCGGGATCTTCGAGCGGACCTGCGCACGGTGCAGGTCGATCACCGACAACTTGAAATCATCGGCCACCAGCGGCTTGTCCGTGTGCAGCAGGAAATGGCAGATATAGCAGTCGCGATGGTTGACCCCGGCGCGGTGCATCATGCCGGTCATGCGCGCCACTTCGGCGATCAGCGCATGCTTGATGACTGGCGATGGCGGTTGCTTGAGCCAGTCCATGCTCAGGTCTTCGAGGCTGACGGTGGGCGCCAGCTCTTCGGTGACGATAAACGAATGCTGGTCGGCCGGGTTGCTGCCCTTTTCGCCATAAGCCACGGCGGTCATGGTCGGCACGCCGACTTGCTGCAAGCGCTGGATCGCCCGCCATTCCTGGCCGGCGCCCAATACCGGCAACTTCGCGGTGATCAGGTTCTTGAGGATTTCGGCCCAGCCGATACCACGGTGAATCTTCACGAAATAACCGCGGCCCTCGACCTCTGTACGCAAGGTACGGCGGGCATCGAGTTCGCGGTACACCAGGCCGTCCAGCTTCTCGACTTCGGCGAACGCATCGCGTCCGGCCCAAAGGGTCTTGAACGGTTCGGCAAGCATCAACTTCATCGGTTCGGCTCCGCCAGGATCAGGTCCGCAGCGTACTGCGGCATGCTATAGAGGTCGGCCGTCTCGGCGAAGGCCAGACCATTGCGACTCATGGTCGCGCGCGCTTGTGGATCGTCGAGCATATCGACCAGGTATTGATTGAGTTGCGCCTGTTCGAACGGCTCGTCCAACACCCGGCCATTACCGGCCTTGTCGATGTAGAAGGCATAACCGCAGACCTTGCTCACCAGCACCGGCAGGCCGGCGACAACCGCCTCGATCAGCACCATGCCGGCCGCTTCGTTGTAGGCCGGGTGGATCAACAGGTCGGCCCCCAGCAGAAAGCGCGGAATATCGCTGCGCCCTTTGAAGAAATGCACTTGCTCGCCCAGGCCCAGTGCGGCGCTCTGTAATTGGAATACTTTGGGGTCGTCCTGGCCGATTACAAACAGCCGGGTACGTTTCTTCAGCGCCGACGGCAATGCGGCCACGGCCTTGAGGCTGCGGTCGACGCCCTTGGTCTTGAAGCCGGAACCGATCTGCACCAACAGCAAATCGTCCTCGGCCAGGCCGAACTCATCGCGAAACTCTGCACGGATCTGCGCGGCATTCGGCGGCGCGCGCCGGTCACGGGCGATGCCCGGCGGCAGCAAATGAAAGCGCTGCGCCTGGGTGCCGTAGTAACGCGTGAACAATTCCTGCTGATGGGCCGAGAGCACCATGATCTGGGTCTTGGCGCTCTGTTCGAAAACGGCGCGCTCGTACTCGGCAAAGTGTTTGTAGCGGCCGAACCAGCGGTACATCGGGTTGCGCAGGGTTTGCGCCTTGTCTTCAAACACGCCATCGGCGGCGAAGTACAGGTCCAGCCCGGGCATTTTATTGAACCCGACCACACGATCCACCGGGCGCTTGGCCAGGTCGGCCTGAATCCAAGCGTAGAGTTTTTCGTTGCGGCGATGGTTGAACAGCGCCTTGACCGGCGCCACCAGCACTTCGAAGCCGGGCGGCACATCACCCTCCCAGATCAGGGTGTAGACACGGATCTGATGACCGCGCTGCTGGCACTCCAGGGCGATACGCATGAAGTCGCGCTGCAAGCCACCGAACGGGAAATACTTGTACAGAACAAACGCCAGTTGCATCAGTGCATCTCCTCGGCCAGTAACAACGTGCTCAGCCGGCTCGCCACACGCTCAGGGTTCAGCCGCGTGAAGCACAGGGGCGATTCGCGCTTGATGTCGAACCGACGCAGATCGTCGGCCGTGGGTTGATAGGTACACTGTTTCAGCAGGCAGGGCGCACACGGGAAGTCGCTGGCCAGGTGAATCTGGCTCTTGCCGTAGGCGCCGGTCAGGCCGGGGTTGGTGGGGCCGAACAGCGAAATGGTCGGCACGTCCAGGGCTGCGGCCAGGTGCCCGAGGCCGGTGTCCACCGCAACGCAGGCGCGGGCGCCGGCGAGCACGCGGGCGACCCCGGCCAGGTTCAGTTTGGGCAGCACCTCGGCGTTGTCCAGGCCCTGGGCCAGGCGTTCGGCGCGGGCCTTTTCGGCGGCATTGCCCCATGGCAACTTCACGTCCACGCCCAGGCGGCCCATGCGCTCGGCCAGCTCGCGCCAGTAGGCTTCGGGCCAGTGCTTGGTGTCCCAGGTGGTGCCGTGCAGCAACAACACAAACGGCTTTTTCGGCGGCAGGCCAAGCAGCTTGTCGACGCTCAGGCCGTAGTCGCCCAGCGCCTTGGGCAAGTCATAACCGAGGGCCACGGCGAACAGCTGGCGCAAGCGCTCCACCGCGTGCTGCCCGCGGGCCACGGCCAGGCGCCGCGAATAAAAGCGCGCCGCGATCGGTTCACGCGCCGAGTTTTTGTCAAACCCGGCCACCGGGGCGCGCACGTAGCGGGTCAGCCAGGCGCTTTTGAGCAGGCCCTGGGCGTCGATCACCAGGTCGTATTTGGTTGACTGGATACGCTGCTTGAAGCGCCGCCATTCGCCACTTTTGAAGGTTTGCCAGAGGTTCTTGCGCCAGCGGCGAATCGCCACCGGGATCACCTTGTCCACCGCCGGGTGCCAGGTGGGGATCTCGGCAAAGCCTTCTTCCACCACCCAGTCGAATCGAATGCCCGGGATCGCCCGCGCCGCATCGGTCAGTGCCGGCAACGCATGGATCACGTCGCCCAGGGATGAGGTCTTGATTACCAGTACCCGCAACTCAGTGAACCTCGACCACAGAGCCCTGCAACCGCTGCAAGGCTTCGTTGACCGGTTGCGGCAACAACTGGCGCAGGCAGTTGTAGTGGCCGAAACGGCAGGTGCGGTCAAAACACGGGCTGCATTCCAGGCCCAGGCGCACCACTTCGACCTTGTCGGCCAACGGCGGGGTAAACCCTGGGGAGGTCGAGCCGTACACCGCGACCAGCGGGCGGTTCAGCGCCGCCGCGACGTGCATCAGCCCGGAGTCGTTGGACACCACCGCATCCGCGCAGGACAGCAAGTCGATGGCCTCGGCCAGCGAGGTGTCGCCACTGAGGTTCACCGCTTCTTCGCGCAGGCCGGGGATCAGGCGCTGGCGGATGTCTTCACCCACCGCATGGTCGTTCTTCGAGCCGAACAGCCACACCTGCCAGCCTTCGCGGATCTTCGTCTCCGCGACTTTGGCGTAATGCTCCGACGGCCAGCGCTTGGACTCGCCAAACTCGGCACCGGGGCACAGCGCGAGCACCGGACGGTCGAGGGCCAGGCTGAACTTGGCCAGGGCCGCGTCGCGGGTGATCGGGTCGATCTGCAGGCTCGGGCGCGGATACGGCGTCGGCAACTCGGCACCCGGCGCGTAGGCCAGGGCCATGAAGCGTTCGATCATCAGCGGGTAGCGCGCCTTGTCGAGCTTGCGCACGTCGTTGAGCAGACCGTAGCGAAACTCGCCGCGCCAGCCGGTGCGCTTGGGAATGCCGGCGAAAAACGGCACCAGCGCCGACTTCATCGAGTTGGGCAGCAAGATCGCCTGGTCGTACTGCCCGGCCAGGGATTTGCCGATGCGACGGCGGGTCGCCAGTTCGAGGGCGCCATGGCCGAGCGGGAAGCTCAAGGCCTGGCGCACTTGCGGCATGCGCTCAAGGATCGGCCGGCTCCACTCAGGGGCGAGCACGTCGATTTGGCAGTCGGGATGACGTTGTTTGAGGCACTGGAACAGTGTCTGCGCCATCACCATGTCACCGACCCAGCTGGGCCCAACGATCAGAATATTCATGTAGTTTCCACAAACGATGCGGGGAGGCTTACGCCTCCCCGCCTCGATGATTACTGTAGATCGCACTTTGTGTGGCAGCGGGCTCGCTCGCGATAGCATCACCGCGGTCCGCTAGACAGACCGCAGCGCCTGCATCACGAGCAAGCCTGCTCCCACATGAAGCCGGTTTCCACATTAGATTGGCGTCGCTCATTTAATCGAGTGTCAGCTTAACCCCAGCGCCTGCCAGATTCGCATCACCTGGCGCCGTTCGTCGGCGAACTGATCCCCGGCCACCGTACCGGCTTCGTTCTGCAAAGCCTGGCGGTGCGCCGCGGAACGGTAGGCCTTATATACCTCGCGCAGTAAATGGGCATCGGCGGCGGGCATCAGCCCGACCTGCTCCAGGCCCTCCAGAATGCGGATATTGTCGGTGTAGCGCAGCAACGATGGATGTTGCGCAGACCATGCCAAAGCGGCGTATTGCACCATAAATTCAATATCGACGATACCTCCGGCGTCCTGCTTGAGGTCGAACGCCACCGTCGGTTCGAAGGCATTCGCGCCGGTACCGGCCGCCGTGGCCCGGGTCCCGAGGTTATCGCGCATCTTGGCGCGCATCTCGCTGACCTCCTGGCGCAGCTTCGTCAAGTCGCGTTCACGGCCCAACACCTTGGCCCGCACCTGTTCGAAGGCGCGGCCCACGTCCTGGCTGCCCACCAACACCCGCGCGCGGATCAGCGCCTGATGTTCCCAGGTCCAGGCTTCGTTTTCCTGATAGCGCGCAAAGGCGCCGAGGGAACTCACCAGCAAACCGGATGCGCCCGACGGCCGCAGGCGCATGTCCACTTCATACAATTGCCCCGAGTTGGTCTGCGTGGTCAGCAAGTGAATGATCCGCTGGCCCAGGCGCGTGAAAAACTGCGCGCCGTCGATCGGCTTGGCGCCATCGGTTTCGGCCTGCGGGTCGCCGTCATGGATAAACACCAGGTCCAGGTCCGAACCATGCCCCAATTCGATGCCGCCGACTTTCCCATAACCGACAATGATGAATCCAGGATCGCACACGCTGCCATCCAACCGCTGCGGCGCGCCGTGGCGGGCGACGGTCTGGCGCCAGGCCAGGGCCAGCACTTGTTCGAGGATGGCTTCGGCGAGCCAGGTCAGGTAGTCGCTGACTTTCATCAGCGGCAGGCTGCCGGCGATTTCCGAGGCGGCCACCCGCAAGCGGTGAGCCAGCTTGAAGTGCCGCAGCGCTTCCATTTGCTGCTCAAGGTCGTCTTCGGGGATACGCGTGAGGCGTTCGCGCAGTTCGGCGGCGAGTTCCGGCGCCAACGGCGGCTTGAACAAGCGGCCTTCGTTGAGCAATTCGTCGAGCAACAGTGGGAAGCGGGTGATCTGTTCGGCGATCCACGGGCTGGCGGCGCACAAGGTCAACAGGCGCCGCAGGGCGTCGGGGTTTTCCGTGAGCAACACCAGGTAGGCTGACCGCCGGGCGACGGCTTCCACCAGCGGCAAGACGCGCTCCAGCACCAGGTCCGGGTTGGCGTGCTCGACGGCCTGCGCCAGCAGACGTGGGATAAACGCATCCAGACGCTCGCGACCGAGGCGCTGCATGGCGCGCAATTGCGGGCTGCCGCGCAGGCCGGCCAAGGCTTTGAGCGCTTTGGGCGCGTCAGTGAAGCCACCTTCGGCCAGTTGGCGGCAGGCCGCGTCTTCGTCCTGGGACTCTTCCCACAGTGGCAACCATTCCCCACCGACGACCAATTCGCTTTCTTCGCCGTCTTCTTCATCCGGATCGGCGATCACCTGGCGGAAGTGCCAGTCCACCCGCCCACGCCAGTACATCAGGCGCTCATGGAACGCGGCCCAATCGGCGAAGCCAAGCATAAAGGCAATGCGCGCCTGGTCTTCGGGGCTGTCCGGCAACATCTGGGTCTGGCGGTCGGCAATCGCCTGGATCGCATGCTCAGTGTAACGCAGGAATTCGTAGCCATCGCGCAACTCGGCGATCACCGTCGGCGGCAGGTAGCCCTGGCCTTCCAGGGTGCCCAGCACCTTGAGCAACGGCCGTTGCTGCAGGCTGAGGTCGCGCCCGCCATGGATCAGCTGGAACGCCTGGGCGATAAATTCCACTTCGCGGATGCCGCCCGAACCGAGCTTGATGTTGTCGGCCATGCCCTTGCGCCGCACTTCCTGCTGGATCAACTGCTTCATGGTGCGCAGCGCTTCGATGGCGGAGAAGTCCAAATAACGGCGGTAGACGAACGGTCGCAGCATGTCGAGCAGTTGCGCACCGGCCACCTGATCGCCGGCTACCACGCGCGCCTTGATCATGGCGTAGCGCTCCCAGTCGCGGCCCTGGTCCTGGTAATACTGTTCCAACGCATTGAAGCTGAGCACCAGCGCGCCCGCCGAACCGTAAGGCCGCAGGCGCATGTCGACACGGAAGACAAAACCGTCGACGGTCATCGGGTCGAGGGCCTTGATCAGTTTTTGCCCCAGGCGAATGAAGAACTCCTGGTTATCCAGGGCGCGCTTCACCCCCACCGTCTCGCCGCCTTCGGGGTAGGCGAAGATCAAGTCGATGTCGGATGACAGGTTCAGCTCCACCGCGCCGAGCTTGCCCATGCCGAGGATCACCATCTGCTGCGGCTCACCGCTGCGGCGCCCGGTCGGCGTGCCGAACTGCGCGCAATGGCGCTGGTACAGCCACTGGTAGGCCTGGTCGATGCTGGCGTCGGCCATGTCGGAGAGGTCGCGACAGGTTTGCACCAGATCCGCCTGGCGGGTCAGGTCGCGCCAGATGATGCGGACTTGCTGGCGGGTACGCTGGCGGCGCAGCATGCGGCCCAACTCATCTTCTGTTTCAGCCTGTTGCACGGCACCGGCGATCTGCCCGCACAGCTCGCCCGGCGCAAAGCCACGGTCCAACTCGCCCCAGGCGACCAGTTCGAGCAACATCAACGGCTCACGAACACTCTGTTCAATCACGAAATCACTGGCCGCGCACACCCGCACGAAATCGGCCCAGCGTTGCGGCGTCCATTCAGAAAGGCCATGATCGTCGTCCAGCGCGGCCACTGCGTCACGAAATGACTGTTCGGCCCGAATGGCGAACGGCAAGAGAACGGCCGGCAGCTCGGCCAGCGTTGGAAGGCTCATGGTCTATCCTTGAACGGCGCGTAAAGGGCTTGTTGCGGTGAACGCAGGAGGCAGGCGCGATGAATGACTGTCGAACAAAAGTTAGAAATAGCTGAAAATTCATAAATTTTGGCAGGTAACATTAAATTTCTACCTTTTCTTCTTCGCAAAAGATCAACAATAACGATTATGCTCACCTAACGGACCGAGCAATCCGCTCAGTCTTGTGTAGTTTTACTACTCGTATATACATTCGAAAGGCTGAAATGGCCGACGATTTGTAGTAAAACTACAGGACGCCGGAGCAACCTCCGGCCATCCAAGAATTTATGTCGTCTGCCCACAAGGCCAGTCGCAAACTTCAGGCAACCGATTCTGGTAGCCTTTCCGCCCTGGAGCAAGCCATGCAAGACCTCGATCCCGTCGAAACCCAGGAATGGCTGGACGCCCTGGAATCGGTTCTCGACAAAGAAGGCGAAGACCGTGCTCACTATCTGATGACCCGTATGGGCGAACTCGCGACCCGCAGCGGCTCGCAACTGCCCTACGCCATCACCACGCCATATCGCAATACCATCCCTGTTACCCACGAAGCACGCATGCCTGGCGACCTGTTCATGGAACGCCGCATTCGCTCGCTGGTACGTTGGAACGCCATGGCGATGGTAATGCGTACGAACTTGAAAGATTCTGACCTGGGCGGTCACATCTCCAGCTTCGCTTCCAGCGCAACGCTCTATGACATCGGCTTCAACTACTTCTTCCAGGCCCCGACCGACGAACACGGCGGCGACCTGATCTACTTCCAGGGCCACACCTCGCCAGGCGTCTACGCCCGTGCGTTCATGGAAGGTCGCATCAGCGAAGAACAGATGAACAACTTCCGCCAGGAAGTCGACGGTCAGGGCCTGTCGTCCTACCCGCACCCTTGGCTGATGCCTGACTTCTGGCAGTTCCCGACCGTTTCCATGGGTCTGGGCCCGATCCAGGCGATCTACCAGGCGCGCTTCATGAAGTACATGGAAGCCCGTGGTTTCATCCCCGAAGGCAAGCAGAAAGTCTGGTGCTTCCTGGGCGACGGCGAGTGCGACGAGCCGGAATCCCTGGGTGCCATCTCCCTGGCCGGCCGCGAGAAGCTGGACAACCTGATCTTCGTCATCAACTGCAACCTGCAGCGCCTCGACGGCCCGGTTCGCGGCAACGGCAAGATCATCCAGGAACTCGAAGGCGTGTTCCGCGGTGCTCAGTGGAACGTGACCAAAGTCATCTGGGGCCGTTTCTGGGACCCACTGCTGGCCAAGGACGTCGACGGTATCCTGCAACGTCGCATGGACGAAGTCATCGACGGCGAGTACCAGAACTACAAGGCCAAAGACGGCGCGTTCGTGCGTGAACACTTCTTCAACACGCCTGAACTCAAGGCGATGGTTGCCGACCTGTCCGACGACGAGATCTGGAAACTCAACCGTGGCGGCCACGACCCGTACAAGGTCTACGCGGCGTACCACGAAGCGGTCAACCACAAAGAACAACCGACCGTCATCCTGGCCAAGACCATCAAGGGTTATGGCACCGGTGCCGGCGAAGCGAAGAACACTGCGCACAACACCAAGAAAGTCGACGTCGGCAGCCTGAAGTTGTTCCGCGACCGCTTCGACATCCCGGTCAAGGACGAAGAGCTGGAAAACCTGCCGTTCTTCAAGCCAGAGCCGAACAGCGCCGAAGCCCGCTACCTGAGCGAGCGTCGTGCCGCACTGGGCGGTTTCGTGCCACAACGCCGTGCCAAGAGCGTCAACATCCCAACACCGGCGCTGGATACCCTCAAGGCCATCCTCGACGGCTCGGGCGACCGTGAAATCTCCACCACCATGGCCTTCGTGCGAATCCTCGCGCAGTTGGTCAAGGACAAGGAAGTCGGTTCGCGCATCGTGCCGATCATCCCGGACGAAGCCCGTACCTTCGGTATGGAAGGCATGTTCCGTCAGTTGGGCATCTACTCCTCCGTCGGCCAGCTCTACGAGCCAGTCGATAAAGACCAGGTGATGTTCTACAAGGAAGACAAGAAGGGCCAGATCCTCGAAGAAGGCATCAACGAAGCGGGCGCCATGAGTTCCTTCATCGCGGCCGGTACGTCGTACTCCTGCCACAACCAGCCGATGCTGCCGTTCTACATCTTCTACTCGATGTTCGGCTTCCAGCGTATCGGCGACCTGGCCTGGGCAGCAGGCGACAGCCGTACCCGTGGCTTCCTGATCGGCGGCACCGCCGGCCGCACCACGCTGAACGGCGAAGGCCTGCAACACGAAGACGGTCACAGCCACATCCTGGCGGCCACCATTCCGAACTGCCGCACCTTTGATCCAACCTACGGCTATGAGCTGGCGGTGATCATCCAGGACGGCATGAAGAAGATGACCCAGGAGCAGCAGGACGTTTTCTACTACATCACCGTGATGAACGAGTCCTACCAGCAACCTGCCATGCCGGCCGGTGTCGAGGAAGGCATCATCAAGGGCATGTACCTGCTCGAAGAAGACACCAAGGAAGCAGCGCATCACGTGCAACTGATGGGCTCCGGCACCATCCTGCGCGAAGTGCGTGAAGCGGCGAAGATCCTGCGTGACGAATTCAACGTCGGCGCCGACGTGTGGAGCGTGACCAGCTTCAACGAACTGCGTCGCGACGGCCTGGCCGTAGAACGCAACAACCGCCTGCACCCAGGTCAGAAGCCTGAAGTGAGCTACGTCGAAGAATGCCTGACTGGCCGTAAAGGTCCGGTGATCGCATCCACCGACTACATGAAACTGTTTGCTGAACAAATTCGCCAGTGGGTCCCGTCCAAGGAATTCAAAGTCCTGGGCACCGACGGTTTCGGCCGCAGTGACAGCCGCAAGAAGCTGCGTCACTTCTTCGAAGTCGACCGTCACTTCGTGGTGTTGGCAGCCCTGGAAGCCTTGGCTGACCGCGGTGAGATCGAACCCAAGGTGGTGGCTGACGCCATCGTCAAGTTCGGGATCAACCCGGAAAAACGCAACCCACTGGACTGCTGAGGAGACTTTTTGTGAGCGAACTCATTCGCGTACCTGACATCGGCAGCGGTGAAGGTGAAGTAATCGAGCTGTTTGTGAAGGTCGGCGACACCGTCGAAGCCGACCAGAGCATCCTGACCCTGGAATCGGACAAGGCGAGCATGGAAATCCCTGCTCCCAAGGCCGGCGTGGTCAAGAGCCTGAAAGTGAAGCTGGGCGATCGCCTGAAAGAAGGCGACGAACTGCTGGAGCTGGAAATCGAGGGCGCCGCCGCTGCGGCCCCTGCTCCAGCTGCCGCGGCTGCACCGGCGCCGGCTGAAAAGCCTGCTGCCGCTGCCGAGGCCCCTGCGGCCCCGGCTGCCGCACCGGCCGCAGCCACCATCCAGGACATTCATGTCCCGGACATCGGCTCGTCGGGCAAGGCCAAGATCATCGAACTGCTGGTCAAGGTCGGCGACACCGTCGAAGCCGACCAGTCGCTGATCACCCTGGAGTCCGACAAGGCCTCCATGGAAATCCCTTCGCCGGCTGCCGGCGTGGTGGAAAGCATCGCGGTCAAGCTGGAAGACGAAGTCGGCACTGGCGACTTCATCCTCAAGCTGAAAGTCCAAGGCGCTGCGTCGGCTGCTGCCCCGGCACCGGCCGCTGCGCCGGCTGCCAAGGCTGAAGCCGCACCGGCCGCCGCGGCTCCAGCCCCTGCCGCAAACGCCGAGGCCGCACCGGCCCCGGCGGCGGCACCGGCACGAAGCGGTGCCAAGGTTCACGCCGGTCCTGCCGTGCGCCAACTGGCCCGCGAGTTCGGCGTCGAGCTGAACGCCGTCACGGCCACCGGCCCGCACGGTCGCGTGCTCAAGGAAGACGTGCAGGTTTACGTCAAATCCATGATGCAGAAAGCCAAGGAAGCCCCGGCTGCCGGCAATGCTACCGGTGGTGCTGGCATTCCGCCGATCCCGGTCGTGGACTTCAGCCGCTTCGGCGAAACCGAAGAAGTGCAGATGACCCGCCTGATGCAAATCGGCGCGTCGAGCCTGCACCGCAGCTGGCTGAACATCCCGCACGTGACCCAGTTCGACCAGGCCGACATCACCGACCTGGAAGCTTTCCGCGTTGCGCAGAAAGCCGTGGCCGAGAAGGCCGGCGTGAAACTGACCGTGCTGCCACTGTTGCTCAAGGCCTGCGCGCACCTGCTCAAGGAGCTGCCGGACTTCAACAGTTCACTGGCGCCAAGCGGCAAGGCGATCATTCGCAAGAAGTACGTTCACATCGGCTTTGCCGTCGACACCCCGGATGGCCTGCTGGTACCGGTCATCAAGAACGTCGACCAGAAGAGCCTGCTGCAACTGGCTGCCGAAGCCGCTGCGCTGGCTGCCAAGGCCCGCGACAAGAAGCTCACCGCGGACGACATGCAGGGCGCATGCTTCACCATCTCCAGCCTCGGTCACATTGGCGGCACTGGCTTCACGCCAATCGTCAATGCGCCGGAAGTGGCGATCCTGGGCGTTTCCAAGGCGACTATCCAGCCGGTCTGGGACGGTAAAGCCTTCCAGCCGAAGCTGATGTTGCCACTGTCGCTGTCCTACGATCACCGCGTGATCAACGGCGCCGCGGCGGCACGCTTCACCCAGCGCCTGAGCCAACTGCTGAACGACATCCGCACCATCTTGCTGTAAGCCGCGACGGGCCTCCCTTGCACGAGGGAGGCCCGATTGCATCGATTTCCGAGCGCCACGCTCGTACCTCAACCCCGCCACTTGGCGGGGCTTTTTTTGCGCGTTTCTTGGACAGTAAAAACAGGGTTGTACACCTCCTATCACCCCGATTGCAGAAATCGACCGCGCAGCCGATATAACCCTTATAGCACTTAGCCTTCATCCTCTCTTGTCAGCCTGGGCTGCATGATGCAACCTTGCTGCAGGCAACAGTAAAGAGGGCGTGAGCCCGGCGCCGAGTGCGTTTTTTCAAGTGAGCTTCCCCATGAAAAGCCAACCCGATGTCGCCCGGACGGCGGCCGAGGTAGTGACGCAATTACCGGTGCCTTCGCGCCTCGGTATGCTGCGTTTCGAGCGGCTGAATGAGGCAAGCTGGGCCCTGCTCTACCTCGACCCCAATTGCGAGCGCCAATTCGGCCTGCCGGCGGTTGAACTGTGCGCTTTGATCGGCTCGCCCTACGCCAGCCTGATGGAGCCGCAGGCGCGCTATCAACTGCACGATGCCATCCAGCAGCAACTGGCCGAGAGCCCTCATTACCTGGTGCGCTACACCCTGCACACCAACGACGGCCCTCTAAGCCTGCTGGAACTGGGCGAAGCCTACAAACAACACAATCGCCACCTGCTGCGGGGCTACCTGATGGTGGTCGACGGCCTGTTCAGCGAGATCCCGTCGACGGCGCCGACAGCAGACCTGGAAAACCAGAACAGCCGCCTGCAGATCGCCCTGGAACTCAACCAGCGCGCGCAACAGGAACAGTTGCTGCACCTGGAACGGGTACGCGCCCAGCAAGAGCTGATCCTGCTGCTCGCACGCCAGCGCTACACCACGAATAATTCGCTGCAGGAAGCCGCCGAGCTGATCACCCGCAGCGCCTGCGATATCTACCAGATCGATTGCGCCAGCATCTGGAACCTCGAAGGCCAGCGCCTGGTACCGATCTCGGCGTACCAGCGCGCCGATCAGCGCCACCACTTGCCCGAGCCGATTGATGCCAGTGGCTTTCCGGACTACCTCGAAGCCCTGCAGACCAGCCGGGCGATCGATGCTACCAACGTCATGCGCGACCCACGCACCCGCGAAATGGCCGAATCGCTGCAGGCCAACGACGTGCATGCGATGCTCGACGCGAGTATCCGTGTCGATGGCCAGGTCGTTGGCGTGTTGTGCCTGGAACAAAACGGCTGCACGCGCGCCTGGCAGTCCGACGAGATCGCCTTTGCCGGCGAGCTGGCGGATCAGTTCGCGCAAGTGATCAACAATCACAACCGTCGTACCGCCACCAGCGCCCTGCACCTGTTTCAGCGCGCGGTGGAACAAAGCGCCAACGCCTTCCTGCTGGTCAATTGCGATGGCGTGGTGGAGTACGTCAACCCCAGTTTCACCGCGATCACCCAGTACAGTACCGAAGAGGTCCACGGCCATCGCCTGGCGCAATTGCCCGCGCTGGAAAACCTCAGCGAATTGCTGTTCGACGCACCGTCGAGCCTGGCCAAGAGCAACAGCTGGCAGGGCGAGTTCAAGAGCCGACGCAAGAACCTGGAACCCTATTGGGGCCAGCTGTCGATCTCCAAGGTCTATGGCGACAATCGCGAGCTGACCCACTATATCGGCATCTACGAAGACATCACCCAGACCAAGCTGGCCCAACAGCGCATCGAGCGCCTGGCCTATACCGACAACCTGACCAACCTGGGCAACCGTCCGGCGTTTATCCGCAACCTCGACGAACGCTTTGCCCGCGACAGCGACAGCCCGATCTGCCTGTTGCTGGTGGACATCGACAACTTCAAGCGGATCAACGACAGCCTCGGCCACCAGACCGGCGACAAGCTGCTGATCAGCCTGGCCCGGCGCCTGCGCAACAGCCTCAGCGCCGGCGGCAGCCTGGCGCGCTTTGCCAGTAACGAATTTGCGGTATTGCTCGACGACACCGACCTGGAGAGCGGCCAGCTCGTTGCCAGCCAACTGTTGGCGACCCTCGACAAGCCGATGTTCGTCGACAACCAATTGATCAGCGTCACCGGCTCCGTGGGCCTGGCCTGCGCGCCGCTGCATGGCCGCGACCCGCAAACCCTGATGCGCAACGCCGGCTTGGCCCTGCACAAGGCCAAAGCCAACGGCAAACACCAGGTACAAGTGTTTACCGAAGCGTTGAACGCCGAGGCCAGCTACAAACTGTTCGTGGAAAACAACCTGCGCCGCGCCCTGACCCAGAACGAGCTGGACGTGTTCTACCAGCCCAAGCTGTGCCTGCGCAGTGGCCGCTTGCTGGGCATGGAGGCGCTGCTGCGCTGGAACCACCCGGAAAAGGGCATGATCCGCCCCGACCAGTTCATCAGCGTGGCCGAAGAAACCGGCCTGATCATCCCCATCGGCAAATGGATCGCCCGCCAGGCCTGCCGCATGAGCAAGCAACTGAGCGCCGCCGGCCTGGGCAACCTGCAGGTGGCGATCAACCTGTCGCCCAAACAGTTCTCCGACCCGGACCTGGTGGCCTCGATTGCCTCGATCCTCAAGGAAGAAGAACTGCCGGCCAACCTGCTCGAACTTGAGTTGACCGAAGGCCTGCTGCTCGAGGCCACCGAGGACACCCGTCTGCAACTGGACCAGTTGAAAAGCCTGGGCCTGACCCTGGCCATGGACGACTTCGGCACCGGTTACTCGTCGCTGAGCTACTTGAAAAAATTCCCGATCGACATCATCAAGATCGATCGCAGCTTTATCCACGAAATCCCGGACAACCAGGACGACATGGAAATCACCTCCGCCGTGATCGCCATGGCCCACAACCTCAAGCTCAAGGTCGTGGCCGAAGGCATCGAGACCGCCGAGCAGTTGGCGTTCCTGCGTCGGCATCGTTGCGACGTCGGCCAGGGCTATCTGTTCGACCGGCCCATCCCCGGTTCAGAGCTGCTCGAGAAGCTTAAACGCTACCCACGCGGGCCAATCGCCTGACAGCGCTGTAACACTCGGGCACACTGGTTGTCTGATTCTTTACTGTTAACTCAACCTGACGAGAGGACTGCTCATGGTCTTGCGCTCGGAAATTCTGGTGAACAAAAACGTGCTTCCTACTGCAGAACAAGCTTTGCCTGGCCGTGAAACCCCGATGACACTGCCGGAGACGCACTTCGTCAACGGCAACCCGCTGCTCGGCCCGTTCCTCGACGACGTCGGCTTCGCGATCTTCGGCCTGGGCTGCTTCTGGGGCGCAGAACGCAAATTCTGGCAGCGCGATGGCGTGGTCAGCACCGTGGTCGGTTATGCCGGCGGCTACACGCCGAACCCGACCTACGAAGAAGTCTGCTCGGGCCTGACCGGCCATAGCGAAGTGGTGCTGGTGGTGTATGACCAGGCCAAGGTGAAATACGAAGACTTGCTGAAGATGTTCTGGGAACTGCACAACCCGACCCAGGGCATGCGCCAGGGCAACGACATCGGCAGCCAGTATCGTTCAGTGATCTATGCCACCACGCCGGAGCAATTGGCGGCGGCGCAGGCCAGTGCGCAGGCGTATCAGCAAGAGCTGACCAAGGCTGGCCTGGGCCCCATCACCACGGAAATCGACGAGGCCCCGACGGTGTACTTCGCCGAGGCGTATCACCAGCAGTACCTGGCGAAGAATCCGCAGGGCTATTGCGGGATTGGCGGTACAGGCGTGACCTGCCCGATCTAAAAAAATGTGGGAGGGGCGGTGCGACGGTTCGACTTGCCCCCGATAGCAATGTATCAGGTACAGATGTATGGACTGACACACCGTTATCGGGGGCAAGCCCCCTCCCACATTGGTGTTGCGCCAGACTCGGTTACTCGGCAATCAGCCAATCCATCTGCCACCCGCCCTGGGTCTGGCCCAGTTGCTTGGACAGCCACGGCAGCAGCTCACGCAATTCCTCCTCCAAGCCCCACGGCGGGTTGGCAATCGCCAGGCCCGAGCCGGTCAGGGTGTTGGGCGTGTCCAACGGATGCACCAGCAATTCGACGCGCAGCAGCTTCGGCGCACCGGTGCCGGCCAGGTCCTGGTAGAAACGGCGCAACATGCGCTGGTCCTTCACCGGGTACCAGATCGCTGCGACCGTCTGGCGCATGCGGCCGACCGCCTCTTTGAGCGACGCCGCGCAGCGCTGCATTTCGTCGAGCTGTTCAAACGGCGGGTCAATCAGCATCAGCGCACGCTTTTCCGGCACCGGCAGCAACGCGCGTGGCACATGCCAGCCTTCGCCCAGGTGAACCTTGACCCGACGATCGCCCTTCATGTTGTCCTTGAGCAGCACGCCGTCTTCCGGGTGCTTTTCATTGAGCAGCACGCGGTCCTGGGGGCGGGTCAGGCGGCGTGCCAGTTCCGGCGAACCGGGGTAGTAGCGCAACTGGCCATCCGGGTTCATCTCGTGCAGCACGCGCATGTAGTCGGCGGTCAATGGCGGCAGATCGCTCTTGCCCCACAGACGGGCGATGCCTTCCAGGTATTCACCGGTGCGGTTGGCCTGATCGCCCTGCAGGTCGTACAGACCGATACCGGCATGGGTATCGAGGTAGGCGAACGGCTGCTCCTTGCGCGACATCAAGGCGATGAGGCGGGTCAAGGTCAGGTGTTTGAAGACATCGGCGTGGTTGCCGGCGTGAAAGGCGTGACGATAATTCATGGTTGCTCCTGCGCAGGGGGCGAAGTTTACCTGCTACACGGGCAAAGGTGCAGGGCCGCATGCCGGGCGGTGCTTATGCCGCAAAGACAGGCGTCCTTGTGAAAACAATCTAATCCTTACAGCATGTGCGGGCTTGCCCGCGACACAAGCGACGCGGTATTACCTGCACACCGCGATGATGCCATCGCAGCCAAGCCGCCTCCCACCCTGCCCGGGGGCGCCCTTAAAAACCAAGGAGGTCAACAATAACCATGAAAGACGCCACCATCGCCCTGCACCACGGCTTCAAGTCCGACCCGACCACCAAAGCCGTCGCGGTGCCGATCTACCAGAACGTCGCCTTCGAATTCGATAACGCCCAGCACGGTGCCGACCTGTTCAACCTGGACGTACCCGGCAATATCTACACGCGGATCATGAACCCGACCAACGATGTGCTGGAGCAACGCATGGCCGCGCTCGAAGGCGGTATCGCCGCGCTGGCCGTGTCCGCCGGCAGCGCAGCGATCCACTATGCGATCCAGACCCTGACCCGCGCCGGTGACAACATCGTCACCACGCCGCAGCTCTATGGCGGCACCTACACCCTGTTCGCCCACCTGCTGCCGAGCTTTGGCGTCGATGTGCGCTTCGCCCGCGACGATTCCGCCGCCGCCATCGCCGAACTGATCGACGACAACACCAAACTGGTCTACTGCGAGAGCATCGGCAACCCGGCGGGCAACATCATCGACCTGCAAGCCCTCGCCGACGTGGCCCACGCCCGTGGCGTACCGCTGATGGTGGACAACACCGTGGCCACGCCGATCCTGTGCAAACCGATCCAGTTCGGTGCCGATATCGTGGTGCATTCGGTGACCAAATACGTCGGCGGCCATGGCAACTCCCTGGGCGGCGTGATTGTCGACAGCGGCACGTTCCCGTGGGCGAAATACGCGGAAAAATTCCCCGGCCTCAACCAGCCCGAACCGGCTTACCACGGCGTGGTCTACACCGAAAAATTCGGCCCCGCCGCCTTCATCGCCCGCGCCCGCACCGTACCGCTGCGCAACACCGGCGCAGCGCTGGCGCCGATGAACGCCTTCCTGCTGCTGCAAGGCCTGGAAACCCTGGCCCTGCGCATGGAACGCCACACCGAGAATGCCTTGAAGGTCGCGCAGTTCCTGCAAGATCACGCCGAAGTCGAATGGGTCAGCTACGCCGGGCTGCCCGATCATCCGCACCACGCACTCGCGCAGAAATACATGCAGGGCAAACCGTCGGCGATCCTGTCGTTTGGTCTGAAGGGCGGTTACGAAGCCGGTGTACGCTTCTACGACGCCCTGCAAATCTTCAAACGCCTGGTGAACATCGGCGACGCCAAATCCCTGGCCTGCCACCCGGCGTCCACCACCCATCGGCAGATGAACGAGCAGGAACAGGCCAAGGCCGGCGTGAAGCCGGAGATGATTCGCCTGTCGGTGGGGATCGAGGCGATTGAAGATTTGATCGAAGATCTGCAACAGGCGCTGGCTGCAACGCACGCCTGAGGCCAGATAAGCGACCCGCGCGCCATGGCTAACATCTGCATGGCGCGTGAAGCAGGCGACCTTGTGCCGCAAGGTCGTCGGCGTAAAGGCCGTGAAAATTCACGCCTCTGTCGGAAACCTGGCTCAACTCAGTAGCCCTTTTCCCAAAAGCAAAAAACCACCGAAAAATCCCCCGCCAAAACCACGACACCGCTCGAACCGCTATTTAAATTGCGCAGCCATGCTCATTCAAAAAGGACTGTTTCCATGGCAAGCAATGACCTCCCTTCGAACCGATCACCATGGTTGGGGAGTCGCTAATGCCTCAGCCCTATGCCTTCATCAATGACCGCCAACAAACCTCGGTGGAGCTCAAGGCAAGTTTGCGCTTGAGCCCATATGCCGAAGCCAAGTTCGACACCCTCAATACCCACATTCGCAATGTTGTCGTACTGCCGGGACAGTTAGTGATCATCGGTGACGAAACCACTGCGATCTGCACCCCGCAAGAGTCACACTTGATGCGAGCCGCCTGGGATATTCGGCATAGCGTGATGGCCGAAGGCGGGGATGCTTTTGCACTGCACAACTATGACTTGCTGAAAAAGTTGCTGGGCTACGCTTCGCTGGGGATAGGCACGGCGGGTGATGCCTGGAGTCGACACTTGCAAAACATTGCAAAGACCCTCGAAGAAATTGATGCACTGCACAAACAATTCCTGCGCCGGGGTGGCGGTGCTGCGCGAGATGATTTCCTCGCTCGACGCCAAACCCTGTTTGCCAAACTGGACGCGCAAATGCGTAGTTTTGCGCGTTATGGCACAGGGCTACGCAATGAAGGTTCGATCAAGAAAATGCTAGGGATCTCGACCAAGAGTTATTTGCATAGCGGAGAGATAAAGAAGTACAGCGAAACGATTGCGCGGGTTTCGAAGACGGCAAAACTGCTGAAAAAAGGCACGCCGCTGGGCATCGCGTTGAGTACGACTGCAACGGCGTTGGAGATCAAGGAGGCGTGTTCTACCGGGAGGGAAGAACAATGCAGAAGAGCAAAATATGTGGAACTTGGGAAACTGACGTTAGGTGTGTCAGGCGGCGTGGTGGGCGGCGCTGCCGGATCACTCCTATGCTTTGCCATATTGGCCCCTACCACTGGTCCGGTATCCTTAGCTTGCATGCTATTCGCCGGGGGAGCCGGAGGTGCGGCCGGTGGGTACTTAGGTGGGGAAGGCGGCGAGAAGGTAGGAGAGCTTTTGTATGAGTATTGATGACTTCTTGAATCTCCCTGCTACTTCCTTGATTGCCATCAGCTCTGCATCCGCAGTCATCATCACCACCATCATCGGGCTCTTCTTGTGTTACCGAAAACTTGAACCCATGGAAGCGCTCTTGAACAAGTGCCGCCTGGTCGCCTTCCACAGCAGCTACTGGGGAAACTCACCGCGCGAAAGGATGATGAGGCTTTGCGCAGTGTATGTGGCCGTCGCACTACCCAGGCTAAATGCAAGACGGGGAGTCATTGACCTCCCGCAGGTACAAGCCTTTCCGCGCAGCACAAAGCTCATGCTTCATGGCACGGCGCTTATTGGCGCAGCCGGATTGATAGGTCTGATCGTCATTTACTTTGACTGACCAGTTGAGGAAAAAAACGGCCCGCTATCCAAAAGATAGCGAGCCGTTTTCTTCAACACATCGGGCGCATAACGCCCGAGGCTTTATTTGTTGAGGTTGTAGTCTTTCTCGGCAGCATCAAAGCGCTCAACCATACCCGCAGTCGGCGCGCCCAGCTTGCTGACGATGTAGATCGCCAGGCTGGCGAAGATGAAGCCTGGGATGATTTCGTACAGGCCCAGCAATTCGAAATGCTTCCACACGATCACGGTGATCGCGCCGACCAGAATGCCAGCCAGTGCGCCGTTGCGGGTCATCTGCTTCCAGATCACCGAGATCAGTACCACAGGGCCGAACGCGGCGCCGAAACCGGCCCAGGCGTAGCTCACCAGGCCCAACACGCGGTTATTCGGGTTGGCGGCCATAGCGATGGCGATCAACGCCACCAGCAGCACCATGACACGACCGACCCACACCAGCTCAACCTGGGAAGCGTTCTTGCGCAGGAAGGTCTTGTAGAAGTCCTCGGTCAGGGCGCTGGAGCACACCAGCAATTGGCAGCTCAAGGTGCTCATGACCGCCGCCAGAATCGCCGACAGCAGAACGCCAGCAATCCATGGGTTGAACAGCAGCTTGGCCAGCTCGATAAACACGCGCTCGTGGTTCTCGGTCACGGGGCCGGCCACTTCCGGGTGCGCCGAGAAGTAGGCGATGCCGAAGAAGCCCACGGCCACGGTGCCGCCCAGGCACAGGATCATCCAGGTCATGGAGATGCGACGCGCCTTGGCGATCGACTTCACCGAATCCGCCGCCATGAAGCGCGCGAGGATGTGCGGCTGGCCGAAGTAACCCAGGCCCCAGCCCATCAGCGAGATGATGCCGATGAAGCTGGTGTTTTTCAGCATGTTGAAGTTGTCGGGGTTCTTCGCTTCGATCGCCAGGAACGTGGTATCGATACCGCCGGTGGCCAGCAGCACGATGATCGGCGTCAGGATCAGCGCGAAGATCATCAGGGTGGCTTGTACGGTGTCGGTCCAGCTCACTGCCAGGAAACCACCGACGAAGGTGTAGGCAATCGTCGCCGCCGCGCCGGCCCACAGCGCAGTCTCGTAGGACATGCCGAAGGTGCTTTCGAACAGGCGGGCACCGGCCACGATGCCGGAAGCGCAATAAATGGTGAAGAACACCAGGATCACTACTGCGGAGATGATCCGCAGCAGGCCGCTTTTATCTTCGAAACGGCTGGAAAAGTAATCCGGCAGCGTCAGGGCGTCACCGTTGTGCTCGGTCTGCACGCGCAGGCGACCGGCCACGAACAGCCAGTTGAGGTACGCACCGACGATCAGGCCGACGGCGATCCAGCTTTCCGACAGGCCGGACATGTAGATCGCGCCCGGCAGGCCCATCAACAACCAGCCGCTCATGTCGGAAGCACCGGCTGACAAGGCAGTCACCACGCTACCGAGGCTGCGACCGCCCAGGATGTAATCGGAAAGGTTGTTGGTGGAGCGATAGGCCATGAAGCCGATCAGCACCATTGCTGCGATGTAGATCACGAACGTGATCAGGGTTGGATTACTAACGCTCATAGAAGTGACGCCCTGGCTTTGTTTTTATGTAGCGGCGGTCTGTCAGACGGCCACCCACTGATCCAGTGAGTAAACGTAGCTGCATCGCGCGCATTTATGACTGACGTTTCCCCAGGAAAGCCGTCAGCCGATGAACCACACCATGCGGGTGGTTGCACCTTGGCTGCGAATGCTATTCAACAAAGCAAATAAGGTGCAACCAGTTTCTCGCGAATAAGTTGCACCTTGATGTATTTTACAGAAAACACCGCGTTTTTGCTCCTTTTCGGAGCAAGAACAGCCGAACTCAGAAGCAAATGCACCAACTAGAAGCAGAATCGGTCGAGACCGGGATTTTTTCCGATTGAACCTCGAAAATTTCATGCATAAAAAGGGTTGCACCCGGTTGCACCTCTTCCAGACCGAAGCTAATCTTGCCGCCAACTGATGCCACTCGGTAGTGGCACCCATGAGGATAAGAAAATGGCTACAACCACCCTTGGGGTCAAACTCGACGACCCGACCCGCGAGCGCCTGAAGGCGGCCGCGACCTCCATTGATCGCACGCCGCACTGGCTGATCAAGCAGGCGATTTTCAATTACCTGGAGAAACTCGAGGGTGGTGCAACCCTGACCGAGCTCAATGGCTTGAGCAGCAAGGAGGCCGACGACGCCGGCGAGGTCCAGGCCGACCACGCCCATCAGTGCTTCCTCGAGTTCGCCGAGAGCATCCTGCCGCAATCCGTACTGCGCGCCTCGATCACCGCCGCTTACCGCCGCCCGGAGCCGGAAGTGGTGCCGATGCTGATCGAACAGGCTCGCCTGCCGGCCCAGATGGCCGAAGCCACGAATAAGCTGGCTGCGTCGATTGCAGAAAAACTGCGCAATCAGAAGAGCGCCGGCGGCCGTGCCGGCATCGTCCAGGGTTTGCTGCAGGAATTCTCCCTGTCATCCCAGGAAGGTGTGGCACTGATGTGCCTGGCCGAAGCGCTGCTGCGCATCCCCGACAAAGGCACCCGCGACGCACTGATCCGCGACAAGATCAGCACCGGCAACTGGCAACCGCACCTGGGCAACAGCCCGTCGCTGTTCGTCAACGCGGCTACCTGGGGCCTGTTGCTGACCGGCAAACTGGTCGCCACCCACAACGAAGCAGGCCTGACCTCATCCCTGAGCCGCATCATCGGCAAGAGCGGCGAGCCGATGATCCGCAAGGGCGTCGACATGGCCATGCGCCTGATGGGCGAGCAGTTCGTCACCGGCGAAACCATCGCCGAAGCCCTGGCCAATGCGAGCAAGTTCGAAGCCAAGGGTTTCCGCTATTCCTACGACATGCTCGGTGAAGCCGCACTCACCGAACACGATGCGCAGAAGTACCTCGCCTCTTACGAACAAGCCATTCATTCCATCGGCAAAGCCTCGAACGGCCGTGGGATTTATGAAGGCCCGGGCATTTCCATCAAGCTGTCGGCCCTGCACCCACGTTACAGCCGTGCCCAGTACGAACGGGTGATGGACGAGTTGTACCCGCGCTTGCTGTCCCTGACCCTGCTGGCCAAGCAATACGACATCGGCCTGAACATCGATGCCGAAGAAGCCGACCGCCTGGAACTGTCCCTGGATCTGCTCGAACGCCTGTGCTTCGAGCCGCAACTGAGCGGCTGGAACGGCATCGGTTTCGTGATCCAGGCCTACCAGAAGCGCTGCCCGTATGTGATCGACTACGTCATCGACCTGGCGCGCCGCAGCCGCCACCGCCTGATGATCCGCCTGGTAAAAGGCGCGTACTGGGACAGCGAAATCAAGCGCGCCCAGGTCGAAGGCCTGGAAGGCTACCCGGTCTATACCCGCAAGGTGTACACCGACGTGTCCTACATCGCCTGCGCACGCAAACTGCTGTCGGTGCCGGAAGTCATCTACCCGCAGTTCGCCACGCATAACGCCCACACCCTGTCGGCTATCTACCATATCGCCGGTCAGAACTATTACCCCGGCCAGTACGAGTTCCAGTGCCTGCACGGCATGGGCGAACCGCTCTACGAACAGGTCGTCGGCAAAGTGGCCGAGGGCAAGCTGAACCGTCCGTGCCGCGTGTACGCCCCGGTCGGCACCCACGAAACCCTGTTGGCCTACCTGGTACGTCGCCTGTTGGAAAACGGCGCCAACACCTCGTTCGTCAACCGTATCGCCGACCAGTCCATCTCGATCCAGGAGCTGGTGGCCGATCCAGTGGCCAGCATCGAGCAAATGGCGACGCTGGAAGGCGGCTTCGGCCTGCCGCACCCGCGTATTCCCTTGCCACGCGATCTGTACGGCAGCGACCGCGCCAACTCGGCCGGTATCGACCTGGCCAACGAACACCGTTTGGCGTCGCTGTCCTGCGCTCTGCTGGCCACCGCGCACAACCACTGGAAAGCCGCGCCGATGTTGGGTTGCGCCGCCAGTAATGAAGCTGCGACGCCGGTGCTGAACCCGTCCGACCTGCGTGATGTGGTCGGCCACGTACAGGAAGCGACCGTCGATGACGTCGACAACGCGATCCAGTGCGCCATCAACGCCGGCCCGATCTGGCAGGCGACCCCGCCCGCCGAGCGCGCCGCGATCCTTGAACGCGCCGCCGACCTGATGGAAGGCGAGATCCAGCCGCTGATGGGCCTGCTGGCCCGCGAAGCCGGCAAGACCTTCGCCAACGCCATCGCCGAAGTGCGCGAAGCCGTGGACTTCCTGCGTTACTACGCGGTGCAGGCGCGTCACGATTTCACCAACGACGCCCACCGCCCATTGGGCCCGGTGGTCTGCATCAGCCCGTGGAACTTCCCGCTGGCGATTTTCAGTGGGCAAGTCGCCGCCGCACTGGCCGCCGGTAACCCGGTATTGGCCAAGCCTGCCGAGCAAACCCCGCTGGTAGCCGCACAAGCGGTACGTATCCTGCTCGAAGCCGGTATTCCGGAAGGCGTGCTGCAACTGCTGCCGGGCCAGGGCGAAACCGTTGGTGCGCGCCTGGTCGGCGATGATCGCGTCAAAGGCGTGATGTTCACCGGTTCCACCGAAGTCGCGCGCCTGCTGCAACGCAATGTCGCCGGGCGCCTGGATGCCCAGGGCCGACCGATCCCGCTGATCGCCGAAACCGGTGGCCAGAACGCGATGATCGTCGACTCCTCGGCCCTGACCGAACAAGTGGTCATCGACGTGGTGTCGTCGGCCTTCGACAGCGCCGGCCAGCGTTGCTCGGCCCTGCGTGTACTGTGCCTACAGGAAGATTCTGCAGACCGCGTCATCGAAATGCTCAAGGGCGCCATGGCTGAATGCCGTTTGGGCAACCCGGAGCGCCTGTCGGTGGATATCGGCCCGGTGATCGACGCCGAAGCCAAGGCCGGCATCGAGAAACACATCCAGGCCATGCGCGACAAAGGCCGCGCGGTGTACCAAGTGGCGATCGCCGACGGCGAAGAGATCAAGCGCGGCACCTTCGTGATGCCCACCCTGATCGAGCTGGAAAGCTTCGACGAGCTGCAACGGGAGATCTTCGGCCCGGTGCTGCACGTGGTGCGCTACAAGCGCAAGGAGATCGACCAGTTGATCGGCCAGATCAACGCTTCCGGCTACGGCCTGACCCTGGGCGTACACACGCGCATCGACGAGACCATCGCCAAGGTGATCGACAACGTTCATGCCGGCAACGTCTACGTCAACCGCAACATTGTCGGGGCGGTGGTCGGCGTGCAGCCGTTTGGCGGCGAAGGTTTGTCGGGCACCGGCCCGAAAGCCGGTGGTCCGCTGTACCTGTACCGCCTGCTGTCGACGCGTCCTACCGATGCGATCGAGCAGTCCTTCGTTCGCGGCGATGCATTGTCCGCACCGGACGTGCGCCTGCGCGACGCCATGAGCCAACCGCTGACCGCTTTGAAAGCCTGGGCCGACAGCCACACGCTCAGCGACCTGAGCGCGCTGTGCAGCCGGTTCGCCACGCAATCGCAAAGCGGTATCACCCGCCTGTTGGCCGGCCCGACCGGCGAGCGCAACAGCTACGCCATCCTGCCCCGCGAGCACGTACTGTGCCTGGCAGAAGTAGAAGGTGACCTGCTGACCCAACTGGCGGCGGTATTGGCCGTCGGCGGTTCGGCGGTATGGCCGGAAACCGAGCTGACCAAAGCCTTGTTCCCACGCCTGCCGAAAGAGATTCAGGCGAAGATCAAGCGCGTGGCCGACTGGACCAAGGACGATGTGCTGTTCGACGCAGTCCTGCACCACGGCGATTCCGATCAACTGCGCGCGGTTTGCCAGCAAGTGGCCCAGCGTGGCGGGGCGATCGTCGGGGTACATGGTTTGTCCCAAGGCGAGACAGCAATTGCCCTGGAGCGTCTGGTGATCGAGCGTGCGCTGAGCGTCAACACCGCAGCGGCGGGCGGTAACGCCAGCCTGATGACCATCGGCTAACTGCCGGAACGCGGTAAACATGTGGGAGGGGGCTTGCCCCCGATGGCGGTGGATCAGTAACAGCTGAACTGACTGACACACTGCAATCGGGGGCAAGCCCCCTCCCACATTTTGGCTGTATTTCAATTCCTCGTCCGCGTTCTGCCCCTCCATCACCCAGATCAATCTTGCTATCCAGCCTCTATTCGCGCACTTAGACTCAGGCTCCTTCCCACACAGGTAAGCCGCCATGTCCGAGACGCTCCTCAGTTCCCGCAATCTGGCTTTCGAGCTGTACGAAGTCCTCGATGCCGAGGGCCTGACCCAGCGCGAGCGGTTTGCCGAACATAATCGCGAAACCTTCGACGCGGCCATCAGTACCGCCCGCACCATCGCCGAAAAGTACTTCGCACCGCATAACCGCAAAAACGACGAAAACGAACCGCGCTACGAGGACGGCAAGGCCATCCTGATCCCGGAAGTCAAACCGGCCGTGGACGCCTTCCTGGAAGCCGGCTTCCTCAATGCTGCGCGCAGTTTCGAAGCCGGCGGCATGCAGTTGCCGACATTGCTGTCCCAAGCCTGCTTCGCGCACTTCCAGGCGGCCAACGCGGCGTCAACGTCCTACCCGTTCCTGACCATGGGCGCCGCCAACCTGATCGAAAGTTTCGGCACCGAGGAGCAGAAGCAACGCTTCCTGCAGCCGATGATCGAGGGGCGCTTCTTCGGCACCATGGCCCTGACCGAGCCGCATGCCGGCTCGTCGCTGTCGGACATTCGTACCCGCGCAGAGCCTGCACCGGATGGCAGCTATCGGCTCAAGGGCAACAAGATCTTTATCTCCGGCGGCGACCACCCGCTGTCGGAAAACATCGTGCATATGGTGCTGGCCAAGCTGCCGGACGCGCCGGCCGGGGTGAAGGGCATTTCGCTGTTTATCGTGCCCAAATTCCTGGTCAACGACGATGGCAGCCTGGGTGAGCGCAACGATGTGTTGCTGGCCGGGCTGTTTCACAAGATGGGTTGGCGTGGCACCACGTCCACGGCGCTGAATTTCGGCGATAACGGGCACTGTGTCGGCTATCTGGTGGGCAAACCGCATCAGGGCCTGAGCTGCATGTTCCAGATGATGAACGAAGCGCGCATCGGCGTCGGCATGGGCGCGGTGATGCTCGGTTACGCCGGCTACCTGTATTCCCTGGAATACGCCCGCGAACGCCCGCAAGGCCGCCTGCCGGACAGCAAAGACCCGAGTACCGCGCCGGTGTCGATCATCCAGCACGCCGATATCAAGCGCATGTTGCTGACCCAGAAAGCCTACGTCGAAGGCGCCTTCGACCTCGGCCTGTTTGCCGCGCGCCTGTTCGACGACACCACCACCCTGGCAACCGACGTCGAGCGCAAGCGCGCTCACGAACTGCTCGACCTGCTGACGCCGATCGTCAAATCCTGGCCCTCGGAGTTCTGCCTCAAGGCCAACGAGCTGGCGATCCAGATCCTCGGCGGCCACGGCTACACCCGCGAATACCCGGTGGAACAGTATTACCGCGACAACCGCCTCAACCCGATCCATGAAGGCACCCACGGTATCCAGTCCCTGGACCTGCTGGGGCGCAAGCTCGCGCAGAACGGCGGCGCGGGCCTGAAGCAACTGATTCGGTTGATCGCCGAAACAGGCGCACGGGCGCAGCAATATCCATCGCTGAAGGCCATGAGAGAACCGCTGGAACAGTTGGTGGCACGCCTGCAAAGCGTGACGATCGGCCTGCTGACGGATCTCGCCCAAGGCAAGGTCAACAGCAGCCTGGCGAATTCGGCGCTGTACCTGAAGGTGTTCGGGCACACGGTGATTGGCTGGCGCTGGCTGGAGCAGGCGATTCGCGCCGAAGAAGGCCTGGCCAAGGGCAATGCGGCGGACACCGCGTTCTATAAAGGCAAGCTCCAGGCGGCCCGCTACTTCCTGACCTGGGAAGTACCGGGCTGCCATCATGAACTGGCAATACTGGAGGTCCGCGACGATACGTGCCTCGGCATGCAGGATGAGTGGTTCTAAGGCTGTCCGATAGCCTTGGAAATCACCTCGACCGTGGCGCTGACTTGCTCTTGGTAACGGTCGAGTTCCTGCTGGTGACGCTGTTGCATTTCGATCTGCTCGGCGCACAGGTTCAGCGCGGCCAGTACCAATAGCTTGTCACCGATCAGGGTCGGGTACTTTTTCTTGGTGGTGGCCAGGGAGGCCTTGAGCAGGGTCACGGCGTGCATCAGGGTTTGATCTTCCCCGGCCGGAGCCTTGATCGAGTAATCCTCTCCGAGAATCGAAACGACCTTTATCCCTTCGTTCATGCGCTGACAGGCCCTGCGCTCACACGCTCAACCAACGCCTGGATACGCGCAGCGGTCGCGCCGTTCTTTTCTTCCTGTTCCATCAGGTTCAATTGCAGGCTGTCATTCTCATCCTTGGCGCGGGCCAATTGCGCCTTGAGGGATTCATTGGTGCCCAACAGGTCTTGATTCTGCTGTACCAGGTCGCTGACCAGTTGTTCCAGTTGGCTGAGGGATGCTTCTAACATTTTGATTTCCTGGGCTTTTTAAAAGGGCGGTGACGATAAAGAAAATTCACCTCGGATGCCAGGGTTATCCCCGGCGCGCAGCCCGATTGTTAAGGGCCGGGCCGCACTTTCGAGCCTTAGTGACTGCATTTCCCCCATCTGGTTCCTGAATCGGCCCGGCCCCTCGTCCGATGCGATAAAAACACACGCCACTATAGACTTTAGTCGTACTGCCGATAGGTAATACTCACCCTGTCTCATAGCCGCATGGATCGCGCTTCTCCCCAGGACTCCCGCATGTCTCTTCGTAGTATGAATATCGCGCGGCCTACGACGAATACGTGCGCCTGCTAGCCCAGTACCATCAGATCGAAGAGCGCATGAAGAGCATGTCGCGGGCCAATCAGGTCGACGAGCTGCGCGAGTTGCTCAACAGCGAGTTGCTGAGCAACGCCGAGCAGATCAACGCCGTGCTCGCGCGCCTGGCGGACATCAATAACAAGATGGCCCTGGCCACCAATCAGCAGGCCAAAGACCAATACAACCTGGCCTTCGACCTGGTGGTTGGGCTGCTGGTCATCGCCACGACGCTGACCCTGTTGTTCGCCTGGCTGCTGACCCGCAGCATCACCCTGCCGATCGCCCAGGCCCTGGACGCGGCTGAAGAAATCGCCGAAGGCAACCTGACACGCCCGATCAAGGTCGATGGCGACGACGAAGCCGGCCGTCTGCTGGCCGCCATGGCCAAGATGCAGGACAAGCTGCGTGACACCCTGCAACGCATCGCCGGCTCGGCCACTCAGTTGGCTTCTGCCGCCGAAGAGCTCAACGCCGTGACCGACGAAAGCGCCCGTGGCCTGACCCAACAAAACAACGAAATCGAACAGGCCGCCACCGCGGTCAACGAGATGACCAGCGCCGTCGAGGAAGTCGCGCGCAATGCGGTGAGCACCTCCGAGGCCTCGCGCAACGCCACCACCTCCGCCGGTGACGGCCGCGACCTGGTGCAGGAAACCGTCAGCGCCATCGAGCGCATGAGCGGCGACGTGCAAGCCACCGCGACGCTGATCGGCGACCTGGCCAATGAGTCCCGCGACATCGGCAAGGTGCTCGACGTGATTCGCGGCCTCGCCGACCAGACCAACCTGCTGGCCCTGAACGCGGCGATTGAAGCGGCGCGTGCCGGGGAAGCCGGCCGTGGCTTTGCCGTAGTGGCCGACGAAGTGCGTGCGCTGGCGCATCGCACCCAGCAGTCGACCAGCGAGATCGAACGGATGATCGGCAGTATCCAGGCCGGCACCGAGCATGCCGTGGATTCGATGCGCAACAGCACCGAGCGCGCGGAATCGACGCTGAACATCGCCAAAGGCGCGGGGATGTCGCTGGATACGATCAACACGGCGATTGTCGAGATCAATGAACGCAACCTGGTGATCGCCAGCGCGGCGGAGGAACAAGCGCAGGTGGCACGGGAAGTGGACCGCAACCTGGTGAACATTCGTGATCTGTCGGTGCAATCGGCAACCGGCGCCGGCCAGACCAGTGCCGCGAGCAGCGAGTTGTCGCGCCTGGCGGTGGACTTGAACGGGATGGTCGGGCGGTTTCGCCTCTAAGAATGTGGGAGGGGCGGTGCGACGATTCGACTTGCCCCCGATAGCGGTGGGTCAGCTGTAGATAAGCTAGCTGACAAATCGCAATCGGGGGCAAGCCCCTCCCACATTTAGATCGGCGCCCGTCGCTAAAACCTTTTTGACAGCGCGGCAATTCAACAGGTTAGAATCGCTGGCACGCAGACTGCATGGTCAGAATGCGTCCGTCTTATTTTGCCCATGGAGTACTGCCTTTGAATGCGACCACCATCAACAGCCTGTTCTTGATCGGCGCGTTGCTGGTGAGTGCGAGCATTCTGGTGAGCTCTCTTTCGTCCCGCCTGGGCATTCCGATCCTGGTGATCATCCTGGCCGTGGGCATGGTCGCCGGCGTCGACGGCGGCGGCATCATCTTCGATAACTACCCGACCGCCTACCTGGTGGGCAACCTCGCCCTGGCCGTGATCCTGCTCGACGGCGGCTTGCGCACCCGGGTGGCGAGTTTTCGCGTGGCACTCTGGCCGGCGTTGTCGCTGGCCACGGTGGGGGTGTTGATTACCACCGGCCTCACTGGCATGGCCGCGGCCTGGCTGTTTGACCTCAACATCATTCAAGGCTTGCTGATCGGCGCGATTGTCGGCTCCACCGACGCCGCCGCGGTGTTCTCGCTGCTCGGCGGCAAAGGGCTCAACGAACGGGTCTCCGCCAGCCTGGAAATCGAATCCGGCAGCAACGACCCGATGGCGGTGTTCCTCACCGTCACCCTGATCGACATGCTCGCCAGCGGCCAGACCGGCCTGCACTGGAACCTGCTGTTGCACCTGGTGCGCGAGTTCGGCATCGGCGGCCTTATCGGCCTCGGCGGCGGCTGGCTGATGCTGCAGATGGTCAACCGCATCAACCTGGCCAACGGCCTGTACCCGATCCTGGTGATCGCCGGCGGCCTGTTCGTCTTCGCCCTGACCAACGCCCTGCACGGCAGCGGCTTCCTCGCCGTGTACCTGTGCGGGCTGGTGATCGGCAACCGCCCGGTGCGCAGCCGTCATGGCATTTTGCATATGCTCGACGGCATGGCCTGGCTCGCCCAGATCGGCATGTTCCTGGTGCTCGGCCTGCTGGTCACGCCCCACGACCTGCTGCCGATTGCGCTGCCCGCCCTGGGCCTGGCGCTGTGGATGATCCTGTTTGCGCGGCCGCTGTCGGTGATGGTCGGCCTGCTGCCGTTCAAGGCGTTCCACGGCCGCGAAAAAGCCTTTATCGCCTGGGTCGGCCTGCGCGGCGCGGTGCCGATCATTCTTGCGGTGTTCCCGCTGATGGCCGGCCTGCCCCATGCACAGCTGTACTTCAACCTGGCGTTCTTTATCGTGCTGGTCTCGCTGCTGGTGCAAGGCACCAGCCTGCCGTGGGTGGCCAAGCTGCTGAAAGTGACCGTGCCACCGGAGCCGGCACCGATTTCCCGCGCCGCCCTGGAAGTTCACGTCACCAGTGAATGGGAGCTGTTCGTCTACCGCCTGGGCGCGGAAAAATGGTGCATCGGCGCAGCCCTGCGCGAGCTGAAAATGCCCGAAGGCACACGTATCGCGGCGCTGTTCCGTGGCCAACAACTGCTCCATCCGTCGGGTAGTACGGTGCTGGAAGCCGACGATCTGCTCTGCGTGATCGGTCACGAACACAACCTGCCGGCCCTGGGCAAACTGTTCAGCCAAGCGCCGCAACGCGGTTTGGATTTGCGCTTCTTCGGCGACTTCGTCCTCGAAGGCGACGCCCAGCTGGGCGCGGTCTCGGCGCTGTACGGCCTGCAGCTCGAAGGCATCGACCCGGACATGCCTTTGAGCCACTTCATCACCCAGAAAGTCGGCGGCGCGCCGGTGGTCGGCGACCAGGTGGAGTGGAACAACACGATCTGGACCGTCGCAGTCATGGACGGGAACAAGATTGGCAAAGTCGGCGTCAGATTCCCCGAAGGAAGTCGCCCGGGCCCCGGACTCTTCCTCTAAACTGCGGGGCAATACTGCCCCGATTCTTCACCTTGCTCGACCGGTCTCTATGCCAACCCTGCGCACTTTTCTCGCCACTGCCCTGCTGGGCCTGACCCTTTGTGTCGGCAGCGTATACGCCGCCGACCCGCCCAGCGCCGACGCTATCCAGCAAACCCTGGACAAGCTGCCCGACCGCAAGCTACCCGACGCCGACATGAAGGCGCTGCAGGCGATCCTGCAGCAGACGCTGACCCACCTGGGCAACAAGCAGGATTACGAGCAGCGCCTGGCCGATCTCAAGCGCCAGCTGCAAGACGCCCCGCGCCAGACCAGCGAAAACCAGCGCGAACTGACCCGGCTCAAGGCCACCAAAGTCGTCCCGGTGGCCCAGCGCTACGCCACCTTGCCGGTGCCGCAACTGGAACAACTGCTGGTGCAGCGCACCACCCAGCAAGGCGACCTGCAAAAAGACCTGGCCGACGCCAACAGCCTGACCATCGCCGCCCAGACCCGCCCCGAACGCGCGCAGACCGAAATCAGCAGCAGCCAGACGCGCATCCAACAGATCAACGCGACCCTCAAGGCCGGCAAGGACAATGGCAAAACCCTCAGCGCCGACCAGCGCAACCAGTTGAACGCCGAACTGGCGTCACTGAATGCACTGATCCCACTGCGCCGCCAGGAACTGGCCGGCAACAGCCAACTGCAAGACCTGGGCAACAGCCAGCATGACCTGGTGGTGGAAAAAACCGCGCGCTTGGAACAAGAGATCCAGGACCTGCAAACCCTGATCAACCAGAAACGCCTGGCCCAGTCCCAGCAGACGGTGACCCAACAGTCCATCGAAGCGCAGAAAGCCGGCAGCAGCAGCCTGTTGGCCACGGAAAGCGCGGCCAACCTGAAGCTGTCCGACTACCTGCTCAAAAGCACCGACCGCCTCAACGACCTGACCCAGAAGAACCTGCAGACCAAGCAGCAACTGGACACCGTGACCCAGAGCGACTCGGCGCTGGACGAACAGATCAACGTGCTCAAGGGCAGCCTGCTGCTGTCGAAGATTCTGTACAAACAGAAACAGGCCTTGCCGCGCCTCACGGTCGACCGCAACCTCGCCGACGACATCGCCAACATTCGCCTGTACCAGTTCGAGGTCAACCAGCAGCGCGAACTGATCAGCTCGCCCAGCACCTATGTGGATAACCTGCTGGCCAACCAGCCGCCGGATGAGGTCACCCCGCAATTGCGGCGCACTCTGCTGGAACTGGCGATCACCCGCAGCGACCTGCTCGAGCGCCTGAGCCGCGAGCTGAGCGCGCTGCTCAATGAATCGATCACCCTGCAACTGAACCAGAAACAACTGCTGAGCACCGCCACCACCCTGCGTGCGACCCTCGATGAGCAGATGTTCTGGATTCCCAGCAACAAGCCGCTGGACACCGAGTGGCTGGAAACCGTCCCGGATCACCTGAGCAAGCAAGTCACCTCCCTGCCCTGGGCCTCCAGCGTCAGCGAACTGTACGACGGCCTGACCCAGCGCCCGCTGCTGTTCTTGCCGTTGCTGCTGTTGATCGGCGCACTGTTGTGGCGGCGCAATGCCTTGTACGCGCGGCTGAAAAAGGTTCACATGGACATCGGCCACTTCAAGCGTGACAGCCAATGGCACACGCCCCAGGCGATCCTGGTGAATATCCTGCTGGCCATGCCCGTGGCCTTGGGCCTGGCGTTATGCGGTTATGCGTTGCAGATCGACGCCCGCGGGCAAAACGCCAACCTGGGTGCCGCGCTGTTGCAGATCGCTCAGGCGTGGTTGGTGTTCTACACCGCCTACCGAATCCTCGCGCCAGGCGGCGTCGCCGAATTGCACTTCCGCTGGGAACGACCGCAGGTCGCATTCCTGCAAGGTTGGGTACGCAAGCTCGGGCTGGTGGTGCTGGCGCTGGTGGCCGTGGTGGCCATTGCCGAGCACCAGCCGGCAGCCCTGGCCGACGACGTGCTGGGCATCGGCGTGGTGCTGACCTGCTATGCGCTGATGGCCTGGCTGCTGGGTCGTCTGCTGTTGCACAGCACGACCCACGAGAAAGCCTCACTGTTCCGCAAAACCGCGGGCCTGTTGTTTACCGCGCTGCCCATCGCACTGTTTATCGCCGTGTGCTTCGGCTATTACTACACCGCGCTGAAGCTCAGCGACCGGTTGATCAACACCCTGTACCTGTTGATGTTCTGGCTGGTGATCGAAGCCACATTCGCCCGCGGCCTGGGCGTCGCCGCCCGGCGCCTGGCCTATTCGCGGGCATTGGCAAAACGCCAGGCCGCCAAGGAAGCCGGCGAAGGCGAAGCGGTGATCGAAGAGCCGACCCTGGACATCGAACAGGTCAACGAACAATCCATGCGCCTGATCCGCCTGGCCCTGCTCGGCGGCTTCATCGCGGCGCTGTACTGGGTGTGGTCGGACCTGATCTCGGTGTTCTCCTACCTCGACAACGTCACCCTCTACGAATACACCAGCGGCACCGGGGCCAATATCAGCATGGTGCCGATCAGCATCGGCGACATGCTCGGCGCGCTGATCATCATCGGCATCACCTTCGCCCTGGCGCGCAACCTGCCCGGCTTGCTGGAAGTGCTGGTGCTGTCCAAGCTGGACCTGGCCCAGGGCAGCGCCTACGCCACCACCACGTTGCTGTCCTACGTGATTGCCGGCGTGGGGTTTGTGGCGACCCTATCGACCCTCGGCGTGAGCTGGGACAAGTTGCAATGGCTGGTGGCGGCGCTATCGGTGGGCCTGGGCTTCGGTATGCAGGAGATCTTCGCCAACTTTATCTCCGGCATCATGATCCTGTTCGAGCGCCCGGTGCGGATCGGCGACACCATCACCATCGGCAACCTGTCGGGCACGGTGAGCAAGATCCGCATCCGCGCCACCACCATCACCGACTTCGACCGCAAGGACATCATTGTCCCGAACAAGACGTTCATCACCGGGCAACTGATCAACTGGTCGCTGACCGACACCATCACTCGGGTCACCCTCAAGCTCGGCGTGGACTACGGCTCCGACCTCGACCTGGTGAAAGCCCTGCTGCTCCAGGCCGCGCGCGAAAACCCGCGGGTGCTGAAAGAACCCGAACCCCACGTGTACTTCCTCAACTTCGGCGAAAGCACCCTCGACCACGAACTGCGCATGCACGTGCGCGACCTCGGTGACCGCAACCCGGTGATCGACGAGGTGAACCGTTTTATCAACCGCGAGTTCAAGAACAACCACATCAACATCTCGTTCCGGCAGATGGAGGTTTACCTGAAAAACCTGCACGGCCAGGAGTACAAGCTGGTGCCGGTAGAAGACGAAAAACGCACCATCGCCAACCCGGCCGAGACGCACGACGCACCGGAACCGCCGCCGGGCAAAGTGGTGGACGCCCCCGAGCCGCCACCCTCCAAGCTCGACTAAAACGCCTATCCCCAGCAGAATGCTCGGACATTCTGCTGGAGATGGCCGGTGAAAGCCCTCGACGAACTGACCTTCGACAATCGCTTCGCACGCCTGGGCGACGCGTTCTCAACCCACGTCCTGCCCGAGCCCCTCGACGAACCGCGCCTGGTCGTGGCGAGCGACGCCGCCATGGCCCTGCTCGACCTCGACCCAGCCGTGGCCGAAACGCCAGTGTTCGCCGAACTGTTCGGCGGCCACAAGCTGTGGGCCGAAGCCGAACCGCGGGCGATGGTGTATTCCGGGCATCAGTTCGGCTCCTACAACCCGCAGTTGGGCGATGGCCGTGGCTTGCTGCTCGGCGAGGTGTATAACCGCGCCGGCGAACACTGGGACTTGCACCTCAAGGGCGCCGGGCAGACGCCGTACTCGCGGATGGGCGATGGCCGCGCCGTGCTGCGCTCTTCGATTCGGGAGTTTCTGGCATCAGAAGCCCTGCACGCATTGAACATCCCTAGCAGCCGGGCGCTGTGTGTGATCGGCTCAAGCACGCCGGTTTGGCGCGAGAAGCAGGAACGCGGGGCGATGGTGTTGCGCCTGGCCCGTAGCCATGTCCGCTTCGGCCATTTCGAATACTTCTACTACACCCAGAAGCCCGAGCAGCAGGCGGCACTGGCCGAGCATGTGTTGAAGCTGCACTTCCCCGAGTGCCGGGAACAGCCCGAACCGTACCTGGCGATGTTCCGCGAAGTCGTCGAACGCAACGCCGCACTGATCGCCAAATGGCAGGCCTATGGCTTCTGCCACGGGGTGATGAACACCGACAACATGTCGATCCTCGGCATCACCTTCGATTTCGGGCCGTTTGCGTTTCTCGACGATTTTGACGCGCACTTCGTCTGCAACCATTCCGATCATGAAGGGCGCTACTCCTTCAGCAATCAGGTGCCGATCGGGCAGTGGAACCTCAGCGCGCTGGCGCAGGCGCTCACACCGTTTATCAGCGTCGACGCCTTGAAGGAAACCCTCGGTCTGTACCTGCCGCTGTACCAGGCGCACTACCTGGACCTGATGCGCCGCCGGTTGGGGCTGACCAGCGCCGAAGACGATGACCAGAAACTGCTGGAGCGCCTGCTGCAATTGATGCAGAACAGCGGCGTGGACTACACGCTGTTCTTCCGCCGCCTGGGCGATGAACCGGCGGCGCTCGCAGTGGCGCGGTTGCGTGACGAGTTTGTCGACAGGAACGGCTTCGATGCCTGGGCAGACGCGTACAAGGCCCGCGTGGCGCGCGATGGCGAGTACAGCGAAGAACAGCGCCGAGCGCGGATGCATGCGGTCAACCCGCTGTACATCCTGCGCAACTACCTCGCACAGAACGCCATCAGCGCCGCCGAGTCGGGGGATTACAGCGAAGTGCGGCGGCTGCACGAGGTGTTGCGCAAACCGTTCGAGGAGCAGGCCGGGATGGAGCAGTACGCGCAGCGGCCGCCGGATTGGGGCAAGCATTTGGAGATCAGTTGTTCTTCGTAGAGTCGGCTAGATGAACGTCTCCACGGAAACCCCAAAGCGTTCGGCCAACCATTTAATCTGTCGCAGATTGAGCTTACGCTTACCGCTCAGAATCTCGGAAACGACTGACTGTGTGCCTAAGCCTGGCAGATCACTTTGATTCAAGCCGTGTTCGCGCATCATCGCGCGCAACACGTCAACACCACTGACGATGGGCATCGGACGATGCTCGTGATCGTAGGCTTCGATCCAGTCACTGAGAATATCCACCAAACTCATAAGCGGATTTGATTCGTCCTCCCCGACCAAATCCAGCAACTCGTCGAGGGCAGTAACCAGTGCATCGTAATCCGCCTCGTTTTTTGGCTTGCGCAGTAACGGTGAAACAAATTGCCAATGTTCAGCGGCGAGCTGAATGAGTGCGCTCATCTGATTGTCTCCTTCCACTTGTCTTGTTCGTATTCGCGGTGATCGAGCAGATGCTTGATGTAAATTCGTTGTGCTGGGTACCGCACAAAAGCAATTAACCTCAGTTTATTGCCACCTATGTCGAACACATGGAACTGCCCGACTTTATCCGTCGCAGGAAAAATGCCTTTCATTGACGCGAAATCTCCTGGGCTATTGCGCTTTATCCGTCGGTACCACTCATCCAAAGCACTCGCTGAGCGCGGCACTTTTCCTTTGCTTCCCAGATCCTTTTCTCACTAATCACTCGCATGCAACATCCTTATCGCATCTTGCTATGAAGGTTAAACCCGAACTCAAACTATCGCAATTTGCTATAACCGCAAACAGACAGATGGCGGGAAACAGAACGCGCTCCAACAGCCTAGATAAGCGGCTTCACATCGACATGGCAGAAACTGTGAACGGATGAGTCACCGCTCCCACGCCTTGATAAACCCCAGACCTGACTCCAAATAGGATCTATTGGCCAGTCTCAAAGGAGCGCCACCATGTCCAACCCTCTCGTCATTCCCTGCCCGCACTGCAACGGCCTCAATCGCATCCCCGGCGAACGCCTGGGCGATGCGCCGAAGTGCGGGCGCTGCAAGCAGCCGGTGCTGCTGAACAAACCTTTTGAACTGAAACAGGGCGACTACACCAGCCAGATCAAGGGCGACCTGCCGTTGCTGGTGGATGTGTGGGCCGATTGGTGCGGGCCGTGTAAGTCGTTCGCGCCCATCTTCGAACAGGCCGCCGCGCAGCTGGAAGGCAAGTGCCGGCTGGCCAAGCTCGACAGCGAGGCCAATCAGCAGTTGTCGGCGCAGTTGGGGATTCGCTCGATTCCCAGTTTGATTCTGTTCAAGAACGGCCGCGAAGTGGCGCGTCAGAGTGGGGCGTTTCCGTTGCCGCAGTTGATGAGCTGGTTGCGCAGCCAAGGGGTCTAGTGTGGGAGGGAGCTCGCTCCCGATGACGGTGTATCAATCAGCTTATGTTGCGCCTGACCCACCGCCATCGGGAGCAAGTCCCTTCCCACATCGGTTTTGTGTAGTGCTTTAGGTCAGGCGTTTTCCAGCAGGTTATGCAACTCCACAAACTGCTGCGTCAGCTTGTGCCGTGGGTCCAGGTGGATCAGCGGCTTGTTCTGCTGGTGCGACTCACGCATGCGTACCGAACTCGCCAGATACACCGGCAGCACCGGCAAGCCTTCGGCAATCAACTCATCGAGCATCTGCTGCGGCAAGCTCGCCCGCGCCTGGAACTGGTTGACCACGATGCCTTCGACTTCCAGGCCTTCGTTGTGGTCTTCCTTCAATTCTTCGATTTCCGCCAGCAGGCCATACAGCGCCTGGCGCGAGAAACTGTCGCAATCGAAGGGGATCAACACACGATCAGCAGCAATCAGCGCCGAAACCGCATAAAAATTCAACGCTGGCGGGGTATCCAGGTAAATCCGGTCGTAGTCTTCGCTCAGTTCATCCAGCAGCTTTCGCAGCTTGTTGATCTTGTGCTTGGCTTCGAGCTTGGGCTGCAAGTCCGCCAGCTCAGCGGTGGCGGTGATCACGTGCAGGTTGTCGAAGGGCGTTTCGTAGATATCCACCCGGTTTTTCTTGGCGAACGGCCCGGAAGACAGGGTTTGCTTGAAGAACTCGGCAATACCCATCGGTATATCGTCGCCGGTCAGCCCGGTGAGGTACTGAGTAGAGTTGGCTTGTGCATCGAGGTCCACCAACAGGGTTCGATAACCTTCACTGGCGCTGACCGCCGCCAGGTTGCAGGCGATGCTGGACTTGCCAACCCCGCCTTTTTGATTGAACACCACGCGCCGCATGGAAAAACCTCCGTGTACCAATGAATGCCCGAGTGTAGAGGGCAAAAGCGCCGGTTAGCTACCTCGTTCATCCATGCACTGCTGCATTAATGGTCCGGGCTAGCATCTAACGTACAAATGAAAAGGAACAGTCCGACAATCCAGCTCGGTTCTCAGTGAAGGACAATCTGTAAATCTTCCCCAGCAAATTGTAATCGGCCGTGAACAAATATTTACCAAAGTTTGCTAGAACCCCACAGCACCGGGATAATGCGCGCCACTCGGCTGCTGCTCCCTGTCCCGGTATTCGGGGCCAGTGGCCGCGCATGGAAGCCCGCAGGGGCGGGATATCTTCTCAGTGATCAATTTCAATATCAGCCAATGGCGCGCCTGGGCTCCGGGCCTCGAAAGTGCGGACGACTGGCGCGCCTGGTGCCAGGCGCCAGTGTTGCTACCCGCCAGCGAAGCCTCCCCCGACGTCTCGTTTTTACCGGCCATGCAGCGCCGCCGCCTGAGCCGTCTGGCGCGCATGGCTTTCAGCGTGGGCTGGCCGCTGGCCGAGGGCCTGCAAGACCTGCCGCTGGTGTTCGTTTCCCGCCACGGCGAAACCCCGCGCACCCTCGACATCCTCAGCGACCTGGCCAACGACCAGCCGCTGTCGCCGACCCAGTTCAGCCTGTCGGTGCATAACGCGGTGATTGGCCTGTGGTCGATCCTGCGCAATGAAACCAGCGAAATGACCGCCCTCGCCGCCGCCGGCGATGGCCTGGAACACGGCATGCTCGAAGCGGCGGCCCTGCTCAACGAAGGCGCCCCGGCGGTATTGCTGGTGATCAGCGAGGAACAGCCACCCGAGGCCTACGCCAACTGGATCCACGACGTGCCCTTCCCCTACGCCCTCGGCCTGTTACTGACGCCGGGCGACGAGTGGCAACTGGAACTGCGCACCGGCACTGTCCAACACACTCACACCCAGTGGCCTCATGCCCTGAACCTGCTACGCACCCTGTTGACCGAACAGGGCGCCTGCCAACACGCCTGGAAGAACCGCGTATGGAACTGGCAACGCAAGCCCTGAACGACAAGCCACGGGACGCCTACTACTGGCGCCTGTTCGCCACCGCCGCCAGCTTCGCGCTGTTTGGCGTCGGCGGGCTGTGCCTGCGCTTACTGGTGTTTCCGTTGCTCAATTGCCTGCCGGGGACTGCCAAGCAGCACCAACGGCGCGCGCGGCATACCATCAGTCGCCTGTTCTGGTTGTTCATTCGGTGGATGCAGCGCCTGGGCATTCTCACGTTCAGCGTCGACGGTGCCGACAAACTCGGGCGCCCCGGCCAGATGATCGTCGCCAACCACCCGTCACTGATCGACGTGGTGTTCCTGATCGGCCTGATGCGCCAGACCAACTGCGTAGTCAAGCAGAGCCTGTTTCAAAACCCGTTCACCCGTGGGCCGGTGCGCGATGCCGGCTACATCAGCAATGACGGCAGCGCGGACATGCTCGACGCCGCCGCCGATGCGCTGCGCGAAGGTCAGACCCTGATCATCTTTCCAGAAGGCACCCGCACCACACCCGGCGCGGCGCCTGCCTTTCATCGCGGCGGCGCCGCGATTGCGTTGCGTGGTGCGACAATCATCACCCCCGTGGTAATCAAGGTCAGCCCGACCACCCTGACCAAGGCCGAACCCTGGTATCGCATTCCCAAACGCCGCTTTCACTTCAGTTTACGGGTGGGTGCCGATATAGAACCACAAGCGTTCGCCGCACTCGGCCCCGCGCCCCAGGCCTCACGCAAGCTCAACGATTACCTGCATCACTATTTTATTAAGGAGCTCGCCGAAGATGAGCAACTCAAACAGCCTTGAGCACGACATAAAGACGCTGATCATCGAGGCCCTGGGCCTGGAAGACATCAGCGTCGACGACATCAACAGCGACCAAACCCTGTTTGGCGAAGGCCTCGGCCTGGACTCAGTCGACGCCCTGGAACTGGGCCTGGCGATCCAGAAAAAGTACGGCATCAAGATCGATGCCGACGCCAAGGACACCCGCAATCACTTCACCAACGTGGCCAGCCTTGCGGCGTTCGTCACGGCCAAACAGGCAGCTTGAGACCGTACCATGCAAACTCGTGACGATATTTTCAACACCCTGCGCGCTGCCTTGGTGGAACTGTTTGAACTGGAACCTGAACGCATCACCCTCGAAGCCAACCTGTACCAGGACCTGGAAATCGACAGCATCGACGCCGTGGACCTGATCGACCACATCAAACGCCAGACCGGCAAAAAAATCGCCGCCGAAGAGTTCAAGGCTGTGCGTACCGTGAACGACGTGGTTGAGGCGGTGTACCGTCTGGTCCAACCGGCCGCATGAGCCGGCTGATCGGCCTTGGCCTGTTGCTGGCGGGGTTGCTGTACCCTTTCGCGGTGTATTACGGCACCGAGCACTTTGCACCGTGGCAATTCGGCCTGCTGCTCGGCAGCCTGTGGTTGCTGCGCGCGCTCACGGGTGCGCGGCGCCCCGGCAGCCGCTGGATGGCGGTGGCGATCATCCTGTTCTGCTTGGCCCTGGCCTGGTTCGACAACCCGCACCTGCTGCGCTGGTACCCGAGCCTGGTCAGCGCGTTCATGTTGGCGCTGTTCGGCCTGAGCCTGAAATACGGCCCGCCGATGGTTGAGCGCCTGGCACGCATGACCGACCCGCAACTGCCGCCGAAAGCCATTGTGTATACGCGCCAGGTCACCGTGGTGTGGAGCGTGTTTTTTCTGTGTAATGGCCTGCTGGCCGCCGCCCTCACCCTGTGGGCGCCGCTGAGCTGGTGGACGTTGTACAACGGCCTGATCGCCTACGGGCTGATGGGGCTGTTGTTTGCCGTGGAATGGCTGGTACGACAAAGGGTTCGAGGCCGCGTATGAATGGGTTGAAACTTGAGCACCTGCTGCTTGAGCCGTTGGAACAGCGCTTGGTCACCACCGAGCCTGCGATGAATCACGCCCAGCTGTGGGAGCAATCTCTGCGCCTGGCGGCAGGCCTGCACGCGCGCGGTATCCAGCGCGTGGCGGTGCATCTGGAAGACGCCGGCCTGCTGGCGATCGCCCTGCTGGGGGCCTGGCGCGCCGGGGTCGGCGTGTTGCTGCCCGCCGACCTGCAACCGCAGACTCGCCAACGCTGGGCCGACGCCGTCGACACCTGGCTGACCGACGCCGCGGACCTGGACGCGTTGTATCAGGCGCCGTTGAGCCCTGCAGCCCTCGACCTGGATGCGTGCCAATTGAGCCTGTGTACCTCCGGCTCCAGCGGCGAACCCAAGCGCATCGACAAGACCCTGCGCCAGCTGGCCAACGAGGTGCAGGCCCTGGAAACGCTGTGGGGCGCGGACCTCAACGACGCCTGCATCATCGGCAGCGTCGCCACCCAACACATCTACGGCTTGTTGTTCCGCGTGCTGTGGCCGTTGTGCGCCGGCCGCAGCTTCGTGCGCCGCCAGCTGGCCTTCCCGGAGGACTTGCAGCGCGCCAGCCGCGAGCACCCACGGTTCGCCTGGGTTGCCAGCCCGGCGCTGCTCAAGCGGATGGGTGACAACCTCGACTGGCCGGCCCTGAGCCGAGTGTCGCGGGTGTTCTCCTCCGGCGGCGCCCTGCCCATCGACGCGGCCGCCAGCCTGTACGAACGCTTGCAACAATGGCCGACGGAAATCCTCGGCAGCTCGGAAACCGGCGGCATTGCCTGGCGCCAAGGCGCGCAGCCGTGGCAGCCGTTCGCCGGGGTAGAACTGAGCCAGGACGCCGACGGTGCCCTGCGCATTGCCTCGCCGTACCTGCCCGCCGGGCATATCGAACAGACCGCCGACGCCGCCCGCCTGCATGCCGACGGCCGCTTCGAACTGCTCGGGCGCCTGGATCGCATCGTCAAACTGGAAGAAAAACGTATCTCCCTGCCCATGCTCGAACAGGCCCTGATGGCGCACCCCTGGGTCGCCGAAACGCGCCTGGGAGTGGTCCAGGAAAACCGCGCCAGCCTCGGCGCTCTCGTGGTGCTGAGCGCCGACGGCCTGCATGCCCTGCGCAACCAGGGCCGGCGTACCGTCACGCAAACCCTGCGCCAACACCTGAGCCAGCACTGCGAAGCCCTGGCCTTGCCGCGTCGCTGGCGTTTACTGCGACAGTTGCCGCTGAACAGCCAAGGCAAGCTGCCCCAGGCCGAGATCGAAGCGCTGCTGCTGGCGCCCCGGCCGAAAGCCCCGGAGGTGCTGGAGCAAGTCGAAGCCGATGGCGAATGGACCTTGCAACTGAGCATCCCGCCGGACCTGGCCTACTTCAGCGGTCACTTCCCGGTGACGCCGGTGCTGCCGGGCGTGGTGCAGGTCGAGTGGGCGTTCAACCTCGGCCAGCAACTGCTCGACCTGCCAGCGACCTTTGCCGGCATGGAAGTGCTCAAGTTCCAGCAACTGGTGCGCCCCGGCGACCACGTCGAACTGCACCTGCGCTTCGACCCGCAACGCAGCAAGTTGTATTTCGCCTACCGCAACGGCGTCGCAGCCTGCTCCAGTGGCCGGATTCAACTGGAGCCTGCGCATGCATAACCCCTGCGCCCTGATCCCGGTCTACAACCATGAAACCGCCGTGCCGACCGTGGTCCACAGCCTGCTCGACAGCGGCCTGCCATGCCTGTTGGTGGACGATGGCAGCAGCCCGGCGTGCGCGGCGGTGCTGGCGCAATTGGCGACCCTCGACAACGTCAGCCTGCTCACCCTGCCGAACAACCAAGGCAAGGGCAGCGCGGTGATGGCCGGCTTTCGCGAAGCGGCGCGCCTGGGCTTCACCCATGCCCTGCAAGTGGACGCCGACGGCCAACATGACCTGCGCGAAGTCGAGAGCTTCATCGACACCTCGCGCCGACACCCCACGGCGGTGATCTGCGGCTACCCCGAATACGACGACAGCGTGCCCAAGGGCCGCCTGTACGCACGCTACCTGACCCACGTGTGGGTGTGGATCAACACCCTGTCGCTGCAGATTCGCGATTCGATGTGCGGCTTTCGCGTGTACCCGCTGGGGCCGACCCTGGCCCTGATGGACTCGGCCTACATCGGCACCCACATGGATTTCGACTCGGACATCCTGGTGCGCCTGGCCTGGCGCAACCAGCCGATGCGCTGGCTGCCGACGAAGGTGCATTACCCCGCCGACGGCCTGTCGCACTTCCGCCTGTTCCGCGACAACGTGCGTATCTCGGCCATGCACACCCGGCTGTTCTTCGGCATGTTGGTGCGCGCACCGATGATTCTGTGGCGACGGTGGCAGGCATGAGCGACAGCAGCAAACACTGGGCCGACCGCGAAGAGCGTGGCAGTTTCTGGCTGATGAAACTCACCGCAGTCGCCGCCAGGCTGCTCGGGCGCCGGCTGTTGAGCCCGCTGCTGTACGGCATCGTGCTGTACTTCTTCCTGTTCGGCCGCACCGCGCGCCAGAGCACCTGGCAATACCAGCAGCGTCTGGCGCAATGGAGCGGCCGCGATGAGCTGCGCCCGACCCTGCGCAAAGTCTTCGGCCAGTTCATGGCATTTGCCGATGCGCTGCTGGACAAGCTCGACGTGTGGAACGGCAAGCTGCGCATCGAGCAGATCGAAATCCACGACCCGGCGCAATTGCGCGGCCAACTGCGCGGCGAGCGCGGGCAGATGCTGGTGGGCGCGCACCTGGGCAACCTCGAAGTGTGCCGCGCGCTCGCGGAGATCGGCGAAAAAGTCACCATGAACGTGCTGGTCCACACCAAGCACGCCGAACGCTTCAACCGCCTGCTGGGCGAAGCCGGCGCGACCCATTTGCGCCTGATCCAGGTCAGCGAGCTGGACCCGGCCACCATGCTGCTGCTCAGCCAGCGCCTGGACGACGGCGAATGGCTGGCGATTGCCGGCGACCGCGTGCCACTGCACGGCGGGCGCACGGTGCGCGTGGAGTTCCTCGGCCATGACGCCGCCTTCCCCCAGGGCCCGTGGCTGCTGGCCGGCCTGCTGAAATGCCCGGTCAACCTGCTGATGTGCCTCAAGCACCAGGGCCGCTATCGCCTGAGCATCGAACCGTTTGCCCAACTGATCGAATGGAAACGCAGCACCCGCGAGCAGGTCATCGCCCTGTGGACCGCACGCTACGCCGCACGCCTGGGCCAGTTCTGCCTGGAAGCGCCCCAACAATGGTTCAACTTTTACCCTTTCTGGAAGACCGATGACGACGCATCTTGAGCCAGTAACGTTTGGCGAACGCGCTTTGCGCATTGAAGACGTATTGGCCCTGGCCAATCGTCAGGCGCCCACGCACTTGCAGGATGATGCCGCGTATCGCCAGCGCATCGCCAAGGGCGCGCAGTTCCTCGACTCGCTGCTGGACAAGGAAGGCGTGATCTACGGCGTGACCACCGGCTATGGCGACTCGTGCGTGGTGGCGGTGCCGTTACAGCACGTCGAAGCCCTGCCGCGACACCTGTACACCTTCCACGGTTGCGGCCTGGGCAAGTTGCTCGACGCGCAAGCCACCCGCGCCGTGCTCGCGGCGCGTTTGCAGTCGCTGTGCCACGGCGTGTCCGGGGTGCGCGTGGAACTGCTCGAACGCCTGCACGCGTTCCTCGAACACGACGTGCTGCCGCTGATCCCGGAAGAAGGCTCAGTGGGCGCCAGCGGCGACCTGACGCCGCTGTCCTACGTGGCCGCGACGCTCTCCGGCGAACGCGACGTGCTGTTCCGCGGCGAACGCCGCCAGGCCATCGACGTCCACCGCGAACTGGGCTGGGAGCCGCTGGTCCTGCGGCCCAAGGAAGCCCTCGCACTGATGAACGGCACCGCCGTGATGACCGGCCTCGCCTGCCTGGCCTTCGCCCGCGCCGATTACCTGCTGCAATTGGCCACGCGCATCACCGCGCTGAACGTGGTGGCGCTGCAAGGCAACCCGGAACACTTCGACGAGCGCCTGTTCGCCGCCAAACCGCACCCGGGGCAGATGCAAGTCGCCGCGTGGTTGCGCCAAGACCTGGCCATCGATGCGCCGACTGCGCCGCTGCACCGTTTGCAGGACCGCTACTCGCTGCGTTGCGCGCCCCATGTTCTCGGCGTGCTGGCCGACAGCCTGAACTGGCTGCGCTCGTTCATCGAGATCGAACTCAACAGCGCCAACGACAACCCGATCATCGACGCCGAAGCAGAGCGCGTGCTGCACGGCGGGCACTTCTACGGCGGGCACATCGCCTTCGCCATGGACAGCCTCAAGACCCTGGTGGCCAACGTCGCCGACCTGCTCGACCGCCAGCTCGCCCTGCTGGTGGACGTGCGTTACAACCACGGCCTGCCGAGCAACCTGTCCGGCGCCCCGGCCGACCGCGCGATGATCAACCACGGCTTCAAGGCAGTGCAGATCGGCACCAGCGCCTGGACCGCCGAAGCGCTGAAGAACACCATGCCGGCCAGCGTGTTTTCACGCTCCACCGAGTGCCACAACCAGGACAAAGTGAGCATGGGCACCATCGCCGCCCGCGATGCGATCCGTGTGCTGGAGCTGACCGAACAGGTCGCCGCCGCCACCCTGCTCGCCGCCAACCAGGGCGTGTGGCTGCGCGCCCAGGCCGCCGAGGCGCGCCCGTTGCCGCCGGCGTTGGCAGCGATGCACAGCGAACTGGCCAAGGACTTCCCGCCGGTGATCGAAGACCGCGCCCTCGAAGGCGAGCTGCGCCTGTGCCTCAAACGCATCGCCGAGCAACACTGGAGGCTGCATGCGTAGCCCGGGCGTGTTGCATTGCGACACTGAAATCCTCGTGCCGTTTTTCGACATCGACACCATGAACGTGGTCTGGCACGGGCACTACGTGAAGTACCTGGAAATCGCCCGCTGCGCCCTGCTCGACAAGATCGGCCATAACTACGCGGCGATGCTCGAGTCGGGCTACGCCTGGCCGGTGATCGACATGCAACTGCGCTATGTGCGCGGCGCCACCTTCGGCCAGACGCTCAACGTGCGCGCCAGCCTGGTGGAGTGGGAGAACCGTTTGAAGGTCAACTACCTGATCACCGACCGCACCAGCGGCGAACGCCTGACCCGTGCCAGCACGGTACAAGTAGCGGTACAAATCGCCAGCCGCGAGATGCAACTGGCGTCCCCTACCGTCTTCATCGACGCGGTCGAAAGGGCCCTGAAATGCTGACCCCTGTAGGAGCGAGCTTGCTCGCGAAGATCGTCAACGATAACGCTGACCACCTGACACCCCGCGGCGCCCTCAGGTTTTTCGCGAGCAAGCTCGCTCCTACAGTGTTCGCGTTGTTTGGTTTTTCGGCGGCGGCCCATGGGTTCGACTTACAGCAACTGAGCGATCAGTTGGCCAAACCCAGCGTGATCCACGGCAGCTTCATCCAGGAAAAACACCTGCGCGCCCTGCCGCAGCCCTTGGTCAGCAAAGGCACCTTCGTCCTGGCCAAAGACCACGGCCTGCTGTGGCTGCTCAAAACCCCGCTGCAACAGGATTACCGCATCAGTACCCAAGGCATTGCGCGGCGTGACGCCAACGGCTGGCAGACGCTGCCGAACAAGAGCGCCGGGGCCGAGCAGAACCGCCTGTTCCTCGCCGTGCTGCAGGGCGACAGCAGCGGCTTGCAGCGTGACTTCGACCTGCAACTGCAGGGTGAAGCCGAGCAGTGGCAGTTGACGCTGACCCCGCGCTCGCTGCTGCTCAAGCAAGTGTTCAAGCAGATCAATATCGACGGCGGCACGCTGGTCCACAGCATCGAACTGCTGGAAACCCAGGGCGACAGCACTGTGCTGCGCATGCAGGACAGCAGCGCCGACCTTCCCCTGAGCGATGCGGAGCAACACGACTTTGCCCAGTGAGCGTTTAATGCCGCGCCTGTTCCTGACCCTGCTGGTGGCCGTGCTGGCCCTGGCCGGCTGGCAATGGCGCCATGGCGCGCCGTTGTCGGCCAACCTGATGGAACTGGTGCCGGGCAACACGCCGGACGCCCTCGAACTGCAAGCCGAACAGCGCATGCAGGAACCGTTGAACCGCGAAATCCTGGTCCTCGTGGGGCACGCCGACCGCCAGCAGGCGGTCAACGTGGCCGAGCAACTGGGCGCGCGCTGGCAAGCCAGCGGCCTGTTTGAAAAGGTCCAATGGAACCTGCAAGCCGACCTGCCAGCACTGCGCGCGCAATTGTTGCGCGGGCGCTTGTCGATGCTCGCGGCCAAGGACCGCGAGCAACTGATCGACCACCCCGACGCCTTCATCCAGCAGCGCGTGCAAGCGTTGTTCGACCCGTTCACCGGGTTCAGCCTGGTGCCGAGCCAGGACGACTGGCTGGGCCTGACCGGACGCATTCAGAACAGCCAGCCGCAGAGCGGCGCGGTGCAATTGGATATCGGCAGCGGCGCATTGATCGCCGATGCCGACGGCAAGAGCTGGGTGCTGTTGCGTGCGCGCACCACCGGCAATGCCTTCGATATGAAACTGCCGCTGCAGGTCGCGGACCTGCTCCAGGCCAGTCGCGCCCAAGCCACCGAGCACGGCGCGCAACTGCTCGCGGCCAGCGGTTTGCTCTACGCTGCCAGCGGGCAACAGCAAGCCAGCCGCGAAATCACCTGGGTCGGCGGCGGCGCCACCCTCGGCATTCTGCTGCTGTTGCTCCTGGCGTTCCGCCGCTGGCGCGTGCTGCTGGCCTTCGTGCCGGTGCTGGTGGGCATGCTGTTCGGCGCGGTGGCCTGTGTGGCGCTGTTCGGGCATATGCATGTGATGACGCTGGTGCTCGGCTCCAGCCTGATCGGCGTGGCAGTGGACTACCCGCTGCACTATTTGTCGAAAAGCTGGAGCCTGCAGCCGTGGCGCAGTTGGCCGGCGTTGCGCCTGACCCTGCCGGGCCTGAGCCTGAGCCTGGCGACCAGTTGCATCGGTTACCTGGCGCTGGCCTGGACGCCGTTCCCGGCGCTGACCCAGATCGCCGTATTCTCCGCTGCCGGCCTGGTCGGTGCGTACCTGTCGGCCGTGTGCCTGTTGCCGGCGCTGCTCCAGGGTGTCGACCTGCGCCCGGCGCAATGGCCGTTGCACATCGCCGAGCGCCTGTGGCTGATGCGTTCCGGGTTGATCAAGCGCGTGCCGAGCGCGGTGCTGCTGGTGTGGGTGCTGCTGTTTTGCGCCGGCGGCTTGTGGCAGTTGAACAGTAAAAACGATCTGCGCCAGTGGATCGGCGCCCCGCCACAATTACTGCAGGAAGCCCAGGCGGTGGCGCGGATCACCGGGTTCCAACCCACCAGCCAGTTCTTCCTGGTGCGCGCCGACAATCAGCAGCAGTTGCTGGAGCGCCAGGCCGCCCTGGGCCAGCGCCTGGAACAGTTGGTGAATATGGACAAGCTCCAGGGTTATCTGGCGCTGAACCAGCTGGTCAACCTGCCCGCCGAGCAACAACAACTGCGCGGGGCGCTGAATGCACTTCCCGCGCACTGGCAACCGCTGCTGGACCTCGGCGTGCCCGTCGGCGCGCTGCAAGCTGAAGTCGCTCAACTGCAAGCGCTGCCTACCCAAGACATCGACGCTGCACTGCTCGGGCCGCTGGCCGAACCCTGGCGCACGCTGTGGCTGGGCCCGGTCGACGGCGGTGTGGCAGCCATGATCAGCCTGCAAGGCTTGAGCGACCCGGCGCTGCTGCAGGTGCAGGCCGTGGATTTGCCGGGGGTGCAACTGGTGGATCGCCTGGGGGAGTTGAACCGGGTGTTCGCCGCCACGCAGATCAGCGCGGCTGAATTGAAGTTGATGTCGTGCGGGCTGATCGTGCTGTTGCTGATCGTGCCCTTCGGCTTTGGTGGCGCGCTGCGCATCGTCGCCCTGCCGTTGCTGGCCGCGCTGTGCAGCCTGGCCAGCCTCGGTTGGCTGGGCCAGCCGCTGACGCTGTTCAGCCTGTTCGGCCTGCTGCTGGTCACCGCCATCAGCGTCGACTACGCGATCCTGATGCGTGAACAGATCGGCGGGCCTGCGGTCAGCTTATTAGGAACACTGCTGGCGGCACTGACGACCTGGTTGTCGTTCGGCCTGCTGGCGCTGTCGAGTACACCCGCGGTGAGTAATTTCGGCCTGTCGGTCAGCCTGGGCCTGGCCTTCAGCTTTATGCTGGCGCCCTGGGCCGGCCGACAGAAGCACGCCTCATGAATGTGATTATCGCCAAAGCGGCAAGGAGCCCTCGTGCCCATAGTTGAAATGGAACGTCGCCAGGTGGTGGTGATCGGTGCCGGCCCGTCCGGTGCCATCGCTGCCGCGCTGTTAAAGCGTAAAGGGCATGATGTATTGATTATCGAGCGCCAGCATTTCCCACGCTTTTCGATCGGTGAAAGCCTGCTGTCGCACTGCATCGACTTTATCGAAGAGGCCGGCATGCTCGACGCCGTGCAGGCGGCGGGTTTCCAGGTGAAAACCGGTGCCGCATTCGCCTGGGGCGAGCGCTACAGTGCGTTTGATTTCGGCGATACGTTCAGCCACGGCAAACCGACCACCTTCCAGGTGCAGCGCGGCGAGTTCGACAAGTTGCTGGCCGATCAGGCGGCGCTGCAAGGCGTCGACATCCGTTACGGCGAAACCATCGTCGGCGTGGATTTCAGCGGTGAAACCCACTACCTGCATGTGCGCCGGGAGAACGGCAGCGAGTACCACATCAAAGCCAAGTTCGTGCTCGACGCCAGCGGCTACGGCCGCGTCCTGCCGCGCCTGCTGGACCTGGAAGCGCCGTCGGATTTCCCGTTGCGCCAGGCGGTGTTCAGCCATGTCGAGGACCGCATCGAACACCCAGGCTTCGACCGCACCAAGATCCTCGTGACGACCCACCCGACCCAGCGCGACATCTGGTTCTGGACCATCCCGTTCAGCAACGGCCGCTGCTCCGTGGGCGTAGTGGCGGCCAAGGAACATTTCGCCGGCCGCGACAACGACCTGGACGCGTGCCTGCGCGGGTTCATCGACGAAACCCCAAGCCTCAGCAGCGTGCTGCAGAACGCCGTGTGGGACACCCCCGCGCGTACCATCGGCGGCTACTCGGCCAACGTCAAAACCTTGCACGGCCCGGGCTTTGCGCTGCTGGGCAATGCGGCAGAATTCCTCGACCCGGTGTTCTCCTCCGGCGTGACCATCGCCATGCGCTCGGCGAGCATGGCCGCGAGCGTGCTGCATCGTCAGCTCAACGGCGAAACCGTGGACTGGCAGCGCGAGTTTGCCGAGCCGTTGAAGCGCGGCGTCGATACCTTCCGCTGCTACGTCGAAGGCTGGTACGCCGGGACGTTCCAGGATGTTATTTTTCACGCCGGCAGCTCGCCGGAGATTCGCCGGATGATCAGTTCGATCCTCGCCGGCTACGCCTGGGACGAGCGCAACCCGTTTGTCAGCGAGCCCAAGCGGCGGTTGCGGATGTTGTCGGAAATTTGTGCAGGGGATGCCGTGTGAGCAGTCAGTACTTGAGTAAGAACTACGTCGAAGAAACCAAGTTCGGCTTCTGGTTCCTGCGCAGCCACACCTGGCAGCACCATGTGTTGCGCGTGGCGATCAACGACCTGCGCAGCCTGTTCAGCGAACCGTTGCCGGTGGCGCCGGTACTGCTGGACGCCGGCTGCGGCCAGGGCAAATCCTTCAAGCTGTTGCAGCAAGTGTTTGCGCCGTCCCGCCTGATCGGGCTGGACGCCGACCCGCACAGCCTTGAGCTGAGCAAGGCGGAAGCCGCGCACCAAGGGCTGGACGTCGAGCTGATCGGCAGCGACTGCGCCACCCTCGACGTCGCCGACGCCAGCGTCGATATCCTGTTCTGCCACCAGACCTTCCATCATCTGGTTGAGCAGCACCGTGCATTGAAAGAGTTCTACCGGGTACTCAAGCCCGGCGGCTATCTGCTGTTTGCCGAGTCCACCGAAGCCTATATCGACACCTGGGTGATTCGCTGGCTGTTCCGCCACCCCATGCAGGTGCAGAAAAGCGCCGAAGAGTACCTGCAGATGCTGCACGAGCAGGGCTTTGAATTCGGCGCGCAGAACGTCTCCTACCCATACTTGTGGTGGAGCCGGGCCAGCGATTTCGGCCTGCTGGAACGCTGGGGCCTGCGCAAGGCACCGCCGGTGGGCCAGCGCGAAGAAACCCTGGTCAACTGCGTGGCACGCAAACCCCTGGCGAGCGCGGCACCATGATGCGTGCGCTGCTGATCGGCTGCCTGTTGCTGCTGAGCGCCTGCGCCAGCCAACCGCCCTTGCCGGCAAAAAACCCGGCCCTGGCCTTGCCGATGCAACTGCATGTGCAGCGTCTGGCGGACGGCCAGAGCCAGGACTGGTTGCTGGTGATCCAGCACGAAGGCAACGCGATCCGCTGGTCGATGATGGACCCGCTGGGCATCCCCCAGGCCCGGCAGAAGCTGATCGACGGCCAGTGGCAGGCCGACGGGTTGCTGCCGCCCAATCCCCAGGCGCGCGAGCTGTTCGCCGCGTTGCTGTTTGCACTGACTTCGGCGGATGACCTCCGCGCGCTGTACCCGAACGCCCAAGCGATGGACCTGACACGCACCCTGCCGGGCCATTGGCAAATCGTCTATCAGTCATCCGAGGTGTTCAGCGTGAACATGCGCGGGCAACCGCTGAGCTATCGCATCACCCCGCTGGGAATGGCGCGATGACCGCGTATCTGAATGCCCTCGGCGTGATCTGCGCTCTCGGGCGCGGCCAGGCCGACGTCAGCCGCAGCCTGTTTGCCGGCGACTGCTCCGGCATGCGCGCCGAAAGCGGCTGGGTGCCGGAGCGGGTGTTGCCGGTTGCCGGCGTACCGGGCGCACTGGCGACCATCCCGCCCGAGCTGGGCCAGCAAAGCAGCCGCAATAACCAGTTGCTGCTCGAAGCCGCGTTGCAGATCGACGGCGAGATCCGCCAGGCGATCCAACGCTACGGCGCGGCGCGGGTCGGCATTGTGCTCGGCACCAGCACCTCGGGCATCGACGAAGCCAGTCGCGGCATTGCCCGTTACCTGAGCGATCACCGCTTCCCCGACGACTACGACTACCAGCAACAGGAACTCAGCGCCCCGGCGAACTTCCTCGCCGACTGGCTGCAACTGAGCGGCCCGGCCTATGTGATTTCCACCGCCTGCACCTCCAGTGCCCGCGCGTTGATGAGTGCCCGGCGCCTGCTGGAGCTGGGCCTGTGCGATGCGGTGATCTGCGGCGGCGTCGACAGCCTGTGCAAGCTGACGCTTAACGGCTTTACCGCGCTGGAGGCGGTCTCGAGCGAGCGTTGCAACCCGTTTTCGGTGAACCGCAACGGCATCAACATCGGCGAAGCGGCGGTGTTGTTTTTGATGACTCGCGAGCCCGCCCCCATCGCGCTGCTGGGCAGTGGCGCGAGTTGCGATGCACACCATATTTCCGCGCCGGAGCCCACTGGCAAAGGCGCGTTGCTGGCGATGCGCAAGGCCCTGGCCAGCGCGCGCTTGAAGCCGGAGCAGATCGGCTACCTGAACCTGCACGGCACCGCCACCCAACACAACGACGCCATGGAAAGCCTGGCCGTCGCCAACCTGTTCCCCGACGGCGTGGCCTGTTCATCGACCAAACCGATGAGCGGCCACACCCTGGGCGCGGCCGGCGCGCTGGAAGCGGCGTTCTGCTGGCTGAGCCTGGCCCACGGCCGGCTGCCGCCCCACGTATGGGACGGCCAGGCCGACCCGGCGCTGCCCGCCTTGCAGTGGGCACGCCGTGGTGACGCCTTGAAAAAACGCTGCCTGATGAGCAACTCGTTTGCCTTCGGCGGCAATAATGTCAGCCTGATTATCGCAGAGGCCCCATGATCGATTGGCCACTCGCCGCACTGCTGCCCCACGCGGGCGACATGATCCTGATCGACCAGGTGCTGTCGTTCGACGAAGAGCAGATTCACACCCGCCTCACCGTCAAGCCCGGTGGCTTGTTCAACCGCCCCGACGGCAGCCTGCCGGCCTGGGTCGGCATCGAGCTGATGGCGCAAAGCGTCGCCGCCTATGCCGGTTGCCGCGCGCGCCAGAACGGCCAGGCGGTGGAGCTGGGCTTCCTGTTGGGCACGCGTAAGTTCGAGTGCAACGTGGAGCACTTCCCGGCCGGTGCCGAGTTGACCATCCACGGCCTGCGCTCCCTGGAAGACGACAACGGCATGGGTGTGTTCGAATGCCACCTGACCGGCGACGGTATCCACGCCAGCGCCCGCTTGAACGTATTTCGACCGCCCCAGGCGGCCACCTATTTAGATGAATCGAAGGACGAAACGCCATGACTGAATCCGTACTGGTCACCGGCTCCAGCCGTGGCATCGGCCGCGCCATTGCCCTGCGCCTGGCGCAGGCCGGGCACGACATCGTGTTGCATTGCCGCAGCGGTCGAGCAGAAGCCGACGCGGTGCAGGTCGAGATCGAAGCCCTGGGCCGCAAGGCGCGGGTGCTGCAATTCGACGTTTCCGAGCGGGCCGAGTGCAAGGCAATCCTCGAAGCCGACGTGGAACGACACGGCGCGTATTACGGCGTGGTGCTCAACGCCGGCCTGACCCGCGACGGCGCGTTCCCGGCCTTGTCGGAAGACGACTGGGACGTGGTGATGCGTACCAACCTCGACGGTTTCTACAACGTGCTGCACCCGGTGATGATGCCGATGATCCGTCGTCGCGCGGCCGGGCGTATCGTGTGCATCACCTCGGTGTCCGGGCTGATCGGCAATCGCGGCCAGGTCAACTACAGCGCCTCCAAGGCCGGCCTGATCGGCGCGGCCAAGGCCCTGGCCATCGAGCTGGGCAAGCGCAAGATCACCGTCAACTGCGTCGCACCGGGCCTGATCGACACCGCGATGCTCGATGAAAACGTGCCGGTCGAAGAGCTGATGAAAATGATCCCGGCGCAGCGCATGGGCACGCCGGAAGAAGTGGCCGGCGCGGTGAATTTCCTGATGTCGGCCGAAGCCGGCTATATCACCCGCCAGGTCTTGGCCGTGAACGGAGGTCTGTGTTGATGAAGCGCGTGGTCGTAACCGGCATGGCCGGCATCACCTCCCTGGGCAGCGACTGGAACACCATCGCCGCCAACTTTCGCGCCAACCGCAGCGGCATCCGGCGCATGGACGAGTGGGACCGTTTCAGCGAATTGAACACGCGCCTGGCCGGGCCGATCGACGACTTCGTCGTGCCCGCGCACTGGACCCGCAAGCAACTGCGCAGCATGGGCCGCGTATCGCGCCTGGCGGTGTGGGCGGCGGAGCAGGCGCTGAAAGACGCCGGCTTGCTCGGTGACGAGTCGATCAAGGACGGGCGCATGGGCGTGGCCTGCGGCTCGTCCACCGGCAGCACCGACGAGATCAAGGCGTTCGGCAACATGCTGCTCAACTCGGTGGCCGAGGGGCTGAACGCCAACTCCTATGTCCGCATGATGCCCCACACCACGGCGGCGAATATCAGCATCTTCTTTGGCCTCACCGGGCGCTTGATTCCCACGTCCAGCGCTTGCACCAGCGGCAGCCAGGGCATCGGCTATGCCTATGAGGCGATCAAGTTCGGACGCCTGCCGCTGATGCTTGCCGGCGGCGCCGAAGAGCTGTGCCCCACCGAAGCCATGGTGTTTGACGCGCTCTACGCCACCAGCCTGAAGAACGATGCGCCACAGACCAGCCCGCGCCCCTACGACAGCGGCCGCGACGGCCTGGTGATCGGCGAAGGCGGCGGCATGCTGGTGCTCGAAGAACTGGAACACGCCCTGGCCCGTGGCGCGCATATCCACGCCGAAATTGTCGGTTTCGGCAGCAACGCCGACGGCCAGCACACCACGCGCCCGGAACAGAAAACCATGCGCCGCGCCATGGAGCTGGCCCTGGAAGACGCCGGGCTCGAGCCCTCGGTCATCGGCTACGTGAACGGCCATGGCACCGCCACCGACCAGGGCGACATCGCCGAAACCCTGGCCACCAACAGCCTGTTCGGCAGCCGCATGCCCATTAGTTCGCAGAAGAGCTTCCTCGGCCATACCCTGGGTGCGTGCGGGGCGCTGGAGTCGTGGTTCAGCATCGAGATGATGAACCGCGACCAGTACGTACACACCTTCAACCTGGATTCCGTCGACCCGCAGTGCGGCGAGCTGGATTACCTGCAAGGTGAGTTTCGCGAGATGCACCACGACTACGTGATGAACAACAATTTTGCCTTCGGCGGCGTCAACACCTCGTTGATCTTCCGCCGCTGGTCCTGACTTTTTACATCGATTGGAGAAAACGGAATGTCTTCCTTGCTACGCGCCACCCTGATCACCCTGGCCCTGCTGACCGGCGCCGGTTGCACCAGCAAACCGGTGCTCAACACCCAGCACGACTTGCCGGCGGGTGCCCAGGTCAGCGAAGAACAAGTCAAACAGGTGATCGTCACCGCCCTGCAAAAACGCGAATGGACCGTGCAACGCCTGAGCCCGCAACTGGTGCAGGCTGAGATCACCGTGCGCAATCAGTTCTACGCCGCCATCGACATCCGCTACACCCGCAACAGCTACGCCATCACCTACCGCGACAGCCGCGACCTGGGCTACAAGGACGGCAAGATCCATCGCAACTACAACCGTTGGGTGAGCATGCTGGATCGGGACATCATGGCGGGGTTGCGTTCGGCGGGGATGCAGTAACCCCGGAAACGACAAAGGGCGCCGTTCGGCGCCCTCTTCACAAACCGCTGGGCTTGTCATCGCCGCGTCCTGCCTGGCTCTGCAAGCGCTGACAAAACGCAGCTGAACTCACCGCACCCCTAGCGCGCTGCGAACCGCCGCCTTACGCGTCAACAACTCCACGAACGCCTGCGCCATCGGCGTTTGCGCGCCCTTGCGCTGCACCAGCCACACCGCCGTCACCGCCTCCTGGTCGAGCAGGGTGCGATAGACCACGCCATCGATGCGGATGCGCTGGTAGGACGCCGGCAGCACCGACACGCCCAACCCCGCCGCGACCAACCCGATGATCGTCATCGCCTCCCCGGCCTCCTGGGCAAAGCGCGGGCTGAAGCCGGCGTCGCGGGCCAGGTTGAGCAGTTGCGCGTAGAGACCGCTGCCGTAGCTGCGCGGGAAAAACACGAACGGCTCCTCGGCCAACTGCGCCAGGTGCAAGCCCCGCTCGCTGCCTTGCACCAAGGGATGATCGGCGTTGAGCACCGCCACCAAAGGTTCGCGCATCAACTCCACCACACTCAGCGAGTCCGGCAACGGCAACGGGCGCATCAAGCCGACCTGGATCGACTCATCCACCAGCGACTCGGCCACCTCGGTGCTGCTCATTTCCTGCAAACTCAGGTGGACCGCCGGGAACGCCTGGCGAAACGCAAAGATCGCCTGGGGGATGCTCGAATTGAACGGCGCCGACGACGTGAAGCCGATCTTCAGTTCGCCCAGCTCACCCAACTGCGCCCGGCGTGCCACATCCGCGGCCTTATCGACTTGCGCCAGCACCAGTCGCGCCTCGTGCAGGAACAAGCGCCCGGCTTCGCTCAGTTCGACCCGACGGTTGGTCCGCTCGAACAAACGCGCGCCCACCTCGTGCTCCAGCGCCTGGATCTGCTGGCTCAGAGGCGGTTGCGAGATGCCCAGCACCTGCGCGGCCCGGCCAAAATGCAGCTCTTCGGCGACGGCGATGAAGTACCGCAGGTGACGTAATTCCATAGCAGCCTCATTAGGTCGTTAAAGCTATCAAACAGGTCGAATAATATATTGGAAAGAATCATTAGGCAGCTATATTCTTTTTTGCATTGCCGGTCCTGGCAGGCTTTTCCTCCCCGAGGTCCCCGTGAAATCTGCTGTCGCTCCATTCGCTCAAGAAGTCCCGCCGACTGCCCTGGATAAGAGGGTGGAGCAGCTCACTGACACGTACATCGAAAAAGGCACACCGATGTTCATGCGGACCGTGCTGGCGCTGTTCTGCGGCGGCTTCGCGACGTTTGCCCTGCTGTATTGCGTGCAGCCGATGATGCCGGCGTTGTCCCACGAATTTTCCATCAACGCGGCGCAAAGCAGCCTGGTGCTGTCGGTGTCCACGGCGATGCTCGCCCTGGGCCTGCTGATCACCGGGCCGATTTCCGACACCCTGGGGCGCAAGCCGGTGATGGTCGCCGCGTTGTTCTGTGCCGCCCTGTCCACCATCGCCAGCGGCCTGATGCCAAGTTGGGAAGGGATTCTGCTGATGCGCGCGCTGCTGGGGCTGTCGCTGAGTGGCCTGGCCGCCGTGGCGATGACCTACCTGAGCGAAGAGATCCACCCGCAGCACATCGGCCTGGCCATGGGCCTGTACATCGGCGGTAACGCCATCGGCGGCATGAGCGGGCGCCTGATCATCGGCGTATTGATCGACTTCGTCAGCTGGCACACCGCCGTGCTGATCATCGGCGCCCTGGCCCTGATCGCCGCGACGGTGTTCTGGAAAATCCTCCCCGAATCGCGCAACTTCCGCGCCAGCAGCCTCAAGCCGCGCAGCCTGGTGGACGGCTTCGTCATGCACTTCAAGGACGCGGGCCTACCGTGGTTGTTCCTCGAAGCCTTCCTGCTGATGGGCGCGTTCGTGACGATGTTCAACTACATCGGCTATCGCCTGCTGGCCGACCCGTATGACCTGAGCCAGGCCGTGGTCGGCCTGTTGTCGCTGGTGTACCTCTCGGGCATCTACAGCTCGGCGAAAATCGGCGCGCTGGCCGACCGCCTCGGCCGCCGCCGTGTGCTGTGGGCCACCATCGTGTGGATGCTTGGCGGCATCGGCCTGACCCTGTTCACTCCGCTGTGGCTGGTGATACCCGGCATGCTGGTGTTCACCTTCGGCTTCTTCGGCGCGCACTCGGTGGCCAGCAGCTGGATCGGCCGTCGCGCGGTGAAAGCCAAGGGGCAAGCGTCGTCGCTGTACCTGTTCTGCTACTACGCGGGGTCAAGCGTCGCCGGCACCACGGGGGGGTTCTTCTGGCATTTGGCCGGGTGGAACGGGATTGGCGGGTTTATCGTCGCGCTGTTGCTCGGCGCGTTGCTGGTGGCGTTGAAGTTGGCGAAATTGCCGCCGCTGGCCTCGGCTTGAGGCGCAGCGCCCTAGAACGACATCCGCACCATCACCCGCTTGCCCCGGCGCTCGTGCATAACCACGGCACCGATGTGCATCACCAGCATCAGCAACAAGGCCACGCAGGACAGCACATGCACGCGGGAGTACCAGACGATGCTGGCCGGGTCACTGTGAAACGGTGCGAAGGAGACCAGGTTAAAGAGGTTGATCGGGCGATCCATCATCAGTACCCCTGTTGCCAGCACCATTGCCAACACCACATACATGGCCTTATGCACCCATAGCGCCAGGTATTCCCGTGGTGAACGCCTGACGGAAAAATCCAGGCCGTGGGTAAAGGAGCAATAAACCCGCACGACAAACACCGGGATGTACAGGGTGGTCAATGACACATTGAAAAAAAACACCCACGCTTTGACCGAGGCCGGCACGGCGAATATCGCCACGACAGAACCTGACAATAGCGCCCACACGATGATGACGGCCGAAACCCAATGCAGCAGTTTCTGGCACGTTGAATAGTCAGCGGTATTCATCCAGCGATCACCTGACAACGGACGCCAATCACTGGCGAGTGGAAAAGTTGGGCAGGATTTTTTCTTGGGCGGACAACGGCAGCCGTAGGAGAAGTCCTAAAGACCACAGACTACCAAGGCAGGACTTAACAAGAGCTGAAGCGCAACGAGCCCCCGCCTGCCGGGCAGACGGGGGCTCGATTCAGGCGGGGACGCTGTTACTCGTGATACTGCGCCGACAACTCATGCACCGCGCGCAAGAACGCGCCGGCATGTTCCGGGTTCACTTCCGGCGTAATGCCGTGACCCAGGTTGAACACATGCCCGCTGCCCTTGCCGTAGCTGGCCAGGATGCGCCCGACTTCAGTGCAGATGGCTTCTGGCTTGGCGTACAGCACGGTCGGGTCCATGTTGCCTTGCAGCGCAACCTGGTTGCCGACGCGACGGCGGGCGTCGCCGATGTCGCAGGTCCAGTCCAGGCCCAGGGCATCCGCGCCGGCATCGGCGATGCTTTCCAGCCACAGGCCGCCGCCCTTGGTGAACAGGATCACCGGCACTTTACGGCCTTCGTGTTCGCGGATCAGGCCGCTGACGATCTTGCGCATGTAGGCCAGGGAGAACTCCTGGTACGCCGCCGCCGACAGGTTGCCGCCCCAGGTGTCGAAGATCTGCACCGCTTGCGCGCCGGCCATGATCTGGCCGTTGAGGTACGAGGTGACCGACTGCGCCAGCTTGTCCAGCAGCAGGTGCATGGCCTGCGGGTTGTCGTAGAGCATGGCCTTGGTCTTGCGGAAGTCTTTCGACGAGCCGCCTTCGACCATGTAGGTGGCCAGGGTCCAGGGGCTGCCGGAGAAACCGATCAGCGGCACGCGGCCATTGAGCTCGCGGCGGATGGTGCTGACGGCGTCCATCACGTAACCGAGGTCTTTGTGCGGGTCCGGGATCGGCAGCGCTTCGATGTCGGCCAGGGTGCTGATGACTTTCTTGAAACGCGGGCCTTCGCCGGTCTCGAAGTACAGGCCTTGGCCCATGGCGTCAGGAATGGTGAGGATATCGGAGAAGAGGATGGCCGCATCCAGCTCCGGGTAGCGGTCCAACGGCTGCAGGGTGACTTCGCAGGCGAACTCCGGGTTCATGCACAGGCTCATGAAGTCGCCGGCCTGGGCGCGGCTGGCGCGGTATTCCGGCAGGTAGCGACCGGCTTGACGCATCATCCACACAGGGGTGACGTCTACGGGCTGCTTGAGCAGGGCACGAAGGAAACGGTCGTTCTTGAGGGCAGTCATGTCGGCATCCGCAAAAAAAGTACGGGCATTTTCTCAGAGCGCGACGCAAAAGGCACGGGATGAGCCGTGCCTTTTATCTATCGGGTTGATTTACGACAATCTCTTGGGCATATCAAAACCAAATGTGGGAGGGGGCTTGCCCCCGATTGCAGTGTGTCAGTCTCAGTATCTTTAACTGGACTACCGCTATCGGGGGCAAGCCCCCTCCCACATTTTGGCCACATTTCAAAGATGAAATGGGTCAGACCTGCAGGTAGTCCAGGATACCTTCGGCGGCGTTGCGGCCTTCGAAGATCGCCGTCACTACTAGGTCAGAGCCGCGCACCATGTCGCCACCGGCGAAGATCTTCGGGTTGCTGGTCTGGTGCTTGTACTGGCCTTGTTCCGGGGCGACGACGCGGCCCTGGCTGTCGGTCTGGATCTGGAACTGCTCGAACCACGGCGCCGGGCTTGGGCGGAAGCCGAAGGCGATGACCACGGCGTCGGCCGGGATGATCTCTTCGGAACCCGGGATCGGCTCGGGGCTGCGACGGCCACGGGCGTCCGGTTCGCCGAGACGGGTCTCGACCACTTTCACGCCTTCGACGCGGTCTTCACCGACAATCGCGATCGGCTGGCGGTTATAGAGGAATTTCACGCCTTCTTCCTTGGCGTTCTTCACCTCTTTGCGCGAGCCCGGCATGTTCGCTTCGTCACGACGATACGCACAGGTCACCGACTTGGCGCCCTGGCGGATCGAGGTGCGGTTGCAGTCCATCGCGGTGTCGCCACCGCCCAGCACCACGACCTTCTTGCCTTTCATGTCGATGAAGTCTTCCGGCGACTTTTCAAAGCCCAGGTTGCGGTTGACGTTGGCGATCAGGAAGTCGAGCGCGTCGTACACGCCCGGCAGGTCCTCGCCGGCAAAGCCGCCCTTCATGTAGGTGTAGGTGCCCATGCCCATGAACACTGCATCGTATTCGGCGAGCAGTTGTTCCATGGTCACGTCTTTGCCGACTTCGGTGTTCAGGCGGAACTCGATGCCCATGCCGGTGAACACTTCACGACGATTGCTCAGCACGGTTTTTTCCAGCTTGAACTCGGGGATGCCGAAGGTCAGCAGGCCGCCGATTTCCGGGTTCTTGTCGAACACCACCGGGGTCACGCCGCCACGCACCAGCACGTCGGCACAGCCCAGGCCCGCCGGGCCCGCGCCGATGATCGCGACGCGCTTGCCGTTCGGCTTGACCTTGGACATGTCCGGGCGCCAGCCCATGGCGAAGGCGGTGTCGGTGATGTACTTCTCCACCGAACCGATGGTCACCGCGCCGAAACCGTCGTTGAGGGTGCAGGCACCCTCGCACAGACGGTCCTGCGGGCACACCCGGCCGCAGACTTCCGGCAGGGTGTTGGTCTGGTGCGACAGCTCGGCGGCGGCGAGGATGTTGCCCTCGGCCACCAGTTTCAGCCAGTTGGGAATGAAGTTGTGTACCGGACACTTCCATTCGCAATACGGGTTACCGCACCCCAGGCAGCGGTGGGCCTGGTCGGCCGACTGCTGGGGTTTGAAGGGTTCGTAGATTTCCACGAACTCTTTCTTGCGTTGACGCAACAGTTTCTTCTTCGGATCTTTGCGCCCGACATCGATGAACTGGAAGTCGTTATTCAGACGTTCAGCCATGTTAAAACCTCATCAAACTCTTCAGGCGCATATCACTGCGGGTTGGCACGGATGCTGGAAAGCAACGATTTCAGGTTGGCAGCCTTGGGCTTGACCAGCCAGAAACGACGCAGGAAATCATCAAGGTTCTCGGCGAGGTTACGACCCCATTCGCTGCCGGTTTCCTCGACGTACTCGTCCAGCACGTGCTGCAAGTGGTTACGGTGGGATTCCATCGCTTCGCCGCTGATCCGCTGGATCTCGACCAACTCGTGGTTGACCCGGTCGACGAAGGTGTTGTCCTGGTCGAGCACGTAGGCGAAACCGCCGGTCATGCCCGAACCGAAGTTGTAACCGGTCTTGCCCAGTACCGCGACAAAGCCCCCGGTCATGTACTCGCAGCAGTGATCGCCAGTGCCTTCCACCACGGTGTGGGCACCGGAGTTACGCACAGCGAAACGCTCACCGGCGGTACCCGCGGCGAACAGCTTGCCGCCGGTGGCGCCGTACAAGCAGGTGTTGCCGATGATGGCACTGTCCTGGGTCTTGTAGACGCTGCCTTTAGGCGGAACGATCACCAGCTTGCCGCCGGTCATGCCCTTGCCCACGTAGTCGTTGGCGTCACCTTCCAGGTACATGTGCAGGCCGCCGGCGTTCCACACGCCGAAGCTCTGGCCCGCGGTGCCCGTGAAGCGGAAGGTGATCGGCGCCCTGGCCATGCCCTGGTTGCCGTGCTTGCGCGCGATTTCGCCGGAGATGCGTGCGCCGATGGAGCGGTCGCAGTTGCAAATGTCCAGGCTGAATTCGCCGCCGCTGGCGTCGTTGATCGACGAAGCGGCCATCTCGACCATCTTCTCGGCCAACAGACCTTTGTCGAACGGTGGGTTGCGGTCCACCTGGCAGAATTGCGGCTTGTCTGCCGGGATGTGATCGCTGCCCAACAGCGGCGTCAGGTCCAGGTGTTGTTGCTTGGCGGTCTGGCCTTCGAGGATGTCCAGCAGATCGGTGCGGCCGATCAGCTCTTCGAGGGAGCGCACGCCCAGCTTGGCCAGCCACTCACGGGTTTCTTCGGCGACGTAGGTGAAGAAATTCACCACCATGTCGACGGTGCCGATGTAGTGATCCTTGCGCAGCTTCTCGTTCTGAGTGGCGACGCCGGTGGCGCAGTTGTTCAGGTGGCAGATGCGCAGGTATTTGCAGCCCAGGGCGATCATCGGCGCGGTGCCGAAGCCGAAGCTTTCGGCGCCGAGGATTGCGGCCTTGATCACGTCGAGGCCGGTTTTCAGGCCGCCGTCGGTTTGCACCCGGACTTTGCCGCGCAGGTCGTTGCCGCGCAGGGTCTGGTGCGTCTCGGCCAGGCCCAGCTCCCACGGTGCGCCGGCGTACTTGATCGAGGTCAGCGGCGAAGCGCCGGTGCCGCCGTCGTAGCCGGAGATGGTGATCAGGTCGGCATAGGCCTTGGCCACACCGGCGGCGATGGTGCCCACGCCGGCTTCGGCGACCAGTTTCACCGAGACCAGGGCCTGCGGGTTGACTTGTTTGAGGTCGAAAATCAGCTGCGACAAGTCTTCGATCGAGTAGATGTCGTGGTGCGGCGGCGGCGAAATCAGGGTCACGCCCGGCACCGCATAACGCAGCTTGGCGATCAGACCATTGACCTTGCCGCCTGGCAACTGGCCGCCTTCACCGGGCTTGGCGCCCTGGGCGACTTTGATCTGCAGCACTTCGGCGTTGACCAGGTATTCCGGAGTTACGCCGAAACGGCCAGTCGCCACTTGCTTGATTTTCGAGCTCTTGATGGTGCCATAGCGCGCCGGGTCTTCGCCGCCTTCGCCGGAGTTGGAACGCGCACCCAGGCGGTTCATGGCTTCGGCCAGGGCTTCGTGCGCCTCGGGCGACAAGGCGCCCAGGGAAATACCGGCGGAGTCGAAGCGCTTGAGGACCGACTCGAGCGGTTCGATTTCGCTGAGGGCCAGCGGCGTATCCAGGGTTTTCACCTTGAACAGGTCGCGGATCATCGACACCGGACGGTTATCCACCAGCGCGGTGTATTCCTTGAACTTGGCGTAGTCGCCCTGCTGCACGGCAGCTTGCAGGGTGCTGACCACGTCCGGGTTGTAGGCGTGATACTCGCCACCGTGTACGAACTTGAGCAGGCCGCCTTGCTGGATCGGCTTGCGCGCACTCCAGGCTTCGGCCGCCAGGGCTTTCTGCTCGGCTTCGATGTCGACGAAACGCGCACCCTTGATGCGGCTCGGCACACCACGGAAGCTCAGCTCGCAGACTTCTTCCGACAGGCCAATGGCCTCGAACAACTGCGCGCCACGGTAGGAAGTGACGGTGGAGATGCCCATCTTCGACAGGATCTTCAGCAGGCCCTTGGTGATGCCTTTACGGTAGTTCTTGAACACCTCGTAGAGGTCGCCCAGCACTTCACCGGTACGGATCAGGTCACCGAGCACTTCGTAGGCGAGGAACGGGTACACCGCCGAGGCGCCGAAACCGATCAGCACCGCGAAGTGATGCGGGTCGCGGGCGGTGGCGGTTTCCACGAGGATGTTGGAGTCGCAGCGCAGGCCTTTTTCGGTCAGGCGGTGATGGACCGCGCCGGTGGCCAGGGAGGCGTGGATCGGCAGCTTGCCCGGTGCGATGTGACGGTCGGTCAGCACGATCTGGGTACGCCCGGCGCGCACGGCTTCTTCGGCCTGGTCAGCGACATTGCGCACCGCGGCTTCAAGGCCGAGGCTCTCGTCGTAGTTCAGGTCGATGATCTGGCGGTCGAAGCCCGGACGCTCCAGGGTCATCAGCGAACGCCACTTGGCCGGGGAAATGACCGGCGAGCTGAGGATCACGCGGGAGGCGTGCTCAGGCGATTCCTGGAAGATGTTGCGCTCGGCGCCGAGACACACTTCCAGGGACATCACGATGGCTTCACGCAGCGGGTCGATCGGTGGGTTGGTCACCTGGGCGAACTGCTGGCGGAAATAGTCGTATGGCGTGCGAACGCGCTGGGACAGCACGGCCATCGGCGTGTCGTCGCCCATCGAGCCGACCGCCTCGTAGCCTTGCTCGCCGAGCGGACGCAGCACCTGGTCGCGCTCTTCGAACGTGACCTGGTACATCTTCATGTACTGCTTGAGCTGGTCGATGTCGTAGAACGCCGAACCGTGGTCGTTGTCTTCCATGGTCGCCTGGATGCGCAGGGCATTCTTGCGCAGCCATTGCTTGTACGGGTGACGGGACTTCAACCGGTTGTCGATCGCATCGGTGTCGAGGATCTGCCCGGTTTCGGTGTCCACGGCGAGGATCTGGCCAGGGCCGACGCGGCCTTTGGCGATCACATCTTCCGGCTGGTAGTTCCACACGCCGATTTCCGACGCGAGGGTGATGAAACCGTTGGTGGTGGTCACCCAACGCGCCGGGCGCAGACCGTTACGGTCGAGCAGGCACACCGCGTAGCGGCCGTCGGTCATGACCACGCCGGCCGGGCCGTCCCACGGTTCCATGTGCATCGAGTTGTACTCATAGAACGCCCGCAGATCGGGGTCCATGGTCTCGACGTTCTGCCACGCAGGCGGAATGATCATCCGCACGCCACGGAACAGGTCGATGCCGCCGGTGACCATCAGTTCGAGCATGTTGTCCATGCTGGAGGAGTCGGAGCCGACGCGGTTGACCAGCGGGCCGAGCTCTTCCAGGTCCATCAAATCGTTGGCGAACTTGGTGCGACGGGCCACGGCCCAGTTGCGGTTGCCAGTGATGGTGTTGATCTCGCCGTTGTGGGCGAGGAAGCGGAATGGCTGGGCCAGCGGCCATTTCGGCAGGGTGTTGGTGGAGAAGCGCTGGTGGAACACGCAGATCGCGGTTTGCAGGCGCTCATCGCTCAGGTCCGGATAGAAGGCGGTCAAGTCCGCCGGCATCATCAGGCCTTTATAAATGATGGTCTTGTGCGAAAAGCTGCAGATGTAGTGGTCGGTGTCGGCGGCATTCGACACGGACGAGCGACGACGCGAGGTGAACAGCTTGATCGCCATGTCCTGGTCGCTCAGGCCGTCGCCCGCGATGAACACTTGTTCGATCTGCGGCAGGCGCTCCAGGGCCAGGCGGCCGAGCACGCTGGTGTCGATCGGCACTTTGCGCCAGCCGACGAGTTGCAGGCCAGCCGCGAGGATTTCGCGGTTCATGTTCTCGCGAGCGGCTTCGGCTTTGACCGGGTCCTGGTTGAAAAACACCATGCCCACGGCGTACTGCTTGGGCAGCTCGACCGCGAAATGCTGTTTGGCGATGGCGCGCAGGAACAGGTCGGGCTTTTGAATGAGCAAGCCACAACCGTCACCGGTCTTGCCGTCGGCGTTGATCCCACCGCGGTGGGTCATGCAGGTCAGGGCCTCGATGGCCGTTTGCAAAAGGGTATGACTGGGTTCGCCCTGCATATGGGCAATCAGGCCGAAACCGCAGTTATCCTTGAATTCATCGGGTTGGTACAGACCTGCTTTCATAGACACTTTCTCACCAGGCTGCCTCTTATATCGAGGCAAATTTCTTTTCAATTCAACCAGTTACCTTCCACGCCGAACGTTCGCCGGCTTTGCAGGGGCAAAAGGGAGGTCATTGTACACACCGACACAGACGCTCACAAATTTAGCGACGAGATGTCGCAAATCTATGTCGCATTTATGAAAGGTTTAAAGCGATATGCTGTGCTAGTCAAAACTTTTTTAATTTTGACCGCTACGACTCAAAAGCCACTGTGACGCAGACACCACAATGCGCGCGGCCTTGAGGGCTGCACGCACTTGCGGTTTTTTTTGAGGTGCCGGGAGGGCGGCCTGGGTAAGGCCGCCGAATCTTCAGCGAGTTGCTGCCAGTTCTTGTTGAACGCTGGCAACAGTGCGAGGCCAAGGTTTACCAGCCTGAACCTTCGCTGGCAAGGCTTTGATAGCGGTATCGGCGGCGGCACGGCTGGAGAAGCTGCCGTAAGTGATCACGTAAAGCGGCTTGCCGTTGAGCACCTTCTTGAAATAACGGTACTCGCCGCCCTGCTCTTTGACGAAGGCTTGAGCATTGGCTTCAGAGCTGGTGCCGAGGATCTGCACCACGAAGTTACCGCTGGGCTGGCTGGTGTACCAGCTGCTGCCGGTGGCGCCGGCCTTGGCGACAGTCACCGGTTTTTCCGCCGGTTTGGCGGCCGGAGCTGGCTTGGCGACAGGCGCTGGCGCGACCGGCTTGGCGACGGGCGCCGGTTTGGCGGTCGCGACCGTAGGCGCAGGTACAGGCACAGGCGTTGGTTTTGCCGCCGGTTGACCGGCAGGCACGCCCACTGGCGGCGCGGTGGTGGTCACGGTCGGCGGTGTGCTGCTGGAGCCTTCCACTGGCACGCCGTCGTCGCCTTCGGAGATACCGCCGGCCGCTTCGGCGAGCGGGCCGCGCATGACAGGCTGACCGACCATCGGCAGGTTGGTCGGTTGGCCGGAGTTGGCGAACTCGACATTCGGCGTGGGTTTACCCAGTGGTAACTGCGCCTGTTCGGTTGGCGCGCCGGCAGGCGTCGGTGCCTTGCTGCGACCCGGGATCAACCAGGCGGCGGCGACAGCGACCACGACAACGGCGGAAATAGCCAATACGTGCTTTTTAGGCATAGTGAACCCCATCTTTGGACGCTTGACCGCAGAGCGGCTGGCAATCATGGCTTCAATCATCGCATCGCGGGCAACCTGGTTGATGGTGCCAGGCCAGCCGTCGGAGCTTTCGTGAATATCAGAGATCTGCTGAGCGGAGAAAAGTTCGATGCCCTGCCCGGCGCCTTCGAGGCGTTGTGCCAGGTATTCACGGGTTTCTTCCTCTTCATACGGCTGCAATTCGATGACGTGGAACAGCTCCTGCTCGCCGCTGATCTGCTCCAGAGCGGCGATCAGGGACGATTCACCGAACAGGAACACATGCGGACGACCTTCCGGCGTACCCGCTGCCAGCGCCAGCAGCGCTTCGAGGGCCGACTCGTCAAGCTGCTCGGCGTCGTCCACCAGCAGGTAGACTTCCTGGCCGGTCAGGCCCAGTTGCACCACTTGCTTGAGAATCGCATTCGGCTCGGCGCTGGCAACGTCCAGGGCCTGGGCCACCTGACGCAGCACGCCCGCCGCATCGCCGGCGCCACGCGCCGACACCACTACGCTTTGCACCGATTGCTTGTTAGTGCTGGCGACCAGCGCCTGGCGCAGCAGGGTCTTGCCGCTGCCCAGCGGGCCGGTGACGACCAGCAACAGCTGGCTGTAGCGCGCGAGGTGATGCAACTGCCCGAGCACCGACTTGCGCTGCGCAGGGAAGAATTTGAAACCAGGCACCCGTGGAGCGAAGGGGTCGTGGCTTAACTGGTAATGGCCGAGGAACGCCTCGTCGGCATGCAAACTAGTCATCGGGCTCTTATTAACCTTTAAGCTGGGCCAGGGCGCGGTAATCCGCTCCCAGCGTGGCCTGTAGAATCTCTTTCGGATAATCGTCGGTCACCACCGCTTCGCCCATGCGGCGCAGCAGCACCAGTCGCAGTCGACCGTCGATCACTTTCTTGTCTATCGCCATATGTTCGAGGAAATCCGCCTCGCTCATTTCCTCGGGCGGGATCACCGGCAACCCGGCGCGCTGGAACAGGCGGATGCCCCGATCCCGCTCCTGGGCGCTGATCCAGCCCAGGCGTTGCGACATCTCCAATGCCATCACTGTGCCAGCCGCTACGGCTTCCCCATGCAACCACACACCATAGCCCATGTGCGTTTCGATCGCATGGCCGAAGGTGTGGCCCAGGTTCAAGGTGGCCCGTACACCGGACTCCCGTTCGTCGGCATTCACCACCAGCGCCTTGGCCGCACAGGAACGGGAGATCGCTTCGGTCAGCGCCACCTGGTCCAGCGCGCGCAGGGCGTCGACATGTTCTTCCAGCCAGGTCAGGAACGGCTCGTCGCAGATCAGCCCGTACTTGATGACTTCCGCCAGGCCCGCCGACAGCTCGCGCGGGGGCAAGGTGTTGAGGGTCGCGGTGTCGATCAGCACAGCCTGGGGCTGGTAGAACGCGCCCACCATGTTTTTGCCCAGCGGATGGTTGATGCCAGTCTTGCCACCCACCGACGAATCGACCTGGGACAGCAAGGTGGTCGGCACCTGGATGAAATCCACGCCGCGCTGGTAACAGGCGGCCGCAAAACCGGCCATGTCACCAATCACGCCGCCACCGAGGGCGACCACGGTGGTGCGCCGGTCATGGCGTGCGGTCAGCAGGCCATCGAAGATCAGTTGCAGGGTTTCCCAGTTCTTGTGGGCTTCGCCGTCGGGCAGCACCACGGAGATCACCGAGTACGCCGCCAGGCTGCGGCTCAGACGCTCAAGATACAGCGGCGCGACCGTTTCGTTGGAGATGATCGCCACTTGCCGCCCGGCAATATGCGGTGCGAGCAACTCGGGCTGGTCGAGCAGACCTTCGCCAATATGGATCGGGTAGCTGCGCTCGCCTAGATCGACCTTAAGTGTCTGCATGTGTCCCCGCGTTGAAGATGTATTGACGACCGGCAACGTCGTGATCCGACGTCGCCTGATGGCTCTACGCCACACCCCACAGGGTGATGACGCGCCGCCGAGAATAGCGCATTTCGGGCCTGGCTTTAACGGGGTGGCAGCCGTTGCAGGCGCTCGAGAATGTCGAGCACCACCATCCGAGGTGGCCGCTCATCGGTTTCCACCACCAGATCGGCGATTTCCCGATACAGCGGATCGCGCAGCGCCAGCAGATCCCGCAGGGTCTTCGCCGGGTCGGCGGTGCGCAGCAGTGGGCGATTGCGATCACGCGCGGTGCGCCCCACCTGCTGCTCGACCGACGCATGCAGATAGACCACCCGACCACCGGCATGCAATGCCCGGCGGTTCTCCTCGCGCATCACGGCACCGCCGCCGGTCGCCAGGACCACGCCATCGCAAGCGCACAGCTCGGCAATCATCGCCTGCTCACGGTCACGAAAGCCCAGTTCGCCTTCCTTATCGAAGATCCACGGGATATTGGCACCCGAGCGCACTTCAATTTCCTTATCGGAGTCTTTGAATGGCAGGCGCAGCTCTTTGGCCAGCAAACGGCCGATGGTGCTTTTTCCAGCCCCCATCGGTCCTACAAGAATCAAATTTCGCACAGAATCAACGACTCACAGCAATCGCCTGGTTATTCATAATACGCGGAGTCAGGAATACCAGCAGCTCGGATTTTTTTTCTGCCAGCACATCGCGCCGGAAAAGGCGGCCAAGATACGGCACATCGCCCAAAAATGGCACTTTATCTAGCACTTTGCTTTGGGTATTGGAGAAAACTCCGCCGATGACGATGGTCTCGCCGTCCCTGACCAGCACCTTGGCGTTGACCTCGTTTTTCTTGATCGGCGGTACGTCGTTGAGCTTGTTCAGGTAATCCGGCTCATCCTTGGTGACTTTGACCTCCATGATCACGCGGTCGTCGGGGGTGATTTGCGGGGTGACTTCCAGGGACAGCGAAGCCTCCTTGAACGACACCGAGGTGGCGCCGCTGGAGCTGGATTCCTGGTAGGGAATCTCGGTGCCCTTGAGGATGCGCGCGGTCTCCTTGTCGGACGTGACCACCTTGGGCTGCGAGACAATCTCGCCGTTGCCGGTTTTTTCCATCGCGGTCAGTTCCAGGTCCAGCAGCAGGTTGTCGGTGATAAACGCGACACCCAGGCCAGAAGTGTTGGTGAGCGCCCCCAAGTCGACAAAGGGCGAGCCGGACGGGTTTTCCACAGGCTCGGTGCCTGGCTCCGGAGGTTTCTCGACACCGCCGGCGCCCCAGTTGCCGCGATTGATCCGCCCTCCCCAGCGCACGCCCAGGCTTTTGTCGTAGTCGACATTGGCCTCGACAATCCGCGCCTCGATCATCACCTGGCGCACCGGAATATCCAGCTGCGCCACGATGCGTCGCAGCTCTTCCAGGCGTTCGCCGGTCTGGTAGGCAATGATGTTATTGGTGCGGTCATCCACCGCCACCGAGCCGCGTTCGTCGGTGGCGCCTTCCAGGCCGGTCACCGACTGGAACAACTTGGCCAGGTCCGCAGCCTTGGCGTAATTGACCTGCAACAGTTCGCGCCGCAACGGCGCCAGTTCAGCCATCTGCTTGCGCGACTCCAGCGTCAGCAGCTCGCGCGCGGCCAACTCGTCGGCGGGCGCCACCAATAGCACCCCGGCCTTCACCCGCTGGTCCAGCCCCTTGCTTTGCAACACCAGGTCCAGCGCCTGATCCCAAGGCACGTCCTTGAGCCGCAGGGTGATCGAACCTTGCACATCGTCGCTGGCGACCAGATTCAGGCCCGCCACATCGGCAATCTGCTGCAACACGGCGCGCAGCTCGATGTTCTGGAAGTTGAGGTTCAGCTTGTCGCCGGTATAGGTACCTGATGCCGCACCGCCGGGAGGCGGCAGTTGGATCAGATCTACACGATTGGGCACAGCAGCAGCCATCGGTGCCGTGAACGCTATCCATAGCGCCACACCGAAGGACGAGAAAGTCCTTTTCATTGTTTGATTCCGTTATGAGTTGACGTTCAGCACGAGGGTCCGCGGGCGTTCCAGCCACGCGCCCTGTTCATCGGGAAACAATTCGAGCAATTCCACATGGCCCTCATCAATAGCCGTGACCCGACCGTGGTCCGGCCCCAGGTAATCGCCGACCGCCAGCCTGTGGACGCTGGCGGCGGCACGCAGCAGGGCGAAGGTCTGCGCGCCTCGGGACAGCGTGCCGACCATTTCGAACTGGTCGACGGCGATACCTTCCAGGGCGCCGCGGGCACGCCCGAGGTCCGGTGCGAGCGCGGGCCGGCCGGGTACGTGACCGACCTGCAAGGCGCGCGGCTGGAACGGATCACGCAAGGCCAGCGCGTCATAGACAAAGCGCGGCCCCGGCTCGACGGCCGGGGCCGACTGACCGCCCGACGACGGATTGCGATAGGTCTTGGCCACCAACTCCAGGCGCAACCCTGCCGCATCAGCTCGAAGCGCCACATCATGCACCGTGACGATGCGCGGCAAGCCGCCCAAAGCGCTCACAAACATCGCCAGGTCGTGATAAGCCCCGGTGACGCCCAGGCGTAACGGCTGCTCGATATAGAGCGGCCGGGGCTGTTCATCCAACACCACGATAGCGTCGACGAGCACCCCATTGGCCGCCCCCAGGCGAGCGATATCTTCGAGCAATGCGGGCACCTCGGATGCACTGGGCAACTGCTGCATCAGCCCGGCAAAACGCGCCTGCATCGCCTGAAACCGCTGGCTGCGCGCCTCCAGGCTGGCGGCAAGGCCAGCCTTCTGGGCCACCTGTCGCTGCAAGACGACGCCCTGCGCCTCAACCGTCTGCAACCATTGCCGCGAGGGGCTCAGGTACGTCCCATCGCCCACCCACAGCACCAGGCCAGCGAGCGCGCAGCCGAGCACGACCTTGGCGGGCAAGGGCCATTTCGCAGCGTTGTGGGTGAGAGCGGAAAAGTCGAGCCTGGGCAGGCTCACGGTTGGGCCTCGACGGACTCTCCCTGGCGCACCATCAATTGAAATTCGTTGCCGCCCTGGCCATCTTCCATCCGCACATGTTGCAGCCGAGTGGCATGGGCGCCTTCGGAGGCTTGCAGGCGGCGCATCAGTTGGGCGATGTCCTGGCTGGAATCGGCGCTGCCACGGATGCTGACCGTATCGCCCTTCGCCACGACCTCGTGCAAATGCACGCCGTCTGGCATCGCGCGGGCCAACTGATCCAAGAGCTGGGCACCGGCCGAGCGGGCTTCGTTCAAGTCCTGCACGACCTTCATGCGCTCCGCCAATTGCTGGCTTTGTTCCTGCAGGTCATCGATGGTCTTGATGCGCGAGTCGAGGACGGCAGCGTCCTTGTCCAGGTGGCTATTGCGCGTCACTTGTCGATCGATCGCCCGGTCGATCACCTGATCGGCCAACCACACGGTTGCGAACGCCACGCAGACAAACGCCAGCAGCAGCCCCAGAAAGAATTTGCGCCGCCGTTCCGCCAGCGCCTGGCGCCAGGGCAAAAGGTTGATTAGTGTCTTCAAGCGAAACTCCTCAGGGCCAACCCGCAAGCAATTCCCATCCCGCGGGCATCCGCGGCCCATTGTGCGCCATCGACTCGATGGCCCGGCGTGAAGCTGGCGAAATCCTGACTGCAAGCGCGTGCGAATGCAAATGCTTCCACATCCACCACCTTCGGCACCAGCCCAGCCAGGGTCAAAACCGCGACCCGAGCCTCTACCTGGGCCTTATGGCACGCCGCGAGCAATACATCAACCCGTGCCAGGTTCTGGGCCGATGGCCCGCGAACCTGGAAATCCAGGGCCATCTCATCCAGCGGATAAGGGATGTACTGGTCGGCCTCCATCTGGATCATCCAGGTCATTTCTTCCTCACTGAGCCCCGCGTCCAACTCGATCACCCGGGTAATCACCGAAGCTCCCGCCACGGCCACGGCCGCTTGGCGGGCCGAGGTGCGCGAGCGGGCCAATGCCTGGGACAACGTCTGTCCCACGCCGTCGAGGTCGAGCACGCTGCTGTCGACTACCGCCTGGGGCGGTAGCGCCTGTGTGGCGTAGCTTTGCACGCTGTAACCGGCGGGCGAGTGACCGAGTTCGATCAACCGGATGCCGGTGTCCTGGATGTCGACACCCAGGACGGTATCGACTTTTCGCCTGAAAAATCCCTTTTCCATAAAACTCCCTAAAACTTTCCCTGTCATACCGCCTGATTGGCGCGTGGCAGCGTGCATTCGGTCGCCTTGTTTGCGAGGCGCGAATGACGCCCCAAGCCGAAAATGCTTTAATGCCCAGCGTTTTTTCCCGCTTTTTATCTGCAGCCAGGGTCGATTCATCGTTTGCCATGCATGCCCCGGCGCCTAACCCATTCTTTTCTCTGGAAATCCAAAAGCCTTGATTCGTCTGCTGAAGTTTTTCGGGTACTCCATTGTCGCCATCGTTTGCGGGCTGCTGCTCGTCCTCAGCGGCGCCTACCTCTACCTTAGTCCGGGATTGCCCTCCGTAGAGGCCCTGAGAAGCATCCAGTTGCAGATTCCTTTGCGGGTCTATAGCAGCGATGAAAAACTGATCGCAGAGTTCGGCGAAATGCGCCGTACCCCGATTCGTTTCGCGGATATTCCACCCAACTTCATCAACGCCCTGCTGTCGGCCGAGGACGATAATTTCGCCAATCACTATGGCGTCGACCCCAGCAGCCTGGTGCGGGCCGCCACGCAATTGGTAAAAAGCGGACACATTCAATCCGGCGGCAGCACGATCACCATGCAGGTGGCGAAGAACTTCTTCCTCACCAGCGAACGCAGCTTTTCACGCAAAGCCACCGAGATCCTGCTGGCACTGCAGATCGAGCGGCAGCTGACCAAGGACGAAATCCTTGAGCTGTACGTCAATAAAATCTACCTGGGCAACCGCGCCTACGGCATCGAAGCCGCGTCCCAGGTCTACTACGGCAAGTCGATTCGCGACGCCAGCCTGGCGCAGATGGCCATGATTGCCGGCCTGCCCAAGGCGCCCTCGCGCTTCAACCCGCTGGCCAACCCGGCACGCAGCAAAGAGCGGCGCGACTGGATTCTGGGGCGCATGTACAAGCTGGGCAAAATCAGCCAGAGCGCCTATGAAAGCGCGGTGGCCGAGCCGCTGAACGCCAGTTACCACGTACCGACCCCGGAAGTGAACGCCCCTTATATCGCGGAGATGGCACGGGCCGAGATGGTCGGCCGTTATGGCAGCGAGGCCTACACCGAAGGCTTCCGTGTGACCACGACCGTTCCGAGCGACTTGCAGGAAATCGCCAACAACGCGGTGCATGAAGGCCTGATCACCTACGACCAGCGCCATGGCTACCGCGGCCCCGAATCGCGCCTGCCGGGCAAGACCCTGAGCGCCTGGACCACCGAACTCGGCAAACAGCGCACGATCAGCGGCCTGGAACCGGCCATCGTCACCCAGGTGAAGAAGGACGGCGTGCAGGTACTGACCCGCACCGGCGAAGCGCATGTGGCGTGGGACAGCATGAAATGGGCGCGCCCATTCCTGAACACCAACAGCATGGGGCCGATGCCCAAGCAGCCGTCGGACGTGGCGCAGGTGGGTGATTTGATCCGCGTGCAACGTCAGAAGGACGACAGCCTGAAATTCAGCCAGGTGCCGGTCGCCCAAGGCGCCCTGGTCTCCCTCGATCCGCAGAACGGCGCGATCCGTGCCCTGGTCGGCGGCTTCGCGTTCGAGCAGAGCAACTACAACCGTGCCACCCAGGCCAAGCGCCAGCCGGGTTCGAGCTTCAAGCCGTTCGTCTACAGTGCCGCCCTGGACAACGGCTACACCGCCGCCAGCCTGGTCAACGATGCACCGATCGTGTTTGTCGACGAGTACCTGGACAAGGTCTGGCGTCCGAAGAACGACACCAACACCTTCCTCGGCCCGATCCGCATCCGCGAGGCGCTGTACAAGTCGCGCAACCTGGTGTCGATCCGCTTGCTGCAGGCGATGGGCGTGGGCAAGACCATCGACTACATCACCCGCTTTGGTTTCAACAAGGCGGACCTGCCGCCGAACCTGTCCCTGGCCCTGGGGACGGCGACCCTCACGCCGATGGAAATCGCCACCGGCTGGAGCACGTTTGCCAACGGCGGCTACAAGATCACGCCGTACCTGATCGACAAGATCGAAAGCCGCAATGGCGACACCCTGTTCACCGCCAACCCGCCACGGGTGCCGGGTGATGTGGTCAATGGCGTGGCCGCCAGCGATGGGCTGGCCGCACCGAGCAACGGCGGTATCACCATCGAACCGACCCCAGGCGTCACGCCGGCGGCGAACCCGGGCGCCGCGCCTGAACCGCAAGCGCCGGCAGTGGCCGAACGCGTGGTGGATGGCCGCACCACCTACATCCTCAACAGCATCCTGGAAGACGTGATCAAGAAAGGCACCGGCCGCCGAGCACTGGCCCTGGGCCGCGCGGACATCGCGGGCAAGACCGGTACCACCAACGAATCCAAGGACGCCTGGTTCTCCGGCTACAACGCCGACTACGTGACCACCGTATGGACCGGCTACGACCAGCCGGAAAGCCTCGGCCGCCACGAGTTCGGCGGTACCGTCGCGCTGCCGATCTGGATGAGCTACATGGGCGCCGCCTTGAAGGACAAGCCGCTGCATACCCAGCCGGAACCGGAAGGCATCCTCAGCCTGCGGATCGACCCGATCAGCGGCCGCGCAGCATCGCCGAGCACGCCGAATGCGTACTTCGAGCTGTTCAAGAGCGAGGACACGCCGCCGTCGATCAACGAGCTGGGCAATGGCGTGGCGCCGGGCAGCCCGCTGCCGGCGGATGAGGCGGCACCGATCGATCTGTTCTAAGCCCATGCGGTCAACCCTGTGGGAGGGAGCTTGCTCCCGATGGCGGTGTGTCAGTCACCAGGTTCATTGACTGACAGTCCGCCATCGGGGGCAAGCCCCCTCCCACATGTGGATCTGCACAAGGCTTGCGTCAATCGCCAGACAGCAAAAAGCCCCGACTCGCAAGAGCCGGGGCTTTTGGTTGGTGCGCTACAACGGCTTAGCCGTTGAACACATCATCCACGCTTTGCAGCGGGTAGTTTTTCGGATACGGCAGGGTGGCCACACCGGTCTCGATCGCAGCTTTGGCCACGGCGTCGGAGATCACGGTGATCAGGCGCTTGTCCATTGGTTTCGGAATGATGTACTCACGACCGAATTCCAGCTTGGCGCCACCGTAGGCATCGCACACGTCCTGAGGCACCGGCAGCTTGGCCAGTTCACGCAGGGCGTTGGCGGCCGCCACTTTCATTTCTTCGTTGATGCGCTTGGCGCGAACGTCCAGGGCACCGCGGAAGATGAACGGGAAGCCCAGCACGTTGTTGACCTGGTTCGGGTAGTCCGAACGGCCGGTCGCCATGATCACGTCGTCGCGGGTGGCGTGTGCCAGTTCCGGCGCGATCTCTGGGTCCGGGTTGGAGCAGGCGAACACGATCGGGTTGGCTGCCATGGCCTTCAGGCCTTCAGCGCTCAGCAGGTTCGGGCCGGACAGGCCGACGAATACGTCGGCACCGTCGAGGGCCTCAGCCAGGGTGCGCTTGGAGGACGGATGCGCAAACATCGCCTTGTACTGGTTCAGGTCGGTACGCTCGGACTGGATCACGCCCTTGCTGTCGACCATGTAGATGTTTTCCAGCTTGGCGCCCATGCTGACGATCAGCTTCATGCACGAGATGGCCGCAGCGCCAGCGCCCAGGCAGACGATCTTGGCGTCAGCCAGGGTTTTGCCAGCGATTTCCAGGGCGTTGATCATGCCGGCCGCGGTAACGATCGCGGTGCCGTGCTGGTCATCGTGGAATACCGGAATGTCGCACTGTTCGATCAGAGCCTTTTCGATCTCGAAGCACTCAGGTGCCTTGATGTCTTCCAGGTTGATGCCACCGAAGGTGATGGAAATGCGCTTGACGGTGTCGATGAAAGCCTGCGGGCTCTCGGAATCGACTTCGATGTCGAACACATCGATGCCGGCAAAGCGCTTGAACAGCACGCCTTTACCTTCCATGACTGGCTTGGAAGCCAATGGGCCGAGGTTACCCAGGCCAAGAATCGCGGTGCCATCGGAAATCACTGCAACCAGGTTGCCTTTGCCGGTGTATTTGTACGCCAACTCAGGGTCACGGGCGATTTCACGGACGGGCTCGGCAACGCCAGGGCTGTAGGCCAGCGACAGGTCGCGAGCGGTGGCAGTGGCTTTGGTGAGCTCTACACTCAGCTTTCCTGGACGAGGAAGGGCATGATATTCGAGAGCGGCAGTTTTCAAATCAGACATATCGGCATTCCGCTTTTACTGTTGGTCGACGGACCGCCGAGGATACTCGTGTCGTAAAGCCCCTACAAGACTGGGCAGTCACCGGTGTCAAGCGCCGTACACTACGACTTTCGGCCAAGAGCCACGGGACACAAGGGCTCAACTGTTCACAATCGACTTGAAAAATGTCTACAATTTTTCCTCGAGTGTCGATTTCAACCACTGCAACTGCGCTGGAGTGCCTGCTTAGCCGAGCAAAGCCTGATGACCGAGGCGGGCCTGGGCCCCCGCCAGCCAAATCGCGGGCACAAAAAAGGCGCCCGCAAGGGACGCCTTTTTCAACAGCTGGCAAAAGCCCATAGGGCCTTTGAGCCTTACTCTGCTGGAGTAGCAGGCTTCTTGCCGAAAGCACCAAAGCGATCTGCGAAGCGCTGTACACGGCCGCCAGTGTCCAGAGTTTTCTGCTTACCGGTGTAGAACGGGTGGCACTCGTTGCATACGTCAGTGCCCAGTGGCTTGCACAGGTTCGAACGGGTTTCGAACTTGTTGCCGCAGCTGCAGGTGACTTCGATGGTTTCGTACGCTGGATGGATACCGGCTTTCATGGTGACTTCCTCAGGCTAGCGTGCCGCCACTCGACACCATTGTCGAATACCGCACGTAATTAGGCCGCGGATTCTACCAGACCTTTTTAAACGCGCAAGCGCCGCTCTGCATCGATTCAGCACACCAAAGCCCCTTTCATCCGAAAACCGCGGCATACCCAACGCATCCCTCGTCTGCTAGGCTCCCGCCCTTCGTCATCACCCTCCTTTATAGAGAACCCCTGCGTGCCCGACGCCATTTTGCGCCTAGCCCTGCCCTCGCCCCTGCGCCGCCTGTTCGACTACCGGGCCCCGGCCGGCGTGCTGCGGGCGCAGTTGCAGCCAGGCATGCGGGTGCGGGTGCCGTTCGGGCGCAGGGAAATGATCGGCATCCTGGTGGAGGTGGCCGATCACAGTGAAGTGCCGGCGGAAAAGCTCAAGCCGGCCGTGGCCATCCTCGACACCACGCCGCCGCTGCCGCCAGCGTTGTTCAAGCTGTGCCTGTGGACCGCCCAGTATTACCAGCACAGCCTGGGCGACACCTTGAGCTGGGCGCTGCCGGTGCTGCTGCGCCAGGGCGAACTGGCCGAAGCGCGCCAGGAACGCTTCTGGTCGACGGTGCCCGGCGCGCGCCTCGACGACCCGCGCATCGCCCGCGCCCCGCGTCAGCGTGACGCCCTGGCGACACTGGCGCAGCATCCCCATGGCGTGGCCCACCAGCTCTTGAGCAAGCTGATGCTGAGCAAAGACAGCCTCGACCTGCTGCTCGCCAAAGGCCTGGTGCAGGTCGAGATCCGCAAGCACGCCCCGGACCCGCGCCATGAACACTGGCTGGCCCAACCGGAATTGCCGCTGAACCCCGAGCAACGTGCGGCCTATGAAGCCATTCGCGCAGGTTTTGACTGCTTTCACGCGTTCCTGCTGGCCGGCGTGACCGGCAGCGGCAAGACCGAAGTCTATCTGCAGTTGATCCGCGAAACCCTGCAAGCGGGCAAACAGGCGCTGGTGCTGATCCCCGAGATCAACCTCGGCCCGCAGACCCTGGCGCGTTTCGAGCAGCGTTTCAACGCACGCATCGCCCTGGTGCATTCGGCGGTCAATGACCGTGAGCGCCTGGAGTCATGGCTGGCGGCGCGGGACGGCGAGGCCGACATTATTATCGGCACCCGCTCGGCGCTGTTCACCCCGATGAAAAACCCCGGGCTGATCATCATCGACGAAGAACACGACGGTTCGTACAAACAGCAGGAAGGCCTGCGCTACCACGCCCGCGACCTGGCCCTGGTGCGGGCGCGTCAGGAAGACATTCCGATCGTGCTGGGTTCGGCCACGCCGTCCCTGGAAAGCCTGCATAACGCCTACACCGGCCGCTATGGCCTGCTGCGCCTGAATGAGCGCGCAGGCGGCGCCAAGCAACCGCGCTTCCTACGCCTGGATGTAAAAAGCCGGCCATTGGACAGCGGTATTTCCGGGCCGATGCAACAAGCCATCGGCCAGACCCTCGCCGCCGGCCAGCAAGTCCTGGTGTTTCTCAACCGTCGCGGCTTCGCGCCGACCTTGCTGTGCCATGACTGCGGCTGGATGTCCGAATGCGAACGCTGCGATGCGCGCATGACCGTACACCAGCGCCATGGCGAGTTGCGCTGCCATCACTGCGGCCATGTGGAACGAGTACCGCGCCATTGCCCGCAATGCGGCAAAGTCGACCTGCGACCGGTCGGCGCGGGCACCGAACGCGCCGAAGAACGCCTGGGCATTCTGTTCCCGGACTACCCGGTACTGCGGGTCGATCGCGACAGCACCTCGCGCAAGGACGCGATGAACCAGCTGTTCGCCACCATCCAGAAGGGCCAGCCGTGCATCCTGGTAGGCACGCAGATGCTGGCCAAGGGGCATCACTTCCCACGGGTGACCCTGGTGTCGATCCTGGATGCCGACGGCGGCTTGTTCTCCGGCGACTTCCGCGCCAGCGAGCGCATGGCGCAGTTGATCGTGCAGGTCGCCGGCCGTGCCGGGCGCGCCGAGGAGCCGGGCAAGGTGATCATCCAGACCCACCTGGCCGACCATCCGCTGCTGATCCAACTGACCGAACAAGGTTATTTCGCGTTTGCCGAGCAGGCCTTGAGCGAACGCCGCGCCGCCGGCCTGCCGCCTTTTGCCCACCTCGCGCTGCTGCGCGCCGAGGCGCACAAGCCGGGGCAGGCGGAAGGTTTTCTCGATGAAGCCTGCAGCGCCGCCGAGCGCCTGCTCGGCGAGTTGGGCCTGAGCGGCATCGAATTGCTCGGCCCGGTGCCCGCGCCCATGGAACGCCGCGCCGGACGCTACCGCGCTCAGCTACTCTTGCAGGCAACGTCCCGCGCACCGCTGCATCGGCTGTTAAGTAGCTGGTTACTTGCGCTGGAGCAAATGCCCAGCGGTCGCCAGGTGCGATGGTCGTTGGATGTGGACCCGGTCGATTTGTACTAGCCCTGTAGGAGCGAGCTTGCTCGCGAAAACCCCGAGAGCGCCGCGTAAACCCGAATATCCGCGTTATCGTTGACGATTTTCGCGAACAAGCTCGCTCCTACAAGTGGGCAGGATGCCCTTAAAAAGCCCCGCAGGTCTGGAACGGTTGGCAAGCTCGCCCTCGCCACGGATAATGCCCAGTTTTTCCACCTGCGCATCGCGCGCCACCGCTTGCGGTCGAAAGAGAACACCATGAAAGACACCATTCGCCAGCTGATCCAACAAGCCCTCACCCAACTCGTCAACGAAGGTGTGTTGCCTGAAGGCCTGACGCCGGCGATCCAGGTGGAAAACACCCGCGACAAGACCCACGGTGACTTCGCCAGCAACATCGCGATGATGCTGGCCAAGCCGGCCGGCATGAAGCCGCGCGACCTGGCGGAGAAAATCATCGCCGCGCTGCCGGCCGACCCGCAGGTGAGCAAGGCCGAAATCGCCGGCCCGGGCTTTATCAATGTCTTCCAGAACACCGAGGCCCTGGCTTCGCGCCTGGACGCGGCGCTGGCCGATGCCAAAATCGGCGTGCGCAAGGCCGGCCCTGCCGAGCGCGTGGCCATCGACCTGTCGGCGCCCAACCTGGCCAAAGAGATGCACGTCGGCCACCTGCGCTCGACCATCATCGGCGACGGCGTGGCGCGGGTGCTGGAGTTTCTCGGCGACACCGTGATCCGTCAGAACCACGTCGGTGACTGGGGCACCCAGTTCGGCATGCTGATGGCCTACCTGCAGGAAAACCCGATCACCAGCAACGAGCTGTCGGACCTGGAAAACTTCTACCGCGCCGCGAAGAAGCGTTTCGACGAATCTGAAGCGTTCGCCGACCGCGCCCGTGGCCTGGTGGTCAAGCTGCAAGCCGGCGACAAGGAATGCCTGGAGCTGTGGTCGCGTTTCCGCGATATCTCGCTGGCCCACTGCCAGCACATCTACGAACTGCTCAACGTCAAGTTGACCATGGCCGACGTCATGGGCGAAAGCGCCTACAACGACGACCTGATCAACGTGGTCAACGACCTCAAGGCCAAAGGCCTGCTGGTAGAAAGCAACGGCGCGCAGTGCGTGTTCCTCGAAGAATTCAAGACCGCCGAGGGCGAGCCGCTGCCGGTGATCATCGTCAAGGCCGATGGCGGCTACCTCTACGCCACCACCGACCTGGCCGCCGTGCGCTACCGCAGCGGCGTGCTCAAGGCGGATCGCGCGTTGTATTTCGTCGACCAGCGCCAGGCCCTGCACTTCCAGCAGGTGTTCGAAGTGGCGCGCCGCGCCGGTTTCGTCACGCACCCGATGCACATGGAACACATGGGCTTCGGCACCATGAACGGCGCCGACGGCCGCCCGTTCAAGACCCGCGACGGCGGCACCGTGAAGCTGATCGACCTGCTGAACGAAGCCCAGGAACGTGCCTACAACCTGGTGAAGGAAAAGAACCCAGAGCTGGCGGACGCCGACCTGCGCAACATTGCCCGCGTGGTGGGCATTGGCGCGGTGAAATACGCCGACCTGTCCAAGCACCGCACCAGCGACTACAGCTTCAACTTCGAGCTGATGCTCAACTTCGAAGGCAACACCGCGCCGTACCTGCTGTACGCCTACACCCGCGTGGCCGGGGTGTTCCGCAAGCTGGGCAAGGACTTCAGCGAAGTGCAAGGGCAGATCGTATTGCAAGCGCCCCAGGAACAGGAACTGGGCGCCAAGCTGGCGCAGTTCGGCGAAGTGCTGAACAGCGTCGGTGAGAAAGGCACGCCGCACATCCTCTGCACCTACCTGTACGAAGTCGCCGGGCTGTTCTCCAGCTTCTACGAGAACTGCCCGATCCTCACCGCCGACGACGAAGCCCACAAGCAGAGTCGCCTGCGCCTCGCCGCACTGGCTGGACGGACCCTCAAGCAAGGCCTGGAACTGTTGGGCCTGGAAACTCTGGAGCGTATGTAAGTTGGCTGCCAAGAAAAAACCTGCACCCAAGCGCGGCGCCAGCCGCTACCAGGCACCGGCGAAGAAGCCCATTCCGGGCTGGTTGTGGATGGCCATCGGCCTCACGGTCGGCGCGTTTATCGTATTCCTGATGAAGCTGGACCCCGGCCAGGGCGATGACGTCAAACGGGTCAAACAGGAGCAGCAAAAAGCCACGAAAATGGCCGAGGCCAACAAGACCGCGCCAAGCCCGACCGCGCCGGTGAAGCCCAAGTACGACTTCTACACCCTGCTGCCGGAATCGGAAGTGATCGTGCCGCCCGACGCCGTGCCGGAGAAAACCCTGCCGACGCCGCAAGTACCGACCACGCCGGTCACTCCGGCGGAAGCGGCCAAAATCGACACGGCACGGGCCCAGGCCGCGCTGGCCGGGATCACCCCGCCGCCACCGCCGCCGGTTGCGACCACCAAGGCCGCGCCGGTGACCAAGTTCTTCCTGCAGGCGGGCTCGTTCCCGAAACAGGCGGACGCCGATCGCGTGCGTGCGCAGATCATCCTGCTGGGCCAGGCGGTCACGGTGGAGTCCGGCACGGTGAAGGAGGCGACGTGGTATCGCGTGTTGGTGGGCCCGTTCAGCAACCGCGAGCAACTGACCGTGGCGCAGAAACAATTGGCCGGCGCGGGCTTTAGCAACCTGTTGTTACAACAGCGCCAGAGCCGCTGACCTACAGCCAACACCAATCAAAATGTGGGAGGGGCTTGCCCCCGATAGCGATAGATCAGTCAATATTTTCGGCGACTGGTACACCGCGATCGGGGCAAGCCCCTCCCACATTGGTTTTTGGCGGTTCTCGAGAGGGTGTCAGACCAATAGACACCATTCGTCCGTACCAACCTCCCAAGGTTGAAATCATCCCCGCTACCCCCATATCAGTTCCCACCAGGGCATTTTCGCCCCGCTGCGTGGAGACTCTCCCCTTGACCACCATCGTTTCAGTACGTCGCCACGGCAAAGTCGTCATGGGCGGCGACGGCCAGGTTTCCCTTGGCAATACCGTGATGAAAGGCAACGCGAAGAAAGTGCGTCGCCTGTACCACGGCCAGGTGCTCGCAGGCTTTGCCGGCGCCACCGCAGACGCCTTCACCCTGTTCGAACGTTTCGAAGGCCAGCTGGAAAAACACCAGGGCCACCTGGTTCGCGCCGCCGTCGAACTCGCCAAAGAATGGCGCACCGACCGCTCCCTCAGCCGCCTCGAAGCCATGCTGGCCGTTGCCAACAAAGACGCGTCGCTGATCATCACCGGTAACGGCGATGTGGTTGAGCCTGAACACGGCCTGATCGCCATGGGCTCCGGCGGTGGCTATGCCCAAGCGGCAGCCAGCGCACTGTTGAAGAAAACCGACCTGTCGGCCCGCGAAATCGTCGAAACCGCCCTGGGTATCGCTGGCGATATCTGCGTGTTCACCAACCACAACTTCACCATTGAGGAGCAGGACCTCGCCGAGTAAGCCGTAGGCTTATTCCCGCTTGAGGACCGCCAAACATTATGTCCATGACTCCCCGCGAAATCGTCCATGAACTCAATCGCCATATCATCGGCCAGGACGATGCCAAGCGCGCCGTTGCCATCGCGCTGCGTAACCGCTGGCGCCGGATGCAACTGCCTGAAGAACTGCGCGTTGAAGTAACGCCCAAGAACATCCTGATGATCGGCCCGACCGGCGTCGGTAAAACCGAAATCGCCCGGCGCCTGGCCAAGTTGGCCAATGCCCCGTTCATCAAGGTCGAAGCGACCAAGTTCACCGAAGTCGGCTACGTGGGCCGCGACGTCGAGTCGATCATTCGCGACCTGGCCGACGCTGCCTTGAAGCTGCTGCGCGAACAGGAAATGACCAAGGTCAGCCACCGCGCCGAAGACGCTGCCGAAGAACGTATCCTCGACGCCCTGCTGCCACCGGCGCGCATGGGTTTCAACGAAGAAGCCGCGCCAGCCTCGGACTCCAACACCCGCCAGCTGTTCCGCAAACGCCTGCGTGAAGGCCAGCTGGACGACAAGGAAATCGAGATCGAAGTCGCCGAAATGTCCGGCGTCGACATCTCCGCGCCGCCCGGCATGGAAGAAATGACCAGCCAGTTGCAGAACCTGTTCGCCAACATGGGCAAGGGCAAGAAGAAAAGCCGCAAGCTCAAGGTCAAGGAAGCGCTGAAACTGGTGCGCGACGAAGAAGCCGGGCGCCTGGTGAACGAGGAAGAACTCAAGGCCAAGGCCCTGGAAGCGGTCGAGCAGCATGGCATCGTGTTTATCGATGAGATCGACAAGGTGGCCAAGCGCGGTAACTCCGGTGGCGTCGACGTGTCCCGCGAGGGCGTACAGCGCGACCTGCTGCCGCTGATCGAAGGCTGCACCGTCAACACCAAGCTGGGCATGGTCAAGACCGACCACATCCTGTTTATCGCCTCCGGTGCGTTCCACCTGAGCAAGCCAAGCGACCTGGTGCCGGAGCTGCAAGGCCGCCTGCCGATTCGCGTGGAGCTCAAGGCGCTGACCCCGGGTGACTTCGAACGCATCCTCAGCGAGCCGCATGCCTCGCTCACCGAGCAATACCGCGAGCTGCTGAAAACCGAAGGCCTCGCCATCGAGTTCCTGCCGGACGGCATCAAGCGTCTGGCGGAAATCGCCTGGCAGGTCAACGAGAAGACCGAGAACATCGGCGCCCGTCGCCTGCATACCTTGCTGGAGCGCCTGCTCGAGGAAGTGTCGTTCAGCGCCGGCGACCTGGCCGGTGCGCAGAATGGCGAAGCGATCCAGATCGACGCCGCCTACGTCAACAGCCACTTGGGCGAATTGGCGCAGAACGAAGATCTGTCTCGCTATATCCTGTAAGCCTCACACAGCACTGCTTTGCTTCAATGTGGGAGGGGGCTTGCCCCCGATGGCGGTGTGTCAGTCAGCATACATCTGTCTGACCGACCGCCATCGGGGGCAAGCCCCTCCCACATTTTGAAGCCGGTTTATTCAGGATCTCATCAATGTCGAAATTTCCTACTGCTGTAAACCTGCACAAAACCTCCAACACCCTCGGCCTCACCTACGGGCCCGACGAGGCCTACCAGTTGCCCGCCGAATTCCTGCGGGTACATTCGCCTTCCGCCGAAGTCCAGGGCCACGGCAAACCGATCCTGCAATTCGGCAAGCTCAACGTGCGCTTGAGCAAGATCGAACCGGCCGGTCAATACGCACTGAAATTGATCTTCGACGACGGACACGACAGCGGATTGTTCACCTGGGACTACCTCTACCAACTGGCCGTGCGTCAGGACGCGCTGTGGGCCGATTACCTCGCCGAACTCAAAGCAGCCGGAAAAACCCGCGACCCGGATCAGTCAGTCGTGCGGCTGATGCTCTAGTCCAGGCTTCTTGCGCTTTAGAGGGCATTTTCTAATTCCATCTGCTTGAATGCCCACTCCTGTGGCCAACGATTGGCCCGCTTGCGAAAAAAATTAAACTCGGGTAACCAATGGAACTGGCAAGTTCCCTGCATTTGACGATGCGGTATCAACGGTCACCCGAGTCGCAGTACCTGGCTTGTGTTGTGTATCGAAACGTGGTGCGCAGCGGTACCCGGTACTCGTCTTTCGGACAATGGAGCGTCGTAGATGAGTAACAAGAATAACGATGACTTGAAACGCCAGGCCTCGGAAAACACCTTGGGGCTGAACCCGATCATCGCGTTACGTAAAAAGGACTTATTGGCCTCAGCGAAGATGGTGCTGAGCCAAGCCATCAGACAACCGTTGCACAGCGTCAAGCATGTTGCCCACTTTGGCGTCGAATTGAAAAATGTGATGTTCGGCAAGTCCGCGCTGGTGCCCGAAAGCGATGATCGTCGCTTTCACGACCCGGCCTGGAGCCAGAACCCACTCTACAAGCGTTACCTGCAAACCTACCTGGCGTGGCGCAAGGAACTGCACGACTGGATCGGTGACAGCAACCTGTCAGAACAGGACATCAGCCGCGGTCACTTCGTGATCAACCTGATGACCGAAGCCATGGCCCCCTCCAACACGGCGGCCAACCCGGCGGCGGTCAAGCGCTTCTTTGAAACCGGCGGCAAAAGCCTGCTCGACGGCCTGTCCCACCTGGCCAAGGACATGGTTCACAACGGCGGCATGCCGAGCCAGGTCAACATGGGCGCGTTTGAGGTCGGCAAGTCCCTGGGCACCAGCGAAGGTTCGGTGGTGTTTCGCAATGACGTGCTGGAGCTGATCCAGTACAAGCCGATCACCGAACAGGTCCACGAACGCCCGCTGCTGGTGGTGCCGCCGCAGATCAACAAATTCTATGTCTTCGACCTGAGCCCGGATAAGAGCCTGGCGCGCTTCTGCCTGCGCAACGGCCAGCAGACGTTTATCGTCAGCTGGCGCAACCCGACCAAGGCCCAGCGCGAGTGGGGCCTGTCGACCTATATCGAGGCGCTCAAGGAAGCGGTCGATGTGGTCACCGCGATTACCGGCAGTCAAGACATCAACATGCTCGGCGCCTGCTCCGGCGGCATCACCTGCACCGCCCTGCTCGGCCACTACGCGGCGCTGGGGGAGAAGAAGGTCAACGCCCTGACCCTGCTGGTGAGCGTGCTGGACACCACCCTGGACACCCAGGTGGCGCTGTTCGTCGACGAGCAGACGCTGGAAGCGGCCAAGCGCCACTCCTACCAGGCCGGCGTGCTGGAAGGCCGCGACATGGCCAAGGTGTTTGCCTGGATGCGCCCCAACGACCTGATCTGGAACTACTGGGTCAACAACTACCTGCTGGGCAACGAGCCGCCGGTGTTCGACATCCTGTTCTGGAACAACGACACCACGCGCTTGCCGGCGGCATTCCACGGCGACCTGATCGAACTGTTCAAGAACAACCCGCTGGTGCGCGCCAATGCCCTGGAAGTGTGCGGCACGCCGATCGACCTCAAGCAGGTCACAGCCGATATCTACTCATTGGCCGGCACCAACGACCACATCACGCCGTGGCAGTCCTGCTACAAGTCGGCGCAGCTGTTTGGCGGCAAGGTGGAGTTTGTGCTGTCGAGCAGCGGGCATATCCAGAGCATCCTCAACCCGCCGGGCAACCCCAAGGCCCGCTACCAGACCAGCGACGGCCTGGCGGGCAAGCCGCTGGAATGGCAGGAAAATGCGACCAAGCACACCGACTCGTGGTGGTTGCATTGGCAGGCGTGGCAGGCGGAGCGGGCGGGCAAGTTGAAGAAGGCACCGACGACATTAGGCAATAAAACCTACGCCGCAGCCGAAGCGGCACCGGGTACCTATGTGCATGAACGCTAGAGCACACTTTTTCGGGATTGAAATGAGATCAAATGTGGGAGGGAGCTTGCTTCCGATAGCGGTGTATCAGTCACCAGATCCATTGACTGACCGAACGTCATCGGGAGCAAGCCCCGTCCCACACTGACCTCACTCGGACTGCAATACTTCACAGGGCTTGAGCATGCCGCAACCGTTCATCTTCCGCACCATCGACCTGGATGGCCAGACCATCCGCACGGCGGTACGCCCAGGCAAGTCGCACTTGACGCCACTGCTGATCTTCAACGGCATCGGCGCCAACCTCGAGCTGGTGTTTCCGTTCGTCCAGGCCCTGGACCCGGACCTGGAAGTGATCGCCTTCGATGTGCCGGGCGTGGGCGGCTCGTCGACACCCAAGCGGCCGTATCGCTTTCCCGGCCTGGCCAAGCTCACCGCGCGCATGCTCGATTACCTGGACTACGGCCAGGTGAATGCGGTGGGCGTGTCCTGGGGCGGCGCGTTGGCGCAGCAGTTTGCCTACGACTACCCGGAGCGCTGCAAGAAGCTGATTCTCGCCGCGACCGCCGCCGGGGCGGTGATGGTGCCGGGCAAGCCGAAAGTGCTGTGGCTGATGGCGAGCCCGCGGCGCTATATCCAGCCGTCTCACGTGGTGCGTATTGCACCGATGATTTATGGCGGTTCGTTCCGCCGCGATTCGAACCTGGCCGCCGAACACGCGAGCAAAGTGCGCTCGGCCGGCAAGCTGGGTTACTACTGGCAACTGTTCGCCGGGCTGGGCTGGACCAGCATCCACTGGCTGCACAAGATCCGTCAGCCGACCCTGGTGCTGGCCGGGGACGACGACCCGCTGATCCCACTGATCAACATGCGGATGCTCGCCTGGCGCATTCCCAACGCACAGCTGCACATCATCGATGATGGCCACCTGTTCCTGATCACCCGCGCCGAAGCCGTGGCGCCGATCATCATGAAATTTCTCGAGGAGGAGCGCCTGCGCGCGGTGATTCATCCCCGTCCGGCGGTGTAAGGACCACACCGCCGCGCAACTTGCCGAGAACCGACTATGGTTCTGAATTGGCGTGCCTGTTGATGACTTGACGAAGGAGTGTTGGCTCATGCGAGAACGACCCGTGACGAACCCGGCGCCCACCCCAGCCGTGTTCATCAATGCGCAAAATGCGATCACCGGCCTGCGCGGCCGGGACTTGCTGTCGACCCTGCGCAGCGTCGCCGCCCACGGCTTGCGCAACCCGGTGCATACCGCTCGTCATGCCCTGGCCCTGGGCGGTCAACTGGGGCGCGTGCTGCTGGGCGAAACCGTGCATGAACCCAACCCCCACGACAGCCGCTTCATCGACCCGACCTGGGCCCTCAACCCGCTGTACCGACGCAGCCTGCAGGCGTACCTGAGCTGGCAGAAGCAAACCCGCAGCTGGATCGATGACAGCACCCTGAGCGCCGATGACCGCGCCCGCGCGCACTTCGCGTTCACCCTGATCAACGATGCGGTATCGCCCTCCAACACCTTGCTCAACCCGTTGGCCATCAAGGAACTGCTCAACTCCGGCGGTAACAGCGTGGTGCGCGGCGTGAGCAACCTGTTCGAAGACATGCTGCACAACAACGGCCTGCCGCGCCAGGTCAGCAAGCACGCCTTTGAAGTGGGCAAGACCGTCGCCACCACGCCAGGCTCGGTGGTGTTTCGCAATGAACTGCTGGAGCTGATCCAGTACAAGCCCATGAGCGAAAAGCAGTACGCCAAGCCCCTGTTGATCGTGCCGCCGCAAATCAACAAGTACTACATCTTCGACCTGAGCCCGGCCAACAGCTTCGTGCAGTACGCCCTGAAAAACAGCCTGCAGACCTTCATCGTCAGCTGGCGCAACCCGGATGTGCGCCACCGCGAATGGGGCCTGTCCACCTACGTGGCCGCGCTGGAGGAAGCACTCAACGTCTGCCGCGCAATCACCGGCGCCCGCGAGGTCAACCTGATGGGCGCCTGTGCCGGCGGCCTGACCATCGCCGCGCTGCAAGGCCACCTGCAAGCCAAGCGCCAGTTGCGCCGCGTCGCCAGCGCCAGCTATCTGGTGAGCCTGCTCGACAGCCAGATCGACAGCCCCGCCACCCTGTTCGCCGACGAGCAAACCCTGGAAGCCGCCAAGCGCCGCTCCTACCAGCAAGGCGTGCTGGACGGTCGCGACATGGCCAAGGTATTTGCCTGGATGCGCCCCAACGACCTGATCTGGAACTACTGGATCAACAACTACCTGCTGGGCAAGGAACCGCCGGCCTTCGACATCCTGTACTGGAACAACGACAACACGCGCCTGCCCGCCGCCCTGCATGGCGACCTGCTGGACTTCTTCAAACACAACCCGCTGAGCCATCCCGGTGGCCTGGAAGTGTGCGGCACGCCCGTCGACTTGCAGAAGGTCACGGTGGACAGCTTCAGCGTGGCCGGGATCAACGACCACATCACGCCATGGGACGCGGTGTACCGCTCCACGCAGTTGCTGGGCGGCGAGCGGCGCTTCGTGCTGTCCAACAGCGGGCATATCCAGAGCATCCTCAACCCGCCGGGCAACCCCAAGGCCAACTACGTCGAGAACCTCAAGCTGAGCAGCGACCCACGCGCCTAGTACTACGACGCCAGCCACGTCGAAGGCAGCTGGTGGCCAGAGTGGCTGGCGTGGATTCAAGCGCGCTCGGGCGTACAACGCGAAACCCTCACCGCCCTGGGCAACCAGAATTACCCACCGATGGAAGCAGCGCCAGGCACATACGTGCGGGTCCGCTGAGCTCAACGATCCTATTTAAGAAGACCGGATGAAAACCCGCGACCGTATCCTTGAATGTGCCCTGCTGTTGTTCAACCACAAGGGCGAACCGAACGTGTCGACCATGGAGGTGGCCAATGAAATGGGGATCAGCCCCGGCAATCTCTACTACCACTTCCATGGCAAGGAACCGCTGGTGCTCGGGCTGTTCGAGCGTTTCCAGAGTGAGCTGGCGCCCCTGCTCGACCCACCGCCAGGCGCGCAACTGGAGGCCCAGGATTACTGGCTGTTCCTGCACCTGATCGTCGAGCGCATGGCCCATTACCGGTTCCTGTTCCAGGACCTGTCGAACCTGGCGGGACGCCTGCCGAAACTGGCAAGGGGCATTCGCCACCTGCTCACGGCGCTCAAGCGCACCCTGGCGTCATTACTCGCACGGCTGCAGGCGGCGGGGCAGTTGGTCAGCAGCACCCAGGCGCTGGGCCAGTTGGTGGAGCAGATCACCATGACCCTGCTGTTTTCCCTGGACTACCAACGCATTCTCGACCGTGAAGGCGAGGTGCAGGTGGTGGTCTACCAGATCATGATGCTGGTCGCGCCGCACCTGTTGCCAGCGGCGCGGGAAACCACGGAGCGCCTGGCGCTGCGCTATATGGACGATCCGGGTTAAACTCGAATGGACTGACCGATCATAAAAACGCCCGACCTTCACAGGCCGGGCGCTTTTTCAGGTGCCCCGAAAAGATCAGGACTGACTGGATGGCGTCGGGGTTACCGATGCGGCAGTCGGTGCAGGCGCAGCGGTCGGTGCGGCTGCCGAGTTGGCGCTGGAAGCGGCGAGTGCCGCAGGCGCAGGCTTGGCGGCCACGGCCGGCTTCGCTGCTGCGGGCTTTTTCGCGGCGACCGGCTTCTTCGCGGCGGCAGGTTTGGCGGCGGCAGGTTTGGCCGCTGCAGGTTTGGCGGCGACCGCTTTAGCGGCGGGTTTGGCAGCGGCTTTAGCGGCCACTGGTTTAGCGGCTGGCTTGGCCGCAGGTTTGGCCGCTGCAACTTTCGCCGCTGGCTTGGCCGCAGGTTTAGCCACGGCTTTGGCTGGCGCTTTGGCCGCAGGTTTGGCGGCCGGCTTGGCGGCGGCTTTGACCAGTGGCTTGGCGGCCGTTTTCGCAGCCGGTTTGGCGGCAGCGGTTTTAGCGGCAGGCTTGGACGCAGCAGCCTTCACCGGGGCGACTTTGGCACCGGTGAGTTTTTCGATTTGCTTGGTCAGGGTCTCGACCTTGCTGTGCAGTGCTTTCACTTCAGCACGGCTGGGTACGCCCAGTCGCGAAATCGCACTGTTAAGGCGCTTGTCGAAAGTTTCTTCCAACTTGTTCCAAGTCTCGGAAATGCTCGACTTGGCGGAACCGGCGCTGGCCTTGGCCGCATCGACTTTTTTACCCACGGTGCTTTTGGTCAACTTCTCGGCCTTCTCGCCGTCTTTAACCAACGTCTCGAAGAGTTTGCTGCCGTCACTGTCGATCTTCGAGTAAACGCCTAAACCAGCCAGCCAGATCTTGCGGGAATATTCTTCAACTTTCCCGACCCACGAGCTGCCTTCTTTCTGAGTAGTCTTTTTAACAGCCATCCCGATGTCTCCTTAGTGTTTACGCGCGACACGTTCGAGCAATGCCGTCAGCTCTTCGAGCTTAGCAGAGAGTGTCTCCACGTCATGTTTAGACGCAATGCCGATTCGATTCAAGGCACTTGCAACACGAGTGTCAAAAGCTTTTTCAACTTTATCCAGTTGAACTTCAACCCGGCCTTTGACGCTGGAGAGATTACTCTTTACTTGGTCAATCTGACTGTTGGCAGCATCAAGTTGTTCAACCGCAACTTTTTTACCTTTACTTTCAACATGTTGCCCGGTCTTTACCAGCCCTGAATTCATAGAATAAGTGCAACGTTTGAAACGATAGGCAGAGAGTCAGCCACCGGTAGAATCCAGGCTCTCACACCGAAGGATTCAAGCGCAGATGACTACGCATTACCGGCAGCTGACTCAGGGCCAACGTTACCAGATTGAGGCCGGTCTGAGCGCCGGAAAAAGCCAGGCAAGCATCGCGAAACAGGTTGGCGTACATCCCTCGACGATCAGTCGTGAGGTTCGCCGCAACAGCTCCCAGAAGACCTACAAAGCGGTTGCTGCGACCCATGAAAGTGATGCCCGTCGAGCGCAGGCGCGCAAGCACTGCAAGCCATTAACGTGGTTCAGCCATTATCTGCCGCTCTGGCTAAAACACGGTATGAGCCCGGAGCAGATTGCTCAGCGCCTGAAGCAAGAGCAGCCGGAGCGCGCGGTCAGTCACGAGTGGATTTATCGGTTTATCGCCACCGACAAACACGCAGGTGGCGAGTTATACAAGTATTTGCGGCACCGCAGGAAGCTGTACCGAAAACGCTACGGAAGCCACGACCGGCGCGGACAGTTGCGTAATCGCGTATCGATAACCGAGCGCCCTGCTGAGGTCGAAGCCCGCGAGCGTCTAGGTGATTGGGAGGGTGACACGGTGCATGGCGTAGGCGGCAATCTGGTCACGCTGGTTGATCGTAAAAGCGGCTACCTGAGCGCCTATCCGGTCAAGCGCAGGACGCGCCGGCAGGTAACGCGGGCGATCAATCTGTTGCTCAAGGGGCATGCTGTTCACACGCTGACGCTGGATAACGGGAAGGAGTTTGCCGGGCATGAACGCATTGCGCATCGGAGCCAGTGCCAAGTCTTTTTTGCAGAACCCTATTCATCCTGGCAGCGAGGCACTAATGAAAATACCAACGGCCTGCTCCGGCAGTATTTTCCCAAGGGCGGCGACTTCAGCAAGCTGACCGTCGAGGCGGTCAGTCGCGTGGTAACGAAGATCAATTTACGCCCGCGAAAACGCCTGGGCTGGAAGACGCCGTACGAAGTTTATGCAGGGGTGAGCGTTGCACTTATGTGTTGAATTCAGGAGCTCTTTGAAGTACGCGCCACCCTCGTTTCCGACCCTGGCATAGGCACCCAGGCCTGCCAGCCAGATCTTGCGGGCATAGGTTTTAACCTCGTCCAGGGCGTGGCTCGGGGCGTCGATTTTTTTCTTCAGGGTAACTTTGGCCATGGAACACCTCACGCAAAAAGGGTGGAGGAACGGCCCGCAGAAGTTGAGGGCTTGGGCACAAAGTAGGCAGAAAAATTAGAATCGGCACCCTAACAACAGTCGGATCAGGCCAAGGCTTTATCCAGGGCTTTCTCGATTTCAGTCTTGATGGTGCCACTCATGGCCGACATCAGCAGGCCCAGTTCCACATCGATACGCAACAGATCAGCGGCGACCTGCACCGTGCCTTTAACCCCCGAACGCTTGAGGTTCAACGTATCGCCAGACCACGAAGGCTCCAGGCCATATTGATCCTGGAGTTTCTGTGCCAGCTTCTCGGCCTTCGCCCGTGCGCCTTCTTTACCCAGGGTGTGTGCACGTTCAACAGTGATACGGGCCATTGCAACGACTCCTCTTTATAACGACTTGAACACCTGCCATGCGGCAAAAGGTCTCGGTGAGCACCTATCTTACCTTCAGCCTTGCCAAGACAAAGCAGGCCTTGGGGATTATCATGTCCCGCATTCTCTTTTGGTGACAGCGATATGACTGATCAGCGCAAAGGCAGCGATGCCGAACCCACCACTCACTTCGGCTTCAAGAACGTCCCGGAAAGCCAGAAAGCGCAGAAAGTCGCTGAAGTGTTCCACTCCGTTGCGGCCAAGTACGACCTGATGAACGACGTGCTGTCCGGCGGCATGCACCGCCTGTGGAAGCGCTTCACCATCGAATTGTCGGGCGTGCGTACCGGCAACCGCGTGCTGGACATCGCCGGCGGCACGGGCGACCTGGCGGCCAAGTTCTCCAAGCTGGTCGGCCCGACCGGCCAGGTGGTGCTGGCGGATATCAACGGCTCGATGCTCAAGGTCGGCCGCGATCGCCTGCTCGACAAAGGCGTGGCCGGCAATATCGAATTCGTCCAGGCCGATGCGGAAAAGCTGCCGTTCCCCGACAACCATTTCGACTGCGTGACCATCGCCTTCGGCCTGCGCAACGTGACCCACAAGGAAGACGCGATCCGCTCGATGCTGCGCGTACTCAAGCCCGGTGGCCGGCTGTTGGTGCTGGAGTTCTCCAAGCCGACCAACGCATTGATGTCCAAGGTCTACGACACCTACTCGTTCGCCTTCATGCCGTTGATGGGCAAGCTGATCACCAACGATGCCGAGAGCTATCGCTACCTGGCCGAATCGATCCGCATGCACCCCGACCAGGAAACCCTGAAGTCGATGATGGTGGACGCCGGTTTCGACCGCGTGACCTACCACAACATGACCTCGGGCATCGTCGCCCTGCACCGCGGCATCAAGCCCTGATGCTGTTCCAAGGCCTGCTCGCCAGCGTCGAACACGGCGTCAACCGCGTGCTGCGCCTGGACAGCACCGCCCTGGCGCGGCTGGCGCACTTGAACGGCAAGATCATCGCCGTCGACTGCACGAGCCCCGCCTTGCAGCTGTTTATCCTGCCCAGCGACGAAGGCCTGTTGCTCGCGACCCATTGGGCCGCCGAGGCCGACTGCACCCTGCGTGCGCCGGCCTCGAGCCTGTTGCACCTGGCGCTGAGCCGCAACAAGACCGCCATCCTCCACGGCCCCGAAGTGGCGCTGGAAGGCGACAGCGCGGTGCTGATGGACCTGGCCGCCGTGCTGCAGGACCTGGAACTGGACTGGGAATACGAACTGTCGCGCTGGATCGGCCCCGTGCCCACCCAGTTGATCAGCGGCCACCTGCGCAGTCGCACGCGCTGGTACCAGCAGGGGTTCGCCAGCCTCAACCAGAACCTCGCCGAATACCTGAGCGAAGAATCGCGCACCCTGGTCGGACAACGGGAAGCGCAAGCGCGCTTTCGTGAACTCGACAAGGCCAAAATCGACCTGGAACGCCTTGAGGCCCGCTTCGAGCGCCTGAGCCGTTCCCTTGATCCAAGCGATAACGCATGAAGCTGCTCGCCGTCCGCCGTTTGTTCCGTATCCAGCGCGTCGTAATCCGCTACCGCCTTGATGACCTGCTGTTCGCCCTGCCGTTGCCGTGGTTCCTGCTTGCCGTGCGCTATGTGTTGCCGTGGCGCTGGTTCCCGCGCAAGCCGCTGGACCTGAGCCGTGGCGCGCGCCTGCGCCTGGCCTTGCAGGATCTGGGGCCGATCTTTATCAAGTTCGGGCAGATCCTCTCGACCCGTCGCGACCTGCTGCCCGAAGACATCGCCGACGAACTGATGCTGCTGCAGGACCGCGTGCCGCCGTTCGATTCGCAGCAGTCGATGAAGCTGATCGAAGAGCAGTTGGGCCGGAAGATCAGCGACGTGTTCAGCCGTTTCGACGTCGAGCCCCTGGCCTCGGCCTCGGTGGCGCAAGTGCATGCGGCGCAGCTCAAGACCGGCGAAGAAGTGGTGGTGAAGGTGATTCGCCCGGGCCTCAAGCCGATCATCGGCCAAGACCTGGCGTGGCTGTTCATTCTCGCCCGCGCCGCCGAACGCTTCTCCGCCGACGCGCGCCTGTTGCACCCGGTGGACGTGGTCGCCGACTACGAAAAAACCATCTACGACGAACTCGACCTGCTGCGCGAAGCGGCCAACGCCAGCCAGCTCAAGCGCAACTTTGAAGGCTCACCGCTGCTATATGTGCCGCAAGTGTACTGGGACTGGTGCCGCCCTAAAGTGTTGGTGATGGAGCGCATCTACGGCGTGCAGGTCACCGACCTCGCGACCCTGGCCGACCAGCGCACCAACATGAAGATGCTCGCCGAGCGCGGCGTGGAGATCTTCTTCACCCAGGTGTTCCGCGACAGTTTCTTCCATGCCGATATGCACCCCGGCAATATCTTCGTCAGCACCCTCAACCCGTGGAGCCCGCAGTACATTGCGATCGACTGCGGCATCGTCGGCAGCCTGACCCCGGAAGACCAGGACTACCTGGCGCGCAACCTGTTCGCCTTCTTCAAGCGCGATTACCGCCGCGTGGCGCAGTTGCACATCGATTCGGGTTGGGTGCCGGCGGAAACCAAGCTCAACGAATTCGAAGCGGCGATCCGCACCGTGTGCGAGCCGATCTTCGAAAAACCGCTGAAAGACATTTCCTTCGGCCAGGTGCTGATGCGCCTGTTCCAGACCGCGCGGCGCTTCAATATGGAAGTGCAGCCGCAGTTGGTGCTGCTGCAGAAAACCCTGCTGAACATTGAAGGCCTGGGCCGCCAGCTGTACCCCGATCTCGACCTGTGGAACACCGCCCAGCCGTTCCTCGAACGCTGGATGCGCGAGCGGGTCAGCCCGAAAACCCTGCTGGGCAACCTGCAGAGCCAGGTGGAGCAACTGCCGCACCTGGCCAACATGACCCGCGACCTGCTGGAACGCATGTCCCAGCCCCACGCCAAAGACCCGACGCCGCCGTGGCACACGCGCAAGGACGACTGGTTCCTGCGTCTGCTGGGCGCCGCGCATCTGGTCGGCGGGGTGATGCTGGCTATCGGCGGGCCGCTGAATCAACTGGGCCACTGGCCGGCCGGCATCATGGTCGCCGTGGGTGTTTATCTGATCGTGCGTCGGTAGCCAATCCGGTTATACACTGTCGCAAATTGCCGGAGTCGAAGATGAAAGACTGGCTGGATGAGATCAAGTGGGACAGTGACGGCCTGGTGCCGGCCATTGCCCAGGACTACAAGACCGGGCGCGTGCTGATGATGGCCTGGATGAACCGCGAGGCCCTGAGCCTCACCGCCGCTGAGCAGCGCGCCATTTACTGGTCACGTTCGCGTGGCAAACTGTGGCGCAAGGGCGAAGAGTCCGGGCACGTGCAAACCCTGCACGAGATACGCCTGGACTGCGACGCCGACGTGGTGATCCTCAAGGTCGAGCAGATCGGCGGCATCGCCTGCCACACCGGCCGCCACAGTTGCTTCTATCGCGTGTTCGAGAACGGCGAGTGGAAGGTTGTGGAGCCGGTACTCAAAGACCCGCACGCCATTTATTCGGCAGGACACTGACCATGAGCGATACCCTGAACCGTGTGGCCCAGGTGCTGGAAGAGCGCAAAGGCGCGGATGCCGAAAGCTCCTACGTCGCCAGCCTGTACCACAAGGGCCTGAACAAGATCCTGGAAAAACTCGGCGAAGAATCCGTCGAGACCATCATCGCCGCCAAGGATGCCGAGATCAGCGGCGACTGCAGCGATGTGATCTACGAAACCGCCGACCTATGGTTCCACAGCCTGGTCATGCTCGCCCAACTGGGGCAGCATCCGCAGGCCGTGCTGGATGAACTGGACCGTCGCTTCGGCTTGTCCGGGCATGCCGAAAAGGCCTCGCGCCCGTCCGCCTGAATAACTTTTACAGAGGAATTGCAGCATGGGCATTTTTGACTGGAAACATTGGATCGTCATCTTGGTGGTGGTCGTTCTGGTATTTGGCACCAAGAAACTGAAAAACCTCGGCACCGACGTGGGCGAGTCGATCAAGGGCTTTCGCAAGGCCATGAACGACGACGAAAAACCCGCCGAACCCGCCGCCAACCCGGTGCCGCCGGCCCAACCGGTCCACCCGCAGGCGACCCAGCCGATCACCGAGCGTCGCACCTTCGACGTGCAGGCTGAAAAAGTCGAAGAGCCGATCCGCAAAGACTCGTGAGCACTGACTAATGTTTGGTATCAGCTTCTCTGAACTGCTGCTCGTCGGCCTCGTGGCCTTGCTGGTACTCGGGCCGGAACGCCTGCCCGGCGCCGCGCGCACGGCCGGTTTGTGGATCGGGCGTCTGAAACGCAGTTTCAACGCCATCAAACAGGAAGTTGAACGGGAAATCGGCGCCGACGAAATCCGCCGCCAACTGCACAACGAACACATCCTGTCGTTGGAGCAGGAGGCGCGCAATATTCTGACGCCGGTGCAGGAGCAGGCAAAGCCAGTGACACCGGTGGCCGAACACAGCATTGCGCCCACGCCCGTTGTTGAAGCAGCGCCCGCTACCCCGACCGCTCCAACCGAGCCAGCGCCGACGCCAACCGCGCCGCCCGCTCCCCATGACCCTACATTGCCGCCGCGAGCCCCATGAGCGCTGATAAACCGGAAAACGACCAGCACATGCCACTGGTCTCGCACCTCACCGAGCTGCGTACCCGCCTGCTGCGTTGCGTGGCGGCGATCTTCGTGATCTTTGCCGGGCTGTTCGCCTTTACCCAGCAGATCTACACCTTCGTCTCCACGCCACTGCGCCATTACCTGCCGGCCGGCGCGACGATGATCGCCACCGACGTGTCGTCGCCGTTCCTGACGCCGTTGAAGCTGACGATGATGGTCTCGCTGTTCCTGGCGATCCCGGTGATCCTGCACCAGATCTGGGGCTTCATCGCCCCCGGCCTGTACAAGCATGAGAAGCGCATCGCGGTGCCGTTGCTGGTGTCGAGTATCCTGCTGTTCTACACCGGCATGGCGTTCGCTTACTTCCTGGTGTTCCCGCTGATCTTCAAGTTCTTCGCCGCCGCCACTCCGGCCGGCGTGGAGATGATGACCGACATCACCAGCTACCTCGACTTCGTGATGACGCTGTTCTTCGCCTTCGGCGTGGCCTTCGAAATTCCGGTGGCCGTGGTGTTGCTGGTGTGGATCGGCGTGGTCAACGTGCAGTACCTGAAGAAGATCCGTCCCTACGTGGTCATCGGCTGCTTCGTGGTCGGCATGATCCTGACCCCGCCGGACATCTTCTCCCAGACCCTGCTGGCCGTGCCGATGTGGATGCTGTTCGAGATCGGCATCCTGTTCAGCAGCCTGATCACCAAGCGTGGCGAACACCCCGACGACCAAGCCGCCGACGACAACGACCAGCCGCCAGCGACCCAGCCGTGAACCTGTTGCTGCTTGAAGAGGCCGACTTTATCGCGGCCGACCGGGTGGTCCTGCGTGACCGGCGCCTGGTGCATATGCAGGACGTCCACCGCGCGACGGTGGGCGACAACCTGCGGGTCGGGCGTATCGGCGGGCTGATGGGCAATGCCCAAGTGCTGCGCCTGGAAGCCCACGAAGCCGAGCTGCAAGTGGCCTTCGACCTGCCGCCGCCGGCGAAACTGCCGCTGACCCTGCTGCTGGCCCTGCCACGCCCGAAAATGCTGCGCCGGGTGCTGCAGACCGTCGCCGCCATGGGCGTGCCGAAGGTGGTGCTGGTCAACAGCTACCGCGTGGAAAAGAGCTTCTGGCAAACCCCCTTCCTGGAGCCCGAGGCGATTCGCGAGCAATTGATCCTCGGCCTGGAACAGGCGCGCGACACAGTGCTGCCGGAAATCGTCATCGAAAAACGCTTCAAGCCCTTCGTCGAAGACCGCCTGCCCGCCATGACCGCAGGCACCCTCGGCCTGATCGGCCATCCCGGCGATTACCCGCCGTGCCCGCGCGGTCTGGACGAGCCGGTAACCCTGGCCATCGGCCCGGAAGGCGGCTGGATTCCCTATGAGGTAGACCTGCTGAGCAAGGCCGGCTTGCAACCGGTGCAACTGGGCGCGCGCATCCTGCGCGTGGAAACCGCCGTCACCGCCCTGCTCGCCCGGCTGTTCTAGCCAACCAACTCCTACAGATTCTTGCTGCGCTGCCGATAACCGTCGAATAAGTCCAAGCCTTGTTCCACGGGAGTTCGCAGCATGTATCGTTGGTTAGCCGAAAAGCTGGGGAATGTCAGCGTCAACCACAAACTGGGCGTAGGCTTTGGCCTGGTGTTGCTCCTCACCTTGTTGATCACCTTCACCGGCTGGACCGGCCTGGGCGATGTGGCCAGCCGCGGCGACAAACTGGGGTATATCTCCAGCCTCAATGTCTTGACCAAAGACCTGCGTATCGCCCGCCTGGACTATGAAATGCGCCGTGGCGAACAAGGCACGGCGGCCGTCAGCGAGCTGCTGAACCGCCTGGACAGCGGCATGAAGACCGCCCGCACGCTGATCGAACAACCTGCCGACATCGCCCTGATCGATGAGCAATTGGCCGCCGTGGAGCAATACAAGCGCGCATTCAGCGATATGGCGCAAGCCGGCGCAAGCCGCGAAGATGCGCGCAGCAAGCTGGGCAATACCGCCGACAATGCGGTGCTCAAGGTGACTGAAGTCGAGAAGTCCCTGCTGCAAAGCGACAGCGTCACCCAGTTCAATAGCGTGGTCGACCTGAGCAAGCTGATCCAGCAAGCGCGCTTCCAGGTCCGCGGTTACACCTACAGCGGCAAGGTCGAGGCTGAGCAACCCGCGCTCGACGCCATCGACAACGCGCTGAAGAAGATCACTGAACTGCAAGGTTCATTGCAGGAGCAATACCAGGCCAACCTGCAGCAGGCCAGTGTCTCGCTGCAAGCCTATCGCGCCGCCGTCAGCCAGTTCCGCGACTCCCAGGTGGCCACCGCCGTCGCACTCAAAACCATGAGCGCGCAAGGCGATGTCCTGCTGAACCGCAGCGATAAACTGACAATTTCCCAGACCGCGGTGCGCGACACCGATGCCGCCCAGGCCAAGTACCTGCTCCTGCTGGCCACCGTGCTGGCATTGATCTTTGGCCTGGTGGCCGCCTGGGCGATCACGCGCCAGATCGTCATCCCGCTGAATCAGACCCTCAAGGTGGCCGAGCGCGTTGCCTCCGGCGACCTGAGCCACGACCTGACGTCCACGCGCCAGGACGAACTGGGCCAACTGCAACGCGCCATGCAAAGCATGACCGTAGGCCTGCGCGAATTGATCGGCGGCATCAGCGACGGCGTCACCCAGATCGCCAGCGCCGCCGAGCAATTGTCGTCGGTCACCGAGCAGACCAGCGCCGGGGTCAACAATCAGAAAATCGAGACCGACCAAGTCGCCACGGCCATGAATGAAATGGCCGCGACCGTGCAGGAAGTTGCGCGCAACGCCGAGGAAGCGTCCGAAGCCGCAGTTGCAGCGGACCAGCAGGCCCGCGAAGGCGACAAGGTGGTCGGTGAAGCCATCGCCCAGATCGAACGCCTGGCCACCGAAGTCGGCAACTCCACCGAGGCCATGGGCCATCTCAAGCGCGAAAGCGACAAGATCGGCAGCGTACTCGACGTGATCAAGTCGGTGGCCCAACAAACCAACCTGCTGGCGCTGAACGCCGCGATTGAAGCAGCGCGTGCCGGTGAAGCCGGGCGCGGCTTCGCGGTGGTGGCCGATGAAGTGCGCAGCCTGGCCCAGCGCACGCAAAAATCCACGGAAGAGATCGAAGAGCTGATCGTCGGCTTGCAAACGGGCACCCAGCAAGTGGCGACCATCATGGACAACAGCCGTGGGCTGACCGACAGCAGCGTCGAATTGACGCGCCGCGCCGGCAGCGCCCTGGCGAACATCACCCGTACCGTATCGACGATCCAGGCGATGAACTCGCAGATCGCCACTGCCGCCGAGCAACAAAGCGCCGTGGCCGAAGAGATCAACCGCAGCGTGCTGAACGTGCGCGATGTGTCGGAACAGACGTCCTCGGCCAGTGAAGAGACCGCCGCCTCCAGCGCCGAACTGGCGCGCCTGGGCATCTACCTGCAAACCCTGGTCGGACGTTTCCGCATCTGACCGGGCTGGGCGGTGACCCATCAGGGTCGCCGCACTTCAGCAACTTGTGAAATTTCCTACACGCTTATCAGCCCGCCCTCACCCCAAATCGTTTTAGCGTTTGCCTTGTTGCGCAGCGCTTTTTCAGATTTGGAGGTTCATCATGTTTCCTCGGCTGACCCGCTTGCTGGTCAACGCCAGCGTCCGACTCAAACTCGCCCTGGGTTTTGGCCAGGTGCTGGTCCTCAGTTTCATCATCGCCATGACAGGCTGGCAGGCCTTGAATGCCGCACTGTTCCGCTCCAGCAACCTGACGGTGCTGGGCCAACTGGCCGCCGACGCGGAGGCCATGCGCGCCGACCGCATCGTGTACCGAACGCTCACCGACACGGCCAGCCTGGGCAAAATGACGCGGCAGATCGAAAAAATCGACCAGCACCTCGACTACCTGTCAAAACACATGAAAGACCCGACCGACCTGCAGCGTCTCGAGGAAGCCGAACGCCTGGTAGCCGCCTTCAAAGCGGTGCTGGTGGAATTGCCGCCGTTGATCGAACAGCGGGAAAACGCCCGGCCGCCGCTGCAAAAAGCCGCCCTGCAAGCCAGCGACACCCTCGCGCAACTGTCCAGCGAACTGCCTGACCAGCAAGACCAGCAGGCGCTCGACGCCATCGAAGATCTGCGCCAGGCCATGGAGCAGGCCGAAGATCGCGCGCGCAGCCCCGCCTGGGCCGCCGAGTCGTTGCAGGCCTATGCCGAAGCGGTGGGCAAGGCCCTCGACGCCCTGGACGTCGCTCAAGTCGCCGTCACCAGCCTGCCCGTGGACGCCACCCTGCTCAAAACCGACCTCGCGCAATACCGTGCGCTGCTGACCACGCTCAAGCAGGCACAACTCGACACCGAGACCGTGCAAAACCGCTTTGAACAACAACTCAATCAGTTGCTGGCGCAAAGCGATCTGGTCAGCCAGGGCCAGGCGTTCAAACGCGACCGGGAAGCGCAGCACACCCGAACCCTGCTGATCAGCGTCACCCTTGCCGCCCTGCTGCTGGGGGCCTTGGCGGCCTGGTGGATCGCCCGGCAAATCGCCGTGCCGTTGCGCGAGGCCTTGGCCGTCGCCAACCGCATTGCCGCGGGCGACTTAAGCGAAAACCCCACCGTGGAGCGCCGCGACGAACTGGGCCAGTTGCAGCAGAGCATGGCGCAGATGATCCGCAACCTGCGTGGCCTGATCAGCGGCATCGGCGACAGCGCCCGGCAAATCGCCAGCGCGGCTACGCAGCTATCCACTGTCACTGAGCAAACCCGCGCCGGGGTCAACAACCAAAAGGACGAAACCGACCAGGTGGCCACGGCCATGAATGAAATGCTCGCCACCGCCCAGGAAGTCGCCCGGCATGCCGAGCAAGCGTCGATCGCGGCGAACGAAGCCGACCAACAGACCCACCTCGGCGACAAAGTGGTTGCGCAGGCGGTGGAGCAGATCGGCCACCTGGCCAGTGAAATGGCACTGTCCAGCCGGGCGATGCTGGCGTTGCAGCAGGAGAGCCAACAGATCGGCAGCGTGCTCGACGTGATCAAGTCAGTCTCCCAGCAGACCAACCTGCTGGCCTTGAACGCCGCCATCGAAGCGGCGCGCGCGGGCAGTGCCGGGGAAGGTTTCGCGGTGGTCGCCGATGAAGTGCGCAGCCTGGCCCTGCGCACGCAGGAATCGGCCGAGGAAATTGAAGGACTGATCTTGCGTCTGCATACCGGCACCCAGCAGGTGGCGGACATCATGGACAGCAGTCGCAGCCTCACGGACAACAGCGTCAGCCTGACCCGCGACGCCGGCGACGCCCTGGCGGCCATTGCGCGCACGGTGTCGGTCATCCAGGAAATGAACCCGCAGATTGCCGCCGCCGCCGAGGAACAAAGCGCGGTGGCCGAGGAGATCAATCGCAGTGTGTTGAAGGTGCGCGATGTGTCCGAGCAAACCGCCGCCGCCAGTGAAGAAACGGCGGCGGCGAGCGCTCAGTTAAGCCAGTTGAGCCTGGATTTGCAGACACTGGTCGGCAAGTTCAGGCTCTGAGGCTCACAGCACCTGGCGCAGGAAGGCCTGGGCTCGCGGGTCTTTCGGCGCGTCGAAGAACTCGGCCGGGGACGCGTCTTCGAGCAGCTTGCCGTGATCGAAGAACAACACCCGGTCCGCCACTTCACGGGCGAAGCCCATTTCGTGAGTGACGCAGACCATGGTCATGCCTTCCAGGGCCAGGGTTTTCATGACGTCGAGCACTTCGCCGACCATTTCCGGGTCGAGGGCCGAGGTGGGCTCGTCGAACAGCATCACCTTGGGTTCCATCGCCAGCGCGCGGGCTATCGCCACCCGCTGCTGCTGGCCGCCGGACAGGCGCGAGGGAAACTCGTTGGCCTTTTGCGCGATGCCGACCTTTTCCAGCAACGCCAGGGCCTTGGCTTCACGCTCTTTTTTGCCGCGCTTGCGCACGACTTTCTGCGCCAGGCACAGGTTCTCCAGCACGGTCATGTGGGGGAACAGGTTGAAGTGCTGGAACACCATGCCGACTTCGCGGCGGTAGGCGTTCACGTCGGTTTTCGGATCGGCCAGTTGCAGGCCGTCGATGCTCACCGACCCCGAATCGAACTCTTCCAGGCCGTTGAGGCAGCGCAGGAAGGTCGACTTGCCGGAGCCGGACGGGCCGATCACCACCAGCACTTCGCCCTTGGCGACCTGGGTGGTGACGTGGTCCACCGCGCGCACCACATGGCCACGGGTGTCGAAGACTTTTACCAGATCGCGGACTTCAATCACTTTGCGCAAGCCTCCGCTCAAGCCGACTGGCCATTTTCGACAGCGGCAGGTTGATCAACAGGTACAGGCCTGCCACGCAGAACAGGATTTCAAACGGCGAAAACGAAGTGGTGATGACTTCGCGGCCGCTCTTGAGCAGCTCGGTGATCGCGATCACCGACACCAGCGAAGTGTCTTTCACCAGGCTGATAAATTGCCCGGCCAGGGGCGGCAGCACGCGCTTGAACGCCTGCGGCAGCACCACATGGCGCATCGACTGGCTGGCACTCAAGCCCAGCGAGCGCGCGGCTTCGTTCTGGCCACGGGTGATCGACTGCACACCGGCGCGGACGATTTCCGCCACATAGGCCCCGGTGAACAGCGACAGCGCGGCGATCCCGGCAAACTCCCGGGACAGGTTGAGCACCGTGCCGATAAAGAAATAGAAGATGAATATCTGCACCAACAGCGGCGTGCCGCGCACCAGTTCGACGTAGATCGTCGACAGATCGCGCAAGGTTGGGTTGCTGGACAGCCGGCACAGGCCCGTCGCCAGGCCAATCGCCAAGCCCAGCACGCCGGACACGAAGGACAGCCACAAGGTGGTCCACAAGCCCCACATCAACGGGCCTAGCGCCCACTGCCGGGTCACGCCCACTACATCGCCTTCCGCCACGTCATCGCCGCGCGCCACTTTCAGGCTGTTGTCGGCCACGCTGAGCTTTTGCTCCGTGCCCGCGTCGTTGCGCAGGGTGACTTCGGCCACATCGCCTTTGCGCACCAGCTCGACAACGGTGGAGATATCCGCCGCGCGCTGCGATGTTTCGGCCTGATAGGCGAAATATTGCGGTACGCGGTTCCAGCGCCATTCGTAGGACATCAGCGACGTGGCGTAGTACAAGGCGCCCGCCAGGCCGACGAGCACGACCACGGTCAGCAGGTGCCAGGGCCATTGGGCTTTTTTCTGTTTCATTACTCAACATCCAAAAGGGTCGGGTAAGCCCCCGCCTTTGTGGCGGGCGGGCTTGCCCTAATGCCATTCAGTCAAGGCATTTTGTAGGAGCGAGCTTGCTCGCGAAAAACTCAAAGACACCGCGTTTATTCAGTAAGCCCGCGTTATCGTTGACGGCCTTCGCGAGCAAGCTCGCTCCTACAGAAAGCAGGAGCCACAGGAGCCGGCGTTATTCCATGTCCTTGAGCCACTCGGAGCTCTTGAACCACTTGTCATGGATGCGATCGTAGGTGCCGTCGTTCTTGATCTGGTGCAGGAAGTTGTTGATGAAGTTGATGCTGTCGTAATCGCCTTTCTTCAGACCGAAGGCCAGCGGTTCAAAGGTGAAGGGTTCTTCGAGGAACACCAGCTTGCCATTACCGACTTTCTTCTCGGCGACGACGTTGTACGGCGCGTCATACACAAAGGCATCGGCTTTGCCGTTGACCACGTCCAGCACGCCTTCCTGTTCGTTGTCGTAGCCGTGGTACTTGGCCTTGGAGATCAGCTTCTTGGCGACCATCTCGCCGGTGGTGCCGAGCTTGGAGGTCAGGCGGTACTTCTCGTCGTTCAGGTCTTTGTAGGACTTGATGGTGCCTTCCAGGTCCTTGCGAATCAGCAGGGTCTGGCCAACCACGATGAACGGTTCGCTGAAGTTCAGGCGCAGGTTGCGTTCCTGGGTCAGGGTCATGCCGCTGCCGATCATATCGAACTTGCCGGTGAGGAAGGCCGGGATGATGCCGTCGTAGCCGGTGGACACCAACTCCAGCTTGACGCCCATGGACTTGGCCATGGCCTTGAGGAGGTCGACTTCGAAGCCGATGATTTCACCACGCTTGTCGGTCATTTCGAACGGCATGTAGGTCGGGTCCATGCCGACTTTCAGCGTGCCGCGCTTGACCGCATCATCGATGGCCCCGGCCTGAGCCACATTGGCCGCGACCAGCGCGGTGACGCCGAGCAGCAGCATCGAAAGATACTTTTTCATCATCAAGTCCCCTGAACGATTCTTATGAAGTCGGCGCGCAAAAAGGGCTGCACCATTTCGGGGTGCGATCCTAACCCACTCGCTGCCCGGTACAAAGGTTTCACCGGTAATAGTTGTCGAGGTATGTCGGAATAGCCCTACAGCACTGCGGCAAAGCGCAGACGTAGACACTTCATTGTCGGGCGAGGGCAATTGATTGATGTGTAAGTAGGTATGACTTTCAGTCGACCTCGGCCATCCAGTCGGTGTCCTTGAACCACTTGTCGTACAGCCGATCGTAGGTGCCGTCCTGGGCCACTTGGTTGAGGAAATGGTTGATCCAGTTCAGGCTGTCGTAATCGCCTTTTTTCAGGCCGAACGCCAGGGGCTCGTAGGTGAAGGGTTGCTCCAGCGCCAGCAATGCCTGGTTTTCCGGCCGGGTCATGGCGATCAGGTTGTAAGGCGCATCATGAATAAACGCATCGGCCACCCCGCTCACCACCTGGCGCACCCCTTCCTCCGGCGTGGCGAAACTGCTGAGCCGAGCCGCCCCCAGAAACCGCTGCGCCGCCGCCTGCGCGGTAGTGCCTTCGGTGGTGGCGATGCGGTAGCCGGCCTCGTCCAGGTCTTCAATGCTGGCGACCTTGCCGGCCAGGCGCGGGTGCAGCAACACCGTTTGGCCGACCACGATAAACGAGTCGCTGAAATTCAGCTTGAGGTTGCGCTCCTGCGTGACGGTCATGCCGCTGCCGATCAGATCGAACTTCCTCGCCATCAGCCCCGACAGCAACTCGGTGTACGGCACCGCCACCAGTTCAAGCTCGACCCCCAGGGCGCGGCTCATCGCATGCAGCAAGTCGACTTCAAAACCGACGATACGCCCCTGTTTATCGGTCATCTCGAACGGCACGTAAGTGGGCGTGGTGCCGACCTTCAGCACGCCACGCCGAACGGCGTCGTCCAGCGCGCCGGCCTGCACCAGAGCACCGTGAATCAATGCGACAGCGCCCATCAGCAATGCCGAACAATACCTTTTGATCATGAATCCCCCTGTGCTCGAGTCAAATTTCGGGGGGCGATGCTAACTCAGACACAGGCACGGCAATACGCCTTGAACCAGGGACTTTTGTTTCGAAATAACAAGGAGTTAGAGCACAAAGGAAGAGACGGGAAACGCTGTAGGACCAGCGCTTCAAGCGCCCCCGAGGAGAACCCTCGGGGGCGTCTGAATCAGGCCGGTTGAGCCTGGGACGACAACGGTTGCAACGGCAGCAATGGCGCGTGCGGGTCGGACTTGAAGGACTGACGCCAGGCGCCCAGCCACTCGGCATGCCCTTCGCTCCAGACCTGCTCGTGCAGGCGGGCCAGGGCCACCGGGTCACTGAGCAGGGCCAGGCGTTCGGCGTTGTTGAGGCCGGCCGGGCCGACTTTCAACGCATAGCGCACGCGCTCGCCACGCAGGTACTCGATCGGCTCCGCCTCACGGTGACGCGAGGTCGCCAGGGCGCAAGCCAGGGCGTTCTGCTGCGGGTCGACCACCGAACGCACGAACCCGTCATTGAGGGCGTGCCAGCGGTTTTCGTGGGTGTACTTCTCGGTCGACAGCAGCGCCTGCGGCGGATTGTATTCCTCAGGGATCAGGAACAGGCTCTCGTCACGGGACTTGAGGCCCAGCTTGACCCGGCTGGAAATCACCGACACCGGGATCGACAGCATCAACGAACCGACGATCGGGACCAGCCACCACAGGAAGCTCGGGTTCAACCACACCACCAGCAGCGCCCAGAGGAAGCCGAGCAAGGTTTGCGGGCCGTGGCGCTTGACCGCTTCACCCCAGGGGGTGGAGTCGTCGTCACGCTGCGGCGAATTCCAGGTCGCGGCCCAGCCGAGGAACGCGGCGAGGACGAAGCGGGTGTGGAAGATCATCCGCACCGGCGCCAGCAGCATGGAGAACAGCATCTCCAGCAGCATCGACATTGTCACCTTGAACTTGCCACCGAACTCTTTCGCGCCCTTGGCCCAGATCAGGATGACGCTCAGCAACTTGGGCAGGAACAGCAGCACGATAGTAGTGGAGAACAGCGCCACGGCCTTGTCCGGATGCCATTGCGGCCACAGCGGGTACAACTGGCGCGGTGCCATGAAGTACTGCGGCTCCATCAAGGTGTTCACCGCCAGCAACGCCGTCGACAGCACCAGGAAGAAGAACCACAACGGGGCCGACAGGTAGGACATCACGCCGGTGAGGAACACCGCACGGTGGACCGGGTGCATGCCCTTGACCAGGAACAGGCGGAAGTTCATCAGGTTGCCGTGGCACCAGCGACGGTCGCGCTTGAGTTCATCCAGCAGGTTCGGCGGCAGTTCTTCGTAGCTGCCCGGCAGGTCGTAGGCAATCCACACGCCCCAGCCGGCACGGCGCATCAGCGCGGCTTCGACGAAGTCGTGGGAGAGGATCGCACCGGCGAACGCGCCTTTACCCGGCAACGGCGCGAGGGCGCAGTGCTCGATAAACGGCTTCATGCGGATGATTGCGTTGTGACCCCAATAGTGGGACTCACCCAGCTGCCAGAAGTGCAGGCCGGCGGTGAACAGCGGGCCGTACACGCGGGTGGCGAACTGCTGCATGCGCGCATACAGGGTGTCCATGCCCGACGCCCGTGGCGCGGTCTGGATGATCCCGGCATCCGGCGTGGCTTCCATCAGGCGCACCAGGCTGGTCAGGCATTCGCCGCTCATCACGCTGTCGGCGTCGAGAACGACCATGTACTTGTAGTCACCGCCCCAACGACGGCAGAAGTCGTCGAGGTTGCCGCTCTTGCGTTTGACGCGACGGCGACGGCGGCGATAGAAGATCTTGCCGAAGCCACCGGCTTCGCGGCACACGTCGAGCCAGGCTTGCTGTTCGGCGATGCAGATGTCGGCGTCGTTACTGTCGCTGAGCACGAAGAAGTCGAAGCGGTCCAGGTCACCGGTCGCCGCGACCGACTCGAACGTCGCGCGCAGGCCAGCGAATACGCGGGGCACGTCTTCGTTGCAGATCGGCATCACCAGCGCGGTGCGCGCATTCTTCGGAATCGGCTCGTGGCCGGCACTTTTACCGGAGATCCGGTACTTATCGTGGCCGGTCAGCAGCTCGAGGAAGCCCATCAACGCGGTCCAGAAACCGGCCGACACCCAGCAGAACAAGATCCCGAACATGATCAGGATGCTGGTTTGCAGGGCGTATGGCAGCACTTGGGTCGCGGTCTGCAGCAAGGTCTGGTTGCGGATCTCGTCGAAGTCGACCAGCGACCAGCCCTGGTACGGCATGATGCCTTTCATGTACCAGCCGGCCACGATGGTCTGGCCGAGCATCAACACCAGCAGGATGTAGCGACGGATCGAACCGACCGTGCGCCAGCGCGCCGCCGGCAACACGCGCTCGTCTTTCGGCGGCTTCGGCGGGTTGGTGCGGCCGGTCAGCCGGCGCCAGCCGCGCACCAGGATATTGGTGCGCCACGGCTCCGGTACCACCTTGGTCCGACGAATCGGCGGCGTCGCCTTGAGGCACACCCGGCCGCTGGCGTCGAGCGCCAGCATTTCGGCGTCCTCCAGCTCTTCGGCCGTGCTGAGGGTCAACCGGCGGCCAACCGACGCCTGGGCGGCGTCGACCGGCGCATCGAACGCCTTGGACGACAAACGTTCGTGCAGTTCGCTGAAGGATGCGCAGCCCGCCAGTTCGGCGCGCTGCTCTGCGGTCATCGGCAGATGCGCCAGGTACTCGGACAGAGTCTCTGGCTGGACTTGAGAATTACTCATCGGCAGGCAACTGATAGCTCCAGGTTTCGGTCAGGACTTGCTCGGTCTTGATCGGCTCCGGTGTGGCTGGGACAGCTTCTGGCTGCTTGGCTTCCTTGTCTTTGGCGTCTTTCTTGGCTTGTTTCTCGTGCTGCTTGGCCAAAACCTTGTCAGCCTTGAGCACTTGGGTCGAGACCTTCTCGGGCTCAGGCTGCACGATGTCCTGGACCAGGGCCGCACGCATTTCGGTCGGCTTGCTTGGGTCCTTGATCTTCATGCGCAGGGTCAGGCGCCAGCCTTTGGTGTGCTCGTTGTAACGCACGCTGTTTTCCACCAGCTCGGCGTTATCACCCACGCTCACCTGGCTGCGCACCGGGGCGTCCGGCAGCAGTTTCTTCAGGGCCGGGCCTTCGAAGTCCACCAGGTACGCGACGCTGCCATCCGGCTGACGGATCAGGTTGGACTGTTTCACGTCGCCGGTGGAACGCAGGGTCTGCTTGACCCAGGCGCTGTCCGGCGAATGGAAGGCGGCGTCGTCCAGGGTCCAGTGCAGACGGTAGGCAACATCCAGCGGCTGGCCGACTTCCGGCAGTTTTTCCGGGCTCCAGAAGGCAACGATGTTGTCGTTGGTTTCGTCGGCGGTCGGGATCTCTACCAGGTCGACGGAACCCTTGCCCCAGTCGCCTTCAGGCTCGATCCAGGCGCTCGGGCGCTTGTCGTAGTTGTCGTCCAGGTCTTCGTAGTGGCTGAAGTTGCGACCGCGTTGCAGCAGGCCGAAACCACGTGGGTTTTCCACGGTGAAGTTGCTGACCGACAGGTGTTTAGGGTTGTTCAGCGGGCGCCAGATCCACTCGCCATTGCCGGCGTGGATCGACAGGCCGCTGGAATCATGCAACTCGCGACGGTAGTTGAGGACCTTGGACGGCTGGTTCGCGCCGAACAGGAACATCGAGGTCAACGGGGCAACGCCCAGCTTGCTGACCTTGTCGCGCAGGAACATCTGGGACTTGACGTCGACCACGGTGTCGGTGCCAGGGCGCAGGATCAGGCGATAGGCGCCGGTGGCGCGCGGCGAATCCAGCAGGGCGAAGATCACCAGATGCTTGTCACCCGGCTTCGGACGCTCGATCCAGAACTCGGTGAAACGCGGGAATTCTTCGCCGGACGGCAGCGCGGTATCGATCGCCATGCCACGGGCGGACAGGCCATACACTTGGTCCTTGCCCACGACGCGGAAATAGCTGGCGCCGAGCATGGTCATGATTTCGTCTTGCTTGTCGCCCTTGTTGATCGGGAACAGCACGCGGAAACCGGCATAACCGAGTTGCTCAGTGGCCTTGGGATCAAATTTGACGTCGCCGAAATCGAAGCGCGTCGGGTCGTATTTGATTTCCTGGACGCTGTCGGCGGTGACTTCGTTGATCTTCACCGGTGTATCGAAGTGCATACCCTGGTGATAGAAGGACAGCTTGAACGGGGTGTTCTGATCGGCCCACTCGGCTTTTTCGTTGCGGAAACGAATCTTCTGGTAGTCAGCGAACTTCATTTCGCGGAATTCGTTCGGCAGATTGCTGCGCGGAGCTTCGTATTTCTGCCCGGCCAGCTCTTTTGCCTTGGCCGACACATCATCCAGACTGAATGCCCACAGTTGACCCGCGCCGAACAGGCAAAACAGGGCGGAGCCCGTCACCAGTGCGTTTCGTAACCGTTTGGCAGACAATTTTGGTGCATTACAGGGACTAACAATCACGAGCAACCCTCGCCGAAAACAGATCAAAAAACCAACGGCCAGCTATCTATATGCCAGGTTGGCGAGCATTGTTCCGACTCCCCTGGGGCAAAATGATTCCCCTGAGGCTGTCGGACAAGTCTCTACCTAAGTCAAAAATGGACCAATCAACGCTGATCCCCGTAGCGCGCGATTATCTAGTAGCCCGCGAGACAACGCATCAGGGACAACGAAGTATTTGTAGCGAAACCCTGCGTTTTTAGGCATTAACGTCGTTTTTAATACATTCATGTCTGTAGGAGGAAGGTCACAGGGCCATCATTGACCAAATGAACCTGCATATCCGCACCAAAACGCCCTGACGCCACCTTGTCATGCAATTGTTGCGCTTGTAACAGCAAGTGCGCAAAAAGTGCCGCCCCCAGGGCCGGCGGCGCGGCGGTAGAGAAACTTGGCCGCAGCCCGCTTTTGGTATCCGCCGCCAGGGTGAACTGCGACACCAGCAGCAAACCGCCGTCGATATCCTTGAGCGACAAGTTCATCTTGCCATCGTCGTCGCTGAACACCCGATAGTTAAGCAGCTTGTGCAGCAGTTTGTCGGCGCTCTCGACAGTATCCCCCGGTTCGACGGCCACCAGCACCAGCAAACCCTGGTCGACCGCCCCCACGATTTCGCCCGCGACCTCGACCCGGGCGCCGCGCACCCGTTGCAACAGGCCCTTCATGCTTCTTCAGGCGGCAAGTCCAGCAGACGACGCGCCATCTCGCCGGTCGCGCGCACCAAGGCATCGGTGATGCCCGGCTCGGACGCCGCATGGCCCGCCTCGCGGATCACCTGCAGTTCACTGTTCGGCCAGGCCTGATGCAGCTCCCAAGCGTTATCCAGCGGACAGATCATATCGTAGCGGCCGTGGATGATTACGCCAGGCAGATGGGCGATCTTGTGCATGTCGCGAATCAGTTGGTCGGGTTCCAGGAAGGAATTATTGGTGAAGTAGTGGCACTCGATGCGGGCAATCGACAGCGCGCGCTGGGGCTCGGCGAAACGCTCGATCAACTGCGGGTTCGGGCACAGGCCCAACATGCGCCCTTCCCAGGTGGACCAGGCCTTGGCGGCGTGCATCTGGGCAATCTGGTCGTTGCCGGTCAGGCGCTTGTGGTATGCGGTGAGCAGGTCGTGGCGCTCGTCCTGGGGGATCGGTGCGAGGTAATCCTGCCAGTAATCCGGGAACAGGCGGCTGGCGCCTTCCTGGTAAAACCAGCGGATGTCCTGGGGCCGGGCCAGGAAAATCCCACGCACGATCAGGCCATGCACGCGCTCGGGATGGGTTTGCGCGTAGGCCAGCGCCAGGGTCGAACCCCAGGAGCCGCCGAACAACACCCATTTGTCGATGCCCAGGTGCTCGCGAATGCGCTCGAGGTCGGCGACCAGGTCCCAGGTGGTGTTGTTTTCCAGGCTGGCGCGGGGAGAGGAACGCCCGCAGCCCCGCTGGTCAAAGGTGACGATGTGGTACAGGTTCGGATCGAAATAGCAGCGGCTGTTGGCGTCGCAACCGGAACCAGGGCCACCATGGATGAATACGACGGGCAAGCCTTCGGGGGAGCCACTTTCATCGACATACAGGGTGTGGGTGTCATCGACGGCCAGATCGTGCCGGGCGTAGGGTTTGATCTGCGGGTACCAAGTCTGCATTGCGCGCTCCGTAGGGGGTCGGGTTCATCCCTGGGGGGACGTCTTTTATTCTGCCGTCTGGCACTATAAACCCGAATTGTGCAATGAGCATGTCCTTGAGCACTTAGACCTATGTCAGCAGTTCGCTACCCAGGTAAGCCAATAGGCCGTTGTAGAGCCGGTCGCCCTCCTCCACCTCGCTCTGTGCCCGCAGGCAGGCAGCCGATGGATCAGGCCTTTGCAGGGTACGGCACAGCGTTCACGCCCGCCGCTTGCAGGTGTGTGTCATATAAAAAGCCGTCTTCGCGCAGCGGGCGAAGTCTGACCTTAGAAGCAGCAAGATCATCAACATGGCATCTCAGCGCCATTTCAAAAAACGTTTTACGTTTCGCCACTTAGTGCGCTTGAGATTTACATCAAGTAACTGAGAGACCTGCTGCAAAAACTGCTGATTACTACAGCCAAAATATTGCTCGGAAAAACAAAGCTCATAGTCAAAAGGAGCGGCGTTTTTCAGGCCCGTAGCGGTGAGGTTTGCTTTCAGGTAGCGTCCGATATCTCTTTTGAGCATAAAAGATGCGAAGCGTGATCGGTTATCAACATACCCCTTCACAATATCCGAAAGCGCCGTAGGCGCGACGTTTGATTCGGCGTCGACAAGCCATGCGCCTACGCCCTCTGCCACCTCACCATACATGAAGCTCTCTAGATACCCGTAAGTCATTGACTGCCTCAAAGGATTGGAAACGCCGTCAAAATATACATAGGCATATTGTTGAACTCTGCATATTTGATGACCACTCGCACCTTAGTCATCTCAATGACGGTTGCAGGAGATCGTGGGCGAATGCCCAACTGACCACCTGCTTCAGCAGTAACGCTTCTGCCCCCACACCAGGAAACCGTCCAACAACTGCTTCAACACCCCCCGCGTCGGCCCCGCCAGATCCTCGCGATAACGGAACGGCTCGAACTCTTCCATGTACGTGCTCTGGCACAACTCCAACTGCACGGCATGAATGTTCTGCGCCGGGTTGCCGTAATGCCGGGTGATATGCCCGCCCTTGAAGCGTCCGTTGAGCACATGGGTGTACTGCGGATGCGCGGCGCAGATGGCTTCCAGTTGGCTGGCCAGCCCAGGATCGCAGGCGGCGTTGTTGAAGGTGCCGAGGTTGAAGTCCGGCAGTTTGCCGTCGAACAGGTGCGGGATCACCGAGCGGATCGAATGTGCGTCGAACAACAGTGCGTAGCCGAATTCAGCCTTGAGCCGCGCCAGTTCGTCTTGCAGGGTGCGGTGATACGGCATCCAGATCTGCTCGAGGTAGGTGGCGCGCTCTTCCCTGGATGGCGCCAGGCCTTCGCGGAACAATGGCACACCATCGAACAGGATCGACGGGTACAAACCAGTGGTGGCGCCGGCGTACAGCGGCGTGTCGTCGGAGGGCCGGTTCAGGTCGATGACAAACCGCGAGTACTCCGCCGCCAGGGTGCTGGCGCCGAGTTCTTCGGCAAAGTCATACAGCGTGGGGATATGCCAATCGGTGTCCGGCAGGCTTTGCGCCTCGGGGATCAGCCCGGCCTGCACGGCAGGCGTCAGGCGCAGGCCGGCGTGGGGCATGCTGATCAGCAGCGGCACGCGGCCTTGTTTGAAGTTCAGAACGTTATCCACAGTGCGACTCCTTAAACAGTGACATCGACGCCGTGGCGCACGACGCGTTTTTCAAGCTCGCCGCCCAGCCAGTAGGCCAGGTCGGCGGGACGATCGATCTGCCAGGCGACAAAGTCGGCGACCTTGCCCACTTCCAGCGAGCCATGGGTATCGCCCATGCCCAGCGCGGTGGCGGCATGTTGGGTGGCGCCGGCCAGGGCTTCTTCCGGGGTCATGCGAAACAGGGTGCAGGCCATGTTCAGCATCAGGCGCACCGACAAGGCCGGTGAAGTACCGGGGTTGAGGTCGCTGGCGATGGCGATCTTCACCCCGTGCTTGCGCAGGGCGTCCATCGGCGGCAGTTGGGTTTCGCGCAGAAAGTAGAACGCGCCCGGCAGCAGCACCGCGACGGTGCCGGCAGCGGCCATGGCGATGGCGTCGTCTTCGGTCATGAACTCCAGGTGATCCGCCGACAGCGCCTGGTAACGCGCGGCCAGGCTGGAACCGTGCAGCGACGACAGTTGCTCGGCGTGCAGCTTCACCGGCAGGCCAAGTTGCCGCGCGACCTTGAACACACGCTCCACCTGCGCTGGCGAGAACGCCAGGTATTCGCAAAACGCATCCACCGCGTCCACCAGCCCTTCCGCGGCCAGGGCCGGGAGCATTTCGCTGCAGATGTGATCGATGTAGGCGTCGGCGCGGTCCTTGTACTCCGGCGGCAACGCATGGGCGGCCAGGCAAGTGGCGCGCACGCTGACCGGCAGCGCGTCGCCGAGGCGCCGAATCACCCGCAGCAACTTGCGCTCGCTGGCCAGGTCGAGGCCGTAGCCGGATTTGATCTCCACCGTGGTCACGCCGTCGCGCAGCAAACTGCGCAGGCGCTTGTGGGCGCTTTCGAACAGTTCATCCTCGCTGGCGGCGCGGGTGGCGCGCACGGTGCTGGCAATACCGCCGCCCTGGGCGGCGATGTCGGCGTAGCTGACGCCTTGAAGGCGTTGCTCGAATTCACCACTGCGGTTACCGCCGAACACCGTGTGGGTGTGACAGTCGATCAGCCCGGGGGTGACCCACGCGCCGTGCAGGTCATGCACCTGGGCGTAATCCGCAGCCGGCACTTCGCTGCGCGGGCCGATCCACTCGATCAGCGAACCGGCAGTGACCAGGGCGGCATCCTCGATGATCGAGTAATTGCCGTGGGCCATGGTTGCGATGTGGCAGTGTTGCCAAAGGACTTTCATCAATGCCTCCCAAGGTGGTCGCTGTTGCCTGTAGGAGCGAGCTTGCTCGCGAAAAACCTCAACGATAACGCGTGCTACCTGATAGCTCGCGGCGCCTGGGGGTTCTTCGCGAGCAAGCTCGCTCCTACAGGGGCGGAGGGTTTTTCAAAGGCTCGGCAGCAACTTGGCCGGCACCAGTTCATTCAGGCAGCGGCTGGCGAGCAGTTCAGTGGCGGCGATGATGTCCGGGGCGAAGAAGCGGTCTTTGTCGTAGAACGCCACTTTGCCGCGCAGGGTGGCGCGCGCTTTTTCCAGCTTCGGCGAGGTCTTCAGGCCTTCGCGCAGGTCCAGGCCCTGGCACGCCGCCAGCCATTCCACGGCCAGGATGCCGCGAACGTTTTCAGCCATTTCCCACAAGCGTTTGCCCGCAGCCGGAGCCATCGACACATGGTCTTCCTGGTTGGCCGAGGTCGGCAGGCTGTCGACGCTGTGGGGATGGGCGAGTGCCTTGTTTTCGCTGGCGAGTGCTGCGGCGGTCACCTGGGCGATCATGAAACCGGAGTTCACCCCGCCATTGCCCACCAGGAACGGCGGCAGTTGCGACATGTGCTTGTCCATCATCAACGAAATACGCCGCTCGCTCAGCGAGCCGATTTCAGCGATGGCCAGCGCCATGTTGTCGGCGGCCATGGCCACCGGTTCGGCGTGGAAGTTGCCGCCGGAGATCACGTCGCCTTCGGCGGCGAATACCAGCGGGTTATCCGACACCGCGTTGGCCTCGATCACCAGCACCTCGGCGGCCTGGCGGAACTGGGTCAGGCAGGCGCCCATGACTTGTGGCTGGCAGCGCAGGGAATAAGGGTCTTGCACCTTGTCGCAGTTCTGGTGCGACTGCGACACCTGGCTGCTTTCGCCCAGCAGGTCGCGGTAAGCCGCCGCCGAATCGATCTGCCCACGCTGGCCGCGCGCGGCGTGAATGCGCGCATCGAACGGCGAGCGCGAACCCAGCACCGCTTCCACAGTGAGGCTGCCGCACGCGAGGGCACCGGCGAACAGATCCTCGCCCTCGAACAAGCCCCGCAGCGCATACGCCGTGGACACCTGGGTGCCGTTGAGCAGCGCCAGGCCTTCCTTGGCGGCCAGGGTCAGCGGGGTGAGACCGGCGATTTTCAGCGCAGCAGTCGCCTCCAGCCATTCGCCTTGGTAGCGCGCCTTGCCTTCGCCGAGCAGCACCAGGGACATATGGGCCAAGGGCGCCAAGTCACCGGAGGCACCGACCGAGCCTTTGAGCGGGATGTGCGGGTACACCTCGGCGTTGATCAGCGCGATCAGCGCGTCGATCACCCGGCGGCGAATCCCGGAAAACCCACGGCTCAGGCTGTTCACCTTGAGCACCATGACCAGCCGCACCAGCGCATCGCTGATCGGCTCACCGACGCCGGCGGCGTGGGACAGCACCAGGGAACGCTGGAGGTTTTCCAGGTCTTCGCTGGCGATGCGGGTCGAGGCCAGCAGGCCGAAACCGGTGTTGATACCGTAGGCGGTGCGGTTCTCGGCGAGAATCTGCTCCACGCAGGCCACACTGGCGTCGATCTGCGCAGTGGCGCTGTCATCCAGATTGATCGTTACCGGCTGCTGGTAGATGGCCCGCAGTTGGGCAAGGCTCAGTTGGCCCGGAATCAGAGTTAGCGCAGTCACATTCATGCTCCTTGGAAATTATTGTTCAGTGCAATTCGGGAAAAGTCTGCTGCAGCAAAGCGCTGTGCTTGAGCAACGCGGCGGCGGTCGCGATGTCTGGCGCCAGCCAGCGGTCTTGCGCGTAAGGCGCGACCTGTTCACGCAACAAGCGCCAGGCGCGGTCGGTGCCCGCGCCGAAACGCTGGTCCTTGAGAAACTCGAAGGCCTGGGCCGCCAGCAGGTACTCGATGGCGAGGATCTGGGTGACGTTGGCCAACAGTTGGTGCAGCTTGAGCGCGGCGTTGGTGCCCATGCTCAGGTGATCTTCCTGCAGGCCCGAGGTGACGAAATTGTCGAGCACCGCCGGCTGCGCCAACTGGCGGTTCTGCGCGCACAGGGAAGCGGCGACGTACTGCACGATCATCATCCCGGAGTTGACCCCCGGGTCGCTCACCAAAAACGCCGGCAAGCCGCTGACGTGGGGGTTGATCAGGCGGTCCAGGCGACGTTCGGCGACCGAGCCGATCTCGGCCATGGCAATCGCCAGCATATCAGCGGCCAGCGCCACGGACTGCCCGTGCGGGTTGGCCTGGGACACCACGCGGTAGCTGTGTGGCGTGCCGAGCAGCAGCGGGTTGTCGGTGGCGCTGTTGAGTTCGGTCTCGATCTGGCGGGTCGCGTGTTCCACCTGGTCGCGCGCCGCGCCGTGGATCTGCGGGATCGAGCGGATGCTCAGCGCGTCCTGGGTGCGGATGCCTTGGCTGCTGGCGATCACTTCACTGCCGTCGAGCAACGCACGCAGGTTGATACCGACCTGCTGCATGCCGGGGTGCGGTTTGAGGGCGATGATTTCGGCGTCGAAGGCATCGATCTGGCCGCGCTGGGCCTCGAAACTCATGGCGCCGATCACGTCGGCCCATTGCAACAGTTGATGAGCGTCGGCCAGGGCCAGGCAGCTCAGGCCGGTCATGCACGGCGTGCCGTTGACCAGGCACAGGCCGTCCTTGGCGCCGAGTACCACCGGCTGCAAGCCTTCTGCGCTCAGGGCCTGTTGCGCCGGGACGATCCGGCCGCGGTAGCTCACCTCGCCAATCCCCAGCAACGCCACGCCGACATGGGCCATATGGGTCAGGTAACCCACCGAACCCTGGGACGGCACCTGCGGCGTGATGCCGTGGTTGAGCAGCGCTAGCAGCGCATGCACCACCTGCGGATGCAGGCCGGATTTGCCGTGGCTGTAGTTGATGATCGCCGCGCAGATGATCGCGCGGGTCTGTTCGTCGCTGAGCACCGGGCCGACGCCACAGGCGTGGCTCAACAGCGTGTTGCGCGACAGTTGGCTCAGTTGCGCGCCCTCCAGCGGCACATTGCACAGCGCACCCAGGCCGGTGTTCACGCCGTAGGCGCGCTCACCGCTGGCGACGATGCGCTGCACAATGGCCTGGGCATTGTCGATGCGCGCCCAAGCCTGGCCCGAGAGTTCGAGCACCGCGCCGAAGCGGGCCACGGCGACCACGTCCTGCCAGCGCAGGGGGGTGTCGGCGATGATGATTTTTGCTGCCTGGGACATCTTCATACCTTCTTGAGTTCTTGTGCAGCTTTACTGGCCCTATCGGGAGCAAGCCCCCTCCCACCTTTGGAATGCATCCCCCTGTGGGAGGGAGCTTGCTCCCGATGAGGCCAGAAGCCCCACCCCATAATCCGGATCAGACCACCGCCGCCCGCCGCTGAACGAACCGATCCACATACTCATCCGCCGGCGAATGCAAAATCTCCCGCGGCGTGCCGACCTGGATCAGCTTGCCGTCCTTGAGGATCGCGATGCGGTTGCCGATACGCACCGCCTCGTCGAGGTCGTGGGTGATGAACACGATGGTCTTGTGCAGGGTCTTTTGCAGTTCGAGCAACTGGTCCTGCATCTCGGCGCGGATCAGCGGGTCGAGGGCGCTGAAGGCTTCGTCCATCAGGATGATGTCGGTGTCTGCCGCGAGGGCGCGGGCCAGGCCGACCCGCTGGCGCATGCCGCCGGAGAGCTGGTGCGGGTATTTGTTTTCGTAGCCTTTGAGGCCCACGGTTTCGATCCAGTGCAGCGCGCGCTCGGTGCAGACCTGCTTGGTTTCGCCGCGCACTTTCAGGCCGTAGGCGACGTTGTCGAGCACGTTCTTGTGGGGCAGCAGGCCGAAGCTCTGGAACACCATGCTGATCTTGTGTCGACGGAATTCGCGCAGGGCTTGCATGTCCAGTTGCAGGATGTCTTCGCCGTCCACCAGGATCGCGCCGCTGGTGGGGTCGATCAGGCGATTGAAGTGGCGCACCAGGGTCGATTTCCCCGAACCCGACAGGCCCATGATCACAAAGATCTCGCCGGTGCCAATGCTCAAGGACAGGTCGTTGACGCCGACCACGCAACCGGTCTCGGCCAGCACCTGATCCTTGGTCTTGCCCTGGCCGATCAGCGCCAGCGCGTCCTTGGCGCGGTTGCCGAAGATCTTGAAGACGTTTTTCACTTCGATTTTGCTGACAGTAGTCATTTGCTCGCCTCATGCCGTGGACGACCATAGGCCTGGGTGATGCGGTCGATGACCACGGCGAGAATCACGATGGCCAGCCCGGCTTCAAGGCCGCGGCCGACGTTGAGGGTCTGGATGCCGACAAGGACATCTTCGCCCAGGCCGCGGGCGCCGATCATCGAGGCGATCACCACCATCGACAACGCCATCATGGTGGTCTGGTTGATGCCAGCCATGATGCTCGGCAGCGCCAGCGGCAGTTGCACGCCGAACAGCTGTTGCCAGCGGTTGGCGCCGAAGGCGTTGATGGCTTCCATGACTTCGCCGTCGACCTGGCGAATCCCCAGGTCGGTCAGGCGGATCAGCGGCGGCGCGGCGTAGATCACCGTGGCGAAAATCGCCGGCACCTTGCCCAGGCCGAACAGCATCAGCACCGGGATCAGGTACACGAAGCTGGGCATGGTTTGCATGATGTCGAGCAGCGGCATCAACACCGAACGCAGGCGATTGCTGCGCGCCGACAGGATGCCCAGCGGTATGCCGATCAGCACCGAGATCAGCGTAGCGACCAGCATCAGGGCCAGGGTCTGCATCAGTTTGTCCCACAGGCCGACCGCGCCCACCAGGAACAATAGGCCTACGATCACCGCGGTGGTCACCACCTTGCGCGTGGCGTGCCAGGCCACGGCGCCGACGATGGCCAGCATCAGCCACCAGGGCGCGGCGCGCAGCAGGCCCTCGAGGTTGACGATGGCCCATAGCAGGGTGTCGGAGATGTGCCGGAACACATCGCCGTAGTTGGTCACCAGCGAATCCACCCAACCGTTGACCCAGTTGGCGATGGAAAACGTAAAACTCTCAGGAAACATAGCGTGCTCTCGATCCAGTGGGTTGTGGCCAGGCGCCCGGCTGCCCCTCAGGGTAGTCGGGCGCGCATGACCTACAAGGCCGCGTCGATTTTCTTGGCGGCGTCTTCGCTCACCCAGGCGTGCCAGATTTCAGGGTGTTCCTTGAGGAACAGTTTCGCCAGTTTCGGCGACTCGATTCGCTCCTTGGCCATGCGCCCCAGGTTCTGGTTCAGCAGGTCGATCGGCAGGTTGACCTTTTCCAGCACGGCCACCAGTTCCGGTGCCTGTTCGTGGAAGGTCTTGGACAGGCCGACCTTGATACTCACGCTCTTATCCACGCCGGGTTTTTCTTCCAGCTTGACCAGGTCGACCTGGCCCATCAGCGGCGTTGGCGACCAGTAGTAGAACAGGATCGGCTCGCCGCGCTTGTAGCTCGACAGCACCGCCGCATCCAGCGCCGGGCCGGTGCCAGGACGGAAGTTGGTGTAGCTGCTCTCCAGGCCGTAGCTCTTGAGCATCGCGCTGTTGTCCAGCTCGCAGGTCCAGCCGGCCGGGCAATTATAGAAGCGGCCTTTGGACGGCTCTTCCTGGTCCTTGAACACCGCGGCGTACTTGGCCAGGTCGGCGATGTTTTTCAGGCCCGGCGCCTTGGCTTCCAGCTTGCGCTTGGCATCGCCTTCGATCACGTAACGCGGCACATACCAGCCTTCGATCGCACCGACAATCGGCGCGCCGACACCGACGACCTTGCCGGCCTTCTCGGCCTTGTTCCACACCTCGCTGCGGCCGACCCACTCTTCGGCAAACACTTGAATGTCATTGCTGCTCAGGGCGTTTTCCATGGTGATCGAATTGCCCGGCAGGCTGTCGGTCTTGCAGTCGTAGCCCTTTTCCAGAACGGTTTGCAGGATGTCAGTGAGCAACATGCCGCTTTCCCAGTTCAGGCCGGCGAATTTCACCGGCTTACCGGACTCGCACCAACCGGCCGCCTGGGCACCGGCGCTTGCCAGCAAGCCCATGGACAGCAATGTGGTCAGCAGGGTCTTGTTCGATTTCATTGTGTGACGCTCCTAATCATGAGTTGGCTTACGGCAGTCAAGAGGCATCCTGCCCGGTCCACGTCCAATCAGGCCCGCGCCGCAGAGCGACTGGCGCCGCTGGCTGGGGCTGGTACAACGCTGTCCTGCTCGACCGGCAGAATCAGTTGATCGGGCACGGCGCTGTGCCATTTTTTCGCACACACGTAATACAGAACTGCGGGAATTATCAGACCGATGATCCAGGAAATATCCACATCACCCAGGGCGGCCACCAGCGGACCGGTGTAGAACTTGGTGGAGATGAACGGCAATTGCACCAGCACACCGAACACATAGACGCTGATACCGAGCAGGTTCCAACGCCCATAACGCCCGTCCGGATCGGCCAGCGCCGTCACGTCATAACGCTCGCGGGTGATGCAGTAGTAGTCCACCAGGTTGATCGCGCTCCAGGGCGTAAAGAACGCCAGCAGGAACAGGATGAAAGACTTGAACGCACCGAGGAACGAGTGCTGGCCGAGCAACGCGATCAGAGTCGCCGTACCGACGATGGCCAGCACAAAAACCAGACGCTGCAAGCGCGTGACCTGCAGGCGCCCCCGGAAGCCGCTGATGATGGTGGCAATGCACATGAAGCTGCCGTAGGAGTTCAGCGTGGAGATGGTGACCTTGCCGAACGCGATGCTGAAGTACAGCAGCGCGGCGGTGGCCCCCGTACCGCCCAAACCGACGATATAGGCCACTTCGTGACCGGCGAATTGCCCGTTGGACAAGGCGGCGGCAAACACGCCGAGGACCATCGCCACCTGTGCGCCGATCACCGACCCCGCGCCGGCGGCCAGGAAGGTTTTCAGCGAGGAGGTCTGGCTCGGCAGGTAGCGCGAATAGTCCGCTACGTAAGGGCCGAAGGCGATTTGCCAGGAGGCTGCGAGCGACACCGCGAGCAGGAAGCTGCTCCAACTGAAGTGACGGATTTGCAGCAGCGCGCCAATGTCGGCCTGGCTCATCAGACGGCTGAACAGGTAGACAAAGGCAATCACACCAATGACGCTGGCAACCCGGCCGATGAAGTGGATCACGCGGTAGCCGAGCACCGTGACCAGCACGATGACACTGGCAAAGACAAGGATACCGACGCTGTCGCTGACGCCCAGCAATTGGCCCAGCGCCTGACCGGAAAGCACGGTGCCGGTGGCGGTGAAACCCAGGTACATCAAACACACCAGCACGATCGGGATGGCCGCGCCATAAACCCCGAACTGCACCCGGCTGGAGATCATCTGCGGCAGGCCAAGCTTGGGCCCTTGCGCCGCGTGCAACGCCATGACGCTGCCGCCGAGCAGTTGGCCGATCAACAGGCCGATCAACGACCAGAACACATCACCGCCCAGCACCACGGCCAGGGCCCCGGTGACAATCGCGGTGATTTGCAGGTTGGCGCCCATCCATAGGGTGAACTGGCTAAACAGACGTCCGTGTCTTTCCGCTTCCGGGATGTAGTCGATCGAACGCCTTTCGATCAACGGGGTGGTGCTTGCACGCGCGTCATTTGCAGCCATGTGTGTTCAACCTCTGATGGATTGTTTTGGGTACTGATTGCTCTTCTGTGGGAGCTGGCTTGCCTGCGATGCGGGCGACGCGGTCTTTCGGGTAGACCGCGGTGATGCAATCGCAGGCAAGCCAGCTCCCACAGAAACCGAGCCAGTCGTTACTTGATCATCGGCAGATTCAAGCCCTGCTCTTTGGCGCAATCGATCGCGATCTGGTAACCCGCATCGGCATGACGCATCACCCCGGTGGCCGGGTCGTTGTGCAGCACGCGGGCAATCCGCTCGGCCGCTTCGTCGGTGCCGTCGCAGACGATCACCATCCCCGAGTGCTGCGAGAAGCCCATGCCCACACCGCCGCCGTGGTGCAGCGAGACCCAGGTCGCGCCGCTGGCGGTGTTGAGCAAGGCGTTGAGCAGCGGCCAGTCGGACACGGCGTCGGAGCCGTCCTGCATGGATTCGGTTTCGCGGTTGGGGCTGGCCACCGAGCCGGAGTCGAGGTGGTCGCGGCCGATCACCACCGGCGCGGACAGCTCGCCGCTGCGCACCATTTCGTTGAACGCCAGGCCCAGCTTGGCGCGTTGACCCAGGCCGACCCAGCAGATACGCGCCGGCAGGCCCTGGAAGCTGATGCGTTCGCGGGCCATGTCCAGCCAGTTATGCAAGTGCGCGTCGTCGGGGATCAGCTCTTTGACTTTGGCGTCGGTCTTGTAGATGTCTTGCGGGTCGCCCGACAGCGCAGCCCAGCGGAACGGGCCGATGCCACGGCAGAACAGCGGGCGGATGTAGGCCGGTACGAAGCCTGGGAAGTCGAACGCGTTTTCCACGCCCTCTTCTTGCGCCATCTGACGGATGTTGTTGCCGTAGTCGAAGGTCGGGATGCCTTGTTTCTGAAAGTCCAACATCGCTTTGACGTGAACGGCCATCGACTGCTTGGCGGCCTTGATCACGACCGCCGGTTCGGTCTTGGCGCGGGCGCGGTATTCGTCCCAGGTCCAGCCGGCCGGCAGGTAACCGTTGAGAGGGTCGTGGGCGCTGGTCTGGTCGGTGACCATGTCCGGGCGCACGCCGCGCTTGACCAGTTCCGGCAGGATTTCGGCGGCGTTGCCCAGCAGGGCGATGGAGATCGCTTTGCCTTCCTGGGTGTACTTGGCGATGCGCGCGAGGGCGTCGTCGAGGTCGCTGGCCTGTTCGTCGACATAACGGCTGTTCAGGCGGAAATCGATGCTGACCTGCTGGCATTCAATGTTCAGCGAGCATGCGCCGGCCAGGGTCGCGGCCAGCGGCTGCGCGCCGCCCATGCCGCCGAGGCCGGCGGTCAGTACCCAACGGCCTTTGAGGTTGCTGTCGTAATGCTGGCGACCGGCCTCGACGAAGGTTTCGTAGGTACCCTGGACGATGCCTTGGCTGCCGATGTAGATCCAGCTGCCGGCGGTCATCTGGCCGTACATGGCCAGGCCCTTGGCATCCAGTTCGTTGAAGTGTTCCCAACTGGCCCAGTGCGGCACCAGGTTGGAGTTGGCGATCAGCACACGCGGGGCATTGCGGTGGGTCTTGAACACACCGACCGGTTTGCCCGACTGCACCAGCAGGGTTTCGTCATCGTTCAGGTTGGTGAGGCTCTCGACAATCTGGTCATAGCACTCCCAGTTACGCGCCGCACGGCCGATGCCGCCGTACACCACCAGCTCTTTCGGGTTTTCGGCCACTTGCGGGTCAAGGTTGTTCATCAGCATGCGCAGCGGCGCTTCGGTCAGCCAGCTTTTGGCGGTGAGCGTGTTACCGCGAGCGGCGCGGATTTCGACGTCTCGGTATTTTGTAGGCTTAGCGTTAGAAAAATCGGTCACAACCAGAACTCCTCAGCGATCGATGCGCGAACTGGATGCGTGCGAAGTCGACTCTTACGCACACACCTTTACTTGTACATACAAGCATATGCAATCGAACGGCCAACTTAATGAGTGAGTCGTGGGGATTTTTTTGGCGAACGCGTGGGAGCCTTGGAAATTAAGGCTTCGAGGCGTGATGGAATTTCTTACGAGGGCGGTTTGCAGCGGGGGAGGTTTGACGGCAACGCTGTGAGTTTGCGCCACGCTGGGGCGTTCGGTAACAAAGTGGTGCGGAAGGCCGGAAACAGATCGCAAGAACAGTGGGGAAACAAATGTGGGAGGGGGCTTGCCCCCGATTGCAGTGGACCAGTCAGCTTATCTGTAGCTGACCCACCGCTATCGGGGGCAAGCCCCCTCCCACATTTTTTAACCGCGTGCGGTCAGTTCGATGATGCAGCAGCGGCCCGTGACCGAGATATCCAGCAAGCCGGTATTAGCGTCCACCTGCAGGCAATCATGATGACCCAACACCTGGCCGAGCACCGTCACCTCATCGGCCACGCTGAACACCAGCACCGTCTGCGCGGTGCTGAAAAAGCGCTGCACCCCATCGACCCACTGCAACCGCGCATGGTAACGCTGGGGTGAATAGATCAGGTTGAAATCGCGGATCGGCCCACTGATCAGGCGACACGACACCTGGCTGTCGCCCTTGAACGCGAACGCTTGCAGCGGCAACAACCCCCGCTGCTCCTCGCCGTCCACGGTCAGGATCATGCCCGCACCGTTGATCACCGTGATCACGCGTTGATAGCCGGCGAAGGAGGAAAACCCGCCCGACTCGCCGATATCGGCAATCGACAGGCGCCAGCCAAAGCCCTCCAGGCCATGGCCGCCATCGCGGCTGATTTCTTCGGTGCTGCCGCCGCCGTTTTTCCACGGCATACGCACGTAATTCGCGGCGCGCCAGACGGTCACTGCACTCATTTACTGAAGCGTCCTTCCAGGCTGTGACGGGAACCGGGGTGGATCAAGCGCGCGGCGGTCACCGGCTGGCGACCGGACCAGGTGCGTCGACGAATCAACAGGCACGGCTCGCTCGGTTCGATCTGCAGCAACTTGCACTCGGCGGCATCGGCGAGGATCGCTTCGACCACATGCTCGCCCTCGGTCAACGGTGCGACCTGGTTCAAATAGGCGTAGGGGGTTTGCTGGGTGAAATCCTGCTGCAGGTATTCCGGCGCGACCAGGGCGTTGACGAAGCGGTCTTCGATTTGCACCGGAATATCGTTTTCAAGGTGAACGATCAGCGAGTGGAATACCCGCCCGCCTTCACGCATTTCCAGGGCGACGGCGCGCTCGGAACCAGCCGCCTCTTCGCCCAGGGTGATGACCTGGCAGGTATGCCGATGGCCGCGGGCGGCGATCTCATCGGCAATGTTATGCACTTCAAACAGCGCCGACTGGCTCTTGGGCTCGGCGACGAACGTGCCGACGCCTTGCATGCGTACCAGCAGCCCTTCGGCGGTGAGTTCACGCAGGGCGCGGTTGATGGTCATGCGGCTGAAACCCAGCTGGCTGACCAGTTCACTCTCCGACGGCACGCGGTAATGGGGCGGCCAGTTGCCGCTGAGGATCTGCTGGCTGATCATTTGTTTGACGCGGGCATACAAGGGCGCCGGACTTTCGTCCAGGTGGGCAGCCAGTGAAGACTTGGCGGGCGGAGTCGGCACGGGGAATCCTTGCAGGGGAAAAAGATGCATAGATTGCCGGAGTTTACCGAGCAGGCAAACGTCTGTATATGTATATACAAATAAACACACGACCGGGGTGCCCTGAACATGTCCGTTTTCTTTGCCGAACGCGCACTGCTGCCTGATGGATGGGCCAACGATGTACGCCTTGAAGTCGGCGTTGATGGCCTGCTGACTCACGTCGCGGCCAATGCCAGCGCAGACGGTGCCGAACGGCTCAGGGGCCCGGTGTTGGCGGGCATGCCGAACCTGCACTCCCACGCGTTTCAGCGCGCCATGGCGGGCCTGGCCGAAGTGGCCGGCAACCCGAACGATAGTTTCTGGACCTGGCGCGAGCTGATGTACCGCATGGTCGGCAAGATCAATCCGGAGCAACTGCAGATCATCGCGCGCCAGTTGTATATCGAGATGCTCAAGGCCGGTTACACCTCGGTCGCGGAATTTCATTACGTCCACCACGACGTCAGCGGCCAGCCATATGCCGACCGCGCGGAACTGTCGCGGCAGATCAGCCAGGCGGCCGCCAGCAGCGGGATCGGCCTGACATTGCTGCCGGTGCTCTACAGCCACTCCGGGTTTGGCGGCCAGGCACCCAATGAAGGCCAGCGGCGGTTTATCAACAGCGGCGAACATTATCTGGAGCTGCAGGCGCGCCTGAAACCGATCCTCGCCGCACAGCCGGCGCAGCAACTGGGCTTGTGCTTTCACTCCCTGCGCGCCGTCACGCCGCAACAGATCACAGACGTGCTGGCTGCCAGCGACAAGGCCTGCCCGGTGCATATCCACATCGCCGAGCAACAGAAAGAAGTCGACGACTGCCTGGCCTGGAGCGGCAAACGCCCGCTGCAATGGCTGTATGACAACGTCGACGTCGATGAGCGCTGGTGCCTGGTACACGCCACCCATGCCGACCCCGAGGAAGTGACGCGCATGGCCAACAGCCGCGCGATTGCCGGTTTGTGCCTGACCACCGAAGCCAACCTGGGCGACGGGATTTTTCCGGCGGTGGATTTCCTCGCTCAAGGCGGGCGCCTGGGTATTGGTTCCGACAGCCATGTGTCGCTGAGCGTGGTGGAAGAACTGCGCTGGCTGGAATACGGCCAACGCCTGCGCGATCAGCGGCGCAATCGCCTGTATCGCCACGACCAACCGATGGTCGGCCGCACGCTGTTCGATGCCGCACTGGACGGCGGCGCCCAGGCGCTGGGGCAGCCGATTGGGCGGCTGGAAGTGGGCAAGCGCGCCGATTGGCTGGTCCTGGACGGTAACGATCCATACCTGGCGACGGCGACCGAAGACGGGATTCTCAATCGCTGGCTGTTCGCTGGCGGCGATCGCCAGGTGCGCGATGTGCTGGTCAACGGCAAGTGGGTGGTGCGCGACGGGCGGCATGCCGCTGAAGAAGAGAGCAGCCGGGCGTTTACCCAGGTTTTGAGAGAGTTACTCGGTTAACAGGCAACCCATAACAAATGTGGGAGGGGCGGTGCGACGATTCGACTTACCCCCTCCCACAATTGGATTTGTGCTGATCCAGAGTTATTGCGAGGTCTTCGCCATCTGCTTGTCCGACGTGCGCCAGATCAGGCGCGTGGTGTCATAGCCCTGCTGCCGTGCCCTGCTCAGCAGGTCTTCGCGGGTGTCGGCGCTGACCGTCGGCGTGCGCGACAAGATCCACATATAGCGCCGGCTCGGGCTGCCGACGAGGGCAGTCTTGTAATCATCGCTGACATACAACACCCAGTAGTCGCCCTTGGCGACGCCCGGCAACAGCGCGGTAAACCAGTTATTGAATTCCACCCTGAGCTTGTCGGTCTTGCCCGGCACTTGCGGCGTAGCGGTGCCCTTGGCTTCTTCCCACTTCCAGTCGCTGGTCAGGCAGCGGTTGAACACCGACATATCGCCATCCGGCAACAAGGTGTAGCGGGCCTCGGACTGCGCGCAGTTGCGCTGGAAGTACATCGGCAATCGCGCCAATTCGTACCAGGTGCCCTGGTAACGCTTGAGGTTGACGTTACCCGCGGTCTTGGGTTGCAGATCATCGCCAGAATGGCTGGCGCAGCCCGCCAAAAACAGGCTGGCGCAAAGGAACACAACAAAACGCATCATTCTTCTTCTCCCGCAGGCTTTCGCCCCGGTTTACTTCAGGCCTTGCCCGGAAAACATCAGAACTTTGTCACCGGCATATTGAACGCTGATAAAGCTGTTTTTATCGCCCCAGGTGCAGCTGGACATACCCAGCGCGCCGGAACAATCGGTCGGCTTACCCAGCAACGACTCCACTTCGGCCTTGGCCATGCCAGCCGACAGCTTCGCGTAATTTTCCTGATTGACCTTGCTGCAAGCGGCCAACAGCACGCAAAAGGCCAGCAAAGCGAGACGGCGTAACGACATGGAATAACTCCTGGAGGGACGAGGCAGGTTGGGGGTCTGCCAGAAGCTTAGAAGGGAAAACAGGTGTCTGGTTCCCGACGAACGAAAACAAAAAAGCCCCGAAAACGCTGAAACGTTTCGGGGCTTCTCATCGTTCAAGACTTCACGTCTTGAACGTGCTGAGGGAGCTTGCTCCCTCGCCGCACTTACTTCTGGTGATAGCCGGTCACGCGCTCGACTTCTTCCTTCGAACCCAGGAACACCGCCACGCGCTGGTGCAGGCCTTCGGGCTGGATGTCGAGGATGCGCTGGTGGCCGTCGGTGGACACACCGCCCGCCTGTTCAACCAGGAACGACATCGGGTTGGCTTCGTACATCAGGCGCAGCTTGCCCGGCTTGGACGGCTCGCGGCTGTCACGCGGGTACATGAACACGCCACCGCGGGTCAGGATGCGGTGTACGTCAGCCACCATCGCCGCGACCCAGCGCATGTTGAAGTTTTTCTTCAACGGGCCTTCTTCGCCTTCCATCAACTCGCTGACGTAGCGCTTGACCGGTTCTTCCCAGTGGCGCTGGTTGGACATGTTGATTGCAAATTCCTGGGTAGCAGCAGGAATCACGATGTCTTCGTGGGTCAGCACGAAGCTGCCCATTTCGCGGTCCAGGGTGAAGCCTTTGACGCCGTCGCCCAGGGTCAGCACCAGCATGGTCTGCGGGCCGTAGATCGCATAACCGGCGGCAACCTGCTGGGTGCCCGGCTGCAGGAAGGCCTTTTCGTTCAGGGCTTCGTTCTGGCTCAGGTGTTCGTTCGGGCAACGCAGCACCGAGAAGATGGTGCCGACCGGGGCGTTGATGTCGATGTTGGACGAGCCGTCCAGTGGGTCGAACACCAGCAGGTAGGCGCCTTTCGGGTATTTGCCCGGGATCTGGTAGGCATTGTCCATTTCTTCGGACGCCATGCCGGCCAGGTGACCGCCCCATTCGTTGGCTTCGAGCAGGATCTCGTTGGAGATCACGTCGAGTTTCTTCTGCACTTCGCCTTGGACGTTTTCAGTGCCCATGCTGCCGAGGACGCCACCCAGCGCGCCTTTGGACACGGCGTGGCTGATTTCCTTGCAAGCACGCGCCACCACTTCGATAAGGAAGCGCAGATCGGCAGGCGTGTTGTTACTGCGGGTCTGCTCGATCAAATAGCGACTCAGGGTAACGCGGGACATGGAAGGCTCCGATGTATGGGGGGCTAAAAACCCGCGCAGTTTAACGCGAGTCGGGGCGTATTTCCTCCTATCAGAGGATTTAAACCCAATAGAGTTCATGGACGTTATTTAACGTGCTGCCGCAGGCTTGCGCAGCAAACTGTAAGCCATGGCCCCCAGCGCCGCCACACCGAGCAGCAATACGGCCCAGAGTCCGAGTTTTTTCCAGTTCGGTTCGGTGTCGACAGCGGCCACGAGCGCTGGCGACGTGACCCTGACGTCCCCCGCCACCGTGGCCTGCCCCAAGGTGCTGAGGCGCTCGGCGCTGTAGTCGGGGATCAGGGTCGACAGCGGCAGGTTCGCCGCCTTGGCCGAGGCATTCCCCAGCGCCAGGGTGAACGGCGGCTCGCCCCGCGCCAGGAACACCAACTGAGTGGCGCGCACGGCAACCCGCAGGGTCGGCGCGGCGGTGCCCAGGCCGCCGCCGCGCTCATCCACCTGCAACTTGAGTTCGGCGACCGCCTGGCCCGGCAACTGCAATTGATCCTGCACCACGTCCTGGCCGTTCTGGGTCAGGCGGTACAGCAAACCATTGCTCAACGGCTGCCAGGCTTGCTTGCTGTCGCGTCGCCCCGACAAGGTCACGGGCGCCAGCGTATTGGGTTGTGTCAATTCCACGCGCAAGCGCTCGACGTTCAGCCCCGCCGGCAACTGCCAGGTGTATTCCCCCGCCTGCAGCCGCGTGCCGGAGAGCGGCTGCGACCACACCCATGGCGTCGGCAGGCTGCTGCGGGTGGCGCTGACCAATTTGGCCGAGGTCAACAGCGGCGCCGCCTGGCCCTGCCACAACAGGCGCAGGTAACGCGCCGTTTGCCCCGGCAGGCTGACGTCGTGCTGCTCGACGCGCTCGTCGGCAAACGACAATCGCGCCACTTGCCCGTCGCCCCAGGGCGTCCAGTGCTGCAAGTCATCGCTGGCTTCGATGCTGAATCGCTGGAAGCCTTCTTGTTCGTGGTTCCAGTCGAGACTCAGTTGCTGCAACGGCGCCTTGATCGCACTGACGTCGAGCACCCAGCCGCGCAGCACCTGCTGGCCGGTCGTGGTTGCCGTGGAGGGGCGCACCTCCAGCAAGGTGCCTTCGGCGCTGGACTTCATCACCACCGCTGGCAAGGTTTCGCGGGTGTCGGCGGCGTACAGCGGGAACCACTTCACATCGGCAACGTTACGGTTCTCGGTGTGTTGCGCGGATTGGCGCGACAGCGCGTAGGCCTGGGGCTCACCGGCGGCATTGAATACGCGCAGGTCGCTGAGGTCGGCCTGGCGCGCGCTCAGTTGCACGGCCAGCGGCAATTCGAGGCGATACCACGGGCCGTTGCCGCTGATACTCAGCGGCACCTGGGCGGAGAAGTCGGCGGGCGTTTCCTGGGCCCATACCGACAATGTCGCACACACGCCCACTACCGCCACGCTCAACTTACCGATCAAGAGGATGCTCCTTCAGTTTCCAACACAGGTTCGGCGCGCTTGGGCGGCAGCGGTGCGAAGTAACCCACCACCAGCAACAACCCGCCCACGCCAATGAACGACACGATCCGCGCCAGGCCGCCACGGTTGCTCAGCTCGACAAAAAACAACTTGGCCACCACCACGGCAATCAACGCCGCGCCGATCAGCCAAACTTCGCGACGATGGCGCAGGTGACCGCCGATCATCAGGCCGAGGGCGATCAGGGTCCAGATGATCGACAAACCGGCTTGCACCAGCATCGACTCCAGCAACGCGTCCAGGTGAAACGGCACGCCGCCCCAATGGTGGGCGGTACGCATCACCAGCGCCGTGAAGAACGCAAACAGTGAAGCCCCCGCCACCCCTTGGGCGATCCATTCAGCACGCGGCCCGCGCTGCGGCGCCACACTGCGCGACCACAGATACACGCCAAGCAGGGCAAACAGCAGGCCCAGGTCCAGCGGGTTGATCAGCGGCACATAGGGCAACGGCTTGGCCGTACCGTCACTGAACGTATTGGCCAGCCAGAACCAGCCGAGCATCAGCACCGCCAACGGCAGCGCCGCCAGCACGCGGTACTCCTTGGCATAGGCCGACACCGGCCATGGCCAACTGCGCGGCGCAGCCGCCAGCACCAGGTAGAGGCTCGGCAGGATCGCCCAGCCCAGCCAGCGCCAGGCGTTGTATTCGCTCGACAGCAACAACAGGCCGTAGCGCAGCTCCAGCGCCAGGACGCCGATCAACATCCAGCTACCCAACACATGGGCAACGCTCAGTACTTTGGCCGGAGCCACCGCCGCCAAGCGCCGCAATGAGATGAAATGCACCGCGAACACCGCCAGCCAGGCCAGCCAGCCGAACTGCGCCGCGGGGTGATAGTAGCTATGGGCAGACACCAGCAACACCGCTGCCGCCGCCGGCATCAGCAAGGTGCAGAGCATCGCCAGCGAGGCCCAGCGCAGGCGCGCCGCGAGCAACGTCCAGAGCGCCACGCTCGCTGCGGCGATACCCAGCAGGAACGCGCCCTGCAACTCTTGCGGGATAAACCGCAGCACTTCGCCGATCAGCGCCAGCGCCCACCAGGCCGCGCCCCATACCAGCAACAGGTCAGACAGGCGTTGCAGTTTCAGCACGGCAAACACCGGCGCATGAGGTTCGCGCTGCAAGCGCCAGGCGCCGACCAGAGCGGCCAGGCCCAACACCATTGGCGTCCAGAAACCGCTGTGCGCCAACGGACGCAAACCTTCATTGGTCAACGGCCCGAGCAGTTCCGGCACCGCCAGCAGGAACGACGCGCCGCCGATCAGTTGCAGCAGCAAACCGAACACAAAACTGACGCGCTGTTGCAGGTACAGGCTCAACCAGATGATCAGCAGACCGCTCGCCGCCCACACCCCGCTGGCGCTTTCCCAAGGCAGCACAAACAGCACGGCCAGGTTGATCAACACCAGGCCGGCCAGCAGCACCACCGACAACCCGCGCAACAGGCGCGCGTCGCTGCGCACCATGTCGTCACGGGCCGCCAGCAGCATGCCGCCGATCAACGCCAGCCCGATCAGCGAGGCCGTCAGCAAACCGCCCCAACCCGCGCTGAATACCGCCGCGCCATCACCGCCTTGCAGGCGCAACAAGAACAACGCGCCACCCAGCAGTTGCACGGCGAACGCGGTGAACAGGAAGGTCCGTGAACCGATGCGCAGGCCCACATACAGCGTCGCCAGGCCGGCGAGCGCCCAACTGATGGCGGTGCCTTGGGTCAGCAACAGCAGCGGTGCGAGCAGGTACACGAAGGTCAGCCCGAGGCTGGCCAACACCGGCAAGCCCCTGCGCTCCCAAGCCGCCGCCTGTTCGGTGGAGGCGTTGCGCAACTGCGCAAAGCTGAACAGCAACGCGGCACCCAGCAACAGCGCGCCCAATGGCGCACCGTCCAGCATTGTGTGTGCGCCGACGCGCAGTTCACTGAGGAACGCCAGCGCCGAGCCCAGTTGCAACAACAGGCCGAACGCCCGCGCCAACGGCCGTTGCTGGCGCAGGCCGAGCCAGAAGATCCCGGCGCCTTCCACCGCCCAGGCCGCTGCGGTCCAGCGCGCGTCGAGGCCCAGGGGAATCGCCAGGCTGGCGAAGATCACGCCCAGGGCCAGACAGGTTTCCGCCAGCAGCAAGGCACGCCCGCCACTGAGCAGTCGGGCCAGACCCATGTAGATGATGCCCAGGCCCAGGGCGCTGAACGCAGCGGCAAACTCCAGGTGTTGGACCAGTGCGAACTGCAAGCCGAAGCCCACCAGTGGCGGACCGAACAGCAGGCTGCCGTCGACATAATCGCCCTTGGCCACCGACCAGCGCAGCAGCGCGCCCCGGCTGTCGTCCTCCGGCGCGTCGTTCATCTCCAGCAATTTGCGCCGGGTGAACAGCAGGCCGATGGCCAGGTACATCAGGAAAAACACGATCAGGAACGGCTCGGTGCTCCACAGCAGCTGCGGCGCATACGAACGCAGGCCCCAGGCGAAGCCGATGCCGAAGGTGCCGACAAAGCCGATCAGGTTGAGCAGGCGCCAGGCCTTGAACCAGGCGATGGCGAGGATGCCGGCATTGAGCAGGGCGAAGTAGCTGAACAGCGCCACATGGTTACCGGCGCCGGTGGAAGTCAGGATCGGCGCGGCAAACCCGCCCAGCGCCGCTGCGCAGGCCAGGCCCAACGCATCCTGGGTGATCGCCAGAATCGCCGAAAACAGCGTGACCGCCACCAGCAGGCCCAGCGCCGCGCCCGGGTCGATCAACGGGTGCAGGCGCATTGCGGCAAACACCGTCAGGTACAGCACCGCAATCCCGGTGCCTTGCAGCATCAAGCCGTAATTGCTGTTGCGCAGCCGCAACCACCAGCCCAGGCCCAGCAGGCCCAAGGCGGCGGCGGCAACCCCGGCATAACGCAGTTCGATCGGCACCACCATGCCTTCGGTGGCATAACGCAGCAAAAAGGCCAGGCCGAGGAACAGCAGCACCACGCCGACGCGCAACACGGTATTGCCGCCGAACAGCCAATTGCGCGCGCCGCGGATGGCGCGCTCGATCAGGTTCGGGCCTCGGGGGATAACCGGTTCAGGTGCAGGCGGTTTCTCGGCAGGTTTCCAGACATCCGCCGGTAATGGCTGACTCGGTTCGGCAACGATGGCGACGGGTGTTGGCGCCAGTTCAGCGGGCAACTCCCAGACAAGTTCGGGTGCCTCGGCTGGCGGAGCAGATTCGGCAACGGGGGATTCGACCACCACACTGTGCGCCAGCGGCGCAGGTTCGGGTGCAGGCTTTTCCATTTGCGCCAGGCGTTGTTCCAGCGCGGTGAGCGCTTTCTGCGCGGTCTCCAACTGACGGCCTTGTTCATCCATGCGCGAAGCCAGCATCGACAGGCGAATCGCCTGGCCAATGCCCAACCCCAGCAGCGCGCCGATGCCCGCGTCGCCGAACGACTCATCGAGCGTCCAGCCGAGCGCCAGCCCAATCAGCATGAAAATCCATTGCATGGTCGATATTCCCTAAGCAAACCGGGACCTAGTATATCGACGCAGGACCAATGTGGGAGGGGCTTGCCCCGATAGCGGTGTGCCAGTCGACATATCTGCAAACTGACAGTCCGCTATCGGGGCAAGCCCCCTCCCACATTTTGGTTTTGGGGTGTTTAGTCGAGCGCTTTCCAGATCTCGGTGGCGTATTCGCGGATCGTGCGGTCCGAAGAGAACCAGCCCATCCGCGCGGTATTGAGCACCGCCGAACGCCACCATTCCTTGGAATCATGCCAATGCGCGTCGACCCGGGTCTGCGCCTCCCAGTAGGCATCGAAGTCGGCACACACCAGGAAGCGGTCGTACTCGATCAGCCCATCGATCAAGCCCACATAACGGCCCGGATCGTCCGGCGAGAACACCCCGCCGCGAATCGCTTGCAACACATCGCTCAAACGATGGGACGCGGCGATGTCCGGCCCGGCGTGGAATTCACCGGCGTGCTTGCGGGCCTCCACCTGCTGGGCGCTGAGGCCGAAGATAAACATGTGCTCGCCGCCCACGCGCTCGTGCATCTCGACGTTGGCGCCGTCCATGGTGCCGATGGACAGCGCGCCGTTAAGGCCGAACTTCATGTTGCTGGTGCCCGATGCTTCAAAGCCGGCGGTGGAAATCTGCTCCGACAAGTCCGCCGCCGGGATGATGCTTTCCGCCAGGCTGACGTTGTAGTTGGGCAGGAACACCACCTTGAGCAAGCCGCGCACGGTGGGGTCGTTGTTGACGGTGCGGGCGATGTCGTTGGTCAGCTTGATGATCAGCTTGGCCTGGTGATAGCTCGCCGCCGCCTTGCCGGCGAAGATCTTCACTCGCGGCACCCAGTCGGTCTCGGGCTCGGCACGGATCGCCTGGTACAGCGCCACGGTGTGCAGCAGGTTGAGCAACTGGCGCTTGTACTCGTGGATGCGCTTGACCTGCACGTCGAACATCGCCGCCGGGTTGACCGCAATACCCAGACGCTCATGGATGATCTCGGCCAGCGCGCGCTTGCTGTGCAGGCGTTGTTCGGCAAAGGCCTTGCGGAAGGCCTGCTTCTCGGCGAACGGTTCGAGTTCGATCAGGCGCTGTTCGGGCTTGTCGAGGATGTCCGCACCCAGCGCGTCGACGAGCATGCCGGTGAGTTGGGGGTTGGCCTGGTACAGCCAGCGGCGGAAGGTGATGCCGTTGGTTTTGTTGTTGATGCGCTCCGGGTACAGCTTGTGCAGTTCGGAGAACACCGTGCTGCGCATCAGTTGGGTGTGCAGGCCGGATACGCCGTTGACGCTATGGGAGCCGAGGAACGCCAGGTTGCCCATCCGCACGCGGCGGCCGTTGTCTTCTTCGATCAGCGACACGGCGCGCAGCACGTCGAAATCGTGGATGCCCTTGGCGCGCAGCGAGTCGATGTGCTGCGCGTTGATCAGGTAGATGATCTGCATGTGCCGGGGCAGCATGCGTTCCATCAGGCCGACCGGCCAGGTTTCCAGGGCTTCGGGCAGCAGTGTGTGGTTGGTGTACGACAGGGTTTCGATGGTGACGTCCCACGCCGCGTCCCAGGGAATATCGTGCAGGTCCACCAGTTGCCGCATCAACTCGGCGACCGCGATGGACGGGTGCGTGTCGTTGAGCTGAATGGCGGCATGTTCGCCCAGGCTCAGCACCGAGCCGTGCATGTTCTTGTGGCGGCGCAGCAGGTCTTGCAGCGAGGCCGAGACGAAGAAGTATTCCTGGCGCAGGCGCAGTTCCTGCCCCGCTTCGGTGCTGTCGGCCGGGTAAAGCACTCGGGAGATGCTTTCGGCGCGGGCCACTTCGGCGACGGCGCCCAAATGGTCGCCGGCGTTGAAGCGCTCCAGGTGCAGGTCTTCCACGGCGCGCGCACGCCACAGCCGCAGGGTGTTGACGCTGGCGCCGCGCCAGCCGACCACCGGAGTGTCGTAGGCCACGGCCCGCACGGTTTCGCTGGGCGACCACACCTGAATCAGCTTGCCGCCGGCATCGGCGAGGGTTTCGACGCTGCCGCCGAAGCCGATCGGGTAGATCACTTCAGCCCGTTCGAACTCCCACGGGTTGCCGAAATCCAGCCAGCGCTCGGTCTGTTCCTGCTGCCAGCCATCGACAATCGCCTGGCGGAACAGCCCGTGCTCATAGCGAATGCCATAACCATGGCCGGCAATGCCCAGGGTCGACATGCTTTCCATAAAGCACGCCGCCAGGCGCCCCAGACCGCCGTTGCCGAGCGCTGCGTCGGGCTCCAGCAGGCGGATGCGTTCCAGGTCGACACCCAACTCGGTGAGCGCTTCGCGAGCGATCTCCAGCAGGCCGAGGTTGCTCAGGCTGTCGAAGAGCAGGCGGCCGATGAGGAATTCCAGCGAGAGGTAATACACCCGCTTCTGGCCTTTGCGGTAGATTTGCCGCGTATGGTTCATCCAGTGATCGACCATCTGGTCGCGGGCGGCCAGGGCAATGGCTTCGAACCAGTCATGGTCGAAGGCGTGATCCGGGTCTTTGCCCACCGCGTAGGTGAGTTTGGTCAAGACAGCATCGCGAAATGCGGCTACCTCTGCTTCTCGTGCAAGCGGTTCCTGAGACATCGGTGTGACCTCGGGCGAGATTGAAGGAGTTGCTAGAGCCTAGTCGGTCTGACCGGCGGTCGACGCGCTGGTTCGGCAGTTTTTTAACTCATTCACCTTTGCATGAATTTAATGCAGGGGTCGTGCCCGATCACTGTTCGAGCCGCCTTCGAGCTGAAAACCCGAAAATATTGTTCAAAAAACCATCAATCCCGGTATGATCGCGCGCCCGGATACCGCCCCACCTTGGAACCCTGATGAAGCCTCAACTGATCGCCGCCGCGGAACTCGACCGTCTCGAGACCTGGCAGAAATATTCCGCCCACATGTGCGGAGGCTGCGTGTCCAGCTGCTGCACGCTGCCGGTCGAAGTGAAGATCAAAGACTTGATCCGCATTGGCATCGTCGATGAATTCGAGCGCGGCGACCCGCCGAAGAACATCGCCAAGCGTTTGCAGAAGGAAGGCATCGTCGAGCGCTACAACAGCAAATCCGAGATCTTCACCCTGCAGCGCATGAGCAACAACGACTGCCTGTACCTGGATCGTAAGACGCGCTTCTGCACTATTTATGACAAGCGCCCGGATACCTGCCGCAACCACCCGAAAATCGGCCCGCGGCCGGGGTATTGCGCGTACAAGCCCAAAGAAGTGGTGCGCGAGACCAATTTCAAGACTCTCGATAAGTTCTGATCCATGTTTTGCAGGGTTCTCAAGGGCCCTATCGGGGGCAAGCCCCCTCCCACAGTTTTGATTTGTGAACGCCTTCAAAATGTGGGAGGGGCTTGCCCCCGATAGGGCCGGCACCTTCAGCACAAAACCTGCAGACATAAAAAAACGCCCCCGGCCTTTCGACCGGGGGCGTTTTTCATTCAGCCTGAGTTAACTCAGTTCTTGGCTTTCTTGGCAGCGCGGGTACGCTCGCCTTCGTCCAGGATCTTCTTACGCAGGCGGATCGACTTAGGCGTGACTTCGCACAGCTCGTCGTCCTGGATGAATTCCAGGGCCTGTTCCAGGGTGAAGCGAACAGGTGGAACCAGAGCGATGGTTTCGTCTTTACCCGAAGCACGCATGTTGTCGAGCTTCTTGCCTTTGGTTGGGTTGACGCCCATGTCGTTGTCACGGCTGTTCAGACCAACGATCTGACCGTTGTAGATCTCTTGACCGTGTTCAACGAACAGCTTGCCACGCGCCTGGAGGGTTTCCAGGGAGTAGGTCAGCGCCTTGCCGGTTTCAACCGAAACCAGAACACCGTTCTGACGGCCGGACATGTCGCCGGACTTCATGGTGTCGTAGCGATCGAAGATCGAGGTCAGGATGCCAGCACCGTTGGTCAGGGTCAGGAACTGGTTACGGAAACCGATCAGACCACGCGCAGGGATGTTGTATTCCAGACGCACACGGCCTTTGCCATCCGGCACCATGTTGGTCAGGTCGCCCTTACGCAGGCCCATCTCTTCCATGACCTTGCCCTGGGATTCTTCAGGGGTGTCGATGGTGACGTTTTCGAACGGTTCCTGCTTCACGCCGTCAACAGTACGGATGATCACTTCAGGACGACCAACGCCCATTTCGAAGCCTTCGCGACGCATGGTTTCGATCAGTACCGAGAGGTGCAGCTCACCACGGCCGGAAACCTTGAACTTGTCAGCCGAGTCGCCTTCTTCAACGCGCAGTGCCACGTTGTAGAGCAGCTCTTTGTCCAGACGTTCCTTGATGTTACGGGAGGTCACGAACTTGCCTTCTTTACCGCAGAAAGGCGAGTCGTTTACCTGGAAGGTCATGGAAACGGTTGGCTCGTCGACGGTCAGAGGCTTCATCGCCTCGACAGTGTCCGGCTGGCACAGGGTGTCGGAGATGAACAGCGAGTCCATACCGCTGACGCACACGATGTCGCCGGCGAACGCTTCTTCAACGTCGATGCGGTGCAGGCCGTGGTGACCCATCAGCTTCAGGATACGACCGTTGCGCTTCTTGCCGTCGGCGCCGATAGCGACAACCGGAGTGTTCGGCTTGACGCTACCACGAGCGATACGGCCAACGCCGATAACACCCAGGAAGCTGTTGTAGTCCAGTGCCGAGATTTGCATCTGGAACGGACCGTCACGGTCAACCTTCGGTGGTGGAACGTGGTCAACGATGGCCTGGTACAGCGGGGTCATGTCTTCCGCCATGGCGGTGTGATCCAGACCGGCGATACCGTTCAGGGCCGAAGCGTAGATAACCTGGAAGTCCAGTTGTTCTTCGGTAGCACCCAGGTTGTCGAACAGATCGAAGATCTGGTCCAGAACCCAATCCGGACGCGCGCCTGGACGGTCAACCTTGTTGATGCACACGATCGGACGCAGGCCGGCTTCGAACGCCTTCTTGGTCACGAAACGGGTTTGCGGCATAGGGCCGTCTTGAGCGTCAACCAGCAGCAGAACGGAGTCGACCATCGACATTACGCGTTCTACTTCGCCGCCGAAGTCGGCGTGGCCCGGGGTATCCACGATGTTGATGTGGTAGCCGTTCCAGTTGATAGCGGTGTTTTTAGCCAGGATGGTAATACCGCGCTCTTTTTCCTGGTCGTTGGAGTCCATCACGCGCTCGTCGTTGAGCTCGTTGCGCTCCAGGGTGCCGGATTGACGCAAGAGTTTGTCTACCAGGGTGGTTTTACCATGGTCAACGTGAGCAATGATGGCGATGTTACGTAGATTTTCGATCACTTGTGTATCTCGATCAGAGGATTCGGTGTGCTGACAGGTCGTGGCAGCGATTAACAGTAGAGTCAGGCCTTGCCGTTACAGCTTGACGGCAGAGTCGGGGGGCCGGTGACGCAGGCCACAGGCAAACAGCCCCGGGCTCTTAGCTCGGTCGATAAACGCGCACATTGGCATGCCCCTCACTGAGCAAATGGTGGGCATGCAGGCGACTCATCACGCCTTTGTCGCAATACAGCAGGTACTGACGGCTGTTATCCAGTTCCTTGAAACGCGCGTTCAATGCATAGAACGGCAGCGTTTGTACGTCGATGCCAGCGATTTCCAGCGGCTCGTCTTCAGCGGCATCCGGGTGACGGATGTCGATGATGATCTGACCGGCCAGGGCTTCGCTGACTTCTTCGATCTGCACATCCTGGCCCAACTCGTCGATGACACGATCGATCGGGACCAGTTTGGCGTTCTCGAGCGCACGCTCCAGAACCGCCATATCAAACTGTTGTTCTTCATACTCCACGCGGTTGCGCTTGGCGTGGGTCTTGGGGTTCACCGAGATGACCCCGCAATATTCGGGCATGTGCTTGGCGAAGTCGGCAGTGCCGATCTGTTCCGCCAGGTCGATGATGTCCTGCTTATGGCTGGCGATCAGCGGGCGCAGCACCAGCTTCTCGGTCACGCAATCGATGAGCGACAGGTTCGGCAGCGTCTGGCTGGATACCTGGGAAATCGCTTCGCCGGTCACCAGCGCGTCGATCTGCAGTTGATCGGCAATTCGGGACGCTGCGCGCAACATCATACGCTTCAATACTACGCCCATATGACTGTTATCGACTTTGCCGAGAATTTCGCCCAGTACTTCCTCGAACGGCACGCTGACAAACAGCACGCGTTGGGAGCTGCCGTACTTCTTCCAGATATAGTGCGCGACTTCCATCACGCCCAATTCGTGGGCACGCCCGCCCAGGTTGAAGAAGCAGAAGTGGCTCATCAGGCCGCGGCGCATGATCTGGTAGGCCGCCACTGTGGAATCGAAACCGCCGGACATCAAGACCAGGGTCTGTTCCAGGGCGCCCAACGGGTAGCCACCAATGCTATTGTGCTGGCTGTGGATCACAAACAACCGTTGGTCGCGAATTTCCATCCGCACTTCAATTTGCGGCGCCTTGAGGGAAATTCCGGCAGCGCCGCACTCGCGACGCAGCTTGCTGCCGACGTATTTTTCCACATCCATGGAGCTGAACGGGTGCTTGCCGGCACGCTTGCAGCGCACCGAAAAAATCTTGCCTTCAAGCTCGCTGCCGAAGTGCTGTTTGCACTTTTCGGTGATGTCGTCGAAGTCGCCCAGCGGGTACTCGTCGACCTGCAGGAAATGCGCGATGCCCGGCATGCAGCTCAGGCGCTCGGTCATATCCTTCAAGGCCTTGGCGTCGGTGACACGGGTTTCCAGCTCGAGATTGTCCCACACACCGTTCACCACCACAGCCGGGTCCAGATCGCGGAGCACGGCACGGATGTTCTTGGCCAACTGACGGATGAAACGCATCCGTACCGGTCGGCTTTTGATGGTGATCTCGGGGAAGACTTTAACGATTAATTTCATGGAAACAGCGCGCGCAGGGCCTGCCGAAAAAGGGGGGCGCGGATTATAGCGGAAATCGCTCAAGGTTTAACCAGTTAATATGCATCAACGGTGCAACGCACCAAAAAAGGTCATTTGCGCAAATGCACGCCACATTGCAGTGCGTTATTTATTCCATTTCCGCGGTTTGCACTGTTATAGGGGCCATTTTGACGCAAAAAGGCCATGTTGGCGCACTGGCATGCAATTTGCTCTCTTGTGAGGCAGGTTGCCATGGCGGACTATCCGCGCCGGCATCACCCACATTCTAAGGGCTAACTCCACTACCCAGCCCGAAGCCACCCCGGAGGACACCATGTCGAAGTCGGTTCAACTCATCAAAGATCATGACGTTAAGTGGATTGATCTGCGCTTCACGGACACAAAAGGCACTCAGCACCACGTGACCATGCCGGCTCGCGACGCGCTGGATGACGCGTTCTTCGAAGAAGGCAAAATGTTCGACGGTTCCTCCATTGCCGGTTGGAAAGGCATCGAAGCTTCCGACATGATCCTGATGCCGGACGACAGCACTGCCGTGCTGGACCCGTTCACCGAAGACCCAACCCTGATCATCGTCTGCGACGTGATCGAGCCTTCGACCATGCAAGGCTACGACCGCGACCCACGTGCGATCGCCAAGCGTGCCGAGGAATACCTGAAGTCGACCGGTATCGGCGACACCGTATTCGTAGGCCCAGAGCCAGAATTCTTCATCTTTGATTCGGTCAAGTTCAAGTCCGACATCTCCGGCTCCATGTTCAAGATTTTCTCCGAACAAGGTTCGTGGATGTCCGACCAGGACGTAGAAGGCGGCAACAAAGGCCACCGTCCAGGTATCAAAGGTGGCTACTTCCCAGTTCCGCCATTCGACCACGACCACGAAATCCGTACCTCCATGTGCAACGCCATGGAAGAAATGGGCCTGGTCATCGAAGTACACCACCACGAAGTGGCGACTGCCGGCCAGAACGAAATCGGTGTGAAGTTCAACACCCTGGTTGCCAAGGCTGACGAAGTCCAGACCCTGAAGTACTGCGTACACAACGTGGCTGATGCCTACGGCCGTACCGCAACCTTCATGCCTAAGCCTCTGTACGGCGATAACGGTTCGGGTATGCACGTTCACCTGTCCATCGCTAAAGATGGCAAGAACACCTTCGCTGGCGAAGGTTATGCCGGCCTGTCCGACACCGCCCTGTACTTCATCGGCGGCATCATCAAGCACGGTAAGGCCCTGAACGGCTTCACCAACCCGTCGACCAACTCCTACAAGCGTCTGGTCCCAGGTTTCGAAGCACCGGTAATGCTGGCCTACTCGGCTCGTAACCGCTCCGCATCGATCCGTATTCCTTACGTGTCCAGCCCGCGCGCTCGCCGTATCGAAGCCCGCTTCCCGGACCCGGCAGCCAACCCGTACCTGGGCTTCGCTGCACTGCTGATGGCTGGCCTGGACGGCATCCAGAACAAGATCCACCCAGGCGACGCCGCCGACAAAAACTTGTACGACCTGCCGCCTGAAGAGGCCAAAGAGATCCCACAAGTGTGCGGCAGCCTGAAAGAAGCCCTGGAAGAGCTGGACAAGGGCCGTGCGTTCCTGACCAAAGGCGGCGTATTCAGCGACGACTTCATCGATGCCTACATCGAGCTGAAAAGCGAAGAAGAAATCAAAGTCCGCACCTTCGTACACCCACTGGAATACGAGCTGTACTACAGCTGCTGATCCGGTAGCGTCGCTTAACGTGGCGTGATCGAAAAAGACCTCCTTCGGGAGGTCTTTTTTTGCCCGGGGATTACACAGCTCCGCACCTGCAAACCCAATCAAAAAGGTGGGAGGGAGCTTGCTCCCGATAGCCGTGGATCAGTTGATACCGGTGCTGACTGACGCTCTGCTATCGGGGGCAAGCCCCCTCTCACAAGGAGATCAGCATTGAAACGTCGACTTGTGTTCGCTCTGTTATTCGTCAGTGCCAGTGCGAGCGCTGCGCCGCCCAGCCTCGAACCTTTACTCAACAGCATCGCCGAGCGCCTGGCGATCGCCGACCAGGTCGCCCTGAGCAAGTGGGACAGCCACAAGCCCGTAGAAGACAAGAAACGCGAGCAAGAGGTGATCGCCAGCGTCGTCGCCCAGGCCCCGAGCTATAAGCTGGACCCTGTCGCCGCCGGGCAGTTCTTCTCGGCACAGATCGAAGCGAACAAACTGGTGCAGTACGCCCATCTTTCCGACTGGCAGTTCCAGGGCAAGGCCCCCGACGATCCGCGCCCGGACCTGGTCAAGCAGATTCGCCCGCAACTGGACCAACTGCAAAAACGCCTGCTGCAGCAATTGGCCGACTTCAGCCCGCAGCGCACCGACCCACAGTGCCCGCAATGGCTGGCCGAAGCCGTGCATGAGCCGCTCAATGAGCCGATGCAGCAGTTGGCGATGATCCGCGCGACCGCCGAGCTGTGTATCTACAAAAACTAAAACGGTAAACCCGATCCAAAAATGCGGGAGGAGGCAATCCCCCTCCCACATTTGATTTGTGTGAATTCGCGCTTCCTGAACAATCGTCACAAAATCGCACTATATTGGTGCGATAGCCTGCACCCTTCCCACCGACCCAGCCCATTTTGGTTCGAAACTACCCGATGAAGCTGGCAGAACGCCACAGTTTCGAGCCTTAAACCCTTATTTCAGGGCTTAAACGCTTCTTTTCGGAGCCTTGGTTTGGTTTTTGCATTTTCCTTGTATCAGCGTGTGCCTCAAGCCCGCGCCTTGCTCCAAAAGAGGTCCTGATGACCATCAGCGATGCACTGCACCGTTTGTTACTCGACAACCTGACCACCGCGACCATCCTGCTCAATGACGACCTGCGCCTTGAGTACATGAACCCGGCGGCGGAGATGCTCCTGGCCATCAGCGGGCAGCGCAGCCATGGGCAGTTCATCAGCGAGTTGTTCACCGAGTCGGCCGAAGCCTTGAGCTCGTTGCGCCAGGCAGTGGAGCAGGCACATCCGTTCACCAAGCGCGAAGCGATGCTCACCGCCCTGACCGGCCAGACCCTGACCGTCGACTACGCCGTGACCCCGATCCTGAGCAACGGCAGCACCCTGCTGCTGCTCGAAGTCCACCCGCGTGACCGCCTGCTGCGCATCACCAAGGAAGAAGCGCAGTTGTCCAAGCAGGAAACCAGCAAGATGCTGGTGCGCGGCCTGGCCCACGAGATCAAGAACCCGTTGGGCGGGATTCGCGGCGCGGCGCAGTTGCTGGCTCGTGAGCTGCCGGACGAGCACCTCAAGGACTACACCAACGTCATCATCGAAGAGGCTGACCGCCTGCGTAATCTGGTGGACCGCATGCTCGGCTCCAACAAGCTGCCGTCGCTGGCGATGACCAACGTGCATGAGGTGCTGGAGCGTGTCTGCCAGTTGGTCGAGGCCGAAAGCCAAGGCTGCATTACCTTGGTGCGCGACTATGACCCGAGCATTCCCGACGTGTTGATCGACCGCGAGCAGATGATCCAGGCGGTGCTCAACATCGTGCGCAACGCCATGCAGGCCATCAGCAGCCAGAACGAGCTGCGCCTGGGCCGCATCAGCCTGCGCACCCGCGCCTTGCGCCAGTTCACCATCGGCCACGTGCGCCATCGTCTGGTGACCAAAGTCGAAATCACCGACAACGGCCCGGGCATTCCAGCAGAACTGCAGGAAACCATTTTCTTCCCCATGGTCAGCGGCCGCCCGGACGGTACCGGGCTGGGCCTGGCCATTACCCAGAACATCATCAGCCAGCACCAGGGTCTGATCGAATGTGAGAGCCATCCTGGCCACACCACGTTCTCGATCTTTCTGCCTCTGGAACAAGGAGCCCCATCGACATGAGCCGTAGTGAAACTGTCTGGATCGTCGATGACGACCGTTCTATCCGCTGGGTCCTCGAGAAAGCCCTGCAACAGGAAGGCATGACCACCCAGAGCTTCGACAGCGCTGACGGGGTGATGAGCCGCCTGGCGCGCCAGCAGCCCGACGTGATCATCTCCGACATCCGCATGCCCGGTGCCAGCGGCCTGGACCTGCTGGCGCGGATTCGCGAGCAGCACCCGCGCCTGCCGGTGATCATCATGACCGCACACTCGGACCTGGACAGCGCTGTCGCGTCCTATCAGGGCGGCGCCTTTGAGTACCTGCCCAAGCCGTTCGACGTGGACGAAGCGGTGGCGCTGGTCAAGCGCGCCAACCAGCACGCCCAGGAACAGCAGAACCAGGAAGCCCCGCCCGCCCTGACCCGCACCCCGGAAATCATCGGTGAAGCGCCGGCGATGCAGGAAGTGTTTCGCGCCATCGGGCGCTTGAGCCACTCCAACATCACCGTGCTGATCAACGGCGAGTCGGGCACCGGTAAAGAACTGGTGGCCCACGCCCTGCACCGCCACAGCCCGCGGGCGGCGTCGCCGTTCATTGCGCTGAACATGGCGGCGATTCCGAAGGACTTGATGGAGTCCGAACTGTTCGGCCACGAGAAAGGCGCCTTCACCGGCGCGGCCAACCTGCGGCGCGGGCGGTTTGAACAGGCGGACGGCGGCACGCTGTTCCTCGATGAAATCGGCGACATGCCGGCCGATACCCAGACCCGCTTGCTGCGCGTGCTGGCGGACGGCGAGTTCTACCGTGTGGGCGGGCATACGCCGGTCAAGGTTGACGTGCGTATCATCGCCGCGACTCACCAGAACCTGGAAACCCTGGTGCATGCGGGCAAGTTCCGTGAGGACTTGTTCCACCGCCTCAACGTGATCCGCATCCACATCCCGCGCATGTCGGACCGTCGCGAAGACATCCCGACCCTCGCGCGCCACTTCCTCAGCCGCGCCGCCCAGGAGCTGGCCGTCGAGCCGAAGCTGCTGAAAAGCGAGACCGAGGAATACCTGAAGAACCTGCCGTGGCCCGGCAACGTGCGCCAGTTGGAGAACACCTGCCGCTGGATCACGGTCATGGCGTCCGGGCGCGAAGTGCATATCAGCGACCTGCCGCCGGAGCTGCTCAGCCTGCCGCAGGATTCGGCCCCCGTGACCAACTGGGAACAGGCGCTGCGCCAATGGGCCGACCAGGCCCTGGCACGCGGCCAGTCGAACCTGCTGGACAGCGCCGTGCCGGCCTTCGAACGGATCATGATCGAAACCGCCCTCAAGCACACCGCCGGCCGCCGTCGCGATGCCGCCGTGCTGCTGGGTTGGGGCCGCAATACCCTGACGCGCAAGATCAAGGAACTGGGGATGAAGGTCGATGGCGGGGATGATGACGAAGGTGACGAGGGCTGAATCTCAGCCCCACTGAAGATCCAATGTGGGAGGGGCTTGCCCCCGATAGCGGCATGTCAGTCGGCATCTACATGACTGATCCACCGCAATCGGGGGCAAGCCCCCTCCCACATTTGGATCTGCACAAGGTTTGGCGACCATGCACCGCTTCAATGCACCATGAACCGGCATCGGGCACGGCGCCAACACCTCAAACCTTCGCACCGCCGCCTGAAATCAGACAACCGAAAACGCAAAAGCCCCGTATTCCGGGGCTTTTCGCTGTCTGGAGCGTTTTTTTCGAGCAACTTGGCCAGTGTGGCACGCGCCCTGCAATAACCCTGATACAACCCAGTTTCGGGGACCTTGGTACAGGCAGGCCGAGAATCCCCTCTTTACACCCGGGGTGCTTGATGCGAACCGCGTCGCGCTCCACACCGCTTTCGGGAACCTCGGTACAGGCAGGCCGGGGATTCCCTCTTTAACACGAAGCCGGATGGCTTCATCCCGTTTTGGGAGCCCTGGTACAGGCAGGCCGGGAACTCCCTCTTTTATTGCTCTTGGAGATGGATCTCCAGCCGCCAGCGGCCTTCAGCTTCCTCTCCCGACCATTCCCCACGCAACGGCCGCGCCGCCACCAGGTTGAGCAACAGGCCGCCATCGGTCTTGCGCACGCGCCAGTTCACATCCTTGTCATTGACCTTGAGCTGCCCGCTGGCGGCCTTGCCCTGCGCGTCGAACAACAGCGCCACGGTGCCGTCGATATGCTCGCCATGCAGCTTGGGTTCGCTGTTGAACCACACCACCACACCGTCGGCTGCTGGCGTCACCTGCAGCAATTCGACCGGGTCCGGGGCGGTCAGGCGCCCGATCATCAGGCCCACCATCAAGCCGACAATCGCCAAAGAGCCCAAAACCCTTGGCAATAGCTTCGGCCTGGGGTCTTCTTCGAGGGTAGAATGCAGCGCATCTTTGCCTTCGGAGCCGTGCATGTTTCACGTCATCCTTTTTCAACCAGAAATTCCGCCGAATACCGGCAACGTTATCAGGCTGTGCGCCAACAGTGGCTGCCACCTGCATTTGATCGAGCCGCTGGGCTTCGACATGGACGACAAGCGCCTGCGCCGCGCCGGGCTGGACTACCACGAGTATGCCACCTTGCAACGCCACGCTGACCTCGCCAGCTGCCTGGAAAGCCTCGGCCACCCTCGGTTGTTCGCGTTCACCACCAAGGGCTCGCGGCCGTTCCATGACGCCAGCTTCGCCGACGGCGACGCCTTCCTGTTCGGCCCGGAAAGCCGTGGCCTGCCGGCCGAGGTGCTCGACGCCCTGCCCGACGGCCATCGCCTGCGTTTGCCGATGCGCGAAGGTTGCCGCAGCCTGAACTTATCGAACACCGTCGCCGTCGCCGTCTACGAAGGCTGGCGCCAACTCGGCTTCAAGTAACACACATAACAAATGTGGGAGGGGCTTGCCCCCGATAGCAGTGGGTCAGCCAACACCTATTCAGCTGACACACCGCAATCGGGGGCAAGCCCCCTCCCACATTTTTAGCGCATCGACTTATTGAACCGTCGACGAACCTTCCTGTTGCATGCGCTGCAGCTCTTGCGCGTACAGGGCATCGAAGTTCACCGGAGCCAGCATCAGCGCCGGGAACGAGCCACGGGTGACCAGGCTGTCCAGGGTCTCGCGGGCATACGGGAACAGGATGTTCGGGCAGAACGCGCCCAGGGTGTGGCTCATGGACGCTTCGTCCAGGCCCTGGATCAGGAAGATACCGGCCTGTTGCACTTCAGCGATGAAGGCCACTTCTTCGCCGTTCTTGACGGTGACCGAGAGGGTCAGCACGACTTCGTGGAAGTCGCCTTCCAAGGCTTTTTGACGGGTGTTCAGGTCCAGCCCGACGCTTGGGGTCCACTCCTGACGGAAGATGGCCGGGCTTTTCGGCGCTTCGAACGACAGGTCACGCACATAGATGCGCTGCAGCGAAAACTGTGGGCCTTGGGCTTCTGCTGCTTCGGTGTTCTGTTGGTCAGTCATCGCAGATCCTTCTTGATCTTGGGTCTTTTAGGGTTTAGGAGTCAGACGTGAAGCAGCGCGTCCAGTTTACCGGCGCGCTCAAGGGCAAACAGGTCATCGCATCCACCGATGTGCTTGGCGCCGATCCAGATCTGCGGCACGGACGTGCGTCCCGCCTTCTGGGCCATTTCGGCGCGCACCTGGGGTTTGCCGTCGACCTTGATCTCTTCGAAGGCAACCCCCTTCTTCTCCAGCAAGGCCTTGGCCCGCATGCAGTAAGGGCACCAATCGCTGGAATACACGACAACCTGGCTCATATCACTTCACCAGCGGCAGGTTATCGGCGCGCCAGCTGCTGATACCACCAGACAGTTTGGCGGCGGTGAAGCCGGTCTTGAGCATTTCGCGGGCGTGGGTGCCGGAGTGCTGGCCTTGAGCGTCGACCAGGATGATGGTCTTGGCCTTGTGCTTCTCCAGCTCGGCCAGGCGCGCGATCAGCTTGTCCTGGGGAATGTTCAGGGCGCCAACGATATGACCGGCGGCAAAATCCTTGGCCGGACGGATATCCACGACAACGGCCTCATCCTTGTTGACCAGCGCGGTCAGCTCCGACGTGCTCAGGCTGCGGCCACCGCGGCTCATTTCATGAGCGATCAGCAGCGCCAGCAGGATGACGAAGGCACCCGCGAGCAGGTAGTGGGCAGTGGCAAATGCAATCAGGTGATCAACCATCAAGGAGGTTCCAGGGCGTTAAAATGGCGGTAAGTATACACAGCCGTCAGGGGGGGCCAACCCCCGTAAAGCGGTGACGTGGTCGGAACTTCGCTTTAAACTGCCACTCCCTTTTCAATCCCCTTCATCAATTACCGCCGCGAGAGGATCTATGACTACGACGCCTAAACCTTTGGTCCTGATAATTCTCGATGGCTTCGGACACAGTGAAAGCCACCACGACAACGCCGTGTACTCGGCCAACAAGCCGGTGCTGGACCGTCTGACCGCCACTTTGCCCAACGGGCTGATCTCCGGTTCGGGCATGGATGTGGGCCTGCCGGACGGCCAAATGGGCAACTCGGAAGTCGGCCACATGAACCTCGGCGCCGGACGAGTGGTCTATCAGGACTTCACCCGCGTGACCAAAGCGATCCGCGACGGCGAGTTCTTCGAGAACCCGACCATCTGCGCGGCCGTCGATAAAGCCGTCGCCGCCGGCAAGGCCGTGCATTTCATGGGACTGCTGTCCGACGGCGGCGTACACAGCCACCAGGACCACCTCGTGGCCATGGCCGAACTGGCCTTCAAGCGCGGCGCCGACAAGATCTACCTGCACGCCTTCCTCGACGGCCGCGATACGCCGCCGAAAAGCGCGCAATCGTCGATCGAACTGCTGGACGCCACCTTCGCCGCCCTCGGCAAGGGCCGCATCGCCAGCCTGGTCGGTCGCTATTTCGCGATGGACCGCGACAACCGCTGGGACCGCGTGTCCCAGGCCTACAACCTGATCGTCGACGGCCAGGCCGAATTCAACGCCGCCACCGCCCAGGAAGGCCTGGAAGCCGCCTACGCGCGCGGCGAGAGCGATGAGTTCGTCAAGGCCACCACCATCGGCGAGCCGGTGAAAGTGGAAGACGGCGACGCCGTGGTGTTCATGAACTTCCGCGCCGACCGTGCTCGCGAGCTGAGCCATGTGTTCGTCGACCCGGGTTTCAAGAACTTCGAACGCGCGCGCCAGCCGAAAATCGAGTTCGTGATGCTCACCCAATACGCCGCCAACATCCCGGCCCCGTCGGCTTTTGCCCCCGGCAGCCTGGAAAACGTGTTGGGCGACTACCTGGCGAAAAACGGCAAGACCCAACTGCGCATCGCCGAAACCGAGAAGTATGCCCACGTGACCTTCTTCTTCTCCGGCGGCCGCGAAGAACCGTTCCCGGGCGAAGAGCGCATCCTGATCCCGTCGCCGAAAGTCGCGACCTACGACCTGCAACCGGAAATGAGCGCACCGCAAGTCACCGACAAGATCGTCGACGCCATCGAACACCAGCGTTATGACGTGATCGTGGTCAACTACGCCAACGGCGACATGGTCGGCCACAGCGGCAACCTGGCCGCCGCGATCAAGGCCGTGGAATGCCTGGACCTGTGCGTGGGCCGCATCGTCGACGCCCTGGAAAAAGTCGGCGGCGAAGCGCTGATCACCGCCGACCATGGCAACTGCGAGCAAATGTCCGACGAGTCCACCGGGCAAGCCCACACCGCCCACACCACCGAGCCGGTGCCGTTCATCTACGTCGGCAAGCGCGACCTGAAAGTGCGCAAAGGCGGCGTGCTGGCCGATGTGGCGCCGACCATGCTGATGTTGATGGGGCTGGAAAAGCCCAAAGAGATGACCGGCACTTCGATCCTGGTCTGATCTAAACCACATGTGGGAGGGGGCTTGCCCCCGATAGCAGTGGATCAGCCAACACCTATTCAGCTGACACACCGCAATCGGGGGCAAGCCCCTCCCACATTGGACTCGCGGTGTTGGGTAGATGTCTTTTCGCCATACCACTGCCGCTCGGCACCTATCTTGCCCAGAAGCCCGAATTGGGCGTTTTTTTTGCAGCGCTTGCCGGGCATACTAGGCCGTCCCTTTCCCTGGTGTCGCCCGCCTCTATGCTTCGCGCCTTGATTACCCTCGCTCTCGTCTGCCTGCTCCAACCGGCATTTGCCGATGAGCGCGCGCAAACCCAACAACAGTTGGACGCTACGCGTCAGGACATCACCGAGCTGAAAAAACTGCTCGGCAAGCTCCAGGAAGAGAAATCCGGGGTGCAGAAAGACCTGCGCGGCACGGAAACCGAGATGGGCAAGCTGGAGAAGCAGGTCCAGGAGCTACAAAAAGAATTAAAGAAGAGCGAGTCGGAACTGGAGCGACTCGACGCTGAGAAAAAAAAACTCCAGAGCGCCCGCGTTGAACAGCAACGCCTGATCGCGATCCAGGCCCGCGCCGCCTACCAGAGTGGCCGCCAGGAGTACCTCAAGCTGCTGCTCAACCAGCAGAACCCGGAAAAGTTCGCGCGCACCCTGACCTACTATGATTACCTGAGCAAGGCACGCCTTGCCCAATTGAAGGGCTTCAACGAGACCCTGCGCCAACTGGCCAACGTCGAACAGGAAATCGCCGACCAGCAATCGCAACTGCTCGACCAGAAAAGCAGCCTCGACAGCCAGCGCGACCAGCTCGACAAGGTGCGCAAGGAACGCCAGTTGGCCCTGGCCAAGCTCAATGACGACGTAAAGGCCCGCGACGCCAAGCTGCAAGCCCGCGAGCAGGACCAGGCCGACCTGGCCAAAGTATTGAAAACCATCGAAGAAACCCTGGCCCGCCAGGCACGCGAGGCCGAGGAAGCGCGACAGAAAGCGCTGATCGCCCAGCAGGAAGCGGAAAAAAAGCGCCAGCGTGAGGCCGAACTGGCAGCCACTACCGACGCTCCGGCCCCACGTAAACCGGCGCATGCAGCGCCCGGGCCGCTGGTTTCCAGCGCGGGCGAATCCTTCGGCGGGCCTTTTGCTTCCGCGCGCGGCAAACTTCCGTGGCCGGTTGATGGTCGACTGCTGGCACGCTTTGGGGAAACCCGCGGCGATGACACCCGCGCCAAGTGGGATGGGGTGATGATCAGCGCGGCCGCCGGCAGCCAGGTCCACGCCGTCCACGGCGGTCGCGTGGTGTTTGCCGATTGGCTGCGGGGCGCCGGTTTATTGGTGATTCTCGACCACGGCAATGGCTATTTGAGTCTTTATGGCCACAATCAGACTTTACTCAAGTCGGCAGGTGATGTGGTAAAAGCCGGGGAATCCATCTCCACTGTCGGTAACAGTGGCGGCCAGGACACCCCGGCGCTGTACTTCGCTATTCGTCAGCAGGGCCGCCCGAGCGATCCTGCACAATGGTGCCGCACCCAAGGATAGGGTCGCATCTACATTAGGAGTTCGTTCGACATGCTGTATTTGTCCCGCCTCACTTCGCTGGCCCTGACGATCGCCCTGGTGATCGGCGCGCCTCTGGCTTTCGCCGACCAGGCCGAACCGGCTGCATCCGCCGGCATGGCCGCGACCACCAAGGCGCCGTTGCCGCTGGAGGAGTTGCGCACCTTTGCCGAGGTCATGGACCGGATCAAGGCAGCCTATGTCGAACCCGTGGACGACAAGACCCTGCTGGAAAATGCCATCAAGGGCATGCTCAGCAACCTCGACCCGCACTCCGCCTACCTCGGCCCGGAAGATTTCGCCGAGCTGCAGGAAAGCACCAGCGGTGAGTTCGGTGGCCTGGGCATTGAAGTCGGCGCCGAAGACGGCCAGATCAAAGTGGTCTCGCCGATCGACGACACCCCGGCGTCCAAGGCCGGCATCCAGGCCGGTGACCTGATCGTCAAGATCAACGGCCAGCCGACCCGTGGCCAGACCATGACCGAAGCCGTCGACAAGATGCGCGGCAAGATCGGCCAGAAAATCACCCTGACCCTGGTGCGCGACGGCGGCGCGCCGTTCGACGTGACCCTGGCCCGCGCGACCATCACGGTCAAGAGCGTGAAGAGCCAGTTGCTGGAGTCGGGCTACGGCTACATCCGCATCACCCAGTTCCAGGTCAAGACCGGCGACGAAGTGGCCAAGGCCCTGGCCAAGCTGCGTAAAGACAACGGCAAGAAGCTCAACGGCATCGTGCTCGACCTGCGCAACAACCCCGGTGGCGTGCTGCAGTCGGCGGTGGAAGTGGTCGACCACTTCATCACCAAAGGCCTGATCGTCTACACCAAGGGCCGTATCGCCAACTCCGAACTGCGCTTCTCGGCCACCGGCAACGACCTCAGCGAAAATGTGCCACTGGCCGTGCTGATCAACGGCGGCAGCGCCTCGGCCTCGGAGATCGTCGCCGGCGCCCTGCAAGACCAGAAGCGCGGTGTACTGATGGGCACCACCAGTTTCGGCAAAGGCTCGGTGCAAACCGTGTTGCCGCTGAACAACGAGCGCGCCCTGAAAATCACCACCGCGCTGTACTACACGCCAAACGGCCGCTCGATCCAGGCCCAGGGCATCGTGCCGGACATCGAAGTGCGCAAGGCCAAGATCACCAACGAGGTCGACAGCGAGTACTACAAGGAAGCCGACCTGCAAGGCCACCTCGGCAATGGCAACGGCGGCGCCGACCAGCCGACCGGCAGCAGTGCCAAGGCCAAGCCGATGCCACAGGACGATGACTACCAACTGGCCCAGGCGTTGAGCCTGCTCAAGGGCTTGAGCATCACGCGCAGCCGTTGATATGCGCGTTGCCCTGATCATCGCTGCACTGTGCAGCCTGGCCGGGGTCGCCCACGCGACCCCGGCCAGCGAACCGCACAGAGCCTACCTGACCCTGATCATCGACGACCTGGGGCAAAACCTGCCCCGGGATCGCCGTGTGCTGGCCCTGCCCGGCCCGGTGACCACGGCGATCATGCCCGACACGCCCCACGCCGCCGAATTCGCCCGCGAAGCGCACAAGGCCGGCAAGATCGTGATCCTGCACATGCCCATGGACCCGGCCACCGGCCCGTTCGCCTGGCACCCCGAGTTGCCTATCGAAGAGCTCGGCAAGCGCCTGGACGCTGCGTTCAAGGCCGTGCCCTACACCGCCGGCATCAACAACCACATGGGCAGCCGCATGACTGCCCAGCCCGAAGCCATGGCCTGGCTGATGGGCGAGCTGCAACGGCGCCACAAGTTCTTTGTCGACAGCCGCACCAGCGCGCAGACCGTCGGTGCCGCCGAAGCGCAGAAGATCGGCCTGGCCAGCGTCTCGCGGGATGTGTTCCTCGACGACGAACGCACCGAAGCCGCGATCACCACGCAATTGCAGAGCGCCATCAAACTGGCCCATAAACAGGGCTCAGCGGTGATGATCGGCCATCCGTATCCACAAACCCTGGCGGTGCTCGAACGCGAGCTGCCCAAGCTCAAGGCCCAGGGCGTGGACTGGATTGATATCAAACTGATGATCAGCGTGCGCAGCAATCAGGCGATGGCAGGGCACGGCAAGAACGGCACCTATCGCTACAAATAGCGCGCCATCATCTGGTCGAGCAGGCCTTCCTCGCGCAACTGATCCAACGCTGCCTGCAGCTTGGCCACCGTTTCGTCCGGCACATCCTTGTTCAGCGCCAGGTACAACTGGGCACTGTTGAAGCGAAGGATGGTCTTGAGCCCGGTCACACCGACCTGGCGCGCCAGGTAGCGGCCGGCCGGGTCGCCGGTGGCCCACAGGTCGATCTGGTCATCCAGCAGCTTTTGCGCGTTGTCCTGGTCACGCAGCACCAGCACTGGCTTGAGGCCCTGCTTCTCCAGGGTCTCGGCAATCGCGTCGCCCTTGTACGCGCCGATCTTGTAGCGCCGCGCCTGCGCCAACTCGTCGAGCCGGATCTTGCTGTCGGCCTTGGCCAGCATCACCCAGTCATCCGGGCCGATAGGGCCGACCCATTTGAACAGCGCTTCGCGCTCCGGCAGACGGGCCATCACGAACACACCGTAGCCGGGGTTTTCCAGGGCGAGTTTGTAGATCCGCTCCCAAGGAAAGCGCAGAGTGAGGCTGTAGGAAATGCCAGCACGCTTGAAGGTTTCGCGCATGATGTCCACGGCGATGCCTTCGATATTCTCGTCCTTGGCGAAGTTCTTGCCGTTTTTCGCCATGTTGTAGGGCGGGAAGTTTTCCGTCAGCAACACCAGGGAGGCGTCAGACGATTCTTCGGCTTGGGCCACTCCGATCATGAGCACGGAGGTACTGGCGAGCGCGAGCAACAGGTCTTTGAACATGAAAGTTACCGGAATCCATGGCAAGCGCAGAGAGTGCCGCGCACTTGCCATGGTGTCCAGCAGCGTTTAGCGCACCACGATACCGCGCGCGGCCATGTACGCCTTGGCCTCGGGGACGGTGTATTCGCCGAAGTGGAAAATACTCGCCGCCAGCACGGCGCTGGCGTGGCCTTCGATCACGCCGTCGGCCAGGTGCTGCAGGTTGCCGACGCCGCCGGACGCGATCACCGGAATGCCCAGCGCATCGCTGATGGCACGGGTCACGCCGAGGTCGAAGCCGTTTTTCATGCCATCCTGGTCCATGCTGGTCAGCAGGATTTCACCGGCGCCCAGGCCTTCCATCTTCATCGCCCACTCCACCGCGTCCAGGCCGGTCGGCTTGCGCCCGCCGTGGGTGAAGATCTCCCAGCGCGGCGGCTCGCCGGGGCCGGAGACTTTCTTGGCGTCGATGGCCACCACGATGCACTGCGAGCCGAAGTGCTGTGCGGCTTCGCCGACGAACTCCGGGTTGAACACTGCGGCGGTGTTGATCGAGACTTTGTCCGCGCCGGCATTGAGCAGGTTGCGGATGTCTTGCACGGTGCGAACGCCACCGCCCACGGTCAGCGGGATGAACACCTGGCTGGCCATGCGCTCGACGGTATGCAGCGTGGTGTCACGGCCGTCGACGCTGGCGGTGATGTCGAGAAAGGTAATCTCGTCGGCACCTTGCTCATCGTAGCGACGGGCGATTTCCACCGGGTCGCCGGCGTCACGGATGTTCTCGAACTTGACGCCCTTGACCACGCGACCGTTGTCGACGTCCAGGCAAGGGATGATGCGTTTGGCCAGCGCCATGGTCAGTCCTCAGCCGTTGTAGGCATCGCAGTAAGCCTGGGCTTCGGCGACGTCCAGGGTGCCTTCGTAGATTGCGCGGCCGGTGATCGCGCCGATGATTCCAGGGGCCCGGGCATCCAGCAGCGACTTGATGTCACCCAGGTTGTGGATGCCACCGGACGCGATCACCGGGATCCTGGTCGCCGCCGCCAGCGCAGCGGTGAACGGTACGTTGCAGCCCTGCATCATGCCGTCTTTGGCGATGTCGGTATAAACGATGGCGGACACGCCGTCGGCTTCGAACTGCTTGGCCAGGTCGATCACCTGCACCGTGCTGATTTCAGCCCAGCCGTCGGTGGCGACGAAACCGTCCTTGGCGTCCAGGCCGACGATCACCTTGCCCGGGAACGCGCGGCAGGCTTCGGCGACGAAGGCCGGGTCTTTCACGGCCTTGGTGCCGATGATCACGTAGCTTACGCCGGCCTTGACGTAGTGTTCGATGGTTTCCAGGGAGCGGATACCGCCGCCGATCTGGATCGGCAGGTTCGGGTAGCGCTTAGCGATCGCAGTCACCACTTCGCCATTGACCGGCTGGCCTTCGAAGGCGCCGTTCAGGTCCACCAGATGCAGGCGACGGCAACCACCGTCCACCCATTTGGCAGCCATGCTCACCGGGTCGTCGGAAAACACCGTGGAATCTTCCATGCGGCCCTGGCGCAGACGCACGCAAGCGCCGTCCTTGAGATCGATAGCGGGGATAATCAGCATCTGGCAAACCTTATTCGATATTCAGCAATGCTTGGGAAATCAGGGTTTCTCAAGCGACCACAGGTCGCTTTCGATGCTTTCGAACCGTTCCCTAAGGAGCGTCTGCGTATCGAAAATCGCCCTGTTGTAATAGTGCGGCGCAACTTCAATGGTGAACAACTCAAGGATCTCGGCAACCTCGAACGAGCCCAGCTTGAGCTCGAAACGGTCCTCCATGAAGCGCTTGATCTTGTTGGTAGCCTCACGTTCCTGTTCGGGCGTGAGGTTCAGGATCGGCAGCTTCGGTTTCTTGGCCATCTACCAGCGACCGTCCCACGCAGCGAAGTTCTGCAGCAATTGCAGGCCATGGGTATGGCTCTTCTCCGGGTGGAACTGCACCGCAAAACGCGAACCTTCGGCCAGCGCGGCGGCGAAGTCGACGCCGTAGTGCCCGCCACCCACCACCTGGCGCGGGTTACCGGCGGCGATGTAGTAGCTGTGGACGAAGTAAAAGCGCGCCATGTCCGGGATCTCATGCCACAGCGGGTGATCCACGGTGCGCCGCACTTCGTTCCAGCCCATGTGCGGGACTTTCAGGTGCTCGCCGTCTTCATGCAGGTCCTTGCCGAAGAACTTCACTTCGCCTGGAAACAGGCCGATGCAGTCGACGCCGTCGTTCTCTTCACTGCGCTCGAGCAAGGCTTGCATGCCCACGCAAATGCCGAGGAACGGCCGGTCCTGACTGACCTCGCGCACCAGGCTGTCGAAGCCCAGGCGACGGATTTCGGCCATGCAATCGCGAATCGCGCCAACGCCCGGGAACACCACGCGGTCAGCCTCGCGAATCACCGTGGCATCGCTGGTGATCAGCACCTTGCCAGCCCCTACGTGCTCGAGGGCCTTGGCCACCGAGTGCAGGTTGCCCATGCCGTAATCGATAACCGCGACCGTCTGCATTACAGGACGCCCTTGGTCGATGGCATTTGCCCGGCCATGCGCTCATCCAGCTCCACCGCCATGCGCAGCGCGCGACCGAAGGCCTTGAACACGGTTTCGATCTGGTGGTGGGTGTTGGTGCCGCGCAGGTTGTCGATGTGCAGGCTGACGAGGGCGTGGTTGACGAAACCCTGGAAGAATTCCTGGAACAGGTCGACGTCGAAGCCGCCCACGGTGGCGCGGGTGTAGGGCACGTGCATCTGCAGGCCGGGGCGGCCGGAGAAGTCGATGACCACACGCGACAGCGCCTCATCCAGCGGGACATAGGCGTGGCCGTAGCGACGGATGCCTTTTTTGTCGCCGATGGCCTTGGCGAAAGCCTGGCCGAGGGTGATACCGACATCCTCCACCGTGTGGTGGTCGTCGATATGCAGGTCGCCCTTGCTGACGATATCCAGGTCGATCAGCCCATGACGGGCGATCTGGTCCAGCATGTGCTCAAGAAAAGGTACACCGATATCAAATCGGGCCTTTCCGGTGCCATCCAGGTTGATCGAGGCTTTGATCTGGGTTTCCAGAGTGTCGCGCTCGACGGACGCCTTACGTTCGGCCATCACCAGCTCCGCAAAATCATTGGGCGAAAAAGGCAGCCATTATAGGGGCGCGGGCGCTAAACAGAAACATCGAAGGGGATAAGACTGACGAGTTGAAGCGAGGAAGGTCGACGCTAGACATGTGCATACAAGCGGGCGCTCCAGGATGGTGCGCCCGCCTGCAGTCAACTTAGTGGAACAGTACCGCCGTCTTCTGCAGGGTCACCCACACACCCCACGCCAACGGAATACCCACCACCAACCAGGCCGCGACAGCCAGCGGCTTGCTGCCGGCGGAGGCTTTCCACTCCAGCACGGTGCTCGAATCGGCACCCTTGTCATGGCCCAGCGCCTGTTCGGCGGCCAGTTCGGCGTCGCTCATGAAGTACTTGTCGGCCACCGGGCGCACCAGCAGGTTGCAGATGAAACCCAGCACCAGCAGGCCGGCGAGGATGTACAAGGTGATGTCGTAGGCGGCGGCGCGTTCGACGCCGATGCTCAACTGATATTCACGCAGGTAGTTCACCAACACCGGGCCCAGCACGCCCGCCGCAGCCCAGGCGGTCAGCAGGCGACCATGGATCGCGCCGACCATCTGGGTGCCGAACAGGTCGGCCAGGTAAGCCGGAACCGTCGCAAAACCGCCGCCGTACATCGACAGGATGATGCAGAACGCCGCCACGAACAGCGCCACGTTGCCCAGGTGCCCAAGGTTCGGGATCAGCGCATACAGGGCAAAGCCCAGGGCGAAGAACACGAAGTAGGTGTTTTTACGGCCCAGGTAATCGGAGAACGACGCCCAGAAGAACCGGCCACCGATGTTGAACAGGCTCAACAGCCCGGTAAAGCCCGCCGCGATCGCCGCGATCGAGGCCAGTTGCCCGGCATTCAGTTGGCCGAACGGCACATCCACACCCAGCAACTTGCCGCCGAACACTTCCTGCAGCAGCGGCGAAGCCATGCCGAGGATGCCGATACCGGCCGATACGTTCAGGCACAGCACCAGCCAGACCAGACGGAATTGCGGGGTTTTCCAGGCGACGTTCACGTGAACGTGACGATGGGTGATCATCGCATTGCTGGCTTTTTTCACCGGCGCGGTCCAGCCCTCAGGCTTCCAGCCGGTCGGCGGAACGCGGTAGGACAGCGCGCCACCGATCATGAACACGAAGTAAATCGCCGCCATCACCAGAAAGCTCTGCCACACGCCGACGCTGGTCGGCGAAGCGAAGTGCCCCATCAGCGCTGCCGCCAGGGGAGCCCCCACCATCGCGCCGCCGCCGAAGCCCATGATCGCCATGCCGGTGGCCATGCCGCGCTTGTCCGGGAACCACTTGATCAGGGTCGACACGGGCGAGATATAACCCAGGCCCAGGCCGATACCGCCAATGACCCCGGAGCCGATCCACATCAGCCAGATCTGGTGGGTATAAATCCCCAGCGCCGAAATCAGCAGGCCGCCACACCAGCACAGCGCCGAGACGACGCCCGCCTTGCGTGGCCCGGCATGTTCCAGCCAGCCGCCCCAGATCGCTGCCGAGCAGCCCAGGAAGATGAAGAACAGGGTGTAGATCCAGCCCAGCATGGAGATCGGCCAGTCGCATTGGGACGAAAAACCTGAGCGATAAAGCTCATATCCGGCGCACAGGCCACCGGCGCGCTGATCCCCAGCGCCTTGGACAGCGGCAACCAGAACACCGAGAAGCCGTAGGCCATGCCGATACACAGGTGGATGGCCAGAGCGGCCGGTGGAACCAGCCAGCGGTTGAACCCGGGCTTGGCGATGATGCGCTCCTTGGACAGGAACGCAGGCTGCGCGGCAGCAATACCCGCCGCAGTGCTAGTGCTCATTAGTGTTTCCCCCAGTTATTAGTATGTGTTCGTCAGGCGCTCTCTCCTTCGGCCTTGCACGCAGGGCGTGACCGTTTTGTTGAATAAAGCTCCATTTAAAGCGCGACGTTACGTCGCAGAAGGCGGACGAACGCGCAGAGATTAGCATCAGTGGATGACAGAAAAACCAAAATGCCACTACCTTTCGCGGATTTTTTGTGTTTTTTGACGCCAAAATACCGCCCCCTGCGCTAGATACAATGTAACGATCCGTGAACTGACGCAGGCCATCGGGCGCTATACTCTGCGGCTAAATTTTGAAATCGACATACAAGGACTCGCCCATGAAAGCGTTCGGCAAAATCCTGGGTCTGGTACTTCTCGGGCTGTTGCTGATCATTGTGGCTCTCGGCTTTGCCCTGACCCATCTCTTCGATCCCAACGACTACAAAGACGAGATTCGCCAGATTGCCCGCGACAAGGCCCACATCGAGCTGACGCTCAATGGCGACATCGGCTGGAGCCTGTTCCCCTGGCTGGGCCTGGAACTGCACGAAGCCAGCGTCGCGACCCTGACCAACCCGACCCAGCCGTTCGCCGACCTGCAGATGCTCGGCCTGTCGGTACGCGTGCTACCGCTGCTGCGCCGCGAAGTGCAGATGAGCGATGTGCGCGTCGAAGGCCTGAACCTGCGCCTCAACCGCGACAAGCAAGGCCACGGCAACTGGGAAGACATCGGCAAGAACGCCCCCGAGGCGCCCACCGCTACGCCAACCCCCGTGCAAGCGACGGCACCGGTGACCGAGGTGAAGGCAGAGAAACCGCCGCAGCCCATCCGCCTGGACATCGACAGCCTGACCATCAACAACGCCCGCATCGAATACAACGATGAGGAGACCGGCAAGCAGTTCAGCGCCGAAAGCATCCAGCTGAGTGCAGGCGCCATCCACGAAGGGGCGAGCATTCCGCTGAAGCTCACCGCGTTCCTCGGCAGCAACCAGCCGGTCATGCGCGTCAAGACCGAACTCAACGGCAACCTGCGCATTCAGCGGGCGCTCAAGCGTTATCAGTTCGAAGACATGCGGTTCAGCGGCGAAGCCACCGGCGAGCCGCTGCAAGGCAAAACCGTGACCTTCTCCACCCAGGGCCAACTGCTGGTGGACCTGGCGGCCAACATTGCCGAGTGGACCAACCTGAAACTCTCGGCCAACCAGTTGCGCGCCCTCGGCGAACTGAAGGTCAATGACCTGGACAAGACCCCGCAGCTCAGCGGTGCCCTGTCGATCGCCCAGTTCGACCTGGCCAAGTTCCTCGACAGCATCGGCAACCCGCTGCCACCGATGGCCGAGGGCAGCCTGAGCAAAGTCGAGCTGGTCAGCCGCCTCCAAGGCACGCCGACCCGCCTGGCCCTGGAAGACCTCAACCTGAAACTCGACGGCAGCACCTTCACCGGCCGCGTTGCCGTGGACGATTTCGCCAAGCAATCGCTGCGCGTGCAACTCAAGGGCGACACCTTCAACGCCGACAATTACCTGCCGGCCAAGTCCGAGTCCGCCAAGGGGGCAACCGCCGCACGCCAGGCCGAAGTGCAGAACAGCGAAGCCGGCGCCATGGCCGCCGGTGGCACCACACCGCTGCCGGACGCCCCGACCAAAGGCGCCTGGAGCACCGACAAGCTGCTGCCGCTGACCCGCCTGCGCACGCTGGACGTGGAGGCCGACCTGGCCTTCGGCCAACTGACCCTGAGCAAGCTGCCGATCCAGAACGCCATGCTCAAGGCCAGCGGCCTCGACGGCCAGCTCAAGCTCGACAGCCTGAGCGGCGGCCTCTACAACGGCAGCTTCCAGGCCAATGGCAGCCTCGATGTGCGCCAGGACATTCCAGTGCTGGCCCTGCAAAGCCACATCAAGCAAGTGCCGGTCGAGCGCATCCTGCAAGCCCAGGGGCAGACGCCGCCGGTCAAGGGCCAGATCACCCTCGACAGCAACCTCAGCGGCCGCGGCAACAGCCAAAAGGCACTGATCGACAGCCTCAACGGCAACGCCAGCTTCGTGATCAACAACGGCGTGCTGCTCAACGCCAACCTTGAACAGCAACTGTGTACCGGCATCGCCCTGCTCAACCGCAAGACCTTGAGCAGCGAACCACGGGCCAAGGACACCCCGTTCCAGGAACTCAGGGGCAACCTGACGTTGCGCAACGGCGTGGCCAACAACCCCGACCTGAAGGTGCGTATCCCCGGCCTTACGGTCAACGGCAACGGCGATATCGACCTGCGCGTGCTGGGCATGGATTATCGCGTCGGCATCATCGTCGAGGGCGATCAACGCGAAGTGCCGGACCCCGCCTGCGAGGTAGGCGCCAACTTCCAGGGCATCGAAGTGCCGCTGCGCTGCCGTGGCCCGCTGGAGCTGGGCGCCAAGGCGTGCCGCCTGGACAAGGACGGCCTCGGCCAGGTCGCCATCAAGGCCGCCGGCAACCGCCTCAACGAGAAGCTGGAAGAGAAGCTCGACAAAGTTAACCCGCAGTTGAAAGACGCGTTGAAAGGCCTGTTCAAACGATGAGAAACGAGCAGTTTTCCGAGGCGGTACTGAACTGGTACGACCGCCACGGTCGCCATGACCTGCCCTGGCAACAGGGCATCACGCCCTACCGGGTGTGGGTTTCGGAGATCATGCTGCAACAGACCCAGGTCAGCACCGTGCTCAATTACTTCGACCGTTTCATGGCCTCCCTGCCAACGGTCGAAGCCCTGGCCGCCGCACCGGAAGACGAGGTGCTGCACCTGTGGACCGGACTCGGCTATTACACCCGGGCGCGCAACCTGCAGAAGACCGCGAAGATTGTCGTGGCCGAGTACGGCGGCGAGTTTCCCCGCGACGTGGAAAAGCTCACCGAACTGCCTGGCATCGGCCTATCCACCGCCGGCGCGATCGCCAGCCTGAGCATGGGCCTGCGCGCGCCGATCCTCGATGGCAACGTCAAACGCGTGCTGGCACGCTTTACCGCGCAGGAGGGCTACCCCGGCGAACCCAAAGTGGCCAAACAGCTCTGGGCCACCGCAGAGCGCTTCACGCCCCGTGATCGCGTCAACGCCTACACCCAGGCAATGATGGACATGGGCGCCACCCTGTGTACCCGCAGCAAGCCCAGTTGCCTGTTATGCCCGCTGGAAAAAGGCTGCGAAGCCCACATGCTCGGCCTGGAGACGCGCTACCCGATCCCCAAGCCGCGCAAGAGCATCCCCCAGAAGCGCACGCTGATGCCCATGCTGGCCAATGGCGACGGCGCGATCCTGCTTTACCGTCGCCCGTCCACGGGCCTGTGGGGCGGTTTGTGGAGCCTGCCGGAGCTGGACGACCTGCAAGACCTCGAACACCTCGCCCACCAGCACGCGCTGGAGCTGGGCAAACAACAGGAACTGCCGGGGCTGATCCACACCTTCAGCCACTTCCAGTTGGCCATCGAACCCTGGCTGGTCCAGGTCGAGGAATCCGCCCATCACGTGGCCGAGGCCGACTGGCTCTGGTATAACCTCGCCACCCCGCCGCGCCTGGGCCTTGCCGCCCCGGTGAAAAAACTGCTGAAGCGCGCGGCCGACGTATTGAACGCAGGAGTTTCGTCATGACCCGCACCATCATCTGCCGCAAGTACCACGAAGAACTGCCCGCCCTGGAGCGCGCCCCGTTCCCGGGTGCCAAGGGCCAGGACATTTTCGATCACGTCTCCGCCAAGGCCTGGGCCGACTGGCAGAAACACCAGACCCTGCTGATCAACGAAAAACGCCTGAACATGATGAACGCCGAAGACCGCAAATACCTGCAAGGCGAGATGGACAAGTTCTTTTCCGGCGAGGATTACGCCAAGGCCGAAGGCTACGTGCCGCCTGCTCAATAATTGAGCAAAAACCGGGGTCGGCACGTAAGCGACGGTAATAATTAAATATTTTTTGAAAACTTGCTTGACGACCCCCTGAAAAACCCGTTTAATGCGCCCCGTTGCCCAGATAGCTCAGTCGGTAGAGCAGGGGATTGAAAATCCCCGTGTCGGCGGTTCGATTCCGTCTCTGGGCACCACTATTAAGTTTCAGGTGGTGCAACGATCATCTGAAACACCCAAAAAACCCGCCTAGTGCGGGTTTTTTGTTGCCTTCGATTTACCCATCCCGAACCGGGGTGGCTCACCGTCACCCCAGTACGCAATACCCGCCTCGCGCCGCCTACTTGAGCAAGAACACCAACAACGGATTGTCGTTCAGTCGCCCATTGAACATCGGCGCCAGGTGTTCCACCGGTGTGCCCTTCAACTGCTCGGTTTCCTTGCGCGCCACGATCACCCAGGACGGCCGTGGCAGCGAGTCCAACTGATCGAGCTGGTTACGCCCGATGAACAGCGGTTGCTCGTCGTGATCCAGGTTCATCATGTAGCGCACGGCCCAAGTGTCCCGCGCAAGGCCGACAAACACCAACGGTCCAGGCTCTTGTGCGCGAAGCGCTTCCACCTGACTGACAAATTGCCGGGTGTCGAACTGCAGGTCCTTGGCCGGCTCTACCACGGTCACCAGCAACAACCACTGCGCCGCCAGTGCGATCGCGCTGAGCCACACCAAACGCCCGGCGCGACGCCAGGCGATCAATGCTGCCCCCTGCAGGATCACCAGCACGCCGATCAGCAACGGCAACGAAACGTCCGGCCAGTAACCGTGCTTCTGCCACCCATGCCGACACACGAAGACTACAACCACGCACAACGCCGGCAGCGCCGCGACGAGCCATGTGTAACAGCGACGCACCCCGACGAACCAGTTCTGTGCGTGGAGCAGCCCATAGGCGGCGACAGCGGCAAACATCGGCACCATGGGCAGGATGTAATAAGCGCGCTTGAAGTGCGGCACCGACAGCCCGAGCAGAATCATCAAGCCGCAGGCGCCGAGCCGCACGACCAGTTGCACGTCGTCATTGCCCCAGCGTTCCGGCCAGCGATGACGCAGCGCAACCATGCTCGCCAACGCCATGGGGACCACCGGGAAGTAACGGTACAGACTCAGCTGGAAGTAGAAATAGAACGGCTCGCCGATTTCATCGAGGCGCCCACCAACCTGCATCTTGAACACTTCATCGGCAAAGGCCTGGCCCCCACTGATCCGCGCCAACTGCATCAGCAGCCACCAGCAACACGCCAACAGCAGCAACCCGATAACGCCGTGGATCAGCACTTGCCTGACCCGCTCCCCCGGACGACCCAACGCCCAATACACACAGGCCACCCCACAGACTTCGATCAAGCCCAATGGCCCGCGAATCGCAAAGCCCAGGATAAACAGCGGGAACACCGCCAGTTGCCGCAGCCTCGAGCCAAGGCGTTCGCCACTGTGCAGCAGGTAGAAGCTGCCTACGCACAACAGTGCCACCATCTGATCCAGGCACACCGAGCGCGACTTTTCGAGCAACTGGGTGGTGAGCAAGGTCAGCAGCACCGTCAACAGCGCCCAGGCGCGACTGGAAGGCGCCAGCAAGCGATAGATCAGCGCCACCACTCCGGCAGAGGCCAGCGCGGTGGGCAGGACATTCGCCAGGTGGTTGGGCGCACCGAACAACCGGGCGAATACAAAACTGAAGAACGTCGCCGTACCAGGATAATCCGCGTAGGGCTGGCCGTAGGTAGTGGGGAAAAGACTCGCCCCATGGCGAAACATTTCCTGCATGAACAACGCCCAGCGCCCGTCAAATCCCTGAGGCTGCTGGTCCCAGATCCCCAACGTAAATAACAACAAAGCAATCAGAAAGATGCCCAGAGACTCCAGGCGAAAAGAGTTGCGCTGATCCATCGGTTGTCCTGCCAGGTAGTGAGCGGCGGCTTATGGTGCCCAACACATCCCAAATAGCGCCTGAACAACCCTGAACATTCATGTGCCCGGCCGATCTGCGCGCCACACCAACGTCGGGATCAGGCGAACGTAGATCAACTCGCCAATCAACTCGACCAGGGTTTGCAGGATCACCGCCGTCGCCGCCAACCCGCGCACGCCTTCGGGCAACGCCAGCGCCAGGGGCAACACCACCAGCGAGTTACGCGTCGCCGCGCTGAACGTTACCGCGCGCGCCGTCACCGCCGGCAGCGCGAACAGGCGCGCGGCGAACATCCCCATCAATGGCGCCAACAGCACGAAGCCAACGTAGACCGGAATCACCGGCAGCAACAGGCTGATATCGCGCACCACCGCGGTGATTTGCGAACCGATCACCACAAACAGCACCGCGGCCATCGCCGGCACCGGCAACCAGGCCCAGGCATCGTTCCAGGCGTTGACGACCGAGGATCGCCGCGCCAGCGAGGTGGTGATCACCGCCAGCACCATCGGCACCACGATCAATAACAGGAACGCCTCGACAAACGGCCGCACCTCCACCACCACCGCGGACTGCGCGCCCAACATCAACCCCAGGTACACCGGCAACAACACCAACTGCAGCAACAACAGCAGCGGCGTCGCGGCCAGCATCAAGCGCGAATCGCCCTTGCCGATATGGGTAAACACCACCACGTAGTCGATACACGGCGTCAGCAACACCAGCAACGCCCCCACCAGCAACGCCGGGCGCTCCACCAGGCCACGCGTCAGTAGCCACACCAGCACGGGCACGAGAACGAAATTGGCCAGCAGCAACGCCGCCAGGAACCGCTGGTTGCCCACGCCTTGGCGCAGCTGCAGAAACGGGATTTGCAGGAACATCGCATACATCAGCACCGCGATGGCCGGCGTGACCAGCACGCCGAGGCCATGCGCCAATGACGGCGCGAGCAGACCGAAAGCGGCGGCCAGGAGGACGGTGGCGAAGTAGAGGGGAATCTGGTGGTGTTCGAGGGTGTCGCGGGTCATCAGGACGCTCTCGCTGATTGCAAAGGCGCAAGCCTAAGCATCTACTGGCGTGAGGTCGAGTGGTGTGGCCCGATCACATCCCTGGGATATTCCTGGCGAGTGTGTAACACCATCACTATCTCAACGTGCTCCGTCACCCGATAGACCACCAGGTAGTTTGGATGAACAACCATTTCCCGAGTACCAGACAAGCGACCGTGCTTGAATCCGTATGGCAACGGTCGTAGCTGGCAGCTTGCTCTTCTGTTTCAAACTCCGAAACGATGGGAGAACGTGGAATGCTCATAGAGACCTCCGTAATGGATGCCCGCCAGTCTAATCTGTCCATGGTTGGCTGTCGTTTCTCTCAGATGTGTGGTTTTTTCGGAACAAGCCACTGTGCGCGGGCGTTGTAGGCGTTGTGAGCGCCAGAGATTAGTGAGTCAGCGGAACGAAGTACAAGTGTTGGCAAACTGGCCAACCATTACCAAAAATAAAAAATCGGCACAGGCCCAAAACGATGAATTTGAATGATGCCTCTTCGCTAACGCCTGCAACTCAACCCAGCCAAAACACTTCCTTCAGGGCACCCGCCGCAGACGGCTACCCGCTTGGCGGCTTCACCTGGCGCCACATCCGAAGCGACCCTACACGCCCGGTCGTCATCATCAACGCCGCCACCTCCGTGCGCTGTCGCCACTATTCACGCTTCGCCGACTACCTGTTCGCCAACGGCTTCGATGTCATCACCTACGACTATCGCGGCATCGGCGAGTCCCGCCGTGGCTCGCTGCGAGGCTTCAAGGCCTCATGGTCGGATTGGGGCCGCCTGGATTTCGAGGCGATATTGCAGCGGGCGCAGCGCGAGTTCCCGGGGCAGCCGATCGACGTGGTCGGTCACAGCTTCGGCGGCTGTGCAGCGGGGCTCGGGGCGTCCGGCGCAGTGATCCGGCGCCTGGTGACAGTGGGCGCGCAATTCGCCTACTGGCGCGATTACGCAGCGAGCGGGCGCTGGCGCATGGTTGGCAAGTGGCATGTGGTGATGCCACTGGTGACGGCGCTGTTCGGCTACTTCCCGGGCAAGCGCCTGGGCTGGCTGGAGGATACGCCGGCCGGCGTGGTACGGGACTGGAGCACGCCGACGCCGAGCTATGAAACACGGCCCAGCGGGCGCGCCTTGGGTGAACTGCCGTTTGCCCGGGTAACGGCGCAGGTGCTGGCGATCAGCATCACCGACGATCCCTTCGGCACCGTGCCGGCCATCGAGCGCTTGCTGAGCTACTTCGCCAGCAGCGAACGCACTCACCTGCGCATCGCCCCTGACGATATCGGAGAAACACAGGTCGGACATTTCGCGTTCTTTCGCAGCGAGTATGAGGATCGGCTGTGGCCGATTGCGCTGGCATGGCTGAAGCACGGCGCGCTAACACCCGGCACACCGGGCCGTCGCATGACGGCGCGCGTCTAGAACCCCTTGGGATTTCCCTCAACCTGCGCTTCAATACCCACCCAGATCCTGAACCAAGGACGTGAGCCCATGGCCTCGCCGAACAAGCAGCAAAAACGTGCCCACCGGGCAAAGGCCAAGGCCAAGCAAAACCGTACCCAACGCGCCGTCGCGAGCAAGCCGGATGCATTTGCCGGCGATGACAGCCGCATCGATCTTGAGTCGGTGGATTTGACTGAATTGTTTGTCGAGATGCGTACTGCCGGCGAAATCAGCCAGCAAGCGCTGTGCGCGGCATTCCTGGCGCACCCGCTGTTGGCATTGGTGCTGGAGCAGGAAGGCGAAGAAGAGGCCACCGACTTTATCCTGGCGGCACTGATCGAATATCGGCAGTGGGCTACCGACACCGAGGATGAAGCGGCAGCCCTGGCGTGGGTCGAGTCGCCGCAGTTCCAGGCGGATTACGTCGCCGCATCCCAGGCGCTGGTGATTTCCCAAGACTGACGCAAAACGCAATGTGGGAGGGGCTTGCCCCGATAGCGGTGTATCAGTCAATTAGATGTCGACTGGCACACCGCAATCGGGGGCAAGCCCCCTCCCACATTTGAACTGCGGCGCAATCAAGCACCGCACTCCATCACATCAATTCAGTACTGCAGCGCCTACGCTCTGGGCCTTGCGACGGCTCGAAACGAGCAGCCCCGCCGCCACCACCAGCAAGCTCAAGACCCCGGTCGCGATGATCTCGACCCGATGGGCTTCCTGGAACAGCATGATCCCCAGCGTACCGACGATGAACACCATCACCGCGTAGGTCAGGCCTGGGAACAACCACATTTTGAAAGCGAGCGTCTCGCCCGCCGCAGTACGCTTCTGACGCATGCGCAGTTGCGACACCGCAATCACCAGGTACACCAGCAACGCAATGGCGCCGGAACTGGCGAGCAGGAATTCGAACACCGCCGCCGGTGCCACGTAGTTGGCGAAGACCGCCAGGAACGCTGCGCCGGTGGACAGCATCACCGCCCAGTAAGGCGTGCCGCTTTTGTTGGTGCGCTTGGACACGGCGGGTGCATCACCACGACGGCCCAGGGAAAACAGCATGCGCGAGGCGGTGTACAGCGCCGAGTTGAGGCAGCTGGTCACGGCAACCAAGACCACCAGGTCAACGATCAGCTTGGCATTCGGGATACCCATGCTTTCCAGCACTGTCTGGTAGGAACCTACGGCAGCCAGGGTCGGATCGTTCCAAGGCACCAGGGACACCACGATGAAGATCGACAGCAGGTAGAACAAACCAATCCGCCAGATCACCGAGTTGGTGGCCTTGGTGATCTGCTGGCCCGGGTCCTTCGACTCGGCGGCCGCGATGGTGACAATCTCGGTGCCCATGAACGAGAACATGGTGGTCAGGATGGCCGCCAGCACAGCGCCCATGCCGTTCGGCATGAAGCCCTGGGTGTCGAACAGGTGCGAGACACCGCTGACCTGGCTGGTCGGCAGGAAGCCGAAGATCGCCAGCAGGCCGAGGATCACAAAGCCCACGATCGCGACGACTTTGATCAGCGCGAACCAGAACTCGAACTCACCGTAGTGCTTCACGCTGAACAGGTTGGTCGCCGTCAGCAGCAAGGTGATGATCAGGGTAAACGCCCAGATGGCCACGCCGGGGAACCAGGCATGGAGGATGGTCGCGGCGGCGTTGGCTTCCAATGGAATCACCAGCACCCAGAACCACCAGTACAGCCAGCCGATGGTAAAACCGGCCCAGTGACCGATCGCCCGATCGGCGTAGGTCGAGAACGAACCGGTGTCCGGCGACGCCACGGCCATTTCGGCCAACATCCGCATCACCAAGACCACCAGCGCACCGGCGGCGGCATACGCCAGCAGTACCGCAGGGCCGGCGGCGGCGATCGCGTGGCCGGAGCCGACAAACAAACCGGCACCGATGACGCCGGCAATCGACAACATGGTGACGTGACGCGGTTTGAGCCCCTGTTCGAGGTCATTGGAGCTATGCGTACTACTCATTGACACACCTTTAAACGAGGAATTGCGAAAACGGTCCGCCCGGCGCGTGCCTTTTACGTGAAAAGAAACAAACAGGGCGTTCTTTATTTTTTACGCAATATTTGCGCCAAAATGTTACAAAACCCCGATTGACGCGGGCTGTAGGACGATCCAGCAGCCCTCGCAAGTCATTGAGAATGCTGGCATTCCGCTACAGCGTTACCGAGCGACTCACTTTTACCCGAACGCGCGCACCACAAATACACACAAAAAGTACGTGACGCCCCATAAAAGGGCCGATGATCACCGTTTGCCCGGTTAACCCTTCCAACACCCGCCCAAAGCTGGCACCATCGCGCCCTTTTTCACGCGAAGCCTGCGGGTTTTTCAGGTTCAAACGGCTGTTCGGTTGTTGATGGCGCGACACGCCGCTGTGTCGATGCGACACCTTGCCGCAGACCACCTGTTAAGCATCCGCCGCGCTGTTGGCTGCCATCCGGACGCTATGCTAGGTTGGCGCCTCGCCAGGAAGGCGACCCAACAGCAGGAACGCAACGAACACAATGAGGACCGCACATGGCTCTGGCCGCGCCCGCGCTTGAAATCCGCAACTTGCATAAACGCTATGGTGAGCTGGAGGTACTCAAAGGTATCTCGCTGACCGCTCGCGACGGCGATGTGATCTCGATCCTGGGTTCCTCCGGTTCCGGCAAGTCCACATTCCTGCGCTGCATCAACCTGCTGGAAAACCCGCACCAGGGCCAGATCCTGGTGGCTGGCGAAGAGCTCAAGCTCAAGGCCGCGAAGAACGGCGAGCTGATAGCCGCCGACGGCAAGCAGATCAACCGCCTGCGCAGCGAAATCGGGTTTGTGTTTCAAAACTTTAACCTGTGGCCACACATGAGCATCCTCGACAACATCATCGAGGCCCCACGCCGTGTGCTCGGCCAGAGCAAGGCCGAAGCCATCGAAGTGGCCGAAGCCCTGCTGGCCAAGGTCGGCATCGGCGACAAGCGTCACGCCTACCCCGCGCAATTGTCCGGCGGCCAGCAGCAGCGGGCGGCCATCGCGCGTACCCTGGCGATGCAGCCGAAAGTCATCCTGTTCGACGAACCCACCTCGGCCCTTGACCCGGAAATGGTCCAGGAAGTACTTAATGTGATCCGCGCGCTGGCCGAAGAAGGCCGCACCATGCTGCTGGTCACCCATGAAATGGGCTTCGCCCGCCAGGTGTCCAGTGAAGTGGTGTTCTTGCACCAAGGCCTGGTCGAAGAGCAAGGATCGCCACAGCAGGTGTTTGAAAACCCGCTTTCGGCGCGCTGCAAACAATTCATGTCCAGCAACCGCTAACGGAGCAACATGCATGCAGAACTATAAAAAATTCCTTCTGGCCGCGGCCGTTTCGATGGCGTTCAGCGCCTCGGCCATGGCAGAAACCCTGAAAATGGGGATCGAAGCGGCCTACCCGCCGTTCAACAATAAAGATGCCAGCGGCAACGTCGTCGGCTTCGACAAAGACATCGGCGACGCCCTGTGCGCCAAGATGAAAGTCGAGAAGTGCGAAGTGTATGTATCGGACTGGGACGGCATCATCCCGGCGCTGAACGCGAAGAAATTCGACTTCCTGGTGTCCTCGCTGTCGATCACCGACGAGCGCAAGCAGGCCGTCGACTTCACCGACCCGTACTACTCCAACAAGCTGCAGTTCATCGCACCTAAAGCCACGGCAGACTTCAAGACCGACGCGGCCTACCTGAAAGGCAAGATCATCGGCGCACAACGCGCGACGTTGGCCGGCACCTACCTGGAAGACAAGCTGCCAGACACCACCAGCAAGCTCTACGACACCCAGGAAAACGCCTACCTCGACCTGACGTCCGGCCGCCTGGACGGCATCCTTGCCGACAAGTACGTGCAGTACGAATGGCTCAAGAGCAAAGACGGTTCCGCCTACGAATTCAAGGGCGACCCGGTGGTCGAGAGCGACAAGATCGGTATCGCCGTGCGCAAAGGCGACCCGCTGCGCGAACGCCTGAACAAAGCCCTGGCAGAGATCAAGGCCGACGGCACCTACAAGAAGATCAACGACAAGTACTTCCCTTTCAGCATCGAATGATCTGAACGGTATGCCCGACGCGCTCCCAGGGGCGCGTCGGCTTTCAGCTTTGCCTGCCGCGATATGAAAACACCATGAATTTCGATCTCTACGGATTCGGCCCGGCGCTCGCCGCCGGCGCGCTGATGACCGTCAAGCTGGCGCTCACGGCCCTGTGCCTGGGGCTGGTACTCGGCCTGGCTGGCGCTTTGGCCAAGACGTCCCCATACAAGCTGCTGCAGTGGCTGGGCGGGACTTACTCGACCCTCGTTCGCGGTATTCCCGAACTGTTGTGGGTGTTGCTGATTTATTTCGGCACGGTCAACCTGATGCGTGCCCTCGGGGAGTTTTTCGGTAACCCCGACCTTTCCCTCAGCGCCTTCGCCGCCGGGGTCATCGCCCTGGGCCTGTGCTTTGGCGCCTACGCCACGGAAGTGTTCCGTGGCGCGATCCTCGCCATTCCCAAGGGCCACCGTGAAGCCGGTGTGGCATTGGGCCTGTCGAAGTTTCGCATCTTCACCCGCTTGATCATGCCGCAGATGTGGCGCATCGCCCTGCCGGGCCTGGGCAACCTGTTCATGATCCTGATGAAAGACACCGCGCTGGTATCGGTGATCGGCCTCGAAGAAATCATGCGCCATGCGCAGATCGGCGTGACCGTGACCAAGCAGCCGTTCACCTTCTTCATGGTGGCGGCGTTCATGTACCTGGGCCTCACCGTGCTGGCCATGACTGGCATGCACTTCCTGGAAAAACGCGCCAGTCGCGGCTTTGCAAGGAGCACCCAATGAACGGCGACTACAGCTGGCTGTCCCATTTCGACCTGGGCCTGAACTGGGCCGTGATCATCAAGTGGCTGCCCAAACTGGCCCAGGGCGCGACCCTCACCCTCGAGCTGGTGGCCATTGCGGTGATTGCCGGCCTGCTGCTGGCGATCCCGCTGGGCATCGCCCGCTCTTCGCGCCGCTGGTACGTGCGGACCCTGCCCTATTGCTACATTTTCTTCTTTCGCGGCACGCCGTTGCTGGTGCAACTGTTCCTGGTCTACTACGGCCTGGCGCAGTTCGATGCGGTGCGTAACAGCTTCATGTGGCCGTACCTGCGCGATCCGTTCTGGTGCGCCACCGCCACCATGACCCTGCACACCGCCGCCTATATCGCCGAAATCCTGCGCGGTGCGATCCAGGCCATCCCGCCGGGTGAAATCGAAGCGGCGCGGGCCCTGGGCATGTCCAAGCCGAAGACGCTGTTCTACATCATCCTGCCGCGCGCCGCGCGCATCGGCCTGCCGGCGTACAGCAACGAAGTGATCCTGATGCTCAAGGCCAGCGCCCTGGCCAGTACCGTGACGCTGCTCGAACTGACCGGCATGGCGCGCACCATCATTGCGCGCACGTACCTGCCAGTGGAGATCTTCTTCGCCGCCGGGATGTTCTACCTGCTGATGGCCTATGTGCTGGTGCGCGGTTTCAAACTGCTGGAACGCTGGCTGCGGGTCGATGCCTGCCAGGGACGTTGAAGCGCACTTCCAGGCGCTGGATGCGTTCCTCAGCGAACACCAGGGGCTGTGGCGACCACGGCCCTTCACGCATTGCCAGTTACCCTGGGAATCCCAACATCCCGCGCTCGCCCAGTGGCTGCGCCGGCGCTCGCTGGCCGACGCGGAAAGCAGCCACAACCGGCCCCATGAGCTGCCCGCCCCGGCGCCTTTTCCACAGCTGGCCGCGCAGGCGCAGCGCCTCAGTGCTGTGGATAAGTTACCGACGCGGCCCCTGGCACCCGCCCGCCAGCGCCTGAACGTCGATGTGCCCGGCCGCAAGTGGCAACAGATCGAAGCCTTCGGCGCCGCCCTGGGGTTCGCGCAACTACCGCGGCACTGGCTGGACTGGTGCGCCGGCAAAGGCCACCTCGGCCGCCGCCTGCTGCACAGCGGGCAGCAACTGACCTGCCTGGAATACGATCCGGCCCTGATCGCCGCCGGGCAGGCCTTGAGCGACCACCACCAACTGCCCGTCACCCATCACCTGCAAGACGTACTGGCCGACGTGACGGTCAGCGCCGAACACACACCCGTCGCCCTGCACGCCTGCGGCGACCTGCACGTGCGCCTGCTGCAACTGGCCAGCACTGCTGGCTGCAAGCAACTGGCGCTGGCACCCTGCTGCTACAACCGCATCCGCACCGACCGCTATCAGCCACTGTCGAGCGTCGGCCGCGCTTCGGCGTTACGCTTATCGGTGGATGACCTGGGGCTGCCCCTCAGTGAAACCGTCACCGCCGGCAAGCGGGTGCGCCGGCAACGGGATACGTCCATGGCCAGGCGCCTGGGTTTCGATCACTTGCAGCGCCAATTGCGCCATTGCGACACGTACCTGCCCACGCCGTCCCTGCCCGCCAGTTGGCTGGGTAAACCCTTCGCCGACTATTGCCGCGAGCTGGCAGACCTCAAAGGTTTATCCACAGGCGAGCAGGATTGGACAGCGCTGGAGGCACACGGCTGGCGGCGCTTGGCCGAGGTCAGAAACCTGGAACTGCTGCGAGGGTTGTTCCGCCGCCCGCTGGAGCTGTGGCTGGTGCTGGATCGGGCTCTGTTTCTGCGGGAACAGGGCTACACCGTGGCGGTAGGCAGCTTCTGCGAAACCACCCTGACCCCACGCAACCTTATGGTGCTGGCTGAGCGCGATTAAAGCGCATTTTTTCCTACGCGCGCCCTGTGGATAACTCTGTTGATGAAATCCTTACAGAAGCTGTAACCATCTGCGCTACAGGCCAAATGCCATACTGATCATTTTTTGTGCAGCGAATAAAACGCACGCAAAACAGGCGGTTGCGCCGTGTTGAGAATGGTTCCGCCCAAACCCCATTCGACGCCATCGGCGACCTGCCGATTGTGCATAAGCATTTCGCGTTCAGCGCATAAAGCGTGATTTAGCGGGCTTTTTTCCGTGCGATCAACAACCGGCACAGCCTCTTGAGATCATCGCAGGCGGCGCTCGCCGCCAAGTTATCCAGCGGGTCCGTGGCAAAGGCCAGGGCTTCGCTGATCGAGGGATCGCGATGCACCACGTCCAACGGATTGTCGCCCAGGCGCAGTTTGAAGGCATTGACCATGTCCCGGCTGAACGCCGAGTTTTCTTCCAGTTGATTGATCACATAGTGGCAATGTGGCGGGCGTTCACGCTCAAGATAAGGCGCCAGCACCGCGTCCAACTGGTCAAGCGTGCCGAGGCATGCGGCATTCGGCTGGACGACGACCAATACGCTATCGGCCACGCTCAAAGCTTGATGCAGATAGACGTTATTACCGGCGGGGGTGTCGATGAGCATGAGCGGGCGCTCGCTCAACCCCAGGGTCGACAGGTGCTGCGCCAACCACTCCGGTTCGCGCGTGAGCCAACGTTGCAGGTTGTCCTTCTGCTTGATATCGGTGTGCCCGAAGGGGATCACGCGGCAGCCGGCAAACCCCGCTTGCAGGAGCGTCTCCCAGCGCGTATTGAGCAGGCTGGCGCGGCCGACGCCCAGGAGCTCCGGGGCCACGCCGAAATGCTGGCGCAATGCGTTTTGAGGGTCCAGATCCAGCGCCACCACCGACTCCCCCAAGCGCTGCAAGCCGCTGCTCAACGCCGTGGCCAGGGTGCTGCGGCCAACGCCGCCGTTGACCGAGACCAGCGCCACCACGGTTGGGCGCGGTGTGCTCAAGTCATAATGATGAGGTTGTTCATAGGCCGCTGGCGCATTGGCGCAAAAGCGCGAGCCGTCTTTCTGGTTAGCGCGGGTGCCATCATCGAATGGAAGGGTGCCGAAAAAGTGCAGCCGAGCGTTCCGTGCCTTGGGCTCCCGGGTCAGGCTCTTGCCGGACGGGGCAAACAGATCATCGGTACGGCTCATGGCCATAACTCCTTCACAGTGCCATTAAAGACGTGAAAGGTCGGCAAGATAAGGCTGACCGCAAGTCTTTTTGTCGGCGCTTTGGTTGCGACATTCTGTGACAGGCGTTATGAGGTGTCATTATTTTGATGGAATTGCCGCCACCCTTTCAGACGAGCGGAAAATAGCCAATTTACCAGCACTTATTCAGGATAAATTGCTACAAAGTGATTTCATCGTGCCATTGTTTTTTACCCGGTATCACCGCACCATTGCCGCACCTTCAATGCTGCAAGCTCGGGTAATCGCAGTGGCGATACGCTTTAACTTCCCTCGGTTCCTGTACGGTCTGGCCATCACGCTGTTGCTGGGTGGCGGCCTGCTGGGCAATCTGCTCGCCGATTGGGATTTCAGCCAGATCAGCCGCCGCGCCGAGGCGCTTTACGGGCCCCTGGGCGCCGGGCGCCAGCGTATCGATGCCTGGCAACACCTGCTCACGGCGCAAAAGCAGGTCAGCGAGACCGAACAACTCAACGTGGTCAACTTGTTCTTTAACCGCCAGTTGCACTACGAAGAAGATATCGACCTGTGGCACGAGATCGATTATTGGGCGACGCCCATTCAATCCCTGTGGAAAGGTGCCGGTGATTGTGAAGACTATGCCATCGCCAAATACTTCAGCCTGCGTCACTTGGGCGTCCCGGCCGAGAAGCTGCGCATAACCTACGTCAAGGCCTTGCGCCAGAATCGCGCGCATATGGTACTGACCTACTATGCAAGCCCGGAAGCCATGCCGTTGGTACTGGACAGCCTGATGGACCCCATTCTGCCGGCCAGCCAACGTCCGGACCTGCTGCCCGTCTACGCTTTCAACGGCGAAGGGTTGTGGCTGACCGGCGCGGCGGGCAACAAAAAAGTCGGTGATAGCAAGCGCCTGTCACGCTGGCAGGATGTCTTGAAAAAAATGACCGCCGAAGGTTTTCCGGCCAGTTCGGATAATTAACAGGAGCTACGATGTCACTGTTCAAACAATTGCTGATCGCTATCTGTGTGTTTCTAGTGGTTGCCTTCAGCGGTAGCTTCATCGTCAGCCTGGAAAGCTCGCGTGCGCAGTACGTCAACCAGTTGCGTTCCCACGCCCAGGATGCGGCCACCGCACTGGCACTGTCGCTGACGCCGAACATCGATGACCCGGCGATGACCGAGCTGATGGTCAGTTCGATTTTTGACAGTGGCTACTACGCGAGCATCCGCGTGGTGGACCTGAGCAATAACCAGGTGCTGGTGGAGCGTGCCGCCGAGCCTGATGCCAGCGGCGTACCGGCCTGGTTCGTGAAAATGATCGGCCTCGCGCCGGCCGGCGGCGATGCCATCGTCAGCCGAGGCTGGCAGCAGGCGGCACGGGTCGAGGTGATCAGCCACCCGATGTTCGCCCTGGCCAAACTGTGGCAGAGCGCATTGGGCAGCCTGGGCTGGTTGCTGCTCTGCGGCGCCGCGAGTGCGGTGCTCGGCGCGCTGTTGCTGCGCCGTCAGTTGAAGCCGCTGGACTATATGGTCGAGCAGTCCCACGCCATCGCGCGGCGCGAATTCATCAGTTTGCCCGACCTGCCCCGCACCCCCGAACTGCGGCGCGTGGTGCAGGCCATGAACCAGATGGTCGAGAAGCTCAAGGCGTTGTTCAATGAACAGACCGAGCGCAGCGAGAAGCTGCGCGTGGAGTCCTACCAGGACAGCCTGACCGGGCTGGCCAACCGGCGCTATTTCGAGATGCAGCTCAACTCGCGGGTCAGCAACCTGGAAGAAGCCAGTTCAGGCTACCTGCTGATCTTGCGGGTCAACGACCTCGCCGGTCTCAACCAGCGCCTGGGCGGGCAACGCACCGACCAACTGCTGCAAGCCGTCAGCCAGCAACTGGTGCGGACCTGCGCCAAGTACCCGGAAACCCAAAACCTGATCACCCGCAGCCGCGGCGGCGAGTTCGCCGTGCTTGCCCCGGGCCTGGTGCGTCACGAAGCGGTGCAATTGGCCCAGGCGCTGGAAACCACCCTGCAGAGCCTGTACGAAACGGGCGCCACAGACATGCAGAGCGTGGCCTACATCGGCCTCGCGCCCTACAACCCCGGCGATGCCTCGGCCGACCTGTTGAAGCTGGCCGATCAGGCCCTGGCCCAGGCTGAAGCCAGTAGCGGCCAAACCTGGGTATGCCTGGAGCGCCAGACCCGGGACACCGTCAGCGACGATCCGCATAGCTGGCACACCCTGCTCGACGAGGCCCTGAATCAGGGGCGCTTCCGCTTGTTTTTCCAGCCGGTGGTCAGTAGCAACGATACCCGTCAGGTGCTGCACTACAAGGTACTGTCGCGCCTGCTCGACAACCAGGACCAGACCATTGCGGCGGGGCACTTCCTGCCCTGGCTGGAGCGCTTCGGCTGGACCGCGCGCCTTGACCAATTGATGCTCGACCTGGTGATCAAACACCTGGCACAACACAACCAATCGGTGGCGTTGAACCTCTCGGCGGCGACCTTGAATGACCCACAAGCCCTGGAGCGGATGTTCGAGCGATTGGCGCAACACCCGACACTCGGTACGCGCCTGACGCTGGAGATCGGCGAAGAGCAAGTGCCCGAGCAAGCCCAGTTGGAGCGTCTCACCCGGCGCCTGCGCAGCCTCGGATACAGCCTCGGCCTGCAACGTTTCGGCGGGCGTTTCAGCATGATCGGCAACCTGGCGAACCTGGGCCTGGCGTACCTCAAAATCGACGGCAGCTACATCCGTACCATTGATCAGGAAAGCCACAAGCGCTTTTTTATCGAGGCGATCCAGCGTGCCGCCCACAGCATCGATCTGCCGTTGATTGCAGAACGCGTGGAAACCGAAGGTGAGTTGCGCGTGATTCGCGAGATGGGCATCGAAGGGGTGCAAGGCCAACTGGTCGGTGAACCCGCGCCGTGGACGTGGAGCGCCGAGTAATCAGGCCGGCTTGACGCTCATGCCGTGAAAGAGGTGCGTGCGCCTCAGATCAAACCGCTTTCATCGTCATTGATCAGCTCACTCAAACCGCCCAGCGCCGTCCGTGCCTGGGTACGCTCCATCACCTTGACCTGCGCGGCGGGCGGCAGGTCAGTGATGCGGATCACGCCCTTGGCGGTCAGCACCTGGATCAAGTCATCGAGCACCCGAATCATCTCGGAGTCGCTCTGTTGGAGCTGCTTGAGGCTGTTGTCGATCACATCCGTGGCAAACCACGCCTGAATGTCCTGATGATCCGCCGGTAGAGTTCCGGTGGATTCGGCGAAGGCCTGCGCCTCGACGCGAACCAAAGCGTTGTATTGATCGCGTTGCACGTAGAACATCAGCGTTCTCCCAATAAAAAATCCCTGCAGGCGCCGCACCTGGCTCCTACAGAGATTACACACATTTTCCCGAAGCTGGTGCCCACGGAGCACCAATCCCGAAAGATTGGCGCTCCAGGGTGATCAGTCGTGATGCTTGACGGTCAGATCACCACCGGCGATCAGGCTGTTGATCGCGGCACTGCCACTGCCCCAGCTGGCGCCATCGACCTTGATCGTAACATCGGCCGTACCGCCACCCTGCGCCGTGAACGAACCGCTGCTGCTGACACTCAGCGTCGAGTTGCCCGCCGAGTCGGTGCTCAACTTCAGGTAGTTGGTCAGGTTGGTGTCGTTATTGCCTTGCAGCAAATCAGACAGGTCCAACTTATCGCCTTCGCTGTGCTTGAAGTCGGTGATGGTATCGACGCCAGTCCCGGTGTTGGTATCCCCTTTGAGCCACACGAAGGTATCCGCCCCCGCGCCGCCGGTGAGGGTGTCATTGCCCTTGCCGCCCACCAGGATGTCGTTACCCGCCCCGCCGTTGAGCACGTCGTTACCGCCTTGGCCGAACAGAATGTCGTCGCCGGCGTTGCCGATCAGCTTGTCAGCGCCGTCGTTGGTGCCGTAGATGTTCGACGCGCTGGCCAATGCACCCACGTCAGCGACGTGCTCGGTGATGAACTGGTGCAAGGTACGGTCATCGATGTGATCGACGGTCGTGGCCAGTTTGTCGGCCGCGAACGCCTTGAGTGCAGCACTGCCTTCAAGGTTGTTGTAGCTGATCAGATCGCCGAACAGAATGTCGTTGCCCGAACCACCGGTGAGGGTGTCGGCGCCGGTATCGGCCGCGTGGCCGGTGATGGCATCCGCCAGCTTCGCGGTGTCGATCGTGGAGACGTTATGATCGGTATCAAACTGCTTGAGCACAGCGGTATCAATGTTCGAGCCCAGACCGATGGCCTCGACGACAACCTTGCCTGGAACCGCGTTGACCAGATCGGAATAGGCCGACTTGGCGTTGCTCATGGCGTTGCTGGAATCGTTGTAGACCGACGCCACGTCAAAGCCGCCGCTGCTGTTGGCCACCACGGTGCCTTCGTAGTTTCTATAGCCGTTATAGTAGGAATAGACGTTGCCGTCGCCATCGACAATCACCTGCGTCCTGCCGTTGATTGTCGCGGTGACCGGGGTGCTCTGACCCAAAACGTAGTTGGAGTTGTTGACGACGCTATCAAAGTAAACATCCGAGCCATTCCAACCGGTCCAGCCCAGGTAAGGGTTGCCATCAACACTGGTGTATACGTTCGGCTCACCGTCGGTAATGAAGTACGTCAGGTTTTTTGCACCCACATTGCTCGTGGCTTCGTCGCCCTTGAACCAGTTGGTGGCGGCGTTGAATGCATCCTGATAGTTGGTCATGTCGCTCGATTTTGACGTCATCTGAGTCAACACAGCCTGCAAGGCCGCTTTAGCGGCGTCCTTGTCGGCGAGGTTGACCGAGACCTGCGCTTCAACCCGCGTATCGAAGTCGACCAGCAGTACCTTCACAACACCCGAGTCGCTTTTACCGGCATTGCTGATCAAGGTATCGAACACGCTCGCAAGCTGCGCCTTGATCGACTTCATCGCACTGCTGCCGATACTGCCCGAGGTATCGACGATGAAGGCAATGTTGTAGTTGCTGCCCGCATTGACGATACCGCCTTTGTCACCGACCACCATGTTGTTGGCCGAGGTACTGCTCAGGTCGACGACATCGGCGGCGCCGCCGCCTTCCGTCACCACATAAGTCTGTGGCGTAACGGTAATGGTGCTGGTGGCCACCGACGAACTCAGGCTGTCAGCGCCTGCGTTGTCCTTCACGGCGATCTCGACAGTGCGATCACCCGTGGTCGGATACTTGCTGGTGCTGGAGTACTGGAACGACTCGAGCAACGACTTGTAGGTGGCCGTGTCAGCCGCGCCCGACAGGGTCAGGACGATTTTGCCACTGACGTCGGTGCCGACGCTGGTCAGGGTGACGCCGTTGTAAGTACCGCCTACGGTCACCAGGCTCGAGCTGAGCTGGTCGCCCGCGCTGGCGTTTTTCAAGGTGATGGTCGCGCTTTGCATCTGGCTGCTGTCGACGTCACCGATGGCTACGTTGCCGGTGATCGCTATCCCACCCGTACTGCGCTCCGAGTAGGCCGTGCTGTAGCTGGTGAGGACGGAACCGTCTGTGGTGCTCAGGTCCAGGGTCGGTGCGTCGTTGACCGAGGTCACGGTGATAGTGCCGTTGGCCGGGGCCGAGGTCAGCGGATTGCTGCCGTTAGCGTTGCCGCTGTCGGCGGCGGTGTAGGTGAAGTTCGCCGTGCCGTTGAAGTTCGCGTTCGGTTTGAAGTAAACCGTGGCTTCGCCGTTGACCGCAGTAATCGCGCCGGTCACTGGTTTGGTCATCGCTGCGTCGGTGTAGAAGGTGCCGTTGGTTGGCGTGCCGACGGTGAACGATTTCACGTTCGCCAGGCCGTCTACGTCGGTCGCGCTCAGCTTGACCGCAATACCCACGCTTGGATCTTCAGCACCGGTCGCGGTGGTTGCCGCTGCAACCGGCGCATCGTTGACCGGGGTCACGGTGATGCTGCCGTTGGCTGCTGGCGAGGTCAGTACGTTGCTGCCGTCAGCGTTGCCGCTGTCGGTGGCGGTGTAGGTGAAGTTCGCCGTGCCGTTGAAGTTCGCGTTCGGTTTGAAGTAAACCGTGGCTTCGCCGTTGACAGCGCTAATGGCGCCGGTCACCGCTTTGGTCATCGCCGCGTCGGTGTAGAAGGTGCCATTGGTTGGCGTGCCGACGGTGAACGACTTGACGTTGGTCAGGCCATCGACGTCGGTCGCGCTCAGCTTGACCGCGATGCCTACGCTTGGATCTTCAGCACCGGTCGCGGTGGTTGCCGCAGCCACTGGCGCATCGTTGACCGGGGTCACGGTGATGGTGCCGTTGGCTGCTGGCGAGGTCAGTACGTTGCTGCCGTTAGCGTTGCCGCTGTCGGTCGCGGTGTAGGTGAAGTTCGCGGTGCCATTGAAGTTCGCGTTCGGTTTGAAGTACACCGTGGCTTCGCCGTTGACCGCGGTAATAGCACCGGTCACTGGTTTGGTCATGGCCGCGTCGGTGTAGAAGGTGCCATTGGTTGGCGTGCCGACGGTGAACGACTTGACGTTGGTCAGGCCATCGACGTCGGTGGCGGACAGCTTGACCGCGATGCCTACGCTTGGATCTTCAGCACCGGTCGCGGTGGTTGCCGCAGCCACTGGCGCATCGTTGACCGGAGTCACGGTGATGCTGCCGTTGGCTGCTGGCGAGGTCAGTACATTGCTGCCGTCAGCGTTGCCGCCGTCGGTCGCGGTGTAGGTGAAGTTCGCCGTGCCGTTGAAGTTCGCGTTCGGCTTGAAGTACACGGTGGCTTCGCCGTTGACCGCGGTAATCGCGCCGGTCACCGCTTTGGTCATGGCCGCGTCGGTGTAGAAGGTGCCATTGGTTGGCGTGCCGACGGTGAACGACTTGACGTTGGTCAGGCCATCGACGTCGGTCGCGCTCAGCTTGACCGCGATACCTACGCTTGGATCTTCAGCACCGGTCGCAGTGGTTGCCGCTGCAACCGGCGCATCGTTGACCGGAGTCACGGTGATACTGCCGTTGGCGGCTGGCGAGGTCAGTACGTTGCTGCCGTCAGCGTTGCCGCCGTCGGTCGCGGTGTAGGTGAAGTTCGCCGTGCCGTTGAAGTTCGCGTTCGGCTTGAAGTACACGGTGGCTTCGCCGTTGACCGCGGTAATCGCGCCGGTCACAGGTTTGGTCATGGCCGCGTCGGTGTAGAAGGTGCCGTTGGTCGACGTGCCGACGGTGAACGATTTCACGTTCGCCAAGCCGTCTACGTCGGTCGCGCTCAGTTTGACCGCGATACCTACGCTTGGGTCTTCAGCACCCGTCGCAGTGGTGGCCACAGCCACCGGCGCGTCGTTGACCGCAGTGATCACCACGCTCACCTTGCCAGTCGTGACTTCTTCAACCTGCGTGCTCAACTCTTTGGCCGTTGCCGTCACAGTCAGATCGAAATTGGCAGTCGCATCCTTGGCCGGAGTGACGGTCAGGGTAGCCAGGTTCCAATTGCTGACATCGTACTGGGTGGTCGCACCCGTCGAGGTATAGCTGTGGCCCGTGGCGCCGTCGGTGATGACAGCGCCTTCAGGCAGGCCGCTGATTTCTACCTTGTGCGATTCCGACTGGTCATTGTCGACAAACGTGGTCGTGATAGGGCTGATCTTGATCGCAGTGTCTTCCAGGCCGTGGTTATAAACGTTGCCGGTGTAATAACCTTCTCCGTTGACCACATGAGCATCGTCAAACACCGCCCCGGCGGCTTTCAACGCTTCCAGGCTGGTATAGGTCTGCACGCCGCTGCTGCCCAACGCCATCGACGGGCCGTTGTTGATCGAGACATTGACGTCGTAGTTGCCCGGGCCGGCCTGGTTGTAGTGATAGATGTCGAGGGTGTAATAACCCGACTCTGTCGGCGTAAAGGGGGTTGCGTTGATCCCGGTGCCCTGGCTCCAGGTCTCGGTCGACACCAACTTGCCGCCGACGGTAACCGCCAGGCTGTCATCGGCGCTGCCGGTGAAGCTGTAGCTCTTGCCGGCTTCCAGGTAAATCAGGCCGGAGACTTTGGTCGCGGTGAGTTCCACCACATTAGCGTTGCTCACGTTGGCAGTCACACCCGTGGAGGCTGCGCTGTCAGGCGTTTGGGCGTTGATGACCCGGATCAAATCGCTGGACTGAACAACCCCATTGCCGTTCGTACCCAATGCACCCGGCAGGTTGCCGCCGGTCCAGGTTTGAATGGTCAAGCCGGTTGGCACGTCACCGAATGCGCCGACGGTCACGACAGGAACGTCCGTCACTGGGTGGATATCCACGGTGATGGTTTTCGTATCGCTGTTGAGCTGGCCGTCGGTCGCCTGGAACTTCAGCTCGGTGTAATCACCCTGCTTGTTACCGACGCCGGCATTGCCGAAGCTGTTATCGCCCGACTCGTTGGCCGCAGGGCTGTAACGCACATTGTGATTGTCGAAGTCGGCCTGGCTGAAGGCCTTGCCCGGCGACGTATCGGTTTTCAGATCAGCCGCGCTGAGCTTGACCCAGACACCGTCGACTTTGTACTCGATGGCACCGTTGGGCAGGCTGGTGAAGACGACTTTCAGGTCCGTGGAATCCACATCGTTGACCCCGAACGTCGACCATTTCAGCTCGACTGGGGTGTCTTCGTTGCTTTCGACGTAGCCATTGCTCGCAGTCGGCGCATCGTTGACCGGAGTTACGGTGATGGTGCCGTTGGCTGGAGCTGAGGTCAGCGGGCTGCCGCCGTCGGCAATGCCACCGTCGGTAGCGGTGTAAGTGAAGTTCGCGGTGCCGTTGAAGTTTTCGTTTGGTTTGAAGTAAACGGTGGCTTCGCCGTTGACCGCGTCGATCGAGCCGGTTACCGGCTTGGTCATGGCGGCGTCGGTGTAGAACGTGCCGTTGGTTGGCGTGCCGACGGTGAAGGATTTCACGTCTGCCACGCCGTCTACATCGGTGGCGCTCAGTTTGACCGCGATACCTACGCTTGGATCTTCAGCACCGGTCGCAGTAGTGGTCACAGCCACTGGCGCGTCATTGACCGGGGTCACGGTGATAGTGCCGTTAGCCGGAGCTGAGGTCAGCGGGCTGCCGCCGTCAGCGATACCACCGTCGGTAGCGGTGTAGGTGAAGTTCGCGGTGCCGTTGAAGTTTTCATTTGGCTTGAAGTAAACGGTGGCTTCACCGTTGACGGCTTCAATCGAGCCAGTCACTGGCTTGGTCATGGCCGCGTCGGTGTAGAAGGTGCCGTTGGTTGGCGTGCCGACGGTGAAGGATTTCACGTCTGCCACGCCATCTACGTCAGTGGCCGAAAGCTTAACTTCGATACCCTGGGCCGGATCTTCGGAACCCGTTGCGGTGGTCGGTGCTGCGACCGGCGCATCGTTCACCGCAGTCACGGTGATGGTGCCGTTAGCAGGCGCTGAGGTCAGCGGGCTGCCGCCGTCAGCGATACCGCCGTCGGTAGCGGTGTAGGTGAAGTTCGCCGTGCCGTTGAAGTTCGCGTTTGGTTTGAAGTAAACGGTCGCTTCGCCGTTGACCGCATCAATAGCGCCGGTCACCGGTTTGGTCATCGCCGCGTCGGTGTAGAACGTGCCGTTGGTAGGCGTGCCGACGGTGAACGATTTCACGTCTGCCACGCCGTCTACGTCGGTGGCGGACAGTTTGACCGCGATACCTACGCTTGGATCTTCAGCACCGGTTGCGGTAGTGGTCACAGCCACAGGCGCATCGTTGACCGGGGTCACGGTGATAGCGCCGTTAGCAGGCGCTGAGGTCAGCGGGCTGCCGCCGTCAGCGATACCACCGTCGGTGGCGGTGTAGGTGAAGTTCGCGGTGCCGTTGAAGTTCGCGTTTGGTTTGAAGTAAACGGTGGCTTCGCCGTTGACCGCATCAATAGCGCCGGTCACTGGCTTGGTCATGGCCGCATCGGTGTAGAAGGTGCCGTTGGTTGGAGTGCTGACGGTGAAGGATTTCACGTCTGCCACGCCATCCACGTCGGTGGCGGACAGCTTGACCGCGATACCTACGCTTGGATCTTCAGCACCGGTCGCGGTAGTGGTCACAGCCACAGGCGCGTCATTGACCGGGGTCACAGTGATAGTGCCGTTAGCCGGAGCTGAGGTCAGCGGGCTGCCGCCGTCAGCGATACCACCGTCGGTCGCGGTGTAGGTGAAGTTCGCGGTGCCGTTGAAGTTTTCGTTTGGCTTGAAGTAAACGGTGGCTTCGCCGTTGACGGCATCAATCGAGCCAGTCACTGGCTTGGTCATGGCCGCATCGGTGTAGAACGTACCGTTGGTTGGGGTGCCGACGGTGAAGGATTTCACGTCTGCCACGCCATCTACATCGGTCGCGCTCAGTTTGACCGCGATACCTACGCTTGGATCTTCAGCACCGGTCGCGGTAGTGGTCACAGCCACTGGCGCGTCATTGACCGGGGTCACGGTGATAGTGCCGTTAGCCGGAGCTGAGGTCAGCGGGCTGCCGCCGTCAGCGATACCGCCGTCGGTAGCGGTGTAGGTGAAGTTCGCGGTGCCGTTGAAGTTCGCGTTCGGCTTGAAGTACACCGTGGCTTCGCCGTTGACGGCATCAATCGAGCCAGTCACTGGCTTGGTCATGGCGGCATCGGTGTAGAACGTGCCGTTGGTTGGGGTGCCGACGGTGAAGGATTTCACGTCTGTCACGCCGTCTACGTCGGTCGCGCTCAGTTTGACTTCGATGCCTTGAACCGGATCTTCGGAACCCGTTGCGGTGGTCGGTGCCGCTACTGGCGCGTCGTTCACCGCAGTCACGGTGATGGTGCCGTTAGCAGGCGCTGAGGTCAGCGGGCTACCGCCGTCAGCGATACCGCCGTCGGTGGCGGTGTAGGTGAAGTTCGCGGTGCCGTTGAAGTTCGCGTTTGGCTTGAAGTACACCGTGGCTTCGCCGTTGACGGCGTCAATCGAGCCGGTCACCGGTTTGGTCATCGCCGCGTCGGTGTAGAACGTGCCGTTGGTTGGGGTGCCGACGGTGAAGGACTTCACGTCTGCCACGCCGTCTACGTCGGTGGCGCTCAGTTTGACCGCGATACCTACGCTTGGGTCTTCAGCACCGGTCGCGGTAGTGGTCACAGCCACTGGCGCATCGTTGACCGGAGTCACGGTGATGGTGCCGTTGGCTGGAGTCGAGGTCAGCGGGCTGCCGCCGTCAGCAATGCCGCCGTCGGTCGCGGTGTAGGTGAAGTTCGCGGTGCCGTTGAAGTTTTCGTTTGGCTTGAAGTAAACAGTCGCTTCGCCGTTGACCGCATCAATAGCGCCGGTCACCGGTTTGGTCATCGCCGCGTCGGTGTAGAAGGTGCCGTTGGTTGGGGTGCCGACGGTGAAGGATTTCACGTCTGCCACGCCGTCTACATCGGTCGCGCTCAGTTTGACCGCGATACCTACGCTTGGATCTTCAGCACCGGTCGCAGTAGTGGCCACAGCCACAGGCGCGTCGTTGACCGGGGTCACAGTGATGGTGCCGTTAGCAGGTGCCGAGGTCAGCGGGCTACCGCCGTCAGCGATACCGCCGTCGGTGGCGGTGTAGGTGAAGTTCGCGGTGCCGTTGAAGTTCGCGTTTGGCTTGAAGTAAACGGTCGCTTCGCCGTTGACCGCATCAATAGCGCCGGTCACTGGCTTGGTCATGGCCGCATCGGTGTAGAACGTGCCGTTGGTAGGCGTGCCGACGGTGAAAGATTTCACGTCTGCCACGCCATCTACGTCGGTCGCGCTCAGTTTGACTTCGATGCCTTGAACCGGATCTTCAGAACCCGTTGCGGTAGTGGTCACAGCCACTGGCGCATCGTTGACCGGAGTTACGGTGATGGTGCCGTTAGCTGGAGCCGAGGTCAGCGGGCTGCCGCCGTCAGCGATACCACCGTCGGTCGCGGTGTAGGTGAAGTTCGCGGTGCCGTTGAAGTTTTCGTTTGGCTTGAAGTAAACAGTCGCTTCGCCGTTGACCGCATCAATAGCGCCAGTCACCGGTTTGGTCATCGCCGCATCGGTATAGAACGTACCGTTGGTCGACGTACCAACCGCGAACGATTTCACGTTCTCCACGCCATCGATATCAGTAGCCGAAAGCTTGACTTCGATACCTTGAACCGGATCTTCGGAACCGGTCGCGGTAGTCGCGATAGCTTCTGGTGCATCGTTAACGGCAATCACGTTGATCGGCAGGGTGATCGACTCGGATTTCGGATCAGCCGTGCCGTCCTGCGCGGTGGCGGTGACGGTGAGGTTCACCAGGCCGTTGGCGTTTTCCGCCGGGGTGAAGACCAGGGTGGCCTTGTTCCAGTTGCTGATGTCGACGCTTTGATTGCCAGCCGTCGCGGTGAAGGTGTGGCCCGGCGTGCCATCGGTGATGGTCGCGTTGAGCGGTATGCCACCGACTTCCAGCTTGAGCGTCTCGGAGCCATCCTTGTCGGTGGCGTATGCGTCGATGGTCGACAGCTTGATCGCATGGTCTTCCAGGCCGGTGTTCAGCACCTGGGTGACGTTGATGTTGTCCAGCACGCCGCCCAACGAGTTGTTTGCATCCCCGGCCGGGGCTTTGAACTCGAGTTTGGCATCGCCGTCAGCGGTGACCGGCACGACGAAGGTGTAAGTCTTCATGCCGACGGTGGTGGTATCCAGGGTGCCGACTTTGACGCCGCCCCAGAATACGTCGATCACCGAATTGTTCTCGGCGCCCGCACGCGGCGAGTAGTCGACCGAGATGGTGTACGCCGTGCCGGCTTCTGCCTTGATGATGGTGTACAGGCTGGAGTCGTCGCCGGCGTTTTTCTCAAGCTCGATGACCTGGCTGTTGCCTGGGGTCTCTACGCCGTAGTTGCTGCTTTGGCCGATTTCGACTTGGCCGCCGGCATTCCCCGTGAGCCACGGAGTGCTCGGGGTGCCACTGACAGGCGCGTTGTTGGCGTCATTTACCCCGACGATGCCCCACGAACCATTGAGGTTGGCGCTGTCGAAGTTGATCGAGGTCACAGGGCCGCCGCCGAGCAGGCCCAGGTGCGGAGTGTCGGTAACCGGCGCGATCGTGATGTCGGCCGTCGTTACGGCGCTCGATTTACCGCCGTTGTCGACCGCAGTGAACGTCACCTCGGTTTTGCCGCTCCAGTCGCCGGTCGGGGCGAAGTAAACCGCGGCCTTGCCGTCGGCACCCGCCGGCACCGAGTCGCCGACTTTGAGTTCGGTTTGCAGCGTGGCATCGCTGTACAGCTTGCCGTTTTCCGGCAAGGTGGTGATGACAAAGCTGGAGACGGTACCGTCCACATCCTTGCCGTCCAGCACGATCTTGGCGGTATGGTCTTCATCGGCGGTGGTGTTGTCGGCCGATGCAGTCGGGGCGTCGTTGAACAGGTCGATAGTGACCTTGCCGGTGGCGCTGCCGGTTTCCGGCGGTTCGCGATCCAGGTTGCCGCCACCGTTGTCAGTCACATCGATGGTGACGGTACGATCGGTACCGACAGGGTTATTGCCCGGGCTCTGGAAGGTGATGGCTTCAACCAGTTTGACGAAGTCGGCGGCGCTGCTGCCGGCCTTCGAGTCGCTGGTGAGGGTGTAGACGATTTTCCCGTCGGCGGCGCTGCCGCTCTGGGTGATGGTGATCCCGGCAACGGCCAGGGCCTTGAGCACATCGGTATTGCTGAGCAAATCACCTGCAGCCAGGTGGTCGACGGTGACCACGACTTTGCTGAAGGTGGTGTTGTCGACGTCTTTGATGGTCAGGTTTTCGACCAGCGCGACTGCGTCTTTTTGCTCAGTGAATGTGGTGCTGTCGAACTTGACCTCAGGCGGATCGTTCACCGGAACCACGTACACCACGGAGGTGACAGGCGCCGAATCCAGCTGGCCGTCGTTGACGGTGATGGTCAGGGTGCGATTGGCCGGGTCCGGGTTCTCGCTTTCGCTGGCGAAGTGTACCGAACGCAGGACTTCCTGGTACTCAGCCGTGGTGGCCTCACCGGACAAGGTCAAGATGCCAGTGGCCTTGTCGTAGCTGACTGCAATTTTGGTGTTGCTGACATCTGCGATCAGCACATCGTCTGCCAGGTGGTTGACGAGTGTGACTTTGGCGCTTTGCAGGGTGCCGTTGTCGACGTCGCTGACGGTCAGGTTCGCCGCCACGTAGCCGCCAGGCTTGCCTTCAATATAGGTGTCGCCGAATGCGTTGGTCGAGGCGTTGCCCAGTACCGGAGCGTCGTTCACCGCAGTCACGGTGATGGTGCCGTTGGCTGGAGCCGAGGTCAGCGGGCTGCCGCCGCCAGCAATGCCGCCGTCGGTGGCGGTGTAGGTGAAGTTCGCGGTGCCGTTGAAGTTTTCGTTTGGCTTGAAGTAAACGGTGGCTTCGCCGTTGACCGCGTCGATCGAGCCGGTTACCGGCTTGGTCATGGCCGCGTCGGTGTAGAAGGTGCCGTTGGTTGGGGTGCCGACGGTGAAGGATTTCACGTCTGCCACGCCGTCTACGTCGGTCGCGCTCAGTTTGACTTCGATGCCTTGAACCGGATCTTCGGAACCCGTTGCTGTGGTCGGTTCGGCGACCGGTGCATCGTTGACCGGAGTCACGGTGATGGTGCCGTTGGCTGGAGCTGAGGTCAGCGGGCTGCCGCCGTCAGCGATACCGCCGTCGGTAGCGGTGTAAGTGAAGTTCGCGGTGCCGTTGAAGTTCGCGTTCGGCTTGAAGTAAACGGTGGCTTCGCCGTTGACTGCGTCAATCGAGCCAGTCACTGGCTTGGTCATGGCCGCGTCGGTGTAGAACGTGCCGTTGGTTGGCGTGCCGACGGTGAACGATTTCACGTCTGTCACGCCGTCTACGTCGGTCGCGCTCAGTTTGACTTCGATGCCTTGAACCGGATCTTCGGAACCCGTTGCTGTGGTCGGTTCGGCGACCGGTGCATCGTTGACCGGAGTCACGGTGATAGTGCCGTTGGCTGGAGCCGAGGTCAGCGGGCTGCCGCCGTCAGCGATACCGCCGTCGGTAGCGGTGTAGGTGAAGTTCGCGGTGCCGTTGAAGTTTTCGTTTGGCTTGAAGTAAACGGTGGCTTCGCCGTTGACTGCGTCAATGGAACCGGTCACCGGTTTAGTCATCGCCGCGTCGGTGTAGAAGGTGCCATTGGTAGGCGTGCCGACGGTGAAGGATTTCACGTCTGTCACGCCGTCTACGTCGGTCGCACTCAGTTTGACTTCGATGCCTTGAACCGGATCTTCGGAACCCGTTGCGGTGGTCGGTGCGGCGACCGGTGCATCGTTGACCGGAGTCACGGTGATAGTGCCGTTGGCTGGAGCCGAGGTCAGCGGGCTGCCGCCGCCAGCAATGCCGCCGTCGGTGGCGGTGTAGGTGAAGTTGGCGGTGCCGTTGAAGTTCGCGTTTGGCTTGAAGTAAACGGTGGCTTCACCGTTGACCGCGTCAATCGAGCCAGTCACTGGCTTGGTCATGGCCGCATCGGTGTAGAACGTGCCGTTGGTTGGCGTGCCGACGGTGAACGATTTCACGTCTGTCACGCCATCTACGTCGGTCGCGCTCAGTTTGACTTCGATGCCTTGAACCGGATCTTCAGAACCCGTTGCGGTGGTCGGTGCTGCGACCGGCGCATCGTTGACCGCAGTCACGGTGATGGTGCCGTTGGCCGGAGTAGAAGTCAGCGGGTTGGTGCCGTCAGCATTGCCGCTGTCGGTCGCGGTGTAGGTGAAGTTTGCGGTGCCGTTGAAGTTTTCGTTCGGCTTGAAGTAAACCGTGGCTTCGCCGTTGACCGCGTCGATCGAGCCGGTCACCGGCTTGGTCATGGCCGCGTCGGTATAGAACGTGCCGTTGGTAGGCGTGCCGACGGTGAACGATTTCACGTTCTCCACGCCATCGATATCAGTGGCCGAAAGCTTGACTTCGATGCCCTGGGCCGGATCTTCAGAACCGGTCGCGGTAGTGGCGACAGCTTCTGGCGCATCGTTGACCGGAGTCACGGTGATGGTGCCGTTAGCTGGGGTCGAAGTCAGCGGGTTGCTGCCGTCAGCGTTGCCACTGTCGGTCGCGGTATAGGTGAAATTCGCGGTGCCGTTGAAGTTTTCGTTTGGCTTGAAGTAAACCGTGGCTTCGCCGTTGACCGCGTCGATCGAGCCGGTTACCGGCTTGGTCATGGCCGCGTCGGTATAGAACGTGCCATTGGTTGGCGTGCCGACGGTGAACGATTTCACGTTCTCCACGCCATCGATATCAGTGGCCGAAAGCTTGACTTCGATGCCCTGGGCCGGATCTTCAGAACCGGTCGCAGTGGTCGCCACAGCCACCGGCGCATCGTTCACCGCAGTGACAGTGATAGTGCCGTTAGCTGGGGTCGAAGTCAGCGGGTTGGTGCCATCAGCATTGCCGCTGTCGGTCGCGGTATAGGTGAAATTCGCCGTGCCGTTGAAGTTTTCGTTTGGCTTGAAGTAAACAGTCGCTTCGCCGTTGACCGCGTCGATCGAGCCAGTCACCGGTTTGGTCATGGCAGCATCGGTGTAGAACGTGCCATTGGTTGGCGTGCCGACAGTGAACGATTTCACGTTGTCCACGCCGTCTACGTCGGTGGCCGAAAGCTTGACTTCAATACCCTGGGCCGAATCTTCAGAGCCCGTCGCAGTGGTCGCCACAGCCTCAGGCGCATCGTTGACCGCCGTCACAGTGACAGTGCCGTTAGCCGGCGCAGAGGTCAGCGGGTTGCTGCCATCCGCATTACCGCTGTCGGTCGCGGTATAGGTGAAGTTCGCCGTGCCGTTGAAGTTTTCGTTCGGCTTGAAGTACACGGTGGCTTCGCCATTGACCGCGTCAATCGCGCCAGTCACCGGCTTGGTCATGGCTGCGTCGGTGTAGAACGTGCCGTTGGCCGACTCGCCGACGGTGAACGATTTCACGTTCGCCAGGCCATCCACATCGGTCGCGCTCAGCTTGACCGCAATGCCTACGCTTGGATCTTCAGTCCCGGTTGCAGTGGTCGCGATCGCTTCCGGTGCATCGTTCACCGCCGTCACAGTGACAGTGCCGTTAGCCGGAGCAGAGGTCAGCGGGTTGCTGCCATCCGCGTTGCCGCTGTCGGTCGCGGTATAGGTGAAATTCGCGGTGCCGTTGAAGTTTTCGTTCGGCTTGAAGTAAATCGTCGCTTCGCCGTTGACCGCGTCGATCGAGCCGGTCACCGGTTTGGTCATGGCCGCGTCGGTGTAGAACGTGCCATTGGTTGGCGTGCCGACAGTGAACGATTTCACGTTCGCCAAGCCATCCCCATCGGTCGCACTCAGTTTGACCGCAATGCCCTGGGCCGGATCTTCAGTTCCGTTCGCTGCGACCACCACTGCCACCGGCGCGTCGTTAACCGGCGTCACCATCACGTCCAGCGTGCTGCTCGAACCGGTATTGGTGGTGTAGCCGATTTGCGGTACTTCACCGTTGTAATCCTTGACCGGGGTAAACGCATACGCACCATCCGCACCGATGGTGACGGTACCGACACCTTCGACAATGGCGGTTTGGCCTGCGTTATACGTGGTGCCGCCAACGGTGAACGTCGCGACGGTCAGCACGTTGTCGATGTCGCTGTCATTGCTCAGCACGTTGCCAGTGGCAACCTGCTCCTCGGCAACCGTGTTGGTGTCTGCGACCAGCACGCTCGGGTTGTCGACAGCGATCACGGTGGTAGTGGCGGCTTCCGGGTTGATCGCCAGGTTTTCGTAGTTACCGCCGCTTGCACCGGTAATGGTGGCGCTGACGCTCAGGTCTTTGCCGTCGGCCAGGTTTGCCGGCGTATCGACGCTGACGGTGCCCGTGGTTTTACCGGCTTCGATGGTGATGGTGGTGTTGTTGGACAGCGTGATGGTGACGTCGGTCTGCGCGGCGTTGTTCACGGTCGCGGTATAGACGATCTTGCCGCCCTCATCGACCGACGCGTTCGCGCTCAGCGTGACGGTGGTGGTGTCGATGGTGTCATTGATCTGCGTAACCGCCGGCGCCGGGTCGGTGGTGATGATCAGGTTGCCGCCGCCGGACGTGCCGGTGATGGTGGCGGAGATCGACGAAGCATCCAGGTAAGGCGTGTCATTGCCCGCGAACGTGACGTTCAGCGCGCCCGCGGTCTGGCCGGCGGGGACCACGACAGACAAGCCGTTGGACAAGGTGACGGTCAGGTCACTGGTCGGCGCCTGGGTGACAAACACGGTGTAAACCACGACGCCGCCGGCTTCGGTGATGCTCGGCGTGGCGGTCAAGGTGATGGTGACGCTGCGCGGATCGAGGCTGTTATCGGCAGCGGCAGTGAACAGGCCGGTCGCGGCATCAGCGGCATTCAAGCCGTTCGTTGGATAACCGATAGTAGGGTCAACCGTGCCTGCGGTGGCCTCCAGCACGACAAAGCTGTGGCCACCGCCCACGGCGCCGTCCGCACCAGCGGCAGTCGGGCCGGCAGCAGTGGCTTCAAGGTCTTGGGTCGGGTCGGCACCGGCAGCGATGGCTTGCTGCAGTTCGGCAACAGAGGGTGCTTCCTGGGCAGTGGCGGCACTCAGGTCGGTCACTGAGTCAGGCGTGTTCGCGCTCCATTGCGTGTCGCGCCCCAGGTCAAGGGTGCGGCCATCGGCAAGCTCCAACGACACGGAGCCGGCAGGACCGGTTTCCACCTGCTCCCCTGCAAACAAACGATCCCCTTCTACCAGCAGGCGACGAATCCCTTCCGGGGATACCGCAAACACTTGACCGACAATGCTTTTGACGACCGCAACGCTGCTCATAAAAGACTCTCCGTGTATTACCGTTCAGGGGGCATCCATCATGGAGACCGGCCTTTCTCTCTAGTGCCGATTCAATAGCTGGAGTACGTTAAACCCATGTAAAAAATTTGGCGTCAATATTTTGGTGTTTTGCTCGACGAATTACTTTTCCGTCAAGGTATTGACCTATTTGGCGCCATCCTAAACAATCCGCCCGGTAATGTCACATTGATATTTACACGGCATCGCGACTTTCTGTTTGCACCGTCCAGCACTCATGACAAGCAGTGATTTCGGTTGCCAATCCAATGCACTATTTCAAGTTTGTTGCGGTTTTCCAGGCAACCAATCCCCAGGGAAGAATCACAATGCGTTTGCACTTATTCAAAGCTTTGCCTTTTGCTCTAGCCGCCAGTTTCGTACAGGCTCAAACCCTGACAGAGGCGATGCAGAAAGCGGTGGAAGTCCATCCGGAGATCCAAGCGGGTGTCAATGCGCGCATTGCTGCTGACTACCAAGTCGACGCAGCCAAAGGCGGCTACTTGCCTAAAGTCGACTTGCTGGGCGGTTATGGCCGTGAACGCTCGGACAACACCACCACCCGCGCGGCCAGCAACAGCCACGATTGGAAAACCATGAACCGCGGCGAATCGACCATTCGTCTGCAGCAAAACCTGTTCCAGGGTTTTGGCACCCAAAATGAAGTAGGCCGCCAACAAGCCACCGCCAATTCCCGTGGTTATGCGTTGCTCAACACGACCGAGCGCACCGCCCTGACGGTCGCCCAGGTTTATCTGGATGTCTTGACCCGTCGCGAGATGGTGCAACTGGCAGAAGAGAACCTGAAAAGCCACGAACGCATTTTTGACCAGATCAAATTGCGCACCAGCCGTGGCGTCGGAAGAATGGCGGACATGGACCAGGCCGAAGCCCGTCTGGCTCAGGCTCGAAACAACCTGATCACCGAACAGACCAACCTGGCTGACGCCAATACCAACTACATGAGCGTTGTCGGCCAAGAGCCTGACCAACTGGAAAAGCCAGCGGGCATCGTGACCTTGCTGCCAGCCAGCCTGGATGAAGCACGCCGCCAGATGATTGCCGACAGCCCGGTATTGCGCTCTGCCGAATCGGATATCACCGCCGCTGAAAAGCAGTACGAATCCGCCAAGTCGACCTTCTACCCGCGCTTCGATGCGGTGCTGCAACGTTCGGCCAACGACAACATCGCCGGCGACCCAGGCCATGACAACAGCTATTCCGCCATGCTGAACATGCAGTTCAACCTGTTCAACGGCGGCACCGACAAGGCCAACCTGCAGTCCAAGGCTTCCCAGGCCTCCCAGGCGCTGGACATCCGCAACAACGCCCTGCGTCAGCTGAACGAAGAGCTGGGCCTGGCGTGGAACGCCTACAACAACGCCACCCAGCAGGTGCCGATCGCGCAGGAATACGTGGACCGCAGCACGCGAGTACGTACCTCGTATCAACAGCAGTTCAGCCTCGGTGAGCGTACACTGCTCGACTTGCTCGACAGCGAGAATGAACTGTTCACCGCTCAGCAGCGTCTGGCGCAGATCAAAAACCTGCAGATCTACACGCAGTATCGAATCAAGGCCGACATGGGCCAACTGCTGAGAAGTCAGGGCGTGGTAGCGCCGATGGCATCGGTTGTGCAGAACGATATTAAACCGTCGGTAAACCTGCCAGGGATGAACTGATTCTTGACGGCGTTGGACCACTCAACTGCAGTAAGAGAGAGTCAGCTTGGATTCTGAAATAGGTGTGGCGCAACTCAACCATGACCCGCGCAGTCAGCATGACGACCCCTTGCTGGACGGGTTGTTGACACTCTGCTCACTGCATTACAAACCCGCCAGCCGCGCAATGCTGACCACTGGGCTGCCACTCGCGGCCCAGCGTCTGAGCGCCGAGCTGCTGCCGCGTGCAGCCGCTCGGGCGGGTTTGCAGGGGCGGTTGCTGCAGCGCAAGCTGGAACAGATTCCATCCATCGCACTGCCCGCCATGCTGCTGCTCAAGGAAGGGCGCAGCGCGGTGCTGTTGGGCTGGGAAGGCGACACGGCGCGACTGCTGCTCAGCGAAAGCGACGGCGGCGAAGTACAGGTCAGCCGTGAAACCTTGAGTCAGGATTACAGCGGTCGGGTATTTTTCGCCCAACCGCAGCATAAATTTGACATCACCAGCGGCACGCTGATCCCGCGCGCGCGCTCGTGGTTCCGAGACACCCTCAAGCGCTCGCGCTGGCTCTACGCCGACGCAATCGCCGCGAGCCTGGTGATCAACCTGATCGCCCTGGCCGCACCGTTGTTTGTGATGAACGTGTATGACCGCGTGGTCCCCAACCAGGCCACCGCCACCTTGTGGGTGCTGGCCATCGGTATCTGCGGCGCGTACCTGTTCGATCTGCTGCTCAAGAGCCTGCGCAGTTTATGCCTGGACCTGGCGGGCAAAAAAACCGACCTGATCATCTCCGCGACGCTGTTCGAGCGCATCGTGGGCATGGCCATGAAAGTGCGCCCGGCGCGGGTCGGCAGCTTTGCGCAGAACATCCATGAATTCCAGGGGATGCGCGACTTCCTCACCTCGCTGACCCTCGCCAGCCTGATCGACCTGCCCTTCACCCTGATCATCCTGGTGGTGATCGCCATGCTCGGCGGCCACCTGGTGTGGATTCCGATCATCGCCTTCCCGCTGGCCCTGGGTATCGGCCACATGCTCCAGAAACCGCTGACTGCGACACTGGAGCGCACCATGGCCCTGGGCGCCGAGCGTCAGTCGAGCCTGATCGAAACCCTCGCCGGGCTCGATGCGGTCAAGGTCAATAACGCAGAAAGCGAGCGCCAGTATCAATGGGAACAGACCATTGGCACCCTCAGCCGCCTGGAACTGCGGGTCAAGGTGTTGTCCGGCCTGGCCATGAACATCACCTTGCTGATCCAGCAAGTGGCCGGCGTGGCGATGATCATTTTCGGCGTGTACCAGATCATTGATGGCGCCCTCAGCATGGGCGGCCTCGTTGCCTGCTACATGCTCAGCGGTCGCGCACTGGGCCCGTTGGCGCAACTGTCGGGGCTGCTGACGCGCTACCAGCAAGCCAAGGTGACGATGGTCTCGGTCGACCAGATGATGGAGTTGCCGCAAGAACGCAACTACGACGAACGCCCGCTCAGCCGCAAGGCGCTGCAAGGCGCGATGACGTTCCGCGAAGTCGACTTCACCTACCCGAACCAACAAAACCTGGCGCTGCGCGGCATCAACCTGAATGTGCGGGCGGGCGAGAAGATCGGCATCATCGGGCGCAGCGGCTCGGGCAAAAGCTCGCTGGCCAAACTGCTGGTCGGTCTTTACCAGCCGGATTCGGGCTCGTTGCTGGTCGATGGCGTGGACATTCGCCAGATCGATGTCAGCGAATTGCGCCACAACATCGGCTACGTGGCCCAGGACATCCAACTGCTGGCCGGCACCTTACGCGACAACCTCGTCTCGGGTGCGCGCTACGTGGACGACGAAATGGTGCTGCAAGCCGCAGAACTGGCCGGCGTGCATGAATTTGCCAGGCTGCATCCGCAAGGCTACGAACTGCAAGTGGGCGAACGCGGGCAAAACCTCTCCGGCGGCCAGCGACAAAACGTCGCCCTCGCCCGTGCGTTACTACTGAACCCACCGATCCTGCTGCTGGACGAACCGACCAGCGCCATGGACAACACCGGCGAAGAGCGCCTGAAACAGCGCTTGCAGTCAGTGATCGAAAACAAGACGGTGATTCTGGTCACCCACCGCGCCTCGCTATTGAGCCTGGTGGATCGCCTGCTGGTGATCGACCGTGGCCAGATACTCGCGGACGGTCCAAAAGCGGCCGTCATGGAAGCGCTGAAAAAGGGGCAGATCAGTGTTGCTTAAATCCGGCCCACGCCGTTTGAAAGACGTCATCTTCGGCTATTTCAGAGGCACTGACTCGCTCGAAGACCAGCCCTTGCCCGAAGTCGAAAAAGCCCTGGTCGACGACGCCCCGCGCATCGTGCGCCTGACCATTTGGGGCGTGATCGGCTTCTTCGTGTTCCTGATACTGTGGGCGCACTTTGCGATCATCGATGAAGTGACCAAAGGCGAAGGCAAAGCGATCCCCTCCTCGCGCATCCAGAAAATCCAGAACCTGGAAGGCGGCATCGTCGCCCAGATCTACGTGCATGAAGGCCAAATCGTCGACGCCGGTGCGCCGCTGGTACGCCTGGACGACACACGCTTTGCCTCCAACGTCGACGAAACCGAAGCCGACCGCGTGGCCATGGAACTGCGTGTGGAGCGTCTCAGCGCCGAAGTCGAAAATCGCCCGCTGAACATTACCGAAGACGCGCGCAAAGCCGTGCCCAACCAGGCGTCGAACGAAGAGTCGCTGTACCTGAGCCGACGCCAGCAACTGTCGGACGAAATCGGCGGGCTGCAACAACAACTGCTGCAACGCCAGCAGGAACTGCGTGAATTCGCCTCCAAGCAGGACCAATACCGCAACAGCCTGAACCTGCTGCGCCAGGAGATCGGCATGTCCGAACCGCTGGTACAACAGGGCGCGGTCTCGCCGGTAGAAGTGCTGCGCCTCAAACGCTCCGAAGTGGAAACCCGCGGCATGCTCGACGGCACCACCCTGGCCATCCCCCGCGCCCAGGCCGCCATCAACGAAGTGCAACGCAAAATCGACGAGACCCGCGGCAAATTCCGCAGCGAAGCCCTGGCTCAACTGAACGAAGCGCGCACCAACCTGAGCAAGGCCCAAGCCACCTCCAAAGGCCTGGAAGACCGCGTCAGCCGCACCATGGTCACCTCCCCCGTGCGCGGTATCGTCAAGCAAATGCTGGTCAACACCGTGGGCGGCGTGATCCAGCCCGGCAGCGACATCGCCGAAGTCGTACCGCTGGACGACACCTTGCTGGTAGAAGCCAAGATCCGCCCGCAAGACATCGCCTTCCTCCACCCCGGCCAGGAAGCAATGATCAAATTCACCGCCTACGACTACACCATCTACGGCGGCCTCAAAGGCAAACTCGAACAGATCGGCGCCGACACCGTGATGGATGAAGAGAAGAAAAACACCTTCTACGTCATCAAACTGCGCACCGACCGCAGCCACCTCGGCACCGACGACAAACCCCTGCTGATCATCCCCGGCATGGTGGCCTCTGTGGACATCATCACCGGCAAGAAGAGCATCTTGAGCTACCTGCTCAAGCCAATCATCAAATCCCGTGCAGAGGCCATGCACGAGCGCTGATCGGGGCATTTTGCTGCGGGAGAAGCAGGTAAATGCAGGGCGAAGGGCGAAAACTTGGGTTTTCGCAAAAATAGTCAGATTTCAGGGGTTTACAGAACTTTTTCAATCGCTATAATCGTCGCCCTAACACGCCGGTATAGCTCAGTTGGTAGAGCAACTGACTTGTAATCAGTAGGTCCCGGGTTCGACTCCTGGTGCCGGCACCACATTAGGCTCCATTGCATTCCACCGAATGCTCTGGAAGCCCCGAAAACCCGCCCTTTGGCGGGTTTTTTCGTTCCAGGACCCTCCGTCGGGATCCAACAAAATCCCCCTTCCCCGAGGGTATGTTAGGGGTACTGCGATTTCCCGGTCAGGAGCGCGTACCCCTATGCCACGTCTAGCGATCCCCCTCAGCGACCTGCAATGCCGCACGGCCAAAACCCGCGAACGCGCCTACAAACTGTTCGACGGCGGAGGCATGTACCTTTTCGTCAAACCCAATGGCGTGAAGACCTGGCGCTTGAAGTACACCAAGCCCAGCGGCAAGGAAGGCACGCTCATCATCGGTAATTACCCCATCGTTACCCTTTCCGTCGCACGGCGTAAGCGAGACGAAGCCAAGGCGTTGCTGCTAGACAACCTCGACCCAATGGAAGAAAAAAAGAAGGCCAAGATCGTAGCCCAGCGTGCGGCATTGCTTTTCGAAACCGTTGCTCTGGAGTGGCACGCCGACATGTCCCGTCGCTGGACCGAAGGACACGCAAAAACCGTGATGAGCCGACTGCGTACCCACGTCTTCCCGCTGATCGGCCAACGCCCCATCGCTGAACTCGATACCCATGACCTGCTAGAGATCACCCAGCGCATCAAGGAACGCGGCACCATGGATGTGGCGTTAAGGGTACAGAACTACTTATCCACCATCATGCGCGGGGCCAAAAGGGCTCGGCAGATCACCATGAATCCTGCACTGGATCTGGCAGGCTCGATTCACGCGCCGCGCACAGTCCATCGCCCCGCCCTATCCCTCAACCGCCTACCCGAACTGCTACAACGCATCGACAACTACAACGGTCGCGAGCTGACGCGCCTTGCCGTCCTGTTGACGTTGCATGTATTCGTCCGCTCCAGCGAACTGCGCTTCGCGCGATGGAGTGAGTTCGACCTTCAACGCGCCATGTGGGAAATCCCAGATACGCGCGCACCGATTGAAGGGGTACGCAACTCCACACGCGGGACCAAAATGAACGGCGACATTCAAATGGTTCCGCTATCGCCGCAGGTCATCGAAATACTGGAGCGCCTGCGCAGCCTCAGTCGCTTTTCAGAGTTGGTGCTACCGGGCGACCACAAGTACTGGAAGCCCATGTCCGAGAATACGGTGAACACCATGCTCCGCAACGTCGGCTATGACACCAGCAAGGACGTGTGCGGCCACGGCTTCAGGACCATGGCCTGTAGCGCTCTGCTGGAGTCCGGGTTATGGACCGACGCAGCCATCGAAAGACAAATGAGCCACAAGGAACGCAACCGCGTGCGCGCCGCGTATATCCACAAGGCTGAATTTCTGGAGCAGCGCCGGCTGATCATGGCGTGGTGGAGCAACTACATCGACGCCAACCGCCATGGGCATGTGACGCCTCACGAATTCGCTCACCCAGTCGGTGACAACATCACCGCCCTGCAAAAAAGCCGTGGCGCATTCAAACGTGGGTAAGCCTGTGAGATCACCGCAGTCCGCCCTTCCACGCGGGTCCATCCAAGCGGGGCTGCAAAGCCGCCCTGCTTGGATGGACCTCACTTAAAAAATCTAAAGCCCACGCAACTGTCTGTGGAAAACCACTGATTTCCACCGGTGGATAATTTCATCCACAGCCGCAGAATTCCCGAAAATTCGAGCCTTGACCCAAATTATCCACAGGCGTAGAAAAGATCGAGCAAGTGCTGTCGTTGACAGCAACCCAGGTAGCCAGAACCTTTAAGGCTACGCCACACCGTGGTGGTTCTCCCAAAGTGCGATTAGCGTCCGGCGGCTCGCACGGTCACTCACCGAGTGATGGATGCCTACTTCAGATCATTGCCATTGCGGCAAATACATCCCCCTACCCAGCTGCCCTGCAGCAATCTATCCGCTTGGCCATTTCACTGCGCCAGACTGCGCCCGTCTCTTTCTTCCGGAAAGAGACGGGCGCTCCAACCGCTGCTGCAGCCCAACTCGTACAAGGCTTTGCGGCATTCCCCCTCGTGACAATCGGCGTGACAAACACCGAAGTCACTAGGAGCAGCGATGCCGATGATGGTGCCGCAGTCCAGGGAATGGACTGCACCTGACTGACAGTCAGGCATGCCCCGGTCATCGCCTCACTGCCTTCACCCGACTCAGGATCTCGCGGCACCGGTCTCGTCAGCCAGTGCAGCCTCCACCCGCCCACTTCTGAGGAAGTGCTCAGGAGGCCAGATCATGAGATGCCCAAGCTCCCGGTCGTAAGGAGCCGCCAGTCCCGCGTTAGCGGACAACCCTCACCGGTCGCAGGGGCCTTGATCCCTGATAACACTCAACATTCTTGGCGGGATGACGTGGGGAAAGGCTTCAAAGGTTTGGCTTGAAGAGGAGTTCGATCATGGGATTGGTGGGTAGGCGAGATGGGCGCAATTTTGGCTATGGCCGGCAACTGAGCAACGCGGCGCCGCAGACATTCAAAGACATATTTGGCGGTAGCCATTAGGGGACAGCAAGACTGAGTGATCAGAGACGAGGGCTGTGCTCTAGTGGCGGCCGGAACATGGACCCGGCCACCGTCATGATTTTCTGCGAGCCTCTACTAGCCGACTTAATTCTCCTCAATTTGAAGCAGCTCTCTGCGGTAATATTATCATCAGGATAGCGCCAAACTTAACATTTCAACTTGAAGCTTAGTGCTACCAACGATCAGTCCTTACTTAGAACATGATTCATCCAATTATTAAATACCATGATTTCTCGTTACTTCTCTACTTTATAAAATAATAGGTGCCATGCAGACAATTGACGCTTTAAGGTTGCTGAAACGACGACACCTGCATACCACCTATGGCAAAATGGCAAAATGGCAAAATGGCAAAAATAACGTAACAAAACAACTAAGCAGACATGGAACCAATAGCATCCACCAGAGCTATTGGATAGTCAATCCCCCCCCGATCAATCTCCTTCATCCACTCTTCAGACAACACATTAGAAATCAATTTTTCATTTATGCTGTCGAAAATATTCGCTTCATTCACTGCAGACTCATCTCCTGCACTCGTCATCACGAAGCACAAGCAAGCTGCAAATACCCTTTTTAGCAAAACTATCGCCGTATGCCCCCTACATAATTTCACACACACATCAAGATCGGATAAGTCAATACAACTTTCAAACTGCAAAAAGGCTTCTTCAAACTTTTTGATTAAAGGATTCTGAATAGTTGAAAACTCAACACGTATATTACCCGCTCCATCCAGCCTAACATTTTTCCATCCGATCGCCCCGCAAGGATATGAGACGCTTTTCATCTGATATGCTGCCAGAGTTGAAGTGGCAATCATCTTTATAGCTGAAGGAAATGTTTGGACGAACAGCGCTATTGCTTTATCTTTAAATGCCGACGGCGTCAAGTACCTAAGCCCGCTCTCAATGAAATTAGAGTTTAGAAAGTAGTTCTCAATTGAATGTCCGGCCGTCCAAGATAACTGGCCATCTACATAATGCCCATTAATTTCATCACGAACACAATCATTCACAGCAAAGCCTCTAGCTTCTCGATCACAGAGAAAAAGTAGTCTTTTGTGATGACCGGTATCCTTTATCAATTCATGCGCTTTCTCTATTTTCGCCCGATTATTTTTCCCTGTCTGCTGACAAATCCCCTTTATATCAGCAGCAACATCCACCTTAAACTTTACCCCACTACAAAGCCTTGCAATAACATTCGATACATGTGCTTTATCGTCCCGCCCCTCAACCATAACTCTAATTTTTGAGCTCATCTTCACAGATGTCAGGTATGTGATGAGATCATATTGCAATTGCTCCATCAGATTAACTCCTCATCATCATCAACACTTGATGATAATGCGGCGAGCGGCCCTAAATCAAAATGCGGCGAAATTTCAATCATATAATCATTGTAATCATTGGCAATTGACGGCGAATGAGTACACACGATAATTTGGCGCCCCCCAAGCTGCCCCATCATTTTTCCAAGTAGCTCCTCCTGCCAATCGATATGCAACGACAGTTCTGGCTCATCGATCAAAACCAACGCATCTTCATTCATTTTGGTAACAGCGTATAGCATTGTTAAAAGCTGCCGCTCTCCAGAAGACATTACCAAAATGCTACTCCAAGTATTATCAGGGAATCGCAGACCTACTTTAGGAAGTCTTCTATTCGGATCTATTTCGTATCGAAGTTCTTTTTTCTCTTTATCTAAAAATGCATTTACTGCATCAAAATATTTATCAACCTCATCAAATATTCTAGATTGGAATTTTTTTCTATCCTTTAATGCGTCTCGATATACCTTTAGGGCGCCTACTGCGGAACTAGCTAGATCCTCGGATCGACCTCCCGACCCGATTAATACTTGCAACTGATGGTATGTGTCCTGGGTCGGCCCTTCCGCATCTAAAAGCATTTTATTATTAGGAGCACTTGTTAAATCCGATATTTCTTTGAGTATTTCCTCTGCTTCTTGCGCGCTCCCCTGTTCGCCACGAAGCAAAGCAGAAAATACCTTTACAAACGAATCGGTAAACACTGAACTATCATACCTACCAATTTTCATCTGCGCGTCTCTGATTTCGTTCCTTAAACTATTCTCAATATCTAAAGGAGATGGAAAGTTAATTTTAGGCAAAAACTGCCCAAATAAATTTCTCGAGAACTCGGTTACCTTGCGAGTAGCCGAAACAGAACGCCCTTTGAGTTGTGGCGGCCGATCATCTTCCATTTGAGCAGACCAAGCTTCCAAAATAGTCCTAAATGCCGGGAAATATGAGGTCTTGATTAAGTGGAGTTCATTAGACTCGACAAACTGCTTCTGTCGATGAAGAATCTCAACAGAGTACTCTCTTCTAAATCTATCTTCTTCATTCCTTCTTAAAACTTCCATAGCCTGTTCCGAGGTGAAGGTAAAGCTATCACCGGAAGCGCACTCAACCAGACAATGATTTTCCTGCTTGGTAACAGACACCCAGTTACCATTAGAATAAAAAGCCTTTACGAATCGAAAACTGATGAACGAGAATCTTAAAAAATCACAATTTGCTATATTAGCTATAGCATGCAGTAACGTCGTTTTACCGGTACCATTCTGACCGTGCAGAATACTAAGCGACTCATTGAAATCAACGTTTAATCTGTACCTATTGTGCACACCCTCAAAACAGATACCTTTCAAATAAACCTTATCTGAAACTTGAGAACTCAAAAAGTCCATTATGGCCGATCCTTGATTACGAAAGGCCGATAATGGCACATTGACGCATCAGTTTGCCATACCAAAATCGGTGTCAATAGCTCTGAAAAACGTCTGGACGCCGGGAACAAGCCTGCCGCTTCCTCCGCCCCCACCATAGGCGTGGAAGCCATAGGAGTTTAGTTGCCACATGCCATTAATGCCCCACGAGACAGACTGAAAATCACGGTTAATTTATGGGTGCCTCCTGACTACCTTCTCTATCGCTAGCAATTTTCTAATCGAACTACTTCAGCAAGACCATCAAACAATTTTAGCGAGGCGCAGCAAGCTACGTTGACAACAATTATTTTAATCTAATCGCCCTCATATCATGACGCCCCCCAGTTCGACTCCAGTGAAAGCCACAACTAGCTGATCTATTAATAGTTACTAATTGAGGAGCGCTAAATTTTCCACCGGATTCCAGACCTACAGAAAACCTAGCTCGCCCAGATGGAGCCCAAGGCAATGAAAGGGTCCTTCCGTTTATAGGTGGCTCGCGGCCAAAAATATAACCCCCCATTTCCCTCAGTAATAGGCCTTGCTCGTGTAAAGCGTTTTAGAACGAAATTGGTAGTAAGCACCGCAACGATACAATCAAATTAGAGATATTTTTCTCGCAAGATTAGCATGTAACAACCAAGGCTCCTGACTAACATATAAAACCGCTATATAGTTGCTCAGCTCCGACCTCAAGCTATCAACGGTCAATTTCTCTGTAACACTTAACCCGCCGGCACTAATTTTCGCCTTGTACTGGGAAAGTTCTATAGAAATCTCCTGGGAACGCATGAATAATTGAGACTTGATCTTTGATATTTCATCTGTAGAGGATGCCCCTGCGAACTTGTAAGCATCTATTAGCGAAATCTGACCATCACCGTCTACATCGCTTGGATTTAGAATCCACCTAAAAAAATAAAACATGAATGCATTTGCATTCCAATTCCCAAGCTGAACCGGGGCCCCATTATTACTACCTATAACTGGCACTCCAAGAGAGATTTGAGGACTTATACTTAAACCCAAATTCGTTGCGCCAAGCATTACAATTGCAGGACTAGCTGTCGCATCTATATAATTAAAAACACCTGCAAAACACTGAGAAAGTATGATTACCGCCAATTCAATACCCGGAACCACTCTTGCCGCAGCTACTAAATCATGTGGCTTTATTGTTGTTCTGGCTGAACCTATCCCATCCGGCCGACCATGGCCGGTAGCGACTATAACAACATAGCGAAACCCCGCCAAACCTGCTAACTGCTGAGAGAAATCACTGATAGCTATCGGACTTGGACAACCATATGGAGATATGTATAGGGATGCCTGAGAGTGGTTTGTGAATATTCTAATTGCTTGATCATCAACACCTCTAGCATGAAGTACTGCCACCCCATGTACTACATCATACAAATGCCTTACTTCATCAGAATCCGAAATAAAAACCCAGCACGTATCTGCACCGCCGATTGAATGATTACTCACAACACATCCTTATGCAGCGTTTATTTTTACAAAGCCACTTTCATTACCTGAAAAAGTTACAGCATCAAGTACATTAAGCCTTTCAAGGCTCTCGCCCTCTCTGCTCTCGATAACGTTACCGTCACAATCCAGCATATAAATAGCAGATCCTTGACCTACTACAAGTGCATATTTTTGGGCGGCACAATCGACAGAAAACAGTGCATAAACTCCGCTCGAGACTAAGTCCTTTACCTTACTAGGCAGATTTGGTAAATCTCTCGAAGCAAAAACTTTCATAAACCACCCCTAATATTTATCTAAACTATAGCTATTTTCGAAGTACATTGAGCGATTCTATTGAAGCGAACCCAACCCAAGATATTCTTTATGATACAGCTGTTTCTATAATATCACGACAACCACATTATTCACGCGAAAATATAGTGATGTTTAAGTTCATGTTCCTTAAGAAAAAATTAACTCACTAACTATTTTTATACGAGAATCCCCCTACTGCCAACCATAGTCCAATCCAAGGCTGCTCAGATACTCAAGGGGAAAGGGGTAATGGGTGTCTTTTCCGCCCCACCCGCTCTACAAGCAGGCTCAAAATCTGGTCAACAAGGTGGAGGTACCTACTACTACCTCTAAAGTGATGCGACTCAATATTTACGAGAACATTAGACCTCACAACGCTTGAAATATAGCTGTTGAGTCCGTGGCCTGCCACCGCAAGCCGCTGCAATTCCGCGACCATACCGGGCCCTTGACGATTGGAGACATAATCGTAGGTTCTATTGGTTCTGAAGCAAATTATACGGTAATCGACCCTGCCCAATTCATATGCCACACGTTTAACTGACCGCTGAGATTTTTGTAACGCTCCATGTTTCTCAACCGCTAGCTGGCAAGTCGCCGGCACCAACTTTAGGCGCTGGCTGAATCCCAATCAATACGAGTAGCGCGGCGGCGAAAAGGCCCATTTCTAAACCGCGGCTTTCACTAATGCTTAGTAGATGAAGGGAGCCATCAGGGGACAATCGTCAGCAATTTGATGTGTGAGCGCAAATCCCGAGTTCGATTCCACCGAACGCCATAACTAGCTGATTTATTTATAGTTACTAGTTGGGGTACGCCGAATTTTCCACCATAATCCAGACACCCGGAAAACCTGGCCTCCCCGAAATGTACCGTTCGTCTGGTGCCACCATACAAAACATAGCCCCCGCAGAAATGCGAGGGCTTTGTTGTTTCAGCGGTGAACGGGCGTTTACTGAGGGGAGAGTAGTGAGCGAACAAGTCCTGCCCCCCAAAACCATCACCCCCCCAACTACTCCGACAACGACTCGATCATCTGCCCATGACACACCGCCAAAATCTCATCCGCCAGCGCCGAGTCGTCAGGGCAGGCGCGCGATAGCGTGATCGCGCCGACCGCGCGCGCCAGCAGGTCGATCATTTTCTGCCTTGCCTCACCCGGCGCCGCATCCGGGCCGGTCGGGTATTTTTCGCCGAGCGTTTGCAGCATGTGCTCGATGCCTTCAGCGAATGCCGATTTCAAGTCGCCCGATTGACGCGCTGCGTCACCGCACAGCGCTGCCATGGTGCAACCCGTGGCGCGTCTGTCGCGATGCTCCCTGGAGACGTACAGATCGATGAAGTCCTTCACGCTCAATGCTTCGGCGTTGGCCAGTGAGTGCGCAAGGCTGTTGGCCGAGGCTTCGGCCATCAGGTCGGCCTTTGAGCCGAAATGTTTGTAGAAACCGCCATGGGTGAAACCGGCGGCGGCCATCAGGTCGGCCACGCCGACTCCGTCAAAGCCGCGCTCGCGAAACACGACTGACGCCGTTTCGACGATGTGCTCCCGATTTGCCTGGGCCTGAGCCTTGGACACTCGCATGTTCGATACCTCTCTACCGCTGAAATTCATCGGCTGATGATACATAGATGTCGACCATAATCAAAACCGTTGACAGTTTAGATTTCGATCATCATCCTAATCGCAAGCAAGATGACCATTTACCAACGGGCACGGAACACACACCCATGAGCGACTTGAACCTGTTTACCCCCTACACACTGGGCGCTCTGACGCTGTCGAACCGCGTGGTTCTCGCGCCACTGACGCGCAATCGCGCCGGAAAGGGTTTTGTACCGAGTGAGTTTGCTGCGGCCTATTACAGCCAACGGGCCAGTGCGGGGTTGCTGATTTCCGAAGCCTCGCAGATCTCCCAGCAGGGGCAGGGCTATCAGGACACGCCAGGTATTTACACATCGGCTCAGATAGAGGGATGGCGCAAGGTGACCGATGCCGTACACGCCAAGGGCGGGAAGATTTTCCTGCAGCTGTGGCATGTGGGCCGTGTTTCCCACGTGGATCTGCAACCGCACGGCGCGGCGCCGGTAGGCCCTTCCGCGCTGCGTGCCGCGACCAAGGTGTTCGTCAACAATCGCTTCGAGGACGTTTCCGAGCCGCGCGCGCTGGAAATTGACGAGCTCCCAGGCATCGTCAACGATTTCCGCCAAGCGGCGGCAAACGCCATTGCGGCAGGCTTCGACGGCGTGGAAATCCACGGTGCAAACGGCTATTTGCTGGATCAGTTCATCAAGGACGGCGCCAACCTGCGCACCGATGCCTACGGCGGCTCGATCGCAAACCGTGCGCGCCTGCTGCTGGAAGTGACGGCCGCGGTAGCCGCCGAGATTGGTGCTGATCGCACCGGTATTCGCCTTTCGCCGGTCTCGCCGGCCAATGGGGTATCGAGCACTGATCCGCAGGCTCAGTTCGATTACATCGTCGATCAACTCAATGCCCTGGACATCGTTTATCTGCACGTCGTCGAAGGCGCAACCGGTGGGCCACGCGACGTAGCGCCCTTTGATTTCGACGCCTTGCGCCAGCGCTTCAAGAACACTTACATCGCCAACAACGGCTATGACCTGGACCTGGCCACCGCACGCCTTGCGCATGACAGGGCCGACCTGATCGCCTTTGGTCGCCCGTTTATCGCCAACCCCGATCTGGTGGAGCGGCTCAAGACCGCTGCGCCGCTGTCCGCCTTCGACCCCTCCACGCTCTACGGCGGCGGCGCGGCGGGATACATCGACTACCCAACGCTTGCCGAATCCAGCACCCGCGCGAACTGAGCACTGGCTGATCGAGCCCGGTTTTTATTCGTGCATCAATCCATGTTCCCGATAAAGAGCTGACATCATGACGACTTACCCTACCGTTCTCATCACTGGCGCTTCCACTGGCATCGGCGCGGTTTACGCCGAGCGTTTTGCCCAACGCGGGCATGATCTGGTGTTGGTTGCCCGCGACCACGCGCGCCTGGAAACGCTCGCCGCAAAGTTGCGTGGCGAACACAACGTCGCCGTTGAAGTGCTTGCGGCCGACCTGACTCAACTCAGCGACCTGCACACCGTCGAAGCGCGCCTGCGGGACGACGCTCGCATCGGCATCCTCGTCAACAATGCCGGTGCCGCGCAGTCCGGCAGCTTCATCGAGCAAAGCACCGACAGCGTGGCGCAGCTGGTGGCCCTCAACACCACGGCGCTGGTGCGACTCGCCAGCGCCATCGCGCCACGCCTGGCCAAAGCCGGTGCAGGCGCGATCATCAACATCGGTTCGGTGGTGGGCCTGGCGCCTGAGTTTGGTATGTCGGTCTATGGGGCGACCAAGGCGTTTGTGCTGTTCCTTTCCCAAGGCCTGAGCCTGGAGCTTTCGCCTCAGGGTGTTTATGTGCAGGCCGTATTGCCCGCGGCCACCCGCACGGAGATCTGGGATCGCGCCGGTATCGACATCAACACCTTGAGCGAAGTCATGGAAGTGGCTGACCTGGTCGATGCCGCACTGGTCGGCTTCGATCGCCGCGAACCGGTGACCATTCCGCCGCTGCAAGAAGGCGAGCGCTGGGATGCCCTGCAAACCGCACGTCAGGGTCTTTTGTCGCAGATCAGACAGTCCGTCGTGGCGCCGCGTTATTTGACTGAAGTCTGAACCCTGTCGAGCAGGTCGGCCTCGCTCCACAATCGCACGGAATAAACATGACTCTTTTGGCTAGCAGCAATCATCCCGGTTCGCCGTCGTCATTTATCCACGCGGCGAACCAGTCGGTTCTGGTGGGCGGGATACCTTTTGCCTACCGCGATCTGGGCCCCAGAACGCAGGTCCCGCTGGTCATGTTCAACCATTGGGGGGCAGTGCTGGATAACTTTGACCCCAGGATCATTGACGGTCTGGCGAAAAACCGGCGTGTCATCACCACCGATTACCGTGGTATCGGTGGCTCGGGTGGCGCCGCGCCGTTGACCGTCGGTGAAATGGCTGACGATGGCATCGGTTTTATCCGTGCGTTGGGTTTGGACAAGGTGGACCTGCTCGGCTTTTCACTCGGCGGCTTCGTCGCTCAAGACATCGCCCTGAAAGCCCCCGAACGCGTGCGCCGGCTGATCCTCACCGGAACCGGACCGGCCGGCGGCACAGGCATCGACAACGTCGGCTCGGTGACCTGGCCGTTGATGCTCAAGGGTCTGCTGACCCTACGCGATCCCAAGTTCTACCTATTCTTTACCGGCACGGCCAACGGACAACGCGCCGCGGCCGAGTATTTGCAACGGCTGAAAGAACGCCAGCAAGACCGGGACAAAGGCCCGACACCCCGTGCGTTTTTTCGGCAATTAAAAGCCATTACTGCGTGGGGCAGGCAGGCGCCGCAAGACCTCGGGCGCTTGCAGATGCCGACGCTGATCGCCAACGGCGACAACGACATCATGGTGCCCACGGTCAACTCGCTTGAGCTGGCAAAGCGAATCCCTGACGCGCAACTGGTCATTTACCCGGACGCCGGGCATGGCAGCATTTTCCAGCACCCTGGCGATTTCGTGAGCAAGGCCTTGGCGTTCCTCGACGCCTGAACGTCTCATCGCATCAACGTTGCCGGGGCCGCGCCCCGTTCTCATTCCACCGACAAGAGCGTTGCAACATGAAGGCATTTTTTATCGACCGCTACGGCAAGCAGAACGGACTGCTTGGCGAAGTGCCCGACCCTGCGGTCGGTGTGCATGACGTTCTGATCCAGGTACATGCAACGAGCGTGAACCCGTTGGACTCGAAGATCAGAACCGGCGAATTCAAACTGATCCTGCCTTATACATTTCCATTGGTCTTGGGCAACGACCTGGCGGGGGTGGTCGTTCGCACAGGTTCGGCGGTGACGCGGTTCAACCCGGGAGACGAAGTCTATGCACGCCCTCCCGAGGATCGCATTGGCACGTTTGCCGAACTGATCGCCGTGAACGAAAACGCACTCGCGCTGAAACCCTCGAACCTGGACATGGCCGAAGCGGCGTCCGTCCCCTTGGCCGCCTTGACGGCCTGGCAGGCGCTGGTTGAGACCGCCCAGCTGAAAAAAGGCCAGAAGGTGTTGATTCATGCCGGCTCCGGCGGTGTCGGCACGTTTGCCATCCAGCTCGCCAAACACCTCGGCGCTTTTGTTGCGACCACCACCAGCACGGCGAATGTCGAATGGGTGAAGGCGCTCGGGGCGGATGTGGTCATCGACTACAAGAAGCATGACTTTGCGAGCGAATTACACGATTTCGACGTGGTATTGAACAGCCAGGGCAAGGATGTGCTGATGAAATCGGTGGAGGTTCTCAAACCCGGTGGACAGCTCATCTCCCTCTCCGGGCCACCGACGGCCGCCTTTGCCCAAGCGCAAGGCTTGTCCTGGATGCTGCGACAAGTCATGCGCCTGCTGAGCAACGGTATTCGTAGAAAAGCCCGCAAGCACGGGGTGAACTATGCATTTCTGTTTATGCGGGCCAGCGGCGTACAACTGCAAAAAATCAGCTCGCTTATCGAAGCTGGCGTCATCAAACCGGTCATCGATCGTTCCTTCCCTTTTGAATCGACGGCAGAGGCGTTGCGCTACGTCGAGCAGGGCAGGTCAAAAGGCAAAGTCATCATCACTCTCCAATAAGCGCACTCCAACAATATGTCAGTCGATAACGCGCACGCCGCCAAGTATCAGCCCCCAGCGCCTGAACCAGAGGAACCGCCACCGCACACACAGGCGCCGTTGCAACCGCAAGTCGTACCTGTGGAAGCGCCGATAATCATTTGGCGTAGCTTGATGCTTGAGCAGTAACGGGAAAGGGTCGCCGAAAGATGAGCCTTTTTGTTTGTGCCTGCTCACGATGTTTCAGGTTGCGCCGGCAATTCACACACAGAATATGGCATTTCGCCACCTTTCCAATTGACACCCCCTCCCCACCACGTTAAAAACCCTGTCTTGCTGCTGCCTTTTATCGAGACATGGATGTTGTCGCCCCCCCCGCTGTTCAAATACCGCCGCTATTGGCTGGCGGCCCTCATCGTGCTGCTGGCGATCCTCGATCCTTTCGGCCTGGCCAGTTCCAGCGACAAGGCGTCGGCGCAGTGGCTCAACCGGATGTTCGCCAGCCACTACGCCCATGAAGGGCAGCAGCGGGTGGCGGTGGTGTTGATCGATGACGCGTACCTGATGCGCAACGCCACCTCCTGGCCGATGCCCTATGGCGAGCAGAGCAAGTTGTTCAAGCGCTTGCTGGCGTTCAAACCCAAGGCGGTGTTTGTCGACTTGCTCTACAGCCATGACCACTCTTTCGGCGACCCGGCACGGGGCAGTCAGTTATTGGCGAATGTGTTCGAGCGCTATCAACGCCAGGGCATTCCGTTGTGGCTGGCCAATACCGGGGTGGAGCGGGGTGAGGCAGGCCAGGCCAATACGCTGGCACCGTTTGTCGAGGTCAGCCGCCCGGGCCTGGTGGCATGGGATGGAGTCGATGACAAGTACCCGCTGGCGGTGAATACGCCCATAGGCCTGATGGAAACACCGGCCCTGGCGCTGTACCGCGCATTCTGTGGGACACAGGCCTGCCCGTCGCCGCCGGTTGACGCCCAAAACGCCGCACGCCGGCAACCGATCGCGGTGCAATGGGGGCTGAAGCTGGCACCGGAGCAGGCGCGGATCGCCGACGTGCGCCACTGCGCACCGGCGCGGCATTTTTTGCTGGATGGCCTGGCGCAGTTGCTTCAGGCGGTGTTCTGGAAACTCGATGGCTCGGAGCAGGCACGCTGCCCTTATACGCTGACGTTGGCGGCGAGCGACCTGGAAGTCAGCGACCCGGACGACCAAGCCCTGGTCGCCGAGTTGCTGCGCGACCGTCTGGTCCTGGTCGGGGCCAATATCACCTCGACGGGTGATCTGGTGGAGTCGCCGGTACACGGCCAGCTACCTGGCGTTTATCTGCATGCCATGGCCCTCGACAACCTGATCAATGCGGGCATGGACTATGACCATGAGCCTGCCAATTTCCCTGGCCTGCCCTTTAATTGGCTGGACCTGCTAGAACTGGGCCTGCTGGCGTTGATTGCCGTGCTCAAGGCGCTGCACGCGCGGCGGCTGGCGGGTCAGCGCACCTGGAGCCGGTGGCGGCGCCAGGAAATCTGGTTTTTTTCTTCGCCGTGCCCGTCATGGCTGCTGGTGATGTCGGTGCTCGTCTCGGTGAGTGTGCTGCTGAGCGTCAGCCACATCACGCCGGTGAACGTGTTGGGCATTGTTTTGCTGTCGTTGGTGCTGTTCAGCGAACGGATCGAAGCCTTCTTCGATCGCGATCGTTGAGCGCGTCGCTTTGTCATTTGACTCAAGGAATCCAAGGATGAACAGAAGTCTGATCGTCGTGCTCGTTGCACTCTTCACCCAGGGTGCCTGGGCGGAAACCCACAGCATCAAGGCGTTTCTGGCCGACCCGGTGGCGGTGCTGGATGAGCAGGGTAAACAACAGCGCGAGCTGCCGAAAAAAGACGCGCCGACTCAACCCGTCCCCGTGTTGCAGTACAACAAGGCGCTGGATCTGGTGCAGGTTGAGCTGGCGGGTCAGAAGGTCTGGCTGGACACCATGGACCTGCGCATCGAACCGCCACTCAATGTGGTCGACCTGCCCTGCCAGGGCCTGACCAAGAGCCAGACCAAAGACAGCCGCAACAACTCCACCATCGGTTTTGGTGCGGGCTGCAATCAATAAAAGGAGCGGTGCGGTGAAGGGATCTCTATTGGCAGCCAGCTTACTGGCCAGCACGGTACTCAGTGGTTGCGCGACATTGAAGGGCGCCGACCAGGCGTTCCTGAACCTGGTGGGTCCGTCGACCCAATCCAGGGTCCAGGGCCACTACGTGGATAACACCGACGTGCGCCAGTACTACAAGCTCGACCCGCAACGCCAGAGCCAGCAGCGCTTGAGCTATGACGGGCGCGCCTTACCGGCGGCCGAAGCACGCCAGCAGAACCTGGTGGATATCCCGATGCTGCAGGTGTATCTGCAGGGGATTGTCACGCGCCTGTCCAAAGGTTGGCCGGGGGAGTTGCCGGCCTTGCAGGTGAAAATCACCGACAGCTACAGCTTCGGGCCCTCGGCGGACCCTTACGGCAATGTGTTCGTGCCGCTGGGCATGCTGGACAACGTCGGCAGCGAAGATGAAATCGCTGCAATGCTCGGCCACGAAATGAGCCACGTTCTGCTGCATCACCATGACCGCATGGCGGCCTTCCAGCAGCAGAAAGAGATGTTCACCACAGTGGCCTCCACCGTGGCCTTGGCCACCATGGCCGCCGATACCGGCGTGGACCGCAGTTCCGGCACGATGAAGCTGTTCAGCAAAGACCCCGCCGGCACCCAGAAAACCATCGGCAACACCGTGCTCTACACCACGTTGGCCAACACGTTTTCCGACCATGTGTGGAGCACCGCGTGGGGCCGCACCCAGGAAGACCAGGCCGACCTGCTCGGCACCGACTTGATGATCCGCGCCGGTTACGCGCCCCGTGCCGCCACCCATAGCCTGGAGCGCCTCAACGACTTCCAGGGCAAACAGAAACCGTTGCTCAGCGGCTTCCTGACCGCGCGCAAGAACGCCATGCAGGATTCGCTGCAGCAGTTCAATCTCAACCGCTTCACCCAGGAGCTGGACGTGCTGGTCAAAGATGGGCTGACCACCAGCATTTCCGCGACCACCCAGTATTTCAATCGCTCCCACATGTCGGCGATGGATCGCGACACCGAGTTGCGCCAGTACCTGCAGCGCGAGTACCGCCAGGAGCGCCGCGCGCGCATCAACCCCGAGAGCTGGGCGAAGATCAAAAGTACGCCACAAGTGGCCAAGGCCATGCAGGGCTACAAGGACGCCTACTTCGCCAACGACGCCCTGGAGAAAAACAAGCTGCCTGCGGCCGACGGGTTTATCCGCAAGGCCCTGGCCTCGCCGGTCAAGGACCAGCCAAGCATCCGGCGCACGGCGTATACCGTGCGCCTGGCCCAGGGCAACAGCGGCGAAGCCTTGAAAGAGTTGCAGGCCATCAAGGACTGGAGCCTGGCCGGCCCGTCGACCTATGACCTGATGATCAGCTACCACCTCAAGCGCGGCGACGGGCAATCGGCACTGGCGATGATCGACAAGGCCGAACGCAACCTGGGCTCGGAAGAGCTGTTCATCACCGAGAAGTTGCTGGCCAACCAGCAACTGCAGAACGCGCAGCAGGTGCAAACCGTGCTGCGCAAGTGCGAGCAATACCCGACCCGCAAGGCAAACTGCAAGAAACTGGCGCCAGCTAAAGCCTGAGGCTGACGATTTAGCCTACAGAGCCCTCCTCCTTCCCGCGGCGCTTTTTCCTAACGCCCGGGAAGACCGCTCCTCTCGCCCACCCCACCTGTTCTTCGGTATAAACGTTCGCTTTCTGCGTTGCGAACGGACTCCCATGAACGCCATAAAACTGCTTTTCCTGCTGATCATTTTTCCCTTGCTGCTGGCCGGCGTTGGAACATGGCAATTGCAGCGCGCCACCGAGGGCGCGCGGGTTCCCGAGCAAGCCCAAGCCTATGTCAACGTGCTGATCGGCGTGGTCGCGCTGGCCGGTACGCAATGGGCGGGGCGGCGCGCGCAACAGTCGCGAGAACAGTTGCTGCAGGTATTTTCCCTGGGCAGCCGGTTGTTGCCCTACGTGCTGGTAAGCCAGGTGGTGGCGATGGCGAGGTGCTGTTGCAGATGGCGCAGTTGTGCATCGACAACAAGAGGATCGAACCCTATGAAGGCCTGACGCTGATGACCGACTACGTCAACGCATCCCTCGCCCGCAAGATTCTGCAAAACCGGCAGGACTGAACCCGCGACATAAAAAAACCCCGAACCAGTCGGGGTTTTTTATCGCCTGCAATCAGGCGCGACGCCGGATCAATTAGAAAACGTTGATCGGGTAGTCGGCGAACAGGCGGAATTCGTTACCGCCTACGTTGTACTTGTCAGCGTTGTTGGAAACGCGCAACCACGAGGCACGAGCACGCAGGCTCAGGTCTTTGGCTGGGCCGCTCTGGACGATGTACTTGAACTGGTTAAAGATTTCACGCTCGGTGCCATCGCCACGGCCACTGCCGTCGTCGATGTTGGTACCGCGCACGTAAGCCACGTTGTAGGTCAAGCCAGGTACACCGAAGGTAGCGAAGTCGATGCCGTAGGCCGCTTGCCACGAACGCTCGTCCTTGCCGTTGAAGTCGGACCAGTAGGAGTTGGCCAGCAGGATGGTGTTGCCGCCGTCGCCGATGCCGCCATCGTTGCGGTAGCCGCCGTACAGGTAGCCGGTGTCGCCGGTGCTGCGCTGGTGAGCGACGGTGAAGCTGTGCGGACCAACAGCCCACGTGGCGCCCAGGCTCCAGATTTTGTTGTCGCGCGCGTCTGCATCACCTTGGTTTTCCAGGGCGAAGCTGCGATCCAGCTTGGTCTTGTAGCCGTTGAAGTCAAACGTCAGCGACTGCTTTTCCGGCAGGGCCAGTACGTAGTTGACGTTGACGTATTGCTTCTTCAGCACGTCCTGCATGTCGGAGGCGTACAGCGCTGCCGACAGGCTTTCGGTGAATTTGTAGCTACCACCGATGTAATCGATGCTTTTCAGACGGCCGCTGTCGGTACCTTCAGCGCTCTTACGCGCTTCCTTGGTGAAGTGACCCGCGTCCAGTTGCAGACCTTCGATCTCTTTGGAAACGATCGAGGTACCGGTGTAGGTTTCCGACAACAGACGAGAGTTGTCGTAAGCCAGCACGGGCACGTTCGGGAACTGGTCGCCGTACTTGAGCACAGTGTTGGACAGGCGGAACTTCACCGCCGCGCCGCCTTTGGCCAGGTCGTTGGCGGCAGAGCCGCTGTCGCCTTGCTTGAAGAAGTCGATACCGCCCGCGCCGCTGCGGCCTTTACCGCCGTCCAGGCGAATGGCGTATTGGCCAATCACGTCCACACCGACACCGACGGTGCCTTGGGTGAAACCGGACTCGAACTTGCCGATGAAGCCTTGGCCCCATTCGGCTTTGTCTTGCTTGCCGTTCTTGTAGTCACGGCTGATGTAAGCGTTACGTGCGGCGATGTTCAGGTGGCTGTCTTCAACGAAACCCTTGGATTGCTCCTGGTCGTTTGCCATGGCTGTCGATGCGCTCAAAATCCCCAGAGCGATCAGACTCATCCGTTGTTTCAACATTTCTTATATTCCTTATTACTGGTTGAGTACGCGCTATGACACCAGGCTCCATATTGCTGTTTTGGTGTCGACTTTTTCCGAAAAAAACAAAGCCCGCGGACGACTGAACTGCCGCGGGCCTTTTCTTATTGGTTAAGTCATGGCTGTTAGCCACAGGCGTTGGACGCAATGCTAGTCTCGCGTTGAACTATGTGTCAATTTCGCGAATCGTCTGTATTTAGGCAAAAAAATTCTAAGCCACGGCCTACAGCGCTTTGGCCATCGCCTGGAAGTCTTATCCATACAGAAAAAATACGGACTCACTAACATATTTTATAAGTCGAACGCGTGGGAACAGGCATGCACCCAAATGCAAATAATTGTCATTATTCTCAAGTAAGGTCTTATGCGCTTAAGCGAACCATGTGACGCAGATTCAGCCCGAAGATCTGTCGTCACATCATGGTGAGGGGAACCTGCCGTTTCTGAGACTGAACCGACTTTAAATGAGAGCCTGCTCGCGACAGGTATAGCTCAATCACTTATTCAGTGAAGGGCACACCGCAATAGCGAACATGTTCCCTCGCCGATGGTTGATCGGCGAGTTCTCAGTTATTCATCAATTCGCACAATGCGTGCATTTCTTCGTCGCTGAACAAGCCTGCCGGGTAGCGCTCACTCATCACACTGAATAAATCAGGCGGCTGCCTGACCTGCCGTGAGCCATGTGCCTTCAACCAGAGCGCCAGCGCATGGATTTCGTCACTGTTGACTCGCACGGGGTGGAACGTGCGCGTGTGCATCAAGTTGATATCGACATTCATTTCAGCGCTCTCTCCTACTGCATGAGCGGCTAACTTACTCAAGGTTTATGACAGAACTGCGCAGTCATCACCGTGGGCCACTGTGACAATACCAATACAAGAGCTATGCCAATGTGCAGTATTTATAGGCAGTTGGACACAAAAAAGCCCACGGCCTTACGGGGCCGCGGGCTTGCTGTGAACGCTAGAACCGAGTGGCGCTCGGTCGTCGCTCCGACGTTGTTACAACCGCACTCAATTTTTCTGCGGGGCAGGCTGTTGTTGGGTCAGGCAATGGATATTGCCCCCACCCAGTAACAGTTCGCGGCCCGGCACCATCACCACTTCGTGCTGCGGGAACAGGTTCTGCAGGATTTCACGGGCCCGGTTGTCCAGCGGGTCGTCGAAGCTCGGCGCGATGATGCCGCCGTTGACGATCAGGAAGTTGACGTAGGAACCGGCCAGACGCACGGAAGGGTTGCGCTCCTGGCTGCCGTCCATCGGGTCCACACCCGCGCACTCTGCTTCGGTGGCATAAAGCGGCCCCGGAATCGGCATTTTATGCACTGTGAACGAGCGGCCCCGGGCATCGGTGCTGCTTTGCAGCACGTCCATGGCGGCGTGGCAGCGTGAGTAGTTCGGGTCTTGCGGGTCGTCGGTCCAAGCCAGCAGCACTTCGCCCGGGCGTACATAGCAGCAGAAGTTATCCACATGGCCGTCGGTTTCGTCGTTGAACAGGCCGTCTGGCAACCAGATGATCTTATCCACAGCCAGGTTGGCGCTCAGCACCGCCTCGATGGCTGCACGGTCGAGATGCGGGTTGCGATTGCGGTTGAGCAGGCATTCTTCGGTGGTGATCAGGGTGCCTTCGCCGTCGACATGAATCGAGCCGCCTTCCAGCACAAACCCTTCGGTGCGGTAGCGCGGCGCACGCTCGATCTCGAGGATCTTGCCGCCGACCTGCGCGTCACGGTTCCACGGCGCATACAGACCGCCGTCAAAACCGCCCCAGGCGTTGAAATCCCAGTTTACGCCGCGCACTTCGCCACGGTTGTCGATCACGAAAGTCGGGCCGGTGTCGCGCACCCAGGCGTCGTCGCTGGACATTTCCACCACGCGGATATTGGGCACGTCGAGGCGGGCACGGGCGTTTTCGTACTGGCCGGCGGAAACCGCCACGGTGACCGGCTCGAAACGCGCGATAGCCTTGGCCACCGCCACGTGCGCGGCCTGCGCCGGCTTGCCACCCAGGCGCCAGTTGTCCGGGCGCTCGGGCCAGATCATCCAGGCCTGGGTCTGTGGCGCCCATTCGGCAGGCATATGAAAGCCATCGGCGCGAGGTGTGCTGTGCAGGGTGGTCATGGCGATCAGGGCTCCGAAAGGGTGAAGGCCGACTTTATAACCGATAAAAATCGGCCTTAAAAGCATAAAAACAATATAGCCGATAAATATGACAGCATTTAACCGATAACAATCGATTATTTATAGCTGTTCATCCAGCACCTTCGACAGCATGTCGACAAAGAAATCCACACTGCGTCTGGAGGTGACCATCGGCGGCTTGATCTTGAGAATATTCAGGTAATCACCGGTCGGCTGCATGAAAATCCCCAGCTCACGCAAGCGGTCGCACAGCAGTGTGGTCTCTTCGGTGGCGGGTTCCAGGGTATGCCGGTCGCGCACCAGCTCCAGGCCCAGATAGAAGCCGGACCCATGAACCGCGCCGACCAACGGGTGACGGTCGATCAGGGCTTCCAGCCGCGTCTTGAAATGCGCGCCGACCACTTGGGCGTTTTCCCAGAGCTTTTCTTCCTCCATCACATCCAGCACCGCCATGCCGATCCGGCAACTGACCGGGCTGCCCCCCGAAGACGAGAAGAAATACCCCTCGGCCTCCAGCGCCTCGGCAATCTCGCGACGGGTGATCACCGCCCCCAACGGCTGACCGTTGCCCATGCCCTTGGCCATGGTAATGATATCGGGCACCACGCCCTGCTCTTCAAAGCCCCAGAAGAAATGCCCCATGCGGCCATAACCCACCTGAACCTCATCGGCGATGCACACGCCACCTTGGGCGCGCACCAACGCATACACCTGCTGCAAATAGCCCGGCGGCAGGGAGATGCCCCCGGCATTGCCATACACCGGCTCACAGATGAAGCCGGCCAGTTGGCGCTGGCTAGCGGCGATTTTCGCCAGGTTGTGTTCCACACTTCGCACGTAATCCGGCGCGCTGTCCTGCCCGCGGAACTCGCCGCGATAGGTATTGGGCGCGGTCACCGGGTGGACCCAGTCCGGACGACTGCTCAGGGCCTTGGGGTTGTCGGCAATCGACGTGGACACCGCATCCGCCGCCACCGACCAACCGTGGTAGGCCTCCAGCACACTGAGCATGTCGCGCCCGCCGCTGTAGGCCCAGGCCAGGCGGATGGCCAGGTCATTGGCCTCGGTGCCGCTATTGACCAGGAAGACCCGGTCCATGCCGTCCGGCGCCAGCGCCAGCAAGCGCTCGGAGAATTCGGCAATCGCCGCATAGTGAAAGCGCGAGTTGGTGTTGAGCAGCGACCACTGCCGCGCTGCCACCGCTGCCATGCGGGGGTGACCATGGCCGAGCACGGCGACGTTGTTGAGCATGTCCAGATAGGAGCGCCCCTGCATGTCGATCAGATGGTTGCGCCAGCCTCGTTCGATGCGCGGCGGATCGACGTAATAGTGCTTCTGCGAGCGCGCGAAGCTGGCGTCGCGTCGCGCCAGCAGGGCTTGGGGGTCGAGCTCGGGTTCGGCATCGCAGGCCAGCCCCAGCAGCGCCGAGGGTGACGGGCATAGCGCTTGCCACGCCGACGCCCGGCTCGGCGTGCAGAACAGCGGTGGCTCAACGTCAGCGCGGCACCATTGCACGGTCAGGGGGGCATGGACCTCGCCCAGTATTTGCCCTTCCACCACCGCCGCTCCCGCGCTCAACGAGGTGCTTACGCCCCACAAGCGCAGGCTCAACGGACCATCCTGCACGCACAGCAAGCCATCGGCACCGACACGCAGCACCCCAGCGAAGGGCGCCTCCACCGCTGTACCGTGGGGCAGGTGCAACTCGACATGCAGCGGGAACGTCTGCGGCTCGGTGGCGCTGTCCGGGCAGGTGCGCGACAAACGGTATTGGCCGTAGCGACTGGCGGCCAACCCGTGAACCGCCGCAGCCTCGTCCAGTAAGCGCCGGTCAATCCCCGGCTGCTCCCAATTGCCCGCTTCGAAGTGTGGGCTGAGCACTCCCAGGTCGATCAGCGCGAACTCGCGTCCCACCAGCCCCGGCAAGAGCGGCGCGAACCCCTCGCTGGCGATCGGTGGCAGCGTCTGCCCGACACAGAGCAGGATCGCCGCCTCCATCAATTCAAACGGCACCGACGTTGCAACCTGGAAAATTTCCCACTCATGCTCGGCGTTTTTCAACAGGTAGTCGTTATCGGGGTCCAGGCGTTGCTGCTGTTCGCTGCTGAGCACCAGCACCGCCGCACGGGCGACGATCAGCGGCCATAGCGCCTGCAGTTCTTCGCGCTGCAACGGCGTAACGGCGTGACAGGCCTGGATTGCCGGCAAAATGGCAAAGGGATCGCCCTGGGCATGGTGCAACAGGGCGGCGCAGGTCACCGACAGGTCGGCGATGCGCCAGGTGTGTACCAGATCGCCAAAATCGATCACCCCCTGGATCTGCCAATGACGCAGGGCATCGCGCTGCCAGACCACATTGTCATCGGTAATGTCCATGTGTACCGCTTGCCACGGCAAGTGATCCGCCAGGGGCCGAATGCGCTCACCGACCTGCTCGGCGACTTGCTCCAATGCCGCGCGGTGGGGCAGGTCTGGCAGGGTCGCCAGCAGGTGGCTGATCAGTTCCTGCGCGTGGCGGGGGTCCCATTGCAGGGTCCGCTCCAGGCCCGGATGCGCAAAATCGGCCAGCGCCTGGCTCATCCGCCCGCACAAGTCACCGAAGCCTGCGATGACCTCGCGGCCCACGTGAGGCAGGTGGGTCAAGGGCTGGCCGTCGATGTAATCCAACAGCCGCAGGTGCAGGGTTTGCCCGTCGACGGTCACGGTCAGCAGGTCCTCACCGGTCAGGGCCTTGATGACTCGGGGGACGCGCAACCCGTCCTGCGCCTGCAAGGCGTGGAGCGCGGCGTGCTGGGCGTGCAATTCGACGGCGGCGTAGTCGCCCAGGCAGATTTTCAGAACAAAGCGGCCATGGTGGGTGTCGACGCTGTAGTTGAGGTCTTGTTGGCTGCCAAGTGATTGCAATGTGCCGCCAAGGCCATAATGCCGCTCAAGCAAGTGTGCAGCCTGATCGGGCCCCACTTGCGGGCAAGGCAGGCTGGTGCGATGGATCAACGTGGCAAGCAACATGATGAAGACCTCTGTTTTTATCAGGCGCCTATATCGCCATTGTTGATGGGGGTTAAGCAACCCCCCAACGTGCCGCGCTTGCACAGATCCGCGTCACAACTCAAGCTATGCCCCATTCGCTAAATGTCCGTCTAAGGAAAAGGCCCCCCGACATGCGTATTCTTATCACCGGTGGTGCCGGTTTCATCGGCTCTGCCCTGATCCGCCACCTGATTCAACACACCGAGCACGAAGTGCTCAACCTGGACAAACTGACCTACGCCGGCAACCTGGAGTCGCTGACCAGCATCGCGTCCAACAGCCGCTATGAGTTCGTCCAGGCCGATATCGTCGACCAGGCCACCGTCAGCGCCGTGCTCGCGCGCTTCGAGCCCCAGGCGATCATGCACCTGGCGGCCGAGTCCCACGTGGACCGTTCCATCGACGGCCCGTCGGATTTTATCCAGACCAACATTGTCGGCACCTACAGCCTGCTGGAAGCTGCCCGCGCGTATTGGCAAACGCTCGCAGAGCCGGCCAGGAGCGCGTTCCGCTTCCACCACATCTCCACCGACGAGGTGTACGGCGACCTGCACGGCGTGGACGATCTGTTCACTGAAACCACGCCCTACGCCCCCAGCTCGCCCTACTCGGCCAGCAAGGCCGCGTCCGACCACCTGGTTCGCGCCTGGCAGCGCACGTATGGCCTGCCGGTATTGCTGACCAACTGCTCGAACAACTACGGGCCGTTTCATTTCCCCGAGAAGCTGATCCCCCTGGTGATCCTCAACGCCCTCGCTGGCAAGCCGTTGCCAGTCTATGGCGACGGCTTGCAGGTCCGCGACTGGCTGTTCGTCGAAGACCACGCCCGTGCGTTGCTCAAGGTGGTGACCGAAGGCGTGGTCGGCGAGACCTACAACATCGGCGGCCACAACGAGCAGAAGAATATCGACGTGGTACGCAGCATCTGCGCCCTGCTGGAAGAGCTGGCGCCGCAACACCCGGCCGGTGTCGCGCACTTTGCCGACCTGATCACCTTCGTCAAGGACCGCCCCGGCCACGACCAGCGCTACGCCATCGACGCCAGCAAGATCGAACGCGAGTTGGGCTGGGTGCCGCAAGAAACCTTTGAAACCGGGCTGCGCAAAACCGTGCAGTGGTACCTCGATAACCTGGAATGGTGCCGCAGGGTCCAGGACGGCAGTTATCAGGGCGAACGATTGGGCAATACCGACATGAAGGATCTGATTGCATGACAAAGGGAATCGTATTGGCCGGCGGCTCCGGCACCCGTTTGCACCCCATCACCCTGGGCGTGTCCAAGCAACTGTTGCCGGTGTATGACAAGCCGATGATCTACTACCCGATCTCGGTGCTGATGCTCGCGGGAATCAAGGACATCCTGGTGATCTCCACGCCGGTGGACTTGCCGCAATACCGCAATCTGCTGGGGGATGGCAGCCAGTTCGGCGTGCGTTTCAGCTATGCGGAGCAGCCGTCGCCGGATGGTTTGGCTCAAGCCTTCATCATTGGCGAAGCATTCATCGGCGACGATCCGGTGTGCCTGATCCTGGGCGACAATATTTTCCATGGCCAACACTTCGGTGATCAACTGCGCACCGCGGCCGAGCGCCCGTCCGGGGCGACAGTATTCGGCTACTGGGTCAAGGACCCGGAGCGTTTTGGGGTGATCGACTTCGACAAGGAAGGCCGCGCCCTGTCCATCGAAGAAAAACCAGCCAAGCCCAAGTCGCCCTATGCCGTCACCGGCCTGTATTTCTACGATAACGACGTGATCAAGATCGCCAAGGCGGTCAAGCCCTCGCCCCGTGGCGAACTGGAGATCACCGACGTGAACAACGCTTACCTCAAGCGCGGCGACTTGCATGTGGAGCGTTTTGGACGTGGCTTTGCCTGGCTCGACACCGGCACCCACGACAGCCTGCTCGAAGCCTCGACCTATGTGCAGACCATCGAGCACCGCCAAGGGCTGAAAGTTGCCTGCCTTGAAGAGATCGCTTACGAGAATGGCTGGATCGATCGTGACCATCTGCTGGAACGCGCCAAGTACTTCGGCAAGACCGGTTATGGCCAATACCTGTACTCGCTGGCCGGAGAACACCCGTGAATGTAGTGCAAACCTCACTGCCCGGCGTACTGATCCTCGAACCGAAAGTGTTTGGTGATGAGCGCGGTTTTTTCTACGAAAGCTTCAATGCCCGTGCCTTTGAAGCGGCCACCGGGCTGCAGCGCGACTTCGTGCAGGACAACCACTCACGCTCGCAAAAAGGCGTGCTGCGGGGTCTGCACTATCAGCTTGAACATACCCAGGGCAAACTGGTGCGTGTCATTGCCGGCGAAGTACTCGACGTAGCCGTCGACATTCGTCGCAGCTCGCCGAACTTCGGTCAATGGGTCGGCGTGCGCCTGTCGGCACAGAACAACCGCCAACTGTGGGTGCCGGAAGGCTTCGCCCATGGTTTCGTGGTGTTGAGCGACTACGCAGAATTCCTCTACAAGACCACCGACTACTACCAACCGAGCGCCGAGCGTAGCATCCTCTGGAATGACCCTACGCTGGCCATCGACTGGGAACTGACCGAACCGCCGCAACTGTCCTCCAAGGACCAGGCCGGCAAACTGCTGATGGAAGCCGACCTGTTCCCATGAAGATCCTGATCACCGGCCAACACGGCCAACTCTCCCAAGAGCTGCAACAACGGCTCCTGGGCCTGGGCGAACTCATCGTGCTGGGCCGCGACAGGCTGGACCTGGCTCACGTCGACCAGATCCGCCAACAAGTGCGCGCCCATCGCCCCGACCTGATCATCAACGCCGCGGCCCACACCGCGGTCGATCAGGCCGAAAGCGAGCCGGACGCGGCCTTCGCGATCAATGCCACCGCGCCCGGCGTTCTCGCCGAAGAAGCCAAGGCCTTGGGCGTGCCGCTGATCCATTACTCCACCGACTACGTGTTCGACGGCAGTAAACCTGCGCCCTACACCGAAGCCGACACACCCAACCCGCTGGGCGTCTACGGCCAGAGCAAGCTCGCCGGTGAGCAGGCGATCGTGGCAGTCGGGGGCGAATACCTGATCCTGCGCACCAGTTGGGTTTACTCCCTTCACGGCAAGAACTTCCTGTTGACCATGCAGCGTCTGCTGCAAGAAAAACCGCAGATGCGGATCGTCGCCGACCAGATCGGCGCGCCGACCTGGGCCGGCACCATCGCCAACAGCACCCGCGCGTTGATCGAGCGCTGGCAGGCCGGGCAAGCGGGCGACTGGGGTGTCTATCACCTGACCGCCCAAGGCGAAACGTCGTGGTTCGGCTTCGCCCAGGCGATTGGCGAGCACCTGCGCGCCACAGGCAAACCCTGCGCCGACCTGGAAGCGATCCCGTCCAGCGCCTACCCGACGCCAGCCAGGCGCCCACTGAACTCGCGCCTCGATTGCAGCCGCCTGCAACAGCAGTGGCAGGTCAGCCAGCCACAGTGGCAAGACGCATTGCGCGAGTGTCTTGCACAGCAGCACTAGGCATAATGCGCCTGTACCCTCAGGCGCATGACTCCCATGACCCCACCCCTCCCGCGAAGACCCCGCTGGCGCAGCCTCGCCCTGTTGGCGCTGTGCCTGGCGCCGCTGCTGTGGCCGCTGGAGCACCTGGCCGAGCGCTACTACCGCAGCGAACTGGCCGGGCAGAACCGCCAGACCCTCGACCTGTACGTCGCCAACCTGCTGGGCACCCTGCACCGCTATGAAGTGCTGCCGCAGATCCTCGGCGACTTGCCAGCCCTGCGCACCGCGCTGGCGGCACCGCAGGTCAGTACCAACCTGGCCAACGCCAACCTGTTGCTCAAGGACGTCGCCGCCCAGGCCGGGGTCGAAGTGATGTACCTGATGGACACCACCGGCAAGACCCTCGCTGCGTCCAACTGGGACAAGCAAGACAGCTTCGTCGGGCGCAATTTCTCGTTCCGCCCGTATTTCAGCGAAGCCATGGCCGGACGCCTGGGCCGGTTCTTCGGCTTGGGCACCACCTCGGCCAAACGCGGCTACTTCTTCGCCGCCGCGGTGCGCGATGGCGAGAAAGTCATCGGTGTGCTGGTGGTCAAGGTCGACCTGGACCACACCGAAAGCCTATGGGGCAACACCCCCGAGCAACTGCTGGTCACCGACCACAACGGCGTCGTGATCCTGACCTCGCGCCCGCAATGGCGGTTCCGCGCCACCCGGCCACTGACGGACGAAGAGCACCAGGCGATCATCGCGATCCAGCCCTACCCGACCCGCGATCCGCAACCGCTGGCCTTGAGCCCGACGGCCTGGCTGCGCCAATCCACGGCCATCGCCGAAACCGGCTGGAACGTGGAGATCCTCGCGCCACAATCGTTGATCAACCGCCCGGTACGCACCGTGGTCGCGGTGGGCGGCGCCACGCTGTTGGTGCTGATGTTGCTGCTGGGCCTGATGATGCAGCGCCGTCGGCACTACCTGGACCGCATCGCCTTCGAAGCCAAGGCCCGACGCGAACTGGAAATGCGCGTGGCCGAGCGTACCAGCGACCTGGAAGGGCTCAACCGGCGCCTGAAACAGGAAGTGCTGGAGCGTGAACATGCGCAGCAGGAACTGGTGCGCGCCCAGGACGACCTGGTGCAGGCGGGCAAACTGTCGGCGCTGGGCACCATGTCGGCGAGCATCAGCCACGAGCTCAATCAGCCCCTGGCGGCGATTCGCAGCTACGCGGAAAACGCCGAAATCCTGCTCGACCATGAGCGAACCGACGACGCGCGCGGCAATCTCAAACTGATCAGCGAACTGACCGGCCGCATGGCCTCGATCATCGCCCACTTGCGCGCGTTCGCCCGCCGCGATCGGCATGCGCCGGAAAGCGTCGCCCTGCAACCGGCACTGGACGACGCGCTGGCGTTGCTGGCCAAACGGCGGCGCGCGATGGAAGTCGAGCTGATCCGCGATTTGCCCGAGGCGACCTTGTGGGTCGAGGCCGGTGAAACCCGCCTACGCCAGGTGCTGGGCAACCTGCTGGCCAATGCCCTCGACGCCCTCACCGAAAAAGGCCCGCCGCGCAAACTCTGGCTGAGTGCCGAAACCACCGAGCAGGGCGTCAACCTGTACATTCGCGACAACGGCCCGGGGTTTTGCATGGAAGCCCTGGGACGCGCCAGCGAGCCGTTCTATACCACCAAGACCCGCACCCAGGGCCTCGGGCTGGGCCTGGCGATCTGTGACACCTTGATGCGTGCCTTTGGTGGCGAACTGCTGTTTGCCAACCACAAGCAAGGCGGCGCGCTGTTAACCTTGAAATTGCGTGCCGGCTCGCCGGGCGTCAGTCTGCAACCGTCCGAGGACCGCAGTGTATGAGTATCGATAACCAGATTCAGGTGGTGTTGATCGACGACGATCCACACTTGCGTCAGGCCCTGTGCCAGACCCTGGACCTGGCCGGGCTGAAAGTCCTGCCCCTGGGCGAAGCCACCGGCCTCACCGCGCAGCTGTCGCGGGATTGGCCGGGCGTGGTGGTCAGCGATATTCGCATGCCTGGCATGGACGGCCTGGAGCTGCTGGCCGAGCTGCACGGCCAGGACCCGGAGCTGCCGGTGCTGCTGATCACCGGCCACGGCGATGTACCGCTGGCGGTGCAGGCCATGCGTGCCGGTGCGTATGACTTCCTCGAAAAGCCGTTCGCCAGCGACGCCCTGCTCGACCGCGTGCGTCGCGCCCTGGCCCTGCGCCGGCTGGTGCTGGATAACCGCAGCCTGCGCCTGGCCCTCAGCGATCGCCAGCAATTGAGCACGCGCCTGGTCGGGCATTCCCCGCAAATGCTGCGCCTGCGCGAGCAGATCGGCGCGCTGGCGGCAACCAAGGCCGATGTATTGATCCTCGGCGAAACCGGCGCCGGCAAAGAGGTGGTCGCCCGCGCACTGCACGACTTGTCGAGTCGGCGCAGCGGGCCTTTCGTGGCGATCAACGCTGGCGCGCTCGCCGAGTCGGTGGTCGAAAGCGAGCTGTTCGGCCACGAGCCGGGCGCCTTTACCGGCGCGCAAAAACGCCGCATCGGCAAATTCGAATTCGCCAACGGCGGCACATTGTTCCTCGACGAAATCGAAAGCATGAGCCTGGACGTGCAGGTCAAGCTGCTGCGCCTGCTGCAGGAGCGCGTGGTCGAGCGCCTGGGCGGCAATCAACTGATCCCGCTGGATATCCGCATCATCGCCGCCACCAAGGAAGACCTGCGCCAGTCCGCCGACCAGGGCCGCTTCCGCGCCGACTTGTATTACCGCCTCAACGTCGCGCCGTTGCGCATTCCACCGCTGCGTGAGCGCGGTGAAGATGCGTTGATGCTGTTCCAGCACTTTGCCGACGAAGCCAGCAGCCGCCATGGCCTGCCGCTGCACGAATTGCAGCCGGGCCAGCGCGCGCTGCTGCTGCGCCACAGTTGGCCGGGCAATGTGCGGGAATTGCAGAACGCCGCCGAGCGCTTCGCCCTGGGCCTGGAGTTGGCGCTGGACAACACCCCGGACAATCTCTCCGCCGGCCTGCTGACCTCCACCCCCGGCGGCCTGAGCGAACAAGTCGAACAGTTCGAAAAAAGCCTGATCGCCGCCGAACTGAGCCGCCCCCACAGTTCCCTGCGCAGCCTCGCCGAAGCCCTCGGCGTACCGCGCAAGACCCTGCATGACAAACTGCGCAAGCACGGCCTCAACTTTGCCGACAGCGCCAGCCACAGCAGCGACGACGAATGACCCACCCTACCCACCAAGAGGCCGCCATGAGCCGCGACAGCCGTTACCTGGAATCTATCCTCCACCACGACATCCCCCTCACCCGGGAAATGGGCCTCAAGGTGCTCGACTGGCAACACGGCCAATTGCAACTGCACTTGCCCCTGCAAGCCAATATCAACCACAAGAGCACCATGTTCGGCGGCAGCCTCTATTGCGGCGCGGTCTTGGCGGGTTGGGGTTGGCTGCACTTGCAGTTGCGCGAAGAAGAAATTCTCGAAGACGGGCATATCGTGATCCAGGAAGGGCAGATCAGTTACCCGCTGCCGGTCACACGAGACGCGACCGTGATCTGCCAGGCGCCGGAGGAGAAAGTGTGGAAGCGCTTTGTGGCGACGTACAAGCGCTATGGCCGCGCGCGGTTGACCCTGGAAACGTGGATTGTGAATGACGGCAGTGACGAGCGCGCAGTGGTTTTCAGCGGCCAGTACGTCCTGCACCGCTAGCCGCCGCGCCACAAAACAAAGTGGGAGCAAGTCAAATCGTCGCACCGCCCCTCCCACATGTTGATCTGCGGAGGCCTTAAGCGCGGGCCAGGGTGAGCAGGCGTTCGCGCCACGCGGCTTTGGCCGGCAGCGCCAGGAAGAACGGGTTCAGCAACGATTCCCGCGCCGGATAGCTGAACGGCTCGCCGCTCAACTCCAGCACTTCGCCGCCCGCACCTTCGAGCACGCCCTGGGCTGCGGCGGTATCCCACTGGGAGGTCGGCGCCAGGCGCGGGTAGCAATCGGCACTGCCTTCGGCCAACAGGCAAAACTTCAACGAGCTGCCGATATTCGCCAGCTTCAACTCACCCAAGCCTTCGCTCAAGCCCTGGAGCAAACGCTCCTGCTCAGGGCTGCTGTGTCGGCGGCTGGCAACCACGGTAAACGCCTCGCCGGCGGCCGGGGCCAGGCGCACCTGGATCGGCCTGGGCGCTTCGTTCACATCGGAGCGCCACGCCCCCAGGCCCGCGCCGCCAAAGTAGCAACGGCCGCTGGTGGGCATCGACACCACGCCAAACACCACGCGGCCCTGTTCGATCAACGCGATGTTGACAGTGAACTCATCGCTGCCGGAAATGAATTCCTTGGTGCCATCCAACGGGTCCACCAACCACCAGCGCTGCCAGCCGGCACGCACGCTCTGGTCGATATCGGCGTCTTCTTCAGAAAGCACCGGGATGCTCGGGTCCAGCGCGGTAAGGCCGGCGAGAATCAGATGATGGGCGGCAAGGTCCGCCGCCGTCACGGGCGAATTATCGGACTTGGACGTCACGGCCACATTGGCGCGCCAGAACGGCATGATGACTTCACCGGCCTGGCGCGCCAGCTCGATCACCGGGGCAATGAATGGGTGGCCTAGAAACAATTCGCTCATGCGCTGAACACTCCACGCTGGGTCAACAGGTCTCGTACCAGGTACAGCGCGGCCAGGGCACGGCCTTCGCTGAACTGCTCGTTTTGCGCCAGTTGCGCCAGCTCGCGCAGGTTGACCCGGTCTACACGCATCGGCTCGGGTTCATCGCCTTCCAGGCGTTCTTCATACAGATCGGTGGCCAGTACCACCTGGATTTTCTGGCTCATGTAGCCAGGCGACAGCGAAAGCTCGGTGAGGTGCTCCAACTGGCGCGCGCCATAGCCGGCCTCTTCCTTGAGTTCACGGTCCGCCGCCGCCAGCACATCCTCGCCCGGCTCGATCAAACCCTTGGGCAGCGAAAGCTCGTATTCGTCGGTCCCGCCGCAGTATTCCTCCACCAGCAACGCATGCTCGGCGTCGATCATCGCCACGATCATCACCGCGCCGTAGCCGGCTCCGCGTCCCACCAGGCGCTCGTAGGTCCGTTCTACGCCGTTGGAAAAGCGCAATTGCACTGCTTCCACGCGGAACAAACGGCTACTGGCGACTATTTCGCGGGAGAGGACGGTGGGTTTCTGGCGCATAAGCGGCTCCTTGGGGTGATCGGGTTACTATACCGTGGCTTTTCCGATTGTCTGTGTCGGATATCTTTACTTACGTGAGAACGCCCCATGCCCTCTTTGCCCTGGCACGCCATCGACACCGTCCTGCTGGACATGGACGGCACCCTGCTCGACCTGCATTACGACAACCACTTCTGGATGGAACACCTGCCCCAACGCTACGCCGAGCTGCATGGGGTGAGCCGTGCCATGGCCGAGATGGAGTTGCAGCCTCTGTTCGAGCGTAACGCCGGCCAGTTGCAATGGTATTGCCTGGATTTCTGGAGTACCGAGCTGAAAATCCCGGTGCGCGAACTCAAGCAGGAAACCGCCCACCTGATCGCCCTGCGTGCGGATGCCGATACGTTTCTGGCGGCGATCCGACAGGCCGGCAAGCGCGTGATCCTGATCACCAACGCGCACCGTGATTCGCTGTCATTGAAGATGGAACGCATCGAGCTGGCGCCGTATTTCGAGCGGATGATCAGTTCCCACGACTACGGTTTCGCCAAGGAAAACCCACAGTTCTGGGACGCCCTGCAGGCCGATATCGACTTCGACCCGGCGCGCAGCCTGTTTATCGACGACACCTTGCCGATCCTGCGCAGCGCCAGGGACTTCGGCGTGGGGCATTTGCTGGCGGTGAAAGAGCCGGACAGCAAAAAAGGGCCAAAGGACACCGGGGAATTTGCGGCAGTCGAGGACTACCGGGATCTCATTGTCGGACTCTGAACCCATGTGGGAGCAAGCCCCCACACAGGTTTACCGCGTGGACTACTCGGGAATACGCAGCGTCTGCCCCGGGTAGATCTTGTCCGGATGCGACAACATCGGCTTGTTGGCCTCAAAGATCTTGTTGTACAGATTGGCGTTGCCATACACCGCCAGGGAAATCGCGCTGAGGGTGTCGCCCTTTTTCACCACGACAAAACGCGCCGCCACAATCGGTGCGGGGTCGGTGACCTTGATCTGGTCATCCACACTCGCGACCCCGGCAATATTGCCCAGCGCCAGCAGGATCTTCTCTTTCTCTTCCTGGCTGGCGACTTCGCCGGTCACGGTCACCTTGTCGCCGTCAACCGTGGTCTGTACGTTCGGATTACCCAGACCGACCTTGGCCACATGCTCTTTCAACTGCTCGCTGACGTTCGCATTACCCGGCGTCAACAGGTCGATCAACTTTTCGCCGGCTTCCTTAACAAAGCTAAAAATACTCATGCTGCTCTCTCCTTGGGTTTGAGTTCCAGATGCCAAAGACTAGACCAGCCCAACAGATCTGGGTTCCCAGCCGCCTAAAGACCCAAACACGCTAGAATCCCCCCGCCATTGGAATAAGCCCTGGAGCGAAGATGGACATCAAGCAGCTGAAATTCCTCATCGCCCTCGACGAGACGCGCCACTTCGGCCAGGCGGCCGCGCGTTGCCATATCACCCAGCCGACCCTGTCGATGCGCCTGCGCAGCCTCGAAGAAGAACTCGATCTGCCACTGGTCAACCGTGGCCAGCGCTTCGAAGGTTTCACCGCCCCGGGTGAGCGCGTGCTGGCCTGGGCGCGCACGGTGCTGGCGGCGTATGACGGCCTGCTGGCCGAAGCCGCAGCCTGTCGCGGCAACCTGGTGGGGACGTTGCGCCTGGGCGTAGTGCCGCTGTCGAGTTTCGATCCGTTGGCGCTGATGCAACAACTGCACACAGAACACCCAAGCCTGCGCTTTGAGCTGTCGGCCCTCAGCTCTGAACAGATCCTCGAACAATTGGCGAGCAATCGCCTGGACCTCGGCGTGTCCTACCTCGACCGCCTGGACAACGAGCGCTTCGACTCCCTGGCCCTCGGCGAAACCCGCATGGGCCTGCTGTACGACCAACGCTATTTCAGCTTCGGCGAAAAGCCCCTGAGCTGGGAAGCCCTGATCGAACTGCCGCTGGGCATGCTCACCAGCGGCATGCACTTCCGGCAGTCCATCGATCACAACTTCCATAGCCGGGGCCTGCACCCGCAACCACTGTTGCAGACCGACGCGGTCCATCAGTTGTTACAAGCGGTCCACGGCGGGCTGTGCTGTGCGGTGATGCCCTTGGACGGTGGCCTGGACGCGCTGACCGAGCATTTGCGCCTGCAACCGATCGAAGACGCCCATACCCTGGCGCGCCTGGGGCTGATCATGCGCCGCAGCGCCCCGCGCTCTGCGTTGGCGGAAGCGTGTTTCGCGCTGTTTCAGAAATCGCAAACCGAGTCTTGATCGACGTCATCTATCGGTAGATCAGTACTGGCAATTAGACGCGACGCTTTGTCGCGCCTAGTCTAAACACTGACCCATCCGCCGTCGGTACTGCCTCATGAACGCCAAGCGCCCAGTCTGCGCGGCGCCCGCTGTTCAAACGCCCGCGCCCGCCGCCAGCCAGAGCTACCAGTTTTGCACGCTCGAACACACGGAAGTCGCCAGCACCGCGTTGGCGGAAGAAGTGGCGTTGGCGATTGCCTATAACGACGTCAGCCAGGCCGTGATGCTGGTGACGCCGACGGACCTCGAAGACTTCATTGTAGGCTTCAGTATCGGCAGCGGCATTATCGCCGACGTTAGCGACATTTATGACCTGAAACTCAGCGGCACGGGCTCTGCCCAGTACGCTCAGGTGCAGATTTCCAGTCGCGCGTTCTGGAACCTCAAGCAGCAGCGCCGCCAACTGGCCGGTACCAGCGGTTGCGGGTTGTGCGGCGTGGAAGCGCTGGAACACGCCCTGCCGGACCTTGAGATACTGCCCGGCGCGCCCCTGCCGCCGGCCGAGTGGCTCGACGGCCTGCGCCAGCGCATCAGCGCGTTCCAGCCTCTGGGCCAGCACAGCGGCGCGGTGCATGCGGCGGTGTTCATGAACAACCAGGGCGAACTGCTGCTGGGCCGCGAAGACATCGGCCGACACAACGCCCTCGATAAATTGATCGGCGCGCTGATCCGCCAACGGATTCCAAGCGAAGGCGGCCTGGCCATTGTCACCAGCCGTTGCAGCCTTGAGTTGATCCAGAAAGTCCTGCGCGCGGGCATCCAGACCCTGGTCAGCCTGTCGTCGCCCACCGGCCTGGCCCTGCAATGGGCACGCCGGCACAACCTCAATCTCATCCACCTGCCGCAGAAAAGTGCGCCGCGGGTCTACAGCCCTGCGATGGAGAAACAGCCATGAGCAATCACCACCAAGCCGACCAAACCCCAACCCCGCGCTACAAGCCTTACAAGGGTGCGGCGGGCGGCTGGGGCGCGCTGATCAGCGTGGCGCAGGCATGGCTGACCAGCGACAACGCGCTGAAAAACCTGCGCATGATGCTCAAGACCAACCAGAACGGCGGCTTCGACTGCCCGGGCTGCGCCTGGGGCGACTCGCCGGAAAGCGGCATGGTCAAGTTCTGCGAAAACGGTGCCAAGGCAGTCAACTGGGAAGCCACCAAACGCCGCGTCGATGCCGCGTTCTTCGCCAAGCACAGCGTCACCGCGTTGCTGGAGCAAAGTGACTATTGGCTGGAATACCAGGGCCGCCTGACCGAGCCGATGCGCTACGACGCACAGACCGACCGTTACCAGGCCATCAGTTGGGAGGCGGCGTTCGAGCTGATCGGCCAGCACCTCAACGCCCTGCCGAGCCCGGACATGGCCGAGTTCTACACCTCGGGCCGCGCCAGCAACGAAGCGGCGTACCTGTACCAGTTGTTCGTGCGCGCCTACGGCACCAACAACTTCCCGGATTGCTCGAACATGTGCCACGAAGCCAGTGGCGTGGCCCTGGCGCAAAGTGTCGGCGTCGGCAAAGGCACCGTGACCTTTGACGACTTCGAACACGCCGACGCGATTTTCGTCTGGGGCCAGAACCCCGGCACCAACCACCCGCGCATGCTCGAACCGCTGCGCGAAGCGGTGAAACGCGGCGCTCAGGTGGTGTGCATCAACCCGCTGAAAGAGCGCGGCCTGGAACGCTTCCAGCACCCGCAGCACCCGCTGGAAATGCTCACCAACGGCGACAAGCCGACCAACACCGCATACTTCCGCCCCGCGCTGGGGGCGACATGGCCATCCTGCGCGGCATGGCCAAGTTCCTGCTGTTGTGGGAGCGCCAGGCCCAGGCAGAAGGCAAGGCAGCGGTGTTCGACCACGACTTCCTCAACGAACACACCACCCACGTGCTCGATTACCTCGGCCAGATCGATGACACCTCCTGGGAAGAAATCGTCGCGCAGTCCGGCCTGCCCCTGGTGGAAATCGAGCAAGCGGCGCGCATGTACGCCAAAGGCAAGAACGTGATCATGTGTTGGGCGATGGGCATCACCCAGCATCGTCACTCGGTGCCGACCATCCAGGAAATCGCCAACCTGATGCTGCTGCGCGGCAATATCGGCCGCCCGGGCGCCGGCCTGTGCCCGGTGCGCGGCCACAGTAACGTGCAGGGCGACCGCACCATGGGCATCAACGAACGGCCGCCGGTGGCGTTCCTCGACGCCCTGGAGCGGCGCTTCCAGTTCCAGGTGCCGCGCACCAACGGGCACAACGTGGTCGAGGCGATCCACGCCATGCTGGAAGGCCGCGCCAAAGTATTTATCGGCCTGGGCGGCAACTTCGCCCAAGCCACCCCGGACAGCCCGCGCACCTTCGAAGCCCTGCGCAATTGCGACCTGACCGTGCAGATCAGCACCAAGCTCAACCGCAGCCACCTGATGCACGGCAAAGACGCGCTGATCCTGCCGTGCCTGGGCCGCACCGACATCGACATCCAGGCCGAAGGCCCGCAGGCGGTGACGGTGGAAGACTCGTTCAGCATGGTCCACGGCTCCAACGGCCAGCTGCAACCGCTGTCGAGCCGGATGAAATCCGAGCCGGCCATTCTCGCCGGCATCGCCGCCGCCACCCTGGGCAGCCAACCGGTGGACTGGAACTGGCTGGTGGCCGACTACGGACGTATTCGCGAGCTGATCGCCGACACCATCCCAGGCTTCAAGGACTTCAACGAGCGGATCAAAAACCCGGGCGGTTTCTACCTGGGCAACGCCGCCGGGGCACGTCGCTGGAACACGCCTTCGGGCCGCGCCAACTTCCGCCCGAACGTCCTGCCCAAGGACCTGATCCACGAACGCACCCACGCCACCGGGCACGTGCCGGACCTGATCATGCAGTCGATGCGCTCCCACGATCAGTACAACACCACCATTTATGGCCTGGACGACCGCTATCGCGGGGTCAAAGGTCAACGCGACGTGTTGTTCGTCAACGAAGCCGACATCATCCGCCTGGGCTTCAAGCCGGGGCAAAAGGCCGACATCGTGTCGCTGTGGGAAGACGGCCGTGAGCGCCGCGTAAAAGGCTTCACCTTGCTCGCGTTCGATATTCCGGCGGGGCAGGCAGCGGCTTACTACCCGGAAGTGAACCCGCTGGTGCCCTTGGAAAGCACCGGGGATGGCAGCCATACGCCGACGTCGAAATTTGTGGCGATCCGCCTGGAAGCGGCGAGCGACAATGGCCTGATCATGGCGCGCTCGGCGTAAATCCCGGGCACAAAAAAGGCCGCTTTTGCATAAAAGCGGCCGTTCCGAAGTAACTAAAGACCCGCCGAAATCACTTAAGTTCCCTAGCTAAAACAGTAAGTTAGAGAATTGTGTACAAGTCGTGTTACTGGTCGGATTTCTATTGTCACAATGTCGACACAGCCTCAGGATCGCGCCGTCATCCTCTTGAGGTCTCTCTATGAAGTTCTCCTCGATTCTCTTGTTGTCCCTTGGCCTGGTCAGTGGCGCAGCCATGGCCGGTGGCACCACCGAAGCCGGTGTAGGCGGCGCATTGGGCGGGGTACTCGGTTCGGTTGTCGGCCAGCAGGTCGGCGGTAATACCGGTTCAGCCATCGGTGCAGCCCTGGGCGGCGCGGGCGGCAGTGCGGTCGGCGCTGACAAGCGCAGCCGCGGCGAAGCAGCCATTGGCGGCGCCCTGGGCGCAGCGGGCGGCAACGTGGTAGGCCGCAGCATGGGCGGCACCACCGGCAGCCTGATCGGCGCAGCCGCTGGCGGCGGCGCGGGCGGCGCGCTGGGCAACTACATGGGCAACAAGAGCGATGACGACGACCGTCGTTACCGTGGCCGTGACGACCGTCGCTACTACCGGGATGGTCACCCTGGCCGTGGCCATGCCTATGGCCATCGCAAGAACAAGCATCACTACCGTGATTGATCAGATCTAAAGAACACTGAAGAAACACTGTGGGAGGGAGCTTGCTCCCGATAGCCGAGTTTCAGTCACCCATGTGCTGGCTGATACACCGCTATCGGGGGCAAGCCCCCTCCCACAGTCAGGCCACCAACCGCTGCAACGCCTCGCGCAACATCCCCGGAATCGTCACCGGCTGGTTCGTCCCCCGATCCACGAACACATGCACGAAGCGCCCCGCCGCACAGGCGTCCTCCTCGCCTGCCTTGAACACCGCCAACTCATACTGCACCGAGCTGTTGCCCAACTTGCCGACCCGCAGGCCTATTTCGATGCGTTCGGGAAAGGCGACGGAAGCAAAGTAATCACACGCCGAACTCACCACAAACCCCACCACCTCGCCGTCATGAATATCCAAGCCACCGTGTTCGATCAGGTAGGTATTCACTGCAGTGTCGAAGAAGCTGTAATAGGTCACGTTGTTCACATGGCCATACACATCATTGTCGTGCCAGCGCGTAATGATCGGCTGGAAGTGCCGGTAATCGGCGCGTTGGGGCATGGAGTCAGGCATCGGCGCGTCTCGTCAAAGTGGGTTTACAGGTTATTCAAATGGGTTTCGGCCCACTCGCGTACCTCGGCGTAGGGGTAGTCCTCCAGCGCAGCAAAACCAGGGATGCCGCGTGCCTTCAATTTGGTGAACAGCGGCACGCTGATACCGCCCAGGAACCGCGTCAGCCGTTCGGCGCCGGGCAGTTGGCCGCAGTACTCATGATGCCTGTGGATAAAATCACCGCACAGCCCCATGAAGTTTTTATCCACAAGCGGCGCCAGGCTCGGCGGCGCCGGCAAATGCGCGACATGGCCGTGGCACACCGAACAATGCCCGCAGCGCTGCGGTGCATGTTCATCACCGAAATAGCGGGCCAGGCGCTGGCCCAGGCAGTGTTCGGTGGCGAACAGGTCGAGCATGGCGTGAATCCGCGCCACTTCCGTGACCTCGTGTTGCTTGAAGCCTGTGTATAACTCTGCGCTCAACACCTGCGGATCGAAATCGGTCTTCAGCAGGCTGTAGACCTCCGTCATCTGCTTGCTTTCCAGCTCGATCAGGCCCTGCTCCTGGAAGTAATCCAGCGCTTTCACCACGCGATTGCGCTCGGCCTGGTGCTGTTGATAAAGCGTGTCGAAATCCACCGTCGCCCAGGTCTTGGCCCGTTTGCACACTTGGACGATCGCGGCGACAAACGCCTGCCGCTCCCCGGAAAACCGCGCCAACAAGGCGTCGGGCTCGATCAGGTACTTGAACCGGTATTCGGCGTAAAACGCGTAGCGCGGCGCAATCACGCCTTTGAGTTCCAACTGCACCAGCAGCGTCTTGAGGGGCAGCTCGCGGATGTTGCTGTGGTCCGACAGCGAGCGCAGCAGAAACTCCCACTGCCCGTCCCCTCGCGCGGCCTGCAACTCGTCCAGCACACGGCGAATGCCCTCCTGCTCGGGCGTGTCGCCGTACACGAAGTTTTCCAGCACATTGAGGCTGTCGCGGTTGGCGAGCACCAGGCAATCCGAGGGTTGCCCGTCACGCCCGGCGCGGCCGATTTCCTGGCTGTAGTTTTCGATGGATTTGGGCAGGTCGAAATGCACCACGTTGCGGATATCGCTCTTGTCGATGCCCATGCCAAACGCGATGGTGGCGACGATGCAATTGGAGCGCCCACCCATGAAACGCTGCTGGATGCCCTCGCGTTTGTCGTGGGGCAAGCCGGCGTGATACGCCTCGGCCTGGATGCCATGGCGATTCAGGTGCTCGGCGATCTGCTCGGCGGTTTTCTGCAAGGTGACGTAGACGATGCTCGGCTGGCCGGGCCGCTCGCTCATCCATTGGACCAGCCGCCGACGCTTGTCCGCGCCGCTCACCGGCTCCACCAACAGGTTGAGGTTCGGCCGGTAGAAGCCCGTGGTGATCACGTCGTCAGGCGCAATGGCGAACTTGGCCTGCATGTCGGCAATCACCTTGGGCGTCGCTGTAGCCGTCAGCAGCAGCGCTTGTGGGATATTGAACTGATGCTGGTAGTCCGGCAGCTTCAAATAATCCGGACGGAAGTTGTGGCCCCATTCGGAAATACAGTGCGCCTCATCCACCACCAGCAATGAAATGGGCACGCTCTGCAGGAAGTTGCGAAAGCGCTCGTTCTTCAAGCGCTCCACGGAAATCATCAGGATTTTCAACTCGCCCGAGCGCGCGCGCGCCATCACCTCATTGGCCTCATCGCGGCTTTGCGCCGAATCGATACTGCCGGCCGAGATGCCATGGCGTTGCAGGAAACCCAACTGGTCCTGCATCAGCGCCAGCAACGGCGACACCACCAGCGTCAGGTGCGGTAGCAACACCGCCGACAGCTGGTAACACAGGGACTTGCCCGACCCGGTCGGAAAAATCGCTGCCGCCGAACGACCGGCCAGTACGGCGCTGACCGCGGCTTCCTGGCCCAAACGAAATTGTGGATAACCAAAGACCTGCTGGAGGGTGTCGTGCATAAGCTGTCACTCCATTGACCGCTGAAGGTGGCTCAAAAACATAGCCTGGGACGCTCAGCGAATCGAGATAGGTCGCAAGGAAAAAAGAGACAGGATGATACACAGGCTGGGGCAATGGCCTTGGGCCAAATGTGACAAGTTCGACTGTGTAAGTAGGAACATCACAAACCAAATGTGGGAAGGGGATTGCTCCCGATGGCAGTGTATCAGTCAGAAATTAACCGACTGAATTACCGCCATCGGGAGCAACCTCCTTCCCACACCTTAGAACGGCCCTACAGCTAAATCAGCGGTTCTGCACACGCTCGATCGCCGTGTCATACACCGGATTGGCCTTCTGTTCCTTGGCCAACTGGTAGTGACGCAACGCATCCGCGAACTGCCCCGCCGCTTCGTAGATCCGCGCAATGTTGTAGTAGGCGCCGGCACGCACAGTCGCGGCAGTGGCACCGTTCGCCAGGGCGATGGCCTTGCGGTTGGCCCAGATCGACTCGGCGGTGTTGCCGGCCTTCTGATACGCCAGGCCCAGGTTGCCGTAGGCTTTGCCGAAGCTATTGTCCAGGTCGATGGCCTGACGGAACAGGTCGATGGCCTGGTCCAGGTTACCTGCCTGGTAGGCTGCTTCGCCCTTCAGGTTCAGCTTCTTCGCATCCGCTTGTACCGACGAGCTGACAGCCACTGCGGTGACAGCCACGCTGTCGTCCAGCAGAGGCTTGACCTCATTGAGTACGTCTTCGGCACCGACTCTCACACCGGTGAACGTGTTGATGTCCTGGAAGTCGCCACTACCGGTCATGCGGAACACGGTCCACAGGTTGCCAGCGCGGTTCTGCGGCACGTAGTAGGTGCGTACCAGGGATTGCCCCATGTACACAAACACCTTGGCCTCACTGTTGGACAACTCGTTCGAGTTTGGATAACCACTGTTGGAGTAGTCATGCACGGCATACACGTAGCTTTCGCCGTAGTGCTTCTTCTGCAGGGTAATGGTTTCCGGGCCATAGCTGTCGGTGTCGTCCACATCCAACTCAGCGTCGGTGCCCTTTTTGTTACGGAAGAAGATGTTATTGCCGGGGAAAATCATATGCGAGTCGAGGTCGCGCGGGGTCTTGCCCCAGGTCAGCACCACACGCAGGCCGTCGAGGTTTTCCATCACCGGGCTGATGGCGTAGGTCATGCCGGCGCAGGGGCACTTCACTACCAGGTTGGAATAGCCGGGCTTCTTGATGATCAACAGGTTGCTGGCATCATCGGCCGCTTCGCTGGTGAGGGTCACCTGGCCCTGGGTGTTGGTGCGGCCCACTACGTTCTGTGCGCCGTTACGTTGCAGCAGGACTTCGGCGTCGGCGATTTTCTGGTCCTTGACCACCGCACTGAGCACCTCGATCGGCAACTGCTCGGCCTGGATCGAAAAAGCCACTGCACACAATGACATCGCCGAAGCGACACGAAGCAAACCCATGCTTAACTCCCTTTAAGTAGTAGGCGGAATCGCCCTGTAAGATTTCGCGGTGAAACATACGCTGAATTCAGAGCGCTGGCAGAATTTTTCTACAGAATGTGATGTGGTTTTATCGAGCACTTGGTACTACGCCAAGATCAGCCTTCGCCTCGGACGACGGGCAAGCGCAACGCCCACAATTGATTGGTTTTACCCGGCAAGTCCCGGCGAAATAAAAAATGCCGGAAGCATCTGTAAGAAACCGTTAAATACAGCGTAATCCTCTTCCTAAACCGCTTCAAACACCCGCTTGGCCCTCTATAGAAGTGACCTGCGGCTGACCGAAAATAGCGTCCTCTCAACTATTTCGGCAAAAGCCCGTGAATTTAGAAAGGACTCAATACATCGGTCATTACGGCGTCACGCTCTCCGTGATTCGCTCCACCGTAAAGCCTAACGGCAAGCAAGCGCTCAGCGATTTGATATCTCGCAAACCCTGCAACTTGCATAGCGCAGACATCATCATCGGCCTCGATGCTCAGGCGAGCGGTGGCATAGACCCTCAGCGCTCAAGCATCTCAATGCACGTGTATTCAAATGAACCATAATCAATGGCTTTACCTACAGACGGCGCTATTTCTTGCCTTCTATTTATCGCTTTACTACAAAATCACCGACTGCACGCTAAGAAAGCGTTTCGCCGTTACCTTCGTCGTAACTGGGTTAGTCCTTTTGTTCTGGCTACCCTACGTCGCCATCATCCTTAGCATTCAACTCCTTCCTCTAGCCCTGTTCTTGATAGGCTTGGCACTCTTCATCACCCGAAACAAATTTCGCCTCAAACGCGACCGTCCCCCTCACCCACTCCTGCGTGCTCCCACCATGAACCTGGCTCCCAACTTCCCCGAAGACCCCGTCATGCAGCAACTCCTGCAACTGCTGCACGAAGAAATCGGCCTGCCCAAACACAAGACCATTCGCCTGCAGACCTCACTCAACTTCGACCTGGGCTGCGACGGCAGTGAAGCCAAGCAACTCATGGAAGCGCTGGAGCAGGAATTCGCCCTCGATCTGGGCGACTACGACACTTATCGTTACTTCAACCCACCGGTGTTTGATGTGTTCCTCAAGCGGCGGGCCAAGGGGCGTGGCGAAAAGGTGCCGCTGACCATCGGCATGCTTTACCTGGCGATCAAAACCCACAGCTGGGACACGCAGACGCTGGAAAACCTGAGTTAACCGGCAAAACAGCGGCAGGCGCCAACTGACCGTTCGCGCACAAAAAAGCCGCTCACAAGGAGCGGCTTTTTCACAACGACCGAATCTTACAACTTCGGACCCGCTGCCTTGATCGCATCGCTCACGTCAAACTTCTTGAAGTTCTCGATGAACAGACCCGCCAGCGCCTTCGCCGCTTCGTCGTAGGCAGCCTTGTCAGCCCAGGTGTTACGTGGGTTCAACAGGCCGGTCTCAACGCCCGGTACAGCCAATGGCACGTCCAGGTTGATGGTGTCGAGGTGTTGCGTTTCAACGCCGATCAACGCGCCGCTCTGGATCGCTGCGATCACGCCGCGGGTGGTCGGGATGTTGAAGCGTTGGCCGACGCCGTAGCCGCCGCCGGTCCAGCCGGTGTTGACCAGGTAGACCTTGGAGCCGAAGCCGCGGATGCGCTTGATCAGCAGCTCGGCGTATTCGCCGGCCGGGCGTGGGAAGAATGGCGCACCGAAGCAAGTCGAGAAGGTCGACTTGATGCCGCTGCCCGAACCCATTTCAGTCGAGCCCACCAGCGCGGTGTAGCCGGACAGGAAGTGGTAGGCCGCTTGTTCTTCGCTGAGGATCGACACAGGCGGCAGTACGCCAGTCAGGTCGCAGGTCAGGAAGATCACAGCGTTTGGCTCGCCGCCGAGGTTCTTCTCGGAACGCTTGGCCACGTGCTCGAGCGGGTAGGCGGCACGGCTGTTCTGGGTCAGGCTGACATCGCTGTAGTCGGCATGCTTGGCCTCGTCGATGACGACGTTTTCCAGCACCGCGCCGTGCTTGATGGCTTTCCAGATAACCGGCTCGTTCTTCTCCGACAGGTCGATGCACTTGGCATAGCAACCGCCTTCGATGTTGAACACCACGCCCTTGCCCCAGCCGTGTTCGTCGTCACCGATCAGGTAACGGCTTTCGTCGGCGGACAGGGTGGTCTTGCCGGTGCCGGACAGGCCGAAGAACAGGGTCACATCGCCTGCTTCGCCAATGTTGGCGGCGCAGTGCATCGGCAGTACGTCGGCGGCCGGCAGCAGGAAGTTCTGCACCGAGAACATGGCTTTCTTCATTTCACCGGCGTAAAGCATGCCGGCGATCAGCACTTTTTTCTGGGCGAAGTTGAGAATCACGCAACCGTCGGAGTTGGTGCCGTCACGCTCAGGCACGCACTCGAAGTTGGCCACGTTGAGCACTTGCCACTCGTCACGGCCGGCCGGGTTGTACTGGGCCGGGTTGATGAACAGGCAACGACCGAACAGGTTATGCCAGGCAGTCTGGGTGGTCATCTTCACGGCCAGGTAGTGGTCTTCGGAGGCCCCTACATGCACGTGGGAAACAAAATGTTCTTGCGCGTTGTTGAACGCCTCGACGCGAGCCCACAGGGCATCGAACTTGTCGGCCGGGAACTTGCGGTTGATCGGGCCCCAGGCAATGGCGTCCTGGGTCGAAGGCTCTTCAACGATGAAACGGTCGACTGGCGAACGGCCGGTACGGTGACCGGTTTCTACGACCAGTGCGCCAGTATCGGCAAGCACGCCTTCACCGCGCTGCAGGGCTTCTTTGACCAGATCGTCAACACTCAGATCGGTGTATACGGCGTTATTGGCTTGCGTCATGAGGTTCCCCGTCGGCCTGTGGCCGAGTGCTCCAAACGTTTTGTAGTAGAAAGTTGCGCACTACTACCGCGAAAAAAGTGGGCCGGATTATGCCAGAAAAGCCCAAAAAAAGTAGGGCCCTCCCGTCAGAACAGCGCTAATCCGGCATTTGTCAGGTGATTTACCTGTGCTTAAACGTTTTAGTGGCGGGTATCTGAGGGGGTACCGATACCGGCGCCGGCGAACAATTGGGCGATATCGGCGGCGTCGAACAGGTAGCGCTGGTTGCAGAACTGGCAGTCGATTTCGATCTGACCACCGTGTTCCACCACCAGATTTTGCGCATCTTCCAGGCCGAGACTGACCAGCGCGTTCGCCGAACGCTCGCGAGAGCAACTGCAATGGAAGCGCAAGCCCTGCGCGTCGAACAGGCGCACAGTCTCTTCGTGGTACAGGCGATGCAGGATGGTTTCGTTGTCCAGGGCCAGCAATTCTTCAGCGGTCAGGGTGCCAGCCAGGGCGGTGAGGTTGCGCCAGCTTTCGGCGCGTTCGTCGTCGTCCTTGATGCGGTCGGCGGGCAGCTGTTGCAGCAACAGGCCACGGGCGCGCTTGCCGTCGGCGTTGAGCCAGAAGCGCGTGCCGATCTGCTGGGACATAACGAAATAGTTGGTGAAGCAGTCCGACAGGTTTTCGCCGTCGAGGTCGACGATGCCCTGGTAACGCTGGCCGTCGGTCGGGTCGACGGTGAGCGCCAGCACGCCGTTGGGCATCAGGTCGGCCAGGGTCGCGTCCGGGGCGATCAGGTCAGCCTCATACCGGGCCAGGCCACGGATCTCACGCTCGCTGGAGCACTCGATCATCAGCAACGGGACCGGACCTTCGGACCGCGCCTGCAGGATCAGCAACCCGTCGAATTTCATGGTGCCGACCAACAGCGCCGCCGCCGCCATCAATTCACCGAGCAGTTGCGCGACCGGCTCCGGATAGGGGTGCTTGGCGAGGACTTCGGCATAGCTGCGCTCCAACGAGACCAGTTCGCCGCGGGCGTCGTTCTCGTCGAAGATAAAGCGTTGGGTGAAGTCGGTATCCGGTAAATCAGTCATAGGTCTGGGTATCTGAATTGATGACAAAATTATTACAATATTTATAAGATTGAACGCTTTCGCACCATTTTAGTGCGACTTTCTCCGGGAAACAGAGAGCTTATATAGAGCAAAGAGGGACAGTTTATGAACAATCCGGGTTTGTTCCAAGCCAAGTGGAACCTCCGGCGATGGGCTTTTTGCAATCTACTCGCATTCGGGCTGCTGTGTTTTTGGCTGTGGCCCGCAGGCCAGATGCTATGCGTGTTTTTCGACGAGTGGCTGTTTCACCTGTTCAATGCCCCCCTGGCGAGCAATCCGACCTGGCTGCATGTGTGGGCCGCGGCCAGCCTGCGGCCGTTTGATGCGGTGGTCGGCGTGATTCTGCTGACGCTGTTGATTCGCGGCGATTGGGTGTTCAAGGCGGCGCAGGTGCGCCAGGCGTTTCTTGGCTTCTTCGGGATTCTGCTGCTGTTGCTGTTTATCCGCATGCTGTTTTCCAAACTCGCGGCGCAGATGGGTTGGCAACACAGCAGCCCTTCGATGGTGCTCAGCGGCGCGATTCAGATGAGCGACTATTTCCCGGGGCTGGAGAAAACCTGGGAGTTGAAAGACCGTTCGAGCCAGAGTTTCCCTGGGGATCATGCTTCGGTGCTGCTGATCTGGGGAATGTTCATGACGGTATTCGCCCAGCGGCTGGGCCAGGTGCTAGTGATCTGGGGCCTGGCGTTGTTGTTCATGATGCCGCGGCTGGTGGCGGGCGCACATTGGGCGCAGGACGATTATATCGGCGGAGTGTTGCTGGCACTGCTGGCATTGGGATGGGGCTATTACACACCGTTTGCGGCAAAGGTGTCGCAGGTGTTGCTACGGCTGACCGCGCCAGTGTTCGGGTTACTCGCCAAGCTGCCGGTGATCGGGCGATTGAGCGTCATGCGCGCATCCTGCTGACGCTCCCACATCTATCGATCTGCTTTGCGCTGACGATGTGCGCGGTCAATCGTCATTACCGCTGCCGCGAAACTTGAACAGGTCGCGGCGCTGCTTCTTGCTCGGCTTGCCATCGGTGGTCATGCCTGTGGCGCCGGCCTTACGCATCGCCGCTGCGTTTTCGCGCTTGGCGACGCTGGCTTCGGTCTCGGCATACAGCGCCTGCGCTTCGGGCGCGCCACGGCGCACGCTGGAAAGCGCCTGGACCACGACAGTTTTTTCGTCAAACCCTATGCGAATCTGCAACTCATCACCCACGCGCGGCTCTTTGCCCGGCTTGCAGCGTTCGCCGCGATGATGCACCTTGCCACTCTCGATAGCGGCCTTGGCCAAGGCACGGGTCTTATAGAAACGCGCCGCCCACAGCCATTTGTCCAAACGGATTTTTTCTTCCTCTGCCTGCTTCTGAGCCACTTGAATTCCTCGTTCTGAAAAATGTCGCAACTTTACTGTTGAAACCCTTCGACGCATAAACCCCAAGGCTCACCTAAGATACGCCAGGTAGCCCCCTGTTTTCGCGAGGATACCCTGTGACCGACTTCCCGACTTCACTCACCTCGTCCAACCAGCATTGCGTGGGCTGCCAGCAAAGCGAGCCCTTGGGTTTTGATTTTGCATTCGCCTACCAACCGATCGTAGACCTTCGCGACCATTCGGTTTTTGCCCACGAAGCCTTGGTTCGGGGTTCACAGGGCGAAGGGGCGTTGTCGGTGCTGGCCCAGGTCAACGATAGCAACCGCTACCGTTTCGACCAGCGTTGCCGTACCCAGGCAATCGCCGGCGCCGCCGCCCTGGGGATGCAAACCTGTCTTTCCATCAATTTCATGCCCAACGCGGTGTATCGACCCGAGCTGTGCATTCGCAGCACCCTGGAGGCCGCCCGCACGCACAATTTCCCGCTTGACCAGCTGATTTTCGAGACACTGGAAAGCGAACACATAGATAACCATCGCCATTTGACGAATATTCTGCGTGAATACCGCGAATTCGGCTTCAAAACTGCCATCGACGATTTCGGCGCGGGCTATTCGGGGCTGAACCTGCTGGCCGATTTCCAACCTGACTTGATCAAACTCGACATGGCGCTGATTCGCGATGTCGACCAGGATCGTGTCCGCCAGGTTATCGTCCAGGGGATTGTCACAATCTGTGAGCAGTTGGGCGTTACTGTCATCGCTGAAGGCATTGAAAGTGCCGGTGAGCGCGACTTCCTGTCCGACTGTGGAATATTTCTGATGCAGGGCTACTGGTTTGCCAAGCCCGCATTCAACGCGCTGGCCGAGGTTTCCCCTCAAGCCTGGGCGAATTGACCGGTTACCCATATTGAAGACATTTGACCATTTGACCGTTGTCGGTCTGCGCGAGTGGGTGGCACTTCCCGACTTGGGAGTGGCAGGCCTGCGCGCGAAGATCGACACCGGTGCCAGCACTTCGAGCCTGCACGCCACCGATATCGAACCCTTTGAGCGCGACGGTGAGAAATGGGTGCGCTTTACCGCACACCTGGGCAGCGTTGTGCAGTTGCGTCACCGCCGCTGCGAAGCGCCGCTGGTGGCGATGAAAACCATCAAGAGCTCCAATGGTCATGCGCAGGTGCGCTATGTGATCAGCACCACCCTGGCACTGGGCGACCGGGTATGGCGGGTGGAATTCACCCTCGCCTGCCGCAAGGCCATGCGCTACCGCCTGCTCCTCGGTTCCAAGGCGCTGATTGACGGCCAGTTGGTGGTCAATCCCGGCGTCAAGTACGTTCAAGACAAGCCGGTGTTCCCGGTCTCCACTATTTCTGCCCCAGGTGCTGCATGAAGATTGCTGTGCTGTCGCGAAACCCGCGTCTGTATTCCACCCGCCGCCTGGTCGAGGCCGGCACCGAACGTGGCCACGAAATGGTGGTGATCGACACGTTGCGTGCCTATATGAACATTGCCAGCCATAAGCCGCAGATCCATTACCGCGGCAAACCACTGGAAGGCTTTGATGCGGTGATCCCGCGTATCGGCGCCTCGGTGACCTTTTATGGCTGCGCGGTGTTGCGCCAGTTTGAAATGATGGGCGTCTCCCCGCTGAATGAATCCGTCGCGATCGCGCGCTCACGGGACAAGCTGCGCTCGCTGCAATTGCTGTCGCGCCGGGGTATCGGCCTGCCGGTCACCGGCTTTGCCCACTCCCCCGACGACATTCCCGACCTGATCGAAATGGTCAACGGCGCACCGCTGGTGATCAAGGTGCTGGAAGGCACCCAGGGCATCGGCGTGGTGCTGTGCGAAACCGCCACGGCGGCGGAGTCGGTGATCGAGGCATTCATGGGCCTCAAGCAGAACATCATGGTGCAGGAATACATCAAGGAAGCCGGCGGTGCGGATATCCGCTGCTTCGTGGTCGGCGACAAGGTGATTGCCGCGATGAAACGCCAGGCCAAGCCTGGGGAATTCCGTTCCAACCTGCACCGTGGCGGCAGCGCCAGCCTGATCAAGATCACCCCCGAAGAGCGCATGACCGCGCTACGGGCGGCCAAGGTCATGGGGTTGAGCGTGGCGGGTGTGGACATCCTGCGTTCCAACCATGGCCCGCTGGTGATGGAAGTCAATTCATCACCTGGCCTGGAAGGCATCGAGACCACCACCGGCAAGGATGTGGCGGGGATCATCATTCAGCATCTGGAAAAGAGTGGCGGGCCGAACATGACCCGGACCAAGGGCAAGGGCTAGAGGAGCAGTCTTCAGCTTGAAGCTTCAGGCTGCAAGAGACGGGCAGAAGCCGTTTGCTTTTCTCTTGCAGCTCTAAACGTGCAGCTTGCCGCTGCAGCTATACCGCGTCTCGGGGCAACATCAAACCCAACGGCAAGCGCACCCGCGCTTCCAGCCCACCGCCCTCGCGGTTGCGCAGCTCAACATTGCCGCCATGCATCGAGGCAATCCGCCGCACAATCGCCAGCCCCAAACCGGTGCCCTTGCCACCCCGAGCACGGTCGCCACGGGTGAAGGGGTTGAAGATGCCTTCCAGCTCGGCCGGATCGATACCGGCCCCGCGATCCATCACGCTCAGCACCACATAGGGCGCAGCACTGTCACCGGAGACATACGCCGCCACTTCCACATCCGAACCGGCGTGGTGCAAGGCGTTGCCGATCAGGTTGTTCAGCAGGCGCTTCATCGAGACCCGACGCAACGCAAACGGCTGGATCGGCTCCAGGCGCATCCGCACCTGCTCGCCATTCTGGTTGTAGGGCGCTACCACCTCGCGCACCAGGTCCGTCAGGTCGACGACTTCCACCACCTCGTCGCGACCATCGCGGATAAAGGCCAGGAACTGGTCGAGAATCGCGTCCATGTCCTCGATATCACGCACCATGTCGTCCGTGAGATCGGTATGGTTGCCCATCAGCTCCAGGGACAGCCGCAAACGCGTCAATGGCGTGCGCAAGTCATGGGACACGCCCGCAAGCATCAGCTCGCGCTCGCGCCCGGCCTGTTCGACGTCCTCGGCCATCTGGTTGAACGCGCTGTAGACCTCGGTCATCTCGCTGGGCGTGTCGCTGACCGGCAGGCGCACACTGCGCCCCTGTCCCAGCTGGCGGGCGGCGAACACCAGGCGCTTAAGCGGTTGATTGAGCTGGCGCACGAAAATCCACGCAGACGCCGTCGAAAGCAGGCCGATAGCCAGGAACCAGCCCAGTACATTCCAGATCTTCTGCCCTCGCAAAGGGTGCGGATACAGCGGCACCTTCAGCCAATCTTCCCCCAGGCTCGGCGCGCGCACCCACAGCGCGGGTGACACATGCATACGCAGCCGAACTTCGGTGTCGTCGCCCAATTCCGCCTGCATCTGGCGCTGGTAAATCTCACTGTAGGGCCAATGCTGCTCGCCTTCCGGCACACCTGCACCCGCCACGCGCACCAGTGTGGCCGCCTTGGCGATTTTCTCGCGGTTCTCGGGGTCGGCCGCCCAATAGGCGCGCAAGGTCAGGGCGACACCGTGGCTGTATTGCCGATCTACCAGCACGTCTTCGTTCATCAACAGATAAACCAGCGTGAGCGCCTTGGAAAACAGAACGACGATGAGCACCAGCCAAAGGGTGCGGGAGAAGAAACTTTGCGGGAACCACAGCGGGGTTTTCATAGGAGACAGCTAGACACCTTGCAGGAACGAGCGGCGCTCGCAGAATTGCAGACGCCGGACATCCCGTCGCCCCTCATGGAGCCAAACGCCAGGATGCCCGCCCCTGCAAATCATCGGTCACTTGGTTGCAGTGCCATCCGGCACAAACACATACCCCACGCCCCACACCGTCTGGATATAACGCGGCTTGGACGGGTCCGGCTCGATCATTCGGCGCAGACGGGAGATCTGCACGTCGATGGAGCGCTCCAGAGCGTCCCATTCCCGACCACGGGCCAGGTTCATCAGTTTGTCGCGGGTCAGCGGCTGGCGCGCGTTCATCACCAGCGCCTTGAGCACGGCGAACTCGCCGGTGGTGAGCATGTGGACTTCATCGCCACGCTTGAGCTCACGGGTGGCCAATGACAGTTCGTAATCGCCGAAGGTGACGCTTTCGTCTTCACTGCCCGGTGCGCCCGGCACCGGCGCCGCCTGGCGACGCAATACGGCCTTGACCCGCGCCATCAGTTCGTCCGGGTTGAACGGCTTGGCCAGGTAGTCATCAGCGCCCAGTTCGAGGCCCTTGATGCGGCTCAGCTCATCGCCCTTGGCGGTGAGCATGATGATCGGAATCTGGTTGTTCGCGCCGCGCAGGCGTTTGCAGGCGGTGAGGCCGTCTTCGCCGGGTAGCATCAGGTCGAGCACGACCAGGTTGAACACTTCCCGCCCCAACAGGCGGTCCATCTGTTCGGTGTTCGGCACCGCGCGGGCACGATAACCCTTGGAGTTGAAAAAACGCTCCAGCAGGCTGCTCAGCCCCGGATCGTCATCAACGATGAGAATTTTTTCGCCTTCAGCAGTTTGTGCAGTGCTGCTCATTGGATGCTCCTCTTATCTCGGCGCGCATTATGGCCTAGCTGCCGTTATACGCACCGTGTGCATTGTTAGCAGATTTTTCCTCTACTGCCAGCGAACCCACGCCCTACAACCTGTGGCGCAGTCCCCCCCAAGGACAGAACGCTGGTTATAATGCGGCGCCTTCGTGCAGGGCAACGTCAGATCGTTACCGTTTACTGCCGGGCTTTTTTTCACCCGCTTGTCGTGATTTTTACGATTTCGAGGGTCAATAGGCAGCCTCTTGACCCAGGCAGCGGCGCCAGTCGGGCCGCTCAACCAGCCTCGTCGGGCCTTGTTTTCCGGGCTTGCGAGCTGCTTTTAAGAATTTCAGGTGGTTTTATGGACAGCATCAACAGCCGCATCGCCGAGGAACTCGGCGTACGCCCCCAACAGGTCGAAGCGGCCGTCGCTCTACTGGATGAGGGCTCCACGGTGCCCTTCATCGCCCGTTACCGAAAAGAAGTGACCGGCAGCCTCGACGACATTCAACTGCGGCACCTGGAAGAGCGCCTGCGCTACCTGCGAGAACTCGACGAACGGCGCATCAGCATCCTCGCCAGCATCGCGGAACAGGGCAAGCTGACCCCACAATTGGAACGCGACATCAAACTCGCCGATACCAAGACCCGTCTCGAAGACCTCTACCTGCCGTACAAACAGAAGCGCCGCACCAAGGGCCAGATCGCCCTGGAAGCCGGCCTCGGCGACCTGGCCGACGGCCTGTTCAACGACCCATCGCTGAACCCGGATACCGAAGCCGCGCGCTTCATCAACGCTGAAAAAGGCGTCGCCGACGTCAAGGCCGCCCTCGAAGGCGCCAAATACATCCTGATGGAACGCTTCGCCGAAGACGCCAGCCTGCTGGAAAAGCTGCGCACCTACCTGAAGCAGGAAGCCATCCTCAGCGCCCGCGTGATCGCCGGCAAAGAGGAAGAAGGCGCCAAGTTCCGCGACTACTTCGAACACGACGAACCACTCAAGAGCATGCCGTCCCACCGTGCCCTGGCGATTTTCCGCGGCCGCAACGAAGGTATTCTCAGCTCCGCGCTGAAAGTCGGCGACGAACTGCCGGGCACCATGCACCCGTGCGAAGGCATGATCGGTCAACAATTCGGCATCCAGAATCAGAACCGTCCTGCGGACAAGTGGCTCGGTGAAGTTGTGCGCTGGACCTGGAAGGTCAAGCTCTACACCCACCTGGAAACCGACCTGCTCGGCGAGTTGCGCGACGGCGCCGAAACCGAAGCAATCAACGTCTTCGCCCACAACCTGCACGACCTGTTGCTGGCCGCACCGGCCGGCCCGCGTGCCACCCTGGGCCTCGACCCGGGCCTGCGCACCGGCTGCAAGGTCGCCGTGGTCGACTCGACCGGCAAGCTGCTGGACCACGCCACCGTGTATCCGCACGTGCCCCACAACAAGTGGGACCAGACCCTCGCGATCCTCGCCGCCCTGTGCGCCAAGCACGCGGTGGACCTGATCGCCATCGGCAACGGCACCGCCAGCCGTGAAACCGACAAACTGGCCGCCGAACTGATCAAAAAATACCCGGCCATGAAGATGACCAAGGTCATGGTCTCCGAGGCGGGCGCTTCGGTGTACTCGGCGTCGGAACTGGCTTCCAAGGAATTCCCGGACCTCGACGTGTCGATCCGTGGCGCGGTGTCCATCGCTCGTCGTCTGCAAGACCCGTTGGCCGAACTGGTGAAAATCGACCCGAAATCCATCGGCGTCGGCCAATACCAGCACGATGTGTCGCAGCTGAAACTGGCACGCGGCCTGGATGCGGTGGTGGAAGACTGCGTGAACGCCGTGGGCGTGGACGTGAACACCGCCTCCGTCGCGCTGCTGGCGCGGATCTCCGGCCTCAACGCGACCCTGGCGCAGAACATCGTGACCCACCGCGACGAAAACGGTGCGTTCAAGACCCGCGCCGCGCTGAAAAAAGTCGCACGCCTGGGTGAAAAAACCTTCGAACAGGCCGCCGGCTTCCTGCGCGTGATGAACGGCGACAACCCGCTGGACGCCTCGGCGGTCCACCCGGAAGCCTACCCGCTGGTGCAACGCATCGCCGCCGAGACCGACCGCGACATCCGCTCGCTGATCGGCGACGCCGCGTTCCTCAAGCGCCTGGACCCGAAGAAGTACACCGACGAGACCTTCGGCGTGCCGACCATCACCGACATCCTGCAAGAGCTGGAAAAACCCGGACGCGACCCGCGTCCCGAGTTCAAGACCGCCGAGTTCCAGGACGGCGTCGAAGACCTCAAGGACCTGCAACTGGGCATGATCCTCGAAGGCGTGGTGACCAACGTGACCAACTTCGGTGCCTTTGTGGACATCGGCGTGCATCAGGACGGTTTGGTGCATATCTCCGCGCTTTCGGAGAAGTTCATCAAAGACCCGCGCGAAGCGGTGAAGGCCGGTGACGTGGTCAAGGTCAAGGTCATGGAAGTCGACATCCCGCGCAAGCGCGTCGGCCTGTCGATGCGTATGAGCGACACCCCCGGCGAGAAAATCGACGGTGCCCGTGGCGCCCGCCCAGGCTCGGCGCCGCGCCAGTCGCAAAACAACGCGCCGCGCAAGGAAACCGCGACCGCAGCGCCGAGCAACAACGCCATGGCCTCGCTGTTCGCCAACGCCAAACAGTTGAAGAAACGCTGATGGAGATTCCGGCCGGCTTGACCCAAAGCGCGTTCAGCGAACTGATCGGCTGCCGCCTGCAACGCCTGGAGCAGGGCGTTGCCGAGGTGGCCCTGAGCCTGGAGCCGCAACTGCGTAACCGCGCAGGCAAGCTGCATGGCGGGGCGATTTTCAGCCTGGTCGACATCACCATGGGGCTGGCCTGTTCCAGCGCCCACGGGTTCGACCAGCAGAGCGCGACCATCGAATGCAAAATCAACTACATCCGCGCGGTGGAAAACGGCGAGGTGCTGTGTACCGCGCGAGTGATTCACCCCGGGCGGCGCACGTTGGTGGTCGAAGCCGACGTGTACCAGGGTGAAAGACTTGTCGCAAAAGCGCAGGGCACCTTCGCTGTCCTATAGCTCCCCGCCCTCGATTTGAGTTAATTTCGGCGCTGCGATAACAGCGTCGGAATTTTCTTGCTGCGCTACAGCCCAATTCATGGAGTGATGTAGGCTTTTTCAAAGCGGGTCAAATCGACTCAAAACCAGGCGATCACGCCAGTTTTAACTTCACCCTTGTAGACCGTCCTGCCCACCCCCATATTGGGGCGACTGACGCGTGAAGGAATCCAACTTGAGCGAACTTCTCAACCGCCGCCTGGCCCTGCTCGGCAAGCGCGAACACCTCTCCCTGCTGGAGCATTGCTTGCACGGCATCGAGCGCGAATGCCTGCGTGTCACCCATGAAGGTCGCCTGGCGCAGACGCCGCATCCCGAAGCCCTGGGCGCCGCGCTGACCCACGAACAGATCACCACCGACTACTCGGAATCGTTGCTGGAGTTCATCACCCCAGCCCTGCCCAACCCGGCCGATACCCTGAGCAGCCTGGACAAGATCCATCGCTTTGCCTACAGCAAGCTCGGCAGCGAATACCTGTGGAGCCCCTCGATGCCGTGCCCGTTGCCGGCCGAGGAAGACATTCCGATTGCCTACTACGGCACCTCCAATATCGGACAGCTCAAGTACGTGTATCGCAAGGGCCTGGCCCTGCGTTACGGCAAGACCATGCAGTGCATTGCCGGCATCCACTACAACTTTTCCCTGCCGGAAAAATTGTGGCCGCTGCTCAAGGAAAGCGAAGGCTTCGTCGGCACCGACCGCGACTATCAGTCCGACGCCTATATCGCCCTGATCCGTAACTTCCGCCGCAACAGCTGGCTGCTGATGTACCTGTTCGGTGCCTCGCCAGCGCTGGACGCAGGCTTCCTGCGCGGCCGTTCGCACCAGTTGGACGTGCTGGATGCCGACACCTTGTACCTGCCGTATGCCACCAGCCTGCGCATGAGCGACCTGGGTTACCAGAGCAACGCCCAGGCCGGCCTGACGCCGTGCTACAACGATTTGGCCAGCTACACCGACAGCCTGCGCGAAGCGGTGGCAACGCCCTACGCGCCTTATGTCGAAGTCGGCACCCACAAGGATGGAGAGTGGGTGCAGCTCAACACCAACATCCTGCAGATCGAAAACGAGTACTACTCCAACATCCGCCCCAAGCGCGTGACCTACACCGGCGAGCGGCCGATCCAGGCGCTGATGGCCCGTGGCATCCAGTACATCGAAGTGCGCTGCCTGGACATCAACCCGTTCCTGCCGATGGGCATCGACCTGCAAGAGTCGCGCTTCCTCGATGCGTTCCTGCTGTATTGCGCGATGAACGACAGCCCGCTGTTCGCCGACAACGAGTGCGGCAACGCCACCTCGAACTTCCTCAGCGTGGTCAAGGAAGGCCGGCGTCCGGGCCTGCAACTGCAGCGCAAGGGCCAGGCGGTGGACATGAAGGAATGGGCCACCGAGCTGCTGGAGCAGATCGCGCCGCTGGCGGCCCTGCTCGATCAGAGCCACGGCATCGAGGAACACCGCCAGGCACTGGACGCCCAGTTGGCCAAGGTCAACGACCCGTCCCTGACGCCATCGGCCCAGGTGTTGGCCGCAATGGCCGAGCGCAAGGAAAGTTTCGCCCAGTTCTCCCTGCACCAGAGCGAGGTGCATGCCGAGTATTTTCGCAGCGAACCGTTGCCCGCCGAAGAGCAGGCGCACTTTGAAGAACTGGCACGCAAGTCGCTGGCGCAACAGGTGGAGCTGGAGCAGAACGAAGTGGGCGATTTCGATGTGTTCGTCGGCTCGTACCAGGCTAGCATCCTGGCCATCAGCAACTAAAAACCGAACTCACTCCCCCAGGGAAATGAGCTTCATGTGGGAGGGGGCTTGCCCCCGATAGCGGTCCTCAGTTAACTGATCAGTGACTGAACCACCGCTATCGGGAGCAAGCCCCCTCCCACATTTGCCCTCACTGGGATGAAGAATCCCGCCCACCCTTCTCCTCATAAGCTAATTCGAAAAAGTTATTTATTTTCGTATTCTTAGATCATTTAGTCTCCTCACACGCCGACACTCGGCCGCCTGATTGAGGAGCTTCCCCTTGAAACTGCATTCCCCTCTCCGCCTCTTGGCGGCATTGTCCCTGGCCGGTGCCAGCCTGTTCGCCCAGGCGGCGGATGTGACCATCGCCTACCAGACCACCGTGGACCCGGCGAAAGTCGCCCAGGCCGACGGCGCGTATGAAAAAGCCACGAACGCCAAGATCGACTGGCGCAAATTCGACAACGGTTCCGACATCATCGCCGCCATCGCGTCCGGCGATGTGCAGATCGGCTACCTCGGTTCCAGCCCGCTGACCGCCGCCATCACCCGTAAAGTGCCGGTGCAGACCTTCCTCGTCGCCACCCAGATCGGCGGCGCCGAAGCCCTGGTGGCGCGCAACGGTTCGGGGATCAACGGCCCGCAGGACCTGATCGGCAAAAAAGTCGCCGTGCCCTTCGTATCCACCGGCCACTACAGCCTGCTGGCCGCGCTGAAGCACTGGAACATCGACCCGGCGAAAGTGACCATCCTCAACCTCGCGCCGCCGGCCATCATCGCCGCCTGGAAGCGCGGCGATATCGACGCCACCTACGTATGGGACCCGGCCCTGGGCGTGGCCAAGGAAAACGGCAAGGTGCTGATCACTTCCGGCGAGCTGGCCACGTTCGGCGCGCCGACCTTCGACGCGTGGATCGTGCGTAAGGACTTCGCCGAGAAGCACCCGGAAATCGTCAGCGCTTTCGCCAAAGTCACCCTGGATGCCTACGCCGCGTACCGCAAAGACCCACAAGCCTGGCTCGCCGACAAAAGCAACGTCGACAAGCTGGTGAAACTCTCCGGGGCCAAGGCCAGCGACATCCCCGCGCTGCTGCAAGGCAACGTCTACCCGCTGGCCGCTGAGCAGGTGACCCTGCTGGGCGCGCCGACCATCAAGGCGGTAACCGACACCGCGGCATTCCTCAAGGAACAAGGCAAGGTCGAGGCGGTGCTGCCGGATTACGCCCCTTACATCAGCGCCAAGTTCATCACCCACTGATCAGGAGTTCATCGCGATGGCCTTGCTACAACTGGAGCGCATCAGCGCACGGTACCCAGGCGCCACAGAACCGGTACTGTCTGATATTTCACTCGAACTTGGGCCCCGGCAATTGCTGGTGGCCCTCGGCCCGTCCGGCAGTGGCAAGACTTCGCTGTTGAACCTGATTGCCGGTTTTGTCGAGCCCTCTGCCGGGCGCATCAGCCTCGATGGCGTGCCAGTCAAAGGCCCGAGCGCCGAACGCGGCGTGGTGTTCCAGGACGATGCCCTGCTGCCCTGGCAGGACGTGCTGGCCAATGTCGGCTTCGGCCTGGAGCTGGCCGGCGTGAGCAAGGCGCAACGCGAAGTGCGCGCCCGGGAAATGCTCGCGCTGGTGGGCCTGGCCGGTTTCGACAGCCGGCGCATCTGGCAACTGTCCGGCGGCCAGAAGCAACGCGTCGGCCTGGCCCGCGCCCTGGCGGCGGCCCCGCGTGTACTGCTGATGGACGAACCCTTCGGCGCCCTCGATGCATTCACCCGCGAACAGATGCAGGAGCTGCTGCTGCAAGTCTGGCGGCGCACGGCCAAGCCGGTGTTCCTGATTACCCATGACATCGAAGAAGCGGTGTTCCTTGCCACCGATCTGATCCTGCTGGCGCCCAACCCCGGTCAGATCGTCGAGCGCCTGCACCTGGATTTCGGTCAACGTTATGCGGCCGGCGAGTCTGCGCGAGCGATCAAATCCGACCCGCGCTTTATCGAAACCCGCGAACACGTGCTGGGCAAAGTGTTCTCCCAACGGCAGGTGTCCGCATGAGCAGCTACGAACTTCCCGCCACGGTCGCCAAGCCGGTGGCGCGCACCGTTATCCCGCTGCGGCGCAGCCTGAGTACGCGTTGGATCAGCCTGTTGACGCTGGTTGTCTTGCTGGTGATCTGGTGGGCGGTGACCGCCAGCGGCCTGATCGAACCATTGTTCCTGCCGCCACCGTCCGCCGTGCTGCAAAAAGGCTGGTTGCTGGCGACCACGGGCTATATGGATTCCACCTTGTGGCAGCACCTCGGCGCGAGCCTCGAACGCATCGGCCTGGGCCTGGGCTTTGCGGTGCTGACCGCGGTCCCGGTGGGGATTGCCATCGGCTCGAACCGTATCGCACGGGGCATTCTCGACCCGTTGATCGAGTTCTACCGGCCGATTCCACCCCTGGCTTACCTGCCGCTGATCGTGATCTGGTGCGGCATCGGTGAGCTGTCCAAAGTGCTGCTGATCTACCTGGCGATCTTTGCCCCGATTGCCATCGCGACCGCGACCGGCGTGCGTACCGTCGACCCGGCCAAGCTGCGCGCCGCGCAGTCGCTGGGGGCCACGCGCGCCCAGCTGATTCGCCACGTGATCCTGCCGAGCGCGCTGCCCGACATCCTCACCGGCGTGCGTATCGGGCTGGGAGTTGGCTGGTCGACCTTGGTCGCCGCCGAGCTGATCGCCGCCACCAGCGGCCTGGGCTTCATGGTGCAGTCGGCGGCGCAGTTCCTGGTCACCGATGTCGTGGTGCTGGGGATTCTCGTGATCGCACTGATCGCCTTCGCCATGGAAATGGGCCTGCGGGCCCTGCAGCGTAAATGGGTGCCGTGGCATGGCCAGGCACACTGAGTGATGAGAACCCAATGAGCAGCCTGACCGTTACCCCATTAAGCACCGCCCTCGGCGCGCAGATCAGTGGCGTCGATATCACTCAACCGCTGAACCCCGAACAGCGCGACGCCATCGAACAGGCGTTGCTCACCCATTCGGTGGTGTTTTTCCGCGACCAGCCGCTCACCCCGCAGCAACAAGCACGCTTCGCGGCGAACTTCGGCGATCTGCACATTCATCCGATCTACCCCAACGTGCCGGAACAGCCCGAAGTGCTGATCCTCGACACCGCCGTCACCGACGTGCGCGACAACGCCGTGTGGCACACCGACGTGACCTTCCTGCCCACCCCGGCCCTCGGCGCGGTGCTGAGTGCCAAGCAACTGCCGGCGTTTGGCGGCGACACGCTGTGGGCCAGCGGGATTGCTGCGTATGCGGCCCTGTCCGAGCCGCTGAAGAGGCTGCTCGACGGGCTCACCGCCACGCACGACTTCACCAAGTCCTTCCCGCTGGAGCGTTTTGGCAACACTGCCGAAGATCTGGCGCGCTGGGAAGAAACCCGCAAGAAGAACCCGCCGCTGTCGCACCCGGTGGTACGCACCCACCCGGTGAGTGGGCGCAAGTCGCTGTTTGTCAGCGAGGGCTTCACCACCAGAATCAACGAGCTGGAAGCGGCGGAGAGCGAGGCGATCTTGAAACTGCTGTTCGCCCACGCGACACGCCCGGAGTTCACGATTCGCTGGCGCTGGCAGGAGAATGACGTGGCGTTCTGGGATAACCGCGTCACCCAGCATTACGCGGTGGACGACTACCGGCCACAGCGGCGGGTGATGCACCGGGCGACGATTCTCGGCGATGTGCCGTTCTGAGCCGAACACGACAGTCGCCACACTGAAGACAAAATGTGGGAGGGGGCTTGCCCCCGATTGCGCTGTATCAGTCAATGCATGTACTGACTGACCCACCGCCATCGGGGGCAAGCCCCCTCCCACATTGACCGGATTATTCAGCCGTCGATGGCTTTTCCCACAAGTTGATCCCGCCTTCCAGCGCAAACCGATCGATCTCCGCCAGTTCTTCGGCGGTAAAGCTCAAGTTCTTCAGCGCCCCGACGTTTTCAATGATCTGCTCCGGCCGGCTCGCGCCGATCAGCGCACTGGTTACCCGTGGGTCACGCAGGGTCCAGGCCAGCGCCAGTTGGGCCAGGCTTTGGCCACGGCGCTTGGCGATTTCATTCAGCGCGCGCACGTGAGCGAGGTTGGCTTCGGACAAGTGCTTGGCCTGCAACGAACCGCCGCCGGGGCGATTGACCCGTGCATCGGCCGGCACGCCATTGAGGTACTTGTCGGTCAGCAGCCCCTGGGCCAACGGCGTGAACGCGATCACCCCGGCGCCGAGGGCTTCGGTGGTGTCGAGCAGGTCTTTTTCCACCCAGCGGTTGAGCAGGTTGTAGGCCGGCTGATGGATCAGCAGCGGGACTTTCCACTCGTTGAGCAAGGCGGCGATTTCGCGGGTTTTCACCCCGGAGTAGGAAGAAATACCGATGTACAACGCCTTGCCTTGCTGCACAGCGGTGGCGAGGGCGCTAGCGGTTTCTTCCAGGGGAGTGTCGGCGTCGAAGCGGTGCGAGTAGAAAATATCCACATAGTCGACGCCCAGGCGCTGCAGGCTCTGGTCCAGGCTCGCCAGGATGTATTTGCGCGAACCGCCGCCCTGGCCATAAGGGCCGGGCCACATGTCCCAACCGGCCTTGCTGGAGATGATCAATTCGTCGCGGTAATGCTTGAAGTCTTCGCGCAGCAAACGCCCGAAGTTGATCTCGGCGCTGCCATAGGGCGGGCCGTAGTTGTTGGCCAGGTCGAAGTGGTTGATCCCCAGGTCGAACGCGGTGCGCAGCAGGGCGCGCTGGGTGTCGATCGGGGTGCTGTCGCCAAAGTTGTGCCACAGCCCCAGGGACAGTGCCGGCAGCACCAAGCCACTGCGGCCGACGCGGCGATACGGAATAGATTCGTAGCGGTTTTCGGCAGCGATATAAGTCATCGAATCCTCTCTTGGACGGGGGCAAATAAGGCCTGGGAATAAGCCTATTCCCAGGCCTTTTAAGCAGCTGAATCGCTTAACGTTGCCTTTCCGTTTTACAGCAAACTCCTACCAAAGTGGAACGACATAGCTGACATAAAAGCGGTTTTCATCCTGCACGGTGGCACCGGTAATGTCCGGGCTGGCGTGGGCGTTTTTCCAGGTCACGCCCAGGCCCTTGAGGGTGCCGGTCGGCACTTGGTAGGCCACGGCAACGTTGCGTTCCCATTCGCTGGTAGTGCCCTGTGCGGTGCGGATGTCATCGCCGTGGGCATAGGCGGCGGAGAACGTCAGGCCGTTGAGGCCCAGTTTGCCGAAGTCATATTTGTATTGCGCCAGCCAGGTGCGTTCGCCGGCGTGCTGGAATTTGTTCAACTGCATGTTGGTCAGCGCCGGGGTGTCGGCACCCGAGCCGGGGCCCTGGTGGCTGTCGCCGCTGTTAAGGCCGGAATCCAGGTAGGGGAAGTCGCTGCTGCCGCTGTTTTTCTGGATGCCGAGGCCGACGGTATGACCTTCCAGGCTGTAGCTCTCCAACAGGCTGACGGTGGACTGGTTGATGCGGCCCTTGTTCACGCCATCGCCATAGACCCCCGCCGCGGCATAATCCTTGTCGCCATCGGCGTTACCGCCCACCCCCAGGCTGCGGAACATACGCACATCGGTGTCGATTGCACCGACCGACAACGCGTCATGGCGCTTGGCACCGAGGAAGAACTGTTGGTAGTAATCCTCAAGGTTGGAATACCACAGGCTGACGGTGGTGCCCGGCAAGCCGGTGTAGTCGGCACCGCCGAAGAGGAAGCGGTCGCTTTCCTTGGTGCCGCCCGCGGTGATCATGCCCTGGTCGCCGGTTTCATTGCGGATCTTGGTCTTGAAGATATCGCCACCGGTGAAGGTGAAGTCGCTGAGGTCCTTGGAGACCAGTTGCACACCGGTGTTGGTCTGCTGGTACAGGCGGCCGTCGGTGTTGGCCAGCACCGGGTTGTTGCCATACAGCGTACCGACCCGCAGTTCATCCTTGGCGAAGCGCATTTTGAACGTCGGGCTCAGCACGCCGAACTGGTCAGCGGATTTACCGTCGTCCAGCGGGAACATGCTGCCGGGGTAGCGGCCCTGGTGATTCTTGTCATTGAGGTCGCCGCCGGAGTCCAGTTTCAAACCGTAGAACGCCTGCAAGTCGAGGCCGAAACCCACGGGGCCTTCGGTGTAGCCGGACTTGAAGTTGAACTCGAAACCCTGGCCCCAATCGCGAACGCTGTGGGCCTTGGCGTTGCTGCCGACCACGTCACGCCCCTGCTGGTTGAGATAGCGGTTGAGCAGGGTCACATCGGCGTGGCTGTCATCGATAAAATCGGCATGGGCGGACAACATAAAGCTCGCCATGGCGACACCGACCATGGGGCTTAATAACGTCTTCATTGTTACCGGTCTCCGTCACTGTTCTGAAATGAAAGCGTCAAACGCTTCACACAATTACGCAGTGGCTAGATGACAGTTGCGCGTCAAAACGCGGCGGGAGCACATGAAATTAAGTTTAAGAAAGCCCCGTAATAGAGGCCTTGCGTGGGGGTGAAGCGCGCCCTGCCCACGCGGGAGCAGGGCCTGAAACATCAACGCACCAAGTGCAGGAACTGCAGGTGGCGCTCGTACTGGTCGAGAATATCGTTGATGACCTGCTCCTTGGTATAGCCCACCAGATCGTAGTCCTGGCTGCCCTCGCTCAAGTGGACTTCGGCCCGGTAGTAGCGACGGTTGTTGAGCTCCTTGGAACCCATGCCGCCACGGGCAAACGACGGTGTGAAGTAACCGCGCATTTGTACCTGATAAACGAACGGGTGCTCTTCGCCATGGCCGATTTCCAGGCTGACGCTGTCGTTGGACGGGTCAGGCTGGGTCACCACATTCAGGCCCTTCTCGACGAACACGGCGGTCACTTCTTCAATCGCCGGGCGTACCGTCGACTCAAGGAAGCGGTACACCTCATCGCGCGACGGGAAATGCACCGCCTGGCTCAAACGCTGGCGCCAGCCGCCACGACCCTTGCGCGCCGCGGACACAGGGGCCAACGAATGCAGTTGGGCGATCTGCTTCTGCGATTCGAGGTAGAAGGCTTTGTGCAGCCCCCACATCATCAGCAGCAGGATCAACGAGAACGGCAACGAGGTCAGTACCACCGCCGATTTCAGCGAATCGATACTGCCGGCAAACAGCAAGGCACTGGTCACCAGCGCGGTCATCGCACCCCAGAACACCCGCAGCCACTTCGGCCCGTCTTCATCGGCGTTGCCGCCTTTGGATGACAGCGTGGACAGCACCACGGTGCCGGAGTCGGCGGAGGTGACGAAAAACACGAAGCTGATAAACACCGTGACCGCGATCACCGTCTTGCTCCACGGGTAGGTTTCCAGCAGCAGGTAGAGGCTCATCGACGGGTCATCGATGGCCGACTGGCCGAGCGCCGTCATCCCGTGATTGAGCACCTGGTCGATGGCGCTGTTGCCGAAGATCGACATCCACGCCAGGGTGAAACCCAGCGGGATCAGCAGCACGCCAAACACGAATTCGCGGATGGTGCGGCCACGGGAAATACGCGCGATAAACAGGCCCACGAACGGCGACCAGGCAATCCACCAGGCCCAGTAGAACACGGTCCAGCCACCCAGCCAGTCGCTCGGCTTGTCGTAGGCGTAGACGTCGAAACTCTTGGTCGGCAGTGCGCCGAGGTAGTCGCCGATGTTCTGGATCAGGGTGTTGAGCAAGTGCTGGGTCGGCCCGGCGAACAACACGAACAGCAGCAGCGCACAGGCCAGCAGCATGTTGATGTCGGACATCACGCGCACGCCCTTGTCCACGCCAGCCACCGCCACCAGGATCGCCGCCCCCATCATCAGGGTGATCAGGCCGACCTGGATCCACTGGGTGTGGGCAATGCCAAACAGGTAATCCAAGCCGGCGTTGAGGTGCAGCACACCGAAGCCCATGTCGGCACCGAGGCCGAACACCGTGGCGATGATGCCGAAGCCGTCCACCGCATAGCCGATCGGGCCGTTGATGCGCTTGCCGATCAGCGGGTACAGCGCCGAACGCAACGCCAGCGGCAGGTTATGCCGGTAGGCGAAGTACGCGAGGGCCATGCCGACAAAGGCGAACACGCCCCAGCCATGCAGGCCCCAGTGCAGAAACAGGATCTGCATGGCCTGGCGCGCGGCATCGGCGTTCATCGCCGCGCCCTGGGGCGGTTGCACCAGGTGCGTCAGCGGCTCGGAGACGCAAAAGAAAAACAGCGTGATGCTGATCCCTGCGGCGAACAGCATGCCGGCCCAGGACAGGTAACTGAACTCGGGCTCGTCGTGGTCGGCACCGAGTTTTATCTTGCCGTAGCCCGATAGCGCGGTGACCACCACGAAGACCAGATACAGAGTCATCGCGAGCATGTAGTACCAGCCGACCGTATTGGCCGCCCAGTTTTGCGCCGCCAGCAGCCAGGCACCGGCCTGTTGCGGGATGGCGATGACGGTGATGCCGAACAGCAGGATGAAGCTTGCGGCGAAATAGAACACGGGCGCATTCATACGCACCAGACCGCTGGGTGGGGTGGTCGATGCACTCATGAACGATGCACCCCTGAGGTGTGAGATGTGACTGTGAATAACGGACTCAGCAAAGGTAAGCCTCCTGTTGTGAGCGGGCAGCGAACCACCGATTTAACTTGAACGAACGTTCAAGTTAAACATGGATAGGCGGTTTTGGACTAATCGCAGGGCTGAGTGGTAGGTGATTCCTACACTAGCTCAAGGACTGGTATGACGCCTGGGCGAGGCAAATCGTTCAGCGGTTGCCGACTGAAATACCGCTCACATTTGAAACGCAGTCAACCTGTGGGAGGGGGCTTGCCCCCGATTGCGGTGGGTCAGCCAGCACATGCATTGAGCGGCCCACCGCTATCGGGAGCAAGCTCCCTCCCACAGGGTTTTGTGTGATCGATAGGCCGCAAGGCTGAGGGGTAGGTGATTGAACGAGGCAAATCATCCAGCGGTTGCCGACTCAAACACGGTTCACATTTGAAACGCAGTCAACCTGTGGGAGGGGGCTTGCCCCCGATTGCGGTGGATCAGCCAGCACATGCATTGGGCGGCCCACCGCTATCGGGAGCAAGCTCCCTCCCACAGGGTTTTGTGTGATCGATAGGCCGCAAGGCTGAGGGGTAGGTGATTGAACGAGGCAAATCATCCAGCGGTTGCCGACTGAAATACCGCTCACATTTGAAATACAGTCAACCTGTGGGAGGGGGCTTGCCCCCGATTGCGGTGGGTCAGCCAGCACATGCATTGGGCGGCCCACCGCTATCGGGAGCAAGCTCCCTCCCACTGGGTTTTGTGTGATCGATAGGCCGCAAGGCTGAGGGGTAGGTGATTGAACGAGGCAAATCATCCAGCGGTTGCCGACTGAAATACCGCTCACATTTGAAACGCAGTCAACCTGTGGGAGGGGGCTTGCCCCCGATTGCGGTGGATCAGCCAGCACATGCATTGGGCGGCCCACCGCTATCGGGAGCAAGCTCCCTCCCACAGGGTTTTGTGTGATCGATAGGCCGCAAGACTGAGGGGTAGGTGATTGAACGAGGCAAATCATCCAGCGGCTGCCGACTGAAATACCGCTCACATTTGAAATACAGTCAACCTGTGGGAGGGGGCTTGCCCCCGATTACGGTGGATCAGCCAGCACATGCACTGAGCGGCCCACCGCTATCGGGAGCAAGCTCCCTCCCACAGGGTTTTGTGTGATCGATAGGCCGCAAGACTGAGGGGTAGGTGATTGAACGAGGCAAATCATCCAGCGGTTGCAGGCTCAAATACGGTTCACATTTGAAACGCAGTCACCCTGTGGGAGGGGGCTTGCCCCCGATTGCGGTGGATCAGCCAGCACATGCACTGAGCGGCCCACCGCTATCGGGAGCAAGCTCCCTCCCACAGGTTTGTGTGTGATGTTTAAGGGCGTGCGCTACTTTTGGGTGCCGTCGTCATGCTGCAGATTCGCCTGCGTGATGTTCGCCCCCACCGGTACGCTGCGGGTCAGCCACACGTTGCCGCCAATGGTCGAGCCCTTGCCGATGGTGATCCGCCCGAGGATCGTCGCCCCGGCATAGATCACCACGTCGTCCTCGACGATCGGATGGCGTGGATGGCCTTTCTGCAACTGCCCGTCCTCATCCGCCGGGAAGCGCTTGGCGCCCAACGTCACCGCCTGGTAGATACGCACGCGCTCGCCGATGATCGCGGTTTCGCCAATCACCACACCCGTGCCGTGGTCGATAAAGAAACTCGGGCCGATCTGCGCGCCGGGGTGTATGTCGATGCCGGTGGCCGAGTGGGCGATCTCCGCGCTGATGCGCGCCAACAACGGCAGGCCGGCGCGGTACAGATGGTGGGCCAGGCGATGGTGAATCACCGCCAGTATCCCCGGATAGCACAGCAGCACTTCATCCACGCTGCGCGCAGCCGGGTCGCCGTGGTAGGCGGCCAGCACATCGGTGTCCAACAGGCTGCGCAGGGACGGCAAGGCCAGAGCGAAATCCTGGATCAGGCGGATGGCGCGGGCGTCGACCTCGCTGTCATCCTGGCCGCTCTGGCGCGCGGCGTAGCGCAGTTCCAGGCGCGCTTGGCCGAGCAAAGCATTCAAGGCGACGTCGAGGGTGTGGCCGACGTAGAAATCTTCACTTTCCTCACGCAGGTCCACCGGCCCCAGGCGCATCGGAAACAGCGCGCCGCACAGCGCTTCGAGGATCTGCGCCACGGCCTCGCGCGAAGGCAGCTCGCGACCGCCATGCTCGCCACTCATGCGGCCATTGCGCGCTCGCCACTGGTCCCGCGCGCTGCGCAGTTGGCTGACAATGGTGGGTAATTGCCAATGACTGGAACGCTCACTCACGGTATTCACTCCTGACAAAATGGCCATCACTTTACGATAGGCACCCCGGCCGCTCTTAAGAACCAATGGTGCGATGCTAAGAACCATCAAGCATAAACGATTGGCGGTTGCCCGATGAAAAGTGCCTGCCTATAGTCGCCCCATCACTTAGCAACCGTGCGTAGCCATGATCAAACAACAGCTCGACCGTTTTAACCGCCTGGAACTGCTGGGCGGCGCCACTGCCCTGGAAAAACTCGAGCGGCTGTCGACCTGGCTGGGCAGGGACATCTACGTCAAGCGCGACGACACCACACCGCTGGCCATGGGCGGCAACAAGCTGCGCAAACTCGAATACCTGGCGGCCGATGCCATCGCCCAGGGCGCCGATACCCTGGTGACCGCCGGGGCCATCCAGTCCAACCACGTGCGCCAGACCGCCGCGCTGGCCGCCAAGCTGGGCCTGGGCTGCGTCGCTCTGCTGGAAAACCCCACCGGCACCGAAGACCCCAACTACCTCGGCAACGGCAACCGTCTGCTGCTGGACCTGTTCGACGCCAAGGTCGAGTTGGTAGAGAACCTCGACAACGCCGACGACCAGCTCAACGCCCTCGCCGATCGCCTGCGCAGCAACGGCAAGAAGCCGTACCTGGTGCCCATCGGCGGCTCCAACGCGCTCGGCGCCCTGGGTTATGTGCGGGCCGGGCTGGAACTGGCCGCGCAGATCGAAGACAGCGGTCTGGAATTCGCCGCCGTGGTCTTGGCCTCGGGCAGTGCGGGCACCCACAGTGGCCTGGCCCTGGCGTTGAGCGAAGTGCTGCCGAACTTGCCGGTCGTCGGCGTTACCGTGTCGCGCACCGACGAAGCTCAACGCCCGAAAGTGCAGGGCCTGGCCGAACGCACCGCCGCGTTGCTCGGTGTGGACATCCCCGAGGCCTTCAAGGTGATCCTGTGGGACGAATACTTCGGCCCGCGTTATGGTGAACCGAACGCCGGCACCCTTTCAGCGGTCAAGCTATTGGCGAGCCAGGAAGGCTTGCTGCTGGACCCGGTCTACACTGGCAAGGCCATGGCCGGCTTGCTGGACGGTATTGGGCGTCAGCGCTTTGAGGATGGCCCGATCATTTTCCTGCATACCGGTGGGGCGCCGGCGTTGTTTGCTTACAACGCCGTATTTAACTGAATAAACAGGGATCAACATGTGGGAGGGGGCTTGCCCCCGATAGTGGTGGGTCAGTGATACATGCATAAGCTGACACGGCCCTATCGGGGGCAAGCCCCTCCCACAATTGGATTGAGTGCATGTTCAAAAATAGAATATCAATTTAGATTTATATTATTTTCAAGTCTTAAAAACCGGCTTTATCATCGCGCCGTAGGCGAAGACGCGCTACGCGCTTTAAGGCAGGATACGTCTACCGCGTCACCTGCTTCGCTCAACATAACAACACAGGGGCTCTTCATGACTATTTCTGTATTCCGTCGCACATTGCTGGTCGGCACTCTGGGCCTGGCCCTCGGCGCTGGTTGGTTGGGCCAGGCCGTGGCCGGCGAACAGTTGGGCAACATCAAGAAAGCCGGTGAGATCAAGATCGGTCTCGAAGGCACTTACCCACCGTTCAGCTTTGTCGACGAAAGCGGCAAGCTCAGCGGTTTCGAGGTCGAGCTGTCGGAGGCGCTGGCCAAGGAGCTGGGCGTCAAGGTCAAACTGCAGGCCACGCCATGGGACGGCATCCTCGCCGCCCTGGAATCCAAGCGCCTGGATGCGGTCGTCAACCAAGTGACCATCTCCGAAGAGCGCAAGAAGAAGTACGACTTTTCCAAGCCTTATACCGTCTCCGGTATCCAGGCCCTGACCCTGGCCAAAAACGTCGACACCATCAAGACCGCCGACGACCTGGCCGGCAAGAAAGTCGGCGTGGGCCTGGGCACCAACTACGAACAATGGCTCAAGGACAATCAGCCCAAAGCCATCATCAAGACCTACAACGATGACCCTACCAAGTTCCAGGACCTGCGCATCGGCCGCATCGACGCGATTCTGATCGACCGCCTCGCCGCACTCGAATACGCCAAGAAAGCCAAGGACACTGCCGCCGCCGGCGACGCCTTCTCCCGCCAGGAAGCCGGTATTGCCCTGCGCAAAGGCGAGCCGGAATTGCTCGAGGCCGTGAACAAGGCGCTCGACAAACTGCGCGCCGACGGCACCTTGAAGAAGCTGTCCGAGAAGTACTTCAACGCTGACGTCACTCAATAATGGAAGCAGGTTTCCAACTCGCGCTGGACTCCGCGCCCTTTCTGCTCAAGGGCGCGTATTTCACGGTAATCCTCAGCCTCGGCGGGATGTTTTTCGGCTTGCTGCTGGGCTTCGGCCTGGCCTTGATGCGCCTGTCGCGCTTCATGCTGCTGCGCGGGGTCGCTCGCGTCTACGTGTCGTTCTTTCGCGGCACGCCCCTGCTGGTGCAACTGTTCCTGATCTACTACGGCTTGCCGCAAGTGGGCATCGAGCTGGACCCGATCCCGGCCGCCATGATTGGCTTCTCGCTGAACATGGCCGCCTACGCCTGTGAAATCCTGCGTGCCGCCATCGCGTCCATCGAGCGCGGCCAGTGGGAAGCCGCGGCCAGTATCGGCATGACCCGCGCGCAGACCCTGCGTCGGGCCATCCTGCCGCAAGCGATGCGTACCGCGTTGCCGCCGCTGGGCAACAGCTTTATTTCGCTGGTCAAGGACACCGCGCTGGCGGCCACCATCCAGGTGCCCGAGCTGTTCCGCCAGGCGCAACTGGTGTCGGCGCGCACCTTCGAAATTTTCACCATGTATCTGTCCGCCGCCCTGATCTACTGGGTCCTGGCAAGCATCCTGGCGCATTTTCAAAATCGTCTGGAAGACCGGGTCAACCGGCATGACCTGGAGTCTTGAAGCATGATCGTGGTTGAAAAACTGACCAAACAATTCAACGGCCAGGTGGTGCTCAACGGCATCGACCTGGAGGTCAAGGAAGGCGAAGTCGTCGCCATCATCGGCCCCAGCGGCTCCGGCAAGACCACGTTCCTGCGCTGCCTGAACTTCCTCGAAACCCCCACCAGCGGTCGCATCAAGGTCGGTGACATCGAGATCGACAGCAGCAAGCCGCTCAACCAGCAACAGGGCCTGGTGCGGCGCCTGCGCCAGCACGTGGGTTTTGTGTTCCAGAACTTCAACCTGTTCCCGCACCGCACCGCGCTGGAAAACGTCATCGAAGGCCCGACCGTGGTCAAGAAGATGCCCCGTGAGGCCGCGACCGCCCTGGGCCGCACGCTGTTGGCGCGGGTCGGCCTGGCCGGCAAGGAAGACGCCTACCCTCGGCGCCTCTCCGGCGGCCAGCAACAGCGCGTGGCGATTGCCCGGGCGTTGGCCATGGAGCCGGAGGTGATCCTGTTCGACGAACCCACCTCGGCCCTCGACCCGGAACTGGTGGGCGAAGTGCTGGCGACCATTCGCAGCCTGGCCGAAGAAAACCGCACCATGGTGATCGTCACCCACGAAATGAGCTTTGCCCGGGATGTCGCCAACCGGGTGATCTTCTTCGACAAAGGGGTGATCGTGGAGCAAGGCGAGGCCAAGGCGTTGTTCGCCAACCCCAGGGAAGAACGCACGAAACAGTTCCTGAGCAAGTTTCTCGCGCATTGACGCGCGCCCACCGGCAGCACAACGCGTGTGGGGGAGCCCGCTCCCGCACACGCCCGGCCTGCCTGGGTAAAACAGCCCCTGCGCCACCCCCGAAATTCCCGCGCCCAGTCAGACCGTTCTGAATCGTCCCAAACCCGCCGTTTAGCCTTTTGCCGCCATTGACGCCCTCCGGCCAACGCTCTTATCTAGCGCCCAGAGGATTGGATCCTATCCCGGCTTTTCACTGAATCGTTCCTTTCGGCCCCCGTCGCGTTCCCGCGCCAAGGGTCCGGAACGATTGCTGCTGGCTGCATCAAGGAGATTACTATGACGCGCACCGCAACCCCGGCCCTGCTCACTGCCCCGACCCTGCCCCAGGCACTTGGCAACGGCATCAACGCCCTGGCCGCCACACAGCTGCAAGTCGACATCGCGCCCTACCCCGGCATGGATGAGGGTGACCTGATCGAGCTGTTCTGGAACAACTGCTTTGCCGACTCGCGGCGTATCACCGCGTGCAAGGTCGGCACCGCCACCCAACTGCGGGTGCCGGAAAGCTTTGTGCAGGACGGCCATGCACGGGTTCACTACCAGGTCATGCAGATCGGCCACGGCCCCGCACGCTCAGCGGTGACCACGGTGCAGGTCAAGACCAACTACCCGGGCGGCCAACCGAGCGCGCTGTACAGCGACGAAAACCAGAACCTCGCCCCTGTGGGCCTGCCCGACATGATTCGTCGCTACGGCGTCAACAGCAGCCAGGTGCGGCGCGGTATTCCGCTGACCATCGAACCCTACCTGAACATGACCCGCGGCGACGCCATCACCCTGCGCTGGGGCGATGCGCGCCTGGACCTGCCGAAAATCCAGGCCCGAGCCGTCGGCATCGCGGTGCAGGTGTGGGTGCCGTCGGCGATCATCATCGAAGCCGGCGACGACAGCCGGCTGGACGTCACGTACTGCATTCTCGATCGGGTGGGCAATAACTCACGCTGGGCGCCGGCCCGCACACTGCGCATCGCCGCCTATGTGCCGGCGACGCCGAAGCGCCCTTCCAGCGCCGCGCAGATCTATCAACCGCGTCGCCCCTGAAGCGTGGGTAACGGCCCTTCTATGCATATTCCTAAAAGTTAGTTTATTTAAATATTTAACACGTTTAGGGTATATAAACCGGACCACCGGACATTCCTGATTGTTTTGTTTCCATTTCATTGAATGCGAGGTCGGTATGGTCAGAATTACCCCGGTGCAGAACGCCAGGGCATTACGTGCAGCCAAGGAGCGGCGCTGATGTCTAACTTGGCTCTAACACCCCCCCAGAGTGATCTGGACGTCGCCCCCCTGCTGTTGCCGGCCGTTGTGCTGCGCAACGATGCCCAAGCGCTGAGCGCGGCCCATGAGTTGGCCCAGGCCGCGCGCGTACAGGCCGCCAAGCGCGACCAGCAGCGCAAGCTGCCCTGGGCGCAGATCGAACAATTCACCCGCAGTGGTCTGGGCAGTATTTCCATTCCCCGCGAGTACGGCGGCCCGCAGGTGTCGTTCACCACCCTGGCCGAAGTCTTCGCGATCATCAGCGCGGCCGACCCGGCCCTCGGGCAGATCCCGCAGAACCATTTCGGCATCCTGCACCTGCTGCAGGGCGCGGCCACCGAGCGCCAGAAAAAACAGCTGTTCCAGAGCGTGCTCGACGGCTGGCGCATCGGTAACGGCGGCCCGGAGCGCGGCACCAAAAACACCCTGGAGCTCAAGGCGCGGATCAGCGCCGACGGCGACGGTTATGTGATCAGCGGCCAGAAGTTCTACTCCACCGGCGCCCTGTTCGCCCATTGGGTCGCGGTGAAGGCGCTGAACGACGACGGCAAGCAGGTCATGGCATTTGTGCGCCGTGGCACGCAAGGACTGCGCATCGTCGACGACTGGTCCGGCTTCGGCCAACGCACCACCGCCAGCGGCACCGTGCTGCTCGACCGGGTGCCGGTGGACGCAGAGCTGGTGGTCGAAAACTGGCGCCTCGGCCAAAGCCCGAATATCCAGGGCGCGGTCTCGCAATTGATCCAGGCAGCCATCGACGCCGGCATTGCCCGTGGCGCGCTGGATGACACCATTGCGTTCGTCCGCGAGCGCTCACGCCCGTGGATCGACGCCAAGGTCGAACGCGCCAGCGATGACCTGTATGTGATCGCCGACATCGGCAAATTGAAGATCGAACTGCACGCCGCCGAAGCCCTCCTGCGCAAGGCCGGCCAGGTGCTGGACCAGGTCAGCGCCGCGCCGATCACCGCGCAGTCCGCCGCACGCGCCTCGATTGCCGTGGCCGAGGCCAAGGTGTTGACCACCGAAGTGTCGCTGCTGGCCAGCGAAAAACTCTTCGAACTGGCCGGCAGCCGCGCCACCCTCGCCGAATTCAACCTCGACCGCCACTGGCGCAATGCCCGGGTCCACACCCTGCACGACCCGGTGCGCTGGAAGTATCACGCGGTGGGCGCTTATCGCCTGAACGGCACATTGCCGGCTCGTCACTCCTGGATCTAACCGCCCAGAACACTTTTTCCACGCGCTTCTGGAGAACACCGATGACTTTATCTACCCACGTCGCGCTCATCACCAGCGACGAACAAGCCCTGATTGTCGCCAGCGACCTGGCTGAAGACCTGCGCCGCGACAGCGCCCAGCGCGACCGCGAGCGCCGCCTGCCGCTGCCCGAACTGGACGTATTTTCGCGCTCCGGCCTGTGGGGCATCAGCGTGCCGAAAGCCTACGGCGGCGCTGGCGTGTCCAACGTCACCCTGGCCAAGGTCATCGCGCTAATCGCCCAGGCCGACGCCTCGCTGGGCCAGATCCCGCAAAACCATTTCTACGCCCTCGAAGTGCTGCGCGTGAACGGCAGCCCCGCGCAGCAACAACGCCTGTACGCCGAGGTGCTGGCCGGCCAGCGCTTCGGCAACGCCCTGGCGGAACTGGGCACCAAGACCGCCCACGACCGCGTGACCCGCCTCACCCGCGACGGCGACGGTTTTCGGATCAACGGCCGCAAGTTCTACGCCACCGGCGCGATCTACGCGCAACGCATCCCGACCTCCGTGGTGGACGAGAACGGCATCCAGCACCTGGCCTTCGTGCCCCGCGACAGCGCGGGCCTGACGGTGATCGACGACTGGAGCGGCTTCGGCCAGCGCACCACCGGCAGCGGTTCGGTGGTGTTCGACAACGTGCGGGTCGCAGCGCACGACGTGCTCCCGTTCCAGAGCGCCTTCGAACGCCCGACCACCGTCGGCCCGCTGGCGCAGATCCTCCATGCCGCCATCGACACCGGCATCGCCCGCGCCGCCTTCGAGGACGCGCTGCACTTTGTACGCACCAAGACCCGCCCGTGGATCGACTCCGGCAGCGACAAGGCCAGCGAAGACCCGCTGACGCTGAAGAGCTTCGGCCACTTGAGCATTCGCCTGCACGCCGCCGAAGCCTTGCTGGAGCGCGCAGGCGAGTTTCTCGACCGCGCCCAGGCCGACAGCCACGCCGAGACCGTGGCCGCCGCCTCGATCGCGGTCGCCGAAGCACGCGCCCTGAGCACCGAAATTTCCCTGGCGGCCGGCAGCACCCTGTTCGAACTGGCCGGCAGCCAGGCGACCCTGGCCGAGCACGGCCTCGATCGCCACTGGCGCAACGCCCGCGTGCATACCCTGCACGACCCGGTGCGCTGGAAATACCACGCGGTGGGTAATTACTACCTCAACGATGAAAAACCGCCACTGCGGGGGACCATCTGAATGGCGAAGAAAAAAATCCTGCTCAATGCCTTCAACATGAACTGCATCGGGCATATCAATCACGGCTTGTGGACGCACCCGCGGGACACGTCCACCCAGTACAAAACCCTCGAGTATTGGACCGACCTGGCGCGAACCCTGGAGCGCGGGCTGTTCGACGGGTTGTTCATTGCCGATATCGTCGGCGTCTACGACGTGTACCAGAACGCCATCGACGTGCCGCTCAAAGAGTCGATCCAACTGCCGGTCAACGACCCGTTGCTGCTGCTCTCGGCCATGGCCGCCGTGACCCAACACCTCGGTTTCGGCCTGACCGCCAACCTGACCTACGAGCCGCCGTATCTGTTCGCCCGGCGCATGTCCACCCTCGACCACCTGAGCCGTGGTCGGGTCGGCTGGAACATCGTCACCGGCTACCTCGACAGCGCCGCCAAGGCCATGGGCCTGACCGAACAGGTCGAACATGACCGACGCTACGACCAGGCCGATGAGTATCTGCAGGTGCTCTACAAGCTCTGGGAAGGCAGTTGGGAAGACGACGCCGTGCTCAACGATCCGCAGGCGCGGGTGTATGCGCAGCCGGGCAAGGTGCACAAAGTAGAGCACCACGGTGAGTTCTACCAGGTGGAGGGTTATCACCTGTGCGAACCGTCGCCGCAACGCACACCGCTGCTGTTCCAGGCTGGCACTTCGGCGCGTGGCCTGGTGTTCGCCGGGCGGCATGCCGAGTGCGTGTTCATCAGCGGGCGGGACAAGGCCAGCACCCGGCTCCAGGTGGACAAGGTGCGCGCCAGCGCCGTGGCGGCCGGGCGCAACCCGCACGACATCAAGGTGTTCATGGGCCTCAACGTGATCGTTGGCGCCACTGAGGAACTGGCCTGGGCCAAGCATGCCGAGTACCTGAGCTATGCCAGCGCGGAAGCCGGAGTGGCGCATTTTTCGGCGTCCACGGCGATCGATTTTTCCCAGTACGCCCTCGACGAACCGATCCAGTACGTGAAGAGCAACGCGATCCAGTCCGCCACCCAGCACCTGCAGAACAACGATTGGACCCGCCGCAAATTGCTCGAGCAGCACGCCCTCGGCGGGCGCTATATCACCGTGGTCGGTTCGCCCGAGCAAGTGGCGGACGAGCTGGAATCCTGGGTCGCTGAAACCGGGCTGGATGGCTTCAACCTCACACGCATCGTCACCCCGGAAAGCTATGTGGACTTCATCGACCTGGTGGTGCCGGAGTTGCAGCGGCGTGGGTCGTACAAGACCGCTTACGACACCGGAACGCTGCGGGAAAAAGTCTTCCACGCCAGCGCCCGCCTGCCCGAACAACACACCGGCGCCACCTACCGACACTGATCGAAAAATGTGGGAGGGGGCTTGCCCCCGATAGCGGTGGTTCAGTCACCTGCATCGTTTGCTGAACCACCGCAATCGGGGGCAAGCCCCCTCCCACATGGGATCTCTATTGTTTGCACCTATCACTTATGACTGGAACTCGATTATGAAAAAGACCCTGCTCTCTCACCCAGTCAAAGCACTGGCCCTGGCCCTCGGTTTATTCAGCTCGGCAGTATTCGCCGCCGACGCGCCGCTGAAAGTCGGCACCACCGCGGCCTTCGCGATTCCCCTGGAAGCCGCCGTGGCCGAGGCCGGCAAGCAAGGCTTGAACGTCGAGCTGGTGGAGTTCACCGACTGGATCGCGCCCAACGTCAGCCTGGCGGCCGGCGATATCGACGTGAACTACTTCCAGCACATCCCCTTCCTGGAAAACGCCAAGGCCGCCGCCGGGTTTGATCTGGTGCCGTATGCGCCGGGCATCATCAACAACGTCGGGCTGTATTCGAAAAAATACAAAAGCTTCAACGACCTGCCCCAAGGCGCCAGCGTGGCGATTGCCAACGACCCGATCAACAGCGGGCGCGGCCTGCAACTGCTGGCCAAGGCGGGGCTGATCACGCTCAAGCCGGGCGTGGGTTACAAGGCCACCGAAGAAGACATCATCGCCAACCCGAAGCAGCTCAAGATCCTGCAAGTCGAGGCCGTGCAGTTGGTGCGCGCGTATGACGATGCGGATCTGGTGCAGGGTTATCCGGCGTATATCCGCCTGTCCAAGACCTTCGATGCCGAGTCGGCGCTGCTGTTCGACGGCCTCGACCACCCGGAATACGTGATCCAGTTCGTGATCCAGCCGAAAGCCAAAACCGACCCGCGGGTGATCAAGTTCGTCGACCTCTACCAACACTCGCCGGTGGTGCGCGCCGCCCTGGATAAATCCCTCGGCAAGCTCTACCAAGTCGGCTGGGAAGGTTGAACATGACGGCCGCCAACATCCAACTGCGCGACCTGGGCACACCGTCCAGGAACGCCGAGCAGACTGAACTGCATCCGCACCTCAACCGCGCCCATGTGCGTTTTATCAACCTGGGCAAGACCTATGACGGCACGGTACACGCGCTGCAAGGCATCGACCTGGCCATCCAGCGCGGCGAAGTGTTCGGCATCATCGGCCGCAGCGGCGCCGGCAAGTCGTCGCTGATCCGCACCATCAACCGCCTGGAACAGCCCAGCAGCGGGCGCGTGCTGATCGATCAGGTCGACATCGGCGCGTTCGACGAAGACCGCCTGGTGGCACTGCGGCGGCGCATCGGCATGATCTTCCAGCACTTCAACCTGATGTCGGCCAAGACGGTGTGGCAGAACGTCGAGTTGCCGCTCAAAGTCGCCGGCGTCCCCAAGTTGCAGCGCGAGCAGAAGGTGCGTGAACTGCTGGAGCTGGTGGGCCTGAAGGACAAGCACAAGGCCTACCCGGCGCAACTCTCCGGCGGGCAGAAACAGCGCGTGGGCATCGCCCGTTCGCTGGTCCACGACCCAGAGATTCTGGTGTGCGACGAGGCCACCTCGGCCCTCGACCCGGAGACCACCCAATCGATCCTCGGCCTGCTGCGCGAGATCAACCAACGGCTGGGCCTGACCATCGTGTTGATCACCCATGAGATGGCGGTGATTCGCGAGATCTGCGACCGCGTGGTGGTGCTCGAACACGGGCGCATCGTCGAGCAAGGCCCTGTGTGGGAAGTATTCGGCAACCCGCGGCACGAGGTCAGCCGAACCCTGCTGGCGCCGCTGCAACACGGCCTGTCGGAAGAACTGCAAAGCCGCCTGCAACCCACGCCGGCCTCGGCTGACGCCGCGCTGGTACTGCGCTTGCAGTTCACCGGCAGCGCCACCGATGAACCCGACCTGGCCGCGCTGTTCGGCGCCCTCGGCGGGCGCGTGCGCTTGCTGCAAGGCGGCGTGGAACGGATTCAGGGGCATGCCCTGGGGCAATTGCTGCTGGCGGTGAACGGCTCGCCCCATGACCCCGACACACTGCGCAGCCGCGCCGGGCATTGGGCACAACAGGTGGAGGTGTTGGGTTATGTGGTTTGATCGTTTAGTGCAGGGCGCCATCGACACGCTGTTGATGGTCGGCGTGTCGTCGCTGATCGCGTTGCTGGTGGGGATTCCGCTGGCGGTGTTCCTGGTCACCAGCGACAAGGGCGGCATCTACCAGGCTCCGGCGCTGAACCGGGTGCTGGGGGCGTTCGTCAATCTGTTCCGCTCGATTCCGTTTCTGATCCTGATGGTGGCGCTGATCCCGTTCACCCGGCTGATCGTCGGCACCACCTACGGCGTGTGGGCGGCGGTAGTGCCGCTGACCATCGCCGCGACGCCGTTCTTTGCGCGCATCGCCGAAGTGAGCCTGCGCGAAGTCGACCACGGCTTGATCGAAGCCGCACAAGCCATGGGCTGCCGGCGCTGGCACATCATCTGGCACGTACTGTTGCCCGAAGCGCTACCGGGGATCGTCGGCGGGTTCACCATCACCCTGGTGACCATGATCAACTCCTCGGCCATGGCTGGGGCGATTGGTGCAGGTGGGTTGGGGGATATTGCCTACCGCTATGGTTATCAGCGCTTTGATACGCAGATCATGCTCACAGTGATTGTGCTGCTGGTGCTGCTGGTGGCGGTGATTCAGCTGGGCGGAGACCGCTTGGCGCGGGGGCTGAACAAGCGCTGAGCACTCGTTTGTACCTGTCAAGGTTGACAGTTGTTGGAGGGGGGTTATGCAGGTTTAATCGGCTCGACACCGTTTGCGACGGATCAGGGAGCGAATGCCATGTCCACTGTAACCACCCGCGCCAGGTGCGCGACGCTGGTGTTGGCGCTGGCCGCCGTCACGCTTGGCGATGCAGCGGCAATTCCGCTTCACCGGCGAGATTCAACAACTACCGTTAACGACGCCTTCACGTTCAACAAAGGAGGGATCTTTAACTGGGGTAATAATGTGTTTACACAGAAGCTCCAATACAAATAGACACTGACTGACATGTAGTGTGAGTGGACTTCCACCCTCACCCTTACTCATCACTGTGATTAATTCACAAAGCGCGGGGGCTGAACACGCGCTGAGCACTCGTTTGGACCTGTCAAGGTTGACAGTTGTTGGAGGGGGTTTACGCGGGTTTAATCGGCTCGACACTGTCTGCGACGGATCAGGGAGCGAATGCCATGTCCACTGTAACCACCTGCGCCAGGTGCGCCACGCTGGTGTTGGCGCTGGCCGCCGTCACGCTTGGCGATGCAGCGGCAATTCCGCTTCACGGGCAATATTCAACAACTACCGTTAACAACTCCTTCGCATTCAACAAAGGAACGATCTTTAGCTGGAAAGCTAGCACTTTCTATAGATCGCTTGTCCAATACTGACGTTACTTCAGGGCACGCCTTTACGCGCATGAACCATATCGCCACGGGCCTAGACGGTCACGGCCTGGTAATACAAGCCCCCTCCCACATTTTCAACTGCCCTGCTTCGGTTCGCGAATCTTGTACCAAGCCACATACAGCGTCAGCGGCATGGCGATGATGACCCCGTCAATCATCGCGTAGGCCATCGTTGGGTCGGGATCGGTTGGCGCGCTGAGCACTCGTTTGGACCTGTCAAGGTTGACAGTTGTTGGAGGGGGGTTATGCAGGTTTAATCGGCTCGACACCGTTTGCGACGAATCAAGGAGCGAATACCATGTCTACTATAACCACCTGCGCCAGGTGCGCGACGCTGGTGTTGGCGCTGGCCGCCGTCACGCTTGGCGATGCAGCGGCAACTCCGCTTCACCGGCAAAATTCAACAACTACCGTTAACAACATCCCCCAACCCAAATACAGTTACATCTTGATGACCTCTTTACGGAGTATACAAATCCTATCCAATGAGTCGTACTACTCCGTAAATTTCACTGATTAATTCAAGCGCAGTCATCAAATGAAGAGCCGTCTCAGGGGGCAGTCAACTGGACATGGGATATAGTCAGCACTTCACCTCCAAAGCGCCTCCCCATGAAACTCGCCCCCGACGACCTCAACCAGATCACCGCCACCACCCTCGACCACTACAACAGCGTGGCCGAGGACTTCCGTGAAGGCACCCGCGATCACGATGTGAGCCAGAACATCGACGCGCTGCTGCGGCATATCCAGGGCGCGGCGCCGTTTACCGTGCTGGACTTCGGCTGCGGGCCGGGGCGGGATTTGCAGACCTTTACGCGCATGGGCCACATCGCCGTGGGCCTCGACGGCTCCGAGCGCTTTGCGCAGATGGCGCGCGAAGACAGCGGCTGCGAGGTGCTGCAGCAGGACTTCCTGAAGCTGGACCTACCCAACACACGCTTCGACGGGATCTTTGCCAATGCGGTGCTGTTTCACATTCCCAAGCAGGAACTGCCGCGTGTGCTCAAGCAACTGCATGGCGCGCTGAAACCGGGCGGGGTGTTGTTCAGTTCCAATCCACGCGGTGACAACCGCGAAGGCTGGAATGGGCCGCGATATGGGTCCTATCACGACTTGGAAGCGTGGCAATCGTTGCTGACCGCCGCCGGTTTTGTGGAACTGGAGCACTACTATCGCCCAGCCGGACTACCCCGCGAGCAGCAGCCCTGGTTGGCCAGCGTCTGGCGCAAAACCTGAATAACCGCCTGACAATACATTCCAAATGTGGGAGGGGCTTGCTCCCGATAGCGCTGGGTCAGTCAAAGTTGCGCCAACTGAAGCACCGCTATCGGGAGCAAGCCCCCTCCCACATTTTTAACCGCGTTCTTCCTGATGTTCCGGCTTCGGCTCGCGAATCTTGTACCAGGCCACATACAGCGCCGGCAGGAACAACAGCGTCAGCAGCGTGGCAATGATGATCCCGCCGATCATCGCGTAGGCCATCGGCCCCCAGAACACTTCCCGCGCAATCGGGATCATGCCCAGGCTCGCCGCAGCCGCCGTCAGCAGGATCGGCCGGCGCCGGTGTTCGGTGGCTTGCACCACCGCATCCCACGGCGTGTAGCCGGCCAGTTCATATTCCTCGATTTGCGTCACCAGGATCACCGAGTTGCGGATGATGATGCCGATCAGCGCCAGAATGCCAAGGATCGCCACGAAGCCCATGGGCGTGCCGGTGGGGACCAGCGCCAGCACCACGCCGATCAGCCCCAGCGGCGCGACGCTGGCCACCAGGAACATCTTCTGTACGCTGTGCAGTTGGATCATCAGGAAGGTCGCCATCAAAAACAGCATCAACGGCACCACGCTGGCAATCGGGCCCTGGGCCTTGCTGCTTTCTTCCACGGTGCCGCCGGTGGCGACCTTGTAGCCCACCGGCAGGCCGGCGTTGAACGCATCGATCTCAGGCTTGAGCTGCTTGACCAGATCGGTCGGCTGCATCGCGTCGCGCACCGCCACCTTGAGGGTGATCGTCGGCTTGCGGTCGCGGCGCCACACCAGCGGCTGCTCCAGCTCATAACGCACGGTGGCGAAGGCCAGCAGCGGAATCGAGACGCCGTTGGGCGTGACGATCTGCAGGTTCTGCAAGGTTTCCGGCGTGCCGCGCTCGGCATCTTCGGCGCGGCCGACCACGTCGATCAGGTAGATATCGTCATGCACCTGAGTCACCGACGCGCCGCTGACCACGCTGTTCATCAACTGCGCCACGTCTTCGGAAGACAAGCCCAACTGCCGCGCCTTGTCCTGGGCAATGTCGATGCGCAGGACTTTGCCCGGTTCGTTCCAGTCGTAAATGATCTCGCCCAGGTGGCGGTTCTTGTCCAGCAAGGTCGCCAGTTCGATGGCGTGCTTGCGCACCTGGTCGGTGTCTTTGCCGGAAACGCGGTACTGGATCGGCCGCCCCACCGGCGGGCCCATCTCCAGCGGCTGCACAAAGCTGCCGACGCCGACGAAATCCTCACGCAGGCGTTTTTGCAGGCGCGCGATCAACTCGCCGCGCGCCTTCAGGCCCTTGCTGACGATCACCAACTGCGCGTAGTAGGGGTTTTCCAGTTGTTGGTCGAGGGGCAGGTAGAAACGGATCGCGCCCTGGCCGATGTAAGTGCTCCAGCGCTCGATATCCGGGTCGTCCTTGATGATCGCTTCGAGGCGGTCGACGGCTTTGCGGGTTTCGTTGATCGAGGCGTTTTGCGGCAGGTTGAGGTCGACGAGGATCTCCGGGCGGTCCGACGACGGGAAGAACTGGTTCTGCACAAACTGCATGGAAAACACCGACGCCGCGAACAGCGCCACGGTGATGCCGATGGCCCACCAGCGGTTGCGCATCGCCCACAGCATGCCGCCATTGAAAGCGCGGCCGATGCGCCCCGGTTCGGCACTGTGGGGTTTCACGTTGGCGCTGAGGATATGCACACCGATCACCGGCGCAAACAGCACCGCCACCACCCACGACACCAGCATCGCAACGGCAATCACCGCGAACAGGGTGAAGGTGTACTCGCCCGCCGAACTGGCGTTGAGGCCGATCGGCACAAACCCGGCCACGGTCACCAGGGTGCCGGTGAGCATCGGGAACGCGGTGGAGGTGTAGGCGTAGGTCGCCGCCTGCGCCTTGGTTTCGCCTTTTTCCAGGCGCGTGATCATCATCTCCACGGTGATCATCGCGTCGTCCACCAGCAAACCGAGCGCGATGATCAGCGCCCCCAGGGACACGCGCTGCATGGTGATGCCGCTGTATTCCATGAACACGAACACCAGCGCCAGCACCAGCGGGATCGAGCACGCCACCACCAGCCCCGCACGCAAGCCGAGGCTGATAAAGCTCACCACCAGCACGATCACCACCGCTTCGAACAGCGCGCTGGTGAAGCCGCCGACGGCCTCTTGCACCACTTCCGCCTGGTCGGAGACCTTGTAGACGCCGACACCCACCGGCAGGTCGGCGGTCAGTTCGTCCATGCGCGTGTGCAGGGCCTCGCCGAACGACTGGATATTGCCGCCCTTCTGCATCGCGATCGCCAAACCGATCGCCGGCTTGCCGTTGAAACGGAACATTGGCGTCGCCGGGTCAACGTAGCCGCGGCTGATGTCGGCGACGTCCGCCAGGCGATAGAAGCGGTCGTTGAGACGCAGGTTGACGTTGGCCAGGTCTTTTTCCGAGGCGAACTGCCCGGACGTCCGCACGGAAATGCGCTCCGGCCCGGCTTCGATCACCCCGGCCGGGGTCACTGCGTTCTGCGCCTGCAGGCTCTGCACCACCTGGCGTTGGTCGATCCCCAGGGCCGCGAGTTTGCGCGTGGAGAAATTCAGGTAAATCACTTCGTCCTGCTGGCCGATCAGCTCGACCTTGCCCAGGCCCGGCACCGCACGGATCTCGGCGCGCGCCTGCTCCACGTAGTCGCGCAGCTGGCGCATCGACAGGCCGTCGCTGGTAAAGGCGTACACCGAGCCGAACACGTCACCGAACTCATCGTTGAACGACGGCCCCTGCAAGCCCTGGGGGAAGCTGCCGCGAATATCGTCGATCTTCTTGCGCACCTGGTACCAGATCTCGGGGATCGCCTTGGCGCTGGTGGTGTCCTTGAGGTACACAAACACCGTGGACTCACCAGGCCGGGTGTAACTGTCCACGTAGTCGAGGGCGTCGAGTTCTTCGAGTTTTTTCTCGATGCGGTCGGTCACCTGTTTGAGCGTTTCTTCCTGGGTCGCGCCCGGCCAGCGGGTCTGGATCACCATGGTTTTGATGGTGAACGAAGGGTCTTCCTCGCGGCCCAGGTTCTTGTAGGAAAACACGCCCATCAGCAGCGCGACGAACATCAGGTACCAGATGAAGGACTGATGCTTGAGGGCCCATTCGGATAAGTTGAAGCTCCCTTTCATCGCGGGCTGTCCTCGTCGATCTTGACTGTTTGCCCCGGTTGCAGGCTGTTCACACCGGCGACGATGATGCGCTCACCGGGCTTGACCCCGCCGCTGAGCACAACGCTGTCGGCGTCACGACTGAGCACCGTGACTTCACGCGGCTGCACGGTCCGGCTTTGGGTGTCCAGCAGCCAGATCCGCGTTTTGCCGTCGATTTGCTGCAAGGCGCTCAACGGCAGTTCGATACGCTGTGGGATGGCCGAGCTCAAGGTCACGCTGATCGCCGTACCCAGCAGAAAGGCCGCCGGCGTGTCGGCCAGGGTCAGGCGCGCGCGACGGGTGCGCGTGGCGCTCTGGGCCTGGGGCTCGATTTCGCGCACGGTGGCAGTGGTGTTCACGCTGGGGTCGAGTTGCCCGGCGACGAGGAACACCACATCGGGCGGCAGGCGCTCGGCGAGGCCGGCGGGCAGGTCGATCACCGCCTCCTTGATGTCCGGGCGCGCCAGGGTCACCACTTGCTGGCCCGCGCTGACCACCTGGCCGGCCTCGGCGTTCCAGGCGGTAACGATGCCGCCATGGTCGGTACGCAGTCGGGTGTAGTTGAGCTGGTCCTTGGCCTGGTTGACCGAGGCCTGCGCCTGGTCGAGGCTGGCCTGGGTGGTTTTCAGGTCGGTCTGGGCTGCGTCCAACTGGGCCTGGGCGCCGACGCCACGGTTGAACAACGCCTGCTGGCGACGGGCGCTGGCCTGGGCGTTGATGAACTGCGCCTGCACGCGGGCGAGGTCGCCTTGCACCGCGCGCAGTTGGTTCTGCTGGTCGGTGGGGTCGAGTACGGCAAGTACCGCGCCCTTCTCCACCTCGGCGCCGACATCCACAGTGCGGTGGGCGATGCGCCCGGGCACGCGGAATCCCAGGTTGCTTTCGTAGCGCGCCTGGATGGTGCCGGCGAAACGGCCGAGGGTTTCCTGGTCTTCGGCTTTCACTTCCATGGACAACACCGGGCGCACGGGGTCGGGTGGCGGGTCGTTCTTGGAGCAGGCCAGCAGCAACAGGCTGGCGGCGAGCAGGCCGGTCAGGCGCATCATGGTTGCACTCCTTGGGCCTGGGCCGAGTCGGGCGGCTGGGCGATTTCGACGCGCATGCTGGGGTGCAGCAATTGCCCGCCGGCCACCACGACTTTTTCACCGCCCTGCAGACCGTCACTGATGATCACCTTGCCGGTGAGGTAACGCGCCACACTGACCTTGCGCAGCTGCGCCAGGCCGTCGCCATCCACCAGCCACACGGCGGGGGCGCTGAGGTCTTTGGTCAGCGCCGACCATGGCAGCTCGATGCTGGGCTTGGCCGGACCGTTGGCGGTAGCGCTGACCACCGAGCCCAGATGCATGCCCGCGGGCAGGGCCTCCAGAGCGATTTTGACTTGCACCGTGCCGGTATTGGCAGCGACGGCCGGGGTAACTTCGCGGACGTGGCCCTGGACCTTGATACTGGGGTTATCCAACAGGCTCACCGTGATCGGCGCATCGGCCGGCGGCTCCACCAGCAACGACTCGTACACGTCGAATACCGCGTCGCGCTCGCCCTCGCGGGCCAGGCTGAAGATCGGCACGGTGGCCTGCACCACCTGGCCCACTTCAGCCTGGCGCGCAGTAATCACCCCGGGGGCCTCGGCGAACAGCGCGGTGTAGCCCAGTTGCTCGCGGGCATTGGCCAGTTGCGCCTGGGCGGCGGCCAGGGCGCTTTGGCTGCTGCGCAACGCGGCCTGGGCGGTGTCGTATTCACTGCGGCTGGTGTAGCCCTTGGGCAGGAGTTTTTCCTGGCGCACGAACGCGGCAGCGGTCTGCTTGACCCGCGCCTGCTCGGCCACGACCTGGGCCTGGGCGGAGTCGACACTGCTCTGCAAGTCCTTGGGGTCGAGCTTGGCCAGCACTTGCTTGGCGCTGACATGGTCGCCCACATCGACCATGCGCTGAATGATCTTGCCCCCACGCGAAAGGACAGATCGGTTTGCACCCGCGCCTGGATATCGCCGGTCAGCGTGACGGCCACTGCGTAGTCAGTCGGCTGCACGGTCTGCACGAACACCCGCGCATGCTGCTTGGGCTCGGCTTTTTCCTGGCCGCAGCCGCTCAGCAGCGCCAACAGGCCAAGTGCGAAAATAACTGTCGAAGGGTGACCGCCCATGCAGGCTCCTTTACGTGATGCCAACTTGCCGGAGTGTAGGCGACTACGACCTTTTAGCAGGGTTCCATGTGCATGGATGGCGCCCAGCGCCAATGGTTCCGAAGCCAAACGAATGCCCACGCTCAAGACGCCGGGTAGCCCGGCCTTTATTGGCATAAACCGTCCATTTTTGATACCGAAATATCACATTGATATCGCCCAACACGATAGCTGCCAGATTCGCGGGGTTGGCCAATGACGGCTATGGTTGTGGGGTCTGTGATTCGAGGGAATGAACAATGAACGAAGCGAAACCGATTGATCCGCAGGAGCTGGTGAAATGGTTGGTGGCATTGCGCAGGGCGATCAACGCCCGAGTGCGGTGAAACGCTGAAAATCCACGGTGAGATAAAAATCAAATGTGGGAGGGGGCTTGCCCCCGATAGCGGTATGACAGTCACCGATGCATTGACTGAACCACTGCTATCGGGGGCAAGCCCCCTCCCACAATTTTGAGCGCATTCCAAATTCCAACCATAAAAAAACGCCGACGCTATGCAAGCCGTCGGCGTTTAAACCTTGAAAGGTTTTACCGCTCGATCAGAACGCCGGCACAACCGCGCCGTTGTATTTCTTCTCGATGAACGCTTTGACTTCCGGGCTGGTCAGGGCCTTGGCCAGTTTCTGGATAGCAGCGCTGTCCTTGTTGTCCGGGCGCGCCACCAGGAAGTTCACATACGGCGATTTGGCGTCTTCGATGATCAACGCGTCCCTGGCCGGGTTGAGGCCAGCTTCCAGGGCGTAGTTGGTGTTGATCATGTCCAGGTCAACCTGGTCCAGCACGCGTGGCAACAGGGCTGATTCCAGCTCTTTGAACTTCAGGTTTTTCGGGTTGCTGGCAATGTCTTTTGGCGTCGCCAGCGCATTGGTCGGGTCTTTCAGGGTGATCACACCGGCCTTCTGCAGCAGCAACAGGGCACGGCCGCTGTTGGAGCCTTCGTTCGGAATGGCCACGGTGGCGCCATCTTTGAGCTCAGAAATGTTTTTGATTTTCTTCGAGTAACCGCCGAAGGGTTCAACGTGTACGCCCACTACGGTGACCAGGTTGGTGCCTTTACCTTTGTTGAAGTTTTCCAGGTACGGCAGGGTCTGGAAGTAGTTGGCGTCCAGACGCTTCTCGGCCACCTGCACGTTGGGCTGTACGTAGTCGGTGAAGACTTTGATTTCCAGATCCACGCCTTCTTTGGCGAGGGTCGGCTTGACCAGCTCGAGGATCTCGGCGTGTGGGACCGGGGTAGCGGCCACTATCAGCTTTTCGTTGGCCTGGGCGAAGCCCGCAGTCAGGGCAGCCGCCAGTGCGGTAAACAACAGAACCTTTTTCATGAGTGTCCTTAACGACATTCCGGGGCGTCTCTGACGACCGTATTGGGGTGGAGTGCCAGCGAAGTGCTATCGCGGCGTGAGAGTGACAATACCTAGATTTTTTATTCCCGAACAATACCTTTTATTCAGGTTGATATTCCATTTTGTTCATGTAGGAATTTGCGCAAGGTTTCCCGTTCGGCCGCACTGGCGCTTTCGAATATCCGCTGCACCTGCTCCAGCGGCGAACCGGCGGTCGGCAGGTTCAAATGCTCCGGCAAGATTTCGTCGCCGCTGCTGACCAGCAAGGCAAAGTGGATGACGTTCTCCAGTTCGCGGGTATTGCCCGGCCAGCTGTGGTGTTCCAGCACGCGCTGGGCCGCGTCGCTGATCAGCGGCACCGGCAGGTCCAGGCGCTGGCTGTAGATGCCGAGGAAGTATTCGGCCAGGGACAGGATGTCGCCGACCCGCTCGCGCAAGGCCGGCAGGTCCAACCGGCCTTCGCTGAGGTAGTGGAACAGGCGCTCATTGAACTTGCCTGCGGCCACGGCCTGGGCCAGGTCGATGCTGGTCGCCGCCACCAGGCGCACGTCCACCGGGCTTGGTTGATGCGCGCCGACGCGGGTGACCTCGTGGTTTTCCAGGGCGGCGAGCAATTTGACCTGGATCGGCAACGGCAAGTCGCCGATCTCATCCAGGTACAAGGTGCCGCCGTTGGCCGAGCCGAACCAGCCGGCCCGGCTGCTCGCCGCGCCACTGTGGGCACCGGCGGCGTAGCCGAACAGCTCGGCATCGGCGTAGGTCGGGCTGATCGCGCCGCAATTGACCGAGACAAACAGCCCGGCGCGGTCGCTGCCCCGATGGATATGCCGCGCCAGCAACTCCTTGCCGCTGCCGGTCTCGCCACGGATCAACACCGGCAAGGCGCGGGGCGCGAGGTGTTCCAGCGCTTCGCGCAGTTGCCGCGAACGCGGGTCGACGAACACCAGTGCCTTGGCGCGGATGCTCAGCGGGCTTTTTTCGGCGTCGGGGAAGGTCAGCAGCGGCTGACCGAAGGTTTCATGCAGACTCATGGCAGGCTCCCGCCCCCAATCCGCTCAGGGACGGGGCGTTGAAAAAGGTTCAGGCCGTGCGCCGGGCGTGATGCTCCAGGCGGCTTTGCAGGCGATAGAGATACGCGAAACCCTGCTCCCAGCGCTGGTGGCCGGACTTCACATTGATATGCCCGGCACCGGACAAAATGCCGGCTTCAGCACCCCAGTCGCGCGCCAGCTCCATGGCCCTGGGGGCGCTGACGGCACTGTCGTTGTCGGAGCTGACCACCTGGCTGGGAAACGGCAGCAGGTCGCGTGGAATCGGCGCGAAGTTACGCAGCGCGGGGGCACAGGCCGGGCGTTCGACATCCGCCGGCGCCACCAGCAACGCCCCGCGCACCTGCCGCAAAAACTGCAGCGGGGCAGTGGCAGCCCAGTGGGCCACGGTGATGCAGCCCAGGCTATGGGCGATCAGAATCACTGGCGTGCTGTCGGCGGCGATCGCCTCGGCCAGCGCGACCACCCAGTCTTCGCGACGCGGCGTCAGCCAATCGGCCTGCTCCACCCGGGCGCTGTTGGGCAGGCTGTTCTGCCAATGCGTTTGCCAATGATCTTCTGGCGATCCTTGCCAGCCCGGCACGATCAGGTAACGAATCGATTCGCTGTGCATGGGTGTGCCCTCCTGCAGCGTTTAACGTTGCTGGACAGTATAGGGACGGGGTTTATATTCGTTAAGGAATAAGAAGCTATTTATTAATAACTAAAAAATCAAACTATGGGAGGGGTGGTGTATCAGCTAGCGCATTCATCAATTGATCCACCGTCATCGGGGGCAAGCTCCCTCCCACATTTAACAGCCGGGCTTGCCCGCGATCGCGAGAGCCCAGGCCACACATCTATCAGCGCCCGCGATCGCGACGCAGTAGTTTTTTCACGCGCATGACCAGCGCCTTGTCTTCAAACGGCTTGAGTAAATAATCATCTTCATGCAATTCCAAGTCGCGCAGACGGTCTTCGATCCCACCCGGGCTGGTCAGAAACAATACCGGCGTCTCGCCTTTGTGCCGAATCGCCTGCTGCAACTTCCAGGCGTTCTGCCCGGGCAGCATCACGTCCAGAATCACCAGGTCGTACTCGTTGCCCTCGACAAGCCGCTGGGCGGCCATGCCGTTGGCCGCGACTTCCACGGAATAACCGGCCTCGTTCAAACCCTGGGCCATCCGCTGTGCTTCTTCGGATTCATGTTCCACTAACAGCACGCGCATAACACACCTCGATTGATCAGACCTGCAGGCTAACACCCTGAGGTGTGCGCCGCCTCACGCAGGCGCCGTGCATCGAGGATTTCGATCTCGCCATAGCCCAGGCGCACGATGCCCTGGGCTTGCAGGTCCTTGAGCAAGGCGTTGGTGGTCTGGCGCGACAGGCTCAACATCGCCGCCAGGTCTTCCTGGGGTAACTGCAGCCGGCGTTTTGAGGGTTCGATGTCGCCGTACCCTTCAATGATCATCAACAAACGATGGGCCAGCCGCACCGAGGCGGGCATCAGGCTGAGCTGTTCGAGGCCGATGAAACTCAGGCGCAACTTTTGGCTCATCAGCAAGGCCAAGTCGCGCCAGTACTGCGGGGTTTCATCGAGAATGTCGAGCAATGCCTGCTGGGGCACCTGCAACAGCCTGCACGGCCCGACCGCACAGGCGTCGTGGGTGCGCGGCAGGCCATCGAACAGGCAGATTTCACCGAACCAGTAGGGCGACTCCACCAGGCTGAGCAGCGCTTCCTTGCCCTGCTCGTTCACCGCGCTGATCCGCAAACTGCCGTCGAGCACCGCATACAAGCCGCAGGGTGGGTCACCGCGCTTGAACAGGTATTGCCCCGCCGTCAGCAGCCGCAGCCGCGCGTGGGCCAGCAGACTATGCTGAAAAGCGCCGGGCAAGTGGCTGAACCAGTGCCCGGCAGCCAGCCGGGGTCGCCATTGCTCTGCGTTCATGAGAACTCCGAAGATTGTCGCCCAACTGACAGTTAGGCGAAGGCTGACAGGGCATGATCAAACATCCTACAGGAGGAATAACAATGAAAAGCCTCGTCGACCACCTCAGTCAATACGCCGCCTACCACCGCGACCCGCGCAATATCGCCAGCCACTTTATCGGCATCCCGCTGATCGTGGTCGCCGTCGCCGCGTTGCTTTCACGCCCGGAGTGGCCGCTGGCCGGGCTCTGGCTGTCGCCGGCACTGATCGTCGCGCTGCTTGCGGCGTGGTTCTACCTGCGCCTGGAACTCGCGCTGGGCGTGCTGATGAGCGTGTTGATGGGCTTGTCGGTGTGGGCCGGGCATGTACTGGCGGCGCAAAGCACGCCGGTCTGGCTCAGCGGCGGTATCGGTATGTTCGTGGTGGGTTGGGTGATTCAGTTTGTCGGGCATTACTACGAAGGCAAGAAGCCGGCGTTTGTGGATGATGTGTCGGGGCTGATCGTCGGGCCGTTGTTTGTGGTGGCGGAGTTGGCGTTTTTGCTGGGGTTGCGGCATGAGCTCAAAGAGCAGATTGAACACCGCTCCGGGCCAGTCGCTCGCCGCGATCTAAAGCCGAGAGAAGTCTGAATGTGGGAGGGGGCTTGCTCCCGATAGCGGTGGGTCAGTCAATATCTTCAGTGACTGATCCACCGCCATCGGGGGCAAGCCCCCTCCCACATTGGGTGTTGTAGTGTACTTAGGCTTTTTGCCAGACCTTGGGTTTGAAGAACAAGGTCTCGCCTCGTGCCAGGCCGATCAGGCTGTCGTGGTCTTTCACCACTTCGGCTTCGATCAGTTCGCTCTGGCCTTCGACTTTCAAGGTCACCCGCGTGGTCGCCCCCAGCGGCCGGATATCGCGCACTTCGGCGGCATGGTGGTCTTCCAGTTCATGGCGCGACAGCGACACTTCGTGGGGGCGGAACAGCACGTGTTGGTCGCCCCCCAGGTGCAGGCGGTTGGAGTCGCCGAGGAAGTGGTAGACGAAATCGCTGGCCGGGTTTTCGTAGACGTCGCCCGGTGAGCCGATCTGCTCGATCACGCCCTTGTTCATCACCACGATACGGTCGGCGACTTCCATCGCCTCTTCCTGGTCGTGGGTCACGAACACCGAGGTCAGGTTGATATCTTCGTGCAGGCGCGCCAGCCAGCGGCGCAGCTCTTTGCGCACCTTGGCGTCGAGGGCGCCGAAGGGTTCGTCGAGCAGCAGCACTTTGGGCTCCACCGCCAGGGCGCGGGCCAGGGCGATGCGCTGGCGTTGGCCACCGGAGAGTTGTTCCGGGTAGCGGTCGGACAGCCAGTCCAGTTGCACCATGTTCAACAGTTCGTGGACTTTGACCGCGATCTGGCTTTCGTTCGGGCGCTGGTTCTTCGGCTTCATGCGCAGGCCGAAGGCGACGTTATCGAACACGGTCATGTGGCGGAACAGCGCGTAGTGCTGGAACACAAACCCGACGTTGCGATCACGCACGTCGTGGCCGGAGACGTCTTCACCGTGGAACACGATGCTGCCGGTATCCGGGGTTTCGAGACCGGCGATGATGCGCAGCAAGGTGGTCTTGCCGCAGCCGGAGGGCCCCAGCAACGCCACCAGCTCGCCACTCTGGATGTCCAGGTTGATGCTGTTCAGGGCCTTGAAGGCGTTGAAGTTCTTGCTGACATTACGGACTTCGATGGACATGGATTATTCCTCAGCCGCAGCTGCGCGCAGGCGGTTGATACGGTTCTCGCTCCACTGCTTGAGCAGCAGGATGAAGAGCGCCAGGATCAGCAACAGACTCGCCACCGCAAACGCGGCGACGTGGTTGTATTCGTTGTAGAGAATCTCGACGTGCAGCGGCAAGGTGTTGGTCACGCCGCGAATGTGGCCGGACACCACCGACACCGCGCCGAACTCACCCATCGCCCGCGCGGTACACAGCACCACGCCGTAGATCAGGCCCCATTTGATATTCGGCACGGTGACATGCCAGAACATCTGCCAGCCATTGGCGCCAAGCAGCCGCGCGGCTTCTTCTTCCTGGGTGCCTTGTTCCTGCATCAGCGGGATCAGCTCCCGGGCCACGAACGGCACGGTGACGAAGATGGTCGCCAGCACGATGCCCGGCAAGGCGAACACGATCTGGATGTCATGCGCCTGCAGCCACGGCCCAAAGAAGCCCTGGGCGCCGAACATCAGCACATAGACCAGGCCCGCGATCACCGGCGACACCGAGAACGGCAGGTCGATCAGCGTCACCAGGATGCTCTTGCCACGGAACGAGTACTTGCTCACGCACCATGCGGCGCTGACGCCGAACACCACGTTGAGCGGCACCGAGATCAGCACGGCGACCACCGTGAGCTTGAGCGCCGACAGCGCATCGGGCTCGAGGATCGCGGTGAAGAACGCGCCGAGGCCATTCTTCAAGCCCTGGGACACCACGATAAACAGCGGCAGCACCAGGAACAGGAAGAACACCAGCCAGCCCAGGCTGATCAGGATGCGCCGCGACAACGCACTGCCACGCCGGGCAGCGTTGGCCGAGGACGCGGCGGAGATAGACGATTGGGACATGTTCCGCGCCTCCTTATGGGTGTTCGATGCGCCGCTGCAGCAAATTGATCAGCAGCAGCAACACGAAGGAAACCACCAGCATCAGCACACCGATGGAGGTGGCGCCGTGGTAGTCGTACTGGTCGAGCTTGACCATGATCAGCAGCGGCAGGATCTCGGTCTTCATCGGCATGTTGCCGGCGATGAAGATCACCGAACCGTACTCACCGACGCCACGGGCAAACGCCAGGGCGAAGCCGGTCAGCCAGGCAGGCAGCAACGCGGGCACGAGGATGTAGCGAAACACCTGCAACGGCTTGGCGCCCAGGCAGGCGGCGGCTTCTTCGATTTCCCGGGGGATATCGGCGAGGACCGGCTGCACCGTGCGGACCACGAACGGCAACGTGACGAAGGTCAGCGCCAGGGTGATGCCCAAGGGGCTGTAGGCGATCTTGAAGCCCAGGTCGGCGGCGAACTGGCCGACCAGGCCGGTCGGGGTGTACAGCGCGGTCAGCGCGATACCGGCGACAGCGGTGGGCAGGGCGAACGGCAGGTCGATCATCGCATCGATGATCTTGCGCCCGGGGAAGGTGTAGCGCACCAGCACCCAGGCCAGCAGCGTGCCGATCAGGCCATTGATCAGCGCGGCGTACAGCGCGGTGCTGAAGCTCAACTTCAATGCCGCCAGCACACGCGGTGCGGTGATGATGTTCCAGAACTGATCCCAGGTAAGTTGAGCGGCGTGTACAAACATCGCCGCGAGGGGGATGAGTACGATCAGGCTGAGGTACACCACGGTGTAGCCCAGCGTCAGCCCGAAGCCGGGTATGACGGGGGAAATACGACGCGACATAAAAGTCCTTGGTTAGCAGGTCTGACACACAAAACCCGCAGGTGAATGCGTGCTCTGTAGGAGCGGGCTTACCCGCGAAAAACGTCAACGATAACGCGCACATTCTGGGTGCACGCGGTGCCTGGACCTTCTTCGCGAGCAAGCTCGCTCCTACAGAGGGCGGTGTTTTTATTGCGCCGAGTAGATCTGGTCGAACACGCCACCGTCGTTAAAGAATTTCGGCTGCGCAGTTTTCCAGCCGCCGAAGTCTTTGTCGATAGTCACCAAATCCAGCTTCGGGAACTGCTGGGCGTATTTGGCGGCGATTTTCTCATCGCGTGGGCGGTAGAAGTTCTTCGCCGCAATCTCCTGGCCAGCCGGGCTGTACAGGTGCTTGAGGTACTCGGTAGCGATCTCGGTGTTGCCCTTTTTCTCAGCGTTCTTGTCGACCACGGCCACAGGCGGCTCGGCGAGGATCGACAGGGACGGTACGACGATGTCGAACTTGTCGGCGCCGCCGTTTTCTTTCAATGCCAGGAACGCCTCGTTTTCCCAGGCCAGCAACACGTCACCCTGACCGTTGTTGACGAAGGTGATGGTCGAACCGCGCGCCCCGGTGTCGAGGACCGGTACGTGCTTGAACAGCTCTTTGACGTATTCCTGCGCCTTGGCTTCACTGCCACCGGCTTTCAGGCCATAGGCCCAGGCGGCGAGGAAGTTCCAGCGCGCACCGCCGGAGGTTTTCGGGTTCGGGGTGATGACCGACACGTCTTTCTTGATCAGGTCGCCCCAGTCCTTGATGCCTTTGGGGTTGCCCTTGCGCACCAGGAACACGATGGTCGAGGTGTACGGGGTGCTCGCATCCGGCAGGCGGGTCTGCCAGTTTTCCGGCAGGGTCTTGCCCAACTTGGCGATTTCGTCGATATCACCGGCCAGGGCCAGGGTCACGACGTCGGCACGTAGGCCGTCGATCACCGCACGGCCCTGTTTGCCCGAGCCGCCGTGGGATTGCTGGATCTTGACGCTGTCGCCGGGGTGGGACTGTTTCCAGTAGCTGGTGAACTCAGCGTTGTAGTCCTGGTACAGCTCACGGGTCGGGTCATACGAGACGTTGAGCAACTCGTAGTCCTTGGCAACTGCAGACCCGGCAAACACGGCGCTGGCCAAGGCAGCCAGGGCGTAACGGCGAATCGACGACATAGAAAGCTCCTGAAATTCCGGGGTGTTGGCTGACGACTGTAGGAGCGAGCTTGCTCGCGAAAAACGTCAACGATAACGCTGCACATCAGGTGCAACGCGTTGCCTTCAAGCTTTTCGCGAGCAAGCTCGCGCCTACAGGGGCATTTCTTATAGTGATGGGTCTATCGCCGCTCTTGCTCAGGCCGGTTTGTTACCCGGGTTCTGCAGGCGGAATTTTTCTTTGCGTTCGATCTGTACTACTTGAGCGTTGTGTACAGTGATTTCCACCGCGCCAAAGCGCAGATCGCGCAACGCGCTCTGGATCTCACGCAAAATGGCTGCTTCGTCCTGGCCGTCGACGCTACGTAGAGATGCGCTCATGGTCTCGCTCCTGAAATGAAGAGTGCCGCGCAGTGGCGGCACTGCTTGCGGCGTGAGGGCGATAGTAGATAAGCGCGGATATTCTTAAAAATACTATTTAAGAATGTTTATATAACCAGAAAGAATTTTCTGGCCGGACGTGGGGTTACGACGGCGTTTTGTGACCAAGTGCCAAAATCGAGCCTGGCGAATATCCAATTGTGGGAGGGGCTTGCTCCCTCCCACACTTGACTGCATTTCAACTCGGGATGGCGGGGGCTCGGTCCCAATCGATCTCACACGCCGGCATCGGGCGGCCAAACCAATAGCCCTGGCCCATGTCGCAGTTTTGCTCCAGCAGGAACCGCGCCTGCTCCACCTGTTCGATCCCCTCGGCGTGTACCTGCATGCCCATGCTTTTCGCCAGGGCGATCACCACGCGCACGATGGCGGCGTCGTCTTCATCCCACGGCACCCCGGCGACAAAGCCCTGGTCGATCTTGAGCTTCTGCACCGGCAGGCGCTTGAGGCGCAGCAGCGACGAATAGCCGGTGCCAAAGTCATCAATGGCCAGACGCAGGCCCAGCTCGCGCAGGCGGTGCAGTTGTTCCAGGGCCACTTCGGGGTCTTCCATCACCGCGCTTTCGGTGACTTCCAGCTCCAGGTAAGCCGGGTCCAGGCCAGTGTCGTGCAGCACCTTGGCGACTTGCTCATACAACTCGCGTCGCGCAAACAAGCGACTGGACACGTTGATCGCGATAAACCTCAACGGCACGCCGTCCTCCAGCCACTGGCACATCTGGGCGCAAGCCTCGTGCATGACCCAGGCGTCGATATCGGCAATCAACCCGGTGCGTTCGGCGATGGGGATGAACTCGACCGGCGGCACCAGGCCGCGCTCCGGGTGTTGCCAGCGCACCAGGGCTTCGACGCCGATCAGGCGGCTGGTGTGCAGGTCGTGAACCGGCTGGTAGTAGACACGCAGCTCCTGCTGGTCGAGGGCGCGGCGCAGTTCGCCGGCAATTTCCACGCGGTTCTGCGCGTGGGCAGTCAACTCTTCGGTGTACAACGCGTAGCCTTCACGGCCGACGCTCTTGGCCTTGAACAACGCGGAATCGGCGTTACGCAACAACTGCTGGGCACTCAGCGCGTCGCTGGGAAACAGGCTGATGCCAACGCTCGCACTGATAAACAATTGGTGGCCGTCGAAATTGAACGGGAGTTTCATCGCATCGAGCATGCGTTGCGCGAGCGCGGCGGCCTGCACCACCTGTGGACAGTTTTCCGCCAACACCGCGAATTCGTCCCCGCCCAGCCGCGCCAGCGTCACGCCGGTGCCGAATTGGCTTCTCAGGCGTTCACCGACCAATTTGAGCAACTGGTCGCCGACGTTATGGCCCAGGCTGTCGTTGATGATCTTGAAGTGGTCCAGGTCGAGCAGCAGCAACGCACAGCCGCGTTTATGCACTTGCGCCGAAGCCAGGGCCTGCTCGGCGCGGTCGGTGAACAGCAGGCGGTTGGGCAGGTCGGTCAGCGGGTCGTGGTGCGCGAGGTGCGCCAGTTCGTGCTCGGAATCCTTGATGGCGCTGATATCGGAAAACACCGCGACGTAATGGCTGACATGGCCGAGGTCGTCGTGAATCACCCGGATGGTTTGCCACTGTGGATAAATTTCGCCGCTTTTGCGCCGGTTCCAGATTTCCCCGCTCCATTCGCCGGTTTGCTCCAGGGCCAGGAACATCTGCTGGTAAAAACTCGACGAATGGCGGCCTGACTTGAACAAGCTGGGTTGCTCGCCCATGACATCTTCGCGCCGATAGCCGGTGATCGCCATAAAGGCCCGGTTCACATGGACGATCTGCCCCTTGGCATCGGTGACCAGCACCCCTTCACGGGTGCAATCGAACACGGCAGCGGCCTGGCGCAGGCGCTCACGACTCTCTTTGAGCGGTTGCTGCAATTCGTTGACGCGCGCAAAGCGCGCGCAAATCAGGTAAATCACCAGGGCGCTGAGGGCCACCCACACATAGCCGCGCAACTGCAGCCACTGATCTAACTCAACCGGGTCATCGAGGAACTTGATCAATACCCGGTGAGTAAGCACAACCCACAGCAGCGAAACCAGCAGATATACCAACCCCGCGCGCCGGGCACCTCGGTATGAGAACAACATATGGCCAGTAATCCTTACTAAAAAGCTAGATTCGCCCTACAAAGGTTACGGATTATAGAATAAGAAACATCCCGTCACTCCTATCTGAAAGGTCGGCTGGTTTTCTCTGTGAGCTTAGTGATAATGCGTGAGCTGTTTTTTTCTTTATCTGAGGGCCATACAGCCTATGTGGTACAACGGTTTTCTTGACCTGTCAGCCTGGCAACTGGTGGCAGTCACCCTGTTGATGACCCACGTGACCATTATTGGGGTCACCGTCTATCTGCACCGCTATTCAGCCCATCGCTCCCTGGAGCTCAATGCCGGCCTGAAACACTTCTTCCGCTTCTGGCTGTGGCTGACCACGGCGCAGAACACCCGCGAGTGGACCGCCATCCACCGTAAGCATCACGCCAAATGCGAAACCGTCGACGACCCGCACAGTCCCGTCATTAAAGGCCTGTCTACCGTATTGCGCAAAGGTGCCGAGCTCTATCGCGCCGAAGCGGAGAACCCCGAGACCCTGCGCATCTACGGCAAGAACTGCCCGGACGACTGGATCGAACGCAAACTCTACACGCCCTACCCGCTTTTGGGTGTGGCAATCATGGGTGTGATCGACCTTCTGCTGTTCGGCACCATCGGCATCACCATCTGGGCGATCCAGATGATGTGGATTCCATTCTGGGCCGCCGGTGTGATCAACGGCCTCGGCCACGCCGTGGGCTATCGCAACTTCGAATGCCGGGACGCGGCGACCAACCTGGTGCCGTGGGGCATCATCGTGGGCGGCGAAGAGCTGCACAACAACCACCACACCTACCCCAACTCCGCCAAGCTGTCGGTGAAGAAATGGGAATTCGACCTCGGCTGGGCGTGGATCAAGCTGTTCAGCTTGCTGCGCCTGGCCAAGGTGCAGCGCGTCGCGCCGATCGCCCACCGTGTCGAAGGCAAGGGCCACCTGGACATGGACACCGCCATGGCGATCCTCAACAACCGTTTCCAGATCATGGCCCAGTACCGCAAGCTGGTGATCGGCCCGCTGGTCAAGCAGGAACTGGAGAAGGTCGATCACTCGGTGCGCCACCAGTTCCACCGTGCCAAGCGCCTGCTGTCGCGGGAAACCAGCCTGCTGGATGACCGCCACCACCTGCGTATCCAGAGCATGCTGGAACACAGCCAGGCCCTGAAAGTGATCTACGAAAAGCGTCTGGCCCTGCAGCAGATCTGGCTCAAGACCAGCTCCAACGGCCACGATATGCTGGCCGCGATCAAGGAGTGGGTGCATGAGGCCGAGGCCAGCGGCATCCAGTCCCTGCGCGATTTTGCCCACCAATTGAAGACCTACTCGTTGCGCCCTGCAACGGTGTGAACACGCAGGGGGGAAGGCTTGCCTTCCCCTTTGATCGCTTTTTTGACGCCATTCTCCAGACACCCATAAATCCGTCACAATCGCCCCCAATGACGGAACTTAGACGCAATTCGCCCCTCTCAAACAACACTTCGCCATCATGGTGGCCCCTTGTTGTGACCGCTGCTGAACCCTGCGGCGCGCCCAGAGAGAGTTGTGCCGATGGTCCAAGAAAAAACGCACCTGCCCGCTCCCCCCACCGCTGAACCCCCACGCCCCGCAGCCGCAGCAACCTTGCTGGCGTTGATGCACGCCCAGGGCGAGGTCGAGCGGCTGAGTGAGCGTGAGCAATTACTCAGTTCCCTGCTGGTCAGCGTGAATGCGGTGCTATGGGCCATCGACTGGGCGTCGCGGCGCGTGCTGTATGTGAGCCCGGCGTATGAGCGGGTGTTCGGCCGTTCCGCCGGCATGCTGCTGGCCGACCACCGGGAATGGCGCAACAGCATTCACCCCGAAGACCTCGACTACGCCGAACACAGCCTGGCCCGCGTACTCGAACAAGGCGCCGTGGAAGACCGCGAGTACCGCATCATCACGGCCGGCGGGCAGATTCGCTGGCTCAGCGACAAGTGCTACATCAACCAGCAGGCCGAACCGGGCGAACCATTGATCGTGGTCGGCATGGCCGAGGACATCACCGACAAGAAACAGTTGGAGCTGGAGCTGCACCGCCTGGCCACCACCGACGTGCTGACCCAGAGCAGCAACCGCCGACACTTTTTCGAATGCGCCAACCAGGCCTTCGACAGCGCCCGCGCCCAGGCTGCGCCGCTGGCATTCCTGCTGCTGGACATCGATGACTTCAAGGACGTCAACGACACCTACGGCCACTTGGAGGGCGATCAGGTGTTGCGGCGCATTGCCGAGAGCGGTCGTGGCGTACTGCGCCGTGGCGACCTGTTCGGGCGCATTGGCGGCGAAGAGTTCGCCGCCGTGCTGCCCGGTTGCGCGCCGGAGATGGCGCAGCAGGTCGCTGAGCGGCTTGGCAAGGAAATCCAGGCGTTGAGCTTCAGCTATGAAGGCCACGCGTTCACCGTGACGGTCAGCCAGGGCCTGGCCAGCCTCAACGAGCAAGACTCGACCCTGGACAGCCTGTTCGCCCGCGCGGATGGCGCCATGTACGAGGCCAAGCGCCTGGGCAAAAACCGCGTGGTTGCTGGCTAGAGAATCAACACAGATCACATGTGGGAGGGGACTTGCCTCCTCCCACATCTGAATTTCATAGCCCTTTAGGCCTTGCGCAACCTCATCAGCTCCGACAGCCCCACTTTCAGCAAGCGCGCGGTCTTGCTCCTGACCAGCGCTTCCAGCCCTTCATGCTCGGTCAACCGCGCCATCTGCGCCGCCAGGTTCATCACCAGCGCCTCCCGCGAATACACCCCGCCTTCCAGGGAGTAGATCGCCGCGATCAACTGACGCAGTTCCAGCGGCAAGCGCCAACGCGTGCGCAACGCCGAACCGTAGGCGGCACCCAAGGCGTGCAGCGACTCGCCAATCGCTGCGTCATCCAGCGCCCCGCCACCCTGGCGCCAGTCTTCCAGGCAGCGCAACAACGCCAGGTCGCCGAGCCGATGCAGGATGCCCGCGCTGTAGCAGCGCTCGTGGTCCAGCTCCAGCATGCGCGCCAGACGGCGGGCGTAGTCGGCGGTGTCCTGGGACAACTGCCAGTGACGCTCGGCATACGCCACCAGGCCTGGATCACCCAATACCACGTTGTGCTTGAGCGCCAGACCGAGTATCAGGTTCATGCTTTGCCCGGCCTGCAGCTTGTGCAACGCCGCCGACAGGGTCTGCACCGGCGTGCCGTGATGGCCGGCGCTGTTGGCGGCGGCGATCAGCACGGCAGTGATCTGCGGGTCCATACACACGCGGTCTTCCAGGCACTTGAGGTCCAGGCCCTCCGGCCCTAGGCTGTCTTGCACGGCGGCCTTCACATCGACCCACAGCGGCGCGCCATCGCAGGCGTCGCGGCGGCGCTCGAGGAACACCGGCAAGGTCATGCCCGGCGCCAGTCGCGGCACTTCGCAATACACGCTTTCGCCTTCGTTGAGCAGCAGGTCTTGCAGGCGCTGGGTCAGGCCGTCCATGTTCAGCGGTTTGGTCAAATACGCCGTGGGCGCCAAGGGCAAGGCCTCACGCACGCTGGCGCTGTCATTGCGACTGCTCAAGAGGATGAACGGCAACGCGGGCGAGCGACGCTGCTGACGCACATTGCGCAACAGGCTCAGGCCATCGATGCCCGGCAGTTCCCAATCCGCCACGATCAGGTCGTAGGCTTTGTCGCGCAGCAGCGTAGCCGCTTGCCGGCCATCGCCACACATATCCAGCCGTGCGTCGCAACGCACATTCAACAACACCTGCTTGAGCAGGTCCCGCGACCAAGGGTCTGCCTCAGCAATCAACACCCGGGGTACAGCGGGTAAATCCACAGCACTCATCCTGCACGCTCCATCTGCAATGCCTGCACCTTAGACAATGCGGCGGCCTACGTACAATGAACAACCACTGAATGTGCTGCGTCAGGTAAAAAAAAACCCGCCGAAGCGGGTTTTTTCTATCGATCGGTTCAGCCCGGGCTTACAGCTCGGAGAAGCACTCTTCGATGATTGCCAAGCCTTTGTCCAGTTGCTCGTCCGGCGCGGTCAGCGGCACCAGGATGCGCAACACGTTGCCGTAAGGGCCGCAGGACAGCAGGATCAAGCCTTTCTCACGCGCCTTGGCCACTACAGCGGCAACGGCAGCAGCGTTTGGCTTGTGGGTGTCGCCACCTTCGAACAGCTCGATCGCGATCATCGCGCCCAGGGCACGCACATCGCCAATCACCGGGTACTTGGCCTGGATGGCCTTGAGGCCGGAAACCAGACGCTCGCCGACGGCTTTGCAGCGATCCAGCAGGTGCTCTTCTTCGAACACTTCCAGCACGGCCAGGGCCGCGGCGCAAGCGATCGGGCTACCGGCGTAGGTGCCGCCGAGGCCGCCTGGCGCGATGGCGTCCATGTATTCGGCCTTGCCGCACACACCGGCCAACGGGAAACCGCCGGCGATGGATTTGGCGAAGGTGGTCAGGTCGGCAGTCACGCCCATCTGTTCCATGGCGAAGAACGTACCGGTACGGCCGGCACCGGTTTGCACTTCGTCGGCGATCAGCAGGATGCCGTGCTTGTCGCACAGTTCGCGCAGGCGCTTCATGAAAGGTTTAGGCGCGACGTAGAAACCGCCTTCGCCCTGCACCGGCTCGATGATGATGGCAGCGATATCACGCGGCTCGGCATCGTTCTTGAAGATGCGTTCGATGCTGGCGATGGAGTCGTCGACGCTCACACCATGCAGTTCGTTCGGGTACAGCGCGCGGAAGATGCCGCCTGGCATCAGGCCCATGCCGGCCGAGTAAGGCACGACTTTACCGGTGAGGCCCAGGGTCATCATGGTGCGACCGTGGTACGCGCCGGTGAACGCGATGATGCCAGCACGGCCAGTGGCAGCGCGGGCGATTTTCACGGCGTTCTCAACCGCTTCGGAACCGGTGGTGACCAGCAGGGTTTTCTTGGCGAAATCACCTGGGACCTTGGCGTTGATTTTTTCGCACAGTTCCACGTAAGGCTCGTAGGCCAGTACCTGGAAGCAGGTGTGGGTCAGCTTGTTCAGTTGCTCGGTCACGGCCGCGATGATTTTCGGGTGTACGTGGCCGGTGTTCAGCACGGCGATACCGCCGGCGAAGTCGATGAACTCGCGACCTTCAACGTCGGTCACGGTGGCGTTCTTCGCGGACTCGGCGAAGATCGGGTGAATCTGGCCAACACCGCGTGGTACAGCGGCTTCGCGGCGTTTCATCAGGGAAGCGTTGGTCTTGCTCATAAAGTCCTCATTCGCCACTCATCGGGTGGCGTTGTTCAAGGAATACGTGGCGGGGGGCAACTACGGCAGCATGCGATGATCGACTGACACAGCGTTCCCGGCCACTACGAATAACGGTGTAAAACACGCAAAGGGTCAGCGCTCTCGTGCCCTTTGCGTTTGCAGCAATGCCTTGCCGGGCTTAGATGCCCAGGCAGAGGTATTTGATTTCCAGGTAATCCTCGATCCCGTACTTGGAACCTTCACGGCCCAGGCCCGAAGCCTTGATACCGCCGAACGGCGCCACTTCGTTGGAGATCAACCCGGTGTTGACGCCGACCATGCCGTATTCCAGGGCTTCGGCCACACGGAACACACGGCTCAGGTCACGCGCATAGAAGTAGGACGCGAGGCCGAACTCGGTGTCGTTGGACATCGCGATCACTTCGGCTTCGTCCTTGAAACGGAACAGCGGCGCCAATGGGCCGAAGGTTTCTTCCTTCGCCACAGCGGCATCTTTCGGCACGTTGGTCAGGATGGTCGGCTCGAAGAAGTTACCTTCCATGACCTTGCCGCCCGCCAGCAGCGTGGCGCCTTTGGCCAGCGCGTCCGCAATGTGTTCCTGGACCTTGGCCACGGCTTTGCCGTCGATCAGCGGGCCGGTGGTGGTGCCGTCTTCCAGACCGTTGCCGATCTTGAGCTTGGCCACCGCCACTTTGAGTTTTTCCGCGAACGCGTCGTACACCGCGTCTTGAACGTACAGACGGTTGGCGCAGACGCAGGTCTGGCCGTTGTTGCGGTACTTGGAGATGATCGCGCCTTCGACGGCCTTATCCAGGTCAGCGTCGTCAAACACGATGAACGGCGCGTTGCCGCCCAGCTCCAGGGACACTTTCTTGATGTCCTTGGCGCATTCGGCCATCAACTGGCGACCGATTTCGGTCGAGCCGGTGAAGGACAATTTACGCACGATCGGGTTGCTGGTCAGCTCGCTGCCGATATCGCCGGCGCTGCCGGAGACCACGCTGAACACGCCTTTCGGAATGCCGGCACGCTGCGCCAGTTCAGCCAGGGCGAACGCCGAGAACGGCGTTTGCGAGGCAGGCTTGAGCACCATGGTGCAACCGGCGGCCAGGGCCGGGCCGGCTTTACGCGTGATCATCGCGGCGGGGAAGTTCCACGGCGTGATCGCAGCAGTCACGCCGATCGGTTGCTTGATCACGATCAGACGCTTGTCCGGCTGATGGCCGGGAATCACATCACCGTAGATGCGCTTGGCTTCTTCGGCGAACCACTCGATAAAGGAGGCGGCGTAGACAATTTCGCCCTTGGCTTCGGCCAGCGGCTTGCCCTGTTCCAGGGTCATCAGGCGCGCCAGGTCTTCCTGGTTCTCGATGATCAGCTCGAACCAGCGGCGCAGCTTGTTGGCGCGCTCCTTGGCGGTCAGCGCACGCCAGGCCGGCAGCGCTTTGTCCGCCGCTTCGATGGCGCGGCGGGTTTCAGCGGCGCCCATCTTCGGCACAGTGCCGAGAATCTCGCCCGTGGCGGGGTTGTTGACCTTGATGGTCTGACCGTTGTCCGCATCGACCCAAGCCCCATCGATAAAGGCTTGCTGGCGGAACAACTGGGCATCTTTAAGCTGCATGTCGGCTTTCCTTAACAGCACCGCGCGCGCGCGGAGCGAATTAGAGTTGTTGAAAGGCGCCTTTGGGGGCTGCCGTCAGGGAAATCAGCCCCTGCGTGCAAGCAAGTGGAGAGCGCACGGGAGACAGAGCGTTTGAAATCTCAAACGAATCCTAGGATCAAAGGGGGTACAGGGCAATAGGATGTTCGAAAAAAAGAACGAAAACCGCTTATTTGCCGGATTTATCAGATCAACGACCTCAAGCCCCGCACCCCACCACCGAGCCACAGCGCCCGACGCAAGGCCCCAACACAGACAATTCCCACCCGCCAGCGGCCAAAAACCAGCATGGACGCCCAAGGTCGACATGGGTATGATGTCGCCCGCACAAGCATCCGTAGCTCAGCTGGATAGAGTACTGCCCTCCGAAGGCAGGGGTCGTGGGTTCGAATCCCGCCGGGTGCACCATATAGCAGTCTCAGGCTGTCTCAGACAGTCTACGAAACATCCCAAGAAGCCCGCCTTGTGCGGGCTTTGTTGTTTCTGCTTGTCTACAGTCATCTCCCCCGCCACGTGATGAATGCCCATTTGTCGACAAGTCGTTTCGTTTGTTGCGATTTTCGTTTGTTTCGAATATAGATTGTGACTGGTTGCTGATCAGCAGCCATGAAAACAGCTGAATAGAAAGTTTTGGAGCTAATCATGACCACCGCCAACCTCGCTCGCACCATTCTTCCCGATGAGAAGGAAATCGCTGCGGCCGTGGCGTCAAGCCGTCAGTTGGCCGCCTTCCTCACAACAAAATTTGAGACACAACGCATTGAGTTGGTTGACGAAACGCAACACCGCGAAGTCGTCGAACTTCCTACTTTCGCCCTCCGTTTACTCGGCGAAATTTTAAGCGAACTCGCGCTGGGTAACGCCGTCAAGGTCGTGCCGATTCATGCGGAATTAACGACCCAAGAAGGGGCAGACATGCTCAATGTTTCGCGGCCTCACCTGGTGAAACTACTGGATAACGGCGCATTGCCCCACACCAAAACCGGGAGACATCGTAGGATCAAGTTCGCTGATCTAATGACCTACAAGGAGCAGCGCGACCTGGCAAGCCGTAATGCCATGGATGAGCTAGCTGCACAAGCCCAAGAATTAGGGATGGGGTATGAATGAGGCATTCACCTTTCACAGCCTTCTACGACGCGAATGTTCTCTACCCTGCACCACTGCGTGACTACTTGATGCATCTAGCCTTGACCGGCGTGTACCGCGCACGCTGGTCAGCTCTGATTCATGAAGAATGGAAGCGCAATCTACTGATCAACCGTCCAGAGCTTACACGTGAGCAATTGGACCGAACGTCCTCGCTGATGGATAAAGCCGTTCCGGATGGTATTGTCACTGAATACGAGCCTCTTATAGAGGGACTGACTCTACCGGACGCTGACGACCGCCATGTGCTGGCAGCAGCTATCAAATGTAACGCCTCGGTTATCGTGACTTTTAACCTTAAGGATTTCCCAAAGAGCGCTCTCGACGCGTTCGATATAGAGCCATTACACCCTGACGACTTTATTGCCGACCTATGGGATCTAGATCAAGCAGCTGTTTTGGAAGCAGCGCAAAGGCAGCGTGCATCCCTGAAAAACCCACCGCATAGCGCACGCGAGTATCTAGATAAGCTACTACAGCAGAAGCTACCCGAAACCGTAAAATTGCTGTCCGGTTTTGAGTTCCTGATTTGAGACTGTGCCCAAGCACGCCGACCCTATGGCTGCACGTTATAAAGAAAACAAATTGGCAAGAGAGATCGGACAACATCGAACGGTCCCAGAACCATTCCCACAGGCATTGCGCGGTTGAATCTGGCAACAATCAAGAATCGCGGCCAGTATCACCGGGAAGCGCTAATCCGCCGCTAGAACTACCCAGCCCAGCGCAAAACCGTCAAAACCAAATCCGATGCCCGAGCCCTGGGCACGCATAAGCGAAAGCGACCGGGATGTTTTTGTCTCTCGCGTCGAGGCTGAACGCACCGCCTTCGATCCACTCATTGATCGCTCAAAGCGCGAAGACTCCACCGCTCCCGCCATTTACAACGAAATGGCAGGAACGATGCCTCGATCAGTACTGCAACGCCAGACGCGCCAGGCGCTCACTTCAAACCCGAGCAGGCGACACAATAATCTTCACATTGTGCTCCTTGTTTTTAACCAACTCCTCAAAGCCCTGCCCCACGATCTGTTCCAACTGGATACGCCCCGTCACCAGCGGCGTAATGTCCAGCCGTCCATCGGCGATAAACGCGATCACGTCAGCGAACTCGCCGTTGTAGGCCAGCGCGCCGAGTACTTGTTTTTCCGTCGCCACCAACTCGAAAAAGTTGAACTCGCTGGGTTCCTCGAAGATCCCCACCAGGACGCACTTGCCGGCCTTGCGGATCAGGTCGATTGCGAGCTTGGCCGTGTGTTTGTTGCCGATGCATTCGAAGCTGACATCCGCGCCGAGCCCGCCCGTGAGGCGGCGGACTTCGGCCAGGGCATCGCATTCATTCGGATCGAGCACATGGGTCGCGCCCACTTCCCGGGCCTTGGTCTTGCGGGCGCCGGACATTTCCAGCGCGATCACCTGCGCCGCACCGGCCGCCTTGGCGCACATGATGGTACACAGGCCGATGGTGCCAGCACCGACCACCACTACGTTTTGCCCGAGCAGGCTTCCGGCTTTTTTCACTGCGTGCATGCCCACCGCCAGCGGCTCGATCAGTGCCCCGGCTTCAGCGGGAAAATTCGCCGGCAATTTGTACAGCAGGTTGGCGGGCACGTTGACCAGTTCGGCGAAGGCACCATTGTTCATCAGCCCGGTGAAGGCCAGGTTCTCGCAGATGTTGTACATCCCGTGGGTGCAGTAGTAGCACGTGCCGCAATGCTGGCACGCATCGGCCGCCACCGGCTCGCCGACGCTGAAGCCCTGCACGCCGGCGCCGAGTTCGACGATCTCGCCACAAAACTCATGCCCGAGGATGCACTGCCCCTTTATCCCGGTCAGCGGGTGCGGGGCGTCGACCGGTATGAACACCGGCCCGGCCACGTACTCATGCAAATCGGACCCGCAGATTCCGCACCACTGCACGCGGATCTGCACCCAACCGGCCGGCGGCGAAATGGGCAGCGGGACGTCTTCGACGCGGATATCGTGACGGCCGTGCCAGACAGCGGCGCGCATGCTGCGTTGCGGATTGATCGAAAGGGTCATAGCGAAATCTCCTTGGAACGATTGGCCCTGGCGCCCCGCAAGAGTCCGCCAGGAGGGGCGTCAGCGCGGTAGCACAAGGTCCAGAACCAGTCGATTGAGCTGTTGCGGCATGCGACTCATGACGCCGCCACGGGCAGAACCGGGAAAGGGAGTTGGGCAGGACATCGGGCACCTGTTTTTATTATTGGGTCACCAGTCGGGCTGGTTACCAGAGCCAGAGCAAGGCCGGTGCCAGATCCGCAAAAGCACCTGAACAGGCCTTGCTTAGAGCGGTCCGCTGGAAACCCAGGGGCGGCCGCGATCGCGTTCGAATGAGACGCGCCATGTCAGACCACACCTGGTGGCGATGAGACGGCGAGACGTTGCGTCTCACCGCCCGCCCCGCGTTCAGCGCTTGCGCAACACCTCCAGGCGCGCCGGCAAGTCCTCCTGGGGAAAGCGCGCGTGCAACGCCAGCAGCTTCTCATCCGCCGCTTGGCTTTCCCCGGCCGCCCGCAGGTTGACGATTTCCTGCAAGCCCTCTTCCAATGAAGGCAGTGCAACCGGTGCGCGCTTGCTGAGCCTGGCCGGCGATTTGTCCGACAACGCACCGGCAATTTCGGCTTGGACCGACGCGCTTTCGGCTCTGGGCGCGACGGCCATCCGGGCCATCGGCGCGGGGGCCGGGCGGGCGCTTTCTGGGTGGGGCGCGGAGAACGTCGCCGGGGAGATGTCGGGTTGAGGCACGGGCGAGCGCATGACCACGCCGATCATCAACGCTAACCCTGCGACGGTGGCGAATGCCATCTGCCAGCGCGGGCGTTGGCAGGCGTGCAGCCAGCGTTGCCAGCGGCTGGGTTGCGGCGCTGGGGTTTCGCGGCGGGCGGTGGCGAGGATGAAGGCGTCGAGGGACGCCGGTGGCTCGCCGCGGCTGTGTTGACGCACGTGCTGGATGAGCAGGTCGTCGGGGTCGGGGGTGTATCGGGAGTCGGTCATGCGGGTATCTCCTCGGCCAGCAGGCGGCGCAGTTTCTGCTGGGCGTAACGCAGGCGGCTTTTCACGGTTTCCAGCGGGGCGCCGGTGAGGGCGGCGATCTGCGGCACGTCGAGGTCGCCATGCAGGCGCAGCAGGAAGACTTCGCGCTGGTCTTCGGGCAAGTCTTGCAACGCGGCGTCGAGACGCGCCTGGTCGCGACTCAGGCTCAGATGCTGCTCGGGGCCGGCGCTGGCGTCGGGCTGGGCGTGCAGTTGTTCATCGTAACTGTCGTGCAACGGGTTGTGGATGCCGTGCTTGCGCCAATAGTCGATCAGGCGGTTGCGGGCGATCTGGAACAGCCAGGTACGAAAACTCGCCCGGCCTTGTGGCTGAGTGGCGCTGCGGATCAGGCTGAGCCAGGTCTCCTGATAAATTTCCTCGGCCAGTTCGGCCTTGTTGCTCAGGGACACCAGGAAGCGGTAGAGACCTTGGCGGTGCCGCGCGTATAAGGCCTCGAACGCGGCGCCGTCACCGCTTCGGTAGCGGGCCAGCAGCGATTCGTCGCTGGGTGAATCATCTGGAGCGGGCATGTTGGTGGCGAACTCCTTTCTGGTCGTTGTGTTCACGATCAAGGTTTGAGGCTTTGCGCCACTTCCACCAGTTGCACGAATTCATTGCGCAAGCCGAACGGGTCATCGCCCCGGGCAGAGCGGGCGAGTGCGGCGGTGTCCTGCAAACTCATGCTGCCAGTGTAGCGGCCATCGCCCTTGAGTTGCTGGGCGAAGGCGGCCACGGCGGCGCAGAAGCGCAGGTCGTCGCTGGCCTTGGCCGAGGCGTTGCTCACCGGCCGCTCGATCAAGCGGCTCGCGCCACCGGCCGCGGGCTTGTAGCGCACGCGCAACATGGCCAACTCATCGGAAGCGCCCGACACCGCAGGCGCGGCGGCATAGCGCAGCGGCTCCAGCCAGCCCTGCTGGCCCTTCGGTACAATTTCGTACAGCGCGGTCAGCGTGTGCCCGGCGCCGATCTCTCCCGCGTCGACCTTGTCGTTGTTGAAGTCCTCACGCTTCAACACGCGGTTTTCATAACCCAACAAGCGGTATTCGCTGACCTGGGCCGGGTTGAATTCCACCTGCACCTTCACATCCCGCGCCACCACCGCCAGGGTCGAGCTGAGTTGGTCCACCAGCACCTTGCGCGCTTCGCGCAGGGTGTCGATGTAGGCGTAGTTGCCGTCGCCCGCGTCGGCCAGCTGCTCCATCAGGTGTTCGTTGTAGTTATCCACACCGAAGCCGAGGGTGGTCAGCGACACACCGCTTTTGCGTTGTTCCACGGCCATGTGCTTGAGGCTGTCGAAATCGCTGACGCCGACATTGAAGTCGCCATCGGTGGCTAGCAGGATGCGGTTGATGCCCTGCTCGATAAAGCCTTCGCGGGCCATCTGGTAGGCCAGTTCGATGCCTGAAGCACCGGCGGTGGCGCCGCCCGCGCTGAGTTGGTCGATGGCGTTGCGCAGCTTCACTTTGTCGCGCCCGGAGGTCGGAGGGAGTACCACGCGCGACTCGCCGGCGTAGACCACCAGCGACACACGGTCTTGCTCGCGCAATTGATCCACCAGCAATTTCAGGGTGCTTTTCACCAGCGGCAAGCCTTCGCGGCGGTCCATGGAGCCGGACACATCGACCAGAAACACCAGGTTGGCCGGCGCCAGCTGCGCTACGGCGCGGTCGGAGGCCTTGATGCCGATGCGCAGCAGTTGGGTGCGCGGGTTCCACGGGGTGGCCGCCAGTTCGGTGGTCACGCCAAACGGCGAACCGTCGGTGGGCAAGGCGTAGTGATAGGGGAAGTAGTTGAGCATTTCCTCCAGTCGCACAGCGCCCTCGGGCGGTAGACGGCCTTGGTTGAGGAAACGTCTCACGTTGGCGTAGCTGCCGGTGTCGACGTCGATGCTGAAGGTCGAGACCGGCGTTTCGGCGACCCGATGCACCGGGTTGTCCGGCAGGTTGGCGTACTGCTCGCGGGGTTCGCTTTGGTAATCCAGGGTTGCCGACTCCTGCATCCGCATCGGTGCAGGCATCGCCTGGCGCTTGACCAACGCGCCCTGGACCGGCGCGCTGTGCAGCTCGGCGACGGGCTCAGCCGGTTTGGCTAAATCAGGCGGCGAAGACAGCCCACAACCGGCCAGCGCCACCAGCAAGGTAACCGCAAAGCTCTGGGCAGCAGGACGCAGGAAAAGCAGAGGATGGGACATGGACTGAACCTCGTGAATGAATGATCCGTTCACAAGGTCAGACGCAAGGTGTGGGGTGTTCGGGTTAAACCCTGGATTAGATAACACCTCAATCAGTGTGGGAGGGGGCTTGCCCCTGATTGCCAACTGTCAGCCACTGCATCGGGTGACTGACCCACCGCCATCGGGAGCAAGCTCCCTCCCACATTTGATCTTCGGTGGTGCCAGAATCGAGACAGTTAACTCAGCCCGGCGCGCTGCCCCGCCTGAATCCTGGTTTAGATAACACCTCAATCAGAGTGGGAGGGGGCTTGCCCCCGATTGCCAACTGTCAGCCACTGCATCGGGTGACTGACCCACCGCCATCGGGAGCAAGCTCCCTCCCACCTTTGATCTTCGGTGGTGCCAGAATCGAGACGGTTAACTCAGCCCGGTGCGCTGCCCCGCCTGAATCCTGGTTTAGATAACACCTCAATCAGTGTGGGAGGGGGCTTGCCCCCGATTGCCAACTGTCAGCCACTGCATCGGGCGACTGACCCACCGCCATCGGGAGCAAGCTCCCTCCCACATTTGATCTTCGGTGGTGCCAGAATCGAGACGGTTAACTCAGCCCGGTGCGCTGCCCCGCCTGAATCCTGGTTTAGATAACACCTCAATCAGTGTGGGAGGGGGCTTGCCCCCGATTGCCAACTGTCAGCCACTGCATCGGGCGACTGACCCACCGCCATCGGGAGCAAGCTCCCTCCCACATTTGATCTTCGGTGGTGCCAGAATCGAGACGGTTAACTCAGCCCGGCGCGCTGCCCCGCCTGAATCCTGGTTTAGATAACACCTCAATCAGTGTGGGAGGGGGCTTGCCCCCGATTGCCAACTGTCAGCCACTGCATCGGGCGACTGACCCACCGCCATCGGGAGCAAGCTCCCTCCCACATTTGATCTTCGGTGGTGCCAGAATCGAGACGGTTAACTCAGCCCGGTGCGCTGCCCCGCCTGAATCCTGGTTTAGATAACACCTCAACCAGTGTGGGAGGGGGCTTGCCCCCGATTGCCAACTGTCAGCCACTGCATCGGGCGACTGACCCACCGCCATCGGGAGCAAGCTCCCTCCCACATTTGATCTTTGGTGGTGCCAGAATCGAGACGGTTAACTCAGCCCGGCGCGCTGCCCCGCCTGAATCCTGGTTTAGATAACGCCTCGGTCAGTGTGGGAGGGGGCTTGCCCCCGATTGCCAACTGTCAGCCACTGCATCGGGTGACTGACCCACCGCCATCGGGAGCAAGCTCCCTCCCACATTTGATCTTCGGTGGTGCCAGAATCGAGACAGTTAACTCAGCCCGGCGCGCTGCCCCGCCTGAATCCTGGTTTAGATAACGCCTCGGTCAGTGTGGGAGGGGGCTTGCCCCCGATTGCCAACTGTCAGCCACTGCATCGGGTGCCTGACCCACCGCCATCGGGAGCAAGCTCCCTCCCACCTTTGATCTTCGCTGAGATCAGTCCGTACCGTATTTCGGGTTGCGCGGACCGTACAGCAGCCCGGTGCGCTGCCCTGCCGAGAGCAGGCGCGCACTGGTGATGCCCGCGATCGGATGCGCGGCGTCGGTGGAGCTGTTGATCACCTGCTTGACCGCCGCTGTGATCAACATGCCCACCAGGCCGCCGCCGTTGTTATTGTTGCCTTCCTCACTGGACGCACGCGCCGAGCCGGTCCACAGGGTGGTGCCGGTGCGCAGGTCCACCAGTTTGGCCGAGGCGGTCACCGCGGTGTTGCTGGAGATCAGCATGTACTGGGTGCCATACTCGCTGATGGTGATGTACAGCGCCGCATCCGCACCGAAGATGTCATGCAGCTTGGCCGGAGGCACGCCCTGGATATCGTTGGCGGTGGTCAGGCCGTTCTGGCGGAAGGTTTCGTCCACCAGGGCAATCGGCAACACGTAGTAGCCGGCTTCGGCCAGCGGGTAGGTCACCTGCGAAACCATGCTGTAGGACGCCTGCACTTCCGGCGATTCATTGATCGGCGGCAGCACCAGGATCGACTTCGGCCGCGCCTGTTTGTATGCCGTGTAATCAATCGTCTTCGGTGCCGCGCAACCGCCGAGCAAGGCCAGGGCCAGCAAGGCGCCGGTGAGTTTCAATAGGCTCATTTGGTGGCGACTCCAGTCTTGGCGTTTTTCAGCAGAAAGTCCATGTACGCAGCGGATTCGGGGAACAGCGCCTTCTCGGTGCGGAACTCCTGCACCATCTGGTCATCCTTGCCCATGCTCAGGTACAGCATGCCCAGGTGGGCGTGGTAACCCGGCGGTGCTTTGCGGCCACTGGCGTTGATCTTCTGCAGATCGCGCTCCAGGGCCTCGACCTGCGCTTCCTTGGGCTCGCCCTTGAAGTACTCGTAAACCTGCGGCTGGTAGCTTTCCCATTGATACAGGGGTTGAGGCGCCGTCTGGCACCCGGCGACCGTCGCGATTGCTGTCAGCATCAGCGCCAACTTCACTGCCTTGCTCATCCGTGTACTACTCCTTGAGGGGTTGCCAATCAGTTGCGCGGGTTCCAGGCGCCGGCGTTGATGCCGTCGACCAGGCGGTTGATCGCTTCACGCATGGCCAGGTCGAGCACCTTGCCATTGAGGGTGGAGTCGTAGCTGGCGGTGCCGCCGAAGCCGATCACTTCACGGTTGGACAGCGCGTACTCACCGGCACCCTGGGTGGAATACACCACTTCGGAAGTGCTGATGTTGACGATATTCAACGCGACTTTGGCGTAGGCCACTTGCGTCTTGCCACGGCCGAGGATGCCGAACAACTGGCGGTCGCCGGTTTCTTTGCGGCCGAACTCGGTCACATCGCCGGTCACCACGTAATCAGCGCCTTTGAGCTTCTGCACGGTGCCTTTGATCGCGGCTTCCTGGGAAATTTCGCCCATGTTGTCGCGGTCCAGCACGCTGAAGCGGTTGGTCTGCTGCAGGTGGGTGATCAGGATGGTCTTGGCCTGGCCGCCGAGACGGTCGACGCCGTCGGAGAAGATGCCGCGCATGTAGCTGGAGCGGTTATCGAACTTGCCCACGGCAATCGGCACGCGCACGCCGGAATAGGCGACGTGGGCGCTGGCGACTTGTTCCACCGGCATCGCGCGGTTGCTCTCCGTGGCGCAACCGGCCACGGTCAGCAGCGCTGCAGCGGCTACGCCGGAGAGCAGGATTTGGGACAGTGTTTTCACATGTTGCTCCTAAAGTGAGGAAATCAGCAGAGCTCGGTGTAGCGAAAAACCGGGCACGAGGCGATACCCACCCCTTCGAGGTCGAAGGCGTCGGGCCAAGGGCGGCAGTTTCAGGGAGGGAGGCAGGCTGGCCTGCGCAAAGGCAAGAACTCGCGCGTAACTGACTTCATCCCTGAACATGTCGGGTCGCAACGGCTGCAGCATTTTACGGGGTTGAGAGGGGTTCTCAAGGTGTTTCGGCGCAGGCCGTGCGATGACGCACATTCCTCAAGTTTTTGGGCTATCGGTCGAGACACTGGCCTGGCTCATTCATTAATAGGGAAATTGTGTGTTGAAAACCCTCTTCCGGGCAGCGACCCTGATCGCCGCTCTGTCGATGACCGGTTGTGTGTCCTACACCGTCACCGGCCCCATTGGCGCCCCGCTCCACCCCGCCGCCATCGCCAGCCCGCGCAGCGCACAAGTCGCCGATGTGACGGTGAGCGCCGCCGACATCAACGACGCCAACAAGACCGCGATCAGCCGCTCGCTGACCGCCCAGCTCAATCAGTACGTGAGTACTGCGGGCTACTTCAAGCAGGTCACCGAATACCCCGTGCGCCTGGGTGAGCAGGACGTGTCGCTCAAGTTCAACATGACTTCCCTCAAGGGCCACCGTGGCATACACCCGGGCTATGTCCCCGGCGCCTTGCTGACGCTGACGGTCTGGATCTGGGTCAACGGCCCGATCTACGTCGACACCTTTGACGTGGCCGGCGACCTGGTGATCGTCGATCGCGATGGCAAGGAACTGGCGAGCGCCAAACACGAGGTCAAGTTCGAGCGCAACGTCGGCCTCTACGGTCGCGAATACTGGGCCCCAACCATGGGCGCCAAGCAACTGAACGAACTGGTCGCGCAACTGCTCGACACCGCTACCGCGAAGCTGGCCAAACCGTAATTTCAAGGAGCGACACATGAAAGGATTGATCAAACACAGCCTGGTCCTCGCGGCCATCTTGCTGACAGGTTGCGTGTCTTACTCGCAACACGAACTGCCGCCCGTGCAAACCTGGCCGCCGACCGCCAACGCACCGGCGCAAAAACCCACGGCGTTCGTGCGTACCACCGCGCTCCGCCAGGTCAACAGTGGCCCGGGCAACACTGCAGCCGGCGCTCCGGCGGCGTTGTGGGAAAAGGCCGTGGCGGATTCGTTTCGCCAGTCCAACCGCTTCTCGCGGGTGAGCACCGACAAGGTCGACTCGGACATCTACGCCGACGCCACCCTGTACAACAACGAACAGTTCAACATGGCCTCGGCGATCATCACTGGCGTGACGTTCTTCATCATCCCGTCCACGGCGAAGAACACCTTCACCCTGGAAACCGTGTTCAAGGACAAAGACGGCAAAGAACTCGGGCGCATCAAAAAGAGTGAGTCGGTACGCACCTGGATGCACCTGGTGCTGATCGTGGGCATCCCGTTCCAGGCGGACACGCGGGAAGTGGTGGAGGCGTTGACGCGCAGCACGCTGGATGAGGCGGTGCAGCGCAAGTTGCTGTAACCCCGCCCCTGTAAGAGCGAGCTTGCTCGCGAAAAACCAGAGAACACCGCAGGCATTGAGCATGCCCGCGGTATCGTTGCCTGCCTCAGCTCACTTGATCAGGTCAGGTCGAGTGATCTTGAGCATCGCGGCGCTCACCGCGCCCTGAACCGAGCAGGTGATCATGCCATTGCTGGTCTTGGCCAGGTCACTGGGGGCGGGCTCGACCATCAAGATGCGTTCGGCCGTATCGGTGACCAGCTTGCCTGCATTGTCATCGCCACCCTCCGGCACCCAGGCTGATTGCTTATGCGACCAGATCTGCGCACGAGCGTAGATACCGTTGGCTTTCTCCAACTCCGTACCCGGAACTTTACTCAGCTGTGCGTAAAGCGCGTCGGGCGCCTGCTCGGTGTAGAAACCCCAGTTGATGATCCGCGAGCCCATCAGGTCCTGGTCTTCGGCGAAAAAGCCGGTCAAGGTCATACCGTCAAGCGTCAGTGGCGTGTCGAACATCCAGCGCTGGCCCATATCGGATTTTGTGCCGCCGCTGAGCGTGATCTTGCCGTTCTCCACCTTATGGGCGACACGTTCCTTGAGCCCCGGCTGGCTTACCACCGCCAGGGAGTTCTGGTCGCAGGCGAGAAAACTTTGCAGGGCAGGCGCCGCGGCGAAGCTGCTGGTGCAGGTCGCCAGAGCAGTGAGCGAGATAAACAAACGATGCATTTTCATTGAAGAGCTTCCTTGGGTCTAAACAATTGCGGGCCGGAAGGGTCGGGCGTTTAGCGGGGGATTTGCGTCCATACGGTGCCACTCCGACTTATGTCGCGTGTCAGTCAACGAGGGTTGAAGAGTCGCGTGTCAGCCCCTTATCAAGCTAAGTGTGCAGGGCGGATGAACAGCGACAACGGCCGGGCTCCGAGCTCGGCCGCCTTAAGCGCTTTTAACTTACTTGCTTTCTTTTGCCACGGTGCCCAAGGACGCATCCTTGACCAGATAACGGCCTTCCAGATCGCTCAGCACTTTGAGGCTGTTGCGCGCCACGGCAAAGCCCATTTCGACTTCCTGCTTGAGGTAAACCACCTCACCGGCCTTGACGTTGATTGGCATGTCCGCCCAGTTTTCAGCCTTGGAGCTGATCACGTGCTTGCCCGGCGTCACGAAAAAATAGATGTACTGGTTACCGCGGTTGTAACCCATCTCCGAGTCGGCTTCCTTGTCATCCAGGAACACGTTGAACCGTACCAGCATCCCGACGTTGCTAGGGCGCACGACATACACCAGGCCTTTATCGGCCACGGCAGCCTTGGGCAGCGAATAGCTCGCCACGTCAGCCTGCATCTTCTCCACCGACGGGGTCGAAGAACAGCCAAACAGCGTGGCCAGGGACACAACGACAGCGCCTTTGCAGAACAACTTGATCATGTATTTCTTCCTTGTGGGTAGCGGTGGGGCGGATTCGAAAACGCCGGCGAAGGCCGGTTCAGATTTTTGATGCGTCTGGGCATCACCAGTATGTCGGCAGCGGATGGCATTGCATAAGGCATTGTGCCATCACCCTGATGCCTTGCGCGGTTTTGGGTGAGGGGCTTATAGTCCGGCCGTCGCCCAAATGGCGATCAGGTTTGGCGACCTGACAACAGAGTGCAAAAGCAATCCGCTTTCATGCAGGTGTTTTTGCACCCGCAAAGTCGTACCTTTTATGGCGGCTGTGCGCGGGAGACCCCCGGGTCTGCCGGTTTACTCTGTTGCCGGTTCGCCAACCTGCGTACAGCTGCCACCCATTCGTTTGGCGACGATTGAGTGGTGGCCTCAACCACTTAACAGAGTGCCAATTATGAACCGTTACATGCCCCTGACCGGCCACGACTGCACCGTCCCCGCACTGCTCATCGACACCCAAGCCCCCCTCGACGTCCTCCACGACGACGCCGTGCACCGCATCCAAGCCGTCACCCAACTGCTGGAAAACCTAGCCTTTCGCGAACAGCTCAGCAGCGATGCCGTGGTGCTGCAAGACTTTGCCCATCTACTGGCGATTCCGCTGCGCGATGGGTGTGATTTGTTGGATGTGATCAGCCGCAGGCTCAATGCCGATCCAACCTGAATAAAATCGGGCGGCCTTGGTGCCGCCCCGGTTTGTGCAGATAATCAACTCTAGGCCCCACCATTAAAGAGAAATAGGGGTCAGACCACCATTATAAGACTAAGAAAAAACAGCCTTCGGACGACATACCACTCCTCGGATAACTCTCTTTTTAAAGGACTGAACAATAGTCACAAAAACTCCTTAAATGCAAAATGTGGTCTGACCCCTATTTCCCGCGTCCTGATAACATGGAGTTGACCTATACGATAAATGGAAAGACCGAAAAAGTTTTCTTTGAAAATGAGGCTCATAAGATTCCGGAGGTTATATAGTGGTTACTCAAGACGTACAGTTAGTGAAACAGATTTTTGAGCTGCTAGATGCAGGTATCGTGGATGGCTACGACTCTTTTTTTTATGAGGTAACAGTAGGTGCGGGTTATATAGAAACTGTTCTTACTGTCGAGAACAAAGGGGTTCGGGTGACGGATGCGGAAACGGATTACAATGGCGCAATCCTCTATCGTTTGGTGAAGGAGTTGAGGGAGTGCGCCACCAGACGTGGTGAAAATTGGAGTTCGTTTGTGATGACTTATGCGCGTGGTGGAGAAGTTAAAACCAGGTTCAATGCTTGATTGATAAAAGGTCTTAGATCAAAAAAGATCGGTGAAAGTGGATGAGCAGGGGCGAGGCTATCTGTTTGGCTTCGCTCGGTTACTAGGCGATGAAAGCCAACGTTGTAATTGTCCAGGTGTTGCAAGTTCAGATTGATGTTGGGGCCGACGAGGATAACATTTAATCGGAAAGAGCCGGGCTCGGTTAGGGATTCTCCGAACAAGTCCGCAAATGTGCTGAAATACGCCTGACTTCCTAATCCGAGCCGCCCATGAGCCTGGCGAGTTTTCCGACTTCGAGTAAGCGGGCAAGCGCAAGCAGTCACGCCGCGAACGATTCTGAGATGGATCAGGTCATGCCCTAGAGAGAGAAATCGCGGTCAGGCCAAGTTTTTATAAGGGTCAGCAGAATTGCGCTTTAAAAAATGAGAGTGATGGTCTGACCCTGAGGGATCCCCACAAATCTACTCCAGGCTCTGCGCCTGATGGCGCACCTCATCACGCAGGGCTTTCTCCAAGCCTTCTCGCCCACCAAAATCTGTACAACTGCGCCAATATTCCATGCCTAGCCGCCACAATGAAAGTACACGTTTCACCTTGAGGCTGTTGCTTTGATAGCGTCGTTCCAAATCACGTTCTCGCGCCTGAAGCCCGGTTAAAAAGAGGAGATAGTTGGCGAGCGCAGCAATCAACAGCAGCACCTCTATTCGCTTTGGGCACCTGCTTCGATGCAGATTCAAACCCAGCCCCAAGTGCTCACTTTTCACATCTCGGAAGCCTTCTTCGATCTGCATACGCCGCTTATAAATGGCCACGATTTTTGCTGAATTCCACTCGCTTTGCTTCAGATTGCTTGCCAGCAACCACGGCTCTCGCTCACGACTGGCGGACTGCCGGCTGAGCTTGCTTTTGGCGACTGATCCAGTGACTCGTTGATGTTTACGGCCCTTGGCAGAGTGGCGAACGCAGTACAAATCAATGAAGTGAGGCGCGCTGCGGGTCATCTCAACTCGACCCAGCGACTTGGGCGATGAGGTGGCCAGAGCATACAAATTCTTCACGGGTAACCACTCACTTTCTTCGCGACGATAAAGCTCACGGTTACGTATGCGCGCCACGTAATACCAGCCTTGCGCGGCTACTGCCTTCATCCATGGCCGCCGGAAGCCTGCATCAGTTACCAAGATTGGGATACAGCCATCAGGCAGCAATTCAGCTAGCGTTTTAATCAGGCGACTTTGATACCTGGGGCAACCTTCCCGCTCATGAACACTTTCATAAATAGGAAACGAACGACCTGCCAGCGGGATTGCGGCTCTCAACAAGGGGCATCAATTCGAGACCAATCGACCAAGATCAGCGGATGCTTCAACGAGCCCAGCAACGCTCGTAGCATCACCCAGTAGTACAATGGGCGTTCTGATCTCAGATGCTGATTTCCCAGCAGACGGTCGACGCGCTTGATGGCATGTTTGGGATAGGCCTGACCCGGCATGGAGCGCCCGAGGCCCGTCAGTGTTAGGCGACGGCCCTGCAGTAACGAACTGACACAACTCACCAGCGTTGTCAGGCGGCGAGAATGGATTGAGGGGAGTGCTTGAGCGAGCGCTCTGTGTAAAAATCGAATGGCCTGCATGGGTTCGGGATCTTAGTTTTGTGTGGTGCAAACCAAGTTGCCGACTCATGCAGGCCTCTTCAATAATTCCAACTTCTTGATTTTTTGTAAGAAAAATCGGGGATCCCTCAGGGTCTGCCCCCTATTTTCTTCTTCCCTTACTGAACTGCCACCTTGCACCAATTAAACAACTATAACATCACCAGAATCCAGATAAATCGAATAGGATTCATAGTCACCGCTACAGTCAGCCTCGATTACAATCCTATCGCCAGAACTGAATGATACCTGCAATGTAGCAGTCTCGACTTCCTCGACCAAAACGACATCTTTCAACAAAAAATCTAACAAGGGTGCACTGGTAGATGAATCCGTGAATTCTCGTCTCCCCGAAACATCACCAACTTGATACGTCAATCCTGCTTCAACACAGAAGGAAACCTTATATGGAGGAACGCCGGGTGCAATTTGTGGGCGTGAAAAGTCCAGCCTTGTGACGCGCACACCAAAACAAACCATTTCCAAGTAACACCCGGAAAGCAGCAGAAAATCAAAATCGTCTGGCAATGTGTACATATGTCCCTCTAATTAAGTCCATAGCCTTTCAACGACGAACAGGCGGTAAAGAGTCTGGTGGAAGCGGAACATGTGTATCTCCCTGCCCGATACCCGGCTTACCTGTCGACGGATTCATCGGTTGCTTGCCGGAGTTCTGCCAACGCCAGTATCCGTCCTCATATCCTGGAACAGGTGATGAGCCAGGCGGCATAACTCTAATGTGCTCCCCTTTCGCGGGATCAGTACCAGCCGGAAAGTAGATTTCACCACCATTTCGCCCTGGTCGACTGACCCACCCTGACGGAATTACCGGTGCCTGTGGAGGGTTTGATATTTCCTCTACAGTTTGTGGAGTCTTCGCCCCACCTTTTGCACCCTGCGGTACATCAGGACCCACAGCTTCACCCTGACTACCCTTCCCTTTCCCTGCTCCAGAGCGCGAGGGTAATGTTACTCCAACTCCAGCCTTGATAGCCTCCGCCCCGAGCTTAACCAACACCCCACCGCCAGCAGAGCTGATATCTGCAGCAATTTTGCTGGAAGCGTCTAGGTTGCTCCCTATCACAAAACCTACAGCAGAAGCAGCACCACCCTGCCCCTGGGACCTAAGCTTACCTACCAGATCGACGAGTTTCTGATCATCGTTCGCCAACGAGATAGCAATACCCCTGCAGCGTTGCGGATCGCGCGCGCAGAGCGCATCCAATTCGTCATTTCTCTGCTGATCAAGGGCCGCATACCGCTCCCTAACCGCCCTTTTCTCTTGTTCCGTACTTTTGCTGTCAACCTCCCGAAGCATCTCCTCGACTTCTTTGTGGTAAAGGTAGTTAAACGTCGTCGCCTTCTGAGCAATCTGAGAGCCTTTCTCTAAATCACCATCAACCGCTGCCGCTGCTAACAACCCAGTCAGTTGTGAAAGCATCAAAGTGATGTCTTTATTGCCTTGGGCGGCCCAAGTTAATTGATTGATGAGCGCTTCATTCAACCCAGCCGCCGCAGCCCCGGTTTTGAAATCACTGCCGGTCGCTTCCGCCAGCAATCCGCCCATCAATGCATGAGCAATGATCTTTTGAGGGCTTCCATTCGGGAACGTGACGTAGTCACCCACCCAATTAAAACCGGTAGCCATCGCAACGTTGCCAGCCTCTCCCAGCAAGGCAGCATTGAAATTGTCGCCGAAACTTCCGCCCTGGATGGCCGTAGAAATCCCGCTAGAGATTACCGCCCGACCTCCAGTGCGCAGGGCGATATCACCCGCTGACGTCCAGGTGAAAATATCTTTGGAGGAGTTAGTAACCGCCAAGGTTGAGCCCGCACTCGGGTTAACACCTTGGACGGTGCTAGTACTTGCACCTGCTTTGTCGGCACCAGCGAACCAATTAGAGAAATAGGGGTCAGACCACCATTATAAGACTAAGAAAAAACAGCCTTCGGACGACATACCACTCCTCGGATAACTCTCTTTTTAAAGGACTGAACAATAGTTACAAAAACTCCATAAATGCAAAACGTGGTCTGACCCCTATTTCCCCTATTTCCCATGCCATTAACAGGCCACGACTCAACCATTCCCGCGTTGGTGATCGACACGCAAGCGCCCCTCGATGTCCTCCATGAGGCTGCCGCGTATCGTATTCGTGCGGTGACTCAGTTTTTGGAGAATCTGGCATTTCGGGAAAAGATCAGCAGTGATGCGGTTGTGTTGCATGATTTTGCGCTGCTGCTGGCTATACCGCTGCGGGATGGGTGCGATCTGCTGGATGTTATTGGACGGAAATCAAACTCGAAGATCTAAAGCAGAATCCGGGCAGTTAAACCATAACTGCCCGGCCGATATATAAAACCATTTTATTAAATAACCATAAAAGCAGAATCTTCCCAACAACTCTACCAGGCCCAGTCAAAACAGCCCTACACCGACCATCTTGACCAAAAAAACAATCAAATCACCAAGCTTTTTAGTCGATCACCCGCACTGAGGAGCTCGTCGGCAGATAGCGGATTATAACTAATCACAATCAAAACTCCATCTTCAAACTCACGCACTTCTTCTACATAATCACATATTAAATCAACAAGTTCACGAGGTCCCTTTCCAAAAGCACGAAAACACAATTCCTTATCGAAATAATTCGCTGCATTTATACGAAAAACACCATCCCTACCATTGACGTCTTTCTTTGTAGCTTCACAAGCTTCTACCACTAAAGGCCAATCGCTTCTCGTAACACTCCAATCATGCAAAGCCGAGCGATAGGAACCAAAAGCCTTAATATATCTAGGAAAAACAACTTTCAACAAATCTGAATAGTCGACTTTTGAAGCTGTAAATTCAATAAATAGAGTATCATCAAACTGCGCATCATCTTCCAGATACTTCTGATCTCGCAGGGCGTATGAAATACGACCTTTAACGCCGACTGGAAGTAGCTTATCTAATGACGCCGAGGTCACCAACTCGCTTCCAATAGGGGGAACTTTAAGGGAATCGCTCAAACCCCATGGAACGCCCAAATCGCTTACAGCTCTCAAAAAATTATTATGCCTATCTTCGATAGACTCTGAAAAATTAGGTCTATGTCGAAATTCAAGCTTATATTTAGTCATTAAGGTGCCACCCTTACAGAAATATTTCTGATATTTTGCTCAACAAGGATATCTGTTGCCCTATCAGCTGCTTTTTGATTGGGAAATTCAAAAACCGCCTTAACTCCCGGATTCTGCTTTAGCGCTGCCGATACTCGCTGAACGCTCTGTATCTGTTTATCAAATGTAGTTAGCGCCGTTTTTCGATCAATCAAGGTGATACCGTTAATATCCTCTATACCGTCAAACTTCACAAAATTGTTGCCGTTCGGATTGGGATTGTCAAATCTAATTGCCGGGACTGCTTTACGCTGCGATAGAACATCAGAAAATGCCCCTGTTGTACCCGCTTCGAACTTAACGAATGGTTTAGCAAAGTCTCCTTGGAGAAATAGGGGTCAGACCACCATTATAAGACTAAGAAAAAACAGCCTTCGGACGACATACCACTCCTCGGAGAACTCTCTTTTTAAAGGACTGAACAATAGTCACAAAAACTCCATAAATGCAAAACGTGGTCTGACCCCTATTTCCCCTCTCCGTGGCAAACGAAGCACCACGAGTAACACCTTCAGTTCGAGCAGGGACTTCCTGTGTGTAATACCGAATTCGTCCATCAGGAAGTGTTTTCGTAACAGCCGCGTTCTCCTGTGCTTTCTGCAAGCCTGAAAGCTTTGCCCTCAAAGCAGCTTGAGCGTTAACACTTGCTGCTTCACTAGATATTGCTGCGGTTTCTTTTGCACCAAAGGAAACTCAGACAAACGAAATGTCTAACCTATCGACCCGCCATGAAATCAGCTTCCCCTCAAGGAAACCAAAATCCGCCAGAAAAATCTCATCACAGAAGGTCAACCCACTACAGCACAAGCAGCCATCCCTCAACTCGCCGATAATTCTGTATGAATAGCCTGGACCTTCTCTAAGGACTGAGGGTGTGACATGAGAAATCTCTTGAACAATATACTCACCAAAAACCATGGGCAACAACTCTGCCCGATACACTCGCCCTATCTCAAGCTGATAGGGAAGATAGCTTGCAAAGCAGGTAAGCCGCTGACCACATACAACAATCGAGACTTCCTCTTCTATTTCAGAATTGACGCCATCAACAAGCACTGAATAAATCATGGTACAGGCCTTATAATTTTATCTTTAGGATCACCATTCAACATCTTCCAAAAACTCTTACCACTTTCCACATGGATTGTAGTGATGGCACCATCAGAATTAGTTCCTACAAATCCATACTTCGCATCTCCACGGGACGAATTACCCATGAACTGCACGTAGCCAGTTCGCATTTCGCCCTTGTACAGATACTGAACCTTATCCCCGCCTTGCATAATGTCCTTGCCCACCTGCAAATATTCGGTAGACGACTTTGCCCCAAATTCAGCACCGTGTTTTTCAAAGTGACCAATCAGCTTTTCTTCATCAGCAAAACTAGCCGACCTCACATTTACAGTCGCTTTTGCACCGACTAGCCTTGGTGTTCTTTAAAAAACCTCATGCCTCAGCAACTTAAAGCCACCACCTTGGCTAATCACTTTTTCTATATCAGCTGAACGATTTGTAGCGTTTACATAGAGCAAGATTTTATAGCTAGCGTAGTTCTGCTCTACTGGATCGCCGTCCAAAGGATCAATATTCAATTTTAAAACAAAATTCTCTGAATCACTCCTACCCCACATATAGTAAATACCACCTTGATAAGAGCTATCCCTTTCCTCAAAAATCTCTCCCAGCGCTCTTTCCACATCACTTCTCGCCGACAGAAGACATGATTTTTCCGCACCATAGAGATCATACACAATAGTCATTTCGGTAACACCGCACTCGGAGCACGACTTGCGGCTGTTGCCGCAGAGTCATAGATCATAAAATTAACTTCGCGTCCTGCTTGGGCGCTCATCTTACTCGAAAAATCTTTCAGGCCAAGGGCTTGCAAGTCTCTTGCACTCAACGGCCCCGTACGAGTTCCGCCACTCCTCAAACCTATTCCTAAGGATTGAGCGCGTTGCAAAAGTTCTGGACTTGCCAGCGCAACATCGAAGTCACTCACCCTGCCAACGTCAAATGCCTCCCCAGTTTTAAAACTTTTACCTGTTACGGCACTTCCTTGAAGAATTGGCTCTACATTTTCATAGCCAGCACGTGCCAAACCATCTCGCGTATTTGTGCCAAAGCGAACGAAATCATCTGCACTTGAAAAACCTTTTGGGATTACAACCCCTTTTGCAACCCCTAACTCTGCGCCTTCAACAATTCGCCCAGCAGTCTTAGTCGCGCCTCCCACCCCGCCACCAAACATCATGCCAACCATTTCGGCATGATCACCCTTCATGGTCTGCTGGACGGCGAGACGCGTATCGTCCTGGTTTTTATCCTGGAAACCACGAACGATAGACTGTTCTGCTTTGTTTAGCCCGCCGTTCTGGTCATATTTATCCAGCGCCGCATTGCCCCCCTCCACGTCCAGACGCTGTGCATTACAACTTGTAGGATCATCACACTTCAGCAGTGTAATACCAGTTTTTTTATCACTGATTCCTGCGTACTTAGCAGCCACATCGCTACGGCAGGATGACGGGCTGGCTGCCCCACGGCACCCTTTCAAATCCTTAACCAAATCATCCACTTCATGATGATTCAGATAGTTATATGCGGTGGCATTCTTCGCAATTTCAGCTCCTTTCTGCACGTCACCGTCAGTTGCACCAGCAGCTGCGATTCCGACCAATTGCGAAGCAGCTAACAACAGTGCTGGATCGCCATTTACCACTTTCGCTAGAGCGGTTACCAATGCTTCGTTAGCTCCCGCAGCGAGAGCGCCCGTAGCGAAACTACCCCCGCCAGCCTCACTTAACAGCCCACCGACCAGAGCGTGCAGAGCGATTTTTTGAGGCCCCGAGTCGGACCATTTTTGGCCTTTCGAGTAATCACCTACGGCGTTAAAGGCGACCGCTTGCAACGTGCTCTGCAACTGCGAGCGCAGGGAACTGCCGAGATTGTCTCCAAAACTACCTCCTTGAATAGCAGTGCTTAAACTTGCTTGGGCAACGCCTTGTGCTCCCGAATAGGCGGCAAACTTACCAATGTCAGAGGCGGAACTGAGGTCAAACCCCTTTGTAATGTGATTGACGTTGTCGCCCGTTACACCGAACGCCGGATCAAGCACTCCAGCGGTAAAACCTGCCGCTAGTGCCCCAGTCGCGTACCCCTTCAGGGCTTTGCTTGACGTAATGTCTTGAAAAGTCGCACCGATATTCCCGCCGTTATTGATAAAGCTGACGGTGCTCCCACTGGCAACTGAAGTTAACGCAGCAGTCGCCATGACGTTGCCCCAACCAGCTGCCGCGGTCCCTACAGCCGTACCGGCCGAAACCATTGCAGAACTGCCTGCTGCAGCCATTGCCGTACCAGACCCAGCACTAGCACCCGCTGCAGCGCCCACCGCACCGCTTGCGGCTCCAGCGGTTAAAACTGTCACGACAATGATGATCGCCAGCATGGCTCCTTGGCCTAAGCTGGAATGGCTGTACTTGAACGAATCATGCAGTTCCTGCACCTGCCGCCAATCCACATCCCCACGCTTCTCGGCTTCTTTCAACCAAGCCAACTGCGGATCCGCTTTGACCATCACATCAATCGTCTGGCTAACCGTATTCTGATCGATCTGTTTGATATCAATCTTCAGCCCGTTGACGGCCTTGATCGCCATCTCCCCCTGCGCCATCAACTCACTCTGGCGCAGCGTTTCGTCGGTATTCCCCTTGCCCTTGGCGCTGGTCCACGCCAAGTCACTTTTGCTCTTCTCGTGGCTCTCCTGGTGCAGATCCTTGACCGCCTCGAACGTCACCACGCCGCCACTGGTGATCGCCAGGTCCTTGCCACTGTTGAGCTTGGCCCGCTGATACAACTGATCACCGCCGCTAACTAGCGACAGATCACCACCGGTCTTGATCTCAGTCCCCACATTCGTGACGCGGGTGACTTCATCCCGCTTGGTCTTCTTCGCGCCCCAGCCACCCTTCTCCTTCATGTCATACAAGGTATGCGCGCTGTTCTGCGCCGCCAGCAGGTTCAGCTTATCCCCGCTATACAGATAAGCCTCATTCCCCGCGCTGATCTTGCTCGCCACGATCGTGGTGTCACGCCCCGCCTGGCTGACAAAATCCCCGCCCGCCGTCAGCACGCTCGCCACTTGGGTGGTCTGGTCATCCGAGGTTTTGATGCGCTTCTTGCCGTGCTTCTCCTTGCCTTCGACGTTGTGCACATCGCTGACCGACGCCACGTTGAAGTCACGCCCGGCGTCGATGTTGAAGTCTTTGCCGGCGGTGGCATTACTGCCGATGATGTTGACGTCCTGCCCCGCTTTCATGTTGAGGTTGCCGCCCGCCGTGACGCTGGCGGCGAGGTTTTTGACGTCGGTGGTGATGCTGGATTTTTGCCCGCCGTCGCTGAAGGCGTGTTTCACGCTGGTGTCGCTGACGGGCAGGATGCTGATGTCGCGGCCGGCGGTTAAGGTGACGTCGGTGCCACCTGCCAGGGCGCCTCGGGTGATGAGGTCGCGCCCGGCGTTCATGGCCAGGTTTTCGCGGGCGACGATGAGGCTGGTGCCATTGTCAGTGAGGGTGCGCATGCCCGCGCCGTCACGCACCTGAATGGCGGTGTTGTCGTTGGTGATGTCGCCTCTGACCGCCGCCATGCTCACTTGCTTGCCGCGAATTTCGCCGGCCATGGCATTGCGGATGCTGTCCTGGGCCAGCAGGCTCAGGTTGTTGCCGGCTTCGATCAGGCCGCCGTTGTAGAGACTGCCGCCGGCGGCGGCGGAGAGGTTGTTGCTGGCGCGCAGGGTGCCGACGTTGATCAGGTCGCCGCCAGTGAACAGGTTGAGGTCGCGGCCCTGGATCAGGCTGTTGCCGCGTACGTTGCGCGAGTCGGCCTGGGCCAGGTAGAGCACCGGCACGAGGACGGTCTGGCCGTCGACCACGCGGTTTTCCATCCACACGATGTCGTGGGTCAGGGCGCCGACTTGCTGGCCGGTGAGGGTCACGCCGAGGCTCAGGCGCAGGGCGTCCTTGCTGGCCAGGGCGTTGTCCATCAGGTAGCGGAACTGGTCGGCGTCGCTGGTCAGGCCGCCGGCGAGGAAGCGTTGGCCGGTTTGCGCGAGCACCGCGTCGCGGATCAGGCGGCTTTCGTATTGGCCATCACCGAGGCGGCGCCAGGCGTTGTCGCTGGTGAAGCCGAGTTTGCCGAGCATGTAGTCGGAGCTGAAGAAGCCGGTGAGGCTGGCAAATTCCGGGTTGGTTTCGATCAGATAGTGGCTGGTGGGGTCGGCGTTTTTGACGAACAGGCCGTACTCGCCCTTGGGCAACTGGAAGTTGGGCGCGGTGATGGGGTCGACCGGGGCGAAGGCCACGCCGGTGTAGTCAACGGGTACGAAACCGCCACCCGCTGCAGGGGCAACCACCGGCAGTACGCTGCCAGGCGCCTGGGCGCCGGGGTTGTTGGCGTGTTGGCTCAGGTTGATGTTGATGCCACCGACCGGGACGCCGGTCTGGTCATCGCCGAGGGTGCCGGTCAGTTGCGCCAGGGTGTTTTCGTGCAGCGTGCCGTTTTGCGTTTTTCGGGTGACTTTGGAAAGGTCGACCGTACCACCGGCCTGAAGCGTGGCGTCGTACTCATGGCCGGCGTTGGGGGTCCAGGTGGTGACGTCGCTTAAGTGGGCGAAAGGCAAGCTATTGGGTGAGCGGTTTTTCAGTTCTTCGAAGCGCGCCTTATCGAAATGCCCAGCCGCCGTGGCCGCATTGAAAGCGGGAACATCGACATATTGCATGCGTTCAAACAAATCGTCGGAAACGCGACCTGGCGTGCTGACGACAATCTTGCGCTGCCCCGTGCGCGTAGCGGCGCCCTGGTTGAGCAAGTCACCGGCGGTGATACTCAGGTCGCCATTGGCAGCCATCAGGCTGTAGCGGTTCTGCACATTGTCGCCTTGCAGCAGCATGTTTTTGCCAGCCACCAGGCGCGCCGCCACCGAATCTTTGGTCGCCGCCTCAAGGTACGTCTCGTAGATGGTGATCAGGCCTTTTTCCCAGTTGTCTTTCTCGCCGCAGTGCTGGCCACAGATCCAACTCAAGCTGCCTGTGGTAAGCGTCTGCCCGAGTTCGAACGCATCTTTGGCGTTTTCGATAAAGCCTGCATTGATACCGATCGAGCCTTCGCTTTCCACGGTGCCGGAGCGGTTGCTGAACAGCACGGCACGCCCGCCATCCTGTGCGGCGAAGCTCAAGTTGCCTTTGCTGTAGACATCGCCATAGAGGTTGCTGAAACCATTGCTGCGCAAGGTCATGTCGCCGCCGCTGAACAACAGCGAATCGGCAGCGTTGGTGATGCCATTCACGGCGGTCAGGTTCACCGCGCCCTGGGCGCCCAAGGTGCCACGGTTATTGATCTGCGCCGCCGCGATATCCAGCTGCTGACGTGCGGTGAGGAAACCGAGGCTGTCGAGGGTGCCGGTCAGGCTCAGACGGGTGTTGGTGCCGGCCAGACGGCCGCCGTTCTGGCTCAGGTTATTGGCTGTAACAGTGAGCGTTTGCAGGGCCGATACGCGGCCGCTGTTGGTCATGTCGCCGGTGGTGATGCTCAGGTCACCGTCGCTCAGCAGTTCGCCGCCGTTATCCAGGCTGGCCACGTCGATGACCAGGCCCTTGCCGCTGGCCATGCGGTCACCGGCTTTCAGCGCCAGCGCCTGGCTGCTTTTATAGGTGATGACTTCGTTGAGTTGCACACGGCCCAGACCATCGACCTTGCCGAATGCCCAGTCGGCTGTGCCCATGCCGTTGATGTTGCCCTGGCTGCCGGTGAGGCTGGCGGTGTGGACGCGCATCAGGCCGCTGCCGGCGTGCTGCAATTGGCCGGACTGGTTGTTCAGGCTGGCGGCGTCGAGGCTGAAGCCCTGGCTGCCAAACTCCAGAATGCCATTCTGGTTATTGACTGCGCCGCTGACGTTGATGCTGCTGGTGATCCCTTTCAAGGTGCGCAGTTGACCATCCGCGCTGTTGTCGAGGTTGCCGCCACCGACGGTCAGGCCCTGGTTGGCCTCAATCAGGCCGCCCCGGTTGGTCAGGGTGTCGCGTGACGTGAGGTTGAGCTGATTGCCGCTGAGCTGGCCGCCCGCACTGTTGTCGAGGGTGGCGCCGCTGATGGTCACCTGCTCTTTGCCGAACAGCTTGCCGCCGCGGTTGGCCAGGGCTTCAACGGTCAGTTGCAGATTGCCGATCAGGCTCGCCATCAGGCCGTCGCTGCCGTTGTCGACCGAGTCGGCGGTGACGGTCAGGGTATCGCCCTGCACGGTGCCGCCCTGGTTGTCCAGGCTGCCGGTGGTCAATTCGGTGAGGGCGCCGCCGCTGAGGATCAGGCCTTTGCGGTTGCTCAGCTCTTGGCCGCTGTAGTTCAGGCCGAGGTTGCCGGCCAGCAGTTGGCCGTTATCGTTGTTCAGATGCTGCGCGGTGATGTCCAGGCGCTTGCCACGCAGCAGGCCGCCGCTGTTGTTGAGGGTGGTGAGCTGTTTGACCAGCACGCTGCGTTCGCCAGCGTCAATCGCGCCACCGGTGTTGGTCAGCAGGTCGCTGATGTTGAGCGTCACGTCACCGGCATCGCTGATCAACGAGCCTTTACTGCTGTTGTTGAGGGTCCCGGCGGTCACATCGACGGCGTTGCCCAGCACGGTGCCGGCGCGGTTGTCGATGTCACCGGCGGCGAGCAACAGTTGCTTGCCGACGATCACGCCGCTCTGGTTATCCAGGCTCGCGGCATGCAGTTCAATATCGCCCTTGCCTGCCTGCAAACGGCCCTGTGCGTTATTGAGCTGTTGCGCAGTCACGAGGGTAAGCTTGCCGGTGTCGGCGCTCAGCACGCCATTGGCGTTACTGCTGAGGCTGCCGGCGTTGAGGTTCAGATCCGTGCTGGCCTGGGCAAACCCCTGGCTGTTGTTGAAGGCATTGGTGACGTTGAGGGTGAGCGCGCCGGCGTCGGCCTGGATCAGGCCCTTGAGGCTGTTATCCAGGTCAGTGGCGTTCACGGTGGTGGCGCCGGCGACCACTACGCCGTTCTGGTTGTTGAGGCTGCCCGCATTCACGGTCAGATTGTTGGCGATGATTTGTCCGCCGTTGTTGTTGAGGTCGGCACTGGTGAGCACCAAGCTGCCGCCGGCCATTTCGATGCGGCCCTGGCGGTTATCCAGCGAGGCGCTGTTGAGACTTGCGGCCTGGCCGTCACCAAAACGAATCAGGCCGCCGAGGTTGACGATGGCCGGCGAGTTGAGCGCCAGGCTTTGTTCGCCAAACAGGCGTGCGGTAGCGCCCTGGTTGGTCAGTTTGGCGCTGCTGACGTCGACGGTTTTGGCCTGGATGATCGCACCCTGGTTGGTCAACGCCTGCGCGGCGGTAATCGCCAGGTTGCGGCTGGCCAGAAGGTTGCCGGTGGTGGTGACGGTTTGCGCGTTAATCACCAGGTCGCCGGTGGTATTGCGGGTGTTGTCGGCGGCGACGCCGGCTTCGATGATGCCGGGATTGTTGACCGTGGCCGCATTGATGTCGATGCGTTGGCCGGCGGCCACACTCTTCTGGTTGACCAACGCCTGGGCGCTGGTCACTTGCACGTTGCCGGTGGCGTAGACCCTATCGGTGAGGTCGATATTCTGCGCGTTGACCGTGACGTTACCGGTGGCCGCTGCCTGCGCCATGCTCAAATGGCCATTGGCATCAAGCTGAATATCCCCACCACTGGCCACCAACGTACCGTCGAGCTTCACACCCACACCGGCTTCGGTGCCGACCAGTTTGATCGCTCCGGCGTACATGCCGCCCAAGGCGCTGGAGTCGATCGCCAGTTCCGGCTTGGCACTGCCATCGTCGGCGCGCGCGGTGGTTTTCAGGCTTTGGGCATCGACGTCATTGCGCCCGGCAATCACGGTGAGTTGGCGCGCGTTGATTTGCGCGTTGATCTTGGCCGAGCGGGTGATGATTTCGAAGCGGTCGACGTTGCTCGCGTTCAGGCCCTGGCCGTCAATGGTCACCGCGCCGCCGTCGACCTGGTAGCTTTTCAGTTGTCCGGTCGGATCGATGACGGGTTTGCCGGTGGTCAGGGTGGCGTTGGGGGTGTTGATGAAGCCGCAGCCGTTGCAACTGATGCCGTAGGGGTTGGCGACGATGACTTTGGCCGACTGACCCGCTACTTCGGTGTAGCCACGCAACTGGCTGGGGTTGCCGCCGTTGACTTCGTTGAGGATGACGCTGGCCGCGCCGCCCTTGAGGTTGGGGTTGCCGACGATGTAGCCGCCCAGTTGGGTGTTGGTCACCGCGCCGCTGGCGTTGTTGAGGATCACGCCGTTGGGGCCGACGTTGTAGTCCTTGAACTGGTTGTGCGACAGGCCACTGCCGTTCGGTGTGGCGATGTTCACCACCGGCACGCCATTGCCCGCGGCGCCGACGGTGGTGCCGGGCGCGCTGACCACGATGCCCTCGGCCTGGGCCAGCAGCGGCTGCCAGAACAGCGCGTTGGCGAGGATCAATGCCAGCCCGCGCTTGGGCAGGCCGAAGAACGCGTCGCGCGGCTTCAGTGCGGCAGAAGGTTGGCGGGCCAGGAAGGCAAATTGGCGAACATCCATTTTCAAATTCTCGATGTAACGGGGCGTTGAATTACAGGAAGAAATCCATGCGGAAGTAGATCGGCGCTTCGCGCTCGCTCATCACTGCCGGGCGTTCCAAAGAATGGGCAAACGTCACGCTGGTGCTGACGTGTTTGCCCCGGGCGAACAGCTCCAGGGAGTTGCTCGAGACCCGACCGTGTACGTCGCCGTTGTAGCGACCGTGGCTGATCACACCTTGGTCGTAGCCGACGCTGGCGCCGTATTCGGCAAAGGCCGGGCGCAGCCAATCGAGCGTCACCGGGCGCGCCCAGCGCACGTCGTTGCGCCAGTAGCCGCCGCTGTCGCCGCTCAGTTGCTGGTCTTTGAAGCCGCGCACCGAGGCCGAGCCGCCGAGGCTGATGCGCTGCGGGCTGAACAGGATGTCTTCACTGCGTTGGCCGGTGGCCAGGCTGGAAAAACTGAACGACTCGCCCCACAGCGTGAACGGCTGCAGGAAGCTGGCGGTGGCGGTGTATTTGCGATAGCGCGCGTTGGGCTGCCGATTGCCTGCGTCATCGCGCTCGTCCTGGGCCTGGGCATCGAGCAAGCCGATGCCGTTCTGCATGCCCAGGTCAACGTTGACGAACCCGCTGCCGATGCGACGCCCGTGGTTGAAGCCCAGTTGCAATTCGCTGAGGCGGTTGCTGCTCGAGGCGGTACGGGTATCGAGGATGTAGTTGTTGGTGCGCAGGTGCGCCACGCCGACGTTCAGCGATGTCTTGCTCACATCGTCACGATGGACCACCCGCTCGGCGCGCAACTGGTGATTCTGGTTGTCGCCGTTCTGCTTGAATTTGTAGTCGTTGGTCACGCCAAAGGTGCGGTAGTCGCTCTCGTTGTAGGTGTAACTGAAGTTCCACCAGCCCCACGGCACGTTGTAGTAGAGCATGCTGTTTTTCGAGGTTTTCTGGTGGTCGCTGACAGCATCGTGGCCGCCGCGCAGCACCAGTTGGTCGGCCAGGCCGAGCGGGCTGTCCCACTCCAGGCCGGCGCCCCATTGCTGTTCGCCGGTGCTTTTCTGCCCATCGTTGTTGCGCGACAGGCTGGCGCGCCAGGGCTTTTGCGGGGTGTTCTTGACCACGACGTCACTGCCGCCTACCTGGGTGCCGGGGGTCAGTTCCATTTGCGCCTGCTTGGAGGGCAGGCGGTTGAGCTGGTCCACCAGTTGCTCGACTTCGCGCAGGTTGAGCGCCTCGCCGACCTTGCCGGGAAAGGCCATGGCCAGCTCGCGATCAGTCACGCTGCTGCCTTGGGCGCCTTTGAGTCCTTCGAGTTTGCCTTCGACCACCAGCACCTGGAGGTGACCGCTGGAAAGATCTTGTTGCGGCAAGTAGGCGCGACTGGTGACCCGGCCTTTGTCGATGTAGTAATCGGTGATGACCTTGAGCAGTTCATTGAGCTGCGACACGCCCAGGCACTGGCCGACATAGGGTTTGAGCAGGCGCTCGCGGTCGGTGGCGGGCAGGCTGTCGGCGCCTTTGAGCGTGATGTCCCGGATCGGGAAGCAACGGCTGTCGGCGGGCGTGGCCGGGGCCTGGGGCTTGGCTTCTTTGCCGGGCAGGTCCTTGAGCTCGTCGAGGCGTCGGCGCTGCTCGTCGAGCAGGCGGTTCTGGCGGTCGCGGATCAGGTCCTGATCGCCCGGCGTGGGGGCGGCCGTGGCGCTGTTCAGCGCTTAACCAGGCGAGCAGCAAAGTACACAGAAGATACCGAGTCCGTGGCAATAACAAAGACATGTTCGATCCGTCGAAAATCAAGGCGCGGCAAACTAACATCGAACTTCGGCTGACCCAAGGGACTGGATTAGTTGCACGCAAGTTCTAGATAGTTCTGCAACACACTGATTTATAACCATAAAAATAATCAAAATAGATAAGCAAGCGCTCATCGGAAGTATTATTCCGACAAACGGCAACTATTTTGATGTTGATTCAGCGAATAACTTATTAATTGCCACTACTTGGCCATCAAGTTATTGCCGAGTTAGGTTAGTACCGGGAAAGACGGAAAAGTTCGCAGGAGTTTTGTGAACCAGGGCTCATTTATCGAGATTGCAGGGCAAACCGATTGGCGACGAGCGGCAAACCTGATGCTGCAGAACCGCTGGAGGCGCTGTAGAGCCTCGCCGGGGCTCCACAGCGACCACAAAGAGCGGCGTGGTTTGGCCTTCAGCCGATGTCCTTGCCTTTTTCCTGGCCGGGCACCAGGGTCAGCGGCGGGCGTTCCACGTCGCGGGAGACATGGGATTTCACGTCCTCGACGCCGCCATGCTCATCGTTGTGGATGACCAGCACACCCGGCCTGCGCAGTTGCTCCAGGGCCCCCTCCTCCAGCTTAAAACTTTCACTGAGGTGCTTGTCGCTGAGCCTGTTGACCTCGGCGCGGCGCTGGGCGAACTTGCGTCCCTTGCGTTGCTGGTAACGCGCCCAGCTGATCAGGATCACAGCGTTGAACAGGGCGATCCACAGGTAGATCTGCAGGGTGTTGAGCGCCGCGAAAATCGGCGCTTCCAGGCGTGGGCCGCCATGGCTGTCCAGCATCGACGTAATGCCGCGCGCCAACAACCAAATCAGCCCGGCCCAGGCCAGCAGGGTCAACACCACATCGATAACCCACATCACCGGGTTTTGACGAGTTCTCACCAGTTTCATGATCTCGCGTCCTTATTGACAGGTTTGATACCGCGATCCGGGCTGACCCAGCGCGCACGCTTCTGATGCTGCTTGAACAACACCTTGGGAAAACTGACCAGCGTGGTGAACAAGCTGACCAGCCAGAACACCATCGGGTACCACACGGTCCAGAACAGGGTTTTCCACAGGTCTTTTTCGTAGCGCCGGTCGATCAGGATGCTCACGGCAAACTGCACCAGGCACACCATCGCCAGCACCAGCCCGGTAAAGGCCGGAGGCACCAGGGAGTCCACCGCGATCGCCGGGGGCAGCACGACGAACTTACCCACGGCCCAGAAGATCACCGACAACAGGAAGGTGAAGGCCCAGCCGGTGGACAGGCAGTATTCGAACAGCAGCGGCCACAGGTAACGATGCCGCCATTGCCAGATGCCACGGATGTTCTTGAACAGCACTTCGGCGCCACCCTGGGCCCAGCGCAGGCGCTGTTTCCACAGGCCGCCGACGGTTTCGGGCATGAGAATCCAGCACAGGCCGCGCGGCTCGTAGAAGATGCTCCAGTGATCGAGTTGCAGCTTCCAACTGATATCGATGTCTTCGGTGATCATGTCGGTGCTCCAGTAGTCGACGCGGTCGAGCGCCTTTTTACGGAACGCCACCACCACACCGGACACCGTGAAGATCCGCCCGAACACACGCTGGGTGCGCTTGATCAAGCCGATGATCGAGGAGAACTCGCCGACCTGCACGCGGCCGATCAAGGTCGAGCGCGTGCGGATGCGTGGGTTGCCGGTCACGGCGCCCAGGCGCGGGTTGTCGAGCATCGGCGCCACCAGGTAGGCCGCCGCGTTTTTGTCGAGCAGCGCATCGCCGTCGATGCACACCAGGTACTCGCTGCGCGCCGCCACGGCGCCCATGCGCAAGGCCACGGCCTTGCCCTGGTTCTGCGCCAGGTGCAGCACCCGCAGGCGCGGATGCTCCAAGGCCAAGGCATCGAGCACCGCTGCCGTGTTGTCTTTGGAGCCGTCGTTGACGGCGATCACTTCAATGTTCGGGTACACCTGGCCCAGCGCCGCATGAATGGTCTCGGCGGCGTTATCGCCTTCGTTGTAGCAAGGGATGATGATCGAGATCAGCGGGTTGCCGGCCAGGGTCGGCGCCGGCGTGTCTTCTTCCCACGGCCAGTGGCGCTCCCAGTGCAGCCAGAAGTACAGGCCGCCGGCGATCCACAGCGCCGACATGAACAGCGGGTAGAAGAACACGAAGTCCATCAGGAATTGCCCGGTGATCAGGAAGATCAAGCCCAGGGGCACGCCCAATACCAACGCCAGTACGAATAAAGCCAGGATTCTATCGAACATGGTCAAGGGTTCCATTGGTTGGAAAGGGCCGGACGCACGGTTTTCAAGTCCGGGGAATTTTCCAGGAAGTTGTCCGGGTAGTAGCCAAAACTCGTGACCCCCTGGCGTTTGAGTACGCCCATCCATTCGGCCAATTGCGCACCGCTCAGGTCCGGCGCGGCCTTGGTGCGCCAGTCTTTGGCTTGCAGTTCGAATACGGTGCGTTCCAGCGCACCAGGGCGCGCCTTGACCGTGGCGACCAGTTTTTCCAACCAGGCGTTGGAATTCTTGAGCGTCTCGCCTTCCATCAGCGGCATGGCCATCGGCGCGGTCCAGTCATAGGTCTGGAGGAAGTCGTCGAGGTTCTGCGCGAACCACGCTTCGCTCTGCGGGTTGAGCATCGGCTCGGCGAAGATATTGCGCGCGGTCTGCACCTGCGGACCACCGATGGCGCGGACCTTGGCGGTCAGTTCCTGGGTGAAGTCGATCAGGTAACGACTCTTGAAGCGCGTCCAACGCTGCATCACCGCCGGGTCGGCGCGCAGGGCCGCGATGCTGGCGGGTAGGCCGTTGGCGGCATAGACCTTGAGCGCGGCGGGGCTGGCGTCTTCGAAGTCGGACAGCAGCGCATCGTCGTGGTACAGCACGCCGTCGATGGCATTGTTACGGGCCAGGTCCTCATAGATCTCGCCAATGATCTTGCGCACCTGCGGGTCGAACGGCGACAGGCGCTGGTATTGATCCGGGTCGAGGCCGACCTTGCCGGTCTCCGGGTCCCAGCGGGTCACGCGCGGCAGCTTGGGGTCGAGGGCGAAACTGAGCACCGGCATCCAGGCATACACGCTGGCATGGGCACGGGTGTGCAACTGCCAGGCGACACGGTTGAACAGGTCGGCACGCACCGGCAAGTGGCGGTTGGGGAAGTACAGTTGATGCACCAGGCCATCACCCTTGGGGTCGGCGAAGGCTTGCAGGAACACGGTGCCCGCGCCCATGTCCACCACGCGCTGCACCAGTTGGTCGAGGTTGCGCGCTTGTTGGGCCGGGTCCGGGTCGTAGACGTTGTCCAGGTCCACATGCAGCACCCGCAGCGGTGCCTGGGTTTGCACCGCGACGATGCTGTTGGCGAAATGTTCGCCGTCCGGGTCGGACGCCACCAGGAAGCGCGGGCTGTTCATCAGGTTGGACGAGCTGTCGAGGCCGTCTTCCAGGGTCAGGGCCATCTCATAGCCCTGCTCGCCGACGATCGCCAGCGAGGTGCCCTTGGCTGCGCCGTAGGGCCATACCCACACCCGAGGCGCCTTGCCGGTGACGCTGCGGATCTTGTTGGAGATCGCCACGACATCCGCGCGCATCCGCGCCTCGAACTGCGCCTGGGTTTCATAGCGGCCGGTGGCCGGATCGAAGCGCAGGGAGGTCGCTGCCGGCTCCAGGTTGCCCTGGGGGTTGGCCAATATCCCTTTGTGACTGGCATCGGTGTGCGCGGCGATTTCCACCAGACCCGAACGAGACACTTCGCGGATCTGCGCCCAGGTCAGGAACTCACCCCGCGGGCGCGGTGAGCCGGCAAAGTCCACCGGTTGGTTCATCGGCGTGTCGATCCAGGTGCCAACCGGCGCAAGCAGGGCCGGCCAGTGATAGGCCCGCAGTATCGGCATCACGCGGGTATAGAAGCTCGAATAGCCATCATCGAAGCTGAGCATCACGGCTTTTGGCGGCAGCGCCGGACCGCCACGGCGGGCCGCGAGGACCTGGTCGACACTGACCGCCTGGTAACCGTTCTCCCGCAGCCAGGCCAACTGCTCGATCAAACGTTCGGTACGCACCGCCACCACCGCCTGGTCGGGGTCGCGATCCTCGACGTCGTGATAGGCAATGCCCAGGAAATGGTTTTTCGGCCACGGCGCTTCGTTGGCCGGGGTCGGCCGCTCGGCGGGTGGAGTGAAAGGGGCGGGCTGCTGGGCGCAGGCACTGGCCAGCAATACACCCAGGACCAGCAAGCAACGGCTGAGGACAGTCATGGTCAGGCTCTTCTAGAAACGGTAAGTGAGGTCGACGAGCAGGCGCAGATCGCGTTCGCGATCACCGTCATAGGGTCGACTGATCAGGCTCAGGTTGGCGCCGGCTTCGAGAACGTCGTTCCAGCGAAAGCGTTGGCCGTAACCGATCAAGCCGACACCGCCGGTGGAATAATCCCTCTGGCTATACGTACCCGCTCCGACTTGGAACTGCTGACTCCACTGGGTCTCGTAGCGGTGATAGAGCACATGGTTGACGGTGACGGTGGGCAACACGCTGAAGTCCGACTTCGGGTTGAAGTACACCGTGTCGGCCTTGCTGTTGTGGCTGGCGCTGACTTCCAGGCCCAGGTCCACTTGCACGCCCGGCGAGCTGTAGATGCCCTCGCGGCCAGTGAGCAAGGTTTCGATGCGGTCGTTGCCGTCGCTGAAGTGCGACGGGCTGAGGGACAGCTTCCACTCACGGCTTTCATTGGCGCGCCAGCGGATGAAGCCGCTGCCGCCGTTGGCCGTGATGTCGGCATTCAGCGCACGCAACGGTGTGGTGGCCGAGAGGTAATCGAGGCTGCCGCCGTATTGCCAGTTATCGTTGATGTCGCGGGCGATCGACACGCGCGCGCCTTGTTTGGAGCCAAAGCCGTAGGAATGGTTGGACACCTCGGCTTCCAGGGTCATGTCGCGGGTCCGCCGCTCCACGCCCACGCGCTGCCAACGGTGCTGGCCGGTGCCTTCGGAAAAGTCGGCGGTGGCGTAGCCGGCGCCGGCGAACAGGCGCCAGTCTTCATCGATGGGCGGCGTGTAGATCACGCTTTCAATGCCCCAGTCACGGCTGCCGGTGACCGCGCCCACGTCGCCGTTATTACCGCCGCCATAGCTTTTGCCGGTGTAGGCCTCGACGCGCACTTCGGCCATGTCGTGGACGTTGCGCAGGCGCTGGAGACGCTGCACCTGGCGGCTGTCGGGGTTGCGGGCGATGACGTCATCGGCGAGCACGTCGAGTTGGCGCCACTCCTGCAGATCCATGGCGGTGTACGCCTGGGACACTTCCAGGCTGATGTCGCGCGGCACCTGGGCTTCGGTTTCCTTGAGGGTCGCTTCGGCGCGCCGTGGCAGGTCGCGGGCGCGGTACATGTCCGCCTGGGCCAGGCGCAGGCCGACGTTGCCCGGAGCCCGTGCCACCAGGGCTTCCAGGCCGGCTTCGCTGCCCGGCAGATCGCCCCCGTACACGCCGGACTGCGCCGACAGTTGCTGGGCATCCATCCATGCATCGTTGGGGTTGCCGATGGGCAGACCTTTGAGCTCGACCCGCGGTTTCTGGTTGTCGGCGAGGGTAGTGGCGACCTTGCGGGCTTCGACACCTTTGTCGCTTTCCTGCAGGGCGTAGAACAAGGCCGTGCTGTCTTCGACCCGGTCATCGGGCTCGGCGTCGGTGGCGCTCAGTGCCTGGCGATACAGCGGCTCGGCCTTTTCCGGCTGGCGCTGGTCAAGGTAGGACGCCGCCACCCAGCGCACCGCGTAGGTCGGCAGTTGCACGCCTTCGGCCGTGAGGGTTTCGTACTCGCGAATCACCTCGGCGGTGCGCGCCCGGGCCTTGAGTGCGCCCAGGCGGTCGATGCGCCAGCGCACCACGTCGTCATGGGCGCTGGCATCGGGGGTCCAGCGGGTGAGCAGTTTGTCGTAGTCCTGCAGGGCGCGGTCGGCGATCACGTAGCGTTCTTTCTCGGTGCGCGTAGCGAACTCGGCCATGCGTACCCGCTCGGCGGCCAGGTCGCCTTCGAGGCGGCGCTGGGTGACGGGGTCGAGCAGGCCCGGGCGCTGGGTCGCCAGACGCAAGGCCGGCTCCGGCAGGCGGGCCTTTTGCAGGGCGACGATGTATTCACGGGCGACTTCAGGCTTGTCGCCGGCGCGGATAAACGCTTGGTCGAACTCAAACAGGGCGTCGTAATTCAAGCTGGCGCGGGTCAGCGCGTAGCCCAGGGCCATGCGCCGGTTGGGGTCGTCGGGCTTGGCCGCGACCATTGCGCGGGTGCGCTGCACCGCCTCGCTGGCTTGGCCGCCGTCGGCCTGGGTCAACGCCAGGCCGAGTTGCAGGTCGGTATTGTTCGGTTCACGCAGCAATGCCTGGCGATACACCGCCTCGGCCTTGGCCCACTGCTGTTGGTTGCGATAAGTGCGTGCCACCGTGGCGAGCGCCTGGGTGTTCAGGTTGCGATTCTTGCCCTGGGCCTCATACACCTTCAGCACTTCGGCGTCCTGGCCGGCCCACCCGGCGATCACCAGATGGTCGCTGACCTGGCCCGCTGTCTGCCGTTCGGCAGGCAACTGGCGCAGTTGGGTCAGCGCGGGGGTGAAGTTGCCGTTGCGCGCCTGGATGATCAGGGCGTCATAGGCCGGGTCGGCCACGGCGAAGGTGGGCATCAGCAACTGACTGCACAAGGCGACCCCGATGAGCAGTCGCAACCGGCCTGATGCACTGAGTGGAGGGTTTGGCAACATATCGCGAGCTTCCTTACACACGGAAAGCTGTAACGATAGGTGGTCCTGAGCAATTTGCTGCAGGGTGCCGGCGTCTCGGGACCCGGCCTAGCTTTCCTGTGGAAACTATCCCTCAAGAAAATAGGAAAAAGTCCAATTCAGAACAATTGTTCAGAATTGCCCGACACACTAAAAAATGAATACGGGGGCGGACTTGCCGGAGATAACGGGGTATCAGCCAATCGCCATGGCGACTATTTGACCCGTATCACCCGCAACTCCGCCCCCGCAGATTTTTTTTAACGGTGCAGCAATTATTACTGCGCGCCGCCCATCGCACCGACTTTGGACATGACGAAGGAGAGGAATTGTTCAACCGTCATCTTCTGGCCGTTGAACGTCACTTCGTTGTTGGCGTAGTGCAGCTTGGACACCACGTCGCTGCCAACCAGGGTCGCCAGTTGCGTACCGACGGCCATGCCGCTGATCATCTCGCTGGCCATCTGGGATTGCTGTTCGATGGCTTCAGGGTCGGTCACACCACCGAGCTGCGCTTGCAGGGCGGCAACGTCGGCGATCATTGGCTTGGACAGGCTCAGGTTGGCATCGAGCAACGCGATGATCTGCTTGCCCAGCTCCAGCGGCGGCAGTTCCATGCTGCTTGGCTTGGCCAGGTCCACGACCAGGCTGAATTTGCTTTCGCCACCGGTGGTTTTCAGCGACAGGTTTTCCACCGCCACTTGCGGCTTGGCGGCCAGCAGTTGGTTGACGTTGGTATCGGCCAGGGCCTGCTCGGCGTCGCTCAGTTGCAGCTCGGGTACCGGTTCACCGGCGGCAGCGGCGGCCTGCACGGGTGCCATCTTGTCCTGATAGAGCTTGGTCAGCACCAGCATCGACGGCACGTCGACGTTCTTCATGCTCAGGGCCATGGCGGCCGAACCCACGGGTTTGCCCTGGTAACCGATCTCGTCAATCTTGTAATCGACGCGCCCGGCCAGGTTGTTGTCCTTGGTGTCGCTGGTGTCTTTCTGCTCGAAGCCCTTGAGGGTCAGCACGGCCTTCTGCGGGCCCATGGTGAGCTTGGTGTCGGTCAGTTCCACGGTGTTCTGCCCGGTGTAGAAACCGAACGTGGATTTTTCCAGGTTGCTGGCCACTGTCAGCCCGGCCAGTTCGGCTTCGAACGGCGAGCCATTGGCGTCGACGACGGCGACCTTGAGGCTGTTCATGTAACCGTCGGCCTTGACCTTCTTGCCTTCGGCGCTGCTGTCGAAGTTCAGGTTGGCGCCGGAGAAGCTCACCGACGACTTGTCGTCCTTGAACGCCAGGGGCAGCAATTCGACATTGCCGTTGACCGAGAGGCTGTAGCCGATGTTGGCCACGCCCTTGAGCGGCGACACGTCTTTGGCGGCGGCAAACCACTTCTCGGTGGTGGCGTTCTTTTCCAACTCATAGTGACTGGTGGCCATGACCGGCAGCCATTTCAGCGTGACCAGGCGCGACAACGGCAGCGGGCCGTGTTCGATATGGTCGACGAACAGCAATTCAGGGTTCGGGTTGTCTTCGCCGAAGACCGCACCTTGTGCTTTCAGGCGGTAATGGGCGGTGCTGCTGAACACGCCACGCTCCAGGGACACCAGCTCAAGGGCCATCGTGCCGTCGACGCCGGCCATGGAGGTCTTCAGTTCCTTGTTGGCGTTCTGGATCGCGGTTTGCAGCACCGGTTCCAGTTGCTTACCGGTGTACCAGGCGCCGCCTGCACTGACGACGCCAACGGCGACAACAAAACCCAAAAGAACGACTGCTGGCTTATTCATGAGGTGACCTGATCAAATCCTGTGAGAAGTGGGCTGTCTTCCTTGAACCCCGAGTGAGGTTGGCTCAAGCCCGCCGAAAAACGGGGGGAAGATTAGCACTGGCGGCCGCGAACGGCCCAGACTTTCAGAGGGATCAGTTCCACGCAAGTTCAGGAGTATTCCGTTTCGATCTCGTCCAACTGGTGGTCGAAACTCTTCAACCGGGCGGTCCAGGTGTACACCAACACCTCGAATTCACGGTGTATCACGGCATTACCGGGGGTATCGACCTTGGGGTCGCAGAAGTCCAGTTGGTAGCGTTCGCGGGCCATCTGCGTGGCCACATCGGACAATTCCCGCGCATTATTCAGCCAATGCCTACCGTCGGCGACCTGCCGATCCAGCAGCACGCATTGTTTTTTCAGGGTCTCGAGGCTTTTTTCCAGGGGCGTGCCGGTCAGGTCGCCCATGACTTCCTGGAAGGTGCGCCCGGGCTGCCAATAGCTGCCCCAGAAATAGCGGTCGAACACGGTTTCGACCCGGCGCAGGGCGACCTTGGTGTCCCAGATCGCGACGCGGGTCTTGCCTTGTTCGAGGAGTTTTTTCTTCACCTTTTGGTTTTGGTAGGACGCCCAGGCGACGACGCCGATGGACAAGGTGCCGATCACCAGGCAGGCGCTGTCGAGAAACACCATGGCCGTGTCGATTCGGTGAGCGAGCATGACGCCGTAGAAGTAGGCCGCCGATAACAACACCAGTGCGAAGCACACGCACCAGAAAGCGGGAGCATAAGGGTTTTTCATTATTGGAATCCCCATGAGCAAACGCGAGCTGTGTCAGGCGGGCCCTCTGCCGGTCAAAAAGCATGGCGGCCCGCTTGTCAAAGCATAGCTAGCTGCTCAGGGTTTGCCGGGCTGTGAGGCTTGCGTTCGTCCGCTTTCCCAGCCGCCGCCCAGGGCCAGGAACAGATCGATCTGGCTCATGGCAACCTGGGTGTTGGCCGCCGCCAGTTGCGCGCGCACATCGGTGTAGGTGCGCGTGGCTTGCAGGTCGGCGAGGAACGATGCGCGGCCGGCCTGGAAGAAGCGGTGGGTCTGGTCTGCGGCTTCCTTGGCCGATGCGTCGGCTTCGGCCAGCGCATCGCGGCGCTGTAACTGCGCGGTGTACTGCGCCAGGCCGGTCTGGGTTTCGCGGATGGCGTTGAGCACCACCCCGTCGAAGTGCGCGAGGGCGCCCTGGGTCGCCGCTTCGGCTTCGTGGATGCGCGCGCGGGCGCCGTTGGTCGGCACGGTCCAACTGATCATCGGGCCAAAGCCCCAGCGGTTGGTGGCCGGTGTGCCGAGATTTTCGAGCAACCCGACCGTGCTGATCGAGGCGCCGATACTGATGTCCGGGTACAGCGCGCCCGTGGCCACGCCGATGCGCGCCGTGGCCGCGGCCAGTTGGCGTTCCGCCTGGCGCACATCGGGGCGACGCTTGAGCAGCGTCGCGCCATCGCCCACCGGCAGCAGTTGGGCGATGTGCGGGAGTTCGGCGCACGTACCGGTGCCCGCCGGCAGTTGCGCCACCGGCTTGGCCAGCAGCATCGACAGGCGGAACAGCCCGGCCTGGCGCGCAGCTTCGTAGCGCGGCATGTCGGCGCGCAAGGATTTGTACTGGGTCTGCGAGCGGGTGACCTGGGTTTCATCGCCGCGCCCGGCGTCGCGCAGGCGCTGGGTCAACGTCGTGCTCTGGGCTTGCAGGTCGAGGGATTCGTTGGCGATCGCCAGCTCTTCGTTGGCCGCGCAGATTTGCGTGTACGAACGCACCACATCGGCGACCAGGGTGATCCGTGCAATATCAGCCGCGGCCTGGGTTGCGTCGGCGCTGGCCTGGGCGCTTTCGATGCCGCGCTGCAAGGTGCCGAACAGATCGAATTGATACGAGGTGGTGATCCCCACGCTGCCGATATTGCCCACCGGGACTTTTTCCGAGAGTAAAAACGCTTCGCCGGACTCTTGCAGGCGCTGGGCTTCGGCCTTGGCGCCGGCACTCCAGCCGCCGACGGATTCAGCCTCCTGCACCTGATAGCGCGCCCGCTGCAAGTTGGCGGCGGCGACGCGCAGGTCGGTGTTGGAAGCCATGGCCTGGCGCACCAGTTCATCCAGGCGCGGGTCGTTGTACAGCTTCCACCAGTCCGCCGGCACCGGCGCCGAGACCACGTTGGCGCCCTCGCCCGCCAGTTGCCCTTGCAGGTCGCCACGGTTCATGGCGGCCTTGTCCGGCAGTCGATAATCCGGGCCGACCACCTGGCAGGCTGACAACAGCACACCCAGCGCCGCGGTTGCCAAAATCTGCTTCATGGCTGGGCTCCGTCCTTGGGCTTGTCGCCGATGATCGACACCGTCGCGGTGCGCCCGGCGATCATGCGAAAGTCCGCCGGCACCTCGTCAAACGCGATACGCACCGGAATCCGCTGGGCCAGGCGCACCCAGCTGAACGCCGGGTTGACGTTGGGCAGCAGGTTGGCGCCGCTGCTGCGGTCACGGTCCTCGATACCGGCGACGATGCTCTGCACATGACCGTGCAGGCGGGCGCCGTCGCCAATCACACGGATATCGACGCCCATGCCGACGTGGATGCCGTCGAGCTTGGTCTCTTCGAAGTAGCCGTCGATATGGAAGGAGTTGCTGTCCACCACCGACAGCACCGGGCGCCCGGCGGTGACGAACTCCTGCGTGCGCGGCGCACGGTCGTTGACGTAGCCGTCCACCGGGCTGCGGATCACCGAACGGTCGAGGTTGAGTTGCGCCGAGTCCACCGTCACTTGCGCTTCGGCCAGGGCCGACTGGGCACGGGCGACGCGGGACTGGCTTTCTTCCAGTTGCTCGCTCGGCACCAGGTTGCCCAGGCCACGGTTACGCTTGTACTCGCGCTGGGCCTGGGCCAGGGTTTCCTGGCGGTCGGCCACGGCGGCCTGGGCCTGGCGCAGGGCCAGCTTGAAGCGGTCCTGGTCGACGGCGAACAGCACCTGGCCTTTGCTCACCAGTTGGTTGTCGTGCACGTCGACGCGCTGGATCAGCCCGGACACGTCCGGGGCGATCTGCACGATATCGGCACGGATGTGGCCGTCACGGGTCCAGGGCGCAAACATGTAGTACATGACCATGCGCCATACGACGACGACCGCGAAGCTCACGATCAACAACGTCAGGACGACACGGCCGATGGTCAAAAAAGGTTTTTTCATGTCATCAGGTATCGACTGAGTGAGTCCACCGCGCCCAGCAACAGCGCGTAGAGCCCCACGTTGAACAATGCCCGGTGCCAGACCAGGCGATAAAAGTGCAGACGGGTCAACAACCCATGCACCAGCAGAAACAACAGGTACGCAATGCCCATCAGCACCAGCAGCGTGGGCAGGAACACCCCGCTGACATCCAGATCACCGATCATAAAGGCGCTCCATCAGGCAGCGGCGCCTCGGTCTCGGTGCCGCCAATCAATTCCACGCCGGGCAACAGCGCCAGGCGCAGACCCACCAGGGCATGCAACAGATGCAGGCGGGTGTCGTCTTCGTCTTGCAGGCCTTGGCCGTTGAGGGCGCGGCGCGTGCGGTCGAGGGTCATCAGCAGGCCGCTCGGCGAGGGCAAGCGTCGGCCCGCCTTGAGGCAGGCCTTGTAGTAAGCGCCGACGCCTTCCACCACTTGGCCGAGCAACACCCGCGGTACGCCGTAGATCCGTGGCGAGTAGGCCAGCAGGTCGAGCAGGTTCAGCGCCACGCGCAAATCGCGCAGGGCGACGCCGGTGTCATGGCCGATGATGGCCAGGCGCGGCAGGTGCTGCATCAAGCGATCGAGCATTTGCGCGGCCAGGTACCGTTGTTCGGCCAGGTTCGCCGGTTCGGTCAGGCCGACGATGTCGTGCCAGGTGAACCGGGTCAGGCGCTTGGCGGCCAACTCGGCACCGAAGGGCCGCGCGATCAGCGTCCACACAAAGGCAAACAGCAGGCCCACGGGCCCGGCCAGGTTGACGTTGGCGAAGTTGAGGAAGTCGGCGTCATAGGCGCCCTGGATGCTGATGAACGACGAGGTGTTCACCAACGTCAGCAGCATGCCCAGGTAGAAACGCGGTTGGACCGTGAGTGTGCCGATGCAGATAAATGGCACCGCGAACGCCAGCACCAGCATGGGGAAATCGTGCAGGTTGGGCAGCACCAGGAACAGATACAGGCTGGCGAACAGCACCGACATGGCGGTCCAGAAAAAGAACCGGTAGATCTGCGGCGCCGGGTCGTCCATCGACGCAAAGAAGCTACAGGCGACGGCTGCCAGGATCACGGCGCTGCCGCCGTCGGTCCAGCCCAGCAGAATCCACAGCACCGAGGCGACGATGATCGCGGTGACGGTGGAAAACGCCGAGTAGAACATCAGGCCACGGTCGAGAAAAGGCGTCAGGCGGCCCAGGCGCCAGTGGCGGTAAACGGCGCGCCAGGTGTCCTGGCTCTCGCATTGGATCGCGGCCTGCAGGCTGCGGCAGTCTTGCCACAGGTCGATCCACTCACCCAGGCGATACAGCGCGTTGGAGAACAGCAGCGTGTGGCGGTCGTCCAGCGCTTCGCCTTCCGGTTGCAGCGCGTCGAGTTGGTCACGCAGGGTGCGCCAGCGTTCCAACGGGGCCGACTCGGTGGTGCTTTGCAGCCACTGATCCGTGGCCTCCAACAGCGGCGCGAGCGTTTCGAGAAACTCCGGCGCACGGTGTTCGATGGCGTATAGCGCATCGTCGAGCGCATCCACCACCGGCAGCAGGTGGATCATCCGCCCGCGCAGTTCCTTGGTGTTGCGTACCGTCTGCGGCCGGGCGCCTTCGTGGGGCAACTGGCCGATCATCAATTCCAGCGTGTTGAAGGTGGCGACCATGCCGCCGCGCAAGGCGCTGACTTCGTCGCGCGCCACGTTGCGGCTCATAAAGCGCTGGCTGTAGACCTGGGCGTCGCTGAACCACTTGGCCACCGAGCCATCGAACACCGGCATCAGGCGCCGCGGCCAGAACATTGCGCCGACCACCGCCGCCACCGCGATGCCAAGAAAGATTTCCTCGGTGCGCGCTTCAGCCACGTCCCACACCGTCAGCGGGTTATCCACCACCGGCAAGGCGATCAGCGGCAAGGTGTAGCCGGCCAGCATCAAGGCGTAGTTGTTCGCGGTGCGCAAGTGCATGGAGAGAAACAGCAGGGTGCCCGTCCACAATGCAATCACCACCACCAGCAGGTAGGGCGATTGCACAAACATCGGCACGAACACCACCGCCGCCGCCGCGCCCATGAAGGTGCCGATCGCACGGTACAGCGCCTTGGAACTGGTCGGCCCGACAAACGGGCTGGAGACGATGTACACCGTGGCCATCGCCCAGTACGGACGCGGCATTTGCATGAGCATGGCGATGTACAACGCGATCATCGACGCCGCGAACGTGCGTACCCCGTAGAACCAGTCCCTGGCCGGCGGCATGCCGGTAAAAAATCCTCTCAAGATGCTGCAACCACAGGGTATTGATGCGCGACTTCAAAGGCGCGCAACACGCGCAGCGCAACCTCCATGTCCGCAGGCGCAATATCGGCCAGCACGTCGCGGCGCAGGCGCACCAGTTGCGCCTCCACCGCCTGTACCAGCTCACGGCCCCGCGCGGTGAGGCTCAAGGCCTTGGCGCGGCGGTCGTGGGTGTCTTCGCTGCGGCACACATAGCCGCCGCTGCACAGTTGGTCGAGCAGGCGCACCAGCGACGGGCTTTCCATCCCCGAAGCCTGGGCCACTTTGACTTGATGCACCCCGTCGCCCAGGCGGCCGATCATCAGCAACGGCACGGCGCAGGCTTCGGAAATACCGTAGCTCAGCAGCGTGTTCTGGCAGATTTTGCGCCAATTACGGGCGCCCACCACCATGCTGCTGCTGAGGTTCATCTGGAGTTGTTCGAGGGTCTTGGGCACTGGATCGTTCACATACAGTTAGTTTGCTAACTATCAATATGGTGGATGGCGCTAGATGCGTCAAGTTTTGAAACAAATTTAGCGGATGCGTGGCGTGGGTAAGTAAAGCGGCTTTCAGCACGAAGGTTGGATCTTCAACGATAGCCGCAACGCCGCATGACCCATGTGGGAGGGGGCTTGCCCCCGATAGCGGAGGTTCAGGCAATACATGGTTGACTGATCTGCCGCTATCGGGGGCAAGCCCCTCCCACATTTGGATCGGTGTCGGCTTCAGGATTGCTGTGCGGCCTGCCATTCGGGCGGCGCGTGGGTAAGTAAAGCAACTTTCAGTGTGAGGGTTGGATCTTCAACGATAGCCGCAACGCCGCATGAACCCTGTGGGAGGGGGCTTGCCCCCGATAGCGGAGGTTCAGGCAATACATGGTTGACTGATCTGCCGCTATCGGGGTAAGCCCCCTCCCACATTTGGATCGGCGTCGGCTTCAGGATTGCTGTGCGGCCTGCCATTCGGGCGTGGCGTGGGTAAGTAAAGCGACTTTCAGTGTGAGGGTTGGATCTTCAACGATAGCCGCAACGCCGCATGACCCATGTGGGAGGGGGCTTGCCCCCTCCCACATTTGGATCGGCGTCGGCTTCAGGATTGCTGTGCGGCCTGCCATTCAGGCGTGGCGTGGGTAAGTAAAGCGACTTTCAGTGTGAGGGTTGGATCTTCAACAATAGCCGCAACGCCGCATGACCCATGTGGGAGGGGGCTTGCCCCCGATAGCGGAGTGAAGGCAATACACGATTGACTGATCTGCCGCTATCGGGGGCAAGCCCCCTCCCACATTTGGATCGGTGTCGCCTCAGGATAGCTGTGCGGCCTGCCATTCAGGCGTGGCGTGGCGTGGGTAAGTAAAGCGACTTTCAGTGTGAGGGTTGGATCTTCAACGATAGCCGCAACGCCGCATGACCCATGTGAGAGGGGGCTTGCCCCCGATAGCGGAGGTTCAGGCAATACATGGTTGACTGATCTGCCGCTATCGGGGGCAAGCCCCTCCCACATTTGGATCGGTGTCGGCTTCAGGATTGCTGTGCAACCGGCTTATTGACCGCTCAGTCTCCTAGGTGGCTCTGCCGGAAAATATCAGCACCTTTTGCTCCACCGCCAGACGCTCCAGACTTTCACTGCCTCGGATACAACAACTAACGCAGCCATTAACACCAAGTTGTAGTTAGGAACAAGCTGAGCACCCACTAGCAACAGCGAAACAGAAGGCACAATAAAAGCCAATCGCAAGGGTGTTTGAAGGTAAGTAATCCACCTCACCTGTTCACGTCCAAGAAAGAACAGCAGGCACGAGATCACGATGGAAACTTGCAGCAGCATGGCAAAGCCGAACATGTATAACTGCACAACGCTATGATCACGCAGCACCCATAACGCACTTTCAAAATCGCTTAAAAAAGGAATCCTTGCCTGTATTGCGCTGGCCACTGCATAGCGAATCAGATAAAGGGCATCCATGGCTCCCCAAAACCAAAAAACATGCTTACGCTTCATTTTCCTGCGTCCTTTGATCTTTTTTCCCCAGAACAACAAACAGGGGAAATATTGCATTCACCAAGAAGTTCACTCAGTCCCTGCAACGCATAAGGCGCACGGAAAAACTCCCTTACTTTGCTGTCGACAAAATAGGGACTATCGATTTTTGTGAGGTCATATTGTTCAATTTCAGTGCGGGGGATCAGTCGTTTCATGTTGTGTCCAGAAGAAGGAGTCAGCCCCGTTGATAAGGGTTCCTCACTCTGCCCACCATCATTCCCAACCTCGTGTATCACCCGCCCCAGCGCGCAGGTCGATTGCCATGGTGCGAAGCTTTCCAGAAAAAATTAACTGGGCCGCTTACAGCCCAGTTTTTTTACCGCACACCAATTTTTTTACATTACGGCATTTCATCAAAGATTTTTTACACCTCTCAATCACGCCGCAACATCAGGTTCAACTCATCCACCACTTCAGCCCAATCCGCATCCTCCAGAATTTCCTCACGCAAAAACGCTTTCTGGCTATCCGTCCAGAAAAACGCATCGGCCAGTTCCAGGTCCGCCTTGAGCGGTGAGTGCGCGGTGACGAATTGCTCGATGCCGGCGGGGTCGTCGGCCAGGCCGAGTTGTTTGAACAGGGAGGGCAAGCTGTGTTCAGGCGATTGCATGATGAGCTCCGGATAGATGGGTTTATCCGAGTCTAGCCCTCACCCACGGCAGGCGCGAGCTTGCGCTACAGGGTTTGCAACCATACCTGCAGTTGTGCGACGCATTGCTGCACGGATAGCTGGCCGGTCTCCAGGACCAGGGCGGCTTGCGGCGGTGGTTCGTAGGGTGAGCCGATGCCGGTGAACCCCGGCAGTTCGCCGCGTCGGGCGCGGGCGTAGTGGCCTTTGGGGTCGCGGCGTTCGCAGATGTCCAGTGCGGCGTTGCACCACACTTCCCGATAATCCGCGCCCAGGCGTTCGGCGAGTACCGCGCGTAATTCGACCAACGGCGCGATCAGCGCCAGGATCACGATTTGCCCGTTGTCCACCAGCAACGCCGCCAGTTCGGCGGCGCGGCGGATGTTTTCCAGGCGGTCGCCGTCGGCAAACCCCAGGTCTTTGTTCAAGCCGCCGCGCAAGGCATCGCCGTCGAGCACGATGCTGTGTCGGCCTTGTTCGAACAACGCCGCCTGCAGCCCTTGGGCCAGGGTCGACTTACCCGACGCCGGCAGGCCGGTCAGCAGGATCGCCACGCCGCGATGACCGTTGCGAGCCTCACGCTGGGCACGCGTGATGCTCGCGGTCGGTGCCACCAGGTTACTTGACGGCGGCACGGGGCACCGGGGCGGCGATGTTGCCGGCGGCCCATGCCGATTCGCGGCCGGCCAGCGCGGTGGCGATGGACTGCACGCGGTCGGAATCGACCTGCTCCGGCAACGGGTCGAGCCCGGCGCTGGCGAAGATCTGGCCGTAGGCGTTGCGCAGGTCGGCGTAGGCCAGGTCGCGGCGCAGGTCGGCTTGCAGGGTATTGAGTTCGCCCTGGATCAGGTCCAGTTCGCCCAGGCCTGCGGCTTGGTGACGGTTGCGCAGTTGGGTGAGGATCTGCCCGTCGATGTCGGCCAGCTGTTCGTTGGTCTTGAACTGGCGCACGGCGTCCTGGAAGTTCGCGTTGGCGACGTAGAGTTGCGCCAGCACCGCGATGGACATGGCCTGGCGCCGTGCGGTGGCGACTTCTTCGCCGGCCTTGGCGACGTCGATGGCGGCCGGGGCGGAAAGCACGTTGAACAGGTTCCAGGTGACCTTGGCGCCGTAGTCGGCCCAGCGGTTGTCCACCAGGAACGAGTTGCTGTCGTAATGCCCGCCGGCTGAGAATTCCAGGCCCGGCAGCAGGCGCAGCATGGCCTTGCGGGTTTCGGCGGCGCTGATGCGGGTCTGGTAGTCCTGCTCGCGCAGTTCAGGGCGGTTGGCCAGGGCTTCCTGTTCCAGGCTGGCGAAGTTGACCTTGAGCTGCGGCACGGCGTAGTCGTCCGGCGTGGCCAGCTTGAGGTCGGTGCCCATGGGCAGGTTGATCAGGGTCGACAGTTCAGTCTTGGCGAGGGAGAGCGCGCGGCGCTGTTCCTGCAATTGGCGCGTGGCTTCGATCAGCGAGCGCTGGTAGCCCAGGGCCTGGATCGGGTCGCCGATACGCTGCTCGCTCATGCTTTGGCTGTTGCTCTGGGCCTGGTCGACCCGCGCCATCAGGCTGTCGATCTGGGTCAGCAGGCGTTCGGCCGCGACCGCCCGCCAATAGGCCGAGCGCACGTCCTGGACGATGGTGTTGATCACCTTGCGGCGCCGCTCCTGGACGATCAGGCGTTGGTCGCCTTGCTGTTTGGCACTGATGTAGCTGACGCCAAAGTCGAGGACGTTCCACACCATGGTCAGGTCGGCCACGCGACGGTCGCGGTCCTGGGATGTCGACGGTTCCAGGGACTGGGTGCCGGTGAGAACACTCTGGCTGCTGGAGGCGTTGGTGTTGTTGCGCCCGGCGTAACCGGCGGACAACGCCATGCGCGGCAGCATGTCGAAACTGGCGAGGTCGAGTTGGCGCTTGGCCAGCGCCTCCTCCATGATCTTCAAGCGCCCTTCGAGGTTGTATTTAACCGCCCGGGCCATGGCCTGGTGCAGTGTCAACGGGCCGTTCAATGGCTCCTGATCCTTGTACATACCGTGCAGGTCGCTGCGGGCTCGCTGCTCACTGACACTGCGCTCAATCGGCTCGCTGGTGACCGCACAACCGCCGATCGCCAGCGCCAGCACGCTGGCGCCGAACAACTTATGAACTGTATTCATCCTTGGACTGCCCCTGTTACTGCGCCTTGATTTAAGTGTGTCAGGCCTGCATTTCGCTGATGCCGACCTGTTGCAATGCCTTCGCCAGGTCAATCACCTGACGCTGTTCCACGTCTTTGATCTGCTGCAATTGCTGGCCCAGGGTCGGGGCGCCGAACACGCCCCGCAGGCCTTGGGCCGCGTCACCGCCGCCCTGGATTGCTCGGCTGTCGAACGCCTTGAGGCCACTGTCCCCGCCGCCACTCTCACGATTGAACAACCCCGACAAGGTGCTTGAACCAAACACCCCACCATCGCCGCCGCCAAAACCGAGGAAGCCCTGCGCGCCGCCGTTCGCGCCACTGTCGCTGTTGAACACCTGGGCAATGAAGCTGGGCGCCAAGGCACCGTTGCGAATGAAGATGCTACCGATAGGCGGCAAGCCCGCGCCCATCTCGCGCTGTTCGAACAACGCCGGGAAGCCAATGGGTGAACCCAGGTCGCCCGCGGGCCGGCCAAACACGATCGGTTGCAGCGGCACATCCGGCGCGCCGGGTGGCGGTGCCGGCTCGGTGACGCGGAACAGCGGGTCGCCGGTCAGGGCAATGGTGTTGATCGCGTAGTTGTTGGAATTGGCATAACCGCTGCCGGCGTTGCCCGTCATGTCATTCACCAGGCCGGTGTCGAGGGTGATGAAGTTGCTCGGGTCGTTGAGGTTGGCCGTCGGTGTGAGGGTCGCGGTCCAGGTTTTGCCGCCGTCGTTGCTGGCCAGGTTGGACAAGGTGCCATTGGCCACGCTGAGGTCATCCAGCGCGAAGCCGCTGACTTTTTCACTGAAGGTAAACGTGACGGTGGTGGTCTGGCCGACGGTCAGGTTCGGGTTGGCAATGGTGATGGTCGCCGTCGGGCGTTCGCCATCGATCACGAAGTTGTTCGAGATCGCAATGCCGCTGCCGGCGTTACCGGCAGCATCGTTGACCTGGCCGGCGTCCAGCACGATCACGTTGGTCGCATCGGTAATCGCCGCCGTCGGGGTCAGGGTGGCGGTCCAGGTTTTGCCGCCATCGTTGCTGGCCAGGTTGGACAGCACGCCGTTGGCCACGCTCAGGTCAGACAGATCGAAACCGCTGACGGCCTCGCTGAAGCCGATGGTGACGGTGGTGGTCTGGCCGATGCCCAGGGTGCCGTTGGCCACCGAAATGGTCGCGGTCGGGCGCTGGGTGTCGATCGCATAGTTGTTCGAATCGGTGCTGCCGCTGCCCGCGTTGCCGGCGGCGGTCTGTACGCCGCTGTTGTCCAGGCTGATCAGGTTGCTGGTGTCGGTCACATCGGCCGTCGGCGTCAGGGTCGCGGTCCAGGTCACGCCGCCGTCGCTGGAGCCCAGGTTGCTCAGCACGCCGTTGGCCACGCTCAGGTCGGCCAGGGTGAAACCGCTGACAGCCTCGGAGAAGGTGATGGTCACCGGGGCGGTCTCGCCGGCCTTGAGGGCGGTGTCGCCGACTACGATGGTCGCCGTCGGCAGCACGGTGTCGATGCTGTAGTTGGCCGAGTCGGTCGTTCCCGTACCGGCGTTGCCGGCCAGGTCGGCAATGCCGGTATTGGCCAGGGTGATCACGTTGCTGGCGGCGCGGATACCCGCCGCCGGTGTGAAGAGAGCCGTCCAGGTGATGCCGCCGTCGCTGCTGCTGACCGCGCTCAGGGTGCCATGGGCGACGTTCAGGTCACTGTTGTCAAAACCGCTGACGGCTTCCGAGAACGTGACCGTGACCAAGGAGGTTTCGCCGGCACTCAACACAGGGTCGGCCATCACGATGGTCGCCGTTGGCCGCTGGCTGTCGATGGCGTAGTTGTTGGAGTCGGTGGTGCCGCTGCCGCTGTTGCCCGCCAGGTCGGCAATGCCGGTGTTGTCCAGGGTGATCACGTTGCTGGTGTCGGTGACGCCGGACGTCGGGGTGAACGTCGCGGTCCAGGTCACGCCGCCGTCCGCGCTGCTCACGGCGCTCAAGGTGCCGTTGTTGACCGTCAGATCGGCGTTGCTGAACCCGGTCACCGCCTCCGAGAAGGTGATCACCACCGCTGAGCTGCCACCCACGCCGAGGGCCGGATTCGCGACCACGATGGTGGCCGTTGGGCGCACGGTGTCGACGGCGTAGTTGTTCGAATCGGTGGTGCCGCTGCCGCTGTTGCCGGAGCCGTTTTGCACACCGCTGTTGTCCAGGGTGATCACGTTGCTGGTGTCGCTGATCGCACTGCTCGGCGTGAAAGTCGCCGTCCAGGTCACGCCGCCGTCGTTGCTGCTGACGGAGGTCAGCGTGCCGTTGGCGATTGTCAGGTCGGCGTTGGTAAAACCGCTGACCGCTTCGGAGAAGGTAATGGTGACCAGCGAGGTGTCGCCGATGTTCAGGGCATTGTCAGCGACGACGATGGTTGCGCTCGGCTGCACCGTGTCGATGGTGAAGTTACCCGAGTTGGTGACACCGCTGCCGGCGTTGCCGGCCAGGTCGGTGTAGCCGGCGTTGTTCAGGCTGATCAGGTTGGTGGTGTCGCGGACGTTGCCGGTCGGTGTGAAAGTCGCCGTCCAGGTCACGCCGCCATCCGCGCTGCTGACTGTCGAGAGGGTGCCGTTGGGGACGCTCAGGTCGCTGTTGTCAAAACCGCTGACGGCTTCCGAGAACGTGACCGTGACCAGGGAAGTTTCGCCGGCACTCAACACAGGGTCGGCCATCACGATGGTCGCCGTTGGCCGCTGGCTGTCGATCATATAGGCGTTGGACGACGTGGTGCCAGACCCGACGTTACCGACGCCATCGGTCACACCGGTGTTATCCAGGACAATGTGATTGTTGTTCTGGGTGACGCCTGCCACAGGCGTCAACGTCGCGGTATAGGTGATGTTGTCGCTGGTGCTCAGGCTGCTCAGGGTGCCGTTGTCGGTGGTCAGATCGGCCAGGCTGAACCCGGTCACTGCTTCGCTGAAAGTGATGGTCACCAGCGACGAGCCGCCGATCCCCAGGTGGTCGTTGTTCACCACCACCGTGGCGGTCGGACGTTGGGTGTCGATGGCGTAGTTATTGGAATTGCTGGTACCGACGCCGACATTACCCGACACCGCCGCCTGGACGCCGCTGTTGTCCAGGGTGATCTGGTTGGTGGCGTCGCTGATCGCGCTGCTCGGGGTGAACGTCGCGCCCCAGGTAATGCCGCCGTCGCTGCTGCTGACCGCGCTCAAGGTGCCATTGGTGATCGTCAGGTCGGCATTGCTGAAACCAGTCACGGCCTCGTTGAACGTAATCATCACTTGGGAGGAGTCACCGATTTTCAGCGTCGGGTTGGCCACCACGATGGTCGCCGAAGGCAACACCGTATCGACGGTGTAATTCGCCGAGTTGGTGGTGCCCGCGCCTGCGTTGCCGGCCAGGTCGGCAATGCCGGTGTTGGCCAGGGCGATCACGTTGCTCGCGCTGTTGGTGTTCGTCCCTGGGGTGAAGGTCGCGGTCCAGGTGATGCCGCCGTCGGCGCTGCTCAGGCTGCTCAGGCTGCCGTGGCTTGCCGTCAGGTCGGCGAGGGTGAAGCCGGTCACGGCTTCGCTGAAGGTGATCGTCACCAGCGACGTTTCGCCAGCGGTCAGCGCCGGGTCGGCGACCACGATGGTCGCGGTGGGGCGCACGGTGTCGATGACGTAGTTGTTGGAGTCGGTGGTGCCGGTGCCGGTGTTGCCGCTGGTGTCGCTATAGCCGGTATTGTCCAGGGTGATGACGTTGGTGGTGTCGGTGAGGTTTGCACTCGGCGTGAAGGTCGCGGTCCAGGTGATGCCACCGTCGTTGCTGCTCACCGCACTCAGGGTGCCATTGGACACCGTCAGGTCGACATTGGAGAAACCGACCACGGCTTCCGAGAAGGTAATGGTCACCAGCGAGGTCTGGCCAATGCCCAGGGAGTTGCTCGCAACCACCAGGGTCGCGGTTGGACGCACACCGTCGATGGCCACGTTGTTCGACGTGGTAGTGCCACTGCCGGCGTTGCCCGCCACGTCTTGGACCCCGGAGTTGTCCAGGGTGATGTGGTTGCTCGCGCTGACGATACTCGCCATCGGGGTAAAGGTGGCGGTCCAGGTGGTACCACCGTCGTTGCTGCTGACTGCGCTCAGGGTGCCATTGGACACTATCAGGTCGGCGTTGGTGAACCCGGTCACGGCTTCGCTGAAGGTGATGGTCACCAGCGAGGTCTGGCCGATGCCCAGGTTGGTGTTGGCGAACACGACAGTCGCGTTCGGCCGCGCGGTATCGACCGCATAGGTGTTGGAATTGGTGGTGCCACTGCCGGCGTTGCCCGCGCCATCACTGACCGCGGTGTTGTTCAGGGTGATGACATCGCCGGTATGGGTAACCCCGGGGCTCGCAGTCAGGGTTGCGGTCCACGTGAGACCACCGTCGTTGCTGCCCAAGTTGCTCAGGATGCCGTCGGCGACCGTGAAGGCGCCGGCGGTGAGCCCGGTGACCGCCTCGCTGAAGGTGATAGTCACCAGGGACGTGTTACCGCTGATACTCAGTGCGGTATCGGACACCACAATGGTCGAGGTCGGCAGCACCGTGTCGATCGCATAGGTGTTGGACGTGGTCGTGCCGGTACCGGCGTTGGTCGCGGTATCGGTATAGAGGGTGTTGTCCAGGGTAACGACATTGCCGCTGCTGCTGTTGCTGGCGCTTGGCGTCAGGGTCGCGGTCCAGTGGATATTGTCACTGGTGGTCAGGTTGCTCAGGGTGCCGTTGGACGCCGACATGTCAGTAAGGCTGAAACCGCTCACCGCTTCGCTGAAGGTAATGTTCACCGTCGAGTTGACCGTGGTGCTCAACGTCGGCGCAACGACCGTAACGGTCGCGGTTGGGCGCACGGTATCGATGCTGAAGGTGTTGGACGAAGTGGTGCCGGTCCCCGGTGTCCCCGTCGACGTGGCGGTGACGCCGGTATTGTCGAGGACAATCTGGTTGGTGGCGCTGGTCACGCTCGCGCTCGGCGTAAAGGTCGCGGTGTAGGTGATGTTGTCGCTGGTAGTCAGGGTGCCCAGGGTACCGTTGCTGATCGTCAGATCGGCGCTGGTAAAGCCGGTCACGGCCTGGTTGAAGGTAATGGTCACCTGCGAAGTGCTGCCGATGTGCTGCGCGGTGTTGCTGACCACGATGGTCGCGACCGGGGCCGGACTGTAAGCGGTGTTCGCCGTTCCGCCGATATCGTTGAACAGACCGTTGACTGCTGTGGGTTTGCTGCCCGCCGAGGCGTTGGTGGCCAAGCCACCGTTACCACTGGCACCGGTATTGGCCGAACCGCCCAGCGCCGCGAAGTTGGCCGCCGTGATCAATACCGTGCCTTTGTTCCAGATGGCACCGACACCCAGGCCACCGTCACCGCCATTCAGAGTAGTGCCGCTGCCGGCCGCCGAACCGCCACCGCCGCCGCCGCCGGCACCGATGTTACCGGTAATCGAGCTGGTGCCGACGATGGTCAGGGTGGCGCCGCTGGCGTTGTAGATACCGCCAGCCGCTCCGCCGCCCTTGCCACCGGCACCGTTCCAGCCGGAACCACCCCCACCGCCGCCGATCGACAAGCCGCCAGAGGTCGCTGTGCCGCCAGCGGAACCGTTGGTATAACCGTAGATGCCGGTCGAGCCGGCACCACCGCTGCTCGAGCCGCCGTTGCCGCCCATGGTGCTGTAGCCCCCACCCTTCCCACCCTGGTTGGGGGTGCCCGCAGTTCCGGCGTAGACACCGCTCCCGTTGCCGGTATTGCCACCACGCCCGCCGTTGCCTCCGCCCACCGCGCCGCCGCCGCCACCGGCACCGCCGAAATTGCCATTGGTCACACCACCGCCACCACCGCCACCCGAGGCTGCGTTCTCTGTCACGCTGACGTTATTGAGGGTCAGGTTACCGAAGTTACTGATCCCCGCCCCGAGCAAATTGGCCGCGCTAATACCGCTACCGCCATTGCTGCCGTCGCCAGCCGCCAGGCCCTTGGTAATGACCAGGCCGTCCAGGGTCGCGGTGACACCGCTGTTAACCTTGAGCACCTGAGTCTTGTACTGCCCGCTGATGGTCACATCGGCAACACCATCGTTGTTCAGGTCGCCATCGATGGTCAGGTTTTTAGCGATGACCAACTGCGTGTCCAGATTGACCGTCATGCCCGGGGTGCTGAAGGTGACGGTCTCGCCGACACCCACATCGGTCAGGGCCTGGCGCAGTGTGCCGGCACCGCTGTCTGCAGCGCTGGTCACCGTGATGTTTGCCAGGCCGTATTGGTATGCCGACATCGCCTGGTACGACAACGCCGTATGACTTTCGATGGAGCCGGTGGCGACTTCCAGGGTCCAGTCGCCGCCCAGGCCGGTGCGGTTGGTGGACGCGGCAACATCGCGCCCGGTCAGTTGCGCCAGCGAGTCGACAAAGTTGATGCCCTTGTCGCTGGCGGCGGTGTTGCAAGCGTAGATCAGGATATCGCCGCCCACGTTCATGTCCTGGCCGATCTGCGCCAGCACTTCGCTGCGGGCCGCGACGTTGTCGGCGGACAAATAGGTACTGCCCAGCCACAGATCACCGGCATTGCCGTGGGCGATGATCTGCACCGAGCTGACGCCCTGATGGCTGCCCAGGTAATCGGCGATCTGCTGCAGGCCGTCCTTGCTCGCGTCCAGTTGCACCACTTGGGTGCCGGGGGCAACGCCGTTGAGCAGCTCGGCGGAATCCTTCACGCGGGCATCGACAAACACCACGCTCTGCCCCGGCACGGCAACCGGTGCGGGGGTGGCGGGCGCGTCGGACTGCGCGTGGCTTTCGCTGCCGGTGGCGGCGTGTTCGGTGGTCGTCGGCGCCTTGGCCGCAGCATCTGCGGTGGCGTGGCTGTCGGCCTGGGCCGCATCGGCCACGGTGGCGGCCACTGCGCCGTCGAACAGCATGCGCGGTTCCAGGGACATAATCATCGGCGTCGCCAGGGTGCTGGCATTGGTTGTTGCTGGCCGTGCCTTAAGGTTGTTCCACCACATGCTGCTCACCCGTCGGTCGAATGCTGATTCCCGCAATGAAAAAAACCGCAATCAACTGATCGCGGCATCGGCTTTGGTACGGATCACATTGGCGGCGCTGGAAGTGCCATCACGCCAAAAAGACATATGCGCGAACTGCTCGAAGAGATCGGGCGGCAGGATGGTCCGCCGGGGCTGCAGTTCCACCTTCGGCTTGACCCGATGCAAACCGCTCACGCCGAGGGCGTCGTCGAAGTCCGGCGCGTCGTAGCTCAGGTGCTCGAAATCGTGCTCGAACCAGGGCTCGCCGATAAATTCGTAGACCAGCCGCATGACCCGCTCGGGGGCCTGGGAGAGCAAATCGTAGTCGACCACCAGCATCGAGTCGGCGTGTTCACCGTAGTACGCCTCTTTGAGCGCCGACCAGGCGTACCCCACCAGGCGATTGCGCTGGCCAAGGGTTTCGACACGGCTGTAGACGGTGTTGCGCTCGACGTCGTCGTTGAACAGCTTGGTGTTTTCGAAGGGGTTGGCGCGGTACACACGCTCGAGGCTGTCCATGATCCACGCCACGTTACGCACGCAGGCGATCACCTTGGCCTGGGGGAACAGGTCGTGCAGCGCCGGCATACGGGCGCACCATTGGCGATTGGTGTCGAACACCACCGGCACAGGGGCGCGGTCGGCGTAATAGGCATCGAACAACCCGCGCAGCAAGCGGCGCCGGGTATTGGCATCGATGACCGAACCGAACTCGCTGCCAGCACTGCATTGCCCCAGCACGCCGTTGAACAGAGTGCCCACGGGGCTGCTCATGCCAGCGTGGAAGCGCGGGTTCTGCAAGAGGATCGCAGACAGCAGCGTCGAACCGGAGCGGGGCAAACCGGAGATAAAGTGATACTGCATCCCTTCACCACTTTTGTAGGACAAAAATCCATTTGTATCCGAATCGTAACTGATGATTAAAGAGATCACTAGTGGTCAAATGCCACTGTTTTGATATTCCTTTCATTCCAAATGGATATTAGCGGCAGGCCTCTGGCTGCGAAGGCTCTGGGCCGAGGCATAGCACGAATAATCGCGCCCTGGCACCGCCCCCGTCCTGCTGCATTTTTTCACGCCATCCGTCCGGTAGCGGCGCAAAATCGTCCGGTGCTTCGTTGCTGCTGATCAGCCAGACACGCTGGGTATCGGCCGGTAATGCCGACAAACGGTCGAGGTAAATACGCCCGCCGTCCTGATCCACCAGCGTGCCGAAGCCATAGGCGTTCGGCCGCGTCGGCGTGCCATCCGGTTTGGGCGGGGTGTAAAGCTGCAATTGGGCGTCGGTCCGGTCGTAATACACGTAGCTGAGGTACCACAGCATGTCGCTGAGGACGATGCGGTCACCTTCCTGGTAGTTGCGATTGACGAACTCCACCGGCACGTTGAACTGATCATCCACATCCACGGTGGCATTGTTCTTCACCCCCAGCAGTTCCACACCGACGCACAGCACGAACAATGCCGCGCCCAGCCATGAAAGACGTCCGGGCAGGCGGTCGATGGCCAGCGCCAGGATGATCGGCAAAGCCAGGGCATAGACGGTGAGGTAACGCTCGATAAACACCGACGAGATAAACGACACCCCGTACACCAGCAGCAACGGCAGCAAGAAAAACAGCGCCAACAGACCGGCCGGCCGGTAGCGCGCCTGATCGCGCCAGGCGCAGACGCCGACCACGGCCACCAGCAGCAGCGGGAATGACCAGAACAGCACAGGCGATAAGCCAAGACCTTCGTCCTGCAACATGAACTGCCAGATCATCGACGGCACGGAGAACTGGTTGATCGGCTCTTCCCAGCCGATGTCGCCGCCGACCTTGAGCTGCTCGACATGCTGCACCAGGCCCACCAGGTTCGGCAGCCAAGGCAGGTACACCAGCACGATCGCGACGTTAGCCACCCACCAGGCCGGACGCGTGATCAAGCGCCGACCGGGGGGCTGGGACGCACTCAACAGGCCCAGCCAGGCCCAATGCACCAACACACACAACGCGGTGAAGTAATGGGTATAGAAACCGGCGGCCATCAGCAGCCCATACCCCAGCAGGTAGCGCGTGCGCTCGGGTTGGCGCACCCAATACACCAACGCCAGCGTCGCGCCCAGCAGCCACACGCCGAGCAGCGAGTACATACGCACTTCCTGGCTGTAGCGCACCGCGCTGGGAAACAGCGCCAGCAGCACACCCGCCAGCACGGCGGCACGAAGGGTGGACAACTGCCGCGCAAGGCAGATGCCCAGGCCCACCACGACCACACCGGGAATCGCACTCATGCTGCGAATCGACCAGATGCCGTCGCCGAACAGCTCGATCCAGCCGCGCAGCAAGAAGAAATACAACGGCGGATGCACATCGTGGGCGGCGTGAAACCACAGGTCGGTCGCCGCATATTGGCTGAGCAACAGGCTCGAGCCTTCGTCGCCCCAGATCGCCGCGGCCGTCAGGCCATAAAAACGCACCGCCAGCGCCAGCGCCAGAATCGGCACCCACCATAACTGGCGCAACCAATCGCCACCTTCACGGGCCTTTGCGAGGCGATTGACAGCAGAAATTACCCCAACGTTGTCGTCTTGCTCTACCACAGACCGTCGCACCCCGATTCCCCCGCCACTGCCCATTTCCAGGGCCAAACCTGCGCATGCGCAAACAAGCGCCACTCTAGGACAAAAGCCCCGGATTCGCCCGTTGTTTCGCAACCGGCAGGCAGCGCTCAAAACCTGCGTCTACGCTCTGCGATGAAGCCAGATCGACTGGCTTTATATCCCCTTGAACAGCTCACACAAGGATGAACGATTCATGGAAGTATTCATCGGCACTATCCAACCTTTCGCCTTTAATTTCGCCCCAAGAAACTGGGCCTTCTGCGCCGGCCAGCTCCTGCCCATCAGCCAATACCAGGCGCTGTACGCGCTGATCGGCACGACATATGGCGGGGACGGCACGCAAACCTTCAAGCTGCCTGACCTGCAAGGTCGCCTGCCCATCGGCCAAGGCAATGGCCCGGGCCTGTCGCAGCGGTTAATCGGCGACGTCGACGGCGTCGAAAGCGTGATGGCCACCCAGGCCAACCTACCCACGCACACCCATAGCACGGCGGCGCTGGCAGTCAGCGCGGCGGTGCAACTGGCCGACACCGCCAGCAACCCGCTTACAGCGCCGACCGCCGCCAATGCGTTTATCGGCGCCTCCGGGGGCGGGCCGGGCAGTGCCTCGATCTTTTCCGACCAGCAGGGCGCCAGCCCGGTACCGCTCAAAGGCGTCAGCACGAGCTTGACCGGCACGCTGGCCTTGGCCGGCCAAGGGTTGCCCATGGACACGATGAACCCGTTCCTGGTGATCAACTTCAGCATTGCCCTGAACGGGGTCTTCCCGTCACGCGACTGACCCGCACCCGGGCCGAGGCACTTGGGCCTCGGCCTCTCTGACACGGAGCTGATGTATGTTGAACCTGGTCACCCCCGAGCACTTTCGCCCTCTGCTTGCGCGCACGAGTGTGTTGTACCTGCCGGATGGGTCGGCGCTGCCGATCCAGATCCAACAGGTGACTGATGCGCCCAAAGCCAGCGTACCGGGCAGCCCGCGCACGGCCTTCAGCGTGTTGCTCGACAGCCTGGAGCCGACGGATTTCGTCGACGGCCTCTGCCGTTTGCCGCTGGCGCAGACCTGCCTGGAGCAGGTGTTTGTGTCCCGCGAACCCGCCATGGGCCGCGACAACGCACGCGGTTATTTCTGCATCGTGTTCAACTGAGACGGGTACCACACCAGCCGCTGCGCGGCGGGCGTCTCTTCCTCCAACCGAAACCCCAGCGCCAGGTAATGCTGGCGCGCATGGGGGTTGCTCGCCCACACCACCGTGGCCACCGGGCAACACACCTGCTGCGCGGCCCGTTGCACGCCGTGCAGTACCGCGCGGCCAAAACCCTGGCCTCGGGCAGCGGGGATAAACGCCAGGTACAGCACACGGATTTCATTCGGGCCGAAATCGGCACTCAGGGCGCCAATGGGCGTGTCGAGTTTTTCGATCACATAATGCAAGGCCCCGGGAAAATGCTCGCCCATGCCGTTTTCCTGCACTTGAAACTGTTGCGCGATCACCGCCTCGACCAGCCCCTGCTCACCGTCGATCCACTGCAAATCGGCACGCGCCGAGCGGTAGAGGCTTTGCAGAAATGGCCCGTCGGTGGGCCGTGACGGGCGCACCACCAGGCCCTGCGCCAAAGCGCCGTCCTTGTTCAACATGCCTTTGCACTCCTGTCAGAATCCGCTTTCCCGTACACCCAAAGCCGCCACTCGACGCCAGGCCACGCCCAGCACCGACTCGCTGCGCCCTTGCAACACCACCACGCCGCGCAGCGGTTGATGGGGGGTGGCGATCGGTTGCGCACTGCGCAACCGCACGCCGTACTGCGCCTGCACCGGCGCCGGGCGCTGGTTTTCGTCGCGGCGCACGGCAATCGGCCCGTGGTGGTCGGAGGTCAGGGCTTCCTGGTCCAGATAGGCCACGCCGTTGGCATCGATATCGGTCAGCACCACCGGGATGGCGGCGCGCATCGGGTCATCGGCGATAAACCGCCCGCTCGCCCCCGGCGTCACCCGCCACAGCTCGGCTTCCGCCAGATACCCGCGCAGGCGCGCGCCCTCCTCGACCACTCGCGCCAGCGCGTCTTTAGGTGACAGCCAGCGGCCCACGCTCAACTGCGGCAGCACGTCGCGCACGGTGCCGGCATGGGGCGCACGCAACAGCAGGCGTTCGCGTTGGGCGGCAAGCCCGCGGTATTCGGCCAGGGCCTGGGACAGGCGCTGATCGTTGATCCCGGCGTCGGCCGCGGTTTCACTGCGTCCGGCCTGGCGACGCATCTGCAACTGCAGGATCTCCACTTCGCGGCGCACGATGCTTTGCCGCGCATCCAAATCCGGCGATTCCAATTCGATCAGCACCTGGCCCTGGGTCACGACTTGCCCATCCACCACCCGCAACTGTTTCACCCGCGCCGCCACCGGCGCGTGCAAGGCACTGGCGCGCCCGGCCTCGAGCATGCTCGGCAACTCCACGGCACTGCGCCACGGCACCACCAGGGCCAGCACGAACAACAGCAGGCCCAGGCCGCTGAGCAGCACCCGCGGCGCATGGGCCTGGCTGCGGCGACTCCACCATTCGCGCCACTCCTTGAAGATCGGCAGGCCGATGAACCACACCAGTTCCACCAGCATCAGGAAGATCCCCAGCAGCTTGAAGAACAGGTGATACACCGCCAGGGCGATCCCCAGGAACAGCGCCGCCCGCCACAACCAGGCCAGGTAACCCCACCACAGCAGGCGCCGTTGCATGTTCGGCGCCCAGGGTTCCGGCGCCGGTTCGCCATAGCCGAACAACCACTCGCGCAGGCGCCAGCGGCAAAGGGCGAAGGCGCGACCTTGCAGGTTGTCGACGCCCCATAGGTCACTGATCAAAAAATAACCATCGAAGCGCATGAACGGGTTGAGGTTGATCGCCAGGGTGGTCAGCCACGTCGCACTGGCCAGCATGAACGCCGCCGTGCGCGCCGCGCCGTCCGGCAGCAGCGACCAGGCCAGCAAGGCCACGCAGGCCAGCAACAACTCGGCCATCACCCCACCGGCGCCAATCAGCAATCGCGCGCGCCGATCATTGACCCGCCAGACGTCACTCACATCGGTGTAGAACATCGGCAGCAACACCATGAACGCCACGCCCATGCTTTGCACGCGACACCCGGCGCGCTTGGCCATGAAGGCATGGCCGAATTCATGGCACAGCTTGGCGAAGAACAGCGCCACGCCAAACGCCAGGGCACCGCCAAGGCTGAACAGGTGCGGGAACGTCGCCAGAAAGCGCTGCCAGTCCCGCGCCACCAGAAACACGCCCAGGCCCAGGGTCAGCGGCAAGCCGTAGCGCAACAGCCCCGGCCCGAAGCGCGCCAGCCACGGCCAGGCGCGGTTGAGGAACGCGTCCGGGCGCCACAGCGGGATGCGGAAGAACAAATATTGATGCAGCAGGATTTGCCACAGGCTTTGCTTACGGGCGGCGGCCTTGTAGGCGTAACTGGCACGTTGCTGCGGGTCCAGCGCGGCGATCAGGTCATGGGCGCGCAGGAAGCTCAGCAGCTCATCCACTTCGCTGGCGCCCAGGGGCAGGCCCGGCTCACGGTTGGCGGCTTGCAGGACGTGTTGCGGGTCGCCCAGGGACCAGTGGCGCAGCAGCCGAATGGCGGTGGCGCCGAGCTTGAAGTAACGCCCGCGCACCGGGTCGGCCAGGGTCCAGCGCGGCGAGCCGTCCAGGGCCGCGCCGGCGCTGGACAGTTGCAGGTCTTCACGCAGTGGGGGCAGGTTCATCAGAGGCCAACGCTCTGGCGCAAGCCGGCCAATGGCCGACGCAACAGGTACAGGGCCAGGGGCGCGCGCTCACCGAAGAGCTTCGCCGTGCCGCGCAGGCCGATGCGTGGCGGTGCCTCATCGAAGCGCGCATCGAGGCGATAGGCGAGTTGCCCGCCGGGCGTGGGCTGCGCCTCGTAGGCGGCGCGTTGCAAGGTGGCGAGGTGGCGCTGCAACGGGTCGCTGTCGAGGAACAGCGCAACCTGGGCGTCGGGCGCCAATGCGATGGCATCGCCCACCGCCAGTTCGATGCGCAACTCTGCCTGGCCGGGGTCGGCAATCTGCAGCAGACGCTCGCCGGTCTGCACCGGTTTGCCGGTCCAGCGTTCGGCGTCGGCAAACACCGCGATACCGTCACGCTCCGCGCGTACTTCGCTGCGCTTGAGCAGTTCGCGGGCGTAGTCGCGCTCGGCGCGTTTTTGCTCGACCCGGGCCGCCAGCAGGTCGATACGCGAACTCGATTCGGCATCGGCAAAGGCGCGCTGGGAATTGGCCTTGAGCTCCGCTTCGGCCACGCCCAGGGCACGCGCTGCCACATCGGCCTGGGCCGTGAGGGTGGTGCTTTCGAAGCGCAGCAGCAGGTCGCCGGTTTTCACCGTCTGGTTGGGCTTGACCAGGAACTCGGCGATCACCCCATCCAGCGGCGCCGCTACCACCTGGCCGGCCAACGGCACCACTTCGGCGGGCGCCAGTACCGATTGGCGCACCGGAATCAGCAGCATCAGCAGCAACGCGACGACCACCAGCACCTGGCGTTTGCGGGTCAGGCGCAGGCGCCACGGCTGGCGCGGTTGCAGCGCACGCCAAGCGTGGCTGTAGGTATCGCCCAACTGCGCCAGCAGCACCTGCTCGGCCGGGTTCCAGGGCGTATCCCGCGCCAGCCACACACCGCCGAACACGCGGCCTTGCGGGTCGATCAAGGGCAACCAGAACACATGGCCGGCGGACAGGCTCTGCCAGTCGGCCTGCAGTTGCGCGCTCAATTGCGCGGCCGGCACTTCCCGGGCGGTCTGGCCCAGCCCGTGTTTGTGCAGTTGGGCCACGGCCTGCTCGACGAAGGCCACGAACGGCGCGTTCGGGTCGACGCTGCTCACCGCCGTCACGGCCCGCACCTTGCCGGCGATCAACAGCGCCGCATGGCGATAGCCGAACAGCGGTTGCCCATCGTTGACCAGGCTGTAGGCCAATTGCTCAGTGCTGTGGGCGGCGCGGGTCTGGCGTTCCAACTCGAGAAACTGCGCGAATACCCGCTCGGCATTGCCCGTCATCGGTGCGTTCATTGCAGTTGTGCAAAGTGCGCGGTGCCGCTCATGCCGGCCATCAACCCATTGGCATTGGGCAAGGTCGCGACCAGCAACAGGGTCTGGCTGCCTTCGTCGATGCGCGCGCCAAGGCGTTTGACGGTGGCGTTGAATGCCTGGCCGGTTTCGTCGGGGGTGAAGCTGAACGTCTGCCCGGGCTTGAGTTTGCCCATCCAGCGCGACGGCACCAGCAGGTGGATCTCCAGGCTGCGGTTGTCGACGATTTCCAGCAGCGGCGCGCCGGCCGAGACGCTTTCATAACGTTGGACTTTGCGCTGCACCACCTGGCCGTCATACGGCGCCAGCACGCTGCAGCGCTTGACCTGCACCTGATAGACCTGGGACTGGGCCTGGGTTTCGGTGAGTTTGGCTTCGGCGCGGGCCACTTCGAACCGGCCGACCGAATTCAGCGCCGCCAGTTGTTTGTTGTGGGCCAGTTCTTCGCCGGCGCCACGGCTGGCGGCCGAGGCGGCATTGAGTTGGGCCTGGTAGGCCGAGCAATCGAAACGCGCCAGGGTGTCGCCTTTCTTGAACGACTCGCCCTCGCTGAACGGCAGTTCGACAATCCGCCCCGACAATTCACTGGCAAGCATCGCCTGGTCACGGGCGCGCAATACACCACGGGCTTCGCTGTCGGCGCTGACGGCCGCTGCGGGCGCGTGGTCCAACAGCGGATCGTCCGCCATGGCCATCGGCGCCAGGCTCACCAAGCAGGAAAATCCCAGTACCGATCTACATAACTGCTTCATACATTCGACCTCCCTGACGATGTGCGCAGTCTAGGGCAGCGGAGTTAAATTGCCACTACCCCCAGTCAGACAAATCAGCATTTTTTGTAGGCCTTCGCCGAAGCCTTCGCCGGATCACGTTATGATTGCCGACCTCCAAGGACTCAGGATCAAGGACACGTCATGCACATCGGTTTTCTGTCACCCCTGGCACTGGCCCTGCTCGCCGGTCTCTCCCTGCCGGCACTCGCCAGCTCCGACGACTCGTGCTACCCCGACTGGAGGGTCTCGCGGGACAGCCTGGACACCTGCAACAACCTGCCGTTCCTGAGCCCCGGCAATGACAGCCGAACCAACCTGCGCCTGTTGCTGGCCGACAAAAAAGCCGCACCCCTGGCGCCGAACGCCTTGAGCGAAGACGACCTGTCCCAAGGCTTCGGTCCGGTGCCGTTCCCGGTGTACCGCCTGGTGCCGATCGCCGCCGCGCCGGCCGAAGCGGATAACACATCGCACACCTCGCCCAGCGCCGAACTCGACACCCTGCTCCAGCCTTTGGGCATCAAGCGCGACGAATACAAATCGGCGGGGGCTGACTTCCTGAATGGCGAAGGCAGCCGCTGCCGCAGCAACGACGATGACAGCGCCACCGCGTTTATCCGCCAGGTGCTCAAGGCCGACATGCCGGCAGCCGAACGCGAGCTACTGGTGAAGGCGCGTTTGCAATTGCTCACGGCCTGTTCTTGGGAAGGCCAAGTGCTGGATGCACAGCAGATCCAATCCAGCGAAGGCCAATTGTTTCGCACTTATCTGCAGGCCGCCGCCGACTTCTATAGCGGCCGTTTCAGCGACGCCGAGCGCGGTTTCGCCGGCGCCAGCACCAGCAATGTGCCCTGGCTGAAGGAAACCGCGCTGTACATGACCGCGCGGACGTCACTGAACCAGGCGCAGGCCGACGCCTTCGACGAATACGGCATGCCGCAACTCGAGCATGTGGATAAGTCCGCCCTGAGCGACGCCGAAGAAGGCTTCCTCGGTTACCTGAAGACTTATCCACAGGGTGATTACGTCGCCTCCGCCCGTGGCCTGCTGCGCCGGGTGTATTGGTTGGCGGACGATCAAGCCAAGCTCGCCGAGGCCTATGCCTGGCAACTGACCCAGGCCACCGACGCCCAGCGTAATGTGTCCGTGGATGAGCTGGTGGCCGAAGCCGACGTCAAGCTGCTGATGGTCAACGGCAAGGCAGTCCAGAACCCGATGATCCTGCTCGTCAGCGACCTGATGCGGATGCGCGCTCACACGCCGCCGGCCCTCAGCCGCGCCGATCTCGATCAGCAAAAAGCCGTGTTTGCCGACGCGCCGGCGCTGTTCGACTACCTGCAAGCGGCGTATGCCCTGTACGTCGAGCATCAACCCGACAACGCGTTGAAACACCTGCCCCAGGACGTGCCGTCGAACCCGGATTACTTCGCCTTCAGCCAACAGACCCTGCGCGGCCTGGCCCTGGAAGCCAAGCAAGACTGGAAAGCCGCCGAAACCCTGTGGCTGCAACTGCTGCCGCTGGCCAAACAACCGCTGCAACGCGACCAGTTGGAGCTGGCACTGGCGATGAATTACGAACGCAGCGGCCAGTTGGCCAAGGTGTTCGCCGCCGATTCGCCGATCAGCGCCAAACAGGTGCGCTACATCCTGCTGCGCCACATCGCCGGGCCGGACTTGCTGCGCCAACAGATCGCCCAGGCCCATGACCCGCTGGAGCGCCAGACCGCCCAATTCGTGCTGCTCTATAAAGACCTGCTGCGCGGCCAGTTCGCCACCTTCGACGACGACCTCAAGCAACTGCCGGCGTCGGCCCCGGACGACAAGCTGGGCACCAGCCTGGGTTATGTCTACAGCGCCAGCCAGACGTTGAAACTGTTCCAGTGGAACGGCGAAAAAGCTGAATCCGGCTACGCCTGCCCGAGCATTGCGCAAACCGCCGCGACCTTGCAGAACGACGCAAAAAATCCCCACGGCCTGAACTGCTTCGGCGAGTTCATCCTGCGCAACAACCTCGACGGCATGCCCCTTGAACAGGCACGCGCCGCCGGCAGCCTGGGCAGCACGCCATCGGACTTCAAGGGTGACACCTTCTCGCGGCTCGACGGCTACCAACAGGTGATCGGCAACCCCAAGGCGCCGAAAACCGACAAGGCCTACGCGCTGTTCCGCGCCATCAACTGCTACGCGCCCGCCGGCTATAACAGCTGCGGCGGCGAAGACGTCGCACCGGCCGTGCGCAAGGCCTGGTTCCGTCAACTCAAGACGGGCTTTGCCGACACGCAGTGGGGCAAATCCCTGCAGTACTACTGGTGAAACCGCTGTGGCTCGGCTTGCTGTTGCTGGCAAGCCCGGCTTTCGGCGCGGTCGACGCCCGCGACTATGACGCCTTCTGGCTGTGGAGCGGGGTCACGCCGCAGCCGGTGCTCAAGCAGGCAAACACCCTGTACATCCTCCAGGGCCAGATCAACGCCACCCGCCGCGCGCCCCAACGCGGCGTGCAATTGATCGCCCAGGGCATAAGCGTGCCGCGCATCACCCAGGGCGACATCTGGCTGGTCTACCGCGCCCACACCCTGCGCTGGCCGGACCGCGTCTACACCCAACTGCTCGGCCAGGTACAACGCTGGCGCGACGCCGGCAACCCGGTGATCGGCATCCAGATCGACTTCGACGCCCGCACCCAGTACCTGCACGAATACGCCGACTTCCTGCGCGACCTGCGCCAGCGCCTGCCCACCGACCTGCGCCTGAGCATCACCGGCCTGATGGACTGGAGCAGCAACGCCGACCCAACCGCCATCGCCCGGCTCAACGGCGTGGTGGATGAAGTGGTGGTGCAGACGTATCAGGGGCGCCAGAGCATCCCGGATTACGCCGCGTATCTGCCACGAATGAATCGGCTGGGGCTGCCGTTCAAGATCGGCTTGATCCAGGGCGGGGAATGGACGGCGCCGGGGTATTTGCAGGGGAGTGAGTGGTTTCGCGGGTATGTGGTGTTTTTGCGCAATCCTTGAAGGCGCTTGACGGGGAAACGTCCCCAGTGGGAGCAAGCCTGCTCACACATTGATCAAGCCAGCCTCAGCGCTGCATCCCCCACCGCTTGACGGTCAATCGCTCGAAGGTATCGAACACCAGGTTCTCCACCAACAAGCCGATCAGGATCACCACCGCCAGCCCGGCAAAAACCTTATCGGTGTACAGCTCATTGCGGTTCTGGAAGATGTACCAGCCCAGGCCGCCTTTGCCGCTGGTGGCGCCGAACACCAGCTCGGCGGCAATCAGCGTGCGCCAGGCGAATGCCCAGCCGATTTTCAGGCCGGCGAGGATCGACGGCAGTGCCGCCGGGATCAGGATGAACAGCACGAAGCGCATGCCCTTCAACCCGTAGTTGCGACCGGCCATGCGCAGGGTTTCGGACACGCCGAGAAACCCCGAATAAGTGTTGAGCGCCAACGCCCACAACACCGAATGCACCAGCACGAAAATCAGGCTGTTCTGGCCCAGGCCAAACCACAAGAGTGCCAGCGGCAACAGCGCAATCGCCGGCAGCGGGTTGAACATCGAGGTCAGGGTGCTGAGCAGGTCGCGGCCCAGTTGGGTCGACACCGCCAGTGTGGTCAGGGCAAATGCCAGCACAATGCCGATCAGGTAGCCCTTGATCAGCACCACCAGCGAGAGGCTGACTTTGCTCAGCAGCTCGCCACTCAGAAGCCCGTCGTAGAGCGCGTGAAACGTCTGCAAGAAACTCGGCAGCAATAGGTCATTGTTCTGGTAGCGCGCAACCGCTTCCCAGAGGATCGCGAGCACGATCAGGATCAACCCTTTGCGCAACCAGCCTTGTTGCCACACGCGTTGGCGCAGGGGCAGCTCGCGTTCCACGGGGACGCTGAGCAGCGGTTCGAGGGTGACTTCATATTCCTGGCGCATGGGTGGGGCCCTTCAGTAAGCGATGCGGATATCGGCGAAGCCCAACTCACGTTCGGCTTCGGGGGCTTCATCGAACAGCAGGCGATGAATCCTTCGCGCCGAGGCCTGGAATTGCGCACCGCCAAGGCTGTGCAGATCGTATTGATGGCTGTGGATTTCCGCGCGCACGCGCCCAGGATGGGGCGACAGCAACAGGATGCGATTGCCCACCACCAGCGCCTCTTCGATGGAGTGGGTGACGAACAGCAAGGTGAAACGCACCTCTTCCCAGAGCCGCAGCAACTCTTCCTGCATCTTGCGTCGGGTCAGCGCATCGAGGGCGGCGAAGGGTTCGTCCATCAACAGGATTTTCGGCTGCATCGCCAGGGCGCGGGCGATGGCCACGCGGGCTTTCATGCCGCCGGAGAGAGTGTGCGGATAGGCGTCGGCAAAGGCACTAAGGCCGACTTTGTCGAGGTAGTGCAGCGCGCGTTCTTCGGCGTCCCGCCGCTTGAGGGTGTTCGACGCCAGCAGCGGGAACATGACGTTTTGTTTGACGGTTTTCCACGGCGGCAACTGGTCGAACTCCTGGAACACCACGATGCGGTCTGGACCGGGCTGTTCGACCTTCTGCCCCAGCAGGCGGATCTCCCCTTCGCAAGGCTGGATAAACCCGGCGATGGACTTGAGCAAGGTGGATTTGCCGCAACCCGACGGGCCGAGCAACACGTAGCGGTCGGCCGGGTCGATGTCGAAACTGACTTGGTGCGTGGCCCGCACCACGCGCTCGGGGGTGCGGTATTCGAGGCTGACGTTATCCACCGCCAGCAGCGCGGCGGCGGCGGTGGGCAGGTTGCTGGCCGTGTGGCCTTGCAGGGGCGCGTTCATCTCAGCTTCCTTGCAGGGGCTTGGCGTCCTGGAAGAAGTAGTCCTTCCACGATTCCGGCTTGTTCTTGATTGCGCCGACGCGGTAGAGGAACTCCGCCAGCGGGTAAGTGTTTTTCGGCGTGACACTGAACTCGAATTGCGGGTTGTCGATAATTTTCAGCAGCTCGGCACGGTCGATCTTGGCCTTGGTCACGCGGATGTAAGTGTCGGCGGCGGCGCCTTTGTCGTGCTGGGCGAACTGCGCGGCTTCGGTCAGCGCATCGACGAATGCCTTGTAGGTTTTCGGGTTGTCGTTACGGAATTTTTCAGTGGCGAACAACACCGTCGGCGAGTTCGGGCCCAGCAGGTCATAAGTGTTGAGCACCACATGCACATTGGGGTTCGCCAGGGCCTGGTCCTGGAACGGCGGGTTGGAAAAGTGCCCGGTCAGCTCGGTACCGCCGGCGATCAGCGCGGCCGTGGCGTCGGGGTGCGGGACGGCGACGGTGTACTGATCGAGGCGATTGAATTGCTTGTCGCCCCACTGCTTGGCAGCTGCGTATTGCAGGAAGCGCGACTGCACCGACACACCCACCGCCGGTACCGCGATGCGGTCGTTATCGGTGAAATCGGCGATGGTCTTGACCTTGGGATTGTTGCTCACCAAGTAGTAGGGAAAGTTACCGAGGGAGGCGACGGCCTTGACGTTCTGCTTGCCGCGGGTACGGTCCCAGATGGTCAGCAGCGGCCCGACGCCGGCACCGGCAATGTCGATGGAACCGGAGAGCAACGCATCATTCACGGCCGCGCCGCCGGAGAGTTGGGTCCAGTCGACCTGGATATCGAGGCCTTCCTGCTTACCGTATTTTTCGATGAGGTGCTGGTCGCGCACCACGTTGAGCAACAGGTAGACGATGCCGAACTGCTCGGCGATGCGAATCTCACCTTCAGCCTGCGCCACCGTCGGGGCGACGAGGCTGCCGGCCAACAGGCTGATACCCAGGCCGAACGTGGCGGCCAGCCGCGCAAATGGAATGTTTCTGGACATGGTCATGCTCCGAATCAGAAAGGCGCGTCGCCCTGGATGGTGGTGCGGTACAGCTTGCGGCGCAGATGGCTCGGGCAACCGGTAGCCAGGTGGATCAGCGAGCGGTTGTCCCAGAACACCAAGTCGTGGGGCTGCCAGTGGTGGCGGTAGATATTGTCCGGCAGCACGCTGTGGGCGTAGAGCTGGGCCAGCAGGTCGCGGCTTTCGTCCTCCGGCAGGCCGACGATGCGGGTGGTAAAACCTTCACTGACGAACAGCGCCTTGCGGCCGTTTTCCGGGTGGGTACGCACAATCGGGTGGACCACTTCGGCGACCTGGGCGAGCTGCTCGGGGGTCAGTGTCGGGCGCCAGTTGCCTTCGAATTTGGTTTCGCTGTAACGCGCGGTGTAGGAATGCGCAGCGCTGCGGCCGTGTACGGCGTTGCGCAGGTGCTCGGGCAAGTGGTCCCAGGCCTTGTGCATGTCGGCAAACAGGGTGTCGCCGCCTTCGGCTGGCAGTTCCCGGGCATGCAGCATCGAGCCCAGGCTGGGCAGTTCTTTATAGGAAAGGTCCGAATGCCAGAACTTGCCCGCATCGCCCAGGCCGATGGCTTGGCCGTTTTCGATGATGTTGGAGACGATCAGGATTTCCGGGTGGTTGGCCAGCAGGAACTGCTTGAGCACATGGATCTGCAGCACGCCAAAGCGGCGGCTGAAGGCGATCTGCTGGTCGGGGGTGATGCGCTGGTCGCGAAAGACCACCACATGGTGATCCAGGTGCGCGCGGTGAATGCGGGCGAAATCCTCGTCATTGACCGGGCGGGACAAATCCAGGCCGATGATCTCGGCCCCCACGCTGCCGGGAAGTGGGCGAATCTCGAAGGTTTGGGCGTTAGGGATCGCTGCTGGAACAGTAGAGGTGGCTGACATGAGTTCACTCCCGATCGGACAGGAGAGTGACTTTATAGATATAAGAACTGTATTTTAAATACCGTTAGAGAATATGCATAGACAGGAATGCACCGACGAAACCCTGCGCTGGGCGGCGGGAATGGAACAAACGATGGCGGTGAAGTGTTCAATGCAGGGCAATCCGACACCACCGCGTAAGACAGCGCAAAAGCTCGATGTGGGCACCCAGAGTGGCGTGTTTAGCCGCTTACAAGCCGAAAACCTTGCTCGTTTGACAAGCCTGTAGGCAATCTCTAGTGTGCATTGGATCCAATAAGCCATTGCCATTCTATGAGGAGGCTAGCGTAGCCGTGACGCAAAAGCCGAGCCCTTTGAGCAGTATCAAGGTCAGCGGGCCTATTCCCGCCCATCTTGCTCGTTCCGTAATCGAAGAAACCTTGCGCAATGCCATCCTCGATGGCCGATTGCCTTGTGGTACCGCCATGCGCCAGCAGGAGCTGGCCAGCCTGTTCGGCGTCAGTCGCATGCCCGTGCGTGAAGCCCTTCGGCAGCTGGAAGCCCAGTCGTTGCTGCACGTCGTGACGCACAAGGGGGCGGTGGTTGCACCGCTGATCGAAGACAATTCGGCCGAGACCTACGCCCTGCGCATGCTGCTGGAGTCCGAAGCGCTGCGCTTGTCGATTCCGTTGCTCAGCGCAGACGACATTGCCCAGGCCGATGCCTTCATCACGGCGCTGGAACAAGAGAAAGACTATACCGAGATCGGCCGGCTCAACCGCCTGTTCCACATGGCGCTGTATGGCAAGGCCCCCAACCGGCGGCTACTCACGTTGGTCGAACACGGTTTGAATGAAGAGGAGCGCTTCCTGCGTTTCAACCTTGAAGCGATGGGGCTCGGCGAGACGTCCCAGGAAGATCACCGCGAACTGCTGAGCCTGGTGGCGCAGAAGAAGGTCGACGAAAGTATCCTGACGTTGCGCAATCACTTGATGCGAGGCATGGAGGTCATCAGCACTTACCTCAAGGGCCTTGAGGCGACCGGCAACTGAACTTTCCCAGCCTGCTTCACCGATCAAGCATTGCGGGGCGGCCTTCGCTGTTGGCAGAACCCGCATCAAGACGCCCTGGTTAAAACTATTCGACTGCGTAATGCCTGCTAATGCTCGAGAAACTTCCCACGTTTAATAATACAACTTACCCACAACCGGAATCTTTTCGAAAAAACATCTAATACATTTATAAGCTCGCCCAAACGTTTAATCGGCTTATTATCTTTCTTCAATAAACCAAGCACCTCAACAGCCTGCACGAACCCTTGTTTGGGCAGCGCTGCGCGCGCTGCTTGGCTAAACGTTATCTGTCCGCTTTTGGGCTGCAAAAGCCCAGCACTGTTTTCAGAGCAGTCGCAACAACTTATAGGCATCAACTATGTATCAAGGTTTACTTAAACAAAAAAAACTGCAGTTATGCAGCCATCCGTTATTTGAAGAAATAACTTCACTTGGCAAGTTACAAATCTTTATGGAAAACCATGTATTTGCCGTTTGGGACTTCATGAGCCTCACCAAACGCCTGCAACGGGACCTGACCTGTACGCAATTACCCTGGCTCCCGCCGACCGACCCGCAAGCCGCCCGCCTGATCAACGAAATCGTGCTGGGCGAGGAGTCGGACGAACACCCCCGGCGCGGTCATTGCAGCCACTTCGAGCTGTACCGCGAAGCCATGCTCGAAGTGGGCGCCAGTACCCACGCTATCGATACGTTCATCACGCTGCAACGTCGGGGCGTCGAGGCCAATGCCGCCCTGAGCCAGGTCGATGTGCTGCCCGGCGTGGCCCGCTTCGTCGCCAGCACGTTGCACATCGCGTTGAATGCGCCCACCCATTGTGTGGCCGCCGCCTTCCTGCACGGCCGCGAAAGCATTATACCGAGCATGTTCGAACGGCTGTTGCAGGGCAGTGAGATCATCAGGAACCAGGCGCCAACCTTGGGCGAGTACCTCAACCGCCACATCGAGCTGGACACCCAAGACCATGAGCCAGGGGCTCAGAGGATGCTCCAGGGCCTTACCGACAACGCACCCGAGCGCCAGCAACAGGCGGCTGAAACCGCGGTCAACGCCGTGGAAAACCGCATCAAGCTCTGGGACGACGTACACACCTTGCTGCAACAGGTGCGCCCATGAACATCAGCGCCTACCGCTCCATCGCCGAAGACTGGGAACGCCGCGCCACCATCCGCACACGCCCTCGCCGCCTGCTGGAAAACGACGACAAACTGATCTACCCGCTGTGCCGCCAGCCCCTGGTGCTCAGCGCGACCTTCCTTGAACATTGCCCGCAGTGGCGCGACTTCGTGCTGTTGCAAAGCTTCTACAAATTCATCAATGACGTGGTGATTTTCGAAACCGAGATCGTCGACAGGACCGCGCGTAACATCGCCAAGAACCGTTTCGCCCTGCCCTTCCCCCTTGTGTGTCGCTACGACGCGATGACCGTCGTGGTGGACGAGGACTATCACGCCCTGGTCGCGCTGGACTTCCTGCAACAGACCGTGAAGATGACCGGTATATCACCGCTGGATCTGCCCGGGCAGATCGAACTGAGCCGCGCCCTGCCGGCGGCGCAGGCGCAAGCCCCGGCGCACCTGCGCGATGCGGTGGAATTGATTGCCGTGGCCATTGCCGAAAACACCGTGACCCATGACGTAGCGGCGTTTTCCAGGGACGACAGCGTCAAGGCCTCCATCCGTGGCTTGATGGCCGATCACCTGTTCGACGAAGGGCGCCATGGGCAGTTCTGGACACGCCTGGTGCGCCTCTATTGGCAGGCGGCAAGCCCGGCTGACCGCGACAGCATTGCACCGGTCTTGCCCATCTTTCTGGCGCATTACCTGACCAACGAGCTGCAAAAATCCTTCGACCTGCAACTGATCGATCAGTTGGACGTCAGCGCTGATGTTCGCCATGCGCTGCGGGCCGACATGGCGGCACTGGAGTTCCCCATCACCCGCCACCACCCGCTGATCGGCAACATCATGGGCTTTCTGCAACACAGCGGTTTGCTGCAGACACCGAGCGTGGCCCTGGCATTGGCCGACTATCTGCCGGTGGCCGGGAGAGCGGCATGAGGCGCCTGACAATTGGATGGTTGGGTATCAGCCGTGCCCTGGATGCGGTGAGGCTGGAGCTGGAACAGTATGGTCATCTGTCGGGGCATGACGCTGCCGACCTGGTGATCGAGGACGGTAGCGAGTCACTGCCCGCGCACCTGGCCGCCGCTCCACGCATCAGCCTGCGCCTGGGCGTCGGCCCGCTGACGGAGCATGGGTTGCCGCGGCTGCAGTTACGCGCTTATGCCGCCGGCCAACGCTTGCTGGCCGTGCTGGACCTTGCCGACGCGCCCAGCGGCAATGGCCAGCGACTGCGCCTGCAAGCGACAAGCGCGCTGGTGGAATGGGTCGCCGTGCTGGTCAGCGGCTTCGCCCGCGACCCGGAGTATTGCCCCGCCGCGGCCGGCACCAATGCCTGGCCCGAACACAGCTTGCAAAAGCTGGAGGCACTGGCGTTCGTGCATCGGTTCAATCACACCGCCGATGTGCAATTGCTGCAGGCAGCGCAGGTGCCGATGATCGAACGACTCCAAGCCAGCCTGCTCACCTTCGCCGCACGACCGGCGCTGAACATTGCCGGCCGTGTGCTGACCTACCGGCAATTGCACGCTCAAGCACGGGCGATCCAGCAACGCCTCGGCCCACTGCTGGAAGGCCTGGAGGTACCACCGGTGGTCGGGGTGTGCCTGGAAAAAACAACGGCGTTGTATGCCAGCATTCTTGCGGTGCTGGGCTGCGGCGCGGTTTACCTGCCGCTGGCACCGGATCATCCGGCGCAACGCCAACAGGCCATGCTGGACAGCGCGGGAGCCAGGCTGTTGCTGGATGATGGCGGCCACCCACTGCGCGAGTACTTCGTTTCATTGGATGTCAGTGCGCTCGATCAGCACGACACGTCACCGTTGCTGCAGCATCGCCCCTCCCGGGATGCACCGTGCATGGTGCTCTTCACCTCGGGCACTACCGGCCGCCCCAAAGGCGTGTTGCTGAGCCAGAGCAACCTGGCCCATTTCACCGCCTGGTTCGGCGGCTGCATGGGGCTGGACGAGCAGAGTCGGGTACTGCAGTTCGCTTCGTTGAGCTTCGACGCCTCGCTGATGGATATCTTCCCCAGCCTGATTGCCGGCGCCGAGTTGATTGTTCCAAGCGAGGCGCAACGACGCGACCCGCAGCAGTTGGTAGAACTGATCCGCCAGCAGCAGATCACCCATGCCTTCCTGCCACCGGCGCTGCTGAGCATCCTGCCGCTGGACCAACCGCTGGGCCTGACGCACCTGCTGACCGGCGGCGATGCCTGTGAACCCTATGTGATCGAACGACTGGCCGGCCAATGCCAGTTGCACAACCTCTATGGCCCCACCGAAGCCACGGTGCTGGTCACCCATCGCACGTTGCGGCCCGGGGACAGCAATCGCAACGCCGGCCGTCCCATCGCCAACAGCCAGGTGCTGATACTCGATGAGCATTTACAGCCGGTGGACGAACAGGTGATGGGCGAGCTGTACATCGTCGGGCCGGGCGTGAGCCTGGGGTACTTGAACGCAACACAACTGCGCGACGACCCTTTTGTCGAACTGGTACTGCCGGGAGGACAACCCGTGTGCGCCTACCGCAGCGGTGATTACGCAAAGTGGACCGGCGACGGCATCGAGCTGGGCGGGCGTCGGGACGAGCAAGTGAAGATTCGGGGGTTTCGAGTCGAACCCCAGGAGATCGAACAGTGCCTGCGTGCCAGCCGCCTGTTCCGCCAGGTGGCGGTGGTGATCGACGGTGATCGCAGGATTCGCGGTGTGGTCGCCCAGCCGGAACCGGGTGCCACGATGGACGACCTCAAACAGCATGCACGGCAGTGGCTGCCTGATTACATGCAACCCGAGCGGTGGATCGAACTCGCCGGCCTGCCTTACGCGAGCAACGGTAAAGTCGATCGCCAGGCCTTGTTGCAACTGCCGGTGCAGCGCCCTTCGAATCACACCGCAAAGGCCGCGCAAACGCCGCTGCAGGTTGAGCTGTTGGGGCTGTGGCATGAGTTGTTGCAGCTTCCTACGGGCACGTTGTCCATCGATGACAGCTTCTTTAACGTCGGCGGCCACTCCATTTTGCTGTCGAGCCTGCTGTTGCGGGTTCGCGAACAATTTGGTCGCAGCCTGCCCCTGAACAGCTTTTTTGAAATGCCGACCATTCGCACGCTCGCGGCGCTGCTGGAGGACGGCCCGCGCGCTGCCGCACCCGTCGGCCAGGCGGTTCAAGACGCACAGCGGGAACCGCCTTTTGAGGTGCTGCCCGAGGACCGCGCCGGTGATCGTCGCAAAGTGATCGTGACGGGGGCCAACAGTTTTATCGGGGTCCACATTGTCGAAGCCTTGCTGGCCGGCGGTGCGACCGAAGTGGCATGCCTGGTACGGGAACTGCCGAACCAGCCGGCAACGGTACGGTTCACCCAGGCGTTGCAGGAGTACCGCCTGGAACATCTGGACCTGAGCCGGGTGCAGGTGTACGCCGCCGATGTCAGCCAGCCTGGCCTGGGCCTGGCCGCCGAGGTGTACGAGCGCCTCGCCAGGGACTTTGGCGTGCTGGTGCATAACGCGGCGCAGGTCAACCATGTGATGGACTACGCGTCGCTGGTAAAAGACAACGTCGACCCGATACTCGAATGCGTGCGCCTGTGTGAAACCCACAGCAAAAAGGTCTTCAACTTCATCTCGACACTCTCGGCATGCAGCGCCATCGACGCCGCGGGACAGGTCCTCGAGTCGCCTGCTGCGGCGACACCGCCGATCTACATCAAGAATGGTTACAACCTGTCCAAATGGGTGGCCGAGCGGCTATCGGCACGCGCGCTGGAGCAAGGTGCCTGGGTGAATATCTATCGTCCGGGCAATATCAGTTTCAACAGCCAAAGCGGTGTTTGCCAACCACAGAAAAATCGCCTGATGCTGATGCTCAAGGGCTCGCTGCAGTTGGGCCGGGTTCCGCGCTTAGCGGTGAACTTCGACCTGATGCCGGTGGACTTTTTTGCACGCTTCATCGCGTTCCACTGCGCTCGTTTCGCAACCGGGCGCAGCGTGTACAACCTGCATAACCCACAACCCCTGAGCTGGGAGCAGTACCTCGACGCATTCCGCGACGCCGGCTACACATTCGAGCGGGTCAGTGTCGCGCAGTGGCAACGGCAACTGCGAACGGTGGGCCGCGAAAATGCGCTGTTTGGCGTGCTGGGTTTTTACCTGGACGGGTTGGGTGAAGACATCGGCGATACGTCGATGATCCGTCACGACAACGCACGCCGGGGCGTGGAAGAAATGGGTAAGCCGTACCCCGAGAAAAGCCCCGCGCTGTTAGGCAAAGGCTGCGACTACCTCAAGGCCATCGGCTTTCTCTGAACCGCCTCAGGACAACCTCATGAAACCGTTGCAACCCGATACATTGATCCGCAACCCCCGGGGCACACCAGTGGTGGCCTCTGTCGTAGTCACCTGCGAGGCCGCCAGGCTGTGGGGCTTGGTGGGGGACTTTGCAGGCTTTGATGCGTTCATTCCCGCCTTGTCGCACATCGAAATGACCGGCACCGGCGTAGGCGCTTTACGCACGAAGTATTTCCACGATGGCCATTGTGCGGTGGAGCAGCTCAACAGCCGTGACGAAGAGGCCATGTTCATGACCTGGACCACGGTCTACAACACCTTGGGCGTGGCCCGCTTGTGGGCGGCAATGCATGTGGAGCCACTTGGCTGCGGATGCTCCAGGGCGAGCTGGACGCTCATCGGCGAACCGGTCGACACCGCGCAGGAAGGGTTCGAACACTTTATGCAGAACTTCGCCGACGGCACCCTGGAAAATGTCCGACAAATGCTCGGCTAAGCAGTAGGAGCGAGAGGCCTCGCTCCTATGCCGTTGAGGTCAGATCTTGAAACTGTCGACCAGTTGTTTCAAGCGGCTGGCCTGTTGAGACAACGCGTCACAGTCCTTCAATGTTTCATTGAGGTTGGCCACGCCTTGCTGGTTCAGCAGGTTGATCTGGTTGATGTCGACATTGAGGGTTTCCACCACCGCGGTCTGCTCCTCGGTGGCGGCGGCGACCGACTGGTTCATGCCGTCGATTTCAACAATCCGCTGCGTCACGCTGATCAGGCGCTCACCGGCCTGGTTGGCGACTTCGACGCTCTCTTCGCTGGAGGTCTGGCTCGCGTTCATGGTGGTCACCGCTTCACGCGAACCCACTTGCAGCGAAGTAATCATTTTGTGGATTTCCTCCGCCGACTCCTGGGTACGGTGAGCCAGGTTGCGCACTTCATCGGCGACCACGGCAAACCCGCGACCCGCTTCCCCGGCACGGGCGGCCTCAATCGCGGCGTTGAGCGCGAGCAGGTTGGTCTGCTGGGAGATGCCTTTGATCACATCGAGAATGTGGCCGATGTTATCGGTGCTGGCGTTCAAGGTTTCGATCTGGGTGCAGGACAGGCTGATCTTTTGCGACAGTTCCGACATCGCCAGGATGGTTTTCTCCACCACTTTTCGCCCATCGTCAGCCTGCTCGCTGGCACCACTGGCGTGCTGGGAAGCGTCAGCGGCGTTACGCGCGATTTCCTGGGTCGCGGCGCCCAGTTCGTTGATTGCCGCGGCTACGCTGTTGGTGCGCGCGCTCTGCTCGTCAGAACCGACGATCGAAGCGTTGGACGACGCCATTACGCGCTGGGACAAGTCATGCACCTGGCGTGTTGCCGAGGACACCTCGGAAATCGAGGCGTGGATACGCTCGACGAACTGGTTGAAGGCACTCCCTACCTCGCCAAACTCATCTTTGCTGGTCACGTCCAGGCGGCGGGTCAGGTCACCCTCACCCTGGGCGATGTCCTGCATGGCAACGCCCATGGTGGTCAGCGGCCGCAGCAGTACTTGGATCAGCAAGCTCAAGAGCACCGCAATCGCCACCACGGCAATCAGCATGGCAATCAGCGCGGAGGTGCGGAATTTACCCAGGGGGGCGTAGGCTTTGTCTTTATCAATCGACAAGCCGATGTACCAGTCCGCACCTGGCAAGCCGGCGATAGGGGTGAAGGACAGAATGCGATCCTGACCGTTGAGGACAACATCCTGGTTAAGCTTCTCGATACGGACGCTGGTGCCTGGGTAGATGTCCTTGAGGTTCTTCATCACCTGGCCCTGATCGGGGCTGACGATGACCTGACCGTCGCCGCTGACCAGGAACGCATGGCCGATGCCGCCGAAGTCTACCGAGTTGATGATCTTCACCAGCGTTTGCAGGCTCAGGTCACCACCGACCACGCCCAGCAACTCGCCGTTCTTTTTCACCGGCATGGCGATGGTCACGATCTGCCCACCCACGGCTGCCATGTAAGGCGGGGTCAGCATCGGTTTGTCAGCCGCCACGGCTTGCTTGTACCAAGGACGCTGGCGCGGGTCATAGCCATCGGGCATTTTTGCGTCGGGGCGTTGGGTGAACACGCCGTTGGTTTGGCCGACGTAAGTGAACTGGAAGTTCGAGGTGAGTGCGGGCTGATCAACCAAGCCTGGAAGATCTGCAGCACTGCCCTGGTGGGCCATGTTTTGTGCCAGGTTTTCGAGTATCAGCACACGGCCACTGAGCCAGTTCTGCACACTGCTGGCGGTGAGTTCTCCGGATTGCTGGATGGACGACTCCAGGTTTTGTTTGATGGCGCTGCGCTGTAAGTAATCGTTGTACAACGTGAATAACGCGAAGGCCAAGACCACGACGCCTGACGCGGCCAACAGAATTTTATGACTGAACTTTAGATTCATTTCATCGACTTCTTTTGCCAAAGGGGGGGAGCGTGCTGGGTGGAACATTCCATGTAACGCCTGGGCAGACGCTTGATCTGCTCCAAATCGGTGCACGCATGGCTCGTCAGGCTTTCGGCCAAATGAAATGGAATCTTAAGGATTTGTCAGAAAGATCCTCTTTTTGAGTGGGAAACAGACCGGCGGTACAAGCAAGGCGTCCGAAACTGCAAAGTCTTGCAGTTTTCCAGGACGGATGACCATCGATCAGATGCAGGGAGTCGGCTGAGCAGATGTGCGACCAAAGCAGACCTCTTAAACGACAAAACCCCTGTCTGCGCAAGCAGACAGGGGTTTCGGAATTTAATCTTGACGATGACCTACTCTCACATGGGGAAACCCCACACTACCATCGGCGATGCATCGTTTCACTGCTGAGTTCGGGATGGGATCAGGTGGTTCCAATGCTCTATGGTCGTCAAGAAATTCTGTGTACCAGACCGTTGCCTTGGCAACGCTCCAGTGAAATTCGTGGACTTCTACTAAAACAAAACCCCTGTCTGCGCGAGCAAACAGGGGTTCTGGAATTTAATCTTGACGATGACCTACTCTCACATGGGGAAACCCCACACTACCATCGGCGATGCATCGTTTCACTGCTGAGTTCGGGATGGGATCAGGTGGTTCCAATGCTCTATGGTCGTCAAGAAATTCGGGTACTGAGTCGTGGCCAGCTGGCCTCGCTTCAGCAAATTGGGTATGTGATAGCTTTCGGTGTTTTGTAAGAGTCGAACTTTCGGCTCGTTTCGTCTTCACACACCGCAATCTGGTCTCTTCCGAGTTCGCAAATTGCTTGGGTGTTATATGGTCAAGCCTCACGGGCAATTAGTATTGGTTAGCTCAACGCCTCACAGCGCTTACACACCCAACCTATCAACGTCGTAGTCTTCGACGGCCCTTCAGGGGACTCAAGGTCCCAGTGAGATCTCATCTTGAGGCTAGTTTCCCGCTTAGATGCTTTCAGCGGTTATCTATTCCGAACATAGCTACCCGGCAATGCCACTGGCGTGACAACCGGAACACCAGAGGTTCGTCCACTCCGGTCCTCTCGTACTAGGAGCAGCCCCTCTCAAATCTCAAACGTCCACGGCAGATAGGGACCGAACTGTCTCACGACGTTCTAAACCCAGCTCGCGTACCACTTTAAATGGCGAACAGCCATACCCTTGGGACCGGCTTCAGCCCCAGGATGTGATGAGCCGACATCGAGGTGCCAAACACCGCCGTCGATATGAACTCTTGGGCGGTATCAGCCTGTTATCCCCGGAGTACCTTTTATCCGTTGAGCGATGGCCCTTCCATACAGAACCACCGGATCACTAAGACCTACTTTCGTACCTGCTCGACGTGTCTGTCTCGCAGTCAAGCGCGCTTTTGCCTTTATACTCTACGACCGATTTCCGACCGGTCTGAGCGCACCTTCGTACTCCTCCGTTACTCTTTAGGAGGAGACCGCCCCAGTCAAACTACCCACCATACACTGTCCTCGATCCGGATAACGGACCTGAGTTAGAACCTCAAAGTTGCCAGGGTGGTATTTCAAGGTTGGCTCCACGCGAACTGGCGTCCACGCTTCAAAGCCTCCCACCTATCCTACACAAGCAAATTCAAAGTCCAGTGCAAAGCTATAGTAAAGGTTCACGGGGTCTTTCCGTCTAGCCGCGGATACACTGCATCTTCACAGCGATTTCAATTTCACTGAGTCTCGGGTGGAGACAGCGCCGCCATCGTTACGCCATTCGTGCAGGTCGGAACTTACCCGACAAGGAATTTCGCTACCTTAGGACCGTTATAGTTACGGCCGCCGTTTACCGGGGCTTCGATCAAGAGCTTCGCGTTAGCTAACCCCATCAATTAACCTTCCGGCACCGGGCAGGCGTCACACCCTATACGTCCACTTTCGTGTTTGCAGAGTGCTGTGTTTTTAATAAACAGTCGCAGCGGCCTGGTATCTTCGACCGGCATGAGCTTACGGAGCAAGTCCTTCACCCTCACCGGCGCACCTTCTCCCGAAGTTACGGTGCCATTTTGCCTAGTTCCTTCACCCGAGTTCTCTCAAGCGCCTTGGTATTCTCTACCCAACCACCTGTGTCGGTTTGGGGTACGGTTCCTGATTACCTGAAGCTTAGAAGCTTTTCTTGGAAGCATGGCATCAACCACTTCGTCATCTAAAAGATGACTCGTCATCAGCTCTCGGCCTTAGAATCCCGGATTTACCTAAGATTCCAGCCTACCACCTTAAACTTGGACAACCAACGCCAAGCTGGCCTAGCCTTCTCCGTCCCTCCATCGCAATAACCAGAAGTACAGGAATATTAACCTGTTTTCCATCGACTACGCTTTTCAGCCTCGCCTTAGGGACCGACTAACCCTGCGTCGATTAACGTTGCGCAGGAAACCTTGGTCTTTCGGCGTGGGTGTTTTTCACACCCATTATCGTTACTCATGTCAGCATTCGCACTTCTGATACCTCCAGCAAGCTTCTCAACTCACCTTCACAGGCTTACAGAACGCTCCTCTACCGCATCACTTACGTGATACCCGTAGCTTCGGTGTATGGTTTGAGCCCCGTTACATCTTCCGCGCAGGCCGACTCGACTAGTGAGCTATTACGCTTTCTTTAAAGGGTGGCTGCTTCTAAGCCAACCTCCTAGCTGTCTAAGCCTTCCCACATCGTTTCCCACTTAACCATAACTTTGGGACCTTAGCTGACGGTCTGGGTTGTTTCCCTTTTCACGACGGACGTTAGCACCCGCCGTGTGTCTCCCATGCTCGGCACTTGTAGGTATTCGGAGTTTGCATCGGTTTGGTAAGTCGGGATGACCCCCTAGCCGAAACAGTGCTCTACCCCCTACAGTGATACATGAGGCGCTACCTAAATAGCTTTCGAGGAGAACCAGCTATCTCCGAGCTTGATTAGCCTTTCACTCCGATCCACAGGTCATCCGCTAACTTTTCAACGGTAGTCGGTTCGGTCCTCCAGTTAGTGTTACCCAACCTTCAACCTGCCCATGGATAGATCGCCCGGTTTCGGGTCTATTCCCAGCGACTAGACGCCCTATTAAGACTCGCTTTCGCTACGCCTCCCCTATTCGGTTAAGCTCGCCACTGAAAATAAGTCGCTGACCCATTATACAAAAGGTACGCAGTCACCTAACAAAGTAGGCTCCCACTGCTTGTACGCATACGGTTTCAGGATCTATTTCACTCCCCTCTCCGGGGTTCTTTTCGCCTTTCCCTCACGGTACTAGTTCACTATCGGTCAGTCAGTAGTATTTAGCCTTGGAGGATGGTCCCCCCATATTCAGACAAAGTTTCTCGTGCTCCGTCCTACTCGATTTCATGACTAAGAGATTTTCGCGTACAGGGCTATCACCCACTATGGCCGCACTTTCCAGAGCGTTCCGCTAATCTCAAAGCCACTTAAGGGCTAGTCCCCGTTCGCTCGCCACTACTAAGGGAATCTCGGTTGATTTCTTTTCCTCAGGGTACTTAGATGTTTCAGTTCCCCTGGTTCGCCCCTTACACCTATGTATTCAGTGTAAGGTAACCATCTTATGATGGCTGGGTTCCCCCATTCAGACATCTCCGGATCAAAGTCTGTTTGCCGACTCCCCGAAGCTTTTCGCAGGCTACCACGTCTTTCATCGCCTCTGACTGCCAAGGCATCCACCGTATGCGCTTCTTCACTTGACCATATAACCCCAAGCAATCTGGTTATACTGTGAAGACGACATTCGCCGAAAATTCGAATTTCTCAATTAAGAGAACTCACAAATTTTACCTTAGCCTGATCCGTTACCAGTGAAAGTAACGTTCAGTCTATCTTTCTATCACATACCCAAATTTTTAAAGAACGATCTAATCAAAGACTAGAAATCAACATTCACCATCATCACGATGGAATGCTCATTTCTAAGCTTTCAACTTCCAGAAGCAGTAGTGGTGGAGCCAAACGGGATCGAACCGTTGACCTCCTGCGTGCAAGGCAGGCGCTCTCCCAGCTGAGCTATGGCCCCGTATTGCTACAGGTTCCCACACAAAATTGGTGGGTCTGGGCAGATTCGAACTGCCGACCTCACCCTTATCAGGGGTGCGCTCTAACCAACTGAGCTACAGACCCAATTTCGGGCTGCTTCTTTATCGTCTTCTTCAATGAATCAAGCAATTCGTGTGGGAACTTATGGAGCAGCTGATGTCGTCGATTAAGGAGGTGATCCAGCCGCAGGTTCCCCTACGGCTACCTTGTTACGACTTCACCCCAGTCATGAATCACACCGTGGTAACCGTCCCCCCGAAGGTTAGACTAGCTACTTCTGGTGCAACCCACTCCCATGGTGTGACGGGCGGTGTGTACAAGGCCCGGGAACGTATTCACCGCGACATTCTGATTCGCGATTACTAGCGATTCCGACTTCACGCAGTCGAGTTGCAGACTGCGATCCGGACTACGATCGGTTTTCTGGGATTAGCTCCACCTCGCGGCTTGGCAACCCTCTGTACCGACCATTGTAGCACGTGTGTAGCCCAGGCCGTAAGGGCCATGATGACTTGACGTCATCCCCACCTTCCTCCGGTTTGTCACCGGCAGTCTCCTTAGAGTGCCCACCATGACGTGCTGGTAACTAAGGACAAGGGTTGCGCTCGTTACGGGACTTAACCCAACATCTCACGACACGAGCTGACGACAGCCATGCAGCACCTGTCTCAATGTTCCCGAAGGCACCAATCTATCTCTAGAAAGTTCATTGGATGTCAAGGCCTGGTAAGGTTCTTCGCGTTGCTTCGAATTAAACCACATGCTCCACCGCTTGTGCGGGCCCCCGTCAATTCATTTGAGTTTTAACCTTGCGGCCGTACTCCCCAGGCGGTCAACTTAATGCGTTAGCTGCGCCACTAAGAGCTCAAGGCTCCCAACGGCTAGTTGACATCGTTTACGGCGTGGACTACCAGGGTATCTAATCCTGTTTGCTCCCCACGCTTTCGCACCTCAGTGTCAGTATCAGTCCAGGTGGTCGCCTTCGCCACTGGTGTTCCTTCCTATATCTACGCATTTCACCGCTACACAGGAAATTCCACCACCCTCTACCATACTCTAGTCAGTCAGTTTTGAATGCAGTTCCCAGGTTGAGCCCGGGGATTTCACATCCAACTTAACTAACCACCTACGCGCGCTTTACGCCCAGTAATTCCGATTAACGCTTGCACCCTCTGTATTACCGCGGCTGCTGGCACAGAGTTAGCCGGTGCTTATTCTGTCGGTAACGTCAAAACAATCACGTATTAGGTAACTGCTCTTCCTCCCAACTTAAAGTGCTTTACAATCCGAAGACCTTCTTCACACACGCGGCATGGCTGGATCAGGCTTTCGCCCATTGTCCAATATTCCCCACTGCTGCCTCCCGTAGGAGTCTGGACCGTGTCTCAGTTCCAGTGTGACTGATCATCCTCTCAGACCAGTTACGGATCGTCGCCTTGGTGAGCCATTACCTCACCAACTAGCTAATCCGACCTAGGCTCATCTGATAGCGCAAGGCCCGAAGGTCCCCTGCTTTCTCCCGTAGGACGTATGCGGTATTAGCGTCCGTTTCCGAACGTTATCCCCCACTACCAGGCAGATTCCTAGGCATTACTCACCCGTCCGCCGCTCTCAAGAGAAGCAAGCTTCTCTCTACCGCTCGACTTGCATGTGTTAGGCCTGCCGCCAGCGTTCAATCTGAGCCATGATCAAACTCTTCAGTTCAAACATCTTTGGGTTTTTAAGAAACCCTAAACTTGGCTCAGCAATCGTTGGTTACATCTTTGATTTCTCGCGGAGTAACTTGTGATGCTGATAATCTTGTTGACTATCAGTCTGACTCCACAAGCACCCACACGAATTGCTTGATTCAGTTGTTAAAGAGCGGTTGGTTAAGATCTTTCGTCTCAACCGAGGCGCGCATTCTACAGCAGCCTCATTTGCTGTCAAGTGATTATTTTCAGAAGTTTTCAAAGTTTCCTTTGTAACTTCAACCACTTGCGCTTCCGATCTCTCGTTAGCGGGAGGCGAATTCTACAGCGTTACACGCTGCTGTCAACACCTCTTTTTCTCCGCTTTCGACCGAGAAGATCGAAACGTTAATAGAGCCAAACAACCCTGCTCTACCAACTCCTTCCAGGCCTCGATGAACTGAAGCAGGTCGCTGTCGAATCTTGCGTAACTCTTTGTTTACCAAGGAGTTTTCTGTTTCGACTGCGCCGGAAGTGGGGCGAATTATAGACGTCCAGGATTTGCCGTCAACCTTTAATTTCGCTTATCTATCCAATAGTTAGGATTGGCTAAAAAACAACCAACTTTCTTCTATATAGAGCCCTTAATGACGCTCCATATAGAAGAGAGGACTCAGATAACCCCAGCTTCTTTTAAAGCAGCCACATTCGCCGGCATCAACCCCAGCACTTCCTGCAACACCCTGACCGTATGCTCACCCAATAAAGGAGGCGCGCTGCGGTATTCCACAGGGGTCTTGGATAACCGTATAGGACTGGCAACCTGAGGCACCATCCCCGCCAGTGCGTGGGGCAACTCAATCGCCAGCCCGCGCGCCTTGACCTGGGCATCCGCGAATACCTGCGCCAGATCATTGATCGGCCCACACGGCACGCCGACTCGCTCCAGTTGCGACACCCATTCAGCCGTCGTCTTGAACACCGTCGCCTGGCGAATCAAGGGAATCAGTTCCGCGCGATTGGCCACCCGCACCTTGTTGGTCGCGAAACGCGGATCATCCGCCCACTGCGGCTGACCTGCCACCTGCGCAAACTTACGGAACTGCCCGTCATTCCCCACCGTCAGGATGAAGTCGCCATCGGCCGTGGGAAAATCCTGATAAGGCACGATATTCGGATGCGCATTGCCCAAGCGCTTTGGCGGCACGCCTGTCGTCAGGTAGTTCATCGCCTGGTTGGCCAGACAAGCCACCTGCACGTCCAGCAGCGCCATATCAATATGTTGCCCGCCGCCATCACGCTCGCGATGAGCCAGCGCCGCCAGGATCGCCACCGCCGAATAGAGCCCCGTAAGGATGTCAGTCAACGCCACCCCCACTTTCACCGGGCCCGCCCCCTCATCACCCTCCGGCCGCCCCGTCAGGCTCATGAGTCCGCCCAACCCCTGGATCATGAAGTCGTAGCCCGCACGCGCCGCATAAGGCCCCGTCTGGCCAAACCCCGTGATCGAGCAATAGATCAACGCCGGGTTGACCGCCTTCAGCGAGGCATAGTCCAACCCATACGCCGCCAGGCCGCCCACCTTGAAGTTCTCGATCAGGATGTCGGACTTGGCCGCCAGGTCACGCACCAGCTTCTGCCCCTCCGGCTGCGTGAAGTCGATGGTCACCGACTCTTTGTTGCGGTTGGCCGACAAGTAATACGCCGCTTCACTGGTGTTCTCGCCATACGCGTCCTTGAGGAAGGGAGGCCCCCAGGCACGCGTGTCGTCACCATTGCCCGGCCGCTCGACCTTGATCACTTCGGCCCCAAGGTCCGCGAGGATCTGCCCGGCCCAAGGGCCCGCCAGTACTCGCGACAAATCCAGTACCCGCAGATGCGAAAGCGCGCCCATGCCCGTGCTCCTATTAATAGAACGCCTGAAGACCGGTTTGCGCGCGCCCCAGAATCAAGGCGTGTACATCGTGGGTACCTTCATAGGTGTTCACCACTTCCAGGTTGACCAGGTGACGCGCCACCCCGAACTCGTCGGAGATACCGTTGCCGCCCAGCATATCCCGCGCCATGCGTGCGATATCCAGCGACTTGCCGCAGGAATTGCGCTTCATGATCGAAGTAATTTCCACCGCCGCAGTGCCTTCATCCTTCATCCGTCCCAGGCGCAGGCAGCCTTGCAAGGCCAGAGTGATCTCGGTCTGCATGTCCGCGAGCTTCTTCTGGATAAGCTGGGTCGCCGCCAATGGCCGACCGAACTGATGACGATCAAGGGTGTACTGGCGAGCAGTGTGCCAGCAGAACTCGGCAGCACCCAGCGCGCCCCAGGAGATGCCGTAACGAGCGGAGTTAAGGCAGGTGAAGGGGCCTTTCAAACCACGCACATCCGGGAAGATGTTCTCGTCAGGCACGAACACGTTGTCCATGACGATCTCGCCGGTAATGGAAGCCCGCAGGCCGACCTTGCCGTGAATCGCCGGAGCGCTCAGACCTTTCCAGCCTTTCTCCAGGACAAAACCGCGGATATCGCCGGCATCGTCCTTGGCCCACACCACGAACACATCGGCGATCGGGCTGTTGGTGATCCACATCTTGGCGCCGGTCAGGCTGTAGCCGCCATCCACCTTGCGTGCCCGGGTAATCATCGCGCCCGGGTCGGAACCGTGGTTAGGCTCGGTCAGACCGAAGCAACCGATCCATTCACCCGACGCCAGCTTCGGCAGGTATTTCTGTTTTTGCGCTTCGGTGCCGAACTCATTGATCGGCACCATGACCAGTGACGACTGCACACTCATCATCGAGCGATAGCCGGAGTCGACTCGCTCGACCTCACGCGCAATCAACCCGTAGCTGACGTAATTCAGGCCACTGCCGCCGTACTGCTCGGGAATCATCGCGCCCAACAGGCCGGTTTCGCCCATCTCACGGAAGATCGCAGGGTCGGTCTTTTCATGGCGGAAGGCTTCGAGCACCCTTGGCGCCAACTTGTCCTGGGCGAATTGCTCAGCACTGTCGCGCACCATGCGCTCTTCTTCGGTGAGCTGTTGATCCAGCAGCAGTGGATCGATCCAGTTGAAGCTTGCCTTGCCAGCCATGAATAAGTCCTCGCAAAGAAATCAGAAGTCGTGCATGCAGACTAGGCTCGGCAAGCGCAGAGGGCAAACGAGGTTTTTGCATAGGCTTGTGCTAATTTCTCACTCCGTAACGGCCGAGAAGGGCGCAAACGCGCCTTATAAGTGAGAACAAGGTACATGCGCAGAAAAATCCCCAGCACCACCGCCCTTGTCAGCTTTGAAGCTGCAGCCCGCCACGAGAGCTTTACCAAGGCGGCGCAGGAGCTTTCCATCACTCAGGGCGCCATTTGCCGACAGATCGCCAGCCTCGAGGAGTTTTTAAGTGTCGAGCTGTTTCGACGCTCGCGGCGTGGGGTCAAGCTGACGGAAGCAGGCCTGTCGTATAGCCGTCGGGTCGCCACGCAATTGGACGCGGTGGAACGCGACACCTTGTCCGTCATGGGACAGCAGGGCGCGAACGTCATCGAGCTGGCGGTGGTGCCGACCTTTGGCACCCAATGGCTGATCCCTCGTCTCAAGGACTTTCAGCGCCAGCACCCGGAAGTCACGGTCAACCTCACCAACCGCACGCGCCCCTTCCTGTTTGCCGACACCGAATTCGACGCCGCGATCTATTTCGGCGATGCCGACTGGTCCGGTACCGAATCCCACCGGCTGATGGGAGAAAACCCGGTCCCGGTGTGCAGCCCGCGCTTACTCGGCAGCCGCGCGCACTTCAGCCCCCAGGAAATCGCGGAACTGCCGCTGCTGCAGCAGACCACGCGGCCCTATGCCTGGCGCCAGTGGTTCAACGCGCAACAACTGAACATACCTCGCGACATGACAGGCCCCCGCTACGAGCTATTCTCGATGTTGTCCCAGGCAGCCATGCATGACATGGGCATTGCGCTGATTCCACCGTTCCTCATCCAGCGCGAACTGGACGAGCACCAACTGGTGATCGCGAGCCCTGAAGCACTGAGCAGTTCGAAGGCGTATTACTTGATGATTCCTGACAGGAAAGTCGAATCGGCCTCCCTGCACGCCTTCAGGGATTGGCTGATCGATCAGTCGCAGCGCTATAGCCCTGTAATCTAAAGACGAAGTGCCATTTATTGACCATGTAGTCAGCTAAAATACTATCCTACAGATATATCTATATGTCGCATTTAAGCAAACTGTACCTGTTCGGCGAGAATGAGGCTACAAGCCATGATTCTCATGGCTTGTAGCGACTATTACCGACCAATGCCCGGCTATTCACAACGGCGATTGCAAAACTACCGAAAAACCAAAACACACCATTAACCACTTGTATTTAAAGGTTTTTTCTCAAAACGTTGCGACAATCAGTCACAGGGTGACTTGTAGTTAATTTTTCGTCACCCGTCATAATCCCTTGTAAGGTCGTAAAGTTCGCCTGCAAAATGCCGCGCCCCGCTGTCATTTCAGCGGGATCGTGCTGATCGGCCGCCCCAGATGCGCCACTCACGGTGCGCTGGCCTTTTTACAATAAGATCAAAAGCAAAAAGATCATGCAGGAGATTTCACGTGCACATTGGTGTTCCTCTCGAAACCCAGACCGGTGAAACGCGGGTGGCTGCCACCCCGGAAACCATCAAGAAGCTGATCGGCCAGGGCCATAAGGTCACTGTACAAAGCGGGGCGGGCATTAAAGCCAGCATCGTCGACAGTGCCTATGAAACGGCAGGTGCAACCATTGGCAGCGCCAGCGATGCATTTGGCGCGGAGCTGATCCTCAAAGTGGTAGCCCCCAGCGACAGCGAACTGACGCTGATCAAAAGCGGCACCGTGCTGGTGGGCATGCTCAATCCGTTCAGCAACGAAACCATCGCCAAGCTGGCCGAGCAGGGCATCACGGCCTTCGCGCTCGAAGCCGCACCGCGTACTTCGCGGGCCCAGAGCCTGGACGTGCTGTCGTCCCAGGCCAACATCGCCGGTTACAAGGCCGTGTTGCTCGCCGCCCATCATTACCCACGCTTCATGCCGATGCTGATGACTGCCGCCGGTACGGTAAAAGCCGCACGCGTGTTGATCCTCGGCGCTGGCGTCGCGGGGCTGCAGGCCATCGCCACGGCGAAACGCCTGGGTGCAGTGATCGAAGCGTCTGACGTGCGCCCGGCCGTGAAGGAGCAGATCGAATCCCTCGGCGCCAAGTTCGTCGACGTGCCTTATGAGACCGACGAAGAGCGTGAATGCGCCGTCGGCGTCGGCGGTTACGCACGGCCGATGCCGACCAGCTGGATGCAACGCCAGGCCCTGGCGGTCCACGAACGCGCCAAGCAGGCCGACATCGTCATCACCACCGCCCTGATCCCGGGCCGCAAGGCTCCGACCCTGCTCAGCGCCGACACGGTTGCCCAGATGAAGCCGGGCTCAGTGGTGATCGACCTTGCCGCAGCCCAGGGCGGCAACTGCCCGCTGACCGTCGCCGACCAGGTGGTGGTGGAAAACGGCGTGATCATTTGCGGCCCGACCAACCTGGCAGGTGCCGTCGCCGCCGACGCATCGGCCCTGTATGCGCGCAACCTGCTGGACTTCCTGAAGCTGGTCTTCAACAAGGAAGGGAAGTTTGAAATCAACCTCGAAGACGACATCGTCGCCGCGTGCCTGATGTGCCGCGACGGCCAAGTCATCCGCAAAAACGCCTAAGCAGGGATTCAGACGATGGAAGAGCTTATCTCCCCCGGTATCTACAACCTGATCATCTTCGTGCTGGCGATTTATGTCGGTTACCACGTGGTCTGGAACGTTACCCCCGCACTGCACACGCCGTTGATGGCGGTGACCAACGCAATCTCGGCGATCGTGATCGTCGGCGCCATGCTGGCCGCTGCGCTGACCGTGACTCCGCTGGGCAAGACCATGGGCACGCTGGCTGTGGCCCTGGCGGCCGTCAACGTGTTCGGCGGCTTCCTGGTGACTCGCAGGATGCTTGAGATGTTCAAGAAGAAAGCCCCGAAAGTAAAAGAAGAGGCGCCGAAGTAATGAGCATGAATCTTGTCACGACGCTCTATCTGATCGCGTCGATCTGTTTCATCCAGGCCCTCAAAGGCCTGTCGCATCCGACCACTTCGCGGCGCGGCAACCTGTTCGGCATGCTCGGCATGGCGCTGGCGGTGCTCACCACCGTGGGCCTCATCTATAAGCTGGGCGCTGAGCTTGCCACTGCCGGCATCGGCTACGTGATCGTGGGCCTGCTGATCGGCGGCACCGCCGGCTCGATCATGGCCAAGCGCGTGGAAATGACCAAGATGCCGGAACTGGTCGCCTTCATGCACAGCATGATCGGCCTGGCCGCGGTGTTTATCGCCATTGCCGCCGTGGTCGAGCCGCAATCGCTGGGCATCGTCAAACACCTGGGCGATGCGATCCCGGCCGGTAACCGCCTGGAACTGTTCCTCGGTGCCGCCATCGGCGCCATCACCTTCTCCGGTTCGGTGATCGCCTTCGGCAAGCTGTCGGGCAAGTACAAGTTCCGCCTGTTCCAAGGCGCACCGGTACAGTTCGGCGGCCAGCACAAACTGAACCTGGTGCTCGGCCTGACTACATTGGGGCTCGGCCTGACCTTCATGTTCACCGGCAACCTCTCTGCCTTCGCGCTGATGCTGGCCCTGGCGTTCGTGCTGGGCGTGCTGATCATCATCCCGATCGGCGGCGCCGACATGCCGGTAGTGGTATCGATGCTCAACAGCTACTCCGGCTGGGCTGCGGCAGGGATCGGCTTCTCGCTGAACAACTCGATGCTGATCATCGCCGGCTCGCTGGTGGGCTCCAGCGGTGCGATCCTGTCCTACATCATGTGCAAGGCGATGAACCGCTCCTTCTTCAACGTGCTGCTCGGCGGTTTCGGCAATGCGCCGGATGCCGGTGCGGCGGCCGGCTCGAAAGAAGCGCGCCCGGTGAAGTCCGGCTCGGCCGACGACGCCACGTTCCTGCTGACCAACGCCGATACCGTGATCATCGTGCCGGGCTATGGCCTGGCAGTGGCGCGGGCACAGCATGCGCTGAAGGAACTGACCGAGAAGCTGACCCACCGTGGCGTGACCGTGAAGTACGCGATCCACCCGGTGGCCGGCCGCATGCCCGGACACATGAACGTATTGCTGGCCGAGGCCGAAGTGCCTTACGACCAGGTGTTCGAGATGGAAGACATCAACTCCGAATTCGGCCAGGCTGACGTAGTACTGGTGCTCGGCGCGAACGACGTGGTCAACCCGGCCGCCAAGAACGATCCGAACTCGCCGATTGCCGGCATGCCGATCCTCGAGGCGTTCAAGGCCAAGACCATCATCGTCAACAAGCGCTCGATGGCCAGCGGCTATGCCGGCCTGGACAACGAGCTGTTCTACCTGGACAAAACCATGATGGTCTTCGGCGACGCCAAGAAGGTTATCGAAGACATGGTCAAGGCTGTCGAGTAACACTGCGCCAGCGCAATACCCGAAACCCTGGCCTGCAGTAGGCTAGGGTTTTTTATTGCAGCATGAAAACCGACCAAAGGCCCTAAATCGCTGCCCGGCATTCGACCATGGTAGCGGGCCGAAAACTTTTGAAATCACTAAACTGCGCACCTTGCCTCCGTATCTCGAGATAACAATCCATGTACCGTGATCGTATCCGCTTGCCTTCGCTGTTGAACAAGGTCATGAGCGCGGCTGATGCCGCCGCACTGATCGAGGACGGCATGACCGTCGGGATGAGCGGCTTTACCCGTGCGGGTGAAGCCAAGGCCGTCCCTCAAGCTCTGGCCGAACGTGCCAAGACGTCGCCGCTGAAAATCACCCTGATGACCGGCGCCAGCCTGGGCAACGATCTCGACAAGCAACTGACCGAAGCCGGCGTGCTGTCGCGACGCATGCCGTTCCAGGTCGACAGCACCCTGCGCAAGGCGATCAATGCCGGCGAGGTGATGTTCATCGACCAGCATTTGTCGGAAACCGTCGAGCAACTGCGCAACAACCAGCTCAAGCTGCCTGACATTGCCGTGATCGAAGCCGTTGCGATCACCGAACAAGGCCATATCGTGCCAACCACTTCCGTGGGCAACTCGGCCAGTTTCGCGATTTTCGCCAAGCAAGTGATCGTCGAGATCAACATGGCGCACAACCCGAACCTGGAAGGCCTGCACGACATCTACATCCCGACCTATCGGCCGACGCGCACGCCGATCCCGCTGGTAAAAGTCGACGACCGCATTGGCAGCACCGCGATCCCGATTCCGCCGGAGAAGATCGTCGCCATCGTGATCACCAACAAGGCTGACTCGCCTTCCACAGTGACGCCGCCGGACGCCGACACCCAAGGCATCGCCAGCCACCTGATCAACTTCCTCAAGCAGGAAGTGGACGCCGGCCGCATGACCAACAAGCTCGGCCCGCTGCAGGCCGGGATCGGCAACATCGCCAACGCCGTGATGTGTGGCTTGATCGATTCGCCGTTCGAAGACCTGACCATGTATTCGGAAGTGCTGCAGGACTCGACGTTCGACCTGATTGACGCCGGCAAGCTGAGCTTCGCCTCCGGCAGTTCGATCACCTTGTCGGAGCGGCGCAACAGCAACGTGTTCGGCAACCTGGAGCACTACAAGGACAAACTGGTGCTGCGTCCGCAGGAAATTTCCAACCACCCCGAAGTGGTTCGTCGCCTGGGCATCATCGCGATCAACACCGCGCTGGAGTTCGACATCTACGGCAACGTCAACTCCACGCACGTGTGCGGGACGCGGATGATGAACGGGATCGGCGGCTCGGGCGACTTCGCGCGTAACGCGCACCTGGCAATCTTCGTGACCAAGTCGATTGCCAAGGCCGGGGCGATTTCCAGCGTGGTGCCGATGGTCAGCCACGTCGACCACACCGAGCACGACGTCGACATCCTCGTGACCGAAGTGGGCCTCGCCGACTTGCGTGGCCTGGCGCCACGGGAGCGCGCACGGGTGATCATCGACAACTGCGTGCATCCGGACTATCGCGATGCGTTGAACAAATACTTCAACGCCGCTTGCGCGATTGGTGGCCACACCCCACACGTCCTGCGCGAAGCCCTGAGCTGGCACATTAACCTGGAAGAAACCGGGCACATGCTCAAGGATTGATCGATACACAACCGAGCTGATGCACACAGTTTCATCAGCTCGGTTGCATCATCCCCCTTTCTGGAAAAAACTGTACTGCTGTACTGGTCTTTTCCTACCGAAATATCCCACACCTCTCTTCTAAAATGCCATTTTTGCACTGTTTCAGTGCGGACAGGTACAGTTGCCCCATTTCCGTACAGTACAGCCGCTATAAACAGTTAACTGGCCCCTCACAATACAGGTGAACTGTATCTAGAGAGTCTTGCGCGGGAGGAGGATCATTGGCATCAGTTAAACCACTACCTAATCCCGCCACAAGCGGAAGGATGTCATCATGGAACGTACACTCAGTTCCGATCTGTTCTTCGAAGAAAAAGCTGTAAGCACCCAGGCTTCCTTGCCTCTGCGCGTTATCGCCAACCTGATGCTGTGGCAGCGCCGCATCTCCAGCCGCCATCAACTGGCTCGTCTGGATTCGCGTCTGCTGGCTGACGCCGGTATCAGCGAAGCACAACGCTACGAAGAGCTGAGCAAGCCGTTCTGGCGTTAATGAGCGCCCGCTGGCCCTGACCCACCGGGTCCACAGCCAGCAACCTGATTCGTTAAGCAAAGCCCGCCCCGGGTCACCGGAGGCGGGCTTTGTTGTGTCTGGGCCCGGGTGTTTTCGGCCCCGAACAGATAGCTTGCAAACCAACCAGTACAGTTCGATTATTATAACAATCGAGCAGTACAATTTAGCGCCGGTGTATCTGTATCGGTCGAAACGATCCGCTCAACATGGTCTTCCAAAAAAAAGACCCTGTAAGGCGCTCCCCATGCACCCACCAACCCCGCGCACCACGTTGTTACGCCGCATCGTCGCCACGCTCGCCAGGTGGCGGCAACAGGCCCGAGAACGACACCAACTGGCCCAGCTCGACCCTCGAGAGCTGTCCGACGCGGGTATCAGCCCCGGCGAGCGCCATGTCGAGCTGTCCAAGCCGTTCTGGCGTGACTAGACAGTCAAGGCGCTTTTCGAATGGACAGGCCGCGGCTTAATATCCGGTCACCACGTGGCGAACCGTGTAGAACGGGCGTCTGATGCTCAATGGCATCCACATCCGTTTCACAGTGGCCGCTGCGCGCGACCTTATTTGTTCATCTACAGGAGTAACCCCATGTCCCGTCTTCGCCTGCTGAGTGCCGCCGCCCTGTTGGCCCTCGCCGCCAACGCCCATGCGTCCAGCCTCATCGTGACGACCGACTCGATCGTCGGCGCATTGAAAGCCACCTCCGATGCCAGCTCCGATGCCACCTCCTCCCTGCGTGACAACAAGGTCGTGCGCGCCGCCCGTGACGACGCCGCCAGCTTCGTCGCCAGCCAAGGCGCCATTCGTGGGGTCAAACTGGAAAGCGCCCTGGCGCAGATCCGCCAGCAAGCGCCGCAACTGAGCGCTGCGACAGACGCACAACTGGCCCAGGCCATTCTGGCCATCTGAAAACCCGTCGGAACAAGGGCGCGCCAGCCGCTCCCGGATGCCTCGACGCTGGCTCTCGCCCGGGCATTGCGCTAGCCTTGGCGCTCGCTTTCAGTTGTCGAGTCCCATGGCTTTTTCATACCGCCTATTGCTGGTTCCCGTGATGTTTGCTGCTGGCTGGTCGCCATTGGCTTCGGCCTTTGATCTGTCCACCCAGAGCACTGTGGTGAGCGCTTATGCCACCAGCAAAGTGACCTCCGCGCCGTTTGACCGAAAGTGGGTGCTGGCCGCCCAGGATGACGCTGCCGCATTCATTGCCACTGACGGCCGATGGCGGGGGGCTCGGCTGGAATCAGCGCTGGATCGTCTGCGCCGCAGCCAACCAAAACTTAACGCCAGCGACCTTGAACTGGCGCAAGCAATTCTCGTCCAATAATCATCTTTGTATTTCGGAGTCATTCCATGCGTAGCCCGCTGATCGCCGCCGCTCTCGGCCTGCTGTTGTTGACCGATGTCGCCCACGCGCAGACCTTGAAGGCCACCAGTAACATCATCGTCCGCGCTTCCGCGCGCACCATTGATTTCACCTCGGACACCACCACCTCCATCCGCGACTCCAAAATCGTGCGCGAAGCCCACGATGACGCCGCCAGCTTCGTCGCCAGCAACGGCGAGATCCGTGGCGCACAACTCGAAGCCGCCTTCGACACCCTGCGCACCCGCGTGCCGGAAGCCCGTGATGCCAGCGACCAGACCCTCGCCGAAGCCATTCTCGCGCTGTGAGGCGTCTCATCGCCTGGCTCCTGGCCGGGGCTGTGCTGTTGTGTGCCGGCGCAGCCCAGGCCAGCCTGCAACTGCGGCTCATTACCGAAGGTTTGAGCCCAGCCGAACAGCAGGCCAGCCAGGCGTTGCTCGATGAAGCGCTGCGCTCACTGCCGCCGCGCTTCATCGAACAGTTGGACCGGCGCATCGATGTCGGCTGGACCGACAAGATGCCCGCCAACGCTTACGGCCAGGCCTCCCTGGTGTCCGAGCTGGACCTCAACCGCAACCTGCTCGCCAGCCTGACCGACGGCAGCGCCGCCACCCGCAAGACCAACCGCCCCCACGGCACCGTGCGCCGGGAAATGCTCGCCACCGTGCTGCATGAACTGACCCACATCTACGACCGTGCGCGCCTGTGGCCCAGCGACGAGCGCGCGCTGATCCGCCGCTGCAGCCGCCAGAACAGCATCACCGGCCTGGTCGGCCTGCCCGATCAATGCCGTGGCCAGAACGACCGCCGCTTCACCCTCAGCGACGACCCGCGCCTGCTCGACCTCGCCGGCTGGCCGCAATACGTCGGCCGCCGCGGTGAGCGCGAGCAGCACAACCGCCAGGTCGCGCGCAGCCCGGACCTCTACGAAACCAGCAGTCCACTGGAGTTCGTCGCGGTCAATATGGAATATTTCCTCCTCGACCCGAGCTACGCCTGCCGCCGCCCCGCGCTGTTCCGCTATTACAAGGAACACTTTGGCTGGGCGCCGCCCGCGCAAGACACCTGCGCCAAGACCTACGCCTTCCTCAACGCCGGCAACGATTTCGCCAAGACGCCCCTGGGCCATGTCGACCCGGAACGGGTCTACGAAATCGATTACCTGCTCGCCGAAGCCAACCAGAACCTGGTCAGTCGCTGGGGCCACAGCATGTTGCGCCTGGTGATCTGCGCGCCGGGGCGCCCTCGCGGCCCGGACTGTCGGCTGGATCTGGACCAGCATCTGGTGTTGTCCTACCGCGCCTTTGTCGGTGACGTACAACTGTCGAGCTGGGATGGCCTGGTGGGCAAGTACCCGTCACGGCTGTTCGTGTTGCCGCTGGCCCAGGTCATCGACGAGTACACCAAGACCGAATTGCGCGGCCTCGCCTCGGTGCCGCTGAAGCTGACGCGCCGGGAGATCGAGGACACCGTCGAACACGCGGCCGAAATGCACTGGAGCTACGACGGCAACTACTTCTTCCTGTCCAACAACTGCGCGGTCGAAGGCCTGAAACTGTTACGCAGCGGCAGCGCCAACCCGAAACTGACCGGTCTGGACAACATCACGCCCAATGGGCTGCTGGAGGTCCTGCAGGCGCGCGGCCTGGCCGATACCAGCGTGTTGAACGACAAGCGCGAGGCGCTGCGCCTGGGCTATCACTTCGACTCGTTCCGCGAGCGCTACCAAGCGATGTTCGACGTGCTGCGCAAGCGCCTGCCGATCCAACAGACCCAGGTCGAAGACTGGCTGTCCCTGAGCGCGCAAGAGCGCCGCCACTGGTTCGAGCAGGCCGACCTGCGCACCAGCGCCGCATTACTGCTGCTGGAACAGGCAAGCTTTCGCAAACAATTGATGCTGGCCCAGGACGAAGTCAAACAACGCTACCTCGGCGCCCGCGAGCTGAAGAACGGCGGCATGGAGAAAGCCAACGCCACCTTGCAACAAATCCTCGCCAACAGCGGCTTCCTCAGCCGCCCGGCAGAACTGCTGGGCAGCGGTGGCTACGGCTTGCCGCAACCTTCGGAGTCCAAGCGGCTGGAATCGGAAAGTGCCGAGCGCCAGAAACAGCTGCAATCCCTGACCGGCGAACTGGATAAAGAGGTGAGGGCGCTGCTGGACCCGTCCCGCGCCGCCGAGATTGCCGCGTGCGAAGCCAACCTCAAGCAGATTGGCGAACATCTGCGCAAACTGCACAAAGCAGCGGGCGGCCTCGAACTGCCCTGAAAGTTTGCGCATACACCAGCTGAATGTGGGAGCAAGCCCCCTCCCACATGTTGATCTGCGCAGGCCTGGAGACCGTGTGTCATTTCCACCTCACCTGTTTGATCAACGAAAGCTGGCTGAAAGCTTACGCGTCTAGGATCGCCCCCACTGCCGGCAACAGACCGGCTGTTAACAACAACAATGGTGATTCCCGATGTCCGCCCGTTCCCGCCTGTTCGCCCCCACTCCACCCGTAAGCCTCGTGCCTCTCGTTCTGCGCTGACCCCACCCGGTTCGCCATTCCTTAGCCGCGCTACGCCTGGAGTATTCCTATGCTGACTTTCCTTGGCTTTGCCATGGTCATCACGTTCATGTTCCTGATCATGACCAAGCGCCTGTCCGCGCTGATCGCCCTGATCATCGTGCCGATTCTGTTCGCGCTGTTCGGCGGTTTTGCGCCGAAGATCGGCCCGATGATGCTCGAAGGCATCACCAAGCTCGCGCCAACCGGCGTGATGCTGATGTTCGCCATCCTCTACTTTGCCCTGATGATCGACTCCGGCCTGTTCGACCCGGCCGTGCGCAAGATCCTCAAGATGGTCAAGGGCGACCCGCTGAAAGTCTCGGTCGGCACCGCCGTGCTGGCCTTGGTGGTGTCCCTCGACGGTGACGGTGCCACCACCTACATGATCTGCGTGGCCGCGATGCTGCCGCTGTACCAGCGCATCGGCATGAGCCCACGGATCATGGCCGGCCTGATCATCCTCGCCGGTGGCGTGATGAACATGACGCCCTGGGGCGGCCCGACCGCTCGCGCCGCGAGTGCGCTGCACGTGGACCCGTCAGACATCTTCGTCCCGATGATCCCGGCCATGGCCGCCGGCGTGGTCGCGATCCTGGTGATCGCTTATATGTATGGCAAGCGCGAACGTGCGCGCCTGGGTGAACTGCACCTGCAGGGCGACGAGATCGACCACAGCGAAATCAGCGTGTCGCAATACCCGGATGCCCGCCGTCCGAAGCTGATCTGGTTCAACGGCGTGCTGACCCTGGCGCTGATGTGTACGTTGATCGCCGGCCTGTTGCCACTGCCGGTGCTGTTCATGGTGGCGTTCAGTATCGCAATGATCGTCAACTACCCGTGCCTGCAACAGCAGAAAGACCGCGTCGCCGCCCATGCCGGCAGCGTACTGGCCGTGGTGGGGTTGATCTTCGCTGCAGGGATTTTCACCGGCATCCTGTCGGGCACCGGCATGGTCGACGCCATGTCCAAGAGCCTGCTGGCGGTCATTCCAGAAGCCCTGGGCCCTTACCTGGCGGTGATCACCGCGCTGGTGAGCATGCCGTTCACCTTCTTCATGTCCAACGATGCGTTCTACTATGGCGTACTGCCGGTGCTGGCAGAAGCCGCCAGTCACTATGGCATCACCGCCGTAGAAATGGCCCGCGCCTCCATCGTCGGCCAACCCGTACACTTGCTCAGCCCGTTGGTGCCATCGACTTACCTGCTAGTGGCCCTGGCCGGTATCGAATTCGGCGATCACCAGCGCTTCACCCTGAAGTGGGCAGTGCTGGTGTGCCTGTGCATAATGTTCGCGGCGTTGCTGATGGGGATTTTTCCGCTGTTCAGCACTCTATAATCGTACCGACTCACCGCGCGGCGCTGCAGCTGGCGCGGTTTAACACTCGCTTAAAGGAATACACATGGAATGGCTGACCAATCCGGAAATCTGGATTGCCTTCTTCACCCTGACGGCCCTCGAGATCGTTCTGGGCATCGATAACATCATCATGATTTCGATCCTGGTCAGCCGCATGCCCAAGCATATGCAGGCACGTACCCGGATCTTCGGCCTGGCCCTGGCCATGGTCACGCGAATCCTGTTGCTGCTGTCCATCACTTGGGTCATGCGCCTGACCGACGACCTGTTCGTGGTCTTCGGCCAGGGCATTTCCGGGCGCGACCTGATCCTGTTCTTCGGTGGTTTGTTCCTGCTGTGGAAAAGCTCCCAGGAGATGTACCACGCCCTGGAAGGTGAAGACGAAACCCACGAAGAGCCCAAAGGCGCCGGTGGCAAGTTCATCTACACCATCATCCAGATCGCGATCATCGACATCGTGTTCTCCCTGGACTCGGTGATCACTGCCGTCGGCATGGTGTCCCACGTACCGGTGATGATCGCGGCGATCGTGGTCGCGGTGCTGGTGATGATGGCCGCGGCCGGCACCATCAGTGACTTCATCGACAAGCACCCGTCGCTGAAGATGCTGGCGCTGTCGTTCCTGGTCGTGGTGGGTACCGTGCTGATCGCCGAATCCTTCGACGTGCATGTGCCTAAAGGCTACGTCTACTTCGCCATGGCGTTCTCGCTGGCGGTGGAAGCGGTGAACATCAAGATGCGTACCGCCATCGCGAAAAAGAAGAAACAGCAGGACCCTGTGAAACTGCGCAAGGACATTCCGGGTCAATAATCTTGATCCGCTGCTGAAATGGGGCGTTCGCGCCCCATTTTTTCATCTGCACAAAACTGACTTCATGACAGTTTTGTTTCAAACCCGACTTTAGCTATGCGATGCTGGCGCACAGCCCTTTCGCCAACTACAGCTTAAGTACAAGACGTAGAACGGCACGCGGCAATTCTCATTGGCTCCTGTTGGAGCCCACCCACACGGGGGGCCGAGCATGCTGACCTTGCTCAATCTGCTTTCCGCCGTGACCCTGCTGATCTGGGGCACGCATATCGTCCGTACCGGCATCCTGCGGGTCTACGGTTCCAACCTGCGCCACGTCATCGGGCAAAACATGTCCAAGCGCTGGCTGGCGTTCGTCGCCGGTATCCTGGTGACGGCCATGGTGCAGAGCAGCAACGCCACCGCCATGCTGGTCACATCGTTTGTCGGCCAGGGACTGATGGGGCTGATGCCTGCCCTGGCGACCATGCTCGGCGCCGACGTCGGGACGGCGCTGATGGCCCGGGTGCTCACCCTGGACCTGTCCTGGTTGTCGCCGCTGCTGATCTTTCTCGGGGTGATCTTCTTCCTCTCGCGCAAGCAGACACGGGCCGGGCAACTGGGTCGGGTCGGAATCGGCCTCGGGCTGATCATCCTCGCCCTGCAATTGATCGTCGAAGCCGCCGGGCCGATTACCCACGCGCAGGGCGTGAAGGTGCTGTTCGCCTCACTGACCGGCGACATCCTGCTCGATGCGCTGGTCGGCGCGTTGTTCGCGATGATTTCCTACTCCAGCCTCGCCGCCGTACTGCTGACCGCCACCCTGGCCGGCGCCGGACTGATCGGCTTGCACGTGGCCATCGGCCTGGTGATCGGCGCCAACATCGGCAGCGGCGTGCTCGCCTTCCTCAGCACCAACATGCAGAACGCCGCCGGACGCCAGGTGGCCCTGGGCAGCCTGTTGTACAAATTGATCGGCCTGTTGCTGATCATCCCGGTGCTCGACCCGCTCGTGTTGTGGATGGACGGCCTGGATTACAGCGCCCAAGGCATGGTCATCAGCTTCCACCTGCTCTACAACGTCAGTCGCTGCCTGATCCTGCTGCCGAGCATCGGCCCGATGGCCCGGGTCTGCGCGTGGTTGCTGCCCGAACGGGAAGAGGCCAACGGCAAGGCCACGCCGCGCCACCTGGACCTCGCCGCCCTGGCCACGCCAAGCCTGGCGCTGGCCAACGCGGTGCGGGAAACCCTGCGCCTGGGCGACCTGATCGACAACATGCTCACCGCGATGCTCGAAGTGCTGCGCGGCAAACAGACGGCCATCACCCAGGAAATGCGCAGCCTCAGCGACGACGTCGAGGCGCTCTACAGCGCGATCAAGCTCTACCTGGCGCAAATGCCCCGCGAAGACCTCAGCGAACAGGACAACCGCCGCTGGGCCGAGATCATCGAGCTGTCGATCAACCTGAAACTGGCCGGCGACCTGATCGAACGCATGCTGCGCAAAGTCCAGCAGCAGAAAACGTCCCAGCGTCGCCAGTTCTCCGAAGTGGGCCTGGAAGAACTCACCGGCCTGCACAGCCAACTGATTGCCAACCTGCGCCTGGGCCTGTCGGTATTCCTCAGTGCCGACCCGGAAAGCGCGCGCCAATTGCTGCGCGAGAAACGCCGCTTCCGCGCCCAGGAGCGGCGCCTGGCCCATGCCCACGTCAGCCGCCTGCAACGCAAGATCGTACAGAGCCTGGAGACCAGTTCCCTGCATTTGGAACTGATTGCCGACATGAAACGCTTGAACTCATTGTTTTGCAGCAGTGCTTATGTAGTCTTGGAAACGTCCGACACCGGCGCGCTGTCCGCCGAAGATATTGCCGACATCACACATTCGCCCTGAACGTAAGACGGCCGCTGAAGTCAGTTAACACTGACCTCACTCGCCAGGAAGCCAGTTATGCGTCGCCTGTTACTCGCCTGCCTGCTCATGGGCTCTGCACATGCCTTTGCCTTTGACCGCCTGCACGTCGAGGGTTACACCTTGCCCAACGGCCTGCAGCTGCTGCTCAAACCGGGCACCGAACGCGGGCATGTGGCGATTCGCCTGGTGGTCGGCGTGGGCCTGGATGACTTCCGCTGCGAAGACAAGGAACTGCCGCACCTGCTCGAACACTTGTTGTTCAGCGGTATCGACGGCGGCGGCGAAGGCGACCTCGAAGAACGCATGCAAGCCCTGGGCGGCGAGTGGAACGCCTACACCAGCAACGCCGACACCACCTTCGTGATCGAGGCGCCCGCGCAAAACCAGCGCAAGGTCCTGGACCTGCTGCGGGCGATCCTCACCCGCACCGAACTGACCGATGCCCATATCAATGCCGCCAAGCAGGTGGTCGAGCGCGAAGACGGCGGCCATTACTCGCACCTGCAACGCCTGCTGGACCGCCAGGACCTGGGCCACACCGCCAGCAACCAATTGGCGGTCGAACTGGGCCTCAAGTGCGCCGAACGCGCCGAGGCCGGCCAGTTGACCCGCGACCAGTTGGAGCAACTGCGCAAAAACTGGTACGCCCCCAACAACATGACGCTGATCATCGTCGGCGACCTCGACAAACTGCTGCCGGCCTATCTGGAACGCACTTATGGCCAACTTGTCCCGGTCGAGCCCACCGAGCATCTGGCCCTGCCGGAAATCCAGCACGCCGCCGCCAACCGCCGCGACCTGATCCATGGCTGGGTCGGCAACGGCGCCAAACTGCACTGGTTGTTCCCCGAGCCGGTACTCGACGACCAGCATGACGAAACCTACAACCTGCTCAAGGACTACCTCGACTGGGCGCTGTATCGCCAACTGCGCCTCAAGCACGCTTTGTCCTACGGCCCGTGGAGCGAACGCGAAGTGCTCGGCGGCGTCGGTTTCCTCAGCCTGAATGCCGACCTCGAACGGGAAAACCTCGCCGAAGCCGAACAGGTGTTGCAAGACCTCACGGCCCAACTGCTCAAGGACGGCCTCGACCCGGCGGCATTCGCCCGCCTGCAAAACGCCGCCATCGCACGCCAGGCCTGGGCCGTGCAGGGCAACAGCGCGCTGGCCGACTATTACTGGAGCGCCTCGGGCGACTACGACAACGGCCACTTCAGCGACCCGGTCAAACGCATCAAGGCCGTGAGCCTGGCGCAGACCAACCAGGCCATGCGCGAACTCTTCAAGCAGCCGGGCTACTGGCGCATCGAGAAACCGCTGCTGAGCTACGACATGCTGAACTGGATCGGCGCCGGTGTGCTCGGGCTGATCGCGATTGGAGTGATCGGCGTGCGCAGTTATCGCAAACGGATCGCGTAATGAGGCACCGCACCCAGGGCTAAGACGTTATTCTGTCTGGGATTTTTCCTACAAAGACTGTGACCGCCGAATGCCGAACCTGAACCACTACATCCAGCGCATCCTCGAACTGATGAAGCGCTACCCAGGGGTGATTGCACTCGGCGGTTTCATCTCGGGGGTGAGCAGCTTCATCCTGGTGGACCGCCAGCAGGGCATGGCCAGCTGGATCGCGGTGATCATGCTGGTGAGCTGGCTGTGGCTGATGCTGGAAAACAGCTTTACCCAGCTGTTCACCAAACTCTTCAAGCGCGAGATCCCCGAACCGCTGCTGCGCTACGCCACCCAGATGATCCACCAGGAAAGTCTGTTTTTCGTGCTGCCGTTCTTTTTCATCACCACCACCTGGAACAGCGGCCAATCGATCTTCACCGGGCTGCTCGGCGCGGCGGCGCTGGTGTCGATCACCGACCCGCTGTACTACAAGTGGCTGGCGCCCAAACGCTCGCTGTTCCTCGCCTTGCACACCTTGACCCTGTTCGCCGCGCTGCTCACCGCGCTGCCGATCATCCTGCACCTGACCACCGCCGAGAGTTACAAGCTGGCCCTCGGCGTGGCCATGGTCCTGTCGATCCCGAGCCTGGCCGTAAGCCTGCCGCTGCGCAGCGTCAAAGGCTGGGCGATGTTGCTCGGGGTCACGGCCGCGATTGGCTGCGCCGGATGGTTCCTACGCAGTTGGGTTCCACCGGCCACCTTGTGGATGACCGAAGTGGCGATCAGCACCCAGTTGCAAGACCGCACACCCGGCGACGATCTCAAAGAGGTCAGCGCCGCCCAACTGCGCAGCGGCGGGCTGTATGCCTATACCGCGATCAATGCCCCGCGCGGGCTGGATGAGCGGATCTACCATGTGTGGAAATTCAACGGCCAGGAAGTCGACCGCATCGCCCTGGATATCCACGGCGGGCGCAAGGAAGGCTACCGCGCCTGGACCCACAAGCAGAACTTCCCGGCCGACTCCGTGGGGCGCTGGCAAGTCCGGGTGCTGACCGAGGACGGGCAGGTGATCGGTGTGCTGCGCTTCAAAGTGACTGACACAGCACAAACGGACAACCCAAAGTAAGCTGTATCGTGTTATTACGTAGGCATTGTGGATAGCCAGACAAGCTCGGAGCTTATGACCACTCGTACCTCGGCCGGCACAGCCCACCTCGATACGTCCACCGCCCCCCGTTACTCAGGATTACGGGGGACTGGACGCTTGCCCACTACACAAACCTGAAAAAACTGTCGGACAAACTCGACGGCCAATACGACGCCGGTGCCCGCATCGACCTCAATGGCCTCGGTGCCCTCGACACAGCCGGCGCCTCACTGTTGGTGGAGCTGCTGGGCCCGGACCGCATCGAGCAATCCGCCGAGCAGACCGATTGCAGCCTGTCCGCCGCCGACCGCGCGCTGCTCAAGACTGTCTACCGCTCCCTGAACGATTTCTGCGTACCGGAAAAAGCGCCGGAAGAAGCCGCCGGCATCCAGTTACTGGCGCGCATCGGTGCCGCGGTGGACACAGTGTGGCTGGACAGCAAGCAACTGCTGGGCTTTATCGGCCTGATCCTGGAAACCTTCGCCCGCAGCATTTTCCGGCCCAAGCGCTGGCGCGTGACGCCGATGGTTGCGCATATCGAACAGACCGGCCTCGACGCCGCGCCCATCGTCGCCTTGCTGACGTTTCTGGTGGGCGCCGTGGTGGCATTCCTCGGCGCCACGGTACTCAAGAGCTTTGGCGCGACGATTTTCACCGTGGACCTGGTGGCGTTCTCCTTCCTACGGGAATTCGGCGTCTTGCTCACCGCGATCCTGATCGCCGGCCGCACCGCCAGTGCCTTTACCGCACAGATCGGCTCGATGAAGGCCAACGAAGAAATCGACGCGATCCGCACCCTGGGCCTGGACCCGATGGAGTTGCTGGTATTGCCTCGGGTACTGGCACTGCTGGTGTCGCTGCCGATGCTGACGTTCCTGGCGATGCTCTCGGGGATTGTCGGCGGCGGGGTGGTGTGTGCGCTGACCCTGGATATTTCGCCGGCGATGTTCCTCTCGCTGCTGCAGTCGGACATTGGCGTGAAGCATTTCCTGGTGGGCATGGTGAAAGCGCCGTTCTTCGCCTTCCTGATCGCCGCCATCGGTTGCCTGGAAGGCTTCAAGGTCAGCGGCAGCGCCGAGTCGGTCGGCGCCCATACCACCTCCAGCGTGGTGCAATCGATTTTTGTGGTGATCGTGCTGGATGCGGTCGCCGCGCTGTTCTTCATGGAGATGAGCTGGTGAGTCGCCGACCCCGAGCGCCCAGCGAGGCGGTGATCGAAGTCCGTGGGCTGTGCAATCGCTTTGGCAGCCAGAGCGTGCATGAAAACCTCGACCTGGATCTGTACAAGGGCGAAATCCTCGCCGTGGTCGGCGGTTCCGGCAGCGGCAAGTCGGTGCTGCTGCGCAGCATCGTCGGCCTGCGCCGGCCCAGCGCAGGCGAGGTGCGGGTATTCGGCAAGGACTTGTCGAACCTGCCAGAGCATGAGCGCTCCCTGGTGGAACGACGCTTTGGCGTACTGTTCCAGAAGGGCGCGCTGTTTTCCTCGCTGACGGTGACCGAGAACGTCGCGCTGCCGCTGATCGAACACGCCGGCCTGAGCCGCGCCGACGCCGAGCACCTGGCTGCGGTCAAACTGGCCCTGGCCGGGTTGCCGTTGTCGGCGGCCGACAAATACCCGGCGTCGCTGTCCGGCGGCATGATCAAGCGTGCAGCCCTGGCCCGCGCCCTGGCGCTGGACCCGGACATCCTGTTCCTCGACGAACCCACCGCCGGGCTCGACCCGATCGGCGCCGCGCAATTCGACCAACTGATCCTGACCCTGCGCGATGCGCTGGGCTTGAGTGTGTTCCTGGTCACCCATGACCTGGACACGCTGTACACCATCACCGACCGCGTGGCGGTGCTGGCACAGAAGAAAGTGCTGGTGGCCGATGCCATCGATGTCGTCTCGGAAACCGACGACGCCTGGATTCACGAATATTTCCACGGCCCCCGGGGCCGCGCGGCATTGGATGCCGCTCAACCGCTCAACGAGGTATGACATGGAAACCCGAGCCCATCATGTGATGATCGGTCTGTTCAGTGTGATTGTGGTGGTCGGCGCGATGCTGTTCGGCCTGTGGCTGGCCAAGTCCAGCGTCGACACCGCGTTCCAGGATTACGAAGTGATTTTCAACGAGGCGGTCAGCGGCCTGTCCCAGGGCAGCTCGGTGCAGTATAGCGGGATCAAGGTGGGCGATGTCATCAGCCTGCGCCTGGACCCCAAAGACCCGCGCCGCGTGCTCGCGCGCATCCGCCTCTCCGGGCAGACGCCGATCAAGGAAGACACCCAGGCCAAACTGGCGCTGACCGGCATCACCGGCACATCGATCATCCAGCTCAGCGGTGGCACACCGCAAAGCCCGAAACTCAAGGGCAAGGACGGCAACCTGCCGGAGATCATTGCCTCGCCATCGCCAATCGCGCGGTTGCTGACCAACAGCAACGACCTGATGACCAGCATCAACCTGCTGCTGCACAACGCCAACGAAATGTTCTCCGCGCAGAATGTCGAGCGCATCAGCAACACCCTGGACCACCTGGAACAAACCACCGGCGCGATTGCCGAGCAGCGCGGTGATATCAAGGTGGTGATGCAGCAACTGATGCAGGTCAGCAAGCAGGCCGGTGCCGCCCTGGAGCAGACCACTGCGCTGATGCGCAATGCCAACGGCCTGCTCAACGATCAAGGCAAGCAGGTCTTTGGCAGCGCCGAACAAGCGATGAAATCCCTTGAGCAAAGCACCGCGACCATCAATACCTTGCTGACCGATAACAAGGACTCGGTGAACAGCGGCATGCAGGGCCTCAACGAACTGGCGCCGGCCGTGCGCGAACTGCGCGAAACCCTCGGTTCGCTGCGCGCCATCTCCCGCCGCCTGGAAGCCAACCCCAGCGGTTACCTGCTGGGCAGCGACAAGAACAAGGAGTTCACGCCATGAAGCGTGCTTACCAACTGATCGCCCCCGTGGCCCTGGCGCTGGTCAGCGCGTGCTCGATCCTGCCCAAGCCCGATCCGTCCGACGTCTATCGCCTGGCCTCGGCCCCGGCGACCACCCAAGCGGCGCCGGTAGCCTGGTCGCTGCGCGTGACCAAGCCGCAGACCAGCGAGTTCCTCGACAGCTCGCGCATTGCCGTGGTGCCCCAGGGTGATCTGATCAGCAGCTACGCCAACTCACGCTGGAGCGACCCGGCGCCGGTGCTGCTGCGTAACCGCTTCATGGATGGCTTCCAGCGCGATGGCCGGGTGACACTGCTGAGCAGCGACGAGACCAACCTGCAGGCCGACTACGAGTTGGGCGGGCAATTGCAGGCGTTCCAGAGCGAATACCGCGGCAATGCGGTGGAAGTGGTGATCCGCCTGGATGCGCGGCTGGTGCGCGGCAGTGATCAGCGGATCATTGCCAGCCGCCGGTTTGAAGTGCGCCAGCCGGTCAGCGACAACAAAGTGCCGGCGGTGGTGGCCGGGTTTGGGCAGGCGGGGGATCAGTTGAACAAGCAGGTGGTGGATTGGGTGGTGGCGCAGGGCAACACTGCACCGAAGCGCTGAGGGCCTTATCGGGAGCAAGCTCCCTCCCACAGTTGACCGCGTTTCGCCAGGATGAATACGGTTGAATGTGGGAGGGAGCTTGCTCCCGATAGCTATCCAAGCCTTAACCGAAAAACCAGTAGCACACCGCAATCGCCGCCACCACACCAGCAAACTCCGCCAGCAATGCACAACCCACCGCATGCCTTGCCCGCTGAATGCCCACCGAGCCGAAATACACCGCCAACACATAGAAGGTGGTCTCGGTACTGCCCTGAACCGTCGCCGCCACCAATGCCGGGAAGCTGTCGACGCCCTGGGTCTGCATGGTCTCGATCAACATCGCCCGTGCGGCACTGCCGGAGAACGGCTTGACCATCGCGGTCGGCAGCGCGTCGACGAAGCGCGTGTCCAGGCCGGTCCAGGCCACCACATGACGAATGCCTTCCAGGCCAAAGTCCAGCGCGCCGGACGCACGCAACACGCCCACCGCGCAAAGCATCGCCACCAGGTATGGCAGCAGGTTCTTGGCGACGTCGAAGCCTTCTTTGGCCCCTTCGACAAACGCCTCGTACACCTTCACCTTGCGCAACGCGCCGACCAGCAGGAACAGCATGATCAGGCCAAACAGCGTCAGGTTGCCGAGGATCGACGACAGCCCGGCCAGCGCCGTGGCGGACAAGGTCGCCAGCAATGCCATGAAGCCGCCCAGCAGCAGTGCGCCCGGGATCAAATAGGCCAGCACCACCGGGTCCCACAGCCGCAGGCGCTGCATCACCGCCACCGAGAGCAAGCCCGTCAGGGTCGACGCGCTGGTGGCCAGCAGGATCGGCAGGAACACCAGCGTCGGGTCGGCCGCGCCTTGCTGGGCGCGGTACATGAAGATGGTCACCGGCAACAGCGTCAGCGAGGACGCGTTGAGCACCAGGAACAGAATCTGCGCGTTACTCGCGGTATTGGGGATCGGGTTGAGTTCCTGCAACGCCTTCATGGCTTTCAGGCCGATGGGCGTGGCGGCGTTGTCCAGGCCCAGGCCGTTGGCGGCGAAGTTGAGGGTGATCAGGCCGATGGCCGGGTGGCCGGCCGGCACTTCCGGCATCAGCCGGCGGAACAGGGGGCCCAGGGCCTTGGCCAACCAATTGACGATCCCGGCTTTTTCGGCGATGCGCAAAAACCCCAGCCATAACGTCAGGGTGCCGAACAGCAACACCATGACCTCCACCGACAATTTGGCCATGGCGAAAATGCTTTCCACCATCGCCGCAAAAATCCCAGCGTTACCGCCCACCAGCCATTGCGCCAGTGCTGACACCATTGCCACGACAAAGAAGCCAAGCCACAGGCCATTGAGCATCAGTTGAATCCCCCGAAAGATGGGGCGAATGATAGCGGGGCTGGCAGAAACGACAAACCCCGGATTTCCCGGGGTTTGTTCGCATCAGGCTGGCCTCAGCCGCGGCTGGTCTCACCGACCGGCAGCACTTGCTTGGTGCGCCAGTGCGGCAGGGAGTTCCAGTAGCGCTCGCCCTTGGCATCGTCGTACATGCCTTCCCAACGGGAGATGACCAGTACCGCCAGGGCGTTGCCGATCACGTTGAGCGCGGTACGCGCCATGTCCATGACGCGGTCGACACCGGCAATGAACGCCAGGCCTTCCAACGGAATGCCCACGCTGCCCAGCGTCGCCAGCAACACCACGAAGGACACGCCCGGCACACCGGCGATGCCCTTGGAGGTGACCATCAGCGTCAGCACCAGCATCAGTTGCTGGCCGACCGACAAATCAATGCCATACAGCTGGGCGATAAAGATCGCCGCGATGCTCTGGTACAGGGTCGAACCATCGAGGTTGAACGAATAACCGGTCGGCACCACGAAGCTGCAGATGGCCTTCGGCGCGCCGTAGGCTTCCATCTTCTCGATCACACGCGGCAGCACGGTTTCCGAACTGGCGGTGGAGTAGGCCAGCACCAGCTCATCCTTGAAGATACGCATCAGCTTGATCACCGAGAAGCCGAACAGGCGTGCGATCAGGCCCAGGACCACAAAGGCGAAGAACAGGATGGCGACGTAAACCAGAATCACCAGCTTGGCCAGTGGCAGCAGGGAAGCGAAGCCGAAGTTGGCGACGGTCACCGCGATCAGCGCGAACACACCGATAGGCGCGTATTTCATGATCATGTGGGTGACTTTGAACATGCTCTCGGACACGCCCTGGAACATCGTCACCAACGGTTCGCGCAGCTCAGGCTTGAGGCTCGACAGGCCCAGGCCGAACAGCACGGAGAAGAAGATGATCGGCAGCATCTCGCCACGCGCGACGGCGGCAAAGATGTTCGACGGGATCAGGTTGAGGATGGTCTGGACGAACGCATGCTCATGCTGCACTTCCGCCGCGGTCGCCTGGTACTTGGAGATGTCCACGGTACCCAGCGTACTCATGTCGATGCCCGCACCGGGGTGGAACACGTTGGCCAGCAACAGGCCGACCACGATGGCGATGGTGGTGACGATTTCGAAGTAAAGGATGGTTTTGACACCGATGCGCCCGAGCTTTTTCGCGTCACCGACACCGGCAATGCCGACGATCAGCGAAGAAATCACAATCGGGATCACGATCATCTTGATCAGGCGGATAAAGATATCGCCCGCTGGCTGCAGCACATTACTGATCCACCAGGCCTTTTCAGCACTGAAATGGTTGAGCACGGCACCGATTGCGATACCCAGCACCAAACCGATGAGGATCTGCCAGGCGAGGCTTAGCTTTGCCTTCTTCATGTCATTACCCTTACTTCAAGTGAACTTAAGGCAAATGCGCCAGCTGCAACGCCCGGAAGCGAAAAAGTGTGTGCATCTGCCTCCGTAGAAGGTCACCGCCGCATGGCCGAAATGGCTTACTGGCAGGCGAAAAAAGGCGCAACTATTCCCATGCAAGGAGGCGACGTCTAATGCCGTAAACGCCTACCCTATGCCGAATCGGCATGGCTTTTTTTAAGAATAACTGTCCGAACGGTCAGTTCAAATGCGACATTTTGCCCGGTGAATATGCCGTGAACCGGTCAAATCAGGCTCGCTCAGAGATTCAGGACAACCTGGGAGCGTTGGCAAAAATGCCCGTGCTTTCAGCGGTACATTGACTGAAATGTCCTATGGCGCGGGCAAAATTTTCTCGATAGATGGTCGCCCCGACATACCCAGTAATGATTGGGCTCGGGCGAAAAGAAGACTCTCGGCTATGAGCGGCATAAGAGGCGGGGATGAACGTCATAAGCGCGCCGCAAGTCCAGCAAGCTCGAGAGCGTGTGGACTTGCGTCGCAGCTTTTCACCTGACCCGGCCCTTGCGCAGGCACTCCCTGTCCCCGTAGGTCGCGCCGATCGCGAAGGATCAGAGCAACCCGGCCCCCTGGTCATGCATCACCCTTGGCGAGCGATGCAAACAGAAAGAAGCGCACAGGCTTCTTTCTATGGACGCCGGTCCCGTAGACGACAAATGCATCAGACGGAACCTAGTACCAATTCGGATCTTTCTTAAGCTGCTCCATCAGCAGCTTTTGCATGCCTGCGTCCGGCTTACCGATAAACCGGTAATCGGCGTGCCGGGTCGGGGATTTGTCCGCCGGCAGGCCGGCCGGGACTTCCACCAACATGGCGTAGGCATCTTCCTTGTCGTAACTGAAGGCGACGATCAGGCGCTTGTTTCGGCAGGTGTCTGCGGTTTCGCAGAGCGGCCCGACCAAGTACTTGTCGCCACCTTCTTCGACGGCATTCATTTGCTCGGCGGCGCCGGACAGGTTCATGACCCATTCCGGCAGGCGCTCTTCTTTCTTCACCACGCTTTGCCAGGTTTCACGGTACTGCGGGTCCGCGCCGAGCAATTCGTTGGCGCGGCTCTGGCCGTCGTGAGCGGCCATCGCCAAGCCGCTGCCGCCCAGGAGCAGGACGGCAGCCATGGTTTTGAGGGACAAACGGGTCATATTCAGCCTCGGCCACGACGACCAAAGAAGAACGAAGCGATGAACATCACCAGGAAGACCACAAACAGGATCTTGGCGATACCCGTGGCGGTGCCCGCGATACCACCGAAGCCCAGGACTGCAGCCACAATGGCGATGATCAGAAATGTGATTGCCCAACTCAACATGGTGATTCTCCTTACGCTTTTATAGGGGGTGACAGCGGTACTGCCGTGCAATCGCTCAACTCAAGCGACCTTTTATTGCCTAGAACACCCAACGTTCCTGGGATGGCAGTTCATTCAGGGCAGACGCCTGGTCAACCATCCGCAGTTGGGGAACGGTTACATCGGCAGAAACGCTGCCAACGGAACGGCTATCAATGGAACGAAAGTGGGTCTGGGTCATCGCCGGACGTTCGAAATGCGGGGTTTGCTGCTGACTCTGCTGCCAATGCTGCAGTTGCTGGCCGCCAATCAACGTGACCATCAAGGCCAGGCTGGCGAACAGGCCTTGTTGCAAGCGCAGTGGCGATACATGCAGTGAGCTGAGGCTTGGGCGAGTCATGCTGCTTTCTCCCGCATTTTGATTATTCGTTAGGAGAGCTATTGCAGAGCGCATGCCAGTTTTTTTACAAAATAATATTCAACTAAATCAATCAGTTAGATATATGCGACCGGAGCAAAGCCCAGCATCCTGCACGATGGCCGCCTGGGCGCCGTGCGAAATGCACGATCGCCAGCGGTCGGATCGACGGATAGAAAACCCATCGTGCGTTGCCGAAGTGGCAAGAAGGCATGAAAACGCCATTGGGCGCAGGCTTTGTAGGAATGCAGGCAGATAGCTGCACGACGTTGCGTTTTATCGATCAGAATGAACCATGCAACTTGCCCGATTATTCCGGGACTAAACACCATCATTCATATTAAGGAGCGCGGGACAGATGGAATCAGCCAAGGAACTTCAAGGCCGCATTCTTTTGGTGGACGACGAATCCGCAATCCTTCGTACCTTCCGTTATTGCCTGGAAGATGAGGGCTACACCGTAGCCACCGCCAACAGCGCCGCCCAGGCCGATGCCTTGATGCAACGCCAGGTGTTCGACCTGTGCTTCCTCGACCTGCGCCTGGGCGAGGACAACGGCCTGGATGTGTTGGCGCAGATGCGTATCCAGGCGCCGTGGATGCGCGTGGTGATTGTGACCGCGCATTCCGCCGTCGACACCGCCGTGGATGCCATCCAGGCCGGCGCGGCTGATTATCTGGTCAAACCGTGCAGCCCCGACCAACTGCGCCTGGCCACCGCCAAACAGCTGGAAGTGCGCCAGCTCTCCGCGCGCCTGGAAGCACTGGAAGGCGAAGTGCGCCAACCGAAAGACGGTCTCGACTCCCACAGCCCGGCGATGATGGCGGTGCTGGAAACTGCGCGCCAAGTGGCCGGGACTGACGCCAACATCCTCATCCTCGGCGAGTCCGGCACCGGTAAAGGCGAGCTGGCGCGGGCCATTCATGGCTGGAGCAAGCGCTCGAAGAAATCCTGCGTCACCATCAACTGCCCGTCGCTGACGGCGGAGCTGATGGAAAGCGAACTGTTCGGCCATAGCCGCGGAGCCTTTACCGGCGCCAGCGAAAGCACCTTGGGCCGGGTCAACCAGGCGGATGGCGGCACGCTGTTTCTCGACGAGATCGGCGATTTTCCCCTCACTCTGCAACCCAAGTTGCTGCGTTTTATCCAGGACAAGGAATACGAGCGCGTGGGCGACCCGGTCACCCGGCGCGCCGATGTACGCATCCTCGCGGCCACCAACCTGAATCTCGAAGACATGGTGCGCGACGGCCGCTTCCGCGAAGACTTGCTGTACCGCCTCAACGTCATCACCTTGCACCTGCCGCCGTTGCGCGAACGCAGCGAAGACATCCTGGCCTTGGCCGACCGCTTCCTCGCCCGCTTCGTCAAGGAATACGCGCGACCGGCGCGGGGCTTCAGCGATGAGGCACGCGAAGCGCTGCTCAACTACCGCTGGCCGGGCAATATCCGTGAGCTGCGCAACGTGGTGGAGCGCGCGAGCATTATCTGCCCGCAGGAAAAAGTCGAAATCAGCCACCTCGGGATGGCCGAACAGCCGACCAACAATGCCCCCCGTATCGGTGCAGCGTTGAGCCTGGACGAGCTGGAAAAAGCGCATATCGGCGCGGTACTTGCCACCAGCGACACCCTGGATCAGGCGGCCCGCACCCTGGGCATCGACGCGTCGACGCTGTACCGCAAACGCAAACAGTACAACCTGTGAGCGGCACCCTATGAAGTTAGCGATGACATTGCGCACTCGGTTATTCCTGAGTATCTCAGCGCTGATCACCGTCGCCCTGCTGGGGTTGATCCTGGGCCTGGTGAGCGTGATGCAGATGGCCAAGACCCAGGAGTCGTCGATCCGCAGCAACTTCATCACCCTCGACCTGGGACTCAAACTGCGCCAGAGCCTGGGCGATCAGTTGATGATGATGCTCGAACAGCGCCCCAATCCCGAGGCGCTGCAAGCGTCCGAACAGCGTTACTTCGAGCTGCTCGACCAAGGCATTGCGCATGAACAGCGCGACGGGAACAGCAGCGGTTTCAGCCGGGCCCGGGCCGACTATCAGCGCTTCCTGGCGGCTTTTGACGAGTCTCAACAAGCGTCCCCACCGCCCGGCAGCAAAGAGAAAATCACCGAAACCTTCAATGTCCTGCGCAACGGCCTGATCGCCGAGCACAAGCAGGCCTTGGAAAACATCAGCGCCAGCGAACATAAATCCCGCGAGCGCGCCTTGTTGATCGCCGGGCTGCTGGGGTTGGTTGGCCTCGCGGTGTTGATCATCGGTTTTGTTACCGCCCATGGCATCGCCCGACGGTTTGGCGGGCCGATCGAAGCACTGGCCAAGGCCGCCGACAAGATCGGGCAAGGCGATTTCGAAGTGACCCTGCCCATTTCTTCGGCAGCGGAAATGAACCAACTGACCCGACGCTTCGGCATCATGGCCGAAGCCTTGCGCCAGCATCAGGCAACCAATATCGATGAGTTGCTCGCCGGCCAGCAGCGCCTGCAAGCGGTGCTCGACAGTATCGACGACGGCCTGTTGATGATTGACCGGCAAGGCCGCCTGGAGCACCTCAACCCAGTGGCACAGCGCCAGTTGGGCTGGGACGAGGAACGTCTCGGCCAGGGCCTGGGCGAGGCGCTGGGTCGCCCGGAAATGGACGATCAGTTGCAACTGGTGCTGCGCGGCGGCAGCCTGGAGCGCGCGCCGGACGACCTGGAAGTGGAAGTCGAGGGCGAACTGCGCCTGCTGACCTACAGCCTGACGCCGGTGAGCCACACCCAGGGGCATATCCTCGGTGCCGTGATGGTGCTGCATGACGTCACCGAACAGCGCGCCTTTGAACGGGTACGCAGCGAGTTCGTGTTGCGCGCCTCCCACGAATTGCGCACGCCGGTGACCGGCATGCACATGGCCTTCGGCTTGTTCCGCGAACGCGCGAAGTTTCCCGCGGAGTCCCGTGAAGCGGACCTGCTGGATACGGTCAATGAAGAAATGCAGCGCCTGATGCAGTTGATCAATGACCTGCTCAACTTTTCGCGCTACCAGAACGGCATGCAAAAACTCACCCTGGCCCCGTGCGATGTCACCGACCTGCTGGAGCACGCACGGGCGCGCTTTGCCGAGCCGGCGAATGCACAACACATCGAACTGCTGGTAGAAGCCCAGCCCGACCTGCCTCGGCTGTATGCCGACCAGGCGCAACTGGAACGCGTGCTCGACAACCTGTTGGGCAACGCCCTGCGCCATACCGCCGAGGGCGGGCAGATCCGTCTGCAGGCACGACGCCATGGCGAGCGGGTGATCATCAGCGTCGAGGACAACGGCGAAGGTATCGCCTATGGTCAACAAGGGCGCATCTTCGAACCCTTCGTGCAGGTGGGCCGCAAGAAAGGCGGCGCCGGCCTGGGGCTGGCGCTGTGCAAGGAGATCGTGCAACTGCACGGCGGCCGCATGGGCGTGTATTCGCGGCCGGGGCAGGGCACGCAGTTCTACATGGCGTTGCCGCTGTAGCAATTAACGCCGGTCGAGGGCACGCAGGATCGCGGCACTCTCGGCATCCGGCGTGCCATCGAACAGCGCAGGGCGGAAGTGCATCTGGAACGCGGCGAGCACATGGCGCGTGGCGACGTCCAGCTCACCGGTCTGCGGCGTCTGGTAGCCCAGGTGCGCCAACGCTTCCTGGAACCAAGTGATGCTCGGCAGGTCCGTGGCGTACTGCGCCTGGAAGCGTGCCACTGCCTGCGCGTCGGGCCAGACGCCCAAGCCTTTCTCGGCCAGGCGCTTCCATGGGAACAACGGCCCCGGGTCCAGCTTGCGCAGCGGCGCGATGTCGCTGTGACCGATGATGTTTCTGGGGTCGATGCCGTTGCGCGTGCTGATGTCCTTGAGCAACACCTCCAGGGATTTCACCTGCGCTTCGGAATACGGGTACCACACGCGGCCCGTCGGCGTGTCGCGGAACCCCGGGTTGACGATCTCGATCCCGATGGAGCTGGAGTTCAGCCAGGTGCGGCCCATCCACTCGCTTTCCCCGGCATGCCAGGCGCGCTGGCTTTCATCCACCAGCTTGTAGATGGTGCCCGAAGCGTCGTCGCCGATCAGGTAATGGCTGCTGACCTGACCATGGGTCAGCAGCGCCAGGGAGCGTTCGAGGTTGGTCGAGGTGTAATGGACGACCACGAACTGCACGCGGTTGTCATGGTTGACCGAAGGGTGGCTGGTATCCAGGCGCGGGCCGCTGGCGCAGCCGCTGAGCAGGAGGAACACAAAGGCGAAGTACACGGATTTCATGGCGGATAACGTTACGCTGAAGACGATAATGCAACAGTGTAACGTACCGTTTGTGGCCCGAACGTCAAATTACAAAATGGAACATCTTTTAGGCCGCCTGCACCCGGTTACGTCCCGCTGCCTTGGCCCGGTACAACGCCTCGTCGGCGCGCTTGAGCGCCAGGTCGCTGCGCTCGCCGGGCTGGAACTGCGCCACGCCCATCGACACCGTGATCGTCACCGGCTCGCCCTTGAAGTGGAACGGGCAGACTTCAATCGCCGCGCGCAGCGCTTCGCCGGCGGCGAGGGCATTCGCCAGGGATGAGTCGGGCATCAGCAACACAAACTCTTCGCCGCCGAAGCGCGCAATGAAGTCGCCGGGGCGCAGGCGCTTGCGCAGCACGCTGGCGATGATTTTCAGCACTTTGTCCCCGGCCAGATGCCCGTAACCGTCGTTGATACGCTTGAAGTGATCGAGGTCCAGCATCGCCAGCGACAGGCTGTTGCCGCGCTGATGCCAGAGGTTGACCTCATGGTCCAGGCGCTCGCTCCACGCGGCACGGTTGGGCAAGCCGGTAAGCGGATCGACCAACGCTTTCTGGCGCTGTACTTCGAGGTGATCGCGATAACCCTGGGCCTCCTGCTCCATATTGGCGACGCGTTCGGCGAGCCCTTTCAAGCGCTCCGCCACTTCCTGCTCGCGCAGGTCACGCTGCTGCTGGTGCTGGTCCATGGTGCCGAGCAGGCCTTCAAGGTGGCTTTCCAATACCTGCTTGAGGCTGTCCAGGTCGGCGGCGCCCTGCACACTGTTTTGCAGGCCGTCGACCTGTTCGCGGATTTGCGTGTCCAGCTCACGGGCGGCCGAGCGACTGTCGGCATAGCCTTCACTGGCCGTCTGCAGATGGCCCTGGAACGCTTCGAGGCGTTCGTTGAGCTGCTTGAGGTAGGCCTCGAACTCATGCTGGCCGCTGTCGGTGATCGCCAGCATCAGCGTGGCCAGGTCATCGAGGATCGGCAGCAGTTCGTACCAGTTCAAACCATGGGCCAGGCGCTCGCGCATGGCTTCGGCCTGCGGCCGGTGGCGCTCGGGCAGGGACAGGTCTTCCAGCAGGCCAAGCAAGGTGTCTTCAATGTGTTTGGCCACGGAGCTGTAGGACGGCTCCGGCGAATCGGGCAGGGCGTAGATTGCGTCCGCCAGCAGCTCGTCCGGGTCCGGCGCGTCCAGCACCGGCGGCAGTGACAGGCTGCCGATGACGGTTTGTTGCGGTGCATCGACCTGAACCGGCGGTGGTTCGATAAGCGCGGCGAGTGCGCTTTCGGCGCCAGGTTCTGGCGCCGCAGCTGGAAGCGCGGCGGGCGCCGCCACTTCGACGGGCCGGGCGATCGGCGTGGGCTGGGGCGCGGCTTCGGGGGCGACGACCGGGCTCACGGCCTCGGCCGCCTTGGCCGCTGCCACCGGTTCCGGCGGGGGCGGCGGGGGCGGCGGGGCCGAGCCTTGCGGCAACGGCGCGAACGCCCGCAGGGCCTGGGCCAACTCGTCGGACTGGGGCGGCGGTGCCGCCTCGGCGACGGGTTCGGGCACCGGCCTGGCGGCGGCGGGCGCAGAAGGCGCAGAAGGCGGCGGCGCGGGCTCGCCGGTCGGCGCCTCACTCGCAACTTCCTTGGCGCCAAACAGACGCTGCAACAGGCCGGGACCGGGGCGTGGGGTTTCGCCGTCCGGTTCCAGGTTATTCAACGCCTGCCCTTGCAGGTTGCTCAACTCACTGAGCAACAGCGGGATCTCGCGCGCCTGGCCCACGCGGCTATCCAGCTGCTTGGCGAAGGTTTTCAACGGGCGGGCCACCTCGCGGGGCAGCGGCAGTTTCTGCAACTGCGCAACCAGGGCCGTGAGCGCGCTGCTCATCTGGTCAATCCGGGTTTCGCGACGCTGCTCCGAATCCAGTACGGCTTTTTCCAGGCGCGGCAGCAATGCGGCGAGGGCGGCATCCATGTCGTCGCTGCGCACCACGTCGCGCATTTCCTTCATGCATTGATCGACCGCACGGTCGGTGCCTTCAGCGGCCAACGTACTGCGCACCAAGCCTCGGCGCAGCAGGTCGAGGCGGGCGGCCCAGCGGCGTTCGAGTTTGTCTTGTTGATCGATGCTTTTAAGGTATTTCTCTTTCCAGCGCTGGGCTTCGTCGCTCATGCAAGGGGTCCGCGAGGGCCGGGGCTCAACGCGGGCAATGCATCCACCGTGAGCGAACCCGGCAGACGAATCTCTACCGCGACCGGCAGGTGATCGGAGATGGGCTGCGCCAGCACCTGCACACTTTCAAGCGTGAGGGTCGGACTGAGCAGGATGTGGTCAAGACAGCGTTGCGGGCGCCAGCTGGGGAACGTGGCTTCGACTTGCGGCGCCAGCAACCCAAGGTCACGCAACGGGGAATTCTGCAGCAGGTCGATGGCATGGGTGTTCATGTCACCCATCAACACCTGATGCTTGTAGCCGCCAATCAACTCACGCACGTAGGCCAACTGCAGGTTGCGGGTACGTCCCCCGAGCGCCAGGTGCATCATCACCACCACCAGGGCTTCCGGACCTTGGCCAAAACGCACGAGGATCGCGCCACGACCCTTGGGGCCCGGCAATGGGTGATCTTCGATGGCCGATGGCTTCAGGCGGCTGAGCACGCCGTTGCTGTGCTGCGCCAGACGCCCGAGGTTGCGATTGAGTTGCTGATACCAGTAGGGAAATGCACCCAACTGGGCCAGGTGTTCCACCTGGTTGATGTAGCCGGAGCGAATGCTGCCGCCGTCGGCTTCCTGCAGGGCGACCAGGTCGAAGTCGCCCAACAGGTCGCCGATCTTCTGCAGGTTGCCCGCCCGCCCGTTGTGGGGCAGCAAGTGCTGCCAGCCACGGGTGAGGTAGTGCCGGTACTTCTCGGTACTGATACCCACCTGGATATTGAAGCTGAGCAGCCGCAGGCGGCTGTCCGCCGGCAGGCCCGTGGATTCCAGGTGAGCTTCGTTGACCTGCGGGTCATGCAGACCGACAACGCGTTCGGTACCCCAGCGACGCATGGCAGGCCCCTTACTTGGCGGCGCGTTCTTTGGCGATCAACTGGTCGGCCACATTGAGGGTCGCTTCAGGACCGCCGGTGGTGCCCAGGTCGAAACGGTACTTGCCGTTGACGATCATGGTCGGAACGCCTTGCACGCCATAAGCCACGGCGAGTTTCTTGGCGGCTTCGATCTGGCCCTTGATGGCGAAGGAATTGAAGGTGGCCAGGAACTTGTCCTTGTCGACACCTTGGGTCGCGACGAAGTCAGCCATGTCCTCAGGCTTGGTCAGGCGCTTGCCTTGTTTCTGGATCGCCTCGAAGACAGCGTTGTGAACCTTGTGCTCGACACCCATGGCTTCCAGGGTCAGGAACAGTTGGCCGTGGGCATCCCATGGGCCGCCGAACATGGCAGGGATGCGTTTGAAGTTCACGTCCTTGGGCAGTTTCTCAACCCATGGGTTGATGGTTGGCTCGAAGGCGTAGCAATGCGGGCAGCCGTACCAGAACAGCTCCACCACTTCGATCTTGCCCGGCACCGAAACCGGCACGGGGTTGGCCAATTCCACGTAGGTTTTACCGGCTTCAAGCGGCACGTCGGCGGCTTGTGCGGTCATGCCGAAGAGGCTGGCGGTGACGAGAGCGGCGCTGAGGATCAGATTACGCATGCTTTACTCCTGGACAAATAAAGTCGCCTCACGCGACCTTTGTTGTGACAGGTCTGCGCGGGCATGAGTTCGTTAGTGTAACGGCACCGGCCACAAAAAAGGGCGGCCTAGGCCGCCCTTTTTATGCTTGCATCAACGGATTAATCGAGCGTTAACGCAGCCCTCGATCAGTGCAGCCCCTGAATGTATTGGGAAACCGCTTCGATGTCCTTGTTGCTCAGCTTGGCGGCAATGCTCTGCATGATTTTGGTATCGCCGTCGTTGGTGCGATTACCTTCACGGAAGTCCGTCAGTTGCTTGGCGACGTACTGCGCATGCTGGCCACCCACATGCGGGAAGCCCGCAGCGGCGTTGCCCACGCCGTTAGGCGAGTGGCAACCGATGCAGGAAGGCATGCCTTTGTCGAGGTTGCCGCCACGGAACAGTTCTTCGCCACGGGCCACTTGCTTCGGATCAGCAGCTCCCACACTGCCTTTCTGGCTGGAAAAATAGGCCGCGATATCGGCCAGGTCCTGATCGCTGAGGTTGGTCAGCAAGCCGGTCATTTCCAGGACCGTGCGCTTGCCGTCCTTGATGTCGTGCATCTGCTTGGTCAGGTAACGCTCACCCTGGCCGGCCAGTTTAGGGAAGTTCGGCGCCGGGCTATTACCATCCGGTCCATGGCAAGCACCACACACGGCGGCTTTCGCCTGACCCGCAGCAGCGTCGCCTGCAGCATGGGCAACACCGGTGATGCCCAAGGTCAACAGCAGACTCACGATCAGTTTGTTCATCAGCTAATCCAACTACGGCTAAGGGTTTAAGAGTTATCTAACCGGGTTTACTCACCATCCACTCAATGATGGCCTGGTAATCCTCGGTACTGCAGTCCATGCACAAACCACGCGGCGGCATTGCCTTGAAACCCTGGGTCACGTGTTGCACCAGCGTGTCCATGCCTTGCGCCAGTCTGGGCGCCCAGGCTACCTGGTCACCCCGCTTCGGGGCGTTCGGCAGTTGGCCGGCATGGCAAGCCACGCAAACTCGGTTGTACACCGCTTCCGGTTCCTGTGTAGCCTGAGCGCCGTAAAGCGGCATCAAGACACCGACAGCAAGCAACCATCTGGTCATACATCGACCTTTTCAGGGTTTGGGAGCGTTTTGCGTTCTAATGCGCAATAAAGGTCTATCACTCCCGTGAACTTCATCCTTCGCTGGGACAAAGCACACACAAAATCTGCGGCATTATATACTGGCGCTACTGAAACGGAAACGACACCGCTTGCCGCACCCTTTTTCGGCACCGCCCACATCGGAAATCTCATGCAACTCAAGAACCCCATCCTCGGCCTGTGCCAACAGTCCACGTTCATGCTCAGCGCCGCCAAAGTGGACCAATGCCCCGATGACGAGGGCTTTGAAGTCGCCTTTGCCGGCCGTTCCAACGCGGGCAAATCCAGCGCCCTGAACACCTTGACCCATGCCAGCCTGGCGCGCACCTCGAAAACCCCGGGCCGCACGCAGCTGCTCAACTTCTTCAAGCTAGACGATGATCGGCGTCTGGTCGACCTTCCGGGCTACGGTTATGCAAAAGTACCTATCCCGCTGAAGCTGCACTGGCAGCGTCACCTCGAGGCTTACCTGGGTGGCCGGGAGAGTTTGAAGGGTTTGATCCTGATGATGGACATCCGTCATCCAATGACCGACTTCGACCTGCTGATGCTCGACTGGGCAGTCGCCAGCGGCATGCCGATGCATATCCTGCTGACCAAAGCCGACAAACTGACCTATGGCGCCGCCAAGAACACGCTGTTGAAGGTGCAGGCGGAAATCCGCAAAGGTTGGGGTGACACCATCACCATCCAGCTGTTCTCGGCACCAAAGCGCCTGGGCCTGGAAGAAGCCTACACCGTGCTGGCCGACTGGATGGAATTGGCCGACAAGGGCGCAGAAACCGCGGAGTGACTTTTGCGCAGGCAAAAAAAACCCCGGACTTCGTATGGGGAGGGGAAGTTCGGGGTTCAAGCTCCGGACCGCTAGGGCGGGGTCCAGATATCTGCCAACACTTAACACAACATAGGAGCATTGAAGGGCTTCACCGCCCATTCAGTAACTCTGAGTGGCATTTCATGAGTTAAGTTCCGGCACGTACAAAAAACTATTTGCAATAAGCGACGGCGTTTTCGGGTCTAAAGCGTTCTGCCACCACCCTCGGCGGTGGCAGAACCGCGCTATCAGTGCGCTTCGTCCCAGTTATCACCCACGCCCACTTCCACCAGCAGCGGCACATCCAGCGTCGCCGCGTGGCTCATGTGCTGGCGGATCTCTTCACGCACTTGATCGACCAGATCCTCGCGAACCTCCAGCACCAGTTCATCGTGTACCTGCAGGATGACTTTGGCATCCAGGCCCGACGCGGTCAGCCAGTTATCCACCGCCACCATGGCTTTCTTGATGATATCCGCCGCCGTGCCCTGCATCGGCGCGTTGATCGCCGTGCGCTCGGCGCCTTTGCGCAGCGCCGGGTTCTTCGCGTTGATGTCCGGCAGGTACAGGCGGCGACCGAAGATCGTCTCGACATAACCCTGCTCGGCCGCCTGGGCGCGGGTGCGCTCCATATAGGCCAGCACGCCCGGATAGCGGGCGAAATAACGGTCGATATAGGCCTGGGACTGTTTACGATCGACACCGATCTGCTTGGCCAGGCCAAACGCGCTCATGCCGTAGATCAGGCCGAAGTTGATCGCCTTGGCGCTGCGACGCTGATCGGTGGTGACCGCGCCCAGCTCCACGCCAAATACTTCGGCGGCGGTGGCCTTGTGTACGTCCAGGTCATTGCGGAAGGCGTGCAGCAAGCCTTCGTCCTTGGCCAGGTGCGCCATGATCCGCAGCTCGATCTGCGAGTAGTCCGCCGCCAGCAGCTTGTAGCCTTTTGGCGCGACGAACGCCTGACGAATTCGCCGGCCTTCAGCGGTGCGGATCGGAATGTTCTGCAGGTTCGGATCACTCGACGACAAACGCCCGGTGGCCGCCACCGCCTGGTGATACGAGGTATGGATGCGCCCGGTGCGCGGGTTGATCTGCTCAGGCAAGCGGTCGGTGTAGGTGCTTTTCAGCTTGCTCATGGAGCGGTACTGCATCAGCACCTTGGGCAGCGGGAAATCCTGCTCGGCCAGTTCGGCAAGCACCGCTTCGGCGGTCGACGCCTGGCCCTTGGCGGTCTTGCTGAGAACCGGGTGGCCGAGTTTTTCGTAGAGGATCGCGCCCAATTGCTTGGGCGAGCCCAGGTTGAATTCCTCACCGGCGATGGCAAATGCCTCACGCTCCAGCTCGACCATCTTCTCGCCCAGCTCAACACTCTGCACGCCGAGCAACTTGGCATCCACCAGCGCGCCCTGGCGCTCGATACGCGCCAGCACCGGCACCAACGGCATCTCGATATCGGTCAGCACGCTGACCAGGCTGGGGATCGCCTGGAGTTTTTCGAACAAGGTCTGGTGCAGACGCAGGGTGACGTCGGCATCTTCAGCCGCGTAAGGGCCGGCCTGTTCGAGGGAGATCTGGTCAAAGGTCAGCTGTTTGGCGCCTTTACCCGCAATATCCTGGAAGCTCACCGTGGTGTGACCCAGGTATTTCTGAGCCAGGCTGTCCATGTCATGCCGCGTGGCGGTGGAGTCGAGGACGTAGGATTCGAGCATGGTGTCGTAGGCAATGCCCTGCACCGTGATGCCACAATTCTGATCGCCACCGATGGCACAGTTGGCGAGGATATTCATGTCGAACTTGGCGTGCTGGCCCACCTTGAGCTTGCTCGGGTCTTCGAGGATCGGCTTGAGCGCGCGCAGCACCGTGTCGCGGTCCAGCTGCTCCGGCACGCCCATGTAGGAATGGGTCAGCGGGATGTAGGCCGCTTCATAGGGCTGCACCGCGAACGACAACCCAACCAGCTGCGCTTGCTGCGCATCGATGCCGGTGGTCTCGGTATCGAAGGCGAACAGCTTGGCCTCGCCGAGCTTCTTCAGCCACACATCGAAACGCGCCTGATCGAGGATGGTTTCGTACTTGAGCTCGGTGCTGACGACCGGCGCATTCTCGGCGACCGGAGCCGCCACCTCCAAGCCGGTGCGTTTGGCGTCGCGCTGCACTTCCTCGAACCAGCTTTTGAACTCCAGGAGGGTGTACAGCTCCAGGAGTTTTTCGCGATCCGGCTCGATCAGGTGCAGATCATCCAGGCCCACGTCCAGCGGCACGTCGATCTTGATCGTCGCCAGCTGATAGGAAAGGAATGCCATGTCCTTATGCTCTTGCAGCTTGGCCGGCAGGGTCTTGGCCCCACGGATAGGCAGGCTCGGCACAATATCCAGATTTTCATACAGCTCTTTCAGGCCGCCATTGACGCCCACCAGCAAGCCAGAAGCGGTCTTCGGACCAATGCCCGGAACGCCAGGAATGTTGTCGGACGAATCGCCCATCAACGCCAGATAGTCGATAATCTGCTCCGGAGCGACGCCAAATTTCTCCTTTACGCCCTCCACATCCATGGCGCTACCGGTCATGGTGTTGACCAAGGTAATGTGCCCGTCCACCAGCTGCGCCATGTCTTTGTCGCCGGTCGAGATCACCACCGGGCGGTCCGCGGCTGCGCTGCTGCGGGCCAGGGTGCCGATCACGTCATCGGCTTCGACGCCTTCGACGCACAACAGCGGGAAACCCAGGGCGATCACGCTCTGGTGCAGGGGCTCGATCTGCAGGCGCATGTCGTCGGGCATGCTTGGGCGGTTGGCCTTGTATTCAGCGTACATTTCGTCGCGAAAGGTCCCACCCTTGGCGTCGAACACGACCGCGAACGGGCTGTCCGGGTACTGCTTGCGCAGGCTCTTGAGCATGTTCAACACGCCCTTGACCGCACCGGTCGGCAGGCCTTTGGAAGTGGTCAGCGGTGGCAGCGCGTGGAAGGCGCGGTACAGATATGAAGAACCGTCCACCAGGACGAGGGGGGCTTGGCTCATGAGCAGGATCAACCTTTTCGGCGGGTCAGGCGCTAGAATAGCCGGACCACAGACAACAAAGGGACAAGGTTATCATGCGCTCATTCAATCGCCTGCTGTTGACCGGCTTGTTTGCATTCGCTCCGATGGTTGCCATGGCGGCCGACAGTGCGCCTTCGGGTGATCCGGAAGTTACCATTCGCACAGAGGGCGACAGAACCATTCAGGAGTACCGTCAAAACGGTTTCCTGTACGCAATCAAGATAACGAAGAAAGGCTTCCCACCGTATTTCCTGGTGCGCGCGGACGGAACCGATGCGAATTTCATCCGCTCTGACCAACCGGATATGCTGATCCCGTCATGGAAGATCTTCGAATGGAAATGATTTCTTAACTTCAATTGGCGCCGCACACCGCGGCGCCCGTACTGGCAGTTTTAACCATGTCTGTGTTCACCCCCCTGGCTCGGCCCGAGCTGGAAACCTTTCTTGCCCCTTACGGGCTCGGCCGCCTGCTTGATTTCCAGGGGATCGCCGCGGGTAGCGAAAACACCAATTTCTTCATCAGCCTGGAACAGGGTGAGTTCGTCCTGACCCTGGTCGAGCGCGGCCCGGTGCAGGAAATGCCGTTCTTCATCGAACTGCTCGACGTGCTCCACGACGCCGACTTGCCGGTGCCTTACGCCCTGCGCACCACCGACGGCGTGGCCCTGCGCGAATTGGCCGGCAAACCGGCGCTGCTGCAACCGCGCCTGGCCGGCAAGCACATCAAGGACGCCAATGCCCAGCACTGCGCCCAGGTCGGCGACCTGCTTGGCCATCTGCACCTGGCGACCCAGGGCGACAAGGTGCTGGAGCGCAAGACCGATCGCGGGCTGGACTGGATGCTCAGCGAAGGCGCGCAGTTGATTTCGCACCTGGACGCAGCGCCGCAACGCCTGCTGCGCGACGCACTGGATGAGATCGAGGCCCACAAGGCGCAGATCCTCGCCCTGCCGCGCGCGAATATTCACGCAGATCTGTTTCGCGACAACGCGATGTTCGAAGGCACGCACCTGACGGGCTTGATCGACTTTTACAACGCCTGCTCGGGCCCGATGCTGTACGACGTGGCGATCGCCCTGAATGACTGGTGCTCGGACGCCAACGGCGTACTCGACGGCCAGCGCGCCCGCGCACTGCTCGGGGCTTATGCGGGGTTGCGCCCGTTTACCGCGAAAGAAGCCGAGTTGTGGCCGACGATGTTGCGCGTGGCGTGCGTGCGGTTCTGGTTGTCACGCCTGATCGCGGCGGAGTCATTTGCCGGGCAGGATGTGTTGATTCATGACCCGGCGGAGTTCGAGCATCGGCTGGCGCAGCGCCAGCAGGTCGCGATCCAGCTGCCGTTCGCGCTCTAAAATGCGGGAGGGAGCTTCTTGCTCCCTCCTACAGACGTTATGCCTGGGCTTTCAGAGCGACTCCAGGCAGCCCGCCAAGTCATTGCCCAGCTTGTCCAGCACCTGTTCGTAACCTTGAGCGGAAGCCGGGGTGTACCCGCCCAACGCATCCAGCTCCGCCAATTTCACCGGCAAACCGGCCACCAGCGTTTCCGCCAGGCGCGGACGCAGCGGCGGCTCACTGAACACGCAGGTCTTGCCGACTTCCTGCAAACGTGTACGCATCGCCGCCACATGCTGGGCACCGGGCTGCACTTCGGCGGCCACGCTGAACACACCGGCGTGCTTGAGGCCGTAGGCCTCTTCGAAATAATCAAAGGCTTCGTGGAACACAAAGTAAGGCTTGTCGTGGATGCCGGCCATCCGCGCTTTCAAGCGCGCGTCCAACGCATCCAGTCGGCTCACGAACGCCTTCACGTTGAGCTGGTAGCGCTCGGCATTGGCCGGGTCCGCGGCGCTGAGGTCGGCGCCCATGCGTGCGGCAATCACCCGGGCGTTGAGCGTCGACAACCACAGATGTGCGTCCAAAGTGCCTGGGCGATGATCGTGGTCATGTTCGTCGGCATCGTCGGCGTGGGAATGGCTATCTTCGGCGAAACGACGGAGTTTCATGCCCGGAAGATCCTGCACGGCCACCGTCGGCAGGCTGCGCCCCTTGAGGACGCGGGGCAGGAAGCCTTCCATGTCCGGGCCGATCCAATACAGCAGGTCTACCGACTGCACGCGCCGCACGTCGGATGGGCGCAACGCATAGTTATGCGGCGAGGCCCCCGGCGGCAACAACACCTCGGGAACCGCCACGCCGTCCTGCACAGCCGCGGCAATCAACTGCAGCGGCTTGATGCTGGTCAGCACCTTGACCTCCGCCTGAGCGGCACCCGCGGTGAGCAAACTGGCGACAAATACGACAAAAACGGGAAAAAGTCGGGACACGATGACCACTCAATGGCGTAGGAACGGGTAACATAATAACGTCTCTATCAAATATCTGTCGCCGCTCATGCCTATAACACCGCTTGCCAGCCGTCCCCACGACCACTCTCACTGCGTGCATACCGCGCTGTCGGAGGCCGACACCCTCTGCGCACGGCAGGGCCTGCGCCTGACCGCCCTGCGTCGGCGCGTGCTGGAACTGGTCTGGCAGAGCCACAAGCCGCTGGGCGCCTACGACATCCTCGGCGTGCTCAGCGAGCAGGACGGTCGCCGCGCCGCGCCGCCCACGGTGTACCGCGCGCTGGATTTCCTGCTGGACAACGGCCTGGTACACCGCATCGCGTCACTCAACGCCTTCGTCGGCTGCAACCACCCGGAACACGCGCACCAGGGTCAGTTCCTGATCTGTCGCAAGTGCCACGCCGCCATTGAGCTTGAGCAAAGCAGCATCAGCGACGCCATCATCCAGAGCGCCGCCGACGTCGGCTTCAAGGTGGAAGGGCAAACCGTCGAAGTCGTCGGACTCTGCGCCGGTTGCCAGGGGGCTTGATGAGCAACGCGTTAATCCGCCTGGAGCAGGTCGGGGTCACGTTCGCTGGGCAAAACGTGCTGGATAACATCGCGCTGAGCGTCGAACCGGGGCAGATCGTCACGCTGATCGGCCCCAATGGCGCCGGCAAGACCACCCTGGTGCGCGCCGTACTCGGCCTGCTCAAGCCCGACACCGGCAGTGTGTGGCGCAAGCCCAAGCTGCGTGTCGGTTATATGCCGCAAAAACTCTTCGTGGACCCGACGCTGCCCTTGTCGGTGCTGCGCTTCCTGCGCCTGGTGCCGGGCGTGGACCGCGCCCGCGCGCAAGCCGCGCTCAAGGAGGTCGGTGCCGAACAGGTCATCGACAGCCCGGTGCAAAGCATCTCCGGCGGTGAAATGCAGCGCGTGTTACTGGCCCGCGCCCTGTTGCGCGAGCCGGAACTGCTGGTGCTCGACGAACCGGTGCAGGGCGTCGACGTCGCCGGCCAGGCCGAGTTGTACAGCTTGATCACCCGCCTGCGCGACCGCCTTGGCTGCGGCGTGCTGATGGTCTCCCACGACCTGCACCTGGTGATGAGCACCACCGACCAAGTGGTGTGCCTCAACCGCCACGTGTGCTGCTCCGGCCATCCGGAGCAAGTCAGCGGCGATCCGGCGTTCGTCGAGCTGTTCGGCAAGAACGCGCAGAGCCTGGCGATTTATCACCACCATCACGACCACGCCCATGACCTGCATGGCGCCGTGGTCGACGATCCCGCCACACCCCACACTCACGTTCATGGAGATAGCTGCAAGCATGGCTGATTTTCTGCTCTACGCCCTGCTGGCAGGCTTGGCTCTGGCGCTGGTGGCGGGCCCGCTGGGCTCGTTCGTGGTCTGGCGGCGCATGGCCTATTTCGGCGACACCTTGTCCCACGCCGCATTGCTGGGCGTGGCCCTGGGCTTTCTGCTGGATGTGAGCCCGACCATCGCCGTGACCGTTGGCTGCCTGCTGCTGGCGGTGCTGCTGGTGACCCTGCAACAGCGCCAGCCGCTGGCCTCCGACACGTTGCTGGGCATCCTGGCGCCCAGCACCCTGTCCCTGGGCCTGGTGGTGCTGAGCTTCATGCATGAAGTACGCATCGACCTGATGGCTTACCTGTTCGGCGACCTGCTGGCGATCAGCCCCACGGACCTTGCGTGGATTCTCGGCGGCAGCGCAGCCGTGCTGGTGCTGCTGGTGACGCTGTGGCGCCCGCTGCTGGCAATCACCGTGCATGAAGAACTGGCCACGGTGGAAGGCTTGCCCGTGCCCGCGCTGCGCATGACCTTGATGTTGTTGATCGCCGTGGTGATCGCTGTCGCGATGAAGATTGTCGGCGTATTGTTGATCACGTCACTGCTGATCATTCCCGCAGCCGCCGCCCAGCGCCACGCCCGCTCGCCGGAACAGATGGCGATCGGCGCCAGCGTACTGGGGATGCTGGCAGTGTGTGGGGGCCTGGCGCTGTCCTGGTTCAAGGACACGCCGGCAGGGCCGTCGATTGTGGTCACGGCGGCCGCCCTGTTTCTGCTGAGTTTTGTCCTGCCCCGTCGAGGGGTGTAGACTTGCTCGCTTTTTGCGCAAATAGAGAGTCGCAGGAATGAAGCCGTTCACCTCCCGTTATCTGCTCCTTGCCGCATTTTCCCTGCTGCTGGGCGCTTGTCAAAGTACCCCGCCCGCCGCCCCCGAGGCCCCGGACGCACGCGCTGTCGCCATCGCGCAACTGGAGCAAAACCTGGCCAGCAGCGAGCTGGCCACCGCCGAAGACCAACTGGCCGCGCTGCAAGCCCAGTCGCCCAACGATCCGGCGCTCGAGGCTTACCAGCGTCAACTGGCCGAAGCCTACCTGCAACGCAGTCAGATCGTGTTGCAAAAAGGTGATGTCAACGCCGCCGCTACCGCCCTCAGCCGCGCCCGCGCATTGATGCCCAAGGCTCCGGCGTTGACCGGTGGCGTCAACAGCGCCATCACCCACGCGCGCAAAGCCGAGCTGGACAAAGCCGAGGCCGCCCTCAAGGCCGCCGAAACCAAGCCCGTCGCCAAGGTCATCGACCCGGCCGCGCAGAGCACCACCGTGGCGCTGAACCTCACAGACATCGAAGAGCTGCGCCATCAGCTGGATGCCATCGCCACCGACGTGGTGAATTACCAGTGCGATGTGACCATCCAGGCACCGCGCACCCAGGATTACCCGTGGCTGGCGACCTTGCTGAGCAAACGGGTCAAGCGCATTGATTCGGGCTACGACCTGACGATTCACCGGCAGATCCTGAAGACTATTCCGGCGCAGGTTGTGCTGATTCCGCGCAAGGCGGAATAAAGCCATCGGGGGCAAGCCCCTCCCACATTTTGAACGGTGAATACATTCAAAGTGTGGGAGGGGCGGTGCGACGATTCGACTTGCCCCCGATGGCGATCTAACCACCAGCAGATGACTTAAGCCGGAACGGCCTTGGCCTTCGGCTCACGCTCCCAGACCCGATGCTGGGCAATCGCTTTAAAGAACGCCTTGAACGCCTTGGCATCCGCCCCCACGATCAACCCCGCATCCGCCTCGAGCTTGAGCAGGTCGAGCAAGGGCTGCGCGTCACTGGCCACGGCAATCGCCTTCAGGTGCTTGTAGGCCTCCAGCAGGTAGTGCAACGCCACGCCATCCCCACTCAACGCCTTGATCGACGCCTTACCGCCAGGCACGAACACCGCATCAAACGCAATTGAGGGCAGGCCTTCCATCGACGCATCCACCGCCAGATGCTTGCCATCGGCCGTGGTGACCGGCGCCGAGGTCGGCCCGAGCAACTTGGCGTGTGCGCCCTCGGCTTGCAGCGCTTTCTTCAATGCGGCAATTGCCGCGCCGTCGACACCATCGGCCGCCAGAATCGCCACTTTGCGCGTTTTGATATCGCCCGACAGCAGGTTCACCTGGCTCAACGCCGGCGACGCTTTCACCGACGCCTTGCGCGGCGGCACCGTGCCTTTGGTCGGTGCGGGCAGGCCCAGGTTCTGTGCAACGCGCCTGGCCAGTTCCAGGTCGATGTTGGCCAAAATCTCATTGACCTGACGGGCACGGATAACCTCGCGCTCCACCTTGCCCAACTCAAAACTGTAGGCCGCAATGATGTGCTCTTTCTCATGGTGGCTCATGCTGTTAAAAAACAGCGTGGCCTGGGAGAAGTGATCGCCAAACGACTCACTGCGCTCGCGCACCTTGTTGGCATCGACGCGCTCGTAATAGGTTTCGAAACCACCCTCCTGAGCCGCGGGCGGCGTTTCTTTCGGCCAACCGCCATCGATCGAATTCGGCTCATACGCAGCCCGGCCCTTATCGATCACAGTGCGATGCTGGGCATCCCGCTGACCATTATGGAAAGGCACTATAGGCCGATTGATCGGCAGCTCATGAAAGTTCGGCCCACCGAGTCGGCTGATCTGGGTATCCGTGTAGGAAAACAGGCGGCCTTGCAGTAGCGGGTCGTTGGTGAAGTCGATACCCGGCACGATATGGCCAGGGCAAAAGGCGACTTGCTCGACTTCGGCAAAGAAGTTGTCGGGGTTGCGGTTAAGCACCATCTTGCCCAGCGGCGTAATCGGCACCAACTCTTCGGGGATGATCTTGGTCGGATCGAGCAGGTCGAAGTCGAACTTATGCTCGTCTTCTTGCGCAACGATCTGTACACCCAACTCCCACTCAGGGTAGTCACCGCCCTCAATCGCTTCCCACAGGTCGCGACGGTGGTAATCGGTATCTTTACCGGCAAGCTTTTGCGCTTCGTCCCACACCAGGGAACAGGTGCCGACTGTTGGATGCCAGTGGAATTTCACGAAGCTCGATTTACCTTCGGTATTGATCAAGCGAAAGGTGTGAATACCGAACCCCTGCATGGCACGCAGGCTTTTCGGAATAGCCCGGTCAGACATGGCCCAGATCACCATGTGCGCCGATTCCGGCTGCAGCGAGACAAAATCCCAGAACGTATCGTGGGCCGAGCCTCCGGTAGGCATTTCATTGTGCGGCTCAGGCTTTACCGCATGCACAAAGTCGGGAAACTTGATCGCATCCTGAATGAAAAATACCGGCATGTTGTTGCCCACCAGGTCGAAGTTGCCTTCCTCGGTGAAGAACTTCACGGCAAAACCGCGCACGTCGCGCACCGTATCGCCCGAACCACGTGGGCCCTGCACGGTGGAAAAACGCACGAATACCGGGGTTTTATGCTCGGGGTTACGCAGGAAACCGGCCTTGCTCAGCGCCGAATGGTTCTCATAGGTCTGAAAATAGCCATGCGCGCCCGTACCGCGCGCATGCACGATGCGCTCCGGGATACGTTCATGGTCAAAATGCGTGATTTTTTCACGCATGATGAAGTCTTCCAGCAGCGAGGGGCCGCGGGCACCGACTTTCAAGGTGTTCTGGTTATCGGAAATCTTCACGCCTTGGTTGGTACGCAGCGCCTGGCCGGTCGCGTCGCTACGGAATGCCTCCAGGGCCTGCAGCTTGGCGTTGGTGTTGCCACGGTCCAGGGTATCGGTGCCCGCCAGTTCACTCTTCGGCGGGATGGCTGGCTTGTTGGTACTCATCAGACAAAACTCCTTATTCAAAGTGGCCAGAGCGGTCCCCGGCTCGTTTGAGCAAAACCCCAGGCACGGCACCCGGGAAATCGAGTTGCTGAAGTAGTGACTGACACGAATTTGCACCGTTCCTTTTTTATGACCTTTGATCGCGTTATTGCCAAATCGCTGGTTGAATGCGAAATAAATGCTAAGAACCGCTATACGGACAGGCTAAAATGCGCGCCCGGCTAACCGCTGATCCCTTTTCCATGCGCCCCACAAGGTTCGCTACGTGATCGAGTTTCATAACGTCCATAAAACCTACCGCGTCGCCGGTAAGGAAATCCCCGCGCTTCACCCCACCAACCTGCGCGTCGAGAACGGCCAGGTGTTTGGTCTGATTGGCCACTCCGGTGCGGGAAAAAGTACCTTGTTGCGCCTGATCAATCGCCTCGAGCAACCCAGCGGCGGCCAGATCAACGTCGATGGCGAAGAAGTCACGGCCCTGGATGCCAACGGCCTGCGCCGTTTCCGCCAGCAGGTCGGGATGATTTTCCAGCACTTCAACCTGCTGGCCTCCAAGACCGTCGCCGACAACGTGGCGCTGCCGCTGACACTGGCCGGCGAATTGTCGCGCAAGGCCATCGACCAGCGCGTCGCCGAACTGCTGGCGCGCGTCGGCCTGTCGGACCACGCCAAGAAGTACCCGGCGCAACTGTCCGGCGGCCAGAAGCAGCGCGTCGGCATTGCCCGCGCCCTGGCAACCAAGCCGAAAATCCTGCTGTGCGACGAAGCCACCAGCGCCCTTGACCCGCAGACCACCGCCTCGGTGTTGCAACTGCTGGCCGAGATCAACCGCGAGTTGAAGCTCACCATCGTACTGATCACCCACGAAATGGACGTGATCCGCCGCGTATGCGACCAGGTGGCCGTGATGGATGCCGGCGTGATCGTCGAGCAAGGCTCGGTGGCCGACGTGTTCCTGCACCCCAAGCACCCGACCACCAAGCGCTTTGTCCAGGAAGCCGATCAGGTCGACGAAAGCGAGCAGCGCGATGACTTCGCCCACGTACCGGGCCGCATCGTGCGCCTGACGTTCCAGGGCGAAGCGACCTACGCACCGCTGCTGGGTAACATCGCCCGCGAAACGGGTGTGGACTACAGCATCCTCGCCGGGCGCATCGACCGCATCAAAGACATCCCCTACGGGCAACTGACCCTCGCCATCACCGGCGGTGACATGGAAGCGGCCATTGCCCGCTTTACCGCCGCCGACGTCCACATGGAGGTGCTGCGCTAATGGAAGTCCTGATGAGTTTCTTCGCCAATATCGACTGGTCCGAAATCTGGCTCGCCACCGGCGACACCATGACCATGCTGTTCGGTTCGCTGTTCTTCACCGTGCTGCTCGGCTTGCCCTTGGGCGTGCTGCTGTTTCTGTGCAGCCCGCGCCAGCTGTTCGAGCAAAAAGGCCTGTACGCGTTGCTGTCGCTGAGCGTGAACATCCTGCGCTCGCTGCCGTTCATCATCCTGTTGATCGTGATGATCCCGTTCACCGTGCTGATCACCGGCACTTCGCTGGGTGTGGCCGGTGCGATTCCGCCGCTGGTCGTGGGCGCAACGCCGTTCTTTGCGCGCCTGGTGGAAACCGCGCTGCGTGAAGTGGACCGCGGCATCATCGAAGCCACCCAGTCCATGGGGGCCAGCACGCGCCAGATCATCACCCATGCTTTATTGCCTGAGGCCCGCCCCGGCATTTTCGCGGCGATTACGGTGACGGCGATTACACTGGTGTCCTACACCGCCATGGCCGGCGTCGTCGGTGCCGGCGGCCTGGGCGACCTGGCCATCCGTTTCGGCTACCAGCGCTTCCAGACCGATGTGATGGTCGTCACGGTGGTGCTGTTGTTGATCCTGGTGCAAATTCTGCAAACCGTCGGCGACAAGCTGGTGGTGCATTTTTCTCGAAAATAACGGCTATTGCCGGCTATACGCCGATAAATGCCCGAACAAGGAGCTTGCTGGATGAAAAAACTACTGGTTGCTTTCGCCGCCGTCGCCGCGTTTTCGGCCCACGCCGAGACCATCACGGTTGCCGCCTCGCCGGTGCCCCACGCGGAAATCCTCGAATTCGTGAAGCCGGCACTCGCCAAAGAGGGCGTGGACTTGCAGGTCAAAGTCTTCACCGACTATGTGCAGCCCAACGTACAAGTGGCCGAAAAGCGCCTGGACGCCAACTTCTTCCAGCACCAGCCGTACCTGGATGAGTTCAACAAAGCCAAGGGCACACACCTGGTGAGCGTCGGCGCGGTCCACCTCGAGCCCCTGGGCGCTTACTCCAGCAAGTACAAGACCCTGGCCGACCTGCCTGACGGCGCCAACGTCGTGATCCCGAACGACGCCACCAACGGCGGCCGCGCGCTGTTGCTGTTGGCCAAGCACAACCTGATCACCCTGAAGGACCCGACCAACATCCTGTCGACCATCAAGGACATCACCGCCAACCCGAAAAAACTCAAGTTCCGCGAACTGGAAGCCGCCACATTGCCGCGCGTGCTGACCCAGGTCGACCTGGCGCTGATCAACACCAACTACGCGCTGGAAGCCAAACTGGACCCGTCCAAGGACGCTCTGGTCATCGAAGGCAGCGACTCGCCTTACGTGAACATCCTGGTGACCCGCGAAGACAACAAAGACTCGGACGCCGTGAAGAAGCTGGTCGCAGCCCTGCACACGCCTGAAGTGAAGAAGTTCATCGAAGAGAAGTACAAAGGCGCGATCAAGCCAGCGTTCTGATCCGACTCGCTCCCCAACACACCGCAGATCAAACAATGTGGGAGGGGGCTTGCCCCCGATAGCGGCAGTTCAGTCGATGCATACGTTGACTGACCCACCGCCATCGGGAGCAAGCCCCCTCCCACCTGTGTTTTGTGTTGCCTGTTATTTGCGCTGCAACAGCCCTGGCAACTGCGCCACCAGCTTCTGGTTGTTCAGCGGCGCACGAATGAACCCACGCTGGGTGCCATCCGGACCGATCAGCGCGAGGTTGCCGCTGTGGTCGACCGTGTAGTTCGGCTTGGTCGTGTCCGCCGGAATGAACGGGATGCTCACCGCGTTCGACACCTTCTGCACATCGTCCACATTCGCGCCGGTCAGGCCTTCGAATTGCGGGTCGAAATAGCCCAGGTATTGCTTGAGCTGAGTCGGCGTGTCGCGGTTCGGGTCGACGCTGACCAGGATCACCTGCAACTTATCCACAGCTTCTTTGGGCAACTCGCTCTTGATCTGGCGCAGTTGGGCGAGGGTGGTGGGGCAGATGTCCGGGCAGAAGGTGTAGCCGAAGAACAGCAGGCTCCACTTGCCCTTCAACTCGTTGACCAGTACCGGCTGGCCGTCCTGGTTGGTCATGGTCACCGGCGGCAATTGGCGGCTTTGCGGCAGCAGGATGATGCCGGCATCGATCAAGGCGGTCGGGTCGCCCTGGCCCTTGCCCGAGAGCACCTTGTTGACGGTCAGGCCCATGATCAACGCGACAATGGCCACCAGAATGAAGACAGTTTTTTGAGTTCGGGTCATAGGTTCAACAATAAGTAGTGGTCTACGAGCAGGGCGATAAACAGGAGGAACAGGTACCAGATAGAGTACTTGAACGTGTTGATCGCCGCGTGCGGCTGAGCGCCACGGTACAGCACCCAGGCCCATTGCAGAAAGCGTGCGCCCAACACCAGCGCAGATCCGAGGTACAGCAGGCCGCTCATATGGATGACGTAGGGCATCAGGCTCACCGCCAGCAGGACGCAGGTGTAGAGCAGGATATGCACCTTGGTGTAGTGCTCGCCATGGGTGACCGGCAGCATCGGAATATCGGCCTTGGCGTATTCCTCCTTGCGGTGAATGGCCAGGGCCCAGAAGTGCGGCGGGGTCCAGGCGAAGATGATCAGCACCAGCAGCAGCGGCTCGGCGCTGACATGCCCGGTGACCGCAACCCAGCCCAACAGCGGCGGTGCCGCGCCGGCCAGGCCACCGATGACGATGTTCTGCGGCGTCGCGCGCTTGAGAAAGCCGGTGTAGATCACCGCATAACCGAGCAACGAAGCCAGCGTCAGCCAGGCCGCCAGCGGGTTGGTGAACGCCAGCAGCAGCGCCAACCCGGCAACAGCCAGAAACAAAGCAAAGGCCAGCGCCGCCCCGGGCGACACACGCCCCTGGGCGATCGGGCGCTTTTGCGTGCGCGCCATCAGCGTATCGATGCGCCGATCGACGACGTGGTTGACCACCGCCGCGCCACCGGCACACAGGGCGATCCCCAGATTGCCGAAGATCAGCACCGCCCACGGCACCCCGGCGCGGGTGGCGAGGAACATGCCCACCAGCGAGGTGATGAGCATCAGCACCACCACTTTCGGCTTGGTCAGCTCCAGGTAGTCACGCCAGATCGCCTGGCCGTGACGCGCGCCGATCAAGGTCGCCATGGCATCTCTCCTTTGAGGGTGATAAGGCCCGATACGTGTTTACGCGGGCTGAAGCGCCAGCCGAACGGCATCTGGCGGCGCACCCGGACCAGGCTGGTACGGGCGTGGTAATTGACCAGTACCAGGGTCAGCAACAAGGCTGCGCCACCGGCGTTGTGACCGACCGCCACCGGCAGCGGCAGGTGGAAATACACGTTGCTCAGGCCCAGGCCGATCTGTGCCGCCAGGGCGATCAGCAGCAGGCCCGCGAGCCGGGTCATGCCCACCGCGCGCAGCTGCCAGGCCAGGCCCAGCAATACCAGGGTGACCAGCAGCGCGCCGATGCGGTGGGTCAGGTGAATGGCCGTGCGCGCGTCGCTGTCGAGCTGGCCGCCGAGGTAATTGGGGCCGATGTGCTGGGTCAGGTGGAAGCCATTGGCAAAGTCCGCCGCCGGCCACCACTGGCCATGGCAGGTGGGCAAATCGATACAGGCCACCGCCGCGTAGTTGGAACTCACCCAGCCGCCCAGTGCGATCTGGCCGATCACCAGCACCAGGCCGGCGGTGGCCCAATATTGCAGGCGCTTGGGCACGATCAGCGCGGGCAGCACGCCGGACAGGCGCAGGGTCAGCAGAAACAACAGGCTCAAGGTCGCAAAGCCGCCCAACAGATGCCCGGTCACCACTTGTGGCCAGAGCTTGAGCGTCACCGTCCACATGCCGAACGCCGCCTGGGCGAACACCACCGCCAACAGGAACAGCGGCAACTTCACCGGCTGGCCGGGGTCACGCCGATGCTGCCACGAGCGCGCCGCCAGCAGCACGATCAGCAGGCCCAGGGTGCCGGCAAAGTAACGATGGACCATCTCGCTCCAGCCTTTGTCGGCCTCCACCGGCGTGTCCGGGAAATGCAACTCGGCATGGGCCAACTGGGCGTCGCTTTGCGGCACGCTGATAAAGCCGTAGCAGCCCGGCCAATCCGGGCAACCCAGGCCGGCGTGGGTCAGGCGCGTATAGGCGCCGAGCAATACGACAATCAGCGCCAGCAAGGTGGCAAACAGCGCGAGGCGAAATCCAGGTTTGGCCATGACGATGCCCTTATCCGATGTTCGACAGTTTCAGCAGGTGGCGCAGGTCGTTGAGCAAGTCCTTGCCCTTGACCGTCGTGTCGTAGCGCAGCACCAGGTTGCCGTGGGGATCGACGATCCACAGTTGCGCCTCGCCCGGTGCGGCGGCGGCTTTGCCGAAGGTCGTCAGGTCCAGCGGGTAGCGTTGCAATTGCGGGTATTCGGCCTTGAGCCTGGCCTCGTAATCGGCGCCGACCGGCTGCGCACTGGCCAGGGCATGACTGGCCCGGGACGCATCGCGGCCGAGGCCGATCTGCAGCTGCCGCGCCAGGTACACCAGTTGCCGGCACTCGGCGGCGCAGGCGCTGGGCGCCGTGACGAGCAACTGCCAGCGCTGTTCGTCCGCCTGCACACCGATATCGGCGCGGGTCTGGCCGTTGCCGATCAGTTCGCCGTGGTAACTGCGACTGTCCGGCACCCAGAACTGCAGCTTGTACATAAAGGTGGCGAGCGCCATCGGGCCGATCACCATCAGCAGGATCAGGATCAGCTGCCAGCGGCCTTTGCGCCGGTCGGGCGTCGCTGGCGCATCAGACATGTTGAGTGGATTCATGGCCGCTCCCATGGTGCTTCTCCTTTGCGTTGTGCCATCCGAGGTAGAGGTAAAGGCTCAGCAGCGCCAACGCCATGGCGAACCATTGCACCGCATAGGCCAGGTGTTTTTCCGGGCCCATGGCAACGATGGGCCAGGTGGTGTCGTAGGTGCCGGGGCCGGCTTCGGCGCGCAGTTCGTAGGCAAAACCGCTGCGCCCCAGCTCGGCCCACAACGTCGCCGGATGCAGCGCGGTGAGCAGGCGCGGCCAGTGCGTGGTCGCCGGGTCGGCGTGCAACTGGAAGGTTTCGCCGGGCGCGACATACACCCAGGCGTCAAGATTCACCGGCTGTTCCGGCGTGCTGAAGACGGGCGGCGCGCGCCGATCCGGCCAGGGCAACCAGCCGCGATTGAGCAGCAGCCACAGGCCGCTGGCCTGGTCGTGAAACGGTTGCAGCAGCTCGACGCCGGCCTTGCCATTACGCATGCGGTTGTCGAGCAACACACTGTGCTCGCCGTCGAATTGGCCGCGCAGATGCACGCGACGGAAGGCCGGATCAGCCATGCTGTCGAGTTGCGCACTGCCCACCGGCTCAGCGGCGCGGCGCTCGGCGTAGCTGTCCACCATCAGCTGTTTTTCATGGCCGCGCGACAGTTGCCAGAACCCCAGGCCCACCATCAGCGGCAGCAACACGAGCACCACCAACGTCGGCGCGATACCGGGGCGAAAGCGCTGGATGGCACTGGCTATACTGGATTTCATCGCCCCTCCCCTATAAGCCCTGGAGCCAGACCATGCTCAAAGCCGCCATTGCCCTGATGCTCATCGCGACCGTCGCGAGCCTGTTCAGTGGCTTGTTCTTTCTGGTCAAGGACGAGGGCCACTCCAACCGCCTCGTCACCGCTTTGACCGTGCGTGTCGTACTGGCCGTGATCACCGTGGCGTTGATCGCCTGGGGCTTTTTCAGCGGCCAGCTGGTGTCACATGCGCCTTGGTAGCGCGCCTCACAGCACATACACGAAGAAAAACAGGCCGATCCAGACCACATCCACAAAGTGCCAATACCAACTGGCCGCCTCGAAACCGAACTGGTGCTCGGCATTGAAGTGCCCGCGCAAGATACGCATCAGCATCACGAACAAAATAATCGTGCCGATGGTCACGTGGGCCCCGTGAAAACCGGTGAGCATGAAGAAGGTCGCGCCGTACACGCCGGAGCCCAACGTCAGGCCCAGCTCTTTGTAGGCGTGGATGTATTCCTCGGCCTGGAACCCAAGAAACCCCAGGCCCAGCAGCACCGTGATCGCCAGCCAGAGCTTCAGCGCACCGCGATGGCCTTTGCGCAGCGCATGGTGGGCGATGGTGATGGTCACGCTGGAACTCACCAGCAGGATGGTGTTGACCAACGGCAGGCCCCACGGGCTGATGGTGCCTTCGGGCGCGGGAAACAGCGTGGGATCGGGGTTGTTGAGCAGCGGCCAGACAAACTCGAAATTCGGCCACAGCATATGCGCGATGCCTTTGGAGCCTTCGCCCGCCAACCACGGCGCCGACATATGCCGCACATAAAACAGCGCGCCGAAGAACGCGATAAAGAACATCACTTCGGAAAAGATGAACCAGGTCATGCCCCAGCGGAACGAGCGGTCCATCTGCGCGCTGTACAACCCGGCGCGGCTTTCCTTGATCACCGCGCCGAACCAGCCGAACAGCATGTAGGCCAGTAACAGGCCACCGACGAAAAAGATCCACGGCCCGTGGGATTCCGGGCGCGCAGCCTTCAGGTCGTTGAACCACACGCCCAGGCCATACACGGTGATCAGCAGGCCAACCGTGGCAATTATCGGCCATTTGCTTTGCGCTGGTACGTAGTACGTATCATGAGTCGACATGTATTCGCTCTCCTGATTGAGCGGGCAAACAGTAGCTAGCCGCCGCTATGGACAGCCACGGGCGGTTGGCGCGCAGTGATATCAAACAGCGTGTACGCCAGGGTCAAATGCTTCACATCCTTGGGCATGTCGCGATCGACAATGAAGCGCACCGGCATTTCGATGCGCTCACCGGGTTGCAGCACTTGCTGGGTGAAGCAAAAACACTCGGTCTTGTGGAAGTACATCGCCGCTTCAGCCGGGGAAATGCTCGGGATCGCCTGGGCGGTCATCGGCTTGTCGCTGGGGTTGTAGGCCACGAAGAGCATCTCGTTGACCGCGCCGGGGTTGACCACGATCTCATCGGCCTTGGAATGGAACTCCCAGACCATGTCGATGGCATTGGTGGACAGGAACTGCACCCGCACCTGGCGCGACGGATCGACGATCTGCTCGCCCTCATACTGCCCGGCCGTCTTGCCGTTGATGCCGAACGCCTTGCACATCACGTCGTAGATCGGCACCAGGGCAAAGCCGAAAGCGAACATCGCCAGCACCAGGATCAACAGACGGGTGACCAGGCGCTTGAGTGGCACGGAGTCAGCCATGGCGATCACCCGACAGTGTGGGAGGGGATTTGTGGAAGCCGGTTCATTTGACCTCCGGTGGCGTGGTGAAGGTGTGGTACGGCGCGGGCGAGGGCACGCTCCACTCCAGGCCTTCAGCGCCGTCCCACGGCTTGGCCGGCGCGGGCGGGCCGCCGCGGATGCACTTGATCACGATAAACAGGAAGAAGATCTGCGTGGCACCGAACATGAACGCGCCGATGGACGAGACCATGTTGAAGTCGGCGAACTGCAGGTTGTAGTCCGGCACCCGACGCGGCATGCCGGCCAACCCGACGAAGTGCATCGGGAAGAACGCCATGTTCATGCCCACGAAAGACAGCCAGAAGTGCAGCTTGCCCAGGGTTTCGTCGTACATGTGGCCGGTCCATTTCGGCAGCCAGTAGTAAGCCGAGGCGAAGATGCCGAAGATTGCGCCAGGCACCAGTACGTAATGGAAGTGCGCCACCACGAAGTAGGTGTCGTGGTACTGGAAGTCTGCCGGCGCGATGGCCAGCATCAAGCCGGAGAAACCGCCGATGGTGAACAGGATCACGAACGCCACCGCAAACAGCATCGGCGTCTCGAACGTCAGCGAGCCTTGCCACATGGTGCTGACCCAGTTGAACACCTTCACCCCCGTCGGGACGGCGATCAGCAGGGTGGCGTACATGAAGAACAACTCGCCCACCAGCGGAATGCCGACCACGAACATGTGGTGCGCCCACACGATGAACGACAGGAACGCGATACTCGCCGTGGCGTAGACCATCGAGGTGTAGCCAAACAGCGGTTTGCGCGAAAAGGTCGGGATGATCGAGCTGACGGCGCCGAAGGCCGGCAGGATCATGATGTACACCTCGGGATGGCCGAAGAACCAGAACACATGCTGGAACAACACCGGATCACCACCGCCGGCGGCACTGAAGAAGCTGGTGCCGAAGTGGATGTCCATCAGCATCATCGTCACGCAACCGGCCAGCACCGGCATCACCGCGATCAGCAGGAAAGCGGTGATCAGCCAGGTCCACACGAACAGCGGCATTTTCATCAGGGTCATACCCGGTGCGCGCAGGTTGAGAATGGTGGCGACCACGTTGATCGCGCCCATGATCGAACTGATGCCCATCAGGTGGATGGCGAAGATGAAGAACGTCACGCTTTCCGGGGCGTAGGTGGTGGAGAGCGGGGCGTAGAAGGTCCAGCCGAAATTCGGCCCGCCGCCCGGGGTGAACAAGGTCGAGACCAGTAGCAGGAACGCCGCCGGCAGCAACCAGAAGCTGAAGTTGTTCATGCGCGGCAGGGCCATGTCCGGCGCGCCGATCATCAGCGGGATCATCCAGTTGGCCAGGCCGACGAACGCCGGCATCACCGCGCCGAACACCATGATCAAGCCGTGCATGGTGGTCATCTGATTGAAGAACGCCGGCTCGACGATCTGCAGGCCGGGCTGGAACAGCTCGGCGCGGATCACCATGGCGAACGAGCCGCCGAGCAGGAACATGGTGAAGGCGAACCACAGGTACATCGTGCCGATGTCTTTGTGGTTGGTGGTCAGCACCCAGCGCATCAAACCCTTGGCGGGGCCGTGGGCATGGTCACTGGCGTGGCCGTGGTCATCGATCACAGCGCTCATGGCCGTTCTCCTGCAAACGAGTGGGCGGGGCGGTTCAGCGCATTCGCAATGAAGTGAGTCATTTGCTTTCCGCCTGTTTCAGAGCCAGCACGTCTTTGGGCGTGACCATGTCGCCTTTGTTGTTGCCCCAGGCGTTGCGCTCGTAGGTCACCACCGCGGCGATATCCACTTCCGAGAGTTGCTTGCCGAAGGCGGCCATGGCGGTGCCGGGCTTGCCGAAGTAGACGCGGTGCAGGTGGTCTTCCTTGCTTCCGGTGGCGATCGGCGAGCCTTTGAGTGCCGGGAACATCGGCGGCAGGCCCTGGCCTTCGGCCTGGTGACAGGCCACACAGCTGGTGTGGTAGACCTTGTCGCCACGGGCGACCAGTTCGTCCAGCGTCCACTCCTTGGAGGTCAGCTCCTTGAGCTGAGCGGCCTCAGCCTTGCGCTCGCCGAGCCAGGTGTCGTAGTCGGCCTTGGACTTGACCTCGACCACGATGGGCATGAAGCCGTGGTCCTTGCCGCACAGCTCGGCGCACTGGCCCCGGTAGATGCCGGGCTTCTCGATACGGGTCCAGGCCTCGTTGATGAAACCGGGGATGGCATCGCGCTTGACCGCAAAGGCCGGCACCCACCAGGAGTGGATCACGTCCGCGGCGGTCACCAGAAAACGCACCTTGGCGCCCACCGGCAGCACCAGCGGCTGGTCGACTTCCAGCAGGTAATGTTCGCCTTTGGTGGCCTTGTTGTGGATCTGCTCGGCGGGAGTGGCCAGGTTGCTGAAGAACTCCACATCCTGGCCGAGGTATTTGTAATGCCACTTCCACTGATAGCCGGTGATCTGGATATCGATGTCCGATTCCGTGCTGTCGTAGATGTTGATCAGAGTCTTGGTCGCCGGAATGGCCATGGCCACCAGGATCAGCAAGGGCACTACGGTCCAGAGGATTTCCACGGTGGTGCTTTCGTGGAACTTGGCGGCCACCTGGCCCGTAGACCGGCGGTGAAGGATCATCGACCAGAACATCGCGCCAAATACGACAATGCCGATCACTACACAGATCCAGAAAATGGTCATGTGCAGGTCGAACACGGCGTGACTGACTTCTGTCGCCCCTGGCGCCATATTCGTTGTCCAGGCGGCATGCGCCTGACCGAATACTGACCACAACAGGAGGCCCATCCAAACATGTGGATGTCGCGTCATTGCGGGTTCCCCTTATCGTTCTTGTTATCCCGCCGGTGTGCACCTGCGTCGAAGGGAGCGGCTTCCATACTGCTTACAACCGCTTAGCCTCACCTGCTTATGCAGTCTGGCGTCATCAGCTAATCGCGTACAAAACCGAGTATAGACAGCACCTGCCACCCCGCAATGTGCAGGGGCAAATGAGCTGAAACAGACGGACGGGGCCCATAAGACCGGGGGGCGGAATCGTTTATCCGACGAACGATGGCAATTCGATATAACAGCGGCGCATAACCATGAAATAATTATGACAAATGCGTCTTAGACGCTTGTATAAACGAACTACCTTGTCCTTTCCCTTTTCCTACGCCTGCTTCACTGGAGCTTTCATGAACACCGCCGCATTGCGCGAGCAGATTTCCCTTGCCCATCAACACGAAGCCAGCACCGGCCAACTGGCCCAGCAACTCGAGAAACAATTACCGCACCTGCATTCGGCCATTACCCTGGCGGAGGGTGATCGTAACCTCGTCATGACACGCTTTGTCACTGCCTACGTCGACCTCGTCCCAGACCTGCTGGACGCCGCCAACGACGTAGCCCGCGAGGCCGGTATCGAAAGCCAGGTCAAGCCGGTACTGAAGATTGCCGAGCAGTTTTTCCTGCAACCGCCCGCGATTCTGGCGGGCCATATCGGTCTCGACGGCCTGCTGGACGAGGCCTACCTGGCCCATCGCCTGGTCGAAGAGGTCAATGACCTGTATATCACGCATTTCGGCCAACCGTTGATTCCAGCGGACACCACCGTGGCCAATCTGATTGCCCATCAACTGATCGGTGAAACCTTTGCCAACCAGTTGGACGAAGCCGTACACCATGCAGTAGATAAAATGCTCAGCGAAGACAGCTTTGCGCTGGAATCGGTCGAGGCCTACCGCGAGCAGCTCAAAAGCCTGGCAACGGAAGCAGCGTGGAAGCGCTGGCCGTGCCTGTCGCGCAAGTTGGGCATTGAGTTGGAACTGGATCAGCAGGCCTGAATCTTCGACCTGACGCTAAACACATGCGGGAGAGGGCAAGCCCCCTCCCGCATTTTTGATCCGGTTCCGTCAGTTGGTAAACGGCGCCGAACCGATCCTCGTCGTGGTCCGCACCCGACCTTCCAAGCGACGCTTCAACCCCCGCGCCTCGATCACCAGCTTCGCGCCCTTGGCCGCATTGGCCCGACCCCATTCCTCCAGCAACTCCAGGCAAGAATGGTCGATGTAACTGAGGTTGTTCAGCGGTACATGCAGGGTGTTTCCCGCCGGCACCGTCGACAGCACCCGGGTTAATGCCGGCACTTTCAGAAAAGTCGCCGCGCCGCTCAAACGCAATTCCATTTCACCGTGGCCGGGCAAATCGATCAGGCTGATTTTCAGGCGCGAAGCCTTGAACGCCAGTTTCAGCAACGTCAGCCCGAAACCCACCAACACGCCGGTCAGCAGGTCGGTAAAGACGATCGCCAGCGCCGTGGCCGCGTAGGTAAACATCGGCATCCGCCCGTAGCGGCCCAACGCGCGGAACGCCTTGACGTCCACCAGCTTGATCCCGGTGTACACCAGCACGCCCGCCAGGCTCGCCACCGGAATGCTTTGCAGCACGCTCGACAGCAACAGCACGAACCCCAGCAGCCACACGCCATGGAACATCGCCGACAAGCGCGTGGTGGCGCCGGCCTGCACGTTGGCCGAGCTGCGCACGATCACACCCGTCATCGGCAAGGCGCCGACCAGGCCGCAGAGCATGTTGCCCACGCCTTGCGCGGACAATTCCTTATCGAAGTCAGAACGCTGACCACTGTGCATGCGGTCGACTGCGGCGGCGGAGAGCAGGGTTTCGGCACTGGCGATAAACGCCACGGCGAACGCGGCGATCAACAATTGGGGATCGGCCAGGTTCAGCAAGTCGCTGGGGCGCAGCCAATCGATGGCGTCGGCGAGGTTTTCCGGCACCTCCACGCGCTTGACCTGCAACGCCAGTACCAGGCTGGCCAGCGTTGCCAGGCCCACACCCAACAAGGCGCCCGGCACAAACCGCAGCGGTTGCGGGCGGAACTTATCCCACAGGTACATCACCAACATGGTCGACAGCCCCAGCAAACCGGCCTGCCAGCCAAGGCCGCCGCCCAGGGTAGGCACCGCCGCTGCCAACGCGGCCGGGAAGCCCGCCAGGTTATCCAGCCCTGATGGCTGGGGCGCACCGTCGAGCATCACATGGACCTGCGACAGCACAATCAGCACGCCGATCCCCGCCAGCATGCCGTAGACCACCGCCGGCGCCGTGACACGGAACCAGCAGCCCAGGCGCAAACGCCCGGCCAGCAGTTGCAGCAAGCCGGCCAGCAGCAGGATCGGCCCGAGCATCGGCATGCCGTGCTGGCGCACCAGTTCGAACACCAACACCGCCAACCCCGCCGCCGGCCCGCTGACTTGCAACGGCGACCCCGCCATCCAGCCCACCACCAGGCCCCCGATGATGCCGGTGATCAGGCCCTTGGCCGGCGGCATGCCGGAAGCGATCGCGATCCCCATGCACAAGGGCAGGGCGACCAGAAACACTACCACGGAGGCCAGCAGCTCCCGAGGCAACACAGCTTTTAATTGAGCAGCACGCATGATGACTCTCCCGAGGCATTCGCCGGGCGCGGCAAAGCCTGGCTGCATCCATGGCAGCCACCGCTCTACCCGGCAGGGAAGTGTGTTAGAAGCGCGCTTTAGGCGTCGCGGAGGGGATTGGCTCGGTGCCGTTCAGCGGTCGAAACGCCGCCTTTTCCGCATCGTAGGCGCGGATTTCACTGGTCTCGATGTTGTAGATCCAGCCATGGATAAACAAATGACCATTGGCCATGCGCGAGGCCACGGACGGGTGGGTGCGCAAATGCTGCAACTGGGCGATGACGTTTTCTTCGGTCAGCATCTTCATGCTCTCGCCTTCATTGGCGCAGTCGCAGTTGTCGTGAACCATGGTCTTGGCGACTTCGGCGTGCCGCAGCCAGGCCTTGACCGTCGGCATCTTCTCCAGGCTCGCGGGGTTGAGCACCGCGCGCATCGCGCCGCAGTCGGAGTGCCCGCACACGATGATGTGCTGCACGCCCAGGGCAAGGACCGCGTATTCGATGGCCGTGGAAACACCGCCGTTCATCTGCCCGTAGGGGGGCACCACGTTGCCGACGTTACGGGTCACGAACAGGTCGCCGGGCGAGCTCTGGGTAATCAGCTCGGGCACGATGCGCGAGTCGGCGCAGGTGATGAACATCGCCCGAGGGTTCTGGGCCGTGGCGAGTTTCTTGAAGAGTTCTTCTTGCTGAGGGAAGACGTCGTGATGGAAATGCAAAAAGCCGTCAACGATGTGCTTTAGCGCTGCATCGGCGGACTCCGCCACTTGAGCGGCTGAAGCCGACGCAGCCAACGGCTGTTTATCCTTGTCACTCATGATTCATCCTCTTGATTAATGCAGGGGAGGGTTCAGGTCAATTCGACGCCGGGCCGATGGAATAGTTTTAGAACGTCGCAAAGCCGGGTGCCAACTCGTCAGTCACTCGCTGAACAAAGTAGCCGTCGAAACTTAACTCAAACTGAATCAACCGCTCTAGATCGCGGGTTTCAGTGATGTCAAAACGCGACCACCTCTACGATCACAGTGCGTATTTGCCCAATAGTCTACAACAACGCCATCTGCCTGCCCGGTGGGCAGAACGCCGTGCAATCCAGATTGAAGCCTTCCCGACGGTCGAGCCCAAGGCGCTTGATTGCCTTGCTGAAGCGCTGCGCCAGCAGATCGGCAAACGGCCCCTCTCCGCGCATACGCACGCCGAAGCGACTGTCATACACGCCCCCACCCCGCACCTGGCGTACCAGGCTCATCACATGGGCCGCGCGCTGCGGGTAATGCGCCGCCAGCCACTCCTCGAACAGCGGCGCCACCTCCAGCGGCAGGCGCAGCATCATATACGCCGCACTTTGCGCACCGGCTGCATGGGCTTCGGTGAGCAGGCTCTCCAGCTCGCTGTCGTTGATCATCGGGATCATCGGCGAACACAGCACCCCCACCGGGATACCAGCCTCGCGCATCACCCGGATCGCCCGCAACCGCGCCTTGGGCGCCGCCGTGCGCGGCTCCAGGATGCGCTTGAGTTCGTCGTCGAGGCTGGTGAGGCTGATCATCACCGCCACCAGCCGCTGGCGCGCCAGTTCGGTGAGCAGGTCGAGATCGCGCAGGATCAGCGAGCCCTTGGTGATGATGGTCACCGGGTGCCGATAGCGCAGCAGCACTTCGAGGGTTTGCCGGGTGATCTTGTACTCGCGCTCGATCGGCTGGTACGGATCGGTGTTGGAACCCAGGTTGATCGGCGCACACACGTAGCCGGGCTTGGACAGCTGCTGTTCGAGCACATCGGCGGCGTTGGTCTTGGCGATCAGTTTGGTTTCGAAATCCAGCCCCGGCGACAGGTCCCAATAGGCATGGCTGGGCCGCGCATAGCAGTAGATGCAGCTATACTCTCTGAAAAGAACCAATGTACGGTGAACCCAATGTCAGGCAATGTCTATTCATACATGCGGTGGAGTACAGACCGCCAATCAGACGGATCAACCGAAGCCCGTCAGCGTGCGGCTCAAGAGGCTTTCTGCAAGCATTACGACATGACATTGGTGGAAGAGATCACCGACCCCGGCATGACCAGCTTTCGGGGTAAGAATGCTCACGAAGGAAAGCTCCGTGATTTCATCAACCGTGCAAAACGTGGCGAGATTCCACCCGGTAGCCTTCTCCTGTTTGAGAACGCCGACCGTATGTCGAGGATGCAACTCGCTCACGCCGTCCCCCTGTTCTTTGAAATCCTAGGTGCTGGCTTGAGGATTGGCATTGCCGACCGCCTACAGGTGTATACGCCTGGAACACTCGACCTCGGTGGCCTCATGACCATTCTTGTCGATATGGAACGTGCCAACGCCGAGTCAAAACGGAAGAGTGATTTTGGCCGTGCTGGTTGGGCCAAGGCTCATGTTCGTATGGAGGCGGGCGACGTGACGACGGACAAGGTTGCCCAATGGCTTGAGGTTGAGCGAATTGATGGAGAACGCCGGTTCAAGGTAAAGGAGGACATTGCCGAACAGATACGGGCCTTGTTCACCGCGTCCCTTCAATACGGTGTGGCTGAGTCGTGCAGAAGGGTTAACGAGCAGTTCGGTTCAGGCTGGAAGATTCACCAAGTGCAATACCTGTTGAAGAACCGTCGCTTGATCGGTGAACACACCATAACCAACTACAGCGAACAGGCCGGGAAGAACATGCCATCCGACCGGGTGTTGACTGACTATTACCCGGTGGTCGTGGACAAGAACCTGTTCGCCGAGGTGCAAGCTGTCATTAACAAGCGTAAACCCTTCGCCGGTAAGCAAGACGCCAGCAATCTCAACATCTATAGAGGCTTGGTGAAGTGTGCAGCTTGTGGCGGTAGCGTCCGGTTCATGTTCAAGACCGGCAAGGAGTATTTCCACTGTACCGCCAGCATGAGCAACAGTTGCACAGGGCCAGGAATTCGCAGTATCCGAGGTGAGCACCTACGCCGCTTGCTGTTCAAGTTTGAGCACTGGACCAATCTTCGCACCTACTTCATGCAGTCCAGTGAAGACCTAAAGACCCTTCGTCGTGAGCGTGACGCGTTACTGGCGCTGATAGAGAAGATCGCCACACGTACCAGCCAGACACAACAGCGCCTCATGGACGAAGACGACTCAGACCGGCAATCTGTGCTGCTGGACATGCTCACCAAGGCCAAGGGAGACGACAAGGATGCACGTGCCAAGCTGGCAGCCACTGAAACGCAACTATCAGAGCTGGAAGACGCCTTTACCATTGCCGGGTTGGATATTGGCAACCGTGTGGAGTGGATGTTGAACGACCGTAGCGAGGCGGCTGCACTGGAGCGTGCAAGGATCAATCGGTACCTGTCTAACATCTTTGAAACGCTGGTGATTGACTTCGAGGGAAAGACCCTCAGCACGGCGGTTAAGCCTGCTCTCAAGGGCAAGGTTACGGAGTTCCAAGCCACCATCAGCAGCCCACCAGATAAACGCTTCAACGTTGTTAAAGGGCCAGTCAGGATCGCCGGTAAGAGTCGCAGAGTGCCATCAACAATGCCCGACGCCTTTACTCCGGAAGAACTCGAAACACTCAAGGGAGTGCAGTGGAAAGCACCAATACCGCTGTTGTCGCCTGTGATGAAGAAGCCCTTGCGTTGACATGCCAATAACCTCCCTGAAACGTCTATTAAACCCATATAGGACATATGGTTTTTTCATTGTGGCGGAGAGTGACGACTCGCGGGATGGCCGGTTTCTAGGGCGATCGTTTAACAAAGGCTTTGTTGCGATCCGGTTTGAGGTTTACCGCACTACTAATGCATAATCGTGTCCAAAATTGGTCCCTGATTCGCCATTCTTAGCTTCCACGCACGCCATTGTTGACGCTGGCTCCAGCATTTGTTGGCTAGTGACGTAGAAGGGCGATTGAGTTCGCAAGTATAGGAGGGGGGCTCCGAGTCAGTATGTTCATCTGTAGAGGGAGATCAGTGTGTGAGTGAAACCAGTGAAGAGAAGACCAAGAGAAAGTATCTGACAGTCCTTCGCGGCTACCAGTGGTCATACCAACATTCAGTCTTCTACGATAAACCTGAACAAAGCCATGCATTGCTTGAGCACATGGTGAAATTCAAACAGGTACTCCGTAGACGTTGCCCAGATCAACCGTTCCTTGTCCGTATCCAAACGCTCAAGAAGGGTGCAGCACCACACCAAGCCTACCTGACGATCTTCACGACCAAGAAAGTCGAAGACCTGCAGGAAATGGCGAACAAAGTCTTTCCTGCGATCATGAATGTCATGGGCAAGAGGCTCTCCGTGGAGAAACTGGATCAGATCGCAAGGGCAATCGAGAAACAAAAACCACACGACCTGTCCAAGGTGCTCGACAAGGCAGGGATCAATCGATGGTCTGTCTTGAACAAGCACCTGCTGGTGCCATTGAGTTGCGATAACTCGCTGGAAGTCAGGTAGCTGTACTGGGTCAGCGTATGAGGTTAAACATTTTGAGTCGTTCTGGAGTTAACTATGGCAGTCAAAAAGTTTCCAACCCCTGAAGAGTTTTGCCTAGAGATTCCGCTATATTCTCCCTATCCTGTTGAAGAAGAAACTCTCGAAGCTATAATCGCGCTATTCAGGTACGAGGGACATCTTGATACCTATTGCACTGAATGCAAGTCCGCTTCAGTCTTCAATTGCAATACCGACGATTATGGTAGCCGGATCGTCATGGATAATTGGATGGATCGTCCGTATCGGACTATTAATGCTGTCTGCTCAAGGAATCGGGATCACGTAGCAATTTATAAATTCAGGTGCGCTGCGGATTCAGGCATTCAGAAGGTCGGGCAGTTTCCATCGAGTGCGGACTCAAATATATTCCATGCAAAAAAGTACAGGAAAGTCTTAGGTGATGGTTTGTTCAAAGAATTCACGAAGGCGATTGGGCTGTCTGCTCACGGCGTTGGTGCTGGCTCGTTAGTTTACCTTCGGAGAATTTTTGAGTCATTGATAAGTGATGCTCACGGTGTCGCCTCTTCAAAAGAGGGATGGAACGAAGAGGTCTACAAAAAGGCACGAATGAATGAGCGTATTAAGTTGCTGAAGGATCAGCTGCCAAGTTATCTAGTCGAGCATCATAAAATGTATGGCGTGCTCAGTAGTGGCGTTCACAATCAATCTGAATCTGAATGCCTGAGTTTCTTTCCAGCCCTCAAGACGGGAATTGAGCTGATTCTGGATCAGAAGATATTGGACACCGAACGTCTCAATAAAACAAAGGAGCTTGGACAGTTCCTAAGTCAGTTTGAACAAAGGGGCGAGATTCAGTCATAAGTTAATTCGCAAGAGCATAGGGCTAGGGAGGGCTCAAATGCGCTTATGCAGTATCAGGCTGACCGATTCGTGTTCAGCAGGGTACACCCTGTTGACCACTTGTCGGATGAATACAGTTTCGTGGGCTCCAGCGTTGTTTTCACCGGGCATGAGAGCCAGAATGACAGCCTCTAGACCCAGATGAATACAGGAGCAAGGAAATGGCAGATGTTGGCTACAAGCGCGTTTCAACGGTCGATCAGACTACCGCTCGCCAACTGGATGGCATGACCTTCGCCCAGGTGTTTGAAGACAAGGTGTCAGGTTCCACTACTGAGCGTCCTGCTCTACAGGAAATGCTTCGATACGTTCGTGAGGGCGACACGATCCATGTCCACTCGATTGACAGGCTCGCTCGTAGCTTGGTTGATTTGCTGGGGCTGGTGAGTGACCTCAAGGCCCGTGGCGTGAACATCCAGTTCCACAAGGAGAACCTTCTATTCACCAGCGAGCAGAACGCTAACCAAGACCTGATGTTGAGCCTGATGGGTGCCGTTGCCCAGTTCGAACGCTCAATGATTCGTGAGCGTCAGCGGGAGGGTATCGCCACGGCTAAGGCGAGAGGCGCCTACAAGGGTGGTGTGAAGACCACCAACGCCGATGCAATCCGTACACACGTCGCCAACGGGGCGTCCTACCGTGATACGGCCAAGGCACTTGGAGTGAGTTTAAGCACCGTTCAACGTACTTTGAAAGGCTAACTGTAACGCCCCACAGAGCCCGCCCTGAGCGGGCTTCGTTATGTCAGATAACACCCACAGCACCACGCTCAGCGGCAGGTGAAGGTTATTTTTGCTTTGGTCAGCCTTACCCGACCTGACGTGATGGCGCGTTAAGCAGCTCAGGTAGGTATCTGGCTACCCATCATTATTTTCAGTCAGGGAGCCCCAATCGCTCATCGAGTTGCACCCCATTTCCAGCGGCGAAAAAGGAATTCACAGAATAATCACTTCCGCCGCTTTCCCTGAAAGCCCGGATTATTTTCCGTCGTCGCAGTTGGCGTAGTGACCAATAGAAATGATGCCCGGTGCGCCACGGTTTAGGCTGTCTGTTAGATTCGTTGCCCGTTGTACAATACCGTCGCGAATCATGAGCCAATACACTTGGTTACCGGTGTAGCCACCGTATGAGTTCTTCGCGTTGAGCAAAGTGCAGACGGAGTACCCATACACAGCCTTTCTAGCTGCAAACATGTACTCTTTTCGGGGCTTGCTGATCTTCTTGAAAATGACTGATGCCGGATCTTTCATGCTGTCTTCCGTCCACCTCTTCACTACTGCTTCATACTGTTGAGGGTACTGTCCGTAGTCGGCGGCAGCTAAATCTGCGGGCGTTGGATCTGGAGCCATCGGTGGCAGGGGGGGATGGTTTGCCGCGCACCCAGTCAATCCTGAGCTAATCAGTAATATTGCCGCTGCTATCCCTGCTCTCATGGCGAATCCCTATCGGTACGTAGTTGGCCGATCTTACCGCCGCAGATAGCCTGATGCCATCAGAATAAATATCTATTGAAATCAGTAGGATATGAGCGCTCATACAGGTACATATATAGCGTTGTAATATACAGAGGCACGTAGTGCTCCATTGCCGGAGTCTTATGGATAGCACTTAGCTATCAATTTTACTCAGCTGATAGGCCGTGCCGGCTTATGGGCGCTTGGGATGTGTTTAAGGACAGACCGGGAAGGCCTGAGGTGTTGCGAGTGGCGAAGGACTCACCGGTAGGGAAATTACCGCAGGAAGCCACCAAATCAGCACAAGCTTGGTGGCGACTTTCACCCGTTAACGCGGCGGGCTACGGTGGTGATGGCAAACATCCTCCCATTCGCCGAAACGGAACCGACGATACTGACGGACAGGGATGGTTTTCTTTCCAGCGGTGGTGCGATCGAAGCTATTCATAGCGATTATCTCTCTTTGCTTGAGGTTAGTCGCACATGTCAAGAAACGACCGCCGATCAATTGACAGTTGACTGAACAGCCGTCAATTGGCTTTAATGGCGTCCTTCTCTTGAACCGTGCTCAAACGCATGCGTCAGAGGGTGCGGGTAGCCACGCCACGTTTGCCGACAGAAACGTGACTACTCGCAGACATCTTCAGCTGAGACCCCATTAATTTGGGGTTTCTGCATTTGTGTGGCCACTATATATGCTTCGCTGTGCCCCTGCAAGCCTCCCTGATGCATTCCTAGCTATTTTCTTTCCTTCCCCCTCCCCGTTGCCGCTATTAACGCTTTAACGTTTCCTGAGGCCCTCAAGAGGCCCTATGGAGGCACTGCGACGCATATGTTCAGACGCAGCTGTCCGCTCCAACAAAAGAGATTCAACCGTAGTTTTTAGGGGGAAAGGGTGCGTGAACCCCAACATGTAGGGTCCCGTAGAGAGGCGAAACACAAGATAATGCGTTTTGGGGGGCTTATCAACGCACTACCTGCGGATAACGCTGTGGGTAAAATGTGTATGAAACGCGGAACATCCGTGTAGGCCTTACTGCTGCTGGATTGCGCCGTTTGTCACTAAATGTTCCTAGGGAGAAACCACCTCTACACGTGGCAGCTCACCTCCCTTCTATATATGTCGCAAAATCACCCCGCACTCATATGTACCAATCAGACACTACAGTCAGCCATGCTCACACCCGCGATAAGGATTGATCGAGCGATCGAACGGCAAGTCCGGCGAGTTGTTGCGCGTGATGATGGTCTTGGCCGTTTCGATACGCACTTCGGTGCCCTGGGTCGGCGGCACCTCCTGGTACCAGCCGTCGTCCTCGACCACGCTGACGGTGGGCGCGAAACGATTGTGCAGGTTGGTCGCCGTGCCCCGGCCACGGGGCGGCAGAGGTGCAGACATGAAAACGCCCCTATACTGTTTTTATATACAGTATAGGGGCGCTAGCTGGATGACCAGTGCCGTTTGGCGGTCAGTGCGGTTGCGTGACTTGCCCCAGGTCGTCGCCTGACGTCGTGTGCATGTCATTCTTGCGCAGGTCGGCCACGTCACTGGCCTTCACCGCAGCACCTTTGTTACCCCAACTACCGCGCACGAAGCTGACGACATCCGCCACTTCCTGGTCCGACAGGCGCCAGGCAAACGCCGGCATGGTGAAGGTGGACGGCGCAGTGTGGGTGGCCGGCAATGTGCCGCCGTTCAACACGATGTTGATCAGCGACGTGGCATCCGCCGTCTGCACCACTGGGTTGCCCGCCAGCGCCGGGAACACCCGCGTGTAGCCATGACCGTCGGTGCGATGGCAGGCGGCGCAGTTGTCGATATACACCGACGCGCCCGGCCGGCTGTCATCGCCGTTCCACAGCGCTTCGGCCACCTGCTTGTCGTACTGGTGCGGCGGGTTTTGAGGGTCCATCGCCGGCAGGCTCTTGAGGTAGCGGGCGATCGCGGTCAGGTCGTCCTGGGACATGTACTGCATGCTGTGGACGACCACATCGCTCATGCCGCCGAACACCGCGCTGCGATCACTGCGGCCGGTCTTGAGGAATTGCACCAGTTGCTCTTCGCTCCAACTGCCGAGGCCGTCCTTGTGGTCGCCACGCAGGCTTTTCGCGATCCAACCTTCCAGCGGCGCACTGCCGGACAAAAAAGCGCTGCCGTCGGCCGCACTCAAGGCTTTTTCCTGCATGGTCAGCGCCCGCGGCGTATGGCACGCGCCACAGTGGCCGAGGCCCTCGACCAAGTAAGCGCCACGGCTGATCACTGGATCGGCGCCCGCCACTTCCGGGGTATCCGCCACGGGCGGGGCAAACATCCAGCGCCACGCCGCCAACGGCGAACGCATGCTCAAGGGCCAGGGAATGTCACTGGCCCGGTTTTCCTGGGCGACCGGTTCCACGCCCTTCATGAAGTACGCATACAGCGCCTGCATGTCGCTTTCACTGACGCGGGCGTAAGACGGATAGGGCATCGCTGGGTAAAGCGTACTGCCGCTCTTGGCGACGCCATGGCGCACGGCCTTGTCGAAGTCCGCGAAGCTGTAGGCGCCCAGGCCGGTCTTGTCCGGGGTGATGTTGGTGGAATAGATCACGCCGATGGGGGTCTCCATCGGCAGGCCGCCAGCGAACGGCTTGCCGCCCTTGGCTGTGTGGCAGGCGACGCAGTCGCCGGCGCGGGCCAGGTATTCGCCTTGCTTGATCAGGTCGGTGTCGGCGGCGCTCACCGAGCAGTTGCCGAGCAACGCCAGGGACGCCGCAAAGGAGGCGATAACACGTGCTTTCATGGTCATCGTTCCTTATGCCTGAACCAGTGGGCCGGGATTTTTCAGGTACTGCTCGCGAATCGCTCGCGCCGACCAGTAGGTCAACGCCGCCACCAGGCCGGTAGGGTTGTAACCTAGACCTTGTGGGAAAGCGGACGCGCCGGGGACAAACACGTTGTGTACATCCCAGCACTGCAGGTAGCGGTTCAACGCACTGGTTTTCGGGTCGGTGCCCATGATCGCGCCGCCGTTGAGGTGGGTGGTCTGATAGGACGCGGTATTGAAATGCTCACCGACCTTCTTGCCCAGCACGGCAATGGCCTTGGGGTTCATCGCTTCGGCGATCTTGCCCATTTTCTCGACCATGAAGCGGTTCATCTTGATGTCGTTTTCCTGCCAGTCGAAGGTCATGCGCAGCAGCGGCAGGCCGTAGGCATCGTGGTACACCGGGTCCAGATCGAGGTAGTTACCGCGGTAGGATTGATGCGCGCCGTGGGCATCCATCGACACCTGATGGGTGTAGTAATCAGCGGTGGCACGCTTCCAGGCGCTGCCCCACGCCGGAGTACCGGGTGGGTTGGAGGTGCCGGCGATCGGCCGACTGCCGGCCTGGTTGACCCACATCGGCGAGCCCCCGACGAAGCCATGGGGCCCGTGGTCGAAGTTGTCGGCGTTGAAGTCATCGATGGCCACGCCATTGCCGCCAGCACCGATAAAGTTGTTGGTGTGGGTGTCCTTGTCGAAGAAGGCCTTGATGGTCGCCATGTTCTGGTAGGCGAAGTTCTTGCCTACCACGCCTTCGCCGCTGATCGGGTCGTAGGGCTTGCCGATCCCCGACAGCAGCATCAAGCGCACGTTATGGAACTGGAACGCGCCGAGAATCACCAAATCGGCCGGCTGCTCGCATTCCCGCCCCTGGGCGTCGATATAGGTCACGCCGGTTGCCTTACTCTTGGTGCTGTCGAGGTTGACCTTGAGTACGTGGGAATTCGGCCGCAGCTCGAAGTTCGGCACCTGGCGCAACGCTGGCAGGATGTTCACGTTCGGCGACGCCTTGGAGTACATGTAGCACACGTAGCCACTGCAAAAACCGCAGAAGTTGCACGGGCCCATCTGCGCGCCATAGGGGTTGGTGTATGGCCCCGAGGTATTGGCTGATGGCAGGTTGTAGGGTTTGTAACCGACTGCCGTGGCTGCTTTCTGAAACAGCTGCGCCGACACCGTGTTCTTCTGCGCCTCCAACGGGAACGGGTTGGAACGATCCGGCGCATACGGGTTGCCGCCACGGCCTTCGCCGACCAACTGACCGTTGACGGTCCAGGCCTGGCCGGAGGTGCCGAAGACTTTTTCGGCGTAGTCGAAAAACGGCTCCAGCTCTTCATAGCTGACGCCGAAGTCCTGGATAGTCATGTCCTTGGGAATGAAATGTTTGCCGTAGCGCTCTTCGTAGTGGCTGCGCATGCGCAACTCGATAGGGTCGACGCGAAAATGCACACCCGACCAGTGCAGGCCCGCACCGCCGACGCCGTTGCCCGGCAAAAAGGCGCCGAGCTGACGGTTGGGCAGGGCGACGTCATTCACGCTATGGCGAATCGTTACCGTCTCCTTGGAGATGTCCTGGAAGAGTTTTTTACGCACGCTGTAGGTCAATTCGTCGATGACCTGGGGATAGTTGCCGTCCGGGTAAGTGTCCTGCATCGGGCCGCGCTCTAGCGCTACCACGTTGAGGCCCGCTTCCGTCAGTTCCTTGGCCATGATCGCGCCAGTCCAGCCGAAGCCGACGATCACCGCATCCACTTTTTTCATGATGGTCGCCACGTTTATGCCCTCTCGCCGCGAATGGAAACCGCCGGGAAGGGGTATTGCTCGTTGCGCTCCACCCAATCCATGAAGTCGGCGCGGGCGCCGGGGAAGCCGATCATGGTCCAGCCGACCAGACCTTTATTGCCGCCGTGGATCGGATCGCAGAAGAAGCCTTCCTTGGTGTTTTGCAGCAGCAAATTGAAGAACATCTTCGGCGGCACCGCGTCGAAATGGGCACTCACCTCACTACCGCCAGCCTCCAGGCGGCGCAGCATGTCATCCTGGGTAGCGCTGTCTTGCGCAGCAAAAGCCTTGCCGTTGAACGCTTTCGACCAGGCATCCGTCGCGGCAATGCCCAGGCGATAGATGACCTTGGGTACCAACTTGCTCTGCCAGCCCATTTCCGGCGCGGCGTCGGCGTTGAACGGACCTTGCATGAACCACAGCGCGCCACTGGCGTAGGGCGTGTTCATCTGGCGGTCGATGTATTCCGCCGCACCGGCTTCCAGGGCGCCAGGGCCTTGGGCATCGGCGGGGATCAGGCGCGCCACGGCGGCGTTGATGAATGCCCATTCTTCGGCGCTGAAATAGCTCGGCTCATACGCCTTGTCGCTGACCGGCGGCGGAGCGGGGCTGGCTTTGGCCGGTGCGGGCATGGCCATCAGCATCGAACCGCCAAGGCCGCTGCTGGCAACCGTGACCACCGGGATCAAGGTCAAGGATTTGCGCAAAAAGTCGCGCCGGGGGTTGTCTTGATCTTGATCAGACATGGGTGTACCTCATCATGTGGTCACGGGTTTATCAGCCGCTTCTAGGAGCAGCTTGTGGTTTGGCAGCAGCAAGGTGGACCCCACCGATCCAAGGAGATAGAACGTAGCGGCAATCAATAGTTACAAATGATAGCAGGCTAAGTATAAAGAGAATCGATTCAGCGTCAAAACTGCACCATCGACGGTGATTCACATTTCTTTGACGCGCCCCTCACACCCCATTGACCGCGCCTGGCCGACTCTTGGCATCACCCGCCAACCCCCTATCGGTTACGTCGCCCATGTTCAATCATCAATGGCTACCGGCCCTCGGCCTTGCGTTCCTGGCACTGTTCACCAGCGCTCACACCTGGGCGGACGACAGCACATCCCTTCGCTCCCCCGAATGGGCGCAGCCGGTCGGCAATCAATACAACCTGCACCAGATGACGCCCACCCTCTACCGCAGCGCGCTGCCGGACAGCAATGCCGTGCCCCTGCTGGAAAAACTCAAGGTCGGCACGGTGATCAACTTTCTGCCGGAGTCCGACGACAGCTGGCTAAAAAATTCTGATATCCGACAGATCCAGCTGATTTATCGTACAAATCATGTCGATGACGCTGACGTGCTGGCCGCACTGAGGGCGATCCGCGACTCCGAAGCCAACGGTGCAGTGCTGATGCACTGCAAGCATGGCTCAGACCGCACCGGCCTGATGGCGGCGATGTATCGCGTGGTGGTTCAGGGCTGGAGCAAGGAAGAGGCGTTGAACGAAATGACCCTGGGCGGCTTCGGCAGCAGCAAGGGCTTCAAGGACGGCGTTCGCTACATGATGAAGGCCGATATCGACAAGTTGCGCACAGCCTTGGCCAATGGCGATTGCAGCACCAGCGCGTTTGCCCTGTGCTCGGTGAAAAGCTGGTTCAACACGGCCGGCAACAGCCATGTCGAACCTCTGAAAAGCACGCTAACGCTGACAACCCCCTGACAGGGTCTCAGTCTTTCTTCAGCTTGGGATTAGGAAAAAACTGTACCGACTGCACCGTCGGGTCCGGCGCTTTGAGCGCCGAGGTGTTGACCCGCGTGCCCAATTCCTTGGGCACCGACAAGCCCTGATCATTCAGCGTGTCGGTATAGCCGCAGGCCACGCACTCGCGATGCGGCACGTTGTCCTCGGTCCACATCTTCAACTTGTCCGGCTCGCTGCACGCCGGGCAGACGGCCCCGGCGATAAATTGCTTTTTGGTACTCACAGGTACTTCACTCATGCTGCTGCGTCCTCACTCAGGCCACTGTGGCGCAAGAGTGCGTCAATCGACGGCGCACGCCCGCGGAAATCGACAAACAACACCATCGGCGCCTGGGAACCGCCACGGGCCAGGATCGCCTCGCGGAAAGCACGTCCGGTTTCGGCGTTGAGCACGCCGTCTTCTTCGAACTTGGAGAACGCATCGGCCGACAGCACTTCAGCCCACTTGTAGCTGTAGTAACCCGCAGCGTAACCACCGGCAAAGACATGCGCAAAGCTGTTGGGGAAGCGGTTATAGGCCGGCGGACGCATCACCGACACCTCGTCGCGCACGCTTTCAAGTACCTGCGCCACACTGCGGCCATCGCCATGGGTGGCATGCAATTCAAAGTCGAACAGCGAGAACTCCAACTGGCGCACCATCATCAGGCCGGACTGGAAGTTCTTCGCCGCGAGCATTTTTTCCAGCAGGTCCTGAGGCAGCGGCTCGCCGGTTTCATAATGGCCGGAGATCAGTGCCAGGCCTTCCGGCTCCCAGCACCAGTTCTCCATGAACTGGCTCGGCAATTCCACCGCATCCCAGGCCACGCCGTTGATGCCGGACACGCCGGCATGCTCGACACGGGTCAGCAGGTGATGCAGGCCGTGGCCGAATTCGTGGAACAGCGTCGTCACTTCGTCGTGGGTCAGCAGGGCAGGCTTGCCGCTGTCGGCCGGGGTGAAGTTGCACACCAGGTTGGCCACCGGGCTTTGCAGCACGCCGTCGATGGTGCGGCGACGGTCGCGAGCGCCGTCCATCCAGGCGCCGCCACGCTTGTTGGCGCGGGCGTACAGGTCGAAGAAGAAGCGCCCGACGTGCTGGCCGTTTTCTTTGATTTCGAACAGGCGCACGTCTGGGTGCCAGGTGTCGAAGCCCTTCTGCTCGGCGATCTCGATGCCATACAGACGCTGCACGATGGCAAACAAGCCGCCAAGCACCTTGTCGATCGGGAAGTAGGCGCGCAGGGCTTCCTGGGACACGCTGTAGCGCTGCTCACGCAGTTTTTCACCGTAGAAACCGCTGTCCCAGCTTTGCAGGTCGGCGCAGCCCTGTTCGGCGGCGTAGGCTTTGAGCTGCTGCAGGTCCTGGGCGGCAAACGGCTTGCTGCGCTTGGCCAGGTCGCGCAGGAAGCTCAGCACCTGGTCGCTGGAGTCGGCCATTTTCGTGGCCAGGCTCAATTCCGAGAAGGACGCATAGCCCAGCAGTTGGGCGAGTTCCTGACGCAGGTCGAGGATCTGTTCCATGACCGGGCCGTTATCGTTCTGACCGGCATTCGGGCCTTGGTCCGACGCTCGGGTGCAATAGGCTGCGTAGATTTCTTCGCGCAGGGCGCGGTCCTGGGCGTAGGTCATCACCGCGTAGTAGCTGGGGAATTCCAGGGTGATCAGCCAACCGTCGAGGCCTTTGGCCTGGGCTGCGGCGGCCATTTGCGCCTTGGCCGAGTCGGTCAGGCCGGCGAGGGTGGCTTCATCGGTGACGTGTTTGGTCCAGGCCTGGGTCGCGTCCAGCAACTGGTTGGAGAACTTGCTGCCCAGTTCGGAGAGCTTGCTTTGCACTTCGGCGTAGCGTTTTTGCTGTTCGGGCGGCAGGTCGATACCCGACAGGCGGAAATCGCGCAGCGAGTGTTCCAGGATGGTTTTTTGCGCCACGTCGAAACCGCCGGCTTCCGGGCTGCTGGCCAGGGCTTCGAAGGCCTGGAACAGTTCGCGGTTCTGGCCCATCTCGGTGGAATAGGCGCTCAACGCCGGCAGGCATGCCTCGTAGGCCTCGCGCAGTTCGGCGCTGTTGCACACGGCATTGAGGTGGCTGACCGGGCTCCAGGCGGCACCCAGGCGATCATTCAGCTCATCCATGGCGAGGACCAGGCCGGCCCACGTCGGATTTTTCCCCTGGCTTTGCAGGATGCCTTCGATGGCAAGCCGGTTGTCGGCGAGGATCTGTTCGATGGCCGGCTGAACGTGCTCGGCACGGATCGCCGAGAACGGCGGCAGGTCGTAGGGCTGCAGAAGAGGGTTGTTCGCGCTCACGGTTGGCACCTTGGCTGAAGAAACATGTAAGAACAAAGATGGGGCCATCTTAATTACAATCAACGTCCACCGCAGCTATCAGCAGAAGAGAGAGAGGCTATCGTGACCCTTCGCACCTATCAGAACCACACGCCAACCCTGGGCGCCGGGGCTTTTGTCGATATTTCGGCGGTGGTGATCGGCGATGTCGAAATCGGCGACGACAGCTCGGTTTGGCCGCTGACGGTGATCCGCGGCGACATGCACCGCATCCGCATCGGCGCGCGCACCAGCGTGCAGGACGGCTGCGTGCTGCACATTACCCACGCCGGGCCGTTCAATCCCGATGGTTTTGCGCTGCTGATCGGCGACGACGTGACCATCGCGCACAAAGTCATGCTGCACGGCTGCACCGTCGGTAATCGCATCCTGATCGGCATGGGCAGCATCGTGATGGACGGCGCCGTGGTCGAAGACGACGTGATCATCGGCGCCGGCAGCCTGGTGCCGCCGGGCAAGAGACTTGAAAGCGGCTTCTTGTACGTCGGCAGCCCGGTTAAACAGATCCGCGAACTGACTGACAAGGAACGCGCGTTTTTCACCTACAGCGCAGCGAACTACGTGAAGCTCAAAGACCTGCACCTGGCCGAGGGATTCGATCAATGACTCTGCACCATCAAACCGTACTGTTCGATCTGGACGGCACCCTGACCGACCCGCGCGAGGGCATTACCCGTTCGATCCAGTACGCGCTGGGCAAACTCGGTATCGACGAGCCGGACATCACCCAACTGGAACATTTCATCGGCCCCCCGTTGCTGCAAGCCTTCATGCAGTTCTACGACTTCGACGAAGCCAAGGCCTGGGAAGCGGTGAATTTCTACCGTGAACGCTTCAAAGTCACCGGTTTGTATGAAAACCGCGTGTTCGACGGGGTGATGCCGCTGCTCGAAGCCCTCAACAGCCAAGGGCGCCAGCTGTACGTGGCCACCTCCAAGCCGTGGGAATTTGCCCGCGAGATCGCCCGTCATTTCGATTTTGCCAAGCACTTCAAGGTGATCTACGGCAGCGAACTGGACGGCACGCGCACCAACAAGGTCGAGCTGATCGCCCACTTGATGCGCGAAGAACGCCTGGACCCGGCCACCACCTTGATGATCGGCGACCGCAAGCATGACTTGATCGGGGCGCGCAGCAATGGGCTGGATTCGGCGGCGGTCGGGTATGGGTTCGGCAGTTTCGAAGAGCTGAGTGCCGAAGCGCCGACCTGGCATTTCGAGACGTTGGCGCAGATGCATCAGGCGTTTTTGCAGCGGCCTTGAGCGCGCTATCGGGAGCAAGCTCCCTCCCACATTTTGATCCGTGTACGCAGGCCAAATGTGGGAGGGGGCTTGCTCCCGATGAGGCCCTACCGGCCAACACCTTCCAACTGCCTCAACGCCGCCTTACGCTGTGCCACCGGCAGTTGGCCCATCCGCTCCACTGCCGCATAGAACTTCAGCCAATCCCCGCCTTCCTGCCGGAACAACGCCGCAAATGCCGGCACCCACTGGTCATACAGCCCGAACGGCAAAAGCCGCGCATTGTTCATCGGCAGGTTCATCCAGGCGTCATAACGCGTGTCGCCGCCCCACTGACTGTCCCGCACCCGCCGGTAGTCGCTGCGCAAACGCTCGAATTCAGCCGCCTTGGCCCGCCGCATCGCATCGGCCGCCAAGGGCTGGGCGTAGAGTGTTTCCAGACGTTTGCGAGTATCGAGGACCAACTGGGTAAATTGGTCACGCTGCTGCAGCGCCGCGCTGCCGATCGGCGCCAGGCCCCGGGCGGCGCGCCATTGGCGCGTGCCTTCCTGCTCGACGAAGGTGGCAAAGGACTCGTTGAACTCGGTGTCGTCCTTCACGTAAAAGCGCTGGTGCGCCAGTTCGTGAAAGATCAACGTGGCCAGGCGCTCATCGCCCCAGCCCAGCATCGAACTCATGATCGGGTCATTGAACCAACCCAAGGTGGAATAGGCCTCGACGCCGCCAATCGACACGTCCATGCCTTGTTGCTTGAGCAACGCCGCCTCACCCCGCGCCGCGCCCTGGCTGTAATAACCGCGATAGGCGACACAACCAGCGATGGGAAAGCAGTGATTTTGCGCCGACAAGGAAAATTCCTGCGTGGCAAAAACATTCCAGACCACATAAGGCCGGCCAATATCGGCGTACAACCGGTAACTCTGATTGTCAGGCAGGTGCAACTGCTCGCTGGCGAACGTGCGCGCCTTTTGCGATTGCACCAAGTGCTCACGTAACTGCTGCGGCCGCGCCGGGTCGGCAATCACCTTGGCCACCGGCTCCCGAGCCTGCAGCAACTGCCACTGGCCGCTGGCCAATTGGCCGTAGTAATCGACGCTGGAACAACCGCTGAGCAGCACCCACCACAACCCTGGAAGAAAACGCCTGATCATGCCGCGACTGCTCCTGGGTAATTGGCTCGCCAGCCTATCGTGACTGCCCGGCGTTTTTCCATGGCGTAGCGCGTTTATACTCAAGGCTCTCCTTGTGTTGAGTGCCCGCCATGCGCCAGCTAGTGCTTCCCATCGCCGCCCTGTTGCTCAGCGCCTGTGCTTTACCACCCATCCCGCCGATGGACGCGCAACAGGCCTGGGTCGATTTTGCCACCCCGACACCGGGGGCCAAGCTGGTGATGGCCCAACGTCTGGATGGGAAAAGCCTCAACGACGGGCGCTTCTTCCAGGTCCCGCCGGGCAGTCACGAGTTGATGGTGCGGTTTGATTTCGAAGTGCCGACCGGCGGCAGCTTTGGCGGGTTGTCGCAGACCCAGGACCGGACCTGTTTCATGACCTTGCAGTACGACCACTTCGAGGCAGGCCAGCGTTATCGCCTGGAGGGGCGCTCGTTGTCCTACACACCGAATATCCGGCTGTACAACGCCGCGCGTCAGTTATTGGCGCAGGAGCGCAGCGTGAACTGCATCTGATCAGTCATTGTTCTTCTGGTAGATGATTGCCTTGGTACCGTTCTCACACGTGCCTACGACCATGGCGACATCGTGCTTGTCGGCTTCTTCCTTGCTGACGATTTCCAGGGTGTAGGACGGAATCGCCTTGGCCTGGATCTTCACTTCGATCTCTTTCCTGAGTTCTTCGCAGTCTTTGGGCGCGGCCACAGCCGATGTGGCCAATACACCGCAGATGATCGCCAAGACAAAACGTTTCATGTGTGAAGCTCCCTGAATGCACGCGCACGAATGTGCGCCTATGGCTGCATAGGCTATAGGACCACATCGGGGAAACACGAGTTCTGATTTAACGCACAACTGAATGTGGGAGGGAGCAAGCCCCCTCTCACCTAAGGCTGTGTCAGTCGACGAGGGTGGCGTCCAGGCTGATTTTCGCGTTCAGCACCTTGGACACTGGGCACCCTTCCTTGGCCTTTTTGCTCAGCTCATCGAACTGCGCCTGGCTCGCGCCGGGAATCTTGGCGTTGAGGATCAGGTGTACAGCGGTGATCGCAAAACCACCGTCGACCTGGTCCAGGGTCACTTCGGCCTGGGTGTCGATGCTGTCAGCCTTGAGCCCGGCGTCGCCGAGAATCATGGAAAACGCCATGGAGAAACAGCCAGCGTGGGCCGCACCGATCAACTCTTCAGGGTTGGTGCCCTTGCCGCCCTCGAAACGGGCCTTGAAGCCGTAGGGCGCTTCGCGCAGCACGCCGGTTTCCGTGGAGATGGAACCCAGGCCTGTCTTCAGATCACCTTCCCAATGCGCGGATGCTTTTTTAACGATACTCATAGCAGTCTCCTCAAACGATGGTTTTGCGTCAGTAAGGGTTCTGAGGATAGATGCTTTGGCAAAGTTCACTTGTAAGAGAAACCTAGCAACAAAGTAGGAAATTTCGCACGACCTATTGAATCTCGGGTATATGCCCTCATTGCATAGAACATGCACATGAAGCGGCAGGTTTTGGTTCGTCTAAGAAACCTGCGCCCTTATTGGAGAAGCAGGCTTATGAAATCGCTGTCCGACGTGAAGTTCTCGACCCTCGACCTGGTGCCCGTGCGGGCCAACGGCAGCGCCGCGCAGTCGTTGCGCAATTCCCTGGACCTGGCCCAGCATGTGGAAAAGTTTGGCTACAACCGCTTCTGGGTGGCGGAACACCACAATATGGACGGCATCGCCAGCTCGGCCACCTCGGTATTGCTCGGTTACCTGGCCGGCGGCACCTCGACCATCCGCGTCGGCTCCGGCGGCGTGATGCTGCCCAACCATGCACCGCTGGTGATCGCCGAACAATTCGGCACCCTGGAAAGCCTGTACCCCGGCCGGATCGACCTGGGCCTGGGCCGTGCGCCCGGTTCCGACCAGATGACCGCCCGCGCCCTGCGCCGTGAGCGCTCCGGCAGCGCCGACGACTTCCCCGAAGACGTGGCCGAATTGATGGCCTACCTCGGCCCGCGCACGCCCGACCAGCGGGTGATCGCGGTTCCCGGCACCGGCACCAACGTCCCGGTGTGGCTGCTCGGGTCCAGCCTGTTCAGCGCACAGTTGGCGGGGGAGCGCGGCTTGCCCTACGCCTTTGCCTCGCATTTCGCACCGCGCTTGATGCATGAGGCGATTCGCGTGTACCGCAATCACTTCAAGCCTTCGGCCGTTCTGGACAAGCCTTACGTAATGCTCGGCCTTCCGTTGGTCGCGGCGGATACCGACGAACAGGCCGATTACCTGGCCACTTCCGTCTACCAACGCATCCTGGCGCTGATGCGCGGGCAGAGCCTGGTGCAGCGTCCGCCGGTGGAAAGCATGGACGGCCTGTGGCTACCCCATGAAAAAGACGCGGTGGGCAGCTTCCTCGGCCTGGCGATGGTCGGCAGCCCGGCGAAGATCCGCGCCAAACTGGAAGTACTGGTCGAACAGACCGGCGCCGACGAGCTGATCTTTACCTGCGACCTGTACGAACACGCCGACCGGATTCATTCCTACGAGCTGCTCGCGCAGTTGATGAAGGGCTAAATCTGGCAGGCGAAAAAAAACCGACGCACGCGCGTCGGTTTTTTATGTCTGCAACGCACGATTAACCGCGCTTGTAGACGATTTCCTTGGTGCCGCCTTCGCAGGTGCCAACCACCTTGCCGTCAGCCGCAGCGCCTTTAGCCACCACTTCCAACGAATAACCCGAAGCACCCTTGGCGTCGATTTTCGCGGCAATTTCGCTTTTCAGCTCTTCACACGGCTTGCCCGCCGCCAGCACGGTGCCCGCCATGCTCAACAAACCTACTGCTAACAAGAACTTTTTCATCCGTCACTTCCCTTGCGCTGATCGAAACGAGCGTGGCCGACGCTGGTCGCATCGGCCCCCATTGGTTGTAGCGCAGGTTATGGCAATCGGCCAGCCGGCAAGTTCAACGGTTTCGATCAACTACTGGCAATTCGGAACCCCACCTTCAACGTAACCTGGAAGTGCGCAGCCTTGCCGTCCTTGATATGGCCACGGGTTTCGGTCACCTCGAACCACTCCAAATGCTTGATGCTCTTGCTGGCTTCAGCCAGGGCGTTGTTGATCGCCTCTTCGATGCTGGTGGTGGACGAACCCACCAATTCGACTTTCTTGTAAGTGTGATGATCAGACATGGCGTTTCTCCTGAGGGTCGTCAATAAAGCCTAGCAGTCAAAGCTCATACTGCTTCTGGCGACCGTTCCTACTCGAAAGTTCAGATTTACTGCACTTTCTGAGACGGCCGTAGTCGGTATCTACACACGCCACCCAATCACTTCAGGAGAGTCCACATGGCCAACACCTCTTTACGCAAAGCGTCGCTGGAAAGCATGGAAGCCGAGATTTCGAGCCTGCTCAAGTCTCTTGAGAGCCTCAAGGACGACGCATCCGATGAGTCGCTCAAGACTCTGAAGGCCCTGAAAAGCAATGCCGAGAACGCGCTCAAGCATTCTCGCCACCTGATCAGCGACGCCTACGAAGAAAGCAAAGTCAAAATCCGCGAAACCGGCGTGGCGACCCGGGACTACGCACAAGAACACCCATGGACTACCGCCGGCGTTGCCGTTGGCGCGCTGGGCCTGCTGGCGGCTTACCTTTTGTGCAAACGCGGTAACTGATCTGCCGGCTATACCGGCTGGCGCGACAGCTCAGCCTTGAGCCATTGCGCCAATTGCCGAGCGCGCCCGTCCGCGGCGCGCTTGGGTAGCCACAACGCCAGGTGCGCCGGGGTTTGCGTGAAACCCCACGGCGCCACCAGGCGACCGGCGCGCACGTCCTCCGCCACCAGCGGCTCCGGCGCGATCGCCACACCCAGCCCCGCAACCGCCGCTTCCAGCAAGTAATACAAATGCTCAAACCCCTGGCCGAGTTTTAACGCACCGGGTTCGATCCCGTGTTGCTGCGCCCAGCTGGGCCAGGCCTGCGGGCGAGACGTGGTGTGCAACAGCGCTTCGCCGCACAGCGCCGTGGCCGGGGCGTCGCGCAGGCGTTCGTAACCGGCGAAACGCGGGCTCATGACCGGGCCGATGCGTTCGCTGGCCAGCTCGTACACCTGCATATCCGCCGGCCACGGCGGTTCGGCGAACAACAGCAGGGCATCCAGGCCGGGGCGGCGCGGGTCCAGATCACCTTCACCCGCCGACAGGTGCAAGCGCAGATCGGGCAGGTCGGCATTCAAGCGGCCCAGGCGCGGAATGAACCAGCGCGCCAGCAAACTGCCCGAACAGCCGAGGACGAACGGTGCATCGGCGCTGCTTTGGGTAATTTGCGCGCACACCTCCCTTAACCGCTCGAACGCCTCGGCACTCGCATCGCGCAGACGCACGCCGGCATCTGTGAGTTTGAGGCCGCGCCCTTCCTTGACGAACAGGCTGACCCCCAAATGTTCTTCCAGCACTTTAAGTTGGCGGCTCACGGCGCCATGGGTGACGTGCAACTGCTCAGCCGCCTGGCTCACACTGTTGAGGCGGGCCGTGGCTTCGAAGGCGCGCAGGGCGTTAAGGGGCGGGAGGTCTCGGCTCATCTGTGAGTTTTCCTGACAGGTTGCAGCGATCTTATCGGTTTTCAGCCCTGAGCGTCAGGGGTAGAGTGAGCGTCATTGCTTCCCACCCGAATTCTTTTCCTGGAGCGTCCCATGACTCAGTCCCAGACCGATCTACGCAACGGCCCTGACGCCAACGGCCTGTTCGGCGCATTCGGCGGCCGCTACGTCGCCGAAACCCTGATGCCGTTGATCCTCGACCTGGCCCGCGAGTACGAAGCGGCCAAGATTGATCCTGCGTTCAACGAGGAATTAGCCTACTTCCAACGCGACTACGTCGGTCGACCAAGCCCGCTGTATTTCGCTGAGCGCCTGACGGAGTTCTGCGGCGGCGCCAAGATTTACCTCAAGCGCGAAGAGCTGAACCACACCGGCGCGCACAAGATCAACAACTGCATCGGCCAGATCCTGCTGGCGCGGCGCATGGGCAAGAAACGCATCATCGCCGAGACCGGCGCCGGCATGCACGGTGTGGCCACCGCCACCGTGGCCGCGCGTTTCGGCCTGCAATGCGTGATCTACATGGGCACCACTGACATCGAGCGCCAACAGGCCAACGTATTTCGCATGAAGCTGCTGGGCGCTGAAGTGATCCCGGTGGTCGCCGGCACCGGCACCCTCAAAGACGCGATGAACGAAGCCCTGCGCGACTGGGTGACCAACGTCGACGACACGTTCTACCTGATCGGCACCGTTGCCGGCCCGCACCCTTATCCTGCGATGGTGCGCGACTTCCAGTCCGTGATCGGCAAGGAAACCCGCACCCAGCTGCAAGCCCAGGAAGGCCGTCTGCCGGACAGCCTGGTGGCGTGCATCGGCGGAGGGTCCAACGCCATGGGCCTGTTTCACCCGTTCCTGGATGACAGCAGCGTCGAGATCATCGGCGTGGAAGCCGCGGGCTTTGGCATCGAAACCGGCAAGCACGCCGCCAGCCTCAACGGCGGCGTACCGGGCGTACTGCACGGCAACCGCACCTTCCTGCTGCAGGACGACGATGGCCAGATCATCGACGCCCACTCGATTTCCGCCGGCCTCGACTACCCCGGCATCGGCCCTGAGCACGCCTGGTTGCACGATATCGGCCGCGTCCAGTACACCTCGGTGACCGACCACGAAGCGCTTGATGCCTTTCACAAATGCTGCCGCCTGGAAGGGATTATTCCTGCACTGGAAAGCGCCCACGCCCTGGCCGAAGTGTTCAAACGCGCACCGACCCTGCCGAAGGAACACCTGATGGTGGTCAACCTGTCCGGCCGTGGCGACAAAGACATGCAGACCGTGATGCACCACATGGAACAGTCCCAGCAGGAGAAACACTAAATGAGCCGCCTGCAAACCCGCTTTGCGCAACTCAAGCAACAAAACCGCGCCGCTCTGGTGACCTTCGTCACCGCCGGCGACCCCGGTTATGACACCTCGCTGGCGATCCTCAAGGGCTTGCCCGCCGCCGGTGCCGACGTGATCGAGCTGGGCATGCCCTTCACCGACCCGATGGCCGACGGCCCGGCTATTCAACTGGCCAACATCCGCGCGCTGAGCGCCAAGCAGAACCTGGCGAAAACCCTGCAGATGGTGCGCGAGTTCCGCAAGGACAACAGCGACACCCCGCTGGTGCTGATGGGTTACTTCAACCCGATCCACAAATACGGCGTGCCGGCCTTTATTGCCGACGCCAAGCAAGCCGGCGTCGACGGCCTGATCGTGGTCGACCTGCCGCCCGAACATAACGGCGAGCTGTGCGACCCGGCCCAGGCGGCAGGCATCGACTTTATCCGCCTGACCACGCCGACCACCGACGACGTGCGCCTGCCGACCGTGCTCAATGGCAGCTCGGGCTTTGTGTACTACGTGTCGGTAGCCGGTGTGACCGGTGCCGGTGCCGCCACCCTGGAACACGTCGAAGAAGCCGTGGCCCGCCTGCGTCGCCATACCGACCTGCCGATCAGCATCGGTTTCGGTATCCGCACGCCGGAACAAGCGGCCGCCATCGCGCGCTTGGCCGATGGTGTGGTGGTGGGTTCGGCGCTGATCGATCACATCGCCAACGCCAGCAACGACCAGCAAGCCATCGACGGCGTGCTGAGCCTGTGCGCGGCGCTGTCGGAAGGTGTCCGTAACGCACGTAAGTAAGCGCCTCGTATGCGCTAGGTAAAGTTCCTGATACACAGGAATCAACCGGCAACACCGTGGCCTAAACAACAAGACCAAGGGATTTCGAACCGTGTTCGCAATCCCTTTTTTTGTATGTGTGCCCTGGCACGCCTGCCGTACTACGAGGGTTACGAATGGCGCCGTTCGGGCCCGGACGTGGTGCTGATCGCAGTGGGCACCGGCATCGTCTATGAGATTCTGGAAGGCGTGTTGAACTGACGCCACGGTTCCGCGATTTCTTCCGCTAGGCTTAAGGGGCGAACCGTTCGTTCCCCCTTAACGCACTTCATGCCTATTGCCGTCTAACCACCTCAGCAAGCCCCGGTATTTCTTGCGCTCCCGGTCGTTAAGTTAGCCGCATCAGAAGTCATTCTTGGCTCTATGGAGTACATCATGGCATTTGATCTCATCACCGAATCGGACCGCCGTCACGCCACCTTGCAAAAAGGCTTCAACCTGCGCTGGCCGTTGGGCAACGTGCAGGGCCAATCCTCGCCCAACGGCGCCAACCTGATTTACCTCTGTTACAGCCCCCAGGACATCATCGACGCCGCGGCGCAGGCCCTGGCCGTTGCCAATGGCCGGATTACCGTGCGCAGCGGCGGCCACTGTTACGAAGGTTTCGTCGCCAACAAGATGCCCGACAACCCCAATGAGGTATTGGCGATTCTGGATATCGGGCAAATGAAGCAACTGGACTACGACGCCGACGGCCAACTGCACTCCCAGTTGATGCCGACCTTGCCCTATCGCTACCGCTTTCGCCTGGAAGCCGGCGGGCAGAACTGGGACGCCTACGTCGCACTGTACACGTTGGCCAACAAGACCCTGCCCGGGGGTTCGTGTTATTCGGTGGGCCTGGGCGGGCACATCTGCGGTGGCGGCTACGGCCTGCTCTCGCGCAAACACGGCCTGGTGTGCGACTGGCTGTCCGGTGTCGATATTCTGGTGCCCAACGCCCAGGGCAACGGCCTGACAGCGCGTCATGTCTGCCGGGAGAGCACCGACCCGGACGAACTGGACCTGTTTGCCGCGTGCTGCGGTGCCGGCGGCGGGCAATTCGGGATCATCACCAGTTATTACTTCAAGGACCTGCCGGACGCCCCCAAGGAGGTGCTTTGGCTGGTACTGGAATGGGACTGGGCGATGCTGACCAAACCGGCGCTCGACCGATTGCTGGTGGCCTATCAAGCCTGGTTCGCCCAACATCAGGCCGACCCGGACACCTGGGGCCTGGCGACCAAGCTGGAAATGCGCCACCAGCACACCGGCAACGTCACGCTGGGCATTCACTACGTGGACAAAGACGGCGAGTTGAACGATCAGGCGCCCTTCGACGATTTTGTCACGACGATGCTGGACGCCATCGGCATTGCCGCCAGCGAATCGGTGACACCGTTTCACGTGATCCACCTGCCGCGAAGCAACCCCACCGGGCGTGTCATCAACTCCTTGAGCACGGCGCAGGCCGTCGTGCGCCGTCTCGACTGGCTGCCGTGCCAGCAAACCCTCAACGGCTCCGGCGACAACCAGCGCGGCCGCTATAAGTCGGCCTATCAGAAAGGCATTTTCACGCCGCAGGTGTTATCCGCGATCTGGACCACGCTGACCTGGCCCGACCCGGCGAACGTGTTGACCCAAAGTCTCATACAGATCCAGTCGTTCGGCGGGCGCATCAACCAGCCAGATCCGGCAGTGCGGCGCGAATCGTCCGCGGCCCAGCGCGGCTCTTTCCTCAAGTGGCAACCGCAGTGTTATTGGCGCGATGCCAGCGCCGCCACCGACAAGGCACATGCCGATTGGATTCAGGGGCTGTTTTTCAACGCCTTCGCCAACGATCAAGGCGTGCCGCTCAACGCGGAGTTCGAGGGCTGCTACATCAATTACCCCGACCTCGACATGACGCACCTCGGCGGCAACCCGGCGAACGCCAAGAACCCCCAGTGGTACACGGTTTTCTTCCCCGACCTGATCATCGAAAGCCGCCTGCGGCGTACCAAGCAGCGCTGGGACCCGCTGAATATATTCCACAACGAAATGTCGGTGCCGTAAGCCGCAAATAAAAACGGGCGACCCCAAGGTCGCCCGTTTTTTTACAACTCGATCCGTTCGACCTTGCCCACCAACAAGATGTAGGAAAGCGCCCCGAGCAACGCCAGCACTGCGATATAGGTGATCGCCGGTGCGAACGAATCGCCGCTGGCCAGGAAGCCAATCACGATCGGCGTGGCAATCGCCGCCAGGTTGCCGATGAAGTTGAACACGCCACCGGTCAAGCCGAGCAAGCGAGCGGGTGCCAAGGTCGACACCAGCGACCAGGTGATCGACGCCAGGCCATTGCCGAAGAACGCCACCGCCAGGAACGCAATCACCCAGGCCGTCGAATCCACGTAGTTGGCGCCAATGATCGCGGTGGAAATCAACAGCCCGCCAATGATCGGCAACTTGCGCGCAAAACCCACCGACGCGCCACGGCGAATCAACCAGTCGGAAAAAATCCCGGAGCACAGCACGCCGACAAACGCCGCGAGGAAGGGCAGGGAAGCGAGCAGGCCGGATTTGATGAAGTCCATCCCGCGATATTTCACCAGATAGGTCGGGAACCATGTCAGGAAGAACCACAGCGTGGAGTTCAGGCAGAACTGCCCCAGGTAGATGCCCCAGAGTTTGCGCTTGCTCAGCACGATGCCCAGGTCGACCCAACTGAACGGTGCCTTGGTGGTTTGCGCCTGCATGTCCACCAGCCCGCCGCCGGCACGGATCAGTTCGATTTCAGCGGCGTTGGCGCCTTTGAAGTCCTTCGGCTCGCGGTACACCGCGTACCAGATCAGCGCCCAGAGGATGCCGACACCGCCGGTGGTGACAAACACCATGTGCCAGCCATAGTGGTGCTGCAACCAGGCCAGCACCGGGGTGAGAAACGCCAGCCCGACGAACTGCCCGGAGGTGTAGAAGCCAATCGCCGTGGCGCGCTCACGCTCGGGGAACCATGTGGTGACCACGCGGCTGTTGATCGGATAGGCCGGCGCTTCCAGGGCGCCCACCGCCATGCGCAGGACAAACAGCGCGATGAAGCTGGCCGCAAAGCCGAGCATCACAGTGGCGATGGACCACAGCAGCAGGGCCACGGTGTAGAGGATGCGCGGCGGCACCCGGTCGACCAGCCAGCCACCGGGGATTTGCATGGCGGCGTAGGTCCAGCCGAACGCCGAGAAAATCAGCCCGACATGCACCGGGTCGATGCCCAGGTCACTGGTCAGGGCCGGGGCCGCGATCGACAGGTTGCTGCGGTCGAGGTAGTTGATCACCACGGTGATAAACAGCAGCACCATGATGAAGTAGCGCTTTCTGCTAGGCGTGACTAAAGAAGCCTGCCCGGTGAGGGATTCAGGGTGCATGGGGTTGTCTCTTCTTATGTTTATTGAGGACGGACTTACTGACCAAACCGGCTCAAATGTGGGAGGGGGCTTGCCCCCGATAGCGGTGAACCAGCCGCCGAAGATGTCGACTGACACTCAGCTATCGGGGGCAAGCCCCTCCCACATTTTTTGCCACATTTTTTCAGGCAGACATCACCACTCGGCAAAACTGCCGTCGGCATGGCGCCAGATCGGGTTGCGCCAGCGATGGCCGATGGCCGCGCGTTCGATCACGTATTCCTCGTTGATCTCGATGCCCAGGCCCGGCCCGTTGGGGATCTTCACGAAGCCCTGGTCATAGTCGAACACGCCCGGGTCGCGCACGTAGTCGAGCAGGTCGTTGCTCTCGTTGTAGTGAATGCCCAGGCTTTGCTCCTGGATAAACGCGTTGTAGCAGACCGCGTCCAGCTGCAGGCAGGCGGCCAGCGCGATCGGGCCCAGCGGGCAGTGCAGCGCCAGGGCCACGTCGTAGGCTTCGGCCATGTTGGCGATCTTGCGGGTTTCGGTGATACCGCCAGCGTGGGAAGCGTCCGGCTGGATGATGTCGACGTAGCCTTCGCTGAGCACGCGCTTGAAGTCCCAGCGCGAGAACAGGCGCTCGCCCAGGGCAATCGGGGTGCTGGTCAGCGGTGCGAGTTCCTTCAGCGCTTCGTAGTTTTCGCTGAGTACCGGCTCTTCGATGAACATCAGTTTGTAGGGGTCCAGCTCTTTCATCAGCACCTTGGCCATGGGCTTGTGTACGCGGCCATGGAAGTCGACGCCGATGCCCACGTTGGGGCCGACGGCATCGCGCACGGCGGCAACGTTGGCCAGCGCCAGGTCGACTTTTTCGAAGCTGTCGACGAACTGCAATTCTTCCGTGCCGTTCATTTTCACCGCAGTGAAGCCACGGGCCACGGCCTCTTTGGCGGCGCGGGCGGTGTCGGCGGGGCGATCGCCGCCGATCCACGAATACACGCGAATCTTGTCACGCACCTGGCCGCCCAGCAGGTCGCTGACCGACACGCCCAGGGCCTTGCCCTTGATGTCCCACAGCGCCTGGTCGATGCCGGCCAGCGCGCTCATGTGCACGGCGCCGCCGCGATAGAAACCGCCGCGATAGAGCACGGTCCAGATGTCTTCGATATTGCGTGGGTCTTTGCCGATCAGGTAGTCGGACAGTTCCTCGACCGCAGCCGCCACCGTGTGGGCGCGGCCTTCGACCACGGGTTCGCCCCAGCCGGTGACGCCCTGGTCGGTCTCCACTTTGAGGAAGCACCAGCGCGGTGGGACGATGAAGGTAGTCAGTTTGGTGATTTTCATCTTCTTATCTCTCTTGTCGATGCAGCGCCCAAGGCGCCAAGCTTGCGATCAGTTCAGGGCATTCCAGGCCGCGACATACGCCTGGGCACTGCTCGCCACCTCGGCCACGGACATGCCCGGCTTGAACAATCCGGACCCCAGGCCGAAGCCCCTGGCGCCGGCGTCGAAATACACCTGCATGTTGGCCGGGCTCACGCCGCCGACCGGCAGCAACAGCGTGCCCGCCGGCAATACCGCCAGCCACGCCTTGATCACCGCCGGGCCCATTTGCTCGGCGGGGAACAGTTTCAATACGTCGGCGCCTTCGGCCAGCGCGGCGAACGCCTCGGTCGGGGTGGCTACACCTGGCGACAGGTACAGGCCGGCGGCTTTCGCGGCACGCAAGACCTTGGCGTCGCTGTGGGGCATCACGATCACCTGGCCACCGGCGGCCTTGACCTGCTCGACCTGCGCCGGCGTCAACACCGTGCCGGCGCCGATCAGGCAATCGGCGGGCAGGCTGTCACGCAGGGTGCGGATGCTGGTGTAAGGGTCCGGCGAATTGAGCGGGACTTCGATCACGCGAAAACCGGCGCGGTACAGCACCTGGCCAATCGCCTCGGCTTCGTCCGGGCGCACGCCGCGCAGGATCGCGATCAAACCGTTTTGCGTGAGTGCTTGCTTGAGCATGTCAGGCCTCCATTGCTGGTTGAATGAGCCCGGCGGCCAGGGCCAACTGCCAGAGACCGCGTTCGCTGGCCTCTTGCGCCAGGCTGACGTGGGCGAAGCCGCAGAGGCCGAGGGCACGCTGGTAACGTGTACAGAGCGGTGCGGCGCCGACCAGGATGATCGGCTTATGTTTGGCGGCACCGGGCAAGCCGGCGAGTTCATGGCCGATCAACAGGCCGGAGAGGTAGTCGGGCTGCTGGTCCGGGGCGAGTTCGCCGGTCAAGCCCAGGGTGCGTGCGCTGAACAGCGTCGACAGCACGCCGCGCTGGCCGTCTGCCGACAGCGCCACGCGCACGCCGCGGTCGAAAGCCGCCGCCTGGAAGTGTTCGGCGGGTTGTTGGGTGCGCCCGAGCAGGCTGTGCTTGCTCAGCACCGCGAACAGTTCGCCGGTCATGAAGGTGTCGAAATGGGTGATACAGCCATCGACCACCTCGACCCATTTGGAATGGCTGCCGGGCAGGCCGATCAAGACCTCGGTGCCGAGGCCTTGCAGCACGCCGAGTACCTGGGTTTCTTCGCCGCGCATCACGTTGGGCAAGCCGACCTGCTCGATCACGCCGGGCACGATATGCACATCGACGCCGCGCACACTGCGCACGCGGTGCAACGCTTGGCCGAGGCTGGCGACGTCGACCGGGGTGTTGCGGTAGGCCGCTTCGCTCCAGCCCTGGGCGCTGCCGACCATGCCGCAGGCGATCACCGGCAAGCCCGGTTGCGCGTCGAGCCAATCGCCACAGGCCGCGTCGAATGCCAACTCGAAGCCATCGCTGCAGCAAACGCCGGCAATCTCCCGGGGCTGGCTGGGCAGGTGCATGATCCCCGACGCCAACGCACGTTGTTCCAGCACCACGCCTGCGGGGCCGAGTTTATAAGCACGAAGGGAACTGGTTCCCCAATCGAGCGCGATCAATTGCGCCGGCATCGCTTCACCTGAAATGAGTGGGTGCTGAAAAAAGCAGATGGGCAAATATAAACCTATGCTCGGCGATATCTCAATATATAAATATCAATCCCATATATTGGAATAAATCGAGATAAATCCTACAACCACTCCGCCTTTTACTGCGGGAACGGCCAGGCTTTATCTGATAAGAGAGGTTAAAAAGCCGACAGATTCAGTTCGCGTATCGCACCCATCCAGATCGCGTACTCGGTGTGGTCCTTCAGGTCATCGCCCCCCTAGACCGCAATCGACGGCAGGGCCAGCCCGGTCAGCGACTGTGCGCTGCGCGCCTGCTCCGCCACCAGCCAGTCGACGAACCGCTCGACCAACTGCCCCCGCCGTTTGCGCTGCGGCTGCACCACGTAGTAGCCGAAGCGTGAGATCACCGTGTCGCTGATCGGCCGGCACAGCCACTTCTGTTCCAGCAGGTTGTCCACCAAGTGGCGCCAGCCGATGGCCACGCCCTGGCCGGCAATCGCGGCCTGGATCAACAGGGTGTAGTTATCGAAGCGCAGTTGGCCGGGGGTCGGCGTGCTGGTAATGCCCAGTTCGCGGAACACGCCGCTCCAGTCGAACCACTGGCTGGTGTGTTCCTGGCGCAGGTGCAGCAAGGGGCAGTCGGGCAAGGTCTGCACGGTCAGCGGCGTGGCCTGGTCCTTGAGCCATTGCGGACTGCACACCGGGAACACTTCCTCATTGAACAGCCACAGGCTGTCGCCCTGCTTGAAACGGCCGTCGCCAAACAGCACCGCCACGTCGATATCGCTGCGCAACGTGGCGTGATTGCGCTCGCTGGTCACCAGGCTGACGTCGACCTGGGGGTTGGCCGCATGGAAGCGATGCAGGCGCGGCATCAGCCAGTAGGCGGCGAAGGCGAAGTCGGTGGCCACTTGCAGCACTTCGTGCTGGTCCTGCTGGGTGATCGCGCTCAGGCCCTGGTTGATGGTCTGCAAACCGCCCTGGACATGTTCGAACAGCAGCGCGCCGGCGTCGGTCAGCTCGATGCCACGGTAGATGCGATCAAACAGGCGGATCGCCAATTGCTCTTCGAGGCGCTTGATCTGCTGGCTGATGGCCGGCTGGGTGGTGCCCAGCTCCATCGCCGCAGCGGTAAAACTGCGGTGGCGCGCCGCCGCTTCGAACGCCCGGAGCAGATCGAGGGATACGTCGCCGAAGGCTTTATACATAAGCTGTACTTATCCTAGACATTGCCTTTCATGGGCTTTACCCCATTTTCCATGGGCTGCATGCTCATTCGCATAAACACCGCCTATGGAATGCCGAAGACCCATGAAGCGCAAGAACATTCTTTTCATCATGGCCGATCAAATGGCCGCGCCGATGCTGCCGTTCTACGGACCTTCCCCGATCAAGTTGCCGAACCTCAGTCGCCTCGCCGCACAAGGCGTGGTGTTCGACGCCGCCTACTGCAACAGCCCGCTGTGTGCGCCGTCGCGCTTTACCCTGGTCAGCGGCCAGTTGCCGAGCAAGATCGGCGCCTACGACAACGCGGCAGATTTCCCCGCCGATGTGCCGACGTATGCCCACTACCTGCGTCGTCTTGGCTACCGCACCGCGCTGTCGGGCAAGATGCATTTCTGCGGGCCAGACCAGTTGCACGGTTACGAAGAGCGCCTGACCAGCGACATCTACCCCGCCGACTATGGCTGGGCGGTGAACTGGGATGAGCCGGACGTGCGCCCCACCTGGTACCACAACATGTCCTCGGTGCTGCAAGCCGGGCCGTGCGTGCGGACCAACCAACTGGATTTCGACGAAGAGGTGGTGTTCAAGGCCCAGCAGTACCTGTTCGACCACATTCGCGAGGGCGGCGACCAGCCGTTCTGCCTCACCGTGTCGATGACCCATCCCCACGACCCGTACACCATTCCCAAATCGTTCTGGGATCTGTACGACGACAGCGACATCCCGTTGCCCACAACCCCGGCCCAGGGCGATCTCGACCCGCACTCCCAGCGCCTGCTCAAGGTCTACGACCTGTGGGACAAGCCGCTGCCAGTGGACAAGATCCGCGATGCGCGCCGCGCCTACTTCGGCGCCTGCAGTTACATCGACAGCAATGTCGGCAAGCTGCTGCAGACCCTGGAAGACACCGGCCTGGCCGACGACACCCTGATCGTTTTCTCCGGCGACCATGGCGACATGCTCGGCGAGCGCGGCCTCTGGTACAAAATGCACTGGTTCGAAATGGCCGCCCGCGTGCCGCTGCTGATCAGCGCGCCGGGGCAGTTCGCGGCGTGCCGTGTGACCCAGGCGGTCTCCACCGCCGACCTGTTGCCGACCCTGGTGGAACTGGCCGGCGGCGAACTCGAACCGCACTTGCCCATGGACGGCCGCTCGCTGGTCCAGCACCTGCAAGGGCAGGGCGGGCACGACGAAGTATTCGGCGAATACATGGCCGAAGGCACCCTCAGCCCGCTGATGATGATTCGCCGTGGCGCCTACAAATTCATCTACAGCGAAGACGACCCCTGCCTACTGTTCGACATACACAACGACCCGCGCGAACAGGAAGAACTCAGCCAATCGCCGCAGCATCGGGCGCTGTTTGCCGCCTTTCTGCTTGAGGCGCGGGCCAAATGGGACATCCCGGCGATCCACCAGCAGGTGCTCGCCAGTCAACGCCGTCGCCGCCTGGTCTACCAGGCGCTGACCCAGGGCAAGCTGAAGAGCTGGGATCACCAGCCGCTGGTGGACGCCAGTCAGCAATACATGCGCAACCATATCGACCTCGACGACCTGGAGCGCAAGGCACGTTATCCACAACCCTGCCAAAACCAATAAAACAGAGGGAAGGCCATGCAAAAATTGACTGTGGTGCTGGGCGTAATGGGCATGGCGGCGTTGAGCAGCGCCACCGTGTACGCGGACGCCGGTTGTGAGACGGTGAGGATGGCCGATCCTGGCTGGAGTGATATTGCCGCCACCAATGCCGTCGCCGGTTTTCTGCTGACGGGCATGGGTTACAAGCCCAAGGTCGACACCCTGGCGGTGCCGATCACCTTCGGCGGGCTCAAGGACGGCCAGGTGGATGTGTTCCTGGGTAACTGGATGCCGGCGCAGCAAGGTTTCTACGACAAATTCGTGGCCAACGGCGATGTGGTGCAGTTGGCGAAAAACCTCGACGGCACCGAATTCACCCTGGCTGTGCCGGACTATGTGTGGGACGCCGGGGTGCATGACTTTGCCGACCTCAACTCATTCGCCGACAAGTTCGACAAGAAGATCTACGGCATCGGCTCCGGCGCGCCGGCAAACCTCTCGCTGCAGGAGATCATCAAGAAGAACGACTTCGACCTGGGCCAATGGAAGCTGATCGAGTCCAGCGAACAGGCGATGCTCGCCGAAGTCTCACGGGCGGTGAAGAAACAGCGCTTCATCACCTTCCTCGGCTGGACCCCGCACCCGATGAACGTGCAGTTGAAAATGCACTACCTCAAGGGCGGCGAGAAGTACTTCGGCGACACCGGCAGCGTGTATACCCTGACGCGCAAGGGTTATGCACAAGCCTGCCCGAACGTAGGAAAACTGCTGACCAACCTGAGTTTCACCCAGGCGATGGAGAACAGCATCATGGCCGCGGTGGTCAACAACAAGGTCAGCAACGCAGATGCGGCGAAGGCGTGGATCAAGGCCAACCCTGCGGTACTGGTGCAGTGGCTCGACGGCGTGAAAACCGTGGACGGCCAGGATGCATTGGCGGCCGTAAAAGCCAAGCTCTAAAGCCCACCACTATCCAAATGTGGGAGGGAGCTTGCTCCCGATAGCGGCGGATCAGTCACTACATCATTGACTGTCAGTCCGCTATCGGGGGCAAGCCCCCTCCCACAAAAAGCCGGTGTGTACTGATACCCTGAGCCAAACCTTTCAATCCGAGTTTGCGATGCCCCGGCCCAACCGCCACACACTCTTCCCCTTCCTCAGTTGGCTGCCGCGCCAAACCCGCGCCAGCGTCGGCCGGGACGCGATCGTCGGCCTCAGCGGCGCAGTGCTGGCCTTGCCGCAGTCGATTGCCTACGCGCTCATCGCCGGTCTCCCACCGGAATACGGCCTGTACGCCGCGATCATCCCGGTGCTGATCGCGTGCCTCTGGGGTTCGTCCTGGCACCTGATCTGCGGCCCCACGGCAGCGATATCCATCGTGCTCTACGCCAGCGTCAGCCCCCTGGCCGTGCCGGGTTCACAGGACTACATCACCTTGATCCTGCTGCTGACCTTCCTCGCCGGAGTGTTCCAGTGGTTGCTCGGCCTGCTGCGCTTCGGCGCGCTGGTGAATTTCATCTCCCATTCGGTGGTGCTGGGGTTCACCCTCGGCGCCGCCGTGGTGATTGCCCTCGGCCAACTGCCCAACCTGTTGGGCCTGGATTTGCCGAGCCAGGCCACGGCGATCAACAGTCTGATGGCACTGATCGAGCACGGCGGCGAGTGGGACCACGCCTCACTCGCCCTGGGGCTCGGCACCTTGCTGGCGGGCGCGCTGCTCAAGTACCTGCTGCCGCGCTGGCCGACGCTGTTGATCACGCTGGCGCTGGGCAGCCTGGCCGCCTGGCTGTGGCCGGCGATATTCGGGCAGGTGGCGCTGGTCAGTGCGTTTATCGGCAAGCTGCCGCCATTCAGCCCGTTGCCGCTGGACCTGGACATGCTCTTGCGCCTGCTGCCCAGCGCCGTGGCGGTGGGCATGCTCGGGCTGGTGACCAGCCTGTCGATCGCGCGCTCGCTGGCGGCGCGCTCGCAGCAATTGCTCGACGCCAACCAGGAAGTTCGAGCGCAGGGTTTGTCCAATATCGTCGGCGGATTTTTCTCCGGCTACCTGTCGGCCGGTTCCTTCACGCGCTCCGGCCTCAGCTATGAAGCAGGCGCCTGCTCGCCGCTGGCGGGGGTGTTTTCCGCCCTGTGGGTGGCGTTGTTCGCACTGTTTGGTGCTGCGCTGATCGCACATATACCGATCCCGAGCATGGCCGCGAGCATCCTGCTGATCAGTTGGGGCCTGGTGGATCATCGGGGCATTCGCGCGTTGTTCCGGGTCAGTCGCGCCGAGTTTGTGGTGATGAGCCTGACCTGCATCGCCACGTTGCTGCTGGAGCTGCAAACCGCGATTTACGCCGGAGTGCTGGCCTCGCTGTTTTTCTACCTCAAGCGCACCTCGCAGCCGCGGGTTCAGCAATGGCGCGACGGCGAGGAAGAGGTGTTGCGGGTCGGTGGCTCGATCTTTTTCGGCGCCAGCCATTACCTGCAGGTTCGCCTGCAAAGCCTGCAGAGTGAGCGGGTGGTAATCGAAGCGCAGCAGATCAACTTTATCGACTATTCCGGGGTGGAGATGCTGCACCAGGAAGCGCGGCGATTAAGGGCGATGGGCCGTAGCTTGACCTTGCGCCGGGCCAGGCCGCAGGTCGTCGAGGAGTTGAAAAAGCTGGAAGGCGCCGACAATTGCCCCATCCATTTCGAAGACTGAATGCGGTCAAACAGGTGGGAGGGGGCTTGCTCCTCCCACCTTTCGAGTTGCTTCAAGCCAATTGGCGGCGCAGTTCAGCCAACACCGGCGCCGAATCCGGACGCACGCCGCGCCACAGGAAGAACGCTTCCGCCGCCTGCTCCACCAGCATGCCGAGGCCATCCATCGCCACCGCCGCGCCGTGTTCCGTGGCCCAGCGGCAGAATGCGGTCGGTTCCTTGGCATACATCATGTCGTAGCAAAACGTTTTGCCCGGCGCGATCAAGCTGCCCGCAATCGGCGGTACATCGCCTGACAGGCTGGCGGAAGTGGCATTGATGATCACGTCCACCGGCTCACACAGCCAGTCGAAACCACTGGCAGACACCGGGCCCAAATCGTCGAACAACTCGGCGAGCATTTCGGCTTTTTCCACGGTGCGGTTGGCGATGATCAGCGACGCCGGCCGCTCGGCCAGCAACGGCTCCAACGCCCCGCGCACTGCGCCGCCAGCGCCGAGCAACAGGATGCGTTGCCCTTGCAGGTGCAGCCCGGCATTCACCGTCAGGTCGCGCACCAGGCCGGCGCCGTCGGTGTTATCGCCCAGCAGGCTGCCATCGGCCAGCTTGCTCAGGGTGTTCACCGCCCCGGCGCGCTCGGCGCGTGCGGTGAGGGTGTCGGCCAGGCGGTAGGCGTCTTCCTTGAACGGCACCGTGACGTTGGCGCCACGGCCTTGTTGAAAAAACTCACGGGCAAACCCGATGAAATCCTCGAGCGGCGCAAGCAGAGCGCTGTAGTCCAGTTGCTCGCCGGTCTGCTCGGCGAACATGCGGTGGATCAACGGCGACTTGCTGTGGCCGATGGGGTTGCCGAACACCACATAACGGTCCATCAGACCGCCGCCTTGGGCGCAGCCACGCCGAGCCAGTCGCGGTCTTGCAGGAAGTAGTCGGTGAGGCGCGCTTCTTCGCTGCCGGCCTCGGCTTTCCAGTCGTAGCTCCAGCGCACCTGGGGCGGCAGCGACATCAGGATCGACTCGGTACGCCCGCCCGACTGCAGGCCGAACAAGGTGCCACGGTCGTAGACCAGGTTGAATTCAACGTAGCGACCACGGCGGAATTCCTGGAATTCGCGCTGCTGTTCGGTATAGGCCTGGGCCTTGCGGCGCTGCACGATCGGCAGGTAGGCGTCGATGTACGCATCGCCGATGGCACGGATGAAGGCGAAGCAGGTGTCGAAGTCCCACTCGTTCAAGTCATCGAAGAACAGGCCGCCGATGCCGCGCGGTTCGTTGCGATGCTTGATGTAGAAGTAGGTGTCGCACCAGGCCTTGTAGCGCGCATAAACGTCGGCGCCGAACGGCGCACAGGCCTGTTCGGCCACGCGGTGCCAGTGGATGCAGTCTTCTTCGTTGGCGTAATAGGGCGTGAGGTCGAAGCCGCCGCCGAACCACCACACCGGCTCTTCACCTTCTTTTTCAGCGATGAAAAAGCGCACGTTGGCGTGGGAAGTCGGTACATGCGGGTTGTGCGGGTGAATCACCAGCGACACCCCCAGCGCTTCAAACCCGCGCCCGGCCAGCTCGGGGCGATGCGCGCTGGCGGACGGCGGCAGGCCGCTGCCAAACACGTGGGAAAAGTTGACGCCGCCTTTTTCGATCACCGTACCGTTTTCAATCACACGGGTGCGACCGCCGCCACCGGCTGGCCGGGTCCAGGCGTCTTCGATAAAGCGAGTGTCCGTCTCGAAGGTTTCCAGGGCGCTGCAAATACGGTCTTGCAGATCAAGCAGATAGGCTTTAACAGCCTCGGTGCGGGTAGTCATGGCATCACCTTGAATCGGGCAAAGCTACGCGAGGCCATTGGGCGTCGGCGGCAAATGGGCGCACAGGATACCACCGCACTCAACTCCGTCGCAGTTGACGAAGATCAAGCTTAGGAGTCCGATAGGGGGCTACCCGAATTCGAACCCAGGAGAAGTGCAGATGGCCAAACGTATCCAGTTCAGCGTCCATGGTGGCCCTGAGGTGCTTGAGTACGTGGACTACACGCCAGCAGAACCTGGCCCACAGCAAGTTCGCGTGCGCAACGCGGCCATTGGCCTGAACTTCATCGACACCTACTTCCGCAGTGGCTTATACGCGCCGCCGGCCTTGCCGTCGGGCCTGGGCGCCGAAGGTGCCGGTGTGGTCGACGCCGTGGGCAGCGAGGTCAGCCAATTCAAGGTCGGCGACCGCGTGGCCTACGGCAGCGGGCCGTTGGGTGCCTACAGCGAACTGCACGTATTGCCCGCGGCCAACCTGGTTCACCTGCCGGACGACATCAGCTTCGAACAAGCCGCCGGCGCGATGCTCAAGGGCCTGACCGTGCAATACCTGCTGCGCCAGACCTATGAGTTGAAGGGCGGCGAAACCATCCTGTTCCACGCCGCTGCCGGTGGCGTGGGCTCCCTGGCCTGCCAGTGGGCCAAGGCCCTGGGCGTGAAGCTGATCGGCACGGTCAGTTCGCCGGAAAAAGCCGCCGTGGCCAAATCCCACGGCGCCTGGGCAACCATCGACTACAGCAAGGAAAACGTCGCACAGCGCGTGCTGGAATTGACCGACGGCAAGAAATGCCCAGTGGTGTACGACGGCGTCGGCAAAGACACCTGGCTGACCTCGCTGGACTGCGCGGCGCCCCGGGGGTTGGTGGTGAGTTTCGGTAACGCCTCGGGCGCGGTGGACGGGGTGAACCTGGGGATTCTGGCGGCCAAGGGCTCGCTGTATGTCACCCGGCCGACCCTGGCGACCTACGCCAGCAACCCCAAGGACTTGCAGGCCATGGCCGATGATCTGTTCTCGATGATCCAGAGTGGCAAGGTACGCATCGATATCAACCAGCGCTTCTCGCTGGCGGAAGCGGCCAAGGCGCAGACCGAGCTGTCGGCGCGGCGCACGACCGGGTCGACCATTCTGTTGCCGTAAGGCTTGGGGTTTCTGGCGTGGCTAGGGGCGCCATCGCGGGCAAGCCCGGCCCCTACATTTGACCGTGTTGTCATGACGGAACCGATCGAATGTGGGAGCCGGGCTTGCCCGCGATAGCCACGCCACGGTCTCAGGACGGCCGCACAACCTCACCCGTCACCAGATCGCGAATCAGGCTCGGGTTCTTGCGCCCACCGAGGGCGCCACCCAACACCAGATCGACCTGGCCACGGAAGTACTGCTCGACGCGAATCCGCGTGCGGGCGGCCGGGCGGCCCTGGGGGTTGGCCGAGGTGGAAATCAATGGCCCGACCAATGAGCACAAGTCGCGCACCAGCGGATGATCGCTGACCCGCAGCGCCACGGTGTCATGCTCCCCCGTGACCCATTCCGGCAACAGGTCCTGATGAGGCACCAGCCAGGTGTTCGGCCCCGGCCAGGTACTGGCCATGCGGTCGATCCAATCCTGCGGGAAGTCTTCGAAGAGAAAATCGAACTGGCGGATAGTATCCGCGACCAGGATCAGGCCCTTATCCACCGAGCGGTTCTTGATCGCCAGCAACCGGTCCACCGCCGCTTCGTTCCACGGGTCACAGCCCAGGCCCCAGACCGCCTCGGTCGGATAGGCAATCACCGCGCCTGCGCGAATTTCTCGTGCGGCTTCCAGCACACGCCACCTGTTGACCATTACTCACTCTCCGGACTAAAGCTCTGCGCAGTTTACCGATCTTCCCTGCAAAACCTAGCAGCGCGCGAGCCAACGCCCGCTTTCGCAGATCACCTGGCCTTCCAGCTCCAACTCGGTGAGGCTCGCCAGCACCTGGGACAACGGCCGCCCGCTGGCAATCGCCAGGGCTTCGCTGGTGTGGGGCGCCGCATGCAGCAGTGCGACCAGTGGATGAGTCGCCGGCAGCGGCACCGGACACGGCAGCGCCTGCCAGCCGCGCAAGCCTTCAAGAATGTGCTCGATGGTTTCCACCAACACCGCGCCGTCGCGGATCAGCTGATGACAACCCTTGGCCGCGGGATGATGGATCGAGCCGGGAATCGCGTACACCTCGCGCCCTTGCTCGGCGGCGAGCCGCGCGGTGATCAGCGAACCGCTGGCGATGCCGGCTTCCACCACCAGCACGCCCAGCGACAGACCACTGATGATGCGGTTGCGCCGGGGGAAATTGCCGGCCTGGGGCGCGGCGTCCAGCGGAAACTCGGAAACCACCGCGCTGCCCTGGGCAATCATCGCAGCCGCGAGGCGTCGGTGGCGCTGTGGATAAAACTTTTCCAGGCCGGTGCCGAGTACGCCGATGGTCTGCCCGCCGACCTCCAGGGCCGCCTGATGCGCCGCGCCGTCAATGCCCAGGGCCAGGCCGCTGGTGATGACAAACCCAGCACTCGCCAGGCTGCGGGAAAAGGCGGCGGCGGTGTCCATGCCGGGGCGCGATGCGCGGCGGCTGCCGACTATGGCCAACTGGGGTTTTTCCAGGATCGCAGGGTCGCCGGCGACGAATAACAACGGCGGTGCGTCATCGATCTGGGCCAGCAGTGCGGGGTACTCAGGCTGGTCCCACATCAGCAAATGCTGGGCCGGACGCGCCAGCCAGGCCAATGCGACACTCGCGCCCTCGCGGACTTCATGGCTGCGCCGGGCCTCGGCGCTGACGGCGGGCAAGCCGAGCGAACGCCAAGCGCTGGCCGGCGCGCTGAGCGCCTTCGAGGCGCAGCCGAACGCGTCGATCAACCGGCGAAAACGCTTCGGGCCCAGTTCCGGCAGCCTGTGCAAGCGTAGCCGGGCTTCCAGTTCTGCCGGGGAAATTTCACTGCTGTTTATCGGATACATCTGATCATCCTTGACCGGAACAAGCTGTGGATAACTCTGTTGGTAACTTATTTAGCAGCCTATTTATTGCGTTTGACGGGCCGTCTCGAAACGGTCCATCACCGCCAGTGGCCGCGAGGCATTGAGGACCAGGCCGTAACTGAGTTTTTCGTAGGTGCGAAACACCAGCAGCATGCCGCCGTACTCATCGGCCAGCTTCACCGGAGCGCCGCTGAGAGCGTCGCGTACCGTGGCGCCGGTCTTGATCACATTCAGCCGTTGGCCGTCGACCAGGCCGTCGCGGCGGCCTTTATTCAGGGTCACGGCATCCAGCACGCCGATCTGCGTCACGCCCTTGGGTACGTCGATGATGCGACCTTCGATAAACGGCGCGGCCTGCGGGCCTTCCAGGCTGGCCAGCGCAACCGGCGGTTCGGCACGCAGCAAGCGGTCGCCGGGGCGCACTTCCTGGGTGACCCGTTGTACGGCAAGGGTGGTCAGGTCGCCGGCCATCACCCAGTGCGCGGTGCCGATGTCGTCGGCGTGGATACCCAGTAGCTCCTGGGTTTTGGGGTCGGTGTAGACCTTGCCTCGGCGGAAAATCCCATAGCTTGGCTGGGCCGGGTCCAGGACGCCGCGGGCATGCACGTGCTCGCCATTGGCCCCCAGCACGCGCCCGGCCTCTGCCGCGACAACGTAGGGCGCGTTATCGAGATCGAGGGGCGAATCGAGGATGCGATTGTGTAACAAAAATCGCTGGATGGCCTGTTGCGTCGGTTGATCCAGGCGCGGGCCGGGCGATGGAAGCAGGGCCTGGGCGAACGGCGCCCAGAGCAGCAAGACGAGTAGCGATTTCCTCATGGGGTGAATCTCCTTTATTATGTACGTTCGCGTGAAACGCCATAGCCTTCGCGGCTTCCGAGCGTTCCACACCGGCCGTGCGGGTCCATCCCTACGCCGATTTGCCTTTACCTCACATGTGCAGCAATTACGCTTATGGCTATTTTGAACATCCTCGAATTCCCCGACTCGCGCCTGCGCACGATCGCCAAACCGGTGGCCGTAGTGGACGATAAGGTTCGTCAGTTGGTCGATGACATGTTTGAAACAATGTATGAAGCCCCGGGCATCGGCCTCGCCGCGACCCAGGTCAACGTGCATCAGCGTGTCGTGGTGATGGACCTGTCCGAAGATCGCAGCGAGCCACGGGTGTTCATCAACCCCGAGTTCGAAGCGCTGACCGACGAAATGGGCGAATACCAGGAAGGCTGCCTGTCGGTGCCGGAGTTCTACGAGAACGTCGAGCGCCCGGTGCGCGTGAAGATCAGGGCCCTGGACCGCGACGGCAAGCCCTTCGAGCAGGTTGCCGAAGGCCTGCTGGCGGTGTGTATCCAGCACGAATGCGACCACCTCAACGGCAAGCTGTTTGTCGATTACCTGTCCACGCTCAAACGTGACCGGATCAAGAAGAAGCTGGAAAAAAAGCACCGCCAGCAAGCTTGATGCCCTTCTTCCAAAGGCTTGCTGCGGCAAGCCTTTTTCTTTTGTGACTGCTTTTAACCGAGAACGCCCATGACCGAGCCACTGCGCATTGTTTTTGCCGGCACACCCGAATTTGCCGCCGAACACCTCAAGGCCCTGCTCGCCAGCCCTTATGACATCGTCGCGGTGTACACCCAGCCGGATCGCCCGGCCGGTCGCGGGCAAAAACTGATGCCGAGCCCGGTCAAGCAACTGGCGCTGGAGCACCACATTCCCGTGCTGCAACCGCCGACCCTGCGCAACGCCGAGGCCCAGGCCGAGTTGGCAGCGCTGAAACCGGACCTGCTGGTGGTGGTGGCCTACGGCTTGATCCTGCCCCAAGTCGTCCTGGACATCCCGCGCCTGGGTTGCATCAACAGCCACGCCTCGCTGCTGCCACGCTGGCGCGGTGCGGCACCGATCCAACGCGCCGTGGAAGCGGGCGACAGCGAAAGCGGCGTGACCGTGATGCGTATGGAAGCGGGCCTGGATACCGGCCCGATGCTGTTGAAAGTCAGCACCCCGATCACCGCCGAAGACACCGGCGGCAGCCTGCACGATCGCTTGGCCGAGATGGGCCCGCCGGCCGTGATCCAGGCGATTGCCGGGCTCGCTGCCGGCACCCTCGAAGGCGAGGTGCAGGACGACAGCCTGGCGACCTACGCGCACAAACTGAACAAGGACGAAGCACGCCTCGACTGGAACCGCCCGGCCGTGGAACTGGAGCGCCTGGTGCGCGCGTTCAACCCGTGGCCGATCTGCCACAGCACCCTCAACGGCGAAGCCTTGAAGGTTTTGGCTGCCACCCTGGCCGACGGCAAGGGCGCCCCCGGTGAAATCATCGGTGCCAGCAAGGACGGCCTGCTGGTCGCCTGCGGTGAACAGGCGCTGTGTCTGACGCGTCTGCAATTGCCCGGTGGCAAGGCGCTGAGTTTCAGCGATTTGTTCAACAGCCGTCGTGAGAAATTTGCCGTAGGCACGCTTCTCGGGGTGGCCGCCCAATGAACCCGCGTCTGGCCGCCGCCAAGGCCCTGGCCGCCGTGCTCAACGGCAAGGCTTCGCTGAACAGTTCGCTGCCGACCCAGCTGGATAAGGTCGAAGACCGTGATCGCGGCTTCACCCAGGACCTCGCCTTCGGCACCGCGCGCTGGCAGCCACGGCTGTCGGCGCTGGCAGCCAAGCTGCTGCAAAAGCCGTTCAAGGCGGCCGATGCCGATGTGGAAGCGCTGCTGCTGGTAGGCCTCTATCAATTGCTCTACACCCGCGTGCCGGCCCACGCCGCCATCGGTGAAACCGTCGGCTGCGCCGAAAAGCTGAAAAAACCCTGGGCCAAAGCCCTGCTCAACGCCGTGCTGCGCCGCGCCCAGCGCGAAAGCGAAGCGCTGCTGGCCGAGCTGGAACATGACCCGGTGGTGCGTACCGCTCACCCGCGCTGGCTGCAAAAATCCCTGAAAGCCTTCTGGCCCGAGCAATGGGAAGCCATCTGCGCGGCCAACAATGCACACCCGCCGATGATCCTGCGGGTCAACCGTCGCCATCACCGCCGCGATGCTTATCTGCAATTGCTGACCGATGCGGGCATCGCGGCCGCGCCGTGCGTGTACAGCACCGATGGCATCGTGCTCGAAGCCGCCACCGACGTGCGCAGCCTGCCGGGCTTCGCCGAGGGCTGGATCAGCGTGCAGGATGAAGCCGCGCAACTGGCGGCCGACCTGCTCGACCTGGCCCCAGGCCAGCGCGTGCTGGACGCCTGCTGCGCCCCCGGCGGTAAGACGTGTCACATCCTGGAGGTCGAAAAAGACCTCGCCGGCGTCGTCGCCGTCGACCTGGAAGCCAAGCGCCTGGTGCGCGTGCGGGAAAACCTCGCACGCCTGGGCCTGAGCGCCGAGCTGATCGCCGCCGATGGCCGCGACACCGCCACCTGGTGGGACGGCAAGCCGTTCCAGCGCATCCTGCTCGACGCGCCGTGCTCCGCCACCGGCGTGATCCGTCGCCATCCGGACATCAAGCTGACCCGCCAACCCGACGACATCGCCGCCCTGGCCGTGCTGCAAGGCGAACTGCTCGACGCGTTGTGGCCGACCCTGGAAGTCGGCGGCATCCTGCTCTACGCCACCTGTTCCACCTTGCCCACCGAGAACACCGAGGTCATCGAAGCCTTCCTCGCCCGTACCAGCGGCGCGCGCGAGCTGGACCTCGCCACGGCAGCCGGCATCAAGCAGCCCCACGGGCGCCAATTGCTGGCACAGGAAGGCGGACACGATGGCTTCTACTACGCCAAACTGATCAAGATCGCCGCCGCACGCGGCTGAACGGTTCAAAGGGAGTAACCGGATGAAAATCATCATCCTCGGGGCAGGGCAGGTCGGTGGCACGCTGGCCGAGCATTTGGCCAGCGAAGCCAACGACATCACCGTGGTCGACACCGATGCCGAGCGCCTGCGCAACCTCGGCGACCGCCTGGACATTCGTACCGTGCAGGGTCGTGCGTCGTTTCCTACGGTGCTGCGTCAGGCGGGTGCCGACGATGCCGATATGCTGGTGGCCGTGACCAACAGCGACGAGACCAATATGGTCGCGTGCCAGGTCGCCCACACGCTGTTCCACACCCCGACCAAGATCGCCCGGGTGCGTGAAGCCGCGTACCTGACCCGCGCCGGCCTGTTCGACAACGACGCGATCCCGGTGGACGTGCTGATCAGCCCGGAGCAGGTGGTCACCCATTACATCAAGCGCCTGATCGAGATTCCCGGCGCGTTGCAGGTGATCGACTTCGCCGACGGCAAAGCGCAACTGGTCGCCGTGAAGGCCTATTACGGCGGGCCGTTGGTCGGCCAGCAACTGCGCCAACTGCGCGAACACATGCCGAATGTAGAAACCCGCGTCGCGGCGATTTTCCGGCGTGACCGGCCGATCCTGCCCCAGGGCGACACGGTGATCGAGGCTGACGACGAAGTCTTCTTCATCGCCGCCAAAGCGAATATTCGTGCCGTGATGAGCGAAATGCGCCGTCTCGATGAGACGTATAAACGCATCGTCATCGCCGGTGGCGGGCAGATCGGCGAACGCTTGGCCGAGGCCATCGAAAGCCGCTACCAAGTGAAGATCATCGAGATGAGCCCGGCGCGCTGCCGGCATTTGTCCGACACCCTCGACAGCACTGTAGTCCTGCAAGGCAGCGCCTCTGACCGCGACCTGTTGATGGAAGAAAACATCGCCGACGCCGATATCTTCCTGGCCCTGACCAACGATGACGAAGCCAACATCATGTCATCGCTGCTGGCCAAGCGGCTGGGGGCGAAGAAGGTGATGACCATCATCAATAACCCGGCGTATGTCGACCTGATCCAGGGCGGCGATATCGACATCGCCATCAGCCCGCAGTTGGCGACTATCGGCACCTTGCTCACCCACGTGCGCCGTGGCGATATCGTCAGCGTCCATTCCCTGCGCCGCGGCGCGGCGGAAGCCATCGAGGCGATCGCCCATGGCGACTCGAAGTCGAGCAAGGTGATCGGCAAGGCCATCCGCGACATCGGCTTGCCGCCGGGTACCACCATCGGTGCGATCATTCGCGATGAAGAAGTGATCATTGCCCACGACGACACGGTAATTGCCACCGGTGACCATGTGATCCTGTTCCTGGTGGATAAAAAACATATCCGCGATGTGGAGAAGCTGTTCCACGTGGGGTTGAGCTTTTTCTGATCAAACGGAGTACACCGACATGCTCGAATCCCTGGAGAAAATGCTGGCCAAGGGTGTCGATAACGCCCTGCTGCGCTTTGGGCTGGGCAAGGGTTATCTGGACCTGAAGGACAACGCCAAGGCCGCCGAGCATCTGCACAAGTGTGTCGAGTTTGATCCGAAGTATTCGGCGGCGTGGAAGTTGTTGGGGAAGGCGCACGTCGGGCTGGGCGATCAGGCCGCCGCGCGATTGGCCTGGGGGAAGGGCATTGAAGCGGCCCAGGCCCATGGCGACAAGCAGGCCGAGAAAGAAATGATGGTGTTCCTGAAAAAACTCGACCGCCAGGCTTGAGCGGAACTCAAATGTGAGAGGGGCGGTGCGACGATTCGACTTGCCCCCGATAGCAGTGTGTCAGCCAATGCATATTGGACTGAACCACCGCTATCGGGGGCAAGCCCCCTCCCACATTGGTTTTGTGTTGCCTTTGAGTCAGTACCACCGCGCCTCACCCGGCGGGCGTTTCTTGAAGCGCTTCATGCTCCACATGTACTGGCTCGGGTAGGCGCCGACATAACGCTCCACCACCTTGCTCATCGCCGCGCAGGAGGTGGCGGTGTCGGTGCTGTACATGTCTTCCGGCGCTGCTTCCAGGATCACTTTGTAGCCTGAACCGTCCGGCAGGCGCAGGGCATGCAGGAATACGCCGACCGCCTTGTGGCCCGCGAGCATGTTCGGCACGAACTTGCTGGTCAGCGCCTGGGTGGCGAAGAACGGCACGAAGATCCCCGCCGATTCGGCCGGCTCCGGGTCGGCCGGAATGCCCACCTGGCCGCCCTTGCGCACTTCCTTGATGACACTGAGGATGCCTTCCTTGGTGGACGCCGCCACGCGGTTGCCCAGTTGCACGCGTTGCTTGCGCAGCAGGTCATCCACCGCCTTGAGCTTCGGCGGGCGGTAGAAAATGATCGGTTTGCACTGGCTGCAATAGAAGTGGTTCAACACCTCCCAGTTGCCCAGGTGGCTGGTGATACCGACCACGCCTTTGCCCGAGGCCAGGGCTTCGTGGAGGACTTCCAGGCCTTCGACTTCGCGCACCAGGTCGATGGAGCGCTGGGCCGGCCAGATCCAGGCGCAGGCGCTTTCGGTCAGGGACTTGCCAATGTCCATCAGGCTGCGGCCCACCAGGCGCTCGCGCTCGGCCGGGTCCATGTCCGGGAAGCATTTCGAGAGGTTGATCCGCACCGTGTCGCGGGAGCGGTTGGGGGTTTTCCACATGATCCAGCCAATCGCCGAACCTACGGCTTGCACGGCGCGCCAGGGCAGCAGGGCAAACAACCGGAGAGCGCCTACCAGCAAGGCGCCTTTAAACTTTTCCACAGGTCACTCCTGATCGTGTGTGGTGCGCAAAGCACGCATTCTAACCGGCGTTGGCCAAGTCCGCGTAACGGTCGCAGTCCTGGGTGTGGTCCATGACCATGCCCGAGGCCTGCATGAACGCGTAGCAAATGGTCGGCCCGACGAAGGTGAAGCCGGCTTTTTTCAGCGCGCGGCTCATGGCCTCGGCTTCGGCGGTAATCGCCGGGACTTCGCTGCGGTCCTTGAAGTGATTGACCTTGGGCACGCCGCCGACAAACGACCACAGCAGCCCCACCGGGTCCTCCAGCGCCAACCAGGCCGCGGCGTTGCGGCGGGTGGCGTTGAGCTTCAGACGATTGCGCACGATGCCTGGGTCGAGCATCAACGCTTCGATCTCGGCATCGCTCAGCCGCGCCAGGCGCTGTGCATCAAAACCGAACAAGACCTTTCGATAATGCTCGCGTTTGCGTAAAACGGTGATCCAGGACAGGCCCGCCTGGAACCCTTCGAGCAAAAGTAACTCGAACAAACCCTGCGCATCGCGCAGCGGCGTTCCCCACTCCTGATCGTGATAAGCCATGTACAGCGGATCTTCAGAACACCAAAAGCAGCGTGGCATAAGGCTCCAGGGGATGGTGGCGCGGCCGAATCGGGTATACTCCCGCTCTTTAAATCGCAGCCCAAGTAACAGGTGAATTTCGTGAGCCAGCCTACGCCAGCCGTGCGTACCTTCCAAGACTTGATCCTCGCCCTCCAGCAGTACTGGGCCGAGCAAGGTTGTGTGGTACTTCAGCCCTACGATATGGAAGTAGGCGCCGGCACTTTCCACACCGCTACATTCCTGCGGGCCATCGGCCCGGAAACCTGGAACGCCGCTTATGTGCAGCCCAGTCGGCGCCCGACTGACGGCCGCTACGGCGAAAACCCGAACCGTCTGCAGCATTACTACCAGTTCCAGGTGGTATTGAAGCCGAACCCGGACAACTTCCAGGAGCTGTACCTCGGCTCGCTGAAACATGTCGGCCTCGACCCGTTGGTCCACGACATCCGTTTCGTCGAAGACAACTGGGAATCGCCGACCCTGGGCGCCTGGGGCCTGGGCTGGGAAGTCTGGCTGAACGGCATGGAAGTCACGCAGTTCACCTACTTCCAGCAAGCGGGCGGCATCGAGTGCTACCCGGTGACCGGCGAGATCACCTACGGTCTCGAGCGCCTGGCCATGTACCTGCAAGGCGTGGATTCGGTCTACGACCTGGTGTGGGCAGACGGCCCGTTCGGCAAAGTGACCTACGGCGATGTGTTCCACCAGAACGAAGTGGAGCAGTCGACCTATAACTTCGAACACGCCAACGTCGAGAAGCTGTTCGAACTGTTCGACTTCTATGAAAGCGAAGCCAAGCGCCTGATCGAACTGGATCAGCCGCTGCCGTTGCCGAGCTATGAAATGGTGTTGAAGGCGTCCCATACCTTCAACCTGCTGGACGCCCGCCGCGCCATCTCGGTGACCGCGCGCCAGCAATATATTCTGCGTGTTCGCACCCTGGCGCGTTCCGTCGCCCAAGCCTACCTGCTGGCTCGCGCCAAGCTGGGCTTCCCGATGGCAACCCCGGACCTGCGTGATGAAGTGTTGGCTAAGCTGGAGGCTGCACAATGAGTGCTCAAGATTTTCTGGTTGAACTGGGCACCGAAGAGCTGCCACCCAAGGCACTGAACACCCTGGCCGATGCGTTCCTGGCCGGTATCGAAAAAGGCCTGCAAAGCGCCGGTTTGAAGTTCGAGGCGAAAAAAGTCTACGCCGCGCCGCGTCGCCTGGCGGTGTTGCTGACCGCGCTGGAAACCCAGCAGCCGGATCGCAGCATCAACCTCGACGGCCCGCCACGCCAGGCCGCCTTCGACGCCGAAGGCAACCCGACCCAAGCAGCGCTGGGCTTTGCCAAGAAGTGTGGCGTCGAGCTGAGCGAGATCGACCAGAGCGGCCCGAAACTGCGTTTCAGCCAGGTCATCAAAGGCAAGCCGACCGCCAGCCTGTTGCCGACCATCGTCGAAGACTCCCTGAACGACCTGCCGATCCCCAAGCGCATGCGCTGGGGCGCGCGCAAGGAAGAGTTCGTGCGTCCGACCCAGTGGCTGGTGATGCTGCTCGGTGACCAGGTCATCGATTGCACCATCCTTGCCCAGAAAGCCGGCCGCGATTCCCGTGGTCACCGCTTCCACCACCCGCAAAGCGTGCGTATCACCGCGCCGGCCAACTACCTCAACGACCTGCGCGCCGCCTATGTGCTGGCCGACGCCAACGAGCGTCGCGAGCTGATCAGCAAGCGCACCGAAGAGCTGGCCCGCCTGCAGGAAGGCACCGCCATCGTGCCGCCAAGCCTGCTGGACGAAGTGACCGCCCTGGTTGAATGGCCGGTGCCGCTGGTGTGCTCGTTCGAAGAACGCTTCCTCGATGTGCCGCAAGAAGCGCTGATCACCACGATGCAGGACAACCAGAAGTACTTCTGCCTGCTGGACGTGGACGGTAAGTTGCTGCCGCGCTTCATCACCGTGGCCAACATCGAAAGCAAGGACCCGCAGCAGATCATCGCAGGTAACGAAAAAGTCGTGCGCCCGCGCCTGACCGACGCCGAGTTCTTCTTCAAGCAAGACAAGAAGCAGAAGCTCGAAGACTTCAACCTGCGCCTGCAAAACGTGGTGTTCCAGGAAAAACTCGGCAGCGTCTACGACAAGGCTGTGCGCGTTTCCAAACTGGCCGCCTACATTGCCCCACGCATTGGCGGTGACGCGGCCTGGGCTGCGCGCGCCGGCCTGCTGTCCAAGTGCGACCTGGCCACCGAGATGGTCGGCGAGTTCCCGGAAATGCAAGGCGTTGCCGGTTACTACTACGCCCTCAACGACGGCGAGCCGGACGATGTCGCCCTGGCCCTGAACGAGCAGTACATGCCGCGCGGTGCTGGCGCCGAATTGCCGACCACCCTGACCGGTGCGGCCGTGGCCATTGCCGACAAGCTGGATACCCTCGTCGGGATCTTCGGCATCGGCATGCTGCCTACCGGCAGTAAAGACCCGTATGCCCTGCGCCGTGCGGCCCTGGGCGTGCTGCGGATCCTGATCGACAAGAAGCTCGACCTCGACCTGACCCAGGCCGTGGTGTTCGCAGTCGGCCAGTTCGGCGGCAAGGTCAAGCAAACCGGCCTGGCCGAGCAAGTGCTGGAGTTCGTGTTCGACCGCCTGCGTGCGCGTTACGAAGACGAAGGCGTGGACGTTTCGGTGTACCTGTCGGTACGTGCCCTGCAACCGGGTTCGGCGCTGGACTTCGACCAGCGCGTGCAAGCCGTGCAGGCCTTCCGCAAACTGCCGGAAGCCGACGCCCTGGCTGCCGTGAACAAGCGCGTGTCGAACCTGTTGAGCAAGGCCGACAACCTCGGCAATGCCGATGTCGACCCAGGCCTGTTCGCCGATGCCAAGGAGTTCTCGCTGAACTCGGCCATCGCCAAGGCGGAAAATGCGGTGAAACCGTTGATCGCCGAACGCAACTACGCCGAAGCACTGGCGCGCCTGGCCACCTTGCGCGAGCCGGTGGATGCGTTCTTCGAAGCGGTGATGATCAATGCCGAAGATGCCGGCGTGCGGAAAAACCGCTACGCCATGCTGGCGCGTTTGCGCGGTCTGTTCATCAACATCGCTGACATTTCCGTATTGGGCTGATCATGTTGAAACTGCTGATTCTCGATCGGGACGGGGTGATCAATTACGACTCCGACGCTTACATCAAGTCGGTGGAGGAATGGATACCACTGCCCGGCGCGATCGAGGCCATCGCGCAGTTGAGCAAGGCCGGTTGGACGGTGGCCGTCGCCACCAACCAGTCCGGCATCGCCCGCGGCTACTACGACATCGCTACCCTGGACGCCATGCACGCGCGCTTGCGCACGTTGGTGGCGGAGCAGGGCGGTGAGGTGGGGCTGGTGGTGTACTGCCCCCACGGGCCGGATGAGGGCTGCGATTGCCGCAAACCCAAGCCTGGCATGTTGAAAACCATTTCAGAACATTACAACGTGCCCCTGGCTGGGCTATGGTTCGTCGGGGATAGCCTCGGTGACCTGGAGGCGGCCAAAGCCGTCGACTCTCAGCCAGTTTTGGTAAAAACCGGGAAAGGCGAAAAGACCCAGGCGAAAAACCTGCCGGTAGGCACCTTGATTTTTGACGATCTGGCGGCGGTTGCCGCAGAACTTATCAACAACTAGCCGCCCTCGACTGCCTGACCAAGGACTGTTCGGGAGTGCGCCTTCAACAGGCGGGCTGTGTCCCGCAACGGTAAATGCCGCCATGTCGATTTTGCAGGCCATCAGAACCTTCTTCTTTTACCTGCTGTTGGGCACCAGTTCGTTTCTCTGGTGCACCCTGAGCTTTTTTATCGCGCCTTTTCTGCCGTTCAAGGCGCGCTATCGCTTCATCAACGTCTATTGGTGCCGCTGCGCGCTGTGGCTGACCAAGGTGTTCCTGAACATCCGCTTCGAGGTCAAGGGCGCGGAAAACGTCCCGGATCAGCCCTGCGTGATTCTGTCGAACCACCAGAGCACGTGGGAGACGTTCTTCCTCTCGGCGTACTTCTCGCCCCTGAGCCAAGTGCTCAAGCGCGAGCTGCTGTATGTGCCGTTCTTCGGCTGGGCGATGGCGATGCTGCGCCCGATCGCCATCGACCGCGACAACCCCAAGGCGGCGCTCAAGCATGTGGCCAAAAAGGGCGACGAGCTGCTCAAGGACGGCGTCTGGGTGCTGATCTTTCCGGAAGGTACGCGTGTGCCCTACGGCACCGTCGGCAAGTTCTCACGTGGCGGCACGGCATTGGCTGTCAACGCCCACCTGCCCGTGTTGCCGATTGCACATAATGCCGGCAAATACTGGCCAAAAACCGGTTGGGCAAAACGTGCTGGCACCATCACCGTGGTGATCGGGGAACCGATGTACGCCGAAGGTGAAGGGCCGCGTGCAATTGCCGCACTGAATGACCGCGCCGCCGCCTGGAATGAAGCCCAGCAACGCGCCATGGGTTCGCTGCCGCCGGAGCCGGTGGCGGTGGACACGCCGGTGGCCTGATCATCTGTGGATAACCTGTGTACGGTTTGTTGGCAAAATGGCATTTTCTCTTCATAACAAGATGATTTTATTAGATATTTCCTGAACTCATAAAAATACTAAAAACGTGCATAAGTTTTTTTTGGATAAAAAAACCGGTCCTTGAGACCGGTTTTTTATACACAGCGCAAAAGCACGTGTAGTCAGTCTTCCAACTGGGGCAGCTGCAGGGTGAATGTGGTGCCTTTGCCCACCACGCTTTCGCAGCAGATACGGCCACCGTGCCGCTCCACAACGGCCTTGACCATGGTCAGGCCCAACCCAAGGCCTTCGCTGCCCTGGGCAGAATCGAAGCGGCGGTACTGGCTGAACAGTTCCGGCAAGTCCTTTGCCGCAATGCCCGGGCCCTGGTCGCTGATGCGACACTCCAGCCAACCTTGCGCGCTGCCGTGGCTCAACCTCACGGTGGTGCCGGCCGGCGAGTATTTGATCGCGTTCTCCAGCACGTTGAACAACGCGCGGGTGAGCAGGGATTGATCGGCCGACACCATGCCTTCATCCGCTTCATCCAGGTCGTGGATCAACTGGATACCCTTGAGCTGCGCAATCACCGCCACCTGATCGAACGCATCCATCACCAGCATGGCAAACAGGCTTGGCTGGAAGTGGTAGCCGTCAGCCTCGGCTTTCGCCAGTTGTACGAACGATTCGGTGAGGCTCAAGGCGCGTCGAACCTGTTGCTCGATCTGGGCAAACACCGGCGACTCCGCGTTATGCACATCCAGTAACGCGAGGATCGCCGAGTGCGGCGCGCGCAGGTCGTGGGACAGGAAGCGCAGCATGGTTTCGCGGTGTTGCTGGGCTTCGCGCTCCTTGCTCAAGTCGGTCAGGCTGAGCAGCCAGCCGAGGGCGACATCGCCTTCGGCGGGCAGCAAGGGTGCGATTTCCATGCGCAGGCTGCGTTGGTGGATGTCCCGGAACTCGACGATTTCCAGGGCGGACAAGGCAGGGCGCACGCCGTTATGCAGGGGTGGATAACCCAGGTCGGCGAGCTGTTCGAGCAGGTTTTGGTTGACCAGATCATTGCCGAATACTTCACGGGCAATGCGGTTGGCCAACAGGATGTTGCCCCGCGGGTCGGTGATCAGGGTCGCCACCGGCAGGCACTCAAGGCCATCGGCCATGAAGCGTCGGGTGTCACGGGTGCGGCTGACGGCCTGCTCCAGGGCAAAGATGCGCCCTTGCAACACATCGCCTTTGTTCGCGGGCGCTCGGCGGCGTTCGGGCAGCACCTTGGGTTCGTTGTCCAGGCGCGCCAGTTCCCAGCCAAAGTAGGCAAGGATCACGCTCAGGCGGCGCCAGTTCCAGATCAGGTAGCTGAGCAACATACCGATCAGGCAGGCCGCGGGCGACCACCAATGGCCAAGGCGTAACAGCGCCCACGCGCCGAGCAACGCGCCGGCCATGCAAGCCAAGGTCATCCACAGCGCGTAGCGTGGGCGGTACAGCAAAAGGCCGAGCAACAACGCCACCCAGGCAGTGGCGATCAGTGCCGCGAGCCAGCCGGGGAGGTCGACGATGCTGCGCTCCTGCAGCAAGCCGTTGAGCACATTGGCCTGGATTTCCACACCGGCGGTGGTATCCGGAGTGGAGGAGAGCGGCGTCACAAAACGGTCCCCCAGCCCATAGGCGCTGGCGCCCACCAGGATCAGGCGGTCGCGCAGCAATTCGGCCGGCACTTCGCCGTGCAATACGCTGGCGTAGGACACACTGGGAAACCCATGCGGCTCAGACGTGGACGGGACGCGAACTCTATATTCCCGATGCCAGCGCTGACTGTTGGGTTGTTCGCTGCGTCCCGGCATTTGCGCGGTTTGCCCGCTCAACGTATACGCCAGCCATGCCAACTGCGGCAGGGTGTTCCCAGGCGGGCCTTCACGCAGATACAGGCTGCGGACGGCACCGTCGCTGTCTGCTTCGACGTTGATATGGCCCAGCCCCTTGGCGCAATTGAGCAGCGGCAACAGTTGTTCGCCCGGCTGGCTCGCGCCGCCATCACGTTCCAGGGGAAGCAAAACATTCCCGGCGTTGCACACGGCATTGGCCAGGCGCAGGTCATCCGCGGCGTTGCGCGGCTCACTGAAGATCACATCGAACAAGATACCCGCGGGTTGGGCAGCGCTCAGACGGTTGATGACGTCGGCATGCAGGCTGCGCGGCCATGGCCATTGGCCGAGCTTTTTCAGGCTCTGGTCATCGATGGTCACCAGCAAAATGCGTGGATCGACCGGCAGAGGGGTCAGGCGGCGCAGGTCGTCATACAGCGGGTTATTGAAGGCCAGGCCCGCACTTAAGGACAAATATGCAGTAAAGGGCAGCAACACCAGGCCAATCCACAGCCACTCCCGAAACAGACCATGGAACAACAACTGCGCCTGGGTGGGCTGGCGTTTTTCGGCCTTGCGCCACAGCATCACAGGGCGACCGCCAGGAACCCGCACCGCTGCTGAAAATGGACAGTTGAAGATGTCATAGACCCGGTTTCTCCCTCCAGGTGGTGCGCGGTGTGGTGCTGAACCCAGTGAAGCTCATTTTGATCGCCCCGGGGTTTTTCCTGAGTGCGTTCGTTGAAACATACCGTACATCGGGGCGCAGTATCAGCTACCCGCACGGCTATGCAATGCCAGCGGCACTGATCCTTTTCCTTACGCGCGGGAGTCGGTATCTTTCCCCCTGAGTCGCATGGTTTTTCAAAGCGTTAACGGCCCTTTGATATCAGCGTACCGAGAGATCCAAAGGGTCGTTGAATCTGAGCACAATTCTTCAGATTCAATGACTGGCATCTGCGCAGCAAGGACGCCCGCTCTTCGACCGGCCGACAGCTGAAATATTTCCAAGTAGAAAGGACCCACCCATGCGTGTCGCAATACTGGATGACGAACCCGCTGAATTGCAGCGGGTGGAACAGACACTGCGACAGATCCCCAGCAACCTGGAACAGCCCTGGTCTGTGCATTGCTTCGAACGCGGTGAAGACCTGCTGCGCCAACTGCGCCGGGAAACCTTCGACCTACTGATCCTCGACTGGCAGCTGCCCGACATCAGCGGCATCGCCTTGCTGCGCTGGACCCGTGAACACATGGAATCGCCTCCGGCGGTGATCATGCTCACCAGCCGCGATGCCGAGAGCGATATCGTCACCGCCCTGAACAGCGGCGCCGACGATTACGTCAGTAAACCCTTTCGCCCGAATGAACTCAAAGCCCGGGTCAACGCCGTCCTGCGCCGCCACGGTCTGCAAAAGTCGGCGACGTCTGAAGTGCAAAGTTTCAACGACCTGACCTTTGACGACGCCGAACTGACCGTCACCCGCGCGGGCAAACCGATCAACCTGACCGAACGTGAATACCGCCTGGCCAGTTGCCTGTTCGCCAACCTGGCGCGGCCGCTGTCTCGCGAGTATCTGTATGAGCGGTTCTGGAGCCATGAAGAAATGGTCTCGTCGCGGCCGCTGGACACACATATCTATCGGCTGCGGAACAAGCTGGGGTTAACCGCGGATCGGGGTTGGCAGTTGTTGACGATCTATGGATACGGCTACCGGTTGGAGAGTGTGGCGGCCGCCTCAGCGGGTTAAAATGCCGATGTTCCACGTGGAGCATTTGGCTTTATTGATGCAGAGGGACGTGGCGGCTATCCAAATACGGCCGCATCAATGCCTCGAACCACTCGTGGAACACATCCAGTCGCTGCGAACGCTGCCGGCGGTGCGGGTAGAGCAGGGATACCGGCATCGAAGCGGCACAGTAACTCGACATGACCTCCACCAGTTGTCGTGAGTCCAGCAGGTGTTGGACGTCGAAGCGCGGGATCTGGATCAACCCCAACCCTGCAAGGCAGCAAGCGATATAGCTTTCGGCATTGTTCACGATCACCCGGCTCGGCACGTCGAACCGCTGCACGCTGCCGTCGCCGGACAGGTATTCCCAAGGCAGTTCCTTGCCCGACTTCGGCGACGCATAGCCGATGGTCCAATGTCCGTCGAGTAGCTGCGCAGGCTGCTGAGGCTCTCCATGCTCAAGCAGATAGGCCGGGCTCGCACAATTGATCAAGGCAATCTGACCCAGCGGCCGCACCACAAGACTGCTGTCATGCAGCGCGCCAACGCGCACCGCACAGTCCACACCTTCCTGCACCAGATCGATGGCCCGGTCGGTCGAACCCAAAATCAATTGAAGCAGGGGATGACAACGCAACAGGCCGGGCAGCGCTGGCGCGATGACGCGGCGGGCAATGCGGCTGGGCACATCGATGATCAGCCGGCCGGAGACTTGCCGCTGGCTGGCCTGGAATAACTGGTCGATGTCTTCGACGTTGCACAACACCGGGCGCACACGGCTGAGCAATTGCTCCCCATCGGGTGTCAGCCGTACCTGCCGCGTCGTGCGATGCAGCAGGCGCACGCCCAGTTGAGCCTCTAACTGCTGGATGGCCGCAGACACCGACGCTCGTGGCATCTCCAGCGCGTTGGCAGCTTTGATGAAGCTGCCCATCTCGGCCACTTTGGCGAATACGCGGTACTGGTCGAATCTGTCCATGATCTGCCCTGCCGATGGTCCCGACGTCAGCCTGCCCAGGGGCGCCTGCTCTGCGTCGATTGTACGGCGCCCCAGCAGCGGATGGCGACGAAGATCACACTGCGGATAATGGTTTTACTTGGTGGTGTACCCGCCATTGATGAGAATGGTCTGGCCGGTGATCCACCAGCCGTCACTGACCAGATGGCGAATGAAAGGCACCACGTCCTCGATGTCGGTCAGGCCTGTTTTGCTGAACGGCGAGAGCGCGGCGGCGGTCTTGTGATAGGCCACCGCGTCGGCGCCTTCGGCCGGGTAGAAGAACGGCGTATCCATCGGCCCCGGACCGACCGCTGTCACCGAAATGCCGCGGGCGCCCAATTCTTTGGAGGCCGCTCGGGTGTAGTGTTCGACCGGCGCCTTGGTGCCGGCATAAGCGGCATAGAACGGCGTGAAGGCGCCCAGCAGCGACGTCACTATCGTGCAGATCTTGCCATGGTCGTTGAGGTGCTTGCCCGCCTCCTTGAGGAAGAAGAAAGCGGTCTTGGAGTTGACCGCGCTCATCTCGTCGTATTCGGCTTCACTCACCTCGGCCATCGGCTTCTTGAGCACCTTGCCAACGGTGTTGATGGCGATGTCGGGTTTGCCGACCGCGGCGATGGTATCGGCGAACAACCTCTCGATGGCGCCGGCCGTCGTCAGATCCCCCTGCAGCGCGACGGCCTGTGCGCCGCTGGCCTGAACGGCGGCAACCGTGGCATCGGCATCAACCTTGGACGCGGCGCTGTTGTAATGGATCGCGACAGCCTTGGCACCCTGTGCGGCCAAATCACGGGCGATGAGACCGCCAAGGTTCTTCGCGCCACCCGCGATGAGAACGACTTTGCCTTTAATGGAATGGTCTGCCATGGAGAATCTCCTTCACGAATCGATGGAGAATCGAGATTAGGCCGCTTCAACGCGGCGATAAACCGTGGATGACTGGATGAATAATCCAGAAAAACACCCCAATCAGGCAGATTGGAGTGGGGAAGGTCACGTAATAAAAACCCGGATCGAATGCAAAAAAAGCCCGCGATTTGGCGGGCTCTTTTCGTGATGTTCAGCTAATCGGTGAGGATTAGCCGAACCATCTATGTGTGCAACTCCACGGAGGGCCTGGAATGCTTGGGAAGACGCAGACGGGAGCCTCTTACTCCTCAGATGCCACCAGTCGCACACCTTTACGCGTGACCTGTTGCCCGACTTCAAAACGCCCATTGGGTGAGCGCACCGTACTAATCTCGCCTTGCGCGTTTTTCACTTCATAAGCGGTTTCAGACTTGCCAATGCCTCCTTGCACCGCACTGCCGGCAAAAAAACCGCCAGCTGCGCCGACTAATGCTCCAATCGGGCCGCCTACCGCGCCAACCATCATTCCGGTCAAAACGCCGACCCCCTTGCCGGCGGTTGTGTCGGGGACTACACGGATTATCTGGTCTGCCTGGCATAGCGGAGACAGCAGTGTACACAGGGTGAAACTGAGCGCGATGGTACGAGTCATGAGATTGTCCCTTTGGGGTTTGCGTTAAGTTCATTACCTAATACACAAACCGGGCCAACAATTTTATTGTTTAATATCAACTAGTTAAATAACAACACTGTCATTATGACCTAAATTGAAAAAGGTCATAATGACAAAGAAATAGTCAATATGACTTCCTATCGCCGGTTGAGGCAATTTGTTGAAGGGAGGGGTTGAACAGCGCTCAACGTTCTACAGAGCCGCTATGCGTCATGAGCGAAGATCGAGTTGTTGCACTTGAGATAGCGTTGAAACGGTGATGGCGATCGACAGAAATAATGGAATTGATATTGATCAACTATGCAGACAATCAATTGGCGCGATAATCGCAACGGCGCAATGACCTGGGCTCTAACGTTCAAACCCCACATTGAGGGCCCAGGTTATCTGGAATCAAAAAGGCAGCGGCAGGGGGAGGGCAACGGCATTCAGATGGCCCAGGAAGAGAAAGCCCGAAACCAATACCGCGTTGATCGACCAGGCCACCGTGAGGAAACGAGCGATCTGACCGTAGAGGGGGTCACTGACATTATCCGCATTGCGCCATACCGCATTGAGCATGCACGCGGTGTAGGCCACAAAACCCAGCAGCATTAGACCAAACAGGGAGGGTGCAACTTTGTTGAAGGCGACCAGAATCAGGCCAAACAGTACATTGCTGAGCACCACCCCATAGAGCCAGAACACCACCCACAGCGCAGTGCTGCCCTGCGAGTTTACCCACTGCTGAAGCTTACTCATCACAACCCCCTGGCTAGCTAATAGCCGATTTCCCTATAAGCCCGTACAGACTTCACCCAAGTGATGCCGACGTAGGGACGTCGTGCATGGTTTCAGTCTAGCGGGTATTTCCTACATGTCCCGACCGAGTACAAGTAGGCCGACAAACCTTGCTTCCTTGTTTCCGGGTTCTCAGCGGGACGGGTTTATGGAGTAAACGATGGACAAGAAATCGCTACCGGATTGGGATCCCAGGTCTGAAGCCGTATTAAAGGATCAGACGACAGCCTATGACGACATGCGCCACCGTTGCCCGGTCGCACACAGTCAATATGGCTATACGTCGTTATTCAGGCATGCGGATGTGCTGCGCGTACTTAACGATCATGAAACCTTCAGCAATGCCGTCTCGCGTTTCCCCGCGGTCCCCAACGGAATGGATCCGCCCGAACATACGGCGTACCGGAACCTCATCGAGCGTTATTTCAGCCCGGAGCATATGGATGCCTTTGCGCCGACGTGCCGTGACATAGCGGTTCGTCTGGTGCAGGCATTACCGGATGAAGGCCGTGCAGAACTGATCGGCGAATTTGCCCAGATCTTTGCGTTGCAGATCCAGTGTGCCTGGCTGGGTTGGCCGGCGGATTTTCATGAACCGCTGCGCCTGTGGACGCTGAAGAATCACTCGGCCACGCTGTCCAGAGACGAGGCGGCCCTGAGTGCCGTGGCCCTTGAGTTTGACGGTTACATCAAGGATCTGCTGGACGTGCGCCGTACCGCTGGCGCTGCTGCGTCGCATGACATCACGACCCTCTTGCTACGCGACCAGTCCTTGGGAAGGCCCCTGACGGACGACGAGATCGTCAGCATTCTACGTAACTGGACAGTCGGCGAACTCGGAACCATTTCCGCCTCGGTCGGCATTCTTGCGCACTATCTGGCGACCAACTTCGGGTGGCAGCAGCGATTGCGCGAACAACCCGCGCTGTTACCTGTCGCCATTGATGAAATACTGCGTATTCATGCACCACTGATCATGAACCGTCGGGTGACTACGAAAGAGGTCACGCTGGGCGGGCGCACGCTGGCGAAGGGTTCGCGTATTGCCCTCAACTGGGCGTCTGCCAATCGGGACGAAGCGGTCTTTGGAGATCCCGATGAATTGCGCCTCGATCGCGATCCCGAGCTGAACCTGCTCTATGGCGCCGGCATTCATGTCTGCCCCGGTGCGCCGCTTGCCAGACTGGAACTACGGATCGTGATGGAGGAACTGCTTGGACGCACCAGCCGGATTACGCTGGCGCCGGATAAAGAACCAGTGAACGCGTTTTTCCCTGCCGGTGGGTTTTCTTCTCTACACCTGCAGATTCAGAAACCGCCGTCCCAACCGCTGGGCGCCGGCCTTCCCCTCGAGATCCGATAGCGTTTTATGCTGGACCGCTTGGCGGCAAGGGCGACATGTGGGTCAGCATGACTGACCTGCATTGAGCCCTGATCGGCCGCGAGTGTTATTTCAAACCGAGCCGCTTCGCCAGTCGGTGCAGGTTGGCCACATCCATATCGAGCATTCGCGCACAGGCAGACCAGTTATCTGCGCAATTTTTCAGCGTGTTTTCAATCAGCTGACGCTGGAAGCTATCCGTCGCATCCCGTAGGCATTGGCCAACGCTGCTGGAAGGAACATCCACAGCAACAGGCAGTATCGCCAGCTGTTCGGGTACTTGATTGAAATGCTGTGCTTCCAGCAGCAGCTCTTCACTTTGCTGGGTCGCACGAGCAAGGATTGTCGCTCGATAAACAGCATGTTCCAGTTCGCGAACGTTTCCTGGCCACGAGTACTGCTTGAGCAACGACAGGCAACCGGCAGCCAACGCCACCCGTTGCAATCCCATGCGTACCCGGCTCTGCTCGCAGAAAAAACCCGCTAGCAATGTGATGTCCTGCCCACGCTCACGCAGTGGCGGCACATGCACAGGGAACACGCTTAACCGGTGGAACAGGTCGACCCGGAAGCGATTGTTCAGCACCTCCTGCTTCAGGTCACGATTGGTCGCGGCAAGCACCCTTACGTTGACCCGCAAGACGGTATCGTCACCGACCCGTTGCAGGTCGCCGTATTGCAATACCCGCAACAGTTTTGCTTGCAGGCTCAGCGACAGTTCACCGATTTCGTCGAGGAACAGTGTGCCGTTATCGGCCATTTCGAACTTGCCGGTGCGATGATGGATCGCCCCGGTGAAGGCACCTTTGACATGGCCGAACAACTCACTTTCAGCCACTGACTCCGGCAGCGCAGCGCAGTTTAGATAGACCACAGGGTGACTGGCGCGTGATGAACCTTCATGTATCGCCTTGGCGACCAGTTCCTTGCCGACCCCGGTTTCTCCAGTGATCAAAACGTTCAGGTCGGAACCTGCCACCATTTCGATCTCTCTTTTCAACTGTTGCATGACCTCGCTGAGCCCGACCATTTCGGTGCCGGGTTTGCCCGCCGGGACATGACTGATGGAGAGAGGCGTAATGGTCTGACTCTCGAGTTGCTCGACCAGCAACGCATTGGTCAAGGCAGCAGAAGCGAGGGCGCCCACCAGTCGCAGCTCTTCGTCGCTGAAGTGATCAAACTGTGCCGGGTCCATGCCATCGATCGTCAGCGCGCCAATCAGCGTCTGGTCCGCGAACAACGGTAACCCGATGCAGGCATGTACTTTGAGGTCCTGCCGGCTCGGGATCAGGCCGTCATAGGGATCAGGCAAATGACTCTCTGCCGGAAAGCGCACCACGTCACCGGCGCGAGCGATGGCTTCCAGACGCGGATGGGCATCAAGGCTGAAGCGGCGCCCCAGAACATCCGGTGCCAGGCCATCGATCGCCAGCGGACGGAACAGTCGCTGTTCATAACGTAACAAGGCAGAGGCGTCGCAACCGAGCAATTGGCGCAGGGTATTGATCAGACGTTGAAAGCGGTCCTGATGGGAAATGCCACTTTGCAGCTCAATAGCGATGCGTGCCAGGGATTCAACGGAGAGACTCATGGTTTGTCACTTTGACAATGAATTAGTCATAAAGACAATAGTCGGCCAATGTCATATTGACAATCATTGTTTTATTTTTCCTTTTAAATCAACGGTTTATTATGTGGCACGAAGGTTGCCATCTTCGGTGTAGAACATCATTTCTATACCGAGGTAGGTCATGTCAATTCACGTCAAAAACAACATTCATTGGGTCGGTCAGCGCGATTGGGAAGTGCGGGACTTTCATGGCACAGAATACAAATGCCACAAAGGCAGCAGCTATAACAGCTACCTGATCCGTGAAGAAAAGACCGTACTGATTGATACGGTTGATCACAGGTTCAGTCGGGAATTCATACAGAACCTGGCGATGGAAATCGACCTGAACACGCTGGACTGTATCGTCATCAACCATGCGGAAGAGGACCATGCAGGAGCGCTGACAGAGTTGATGTCGCTGATCCCGAATACGCCGATCTATTGCACCGCCAATGGTGTGGACTCGATCAACGGTCATCACCATCATCCCGAGTGGAATTTCCACGTCGTCCATACCGGCGACACCCTGGATGTCGGCAATGGCAAACAGCTGGTTTTCGTGGAAACCCCGATGCTGCATTGGCCGGACAGCATGATGACGTACATGACCGGCGATGCCGTTCTGTTCAGTAACGACGCCTTTGGCCAGCATTACTGCGACGAACACCTGTTTAATGATGAAGTGGATCAAAACGAACTGTTCGAACAGTGCCAACGCTACTACGCCAATATCCTCACCCCATTCAGTCGCCTGGTCATTGCCAAGATTACCGAGATCCTCGGTTTCAACCTGCCGGTCGATATGATTGCCACCGCTCATGGCGTGGTGTGGCGGGATAATCCGACGCAGATCGTGCACCGCTATCTGGAATGGGCGGCGGACTATCAGGAGGATCGCATCACCCTGTTCTACGACACCATGTCGAACAACACCCGCATGATGGCCGATGCCATCGCGCAGGGTATTCACGAAGTCGATCCCGGTGTGGCGGTGAAGATTTTCAACGTCGCGCGCCACGACAAGAATGAGATTCTGACCAACGTGTTCCGCTCAAAAGGCGTTTTGGTGGGCTCGTCCACCATGAACAACGTGATGATGCCGAAAGTCGCCGCGCTGCTGGAGGAAATAACCGGGCTGCGTTTTCGTGACAAAAAGGCTTCGGCGTTTGGCAGTTACGGCTGGAATGGCGGGGCGGTAGACCGTATCCAGACACGCTTGATGGACGCTGGTTTTGAAACCACATTGGCGCTCAAAGCCAAGTGGCGGCCGGACGGTGACGCGCTTGAGGTTTGCCGGGCTCATGGCCGCGAAATCGCTCGGCAATGGGCGCTGCATCCATCGACGGCTGCACATGTCGTACCCGCTGCAGCCACCGCAACTGCCCAGGCAGACCCCATCGCGGACAACGGCCTGCGCATGCGCTGCAGTGTCTGCCAATGGATTTACGACCCCGCGATCGGCGAGCCGATGCAGGATGTGCAGGCCGGTACGGCCTGGTGTGATGTGCCTGATTACTTCCTGTGCCCTGAATGTTCAATGGGTAAATCGGTATTCGATGAGCTGCCTTCGGAGGCGACATGAACCGGGAAATCGTCATTGTGGGCTCCGGCTTCGCGGCTCGTCAGGTGGTCAAGAACTTGCGCCGGCTCGATGCAGCGGTGCCCATTCGATTGATCGCTGCAGACAGTTGCGATGAGTACAACAAGCCCGACCTGAGTCACGTCGTCAGTCTCAATCAGACTGCCGACGACATGACTCGCCAGCCTGCGGCAGAGTTTGCCGAGATGTATCGGTTGACCCTGAACTCGTGCTGCCAGCTCACTGCGATTGACCGCGAAAACCAGCGTGTTAGCGCCGGTAATGAGGCATTCAGCTACGACCAACTGATTCTCGCCACGGGGGCGCAAGCCATGGTTCCGCCGATTCCCGGGCGGGAGTGGATGGTGACTCTGAACAGCCAGCAGGAATACCGTCATGCACAACATGCACTGCGGGCTGCACAGCGCGTACTGATCCTCGGGGCCGGCTTGATTGGCAGTGAACTGGCCATGGACATCAATCGTGCCGGAAAGCAGGTGGTGCTGATGGACAAGTCCTGCAGCCTGCTCGCATCGTTGCTTCCTGTTGAGGTGAGCAGCCGCCTGCAGCACCGGTTATGCCAGATGGGTGTGGAGATGCTGTTTAACCAGGCGTTGGTATCCATTGAAAAGAGAAACGATGGCCTGTTGGCGACGTTGTCCAACGGCCGACACATCAGCGCCGATGTGATCGTTGCCTCAATTGGGTTGAAGCCCGATACGACGTTAGCCACACAGGCTGGCTTACGAGTGGACCGTGGCATTGAAGTTGATGAACGCATGTGCACCTCTGACCCACGCATATTCGCCGTTGGCGATTGCGCGCAAATCCAGGGCAAGCTACTGCCGTTTCTGCAACCTATCCAGGTAAGCGCCATGACCCTCGCGCGTAATGTGCTGGGTGGGAATGAGGAAGTTAAGTTCCCGGCGATGCTGGTGAAGGTCAAGACTCCGGAAATGCCGCTGCACCTGGCCGGAGAAACCAGCCGCAAGGACTTGCAATGGCAGATCAGCCTTGAGGCACAGGGGCTGATAGCCAGAGGCATGGATATGGCAGGGCAGTTACGTGCGTTCGTCGTCAGTGAAGACCAAATGAAGCAGGCCTTTACGCTACTACGGCAACTCTCGCTGTGAATCCAATTGGCAGAGCTCTCGCGCGTTCCTGGACATACGGGCAAAAAAAGGCCAACCCGCAGGGGTTGGCCTTTTTTGTAGCGCGCATAGTGTGAAGTTCAGCTGCTTTTGTAAGTTCCTACACCCGATCAGAAATCCAGGTTAGACACCGCCAAAGCATTACTCTCGATGAAGTCACGGCGAGGCTCGACCGCATCACCCATCAGGGTGTTGAAGATCTGGTCTGCGCCGATGGCGTCTTCGATGGTCACGCGCAGCATACGGCGCTGAGCGGGGTCCATGGTGGTTTCCCACAGTTGATCCGGGTTCATCTCGCCCAGACCTTTGTAGCGCTGGATGGTGTGACGCTTGGTGCTTTCGGCCATCAGCCAGTCAAGGGCTTCCTTGAATTCCCTGACCTGCTTCTTGCGTTCGCCACGTTGGATATAAGCGCCGTCGTCCAGCAGGGTGCTCAGTTGTGCGCCCAGGGTGACCACGGTTTTGTAGTCGTTGCTGCCGAAGAAGTCGCGGTTGAAGGTGACGTAGTTGGACAGGCCGTGGGAGATCAATTCGACCTCGGGCAGCCACACGTTACGTTCACGGTCTTCGCGCAGGCTGGCTTTGTACACCAGGCCGGATTTCTCGACGGTGCGCAGACGCACTTCATACTGGGCCAGCCAATCCTGCATCGCTGCGTGATCGCCCAACTGCTCCAGGCTCACGGCCGGCAGGTAGATGAAGTGCTCGGTCAGTTCCTGAGGGTACAGGCGCGACAGACGCTTGAGCGTCTTCATGACCATGCGGAAGTCGTTGACCAGACGCTCCAGCGCCTCACCGGAAATGCCCGGTGCTTCTTCGTTCAAGTGCAGGCTGGCGTCTTCCAGGGCCGACTGCGTCATGTACTCTTCCATGGCGTCGTCGTCTTTGATGTATTGCTCTTGCTTGCCCTTTTTGACTTTGTACAACGGCGGCTGGGCGATGTAGATGTAGCCGCGCTCGATCAGCTCCGGCAACTGACGGAAGAAGAAGGTCAGCAGCAGGGTACGGATGTGCGAACCGTCGACGTCAGCATCGGTCATGATGATGATGTTGTGATAGCGCAGCTTGTCGATGTTGTATTCGTCGCGGCCGATACCGCAGCCCAACGCCGTGATCAACGTGCCGACTTCCTGGGAGGAAATCATCTTGTCGAAGCGCGCTTTCTCGACGTTGAGGATCTTACCCTTCAACGGCAGGATGGCCTGGGTGCGACGGTTACGGCCCTGCTTGGCGGAACCGCCAGCAGAGTCACCTTCCACCAGATACAGCTCGGAGAGGGCAGGGTCCTTCTCCTGGCAGTCAGCCAGTTTGCCCGGCAGGCCGGCGATGTCCAGCGCGCCTTTGCGGCGGGTCATCTCACGGGCTTTACGCGCGGCTTCACGGGCACGCGCTGCGTCGATCATCTTGCCGACAACCAGCTTGGCTTCGTTCGGGTTTTCCAGCAGGAAGTCGGAGAAGTACTTGCCCATCTCCTGTTCCACGGCGGTCTTCACTTCGGAAGACACCAGCTTGTCTTTGGTCTGGGAGCTGAACTTAGGGTCCGGTACTTTCACCGAAATAATCGCAGTCAGACCTTCACGCGCATCGTCACCGGTGGTGGCAACTTTGTGCTTCTTGGCCAGGCCTTCGGCTTCGATGTAGGTGTTCAGGTTACGCGTCAGTGCGGAACGGAAACCCACCAGGTGAGTACCGCCGTCGCGCTGCGGAATGTTGTTGGTGAAGCACAACAGGTTCTCGTTGAAGCTGTCGTTCCACTGCAGGGCGATTTCCACGCCGATGCCGTCTTCACGCTGGACGTTGAAGTGGAACACCTGGTTGACCGGAGTCTTGTTGGTGTTCAGGTATTCAACGAACGCACGCAGGCCGCCTTCGTATTTGAACAGCTCTTCCTTGCCGCTGCGCTCATCCTTGAGGACGATGCCGACACCGGAGTTGAGGAAGGACAGTTCACGAATCCGTTTGGCCAGGATGTCCCAGCTGAAGTGGATGTTCTTGAAGGTTTCGTCAGAAGGACGGAAGTGAATCTGGGTACCGGTAGTTTCGCTTTCGCCAACAACCTTCATCGGTTCCTGCGGAACACCGTGAACGTAGGTCTGCTCCCAAATCTTGCCGCTGCGACGCACGGTCAGCACCAGCAGTTCGGAGAGGGCGTTTACTACGGAAACACCTACGCCGTGCAAACCACCGGATACTTTGTACGAGTTGTCGTCGAACTTACCGCCGGCGTGGAGCACGGTCATGATGACCTCTGCCGCCGAAACGCCTTCTTCTTTATGCACGTCTACCGGAATGCCACGACCGTTGTCGCGCACGGTGATGGACTCATCCGGGTGAATGATAATGCTGATGTCGTCGCAGTGACCGGCGAGAGCTTCGTCGATGGAGTTGTCGACCACCTCGAACACCATGTGGTGCAGACCGCTACCATCATCGGTGTCGCCAATGTACATACCGGGACGTTTGCGTACGGCATCCAAACCTTTCAGCACTTTAATGCTGGTCGAGTCGTACGTGTTTTCTTCGCTCATGCCTTCACTCCCGATGGTCGTGGGTCTGGGTGATACGGCCTTGTTCCACGTGGAACAAAGCGACTGGCGTTTCCGTCTGCCAGCCTTCCCTCAATAATTCGTGGTCTACACAGGTGATAAACACCTGGCAGCGTAAGTCTTCCAACAAGCGGCATAACGCTCGGCGGTGTTGCTCGTCGAGTTCTGACGGCAAATCATCCACCAGATAAATACATTGACCGCGCCGGGCCTGGCTAACCAAATGCCCTTGGGCGATACGCAATGCACATACCACCAGCTTCTGCTGGCCGCGGGACAAGATATCCGCGGCATTATGTGCGCCTAACCTAAGACGCAAATCAGCGCGCTGGGGGCCGGCCTGGGTGTGGCCGATTTGCTGATCCCGCTGCAAGGACGTGGCGAGCACTGCACTCAGTTCACGCTCTTTGTCCCAACCGCGGTAGTAGCTCAGCGTCAGCCCTTCGAGGTCCAACAGCTCACTCAAGGTCTGCTCAAAGACTGGTTTCAAGGCTTTGATATAGGCGCGGCGGTATTCATCTATTTCGTCGCTGGCCAGGCACAGTTCCCGGTCCCAGGCTGCTTGCGACGCGGCGTCAAGTGTACCATGCCGCAGCCATGAGTTCCGCTGCCGCAAGGCCTTCTGCAGGCGCTGCCAAGTGGCCATGAAGCGCGGTTCCACGTGGAACACTCCCCAATCGAGGAACTGCCGACGGATTTTCGGCGCGCCTTCGAGCAAACGGAAACTGTCGGGGTTGATCAGTTGCAGCGGCAGGATTTCCGCCAACTGCGCCGCGCTGCGAGCATTTTGCCCGTCGATGCGGATCTGAAACTCGCCCCCGCGATCACGGGATATCCCCAAGCTGCTATGGCCACCTTCAGCCAACTCGACCTGGCCAAACACCGTACACGCCAGTTGTTCGTACTGAATCACCGGCAACAGGCGGGCACTGCGGAAAGACCGGGCAAGCCCCAACAAATGGATGGCTTCCAGCACGCTGGTTTTGCCACTGCCGTTGGCGCCATGGAGGATATTGATGCGGGGGGAGGGGGAGAAGGTCACCGGGTGCAGATTGCGCACCGCGGTGACCGAGACGCGACTGAGGGACATCTAGCTTCTGCTGAGCATGATTACAGACGCATCGGCATAACAACGTAAGCCGAGTCATCGTTGTCGGATTCTTGCACCAGCGCACTGCTGTTGGAGTCGGACAGAATCAGGCGAACCTGTTCGGTGGTCATCACACCCAGCACGTCGAGCAAGTAGCTCACGTTGAAGCCGATTTCCAGCGAACCGCCGTTGTAGTCGACGCCCACTTCTTCTTCCGCTTCTTCCTGTTCCGGGTTGTTGGCCTGGATCTTCAGTTGGCCGTTGGCCAATTGCAGGCGAATACCCCGGTACTTTTCGTTGGACAGAATCGCAGTACGGCTGAACGCCTCACGCAGGGCCTGACGATCACCGACCACCAGCTTGTCGCCACCCTTAGGCAGTACACGCTCGTAATCCGGGAACTTGCCGTCAACCAGCTTGGAGGTGAAGGTGAACTCGCCGGTGGTGGCGCGGATGTGATGCTGGCCCAGGACGATGCTGACGATACCGTCCGGCTCGGTGAGCAGACGCGCCAGTTCAAGGATACCTTTGCGCGGCACGATCACCTGATGACGGTCCGGCTGACCGATATCGGCCTTCATCGAACACATGGCCAGGCGGTGACCGTCGGTGGCCACGGCGCGAATAATGCCTTCCGACACTTCCAGCAACATACCGTTGAGGTAATAGCGCACGTCCTGCTGGGCCATGGCGAAGCTGGTGCGCTCAATCAAACGCCGCAGTTTGCTTTGCTCCAGGCTGCAGGTCAGCGAACCCGGGCCTTCTTCCACAGTCGGGAAGTCATTGGCCGGCAACGTCGACAAGGTGAAGCGACTGCGGCCGGCCTTGACCACCAGCTTCTGCTCATCGACCTTGATGTCGATCAGCGCGTCGTTGGGCAAGCTTTTGCAGATATCCATCAGCTTGCGCGCGGGCACGGTGATCTCGCCAGGTTCAGCGGGCTCTTCCAGCTGAACGCGACCCACCAGTTCGACTTCCAGGTCGGTGCCGGTCAAGGACAATTGCTGGCCCTCGACAACCAGCAATACGTTGGAAAGCACCGGCAAGGTCTGTCGGCGCTCGACGACGCCTGCGACCAGTTGCAGGGGTTTCAACAGGGCTTCGCGTTGAATGGTGAAGTGCATGGTCTAGTCCCTTGCCTTAATAAGCTGCGCTGGTGTCATCAAGTAGTCAGTGTACGCAGCAGGTTCTTGTAGTCCTCGCGAATATCCGCGTCGGATTCCTTAAGCTCGTTGATCTTGCGGCATGCGTGCAAGACCGTGGTGTGGTCGCGACCACCGAAGACATCGCCGATTTCCGGCAGGCTGTGGTTGGTCAACTCTTTGGAGAGTGCCATGGCCACCTGACGCGGACGTGCCACCGAGCGCGAACGGCGCTTGGACAGCAGATCGGAAATCTTGATCTTGTAGTACTCGGCCACGGTGCGTTGGATGTTATCCACACTCACCAGTTTGTCCTGCAGAGCCAGCAGGTCTTTCAGGGATTCGCGAATCAGCTCGATGGTGATGTCGCGGCCCATGAAGTGCGAGTGCGCGATGACCCGCTTGAGCGCGCCTTCCAGCTCACGCACGTTGGAGCGAATGCGTTGGGCGATGAAGAACGCGGCGTCGTGGGGCAGATCGACTTTGGCCTGATCGGCCTTTTTCATCAGGATCGCCACGCGGGTTTCCAGCTCCGGTGGCTCGACCGCCACGGTCAGGCCCCAGCCGAAGCGCGACTTCAAGCGTTCTTCCAGGCCTTCGATTTCCTTCGGGTAGCGGTCGCTGGTCAAGATGACTTGCTGGCCGCCTTCGAGCAGGGCGTTGAAGGTGTGGAAAAACTCTTCCTGGGAACGTTCCTTGCGCGCGAAGAATTGAATGTCATCGATCAGCAAGGCATCCACGGAACGGTAGAACCGCTTGAACTCGTTGATAGCGTTGAGCTGCAGGGCCTTGACCATGTCAGCCACGAAGCGCTCCGAGTGCAGGTACACGACCTTGGCATTCGGGTTCTTCTTTAATAGATGGTTACCCACCGCGTGCATCAAGTGCGTCTTACCCAGGCCAACGCCACCATAAAGGAACAGCGGGTTGTAACCGTGCTTGGGGTTGTCGGCGACTTGCCAGGCGGCCGCGCGGGCCAGCTGGTTGGATTTACCCTCGACGAAGTTCTCAAAGGTAAAGGTGCGGTTCAGGTAGCTGGTGTGCTTGAGCGCGCCTTCGACCTGCACGGTGCGCTGCTCGGCGCGAACCGGTGCTTGCTGGGAACTGGCACCCGCCATCGGATCGAAGCTGTCGCGGGACGGCTCTTCATTGGCCGGCGCGTTTTTCTGGGCCGACGATTTCGAAGGCGTCGGCGCGGGAGCCGGCGCGTGGTTGACCGGAGCCGTCACCGCCTGGGCTTGCGACGCGGCAGCCGCCAATGGCGCATTCGGCGCAGCGCGAGGCGCGGAGCTACGTTTGCTGCCTATTAATAAGGAGAGCACGGGCGCGAGGCCGTTGCCATGTTCATCGAGCAATTCGAGAACGCGGCTCAGGTACTTCTCGTTGACCCAGTCGAGAACAAAACGGTTGGGTGCGTAGACGCGCAACTCGTCGCCTTCGGCTTCGACCTGTAGCGGACGGATCCAGGTGTTGAATTGCTGGGCAGGCAGCTCATCGCGCAAAAGCTCTACGCACTGCTGCCAAAGTTCCACTGACACGGATATCCCCTAAGTTGAAAGCCGGTGAGGCAAAAACAGCCGCCATTGTAGCGGTCGGCCGCCCACTTATCCACATGTAGGTTGCGCACAGGTCAGCCAAAATCAACGCCTTAACGTGAATAAAGGCGACCAATGGTCTGTGCATAAGCTCTGTGGATAAGCGCCCCTGAGCTCGTTGCACAAGTGGGGTCGAAAGTCTGTGGGTAACTGGCCTGTGGATAACAACCCATTCCACCCACAGCTTATCCGACAGCGCAGCACAGGCAGAGCACCGTTTCTCCCCCGTGTTGTCATTCTCTGTACATCACGTGGAATAAGGCCTAAAGGTAGTTATCCACAGAGGAATGCCTGCCTAGCTTTTATAAGCTTTACAGAAAAGCTTTAAATAACTTCCTTCTTTATTTTTATATCTATGGCATTGCCCTTGGAAGCTCGCTGGACAAAAAAGGGCGGATTGCCTGTAAAGATCTAATTGAAGGAAAAGCTGGTTGGAAATTGACCTAGAGGCTTGCTTTCTCTAGAATCGCCGGTCTCTTAAAACGGGGGCCATTCCGGCCCGTTGTGGACGAACCAGGTAACAACGCCATGAAACGTACTTTCCAACCAAGCACCATCAAACGCGCCCGTACCCACGGCTTCCGTGCTCGCATGGCTACCAAGAACGGCCGTGCTGTCCTGTCGCGTCGCCGCGCCAAAGGTCGTGCGCGTCTGGCAGTTTGATAATCCGGTACTGGTGGTGAGTCAGGACTTCAGTCGGGAAAAGCGTCTGCTTACCCCCCGGCACTTCAAGGCAGTCTTTGACTCCCCCACCGGCAAGGTTCCGGGGAAAAATCTCCTGCTCCTTGCGCGTAACAACGATCTGGATCACCCCCGTCTCGGGTTGGTGATCGGCAAGAAGAGCGTAAAGCTCTCCGTTGAGCGCAATCGCCTCAAGCGTCTGATGCGCGAATCGTTTCGCCTCCACCAGGACACTCTGGTTGGTTGGGATATTGTTATCGTCGCGCGCAAAGGCTTGGGGGACGTAGAAAACCCCGAATTGATTCAGCATTTCGGCAAGCTCTGGAAACGTCTGGCGCGTACCAACAAACCAGCACCAGCAGTCAGCACCGAAACTGTAGGGGTAGACAGCCTTGATGCGTAAACTGGCACTCGTTCCGATCCAGTTTTACCGCTATGCCATTAGTCCTCTGATGGCCAACCACTGTCGTTTCTACCCCAGTTGTTCCTGCTACGCGTTAGAGGCCATAGAAAATCATGGTCTTCTGCGCGGTGGCTGGCTGACCTTTCGTCGTTTAGGTCGCTGTCATCCGTGGAATCCCGGTGGTTATGACCCGGTTCCACCTATCCCTACCTCCCGTTCTTCTTCGATGGCCGAGTAATCATGGATATTAAACGCACGATCCTGATCGTCGCCCTGGCAATCGTGTCCTACGTCATGGTTCTTAAGTGGAACCAGGACTACGGCCAAGCTGCCCTGCCGACTCAGAATGTTGCTGCCAATCAGGCTGCGCCGGCTATTCCGGACACCCCGCTGGGTAACAATGCGTCCGCGAGTGCCGATGTTCCCAGCGCGAATGGCGAGACAAGCGCCCCTGTAGAAACGCCAGTTGTCACCAATAAAGACCTCATCCATGTGAAAACGGATGTGCTCGACCTGGCTATCGATCCACAAGGTGGTGATATCGCGCAGCTGAAACTGCCGCTGTATCCACGTCGCCAAGACCATCCGGATGTTCCGTTCCAGCTGTTCGATAACGGCGGCGAACGCGTTTATCTGGCACAAAGCGGCCTGACCGGCACCAACGGTCCGGATGCGCGTGCTACCGGTCGTCCGGTTTATTCGACCGAACAGAAGACTTATCAACTGGCTGACGGCCAGAACCAGTTGAACGTCGACCTGAAATTCAGCCTCGACGGCGTCAATTACATCAAACGCTTCAGCTTCACCCGCGGTTTGTACGACTTGAAGGTCACTTACCTGATCGACAACGAAAGCGACAAACCGTGGAGCGGCAACCTGTTTGCCCAGCTCAAGCGTGATGGCAGCTCCGATCCTTCTTCCAGCACTGCCACCGGCACCGCGACTTACCTGGGCGCCGCCCTGTGGACAAGTAACGAGCCGTACAAAAAAGTGTCGATGAAAGATATCGACAAGGGCGCGCTGAAAGAAACCGTGCAGGGTGGTTGGGTTGCTTGGTTGCAACACTACTTCGTGACCGCGTGGATCCCGAACAAGGGCGAAGCCAACCTGGTGCAAACCCGCAAGGACAGCCAGGGCAACTACATCATCGGCTTTACTGGCCCGGCGTTGACCGTTGCTCCAGGTGCCAAGGCTGAAACCAGCGCGACCCTGTACGCCGGCCCGAAAAGCCAGGCAGTGCTCAAAGAGTTATCCCCAGGTCTGGAACTGACTGTGGATTACGGCATCCTGTGGTTCATTGCCCAGCCGATCTTCTGGCTGCTGCAACATATCCACAGCATCGTCGGCAACTGGGGCTTCTCGATCATCTTCCTGACGATGCTGATCAAGGGGATCTTCTTCCCACTGTCGGCCGCCAGCTACAAGTCGATGGCGCGCATGCGTGCCGTGGCCCCGAAACTGGCCGCGCTGAAAGAACAACATGGCGACGACCGGCAGAAAATGTCGCAGGCCATGATGGAGCTGTACAAGAAAGAGAAGATCAACCCGCTGGGTGGATGCTTGCCGATTCTGGTGCAGATGCCGGTATTCCTGTCGCTGTACTGGGTACTCCTGGAAAGCGTGGAAATGCGCCAGGCACCGTTCATGCTGTGGATAACTGACCTGTCGATCAAAGACCCGTTCTTTATCCTGCCGATCATCATGGGCGCGACCATGTTCATCCAGCAGCGTCTGAACCCGACTCCGCCGGATCCGATGCAGGCCAAGGTAATGAAAATGATGCCAATCATCTTCACCTTCTTCTTCCTGTGGTTCCCGGCTGGTCTGGTGCTGTACTGGGTGGTCAACAACGTGTTGTCGATCTCTCAACAGTGGTACATCACACGTAAGATCGAAGCGGCTACCAAAAAAGCCGCGGCGTAACTTACTCTGTGGATAACCACTCAAGACGCCCCCTAGTGGGGCGTTTTGCTTTCCGTCACTTTTGTTCTGGAACCTGCTGATGAGCGCTCCTCGTGAAACCATCGCTGCTGTCGCTACCGCCCAAGGTCGCGGCGGTGTCGGTATCGTTCGAATTTCCGGGCCGCTCGCCGGCATGGCCGCCAAGGCCATCAGCGGTCGTGAGTTGAAACCGCGCTACGCCCATTACGGCGCGTTTCTGGATGCGGATAACCAGGTGCTGGACGAAGGCCTGGCCCTCTATTTCCCGGGGCCGAATTCCTTTACCGGTGAAGACGTCCTTGAATTGCAGGGCCACGGCGGCCCCGTCGTGCTGGATATGCTGCTGCAGCGCTGCCTGCAACTGGGCTGTCGCCTGGCCCGGCCGGGAGAATTCAGCGAGCGTGCATTCCTCAACGACAAGCTCGACCTGGCCCAGGCCGAAGCCATTGCCGATTTGATCGAGGCCAGTTCTGCACAGGCGGCGCGCAACGCCTTGCGCTCACTGCAGGGCGCGTTTTCCCTGCGCGTGCATAACTTGACCGAGCAACTGATCAGCCTGCGCATCTATGTGGAGGCGGCGATTGATTTTCCGGAAGAAGAAATCGACTTCCTCGCCGATGGCCATGTGTTGGCGATGCTGGATAAAGTCCGCGACGAGTTATCCACAGTACTGCGCGAAGCCGGGCAGGGCGCGTTGTTGCGCGACGGCATGACCGTGGTGATTGCCGGGCGCCCCAATGCGGGCAAATCCAGCCTGCTCAATGCCCTGGCCGGCCGTGAAGCGGCGATCGTCACCGAGATTGCCGGCACCACCCGGGATATCCTGCGCGAACATATCCACATCGACGGCATGCCGCTGCACGTCGTCGATACGGCCGGGCTGCGTGACACCGACGACCAGGTGGAAAAGATCGGCGTGGAACGCGCCCTCAAGGCCATCGGCGAAGCCGACCGCGTGCTGCTGGTGGTAGACGCCACCGCGCCCGAGGCGGTGGACCCTTTCGCCCTGTGGCCGGAATTCCTCGAGCAACGGCCCGACCCGGCCAAAGTCACCTTGATCCGCAACAAGGCTGACCTGACCGGCGAAGCCATTGCCATGGAAACCAGCGAGGATGGCCACGTCACGATCAGCCTGAGTGCCAAGTCGGCCGGGGATGGCCTGGAGTTGCTGCGCGAACACCTCAAAGCCTGCATGGGCTATGAGCAGACGTCGGAAAGCAGCTTCAGCGCCCGTCGCAGGCACCTGGAGGCGCTGCGCCATGCCAGCGCGGCCTTGGAGCATGGTCGGGCGCAGCTGACCTTGGCAGGCGCCGGTGAGCTGCTGGCTGAGGATTTACGCCAGGCGCAGCAGCTATTGGGCGAGATCACCGGGGCATTCAGCTCGGATGACCTGCTGGGGCGGATCTTTTCCAGCTTCTGTATTGGTAAATAGACCTTCGTTGTCCACAGACAGGCCATTCGTGCCTGTCTGTTTCTCTTGTTTCATCCGATTTCCTCTCTTTCTGCACTCCTGAGCCAGCCATTGGTGGCCTCGCCGTGGGCGCGATTTGCGTTGGCGCAGCAATTTCTGTGGATTAAGCCCTGTGAATAACCGCGCCTGTGCTCGGTTGATAACAGGGCTTGAAACCTGAGCGAAAACCCCTCTGTGGATAACCTACTGTTTAATCCACAGGCTTAAAGCACTTATCCACGCCGCTCATGGACACATGACCACAGACTTTTGAATCTCTGTACATTACGTAAATAAAGGGATGTAGCAATCTATCCACAGAAAGTAGGCTCAGTATAAATAAACATAAAAACAAAGATTTAATATCTTTCTCTCTTTTAATTTCTATTGTCTGTGATTCATCCACAGCTGGTTAAATTTTGTGCAAAGGGTTCTTTAGGAAGGGCTAAGTCCCTATACTGGCCGCCAAAGCTCTAAAACCAGCTCAATCAATCAATTCCTAATTACCTACATAAGCAGGCACGAGGTGCGTGGTGGATTTCCCTTCCCGTTTTGAAGTGATCGTCATCGGCGGCGGTCATGCCGGTACCGAGGCAGCACTGGCCTCAGCACGCATGGGTGCAAAAACCCTGTTGCTGACGCACAACGTGGAAACCCTTGGTGCCATGAGTTGCAACCCTGCCATTGGCGGCATCGGCAAAAGCCATCTGGTCAAGGAAATCGACGCCCTTGGCGGCGCGATGGCCATGGCCACCGACAAAGGGGGTATTCAATTTCGTGTGCTGAACAGCCGCAAAGGCCCAGCCGTGCGTGCGACCCGGGCACAAGCCGACCGCATCCTGTACAAGGCGGCGGTACGCGAAACCCTGGAGAACCAGGCGAACCTGTGGATATTTCAACAGGCAGCCGATGACCTGATCGTCGAACAAGACCAGGTCCGCGGTGTTGTCACCCAGATGGGCCTGCGTTTCTTCGCTGAATCCGTGGTGTTGACCACCGGCACGTTCCTCGGTGGACTTATCCACATCGGCATGCAGAACTATTCCGGTGGCCGCGCCGGCGATCCGCCGTCGATTGCCCTGGCACAACGCCTGCGCGAACTGCCGCTGCGCGTCGGTCGCCTGAAAACCGGTACGCCGCCGCGGATCGATGGGCGTTCGGTGGATTTCTCGGTGATGACCGAGCAGGCCGGCGATACGCCGATTCCGGTGATGTCGTTCATGGGTTCGAAAGAGCAGCACCCGAAACAGGTGAGCTGCTGGATTACCCACACCAATGCGCGTACCCACGAAATCATTGCCGCGAACCTCGACCGTTCGCCGATGTATTCCGGGGTAATCGAAGGCATCGGCCCGCGTTACTGCCCGTCGATCGAAGACAAGATCCACCGCTTTGCCGACAAGGAAAGCCACCAGGTCTTCATCGAGCCCGAAGGCTTGACCACTCACGAGCTGTACCCGAACGGGATTTCCACTTCCCTGCCGTTCGACGTGCAAATCCAGATCGTGCAATCGATTCGCGGCATGGAAAACGCGCACATCGTGCGTCCCGGCTACGCCATCGAGTACGACTACTTCGACCCGCGTGACCTGAAATACAGCCTGGAAACCAAAGTGATCGGCGGTCTGTTCTTCGCCGGGCAAATCAATGGCACCACCGGTTACGAAGAAGCCGGCGCCCAAGGTTTGCTGGCCGGGGCCAACGCCGCGTTGCGCGCGCAGGGCAAAGACAGCTGGTGCCCGCGTCGCGATGAAGCGTATATCGGCGTGTTGGTCGACGACCTGATCACCCTGGGTACCCAGGAACCGTACCGGATGTTCACTTCGCGAGCGGAATACCGTCTGATCCTGCGCGAAGACAACGCCGACCTGCGCCTGACCGAAAAAGGCCGCGAGTTGGGCCTGGTGGATGACGCGCGTTGGGCGGCTTTCTGCAAGAAACGCGAAAGTATCGACCTGGAAGAGCAGCGCCTGAAAAGCACCTGGGTTCGCCCGGGTACCGAGCAGGGCGACGCGATCGCCGAAAAATTCGGCACGCCGCTGACCCACGAGTACAACCTGCTGAACCTGCTGTCCCGTCCGGAAATCGACTACGCTGGTCTGATTGAAGTGACCGGCGGCGGCGCAGACGATCCGCAGGTCGCCGAACAGGTCGAGATCAAAACCAAGTACGCCGGTTATATCGATCGCCAGCAGGACGAGATCGCTCGCCTGCGCGCCAGTGAAGACACCAAGCTGCCTGTGGATATCGATTACACCGGGATTTCCGGGCTGTCGAAAGAAATCCAAAGCAAGCTGGGGATAACTCGCCCGGAAACCCTGGGCCAGGCTTCACGGATCCCCGGTGTCACCCCGGCAGCCATTTCGCTGTTGATGATTCATTTGAAAAAACGCGGCGCGGGCCGTCAGTTGGAGCAAAGCGCTTGAGTTCGTTGGTCACCTCGCAACACGCCGAAGAGTTATCCACAGGAGCACGCCAGTTGGGTGTCGACCTGAGCCCCGCCCAGCACGAGTTGCTGCTCGGCTACCTGGCCCTGTTGATCAAATGGAACAAGGCTTACAACCTGACGGCGGTGCGCGACCCCGACGAAATGGTCTCGCGCCACTTGCTCGACAGCCTGAGCGTGATGCCGTTCATCGAAAACGGCCGCTGGCTCGACGTCGGCAGCGGCGGCGGGATGCCCGGCATTCCGCTCGCTATCCTGTTTCCCGAGTCGCAAGTGACCTGCCTGGACAGTAACGGCAAGAAGACCCGCTTCCTGACCCAGGTCAAACTCGAACTGAAGCTGGACAACCTGCAAGTTATCCACAGTCGCGTCGAAGCCTTCACGCCGCCGCAGCCTTTCAACGGAATTGTTTCCCGGGCTTTCAGCAGCATGGAGAATTTCAGCAACTGGACCCGCCACTTAGGCGACCGCGACACACGTTGGCTGGCAATGAAGGGCGTTCATCCAAGCGACGAGCTGTTAGCATTGCCGGCAGACTTCCACCTCGATAGCGAACACGCCTTGGCCGTACCCGGTTGCCAAGGCCAACGCCATCTGCTGATACTGCGCCGCACGGCATGATTGGGAACACAAGCAAGAATGGCTAAGGTATTCGCGATAGCGAACCAGAAAGGTGGCGTGGGTAAAACCACCACCTGCATCAACCTCGCAGCATCCCTGGTCGCGACCAAGCGCCGGGTGCTGTTGATCGATCTCGATCCACAGGGCAACGCCACCATGGGTAGCGGTGTGGATAAACACGGCCTGGAAAACTCGGTCTACGACTTGCTGATTGGCGAGTGCGACCTGGCCCAGGCCATGCACTATTCCGAACACGGCGGTTATCAACTGCTGCCGGCCAACCGCGACCTGACGGCGGCGGAAGTGGTGCTGCTGGAAATGCAGATGAAAGAAAGCCGTCTGCGCAGCGCCTTGGCGCCGATCCGCGAGAATTACGATTACATCTTGATCGACTGCCCGCCGTCGCTGTCGATGCTGACGCTCAATGCGCTGGTGGCCGCCGATGGCGTGATTATCCCCATGCAGTGCGAGTACTACGCACTGGAAGGCTTGAGCGACCTTGTGGATAACATCAAGCGCATCGCCGAACTGCTCAACCCGAACCTGCAGATCGAAGGCCTGCTGCGGACCATGTTCGATCCGCGCCTGAGCCTGATGAACGATGTGTCGGCGCAGCTCAAGGAACACTTCGGCGATCAGCTGTACGACACCGTGATCCCACGCAACATCCGCCTGGCCGAAGCGCCAAGCTATGGCATGCCCGCGCTGGCGTATGACAAGTCCTCGCGTGGCGCCATTGCCTACCTGGCATTGGCCGGCGAGATGGTTCGTCGTCAACGCCGCAACTCCCGTACCGCTGCAGCCCAGCCAACTTAAGGAAACCCCATGGCCGTCAAGAAACGAGGTCTCGGACGTGGACTGGATGCACTGCTGAGTGGTCCGACTGTCACGACCCTTGAAGAACAAGCGGTACAGGCCGACGAGCGCGAGCTGCAGCACTTGCCGCTGGACCTGATCCAGCGCGGCAAATACCAGCCGCGCCGGGACATGGACCCGCAGGCGCTGGAAGAACTGGCCAACTCGATCAAGGCCCAGGGCGTGATGCAGCCGATCGTGGTCCGCCCGATCGGCGCCGGCCGCTTTGAAATCATCGCCGGGGAACGCCGCTGGCGCGCGAGCCAGCAGGCCGGCAAGGAAACCATCCCGGCGATGGTGCGCGATGTGCCGGATGAAACCGCCATCGCCATGGCGTTGATCGAGAACATCCAGCGCGAAGACCTCAATCCGATCGAAGAAGCGATCGCTTTGCAGCGTTTGCAGCAGGAATTCCAGTTGACCCAGCAACAAGTGGCCGATGCCGTGGGTAAATCCCGCGTGACCGTGTCCAACCTGCTGCGCCTGATCGCACTGCCGGAAGTCATCAAGACGATGCTTTCCCATGGCGACCTCGAAATGGGGCATGCGCGTGCTTTGCTCGGTTTACCGGAAAATCAACAGGTTGAAGGGGCGCGACACGTTGTCGCACGAGGCCTAACCGTTCGTCAGACCGAGGCCCTGGTTCGACAGTGGCTCAGTGGTAAACCTGCACCGGTCGAAGCGGTCAAAACTGATCCGGATATCGCGCGTCTCGAACAGCGCCTGGCCGAGCGCCTGGGCTCTGCGGTGCAAATTCGGCATGGCAAGAAGGGTAAAGGCCAACTGGTCATCGGCTATAACTCGCTAGATGAGCTTCAGGGTGTTCTTGCCCACATCCGCTGAAACAATTGCTTATGTAGCGTGTGATCGGAAATCACTACCTGACAGTTGAATAGGGGCAGAACCGCCCCTATACTCTGCGCGCATTTTGTCGGCACAAATTATGCCAAGTTATTGATTTCCGGCAGCCGACCATTGAGGAGCAAGAGTGGTGGAAACCCGCACGCCAAACACGTCGTCGTTCCATCGCTTGGCCGTTTTCCCGGTTCTATTGGCGCAATTTGTCATTTTGCTGATCGCCGCACTGGCGCTTTGGTATTGGCATGGAGTCGTAGCGGGATACTCGGGACTCTGCGGAGGCCTGATAGCCTTGCTGCCCAATATGTATTTTGCTCACAGGGCCTTTCGGTTTTCCGGCGCCCGAGCAGCCCAGGCCATCGTCCGGTCTTTTTATGCCGGCGAGGCGGGGAAATTGATTTTGACGGCAGTGCTGTTTGCACTGACCTTTGCAGGTGTGAAGCCATTGGCGCCGCTGGCTGTATTCAGCGTCTTCGTGTTGACCCAACTGGTCAGCTGGTTCGCTCCCCTGCTAATGAAAACAAGACTTTCGAAACCTTAGGGCGTTTGAGGCAACCATGGCAGAAACAACCGCTTCGGGCTATATCCAGCACCACTTGCAGAACCTGACCTTCGGTCAGCTTCCCAACGGCGGCTGGGGCTTCGCCCACACCGCAGCAGAAGCCAAAGAAATGGGCTTCTGGGCTTTCCACCTGGATACTCTGGGCTGGTCGGTCGCATTGGGTCTGATTTTCGTCCTGATTTTCCGCATGGCGGCAAAGAAGGCGACTTCCGGTCAACCGGGTGCCCTGCAGAACTTCGTTGAAGTATTGGTCGAATTCGTCGATGGCAGCGTGAAAGACAGCTTCCATGGCCGTAGCCCGGTGATTGCACCGCTGGCACTGACCATCTTCGTCTGGGTGTTCCTGATGAACGCCGTCGACCTGATTCCGGTCGACTGGATTCCTCAGCTGGCCATCCTGATCACTGGCGATCACCACATTCCATTCCGTGCGGTGTCCACCACTGACCCTAACGCCACCCTGGGCATGGCCCTGTCGGTGTTCGCGTTGATCATTTTCTACAGCATCAAGGTCAAGGGCATCGGCGGCTTCATCGGCGAACTGACCCTGCACCCGTTCGGCAGCAAGAACATCTTCGTTCAAGCCCTGCTGATCCCGGTGAACTTCCTGCTGGAATTCGTGACCCTGGTCGCCAAGCCGATCTCCCTGGCCTTGCGACTGTTCGGCAACATGTATGCCGGCGAGCTGGTGTTCATTCTGATCGCTGTGATGTTCGGCAGCGGTCTGCTCTGGCTTAGCGGCCTGGGCGTTGTTCTGCAGTGGGCGTGGGCTGTGTTCCACATCCTGATCATCACCCTGCAGGCGTTTATCTTCATGATGCTGACCATCGTCTACCTGTCGATGGCGCACGAAGAGAACCATTAAGGCCAGTCTCGACTAGTCTGATGTCCTTCCCGGTAAAACGGGAAGGTGGCCTGAAAGGGCTATGAAACGATTTGTTTTACCGCTTTAAAATCTAAAAAACCTAAACCATACGACGTAAAAGTCGGGAGGAAAGATGGAAACTGTAGTTGGTCTAACCGCTATCGCTGTTGCACTGTTGATCGGCCTGGGCGCCCTGGGTACTGCCATTGGTTTCGGCCTGCTTGGCGGCAAATTCCTGGAAGGCGCAGCGCGTCAGCCAGAAATGGTTCCAATGCTGCAAGTTAAAATGTTCATCGTCGCCGGCCTGCTCGACGCCGTGACCATGATCGGCGTTGGTATCGCTCTGTTCTTCACCTTCGCGAACCCCTTCGTTGGTCAACTCGCTGGCTAATCACTCGAATTTTCGAGTTGATTGGGGTGATGGACAACGAATGAGCGAGGTGTTGGCGTGAACATTAATGCAACCCTGATTGGCCAATCCGTTGCGTTCTTCATTTTTGTAGTGTTTTGCATGAAGTTCGTGTGGCCTCCGGTCATCGCGGCTTTGCACGAACGTCAGAAGAAGATCGCGGATGGTTTGGACGCTGCCAGCCGTGCAGCTCGCGACCTGGAGTTGGCCCAAGAGAAAGTGGGTCATCAACTGCGCGATGCTAAAGCACAGGCAGCTGAAATCATTGAGCAAGCCAAGAAGCGCGGCAACCAGATCGTCGAAGAGGCTGTTGAAAAAGCCCGCGTCGAAGCTGATCGTGTGAAGGCTTCGGCTCATGCCGAGATCGAACAGGAACTGAACGGCGTCAAAGACGCGCTGCGTGCCCAACTGGGTGCTCTGGCGGTCGGCGGTGCCGAGAAGATCCTCGGTGCCACAATCGATCAAAACGCGCACGCGGAGCTGGTTAATAAACTGGCTGCTGAAATTTAAGCGAGGGCGATCATGGCAGAACTGACCACGTTGGCCCGACCTTACGCTAAGGCAGCCTTCGAGCACGCCCAGGCCCACCAGCAGCTGGCCTCTTGGTCAGCCATGCTCGGCCTGGCTGCAGCAGTGTCGCAAGACGACACCATGCAGCGCGTGCTCAAGGCCCCGCGCCTGACGAGCGCAGACAAGGCCGCCACGTTTATTGACGTGTGCGGCGACAAGTTCGATGTGAAAGTGCAGAACTTCATTCACGTCGTTGCCGAAAACGACCGTCTCCCGCTTCTGCCGGAGATTGCCGCTCTGTTCGACCTGTTCAAGGCCGAGCAAGAGAAGTCGGTAGACGTTGAAGTGACCAGTGCTTTTGCATTGAACCAAGAACAGCAAGACAAACTCGCCAAGGTTCTCAGTGCACGACTCGACCGGGAAGTGCGCCTGCAAGTTGCGGAAGACAAATCCCTCATTGGGGGCATTGTCATTCGCGCCGGCGACCTGGTTATCGATGGCTCGGTTCGCGGCAAACTCGCGAGCCTTGCCGAAGCATTGAAATCTTGAGTTTGAAGGGGCAGCAGAGCAATGCAGCAACTCAATCCTTCCGAAATAAGTGAAATTATCAAGGGCCGCATCGACAAGCTCGATGTGACCTCCCAAGCCCGTAACGAAGGCACTGTCGTCAGCGTATCTGACGGCATCGTGCGGATTCACGGTCTGGCCGACGTCATGTACGGCGAGATGATCGAGTTTCCGGGCGGCGTCTACGGTATGGCCCTCAACCTGGAGCAAGACTCCGTAGGTGCCGTTGTATTGGGCGCGTACACCAGTCTGGCTGAAGGCATGAGCGCCAAGTGCACCGGCCGCATCCTGGAGGTTCCGGTTGGTAAGGAACTGCTGGGTCGCGTAGTCGACGCACTGGGTAACCCAGTTGACGGCAAAGGTCCGCTGAACAACACCGAGACCGATGCGGTCGAGAAAGTTGCTCCAGGCGTGATCTGGCGTAAGTCGGTAGACCAGCCTGTACAGACTGGCTACAAGGCTGTCGATGCCATGATCCCAGTCGGCCGTGGCCAGCGTGAGCTGATCATCGGTGACCGTCAGATCGGTAAAACCGCTCTGGCGATCGACGCGATCATCAACCAGAAGAACAGCGGCATTTTCTGCGTCTACGTAGCCATCGGTCAGAAACAATCGACCATCGCCAACGTGGTTCGCAAGCTGGAAGAAAACGGCGCCCTGGCCAACACGATCATCGTGGCTGCCAGTGCTTCGGAATCTCCTGCGCTGCAATTCCTGGCACCGTACTCCGGTTGCACCATGGGTGAATTCTTCCGCGACCGCGGTGAAGACGCGCTGATCGTTTATGACGATCTGTCCAAGCAAGCAGTGGCTTACCGCCAGATTTCCCTGCTGCTGCGCCGTCCACCAGGCCGTGAAGCCTACCCAGGCGACGTGTTCTATCTCCACTCCCGTCTGCTGGAGCGCGCATCCCGCGTTTCGGAAGAATACGTAGAGAAGTTCACCAACGGCGCAGTGACCGGCAAAACCGGTTCCCTGACCGCACTGCCGATCATCGAAACCCAGGCTGGCGACGTTTCCGCGTTCGTTCCGACCAACGTGATTTCCATCACCGACGGTCAGATCTTCCTGGAATCGGCCATGTTCAACTCGGGCATCCGCCCTGCAGTGAACGCCGGTGTTTCGGTATCCCGTGTGGGTGGTGCCGCTCAGACCAAGATCATCAAGAAGCTCTCCGGTGGTATCCGTACCGCTCTGGCTCAGTACCGTGAACTGGCGGCATTCGCCCAGTTCGCTTCTGACCTGGACGAAGCGACCCGTAAGCAACTTGAGCATGGTCAGCGCGTTACCGAGCTGATGAAGCAGAAGCAATACGCCCCGATGTCGATCGCTGACATGGCGTTGTCGCTGTATGCCGCTGAGCGTGGGTTCCTGACCGACGTTGAAATCGCCAAGGTCGGCAGCTTTGAACAAGCGCTGATTGCTTACTTCAACCGCGATCACGCCGAATTGATGGCGAAGATCAACGTGAAGGGTGACTTCAATGACGATATCGACGCTGGCATGAAAGCCGGTATCGAGAAGTTCAAGGCCACCCAAACCTGGTAAGCCGCAGCGGGAGCCGCAAGGCTCCCGCTTGCTAACCTGATAGGTGTTACATGGCAGGCGCAAAAGAGATTCGCAGTAAGATTGCGAGCATCAAAAGCACGCAAAAAATTACCAGCGCCATGGAAAAAGTGGCGGTCAGCAAAATGCGCAAGGCACAAATGCGTATGTCGGCTAGCCGTCCTTATGCGGAGCGTATCCGCCAGGTAATTGGGCATCTGGCCAACGCCAACCCGGAATACCGCCACCCGTTCATGATCGACCGCGAAGTTAAGCGTGTGGGTTATGTGGTAGTGAGCAGTGACCGTGGTTTGTGCGGTGGTTTGAATACCAACCTGTTCAAGGCCCTGGTCAAGGACATGGCGGTAAACCGCGAAAACGGCGTCGAGATTGATCTGTGTGTAGTTGGTAGCAAGGGTGCGGCCTTTTTCCGCAACTTCGGCGGTAACGTCGTTGCAGCTATCAGCCACCTGGGTGAAGAGCCGTCGATCAATGATTTGATCGGCAGTGTGAAGGTGATGCTGGATGCGTACCTGGAAGGCCGGATTGACCGCCTGTCCGTGGTATCCAACAAGTTCATCAACACCATGACCCAGCAGCCTACCGTGGAGCAATTGATTCCACTGGTGGCGACTCCGGATCAGGAACTCAAGCACCACTGGGACTACCTCTACGAACCAGACGCCAAAGAGCTGCTTGACGGCTTGATGGTGCGCTACGTGGAGTCGCAGGTGTACCAGGCGGTGGTCGAGAACAACGCAGCTGAACAAGCGGCGCGGATGATCGCGATGAAAAACGCTACCGATAACGCCGGTGATCTGATCAGCGATTTGCAGCTGATCTACAACAAGGCGCGTCAGGCTGCGATCACCCAAGAGATCTCGGAAATCGTCGGCGGCGCTGCCGCGGTTTAACGGTTCAAATATTCAGAGGATCCAGCTATGAGTAGCGGACGTATCGTTCAAATCATCGGCGCCGTTATCGACGTGGAATTTCCACGCGACAGCGTACCGAGCATCTACAACGCTTTGAAAGTACAAAGCGATGCAGGCACCACTCTGGAAGTTCAGCAGCAGCTGGGCGACGGCGTGGTTCGTACCATTGCAATGGGTTCCACCGAGGGCTTGAAGCGCGGTCTGGGTGTTCTGGACACTGGCGCTGCCATCTCCGTACCGGTCGGTAAAGCGACCCTGGGCCGGATCATGGACGTTCTGGGTAACCCGATTGACGAAGCTGGCCCGATCGACACCGAAGAGCGCTGGGGCATTCACCGTCCAGCACCTTCGTTCGCGGAACAAGCTGGCGGCAACGACCTGCTGGAAACCGGCATCAAGGTTATCGACCTGGTTTGCCCGTTCGCCAAGGGCGGTAAAGTCGGTCTGTTCGGTGGTGCCGGTGTAGGCAAGACCGTAAACATGATGGAACTGATCCGTAACATCGCCATCGAGCACAGCGGTTATTCCGTGTTCGCCGGTGTGGGTGAGCGTACTCGTGAGGGTAACGACTTCTACCACGAGATGAAGGACTCCAACGTTCTGGACAAAGTGGCACTGGTTTACGGTCAGATGAACGAGCCGCCGGGAAACCGTCTGCGCGTAGCACTGACCGGCCTGACCATGGCCGAGAAGTTCCGTGACGAAGGTAACGACGTTCTGCTGTTCGTCGACAACATCTATCGTTACACCCTGGCCGGTACTGAAGTATCCGCACTGCTGGGCCGTATGCCTTCGGCAGTAGGTTACCAGCCGACCCTGGCTGAAGAGATGGGCGTTCTGCAAGAACGTATCACTTCGACCAAGGAAGGTTCGATCACTTCGATCCAAGCGGTATACGTACCTGCGGATGACTTGACCGACCCGTCGCCAGCGACCACCTTCGCCCACTTGGACGCCACCGTCGTTCTGTCCCGTGACATCGCTTCCCTGGGTATCTACCCAGCGGTCGATCCACTCGACTCGACTTCGCGCCAGCTGGACCCGAACGTGATCGGCCAGGAGCACTACGACACCGCTCGCGGCGTTCAGTACGTGCTGCAGCGTTACAAAGAACTGAAGGACATCATTGCGATCCTGGGTATGGACGAGCTGTCGGAAACCGACAAGCAGTTGGTATCCCGCGCTCGTAAGATCCAGCGTTTCTTGTCGCAGCCGTTCTTCGTGGCTGAAGTCTTCACCGGTGCCTCGGGTAAATACGTTTCCCTGAAAGACACCATTGCTGGCTTCAAAGGCATCCTCAACGGTGACTACGACCACCTGCCAGAACAAGCGTTCTACATGGTCGGCGGCATCGAAGAAGCGATCGAGAAAGCCAAGAAACTGTAATCCCGGCGCCCGGCAACGGGCGCTCATCAGGTTGAGGCAATCAGATGGCTATGACAGTCCATTGCGATATCGTCAGCGCGGAAGGGCAAATCTTCTCCGGTCTGGTAGAAATGGTGATTGCACACGGCGAACTCGGTGACCTGGGTATTGCCATGGGCCACGCGCCGTTGATCACCAGTTTGAAGCCAGGTCCGATCACTCTGACCAAGCAAGGCGGGGACCGGGAGGTGTTTTACATCTCTGGTGGTTACCTCGAGGTTCAGCCGAACATGGTCAAGGTACTTGCCGACACCGTGCAACGTGCTGCTGACCTGGATGAAGCCTCCGCTCAGGCAGCCGTCAAGGCCGCCGAGAAGGCCCTGAACGAAAAAGGCGCAGATTTCGACTACGGTTCTGCTGCCGCTCGTCTGGCCGAGGCCGCAGCTCAGCTGCGTACCGTCCAGCAGATCCGCAAGAAGTTTGGCGGCTAAGCCGTTACGCCTCATGCGTGATTGATTAAAAAGGGTAGCCTCGGCTACCCTTTTTCTTTTTTTGCAAAACACTTCTCTGGTCTGAAGCCGGACCGCCCAGGATTGGTAGCCATTCATGTCTCTAGAAATCGTCATTCTCGCCGCTGGCCAGGGCACCCGCATGCGGTCGGCCTTGCCCAAAGTGCTGCACCCGGTGGCCGGTAACTCCATGCTTGGTCATGTTATCCACAGCGCCCGGCAACTGGCCCCGCAACGCATCCACGTCGTCATCGGCCACGGTGCCGATGTGGTGCGTGAACGCCTGGCCGCGGATGACCTGAATTTCGTATTGCAAGACAAGCAACTGGGCACCGGCCACGCTACCGCCCAAGCCGTGCCGTTCATCAAAGCCGACACGGTGCTGATCCTCTACGGCGACGTGCCCCTGATCGAAGTGGAAACCCTGCAGCGCCTGCTCAAGCACGTCGTGCCCGGCCAGATGGGCCTGCTCACCGTCGAACTGGATGACCCTACCGGCTACGGCCGCATCGTGCGCAACGCCGACGGCAAGGTCGCTGCCATCGTCGAGCACAAGGACGCTAGCGACGCCCAACGCGCCATCACCGAAGGTAACACCGGGATTCTCGCAGTGCCGGCCAATCGCCTGGCGGACTGGATGAGCCGTTTGTCCAACAACAACGCCCAGGGCGAGTACTACCTGACCGACGTGATCGAAATGGCCGTCAACGATGGCTTGCTGGTCGCCACCGAACAGCCCCACGACCCGATGGAAGTGCAGGGCGCCAACGACCGCAAGCAACTCGCCGAACTGGAGCGTCACTACCAACTGCGCGAAGGCCGCCGCCTGATGGCCCAGGGCGTGACCCTGCGCGACCCGGCGCGCTTCGATGTGCGCGGTGAAGTCACCGTGGGCCGGGATGTGCTGATCGACATCAACGTGATTCTTGAAGGTCGTGTGATCATCGAAGACGACGTGGTGATCGGGCCGAACTGCGTGATCAAGGACAGCACCCTGCGCAAGGGCGTGGTGATCAAGGCCAACAGCCATCTCGACGGTGCGGTGATGGGCGAGGGCAGCGATGCCGGCCCATTTGCGCGCCTGCGTCCCGGCAGCGTGTTGGAAGCCAAGGCCCATGTGGGTAACTTTGTCGAATTGAAAAACGCCCATCTGGGCGAAGGCGCCAAGGCCGGCCACCTGACGTACCTGGGCGATGCGGTGATCGGCGCGCGGACCAACGTCGGCGCCGGCACCATCACCTGCAATTACGATGGTGCCAACAAGTATCAGACGACGATTGGTGAAGACGTATTCATCGGCTCCAATAACTCGCTGGTTGCACCTGTAACCATCGGTGATGGCTCAAACACCGCAGCGGGTTCAACCATCAATCAGGATGTGGATAAGTCCCAGCTTGCCGTGGCCCGCGCCCGTCAGCGCAACATCGACGGTTGGAAACGCCCGGTCAAAATCAAAAAGAGCTGAGTTATCCACAGTCTTATCAGCAACAAATAGTCAATGTGGGAGGGGCTTGCCCCCGATGGCGACGGTCCAGTCAAAGCACTTAATGACTGACACACTGCTATCGGGGGCAAGCCCCCTCCCACATTAGCCCTTCGCCAGTTTCAAAAATTTGCCGCGTGCTGCTTGACGATCTTTCGCCAATAGGTTTTTATTGCCTTCGTTATCTTTCGAAGCGAAACATAAATTCATCATGTCGAAACGAAATACACCCCAACGACGCCACAACATCCTGACCTTGCTCAATCAACTGGGCGAAGTCAGCGTGGATGAATTGGCCAAGCGTTTCGAAACCTCGGAAGTCACCATCCGCAAGGACCTGGCCGCCCTCGAAAGCAACGGCCTGCTGCTACGCCGTTACGGTGGCGCGATCACCATGCCCCAGGAACTCGTCGGCGACCCTGCCCAGCCGATCTCGGTCTACAAGCGCGCCATCGCACGTGCCGCCGTGATGCGCCTGCGCGAACACGCACGCATCATCATCGACAGCGGCAGCACCACCGCCGCCATGATCCCCGAACTGGGCCACCAGCCCGGCCTGGTGGTGATGACCAACTCCCTGCACGTGGCCCGCGCCTTGAGCGAACTGGAACACGAGCCGGTGCTGTTGATGACCGGCGGCACCTGGGACCCGCATTCGGATTCGTTCCAGGGCCAGGTTGCCGAGCAGGTGCTGCGTTCCTACGACTTTGATCAACTGTTCATCGGCGCCGACGGCATCGATCTGCAGCGCGGCACCACCACGTTCAACGAACTGCTGGGCCTGAGCCGCGTGATGGCCGAGGTCGCCCGTGAAGTGGTGGTGATGGTCGAATCCGACAAGATCGGCCGCAAGATTCCCAACCTGGAACTGCCCTGGAGCAGCGTCCATACCCTGATTACCGATGATCGCCTGCCGCATGAGGCCCGCGACCAGATCCAAGCCCGCGGCATTACGCTGATATGCGCGGCAATCATCTAGGAGAAACACCATGTGTGGCATTGTTGGCGCAGTCGCTGAACGTAACATCACCCCCATCCTGATCGAAGGCCTCAAACGCCTGGAATACCGCGGCTATGACAGCGCCGGTGTGGCGGTCTTCACCAACGCCGGCAAGCTGGAGCGCCTGCGTCGTCCGGGCAAGGTCAGCGAGTTGGACCAGGCCCTGGCCGGCGAACCGTTGGTCGGTCGCCTGGGCATCGCCCACACCCGTTGGGCCACCCACGGTGCGCCGTGCGAACGTAACGCCCACCCGCACTTCTCTGGCGACGTGGCCGTGGTACACAACGGCATCATCGAAAACCACGAAGTGCTGCGTGAACAGTTGAAGAGCCTGGGTTACGTGTTCACCTCGGACACCGACACCGAAGTCATCGCCCACCTGCTCGACCACAAGCTCAAGGACCACAGCGACCTGACCGCCGCCCTCAAGGCCACGGTCAAGGAACTGCACGGCGCCTACGGCCTGGCCGTGATCTGCGCGAGCCAACCCGACCGCGTGGTTGCCGCGCGCAGTGGCAGCCCGCTGGTGATCGGCCTGGGCCTGGGGGAAAACTTCCTCGCCTCCGACCAACTGGCCCTGCGCCAGGTCACCGACCGCTTCATGTACCTGGAAGAAGGCGATATTGCCGACATCCGCCGTGACAGCGTGGCGATCTGGGACGTAAACGGCAATTCCGTCGAGCGCGAAGCCGTGCAATACCGCGACGGCGCCGAAGCGGCCGACAAGGGCGCGTTCCGCCACTTCATGCTCAAGGAAATCCACGAGCAACCGGCCGTGGTGCAACGCACCCTGGAAGGTCGACTTGGCGACAAGCAAGTGCTGGTCAACGCCTTCGGCCCGCAAGCCGCCGCGCTGTTCGCCAAGGTGCGCAATGTCCAGATCGTGGCCTGCGGCACCAGCTACCACGCCGGGATGGTTGCGCGTTACTGGCTGGAAGAACTGGCCGGCATCCCGTGCCAGGTCGAAGTCGCCAGCGAATTCCGCTACCGCAAGGTGGTGGTGCAGCCCGACAGCCTGTTCGTGACCATCTCGCAGTCCGGCGAAACCGCCGACACCCTGGCCGCCCTGCGTAACGCCAAAGAGCTGGGCTTCCTCGCCAGCCTGGCGATCTGCAACGTCAGCATCAGCTCCCTGGTGCGTGAGTCCGACCTGACCCTGCTGACCCAGGCCGGTCGCGAAATCGGCGTGGCCTCCACCAAAGCCTTCACCACCCAACTGGTCGGCCTGCTGCTGCTGACCCTGTCCCTGGGCCAAGTACGCGGCACCCTGGCCCCCGGCGTCGAAGCCACCCTGGTGGAAGAACTGCGCCGCCTGCCGACCCGCCTCGGCGAAGCGCTGGCGATGGACAGCACCGTAGAAAAAGTCGCCGAGCTGTTCGCCGACAAGAACCACACCCTGTTCCTCGGCCGTGGCGCGCAATACCCGGTGGCGATGGAAGGCTCCCTGAAGCTCAAGGAAATTTCGTACATCCACGCCGAAGCCTACCCGGCCGGCGAACTGAAACACGGCCCATTGGCCCTGGTGGATGACGACATGCCGGTGGTCACCGTCGCGCCGAACAACGAACTGCTGGAGAAGCTCAAGTCCAACCTGCAGGAAGTGCGCGCCCGCGGCGGCCAACTGATCGTCTTCGCCGACGAGAAAGCCGGCATGGTCAATGGCGAAGGCACCCACGTCATCAACATGCCGCACATCCACGACACCCTGTCGCCGATCCTCTACACCATCCCGCTGCAATTGCTGTCGTACTACGTCGCCGTGCTCAAGGGCACCGACGTTGACCAGCCGCGCAACCTGGCGAAGTCGGTGACGGTGGAGTAATACGGCTGGCGCCTGGAGGCCTGGTGGTTTTGAACAATAAAGATTGACACAAAACAATAAAGTTTGACACTCATGAACATAGATTGACACAAGGCCCAAACCCCCGTATCTATGGGGGTTTTTCCTTTCCAGGCTTTCCCTTTGGTCTGGATTCATCGCTTCAACTCTCCGCGGGTGTAGTCTAGAAAACGCTTTGAAATATGGCCGCTACGGCGGTCATGTCCTTCTACGACTTTTTCTCGGCGTGAGGTGAAGCGGTCCGCATCGACTGAGGAGGCGTGGGTTGCGAGGTCGTAAGTTTGCATCACAGCAAGACATTGAACGGCATATTGCAAATGGATTTGGCGAAGGCGCCGGGGCAAGCTACGTGCCTTGGCTGCGGGTACAAGATGTCCCGTCGATAGGTCGTTCGCACAAGATCCAAGGTGTGAAGATCGAGAGGATTCATCACCTACTGTCAGATCTCGAGCGTTCGTACTTCCTTGTGTGTGAATTTTCTGAAAACGTCGTGGATATCCGTGAGCAATATCCGTTACTACCTACAGAGCGTGCGCAAGCGATAGCGTCGGCAATAGATGTACGTTATCCCAGATACCCTAGAACGACACTGCCCTATGTAATGACAACAGATTTCCTGCTAACTGTTAAGGACTTGAACGGAAACTTTAAGTCGGTAGCTAGAACTGTGAAGTATCGATCCGACCTAGTTGGCAAAGGAAGTAACCGCACGCTTGAAAAACTTGAGATTGAAAAGCGCTTTTGGCATAGCCAAGGTGTTGATTGGAAGATCGTCACAGATGAGTTTTTTACACGAGATTTGATAAAAAATCTTGGACTAATCAGAAAATACTCGAAGCTGCATCGCGATTTAATGAAAGTCCCGTTGCATTCGAATTTTATCGACTGCCTAGCAAACAGCCGGGAATATTCGTGGACCTTGGCCACCTGTCTAAGAAAAATAGCATGCCTTCTGTCCATTTCCTATATAGATGCTCAAGCAATTTTCTTCCATCTGGTTTGGAACAAGATACTGAAAATAGATTTGGTTAACACTCCTCTCCACCTTACTGGTCTAGTTCCTGACTTCGAAGTTTTCCAGATCCCTGCCCAAGTATCGTTGATGGAGAAAATGTCATGACTGTTCTCGTTAATGACGTTTTCGAGCCTGTTACCGATCTGTCGGTCATCTCTACGATAGCCAGGCTCATTTACCAGGATGAAACGCATGACTTAGCAGTTGTGATAGATCTAGCTGACCCTCCCCGGCAGCCGTACGCTGTTGGTCTTGATGAGCTGCGTCGCTCGCTAGCGTCTGGTCACACCAAACCAGCAGCCATCACCACGCCCGAGTTTATGCTTGTGCTTGAGGAGCAGTTGGATGAGAGAGCCAAGCAAGGCCGGGACGAAAAGTGGGCCGTCATCGCCCCTCTGCTAGATCCTGAATATCCAGGACAAATATTTGTACGGGGGGAGTTAGGCCGGCTTGTTAGCAAACGGGCGTCAGAGCTCGGAATCCAGCGAAAAACTATCTATCGGCTTCTTTACCGATATTGGTTTTATGGTCAAGTTCGAAACTCATTGCTTAATAATTACTCGGCGGTAGGTGTTGCCGATAGAAAATATGATCCAAGTAGGCCTCCAGGGCGAAAGCCTAAGTTTCAAGGCGTTCTTACTGCGCCTTCCAAGATGCTCGGTGCGGTTGATAAACGATGCATCCGAGTTGGGTATTCCCTTTATGTAAAAGATAAAAAGTCTTCTATTTCGAGCGCATATGACGAAATGTTGAGAAGATTCTACTCGGTTCGAGACATCTCTAAAAACAGTGAAGAAGAGCTTCGTTTGCTGCCTAGCTTAGAGCTGCCCAGCCTGAGGCAGTTCAGATATTGGGGACAGATTTTTTTCGACGAAATTGAAACCGAGCGTGGCCGTAAAGGGTTGAGGAAGTGGTTAAAGGACTGCCGTCCGCTTTCAGGTACCGTTCGCGATTGGCTGCGTGGACCGTGTCATCAGTTCGAAATCGACGCAACTATTGCCGATATTTATTTGGTCAACAGCTACTCTAGACGGATGCTCATTGGCCGGCCCGTAGTTTATATCGTTGTGGATAGTTTCTCCGGAATGATTGTTGGCCTCTATGTAGGATTGGAAGGTCCCAGTTGGAACGGGGCGAGGCAAGCGCTGTTCAACGCGTTTACCTCCAAAGTCGAGTTCTGCGCTCAGAACGGCGTTGAAATCAATTCAGATGATTGGAATTGTCACCACCTGCCCCACCAGATTTACGCCGACAGGGGAGAGATGTTGTCACTGGCAGCAGAGGGGCTATCGTCAGGCTTGGGAATTGAGATGGGCACTGCTCCGCCTTATCGGCCTGATTGGAAGCCTATGGTAGAAAGTCGGTTTGGCATTTTGAATGATTTGACGGGTATCAGATGGCTACCTGGCGGGGTAGCTGCGCGAGACAAAGAGCGAGGCGAGCGAGATTACCGGCTCGATGCCACGCTGAACCTCAAAGAGTTCACCCAGATACTCATCAATTGCGTGCTCCACTATAACCGGCACCATCGACAGCCTGACCGACTGACTCAGGCGATGATGAATGACGGCGTTGAACCTACGCCCAACGGGATATGGAATTGGGCCTGCGAAAACGACCTGATCGAATCCAACAAACGTCCCGACGAGCTGGTTTACCTCCATCTCTTGCCGCGCGAGCGCGCGACCGTTCAAAAGGGCGGGGTGATGTTTCGCGGCATGCACTACGTGTGTGATATGGCCATAGAGAAAGATTGGTTTGCCAAGGCTCGCAAAGGGGGCGTTTGGTCAATAGAGTGTTGGTTCGATCCGAACTCTGCGGCGCACATCTGGATCCAGGGAGAGGCCAAGCAGTTTATCCGCTGTGATCTTCGACGATCGGATGCCGGTTACGCGAATTACCGCTCGGACGAGATTTTTGATCTGCTCGAAGCCTATCGCCAAAAACCGCCTACTCGCCGGCGAGCCGAGCTGGAAAGCCGTGTCCAGCTTAGCGATCAGGTCCACCAGATCATCAGTCATGCGCTCGCAGAACGAAAATTGGAACCTGCTCCGCCCACCAAGGCAGAGGCCACTGGGAACATCCGCGAGAACCGCGCAGAAGAACGTCTCCGTGAGCGTGAAAATGCGGTTGTTCCTGAAGGCGTCAGGGCGGAGCCAGCTTCACTTCAATCTGAATTGACACCGAAAGCGCATGACTCATATGCCGGCGAGCGAACTGCGCAGGTTATCGATTTGCTCAAAAGAATTCGGCCAGGACAGGCAAAATGAAAGGTGCGCAGACGTTTGCCAATTACGTCAAACAGGACATAAGTGAGTATGCGGGCAATCCGCTTATCGAAGCTTTGCCTCCGATATTGTCGGAGGCGGCGGCTATTGAGCTGATCTCGAATTTTCCTCAGCCGGTGGATCCGAAAGAGCTGACCCTCGAAGGATCCACTCGAATTCACTGTATCGACCGGTTGAGAACCGTGGTGCAGCCGTTTTTGTTACACCTGGAACTGGAGGCCCTGTTTTCACTGCTCATCCGTCGAGGGTATGTTGGGCGTAACCCGATGTCGCCCGCTACCGTCCGGCATTTGCATTCTTTATCGGGGGCTCAGCGTTACCACGATGCGTTCAAGTCCACTGCAGAAACGTTCACCGTCGTCGGCCTGAGCGGCATTGGCAAGTCGACGGCACTCCACGCCATTTTGAGCCTTTATCCACAGACAATCCGTCATGAGCGTTATGAGGGAAAGCAGTTTGTTCATACCCAAATCACTTGGCTGAAGCTTGACTGCCCTCGGGATGGATCGCTGGCTGGATTTTGCCAGCAGTTTTTTTATGCAGTTGGTGACGCTCTAGGAGACAAGGACTATCACAAGCGCTACAGGCATCGAAACATCAATGATGCGCTGCAACAGATGGAGCAGGTGGCCAGCACGTTTTTCATCGGCGCCTTGTTAATCGACGAGCTGCAAAACCTCCACTTGGCGAAAACCGGTGGTAAGGAGAGCATGCTGAATTTCTTTCTGCACTTGGTTAACAACATTGGTATCCCGGTCGTTTTCAGTGGCACGAACTCTACGATTAGCCTGTTCTCAGAAGTCATGCGGACTGCCCGCCGAGTCTGTGGTGCCGGTACGCTGGAATTCAAACGATTCGAGAAAGATGATGAGGAGTGGCGGTTGTTAGTCGAAAATCTCTGGAGCTATCAGTGGTGCAAACAGACTGCTGAGCTGACCGACGAGATTTTCGACACGCTGTATGAGCACACTCAAGGCGTCACAGATTTCCTGGTCAAGCTGCTGGTATTGAGTCAGCGTTATGCGGTCCAGAGTGGCTCGGAGTGTTTGACTGCCGAGGTCCTGGTGAAGGTAAGCAACTCAAAAATGCAGATTCTAAAGCCAGCCCTTTCAGCTCTGCGTAGCCGAGATCCGAAGCGGATGCGACAGTTCGACGATTTGCTGCCGATTGAGGATCAGCTGAGCGAAATGATGGTCTTCGATGGTTTGGCACGAGAGGATCGCCTTGCCTTGCTTCGAAGTGTTGTATCCCGTGAGAAGCCGGTAGACCCATCTCCAACCATTCTTGCGAAAGGCCACCCATCGCCAATTGCTACTGCAGTGGAAAACTCAGAGGCTACAGCGCTAAGCGAACATGACGCTCCCCTCGATGCTCTGCGCGCTGCGGGCTGGCTCAACGAGGACCTGTTTGAGTTCTCACCGATGTACCACAAAGCGTGAGTCGGGAGGTGGCGAAGTGCACCTTAAACTCCATTTCTTCCCCGCCGCGTTTCCCGACGAGACGCTGCACAGCGTGATTTCTCGCTATGCCCGTCTTTGCGGTGTTCGTAATTGCCAAGAAGCATTTGCCGGACTGAAATCGGCGGCAGCATTTTCGCAAAATGTGGCATTCCCAAGTCATTTAGGGGAGTTTGTCGACGCGCTACCCAGCGGTACCGAGCTATCGATAGCCGAGGTCCTCATGCGTCACACGCTATTACCCTACTATGCGCCGTTTTTGAGTATGAGCCAGGTAGAACACGCTCGGACGCTGATGACTGCCGATGGGAAGGGCTTGATGTTGAAGCTGGGCGTCAACGCGAGCCGTATTGGATTCGCCTCCCGAGTGCGGTTATGCCCAGAATGTATCGCCCAAGATCAGGCCCAACGGGGAGTTGCTTACTGGCACAGGGTCCACATGCTTCCAGGCGTGCTGGTATGTCCGCATCACGGCACGTCACTTAGGATCCTTGATCCTCGCTGGTCCAGCCGTAGCTCTCGACAACTCAATCTGCCGAGTGATGAGAATGTGCAAGCACACACGGTACTTCTCGATACCCCGTTGCTGCGCATGCCGCCGCTTCACGAAATAGCGTTGCGATCACTTCAGGTCATCGAGTCTGAAGTCAGTGCTTTGTCGGCGGAGGCGGTGCGCTACACGCTTTTACAAAGGGCAACGCAGCTTAACCTTGCCTCTGATAACCATCGCTTGCACCTGCACATGCTGGCGCAGCACATGGCCGATTTTTTTGCTGCACTCCCGCGAGAATGGGAATTTTCTATACTCGGAGAAGTTCGTGCAGGTACACCCGCCTCATGGGTCATGAAGCTGCTTCGTACGCCAATAACCTCCCACCATCCGCTCAAATACATTTTATTGGCCGGTGCTCTGGGCATTGACATGGTGAGCTTGCTGCATGGTCAACGCCCAATGAAACAGGCGGTGGCGTGTGGTCCGAAAGCTCACATTCGACTTCACACGCGCCTTTCTCCGGTGATGCCTGGTGAAGGCCTGGACTGTTCGTCAGCCGCTGTGTGGAAACATGCTCTTGAGGGAGCTGATGCCAAAAAGATCGCTGCCGTTCTAGGCGTTTCATTGGCGTATGTCTATCGTCACATCCGAAATGTAGCCGGCGGGCAAGGTGCTTGGAGGGAGGCACGATTTCACATTGAGCTATGCGCAAGACGCGCGGCTTTCGAGGCTGATTATCGCTTTTACAAAGCACATGCATGCAGGGGGTATGCGTGGCTGTATCGCCACGATAGGCAGTGGCTTTCGGAGTCAACTGTAAACCCAAGCCCCCATCGTACGCCCCGTCTAAATAGCGCCGAAATGTTCGCTGCCCTCGATGCGAGACTGGCCGAAGAAGTCCGTCAGTGTGCTGAAGCGCTTTATGCTCTTGCGGGTAAGCCTGTCCGCATCTCGCGTACCAGAATTGGCCGGGAGCTTCATGTTCTGTCTCGCTTCGAAAAGCAGCTCTGCAAGCTTCCTCTCTGTGCAGCAATGCTCGACAAAGTATGTGAATCAATCGAAGGCTTTCACGATAGGCGTCTGCGATGGGCTAGACGCAAATTGCTCTCGGAGGGCAAGCCTGTATCACGTTCTTCGCTCTACCGGGTCGCGAGCATTCGGCCCACGCTGTAATCCAGCCCGCCATTCCCTCCATCTAAAAAACGTTCTGAATTAATTCACCGTGAACACATTGTTTTTCTGTTAATGAAAATTTGCACCTTCCAGAATAGGTCCGGAATACGCATGATCACGATCAGCAAGTAAAATGTACTAACCTGCGAGCAATCGCCATGGGCTGACCTACGCGGGTTATCGATACGTGTGTTGTATTCAAGGAGTACGGTCGCGGCAGGGTTTAAATGAATTCACTACGATTCAAAGTTGAGCGGCTGTGTCATTTCCAAATCCAGGCCGGATACAGAATTTTACGGGTTGCATATATACTGCCCTCGGATGCACGTTCTCTTCGAGCCCTACCTTTAATCGGTAAATGATGTCTGATCTATTATTTTTCCCCGTATCGATGCCGGATGAAATGCTGCACTCTCGTGTCACCCGCTATCACTATCTGTCAGGCAATAGAACCGCGACAGAAACCTACCGCGATTTGTTCGCATCGAAACCCTTTTGCATTGGTGGCATCGTACCCAAGCAGATCGAGAGGCTCGCCCACAGGCTGCCGGGGCAATCGGAGAGCAATCTCGCAGAGCTGATCAGTAGCAACACGACTTTTCCTGCTTACCGACCTTTTCTTGGGGTTAAGCAGGGTCCGGAGAACAACGTAGGACCGCTCGGTTATGACGGGGTGGTACGGGTGCCCCGCAGAGAAGAGTCCACCCATGGCAAGGCTAAGCTTTGTCCTACCTGCGTTCAGGAGGATTTGATTGATCGGGGTTCTGCCTACTGGCATCGATCTCACCAGATACCCGGTGTTGCCGTCTGTTGGCGTCATGGCGACGCATTGATCCATGCCTGCCCCGAGTGCTCTCGCCCGTTCTACCGAAAATTGAAGCTACTTCCCAATCTGACTGAGCCATGCGCGTGCGGCTGGAGCCCCTTAAACAGCGCAGCGACTCACAAGGGCTCAAATCTGGAACAGAAAGTCGCCCTGTTCGCACACGATATCTTGCAACGCAATATTCCTCCGATAGGCAGTACGGTATTAAGTTCGTGCTACGTCCGCCAATGCAAGAAACGCGGATTCATTTTCGGAAAAAATGCGGGTATCGCAAAACTATTCGACAGCATCCAAAGCGCTTACGGCGATGAGCTTTTGTCGCAGATTGATCCAGCCTATAACACCGGGAAGCATGAGCAATGGATCCGGCTCAAATCAGACAAAGGTCAGCTAAATATGCCGCTCGCGCGGCATTTGATCATTGCTCTTCATTTGTTTTCCAGTGCAGATGACTTTGAAGAGGCTCTGAAGAATGAGTCTATCCTGCTGAGTGCCTCTATTTCTCCGCGAGTTCCCAAAGGCGAAGAATCGCATCCTAACCAAAAAACTAGATATCGCCAAAAAATTGAGTTGCTTTTAGCGCTACGTGCCGACGCCGATGTCGAGTACCTCTGGAAGAAAGCGTACAAACCTACGCAATGGATTCTAGAAAATGATAACGCATGGTTAATGGCAAAACTCCGTGCACCTAAAAAAGTTGCAGTTACGGCCGAGAAGTCTGTCGACTCTAGAGACGGCGCGTATGCAGCCCTTATCGAAGCGGGCGTAGATGAGCTATACAAAGTTACGAAAGATCCGAAGAGAGTGAACATTCGGAATTTGCAATCGCTGCTCCCAAGTTCGTTACCTCATGAACTGGATCTGCGCAAGCAGAAGTTTCCCCTTACTTATCAACAGATCAAGATTCATCAAGAGTCAGTATGGCATTTCCGTCTAAGAACTTTGGTGTGGACTGTCTCTGAACTCATCAGGATGAAGCTCCCGGTGAATTACTCGACGGTAAGATTGACCTCAGCGGTAGCAAGCAAGGTTTTCCTGGTTTTTTCCAGTTTCTTCGAGTGGGATCTGGAAAGCTTGGCAAGAACCGGAGTCGACGCGGAGGCCTTGCTCAGATCTACCGGCGTATCGAGGAATTGGGAGGGACCACCGGTTCCAATAAGCTTTTGAGGGCATCTGTATTCCGTCAGCGTCTGCCAACCTCAGGTGATAATAAAAATCCCATCTGGCTCCTAAGCGTAGACGCGGAGCAGGGTCCACCTTTCACATTAGTAACATTCGCGGCAGCTTTCTGAAAGCTTTCACTTGTTACTCTTTAACTCAGAAATAATTGAGCTCTGGAGATAATTATGAAAGCAATGACAGCAATGAAAGGATTTTTTGCCGCTACTATTTTGACCTTATCTGCTTTGGCCATGGCTGAGGGAGGCGGTGACCGCGTTTATGGTCGAATGATGCAAGAGAACCAACAGGCAATGGAACAATACGCCTCAAGAAATGGTAAGACACCTCCTGAAATTGTTCATTATGAATATGGTATGAACCTCGATATCCAGAAGGTCGTCAGTGTCACACAAGCCAATAAAACCTGTGGTATTGCTCCTTCGCGCATGACCTACGAAGACTCTACCGGCAAGCTTAACACCGTGGAATATAAGGTTATGGCCGACAACTGCCCACATGGAAGCTAGACCATGCAAATTATTTAAGCGCAACATAATTTTCCGTTTGTCCGAACAAGCTTACTGCCCGCTGACGTAGAAGTAATTTTCAGGACAGGCTGAAGTTATCCATTTTATGAAATCATCTCTGTCAGTTGAAAGGTTTCTAACGCGCAGTGAAGTATTGCTCAACCACCAGATACATCCCGCCTCCTTGTTTCTCCTTTGGTTTGGGAGGCGGTTTAGGCGCCCTAGTGGCGCCTTTTTTACGTTCAAAATGAGCTATGTCCTCTGCACTGCCATGACCCTGACCATGCAGGAACAAGATTAGAAGATCAGTTTCCGGGGTATTCAGCAATGACGTGGTCTGTGCCTGCTTTGGACAAGCCGATTACCTTATAAGCGTCATGTTTCCCGTCCACTTCCATTCCTGGGGAGCCGGCCGGCATGCCAGGAACGGCGATCCCGAGAAGGTCGTCACGTTTGCTCATCGCAATGATTTGCTCGGCGGGCACGTGACCTTCAACAAACTTTCCATTGATCATTGCTGTGTGGCAGGACGAGAGTCGTGGAGCAACACCGAGATCCTGCTTGACCGCGCTCATGTTGGTTTCTACATGATCAACGACGGTGAAGCCGTTAGCTTCAAGGTGCTGGATCCACTTCTTGCAGCATCCACAGTTAGCGTCACGATGGACGTCGATCGTCAGCGACTCTGCTGCATGACCAGCTGAACTGATAAACAGAGCCGCAAATGCAGCGAGGCGAAGTGCCCGACCGGGACGAAGAAAGTTATTTCGCATGGGTATGTTCCTTCCCATCAGCGTGGGTATGAGTTTTTGGCTGAGTGGCCGGAGTTTCAGGGGCGTCATGTGAAGCCTCCACAACCTGAGGATGGGCGTGTTCGGTACTTTCATCCTGAGAAGGCGCTGCGGCCGCCTCATGGGCATGAGCGCTGTTTCTCTCGCCATGATGGTCGCCTGCTTCGGCTATCTCTTCGGCTGCACTCGCGTCATGATGCCCCGCGACAACGCCTTTTTGGCCCTCATGCTGGCCTTCATGGTTATGCATTTTGCTCTCACCGCCACCGTGTTGATGACCACCGCTGCTGGTTGCTAGAGCTTTGTATTGCTCTGCATCCAATGAAGGCAGTTGCTGGAGAAAAGCGACCATTCCCCATATGTAGGGATCGGCCATGCTTTTACCCCAAGCGGGCATGCCTGTGGATTTGATTCCATGCTTGATGATCCAGAAAGCTGCGGCAGGGTTTCCATCAACGCCCAGTTTTGAAAGATTCGGAGGTGCAGGGTAAAGGCTATTACTTAACTCGGTTCCTGCAATACCCGGAGCCAGATGGCAACCGATGCACATAGAGTTGTAGTTGCCAGCACCTGCGCGGATGAGAGCTTCTTCGCTCAGGTCGGGGACTTTAATGTCGCGTGAGCGCACTTCGATCGAGCGATCCCGAGCGGTGGAAAGTAGCGCGTAAACGGGATCGGAATGTGGTTCATCCGCCCCAACATTGATCACACCAAAATAAACCACGCCGGCACCTGTTATTGCGGCAACCACCCCGGCAGCAGTCAATGTTTTCAATGTTCTTTTCATGTCAGGCCCTCAAAACCACATCCGAATACCGGCGACAAACCGGGCCTCGTTGGCATCCTCTCCTTCATCGCTGGCCAGATCTGCCGTATTGCCGTAGGAGCGGCTCCAGCTAACACCAATGTAAGGGGCAAATTGGCGAACAATCTCATAACGCAATCGGAGCCCTACTTCGGTGTTTGCCAATCCAGACCCAATGCCGCGCTGGGGATCATTTTTTCCGTAAAAATTGGCTTCGGCCGTCGGCTGCAAGATCAGGCGATTGGTCAGCAGAATGTCGTAGTCGCCTTCCAATCGAGCAGCGGTTTGACCGTTCTCACCGATGTAGGCGGTCGCTTCGGCTTCAAAGTTATAGAGGGCCATGCCCTGAATACCGAGCGCTCCCCAAGTTTGTGGTGACCCGGGTTTGAAGTCTTGTCGTACGCCGGTGACGACATCCCACCATGGACCGATGGAGTGCCCCCAAAGTGCTGAGAGTTCAGCGTTTTCCGTTACGCCATTGGTACGTTCGCCTTCCGAGCGCAACCACAGTCGGTCAACGTCACCGCCGATCCATCCTTTTGCATCCCAGGCCAATGCACTACCGTTGTCAGCATCCTGGTACTCAAATTTATCCAGCAGCATGAAGGAATTTAGTTTTTTGTCGTGGACACCATGACCAGCGACATCTGGAAAGGCGGCTGCACGGTCAGCGTCGGTAAGTACGGGGACTGGGGTTCGACTGGTGGTAGTCGCCCCTCCATCCATACTTTCCATTCCGTCCATTTGCCCGTCATCCATACTCATCTTGCTGTGATCCATAGCCCCCATCTTGCTATGGTCCATAGCTCCGATTGAGCCGTGGTCCATCTTGGAGTGATCCATCTCTTCAGCGGCGTGAACCACGACAAAGAAAGCAGGACTGGTAGAGACTGCCAGTGCTATCAACGTTGGGCGTAAAAACTTACTGGTCATGATCTCAATCTGCCTTTTTGGTTTTTTGGTCATGATCCATCGACTCATGGCTCATCTTGCTGTGATCCATTGACCCGTGATCGGGCTTTGACTCGTTTGTCGCAGTTGGAGGCTTGCTCGTTGCTTCCGCAGGAGTAGCAGGTGAATGAACACTACTATCTTCGACTGCCAGCGCCACGGACGAGAGTCCACCCATCAAGCCGACGGCAAAGAGGCAACCGACCAGCGATTTACGATTTAGGTATGTGCTCACAGATCGTCTCCTTTACTCATCAACCCGTACTTCACGGAACATGCCCATTTCCATATGGAAAAGCAGGTGGCAGTGATAGGCCCAGCGACCTAAGGCATCGGCGGTGACTCGATAGCTGCGCTTGGTACCTGGTGGCATGTCGATTGTGTGCTTGCGCACCATGAACTTGCCGTTCTCATCTTCAAGGTCGCTCCACATGCCGTGAAGGTGGATGGGGTGGGTCATCATGGTGTCGTTCACCAGGGTGATACGCAGACGCTCCCCATACTTCAGACGAAGCGGCTCGGCGTCAGAGAATTTGATGCCGTTGAAGGACCACGAAAACTTCTCCATGTGACCGGTCAGATGAAGCTCAATGGTGCGATTGGGCTCGCGACCGTCAGGGTCTTGGAAGGTGCTTTTCAGGTCTGAGTAGGTGAGCACTCGACGACCATTGTTTCGTAACCCGATGCCTGGATCGTTTAGCTTGGGCGTTGGGTTCATGGCTTGCATGTCAACCAACGGGTTGTTGGTTTCGGACGCTGGGTGAGTTTGCATTTCGCCACCCATACCGCCCATCCCTGCCATCTTGCTGTGGTCCATGCCAGCCATGTTGGACATGTCGCCTTTGTCCATTCCCGCCATCTTGCTGTGGTCCATGCCGGCCATGTTGGACATGTCGCCTTTGTCCATTCCCGCCATCTTGCTGTGGTCCATACCGGCCATGTTAGTCATGTCACCGCTGTCCATGCCGGTCATCCCGGTCATGTCACTTTGGTCCATTCCCGCCATTTTGCTGTGGTCCATGCCCGCCATGCCTGACATGTCACCTTGTTTCATATCGCCGCCGCCCATACCAGCCATGCTGCCATGGTCCATGCCCGCCATACCGCCCATACCCATGTCATCCATGGTCAAAAGCGGCCGAGGATCGATCGCAGGTACCTGTGCCTTTAATCCTTCGCGAACTGCCAAGGTTCCACGTGCATAACCGGTTCTATCCATGGACTGGGCGAAGATTGTGTAAGCTTCTTCGCTGGCAGGTTCTACGATCACGTCATACGTTTCTGCCACGGCGATGCGGAATTCATCGACGCTGACTGGTTCGACATGTTGGCCGTCAGCCGCCACAACGGTCATTTTCAAACCAGGGATGCGGACGTCGAAATAGCTCATAGCTGAGCCGTTGATAAAGCGCAGGCGCAGCTTCTCGCCCGGCTTGAAAATACCGGTCCAGTTACCGTTAGGCGCCTGGCCATTCATGAGATAGGTGTAAGTATCCCCACTGACGTCTGCGAGATCAGTGGGGTTCATTTTCATTTCAGCCCACATCTTCCGGTCGGCCACGGCAGCAGACCAACCTTGCTTGCTGACGTCGTCGATAAAGTCGCCCACGGTACGTTTGTGGTGATTGTAGTAGTCCGATTGCTTCTTGAGCTTGGCCATGACGCGACTAGGATCTTCATCGGTCCAGTCAGTCAACATCACCACATAATCGCGGTTGTATTGAAAAGGTTCAGGCTCTTTCGAGTCGATGACGATTGGACCGTAAACGCCTGCCTGCTCCTGCAAACCAGAGTGGCTGTGGTACCAGTACGTACCGTTCTGATGCACCTTGAATTTGTACTCGTACATGCCATCGGGCGCGATGCCATGGAAACTCAAACCCGGTACACCGTCCATATTGGCGGGCAGAATGATCCCGTGCCAATGAATGGAGGTGTCTTGGTCTAGGCGATTTTTCACACGCAGTGTGACCGTCTCGCCTTCGCGCCAGCGCAGCAAAGGTCCGGGCAACGAACCATTGATGGTCATGGCTGTGCGCGGCGAGCCAGTTATGTTTACAGGGGTTTCACCAATAAACAGATCAAATTCGTTACCGGTGAGAACGCTCGGCAGACCAGGACTGGTCACTGCCCATACAGGAGTGCGCCACAGACCCAGGCCGCCGAGAATGCCACCAGCGGCCAGGCCTTTAACGAATGTCCGCCTAGAGGTTTTGGAATGCATGCCGTTTATGTCCGATCAGTCAAAAGGGAAGCCGTGCGAAACAACCAATGAGTTGCTCAAACAGGTGAAGGCACTCTCTCGGGGGGTGTAATGAGCCCGAATGAGCTCGCTCGCCGTCACTAAAAACGAGTTCTTACGGCAAGCGAGCTCAGAAATTGCCACATTTGAACCACCACAGTGATTACATTTCTGTCAGCTTGGGAGCGCAGCAAGCTATTCAGCAATTCTTGTGATCCGTCGATTTGGCTTGGCTTTCTGCGATGGGAGGTTGGGTGCTTTGCTTTTGGGCTACTTGATACGATTCCATTGAATTATTCCTAGCCGCTTCCATACGTGCGAACGCCCGGTCACCACCGCCTTCAGCCATTGCCAAAGAAGAGACGGTCAGGGCTGCGATGACGAACAAAGTTTTGATGGGGTTCATTTGAATTTCCTCGGATGAGTATTGGTAACCCCCGAATCCACATCAAGTGATGATTCTTAGGGGTGAGCTTAAGGCTCAATAGGACTATAAGACTCATCCCCTGTCAGGAACCTTAGGTGAATATTACAGTTGTGTCAGGTTGCGATATTTCTCTTGAGGAACACGCTATTTAATCCGTAAGGTCTCGATCTTCCAGCGTCACACCGCTATTTACTGAGTATCAGTTTGAGGTGCGTGACTTTGTAAGTTTCCGTTAACTTTCAAGGGGAAGATGTTTTTTTAGTTTCTTTACTGGAACTGCATATCTGAACCTGGATGCACCGCGTCAACACTTAAGTGTTCGATGTTCATGGGAAATAGTAGCGCTACTGAGGGTGATTTAGCGTGAGTATTAATTTTGAGAAAGCGCTTGGCTTCGCAGAAAGAGCGTTAATTTATCGTAGTCAAAGAGCTGAGATCCTGAGTAACAATATCGCAAACGCTGATACGCCGAACTTCAAGGCCCGAGACTTAGATTTTTCTACTGTGCTTGCAAGCCAGACAACAGAAACTCCTGCTACTCCGTTTTATTTGAAAACAACAAATGTAAAACACGTTACCGAAAAAGAATCAGCAGGTGATATTTACGGAGGTGCGTTGCTTTACAGCACACCAGCTCAACCTGCCATTGATCAAAATACTGTCGATCAGCAGGTCGAGGTCGCAAAATACACAGAAAATGGAATACGTTTCGACGCCGCTTTTACTCGGTTGAATGGAGCATTCAAAGGTTTGCTCAAAGCTCTGCGAGGTGATTAGTAGCGCAAGGGCTTGCGAGCGGTAATTGTGGCCGACGCGGCTGCTTCGGTACTCCCTGAGGGTTCACCAAGGGGAGCCCCCTGCATACGGGGCTCTGACTAGGGGCAGGTGTCAGCATTCAAGCGCTGATCTGAGAAGGAAAACCTAACGCCTCGACAGCTTTACGAATCTGCTCTGGGCTTTCGCTGCTTTCAACACTCACCTTACCGGCTGACCGATCCACGGAAACCGTAGCTTCGTTGTCCAGTGACTGAATCGCTTTGGTAATTTTGCTGACGCAACTGCCGCAACCAATGCCTGATACATCTAAGACGAACATGGTTATTCCTCTCGTGCTGAGCGGTCTCTTTTCACCGCACCGACAGCATCAACGTTGACACGATGGCAAGGTCAATAGTTATCTGTTTCGGGTTGTGAGCGTCATTCATGGGTAATTGCACAGTCTGGACCACCCTTTTGCATTTGACCTAACCAGCCATTTGCATCGGATTCGACCAGTACGCTTCTTGGCCATGACCGGCAGAGAACGGCCAAAACCGGACGCTCATCACGAACGTCTGAAGCTTGAAAGCCTGACTGACAGGCCAACACGCACAGCACCTATTAACCCTGCCTTCGCAACCCCTTCTCCAGTTGGTCTCGCCAAAACCCTAGCTCTATAGGGCGGCTTTCCAAACGCCAAGATTAGGAGTAATGTAATACTGACTACATATTAAATAGCTATCTCTACATGAAAAATTGGCTGACTCTGATTCTTGGCTTACCCACCGCTAATGCCACCGAACGCATGCGGGCTTGGCGCGCTTTGAAAGCTTCAGGTGCGGCAGTTTTGCGCGATGGTGCTTACCTGCTGCCTGATACCGGTGTCTGTCGTGAAGCGTTAGCGTCTGTCGAACGCGACATCCTGGCCATCAACGGCACCGCTTACGTCTTGCCCGTCGTCGATTCTCACGGTGAGCGCTTTGTCGAGCTGTTCGACCGTAGCGAGGACTACACCAAGCTACGCACTGAGATCGAAGCATGCCGTGCACAGCTCAATGCTGAGAACGCACTGGCCACCACCAAGCAGATTCGCAAGCTGCGCAAAGCCTACGAACAACTGGTCAACATCGATTACTTTCCAGGTAAGCCGAAGCAGCAAATTAATTTGGCTTTGCAGGAGCTAGAGACAGCGGTTAGCAGGGCCCTGTCTCCGGATGAGCCACACAGCAGCAACCAAACAATAACGACACTCTATGTTGATGATTATCAGGGACGCGTCTGGGCAACACGCAAGCGTCCCTGGGTCGACCGACTGGCGTGTGCCTGGCTCATTCGTCGCTTCATTGACGCGCAAGCTCAGATCCTCTGGCTGAACACGCCACAGGACTGTCCAGTCGGTGCCCTGGGTTTTGATTTCGATGACGCAACCTTCAGCCATGTTGGTAACCGCGTCACCTTCGAAACCCTACAAGCCAGTTTTGAGCTTCAAGAGCCCGGCCTAAACCGTATCGCCGCATTGGTGCACTACCTCGATATCGGAGGTATCCAGCCGGTGGAGGCTGCCGGTATCGAACGGGTGCTGGCAGGGCTACGTGAAACCATTACCCATGACGACCATCTGCTGGCAGCTGCAAGTGCCATCTTCGATGGCCTGCTCGCCGGGTTCGTGAAAGAGGAGCAACCCAATGAGTAAGGTTTTGGCACCAGAGGTTGAAGAGGATATGTCGAGGCCTGAACCGATTAGTCTGCGTGAGGCGTTCTGGTTCTGGCTGAAGCTCGGCTTCATCAGTTTCGGCGGGCCAGCCGGACAGATCTCGATCATGCACCAGGAGCTGGTGGAACGGCGACGCTGGATTTCCGAGCGCAGATTCCTGCATGCCCTCAATTACTGCATGTTGTTGCCTGGGCCTGAAGCTCAGCAGTTAGCAACCTACATTGGCTGGCTAATGCATCGAACCTGGGGCGGAGTTATTGCGGGTGCTTTGTTTGTACTGCCCTCACTTTTCATCCTGATCGCTCTTTCGTGGATGTATATCGCCTTTGGCGATGTCCCCGCGGTGGCCGGACTTTTCTATGGGATCAAACCCGCCGTAACGGCCATCGTGGTGCAGGCGGCACATAGAATCGGCTCTCGGGCATTGAAGAACAATTGGCTGTGGGCAATAGCGGCGGCTTCATTTACCGCGATCTTTGCATTCAATGTTCCGTTCCCGCTGATCGTCTTGGGGGCCGCGTTAATCGGCTATGTCGGAGGTCGCCTGGCTCCCGAGAAGTTCAGAGCTGGGGGGCATAGCGCCGCCAAAAAGTCCTTCGGCCCAGCCTTGATCGATGACGACACTCCGTCCCCGGAACATGCCCGGTTCAGCTGGTTGAAATTGGCATCGCTCGCACTGATCGGCGCCGTGCTATGGGCTTTGCCGATGGGGATTTTGACCGCCCTCTTTGGTTGGGAAGGAACCTTGACCCAGATGAGCTGGTTCTTTACCAAGGCGGCATTACTGACCTTTGGCGGAGCCTACGCAGTGCTCCCATACGTCTACCAAGGCGCGGTCGGTCACTATGGCTGGCTAACCCCGACGCAGATGATCGACGGGCTGGCTCTGGGGGAAACCACGCCAGGGCCGCTGATCATGGTGGTGGCTTTCGTCGGCTTTGTCGGGGCCTATGTCTTGCAAGTATTCGGTGCCGATCAAGTATTTCTGGCGGGAGCTGTGGCCGCCGCCCTAGTGACCTGGTTCACCTTTCTACCATCGTTCCTGTTCATCCTCGCGGGTGGCCCGCTGGTGGAGTCGACCCACAACGAACTCAAGTTCACGGCACCCCTTACCGCCATTACGGCGGCGGTGGTGGGAGTTATCCTCAATCTGGCGTGTTTCTTCGGCTATCACGTACTTTGGCCGAAAGGCTTCAGCGGTAACCTGGACTGGCCCTCCGCGTTGATCGCGATTGCTGCGGCGATTGCCTTGTTCCGCTTCAAGCGAGGCGTCATTCAGGTACTGATGGCCTGCGCGCTCGTCGGGTTGGCTGTGCATTTGCTGCGCTAGAAAGCATGAATTGATTAGCAATCTTTGGCGGGCATTGGGCTCGCCTGACCACCCAGCCTATTGAGCTAGGCAGGAGGTGTTCCATGAGGTGGATTACCCGTGAACGACCCAAGATCGATCGGGTTGCTTGTCCTTGGCTGATCACTCGCTTTATCGATCCACAGGCCGAGTTCTTGTACGTACCCAGCGGTGATGTGCTGCGGATTGCAGCTGAGAAAGATGCGACACCCTACGACATTCCGGGCGTAGAGCTTACCCATGAGGGTGAGTTGTGCAGCTTCGACGCGTTTGTGAAGAAGTACCAGCTCAATGAGCCCGCCTTGCAGCAGCTCGCGAAGATCGTGCGGGGAGCAGATACCTCTCGTCTGGATCTGACGCCACAATCGGCTGGGCTGTACGCCATCTCACTGGGGCTGTCGCAGCGATATTCCGATGATCATGAAATGCTTTCGCATGGACTGATCCTGTACGACGCGCTTTATGCCTGGTGCAAGGAATGCCAAGGTGAATCGCACAACTGGCCTCCTCAAATGTAAAGAGACCAGCTCGCACTGAAGCCCAGCCTAGCGCTGGGCTTTTGCCGTTTAGTGGCAGTGGTAGTCGTTCGTTTTATGGTTGCGATGGCAACCTTTTGAATCAGTACCACCACTATGCGCGAAGGCAGCAGCGGACGAAATCGAAAGTAAAGCGGCGATCAAAAGGGCAGACAGTTTCATCAGGGCTTGCTCCATGCTCATGTTTTTATACTCGTGAGACCTCTCACGCCTTGCAGAGTATGGCCAATTGCCTTCATCGAGCAAGCAACTTCCTCGCTGTTTCCCTGACATTCGATGAAAGGCTGAGTGCCTATTTCTTGAGCTGTCCCCGCCTCTAGTTTAGGATGTTGTGATATCCCCCTAGGGAGGATATAAGAACATCTATAAACGAGAAACTCGTTGCTCTCTTTCTTCGAGAAATGCTCGACAATCTAGTGGTCACACGCCTCTCCATGTGAGATTTCTCATGCTGAAAATCCTAGCCAACCGCACCTACCGTCATCTCTTTCTCGCCCAAGTAATCGCGCTCGTAGGGACTGGACTCGCCACCGTCGCGCTGGGGCTACTGGCATTCGATCTTGCGGGCGCCCAAGCGGGCGCCGTCCTCGGTACAGCCTTGGCGATTAAAATGACGGCCTACATCGGCGTGGCGCCGATTGCCGCCGCTTTTGCAGAACGCCTACCCCGTCGAGCGATGCTGGTCTCGCTGGATTTGATACGTGCCGTGGTTGCACTGGCGTTGCCGTTCGTGACCGAAGTCTGGCAAATCTATGTGCTGATTTTCGTCCTTCAGTCCGCCTCGGCAGCGTTCACTCCGACGTTCCAGGCGACCATTCCAGACATACTGCCGGATGAGGACGATTACACCCGCGCCTTGTCGCTATCACGTCTCGCCTACGATCTTGAAAGTGTCGCCAGCCCAATGCTCGCCGCCGCGTTGCTGACCGTGATCAGCTTCCATAACCTGTTCGCCGGCACCGTCATCGGGTTCCTTGCCTCAGCGGCCTTGGTCGCCACAGTACTCCTGCCAAAGGCGAAACCGACGCCACGACGCAGCATCTACGAACGAACCACTCGTGGCCTGCGCATATTCCTGGCCACTCCTCGCTTGCGGGGGCTGCTGGCTCTCAATCTGACGGTAGCGGCTGCTAGTGCAATGGTCATCGTCAACACCGTAGTGCTGGTGCAGTCGCGCTTCGCTCTGCCTCAGAGTTCTACGGCATTAGCGCTGGCTGCGTTTGGTGGCGGCTCGATGGTCGCTGCCCTGGTCTTGCCTCGATTGTTGAAAAACATCAAAGACCGAACGGCCATGCTGTTTGGCGGAGGCATATTGGTCGCAGGCTTAGCGGTTGGCATCAACCTGACCACCTACAACTTTCTGCTGCCGCTGTGGATGGTGCTTGGGGTGGGCTACTCCTTGGCCCAGACTCCGAGCGGTCGACTGTTGCGTCGCTCTGCACATGCCGAAGATCGCCCGGCGTTGTTTGCCGCCCAATTTGCGCTATCCCATGCCTGCTGGTTGATTACCTACCCATTGGCGGGATGGCTGGGTGCCAACATCAGCCTCACGGCCTCGTTTGTTGGGCTCGTTGTCGTGGCAGGTAGCGCATTGGCGGTCAGCATCGTGATCTGGCGTCCGGCCCATGATCAAGAGAGTATCAGGCACAGCCATGAGAATCTGTCGGATGACCATACTCACCTGGACGGACACAGCGGCACCGATCATGAACATCCATATGTCATTGATGATCAACATCGTCGCTGGCCGAATAGGTAACCGCGTCAACACCTGCTTTAAGGCTGCTCCAGGCAAACTGCATGATTGGCCGCCAAAATCTGAAGAGACCAGCTCGCCCTGAAAGTCAGCCTGGAGCAGGCCGGTTCCTCGAAGCACTGCCGTGGGAGTACTGCGTGCTGCAAAGCAACGGCAGATATGCACTCCATCGCTCAATCCAGAATTCACGGATCGACTTGAACATGCCGGCTGATCGGTATGTTATTATGTAACTATAAAAATCAATGAGTGATGCCGCCTTGCCTCGCCTCTCTTCCCTTTTGCCCGCCGTGACCCTGACTTGGTTGGTGGCCGCCTCGGCCTTCGCCGAACCCCGTGTTCTAACCAGCATCAAACCGCTGCAACTCATTGCTGCGGCCGTGCAGGACGGTGTCGGGACACCTGATGTGTTACTACCAGCCGGTGCTTCACCTCACCATTACACGTTACGTCCTTCGGACTTGCGTCAGGTAAAAGAAGCAGACCTGGTTTACTGGATCGGGCCAGACTTGGAGGGCTTTCTGCCTACCGTACTTGAGGGCCGAAAGGGCAAGAGCGTGGCTGTGCAGGACATGCAGGGGCTGCACCTAAGGCATTTTGGCGAGGAGCATCGACATGACGACGAGCCTGTCGGAGATCAATCTGAGGGGCATGATGCAAAAGAGCAGGCAACAGAATTGCAGGTCGATAATCATGACCAACTTCATCGACCCGGTGCACTGGATGCCCACCTCTGGCTGAGACCTGAGAATGCACGGTTGATCGCCAAACACATGGCTTCGGATCTGGCTCTTGTCGATCCAGGCAATGCCGCTCGCTACCAAGCAAATCTGGATGCCTTCGAGCAACGCTTAAAAACCCTCGATATCAAACTAAAAGCGCGCCTCAAGCCGCTGGAAGGCAAACCGTTCTTCGTCTTCCACCAGGCTTTCGACTACTTTGAGGAGGCCTACGGATTGCAGCACACTGGAGTTTTCGCAATCAACGCCGAGGTCCCGCCTGGTGCACGCCACGTCGCAGAGATGCGAGAGCGCCTCAAGGCTGCTGGACCTACCTGTATATTTAGCGAACCACCCATGCGTCCACGTCTGGCGCAAACCTTGAGCGATGGCCTGCCAGTGCATTTTGCCGAACTAGATGCGCTGGGCTTTGGTCTAAAACCCTTGTCCAACAACTACGAGCAATTGCTGATGAATCTCAGCGATGGTCTTGCTGGGTGTCTTGATCAACTTTGAAATGGAATTATGCATACGATTGAGCCGAACTGGATGATGATCGGCACAATATTTCGGGCCATAGGTCATCGCCTTTTCAGTGAAGATACGCATCTATGGCTTTGATGGGATTGCCAGACATGTCCTGCGTCAGCTTCTGCGCGGCCTCAATCTCTTGTGGCGTCATTGAAGCGGTAATCCTATCGCGCTCTTCTAACGCAATGCTGTCAGGAGCGCTCGCGGCCGCCAGGCTAAAGAGCGCATAAGCTACCACGTGATTCTGCGGCACCCCATAACCATTGGCGTATAGCACTCCGAGGTTGGATCGAGCGAGGGCTGCCCCCTGCTCGGCAGCGAGGCGATACCACTTGATGGCCTCCTTGAAGTCCTGCGGCACGCCTTTGCCCTGGACGTACATCATTCCGAGGTTGGATTGTGCGGCAGCGTTGCCCTGTTCAGCTAAAGGTCGCCATTCACGTAAAGCGGCGGTGAAATCTCCTCGCTGAAAAGCCGAGAAACCTTCATCGAAACCTGCATAGACCGTGTTCAGAACACCAAGCAGCACAAGGTAAACTGGTACATGGCGGGCGTGCATGGCGAATCCTGATTTTGTCTTGGAGCACTATCGATAATCCTAGCAAAGAATCCACCCGTCACCTTTAAGCCATGATCCGTATACCTACTTAAGGGATGTGCTGGCGTGGCCTCCTCTACCGCGAGCGAGTGAAATTGAAGAATTGCCGCCGCATAAGTGCGAACCACAAGGGCGGCCCAAGGTTGCCGTGCGCTCAGGTACTACTAAATTGAGGTTTTTGGCCAGACCAGTAAATTCGGTTCATGGGCGAGTGCCTTTCCCTTAGCGGCCGAGTCAAAGTTCAACTATGACGCCATACTTTTACCGAGGAAATCAGGAGAATGGCGGCGAGCAACGGGAGGAGATATGTTGTCGGGATCAGACCTAGTAATTGCCCGCCGATGAATGTTCCTATGATGGAACCCGCTGCCATGACCAGTATGAATGGCCGTTGAGCGCGGATTATCGAAAAGCTCTGGTCGCGGCTGTATCGCGTGAAACCCACAATCATTGTGGGCAGGCTCACAGCAAGTGAAAGACTGCCAGCGAGCTTGATGTCAGCACCGAATAGTAGAACGATTGTGGGTATTAACAACTCACCGCCAGCAACCCCCATCAATGCAGCAACTACTCCGATACCGAAGCCAACCACGATCCCGACTATAGCCAGTGTCTCGCCTTGAAGCAGGGCGACCCCAGTTGCGCTTGCCTCATGGCCGAACAGCAAAGCAACAGCGATGCCTACGAGCAGCACTGCCAAAACGCGGTACAAGGTTTTACTCTTGAGCTTGGTTGCCCATCCCGCTCCAAACCAAGCACCCGCAAGGCTTCCAGCCAGAAGCGTGACGATGATGTCCCACCGTTCAAAGACCGCAGAGTAGGGAACGCTGAATGCGCGAAATGGAAGAGCTGTGGCTACCACCACGAGGCTCATGGCCTTGTTGAGAATGACAGCCTCCAACGCACCGAAACCAAACAATCCGATGAGTAGTGGCAGCCTGAACTCTGCGCCACCCAAGCCAATCAGCCCACCTAGGGCACCGATAATAGTGCCGCTACCAAATACTATTGGTTTGTTTTTTTCTCTACTTGAGGTCATTGCTCATTTTTCTTTTCAGCGCCCTGAAACTACAAAGCTAGACTAGGATCTTTCCTGGTCCTTCTGCCAAGCTAGATAAGTGTTCACTGGAGGGCGTCGGCTGAAGTGTTGCCGTAGCCCATCAAACAAAGAGTTCGCCAACGCTTGCTGATGGCGTGCGCTGACTAACCGCTGGCAGTCCTGTGCGTTAGGGATGGTCTGAAGTAGCCATGTATTTCCCCGGCATACCACCTAGCGCAACTTTTAAACTCGCCAAATGATCAAAAAACAATCAATTCGACGAGTATTTCTTACGTTTTCGCCACCCGGACCCCACTCCGGTGGCCATTTCCCGCATTACAGGCGCACCTCTCCTGCATTCGTCAGTAAATGTCGGCGCGCCATCCACAGGTTCGACAGAGCGAACAGTGTCACCAGTTGCGCCGTGTTTTTGGCCAAGCCGCGAAAGCGCACCTTGGTGTAACCGAACTGGCGCTTGATTACCCGGAACGGATGCTCGACCTTGGCGCGCACCTGAGCCTTGGCCTTTTCAATCTTGCGCTTGGCTTTGTACAGCACGCTGCGCTTATCGAGTTTTTTGTAGGTGCTGCGGCGTGCCGCCACCTGCCAGATAACTTCACGTCCTTCATGCTCGGGCCGCTTTTCGACACCGGTGTAGCCTGCATCGGCGCAGACCACGTTTTCGTCGCCATGCAGCAATTTGTCCACCTGGGTGACATCCGCCACATTGGCCGCCGTGCCCACTACGCTGTGCACCAGACCCGATTCGTCATCGGCGCCGATGTGGGCCTTCATGCCAAAATAATACTGGTTTCCCTTCTTGGTCTGGTGCATTTCCGGGTCGCGCTTGCCGTCCTTGTTCTTGGTCGAACTGGGCGCATTGATCAGCGTTGCATCGACGATGGTGCCCTGGCGCAGCGACAGGCCGCGGTCGCCCAGATAGCCATTGATGACAGCGAGGATGCCGGCCGCCAGCTCGTGTTTCTCCAGCAAGCGGCGGAAGTTGAGAATGGTGGTTTCGTCGGGGATGCGCTCCAGGTTCAGCCCGGCAAACTGGCGCAGGATCGTGGTTTCGTACAGCGCTTCCTCCATCGCTGGATCGCTGTAGCCGAACCAGTTCTGCAGCAGATGCACACGCAGCATCGCCATCAACGGGTAGGCCGGACGGCCACCTTCACCTTTCGGATAATGTGGCTCGATCAAAGCAATCAAGCCCTTCCACGGCACCACCCGATCCATCTCGATCAGGAACAACTCCTTGCGGGTTTGCTTGCGCTTGCCAGCGTACTCGGCGTCGGCGAAGGTCATCTGCTTCATCGGGAAACTCGGTGGGTGGGGTCGCGGTATTTTGCCAAATCAGAAAGTCTTTTTCAGAGTTTCCCTAGGCTGACAAGCCAAGCGCTGGATCGCAACCATCCATCACCTTATCCAGCTAGATCTGCCTCCTCCAATAAGTGCCGCACAAATCCCGGCGGGTGCAGATTTCCGGGAGGTTTGCGCCAGATCAGTTGGAGACGCTTTTCAAGCCCCGGGATGGGAAGAGCTACCAGCGCGCCACTGCGAACTTCGTCTTGTACTGCGGAAGCCATCACCAACGACACGCCGAGTCCCGCCCTCACTGCTTGTTTGACTGCCTCGGTGCTGCCTAGCTGCATACCGCTGCGAGGCACGCCCAGTTCGCCAAAGTATTCGGTCAGAAGCCGTCCGGTACCGCTACCCGGTTCACCTCCCAGCATCGGCAGGTCCACCAGACGATCACGTTCTATGCACCCTGCTTCAGCCAGCGCATGGTCGGGGCTGACGATAAGCACCAGCGGCTCGACCCGCCAGAGGCGGTGTTCGAAGTCGGGGTGAGGTAGCCACCATTCCATGATCGCGGCGTCGAGCTGGCCCGCCAGTAGCTGGTCGGCCACATCCGGGTTGGCGGCGATGCGCAGATCCACCTCGCCCCTCTCATTTGCGGTCGTCAGATAGTTGCGCACGAATGGCTGGAGAAGGTAGGTGCCGATGTTGGAGCTGGCCCCGACGCGCTCACGATTGCCATGCAGGGCTTCTAGCGCCCGGGCGTGCATGTCGAGCAAGGCGGTCGCATGCGGCATGAAGGCCAGCGCCCGTGTGGTAGGCTGGCAGCCGCTACGACTGCGCTGCACCAGCGTTACGCCGACCTGCTCTTCAAGCTTCTGCAAGTGCTGCGACACCGTCGGCTGGGCCAGCCCCAACGCCCTCGCCGCGCTCTGAAAACTGCCTGTTTGAACGATCGCTACCAGGCTCTTCAGCCAGACCGGATTCAACATGCGGCAGGCTCGGCCTTGGGCAGACGGTTCGCAGCGTTGATTGGGCGCGCACCTGCCAATACCTGGATGATGTTCTGCGCTGCACAACGTTCAATCTCCAGGCGCACCGCGCGCACTGCCGACCCTATGTGCGGAGTGAACAGCGTATTCGGATGCGCGAGCAGCGCAGGATCGATCAGCCGCGGCCGGTCCGCGCGAGCCCAGTCTTCCATTTCGAATACATCCGCCGCATACCCGCCGAGCTGGCCTCGCTCAAGCGCCGCGAGCACGGCGGCTTCATCCACTACCGAACCACGACAGGGGTTTACAAGCAGAGCGCCCGGCCGTACGAGGGCAAGCAGCTCGGCGTTGACCAGATGCTGGGTATCGGCATTCAAGGGAAGCGCCAGCAGGATGAAGTCCGAGCTGGCGAAGAGTTCGCTGCACGCCACCTGGCGCAGGCCGAGCCGTTGCTCGGTTTGTGTATCCAGAGCCTTCGCCTCGTGGTACTGCAGGGTCGCGCCCCATCCCTGCAAGCGATCAGCCATGGCCAGTCCGATGGCGCCCATGCCAAGGATGCCGACCGTAGCGTTATCCAGCCCCGTGCCGTAGAACTGTGGTTGCCAGCCCTGGAACTCGCCAGAGCGGACGAACGCATCTGCTGCCCGCAGATGCCGCCCCAGCCCCACCGCCAGTCCGATCGCCAGCTCGGCAGTCGGGACCGTCAACAGATCAGGCACGAAGGTCAGCCAGACCCCGCGGGCAGTACAGGCGTCCACATCGAAATTGTCGAAGCCCTTGAGCGCGCAGCCGACTACACGCAGCTCAGGGCAGGCTTGAAGAAAGTCTGCATCGACCCGATCGGGCATGAACGCCATCATCGCCTGAGCATCGCGGCAGCGGCGCAGAATTTCCTCGCGCGTCAGCGTGCTGTCGGTCTGGTTGGTCATCAGCTCGCAATGTGGCGCCAGCAGTTGCAGGATCTCATCGTGTACTCGGTGAGTTATAACGAGTTTCGGCAGCATGGTTTGTCCTATTTGAAACGTTTGCGCAGCACGCCACTGAAGGCGTCTACTAGCGTGACCATGGCCAGGATGACCAGCAGGATTGCTGCAACCTCCTGGTACTGCATGATGCGCAGCGAGCCCATGAGTTCGAAGCCGATACCGCCGGCGCCAACCATGCCCATCACGGTGGAGGCGCGAAAGTTGTATTCCCAGCGGTAGATCGCCACGTCGGCGAACTGCGGCGTCACCTGTGGCAAAACCGCGTGCAGCAGCACTTGCATCGGCGTAGCCCCCGCCGCCCGAGCGGCTTCCACCGGCGCTTCGTCGACGTGCTCGATGGCCTCGGCGAAGAACTTGCCGACCATGCCGACCGAATGCAGACCCAGGGCAAGCACGCCCGGCAAGGCGCCGAACCCTACGGCTGCAACGAAGATGATGCCCATGATCAGCTCCGGCACCGACCGCAGGGCATTGAGCAGCACCCGGGCAACACCGAACACAAGGGGGTGCGGCGCCGTATTGCGCGCTGCAACGAAGGCCACCACCAGCGAGAACACCACTGCGATGGCCGTACCGGCGATGCTCATCGCCAAGGTGTCGATCAAGGGGCGAATCCAGCTTCGATAGCCCGAAAAGTCTGGCGGCATGGCCTCGCCTGCCAGGGTCGCGATGGAGGGCAGCCCGTTCAGCAGCGTGGTGGCATCGAGCAGCCCCACGTACCAGCAGGCCAACAGCACCACTCCGAATACAATCGCCACCTGCCCCAGCTGGCGCCACCAACCGAGGCCGAAGCCTCGAAGGATGTGCTCGCGTTGCTCTGCAGGCAGCGCCTGCACGTCGTAATGAGTAGACATATCGGTGCTCACATCGTGGCGAAGTCGAGGCCGAGCAGCGATCCCATGTTGCGGATCACATCGTAGTCGGCGTCGGTGATTGGCGCGAAGGCCTCGGCCTTGAAGTTGCGCAGCACTTCGGGATCGTCGATACCGACGAATACATCCCGCACCTTGGTTTTCAGCTCGGGGCTCAGGTTCGAGCGCATCGCCCAGGGGTACTGGGGGTATTCGCCGCTGTAACCAAGTACTTTCACCTTGCTCGGATCGATTAGGCCACGTTCGGCTACGTGATTGAAAATTACCTCCGACAGCCCACCCGCATCGGCGTTGCCGTTCGCCACGTTGACGGCAACGGCGTCATGCGTGCCCACAAAATGTTGTTCGTAGTCCTGCCCACCCGTCAAATCGGCCGTCTCAAGAAGCACGGTTTTGGGAATCAAATGGCTGGACGTCGATGCCCGGTCACCATAGGCCATCTTCTTGCCCTTAAGGTCGGCATACTCATTCACGCCTGACGCCACATTGGCGATAATCACCGAGCGATAGGTCGGCTTGCCGTCGATGACCATGGCAGCGAAGGGCTCGATGTCGCTTTTGCTTTTGGCCATGACGTAGGACAGCGGACCGAAATACGCCAGGTCGATACGGCCAAAGCGCATCGCCTCAATCATCGAGGAATAGTCGGTGGTTACGATCAGCTGCACCTTCTTGTCCAGATGCTCTTCCAGATAATCCTTCAGCGGCTGGTTACGCTTGATCAGCTCGGAGGCGTTTTCGTCCGGCAGCAGGGCAACCTTTAGCACATCCGGATCGGCATCGGCCGCTAGGGCGGACAAACTTGAAACAGCGGACAGCAAGCAAGTCAATAAGAGCGCGGATAAGCGTTTCATCGGGACATCTCCAGTGAAGGTTCGAGCATGACAGGTGGTTCAGCCGGAGCATTCGCTGGCTGAGTCGTAGAGCGGCCTGCATAGATGCGCTCAAGCTGCGCATCGGTGAGTTCCGAGGGCGCGGCATCGAAAACGATCTGAGAATCGGCCAGCCCGACGACGCGATCGGCGAAGCGGCGGGCATATTCGAGTTGATGCAGCGAAACGATGGCGGTGATGCCGTCTTCCTTGCAGATGTCGCGCAGCAATCCGAGAACACGGACCGAAGTGGCCGGGTCGAGACTGGCTACCGGCTCATCGGCCAGAATGATCGCCGGCTGTTGCGCTAGCGCACGCGCGATGCCTACCCGCTGCTGCTGGCCACCGGACAGTTTGTCCACCCGGCTTAGCGCCTTGTCTGCCAGACCGACCCGAGCGAGGCAACTGAGCGCAATCTCCTGATCGGCACGCGGCAGAGGAAACAGCGAGCGGAGCGTGTTGTGAAAGGCCAGCCGACCGGTAAGCACATTAGCCAGTGCGCTTTGACGTTCGATTAGCTGGTGGTGCTGAAAGATCATGGCGGTACGCCGACGATGCTGACGCAAGGCCGAGCCGCTGCCGAGTTCACCGAGTTCGCTGGTGACACTGCCGCCAGTGGGCGTGACGAGTCGATTGAGACTACGGAGCAAGGTCGACTTGCCTGCGCCCGAGAGACCAAGCAGCACGGTGAACTCACCACGCCGAAATGCAATCGAGGTATCGCGTAGGGCTGTCACGCCGCCTGGATAGACGACGCTCAACCGGTCGACCCGCAGCACGGCGTCCTGTATCGGATGGGGCGTCATTTGATCACCTTTCGCAATATTGCTGGCCGCACAATTGCGGTTCGCGATGCAAAGGGTAGAAATTCCTTGTTACCGCACTGCTTCTAAAGGATGACATTTCGATGAATACTTCGAATCTGCCGTAGCGGGGCGGCAAGCGAAGCCGTGGAAGAACGGGCGCAACGTAGCGTCTTTCTTCACGCGGGATACAGGAGGCTTTGATTGATACTGCTGCGGATTCGCTACAGTAACGTTGGGCCAGAACGTAATGCCATCCAAGCAAGAGAGCGCACACTAGCGGACTATAGGAGACATTCTATTCTTGCCCGTCGATTGACCTAGGCCGTTATGTGGCTGGTCGAAACCTTCAGGTGCCGCCCAACTAGACGTCTGTTGTCGCGCCCAGCTTAATGCTAGGGAAACTCTGAAGAAGACTTCCAGATTTTGGCAAAATACCCGGATTCCACCCACCGAGTTTCCCGATGAAGCAGATGACCTTCGCCGACGCCGAGTACGCCGGTAAGCGCAAACAAACCCGCAAAGAGTTGTTCCTGATCGAGATGGATCGGGTGGTGCCGTGGAAGGGTTTGATTGCCTTGATCGAGCCGCATTATCCCAAGGGTGAAGGCGGTCGTCCGGCCTATCCGCTGATGGCGATGCTGCGCGTGCACCTGATGCAAAACTGGTTCGGTTACAGCGATCCAGCGATGGAAGAGGCGCTGTACGAGACCACCATCCTGCGCCAGTTCGCGGGGCTGAGCTTGGAGCGTATCCCCGATGAAACCACCATCCTCAACTTCCGTCGTTTGCTGGAGAAGCACGAACTAGCCGCCGGCATCTTGGCTGTCATCAATGGCTATCTGGGCGACCGAGGGCTGTCGCTGCGCCAAGGCACGATCGTCGATGCCACGCTGATCAATGCGCCGAGTTCGACCAAGAACAAGGACGGTAAGCGCGACCCGGAAATGCATCAGACCAAGAAGGGTAACCAGTACTGTGTGTCACGAACACAGGTCAGATGACCTGTGCTGCTGTGCCGAAGATGGAAGTAGGCCTTCCGAAGTCGGCTTGCAGGAGCGGACTTCAAACCACCCGGTGCTGCTGCATCCAAAAGGTGTGGTGGTGAGCGACCGAGGAAAAGTCATCCCTGAGGATGGCAGGTGAGTATGGAGAAGATGAGCGAAAGCAAACCGTCCGATGACGCATCGTTATGCCCAAGGTGCTGCCGAAACTGAGGTGGAGTACTGGCTTCAGGACAAGTCGGGGCGTTACCTGCTTACGGACCCGATGGCAGCCGGTGTATAGGCGGCATGATCTTCATACAGGCTTTGGTACGGAACGTGAGAACCTTGTTCCAGATGCGAAGGAAAATGACAAATGGCCAACACCATGAGGAAGAATACCGATGCTGGAACGAGGGGCGGAGCCTCCCGTAGTAGCGATGAAGCCTCTGTAATGGAGGTGGAGCGAAGGGGCGGCGTTATCCGGCCGACGAGCGTTGCCAACCTCCGGGGATGAGTGGCGTGAGCTCGGCGAAACCTTATGACATAGCGAAACGCACGGTATGGGACGCCTACCAGCAGGTCAGGGCCAACCGCGGTGCTGCCGGCATCGACGATGAAACCATCGCCGATTTCGAGCGGGATCTGTCTAAGAATCTCTACAAGCTGTGGAATCGGATGTCGTCGGGGTCGTACTTCCCGCCTCCGGTCAAGCAAGTAGAAATTCCCAAGGCATCGGGAGGCACGCGCAAGCTGGGAGTGCCCACGGTTGGTGATCGTGTCGCGCAAACCGTGGTCAAGCTTCTCATCGAGCCGGAGCTGGACTCGATCTTCCACTCGGACTCCTATGGGTACCGGCCGGGACGATCAGCGAAGCAGGCGGTGGCGATCACGCGTGAGCGCTGCTGGCGATACGACTGGGTGGTGGAGTTTGATATCAAGGCAGCCTTCGATCAGATCAATCATGGGTTGCTGATGAAGGCGGTGCGCCTGCACATCAAGGAGGACTGGATACTTCTGTACATCGAGCGGTGGCTGGTTGCGCCGTTCGAAACGGATCACGGTATGCGCGTCCGACGCGAACGCGGCACCCCGCAAGGTGGAGTGATCAGTCCCCTCCTGATGAATCTGTTCATGCACTATGCCTTCGACACCTGGATGCAACGTACCAGCCCCAACTGCCCGTTTGCCCGCTACGCCGATGATGCGGTGGTGCACTGCCGCAGTCGAAAGCAAGCGGAGTACGTGATGCGCTCCATTGCTTCACGGCTGGCTGCCTGTGGCTTGACGATGCACCCCGAGAAATCGAAGGTCGTGTACTGCAAGGACAGTAACCGTCGCGCAGGTTATCCGCATGTGAGCTTTACCTTCCTCGGCTTCACCTTTAGGCCGAGGAAGGCGCTCAGCAAACAAGACCAGCTCTTCACGAGCTTCCTTCCGGGAGCGAGTGCGGATGCCTTAAAGCGGATGCGGCAAGCGGTACGCAGGTGGCGACTCAATCGCCAAACCCACGTGACGCTGGTCGACGTGGCTCGGCTCTACAATCCAGTGATACAGGGGTGGTCGCAATACTATGGCTCGTTCTATCGGACAGCCATGCTTGGCATCTTCCAGCACATTGACCGCGCGCTTGAACGCTGGGCCCGACGAAAATACAAGGCTCTTCATAGGCGCAAGCGGCGCATTAGCCAATGGCTGGACAAGATGCGGACTGTGGTACCCCGGCTGTTTCATCACTGGCGAGTGACCGGGCAGCAAGGTTGGATAACGGGAGCCGTATGACGCGAGAGTGTCACGTACGGTTCTGCGAGCGGCTGCGGGGGCAGTTCCCGCGGCCGACTCACCACTTCGGCATGAAGGCGCACATCGGTGTCGATGATGAGTCGGGCTTGGTGCACAGCGTGGTGGGCACGGCGGCCAACGTGGCCGATGTCACCCAGGTCGATAAGCTGCTGCACGGCGATGAGAACATGGTCGGTGCCGACGCGGGTTACACCGGCGTCGAGAAACGCCCTGAACATGAAGGCCGGGGGGTCATCTGGCAGATCGCCGCCCGCCGTAGTACTTACAAGAAGCTTGATAAGCGCAGTGCTTTGTACAAAGCCAAGCGCAAGATTGAGAAGGCCAAGGCTCAGGTACGAGCCAAGGTCGAGCATCCGTTCCGGGTGATCAAGCGCCAGTTCGGTTATGTGAAGGTGCGCTTCCGTGGTCTGGCGAAGAACACGGCGCAACTGATGACGCTGTTCGCGCTGTCGAACCTGTGGATGGCGCGCCGACATTTACTGGCGAATGCAGGAGAGGTGCGCCTGTAATGTGGAAAATGGCTGCCGCGAGGTGCTCGCGGCGGCTAAAAACACAGAAATAAGCGGGTGATCTGAGCGTTTTTGATCGATTTGCCGCTTTTAAAATCGGCAGGGGCTGAAGTCAGCCAGAAATACACAACTACTTCAGACCATCCTTAGAGATGAATCCAGTTTCAACCAGGATTGACGGTACGTCTGGCGACTTAAGTACGGCAAAGCCCGCCTGCTCCACACGCTTCTGGTGCAAAGTGGTGATGCCCGCCAAACTTCTCAGTACGGAGTGGCCCAGTTCCAGGCTCGTTGCGACTGTAGCGCTCATCGACATGTCGAGAATCACTCCTGCCAGCATGGGGTCCTTATCTTTGAGTGCGAGGCTTTTGGTCGTACCGAGTAACTCGGCGCCGTTCTCCTTCTGCGCGAGCCAGCGCGCAGTAGTGGACGTGGCTCCACCTTCCGATAGCGCATAGATCGACGCTCCGGAGGCCGTGCGCCGAGGCGCGGCGTCCGCGTGTATGGAAATGAAGATATCGGCATTGTGTTGGCGAGCAATCTCCACCCGCTTGCGTAACGGTACGTAAACATCGCTGTCGCGTACGAGTCGCACGGTAAACCCCTTTTCCCGCTCGATCCGTTTGGCCAACTGCCGAGCAATTGACAGCACCACATCTTTTTCCCGCTCGCCATTGGCCCCGACTGCTCCAGGGTCTTTACCGCCATGCCCTGGGTCTACCACGACGATGATGTCGCGCTTTGGATGAGCCGAATCATTAAGCACAACCTGCGGTGCAGCCGGCTGTATTGCCGGGGATGCCGAGTTGGAAATATCCAGCACTAAGCGATGCCCCTGTGCCTGTTCAGGTGCCAGCATGAAGGTATTCAACTGCACGGGACCTATCAGGTCCAGGACAATCCGCGTTCCTGTACCTTGAGGCCCTGAACGTATAGCGCGGATTGGCATGTTACCCAGTTGCAGTTTGCTCAAATCAAAGGCAAGGCTGGTTCCCATCAGATCGAGAATCAACCGATCCGGCGCCGTCAGGGAGAAGGTCTTGTACTGTGCTGGACCACTTAGGTCTAGCACCAGCCGAAGCTTGTCGTCGGTGTTCCATAGCCGAACATTTAGGACTTGTGCGGCTTGTAAGCCCAAAGGTAAAGCAAAGGCAAAACCGGCCAAAAATAGATTGAGTAATGAACGTCTGTGCATCTCGTTTACCGTTTTTGGGGAGAGTCCTTTCTCTGCCATTCAGATTAAGAACCGTAGAGCTTGCAGAGCGGCAAGGTGTCCCGGATAAAACCAGTAGCCCCATTGCCGCACCGGCCAGACGTTGAAGGTGAACTTCTGATGCAGCAGCCAGAGTCCGATCAGCGGAGCGGCAAATGCAGTGCTCAAGGCCAGCAATGAGTGAATTTCAAGATCCATAGCCCTGGTCACGATGCTACTGCGGGTGTTGCTCAACAGGCATAGAACTGCTGGCAGCAACCAAAGAGCACCGGGCCTCTTGATCGCTAACAAGACAGCCGCAGGAACGAGCGCGCCGTATAGCCCGTACATCAACGGGTCATCCAGCACGTAGGCAATCGCGGCAGCCATCAAGGCCATAGCGCTGCTCAACAAGGTGCGATGTTGCCATCCCCAGGCAATCACCAGCCCCAATGCCAGGGTAACCAACACGTTGAATGATCCCGAGGTGCTGATATAGCGATAAGGCACTTCTGAAATGGCGGCGAACACCAGCATCAAGGCGAGGTAGCGTCCATTCGCGGCAGTCAGTAATTCGCCCGGTTTGGAGCGCGCCACGTTGGCAGCAATGGCGACACAGAACAGCGGAAAGGAAAGCCGCCCCAGAATGAACAGATTGCTCATCTCCGGCCACACCAACCGCAAGTGATCGATGACCATGGTCAGCATCGCCAGCCACTTGATCAGATCCAGGCTACTGCTTCGGCTCTTGAGTGAGGAATGCTGGGTTGTATGAGCAGTCGTCATGTCCACCCCAGTGTGACGGCGGTCAGCAAGAGATAACGCACGCCCTTGGCCATGGTGACGATCAGCAGGAAACTCCAGAATGGCTCGCGCATGACTCCGGCGACGACCGTCAGCGGATCGCCAATGATGGGCACCCAGCTCAGCAGCAACGACCAGCGCCCGTAGCGCAGGTAAGACTGCTGGGCCTTTTCGAGCTTGCTCTCGCTCACCGGGAACCATCGCTTGTAGCGAAATCGCTCGATAGAGCGACCCAGAATCCAGTTCAGCGCAGAGCCAAGAACGTTGCCGAAGGTGGCGACCGCCAATAGCGCAGAAGCAACGTATTGGTTGGAGAGCAACATCCCGACCAACACAGCTTCAGACTGCATGGGCAATAACGTGGCGGCACCGAATGCCGCCAGAAATAGACCAAAATAGCTGGCGAGTTCGAACACTTAAACGACGCCTTGGGCGCTCAAGCCGATCCAACCATGGAAGCCTACGTACAGACCAACACCGATTATCAACACGCTGGACAGGTACGGTGCACGACGAGCCACGGTGCCCAGCCACGGCCAGCGGTTGGAAGCCTGTTTAGCACCAATAGCCGCAGCAGCTCCCACCGCCACCAAGGTGATCGCCAAGCCGATGCTGAAGCACAGGACGAGTATGCCTCCCAGCGCGACTTCTTTAACCTGAAGACACAGCAACAGAACGGTGATGGCAGCCGGACAAGGAATCAAACCACCCGTCAAACCGAACATGACGATCTGGCCCGTGGTCACCTCACGATTCGTGAAGCGCTTACGGATATCGTTGGCATGTGCGCGTTCATGCGCATCCTGATAGCCATCAATTGACAACTCCAGACCTTCCAGTTCGGAATGCGCGTGCCCGTGATCATGCTCCTGGAACGCCAGATCGTAATCATGGGAGTGGCCCGCATGCCCAAGACTCAAGCGCGCACTGAACTCATGAGGCTCCGGGATATCGACTGCCGACTCCAGAAAGCCTTCGCGCTCGACGAAAGAGAACGATTGAGTGCTGCCGTCCGGACGAGTCGTCATTAGGCGAACATCCGATGTAGCCCAAGCGTGTCCGGTCAATGTTTTCAGGCGCCAATGCGGTGGCATACCTACTTCAAAAATCGACAGTTCGATGCGCCCGTGGCCGGTATCGATTCGATGGGTTTCATCATGATGGCCATGGTCATGCTCACCGTGGTGGTGGTCATCACCTTGCTCGAACTTGAACATCTGCTCACCGCGCCAGGTACGCCACAGCATCCAAAGAGCAACTACGATGATCAGTGCAGAGGACGCAAGCTGGAAGTACGGCTCAGTGGTTTGAGCGTCCAGACCTTTGCCCAGGTACATGCCGCCGATGGCGACCAACCACACCACGGCGGTGTGCGACAGCGTCGCGGCCAGACCCAACAAAACGGCCTGTTTAACCGAACCACGAATGGCCACGATGAAAGCGGCCATCATGGTTTTTGAATGGCCCGGTTCCAGGCCATGCAAGGCACCGAGCAAGATAGCGCTCGGGAAATACAGCCAGGCGTGTGTACCGCCCTGTTGCAGCAGTTCAGCAAAGTTGGGCATGTCAGACCTAGAGGTACTTGGTGATTTGTTTGAAGGCTTCCAACGGTGCGCGCTCGCCATTGTTCAAGGCTGAGACTGTGTCCTCCAGACAGTGATCAATGTGATCCTGGATGAGCGTGCGCTTCGCTTGACATACGGCTTTTTCGACCGCATGCAGCTGCTGAGCGATGTCCACGCACTGACGCCCCTCTTCAATCATGGTGATGATGCCGCGTAAATGGCCGTCCGCCCGTTTGAGACGCTTGATGATCGCCTCGTGACTTTGGTGAGTGTGGGGATGGCTGTGTTCGTTTTCACTCATGACTTGAGCCTCGGGCCTTAATGAATTACGCTGGCATCCTATCCCCCCTTAGGGGATGCGGTCAAACGCATCAAAGCCCTGAAAAACGAGTTGAAGCCCGATCACGATGTTCAGCAGAACACTGACAACAACGGTGGTATTCGCGCTTGTCCTCGCCATGTTTGTGGCCTGGGCCGGGCATACCTATACGTTGTCAGTGACGTCGAAACAGCCTGCTTGGGAGGTTGCGCAAGACGCCCATCACTCTCATGAAGAGCTGACTGAGATGTCGTGTGCGAGCTGCTCGGATCACTATCACTCCCCGCTGACCCCTGACCATCAGCACGAAACACCGCAGCTCACTTCACTGTTGATTTTGGCCGAACAACCCAAGCTATCGGTGCGGGTTGATGCCCCGCAATATGCAGTTCCCCCTCCGCCGATATTCTTGATCAAGCGTCCACCCCGTCCTTCGTTCGCATCCTGACCATGGCCGCGCAGCGGCCTTTGATCCCTCCAACGTAGGATTTATCCATGCATTCGCACTCGATGAGCGGCGTGGGCGCATTCACTGCGCCATCGCACCGCCCGCTACTGCTGTTGTTTTTACTTGTCGCTGCACTTTTCCTCGGGATGCCCGAGGCGATGGCTCACGCCGTCGCGGAAGGTGACAAGGGCTTTATCCAGGAAAGTTCCGGCGTCATGTTGCTGCCCTTCATCTACATGGGCGCCAAGCACATGATGACGGGCTACGATCACCTGCTGTTTCTGTTCGGGGTGATCTTCTTCCTTTACCGCCTGAAGGATGTGGGGCTCTACGTCACACTGTTCGCGGTAGGCCACTCGGTGACGTTGCTGCTGGGCGTGCTGACCGAGATCAGCATCAGCTCGTACATCATCGACGCCATCATCGGTTTTTCGGTGGTGTACAAGGCACTCGATAACTTGGGCGCGTTCCAGCGCTGGTTCGGTTTCCAACCCAATACCAAAGTGGCCACGCTGATTTTCGGCCTGCTCCATGGTTTCGGCCTGGCCACCAAAATCCAGGAGTACGAGATCTCGCCCGACGGGCTGATCCCCAACTTGCTTGCGTTCAACGTCGGCGTCGAGATCGGCCAGTTGCTGGCCCTTAGTGCGATTCTCATTCTGATGGGGTATTGGCGGCGCACCGCCAGTTTCTGGCGCCACGCCTATACCGCCAACGTCGCCATGATGAGTGCCGGTTTCCTGCTGATGGGTTACCAGATCACCGGCCTGTTTATCTCCGCCTAAGGAATTCTGACCATGTTCAATACTCCGCTTCCAACTGTTAATGAATTGCCCAGCACTCGCAAACTGGTTCGTTCGACTGTCATTGCACTGCTGACTGCTATTGGCCTGCTGATGACCGTTGTCATGCCTTCGGAATACGCCGTTGATCCTACGGGTGTGGGCCGCGCACTGGGTCTGACCCAAATGGGCGAATTGAAGATCATCCTTGCCCAAGAGGCGTTGGCGGATACAGCGCCGCCGCAAGCATTAGCTCCTAGTTCAGCTCCAGCTCCAGCTCCGCAGATTGCGCAAATCCAACCTGCTGCAATACCTGTGGCCCAATCAGCGTCGGCACCGACCCCAGCCATGAAGACGAATCAAATGACCGTCACGCTCAAACCAGGTGAAGGGACAGAGATCAAACTGGAAGTGCTGAAGAACAAGACTGTGAGTTATGAATGGACAGCGGCTGGTGGGCTTGTGAACTACGACACCCATGGCGAGCCCTACAACGGTGAAAAGGGTTACTTCCACAGCTACAACAAGGGCAAGCAGGTCAAAAGTAATAAAGGCGAATTCACCGCCATTTTTGACGGCACCCATGGTTGGTTTTGGCGTAATCGCAGCAATAACGACGTGACCATTTCGTTGAAGACGAGTGGTGATTACCTGAACGTCAAACAGTAATCCGACACAGAGACGGCTGTCCTACTGCCGAAAACGCGGACTTCAGCCTGACCACAGACCATTTATTTCATCCACTTTTGAAGAGTATTCCCATGAAATCCCCAACCACTCTGATTCGTTCTGTGCTGCTGTTCTGCTTCCTGGGCTTGATGACGGCATGCGGCGGTGGTGAGAAAGGCACAACCTCCGAGAGCGCTGAGCACGGACATTCGCACGAGTAACACTCTAAAAAAACAAGGCCGCGATTGCGGCCTCGTTTTTCTGCATGACGAAAAGTTCTAGCCTATATCCCGCAAACAAATGACTGCTTTGGGTCGTCCTCTGCCGGTCATGGCCACGAAGCCTGCAGGTCAAATCCGAAGCAAATTACTGGTCAAATCGAATGCAAATGGCTGGGCAAGTCTGTGCAATTACCTAACGGATAGGCTCTCGACAGAACTGGTATAGCATCCCTTGATTCTTCTATGCCATCATCGATGCTTGTAAAATCGGAGGCTAAGGACATGGCAAACGATTTACCACCAGATTACATAGAGTTCGCGAAACAGCTGGGGTTCTCGTCACCAGAGCAGTGGGACGTGACCAGGGGAAATCTGAAAGATGGCTGGAAACGAATTCATCGTCGCATTGTGACAGGGCGGTCTCTTCGGGGGACGATTCTGGACTTTGTAGCTAGAATGAATTCGTCTGACGATCACTTTAGGCGCAAGTCCGGTGAGGTCGGGGTAACTAGGGTAACTCCAGTATCCGCGCAGGTTCAGCTTTTTGAGGATCTATACCCACAATTTGCGCCTTATGTTCCCCCTCAGACGTCGGTAGGATCTGAACACCGGATCAAAAAACCGAAAGCTCCCAAAGTCCGAAAGCCGAAAGTTAAGACGCCAATGTTTGTACAAATTTATTGGCGCTGCCCCTGGGTTGACCCGGTTGCCGACGCAAGACTGCCCCATTTCCAAACCTGTAAAAATCCAGCACAGACAATGATTCACGAGGAGTCAGACTGGGTCAGTGAAATCTCGGCAACTGGGTCAACTCGGCATCAGCGCCAACATGCGGCGTATCTTACACGCGTCTTTGCGACAAAAGATGAGGTCGATACGTCACCTCAATGCCGAGCGTGCGGGAGCAAACCCGCCCTCACATGTTGATCTTCGTCGGGCTTGAGGGCGGTGTCGGTCAGGTCCACCAGTAGCGCACGAGGTGGAAGAAAATCGGCGCCGCAAAGCACACCGAATCCAGCCGATCGAGCATCCCGCCGTGCCCCTCGATCATATGCCCCCAGTCCTTCACGCCACGGTCGCGTTTGATCGCCGACATCACAATGCCGCCGGCAAACCCCAGCAAGTTGATCAGCAGCGCAATCAGAAACGACTGCCATGGGTTGAACGGCGTGGTCCACCACAGCGCCGCGCCGATCAGCGAGGAGAGCAGGATGCCGCCGACAAAGCCTTCGACGGTTTTCGACGGCGACAGGTTGGGCGCAATCTTGTGTTTGCCGAACAGCTTGCCGCACACGTACTGCAACACGTCCGACAGTTGCACCACGATCACCAGGTAGGCGATCAGCAGCAGGTTGCGGCCTTCATAGCCGGGGATGTCGAGGGTGAGCAGGGCGGGCACGAAGGACACGCAGAACACTGCGATCATCAAGCCCCATTGCACCTTCGAGGCGCGCTCCAGGAAGTGTGTGCTGTCGCCGCCGAGGGAGGCGAGGATCGGCAGCAGCAGGAACACGTACACCGGGATGAAGATCGAGAACAGCCCGTACCAGTCGGCATAGATCAGCAGGTATTGCAGCGGCAGCGCCAGGTAGAACGCGGCCACCAGCGCCGGGTAGTCGCTGCGCCGGGTCGGGGTGAGGGTGAGGAATTCACGCAGGGCATAGAACGACACGGCATAGAACAGCACGATCACCGCGCCGGTGCCGAGCCAGAAGGCGATGCCGATCATCACCACCATCACCCACCAGGCGTTGATGCGGGCGTTGAGGTTGTCGATCACCGCATTCGGCGTGCCACGGGTGCGCAGCTTGAGGATCAGGCCGATCAGCGAGGCGAGTACCAGGATCGCGCCGATCCCGCCGAACAGCATCAGGGTTTGGCTATCCATCTCAGGAATGCTCCGGGGCGAGGGCGAGCAGGGCATCGCGGGTGCGGGCAAGGAAGGCGGCTTTGTCTTCGCCTTCTTCCAATTGCAGTGGCGCGCCGAAGCTGGTGGTACACAGCAGAGGCAGCGGCAGGACGCGGCCCTTGGGCATGACGCGGTTGAGGTTGGCAATCCACACGGGGATCAATTCGGCCTGTGGGTAACTTTTTGCCAGGTGATACAGGCCGCTTTTAAACGGCAGCAAGCCGTCTTCCAGATTGCGCGTGCCTTCGGGAAAGATGATCAGCGAGTCGCCGCCTTCCAGTGCGGCGAGCATGGGCTGCAAGGGGTTATCCACAGGGTCTTTGCGCTCGCGGTCGATCAACACGCCGTTGAACACGCGGTGGATGATGTAGCGGCGCAGCGCACTTTTGTTCCAGTAGTCGCTGCCGGCCACCGGGCGCGTGAATTTGCGCAGGTTCTGCGGCAGCGATGCCCACAGCAACACGAAATCGCCGTGGCTGCTGTGGTTGGCGAAGTAGATGCGTTGCACCGGCACCGGCGCGCAGCCCAGCCACAGGCTGCGGGCGCCGGTGACGGTGCGGGCCATCGAGGTAATCAGGGTGGCGACCACGGGTTCGAACATGGGAATTCCTTATCCGGCGAAAGGTAGCCAAGGGCTGGCGAGAATCACGCCCAGGGTCAACAGCACTTGCGCGCCCAGTAGCCAGGCTTGCTTGCGCAGCAGTTTGAGGGCGCCGCGACGGCGTTCGGTCCAGGGTCGGCCGGCGCGTTTGGGCGACTGCAGGCCGAGGGTTTGCAGGGCCTGGTCGAGGTCCGGGGTGTGTTCGGTGTTATGGGCGAGCAGGGCGAACAGGTCGGCATCGAAGGCCACGCGCAGCGCCCAGTACTTCTGCAGCAGGCCGAGGATAATCATCCACAGGCTGAGCAGCAGGCAGATCGGCGCGATGCTGGCCATCAGCAGTTGCGCCAGGCCGAACAACACGCCCAGCAGCGTCAGGCCTGTGGATAACTGATCCAGTGAGCGGCCGCGGCGCAGCAGGCTGGCGACGACCTGGAGTTCCATATCAGCAGGCATGGGGCAAGGCCTCCAAAGCATGGCGATGAGCGGGATGCAGGACCACCTGGGTCCGCGCTGTACGAATAATAGCCAGTGCCTGATCCACCGTGGCGGCGCGCCCGCTGTGCAGCAGCCAGGCCGCCACAGCGGTGGCGCTGCGCGAATAGCCAAGGGCGCAGCACACCAACACCGGGCCGCTGGCGCGCAGGCGTTCGATGGCTTGCGCGGCTTGCAGGCATTCGGCGGGGGTCGGCGCGATCAGGTCGAGGACGGGGACGCATTGATAGGCACGGCCCTGTGGATTAATCGGCAATTCCGCGCACAGATCGACGATGGCCTTGAATGAACCTTGCTCGCGCACGGTAGGAAGCCGACCGAGCGAGACGTTATCCACAATCAGGTCGGGCTGTGGATGCGTGCGCGTCCACAGCCGTGAATTGAGCCACGCCGCTGCCAGATATGGCGCATACAGCCAGCGCGCCGCAGGGGTCAGTCGACCGTCGGCACGCTTCTGGAAACCTGGCGCGCCGAGGACGACGTAATTCGCCATGATCAGCCCCAGGGACAGCGCCGGCCACAGCAGCCATAGCCACCACCCGCCGTAAGTCAGCGCGAGGATGAACAGCCCCAGCGCGCCCAGGCCGTAGCGCAACCCCAGGCGCCAGTGCGTGGAATCACGGGTCAGCCGCGCATTCAGCAGCGGGCTCGGATGTTCCAGCGGCCACAGCCACACGCACAGCCAACCCGCCAGGGCACCTGTGGGTAAGTCGATAAAGTGGTGTTGATAAGTGGTCAGCACTGAAACCCCAATCAACCCGAACCAGCCATGCACCAGCCAGCGCCAGGCGCCCTGGGTGTGGCGTTGGTACATGATCCACAGGATCACCAGCAGCGCGATATGCAGCGACGGCGCCTGGTTGAACGGTTTGTCGAAACCGGCCAGCAGGGCAAACAGCCAGCCGAACACGCCATCCAGCTCCGGCCGTTCGAAGGTGAAGCGCAGCGGCCAGATCAGGAAGCAACTCACGGCGATGAGCTGCGCACTCAGCAGGCGCAGCGCATGTTGCTTCAGTTCATGGCGGCTGTTGGGCAGCAGCAGGGAGAAACCGTAGAGCAGGTCGATGGTCCAGTAGGGCACGATGGTCCAGGCCCAGAACGGCATGTGGGTTTCCCAATCGAACACCAGTGTGCCGACGTCGCTGCGCTGGCTGGTGACCCATGTGGCAAAACCGTAGGTGCTGAAAAACAGCGGCGCCAACAGCAACAGCCACAGGAACGCGGGCTTTAACAGGCCGGGTTCGCGCATGTTCAGATCTTCTGTGCCAGGGATACGGTAAAGATGCCCCACTCATCCACCCGCTGGGTGATCTTGCGGAAACCGGCGGCTTGCACCAGTTGATCCATTTCCGCCTGACTGCGCCGGCGCATCACCCAGGCCTGGCCCTGGCGATGGCTGGTCAATGCGCGGGCGATCAGTTCCAACTGCGGGTGCCATGGCTGGCCGGTGTAGACCAGATAACCGCCGGGCTCCACGGCTTCGGCCAGGCCCGCCAGCGAACCGCCGACCATGGCGTTGTCGGCAAACAGTTCATATAACCCGGAGACCACCGCCAGCGTCGGCTTGGGCGCCAGCGCTGCCAGCTCCGCACGGTCGAACGCATCGGCTTTGATGAACTGCGCAATCTCGCCCAGGCCTTTCTCGCGGATCAACGCACCACCGTCGCGCACGTTGATGTCGCTGTAGTCGCGCAGCAGGATCGATTCCGGCAGCGGCGAAACGCCCTGCAAGGCTTCGAGAATGTAGCGACCGTGGCCGGCGGCGATATCGACGATACGCACTTCGCGATCATCGGTGCGCAGCGTGGCCATGGCCAGGCGCAGCAGCTCTTCGACGTTCAGCTTGCGCTGGCGAATGCCGCGCCAGCCGATGGAGTTGAGGTAATGGGTGTCGATCATCCGCCCCAGCGCGCCTTTGCCGGTGGGCGTGTTGCGGTACACGTAGTCCAAGGTGCTACCGGAGTCGAAACCGGTGTCGAAGCCCAGCTTGACGCCGTCCGACAGGTTCTTGCCCAGGCCCATGCTGGCGCGGGTCAGGCGCCAGTACAGGTCGCGCAGGGAATTGCGCGGCAGCGGCGCGGCGAGGGCTTCGGATTCGGCACAGGTGGCGCCCAGTTTGTCGGCATCGAGCAGCGAGGCGCGGTCCAGCGGGTGCGTGAAGTTCTGCAGAATAAAACGCCGGGCGCTGCTCACGGCCACCGCACGGTCGCGCTCGCCGAGGGTGTCGTGGAAGAAGCCGGGGAGGATATGCAGCTCTTTTTTCAGGCTGCCAAGGCGGTCGAAGAACTGTTGTTGGGGTTTGCGGTGGACCACGAAGTCGGAGCCGGAGATCAGCAGTTGGGTCGGCACCTGGATCGCCTGGGCATCGGCGACAACCCGGTCGGCCGCTTCATACAGCCCGAGCAGCACATTCACCGAAATCGCCTTGGTGATCAGCGGGTCGCTGTCGTAGGACGCGACGCGCTCCGGGTCGTGGCTGAGGAACTTGGCCTTGACGTAACTGTTGACGAAAAAGTTGCCGCGAAACCTGCGCATCAGCGCCAGGCCCAGCCGGGCGAAGGGCACGTAGAGTTTGACTTTGAACGCCGGGGAGGCGAGCACCAGGGCGCGGATTTTCGGTGCGTAGTCGTGGACCCAGGTGGCTGCGATCACCGCGCCGACGCTTTGGGCGATGACTGCAAGATTTTCCGCCTCGACGCCGTAAGTGGCGCCGATATGTTCGCAGAACGTCTGCACGTCGCGGGCGCTGGTGGCGAAGCTGGGGCTGTCGCCGCGCTCGCCGGGGGATTGGCCGTGGCCACGGGCGTCCCAGGCGAAGAAGTCGAAATGGGGCAGGTTCAGTTCATCGACCAGATGGGCAATGCGCCCCGAATGCTCATGGCCGCGATGGAACAGCAGGATCGCCTTGCGCGGCTCGCCGCCTGCCGGGGCGGTGGCGGGCCAGTGCCGGTAGAAAAGCTCGACGCCATCATGGGTACTGAAGGTGTGTTCTCGCTGTTCGCGCATCGCAAAATCCTTATGCAGAAGGGGAAATGTGTTGTTCTTCTTTGAGGCCCTGGCGCACCCGGTTGACCACGGTGTAGGCGAGCAGGGCGGCGACCAGCCACATCACCGTGTCGACCCAGCCGGCACCGAGCCAGCCCAGCGCCACGCCGCTGGCCAGCACGCCGAGGACGAAGGCCCGATCACTCTTGCCCATCGGCCCGTCGTAGCGCCGCGACGCGCCGACCATCGGCCCGAGCACCCCGGCGTATTCGCTGAACACTGCCAGCAAGGTCACCAGCAGCACCGGCGCCAGGCTGACGCCGGGGATCAACGCAAAGGGCAGGATCAGCGCGCTGTCGGCGATCACGTCGCACAGTTCATTGAGGTAGGCGCCCAGGCGCGACTGCTGGCCGAATTCGCGGGCGAGCATGCCGTCGATTGCATTGAGGGCCATGCGCAGGATCATCCATAGCGGGATCAGCGCGAACAGCCAGAGGTGTTGGGCGAAGCCGGCGATCAGCAGGCCGACCAGCAGGGAGATGACCCCGGCCAGCACAGTGATCTGGTTGGCGGTGGTGCCGTTGTCGTAGAGGCGCTGCACGAGGGGGCGCAGCAGGTTTTGAAAACGCGGTTTGAGCTGATAGATCGAAATCATGGGAGTGACGTTTCCTTGTCCGTAAGCCCGCGAAAAACTGGCCTGAAGTGTGCCGACTAATCGTGGCCTGCACCAGTGATGGCACGTGTTTATGGGGGGGTAGTCACGTTCCGGAGCGCGATGCAGAACGAATGTGGGAGGGGGCTTGCCCGCGATGGTGGCGGCCCCGCCAACCCATGTATCACCTGACCCACCGCCATCGGAGCAAGCCCCCTCCCACAGTGGGTCTGTGTTGCAGGTGAATACGGTGTTTAACGAACAAAAATTTCACGCCATGTGTTATATCGTAACGAATTATGTGTGAACGGGCATGAGTGGATGCAAGTGGATCTAGAAGCTGACGGCGCTTCGGTTGAAGGACTGCCGCGTTTTCAGCAAGGGCTGTTCCATGCCCGTCGATTGAGGCAGGCCGGTATCAGCCTGACTGCGGTGGCTATCAGCGGCTGGGTGCTGGCGTTGTTCGTCGCGCTGTTCGCCCCGTTGTCGATCTGGCCGGTGGTGTTGATCAATTGCGCGTCTGCGTTGCTGGTGCTGGTGGCCGGGTTGCAGTCGGCGTGGTGGGTGGCCGATTGGCGTGCCCAGGCGCTGGAAGCGTCGGCACCTGAGTTACTCGAAGCAGAGAGTGAACCCGCTGGCTGGCAGGCGCGCCTGGTAGGGCGTTTCGGCAGAGGGTTGCTGGCGCAGATCGGCGCGCCGGTGTTGTGGCTCGGCGGTTGGTCGTTGTTCGCGCTGGTCAGCATTGTCGAGTTCTGGAACCTGGGCTTGCCCGCGGCAGCGGTCGGCCAAGGCGCAAGTATCGGCGCTGCACTGGCCTTGGCATTGGCCTTTGGCCTGCTGGTGTTCGAGCGGCGCCTGGCCCAGGAAACCGCCGCGCAATGGCCGGAAGCCGCGCAGTTGGCGCAACTGAGCCGGGTGGCGATTGCGTGCCTGGTGATCAGCGCGATTTGCCTGCTGTTTGCCAGTGCCGGGTCGGTGTGGCCGCTGCGCCTGGCGACACTGGTCGGGCTGTTGCCGGCGCTGGTCGCGCTGGAGTTTCTGTTACGGGCCGCGCTGTCACTGTTCAGCCCGCGCCAACCGCGCCTCGAACCACGCCTGATGGCGCAGAGTTTTGTCGCCGGGCTGCTGCGCTGGCCGCCGCAACCGCTGCAGGCCTTGCAGCACGAATTGCACAACCGCTTCGGCATCGATCTGCGCCAGATCTGGGCGTTTACCTACATGCGTCGGGCATTCCTGCCGGTGCTGCTGGTGGTACTGGCCGTCGGCTGGGCGCTGACGGGGGTGCATGAAGTGCCCCTGCAAGGCCGTGGGATTTATGAGCGCTTTGGCAAACCGGTGCAAGTCTTCGGCCCTGGCTTGCATGCCGGGTTGCCGTGGCCGCTGGGCCGCGTGCTGAACGTGGAAAACGGCGTGGTGCATGAGCTGGCGACCAGCGTCAGCGAAGCCGCCAGCCCGGAACTCGCGGCGGCCGAAGGCCCGGCACCGCTGATCGCCAACCGGTTGTGGGACGCCAGCCATGTGAATGACAAGTCCCAGGTGATCGCCAGCAGCCGTGGCGACAAGCAGAGCTTCCAGATCGTCAATATGGATGTGCGCTTCGTCTACCGTATCGGCCTGACCGACCAGGCCGCACTGGCCGCCACCTATAACAGCGCGGATGTGCCGACCCTGATCCGCAGCACTGCCAGCCGCATCCTCGTGCATGACTTTGCCTCGCGTACCCTCGACGAATTGCTCGGCGAACAACGCACCGGCCTGGCCGACGAGATCGGCCGCGCCGTGCAAGCGGACCTGCATACACTCGACAGCGGCGTGGAGATTCTCGCCACGGTGGTCGAAGCCATCCACCCGCCGTCCGGTGCCGCCAACGCCTACCACGGCGTGCAAGCGGCGCAGATCGGCGCTCAGGCGCTGATCTCCCGCGAACGCGGCGCCGCCAGCGAACAAACCAACCAGGCCCTGCTGCAAGCCAGCACCGTCCGCGACCAGGCCCAGGCCACCGCGCACGAGGTCAATGCCGGGGCCCGGGCGGCGGACCTGCGTTTTGCCGCCGAACAAAAAGCCTACGCCAGCGCGGGCAAAGCCTTCGTGCTGGAGCAATACCTCGGCCAGCTGACCCAGGGCCTGGCTCACGCCAAGCTGTTGATTCTGGATCATCGCCTGGGCGCCGACAGTGCGCCGACGATCGATCTGCGTTCTTTTACCTTGCCGGCCGATCCCTCGGTGCCGCGTAAAGCCGTTCAATAAGGAGTCTGTCTGTTGAGCGCTCATTCTCACGATCATGGTCACCACCACCACGGCCACCATCATCACCACCATGGTGACGAACAACCCGCCGGCCCGTTCCCTTGGCGGCGCATGGCCTGGGCTGTGTTGCTGGTGTTGTTTGCGGTAGCGGCCGCCAGCCTGGTGCAGGTGCGCTCCGGTGAAGCCACGGTGATTACCCGTTTCGGCAACCCGTCGCGGGTGCTGCTGGAACCGGGCCTGGGCTGGCGCTGGCCGGCGCCGTTCGAAGCGGCGATCCCGGTGGACCTGCGCCTGCGCACCACCTCCAGCGGTTTGCAGGATGTCGGCACCCGCGATGGCCTGCGCATCATCGTGCAGGCTTATGTGGCGTGGCAGGTGCAGGGCGATGCCGACAATGTGCAGCGCTTCATGCGTGCGGTGCAGAACCAGCCGGATGAAGCGGCGCGGCAGATTCGGACGTTTGTCGGTTCGGCGCTGGAAACCACGGCGGCCAGCTTCGACCTGTCCAGCCTGATCAATACCGACGCCAGCCAGGTACGCATCAGCGATTTCGAAGCGCAGTTGCGCCAGCAGATCGATCAACAATTGCTCACCACCTATGGCGTGCGTGTGGCGCAGGTGGGCATCGAGCGGCTGACCTTGCCGTCGGTGACGCTCACTGCCACCGTCGACCGCATGCGCGCCGAGCGCGAAACCATCGCTACCGAACGCACCGCCGTGGGCAAGCGTGAGGCGGCGCAGATCCGTTCCGCCGCCGAGCGCGATGCGCGCATCGTGCAGGCCGATGCCACGGTGAAAGCCGCCGACATCGAAGCGCAATCGCGGGTCGAAGCGGCGCAGATCTATGGTCGCGCCTACGCCGGCAATCCCCAGTTGTACAACCTGCTGCGTTCCCTCGATACCCTGGGCACCGTGGTCACCCCGGGCACCAAGATCATCCTGCGCACCGACGCCGCGCCGTTCCGCGCGCTGGTGGACGGGCCGAAGGACGTCCAGCCATGATCGAGCGTGACAGCCCGGACAGCCCGTGGATTCAGGCCGGGCGCCTGACGTTCATGGCGCTGTACGCGGTGACGGTGTTGGCCGCCCTGGCCTGGGCGTTTTCCAATGTGCGACAGATCGACCCGCAGAATCGCGCCGTGGTGCTGCACTTCGGCGCACTCGATCGGGTTCAGAATGCCGGACTGTTGCTGGCGTGGCCGCAGCCGTTCGAGCAAGTCGTGCTGTTGCCGGCGGCAGACCGGGTGATCGAGCGGCGGGTCGGCAACCTGCTGCGTTCCGATGCCGCGGTGCAGGCCGACCGCGTGGCCAGCTTCGCCACGCCGTTGAGCGATGCCCTGGCCGGGTCCGGCTACCTGCTGACCGGCGATGCCGGCGTGGTGCAGCTGGATGTGCGGGTGTTCTACAAAGTCACCGAACCTTATGCGTTTGTGCTGCAGGGCGAGCACGTGCTGCCGGCGCTGGATCGCCTGGTGACGCGCAGCGCCGTGGCCCTGACGGCGGCGCGGGATCTGGACACCATCCTGGTGGCGCGCCCCGAATTGATCAGCAGCGACAACGGCGCCGCCGAGCGCCGTGAACGGCTGCGCGGCGACCTGGTGCAAGGCATCAACAAGCGCCTGGCGGAGTTGACCGCCAGCGGCTTGGGGGTGGGCATCGAAGTCACCCGCGTCGATGTGCAATCGAGCCTGCCGAGCCCGGCGGTGAACGCCTTCAATGCGGTGCTCACCGCCAGCCAGCAAGCCGACAAAGCGGTGGCGAATGCGCGCACCGACGCGGAAAAGCTCACCCAGACCGCCAACCAGCAGGCTGACCGCCTGGTGCAAGTCGCCCACGCCCAGGCCAGCGAACGCCTGGCCAACGCGCAGGCGCAAACCGCCACCGTCGCCAGCCTGGCCCAGGTCAAAGACCCCGGCTTGCTGTTGCGCCTGTACCGCGAGCGCTTGCCGAAGATTCTCGGCCAGGCCGGTTCCGTGACCACGGTCGACCCCAAAGACGACTCCCGCTTGATCATTCAGGGAGCCGAACAATGAGCGCACCCATGCTGACATCCGCCGAGCAGCGCAGCGCCGCCCGGCAATTGACCCTGGCCATGCTCGCCCTCGGCTTGCTCGTGCTGGGCCTGGTGTGGCGCTGGCTGGCGCCGGACCAGAGCGGCGTCAGCCAGTTGCTGCTCGGCGTGGCCTCGCTGCTGGTGGCTGTGCCGGTGATGCGCTCGGCCTGGTACAGCCTGCGTTTTCCCAGTCTGCATGGCATCACCGACCAACTCATCGCCCTGGCGATGCTCGGCGCGTGGGCCACGGGCGATCTGCTGACCGCCGCGTTGCTGCCGATCATCATGATCTTCGGCCATGTGCTCGAAGAGCGCAGCGTGATCGGCTCCCAGGAAGCGATCCACGCCCTCGGCAAACTGACCCGCAGCCACGCACGCCTGGTGCAGGCGGACGGCAGCATCAGCGAAGTCGACAACGGCACGCTGAACAGCGGCGACATCGTCGAAGTGCGCGCCGGCGACCGCGTGCCTGCCGATGGCGTGGTGCTGTCCGGCCAGGCCAGCCTCGACACGGCGCCGATCACCGGCGAGTCGGTGCCGCTGGAAGCCAGTGTCGGCGTGCAAGTGTTCGGCGGTGCGATCAACCTCGACGGGTTGTTGCGCCTGGAAGTGACGCGTACCGGCAACGAGTCGACCCTGGGCAAAGTCATCGCCCTGATGCAGAACGCCGAGCGTTCCAAGCCGCCGATCACGCGGCTGCTGGAGCGTTACGCCGGCAGCTATATGGTGTTGGTGCTGTTGCTGGCGGCGGTGACCTGGTTTGTCACCAATGACGCCCAGGCGATGCTCGCGGTGCTGGTCGCGGCGTGCCCGTGCGCCCTGGTGCTGTCGGCCCCGGCCACGGCGATTGCCGGGATTGCCGTGGCGGCGCGGCATGGGATTCTGATCCGCAGCTCGGCGTTCCTCGAAGAGTTGGCGGACCTGACCTCGCTGGTGGTCGACAAGACCGGCACCCTGACCTTTGGCACTCTGCGCCTGCAGTCCATCCAAACCACCGCGCCGGACCGCCAAGGGTTGTTGAACCTGGCGGCCAGCCTCGGTTCGGCCAGCAGCCACCCGGTCAGCCGCGCGTTGGCCGGGTTGGCGAGCCAGGAACAGCTGTTGGTGCTCACCGACATCCGCGAACGCCAAGGCCTCGGCGTGGTGGCCCAGACCGCGCAGGGCGAAGCGGCCTTGGGCCGGCCGGAGTTGTTCGAGCAGTTGGGCATCGTCACTACCCGCGTCCCCGACCATGATGGCCCGATTGCCGGGCTGGCGTTGAACGGTGCGTTCCTCGCCTGGCTGTTGCTGGCCGACAGCGTCAAACCGGAAGCTCGCCAGGCCCTGCAAGAGCTGCGCGACCTGGGCCTGGGGCGGCAACTGCTGCTGACCGGCGACCGCCAAAGCGTGGCCGACAGCCTGGCCCTCGACGTGGGCATCAGCGATGTCGAAGCCCAGGCGTTGCCGGAAGACAAGCTCAACCGCGTGTTGGGCGAAATCAGCAGCGGTTTCCGGCCGATGGTGGTGGGTGACGGCATCAACGACTCCCTGGCGCTCAAAGCCGGCGTGGTCGGCGTGGCCATGGGCGCGGGCGGTGCGGACATTGCGCTGGCCTCGGCGGATGTGGTGTTGATTGGCAGCGACTTGCGCCGCCTGGGCACCTGTGTGCGCTTGAGCCGACGGTGCCGGCAGACGTTGCAGGTCAACGTGATCATCGGCCTGGGCTGGACGCTGGCGATCGTGGTGTTCGCTGCGTTTGGCTGGTTGGGCGCCGCGGGCGCAATGATCGCGGCGGTGTTGCACAACCTCAGCACCTTGCTGGTGCTGGGCAATGCCGGGCGGTTGCTGCGGTTTCAGGAGCCGCTGTCGAAGCTGGAGGAATAAATCCCAGGTTTTTTTCGAAGGTGCTGTAACGGCAAGGGGGCACCTCACTCTAGTGCTATGTCGCGACTGAGCATTCCGCTCAGCCGACCTAACCACGATTTATGAGGATGACCCCATGACCATCAAAAACGCCGTTTCCGGTGCTGCCCTGGCTTTCGCTGCCGCCGCCTTGTTTGCCGGTGTCACCACCCAGGTCCAGGCCGCCGACGCTCCGGTTCATTGCTACGGCGTAACCTCCTGCAAAGGCATGAATGACTGCAAGACCGCTGAAAACGCCTGCAAGGGCCAGGCGGTCTGCAAGGGTCATGGCTTCAAGGCCATGACCAAGGCCGCGTGCGACGCGGCCGGTGGCAAAGTCGGCGCGTAATCGGCCCCGCGTACCCCGCAGCGGTCGCCGTCACCGCTGCGGACACTTTTGCCCAGGAGTGCCTGATGTCTACATCCCTTCCGAGCCTGGGTTACGGCCTGGGTCTACGCAGTGAGTACTACCAGCAGATCCTTGAACAATCGCCGGCCGTGGATTGGTTCGAAGTGATCTCCGAGAATTACCTGGTGCAGGGCGGTAAAGCCTTGTACTACCTGGACGCGATCGCCGAGCGCTACCCGTTGGTGATGCACGGTGTGTCCCTGTCCATCGGCGGGCCCCATCCGCTCGATACCGATTACCTCAAGCAACTCCAGCAACTCGCCGCACGCATCCAGCCGGCGTGGATCTCCGATCACCTGTGCTGGAGCCGCGGCAGCGCGCATCAATTGCATGACTTGCTGCCCCTGCCGTACACCGAAGAAAGTTTGTATCACGTGGCCAGTCGCGTGCTTCAGGTACAGGATGTGTTGCAGCGCCCGCTGGTGCTGGAAAACGTCTCCAGCTATGTGCGCGCCAAGGCGGATGAATTCACCGAGTGGGAATTCCTCAACGCCCTGACCCACTTGACCGGGTGCCAGTTGCTGCTGGACGTCAACAATGTGTACGTCAGCTCGCGCAATCATGGCTTCGATGCCTGGACGTTCATTCACAACCTGCCGCCGCAGAGCATCCGCCAGCTGCATCTGGCGGGGCATATGGACTACGGCGATTACGTGGTCGATACCCATGACCACCCGGTGTGTGATCCGGTGTGGGCGCTGTATCAACAGACCCTGGAGCACCTGGGCCCGGTCTCGACGTTGCTCGAGCGCGACGACCATTTCCCGCCGTTCGAAGACTTGCTCAGCGAGTTGGACAAGGCCCGGTCGCTGGGGGCGAGCGCCTTGCTCAGGAGAACGCTATGCGCCTGACGGATTGGCAACGGGCCTTCGAAGAGCATTTATTAGCCGAAACGCCCGTGGCCGGTACTGGCTTTGCCGCCACCTTGCTGGGTGGTCCTACGCTGGATGTGGAAACCGGCCTGGCGATCTATCACAACGCCTACCTGTCGCGCTTGCAGGACGTATTACGGCAGGACTTCGGCGCCCTCTGGTATTGGCTGGGCGATGACGAATTCGCCTCGCTGACTGAGGCCTACGTGCGTCGCTATCCGTCCGCCCACTACAGCCTGCGCTGGCTGGGCGAGCGGTTTGCGGGGTTTATCCAGGAGCACCTGGTGGCTGAACAAAGCGCGCCGTTGGCCGAGCTGGCACGGCTGGAGTGGGCGTTTACCCTGGCGTTCGATGCGCCGCCGGGCACGCCGCTGACCCTGGACGACATGGCGCGACTGCCGCCGCCCGACTGGCCGGGCTTGCAGGTCACCCTGGCGCCGACCGTTCAGCAGATATTCTGCCGCTTCAATACCGTCGAAACCTGGCGTGCCGCCAAGGCTAAATCGGCCTTGCACGCCGGCCAGCCTCTGGACGCGCCGCAGGTCTGCCTGGTGTGGCGCGATCAGCAGATATGCCGCTACCGCAGCCTGGAACCCGCGCAAACCTGCGCCCTGGCGGGCATGGTGAGCACCGGCTGGTGTTTTTCAGAACTGTGCGAACGCTTGGCGGTCAGTCATGGAGAGGGTGCGCCCCTGCAAGCAGTCTCATGGCTGAAACAGTGGGTTCAGGACGGTTTGCTCGAACGCCGGATTCCATAAGCGCAGGTTATCAGATCGATAGCTTCCTACCCGGTCGTCGGATGGTCTACCCTCTTTCCAGACGTCTGAAACAAGGGGGGACTACTCATGCTCGCGCAACTTCCACCGGCCTTACAGAATCTTCAGCTACCGCTGCGTCTTCGACTCTGGGACGGCCATGAATTCAACTTGGGCCCTGAGCCCAGTGTGACCATCGTGGTGAAGGACCCCACGATTGTGTCCAAGCTTTCCCATCCCACGCTCGATTCATTGGGCGAAGCCTTCGTCGAGGGCAAACTGGAGCTGGAAGGCTCCATCTCCGAGGTGATCCGGGTGTGTGACGAGTTGAGTCACGCCCTCGTCGATGACGATGGGGGCAATCGTCCGGTGCGCTCGTTCCACGACAAGGCCACTGACGCAGCGGCGATTTCCTACCATTACGACCTGTCCAACGAGTTCTACCAGCTGTGGCTCGACCAGGACATGGCGTATTCCTGCGGTTATTTCGAAACCGGCAGCGAATCCATCGATCAGGCCCAACAAGACAAATTCCGCCACCTGTGCCGCAAGTTGCGCTTGCAGCCGGGGGAGTATTTGCTCGATGTCGGCTGTGGTTGGGGCGGGCTGGCGCGGTATGCGGCGCGGGAGTTCGGGGTAAAGGTGTTCGGCATCACCCTGAGCAAGGAGCAACTGGCCCTGGCCAAGGCACGCGTGAAAGCCGAGGGCCTGGACGATCAGGTGGACCTGCAACTGCTCGATTACCGTGATCTGCCCCAGGACGGTCGTTTCGACAAAGTGGTGAGCGTGGGCATGTTCGAACACGTCGGCCACGCCAACCTGGCGCAATACTGCAAAACCCTGTTTGGCGCGGTGCGCGAAGGCGGGCTGGTGATGAACCATGGCATCACCGCCAAGCACACCGACGGACGCCCCGTGGGCCGCGGCGCCGGGGATTTCATCGAGCGCTACGTTTTCCCCAACGGCGAACTGCCGCACCTGGCGATGATGACCGCCGAACTCAGCGAAGCCGGGCTCGAAGTGGTCGACGTGGAAAGCCTGCGCCTGCACTACGCACGCACCCTGGACCACTGGAGCGAACGCCTGGAAGACAACCTGGAAGCGGCGGCGAAGATGGTGCCGGCGCAGGCGTTGCGCATCTGGCGGTTGTACCTGGCCGGTTGCGCCTACGCGTTTGCGCGGGGCTGGATCAACCTGCACCAGATCCTGGCGGTAAAACCCCACGCCGATGGCAGCCACGAACTGCCGTGGACGCGGGAAGATATCTACCGCTGAAGCATTTTCCCACAGCCCCGCAGATCCAAATGTGGGAGGGGCTTGCCCCCGATGGCGGTGTGTCAGCTAGCGGATTGGGCACTGATTCACCGCTATCGGGGGCAAGCCCCCTCCCACATTTTTACCGCAGCGTCTGTTAGTGAAGCGGTGAAACACGCCGTGCGATCCGCATACTGGCGGTAAAACCCTTCGCCGATGGCAGCCACGAACTGCCGTGGACGCGGGAAAATATCTACCGCTGAAGCATTTTCCCACAGCCCCGCGGATGCAAATGTGGGAGGGGGCTTGCCCCCGATTGCGGTGTGTCAGCTAGCGGATTGGGCACTGATTCACCGCTATCGGGGGCAAGCCCCCTCCCACATTTTTACCGCAGCGTCTGTTAGTGAAGCGGTGAAACACGCCGTGCGATCCGCATACTGGCGGTAAAACCCTTCGCCGATGGCAGCCACGAACTACCGTGGACACGGGAAAATATCTACCGCTGAAGCATTTCCCCACAGCCCCGCAGATCCAAATGTGGGAGGGGGCTTGCCCCCGATTGCGGTGTGTCAGCTAGCGGATTGGGCACTGATTCACCGCTATCGGGGGCAAGCCCCCTCCCACATTTTTACCGCAGTGTCTGTTAGAGAATCGGTGAGATAAGCCGCGCGACCCGCATGCCCAGTTGTTGCAGGCGGCGGGTTTCGCGGCTTTCTTCCTGGCTGACTTCATGGGCCAGGGCGAAGTCATCGAGCAGCATGTGTTCCACTTGCTGGGCGAAGGCTTCATCGACGGTCAGCAACATCACCTCGAAATTCAGGCGGAACGAACGGTTGTCCATGTTCGCACTGCCGATGGCGCTGATTTCGCTGTCGACCAACACCACTTTCTGGTGCAGAAACCCCGGCGTATAGCGGAACACCCGCACCCCGGCGCGCACCGCTTCGATCGCGTAAAGGCTGGAGGCGGCATACACGATGCGGTGGTCGGGCCGCGACGGCAGCAGCAGGCGCACGTCGACCCCGCGCAGCACCGCCAGGCGCAGGGCGGCAAACACCGCTTCATCCGGGATGAAATACGGGCTGGTGATCCACACCCGCTCGGTCGCGGCGTGGATCGCTTCGACAAAAAACAGCGAGCAGGTTTCATAAGGGTCGGCCGGGCCGCTGGCGAGCAATTGGCAGAGCACGCCGTTTTCGGGGTAGGTGTCTGGCAGGATCAGCGGCGGCAGTTCCCGCGCCGCCCAGAACCAGTCTTCGGCAAACGATTCCTGCAGGCACGCCACCACCGGGCCGGTGACCTGCACATGGGTATCGCGCCACGGCGCCAGCGGCGGCTTTTTGCCCAAGTACTCATCGCCGACGTTATGCCCGCCGACAAACCCGGTGATGCCATCCACCACCACGATCTTGCGGTGGTTGCGGAAGTTGACCTGGAAGCGATTGAGCCAGCCGCTGCGGGTGGCGAACGCCTTGACCTGCACCCCGGCGTCGCGCAGCGTTTGTGCATAGTGAGAGGGCAGGGCGTGGCTGCCGATGCGGTCGTAGAGCACGTAGACGGCGACGCCTTGGGCGGCTTTTTCCTTCAGCAAGGCATGCAACTGCCGACCGAGTTCGTCGTCATGAATGATGAAGAACTGGAACAGCACGGCGGTTTTGGCGCGGCGAATCGCCTCGAAGATCGCACTGAAGGTGGCGTCACCATTGATCAGCAAACGCACTTCATTATTCGCCAGGCACGGCATGCGGCCCAGCTTCGGCATCGCTCGCAGGGAGGCGTAGGCGCTGGAGTTGCGGGCGGCCAGGGCTTCCTCGACCCACGGGCGCCAGTTCAGCTCGTTGATCGCAGTGTGCATTTCCTGGTTGGCCTGGCGCCGCGCCTGGATGTACGCATCGAAGGTGCTGCGGCCGAAGATCAGGTACGGGATCAGCGTGAGGTAGGGTATGAACATCAGCGACAACGCCCAGGCAATCGAGCCTTGGGCGGTCCTGACGGTCAGCACTGCATGGATCGCGGCGAGCGTCCCGAGAAAATGCAGCGTGGCGATGAAGTAGGCGAGCAGGTGCGGGCCAAAAAAATCCATGGACGATGGTACTCCAGGCAATCCAGTGCCTAACAGACCATGTTCGGTCAGGAATGTCGCTATTTTATTTGCCGTGCAACACTGGCGCTTTTGTGGCGTCTAATGCCCACAATTATCCAGGAGTTACCCGATGAATGCTCGTCTGCTAGGTTTGGCCATGGTTATTGGTTTGTCGCTGCCCGTGGCGGCCCAGGCGCAGATGCTGGCGCCTGGTTTGTGGGAATTGACCACGAGCAACATGAAAGTGGATAACCAGGACCTGCCGGATTTGTCATTGATCCTCGGTCAGCTCAAGCAACAAATGACCCCCGAACAGCGCGCCATGCTGGAAAAACAAGGCATCACCATGGCCGGTAAAGGCGTGCAGGTGTGCCTCACCCCCGCCCAGGTCGCCTCCGACGCGATCCCGCTGACCGATCCGCAGTCGGGCTGCAAACAGCAAGTGACCGACAAGAGCGGCAACCAGTGGAAATTCCGTTTCAGCTGCCCGAAAGCCCAGGGCACCGGCGTTGCCACCTTCCAGAGCCAGAAGGAATTCACCACCACGGTCAACGGCACCTTCAATGCCACCGGCATTCAGCAGAAGGGCAGCCTGGACAGTCACGCCCAGTGGCTGGGGGAAAACTGCGGCAGCGTCAAACCGCGCGCTTAACGCTGAAAGTGCAGGGGCAGGCCCTGGCAGCTGTCGACCACCTGGCCGGTGTGCCAGGCCAACTGGCCCGACACCAGAGTGGTGCTGACGCTGTGGCGAAAGCGGCGCTCGGCGAACGGTGTCCAGCCGCAGCGGGCCAGGATCGGCTGGCTGCGGACCGGCTTGCCTTCGGGTTCGGGTTTGATCAGCACCAGATCGGCCCAATAGCCTTCGCGCAGGTAGCCACGGTCCGGGATCGCGAACAGGTCGGCAACGCGATGACTGGTTTTCGCCACCAGGGTGGTCAGCGGCAGCAGCCCATCGGCCACCAACTCCAGTAACGCCGGCAACGCATGTTGCACCAGGGGCAAACCCGACGGCGCCTCACCGTACGCCAACTGCTTTTGCGCCCAGGTATGCGGCGCATGGTCGGTGCCGATCACATCCAGTCGCTCACCGAGCAGGGCCAGGCGCAAGGCGTCGCGGTCGGCGCGGGTCTTGATCGCCGGGTTGCATTTGATCTGGTGGCCCAGGCGGTGATAGTCGCGGTCGTCGAACAACAGGTGATGGACGCAGACCTCGGCGGTGATGCGTTTCTGCGCCAGCGGCTGGTCTTCGAACAACGCCAACTCGCGGGCGCTGCTCAGGTGCAACACATGCAGGCGCGTGCCGTGGCGCTTGGCCAGTTCCACCGCCAGTGAAGACGAGCGATAACAGGCTTCGGCATCGCGGATCAGCGGATGGGCGGCGGCAGGGATGTTGTCGCCGAAACGCTCGCGCAAGCGCTGTTCGTTGGCCTGGATACTCGGCGTGTGTTCGCAGTGGGCCAGCAGGATCGTCGGCACATCGGCGAACAGGCGCTCCAGAATCCGTGGATCGTCCACCAGCATGTTGCCGGTGGACGCGCCCATGAACACTTTGACCCCGGCCACTTGCCGCGGGTCGAGCGCGGCGACGGTGTCGAGGTTGTCGTTGCTGACGCCGAAGTGAAAACCGTAGTTGGCCACCGAGTGCTGGACGGCGCGGCGTTTTTTGTCGGCCAGCGCTTCCAGGGTGAGGGTGGCCGGCCGGGTGTTGGGCATGTCCATGAAACTGGTGATGCCGCCGGCCACCGCTGCGCGGGATTCGCTGTAGAAACCGCCTTTGTCCGGCGCGCCGGGTTCGCGAAAGTGAACCTGGTCATCGATCATCCCCGGCAGCAGCCATTGACCGTGGGCGTCGATTTCCACAGGCGCCGTGTGCCCCGTGATGCTGCTGGCGATCTTCTCGATACGGCCGTGGGCGACCAGCATGTCGGCGTCGAATACCTGGCCTTCATTCACCAGTCGAGCGTTGCGGATCAACAGGCGGCTCATGGTTCAGAACTCGTTTTGCAGGGCTTTGTAACCCTGCACCAGATCGACGTTGGTACGCGCTACGTCCTCGGAAAACTCCGACGCGCTGACGCTCACCGGCGGGAATTGCGACAGGTCGGTGTTGGGCCCGATGCGGGTGGTCGAAGGCACGTAGAACGCGGCGGGCAAGTCGCGGCCGTCGACCACCGAGTTGTGGCGCACCACGCAGCCGTCGCCGACGGCGCAGTTGAACAACACGCTGTTGAAGCCGATGAACACGCGGTCGCCGACGCTGCAGGGGCCGTGGACGATGGAGCGGTGGGCGATGGAGGTGAACTCGCCGATGGTCACCGCCGCGCCGGATTTGGAGTGGATCACCACGCCGTCCTGGATATTGGAGTTGGCGCCGATGGTGATCGGGTCCATGTCGCCGCTGGCGTCGACCTCGTCCGCGCGGATCACGGCGTAGGGGCCGACGAATACGTTCTCACCGATGATGACCTTGCCGCAGATGATCGCGGTTTTATCGACGTAGGCCGATTCGGCAATCACCGGCAGATCACCGGATGGGTTCTTGCGGATCATGGTTTGCCCAACGCGGCGCACAGGGTGTTGAGGTTGTATTCGAACAGCCCGAGAAAGGTGCTGGCCGGGCCTTCTGCGGCGAGGGCGTCGGAATACAGCGTGCCGCCGATCTGCGCGCCGCTTTCGCTGGCGATCTGTTTGAGCAGGCGCGAGTCCTTGATGTTTTCAATGAACACGGCTTTGACCTTGTCCTTGCGGATCTGAGTGATCAGCGCGGCGACTTCGGCGGCGGAAGGCTCACGCTCGGTGGACAAACCCTGAGGCGCGAGGAACTGGATGCCATAGGCCTGGCCCAGGTAGCCGAACGCGTCATGGGAGGTGACGATGCGGCGGTTGCCCGCTGGCAGTGCGCCGAACTTGGCCTTGGCCTCGGCGAGCAAACGGTAGATGTCTTTCAGGTACGCCTGGCTGTTGCGCAGGTAGTCGGCCTGGTTGGCCGGGTCGGCGGCCACCAGCGCCTTGGTGATGTTGTTCACATAGATTTCGGCGTTGGCCAGGTTATGCCAGGCGTGCGGGTCCGGGATGGTTTCGCCGTCTTCTTCCATGGTGTGGGAGATCACGCCTTTACTGGCGGTAACCACGGTGGCGCGGGTTTCGGTGCTGGTCACCAGGCGGTCCAGCCACGGCTCGAAGCCAAGGCCATTCTTGATGATCAGCTTGGCCTTGAGCAGCGCCTTGGCATCGTCCGGGGTCGGCTCGTAGGTATGAGCGTCGGCGTCGGGGCCGACCATGTTGCTGATCTGGATGTGTTCGCCACCGATCTGGTGGGTGATGTCATCGAGAATACTGAAGCTGGTCACCACCTGGAGTTTGTCGGCGGCCTGGGCCATGGACAACGGCAGTAGCAGACTGAACAACACGAGTAGAGCGCGCATCGGGAGACACCTCATTGGGATGACAGCAAGGGCGGGCGGCGCAGCAAGCCATGCACCGGACCGAAGATCACGGACAGCAGGTACCCACCGCCAGCCACCAGCACAATCGCCGGGCCACTGGGCAGTGAGTAGTAGAACGACAGCAACAAGCCAAGCCACACCGACAGGCATCCCAGCACTGCCGATACTGCGATCAGCACCGGCAAGCGCCGGCTCCAGAAGCGGGACGCGATGGCCGGCAACATCATCAAACCCACCACCATCAGCGCGCCGATGGCCTGGAAACCGATCACCAGGTTCAGCACCACCAGGGTCAAAAACAGCCCGTGGGCCAACGGGCCGAGGCGGCTGACGGTTTGCAGGAACAGCGGGTCGAGGGTGTCCAGCAGCAGCGGTTTGTAGATCAGCACCATGGCGACCAGGCTGAAACCGGAGACCCAGAGCATGCCGGTCAAGGTGGTTTCGTCGACGGCCAGGGCCGAGCCGAACAGCAGGTGCAGCAGGTCCAGGCGCTTGCCGGCAAGGCCGAGGATCAGCACACCGGCGGCGAGGGAGATGGGGTAGATGGCGGCCAGGCTGGCGTCTTCGCGCAGGCCGGTGCGACGGGTGATCCACGCGGCCAACCCCGCCATGCTCAGGCCGGCGCCGAGGCCGCCGATGGTCAGCGCGGGCAGGCTCAGGCCGGCGAACCAGAAACCCAGGGCGGCACCGGGCAGGATGCCGTGGGCGACGGCGTCACCGATCAGGCTCATGCGCCGCAGGATCAGGAACACCCCCAACGGCGCGGTGCTGCAAGCGAGTACCAGGCCGCCGATCAAGGCGCGGCGCATGAACACGAAGTCGAGAAACGGCATCCACAGGTGGGCGGTGAAGTGCATCAGGCCACCTGCATGTGCGGTTGCGGGCGGATCAGTTCTTTGCTCGGCCCGAACCGGCAGCCCGTGCTTTTGATCTGCACCACTTGCTGGGTGTGTTGACGCACGGAGGCCAAGTCATGACAGACCACGACCACCGTGCGGCCTTCGTCATGCCAGGTGTGGATATGTTTCCAGCACAGGGCCTGGCCGTCTTCGTCGAGGGCGGCGTGGGGTTCGTCGAGCAGCAACACCGGCGCTTCGGCCAGGCTCATGCGGGCGAGCAGGGCGCGTTGCAGTTCGCCGCCGGACAAGGCCATCAACGGGCGCTGTTCCAGGCCGCTGAGGCACCAGTCTTCCAACACGGCGTGCAGACGTTCGCTGCGTTGTTGCGGGGTGAGTCGGGTGCCCCAGAAACCGGCGGCGACCAGCTCTTGCAAGCTGATGGGGAACTGCCGATCGAGGTGTTGTTGCTGGGGCAGGAAGGACACGCCGCCGCGACGCGGCACATCCACGCGGATTTTGCCCGCCAGCGGCTTTTGCAGGCCGGCGATGACTTTGAGCAGGCTGCTTTTACCGCAGCCGTTGGGGCCGATCACGCCGGTAAGGCTGCCGGTTTCCAGGGTGAAGTCCACGGCGGGTGTCAGGGGTTGGCCGGGGGCACCCCAGCGCAAAGCGGTGCAGGTGATCATGCTGAGTGTCTCGTCCAACGGCTTTCAGCCACGGCATCGTGCGCGTGCAGGCTTTCGGCGTGGATCACTTTGAGGTGGAAGGCTTGGACGGCATCCGAGCGTTTCAAGGCGAGGTTCAAGCGGCGGGCGGCGTCTTCGCAGAACATCAGGTTCTGCCCGTTGGCCAGGGCGAAGGCTTGTTCGTCCGCACGTTTCACCGCGGTTTGCACGGCGGTGCCGAGGGCGGCTTCGGCGGTATTGATCAACTCGGTCAGCGCCAGCTGCTCGCCGCGCAACTGGACGCGCAGTTGCGCGCTGCTGCGCTGGCTGTGGGGCGTGGCGACGATGCCGTTGGCGCTACCGAGCCAGCTCAGCACATCGGCGTGCTGCAACGGCGTGTTGCCGAAATCTTCGAGAAATTGCTGCTGAATCAACTGCCTGGCGAGGGCCGCCGAGCACGGGCAGGTTGAGGAATAAGTCACCTCGATGTTTAGTTCCACGTGGAACATCTGGTTTTCCACGCGCGCTTCGATACTCACCGGGTAGCCCTTCCAGCCAGCCAGTGGGCTGACCAATGCCGGGCGCTTGAGCAGCAGATCGGTGTGGATACGCAGGTAGGCGTTATTAGATAAACCTTCATGACTGTCGAGAAAACGCTGCAGTACCTTACGCAGAAGTGCCGGAGTCAGTGGCTGCTGGTCGAGCATCTCCAGCGCCAGGTACAGGCGCGACATATGAATGCCACGGGCGGCACCGTCGTCCAGGCTGACGCCGGCATCGGCCGTGGCGGCGAGGCGTTGGTCGTCGATCAAAATAGGCAAGGCGATGCCGCACATGCCCACCCAGTCGAGCGGCAAGGCTTGGCGTGAAGCCTGCGCGGCGATATCCGGCAGAGTCAGCGCATTCATGAGCAGGTCCATCGTTGGCGATAAAAAAGACATGTTATATTATAACGATTGAGTCGACGATGAATTTTCTGCTCCGGCCTTTTTTCAGTCATGTCGAGTAAGGACGCTCCTTTATTTGCGGTATTTGTCATGCACAGACGTCAGCTCCTCAACCTGCTCCTGGTCAGCCCGCTGTTCACCTTGCCCTTCACCGCGTCGGCCACGCAGATTCGCAACGCCCGCCTGTGGCGCTCGGACGACAAGCTGCGGCTGGTGTTCGACCTCAGTGGCCCGGTGAACTACAAGACTTTTTCCCTGACCGCGCCGGAACGCCTGATCATCGACCTGAGCGGCGCCGGGCTCAGTGGCGACTTCTCTCAGTTGGTCTTGAAGAACAGCGGGATCACCTCGATTCGCTCCGGGCACTTCGGCAAGGCGGATACGCGCATCGTGCTGGACCTCGCCACGCCGATGCAGCTCACCAGCTTTTTGTTGCCGCCCCAGGATGGGCAAGGGCACCGCCTGGTGCTTGATCTCACCAGCGCCACCCAGGTGCCTCACCCGATAGCGGCCGCACCCAGACCGCTGGTCGACAGGGCGCACCCCAAGCGCGACATCATCGTGGTGGTCGACCCCGGCCACGGCGGCAAGGACCCCGGCGCCATTGGTTCCAAGGGCCAGCGCGAAAAAGACGTGGTGCTGTCCATTGCGCAATTGCTGGCCAAACGCTTGAAGCGCGAGAAAGGGTTCGATGTGAAGCTGGTGCGCAACGATGACTTCTTCGTGCCGCTGCGCAAGCGCGTGGAGATCGCCCACAAACACAACGCCGACATGTTTATCTCGGTGCATGCGGATGCGGCACCACGGATCAGCGCGTCGGGGGCTTCGGTGTATGCCTTGTCCGAAGGCGGTGCCACCTCGGCCACGGCGCGGTTCATGGCGCAACGGGAAAACGGCGCCGACCTGCTGGGCGCCACCAGTCTGCTGAACCTCAAGGACAAGGACCCGATGCTGGCCGGGGTGATTCTCGACATGTCGATGAACGCCACCATCGCCTCCAGCCTGCAACTGGGCAGCTCGATCCTGGGCAGCCTGGAAGGCATCACCTCGTTGCATCAAAAGCGTGTGGAACAGGCCGGATTCGCGGTGCTCAAGTCACCGGATGTCCCGTCGATCCTGGTGGAGACCGGGTTTATCTCCAATGCGCGGGACAGTGCGCGGCTGGTCACGGCGCGGCATCAACAGGCGGTGGCGGAGGGTTTGTTCCTCGGCCTGCAGCGCTATTTCCAGAAGAACCCGCCGGTGAACAGCTACATGGCTTGGGTCCAGGAACAGAAACACAACCAGGCCTAACAGCCGGTCACACGGCTGCAGGTGAACGTGGCGCTGGCGCCACCGGAGCTGGAAAACCGGTTGATTGTGGTCCAGCCCACACGCCGCGTGTAGCCGACCCACGCTTCACCGTCCGAGGCCAAGCCGGTGAAGAACGTCAGTTGCCCGTAGCGGCTGTTGGTTTGCGCCCAATAGCGCCTGCCGATCGCCTCGAAACCGCGCAGATACGTGGTGCTGCCAACCGTCGCCACGCTGTAGGCATTGCCCAGCGGATCGACGCAGGCCAGCAGGTTGGCGCTGCGCGTGCAATTGGCCGACAGGCGCGGCACTTGGGCGCAGGCCTGGGTCGTGATGAGCAACAGCAGGCTACAGAGTAGATATTTCATAGGCTTTCTCGACGTAGACAGGCGCCAGCATTGCTCCGTTGGTCATGATGAGCAAGCGGGGGATTGGCTTATTTGTGTTGTTATAATATAACATTAAGTACAGCCCGGCTTGAACGGGCGGCCTGATGAGAATGACCTGATGCCCAATCGTCTCCCCGTTACCGTGTTGTCCGGCTTTCTCGGCGCCGGTAAAAGTACGCTGCTCAACTATGTCCTGCGCAACCGCGACAACCTGCGGGTGGCGGTGATCGTCAACGACATGAGCGAAATCAACATCGACGGCGGCGAGGTGCAGCGCGACGTCACCCTCAACCGCGCCGAAGAAAAACTGGTGGAGATGAGCAACGGCTGCATCTGCTGCACCTTGCGTGAAGACCTGCTCGAAGAGGTCGGAAAACTCGCCAGGGATGGTCGCTTCGATTACCTGTTGATCGAATCCACCGGCATCTCCGAACCGTTGCCCGTGGCCGAAACCTTCACCTTTCGCGATGAAAACGAGCAGAGCCTGGCCGATATTGCGCGCTTGGACACCATGGTCACCGTGGTCGACGGCATGAACTTCCTGCTCGACTATCAGGCCGCCGAAAGCCTCGCGTCGCGGGGCGAAACCCTTGGCGAAGAAGACGAACGCTCGATCACCGACCTGTTGATCGAGCAGATCGAATTTGCCGACGTCATCCTGATCAGCAAAATCGACCTGATCGGCCGCCACGAGCGTGAGGAACTGATGGCCATCCTCGAACGCCTGAACGCCCAGGCCGAGATCATTCCGATGGTCATGGGCGAAGTGCCGCTGAACAAAATCCTCAACACCGGCCGCTTCGACTTCGAACGTGCCGCCCAGGCCCCCGGCTGGCTGCAGGAACTGCGCGGCGAGCATGTGCCGGAAACCGAAGAGTACGGCATCGCCTCCACGGCTTACCGCGCGCGCCGTCCGTTCCATCCGCAGCGCTTTTTCGAGTTTATCGACCGCCCTTGGGTGAACGGCAAACTCCTGCGCTCCAAGGGCTTTTTCTGGCTGGCCAGCAAGCCGCAGGACGCCGGCAGTTGGTCCCAGGCGGGCGGCCTGATGCGCCATGGCTTTGCCGGACGTTGGTGGCGTTTTGTGCCGAAAAGCCAGTGGCCGCAGGACGAAGAAAGCGTCGCCGCGATCATGGGCCACTGGCAAGCAAGCACCGGCGATTGCCGTCAGGAACTGGTGTTCATCGGGCAAAACATCGACTTCGCGCAGATGCGTGCCGAACTGGACGCCTGCCTGCTGACCGATGAAGAAATGGCCCTGGGCGTCGACGCATGGCGCTTGCTGGCCGATCCTTTTGGCCCTTGGTATGAAGAGGCGGCGGCCTGATGCTGGCACCGCTCATCCCCCTGCGCCCGGTGATCCGCCAGACCTGCGGCGACACCCCGCTGGCGCTGTCCGAGATTCTCGAAGACGGCGTCAACCTGGCGCTGTGGCAGCGCCAATTGCCGTTGCACATCGCCGAGTTCGGCGCCTTGCTGGTGGCGCTCGACGAGCCGTTGGCCGAGTCGTTGGTCATCGAGTTGTCCAGCGACGACGCGGTGCCGAACGTGCAGGGATTAGCCGCCTGCTGCCGCGATCTTGAGGGTTACGAAGGGTTTATCGCCGATGTGTCGTGGCTGATCGGCGCGTTTGCCTGCCTGCTTGGCGCCCGTCGGATCGGCGTGCGTTTGCGCCTGTTGGACAAAGCCATGTGCCCGCGCTTTCACGTCGACCATGTGCCCGTGCGCCTGATCACCACGTATGCCGGCATCGGCAGCCAATGGTTGCGCGAAGGCGTGATGGACCGCCGCCAGTTGGGCCAGGCGGATGCCGAGCCCAGCGAGCGTATCGAGCAGATTCGCTGCGGCGAAGTGGCATTGCTCAAAGGGACGAAGTGGCATGGCAACGAAGCTCACGGCCTGATTCACCGCTCGCCGCAGCTTAAAGCCGATGAGCGACGGTTAATTCTGACGCTGGATTGGCTGGCATAACCGCGTAGGATCAAACGCTCTACACGGCTTGAATGATGCCCTCTATGCTGCAGAACATTCCTACTCATGTGATTGCCGGGCCCCTGGGCGCCGGCAAGACCAGCCTGATCAAACACCTGCTCGCCCAACGCCCGGCCAACGAGCGCTGGGCGGTGTTGATCAACGAATTCGGGCAGATCGGTCTGGATGCGGCCTTGCTGACCCAGGCCGACGACGGCATTGCCCTGGGCGAAGTGGCGGGTGGCTGCTTGTGCTGTGTGAATGGTGCGCCGTTCCAGGTCGGACTGGGTCGCTTGCTGCGTAAGGCCAAGCCTGACCGCCTGTTTATCGAGCCTTCGGGGCTCGGGCACCCGGTGCAGGTGCTCAAGCAATTGCGCGAGGCGCCATGGCAGGATGTGCTCGCGGTTCAGCCTTGCGTGCTGGTGCTGGATGCGCAAGCCCTGGCGGCGGGCAAACCATTGCCGGAGGCGCAGCGCGAAGCACTCGCCAGCGCCGGCCTGTTGGTCCTGAACAAGGATGAGGCGCTGGACGCCGCACAGCGCGAGGCGATCGAACGGCAGTTAGTCGAGGTTCCGTTTTACTGGACGCGTCAGGCGCAATTGCCACTGCAGCTTTTGCCAGGCCTGAACGCACAGGCTGCAGCGGCTGTGGATAACTTCGTGGCGCCCAAGGGCGTGGCGCAAATGCCGGCGGTGTGGAGCGATCCTGCGTTGCCGATCTGCTTGAGCCAGGCCCAGGAGGGCGGCTGGAGCATCGGTTGGCGCTGGCATCCGAGCCAGTCATTCGATCACCAGCGCCTGGCGCAATGGCTGACACGCCTGGATTGGCGTCGCGCCAAACTGGTTATCCACAGCACCGACGGCTGGATCTCCGGCAACGCTGTGGATAACAGCCCACTCGTCTGGCAACCCAGCGAATGGCGGCGTGATTCGCGTATCGAACTGATTTTCAGCGCGCCACAGGACGTGGCCGCGCTACAGCAGACGCTGGCGGCCTGCCGTCATTGACGGTGCTTGGCGTGGTCCTGGCGCCACTGGCTGAGTTCGATCACGTCGGCGCTGGGTAGCGGCGTCTTGATTTCGAACGGGTAGGGCGCCAGTTCGATCTGCGCGCTGTGGGCGCCGAACTGGGTGATGGTCCCGGGGTGGCGGGTTTCGCCGGTCACGGTGAATTCGAAATTGTAGATGCGCGCCAGGCGTCGCCGTCCTTTGGCATCCTTCACAAAACCGATGCGTTTCAGGGCCACGGCACCGTCGAGCAACTCGATATCGAGCTTGGCGCAATGCTGCTTGACCCGCTCCAACGCGCGCTCGCGCAGGCCGTGGTTGTGCCATACCCAGGCGGCGCCGGTCGCCAGCAGCATCAACACGAAGATGTTTCCCAGGGTCAGCATGCGAAAAAACTCCAACGAAGTGAGAGCAGCTTAACTGTGTCGTCGGCCTGTCGTACAGGCTGTGTTTGGTCGCATACTGCGCGACCAGAATTTCAATGGTTTTACGGAAATCCCCTGCATGAAACGCACACCTCATCTGCTTGCGATCCAGTCTCATGTGGTCTTTGGCCACGCCGGAAACAGCGCCGCCGTGTTCCCCATGCAGCGGGTCGGGGTGAACGTGTGGCCGCTCAACACGGTGCAATTCTCCAACCACACCCAGTATGGCCAGTGGACGGGCGAAGTGTTAGCGCCGCAGCAGATTCCAGCGCTGGTGGAAGGCATTGCGGCCATCGGTGAATTGGGCAACTGCGACGCCATACTCTCCGGCTACCTGGGCAGCGCGGCCCAGGGCCGGGCGATCCTCACCGGCGTGGCGCGGATCAAGGCGATCAACCCCAAGGCCCTGTACCTGTGCGACCCGGTGATGGGCCACCCGGAAAAGGGCTGCATCGTGCCGCAGGAAGTCAGTGATTTTCTGTTGGACGAAGCCGCTGCCATGGCCGACTTCCTGTGCCCCAACCAGCTGGAACTGGACAGCTTTTCCGGGCGCAAGCCGCAATCGCTGTTCGACTGCCTGGGCATGGCCAAAGCCCTGCTGGCACGCGGGCCCAAGGCCGTGCTGGTCAAGCACCTGGATTACCCCGGCAAATTGCCGGAAGGCTTTGAGATGCTGCTGGTGACAGCCGAAGGCAGCTGGCACCTGCGTCGGCCGCTGCTGGCGTTTCCCCGCCAGCCGGTGGGCGTGGGCGACCTGACCTCAGGGTTGTTCCTGGCGCGGGTATTGTTGGGCGACAGCCTGGTGGCCGCTTTCGAGTTCACCGCGGCGGCGGTGCATGAAGTGCTGTTGGAAACCCAGGCCTGCGCCAGTTATGAACTGGAGCTGGTGCGTGCCCAGGATCGCATCGCCCATCCTCGCGTGCGTTTCGAGGCCACGCCGATCGGCCTGTAACTACACAAAACCCAATGTGGGAGGGGGCAAAGCCCCTCCCACATTTTGCTTGGGTATACAGCTCGGGGCTTACAGTGCGTCGGCTTTGATTTCCTGGTAGCGCTTTTCCAACTCCTGGCGGATCTGCCGGCGTTGCTGCGCCTGCGCAAACCGGCGGCGGTCTTCGCTGTTGTGCGGTTGCAGTTGCGGCACGGCGGCGGGTTTGCGCTGGTCGTCCACGGCGACCATGGTGAAGAAGCAACTGTTGGTATGGCGCACAGAGCGCTCGCGGATGTTTTCGGTCACCACCTTGATGCCCACCTCCATCGAGGTGTGGCCGGTGTAGTTGACCGATGCGAGGAAGGTCACCAACTCGCCGACGTGGATCGGTTCACGAAAAATCACTTGGTCCACCGACAAGGTCACGACATAACGCCCGGCATAACGGCTCGCGCAGGCGTAGGCCACTTCGTCGAGGTACTTGAGCAGGGTGCCGCCATGGACATTGCCTGAGAAGTTGGCCATATCAGGGGTCATCAGTACCGTCATCGACAGCTGGGCGTTTCCGGGTTCCATAGCACACTCACGGGTTAGGCATTGGTGGGGAGGCACCTCTGTGGATGCTCGAGTCATTGCAGCGCCATCTCTTACGGGACGCCGGTAGGCGGCTTGCCGTCACGCCTGCAGCGATCTGTTTCCATATATTGCACCGGCTTTTCGGCGGAAGTCGCGGTGTTAACCTTCAAAAGCCTTTCTAAGGGCATTTCTTACGATCAAGGCAGACTTTTCCTTCCGCTCTTTACGAAGTTTCAAAGGTGCGGTGGACGTGGGAAAAGCGCCAGTACCCTCAAGGAGCCCCTCGCCATGCACGCCATCAGCTTTATCCAGGATCTGGCCGTGATCATGTTGGTGGCTGGGGTCGTGACTATCCTGTTTCATCGCCTCAAGCAGCCGGTGGTGCTCGGTTACATCGTCGCCGGGTTCATCATCGGCCCCCACACGCCGCCGTTCGGCCTGATCCACGATGAAGACACCATCAAGACCCTCGCCGAACTGGGGGTGATCTTCCTGATGTTCTGCCTGGGCCTGGAGTTCAGCCTGCGCAAGCTGTTCAAGGTGGGAGCCACGGCGTTTATCGCGGCCTTCCTGGAAATCGTGCTGATGATCTGGATCGGCTACGAGATCGGCCGCTGGTTCGACTGGAACACCATGGACTCGCTGTTCCTCGGCGCGATCCTGGCGATTTCCTCGACCACCATCATCGTCAAGGCGCTCAACGACCTGAAGATGAAAGACCAGCGCTTCGCCCAACTGATTTTTGGCGTGCTGATCGTCGAGGACATCCTCGGCATCGGCATCATCGCCTTGCTGTCGAGCATCGCCGTCAGTGGCACGGTCAGCTCCAGCGAGGTGTTTTCCACGGTCGGCAAGCTCTCGCTGTTCATGATCGTCGCGCTGGTCATAGGGATTTTGCTGGTGCCGCGCTTGCTGGCCTACGTGGCCAGGTTCGACAGCAATGAAATGCTGCTGATCACCGTGCTGGGCCTGTGTTTCGGTTTTTGCCTGCTGGTGGTCAAGCTGGAATACAGCATGGTGCTGGGGGCGTTCCTGATCGGCGCGATCATGGCCGAATCCCGCCAGTTGATTAAGATCGAGCGCCTGATCGAGCCGGTTCGCGACATGTTCAGCGCAATCTTCTTTGTCGCCATTGGCTTGATGATCGACCCGCAGATCCTGCTGCAATATGCCTGGCCGATTGCCGTGATCAGCGTGGCCGTGGTGCTGGGCAAGATGTTGTCCTGCGGCATGGGCGCGTTTATCGCCGGCAATGACGGCCGCACATCGTTGCGCGTTGGGATGGGGCTGTCACAAATTGGTGAGTTTTCCTTCATCATCGCGGCGCTCGGCATGACCTTGCAGGTGACCAGTGACTTCCTTTACCCGGTGGCGGTCGCGGTGTCGGCGATCACCACATTGCTCACCCCATACCTGATTCGCGGCGCCGACCCATTGTCGCTGAAGATTGCCGCCGTGATGCCCAAGCGCATGAGCCGGGTATTTGGCCTCTATGGCGAATGGCTGCGCAGCATTCAGCCCCACGGCGAGGGGGCGCTGCTGGCGTCGATGATCCGCAAAATCGTGCTGCAAGTGGGGGTGAACCTGGCGCTGGTGGTGGCGATCTTCTTTACCGGCAGTTATTTCGCGCTGCGAATCGGCGGGTATCTGGAGGGCTGGATCAGTGATCCAAGCTGGCAGAAGGCGTTGATCTGGGGCGCGGCGTTGCTGTTGTCGCTGCCGTTCCTGATTGCGGCGTACCGCAAGCTCAAGGCGCTGTCGATGCTGCTGGCGGAGATGAGCGTCAAGCCGGAAATGGCCGGGCGGCATACCCAGCGCGTGCGTCGGGTGATCGCCGAGGTGATCCCGATTTTGTCGCTGCTGGTGATCTTCCTGCTATTGGCGGCGTTGTCGGCGAGTATTCTGCCGACCAACAAGTTGCTGGTGCTGATCGCCGTGGTCGCGGCGGCGGTGGCGGCCGTGCTCTGGCGGTGGTTCATCCGCGTGCATACGCGGATGCAGGTCGCTTTGCTGGAGACTCTGGATAACCACAAGGATACGCCGGAACACTGAGGAGGCTGGGCCGCCCCGCGCGCGAGCCGCAGGTGTCAGCTTTCCAGCCAGACGTCCCGTGCCCAGTGCCACACCGACTCCCAGGTTTCTTCGGTGACGAGTTCTTCTTCGCCGCACCACAGCACCACGGTGCCGTCTTCTTCGACGCAGTAGTAGTCGTCGCCGTCCTGGCAGATCGGGATCATGCTGCGGTCAACACCGGCATCCCAGGCGTTGGCCGCCACATCCGGCAGGTAGGTGTGGGACTGCGGGTCGGTGACGGTCACCGGTTCCAGGCTGCCGTACACCACATCGCTGACAGTTAGCAGGAATTCGCGGAAGACAAACGGGATGTCGATGAACAGCTGTTCCTCGATTTCCACCAGTTGGTCTTCATCAGGCAGTTCCAGAGGAACCGGAACCGGTTCGTTGGCTTCACGCAATTGTTCGATGACTTCTTCCACGGCCGGGATCCTCTTGCTAGATGGCGCGGTTTACAGGGGCGTTTTATACAGTAGCTCGCTATAAGTGCAACCGTGAAATAGAAAACCCCGGAACATGTCCGGGGTTTTGCTTACGGCTTGTTCAAGCGTGTGGCTATCAGCCGTTCTGGCGGATACCGGCGACCAGCCAAGGCTGGTTGTCGCCTTGGGCGCGTTCCATGTTCCAGCTTTCGCTGAACACTTCGCCCTGGTCGAAACGCGAGGTCTTCGACACACCGCTGAACGTCAGGGTGGCGATGGTCTTGTCGGCGCGATCGTCCACACCTTCGAGCTGCACGCGCAGGTCGTCGATGTAGGTCGACTGGAAGCCGTCGCCCAGATCGGCGCGTTCGCGCTTGAGGAACTCGAGCAGTTGCGGGGTCACGAACTCGGAGATTTTATCCATTTCGTTGGCGTCCCAGTGCTGCTGCAGGGACTGGAAGTGGCTGCGGGCCGCTTCGACGAAACGCTCTTCGTTGAACCAGGCCGGCGCATTGATCACCGGGCGGGCAGCAGCAGGCGCGGCCGAACCACCGAAGATCGAACCCATGGCTGGCTTCTGCTCGAACACTTCACGCTGCATCGGCGCGCCGGCTGGAGCCATGTGCTCCTGCTGCTTGCGACGACGGGCGGCGATGAAGCGGAAGATCAGGAAGGCGATGACCGCCATGATCAGGATGTCGAAGATCTGCATGCCCTGGAAGCCGCCGCCCATGAACATGGATGCGAGCAGGCCACCGGCGGCGATACCGGCCAGAGGGCCCAACCAGCGCGAAGCACCGCCGGCCTTGGCGGCTGCGCCTGCAGCACCGGCCGCGCCGGCAGTGGCGGCAGCACCGCCGACGCCGGCGGAAGGAGCCATTTGGCTGGTCTGGTGAGTCGGTGCCGAGCCTATGCTTTTGCCGCCACCGAAGCGTTTGGCGTTGGCATCGAGGCTCATCGTCAGGCCAATGCACAGCGCCATGGCGATGCTAAGAAAACGTTTCATAAAGGGAATTCCCATTTGTGGATTGCACGCGCGCCATGTTGCACAGGTGTCGTGACAGTGGCTAGCGACATAATGTTTCGGGCTTTTGCGTAAGACAGAATCCGAAGGGTCTGTAGGACTAGTTACAGATATTGGCCCACACGCGTCAAAAACAAGGGTGGACGCGAAACCTTCATGCTGAACCGTCCTTCTGTCTGTAGGAGCGAGCTTGCTCGCGAAGATCGCCAACGATAACGCGGGCATCCTGGATGAGACGCGTTGTCTGAGGGTTTTTCGCGAGCAAGCTCGCTCCTACAGGGGGAAGGGGTCAGCGTGTCAGACCGCTTCGAGCTTCGCGTAACCCATCATCAGCCACTTGCTGCCCTCGGCGAAGTTCACCTGCACCCGTGCCTGGGCGCCGGCGCCTTCGAAGTTGAGGATCACCCCTTCGCCGAAGATCGCATGCTTGACCTGCTGGCCAAGGCTGAACGGGGTTTCCGGAATTTCGGAGCCGGCAAACAGGCTGCTGGAGTTCTGCTGCTGGCCGCCGCCGAACGGGCGACTGACGCTGTTGGACAGGCGCACTTCCTGGATCAGCCCCTTCGGCACTTCCCGCACGAAGCGCGACACCTTGTTGTAGGTCTCGCTGCCATACAAGCGACGGGTCTCGGCGTAGGTCATCACCAGGTTCTGCATCGCCCGGGTAATGCCCACATAGGCCAGGCGGCGTTCTTCCTCAAGGCGGCCGGGCTCTTCCAGGCTCATCTTGTGGGGGAACAGGCCTTCTTCCATGCCCACCAGGAACACATACGGGAACTCCAGGCCCTTGGCGCTGTGCAAGGTCATCAGCTGGATGCTGTCTTCATGCTCATCGGCCTGGGTATCACCGGCTTCCAGCGACGCATGGCCGAGGAACGCGGCGAGCGGGGTCAGTTCTTCATCGGCCTCGGTGTTTTCAAACGCGCGGGCGGCGCTGACCAGTTCCTCAAGGTTTTCCACCCGGGCCTGGCCTTTCTCGCCTTTTTCCGCTTCGTGATAGGCAATCAGCCCGGACTGCTCGATCACGGTCTGGGTCATCAAATGCAGGGGCATGTCCGCGCACTTGGCCGCCAGGTTCTCGATCAGCTCGACAAACACACCCAACGCCCCGGCAGCACGGCCGGTCAGGCCTTTATTGGCGATCAGCAAGCGCATGGCTTCCCACATCGACACATCGGCGTGGCGCGCATGGTCGCGAATCGCTTCAACGGTTTTTTCGCCGATGCCGCGGGCCGGGATATTGATCACCCGCTCCAGCGCCGCATCGTTGCCGCGACCTTCCAGCAAACGCAGGTAGGCCATGGCGTTCTTGATTTCGGCGCGCTCGAAGAAGCGCTGGCCGCCGTAAATACGGTACGGGATGCGCTCGCGCAGCAAGGCTTCTTCCAGCACCCGCGATTGGGCGTTGGAACGGTACAGAATCGCGATGTCGCTGCGCGCCAGGCCGGTTTTCAATGCGCTTTCGATGGTTTCCACCACGTAGCGCGCTTCGTCGTGCTCGTTGAACGCCGCGTACAGGTTGATCGCTTCGCCTTCGCCGCCGTCGGTCCACAGCTCTTTGCCCAGGCGCCCGGTGTTATTGGCGATCAAGGCGTTGGCGGCCTTGAGGATCCCGGCGGTGGAGCGGTAGTTCTGCTCCAGGCGGATGGTGACCGCGTCCGGGAAGTCTTCGGAATACTGGTAGATGTTCTCGATTTTCGCGCCGCGCCAGCCGTAGATCGACTGGTCGTCGTCGCCCACCACCATCAGGCTGTCGCCGCCCTTGGCCAGCAGGCGCAACCAGGCGTACTGCACGGCGTTGGTGTCCTGGAACTCGTCGACCAGGATGTGCCGGAAGCGTTTCTGGTAATGGGCCAGCAGGCCGGGGTTATCGCGCCACAGGTCGAGGGCGCGCAGCAGCAGCTCGGAGAAGTCGATCACGCCGGCGCGCACGCAGGCCGCTTCGTAGGCTTCATAAATGCTGCGCATGGTGGCCAGGAACAAATCGCCGCTGGCCTGGATATGTTGCGGGCGCAGGCCTTCGTCTTTCTGGCCATTGATGAACCACTGGGCCTGGCGCGCCGGCCAACGCTGTTCGTCGAGGCCCAGCTCGCGGATCACGCGCTTGACCAGGCGTTGCTGGTCATCGCTGTCGAGGATCTGGAAGGTCTGGGTCAGGCCCGCCTCCTGCCAATGCGCCCGCAGCAGGCGGTGCGCCAGGCCGTGGAAGGTGCCCACCCACATGCCGGCCGGGCTGATGCCCATCAACTGCTCGATGCGGTGGCGCATCTCGGCAGCGGCCTTGTTGGTGAAGGTCACCGACAGGATCGAATGCGGGGACGCGTTCTCGACCTGGATCAACCAGGCGATACGGTGTACCAGCACTCGGGTTTTACCGGAGCCAGCACCGGCCAGGACCAACTGACGGCCAACGGGGGCCGCTACGGCCTGGCGTTGGGCATCGTTGAGGGAATTCAGCAAAAGGGAGAGATCATCGCGCATCGGCGCATTCTATGGCCCGCGGGGGAGTGGGGCAAATCCCATTGGCGGATGGCCGACGGAAAACCTGCGGCGCGTGCCGGGGCGGGCACGCGTTCCGGCGGGGCTGATGACTGGTTGGTCATGGGCCACAGGCCGCGCCGCGTCTCGCTCAAGCCGTCTGGCCCCGAGGTTTGCGCGGTACGCCTCGCTGGTTTTTATGACGCGCAGCAGTTTGGCCCGAGCGCTTGCTTGTGTATGCTCCGTCGACGTTTCGGGCTCACCATTATAAGAACACTGCCTATGACCCTCAGCACCGACCTGTTTAGCCCCATGGCGGCGCCCGCGCAGGTTATCCGAAAACACTACGCTACCGAGATGGCGGTCGAACGCACGCGCCTGCTCTACCAGGGTTCGCTGCTGCCGACCTTATTGATGCTGGTCAACGGCCTGGTCTGTGCCTGGTTGATCTGGAACCCCAAACATTACCTGCTCGACAGCATCTGGCTGGTCTGGCTGCTGGCGCTGGTCGCGCTGCGCGTGATCCAGGTGGCCGCCTTCGACTCGGCGATGCCCAGCCGCCAGGCCCAACCGATCTGGCGGCGCATGTTCATGCTCGGCTCGGCGGTCAGCGGCCTGACCCTGGCCATCGCCGCCATCGCCCTGGTGCCGGCAGACAGCTTTACGCAGCAAGCCTGGGTGTTCGGCCTGATCGGCGCGGCGACGTTGTCCGCCAGCGTTGCCTATGCGGTGAGCCTGCCGGCGTTCCTGTCATTCGCGCTGCCGTGCCTGGTGCCGGCCATTGTCTATCTCTTCTGGAACGGCGCCGCGCAGCAACAGGGTTGGGGTGTACTCGGCCTGATCCTGCTGGCGTCCTTGAGTGTGGTGGCGTGGCAGGTCAACCGCCTGATCCAGCACGGGCTGTTGCGGCGCTTTCAGAACCAGGCGCTGATCGAGCATCTGCAACAGGCACAGCAGCGCAGTGAACAGTTGAATCAGGAGCTGGTGCGCGAAGTCGAGCAACGCCGCCAGGTCGAGCAGGAACTGCGCGAAGCGCAAATCGGCCTGCAGGACCGCGTGGCGCAACGCAGCCAGGAACTGGACGCCGCCAGCCTGGCCCTGAATAAAAGCGAAGCGCGCCTGGCGATGGCCCTGCAAGCCAGCGAACTGGGCCTGTGGGACTGGAACCTGCAAACCGACGAAGTCCACCACACCCAGCTCAAGGAACTGTTCGGCCTGGAGCCCGAGTTCGTCACGGCGATGCTCAGCCACCTCAAACCGCGCCTGCACCCCGACGACTTGCCGCTGCTCAAGCGTGCCCTGGTGGAGCATCTCAAGGGCCGTAGCGAGGACTATCTGGTGGAATACCGGGTGCGCCATGGCGATGGCCACTGGGTGTGGATCGAAGACCGCGGCCGCGCCGTGGAGCGTGCGCCCAGCGGTCGCGTGACGCGCATGCTCGGCACGCGCCGCGACATCAGCGCAAGCAAGGCGCTGGAGGAACAGCAACGCCTGGCCTCGACCGTATTCGAAGCGGCCAGCGAAGGTATTGTGATCCTCGACCCGGACTGCGCGCTGCTCGCCGTCAATCAGGCCTTCAGTCGCGTCACCGGCTTTGATATCGACGACATGCTCGGGCGCAATGTGGTGGAGTTGCCGTGCAGCCGCGACGCCCGGCGGCACTTTCCGCTGATCCGCCAGGCGCTGCTCAGTCACGGTACCTGGCAGGGCGAGCTGGTGGAAACGCGCAAGAACGGCGAGTTGTACCCGCAGTGGCTGCAACTGAACGTGGTGCGCGATATTCGAGGAAACGTCAGCCATATCGTAGGCTTCTTCGCCGATCTCTCGGCGCGGCGTGAATCCGAGGAGCGCATGCGCTACCTCACGCACTATGACGAATTGACCGGCCTGGCCAACCGCTCGCTGTTTCGCGAGCGGCTGCGCGAAGCGCATCAGCGGGTGCGCCAGGGCGGGCGCAGCCTGGCGTTGCTGCATATCAACCTGGACCGTTTCAAGTTGCTCAACGACAGCCTGGGCCATGACGTCGCCGACCAATTGCTGCAAAAAATGGCGCGACGTTTGATCAATGCCCTGCCCGAGGCCGACACCATCGCGCGTTTGTCCGGGGATGAGTTCGCCGTGCTTTTCGATGCCTACGGCAACCTCTCAAGCCTGGCGCGGGTGGCCACGCGCCTGCTGGCCAAGTTGCGCGTGCCGGTGACGGTGGAAGGGCATGAATTGGTGGTCAGCGCCTCGATGGGTGTCAGCCTGCTTCCGGATAATGCGCGGGAAATTTCGGCGTTGGTCAGCCAGGCGAACATGGCCATGCAACACGCCAAACACCTGGGCGGGAATAATTTCCAGTTCTACACCGACAGCCTGCAAGCCAGCACCCTGGAGCGTTTGCAGCTGGAAAACCAGCTGCGCAAGGCCATCGACGAGCGCCAGCTGTCGGTGTTCTACCAACCGAAATTGTGCCTGGCCAGCGGCAAACTGAACGCCGCCGAGGCGTTGATTCGTTGGGAGCATCCGCAGTGGGGCACGGTGCCGCCAAGCGACTTCATCGGCCTGGCCGAAGAAACCGGCCTGATCGTGCCGTTGGGCGAATTCGTCCTGCGCCAGGCCTGCTGGCAGGCTTGTGAGTGGCAGCGTCAGGGGCTGGCGCCGATACGTGTGTCGGTGAACCTGTCGGTGCATCAACTGCGTCAAGGCAAGCTGGTCAGCCTGGTGCGCCAGGTGCTGGAAGAAACCGGCCTGGACCCGCAATACCTGGAGCTGGAGCTGACCGAAAGCCAACTGCTCGACAGTGTCGAGCACATCATCGCCACCTTCCAGCAACTGCGCGACCTGGGGGTGAAGTTGGCCATCGACGATTTTGGCACCGGCTATTCGTCCCTCAGTTACCTCAAGCGCATTCCCGTGGACTACGTGAAGATCGACCAGACCTTCATCCGCGGCCTCGGCCAGGGGCGGGAAGACGCGGCCATTACCCGTGCGATCATCGCCATGGCCCACGGTTTGGCGCTCAAGGTGGTGGCCGAAGGTGTGGAAGATCAGCAGCAGCTGGATTTCCTGCGCCGGGAGCGTTGCGATGAGGTGCAGGGCTACTTGATCAGCCGGCCGATGAAGGCCGAAGGGCTGGCAGATTTGTTACGGAAGAATGCGGATTTTTCCTAGAGGCGTGCCTTCAGCCTTTGTGGCTACAACTTGGCTGCCCTTAGATTCAAAGGGCAGCAGGGCGATTTAGTGATGCATCGGACGGGCAAAACGGCAATTCTTGTAGTATAACTACAAGCTTGCTACATCCCTGGCGTCTGCCAATAACAAGAGTCCTGTCCTTTGAACCTGTTGCAACATATCGCCCAGTCGCGCCACCTGTTACGCAAATCGGAACTCAAGGTTGCCGACCACGTGCTGCTTGACCCTGCGGCCGTAATGCACAGTTCCATGGCCGACCTGGCCCACAGCGTGGGCATCAGTGAGCCGACCATCGTGCGCTTCTGCCGTGCCATCGGTTGTTCCGGCTTCCAGGACCTGAAACTCAAGCTGGCCCAAAGCCTGGCCGCCGGCGCGAGCTTCGGGCAGTTTGCGATTCACGAAGACGATTCCGTCGCCGACTACAGCCTCAAGATCTTCGACACCACGCTGCACACCCTGATGGAAGTGCGCGAGAAGCTCGACCCGGTGGCGCTGCAAAAGGCCGTGACGGCGATGTCCCAGGCCCAGCGTGTCGAGTTCTACGGGTTTGGCGCGTCGGGTGCGGTGGCGGCCGATGCCCAGCACAAATTCTTCAGACTGCTGCTTACGGCGGCGGCCTACAGCGACCCGCACATGCAGGCGATGTCGGCCGTGACGTTGAAGCCGACCGACGTGGCCATCTGTATTTCCCAGTCCGGCCGCTCCAAGGACTTGCTGATCACCGCCAACCTGGTGCGTGAAAGCGGCGCCACGCTGATCACCCTGTGCCCGAGCCAGACGCCGTTGGCGGAACTGTCCACGGTCAACCTGGCGATCGATGTCCACGAAGACACCGAAATCTACACCCCGTTGACCTCGCGCATCGCCCACCTGGTGGTGATCGACGTGCTGGCGATGGGCGTGGCCATGGCGCGCGGGCCGAGCCTGGTCAACCACCTCAAGAGCGTCAAGCGCAGCCTGCGCAGCCTTCGTCTGTCGCCCAAGTCCGTCAAAGCCCTCGACGACTGAGCGCGATACAGCGATCCAAATGTGGGAGGGGCTTGCTCCCGATAGCGGTGGTTCAGTCGCATATGCATCGACTGACACTCTGCCATCGGGAGCAAGCCCCCTCTCATATGTGCATGTCTCACCTGTCCAGAAGATTCATCGTCCTGTCATCCCCGCGCCGCCAAACCGTCATCCCTCGCGCCCATTCTGAACTCCCCGCACTCGCATTGGGAGACTCCAAATGGCCCGGCCCTACGAAGATAGCAACAGCTCCGTCAAGACCCGTCGTCAGCAGGAAGACCAGCGCCGCATGGCGTTCCGTCGCGCAATCGAAGACCGCTGTGATCAACGCCAATTGCTGCAAAGCATCACGGACTACCCGGAACTGCACTGGCAGGCACCCGCGGCTGCCCAGCGAAGCGCTCAGCCAGCACGCTGATTTGCACCCGCTCGCTGCGGATAAAGCCCAGGAACGCATGGGCCACCGGTGACAGGCGCTTGGCCTTGGCCTGCACCAGGCACCAACTGCGGTACAGCGGCAGTTCTTCCACCGGCAGCTCCTTGAGCCCGCCGGTGGCCAGTTCCAGGTTCAGGGCGTGGCGTGTCAACAAGGCCACGCCCAACCCGGCCAACACGCATTCACGCTGCGCCTCGGCCGAGGCGACTTCCACTGTCTGGTTGAAGTGAACGCGTTTTTCCTTGAAGTACTCCTCGCAAGCCAGCCGCGTGCCGGAACCCGGTTCGCGCAGTAGCAGCGTGTAAGGCTCCAGGTCGCGCAGGCGCAGCGCTCCTTGCTGGCTCAAGGGGTGGTCGGGCAGCGCCACGGCGACAATCGGGTTGTTGAGGAACGGCAGGAATTCGAGGCCCATGTCCTGGGGCACCATGGACATGATCACCAAGTCATCACGGTTGTCCGACAGTCGACGGATCACCTGGGCGCGGTTGACCACCGTCAGATGCAATTGCACCTCCGGATGCTGGCGCTTGAACGCGGCAAACAGGTGCGGCACGAAGTACTTGGCGCTGGACTCCACCGCCAGTTTCAGTTGGCCTTGCAGCGAGCCCTGCATGTCCGACAGCTGCATATCGAGGTTTTCCAGGCGTCCGAAAATATCGCGACTGGCCCGTTGCAGCGCTTCGGCCGCCTCGGTCATGTAAAGTTTCTTACCGACGTAGTCGAACAACGGCTGGCCGATCAGCTCTTCCAGCTGACGAATTTGCAGGCTGACGGCCGGCTGGGTGAGGGACATTTCCTCGGCCGCCCGGCTGTAGGAGCGCAAATCACACACCTCATTGAAGATCTGCAGTTGACGTAATGTCAGTCTCATCAATGACTTACGCATTTTTTAAAGCCTCTTGGCGGCGTCCGGTCCGCCAACTATAAGTCTTTACTTATGCATGACCCAATAATTATTGATTTTTGTTAATCCCTCAGCAGGCTTAGTGTGTGCCTCGCGACTGGCTTGAAACATTTAGTCACGCGCCGACCCGAGTCTAGCGGGTCGAAGAACGCAGCAATCGGCTCAAGGGAATTTCCAAGTGATAAAAAAGATCCTGATCGCCAACCGTGGTGAAATTGCCGTGCGAATCGTGCGTGCCTGCGCCGAGATGGGCATTCGCTCGGTCGCGGTCTATTCCGACGCCGACCGCCACGCGTTGCACGTCAAGCGTGCCGACGAGGCCCACAGCATCGGCGCCGAGCCCCTGGCCGGTTACCTGAACCCGCGCAAGCTGGTGAACCTGGCCGTGGAAACCGGTTGCGATGCGTTGCATCCCGGCTACGGTTTCCTCTCGGAAAACGCGGAACTGGCGGACATTTGCGCCGAACGTGGGATTAAATTCATCGGTCCATCCGCGGAAGTGATTCGCCGCATGGGCGACAAGACCGAAGCGCGCCGCAGCATGATCAAGGCCGGCGTACCGGTCACCCCCGGCACCGAAGGCAACGTCGCCGACATCGCCGAAGCCCTCACCGAAGGCGACCGCATCGGTTACCCGGTGATGCTCAAGGCCACCTCCGGTGGCGGCGGTCGCGGCATTCGTCGTTGCAACAGCCGTGAAGAACTCGAACAAGCCTTCCCCCGCGTGATCTCCGAAGCCACCAAGGCCTTCGGTTCGGCGGAAGTGTTCCTGGAAAAATGCATCGTCAACCCCAAGCACATCGAAGCGCAGATCCTCGGTGACAGCTTCGGCAATGTGGTGCATCTGTTCGAGCGCGATTGCTCGATCCAGCGCCGTAACCAGAAGCTCATCGAAATCGCCCCGAGCCCGCAACTGACCCCTGAACAGCGCGCCTACATCGGCGACCTGTCGGTGCGCGCAGCCAAGGCCGTGGGTTACGAAAACGCCGGCACCGTGGAGTTCCTGCTCGCCGAGGGCGAGGTGTACTTCATGGAGATGAACACCCGGGTGCAGGTGGAACACACGATCACCGAAGAAATCACCGGGATCGACATCGTTCGCGAGCAGATCCGCATCGCCTCGGGCCTGCCGCTCTCGGTGAAGCAGGAAGACATCCAGCACCGTGGTTTTGCGTTGCAGTTCCGGATCAACGCCGAAGACCCGAAGAACAACTTCCTGCCCAGCTTCGGCAAGATCACCCGCTATTACGCGCCCGGCGGCCCCGGCGTGCGTACCGACACGGCGATCTACACCGGCTACACCATCCCGCCGTTCTACGATTCCATGTGCCTGAAACTGGTGGTGTGGGCGTTGACCTGGGAAGAAGCCATGGACCGCGGCCTGCGTGCCCTGGATGACATGCGCCTGCAAGGCGTGAAGACCACCGCCGCCTACTACCAGGAAATCCTGCGCAACCCGGAATTCCGCAGCGGCCAGTTCAACACCAGTTTCGTGGAAAGCCACCCTGAGCTGACCAACTACTCGATCAAGCGCAAACCCGAAGAGCTGGCCCTGGCCATCGCCGCCGCCATCGCCGCCCACGCAGGCCTGTGAGGAATATAACAATGAGCAAGAAGATCTTTGTCACCGACACCATCCTGCGCGACGCTCACCAATCGTTGCTGGCCACCCGCATGCGTACCGACGACATGCTGCCGATCTGCGACAAGCTCGACAAAGTCGGCTACTGGTCCCTGGAAGTCTGGGGCGGCGCGACCTTCGACGCCTGCGTGCGCTTTTTGAAAGAAGACCCGTGGGAGCGTCTGCGCAAATTGCGCGCTGCGTTGCCTAACACCCGCCTGCAAATGCTGCTGCGCGGCCAGAACCTGTTGGGCTATCGCCACTACAGCGACGACGTGGTCAAAGCCTTCGTCGCCAAGGCCGCCGTCAACGGTATCGACGTGTTCCGCATCTTCGACGCGATGAACGACGTGCGTAACCTGCGCGTGGCCATCGAAGCGGTCAAGGCCGCCGGCAAACACGCCCAGGGCACCATCGCCTACACCACCAGCCCGGTACACACCATCGACGCGTTTGTGGCCCAGGCCAAGCAAATGGAGTCCATGGGCTGCGACTCGGTGGCGATCAAGGACATGGCCGGCCTGCTCACGCCATACGCCACCGGCGAGCTGGTCAAGGCACTGAAAGCCGAGCAGAGCCTGCCGGTGTTCATCCACTCGCATGACACGGCGGGTTTGGCTGCGATGTGCCAACTCAAGGCCATCGAAAACGGTGCCGCGCACATCGATACCGCGATCTCCAGCTTCGCCTGGGGCACCAGCCACCCGGGCACCGAGTCGATGGTCGCCGCCCTTAAAGGCAGCGAATTCGACACCGGCCTCGACCTGGAACTGCTGCAGGAAATCGGCCTGTACTTCTACGCGGTGCGTAAGAAGTATCACCAGTTCGAAAGTGAATTCACCGCAGTCGACACGCGCGTGCAAGTCAACCAAGTGCCGGGCGGGATGATTTCCAACCTGGCCAACCAGCTCAAAGAGCAGGGCGCACTCAACCGCATGGGCGAAGTGCTGGCTGAAATTCCGCGGGTGCGTGAAGACTTGGGCTTCCCGCCGCTGGTCACCCCGACCTCGCAGATCGTCGGCACCCAGGCGTTCTTCAACGTGCTGGCCGGTGAGCGCTACAAGACCATCACCAACGAAGTGAAGCTCTACCTGCAAGGCGGCTACGGCAAAGCGCCGGGCACGGTGAACGGGCAACTGCGTCGCCAGGCCATCGGCAGCGAAGACGTGATCGACGTGCGCCCGGCCGACCTGCTCAAGCCGGAAATGAACAAGCTGCGCGGCGAAATCGGTGCGTTGGCCAAATCTGAAGAAGACGTGCTGACCTACGCCATGTTCCCGGACATTGGTCGCAAGTTCCTCGAAGAACGCGACGCCGGCACCCTGACTCCGGAAGTGTTGCTGCCGATCCCGGAAGCCGGCGGCGTGGCCCGTGCGGGTGGCGAAGGCGTACCGACCGAGTTCGTCATCGACGTCCACGGCGAAAGCTACCGCGTCGACATCACCGGTGTTGGCGTGAAAGCTGAAGGCAAGCGTCACTTCTACCTGTCCATCGACGGCATGCCCGAAGAAGTGGTGTTCGAAGCGCTCAACGAGTTCGTCGGCGGGGGCGGCAGCAAGCGCAAGCAAGCCACCGAGCCAGGCCATGTGAGCACCACGATGCCGGGCAATATCGTCGACGTGCTGGTCAAGCCAGGCGACGTCGTCAAGGCCGGCCAGGCGGTGCTGATCACCGAAGCGATGAAGATGGAAACCGAAGTGCAGGCCGCGATTGCCGGCAAGGTGACCGCCGTTCATGTAGCCAAGGGCGACCGGGTGAACCCTGGCGAAATCCTGATTGAAATCGAAGGCTGATCCAGCCTTCGACACTACCGTTTAATCCTCGGGGGAGCAGGTGCTCCCCTTTTTTTTCGCCCGTAATTTGGCGGCGCGCGCAGCGTGGGCTCAGAACCGCATTTGCCATTGGCCCATCAGGCCCTGGTTGCGGCTATGGTTGCCTGTTTCGCTGGCGTAGGTCAGGCCCACGGTGTGTTGCGGCGAGAGTGCGAGGTCCAGGCCGGCTCGGACGTTCAGGCTGTCGCGGTCCAGCGACGTGCCCTGGACAGTGAAGCTGTCAATCAGCCCCGGCGCAGCGCGAAAGGATTGGCTGACCCGGCTGTCGACGTCGCCGTACAGGTGTTTCCAACTGGCGCTGAGGTGGGGGGCCAGGCTCATCTGGTTATCGAACCGATATAGCGACGCCAGGCGAAGACCGAAGGTGCTGCTCAGGTTCTGTTGGTTTTGCGAGCCGACGTTCAGCGCGGTCAGGCCACCCCGCTCCTTGAAACCGTCGCGGTGATAGCGCTGGTAACCGAGGCCGGCGAAGGGTTCCACGCTCAAATCCGCAGTGCCCAATTGGTAGCCCATTTCGGAGAAGACGGTTTGGCTGTTGGCGTTGTAATTGGCCCTGAGCTGCTCGGTGTAATCGAGCAACTTGACGCTGCGCTTGTTCTGCCCGTCATGGCTGCTGTAGATCGCTCCCAGGCGCAGGGCCAACGGGCCGTCCTGCCGCACGGCATAGCTGCCCAGGTGCCAGCTGTCGAGGTCGGCGGAAAAACGCGCGGCGTCGAGGTGGCTGCTGGACTTGGCGCCCATCACGCCGACACGCCAGGCGTGGTCCAGCGCCCAGTCGGCCCCCAGCAACAGGCCTTGGGTGCCATGTTTCAGACCGGCGCTGCCGCCTTTTTTGTCGAGCGTGCCGTCGTTGCCCAGGCTTTGCACCCAGAAGTGGCCAGCGTCATCGGCGGGCAGGGTGCGCAGGATCGACAACAGTTGGCTGCTCAGTTGCTGCGTGGTGTTCTGGGTCGCGGCGGCGAGGTTGGCGTTCTGGCTGGCGGCCAATTGCTCAAGGGCCGCGCCGATGCCGCCGGGCTGCTTGTCCAGCGCGTCGGCGAATTTTTCCAGGGCTTTGATCTGTTCGGAGGTCAGTTCGCCGGACTCCAGCAACTGAACCAGCGCAGGTTCCAGGGCCTTGGCGAGCTGCAGGCCATTGTGCGTGGTGGCGCGCTGAGTGAGGTAACCGTCGATGGGCTCGGCTTTTTCAGACGCTGCGTCGGCCCACTCATTATCAAGCGCCTCATAGGGTTGGAAATGGTACGGCCGGTATTCGATATCGCCCCGCGCCTGGGCGTGTTGAAGGCTGGCGGCGCTGATCGCAAGCGCCATGACAAGTGCAAATCGTGGGGGTGTAAAGGGCATGTGATCCCAACCTCTGATGAATGAGGCCGGAAATTTAGCGAGATGGCGGGGCGATAACTGTCAGGCTATCGACCCCTGGTTTGCGGGAGTTGTCTGTAGTGCGGTGCGATTAAAAACGCATCGGGCTTTGTCCGCGACAGGATAAATGGCTATCTCATTTGCATTAAAATGCATTTTTAGAATAATTCTGGCGATGCAAATGCATTTTAATGCGTAAATCTGGTCATCTGCTGAGCGGGAAATGCACTATATTGCAGTACGCGTCCCGAACATTGCTTGCCAGGTGCACTTAAATGCAGATGGAAACGACCTACTCTTTGATACTGCAGATTTTCACCGCTGGTCATTGGCGTGACGCTATGCGGTTGGAGTTCTCGGAGCCTGAAAAGGGTTTTGATGGACGTTGCAGGGCAGGTGATATCAATTGGCGAGGGGTCTGCGATGCACTGGCCGAGATTATTGACCCTGAGCAAAGTTTTGAGCGGCTGCGACAAGACGCCGAACACTTGCGAGCTCTGCCGGACATCTTGGCTGCAGGCGGTTTGCCAGCGGTCACCTTGAACCACCCCAGCGTCCCGTTGGGGAAACTGGACATGCGTCTGAAGCAATGGGGGCTGAAATGACCATTACCCTGGATGCCCGCGCCCTGTTAATCGAACGTGTCGAACAGGGGCTGGCTGATGGTTCCCTTGCAATTGGCGAAGCCGTGCGCCGCCTGCGCACCGAAGTCACTGGCCTGCACCAAAGCCAGTTCGCCAAAATGTGCAAGATTTCCGTGCGTACCCTGGTGCATATCGAACACGGCGAGGGCAATCAAACCCTGAAATCGCTGAACGCCGTGTTCCGCCCCTTTGGCTTACAGATGGGCGTGGTCAAGGTGCGTCGCGAGTGGGATGACTGAGTCCTCACCCCCGTCGCACATACCCCTTGCCGTAATGCCGCTCCATACGCGCCTGGATCAGTTCCAGGCCGAGGGACATTACCCAGTAGATGATCGCCGCCGTGGTGAGCATTTCGATGTAGCGATAGCTGGAGCGGCCGTAGGATTGCGCGAGGAACATCACTTCCCACACGCCCATCACCGAGATCAGGGAGGAGTCCTTGAGCATCGAGATGAACTGGTTGGTCGCGGGCGGGACGATGGTACGCATGGCCTGGGGCAGGGTGACGTGCCAGAAGATCGCACTGTCGCGCATGCCCAGGGCCAGGGCGGCTTCCCGTTGGCCGTGGGGCACGCCGAGGATGCCGGCGCGGAAGATTTCGCTCAGGTAGGCGCCGTAGTTCAGCGACAGCGCGATGATCCCGGCGACGATGGCCCCCGGCACCAGGCCCAGTTGCGGCAGACCCAGGTAGATCAGCAGGATCTGGATCAGCAGCGGTGTGCCACGGAAGAACGAGGCATAGAAACTCGCGACGCCAAAGGCCACCGCGCTTTTCGACAGGCGCCCCAGGGCGGTGATAAAGCCCAGTATCGATGACGCCACGATCGAGCACAGGCACAGGAACACCGTCAGCGCCGCGCCTTGCAGAAACCCGTTGGGCGCCAGATGCACGCCGACCAGATTGGGCAGCTTGTCGAGGATGATCGAGAACTTCAGGTCAAAGCTCAGGAAGAAGCTGGCGAACAGGCAGAACAGCGCGGCCCAGGTCAGGTACAGGCGCGTGCGAAAACCGAAGAATCGTTGTAGCCGCGACGCGCTGACCGGTGGTTTGGGTGGGGTGGGGAACGCGGTCATTGGCTGATGTCGGCGCCGATCCATTTTTGCGACAGCTTGCTCAAGGTGCCGTCCTGCTTCAACTGCGCGAAGACTTCACGCACTTTGCTGTCCCACTGCGGGTCGCCTTTTTCGATGGCCACCGAGTTGGGCTCGGCGTACAGCGCTTCGCCGGCCAGCTTGAAGCGCTTGTCCTGGCTCAGGCGCGGTTGGGCGGTGACCAGGTTGGTGAGGATCGCATCCAGGCGCACGCCGGCGCCCAGGCCCAGGTCCTGGAAGGCCACGTTGTCGGTGTCGTAGGGGGCAATCTGCACGTTCTCGAACGGGTACTGCAGTTGGGTGTCTTCGGCGCCTTCGATCACCAGGTTTTTGTTCAGGTAGCTCTCGTAGCTGGAGGCGCTGGTGAGGCCGACTTTCTTGCCGCTCAGGTCCTTGGCGCCGTGGATGCGCTCATCCTTGGCATTGACCACGATCACCGCGGGCGAAGCGTAGTACTCCACGGGGAAGTCGAACACTTCAGCGCGGGCCTTGCTTGGGGTCATCGAGCAGATGCAGATGTCGTAGCGCCCGCTCCAGCGGCCGGCGGCGATCACGTCCCAGGACGGGGTTTCCAGGCGCAGTTTGACCCCCAGTTTTTGCGCGACGGCCTTGGCCACGTCGACGTCGAAACCGTCGAGCTGGTTCTGCTCGTTGAGGAACGAGAAAGGCGGATAGCTTTCCATCAGCACGCCGACCAATTCGTGGTTTTGCTCAACCCGGTCCAGGGTTGCACCGCCGAAGGCTTGGGTGGAGGCAGCCAGCATGGTCAGGCCCAGGGCCAGTAGCGGTTTGAGTTTCAAGAGAGGCACCCGAATAAAAAAAGAAGTTGTTATGAAGCGAATTTACCGTATTAAATAGTTATAAGAGCGACTCTCATAGTGAGTTATTTTCATAAGCTTATGAGTAAAAAGCATATGGCCGCAGTACGCACAGTAATTCTCGATGGTGGCATGGGCCGCGAACTGCAACGCCGCGGCGCGCCGTTCCGGCAGCCGGAGTGGTCGGCGCTGGCGTTGAGCGAAGCGCCGCAGGCGGTGGAAGCGGTACACGCGGCTTACATCCAGGCCGGTGCCGACGTGATCACCAGCAACAGCTATGCTGTCGTACCGTTTCATATCGGCGAAGCGCGGTTTGCCGCCGAGGGCCAGGCCCTGGCGGCGTTGGCCGGTGAATTGGCGCGACGCGCGGTGGTGACGTCCGGCCAAGCAGTGCGCGTGGCCGGTTCCCTGCCGCCGCTGTTCGGCTCGTATCGGCCCGACCTGTTCGAGGCCGACCGGGTCAGCGAACTGCTGACGCCCCTGGTGACCGGCCTGGCGCCTTATGTCGACCTATGGCTGGCGGAAACCCAGAGTTCGATCGTCGAGGCGCGGGCCATTCATGCCGGTCTGCCGGCGGACGGCAAACCGTTCTGGCTGTCGTTTACCTTGAAGGACGAAGACACCGACGAGGTGCCGCGCCTGCGTTCCGGCGAGCCGGTGGCCGAGGCGGCCGAAGCGGCTGCGCAACTGGGCGTGCAGGTGTTGTTGTTCAACTGCAGCCAGCCGGAGGTGATCGGCGCGGCGATTGACGCGGCCCGCCAGACCTTCGAGCGCCTGGGGGTGGCGATCCAGATCGGCGCCTATGCCAACGCCTTCCCGCCACAGCCCAAGGAGGCCACGGCCAACGACGGCCTCGACCCGTTGCGCGACGACCTTGACCCGCCGGGCTACCTGCAATGGGCTGCCGATTGGCAGAAGCGCGGCGCCAGCCATTTGGGCGGTTGCTGCGGGATCGGACCGGAGCATATTGCGGTGTTGGCCGAGCAGCTTGCCGACTGACACCCAGCGTGGTTAACGGGGCGCCTAAGATCAAAATCAAAAACAGAGCAACAGCAAAGCAACAGCTCGCGATACGACCGGGGTTTTCAGCGTCATCGGATGTGTAGATACCTACGCCGCGATAGCGGTAGACCAGTCGAAAATCAATCTCGACTGACCCACCGCCTCGCGGGCAAGCCCGCTCTCATATTCTGGTGCTGCGCTGTCTGTGGGATTTAGGCGCGGCACTCCGCCAGGCTTTTCAATTGGCCTGAACCTGCCTGGTTGGCTTCCGACAGCCAGTGCTCAAACCCTGCCCCGATCGGCGGCCATTCCGAGTCCAGAATCGAATACCACGCCGTGTCCCGGTTCTGCCCCTTGACCACCATGTGCTGGCGGAACACCCCTTCAAAACTGAACCCCAGGCGCTCGGCGGCGTATTTGGAGCGGGCATTGCCGTTATTGCATTTCCACTCCAGGCGGCGGTAGCCCAGTTCGAAAGCATGCTTGGCCAACAGATACACGGCCTCGGTGCTTTTCGGCGAGCGCTGCATCGGCGCGCCGAAGGTGACGTGGCCGATTTCGATGCGCCCGTGGGCCGGGACGATGGACATCAGGCTGAGGATGCCCTGCACATCGCCGCTGGCGCGGTCGATCACGCTGAAGAAATACGGCTCGTTGTGCTGGGCATGGTTATTCAGCCAGGCATCGAACGCGGTGCGGTCGCTGAACGGGCCATATGGCAAATAGTCCCACAGCTTGGGGTCGGCGCCGGGGCCTTCGAGGGCTTGCCACAGACCGTCGGCGTGGCGCGCCGGGTCGAGTTTTTCCAGGCGGATGAAACGCCCTTCGAGCAGTTGGACCGTGGGCGCCGGGGCACCTTGCCAGTCGGCGAGAGAGGTGGACATGCTGCGCTCCTTAAAGACCTTTGCGAAATTGGATGAAGCCAGGGCGTTCGGCGATGCGTTCGTACAGTTGGATCGCGGTGGCATTGGTCTCGTGGGTCAGCCAATGGACCTTGCAGCAGCCGTCGGCTTTGGCCGTGGCATAGACGTGTTCGATCAATTTGCGGCCCACGCCGCCGCCACGCTGGGCCGGCGCCACCAGCAGGTCTTGCAGGTAGCAGGAGTTTTCAATGCTCCAGTTGGAGCGATGGTAGATGAAGTTGACCATGCCTACCGCTTTGCCGTCCTGCCAGGCGAGCGCGGAGTGGGTCGGCTCATGGGCGTCGATCAGGCGTTGCCAGGTGCTCTGGCTGACGGCGTCTGGCAGTTCGGTGTTGTAGAACTGCAAGTACGCGTGCCACAGCGCCAGCCAGGCGGCGTGGTCGGCGGCGGTGACGGGGCGGATGTCGATCGGGCTCATTCTGGGGCTCCTTGGGGAATGAAACGGGCGAGGGTCTGGTCGCGCACGTCGAGGCTGGCGGCCAGCCCCTCGCGCACGCCCTGGATGTCGGCGGCACTGCGGTTCTGGCTGAGTTTGCGTTTGCCGATCAGACGTTCGATGGGCAAGGCGAAACCGACGATGGCCTTGAGCATGCCTTCAATGTAGTCGGCCGGGGCGTCGTTGACCTTCCAGGGCTGGGCGCGGCGGCCTTCGTGGCGGTCGGTGAGGGCGCTGACCACGCCGAGCAGGCGCTCGGCGTCGGTAAACACGTCGGCCGTGCCGTAGGCATGCACGGCCAGGTAATTCCAGGTGGGTACCACTTTGCCGTGCTCGGCCTTGCTCGGGTAAAACGCCGGGCTGACATAGGCGTCGGCCCCGGCAAAGATCACCAGCGCTTCGCCGCCGTTCTGCAGGTCGTGCCACTGCGGGTTGGCCTTGGCCATGTGGCCGTAGAGCGTACCGTTCGGGCCTTCGTTGGGGTTGAGCAGCAGTGGCAGGTGGCTGGCTAGCAGGCCGTGTTCACCCACGGTCACCACCTGCGCCAGGCGCGTGTGCTGGATCAGTTGCTGCAGTTCGGGCAAATCGTCGAGGGCAAAGGCGCGTGGTGTGTACATAAAAGTATTCCTTGGCGAATGCCTGCATCCTAGGCAGGCTAATGGTTCGTTGTAAGAGCCATTTATGACCCATTTCATGGGTCCAATTCCGGAGCCTGCCCAATGTCGTCCCTTGCGCCGCCGTTGTCGTTCAACCCTGCGGGAATCGAGCTGGATCGTCGTCAGGGGCTGACCCGCCAGCTGTACGAAGCCCTGCGCCAACGCGTGCTGGACGGGCGACTGGCCGGCGGCACGCGTTTGCCCGCCACGCGCGACCTGGCGGCGGCGTTGTCGATTTCGCGCAACAGCGTGGTGCGTGCCTACGATCAGCTGTATGCCGAGGGCTTTACGCAAAGCCGGGTCGGCGACGGGACGTATGTCGCCCAACTGCCCAGTTCAAAAAAACTATCCACAAAACTGTCCACAGGGTTTTCAACAGGCTTATCCCCAGCCTTATCCACAATCAAGCTGAAAAACGCCGATATTTCGAGCGAAAAAGTTATCCACAGCGCGGCGCTGGAGCGCCTCGAAAACAACCATTTGCCCTTGCCGCCCACGGGGCCTCCACGGGCATTTCGGGTGGGGGTTCCGGCCTTCGACCTGTTCCCTTTTGACGTCTGGGCCAAGCTGAATGCGGCTTTTTGGCGCAAGCCGGACCTCAAGCAACTGTGCTATGGCAACCCGGCCGGGGACGAGCGCTTGCGCGGCCTGATCGCCGCCTACCTGCGCAGCTCGCGGGGCATGCAGTGTACGGCTGAGCAAATTGTGATCACCAGTGGCGCGCAGCAGGCAATCAGCCTTTGTGCACAGTTGCTGGTGAGCCCAGGTGATGGCGTGGCGATTGAAAATCCCGGCTACCGCGCCGCCGGTCATGCCTTCGCCCTGGCCGGTGCGCAGTTGCAAGGTGTGGCGGTGGACAGCGAGGGGATCGACTGCAGCGTGTTGAACGGCCTCGACAACTGCCGCCTGGCCTATGTCACGCCGTCCCATCAGTACCCATTGGGCGTGGTCATGAGCCTGGCCCGGCGCCTGGAGTTGCTGGCCTGGGCCGAACGCAGCGGTGGCTGGGTCGTCGAGGATGACTACGACGGCGAGTACCGTTACAGCGGCGCGCCGCTGGCCCCGCTGGCGGCCCTGGATCGCAGCGGGCGGGTGCTGTATGTGGGGACGTTCGGCAAGGTCGCGTTCCCGGCGCTGCGCCTGGGTTACCTGGTGTTGCCGCCGACGCTGGTCGACGCATTCGCCCAGCGCCGCGCCGTGGATGTGCGGCACTCGGAGGTCAGCACCCAGGCGGTGATGGCGGAGTTCATGGCGGCGGGGCACTTTCAGCGGCATATCCGGCGCATGCGTCGCGCTGCGCTCAGTCGGCGCAACGTCCTGTTGAACGGCTGGCCGGACGAGCTGCCGGGGGTCGGCAGCCTGCCGAACAGTGCGGCGGGCCTGCACCTTACCGTGCGGGTGGACAGCCTTGCCCGCGAACAACAACTGGTGGCGCAGGCCCGCGCGGTGGGCGTGGAGGTCAATGGCCTGAGCAGCTATTGGCTGGCGCAGGCCGGGCCACCGGACGATCAACGCGCCGGCCTGGTGCTGGGCTTCGCCGCAGTGCCCGAGGCGGCGATCCGTCAGGCGCTCGCGCGGTTGCGCCAGGCCTGGACCGGTCAGGCTGAGGGCTGAGGCTTGGCTTTCAGGAACAGCGAGCGGGCCAGATGCAGACCGATTTCACTGCGGTACACGGCGATGTCGCTCAAGGGTTCGAACCGGCCGCCCATCAGGCGCTGTTGGCGGTTTTTCAGATGGGCGGCGGTGTAGGCTTCCTCCGGCCCGGTGAGGGTGGGGTAGTGAAAGTGTGCGTACCACAACGGACGGTTCGTGTTGACGTCCACCACCGCATACTCCTGCAGGAAACCCTTGTCGCGCCCCCTGAGTCGGGTGCGGGCGCCGACAGGCGGGTCTACCGTGACGGCGCCCTCGCGCAACAGCAATTCGACGTGCGCCGCCTCCGGTGGTCGGCGCTTGAGCACCTCGAGCTTGATCCGTTTGCCTTCCCGGTAAAGCTGGGTGATCGCCTCATCAAGGCGGCGGTTAGTCAACGCAGCTGACGGCGAGGCGCTTTCGGTCTGGTTGCTGGAGGTCAACGCCTCTTCGATATCCTGGTTGGCCCGTTGCAGTTTTTTGGCGTGCTGGTGGAAGCGCTCTTCGATTTCCACCGGCAGTTGCCGGGTTTCCTTCGCCCAGGCTTCCTTGTTGGCGATAAAGGCTTCGACCCCATCGACCAGCGCCTGACCGTCGCTGATGCTGTTTGCCAGGTTACGCGCCTGGCTGCGGGAAGCGGGCTTGGGCGTCAGCTCGCGTTCGACCCAAACCCCCGGCTCCTTCTCATGGAAGGTTGCAATCACTTTGCCGGTCAGGGGTTCCTTTACGTCGACCAGCGTCTTGCCGTCTTCGTCGGGGCTTTCACGCTCTTCGCCGACCACCATCCCCTTGAAACGCGTCTTGATGTATTTTTTCTTCGCCCTGGGGACGGTGCGCGACGGGCCCGCGGTGGGCTCCATGGCTCTGCGTTCGCGAAGCAGGGTTGTCAGTTGTTTCTCTGCGAGCCGAGCGAACTCGTCCACTTGCTTGCGCAGGTTTTCCAGGTCGGGCTTGTTGAGGTCATTGGGAAACTCGGCCGGCAGATCCACCAGGTTCTGGTCAACCCTGGAAAACTGATCCATCAGGCTGTCCAGGGTTTCGATCAACTGCTCCGGCGGCACCATGTTGCGCGGTTGTGCGGCCTCTCTGAAACTTTGGACCGCCAGCTCCGCCACATCGACGATACGGCGCAAGGCTTCCCTGGCGTCGGCGCGTGTGGCCGATGCGCCTTCGGCCACGCACAGGAAGTGGCCCAGGGTAATCTTGAACGCCTTGAGATCATCAAGGGCATAAGCGGGCAGGTGCGGCTCATGCTGCTGGATCAGCCTGACCCCGCGCGCACCCAGGGCACGAGCCTCCTTGAAGCGTGCCTGAAGGTAGTCCAGGCGCTCCGCCATGGCGTGTGTCGCGGTATACATGTTGCGGTAGTGAACGGTGGGCAAGGCTTCTTCTTCAACGCCCTCGATGTCGAGGTGGCCCTGTATGGCTTCCAGTCGTTCGCGAAACGGGATCTGTTGTTCGCTGATGGCGGAGCGCGCCAGAAACAGCTGATGTTCCAGGTAGCCGACCATGGCGTCCTGATAGTTGGGCACCGTGTCGAGAATATTCAGGGATTTGAGCTGGGAAATCGGTACGTCGAATTCTTTGAGACGCGTATCCACCTGTTCGAGAAAGGTGGTTCTGGCCGCGGCTTTGGCGTCACCCGCCGTGCGGTCGATGGCGCCTTGCAAGGCTTCAAGACCTTGCTGGCGCTGGGCCTGCTCGCTGTCGAAGGTTGCCAGTTGCCGGCGTAAATCGGTGATTTTCGGCGGCCTGAGGGCTTCGCCTTTTTTGCGCCGGCTGCGCAGGCCGCCTGCGCGTAGGCGCAAGCGCGTGTCGACGAACCATTGCCCCAGGCGATTGGCGATCAGCGGCGGGCCGCGCCGGCCTGGTTGGCGCGGATCGATGATCAACACGGTGTTGTTTTCGTCGACCGTCACTTCAAACCATCGTGTACCCACCGGGGCGTACCAGTGTGAGGCTTTGGCATAGAGATGCTGATGGGGGCCTTCCACGGTCTGTTGCGTACCCAATTGATCGGGCTTGGCCTGCGCAAAACTGTCGAGGAACGTGCCCAGGTTCTGCGCGCTGCGGTTCAGGGCGCCACTGATGTGCAGGGTGTGTTCGTGGTCGACGGGCAGCTCTGCCGTCGCGATATCCGGCTTTTGGACGACCTCTACCTTGACCTCCGGCGGCGGCAATGCGCGCGGCTTGGCGGGCTTCCCGATGGACGACTCGGGCCGATGCGCCGTGGCGACATGCGTCGTTAACACCATGCCGAGCGTCAGCAAGATATCCACCAGCGCCGAGAGCCCGGCGGAACGGTCACCGACCTCATTGGTGTCGACCATCTGTTGCAGGTCATCCATCAATTGCCAGATCCAGGTCGCGGCGCCCGCGGCGCGGCCCATGAACGGCAGCACGGTATTGAACATCAGCCACCCGGCGTGCTTGAAACTCTCCCAGCGCGCCTCGGCATTGGACACCGATTGGCGGTCGGCCAGGGTGACCAGCGCGTCGGCGTTGGCTCGGAACAGTGTGGCGAAGTCGTCGTTTGGCAGCACTTCCCGCCCCAGTTCGACGGGGCCGGTCATCACCAGTGCATTCAGCGGGTCGCTCAGCACACTGGTAAATACCCACGGCGAGGGCAGGCTGCCGGGAAACACAAACTGCGCGTAAGCCGTTCGCACCTTATCGGGCAGCCAAGCCAGGACCGATTGGCGCAATGGCGTGTCTTGTTTGATCGCGTACAGCAGGTTGGTCGGTGACGGGAACTGCATCAACGGTTGGTTGGACAGCGGGCGATAGAGCAGGCAAGGACCTTTTTTCGGGTCTTGAGGGCCAATGACGAACATGTTGCCGACGACGTCGACGGCCGAGCCCAGACGGCGTTTGGGGAGCAGGGACAAGCGGCGGATGACCACCGCCGCGCCGTCGACCACACGGGCTGCGCTGTCTGGATGCATCGCCGCGCAGACATAGCGATAGCCCTGTTCGCTCAGGTCGTGGACACCTCGTACTTTGTACTGCAACGCCAGTAGCGGCAGTTGCAGGCGTAATTGAGCGGTGTAGAGACGTTGCCTTCGCAGGGACTCGGCAGCGTCGTCAAGCAGCGTGCGTTTGACCAGGGCCGGATAGTGCATGCCGACGTTCGCCTGGGTAATCAAGTGCTCCAGGTAGGCCGCCGTCATCCAGGCGGGCACCGCGCTGCCGTTTTCATAACCGACGGTTTTGTTGCCCAAGGGCAGGGCTATCAGGTTTTCCAGGGCCAACTCGGCCAGGGTAAAGGTTTGGGTCTGGGTGTTTCCCGGCACGATCAGGGTGCCCCAGGCTTGCACGCTGGTGACGCTGATCCGCACGCTGTCGAGCGTCGTGCGGGCCACGCCGGGGTGGTCCTTGACCATCAGGGTGTGGATCGCATCCAGGGCAAAATCGCCGATGTGCTTGATCCCGTCATCAAAGGCTTTACCCGCGTGCCGCAGGTGCAGGGCCGCGAGGTCCATCATGTAGCGCCCGTAGGTGGCCTGATCCGACGAGGACGCGGTGAGTATCCAGTCGGGCAAGGCACGATGTACCCAGCCGATTCGGTCTTGATTCAGCGGGGCGCGGGGGGCGATTTCGCTGCCTGGCTTGTCGTGCGCCATGGTCGGGATCAGCTCACCGCTGTTGAACGCGATTGCGCCGATTGCCTGAATCTGCAGGGAAATAAACGCACAGGCCTGCTGCTCGAAAAAGTCCCCTGAGGGTTGGAAGAGTCGCCAGTGGAGCTTGGTCGCCTGTGGAGTGGCCACTTGAATGCTCAGGGCGTCGCCAAGCGCTTGCAGGCTCTTGAAGGCGGCGTAACCGTCGGCGATCGAATAGCTGAGGATGATGTCGCGCTCGCCGAGGCGCCCGACCAGTACCGCCAATGCCGACAGGTTGAGGTGTTTGACCTGTGTGGCGTATTCCAGGTCGACGTCGATCAGATAAGCCTTGGTCGCGTATTTGTCCTGGGGCAAGCGCTGGGCGTAATCCGGCGTGTGAAAAACCGCCCTGGCAACGTTGCATTCATCCTCGTCCCAACCCTCCACGCTGTCGACATTCCAGATCGCGCGCAAGGCGTTGGCAAAGGTGCGCCAGCGTGGGCCGTTCGGGTGGTTGCCGGCATTCCAGAACGCGAGTTGCTGCTCTTGGTACGCGACGCACAGCAACGGTGCCAGCTCATTGATCAGGCGGCCGACGGAGTCCACCTTGACCGGCAGATGCACGTTCGGCCCGGTGGCGGATTGATAGATCAGGTAGTGCTCGCTGTCGAGCCAGGTGACAGGTGCGCCGGATGTTGCACTGCGGCACAACGCGCCGGTCAGTGTTTGAAATCGCGGGGCTCCGGGCAGGATCGCCTCGGCGGTGATCTGCCAGTGCGGCGTCACCAGAAGGGTCAGGTCGGGGTCGATGTCGAGATCCGGGTACAGCTCGCGCAAGCTCGAGCGCAGGGTGGCGGCCGCGACTTCGCGCAAGGAGGGGCCGGTGGTCAGTTGAGTCAACAGGTCGTTGGCACTGGGAGGCGATGAGGGCAAGGGCGGGCTCCTGACGGGCGAGGTGAGGCGGGTTGCCGACGGCAACCCAGGACCTCGACCACGTTAGGGCGCGTGCCCGTCCGGAGGTGGTAGTTAGATAGCGGGCGGCCTCTATGTCCCCGACTTGATCTTGGTCCACGCCCGCGTCCGGGCGCGCTCGGCGTCGCGGCCCAGGGGTTTGAGGGTATACAGCGTGGCCATCGCCGCCTCGGTGGGGTACAGGTTGGGGTTGTGGCGGATCGCTGGGTCAACCAGTTCCGTCGCGTCTTTGTTCGGGTTGGGGTAACCGACGAAGTCGCTGATCGGCGCGATCACCTGCGGTTGCAGCAGGTAGTTGATGAAGGTGTAGGCGTCCTGCGGGTTTTTCGCGCCTTTGGGCAGGGCGAGCATGTCGAACCAGATCGGCGCGCCTTCCTTGGGCAGGCGCATGTCCACGATCACGCCGTTCTTGGCTTCCTTGGCGCGGTTGGCGGCCTGGGAGAAGCTGCCGGAATAACCGACGGCCACGCAGATGTCACCGTTGGCGATATCGGCCATGTACTTGGAGGAGTGGAAGTAGGTGATGTACGGACGGACTTTCATCAGCAGCGCTTCGGCTTTTTCATAGTCCTTGGGGTTGCTGCTGTTGGGGTCCAGGCCCAGGTGCTGCAGGGCCAGCGGCAGGATCTCGGACGGCGAATCGAGCAGCGCGACGCCACACTGCTTGAGCTTGCTGATGTTTTCTTCCTTGAAGATCAGGTCCCAGCTGTCCACCGGCGCATCGGCACCCAGCGCGGCCTTGACCTTGTCGGGGTTGAAGCCGATCAGGATGGTGCCGTACATGTAGGGCACGGCGAACTTGTTGCCGGGGTCGTTGGCCTCGAGCAGCTTCATCAGCTTGGGATCGAGGTGGTTCCAGTTCGGCAGTCGGCTGCGGTCCAGGGGCTGAAATACCCCGGCTTCGATCTGCTTGGCGAGGAACACGTTGGACGGCACCACCACGTCATACCCGGAGTTGCCGGTGAGCAGCTTGGCTTCCAGGGCTTCGTTGGTGTCGAAGATGTCGTACACCAGTTTGACGTCGGGGTTCTGCGCCTTGAAGTCTTCCAGCGCCTTGGGCGTGATGTAGTCGAACCAGTTGTAGACCCGCAGGGTTTTCTCTTCGGCATGGGCCGCGCCACCGAGAACGGCGGCGCAGAGGAAGAGCGACTTGAGCATGTTCATTGGATGGACCCCTCAAAACCTTCTAGAACGTTGACGGCGTTGATGCCGATTTCTGCCACGGCGTAGCCGCCTTCCATCACAAACAGCGTGGGTTTGCCCAGGCGCGCGATGCGTGCGCCCATGGCCAGGTAGTCCGGGCTGTCGAGCTTGAACTGCGAGATCGGGTCGTCCTTGAACGTGTCCACACCCAGCGACACGACGACGATGTCGGCGTCATAGCGCTCGATTTCCCTGCACGCCTCGTCAAGCGCCGCGCTCCAGCGCGCCCACCCGGAACCGGCCGGCAACGGGTAGTTGAAGTTGAAGCCTTCCCCGGCGCCTTCTCCCTGCTCATCGGCGTAGCCCAGGAAAAACGGGAACTCCGCCTCCGGATGCCCATGGATCGAGGTAAAGAGCACGTCGTTGCGTGCGTAGAAGATCGATTGAGTGCCATTGCCGTGGTGGTAGTCCACGTCGAGGATCGCCACCTTGCGATGGCCCTGGTCGAGAAACGCCTGGGCGGCGATGGCGGCGTTGTTGAGGTAGCAATAACCGCCCATCAAGTCGCTGGCGGCGTGGTGCCCCGGCGGGCGACACAGCGCGAACGCACAGTGGGCGCCGCGCTGGATCGCTTGCTGTGCGGTCAACGCGACCTGGGCGGCGCTGTAGGCCGCTTGCCAGGTGCCGGCGGTAATCGGCGCGCCGCCGTCGAAGCTGTAGTAACCGAGCTGGCCGTGCAGGCTGGTGGGCAGCACGCGGCGCAAGGTGCGGGCGGGCCAGGTGTAGGGCAACAGGTCGCCGTCCTCGCCGAATGCGGTCCAGCGTTGCCAGGCACCTTTGAAGAAGTCCAGGTAGTCGCGGCTGTGGACACGTTGCAGCGGCGCCAGGCCAAAGTCCTGCGGGGCAAGGACCGGGCCCAGCCCACGGGCTTTGACCCGTTGCAGTACGTGGTCGGCGCGCGAGGGCATTTCGAAGCAGGGCATCAGTTGCCCGTCCATCAGTTCACAACGGCCGTGGTGCAGGTGGTGATCGTCCGAGTAGATCGTCAGCATTTTGTTGTTCTCCGCAGGCGGTATCGGTGCCTGCAGTCTTGCGGGCGGGGCGCTTTATGAGAACGGCAGGAGCGGCCAAAAGGGGATAAATCGGGCCAAATTATGTGTCCGCAATTCGCCCATCAATGGGGCGTCATGCACGAAATTGGCTCGGCGCCACGCCGCTCCAGCGCACAAAGGCATGCCGGAAGCTGGCGGTTTCGCTGAAACCCAGTTGCTCGGCGATGCGGTAGATCGGCAGTTCATCCGCCGCCAGCCATTGTTTGGCGCGTTCGAAGCGCAGTTCGTCAAGCAGTTCCTGATAACTGCACCCCAGGTCGTGCAAGTGGCGGCGCAGGGTGCGCGGCGAGCAGTTCATCTGTGCGGCCAGGCCTTCGATCCCCGGCGCGGCGCCGAGTTGGCTGGTGAGCAACTGGCGGATTCTGCCCAGCCACGCCTGGCGGCCGGTGAACTCCAGGTTCTGTTTGCGGCACCGCTCGGCCATGGCCTGGTGGGTCACGGCGTCGGCCAGGGGCAGGGGCTGGTCCAGCCAGCGCTTGTCGAAGGCGAAGGCGTTGGTGCCGGCGTCGAACTGCAGCGGGCAGGCGAAACACTCGCTGTAGCGCGCGCGATAATCCGGCGCGCTGTATTCAAAACGTGCGCCAAGCAGCGCCAGCGGCTGGCCGAGCAGGTCGTCGCAGATCACCTTCAGCGAGGCCAGGCACAGTTCGACGTTGAACATCTGCATGGCCGGGGTTTCGCGATAGTCGGCGGCGGTAAACCAGATGCGCTCGCCGTCCGCCTCCAGGCTCAGCTTGAAAAGTGTTCCCAGCAGCGCCGGATAACGCAGCGCCAGGCGCAAAGCGTCACCGAAGGTGGCACTCGTCAGCAGCGCGTAACCGAGCATGCCGTAGGCCGATACATGCATCTGGCGGCCCAGCACCAGGCCGACATCCCGGCGCAGGGCCACGGCATTGGCGCATACGCGCATTTCCTGATTGGTGGTAATACGCGTGTCGGCGCGGCTCAAGTCCGCCGCGCAGATGCCGCTGCCCGCGAGCAAGGCCTCGCTGGGCAGCCCTTGGGCCTTGAAGGTGTCGAGCACCAGCGACACCGCGTTGAGGGTAGTGAGATGAGCGTGCAGCATCGACGGCTCCAACGTGTCAGGTATGGTGAAAGAGCAAGTTGTGTGCCGTCGGCCGTGTGTCAGGCCAGGTTGAAAAACAGCGTACTGGCCTGACTCTCGTTGATCTCGCTGCGGTGGAATGCCACGCGTTGTGCGCTGCTCAGGTCTTTGGTGGTGTCGGCTGCCGCGCCCAGGCTGTGTTCCTGCGGTGTCTTGAGGCGCGCGTTGATAAACGCCCTGGGCGTGGTCCAGTCGGTCGAGTAGTGGAAGTGTGCATACCACAGCACCTTATGGGTGCTGCGGTCGGTGATGGTGTATTCGTCCAGGTAATCCGGCCGGGCGGATTTGATGCGTCGGCGGCTGATGGTTTTTTTGATGCTTATCGCGTTGCGGGCCTTCAGCCATTGCACGCCGGAGGGTGTCGGCGGGTGCTGTTGGGTCATCCTCAGCACATTGTCTACGGATTGTTGATAGAGGGCTGTGGTGGCGTCGCTGAGGGTCTTTTTGACGGTGCTGGCCAGGGCCACGTCGCCTTGCGCGAGGTTCTTCTGGCTCAGGGCTTGCTCGATACTGCGCGTGGCTTGCTCCAGACGCTGGGCGTGTTGATGGTACAAGTATTCGATGCCGATGGGCGTGCGTTGGGCTTGGCTGGCCAGGCCGGTGATCCGTTGTTTGAAGTCCGGTAGGCCGTCGAGCAGGTTCTGGCCGGCGTCCACGCTGGTTTGCAGGTCGATGGGCGTGTTCACCGTTTGTTCGCTCCTGGCCCGTTGCACCCAAAAACCGTCCGGTTTCTCGTGAAACGTGGCCACCACGGTGTTGGACAGGGGCGAGCGAACATCCACCAGCCCGGTGTCCAGGCCTGTGGCGGACACCTGCGGCTCACCGACGACCATGCCGTGGTAACGGGTGCGGATGAATTTTTTCTGCGGGTGTGGCGGGACGGGCGGCGGGCTGGGGGTGGCTCTCAGCGCGGTGCGTCGGTCGGCCATTTGCGCAAGATGGGTGCTGGCGCGTTTGGTGTACTCGCCGAGTTGCTCGCGCAGGCGGGTCAACGGTTCCGTCAGGGAGACGCTGGGGAATTCCGTGGGAAAGTCCTGCAGGCGCTCGCCCAGCACCGTGAACTGTTCGATCAGGCTGCTCAGGGTCTCGATCTGTTCGTCGATGCGCTTGTCACTGCGCTCGCGCAGGGTGTCGCGCAGGGCCTGGATGGCGATGTCGCAGGCGTCGACAATATGGTCGATGGCGGCCCATGCCAGTGGTGCGCTGAGGGTGGTGGTTTCGCGCAGGCACAGGTTGCGGGCCAAGGTGACTTGCAACGCCTTGAGGTCGCCGCTGCTGTAGGCAGGCAGCAGGCTTTTGGTGTTCTTGATCAGGCGCAGGCCTTCGCCGGGCAGGTCACGCAGTTCGTTGAACCGCGTTTCGAAGTAGTCCAGGCGCTCGATCATGCCGTGCAGTATTGCGTTCATTTGCAGTGCGTCGGGGATGTTGCGCACGCGTGCGTCGGCGGCCTGCTTCGCGATGTGGTCGAGGATTGTACGGAGTTTGGGCGTAAAGGCCTTGAGCACTTCGTTGAGCCCGGCCCAGCTCAGGCTCAACTGAGCCTTGAGATACCCCACGGCGCTGTGCAGGTAGTCCGGCGTGGGGGCAAGTACATTCAATTCTTTCAGGTTTTTCAGGGCGGTCTCGTAGTCTGTGCGTTGGGCCTCCAGTTGATCGAGGTAAGCCCTTTGCGCGGCCTGGGCCGAGGTGGGCGGCGCGTCAACCAGTGCCTGATAAGTCTTTTCCAGGGTGTCCTGGGCGGTCTTTTTCTGTTGCTCGAAGGCGGTGATCTGCCTGCGCAGTTGGCTGGCCTGACGTTCGGCTTGCGCCCGGGCTTTGCGCTCCCGGCTTCTTGAACCGCCGCCACGCAGGCGCAGCCGGGTGTCGATGAACCACTCGCCCTTGAGATTGCCGATCAGAAAGGGACCGTTGCGCGCGGGTTGTTGGGGATCGGTGATCTGCACTTCGTCATTCTCATCCACCGTCACTTCGAACCAGCGTTCGCCGACCTGTGCGTACCATTTATCGAGCAGCGGATAGAGGTGGCGATGAGGGCCGATGCGCGATGAGGCTTTGTTGCGCACCTTCGGCTTTTCGACCTTGAAACTGTCCAGCAGGCTGCCCAGGTCGCTGGGGCTGCGGTTGATCGCGGCCAGGGTGTGCAGTGCATGCGGGTGATTGCCTGGCAGCTCAACTGCCGAAAGGTTGGCCAATTGTTTGACTGTCACGGGCTTGGCGATCACCTCGGGCCTGGCGGCAGGTTTCGGTGCCGGCTCGTCCTTGCTCAAGGCGGGGGCTGACGGCGCTTCGCGGCTGGCGATGTGCAGGGTCAACACCATGCCCAGGTTGAGCAACAGCCCGGCCAGGGCGGACCATTCGGCCGGTTTGTCCTTCTGCTGTTGCGCGTCGACGACCGCTTGCACCTGATCCAGGATCTGCCAGATCCAGGCGGCGGTGTTCACGGTGCGGCCCAGGAACGGCAGGGCTGCGTTGAATATCAGCCAGCCCGCCTGCTTGAACGAAGCCCAGCGACTTTCGGCATTCGACGCCGACTGACGGTCGGCCAGCGTGATCAGCGCGTTGGCGTTGGCCTTGAACAGTTCGTCGGGCAGCTCGCCGCTGAGCGCTTGCATGCCCAGGTCCATGGGCCCGCTCATCATCACGAGTTTGACCGGGTCCACCAGCAACGTCACGACTGCCCAGGGCGACGGCAGTTCGCCAGGGAATGCGTAGCGTGCGTAGTCGTCGCGCACATTGTCCGGCAGCCAGGCCAGGACCGAGTCGCGCAGGTGGCGTGATTGGCGGATCGCATACAGCAGGTCGGCCGGTGACGGATATTGCAGCAGTTGTAATTCCGCCATCGGGCGATACAACAGGCAGGGCCCGGCGTTCGTGTCCTGGGGGCCAATCACAAACATGTTGCTCACCACGTCTTGCGTGTCGGCGCTGCGGTTTTTCGGCAGGAAGGCCAGGGGACGAAGAACGATGGCTTGCCCGTCGACCTGACGGTCCGCTGCCTCTGGCGCCAGCACGGCAGCGACATAGCGATACCCCAGTTCGTCGATCCCGGCGTGTCGGCTCATCTTGTATTGCAAGGCTTGCAGCGGCAGTTGGATGCGCAAATGGCTGCTGTACAGGGCGCGTCGGCGGCTGGATTCGAGCGGGTTGTCGAGCAACTTGCTTTTGGCCAGGGCCGGGTAGTGTTGGCCGACGTCCACCTTGCGGATCAGCGTTTCGATGTATGCCATGGTCAGCCACGCCGGCACGGTGCTGCTGTTGCGCAAGCGCACGCTTTTGTCGCCTAGGGGCAGGCCGATCAGGTTTTGCAGGGCCAGGTCGGCCAGGCTGAAGGTGGTGGTGTCGACCTTGCCCGGCAGGGTGAAACTGCCCCACACAATCGGGCTGCGTACCTGAATCTCGATGTTCTCCAGACGCAGGTTCGCCGCGTCGGTGTGGTCCTTGAGCATTTCGGCGCGCAGTCTGTCGAGCGCGTAGGTCTGGATGTGCGGGATGTCATCGTCGTAGGACTTGCCCGCGTTGAGGCTGTGCAGCGCGGCGAGGTCTTTCAGGTAGCGTGCGTAGAGACTCAGGTCGGTGGTGGAGGCGGACGTCAGCCAGGACGGGAGTGCGTCGAGGTAGGGTTTGAGGTCGGGTTGCTTTTCGCCGACCAGCTCTTGGGTGGCCGGTGGCAGGTTGAGTGAGGATTCGCTGGGGGCGGTGCGCCGCAGTTGCTGAGTGTCGAGCTGCCCGATGAACGCAAGCTGTTGGGCAATCAGCGTGCAAGCCTGGTGATCGAAAAAATGCCCGGTGGGTTCGAACAGTCGCCATTGGATGTCAGTGGGTGCATGGCGACCTACGTAGCCGGGCAAGCTCTGGCCCAGTTGCTCCAGCGTGGCGAATTTCTCGTAGCCGTTGAACAGGGAGTACGTGAGGATAAGCGTCTCGCCGTCGTGGTTGCCGATCAGTACGGCAATCGACAGCAGGCCCAGGTGGGTGACGGTCGCGCCGTCGATCTGATCGACGTCCACCAGGTAGGCGCGGCAGGCGAATGCATCGTCGCTCTGGCGGCGTGTCAGTTCCGGCGCGGCGTACAGCGTGCGGGCCATGGCGCAGTCCTGTTCGTCCCAGCCGTCGACGCGGGTCACGTTCCACACCGAGCGCAGCGTGCTGGACAAGGCTTGCCAGTGGGGGCCGGAGGTGCCGTTGCTGGAGTTCCAGAACGCCACTTGTTGTTCCTGGTAGGCGGTGAGCATCACTGGCGCCAGCAGGTTGATCAGGGTGGCGATCTGCGTGATGCGTACCGGCAGGTGCGCGGTGGGTTGCTGGTTTTTTGGCTGGATAAGGTAGTGCGCGCCTTCGATGTAGAGCGCGGGTTCACCTGAGATGGCCTGATTGGTGAGGATGTCAGTGAGGGTTTGGTGCGCGGTGGGGCCGGCGACGATTTCATCGTCGACAATGCCCCATGTCGGCGTGCCGACCATGGCGATGTCCGGGTCGATGCCCAGGTCCGGGTAGAGTTCTTGCAACGAGCGGCGTAACAGCGCGCTGGCGGCTTCCCGGAAGGCGGGGCCGACGCAGAGTTGGGTGACCAGCGTATCGGAGGGGTTGTAACGAAGGGTGGAGGTTTGTTGGCTCATGGGTTCCTGCCTTGCCATTTCATGGACGCTGCCGGAAGAACAGCTTCGGCATGCTAGAAAGCGGCAAGGCAGGGAGGAGACTAACTATTTAGTTGGCTGGGGGTTTTTATGCGGGTTTGGCTGTGCGATTCAGGCCAGTTCACCGCACAGGTCCAGTTCCACCAGGCGGCGCACTTCGCTGGTCGCGAGGCCGGCACCGAGCAGGGCCTGCAACTTACCGAACGCCGCTTCACGGGTCATGCCACCACCGGACAGCACGCCCGCTGCACGCAAACGGCTGCCGGCTTCGTACACGTCCAGTTCCACGCCGCCCTCATGGCATTGGGTGATCGCGACCACGACCACGCCTTGCGCCTGCGCGCGCTGGAGGCTGGCGAGGAACTCGGGGTCGTCGCTGGGCCCGGTACCGCTGCCGAAGCATTCCAGGATCAACGCCTGCAGGCCGCTGCCGATCAAACCGTCCAGTTGGGGCGCGCCGATACCCGGCACCAACGGCAGCACGCCGACATTGGCCAGGGCCTTGGGCTGACGGTAGTCCAGCGCTGCAGGAATCGACGCGGCGCGGGCCACGCCGCCCTGGCGTTGCAACGCGGCGAACGGGTGACGCCCGAAGCTGCGGACTTTCGCGCAGCGTGTCGGCGCCATCAGCGTGCCGTGGAAGTACAACTGCACACCCGGCGCCAGGCCTTGGCCCAGGGCCAGCAGCGCACCGCTGACGTTTTCCCAGGCATCGCTGTCGGGTACGCCGGCCGGGAGCATGGAGCCGGTGAACAGCACCGGCGCCGGCAGGCCCAGCAGTTGGAAGCTCATGGCGGCTGCGCTGTAGGCCAAGGTGTCGGTGCCGTGCAGGATCAGCACCGCGTCGCAACCGTCGTCCACGGCTTCGACCACGGCAGTGCGCAGGCGCTGCCAGTAGGCCGGGGTCATGTTGGCGCTGTCGATCAGCGGCGACATTTCCCGGAAGCGCCATGTAGGCACTGGCTGGTTGGCGAGCTGTTCGCGCATGCGGGCTTCGAAACCGGATGCGGGGGTCAGGCCGTTGGCACTGGCTTGCATGCCGATGGTGCCGCCGGTGTAGAGCACCATGACGTTGTTAGCTGCTTGCATCGAAAATCTCCTGAACGAAAAACGCCGCCAAGCCCAGAGCATGCCCAAGGCCAGGCGGCGTGTCATCTGCGCTTAGCGTTGCGACAGTGCGATCGATTCAGCAGGCGCTTTAGCGGCAGGCTCCGGTTTCACCGGGTTGGCCGGCCAGGCCTTGCGGTCCAGGTCCAGGTCGGGGAACTGGCTGGAGTCGAACACCGGGGTTTTGATCCCCGCCGCGCGCTGGTTGTCGTAGTCATTCAGGATACGCATGGCGATCTTGAACAGGAACGCCAGGGCGAACAGGTTGACGAACGCGAGCATCGTCATGGTGATGTCGGCGAAGGCGAACACGGTGCTCAGGTTCTCGATCGAACCCCAGAAAATCAGCACCAGCACCAACGCGCGGTAGCCCATCAGCACCTTGCGGTTGTTGCCGACCAGGAAGCGCAGGTTGCTCTCGCCGAGGTAGTAGTTGTACATGATCGAGGTGAACACGAACAACGCCAGGGCCACCGAGATGAACATCCGGCCCCAGTCGCCGACCACGGCCGCCAGGGAGTTCTGGGTCAGGGCAATGCCGTCGCCTTCAAAGCCCGGGGTGTAGAAACCGGAGAGCAGGATCAGCAAGGCGGTGCAGGTGCAGATCACGAAGGTGTCGAGGAACACGCTGAACGCTTGCACCACGCCTTGGGCGATCGGATGTTCCACCGACGCGACCGCCGCCACGTTAGGCGCACTGCCCAAACCGGCTTCGTTGGCGAATACGCCGCGCTTCACACCCATGATGATCGCACTGCCCACCAGGCCGCCGAAGGCCTGGTCGAGGCCGAACGCGCTCTTGACGATGGTCGCGAGCATGGCCGGCACATGGTCGAATTGCAGCACGATCACGTAGAGGGTCACGGCGATGTAGACCAGGGTCTTGACCGGCACCAGCAGGTCGGCGATCGAGGCGATCCGCTTGATCCCGCCGATGAACACCAGGCCCAGTAATGCCGCCAGGGCCAGGCCGGTGTAGGTGGTGTCGAGGCCGAAGGCGTTGTTCAGCGAATGCGTCACGGCATGGGCTTGCAGGCCGTTGAAGGCAAAACCGAAAGTCACCAGCAGCAGGAACGCCATCACCATGCCCAGCCAGCGCTTGTGCAGGCCGTGCTGGATGTAATAAGCCGGGCCGCCGCGGAAGGTGCCTTCGGCGTCGGTGCGCTTGTACAACTGGCCCAGGGAGCACTCGATAAAGCTCGAGGACATGCCCACCAACGCGGTGACCCACATCCAGAACACGGCACCGGGGCCGCCCAGGGTCACGGCAATGCCGACACCGGCGATGTTACCGGCACCGACGCGGCCGGCCAGGCTGAGCATCAGCGCCTGGAACGAACTGAGCTGGTCGGAGCTGTTTTTCAGGCTGTCGCGAAACACCGAAAACATGTGGAAAAAGTGACGCAACTGAACGAAACGCGAGCGGATCGTGAAATAACCGCCGAGCCCGACAATGAGCACGATCAGTACTTTCCCTGAGAGGAAGTCGTTGATGACTTCGAGCATGGAGTGTTCCTCGCTGATTTTTCTAATGGCAAACGCAGGACGGTTCGACGCTGTCACTTGGCACCAGGCAGTGCGCGACGGTTCGACCGGATCCTTTTGCGGGTGTTGTTATTCATGCGTTTTCGCGTGTGTCCGGGCCTCGTTACCGATGGCCGCTGACGCGAAGAGGGGCGGCACTATACCTAGGCGAACGTGATCCGTCTGCCTGGGCTGATTAAAGGTTTCAGCCAGGGCGTGGCGGGCAGGGGCGATATTGGAATTTTTATGGGCGTCATTTCACAACCTTGAGACAAAAAAAGGGCCTGAAGAACGAGCCTTCAGGCCCTCAAAAGGTGAGAGGTGTCTAGTCCCTCAACCTGGTGAGCGGTGCAACAAACGCTTAGGCCTTCAGCGGGACCAAACGTGGAGCAATCATGTTTTCGGGGCGCAGGATGTCGTCGAGCATGGCGTCGTCGAGCAAGCCTTCTTCGCGCACCAGTTCCAGCACGCCGCGGCCGCTTTCGAGGGCGATACGCGCGATGCGGGTGGCGTTTTCATAGCCGATGTACGGGTTCAGCGCGGTGACCAGGCCGATGGAGTGCTCCACCAGCTCACGGCAGCGGGCTTCGTTGGCGGTGATGCCGACGATGCAGTGCTCGCGCAGCATGTCCATGGCCCGTTGCAGCAGGCGGATCGAGTCGAAGATCTTGAAGGCGATCAACGGTTCCATCACGTTCAACTGCAGTTGGCCGCCTTCGGCTGCCATGGTCAGGGCCAGGTCGTTGCCGATCACTTGGAAGGCCACTTGGTTGACGGCTTCCGGGATCACCGGGTTGACCTTGCCGGGCATGATCGAGCTGCCAGGCTGGCGGGCCGGCAGGTTGATCTCGTTGATGCCGGTACGTGGGCCGCTGGACAGCAGGCGCAGGTCGTTGCAGATCTTCGACAGCTTCACCGCGGTACGCTTGAGCATGCCGGAGAACAATACGAAGGCGCCCATGTCGGAGGTGGCTTCGATCAAGTCCGCCGCCGGCACCAGCGGCTGGCCGCTGATGGTGGCCAGGCGTTGTACGGCCAGGGCCTGGTAGCGCGGGTCGGCGTTGATGCCGGTGCCGATGGCGGTGCCGCCCAGGTTCACTTCGGTCAACAGCTCCGGCGCCAGGGTTTTCAGGCGGGCCAGGTCTTCGTTGAGGGTGGTGGCAAAGGCGCGGAATTCCTGGCCGAGGGTCATCGGCACGGCGTCTTGCAACTGGGTGCGGCCCATTTTCAGTACATGGTTGAACTCGACACCCTTGGCGGCGAACGCCTGGATCAGGCTGTCGAGGCTGGCCAGCAGCGCGTCATGGCCCAACAGCAGACCCAGGCGGATCGCGGTCGGGTAGGCGTCGTTGGTCGACTGCGCCATGTTCACGTCGTTGTTCGGGTGCAGGTACTGGTACTCGCCCTTGTTGTGGCCCATGGCCTCCAACGCGATGTTGGCGATGACTTCGTTGGCATTCATGTTGGTTGAAGTGCCAGCGCCGCCTTGAATCATGTCCACCACGAATTCTTCGTGAAAGTCGCCGCGGATCAGGCGGGCACAGGCTTCGCTGATTGCAGCGTGCTTGGCTTCGCTGAGCTGGCCCAACTCGCGGTTGGCGTCAGCGGCGGCTTGCTTGACCATTGCCAGGCCGACCACCAATTTCGGGTAATGCGAAATCGGAACGCCCGAGAGGCGGAAGTTATTCACCGCTCGCAGGGTCTGGATGCCGTAATACGCTTGGGCAGGTACTTCGAGTACGCCAAGCAGGTCTTTTTCTGTGCGGAATGATGCAGCGGAGGACATGACGGAAATCATCTCGATATGGACCCGGAACTGGCCGGAACGCTGTGAATGCTAGGCTTGTGGAAGTTTTTGGGCCAATGCTGTTAAACACTGGCCTATGCACAAACGGCATAATAGGCGTGTGACCCGGCTATCATGGCGGGCGTGTGTGCCAAAATGGTGCATACCCGTGGGAGGAACTGATGAACCTTGAGAGCAAATGGCTGGAAGACTTCAGCGCCCTGGCGGCGACGCGCAGCTTTTCCCAGGCTGCTGAGCGGCGCTTTGTCACCCAGCCGGCGTTCAGTCGACGTATCCGCAGCCTCGAAGCCGCGCTGGGCCTGACCCTGGTCAACCGCTCGCGCACGCCGGTGGAATTGACGGCGGCGGGGCAGTTATTCCTGGTGACCGCACGCACGGTGGTCGAGCAGCTCGGTGAAGTACTGCGCCATTTGCACCATCTGGAAGGCGGGCAGGGCGAAGTCATGCAAGTGGCGGCGGCCCACTCCCTGGCGCTGGGCTTCTTCCCGCGCTGGATCGCGCAGTTGCGCAACGAAGGCCTGAACATTGCCACCCGGCTGGTCGCCACCAACGTCGGTGATGCCGTGCATGCCCTGCGCGAAGGCGGCTGCGATTTGATGCTGGCGTTCTACGACCCCGACGCGGCGATGCAGATGGACCCGGAGATCTTCCCGTCACTGCACCTGGGCAATACCGAAATGCTCCCGGTGTGCGCCGCCGATGCCGAGGGCAAGCCACTGTTCGACCTGGAAGGTGAAGGCAGTGTGCCGCTGCTGGCCTACAGCGCCGGGGCATTTCTGGGGCGTTCGGTGAACCTGCTGTTGCGCCAACGTGCCCTGCGCTTCACCACGGTTTACGAAACCGCGATGGCCGACAGCCTCAAAAGCATGGCCCTGGAAGGCCTGGGCATCGCCTGGGTGCCGCAACTGAGCGTGCGTGCCGAGTTGGCTCGGGGTGAGTTGGTGGTCTGCGGCGGTCCGCAGTGGCATGTGCCGTTGGAGATTCGTTTGTACCGCTGTGCCTTGGTGCGTAAGGCAAACGTGCGGTTGTTGTGGCGCAAGCTGGAAGGTGGTGCCGCGCAGAATACGTGAGTCCAGCACCGCTTAACTGTGGAAGGGGTTTTGTGGGGTTTTCGCTGACTCTTAAGTCAATAAAACCGCCGGTTTGCGCCGCTAGACAGATGGTCATTCCAGGGGCTGTTTATCTGCGTTATTACGGTATACTGCGCGGCCTTCGGCCGGTCCAACCGGCCAAATTTCGTACACCAAGCCACGCCGGATTTCCCGCGTGGCTTGTTGTTTTTTGACGCGCCTGCGGGCGCCCAGAGAGAAGAGGCACGACGATGAGTGCATTGGTTGGCGTGATCATGGGCTCCAAGTCCGATTGGTCCACCCTTAGCCACACCGCCGATATGCTGGAAAAACTCGGCATTCCGTATGAAGTGAAAGTGGTCTCTGCCCACCGCACCCCGGATTTGCTGTTCCAGTATGCCGATGAAGCAGAATCCCGTGGCATCGAGGTGATCATCGCCGGTGCCGGCGGTGCAGCGCACCTGCCAGGCATGTGTGCGGCCAAGACCCACCTGCCGGTACTCGGCGTGCCGGTGCAGTCGTCGATGCTCTCGGGCGTGGATTCGCTGTTGTCCATCGTGCAGATGCCGGCCGGTATCCCGGTGGCGACCCTGGCGATCGGCAAGGCCGGCGCAATCAACGCCGCCTTGCTGTCCGCCAGCATCCTGGGCGCCAAGCACCCGCAGTTCCACGCGATGCTGAAAAAATTCCGTGCTGAGCAGACAGACAGCGTGCTGGACAATCCAGACCCACGTATCGCCTGAGGTTGTTGACGATGAAAATCGGTGTAATCGGTGGCGGCCAACTGGGTCGCATGCTGGCCCTGGCGGGAACGCCGCTGGGGATGAACTTCGCTTTCCTGGACCCGGCGCCGGATGCCTGTGCGGCCGCGTTGGGTGAACACCTGCGCGCTGACTACAGCGACCCGGACCACCTGCGCCAACTGGCCGAAGAAGTCGACCTGGTGACCTTCGAGTTCGAAAGCGTCCCGGCCGAAACCGTGGCCTTCCTCTCGCAGTTCGTGCCGGTCTACCCGAGCGCCGAAGCCTTGCGCATCGCCCGTGATCGCTGGTTCGAGAAGAGCATGTTCAAGGACCTGGGCATTCCGACCCCGGCCTTCGCCGATATCCAGTCCCAGGCGGACCTGGACGCCGCCGTTGCCAGCATCGGCCTGCCGGCCGTGCTGAAAACCCGCACCCTGGGTTACGACGGCAAGGGCCAGAAAGTCCTGCGCACCGCTGCCGATGTGGTCGGCACTTTCGCCGAACTGGGCAGCGTGGCCTGCCTGTTGGAAGGCTTCGTGCCGTTCACCGGCGAAGTTTCGCTGATCGCCGTGCGTGCCCGCGATGGCGAGACCCGCTTCTACCCGTTGGTCCACAACACCCACGACAACGGCATTCTCAAACTGTCCGTGGCCAGCACCGACCATCCGTTGCAGGCCCTGGCCGAAGACTATTCCAGCCGTGTGCTCAAGCAGCTGGAATATGTCGGCGTGATGGCGTTCGAGTTCTTTGAAGTCGACGGTGGCCTGAAGGCCAACGAAATCGCCCCGCGCGTCCACAACTCCGGGCACTGGACCACCGAAGGCGCCGAGTGCAGCCAGTTCGAGAACCACCTGCGCGCGGTGGCGGGCTTACCGCTGGGCTCCACAGCCAAGGTGGGCGAGAGCGCCATGCTCAACTTCATCGGCGTGGTCCCGCCGGTTGAAAAAGTCATCGCCATCGACGACTGCCACCTGCATCACTACGGCAAGGCTTTCAAGACCGGGCGCAAGGTCGGCCACGCCAACCTGCGTTGCCAGGACCGCGCGACGCTGCAAGCGCAGATCCTCAAGGTCGAAGCGTTGATCGCCGAGCAATAATCCCGGGAACGGCGGGAACCATTGGCGGCCGCCGTCTCTCTGATTGCAGGATGATAAAGCCTGGCTAGGCTTTTTCATGACTCACATTCAATCAGAGGGAAATGCCATGGGTATCATCGGAACCATCTTTATCGGCCTGATCGTCGGCCTGCTGGCGCGTTTCCTCAAGCCCGGCGACGACAGCATGGGCTGGATCATGACCATCCTGCTGGGTATCGCTGGCTCCCTTGCCGCCACCTACGGCGGTCAGGCACTGGGTATCTACCAGGCAGGCCAGGGCGCTGGCTTCATCGGCGCATTGTTGGGCGCCATTGTGCTGCTGGTGATCTACGGCCTGATCAAAAAGAAGTAATCGAGCGACAAAGTCCTCTGCGCTGCGCAGGCGCAGAGGGCTAGAATGCCGGCACTGTTTACCTTGTCGAGCTCCTCCATGCGCCGTCTCCTCTTGATGTTTCTCCTGCTGGGCCCAGGCCTGGCTCATGCTGGCGAACTGCCGGAAACCGACTGGCTCGACCTGATGCCGCTGTCGGACCAGAAAGCCCTCGAACAAATGCCGGAAATCGACCACAACTCCCCCGAAGCCCAGGGCACCTTTACCGACAAAGGTGGCTTGAAGCAGAGCAAAGGGTTGCCGGCGGTGATGTATTCCACCAAGACCGTGGCCGCCATGAACGGCAAGAACATCCGCATCGGCGGTTACCCGGTGCCCTTGGAAACCGACGCCAAGGGCCGCAGCACCCTGTTTTTCCTGGTGCCGTACCCAGGCGCGTGCATCCACGTGCCGCCACCGCCGCCGAACCAATTGGTGCTGGTGCGTTACCCCAAGGGGTTGAAGCTGGATGATATCTACACGCCGCTGTGGGTCACGGGCACGTTGAAGGTGGAGACGGTCAATAACGACCTGGCCGATGCGGCGTATGCGCTGGATGCGGGCAAGGTGCGGGTGGTGAAGGAGTCGGATCTCTAAACCACAACACCGACCAATGTGGGAGGGAGCTTGCTCCCGATAGCGGTCTATCAGTCACAAATGTGCTGACTGACCCCCTGCTATCGGGAGCAACACCCCCTCCCACATTTTGATTGGGTTTACAAAGCGCTACTGGTGATGCTCACGCCCAAGGTGTGGCTTTCGCCCGGCGCCAGCGCCACCACGTCATCCAGCACATTCGCCGTCTCGATGCACAGCATGCCCTGCCAGCCGTCGTCGGCCATGTCGTCGAAGGCTTTGGCACGTTCGGTCCAGGGGTTCCAGATCACGGTCGAGTGGGAGCCTTCGCTGCTGAGCCGGACGCGCCGCTGCCAGTCGTTATCGACGATGTGCAACTGCGCGGGGGTGTCGAGGTAGATGCGGTCGGTCTCGGCGCCGAAGTGCAGCGGCCCAGCCTGTTGCCGGGTGGCCCAGCCGTCAGCGGTATCGATATACGCAAGCCCGTCCAGGCCCTCGACCTGCACGTTGCGCACATCGCTCACGGCGAAGTAGGTGTGCAATGCCTGGCTGAGGGTCACGGTGTCGGTGCCACGGTTATGACTGGTCAGGCCGATGTGCAGGTGATCGTCCAGGCGCAGGCTCAGCTTCAGGTCGACCTGATGCGGCCAGCCGGGGAAGCCGCCCGCGGGTACGGGGAGCACCAGGTCGACGCGCAGGGTGTCGCCTTCGAGTTCGGTGGCAGCCAATTCCCAGAGTGCAGTACGCACGAAACCGTGGGCGCCCGCGGGCTGGTCGCTCTGGCGCATGGCCTGCACGCTGTGCGGGTTGCGATCGAACACGCCGAACCACGGCCAGCACACCGGTACGCCGGTGCGGATGCCTTTGCCGGCCTTGAAGACGGCTGCCTTGTTCGGCCAGATCAGCGGCTGTTCGCCTGCGCGTTGGTAACTGAAGAGGTGCGCGCCCTGTTGGGCCACCATCAGCTCGGCGCCGTTGTGGCGGATGCGCCAGCAGTCCAGCTCGTCGATTTTCACGGATTCAACGTGGGGCGTCGGCATAACAAAGCACTCTTAATAGCAGGCAATGGGGCAATTGACCGTCAAAACCCGGCGAGGTTTAACGCGCTCGCGACGGTACCGAACGGGTGCGGCCGCTGCCATCGATGGCGACGAACACGAACACCGCCTCGGTGACCTTGCGCCATTCGCTGGACAGCGGGTCGTCGCTCCACACTTCGACCATCATCTGGATCGAGCTGCGGCCGATTTCCAGGGCCTGGGTATAGAAGGACAATTGCGCGCCCACGGCCACCGGCACCAGGAACGCCATGCGATCAATGGCCACGGTGGCGACACGCCCGCCTGCGACCTTGCTGGCCATGGCCGTACCGGCCAGGTCCATCTGCGAGACCAGCCAGCCGCCGAAGATATCGCCGAAACCGTTGGTTTCACGCGGAAGTGCGGTGATTTGCAGGGCGAGATCGCCTTGTGGGATGGGATCTTCTTGTTCGAGTTCGATCATGCCGAGGGTGCCTCTGAGCCGTGACGCTTCATGGGTGTTTCAAATGGATAGCCGTCTTGTAGAAAAACATTTCAGCACCAACGCACGACGCGAGCTGTGTTTCTCGTAAGGCGTACTAAAGGGAAACTCTGCCAAACCGGCTGGATGGCACCCAACGGCGTTTTGGCACAGCAGCCCCTCAAGACTGCGGGTCTGGCGCTTGCAAGGGCCGAGTATATCGAGACGCTGGCGTCGCGACGACCTCTCGGCGCTCATTTGGTCGGTAAATAGACGCTGTAACGGAGCTTTTTCCGGCAACTGTTCTCCTGCCCTGGTTGACCGACTCCCTACGCCGTGAATAGTTCACCGCGCTGCGCTATCAACCGTTCGACGCTGTGCTTTTTCCGGCGATTTGCTATCTTGCCAGACCGCCGCAAGTCCAGGGCGTGCCGTCTTTATTACGCTGATTACTATAAGAGAAGCCTTGCCATGTCCTCCGTGCCCGCAAGCAGTGCGCAACCGTCGCGCCCGCTGACCCGCAACGACTACAAAACCCTGTCGCTGTCTGCCTTGGGCGGGGCGCTGGAGTTCTACGACTTCATCATCTTCGTGTTTTTCGCCACCGTGGTCGGAAAACTGTTCTTCCCCGCCGACATGCCCGAGTGGCTGCGCATGATGCAGACCTTCGGCATCTTCGCCGCCGGTTACCTGGCGCGGCCCCTGGGCGGCATCATCATGGCGCACTTCGGTGACCTGCTGGGGCGCAAGAAAATGTTCACCCTGAGCATCTTCATGATGGCCGTGCCGACCCTGATCATGGGCCTGCTGCCGACCTACGCGCAGATCGGCCTGTGGGCGCCGATCCTGTTGCTGTTGATGCGCGTGATCCAGGGCGCGGCGATCGGCGGCGAAGTCCCGGGCGCCTGGGTGTTCGTCTCCGAACATGTTCCGCCACGCCACATCGGCTACGCCTGCGGCACCCTGACCAGCGGCCTCACCGCCGGCATCCTGTTGGGTTCGCTGGTGGCCACCGCCATCAACACGCTCTACAGCCCGGAGCAGGTCTCCGATTACGCCTGGCGTATCCCGTTCCTGCTCGGCGGTGTGTTCGGCCTGCTGTCGGTGTACTTGCGCCGCTGGCTGCATGAAACGCCGATCTTCGCCGAGATGCAGCAACGCAAGGCTCTGGCCGCCGAACTGCCGCTGCGCGCGGTACTGCGCGACCACCGTGGCGCCATCGTGCTGTCGATGCTACTGACCTGGCTGCTGTCAGCCGGCGTGGTAGTCGTCATCCTGATGACCCCGACCGTGCTGCAGACCCTCTACCACTTCAGCCCGACCGTTGCGCTGCAAGCCAACAGCCTGGCCATCGTGACCCTGAGCCTGGGCTGCATTGCCTCCGGCGCCCTGGCCGACCGCTTCGGTGCCGGCCGCATACTGGTGGTCGGTTGCGCACTGTTGCTGGCGACCTCCTGGACGCTGTATCACAGCCTGCTGGACCACCCTGACTGGCTGTTCCCGCTGTACGCCCTGACCGGCCTGTTTGTCGGCACCATCGGCGTGGTGCCCTACGTGATGGTGAAAGCTTTCCCACCGGTGGTGCGCTTCAGCGGGTTGTCGTTCTCCTACAACGTGGCCTACGCCGTGTTCGGCGGGCTGACGCCGTTGGCGGTGTCGCTGCTGATGAAAGAAAGCCCGATGGGCCCGGCCTACTACGTTGCCGTCCTGTGCGTGATGGGGATGGGGGTGGGTGGGTATCTGTGGAAGCGCGGCAGGTAATCAGCTATCTGAAGATCGTTCCTACGCAGTTGCGTAGGAACGATCATAAATTACAGAGTGTTTCCGAATCATCGTTTCAACCGCCCCGACGTCCTCGCCACCCCCGTTTTTTCGGCACTTGCCGCTTCTGGCCGCTTTTTCCCCCAATACTGGCCTTTCATCTAATTGTCATATTCCAGACATAGAGTGTTCACACGGCCTATCAATACTTGGCCCCGATCCAACTATCCCTATCTGCTAGGAGTAAGGCATGAAACTGAAGCGTTTGATGGCGGCAATGACTTTTGTCGCTGCTGGCGTTGCGACTGCCCACGCGGTGGCCGCTGGTGTTGACCCGGCTATTCCGGCTTACACGAAGACCACTGGTGTGTCGGGCAACTTGTCCAGCGTCGGTTCCGATACCCTGGCTAACCTGATGACCCTGTGGGCCGAGGGTTACAAAAAGGAATACCCGAACGTCAACATCCAGATTCAAGCTGCTGGTTCTGCCACTGCGCCACCTGCGCTGACTGAAGGCACCTCCAACCTGGGCCCGATGAGCCGCAAGATGAAGGACACCGAACTGGCGGCCTTCGAGCAGAAGTACGGCTACAAGCCAACTGCTATCCCGGTTGCCGTGGATGCCCTGGCCGTGTTCGTACACAAGGACAACCCGATCAAGCACCTGACCATGGAACAAGTCGACGCGATCTTCTCCTCGACTCGCCTGTGCGGTGCCAAAGCCGACGTCAAAACCTGGGGCGACCTGGGTGTGACCGGCGACCTGGCCAACAAGCCAGTGCAACTGTTCGGTCGTAACTCGGTATCCGGCACCTACGGCTACTTCAAGGAAGAAGCCCTGTGCAAAGGCGACTACAAGCCTAACGTGAACGAACAACCAGGCTCGGCTTCGGTCGTGCAGTCGATCAGCTCCTCGCTGAACGGCATCGGTTACTCGGGCATCGGCTACAAGACCGCCAGCGTGAAGACCGTGGCCCTGGCCAAGAAAGGCAGCACTGACTTCATCGAAGACAGCGAAGAAAACGCCCTGAACGGCAAATACCCGCTGTCGCGTTTCCTCTACGTTTACGTCAACAAAGCCCCGAACAAGCCGCTGGCACCGCTGGAAGCCGAGTTCGTGAAGCTGGTTCTGTCCAAGCAGGGCCAGGAAGTTGTGGTCAAGGACGGCTACATCCCACTGCCAGCCAAAGTTGCCGCCAAGGCACTGGCTGACCTGGGTCTGAAAGAAGGCAACTAAGTTGCTGGGCCGGGTAAAACCGGCCGTTCTGTAGGAGCGGGCTTGCTCGCGAAAGATGATAGAGCACTGCGTTTATTCAGAAGCGGCGCGTTATCGTTAACGCTCTTCGCGAGCAAGCTCGCTCCTACAGAAACTCCTAATTTTTAGTCCGCTGCCGGCTCTGCCATGCGGCGGATTTCTTGCGTCACTGCATTGTCATCTTTCTGTCATACAGGACCGCTAGGGTGTGCGCATGAATGATCTGGCCAATTCCACTATGACGACGACTTCTCCCCCCAAGCGTATTGACTTCAATACGCCTGAGTTGCAACGCAAGCGCCGCATTCGCGCGCTCAAGGATCGCCTGACCCGTTGGTACGTGTTGATCGGCGGCCTTGCCGTCCTCGGCGCTATCACCCTGATCTTCTTCTTCCTGGCCTACGTGGTCGCGCCCTTGTTCCAGGGCGCCTCGTTGACCAAGGAAGCCGCGCTGACACCGGCGTGGATACAAGACGCGGGCAAGCCGTTGATGATCTCGCTGGAAGAACAGAACCAAGTCGCCATGCGGGTTTCCGACAAAGGCCAGGCGCTGTTCTTCGACGTGGGCACCGGCGCCGAACTCAAGCGCATCGACCTGCCGCTGGCGGCCGGCGTCAGCGTCGTGTCGATTGGTAAAGACCAGCCGGGCAGCCCGCTGGTGATCCTCGGTTTGTCCAATGGCCAGTCCCTGGTGTTCCGCCACACCTACAAGGTGTCCTACCCGGACGGCAAGAAGACCATCAGCCCGGCCATCGAATACCCTTACGGCGAAACGCCGATCGTGCTGGATGACGCCGGTCGCCCGCTGGAACACGTCGCGCTGAACGTCACCGACACCTCGCTGGTGGTGGCAGGTTCGGCCGGTTCGCACTTGAACGTGCTGTCCCTGAGCCGTGAAGAAAACATGATGACCGGCGAAGTCACCAGCGAGCAGAAGCGTATCGAGCTGCCGCAGATGACCGAGCCGGTGAAGGCGATCTTCATCGACCCACGCCAGCAATGGCTGTACGTGATCAACGGCCGTGCCCTGGCGGATGTGTTCAGCCTGCGCGACAAGAGCCTCAACGGTCGCTATAAACTGCTGGAAGACGGCGACGCCGAAATCACCGCCAGCACCCAACTGGTGGGCGGTATCTCGCTGATCGTCGGTAACTCCAAGGGCGGCCTGGCCCAGTGGTTCATGGCCCGTGACCCGGATGGCGAACAGCGCCTGAAGCAGATCCGCACCTTCGAGATGGGCACTGCGCCCATTGTTGAAATCACCGCCGAAGAACGTCGCAAAGGCTTCACCGCCCTCGACGCTTCCGGCAAGTTCGGCGTGTTCCACAGCACCGCCCACCGCACCCTGCTGGTGGACCCGGTGGTCGATGGCCCGGGCGTGTTCGGCCTGTCGCCACGGGCCAACCGTGTGATCGTCGAAGCCGACGGCAAGCTGCAACCGTTGCTGCTGGACAACCCGCACCCGGAAGTGTCGTGGAGCGCGCTGTGGAGCAAGGTCTGGTACGAAAACTACGACGAGCCTAAATACGTCTGGCAATCGACCGCCGCCAACACCGATTTCGAACCCAAGATGAGCCTCGCGCCGCTGACCTTCGGTACGCTGAAGGCCGCGTTCTACGCCATGTTGCTGGCCGCGCCGCTGGCTGTTGCCGCAGCGATCTACACCGCGTACTTCATGGCGCCGGGCCTGCGCCGCAAGGTCAAGCCGGTGATCGAGCTGATGGAAGCGATGCCGACGGTGATCCTCGGCTTCTTCGCCGGCCTGTTCCTCGCGCCGTATGTCGAAGGGCATCTACCGGGGATTTTCAGCCTGCTGATGCTGGTGCCGATTGGCATCCTGGTGGCCGGTTTTATCTTCAGCCGCCTGCCTGAGTCCATTCGCCTGCGGGTTCCCGATGGCTGGGAAAGCGCGATCCTGATCCCGGTGATCCTGTTTGTGGGCTGGCTCTCGCTGTACATGAGCCCGTACCTGGAAACCTGGTTCTTCGGCGGCGACATGCGGATGTGGATCTCCCATGACCTGGGCATCACCTATGACCAGCGCAACGCCCTGGTCGTCGGCCTGGCGATGGGGTTCGCGGTGATCCCGAACATCTACTCCATCGCCGAAGACGCCGTGTTCAGCGTGCCGCGCGGCCTGACCCTGGGCTCTTTGGCCCTGGGCGCCACGCCGTGGCAGACCATGACCCGCGTGGTCATCCTGACCGCCAGCCCGGGGATTTTCTCGGCGCTGATGATCGGCATGGGCCGCGCCGTGGGCGAGACCATGATCGTGCTGATGGCCACCGGTAACACTCCGGTGATGGAGATGAACCTGTTCGAAGGCCTGCGCACCCTGGCGGCCAACGTCGCGGTGGAAATGCCCGAGTCGGAAGTGGGCGGCAGTCACTACCGCGTGCTGTTCCTCTCGGCGCTGGTGCTGCTGTTGTTCACCTTCATCATGAACACCCTCGCCGAGCTGATTCGTCAGCGTCTGCGCAAGAAATACTCGTCGCTTTAAGAAAGGTAGAAGTCTGTGAAACAGAACTCCCTGAATGGATGGTTCAAGAGCGGCGCCCCCGGCGTCTGGATCAGCGGTGGCGCGGTGTCCATCGCGGTCATCATGACCCTTGGTTTGCTGGCTGTGATTGCGGTGCGTGGTTTGGGCCACTTCTGGCCGGCTGACCTGATCCAGGCCAACTACGATGTCCCGGGCCAGGCCAACCATATCGTCATCGGCGAAGTGGTACAGAAAGAAGAAGTGCCGCGCGAGCGCCTGAAAAGCGCTGGCCTGCCCGTGCCCGACGTGGGCCCGGAATTCATGACCCGCGAGCTGATCAAAGTCGGTAACCGCGATCTGAATGGCAACGACTTCACATGGATCGTCGGCGAATGGCTGAAGAACCAGACCAAGCCGCTGGAATTGATGACCATCGAGCGCCGTGAGTGGGGCAACTTCTACGGCACCCTGGTCAACGTCAAGCAGGATGGCAAGGTCATCGCCGAAGGCCAGGCTGCGTGGCCGGAGCTGCAGGCTCGGGTCGACCGCGTGAACAAGCTGGCGGCCCAGCTCAAGACCCTTGAGAAGTCCGACATCGGCGCGATCAACGCCGGTCTTGAACGTATCCGTCTGCACGGTCGCAAGCTGGAACTGGAAGGCAAGCTCGACGCCGCCGCCCAGGCCGACATGGACTCGGGCCGCGCCGAACTGAATGCCCGTTACCAGGACATCGAAGCGCGCCTGGCCGACCTGCACGCCCAATTCAACCGCGACGCCTTGACTGCCCGCGATGCGAACGGCAAGGAAGTCGAAATCGGCATCGGCAAAGTGGTCCACGCCTATCAGCCGAACGCCATGGGCACGATGACCAAGGTCGGCTTCTACTTCAGCAAGGTCTGGGAGTTCCTCAGCGACGACCCACGGGAAGCCAACACCGAAGGCGGGATCTTCCCGGCCATCTTCGGCACCGTGATGATGACCCTGATCATGGCGATGATCGTGACCCCGTTCGGCGTGCTGGCGGCGGTGTACCTGCGTGAATACGCCAAGCAGAACGCCCTGACGCGGATCATCCGCATCGCCGTGAACAACCTGGCGGGCGTACCGGCCATCGTTTACGGCGTGTTCGGCCTGGGCTTCTTCGTGTATGTATTGGGTGGCTCGGTTGACCGCCTGTTCTTCGCCGAAGCCCTGCCGGCCCCGACCTTCGGCACGCCGGGCCTGTTGTGGGCGTCGCTGACCCTGGCGCTGCTGGCGGTGCCGGTGGTGATCGTGGCTACCGAAGAAGGCCTGGCGCGGATTCCTCGCACTGTGCGCGAAGGCTCGCTGGCACTCGGCGCGACCAAGGCGGAAACGCTGTGGAAGATCGTGCTGCCGATGGCCAGCCCGGCGATGATGACCGGCATGATCCTCGCCGTGGCCCGTGCCGCCGGTGAAGTAGCGCCGCTGATGCTGGTGGGCGTGGTCAAGCTGGCCCCGTCGCTGCCGCTGGACGGCAACTACCCTTACTTGCACCTTGACCAGAAGATCATGCACCTGGGCTTCCATATTTATGACGTCGGCTTCCAGAGCCCCAACGTCGAGGCCGCAAGGCCGCTGGTATATGCCACCGCGCTGTTGCTGGTGCTGGTGATCGCCACGCTCAACTTGTCGGCGGTGTGGATCCGTAACCACCTGCGCGAAAAATATAAAGCGTTGGATAGCTAATTGAAGTGACGCGGACTCAATGTGGGAGGGGGCTTGCCCCCGATAGCGGCGTATCAGAAACACATATGCTGGCTGACACACTGCTATCGGGGGCAAGCCCCCTCCCACACTAGACCACGATATACGCAGAATTTGAGTAAACCGTCCCCGGCGGTTCAACAACACGAATTGGTAGCACAGGGAGCATCCCATGCAACAAGAAACCCATTCCCATGGCATCAACATGTCTGCCCTGGGTCGTGACAAGCAGAGCCTGAGCCTGGCCCAGGAAACCGTGGCCATCGAAGTGCCGGGCCTGAGCCTGTACTACGGCGACAAACAGGCGCTGTTCGACGTCAGCATGAACATCCCCAAGCAGCGCGTGACCGCCTTCATCGGCCCGTCGGGCTGCGGCAAGTCCACGCTGCTGCGCACCTTCAACCGCATGAACGACCTGGTCGACGGTTGCCGCGTGGACGGTGCGATCAACCTCTACGGCAGCAACATCTACCGCAAGGGTGAAGACGTGGCCGAGCTGCGTCGCCGGGTGGGCATGGTGTTCCAGAAGCCCAACCCGTTCCCCAAGACCATCTACGAAAACGTGGTTTACGGCCTGCGCATCCAGGGCATCAACAAGAAGCGCATCCTCGATGAAGCGGTCGAATGGGCGCTTAAAGGCGCGGCGCTGTGGGACGAGGTCAAGGACCGCCTGCACGACTCCGCACTCGGCCTGTCCGGCGGCCAGCAACAACGCCTGGTGATCGCGCGTACCATCGCCGTGGAACCGGAAGTGCTGCTGCTCGACGAACCTTGCTCGGCACTCGACCCGATCTCGACGTTGAAAGTCGAAGAACTGATCTACGAGCTCAAGTCCAAGTTCACCATCGTCATCGTGACTCACAACATGCAACAGGCGGCGCGGGTTTCCGACTACACCGCGTTCATGTACATGGGTAAGCTGGTGGAGTTCGGCGATACCGATACCCTGTTCACCAATCCGGCGAAGAAACAGACCGAAGACTACATCACCGGTCGCTACGGCTAGGAAGCTGTGGTTCAGATTGCATTGACGCTGCGGTTCTCCGCACCTTTCCGGACGCTCCAAGGACGCCAACATGATTAGCAAAGAAGGCCTTACCCACCACATCTCCGCGCAGTTCAATGCCGAGCTTGAGGAAGTGCGCAGCCACCTCCTGGCGATGGGCGGGCTGGTGGAGAAGCAAGTCAACGATGCGGTCACCGCGCTGATCGAGGCCGACTCGGGCCTGGCCCAGCAAGTGCGCGAGATCGATGACCAGATCAACCAGATGGAACGCAATATCGACGAAGAATGCCTGCGCATTCTCGCCCGTCGCCAGCCGGCGGCTTCCGACCTGCGCTTGATCATCAGTATTTCCAAGTCGGTGATCGACCTTGAGCGTATCGGCGATGAATCCACCAAGATCGCCCGCCGCGCCATCCAACTGTGCGAAGAAGGCGAAGCGCCGCGCGGTTATGTGGAAGTGCGGCATATCGGTGACCAGGTGCGCAACATGGTGCGCGATGCCCTGGACGCGTTTGCCCGTTTCGACGCCGAACTGGCGTTGTCGGTGGCCCAGTACGACAAGATCATCGACCGTGAGTACAAGACCGCCCTGCGCGAGCTGGCCACCTACATGATGGAAGACCCCCGCTCTATCACACGGGTCTTGAGCATTATCTGGGTGCTGCGTTCGCTGGAGCGGATCGGCGACCACGCGCGCAATATCTCGGAGTTGGTGATCTATCTGGTGCGTGGCACCGACGTGCGGCACATGGGCCTCAAGCGCATGAAAGCCGAAGTTGAAGGATCTACCGATCAAATCCCTAATGTTCCGGGCGAATCTGACGATAAGTAAGGTTGCCCGAGATATTAACGCCCGGCCTTTGGTCGGGCGTTTTCGTTTGTGGGCGCTGATTTTTTTGTGCGTGGGGTGAAAGAAAGTCCCAACACGACTACAGAGTTTTGGCAAAATGCCACCAGTCAGGCGTTCTGCGTGCCGCGTTTTTATAGGATAAAGGGTCGATGAGTAAAGTCAGTGTATTGGTGGTGGATGACGCCTCGTTTATTCGCGACCTGGTGAAGAAGTGCCTGCGCAATTACTTCCCCGGGATCAAGATTGAAGATGCGGTGAACGGCAAAAAGGCCCAGGCCATCCTGATGCGCGAAACCTTCGATCTGGTGTTGTGCGACTGGGAAATGCCCGAGATGTCCGGCCTGGAGCTGTTGACCTGGTGCCGTGAGCAACCGCAGCTCAAAGCCATGCCGTTCGTGATGGTGACCAGCCGCGGCGACAAAGAGAACGTGGTGCAGGCGATCCAGGCCGGGGTTTCCGGCTACGTCAGCAAACCGTTCACCAACGAACAGCTGTTGACCAAGGTCAAGCACGCCCTGCACAAGGTCGGGCGCCTCGACGCCCTGGTCGCCAGCGCACCGACCAAGATGAACTCAGCGTTCGGCAACGACTCCCTGAGCGCCCTGACCGGTGGCAAGCCCGAAGCGGTCAAGGTCGCTCCTATCGCGGCGGCTGCACCGAGCAAAGGCCTGCTCAACAGCCCGCCCGTGAAGGCGGCTGCCGCCGCTGCGCCCGCCAGTGGTCGCGGGCAGGGTCAGTTGCGGCTGTCCAGCGGCACCCAGCAATGCGTGATCAAGGGCCTGAGCATCAAGGAAGCGCTGCTGGTGGTCCGTCGCAGTGAGGTCCTGCCTCAGGTACTGGAAAGCGCGGTGCTCGACCTTGAGCAAGGCGACAACGCCGAAGTCGCACGCCTCAACGGCTACCTGCACGCCGTCGTCGCCTTCGAGCCCAAGCCCGACAGCGACTGGCTGCAACTGACCTTCCGCTTTATCGACCAGGATGCGCAGAAACTGGACTACATCTCGCGGCTGATCGCGCGGGGTACGGCGCAGAAGCATTTTGTGCCGGGTGCCTGATTCACAGAACGCCACCTGTCCCCTGTGGAAGGGGGCGTGCTCCCGATGGTCTTTCATTCAACATCTTCGTTGGCTGAACTACCGCAATCGCGAGCAAGCCCGCTCCTACATGTGAAGTTCGTTGTTTTCAGTATCGGGTAAATCTCACACGGTCTTGTCATCAAGCCTTGCTAGCCTGCCATTCAGTCCCCCCGGCAGGTTCGCGTCATGCTCATTCGCCTACTGCTGCTCTGCGTATTGGCCACGGTTGCTACCTCGACCCCGGCCATGACCCTCTACAAATCCACCGACGCCAATGGCGAGGTGTTTTTCAGCGACCGGCAAACCCCCGGCGCCCAGGCGTTTGTGATCCGGGAGCGGGAGGCCGTGCGCGTGCAACGGCCGGTGCTCGACCGGCCAAGGCCCGGTTATCCCCAGCAGGCCTACCGCTACCCCTTGCCCTGGCGCGGCGGGCCGTTTCGCCTGAGCCAAGGCCCCAACGGCAGCTTCAGCCATACCGACGCCAAAAGCCGCTACGCCATGGACATTGCCATGCCCGAAGGCACGCCGATCATTGCGGCGCGCAGCGGCAGGGTGGTGAAGATCGAGAATGACCAGGCCGGGCGCGGCAACGATGCTTCAGGGAATTTCGTGCGGGTGCTGCACGATGACGGCACCCAGGGCGTGTACCTGCACCTCAAGCAAGGTTCGGTCAGCGTCAGGCCGGGGCAGCGGGTGGCGGTGGGCAGTGCGCTGGGGTTGTCGGGCAACACCGGCAACAGCAGCGGGCCGCACCTGCACTTTGTGGTGCAGCAGCGGACCGAGGCGGGGCTGGTATCGATCCCGTATGAGTTCAACCAGCCCGTGGGGGTATTGCCCAATTTTGCCTTGGGCAATTGACGGTCAGTCCAGCAGCAGGACCTTGGCCAGCACGATTTTCGGCCCTTTCATCTTCTTGATGATGATCCGCAGGCCTTCAACCTCGAGGACTTCTTCCTCTTCCGGCACCCGCTTGAGGGTGTCATAGACCAGCCCGGCCAGGGTTTCCGCTTCGATGTGGTCGAGGTCGACGCCGAGCAGGCGTTCCACCTTGAACAGCGGCGTATCGCCGCGTACCAGCAGTTTGCCCGGCTGGTAGGCGAGGATGCCGCGCTCGGCCTTGCGGTGTTCGTCCTGGATATCGCCCACCAGCACTTCGAGCACGTCTTCCATGGTCAGGTAGCCGATGACCTTGCCGTCGGCTTCTTCCACCAGGGCGAAGTGCGCGCCGCCTTTGCGGAACTGCTCCAGCAACTGCGACAGCGGCATGTGCCGCGACACGCGCTCCAGCGGGCGGGTCAGTTCGGCCAGGTTGAACGACTCGGGGAGATGGTCCAGGTTAGCCAGTTCCAGCAGCAGGTCCTTGATGTGCAGCAGGCCGACAAACTCGTTGCGCTGCGCGTCATACACCGGGTAACGGCTGAATTTGTGGCGACGGAACAGCGCGAGGATTTCCTTGAGCGGAGCGTTGAAGTCCAGGGTCACCAGGTCTTCCCGCGAGTTGGCCCAGTCGACCACTTCCAGTTCGCCCATTTCCACGGCCGAGGCCAAGACGCGCATGCCTTGGTCGCTGGGGTCCTGGCCACGGCTGGAGTGCAGGATCAGCTTGAGTTCTTCGCGGCTGTACTGGTGCTCATGGTGCGGGCCGGGTTCGCCTTGCCCGGCGATCCGCAGGATGGCATTGGCGCTGGCGTTGAGCAGGTAGATTGCCGGGTACATGGCCCAGTAGAACAGATACAGCGGCACGGCCGTCCACAGCGACAGCAGTTCCGGCTTGCGAATGGCCCAGGACTTGGGCGCCAGTTCACCGACCACGATGTGCAGGTAGGAAATCAGGAAGAAGGCGGAAAAGAACGACACGCCTTTGATCACTTCCGGCGACTCGACGCCAGCGGCGCCCAGCAGCGGCTCGAGGATATGCGCAAACGCCGGCTCGCCGACCCAGCCCAGGCCCAGGGAGGCGAGGGTGATACCCAACTGGCAGGCCGACAGGTAGGCGTCGAGCTGGCGGTGGACGGTGCGCAGGATCTGCCCGCGCCAACCGTTGGTGTGGGCGATGGCCTCGACCCGCGTGGAGCGCAGTTTGACCATGGCAAACTCCGCCGCAACGAAGAACGCGTTGAGCAGTACCAGGATCAGTGCAAAAAGAATCATGCCGAAATCGGCGAAGAGTGTGGCGAGGGTGATACTTGGGGAAGGGTCCATGATGGGGTTTTGCGGGTTCCGTATGTTCAATAGGGGTGACAGGAGCGCCTGAAAGGCGGACACAAGTCGGCCAATGTAGCGGCTGGCGCAGCGCTTGCCTAGTGGTTGCTGCCTGATGGAGCCAGGAATACCTGCGTCGCAACAATGCAATTCCAAATGTGGGAGGGGGCTTGCTCGCACATTTAGTGTTGTATTGTGTCCGGGTTATTCATCATTCACGACCATCCGCGAACGGGTTACCTGGGGCGGCGGAAAATGGCAGGTAAAGGTGCTGCCGTGGCCGAGCACACTGCTGATTTCCAGGCGTGCGCGGTGGCGCAGCAGCACGTGCTTGACGATCGCCAGGCCCAGCCCGGTGCCGCCGGTGTTGGAGTTGCGGCTGGAGTCGACGCGGTAGAAGCGCTCGGTCAGGCGCGGCAGGTGCTTGGCGTCGATGCCGATGCCGGAGTCTTGCACGCTCAGGTGCGCGCCCTGGGCGTCGGCCCACCAGCGGATGCGGATATTGCCCTTGTCCGGGGTGTACTTCACGGCGTTGAACACCAGGTTGGAAAACGCGCTGCGCAATTCGCCTTCGCTGCCTTTGAGCAGTACAGACGGGTCGGCTTCCAGGGTGATCTGTTGCCCGCGTTGGCCGGAGAGGGCCTGGGCGTCGTTCTTGATGGTCTGCAACAGGCTTTGCACCGCCACCGGGTGGTTATCCGACGGGTAATCGGTCGCCTCCAGCTTGGCCAGCAACAGCAGGTCATTGAGCAGGGTTTGCATGCGCGAGCCTTGCTGCTGCATCTGTTGCAGGGCGCGGCTCCAGCGCGGGTTGATCTCGTCGACGTTGTCCAGCAGCGTCTCCAGGTAGCCGCAGATCACCGTCAACGGGGTGCGCAGCTCGTGGGAGACGTTGGCAACGAAGTCCTTGCGCATCTGTTCCAACTGGTGGATGCGGGTTACGTCGCGCACCAGCATCAAGTGTTCGTTGTTGCCGTAGCGCGTCAGGTACAGCTGGATGCGTACGCGGTCGTTGGTGGGCGAGGGAATTTCCAGGGCTTCTTCGTAGTTTTCCTGCTCGAAGTATTCCTTGAAGCGCGGGTGGCGGACCAGGTTGGTCACCGGTTGGCCGCTGTCCTGGGGCGTCTTGAGGCCCAGCAGGGTCTCGGCGGCGCGGTTCCACCATTCGAGGTTGCCGTCGCTGTCGAGCATGATCACTGCGTCTTTCAGCGCGGCGGTGGACTCCTGCACCCGGTCGATCACCGCTTGCAGGCGCCCGCGTACCCGTTGGTCGCGGCGTTGCAGGTGGTAGATGCTGTCGAACACCTCGCCCCACAGGCCGTAGCCGTCGGGTGGTGCTTCATCGGGTTTGTGTTGGCGCAGCCATTCATGCAGGCGCAGCAATTGCTTGAGGGTCCAGCCCAGGTACAGACCAATGCCGACGGCCAGGCTCCAGCCGTATTGGCCGCTGATCAGGCCTACCAGCAAGCAGCCGGTGATCAACAGCAGCAGGTGGCGGATCAGCGTGCCATGCCAGTTTTGGTTCACTTGAACATGCGTCCTTGTCAGCTGTTAAGTCAGGCTCTTGCGTTCAGAAACCGGCTGGCTCAGCCCTTGGTGGAAAACCGATAGCCAGTGCCGCGCACGGTTTGTACCAGATTCTCGTAGGCATCGCCCAGGGCTTTGCGCAGGCGACGGATATGCACGTCCACGGTGCGCTCTTCCACGTACACATTGCCGCCCCACACTTGGTCCAGCAACTGGCCGCGGGTGTAGGCGCGTTCCTGGTGGGTCATGAAGAACTGCAGCAGACGGTATTCGGTCGGGCCCATCTCGGCGGGCTTGCCGTCGATGGTCACGCGGTGGCTGATCGGGTCCAGCAACAGGCCGCCGACTTCGATCGGTGCTTCGCCATCGGTCGGGCCGGCGCGGCGCAGTACGGCTTTCAGGCGTGCGACCAGTTCCCGTGGGGAAAACGGCTTGGTGATGTAGTCATCGGCGCCGACTTCCAGGCCCTGGATCTTGTTGTCTTCTTCGCCCTTGGCCGTGAGCATGATGATCGGGATATCGCCGGTCAGCTCGTCACGCTTGAGGCGCCGCGCCAGTTCGATGCCGGAGGTGCCGGGCAGCATCCAGTCGAGCAGGATCAGGTCCGGTTTGCGGTCGACGATAATGGCATGGGCCTGCTGCGAGTTCTCCGCCTCCAGGCAGTCATAGCCGGCCATTTCCAACGCGACGGCGATCATCTCGCGAATGGGCGCTTCGTCGTCGACGATCAGAATGCTCCTGCCAACCATGCCTAAAGTCCTCTTGTCATTTAACTGTCTTGCGCCGCATTAGATAACGGAATTATTGCAGTCGTGTGACAGTAATTTAGCTGCTCGCGCAATTCCCGCCTGCGTGGACTACGCTTTGGGTCCGAATCCTGACAACCACAAAAGGAAGGTTCCGATGACTTACAGTACTTTTTCTTGGAAGGCCTTGCTGGTCACAGCGGCGTTGACGCTGCCGACCCTGGCATTCGCGGCGGACCCCGCGACGACCAAAGACGGGATACTGGTCGATCACAACGGCATGACGCTCTACACCTTTGCCAAGGACGCCGATGGCAAATCCCTGTGCAACGATAAGTGCGCCGCCAACTGGCCGCCATTGATGGCGGCGTCCACCGACAAGCCCATGGGCAAGTGGACCGTGATCACCCGTGACGACCAGAAGAGTCAGTGGGCCTACAGCGGCAAGCCGCTCTACACCTTCGTCATGGACAAGAAGGCTGGCGACATGACCGGTGAAGGCAAGATGGACGGGGCCTGGAAAGTCGCCAAGCCTTAGTTGGGCCCTCGCGATGAGGGGCCTGGCCCCTCATCGAAAGCCGTAATCCGCGACAATCCCGACAAAGATCGCCAACCCGGCCCAGTGGTTGTGCAAAAACGCCTTGAAGCACTTCATCCGGTCCCTGTCCCGGGTGTACCAGAATTCCCAGGCAAAACAGCCCGCCGCCGCCAGCAACCCCAGGTGGAACCAGCCGCCCAGCTCGAACCGCGCGCCGGCCAGCAACAGGCACGCCAGCGCCAGGCCTTGCAGGGTCAGAATGATCGCCCGGTCGGCGTCGCCAAACAGGATGGCGGTGGACTTCACGCCGATCTTCAAATCGTCGTCGCGGTCGGTCATGGCGTAATAGGTGTCGTAGCCCACCGTCCACAGCACATTGGCGATGTACAGCAGCCACGCGGCGGCAGGCAGGTTGCCGGTTTCGGCGGTGAACGCCATCGGCATGCCCCAGGAAAACGCCGCGCCCAGCACCACTTGCGGGTAATAGGTGTAGCGCTTCATGAACGGATAGCTCGCCGCCAGCGCCAGGCCGCCGAGGGACAGTAGGATGGTCGTCGCGTTGGTCAGCAGCACCAGCAGGAAACTGACGCCCATCAGCAGCGCGAAAAACACCAGCGCCTCTTTCGAGCTGATCTTGCCGCTGACCAGTGGGCGTTGCTCGGTGCGCTTCACGTGGCCGTCGACCTTGCGGTCGGCCCAGTCGTTGATCACGCAGCCGCCGGCGCGAGTGAGCACCACGCCGAGCACGAAAATCAGGATATTGATCAAGGACGGCGAGCCCTTGCCGGCGATCCACAGCGCCCACAGCGTCGGCCACAGCAGCAGATAGATGCCGATGGGTTTGTCCATGCGCGTCAACTGAATGAAATCCCAGGCCCTGGGGTTCAGACGGTTCAAGGATTTGAGCAGGCGTTGATACATCAGCGGTTCTCCGGGTGGTCATGCACCGCGTGCCACAGGCTCGGCAGGAAAATTTCGGCGACCAGCACGCTCAGCGCCCCGCGATCGAACCGCGAGCGGCGCGCCCACAGCCCGTCGAGCTGATCGGCTGTGGGCAGCCATGGGCGCGGGTAATGGCAGACCTCGATCGCCCGACGCGTGAAGGCGCGGTCGCAGAACAGCAGCTCGCCCAGGGAGCGGCTCCCCAGCTCGTCCATATGCAACCCGTCGCCTTGCAGCGCACTGCGCGACGCCACGCTGCGGGCAAACACCCACGGCTGGCCATGCCCGCGCAAATACACCTCGCGCACCCAACCGATGCTGGCCTGGGGCAGGTCAAGCGCCGCGCACTCATCGTCGCGCAACGGCTGCCAGCCTTCGCACAGCGGCGTCACGCTGAAACTGTCGCTGGACAGCCCCGTCAGGCGCCGCGTCAGCGAGCCCTCGTCGAACAGCCAGTCAAGGGTCAACGGCGCGGGCAGGGGGCTCAGAAGGCTCTGGGTCAGCCATTGGCAAGCATCGGGAAGGGCGATTGAGTGCGGCACGGTGCGTCAATATTGGCAGCAAAAGAGGCCGCGAGCTTACCATGGCGTCCGGCTCTTTTGCCGGGCTGAACCGGTGCCTTGTGTCGATCGTACTTGCATCTGCAGGCCCCGATCAGTACAAAACGCGCTGAGCCGCACGGCAACGCGGGATCTATCGACCGTCGGCCAACCTGCCTGGACCCTGAGGAAGCAAGTAAATGAAGAAGTGGCAATGCATAGTCTGCGGCCTGATCTATGACGAGAAAGACGGCTGGCCGGACGACGGAATCGCTCCGGGTACCCTGTGGGAGGACGTTCCGGAAGACTGGCTGTGCCCGGACTGCGGCGTGGGCAAAGTGGATTTCGAAATGATTGAAATCGCGTAATCGCGAATTTAAGAAACGTACTACAAGGAGAAAGGAATGAACGCACCTGTCGTGATCATCGGCACAGGGCTCGCCGGTTACAACGTGGCCCGCGAGTTTCGCAAGCTCGACAGCGATACCCCGTTGTTGCTGATCACCGCGGATGATGGGCGCTCCTACTCCAAGCCCATGCTCTCCACCGGCTTTGCCAAGAACAAGGAAGCCGATGGCCTGAGCATGGCTGAACCCGGCGCCATGGCCGAGCAACTCAAGGCCGAGGTACGCACTCATACCCGTATCACCGGTATTGACCCGGGCCACAAGCGCTTGTGGATCGGCGAAGAAGCGGTGACTTACCGCGACCTGGTCCTGGCCTGGGGCGCGGAAACCGTGCGCGTGCCGGTCGAAGGCGACGCCGCGGAGCTGATTTTCCCGATCAACGATCTTGAAGACTACGCCCGCTTTCGCGCGGCAGCCGTCGGTAAACGCCGCGTGCTGCTGCTTGGCGCCGGCCTGATCGGCTGCGAATTCGCCAACGACCTGATCCTCGGCGGCTACGAAATCGACCTGGTGGCACCGTGCGAGCAAGTCATGCCGACCCTGCTGCACCCAGCGGCGGCCGCAGCGGTACAAGCCGGGCTGGAAGGCCTTGGGGCGCGCTTCCACCTGGGCCCGGTGCTCAACCGCCTGCAACGCAGCGCCGAAGGTCTGGAAGCGCACCTGTCGGACGGTGAAGTGATCCAGTGCGACCTGGTGGTCTCGGCCATCGGCCTGCGCCCGCGTGTCGACCTGGCCGCGGCTGCCGGCTTGCAGGTCAACCGTGGGATCGTGGTCGACCGCCACCTCAAGACCTCCCACGCCAACATCTATGCCCTGGGCGACTGCGCCGAGGTCGATGGCCTGAACCTGCTGTACGTCATGCCGCTGATGAGCTGCGCTCGCGCCTTGGCCCAGACGCTGGCGGGCAACGCCACGGCCGTCAGCTACGGGCCGATGCCGGTCACCGTGAAAACCCCGGTCTGCCCGCTGGTGGTTTCGCCACCGCCACGGGGCACCGAAGGCGTGTGGAGCGTCGAAGGGCAGGGCGCCGACATCAAGGCCCTGTGCCGCGATGCCAGCGGCCGCCTGCTGGGCTACGCGCTGACCGGCAGCGCCGTGATGGAAAAACTGGCGTTGAACAAAGAACTTCCGCCGCTGCTGGCGTAAATACCGGTCGTTCTGTCGGAATAACCCTATTTTTCACCCTAGAAAGGTCGCCACGAGACTGGCGCGGCGTCCGAGGGCATGCCATCCTCACTCCCGTCTGCCGCAGAGTAGAGCCTGCGGCGCCTTGGGCGCTGCTCCATTAGAGAGCAGCACGGACATAACAACAAAAAACCGTCAAAGAGGCTTCACTTATGCGTAAACCAGAACTCGCAGCCGCCATCGCTGAAAAAGCGGACCTCACCAAAGAACAGGCGAATCGCGTCCTCAACGCCGTTCTCGAAGAAATCACCGGCGCCCTGCACCGCAAGGACAGCGTCACCCTGGTTGGCTTCGGCACCTTCCTGCAACGCCACCGCGGCGCCCGCACCGGCAAAAACCCGCAAACCGGTGAGCCTGTGAAAATCAAGGCCAGCAATACCGTTGCGTTCAAGCCGGGCAAGTCGCTCAAAGACAGCGTCAACCCGTAATAGCGGTATCGTCTCGAAGGGGGCGGGGAGGTAGAAAAAGTGGGCACGCCGACTGGGTCGGGTGCCCATTTTTTGTGCGCGTGGAAAAGCAATCGAGGCGCAAGGAGGGGGCTCACGGCTTATACAGTTATTAGTATTAGCGGGGCAGAGTTTTTTATTGTTTGTAAAGGACGATTACTTACGCATTGGAACTTAATGGGTACGAGGCGCCACCTATTAGTCGAGATTGCAGGGACGCGCTCAAGACTATTTTAAAGAGGTGTCTCAATGAAACTCACTGATCTAACTTATATTCCTCCAAATACTCCATCACCTCAGCCAACTGTGCCAGGAAACTCAGTTCCGTTGACGTCGGGTAATGGGCAGCAAACGGCTGACTCCTCGAAGATTGTATATGGTTCGAATGCGGGTAACGGAGGGGGTATTGAATATCCCACGGCGAGTAATGAGAAAATAGGTGCTTCTGAGTTAAGTGGCGCTACTAAGGCTGGCGGAGGACGCAGGGGGGGAGGGTCAAGTGGACGTGGAGGTTCCGGAAGTGGATCGAATCCAGGTTCGAATCCAGGATCGAATCCAGGTTCGAATCCAGGATCGAATCCAGGATCGAATCCAGGTTCGAATCCAGGATCGAATCCAGGTTCGAATCCAGGTTCGAATCCAGGTTCGAATCCTCTGCCAAATGGGCAAGGAGGTCCGAATCCTCAGGCAAATGGATCAGGGGGCTCCAATCCTCGGTCAAATAAACAAAGAGGCTCCCATCCTCTGCCAAACCCCAAAGCCGCGTCACCTGGTATTAAGGACTCTTTAAAGACCACGCAAAATATTAACGATCTACACGATAAAAATGGGTTCCCGCCGCTCTCTTCTGAACTGGCGTCCAGCGCGCGCAACTCACTTATCAGTGGGGGGGTAAATTCACTGGTGAATATCCCGTTGAGTGTGGGGGAACATATGGCTTCCAAAGCCATCATCGATAGAATCGAAGCGCAAGCTGCAATGCCAGGCGCGGCAAAAAAGAACGCGGACGGCACGACCACGACCGTAGACCCGGCTGCAACAGAAAAGCAAAAAATAGACGCGCGCCTCGAAGACAGTGAAATAAAAACAGAGTTGATGGTCAACCAGATCCTTTCCATTAACGAAGGATCTGAGGCTAATGCGGTTAGTAAAAAATCGGAGGCACCAAAAGACACAGCCGGGCGCTTGACCAATCAAGAAAAAACCATGGATGGCATAGAAGCCCAGTTGCAAGACCTGGGTACACGATACGACCTTGTTTATAAACCGTATGAAGCGCCGAAGTCGTCGGATGCACCGACTGACAAGTCTCGTATGGATGCGATTGAACTGCGCCACAAGCACATGAACAGAATGATTAAAAGATTGATAACGCTTGTAGAATCGGATGTAACGTAGTCTTGATAAACTCTTGATTCAAGAGTGGAGAGTGGCGGATTTGTTTAGGCAAGTCCGCCCTGTCCGTAAAATTTTAATAGCGGTGCGGTCTCGAAGGGCTGCGGGACGGTAGGAAAAATGGGCATGCCGACTGGGTTGGGTGCCCATTTTTGGTGGGACGGGACCAGGGAATCTCCCTCGGCTTGATTGTTGTGGCGCATTACCCGAGTATTTGCGCTTTCCCGAGTCACTCACATCCATGGAAAGCGATCACTGTGACCCTCTACAGAATTCAAGAAGCGGACCTCGACATCCCTGATGCCTGGCAGGACCAGAGTATCAATATCTTCAAGCTGCCGGCCGTTGGCGGCGCCAAGGAAGCCAGTTTTGTCATCAGTCGTGATGCCTCCCAAGGCGACGCGATCTTCGCGGATTACATCGACAAGCAAGTGAAGAGCGCAGAGCAGCAATTGCCTGAGTTCAAGTTGGTCCAACGATGGGACACGGTGCTGCATGAACATGCCGCCACATTGCTGGATTACACCTGGAAGCGTGAAGGGCGCGAACTGATGTTGCGCCAGATGTTTATCGAACGAAAACCGGCCGTGCTGATCACCACATTGACGACCACGCCGAGTGATCTGGCTCATCACGAGACTGCCTGGAAAATTGCCATGAGCAGCCTCAAACCCCTTGTGTCAGGCACCTGATTCATACACGGCAGCGGTTTAACCAATACGGCAGATAGACGCAATGGATGCGCAAGCAGCAGCACGCTTGGGTGATGAAATAGCCCACGGTTTTGGGGTCATGTCGATGATCGCCGGCGCTGTGGCGGGCGCATTGATTGGAGCTGCAGTCATCGCTGCCACCGTTGCCACAGGTGGAGTGGCGGTGGCGATCATGGCAGGCTCGGTCGCTGCGGGCGGTTTGTCGATGTTCCAAATCGTCAAAGGTCTAAATACGCTTTTCAACCTACCCGAACCTACCACGGGGAAGTTGTTGAAGGGCAGTTTCAATGTCTATATCAATGGCCTCAATGCGATGCGAGCGGGAGAGGACATCGCCTCGTCCTGTACCGGTTTTCCGATGAGTCACCCAATGTGGCCGTTTCCGGTATTGATCGCCGAAGGCAGTGCCACGGTCTTTATCAACGGCAAGCCGGCGGCCCGCTTGCATAGCAAAATGGTCTGCGGTGCACATATCAAGAGTGGCAGCCCCAATACGTTTATCGGTGGGCCGACAGTTTCGGTTGCGTTTGTTCTTGATATCGAAGGTTGGATGCATTCCGGGCTGGAGCTTATGGGGCTGCTGGCAGCCGGCGCTGCACTGGTAATGGCCGCCATGGTGGGTCTTGCGGTACTTGTCGAGTTTGTCGTGATCGGCGGCCTGGTTTTAGGCGGCATGACCCTACTGGGTGAATTGGGTGACCGGCTTGGGCCGGGCTATCGAGATCTGCTCCAAGGCGTGGCAGGTATGGCGATGCTAGGGCTGAGTCCGAAGATGGCAAGGTTGGCGACGCCTAAGTACAAACTTGGCGTGACTGAGGCTGATATCCTGGCAATGCCGAAGGGAAGCCGACCCAATGCCGATACCTACCTCTCACCTAAGTACGTAAGCGAACATCTAGCCCAGTTCGATAAAGGCGCCTCGCGCTTCATGACAAAGTCCAACCTCGACAAGTACGGAATTGCTCAGCGTGATGGCACCTCCTTCATTATGCCCAAGCACGAGGCGGATCAATTGCTGGCCAACGCCAAGGGTGACCCGAGAGCGTTGGAGCAGGCGCTTGGATTACCGAAAAACACGCTGGATAACAGCACTCTGGTTCGCATCGATATCCCCGCCCCGAAAGACTTGAATCTACGGATTCCCTCCGGGAACGAGGCCGGGGCGAATGAGTTATGGATTCCTGGCGGTAAACTGCCTACGGGCAGCAGTGAGGCAGTCATTGACGCAGGCAGTATTGCGCCCACTGACTTCAGTTGGACGCCATTAGGATTTTAGAGGTGATCATGAAATTTCAGGATGTTTTTGTAAGTCGGGAGCACATGTTTTCCGTTGGAGTCGAAAAGGAGTCGGGTCGTTTTTACGTATCCATACCGGTCAGCAACGGTATGGTCGATTACGAGGAATATTATGAAATTGATCGGGCAACTTTTGAACTGTTCAAGCGTGACCCGAACGCTGCTCTACCGTTCGTCATGCGTTGTCGCAAGCGCGAGTTGGACGAGCTGTTGCTGATTCAGCCGGGAACGAACCGAGGCACGGCGATCTGACGTTTCAACATCGTCTACCCACACTTCTGAAAGGATCTATGGAAAGGAGTGCTGACGCGCTCGGTAGGTTGTTGGGTGATGGCACCTACAATGCGGTAGCGGCGAAAGCCAACGTCGAAGATGGGCTGGGCCACAAGTACTATGAGGCGTGGCGAGTGCTAGACCCAAACAGTGCCGAAGCAAAAGCCATTGCCAATAAGAGCAAAGCCTATTACGACGCGATAAGGGGGAGCAGTGGCAATTGATTTTGAAGCGCTTTTGACCCGGGATGTGTTCATCGACTACAACTTCGAAGAAGTCATGTATCGCTGGGATCATCGAGAGAAAAAATATACGTCAAGTTCTATGGCGCACAAGAGCGTACTGAGCCGGTTGCTCCTGACCGTCGTCTGTATCGGGAAGCGTTGTGCTCGGGCCGGGAAATCACTCGTGAGCAATATGAAAAAGGATTTACACGTCAATGAGTATTCTCGACACCGTCATTGCGCTGGCCTGTCGTGTTCATGCTGGGCAGCTGGATAAGTCTGGCAAGCCTTACATTCTGCATCCGCTGCGCTTGATGTTGAAATTCGAGACATTGGATGAGCAGGTTGTCAGCGTTCTGCACGATGTTGTCGAAGACAGTGATGTCACCCTGGATGAATTAAGACAATTAGGCCTCAGCGAGCACGTGATACGTGCCATCGACTGTCTCTCAAAGCGTCCTGGCGAAGTCTACGAAGACTTTATCGCGCGGATTCGGCCTGACGAGTTGGCGCGCAAGGTGAAAATCGAAGATATCCGGGACAACCTCAACCTCACGCGATTGCCCACCCTAGAGGCCAAGGACCTGGAACGGATCGCCAAATATCACAAAGCGCTGCGCTATCTTTTGCTGTCGACCTGATCGACTGGGCAGGCGCTCTGTCTGCCTTGTCAGCGCTTGGGAAAGAAGGCTTTCACCGCTGCATCAATAACGCTTTTGATGCCTTTACCCTTGTTATCCACGGCACAAGCATTGCCCGCATTGAGGTCCAGCCGGCCGCCTGTATCGATATTGCCGTTACCACTGGCGTAAATATTGAACGCGGTACCCGAGATGTTGATCTCGCCACTGGCATTGAACTCCAGCACGCTCTTTCCACAGACCAGTCGAATTTGCGATCCTGCCTCGATCAGGTATTGGGTGTTGATACTGTCGCTCTTGGCCCCGCCGACATGCAAAGCATCGTTAGCCAACACCGCGCGCAGGCGGTCATTACCGATTCTGACCGTCTCGTTGTGATCCACAGTGCTGTGGCGGTCATGCCCCACCCAATGGCCTTCGTCATTTTCTACGGCAATATCCTGATTACGCTCCGCGTGGATATAGAGTTGCTCGGCGCCTTTTTTGTCCTCCATGCGGATTTCGTTGAAATTGGCGGGTGAGCCACCCTTGCTGGAGCGGCTTTTCATACCACTTTGTGTGGCATTCTCGGGCAGTTTGTACGGCACCGTCTGCTCCGCGTTGTACACCCGCCCAGTAATAATCGGCCGGTCGGGGTCGCCTTCCAGAAAGCTCACAATCACCTCCTGGCCGATCCGTGGGATCTGCATCGAGCCCCAGTTCTTGCCGGCCCAGGATTGCGATACGCGTATCCAGCACGAGCTGTTTTCGTTGGACTGGTCGTGGCGGTCCCAGTAGAAATGCACCTTCACGCGGCCGTACTGGTCGGTCCAGATTTCCTCGCCTTTGGGGCCGACCACCAGCGCGGTCTGCGGGCCTTTGACGATGGGGCGATAGGTGTTGGCCAGCGGGCGGAAGCTTTGTTGGGCGTCGATGCAGGTCAGGCTGCTGTCGAACTGCGCCGAGCTGGAGCCGCCGCCGCTTTCCAGGCTTTCCTGAACGATGTAATAGCGGCAGCCGACGATCAGGTATTCGCGGTTCTGGTCCTGGCGACTGAAGCCGGTGAGGCTGAACAGGTGGCCGGAACCGAGGCCGCGGGCGTTGCCGTTGAATTCGATTTGTTCATGCAGGGTTTGCAGGGCTTCGATGCGGGTGCGCGCGTAGTGTTCGCCGTCCGCGCTTTGCACGTAGGTGCCGGGGTAGTCGTACAACGGGTAGTCGCCGGCGGCGTGCGGGCGCGGCATCGCCGAGCGCACGTCGATGCTCGCGCTGGGGCGCTGGAAGTCGTAGTCGTTGAGCTCCAGCGAGCCCGGTTGCACTTGCTGGGCCAGGTGCCAGTTGTACAGGTGGTCGCGTTCGCGTTGCTGCTCGTCCTTGGGGTAGTACGGAATCGACGCGTAGCCCGGCACCGTGGCGTGGGCGCCGTAGGCATCGGCCAGCACCAGCACGTGGCGGTCCTGTTCATGGCGAAAGAAGTAGTAGATGCCTTCCTGTTCCATCAAGCGGCTGACGAAATCGAAGCTGGTCTCGCGGTACTGCACGCAGTATTCCCACTCGCGGTACGGCCGGCTCAGGGCGTCTTCGAAGTCGGAAAAGCCGAGGTCGCGGAACACTTGTTTGATGATCTGCGGGATGCTCAGGTTCTGAAAAATCCGGCAGTCCGACGTGCGGCTCAGCAGCCACAGCCACGGGCGCAGCGTCACCTGGTAGCTGGCGAACTGGCCCTGGTCGATGCTCTGGCTGCACTGCGCGACGATGCCGTGAAAGTGCCGCTCGCCGCCGTCCGCCAATTGCACGCCGACGCTCATCGGCTTGCCCAGCAACTGGTTGAGGTCGATGTTGGCGTCCACGGAGGTCAGTTGCAGCTCATAGGCGAACAGCCGGCCCAACTCTTCGCCGCCACCCATTTGATTGAGCAACAGCACGTCCGGCCCGAGGGGACTGGTGATTTTGGCCAGGCGTGAGGTTTGGTTGAATAGCATCGGTTAACCCGTAAATTGCGTAATAGCTGAAGAAACCGGCTGCAAATGTGGGAGGGGGCTTGCCCCCGATAGCAGTGTGTCAGTTGATGCATCTGGTGACTGATTCACCGCCATCGGGGGCAAGCCCCCTCCCACATTTAAACCGCATTCCAACAGTCGTTATTCGGCGTCGCTGAAGTCGTAGTGCAATTCATTATCCCGGCTACTGATCCGCACACCCGCCAGCGCCTTGCCTTCGAGCATGCGCGTGAGGAATTCACGGCTCATGTCCGGCAGCAGGCTGTTGGTGAGGATCGTGTCGATCATGCGCCCGCCGCTTTCGGTCTCGGTGCAGCGCGAGACGATCAAATCGACCACCGCGTCGTCGTAATCGAAGGCGACTTTGTGGGTGTTCTGCACACGCTTCTTGATGCGCTCGAGTTGCAGGCGGGTGATCGCCTTGAGCATCTCGTCGCTCAGCGGGTAATACGGGATGGTCACCAGTCGGCCGAGCAGTGCGGGCGGGAAAATTTCCAGCAGCGGCTGGCGCAGGGCTTTGGCAATGTCTTCCGGCGCGGGGATGTTCGCCGGGTCTTTGCAGACCTGGGAAATCAACTCGGTGCCGGCGTTAGTGGTCAGCAGGATCAGCGTGTTCTTGAAGTCGATGACCCGGCCTTCGCCGTCTTCCATCACGCCCTTGTCGAACACCTGGAAGAAGATCTCGTGTACGTCCGGGTGGGCTTTTTCCACCTCGTCCAGCAGCACCACGCTGTAGGGTTTGCGCCGTACCGCTTCGGTCAGCACGCCGCCTTCGCCGTAGCCGATGTAGCCCGGTGGCGCGCCCTTGAGGGTCGACACGGTGTGGGCTTCCTGGAACTCGCTCATGTTGATGGTGATGACGTTCTGCTCGCCGCCGTACATGGCTTCGGCCAGGGCCAGGGCGGTTTCGGTCTTGCCCACGCCGGAGGTGCCGGCCAGCATGAACACGCCGATCGGCTTGCTCGGGTTGTCGAGGCCGGCGCGGGAGGTCTGGATGCGCTTGGCGATCATCTGCAAGGCGTGGTCCTGGCCGATGATGCGTTTCTTCAGGTGCTGGTCGAGGTTGAGCACGGTTTCCAGTTCGTTGCGCGCCATGCGGCCGACCGGGATGCCGGTCCAGTCGGCGACCACCGAGGCCACGGCCTGGTAATCCACGGTCGGCAGGATCAGCGGGGTTTCGCCTTGCAGCGCGGTGAGGCGTTGCTGCAGGTCGACCAATTGCGCACGCAACTCATCGTTGCCGCTGTCGACCACGCCGACTTTTTCACGCAACGTCGCGCGGGTGGCGAGCAACTCATCGACCAGGGTTTTCTCTTCGGCCCAGCGGCTTTCCAGGCTGGCCAGGCGCTCGCGCTCGGCACTCAGCAGGGCTTCGCTGTTGCTCTGGCGCGCCCCGATGGCGATTCCGATCGCATGCTCGCGGGCGATGATCTGCAGCTCGGTTGCCAGGGCTTCGATGCGGCGACGGCTGTCGTCGACTTCGGCCGGCACCGCATGCAGGCTGATGGCGACGCGGGCGCAGGCGGTGTCCAGCAGGCTGACGGATTTATCCGGCAACTGGCGCGCCGGGATGTAGCGGTGGGACAGCTTCACCGAGGCTTCCAGTGCTTCGTCGAGGATCTGCACCTGATGGTGTTTCTCCATGGTCGAGGCCACGCCGCGCATCATCAGCAGCGCCTTGTCTTCCGACGGTTCGGCCACCTGCACTACCTGGAAACGGCGGGTCAGGGCCGGGTCTTTTTCGATGTGTTTCTTGTACTCGGCCCAGGTGGTCGCGGCCACGGTACGCAAGGTGCCGCGGGCCAGGGCCGGTTTGAGCAGGTTGGCTGCGTCACCGGTGCCGGCGGCACCACCGGCACCCACCAGGGTGTGGGCTTCGTCGATGAACAGGATGATCGGCTTCGGCGAGGCCTGGACGTCTTCGATGACCTGGCGCAGGCGCTGTTCGAACTCGCCTTTCATGCTGGCGCCGGCTTGCAGCAGGCCGACGTCGAGGCTGCGCAGTTCCACGTCTTTCAGCGCGGGCGGCACGTCGCCGGCGACGATGCGCAGGGCGAAGCCTTCGACCACGGCCGTCTTGCCCACGCCGGCTTCACCGGTGAGGATCGGGTTGTTCTGGCGTCGACGCATGAGGATATCCACCAACTGGCGGATCTCTTCGTCGCGGCCGACGATCGGGTCGAGCTTGCCGCTGCGTGCCTGTTCGGTCAGGTCGACCGTGAAACGCTTGAGCGCTTCCTGCTTGCCCATCGCACTCGGCGCCATCGCACCGCTGGCTTCGCCTGGAACGGCGCCGGCGTTGAAACCGTCGCTGGCCGTCAACGCATTCTCCGGCGAGTCGCCGACGTACTCGTCAAAGCGTTCGCTCAGGGCTTCGGTCTTGACCTTGTCGAACTCCGCCGACAAACCCAACAGCGCATGGCGCAGGCTCGGCGTCTTCAGAATGCCCAGCAGCAGATAACCGGTACGCACCTGGCTTTCGCCGAACATCAGGCTGCCGTAGACCCAGCCGCGCTCCACGGCTTCTTCCACATGGGAGGACAGGTCGGTGATCGAAGTCGAGCCCCGCGGCAGGCGGTCGAGGGCTTCGGTCAGGTCGCGGGCCAGGCGCGCCGGTTCCACGTTGAACTGACGGATGATGCGGTGCAGGTCCGAGTCCTGCAGTTGCAGCAACTGGTGAAACCAGTGGGCCAGTTCCACATACGGATTGCCCCGCAGCTTGCAGAACACCGTGGCGGCTTCGATGGCTTTGTAGGCCACGCTGTTGAGTTTGCCGAACAGTGCGGCGCGACTGATTTCACCCATGCTCTGGATTCCTTGAGGTGGTGGCGTGATCGGCGTAATGCCGGGCCAGGATTAGGTCGTTGGCATCAACCGCAGGGCGGCCGAGCCAGGTATTGAAGCCCAGGCGGAACCGGCCGTTGAGTTGCAGCGCCGGGACTTCGGGTTGTTGCAGAACCAGGTTCAAGTCCCAGTCCAATTCATGGCCCAGGTACTCGGCCACCCAGGCCACCAGCTCGTTGAACGGCTGGCTGCCGGGCAGCATGCCCATGTAGTCGTCCAGCGCGAGCGGGCCCAGGCGGATGCGGAATTTGTGCTGGCGGTCCCACACATGGCTGCCCAGGCAGAAGTCCACGCCGAGCCGGTTGGCGCTGACCCCGACGCGACTGCGCTCGGGCAGCTCGAGCCATTGACCGATGTATTCTTCGATCTCTACCGGCAGGCCGAAGTACTCGCCAAGGATCGCCTTCAAGCCATCCGGGTAGCGGGTCTGCGCCGACAGGTGGCCGCTGTAATGCAGCTTTGCCGTGTCGGGGATCAGCCCCTGGTTGAGCAGGCTCGGCATGCCCCGACCGCTCAAGGCCGCGAGGCGCGCCGACCAGTAATCATCGTCCGGGCGGTCGTGGCTGACGGTCGGCCGCGCCTCGGCCCAGGCCCGGTAGAACAGGCTCAACAGGCGATGGTGGAAGATATCCAGGAACTGTTTGCTGGTGCTGTCGGCATTGTTGCGCTGGCGTTCGCGCACGTACTCGGTGATGTGCAGCGGCAGCGGGCCGTTGGGTCCGCCGAGGCCGAAAAAGTACTGCTGCAGCCGCGCTGGCTTGCCGTCGCCAGCGGGGTCGACCGAGGCCAGGGTGGCCGGGGCGAAGGTGCAGTCGGCCTGTTGCCCGAGGCGCAGCGGGTCGTCCGCCAGGCGCAGGGACTGGCCCAGGCGCGGCAGGTCCGGCGATTCGCACTCGATACGCCGCAGCGCCTGGAAGAAATCGTATTCCCAGGGCTCCTGGTGCATCGCATCCAGGGTACTCACAGGGTCGGACGACGTCCGGGCTTGGCTTTCCATCGCATGATCTCGCCGCGTTCGGTGGTACGGATCACCGTCTCGGTAAAACTGTTGATCGACACGTAGCGTGCCAGGAAACGTTCCAGTACCGCACCGAGCAGGAACACGCCGGTGCCGCGAAACGCGTTTTCATCGAATTCCAAGGTGATTTCCAGGCCGCGTCCAAACACGATCGGGCCGGGCATCGGCAGGCGCCGGGTCACCGCTTTGCTGCTGACTTCGCGCAGGCCTTCGATCTGCAATTGCAGGGCAGCGTCGTTGCTGTCGCCATACAGGCGCAGCAGTTCGCGCAAGGCGCCTGCGCCCTGGCCCTGTTCGCTCAGGGACAAGTAGTTGAGCGACAGCTGGCTGATCAGGCGCCAGGCCTTGGCGTCATGGGCGTGGCTGGCGCGCGGGCGGCTCGGCCCGGCGACGCAGCGCACGGCCAGCACCGGGGCGCTGTCGGCGAGGGTAAAGTCGGTCTTACCATTGCCCACGCTCATGAACAGCGGCAAATCGCGGTTGGTACACAGCGCGCTCACGCCGAGTTGGCGCAGGTCGTGGCGATAGGGCGCTTGCTGGCTGTCCACCAGGCTGACGAAGGTTTCGCTGCCCACGTAGGTGGAGCGCGGGCCGTTGCGCCGCTGGTCGCTGGACAGCACCCGCGGCTCACGGCGCACGGTGTAGTACGCCTGGTCGCGGCCATAACGCGAGGGGTCGCGCACCGCATAGAACGGCAGGAACGGCTGCTCCGGCCCGGTGCCGTGGCCGGTGATGCCGTCGAGGGAGTGAATCTCGAAATCCATCGGCCGCGTGCGGTCGGCGATCACATGGTGTTCGTTGACCCGCTCGGACAAGTGGATACGGTCCACGCGTTTCGGGAACAGGTTGATCGCCGGGGTGCAGAACGGCAGGAACTGCGCGGCGCCGACGCTGCCTTCCAGGCTCGGTTCGTGGCGGTCGAACAGCACGATCAGTTCCAGTTCCTGGCCGTCGCAACGCTTGACCGCACGGCTCAGCTCGGCGAACTCGATGAACAGGAAGCGGTGGGGCAGGGCGAAGTATTCCTGCAGCAACCGATAGCCCTGGAACGCCCGCGCCACCACGGGCATGGCCGCGTCGGCGTCGTCGAAACCGCGCGAGCGCAGCGCGTCTGGTGGCAGGCGCTCGACCCAATCGCCCCCCGGCTTGCGCGCAAACACCGCGCAGGCATTGCCCAGTAATTGTTCGTAGAGGCGGAACGGTTGCTCATCCGCACCGCTGAGGTACAGCGGCAGGTTGTCCAGCGCGAGGCTGTTGAACGGCAACTCGGCGCCGGTGCGCAGGGTCAGGCGCAAACCGGCCTTGGCTTTCGGTTCGCTGGCCGCCAGGCGCCCGAGCACGGCGGCTGGGTTGCCAAAGTACTCGGCGTGGCTGACCTGCAACGGCCACAGCGTCACCGGGTGAGCGGTGCGGTACTCGCAGCAGGTCTGGGTTTCGCGGCCCAACGCGGCGCGCAATACGCTGTCGCGCGGCAACGGGAAACCGCTGGCCAGGGAGCCTTCATCCGGGTCGGTCTGCAGTTGCACCACGGTCATCGACGGGGTCGGCGCCAGGTAGTGTGGGTAGGCGATTTCCAGCAGGTTATGGGTGAAGGTCGGGTACTCGGCGTCGAGCTTGAGCTGCACGCGGGCGGTGAGGTAGGCAAAGCCTTCGAGCAGACGTTCGACGTAGGGGTCGGCGCAGTCCATGCCGGACAGGCTCAGCCGACTGGCGATCTTCGGGTATTCCTTGGCGAACTCGGCGGCGCTTTCGCGCACGTGGTGCAGTTCCTGGTTGTACAGCTCCAGCAGGCGCGGGTTCATGGGCGTCTCCGCTGGTCGGCGTTGACCACGCGTACATGGCCCGACTCCAGGTCCAAGTCGGTTTGCAGCAGCAGGCGCAACGGCACCGGCTGCGCCCACAGGTCGCCTTCGATCTCGAAGCTCAGGGCGTTGTGGTTCATCTCGCCATGGCCGACACGGGCTTTGACCCGCAGGGTGTGGCGCAGAATACGTGGCTCAAAGGTGGCGATCGCCTGGTAGATCAGGGCTTCCAGGGCCTTGATGTCGACGCTGGAAACACTGTTGCCCGCCAGCGCCGGCAGGCCGTAATTGACCACCGAGGTGCCGGCCGGGGTGTGCAGGGTGGCATCGGCGTCGAGCAACGACGTGGTGTTGAGCAGCCACGCCAGGTCACGCAGCACCGAGGCCTTCAATTGGGTAAGGGACAGCACGCGCTTGTCGGCGCTTTCCTTCGGGTTGGTTGGGTCGTCGTCGGTCAACCGGTCCAACAGGGACGGTTGCAGACGGTCGCGGGAAGCGATTTCAGTTACCACCAAAGCAGCTCCACGGACGGGTTGCGAGAGGGACAAAGTGCCTGGGGCCGTGGCGCTGGGCCACGGCCGCCAGGGCTATCAGCGCTTGGTGTTGGAACGGATGTTCCAGCCAAACTTGATCGCGCCGCCGTCTTTGGTGCCGTCGGCTTTCTGCGGTTGGTAGTCGACCATCACCTGGGCGAAGTTCAGGGTGACGTTTTCGGTCAGGCGATCATCGGAGCCCGAACCGCCAGTGCTCAGGGACGTGACCAGCACTTCTTCCAGGTTGATCACCATGTATTCGACCTGGCTTTCACCACCGGCCTTGCGCACGGTCAGCTTGACCTTGTCGATGTGCTTGCCGCTGGCGCAGTGCATCATCAGGTTCGGCGAGGCCTTGTCGACGTACTTGGTCAGCGACAGGTCCTGGATGTTCACCTTGCCCGCGCCGCCGCCACCGCCTACGTGCATGTTGCCGGACTGGGACATGCCCCAGCTCCAGTTCAGCACGTCGATTTCGTCCTTGTGGGCTTTGTCCATGGACTCGCCCTTGATGTCGCCGATCTTGATGAAAATATCAACAGCCATGTTTTCTCCCTGTGTGGACTCAGCCACTGTATTTGTTAACGCCGCCGACCCCTGTAGGAGCGAGCTTGCTCGCGAAGGTCGTCAACGGTGACGCGGGCATCCTGGATGAACGCAGCGCCTTCAAGTTTTTCGCGAGCAGGCTCGCTCCTACAGGGAGCGAGCCAGTCCCGATTTTTTATGCGCTTTTCGCCGAAGGCAGTTTCGATACCAGGCGCAGCGACACGGTCAGCCCTTCGAGCTGGTAGTGCGGGCGCAGGTAGAACTTGGAGTTGTAGTAACCCGGGTTGCCCTCGACGTCTTCCACGATCACTTCGGCTGCCGCCAGTGGGTGCTGGGCCTTGGTGGTTTCGGTGGAGTGCGCCGGGTCGCCGTCGACGTAGTTGAGGATCCAATCCTGCAACCAGCGCTGCATTTCGTCCTTCTCTTTGAAGGAACCGATCTTGTCGCGCACGATGCACTTCAAGTAGTGCGCGAAACGGCAGGTGGCGAACAGGTACGGCAGGCGTGCGGCCAGGTTGGCGTTGGCGGTGGCGTCCGGGTCGTCGTACTCGGCCGGCTTCTGCAGCGACTGCGCGCCGATGAACGCGGCGAAGTCGGTGTTCTTCTTGTGCAGCAGCGGCATGAAACCGTTCTTCGCCAGCTCTGCTTCACGACGGTCGCTGATGGCGATTTCGGTCGGGCACTTCATGTCCACGCCACCGTCATCGGTAGGGAACGTGTGGGCCGGCAGGTTTTCCACTTCACCGCCGGACTCCACGCCACGGATGCGCGAGCACCAGCCGTAGTGTTTGAACGAACGGTTGATGTTCACCGCCATCGCGTAAGCGGCGTTGGCCCAGGTGTACTTGGAGCTGTCGGCGCCGTCGGTGTTTTCTTCGAAGGCGAAGGCTTCCACCGGGTCGGTCTTGGCGCCATACGGCAGGCGCGCGAGGAAGCGCGGCATGGTCAGGCCGATGTAGCGCGAGTCTTCCGATTCACGCAGCGAGCGCCAGCCGGCGTATTCCGGGGTGGTGAAGATCTTGGTCAGGTCGCGCGGGTTCGACAGTTCCTGCCACGAGCCCATGCCCATCACGGTCGGCGAAGCGGCCGCGATGAACGGGGCGTGCATGGCGGCGCAGACTTTGGACAATTCGCCCAACAGCTCGACATCCGGTGGCGACTGGTCGAAGTAGTAGTCGCCGACCAGGCAACCGTAAGGTTCGCCGCCGAACTGGCCGTATTCTTCTTCGTACATCTTCTTGAAGATCGGGCTCTGGTCCCAGGCGGTGCCCTTGAATTTCTTCAGGGTCTTGTGCAGGTCCGGTTTGGAGATGTTGAGCACGCGGATCTTCAGCTGCTCATCGCTCTCGGTGTTGTTGACCAGGTAGTGCAGGCCACGCCAGGCGCTTTCCAGCTGCTGGAAATCCGGGTGGTGGATGACCTGGTTGACCTGGGCGGTGAGCTTGGCGTCGATGGCGGCGATGATCGATTCGATCGACTTGATCGCGTCGTTGGACACCAGGTCAGTCTGTGCCAGCGCCTGCTCGGCGAGTGTCCGCACGGCGGTTTCCACGGCTTCGCGGGCACGCTCGGTCTTCGGTTTGAACTCTTGCAGCAACAGCGAGGCGAACTCGCTGGTTTCTTCGGTGGCGCCCAGGTTCTGAGCGCTTTCGCGCACGGTATTCTCGGTCATGATTACTGCTCCCCTGCCGGCTTCGGCGCGCTCGCAAGGGCCTGCAGCAATGCCGGGTCCTTGATCGCTTTCATGATGATTTCTTCAGCGCCGGTCTTGCCGTCCATGTAGGTCAGCAGGTTGGCCAACTGGGTACGGGCTTCGAGCAGCTTGTTCAGCGCATCGACCTTGCGAGCCACGGCGGCCGGGCTGAAGTCGTCCATGCTTTCGAAAGTGATGTCCAGGCTCAGGTTGCCTTCGCCGGTCAGCTCGTTGGGTACGTGGAACGCTACGCGCGGTTGCATGGCCTTGAGGCGCGAGTCGAAGTTGTCGACGTCCACTTCAAGGAACTTGCGGTCGGCCACGGGCGCGAGGGGCTCGGCGGGTTTGCCGGCGAGGTCGGCCATCACACCCATCACGAAGGGCAGCTGGACCTTTTTCTCGGCGCCGTAGAGCTCGACGTCGTACTCGATCTGCACTCGAGGCGCGCGGTTGCGCGCGATGAATTTCTGAGAACTTTGCTTCGCCACGTTGCTGCTCCTGGTCGCTTGAGCGACGGTGTTGTTACTGCGCAGTCGGGCGGCTTACTCGCCGTCCGGGCCACGCAGGTTTTCAAATTGGGACATGCCGTCGGGAATCAGATTGCGCACGATGGCCGCGAAGTCGGCATGCACCAGATGCTTTGCGCGGTTCAACAGCACCGGCAGCGGGCTCGAAGGCTCGTGACGGGTGTAGTACGCAAGGATCTTGTCGAGGCTGCGCAGCACGTCATCGCGGTTGGCGATGTCGCCGCTGGGGCGCGGTGCGGTGGGGGCGGCGGCGAAGTCGGCCGAGGGGGCATTGTCGTCACTGACGGCCTCGGGTTCGCGGCTGCCGGTCTCACCGTTCGGTACACATTGGCTGAGGATCTGCAGCGCTTGCTTGAGCGGTTGCTTCAACAGGCTGAGGTCGACGCCCTGGGCCGAGCCGACCTGGTCGCTGACCTGTTGTTCGATGGCTTCGCAGGCGGCACGCGCGGTGCTCAAGGCGTCGCGGGTGGCTTGCAGTTGCTCGGGGTCGCTGTCGAGGAACGCGGCGTTGAGCTGCTGGGCGCCGAGTTGTTCATCGGGAAAACTCATCAGGCCGCTGGCGTTCAGCGCGGCGCGCAGGCTCACGGCGCCGAAGGTGCGCGAGCGCGTGAGGATGCTTTCGCGCAGCAGGCGGATCGTCGCGTCGCCGGTCAAGCCGGACAGCGCGTTGATACGCACGGTGGGGTCGTTATCGTCGTCGGCATCCAGGCGCGGGTGCAGGTCGGCCCAGTATTCGCGCAGCAGCGCGTTGATCAGCGTGAGCGCGTCGGCCAACCCGGCCACACCCTGGAGGGCGAGGGCGCTTTGCAGCAGGAAATGGGTGATGCGCAGGTCTTTGCTGCGTTGCAACAGGTCGAGGCTTTGCTGCTGGATGCTGCGCCAGTCCGGCGGTTCGGCAGGCAGGATGGCGTCGCCCATGCTGCGCTCGGGCTGCCCCTTGGCATCACGCTCCAGTTGTAGAAATTGCGCGTCATATTCCATGTCTTCGCCACATGGCGAAGTCGCGGAAACGGCGGCGAGCAGCAACGGCACATCCACTGAAATCGATCTCCCTATCGGCCCGTTAGATGACGGGCAATTCATGCATTAGTTGCGTGATGAACTTTGCATGTTTTCTTGGTCATATACATGTGGCGCCACTAATGTGCCATCACTGGTATTCAAGAAGTTGTGCATTTTTGGTGTAGTAGTTATGGCTTGTCAAGGTAAGCTATTCGCCCTCTGTGACAGATGTGCGGTACTTAACAACCTGCGCGACTGGTGAGTCGAGTGGTGTTCCACGACAGGGTTTTTGTCATTGAGGCCAGTTAAGATCTGCGATCATGCTGGCAAAAAGCAGATTATGACCGTGGTTTGCGTCGCCTGGCGCGATCTCTCGGGAAAGGCGCTCGCCGGGAATCGATTGCGCGCGAAGTATCAGCAAGGAGGCAAGATGTCGCTGTGTTTGACTATCACTAGTTATCACAAGATTACCCCTGGGCAGTGTGCCGAAAAGTCCTTGAACCAGGGCTCGATAGCTATCGGCCGCAGCTCGGATAATGACTGGGTATTGCCTGATCCCGAGCGTCTGGTGTCCTCGAAACATTGCGTAATTCAATACAAAGATGGTCGTTATTATTTAACCGATAACAGTACAAACGGTGTGGAGTTGGTTAACGCCGGCATCCGTCTGCGCCGGGGTAATAGCGAGCCGTTGCAGGATGGCGAGCTGATCCGCATCGGTGATTACGAAATCCAGGCGCGCATCGATTTCAACGTACAGGCTGCGGATAGCCAGGCGTTTGCCGGGGATTCCCCGAACAGTTTTGAAGCGCTGATGGGCGCCGTCGCCAGCAAGCCGGTAGCCACGCCAGTGATCGCGCCGCAGTTCCAGGGCGCGTCGTCGATGGACACCTTGCCGGACCTCTTCGATTTTCTCAGCCCGACCGCCGTGCCGCCGCCGACCGTGGCCGATCATGTGCCGTCCGAGCAACACGACTTCCGCCCGCCGACCCCGGTGGCCGTGCCGGTGCCGGTGGTCGAGCCGCCGGCCGCGTCGGGCTCGGTCATTCCCGAGGATTGGGACCTGTTTGGCGACACACCGGCGCCGGTGGTCAGCGCACCGCCACCGCCACCGCCTGCGCCGGTGATCGCGCCGCCACCTGTGGTCGAGCCTGTGCTCCCGGCGGCCGCCGCCCAGCAACCCGATCTTTTGCACGCCTTCCTGCGCGGCGCCGGCCTGGACCCATTGCGCCTGGACAAGGCCCAGGCCGAAGCCCAGATGGAAAGCATCGGCCGCAGCTACCGGCTGATGGTCGAAGGCCTGATCGACGTGTTGCGTGCCCGCGCCAGCCTCAAGGGCGAATTCCGCATGCAGCAGACGATGATCCAGCCCGCGGAAAACAATCCGTTGAAATTCGCCCCGAATGCCGACGAAGCGCTACAGCTGCTGCTGCGTCATGGCAACCAAGCGTTTATGGCACCGGACATCGCAGTGCGCGACAGTTTCGACGACCTGCGCGCTCACCAATTGGCGGTGATGGCCGGTGTGGAAGCGGCCATCAAACACCTGCTCAGCCGCTTCGAACCGGCGCAGCTGGAGGAACGCATGGGCAAGCCCGGCGGGCTGTCGAGCCTGTTCAGCGGCTCGCGCCAGGCCCAGTACTGGCAGCAGTTCACCGAGCTTTACAGCAATATTTCCCGCGAGGCCCAGGAAGATTTCCAGGACCTGTTCGGCCGCGAATTCAGCCGAGCCTACGAAGAGCACAGCGCACGCCAGCGTCGCTGAGCCGCAACACATGGATAAAACGGAAAGCTAAGTACGTCATTGAGGACGAAGGATGATTCCCAGGTTTTTACTCGCAGTGGCCAGCCTGCTGATGCTGGCGGCATGTACCAAGGATGTCGCCGAACCCCAGGCCAGCGCCGCCGAGGTTGAAGCGAACAGCGCTGCCGTCGAGTTGCACTTTCACGCGATTGCCGGGCTCAACCCCGGCGCCAACGGCCAGGCCGCCCCGGTGCGCGTGCGGATTTTCGAACTGAAAAACGCCGCCACCTTCGGCCGTTCGGATTACTTCGCCCTGGCTGACCACGCGCAATCCACCCTCGGCCTCGACCTGCTGGACCAGGACGAAGTGATGGTGCAGCCCGGCCAGCAGTTGAGCATCCAGCGCGACCTCGACCCGTCCACCCGCCAGATCGGCCTGTTGGTGGGCTACCGCGAGCTGGACCGCGCGCAATGGCGCACGGTGCTCAACGTGCCGCCGCGCCAATACACCGAATACCAGATCAGCCTCGATGTGCGCGCCGTGCGTGCGGACGTCGTGGTTTCCCCATCCAGCCCAGCCCAATAACAAGCAATCGGAGCCCCCATGTCCTGGAACAATCGCGTGGTCTGGTCGGAAGGCATGTTCATCGGAACGCAGCACTTCCAGCAGCATGACCGTTACCTGGAAAACCTGATCGACGCCCGCAGTCGCCCGTTGTCGGCCGGGGCCTGGGGGTTTTCCGAGCTGCTGATCGATCAGGGCCTGCTGGCCCAGGGCAAGCTGGCGATTGTGTCGGCACGCGGCCTGCTGCCCGACGGCACGCCGTTCAATATCCCCCAGGATGACTTGGCGCCCAGCCCGCTGAATATCGACGACAGCCTGCGCGACGGTCTCGTCTACCTGGCCTTGCCGCTCAAGCGCGCAGGGGCCCGCGACACCGTCGACGACGGCGAAGCGCTTGGCGCCGCCCGCTACGTGAGCCAGGTGCGCGAAGTGCGTGACGACAACGCACCGTTCGAGAACCGCGCCCCGGTGGCCGTCGGCTCCCGTGCGCTGCGCCTGTTGACCGCGCAGGACGGCATCAGCGATTACGCGGCCATCGGCCTGGTGCGTATCAAGGAAAAACGCGCCGACCGTGCGCTGGTCCTCGACGACAGCTACATCCCGCCAGTCCTCGATGTGGCCGCGAGCAAACCGCTGACCGCGTTTCGCAGCGAACTGCTCGGCCTGCTGCACCAGCGCGGCGAAGCCCTGGCCGGGCGCGTGGTCGCTTCGGGCGCGGGCGGCGCGTCGGAGATTGCCGACTTCATGCTGTTGCAACTGGTCAACCGTGCCCAGCCGCTGATCCAGCACCTCAGCCAACTGAGCCCGCTGCACCCGGAGCGGTTGTTCAGCGAACTGGTCAGCCTGGCCGGTGAGTTCGCTACCTTCTCCACCACCGGCCGGCGCCCCCAGGAATACCCGCAGTACCAGCACGACGACCTGGCCTTGAGTTTTGCCCCGGTGATGCAGGCCCTGCGTGAAGCGCTGTCGATGTTGATCGACAGCAAGGCCACGCCGATCCCGATCGTCGAGAAAGCCTACGGCATCCACGTGGCAATGCTCGCCGACAAAACCCTGATCGACAGCGCCAGTTTCATCCTCGTGGTACGCGCCGATGTGCCCGGCGAGACCCTGCGCGCGCGCTTCGGCCAGCAGAGCAAAGTCGGCTCGGTGGAGCACATTCGCGACCTGGTCAACCTGCAACTGCCGGGCATTGGCCTGCTGCCGTTGCCGGTGGCGCCGCGCCAACTGCCGTACCACGCAGGCTCGACCTATTACGAGCTGGACCGGGGCAGCGAGCACTGGCAGCAGTTGAGCAATTCCGGCGGCTTCGCCTTCCATATTGCCGGGCAGTTCCCGGGCTTGAACCTGGCCTTCTGGGCGATCCGAGGATAATCCGCGATGCACCCCAATGATGATGACCGCACCCAGTTCATGCCGCGCCCGGGTGGCCGTGCGCCCGAACCCGCGCGTGCCGAACCGGCGCCGCTGTCGATGCCGGCCGCGCCGATCCTGACCGGCAAAAGCCACGGCCTGAACCCGCTGGAAAGCGCCGCCGGCCCGCTGCTGGCCTTGCTGACACGCCTGCGCAACACCATCGCCCACCCGGCGCCGGCCAGTTTGCGTGCGCAGTTGCTGGCCTATCTGCGCCAGTTCGAAGAGCGCGCCGAAGCTGCTGGCGTGGCGCGCAACGAAGTGCTGCTGGCGCGTTACGCCCTGTGTACCGCACTGGATGAGGCAGTGTTGAGCACGCCGTGGGGCAGCACCAGCGATTGGGGCAAGCAGAGCCTGCTGATCACCGTTCACAACGAAGCCTGGGGCGGCGAAAAGGTCTTCCAGCTACTCGACCATTGCCTGCAAAGCCCACGCGAGCGCTTGTACCTGCTGGAACTGTTGTACCTGTGCATGTGCCTGGGTTTCGAAGGCCGCTACCGCGTGATGAACGATGGTCGCAGCCAGTTGGAAGCCCTGCGTGAACGTACCGCAGCGGCGATTCGCAGCGCCCGGGGCGACCACGAGCGCGAGCTGTCGCCGCACTGGCGCGGCGTGACCGTGGCGCGCGATCGCCTGGCGCAGTTCATGCCGCCGTGGATCGCCGTGGCCATCGGCCTGGCGCTGCTGCTGGCGTTGCTGTTCGGCCTGCGCCTGAAGCTGGCCGCAGACGCCGAGCCGGTGTTCAAGAATATCCATGCCCTGGGCGAGATCCCGGTGCAGGCCATCGACCGCCCCGTGGCGCAGCCGAAAGTGATCGAGCGCCCGCGCCTGGCCGGTTTTCTGGTGGAAGACATCAAGGCCGGGCGCGTCGCGGTGGAAGACAAGGTCGACCGTTCCGTCGTGACGATCCGCGGTGATGAGCTCTTTGCGTCGGCCAGCTCCAGCATCGTCGACGACTACCAGCCGCTGATGCTGCGCATCGCCGACGCGATCCGCAAGGTCAAGGGCCAGGTGCGCGTCACCGGGCACAGCGACAACCGCCCGATTGCCACGCTGCGCTTCCCGTCCAACTGGGCCTTGTCCGAAGCGCGGGCCAAGTCGGTGCTGGAGATCCTCGCGGCCAAGACCGGCCAGGGCGATCGCTTCAGTGCCGAGGGCAGAAGCGACACCGAGCCGGTGGCGACCAACGCCACCGCCGAAGGCCGTGCCCGCAATCGTCGGGTTGAAATCACCGTACTCGCGGAGGGCGTCGAGTGAAGGCGTTTTTCAGTTTCATGATTCGCTGGGTGATCCCGTTGCTGGGCCTGATCGCCCTGAGCCTGATCATCTGGTTTGTCGGGCCCCTGCTCGACGTGCTGGTGCCCGAAGGGCGGCGCTGGGCGCTGATCGTCCTGCTGTTTGCGGCCTGGCTCGCCTACCGTGTGTTCCGCATCCTCCAGGCCCGTCGCCAGGCCGCCGAAGTGATGCGCAGCCTGGCCGCGCAAACCCCGGCCGACCCCAACAGCGTCGCCACCGCCGAAGAACTCACCAGCCTGCGCCAGCGCATGGACGAAGCCCTGGCCCTGCTGAAAAAAGCCAAGCTCGGCGGGGATGAGCGGCGCAACCTCTACGAGCTGCCGTGGTACGTGATCATCGGCCCGCCGGGTTCGGGCAAGACCACCGCGCTGGTCAATTCCGGGCTGCATTTCCCGCTGGCTGCCCAATTGGGCGCCGGGGCGGTGCGGGGCGTCGGCGGCACGCGCAACTGCGACTGGTGGTTTACCGACCAGGCCGTATTGCTCGATACCGCCGGCCGCTACACCACCCAGGACAGCAACTCCCCGGTGGACAAAGCCGCCTGGCTGGGCTTCCTCGACCTGTTGAAAAAGCAGCGCTCGCGCCGCCCGATCGATGGCGCCTTTATCGCCATCAGCCTGTCGGACCTGCTGCTGGGCAGCGAAGCCGAACGCGCTGCCCACGCGGCGGCGATTCGCCTGCGTATCCAGGAGCTGTACACCCAGCTGGGCGTGCGTTTCCCGATCTACCTGATGCTGACCAAGCTCGACCTGGTGCCGGGTTTCATGGAGTTCTTCGACAACCTGAGCAAGGAAGAACGCGCCCAGGTGTGGGGCATGACCTTTGCCCTGGACGACGGCAAGCACAGCGACAGCCCCCTGGCGCACCTGCAAAGCGAATTCGCCGGCCTCGAACAGCGCCTCAACGAACGCCTGGTCGAACGCCTGCAACAGGAACGCGACCCGGCGCGGCGCGACTTGATCTACGGCTTCCCGCAGCAGTTCGGCGCATTGAAAGATTGCCTGCAAAGCTTCCTCGAAGGCGTGTTCAAACCCAACGCCTTTGAAGAGCGCGTCTTGCTGCGCGGCGTGTATTTCACCAGCGGCACCCAGGAAGGCAGCCCGATCGATCGCTTGATCGGCACCATGGCCCAGAGCATGAACCTGGACCGCCAGCACCTGGCACGCCAGAGCGGCAGCGGGCGCAGTTACTTCATCGAGAAACTGTTCAGCGCGGTCGCCTTTGCCGAGCGCGGGCTGGTGGGCGTCAACCCGCAGGTCGAGCGGCGGCGCAAATGGATCGCACGCGGCGTGCTCGCGGCCACCGTGGTGCTGGTGATCGTGGTCAGCAGCCTGTGGTGGGTCAGTTATCGCGCCAACCAGGCGTATATCGCCCAGGTCGACCAGAAGGTCGCGCCCCTGGGCCAGGCCGTACAGAACCTCAGCCCGGCACAGCGCGAAGTGCTCGCCGTGTTGCCGTTGCTCAACGCGGTGAAACACCTCGCCGGGGATTCGCCAAGTTGGTCCGAGGGTCTGGGCCTGTATCAGGGCGATATGCTCGAAGCCGAATCCGCCAGCGTCTATCGCAAGCTGTTGATCGCCGTCTTCGCGCCGCGCCTGGTGACGCGCATCGAGGAGCAACTGCACGGCGGCGGTAACTCCGACTTCCTCTACGAGGGCCTCAAGGCCTACCTGATGCTCGCCGACATCGAGCATTACGACGCGGAATTCATCAAGGCCTGGATCGCCCTCGACTGGGACCGCAACCTGCCACGCGACCTGCCCGCCGATCAGCGCCAGGCGCTGGCCGAACACTTGCAGGCGTTGTTCGAACGTCACCCGCCGAGCGCACGCCTCGATGCGCGCTTGATCGACGACCTGCGTCGGCAGTTGCAACAACTGCCGGTGGCTCAGCGTGTGTATGACCGGGTCAAACGCCAGAAACTGCCCGACGGCATTCCGGACTTCCGCCTCAACGAAGCCGCCGGTCGCGACGCCGCATTGGTGTTCAGCCGCAAAAGCGGCAAGCCGTTGGGCGAGCCGCTGAGTGGTTTCTTCACCGCCAAGGGCTATCGCCAGGCGTTCCTGCTGCGCAGCCTGAACCAGACCGGCACCCTGGCCGAAGAGCAATGGGTGCTCGGCCATGAGCAGGCCGACCAGCAGAACGTGGTCAGCCTGGCCGCCGACGTGCGCCGCCTGTACTTCCAGGACTACCAGCGCCAGTGGGATGCGTTGCTCGCCGACATCGACTTTGTGCCGATCACCAGCGTGGCCCAGGCGGCGGACGTGCTGCGGGTGATTTCCGGGCCGACCTCGCCGCTGAAAAAACTGCTGGTGGCGGTGGCCAGGGAAACCGACTTGCAGGCAGAGGAACGCCAGTTAGCGGCCAAGGGCGTGCCGGTCGAAGGCGGCGTGGACAAGCTCAAGGAACGCCTGGGCAACCTGCTCGGCCAGGCGCAACCGAACGCGGATGCGCCGGCCGCTGCGGACGACCCGGTGACCGCGCACTTCGCCGAGCTCAACAGCATCGTCAGCAAGAACGAAGGCGAACCGGCGGCCATCGACGGCCTGCTGGCGGATATGAACGCGCTGTACGTGCAAGTCAGCGCCATGGTCGGCGCCAGCGGCGATGCCTTGCTCGGTGAGGCCAAGAACCAGGCTGCAGCGGCGGCCACGCGGGTCAGCCTGAACGCCGAGCGCCAGCCGCCGCTGGTGCAGGGCATGGTCAAGTCGGTGGTCAACTCGACCACCAACAGCATGATGGGCGGGGTGCGCAACCAGCTGAACGCGGCGTGGGTCAGCGAAGTGGTGAACGTGTATCGCCAGTCCCTGGCCGGGCGTTATCCGATGTCGCCGGGCAGCGCGCGTGACGCGACTCTGGATGATTTCGGCCAGTTCTTCGGCGTGGGCGGGGTGATGGATAACTACTTCCGCAAATATCTGCAGCCCTACGTCGATACCTCCGCACAGACCTGGCGCTGGCAGCCGGGCGCGGCGCAGAAACTCGGGATTGCGCCGGGTGTGCTGCAAACCTTCCAGCGCGCGGCGACGATCCGCGATGCGTTCTTTCGCTCAGGCGGTACTCAGCCGATCGTGCGTTTCGAGCTCAAGCCGGTGGCGATGGACGCCAGCATCACCCAGTTCCTGCTCGACCTCGACGGCCAGCAATTGAGCTACGACCACGGCCCGAGCCGTCCGGTGGCGATGCAATGGCCGAACCCCGGCAGCATTGGCGTGGTGCGTATTTCGATCATGCCGCCGTCGGCCAGCGGTCGCTCCGGCGTGACCCTGGACGGCCCGTGGGCCTGGTTCCGCCTGCTGGAACAATCGGACCTCACGCCTGGCAATGCGCCGGACCGCTTCAGCCTGCGCCTGCGGGTCGACGGTGCGAGCATCGCCTACGAATTGCGTGCCAACAGCGCCTTCAACCCGTTCAAGAGCCGCGTGCTCAGTGGCTTCAGCCTGCCGGAGCGGTTATGACGACGTTGGGCTTCTACGGCAAGTTGGCCAGTCGCGGCGATTTTGTCAGCCGCGCCTTACCGCAGAGCTTTATCGGCCCGTGGGACAGCTGGCTGGCGGCGGGCCTGCTCGCCAGTCAACACAGCCTCGGCGCCGGTTGGCTCAACGTATATCTGGTCAGCCCGCTGTGGCGCTTTGTGCTGGCGCCCGGCGTGTGCGGGCCGAACGCGGCGGCGGGCGTGGTGATGCCGAGCATCGACCGGGTCGGGCGGTATTTCCCGCTGGCCGTGGTCGCCTTGCTCGATCACGACACCAACCCGGCGTCCCTGGTGGGCGGCCCGGACCGCTGGTTTGAAGAGGCCGAAGAGCTGTTGCTCGGCACCCTGGATGCCGGTGCCACCTTCGAGAATTTCAACGCCGGCCTCGACTGCCTGGGCTTGCCGGCGACGGAACCGCGCGCGGTGGACAGCCGTTTCGCCGGGCTGCAGCGGGTCGCCGCCACCGTTCCCCATGCGCGCATGACCGCACTCGCCGAACAGGCCTGCGAAGGCGCCAGCCTGTGGTGGGGGCGTGGTTCGCAGACGATTTCCCCTGGTTTATTGCGGTGTCAGGGCCTGCCCGCCACCAGCGATTTTGCGCAGTTTTTGCTCGGACAAGAAGGTGTGATGTAGATGGGGTCGACGTACAAATCCGCGAGCAAAAGCCATGTGGGCATGGTTCGCCAGGTCAATGAAGACGCGTGCCTGGACCTGCCCGAGAATCGCCTGTGGGTGGTGGCCGACGGCATGGGCGGGCACGCCGCGGGGGATTACGTCAGCAGCCTGATCGTCGACAGCCTGCGCAGTGTGCCGCTGGGGCGTTCCCTCGAGGAATACTCGGCGGCCTTGCGCAACGACCTGATCCGCATCAACGCGGCCGTGCGTGAAGAAACCGCCAACCGTGGCGTGACCATGATGGGCAGCACCGTGGTGGTGTTCGCCGCACGCGGCTTGCGCGGCGTGTGCCTGTGGGCCGGCGACAGTCGCCTGTATCGCCTGCGCGACGGCGTGCTCGACGGCATTTCGCGCGACCACAGCTACGTGCAAGACCTGCAAGACAGCGGCCTGCTCAGCGAGGCCGATGCCCGCGTGCATCCGCGCGCCAACATCGTCACCCGCGCCATCGGTGTGGAAGCCCAACTGGAACTGGCGGTGGTCGACCTGCTGATCGCCCCCGGCGACAGTTACCTGCTGTGCAGCGATGGCCTGAACAAGACCGTCGAGGACCACGAGATCCGTGAAGTGCTCAACCATGACGCCCCGGATGAAATCGTGCGCAGCCTGGTCCACCTGGGGCTGAACCGCGGCGCACCGGACAACATCACTGCCATCGTCGTGAAGGTATCGGCATGAACATCGTGATCCCGGGCTACGACATCGAAGGCGAGATCGGCGAAGGCGCCATGGCCAGCGTATACCTGGCGACCCAGCGCTCGCTGGAGCGCAAGGTCGCGCTCAAGGTGATGGCGGCGGCGCTGGCGGCGGACCCGAGTTTCTGCGAGCGCTTCCTGCGCGAAGGCAAGACCCTGGCGCGGCTGTCGCACCCGCACACGGTGACCATCCATGACATCGGCAATGTCGGCGAGCTGTATTACATGGCCATGGAGTACCTGCCCAACGGCACGCTCAAGGAGCGCATCGCCGCCGGCCTCACCCCGGAGCAGGGCCTCACGCTGATCCGCCAGATCGCTTCGGCCCTGGGTTATGCCCATGCGCAGGGGTTGGTCCACCGCGACGTCAAGCCGGCGAACATTCTGTTCCGCGCCGACGGCACCGCCGTGCTGTCGGACTTTGGCATCGCCAAATCCCTGGACGACCGCACCCAGTTCACCCAGGCCGGTTTCGCCGTGGGCACGCCGAGCTACATGAGCCCGGAACAGGCGCGTGGCCAGGAAATCGATGGCCGCGCAGACCTGTATGCGCTGGGCGTGGTGCTCTATGAAATCCTCGTCGGCAAGCTGCCTTATAACGGCACCGACGCGCTCTCCACGGCCTTGGCCCACCTGACCGAGCCGCTGCCGGAACTGCCGCTGCATCACGGGCGTTATCAGGACGTGCTGCGCAAACTGTTGGCCAAGGACCCGAATGAGCGCTTCCCGGATGCGGCGGCGTTGCTGCTGGCGCTGGATCAACTGCCGACCGAGTCGCCGGACGCCACGCAGGTGCGGCCGTTGCCGATTCCGCTGAGTTTCGATCTGGCCGGCATCACTCCGCAATCCATCGAGATCCCGACCGACAAGCCGCAACCGGCGCGCCAGCCGGTGGTGCCGCCAACCCCACGGCACACGGTGTCCGAGCAGCGCCGTGGGCCGGTGTTGGCGTTGGCCGCCGTGGCGGTGGCGGTTGCCTTGGCCATAGGTGGCGCGGGTTACTGGTGGTTGAGCGGCAGTGATCAGCCCGCCAAGCCACCGGCTGCGGCAGTGCCCAAGGTGACACCACCGGTGACGCCACCGGTGGCGGTCGCCGAAGTGGACGGCGGTCAACGGCCCTTGCTGATGGCGGGCAAGAAAACCCTGTTCCAGCGCGTGCTCAGCAAACCCGGCGCGAAACTCGCCAGCGCTGCCGGCAGCGCGCCAGGCAAAGCCCTGCCGGCGTTTTCCGTGCTCTATGTGTATCAGCGTAAGGACGTCGACGGCAGCCCATGGCTGCGCGTCGGTGCCGCCACCGATGGGCGCAGCGACGGTTGGTTGCCGGCCGCCCAGGTCAGCGACTGGAAGCAAAGCCTGGTGCTCAAGTTCACCGAACGCTCCGGCCGGGCGCCGGTGATGTTCCTGCGCCAATCCGGCGAAGTGGAAAAGCTGCTGGCCGACCCCGCCGCTGCCAAAGGCGTGCTGGCCAAGGCGCAGAACAACCGCGACGACAACGGCCAGGTGCTGGCCCTGGAGCCGGCCGCCAGCGCGGTGCCGCAGAACCAGTTCTACCTGCTGCCGATCTTCGATTCCAAAGAGAGCTTCGACGACAACGGCCAGCCGGTGCAGTTGCTCAACGTCGCGTCCATCGACCCTGGCAGCAGCGCGGTCGCCAAGCCCGCGACCGCGCTGATCAACGCCAATGCCGATGCCTTCCGCACGGCGGTGGTGCTGGTGGTCGACACCACCGTGTCGATGCAGCCGTATATCGACCAGATCCGCGATGTGGTCCACGAGCTGCAAACCCGCATCGCCGAACGCGGCGAGTTGGACAGCGTCAGCTTCGGCCTGGTGGGTTTTCGCAACAGCATCAAGAAAACCCCGGGCCTGGAATACGTGGCCAAGACCCTGATCACCCTCGACCAGGGCCGCGACCCGCAGCGCTTCCTCGACCTGGCGCGCGGGGTCAAGGCGTCGACCGTGTCCAGCCACTCCTTCAACGAGGACGCGTTTGCCGGGGTGATGCAGGCTGTCGAAGGCATGGACTGGTCCGGCTATGGCGGCCGTATCATCCTGCTGGTCACCGACGCCGGCGCGCTGCGCAAGAACGACCCGTTCGCCGCCACCCAGATGAACGAAGCCGAAGTGCGCCAGGCGGCGCTGGGCAAGCAGATCAAGATCTACGCCCTGCACCTGCGCACCGACGCCGGCAAGAAAACCCACGCCGGCGCCGAAAGCCAGTACCGCATCCTCACCGCCGACGCCAACCCGCAGATCGGCGACCTGTATACGAAGGTGCCGGGTGGCGATGTACGCAAGCTGGGCGAGCGCGTCGATGAGATCGGTACGGTGTTCGCCAACCTGGTGCATCAGGTACGCAATGACACGCCACAGCCGCTGCCCTTGCTGAGCGCCGCGCCAAGCCTGGCGGATAAATCCGCCGCCATCGGCTACGCCATGCACATGGACTTCCTCGGGCGCAAAGCCGCGAGCCAGGCGCCGCAACTGGTCAGCGCCTGGACCGCCGACCGCGACCTGACCAACCCGGCGCTGCCGGCGTTCCAGGTGTGCGTGATGTTGACCAAATTGCAGCTCAACGACCTGCAGCAGTCGCTGAAACTGATCGTCGACGCCGCCCGCAAAACCCAGACCTCGCCCAAAGACTTCTTCCAGGAAATCGCCAGCGCCTCGGCCTATATGAGCCGCGACCCGCAGGCCCTGCGCAAGGGCGGCAACCTGGCCGATGGCGGCATTCTCGGCGAATACCTGGAAGGCCTGCCGTACCGCAGCAAGTCGCTGAACATGACCCAGGACCTGTGGCTGTCGTTGAGCGTGGCCGAGCAGGAGGACTTTATCGACGAGCTGGATTCGAAGATCCGCCTCTATGAAACCTTCCACAATGACCTGGCCAACTGGGTCCGTTTCGGCGCTGCCGAGCCGGGCGATGCGTTGTACCGCGTCCCTTTGTCGACGCTGCCGTAATGCTGAACCTGAACGCGGTACACAAGAGCCGGGGCGTCGGTGCCCAGCGCTATAGCCTGGTGATTCCGGCGTTGCACCTGCGCGCGGGGGAGCAAGTGGCGATTGTCGGGCCGAGCGGGTGCGGCAAAAGCACCTTGCTCGACCTGCTGGCCCTGGTGCTCGCGCCGGATCAGGTGGACCGCTTCGAATTCAATCAGACCGATATCGGCGGGTTGTGGCGCGCTGATCGGCAGACCGCCCTGGCCGAGTTGCGCAGCCGGCACCTCGGTTACGTCCTGCAAACCGGCGGCTTGCTGGGCTTTCTCGATGTGCGCAGCAATATCGCCTTGTCCCGGCAACTGCTGGGGTTGAAGGACGATGGCAGCGTGGCGCGCCTGGCCGAGCAATTGGAAATCAGCGATCAACTGGCCAAGAAGCCGGCGGCGCTGTCGGTCGGCCAACGCCAGCGCGTGAGCTGCGCCCGCGCCCTGGCCCATGCGCCGCAATTGGTCTTGGCCGATGAGCCGACCGCGTCCCTCGACCCGCTTAACGCCGAACGGGTGATGCAAGCGCTGTTGGCCCGCGCTCGCGAACACCGCGCCGCTTGCGTGATCGCCACCCATGACGAACCCCTGGCTCGCGCCAGCGGCTTGCAGGTGCGCCGTATCGCTTGCCGTCGCGACACTGATGGCGGCATCACCGCCACCCTCGGGGAGGTGTGCTGATGCGCCTCGGTCTGGTGGCTTCCCTGGCTTGGCAGGATTACCGCAACGATGCGTGGCTGTCGGCCTGCGCGGTGCTGGCGCTGGTCGCCGTCGTCGCGCCGTTGCTGGTGTTGTTCGGCCTGAAGTTCGGGCTGGTCAGCAGTCTGACCGAGCGCCTGGAGAACGACCCGGCCACCCGTGAAATTATTCCGTTGGGCGGTGGTCGATTCAGCCGCGCCTTTGTCGAGCAGTTGGGCCAGCGCGGCGATGTGGCGTTCGCCATCCCGCGCACGCGGCAGATCGCGGCGACCGCGCAGGTGGGCACATTGACCCTGGAAATGCTGCCGACCGCGCCGGGCGATCCACTGCTCAACGGTTTGCCGATGCCCCAGGGCCTGGCGCAGATCGTGCTGAGCCACACCGCCGCCGAGAAGCTCGCGGCGCGGCCCGGGGATTGGCTGGAGACCGGCTTTGCGCGCCAGGTCGCGGGGCGCGTCGAAACCCGGCGCACGCGTTTGCAGGTGCTCGCGGTACTGCCGCTGGAAGCCTTCGCCCGTGACGGCCTGTTTGCTGAATTGAGCCTGCTGGAAGCGGTGGAAGACTACCGCGACGGCCGTGCCGTGCCAGCGCTGGGTTGGGACGGCGACGCGGTCGGCGCGGGCGAGCAGCGGGTGTATCCGGCGTTTCGCCTGTATGCGCGCAACCTCACCGATGTGGAGCCGCTGCGGGTGTTTTTCGCCGGGCAGAATCTGTTGGTGGCGACCCAGGCATTGAGCATCGCCCAGGTGCAGTCGTTGAGCCGCAACCTGTCGATCGTGTTCTGGATCATCGCCGGGTTGGCCTTGGCGGGGGCGTTCGCGGCGATCTTCGCCGGGGCGCTGGCCGCCGTGGCGCGCAAGCGCAGGGAGTTATCGGTGTTGCGCCTGTTGGGCTTTTCCACCGCCGCGCTGTTGCTGTTTGTGGTGCTGCAGGCGCTCTACAGCGCCGGCTTGGCCGCCGTGTTCAGTGCGGGTCTGTATGGCCTGGCCGAGGCGGGCTTGAATCAATTATTCGTACAGGTGCCGGGCGAACACGCCAGCCACCTGCTGGCGCGTCATTACGGCCTGGCCCTGGTGGCTGTGCTCGGCGTCAGCGCCGTGGCGGCAGCCTGTGGCGGTTGGCGCGTGGCGCGTATCCAGGCTTCTGAAGGAATCCGAGATGTATAAATTACTGGGCGCCGCCTTGGCGCTGAGCCTGGCCTCGCTGGCGTGGGCCGATGAGGCAAGCGACAAGCTCGACAACCCCAAGCCGTTGCCGGACGACGTCAGCCTGCCGCTGCCGTGCGAAGGCAACATGGTGTTCCGCTACGTCTATGTGCTGGCCCAAGGCACGTTGGACGACCGCGAGATCAGCCTCGGCTACCCCTTTGCCGAAGGCGAGGCGGGCTATCAGCAGTCGTTCATTTCCGGTTATCGCCGCGACTTCATCAACGGCCAGTTCAGCCTCAAGGACCTGCCGAAAGACTGGAACAACGTCATCACGCCCTTGATGCCGAAGACCGACGCGAAGACCCCGCTCAAGCCGATGCTCTACTTCATCGGCAAGTACGAAGTGACCGCGCGCCAATACGCCCTGGTGATGTCCCAGGCGCAATCGCTGGCCAGTGGCGAACCGGCGCCCGCGTGCGATGCGCCCAGTGGCATGGCCGGGCGTTTGCCCAAGGTCAAGCTGTCGCGCTTTGAAGCCGAACGCTTCTCGGCGGTGTACAGCGCCTGGCTGATGAAATACCACCGCGAGTTGCTGCCGGTGAGCGGGCGTGGTGCTTCGGCGGACGACGGCGGCCTGGGTTTTGTGCGCCTGCCCACCGAAGTGGAATGGGAGTTCGCCGCACGCGGGGCCCAGGCCGTGAGCCGCCAGGACTTGGAAGGGCGCCTGTTCCCGCGGCGCATCGAAGGCAGCGAAAGCGACGGCCCGCTGGCCGATTGGGCGGTGTTCAACCAAGTCGCCGGCGGCACCGGCCAGGCCGCGCGGCTGCTGCCCATCGGCACCAAATTGCCCAACCCGATCGGCCTGTTCGATGTGATCGGCAACGCGGCGGAAATGGTTCAGGAATCCTTCCAGCTGGTACACGCCGGGCGTCGCCAGGGCGCCTATGGCGGCTTTGTGGTCAAGGGCGGCAATTACCTGGAGGGCGAGGGCACGCTGTTCACCGGCATGCGCCGCGAGTACCCGTTGTTCGCCGCCGACGGCACCGAGCAAAGCAACGAGACCACCGGTTTTCGCGTGGCGATCGGCGCGCTGTCGGCACCGCGTTCGCGCTACAAGGAGCTGTTCGCGCAGTGGCAGAAAGAAGGCCGCCTGGCCTCGCTGACCGATGCCATCGATGACGCCCAGGACCCGACCAAGCGCCTGGACAGCATCATCGCCGCCAGCGTCGACCCACGCCTGCAAGCCGAGCTGGGGCTGGTCAACGAAGAGCTCAAGCGCAACGTCTCGCTGATCGCCCAGCAACGCGAAGAAGCGGCGGGCAACCTGATTCAGTCGGCGGCGTTGGTGGCCGAGACCATCAATAACTACAACATCCGCCTGACCAATCTGCAGAAGAGCCGCCAGCAGGCCGTGGACGCCAAGGACGAGGCCAGCGCGCAGCTGTTTGCCGTAGCCATCGCCAACGGGCGCAGTGCCCTCGACGGCGCAGTGGCGATCTATATCGACAACCTGGCCACCGGCACGCGTTACACCGATGCGGTGATCCAGGCGCAGTTTCAACGGATCAAGGAAGAGTTGGATCGCAAGCCAGTGCTCGGCAAAAGCCTGGTGACGCGCGCGACACTGTTCGTTCGCCATGTCGGCAACTACCGCAAGCAACAGCGGGCCGACCCGGCAACGATCTTGAAGGAATTGCTCGCAGCCAGTGGTCAGCGGTCTTGATCGTTGGCTATAGAGCGAGCTTGGAAGGGACTCAGGCGGCGGTGGGCCGTGCTGGGCAAGTCAAACTTAAAAGAGAACACACCTATGCTTTTTTCCCGTAAGGCGGTTTCCAAGCGTCACTTGCTGCTGATCGCAGCCGGTTTCAGCACCGTGTTGACTGGTTGCGCCACGTCGCCGACGTCCAAAGTCGCGTCGAGCACCAAGGTCGAGTACTACCCGAACTGCTACGAGCCGGTGCAGCACCTGCGCGCGACCGATTCGGACATGACCAAGTCGGTCGTCACCGGCGCGGCCATCGGCGCTGCTGGCGGTGCATTGCTCGGCGCCCTGACCGGCGACTCCGAGAAGCGCGGCCGTAACGCCGCAATCGGTGCCGCGGGCGGCGCCCTGGCTGGCGGCGCGGCGGGTTACTACACCGAGCGTCAGAAGCAGATCGCCGATGACAACCAGCGTATTGGCTCCTACGCAGCCGACGTCAATAAAAGCGCCTCCGACATCGACCGCAGCACCGCCTACGCCAAGGCCTCCCAGCAGTGCTACCAGAGCGCGTTCACCAAGCTGGTGGCCGACCGTAAAGCCAAGACCGTCAACGACACCGAAGGCCGCAAGCGCCTGGCGGAAATCGTTTCCGGCCTGAAGGAATCCAATGACCTGATCGTCGCGGTCAACGGCAAGGCCAGCGAAGACCTGAACAACTACACCCAGGCTTACGAGAAAGACCTGCAACAGGTGGGCGTGCAGCGCAACGACGTGGTCACCGTGGCGACAGCGGATGCCACTCCGGCGGTTGTACCGGCCAAGAAAGGTAAGTCGACCAGCAAAGTCGTGACCAAGCGTCCGCCGCTGCCTGTGGTGCCGAAAGAAGCGGTCGCCACCGAAAGAACCTTCCAGACTGCCCAGACCAAGCAAGATGAGAGCAAGAAGGTCGCCAGCGCCGGTAAAGCACAGATCGAAGGCACTTGCCGCGATCCGAACCTGGCCGACTGGGCGCCGGTGCCGTGCCCTAACGTATAAGTAAGTTGTTGCTATAAGCGGTAAACGCCAACCGATCTCCGGCTAAAGCGCGAGATCGGTGGCGTTCTTTCGGCAATTCGTTACACTGCTGCGGCCACTCAATAATTACACCGAGGCCGTGTGCATGAAATTTCGTCTTCTCCTCTGGGTACTGGGCCTGATGATGGGCAAAGCCAGCCGCACCAACCCTGCGTTCCAGCAGCAGTTGGGTGACAAAGACCTGGCGTTCCAGTTGCAGACTCTCGACGGCAAGGTTGCCCGTCACTTCATCGTCAAAGACCAGCGCATCACCAGCCGCTCGGGTGTCCACCCTGCGCCGGCCTTCGCCATTGCCTTTAAAGACGCCGCCTATGGCTTCGCCACGATGCAGGCGAAGAACAAGCAACTGGCGTTCATGACGGGGATTCAGGACAAGTCGATCCAGATCAAGGGCAACCCGGCGCTGGTGATCTGGTTCCAGGGCTTGACCAAGTATTTGAAGCCGAAGAAAAAGCAGTAGACCGAGGTGGATTCATCGGGGGCAAGCCCCCTCCCACACTTGACCGTGTTCGCAGATCAAAATGTGGGAGGGGGCTTGCCCCCGATAGCGATCTAACAAGCTACCGATTCAGCCCTGGCTGAACTGCGAGGCCAATTCGCGCAACAGCACCTCGGCATCCAGCACCTTGGCCACGACTTCTTCAGCCTTGTCACGGCTCAAGCCCAAACGTTCAAGCAGCTCGTCGGGGATGGTTTCGTGCGGCCCGGAGCCGATGCCCCGGCTGCGCAGCAGGCGCACGGCCAGGCACACCAGGTTGGGGTACTCGGCGTATTGGCCGTCGTAGGTTGGGTGACAAAGACCTGGCGTTCATGACGGGGATTCAGGACAAGTCGATCCAGATCAAGGGCAACCCGGCGCTGGTGATCTGGTTCCAGGGCTTGACCAAGTATTTGAAGCCGAAGAAAAAGCAGTAGACCGAGGTGGATTCATCGGGGGCAAGCCCCCTCCCACACTTGACCGTGTTCGCAGATCAAAATGTGGGAGGGGGCTTGCCCCCGATAGCGATCTAACAAGCTACCGATTCAGCCCTGGCTGAACTGCGAGGCCAATTCGCGCAACAGCACCTCGGCATCCAGCACCTTGGCCACGACTTCTTCAGCCTTGTCACGGCTCAAGCCCAAACGTTCAAGCAGCTCGTCGGGGATGGTTTCGTGTGGCCCGGAGCCGATGCCCCGGCTGCGCAGCAGGCGCACGGCCAGGCACACCAGGTTGGGGTACTCGGCGTATTGGCCGTCGTAGGTTGGGTGACAAAGACCTGGCGTTCATGACGGGGATTCAGGACAAGTCGATCCAGATCAAGGGCAACCCGGCGCTGGTGATCTGGTTCCAGGGCTTGACCAAGTATTTGAAGCCGAAGAAAAAGAAGTAGACCGAGGTGGATTCATCGGGGGCAAGCCCCCTCCCACACTTGACCGTGTTCGCAGATCAAAATGTGGGAGGGGGCTTGCCCCCGATAGCGATCTAACAAGCTACCGATTCAGCCCTGGCTGAACTGCGAGGCCAATTCGCGCAACAGCACCTCGGCATCCAGCACCTTGGTCACGACTTCTTCAGCCTTGTCACGGCTCAAGCCCAAACGTTCAAGCAGCTCGTCGGGGATGGTTTCGTGCGGCCCGGAGCCGATGCCCCGGCTGCGCAGCAGGCGCACGGCCAGGCATACCAGGTTGGGGTACTCGGCGTATTCCAGGGCTTGACCAAGTATTTGAAGCCGAAGAAAAAGCAGTAGACCGAGGTGGATTCATCGGGGGCAAGCCCCCTCCCACACTTGACCGTGTTCGCAGATCAAAATGTGGGAGGGGGCTTGCCCCCGATAGCGATCTAACAAGCTACCGATTCAGCCCTGGCTGAACTGCGAGGCCAATTCGCGCAACAGCACCTCGGCATCCAGCACCTTGGCCACAACTTCTTCAGCCTTGTCACGGCTCAAGCCCAAACGTTCAAGCAGCTCGTCGGGGATGGTTTCGTGTGGCCCGGAGCCGATGCCCCGGCTGCGCAGCAGGCGCACGGCCAGGCACACCAGGTTGGGGTACTCGGCGTATTGGCCGTCGTAGGACGGGTCGTGCTGGAAGCGCAGGGCGGTGGACAGTTCGTCCGGCATGTCCCAGTAGCGCATCAGCCAGGCGCCGATCTGTTCGCGGCTGATACCCAGCAAATGCTGCTCCACATAGCTGTGGCACAGGTGCGGGTTGACCTCCAGGTGTCGGCAGATCAGCGAGAAGTGCGGCGGAAACACGTGGGCCAGCAGCAGATAACCGAAGTTGTGCAGCAGACCGGCCAGGTAGGTCAGGCCGGCTTCCGGGCGTTGCGCGCGCGGCATGGCGCGGGTCAGGCCTTCGATGACGGCGGCGGTGTAGATCGACTGGTGCCAGTACGGCGTGGCCTGGTGCGGGTGGTCCTTGGGCAGGCTCAGGGTTTTGCCCAGGGCCAGGCCCAGCGCCAGGTTGATCACCAGGTCGAAGCCCAGCACCCGCACGATGGCGTCTTCCACCGAGCGGATCTTGCCCGGCGAGGCGTAATAGGGCGAGGCGGCCCAGCTGACCACCTGGGCGGCCAGCGCCGGGTCGGTTTCGACCACGCCGGTGATGTCGTCGATGGTGGCGTTGGGGTCGACGCGCAGTTTGATGATTTTCTGCGCAGTGTCGGCCAGCGGCGGAATCTCGATGGTCGCTTCCAGGCGTTGCTGGATGCGCCGGGCCGTGAACGCCTGCATGGCCTGGGTGATTTCCTCGCGGTCATCATGGGGCCGGTCGAGGTTGGGCCGGATGTTGCTCAGCGGCTCGCCGAATTGAGCGGCGCTGGCCTTGGTCAGCATGGTCTTGAAGTCGGCGCTGGCGATCTCCAGCAGCAAACCGGCTTCGCCCGAGTGAACCAGCAGGCTCGACTCATCGAGCAGGCTGCCTTCATACAGGCAAGGTGAGCTGGTCAGCGCCGGCAGGCCGGGCAACAGGCTGAGGTCATGCTTGCCGAGCATGCGTTCGATACGTTCCGGCGACACCGATGTCAGGTGGCGGCCGGTGAGTTCGGTCAGGCGGTTGAGGTCGAGCAACTGGTTCTGCGGGAACAGCACCATGAGCGCGCCCACCGCATCTTCCAGCAGCACCGCCTGGATCTTTCGCGCAGGGTTCAGGCCCGGATGTTCGGCGACTTCCGTATAGCTGATGGAGAGTTTCGCGAGCAGCGCCCGAATAACCGGCGGGGCGGTCAGTGGTGCGGCGGCGTGGGCAACTTCTGACATGGCCTGATCCAAATTCGTACAGTCTTTGGAGTATAACCAGCTTGATACAAATGTTGGTCGGATAAGTGAAACAGGCGTCACACTTGGCCGTATTGCTGCCCATGCCTGAGCCAGCGATCCAGCAGCGGGCTGACGTGATCCGGCCAACGCTCGAGCAGGGCCTGGGCCGCATCGCGCACTGCCGGCAGCAGGTCGGCGTCGCGCATCAGGTCGGCGACCTTGAATTGCAGCAGGCCGGTCTGGCGGGTGCCGAGCATCTCGCCGGGGCCGCGCAGTTCGAGGTCTTTTTCGGCGATGACAAAACCGTCGTTGGTTTCACGCATGATGCCCAGGCGTTGACGGCCGATCTGCGACAGCGGCGGATGATACAGCAGCACGCAGTGGCTGGCCGCGCTGCCCCGGCCGACGCGGCCGCGTAGCTGGTGCAGTTGCGCCAGGCCCAGGCGCTCGGGGTTTTCGATGATCATCAGGCTGGCGTTGGGCACGTCCACCCCGACCTCGATCACCGTGGTGGCCACCAGCAGTTGCAGGTCGCCGGCCTTGAATTGCGCCATCACCGCGGCTTTTTCCGCCGGTTTCATGCGCCCGTGGATCAGCCCGACCTTGAGTTCGCCCAAGGCGCTGGTGAGGTCTTCGTAAGTGGTTTCGGCGGCCTGGCAGGTCAGCTCTTCGGACTCTTCGATCAGCGTGCATACCCAATACGCCTGGCGGCCTTCGGCACAGGCGCCGCGCACGCGCTCGATGACTTCCACGCGCCGGGAGTCGGTGACCAGCACAGTATTGACCGGGGTGCGGCCGGGCGGCAGTTCGTCGAGGATCGAGGTGTCGAGGTCGGCGTAGGCGCTCATGGCCAGGGTGCGCGGGATCGGCGTGGCGGTCATGATCAGTTGGTGCGGGCTCATGCGCCCGCCCGCGCCTTTCTGGCGTAGGGCCAGGCGCTGTTGCACGCCGAAGCGATGCTGTTCGTCGATGATCACCAGCGCGAGGTTCTTGAACTGCACTTCGTCCTGGAACAGCGCATGGGTGCCCACCACCATCGGTGCGCCGCTGGCGATCTGCTCCAGCGCGGTTGTGCGGTTTTTGCCTTTGAGTTTGCCCGCCAGCCACGCCACTTCCAGGCCCAGCGGTTCGAGCCAGCGCTTGAAGGTGATGAAGTGCTGCTCGGCGAGAATCTCAGTGGGCGCCATCAGCGCCACCTGGTAACCGGCTTCGAGTGCCTGCAGGGCGGCGAGGGCGGCGACCACGGTCTTGCCCGCGCCGACGTCGCCCTGGATCAGGCGCAGCATGGGTTCGGGCTGGCTGAGGTCGTAGGCGATTTCATTGCCCACGCGCTGTTGGGCACCGGTCGGCGCAAAGCCGAGGTTCGCCAGGTACTGCGCGGGCAGGCGCGTGGCCTTGGGCATCGCCGGGGCGCGCAGGGAGCGCATGCTCTCGCGCAGGCGTTGCTGGGACAGTTGGTGGGTCAGCAGTTCTTCGAAGGCCAGGCGATGCTGCGCCCAGTGATGACCGAGGGCCAGTTCGTCCACGTCCGCGTCGGCCGGTGGGTGATGCAGGTAGCGGATCGCATCGTCCAGCGGCGCCAGTTGATAGTCCCGGGCCAGCTCCACGGGCAGCCAGTCGGGCAGGCTTTTCGGGCCGAGCATCGTCAGGGTCTGCTGGCACAGTTGGCGCAGGCGTTGTTGGGTGAGGCCTTCGGTCAGCGGGTAGATCGGCGTCAGGGTGGTGTCGACCGGCGGCGGCTCGTCGCCCGTAATGGCGCGGTATTCCGGATGGTAGATCTCCAGGCCCGAGGCGCCGGGGCGTGCTTCGCCGTAACAGCGCACGCGGGTGCCGCGCTTGAGGCCTTCCTTCTGCGCGTTGCTGAAATGGTAGAAGCGCAGGCTCAGGCCGCCGGTGCCATCCTGCAGGCGCACCACCAGGCTGCGGCGCTTGCCCATCATCACGTCGGCGCCGCTGACGGTGCCTTCGATCACTGCGTCCTGCCCAGGGCGCAAATGACCGATGGGCACTACGCGGGTGCGGTCCTGATAGCGCAGAGGCAGGTGGAACAGCACGTCCTGAAGGTTCTCCAGGCCGACCTTGGCCAACTTCTCGGCCATGGCTTCGCCGACACCCTTGAGTGCCGTCACCGACACCTGCGACAGCTCAGTCATACAGTGGCTCAGCTCGCAGCAGGCGGTTTGGCCACCGAACACAGGCGGATCGAGTCGGCCAGGATCTCAATGGCTTTGGGCCGCGGGAAGCTGGCGCGCCAGGCGATCGCCACGGTGCGGAACGGCACCGGCGGCGTGAGCGGGCGCACGGCGATCACGCCCGGGGCGTAGTGATGGCTGTCCACCGCCGACAGCGGCAGGATCGAAATGCCCAGGCCGGAGGCGACCATGTGGCGAATGGTTTCCAGGGAGCTGGATTCCACGGTGGTGTGTTTGGCGCCGTCGTGGCCCTTGGTCAGGGTCGGGCAGGCTTCCAGCACCTGGTCGCGGAAGCAGTGGCCTTCACCGAGCAGCAGCAGGCTCTTGTCGTTGAGCAGGCTGGCGTCGATGCTGTCTTTCTGCGTCCACGGGTGCGAGGCCGGCATCAGCACGTAGAACGGCTCGTCGTAGAGCGGCAGGGTCAGCACGTCAGCCTCGTTGAACGGCAGGGCGATGATGATCGCGTCCAACTCGCCGTTGCGCAGTTTGTCGCGCAGCACGTGGGTGAAGTTTTCTTCGATATACAGCGGCATCTGCGGCGCGACGCGGTGCAGTTGCGGAATCAGGTGCGGGAACAGGTACGGGCCGACGGTGTAGATGGCGCCGACTTTCAGCGGCGCGGTCAGCTGGTTTTTGCCGGCCTGGGCCAGTTCGCGAATGCTTTGGGCTTGCTCCAGGACCTTTTGGGCCTGGGCAACGATGCCTTCACCGACCGGGGTCAGGCGCACGGCGCTTTTGCTGCGCTCGAAAATCAGCACACCGAGTTCGTCTTCAAGCTTTTTCACGCCCACCGACAGCGTCGGCTGGCTGACGTGGCAACGCTCGGCCGCGTGGCCGAAGTGTTGTTCTTGGGCGAGGGTCACGATGTAGCGTAATTCTGTAAGAGTCATAGCGGGCGTCCATGAGGTTGCGAGCCAAGCATACCGGCTGCAATCGATAGACACACGTTATCAGAACTTTGATAAGGATTGAGCGGGGAATGTGCGAGATTTTGCTGAAGCGATAAAACCCGATGTGGGAAGGGGCTTGCTCCCGATGGCGATGGGTCAGTCGAGGATGTGTCGACTGATGTACCGTCATCGGGAGCAAGCCCCCTCTCACATAGCCCTGCGCGTGCCTTTAGCGGCGACGCTTCTCGATGTTGTAAACGAACGGCGCGACGATCTCGATGCTGCCGCTTTTCACCATGTCGGCCGGTGGCTTGGGCAATGGCTGGGCGCGACGGATCATGTCCAGGGTGGCGCGGTCCAGGTCGGCGTTGCCGGAGCGGCCCACCAACTCGTAGGACAGCACATTGCCTTCGGCATCGACCACGAAGCGCAAGCGATTCATGCCTTCCTTGCCACTGTTCTGCGCGCTTTGCGGGTACTTTTTGTACTTCTGCAAGTGCGCCAGCAGGGCGCCTTCCCAGGAGGCTTTGGCGGCGACCTGTTGCGGCGACGGGCCCGGTGCGGGCTGGGCCGATTTCTCCGCCGGTGTATTGGTCGGCGGCGTGTCGCTTGGTGGCGTCTCGGAAGGTTTCTCCTTGGGCGGCTCGGGCTTTTTCTCCTCCGGCTTGGGCGGCTGGGGTTTCGGCTTGGGCTTGACCGGCTTGGGCACCTGGATCGTCGGCTTGGGCGCTTCGGCCAGTTTCGGCAGCGGCAGCTCTTCCACCGGGGCGGGCGGCTGCGGCGGCGTGACCACCTTGGGCGGTGCCGGCGGCGGCGGTGCGGGCATCGGCGCCAGGTCGATGACCATGGCCGCCGGTGGCAGCTGGACCGTGCGCGGCGCCGACCAGTGGAGCGCGATGGCAATCGCGATGGCATGCACGCCCAGCACGACGGCGAGGCTGGTGCCATAACGCGTCAGTTTGTGGCGCGTCGTGATCATTTTTTGGCTGCCGTCTCAAGTCCGACCAGGCCGACCTTGAGGTAGCCGGCTGCCCGCAGGGCATCCATCACGCTCATCAGGTCGCCGTAGTCCACGCCTTTGTCGGCCTGGAAGAAGATCGTCGTGTCTTTCTTGCCTTGGGTCTTGGCGTCGAGCGCCGGCCCCAGGGTTTCGGCTTTGACTTCTTCTTCGCCCAGGAACAGGCGTTGGTCCGCCTTGACGCTGAGGAAAATCGGCTTCTCCGGCCGCGGCGCGGGTTTGGCGCTGGAGGCGGGCAGGTCGACCTTGATATCCACGGTGGCCAAGGGGGCCGCCACCATGAAGATGATCAGCAGCACCAGCATCACGTCGATAAACGGCGTGACGTTGATTTCGTGGTTCTCGACGAGTTCGTCGTCGCCTTGATTCAAATGCAGGCCCATGGCCGATTACCCCACTTTCACCATGTGCGGTTGCGAGCTGCGCTCGGAAGGCAGGTGATCGAGGTCGCGGCTGACCAGCAGCAGGACTTCTGCCGACGCGTCCGATACCTGGGCCTTGTAGCCGGCAATCGAACGGGCGAAGACGTTGTAGATCACCACCGCTGGAATCGCGGCAACCAGGCCCAGGGCGGTCGCCAGCAAGGCTTCGGCGATGCCGGGAGCGACGACGGCGAGGTTGGTGGTCTGGGTTTTGGCGATGCCGATGAAGCTGTTCATGATGCCCCACACGGTGCCGAACAGACCGACGAACGGCGCGGTGGAACCGATGGTCGCCAGCACGCCGGTGCCGTTGCTCATGTTACGACCGCAGGCTGCCACCAGGCGCTCGAGACGGAACGCCACGCGCTCCTTGATGCCCTCTTTTTCGCGGGTGTTGGCCGACAGGCGCATTTCTTCCAGCGCGTCGTGTACCAGCGTATTGGCCAGGGTGCCCTTCTTGGTCGCCGTTTCGCTGGCTTCCTTGAGGGTGGTGGCCTTTTTCAAGTGGACGATCTCGCTGCGCAGGCGGCGCTTGGCGCCCAGCAGTTCGAAGCCTTTGGCGATCCAGATGGTCCAGGTGATGATCGAGGCGATGGCCAGGCCGATCATCACGGCTTTCACCACCACGTCAGCGTTTTGGTACATGCCCCATGGCGACAGGTCGTGGGCCATGCCAAGGGTGTTGTTTTCTTCCAGCACCACGCCGGGCTCGTCGGCGGTGGCCGGCGCTGCAGCCTGGGCTGGGTCTGTGGCGGCCGGCACCGCAGGGGCGGCGGTGGCATTCTGTTCGGCAGCAGCAGGAGCCGCCGGCGCGGTGGCATCAGCGAATGCGGCGGTCGGTGCCAGCAGTACGCTGAACAGCAGCGCGGCAATCGCACGCCAGGCGCGGGATGGACTGTGAAGTTTGGTTGGCGAAGCGGGGTGTGTATTACGTGTCATGCTGGCCGGACCTGAGAGAAAAAAAAGAGTGATCGTCCTTCCAGACCCTGCGAGGTCGAGGACAAATGGGTCGTTATTATTGCAAGTAATTCTTGTTAACAGAAGTAATACAGTAACTTTATTTGTCCTTTTTCTGGCCGCTGGTCTCCTGCGACGGCTAATCTAGACCTTTCAGTACGGAGTTTTGTGATGTCTGCGCCTTCTGTTGTGATTGCCGGTTGTGGCGATGTGGGGAGTCGGCTGGCCAGCCAATTGCTCGCCTCGGAATGGGAGGTTCATGGCCTGCGGCGTGATATTTCGCGCCTGCCCGATGGCGTGATCGGCATTGCCGGTGACCTGTTCAATAAGGATTGCCCTGACACCTGGCCGATCGGCGGGGTGGATTACCTGGTGTATTGCGCGGCGGCGACGGATCACGACGAAGCCGGTTATCGCGCCGCTTATGTGCAAGGGTTGCAGCATGTGTTGGAGTGGTTGAAGGATTACGGCCAGGAGCCCAAGCATCTGCTGTTTGTGTCCAGCAGCAGTGTGTATGGGCAGCAGCAGGGCGAATGGGTCGACGAAACGTCCGAGACCCAGGCAAAAGGCTATTCCGGGCAGGTGATGCTGGAAGCCGAGCAAGTCGCGCTGAACAGCGGCATTGCGGCGAGCATCGTGCGCTTGACCGGGATTTACGGGCCGGGCCGCGAGTGGCTGCTGACGCAGGTGCGCCAGGGTTATCGCGTGGCGATCGATCCACCTTTGTATGGCAACCGGATCCACGTCGATGATGCGGCCGGCCTGCTGGCGTTTTTGTTGCGGCATGTGGAGCAGGGCGGTTCGCTGGATCGCATCTATATCGGTGTCGATGACGCACCGGCGCCGTTGGCCGAGGTGGTGGCCTGGTTGCGTGAGTACCTGGGTGTGACGCAATGGTCCGATGACGCCAGTGTGCGCCGCGCCGGGAGCAAGCAATGCAGCAACGCCCGGGCCAAGGCGTTGGGCTGGGTGCCGACGTATCCGAGTTATCGCGAAGGCTACGCGGCCATCCTGAAGGGCTGAGCCGCGGTCAGAAAAGGTGGGAGGGGGCTTGCTCTGTCAGCCACGGTTGTAGTGGCTGATCGGGAGCAAGTCGAATCGTCGCAGCGCCCCTCCCACATTCAGGTCTGTGGGATGACGGTTATTGTTTTTCAAGCAGCCACTGGCGTGGCCCCGGTGTAAACGAGGGCACTTCGTCGGCCCGCGAGGTATTGATCGCCTGGAAGATTTCCAGCTGCTTGCCCTTGCGTGCAAAGATCCACGCATTGCCCACGCCGTTGCGTTGCAACCACATGCTGTCGTAGCCGCCGCTCATGGAGGCGCAATCACCCGCCAGGCATAACGAATATCGATCGGCGCCCGGCAGGCCGGCCACTTGGCCGTTGGCCTGGAACTGCACGGTGGCGCCTTCGCCATTGCCGTTGGCGATTTTCCAGTCGCCGCCCATATAAGCGGCGTACAGCGCGCGCTCGAAGTTGGCGCCCAATGGCGCGCCTTCCGGTGCAGGTTCCTTGGCGCGGGCAAACAGCTGTTCGGGCTCGTTGTCGTTGGCCACTTGCAGCAGTTGCCGACCTTTGCGCTTGAGATCGGTGGCGGCGCTGCCGTAGAAGTCGACGCTCCAGGCACCGGGCTTCTCACCGAGCAACTTGCCTTCCGCTACTTCAAAACCGTTGTAGTAGCGGGCCTGCAGGGCCTTGGTGTTGACGTCCCACTCGAGGTTCGGGCCAAAGCTCTGCAGTGCTTCACGCAAAGGGCCGCCCTTGGCTGCCGCGTCGATGGCAACCTGGTTGATCCAGGTGCCGCTCACATCCAGGTCGGCGGGGTTGCTGGCACAGCCGCCGAGCAACAGGGCGAGCAACGAAGAGGCTACAAGCGCTTTGCGCATCATGAAATCCTTTTAAAACGAAGTCGGCGCAGCCTATGGAGGCTGCGCCGGGTGTTTTACTCGATGACCAGAATCGCGTCCATCTCAACCTGTGCGCCCTTTGGCAGGGCAGCAACGCCGATAGCGGCGCGGGCTGGGTAAGGCTGTTCGAAGTACTTGCCCATGATCTCGTTGACCTTGGCGAAGTGGCTCAGGTCGGTGAGGAAGATGTTCAGCTTGACGATGTCCTTGAACGAACCGCCGGCAGCTTCGGCGACCGACTTGAGGTTTTCGAAGACCTGTACGGTTTGTGCTTCGAAGCCTTCAACCAGTTCCATGGTCTTTGGGTCCAGTGGGATCTGGCCGGACATGTAGACGGTGTTGCCCGCCTTGATCGCCTGGGAGTAGGTGCCGATGGCGGCTGGGGCTTTGTCGCTGGTGATAACAGTCTTGGTCATGAATGACTCCTTGTAAGAGGTGGGCTATGCACGCATGCGGGTGATGCGGATCACACCGGTCAACGCGCGCAGTTTCTTGATCACGCGGGCCAGGTGTACGCGGTCGTGTACGCTGACCACCAGTTGGACCACGCTGATGCGACCATCGCGCTCGTCCATGCTGATTTTCTCGATATTGCCGTCGGCCGCGTTGACGCTGCTGGCCAGCAGGGCGATCAGGCCGCGCTGGTGCTCCAGCTCGACCCGCAGCTCGACGTTGAATTCGCCGGTGACATCCTTGGCCCACGAGAGCTGGATGCATTTTTCCGGGTTGTGGCGGATTTCGCTGATATTGCGGCAGTTGTCCAGGTGGACCACCATGCCTTTGCCTGCCGACAGGTGCCCGACAATCGGGTCGCCCGGGATCGGCGTGCAGCACTTGGCGTAGCTGAGCACCAGGCCCTCGGTGCCGCGAATCGCCAGTGGACCTTCCGGGCTTGGCAATTGCTCGCCTTCGCCGAGCAGGCGACGGGCGACCACATAGGCCATGCGGTTGCCCAGGCCGATGTCTTCCAGCAGGTCTTCGATGGTTTCCTGGCGATACTCGCTGAGCATCGCTTGCACGCGCTCGCCGGGGATTTTCTCGAGGGCGCTGTCGAAACCGTTGAGCACCTTGTTCAGCAAACGTTCGCCCAGGCTGATGGACTCGGAGCGGCGCTGCAGTTTCAGGGCGTGGCGAATATGGGTGCGCGCCTTGCCGGTGACCACGAAGTTGAGCCACGCCGGGTTCGGCCGGGCGCCCGGTGCGCTGACGATCTCCACGGTGGAGCCGCTTTGCAGCGGTTCCGACAGCGGGGCCAGGCGCCGGTTGATGCGGCAAGCGATGCAGCTGTTGCCGACATCGGTGTGTACGGCGTAGGCAAAGTCGACGGCCGTGGAGCCTTTGGGCAGCTCCATGATCCGGCCCTTGGGCGTGAACACGTAGACCTCGTCCGGGAACAGGTCGATCTTCACGCTCTCGATGAATTCCAGGGAGTTGCCTGCACGTTGCTGCATTTCCAGCACGCCTTTGACCCACTGGCGCGCGCGGGCGTGGGTGCCTTTGGGCTGCTCGTCGCCGCTGGATTTGTACAGCCAATGGGCGGCGATGCCGTTGTTGGCCATCTCTTCCATTTCCCGGGTGCGGATCTGGATCTCGATCGGCACCCCATGCATACCGAACAGCGTGGTATGCAGCGACTGATAGCCGTTGGCCTTGGGAATGGCGATGTAGTCCTTGAAGCGGCCCGGCAGGGGTTTGTACAAATTATGTACAGCGCCCAATACGCGGTAGCAGGTGTCGACCTTGTCGACGATGATCCGGAACGCATACACGTCCATGATCTCGTTGAAGGCCCGGCGCTTGCCGCGCATCTTCTTGTAGATGCCGTAGATGTGCTTCTGCCGCCCGCTGACCTCGCCCTCGATCTCGTCGATCGCCAGGCAATGGCTCAGCGACTCTTCGATCTTGTTGACGATTTCCTTGCGGTTGCCCCGGGCACGTTTGACCGCCTGGTAGATGCGCGCCGAACGCATCGGGTGCATGGCCTTGAAGCCGAGGTCTTCGAATTCGATACGAATGGCGTGCATGCCCAGCCGGTTGGCGATGGGCGCGTAGATTTCCAGGGTTTCCTTGGCGATGCGCCGGCGTTTTTCGCCGGACAGCACTTCCAGTGTCCGCATGTTGTGCAGCCGGTCGGCCAGCTTGACCAGGATCACGCGGATATCCCGGGCCATGGCCATCGCCATCTTCTGGAAGTTTTCCGCCTGGGCTTCGGCCTTGGTCTCGAAGTTCATCTGGGTCAGTTTGCTGACCCCATCGACCAGTTCGGCCACGGTTTCGCCAAATTGCGCGCTGAGCGCTTCCTTGGCGATGCCGGTGTCTTCGATCACGTCATGCAGCATCGCGGCCATCAGGCTCTGATGGTCCATGTGCATGTCGGCGAGAATATTGGCCACCGCAAGAGGATGGGTGACATACGCCTCGCCGCTGCGGCGGCGTTGGCCGTCGTGGGCTTGTTCGGCGTAGAAATACGCTCGGCGGACCAGGTTGACCTGGTCTGGGCCGAGGTAGGTCGATAAGCGATCGGCGAGGGCGTCTATGCTCGGCAAAGGATGGACTCCTGCCGCGTGCGTTGACACCGCGCCGTGCTACGTCGACCAGGCATAGGCTTAGACGGCCTCGTTGGACTCGTCCTCGAACGCTGCAAACAGCGGTTCGTCTTCAACGATCTCGGCGTTGGCGATGAACTCGTAGCTCATCAGGCCTTCAGCGATTTCGCGCAGAGCGACAACGGTAGGCTTGTCGTTTTCCCACTGGACCAGGGGCTCTTTGCCGCCAGTGGCCAGTTGACGGGCACGCTTGGTAGAGAGCATGACCAGCTCAAAGCGGTTATCCACGTGTTCTAGGCAGTCTTCAACGGTTACGCGGGCCATGGTATTCCTCGGAGCGAATGCAAGATGCGCGCTGCCCGGTTGGGCGAGCGGACTAAACAGTTTAAAAAATCACCAGCGTTTAGGGAAGCGCTGATTTTTCCCAGGCTCTCGCAAAACCGCTGCAAGTGCCAATGTAAGGCCCTCGCAGCGGTTTTGGGAAGAGCTGATCAACCGAGCAGTTCGGCCAATAACTTGCCGAAACGCTGTTGTTGGCGTTTTTGCTGGAGCTGATTGGCGCGGAAAATCGCCTTCAAATCGTCCAGGGCGTGGGCAAAATCGTCATTGATGATCAGGTAATCGTAGTCGACGTAGTGGCTCATTTCGCTGACGGCTTCACGCATGCGGCCTTCGATGATCGCGTCGCTGTCCTGGCCGCGGTTGGTCAGGCGCTGGTGCAAGGCTTCCAGGGACGGCGGCAGGATGAAGATCGACCGCGCCTTGGGCATCAGCTGGCGCACTTGCTCGGCGCCCTGCCAGTCGATTTCCAGGATCAGGTCGTGGCCTTCGTCCAGGGTCTGTTGCAGGTGGCTTTGCGAGGTGCCGTAGAGGTTGCCGAACACTTCGGCGCGCTCAAGGAAGGCGCCGTGCTCGATCATCTTGACGAACTCGGTGCGCTCGACGAAGTGATAGTGAACGCCGTTCACCTCGCCCGGGCGCATGGCGCGGGTGGTGTGGGACACCGAGATGCGGATCTGTTCGTCAGCGTCGGTCAGGGCCTTGACCAGGCTGCTCTTGCCCGCGCCCGAGGGGGCGGAAATGATGTAAAGGGTGCCGGTGCTGTGGGTCATGGAAGTTGCCTTACTCAATATTCTGTACTTGTTCGCGCATTTGCTCGATCAACACTTTGAGGTTGACCGCCGCCGTGGTGCTGCGCGGATCGAACGCCTTGGAGCCCAGTGTATTGGCTTCGCGGTTGAGTTCCTGCATCAGGAAATCCAGGCGCCGACCGGCGGCGCCGCCGGACTTGAGCACGCGGCGTACTTCAAGGATGTGGGTGCTCAGGCGATCGAGTTCTTCGGCGACGTCGCTCTTCTGCGCCAACAGGACCATTTCCTGCTCCAGGCGTACCGGATCGAGGTCGGCCTTCATGTCGGCGAAGCGGTCGAGGACCTTCTGGCGCTGGGTCGCGAGCATCTGCGGCACCAGCTCGCGCAAGGTGACCACGTCGGCTTCGATCGCGCTCAGGCGCTCGCTGATCAGGCGGGCCAGCTCGGCGCCTTCGCGCTCGCGGCCGGCCTTGAGTTCCTTCAAACCCTGGGTGAACAAGGCGAGGGCTTCGGCGTTGAGGGCTTGCGGGTCGCTGGCGTCGGCCACCAGCACGCCGGGCCAGGCCAGCACTTCCAGTGGGTTCAGCGCGGCCGGCTGCTTGATCAGTCCGGCGATGGTTTCGGCGGCGGCGACCAGTTGCGCGGCGCGCTCGCGGTCGACCTGCAGCGGTTTGCCGGTGGTTTCCTCGGTAAAGCGCAGGGTGCATTCCAGCTTGCCGCGGGAAATGCCCTGGCGCAGTGCTTCACGTACCGCGCCTTCGAGGTCGCGGAACGATTCCGGCAGGCGCAGGTGCGGCTCCAGGTAGCGGCTGTTGACCGAGCGCAGTTCCCAGCTCAGGGTGCCTTGCGCGCCGGCTTTTTCGACGCGGGCGAAGGCGGTCATGCTGTGCACCATGGAGGTACCTCGCGTTGCAGTCCCGCGATGGCGGGCTGATGGGTAAATTGAAGCCGACAGGCTGCGAAGGCGCAGGAGTGTAGCGCAGTGGGACGATTGGCCCCAAACCCTGGCACTGACAAAGCACCGCCAGTCGACGATTCGTAACCGAATTTTTTAGACGTGCCCCGAATCGGCTCGCGGCTCTATAATGCTCGGCAGTTTTTCGTCCTCCGTACAGGTATCCCCTATGAAACGTCCAAGTGGTCGCGCTGCCGATCAGCTCCGCTCGATCCGCATCACCCGCAACTACACCAAACACGCCGAGGGATCTGTACTGGTCGAGTTTGGCGATACCAAGGTGATCTGCACCGTCAGCGTCGAAAACGGCGTGCCGCGTTTCCTCAAGGGCCAGGGCCAGGGTTGGTTGACCGCCGAATACGGCATGCTGCCGCGCGCCACTGGCGAGCGTAACCAGCGTGAAGCCAGCCGTGGCAAGCAAGGCGGCCGTACCCTGGAAATCCAGCGCCTGATCGGCCGTTCGCTGCGTGCTGCCCTGGACATGTCCAAGCTGGGCGACGTGACCCTGTACGTCGACTGCGACGTGATCCAGGCCGACGGCGGCACGCGCACTGCCTCCATCACCGGTGCCATGGTTGCGCTGGTCGACGCGTTGAAAGTGATCAAGAAGCGTGGCGGCCTGAAAGCCGGCGACCCGCTCAAGCAGATGATCGCCGCTGTGTCGGTGGGTATGTACCAGGGCGAGCCAGTGCTGGACCTGGATTACCTGGAAGACTCGGCCGCCGAGACCGACCTGAACGTGGTGATGACCAGCACCGGTGGTTTCATCGAAGTGCAGGGCACCGCCGAAGGTGCGCCATTCCAGCCGGCTGAGCTGAATGCCATGCTGGCGCTGGCGCAGAAAGGCATGACCGAGATTTTCGAGCTGCAGAACGCCGCGCTGGCCGACTGAACCGGCTTCAAGGAGAAACGCCATGAGTGACAGTCAATTGCCGGTTCCGGCACCGTCCAAGGAAGTCCGCCAATGGGCGATGTTGTGTCACTTCGCGGCGTTTCTGGGCCTGGTGTTCCCTTTCGGCAGCCTGTTGGGGCCGCTGATCCTGTGGCAGATCAAGAAGGACATGGACCCGCTGATCGATGACCAGGGCAAGGAAGCCCTGAATTTCCAGATCACCGTGGCCATTGCCTGGCTGGTCTGCATGGTGCTGGGGTTCGTGGTGATCGGCTTCCTGTTGATGTTGATCCTGGTGGTCGCGGCGCTGGTGCTGACGATCATTGGCGGGATCAAGGCCAACAACGGCACGGCCTACCGCTACCCGTGGACCTGGCGGCTGATCAAGTAACCAGGCGCGCACAAAAAAAACCGACAGCGATGTCGGTTTTTTTTGTGCCTGGGCAAAGACCTCAGATGGTCAGTGTCCAGTCGTAGTCCACGATCAGCGGCGCGTGCTGCGAGAAGCGCGGCTGGCGTGGCAGGCGTGCGCTGCGCACAAAGCGACGCAGGCCCGGGGTCAGCAGCTGGTAGTCGAAACGCCAGCCCAGGTTGAGCATCTCAGCCTGTTCGTTGTCTGGCCACCAGCTGTACTGGTCGCCTTCGCGGCTGACTTCGCGCAGGGCATCGACATAGCCCATGTTGCCGACAATCTCGTCCATCCAGGCCCGTTCCGGCGCCAGGAAACCCGGGGATTGCTGGCTGTCGCGCCAGTTCTTGATATCCAGCTTCTGTTGCGCCACGTACAGCGAGCCACAATAAATGTACTCGCGACGTTTGCGTCGCTGTTTATCCAGATAACGGGCGAAGTCGTCCATTAGCTTGAACTTCTGGTTCAAGTCTTCATCGCCGTTCTGCCCCGAAGGAAGCAGCAAGGTCGCGATGCTGACCTTGTCGAAATCGGCTTGCAGGTAGCGCCCGTAGCGGTCGGCTGTCTCGAAGCCGAGGCCGCTGATGACCGCCTTGGGTTGCAACCGCGAGTACAAAGCCACGCCACCTTGGGTGGGCACTTCGGCATCGCAGGCATAAAGGAAGTAGCCATCCAGTTGGAAGGCTGGATCGTCCAGTTCAAAGGCGGAGGCGCGGGTGTCCTGCAGGCAGATGACGTCGGCATTCTGGGCTTGCAGCCAACTGAGCAAACCACGCTCGACTGCAGCCTGAATACCATTAACGTTCACACTGATGATCCGCATAAATGGCCCCAAAAATCGCGTGCGTGTATGATACACGCCGTCTACCTAATTAGCTAAATCCGTGGTATCTGAGGCTTTTTTCATGCAGGCGTATCAACGCGATTTCATTCGTTTTGCCATCGATCGCGGGGTTTTGCGCTTCGGTGAGTTCACCCTCAAGTCCGGGCGCACCAGCCCGTATTTCTTCAATGCCGGCTTGTTCAACTCGGGTTCGGCCCTGGCTCAGCTGGGGCGTTTCTACGCGGCTGCCATCGTTGAAAGCGGTATTTCCTTCGACGTTCTGTTCGGTCCGGCCTACAAGGGCATCCCCCTGGCCGCCGCGACGGCCGTGGCGTTGGCCGAACACCATGGGCGCGATCTGCCGTGGTGCTTCAACCGCAAGGAAGCCAAGGCCCATGGCGAAGGCGGTAGCCTGGTGGGCGCGCCGCTCACCGGCAACGTGCTGATCATCGACGACGTGATCACCGCTGGCACCGCCATCCGTGAAGTGATGCAGATCATCGCCTCCCAGGAGGGTGCCAAGGCCGCAGGCGTGTTGATCGCCTTGAACCGCCAGGAGCGTGGCAATGGTGAGTTGTCGGCGATCCAGGAAGTGGAGCGCGATTTCGGCATCCCGGTGGTGAGCATCGTGTCGTTGAACCAGGTGTTGCAGTTCCTGGAAGATGATCCGCAGCTCAAGCAACACTTGCCGGCAGTACGGGCGTACCGCGAGCAGTTCGGCGTCCAGTAAACGCCGCACAACAAAAAGCCCCACCCCCTGTAGGAGCGAGCTTGCTCGCGAAGAACGCCAACGATGACGCGTTTATTCTGGATGAACGCGGCGTCTTTACGTTTTTCGCGAGCAAGCTCGCTCCTACAGAGGGTGGGGCTTTTTGTGGTTAAGGACGCTTGCGGTTGCTGATCAGCGTACCCACGCCGGTGTCGGTGAAGATTTCCAGCAGGATCGCATTCGGCACGCGGCCATCAAGGATCAGCGAGCTGCCGACGCCGCCCTGTACCGCTTCCAGCGCACAACGGATCTTCGGCAGCATGCCGCCATAGATGGTGCCGTCGGCGATCAGCTCGTCCACTTGTTGGGTGGTCAGGCCGGTCAGCACCTTGCCTTGCTTGTCCATCAGGCCGGCGATGTTGGTCAGCAGCATCAGCTTTTCAGCCTTCAGCGCTTCGGCCACTTTGCCGGCAACCAGGTCGGCGTTGATGTTGTAGGACTCGCCGTTGGCGCCCACGCCGATCGGCGCGATGACCGGGATGAAATCACCTTTGACCAGCAGGTTCAGCAAGTCGGTGTTGATACCGATCACTTCGCCCACCTGGCCGATGTCGATGATTTCTGGCTGGGTCATTTCCGGCGTCTGACGGGTCACGGTCAGTTTTTTCGCGCGGATCAGCTCCGCGTCCTTGCCGGTCAGGCCAATCGCGCTGCCGCCGTGGCGGTTGATCAGGTTGACGATGTCTTTGTTCACCTGGCCGCCGAGGACCATCTCCACCACGTCCATGGTCTGCGCGTCAGTGACACGCATGCCATCGATGAAGTGGCTTTCGATCGACAGGCGCTTGAGCAGGTCGCCGATCTGCGGGCCGCCGCCGTGGACCACCACCGGGTTGATCCCCACGGCTTTCATCAACACGATATCGCGGGCAAAGCCGGTTTTCAGCTCGTCGCTTTCCATGGCATTGCCGCCGTATTTGATCACCAGCGTCTTGCCGACGTAGCGTCGAATGTAGGGCAACGCTTCGGACAGGACCTTGGCGGTGTTGGCAGCGGCTTCGCGTTCGAGGGTCATTCAGGGCTCCGGTGCAAAAAAATCAGAACGGTAATTGGAGATCGGGGGCAACACGTTTCAACTGGACGTGGAACACGTCCTTGATGCGCTGCAACTCAGCCTCGGTATCCGCCTCGAAACGCAGCACCAGCACCGGTGTGGTGTTGGACGCGCGAACCAGGCCCCAGCCTTTGGCGTAATCGACTCGCACACCATCAATGGAGGTCAGGTTGGCGCCTTCGCCCCATTGCGCATCGTGCAATGCGTCAATGATGCTGAATTTGCTCTCTTCGGTCACATGGATATTGATCTCTGGCGTAGAAATATCATTCGGGAAGGTCTGAAACAGCTCCTGCGCCGTGGATTTTTCCTTGCTGAGGATCTCCAGCAGACGAGCGGCGCTGTAAATGCCGTCGTCAAACCCGAACCAGCGCTCCTTGAAGAACACGTGGCCGCTCATTTCGCCGGCCAGCAGTGCGCCGGTTTCCTTCATTTTCTTTTTGATCAACGAGTGACCGGTCTTCCACATCAGCGGGCGACCGCCATATTCCTTGATCAGCGGCGTCAGGCGACGGGTGCATTTTACGTCGAAGATGATTTCGGCATTCGGGTTGCGCGCCACCACATCACGGGCAAACAGCATCAGCAGGCGGTCGGCGAACACGTTTTCGCCGGTGTTGGTCACCACGCCCACGCGGTCACCGTCGCCGTCAAAGGCCAGGCCGACGTCGGCCCCGGTTTCCTTGACCTTGGCGATCAGGTCCACCAGGTTTTCAGGCTTGCCCGGGTCTGGATGGTGGTTGGGGAAGTTGCCGTCGACGTCGCAGAACAACGGCACCACTTCGCAGTTCAGGGCTTCGAGCAGTTGCGGGGCGATCACGCTGGCCGCGCCGTTGCCGCAGTCCACCACCACTTTCAGGCGGCGCGCGAGTTTGACGTCGCCGGTGATTTCGTCGGAGTAGCGCTGAAGAATGTCGACCTTGGTGATGCTGCCTTTGCCGCTGGTCAGGTCGTTGGTTTTCAGGCGCGTGTGCAGGGCCTGGATCTGTTCGTTGGCCAGGGTGTCGCCGGCGATGACGATCTTGAAGCCGTTGTAGTCCGACGGGTTGTGGCTGCCGGTGAGCATCACCCCGGATTTGCCGGCCAGCACGTTGGCGGCGTAGTACAGCGCCGGGGTCGGCACCAGGCCGACGTCGCTGACATGGCAACCGCTGTCGGCCAGGCCCTGGATCAATTGCTCCACCAGTTCGGGACCGGACAGGCGACCGTCACGGCCGACCGAAACGTTCGGTTCGTCCTGGGCCAGGCTTTGGGCGCCGATGGCGCGGCCAATCCAGTAGGCGGTTTCGGCAGTCAGGGTCTTGGGCACCACGCCACGGATGTCATAGGCGCGGAAGATGCTGTCGGGGAAGGTCGGGGCTACTCGGGCGGCGGTACTCATCGCGGGGGGAAACTCCATCTGAAAGAGACAAGGCTGGCCTTAATGTGGCTGACCGGCAGGCTTAAACTGAAGGGTATGACGGCGTTTTCGGTGCAGAGTTCGTGGTGCAAAAAGGCCATCGGAGCATCCGCTCCGCGCTTATGTTTACGTAATGCATTGATTTTACTGATGAAATGTCGATCGTCAGGTCCGCGCATTCTTCATCCTGAAAGGTCATGCGGTGGCATCTAACCGGGCCGGACGGTAGCGTCCGCCCCGGTTTGGTGTGGTCAGTGACTGCCGGAATGCCCAAAACCGCCTGCGCCGCGTTGGGTTGCGTCGAATTCCTGTACCAGTTCGAAGTGCGCCTGCACCACCGGCACCAGCACCAGCTGCGCGATGCGCTCGCCGACGACGATGTTGAAGGCGGTCTGGCCGCGGTTCCAGCATGACACCATCAGCTCGCCCTGGTAGTCCGAGTCGATCAGGCCGACCAGGTTGCCCAGCACGATGCCGTGCTTATGGCCGAGGCCCGAGCGCGGCAGAATCAGCGCCGCCAGGCCCGGGTCGCCGACGTAGATCGACAGGCCGGTCGGAATCAGCAGGGTCTGGCCCGGCTCGAGGACGGTGTCTTCCTTGAGCATGGCGCGCAGGTCCAGGCCGGCGGAGCCCGGTGTGGCATAGGCCGGCAGGGGGAAGTCGGTGCCGATGCGGGGGTCGAGGATCTTGGCTTGCAAAGCGTGCATGTAAATTAAACCTGGTTCAGCCGTTGGGCGATAAAAGAGATCAGTTGGCGGGCAATCTTGCCCTTGCTGGTCTGGGCGAAAAGGGTGGCGTGCAGGTCGCGGTCGATCACGCTGCAGGCGTTTTCCTCACTGTTGAAGCCGATGCTTGGGTTGGCGACATCATTGGCAACGATCAGGTCGAGGTTTTTGTCTTTCAATTTGCGTGCGGCGTAGTCCAGCAGGTGCTCGGTCTCGGCGGCGAAACCGACGCTGAACGGACGGTCCGGGCGGCTGGCGATGGTGGCCAGGATGTCCGGGTTACGCACCATTTGCAGGAGCAGGCCGTCGCCGCTGGTAGGGTCTTTCTTGAGCTTTTGCGGGGCGACGACTTCCGGGCGGTAATCCGCAACCGCTGCCGAGGCGATAAACAGGTCGCAGGGAATGGCCGCCTCACAGGCCGCCAACATGTCCCGGGCGCTGACCACGTCGATCCGGGTGACACGATCGGGCGTCGGCAAATGCACCGGGCCGGTGATGAGGGTCACGCGCGCGCCTGCCTCGACCGCCGCTTCAGCCAGGGCAAAGCCCATTTTTCCTGAGCTATGGTTGGTGATGTAGCGCACCGGGTCGATGTTTTCCTGGGTCGGGCCGGCGGTGATCAACACGTGCTTGCCAGTCAGGGCCAGGTGCTGGAAGCACTCCGCGGCGCACAGTGCCAGGTCGGTGGCTTCGAGCATGCGGCCCATGCCGACGTCGCCGCAGGCCTGGCTGCCGGAGGCCGGGCCGAACACCTTGAGGCCACGGCTTTGCAGGAGCTGCATATTGGCTTGGGTGGCCGGGTCGCGCCACATGGCCTGGTTCATGGCCGGGGCGATGGCGACAGTGGCGTCGGTGGCCAGGACCAGCGTGGTCAGCAAGTCATCGGCGATGCCTTGCGCCAGGCGGGCGATCAGGTCGGCGGTGGCCGGGGCGATCAGCACCAGGTCGGCCCATTTGGCCAGTTCGATATGGCCCATGGCGGCTTCGGCGGCCGGGTCCAGCAGGTCCAGGTGAACCGGGTGGCCGGACAAGGCCTGCATGGTCAGCGGGGTGATGAACTCACTGCCGCCGCGGGTCATGACCACGCGCACTTCGGCGCCCTGGTCGAGAAGCCTGCGAACCAGCTCTGCGCTCTTGTAGGCGGCAATGCCGCCGCCGACGCCGAGAACGATGCGTTTCCGATACAGACGCTGCATTGGTTTGCCTTTCCAGTTCAGTGAAGCCAGTTCAGTGACGCCTGCGATGCCCCCTCCCCAGGTGAAATCGCATGCAAAAAAGAGGGCCTACGATAACACAGCGTCCGCCAGGCAACAGCGGCGCACATGCACAGGGAGGCGGGATGAGTATTCGTGATTGGCCGGTGGCCGAGCGGCCGCGGGAGAAGCTTTTGGAATGGGGGGCCGCAACGCTGTCCGACGCCGAACTGTTGGCTATCTTCCTGCGCACTGGCGTGGCCGGGCGGAGTGCGGTGGACCTGGCGCGGCATCTGTTGGCGCAGTTCGGTGGCTTGCGCCCGCTGCTGGAGGCCAGCCAGGTGCTGTTCAGCCAGCAGTTGGGGCTGGGGCCGGCGAAGTTTGCCCAGCTGCAGGCGGTACTGGAAATGTCCCGGCGCCACTTGGCCGAACAGCTGCGCAGTGACTCGGTGCTGGAAAGCCCGGTCGCTGTGCGGGACTACCTCAAGGCGCTGTTGCGCCATGAGCCTCACGAGATTTTCGGCTGCCTGTTTCTCGATTCAAAGCATCGGGTGCTGGGGTTCGAGGCGTTGTTCCAGGGCACCATCGACGCCACCGTGGTTTACCCGCGGCAAGTGGTCAAGCGCGCCCTGGCGTATAACGCGGCGGCGTTGATCCTTCGCGGTTATGGTGTCAACTCTAGTGTTTCACTCGGCTGAAGTGCCCGAGATAGAAGCATTCCTTGATGCTTATTCAGATTTTGATGTTCCATATTCAGTGTTGCAGAGCAAATTTGATTTTAGGCCCAGGCGGGCCACCACAGCAGTCAGCTTCACCAACAATTGTGATGCTAGGTCCCGGATGACTGGGGCTCAGGCTGTTGCTTGCGGTTCACAGAAAAGCTGGGAATTCCTACCCATCTTCCCGAAAAAGCTGAACATTACGGCAAAATCTGATGGAACCTACTCCACGTGGCCAAGGGATCCTACATCGCTGATGGCATTTTGACCTTCTCCACTCATTGTGTACCGCTGGATAAAAAGGCGAGAATGCGCGCGCAATGGAAGGCATGATGCGCGCAGGTCGGCGCTCTCGTGGCAGGATGTCACCGGCTTCATGCCTCCACAGCCAAGGCTCGCACGAGCCTTTAAGCTTAATGCCAATTTGTGGAGAGTGATGTGCTGAGTGACGACGACCAAAAGCTAGCCAAGATCCTTTTTGGCCTTCTGAAAAATGCGACTAGCCAAGCCGTCGTCAAGGAATTCCTCCGGACGAAGGGCATCCCCGTTTCTGCGCAAAACTGGGACGATCTCTATGAGAAGCGGATCGAGCCTGCCCTCAAGGATAAAAAACTTGCCCTGAAAGACCTCCGTGATCTACTGCAGCAGGTGGAGGAGTTTGGCAAGCAGCACTCGTTCCTTTTCCAGTGCACTGAAGAGCGGGCAATCGGCCTGCTGTCTCCTACGCGCATCGCTTCAATCGCAGCAGCTGAGGGCCTTTCGGGGCTGTTTACTCACCCGCTGGATCTTGAGATGCCCGACGAGGCCACAATCGTCGACATCCGCCTGTACCGTCCGGACCCGCAGAAGACACCGGTTTCGCTTACGATCAAAGTCGTCGAAAGCCGTGACATCAATCGTCTCAGCGCTGTGGAGACGGATCCAGCAACTGGCGAACTGATTCGACGCTATGCGACCACAAAAAAACGTGCGGTGAATATTGTTCACCTGGACCACACTGGTTTATTGGAGTTTCGTATTGCCTCTCAAGATAATCAGGCAAAGAAATATTCCGAGCTCTTGTGGGTGTTGAAAAACAAAGTAAGGAAATTTCTACCGGACGATGGGTTCGCTGAAGTTTCGCTTAGCCCCGCTAAGAATAAGATTCTGCGCGAGCGCGATAACCTCTCCCAAGAAATCAGATATAGCAATTCAACGGCTCGAAATGAATTCGGGGCCCAAATGCAGATTACCTCCGCATCGGTTGATGAAAACCTTTCATCGGATGAGGGTTCGATGTCTGCGTTGGATCGCTTCTTGGAGCGTGATGGCGAAGTGACGGGAGCCAATATTTACGTTAAACTACCAGACAGTGATCCTCCCCGTGAACTGAGGCTTTTGATTTCGGGTGAGAGAAACGAGTTTGCGGTGACCGTAGCGTGCTCCGCCGGAGAATACGAATATGTTCGCGGAAAAGTTATCGCCTTTAATACTTAACCATCCAGACGAGGCTGAAGGCCTCCGAAGATTGGCTAGTTTTATCCAGGGCTATGAATCCCAGGGTGGCGAAGCTTTGCCTAGAATTCGGCTAAACCCGAATCGCATGTTCGATATTATGCAAGCCGGTACTTCCGCGCACCTTGCAATCTTGATTAATATCTTGGTAACGGGCCGGATTATCAAGAGATTCCTTATTGTTAGGTGCCCCAGCGGCGAAGGTCTCTCATTCCAATCTTACGGCGATATCCCAGAGATTGTTCGTGATCCTGGGATGGATACCGAATTTGAAGTACTTGCCGCCAACGTGGAACCAACCTATAGATTGGTGCTCGATTGAAGCCTGTTGATATTGTTACCCTTGTTCGATCGACTTGGGAAAATACGATTGAGACCAAACGACTGGCCCAGCTGCAGGCAATTAGGGCAACTCTGGATGCCGAGCATCTGGAGCTGTTTGACTCGTTAGTCGATATGCAGATTTCTAATGTCAAAGATGATGCTCAGGCCATCACGCTCATGCTTGTCCATGGTATTCAAACTGATGGTTCCTGGCACGAGCTGGTAAAAGCAGCCTTCCGAGATGTTGCTCATGTCAGAGTCAAAGGTCTTGGCTACCATTGTGTGACCGCGCTGCAGCTTGCGTGTCCGTTTCGATCTACGCCAATCAATAAGATCGCAAATGACTTCCGAGACGCACGGCTTATGGAACCGACTGCTCGCATTATGGTCATTGCCCACAGCTTCGGCACCTATATCATTAGTCGGATCCTCGCCAAATACACTGACATCAACATTGAGAGAATTGTTCTCTGCGGCTCCATAATAAAAGGCAATTATGCCTGGGAGAAGCATGCTCGGCACATGGCTGCAGGCAACATCGTCAACGATGTCGGGACGCGAGATTTTTACCCCGTCCTAGCTACCTTTTCGACTATAGGCTACGGCGGGACTGGTCGAAACGGATTTAAAAATACACGTGTAGCTGACCGTTACTTTGATTACGGCCATAGCGATTTTTTTGAGCCCGACAAGGACCATATCGTCAAATATTGGAAGCCTTATATTCTAGATGGGACCATCGTCGAGTCTGAGTGGGATAGCATAAAGCCGAAGACCCATCTGGGAATCATGCTGGCTTGTCACCCTTGGATCGGCAGACCTGCCTTCTATGCAACCGTTGGGTTAATTACAGCTGCCGTAGCGGGTTTGGCTTGGTGGCTACTCACCTGATCTTCCACTGCTCTGTTTCAGGGTCCCTTACCAAATGCTGCTCTGAGACGACATCCAAGCCTACGGACCTAAAAATACTGAGCATTAGCGTCATAGAATAGTAATAGAGTCGCTGGTGTCGTCCCTTGTCTGAGGCCACAAACACCCCGTCAATCCGTCCATCCTCACTAGTCGCGAATTCGAATACGTACGAGTGGATTACCTGGTTCGCGACAAAAGTCATATCCCGCAGTTCTTTGTAAACTTTAGTAGTTTCGTAGTTTTCCATTATGTTGTGCCGATTGAAGTAGTCTACTGTCTTGCCACTGGTGATCGGGTAGTACGGTAGATGGAGCTTAATTTTCTTCGTTGATTCAGAGATTTTGTAGGTCTCGATTAGCTTGCGTACCGTATAAAAACTGACAAAAATTTCACGTTCTGCTTTCGCATAAATGCGCCCTTCAGAACACTCTTTTACACGAGCCTTCTCAAGCCAACGAGCTGAACGAAGAAGTGACTTCCTCCAATCATCAGACTCGTAAATCATCAGGATTCTCCTTGACTGAGAAATAAATAAAGCGTCAGTCTATTACTGCTGCATCAATATTATCACCTCGGCTAGCATAGGACGCAATAGGTCAATGACCCAGGCTCTAAAGCAATATATCGCGAAAAGCATTAACTCAGTTATAATGATGGCCCCGCTTAAACGGGAGGTGATACGCCTCATCATATGCTGCTCTATAGCAATTATCCTGAATGCCATCCTATTCTTTGGTGTAGAAAACGACGGTACCATCAAGCCATGGGCAGAGATACCACTGAAACTGTTCGCCTCAACAACTTTATTTGCCTTTATGGTGAAGATTTTCCTTCCGCTTTTCGGTTGGACCATATTGAAGGCAGTGTTATTGAGCGCCAATAATGCCTTTAGTGGGGTGCTAAGCTTTCTAGGGAATCAATTTACAGGTGCTTTGTATTGTTCGGCCTTTATCCTGGCTTCTCTTACACTTAAGCAGTATGTAATTTCAGGGTTTATGGATCCTCAATTGGCTCTGATGGCGCCTACTGTTCTCTTTGCGGGCTTCTTGTACTTCTATATTTTTCAGTGCGCTATTCAAAAAACAATGACGCCTGCTCTGTGTGCTCCGCCTCTCCCGCGCTCTAGCAGGGTGCCGTGACTACCTGTTCTTGTAGGGGCAGGTTCGAATAGCAAGAGTCACTTGATGGCGTGATTTGATCTCTATCCTGGTGCCATAGCATGGCGCCAAAATTCCGCCGGCATAAAAATCTCCTGCCTGACACAATCAGAATAATAAATGCTACGAAAGTAGGCTGCGTACTGAGCGATTATGGAAAACTTCGCTGGAATCTATTCGTCATTACGTGATAAAAATTATTCTGTGCCCCGGTAAAGTGGCACAAAAATATAGAGCAACAGTTCAAGGGAATAGATATGGCTCAGTATAAGCACGGCAATTTTCTGCACAAAAGTGATCATTCGGAGTACGATAAAAAGTATTCGCCTGGTACCGAAGCGCCAAATCCAGGCATTTACCGATGCGTCTCCTGCGGGGATGAGATCGGTATTGCCAAAGGGCATGTTCTTCCTCCACAGAACCATCACCAGCATGCACCTGGCGCGGGCAAGATTGAGTGGCAGTTAGTGGTTTTTGCACAGCAGCGGAAATAAGGTTTTTGGGCTCAGTAGAGCTCTGCAACGTGGGTTCTACTGAGCACTCAATAAAAGGACGGAATCCGTATTGACTATTCAAACCACTATGAGGAGGGTGATCGTGAGCGTGCCTGGTTACGCATATATTCGGATATTAGATTGCCGAAATTGATGTCGGCCTCTTCAACAAAAATATTGACGTGGCAGTAAAACTCTTCAGGACCCCTGAGATAATTGAAAATTCTTGATCTGACGACGCCACAAACCCCCGCTTTGACGGCCGTAGAGGGTAGGTTGACTACATCGCCAACACATGGGATAAGAGCTAAGCCATGCTCACTGTTAAAGACAATATCAGCTGAGCGGTCATCAGGCCTGACAAACTCTTGATCCTCCGAGACCTGCTGATAATCAATGCTATACCTCATGCACAGCCTACCTCATTTGCGGGGTAAGGAATCAGCGCCGCGGGTCGTAAATAGTAAAATCCAGTTCAGTAGGCACGTTTGCGACGGAATTAGTTAGCCGATCTCGATACTATATAGTTTGGCAATTAACGCTTTTCAAGTACATACCCTACGCCTCTAAGTGTGTGTATCAGCTTGGTTTCGAAGGGGTCATCTATCTTGGCTCTGAGTCTTCGAATCGACACCTCTACAACGTTCGTGTCGCAATCAAAATTCATATCCCAAACCTGAGAGATAATCTGCGTACGGCTCAGTACCACCCCGGTGTTACGCATCAAGTAGTGCAGCAACGCGAATTCTTTGGTGGTCAAATCAATACGCTGACCGTCCCTGAATGCCCTGTGCCGGCTTTGATCAAGTTCCAGATCGGCCACGCGAATGACCTCCACAGATGCGGGGTGATCTGACCTGCGCATCAAGGCGCGAACCCGGGCTAGCAGCTCTGGGAACTCAAATGGTTTGATCAGATAGTCATCTGCGCCGTTCTCCAGCCCCCGGACCTTATCCGCCAATCGGCTTCTCGCCGTCAGCATCATGATGCGGGACGGGCAGTTTTTACGGCGCAACAACTCAAGGACCTGCCAACCGTCCATCTCTGGTAGGTTTATATCGAGGATAATCAGCTCGTACTCATGCTGCTTGGCCAAGAATAATCCATCTGATCCGGTGTGGACGCAATCTACGACATAGCCACACTCCGTCAGACCTTGACGCACATACTCCGCAGTTTTTACTTCATCCTCAATTACCAGAATTCGCATGGGATTTTGTCTCGATATCACTGAGCAATTAACCGCGCACGCGCGCCGGCATTATTGAAAGGGATGGTAAATCAAAATGAGCGTGCCGGGGCTCAAATGACGGATTTGTAATTTCTAGGTAATACAGTTGATAGTCTGGCGGTATATCTTGTCGCGGTTTGGGTTTGACAGTTGCGGACCCTCTCTCCAGCAGGTGACTTGACCTTATGAAGTATTGGGTTATTTTCTTCTTTGTACTGGCTTCGTTCCGCTCAGATGACGGCGAGGTTGCTCACATCGAGGAGACTGGTCATTGGTGTAGCCATGAACTTCACCGGCATGCGATGCGTACAATCGAACGCTTACTTGAATTTTAGGCAAAAAAAAGGCGCCCAAAGGGCGCCAAATATCCACCTTTTACCAAAGGAGCACTTAAGCCACTCAAGGTGAATTCGTAATGCTCGTTTTACTAACAGGATCAGCTAATGAATAACTGGTCCGTTAGCGAATTAAAGAATCGAAAGCGGGTACTCGATGATTACACGAGTTTCATCCAAATCCGATTCGAAAGCAGTGGCACGCGTGGTTGCCTGGCGCAACCGGAAGGACAGATCTTTTGCCGGGCCGGTTTGGACAACGTATTTGACTTCGACGTCACGCTCCCAGCGCTTCTGATTGTCGAGCGGGTTGCCGTTGTCGTCAGTGCGCATGTAGAACTGGTTAGCATTCGAGTAATCCGCGCCCGAGCCTCTGGCGTAGCGGGTCATGAACGTCAGGCCTGGAATGCCGTAGCTGGTGAAGTTCAGGTCGTAGCGCAGCATCCATGAACGCTCTTTCGGCGAGTTGAAGTCGCTGTATTGGATGGAGTTGTCGACGAAGATCGAGTCCGACTGACGCAGGTAGTCGAAGTCGTCGTCGCCGTTGTTGCGCTGATGCGAGAGGGCCAGGGTGTGAGCACCGTAACGTACGCCGACCTTGGCACTCCAGATGTTGTTGTCAAATTCGCCCAGGCGTCGCTTACCTTCATCCACGGCTTTGTAGTAATTGAAGCCGCCGATCAGCGCCAGATCGTCGTTCAAGGGGTAGGCGAAGCTGGTACCGGCGTAGTACTGGTTCCAGACGTCTTTCAACTGGCTTGCATAGGCACTCACGGTCCAGTTGTCGTTGATCGAGTAATCACCGCCACCGTAGCCGATCCATGGCGAGTTGACTGGGCCGCCGTAGAAGGTCACGAAGTTGTCGTTAAGGTTGCTAGAGACCGGTTGGCTCATCGCATGCAGACGACCACCCTGCAGGGTGAGGCCTTGGATGCTGGTGTTCTCAACGGTCACGCCGCGAAAGCTTTCCGGCAACAGTCGCGAGTCACCCGATGCAACGACCGGGGTCGATGGGAAGACATCACCCACTTTCACGATGGTATCGAACAAGCGAACTTTGGCTGCGCCGCCGACCTTGGTGTATTCGTCGCGAGCTTCGCCCTTGTTATCAACAGGCAGCACGTCGAAGGAGCTACGGCCGCCGTTGCGCCCATCACCGGTGTCGAGCTTAAGGCCGATCATGGCGAAGGCATCAACGCCAAAGCCCACTGTACCCTGGGTAAACCCAGAGTTGAATTTGCTGATGATTGCGTGCGCCCAGGCTTCGGAGTAGCCATTGGTATTGCCTTTGCCACTGTTGTAAGTAGGGGCAGTGCTGTCGCGGTTATCACGATTGAAATAGAAGTTACGGTTCAGCACTGTAAGGCTGCTGCCTTCAATGAAGCCCTCTGACTTGTCTTCAGCTTGTGCCGAAATAGCATAGCTTCCAGACAGCGCAGAAACTGCCGCCAAATACAGTGGTACTTTGATTTTCATCCGATGCTCCTTTGATTCACGGCAGTTTTTATTATGTTTACCTGCGCGGGTGTCGTTAATTGTTCTGACCCGGCGGCGCGCCTAGCGTAGCGCGAGCTCATATTTGCAGGCCGAAGATAACGGGAGGGTGATAGGAAAATTACAATTTCGTCATCTGCCCGTTATTTGGCGCCTTCGCACCGCGTGGTTGCCATCTCCGTTGCTTGTAACGAAATCATAGAGCCGGGTTGGGAATCGCAGTATTTACGGGCATTACAGGGATTTATTACGAAATTGTAATTTTCCAGCCACCCCTCTGATAGCTACCGCTCATTAGAGTGCCATCACCTAATCAAGTGGGGCTTGGCAGCTGTTTCGGCGTTCTCGCCAAGCTTTATCGAAGTTTGTGCACGAGGACCATCAAAGTGCCCCGGTATAACCGCAATGTCTTATCCAAGACCTCCGTCTCGCCCTGGAAGATCGCTGCACTCTGTGCAGTCATCTCTGGATTGATGGCACCTGCAGCCCTTGCCCAAAGCATCAGCTTGCCCCAGGCGCTTTCGACGGCCATGGATGCCAACCCTGATCTAGCTGCAGCCAGGCAAGAGATTGGGATCGCTGACGGCGCTCGCAAGCAGGCCGGACTTATCCCCAACCCCACAATCTCGTACGACGTGGAAGACACCCGTCGTAACACCAGCCAGACAACTGTTTCGCTCAGCCAAACCCTTGAGCTGGGCGGTAAGCGGGGGGCTCGGGTTGACGTCGCCACATTCGGGCAGACCGCCGCACAGCTGGAGTTAGACCGTCGCGTGAACGGACTGCGTGCAGACGTCGTGCAAGCCTTCTACGCCGCGTTGCGGGCCCAGACAGGCCTTGATCTGGCCAAGCAATCTCTCGAACTGACTGAGCGCGGTCTCCGCATCGTCGATGGCCGTGTTCGCGCAGGTAAATCGTCCCCAGTAGAGGCCACCCGCGCCCAGGTGCAACTGGCCGAAGCCAAGCTTCAAGTTCGACGTGCCGAAACGGAAAAGGCGACCGCTTACCAGCAGCTCGCGCAAATTACCGGGAGCTCAGTCACGGTATTTGATCAACTCGAATCGCCAACCCTCTCCCCGGGGCTGCCACCGCAGACTGAAGAGCTGCTGGCAAAGCTCGATCAGACCGCAGAAATGCGCCAGGCCGTGGTGCAGATCGACAAGAGCGATGCCTCGCTCGGTTCAGAGAAAGCTCAGCGTATCCCGAATCTTACTGTCAGCGTAGGCAGCCAGTACGACCGCTCTGTGCGCGAGCGGGTCAACACTGTGGGCCTGTCTATGCCTCTGCCGCTGTTCGATCGTAACCAAGGCAACATTCTTTCCGCTTCTCGACGTGCCGATCAGGCCCGAGACCAGCGCAATGCTGTGGAGCTGCGCCTGCGCACCGAAACCCAAACCGCGTTGAACCAGTGGTCCACCGCAATGCAGGAGGTCGAGTCCTACGACAAGACCATTCTGCCGTCAGCCCAACAAGCCGTAGAGACCGCAACCCGCGGCTTCGAGATGGGCAAATTCGGCTTCATCGAAGTGCTGGATGCCCAGCGCACCTTGATCGTCGCTCGTGGCCAATACCTCGAATCGTTGGCAGCGGCGACCAATGCGCGTGCGCAGGTGGAAAGGGTTTATGGCGAAGTCGGCTCAACTGCCGGCGCTCGCTGAGCGGGCCAAACATTTTCTTCGGCACCCAGCCTTGAACAAGCCGGTGCCTACGATCAGCAGGAGTAGCAATGGATAACAAACGCAAGATCGCCCTCGCGGTAGCCGCTGTGGCAGCCCTCGGATTTGGCAGCCTTGCCTGGAACAATAGTTCCGGACAGCAGGCCGCCAGTACCGCCGAACATGGCGCTAACGATGGCCATGGCGACGAAAAGAAAGCCTCATCTGCCGCCCAAGAGGAAGGTGATGAGGGCCATGGCGAAGAAGGCCACAGCGAAGAGGGCGGTGAAGAAGAGGGCAAACTGACGCTCAGCGATGAACAGATCAAGGCAGCCGGCGTTGCCCTGGAAGCTGCAGCGCCGCGTGACTTGGGTACAGTCGTGAGCTTCCCGGGCGAAATTCGCTTCGATGAAGACCGTACTGCCCACGTGGTTCCTCGTGTTCCTGGCGTTGTTGAAGCTGTCCAGGCCGACCTGGGTGAGACGGTCAAAAAGGGTCAGGTCCTCGCTGTAATCGCCAGCCAGCAGATCTCTGACCTGCGCAGCGAACAACAGGCCGCACAGCGTCGCGTCGAACTGGCGCGTGTGACCTTCCAGCGTGAGAAAGAGCTGTGGCAGGACAAAATCTCTGCAGAGCAAGACTACCTCCAAGCACGCCAAGCGTTGCAAGAAGCGGAGATCTCCTTGGCCAACGCCAAGCAGAAGGTCGGCGCTATCGGTGCCTCGGTTAACTCCGTTGGCGGTAATCGATACGAGCTTCGAGCTCCCTTCGACGCCGTGGTAGTGGAGAAACATCTGACCGTTGGCGAAGTCGTAAGCGAGGCGACCAACGCCTTCATCCTTTCCGACCTGAACCAGGTTTGGGCAACCTTCGCCGTCCCGCCTACAGATCTGGGCAAGGTCACGACTGGTCGTGCGGTGAAAGTCTCTTCGCCTGACATGAACGTCGAGGTCGAAGGGAAGGTGGGTTATGTCGGCAGCCTGCTGGGCGAGCAAAACCGTGCAGCTACTGTCCGCGTCACCTTGACCAACCCCAACGGCGCCTGGCGTCCAGGCCTGTTCGTGAACATTGCGGTCACTTCCCAGACCGATCGAGTTGCCGTAGCGGTCCCCGAGCACGCAGTGCAGACCGTTGAAGACAAACCTTCGGTATTCGTACGCACCCCAGATGGCTTTGACACCCGCCCGGTAAAACTGGGTCGCCGCGACAGTGGGTACGTGGAAATCATCGACGGTATTGAAGCCGGCGCCCAGGTAGCAACCAGTGGCAGCTTCACACTCAAGTCCGAGCTCGGCAAAGCTTCTGCCGAACACGGTCACTGATGCGAACTGACAGGATGATTTCTCATGTTTGAACGTATCATCAGATTCGCCATCGAGCAGCGCATCGTAGTAATGATCGCTGTTCTGATCATGGCGGGTATCGGTATCTACAGCTATCAAAAGCTGCCCATCGATGCGGTACCCGATATCACCAACGTTCAGGTGCAGATCAACACTGCAGCGCCTGGTTACTCGCCCTTGGAAACCGAACAACGGATCACGTTTCCAGTTGAAACGGCAATGGCCGGTCTCCCGGGCCTTCAGCAGACCCGTTCCCTGTCTCGCTCTGGCCTGTCTCAGGTCACCGTGATCTTCAAGGATGGCACTGACATCTTCTTTGCCCGCCAGTTGATCAACGAGCGGCTGCAGGTTGCGAAGGAACAGCTGCCAGAAGGTGTAGAGGCCGTCATGGGTCCGGTATCTACCGGCCTCGGCGAGATCTTCCTGTGGACCGTTGAAGCCGAAGATGGCGCGGTCAAAGAGGACGGTACGCCTTACACCCCGACCGACCTGCGCGTGATCCAAGACTGGATCATCAAGCCTCAGCTGCGCAACGTCCCGGGTGTAGCCGAGATCAATACCATCGGCGGCTATGCCAAGCAGTTCCTGGTTGCGCCAGATCCTAAGCGCCTGGCTACCTACAAGCTTACCCTCAATGACCTGGTCGCAGCGTTGGAAAGTAACAATGCCAACGTCGGCGCCGGCTACATCGAACGTAATGGTGAGCAGTTGCTCATCCGTGCGCCCGGCCAGGTAGGCAACATCGAAGACATCGCCAACATCGTGATCACCAGCGTGGATGGTGCACCGATTCGCATCAGCAGCGTTGCTGACGTCAGCATCGGTAAAGAACTCCGCACAGGTGCTGCTACTGAGAACGGCCGCGAAGTCGTGCTCGGTACCGTGTTCATGCTGATTGGTGAAAACAGCCGTACTGTGTCTCAAGCTGTCGCCGCCAAACTGGCGGACATCAACCGCACCCTGCCAAAGGGCGTGGTGGCTGTGACCGTTTACGACCGTACCAACCTGGTTGAAAAAGCCATCGCGACGGTGAAGAAGAACCTGGTAGAAGGCGCGATCTTGGTAATCGCGATTCTGTTCCTGTTCCTCGGCAACATCCGTGCAGCCCTGATCACCGCGATGGTGATTCCGCTGTCCATGCTTTTCACCTTCACAGGCATGTTCAACAACAAGGTCAGTGCCAACTTAATGAGTTTGGGGGCACTCGACTTCGGCATCATCGTCGACGGTGCCGTGGTTATTGTAGAAAACGCGATCCGTCGACTGGCTCATGCGCAGCATAAGCATGGCCGCATGCTCACCAAAACCGAACGCTTCCACGAGGTCTTTGCCGCGGCGCGAGAAGCTCGCCGGCCGCTGATCTTCGGTCAGCTGATCATCATGGTGGTGTACCTGCCGATCTTCGCCCTCACCGGCGTCGAAGGCAAAATGTTCCACCCTATGGCGTTCACCGTTGTGATGGCTCTGCTGGGCGCAATGATCCTGTCCGTTACCTTTGTTCCTGCAGCTATTGCCATGTTCGTCACTGGCAAGGTGAAGGAAGAGGAAGGCGTGGTCATGCGCACAGCTCGACTGCGCTATGAGCCGGTTCTGCAATGGGTGCTGGGACATCGGAACATCGCTTTCTCGGCCGCAGTAGCCTTGGTCGTGCTCAGTGGTGTGCTGGCAAGTCGTATGGGTAGCGAGTTCATCCCAAGCCTCAGTGAGGGTGACTTTGCGATGCAGGCCATGCGTGTGCCTGGAACGAGCCTCACTCAGTCCGTCGAGATGCAGCAGCGTCTGGAGAAAGCGGTAATAGCGCAGGTGCCTGAAGTCGAGCGGATGTTCGCACGCTCGGGTACCGCGGAAATTGCATCTGACCCGATGCCACCGAACGCCTCCGACGCCTACATCATGCTCAAGCCTCAGGATCAGTGGCCTAACCCCAAGAAGCCTCGCGATGAGCTGATTGCTGAGGTGCAGAAGGCCGCAGCGGGTGTTCCAGGAAGCAACTACGAGTTGTCGCAGCCAATCCAACTGCGTTTCAACGAGCTGATTTCGGGCGTGCGTAGTGATGTCGCTGTGAAGGTCTTCGGCGATGACATGGACGTGCTCAACAACACCGCCAACAAGATCGCGGCAGCGCTCAAAGCGGTACCGGGCTCGTCGGAAGTGAAAGTTGAGCAGACATCCGGCCTGCCGGTGCTGACAATCAACATCGACCGCGAGAAAGCAGCACGCTACGGCCTGAACATCGCGGATGTTCAGAACTCGATCGCTATCGCCGTGGGTGGTCGCCAGGCCGGCACGCTGTATGAGGGCGACCGTCGGTTCGACATGGTAGTGCGCCTGCCTGAGACCGTTCGCACCGACGTAGCGGGGATGTCCAGTTTGCTGATTCCGGTGCCTGCCAATGCGGCTCAGGGTGCCAACCAGATCGGTTTCATCCCGCTGTCGCAGGTCGCTAATCTGGACCTGCAACTGGGCCCGAACCAAATCAGCCGCGAGAACGGCAAGCGTCTGGTAATCGTCAGTGCCAACGTTCGAGGCCGTGACCTGGGATCCTTCGTTGAGGAGGCGACCGCTTCGCTGGATCAGAAGGTGCAAATCCCTGCGGGCTACTGGACGACTTGGGGTGGCCAGTTCGAGCAGCTGCAGTCGGCTGCCAAACGGCTGCAGATCGTTGTTCCAGTCGCCTTGCTGCTGGTCATGACCTTGTTGTTCCTGATGTTCAACAACCTGAAGGACGGCATGCTGGTCTTCACCGGTATTCCATTCGCACTCACCGGTGGTGTTGTGGCGTTGTGGTTGCGGGACATCCCACTGTCGATCTCGGCAGGTGTCGGCTTCATTGCACTGTCCGGCGTTGCAGTACTGAACGGCCTGGTGATGATTGCCTTCATCCGCGGGCTAAGGGAGGAAGGGCGAACGCTCAGGCAGGCAGTCGATGAAGGTGCATTAACCCGTCTGCGACCTGTTCTGATGACTGCCTTGGTAGCTTCCCTGGGCTTCATCCCGATGGCTTTGGCCACCGGTACCGGTGCAGAAGTTCAGCGGCCACTGGCGACTGTGGTGATTGGCGGGATCCTGTCCTCCACCGCATTGACCTTGTTGGTACTGCCTGCCCTGTATTACTGGGCACACCGCAAGGATGAAGACGGCGACGAGGCCGAAGTGGTTAGCTAACAGGCTCCGCTAAAGAGAAGCCCACAACACGTGTTGTGGGCTTTTTTGTTTAAAGTGAAGTAGATGCACTTACCTTTCAAAATTGTAAGTTTCTCGTCATGCCGGTGATGCCTATGCATTGCTAAGGTTACGCCCGAGAAGTTTTGAAATTGAGAGGGTTTTATGAAAAAGCTAATTATCGCTGCTGCACTTGTTGTTTTCTCGGTGGCTTCGCAGGCCAACACTTTTTCCGAGAGCAAGCAGCTGCAATACACCAAGGAGCACCAGACCGCAGTGGCCAAGTACGCGGAGAAAAATGGCAAGCCAATGCCAGAGATTCAGGATTACAAATATGGCATGAAGATAGACGTTGCTAAGTTCGTACGTCAGTCGCAGGACCCACGTACCTGCCAGGTCTACCCACGGTTGATGACCTTCGAGGACTCCCAGGGCACGCTCAAGACTGTTCGTTACTCGATGTATTCGCAATGCATCAACAACAAGTAGTAAACGATTTGAACAGAACAATTAGAGAATTCATAAATGCCAGGCAGTGCCTGGCATTTTTTATTACGCCCGATGCCCCATGGTTTTGACATGTTAACGCCTGGGCCGGGGCAAACCGTGCAATAGGTCTTAGCTAACCAACCGCGACGGCTCCCAACTGCAGAGGGCAATTGGAAGCCTTGACCCCAGAAGGGACGAGTTATGAAGAGTTTGCTTGAACGCCCTGATGACCAAGCTGGGCATGAAGGTCATAGCCATGAGCATGGCGGCATTTTTGGCATGAACACGGAGCTGTTTTTCGCGCTGATCTGTGGTGCTCTCCTGGGTGCCGGAGCCCTCGCAGGAAAACTTGGGCTGATTGATCGACTTCCCCTTATTCTGTACGTGTCGGCCTATGTGTTCGGTGGATGGTTCACCACCAAGGAAGCGATCAGCAACATCCGCCAGAAACGCTTCGAGATCGATTCGCTGATGCTTCTCGCCGCAGCCGGTGCCGCGAGCATTGGCGCCTGGGCGGAGGGGGCTCTGCTGCTGTTCCTGTTCAGTCTGGGGCATTCCCTTGAAAGCTACGCGATGGGGCGGGCCAAGAAAGCGATTGAGGCACTGTCCAAGCTCGCACCAGCCACCGCGATCGTACGCAGAGCAAATGGCACGTTGGAAATGCCTGTGGAGCTGCTGGTTCCCGGTGACGTTGTCATCGTGCGCCCCAATGACCGCCTACCGGCCGATGGTTTTGTTGTAGTGGGCTCCTCAAGTATCAACCAGGCGCCAGTAACCGGTGAGAGCGTCCCCGTGGACAAGCAACCTGTCCCTGATGCCGAACTCGCACGCAGCAAGCCAGATGCAGTGGATGCAGCCTCGAAAGTCTTCGCCGGTACCATCAATGGCGAAACGCTCATCGAGGTTGAGGTAACACGGCGCTCTACGGAAAGTACCCTGGCGCGGGTCATCAAGATGGTCAGTGAAGCCGAAGTCAGGAAGTCACCGACCCAGCGATTCACGGACCGCTTCCAACGCATATTCGTCCCGTTGGTTTTGCTGCTGGTAGTCGGGCTGCTATTTGCCGGCATTTTCCTTGATGAGCCGTTCCGTGACTCGTTCTACCGGGCGATGGCCGTACTGGTTGCAGCCAGCCCCTGCGCGCTGGCGATCGCAACACCAAGCGCCATTCTATCTGGCATCGCCAGGGCAGCCCGAGGTGGCGTGCTGATCAAGGGCGGTGCACCGCTTGAAGAGCTCGGCTCCTTGAATGCCATGGCATTCGACAAGACCGGTACCCTGACCGAAGGGCGCCCACGCATCACCGATGTAATACCGGTAGGCGGCACGCAGATCGAGGATCTACTAAACGTCGCCATCGCTGTGGAGTCGATGAGCGACCATCCGCTGGCTGCGGCAATTGTGCGTGACGGTGAAGAGATGATTGGCACACGGCGCCGATTGCAAGCCAAGAACATGAGCAACATGATTGGCCGCGGCGTACGTGCCGAGCTTGATGGGCAGTTCGTCTGGATTGGCAAGGTCGAGATGTTCGGTACCAATGGTATTCCCGCACTGAGCAAGGCAGCCTTGGAGGCTGCGGAGCGTCTGCGTCAGTCGGGCCGCACAACCATGGTGGTACGTCGCGCTGACAAGGATCTGGGCGCTATCGGGCTATTGGACACACCCCGAGAGGGTGCCAAAGAGGCACTCCAGAAACTCAGAGAGATGGGCATCGACCGCATGGTCATGATTTCTGGGGACCACAACCGCGTTGCAGAGGCGGTAGCCAAACAAGTTGGCTTAGATGAGGCGTGGGGAGACCTAATGCCGGAAGACAAGGTCAAGGCCATCAAGAACCTGCGCCTCAGCGCCAGGGTGGCCATGGTGGGTGACGGCGTGAATGATGCCCCTGCCATGGCCAATTCGAGCGTTGGCATCGCAATGGGGGCTGCCGGATCTGATGTCGCCCTGGAAACGGCTGATATCGCGCTTATGGCTGACGACATCAGGCAACTCCCATTTGCGGTGGGGCTGAGCCGTCACACGCGATCGATCATCCGCCAGAACCTGTTCGTCAGCTTGGGGATTGTGGCCATCTTGGTTCCGTCTACCATCATGGGCTTGAGCATTGGTGCCGCCGTTGCGATCCATGAGGGCTCCACACTGCTGGTCGTCTTCAACGCCTTGCGGTTGTTGGCCTACCGCAGAAGCTCCTGATCCCTGAGCTTCAATCATGAAGCTAAGCAGGGAAATGACTTGAAGTAGAAGTACGGGTCGTGCGCGATCAGCGCACGACCCGTACTTTTCTCACTCGTCGATCCCGATGCGCTTGAGGCTTTCAAGGGCCTTCCCACACTCAGGTGAGCCGTGCCTTAAGCCGCAGGCCAACGCAGCTTTGAGACTCATGACACCGGCTACGAAACCGACTTGATTGCCGACCCCTTGTCCGTTCGCAAATCCCTGATCATACGCAATCTCCACAAGTGCATTGATCGCCGCCAGGGTGTCTTGTTTGTTGGTACTGTTCTGCATATCTACTCCGCGAGCATTCAGCTCATATCGCTCGGTTAGATGGCGGCGCCTTCAGGTTTGGGGTGAGCGAATCCCGCTCCCATAGCCAATCCCTAACGGGGGGCATAGCCCGCCACCGTAAGGAAAATCAGCTATTGAGAGCAGGTGACTCGTTTTGGTCACGCGTGCTGCTCGCCTCACCGCATTGGCACTGAGTGGGTACATCCGGATAGCCGCTGTGTTTCTCGACGAACAGCGTTTGGCAGGTGGTGCACCCATAAATCCGCGGCAGAGACTTCAGACCACCTGGCAGCACATCGCTCAAGGGCTCGTTATGCCAAGGAGCCCCGTCAAGGATCTTGGAGCGCAGGATGTTTCCCAGCCGCCAGGTGTTACTTTGTGCGCGCCAGAACCACATCGGCGCCGAAAGTGAATACTGGATGAAGGTCTCTTCCGGCTGTTTGGAGAGCATCGGAAATTTAGGGCGGGTCGATCCGGAATCGATGATAGTGAACCCCATGCCCATCTCAGCGCTCGGATGGGTCTGTTCACCGAAATAGCGGTCGTGACTCGCCGAAGCCGTAGCTTGATGATCAGTCGGCGGAAATACCCACAGATAGCACTCGCTTCGAGTCACCATTTCGACGAGCTGGCTCTGTCCCCGTATAGGGAAATCTGCAGCCAGTGCGAAGCGATCTTTCCACGTGATTTTCGGAGGCGGTGCCATACCCGCCGCAATGGCCAGCGTCGCCGTTTTCGGGACGAATCGATCGCCGAGCTCGTTCAGATCCAGATTCTTGCAAAGGGCTTTGAATGCCTTTTTACGAGTCTTCGAGGTGAAGGAGGGGTCGAGGAGCAGGCGAACCTGGTTCACGCCTATCCCTGCAGCTCGTAGTACTTCGATGACTTCTTCAGCCACGCCGACTGCTTGAAGATCGGTCAATCCCAAGCACTTTTTCGCCCGCTCAATCGTCTCGTAGAGGTTGTACTGCCTGTCGCTGTCACGGCATACCTGGATTGGCAGATTGTCTTGGGAGTCAACTTCTGGGGAGACGGAGCCAATGGCAGCGTGGAGCAACTGGTGAATGTGCTGGTGAGCGTACGGGCGACCGGAAGCCGAGAATGAGGCGTGCAGCTGAGCAGCGAGAGGTTGAAGCAGCTTTTTGGCAGACATGACTATCCCCTAATGAGCGACGTTGGGGTAGCTGCGCTTGTAGGGCCGTTAGACGCGAAGCTGGACGTCGAATCAGGTTCAATCATGAGTAGGAGTCAGGTTTGGTTTGCTTGCACGGCCACCATGCAAAACCCGACGCGGCAATCACACCAGATTCGCCGAGTTTTGGCAAGAGAGGTCATCAGGTGAGCGAGAGCAGGTAGGAGGAGGACGCTCCAAGCTCGATCACGTCAGAAACAGGGAAGCCGGAAGCACATTGAGCGCTTCCGGCTTTCTCACGTCAGACTGATGAGAGGGATCAGAAGACGTATTGCAGGCGGGTCACGATTGCATTGCCGCTGTCGTCGCCCACGGTGTTCTCGTTATTGTCAGTACGCACGTTGATGTAGTTGGCACTGAGTTTCACTGCCTCGTTGACATACCAGTTCACACCCACAGTGTGGCTCTTGGCCTTGCGCTCGTTCGATTGATCCGCTGCGGTGACCAGGTTGCCGTCTTCGACCTTGATATCGTCAAAGCGGTAGAAAACTTCCCAGGCCCCCAGTTCCTTGTTCTCTGGTTTGATAGTGTCGAACTTGGCACCGTCGAGCTTGTAGATACGCGGCTCGCCGGTCAGGGTGTAAGCCATCTGGGCGTAGTAACCAGAGGCCTTCATGTCGCTGTTGGCCTGGTCAGCTTTCAGCTTGCGGCGAAGGTATTCCGCTTGCACCGAGAACGGGCCGGTGGCCCAGGCACCTTCGAGACCCCAGACCGAATCGTCCTTCCACAGGCCATCTTGTGCGGCGGCACCGCCAAACAGCATGCGGTTGCCGTTGGTGCCGGCATCGCCGCCGCCATTGGTATCTACACCGCGAACGCCAAGACGCGAACGAATCCGGGTATCGACCGCACTGTTTTTGAGGTCGCGGTAAGCGTACTGAGCACCGACGTGCAGGACGTTGCCATCACTGTGCAGCGGTGCGAACACGGCACGTGCGTTGTAGCGCTTGGTGCTGTCGCCATCCGAGTTGTTGTTGGTTTCGCTGAAAACGCTACCGGAGACATAAGCCATGTCAGCGATGGTGCTGGTGGCTTGAACACCCATGCCGGCGTTGTCGTTGATCCAGTCCGCCAGGTCGTACGAGAGGTTCCGCTCCATGGCAGTGGTCCACTTCGAACTGGTGGCTTTCTCAAGACCGAAGTCGGTGTAGAAACGACCGAATCGCAGTTGGACGGGCTTGAAACCGGTGTAGGTCAGGCTGGCCTCGTCGAAGTAACCGTCGGAGTCGTTGCCCGTGTTGCGGGAAAGGTCGTAGTTGAGCTGATACTTCCAGTCGCGGTACAGAACGCCGCCGAGCTCAAGGTAGGCGCGACGGAAGTAGCCGGCGTCAGCGGTATCGCCATTCTTGGTGAAGACACCATCGAAACGGCCGTAGTCGGCCTGAACGCGACCGCCCAGTTTGAAACTGAATTCCTTGTCAGAAGTCGATACTTCAAGACCGCCCTTGGTCTTCAGAACGATGTCAGCTCCGTCAGTGGTTACTGTTCCGGAGAATGCTTGCGAGGAAAATGTGCCTATTATTGCGGCAGCCAACAGCTTTTCCCGCATGTTCGAAGAACGGATCATTGCTTGCCTCTCGTATGTTAAGTGCTTAGCTACCGACGTTGTATTTCGCCCTTCGTCGGCCTAAATTTATCTTGCAGATGGGAGCAGGCCACGGTTGTCACCTGCTGTAACAAGATGCCTTTGTTCTAAGCACTCTGACTAGATTGCAAGCGAATATGACAGTTGTGTTTCTGTAGTGTTAACAGGAGAGTTTGAAACCTAACAAAACTGTTACCGAACAAGCCAGTCCTTCTTATCAAAGAAGCTCTTCTTGATCAATCTACGGATTTCCAGAACGTGCGGGTTGCGGGCAAGCTTGGTTTTGATAACAAGATAGACATCTTTCTCCTCCAGATCGTCCAAAAAACCCGGCATCGGCAGAATATTCCTCTCCATCTTTCGACTATAGTCGGGCAGCACACCGATACACGCGCCTCCTACGACAAGGCCACGGGATAAGTTATAGTTCTTTACCCGAGTGGTACCGCCCTGATGCTCAGCCATTATCGATGCCCACTTTCGTGAGCCCGCCAAAATCTCTTCATCCCAAGGGATAACGAGCATGAAGTTGTGCAAATCCAGGCTCTGCACTGGAAGGGTGACGCTTCTTGAGTAGCGGCTGGAAATGAACAGCGAGTGCCCAATCCGGCCAAGCCGTTCAAACCTATACGTAGGATGGCGATCAAACGCGCCCTCATCATCTGGGCTCACGAAAGCGATACCCACATCGACTTCACACTCAGAGAGCATCTGCGTTGTGCACTCTGAATGGATTTCAAGCTGCATTTCGGCATGATCGCGCACGTAGGCGACTAGATCGCGGTTTACGATGTCGCTCAACACTGGCTCCGTGATCGCGATGGTAAGCCTGGGGACTTCCTTTTCACCGGACTTGCCAAGGCCGTCTGGGCCGAAGAGCTGGCACAGGTAATGGCTGACCCTCTCGCCAGTGCGGGTCAGGGCAAGCTTGTTGTGTTTGTATACAAACACGGGAGCACCAATGTGCTCTTCCAGTTTCTCCAAGCGTTTCCGAAGGCCTACCACTGGCACATTGAGCCCCCGGGCAGCCTGTTTGAAACTGGCACAACGTGCTGTTGCGAAAAACTCTACGGCCAGCTGATCATCAATTGGCAGATCATCCAATATGTCAGGACTGTAAGGAACAACGCTGCTTGTAAATGTTTCATTTTGTGTAACCATTGGGTCCCCCTTAATTCGGGGAATCTATCTCAATGCCACCCAGCATTTCCTTATCTTGTCAGCATTGTAATCCGCAGGTCATGCATGCGTTATCGGAAGGTTTTATTTCGAAAGCGTAATTTTCGAGCAATCTTGCTGATATTGTAGCGTGCTAGCCTAGCGCGCCAATTTCATTACTTGGCAGATCTAAATTTAGCCAATTACGCATTTACATTTGGTTCACTTTTTTTTCACCTTTGCCTCCATAGGCTTTGGGCATGGAAAATCAAACCCTACCTCTTACTACCTTACTGATTCGTTATCTGGGGATCGGCTTCATAGCAACGGGAATCCATTATGCGGTGTTCCTAGTGCTGGTTACGACAGAATTATCTACTCCATTGCTAGCCAGTATCTGTGGAGGCATGGTTGGCGCTATCGCAAGCTTTATTGGAAATAGGGCGCTCTGCTTTGTGTCAGATGGCTCTCGTAAGTTTCAGCCTGTCAGGTTTGCACTGGTCGCGTTAGCCACAAACTTCGGCAATGGCGTGGGTATGTGGTTCCTCATCAAGTCGAATCTGTCACCGCTCATCTCCCAACTTGTAGTGACCTTAAGCCTCACTGCACTTGGATTCATTGCACATCGTTTTTGGACATTCAATCATGCAGACATTACATCGCTTTCCCGAGCGCCCTGATCCCTTGTTAACCATCGTCGTCCCTTGCTTCCAGGAAGAGGAAACCATCCCCGAGTTCCACCAGCGGATCACCCGCGTCGTGAAGCGCTTACCCGTCTCCTGCGAAATCCTCTATATCGACGATGGCAGTAACGACCGAACGGCCGACATTCTTCGCCACTATCAGGATGGGTCATCTGTACGTTGTCTGTCCCTGAGTCGCAACTTCGGCAAAGAGGCTGCACTCAGCGCCGGGATAGACCATGCCCGTGGCAGTGCGCTGATCTTCATCGATGTCGACCTGCAGGACCCACCAGAGCTCATCTCGGCCATGGTGGACCACTGGCAACGCGGTTACGACGTGGTGAACATGCAACGCAACCTGAGAGTCGGTGATTCGTGGTTTAAGCGCATGAGTGCCCGGGCTTACTACTGGGTCATGCAGCGCCTGGTGGAGAAGGTGGACATGCCGGCCGATGTCAGCGATTTCCGATTGATTGGGCCTGCGCCGCTGGCAGCACTGCGGGCGCTGGACGAACGCTCCAGGATTCTCAAAGGCATGATCGGCTGGGTAGGCTTCCGTACCATCGAGCTGCCCTACAATCGCACCGTTCGCCATGCCGGCAGCACCAAGTGGAATGCAGCTGGCCTGTTCAATCTGGCCATCGAAAGCATCGTCAGCTTCTCTCGCAAACCGCTGCGCATTTTCAGCCTCATCAGTTTCGGTCTTTTCGTCTCCAGCATCTGCTACATGCTTGCGTCGCTTGTGGCAGGAAGTTTCGACATCCATCACCTGATCGTCGGAATGGCTTCATTCATGTGCGTCGGTGTCGCCATGGTGGGGGAGTACCTGGGCGTGACACTCGCGGAAGTGAAGCGCCGGCCTCTCTATTTCCTGAAGCACAGCAGCAAGGCGGATCCCGTGTCACTCCACCCTTCGATGGCCTCGATCGAGGGTAAGAAATGCTGAGCCTGAAAAACGAGCGGACGCTGTGGTGGATCCTGGGTTCGATTTTGCTCTTGCGTTTGGTGGGGCTGGGCATCTATCCACTGATGGACACATCGGAGGCTCGCTACGCTGAAATGGCTCGCAAGATGGTCGAGTTGAATGACTGGATCACGCCCATGTTCGACTACGGGGTACCGTTCTGGGGCAAGCCACCGTTGTCCTTCTGGACCCAGGCCGCAAGCATGACGGTCTTCGGCGTTAACGAGTTCGCTGCGCGTTTCCCGGCGTGGCTGCTGCACCTGGCAAGCTGTTTCATCATCATCAAACTCGGCACGCAGCAGATTTCCCGTAACGCCGGCATCTGGGCCGCCATTATCTTTTCCAGCACCACCCTTGGCCTAGTCTCCAGCGGTGTCGTGCTGACCGACCCTGTTTTGTCGTTCTCGATTCTGCTGGCCAGCTACGGTTTCTGGCGTTGGATGAAGTGCGCCAGCAAGGCGGATGCCTACCTGATGTTCGCAGGTCTCGGGCTGGGCTTGCTTGCCAAAGGCCCTCTGACCCTAGTGCTTATGGGGGCGCCGGCATTCGCCTGGTTCGTTATCTACAAGGAATGGGGACGGGTACTGAGGCTTCCCTGGATCAGCGGCCTTGTACTCATGTTCGGTATATCCGTGCCTTGGTATGTCGCGGCCGAGATGAAAACGCCCGGCTTCATGGAGTACTTCTTCGTTGGTGAGCACTGGAGCCGCTACGTCGTCAGTAACTGGGCGGGCGACCTATACGGCAGTGCTCATGCCAAGCCATATGGCACCATCTGGATCCAGCTCGGACTGTCGCTACTGCCGTGGGCCTTTTTCTTACCATTACTGATCCGCAAGCGTGAATCAATGCAGCGCTTCGAGGCTTACCTCTGGCTGTGGGCCTTGGCGACACCGGTCTTCTTCACATTTGCAGGCAACATTCTGTGGACCTACCTGCTACCTGCGCTGCCAGCCTGGGCATTGCTGCTATCCGGACGGATCAGCGATGTTGGCCCGAAGACTACATGGGCTGCCGCGGCGAGTGCATTGGTGTTACCAATCATCGGTGCGGGCATCATCTACGCCGGGGTACTTGAGGAGCGACCTCAGAATCAGCGAGATGTGGTTCAAGCCTGGCTCAATGTGCAGTCTGCTCATTCCGCTCCCCTGATCTATCCTGGCCGCCGCTCATACTCGTCGGAGTTTTACAGCAGCGGAAAGTCCGAGAACATCAAGGATCCTGCCAAGTGGCCGCAGGATGGCTCGTTCTATCTGTCCAGGCGCTTGCGAGACAGCAAGGATGGTCTGCCCGCTGATCTAGCATGTACAGCGATCACCGAAGCGAACGCCAGCCAGCTCATGCTGTGCCATTGGAAACGTACCGTACAAGGTGCCGAGGGTCTGGCTGGAGAAAGCAATGCGGAAACGCCTCGCAAGAACGAAGGCTAAATTCCAAGCACAAAAAAGCCAGGTTTTATCCTGGCTTTTTTGTCGATTTCTTTCGTCATTTGAAGTCCTATTTAACCGCCGATTAATTGTCGGCTTGTTCCTTACCATCCTTGCTTTCTTTCTTTTGCTCTTGAGCGACTTGTTGTTTGTTCTGGTCCGAAGAGTCATCGCTCCATAGGCGAGCCTGTTCGGTTCGGAAGTTTTCATTGAACTGTTTCGCTCGCTCGAAGCCACCTTCAGCGTAAGCGGTACCCATGAGACCCAGCAGCAGGCTGCCAATAGCGATAGATTTGACAAATTTCATTGTGAACCTCGGTTCATACTAGGCCTGCCTGATTAGCGGCCTTTGTTGGTTTGTAGTTTAGGAACGCGAAGCTAACGACAAGGTGAGTCAATAATTACAATTCCGTAATTTTGGCGGCAGGCAGGATGCGTTAAATCCTCAAATCTGGAAGGATCATGTCTATCTCGGCACTGTCGAGGGCGACTAAGAATTTTCTCTTAAATTACAATTTTGATATCTAGCGCGTTAATTCAGCGCGGCGTTGTTGGCCGCCCTAGGAGATAGCCATGAATGACATAGAGCCCTGGGCAGTTGCTATCGGTGACTTTCGCCGCTGCACTGAAAAACTCACTGTCCAGCTCGATGAGCTGACCTCGCAGACGCGGACCTCCAGCGCTGTTCTGGAGAGGTCGAACGAACTGGTGGAGCAGGTGGACGCTGTCGGCCGGCAGATTCAGGAGGAGGTGCGAAAGGCGGAGAAGGCTTGGTCGAACGCGGAGGAGGTTGCCTTGCGCGCCGCTGCATCAGCGTATTCAGCTGCATGCCGCGGAGTCGACACCGCCATCCAGCCACTGATCTCGGAGCTTACAGCAGCGACAAAGGCGGCGGACGCCTCTATCCAGGAGCTCAAGCGGGCACCGGTGCTGGCCAAGCGTTATGTGATGGTGGTCGCCACGTCGTTCTTCATTCTGGCGCTGATCTGTGTCTACTCGACCATGCGCCTGATCGATGCCGCCGGCAGCGTAAGTGCTCAAGAGAAAGTGAATGCTCAGTACTTCTCACACCTGTGGAAGAACGCCAATCCTGACGAGCAGAAGATCATCAAGTCGGTGATTCTGCGGTCGCCTATGGACCCTGTGGTCCTCCGGCACTGATGCATTGAGCAAACAAAAAGGCCCGTCGATGGACGGGCCTAATCATGTCTGCGCGGTTTAAGCGGCGGTCATTGCTGGCTGCAGTTGCTGGGCTGCGGGAAAGTGAAGGTGGAACCAGGTGAAGTTTTCTTCGGTCACCTCCACGCTCGCCGACCCTTGGTGCAGGCTCATGATCGACTGCACAATGGCCAAGCCAAGACCGGTACCGCCTTCGCTCCGTGCTCGGCTCTTGTCCACACGGTAGAACCGCTCAAATAAGTGCGCATGGTGTTCCTTGGCAATACCGCGGCCGGGGTTGCCGACACTCAAGGTCGTACCGCTCGCACTATGCTGCACCTTCACGTAGACCGTGCGGCCGCGAGGGCAGTAGCGGATCGCGTTCGACACGAGGTTTGAGACGGCCCGTTGAACCATCAGGCGGTTCCCGCGTACCACATCATCACTCCCAGAAATCTGCAGCTGGATCTCGCCTTCCTCTGCCGAAATGCTGAAGAGGTCGCATACGCGCTGAACCTCGTCGACCAGGGACACCGGTTCGAACTCCACCATGGACGCAGGGTGACTGACCTGGGCCAAGAACAGCATGTCGGAAACCATGCGGCTCATGCGGTCCAACTCTTCTGTGCACGACTCTAGAACCTCCCGGTACTCGGAAAGCGATCTTTCTCTGGTCAAGGCAACCTGGGCCTTGCCCATCAGGTTGGAAAGCGGTGCTCGAAGTTCGTGGGCAAGGTCGTCAGAGAACTGCGAGAGCTGCTGAACGCCATCATCCAGGCGAGCCAGCATGATGTTGATGCCGTCGGCGAGCTTCTTGAGTTCTGCCGGCATCCCATCAGTCGGAAGACGATGGTCGAGGCTCTCCGTTGAGATCTTTGACGCCACCTTGAGGAATTTGGTCAGCGGCAGCAGGCCTCTGCGCACGGTCCACCAGCCAATGGCCAAGATCAGTGCGAGGATGACGGGGGACATCATCAAGGCCCAAGTCAGCAACGCATCAAGCAGTGCCTCACTGGATGACTGGTCCATGGTCATATAGACGCTGACCTCTGTTCCATCGCCCAAGCGCATGATCCGAGAAGCACTCAGCAGAGGACGGTCCTGCGTATCACGCCATTCATGCTCTTTAGGCTGGGCCGCCGGCTGAAACTTGTGCACCTCCAGATTGACCTGTTTCGAGCCAATCGAGAGCAGAGGAGTCTGATTCTGTGAGGTATCGAATATGCTCACATACAGGTTGTTGTGGCCCATGACCAAATCGACAAGCTGATGTGCATCTGCGTTGACGCCGGAGATATCCGGGATGGTGGACAGGTTGTGAGCCATCCCCGCCATCTTTACTTCCAGGTCCGCTCGGGCATTTCTTTCCAGAGCCTTACCTACCATCAGATAGCCAAAGGTGGCGAACAGAAGCAGCAACGCTGCGCTCATCAACCCAACTTTTAACCCCAGCTTTGCAGCCAGGCTGAATGGCCTCATGCGCGTTCCTCAAAAACGTACCCAACGCCACGAAGCGTGTGAATGAGCTTGGTTTCAAACGGGTCATCGATCTTCGAGCGCAAGCGCCGGATGGCTACATCGATGACATTGGTGTCGCAATCGAAATTCATATCCCAGACCAACGAGATGATCTGGGAACGAGTCAGCGCTTCGCCCGTTCGGCTCATGAGCAGGTGCAGAAGCGCAAATTCCTTGGTGGTGAGATCGATGCGTGTGCCACCGCGGAAGACGCGATGGCGGACGGAGTCGAGTTCCAGATCCGCAATTTTCAGCGAGCTCTTCTCGACCAACTCATCACCACGGCGTTGCAGCGAACGGATGCGAGCAAGCAGTTCAGGGAATTCGAATGGCTTCACAAGGTAGTCATCCGCGCCGCCGTCCAAGCCCTTGAGCTTGTCATTGATGCGTCCGCGGGCGGTCAGCATGATGATGCGGACCCGGCTGGTCTTACGGATGGTTTCCAGCAGGTCCCAGCCGTCGATACCGGGGAGGTTCACGTCCAGAAGGACCAACGAATAGACATTAGTGTTGAACAAGTGCAGGGCATCTACACCGTTGTGCACGATATCTACGACATACCCGCTTTCGGATAGGCCCTGCTGAAGATATTCGGCAGTTTTAATTTCGTCTTCCACAACTAGAACGCGCATAACTTATCTCAAGGTGTGAGGAAGGAGTTGGCCTAATCCGCCAAGATTATGGTTGCAGGCTGTTCGAAAGATAGGCTGAGGGTATGGCATGTGGTAGTCGCTACCTCTGTCCATACGCCGGGTCACCTGAGGACGCTTGAATCTTAACGCGAAGAAGCTGGCCGCGGCGAAATCCTACAAATTTGTAATGTAGCCGCAAGATTTCTGACAGTCATGCAGGCTCCAGCTCTGAGCTTAGCGGATTCTGGGGTCTGCGACGGTGTATGACAGCTTCGCCTGACAGGCGGAATCGGCCATGACAGGCAGTATTTCGGTCGCCAGCTTGCAGAGACTGGCGCTGGCCTTGCATCGAGTGCGCCACGCAGGCAGTCCCCATGCACGGCCGCGAACTGCTACGCCTTTCTGCGAATTAGTTCACTTGGTGGCTCAGTAGTCTCCCGAATAATTACCTTACAATCTATTACATGTCCAAATTGTAATTGCGCGATCATCTTGGTGTTAGCCTCCTTTGCTAGTTTAAGGGCAGCGGAAGAGGCATCGCTGCTTTGGAAATTGTCTCATTTCAAAGCAGCTTGGCAAGAGCAGCGGGCAGTTGTTCTCGTCAATGCATTCACCTGTAAACCATACGCTCCTTTGGTAGGTGAATTTTAGCGCCCCCCTACGGGCGCTTTTTTATTAAGGGACTTCTTATGAACACTACTGTATCAGCGATCGCCGTGTTTATGCTCTTCACATCACTAACAGCCAATGCACAAAGCGGTATGGAAATAAACCAACGCATTGAGCGTTCTGCTAGAGAGGCTACTGCGGATTATGCTCAGCGCGTAAAAAAGCCCATGCCTCAACTTGAAGACTATGCCTACGGTATGGACCTTGACGTTGGTAAGTTGGTGTATGTATCACCCAGCGTGCGGTACTGCGGTAATGTAAGAAGTATGATGACCTACGAAGACTCGAAAGGCGAGCTGCACATGGTTCGCTACCTGGTGAAGGGCGAGTGTATTAACAGCCGTTAAGGCTCATCAAGATGATGTCTGCGGTCGCCGGATCATAGAAGCTCAATGCCGAACCGGCGCAGCAGTACGGCGAAACATCCGAAACTGGCCATTGTGATGAGGATGCTGCTGATAAGGGTCGGCCAGAAGCCGAGCTTAGGTAGCAGCAACGGGAACGCGATAAACATCGGCAGTGTAGGAAGCACGTACCAGAACGTGTACCAAGCATGATTGGAGATCTTCTCCATGCTCTGGTTCTCCAAATAGAGCCAGACCAGCGTCAAGACAGTGACCAGGGGTAGGGCGGCGACCAGGCCGCCCAGCTTGTCACTGCGTTTCGCCAGCTCTGATACGAGAATCACTATTCCGGCAGTGAGTAGGTACTTCGTGATGATCCAAGCCATCGCTGAACCTTCTGGGGATTGTGGACGGGGGAGGTGAAGCCATTCTCCAACCCCTCTCGAAGTGCTCCTGCCGTTTACGCCATCCCTCATCGCATTTCTTCTACAACATCCCCCTCAGCCAGGAAGGGGATGTGTCTGCATGGTGTTTACCGATCGATCAGTGCGAGGGCGAGGGAACGCTCTCGTGGAAAGCTGCCCGCTCGATCTGGATGGTGCAGTGATGGATTTCAAATCCATCGCTGACAGCATCCACGACGGCCGCCAACACAGCATCCCCATCTGCAGAATCCCGTACCACTACGTGCGACGTCATCACGTTGCTGCCACTGCTGACGGCCCAGACGTGCAAGTCATGAACGTCCGTGACCCCATCTACGCCGCGGATGGTGGCCTCGATTGCCGTAACGTCGAGCCCCCTCGGCACACCCTCCATGAGAATCCCCAGGCTTTCGCGAAGCAACTGCCACGTCCGCGGCAGTACCCAAAGTCCGATTGCCACAGCGACAATCGTGTCGACCCAGGTCCAGCCCGTGAAGCGGATGATGAGTGCTGCAATGATTACGCCTAGCGAGCCGAGCATGTCGCTCCAAACTTCGAGGTAGGCGCCTTTGACGTTAAGGCTCTCGTTGCTCGCAGATGCCAGAAGGCGCATCGAGATTAGGTTGATGATCAGGCCGGCGATTGCGATCCACATCATCGCCCCGGTAGCGATCTCCGCCGGCATGAAAAAGCGCTGGTAGGCCTCGTACAAGATGTACATCGCCACCAGGAAGAGCAGCACGGCGTTGAACGTCGAAGCCAGAATCTCCAGGCGCGCATAGCCGAAGGTTCTTTTCTGATCCGCCGGGCGCTTGGCTATCTGAAGTGCAATCAGTGAGATCGCCAAGGCGGCAGTATCTGTGAACATGTGGGATGCGTCAGACAGCAGCGCCAGGCTGCCGGTAATCCACGCACCGATCACTTCTGCAATCATGAAGCTGCCAGTCAAGGCGAGCGCCATGATTAGCTTCTTCTGATGCCCCTCGCGTACTGCAGCGCTGCCATGGTCATGATTTGAACCCACGTATTTCTCCTTGCGCAGGGTTGTGGTCTCGTTGGCCTTCCTGTCTGCCTATCGTTAGAGCGTCGCTTGGCCACACTGACTGCAGAATTTTGCTCCTGCGCTCAGCAACGAGCCACAGGCGGTGCAACCACTCGATAGTGGTGTTCCGCAGTTTAGACAAAAGCGTGCTGACGGATCGTTGGCCGTCCGGCACTGCCTGCAGCCCTGCAGATCTTTAATGGGGGCTGGAGTGGCATGGCGCCCGCCGTCATACACCTGGTTGCCGCCGTCGCAGCCCTGCTGCCGGCCATGGCGATCGTATTGCTCGGCCCCATGTCCCCCGCTGTGGTGCTTGCCTCCACCGTGGTTTCCACGGCCATGGTGCCCGCCCAGGATATTTTTGAAAAAGCTCATGGTATTCGCCCCTCATTGATGGGTGACATATTAACGAGCAAAAGTTGAAAAGAATGTTCTGCTCGCGAGAAAGACTTGTAAGTTAAAGTGAAAGTTCAAAATTAGCCTACGTCAAAACGAAGCCGTTTTGTTTGTGAAATTAAATTTATCTAGCTGAGCGGTGCTCTGCGTTTAATAGATGGTGTCGCCCTAATTTTTATCATAGCCTGGTCGATGGCAATTAAAACAGCAGTTATTGCATTTCTGTCAGCATTGTAATCACGAGGTCATCGTGTCGTTATCAGGCGCCGGAAATAATGCGCTCAGCGAGATTTATTTCTCTTTTGTCCCTATGCCTCACACATTCTAAGCGTCTCCAACGCCTAGGCCCTAAGGCCTCTGGCGCTCCGCACATTGCGCAATCGCTCAGCATCTGTCGATGGTTTGCCAAGCAGCTCCCGCTAACTCCACAGCTAACGCATGGATAAGCAGCCTCTCAGAGTTTGATAATGACACCTTCAAAATCCATTGTTCACACCCTGTTAAGTAAATGGATCTTTGCTATTCGCACTGCCCGACAGGAAGGCATCAGCACTAATCTGCTCATTGGGCTGGTAACTCTTTGGTTGCTGCTATTCGCGAATGCTGAGCTCTGGAGCGTGCTCTGGAAGCTGGTATTCAAAACCGATGAAGTGAACTGGCTGCTAGCAGCTAGCCTCCCAGTCATAGTATTCGCATGGGTGTTTACGGTTCTGAGCTTGCTGTCATGGGCGCGGCTGACCAAACCTTTTCTATGTCTCGTACTGATCAGCGCGGCTTTTGCGAGTTACTTCATGAATGCCTATGGCATCGTGATCGATTACACAATGTTCACCAACGTTGTGGAGACAGACGTCGCTGAGGCAACCGAGCTGCTGAATTGGAAGCTCGGTCTGTGGGTCGCAATGGTTGGGGTGTTGCCCGTCTACCTGATCTCCCGGGTTCCCCTCCGGCGCAAGCCTTGGGCCAGAGCTTTGGTCAGCAGGGTCATTGCTCTGTCGCTCGCTCTGTTGACCTTGTCTGGCATCGTGCTGAGTCAATACCAGTCATATGCCTCCTTGCTGCGCAACAATCGGGAGATCCGACTGATCCTGGTACCCACCAACTTGTTTGCGGCTGGCCATGGTTACCTGAAGCGCCAGCTGGCCACACCTAAAACGCTGACGGCCATTGGAACTGATGCGGTAGTTAATCGACAGGGGGCGGCCCGTAAACCTAGGCTGCTGGTACTGGCTGTAGGAGAGACCGCCCGCTCCGCCAACTTCTCCCTCAATGGCTACACCCGTGAAACGAACCCGGAGCTGGAAAAACGCAACGTCATCAGCTTCTCCAACGTCAGCTCCTGCGGCACCGCCACCGCAGTTTCGTTGCCATGCATGTTCCTGGATGTGGGTAAGGCCGAGTACAAAGATGGCTTGGCCAAGAGCCGAGAAGGGCTGCTCGACGTGCTTCAACGCGCAGGCATTAGTGTCATGTGGACTGACAACAACTCGGGGTGCAAAGGGGCCTGCGACAGGGTTCCCAACCACAAGGCTGCCTCTCACGCGGATCCCCAACTTTGCACCAGCGAGGAGTGTAAGGACGGGGTGCTGCTCTCGGAGATGCAAGACTTCATCAAGCGTCAAGAAGGCGATGCTGTCCTGGTGCTCCACTACAAAGGTAGCCATGGCCCGGCCTACTACAAGCGCTACCCCGCGCAATTCAAGAAATTCGCGCCGGTGTGCGAGACCAACGAGCTCGACAAATGTAAGCAGCAGGAAGTGCTCAATGCCTACGATAACTCGATCCTTTACACCGACTACGTTACAGCCGGGCTGATCGACATCCTGGCAGCGAACACCAAATTCGACACTGGGCTCCTGTACGTTTCTGACCACGGAGAATCACTGGGTGAGGGTGGGCTCTACCTGCATGGGCTGCCTTATGCGATGGCTCCTGAAGAGCAAACCAAGGTGCCATTGGTGCTTTGGATGTCCGATTCTCTTGCGAAGAGTGAAAGGCTCAACGTCGGCTGTTTGAAAGCTCAAGCAAGCTCACCTCTTAGCCACGACAACCTGTTTCACACAGTGCTCGGGATGATGAATGTCCAGACGTCCTCGTACCGCTCAGCCTTGGATTTCACTGCCCCGTGCAAGCCCTTGCCAGGAGGCTCTTACTCAGGCCTCTAAGACACGAAGTAGGATGGCCCCTCTGGGATGCCAAGTGCTTCTGCTCCCGTCCGCTTTGACAGCTATAAGAAGCTGGACTAACTACATAGCAGCACCCACCAACCCAAGCGATAAAGGAAATCTCGCATGAGCATCAAGCCAGGCCCTAAACGAACTAACGAAGATGGCACTCCGGATAAAAGGCAGCGAGTCACGCCTGAGAAGCAGAAGGACCATCCGGACCTGAAACCCCACAAGCACAAAAAGGGGGAGTAGGTTAACAAGGCAGCTCCCGACTGCGGGAGCTGCCTTTAGATGACGGCTTCAAGGGGAACTTGAAGCTATCACCACAATGCAATGTCGTACGTCAGATACAAGCGGTAGTTATCCCGGTCACTGCTGTACGTGCTCCTGGCCACTGCATATCGAAACTCAGCCCCCACACCTTTGAAGAGCCCGTCCTGGATCACATATTTCAGGTTCGTATTGGACTCGTGCTCCCGGGCTTCCTGACCACGATAGACCCCATCCTCGCCCTTGTAGTAGCGGGTCATGAAGCTCAGTCCAGGAATTCCCATGCTAGTAAAATCGTAGTCGTACCTCGCCATCCAGGTCCGCTCTCCGGGCTGAATGAATTTGCCAACGCTAGCATTGCTGAACGAGTAGACCGTGCTTACGCTCACGTACGGAAGTGCGGTGCTGCCATCAACCTTTTGATATCCAGCACTGAACGTGTGGCCACCCAGACGATAACTGAGTAAACCGCTAAACATATCGCTATCAACTACACCATTACGGGCTGCGCCAGCATCATCACTGATAAAGTAACGTAGATCGCTAGTTAGCTTGCCTGGGCCAAGCGGCAGTGTGTAAACCAACCCGAAAAATTGTTGGCTGCGGATTCCACGGGCATCCGGCCACCCATTCCATGAACATCCGGCCACTGATTCCACGATGATCCGGCCACCCGTTCCACGGCCATCCGGCCACCCACAAGGCAGGCAGCAACGCAGGATTAATTCACTACCATCGACCTCTTTTATCGAAGCAGAGAGGTCGTCGTGGAGCGGTTATCCATGCGTAAAATTAAGGAAGTGCTACGTCTCAAGTTTGAGGTCGGCCTATCTGCTCGCCAGATCGCTGTCAGCTTGCAGGTGGGTCGCGCAACTATCGGTGAGTACCTCAATCGCTTTGCTGCCAGCGGGCTGACTTGGCCGTGTGCGGCGAGCGAGGCGCAGTTGCAGCAGCGTCTTTTTCCGCCACCACCCGACGTCCCCAGCGATCAACGTCCGATGCCGGACTGGACTCATGTCCACGCAGAGTTGCGCCGCCCCGGCGTAACCCTGGCCCTGCTTTGGCAAGAATATCGACTCGCCCATCCGCAAGGCTTCCAATACAGCTGGTTCTGCGAGCACTACCGGCTCTGGGCCGCCAAGGTCGACGTGGTCATGCGCCAGGAACATCGCGCCGGCGAAAAGCTGTTCGTCGATTACGCGGGTCAGACCGTGCCGATCATCGACCGGCGAACCGGAGAGATCCGCCAGGCCCAGATCTTCGTCGCCGTCCTCGGCGCCTCCAGCTACACCTTCGCCGAGGCGACCTGGTCGCAGAAACTGCCCGACTGGCTGGGCTCGCATGCCCGCTGTTTTGCTTTTTCGGCGGCACCGCACAGATCCTGGTGCCCGACAATCTGCGCAGTGGCGTGACCAAGGCGCACCGTTACGAGCCCGATATCAACCCCAGCTACCGCGATCTGGCCGAGCACTACGGCGTCGCCGTATTGCCCGCTCGCTCACGAAAACCCAAGGACAAAGCCAAGGTCGAAGTCGGTGTTCAAGTGGTCGAGCGCTGGATCCTGGCGGTGCTGCGCAATCGGCAGTTCTTTTCGCTGGGTGAACTCAACACCGCCATCGGACTGCTGCTGGATCGCCTCAATCAGAAGCCCTTCAAGAAACTGCCCGGCTCACGCCGCTCGGCCTTCGAGACCATCGACCAACCCGCGCTGCAACCGCTACCAGAACATCCGTATGTCTACGCCGAATGGAAAAAGGTGCGAGTCCACATCGACTACCACGTCGAAGTCGACGGCCATTTTTACTCCGTGCCGTACCAACTGGTGAAACACCAACTCGAAGTACGCCTGACCGCGCAGACCGTCGAGTGCTTCCACGCCAACCAGCGCGTGGCCAGCCATCTGCGCTCGCCGCACAAAGGCCGCCACACTACCCACACCGAGCACATGCCCAAAAGTCACCGCGAACACGCCGAGTGGACGCCCCAGCGGCTGATCCGCTGGGCTGAGCAGACGGGCCCGAATACGGCCGGTGTCATCGCCTACATCCTCGAACGCCGAATCCATCCGCAGCATGGCTTCCGCGCCTGTCTGGGCATCCTGCGCTTGAGCAAACAGCACGGCGAAGAGCGGCTGGAAGCCGCTTGCCAACGTGCGCTGGCCCTAGGCGCATGCAGTTACAAGAGCCTCGAATCGATCCTGCGCCAAGGCCTGGAACGGCTACCTCTTGCCCAGCAAAACCTGCCGTTACTGCCCGATGAACATATCAATCTGCGCGGCCCTGGCTACTACCACTGACTGAAAAAGGAGCACGAACATGCTGCCTAACCCGACCCTCGACAAGCTGCAAATCCTACGCCTGCACGGCATGATCAAGGCGCTTGGCGAACAACACGCAACGCCCGACATCAACGATCTCAGCTTCGACGAACGCCTCGGCCTGATGGTCGACCGCGAGCTGACCGAGCGCGAAGACGCCCGCCTGACGACTCGCCTCAAAGCCGCACGACTGCGCCATAACGCCTGCCTGGAAGACATCGATTACCGCAGCCCTCGTGGCCTGGACAAGGCGCTGATCCTGCAACTGGGTAGCGGCCAGTGGCTGCGCGATGGCCTGAACCTGATCATCGGCGGGCCGACGGGCGTAGGCAAAACCTGGCTCGCCTGCGCGCTGGCTCATAAAGCTTGCCGCGACGGTTACAGCGTGCGCTATCTGCGCCTGCCGCGCTTGATGGAAGAACTGGGCCTGGCACACGGCGACGGCCGCTTCGCCAAGCTAATGGCCGGCTACGCCAAGACCGACCTGCTGATCCTGGATGACTGGGGCTTGGCGCCGTTTACCGCTGCTCAGCGGCGCGACATGCTTGAACTGCTGGACGACCGCTACGGCAACCGCTCGACGCTGGTAACCAGCCAGATGCCGGTGGACAAATGGCACGCACTGATCGGCGATCCGACCCTGGGCGATGCGATCCTCGACCGGCTGGTACATAACGCTTATCGGATCGAACTGAAGGGCGAATCGATGCGCAGACGCGCAACGAAATTGACGGCGACAGAGACTTCAGACTAACAATGCAAGCCTGCGTCGCTGCGCTCCGACTGCCCGGCCGGATGAGCGTGGAATAGGTGGCCGGATGTTGGTGGGCTGGGTGGCCGGATGGCGTGGAATGCGCAGTTGGCGGTAGAAATCCCGAAGTTCCCCGTAGTAGCTGCTAAAACTGAGCTGTTTGGTGAGGTCGTAGCGCATCCCCGCAAAATCAAAGTCCGTACCGCCACCTCCGGAATATCCCTGAGGAAATATATCGACGCTATCGGTAGAGTTTCGGGCTTTGAATTTGTCTAGATGCCCAGCTTGAAGGTACAACCGATCAACACCGGTGTACTCCGCTTGGGTACCTCGGAACGTTTGAGGTAGTAGTCGACCATCGTTGTAAACCAGGACGGGGATTTTGGGGAGGAGAGTGCCACCACTGACCAAAAGGTCATTCCATTTGGCCTTAGCGGTAATGCCAAGACTCGAATATTCGCTAGCTGCCCGACCATCGTCGTGGACCGGCAGAAGGCCTGTCCCCGCATGCTTAGCGCTTGAGTCGAGCCGGATTCCTGAAAGTCCCAGTGCCTCCAAACCAAAGCCTACAGGTCCTTCGGTGTAACCTGACTGTAGCTTGAGCAGAAAACCCTGCGCCCACTCTTTGCGATCTTCGCCCCCATCACGAAATCCATCATTGAAATAGTAATTTCGCAGAGCCAGCCGGCCCTCGGAGTCTTTGAAGAAGTCTGCTTCAGCAAAATTGGGGAACAAGCTAGCAATGACGCTTGCACACGCGAGTGTGCGCGATGTTGTGAGGGTGTTCATCGGAAATCTCTGCTGTGTATTGTGATTTTTGGCAGCATCAAAATGGAGCGACCCAGTACTATCCATCGCAGATTACGCAGCGTCATGCTGGACGGGATTCACTCATGCGGCGGACACTAACCCGTCGTGGAATCGGCAACAACGTTATGAGTAATACGCATGAGGCTATGCGTTTAGTTGGTAAGAAACCTCGGAGTATCTTGTGAACCTCAAACAACTCGAAGCTTTTCAAGCCATCATGACAACGGGCTCTACCATCGGAGCTGCTACCCGTATGGGCTTGTCCCAATCGGCCGTCAGCCGCTTGTTAACTCAGCTCGAAGATCACTTAGGCCTCGCGCTCTTCCTTCGACGTAAGGGCAGATTGATGGCGACTCCTGAGGCGGAAGAACTCCTTGGACAGGTGGCGGAGCTCGTAGACAACCTCCAGCGCGTACAACGCATGGCAGATGAGCTGAGACTGGGTCATTCGCGCCGGAGTCTGCTCAAGGTTGCAGTACCGACCAGCATGTCTCAACACTTGCTACCGAGGATCGTTGCCGAATTCATGCAGGGCCGTGAGGACGTCGTCGTAGAGGTCATCACCGGCGGATACGATGCGCTGGAAAGGGCCGTACTCGACAAAAGCGCTGACTTCGCTTTCGTGCGTTTGCCTACGGAACTTCAGCATTTTGAAGTGCTACCGGTACTGGAGACCGAAGGGATGTGCGTCATGCACCAAAGCCATCCACTGGCGGAGCTATCGGAGGTCAGTCTCGAAGCATTGCGGTATGAACCCCTCGTGCTTCTGGGGCGGCAAAGGAGCCTTCGATCTGAACTCGACCTGCGTTTCCGAGAGGCTGAAATTACCCCTCAAGTTCGCGTAGAGGTCCACTCGGTCAGTGCTGCTTGCGCATTCGTTGCAGAGGGTATGGGGGTCTCAATTATCAATGGTCTTTTGGCCAAAGAGTTTGGTGGCCTTCCTTTGATCGCCAAGCCGCTGAGACCTGCGCTTTGCTATCGTTTTGGCCTGATTTTCCGCAAAGACCAGCCACGCTCTTTGCTGGTTGAGAGTTTCGCGGAGCACATGCGTAACAGGCTCACAGAGGTGAATGGTTCTACGCCAACGCAATAAATTGCATAGCCCAACCCGATTTACTCATAACGTTGAGTGACTGCATCCGATTGAACTAGTGTGCGCCCTGTAGCCCTGGGCCCCTACAAAACAATAATCGAGATCGCGCACCATGAACCTACCTCATGCACCGGCGGCGCAAGCCGCGCCTGCTGGAAAAGCAGACATCCCTCGCCCGGCCAAGCAGCTCAATCCTGCGTTGATCCTGTTGAGCATTGTTTTCATGGCTCTGGCCTTCACCTACTTCGTCGATTCAGGCCAGTTCCAGCGCAAAGACATCGCTGTTGTCCCCGGTTCGTACCAGACCTTGGAAAAGGACGCCTCTCTAAGCCAGCTATTTTCCACAGAGCCGCGTGCCACAACCGATTCTGCTGCACGTCCGGTCTCCTTGGTTGAGGCTTTCATGGCCATTCCACAGGGCATCGAGAAGCGAGCCGGCCTGATCTTCATGGTTTTGTTCATCGGCGGAATGTTTGGCGTGCTGAACAAGGCCGGGGCAATCGATGCTGGTCTTGAGCGGATACTTGGCCTTACCCGGGGCAACATCTACGTGCTGGTACCCTGCTTGATGCTGGTGTTCTCGGCCGGTAGCACGTTCATGGGACTGGCCAAAGAGTTCATCCTGATCGTCCCGCTAATGGTAGCGATGGCCAATCGCCTGGGGCTGCCCAACATTGTTGGTCTGGCGATCGTGGTGATCTCGGTGAAAATCGGCTATCTGGGTTCGATTACCAACCCCGTGGCATTGGCGGTTGCCCAGCCGCTAGTGGGCGTTCCAATGTTCAGCGGGCTGAATATGCGTGTGGCAGCCTACTTGGTGTTTCTGCTGGTCGGCATTGGCTTCGTGTTAATGACTGTACGCCGACTGGGTTACGACGCCAGTGCTGAGTTTACTTTTAAGCGCACACCGCTAGCGCCACGCCACAGTCTCAACCTTCTACTGCTGGGAGCGGGCGTCGCCTTCCTGGTTTATGCCTCCAATCGCTGGCACTGGAAGTACCCAGAGTTGTCTGCGTACTACTTGGCGATGAGCATGGTGTTCAGTGTGGTGGCTGGCATCGGTGCCAGCGAGGCTGCCGGCGCATTCGTCGACGGAATGAAGAAGGTGCTAATGGCCGGCGTGCTGATCGGTCTCGCCACTGCGGTGGAGATCATCCTCAGCACTGGCCAGGTGCTCGACACTATCGTCAACAACCTTTCCAACCTGGTCAGCGATCACGGCCCTCTAGTTTCGGCGTACGGCATGTTCTTCGCACAACTCGGGCTGGATGTCCTGATCCCGTCCACGTCGGGGCAAGCAGCAGTGACCATGCCAATCTTCGGACCGTTGGGGCAATTGTCAGGTGTGAGCGCTCAGACCACTGTGTATGCCTTTTTGCTGGGCAATGGTCTAACAAACCTGATCACTCCTACCTCAAGTGGCCTACTAGTGCTGCTTGCGACCGCTCAAGTCGGATGGGGTCAATGGGCGCGATTCATCTGGCCGTTGTGCCTGGTATTCGCGGCCATCGCCATGTGCCTCCTCTCCATTGCCGTTCTGACCGGCTACTGAAATCTCGGGCCGCGTATGCGGCCCTACTGCTTTGAGTGTCAAACATGCAAATCCTCAGAAACCTGATGGTCCCGATGCGCGATGGCGTTCGGTTGGCCACCGATGTCTACCTGCCTGATGAAAGTACCGGCGTGTGGCCAGTGGTGATCGAACGCACTCCATACGACAAGAGCAAGCCCTCACGCTCGGAGAAATGCCTGAATGGTCATCACTTAGGGCGTGAAGAGATGGCCCAAGCCTTTGCCGAACATGGCTTCGTCACTGTGTTTCAGGACTGCCGCGGTCGCTACGCCTCCGAAGGCGAATTCATCAAGTACGTCAACGAAGCAGAAGACGGCTACGACACTTTGGCCTGGTTGGTCGAGCAGCCTTGGTGCAATGGGAAGGTCGGAAGCATGGGTCTTTCTTATGCAGCCCATACTCAGCTCGCTATGGCCTGCTTAAATCCTCCAGGGCTGAAGACGATGGTGCTGGACTCTGGAGGCTTCGCCAACGCTTATCAATGTGGCATCCGCCAAGGAGGCGCATTCGAGCTCAAACAGGCCACATGGGCATACAAGCAGGCCAAGGAAAGTCCGGCAGCCAAAGCCGATCCACTATTGCGCGAAGCATTGGAGCAGGAAGACATCCGGCATTGGTTCGCCCATATGCCGTGGCGTCCAGGATTTTCACCGCTGCGTCATGCGCCAGCGTATGAGGACTACCTGTTCGACCAATGGGGCCGCGGCTGTTTCGATGCCTATTGGCAACAGTTGGGCATTTGCGCCGATCACTATCGCAGCAACATTCCCGATATTCCGGTGCTGCACATGTCGAGCTGGTATGACGCCTATGTCAGCTCAACCCTGGATAACTTTGCTGCCTTCGTCGCGAACGGTAAGGCACCACAACGACTCGTGATGGGCCCTTGGCTGCATGGCGACCGCAACATTAGCCACAGCGGCGATGCCGAGTTTGGCCCAGCCGCCGCTTTCGATGGGCAAGTGGCGCAGGATTGGCTGTCCTGTCGTATTGAGTGGTTTGTAAACCATCTGCAGCTACAGATCACTGCACCAGCCCAACAGGTGCAGGTATTCATGATGGGCGGTGGTAGTGGTCGCAAGCTTCAGGACACGCGAATAGATCATGGTGGTCAGTGGCTTGATGCACAGCAGTGGCCATTACCTGGCAGCCAGCGGTTGGATCTTTATCTTCATCCTGACGGTCAGTTGAGCAAAGGGGGGCCAGCGGCAACCGATGCTGCTTGCCACTTCCTCGCCGATCCATCTAATCCAGTACCGACCATCGGCGGCGCGCTGACTTCCGGCGCTCCTGTCTTCGAAGGCGGAGCGTTTGATCAGCGAGAAACACCACGCTTCTTCGGCGCGCGCGGAGATGGCAGTGCCATCTGCCAGCGCAGCGATGTGCTGTGTTTCGAAACTGAGCCGCTTGAAGCTGACCTTGCTGTCGCCGGTCCGGTAACGATCCAGCTGTGGGTCGAGACCGACGGCTTAGACACTGACTTTACCGCTAAGGTGGTCGACGTCTATCCGCCAAGCGATGACTTCCCAGAGGGGTATGCCATGAACATTACAGACGGCATCATTCGTTGCCGATACCGGGACAGCTGGAACGATCCGAAGCCGACGGTACCTGGGGAATGTTTCAAGGTGCAGATCGAACCGTTTGCAACCTGCAACCTGTTCAAGCGCGGTCACAGCTTGCGCCTTGAGATTGCCGGCAGCAATTTCCCACGGTTCGACGTAAACCCCAACAGCGGTGAGCCGGAAGGCTGCGCGAACAAAAAAAGGACTGCTCGAAATACCGTACATATGGGGGCTAAGCGGCCCTCCAGGATTCAGCTAACGGTCGTCCAAGCACCAGCTGGTAGCTGATAGCGGTATAGAGCTATCGCTTGGCAGCAGTTCTGGACAGCTGCCGAGCGCTGTCCCTGTAAACCAGTTTTTTTACCTGTTAACCACTGTAGTTAACAGGTAAAAAAATAGGTTTACACGATGCTCACCTCTACCCGTTCGACACCAGCAAATCGCCTAGCTCTTCACGGGCCATATCCACTCGGTCCATCCTGCGATAGGGATGATCAACAGGCATTCGGATGAGGCTCTCGAACCAAGCCGGATCGAATTTGAGCACCTGCTTGTGAATGTGCTCAAGCTCACCTTTGCGAAGCTGGGACACTACAAACTCCATGCTCTCAACCAGGCCGGATTCCTCGTTATCCTTAGAGATCCGGTGGCGGATGAAACTCATCTTGAGATCGAAGTAGGGGCCTTTCATCCCAGGAAGGCTCTTCGCCTCCAGCCGGCCTTTGGTGCTGATTTCCGCCCCTGGCACTTGAGACTCTATCGCTTTCACAAGCTCAGCATTCCCACCTATCTTCTGGCCAAAGAGCCGAGTGGCGTCCGACATATAGGCGAAGATCCATGGCACGTTGCGTAGCGTCGCACCGGTATAGAGGTAGCCGCGCTCCCCTTTGTAACGCTGCAGCATGCCTCGCAAGGCTTTCTCCGAGAGCACCACCTGGGTTTCCTTCTCCAGGATGTAAACCACGCGGTCAAACTGTTCTATCAAAAGCCTGAGAATCTTCCGCGGTACGCCGTCAAAACCGGTTTTTCGGTCGGTCTTCTTGTGCTGACGGGGCTGGAAGTATGGGCAATCGTTACGGGCCTCTCCATCAAATGGAGCGATACCGCGAATGCTCTTCGTCGCGTGCTTTCCGAAGGGATTTTTTACGTTTGGGGGTAACTCATACAGCCCTACCAGCTGGACAGGGTTGTCGCATGCCGGGCACACCGCGAACTGAGCCAGCTTGCCCGCGCTTCCGGGCTGATACCACGGCTCCCTGCGGAAGGTCTCAGACTCGAACCGATCCTTGTCTATGGTTTTGCTTTCAGTGTCTTCAATGCGGAGCTTGTACACATCCATCTTTGCCAAAACCGTATCAATAGAGGGTTTATTGATCGTACCCAGCGAAGTTCGGTAGCAGGAAGGCCTATCTGCCCCTTAGGTGGTCACCCTCCGGTGGCAGGCCTTGCCAGAAGCATGGGATTACCCCGTAAGGAGTCTGTGAGCCCCAGAAACAACTAACCCCCTGGTGCGCAGTGCAGGTCTGGGACCCGCCCGAGGCGTGGAGGCTATTCTTGTAGAGAAAATAACACCTGCCACGGAACGGATCAGTTGGTAGGCAGACCAGCCGTCAGCTATGGCCCAGCACCGTCGATCAAGGCCGCTCAATCAGCAAATCGTCGTCTTCTATGGCGTCTCCAAAACTGAACCAGTCGTGCAGGCTGTAATGCACGAAGTCTTCATCCTCCGCATCGAGCATAGTGAAATTCTGCAATACCGTGACATCCGCCCCCGAAGTACAGCCCCTCGTTGAGGTTTACGAAATGCTCCAGCAATTCGTTCAGCTGATCATGCAACTGACTTGTAAGCCTGGCGTGCTCTCGCTTGGTCTAAAAACGGAACATCACTTCATGCGCTTCGGGCGGGGCGCGAACTGGTCCCCAAGTTCTGCTTTTTTGAGGCATCCACTGGGTAAGCCGGCCACATGATTCGGAGGTGCAGATGTCAAGGCTCGGTAACCGACTTAGACGGTGAGACAGGCGTCGCGATCCCGGATCGAATGGCTTCGGCAGTAGGAGGGGGGGTGATCCAGTGGAGCATGAGACCAGCCAGGATGCTTGCGAGGGTGTTTACTGAGATTGTGACGAGAGCATTGCGCATTTTGGAGCGTCCGTTTCTGAAGTGGACCTCTATTTAATGCGCATAAATGGTGTGTCATTACCACCTACCAAAAAAATCGTCGCGCCCCAGAATGGGAATTCGCATTTGGCGACGATTCACGTTTATGCTCCTGCCACAGGTCGACTACAGCACAGTCAGTTGGCTAACCAGGACTCAACCACCTCGGCACCGTACTCTGCCTTCCAGGCCTTCAGAGTGCGCTGATTGCCCCCCTTCGTCTCAACGACTTCTCCGCTATGCGGGTTCTTGTAGGTTTTCACTACTCGTGGTTTCCGTGCAGGTTTTTGTGCAATAGATCCGGAATCTACGGGCTGCGGATCAATGATCTGGATCACGTGACGCAGGCTGTAGCCGTAATCGTTGAGCAGGTTGCGGAGCTTCGTTTCGAATTCCATTTCCTGCTTCAGGGCGGAATCATTCTTCAGTGCTTCCAGTTCGGCGAGCTGCGCGGCGAGCTGTTGTTCGAGAAGGCGAAATTCAGCGAGACGGGACATGAGATTCTCCAAGAAGTGGCCTGAGATTTTATCAGGCTAGACAGAAAGCGTGCTAAGTATCTTGTGGCCTAAACAGCCCTGCAATAGAGCAAAATCCAGTCCCCCCATTGGCGCTTGGGCAATCGCTTCGCGGCATTAGCAGGTGGTGATCAGCTCTGGTGTGAGGTTTTGCTTGAGTCCGGGAAGGCCGTTGCAAGGTCCATGCGTTCAGCTTCTTGAGTGATTTGAGCGAGTAACTCTGCCACTGCTCGGTTCTCTTTGAGGGCATAGCTCCCAACCAGTAATGTGATCGGATGAACTCCCAGCACTGGTGCGATGGTGTCCAGTTTCTCGATGGTCGGGACGTATCGTCCCCTTTCCAGCGTGCTGATGTAGGTACGACTGCTCACCGTCGCGAAGTCTTCTTGGGTCAGCTTTTGCTGGACTCGCATCCACTTCAGAACCCGACCGAATGCCTGTCTCAATTCCACTTTGCATCTTCCGCAAAAGGAAAGATGAGGCACCCGTGAACAGTATATGACTACAATGTATGCTGTTCATTTGAGAGGGGGTCATGATGTTTATCACCAACCGATGGGCAGAGGTGGATCGCTCCTTCGCCTGGCTGGCTGAGGATCAGCAGGCTTGGCATTTCGTGGAGCAACGGCTGTCATCGCCATGGATTCACATCACGGTGACGAGGGAGCGGGGAGAGGACACGTGTGTGGAGGTCTTCTTTCTGGAGGACATGCGTGGGCTGGAGCAGTTCACGCGTTTAACCCTGAATGGTGCCGTTGAGTTATCCCTTCAGATTGTTACTCCCGGGTGGATGAACGGTAGTAGCGGGTGGGCGATGGAGCATCTGGAGGTCATTCATGAAAGCGAGGATCGTTTGTACAGGTGTTACACCGTTCAAGGCGGTCGTCGGTATTACCAGCCTAACAGCTCCGAGTGCCGTGAGTATGGCTTCTTCAAGGAACTTTACAGACGAGGATAGCTGGTGAGTCAGCTCGTGGTATCTTCGAAGTATCGTCTTGGGTCAATTGCATCCTCGGTCATTAGCTGAGCGGCTTTGACGATTGTCTGAATTAATCGATTGTTCTCCATGCGTGCTTTTTGTAGCTGTGCTTCGAGAGCATAAATTCTCGCATCACTATTTTTACGCCCGACCTTTTTGAAGTCTTTAAGATGGGTCTGAGTGGCCGTATATAAAGATCGTATTTCCTCATCTCTCCAGAGCGTTTGACGACTAACACCCGCCTGCTGGGCAAGGCCACTTTGGGTGAGCGGTTCCTGAACCCGTCCGGCCTCATATTCGGCGAGAATGGACCGCACGTGGTCCTTCCATTTTTTTTCCTGCTTCATGATGAAGCCTTCTTAGGTTTTGAGTAAGCTTCTAAGGCCGTTTTGCAGCTCGTAACCATATCCATCACAAACAGAACGTGCTGATCGAAAGCGTGAGTATTATCGAGCTCAGCCTCAATACTAGACGTGATGTCAGTTTGGTTGTCAAAAATTGCCCTCAAAATTTTCTCGTACTCGCTGAGTAAGCTCTCGATAGCGGCCTTTGCTTCCAGATCATCAGGGTTCAGGTGAAAGGATTTACATCCAGAATCTGTACCGAAGCCTCTGATACACATGAGGCCCCTGTCGCACGGACTGATATAGAGCTCACGTGTACACCCGCCCCAAGGCGTTAGGTTGAGAATGCTGAGTTTCTCGATGATCATCTCTTCGATTTGTTCGTCAGCGATTGACTCCTCCCGCCATCGGATTACTAGCCTGCCCAAAAAGTCTGGGGGAGGGTCAACGGCCAAGTATAAAGATCTCACATATTCTGCTCGCTCTTTGGCAGTACGGTAGTCATATTGACGGCTTTGGCGTGGGGTTCGCCCCATCCATAGGTCCACAGCTGTTTCAGAGGGACCAGAACGAAGAATTGCCGTGGTAACCCAACGACGGATTTGATGAGGAGTGATGGAAAAGATTTCACCGTCTTGCCCTCGTAGGTCAAGGCGCTGAAAGATTGTTTTTTTTGAGGAGTTCGAAGAGAGATAGTTGTAGAGATCGGCTCTAAATAGGGGGCGGGGGATGATCCCTAGCTCAGATATCGAGTCAAACTGGTTTTCCCAGATTACAAGTAAGTTGTCACTCAGCTTGCTAGGATAACCTTTGGCAGTGTGCTTCGCATGATAAGGTGCTTCACTTCCATCACCAGGCATTGAAAATTGTTCTTCAAAATGGCGTCGCAGGTGAAATCTGTATTTATCTTCTAAAAGGCGCTTGAGCAGTCTGATATCTATGACCAGGGATGGTACTCCCGCCCCGAATCCTCTTTGAGATAACATAAGTTCTCTGATGCTTGCCCACTCATTCCGGATGTCGAAGAGTTGCGCATGTGAAGGATTGTTTCCAGGCTTGAAAAGCCCGTCGTGAACCATTCCCTTGAGAAAGGTGCGCAGGTGATCTACAAACCATTTGCTCTTTTTTACTGACGCCTCGGAGGATTTTGTGTGTTTTGCAATGTCAATGACGGATACGCTATAACAGTTCTTTTTGTACTCATTGAGAAAATTAGACCAATCCCAATTATGCATTCGTTCATCTATCCAAATTGCGATTCGAGCGGCCGTTATTCTAGGGAGTTCAACGCTGCTGCTGTAAAATCGCCCACCACTGTAGAGCTCTTTTGGAGATACGGGGAAGCACTTACATATCTCCTCAACAAAGTAGTGATGTTCTACGGGCAGATCCAACGATGAGAGTTGATCCACCGCGCCGGGATCTAACGGATGGTTAGCGCGATAGGCTGCGAGTGCTTTATCTATAAATGAGAAACCATTGGTTTCAATGTCAAGAGCACGCTCTCTAGCATCCTGAGTGACAGCCAGCAAGTACTCGTACGCTTCGGTGAGTGGTGCGCTCCATAGGTCTGCGACGGGTACGGCGTTGGGGATGCAGTTTTTTTCTACAGGCACTCGTACGAACGTCGTGTGAGTGTTGGGATCTTGGAAAAGGCAACTCTTTGGAAGATTCGCGATCTCACCAACTCTCAAACCGAGCGCCATTCCAAAGCAGGTCGCCTCAAGTCGAATTCTATCGAAGCCCGCAGTTGGCTCCAAATGTGGGTTCTGCTTGATCAACCACCTGGCTTGTGCAATCCCTTTGTGCAAGTCAGAAGAGTATAGATTTTCTTCTCTTTGCTGAAACTCTCGTGATGTGAGTTCAAGCGCACTATGAGTCGGGTTGGGTATCCCAGTTTGCCATTTGATAAACCTATCGACGAATCGCAGCAGTACTCCATCGACCATTACGCTAAGTTGGTTGAGGAAATCAACAAATGCCTTGAGGGCATTTGCTCTATGGTAAATGGTAGAGTCTGAACGTCCATGCCTGATCGAGTCTACGGTGCGGTCGAAGACTTTGCGCGTTATGTCGCTCCACTCAATGTTTTCGCTATCCATTACTGCGGATAGATGCCTAATCGAGGCCATTCTGCCGATAATCAGCTCTGCTGACGGATGTGCCAGAATTTCTTTAACTATAAAGCAGCGCGCAAGCTTGCCAATCACTAGCGGGAGAGGGGGTTGGTCTTGATTTCGCCTGTTGAGAGGATCGAGTGATGTGAAGGGAATATTACTCGATCGATACTGCCATACCTTGCCCTCGAAATCTCCTGCTACTAATCCGTTGGCCTTGAGGTCATTAAATTGTTGCTCTGCATGTTTGTATCGGTCGTCTAAGACCATCATTGATATGCTCATTCTTTCAACTCCTTCACAGCAATGATTACTGACTTAGCGCCGTGAATTGCTGCTTCGACCTGTTGGGCCATAGCGCCAGTGGAATTGCTCCCGAGCATCTGCTGGAATTTAGTGATGTCTGCTAAAGCCCCTTCATGATTAGCATGACGGCTAGGTCTGAATTTAGGGCATGCATAGCAAGTGACCGTCGGGTGGTAAGGACATGGCTCTTCAGAATTGCATGATCCTAAGGATGGTCTGAAGTAGCCATGTATTTCCCCGGCATACCACCTAGCGCAACTTTTAAACTCGCCAAATGATCAAAAAACAATCAATTCGACGAGTATTTCTTACGTTTTCGCCACCCGGACCCCACTCCGGTGGCCATTTCCCGCATTACAGGCGCACCTCTCCTGCATTCGTCAGTAAATGTCGGCGCGCCATCCACAGGTTCGACAGAGCGAACAGTGTCACCAGTTGCGCCGTGTTTTTGGCCAAGCCGCGAAAGCGCACCTTGGTGTAACCGAACTGGCGCTTGATTACCCGGAACGGATGCTCGACCTTGGCGCGCACCTGAGCCTTGGCCTTTTCAATCTTGCGCTTGGCTTTGTACAGCACGCTGCGCTTATCGAGTTTTTTGTAGGTGCTGCGGCGTGCCGCCACCTGCCAGATAACTTCACGTCCTTCATGCTCGGGCCGCTTTTCGACACCGGTGTAGCCTGCATCGGCGCAGACCACGTTTTCGTCGCCATGCAGCAATTTGTCCACCTGGGTGACATCCGCCACATTGGCCGCCGTGCCCACTACGCTGTGCACCAGACCCGATTCGTCATCGGCGCCGATGTGGGCCTTCATGCCAAAATAATACTGGTTTCCCTTCTTGGTCTGGTGCATTTCCGGGTCGCGCTTGCCGTCCTTGTTCTTGGTCGAACTGGGCGCATTGATCAGCGTTGCATCGACGATGGTGCCCTGGCGCAGCGACAGGCCGCGGTCGCCCAGATAGCCATTGATGACAGCGAGGATGCCGGCCGCCAGCTCGTGTTTCTCCAGCAAGCGGCGGAAGTTGAGAATGGTGGTTTCGTCGGGGATGCGCTCCAGGTTCAGCCCGGCAAACTGGCGCAGGATCGTGGTTTCGTACAGCGCTTCCTCCATCGCTGGATCGCTGTAGCCGAACCAGTTCTGCAGCAGATGCACACGCAGCATCGCCATCAACGGGTAGGCCGGACGGCCACCTTCACCTTTCGGATAATGTGGCTCGATCAAAGCAATCAAGCCCTTCCACGGCACCACCCGATCCATCTCGATCAGGAACAACTCCTTGCGGGTTTGCTTGCGCTTGCCAGCGTACTCGGCGTCGGCGAAGGTCATCTGCTTCATCGGGAAACTCGGTGGGTGGGGTCGCGGTATTTTGCCAAATCAGAAAGTCTTTTTCAGAGTTTCCCTAAGCCACTTATTGGCCTTAGCGCGGATCTGTCAGGGATTTCTTCCATGAATTTGCCGCACCACATCTGCACGGCTGCATTGATCTCCGGGCTTGCCATGTGGGTCGTATTTATGAACTCTTGCAGCTCAAGGTTGTAATGGAAGTAGTGCTTTATAGAGTTCAGATTTGAATGATCTAAAGCTTCAGCGACCTCTTCAGGGGATGCACCGGAAAGAACCATTGAAGTAGCCTTGGTCCTGCGCAGTCGGTACGCGGTGATCCGCATGAAGGGCTCTGTTTTTTGTATGGGTCGATGAGGGTCTGGTAACTGGAGTATCCAAGTGAGAGATGTTAGCGCATAACTTATTCTATGGTTGTCGAGATGTAATGTGAATGGTGTCAGCTTGGGGTTGGTGAGGAAGCGTAAAAGGCGGTTTTCGGTTGTGTACGCCGAGGGAAACAACGGCGTAGGAAGTACTGGAGTGCTTATTCCATGCCTGGCACATATCGCGTTGATTTCCTTCGATGCGGCATTGCATTGGGTCTCAGCTAAAGTGCACTGAAGTTCTACTGCCTCTGCAGTATCGTTAGCGATGTAACGTTTTACCAGGTTGCTCGGATGCCTCCTGAGCCTTGAACGTCTAATTCCTTTAACACTCGGCACCTTTACAAAGGGGCCGCCCTCATCGATCCCGAAGTCAGTAACCTGCATTAGGGCCAACTGTATAGGGCGAAGAGCCCAGTCGCGACAGAGCAAAAAAAGCGTGCGTTGGGCATGAGTGATGAGCGGATTGTTGGCAAGCTTCATCTCAATGTTCGCGAGTTGTACGCGAGTGAAAGGGCCAAAGTCATCATCTCGCATCGTGACTAAATGCCTGTTATCATGCGCCTTTACTGTAAGCTGTGATAGTTCAAGGCTGTCATGTTCGTTGAAGCCTGGGACTTCTTCATCCAAGCACCATCGATAAAATACTCGAAGAGCAACTAGCTCCTCATACCAGCTTGATGCTTTTAATCGAGTGCATTCACGTACAGCAAATGTCGATAACCTATTGCCAATAGTATCCGCGTCATTTCCCGAAAATTTATGCTGGGCCAGAAGCCGCTGGACGACAATCAGAGGCCTAAGGTCGATGTGGGTTTGGAGTCTGTCGATGAACCACCCTCTGAGTAGCCACTCAACTAACAAGTTAGAATGTAGGGGCTTGCTCCACGCAATATTCATCGGAGCACACCCGACAATCTCTACCGTTATTCTCTCAACCCACGCATCATTGTTGTGAATTGTTATAGCCTGACCGAAGGTGGATTTGACTGTGGAAGGAAAGGCATCGGCCTCGATGCCGAAGCGACATTCAATCTCGGCTACGAGTTCGGCAGGCGAAATTTTAATCATCTTCATTGCCTCGAAAATTTGAGCTGTCTGAGCTTCTGATTATTTCGCCGAGCCGATCAGATATGGCCTGTCGAGAGTAGCGCTGAACACTTTCGCTGCTGGGGCTCCATCCGCCCAGATACGCCAGAGCATCTTTTACATTAATGCTGTTGGCGCCACTTTTTTCAAACTTTTTGCGAGCTATATTTGCCCCTGTCGCCCTCAAGCCGTGCGGATGAATTCGTGTTGAAAAGTTTGGCAAGCCGAGGCTGGCTGCAACGGTACGAAGAATGGTGTTTACGGTTCGCGCAGATAGCCGTCTCCCGTCACGGGAACTCACGAATAGGGCTGTACAAGGTCTTTTTGGTTTGATCAGTTTAGGGCGATGATCGGAAATGTATTCGTTCAGAACCGCGGCTACCGATGCGGTTATGGGGACTATCCGACCGCGCGTCTTGAGACTAGCCCCGTCCAGTCTCCGCTCCCTGTTGATATCGCTTGGGCGCTTGATGCGTATTGTAGGTGAGGGACCAAGGTCAACGTCGTCGAGTTCTATGAGAACCACTTCGCCACGCCTGGCAAGTGTTTCAAGCATTACTAAGAACAGACAGTAATTGCGTGCCTGTATCTGTTTACTTTGGAATGGGTTCCTAAAGTCATCAGGACTGAGCACCCCTTTGAATAAGGCTTGTCCGCCGGAGTCAAGTGGCGTTGCTGGTAGCGGCGGTTCTGATTGATATGCAATCTTGGTGATTTTTTTTTGAAGATTTCGCAGATTCTTGGCTTTGTTTTTTTCCGCTTGGCTTTGCTCAAGTAGACCTAGTCGATTGAGCTCAACGTAGTGCTCGAAGGAGAAATCTATGAATGATTTGACAGCTTCGAGTCGTCGGGTGCATGTCGATTGGCTCGCACCCGCACCGCGTTTGGTGGAGCAGAGGCGTTCGGCCAGCGATGTCAGTTCCGCTGAGCTGAACACCGCTAGGCGCTCAAGCTTCGCTTCCAGTGGAGAACCTCGGCTGAGAGCCCACTCGTACGCGATAGCGATGTCACGTAGGTAATTTTCGACGGTATTGAGACGCGATCTGTGGAGCAAATCCTCCGCCCAGAGGTTTGCTAGGATCACTGGAACCCCCTGCACCAGCAGGTATGGCCTGAGGCCGCTGGAGGCAGTACGAATCATTCGGATCTCGCAGAAAGGGACGTCTGGCATCGGTAGCTCCAGATCTGCAACGTTTCCGAACATATACCATAAGTGCCACAACCATCCCTCGGGGAGTGTGGAGCCGAGTGCGGCTGATCGGAAATTGACCAAAATCCTGCAAAAAGCCTTGGAAGTGGTGGATGTGCGGGTGCTGGATCACATCATCGTGGGCGATGGTGATCCATTGTCGATGGCGGAATACGGGTGGATGTAGGAGGGGCAGCAGTTGCAAGGTTGCAGCTGCAAGCCTCAAGGGGGCTTGCAGCTTGCAGCTCAGGGCTTGACGCTGACTTTCGAAAAGTCCTGCCGCCCAAACGGGCTCACCTGGTACCCCTCGACATTCTTGCGGATCAGGGCGAACGCCATCGGGTGCGCCAGCGGCAGCCACAGTGCCTGCTGTTGGATCTGCGCCTGGGCCTGTTGATACAGCTTGCTGCGCACCCCTTGCTCGCTGGTGGTCTTGCCGGCGCTGATGAGTTTGTCCAGGGCCGGGTCGCAATAGCGGGCGAAGTTGGTGCCGGATTTCACTGCCGCGCAGGAGAACTGCGGAGTCAGGAAGTTATCCGGGTCGCCGTTGTCGCCGGCCCAGCCCATGAACAGCAGGTCGTGTTCGCCGGCCTTGGCGCGGCGGATCAGCTCGCCCCATTCGATCACGCGGATCTCGGCCTGGATGCCGACCTCGGCCAGGTCCGCCTGCAACAGTTGCGCGCCGAGGTTGGGGTTGGGGTTCAGCAGGCTGCCGGTGGGGCGTGTCCAGATCGTGGTCTTGAAGCCGTCCTTGAGCCCGGCGCGCTCCAGCAGCAGCTTGGCCTTGGCGATGTCCTGTGGATAACCCGGCAACTCCTTGGCATAGCTCCAGGTGTTGGGCGGGTAGGGGCCGTTGGCGGCTTCGGCGGTGCCTTCGAACACGGCTTTGAGGTAGCTGTCCTTGTCGAAGGCCAGGTTGATCGCCTGGCGCACTTCGGGCTTGTCCAGCGGTGGGTGCTGGCTGTTGATCGCGACGAATGCAGTCATGAATGCTGCGGTTTTTTCTATTTTGAGTGCGGGATCTTTCTCGGCTTCGCCCACATCCAGGGGTTTGGGCGACAGTGCGATCTGGCATTCGTCGCGGTGCAGTTTCTGCAGGCGCACGTTCGCATCCGGGGTGATGGCGAAGATCAAGTTATCCACAGCCGGTTTGCCGGCGAAATAATCCGGGTTGGCTTTGTAGCGCACCACGGCATCTTTCTGGAACCGTGTGAAAATGAACGGGCCGGTGCCGATGGGCTGGCTGTTGAGCTTCTCCGGGGTGCCGGCCTTGAGCAGCTTGTCGGCGTACTCGGCCGGGTAGATCGAGGCAAAACCCATGCTCAACGCGGCGAGGAAGGTCGAGTCGGGGTGATCGAGGGTGAAGCGCACGGTCAGCGGGTCAAGGGCGTCGATCTTCTTGATCAGTGCCGGCAATTGCAGCGACTGGGCATGGGGGAAGCCGCTCTGGGCGATCTTGTGCCATGGGTTGGCCGGATCGAGCATGCGCTCGAAGCTGAAGCGGACATCCTCGGCGGTCAGGGTGCGGCTCGGGGTGAAATAGTCGGTGCGGTGGAATTTTACGTTGGGGTGCAACTGGAAGGTGTAGGTCAGGCCGTCCGGCGACACTTCCCAGCTGTCCGCCAGGCTTGGCACCAGCTTGCCGCTGGCTGCGTCATAGTTCACCAGGCTGTTCATCAGCACGTCGGCCGAGGCGTTGGTGGTGGTCAGCGAGTTGTACTGCACTACGTCAAACCCTTCGGGACTGGCTTCGGTACACACGCTCAGATTGGTGGCCGCCAAGGCCTGCGGCGCGATAAACAGAGGGGCTAGCAAAAGCGGTAGGGCAGCGAGGCGCATGTTCGGTTTCCTGTGCAGATCGAAGGCCCATCTGCGAGTGCAGTCTGGAAAAGTCCTACCGTAGTGGTCTGATTGATAAATGACTAGTCCATTTTTGCCTGTGCTTTTGCCTCAAATGCTGTTTTGATGGCGCCTCAGCGCGTTTCGCCTTGTACTTTTTGGTACTTGCGGGCGTTGTAAATCATTCTGTGCGACGAGCGGTCGGCTATTGCAGCGGCCCCTCCTGGCAACGGTTCGGCCATCTGTCGCCGAGATTTACGCCGGTAAAAACACACGGGCTGTTGTTGCACTTGGGTCTTTCTGGTATAAAGCAGCGCTCTTTTCTAGGGGCCCGGTTCCTTCGCTTGTAGGTGTAGCCGGTAAGACCCTAAAGAAACGCGGCGCCTGGCGCCAAATGACTGAGAGATTAAGCGGCCAACCCATGCCGGGTTGGGCATGTGGTTTTAGAGGGCTGAGGCATGTCGAGAGTCTGTCAAGTTACCGGTAAGGGTCCGGTGACTGGGAATAACATTTCCCACGCAAATAACAAAACCCGTCGTCGTTTCCTGCCGAACCTGCAGCATCACCGCTTCTGGGTTGAAGAAGAGAAACGTTTTGTGCGTCTGCGCGTATCTGCCAAAGGCATGCGCATTATCGACAAGCGTGGCATCACTGTCGTGCTGGCCGAAATCCGCGCCGCTGGCAAGATCTAAGGAGCTCTATCATGCGTGAATTGATTCGAATGATCTCTAGCGCCGGTACTGGTCACTTCTACACTACCGACAAGAACAAGCGTACTACCCCGGACAAGCTCGAAAAGAAAATGTTCGACCCGCGCGTTCGCAAGCACGTGATCTACAAAGAAGGCAAAATCAAGTAATTGATTTTCTTCCTTGTGAAAAAAAGCCCGTTTCTCACGATTCGGGCTTTTTTTTGCGCAGGATTTGCTGATCAGGCCTTCTGTTCGAACACCACATAGATCTTGCGGCAGGGCTCGAGCACTTCCCAGGTGCCGCTGAAGCCGGCCGGGATCACGAAGCGGTCGCCGGCGCGCAAGGTCTTGGCGTTGCCCTCGGCATCGCGCAGTACGGAAACCCCCTGCACAATCTCGCAGTACTCATGTTCGGTGTAGTTGACCTTCCACTGCCCGACGTCGCCTTCCCAGACGCCGGCACTCATCTGGCCGCACGGGCTGTTGTAGTGGTTGTAGATCGTTTGCTCGGGATTGCCCTTGAGGATTTTTTCCGGGGCAGGGAGGTAGCGATCGGGGGCGGTGTTGGCTTGGCTGAAGTCGACGATGTCCTGGATGCTCATGTGCGTGTCCCGTCTGGCCTGCGGTTGGAGAGCCCAAAGTCTATGTTTATTAAAATGAACATCGCAAGGGCGTTTACCGGCGTTATGTCAAATATATTGATACATCCCCAGCCGCTGGTTTAGGGTGGCAGTTGCCTTGAGCCGAACAACTGGCTGGCGGGGCAAGCATTCTTTGAGGCTGCCGGGGCACATCGCCTGGGCCTTGTATTCAATAAGAGGAGGACACTCGCATGACCACCCTGACCCGTGCCGACTGGGAGCAACGCGCCAAGGATCTGAAGATCGAAGGCCGCGCCTATATCAATGGCGAGTACACCGCCGCCGTTTCCGGCGACACGTTCGAATGCATCAGCCCCGTCGATGGCCGCCTGCTGACCAGCGTTGCCAGCTGTGACGTCGCCGACGCCCAGCGCGCCGTGGAAAATGCCCGCGCCACGTTCAATTCCGGTGTCTGGTCGCGCCTGGCGCCGGCCAAGCGCAAGGCCACCATGATCCGTTTCGCCGCGTTGCTCAAGGCCAATGCCGAAGAGCTGGCGCTGCTGGAAACCCTGGACATGGGCAAGCCGATCAGCGACGCCCTGAATATCGACGTACCCGGCGCGGCGAATGCCCTGAGCTGGAGCGGCGAGGCTATCGACAAGATTTACGATGAAGTCGCTTCCACCCCTCACGATCAGCTGGGTCTGGTGACCCGTGAGCCGGTCGGTGTGGTTGCCGCCATCGTACCGTGGAATTTCCCGCTGATGATGGCTTGCTGGAAACTCGGGCCGGCGCTGTCGACCGGTAACTCCGTGATCCTCAAACCGTCTGAAAAATCCCCGCTGACCGCCATCCGCATCGCGGCCCTGGCCGTTGAGGCCGGTATTCCAAAAGGCGTGTTCAACGTGCTGCCGGGCTACGGCCACACCGTGGGTAACGCGCTCGCGCTGCACATGGATGTCGACACCCTGGTGTTCACTGGCTCCACCAAAATCGCCAAACAGCTGTTGATCCGCTCCGGCGAATCGAACATGAAACGTGTATGGCTGGAAGCGGGCGGCAAGAGCCCGAACATCGTGTTCGCCGATGCTCCGGATCTGCAAGCCGCCGCCGAATCCGCCGCCGGCGCGATTGCCTTCAACCAGGGCGAGGTCTGCACCGCCGGTTCGCGCCTGCTGGTGGAGCGTTCCATCAAGGATAAATTCCTACCGCTGGTGATCGCCGCGCTGAAGGGCTGGAAGCCAGGCAACCCGCTGGACCCGGCCACGAACGTCGGCGCGCTGGTAGACACTCAACAGATGAACACCGTGCTGTCCTACATCGAAGCCGGTCATGCCGACGGTGCCAAGCTGGTGGCGGGCGGCAAGCGCACGCTGGAAGAGACCGGCGGCACTTACGTCGAGCCGACGATTTTCGACGGCGTGACCAACGCCATGAAGATCGCCCGCGAAGAAATCTTCGGCCCGGTCCTCTCGGTGCTCACTTTCGACAGCGCCGAAGAAGCCGTCGCCATCGCCAACGACACCCAATACGGCCTGGCCGCGGCGGTGTGGACGGCGGATATCTCCAAGGCGCACCTCACCGCCAAGGCACTGCGCGCCGGTAGCGTGTGGGTCAACCAGTACGACGGCGGTGACATGACCGCGCCGTTTGGTGGCTTCAAGCAGTCGGGCAACGGTCGCGACAAGTCGCTGCATGCGTTCGACAAGTACACCGAGCTGAAGGCCACCTGGATCAAGCTCTAAGCAACACCGCAGGTCCCCTGTAGGAGCGAGCTTGCTCGCGAAGAACTCAAAGACGCCGCGTTCAACCAGACAGCACGCGTTATCGTTGGCGTTCTTCGCGAGCAAGCGCGCTCCTACAGTTCGTTTGCAGCCCTGAAAAAACTATCCACAGGAGCGTGGAAATGCGTTGGGCGACTTATTTCGCCGTGCTGGCCTCGGTGCTCAGCGTTGGTCTGGCGTTGGGTGTCAGCATGCCGCTGGTGTCCCTGCGCCTGGAAGGCTGGGGCTACGGCAGCTTCGCCATTGGAGTGATGGCTGCGATGCCGGCCTTCGGCGTGCTGTTGGGGGCGAAGGTTTCCAGTCGGCTGGCGTCCTGGCTGGGCACTGCGCGTCTGATGCGCCTGTGCCTGTGGGCGGGGGCGGTGTCCATCGGCCTGTTGGCGATCCTGCCGAGCTACCCGGTGTGGCTGGTGCTGCGGCTGATGATCGGGGTGATCCTGACCATCGTGTTCATTCTTGGCGAAAGCTGGATCAACCAGTTGGTGGTGGAGCAATGGCGCGGCCGGCTGGTGGCGCTGTATGGCTGCACCTATGCGCTGAGCCAGCTGTCGGGGCCGCTGCTGTTGGGCGTGCTGGGCACCGATCATGACTATGGGTTCTGGGTGGGCGTGGGCCTGTTGACGCTGGCGCCGTTGCTGTTGCTGGGGCGTTCCGGGGCGCCGACCGCCGAGTCCTTCAGCGTGACGTTTGCCGAGCTGTGGCGCTTCTGTCGGAGCCTGCCGGCGATTGCCTGGGCGGTGGCGTTATTCGCGGCGTTCGAGGCGATGATCCTGACGCTGCTGCCGGTGTATTGCCTGCAGCAAGGCTTCACGGCCGAGATCGCCCTGGCGATGGTCAGCACGGTGGTGGTGGGCGATGCGTTGCTGCAGCTGCCCATCGGCGCACTGGCCGACTACCTGCCGCGGCGCACGCTGTTCTTGAGCTGCGCGCTGCTGTTGCTGGGGGCGAGCCTGGCAGTCCCGTTGTTGATGCACACGCTGCTGATCTGGCCGGTGTGGGTGCTGTTCGGCGCGAGTGCGGGCGGTTTGTTCACCTTGTCGTTGATCCTGATCGGCGAGCGTTACCGCGACGATGCGCTGGTGCGCGCCAATGCCCACGTGGCGCAGCTCTGGGGCATCGGTTGCCTGATCGGGCCGCTGGTGGCCGGTGCGGGCAGCCAGTGGATCAGCGGGCATGCATTGCCGTGGCTGATGGCGGCCGGGGCGCTGGGGTTGGTGGTGCTGTTGTTGCGTCAGGGGGCGTTTGGCGCCGCGCAGCCCGCTTAGGCGCGAGGGGATGAAGGCGTTAGCGATGACGGGTACGGTCTGGTTAAGTGTGGTGTTCTTGCGTTCTTCGCGAGCAAGCTCGCTCCTACAGCATGCGCTCCAGGCCGACGGAGGTGGCGAACCAGGCATTGAAGTGGCGCCACCAGCTGCCCGGCTCGCGGGTCAGGGTGTGCGGTTGCCCGTTATCTTCGGTGGTCCACACCACCTGGCCATCCTGTAATTTCGCCTCGTAGCTCAATGCTGGCGCCATGCCTTGCAGCGCCAGATTGCGCAGGTGCTCGGCCAGCTCAGGGCTGTCCACCAGCACGCCGACTTCGGTATTCCACAGCACCGAACGCGGGTCGAAGTTGAACGAGCCGATAAACGATTTCTGTCGATCAAAAATCATCGCCTTGCTGTGCAGGCTGGAGTCCGAGCCGAGGAACAGGCCGCGACGAAACAGGTGGGGGCCGCTGCCTGTGCGGGGTGCGCCGGGTTGGCGGCGCAACTCATAGAGTTTCACGCCGTGCTCCAGCAACGCCTTGCGATAGGGCGCGTAGCCGCCGTGTACGGCCGGCACGTCGGTGGCTTCGAGGGAGTTGGTCAGCAGGCTCACCGAGACGCCCGCGTCCGCGCGACCGGTCAGGTACACCAGGCCCGGCTGCCCCGGCACGAAATACGCCGAAATCATCATCAACTCATGGTTGACGCCTTCGAGCTCCGGTTCCAATTGGGTGGTCAGCAGCAGGCGCGGGTCCGGATCATTCTTGGCGAGTACCTTGCTCGGGGCGTCCCACAACGCCTGGTTCCAGGCCCAGATCAGCTCGCGCCGCCAGATGTCCAGGCGCGGTTCGGTCTTGTAGGTGCGCAGGCGGTTGTACAAGGCGTGGTTCTGTTGGCGCGACTGGGCCAGGGATTCCTCCAGGCGCAGGCGTGCGCTGGCCAGGTCGCCTTTGGACGGCAGGTTGGAGATGAATTCATTGATGGGCTTGCTCAGGGCGCTGTTCCAGTACTGGTCGAAACTGTGGCCGAGTTGCTCGGCCACCGGGCCCACGCTGAGCATGTCGATGTCGGTGAAATTCAGGTTGGGTTCGGCGTCGAAATATTCGTCGCCCAGGTTGCGCCCGCCGACGATGGCCGCGCTGTTGTCCGCCAGCCACAGTTTGTTGTGCATGCGCCGATGTTGCAGCGACAGGTTGAGCAGGCGCCCCATGGCGCGCGTCACGCCGGTGCTGCGCCCCAGGTGCAGCGGGTTGAACAGGCGAATCTGGATGTTGGGGTGGGCGGCGAGGGTGGCGATGACCTGATCGAGGCCGTCGCTGGTGGTGTCGTCCAGCAGGATACGCACACGCACGCCACGGTCGGCGGCCTTGAGCAGTTCATCCACGAGCAGGCGGGTGCTGATGCCGTCGTGGACGATGTAGTACTGCAGGTCGAGGCTGGTCTGGGCGTTGCGGATCAGTTCGGCGCGGGCCATGAACGCCTCGCTGCTGTTGGGCAGCAGGCGAAAGCCGGAGCGGCCCTGATGCGGCGCGGCCTGGGCCTGGATCGAACGGCCGAACGACGACTGCGTCGCCGGCAGAGCATCGCTGGGGATGCGCGGCACATTCACCGTGGCGCAGCCGCCCAGGGCCAGGGCGCCCAACAGGAAAAACGCTAAAAGCCGTCGAGTCATCAAGGGCACCGTTTCCAGATCAGGGCGGTTGTCGACATAGGACGGCTATTTTCCCGGAAAGGTCAGTCGGCGGCCTCGGCCAGCATCTTGCTCGCGACGGCGCCGACTTTGCGCACCGCCTCTTCAATCTGCGGCGTAGGTTTGGCAGCGTAGTTCATGCGCAGGCAATTCCTGTACTTGCCGGACGCGGAAAAGATACTGCCCACGGCGATTTGTACGCCTTGTTCCACCAACACCCGGTTGAGCTTGAGGGTGTCGAAACCTTCCGGCAGCTCGATCCACAGCATGAAGCTGCCTTGAGGTCGGCTGGCGCGGGTGCCGGCGGGGAAATAACGGCTGACCCAGTCGAGCATCATGTCGCGATTACGTTGGTATTGAGTACGCATCCGCCGCAAATGCGGTTCGAAATGGCCGCCCTTGAGAAATTCGGCGATGGCGATCTGCGGCTGGGTCGCAGTGGAGCCGGTGCTGATGTATTTCATGTGCAACACCCGCTCCAGGTAGCGGCCCGGCGCGACCCAGCCAATCCGCAGGCCTGGCGCCAGGGTTTTCGAGAACGAGCTGCAGAGCAATACGCGGCCATCTTCGTCGAAGGATTTGATGGTGCGCGGGCGCGGGTAGCTGTAGGCCAGTTCGCCATACACATCGTCTTCGATGATTGCCACATCAAAGCGCTGGGCCAGGGTCAACAGCGCCCGCTTGCGTGCCTCCGGCATGATGTAGCCCAAAGGATTGTTGCAGTTGGGGGTCAGTTGAATGACTTTGATCGGCCACTGTTCCAGCGCCAGTTCCAGGGCTTCGAGGCTGATGCCGGTGAGCGGGTCCGTGGGGATTTCCAGGGCTTTCATGCCCAGGCCCTTGAGGGTCTGCATGGCGCCGTGGAAGCTCGGCGAGTCCACCGCAACGATATCCCCCGGCTCGCAGATGGAGCGGATGCTGGCAGACAGCGCTTCATGGCAGCCGGTGGTGATCACGATGTCTTCGGCGGTCAACTGGCAGCCGGAATCCAATGACAGTCGGGCGATTTGTTCGCGCAACTCCATACAGCCGAGGATATTGTCGTAATACAGCCCCGGCAGGTCCTGGCGCCGGCTGACGCGGGCCAGGCTGCGCAGCAGCGGCTTGAGGGTGGGCGACAACACATCCGGCATGCCGCGGCCCAGCTGTACGACATCTTTGCGCGGCACCGCGCGGATCAACTCGAGCACTTGGTCCCACTGGGAAATTTCCACCGGGCGCTGGGCCGGACGGCCGACTTCGGGCAAGGCCGGCAGCTCACGGCCGACGGGCACGAAGTAACCGGACTTGGGCTTCGGCATCGCCAGGCCGTTGTCTTCCAGCATGCGATACGCTTGCTGCACGGTGCTCAAACTGACCCCGTGCTCGACACTCAAGGCCCTTACGGAAGGCAGCCGGTCACCGGGGCGGTAGAAGCCCTGTTCGATGCGGGTGCCCAACAATTCGGCAAGGTTGACGTAAAGGGTCACGGTGATCACTCCCAGGGGAGCAGTACAGATTCTGGGAAAATACAGGATTCAGCCACTCGTGGGCAGTATCTGTATGGATTTAATAAAATTTGGTTGAATCTGTAATGGTTTTGTCCGCCCGCTCATTCTAGTCACTCATGGCAACCAGCAAATGAGGACGACAAAATGAACGGCATGAGCGATGTGCGGCTGACGTTACACGGCCAGGAACTGGAAGCGGGGCAGGCGCGGGCGATGTCGGCCCCGACCCGCAACCGCTGGAGCCTGTTCTGGCACCGTCGCCACACGCGCAAGGTGCTGCTGGAGCTGACTGCCGAGCAACTGCGGGATATCGGGTTGACCGCCGAGCAGGCGCGCCAGGAAGGCTTGAAGCCGTTCTGGCGCAGTTGAGTCACACCAGTTCTTTCAACCGGTGCCAGAGCATCCCCAGCGCCAACAGCGGCGAGCGCAAGTGCTTGCCGCCGGGGAAGGTGATGTGCGGCACCTGGGCGAACAGATCGAAACGTCCCTGCTGCTGGCCGCTGATGGCTTCGCCCAGCAGCTTGCCCGCCAGGTGTGTCGCGTTGAGGCCATGACCGGCGTAGGCCTGGGCGTAATACACGTTGGGTTGATCCGCCAATCGGCCGATCTGCGGCAAGCGGTTGGCACCGATGCCGATCATGCCGCCCCATTGATAGTCGATCTTCACGTCGGCCAGTTGGGGGAACACCTGCACCATCTTCGGCCGCATGTAGGCGCCGATGTCCTTGGGGTCGCGTCCGGAATAGTGGCAGGCGCCGCCGAACAGCAGGCGACGGTCGGCAGACAGTCGGAAGTAGTCCACTGTCACCCGCTGATCACACACCGCCATGTTTTGCGGCAGCAATTGGGCCGCCTGGGCGGCGCTTAACGGCTCGGTGGCGATGATATAGCTGCCGGCCGGCAACACTTTGCCGCTCAGCAGTGGGTTGAGCCCCTTCAGATAGGCGTTGCAGGCCAGTACCAGGGTCTTGGCGCGCACATTGCCGCGGGCGGTGTGTACGTTGACCTCGGGGCCGTAGTCGATGCGCGTCACTTCGGAGTGTTCGAACAGTTGCACGCCGAGTTTTTGGGCGGCAGCTGCCTCGCCGAGGGCCAGGTTCAGCGGGTGCAGATGGCCCGAGCCCATGTCGATCATGCCGCCCACGTAGCGCTCGGAACCGATCACGCTGCCCATTTCGCTGGCTTGCAGCAGGCGTACTTCGTGGCGATAGCCCAGGCTGCGCAATTCTTCGGCGTCTTCGGCGAGGCCGAGCAGGTCGCGGGGTTTGTTGGCCAGGTCGCAGTAGCCCCAGGTCAGGTCGCAGGCGATCTGGAAACGCTCGACGCGCTCGCGCACGATTTCTACCGCCTCCAGGCCCATCAGTTTCATCTGGCGCACGCCGTCGGTGCCGATCACGTTGGTGAATTGCTCCAGGCCATGGCCGACGCCGCGGATCAGCTGGCCGCCATTGCGCCCGCTGGCGCCCCAGGCGATCTTGCGCGCTTCCAGCAGCACCACGCTGAACCCGCGTTCGGCCAGTTCCAGCGCGGTGTTGAGCCCGGAAAAACCGCCGCCGATCACGCACACGTCGGCCACCGTTTCGCCGGCCAACGCCGGATAGTCGGGTTGCGGCAGGCTGCTGGCGGCGTAGTAGGAAGCGGTGTGCCGGGCGCTGGCAGTCATGGGAACATCCCCGTTTGGAAAATTTGACGCAGGATACAGCGGTCGGACGAAGCTGTCTCACTGCGGGGTTTTGCGGCAGAATCCACACCTATTCGCCGTTCGGTACGTGTTTCGATGAGTTGCAACAGTCAGAAAATCAGCGCATTGCGCCGACAGATTCCCTCGTTCGAGTGCGTCCCCGGTTGCCACGATTGCTGTGGGCCGGTGACGACTTCACCCGAGGAAATGTCGCGCCTGCCGCGTAAGACCGCTGCCGAACAGGAAGCCGCCATGGACGAGTTGAACTGCGTACACCTGGGGCCCAATGGCTGCACGGTGTATGACGAGCGCCCGCTGATCTGTAGGCTTTTCGGCACCACAAAGACCTTGCCGTGCCCCAATGGACGGCGGCCGGTGGAGCTGATTCACCCGCGGGTGGAGAAGCAGATCCAGGAATACATGGCGAGTACCCGGCAGGTGCTGGTCTAAATGTGGGAGCAAGCAAGCCCCCGCCCACATTGGCCCGGTTGTGTCAGTCAGTCGGGGATGGGCAGATTGAGGCTCTCTTTCACCTCTTCCATCACGATATAGCTCTTGGACTCCCGCACATGGGGCAGTTTGAGCAGGATGTCGCCGAGCAGTTTGCGGTACGAGGCCATCTCGGAAATCCGCGCTTTCACCAGGTAGTCGAAGTCCCCCGAGACCAAGTGGCACTCCAGCACATGGGGCAATTTCAGCACGGCGCGGCGGAATTCTTCGAAGGTGTCGCCGGATTTGTAGTCGAGGCTGATCTCGACAAATACCAGCAAACTCGCCTTCAAATGCTGGGGGTTGAGGCGTGCGTTGTAGCCCATGATGATCCCTTCACGCTCAAGGCGGCGCACGCGCTCGGTGCAGGGGGTGGTCGACAGTCCGACCTTTTCCCCCAGCTCCGTGAACGAAATGCGCCCGTCGGCTTGTAGGATGCGCAAGATGTTCCGGTCGATCTTGTCCAGCTCCCGTTTGGTCTGGGTGTTGGTACGCATAGGGGATACGCCTCTGTGAAAAGGGTTGTTGCCAAGAATTGTCGCCAAATATAGGCATTTATATAGTGAAATGCACTGGTGATTGCTTTTTATACTGCTCACATCATTGCTCGAACAACACACGTCGGCGGTCAAGCCGCGATGAGGATATAAAAATGCGCGTTCTGGTCTTGGGTAGCGGCGTCATTGGTGTGACCAGTGCCTACTATTTGGCGCGAGCCGGTTTTGAGGTGGTCGTGGTCGACCGCCAGCCAGCCGCGGCCATGGAAACCAGTTTCGCCAACGCCGGCCAGGTCTCTCCAGGCTACGCCTCGCCATGGGCCGCGCCGGGTGTGCCGCTCAAGGCCATCAAGTGGCTGCTGCAACGCCACGCGCCGCTGGCGATCAAGGCCACCGCCGATATCAACCAATACCTGTGGATGGCGCAGATGCTGCGCAACTGCACCGCCAGCCGGTATGCGGTGAACAAGGAGCGCATGGTCCGCCTGTCCGAGTACAGCCGCGATTGCCTCGACGAACTGCGCGCTGAAACCGGCATTGCCTACGAAGGCCGCAGCCTCGGTACGACTCAACTGTTCCGCACCCAGGCCCAGCTCGATGGCGCTGCCAAAGATATCGCCGTGTTGAAAGAGTCCGGCGTGCCGTTCGAATTGCTTGATCGTGCCGGCATCGCCCGCGTCGAACCGGCCCTGGCCAGTGTCACCGACATCCTCGCCGGTGCCCTGCGCCTGCCGAACGACCAGACCGGCGACTGCCAGATGTTCACCACGCGCCTGGCCGACATGTGCAAGCAGTTGGGCGTGGAATTCCGTTTCGAACAGGACATCCAGCGCCTCGACCACGCCGGTGATCGCATCAACGGTGTGTGGATCGACGGCAAGCTGGAAACCGCCGACCGCTACGTCCTGGCCCTCGGCAGTTATTCGCCGCAGTTGCTCAAGCCGCTGGGGATCAAGGCGCCGGTGTACCCGCTCAAGGGCTACTCGCTGACCGTGCCGATCACCAACCCGGCGATGGCGCCGACGTCGACCATTCTCGACGAGACCTACAAGGTCGCGATCACCCGTTTCGACAACCGCATCCGTGTCGGCGGCATGGCTGAAATCGCCGGTTTTGACCTGTCGCTGAACCCACGTCGGCGCGAAACCCTGGAGATGATCGTCAACGACCTTTATCCTCAGGGCGGCAATCTGACCGAAGCGATCTTTTGGACCGGCCTGCGTCCGACCACACCGGACGGTACGCCGATTGTCGGCGCCACCCCGTTCAAGAATCTGTTCCTGAACACCGGCCATGGCACCCTCGGTTGGACCATGGCGTGCGGCTCCGGTCGTTTGCTGGCTGACCTGATGGCCAAGAAAACGCCGCAGATCAGTGCCGAAGGCCTCGATATTTCCCGTTATGGCAACCACCAGGAGTCTGCAAAACATGTCAATCCAGCGCCAGCTCACCAATGAGCGCATGAGCCAGATCGTTGCCCACGGCGGCACCGTGTACCTGGCAGGGCAAGTCGGCGACGACCTGAGTGCCGGGATTGAACAACAGACCCGTGAAACCCTGGCCAATATCGAGCGTTTGCTGGACTTGGCCGGCACCGACAAAAGCAAGTTGCTGTCGGTGACGATCTACCTCAAAGACATCGACGCCGACTTCGCCGGCATGAACGCGGTGTGGGACGCATGGCTGCCCAAAGGCGTCGCCCCGGCCCGCGCCACGGTTGAAGCGAAACTGTGCGAGCCGCAAATCCTGGTGGAGCTGTCCGTCGTGGCCGCCCTGCCTTAAGAAGCAACGATCCCTCTCCCGGTACCGATGCGGTTGGTCGGTGCCGGTTTTTTTCACTCTGCCGCCTAGAAGCCTGCCGCCATGCGTCCTGCCCGTGCCCTGATCGACCTCCAAGCCCTGCGCCACAATTACCAATTGGCCCGTGAAGTCACGGGGGCCAAGGCCCTCGCTGTGATCAAGGCCGATGCCTACGGCCATGGCGCGGTGCGCGTGGCCCAGGCGCTGGAAGCCGAGGCCGATGGTTTTGCCGTGGCCTGTATCGAGGAAGCACTGGAGCTGCGGGCTGCCGGTATCCGCGCGCCGGTATTGCTGCTGGAAGGTTTTTTCGAAGCCGACGAGCTGCCGCTGATCGTCGAGCATGATTTCTGGTGCGTGGTGCATTCGCTGTGGCAACTGGAGGCCATCGAGCAGGCGGCCTTGCGCAAGCCCCTCACCGTGTGGCTCAAACTGGACTCGGGCATGCACCGCGTCGGCCTGCATCCCAAGGACTACCACGAGGCGTACCAGCGCCTGCTCGCCAGCGGTAAGGTGGCGAAGATCGTATTGATGAGCCACTTCGCCCGCGCCGATGAGCTCGATTGCGTGCGCAGCAATGAACAAGTGGCGGTGTTCGAAGCGGCGCGCCAGGGGCTGTCGGCCGAGGTCAGCCTGCGCAATTCGCCGGCGGTGATGGGCTGGCCGAAGGTGCCCAGCGACTGGGTACGCCCCGGCATCATGCTGTACGGTACGACGCCGTTTGGTGAAGACCAGGCCATCGCCGCGCGCTTGCAGCCGGTAATGACCCTGGAATCGAAAGTCATCTGCGTGCGCGAACTGCCGGCCGGCGAGCCGGTGGGCTACGGTGCCAAATTCATCACGCCGAAACCGATGCGGATCGGCGTGGTTGCTATGGGTTATGCCGACGGTTATCCACGTCACGCCCCCACCGGCACGCCGGTGCTGGTGGCGGGGCAGCGCAGCCAGTTGCTCGGCCGCGTGTCCATGGACATGCTATGCGTCGACCTCACCGACGTGCCCCAGGCCGGCCTCGGTTCCACCGTGGAGCTGTGGGGCAAGAACATCCTCGCCAGTGACGTCGCGGCCGCCGCCGAGACCATCCCCTACCAGATCTTCTGCAACCTGCGCCGCGTGCCAAGGCTCTATTCCGGGGCTTGATCGGCCTCTACGAACGGTGCGGGGGAGGATTTAGGCCCAAGTGTTGTAAATACTGAACGCTGTCGCCATGATAACGCTCAATTACAACAAAGCCTGAATCCTAGGAGGCTCCCGCATTGGACGTCGGCGAACGACTGCAATCCATCCGTAAACTGAAGGGTCTTTCCCAGCGCGAGCTCGCCAAGCGTGCGGGTGTCACCAACAGCACCATTTCGATGATCGAAAAAAACAGTGTCAGCCCTTCCATCAGTTCCTTGCGCAAGGTGCTGGGCGGCATTCCCATGTCGATGGTCGAGTTCTTTTCCGAGGAAATCCTCCAGGAAATACCGACCCAGGTCGTCTATAAAGCCAACGAGCTGATTGATATCTCCGACGGCGCCGTCACCATGAAACTGGTGGGTCGCGCACATCCGAGCCGGGCGATCACGTTTCTCAACGAAATTTACCCGCCTGGCGCCGATACTGGCGAAGAAATGCTCACCCACGAAGGCGAAGAAACCGGGATTCTGGTGGAGGGTCGCCTGGAATTGGTCGTCGGTCTTGAAACTTTTGTGCTCGAAGCTGGCGATAGCTACTACTTTGAAAGCACCAAGCCCCATCGTTTTCGTAATCCGTTCGAGGTGCCGGCGCGACTAATCAGCGCAGCCACGCCCGCGAACTTTTGACAGAAGAGGCGTCCTGCCAGCATTGCAGAGACTCCCGCAGCGTATTCCGTGAGACTGAATCTCCCTTTGCTTAATAGGGTTGTTTCAGCCAGGCGGGCTAACCGTTATACTTTCGCCGCCTGCGAAACCGTGGCCGCAGGCGTGAATAGCCACCATTGAGGGTGAACGCGTGAACCTAATTATGAAAATGCTGGCTGCACCAGCAACCGTACTGGCCCTATGGGCTGTCAGCGCTCAAGCTGCGACCAATGATGACATTGCCAAGCGCTTGGAGCCTGTTGGCCAAGTGTGTGTGCAGGGGCAGGAGTGCAAGGGGATGGAAGTCGCCGCAACAGCGGGCGGCGGCGGCGGTGCGAAAACACCGGATGAGATCATTGCCAAGCACTGCAATGCATGCCACGGAACCGGCCTGTTGGGTGCTCCGAAAATCGGCGACACCGCCGCCTGGAAAGACCGCGCCGACCACCAGGGCGGCCTCGACGGCATCCTGGCCAAGGCGATCACGGGTATCAATGCCATGCCGCCAAAAGGCACCTGTGCTGATTGCACGGATGCTGATCTGAAAGGCGCGATCAAGAAGATGTCCGGGTTGTAATCCAGCGATCTTCGTCAAAAATGCCGCTTACGAGCGGCTTTTTTGTGCCTGCGATCGAGGGTTGAGGCTGTTCTTTGCAACCAAGACGGGCCACTCTCTATCCAACCCCTAGTCATGAAATGTTCAGGAGGGTCGGATGGTGCAGTTATGTTCAATCGAGCAAGCCGTTGACGACGTACTCGCGCGCTTGCCAGCGCATATCCACATGGGCCTGCCCCTGGGCCTGGGCAAGCCCAATCTGTTCGTCAACGCGCTGTACCGACGTATCGCCAAGCTGCCGGAGCGGGCGCTGACGATTTACACCGCCTTGAGCCTGGGTCGCCCGGCGCTGGGCGATGGCTTGCAGAAGCGCTTCCTGGAACCGTTTACCGAGCGGGTATTTGGCGATTATCCCGAGCTGGATTATCTCGCCGATCTGCACAAGGACAGCCTGCCGGCGAATATCCACGTCCAGCAATTTTTCATGCAGCCCGGTAGCCTGCTTCACAGCCAATCCGCGCAACAGGACTACGTCAGCAGCAACTACAGCCATGCCGCGCGCGATATCTACGCCGCCGGCCTGAACCTGGTGGCGCAGTTGGTGGCCAGCAGCGCCGAGCACCCCGACCGGCTGAGCCTGAGCTGCAACCCCGATGTCACCCTCGACCTGCTGCCGATGATCGCCAAGCGTCGCGCCGCCGGGGAAACCGTGCTGATGGTCGGCCAGGTCCACACCGATTTGCCCTACATGCCGGGGGATTCGGAGTTGGGCATGGATGCGTTCGACTACCTGCTCGATGAAAAGGACAGCAGCACGCTGTTCTCCACACCGAATATGCCGGTGGGTTTCCAGGACCATTTTATCGGCCTGCATGCCAGTACCCTGGTACGCGATGGCGGCACCTTGCAGATCGGTATCGGTTCGATGGGCGATGCGCTGACCGCCGCCTTGCTTGCGCGCCAGGCCGATAACGAAGCCTATCGGCTGCTGCTGACCGACCTCGATGTGTACCGCTGGGCGGCGCTGATCAGCCGCGAAGGGGGCGTCGAGCCGTTTGCCAAAGGCCTTTATGGTTGCAGCGAAATGTTCGTCAACGGCCTGCTGGTGCTGGCGGATGCGGGGATTGTGCGGCGCAAGGTCTACCCGGATGTGGCGACGCAGGAACAGGCAAATGCCGGCCTGCTCGATGATGCGGCCCAGCCCGACGGCATTTCGATCCATGGCGGTTTTTTCGTTGGCCCGCGTAGTTTTTACCAACGCTTGCAAGACATGACCCTCGCCAAGCGTCAGGCGTTCAACATGACGCGCATCAGCTACATCAACGAGCTGTACGGACAGGAAGAACTCAAGCGTTTGCAGCGTCTGGATGCGCGGTTCATCAACAGCGCGATCGTGGTGACCTTGCTCGGCGCCGGGGTTGCCGACCAACTGGAAGGTGGCCACGTGCTCAGTGGCGTGGGCGGGCAGTACAATTTTGTTGCCCAGGCCCACGCGCTGGAAGGTGCGCGCGCGATCCTGATGTTGCGCAGCTGGCGCGAAGCGGCGGGGGAGGTCAGTTCCAATATCGTGTGGGAGTACGGCCATTGCACGATCCCACGGCACCTGCGGGACATTGTCATCACCGAATACGGAATTGCCGACTTGCGCGGTCAGACCGATGCCAAGGTAATTGAGGCGTTGCTCAACATCACCGACTCCAGGTTCCAGGGCGACTTGATCGAGCAGGCGCAAGAGGCCGGCAAACTACCCCGGGATTTCCAGCTGGACCCGCGCTTTACCGACAACACTCCGCAGCGGCTCCAGAGCCTTCAGGCCCGGCATCGCCGGTTGTTTCCGGAGTATCCGCTGGGCACCGACTTCACGGATGTCGAACGGGACCTGTTGCGGGGGTTGAACTGGCTCAAGAGCAAATTCAAGCTGAGCGAGATTTTCGACCTGGGCAAGGCGGCGCTGGATGCACCGGAGCCGGAGGCGTTTCCCGAGCATCTGAAGCGGATGGGGTTGGACCAGCCGGAAGGGCTCAAAGAGGACGTGTATCAGCGGCTGTTGCTCGCCGGCCTCCAGGCCACCGCGCACTAAATGTAGGAGGGGGCAAGTCGAATCGTCGCACCGCCCCTCCCACATGTTTAACCGGGTTCCGTCAGCGATTACTCGATGAAGGTGACGACACCGCCGCTCAGCGACTTCACGCGCGCCAGCGACTCAACCCGATAACCCTGCGCATCCAGCTCGGCCCGCCCGCCCTGGAACGACTTCTCGATCACGATCCCCAGGCCGGCAACGGTGGCGCCGGCCTGCTTGATGATCGAGATCAGCGCCTGGGACGCCTTTCCGTTGGCCAGGAAGTCATCGATGATCAGCACGCGGTCGCTGCTGGTCAGGTGGCGCGGCGAGATCGCTACGGTGCTTTCGACTTTCTTGGTGAAGGAATACACCGTTGCCGACAGCAGGTTTTCGGTCAGGGTCAGGGACTGTTGCTTACGGGCGAAGATCACCGGCACGCCGAGGTTCAGGCCGGTCATGATTGCCGGGGCGATCCCCGAGGCTTCGATGGTGACGATCTTGGTGATCCCCGAATCCTTGAACAGCGCGGCGAATTCGTCGCCGATCAGTTTCATCAGCGCCGGGTCGATCTGATGGTTCAGAAAGGCGTCGACTTTGAGTACCTGATCGGAAAGCACGACGCCTTCTTCGCGAATTTTCTTGTGCAGTGCTTCCACGGAACGCTTCCTCTAATGGCGCACGGTGCGCCGAAAGTAGATTAAAAAATAGTCAATTCTAGCGCTTTAACATCGCGCGAATATCCGCCAGGGCGGTGTTGCCGCGAACGGCCTTGACCTCGGTCGGGGTGTCGTCGTTGCCTTCCCAGGCCAGGTCGTCCGGCGGCAGTTCGTCGAGGAACCGGCTGGGGGCGCAATCGATGATTTCGCCGTATTGCTTGCGCTTGGCGGCAAAGGTGAAGGCCAATGTCTGGCGTGCGCGGGTAATGCCCACGTAGGCCAGGCGCCGTTCTTCCTCGATGGTGTCGGCTTCGATGCTGGAGCGGTGCGGGAGGATTTCCTCTTCCATGCCCATGATGAACACGTAGGGAAATTCCAGGCCCTTGGACGCATGCAAGGTCATCATCTGTACACCTTCGGCGCCGTCTTCCTCTTCTTGCTGGCGCTCGAGCATGTCGCGCAGCACCAGCTTGCCGATGGCGTCTTCGACGGTCATTTCGCCGTCTTCGTCTTTTTCCAGGGTGTTCTTCAACGCTTCGATCAGGAACCAGACGTTGCCCATGCGGTAATCCGCGGCCTTGTCGCTGGAACTGTTGGTGCGCAGCCAGTTTTCATAGTCGATGTCCATGACCATGCTGCGCAGGGCGCTGATCGGGTCTTCACCGGCGCATTGCTCGCGCACTTTGTCCATGAAGCGCTTGAAGCGCGACAGGCGATCGGTGAAGCGCGTGTCCAGGTGTTCGCCCAGGCCGATTTCGTCGGTGGCGGCGTACATCGAGATCTTGCGTTCGGTGGCGTAGTTGCCGAGTTTTTCCAGGGTGGTCGAGCCGATTTCCCGACGCGGTACGTTGATCACGCGCAAGAAGGCGTTGTCGTCGTCCGGGTTGACGATCAGGCGGAAGTAGGCCATCAGGTCTTTGACTTCCTGGCGTCCGAAAAAGCTGTTGCCGCCGGACAGACGATACGGCACCTGATGGTGCTGCAGTTTCAGCTCGATCAGCTTGGCCTGGTAGTTGCCGCGATAGAGGATCGCGAAGTCGCTGTAGGGCCGGTCGGTACGCAGGTGCAGGCTGAGGATTTCCACGGCCACGCGCTCGGCTTCGGCGTCTTCGTTGCGGCAGCGGATCACGCGGATCTCGTCGCCATGGCCCATCTCGCTCCACAGTTGTTTTTCAAACTCGTGGGGGTTGTTCGAGATCAGCACGTTGGCGCAGCGCAGGATGCGGCTGGTGGAGCGGTAGTTCTGTTCCAGCATCACCACTTTCAGGGACGGATAGTCGTCCTTGAGCAGCATCAGGTTTTCCGGGCGGGCGCCGCGCCAGGCGTAGATCGACTGGTCGTCGTCGCCCACCACGGTGAACTGGTTGCGCTTGCCGATCAGCAACTTCACCAGCAGGTACTGGCTGGCGTTGGTGTCCTGGTATTCGTCCACCAGCAGGTAACGTACCTTGTTCTGCCACTTCTCGAGGATGTCGGCGTGTTCCTGGAACAGCTTCACCGGCAGCAGGATCAGGTCGTCGAAGTCCACCGCGTTGAACGCCTTGAGCGTGCGCTGGTAGTGGGTGTAGACGATGGCGGCGGTCTGTTCCTTGGGGTTGCGCGCGTTTTCCAGGGCTTCGGGCGGCAGGACCAGGTCGTTTTTCCAGGCGCCGATCATGTTCTTGATCTCGTCGACGCCGTCGTCGCCCGCGTATTCCTTCTGCATGATGTCGGTCATCAGGGCTTTGACGTCGGTCTCGTCGAAGATCGAGAAACCCGGCTTGTAGCCCAGCCGCGCATGCTCCTTGCGGATGATGTTCAGCCCCAGGTTGTGGAACGTACACACCGTGAGGCCGCGGCCTTCGCCACCCTTGAGCAGGGTGCCGACCCGCTCTTTCATTTCCCGCGCCGCCTTATTGGTAAAGGTCATGGCGACGATGTACTGGGCGCGGATGCCGCAGTTCTGGATCAGGTGCGCGATCTTGCGGGTGATCACGCTGGTCTTGCCGGAGCCAGCACCGGCGAGCACCAATAGAGGGCCGCCGACGTAGTTCACGGCTTCTTGCTGCCGGGGATTGAGTCGGGACATACAGAGTTCAGGGAGTCGTTGTTCAAAAGGGCGGGCATTTTAACAGGCTGGTGAGATTCTGCTGCCTTGGATCGACGGTGTGACGTACCACTCGATCTAAATTTGCCGCTTTTGCTACTTTGCCGCAGGATGTGGGGGTATTTGCGACTTTTGTGCGTACTGCTCGTATTTGATAACTTTTATCATTTGTGAATGCTCGACCTGACGTCATAATACTTGCCGCCAACGAAATCTTGCAGAGTCTAGGGAGCTAGCTTGTCCACGCCTGTCGAACCCTTGCGTTTGCTGCTACTGGCCGATACGCCTGAGTGGGCAGCATTGTTGCGCGAGTGCCTGGTGCCGATGGGCGACGGGGCTGTGCTGATCAGCGCGCCCAACTGGGACTCGGTGAGTCGTCTGTTCGATGACGACCACAGCGCCGTGCTGTTGACCACGCCCAACCTGCAACCCGGCCCGGGCCGTTGCAGCTTGCCGTGCGTGTTGTTGCTGGAACAGGAGCCGTTGGTGGCGCCCCTGGGAGTCAGTGACTGGCTGATCCGTCTTGCCATGGACGCCGACACCCTGCGCCGCTGCCTGCGCCATGTGCGCGAACGTGGCGTGCTGGAAAACACCTTGCAGCGCCTGGCCGAACAAGACCCGCTGACCGGTATCGCCAACCGCCAGGGCTTCCAGACCCTGTTGGCCGCACGCCTGGCAGACAACGAAGGGCGCGGCCTGGCCCTGGGCCACCTGGACCTCGACAACTTCCGCCACGCCAACGATGCCCTCGGCCACCAGGCCGGCGACCGGCTGATCCTGCAAGTGGTCTCGCGGCTCAAGAGCCAGCTCGAAGCCGGCGACCAACTGGCGCGCCTGGGCAGCGATGAGTTTGCCTTGCTGATCGACACCCGCCGCGCGCCCCAGCGTGCCGAATGGATGGCCGAGCGCATCACCGAAGCCATGGCCGAACCGTATTGGGTGGATGGCGAGAGCCTGCTGATCGGTTGCAGCCTGGGCGTCGCGCATGCCCGCGCGCGTGCCGGCGCCGACCCGTTGATGTGGCATGCCCATATCGCCATGCAGCAAGCCAAAAGCACCCAGGGCTGCACCTTTCATATCTTCAACGAACGCATCAACCGCAACGCCCGCAGCCTGGCCGACCTGGAAAGCGAATTGCGTCGCGCGCTGCGTCGCGACGAACTGGAACTGCACTACCAGCCGCGCCTCGACCTGGACGACGGCCATATCGTCGGCCTCGAAGCCCTGGTGCGCTGGCGCCATGGCGAGCGCGGCCTGTTGCCGCCCAGCGAATTCGTGCCGCTGGCCGAACAGAGTGGGTTGATCGTACCGCTGGGTTACTGGGTGATCTCCCGGGCCCTGCGCGACATGCAAGACCTGCGCGAACGCGGCCTGCCGCCGCTGCATATGGCGGTCAACCTGTCGTTCCGCCAGTTCCAGGACAGCCAACTGCTCTCGACCCTCAGCCGGCTGATTGTCGAGCGCGGGGTGGATGCGCAGTGGCTGGAATTCGAGCTGACCGAAACCGCCGTGATGCGCCGCAGTGACCTGGTCAAGCAGACCATGGACGCCCTCGGTCGCCTCGGTGTGCGCTTTTCCCTCGACGACTTCGGCACCGGCTTCTCATCGTTCGTCCACCTCAACAGCCTGCCGATTGCCTTGTTGAAGATCGACAAGAGTTTCGTCGGCGGCATGGAAGAGCGTGAAGAAAACCGCAAGCTGGTCCACGCCATGATCAACCTGGCCCACAACCTCAACCTGGAAGTGGTGGCCGAAGGCGTGGAAACCGCGGAACAACTGGCGCTGTTACGTTTGTTCGGTTGCGACCAGGCCCAGGGTTACCTGATCAGCAAACCGCTGCCATTGCCGGAGTTGGTGGACTACCTGACGTTCGGCAAGGACCAGCAGGCTTTATTGGGCTAGCTCATCCTTTTCTTGCCAACCCACCCCCACATTTCAACCGTGCAAGACTTCTAGTCGGTCTGCGCGGCATGGAATGAGCGTTGAGCGTCTGGCTCCTGCCGAATCATGCGCTTCATCTTCGCCTCGAACGCACAGGTCAGGCTGATCGCCGCACAGGCCAAGCCCAGCGCCAGGCCCCACCACACCCCGGTCGGCCCCCAGCCCAGGGTGAAGGCCATCCACCAGGCCGCTGGCGCACCGATCAGCCAATAGCAACCCAGGCCCACCAGGAAGGTGGTCTTGGCGTCCTTGAGCCCACGGATGCAGCCCATGGCGATGGTCTGCACGCCGTCGAACAGCTCGAACCAGGCCGCCACGGCCAGCAGGCTGACGGCGAGCACGATCACCTCGTGGAATGCCGGGTCGTTATGGTCGAGGAACAGCCCGACCAGCGGATCGGAATACAGCCACAGCACCGCGGCAAATCCCAACATCACCGCCGCGCCAAAGCCGATACCGACACGCCCCGCCATGCGCGCCTGCAGCAGTTGCCCGGCGCCATAGTGCTGGCCGATACGCATGGTCACCGCGTAGGACATCCCCGCCGGCACCATGAACGCCACCGAGACGATTTGCAGCGCGATCTGATGCGCCGCCAATTGCGTACTGCCCATGGTGCCCATGCACAGCGCGGCGAAGGCAAACAACCCGACTTCCACCGCGTAGGTGCCGCCAATCGGCAGGCCCAGCCGCCACAGCTCGCGCAAGTAGTGGGTGTTCAGACGCAACAGGCCTGCGCTCAGCGGGTAGGCCGAGTACGCGCGGTTGCTGCGGATGTACGCCATCAGTGCCAGCGCCATGCCATTGGCGACGATGGCCGTGACCAGGCCGATGCCCATCAAGCCGAGTTTCGGCAGGCCGAACATGCCCTCGATCAACGCGTGGTTGAGCAGGTAGTTGACCACTGTGCCGCCGAGACTGATCACCATCACCGGTGTGGCCTTGCCGATCGCGCTGGTGAAGCCGCGCAGGGCCATGAAACTCAGGTAGCCGGGCAGGGCGAACGGCAGGATCGTAAGGAATTGCCCCGCCGCGTCCACGTTGGTTTCGGTCTGACCGAACATCAGCAGCACCGGCTTGAGGTTCCACAGCAGCAGCGCCGCCGCCAAGGCCATCAGCCAGGCGAGCCACAGCCCGGCCTGGGTCAGGCGGGTGGCGCCGTCGATATCGCCCGCGCCGTGGCGGATGGCGACCAGGGTGCCCACGGCAGCAATCACGCCGATGCAGAAAATCGCCACGAACGAGTAGCTCGCCGCGCCCAGGCCACCGCCGGCCAGGGCCTCGGGGCTCAGGCGGGCCATCATCAGGGTGTCGGTCAGCACCATCAGCATGTGCGCCAACTGTGAGGCAATCAACGGCCCTGACAGCCGCAGAATGGCCCAGAGTTCGGTACGTGCCGGATGTTGCATGATCATCACGCTCAAATTTTCGGAGGAGGGGGAGAGCGTCGATTCTCGGCGCTCTCAGCTCATTGCACAAAGGGATAAAAGCGATTGGTCGCATGATTAAAACTCATGCCTGATTGATTCTGGTAGGGTTTCAGCATCGTGCTGTCGGAGCTTTCCTTATGTCTCGTCGTCTTCCTCCGCTTTATGCGCTACGGGCTTTTGAGGCCGCTTCCCGACACAATTCCTTCACCCGTGCGGCGCAGGAGCTGTCCATCACCCAAAGTGCGGTGAGCCGGCATATCCGCACCCTCGAAGAGCATTTCGCCTGCCGCCTGTTCCTGCGCAGCGGGCGCAACCTGCAGCTCACCGAGGCCGCACGCCTGTTGCTGCCCGGGGTGCGCGAGGGCTTTGCCGCGCTGGAGCGGGCCTGTCATACCTTGAACGCCGAAGATGACATCTTGCGCATGAAGGCACCCTCGACCCTGACCATGCGCTGGCTGTTGGCGCGGCTCAGTCGTTTCCGGCATTTGCAGCCGGGCAATGAAGTGCAGCTCACCAGCGCGTGGATGAGCGTGGATGAAGTCGACTTCAACCAGGAGCCTTTTGACTGCGCGGTGTTGTTGAGCGACGGGCACTTTCCGGCGGATTGGGAAGCCAGTTATCTGTTCCCGGAACTGTTGATTCCAGTCGGCGCGCCCAATTTGTTGAGCGACGGCCCGTGGGACGTCAATCGCCTGGCCAGCGCCGAGTTGCTGCACCCCACACCCGACCGCCGCGACTGGCGTAACTGGTTGGAGCGCATGGGGCTGTCCGCCCAGGTGTCGCTCAAGGGCGGGCAGGTGTTCGATACCCTGGAGCTGGGCATGATCGCCGCCGCCCGGGGTTACGGCGTGTCCATGGGCGATCTGCTGATGGTCGCCGAAGACGTGGCCCAGGGGCGCTTGAGCCTGCCGTGGCCGACCGCCGTCGCCAGTGGGGAAAATTATTACCTGGTGTGGCCGAAAACCCGCCCGGGCGGCGAGCGTCTGCGCCGGCTGGCGGAGTTTCTGCAGGGCGAAGTGCAGGCCATGGTGTTGCCTGTCGTCGAGCGTCTCGATTGAATCGCTTCAGCGTGAGAGAGCAATCGTTTGCGTGATACCCCTGCACTTCGCTCAAGTATTGCCCGGCGCCGCCGAAGTAGGGGTGTTGGAACTATCGTGCACCAACGAATCTCACCAGATAATTTGCCGAGCAACGCTATGAGATCAGGATGATCCAGGCCTCGGCCAGGAGCTGTCATGTCTCAACCTCGTGCTCGGATCGCCTCCCAGCTAGGCCTCGCGTTAGCCGTGATTCTGGCTGTCGTCATCAGCGGCAGTACGGTTTTTGCCTTGCGTTCCCTCGACTCCGCCAACCTCGATACCCGGGAAGAACATCTGGCCAGCGAGGCGCGGCTGCTGGCCGATCAACTCAGTACCTTCCACGGCACCTTGCGCGAGAGCACTCAGCGCTTGAGCGGGCTGTTTGAAAAACGCTTCGGCGCCGGCTTGAGTGTGCAGGCGGATCAGCCGGTCGCCGTGGCCGGCGTGCAGACCCCGAGCCTGTACCTGGGCAAGGCGCTGCTGAACAACAACTTCGGTGACGTCGACGAGTTCAAGCAGATATCCGGCGGCGTGGCCACGGTGTTCGTGCGCAGCGGCGACGACTTTATCCGCATCAGCACGTCCTTGACCAAGCAGGACGGCAGCCGTGCCATCGGCACAGTGCTGGATCGCCAGGGGCCGGCCTACTCGCGGGTGGTCGGCGGGCAGACGTACATCGGCCGCGCCGTGCTGTTCGATCGCTCCTACATGACCCAGTACAGCCCGGTGCGCGACGCCAGCGGCAAAGTCATCGCGGTGCTGTTCATCGGCTTCGACTACACCGATGAGCAGAATGCCCAGTTCGCCAACCTCAAGCGCTTCCGCATCGGCCAGACCGGTTCGCTGGCGCTGCTGGATGAGCAGAAACACTGGCTGGTACCGCCGGCCGGGGTGCAGGCGCCGGACCAGGCTGTGCCGGTGATGCTGGACCTGGCCAAGGCGCCCGGCAAGGGCCGCTTCTGGAGCGACAAGCAGGAAGATTTCTACAGCGTCTCGGTGCCGTTTGCCGGCGGCCCCTGGTCGGTGGTGGCGAGCATGCCGAAAGCCGAGATCCGCGCGGTCACGTGGTCGGTGGGCATTCGCCTGGTGATCGGCAGCATGCTGGCGATGCTGCTGGCGGTGGGCGCAACGGTGTGGTTGTTGCGCAGCAAACTGGCGCCATTGAGCGACTTGGTACGCCAGGCCGAAGCCTTGGGCGGCGGTGACTTGAGCGCACGCCTGAACGTGTCGAGCCATGACGAGATCGGCCAACTGGCGCGCAGCTTCAACCAGATGGGGGAAGCGCTGTCGACCATGGTGTCGCACATCCGCAGGGCCGCCGAAGAGGTCAACGGCCGGGCGCAGGCGTTGTCCGGTTTGTCCGGCGGTGCCTATGAAGGCATGGAGCAGCAGTCCGGCGAAATCACCAGCATGGCCGGCGCGGTGGAGGAATTCAGCGCCACTTCGCTGAACATCGCCGACAACATGGGCAACACCGAGCGCCTGGCCCAGGAAAACGCGCAGCAGACCCGCATCGGCCGCAACTCGATGCAGGAGGCGTCGTCGTCCCTGGAACACATCGCCACCGCCCTGAACAGCACGGCCACGGTGATCAACACCTTGGGCCAGCGTTCCCAGGAAATCGGCGGGATCGTTGGCGTGATCACTTCGATCGCCGAACAGACCAACCTGCTGGCGCTCAATGCCGCCATCGAAGCCGCCCGCGCCGGCGAGCAGGGCCGTGGGTTTGCGGTGGTCGCCGACGAAGTGCGCAACCTGGCCTCGCGCACTCGCCAGGCCACCGATGAAATTTCCGGGATGATCCTAAGCATCCAGCAGGAAACCGGTAACGCCATCAGCACCATGGAACAGGGCAATACGCTGATGCAGGAAGGCCTGTCACGCAACGCCGACGTGGCGTCGGCCCTGGCACGCATCGACGAGCAGAGCCGCTCGGCCGGGCAGCAATTCGCCGCGATCACCACCGCCACCCAGGAGCAGAGCAGCACGGCGACGTTGCTGAGCAGCAACCTGCAGAGCATTGCGCTGGCCAACAGCGAGCAACGCGAAGTGGTGTCGAACCTGGCGATTACCGCCAAGGAGCTGGAGACGCTGGCGGCAGGCTTGCGCCAAGAGGTCGATCGGTTTCGTTGAAGGCGCGCCTGGAACGGCTAGCGTGCCTTGAGCGCGTTAGCCAGGCGCTGCATGGCGGTTTCGATTTCATGGGCGGTCAAGGACGAGTAGCCCAATAACCATCCCTGTTGCGTGGCCGCACCGGCATACAACCGACTGAGGCCGGACAGTTGCACACCCGCGCTGGCGGCCTGGCGGATGGTTTTTTCTTCCGACCACCCCTCATGCAGCACGCAAGGGATTTGCAGCCCACCCTGGGGCCGGCATGCCGTGACCACATCGCCGAGGTACTTGCCGATGGCGTCGAGCATGATGGCTTGGCGCCCGGCGTAGAGTTTGCGCATCGCCCGGACATGGGCGTTGTAATGCCCGTCCTCCATGAAGCGCGCCAGCGTCAGTTGCAGGATTTGCGGAGTGTGGCCGTCCATCATGCTGCGCGCATAGGTGAAGGCCTTGACCAGTTCCGGGGGCAGCACCATGTAGCCCATGCGCAGGCCGGGGAACAGGGTCTTGCTGAAGGTGCCGAGGTACAGCGTGCGCTGGTACTTGTCCAGGCCCTGCACGCAGGCCGTGGGTTTGCCTTCGTAGTGGAACTCGCTGTCGTAGTCATCTTCGATGACCCATTTGCCTTTTTCCGCGGCCCAGTTGATCAACTCCAGACGCCGCTCCAGGGTCAGCGTGGCGCCGGTCGGGTATTGATGAGACGGCGTGATATACACGCAGTGGGCGCCGCTGCGGTCGGCGTGCAGCAGGTCGGTGCGGATGCCCGCCGCATCGACATCGATGGGCACGACCTTGGCCTCGGCGGTTTCGAAGGCCTTCCTGGCGCCGTAGTAGCCCGGGTTTTCCAGCAGGATCGGTTTGCCGACGTCCACCAGCAGTTGCGCACACAGAAACAGCGCCTGGCGCGTACTGCTCAGCACCAGGACCTGGTCGGGCGAGCACTTCGCCCCACGCTCAAGGTTCAAGTACGTCGCGATGGCTTTGCGTAACGACTCGGCTCCTTGCGGGTCACCGTGCAACAGCACGCTGCTGCGATAGTCCTTCATCACCTGGCGCTGCAGGCGCTCCCACACATCGGTCGGGAACGAGCGGGTTTCGGGCAGGCCCGTGGCGAATGCCTTGATCACCTGTTGATCGTTCACGCCGCCGCTGTCGAGGATCATCCGCCCGCGCAGGCTCAAGCCGGCGCCCGGTGCGGCCTGGCTGGTTTTGACGGCCTGCGCCTTGATGCGGCGGCGCGAGGCACCGCGCAATTCGGTGCCGATGGCCTCGCACACGTAACTGCCGGAGCCCTCGCGCCGCACGATAAAACCATCGCGGTGCAACTGCACGTAGGCGTTCTCCACCGTGTCGCGCGCGACCCCCAACGACGTGGCCAACACCCGCGTCGCCGGCAGCTTCAGGCCCGGCGAGAGTGCGCCGTCGAGGATCAAGGCGCGCAGCGCGCGTTGAATGCGCTGGTGCAGGCCCAACTGCTGGAATTGCGCGTCGTTGAGGCGCATCTGCAGGGTTTCCAGCGCGAAGGATTTTGCCATGCGGTCTGCCTCGCCCTGAAGAATTGGCCGGTAATAGCAGGCCAGTCTATCCGTAGACTTTCACCTGTGCCACTGCCTTCACGCCGGCCAATGACCCATCACGCGAGGCTCAACCCCTCATCTGGCAAGGAGCAAAGTCCCTATGTCTTCGTCAATATCGCCGTCGCCGCTGCGCCCGCGCGACCTGTTGCACCCCATCGTGGCCGGGCTGATTTCAGTCATCGTCAATTATGGCGGTACGTTCATTCTGGTGTTCCAGGCGGCCAAGGTGGCCGGGCTCAGCCCCGAGCTGACGGCTTCGTGGGTCTGGTCGGTATCGATCGGCGTGGGGGTGACCGGGCTGTTTCTCAGTTGGGTGAGCCGTGAGCCGATCATCACCGCCTGGTCGACCCCCGCTGCGGCGTTTCTGGTGGTCGCGCTGTCTGCCACGCCTTACGCCGAGGCGGTCGGCGCGTACATGGTTTCAGCCGCTGCGTTTGTGCTGCTGGGGCTGTCCGGCTGTTTCGAAAAAGTCATCCGGCTGATTCCGCCGGGCATCGCGGCGGCCATGCTGGCGGGGATTCTGCTGCAGTTCGGCATCGGCGCGTTTGGTGGCATGAGCCTCGACCCGGTGCTGGTCGGCGTGTTGATCGCCGCTTACGTCGGGCTCAAGCGCTTTACTGCGCGCTACGCGGTCGTCGGCATTCTGCTGCTGGGCTTGGGATTCCTGCTGGTGCAGGGGCGGGTGGACTTGTCGGGCCTGTCCCTGCAACTGGCGGCGCCGGTATTCACCCGGCCCGAGTTTTCGCTCAATGCGTTGCTCAGTGTGGCGCTGCCGCTGTTTCTGATCACCCTCACGGGCCAGTACATGCCGGGCATGCTGGTGCTGCGCAACGATGGTTTCAAGACCAGCGCCAACCCGATCCTGACGGTGACCGGGTTGGGGTCGCTGCTGATGGCGCCGTTCGGCTCGCACGCGTTCAACGTCGCGGCGATCACGGCGGCCATCTGCACAGGCAAGGAAGCCTCGGAGGACGCGTCCAAGCGCTGGGTCGCCGGGGTTGCCGCTGGGGTGTTCTACATCCTCGTCGGGGTGTTCGGGGTAACGCTGGCCGCCGTATTCATGGCGTTCCCGCCGGCATTCATCACCACGCTGGCCGGCTTGGCCCTGCTGGGCACCATCGGCGCCAGCCTGGCCAACGCGATGGCGGACGTCAGGTCGCGTGAAGCCGCGCTGATCACCTTTCTGGCGTGCGCCGCCAACATCAACCTGCTCGGGATCGGCGGCGCGTTTTGGGGGTTGTTGATCGGGTTGGCTGCGTATGCGTTGCTCAACGGCCGCTTGCCACGGCGCCGTGCGCCGGCTTCCGAGGCAGTGGCGGCGGCCAAGGGAGCGGCCCAATGATGCGCGCCGAACCGCCAGCCAGCGCCACCCTGCATGCGCGTCACGGGCGTTACCCGCAGGCCACCAGCGTGGAGGACTTCCGGCGCAATCTGGCGGCCGTACAGCAACGTATCGCCAGTGCCTGTGCGCGGGTCGGACGCGACCCGGCGAACGTGCGCCTGTTGCCGGTCAGCAAAACCTTTGACGAGGCGCACCTGCGCCTGGCGTATGCGGCGGGCTGTCGGCTGCTGGGTGAGAACAAGGTGCAGGAAGCCCAGCGCAAATGGCAGGCCATGAGCGATCTGGCCGATCTGCAGTGGTCGGTGATCGGCCACCTGCAAACCAACAAAGCCAAGCAGGTCGCGCGCTTTGCCAGTGAGTTCCAGGCGCTGGACAGCCTGCGAGTGGCCGAGGCGCTGGATCGTCGCCTGCAGATCGAAGGGCGCCAACTGGATGTGTTCGTGCAGGTGAATACCTCCGGGGAAGCCAGCAAATACGGCCTGGAACCGCACGCCGTCGCGGGTTTTCTGCAGGCCCTGCCAGCGTTCCCGGCCTTGCGCGTTCGCGGGCTGATGACGCTGGCGCTGTTTTCGGCCGATGTGGCCCGCGTGCGCCCGTGCTTTGTGCGGCTGCGCGAACTGCGCGAGCGCCTGCGCGATCACGCCCCGGCGGGCGTCAGCCTGGAGGAATTGTCGATGGGCATGTCCGGGGATTTCGAGATTGCCATCGAGGAAGGCGCGACCGTTGTCCGCGTCGGCCAGGCCATCTTCGGCGCCCGCGCCATGCCGGATGACTACTACTGGCCGAGCGCCGATCAACCGTCAACGACCTGACTTTTTCAGCAAGGACCTGTTCATCATGTACGACTCAACATTGACACTTGAAAGCTTCGACCCGCAGCTGTGTGAGGCGATTCATAACGAGGAGCGCCGTCAGGAAGACCATGTCGAGCTGATCGCTTCCGAAAACTACGCCAGCCCGCTGGTCATGAGTCTCCAGAGCACGGTACTGACCAACAAATACGCCGAGGGCTACCCCGGCAAGCGCTACTACAGCGGCTGCGAATACGTCGATGTGGCCGAGCGCCTGGCCATCGAACGGGTCAAGGCCCTGTTCGACTGCGATTACGCCAACGTGCAGCCCCATGCGGGCGCCCAGGCAAACGCCGCGGTGTTCCTGGCCTTGATCAAACCCGGCGATACGGTGATGGGCATGAACCTGGCCCAGGGTGGCCACCTGACCCACGGCAATCCCTCCAACTTCTCGGGCCGGCATTACCACATCGTGCCTTACGGGCTTGACCCGCAGACGGGCTTGCTCGACTACGACGAGATGGAGCGCATCGCTGTGGAAACGCGGCCGAAGATGCTGATCGGCGGGTTTTCGGCCTACTCGCGGTACAAAGACTGGGCGCGCATGCGGGCGATTGCCGACAAGGTCGGTGCGATTTTCTGGGTCGACATGGCTCACGTCGCCGGCTTGGTCGCCGCTGGCGAGTACCCGGACCCGTTGCCGCACGCCCACGTGGTCACCAGCACCACGCACAAGACCTTGCGTGGCCCGCGAGGCGGGTTGATTTTGTCCAAGGGCCAGGACGCAGCGTTTTACAAAAAACTCGATTCGGCGGTGTTCCCGGGTGTTCAGGGTGGGCCGTTGATGCATCAGATTGCCGCCAAGGCGGTGGCCTTCAAGGAAGCCTTGAGGCCCGAGTTCAAAACCTACCAGGCCCAGGTCGTGGTCAATGCCCGGGCCATGGCGGCCGTGTTGCAGCGGCGCGGTTACAGGATTGTCTCGGGTGGCACCGATAACCACATGATGTTGATCGACCTGTCCGACCGGCCTTACACCGGCAAAGACGCCGATGCGGCCTTGAGCAACGCCGGCATCACCGCCAACAAGAATTCGGTGCCCAACGATCCGCGCTCCCCCTTTGTCACCTCGGGGCTGCGCATCGGCACGCCGGCCGTCACCACCCGCGGTTTCGGCGTGTTCGAGTGCGAGCAACTGGCCGCTTGGCTGTGCGATGTCCTGGACGCCCTGCAACGCGGGGAGAGCGATAGCGTTGCGCTGCAGGTGCGTGAACAGGTGATTGCGCTGTGCCGCCGACACCCGGTTTATCGCTGACTTTTCCCTTCTAAACGTTGGCGCTGTCGACCTGACTGGAGGCTGAGGGGCGGTATTGCAGGGCTTCGGCAATGTGGCTGCGGCGGATGCTGTCTGTGTGTTCCAGATCCGCCAGCGTGCGGGCGACCTTGAGCAGGCGGTGGGCCGCGCGAAGGGACAGGGTCAGGCGCTCGCAGGCGCTTTCCAGCCAGGCTTCATCCGGCCTCGACAGCGCGCAATGCTGGCGCAACCCCGGTAGGTCGAGGAACGCATTGGCGCAGCCCTGGCGCTGTTGCTGGCGGTCCCGGGCCTGGGCTACCAGTGCCGAGGCGGTGGACGTGTTGTCGCCGGGCTGCGGGGCCGGGTTCAGCGCGGTGATTTCGCGAGCGACGGTCAGGTGCAGGTCGATCCGGTCCAGCAACGGCCCGGAGAGTTTGTTGCGATAGCGCTGGACCTGCTCCGGCGTACAGCGACAGCGTGCGCTGGGGTCGCCCATGTAACCGCAAGGGCAGGGGTTCATTGCGGCGACCAGTTGAAAGCGCGCCGGGAAACTCACGCGGTCGCGGGCGCGGGAGATCACGATATGCCCCGACTCCAGTGGCTCGCGCAAAACCTCGAGCACCTTGCGATCAAACTCCGGCAGCTCATCCAGGAACAGCACGCCATGGTGGGCCAAGGTGATTTCCCCCGGTTGCGGCTTTGACCCTCCACCCACCAGCGCCGGGCCGGAGGCCGAATGGTGCGGCTGGCGAAACGGCCGATGGGGCCAATGACTCAGGGGCGCCAGGCTGACCACTGATTGGATCGCTGCCACTTCCAGCGCTTCGTGCTCACTCAGCGGCGGCAGCAAACCCGGCAGGCGGCTGGCGAGCAAGGTCTTGCCGGTGCCGGGCGGGCCGCTGAACAACAGGTTATGCGCGCCTGCCGCAGCGATCAGCAGTGCGCGTTTGGCGGCGAGTTGGCCCTGGACTTCGCTGAGGTCCGGGTAAGGTTTGTTCAAGTACAGCAAACCGTCAGACTTGAAGGGCTCTATCGGCACATGCCCATTCAGGTGCGCCACCACCTGCAGCAGGTGGTCCACCGCAATCACCTTCAACCCCGATGCCAGGCAAGCCTCTTCGGCATTCGCCCGGGGCACGATCACGCTGCGCCCGGCCTTGCGCGCCGCGAGCGCTGCCGGCAACACACCTTTCACTGCGCGTACCTCGCCCGATAGCGCCAATTCCCCCAGGCATTCCACGTCGTCGAGCATCTGCGTCGGCACCTGCACGCTCGCCGCGAGAATCCCGAGGGCTATCGCCAGGTCAAAACGCCCGCCGTCCTTGGGCAGGTCGGCGGGCGCGAGGTTGAGGGTGATGCGGCGGGACGGGTATTGCAGCGCGGAGTTGAGGATGGCACTGCGCACGCGGTCCTTGCTTTCCTTGACGGCGGTTTCCGGCAAGCCCACCAGGGTGAGCGATGGCAGACCATTGGCCATGTGTACTTCGACGCTGACGGCAGGGGCTTCGACGCCGATCTGGGCGCGACTGTGGACGATGGCGAGGGACATGCTCATTCCTTGAAAGGGCGGACCGCTTCCTGCGGTTTTTCAAGGGTAGACGAGGTGGGGTCGAGCGGGACGCGGGAGGTTTTACAGAACGTATCCGCAGAGTGACGCAGAACAGGTGGGGGCGCTGGCTTGCGTGCGATAGGGGCGGTCAGGCGTATCAGAGGGACCGAGGTGATTCCATCGCAGGCAAGCCAGCTCCTACATTGGTCGGGGTTTATTCAGAGGCTGCCGGGGTCAACCGCGCTTCCAGCTCCGCCACTTTCGCCTCCAGGCTTTCCAGGCGTGCTCGGGTGCGGGCCAGCACCACCATTTGGCTGTCGAATTCTTCCCGGCTGACCAGGTCGAGCTTGCTGAAGCCGCTTTGCAGCAAGGCCTTGAACTGGCTTTCGATTTCATTGCGGGGCAGCGGGGTCTCGCCGCTGAACAGGCGGGAGGCATGGCCGCTCAGGGCGTCGAGGAGGTCTTTGGGCGCGAGCATGGGAAATATTCCGGAAAACTGTTGGCGGGCAGTGTATCACGCAGCGTCTATAGTCATTTCCACGACCTCGGGCGCACGCTTTTCGCGCAGGGTGTCGGGCGGTAGCGCACCGTTTTCGTGCGCAATCACCCCGCCAAAAAGCCCCGCAGGTGGGCATAAGTGGGCAAGGGACTGATTTCAGTGGTTTTTACGGAGCTGGCAAGGTTTCTGCTTAGACGAACATGACCCATGCACTGATGCAGTCGCTGTGACGAATGCAGTGCGCCGACGGATCAGGGGTACAGGTTTCGTCACCAGTGGTTCGCTGGCGTCGCAATGGCAACTGCTCTTGCGACGATGCGTTACAAAGCCAGGCGCTGCGCTTAGACTTGAGACGGGTTTGTTTTCCTGGGGCAAGTCCACCAATTCGGGAGAGAGTTTTCATGAAGCTAGTCACTGCCATCATCAAGCCGTTCAAGTTGGACGATGTACGCGAGTCGTTGTCCGAAATCGGCGTGCAGGGCATTACCGTTACTGAGGTCAAAGGCTTCGGGCGGCAGAAGGGTCACACCGAGCTGTATCGCGGCGCGGAATACGTGGTTGATTTCCTGCCGAAGGTGAAGATTGATGTCGCCATTGACGACAAGGATCTTGATCGGGTTATCGAGGCGATAACCAAGGCCGCCAACACCGGCAAGATCGGTGACGGCAAGATCTTTGTGGTCAATCTGGAACAGGCTATTCGCATCCGTACCGGCGAAACCGATACCGACGCAATCTAAGCCGCCAAACCCAACGCCCCAGGAGAAAACAATATGACTCTGCGTAAATTCGCAGGGCTCGGAGCCCTGTTGTCCATCGTAATGCCAAGCCTGGCCATGGCGGCAGACGAAGTGGCTGCTCCAGTCCTCAATTCCGGCGACACCGCGTGGATGCTGACATCCACCGCGCTGGTGCTATTCATGACCATTCCCGGCCTGGCGCTGTTCTACGGCGGTATGGTTCGCTCGAAAAACATTCTGTCGGTGATGATGCAGTGTTTTGCCATCACTGGCCTGATCAGCATTCTGTGGGTCATCTACGGTTACAGCATCGCGTTTGACACGACCGGCATGGAGCAGGGCGTTGTAAACTTCAACTCCTTCTTTGGCGGCATGGGCAAGGCGTTCCTGGCGGGCGTAACCCCGGCCAGCATCACCGGGCCTGCGGCGCTGTTTCCGGAAGCGGTGTTCGTCACCTTCCAGATGACCTTCGCCATCATCACCCCGGCGCTGATCGTCGGTGCGTTCGCCGAGCGCATGAAGTTCTCCGCGATGCTGATCTTCATGGCTATCTGGTTCACCCTGGTTTACGCGCCGATCGCACACATGGTCTGGAGCGGCAATGGTGGCCTGCTGTGGGACTGGGGCGTGCTGGACTTCGCTGGTGGCACCGTGGTGCATATCAACGCGGGTGTGGCTGGTCTGGTGGCGTGCATCGTGCTTGGCAAGCGTAAAGGCTACCCGACTACCCCGATGGCCCCTCACAACCTGGGTTACACCTTGGTCGGTGCGGCCATGCTGTGGGTCGGTTGGTTCGGCTTCAACGCCGGCTCCGCTGCTGCGGCCAACGGCACTGCCGGTATGGCGATGCTGGTGACCCAGATCGCTACAGCTGCTGCGGCGCTGGGCTGGATGTTCGCCGAGTGGATCACCCACGGTAAGCCAAGTGCCCTGGGCATCGCCTCGGGTGTGGTGGCTGGCCTGGTCGCCGTCACGCCTGCGGCAGGCACCGTGGGCCCGATGGGCGCTCTGGTGATCGGCCTGGTTGCCGGTGTGATCTGCTTCTTCTGCGCCACCAGCCTCAAGCGCAAGCTGGGCTATGACGACTCCCTGGATGCGTTCGGCGTACACGGTATCGGTGGCATCGTCGGTGCGATCCTCACGGGCGTTTTCGCAGCCCCAGCCCTGGGCGGCTTCGGCACCGTGACTGACGTGGCGGCCCAAGTCTGGATTCAGTGCAAAGGCGTCGGCTTCACTGTGATCTACACCGCCATCGTGACCTTCATCATCCTCAAGGTGCTGGATATGGTCATGGGCCTGCGGGTTACCGACGAAGAAGAGGCTGTCGGCCTCGACCTGGCACAACACAACGAACGCGGCTACAACTTGTAAGTAGGCGAAAAAAACATGCCCGGCTTGCCGGGCATTTTTTTGTCTGGTGTTTGTCACTCATGACGCGGGATGCCGGGTTTTTGCGTCGCGTGGATGATGGCGCTCACACGGCACTTTTCCGGGTGCGAATGTCTTACAGGCATGTAGGCGTATTCGACACTTTGTTTTTTCCCAGAGCGCGCTAGAATGCGCGCCGATGGGCGGAGAACTGTATGTGGCAACAGACCCTGATTACCCTGCGGGCCAAGCCCCGGGGCTTTCACCTGGTAACCGACGAGTTGCTTGCCGGTTTGCCTGAATTGAAGGCGTGTCGCGTGGGCCTGTTGCATCTGTGGTTGCAGCATACCTCGGCCTCGTTGACCATCAACGAGAATGCCGATCCGGCGGTTCGTCGTGACTTCGAGCGTTTTTTCAACTCGCTGGTGCCGCAAGGCCGAGCCGGGTTCGAACACAACGACGAAGGCCCGGACGATCTGCCGGCGCACTTCAAGGCCAGTCTCCTGGGTTGCCAGCTGAGTTTGCCGGTCAAGGCCGGCCGCTTGGCGATGGGGACCTGGCAAGGTGTTTATCTGGGCGAGCACCGTGATCATGGCGGTGCTCGTAAAGTCCTCGCCACTTTGCACGGTGATGGGGCATAAGCCACTGGTTATCCGGTGGATGTTGATTTTTTTCCGGCGACCTTCGACAGATGGTGAAGCTGGGCTATAACTAATCTGCTTTTCGCAAGTCATGAGGTAGAACATGAGCGACGATGATCTGGAAAACGACGAACTGGAAGTAGGCGACGAAGACGACACCGAAGAAGGTCTTGAGGCGGCAGCGGAAGACGTTGCTGACGACGACGGTGGCGATGACGTTCCTGTTCCGGCTGCCAAAGGCAAAGCCAAGGCCGCTGTTTCGGTCGATGAGCTGCCAAGTGTTGAAGCCAAGAACAAAGAGCGCGACGCGCTGGCCCGTGCGATGGAGGAATTCCTCGCTAAAGGCGGCAAAGTGCAGGAAGTCGAGGCCAACGTGGTGGCAGATCCACCCAAGAAGCCGGATAACAAGTACGGCAGCCGACCTATCTGAGGTCTGCTTCTGGCTTGCTGGAAAAGCCCGCCGTCGCTGCGGGCTTTTTCATGCCTGAAACAAATCCTACGGCTCACCGCCTGCCAATATAGGGGAGGCAAGCCCCCTCCCACTTACTGCCAGCTTTTGAGCAGCGGAGGCAGTTCCGTCAGGCTGCGAATCTGCGCATCCGGGAGTTTATCCCCTTCCCAGACCTTGCCTGTCGGGTTGAACCACACGGCACGCAGCCCCGCCTGTTGCGCTCCGGCGATGTCGTCACCGGGATGATCGCCGATATGCACCGCCGCGCTGGCGTCCACCCCGCCCCGTTGCAGCGCTTCCTGAAACAACCGCGCATCCGGCTTGGCGATGCCGATGTCTTCTGCGCGCAGCGCGAAGTGGAAGTAGTCCGCCAACCCGACGCGCTGTACGTCAGCGTTACCGTTGGTGATCACGCCCAGCAGGAAGTGTTTGCGCAGCGCTTGCAGCATCGGCTCGGCTTCGGGGAATACGGTGAGCTGGTGGCGCGCATGAATGAACGCTTCAAAGCACACATCGGCCATTTCCGTCGCTTCAGGTTGTGGATAACCGGCCTCTTCAAACGCGTGCATCAGTACGTGGTGGCGCAGCATGCTGATGCGGTGCTTGAGTTCGGGATGGCGTTCCAGCACCTGCTGGCGAAGGCTGGCGAAATGTTCCAGGGGCAGTTCGCCGACCTTGGCGGCATGGGTGGCCAGCCATTCGCGCATCGACGCTTCGGCGCTGATGATGACGGGGACGTTGTCCCAGAGAGTGTCGTCGAGGTCGAAGGTGATCAGCTTGATACTCATGAGTCGCCGCCCTTGATGCGTTTGGCCCGTGGATGGGCGCTGTCGTACACCGTTGCCAGGTGTTGGAAGTCCAGGTGGGTGTAGATCTGTGTCGTCTTGATATCAGAGTGGCCGAGCAGTTCCTGCACCGCGCGCAGGTCTTGGGACGACTCCAGCAAATGGCTGGCAAACGAGTGCCGCAGCATGTGCGGATGCAGGTTCTGCCCCAGCTCGCGCTCGCCGGCCGCCTTGACCCGCAGTTGAATCGCCCGCGGCCCCAGGCGCCGGCCCTGCTGGCTGACGAATACGGCGTCGTCCGCCGGGTTGGTCAGTGCGCGCAGGGGCAGCCACAGTTGCAGCGCTTCCCGGGCCTTCCTGCCCACCGGCAGCACGCGGGTCTTGCTGCCTTTGCCGAGCACTTGCACCAGGCCGTCGGCGAGGTCGAGCTGATCGAGGTTCAGCCCGGTCAGTTCCGACAGGCGCAGGCCCGAAGAATAGAACAGCTCCAGGATCGCCTGGTCACGATGGGCCAGGAAGTCGTCCTCGACGGCGCCATCGAGCAATTGCAGGGCGCGGTCGGTGTCGAGGGTCTTGGGCAGCCGCCGCTCGCCCTTGGGCGGGGCCAGCCCATTGGCCGGGTCGTGGTCGCACAGGCCTTCGCGGTTGAGGTAGTGATACAGGCCGCGCACCGCCGACAGCAGGCGCGCCAGGCTGCGCGAGGATTGGCCCTGCTGGTGCAGGCGCGCGATCAGGCTGCGCAGGCCCTGGATGTCCAAGGCCTTCCAGCTGGGGATCTGCTGCTTTTCGCAGTAGGCCAGGACCTTGTTCAAGTCCCGCCGGTAGGCCTCCAGGGTGTGGGGCGACACCTGGCGCTCGCTGCGCAGGTGTGCGCAGTAAGCGTCCAGTTGCCGTTCCATGGTCAGCGCACCGCGCGCAGGGCGGTGGTGAAGCGCGGTAATACGCGGCCCAGCACTTCGGCGATGTAGGTCAGGAACAACGTGCCCACCGAACTTTTGTAGTGCGCAGGATCACGGCTGGCGATGGCCAGTACCCCATGCAGGCCTTGATGGCTGAGGGCGACCACGGCGGTCGAGCCGATCTGCTTACGCTGCTCGGCGCCAAACAAAAAGTCCAGTTCATGCTCGCGCAAGGTGCCGCTGATGGTCTTGCCTTCGGAAAGCAGGCCGCCGATCGCCGTTTGCGCTTCGCCGCCGCTGACCCAGCGCCCGACCGGCATCGGGTTGTCGCTGAACAGGATCAGGCTGACGAAGGGCACCTGGAAGTCCTGGCGCAGGCTGTCTTCCACGGCGATCACAGTTTCTTCCAGGCTGGTGGCGTCCATCAGCGTCAGAATCAGGCGACGGGTCTTGTCGAACAGGCGGTCGTTATCGCGGGCGACGTCCATCAAGTGCGAGAGCCGATGGCGCATTTCGATGTTGCGCTCGCGCAGGATCTTCATCTGCCGCTCCACCAGCGACACGGTATCGCCACGCTGGTGGGGGATGCGCAGGGCTGGCAGCAGTTCTTCGTGTTCGACGAAGAAGTCCGGGTTAGCCTCAAGGTACGCCGCGACGGCAGCGGCCTCCAGACTTTCGCTCGGGGATGCTTGTGCGGGTACTTGAGGCTTATCGGTCATTTGCTTGGCTCACTCATAGACGGACCTGTCCTTCGTATACGCGCGTGGCCGGCCCGGTCATCATCACCGGGTGGCCGGGGCCTGCCCATTCGATGGACAAACGTCCGCCGGGCAGGTCGATCAGCAGCGGCGAATCCATCCACCCCTGGCTGATCGCGGCCACGGCAGCGGCGCAAGCACCGGTGCCGCAGGCCTGGGTTTCGCCAGCGCCGCGTTCCCATACGCGCAATTGCGCGCGGGAGCGGTCGATCACCTGCAGGAAGCCCACATTGACCCGTGCCGGAAAGCGCGGGTGATGTTCGATCTTCGGCCCCAGCTCGTGCACCGGCGCATTATTGATGTCGTCGACCCGCAGCACCGCATGGGGGTTGCCCATGGACACCGCCGCCAGTTCGACAGCCTGGCCGTCGACATCGACGGTGTAGTGGGTGGCCTGCTCGGTGGCCTGGAACGGAATATCCGCCGGCACCAGGCGTGGCGCGCCCATGTTGACGCTGATCTGGCCGTCGCTGCGGACATCCAGCTCGATCACGCCGCTCTTGGTCTCGACGCGAATCTGCCGCTTGGCGGTCAGGCGCTTGTCCAGCACAAAGCGGGCGAAGCAGCGCGCACCGTTGCCGCACTGTTCCACTTCGGAACCGTCGGAGTTGAAGATCCGGTAACGGAAATCCACCTCCGGGTTGCTCGGCGCCTCAACGATCAGCAACTGGTCGAAGCCGATGCCGGTATGACGGTCGCCCCACTGTTTGGCGTGCTTGGGCAGGATGTGCGCGTGCTGGCTGACCAGGTCAAGGACCATGAAGTCATTGCCCAGCCCGTGCATCTTGGTAAAACGCAGCAGCATGGCTTACTCCGGCAGCAGGCTTTCGCCAGCATACAACTCGGCTACCGTCTCGCGGCGACGCACTTCAAACGCTTGATCACCGTCCACCAGCACCTCGGCGGCACGCCCGCGGGTGTTGTAGTTGGAACTCATGACAAACCCGTAGGCACCGGCCGAATGAATGGCCAGCAGGTCGCCTTCTTCCAGGGCCAACTGACGATCCTTGGCCAGGAAGTCGCCGGTTTCGCAGATCGGGCCGACGACGTCATAGGCGCGCGCTGCGCTGTCGCGAGGCGTTACGGCGGTGACATTCATCCAGGCCTGGTACAGCGCCGGGCGGATCAGGTCGTTCATCGCCGCATCGACGATGGCGAAATCCTTGTATTCGGTGTGCTTGAGGTACTCGACCTGGGTCAGCAGCACGCCGGCATTGGCGACGATGTAGCGGCCCGGCTCGAACATCAGCGTCAGGTCGCGGTCTTCCAGGCGTTCGCGCACGGCCTTGATGTAGTCGCCGATCAGCGGCGGCTCTTCATCGCGGTACTGCACGCCCACGCCGCCACCGAGGTCGATGTGCTGCAGGTAGATGCCGCACTCGCCGAGGCGGTCGGTCAGCGCCAGCAGGCGGTCGAGGGCATCCAGGAACGGCGGCAGGGTGGTCAGTTGCGAGCCGATATGGCAGTCGACACCCAGCACTTCCAGGTTCGGCAATTGGGCGGCGCGGATGTACACGTCCTCGGCGTCGGCGATGGCGATGCCGAACTTGTTCTCTTTCAGGCCGGTGGAAATGTACGGGTGGGTGCCAGCGTCGACGTCCGGGTTGACGCGCAGGGAAATCGGCGCGCGAACGCCCATCTCGGCGGCGACCACTTGCAGGCGCTCCAGCTCGTCGGTGGATTCGACGTTGAAGCAATGCACGCCGACTTCCAGGGCACGGCGCATGTCTTCGCGGCTCTTGCCGACGCCGGAGAAGACGATCTTGTCAGCCTGGCCGCCAGCCGCCAGGACACGTTCCAGCTCGCCGCGGGAGACGATGTCGAAACCGGCGCCCAGACGCGCCAGGACATTGAGCACGCCCAGGTTGGAGTTGGCCTTGACCGCGTAGCACACCAGGTGCGGCACGCCGTTCAACGGGTCGGTGAAAGAGCGATATTGGGCTTCGATATGCGCGCGCGAGTACACATAGGTCGGGGTGCCAAAGCGCTCGGCAATTGCGGACAGCGCCACGCCTTCCGCGAACAGCTCGCCGTTCCGGTAGTTAAAAGCGTCCATGGGGTTCCCTTAGTAAGTGTCGTGCTTATGCGCTTTGGCAGGCTTTTGCGACGATTGCGCCTGTTCATTCGGGTCTTTGCTGTCATCGGGCAGATACAGCGGGCCTTTTTGACCACAGGCACTAACGAGGCAAGCGACCGCGACGAGCGCAGCAAGGGAAGAGATCAGGCGCTTCATGGCGAAATCCTTGAATATGCATTAATTGCGCCCGAGTATACCGACCACCCGCCAGCTTGCCTATGCGCCGGAATACCCGTCCGGCGGGGGTTTGCCGACATAACTGCGAAGCTGGCTACGCTTGTCGGGGATATTTCTTACCGCCATTGGTAATGAACTCGGTATCCTTTGCAATCGGCGGAGCGCGTCCGTATCGTGCGGCGCTTGAGCAAAACCAGACACTTTTGAGGTTGCCGCAATGAGTTTGACCGAAGCCCGTTTTCACGACCTGGTGGATTCGACCCAGAACGCGCTGGAAGATATTTTCGACGACAGCGGCCTGGATGTGGACCTGGAAAGCTCGGCCGGGGTGCTGACCGTCAAGTTCGAGAACGGCACTCAACTGATCTTCAGTCGCCAGGAACCGTTGCGCCAACTGTGGCTGGCGGCACGTTCCGGTGGTTTTCACTTCGATTACAACGAAGAAGACCGCAATTGGCAGTGCGATACCAGCGATGAGCTGCTCAGCGAAATGCTCGCGCGGCTGGTTCAGGAACAAGCCGGCGTCGAGCTCAGCTTCGATGAGCTGAACCCCGACGAGAATTGATTGTGAGCCAGCCTGCAATCGTGCGTCCGCCCAAGCCGTTGTTCAGTAATGTCAGCCCGGCGGTGCCGTCACCTTGTATCAGTTTGTGTCGGCTGGACGAGGCAAAAGTCTGCCTTGGCTGCTTTCGCCATGTGGAAGACATCCGTGAATGGCGCTCCGCCGATGATCAGCGGCGACGCGTGATCGTGGCCCAGGCCGAGCGGCGCAAAGTCGGGCCTTGAGCCCGTCTTGTTTATTTACGGTGCTGTGGTAGTGTCCGGGTACACCTCAACTCATCGAGGTCCGTGAGAACCCCGCCTTTTCCTGGCGGGGTTTTGCTTTTTTGTGCAGAAAAAAGGAGTCTGCCTGAATCATGACCGCACCTTCCATCATTCTTACCCGTCTCGACGTGCAGCGTCTTGAGCAACTGATCGACCGTGTCGGCGAGAATTCGCCAGGTGTAGAAGCCCTGCAGCACGAACTCGACCGCGCCGAAGAAGTGGTTGGCCACGATGAAGTGCCTGCAAGCGTCGTGACCATGAACTCCAGCGTGCATTGCCGCGAGCAAGGCAGCGGCAAGGACTATCACCTGACCCTGGTTTACCCCAAGGATGCGAATGCCGACGCGGGCAAGATTTCGATCCTGGCGCCGGTGGGCAGCGCGTTGCTCGGCCTGAAAGTGGGTCAGCACATCGACTGGCCGGCACCCGGCGGCAAGACCCTCAAGCTCGAACTGCTCAGTGTTGAAGGCCAGCCCAAAGACGGCGGCGCCTTCTCGCTTTAAATCTGCTTCAGTGCGTCATTGAGCGCCTGTTCCAGCTCGGCTTTGTAACGCAGGTACAGATTGCTCGGGCTTTGTACGTCGCCGAGCAGGCCCGACAGATCCAGATCAGTGATATAGCAGCGGTAGCGCTCGGTTTCGCGGCGCTGCCCGACGATCTCCCGGGCGACCACTGCAAACAGCTGGTCGCCAAACTCCAGTTCGGAAAACTCCCGCTGATTGCAGTACAGGGTGATCCCCACCTGGCCCGGCGCCGCCTTGCCGATAATCGCCTGCACGTCATAAAACGGCTTGTTGGCCGGGTTTTGCGGGGCCGGCCGGGGCTCGATACCGCGTGCGCGATTGCTGCCCGACGGCAACAGTTGGTAATACAAGGTTTGCACCGCGCCCAGCGGTTCTTGCGGGTCCAGGGGCGACAGCGCGTCCCGGCGATAGATGATCGACTGCAGAAAACGCTGCAACGGCGCCAGCAGGCTCTGTTCATCATGGAACGGCAAGCGTTGCTGCCAGAGCGCGTTGAACTCATCCAGCACATACAGCTCGGCGAAGCCTTCGTTGACCCGGTAAAACACCTGCACGCATTCGGCCATGCCCATCGGCAGCAGCAGCGCCAGGTCGTGGTCTTCCAGGGCCATGGCGTCCAGGTGCAACGGGCTGTAGCTGGCCAGTTCTTCGCTGAGGTAGGCGATCAGCGCGTCCTGGGTCGCCAGTGAGACGTGGGTGGCCTGGCCGGGCATCAGCTCCATCACGTGATAGTGCTGCTGCACCTGCAGCAAGTAGCGATGGTTGCCCTGGCCCAGCAGCAGGTTCTGCGCGGTGTCGAAGATGTCTTCCACGCGCTGGGCAATGAACTGTGCGCGGTTGTGGCAGAAGCAGCGCACCCGCAGGCGTGGCAGGTGGTCCGACGGCAACTGGTTGAGGTAGTCGCGCAGGCAGTCGAGCAGGGCATGGGGACCGTCGTAGCGGCTGACCATCACCTCGTTCCAGCTGTTGAGCGTGACCTGGTCGAGGGTCAGCACCAGGTTTTCGCGCACGCCGGCGTAACTCAGGGAGTCGGTGCGCTCGGTGGTCATCAGGATGTTCAGGTCGCGATGGTGCTTGAGCGGGTCGACGCCGACGTTGATCAGCAACAGCACTTCTTCCGGCACCGCCGAGCGCAGCAGGCGCTCTTCATCGACGCTGGCCAGGGGCAGGGCGATGGTCTGTTGCAGGCTGCCCAGCAGGTTGAACAGTTCGAATTCGGTCATGTCGCTGACGCCTGGGTGCAGCGCCAGGCGCGTGCTGCTGTCGATCACGCCGTTGCGGTGACACCAGGTGAGCATTTCCAGCAGGTCGCGGCTGCGCTTGATCGGCGCGAAGTGCTCCGATTCCAGGGCGGTGAGGTTGCCGTTGTACAGGCCCCAATGATGCTGGCCCGGTTCCTTGCGGTTGGCCGATTGCACCAGGGTCAGGGTGTCTTCGGCCAGGTCCGGGGCGATGCCGGGGTTGATGAATTCGACCTTGCCGGCCTTGCGTTCAAACGCCGCGTACAAGCGACGGCCAAGCACATTGAGGTCGCGCTTGTTGATCAGGCTGACGGTCTGTTCGGTGCGGGCGAACTGGGTCAGGAAGCGATAGCTGTAGTTCAGCTCATTGACCAGGGCGCGGCGCTCGGAGGCCACCTGGCGTACTTTCCATTGGCTGCGGCTGTCGAGCAGCGCCAGTTGGCGCTGGTCCCAACCCCATTCATGGGCCAGGCGTTCCAGCAACAGGCGCTGCCAGCCGACGGTGCGCTGGCCGGCGCTGAGCTTGCGGTTGACCTTCAAGTACAGCGCGCGCCGTACCAGTTCCAGGCGTTCCGGCTCGTTGCGCGCGTTGAGGTATTCCTCGATGCGCCGGTAGACCACGACGTAAGGGTCCAGCTCGTCCAGGTCCATCCGGTTGGCGAACACCGCCCGTTTGAAGCGCAGGCTCAGGCACTGCACATTCGGGTGCTCGCTGGCGTAGACCTCGGTCAACAGCAGCTTGAGCAGCGACTTGTAGGGCGATTCGATGCCCTTGAACAATTGCCACAGCCCGGCGCCAATGAACTCGCCGGGCGGGATGCGCGCCAGGTGGCCGAGGTCGAGGGTTTCATCGGCGCGGATAAAGCGTTTGGAAATCAGTGTGTGGGTGAACTCGGCGTAGCGCACTTCTTCATACACCGGCACCAGCCACCAGATCGGCGTGCGACCGGCGAGCCAGATGGCGGTGCGATAGAACTCATCCAGCAACAGATAATGCTGGGTGGTGCCGCAGTCGTCGGAGCTCAGTTGCGTGTCGCGTTCGCCCAAGACAAACCGGCTCGGCTCGATCAGGAAGAAGTGCGCCTCGGCGCCCATGCTCTGGGCCCAGGCTTCCAGTAACTGGCATTTCTTGCGCAGCTCGACCAGTTCGTTGTCGCTCAGGTCGGGGGCGTGGCATACCCACACGTCCATGTCGCTCTGGTCGGCTTGGGCCAATGTGCCGAGGCTGCCCATCAGGAACAGGCCATGGATCGGCTGCGGCGGGTTGCCGTGGCGCGGTTTGTAGGAGAACGAACGGGTCAGGCGTTGGGCTTCGTTCAGGGCCTGCGCGTCGGGTTCGAAATTCGACAGCCCGGCCGGGGTGCTGCCCGACACGTAACCGGGCAACAGCGGGTGATTGACGTGGAAAAACAGCGGCAGCAGGGTCAATACGCTTTGCTGGCGTGGCGTCAGCCCTTCGACAGCCCGGGCCATGCGCCCTGCGTTAAGCGCCATGAACCGCGCGCGCAGTTGGGCCAGCACCTTGCGGTCGATGCCTTCGTCCAGGTCGGGGCGGATCTCATGGGTGCGGGTCATGTCGAACTCGGCGGCGTGCAAGGCCCGACATGGGCGGCCGTGTAGGAGTTTACATTCAGAAGCGTAGGAGGTTTAGAGGGGAAACGGTTTTTGGCGTCAGAATTTTATCCGGTTCACGGCAATGCCCTCGGAATCCGCCGCGGCGGACTCCATGGGCAGTATCCGGAATCAGGCAGCTTCTTTGGTTGCGGCGGTGGTCAGGATGGTCAGCAGGGTTTGGGCTTGTTCTGCAGCGTCCCGGCCAAGGCTGGTCAGGTAACCGCCGTCCGGTTGGTCGATCAGTTTTTTCTCGAACAGGCGTTTGGCGGCGGCGATAGCAGTCGGTGCGGCAGTCTGATGGACTTTCAGACCTTCCTGGGAGCTGTCCAGGTTGAAGAGTGCAAGGATTTCCAGTTCGGCAACCAACTCAGGGGTATACGACATAGGGACTCCAGACTTTCTAAGAATTTGTTAGAGGCTAGCAGGCCCTAAGGTGAACGTACTTTGGCGGGCTGTCCAGTGGGAAACTCGCGGCTGTTGATATGGCGCAGTGTTGTGGCGAGGAAGCAGGCTTCCCGGCCACACGGGCGCTCGCTTCAGGCGTTTTCAGGCGGCAGCTCGGGCAGTGCGCGCAAGGCGGATTCATACCATTGGGTATCGAAGGCGCGGTCTTCGTCGAGCATCTTGTCGATTTCCACCGCCAGCACATGGGCCATCATGTTCAAAATCTCTTCGCGCTCGTAACCCACCAGCGTCAGCTTGTTGAACGTGGCCTTGGCGGCGGGCGGATTGTCGCTTTCGATCTGGTTTTCGATGGCCTGGGTCAGCGTGCTTTCGGTGAACGCTTCTTCGTCGTTGTCGATATCGGTCGGCTCGCTCATGGCAGGCTCCTCAAGAAAAGGGCGCCAGTCTACCCCCATTCAGGCAGGTGATGCTGCTAGCCAGGTTGGTCGGGCGGATCTATAACTCATGCAGCCAACCCCGCACATGGCCTGGAGGCTTTGCGATGCTCAAGCTCTACGGATTTTCGGTCAGCAATTACTACAACATGGTCAAGCTGGCGCTCTTGGAGAAAGGCCTGGCATTCGAAGAGGTGCCTTTTTTTGCCGGGCAAACACCCGCCGCCCTAGCGATCAGCCCGCGGGGAAAGGTGCCGGTGCTGGGTGTCAAACAGGGCTTTATCAACGAAACCAGCGTGATCCTCGAATACATCGAGCAAACCCAGGAAGGCCCCTCGCTGCTGCCGGCCGAACCGTTTCAGCGCGCTCAGGTGCTGACATTGTGCAGGGAAATCGAGCTGTACATCGAGCTGCCCGCCCGTGCGTGTTTCGCCGAAGCGTATTTTGGCATGCCGGTGCCGGAGGCGATCAAGGACAAAGCCCGGGCCGAGTTGCTGCTGGGGGTGGGGACGTTAGGTCGGCACGGCAAGTTCGCGCCTTACGTAGCGGGGGAGAGCTTTACGATTGCCGATCTGTATTTCATGTACAGCCTGAACCTCGCCTGCGGCGTGGCCGAGAAGCTGTTCGGCCTCGACCTGTTGGCTGAATTGCCGACGGCCAAGGCATTGCTGGAGCGTTTGCACGCCATGCCTAACGCCCTGAAGGTGGCGGCGGACAGGGAAGCGGCGATGCCGGCGTTCATGGCGATGGTGGCGGCGAAGAAGTGATCAATGTGGGAGGGAGCAAGCCCCCTCCCACATTTTCGACCTAGCGGCTGGCGAGCAGGACCTGACCGCGCACGACGGCGGCCTTGACCTGGGCCGGCGCGGTACCGCCCACGTGGTTGCGCGCATTCACCGAGCCTTCCAGGGTCAGCACGGCAAACACGTCCTGCTCGATCTGGTCGCTGAACTGGCGCAGTTCTTCCAGGCTCATTTCCGCCAGGTCCTTGCCGCTTTCCACGCCGTACTTCACGGCATGGCCGACGATTTCGTGGCAGTCGCGGAACGGCAGGCCACGGCGCACAAGGTAGTCCGCCAGGTCGGTCGCGGTGGAGAACCCACGTAGCGCCGCTTCACGCATGATCGCGTGCTTGGGCTTGATCGCCGGGATCATGTCGGCAAAGGCACGCAGCGAATCGCGCAGGGTGTCGGCGGCGTCGAACAGCGGTTCCTTGTCTTCCTGGTTGTCCTTGTTGTAGGCCAGGGGCTGGCCTTTCATCAGGGTCAGCAGGCCCATCAGCGCGCCGAATACGCGGCCGCTCTTGCCACGTACCAGCTCCGGCACGTCGGGGTTTTTCTTTTGCGGCATGATCGAGCTGCCGGTGCAGAAGCGGTCGGGCAGGTCGATGAACTGGAATTGCGCGCTGGTCCACAGCACCAGTTCTTCGGAGAAGCGCGACAGGTGCATCATCGCGATACTGGCGGCGGCGCAGAATTCGATGGCGAAGTCGCGGTCCGACACGCCGTCCAGGGAGTTGCCGCCCACGGCGTCAAAACCCAGCAGTTGTGCGGTGTACTCGCGGTCGATCGGGTAGGTAGTGCCCGCCAGCGCGGCGCTGCCCAACGGCATGCGGTTGGCGCGCTTGCGGCAGTCCACCAGGCGCTCGTAGTCGCGGCTGAGCATTTCGAACCAGGCCAGCAGGTGGTGGCCGAAGGTTACCGGCTGTGCGGTCTGCAGGTGGGTGAAGCCGGGCATGATGGTGTCCGATTCACGCTCGGCCTGTTCCAGCAAACCTTTTTGCAGGCGGGTGATTTCGGCCAGGATCAGGTCGATTTCGTCACGCAGCCACAGGCGGATATCGGTGGCCACCTGGTCGTTACGGCTGCGCCCGGTGTGCAGTTTCTTGCCGGTCACGCCGATGCGATCGGTGAGGCGGGCTTCGATGTTCATGTGCACGTCTTCCAGGTCGACGCGCCAGTCGAACGTGCCGGCTTCGATCTCGCCACGGATGGTGGTCAGGCCGTCGATGATGCTGTCGCGCTCGGCGTCGGTCAGCACGCCGACCTTGGCCAGCATCGTGGCGTGGGCGATCGAGCCCATGATGTCGTGGCGGTACAGGCGCTGGTCGAAGGTGACGGAGGCGGTGAAGCGGGCGACGAAGGCGTCGACGGGTTCACTGAAGCGGCCGCCCCAGGACTGGTTGGTCTTGTCGGTGCTCATGGATTCGCTCGTGATCTGCTTAAAAGAGGCGTGGAGGTGTGCCGACGATAATAACAGGGTTGCCCGTGGAGGCGGTGCTGCGGGTGGTCGGCATTTTATTTGTGCCAAGCATGGCTAAGTGCCTTGCCGCCGACCGCGTCCGGGAAGAGACTGGGCAGAGGTGCTTATTGAAACGATATTTGACGAATGAGCAATGTCGTCTCGGCGAGCGTCTACAGTTGGACTGATAGTGTGTGAATGCACCAAAGTCAGGTGATGCGGTCATAACCCTGACTACCATTAAACAAGGGGGGTATTCGGATTGTGTATCAGCAAACCCTACGACGATGCCCAAGGGCGGCAGGTTTTGGGCGCTATTGAACAGGTCCGGATAAATATGAGTGCCGCTCTCAGGGCACTTTTTGCCGCTCGCGCTAGTCTTAGCGTGGATCGCTGTGACGCAAGTCACCGCACCTGTCTACGCTATCCTTGTGCGAGACTCACGCAGGAATCCAGCGCAATATGAATGTCCTGATCGTTGATGACGAACCCCAAGCCCGCGAGCGACTGAGCCGTCTGCTCAGCGAACTCGAGGGTTATACAGTCCTTGAACCGAGCGCCAGCACGGGTGAGGAGGCGTTGACGTTGATCGACAGCCTCAAGCCGGATGTGGTGCTGCTCGACATCCGCATGCCGGGCCTGGATGGCCTGCAAGTCGCCGCCCGCCTGAGCGAGCGCGAATCGCCGCCGGCCGTGGTGTTGTGTGCCGCCGAGGAAGAATTCCCTGCCGAAACCCTGGAAGCCAGCGGTGTCAGCTTCCTGGCCAAGCCGGTGACTGCCGAGGTGTTGCTCAAGGCGTTGAAAAAAGCCGAGCGCCCCAATCGCGTCCAGCTTGCCGCCCTGACCCAGCCCGCCGCCCAGAGCGGTAACGGGCCGCGCAGCCATATCAGCGCGCGCACCCGTAAGGGTATCGAGCTGATCCCGCTGAGCCAGGTGGTGTACTTCATCGCCGATCACAAGTACGTGACCCTGCGTCACGAGTCTGGCGAAGTGCTGCTCGATGAGCCGCTCAAGGCCCTTGAGGATGAGTTCGGCGACCGTTTCGTGCGTATCCACCGCAACGCGCTGGTGGCCCGCGAGCGCATCGAGCGCCTGCAACGCACGCCCCTGGGGCACTTTCAGTTGTTCCTGAAAGGGCTTAACGGCGATGCTTTGATCGTCAGCCGCCGCCATGTCGCTGGCGTGCGCAAGATGATGCAGCAGCTTTAGTCCACGGGCTGCAGCGCGGTCTATAGTCGTGATCCCGGTGCGCTGTGGCCAGGGAGGCCCCGCACTTGCTGATTCAAATCAAAGCGAATTTGCCTGAGCTGTTATTATCTGCCGTATCTATTCAGTACGGATTGATCCATGTCCTCTCGCGAAATCCGCATCGCCACCCGTAAAAGCGCCCTGGCCTTGTGGCAGGCCGAATACGTCAAAGCACGTCTCGAGCAGGCCCACCCTGGGCTCCAGGTATCCCTGGTGCCCATGGTCAGTCGCGGCGACAAGCTGCTCGACTCGCCGCTGTCGAAGATCGGCGGCAAGGGTCTGTTCGTCAAGGAACTGGAAACCGCGCTGCTGGAAAACGAAGCCGACATCGCCGTGCATTCGATGAAAGACGTGCCCATGGACTTCCCCGAAGGCCTGGGCCTGTTTTGCATCTGCGAGCGCGAAGACCCGCGCGATGCCTTTGTGTCCAATACCTACGCGTCCCTGGATGAGCTGCCGTTGGGCAGCATCGTCGGCACTTCCAGCCTGCGTCGTCAGGCCCAGTTGCTGACGCGTCGCCCGGATCTGCAGATCCGCTTCCTGCGCGGCAACGTCAACACGCGTCTGGCCAAGCTCGATGCCGGTGAATATGACGCGATCATCCTCGCGGCGGCCGGTTTGATCCGGCTCGGCTTCGAGGACCGCATCACCTCGGTCATCAGCGTCGAAGACAGCTTGCCCGCCGGCGGGCAGGGCGCAGTGGGCATCGAATGTCGCACCGCCGACAGTGAAATCCACGCCTTGCTCAAACCGCTCGACCACCACGACACCGACGTCCGTGTCACCGCCGAGCGCGCCCTGAACAAACACCTCAATGGTGGCTGCCAGGTGCCGATCGCCTGCTACGCCGTGCTCGAAGGCGAAAACCTGTGGCTGCGTGGCCTGGTGGGCGACCCGGAAGGCGGCAACTTGATCACCGCGCAAGTGCGCGGGCCGCAGCGTGATGCGACGGCGCTGGGGATCCAGGTTGCCGAAGAGCTGCTGGACCAGGGCGCCGGTGCCATCCTGCAAAAAGTCTACGGCGAGGCCGGTCCGCAGTGACCGATTGGCGTGTGCTGCTGACGCGGCCTGCCGAGGAGTCTGCGCTGTTGGCGGCGTCGTTGTCGGATGTCGGGATTTTCAGCAGCAGCCTGCCGTTGCTGGAGATCGAAGCCTTGCCGGTCACGCCTGAGCAGCAGGCGGTCTGGGCTGACCTGGGTCGCTATTGCGCGGTAATTGTGGTCAGCAAACCAGCGGCGCGCCTTGGCGTGCAACGCCTGGAGCGACACTGGCCGCGGTTGCCGTGGTTCAGCGTGGGTGCCGCCACCGCCCAGGTACTGGCCGATCAGGGCCTGGACGTTCATTATCCGCCCAGCGGCGACGACAGCGAGGCATTGCTGGCCTTGCCCGCCTTGCGCGAGGCTGTTGCGCGCACCGATGCGCGGGTGTTGATCCTGCGCGGCGAGGGCGGGCGAGAGCTGCTGGCGGAGCGTTTGCGCGAGCAAGGTGCTAGTGTCGACTATCTGGAGTTGTATCGCCGTTTCCTTCCGGCCTACGACCCGGGTGTACTGATGCAGCGCATCCAGTTGGAACGCTTGAACGGCCTGGTGGTCAGCAGTGGGCAGGGTTTTTTGCACCTGCAGGCCCTGGCCGGTTCGGATTGGCCACAGGTGGCCCGGCTGCCGTTGTTCGTGCCCAGCCCGCGCGTCTATGAGATGGCGCGGGCGGCTGGCGCAGAAAAAGTTGTGGATTGTCGCGGCGCGAGTGCCGCGGCTTTGTTAGTGGCGTTACGGAGCCATTCCGTTCCCACTCTCTGATACGCAAAGGATGGATACGTGAGCGAAACAGCCTTGCCTAAAGATGAAGCTCAGCCCGCGCTCGATGCGCCGGGCCAGACACCGGTCACCGCGCCGCGCCGTGGCAATGGCCTGGCAATCGTCGCCTTGCTGCTGGGTGCTGCGGGCGTTGCCGCCGGCGGGTGGGGGATCTGGCAGGTCCGCACCCTGCAAGCCAGCAACCAGCAACAGCTGAGCCAGGTAAAGAGCCTCGACGACCAGTCCCAGACCCTCAAGCAAAGCCAGCAACAGTTGGCTGCACGCCTGGCGCAACTGCCGGGTGCGGACGAGCTGGAGGAGCGCCGCCGCTTGCTGGCCCAGTTGCAGGGCGACCAGCAGCGTTTGGGCCAGCGCCTGGAAACCGTGCTCGGGGCCAGCCGCAAGGACTGGCGCCTGGCAGAAGCCGAACACCTGATTCGTCTGGCGAGCCTGCGCTTGTCTGCCCTGCAGGACATCAACAGCGCGCAGTCGCTGGTCCAGGGCGCCGACGAGATTCTTCGCGAGCAGAGCGATCCGGGTGCCTACGCCGCGCGCGAGCAATTGGCCAAGAGCCTTGCCGCGTTGCGCAGTACCGAACAACCGGACCGTACCGGGCTCTACCTGCAATTGGCGGCCTTGCGCGATCAAGTCGTGCAACTGGCGGCGATTGCGCCGGAGTACCAGCTTCAGGAACCGACATCCCATGGGCGTCCGACCACCGATACGGAAAACCGCTTGAGCCAATGGTGGGAGCAGCTCTCGCGTTACTTCCGCATCGACTTCAACCCCGATGACAACATTCGCCCACTGCTCGCCGGCCAAGGCCTGAACCAGGTTCGCCTGGCCCTGAGCCTGGCCCTCGAACAGGCGCAATGGGCTGCGCTCAATGGCGAGGCGGCGGTGTACAGCCGTTCGCTGGGTGAAGCGCGCAGCGTGTTGCAGGACAACTTCAACCAGGACAACCCGCAGAGCAAAGCGATGCTCGCGCGTATCGCCGAGCTTGAGCCCAAGGCCGTCTCGGTCGTGACTCCGGACCTGGCCGCCAGCCTGGCCGCCGTGCAGGCATACCTTGAACGTCGTCACTTGCCTGCCGACGAAGCCAAGGCTTCGGCCGGCACGCCGGCGAGCCGGGAGTAGAGCCGATGAAGCGTTTCTATGTGATCCTGGTGCTGGCGATTGCGGTCGCCCTGGCGCTGGCCGTGGGCATTTCGAAACACACCGGCTACGTGTTGATTACCTATCCCCATCTGCTGCATTACGAGTCGAGCCTGTGGGCTACCCTGGTGGCGGTATTTGTCATCGGCCTGGCGATCTACCTGATTCGTGTGTTGTTGAGCCTGTTGAGCACCTCGGGCGGCGTGGTCAACCCATGGTCGCGGCGTAACCGCAGCCGGCGCGTGCAGATCGCGATCGAGCACGGCCAGATGGACCTCGCCGAAGGCCGCTGGGCCAGTGCCGAACGTCACCTGCATCGTGCCGCCGAAGCCGAACGCCAGCCGCTGTTGTATTACCTTGGCGCGGCCCGGGCGGCAAACGAGCAAGGGCGATATGAAGAGTGCGACGGCCTGCTGGAGCGCGCCCTCGAGCGACAGCCCCAGGCCGAACTGGCGATTGCCTTGAGCCATGCACAATTGCAGACGGACCGTGGCGACACCGACGGCGCGCTGACCACCTTGCAGGCCATGCACGAGCGTCATCCGCATAACGCCCAGGTGCTGCGCCAGTTGCAACGCTTGCATCAGCAGCGGGGCGATTGGTCGTCGGTGATTCGTCTGTTGCCTGAGCTGCGCAAGGACAAAGTATTGCCGGCCGGCGAATTGGCCGAGCTGGAGCGCCGCGCCTGGGGTGAAAACCTGAGCCTGGCCGCCCAGCGGGAAGAGCAGGGCGAAGCGGGGTTGCAGGCGCTTGAGCGCGCCTGGCAGCAACTGACGTCCGCCCAGCGCCAGGAGCCGCCGTTAGTGCTGGCCTACGCCGAGCAACTGCGCCAGCTGGGCGCCGATGCCAAGGCCGAAGAGGTGCTGCGCGGCGCGCTCAAGCGTGCGTATGACAGCCACCTGATCCGCCTGTATGGCCTGTTGCGCGGCAGTGACCCGGCCCGTCAGTTGAAGTTTGCCGAAGGCTGGCTCAAGGATCATCCCGGTGATGCCAGCTTGCTGTTGACCCTCGGGCGCCTGTGCCTGCAAAACAGTCTGTGGGGCAAGGCGCGGGACTATCTGGAAAGCAGCCTGCAGGTGCAGCGTAACCCCGAGGCGTGTGCCGAACTGGCACGCCTGCTGGCCCAGTTGGGTGACACCGAGCGCAGCAACCAGCTGTTCCAGGAAGGCCTGGGCCTGCTGGACAACCGTCTGCTCGCCTCACCGTTGCCCGCGCCGGTGCGGGGTTGAAGCAGGAACAGGTACGAGGGTTGGCTCGGATGCATCCGACAGCCAACCCTTGGGTTCTGTGTAAAGACTCGATTTAACTGGGTTCGTAATACATTCCTACGTTGCGTCAGGTTATGTCCTCCAAGCTCTGGCGGGATGTCCCTACGTTTTAACGGAATCGTCTGCTCTAACGCGTATTGAAAGGGGTCAGGCCTTTCCTCTACCGTAACGGCCTATCTCTCGCGGTACGGATAAACAATGTCTTTGGCCCCCTCACGCTCCTTGTTTTTCCTGGCGTTCATGGCCGGTGCGCTGACGTTGGGTGCGTCTTTCTACCTGGAATATGGCGCGCTGCTGCGGCCCTGCTTTCTGTGCCAGGTTCAGCGGCTATTCCTCGCCACCTTTACGTTGATCAACCTGGTCGCGGCTGTTCATAACCCCAAGCGCTACGGCATCTATGGGTACGGGTTGGTGAGCATGGGCTGTGCCGCGCTAGGTGCAATTACCGCGGTGCGCCAGGTGTTGTTGCAGAACACTGCGTCTGATCAGGCCGGCGATTGTTGGCCCAGTTTGCAGTACATGCTCGAAAACCTGTCGTTCTCGCAGGCGCTGCGCTCGATCTTCAACGGTACCGTCGACTGCGTGGAAATCACCTGGACCCTGTTCGATTTGAGCCTCCCGGAGTGGAGTCTGTTGTTTTTCGTGGCGATGTTGATCCTGGGTTTCATGCAGTTTTCACGGCTGATATTCAACCAACGCTTGCGCCTGTCGACACGCTGAAAAGTGGTCGCAAGTTGTAGGACGGGATTAAACACTTGTATGAACTTTCTCTCCTGCGTACCTTGAAGCCATAGTCATGCGGGCATAATCTGGCCCGCATGCGTTATTGAAACCGTTGTCAGATGCGGCTTTGTCCGGCTGCCGCTTTATCTTTGAAGTATTGCGCGGGCACACAGCGGCAGCGCCCCCTATAGGGAAGAGAGATCATCATGCTGGAAAGTTGTCAGAATGCTCAGGAACGCTGGGGTGGGGTGCACAAGCTGATCGACAGCTGGTTGAAGGCACGCCACGAACTGGTTCGGGCGTTTGATGCTCTCGGCGAGAAGCCCGAAGCATTAGCGATGAATCGCAAGCCGCTGCAGGCGTTTTGCGGTGTCTTGGTGGACTACGTGTCTGCCGGTCATTTCGGCGTCTACGAACAGTTGACCAAGGAGGCGGAAGCCTTTGACGATCAGCGTGGTCTTGAATTGGCCGAGACCCTCTACCCACGCATCGATGTGATCACCGAGAAGCTGCTGGCGTTCAATGACCTGTGTGATGCCGGCAAGTGTGTTGCCGAGAAATTCAAAGAGCTGGGCGGCCTGCTCCATGAGCGTTTCGAGTTGGAGGATTGCCTGATCGAAGTGCTGCACAATGCTCACCGGGATGTGGCTGTCGCCCCGGCCTGACCGTTGCTGATGAGATAAAAAAACGGTGCGTATGACGCGCCGTTTTTTATTGGATCAATGTCGGGTGCCGAGCAATTCGATCTCGAATACCAGGGGCGTGTAAGGCGGGATCAACGTGCCAGCACCGTCGGCGCCATAGGCCTGTGCCGATGGAATCACCAGGCGCCACTTCGCGCCCACCGGCATCTGTTGCAGCGCACTGCTCCAGCCGCTGATCACACTGTCCAGACGAAACCATTGCGCCTGGGTGCTTTGATCGAACACCGTCCCATCGGGCAATCGCCCCACGTATTTCACCTGAACCTCATCACTGGCCAACGGCTTGTTGCCGCTGCCGGGCGTGAGTTCCGTGAGCAGAACGCCATCGGCCAATTCGCGCACGCCGCTCGCGGCTTTTTCCTGGGTCAAAAACTGCTGTTCGGCCGTCAGTGCTTTTTCACTTTGCGGTACCTGAGCATCGGCTTCGTCCTGCGCTTCATGCTGCGCCAGGAGTTGTTCGATGCGCGCGCTATCCAGTGCCAGCGGTTTACCTTGATAGGCTTGCTTGAGACCCTCGATCAAGGCCTGGATCTGCAGGTCGGGGACTTCCTGGCGCAGCCGCTCACCGAGGCTGGCGCCCAGGCTGTACGCGAGGTCGTGCGCGTCCGGGGCAGTGGTTTTGGAGGGTGCCGGCTCGTTTGCATTGGCCACGGAAATCGCCAAGCCAAGCGCAAGAAAAAGGTAACGCGACATGGGTCTTCTCCAGCCGAAAGTGCGACGGATTATGCCAGTGTGAGAGGGTAAAAAGTGGCGTGGTTTTTCGTTATATCGATAAGATTTTTCGCACGGTGCAACGCAAGGCAAACGATACTGTCAACATGCCCTAGCGGCGGTAAGAGCAGAGGGCTAGTATGAGCCGCACCCACGTCAGCCAGGAGGTAAACCATGTCGGCCAAACAAAAGCCTGTAAATACCCCGTTGCACTTACTCCAACAACTCTCGGGCAGTCTGCTCGAGCATTTGGAAAGCGCGTGTTCCCAAGCCTTGGCTGATGCAGAAAAACTGCTCGCCAAGTTGGAAAAACAACGCGGTAAAGCGCAAGAAAAACTGCATAAGTCCCGCACCAAATTGCAAGACGCCGCCACTGCCGGCAAAGCCAAGGCTCAAGCCAAAGCCAAAGACGCAGTCAAAGAACTTGAGGACATGCTGGACGCCCTCAAGGATCGCCAAGCCGAAACCCGCACCTACATTTCCCAACTCAAAAAAGATGCTCAAGAAAGCCTGAAACTGGCCCAGGGCGTTGGTCGTGTGAAGGAAGCTGTATCGAAAGTGCTGGGCGCTCGTACACCGGCAAAAGCCGTTGCCGCCAAAGCGCCGGCTAAGGCCGCCGCCAAGCCAGCTGCCAAAACTGTTGCTGCAAAACCAGCTGCCAAGCCAGTTGCCAAGACCGCTGCTGCCAAACCGGCCGCCAAGCCAGCTGCCAAAACGGCTGCTGCCAAACCAGCCGCCAAGCCAGTGGCTAAAGCCGTTGCTGCCAAACCAGCCGCCAAGCCAGCCGCTAAAGCCGCTGCTGTAAAACCGGCTGCCAAGCCAGCTGCCAAAACGGCCGCTGCCAAACCAGCCGCCAAGCCAGTGGCTAAAGCCGCTGCTGCCAAACCAGCCGCCAAACCAGTTGCTAAAGCCGCTGCTGCAAAACCGGCTGCCAAGCCAGCTGCCAAAACTGCTGCTGCAAAACCAGCTGCCAAGCTAGTGGTTAAAGCCGCTGCTGCAAAACCAGCCGCCAAGCCAGTGGTTAAAGCGGCTGCTGCGAAACCAGCCGCCAAGCCAGTGGTTAAAGCGGCTGCCGCGAAACCAGCGGCCAAGCCAGTGGCTAAAGCTGCTGCTGCAAAACCAGCACCGGCCAAGCCAGCCACCCCGGCAGCATCGGTTGCTACCCCTGCAGCGCCAAGCGCATCGACCAGCACCCCTGCGTCGGTCGCGCCAAGCAACAGCACTCCAACCAGCGCTTCCTAAGTGCCGGTGACTGCGACGCGCAGCTGCTGCAGCGCGTCGTGGTCAAGGTTGGCGGCTCCCTCAGCCGCCAGGCCTTCCAACCATCGTTGACCCATCGCCTCGCCTGTCAGCCATGTCGTTGCCAGCGTTTCCAGGCGCGCCAGCAACTCGCGTTCCGCGTCCAGCTCCAGGGCTTTGACCCGCTCCCGTAACGCCGCCAAGGGCGCATCCTGCTGCGCCACGGCCCGCCATTGCCGGCGTACCTGTCGCAACGGTTCAACCACCTGCGATTGCCAGGGCTCGGCGATATGCCTTAGCGCCAGCGCGCGTTCACGCGTCAGCGCCACGCCCCGCTGTTCCAGCCACGCCCCGCAGAGCAACAGGCACACATCCGCGCCTTGTTCCTGCACACGCAGGCATGCAGCCTCGACGCCCGGGCGGGCGTAAGTCGAGAGGGCAAAGCTCCATAGGTCAGCGCACATATTCACACCCAAGCCAGCGGCCAACGAAGCTGGTAGACTCCGCCGCCATTATGATCCGACTTCAAAGCCTAACATTACAGCGTGGCCCGCAACGTCTTCTCGAAGACGCCGAGCTGACCCTGCACGCCGGTCACAAAGCCGGCCTGATCGGTGCCAACGGCGCCGGCAAATCCACGTTGTTCGCCCTGTTGCTGGGTGAGCTGACCCCGGACTCCGGGGACTGCTTACTGCCGGTCGACTGGCGCATCGCCCATATGCGCCAGGAGATCGACACCCTGGACCGCATCGCGATCGACTACGTGCTCGATGGCGACCTGCGTCTGCGCCAGGTGCAACACGACCTGGCCGCGGCCGAGAAAGCCCAGGACGGCGCCGCTCAAGCCCGCCTGCACGCGGAACTGGACAGCGCCGACGGCTACACCGCCGACGCCCGTGCGCGCAAGATGCTCGCCGGCCTTGGCTTTACCAACGAACAGATGGACCGCCCGGTCGCCGACTTCTCCGGCGGCTGGCGCATGCGCCTGAACCTGGCCCAGGCTCTGATGTGCCCCTCGGACCTGTTGCTGCTCGACGAACCGACCAACCACTTGGACCTCGATGCGATCCTGTGGCTGGAGGATTTCCTCAAGAGCTACCAGGGCACCTTGCTGCTGATTTCCCACGACCGGGATTTCCTCGACGCCGTGGTCGACAACATCGCCCACGTCGAACAGAAGAAAATCACCCTCTACCGTGGTGGCTACACCGCGTTCGAACGCGCCCGCGCCGAACGCCTGGCCCAGCAACAGCAGGCGTTCGAGAAGCAGCAGGCGCAGCGCGCGCACATGGAAAGCTACATCGCCCGGTTCAAGGCCCAGGCCACCAAGGCCCGCCAGGCCCAGAGCCGGATCAAGGCGCTGGAGCGCATGGAAGAACTGTCGGCGGCCCACGTCGATTCGCCTTTCGATTTCGTGTTCCGCGAGTCGGTGAAGATCTCCAGCCCGTTGCTCGACCTGTCCGATGCCCGCCTGGGCTATGGCGAGAAAACCATCCTCGAGAAGGTCAAGCTGCAACTCACGCCGGGCGCTCGCATTGGCCTGCTCGGGCCGAACGGTGCGGGCAAGTCGACGCTGATCAAGAACCTGTCGGGCGAGCTGCAACCCCTGGCCGGGCGCCTGACCCGTGGCGAGAACCTGGTGGTCGGCTACTTCGCCCAGCATCAGTTGGACTCCCTGGACGCCAAGGCCAGCCCGTTGCTGCACCTGCAGCGCCTGGCGCCGACCGAACGCGAGCAGCCCCTGCGCGACTTCCTCGGCGGCTTCGACTTCCGTGGCGCGCGCATCGATGAGCCGGTGCTGAATTTCTCCGGCGGCGAAAAAGCCCGCCTGGCCCTGGCGTTGATCGCTTGGGACCGGCCGAACCTGTTGCTGCTCGACGAACCGACCAACCACCTCGACCTGGAAATGCGCCTGGCGCTGACCATGGCCTTGCAGGAGTTCACCGGTGCGGTACTGGTGGTGTCTCACGATCGCCACTTGCTCAAGAGCACCACCGACAACTTCCTGCTGGTGGCCGACGGCAAAGTCGAAGAGTTCGACGGCGACCTCGACGACTACGCGCGCTGGCTGACGGAATACCGCCTGCGCAACGCGCCGACCAGCAACACCCCGGTCAACCCGGACAAAACCGACAAGAAGGCCCAGCGCCAGGCCGCCGCCGCCCTGCGTCAGCAGTTGGCGCCGCACAAGCGCGAAGCCGACAAGCTGGAAGCCGAGTTGGGCAAGGTCCACGAGCGCCTGGCCAAGATCGAAACCAGCCTGGGCGACAGTGCCGTGTACGAAGCCGCGCGCAAGGATGAACTGCGCGATCTGCTGGCCGAGCAGGCCAAGCTCAAGGTCCGTGAAGGGCAGTTGGAGGAAAGCTGGATGGAAGCCCTCGAACTGCTCGAAAGCCTGCAAGCGGAGCTGGAGGCGCTGTCCTGATGGACGCGCTGCAACTGCCGCTGCCGGCGCAATGGGTCGCGCCCGTGTGGATCGGCGTGCAAATCCTGCTGATCCTGCTGGCCGGCTACCTGACCCAGCGGTTTGTCGCCAAAGGCCTGACCCGCCTCGGCGAGCACTACCCCTTCCCGCCGCAGCTGTTGATGCCGCTGCGCGGCGGCTTGCGCTGGCTGATCATGGGCAGTGCGCTGATCTTCGTGCTGGAGCGCCTGGGCGTGTCCGCCACGGTGTTGTGGACCGCGCTGTCGGGGTTTGTCGCGGTGGCGGCGGTGGCGTTTTTCGCCATGTGGTCGGTGTTGTCCAACCTGTTGTGCGCGATCCTGATCTTCACCGTCGGGCCGTTCCGCCTCGGTGATGTGGTCGAGCTGGTGGACACCGTCGACAAGCCCGGCGTCAAAGGCCGGGTAGTGGCGATCAACCTGCTTTACACCACGCTGATCGAAGTGGAAGAGGCGGGGACCGGCGGCGTGACGGTGCAGGTGCCCAATAGCCTGTTCTTCCAACGCTCGGTGCGCCGCTGGCGCGACAGTGCTGTCCTCCCGGGCGAGCGCTAGCGTTCACATCTTGCAAAAAACTATAGCCAGCCTTCGGTCGGCAGCGTTAGCTTAAGGCACAACCGCAAACTCGCTGCTGAGGTGTGCAATGGCACTCGACACATGGCTGGCTTTTTTCCTCGCTAGTTGGATCATTTCCCTTTCTCCTGGCGCAGGCGCCATCGCCTCGATGTCCAGTGGCCTGCAATACGGTTTCCTGCGCGGCTACTGGAACGCCATCGGCCTGCAAATCGGTCTGGCGATGCAGATCGCCGTGGTCGCCGGCGGGCTGGGAGCCATTCTGGCGGCGTCGTCCACCGCGTTCTATGCGATCAAATGGTTTGGCGTGGCGTACCTGGTGTACCTGGCCGTCAAGCAATGGCGCGCGCTGCCCATGGACATGACCGATGACGCCGCAGTACGGCCGATCGGCAAGCCGATGGCAATGATGTTCCGTGGCTTTCTGGTCAACGCCAGCAACCCCAAGGCGTTGGTGTTCATGCTCGCGGTGCTGCCGCAGTTCGTGAACCCGCAGGCGCCGCTGCTGATCCAATACCTGATCCTCGGCGCGACGATGATCAGCGTCGATATGATCGTGATGGCGGGCTATACCGGCCTGGCGTCGAAAGTCTTGCGCCTGTTGCGCACGCCCAAGCAGCAAAAACGCATGAACCGCACGTTTGCCGGGTTGTTCGTGGGGGCTGCGGGCTTCCTCGCCAGCTTGCATCGCGCGACGGCTTGAACCCGGACCGGGCTGAAGAAACCGGATCGACAATGTGGGAGCGGGCTTGCTCGCGATAGTGGAGTGTCAGTCACCGAGTCAGTCGGCTGACCCACTGCTATCGCGAGCAAGCCCGCTCCCACATTGGTTTTGCGTTGCCTGTGCGCGTTGGGGGCAGCGCAGAATCGTCGGGCGTGGCGTCATTGCTTCAGCTGAATCTGCTCTGTTACTCAAAATACAAATCACTTACACCTTGAGTCAAATCTCATAAAGCTCAACAATGTGTTACTTCGTATTTCCCTTTGAGATTCGTTCATGACTGCCCCCTTCCGTTTTCTCGCCTGGCTGCTATTGCCGGCGTTGATGTCGTGCAGCTTCAATCTGTTGGCCGCGCCTGCCGAGGGCGCCACGAAAGCCCTGCATTTGCTGGACTATATCGGCGCGGACTATCCGCCGACGGTAGCGGCGGGCAAGGTCGTCGATGAATCGGAATACCGTGAGCAGGTGGAATTTCTGGGGGTATTGCAGGGCCTGGTGGCTGAGCTGCCGTCCAAGCCCGAGCGCGCGGAATTGGTCAAAGGGGTCGATGAATTGGTCGCGGCCGTGACCGCTCGTCAGGAAGGCGCCAGCGTGGCGCACCAGGCCCGACAGTTGGGCGCCAAGCTGGCGGCGGCGTATGAAGTCAGCCAGGCCCCGGCGATTACGCCCGACCCGACTCGCGGCGCACCACTGTATGCCCAGCACTGCTCGGTCTGCCACGGCACGGCCGGCGCCGGTGATGGCCCGGCGGGTGTCGGCATGACGCCGCCGCCGGCGAACCTGCAGAACGCGGAGCGCCTGGACCGCCTGAGCCTCTATGCGATCTACAACACGCTGGGCCTGGGCGTCGAAGGCACGGACATGCCGTCCTTCGCCGACCAACTGGACGAACGTCAGCGCTGGGACCTGGCCACCTACATCGCCGGCTTCACGGCCGACCCGGCTGCCGCGAAAAGCGCGCAACCGTTCAACCTCGCCGACCTGGCCCGCCAGACCCCCAATGAAGTGCTGGCCGCCAACGGCCCGGCCGCTGCTGCGACGTTCCGCGCCCAGCGTGCCCAGCCGCCGCAGGTCAAGCGCGGCCCGGCGCAGTTGCTCGACTACACTGCCGCCACCCTCGACAAGAGCCTTGCGGCGTTCCGCAACGGTGACCATGAGCAAGCCTACGACTTGTCGGTAGCGGCGTATCTGGAAGGGTTCGAGCTGGTGGAAAGCTCCCTGGACAACGTCAACGCCAACGTGCGCAAAGACACCGAGAAGGCCCTGATGGCCTATCGGCAGTCGTTGCAGGACGGCTTGCCGCTCGAACAGGTGCAGCAGCGCCTGGACGCCGCCAAGGGCAAGCTCACCGAATCTGCCGGCTTGTTGGGCGGCGATGGCCTGAGCTGGTCGTTGAGCTTTATCTCAGGCTTGCTGATCCTGCTGCGCGAAGGTCTGGAAGCGATCCTGGTGCTGGCGGCGGTCCTCGCCTTCCTGCGCAACACCGGCCAGGAATCGGCGGTGCGCGGCGTCCACGTCGGCTGGGGCCTGGCCTTGTTGGCCGGCTTGGCCACCTGGGCATTGGCGGCCTATGTGATTGATGTGAGCGGCGCCCAGCGCGAATTGCTCGAAGGTTGCACGGCGTTGTTTGCCAGTGTGATGGTGCTGTGGCTCGGCGTGTGGATGCATGACCGGCGCCACGCAGCGGCCTGGCAGGACTACATCAAGAGCAGCCTGGTGGGCGGCGGTGGCCGTTTCGGCTTCGCGCTGCTGGCGTTCTTCTCGGTGTACCGCGAGCTGTTCGAAGTGATCCTGTTCTACGAAACCCTGTGGTTGCAAGCCGGCCCGGCCGGGCACAACGCCGTGCTGGCGGGCGGCGCCACGGCGCTGGTGCTGTTGATGGGTCTGGCGTGGGTGATCCTGCGCGGTTCGGCGAAGCTGCCATTGGCGCTGTTTTTCGGGATCAACGCGGCGCTGCTGTGTGCGTTGTCGGTGGTATTCGCCGGGCACGGCGTGAAGGCGTTGCAGGAAGCCGGTATCTTCGGCACGCGGCCGGTGGCGTTCTTTGACTTCGACTGGCTGGGTATCCACGCCGATGCCTACTCGCTGAGTGCGCAGGTGGTGGCGATCCTGGCGATTATGGTGATGTATGGCCGCAGTCGGATCGCCGACAAGCGCCGGCTGGCGGCATAAGCATGCGCGTGTGGATCGACGCCGATGCCTGCCCGCGCGCGGCCAAGGACCAGGTGGTGAAGTTCGCCCTCAAGCGTCAGTTCGAGGTGGTGCTGATGGCCGGGCAGAGCCAGATCAAGCCGGCCTTCGCCTGCGTTAAGCTGATCGTGGTGCCCAGCGGCCCGGACGCGGCGGATGACTACCTGGTGGAGCACGCGGTGCCCGGTGAACTGGTGATCTGCAGCGACGTGCCCCTGGCTGACCGCCTGGTGAAGAACGGCGTGACGGCCCTCGACCCGCGCGGCAAGGAATTCAGCCCGCAGAACATGAGTGAGCGGCTGGCGGTGCGTAACCTGTTCACCGATCTGCGCGAGCAAGGCCAGATGGGCGGTGGTCCACCGCCCCATGGGGAAAAGGACAAGCAAGCGTTCGCCAACGCACTCGACCGCCTGCTCACACGCTTGATGCGGGCCGGTTAGTCGTTTTCGTGGGTCAGCTCCAGCACCCGATCCACCAGCTTGTTGATGCCTGACGCAACTTCGCTGATGTTCTTGCCGAGCATATAGGCGGGAGTGCTGACCAGCTTGCGCGCGGTGTCTTCGACGATATCGTCCACCGCGCATGCCTGGTGGTGGGCGCCCATCTTGTCCAGCACGGCGGCGGTGTCGGCATCGTTGCCGATGGTGCAGGTCACTCCCGGGCCATAGATCTTCGCGGCCAGGGCCGGCGAGATGCAGATCAGTCCCAGCGGCTTGCCCGCTTCGACAAAGGCTTCGGCCAGCGCCAATACCTGCGGGTTGAGGCTGCAACCGGCGCCTGCGCTGGCAAAGTTCGACAGGTTCTTCGCCGCGCCAAACCCGCCAGGCACGATCAGCGCGTCGAAATCCTCGGCGTTGGCTTCACGAATGTCTTTCACGTCGCCCCGGGCAATGCGGGCGGACTCCACCAGCACATTGCGCGACTCGGGCATTTCTTCGCCCGTGAGGTGGTTGATCACGTGCAACTGCGCGATGTCGGGTGCAAAGCATTGGACCTGAGCGCCGCGCTGATCCAGGCGCAGCAGGGTGATCACGCTTTCATGGATTTCTGCGCCGTCGTACACGCCACAGCCGGAAAGGATCACTGCAATCTTTTTGCTCATGGGCATTTCTCCTGATTCATGGCGTTAAATGTCTACTAATTTGTCATCTGTTGCCAATGGGAACTCCCGCCGCAGCCCCTAATCTTGATGCAATAAAAACAGACCGGACTAGCCCATGGACTTCGTGCCTTACGCGGTACCGTTTTTCATCGCCTTGATCGTGGTTGAACTGTTCGTCGACCGTTGGCGCGGCGCGCGCAATTATCGGGTGGCGGATGCCATCAACAGCCTCAGCACTGGCGTGCTGTCCACCACCACCGGGCTGCTGACCAAGGGCGTGGGATTGCTGACCTACGCATTCGCCCTCAAGCACCTGGCGCTGATCGAGCTGTCGGCCGAGAGCGTCTGGACCTGGGTGTTCGCCTTTGTGTTCTACGACTTCTGCTATTACTGGCTGCATCGCTGCGGTCACGAGCGCAATATCCTGTGGGCCGCGCATTCGGTGCATCACCAGAGCGAGGACTACAACCTCACCACCGCCTTGCGCCAGACCAGCACCGGCTTTCTGCTGAGCTGGATCTTCTATCTGCCTCTGGCCGTGCTCGGCGTGCCGCTGGTGGTGTTCATCAGCGTCGCCTCGCTCAACCTGCTGTATCAATTCTGGGTCCACACCCGCCATGTGCCCAAGCTCGGCTGGTTCGAGTGGTTCTTCGTCACCCCGTCCAATCATCGGGCCCACCATGCACAGAACGCTCTCTACATGGATCGCAACTACGGCGGGGTGTTCATTATTTGGGACCGGCTGTTTGGCTCGTTTCAGGAAGAAGACGAAAACGAGCCGGTGATCTTTGGCGTCACCACCCCCTTGGCCAGTTGGAACCCGCTGTGGGCCAACCTGCAGTTCTATGCGCAGTTGTGGAGTGACGCGCGGCGCACGCAAAGCCGTTGGGACAAGCTGCGCATCTGGTTCATGCGTACCGGCTGGCGGCCGGCCGACGTGAAGGCCAACTACCCGTTGACCAAGCCGGACTTGAGCCAGTTCCGCAAATTCGAGGTGCCGCTGGATACGCGGCAACAGGTGTACGTCGCCCTGCAATTCGCGGTGTATGTGGGGTTTGGCAGTTATCTGATGAACATCGGCGAAGGGCTGCCCACGGCGGCATTGGTGCTGGGCTGGAGTGCAATGGCGTTGGGCCTGTTCAGCCTGGGCGTCGCCCTGGAGAACCGCCCGTGGGCGTTGAAGGCGGAACTGGTGCGCCTGGGCCTGAATGTGCCGCTGGTATGGCTGGCGCCGCTGGTCGGGCTTTGGCCGGCCAGCCACCTGGGCTGGCCGGGTCTGTTGAGCTACAGCTTGCTGAGCCTGATTGGCCTCTACTGCTGCCGAGGCCGGCTTACTCGACTGGCGTCTTAGGCGGCTCGGTCGGGCTGGTCTCACTCAGTTGTGCGGCCGCCAGTCGGGCCTTGGCGTCGACACAGGCTTGACGGGCGATGCGCGCGTTCTTGAACCGCCGCCGCAGCCAGAGAACCAGGCCCAGCAGTAACAACGCACCCAGCACCCACAGCTCGTACTTCTTGATGCTGCCCAGCATGCCTTCCAGCACCGCGCCGAAATGGTACGCCGCCGCACCGAGTGCCGCCGCCCAGACCGCCGCGCCAATGCCGTTGAGTAACAGGTAGCGCAAGGGCGGATAGCCGGACAGGCCAATCGCCACGGGCATCACCGTGCGCAATCCGTAGACAAAGCGGAAGCTCAACACCCAGATATCCGGGTGCTTGCGGATATGTTCCAGGGCTTTGTCGCCCATCAATTGCCAGCGCGGTTTACGTGCCAACAGTTTGCGGCCGTGCTTGCGCCCCATGTAATACCAAAGCTGGTCGCCGGCGTAGCTGCCAAAAAAAGCAACGACCACCACCAGGTTGATATCCATGTACCCACGGAACGCCAGGAAGCCTGCGAGAACGAGTATGGTCTCGCCTTCGAAGAACGTCCCGAGGAAGAGGGCAAAGTAGCCGAAGTCATGCAGAAATTGTTGAAGCATGGTCTGGGTGCTGGCGAAATGAACGCGCAGCCTACGCCTTCGCGATCATTCGTGAAAGTATCGAGATGTGTCACGAAGTGAACAATTCCTACAGAAACGCCGAATGCGACTACAGGTCGCATCGTTAAGCACAACTGTCATACCTTCGTCATAATGGCCGCTTATAACTGCAACACTCGCCCGTAAACGCGGGCTCAGGAGTCTGTCGTGAGCTTTACCCCTGCCAATCGCCTGTTTCCCGCGACCCGTCTGCGTCGCAACCGTCGTGATGATTTTTCTCGCCGTCTGGTCCGTGAAAACGTACTGACCACGAACGATCTGATCCTGCCGGTCTTTGTGCTGGACGGGGAAAACCGTCGGGAAGCCGTGGCGTCGATGCCGGGTGTCGAGCGCTTGACCATTGATCTGCTGCTGGAAGAGGCGGCGAACTGGGTCGAGTTGGGGATTCCGGCGCTGGCGCTGTTCCCTGTCACGCCTGCTGAACTCAAGTCCCTCGATGCCGCCGAAGCCTGGAACCCGCAAGGGATCGCCCAGCGCGCCACCCGTGCGTTGCGTGAGCGCTTCCCGGAATTGGGGGTGATCACCGATGTGGCCCTGGACCCGTTCACCACCCACGGGCAGGATGGCATCCTGGATGAAGACGGCTACGTGCAGAACGACATCACCGTCGACGCGCTGGTCAAGCAAGCCTTGTCTCATGCCGCCGCCGGGGCCCAGGTGGTCGCGCCGTCGGACATGATGGACGGCCGCATCCAGGCGATCCGCGAAGCCCTGGAGCTGGCCGGCCACGTCAATGTGCGGATCATGGCCTACTCGGCCAAATACGCCAGTGCCTACTATGGTCCGTTCCGCGATGCGGTGGGCTCGGCCCTGAACCTGGGCAAGGCCAACAAAGCCTCGTACCAGATGGACCCGGCCAACAGCCATGAAGCCCTGCACGAAGTGGCCGCCGACCTGGCCGAAGGCGCCGACATGGTGATGGTCAAGCCCGGGATGCCTTACCTGGACATCCTTTATCGGGTCAAAGAGGAATTCAAGGTGCCGACCTTTGTCTATCAGGTCAGCGGTGAATACGCCATGCACATGGCCGCGATCCAGAATGGTTGGTTGAGTGAAGGGGTGATCCTCGAATCCCTGACAGCCTTTAAACGTGCTGGCGCTGATGGCATTCTGACCTACTTCGCCGCCCGCGCTGCCCAATTGCTTAGAGAGCAACAATAGCCCTCACAGGAACACTCGATGAATACCGAAGGACTCTCAGAAGTTGCCGTAAAAGACGCCCACCCGGTGGTCGAATCCGTCGCCGAGACCCCGCCGGTGCCGGAGCCTGCGCCGCCGGTGGTGGTCGCCGAAGCGCCGGCCCCGGCGCCAGCGCCTGCCGTGGTGACCAACCTGGATGACAGCAGCCTGTACATCCACCGTGAGTTGTCACAACTGCAATTCAACATCCGCGTGCTGGAACAGGCGCTGGATGAGTCCTATCCGTTGCTGGAACGCCTGAAATTCCTGCTGATTTTCTCCAGCAACCTGGACGAGTTCTTCGAGATCCGCGTCGCCGGCCTCAAGAAGCAGATCACCTTCGCCCGTGAACAGGCCGGCGCCGATGGCCTGCAACCGCATCAAGCCCTGGCGCGCATCAGCGAGCTGGTACACGGGCATGTGGATCGCCAATACGCAATCCTCAACGACATCCTGCTGCCGGAACTGGAAAAACATCAGGTCCGCTTCATCCGTCGCCGTCACTGGACCACCAAGATCAAGACCTGGGTGCGTCGCTACTTCCGCGACGAGATCGCGCCGATCATCACGCCGATCGGTCTCGACCCGACTCACCCGTTCCCGTTGCTGGTCAACAAGAGCCTGAACTTCATCGTTGAGCTTGAAGGTATCGACGCCTTCGGTCGCGACTCCGGCCTGGCGATCATCCCGGCACCGCGTCTGCTGCCACGGATCATCAAGGTACCGGAAGAGGTGGGGGGCGCTGGCGATAACTATGTATTCCTGTCGTCGATGATCCACGCGCACGCCGATGACCTGTTCCAGGGCATGAAGGTCAAGGGCTGCTACCAGTTCCGCCTGACCCGTAACGCCGACCTGGCGCTGGACTCCGAAGACGTCGAAGACTTGGCCCGCGCCCTGCGCGGCGAGCTGTTCTCGCGGCGCTACGGCGATGCGGTGCGTCTGGAAGTGGCCGACACCTGCCCGAAACATCTGTCGGACTACCTGCTCAAGCAGTTCAACCTCGGCGAGAGCGAGCTGTACCAGGTCAACGGCCCGGTCAACTTGACGCGTCTGTTCAGCATCACCGGCCTGGACAGCCACCCGGAGCTGCAATACACGCCGTTCACGCCGCAGATCCCGAAACTGCTGCAAAACAGCGAAAACATTTTCAGCGTGATCAGCAAGCAGGACATTCTGTTGCTGCACCCGTTCGAGTCCTTCACCCCGGTGGTCGACCTGTTGCGCCAGGCCGCCAAGGACCCGCACGTACTCGCCGTGCGCCAGACCCTGTACCGCAGCGGTGCCAACTCGGAGATCGTCGACGCCCTGGTGGACGCTGCGCGTAACGGCAAGGAAGTCACCGCGGTGATCGAACTGCGCGCGCGCTTCGACGAAGAGTCCAACCTGCAACTGGCCAGCCGCCTGCAAGCGGCCGGCGCGGTGGTGATCTACGGTGTGGTCGGGTTCAAGACCCACGCCAAGATGATGCTGATCCTGCGCCGCGAAGCCGGTGAGATCGTGCGTTACGCGCACTTGGGCACCGGCAACTATCACGCCGGTAACGCCAAGCTCTACACCGACTACAGCCTGCTGACCTCCGACGACGCCTTGTGTGAAGACGTCGGCAAGTTGTTCAGCCAGTTGATCGGCATGGGTAAGACGTTGCGCATGAAGAAGCTGCTGCATGCGCCGTTCACCCTGAAGAAGGGCATGCTCGACATGATCGCCCGCGAGACCCAGTTCGCGCTCGACGGCAAACCGGCGCACATCATCGCCAAGTTCAACTCGCTGACCGATCCGAAGATCATCCGCGCGCTGTACAAGGCCAGCCAGTCCGGCGTGCGTATCGACCTGGTAGTACGCGGCATGTGCTGCCTGCGGCCGGGCATTGCCGGGGTCTCGCACAACATCCATGTGCGCTCGATCATCGGGCGCTTCCTGGAGCACACGCGGGTGTTCTACTTCCTCAACGGCGGGGAGGAGCAGATGTACCTCTCCAGCGCCGACTGGATGGAGCGCAACCTCGACAAGCGCGTGGAGACGTGCTTCCCGGTGGAAGGCAAGAAGCTGATCATGCGGGTCAAGAAAGAGCTGGAAAGTTATCTCACCGATAACACCCACAGCTGGAGCCTGCAGTCGGACGGCCGCTACGTGCGCAACACGCCGACCGGCAACCAGAACCCGCGCAGCGCCCAGGCCACCTTGCTGGAGAGGCTGGGTAGCCCGATTCTCGCAGTGAATTAACCGACCTAATGTGGGAGGGGGCTTGCCCCCGATGGCGGCAGTTCAGTCAAAGTACCAAGTGACTGACCCACCGCCATCGGGAGGTCGAATCGTCGCACCGCCCCTCCCACATGTATTTTCGGTGTTCTTTAGCGCACGTTCAGGCTGAACCCCACCCGCGTCAGCCACTCCGCTTCCTGGGCGAAGTCCGCCTGGGTCAGTTGGTTCTCCTCCAGCCAGCCTTCCGGGAACACCACGTCGAGGCTGTCGCCGCTGGCGCGCAGGGTCACCTGGGGCATTTCCTGGGTGCCACGGATGTGGTGGAACAGGATCGCAAAGCGCAGCAGCACGCACAGGCGGATCAGCTTGATGCCTTCGTCACCGAATTCGGCGAACTTGTCCTTGGGGATATTGCGGCGATGGCCGCGTACCAGCAGCGCGAGCATCTGCTGGTCTTCCCGGGAGAAACCAGCCAGGTCGGAGTGCTCGATCAGGTAGGCGCCGTGCTTGTGGTAATGGTAGTGGGCGATATCCAGGCCCACTTCATGCACCTTGGCCGCCCAGCCCAGCAGTTCGCGCCATACACCGTCTTCCAGGTCCCAGTCCGCGGCCACCTGGTCGAAGGCATGCAGGGCTTTGCGTTCCACGCGGGCCGCTTGTTCCAGATCGGCGTGATAGCGCTCCATCAACGAGCTGAGGGTGCGCTCACGCACGTCCTCATGGTGATGACGGCCGAGCAGGTCGTAAAGCACGCCTTCGCGCAGGGCGCCGTCGCAGTGGTCCATGCGTTGCAGTTCGAGGGCGTCGAAGATCGCTTCGAGAATCGCCAGGCCCGCCGGGAAAATCGTGCGGCGGTCGGGCTTGATGCCATCGAAGTCGATTTTTTCGGCATCTCCCAGCTTGAACAGCTTGCGCTTGAGCCACGCCAGGCCTTCGGCGTTGACCTCGCCGGTGCCATGGCCGCCGGCTTTCAAGGCCAGGCCGATGGCGCGGATGGTGCCGGACGAGCCGATCGCTTCATCCCACGACAGGCGATGCAGGGCGTGCTCGATGCTCATGATCTCCAGCCGCGCCGCCGTGTAGGCCTGGGCATAACGCGCCGGGGTGATCTTGCCGTCCTTGAAATAACGCTGGGTATAGCTGACGCAGCCCATCTGCAGGCTTTCGCGCAGCAGCGGCTCGAAGCGCTGGCCGATGATGAATTCGGTACTGCCGCCGCCGATGTCCGCCACCAGGCGCTTGCCGGGGGTGTCGGCCAGGGTGTGGGACACGCCGAGGTAGATCAGGCGCGCTTCTTCGCGTCCGGAGATGACTTCTACCGGGTGCCCGAGGATCTCCTCGGCGCGGCGGATGAATTCGCCCCGGTTACGGGCTTCGCGCAACGCGTTGGTGCCGACGATTCGCACAGCACCCGGGGGCATGCCGTTGATCAGCTGGGCAAACCGCTTGAGGCAATCGAGCCCGCGCTGCATGGATTCTTCATTGAGCTGGCGCGCGTCGTCGATTCCGGCAGCCAGTTGGACTTTTTCGCCTAGCCGCTCAAGGATGCGGATTTCGCCGTTCTGGGCCTTGGCCACGACCATATGAAAGCTGTTGGAGCCCAGGTCGATGGCGGCGATCAGGGACAGATTCTTGGCTTGGGATTGCGGCATGGTTAGAGGGTCTCGGTCGATAACCTGACCATCGTGCCACGATCGACCGCTGGAGCCAACGCGTAGCGCTCCGGTAATTTTCCTAAGGGTGTCTGCGAGGAATTCTTGTGGGAAATGTAGGGTGGGTTTCTAAATATCCACTGAATGAGGTTTTAGTTTTGTAGGAGTTTTTAACTAGTTGTTGTTGTAAAGCTTTTTATGATTTTCCCTACAGAGTGCTTGTTGATGTTCCATTGGTTTTTTTGTTTAGGACTACCTCGCGGTCGGGTAAAGGCGACTCTTTGTTTTTACGGCTCCCACACTAACTGATGTGTTATCTGATTCTTTAATGAAGTGCCAAAGCGACAGACTGTCACCCGGCAATATTGCCTGGGTGTTATTTATTTATAGTCGTGCAGGTCCGGAGAAATAAGCCGTTTGGCGCTGGACTTGCCGAGAGATAAATAAAGAACGCCTGATAACTTTCAGTGACAGGTCGAATATGAAAAAAATTGTTGGATTGACTCTCGGTCTCGCTTGCCTGGCTGCGGCCATCAGTGCTAACGCATCCACCAGTGCCGAACTGGTCGTCAGGGGCACGATTAAACCCGCTGCCTGCAACCTCAGCATGACTGGCGGCGGCATTATCAATTACGGCGATATTCCTTCGGGCCAACTCTCCCAGACGGCGTTCAACCCGCTTCGGGAAATGACCACGCCCCTGTCCGTCAATTGCGGCACCGGCAGCGCTCCGTTCGGGCTGACATTCACCGACCTGCAGGCCGGCAGCAGGGTAACGGGCATCCTCAGTGCCCTTGGCGCAGGCTATACCGAGGTGCATAACTTCGGCTTGGGTTCGGTCGCTGGCAAAAATACCGGTGGCTATGCGGTTACGCTCAGGGACCTCAGGTCGCCGGGCAAAACGCTGACGGCTCTTACACGTGTCGGCGAAGGCGCGGCCTGGCAGAGCAGTGATGGCAAAGTCGCGAAATCGCCTAACCAATCTTCGTGGCGCAGTGGCACTTCGCTCATTCCGGCCGAACTCTCTCAACTGACTGGGACTATCGCAGTACGGGCCGTGATCAACAAAGGCCAAGACTTGAACCTGGCTCGCGACGTTACTCTTGATGGTCGCGCAACGCTTACTTTGGTTTACCTCTAAGCGGCTGAAATACAGCCGATCAAAGAACGCACGCGTTCTGATCGGCTGTTTTCATGTGGGTGCTTGGCTATCAATTGCCAACTTCATGGTCTGCGGGGAACACTGAGTGCGTAGTCTTTCAGTAATAAATAATCTGCTGTTGTTGTGTGCAAGTGTGTGTCTGTGTTTTACCGGCATGGTATTGGCGGACGGAATGTTGCCGGAAACCTCGGTTGTGGTTCTTTATGAGGAACAGGGCGAGGCCACGATAAATATCAAGAACACCGATTCGGGGCCGGCGCTGCTTCATTCAGTCGTACTGAACGTGCCCGAAGACGTAGAGCCCCTATTGATTGTCACGCCGCCTATTGCGCGTGTGGAACCCGGTGAAACCCAGTTGGTGCGTTTCATCAGCACCTTGGAAGCACCGCTGAAGACCCAGCGCTTGAAGCGTGTGTCCTTCGAGGGTATCCCGCAGGCGCGTGCCGCAGGGGGTGCGACCATCGGTATCACCCTTCGGCAGAATCTGCCGCTGATCCTGCACCCCAAAGGCTTGCCTCAACATCACACGCCCTGGGAGCTGCTGAAGTGGCGGCGGGCTGGAGAGAGGCTCGCTGTTCACAACGACAGTGCTTATGTGGTGCGCCTGGCGCCGGAGGTGCAGTTGCTACCCCAACGGGTTCTGGCGACGTTGCCGCGTGCTTACATTTTGCCGGGGGAGGCGTTGACGGCGAAGGTTGACGGAACATTGGACGGCTTGGCCGAAGTCGAGATCCAGCCCGCCACGGTCTATGGGTTTTCGGTGGACAGTTACCGCGCCCCGATCAGTACCGATGGGGGTTGAGCGGCTTATGAAAAACCTGTCGAGTAATACGCCTGCGGTTTCCATCCGGTCTCGCCGCCCCACGCTGCTCATCGGGTTTGCGACCCTGTGGAGCTTGCCCGGCCTGGCTCCGGCGCTCGAGTTGGGCGAGGGTTTCGACCTCGCGGCACTGACCACCCACGGTATTGACCCGAAGGTCTCCGACTACTTCCGCAGTGCGGCGCGTTTTCGCGAAGGCGTCCAGGTGGTGGGGCTGCGGGTCAACGGGAACCCGCTCGGGTCAGTCGATGCGCGGTTCGACGCACAGGGGCAATTGTGTTTCACCCCGGGCTTGCTCGAGAAAGCCGGGTTGGTGCAGCCCCGCGCCGTTGTCCGCAAAGGCGCCTCACCGGACCAGGCCTGCCATGACTTCCTGGGCGCCTTCCCGACGACGATGGTTCGGCTCCGGCCCGGCATCGATGAGGTGGCACTGGTGGTGCCGACCCAGTCATTGCGTGAACCCCAGTGGGAGGCCGGGGACTTTGCCCAGGGTGGCGCAGCGGCGATGTTCAACTATGACGTGCTGGGTTTCGACAACCGTTCGCGCAGTGAGTCCAGCCGGTTCGTGTCGGCCTACACCGAAGCGGGCTTCAACCTGGGCGACTGGATTGTCCGCAGCCGCCAATTCTATGTGTCCGACAATGGCGACGCGCGCACCGAGCACCTGTATGCCTTCGCCCAGCGGGATCTGGCCGTGCTGCGATCGACGTTCCAGGTGGGCCAGCTCTCCAGCAACAATCCGCTGTTTGGCGGCATCCAGTTGTCCGGTGTGCAGTTTTCCCCCGATGGCCAGTCGCGGATGCCGGCGGGCGGCAATAATGCGGTGGTCGAGGGGCTGGCCCAGAGTCAGTCGCGGATTGAAGTGCGCCAGTCCGGCGTGCTGATCCATAGCACGCTGGTGCCCGAAGGCCCCTTCCGGCTGACCGGGTTGCCTTTGCTCAATGGCACCAGCGACCTCGAAGTCAGCGTGATCGATGTACGCGGCGCCAAGCGCAGTTTCGTGGTGCCGGCGGCTTCGTTCGCGGGGGCGGCCCCGGCGGCGCCCGGCTATTATTTTTCGCTCGGCAAGGTGCGCGAAAACATCGACGCGCAGGCGCCGTCGCCGGTGGTCGCCATGGGCAGCGGCACCTGGGGCCTGGGGCGTGAATCGTCGGCGGGGTTTGGCTTATTGAGCACCGATGAATACTGGTCGGCAGGCGGCACCCTGAGCAGCGTATTTTTCCAGCGGGTTGCGGTTGGCGCTCGCCACAATGTGTCCCGGGACGGCCGTAACGCGGTGTCGGGTTCGCGTAGCAGCGTGTCCGTGAGCAGCCCGGTCTACGCCAATATAGACGTCAACTTCAGCGCCACCACCCAGACCCGGGGGTATCGCGAGGTGCTTGAAGCGGGCCGCTCGTTCAAGGCCGACGAGTTGGGTTCGCGCTTCAAGAACCAGTACACGGCGGGCATGAGCTGGGCCGATCCAACCCTGGGCGTGTTCTCCCTGGGTTATTCGCGCAGTGCGCAATTTGACCGGCAAACGGCCGAACATGTGTTTGCTTCGTGGAACAAGTCGTTCAGTCACGTCGATGTTGCTTTGATCGCCGACTCGCAGGTGGGCGGCACGCGGCCGCGGGGTGACGCCAGCGTTGCCGCCGGCCGGCGCGATAGCACGGTGGACAATGATCTGTCGGTACGGTTGCAGATCAGCGTGCCGCTGGGCGGCGATCGTCGTGTGAACAGCTACGTCAGTCGGCGTGGTAACCAGTCCCGCGCCGGTACGGCACTCAGCGAGCGGGTCAATGACTATGTGAATTACGAGGTGGGTGTCGAGCGCGACCTCAGCGCCCGCGAACAAGCGGTTCGCGGCCATGTGGACCTGCTGCCGCGCTACACCCGCGTCGGCCTGGGCGTCAGCCGAGATGCCCAGGGCACCGGTTATACGGGGCAACTGCAAGGCGGCATCGTCGCGCACGAAAACGGCCTGACCTTCTCGCCCTATCCCGTGCAGGACACGTTCGGCATCGTCTCCGTGGGGGATATCGGCTCCGCGAAAGTCGAAACCCCCCAGGGGCCGGTGTGGACCGACTTCACCGGGCAGGCCGTGATTGCCGGCTTGCCGGCGTATGCCAACAGCCGCGTCGAAGTGCAGACGCAGTCGTTGCCCAGGCGGATTGACCTGAAGAACGGCACCCAGGTGCTCGCCGCCGGTCGCGGGTCCTTCAATACCGTCGCGTTCGATGTGGTGACAGTGCGCCGCGTGTTGCTCACCGCCAGCGATCAGCACGGTCAGCCGTTGCCGCAGGGCGCGTCGGTGTTCGGCCAGGATGGCCGCTTCCTCACCAGCGTGGTGGGCGAGGGCATGATTTTCCTGAATGACGTCAATGAGTCGCAAAGCCTGCGGGTTTCGTTGCCGGACTCTTCCACCTGCCAACTGAGCCTTGACCCCGGAACCCAGCCTGACCATGACAAGTTCTATGAGACCACGACGGCGGTGTGCCATGGCCGCTAAGTGGAGAAGCGCGGGCGTCGTCCTGTTCTGCGCGCTGTTGATGGCCCAGGGCGTGCGCGCTGAAAACTGCCGGTTGTCCGTGAGCCAGCCGCGCCTCGACTATGGCGTCATTCGCAGGGAGGCCGTCGTCCAAAGCACCTCCGTGGCCATCGGCACCCGCACGCTGCACCTGAACGTCGTGTGTACGCAGCCTTCGATGATAGCGTTGCGCTTCATCGGTGCGGCGGACGGGCAAGGTTTCCGGTTTGACCGCCAGGGGCGTATGCGCCTGAGTCTCAAGCATGCCCAGGTCGATGGGCGCACCGTCGAGTGGGGGGTGGCGCACCTGCCCGGTGAAACCGTCAGCGGGGCGTTGTTGCCGGGCCAGGTCCTGGTGGCACGCGCAGCAGGTCAAGCGCTGGTCGGCCAGCGCCTGACGGCCCAGGTCGATGTCGATATCGACCTGCCTTCCGATGCCCTGCAGGTCCGTGATGAAACGCGGCTGGAGGGGCAGGGCACCTTCGAGCTGGTCAGCCCGGCTGCCCCACCGAGCCGATGAAGTTGGCCAGTTCGGGGGTGCGGGGGTTGGCGAACAGCGCCTGGGGCGGGCCCACTTCATGCACCTTGCCCTGGTGCATGAACACCAGTTTGTCCCCGACTTCGCGGGCGAAACGCATTTCGTGGGTCACCATGATCAGGGTCATGCCGTCCTTGGCCAGTTGGCGCACCACGCTAAGCACTTCATTGACCAGTTCCGGGTCCAGCGCCGAGGTGATCTCGTCGCACAGCAGTACTTTGGGCGACATGGCCAGGGCGCGAGCTATCGCGACGCGTTGTTGCTGGCCACCGGACAGGCGATCAGGGAAGGCGTCGAACTTCTCGCCCAGGCCGACCCGCTCCAGCATCTGCCGCGCCAACTGGGCGGCCTTGGCCTTGGGCACTTTCTGCACCACCTGCGGCGCGAGCATGACGTTTTCGCCCACCGTCAGGTGCGGGAACAGGTTGAACTGCTGGAACACCATGCCGACTTTCTGCCGCAGGCTGCGCAGGTCGGCGCGGGCGGCGTCGAGGTATTCGCCGTCGACTTCGATCACGCCGTCGTTGATCGACTCCAGGCCATTGAGGGTGCGCAGCAAGGTCGACTTGCCCGAGCCGCTGCGGCCGATGATCGCGACGACCTGGCCTTCTTCAACGGTCAAGTCGATGCCCTTGAGCACATGGTGATCGCCGTAATACTTATGCAGGGCGGAAATTCTAAGCAGAGGCATGCAGTCTCCTTTCCAGGTAGCGCGCACTGAGGGACAAGGGGTAGCAGAGCAGGAAGTAACCGAGGGCCACCAGGCCGTAGACCATAAAGGGCTCGAACGTGGCGTTGGCGAGCATGCCGCCGGTCTTGGTCAGTTCGGTGAAGCCGATGATCGAGGTCACCGCGGTGCCTTTGACCACTTGCACCGAGAACCCCACGGTAGGCGCCACGGCAATCCGCAGGGCCTGGGGCAGGATCACGTAGCGCAGCTGTTCCAGCGGGCTCAGGGCCAGGCTGGCCGAGGCTTCCCACTGCCCGTGGGCGATGGAGTCGACGCAGCCGCGCCAGATCTCGGCGAGGTAGGCGCTGGTAAACAAGGTCAAGGCAATCGCCGCCGCCAGCCAGGGCGAGATATCCACCCCTAGCAGGGCGACGCCGAAAAACACCAGGAACAGCTGCATCAACAGCGGCGTGCCCTGGAACAGTTCGATATAGGTGCGGGCGACATTGCGCGGGAAGGCTTTGCGGCTGATACGCATCGTCATCACCAGCAGGCCGATCAGGCCACCGCCCACAAACGCCACCAGCGACAGCAACAGTGTCCATTGCAGGCCGATGAGCAGGTTGCGCACGATGTCCCAGAAGGAAAAATCACTCATCGGCTGTTCCTCATCACAAACCGGCGGCCGATCCAGTTGAGCAACTGGCGAATCATCAACGCCATGCACAGGTACACCAGGGTGGTCAGGGCATAGGTCTCAAAGGCGCGGAAGTTGCGCGACTGGATGAAGTTGGCGGCAAAACTCAGCTCTTCGGTGGCGATCTGCGAACACACCGCCGAGCCGAGCATCACAATGATGATCTGGCTGCTCAGGGCCGGCCACACCTTGCCCAGTGCCGGCAGCAGCACCACATGGCGGAACGCCTCGAAGCGCGTCATCGCCAGGGCGGCAGCAGCCTCCAACTGACCACCGGGGATCGCCTGGATGCCGGCGCGGATGATCTCGGTGGAATAGGCGCCCAGGTTGATCACCATCGCCAATACCGCCGCTTGCCACTCGGTGATTTTCAGCCCCAGGGAGGGCAGGCCGAAGAAGATGAAAAACAACTGCACCAGAAATGGCGTGTTGCGGATCAACTCGACATACACCCCGAAGAACCAGGCGAACGGCTGGATTTTCCACGCCCGCACCACTGCGCCGACGGTGCCCAGGGCCACCCCCAGGATTGCGCCGATCGCCGTCAGTTCAAGGGTGAACAGGGCGCCGCGCAACAGCAGGTCGGTATTGGCCAGCACCGGCACAAAGTCGAATTGATAGGCCATGAATCAGCTCCGTCGCGGGCTTCAGAGATCAGCAGGCAGAGGTTCTTTCAGCCACTGCATCGCATTCTTTTCCAGGCTGCCGTCAGCCTTGGCCGCCACCAGGATCTGGTTGACCTTCTCCAGCAGCGCCGGCTCGTTCTTGTTCACGCCCACGTACACCGGCGAATCCTTGAGCTTCACTTTCAGCGCCGGTACGCGTTTCGGGCTGCGCTCGCTGATCGCAACCATCACCACGTTGCCGCTGGCGATCAGGTCGACCTGGCCGGCCAGGTAGGCGGCGATGGTCGAATTGTTGTCTTCGAAGCGCTTGATCGTGGCTTCCTTGGGCGCGACGGCCGTCAGCTCGATGTCTTCGATGGCGCCGCGGGTCACGCTGATGGTCTTGCCCTTGAGGTCGTCGGTGCTGCTGATGGCGGCGTCAGGCGGGCCGAACACGGCCAGGTAGAACGGCGCGTAGGCCTTGGAGAAGTCGATGACCTTTTCTCGCTCGGGGTTCTTGCCCAGGCTGGAAATCACCAGGTCGACCTTGCCGGTCGTGAGGAACGGGATGCGGTTGGTGCTGTTGACCGGGGTCAGCTCCAGTTTGACCTTGAGCTGGTCGGCCAGCAGCTTGGCGGTGTCGATGTCCAGGCCGCGTGGTTTCATGTCGGGGCCGACCGAGCCGAACGGCGGGAAGTCCTGGGGCACGGCGACCTTCAAGGTGCCGCGGGCAACGATATCGTCCAGACCGTTGGCCTGGGCGGGTGCCTGGCTCAGCATCAGGCTGGCAAACAGGGCGGTGAGCAGGGCGCTGTAGCGCTTGGTCATGGGAACTCTCCGAGAAGGGCGAAGGGGCATTCTGTTTTTGCCCAGTGCACAGCCCATGCCATCCCGGCTCGGTTCGTCTGCAAGGTCGGGATTTGTTGAGCTTCGGTGGTCTTACTGGTCTGAACAGTGAGCGCGGCTTTCGCACCTTTTTCGAGCGCCGCCCAAAGCGCGCGAGCCCCTTTGGGGCGTGGCTTGCCGCCGGGCACGAATAGCTTTACAACTAGCCGCTCAGTTGTCTGGAACCTTGAGTTTTTTATGAATTCCATCGCCCAAGCGGTACCGGAAGCGGCCTTGCAGGCCATCCGCAAACTGATCAAGGAGCAAGGCTTCGGGCCGGGCGACGCACTGCCGTCCCAGCGCGACCTGGCGCTGCAGTTGGGCGTGAGCCGGGCGTCATTGCGCGAAGCGTTGTCGTCCCTGAGTGCCTTGGGGGTGGTCAGCGTGCAGCCGGGCAAAGGCGTGTTCGTGCAAGAGGCACAGGAGCCACCGGGGTTTGCGTGGCCCTTCGCGGCCCAGGCGACGCCGCTGGATATCTTCCAGTTGCGCTATGCCCTGGAAGGGTTTGCGGCAGGGTTGGCGGCCGTCACGCTGACCATTGATGAACTGGATAGCCTGGAAGAGAATGTCGAAGCCATGCGCAAGGTGCTCAAGGCCGGCGACTTCGAAGCGGCCGCGCGGCTGGACTTCGAATTCCACCAGCGCATCCTCCTCGCCAGCGGCAATCAGGCGATGGTCAGCATCCTGAGTGCCAGCGCCGAGGTGTTCCTGGAGAGTCAGAAGCTACCGTTCATCCGGCCGGAGCGGGCCATGGAAACCTGGCAGGAGCACCGCAGAGTCTTGCGCGCCCTGGCCCGGCGCGCGAGCGCGGCGGCGCAGAAAACCATGCAGGAACATGTACGTAATGCGGCGTTGCGCACCGGGATTGCTTTCGTGACTCCCGTAGCGCCGTGAGCGAGGCGATACCCAAACTCATGCGCCACCATAGCAAGAGTCAATCAGAGGCGGCTTCCTGAACGAGGGAAGGGCAGCTATGATGGGTCACGTTTTTTTTGCTTACAATCCGGAGACATCCATGAGCAACGATCTTATCAAGCACGTCACCGACGCGACCTTTGAGGCCGAAGTACTCAAGGCTGCTGGCCCGGTGCTGGTTGACTACTGGGCTGAATGGTGTGGCCCTTGCAAAATGATCGCTCCGGTTCTGGACGACATTGCAACCGAGTACAACGGCAAATTGACCATTGCCAAGCTGAACATCGACGAAAACCAGGAAACCCCGGCCAAGCATGGCGTGCGTGGTATTCCGACCCTGATGCTGTTCAAGGACGGCGAAGTCGCAGCGACCAAAGTGGGCGCGCTGTCGAAGTCCCAACTGGCTGCATTCATCGACGTGAACATCTAAGCGCCGTCAAAAAAGCCCCGCAAATTCAGGCTGTGTGAAAACCTAGCAATTTGCCGCTCGGTTTAAGAAAATGCCCGTATCGCAAGATACGGGCATTTTTCTTATGTGCTATATCCAAGGTGAAGACCGCTCTCAGGGAACCCTATTTCCAGTCTCGCTGGACGAACTCATTCCCGAGGATCATTTGGTTCGGGTAATCGAAGCCTATATTTCTCTGCTCGACCTTGAGCAGCTGGGTTTTGACAAAGCCGTCCCCAAGGCTACCGGCCGCCCTTCATACCACCCGGCTGATCTGCTCAAACTCTACCTTTACGGCTATTTCCAACAGGTTCGTTCCTCGCGTCGGCTGGAAGCTGAATGTCAACGCAACGTCGAGGTTATGTGGCTGCTGGGTCGCTTGGCACCTGACTTTAAAACCATTGCCGATTTTCGACGGGACAACAGCGCAGCCTTCGTTGCCACGTGCCGTGCATTTGTTAGTTTTTGCCGCGGGGCCGGCCTCATTGGCGGCGACCTGATAGCCATTGATGGCAGCAAGTTCCAGGCAGTGGCCTCGAATCGAAAGCACATCACACCCAAGAAGCTCCAGCGGCGCGAAGCGGTTCTGGACAAGCGTATTGCCCACTACCTGGCGCAACTTGACGAGGCTGATCGCGGTGAGCAAGAGCAAGCGATTGATCGCTCAGCAGTACAGACTGCGCTTGAGACGTTGCGCGTAAAAAAGGCTAATAACCAGACCTGCCAAGCGCTGATGCAAGCTCAAGGTCTGGTTCAGCACGTGGTGGGTGAGGCCGATGCGCAAAAAATGCGGACACCTTCAGGCTCGCGTATTGCCTACAACGTTCAGAGCGCGGTGGATGCGAAACACTGTCTGATTGTTCACCACGAAGTGACTCAGGAAGGTGCCGACAATCGCCTGCTTGAACCGATGGCCCAGGCGACTCAAGCGGTGCTGGAACAAGCCAAGCTCAACGTCACCGCTGATGCAGGCTACTCCAACGGCGCGCAATTTCAGGCGTGTGAAGACGCTGGTATCACACCCTTTGTCCCGCCCAACCGGGCGATCAACACCAAAGGTGGCGAAGAGCAATTTTTTGACCGCACGCTCTTCAATTACAGCGAAGAGAGTGACAGCTATGAATGCCCTAATGGCAAGACGCTCACGCTTAAAGCACTTAACAAGGGAGACCGGGTTTATCACGCATCAATCAGTGATTGCGGCACTTGCGCACTGAAAAGCCGGTGTACCAAGGCTGAACGCCGTTACGTCACGCGCCATGCCCATGAGTCAGCGTTTGAACGAATGGAACAGCGCATGAAGGCGAATCCCGACATGATGATCAATCGACGATCGATCGTCGAACACCCATTTGGCAACTTGAAGCAATGGGCCTTCGGCAACGCTAGGTTTTTGCTGCGCCAGCTAAAAGGTACACGGACAGAAATGGCACTTGCGATACAGGCCTACAACCTGAAAAGGACCATCAATGTGTTGGGAGTGCCTAAATTGATGGAGTTGATGGGCTGAAAGGCCCTTTTTTTCTTCAAGTCTGCAAAAACAAATGCCCCGACAAGTCGGGGCATTTGTTTTTAGCCGGTGCAGGGTGCGTTTTCACACAGCCTGAAATTGCGGGGCTTTTTCGTGAAACAGGGCTAGACGCTCCGAAACTCAGGTGGTACATTCGGCCCCGCACTGGTTTCTCCACTGCCCCCTGCAAGCCGTCGCCGACGCATTCCTTTTCGATTAGTACGCGATCCTGTCGCCTTCTCTGCGGCGCGGCCTCATTAAGCCAAAAGCTTAATTTCCCCCCTCCATAAATGATTACGTCATTCCTATATGAATCTGACTGAACTCAAGCAAAAGCCGATTACCGAACTGCTCGAATTGGCCGAACAGATGGGCATAGAAAATATGGCCCGTTCGCGCAAGCAGGACGTGATTTTCTCCTTGCTCAAAAAGCACGCGAAAAGCGGCGAGGAAATCTCCGGTGATGGCGTGCTGGAGATTCTCCAGGACGGCTTCGGCTTCCTCCGCTCTGCAGACGCTTCCTATCTCGCCGGTCCAGACGATATCTACGTCTCGCCGAGCCAGATCCGCCGCTTCAACTTGCGCACCGGTGACACCATCGTTGGCAAGATCCGTCCGCCGAAGGAAGGCGAGCGTTATTTCGCCCTGCTCAAGGTCGACACGATCAACTTCGATCGTCCAGAGAACGCGAAAAACAAGATTCTCTTCGAGAACCTGACCCCGCTGTTCCCGACCGTGCGAATGAAGATGGAAGCCGGCAACGGTTCTACCGAAGACTTGACCGGTCGTGTAATCGACCTGTGCGCCCCGATCGGCAAGGGCCAGCGCGGCCTGATCGTCGCACCGCCGAAAGCCGGTAAGACCATCATGCTGCAGAACATTGCAGCGAACATCGCGCGTAACAACCCTGAAGTTCACCTGATCGTGCTGCTGATCGATGAACGTCCGGAAGAAGTGACCGAAATGCAGCGTACCGTGCGCGGCGAAGTGGTTGCCTCGACGTTCGATGAGCCGCCAACCCGCCATGTGCAGGTTGCCGAAATGGTGATCGAGAAGGCCAAGCGCCTGGTCGAACACAAGAAAGACGTGGTGATCCTGCTCGACTCCATCACCCGTCTGGCCCGTGCCTACAACACCGTGATCCCGAGCTCCGGCAAGGTATTGACCGGTGGTGTCGATGCCCACGCCCTGGAGAAACCGAAACGTTTCTTCGGCGCCGCGCGGAATATCGAAGAAGGCGGCTCGCTGACCATCATCGCCACCGCGCTGGTTGAAACCGGCTCGAAGATGGATGAAGTGATCTACGAAGAGTTCAAGGGTACCGGCAACATGGAACTGCCCCTGGACCGTCGTATCGCTGAAAAGCGTGTGTTCCCGGCGATCAACATCAACCGCTCCGGCACCCGCCGTGAAGAGCTGCTGACAGCCGACGACGAACTGCAGCGCATGTGGATTCTGCGCAAGCTGCTGCACCCGATGGATGAAGTCGCGGCCATCGAGTTCCTGATCGACAAGCTGAAAACCACCAAGACCAACGACGAGTTCTTCCTGTCGATGAAGCGTAAGTAATACGACGTTTCAGGTCCAAAAAAAATGGCGTCCTTCGGGGCGCCATTTTTTTTGCGTCGAAATTGAATGGATTTTATGTCATAAGTGTCCGTTAAGTAACAAAAAGTAAACATGCGCCTATTCTCGCCTCCATTCGTAACATATTGACCACAATTCTTATGACCATTCTTGCTTACCGAAGAGATATCGACGGCCTGCGTGCCATTGCTGTCCTTGCTGTCGTGCTGTTCCACTTTGGCGTTCCTGGGATCACTGGCGGCTTTGTCGGTGTCGATGTGTTCTTCGTGATTTCCGGCTTCCTGATTACCTCGATCATCTGGCGCGAACGCCAGGCTGGGCGTTTCAGTTTCGTGGGCTTCTGGGCGCGCCGTGCCCGGCGTATCTTGCCGGCGTTGTTCGTGATGATGGCCGCGACACTGGCCGTGGGCTGGTTTTTGCTGGCGCCCAAGGACTATGAAGAGCTGGGGCGGTCGGCGCACTACCAGGTGACCTTTACCTCCAACCTGCTGTTTGCACGCCAGCACGGTTATTTCGATGCAGCCTCCGACATAAAACCCTTGTTGCACACCTGGTCGCTGGCGGTGGAGGAGCAGTTCTACATCTTCTTCCCGCTGTTGCTGGCCCTGCTTTCAAGCCGCTTGAAACACTGGCGCCTGGCGTTGTTCGCGGTGCTGCTGGTGTCGTTTGGCATGAGTGTCTGGGCGGTTTCCCATCAGCCGCAGAAAGCGTTCTACCTGCTGCATCTGCGTGCCTGGGAATTGCTGGCCGGCGCCATGCTGGCGGTCATGCCGAAGGTTGAGTGGCGCGCCTCGCCGCCCCTGGCGCAAGCGGTCAGCCTGGCTTCCCTGGCATTGATCCTGAGCGCCATATTCGGTTTCGACCGGCATACACCGTTCCCTGGCGCGGCCGCTTTGCTGCCGGTGCTGGGCGTGGTCGGGTTGATTTGGGCCAATGGGCAGCAAGCCACCTGGGTCGGGCAGCTGCTGAGTTCGCGGCTGATGGTGGGGCTGGGGCTTATCTCCTATTCCTGGTATCTGTGGCATTGGCCGGTGTTCGTGTACGCCAACTACGCAGCGGTTGATGGCTTGAGCGCGGCGGAATTGGGCGGGTTGATGCTGCTGAGCCTGGTGCTGGGTTATTTGTCCTGGCGCTTCGTGGAGGCGCCATTCCGGGAAAAACGTCTGCTGGCCGGACGCAAGGCGATCCTGGCTGGCGCCGCGGCCGGCATTTTGTGTCTCGGCCTTACTGGCCTGGCATTGCGGGAAGCCGATGGCGTGCCGTGGCGCCTGTCCGAACAGGCATTGCGTTATGCCCAGGCGAAGAAGTGGAGCCCGGAGCTGACGGCCTGCCTGGCGGACAAGAATACTGCAGATAAGCGGTCGTTCTGCCACTTCGGTCCGCAAGGCCTCTCGGTGTCAGCGTTGGTCTGGGGCGACAGCCACGCCACGGCGTTGATTCCAGCGCTTGAGGACGCGGCCAATCGGCACGATATCAGTCTGGTCCATGCCAGTTTCGCCGGTTGCGTACCGTTGGACGGTCTGGAGAACATCACCCAGTGCGCGCATTTCAACCAGCGCGTCGAGCAGGCCCTGGCCGAACAGTCGTTCAGCGATGTGGTGCTGGCGGCGCGCTGGAGCCTGTACCTCTATGGGCAGATGTCGGGTGACAAGGAACATGCGCTAAAAGACCTGGGCACCGGCAAGTACGTGCGTGCCGTGGCCGAGCAGCGCTTCGAGCAGGGCTTGCGTGAACGCATCCAGGGGCTGCGCGCCGCCGGGCATCGCGTGTGGCTGGTCAAGGAAGTGCCGTTGCAGGAAATCATTGTGCCGTACCGCCTCAGTCGCCTGGCCATGATGCACCGGCCGGTGGACGGCGAAGGGCTCCCCGTGGCGGAGCACGAGAAGCGCCAGGCCTTTATCACTCGACTGTTTGACGAGCTGGCCGCCGCCGACAGTGGCGTCACCGTGCTGGACCCCGCGCCCCTGCTGTGTGGCGCCGACGGCCTGTGCCGGGTCGAGCTCGACGGCCGCGCGCTGTACACCGACGATAACCACCTCTCCGACGTCGGCGCGCGACATGTCCAGGCGTTCCTGGAACCGCTGTTCCGTTCGCTGCAATCACGGGGGCTGACGGCCAATTAAGCTGCCAGCCGTCCTCAGAGCAGGTAGGATGTACGCCTATTTTACGGGTGGCATGGTTAATGAAATTCAAGGATCTTCGGGATTTCGTGCAGCAACTTGAGCAGCGCGGAGAGTTGAAACGCATCCACGTGCCGGTTTCGCCGGTGCTGGAAATGACTGAGATTTGCGACCGTACCCTGCGCAACAAGGGCCCGGCGCTGCTGTTCGAGAACCCGACCGGTTTTGATATCCCGGTGCTCGGCAACCTGTTCGGCACCCCCGATCGCGTGGCCTTTGGCATGGGCGCCGAGTCGGTCAGCGAATTGCGCGAGATCGGCAAGTTGCTGGCGTTCCTCAAGGAGCCCGAGCCACCCAAGGGCTTGAAGGACGCCTGGTCGAAGCTGCCGATCTTCCGCAAGATCATTGCCATGGCGCCCAAGGTGGTCAAGGACGCGGTGTGCCAGGAAGTGGTCATCGAAGGCGATGACGTCGACCTGGGCATGCTGCCGGTGCAGACCTGCTGGCCCGGCGATGTCGGCCCGCTGATCACCTGGGGCCTGACCGTCACCAAGGGCCCGAACAAGGATCGCCAGAACCTCGGCATCTACCGTCAGCAAGTGATCGGCCGCAACAAGGTGATCATGCGTTGGCTGAGCCACCGTGGCGGCGCGCTGGACTTCCGTGAATGGTGCGAGAAGCACCCCGGCAAGCCGTTCCCGGTCTCCGTGGCCCTGGGCGCCGACCCGGCCACCATCCTCGGCGCCGTGACCCCGGTGCCGGACAGCCTGTCCGAATACGCCTTCGCCGGCCTGCTGCGCGGCAACCGCACCGAGCTGGTGAAGTGCCGTGGCAACGACCTGCAAGTGCCGGCCACCGCGGAAATCATCCTCGAAGGCGTGATCCACCCCGGCGAAATGGCCGACGAAGGCCCCTACGGCGACCACACCGGCTACTACAACGAAGTCGACAGCTTCCCGGTGTTCACCGTCGAGCGCATCACTCATCGGATCAAGCCGATCTACCACAGCACCTACACCGGCCGTCCGCCGGATGAGCCGGCGATTCTCGGTGTGGCGCTGAACGAAGTGTTCGTGCCGATCCTGCAGAAGCAGTTCCCGGAAATCACCGACTTCTACCTGCCGCCGGAAGGCTGTTCGTACCGCATGGCCATCGTGACCATGAAGAAGTCGTACCCAGGCCATGCCAAGCGGGTCATGCTCGGCGTGTGGTCGTTTTTGCGACAGTTCATGTACACCAAGTTCGTTATCGTCACCGACGACGACATCAACGCCCGCGACTGGAACGACGTGATCTGGGCCATCACCACGCGCATGGACCCCAAGCGCGACACGGTGATGATCGACAACACGCCGATCGACTACCTCGATTTCGCCTCGCCGGTCTCGGGCCTGGGCTCGAAGATGGGCCTGGATGCCACGCACAAATGGCCGGGTGAGACCACCCGCGAGTGGGGCAGGGTGATCGTCAAGGACGAAGCCGTGACGGCGCGTGTCGATGCGATCTGGAAAGAGTTGGGAATAGATTGATGCGTGTGACCCTGCAACCTTCCGGCGCCGTATTGGAGCTGGTCCCCGGTGAGCGAATCCTCGAAGGTGCGCGCCGCCTGGGCTACGAATGCCCGCAAGCCTGTCGCAATGGCGTGTGCCACGTGTGCGCGGCGCTGTTGGTGGACGGCCGGGTGCGGCAGTCCGGTGAAATACGCGACCACGGGGAGTTCTACACCTGCATCGCCGAGCCGCTGGAGGATTGTGTGGTGTTGTGGGATGGCGTGCTGGCGCCGGGAGAGTTGCCGTTGCGCAAGTTGTCGTGCCAAGTGAGTGAATGCGTGCAAGTCGGTGGCGATGTATGGCGCGTGCGCTTGCTCGCCCCGGCCGGCAAGGCCGTGCGTTACCACGCCGGGCAATACCTGATGATTGAACGGGATAACGGCGAGAAGTCGGCGTTTTCCCTGGCTTCGGCGCCCCACGCCGGACGCGAACTGGAACTGCACGTGCTGGCCCGCGAGGACAGCGCGCGCAATCTGATTGAGCAGTTGCAGCGCAACCGGATGGCCCGCATCGAGCTGCCGTTTGGCGATACCCACCTGGCCGAGTTGCCCGATGGGCCGTTGGTGCTGATCGCTGCGGGCACCGGCATGGCGCAGATGCACAGCCTGATCGAGCACTGCCGCGCCACCGGCTTCAAACACCCGGTGCATTTGTATTGGGGCGTGCGGCGTCCGGAAGATTTCTACGAGATCGAGCATTGGGATCAATGGCTGCAACTGCCCAACCTGTTCCTGCACAAAGTGGTCAGTGACCTGTGCGGTTGGGAAGGACGCTGTGGGCTGTTGCATGAAGCGGTGTGCGAAGACATCCACGACCTCAAAGGCGTGCATGTCTACGCCAGCGGTTCACCGGCGATGATCTACGGCACATTGGATGCGCTGGTGGCTGCGGGCATGGATGCACACCAGATGCGCGCCGACGTATTCGCCTACGCCCCGCGGCCCTGAAACCTGCGCCGGCTCTGGTGGAAGAGCTGGCGTTGCCGTCAGAAACGCACGCCGGTCGTGATCATCGCCGCATTGAACCCCAGCAACACCAACTCCGCCGCCACCGGCCCGTAATGGGTGCCCACGGACGGTATGATCACCGGCGCCACGCCGAAACGGTTCAACGGGATTTTGTCGCGGTACTTGCCGCGATAGCCCTGGATCGCCCCGCCGGTCAGTTTCAGATACACCGGATAGTCGGTCATGTCATAGCGTTTGCCCGCGTAGACGTAGTACGAGCGTTGGCTGAACGAGTTGCGGAACGTCGCCGCCCCATACACCAAACCTGACGCTTCATTGCGCTCCAGGCCAAGCAAATCCTGGTTGTTGTTGTGGTCCGGGTCGGGGGAGAAGTGCCGGGTGTAGACGCTGGTCTGCGCATACCAGAAGCCCTTGTCATCGTCGACGGGCGGGGTTTCGACAGCGAGAGCGGTGGTGGCCTGGGCCAGGAGCAGCAGGCCCGGCAATCGTAATTTTTTCATAGGTGCGACCTCGAGTAATCGGTGTGAGGGGTGACCGACTGAGTCGTGCCAGCTGCGCTATTTTGACGGTCAAGCGCTTTGCCGGGCTGAACCGGAGCTGAAAATACTGGGATTGCTTCTGGAGAATGCGGTGGTCGTTCAGCCTATTGTACTTTTTTGCCGTATGGTCACAGCAGCGCGTTTTATTACGGTAGAGTTGCTAACAATTGGTAACACATAGGAGGCGAGCCACTTTTCGCCATGACCGCCATCGAATCCGATCTTTTGCAATTGGCTTACCCTCCGCGGCTCGATCTGGGACCGCAACTCACGCACGAACAGTTGATGAACTCGATGCAGGCCACCATGGCCCGGCATAAGGGCGGGCCGGTCTGGCTATTCGCTTACGGTTCGCTGATCTGGCGGCCGGAATGTTCATCGACCGAGCGGGTTCGGGCGCGAGTCCATGGCTATCATCGTGGTTTGTACCTGTGGTCCCACGAGCATCGGGGTACGCCGGAGTTGCCCGGGTTGGTGTTCGGCCTGGATCGTGGCGGCTCGTGCAGCGGGTTTGCCTACCGCCTGCCGGAAGATCAGTTAGAAGCCTCGCTGTACGCCTTGTGGCAGCGCGAAATGCCTTACCCCTCCTATCGGCCGCACTGGCTCAGCTGCCGTCTGGAAGATGGCAGTCGGGTGCAGGCATTGGGGTTTGTATTGGAGCGGCACCTGCCGAGCTACGCTGGCAATCTGCCCGACATCGTGCTCAGCCACGTGCTGCAAAGCGCTTGCGGGCGTTACGGCACGACGCGCGATTATGTCGAGCAGACCGTCAACGCCCTGCGCAGCCACGCCATGCCAGACAAAAACCTGGAGGCGCGGCTCAAGCGTTGTGCCCAGGATTGCTCAGGCGATTAACGCGTCAAACGCAGGAAATATGAGCAAATGCATGTTCTCTACGAACATGTCGCGAATAGACAGGTGATGGTCGAGGACACCGCCCCTCCCACATTCAAGCGCATTTCACCTCGGCAGGCGGGTTTGCACGACCACCTTACCCACCGCCTTGCGCTGCCCCAGGTCATTGATCGCCTGGGCCGCCTGTTCCAGCGGATACACCTGCGACACCAGCGGTTTCAACTTGCCCTCGGCATACCAACCAAACAGCTGCTGGAAGTTCGCCGCATTGTCCTGCGGCTGGCGCTGGGCGAACGCGCCCCAGAACACTCCGACCACGGCCGCGCCCTTGAGCAGCGCCAGGTTCACCGGCAGCTCCGGAATGCGCCCGCTGGCAAAACCCACCACCAACAGGCGGCCGTTCCAGGCGATGGCGCGGATGGCCTGGTCAAACAAGTCGCCGCCCACCGGGTCGTAGATCACGTCGGCGCCGTTCCCGTCGGTCAGGCGCTTGACCTCATCTTTCAGGCTGGCTTCGCTGTAGTTGATCAGCTCATCGGCGCCGGCGGCCTTGGCCACCGCCAGTTTGTCGGCGCTGCTGGCGGCGGCGATGACCCGGGCGCCCATGGCCTTGCCGATTTCCACGGCAGCCAGGCCCACGCCGCCGGAGGCGCCGAGGACCAGCAAGGTTTCGCCGGGTTGCAGGTTGGCCCGTTGTTTCAGCGCATGCATCGAGGTGCCGTAGGTCATGCTGAACGCGGCGGCGGTGTTGAAGCCCATGCTGGGCGGGATCGGCAGCACGTTATAGCCGGGCACCGCGACCTGCTCGGCAAAACTGCCCCAGCCGGTCAGCGCCATCACGCGGTCTCCTACCTTCAGGTGGCTGACCTTTTCCCCCACTTCACTGACCACGCCCGCTGCTTCGCCACCCGGCGAGAACGGGAACGGCGGCTTGAACTGGTACTTGCCCTCGATGATCAGCGTGTCCGGGAAGTTGACCCCGGCGGCATGCACGTCCAACAGGATTTCGTTCTTCTTGATCGCCGGGCTGGCGATGTCTTCCAGCACCAGGGTTTCGGCGGGGCCGAAGGCTTTGCACAGCACAGCTTTCATCGGACTATTCCTTTTGGCGTCGTGGCCGATAAGTGTAGGAGGGTATGCCCGTGGGTCAACGAGCATGCCCGGGCCTGATAAGTCGCCATAAGCTTGTGCTCTGCCTTGCTAGCGTTATGCTACTGGGCTACCGAATGTGAGGAATGAACTGTGAAAGCGTGGATTCTGTTGATGCTGGCCCTGACCTTGCCAATGGCGGCCCAGGCGCAAGAGGCGAAAGAAGGCGAGGCGCCGAAGGTCAGCTATATCAGCCTGGCCCCGCCGTTCGTGGGCAACTATGGCTTGGACGGTACGTCCAAGCTCAAGGTGTACAAGGCCGATATCGCTCTGCGCGTGACCGGCACCGAAGCGGCCGCCGCCATCAAAGCCAACGATGCGTTGATTCGTAATCAACTGGTGGCGCTGTTCACCCAGCAAACCAACGAGACCATGAGCACGGTTGAGGGCAAGGAAAAACTGCGCCAGGAAGCCCTGAAGCAGACCCAGCAAGTGATGAACGACGAAACCGGCAAGCCGGTGGTGGAAGACCTGTTGTTCAACAACCTGATCATCCAATAGTCACGGCGCGACGATCGCAAGCAAGCCCGCTCCCACAAGGGAATGCGTTCCACCTGTGAGAGCAGGCTTGCCTGCGATAGCGGCCGGGCAGGCACCTCAAGACGCCAGGCTCTTGCGGAACCGCGCCAGCGCCACCAAAAAGAACAGCAAGCCAATTCCCGCCAGCGCCAGCATGTCCGGCCACACCACGCTCATGCCCGCATCGCGGAACAGGATCGCCGCGCTCAGGCTCACAAAGTGCGTCGACGGCGAGGCCTGCATCACCCACTGCAACCATTCGGGCATGCTGTCCAGCGGCGTGCTGCCGCCGGAGAGCAACAGCATCGGGATGATCACTGGGATTGCCAGCAAGCCGAACTGCGGCGTCGAGCGGGCGAGGGTGGCGAGGAAGATCCCCAGGGCGGTGCTGGCAAACAGGTACAGCGCGGTCACGAACAGAAACAGGCTCAGCGACCCGGCCAGCGGCACGCCGAGCATGCCCTTGACCACCACTTCCAGTGACACCCAGGTACACAGCACCACCACCAGCAGGTTGCTCCAGATTTTCGCCAGCATGATTTCCAGTGCCGTCAGCGGCAGCACCAGCAAATGGTCGAGGGTGCCATGTTCGCGCTCGCGCAGCAGCGCGGTGCCGGTGAGCACGATGGCGAGGATGGTGATGTTGTTGACGATCTGGATGACCGCGAGGAACCAGCCGCCCTCCAGGTTGGTATTGAACAGCGCCCGCGTTGTCAGCAGCGCCGGCGCTTTGCTGGCGGAGTCGGCCTGGCCGCTGTAGGTCAGCAGCTCGCGTTGGAAAATCCGCCCGATGTAGCCGGCGCCCATGAACGCCTGGCTCATCGCCGTGGCATCGACGTTCACCTGCACATCGGGCTCGCGACCGGCCAACAGGTCGGCCTGGAAATTCGCCGGTACGTTGATCACGAACGTGTACTGGCCGCTGTCCATGACCTTATCCAACTGGTCATACGCCAGCGGCACGGGTGACTGGAACTCGGGCGGCTGCAACGCCTCGGCCATCTGCCGCGAGATCGCGCTGTGGTCCTCGTCGACAAACGCCACGCTGGCGTTGTGTACGCCAATCACCGAGCCGGCCGCGGGCATGTAGATCGCGACCGTGAAGGCGTAGAACAGAAACAGCAGCAGCACGCTGTCGTGGCGCAGGCTGGTCAGTTCCTTGATCCCCAGGCGCAGGATGTGCGCGAACTTATGCATCAAGCCTCCTGCTTCTTCAGCATGATCAGGCTAAGCCCGGTAAACCCGAGGAAAAACCCGAACAGCGCCAGGCACTGCGGCCACAGTTGCCGCAGGTCGAGGGCCTTGGTGAACGTGCCCACCGCAATATCGAGAAAGTGCCCCGCCGGAAACAGCGTGCCCATCACCGCCGCCGCGCCTTCCAGGGACGAGCGCGGCACGATCAGCCCGGAGAACTGGATGGTCGGCAGGCTGGTGATGATCATGGTGCCGAGGATCGCGGCGATCTGGGTGCGAGTGAACGCGGAAATCAGCAGGCCCATGCTGGTGGTGGCGAGCACGTACAGCAGGCCGCCGAACGCCAGGGTCAGGCCGCTGCCCTTGAACGGTACGCCGAACAGCCAGCGGTTCATCGCGACCAGCACCGCCAGGTTGATCAGGCTCACGGCCAGGTACGGGGTCTGTTTGCCCAGCAGGAATTCCAGGCGGGTCAGGGGCGTGGCGTAGAAGTTGGTGATCGAACCCAGCTCCTTTTCGCGCACGATGCCCAGGGCGGTGAGCATCGCCGGGATGAAGGCGAGGATCAGTGCCATCACGCCTGGGCCGATGGCGTTCACACTGACCACATCCTGGTTGTAGCGAAAGCGGGTTTCGAGCTTGGCCGCGCCTTGGCTGTTCTGCGGCTGGCTGCTCAGCTCGGCCAGTTGCTGCAGGTTGGCCTGGTGGACCGCTTCTACATAGTTCCGGCTGGTTTCCGCGCGAAACGGCATGCCGCCGTCGAGCCAGGCCGCCACGCTGGGTTGGCGGCCGGCGTAGAGGTCACGACCAAAACCGGGCGGGATTTCCAGGGCCAGTTTGATTTCCGAACGTTGCAGGCGCCGGTGCAGTTCGTTGGCATCCTGGATCGGCGTTTGTTCGGCGAAATAGCGTGAGCCGCGAAACGCCTCCAGGTAGGCGCGGCTTTGCGGGGTCTGGTCCTGGTCGTAGACGGCGAAGGCGAGGTTTTCCACGTCCAGGGAAATGCCGTAGCCGAAGATCACCATCATGAACATCGCCCCGAGCAGGGCGAAGGCCATACGCACCTTGTCGCGCAGCAGTTCCTTGCCTTCACGGCTGGCCACGGCCAGCAGGCGCGACAGGCTGAAGCCGCGCTTGCTCACCGGCGGCGTGCTGGTTTCGCTGACGGTGGCGGTGGGCGCGGTAGGTTCGGCCTCGCCCTGGGCTTGCTCCAGGCACGTGACGAACGCGGCTTCGAGGGTGTCGCCGTGGAATTGCTGCTGCAGCGCGTCGGGCGTGTCGCAGGCGAGCACCTTGCCGGCGTGCATCAGGGAGATGCGGTCGCAACGCTGGGCTTCGTTCATGAAGTGGGTGGACAGAAAGATCGTCACCCCTTGTTCGCGCGACAGTTCGATCAGCAGCCGCCAGAAATCATCCCGCGCCGCCGGGTCGACGCCCGAGGTCGGTTCATCGAGGATCAGCACTTCAGGACGATGCAGCACCGCTACGGCCAACGACAAGCGCTGACGCAAGCCGAGGGGCAGTTCGCCCGACGGCTGCTCGGCCACCTCGCTGAGGTCGAAACGCTGGATCAGCTCGTCGATCCGCTTGCCGCTGTCGACGTTGGGCAAATCGAACAACTGCGCGTGCAGCACCAGGTTCTGAAGCACGCTGAGTTCGCCATACAGCGAAAAGCTCTGCGACATGAAACCCACACGCTTGCGGGTGGCCAGGTCCTTGGCGTTCACCGGGTTGCCCAGCAACGTGGCACTGCCCTCGGTGGCCGGCATCAGGCCGGTGAGGACTTTCATGGTGGTGGTCTTGCCGCAGCCGTTGGAGCCGAGAAAACCGAAGATCTCGCCCCGGCCGATGGCGAAGCTGACTTTATCGACGGCGGTGAAGTCGCCAAAGCGCAGGGTCAGGTCGTGGGCTTCGATGGCGATATCAGCGTTGTTGCCTGTGCGCGGCGGGATGACCAGCGGCTGGTTGTCATGGGCGTTGTCGCCCTGGAAGTGGGTGAAGGCTTCGTCCAGTTTGCCGCTGGGGGTCACTGCCGCCAGCTCACTGCTCAAACCGTCGGCGATCAGTTTGCCGCGGTCGAGCATCAGGCAATGTTCAAACTGCTCGGCCTCTTCCATGTAGGCCGTGGCCACCAGCAGTGTCAGTTGCGGGCGCTCGCTGCGCACGGTTTCGACCAGCTCCCAGAAGCGCCGACGGGACAGCGGGTCGACCCCGGTGGTGGGTTCGTCGAGGATCAACAGGTCCGGGTCGTGGATCAGCGCGCAGCACAGGCCGAGTTTCTGCTTCATCCCGCCGGAGAGTTTGCCGGCCGGCCGTTCGGCGAAGCGCTCGAGGTCGGTGGCCAGCAGCAGGTTGTGCATGCGCTGGTTGCAATCGGCTTTGGACAGGCCGAACAGCGTCGCAAAGAAGCGGATGTTTTCGCGGATGGACAGTTCGGGGTACAGGTTGCCGCCCAGGCCTTGAGGCATGAAGGCGATGCGCGGGTACAGGCTGTTGCGGTGGCGGCGGTTGGCGATGGAGCCGCCGAGCACCTCCAGTTGGCCGTCCTGGAGTTTTTTAACCCCGGCGATCAAACCCAGCAGGCTCGACTTGCCGGCGCCATCCGGGCCGATCAGCCCGCAGCGCGTGCCGGTGGGCAGGCTGAAGGCGATATCGACCAGCGCCTGTTGCTTGCCGTAGCGGTGCTGGATGCCGGTGGCGTGCAGCGCCAGATCGGTCATTGCAGGTTGGCCGGCCATGGGATGTCAGCCGTGCGAACGTAGCCGGCGCCGGGCATGCCCGGTTTGGCCTGCGGCACGGCGCTGGGTTGGGTCAGGCGCAGTTTGACGCGGAATACCAGTTTCTGGCGTTCATCGCGGGTCTCCACCTCTTTGGGGGTGAACTGCGATTTAGCCGCGACGAAGCTGATTTTGGCCGGCAGCGATTGGCCGGGGAGCGCGTCGAGGAGGATGCGCGCATCGCTGCCGACGGTCAGGGCGCCGGTCACCGAAGCGGGCAGGTAGAGGTTCATGTACTGATCCTCGGGGTCGATCAGCAGCAATACGCGCCCGCCCGCGCCGAGCACTTCGCCCGGCTCGGCCAGGCGCAGCTGGATAATGCCGTCGATGGGCGCGCGCAGGCTGCTGTCGTCGATTTCGCTGGTGAGCTGCGCCACCTGGGCCTGGGCGGCGCCGATGGCGGCCTTGGCCGAATTGACCTGGGCCTGGGCGGCGACCACGGCCGCATTCCCGGTGTTCTGGCGCGCCTGCTGTTGGTCGATCAGTTGGCCACTGGCGAAGCCGCGTTTGTACAGCTCCTGGGTCCGCTGGAGTTCCTGGTGGGCAAGCAGTTGTTCGCTCTGACGCAATTGCACATTGGCCTCTGCGGCGGCGAGGTTTTCCCTGGCCCGCAGCACTTCGGCTTCGGCCTGGGCGCGCTGGGCTTCCAGAGTGCGGGTGTCCATGCGCGCGAGCAGTTGGCCCTTGAGTACCTTGTCGCCTTCATCCACCCGCACTTCTTCCAGACGCCCGGGGATCTTGGCGGCGATCTGCACTTCGGTGGATTCCAGGCGGCCGTTGCCCATGCTCAAGCCTTCGGGCAGGCGGTCCTGGGTGGATTTCCAGTAACCGAAACCGCCAGCGGCGAGCAGCAACACAATCAGGAGGGTGGCAAACAGCTGGGAGGTGCGGTGGTTCGTGGACATAGATGCTTCCTGCGGTGTTAGCGTCCTAGTCTGACGGGTTCGGCCCGAGGGCGCTTGATACGGGTCAAATGAAGCGCAAGCCTAACCCGGTTGCGCTGCAGATGCATGCGTCGGGCGCGTGACTGCAAGGTTCTGCGGTTCAGCCCAGCGCGAGGACCGCCGACCATTGCTCGGCGGTCACCGGCATCACTGACAGACGGCTACCTTTTTGCACCAGGGGCAGTTCGGCCAGGGCGGTTTGCTGCTTCAGATAGCCCAGGCCGAGCACCTTGGGAAACGTCTGGACGTGGGCCACGTCGATCGCGCTCCACGGGTTTTTGTCCGGGCTGGCCTTGGCGTCGAAATAGTGGCTGGAAGGTTCCAGCGCGGTGGGGTCGGGATACGCCGTCACGACGATTTTGCCGATGCCGGCAATGCCAGGCTCGGGGCAGCTGGAGTGGTAGAAGAAAAACTCATCGCCCACCGCCATCGCACGCAGAAAGTTGCGTGCCTGATAGTTGCGAACCCCGTCCCATCGCGCTTCGCCGAGGTGTTCCAGGCCGGTGATGGAGAGTTCGTCGGGCTCGGATTTCATCAGCCAGTAGGCCATTTGGGGGCTCCTGAAAAAGGCGTTGGACAGGTTGTGGGGCAATTGCATGACAAACCGACGGTCGGTTGGCGTCAAGGTTTGCGTGTTGGTTCACGTTAACGCAGAATGCCGGGATTTTAAGCTTGACGCAGCTGCAACGGACTACTTTGGAACGTTGTTGTCATCGTGTACGAGGTGCCTGAAGGGGGGCAATCGATGCAACGCAAACCGGATTTACTATGGATACTGGTTATTTTGTTTGGTCTGGGCGTCGTGACCACCGGGTATGCGCAAAGCTTATGGTCGAACAAGACCGATGCGCCCGTTGAGCTGACCCAGCAGCCGCCACAACCGTTCAAGCGTTAACTCTTCTTCAGGGCGTCGCGGGTTCCAGCGACGCCTGTGCGATATACCACTGCTTATCGGTGACGGTGCCCGCCAACGGCACGTCCCAACTCGCCTGCACCAGCCGTTCGACTTTCTGGCATTCATGGGCCAGGCCCAGCAGCGTCGGCTTGCGCCAGTGCTGGCGGCGCGCCAGGTAAGCCAGGCTGCGGTCATAAAAACCGCCACCCATGCCCAGCCGTCCCCCCGCGTCATCGAACCCCACCAACGGCAATAGCACCAGGTCCAGCGCCCAGACCTTGCGCTGGCGGCGGACATTCACCCGTGGTTCAAGAATGCGAAAGCGATTGGGCAGCAACTTCTCCCCGGGGCGAACGCGCTGGAACACCATCTTGGTCCGTGGCCAGGCGCTGAGCACCGGCAGGTAAGTGGCCTTGCCCCGCCGCTGAGCCGCACGCAGCAGCAAGCGCGGATCGATTTCACCGTCCGTCGGCAGATACAGGGAAATATGCTTGGCCCGGCGAAACAGCGGGTGCTGTGCCAGTTGCCGATACACGCCTTGGGCGGCTTTTCGCTGCTCGCTTGGCGTGAGTGCGCGGCGGGCGTTGCGCAACATGCGTCGAAGTTGCGGACGGGAAAGCGGCGCAGGTTCGGTCATGGTTTTTCGGCTCATAAAACAATGCCAGTCCTGGGACTGGCATTGAGTTTGGGATTCAGGCTCCCCGACAGAACCGCTGTCGACTAAGCCCTTGAACCCGAAAGTTCAAGGTGGAAGAAGCAGTAGGCTTTAAGGCTTTCCGTCTAGCGGACATGCACACCAGCCAAACGTGCAACTTCCAGGGTAGTGCGAATCGGCTCCGGGACATCGCCGACTGGCAAGCACGCCAGGGAGTGGGGCGAGTATACCTTAAACAGACACGGCAATCAGCCCTTGGATGTGTCGGAATCGTTGGACAGTGCCAGGTCCACACGCTCCAGCAGGTCACGTACCTGCTCGCGCGTCGAGCCGCTGGCCTGCACGTCCGGGCGCTCCTGCTTATGCAGCAGATCGTGGGTGATATTCAACGCGGCCATCACGGCGATGCGGTCGGCGCCGATCACTTTGCCGCTGCTGCGGATTTCACGCATCTTGCCGTCCAGGTAGCGGGCGGCGCTCACCAGGTTGCTGCGCTCTTCCTGGGGGCAGATGATCGAATATTCTTTGTCGAGAATCTGCACGGTGACGCTATTGCTTGAACTCATGAGTCTTGCTCCAGGGCCTTCAGGCGCGAAATCATCGACTCGACCTTACGCCGGGCGATTTCGTTTTTTTCAATGAGGTGAGCGCGTTCCTCGCGCCAGGTCTTTTCCTGAGCTAATAGGAGTCCGTTTTGCCTCTTTAGTTGCTCGACCCGATCAATTAGCAATTCGAGTCTGGCCATCAGCGCTTGCAGGTCGGTGTCTTCCATTGGGTTCCACTGGATTTGTCTGATGAATGGCAACTGCAGAATAAACGATCTGACGCCCTTGATAGTCTGGTGCGTCTGCCGGTGCTAGGATACAGCGCTTCATTCTAGACATTGCGCCGTCTGGCGCCTAGCTCACCATGCCCATTCAGAACTCCCCGTACGACGCTTTTACCAAACTGCTGAGCTCCAGCGGTCATCCTTGCTCGCCCGCCGAACTGCACGGCGTGTTGCTGGGCCGCAGTTGCACCGGTGTTGGCTTTGACGCCGACAACTGGCTGGCCGATGTGGCCGAACTGCTGGAAACCGAGCCCTCCGAGAACGTGCGTAACGCGCTGATCGGCCTGCAGGAAATGGTCAAGGGCGAGCTGACCGGTGATGACGTCACCGTGGTCCTGCTGCTGCCGACCGACGATGCACCGCTCACCGAACGTGCTGCCGCGCTGGGCCAATGGTGCCAGGGCTTCCTCCATGGCTTTGGCGTGAATGCCGGCGGCCTGGAGCTGAGCACCGACGCCAAGGAAGTGCTGCAGGACCTGGCGGCCATCTCCCAGGTGCAAGATGCCCTGGAAGAATCCGAAGACGGCGAAGGCGACTACATGGAAGTCATGGAATACCTGCGCGTCGCGCCGCTGCTGCTGTTCACCGAGACCAAGAAGTCCGCTGAACCGGCCACCCCCAAGCCGTCGCTGCACTGAGAAAGGAAGCCCGTCTGCCCATGATCCATATCCCGAAAGCGGAATACACCCGTCGCCGCAAGGCGCTCATGGCGCAGATGGAACCCAACAGTATCGCGATCCTGCCGGCCGCCGCGGTGGCCATCCGCAATCGCGATGTCGAACATGTCTACCGCCAGGACAGCGATTTCCAGTACCTGAGCGGCTTCCCCGAGCCCGAAGCGGTGATCGTGCTGATGCCCGGTCGCCCGCACGGCGAGTACGTGCTGTTCTGTCGCGAACGCAATGCCGAGCGCGAACTGTGGGACGGCTTGCGCGCCGGTACCGAAGGCGCGATCCGTGATTTCGGCGCCGACGATGCCTTCCCCATCACCGATATCCACGACATCCTGCCCGGCCTGATCGAAGGCCGCGACCGGGTGTATTCGGCGATGGGCAGCAATGCCGAGTTCGATCGGCACCTGATGGAGTGGATCAACATTATCCGCTCCAAAGCGCACCTGGGCGCCCAGCCGCCGAACGAATTCGTTGCCCTGGATCATCTGCTCCACGATATGCGCCTGTATAAATCGGCGGCGGAAGTGAAGGTGATGCGCGAAGCTGCGCGGATTTCCTGCGCCGCCCACGTGCGGGCCATGCAGGCCAGCCGCGCCGGCTTGCGCGAGTTCAGCCTCGAAGCCGAGCTGGATTACGAGTTCCGCAAAGGCGGCGCGAAGATGCCGGCCTATGGCTCCATCGTCGCCGCCGGGCGCAACAGTTGCATCCTGCATTACCAGCAGAATGACGCGCTGCTCAAGGACGGCGACCTGGTGCTGATCGACGCCGGTTGCGAGATCGACTGCTACGCCAGCGACATCACCCGCACCTGGCCGGTCAACGGCAAGTTTTCGCCCGAGCAACAGGCGATCTATGAAGTCGTGCTGGCCGCCCAGGAAGCCGCCTTCGCCGAGATTGCACCGAACAAGCATTGGAACCAGGCCCATGAGGCCACCGTGCAGGTCATCACTTCCGGGCTGGTGAGGCTGGGGTTGCTGCAAGGGGACGTTGACGAACTGATCGCCGGCGAAGCCTACAAACCATTCTACATGCACCGCGCCGGCCATTGGCTGGGGATGGATGTGCATGATGTCGGCGAGTACAAAGTGGGCGGTGAATGGCGTGTGCTGGAAGTCGGCATGACGTTGACCGTGGAGCCGGGGATCTATATTTCGCCGGACAACCAGAGCGTGGCAAAGAAATGGCGTGGCATCGGCGTACGCATCGAGGACGACGTGGTAGTGACCAAGCAAGGCTGTGACATTCTGACCGGCGGCGTGCCCAAGACCGTCGCCGACATCGAAGCGTTGATGGCGGCCGCCCGATGAGCCGGGTCAACCTGGCCATTATCGGTGGCGGCCTGGTGGGCGCGAGCCTGGCGTTGGCGCTGCAGGACGGGGCCAAGGCGCGGGGCTGGAAGATCCTGCTGATCGAACCCTTCGCACCGGGTGACAGCTACCAGCCGAGCTACGACGCACGCTCTTCGGCGCTGTCCTATGGCGCGCGGCAGATCTATCAGCGTCTGGGTCTGTGGCAGGCCATCTCCCGCCGCGCCGAGCCGATCAAGCAGATCCATGTGTCGGACCGCGGGCGCTTCTCCACCGCGCGCTTATCCGCCATGGAAGAGGGCGTGCCGGCCCTCGGCTACGTGGTTGAGAACGCCTGGCTCGGCCAATGCCTGTGGCAAGGCCTGGATAAGGACGTGGTCAGCTGGCGTTGCCCGGCCGAAGTCACGCGCATGGAGCCGCTGCCCGATGGCTATCGCCTGACCCTCAACGACGAAACCGTGCTGGAGTGCGACCTGGCGGTGCTGGCCGACGGCGGTCGCTCCGGCCTGCGCGAGCAACTGGGGATCGGCGTGAAATCCCGCCCGTACAACCAGAGCGCGCTGATCGCCAATATCACCCCGAGCGAAGCCCACAACGGCGAAGCCTTCGAGCGCTTCACCGATGAAGGCCCGATGGCCCTGCTGCCGCTGCCGGACAACCGCTGCGCGCTGGTCTGGACCCGTGCCGGCATGGACGCCCAGCGCCTGGCCAACCTGGATGAGCGCAGTTTCCTCAGTGAATTGCAGGGCGTGTTCGGCTACCGCCTGGGCACCTTGAAGCAGGTCGGTGCGCGGCATCTGTACCCGCTGACCCTGGTGGAAGCCGAAGAACAAGTGCGCTCGCACCTGGCGATCCTCGGCAATGCCGCCCACAGCCTGCACCCGATTGCCGGGCAGGGCTTCAACCTGTCCCTGCGCGATGCGAATGCCTTGGCCGAGGCCTTGCTGGCCGGGCCGGCGGTGCCGGGTGACCTGGCGACCTTGCGAGCATATCGCGAGCGGCAGCGCATGGATCAAACGCTGACCGTGGGCTTCTCCGATCAGGTCACGCGCCTGTTCGGCAGCGCCCAGCCGCTGGTCGCGCTGGGGCGCAACATGGGCCTGCTGGGCCTCGACCTGCTGCCGCCGGCGAAACGCTGGTTCGCCCGTCAAGCCATGGGCCTGGGCACGCGTCCCGATGCGTAGCCGCGACTACATCGTTCGGGACGGGATGAGATTAACCCTTTACGTGCGGCGCAAGCCGCCAGCGAGACAGGCTTAAAGCATGGATATGCGCGCAGATGTGCTGATTGTCGGGGCCGGAATGGTCGGGAGCGCCCTGGCGCTGGCGTTGCAGGGCAGTGGCCTGCAGGTGCTGCTGCTCGACGGCAGCCCGCTGAGCGTCAAGCCGTTCGAGCCTGACGCGGCTTTCGAGCCGCGGGTGAGCGCCTTGTCGGCCGCCAGCCAGCGCATCCTTGAGCGCCTTGGCGTGTGGGATGGCATCGTCGCACGGCGCGCCAGCCCGTATGGCGAGATGCAGGTGTGGGACGGCAGCGGCACCGGGCAGATCCATTTTTCGGCGGCCAGCGTGCATGCCGAAGTGCTCGGGCATATCGTCGAAAACCGCGTGGTCCAGGATGCCTTGCTCGATCGCCTGCACGACTGCGACCTGGGCCTGCTGGCCAACGCGCGCCTGGAACAGATGCGCCGCTCCGGCGATGACTGGCTGCTGACCCTGGCCGATGGCCGCACGCTGCGCGCGCCGCTGGTGGTCGCTGCCGATGGCGCCAACTCCGCGGTGCGCCGTCTGACCGGCACCGCGACCCGCGAATGGGATTACTTGCACAACGCTATCGTCACCAGCGTGCGCAGCAGTCAACCGCACCGGCGCACCGCCTGGCAACGCTTTACCGACACTGGCCCGCTGGCGTTTTTGCCGCTGGTGCGGGATGGGCAGGAGGACTGGTGTTCGATCGTCTGGTCGACCACGCCGGCTGAGTCCGCGCGCCTGATGGCGTTGGATGAGGAAAACTTCTGCCGTGAGCTGGAACGTGCCTTCGAAGGGCGCCTGGGCACGGTGCTCAGCGCCGACCCGCGTGTGTGTGTGCCGCTGCGCCAGCGCCACGCCAAACGTTATGTGGCCGAAGGCCTGGCGTTGATCGGCGATGCGGCCCACGTGATCCATCCATTGGCGGGGCAGGGGGTGAACCTCGGTTTTCTCGATGCGGCCGTGCTGGCCGAGGTGCTGTTATCGGCGAGCGAACGCGGTGAACGCCTGGCGGATGTGAAAGTGCTGAGCCGTTACGAGCGTCGGCGCATGCCGCACAACCTGGCGCTGATGGCGGCGATGGAAGGTTTCGAGCGCTTGTTCCAGGCCGACCAGTTGCCGTTGCGTTGGCTGCGCAATGCCGGCTTGAAGGTGGTCGACCAGATGCCGGAAGCCAAGGCGATCTTCGTGCGCCAGGCCCTTGGCTTGAGCGGGGATCTGCCGGAACTGGCCAGGCCCTGACACACCCGGCAGCCCGGGCCTGCCCGCGATGAGGCGATACGTCGCACTGCAGAACGCGGCCTTGCAACATCTCGTAACGCCTCATTCGAGTGAGTGATTGAGATGCTAAATGTGAGTCCTTATCATTTGTACTCTTTTGTTCACGAGAGACCGCACCCATGTCGGCACCCAAGCGCCTCCTGACTGCCCTGGCACTCACCCTCATCGGCAGCACCACCGTGCAGGCGGCCGACGAAGTCGTGGTCTACTCCTCGCGCATCGACGAACTGATCAAGCCGGTGTTCGACGCCTACACCCAGAAAACCGGGGTGCAGGTGAAGTTCATCACCGACAAGGAAGCCCCGCTGATGCAGCGCATCAAGGCCGAGGGCGAGAACGCCACCGCCGACCTGCTGCTCACCGTCGACGCCGGCAACCTCTGGCAGGCCGAGCAGATGGGCATCCTGCAACCGTTCACCTCCAAGGTGATCGACGCCAATATTCCGCTGCAATACCGCTCGTCCGCCCACGCCTGGACCGGTTTGAGCCTGCGTGCGCGGACCCTCGCCTATTCCACCGACCGGGTGAAGCCAGGCGAGCTGACCACCTACGAAGCCCTGGCCGACAAACAATGGGAAGGCCGCCTGTGCCTGCGCACGGCAAAAAGGTCTACAACCAGTCGCTGACCGCCACCCTGATCGAAACCCATGGCGCGGCCAAGACCGAAGAAATCATCAAGGGCTGGGTCAATAACCTGTCCACCGATGTGTTCTCCGACGACATCGCCGTGCTCGAAGCGATCAACGCCGGGCAGTGTGACGTGGGCATCGTCAACACTTACTACTACGGCCGCCTGCACAAGCAGAAGCCGAATCTGGCGGTGAAGCTGTTCTGGCCGAACCAGGGCGACCGTGGCGTGCATGTGAACCTGTCCGGCATCGGCCTGACCAAATACGCGCCGCACCCGGAAGCAGCCAAGGCGCTGGTGGAGTGGATGACCACGCCTGAGGCGCAGAAGATTTTTGCCGACATAAACCAGGAGTTCCCGGCCAACCCGACGGTGGCGCCGTCGGCTGAAGTGGCCAGTTGGGGCAAGTTCGTGGCGGACACCTTGCCGGTGGAAGTGGCGGGCAAGCGCCAGGCCGAGGCGATTCGCCTGATGGATCGGGCCGGCTGGAACTGAATGTGTAGGTGGGAGGGGGCTTGCTCCCTCCCACACTGTTTTGTGTCTGTCTGTAGATCATCCATTCCCAGGGAATTTGCTCTTGGCCCACCTCGCCCAACGCCGCTGGTACCTGCCGGTCTTCAGCGTCGCCGCCCTGGTGTTGCTGCCGCTGAGCGTGCTGTTGCTGTCCTGGCAAAGCATCGACGCGCAGATCTGGTCCCATCTGTGGGAAACCCAGATGCCGCGCCTGCTGGGCAATACCTTGACCCTGGTGCTCGGCGTCGGCGTCGGCGTGACCTTGCTGGGTGTGAGCCTGGCGTGGCTGACCAGCCTCTGCGAATTTCCCGGGCGGCGCTGGCTCGACTGGGCGCTGATGCTGCCGTTCGCGATCCCGGCGTATGTGCTGGCGTTTGTGTTTGTCGGCCTGCTGGACTTCTCGGGGCCGGTGCAAACCCTGCTGCGTGACGCGTTCGGCAGCGGCGTGCGCCTGCCCCGCGTGCGTTCCACCGGTGGGGTGGTCATTGTGTTGGTGCTGGTGTTCTATCCCTACGTCTACCTGCTGGCACGCACGGCGTTCCTGGCCCAGGGCAAGGGCTTGATGGAAGCGGCGCGCGTGCTGGGGCAATCGCCCTGGCAAGCCTTCTGGCGCGTGGCCCTGCCCATGGCGCGGCCGGCGATTGGCGCCGGCGTGGCCCTGGCGCTGATGGAGACCCTGGCGGATTTCGGTGCGGTCTCGGTGTTCAACTTCGATACCTTCACCACCGCGATCTACAAGACCTGGTACGGCTTTTTCAGCCTGTCCAGCGCGGCCCAGCTGGCCAGCCTGTTGCTGCTGGTGGTGATGCTGGTGCTCTACGGCGAGCGTCGTGCCCGCGGTGCCAGTCGGCCGAGCAATGAGCGGCCGCGCGGCAAGGCGCTGTATCACCTGCGCGGCTGGAAGGCGGCGGCGGCCAGTGGTTGGTGCGGCCTGGTGTTTGCCTGTGCCTTTGTCATTCCGATGCTGCAACTGCTCGCCTGGTTTTGGCAGCGCGGCCGTTTCGATCTGGACGAGCGCTATACCGGCCTGATCGTCCACACCCTGTACCTGGGCGGTATCGCGGCGCTGGTCACGGTCAGCGTGGCCCTGATACTGGCCTTCGCCAACCGCCTGGCGCCGACCCGGGCAATTCGTTCCGGCATCAGCCTGGCCAGCGTCGGGTATGCGTTGCCGGGCTCGGTACTGGCGGTGTCGATCATGTTGGCGTTCAGCTACCTGGATCGTGAGCTGGTGGTGCCGTTGTCGGGCTGGCTCGGTGGCGCGGGCAAGCCTTTGTTGCTGGGCAGCTTGGCGGCATTGGTGCTGGCGTATCTGGTGCGTTTCCTGGCGGTGGCTTACGGGCCGCTGGAAAACAGCCTGGCGCGTATCCGTCCATCGTTGCCCGAAGCGGCGCGCAGTCTTGGGGTGAGCGGTCCACGACTGTTTTGCAAAGTGTATCTTCCGCTGTTGCTGCCGGGCACCCTGAGCGCAGCGTTGCTGGTGTTCGTCGATGTGCTCAAGGAAATGCCGGCGACCCTGCTGATGCGCCCGTTTGGCTGGGACACCCTGGCGGTGCGGATCTTTGAGATGACCAGTGAAGGGGAGTGGGCGCGGGCGTCATTGCCGGCCTTGACCTTGGTGCTGGTGGGCCTGTTGCCGGTGGTCGGGCTGATACGACGTTCCGCTCGGCAAATCGGTTAGGTGCCAGTCCTACGGCTTGAGGCTACAATGCGCGGCATTCGGTACGCTCCGTGTTTCGGACCGGCTCGTCGGATGTGGCTGCAGGCCCTTTGATTCAAGGGGTTAAGCCCATCCTGCAGCCTTGCGTACCTTCGCCAAGCCCGGAAGGAGAAACCCATGGGACAGCGCACGCCTTTGTATGACCTGCATCTCGCCCTCGGCGCGAAAATGGTCGATTTTGGCGGTTGGGATATGCCTCTGCACTATGGCTCGCAAGTTGAAGAACACCATCAGGTGCGACGCGACTGCGGGGTGTTCGATGTATCTCATATGACCGTGATCGATGTCACCGGCCCCCAGGCCAAGGAATGGCTCCAGTACCTGCTGGCCAATGACGTCGACCGTTTGCACGGCTGCGGCCGTGCGTTGTACAGCGCCATGCTCAACGAGCACGGCGGGGTGGTGGACGACATGATCGTCTACCGTACCGAAGTCGGTTATCGGCTGGTGGTCAACGCCGCCACCCGTGACCAGGACATGGCCTGGATGCAGGCGCAGTTGGGCTCTTACCCGGTGCAACTGCACGAGCGCTCCGAACTGGCCATGCTCGCTATCCAGGGCCCCCACGCCCGGCAGAAAATCGCCGAACTGGTGACCCAGTCGCGTGGCACCCTGATCCACCAGCTCAAGCCCTTCGAAGGCCAGGCCGATGGCGACTGGTTTATCGCCCGCACCGGCTACACCGGCGAAGACGGCCTGGAAATTGTCCTGCCGGCCGATCAGGCCCCGGGTTTTTTCAACGACCTGGTGGGCGCGGGGATTTCCCCCATCGGCCTCGGCGCCCGCGACACCCTGCGCCTGGAAGCCGGCATGAACCTGTATGGCCAGGATATCCACCAGGACGTTTCGCCCCTGGCGGCCAACATGGCCTGGAGCATTGCCTGGGAACCGGCCGAGCGCCGTTTCATCGGCCGCGCCGCGCTGGAAGCCGAACTGGCGGCCGGGGTGCAGACCAAATTGGTCGGTTTGGTACTGGAAGAACGTGGGGTTTTACGCGCTCACCAGGTGGTTCGTATCGCCAATGTTGGCGAAGGGGAGATCACCAGTGGTAGTTTCTCTCCTACGCTGAGTAAATCCATTGCTTTGGCGCGTGTACCGACGGCGACTGCCGATCGGGCCGAAGTGGAGATCCGCGGCAAGTGGTATCCGGTTCGAGTGGTCAAACCGACCTTCGTGCGCCATGGTAAAACCTTGATCTAACTATTCCGGCAGGCCTGTGGCCGCTGACATTTCTTCTTGAGGACATAGACTATGAGCGATATCCCTGCCGGCCTGCGTTATGCCGAAAGTCACGAATGGGCCCGTTTGGAAGCTGACGGCACTGTGACCGTCGGCATCTCCGACCATGCCCAGGAAGCCTTGGGTGATGTGGTGTTTGTTGAGCTGGCCGAAATCGGCAAAGCGTTTGCGGCGGGGGACGCGGCGGGTGTCGTGGAGTCGGTTAAAGCGGCTTCGGACATCTACTCGCCAGTTGCTGGCGAAGTGATTGCTGTTAACGAGGAACTGAGCGGCAGCCCTGAGTTGTTGAACAGCGACCCTTACGGCGCCTGGATCTTCAAGCTCAAGCCCAGCACCCCGGCCGACCTGGAAAAACTGCTCGATGCCGCCGGCTACAAAGCCGCCATCGGCGAGTGATCCCGCTGCAGGAGCCGGTCATCCGGCTCCTGCAACAGCCTTTCAGCGCTTCAGCACGGCCTTCACCGCCGCTACCGAGCGTTCCACATCTGCCTCTGTCATTGCTGTGAACATCGGCAACGACACGATCAAACGCCCAACACGCTCCGCTACAGGGAACATGCCTTCCTTGAACCCGCGTGCCCGATACAGGCTCAACAGGTGGATCGGCGGGTAGTGATAGCCAATGCCGACGCCGTGGGCCTGCATCTGCTCCATGAATGTGGCGCGGGCCGGCAGCCCGTCCTGGCGCTCCGGCAGGACCAGCTGGAACAGGTGCCAGTTGCTGTTTTCGAAATCCGCCGGTGGCAGTTGCGCACCGTATTGCTCTTCAAAATCACTGCCGAAGCACTTGAAGTAGTGCCGCGCCAGGTTCTGGCGATGGGCGGTGATCTCCTGGATATGGGCAAATTGCCCCAGGCCGATGGCGGCGGCGATGTCGGTCATGTTGAACTTGCCGCCCAGCACATCCACGTCGAGGCCGTCGAAGCCGGTGCGGGTCACGCCCTGCAAGCGGTACTTCTCTGCCAGGCGTGCTTCGTCGGCGTTGTTCAGCACCAGGCAGCCGCCCTCGGAAGAGGTGATGTTCTTGTTTGCCTGGAAGCTGAACGACACGAAGTCGCCGGTGGCGCCGATCCGCTCACCGTCCCAGCTCGAACCCAGGGCCTGGGCGGCATCTTCAACGATACGCAGGTTGTACTTGTTGGCCAGTGCGTAAAGCATCGGCATATCCAGCGGCAGGCCGGCCAGGTATACCGGGATGATCGCCTTGGTGCGCGGGGTGATGGCCGCTTCGACCTGGGCCAGGTCGATATTGCGGGTTACCGGGTCGATATCGGCAAACACCGGCGTAGCGCCGACTTCCAGAATCACGTTGGCCGTGGCAACCCAGGAGATCGGGGTGGTGATGACTTCATCGCCAGGCCCGATACCGGCGATGCGCAAGGCGATCTCCATGGTGCAGGTGCCCGAGTTGAAGGTGCGTACCGGTCGCCCGCCAAAGTATTCCGACAGTTGCGCTTCGAACGCCTGCACTTTCGGCCCGCTGGTGATCCAGCCTGAACGCAGTACATCACCGACCGCCGAGATGGTGGCTTCATCAATGGTAGGTTTGGAAAATGGCAGAAAGGGCTGTTGGCTCATGACGACGAAGGCATCCGTTTCAGATAGACGATGAGAGAAGGCATATCAGTACCGGCATGGTTGCACGGCGTGACTGAATATAGCCTGTCTTCTGTGAACGAAACGTCACCCAAACGGTGAAAAATGCCGCATCGAGCGCGGCATTTTTTGCTGCGAGTCAGAAGGAAACGCGCGCTTCCAGAAACATATTCTGCTCTTTGAGCTTGCCTTTGAGCTGCTCATCGCGTGCGTTCACGCGGTTGGCGAAGGTGTTGTAGCCGGTTTCCACATCGCCCATGGCGGTGTAACGGTAACCCGCGCCGAGGGTGAGTTGTTCGCTGACCTTGGCCTCCAGCCCCATGCCGACGCTGTAGGCGAAATTGTGCTGGCGGTGGCTGGCAAAGCGCCGGGTCTCGTTGGTCTGGTAGCCCTCGGCGTCGATCCGCGCCACCCCCACGCCGGCCATACCGTAAAACGACAGCCAATCATTGAGTGGGATGTCCTTGTAGCCATTGAGCATCAAGCGCTGGCTGTGGACCTGTTGGCTGTTGACGTTGGCATTGAAGGGCGCCCAGTAGGACTTGAAGGTCGAATGCTTCGGCATGGTGTATTCCCCTTCCAAGCGCCAGCCATCGGCAAACGCATAACCCACGGCGAAAGAGGCGACGATTGACTTGCTGCTGTCGGGCGCCTCCACCCGCTCGGTGACGCGTGGGCTGGTCAGCAGGGCGCTGGAGAGGTTCTGACGGGCGTGGTTGAGCTTCAACGATCCGTACCCGTTTTCTGCATGGGCATGGGGGGTAAAGAACACAGAGAACAGCAGCGCGTAGGCGAGTTTTTGCATGGAAGGGATTCGCTCGATGGAAAAGGAACCCTTAGCTTGTTGCCTGGCTCTTGAGGGCTCGACAGGACTTCTCTGCCCGCGGCTGGAAAAAATAGACTATCTGCGTAGTGCCCGGGGGCGATGACTGTAGGAAATGATCAAAAAAAAATGCCGCTGGGAAGCGGCATTCTTTATGGGGCGAGGATTACTCGGTGACAGCGTTTTTCGCGAGGATGGCGTTGGCCAATTCCATGTCCGTGGCCTGGAGGCCAGGGTTATCGGCGCGGACTTTCTGCATGGCGGCTTCCAGGTACGGGCCGCGGATGCCGCCGTCGCTGGCAACGAAGCTGCCTGCGTCGTCTTGGGCGGCAACCACCAGCTTGTGGTCCTTGAAGGTCAGGTACGTCGAGCCGGTCGTGGCGCCCGACGAGATGACATTACGCCAGAAGCTATCGGCCATGGCTGAGCCGACAGGTAGGGAAAGCACAGCGAGGGTGGCGACAGCATATTTGAGACGCATGGCGGGTGACTCCGGGTGGGTTATCTGTACTCTATGATTCTAGTTAGCCCAATCGAGTTCCATCACTGACTAAACAGTTTCAACCTGCAAAACCGTCCCCTCCTGTGCAACCACGCATACATGAGTGCCTACGGGGGTGTCCGGGCCGGTCACGATCCACACGCCATCACCGACTTTTATCTTGCCGCGACCATCCACAATCGCCTGATGCACGACAAACGTGTGGCCGATCAACTCTGAACCGCGCTCATTGAGCCCCGGTTGGTCGCTGGCCTTGGCGCTGCTGCGCTGGCGTTTCCACCAGTACACCGCCGTCAATATCGACAACACGGCGAACAGCAGCAGTTGCCATTCCAGCCCGAGCGGCGGTACCAGGAACTTGATCACGCCCACGGCGGCCGCGGCGATCCCCATCCACAACAGGTAGCCGCCGGCGCCGAACACTTCAAGAATCAGCAGCACCGTGCCCAGTGCCAGCCAGTCCCAAAACGAAAGATGCTGCAGGAAATCCCACATGGCGATGGCCTCAGCCTTTCTTGTTGTCGAAAGTCGCTTTGACGATTTCGCCGATACCGCCGACAGCGCCGATCACCTGGCTGGCTTCCAGCGGCATGAGGATCACCTTGCTGTTGTTGGCCGAAGCCAGTTTGCCCAGCGCGTCGATGTATTTCTGGGCGACGAAGTAGTTGATGGCCTGCACGTTACCGGTGGCGATCGCTTCGGACACTACCTGGGTGGCGCGGGCCTCAGCCTCGGCTTGACGTTCGCGGGCTTCGGACTCCAGGAACGCGGCTTGGCGTCCGCCTTCGGCTTCGAGGATCTGCGCCTGCTTCTTGCCTTCGGCGGTCAGGATCGCCGATGCCCGCAGGCCCTCGGCTTCGAGGATCTGTGCGCGCTTGATCCGCTCGGCTTTCATCTGGCCCGACATGGCGGCCATCAGGTCCGCGGGCGGGCTGATGTCCTTGATCTCGATCCGGGTGATCTTGATGCCCCACGGCGCCGTGGCTTCGTCGACGGTGCGCAGCAGTTTTTCGTTGATGCCGTCACGTTGGCTGAGCATCGCATCCAGTTCCATGGAACCGAGTACGGTACGGATATTGGTCTGCAACAGGTTGCGGATGGCGTGTTCGAGGTTGTTCACCTCATAGGCGGCCTGGGCGGTGTTGACCACCTGGAAGAAGCACACGGCGTCGATCTGCACGGTGGCGTTGTCGGCGGTGATCACTTCCTGGGGCGGGATATCCAGCACGCTTTCCATCACGTTGATCTTGCGACCGATGCGGTCCATGACCGGGATGATGATGTTGAGGCCGGGCTTGAGCGTGTTGGTGTAGCGACCGAAGCGCTCGACCGTCCACTGATAGCCCTGGGGCACCACTTTGAAGCCCATGAACAGGATGGCGATGGCCAATCCCACGAAAAGAAGCAGTACGGTTCCGATCTGCATAGCGATTCCCTATCTGAAGATGTCAGTGAAACGACGTTCGGCCGATTGTAACGGGGTTGTCTGCGATAAGAAGGGTTTCACCGCCCGACAGCCAACGGATTTGTTTCTGAATCCCCAGGCGTGGCGCGCAAGATTTCCGCCAGGCTGGTCAACCCGGCTTCGACCTTGTGCATGCCAGCCATTCGCAGGCTGCACATCCCTTGCTGGAGCGCCGCCCGGCGCAAGGCCTGCACGTCGGTGCCGGGGGAGATCAGCGACTTGAGCGCGTCGTCCAGCACCATGATTTCGTAGACCCCGGCGCGCCCGCGATAACCGCTGTCACGACACTCCGCGCACCCGATGGCTTCAGTGTCGTTGCCGCCGGTTGTGCGTTTGCAGCGTGGGCACAAGAGTCGCACCAAGCGCTGCGCCATCACTCCCAGTAGTGTGGCCTTGATCAAATAATAAGCAATGCCCAGTTCCTGCAATCGGCTGATCGCACTCGGCGCATCGTTGGTGTGCAGGGTCGACAGCACCAGATGCCCGGTCAGCGCGGCCTGGATCGCCATCTCGGCGGTTTCCTGGTCGCGGATCTCGCCGATCATGATGATGTCCGGGTCCTGGCGCAGCAGTGCGCGAATGCCGCTGGCGAAGCTCAGGTCGATATTGTGCTGCACCTGCATCTGGTTGAATGCCGGCTCGACCATCTCGATCGGGTCTTCCACCGTACACAGGTTGACCTCGCGGCTCGCCAGGCGCTTGAGGGTGGTATAGAGGGTGCTGGTCTTGCCGGAGCCGGTAGGGCCGGTGACCAGGATGATGCCGTGGCTCTGGCGGGTCAGGCTGTGCCAGCGCTGCTGGTCCTGGGCCGACAGGCCAAGCTGGTCGAAGTCCTTGAGCAGTACCTGGGGGTCGAAAATCCGCATCACCAGTTTCTCGCCGAACGCCGTGGGCAAGGTTGAAAGGCGCAATTCCACTTCCGCGCCCGCCGGGCTTTTGGTCTTGACCCGCCCGTCCTGCGGTTTGCGTTTTTCTGCCACGTTCATCCGGCCCAGGCTTTTCAGGCGGCTGACCACCGCCATCGTGACCTGGGGCGGAAACTGGTAGACGTCATGCAGCAGCCCGTCGATGCGAAAACGCACGCGGCCCTGCTCGCGACATGGCTCGATATGGATATCGCTGGCCCGCTGGCCGAACGCGTACTGCAACAGCCAGTCGACGATATTGACGATATGCGCGTCGTTGGCGTCCGGCGCCTGGTCGCCGGCGCCGAGGTTGAGCAACTCGAAATGTGCCGGCGCGGGCGTTGTTTGATCGGCGCCGCTGACGGACTTCGCCAGGCGATAAAACTCGCCGATGCAGCGCTGGATGGCCTGTGGGTTGGCGACCACGCGTTTGATCGAACGCTTGAGCACCTGCGCCAACCCGGCTTCCCAGGCAGTGACGTAAGGCTCGGCACTGGCGACCGTGACGCTCTGCGCATCCACGGCCACCGCAAGAATGCCGTGGCGCTGGGCGAAGGCGTGGGACATCAGTGGCACCACCGTCGCCACATCGATCTTCAGCGGGTCGATACGCAGGTAAGGCTGCCCGCTGTGCCGCGCCAGCCATTGCGTCAGGGTTTCCAGGCAAGGCCCCTGGGTCGCGATGCATTCCAGGGGATGCTGAGTGTGGCTGGCCGGCAGCGTCGACAAGCGCCGGGCCACATCGAGGGTGATCACGCCCTGCTCGACCAGGGCCGGTAACAACGGGGGCAATTCCAATCGCTGGTCAACGGACATTGAGGCTTTCCTGGGGGGCCGGGTGTATTCCCAGGCTAGTCAGCCCCTGACCCGCTGCCTTGCGCGTGTATTGCAGGCTTTTACTGGGCGCCGGCCGCCAGCGCCTGAGGCCGCACGGAATCAGCCGACCACATCTCCAGCGAGCACACGCTGATCAGGTTTCGAATCTTTTCACCGATCACCTGGGCTCGGTGCCAGCTCACGCCATCCATCACGATATCCACGGTCAGCACATCGTCCTGGCGATTCACACTGACCTGGCGCGGCGTCAGGAACTGCAGCGCGAAATAGTTGAGCACCCGGCACAGCACATCGGGTTCGGCCTCGGCGACGATCTGGTAATGGGCCTGGCAATGGGCACTGTCGACGGCCCACGCATCGACGCGGGTGACAGGGCAGGTGGTTTCGACGGCGTGCATGCGGACTCTCCAGATTCGATTGGAGAAATTCTTACATTCGCGAAAGGAGATTTCTTATCTAAGATGAGCCTGATTCGTCGATAGATGCACAAATCAATTCAAGACAACCCGTATTAAAGGTATTTCTATGCGCAGCGAGCTGGACGTCTATGACCGCCGTATCCTGGCCCTGCTGCAGGAGGACGCCTCGCTCTCCAGCGCGCAGATCGCCGAGCAGGTCGGCCTGTCTCAATCGCCATGCTGGCGGCGTATCCAACGGCTGAAGGACGAGGGCGTGATCCGCAGCCAGGTCACGCTGCTGGACCGCAAGAAGATCGGCCTCAATACGCAGATTTTTGCCGAGGTCAAACTCAATGCCCACGGGCGTTCCAACTTCACCGAGTTCACCGAGGCGATCCGCGGTTTTCCGGAAGTGTTGGAGTGTTATGTGTTGATGGGGGCGGTGGATTTTCTGCTGCGCATTGTCACGTCGGACATCGAGGCTTACGAGCGGTTTTTCTTCGAGAAGTTGTCGATGGTGCCGGGGATTCAGGAGGTCAATTCGATCGTGGCGTTGTCGGAGATCAAGTCCACCACTAGCTTGCCAGTATTGGGCTGACAGGGCTGGCCTCATCGGGGGCAAGCCCCCTCCCACATTTGGAATGCATTGCAAATGTGGGAGGGGGTTGCTTTCGAAAGCGGGGTCACAGACGCAGCAGGGTCTTCCATGCACGGTTCTGATACACCGCGATCGCCTGATGCATGCGCGCATCCAGCGATTCATCGGTGATCGGCTGGTTGGCCAGTTGCGCCAGCTTGTTCAGCTCGCCGTACAGGCGGTCGAGTTCCGCAATGTCCACCACCTGGCGTGCATGGTGCAGCCAGGCCTGGATGCGCTCGATGCGCGGCAGTTGCTCGGCGAGGTCTTCCGGTTGCTGCTGATAGCGCGGCAGTTGCAGGGCGACGGCGTCTTCGGCCAGCAGGCGTGGCAACCAGTTGGTGATTTGCGCGGCGCCCTGACGGTTACCGCGCACGTTGCGGTCGGCGGTCCAGGTGCGGTTCAGCAACCAGCGGGAGGTGTTCAGCGAGAACAGGCCCCAACGCACGTCGGTCAATTCTTCGGCGAATTGCTCCGGCGCGGCTTTGCGAATGTCTTCATCGTCGTCACCGGCCTGGACCAGCGGGCGCCAGTCTTCCAGCAGGGCATCGAGTGCGCTGCGCAGTTCGCTGGTGGATTGACGCGGCGCGGCCTGGCCGAGGCTGCCGAGCAGGGCGCGCAGTTCGCCGAGGTTGTCGACCCAGTCCTGCAACAGGCGCCAGTGGCCATTGAAACGGTATTGCTCGGCCAGGCGCTGGCTGCTGCCCAGCAGGTGCCACATGATCGCGGCGAAGGCGTCGTCCAACGGCATTTCGGCGTGCAGTTGCGGCGCCGGCAGGCTCAGGGAGTAGCTGCTGGCGTCATACAGGCGGTAGCCGCGTTCGGCCTTGCTGATGTCGCATGGCATCAGTGCCAGGGTGGCGGCCAGTTCGGCGGCCAGTTCCAGCAGGGCGGCCGGTTCGCCTTCGCGCAGTTCCAGTTCCAGCTCGCAGATTTCTTCTTTCTGCTTGCCGGCTACTACATGGCCCAGGTCCAGTGCGGCTTCGATCACCACTTTGGCTTTGCCCCGGCCCCAGGCGATTTCGGCGCGTTCGCGCACGAAGTCGGTGGTGAAGATCGGCTTGAGGGTCTTTTTGTCCAGCTCGGCGAGTTCCTCGGGCCAGCATTCGCCGTCGAGTTTCTTCACGTCGAGCTTGGCTTTGGGCAATTCCCAGTTGTATTCGTTACGTTCCGACAAGCCGGCGACGCTTTGGCCGCGGGTCTTGAGGGTCTGGATAATGTCGTCACCGTCCTTGCGCAAACGCAGGGCGACTTTGGCCTTGGCCAGGTCGCGCTCGGGGGTGTCGAAGTACTGGTTCATCAACTCACGGCGTTCCCAGCCACTTTTGTTGCGTTTTTTCAGTAGCGGGTGCTCACGCAGCGCGGCGAGTGTTTCGCGGCTGACGCGGAGCTTGATTTCGGTTTCTTTCTGCATGGCCGGAAAATCCAGGATCGGGAGCGCAGCCGGGAAAAAGAGTGGCTGCCAAGGTCGTGCAGTGTACAGGACTGAGCCCGGCAACGCGCCGCAACGGTTTATTGTGTCGTGCAGATGCCTCTATAGTGAGGTTCATCCGGGAAGTAGGGAGACCGCGCATGCCGTTACCGTCCATGAAAGAGCAATTCGCCGCCTTGATTGCCACACCGTCGGTCAGTTGCACCCAAGCGTCTCTCGACCAGAGCAACCGCCCGGTGATCAACCTGCTCGCCGGCTGGCTGGGCGATCTGGGCTTCGCCATCGACATCCAGCCCGTCAGCCCTGGCAAGTTCAACCTGCTCGCCAGTTTCGGCACGGGCCCCGGCGGCCTGGTGTTGGCCGGTCATAGCGATACCGTGCCGTATGACGCCGCGCTGTGGAAGACCGACCCGCTCAAGTTGACGGAAGTCGACGGTCGCTGGGTAGGATTGGGCAGCTGCGACATGAAGGGTTTTTTCGCGCTGGCCATCGAAGCGGTGTTGCCGTTGCTCGACCAACCGTTCAAGCAGCCGTTGCTGATCCTTGCCACCTGCGATGAAGAAAGCTCGATGTCCGGCGCCCGTGCATTGGCGGCGGCCGGGCGTCCGCTGGGGCGTGCGGCGGTGATCGGCGAGCCGACGGGCCTCAAGCCGATCCGCCTGCACAAAGGTGTGATGATGGAGCGCATCGACATCCTCGGCCGCAGCGGTCATTCGTCGGACCCGCGCCTGGGCCACAGCGCGCTGGAAGCCATGCACGACGCCATCGGCGAACTGCGCGGCCTGCGCCTGGCCTGGCAGCGCGAGTACCGCAACCCGCAGTTCAGCGTGCCGCAACCGACCCTGAATTTCGGTTGCATCCACGGCGGCGATAACCCCAACCGCATCTGCGGCCAGTGTTCTCTGGAGTTCGACCTGCGGCCCTTGCCCGGCATGGACCCGCAGGTGCTGCGCGCGGCGATCCGGCAGAAACTCGAACCAGTGGCCGAGCGCCATAAGGTGAAGATCGACTATGCGCCGCTGTTCGCCGAAGTGCCGCCGTTCGAGCAGGCCGAAGACGCAGAGCTGGTGCGGGTCGCCGAACGATTGACCGGTCATCGCGCCGAAGCAGTAGCGTTCGGCACCGAAGCGCCTTATCTTCAGCGCCTTGGTTGTGAAACCCTGGTGCTTGGCCCTGGCGATATTGCCTGCGCCCACCAGCCGGGCGAGTACCTCGAAATGTCACGCTTGACGCCTACAGTGCGTCTATTGCGGGAACTGATCGAACATTACTGCCTGACACCTGCATAAATTAATCCCTGCCCATGCGTACATAAGGAGAGCGAGCGTGTTGCCAAGCCTGTTCCGACGATAACCATCAGCCTGCTGTGCGTTTTCACGACTCATCCTTTTTCGGCTGCTTTTTATTACAGGCCCAGGTTCCATGCCCGACTACGTCAATTGGCTTCGTCACGCTTCGCCCTACATCAACGCCCACCGCGACTGCACCTTTGTGGTCATGCTGCCCGGCGACGGTGTGGATCATCCGAACTTCGGCAATATCGTCCACGACCTGGTGCTGCTCCACAGCCTGGGAGTGCGACTGGTGCTGGTCCACGGTTCGCGCCCACAGATTGAAGCGCGCCTTGAAGCGCGCGGGCTCAACCCGGTTTACCACAACGGCCTGCGCATCACCGATGCCGCCACGCTGGAGTGTGTGATCGATGCGGTCGGCCATCTGCGCATCGCCATTGAAGCGCGCCTGTCGATGGACATGGCCTCGTCGCCGATGCAGGGCTCGCGCTTGCGCGTGGCCAGCGGCAACCTGGTGACGGCACGCCCGATCGGCGTGCTCGAAGGCGTGGACTTCCACCACACCGGCGAAGTGCGTCGGGTCGACCGCAAAGGCATCAACCGCCTGCTGGACGAGCGCTCCATCGTGCTGCTGTCGCCCCTGGGGTATTCGCCCACCGGCGAGATCTTCAACCTGGCCTGCGAAGACGTCGCCACCCGCGCCGCCATCGACCTGGCCGCCGATAAGTTGCTGCTGTTCGGTGCCGATCCTGGCTTGATCGATGAAAATGGCCGCCTGGTGCGTGAACTGCGCCCGCAACAAGTGCCGGCGCACCTGCAACGCCTGGGCAGCAACTACCAGGCTGAATTGCTCGATGCGGCTGCCGAAGCTTGCCGGGGCGGGGTAGGCCGCAGCCATATCGTCAGCTATGTCGAAGACGGTGCGCTGCTCACCGAACTGTTCACCCGTGATGGCGGCGGTACGCTGGTGGCCCAGGAACAATTCGAGCTGGTGCGCGAGGCGGCGATCGAAGACGTCGGCGGCTTGCTCGACCTGATCAGCCCGCTGGAAGAGCAGGGCATCCTGGTACGCCGTTCGCGGGAAGTACTGGAGCGTGAGATCGAGCAGTTCAGCGTGGTCGAACGCGAAGGCATGATCATCGCCTGCGCGGCGCTGTATCAGATCGCCGATTCGGACGCGGGGGAGCTGGCGTGCCTGGCAGTCAACCCGGAGTATCGCCACGGCAGGCGCGGCGATGAACTGCTCGAGCGCATCGAGGCGCGCGCCCGGGCGCAGGGGTTGAAGACCCTGTTCGTGCTCACCACGCGCACGGCGCACTGGTTCCGCGAGCGCGGCTTTGTGCCCAGCAGCGTGGATCGCCTGCCTTCGGCGCGGGCATCGCTGTACAACTATCAGCGTAACTCGAAGATTTTCGAGAAGGCCCTGTAACACCCCGCCCTCCCAGCCTCTGAGCTGGTTTGCCTGCGATGCAGGCCTCGGTCGTTGCGTTAACCCGAGGTGATGCGTTCGCCGCCAAACCAGCTTGTCACTTCGAAGATCGGTACGTCCCACGGGCGAAGGGCGTAGCGATGACGTGGCCGATCAACCCCCGGGGTGCGTCATCGTGCCACCCGTGCCCCCTACTAAAGTTTAAGGATTCTTGATTTTGAGCCGATACGATCAAGGCGTAGAGGGATAAATTGCGCGAAGCTTTCGCTGCCAGACGGCTCGATCGGCGGCTCTCACGCCGGCATGAAATATTAGCGATACAAAAACTGTAACAAATTGACGGGAAGATGGGCGTTTGGCCATGATGACGTCGCCTTTTTGATCCTGGGTGACGTATATGACGGTGCGTTCAGCTAAAAAGATCTAAAAAGCGATCAAGAAATGCCTTTTAGAAATTAGCTTATGCAAAGGTTCGTCTATGCTGACGCGTCTTGTTTCATGCAGAGGCTTATTCCAAAAGCGTATGAAAAAGAATGAAATAATTCTTTTTGGGTGTATGAAAAATTCATTACCCTGCAGGGACCAAACAAACTGCGATTAGACGAAGGTAGTAGACACACAAGGTTACGATTGACTTGGTAGTCACTATCTGGCGCTAATCGCGCATCTGTGGATCTCGGGCGTTAGACCCAGGACCAAAGAAATACAAAAATTAGAAATGAGAGGAGCGGTACATGAAGAAGTCCACATTGGCGTTGGCTATAGCGTTGGCGGCAATCGCCCAGCAAGCTGCAGCAGCCGGTTTCATTGAAGACAGTAAGGCCAGTGTCAGCTCGCGTACCTTGTATTTCGATAACGATCAGCGTGATGGCGGTGCTGATCAACGCGAAACAGCCACCGGCCTGAAGTTCGATTACAAGTCCGGCTTCACTCAAGGTGTCGTTGGTTTTGGTATCGACGCCCAGGCATTGGTAGGTATTCACCTGGATGGTGGTCGGGGCCATCACCCAAACAACAACTCCTTCGTTCCAAGTGACTCCGATGGGTCTGCCGTAAGCAACTGGAGCAGTGCGAGTGCTAACGCCAAGGCCCGCTTCTCCAAGACTGAAGCACACCTGGGTGGTGCGCTGTCGCCGAACCTTCCAATCCTGATCGCCAGCGACGGTCGTTTGTTGCCGCAAACCTTTGAAGGCGGCACTGTCACTTCCAAAGAAATCGACAATGTGACCTTCAACGCCGGTCAACTCGAACATGCCACTGGTCGTGCTTCAACCAACAGCACTGGCCTGGCCGTCAATGGCGGTACCGAGGAAAGCAATAAGTTCCGTTTTGGTGGCGCTGATTGGAAGGTCACCAAAGACTTGACCCTGCAGTACTACTACGCAAACCTCGAAGACTACTATAAGCAGCACTTCCTGGGCCTGTTGCACGTATACCCGATCAGCGAAGGTCAGTCCTTCAAGACCGACCTGCGCTACTTCGACAGCAGTTCTGATGGCAAGAACGGTCAGGCCGGCTATCGCTTCAACAACAACGGTGGTTACGCGAAGAACGCCGGCGAAGTTGATAACAAGACCTGGAGCGCCATGTTCACCTACACCCTGGGTGGCAGCGCCGTTATGCTCGGTCACCAGCGTGTCAACGATGACGGTGGTTTCGTCTGGGTGAACCAGGGTAGCGTTGTGGATGGTAATGGTCGTAACGAAGGTGCCGGCGGGTCGAGCTTCTACCTGTTCACCGACAGCATGATCAACTCCTTCGTCCGCGCGGGTGAAAACACCACCTTCGGTCAGTACTCTTACGACTTCGCTGCACTGGGTGTTCCAGGTCTGCGAACCTCGATTGCCTACTTGCACGGCGACAACATCAAAGCCGTGGGCGGTGGCAGTGATCAGTCCGAGTGGGAACGCGATATGCGTATCGACTACACCATTCAGGCCGGCGCGCTCAAAGGTTTTGGCACCACTCTGCGGCACGGTGCGTACCGTGGCAGCGGCACTGGTATCCAGGACCAGGATCAGACACGCCTGATCTTCAGCTACTCCTACAGCTTCTTGTAAGGCTGGATAAGGAAAACCTCGCGTTACCGCGAGGTTTTTCTCACGTTCAATCAAGTCGGGCTCAACCCCCGCAAGCCCTTCCTGACCCCCTCTTTTTTACAGCGTCTCAAGGCCTTCTCGAACCTTGAAACGAATGTTGACTCTCGCCTGCTCCAAGGTCCAGTGAACACATTTTTAATATTCCTATATCGTCTAGATAAATCGATATTTATTCTTTTTAAATAATCCGTAATCCATGCACAGTGGGCTCCATAAGCATTCACCAGGAGCCACACCATGAGCCTAAGACTGGGCGACATCGCCCCCGACTTCGAACAGGATTCCAGCGCCGGCAAGATTCGTTTCCACGAGTGGCTGGGCGACAGCTGGGGTGTGCTGTTTTCCCACCCGGCGGACTTCACGCCGGTATGCACCACCGAGCTGGGCTTCACCGCAAAGCTCAAGGACGAATTCGCCAAGCGTGGCGTCAAGGCCATCGCCCTGTCGGTAGACCCGGTGGACTCGCACCTCAAGTGGATCGAAGACATCAACGAAACCCAGAACACGCTCGTCAACTTCCCGATCCTGGCCGACGCCGACCGCAAGGTCTCGGACCTCTACGACCTGATCCACCCGAACGCCAGTGACACCCTCACCGTGCGTTCCTTGTTCGTGATCGACCCGCACAAGAAGATCCGCCTGACGATCACCTACCCGGCCAGCACCGGGCGCAACTTCCATGAAATCCTGCGGGTTATCGACTCGTTGCAACTGACCGACAACTACAAAGTCGCCACGCCCGCCAACTGGCAGGACGGCGATGAGGTGGTGATCGTGCCGTCGCTCAAGGACGAGGAAGAAATCAAGAAACGCTTTCCCAAAGGGTATCGGGCGGTGAAGCCATATCTGCGGCTGACACCGCAACCCAATCGCTGAATTACCTGTAGGCGCGAGCCTGCTCGCGAAGCATGCGCGGTTACTGCGGACATCCAGAAAGCCTGCGTCATCGTTGACGGTTTTCGCGAGCAGGCTCGCTCCTACAGATAGACGCTGTGTACTCACATGGCAGGGGTTTTGAGGCCGTTTCGACGGCCTTTTTTTGGTTCTTCACGGATTGCCGGGAAAGACGCTCTTGATCTTCATGAAAAAGAATTCGCTGTCCCGGTAACCGTACGCCATTCGTTTGATGACCTTTATTCGATTGTTTATTCCTTCCAACTGACCAGTGTGCATTGGCCAGCGTACCTGGCTCACGATGCCCCGCCAGTAGCCCTTTAGTCGCTTTGCGAACTGGATCAGTGCGGGTATTTCGCTTTCTTGAGCATGACGCAGCCACTGCTTCCAGGCTGATCTCCAGTCCCAGGCATCGCTCGGCGCCCAGAGCATTTTGAGCTCGGCCTTCATCAAGTAGACCGTCATTAACGATTGGTTAGCGGCCAGCAGATCCTGTAAATGAACCTGCTGTTCCGGCTTTTTCAGGTTCTCCGGGTTACGCAATAGCAACCATCGCGCTTGCTTTATGATCTTTCGAGCGGGCTTGTCATGGCGCAATCGGTTCGCCTCGTCAACGCGAACACGATCAATCACTTCTCGGCCATATTTGGCGACCACATGGAAAAGGTCATAAATCACCCGTGCTTTTGGGCAGTGTTGGCGAACTTCCAGGTCATAAGCCGTGTTCATGTCCATCGCTACCGCTTCAATTCGGGCGCACCCTTCTGGCCCCAGCTCTTCGAAAAACGGTCTGACTGCCGCTCGGCTACGGCCTTCGCCGATCCAAAGCACTCGCCGAGTATCAGCGTCCAACACCACGCTGGCGTAGCGATGACCTTTGAATAACGCGAACTCGTCCATTATCAAGCGCCGTGGCTGGGCCTTGGGTAAGGCACTCAACGCCGCTTGCAGAGCGCGCCGCTCCAGCAACCGAACGGTGTCCCAGTGCAGCCCGAACATTTGCGCAACATGCAGTGTAGGAAGGCGTTCGCAGGCTTGAATAACGGCCTCTGCCAGCCGGCGCGTCATGCGGGCATAGCGATCCAGCCAACTGACGACCTCCATGCGCTTGCCACAATCACGGCAACTAACACGCCTGAGCTGCACGTTGAGGCGGACTGCGCGACCGAGAATCGGCAAGTCACGCACGACTCGATCGCAGTACTCATGAGTTGTTGAACAGAGCTTTTGGCAGCCACCACAGGTGGGAAATCGCGTGGCCTGGGGGATCAGATCGATTTGAAGGGCATCGCCGTCAGGTTTGATCGCAACGACAGAAAAGCCCTCCCAAAAAGGAAGGAAAGTATTAATATCGCGCATAAGAACGCCGGTTTTTTAGATGTGTTTGCTCGCACGAACATCATCCATCAAATCGGCGTTCTTGTTTCTGTGTTTCCCGGGATTCCGTGAAGAACCTTTTTTTTCGCCTGGCGATTGATGGATTGCTTATTCTTTTAAGGAATAAACAAATGAAAAAATAAGATTTATAGATATATAAATCTGCTGATATGGTCTGTTCCATCTTGGCGCCATCGCCACACAGCGAACCGCCGACACTTGCTAAAGGAATTTCCTACATGCTGGTCGTAACACTTGGAGGCAGTCCCAGCCAGCGTTCCCGCTCCGGGGTCTTGCTGGATAAAACCCGTCAGTGGCTGCAACAGCAGGGCGTGGAAGTGGTGAGTTATCAGATACGGGACTTCCCGGCCGAAGACTTGCTGCATGCGCGCTTCGACAGCCCCAAAGTCATCGACTTGTTGCAACAAGTGGCCAATGCCGACGGCCTGGTGATCGCCACGCCGGTGTACAAGGCCTCGTTCTCGGGCGCGCTGAAAACCGTGCTCGACCTGCTGCCCGAACGCGCCCTGGCCCACAAGGTGGTATTGCCCATCGCCACCGGCGGCAGCATCGCCCACATGCTGGCGGTGGACTACGCATTGAAGCCGGTGCTGTCGGCGCTCAAAGCCCAGGAATTGCTCCACGGGATCTTTGCCGAAGACAGCCAGATCGCTTACGGCGAAGGCAGTGCCCAGGCGCAACTGGTGCCGGTCCTCGAACAACGCTTGAGCGAGGCCCTGGAAACCTTCTACGCCGCCATGGCCCGTCGCCCGAAACCGTTGGACCCGCATGTGTTGAATGAACGTTTGTTGAGTGCTCGCTGGAGCATTTAAGCCTTACCGATTCACGAAGTACTCACCTTACTCAGCCGCCAACGGCCAAGCAGGTGCAGCCAACCCCCCAATCGCATTTTTGGAGAGAGCGCCATGCTCACTGTCATCTTGCGTCGTGGTCTGGTCGCACTGTTTGCTGCGGCTGTGTCCTTCGGCGCCATTGTTCAAGCCCACGCTGCCGAAACCCTGCGGATCGGCTATCAGAAATACGGCACCCTGGTGCTGCTCAAGGCCAAGGGCACCCTGGAAAAGCGCCTGGCCGCCGACGGTGTGCAGGTGCAGTGGACCGAGTTCCCGGGCGGCCCGCAATTGCTCGAAGGCCTGAATGTCGGCTCGATCGACTTTGGCGTCACTGGCGAAACCCCGCCGGTATTCGCCCAGGCCGCCGGTGCCGATCTGCTCTACGTGGCCTACGAACCGCCGGCGCCGACCAGTGAAGCGATCCTGCTGCCGAAGGACTCGCCGATCAAATCGGTGGCCGAGCTCAAGGGCAAGAAAGTCGTGCTCAACAAGGGCTCCAACGTTCACTACCTGCTGGTGCGGGCCCTGGAAGATGCCGGCCTGAAATACACCGATGTGCAGACCGTGTTCCTGCCGCCCGCCGATGCGCGTGCCGCGTTCGAGCGTGGCAGCGTAGACGCCTGGGTCATCTGGGACCCGTACCAGGCCGCCGCCGAGAAACAACTGCAAGCCCGCACCTTGCGTGACGGCAGCGGGATTGCCGACAACCATCAGTTCTACCTGGCCACCAGGCCCTACGCCGAAAAACACCCCGAAGTGATCAAGGCGCTGGTGGAAGAAGTGCGCGCGGTGGGCGAGTGGTCCAAGGCCAACCCGCAGCAAGTCACCGAGCAAGTCGCGCCGCTGCTCGGCCTGCCGGCTGACATCACCCTGACCTCGGTGAAACGCCAGGGCTATGGCGCGCTGTTCCTGACCCCGGCGGTGGTCGCCGCCCAGCAGAAGATTGCCGACAGCTTCTACCAACTCAAATTGATCCCCAAACCCTTGAGCATCAAGGACGTGATCTGGACGCCACCTGCCGTCGTGGCCAACGCACCGTAATCCGCCTTCTTCAGGAGACAACTCCATGAGCCTCACTATTTTCTGGTTCCTGCCTACCCATGGCGACGGTCATTACCTTGGCACCGCCGAAGGCGCTCGCGCCGTCGACCACGGTTATCTGCAGCAAGTGGCCCAGGCGGCCGACCGCCTTGGCTTCGGCGGGGTGTTGATCCCCACCGGGCGTTCCTGCGAAGACTCGTGGCTGGTGGCCGCTTCGCTGATCCCGGTGACCCAGCGTCTGAAGTTCCTGGTCGCGCTGCGCCCCGGGATCATTTCGCCGACGGTGGCCGCGCGTCAGGCCGCGACCCTCGATCGCCTGTCCGGCGGCCGTGCGCTGTTCAACCTGGTGACCGGCGGTGACCCGGAAGAATTGGCCGGCGACGGTCTGTTCCTCACTCACGAGGAGCGCTACCAGGCCTCGGTGGAGTTCACCCGCATCTGGCGTCGTGTGCTGGAAGGCGAAACCGTGGATTACGATGGCGAACACATCAGCGTCAAAGGCGCCAAATTGCTTTACCCGCCGATCCAGCAACCGCGTCCGCCGCTGTATTTCGGCGGTTCCTCCGAAGCCGCGCAGGACCTGGCGGCCGAACAGGTGGACATGGTGCTGACCTGGGGCGAGCCACCGGCCGCGGTCGCGGAAAAAATCGAAGAGGTGCGGGCCAAGGCCGCGAAACTCGGGCGCACGGTGCGCTTCGGCATTCGTCTGCATGTGATCGTGCGCGAAACCAACGATGAAGCCTGGAAAGCCGCCGACAAACTGATCTCGCACCTGGACGACGACACCATCGCCCGTGCCCAGGCCTCGCTGGCGCGCTTTGATTCGGTCGGCCAGCAGCGCATGGCGGCCTTGCATGGCGGCAGCCGCGACAACCTCGAAGTCAGCCCCAACCTGTGGGCCGGCGTCGGCCTGGTGCGCGGCGGGGCCGGCACCGCGCTGGTGGGCGATGGCCCGACGGTCGCGGCGCGGGTCAAGGAATACGCGGCGCTGGGCATCGACACCTTTATCTTCTCCGGTTATCCACACCTGGAAGAATCGTATCGCGTCGCCGAGTTGCTGTTCCCGCACCTGGATATCGAACGTCCCGAGTTGCCGAAAAGTGCCGGGTACGTGAGCCCGTTCGGCGAGATGGTCGCCAACGACATCCTTCCCAAAGCGGCGTCACAGAGCTGAGGTGGGGCCATGAATGTGGAAAAACTGAGCCATCGCGTGGCGCCTTGGGTGCTGCCGGTGTTGCTGTTGGCGGTGTGGCAGTTGTCGGTGTCGGCGGGTTGGTTGTCGACGCGGATTCTGCCGGCGCCGAGCGCGGTGATCGAGGCCGGGGTCAACCTGGTACGCAGCGGTGAAATCTGGACGCACCTGGCCATCAGCGGCTGGCGCGCGGGCCTGGGGTTTGTGATCGGTGGTAGCATCGGTCTGGCCCTGGGCTTTATCACCGGCCTGTCGACGTGGGGCGAGCGCCTGCTGGACAGCTCGGTGCAGATGATCCGCAACGTGCCGCACCTGGCGTTGATCCCGCTGGTGATCCTGTGGTTCGGCATTGACGAGACCGCGAAGATTTTCCTGGTCGCCCTCGGCACGCTGTTCCCGATCTACCTCAACACCTACCACGGCATCCGCAACGTCGACCCGGCACTGGTGGAAATGGCCCGCAGCTACGGCTTGTCTGGCTTCAGCCTGTTCCGCCAGGTGATCCTGCCGGGCGCGCTGCCGTCGATCCTGGTGGGCGTGCGTTTTGCCCTGGGCTTCATGTGGCTGACGCTGATCGTGGCGGAAACCATTTCGGCCAGTTCCGGTATCGGTTACCTGGCGATGAACGCCCGTGAATTCCTGCAAACCGACGTGGTAGTGCTGGCCATCGTCATGTACGCGATTCTCGGCAAGCTGGCCGACCTCGCGGCGCGCGGCTTGGAGCGTGTGTGGCTGCGCTGGCATCCGGCTTATCAAGTGAATAAAGGAGGTGCGGCATGACCGCTCAACAACCTCCGCGCCTGCTGAAGGGGATTCCCCTGGCGGTGCGCAAATTGCGCAAGGCCTTTGGCGCGCGGGAAGTGCTCAAGGGCATCGACCTGCATATTCCGGCGGGCCAGTTCGTTGCCGTGGTCGGCCGCAGTGGCTGCGGTAAAAGTACCTTGCTGCGCCTGCTCGCCGGCCTCGACAAGGCCAGCAGCGGTGAGCTGCTGGCCGGCTCCGCGCCGCTTGGCGAGGCGATCGAAGACACGCGGTTGATGTTCCAGGAAGCGCGTCTGCTGCCGTGGAAAAAGATCATCGACAACGTCGGCCTCGGCCTCAAGGGCAACTGGCGTCCCAAGGCACTGGAAGCGCTCGAAGCGGTCGGCCTGGCCGAGCGTGCGAATGAGTGGCCGGCGGCCTTGTCCGGTGGCCAGAAGCAGCGTGTGGCCCTGGCGCGTGCGTTGATTCATCAGCCGCGTCTGTTGTTGCTCGATGAGCCGTTGGGCGCGCTGGATGCGTTGACCCGCATCGAGATGCAGCAACTGATCGAAAGCCTCTGGCAGAAGCATGGTTTCACCGTGTTGCTGGTAACCCACGACGTCAGCGAAGCCGTGGCCATTGCCGACCGGGTGATCCTGATCGAAGACGGCGAAATCGGCCTCGACCTGATTGTCGACCTGCCGCGTCCACGCGCCCGAGGCTCGCATCGCCTGGCCGCGCTCGAAGCGCAGGTGCTCAACCGTGTGCTGTCGCTGCCCGGCACCCCGCCGGAACCCGAACCTGTTTCACCGTTGCCTACGCAATTGCGGTGGGCGCAATAACTCACTTGTCCCACGAAGGAAAAACGACATGACTATCAAAGCCATCAACGTGCGTAACCAGTTCAAAGGCACCGTCAAGGAAATCGTCGAAGGCGACGTGCTCTCGGAAATCGACGTGCAGACCGCGTCCGGGATCGTGACGTCGGTGATCACCACCCGTTCGGTCAAGGAGTTGGAGCTGGTGATCGGCAGCGAGGTGATTGCCTTCGTCAAATCCACCGAGGTGTCGATCGCCAAGTTGTGATCACTTGAGGGCGCTATCGGGAGCAAGCTCCCTCCCACATTCGAACCGGTTTCTTCAGGAAAACTCGGTCACATGTGGGAGCAAGCTCCCTCCCAAATTCGAACCGGTTTCTTCAGGAAAACTCGGTCACATGTGGGAGCAAGCTCCCTCCCACATTCGAACCGGTTTCTTCAGGAAAACTCGGTCACATGTGGGAGCAAGCTCCCTCCCACATTCGAACCGGTTTCTTCAGGAAAACTCGGTCACATGTGGGAGCAAGCTCCCTCCCACATTCGAACCGGTTTCTTCAGGAAAACTCGATCACATGTGGGAGCAAGCTCCCTCCCACATTCGAACCGGTTTCTTCAGGAAAACTCGATCACATGTGGGAGCAAGCTCCCTCCCACATTCGAACCGGTTTCTTCAGGAAAACTCGGTCACATGTGGGAGCAAGCTCCCTCCCACATTCGAACCGGTTTCTTCAGGAAAACTCGATCACATGTGGGAGCAAGCTCCCTCCCATATTCGAACCGGTTTCTTCAGGAAAACTCGGTCACATGTGGGAGGGAGCTTGCTCCCGATGAGGCCCTGCCAGACAACACATCCATCAGACAGTGACGCCCCGCTTGGGCAAATACGCCGGCAGATAAAGCCCCACATACGCATCGAACACGCGCATGCCTTCCTCAGCCATGCGCGGCGTGATCAGCCCATGCTGATGCACCGAACGCGCATACACGCGATCACTCAATTCCAGCGCCAGCGCGAACACGTCCACATCGGCAGGCAGGGTCGGCACTTCGAAATGCCGGTTGAACACGGCCAGCATCAAGTCACCCAACTCCAGATCGTGCTGGCGGTCGGCCTGATTCACTTCGGTCAGCCCGTGCTGGGTCAGGATCAGCTGGCGGGCGGCGGCGTCGTTGCTGTAGATGGTGAGCATGCGCTGTTCGACGATGTAAGACAGGTCGCGCCAATACTTGAGTGAATCATGCGCGATGGGCGCCTGGATTGCGGCGCGGAATGCCGCATGGACGTCAGCGGTCAACGCTTCCAGCAGCGCCGGCACACTGGCGAAAAAGTGGTACACCGACGACGGCGGAATCTGTGCGCGCTCGGCCACGCTGTAGATCGACAAACCGGCCACGCCTTCGGACGCCAGCAACGTGCGGGCGGCGTCGAGGATCGCGTCGATCCGGGCCTGGCTGCGGGCGCGGGGTTTGCGAGGGGCGGCGGGGCGGGTGGTCATGGAAGTCTCCTACAAGGCAGCGGGCATTGTATGAGCAGGAGCTGGTGTTGTCTGCCAGGCCGCCATCGGGAGCAAGCTCCCTCTCACACTCGAACCGGTTTCTTCAGGAAAACTCGTTCAAATGTGGGAGGGAGCTTGCTCCCGATGGCGGCCAACTCGGTCTACCAAAAGCAACCCATAAAAAAACGCCACAGACCAAAGGCCTGCGACGTTTTTTCAGTGCAACCAGCGCTTACACGGTATGCAGGTACCAGTTGTACTCAAGGTCGGAGATGGAGTGTTCGAACTCTTCCAGCTCACTTTCCTTACAGGCGACGAAGATATCGATGTATTTAGGATCGATGTACTTGGCCATCACCTCGCTGTCATCCAACTCGCGCAGGGCATCGCGCAGGTTGTTCGGCAGGCTTTGTTCGTTCTGCTCGTAGCTGTTGCCTTCCACTGGCGCGCCCGGTTCGATCTTGTTGGTCAGGCCGTGGTGTACGCCCGCCAGGACCGAAGCCATCAACAGGTAGGGGTTGGCATCGGCACCGGCCACGCGGTGTTCGATACGCACGGAGTCGGCCGCGCCGGTCGGCACGCGGATCGCCACGGTGCGGTTGTCCAGGCCCCAGCACGGCGAGTTCGGCACGTAGAACTGTGCGCCGAAACGACGGTAGGAGTTGACGTTGGGGCACAGGAACGCCATCTGGGCGGGTAGGGTCTCCAGCACACCGCCGATCGCGTGACGCAATGCGGCGTTCTGCTCGGGATCCTCGCTGGCAAAGATGTTCTTGCCGTCCTTGTCCAGGATCGAAATGTGTACGTGCAAACCGTTGCCTGCCTGGCCTGGGTAAGGCTTGGCCATGAAGGTGGTGTCCATCTCATGGTCGTAGGCGATGTTCTTGATCAGGCGCTTGAGCAGTACAGCGTAGTCGCAGGCCTTGATCGGGTCGGCCACGTGGTGCAGGTTCACTTCGAACTGCGCCGGGGCACTTTCCTTGACGATGGCATCAGCCGGGATGCCTTGCTCTTTGGCACCTTCCAGGATGTCCTGGAGGCAGTCGACATATTCGTCGAGGTCGTCGATCAGGTAGACCTGTGTCGAGTGCGGGCGTTTGCCGGAGATCGGCGAGCGGGGCGGTTGTGGGCGGCCGTTCACGTTCTCCTGGTCGATCAGGTAGAACTCAAGCTCGAAGGCAGCGCAGATAGTCAGACCGAGGTCGTCGAATTTGCTTACGACCTGACGCAGTACTTCGCGCGGATCGGCGAAGAAAGGTTCACCTTCAATTTCGTGCATGGTCATCAGCAGTTGCGCGGTCGGGCGCTTTTGCCAAGGTTCATTGCACAGGGTGTCGGGGATTGGATAACAGATTCGGTCAGCATCACCGATGTCCAGGCCCAGGCCGGTGCTTTCCACCGTTGAGCCGTTGATATCCAGGGCAAATAAAGAGGCAGGCAAGTTAATGCCTTTCTCGTAAACCTTGTGGAGGCTGGTGCGTTCGATGCGCTTACCGCGCACCACACCATTCATATCCGCAATTAGAAGGTCTACGTACAGAACCTCAGGATGATCCTTAAGGAACGCGTTCGCTTCGTTAAGCTGAACGGCACGCGGGGGTACCGACATGATGCAACACCTTTGTTGTTAAAAATATCAATCATTGATCTTTTCAGGTTTCAGTCAACCCGAACGGCATGCCGAAGTCAAGCGAGGCCTTTTTTGCCCCAAAAAAGCGCCACGAGGGCTTTTTTGGGGCTTTTTGGGGCGGTTTTACCCGGTTGCCCGGCTTGGGACTAGCAGGCTTGAGCGGGCCGTGTTGTATTTTTTACGGGGGTGTTGTGTAAAAAAATGAACAAGGCTAAGCTCGATTCAAACCCATAACAGCAATAATACCGGGGTGCTTCATGTCTGGCCTGCCGTTAATCGGCATCACCACCTGCGCGAAACAGGTCGGTCTGCATGCTTTTCAGATCCGTGTCGAATGTTGCGAACGCGCATTCCCATTGATGATTCCATCCCCGATAAGCCCCTTCGATCCGGCCATTATTCTTGACGGCCAGGACGCTGTTCGCGTGCCCCGTTCATTTTCTTGTACTCGCCCTTTTCATGACGCCGGTCCTGCCTTTTTTGCAGTTGCCGCTCATTATCCTGCACGGGAGGCAAGCCTTTTGCTTTAGGAGTGCAACGGCACCCCAAATGGCGGTTAAGCTCCCACTCTGATGAACCAGCGACGCCGATGCGTCAACCGACGCCTGACCTTTAATGAACGTCAGGAAACCCAGCCCAGAGGCATTTATGAGTAACAACCTCGACCAGCTCACCGATTGGTTGAAAGACCACAAGATCACAGAAGTCGAATGCATGATTGGCGACCTCACCGGTATCACCCGGGGCAAGATCTCGCCGACCAACAAGTTCATCGCCGAGAAAGGCATGCGTCTGCCCGAGAGCGTTCTGTTGCAGACCGTGACCGGCGACTATGTCGAAGACGACATCTATTACGAATTGCTCGACCCGGCCGACATCGACATGATCTGCCGCCCCGACCAGAACGCGGTGTTCCTGGTGCCGTGGGCCATCGAGCCTACCGCCCAGGTGATCCACGATACCTACGACAAGCAAGGCAACCCGATCGAGCTGTCGCCGCGCAACGTGCTCAAGAAAGTCCTCAAGCTCTACGCCGACAAAGGCTGGCAGCCGATCGTGGCGCCGGAGATGGAGTTCTACCTGACCAAGCGCTGCGAAGACCCGGACTTCCCGCTGCAACCGCCGATCGGCCGTTCCGGGCGCCCGGAAACCGGTCGGCAGTCGTTCTCTATAGAAGCGGCCAACGAATTCGACCCGCTGTTCGAGGACGTCTACGACTGGTGCGAACTGCAGGAGCTGGACCTCGACACCCTGATCCACGAGGACGGCACGGCGCAGATGGAAATCAACTTCCGTCACGGCGACGCGCTGTCCCTGGCCGACCAGATCCTGGTGTTCAAGCGCACCATGCGTGAAGCCGCGCTCAAGCACGACGTGGCCGCCACCTTCATGGCCAAGCCGATGACCGGCGAGCCCGGCAGCGCGATGCACCTGCACCAGAGCATCATCGACATCGCTACCGGCAAGAACGTCTTCTCCAATGAAGACGGGACCATGAGCCAACTGTTCCTCAACCACATTGGTGGCCTGCAGAAATTCATCCCCGAATTGCTGCCGCTGTTCGCCCCCAACGTGAACTCGTTCCGCCGCTTCCTGCCGGACACTTCGGCACCGGTGAACGTGGAGTGGGGCGAAGAAAACCGCACCGTCGGCCTGCGCGTACCGGATGCCGGCCCGCAGAACCGTCGCGTGGAAAACCGCCTGCCGGGCGCAGACGCCAACCCGTACCTGGCGATCGCCGCCAGCCTGTTGTGCGGCTACATCGGCATGGTCGAAGGGCACAACCCAAGCGCGCCGGTCGTCGGCCGTGGTTACGAGCGGCGCAACCTGCGCCTGCCGTTGACCATCGAAGACGCGCTGGAGCGCATGGAAAACAGCAAGACCATCGAGAAATACCTGGGTCACAAATTCATCACTGGCTACGTCGCGGTCAAGCGGGCCGAGCATGAAAACTTCAAGCGCGTGATCAGTTCGTGGGAGCGGGAGTTCCTGCTCTTCGCCGTCTGATGCGCCGGGCGCGCCCGTTGAACGGCGCGCCCTCCACTGAAAAGTCTAGGAGATTGGTATGTCCAGCAACAACCCGCAAACCCGTGAATGGCAAGCCTTGAGCAGTGATCACCACCTGGCGCCGTTCAGCGACTTCAAGCAGTTGAAAGAGAAAGGCCCACGGATCATTACTAAAGCCCACGGTGTTTACTTGTGGGACAGCGAAGGCAACAAGATCCTCGACGGCATGGCCGGCCTGTGGTGCGTGGCGATCGGTTACGGTCGCGATGAACTGGCTGACGCCGCCGCCAAGCAGATGAAAGAACTGCCGTACTACAACCTGTTCTTCCAGACCGCCCACCCGCCGGTGCTGGAACTGGCCAAGGCGATCTCCGACGTTGCACCGGCCGGCATGAACCACGTGTTCTTCACCGGTTCCGGCTCCGAAGGTAACGACACCATGTTGCGCATGGTCCGCCACTATTGGGCGATCAAGGGCCAGCCGAACAAGAAAATCATCATCAGCCGCAAGAATGGCTACCACGGCTCCACCGTGGCCGGCGCCAGCCTCGGCGGCATGACTTATATGCATGAGCAGGGCGATCTGCCGATCCCGGGCATCGTCCACATCGCCCAGCCGTACTGGTTTGGCGAAGGCGGCGACATGAGCCCAGAAGAGTTCGGCGTGTGGGCCGCCAACCAGCTGGAGGCGAAGATTCTGGAACTGGGCGTGGACAACGTCGGTGCCTTCATTGCCGAGCCGATCCAGGGCGCCGGTGGCGTGATCGTGCCGCCGGACAGCTACTGGCCGCGCATCAAGGAAATCCTCGCCAAGTACGACATCCTGTTCGTCGCCGACGAGGTGATCTGCGGTTTCGGCCGTACCGGCGAGTGGTTCGGCAGCGATTTCTACGACCTCAAGCCGGACATGATGACCATCGCCAAGGGCCTGACCTCGGGCTACATCCCGATGGGTGGCCTGATCGTGCGCGACGAGGTGGTGGCGGTGCTGAATGAAGGCGGCGATTTCAACCACGGCTTCACCTACTCCGGTCACCCGGTGGCCGCGGCGGTCGCCCTGGAAAACATCCGCATCATGCGCGATGAACAAATTATTAAGCGTGTGCATGATGAAACGGCACCGTATTTGCAGAAACGTCTGAGGGAGCTGGCTGATCATCCGTTGGTGGGTGAAGTGCGTGGTGTCGGCATGCTCGGTGCGATTGAACTGGTTCAGGACAAAGCGACGCGCAAGCGTTACGAAGGCCGCGGTGTTGGCATGATCTGCCGAACCTTCTGCTTCGAGAATGGCCTGATCATGCGCGCCGTGGGTGACACCATGATCATTTCGCCGCCGCTGGTGATCAGCAAGACCGAAATCGACGAGCTGGTGACCAAGGCTCGTCATTGCCTGGACCTGACTTTGGCGGCATTGCAGGGCTAAGTGCTAGGCTCAGAGCGCAGTGACTCTCGGGCGCTGCGTTCGGGCAGTTATAAAAGTGGGGGGTTAGTTGAAAGCCGGCCCCCTAACTTGCCAGACTGTAGTCCTGTTTTGCTGCCCTTCGACGGGCTGCCGAACAGCTGTATATCGATGAAGCATGCTGCGGCCCAAAAAAGAAAATTGGAGCATCACCAAATGAAGGCATTAGGTTTGAAGAACGCTGGCAAGACCCTCCTCGCGTTGTCCCTGATGGGCGCAATGGCGGGCGCGGCCCAGGCAGACGATAAAGTGCTGCACATCTATAACTGGTCCGACTACATTGCTCCGGACACCATCGCCAACTTTGAAAAAGAGTCGGGCATCAAAGTGGTGTACGACGTATTTGACAGCAACGAGACCCTTGAAGCCAAGTTGCTGGCAGGCAAGTCCGGTTACGACATCGTCGTACCGTCGAACAACTTCCTCGCCAAGCAGATCAAGGCCGGCGTCTACCAGGAGCTGGACAAGTCCAAGCTGTCCAACTACGAAAACCTGAACACGTCGCTGCTCAAGGCCGTGTCGGTCAGCGACCCGGACAACAAGCACGCTTTCCCGTACATGTGGGGTTCGATCGGCATCGGTTACAACCCGGAGAAGGTCAAGGCCGCGCTGGGCGTCGACAAGATCGATTCGTGGGACATCCTGCTCAAGCCGGAAAACATCGCCAAGCTCAAGAGCTGCGGTGTGAGCTTCCTCGATTCGCCAACCGAAATGCTGCCGATCGCGCTGCATTACCTGGGCCTGCCGACCGACAGCCAGAAGAAAGCCGACCTCAAGCAAGCTGAAGACCTGTTCCTGAAGATCCGTCCTTCGATCGGCTACTTCCACTCGTCCAAGTACATCTCCGACCTGGCCAACGGCAACATCTGCGTAGCCGTGGGTTACTCGGGTGACATCCAGCAGGCCAAATCCCGCGCGGCTGAAGCCGGTGGCAAGGTCAAAGTGGCGTATGACATTCCGAAGGAAGGCGCCGGCAGTTTCTATGACATGGTCGCCATCCCTAAAGATGCCGAAAACGTCGAAGCGGCCTACAAGTTCATGAACTACCTGCTCGAGCCGAAAGTCATGGCTGCGATCACCAACAGCGTGCGTTTCCCGAACGGTAACGAGAAAGCCACCGCATTGGTCGACAAAGACATCACCAGCGACCCAGGCATCTACCCGCCAGCGGACGTGCAAGCCAAGCTGTATGCCATTGCCGACTTGCCGGCAGCGACTCAGCGTGAAATGACCCGTAGCTGGACCAAAATCAAATCCGGTAAGTAAGCGAGGTAACCTGTAGGAGCGAGCTTGCTCGCGAAAATCCTCAACGATAACGCAGCGCCTCTGGTCGCCCGCGTTGCCTGTGAGTTCTTCGCGAGCAAGCTCGCTCCTACAAAGAGCGGCAGCCGTACAGTAATTAAATGACAGAAAGTTTTGCCGGATCGGTTTATCGAGGGTAAGTTGCGCGCCGGTTTTGTTGCCGGGCAACAACTTTGGGCCCAACTATTTAAGAGGACCTCCACTTGCCATTTTCTTTATTTCGCCAAGCCTTGCTGGTAGGTGCCGGTATCACGCTGGCTGTCAGCGTGCAGGCCGCATCGACTGTGCATGTTTATAACTGGTCGGACTACATCGGCCCCGACACCCTGGCCAACTTTGAAAAGGCCTCCGGTATCAAGCCTGTGTATGACGTGTTTGATTCCAACGAAACCCTGGAAGGCAAGTTGCTGGCCGGACGTACCGGTTACGACGTGGTGGTGCCGTCCAATCACTTCCTTGGCAAACAGATCAAGGCCGGGGCGTTCCAGAAGCTCGACAAGTCGTTGCTGACTCACTACGCCAACCTCGACCCGGCGCTGCTCAAGCGCCTGGAAAAGAACGACCCGGGCAACCAATACGCCGTGCCGTACCTGTGGGGCACCAACGGCATCGGTTACAACGTCGATAAAGTCAAAGAAGTGCTGGGCGTCGACAAGATCGACTCCTGGGCCGTGCTGTTCGAGCCGGAAAACATGAAGAAGCTCGCGACGTGCGGCGTGTCCTTCATGGACTCGGCAGATGAAATGCTGCCGGCGGTGCTCAACTATATGGGCCTGAACCCCAACAGCGAGAACCCCGAAGACTACAAGAAGGCCGAAGCGAAACTGCTGAAAGTGCGGCCTTATGTGACCTACTTCCATTCTTCCAAATACATCTCCGACCTGGCCAACGGCAACATCTGCGTGGCGGCCGGGTTCTCCGGCGATGTGTTCCAGGCCAAGGCCCGCGCAGCCGAGGCGGGCAAGGGCGTGAACATCGCCTACGCGATTCCGAAAGAAGGCGGCAACCTGTGGTTTGACGTGCTGGCGATCCCCAAGGACGCGGCCAACGTTAAAGAAGCCCACGCCTTCATCAACTATTTACTGCAACCTGAGGTTATCGCTCAGGTCAGTGATTACGTCGGTTATGCCAACCCTAACCCAGGGGCGGACGCACTGATGGAGCAATCGATACGCACCGACGAAGCGGTTTACCCACCGCAGGCGGTTCTCGACCGGACATTTGTCAACTTCGAGCTACCCCCGAAAGTGCAGCGTTTAATGACCCGTAGCTGGACCAAGGTCAAGACGGGCAAGTAAGGCTCAAACTATCCTGGGTTCGCCCGCGTCGGGCGAACTGCACTCTTTTTTTTTGGGAGTTTCGTAAATGGCAGTTGCCTCCGGCGCCTATAAGAAAGCCCTCGAGGGCGACCAGACACCGAAAAAGGTGCTGGTCAAAATCGACCGGGTCACGAAGAAGTTCGACGAGACGATTGCCGTGGACGATGTGTCCCTGGAAATCAAGAAAGGCGAGATCTTCGCCTTGCTCGGCGGTTCGGGTTCGGGCAAATCCACCTTGTTGCGCATGCTCGCAGGTTTCGAGCGCCCAACCGAGGGTCGCATTTACCTCGACGGTGTGGACATCACCGACATGCCGCCCTACGAGCGGCCGATCAACATGATGTTCCAGTCCTACGCGCTGTTCCCGCACATGACCGTGGCGCAGAACATCGCGTTTGGCCTGCAACAGGACAAGATCCCCAAGGCCGAAGTCGACGCCCGCGTGGCCGAGATGCTCAAGCTGGTGCAGATGAGCCAGTACGCCAAGCGCAAGCCGCACCAGTTGTCCGGTGGCCAGCGCCAGCGTGTGGCCCTGGCCCGTTCCCTGGCCAAGCGCCCGAAACTGCTGCTGCTCGATGAACCGATGGGGGCGCTGGACAAGAAACTGCGTTCGCAGATGCAGCTGGAACTGGTGGAAATCATCGAGCGCGTCGGCGTGACCTGCGTGATGGTGACTCACGACCAGGAAGAGGCCATGACCATGGCCGAGCGCATCGCGATCATGCACCTGGGCTGGATCGCGCAGATCGGCAGCCCGGTCGACATCTACGAGACGCCGACCAGCCGCCTGGTGTGCGAGTTCATCGGCAACGTCAACATCTTCGACACCCAGGTGGTCGACGACGCTGAAGGCCACGCAGTGCTCAAGTGCCCGGACCTGGACCGTGACATCTACGTCGGCTACGGCATCGCCACCTCGGTGGAAGACAAGTCGGTGACCTACGCCATCCGCCCGGAAAAACTGCTGGTCACCACTCAAATGCCGACCTGCGAGCACAACTGGTCCAGCGGCAAGGTCCACGACATCGCCTACCTCGGCGGCCACTCGGTATTCTACGTCGAGTTGCCGAGCGGCAAGCTCGTGCAATCCTTCGTCGCCAACGCCGAACGCCGTGGCCAGCGCCCAACCTGGGGTGATCAGGTGTACGTGTGGTGGGAAGACGACAGCGGCGTGGTACTTCGCTCATGAACATGAAAAAATTCAAGCGCCAGCTGCAACGAATAACCCCCGGTGGCCGGCATGTGGTCATCGGGATCCCTTTCCTCTGGCTGTTCCTGTTCTTCATGCTGCCGTTCTTCATCGTCCTGAAGATCAGCTTTGCCGAAGCCGACGTGGCGATCCCGCCTTACACCGAGATCTACACCTTCGTTGAGCAGAAGCTGCAACTGGTGCTGAACCTGGCCAACTACGCGATGCTCGGCGACGATGAGTTGTACATCGCCGCGTACCTGGGCTCGCTGAAGATGGCGTTCTTCAGCACGCTGCTGTGCCTGTTGATCGGCTACCCGATGGCCTACGCGATTGCCAGTGCGCGCAAAGAGATGCAGACCGTCCTCGTGCTGCTGATCATGATGCCGACCTGGACCGCGATCCTGATCCGCGTGTACGCGTGGATGGGCATCCTCAGCAACAACGGCTTGCTCAACAGCTTCCTGATGTATATCGGGCTGATCAACGAGCCGCTGCAGATCCTCAACACTAATATCGCGGTGTATATCGGCGTGGTCTATTCGTACCTGCCGTTCATGATCCTGCCGCTGTACGCCAACCTGGTGAAACACGACCAGAGCCTGCTGGAGGCTGCCTCGGACCTGGGTTCGAGCACGTTCAACAGCTTCTGGAAGATCACCGTGCCGCTGTCCAAGAACGGCATCATCGCCGGTTGCATGCTGGTCTTCATCCCGGTGGTGGGCGAGTTCGTGATCCCGGAACTGCTCGGCGGCCCGGAAACCCTGATGATCGGTAAAGTGTTGTGGCAAGAATTCTTCAACAACCGTGACTGGCCGGTGGCTTCTGCCCTGGCGGTGGTGATGCTGGCGATCCTGATCGTGCCGATCATCCTGTTCAACCGCAGCCAAGCCAAAGAGATGGAGGGCAAGATATGAAGCGCGTCAGTTTCTCAAGCTTCATGCTGGTGGCGGGGTTGTTGTTCATCTACCTGCCGATGCTGATCCTGGTGATCTACTCGTTCAACGAATCCAAGCTGGTGACGGTGTGGGGCGGTTGGTCGATCAAGTGGTACGTGGGCCTGCTGGACAACACCCAGTTGATGGGCTCGGTGGCGCGTTCCCTGGAAATCGCCTGCTACACGGCCATCGCGGCCGTGGCGCTGGGTACATTGGCGGCGTTCGTGCTGACGCGCATCAGCCAGTTCAAGGGCCGCACGCTGTTCGGCGGCCTGGTGACCGCGCCGTTGGTCATGCCCGAGGTGATCACCGGTCTGTCGCTGTTGCTGCTGTTCGTGGCGATGGCGCAGATGATCGGTTGGCCCCAGGAACGTGGCATCGTCACCATCTGGATCGCCCACACCACGTTCTGCGCGGCGTATGTGGCTGTGGTGGTGTCGGCGCGCTTGCGTGAGCTGGACCTGTCGATCGAAGAAGCGGCGATGGACCTGGGCGCGCGGCCGTGGAAGGTGTTCTTCCTGATCACCATCCCGATGATCGCGCCGTCGTTGGCGGCGGGTGGGATGATGTCCTTCGCGCTGTCCCTCGATGACCTGGTACTCGCCAGCTTCGTGTCGGGCCCGGGTTCGACCACCTTGCCGATGGAAGTCTTCTCGGCGGTGCGCCTGGGGGTCAAACCGGAGATCAACGCCGTGGCCAGCCTGATTCTGCTGGCGGTGTCGTTGGTGACTTTCCTGGTGTGGTTCTTCAGCCGACGTGCCGAAGAGATGCGCAAGAAGGCGATCCAGCAAGCGATCGAAGAAGCGGCCGCCGATGGCTGGCAGCAGCCGGACAAACGTCGGGCGCCTGCGCCGGTCTAATGGCCGACACGGTGCAAATGTGGGAGGGGGCTTGCCCCCGATAGCAGAGTGTCAGTCACTGAAGCTGTGACTGATCCACTGCTATCGGGGGCAAGCCCCTCCCACATTTTGACCGCGTTCCAGGTTGATCAGGCCGTCACCATCTGGATCGCCCACACCACGTTCTGCGCGGCGTATGTGGCGGTGGTGGTGTCGGTGCGCTTGCGTGAGCTGGACCTGTCGATCGAAGAAGCGGCCAGCCGATGGCTGGCAGCAGCCGGACAAACGTCGGGCGCCTGCGCCGGTCTAACGGCCGACACGGTGCAAATGTGGGAGGGGGCAAGCCCCTCCCACATTTTGACCGCGTTCCAGGTTGATCAGGCCGTCCACATCTGGATCGCCCACACCACGTTCTGCGCGGCGTATGTGGCGGTGGTGGTGTCGGCGCGCTTGCGCGAGCTGGACCTGTCGATCGAAGAAGCGGCCGCCGATGGCTGGCAGCAGCCGGACAAACGTCGGGCGCCTGCGCCGGTCTAATGGCCGACACGGTGCAAATGTGGGAGGGGGCTTGCCCCCGATAGCAGAGTGTCAGTCACTGAAGCTGTGACTGATCCACCGCCATCGGGGCAAGCCCCTCCCACATTTTGACCGCATTCCAGGTTGATCAGGCCGTCACCATCTGGATCGCCCACACCACGTTCTGCGCGGCGTATGTGGCGGTGGTGGTGTCGGCGCGCTTGCGCGAGCTGGACCTGTCGATCGAAGAAGCGGCCGCCGATGGCTGGCAGCAGCCGGACAAGCGTCGGGCGCCTGCGCCGGTCTAATGGCCGACACGGTGCAAATGTGGGAGGGGGCTTGCCCTCGATAGCAGAGTGTCAGTCACTGAAGCTGTGACTGATCCACCGCCATCGGGGGCAAGCCCCCTCCCACATTTTGACCGCATTCCAGGTTGATCAGGCCGTCACCATCTGGATCGCCCACACCACGTTCTGCGCGGCGTATGTGGCGGTGGTGGTGTCGGCGCGCTTGCGTGAGCTGGACCTGTCGATCGAAGAAGCGGCCAGCCGATGGCTGGCAGCAGCCGGACAAGCGTCGGGCGCCTGCGCCGGTCTAACGGCCGACACGGTGCAAATGTGGGAGGGGGCAAGCCCCCTCCCACATTTTGACCGCATTCCAGGTTGATCAGGCCGTCCACGGCGACTGGCGAATCACCTCGACAAAGTTCATCGGCTTGAACCCCGGCTCCTGATCCACCAGCACATCGGTCTTCACGTTGCCGAACGTGGTCTGCGGGCGATGGCGCAAGCCGTCGGCGAACGCGCAGATGATGCATTCCTTGAACCCTTCACCGCGTGGATGTGCATGCACCACGGCTTCGCGCTGCACGGGGGTAAATGCGGCGTAGTCCATGCCCAGCACGTCCATCTCGACGCCGGCGGTGACCAGCGCCACGGTCGGCCGCAAATGCTGCGGCACGCCCGGCGTGGTGTGCAGTGCGATGGACAGCCACACCTGTTCGATGTCGTCATCGCTCAGCCCATGCGGCTTGAGGAAGTCCGCCGCCGCGTTGGCACCGTCGACTTCGAAACGCTGGTCGTCGCTGCGATGGCCTTCGACCAGGCCCAGGTCATGGAACATCGCGCCGACGTAAAGCAGCTCCGGGTTATAGGCCAGTTGCTTGCGCTCACCGCTCAACGCGCCGAACAGAAACACCCGGCGCGAGTGGTGGTAGAGCAGGTCGGATTCGATATCGCGGATGTAGTCGGTGGTGGCCCTGGCCAGGGCGCTGTCCGGGATCTTGATGCCGGCGATACTGGTGCTCATGGTCGTTCTCCGCAAGAAAGCGCCAGGGTGGCGCCGAGGCAGCCAGTCTGGTCGCGCGCCGGGGAAGGGGCTATCGCAGCGAGGGTGCGATGTCGGCCAATGTGCTGCTACATCGTGCCAAGTGAAAGTCGGCTAGGGTGTAGCTGGCGATATCACCCTTGAAGCCTGCGAAAATCCAAAGGTGGAAGGGCGTTTGCCCCCTCCCACAGGGGTTCTGTGTTTATCCGGTTAGGTAAAGGTGTGCCTGTTCATGAGCAAGACCGTCGGCATTCTGATTTTCCCCGGCGTCCAGTCACTGGACGTGACCGGCCCGATGGATGTGTTCTGCGAGGCGAACCGTTTCCTGTCGCCCGAAGACCGGTACCAGCTGGACGTGATCGGCCTGGACCACGGCAATATGGCCTGTTCCAACGGCCTGTCGTTGCAGGCCCATCGGCATTACCGCGAAGCGTTGCAAGCCTATGACCTGCTTCTGGTCGCCGGCGGGCCGCAGCTGCCTTTCGAGGAATTCGGCGCGCACTTCGATGATTGGCTGCGCGGGGCCGCGGCGCGGGCGCAGCGCTTCGGTTCGATTTGCAACGGCGCCTTCATACTGGCCCGCGCCGGCCTGCTCGACGGGAAAACCGTCACCACCCATTGGGGCGATGCCGCCGACCTGGCGCGGTTGTGCCCCAGCACCCGGGTCGAGGCCGACCGTCTCTACATGCAGGACGGCAACCTCTACACCTCGGCCGGGGTCACGGCGGGGATCGACCTGTCGCTGTACCTGCTGGCCCAGGATCACGGGCCGGAAGTGGCGTTGAGCGTGGCCAAGCGCTTGGTGGTGTTCACCCAGCGTGCGGGCGGGCAGTCGCAGTTCAGCCCGTTCCTCACGCCCCACGCCGAAACCACCTCGGCGGTGGCGCTGGTGCAGGTGTATGTGCTGGCGAACCTGACCGGCGACCTGACCATCGCGGACCTGGCCAACGCGGCCAATATGAGTGCGCGCAACTTCTCCCGGGTGTTCGCCCGTGAAGCGCGGATCACCCCGGCGGAGTTCGTCGAGCGGGCGCGGGTGGATGCGGCGCGGGTGATGCTCGAAAGCAGCCGCGCACCGCTCAAGACCGTGGCCTATCAATGCGGGTTTCGCGATGCCCAGCACATGCGCAGTGTGTTCAACCGCCGACTGGAGGTGACGCCGCAACAGTTCCGGCTCAACTTCGCCGCACCGGTGTAGGTGCAACACCGCAGATACAAGCCCCCTCCCACATTTTGACCGCGTTCCAGGCGGTCAGCGGGCTGGCAGCAGCTTCAGCGTACCGCGCGTATTGGCCGTGATTTCCTCGTCGCTGAAATGCGCCTGCTCATAGCCGCCCTCGATATACGTTTCCGCCTGGTCCCCATAGTGCTTGTCGAACGGCACACCGCTTTGCCCCACCGGGTTGATGGTCAGCGCGTGGGGCACGTCGGCGAAGTCGATCAGGCGCCGGGTCGACGGGCCGTAGGTCACCGGCCATGGTGCCGGGCCGATATTGGCTGACTGGTTGTTCGGCACTTCGTGGCTGCCCGGCGCGGGGAAGGGGCCGACGTTGACGATCCGGTCCAGCGGTTTCTGCGAGCCCAGCGGGTGGCCGTGGGTCAGCGTATGGGCCTTGCCCCACTGCCATTGGCCCGGGTCATCGCCGAAGGTGACCTTGAGGTGCGCGAGGCTGTTGTCCCAGGCGAGCTTGACGGTGTCGGCACGCTTGCCGTTCCACCAGGGCGAATCCGGGCTCGCGGCCAGGCGGGGCAACGCCGCATCGATCACCCGCGTGCTGAGCAGGGTCTTGAACATGGTGTCGCCGAGTTTCGGGTGGAAGGCCGCGTCAGCCAGGTTGAACAGGAACTGGTTGAACAGCGTGGCGCTGGTGGAGTCCAGCGGATAATCGCCTTTCCAGGCCGCCAGTTGCTCCACCAACTGCAACTGCGCCGGGTCCTTGACCACCTCGCGCAGCACCGGCAACAGCGGTGCCAGCAAGCGCGGGCCGAAGGCGGTGGTGGTGCCCAGTTGCAGGGCCTGGCTGTTGTTCACGTCCCACTTCACGCGCTTGTCGCTCAACTGCGCGTTCAACTGCTGGCCACGGTCGGCCAGGTTGTAATAGCCGGGGATCTCCATGCCGCTGGGCGACACCGGCTGCGCATTGGCCGACACCACATAGCCACGCGCCGGGTTTTCTTCCTGGGGGTTGGCGCTGAACGGGTAGAAGCCCAGCTTGTCGGCCTGGGCCGTGCTGCCGTCGAGGATAAACCCGGGGTTGACGCCGGCCGGGCGGATCGGCAACTGCGCCGCCGCCCACCAGCCGATATCGCCCTGGGCATTCGCCCACACAATGTTCAGCCCCGGCGCCGACACCTTGGCCGCCGCGGCACGGGCCTTGGCCAGGGTGTCGGCGCGGTTGAGCTGGTAGAACCCTTCGAGGATCGGGTTCTGGGTGTCGAGGAACGCCCACCACATCGCGATCGGCGTCTTGCCGGCGTTCTCGCCGAGCACGTCATTGATGATCGGGCCGTGGGGCGATTGGCGCAGGGTCAAGGTGACCGGTGCCTGGCCCTTGACCGCGATCTGTTGCTCGCTGCGGGTCATGTCGACCCATTGGCCGTGGTACCAGACCTGGTTGGCGTTGTCCGGATTGACCTGCTCGGCGATCAGGTCGAGGTCGTCGTTCTGGAACATGGTCAGGCTCCAGCCGAAATCCAGGTTGTGCCCCAGGAACGCCACCGGCACCAGCGCGTTGTGATAGCCGTACAACTCAAAGCCCGGCGCCGACAGCTGCGCCTCGTACCACACCGACGGCACTGAGAAGCGGATATGCGGGTCACCCGCCAGCAACGGCTTGCCGCTCTGGGTGCGGCTGCCGCTGATCGCCCAGGCGTTGCTGCCTTCGAACTGCGGCAAGCCGTTGTCGGCCAGGGCCTGTTCACTCAGGGCCGCGATGGCGCCGAGGTTTTGCCAGTCGCTGGCGGCCAGGTTGAGCGCGCCCTTGGGTTGCCAGGCGAGGTCGAACACGTTCAGGTAATCGCTGCCCAACTGGTCGCGTACATAGGTCAGCAAGGGTTCGGTACGAAACGCCGCAGCAAAGCTGTAGGCCATATACCCGGCGACGCTGATGGTGTCCTCGGCGGTAAACGGCCGCTTGGGGATGCCCAGCACATCGAACTCCATCGGGCTGGCGTGGTTGTCCTGATACTGGTTGATCCCGTCCAGATAGGCTTGCAGGGCCTTCCAGTGCGCCGATTCGTGGTCCAACTGCGCCACATAAGTGGCGGAGCGCTCGCGAATGCGCAGGCTGCGGAACAGTTTGTCGGTGTCCAGCAGCTTGGGGCCGAGCACTTCGGCCAATTCGCCGCGCGCCAGGCGTCGCATGATTTCCATCTGGAACAGCCGGTCCTGGGCATGCACATAGCCCAGGGCGCGGTACAGGTCGGTCTCGTTCTCGGCGCGGATATGCGGCACGCCACGCTCGTCGTAGCGCACCGTGACCGAACCTTGCAGGTTCGCCAGCGTCACGGCGCCCTGGCGGGTGGGTTGCTTGCTGTAGACGTACCAGCCGGCACCGACGGCGATCAGCGCCAGCAGCACCGCGAGAACCTGCAAGAGGCGCTTCATGAACATTCCTTACCAAGAGTGGGGCGACGGGCTACGAACCGGTTGGCCACGAACAATAGCAGCCCACCGCCAGGGTGTGAGTGGCATTCACTGCGCGGCCTGCCGCAAGGGCCTTGAGGATCGGCTCGATGAAACTGTTGCTGGCGTTGCACGTCAGCCCTTCGCTGTAGGGCCCGAAATACGCGAGCTTGCCGCTGCGGTCCCAGATCGCCACGGCCGGGGTCGCGGGTATCTGATCGGCACCGGGCAGGCTGCTGAGGATTTTCATCTGGCGCAGGTTGTCGGGCAACTGGCCGTGGCTGCCGGGTTTCTGCAGGGCGTAGAACTCGACGCCCTGGGGCGCGTAGTGCTCGATCAATTCGCCGAGGTGCTGCTGGTTGCCGACGTTGCACGGGCAGGCCGGGTCCCAGAAATGCACAAGGCGGATCGGGCCGGGGCCGGCGAGGTCGTCGGGCAGGCGTAGGGCGTCGCCGGAAAACACCGCCGTGTGTTCGCTGAAGGCACGCAGGTAGCGGCCTTGGAACCAGTCATACGCCGCCCATAACACGCCGGCGCAGAGGATCAGCAGCAGGCTGGCGAACAGGGTGGTGCGGTAGGGCTGTCGCATTCAGATCAATCCTCGAAGGACGCGTAGCTTGCCATGCTTGCCCCGACAGATGAATATCGCAGCTCGATATTCCTCTGCGCAGCGCGTGAAGCCCCAAGTCTGGAACCTCTTATGCCCGTCACCTTTGACCCCGATCACCTGCGCGACAGCTTGCGGCCCCTGGTGGATGCGCAGCCGCTCAGCGCCGAGGCGCGGGTCTATCAGCGCTTCTATGGGCTGGACCTGCGCGCGCGCCAGGTGCCGGCGGTGAGCCGCCTTGGCCGGTTCGAGGTCGATGGGTTCGCGGTGGTCGCCCAGGTGTGGTGGCCGCCGGTGCCGGTGGCGACGATGTTCATGTTCCACGGGTTCTACGACCATATGGGGCTGTACCGCCACGTCGTCGACTGGGCGCTGGACCAGGGTTTCGTGGTGATCGCCTGCGACCTGCCGGGCCATGGCTTGTCCAGCGGCGCGCGGGCCAGTATCGATGATTTTGCGGTGTACCAGGACGTGGTGCAGGCGCTGTTCGCCCAGGCCGAAGCGCTGCACCTGCCCCGGCCCTGGCACCTGTTCGGGCAAAGCACCGGCGGTGCGGTGGTGGTGGATCACTTGCTCAACCATGGCGCCGACAGCCCGGCCCAGGGTAAGACTTTTCTGCTTTCACCCTTGGTGCGTCCGCGTGGGTGGGGCTGGTCGCAGGTCAGCTATTACCTGCTGCGGCCGTTCGTCAAAGGCATCGCCCGACGGTTCAGCGAAAACACCAATGACCCGGCCTTCAAGCCGTTCCTCGAAGCCGACCCCTTGCAGCCGCGCCAATTGCCGACCGCCTGGGTCGGGGCACTGGCGCGCTGGATCAGGCAAATCGAAGCCGCACCGCGCAGCCCGCGGCGGCCGCTGATTGTGCAGGGCGAAGAGGATATGACGGTGGATTGGCAGCACAACCTGCAGGTGCTGCGGGGCAAGTTCGATCAGCCTGAGGTGTTGATGCTCAAGCGCGGCCGGCATCACTTGGCCAATGAGATCCCGGAGATCCGCAATGAGTACTTCAAGTACCTCACCGACCACCTGAAATAACGCAGTACAAATGTGGGAGGGGGCTTGCCCCCGATAGCAGGGTGTCAGTCAGCACATCTGATACTGACCCACTGCTATCGGGGGCAAGCCCCCTCCCACATTTCCTACTGCGCCAGGCTTGAGGTGCTTTGACCGACCGCCAGCCCTGCGCGCACGGCTGCCAACGCCGCCTGGTAATACGCCTTCCCCTGCGGCGACTCGGCAAACGTAGCGAATTCTTCCAGCTCCGGGTCGGACAAATCCCGATAGACGTACAGCAACGTGTTGTTCAGGTCATTGCCGATCTGTTGCATCAGCCGTTCGCGTTGTCCATCCAGCATGCCCTGGGCCTGGCCGCCGCCCAACAGGCCGGGGATCATCTGGCTCAAGCTGTCGGCCGCCACGCCGGCGATCGCCAGGCTGACTTCGGCGCCGGCTTCGCGGGCGGGCAGGGCCTGGGCCAGGTGGCCGATGATCAGGCTGCGGGTGGCGTCGGCTTCGATGTGCGGCAGGCCTTGGGCATTTTTTGCCAACTGGTCGCGGCGGGTGGCCAGCAGTTCGGCGGCGACAATCTTGCGCCCCAGCGGCGACTGGAAAAACGCCAGGGCCGGTGCCGGGTCCGCCAGGTGCTTGCGCAGTTGGGCTTCGGCGCGCCGGTCCACGGCCTGGGCGGCGAAGCGCTTGTTGCTGTTGTCGACCAGCGCCTGGTACACCGCTGGCGGCAGGCTGTTGCGGTAGCGTTGCTGGGCGGCACTGAGGGCGTCATTGAAATGCGCGCGTTGTTCGGCCCAGCCGGCGACCTTGTACAACTGGTCATGGCCGTCTGCCCAAGCGGGCAAAACGCAGAACATCAGCAAGGAAAAAAACAAACGACGCATATGGACTCCTGTCAGTCGGCCACTATTGTCCGTGTCGGGCGTAGGATTTGTCGAGAAGTCCTATCAGTCACCTGGCTAAAGTGCGTTCAGACGCTCAGCGGCTCTGTCGGATTCACAGGCGTATGGATACTATGCGCGCCATGCAAATATCCCACGATCACCCATTGCTGCAACGCATTGTCGACGACCTGGCCGAAAAGGGCTGGTCGCAGCAAAACAGCTTCCTGCCCCAGGCTCTGACCCTGGAACTGGCGGCTGAGTGCCGTAAACGTGCGGCTGAAGGTGAGCTGGCCCCGGCGGCGGTCGGGCGCGGGCCGGCCCAGGAGATTCGCGAGGGTATTCGTGGCGACCATATCCAGTGGCTGGAGGAGGGCGACGCCGTCGTCTGCGACCGCTATATGACGGTGATGGACAGCCTGCGCCTGGCGATAAACCGCAGCTTGTTCCTCGGCCTGGAAGATTTTGAAAGCCACTTCGCGATGTACCCGCCGGGGGCGTTTTACCTCAGGCACCTGGACCGGTTTCGCGACGACGACCGGCGCACGGTCTCGGCGGTGATCTACTTGAACGACGAGTGGCTGCCGGAACACGGCGGCCAGTTGCGTATGTACCTCAAGGACGGCGTCGAACTCGACGTGGTGCCCAGCGGAGGTTGCCTGGTGGTGTTCCTGTCCGGCGAAGTGCCCCACGAAGTGCTGCCCGCTACCCGCGAGCGCCTGTCGCTGACCGGCTGGTTTCGTCGGCGCGGTAACGAGCCGTTTTAAGCATGGAAAAAATTCTCGTCAGCCGCTGCCTGCTCGGGCACAAAGTGCGCTACGACGGCGGCGCCAGCGGGCCGTTCGATCAACTGGCGGCATGGCAGGCCGAAGGCCGCGTGGTTGCGATCTGCCCGGAAGTGGCGGGCGGTTTGCCCACGCCCAGGCCTTCCGCCGAGATTCCGGGCGGGCAGGGTATCGACGTGTGGGAGGGCCGCGCCCAGGTGCTGACCGCCGCGGGCGAGGACTTCAGCGCCGCCTTCCTCGACGGCGCCCGCCAGGCGTTGGCGCTGGTGCAGCGCCACGATATCCGTATCGCCGTGCTCAAGGCCAATAGCCCGTCCTGTGGCAATGTGCTGACCTATGACGGCACTTTCAGCGGTGTGAAGGTGAGCGGCGAAGGCGTCACGGCGGCGCTGCTCAAGCGCCATGGGGTGTTGGTGTTCAGTGAGCTTGAGTTGCTTGAGGCGGCGCAAGCCCTGGCCCGTCTCCCAAGCCCTCCCTCATTTTGATTTACTGTGCTTTGACTTCCGCCGTGTCGCTTTCGAGCCACTTCTGCCCCAGCGCCTTCAACCGGCCATCGGCTTTCACCCGTTGCAGCGCATTGTCCAGGCTCGCCTTGAACGCCGGGTTGCCCTTCTGGAATGGAATGGCCAGCGCCGGCTTGTCGCGATAAGGCTCACTGAAATCGAACTGATCCTGCAACTCGGCAGTCATAGCGATATGGTTGATGGCCACGTCGTACTTGCCGCTTGCCACGCCCGGCAGCATGTCGCTGTCGTCGGTGGTGATGAACGAGGGGCGCACATCCATCTCTTTGGCCAGTTGTTCACCGAGTTCCACTTCAAAACCGGTGAGTTTCTCGCCGTCCTTGAAGTTGAAGGGCGGGGTATTGGCCTCGAGGGCGATGCGCAGTTCACCGCGGTCAAACACATCATCAATCAATTCGGCGTGAGCCAAGGGGCTCATCAGAGGAAGCAGCAGTAACAGGCCAGGCGAAAAGCGCATGGTCACTCCTAAATAATTCGAATGTGCGAGGCGCGGTTCAGCATCGCTTTGTTATGGTGTTGAGTGCCTTGGACAGCAATTAGTCGCTAAGTTGTCATAACCCTACAAATTTCATAGAAAAGTGGAGAAGCGAATGAAAGCCCTTTTGTCTCGTGTAACGATTGCCGGCGTACTATTGGGTGCTTCGATGTTGGTGACCGCCGCAGACGGCATCCCTCGCAGCGCGCCACCTGAAAATGCCAAAGTGTTTATCGTTTCGCCGAAAGACGGCGCCACCGTCGATAAAACCTTCACCGTCAAATTCGGCATGGAAGGTCTGAAACTGGCCCCAGCCACCGACCAGACCCCAGGCACCGGCCACCATCACCTGCTGGTCGACCAGAAGGAACTGCCGGACGCCAGCGTGCCGATCCCGGCCACCGACAGCGTGATCCACTTCGGCAAGGCCCAGACCGAAACCGAGCTGACCCTGACCCCTGGCAAGCACACCTTGCAACTGGTCGCCGGCGATAAACTGCACATGCAGTTCAACCCGACTGTAGCGTCGAAAGTGATCACGGTTAACGTCAAGTAAGATTTGTTCAGACAAAAAAATGGGAGACCCCTGCGGGCCTCCCATTTTTCGTAGGGCGTTTGAAGCGTTAGAACAACACGCGGCAACGAATCGTGCCGTTGATGTGTTGCAGCTTCTGTTGCGCCAGGTCCGAGTACTCGGCGTCGACGTCGATCACCACGTAGCCGACCTTCTCGTTGGTCTGCAGGAACTGACCGGAAATGTTGATGCCGTTTTCCGCGAAGACCTTGTTGATCTCCATCATCACACCCGGGATGTTCTGGTGGATGTGCAGCAGACGGTGCTTGCCAGGGTGAGCCGGCAGGGCCACTTCCGGGAAGTTGACCGAGGACACCGACGTACCGTTGTCGCTGTACTTGACCAGCTTTTCCGAGACTTCCAGGCCAATGTTGGCCTGGGCTTCAGCGGTGGAGCCGCCGATGTGCGGGGTCAGGATCACATTGTCCAGGCCACGCAGCGGGCTTTCGAAGATGTCGTCGTTGGAGCGCGGCTCCACCGGGAACACGTCGATGGCGGCGCCGATCAGGTGCTTGTCCTTGATCGCGTCGGCCAGGGCGTCCAACTCGACCACGGTGCCGCGGGCGGCGTTGATCAGGATGCCGCCTTTCTTGATCGCGCGGATTTCCTTCTCGCCGATCATCCACTGGGTCTCAGCGGTTTCCGGCACGTGCAGGGTGACGATGTCGGACATGCCCAGCAGCTCGGTCAGGCTCGACACTTGCGTGGCGTTACCCAGTGGCAGCTTGGTCAGGGTGTCATAGAAGAACACCTGCATGCCCAGGCTTTCGGCCAGGACCGACAGTTGAGTGCCGATCGAACCGTAACCGATGATCCCCAGCTTCTTGCCGCGGATTTCGAAGGAGTTGGCCGCGCTCTTGATCCAGCCGCCACGGTGGCAGGAGGCATTCTTCTCCGGAATGCCGCGCAGCAGCAGGATGGCCTCGGCCAGCACCAGCTCCGCGACGGAACGGGTGTTGGAGTACGGTGCGTTGAACACCGCGATGCCGCGCTCGCGCGCTGCGTTAAGGTCGACCTGGTTGGTGCCGATGCAGAAACAGCCGACCGCCACGAGTTTCTTGGCGTGATCGAAGACCTCTTCGGTCAGTTGAGTGCGGGAGCGAATGCCGATGAAGTGCGCGTCGGCGATCTTTTCCTTGAGCTGGGCTTCCGGCAGAGAACTGGTGATGTACTCAATGCTGGTATACCCGGCGGCTTTCAGAACTTCGACAGCCGATGGGTGGACGCCTTCCAGAAGAAGGAACTTGATCTTGCTCTTATCGAGAGAAGTCTTGCTCATCTGCGTAAACCTGTATCCCGGAGAAAAATGGCAGGGAATCGGATCGCCGGATGTGTCCTGATTCACCAATACTGTTCCCGTTTGACGGCGTCTGTTGCCGTCATGCTGCGTTGCCGCTCCTCCCCATAGCCCCAGCTATGAGTCGTCGCGGCGCCTTGCCTGACGACAACAGCCACTCGTCAAACAGAAACGTATTGGTAAATCAGGGCACAGAGCTGACCCGGACGGCAGGAAAGCCGTCACCGCAGAACGCCCTTGGGCTCTGTCCTACGGGGGCGGTATGCTAGCATACGCGCCCCGCTAAACACCTATTCCTGCGACGTGAAGCGTTCTCAGGATGACCATGAATTGTTCGAGAGTTCTGTCGATGACCCATCCTGCCCTGATTGATGAGCTAAAGACCCTGGTTGAGCCCGGCAAAGTGCTGACCGACGCCGACTCCCTGGAGGCTTACGGCAAGGATTGGACCAAGCACTTCGCCCCGGCCCCGACTGCCATCGTATTCCCCAAGACGATTGAACAGGTGCAGGCCATCGTGCGCTGGGCCAATGAGCACAAGGTCGCGCTGGTGCCGTCCGGTGGGCGTACCGGCCTGTCGGCTGCCGCCGTTGCGGCCAATGGTGAAGTGGTCGTCTCGTTCGACTATATGAACCAGATCCTCGAGGTGAACCTCACCGACCGCACCGCCAAGTGCCAGCCGGGCGTGGTCACCAAGCAATTGCAGAACGTCGCCGAAGAGCACGGCCTGTACTACCCGGTGGACTTCGCTTCGTCCGGTTCGAGCCAGATTGGCGGCAATATCGGCACCAATGCCGGCGGGATCAAGGTCATTCGCTACGGCATGACCCGTAATTGGGTCGCCGGCATGAAGGTCGTCACCGGCAAAGGCGATGTGCTGGAACTGAACCGCGACCTGATCAAGAACGCCACCGGCTACGACATGCGCCAGCTGTTCATCGGCGCCGAAGGTACCCTGGGTTTTGTCGTGGAAGCCACCATGCGCCTGGACCGTGCGCCGAAAAACCTCACCGCGATGGTGCTCGGCACCACCGATTTCGACGCGATCATGCCGGTGTTGCACGCATTCCAGAGCAAGCTGGACCTGACCGCTTTCGAGTTTTTCTCTGACAAGGCCCTGGCCAAAGTCCTCGGCCGTGGTGACGTGCCGGCGCCGTTCGAGACCGAGTGCCCGTTCTACGCACTGCTGGAATTCGAAGCCACCACCGAAGAAGTCGCCAACCACGCCCTGGAAACCTTCGAGCACTGCGTCGAGCAGGGCTGGGTGCTGGACGGCGTGATGAGCCAGAGCGAAACCCAGCTGCACAACCTGTGGAAACTGCGCGAGTACATCTCCGAGACCATTTCCCACTGGACGCCGTACAAGAACGACATTTCGGTGACGGTATCGAAAGTGCCGGCATTCTTGAAGGAAATTGACGCTATCGTCGGCGAACACTACCCCGACTTCGAAATCGTCTGGTTCGGCCATATCGGCGACGGCAACCTGCACCTGAACATCCTCAAGCCGGAAAACCTGACCAAGGACGAGTTCTTTGCCAAGTGCGCCACCGTGAACAAGTGGGTGTTCGAAACCGTGGCGAAGTACAACGGCTCGATCTCCGCCGAACACGGCGTGGGCATGACCAAGCGCGACTACCTGACCTACAGCCGCTCGCCGGTTGAAATCGAATACATGAAGGCCGTGAAAGCGGTGTTTGACCCGAACGGGATCATGAACCCCGGCAAGATCTTCGCTGTTTAACCGCCCCTGAAGGAGTCGTTCCATGAGCTACCAGCACAAGTATGTCGACGGCACCAACATCCACTTCCCGGTGGGTAAAGTGGTGTGTATTGGGCGCAACTACGCCGAACATGCCAAGGAACTGGATAACCCGGTACCGACCGAGCCGTTGCTGTTCATCAAGCCGGGCAGTTGCGTTGTGGCGCTGGAAGGCGGTTTCAGCATTCCGACCGAACGCGGTTCGGTGCATTACGAAGCGGAAATCGCGGTGCTGATCGGCAAACCCCTGTCGACCAAGCCCAGCCGCGAAGAAGTGCTCGATGCCATCTCCGGCTTCGCCCCGGCCCTGGACCTGACCCTGCGCGACAAGCAGGCCGAGTTGAAAGCCAAGGGCTTGCCGTGGGAAATCGCCAAGTCCTTCGACGGCGCGGCGGTGATCGCGCCGTTCGTGGTCGGCAGCACCTTCCCGGACCTGACCGATATCGGCATTCGCCTGAGCATCAACGGCGAAGTGCGCCAGAATGGTAACAGCGCGGCCATGCTCAACCCGATCATCCCGATGATCCAGTACATGGCCGGCTGCTTCTCGCTGCAGGCCGGCGACGTGATCCTCACCGGCACCCCCGCTGGCGTTGGGCCGTTGAATGTCGGTGACAAGCTGGTGCTGGAACTGTCCGGTGTGACCCGCTTCGAAAGCAGCGTTCGCTAACTTCGGCACAACCCTGTGGCGAGCGAACAAGCTCGCCACAGGTCCCGCACCCGTTTCGGTTGTTTGCATTTTTTTCACACCCCATCCGGATAATCTTCAGCCTCTAGCGCGCGGGCCGGTTATTCCTGTGCTTTCACCTAACGCTGACTTTCCGGAAAAAGCGCTCAATGGCCGTGTCCCTGCCTACCTTCACCTCCAAGCCACGCTCTCGTTTTGCTCTGCGCTGGTATTCCTGGCTGCTTCTGGTTGGGGCGATCGTGTATGGCGTTGCCTGGGTCATGCATTGGGACGACCGCGGTGTGTTGTGGGTCGTGGAGCGTTTTGAAAGCCCGGCCAAACGCCAAGCGAGCGTGTGGCTCCCGGATTACCGCGCCGTCATCGACGCCAAGCGGTTGCCCGGTATGGAGAAGGACGAGGCCTCGGACCTGTCCTACAATCCGCAGACGAAAACCCTGTTTTCCGTCATGGGCAAAAATCCATTCCTCGTCGAGTTGACTCTGCAAGGCGATGTGCTGCGCAAGATGCCCCTTAACGGTTGGAACAACCCGGAAGGTGTGACGGTGATGGAAAACGGCCTGATGGCCGTGGTCGATGAACGCCAGCACAGCCTGACCATCGTCAAGGTCGACGCCAGCACCACGGCGTTGAACAAGGCCGACTTCCCGAGTTACGACCTGGGCCCGTCCAAAGACCAGAACAAAGCCTTTGAAGGCGTCACCTGGGACAAGCGCAACCAGCAGTTCGTGCTCGGCGAAGAACGCCCGCCGGCGCTGTTCACCTGGAAAAGCGACGGCAGCCAGACCCTGGTCGGTGACAAGCAAAAGCTCGCCAATACAAAGCTCGACATGCGCAACCTCTCGGCGCTAACCATCGATCCGCGCACCGGGCACCTGCTGGCGCTGTCGGCAGAGTCCCACCTGCTGCTGGAACTGGATGAAAAGGGCGAGCCAGTCAGCTTCATGACCTTGCTCGGCGGCTTCAACGGCCTCAAGAACACGATCTCGCGTGCCGAAGGCGTGACCCTGGACGAGAACGGCAACCTCTACATGGTCAGTGAGCCGAACCTGTTCTATCGTTTCGAAAAACAGAAATAACAACCGATTACGTCGGATATTTCTCTATCCGCGGCATACGCCACACACCGGGCGCGTTTAAGTTTAAATTCAGGCGGGCGTGATATTCATTCGCCATTTTTGACTTTGAGCCCGCCCGATGCGTCGACTTGCCCGCCCCAAACCGGCTTTTTTCATACTGGTGCTGATCGCCTTGATGGGCGCGGGCGTTGTCGCACAACAGTTTCGCCTGTTCGAACGGGCCTGGTTCAATTGGCAGGTGTGGGGCCAGCCTGTTGGCGAACGCGCCATTGGCCTGGCGGATTACCGGGTCAGCGTCGAGGGCCAGGTGATCGAAGGCCTGGATGACGACGTCTCCGCGCTGACCTACGACCCGGTGCGTAAAAGCCTGTTTACCGTCACCAATAAAAACGCCGAGCTGGTCGAACTGTCCCTCGCTGGCAAGATCCTGCGACGGATTTCCCTGGTCGGCTTCGGAGATGCCGAGGCCGTGGAATTTATCAGCGACAACATCTATGTCATCAGCGATGAGCGCCAACAGCGCCTGATCAAGGTGCATGTGGACGACGATACGCAGTTCCTCGACGCCGCCGACGCGGAGCAGATGACCCTGGGTGTGCATGTGGGGGGCAACAAGGGGTTTGAAGGGCTTGCCTACGACTCGGTGGGCAAGCGCCTGTTCGTGGCGAAGGAACGCGACCCGATGGTGATCTATGAGGTTCACGGGTTTCCCCATTTCAAACCGGAAAAAACCTACTCGGTCCACGTCATCAACAACCCCAAACGCGATGCCGGGCTGTTCGTGCGCGACCTGTCGAGCCTGCAATACGACGAACGCAGCGGCCATTTACTGGCGCTGTCGGATGAGTCGTTCCTGGTGTTGGAGCTGGATATCGACGGTCGCCCGTTAAGCAGTTTGTCGCTGCTTAACGGGCGCCATGGCCTGAATGCGCGGGTGCCGCAGGCCGAAGGGATCGCCATGGATGACGCGGGTACGTTGTACCTGGTCAGCGAGCCGAACCTGTTCTACGTGTTCAAGAAACCAGAAGCCTGAACACACCGCCGACCCCACATTCGGTTGTGCGTCAGGCCTTGAGGGTTTTCACGCCTTCCGCGGTGCCCAGCAGCAGCACGTCAGCCGGGCGTGCGGCGAACAGGCCGTTGGTGACCACGCCGACGATGGCGTTGATCTGCGTCTCAAGCTCCACCGGGTTGGTGATCTGCATGTTGTACACGTCGAGGATGATGTTGCCGTTGTCGGTCAACACGCCTTCGCGGTACACCGGGTCGCCGCCCAGCTTCACCAGCTCGCGGGCCACGTGGCTGCGGGCCATCGGGATCACTTCCACCGGCAGCGGGAAGGCGCCGAGTACCGGCACCAGTTTGCTGGCGTCGGCGATGCAGATAAAGGTCTTGGCCACGGCCGCGACGATCTTCTCGCGGGTCAGGGCCGCGCCACCGCCCTTGATCAGGTTCAGGTGCGCGTCGCTTTCATCGGCGCCGTCGACGTAGAACTCCAGGTCGCTGACGGTATTGAGCTCGTACACCGGAATGCCATGGCCCTTGAGGCGCGCGGCGGTGGCTTCGGAGCTGGCCACGGCGCCATCGAACGCGCCCTTGTGCTTGGCCAGCGCATCGATGAAGCAGTTGGCAGTGGAGCCGGTGCCGACGCCGACGATGCTCTTGTCATCGAGTTTAGGAAGGATTAAATCGACGGCGGCCTGGGCCACTGCCTGTTTGAGTTGATCCTGGGTCATGCGGGCTCCGGAACGGGCGGGGAGTAGAGAGGGCGCGAGTATAACCCATCAAAACCTTTGGATTCGTGTGGTCGCCCGGCCAAACGCTGAGTTAGACTCGTCGACCCTGCCCACTCCGCCCAGTGATGCCTGCCGATGCTTGAACAGTACGTCAAAAAGATCCTCACCTCGCGCGTTTACGACGTTGCCATAGAAACCCCGTTGCAGGCCGCCCGCCAGCTCTCCGAGCGGCTGGGCAACAAGGTCTTGCTCAAGCGGGAAGACCTGCAGCCGGTGTTCTCGTTCAAGATTCGCGGCGCGTACAACAAGCTGACCCAGTTGACGGCCGATGAGCGCGCGCGCGGCGTGGTCACCGCTTCGGCGGGCAACCATGCCCAGGGCCTGGCCCTGGCGGCCAAGGTGCTGGGGGTCAAGGCCACTATCGTGATGCCCAAGACCACCCCGGAAATCAAGGTCGAAGGCGTGCGTTCCCGTGGTGGCAAAGTGGTGCTGCACGGTGATTCGTTCCCGGAAGCCCTGGCCTACTCGCTGAAACTGGTCGACGAAAAAGGCTACGTCTACATTCACCCCTACGACGATCCGCACACCATTGCCGGGCAGGGGACCGTGGCGATGGAGATCCTGCGCCAGCACCCTGGGCCGCTGGACGCGATCTTCGTGCCGGTCGGCGGCGGCGGGCTGATCGCCGGTATCGCGGCGTATGTGAAATACCTGCGTCCGGAGATCAAGATCATCGGCGTCGAGCCGGACGACTCCAACTGCCTGCAGGCCGCCATGGCCGCCGGCGAGCGCGTGGTGCTGCCGACCGTGGGGATTTTTGCCGATGGCGTGGCGGTGGCGCAGATCGGCCAGTACACCTTCGACATCTGCAAAGACTATGTGGACGAAGTGATCACCGTCAGCACCGATGAAATCTGTGCGGCGATCAAGGACATCTATGACGACACCCGCTCCATCACCGAACCGGCGGGCGCCTTGGGTGTGGCGGGCATCAAGAAATATGTCGAGAGCCGTGGCGTCACCGGGCAAACCCTGGTGGCCATCGACTCCGGCGCCAACGTCAACTTCGACCGCCTGCGCCATGTGGCCGAGCGCGCCGAGCTGGGTGAAGGCCGCGAAGCCATCATCGCCGTGACCATCCCCGAGAAGCCGGGCAGCTTCAAGGCGTTCTGCGAGGCCGTGGGCAAGCGCCAGATCACCGAATTCAACTATCGCTACCACTCCGGCCGCGAGGCGCACATTTTCGTCGGCGTGCAGACCCATCCGGAAAACGATCCGCGCAGCGCATTGATCGCCAGCCTGACCAGCCAGGGTTTCCCGGTGCTCGACCTGACCGAGAACGAACTGGCCAAGTTGCACATCCGTCACATGGTCGGCGGGCACGCGGCGAAGGTCAGCGATGAAGTGGTGTTTCGCTTCGAATTCCCGGAGCGGCCGGGCGCCTTGTTCAACTTTCTTAACAAATTAGGCGGGCGCTGGAACATCTCGATGTTCCACTATCGCAACCACGGCGCAGCCGACGGCCGCGTGGTCGCCGGCCTGCAAGTCCCGGCGGACGAGCGCCATCTGGTATCGGCAGCCCTTGAAGCCATCGGCTACCCGTACTGGGATGAAAGCGATAACCCGGCTTACAAACTGTTCCTCGGTTGAGCGACTACGCTGATTGGGGCGGCCTTTAAGGAAGACGACACATGGAAACCCTGACCACCCTCAAAGTTATCCACATGGCGGCGACCGTGTTGCTGCTGCTCAGCGGCCTCGGCCTGGCGCTGCTGGCCTGGCGCAAACGCAGCGCCGGCCCGGCGATCACCGTGCAGCGCCCGTGGGCGTTCGTATGGTTGTTGATGGGGATCTGCCTGATCAGCATGCCGTTTACCGGCTGGTGGCTGGTGCATCTGGTCGGCTGGCCGCTGGGGCAGACCTGGATTCTGGGTTCCAGCCTGCTCTACACCGTCGCGGCGCTGTGCTGGTTCTGGCTGGTGGCGCGGCTCAATCGCTTGCGCAAGGGCGAGGGCGGTAGCCTGAATTTCACCTTGGCATTGGCGGTGGTCAGCTTGGTGGGGTTTGTGGCGATTGCGGGGTTGATGGGCGCCAAGCCGGTTTAAGGCTTGGGACCGAGTTGTCTGCATCGGGAGCAAGCTCCCTCCCACATTTAACCGCGTACATCCGTTGAAATGCAGTTAAATGTGGGAGGGGGCTTGCCCCCGATAGGGCCATCAGCTACGCAGCGTAATCACCGGCCAGCCACGTTTTTCAGCCTCAGCCCGCAGATTCGGGTCCGGGTCTACCGCGATCGGATACGTCACCTGCTCCAACAGCGACAAGTCATTCATCGAATCGCTGTAGAAGTAGCTGCCTTCCAGGCTGTGCCCGGTTTCTTCCAGCCAGCGGTTCAGGCGCGTCACCTTGCCTTCGCGAAAGCACGGTACATCCGTACTGCGCCCGGTGTAGCGGCCGTCTTCCATCTCGCATTCGGTGGCGATCAGGGCGTCCACGCCCAGGCGTGCGGCAATTGGCGCGGTGACGAAGCGGTTGGTCGCGGTGATGATCACCAGCTTGTCGCCAGCGGCGCGGTGCTTGGCCAGCAGTTCAAATGCCTGCGGCAGCATGATCGGCTCGATGCAGTCGCGCATGTAGTCGTTGTGCCATGCCTCGAGTTGGGCCATTTCGGTGCGGCCGAGGATTTCCAGGCAAAAATTCAGGTAGGCCGCGTTATCCAGCTGGCCGGCCAGGTAGTCCTGATAGAATTCGTCGTTGCGTGCCTTGTAGGTCACCGGGTCGAGAAATCCGCGTTCACAGAGGTAATCGCCCCAGGCGTGATCGCTGTCACCCCCCAGAAGCGTGTTGTCCAAGTCGAATAAAGCCAGGCGCATTACAGTTACCCGCTGAAAAGTCTGTAAAAAGGCGTCCAGAATACGGTCTTTTCACAAGACTGCACATAAGCTAAGAAGCCTCGTTGCCGCTGGAACAACCTTTGTGGAACAATGCGACGACATGCGTTTGCGAGGTTGTTGCCGTGATCGACCCCGATGGTTTCCGTCCTAATGTCGGGATTATTCTTACGAATGATTCCGGACAGGTCCTATGGGCTCGCCGAATCAACCAAGATGCCTGGCAGTTTCCTCAAGGTGGGATCAACCCTGACGAAACCCCTGAAGACGCCTTGTACCGCGAGTTGAACGAAGAAGTCGGCCTTGAGCGCGAAGATGTGCAAATTTTGGCCTGTACCCGTGGCTGGTTGCGTTATCGTTTGCCGCAACGCCTGGTGCGTACCCACAGCCAACCGCTGTGTATCGGCCAGAAGCAGAAATGGTTTCTCCTGCGCCTGATCTCCAACGAGCAGCGGGTGCGGATGGATTTGACCGGTAAACCGGAGTTCGATGGCTGGCGTTGGGTCAGTTATTGGTATCCGTTGGGCCAGGTGGTGACATTCAAGCGCGAGGTTTATCGTCGCGCTCTCAAAGAGCTTGCCCCGCGCCTTTTAACGCGCGACTGACGACGGAGTTCGACCCCGAGCCATGCTCAATACGCTGCGCAAGATCGTCCAGGAAGTTAACTCCGCCAAGGATCTCAAGGCGGCGTTGGGGATTATTGTGTTGCGCGTCAAGGAAGCCATGGGCAGCCAGGTCTGCTCGGTTTACCTGCTGGACCCCGAGACCAACCGTTTTGTGCTGATGGCGACCGAGGGCTTGAACAAGCGCTCCATCGGCAAGGTCAGCATGGCGCCCAATGAAGGTCTGGTGGGCTTGGTAGGGACGCGTGAAGAACCCCTGAACCTTGAAAACGCGGCTGATCACCCGCGTTATCGCTACTTTGCCGAAACCGGTGAAGAGCGCTACGCCTCGTTCCTCGGCGCGCCGATCATTCACCACCGCCGCGTTGTCGGCGTGTTGGTCATCCAGCAGAAAGAGCGCCGCCAGTTCGACGAAGGCGAAGAAGCCTTCCTCGTGACTATGAGCGCGCAATTGGCCGGGGTGATCGCCCACGCCGAAGCCACCGGCTCGATTCGCGGCCTGGGGCGCCAGGGCAAGGGCATCCAGGAAGCCAAATTCGTCGGCGTACCGGGCTCGCCAGGTGCGGCCGTCGGTACGGCCGTGGTCATGTTGCCGCCGGCCGACCTCGATGTGGTGCCGGACAAGACCGTCAGCGACATCGACGCCGAAATCAAACTGTTCAAGACCGCCCTGGAAGGCGTGCGCGCCGACATGCGCAACCTGTCGAACAAGCTCGCCACCCAACTGCGCCCCGAAGAGCGAGCGCTGTTCGAGGTGTACCAGATGATGCTGGATGACGCGTCGCTGGGCAGCGAAGTCAAAAACGTGATCAAGACCGGCCAGTGGGCCCAGGGCGCGCTGCGCCAGGTGGTCTCCGATCACGTCAACCGTTTCGAATTGATGGACGACGCCTACCTGCGCGAGCGCGCCTCGGATGTGCGCGACCTCGGTCGCCGTCTGCTCGCTTACTTGCAGGAAGACCGTTCCACCAACCTGGTCTACCCCGACAACACCATCCTGATCAGTGAAGAACTGACCGCCACCATGCTCGGCGAAGTGCCGGAAGGCAAACTGGTGGGCCTGATCTCGGTGCTCGGTTCGGGCAACTCCCACGTCGCGATCCTGGCCCGGGCCATGGGCATTCCGACGGTGATGGGCCTGGTGGACCTGCCGTACTCCAAGGTCGACGGCATCGAAATGATCGTCGACGGCAACCGTGGCGAGGTGTTCACCAACCCCAGCGAAGTGATGCGCAAGCAGTACGCCGAGGTGGTGGAAGAGGAACGCCAGCTGTCCCAGGGCCTCGACGCCTTGCGCGAACTGCCCTGCGTGACCCTCGACGGGCATCGCGTGCCGCTGCTGGTCAACACCGGCCTGCTCGCCGATGTGGCCCGCGCGCAACAACGCGGCGCCGAAGGGGTGGGGCTGTACCGCACCGAAGTGCCGTTCATGATCAACCAGCGCTTTCCGAGCGAGAAGGAGCAACTGGCGATTTATCGCGAGCAACTGTCCGCCTTCCATCCGTTGCCGGTGACGATGCGCAGCCTGGACATTGGCGGCGATAAGTCACTGTCGTATTTCCCGATCAAGGAAGACAACCCCTTCCTCGGCTGGCGCGGGATTCGCGTCACCCTCGACCACCCGGAAATTTTCCTCGTACAAACCCGCGCCATGCTCAAGGCCAGCGAAGGCCTGAACAACCTGCGCATCCTGCTGCCGATGATCTCCGGCACCCATGAGCTGGAAGAAGCCCTGCACCTGATCCACCGCGCCTGGGGCGAGGTGCGCGACGAAGGCGCCGACGTACCGATGCCGCCGATCGGCGTGATGATCGAAATTCCGGCGGCGGTGTACCAGGCCAAGGAACTGGCGCGGCAGGTGGACTTCCTGTCGGTGGGCTCCAACGACCTGACCCAATACCTGCTGGCCGTGGACCGCAACAACCCACGGGTGGCCGACCTCTACGACTACCTGCACCCGGCGGTGCTGCAAGCGCTGCAACATGTGGTGCGCGACGCCCATGCCGAAGGCAAGCCGGTGAGCATCTGCGGGGAAATGGCCGGCGATCCGGCGGCAGCGGTGCTGTTGATGGCGATGGGCTTTGACAGCCTGTCGATGAACGCCACCAACTTGCCGAAGGTGAAGTGGCTGCTGCGCCAGGTCAACCTGAGCATGGCCAAGGAACTGCTGGCCGAGCTGATGACCATCGACAACCCGCAAGTTATCCACAGCTCGCTGCAACTGGCGCTGAAGAACCTGGGGTTGACGCGGATGATCAACCCGGCCTCTGCCAAAACCCTCTAAAACCTGGCGCCGATCAAAAATGTGGGAGGGGCGGTGCGACGATTCGACTTGCCCCCGATTACGGAGTGTCAGTCAGCACACGAGCTTGCTCGCGAAAAACCTGAGGGTACTGCGTGCATTCAGGGGGGCGCGCGTCATCGTTGACGTTTTTCGCGAGCAAGCTCGCTCCTACAGGTTGAGTTCGACTTCGCCGAGCCGCCCACCGTGCGGCCCAAAACTGCGCTCCACCATCTGCCGCGTGCCGTCCGCATTCACAATCAGCGCTGTACTCGCCCGTGTCCCATAACTGGGGCTGGCGATAAATACGCTTGATAGCAAACTCTCGGTCGCCAAGCCCACGCCGGTGTCCGGCAAGTCGGCAAACGGCGCGGTCTGTGGGTCGCTCAAGATATCCAGCAAGGTTTCCGGCTGCGGGTTCTCCAGTACCTCGCCCAGCGCCGCCTTGGCCTTGAGCAATTTCGGCCATGGCGTGTCGAGCCCTGCATTGGAAAGGCCGTACACCCCGGCGGGCAGCTGCGTAGGCACGCTGTCGCGGGCGTTGTAATGCCACAGCTCCTCCCGCGTGGCCACCAGCAGGTTGAACCCGGCATATTCAATCGAACGGCCGTTGATCTCCGCCAAATACTGCTCAAGCGGTAGCGAACCGCTGAGAAACCGCGCCACCAGTTCCCCACGCGACTTGCGGGCTGGCGGTTGATGCGGGTCGCGGATATTGGTCAGGGCGGCAAACCGTCCGTCGGCGTTCACCCCCAGCCAGGTGCCGCCCGCTTCCTGGTCGCGGCCGGCATAGACGGCAGGCGCATCCGGCCACTGGGCCAGCGGCAGGCTGGGGCGGGCGTAGAACTCGTCACGGTTGGCCGCGACGATCAGCGGTTGGGCATGGCCCGGCCGCCAGGCGAAAACAATCAGGCACATCAGGCGATCCCCCTTTGTGTGTTTGGCCACTCTACCTACACTGGCGCGGGCGTTCCATCGTATCCAGTTGGGTCGCATGCCTTCCATCCGTTAACATGCCGGACTTGGTTTGGGGGCTCCCATGGAATTTCTGCTGTATTTACTGCTGGGCGCCTGTGCCGGGGTGCTCGCCGGGCTGTTTGGCGTGGGCGGCGGGATCATTATCGTGCCGGTGCTGGTGTTCAGCTTCACCTTGCAGGGCTTCGACCCGCAGGTGCTGACCCACCTGGCCGTGGGCACGTCCCTGGCGACGATCATCTTCACCTCGATCAATGCCGTGCGTGAGCACCATCGACGGGGCGCAGTGCGCTGGCCGATCTTTGTGTGGATGACCGTGGGCATCCTGATCGGCGCCGGTTTTGGCGCGCTGACCGCCGAGGCGATTTCCGGCCCCCACTTGCAGAAGATCATCGGCGTGTTCGCGCTGATCATCGCCGTGCAGTTGGCCCTGGAGGTCAAGCCCAAGGCCAGTCGAACGGTGCCGGGCAAGCTCGGTCTGACCCTGGCGGGCACGGTGATCGGCTGGGCCTCGGCGATTTTCGGGATTGGCGGCGGTTCGCTGACCGTGCCGTTTTTGACCTGGCGCAGCGTGCCGATGCAGCAAGCGGTGGCCACTTCGTCGGCCTGCGGGCTGCCGATTGCGCTGGCCAGTGCATTAAGTTTCATGATTCTGGGCTGGCATGACCCGCTGCTGCCCGCTCATAGTCTAGGGTTCGTGTATTTGCCGGCGCTGCTGGGCATTGCCCTGACCAGCATGGTGTTTGCCCGCTTCGGCGCGCGCCTGGCGCACCGTTTGTCGCCGCGCTTGCTCAAACGCCTGTTTGCCGGGCTGCTGTTTTGCGTGGGTTTGAATTTCTTGCTGTAACGCAGCCTTAATCGCGCCCGGGCATGGTCCCGGTCGCCATAACGAATGATTTAACGAGGAGTCGCAATGCTGCCTTACCCGCAGATCGACCCGGTGGCCCTGGCCATCGGTCCGCTGAAAATCCATTGGTACGGGTTGATGTACCTGATCGGCATCGGCGGCGCCTGGTTTATGGCGTCCCGGCGTCTGAACCGTTTCGACCCGACGTGGACCAAGGAAAAACTCTCCGACCTGATTTTCTGGTTGTCGATGGGGGTCATCGTCGGCGGACGCCTGGGGTATGTGCTGTTTTACGACTTGCCCGCCTACATCGCCAACCCGACGCTGATCTTCGAGGTATGGAAGGGCGGCATGGCCTTCCACGGTGGGTTTATCGGCGTGATGCTCGCCGCCTGGTGGTTTGGCCGCCGCAACGGCAAGTCATTCTTCCAACTGATGGACTTCGTTGCGCCGTTCGTGCCGATCGGCCTGGGCGCCGGGCGTATCGGTAACTTTATCAATGCCGAACTGTGGGGCAAGCCGACCGACGTGCCGTGGGCCATGGTGTTCCCGCCGTTCAGCGACCCGGCGCAATTGCCGCGCCATCCGTCGCAGCTGTACCAGTTCGCCCTGGAAGGTGTGGCACTGTTCCTCATTCTGTACATTTTCTCGCGCAAGCCACGGCCGACCATGGCTGTGTCGGGTATGTTCGCGTTGTTCTACGGCATCTTCCGTTTTGTCGTCGAGTTCGTGCGCGTCCCGGATGCGCAACTGGGCTACCTGGCGTTCGGTTGGGTGACCATGGGCCAGATCCTCAGTCTGCCGATGATCATCGTCGGCCTGGGCCTGCTGTGGTGGGCGTACAACCGTCCGCAACCGTTGAAGAACACCGCGCTTTGAATTCGAATGCCGAGGCCTGCGAGGTCTCGGCTGCACCGATACGGGTAATGACATGAAGCAATATCTCGAACTACTGAACGACGTCGTGACCAATGGCCTGACCAAGGGCGACCGCACCGGCACCGGCACCAAGGCTGTGTTTGCCCGTCAGTATCGGCATAACTTGGCCGACGGCTTCCCGCTGCTGACCACCAAGAAGCTTCACTTCAAAAGCATCGCCAACGAATTGATCTGGATGTTGAGCGGCAACACCAACATCAAGTGGCTGAACGAGAACGGCGTGCGTATCTGGGATGAATGGGCCACCGAAGACGGTGATCTGGGCCCGGTGTACGGCGAGCAGTGGACCGCCTGGCCGACCAAGGACGGCGGCACGATCAATCAGATCGACTACATGGTCGAGACGCTGAAGACCAACCCCAACAGCCGCCGCATCCTGTTCCACGGCTGGAACGTCGAGTACCTGCCGGACGAGACCAAGAGCCCCCAGGAAAATGCGCGCAACGGCAAGCAGGCCCTGCCGCCGTGCCACCTGCTGTACCAGGCGTTCGTGCATGACGGCCATCTGTCGATGCAGTTGTATATCCGCAGCTCCGACGTATTCCTCGGCCTGCCGTACAACACCGCCGCGCTGGCGCTGCTGACCCACATGCTGGCCCAGCAGTGCGACCTGATCCCCCACGAGATCATCGTCACCACCGGCGACACCCACGCCTACAGCAACCACATGGAACAGATCCAGACCCAACTGGCGCGCACGCCGAAGAAGCTGCCGGAATTGGTGATCAAGCGTAAGCCTGCGTCGATCTATGACTACAAGTTCGAAGACTTCGAAATCGTCGGTTACGACGCCGACCCAAGCATCAAGGCCGACGTCGCCATCTAAAGGCTGCCTCAGTCTAAAGGTGTGGGCTTGTGTGGGAGGGAGCAAGCCCCCTCCCACACTTTGATTCGGTTACCAGGCTGAATTAATGCCCATGGCTTCTGCCCACATGCGAAGGCTCGGCCTCGCTGGCGGCGACACTGCCGCTGACCTCCAGCCGCTGCAATATCCCGCACTGATCCAGCTCCGGCCCGCTGCCACAGCGCTGGCGCAGGTCGATCAGCTGTTCCTGCAATGCCAACAGGCCGTCGATCCGCGCTTTGACATGGTGGATATGCTCGTCGATCAGCGCATTCACGTTTTCGCATTGGTCCTGCGGGCTGTCTCGTAAGCCCAGCAGGCTGCGGATTTCTTCCAGAGTCATGTCCAGGCTGCGGCAGTTGCGGATAAACACCAACCGCTCGGTGTGCGCCTGGGTGTACACGCGGTAGTTGGCCTCGGTGCGTGCCGGTGGTGGCAGCAAGCCTTCCTTCTCGTAATAACGGATGGTTTCCACCGGGCAGTCGGTTAGCTTGGCCAATTCGCCGATCTTCATCGCAGCAATCTCCAAATGGGTGCTTGACCCTATAGTGGCTACAGGGTCTTTACTTGGCAACAGGCACCTTACGGACGCGACCAGATGAGCGACTCCCATCACACCCCGCACACGCACGATCACGCGCATGACCACGCTCATGCGCCGAAAAAACTGACGCCGGTGCATGACCACGGCCACGCCGGTTCCTGCTGCTCCGGCACGCCAGCCCCGGCGTTGGTGCAACTGAGCGCCGCGCCCAGCGCCGATTCGCGCCTGAGCACCTTCCGCATCGAAGCCATGGACTGCCCCACCGAGCAGACCCTGATCCAGAACAAACTGGGCAAGCTTGCCGGTGTGCAGCAGCTGGAATTCAACCTGATCAACCGCATCCTCGGCGTCACCCATGACCTGCCGAGCACCGCGCCGATCATCGACGCCATCAAGTCCCTGGGCATGCAGGCCGATCCGATCGAAGAGGGCACCCCGGCTGCCGCACCGCCGGCGAAGAAACACTGGTGGCCGTTGGCGTTGTCCGGCGTCGGCGCCCTGGCCGCCGAAGTGATCCACTTCACCAACGCGGCCCCGACCTGGGTGATCGCCCTGGTGGCACTGGTCTCGATCCTCAGCGGCGGCCTGACCACCTATAAAAAGGGCTGGATCGCCCTGAAAAACCTCAACCTGAACATCAACGCGCTGATGAGCATCGCCGTGACCGGCGCGATCCTGATCGGGCAATGGCCGGAAGCGGCGATGGTGATGTTCCTGTTCACCGTGGCCGAATTGATCGAAGCCAAGTCCCTCGACCGCGCGCGCAATGCCATCAGCGGCTTGATGCAGATGACCCCGGAACGGGCCACAGTGCGCCAGGCCGACGGCAGTTGGGCCGAACGGGAAGTGAACAGTGTGGAATTGGGCGCCATCGTGCGGGTTCGCCCCGGCGAGCGCATCGGCCTGGACGGCGAAGTCACCGCCGGCCAGTCGACCATCGACCAGGCGCCGATCACCGGCGAAAGCCTGCCGATTGAAAAAACCGTGGGCGATAAAGTCTTCGCCGGCACCATCAACCAGGCCGGTTCCCTGGAATACGCAGTCACGGCGGCCGCCAGCAACTCGACCCTGGCGCGGATCATCCACGCCGTGGAACAGGCTCAGGGCGCCCGCGCGCCGACCCAGCGTTTTGTCGACCGTTTTGCGAAGATCTACACCCCGGCGGTGTTCCTGTTTGCCCTGGGCGTGGCGCTGATCCCGCCGCTGTTCATGGCTGGCGTCTGGTTCGACTGGATCTACCGCGCCCTGGTGTTGCTGGTGGTCGCATGCCCGTGCGCCTTGGTGATCTCCACCCCGGTGACCATCGTCAGTGGCCTGGCCGCAGCGGCGCGCAAAGGCATCCTGATCAAGGGCGGCGTGTACCTGGAGGGCGGTTACAAGCTCGACTACCTGGCCCTCGACAAGACCGGCACCATCACCCACGGCAAACCGGTGCAAACCGACTACCTGGCCCTGTTCCCGAATGTCGAAGACAGTGCGCCGGCGTTGGCCGCTGCCCTCGCCGGGCGTTCCGACCACCCGGTATCGCTGGCCATCGCCAACGCGGCTGTGGATAAAAACCTGCCGCGCCATGCTGTGGATAACTTCACTGCCCTGACCGGTCGCGGTGTGCGCGGTGATATCAACGGCGCAACCTACCACCTGGGCAACCACCGCCTGGTGGAAGAACTCGGCCTGTGCTCGCCCGCGCTGGAAGACAAACTCTTCGCCCTGGAGAAACAAGGCAAATCCGTGGTGCTGCTGCTCGACAAATCCGGCCCGCTGGCGCTGTTCGCCGTGGCCGACACGGTCAAGGACAGCAGCCGCGAAGCGATCCAGCAGTTGCACGAGCTGGGCATCAAAACCCTGATGCTCACCGGCGATAACACCCACACTGCCCAGGCGATTGCGGCCCAGGTCGGCATCGACCAGGCCCAGGGCGACCTGTTGCCCACCGACAAACTGCTAGCCATTGAAGCCCTTTACGGCCAAGGCCGGCGCGTGGGCATGGTCGGCGACGGCATCAACGACGCCCCGGCGTTGGCCCGCGCCGAGATCGGTTTTGCCATGGCCGCGGCAGGCACCGACACTGCCATCGAAACTGCCGACGTGGCCTTGATGGACGATGATTTGCGCAAGATTCCGGCTTTCATTCGGTTGTCGCGGCAAACCTCGAGTATCCTCAAGCAGAACATCGCCCTGGCGCTGGTGATCAAGGCGGTCTTCCTTGCGGTCACCTTCCTGGGCATGGCCACCATGTGGATGGCGGTGTTTGCCGACATGGGCGTAAGCCTGCTGGTGGTGTTCAATGGCCTGCGCCTGCTGCGCAAATAGATGATGTGAGGGTGGTGTGCTGAGTGCCGAGTTGAAGGCGTTTTTTATGGTCGCCCGCCTGGGCAGCATTACCCAGGCGGCGAAAAAACTCGGCTTGAGCCAGCCCACCGTCACCACGCAGATCCGCAACCTGGAAAGCCAGTACGGCGTCGAGCTGTTCTATCGCGGGGGCCGCCGCCTGACGGTCAGCGACGAAGGCGCGCGCCTGCTGCCGATGGTCAAGACGCTGTTGCAACAGGAAGCGGATATCGAGTTTTTCCTGCGTAACAGTGGCCAGGTCCAGGGCGCATTGCGGATTGCCGCGACGGCGCCGTATTACATCCTCGACCTGGTCAAAGCCTTCCGCGAGCGTTTGCCCCAGGTGGAAGTGTCGGTGGAAATCGGCAACTCCCAACAGGTGCTCGAAGCCCTGGATGATTACCGCGTCGACGTCGCCGCGTCCTCGCAACTGCTGGAAGACCCGCGTCTGATTCGCCGTGTGCTGGGCACCGATCCGCTGGTGCTGGCGGTGCATCGCAACCACCCGTTGGCGACGCTCGATCATGTGCCGTTGACCGCGCTGGCCGGGCATACGCTGTTGATGCGTGAAGCCGGCTCCACCACGCGACGCCTGACGGAACAGCTGCTGCAGGGCGCCGGCGTGAGTTACGGGCCGCTGCTGGAAATCGGCAGCCGCGAGTCGATTCGTGAAGCGGTGCTGCGCAATATCGGCATCAGCATCATCGCCCGCCAGGAAGTGCCCCACGACCCGCAGTTGCGGGTGCTGACCATCGAGAACGCGCCGCAGATCGTTGAGTACCTCTACTGCCTCAAGGAAAGAAAAGGCGCTCGCCTGCCAGCTGCTTTTCTCGGGTTGGCGCAGGAAATGTCGCCGATCTGAAATACGGTGGTGGTCTTGAGGGCCCTATCGGGGGCAAGCCCCCTCCCACACTTGACCGAGTTCCAACATGAGAATGCGGTCAACATGTGAGAGGGGGCTTGCCCCCGATTGGCCCTCAAGGCCACCCCTTCTGGATAAACCCTACCCAAATCCACCAATACCACTATCGCCACGTTTTGCCTTTCTGCCACATCAGGGACGCATTGCCTGCCTAGCATGGCCCTCATCTGTTTGATGAGGTGCCTCCATGAACACAGCCCTGACCCAACCCGGCGCGCCAATGAAGGTGCGCGGTATCCAGAAACGCTTCGGCGCCTTTACCGCGCTGGACAACGTGTCCCTGGACGTCGCCGCCGGCGAGCTGGTGTGCCTGCTGGGCCCGTCCGGTTGCGGCAAGACCACGCTGCTGCGCTGCATCGCCGGCCTCGAGCGCCAGGACAGTGGGGAGCTTTACCTGGGGGAGCGGGATGTTTCCCTGCTGCCGCCGCAGGCGCGGGACTACGGCATTTTGTTCCAGTCCTACGCGTTGTTCCCCAACCTCAGCGTTGAAGCGAATATCGGCTACGGCCTCACCGGCAGCGGTCGCGATGAAGTGCGCAAGCGTGTCGGTCAGATGCTCGAACTGGTCGGCCTGCTCGGCAGCGAAAAGAAATACCCCGGCCAACTCTCCGGCGGCCAGCAACAACGGGTCGCCCTGGCCCGCGCCTTGGCGCCGGCACCCTCGCTGTTGCTGCTCGATGAACCGATGTCGGCCCTCGACGCCCGCGTCCGTGAGCACCTGTGTACCGAACTGCGCCTACTGCAACGGCGCCTGGGCGTCACCACGCTGATGGTCACCCACAATCAGGACGAAGCCATGTTGATGGCCGACCGCATTGCCGTGATGAACAACGGTAAGGTCGAGCAATACGCCACGCCCCAAGAGATTTACGACCACCCGGCCACACCGTTCGTGGCGGAGTTCGTCGGCCAGGGCAATTGGCTGCCGTTCAGCCGCAGCAGCGCGAGCCATGCGCAGGTCGGCGGGATGCACATGCGCCTCGCCGATGATGCTGGCGCGGCCACCTCCGGGCGCCTGTTCTGCCGCCCGGAGGCGATCAGCGTCAACCCGCTGGTGCATGAAGAGAACCTGTTTGCGGCCAAGGTCCGCGAGATCACCTTCCTCGGCAACCGTTGCCGCATGAGCTTTGAACTGGCGCAACTGCCCGGTCATCCGCTGCTGGCCGAACTGGCTCCGGAAGCCATGCCGCGCCTGGGGGCCCAGGACATCTGGGTCGCGTTGCCGCCGCGCAGCCTGCAGGTGTTTGCCTGACATGGGTGCGCTGATGACGCTGCCCATTGCACGCCGGGTGTCCCGCGCCGAGTTGGGCGACCGCCTTTTCGTGCTGGGCGGCAAATGGCTATGGCTGTGCCTGCTGGGCATCGCGGTGTTGTTGCCGCTGCTGGCGATCTTCTGGCGCGGCTTCAGCAGCGAAGCCGGGCAGGGCGGCGGGCTGGTGGCGGCGCGGGAACTGGTCAGCAGCGCCAACTTCCACTGGCTGCTTGGGAATAGCCTGAAAGTCTCCCTCAGCGTGGCGGTCATTGTCGTACCGCTGGCGTATCTGTTTGCCTACGCGCTGCAACGCACACTGATCCCGGCCAAGGCGCTCTGGCGCGGGCTATCGCTGCTGCCCTTGATGGCGCCGTCGATGCTGCCGGGGATCGCGCTGGTCTATCTGTTCGGCAACCAGGGCCTGCTGCGCGGTTTGTTGTCGGAGAATATCTACGGCTTCTGGGGCATTGTCCTCGGTGAGGTGATCTACACCTTCCCACACGCCTTGATGATCCTGTTGTCGGCGCTTTCCCTGGCGGATGCGCGCTTGTTCGATGCCGCCTCGAGCATGGGCGCCAGCCCGGCCCGGGCATTTCGCAGCATCACTTGGCCGGCCACGCGCCAGGCGGTGTTCGCCGCGTTTTGCCTGGTGTTCACCCTGACCATCACTGACTTTGGCGTACCGGTGGTGGTCGGCGGCGATTATCAGGTATTGGCGCTGGAAGCCTACAAGGCCGTGGTCGGCCAGCAACAGTTCGGGCGCGGGGCGTTGATCGGCATGGTGTTGCTGCTGCCGGCGCTGTTCAGCTTTGGCGTCGATACCTGGCTGCGTCGGCGTCAGGGCGATGCCATGGGCGGCCGTGCCCAAGTGTTCCAGCCGGCCCCGTCGCGGCGGCGCGATGCCTGTTACCTGGCCATCGTGCTGCTGATCTGCGCGGTGTTGCTGCTGGTGTTCGGCATGGCGGTGTACTCGTCGCTGGTGAAGTTCTGGCCCTACAACCTGTCGCTGTCGCTCAACCACTACCAGTTCGAAGACACAGCCGGCGGCGGCTGGCTGGCGTACCGCAACAGCCTGACCCTGGCGCTGTGTACGGCGTTGATCGGCAGCGTGCTGATCTTCACCGGCGCGTACCTGATGGAAAAGACCCAGAGCCAGAAAGGCCTCAACCTGGCGCTGCGCATGCTCAGCTTCGTGCCGATGGCCGTGCCGGGCCTGGTGCTGGGCCTGGGCTACGTCTTCTTCTTCAACCTCAGCGGCAACCCGCTGCATGTGTTCTACGGCACCATGACGCTGCTGGTGGTGTGTACCATCGCTCATTATTTGACCACCGCGCAGATGACCGCCACCACCGCGCTGCGCCAGTTGGACGCGGAGTTCGAAGCCGCCGCGTTGTCGCTCAAGGCGCCGCTGTACCGCCACTACCTGCGCGTCACCGTGCCGATCTGCCTGCCGGCGCTGCTGGACATCGTGCGCTACCTGTTTGTGTCGGCGATGACCACTGTCTCGGCGGCGATCTTCCTCTACAGCCCCGACACCATCCTCGCCGCCGTCGCCGTGTTGAACATGGACGACGCCGGCAATGTGGGCGGCGCGGCGGCCATGTCCACTTTGATTCTGTTCACTTCGGCCGGCGTCTCGCTGCTGCTGGCGTGGGCCTCACGTGGCGCGTTGCGCCGCTCCCAAGCCTGGCGCCAGACCGCGCCGGGCCAATAACCCTGAAGGAGGTATGCCATGTTCAAGCCCCTCGCGTTGGTCGCTGCCGTACTCACTGCATTCAGCCTGAATGCCTTCGCCAAGACTGAATTGACCGTGTACACGGCCCTCGAAGCCGAGCAATTGAAGACCTATAAACAGGCCTTCGAGCAGGCCAACCCCGACATCGAAATCAAATGGGTGCGTGACTCCACCGGCATCATCACCGCCAAGCTGCTCGCGGAAAAAGACCGTCCGCAAGCCGATGTGGTCTGGGGCCTGGCCGCGTCGAGCCTGGCGATCCTCGACCAGCAAGGCATGCTCGAAAGTTACGCGCCCAAGGGCCTGGACAAGATCGGCAAACACTACCGTGACGCCGCCAACCCGCCTGCGTGGGTCGGCATGGACGTCTGGGCCGCGACGATCTGCTTCAACACCGTCGAAGCCGAGAAGCAGGGCCTGAGCAAACCGGTGAGCTGGCAAGACCTGACCAAGCCTGAGTACAAGGGCAAGATCGTGATGCCCAACCCGGCGTCCTCGGGCACCGGTTTCCTGGATGTGAGCGCCTGGCTGCAGACCTTCGGCGAGAAGCAGGGCTGGCAGTACATGGACGACCTGCACCAGAACATCGGCCAGTACGTCCACTCCGGTTCCAAGCCGTGCAAGCTGGCGGCTTCGGGTGAATTCCCGATCGGTATTTCCTTCGAATACCCGGCCGTGCAGTTGAAGCGCCAGGGCGCGCCGCTGGACATCATCCTGCCAAAAGAAGGCCTGGGCTGGGACATCGAAGCGACGGCGGTGATCAAAGGCAGCGCCCACGCCGACGCGGCGAAGAAACTCGCCGACTTCTCCGCCAGCACCGCGGCGATGGACCTGTACAAGGACAACTTCGCCGTGCTCGCCCAGCCGGGCATCGCCAAGCCGCAGACCGAATTGCCGGCGGACTACGAGCAGCGGCTGATCAAGAACGACTTCACCTGGGCCTCGAAAAACCGCGACAGCATTCTGACTGAATGGCGCAAGCGCTATGACGGTAAGTCGGAGAAGGTAGCGGGTCAGTAAATACTCCGTTTGGGCTGATGGCCTCTTCGGGGGCAAGCCCCCTCCCACATGTTGACCGCATTCTCATGTTGGAACTCGGTCAAGTGTGGGAGGGGGCTTGCCCCCGATAGCGGTCTTGAAAACAGGACATCACTAAATGACACACCACAGCGACCTGCTGATCATCGGCGCCGGCATCCTCGGCCTGTCCCACGCCTACGCGGCAGCCAAGCGCGGGCTCAAGGTCAAGGTGTTCGAGCGCAGCGCCACGCCGTTGGGCGCCTCGGTGCGCAACTTCGGCCAGGCCCTGGTCACCGGCCAACCGCCAGGCCCGATGCTCGACCTGGCGCGGCAAAGCCGCGATATCTGGGGCGAATGGGCGCGGCTGGCCGGCTTGCAGCTCAAGCGCAACGGCTCGTATCTGTTCGCCCGCAGCGAAGCCGAAGAACATCTGCTGGAAGCCTTCTGCGCCGGCCGCGCCCAGGCGTATGGCTATAACGTCGAACTGCTGCAGGGCGCGGCGTTGCGGGATCTGTACGGCGGCCAATTCCGTCATCACCGCGCAGCGTTGCACGGCAAGGACGATCAGCAGCTGTATTCGCGCGAGGCGATCCCGGCGCTGATCGATTACCTGCGCGAGGAACTGCAGGTGGAGTTTCACTTTTCGACCCTGGTGCGCGACGTCGAGCCGGGCCAGTTGCACAGCACGGCGGGCAGTTTTCGTGGCGCGCAGATCGTGGTCTGCTCGGGCCACGACTACCAAACCCTGCTGGCCGAAGCGATTGCCGAACTCGACCCGCATATCTGCCGCCTGCAAATGCTGCGCGCGCGGCCGGCGGTCAACCTGAACCTGCAACACGCCTTGCTCACCGGCCTCAGTTGCGTGCATTACGGCGCGTTTGCCGACCTGCCGGAAGCGGCGGCGGTGCAGGCGCAGATCCTGCGCGAGGCACCGTACCTGCATGAGCACGGGATTCACTTGCTGATCAGCCCGACGCCCCATGGCGAACTGATCATCGGCGACTCCCACGACTACGGCCGCGATGCGTCGCCGTTCAACGCCGAGCAGGTCGATGACTGGATGCTCGAACTGGCCGAGCAGACCCTGGGTTGCAAGGTCCAGGTGGTCGAGCGTTGGCAGGGCGTCTACGGCGCACGTGGGCGGGTGCCGTTCTCGTTCCTGCGCGTGGCGCCCGGCGTCAGCGCCGCGTTGATGCATACCGGCGTGGGCATGAGCGTGGGGCCGGCGCTGGGCGAGCGTAATATCAGCGCACTGTGGGGGGCGGCATGATGAATCCGCAGCAGGTGATTGCCGAGGTTTTCGGCCTGTACGAGCAACACGGCACGGCGGATTACATCGGCGAGGCGGTGTCGCAGCTCGAACACATGTCCCAGGCCGCGCAGTGGGCCATGGCCGAAGGCTTCGACGATGAAGTGGTGCTGGCCGCGTTTTTCCACGATATCGGCCATCTCTGCGGCCAGGGCGGTGCGAACATGGGCGGCTATGGCGTGGTCAGCCATGAGCGGCTGGGCGCCGATTACCTGCGCCGCGTCGGTTTCAGCGAGCGCCTGGCGCGGCTGGTGGAATATCACGTCGAGGCCAAGCGCTACCTGACCTTCAGCCAGCCGGACTACTACGCCCGGTTGAGCGAAGCCAGCCGCCGCACGCTGGCGTATCAAGGCGGGGCAATGACGCCTGACGAAGCGCGGGCGTTCGAGCAAGACCCGCTCTACGCCATCAGCCTGCGTCTGCGCCACTGGGACGAACAGGCCAAGCAAGCGCAGGTGCCGGTGCTCGATCTGCAGGTACTCAAGGCCAAGGCCGCGCGGCTACTGGTTGCGTAGATTGGCCTTACGCCAAACGCAGATGCGCCGCCTAGAGCCCCTGAGGTCGGATCACTAAGGTGGCTTGCTTCTTCAATCCAAGGAGCAACGCTGATGCGCTACTTAAAAGTGACGGCCCAGGACATGAGCGGCAACGGTCGGGCGGACACAGTCATCCTGCACTTCTATAAGCAGCAGGCTGGCTGCCCCGATGAACTGATCCACGAGATCTTCGCCGTGGACATGAGCGCGGACGGCCGGGTCGACCTGCAATGGGCGGACGACCTCAACCCCGTCACCCGTCCCTGTCGGCTGGAAAAACAGCGGGTGGACACTTTCGCCGACTGCTTTTTGAAGTTGAACTGGTTCAATCGGCGCAGCCACTGGCAGCGCACGTTGACGCTGTACGTCGATCATTACGCCAAGGCCGGCACGCCCAACGCGGTCAAGCTGGAATTCCAAGAGCGCACGGCGCCGCAGTGCAAGGGCTCGCTGATCTACAAGGCCGCCGCCTATGACGGCGATGGCGACGGGGTGCTGGAATCGTTTACCAACAGTGACATCGACCGCGACGGTATTGCGGACAAGGCCGATAAAGAGCTGATCCGCACGTTGTGTACGACCTTTCTGGGCTTTGAGTGGTACGCGCGTCAATAAGCGGGGTCAGGCTTCATCGAGCCGGGCGGCCAGGGCTTCGACCTGCTCCTGGCGCTCGGCCTGGCTCAATTTGGCGTGGGGGTTGAGGGACGACCACTGCGGGTGGGCGCGGGCCTTGTGCAGGGCATCGGGCAGCTTGCCTTCGCGCCAGGTCTTGTCCTGCGGCGTGTCGACCTTGATGCTGTGCATCGCCGCATGACCGCGCAGGTTCAGGGCCTTGAGCAATTGGCGTTGGCGCAGGGCCAGCAGGCGCAGCACGCTGTCGTCGACGGTCAGCTCGCGCTGGCCCTTGATCTTGCCCAGCAGGCGCCCGCCATAGCTGCGCGCGGTTTGCAGCGCGCCACCGGCAATGGCGCCCGCCAGCGCGGCGGCGCCAAGGGTCAACCCACCCACCAGCAGGTCGACCCCGGCACCGGCGGCCGCGCCGGCGGCAATCCCGCCGCCGACGCGCACGCCGAGTTGCTTGAGGGTTTCCGGGTTGAACAGGTCATCGCCCCAGCGCCCGTCGAGCAGCGGCAAGTCGCTGGCGGCGGCGTCCTGCGGGCGGAAGCCGAACAGCTTGAGCAAGGCTTCCACGCAACGCTGCTCGCGCTGGCGCACGGCCTTGCGCAAATCGCCGATGGCTTGCGGTTCCTCTTCAGTGACCACGCTGCGCCGGCACGCGGCGCAGTCGATCAGCAGTTCGGCGATCAGCCGCGCGGCACTTTGCTGGCGGGCCTGGCGTTGGGCGTGCTGGTCGAGGATCAGCCGTTCCAGTTGGGGCCGGGCGTTTTCCAGCAGCAGGGCGAGGCTTTCATACAGGCGGCGTTCGCCGTCTTCCGGCGGCGCGACGCTGTCGAACCGCACCAGTGCGTGCAGGCCGAGGCGGGCCAGGGCTTCGCGCCAGTCCGGTTCGCGATGATCGTTGCTGCTGACGAAGTTGAGCACGGGCAATAACGGTTTGCCGCAACTGGCCAGCACTTGCAGTTCGTCGCGGTACTTGGCCAGCACCGGCTCGCGGGCGTCGATCACATACAGGCCGGCGTCGGAGGCCAGCAGTTGGCGCAGCACCTTGGCTTCCTGTTCGAAACGCTGGCGGGCTTCGCTGCCTTCCAGGAAGCGCGCCAGGCGTGCCGGGCCGTCGAGGCGTTCGCCGGGGCGATCGAGGCGCTCCAGATAGTCGAGCAGGGCGATGGCATCTTCCAGGCCGGGGGTGTCGTAGAGTTCCAGCAGGGCTTCGCCCTCGACCGACAAGCGCGCGCCTTCGACATGCCGCGTGGTGCTGGGGCGGTGGGAGACTTCGCCGAAACCGACATCGCGGGTCAGGGTGCGCAGCAGCGAGGTCTTGCCGACATTGGTGTGGCCGACCACGGCGAGTTTCAGGGGTTTAGTCATGGCCGCTCTCCAGCCAGTTCAACGGCGCGCAATCGGCGAAGGGCAGCTCCAGTTGTTGCAGCGCCGCGTGCCAATCGCCCAGGCGTTCGGCGTCCAGCGCCTGGCCGGGTGGCGCTTGCAGCAGCCACACGCGGGTGGCGCTGGCGCTGCGCGCCAGTTCGGCGATCAGCGCCAGGCTGCCCCGGTCGGGCGAGCGGCGCGGGTCGCAGGCGATGGCCAGGCGCGCTGGCGGGAAGCGGGTCAGTTGTTCCAGCAGTTTGTGGCGTGATTCGCGGCTGTCGAGGATGCCGGCGTTCTGCACGTTGCCCGGCAGCTTCGGCGGCCACGGGTGCTGGTCGTCGAGTTCGATGGCGACCACCAGCGCGCCGTCACTGTGCAGTTCGCTGACGCCGCCGCTGACGGCGTGCAACTGCTCCGGTGCCGCATCGTTGACCCCAAGCCGTTCGCTGCTTGGCATCAGGCGTTCGCGCAGTTGGCTGTAGCCGGGCAGGTTGAGGTCCAGGCGCAGGGCGGCGCGCCCGCGTTTCCAGCGCCACAGGCACAGCAGGGCAAGGATCAACCGCGGCAACAGGCCGTAGATCAGCAGCACGCCCACCAGCCAGGCAGCCCAGGCCTGGCGGGCGCTGTCGATGTTCAGGGCGGAATCGCCGCTGGCGCGGATCATCTCCACCGTGGGGACGTTGAAACCAAGCAGGGCGGGCAGGGCGCCGAGGGCTTGGGTCACGGCGACGAAGGTGTCGGCGCCGAGGATGGTGGTTTCCCACACAAAACCGTAGCGCCGGGTGGCGAGCAGTGTCAGCAGGATCGCCAGCGCGCTGAGCAATGCGAGTAACCACAGGCTGTTGACCAGCACCCCGACGGCCCAGCGATTGAGCTTCTGGCGCTGCAATAGCAGCAGCAACGCCGGCGCCAGTTGCGCGGCTTTGGCGTCACGCGCGAATTTTTCGCTGAGCCACAACCACAGCCGGCCGAGGCTGGCGCTGTGTTCTCCGGCAAACAACAGGCCCAATGCCCAACTGATCAGCAGGATCAGGTTCAAGCCGAGCAGGCTGCCCAGCGCCCAGAACACATTCACCGGGGTCAAGCCGTTACCCAGCGCAGCAAAGGCCAGGCCCGCACCGCTGATCACCGCGACTATCGCCAGCAGTATCAGGGCCAAACGCGCACCTTGCAGCCAGCGGATGAGGGCGGTTGTCAGCCCATCGCGCTCTGCCAGGTGCAGGGCGCGCTGTTGAATGCGCGTCGACAGGTCGCCGCCGGCCGTGCGGGCCAGGCGATTGGCTTGCTGATCTTCCAGCGGGCCGGCGTGTTCTTCGCGCAGGCGCACGGTTTCCGTCAGCCAGAGTGTTTGCAGGGGGGTCAGTGCAGTCACGCGCCGTCCTGTTGTGTCAGTGAGCCTGGAGCATAACCGCTGTGCAGCCGGTTGGGGTACGCTTCGCGTGGCTCTGGTATTCTCGTCGCCATGAAAAAAACTCTCCCTCTAAGCCTGATCGCAGCCCTCGGTGAAAACCGTGTGATCGGCATCGACAACAGCATGCCCTGGCATTTGCCGGGGGATTTCAAATATTTCAAGGCCACCACCCTGGGCAAGCCGATCATCATGGGGCGCAAGACCTGGGATTCCCTGGGCCGACCGCTGCCGGGGCGCTTGAACATTGTGGTCAGTCGTCAGACCGACCTGGCGCTGGAAGGTGCGGAAGTTTTTCCGTCGCTTGAAGCGGCGGTGGAACGCGCGCAAGCGTGGGCCCTGGAGCAGGGCGTGGATGAGCTGATGCTGATCGGCGGCGCGCAGCTTTATGCACAGGGGCTGGAACAGGCGGATCGCCTGTACCTGACGCGGGTGGCGCTGAGCCCGGAAGGGGATGCGTGGTTTCCGGCGTTTGATGAGAACCAGTGGAAGTTGGTTTCCAATCTGCAGAACCCAGCCGAAGGTGACAAGCCGGCTTACAACTTCGAAGTTTGGGAAAAAGCCTAAAAGCATCGGGGGCAAGCCCCTCCCACATTTGACCGGGTGAATGCGATCAAGTGTGGGAGGGGGCTTGCCCCCGATAGCGGTCTATCAGGCCTGCGCCAACTCCGCATGCTCATCCGCATTCAGCCGTTCTTTATCGGTCTGCTGCATGATCTGGCTGGTAATCGCCCCGGCTGTCATCGAACCGTTCACGTTCAACGCGGTACGGCCCATGTCGATCAGCGGCTCCACGGAAATCAGCAGCGCCACCAGTGACACCGGCAAGCCCATCGCCGGCAGTACGATCAGCGCGGCAAACGTCGCCCCGCCGCCCACGCCGGCAACGCCCGCCGAACTCAAGGTCACAATCGCCACCAGGGTCGCGATCCACAGCGGGTCCAACGGGTTGATGCCGACCGTCGGCGCGACCATCACCGCCAGCATTGCCGGGTAGAGACCGGCGCAACCGTTCTGGCCGATGGTCGCGCCGAACGAGGCGGCGAAACCGGCGATGGCGTGCGGGATGCCCAGGCGGCGGGTCTGCGCTTCGATACTCAGCGGGATCGCCGCCGCGCTGGAGCGGCTGGTGAAGGCGAACGTCAGCACCGGCCAGACCTTGCGCAAGAAGCGCAGCGGGTTGATCCCGGCCAGCGACAGCAGCAGGCCATGCACCACGAACATCAGCCCCAGCGCCAGGTACGAGACCACGACAAAACTGCCGAGCTTGATGATGTCTTGCAGGTTGGAACCGGCGACCACCTTGGTCATCAGCGCCAATACGCCGTAGGGCGTGAGTTTCATCACCAGGCGCACCAGGCGCATCACCCAGGCTTGCAGGGTGTCGATGGCGTTGAGCACTTTCTGGCCCTTTTCCACGTCATCCTTGAGCAGTTGCAGCGCGGCCACGCCGAGGAAGGCGGCGAAGATCACCACGCTGATGATCGAGGTCGGCTTGGCGCGGGCCAGGTCGGCAAACGGATTCGCTGGCACGAACGACAACAGCAACTGCGGGATATTCAGGTCGGCGACCTTGCCCGCGTAGTCGCTCTGGATCACTTGCAGGCGCGCCATTTCCTGGGTGCCGGCCACCAGGCCTTCGGCGGTGAGGCCGAACAGGTTGGTCAGGCCGATGCCGATCAGCGCCGCAATCGCGGTGGTGAACAGTAAGGTGCCGATGGTCAGGAAGCTGATCTTGCCCAGGGACGCGGCGTTGTGCAGACGTGCCACGGCGCTGAGGATCGAAGCGAACACCAGCGGGATCACGATCATTTGCAGCAACTGCACATAACCGTTGCCGACCAGATCGAACCAGCCGATAGAGGCTTTGAGGACCGGGTTGCCATCGCCGTAAATGGCGTGCAAGGCCGTACCGAACGCCACGCCGAGTATCAGGGCGAACAGGACTTTCTTGGCGAGGCTCCAGTTCGTTCGACGGGTTTGTGCCAGGCCCAGCAACAGGGCCACGAACACCAGTAAGTTGAGAATCAGGGGCAGATTCATTGAAGCTCCGTTGAGAGTGTTGCCAATCGCGTGAGCCTGCGATTGCGAACCGGGAAGCCTAACAGCTTGATATATATTGATTTAATACCAATATGGAATGGTATCTGTCGTTTTTGGAATAAGTAGTTGGCGCTCAGGCGCATGGCAATGGCGGAATCAGAACGCAAGCGGTCGCGACCGGGCGAAAACTGTCACAGGGATTTGTTAGCGTCGATGTCTTTCACTCAGGGAGACAACGCCTATGAAGTTCGCGCCGAAACTACTGGTATCCGCCGCATTCTGCCTCGCACTTGCCGGCCAGGCGTTCGCCGCCACCGAGTTGAAACACTGGCCGGCCCCGGCCGCCAAGCAACTGAACGAAATGATCGCCGCCAACGCCAACAAGGGTAACTTCGCGGTGTTCGACATGGACAACACCAGCTACCGCTACGACCTCGAAGAGTCCCTGCTGCCCTACATGGAAAACAAGGGCCTGATCACCCGCGACAGCCTCGACCCGTCGCTCAAGCTTATGCCCTTCAAAGACACCGCCGACCATAAGGAAAGTCTGTTCAGTTACTACTATCGCCTCTGCGAAGTGGATGACATGGTCTGCTACCCGTGGGTGGCCCAGGTGTTTGCAGGTTTTACCCTCAAGGAACTCAAGGTCCAGGTCGATGAGTTGATGGCCTCCGGCAAGCCAGTGCCGGTCAGCTATTTCGAAGGCGACGCGGTGAAGAACTCCGAAGTCCAGCCGCCGAAAGTCTTCACCGGCCAGGCTGAGCTGTACAACAAGCTGATGGAAAACGGCATCGAGGTGTATGTGATGACCGCCGCGTCGGAAGAGCTGGTACGCATGGTCGCTGCCGATCCGAAGTACGGCTACAACGTCAAACCGCAGAACGTCATCGGCGTGAGCACCCTGCTCAAGGACCGCAAGACCGGCGAACTGACCACCGCACGCAAGCAGATCACGGCCGGCAAATACGACGAAAAAGCCAACCTCGGTCTGGAATTGACCCCCTACCTGTGGACCCCGGCGACCTGGATGGCCGGCAAGCACGCCGCGATCCTGACCTACATCGACGAATGGAAAAAGCCGGTAATCGTCGGCGGCGATACCCCGACCAGCGACGGCTACATGCTGTTCCACGATGTGGACGTGGCCAAGGGCGGCATTCACCTGTGGGTCAACCGCAAAGACAAGTACATGACCCAGCTCAACGGCATGATGGCCAAACACGCGGCCGCCCAGGCCAAGGAAGGCTTGCCGGTGACGGCGGACAAGAACTGGGTGATCGTCAAGCCGGATGAGATCCAGTAAGACCGAGTCGCTTGCTTATCGGGGGCAAGCCCCCTCCCACACTTGATTGGGTTCACACGGTCAAGCTGTGGGAGGGGGCTTGCCCCCGATAGCGGTGGGTCAGCTGTGGATGTATCGACTGACACTCTGCCATCGGGGGCAAGCCCCCTCCCACATTTGATCCTCATGGTTATTGAGGTTTTCTCCCAGCAAAAAAAATGCCCCGCACCTGGCGGGGCATTTTCATGGGCGGGCCTTACAGACCGTCGAGCATCGCCTTGTTACGCACCGCACCCTTGTCGGCACTGGTCGCCAGCAACGCATAAGCCTTCAACGCAGTAGTCACCTTGCGCGGACGCTTCTCCACCGGCTTCCAGCCCTTCTTGTCCTGCTCGACCCGGCGCGCGGCCAGTTCTTCGTCGCTGATCAACAGGTTGATCGAGCGGTTCGGAATGTCGATCAGTACCTTGTCGCCGTCCTGTACCAGGCCAATCGCGCCGCCGGCAGCGGCTTCAGGTGAAGCGTGGCCGATGGACAGGCCCGAGGTGCCGCCGGAGAAACGGCCGTCGGTCAACAGCGCGCAGGCTTTGCCCAGGCCTTTGGATTTCAGGTACGACGTTGGGTAGAGCATCTCCTGCATACCCGGGCCGCCTTTCGGGCCTTCGTAGCGGATGATCACGATGTCGCCTTCTTTGACTTCGTCGGCGAGGATGCCGCGTACCGAGCTGTCCTGGCTTTCGTAGATCTTGGCGCGACCTTCGAAGACATGGATCGACTCGTCCACACCGGCGGTTTTCACCACGCAGCCGTCGAGGGCGATGTTGCCGTACAGCACGGCCAGGCCGCCTTCTTTCGAATAGGCGTGCTCGACACTGCGGATGCAGCCGTTTTCACGGTCGACGTCGAGGGTGTCCCAACGGGTCGACTGGCTGAACGCGGTCTGGGTCGGGATGCCCGCCGGGCCGGCCTTGAAGAAGGTGTGTACGGCTTCGTCGTCAGTCTGGGTGATGTCCCACTTGGCGATGCCTTCGGCGAGGGACTTGCTGTGTACGGTCGGCAGGTCGGTGTGCAGCAGGCCGCCGCGCGCCAGGGAACCTAAGATCGAGAAGATCCCGCCGGCGCGGTGGACGTCTTCCATGTGGTACTTCTGGATGTTCGGCGCGACTTTGCACAGTTGCGGCACATGGCGGGACAGACGGTCGATGTCGCGCAGGTCGAAATCGATCTCGGCTTCCTGGGCCGCGGCCAGCAAGTGCAGGATGGTGTTGGTGGAACCGCCCATGGCGATGTCCAGGGTCATGGCGTTTTCGAACGCCTTGAAGTTGGCGATGTTGCGCGGCAACACCGACTCATCGTTCTCGCCGTAGTAGCGCTTGCACAGCTCGACGATGGTGCGGCCGGCCTGCAGGAACAGTTGCTCGCGGTCGCTGTGGGTGGCCAGCGTGGAACCGTTGCCCGGCAAGGCCAGGCCCAGGGCTTCGACCAGGCAGTTCATCGAGTTGGCGGTGAACATGCCGGAGCACGAACCGCAGGTCGGGCAGGCGCTGCGCTCGTATTCCGCGACCTTCTCGTCAGAAGCGCTGGAATCGGCGGCGATGACCATGGCATCGACCAGGTCGAGACCGTGGGAGGCGAGTTTGGTCTTGCCGGCTTCCATCGGACCGCCGGAGACGAAGATCACCGGGACGTTCAGGCGCAGGGCGGCCATCAGCATGCCAGGGGTGATCTTGTCGCAGTTCGAGATGCACACGATGGCGTCGGCGCAGTGGGCGTTGACCATGTACTCCACGGAGTCGGCGATGATCTCGCGGCTCGGCAGGGAATACAGCATGCCGTCATGGCCCATGGCGATGCCGTCGTCCACGGCAATGGTGTTGAATTCTTTGGCGACACCGCCGGCGCGTTCGATCTCGCGGGCGACCAGTTGGCCCAGGTCCTTGAGGTGGACGTGGCCGGGGACGAACTGGGTGAACGAGTTGGCAATCGCGATGATCGGCTTCTTGAAGTCGTCATCTTTCATCCCCGTGGCACGCCACAGTGCGCGGGCGCCGGCCATGTTGCGGCCATGGGTGGATGTTTTCGAGCGGTAATCTGGCATTTGAGCCCTCCGGGCGGCTAATCAAAACTAATCAGGTGCTAAGGGGAGTGAGCTTCTATGGACGTCTGGAACACCCGAAAAATGGCCGTGGTGTCCGGACGTTGCCGCAAACGTTACGGGATCGCCGTGCGTTTTGGCCTCGAGCTCATAAACCCGCCGGGGGATGACTGGCGATGAATAGGCCGATTCTACACCGCTGGCGGCTGGAGGGAATGGCGAAAAGCGCCGTGGCGACGCACGCCCGGATCAACCAATCTGATGTAGGAGCGGGCTTGCTCGCGAAAAACGAACAGGCGACACGGGCCTCCTGATAGTACGGCGTTATTGTTGACGCTTTTCGCGAGCAAGCTCGCTCCTACAGGGAGGGGACATATTCAGAACCACTGTTTAGAGGCCGGTTGACGTCGCTGCGCCTACCGTTTCTCTTCCACTCACAGAAGAGGACGAAGGAATGTCCACCCAGCAACGTGCACATCGGCTGCGCATCGGGCGCTGTTCGGAGTCGGGCCGGATTTACCTGATCACTGCGGTTACCCATCAACGGCAATCGGTCTTTCAGGACTGGCGCATCGGCCGCCTGCTTGTCAGTGAGTTCAGGCAGGCTCAGGACGAGGGTGAGGCGACTTCGCTGGCCTGGGTGGTCATGCCTGACCATTTCCATTGGCTGGTCGAGTTGCATAACGGCGACTTGCCAAGGCTGATGCGAATCACCAAGTCGCGAAGTGCCCGTGCCATCAACCAGGCCAGGTGTTCGTTCGGGACCCTATGGCAAAAAGGTTACTTCGACCGCGCACTGCGTCGGGAGGAAGATTTGAAAGCAATGGCCCGCTATATCGTGGCCAATCCCTTGCGTGCAGGGCTGGTCGAGCATATCGGCCAGTACCCGCTATGGGACGCCATCTGGTTGTGACCTCTTCCCCCTTGTAGGAGCGAGCTTGCTCGCGAAGAACGTCAACGATAACGCAGCGCTATCAGGTAGCTCGCGTCGTCTATGCGTTCTTCGCGAGCAAGCTCGCTCCTACAGGGGGACGGTTTTGGTCTTTAGCTATTTGGCAGCAACCGGCAGGTGATGCTCTTGATGTAGCGCGTCTCAACAATCGCCGGGTGTACCGGGTGATCCGGGCCCTGGCCGCCGCGTTCGAGCATCTGGATGTTACGGTCCAGGTGGCGGGCGCTGGTCAGCAGGATGTTCTGCAGGTCGTCTTCCGGCAGGTGCATCGAACACGAGGCGCTGACCAGGATGCCGTCCTTGCTGAGCAGGCGCATGGCTTGCTCGTTGAGGCGGCGGTAGGCGCCTTCGCCGTTTTTCATGTCTTTTTTGCGTTTGATGAAGGCCGGTGGGTCGGCGACGATCACGTCGAAGCGTTCTTCGCTGGCTTTCAGCTCTTTGAGGGCTTCGAAGACGTCGCCTTCGATGCAGGTCATTTTCTCGGCGACGCCGTTCAGCGCGGCGTTGCGCTCGACGCCGTCGAGGGCGAAGGCCGAGGCGTCGACGCAGAACACTTCAGTGGCGCCGAAGGCCGCGGCTTGCACGCCCCAGCCGCCGATGTAGCTGTACAGATCGAGGACGCGCTTGCCTTTGGCATACGGGGCCAGGCGTGCGCGGTTCATGCGGTGGTCATAGAACCAGCCGGTTTTCTGGCCCTGGATCACCGGGGCTTCGAATTTCACGCCGTTTTCTTCCAGCGCGACCCACTCCGGCACCAGGCCGAACACGGTTTCGACGTAGCGGTTGAGGCCTTCGGCGTCGCGCGCGGCGGAGTCATTCTTGAACAGAATGCCGCTCGGCTTGAGCACTTGGGTCAGGGCGGCGATCACGTCTTCTTTATGCGCTTCCATGGTCGCCGAGGCGATCTGCACCACCAGGATGTCGCCGAAACGGTCGACCACCAGGCCCGGCAGCAGGTCGGAATCGCCGTAGACCAGGCGGTAGAACGGCTTGTCGAACAGACGGTCGCGCAGGGACAGGGCGACGTTCAGGCGGTGTACCAGCAGCGACTTGTCCAAAGGCAACTTGATGTCACGCGACAGCAGGCGCGCGCAGATCAGGTTGTTCGGGCTCATGGCCACGATGCCCAGGGTCTTGCCGCCGGCCGCTTCGAGGATGGCCTGGTCGCCCGCCTGGAAGCCGTGGAGTGGGGTGGCGGCCACGTCGATTTCGTTGCTGTAGACCCACAGGTGGCCGTTGCGCAAACGACGATCGGCGTTGGCTTTGAGACGCAGGCTTGGCAGGGACATGACGTCGCTCCGGAAAAAAGAGCGGGAGTATACCGTGTTGCATTACATTTCGTGGCTTGGCCTGATGGGTTGCAGGGGGGGCGCGTGCTGTGGCGTCCATTTGATAGGAGTGCCATTTGGTTTTTTGAGGTGTCGGTCAGCTTCCCATCGGGGTTAGAATCCCCCTCTCGCCCAGAGTGTGTACTTATGTCCCAAGAGCTTTCCGCCGAACAGATCCAGCTGGCCCTGCAAGGCATCAGTGTGCCGCCTCAGCCGCAAATCATGGTGGATTTGCAGATGGAACAGTACATGCCCGACCCGGACCTGGAAGTGATCGCGCGGTTGATTTCCCAGGACCCGGGCCTGTCCGGCGCGCTGCTGAAGATCGTCAACTCGTCGTATTACGGCCTGAGCAACAAGATCGCCTCGATCCAGCGCGCCGTTAACCTGCTGGGCAGCCGTTCGATCATCAACCTGATCAACGCCCTGTCGATCAAGGGCGAGATGAGCGACGACACCATCGTCACCCTCAACCGTTTCTGGGACACCGCCCAGGACGTGGCCATGACCTGCCTCACCCTGGCCAAGCGCACCGGCGCCCAGGCGGTGGACGAAGCCTATGCCCTGGGGCTGTTCCACGATTGCGGCGTACCGCTGATGCTCAAGCGCTTCCCCAATTACATGGCGGTGCTCGAAGAGTCCTACGCCAATGCCGGTGCCGACTGCCGAGTGGTCGACACCGAAAACAATGCGTTCAACACCAACCATGCGGTGGTCGGCTATTACACCGCCAAGTCCTGGCGCCTGCCGGAGCATGTGACCGACGCCATTGCCAACCATCACAACGCCCTGGCGATCTTCAGCGATGAGTCGCCGCGCAATCCGCAGCTCAAGAACCTGCTGGCGATCCTGAAAATGGCCGAGCACATCTGCGCGTCGTACCGGGTGTTGGGCAACCAGCCGGTCGACTATGAGTGGGACGCGATTGGCCATCTGGTGCTGGACTACGTGGGCCTGTCGGACTACGACTTCGAAAGCATGAAGTTGTCGATCCGCGAACTGGGCGCGCACTGACCCTTACCTCACGAGGCACACATGCCCGAGTTACCAGAAGTCGAAACCACTCGGCGCGGGATTGCGCCGCACCTGGAAGGCCAGCGGGTCAGCCGCGTCGTGGTGCGCGAGCGACGCCTGCGCTGGCCGATCCCGGAAGACCTCGATGTACGCCTGTCCGGGCAGCGCATCGTGCTGGTGGAGCGGCGGGCCAAGTACCTGTTGATCAACGCCGAAGTGGGCACCCTGATCAGCCACCTGGGCATGTCGGGCAACCTGCGCCTGGTGGAAGTCGGCCTGCCGGCGGCCAAGCATGAGCATGTGGACATCGAGCTGGAGTCGGGCCTGGCCCTGCGCTACACCGACCCTCGGCGTTTTGGTGCGATGCTCTGGAGCCAGGACCCGCATAACCACGAACTGCTGATCCGCCTGGGGCCGGAGCCGTTGACCGACCTGTTCGATGGCGAGCGCCTGTTCAAACTGTCCCGTGGGCGTTCGATGGCGGTCAAACCGTTCATCATGGACAACGCGGTGGTGGTGGGCGTGGGCAATATCTACGCGACCGAAGCGCTGTTCGCGGCGGGGATCGATCCGCGCCGCGAGGCCGGTGGCATTTCACGCGGGCGCTATCTGAAGCTGGCGATCGAGATCAAGCGCATTCTGGCGGCCGCCATCGAGCGCGGCGGCACCACCTTGCGCGACTTTATCGGTGGCGACGGGCAGCCGGGGTATTTCCAGCAGGAACTGTTCGTCTACGGCCGGGGCGGCGAGGCGTGCAAGGTCTGCGGAAGCGAGTTGCGCAATGTGGTGCTGGGGCAGCGGGCGAGTGTGTTTTGCCCTAAGTGCCAGAGCTGACTGTTGTGTGAAGGCTGATATCGCCATCGGGGGCAAGCCCCCTCCCACATTTTGATGTGTGAATACATTCAAATGTGGGAGGGGCTTGCCCCCGATGAGGCCTTCACAGACGCCACCAGGCTCAAGCCTTACCGGTAATCTTCCGGTATTTCTCCATCAACTGCGCTTCAGTCTCCGGATGGGCTTCATCCAGTGGAATGCAATCCACCGGGCACACCTGCTGGCACTGCGGTTCGTCGTAGTGGCCGACGCACTGGGTGCAGAGGTTGGGGTCGATCACGTAGATCTCTTCGCCTTGGGAAATCGCGGCGTTCGGGCACTCGGGTTCGCAGACGTCGCAGTTGATGCAATCGTCGGTGATGATCAAGGACATGGAAACTCCTGCCAGGGCAGTCAGCCAAGGCATCTGGAAAACTAATGCGCGCAATTGTGCCGCATTGGCGCCCGCAGTGCGAGCGGGCGCCGAGTGAGCGGTCTTACTTCTTGAAGCGCAGGGTCAGCGCATCAGCCACGGCCGGATGCACGAACTTGGTGATATCCCCGCCCAGGGCCGCGATTTCACGGACCAACGTCGAGGAAATGAACGAATAACGCTCCGACGGCGTGAGGAACAGGCTTTCCACGTCCGGCGCCAGTTGGCGGTTCATGTTGGCCAACTGGAATTCGTATTCGAAGTCCGATACCGCGCGCAGGCCGCGCAGGAACACATTGGCGTTCTGCTCTTTGGCGAAATGTGCCAGCAGCGTCGAGAAACCCACCACTTCGACGTTGGGCAGGTGCTTGGTGACCTCGCGCGCCAGCTCCACGCGCTGTTCCAGGGGAAACAGCGGGTTTTTCTTGGGGCTGGCAGCGACCGCGATGATCACATGGTCGAACAAGCGCGAGGCGCGTTCGACCAGATCGCCATGGCCTTTGGTAATCGGGTCGAAGGTACCTGGGTACAACACTCGGTTCATCGCGTCGTCCTGGCGGAGTCCGTTGGGGAACCGGATGGTATCGCAGCCGTCCCGGTCGGCCAAGTCGACTTATGCAGATAGACCCGCGAAATAGCCTGTTTTTTCATGCCGTTTTCAGACGTTCGGCCAATGCGCTCGCCAGTTGCGCGGTCAATCCGTACACCGACAACTGCGGGTTGGCGCCAATGCTGGTGGGGAACAGCGAACCGTCGTGGATCGACAGGTTGCGCAACTGGTGATGGCGACCGAGGCTGTCGGCCACCGCATTTTTCGGCTCTTCGCCCATGGCGCAGCCGCCCATCACGTGGGCGCTGCCCAGGCAGGTGCGGTGCAATTCCAGGTTGAGGCCGTCAATCAGGCTGCGTGCTTCGGCCAAGGTCTTCACGTAGCGCGCATCATGATGCAGCGGCTTGACCGACTTGGCGCCCGCCGCGAACTGGATCTCGGCCATGCTGTGGAACGCACGGCGCAGGCCGTCCCAGGCGTAAGGCGAAACTTGGTAATCGAGCACCGGTGTGCCGTCGCCGCGCAGTTCCACGCTGCCGCCGGGGCTGTCGGGGTGGAAGCCGTCGCGCAGCAGGGCGAGCATTGCGTGGGTATGTGGCAATTGGCTCATGTCCAGAGCGTTCTGGGTGCCGTAGCCACCGAGCAGCGTACTGGCCAGCGCCGGGTGCAGCGGCGGCGCTTCGAGCTTGTACGACATTCTGCCGGTGGTGCCGTCCAGCCATTGGAAGTGATCGGAATAGATCGACTGCGGCGCGCCATAGAACGGGTTGATCACCTCGTCGAACAGCGCCGCGGAGAAGTTCACCAAATGCAAAAAGGTGCGCTTGCCCAGCCGCGAATGCGGGTCGGGGGCGGCCGAGCGCATCAGCAGCGCCGGGCTGTTGATGCCGCCGCCGGCCAGCACGTAATGCCTGGCCTTGACCGTGATCTTGCGTCCAGTCGGCGCCACGCAGCGTTCGTCCATGGCCACGCATTCCAGGCTATTGATGCGGTCGCCGCTGTAGACCAGGCGTTCGGCGCGGGCCAGGTACAGCAGCTCGCCGCCTTTCTCCAGGGTGGAGGGGATGGTGGTTACCAGCATCGACTGCTTGGCGTTGACCGGGCAACCCATGCCGCAATAACCCAGGTTGAAGCAGCCGCGCACGTTGCGCGGGATCACATGCCAGCTGTAGCCCAACTGTTCGCAGCCTTTGCGGATCACGTCGTTGTTGGCGTTGGGCGGCATGGCCCAGGGAGCGATGCCCAGGCGCTGTTCCATTTTTTCGAACCATGGCGCCATGTCCGCGCTGCTGTGGCCCTTGACCGCATATTCGCTGGCCCAGTGGCTGAGGGTGGCGTCCGGGGTGCGGAAGCTGGAGGTCCAGTTGATCAGCGTGGTGCCGCCCACGGCCCGGCCTTGCAGGATGGTGATGGCGCCGTCCTTGCTCATGCGGCCGATGCCTTCTTGATACAGGCTGGCGTAGGCCTCGTCTTCGAGCAGCTTGAAATCGCTGCTGGTCTTGAGCGGGCCTTCTTCGATCAGCAGCACTTTGTAGCCGGCGGCGCTGAGGATTTCGGCAGAGGTGCCGCCGCCGGCACCGCTGCCGATGATCGCTACGTCGGCTTCCAGCGTCAGGTCGCGGTCGAGGGCGGCGCCATTGTGGGTTTTCCAGCCGCGGGCCAGGCCGTCGCGGAACAGATCGGGTACAGGCATCGGGGTCGTCTCTTGTTTTTATTGGGGGGATGCGAATCAGATCTTCGGCGGCCCGGGGTAGCCGCAATGGGCCCACGACGCCGGCCGGAAGTACCAGGCCATGATCACCAGCTTGAGCAACGAACCCTGGCCCATGCGCAGCAGGTTCAGGTAGCTGTTTTCCCAGCGGTGCAGGAAGTTGCGGATTTGTTCGCCACTGGCGTTTTCCCAACTGCCCCAGATCCCGGTCAGTGGGCCGCGGGTGATGCCCATGCCCAGCACGTCGAACAATTGCTGGGTCAGCTTGAACATCTCCGGCGACAGGTGCTGCAGGCTGTAGTCGAGTTTTTTCAGGGTGTCTTCAATCCCGCTGGCGACTTCCTGGGCGCTGGCCACGCCTTCCAGCAGCACCGGGATCACCGCGCGCAGAAACGGCAAGTCGCTGCTGCGCAACAGGGCAAAGCCGCTGGCCGGAGTGCTGCTGGAGCAACCGCTGAGGCTCGCGCCCAGCCCGGCGGTGGCCAGGAAGGCGCTGGCGCACAGGCCGATTTTCAGGACGCCGCGCCGCGACAGCGCGGGTGAATCAGTCAGGCTAGGGTTCATTGTTATGGTTATCCCGAGGGTGGCGGTATCAGCGGATAAACAGCTTCTGGATCAGCTTCTGGATCGATTTGCCGTAGGGCGGGTAGATCAACTTCGCGGCGTTCAGGCGCTGCTTGACCAGCACGCCCTTGGCCTTGCTGAACGTGAGGAACCCTTCATGGCCGTGGTAGTGGCCCATGCCCGACGGGCCGATGCCGCCGAAAGGCATGTCGTCCTGAGCCACATGCAGCAGCGTGTCGTTCAGGCATACGCCGCCGGAGTGGGTTTCGTGGAGTACGCGGTTCTGTTCGCGCTTGTTGTAGCCGAAGTAGTACAGGGCCAGTGGGCGAGGCCGCTGATTGATGTAGGCAAAGGCTTGGTCGATGCCGCGATAAGGCACGATCGGCAGCACCGGGCCGAAGATTTCGTCCTGCATCACCGTCATTTCATCGCTGACATTCAACAGCAGGCTGTGGGCCATGCGGCGTGCCTGGCCCTGGTCGTACAGAGGGATCAGGGTGGCGCCCTTGTCGGTGGCGTCCTTCACATAGGCGTTGAGCCGGGCCAGTTGCCGTTCGTTGATGATGGCGGTGTAGTCCGGGTTGTTGGCCAGAGTCGGGTAAAAACCGCGAAGCGCCTTGCTGTAGGCCTCGACGAAACCCTCGACGCGATCTTCCGGCACCAGCACGTAGTCCGGCGCCACGCAGGTTTGCCCGGCGTTCAGGGCCTTGCCGAAGGCGATGCGTTCGGCGGCGTCCTTGAGGGGCACATCGGCGGAAACGATCGCCGGCGATTTGCCGCCCAGTTCCAGCGTCACCGGGGTCAGATGCTCGGCCGCCGCACGCATCACATGTTTACCGATGCTGGTGGCGCCGGTGAACAGCAGATGATCGAAGCGCAGCCTGGAAAACGCCATGCCGACGTCGGCCTCGCCCAGCACCACGCACACCAGGTCTTCGGGGAAGACCTTCGCCAGCAGGGTCTTGAGCAGTTCGCCGGTGGCCGGGGTCGATTCGCTGAGTTTGAGCATCACCCGATTGCCCGCGGCCAACGCACCCACCAATGGCCCGATGGCCAGGTACAGCGGGTAGTTCCAGGGCACGATCACCCCGACCACGCCCAGCGGTTGGTAGATGACTTTGGCCGAGGCGGGCTGGAAGGCAATGCCTACAGCACGGCGGGAAGGTTTCATCCAGCCACTGAGGTGTTTGCTCGCATAGTGAATGCCATGCAGGCTGGGCATCAGTTCGGCGAACAGGGTTTCGTCGGCGCTGCGATGGCTGAAGTCCTGGCTGATCGCGTCGATCAGCGCCTGGCGTTCGTCGCTGAGCACTTCGCGCAAGGCTTTGAGCCATTGCTGGCGTTGCGCGGCAGGCGGCATCGGGTTGGCGGCATAGGCGCGGCGTTGGGCGTCGAACAGGCCCTGGAGTTGATCCAGTGTCTGGGAATCTTGCGGGTAGGCAACGTTGGCAGACATGGTGCAGTCCCGGATTGTTATTGGTCTGCCTGGATTTTTAGAGTTATTGCTCTAAATTGTCAAATGGCATTGCAGCCACAACTGGATTTATCCCGGCAAGGTTAGGCCGTAAGATGGTCGATCACGTGTACAGAAGCTGATCCCCTATGGCACCACGAGTAAAGACCAGCGAGCGCATTGTGCAAACCAGCCTGGAGCTTTTTAACCAGCAGGGCGAGCGCAGTGTCAGCACCAACCATATCGCCGCCCATATGGAAATTTCGCCGGGCAACCTGTACTACCACTTCCCCAACAAGCAGGCGATCATCGCCGTGCTGTTTCGCGAATACGAAGCCTTGGTCGACAGTTTCCTGCGCCCGCCCCAGGGTCGCACCATGGTGGTGGAGGACAAGCGCTTCTACCTGCAGGCGGTCCTGGCCGGCATGTGGCGCTACCGTTTCCTGCACCGTGACCTCGAACACCTGCTGGAGAGCGACCCGGAACTGGCCACCGGCTACCGGCGCTTTTCCCAGCGTTGCCTGATTCAGGGTGGCGCCATTTACCGGGGGTTTGTCGATGCCGGCATTCTCAATATGGACCCGGTGCAAACCGAGGCGCTGACCCTCAACGCCTGGATCATCCTTACCTCCTGGGTGCGGTTTTTGTGTACCACCAATGAAAAATCCACGCATCTGAGCGCCGAAGCGATCAAGCGCGGGGTGTATCAGGTGCTGGTGCTGGAAGCGGGGTTTGTCACGCCGCAGGCCAAAGCGGCGGTGGATGCACTGTTCAAAGAGTTTTACGTGCCGTTGAACCAGGCACTGGAAGAAGTGAAGTAGGATCTTTCCCGAATTTGTTCACAGGAGTCTGTCATGCCACTTGCCCAACTGATCAGCCCCCAGCAACTGGCCGAGCGCCAACAGCGCGGCGCTCTGGTGATACTTGACTGCCGCTTTGCCCTGGAAGACCCGGACTACGGAATGTGCAGCTACGCCGAAGGGCATATCGAAGGCGCGCAATATGCCGACCTGGAGCGCCATCTCAGTGGGCCGGTGACCAAGGGCGTGACCGGGCGTCACCCGTTGCCGCAGGCGCAGACGCTCGCCGAGCAACTGCGTGCCTGGGGCATCAATGCCGATACCGATGTGGTGCTCTACGACGACGGCCCGGGTGTTTATGCCGCCCGCACCTGGTGGTCGCTGGCGTGGCTGGGCAAGCGTGATGGCGTGTTTATCCTGGACGGTGGCTTGAAGGCCTGGCACGCGGCCGGCTTCCCGTTAAGCCTGGATGCGCCGGTGATCGAGCGCGGCACCTTTGTCGGCACGCCGGACAATCGCCTGCTGCTGGATGCCAAGCAGCTGCAAAAACGCCTGGGCCAACCGGGCCTGACCCTGATCGACGCCCGCGCCCAGCCGCGCTTTCGCGGCGATGTCGAGCCTATCGACCCGATTGCCGGGCACATTCCCGGCGCGCAATGTGCGGCGTTCACCGAAAACCTGGGCAGCGATGGGCGTTTCCTGTCGGCCGAGCAGCTCAAGCAGCGCTTCGCCGCCCAGTTGCAAGGCCGTTCGCCGGATGAACTGGTGGCGTATTGCGGTTCGGGCGTGACGGCGTGCCATAACCTGTTCGCCCTGAGCCTGGCGGGTTACCCGTTGGGCAAGTTGTATGCGGGATCGTGGAGCGAGTGGATTACCGATCCGACGCGGGAAATCGCGACGGGCGACTGAGTTGTCCTGCGTGTAAACCCACCTTGTTTAACGGGGTTGTGTCAGCAGCCATTGCGGAATCCGCCGCTCCAGGTAGTAACCGGGGCGCTTCAGCGAACCGTCGACAAACCCCACATGCCCACCCTTGGCCAGCAATTCGAACTCGGTGCAATCCGACAACTCGCTGGCTTCGGGCAGGCTATGGGCGAAGACAAACGGGTCATCGGCCGCCTGGATGATCAGGGTCGGCGTGCGGATATCGCCCAGGTAGTAACGGCTCGACGCGCGGCGGTAATAGTCTTCGGCACTGAGGAAACCATGCAGCGGCGCGGTGACCCGGCCGTCGAAGTCCCAGAACGTGTGCATCTTCTCCAGAGACCCGAGTGCCTCCAGGGCCTTAAGCCCTTCAGCACGACCATCCTGTAAAAAGCGGCTTTGCTTGACGCGGATGTACGCCACCATCTCGCGCATGAAGTGCTTCTGGTACACCCGCGAAAAGCCCAGGCCGATGCGATCGGCGCACTGATCCAGACGAAACGGCACCGACACCGCCGCCGCGCCTTGCAGCCCCGAATTCGCGCCGGTTTCGCCCAAATGCTTGAGCAGCACGTTGCCCCCCAGGGAATAACCCACCGCATACAACGGCGCCAACGGCCGCTTGGCGCGCAGATGGGCAATCGCCGCCGCCAGGTCTTCGCTGGCGCCCGAGTGGTAGCTGCGCGCCAACAGGTTCGGCTCGCCCGAGCATCCGCGCCAGTTCAAGGCCGCACTGGCCCAGCCCTGGGCGGCGAGGGCTTTTTGCAGGCCGGCCACGTAAGGCGAGTTGGACGAACCGGTCAGCCCATGCAGTACCAGCACCAACGGCGCGTGCGCGTCATGGGGGCCATGCCAGTCGAGGTCGAGAAAGTCGCCGTCGTCCAGCCACAGGCGTTCGCGTGGGCGTTCGAGATGCGTGGTCGGGCGCCACAGCGGCCCCCACAACGTTTGCAGATGAGGGTTGCCGAGGCCGAAGGCGGGTTTGAACAGGTCTGAAGAGGGGGTCATGACACTCTCTGTGGCACGCGGACTCACTGTGGCGAGCGAGCTTGCTCGCCACAAAAGCCCGTTCAGGCCGAGGGCTGTACCGAACGTTGCCACAATGCGTAATACACCCGCCCGGATTTCTGTTCCCGGTGCAGGCGCCAGCTGCCGGGCAGGCCCAGGCTGGATGGCGCGCTTTCGCTTTCAGTGTAGATCCACGAGTCCGGCGCCAGCCATTGGCGCTCTTCCAGCAACGCGCACACGGTCGGCAGCAGGTTCTGGTTGAACGGCGGGTCGAGGAACACCACGTCGTATTCGCTGGCGGCCTGGGTTTCCAGGTAGCGCAGCGCGTCGGCGGTCTGCACCTGGCCGTTGGTGCAACGCAGGGTGCCCAGGTGTTCCTTGAGGCTGGACACCGCCACATTGCTGGCATCCAGCGCCTGTGCCTGGGCCGCGCCACGGGACAGCGCCTCGAGGAACAGCGCGCCGCTGCCGGCAAACGGGTCGAGTACCTTGGCCCCGGCGATGTAGGGTGCCAGCCAGTTGAACAGGGTTTCACGCACGCGATCCGGCGTTGGGCGCAGGCCCACGACGTCGGGGAAGCTGAGCTTGCGGCTGCCCCATTCACCGCCAATGATGCGCAGTTGGCCCACACCGTTATGCACGTTGTGGACAGGTTTTTTCGGGCGAGATGAACTGGCCATTAATGCTCCGGAACCCCGAGCGGCTGCTCGGCAGGTTTATCAGTGGGGGGCGGTAGTGGCTTTTGCGCAGTCGTCGGGCCGGCGGTCACGATGACCATCTTGTCGGCGCTCAGGTGTTTGTTCAAAGCCGCTTTGACCTGTTCTACGGTCAGGGCCTGGGATTGTTTCATGAAATCTTCCAGATAGCTCAGCGGCAGGTTGTAGAAACCCATGGCGCCCAGCTGCCCGACGATATCGGCGTTGCTCGCGGTGGACAGCGGGAAGCTGCCGCTCAGCTCGCGCTTGGCGTCATCCAGCTCCTTTTGCGTCGGGCCGGTCTTGAGGTAGTCGGCCAGCACGTCTTCCACCAGGCGCAGGGTGCCGCCGCTCATTTCCGCGCGGGTCTGCAGGTTGATCATGAACGGACCGCGCACTTGCATCGGCGAGAAACCGGAGTAGACGCCGTAGGTCAGGCCGCGCTTCTCGCGTACTTCACTCATCAAGCGGGTGCCGAAGCCCCCGCCGCCGAGGATCTGGTTGCCCAGGGACAGGGCGGCGTAGTCCGGGTCGGCGCGATCGATGCCCAGTTGCGCGAACAGCAGGTGCGTCTGCTTGGACGGGAACTCGATATGGCTCAAACCGGCCTTGGGCTCAGTCGGCTGGGCGATCTTCGCCAGGGCCGGGCCTTTGGGCAGCGAGGCCGAGACCTTGGCGGTCATGGCTTCGGCCTCGGCGCGGGTCAGGTCGCCCACCACGGCAATCACAGCGTTACCCGCGGCATACGCCTTGGCGTGGAATGCCTGCAACTGTGCCTGGGTGATTTTCGGAACGCTCTCGGCCGTGCCTTCGCTCGGGTGAGCATACGGGTGATCGCCGTACAGGCGCTTGAACAGCTCCAGGCTCGCCAGTTTGCCGGGGTTCTGCTTCTGATACTCAAAGCCGGCGAGGATCTGGTTCTTGATGCGCGCCAGGGAGTCGGCGGGGAAGGTCGGTTTGCCGATCACCTGGTCAAACAGTGCCAGGGCGGCGTCGCGCTTGTCGCTGTCGCTCAGGCCGCGCAGGGACACCAGCGCCATGTCGCGGTAAGCGCCATTGCCGAAGTCCGCGCCGAGGCCTTCAAAGCCGCTGGCGATCTGGCTCACATTCTTGCCCGGCACGCCTTCGTTGAGCATGGCGTTGGTCATCAGCGCCACGCCGGGGACGTTGCCGTCCTGGCTGCTGCCGGCGGCGAACAGGATACGCATGTCGAACATCGGCAGTTCGTGGGCTTCGACGAACAGCACCTTGGCGCCTTCGGAGGTGTTCCAGGTCTGCACGTCGAGCTTGCGGTTGGTCGGCGCCTTGCCGTCCAGTTCCGCCAGGGATTGCAGTGTGTGGGTCGACTGGGCTTTTTCCAGCGCCGGGCTGGCGACGGATTCGCTTGGGCGCAGGAAATACACCGCGCTCGCCGCGATCAGGGTGACGGCGATCAGGCCGGGCAGGATCAGGCGGCTGCTTTTGCGATCACTCATGAGCGGTCTCCTCAGGCAGGACATGGGCGACGCTGAGACGTTCGCGGGTGAAATAGGTACGTGCGGCCTTCTGGATATCGTCCGGGGTCACGCTTTGCAGGTCGGCCAGTTCGGTGTCCATCAGTTTCCAGGACAGGCCGACGGTTTCCAGGGAACCGATGGCGGTCGCCTGGCTGGTGATCGAGTCGCGCTGGTAGACCAGGCCGGCAATGACCTGGGCGCGGATACGCTCCAGCTCCTCGGCGGTCGGCGGCTTGGCTTTGAGTTCTTCCAGCAGGCGCCACAGGCCGGCTTCGGCTTGTGCGATGGTCTTTTTCTTCTGCTGGTTCGGTGTGGCGCTCAGGGTGAACAGGCTGTCACCGCGGGTGTAGGCGTCGTAGTTGGTGGAGGCGGAGGAGACCAGCTCTTCACCGCGTTCGAGCCGTTCCGAAATGCGCGCGCTGTAGCCGCCGTCGAGCAGGGCCGAGATCAGGCGCAGGGCTTGTACCGAACGTTTGTCTGGCGCGGTGGCCAGGCCGGGCACGTTGAAGCCCAGGATCACGCTCGGCAGTTGGGTCTGCACATGCATCGTCAGCAGGCGCTCGCCGGGCTCGGCCAGTTCCAGCGGGATCTTCGCCGGTGGCACGTCACGTTTGGGGATCGGGCCGAAGTAGCGCTGGGCCAGGTTCTTCACCTCGTCCGGGGTCACGTCGCCGACCACCACCAGGGTGGCGTTGTTCGGCACGTACCAGGACTGGTACCAGTGGCGCAGTTCTTCGACCTTCATGCGGTCGAGGTCGGCCATCCAGCCGATGGTCGGCGTGTGGTAGCCGCTGGCCGGGAAGGCCATGGCCTTGAAGCGCTCGAAGGCCTTGGACATCGGGTTGTCGTCGGTGCGCAGGCGGCGTTCTTCCTTGATGACTTCGATTTCGCGGCTGAACTCGTCGGCCGGCAGGCGCAGACTGGCCATGCGGTCGGCTTCGAGTTCGAAGGCGACACCCAGGCGGTCACGCGCCAGCACTTGGTAGTAGGCGGTGTAGTCGTCGCTGGTGAAGGCGTTCTCTTCGGCGCCAAGGTCGCGCAGGATCAGCGAGGCTTCGCCGGGGCCGACCTTGGAGCTGCCCTTGAACATCATGTGTTCCAGGGCGTGGGACAAACCGGTCTGGCCCGGGGTTTCGTAGCTCGAACCGACTTTGTACCAGACCTGGGAAACCACCACCGGCGCGCGATGGTCTTCGCGCACGACCACTTTGAGGCCGTTATCCAGGGTGAATTCATGGGTGGGTTGTGGGTCGGCAGCCAAGGCTGAGAGGGGCAGACAAACTGTGCTGAGCAGCAGGCCTGCGGCGCGGCGGGCTAGAGCATTCATTCGTTTTTAAACCTGTTGGGCTGCCCGCTTGGTCTTAGCGTCGGCGGGCGAGGAGGTGCTAGGATACTGATCCGATTTGGGGACGGCCACTGCGGCAGTCATCTTGTTCCGGACCCAGTCGTAGGAATATTGAAGTAGAGGGTGATTTTCCCCGACAATCTTCAGCTTTTCGCCGATGTTGTCGCTTCAATTCCATATTGAATCGATTTGTTGAGGCCTTTATTTACGCCTTACAAAATGTTGCGCATGAACGAGCGAGCGTTAAAGCAGTCTGTTCTGCATCGAATTTTTATTTACCGAGGCGCCCTTGGCGCGTCGCTACCTTGAGATAGCCGTCCTCCATGTTTGGTTCCAACGACGACAAGAAGAGTCCAGCTGCGGCTGGCGAGAAAAAAGGCCTGTTCGGATGGCTGCGCAAAAAGCCGCAGGAAACCGTCGTCGAACAGCCGCAGGTTCAATCTGAGCCAATCCCTGAGCCCTTGGTAGGCGCCGAACCGACCGCGCCGGTGGCGCAAGCCGAGCCTGAGCACAAACCGTGGCTGGCACTGCCGGTGGCCGAAGAGCCCGTGGCACTGGTCGAAGATGTGCAGGCCGAGCATGTGACGCCGCCGATTCCGCAGGTTGAGCCGGTGGCGGTCGAGCCGACTCCCGCGCCTGTTGTGGCCGCGGCGCCCGCCGTGATCGCGCCGTCGCCCGTGGTTGCCGCCGAACCGAGCAAAACCGGGTTCTTCGCCCGTCTCAAGCAAGGCCTGAGCAAAACCAGCGCGACCATCGGCGAAGGTATGGCCAGCCTGTTCCTGGGCCGGAAGACCATCGATGACGAACTGCTGGAAGACATCGAAACCCGTCTGCTGACCGCCGACGTGGGCGTCGAAGCCACCGCCGTGATCATCCAGAGCCTGACCCAGAAGGTCGCGCGCAAGCAGTTGACCGACGCCGATGCGCTGTACAAATCCCTGCAGGCCGAGCTGGCCGCGATGCTCAAGCCGGTCGAAGCGCCGTTGGTGATTACTCCGAAGAAGCCGTTCGTGATCCTGGTAGTCGGCGTCAACGGCGCCGGCAAGACCACCACCATCGGCAAACTGGCCAAGAAGCTGCAGTTGGAAGGCAAGAAAGTCATGCTCGCCGCCGGCGACACCTTCCGCGCCGCCGCCGTCGAGCAGTTGCAGGTCTGGGGCGAGCGCAACAAGATCCCAGTCATCGCCCAGCACACCGGCGCCGATTCCGCTTCGGTGATCTTCGATGCCGTGCAAGCCGCCAAGGCCCGCAACATTGATGTGCTGATCGCCGATACCGCCGGTCGCCTGCACACCAAAGACAATCTGATGGAAGAGCTGAAGAAAGTGCGCCGCGTGATCGGCAAGCTCGACGGCGAGGCTCCGCACGAGGTGCTGCTGGTGCTTGACGCCGGTACTGGCCAGAACGCCATCAGCCAGGCCAAACAATTCCACCAGACGGTGCAACTGACCGGCCTGGCATTGACTAAGCTCGACGGCACGGCCAAGGGCGGCGTGATCTTCGCCCTGGCCAAGCAGTTCGGGTTGCCGATTCGGTATATCGGCGTCGGTGAAGGTATCGACGACCTGCGCACCTTTGAAGCCGAACCCTTTGTCCAGGCACTGTTTGCCGAGCGGGAGCGTTCATGATTCGATTCGAACAGGTCGGTAAACGCTATGCCAATGGGCATGTCGGCTTGCATGAGCTGAGTTTTCGAGTGCGTCGCGGCGAATTCTTGTTTGTCACCGGCCATTCGGGTGCCGGCAAAAGTACCCTGTTGCGCCTGCTGCTGGCCATGGAACGCCCGACCACCGGCAAGCTGCTGCTGGCCGGCCAGGATCTGGCCACCATCAGCAATGCGCAGATTCCGTTCCTGCGCCGCCAGATCGGCGTGGTGTTCCAGAACCACCAGTTGCTGTTCGATCGCACGGTGTTCAATAACATTGCGTTGCCGTTGCAGATCCTTGGGCTGTCCAAGGCCGAAATCATCAAGCGCGTGGACTCGGCGCTGGAGCGCGTGGCGTTGTCGGACAAGACCGACCTCTACCCCGGCGACCTGTCCACGGGCCAGCAACAGCGCGTCGGCATCGCCCGCGCCATCGTCCACCGCCCGGCCTTGCTGCTGGCGGACGAGCCCACCGGTAACCTCGACCCGCGCCTGGCGGCCGAGATCATGGGCGTGTTCGAAGATATCAACCGCCTGGGCACCAGCGTGCTGATTGCCAGTCACGACCTGGCACTGATCGCGCGCATGCGCCATCGCATGCTGACCCTGCAACGCGGTCGCCTGATCGGCGACGGGGAGGCTGGCGTATGAGTGCGACACGCAGCCCCAAGGTTTCCGAGCGCGTGGCGCCGAAACCGGCCGACCCGCAACCGAAAAAGAAAAAACACGACGAAGACGACGGCCCGGATTTCGCCACGCTGCTGCGTGCCTGGATCGAAAGCCATCGTGCCAGCCTGCTCGACAGCCTGCGTCGCCTGGGCAAGCAGCCGATCGGCAGCTTTTTCACCTGCCTGGTGATGGCCGTGGCCTTGAGCCTGCCCATGGGCTTGTCGCTGCTGCTTAATAATGTGGAGCGCCTGGGCGGTTCCTGGCAGCGCGCCGCGCAGATTTCGCTGTACCTGAACCTGGATGCCAGCGCCAAAGACGGCGAGGCCCTGCGCGAAGAGATCAAGAACCTGCCGGGCGTGGCGGATGCCGAGTACATCAGCCGCGATCAGGCCCTCGAGGAATTCCAGCAACAGTCCGGCCTGGGCGAAGCGCTCAAGGAGCTGCCGCAGAACCCGCTGCCGGGCGTGGTGCTGGTGACGCCGAATGAAGTCGACAAACCGGCCCTGGAAGCCCTGCGACAAAAACTCGCAGAGATGCCCAAGGTGCAACAGGCGCAACTTGATCTAGTCTGGGTAGAGCGCCTGGCGGCGATCCTCAAGCTGGGCGACCGCTTTGTGTTCGGCCTGACGGTGTTGTTGGTGTCTGCATTACTTTTGGTGATAGGTAATACCATTCGTCTTCATATTGAAAACCGTCGCACCGAGATAGAAGTGATTAAACTGGTCGGCGGCACGGACAGCTATGTGCGTCGTCCTTTTCTGTACATGGGCGCGCTTTATGGCTTCGGTGCGGGGATTTTGTCCTGGGGCTTGTTGGCGTTCGGCCTGGACTGGCTGAACGACGCGGTCATCGGGCTGGCCGGCTTGTACGGCAGTGATTTCGCATTGGCCGGGGTGCCGGTCGCCGATGGTCTGTCGCTCTTGCTTGGCGCGGTCTTGTTGGGGTATATCGGTGCGTGGATTGCGGTCGCACGGCATTTACGTGAGTTGGCACCGAAGTAGTTAATGTCAGATTAATGTGGTTTCGTTTGTATTGACCGTATCAGTGGTTTAGGGAACTTGTCCTACGGTTCCCGGTCAATTTTCGCAGTGCTGAACTGCACGAGTTATGTGAGTCGGAGGTTTTTTCGTATGACCACTTCTTTGCAACCTGTTTATGCCTTGGTCCCGGGTGCGAACCTGGAGGCCTATGTGCACACGGTCAACAGCATTCCATTGCTGACACCGGAGCAGGAGCGTGAACTGGCCGAGAGTCTCTACTATGAGCAGGATTTGGGGGCGGCTCGGCAGATGGTGCTCGCCCACCTGCGTTTTGTCGTACATATCGCCCGTAGCTATAGCGGCTACGGCCTGGCCCAGGCTGACCTGATCCAGGAAGGCAACGTCGGCCTGATGAAGGCAGTGAAGCGCTTCAACCCGGAAATGGGTGTGCGCCTGGTGTCGTTCGCCGTTCACTGGATCAAGGCGGAAATCCACGAGTTCATCCTGCGCAACTGGCGCATCGTGAAAGTCGCGACCACCAAGGCCCAGCGCAAGCTGTTCTTCAACCTGCGCAGCCAGAAAAAACGCCTGGCGTGGCTGAACAACGAAGAAGTCCACCGCGTGGCCGAAAGCCTCGGTGTGGAGCCGCGTGAAGTGCGCGAGATGGAAAGCCGCCTGACCGGCCATGACATGGCCTTCGACCCGGCCGCTGAAGCGGACGACGACAGCGCCTTCCAATCGCCGGCCAACTACCTGGAAGACCACCGGTACGACCCGGCGCGTCAACTGGAAGACGCCGACTGGAGCGACAACTCCAACCACAACCTGCACGAAGCGCTGGAAGTGCTGGACGACCGCAGCCGTGACATCCTCTACCAGCGCTGGCTGGCCGAAGAAAAAGCCACGCTGCACGACCTGGCGCAGAAGTACAACGTGTCGGCTGAGCGGATTCGTCAGCTTGAGAAAAGCGCGATGAACAAGCTGAAGCTGTCGATCGCCGCTTAAAACTGTGGGAGGGGCGGTGCGACGATTCGACTTGCCCCCGATAGCTGAGTGTCAGTCGACATCAAGGTGACTGATCCATTGCTATCGGGGGCAAGCCCCTCCCACATTTATTTCTGTGTTGTGTCAGTCGGACCAAGGCGCCTTGCGCGAATGGTTCAACTCAACCAGATAGCCATCCCCACCCAGCTGGCTCATCTGCTGGCGAATCCATGCCGCCCGCCGTGCCACATAGGCCGTTGGATGGCTGGCGCTCCATACCCGAGGATTGGGTAGCACCGCCGCCAGGTAGCTGGCCTGCTGCCGAGAAAGCGCCTTGGCACTCACCCCGAAGTGATGCTGCGCCGCCGCTTGCGCACCGAACACCCCTTCATCCCATTCCACGCTGTTGAGGTACACCTCAAGGATCCGCTGCTTGGGCCACAGCACCTCGATCAGCCCGGTAAACCAGGCCTCCAGGCCCTTGCGCAGATAACTGCGGCCGGACCACAGGAACAGGTTCTTCGATACCTGCTGGCTCAGCGTACTGGCGCCGCGGATCGAGCCGCCGCGCTCGTTGTGCAGGAGCGCCGCCTGGATCGCGCCGAAATCGAAGCCCCAATGTTGTGGGAAGCGCTGGTCTTCACCCGCCATCACCGCCACTTTGAGGTCGTTGGAGATCTCATCCCACGGCACCCAGGTGCGCTGCAGGTCAATCGGTTCGCCGTCAAACCAGGATTCGATCTTGCGCTCCACCATCAGCGCCGTGAACGGCGGCGGTACGACACGAAACAGCAGCACCAGCAACACGCTGCCGATGGCAAACCATTTCACGGCTTTGAGAAAACGACTGAAGAGGACACGCAGCATAGAGATGGCTTGGCCGAACCCGTTGAGCGGGCCATTATACAGACCCTGCCCAATGAGTCTGACTGGAGTTCCTCATGCTGCGTGGCTTTCTGATGCTGGCTGCTTTTTTCGGCTTCACCGGTGTCGCCCTCGGTGCGTTCGCCGCTCACGGCTTGAAAAACCGCCTGAGCGCCGAGTACCTGGCGATTTTCCATACCGGCGTGACCTACCAACTGGTCCACACCCTGGCGCTGTTCGGCGTGGCGTTGCTCGCGGCGCACCTGCCTGGCCGCCTGGTCACGTGGGCGGGCGTGTCGTTCGTCGTCGGCATCCTGCTGTTCTCCGGCAGCCTGTACGTGCTGACGATGACTGGCATCAGCAAGCTCGGCATCATCACGCCGTTCGGTGGCCTGGCGTTTCTGCTCGGTTGGTTCCTCCTGGGGCTGGCGGCGTGGCGCTTGCAGCAGGCGGCCTGAAGCGCGCTGCTGATCAAAGGGTCTTGGGCCAGCTACGCCAATCGGGCTAGAATGCTTGCCCCTAAAAACGATGGCGGCCCATGGCATGCGCATTCAGTTGAACGGCGAACCCTTTGAACTGCCCGACGGCGAAACCGTTGCGGCCCTGCTGACCCGTCTGGACCTGACCGGGCGTCGCGTCGCAGTGGAGCTCAACCAGGATATCGTCCCGCGTAGCCAACACGTCGAGACTGCGCTCACCGAAGGTGACCAGGTCGAAGTGGTCCACGCCATCGGCGGCGGCTAGTCGTCCGGCGCCCAGGCGCGCCACCCCGGATTCTGCAGAACCTCACCCCACTTCGAGGATTTCCCATGAGCATCGTTCGTAGCGACAAGCCCTTCGTCCTGGCCGGTCGTACCTACCAGTCCCGTCTGCTGGTAGGCACCGGCAAGTATCGCGATATGGAAGAAACCCGCCTGGCCATCGAAGCCTCGGGCGCTGAGATCGTGACCGTGGCCGTGCGCCGCACCAACATCGGCCAGAACCCGGGCGAACCGAACCTGCTGGATATCCTGCCGCCGGACCGCTACACCATCCTGCCGAACACTGCCGGCTGCTACGACGCCATCGAAGCCGTGCGGACCTGCCGCCTGGCCCGTGAGCTGCTCGACGGCCACAACCTGGTGAAGCTGGAAGTGCTGGCCGACCAGAAAACCCTGTTCCCCAACGTGATCGAAACCCTCAAGGCCGCCGAAACCCTGGTCAAGGAAGGCTTCGACGTGATGGTCTACACCAGTGATGACCCGATCATCGCCCGCCAACTGGCCGAAATCGGCTGCATCGCCGTGATGCCGCTGGCCGGCCTGATCGGCACTGGCCTTGGGATCTGCAACCCGTACAACCTGCAGATCATCCTCGAAGAAGCCAAGATCCCGGTGCTGGTGGATGCGGGCGTGGGCACTGCCTCCGACGCGACCATCGCCATGGAGCTGGGCTGCGAAGCGGTGCTGATGAATTCGGCCATCGCCAATGCCCAACAGCCGATCATGATGGCCGAAGCCATGAAACACGCCATCGTCGCGGGCCGCCTGGCCTACCTCGCCGGGCGCATGCCGAAAAAACTCTACGCCAGCGCCTCCTCGCCGCTGGATGGTCTGATCAAGTAAGAGCCATTGATGACTGAATCAAACGAAACGCCGAACACCGTGGAACAGGGCGACGAGTCCAAGCACCGCCGCATCAAGAGCTTTGTGATGCGCGCCGGTCGCATGACCGAAGGCCAGCAAAAGGGCCTGGAGCAAGGCACGCCGCTGTTCGTCCTGCCCCTGGCCGACGCGCCGGTGGACTATGACCAAGTGTTCGGCCGTTCGGCCCCGCGCTCCCTGGAAATCGGCTTCGGTATGGGCCACTCCCTGCTGGAAATGGCCGCCGCCGCGCCGGAACAGGATTTCATCGGTGTGGAAGTCCATCGCCCGGGTGTCGGCGCGCTGCTCAATGGCGTGCTGACCCAGGGTTTGACCAACCTGCGGGTCTACGACTGCGACGCGATTGAAGTGCTCAACCGCTGCATCGCCGACAACAGCCTCGATCGCCTGATGCTGTTTTTCCCCGATCCATGGCACAAAAGCCGTCACCACAAGCGCCGCATCGTCCAGGCGTCTTTCGCGGAACTGGTGCGCAGCAAGCTGAAAGTCGGCGGTATCTTGCACATGGCCACCGACTGGGAACCCTATGCGGAATACATGCTGGAAGTGATGAACGTCGCCCCTGGCTACCGCAACCTGGCCGAAGACGGCAAATGCGTACCACGCCCGGCCGAGCGCCCGATCACCAAGTTCGAACGCCGCGGCGAGCGGTTGGGGCATGGGGTGTGGGATCTGAAGTTCGAGAAAGTCGACTGATCAGCCAGTAACTTGGAATGCGGTCAAAAAATGTGGGAGGGGGCTTGCCCCCGATAGCGGTGGGTCAGTCATAGAGTGGTTGACTGACACTCTGCTATCGGGGGCAAGCCCCTCCCACATTGGTTTTGTGTTGGGTTTGGGATCAGCGGCGGTCGGCGACGACGCCGATCAATACCAGCACCACCACCAATACCGGCGCCAGGCTGTAGTTATTGAACTGGCTCAGCCCCCGCACAATCCACGGCGTGGCGTAGATCAGCGCGGCGCCGCTGCCGATCATGCACAGCAGGGCCATCAACGGTACGCGCAAGGCGCCGGCGATGCTGCCCAGGCGGGCTTCGACCCAGCCTTTGATATCGGCGCCGAACAGCACCAACAGGCAGCCGACGAGGGCCAGGGAGATTTCCGATAGGTTGCTGCGGCTCCAGCGGGATACGGTGGCGAGCAGGTCGAGTACCAAATCCATTCGATTTCCTTAAGAGCGATCAGCTCAAAAACTTCTGCAACAGGTCATTGAGAAAGAGTTGCCCGCGGTCGGTGGCCGCCAGGCGTGACGGTTCGACCTGCATTAAGCCACTTTGTTCTGCCTCGGTGCGGCCTTGCGCGAGGCTTGCCAGCGCCAGCCCGGTGCGTTCGGCGTAGAGCTTGGCGTCGACGCCTTCGGTGAGGCGCAGGGCGTTCATCAGGAACTCGAACGGCAGCTCTTCGTTGGTCAGCGCGTTCGTGCCGGCCAGGAAGCTTTTGGCCGGGTTGAGGTAGTCCTTCGGTGCGCGGGTCTTCCAGGTGCGGACGATGCGCCCGTCCGGGTGGCTGAGCTTGCCATGGGCGCCAGCACCGATGCCGATGAAGTCGCCGAAGCTCCAGTAGTTGAGGTTATGTCGCGCCGCTCGCCCCGGTTGCGCATAGGCCGATACTTCATATTGCGCGTAACCGTGTTCGGCCAGCAGCGCCTGGCCAGCTTCCTGGATATCCCACAGGGTGTCGTCTTCCGGCAGCGTCGGCGGCTGGTTCCAGAATACGGTGTTGGGCTCCAGGGTCAGTTGGTACCACGACAAATGGGTCGGTTTGAGCGCGATGGCCTGGCGCAGGTCGCTCAGGGCGTCGTCCAGGGACTGATCGGGCAAGCCATGCATCAGGTCCAGGTTGAAATTGTCGAACCCGGCCTGGCGCGCCATGCCGGCGGCGCGCACGGCTTCATCGCCGTTGTGGATACGGCCCAGGGCCGCGAGTTTTTCCTGCTGGAAGCTCTGGATGCCGATGGACAGGCGATTGATCCCCAGCTTGCGGTACGCCACGAACTTCTCTTGCTCGAACGTTCCCGGGTTGGCTTCCAGGGTGATCTCGATGTCGTCGGCAAACGGGATGCGCGCTTCCACGCCCTTGAGCAGACGGCCCAGCGCGGCGGCACTGAACAGGCTCGGCGTGCCGCCACCGAAGAAGATCGAACTCAGTTCCCTGCCATAAACCGCGTGCAGGTCCTGATCGAGGTCGGCCAGCAGCGCATCGACGTACTCTTCTTCCGGCAACACAGGGCTGGCGGTGTGGGAGTTGAAGTCGCAATAAGGGCATTTGCGCACGCACCACGGGATGTGGATGTACAGCGCCAGGGGCGGCAGATGGGGCAGGGTCGCCCGTGGTGTTTGCGCGCCGCCGTGGATCAGCGGCTGCGCGGAGGTGTTCTGGGTCATTTCAAGCCCAGGCGCTGGCGCAGCAAAGCCATGGCGCGGGCGCGGTGGCTGATCTGGTTTTTGTCGGCCGGGCTCAGTTCGGCGCTGGAGACATCGCGCTCCGGCACCCAGAACAGCGGGTCGTAGCCAAACCCATGCGCGCCGCTGGCTGCATGCAGGATGCGCCCGTGCCACAGGCCTTCGCAGAGGATCGGCAACGGATCGTCGGCATGCCGCACCAGGGCCAGCACGCAGACGAACTGCGCGCCACGCTCGGCATCCGGCACGTCCTTGAGCACATCGAGCAGCTTGGCGTTGTTCGCCGCGTCGCCTTTGCCGTCGGCATAGCGCGCCGAATAGATACCGGGGGCGCCGCCGAGGAAGTCCACCGCCAGGCCCGAGTCGTCCGCCAGCGCCGGCAGGCCGGACAGGCGCGCGGCATTGCGCGCCTTGAGGATGGCGTTCTCGACGAACGACAGGCCCGTTTCTTCGGGCTCGACCTGGCTGAACTCGCCGATCGAGCGCAGTTGCACGGACTCGCCGAGCATGGCCTGGAGTTCTTTGAGTTTGCCGGCGTTATGGCTGGCCAGCACGAGTTGAGTCAGGTTCATCAGTCCGCCGGAAACAGTTCCTGGTTGAATTGGAAACCATGGGCCTTGCCGCCGGTTTCAACGTTGATGGTGAAAACCCGCACTTCCTGTTGCGGCACGTTGTAGGGCGCGAGGTAATAGATCGCACCTTTTTCGGTAATCTGCTTGAACGTCAGGATTTCGCTCCTGCCGCTCAGGTCTTTGATCGTGCCGGTCACTTGCGCGGTCACGGGCGTCACGCCCTTGATCACGGTCACGTTGATCAAGCCCTTGTTCTTGCTGCGTACCACGCCGACAGCCTGGGCCGTATCGGGTTGCAGGAAGCTGGAGGTGAAGGTGTTGTAGTGTACGGTGATATCGCCAAATTCCTTCTGGCGCTTACTGTCGATGGCATCGGCGGCCATGGCGCTGACGCCCAGGCACGCGGTGAGTAGAAATACAGCCAGGCGTCTCATATTCGTCTTCCTCGAAAATAGTTAGACGGCGATCTTGTGGTCTGTCAGGCCCGGGCTGCTGACCCGGTAGATCCCGATTTCACCCAACAGGTTGGGCCATAGTTTACTCGCCCAGCCGTGGCGGTGCTGTTGATCGACGGCAAGGCGGTTGATCACCTTGGCTTCCCGCTCGCCACACAGGGCTTCGAAGTCTTCGAAGGTGCAAAAGTGGATGTTCGGCGTGTTGTACCACGTGTACGGCAGGAAATCCGACACCGGCATGCGGCCCTTGGTGGCCAGGTACCAGCGGCAGCGCCAGTGACCGAAGTTGGGGAAGGTGATGATGCACTGGCGGCCGACGCGCAGCATTTCGTCGAGGATGCGGTCCGGGTAATGCACCGCCTGCAGGGCCTGGGTCATCACCACGACGTCGAAGCTGTTGCTGGCAAAGTTGCCCAGGCCCTTGTCCAGGTCCTGCTCGATCACGTTGATGCCCTTGGCCACGCACTCGGCGATGTTGTCCGGGTCGTTTTCCAGGCCATAGCCGGTGACTTGCTTGTTGTCGCGCAGCCAGCTCAGCAGTTCGCCATTGCCGCAGCCAAGGTCGAGCACGCGGCTGCCGGCGGGTATCCAGTCTTGGATGATTTCCAGGTCGGCTCTCATGGCGTTCTCACAGAGTTATGCGGTTCATGTAGTTACTGAACGCCTGCAGATAACGAGGAATCGGGATCAGGAAGGCGTCGTGGCCTTGCGGAGCATCGATTTCCAGGTAGCAGACGTCTTTCTTCGCCGCCATCAAGGCATCCACCAGTTCCCGCGAGCGGGCCGGCGAGAAGCGCCAGTCGGTGGTGAACGACATCACGCAGAACTTGGCCGACGCGCCCTCGAAGGTTTTCGCCAGGTCGTCGTCGAAGTTGGCGGCCGGGTCGAAGTAGTCCAGGGCCTTGGTCATCAGCAGGTAGGTGTTGGCGTCAAACCGCCCGGAGAACTCTTCGCCCTGATAGCGCAGGTAGCTTTCCACCTGGAACTCGACGCTGTGGAAGTCGTAGTTGAGCTTCTCGCTCTTGAGGCCGCGGCCGAATTTCTCGCCCATGGAATCGTCGGACAGGTAGGTGATATGCCCGACCATCCGCGCCAGCATCAAGCCGCGCTTGGGGATCACGCCGGCTTCCTGGAACGAGCCGCCGTGGAAGTCCGGGTCGGTCAGGATCGCCTGGCGCGCCACTTCGTTGAAGGCGATGTTCTGCGCCGACAACTTGGGGGCCGAGGCGATGGCCAGGCAATGGCGCACGCGATCGGGGTAAGTGATGGTCCACTGCAGGGCCTGCATGCCGCCGAGGCTGCCGCCGATCACGGCGGCCCATTGCTGGATGCCCAGCCGGTCGGCCAGGCGCGCCTGGCTGTGGACCCAGTCTTCCACGGTCAGCACCGGGAAGTCGGCGCCGAAGGGCTTGCCGGTTTCCGGGTTGAGGCTGCTGGGGCCGGTCGAGCCGTTGCAGCCGCCGAGGTTGTTCAGGCTGACCACAAAGAACTTGTTGGTATCGATGGGCTTGCCGGGGCCGATGCAGCTGTCCCACCAGCCGGGCTTGCGCTCGTCGACGCTGTGGAAGCCCGCGGCGTGATGATGGCCGGACAAGGCGTGGCAGATCAGCACGGCGTTGCTCGCCGTGGCGTTCAACTGGCCGTAGGTTTCATAGATCAGGTCGTAGGCGGGCAGCGAACGTCCACAGGCCAGGGCCAGTGGTTCGCTGAAGTGCGCCATTTGGGGCACGACCAGTCCAACAGAATCGGGGGGGAAGGCAGCTGGCATCGACCCTGCTCTCGTTTAAATGAGGCGTAAGTCTAAAGACCGCTGCCCCTAGCGGCAAGCAAAGGCCGGAGGTTATCCGGCCCTGACACGCAAGCGGGGCCGAATCAGATCAGCCCGAACAGCTCTTTGGGCATGAACGCATAGAACGCCAGGCGCGGGATCACCCAGCTTTGCAGGAGCTGGATCGCGATAAATGCGAAGATCGGCGAGATGTCCAGACCGCCCAGGTTGGGGATCAACCGGCGGAACGGCGCCAGCACCGGTTCGGTGATCTGCGCGACCAGCTCGGCCCCGGGGCTGCGGCTGCCGGGTGCGACCCACGAGAGGATCACGCTGATGATCATCGACCAGAAGAGGATCTTCAAAAACAGCGAGAAAACCCCGATCAGCGCCCATGGCAGCAGCAGGAGGGTCAAGGCCTGGTAGCCGTTGAGCATCAGGATCACCGCGAACAGCAGGATCTGCAGCAGCAGCGCCAGCACCAGCGAGGACATGTCCAGCCCGAACAGGCTCGGGATCACCCGGCGCAGGGGCTTGAGCAGCGGCTGGGTGGCCTTCACCACGAACTGGCACAGCGGGTTGTAGAAGTTCGCCCGCACCAGTTGCAGGATAAAGCGCATCAGCACGATCAGCAGGTACAGGCTGCCCAGGGTCTGGATGATGAAAATGGCAGCGTCATTGATTCCGAGCATGTTCGATTCCTATCTAGTCCAGTTGCAGGTTGGGGACGACTATTTGCCCAGTTGCTCGGCCATCTCGGCCGAACGATGTGCCGCGGCACCCAGTGCTTTTTCCACCAGGGCTTCGAAGCCCCCGGCCTGGAACGATTCAATGGCGGCTTGCGTGGTGCCGCCGGGGGAGGTCACGCGGCGGCGCAGTTCGGCGGCATCCACGTCGCTGGTCACGGCCATCTGCGCGGCGCCCAGGGCGGTTTGCGCGGCCAGTTGCTCGGCGATGTCCCGGCTCAGGCCCAGTTTCACGCCGGCGGCAGTCATGGCTTCGATCAGCAGGAAGAAGTAGGCCGGGCCGCTGCCGGAGACGGCGGTCACCGCGTCCAGTTGCTCTTCCTGTTCCAGCCACAGGGCGATGCCCACGGCGGACAGCAGTTCCTGGGCCTGGTCGCGCTGTTCGGCGCTCACCTGGGCGGTGGCATACAAACCGCTCACGCCTTTGCGCAGCAGCGCCGGGGTGTTGGGCATGCAGCGCACGATGGGCTGGGCGCCGAGCCAGCGGTTCATGCTGGCGCAGGTGATGCCGGCGGCGATGGACACCACCAACTGGTGCGGCTGCAGGCTCGGGCGCAGGCTTTCGCACACGGCTTTCATGGCTTGCGGCTTGACCGCCAGCACGATCACGTCGACGCCCTGGATGGCCTCGGCGTTGTCGGCGAAGGTGTCGATACCGTGTTCGGCGCTGACGCGGGCGCGGGTTTCGGCGCCCGGATCGCTGGCGCGGATCTGTTGGGCTTGCAGGCCCTTGGCCCGCAGGCCGCCGATCAGGCTGGCCGCCATGTTGCCGGCGCCGATAAAGGCAATACGCGTGTTGCTCATGACAGGTCCTTATTCAGAGGGAAGTCGGCCATTTCACGGCTGACCGTAGTCGCGGGCGCCAAACAGGGCGGTACCGATCCGCACCCAGGTGGCGCCTTGGGCGATGGCCGACTCGAGGTCGTGGCTCATGCCCATGGAAAGTGTGTCGAGCGGCAGGTTCAAACTGGCCTGCAGGTCGCGGACGGCGGCGAACGCTGCATCCTGTGCGGCGCGGTCTTCGGTCGGTTCAGGGATCGCCATCAAACCGCGCAACTTCAAGCGCGGCAGGGCGCTGATCGCGTTGGCCAGCGCCGGCAGGTCGGCGGGCGTGCAGCCGGACTTGCTGGCTTCGCCACTGACGTTGACCTGGATGCAGATGTTCAGCGGGGCCAGGTCGGCCGGGCGTTGTTCGGACAGGCGTTGTGCGATTTTCAGGCGGTCCACGGAATGCACCCAAGCGAAGTTCTCGGCGATCGCGCGAGTCTTGTTCGATTGAATGGGGCCGATGAAGTGCCAACTCAAGGGCAGGTCGGTTAATTCGGCCTGTTTGCCCAAGGCTTCCTGCAGGTAGTTTTCGCCGAAATCGCACATCCCGGCGGCATAGGCTTCGCGCACGGCTTGCGCGGGCTTGGTCTTGCTCACGGCCAGCAGGTGGATGCTGTTTGCGTCACGTTGCACGGCGTCGGCTGCGGCGCGGATGCGCTGGCGAACCTGGCCAATGTTGTCTGCTATCGTCGACATTCAAGATGCGCCCGTGGATATGGAGTCCGCGGCATTCTACTGGAAATGGAAAGCCCTATGGATATCACTGAATTACTCACGCACAGCGTGCGCCGGGGCGCCTCCGACCTGCACCTGTCGGCCGGCCTCGCACCGATGCTGCGGATGGATGGCGAGGTCTGGTCCCTGGATGGGCCAGTGCTGTCACCCACGCATGTGGCGGATTTGCTCAGCCCTTTGCTCAACCAGTACCAACAAAAGGATTTCGAAACATCTCTTGAAACGGATTTCGCCTTCGAACTGCCCGGTGTCGGGCGATTCCGGGTGAATGTGTTCCAGCAGGCGCGTGGCATGGGCGCGGTGTTTCGCAACATCCCCGCCCAGGTCCAGAGCCTGGAAAGCCTTGGGTTGGGCGCGGTGTTCCAACGTATCGCCCAACTGCCGCGCGGCCTGGTGCTGGTGACCGGGCCCACCGGCTCGGGCAAGTCGACCACCCTGGCGGCGCTGATCGATCACCTCAACCAGCACCGGCGCCAGCACATCCTCACCTTGGAAGATCCCATCGAATTCATCCACCAGCCCTGCCGGGCCCTGATCAACCAGCGCCAGGTGCATCGCGACACCCACAGTTTTTCGGCGGCCTTGCGCTCGGCACTGCGGCAAGACCCGGATGTGATCCTGGTGGGTGAACTGCGTGACCTGGAAACCATCCGCCTGGCGCTGACGGCGGCTGAGACCGGGCATCTGGTCTTCGGCACCCTGCACACCGCGTCGGCGGCCAAGACCGTGGATCGCCTGGTGGACGTGTTTCCGGCGGGAGAAAAGCCGATGGTCCGCTCGATGCTCTCGGAGTCGCTGCAGGCAGTGGTGTCCCAGGTGTTGGTCAAGAAGATCGGCGGCGGGCGCGTGGCGGCCCATGAAATCATGCTGTGTACGCCCGCCATTCGCAATTTGATCCGCGAAGACAAGGTGGCGCAGATCGTATCGGCGATTCAGACCGGTGGCGCATCGGGGATGCAGACGTTGGATATGCGCTTGAAGGCCTTGGTCACGCAGGGCGTGATCAGCCGGGAGGCGGCGCGGGAGAAGGCGAGGGTGCCGACAGACATATGAGATCTTGTGGGCAATGAAATCAAATGTGGGAGGGGCAAGCCCCTCCCACATGGGTACTGTATTCCAGCTTCAGATCAGCGTTGGACGATCCGCAGGTTGTTCTGTTCTTTCGGCAGAACCCGCTTGGCGATCACGTAGTTCTTGTCCCAGAACGGCTTCTTCAGGGTATCGATGCTGACCGACTTGCCGCGACGCGGTGCGTGGATAAAGCGGTCGTTGCCCAGGTAGATGGCAACGTGGTTAACCCGGCGGCTCTTCAATTTGAAGAACAGCAGGTCGCCCGGCTTCAAGTCCTTGCGGTCAACCTTCTGCCCGTGGCCGGCGGCCATGGCGTTGGAGGTGCGTGGCAAATCCACCGCGGCAACGTCGTTGAACGCATATTTTACCAGGCCGCTGCAGTCGAACCCTTTACTTGGGCTGCTGCCGCCCCAACGATAAGGTGTACCGAGCACATTCACGGCGCGGCTGAGGACGGTGCTGCTTTGCTTGGTGTTACCCGCCATAAGGCCGGGTGTTGCCTTACCGTGGGCCTTGCTCAGTTTAGTCGGGCGGCTGACGGTGGGCTTTACGGATTTGGCCGTGCTGGGTGTGCTGTGGACTTTAGGGGTGAAACCGTTGACGTTAGGAAGTCGTTGCTCACGATTGGTGGCGTGGGCGGCCAGTGGCATTAATAGGCAAATGGTTAGCCATGTCTTGAAAAATGGTCGCATTAGGCGTGGCTCTTATGGGTTTGCGCGCAACTTTATAACAGCTTTTTGTGTCGTTCTCAGGCCGTTTGTCGACTGAACCTTGGGGTCAAACTCAGGAAATACGCGACGAATCGCCGCAATTGTCCTACACAAGTCAGGTGGCATCAGGCTTTCAGGGGAGCGAAGATACCATCGGCCATACGTCGGGCGCATGTAAAAAAGTCACAAAGAAAGTGAAAAAATTTATCTATCGCAGCAAAAGAGGTACGCCATGAACACCTATCGACAGGATGTTTCGCAGCAAGACACCCACAGCAAGGTGATCGGTTACCTGCTCTGGATTTTTGGTTTTACCGGGGCGCATCGCTTCTATTACGGCAAACCCGTCACCGGGACGATCTGGTTTTTCACGTTGGGCTTGCTGGGGATCGGCTGGCTGATCGACTTGTTCCTGATTCCGGCGATGGACCGTGAAGCCGACCTGCGTTTTACCGCCGGCCCGATCGAATACAACGTGGCCTGGATTCTGTTGGCGTTTCTCGGGGTGTTCGGTGTACACCGGATGTATCAGGGCAAATGGATCACCGGCCTGCTGTACCTGCTGACTGGCGGCCTGTTCCTGGTGGGGGTGTTGTATGACTTCTGGACGTTGAATACGCAGATATCGATCCGTAACGCCGAGCTAAGAGGCGGGCGCTGATCTCTCAAGCTCTATAGAGAACCCAATGTGGGAGGGGGCTTGCCCCCGATGGCGGTGGACCAGTCAGCTTATCTGTAGCTGACCCACTGCTATCGGGGGCAAGCCCCTCCCACATTTTTTACCGAGCCCGCTTTAGGCCTGGTAGCTGATGCGTCCGTCCACCAGGGTGTAGCGCACGCTCGCCGGCAGGCTATGGCCGATGAACGGGCAGTTTTCGCCCTTGGACAGCCAGTGCTCGCCGGCAATCGTCGAGCTGGCTGGATCGAACAGCACCAGGTCTGCCGCCGCCCCCACCGCCAACTTGCCCGCTGGCAGGCGCAAGGCGTCGGCAGGGCCTGCACTCAGGCGCGCCAGCAGCGTCGGCAGGTCGAGCAAGCCATCCTCCACCAGCGTCATCGCCAGCGGCAGCAACAGCTCGACGCTGCTGATACCCGGCTCGGTCGCGCCGAACGGTGCCAGCTTGGCATCGCGCTCGTGGGGCTGGTGATGGCTGGAAATCGCCGACACCACACCGGACTTCACCGCCGCACGCAAACCCTCGCGGTCGGCACGGGTGCGCAGCGGTGGTTGTACGTGATACAGGCTGGAGAAGTCGATCAGCGCCTCGTCCGTCAGGATCAACTGATACAGCGCCACGTCCGCCGTCACCGGCAACCCACGGGCCTGGGCCTGGGCGATCAGGGCGACGCCGCGGGCGCTGGTCAGTTGGCTGAAGTGCGCGCGCACGCCGCTTTGTTCCACCAGCAGCAGATCGCGGGCCAGGGCCACGGTTTCCGCGGTCTCCGGGATGCCCGGCAGGCCGAGGAAGCTGGCCACCGCGCCTTCATGGGCCAGGCCGCCTTCGGCCAGGTCGCGGTCCTGGGAGTGGAAGATCACCGTCAGGTCGAAGGTGGCCGCGTATTCCAGGGCACGGCACAGCGTGCGGGTGCTGCGGAAACTCTCCAGGCCGTTGCCGAAAGCCACGCAACCGGCATCGCGCAGCGCGATCAGTTCGGCCAGTTGCTCGCCTTCCAGGCCTTTGCTCAGGGCACCGATGGGGAACACTTTGCAATTGCCGGCTTCGCGGGCGCGGTCGAGGATCAGCTCGGCCACGGCCGAGGTGTCCAGCACCGGTTTGGTGTGCGGCGGGCAGCACAGGCTGGTGACGCCACCGGCGGCGGCGGCGCGGGTTTCGCTGGTGATGTTGCCTTTGCGGCTGTAACCCGGCTCGCGCAGGGCGACGTTCAGGTCGACCAGGCCAGGCGCGGCCACCAGGCCCTTGGCGTCGAGGGTCTCACTGGCGCTGAAGCCAGCGGGCGCAGCGCCGATGGCGATGATCTTGCCGGCTTCCAGATGAAGATCGGTGACTTGATCCAGGCCACTGGCCGGATCAATGACGCGGGCGCCGAGAATGCTGAGCTTCACTGGGCCTTCTCCTGCTCGAATTGACGTTGCGCGGTTTGCCCGCTCATGGCCATGGACAGCACCGCCATGCGTATGGCGATGCCGTAGGTCACCTGGTTGAGAATCACCGACTGGTTGCCGTCGGCCACCGCCGATTCGATCTCCACCCCTCGGTTGATCGGCCCCGGGTGCATCACGATGGCATCCGGCTTGGCTCCGGCCAGACGCGTGGTGGTCAGGCCGAACAGGCGGTAGAACTCGCCTTCGCTCGGCAACAGGCCACCGGACATGCGTTCGCGTTGCAGGCGCAGCATGATCACCACGTCCACATCCTTGAGGCCTTCGGTCATGTCGGTGTAGACCTTCACGCCGTACTGCTCGATGCCGATCGGCAGCAGGGTTTTCGGCGCGATCACGCGGATATCCGGGCAACCCAGGGTTTTCAGGGCCAGCATGTTCGAGCGCGCTACCCGCGAGTGCAGGATGTCGCCGACGATGGCCACCGAAAGGTTTTCAAAGCTGCCTTTGTGCCGACGGATGGTGAGCATGTCGAGCATGCCCTGGGTCGGGTGGGCGTGACGGCCGTCGCCGCCGTTAATGATCGCCACCTGCGGGCAGACGTGCTCGGCGATGAAGTGCGCGGCGCCGGAGTCGCCGTGGCGCACCACGAACATGTCGGCGGCCATCGCTTCAAGGTTGCGCAGGGTGTCGAGCAGGGTCTCGCCCTTGCTCGCCGACGAGGTCGACACGTTCAGTGTGATCACGTCGGCCGACAGGCGCTGGGCCGCCAGTTCGAAGGTGGTGCGGGTGCGCGTGGAGTTCTCGAAGAACACATTGCAGATGGTCTTGCCGCGCAGCAGCGGGACCTTCTTCACCGCGCGGCCACCGACTTCGAGGAACGAGTCGGCGGTGTCGAGGATTTCGGTGAGCAGTTCGCGGGGCAAACCGTCGAGGGACAAGAAGTGTTGCAGCTGGCCCTGAGCATTGAGCTGCAGCGGGCGCTTGGCATCTAGAGGCGTCATCGCGGGGACTCTTTACAAGGCGGTTTAAAGGGCAAGGTCTTGCAGTTCGAGTACGAGCGGCGTGGGACCGGACAATTTTACCCGCTGCTGGGCTGAAAGCGACAGGGTCGCGCCGACCACATCCGGGCTGATCGGCAGCTCGCCGGCGTCCAGGTCCAGCAGGCAGACCAGGGTCACGCTGGCGGGGCGGCCGTAGTCGAACAGCTCGTTCAGCGCGGCACGGACGGTGCGACCGCTCATCAGCACGTCATCGATCAGCACCAGGTGCTGGCCTTCGATCTCGAACGGCAGGGCCGACGGGCGCACTTGCGGGTGCAGGCCGTTCTGGCTGAAGTCGTCGCGGTAGAAGGACACATCCAGCGTACCCAGCGGCGAATCGTTGCCCAGCTCTTGCAGCAGCGCCTGGGCCACCCACACGCCGCCGGTGCGAATGCCGATGAAGCGCGGCTCGCTGATGCCACGGTGTTTCAGGTGGGCCTTGAGGCGAATCGCCATCTGGCTGATCAGTTCGGCGGGGTTTGGCAGGCTCATGGTCGCTCCTTCAAGGCCTTGCGCGGCAGGGGTTGCCAGCAAGGACCGGGCTCAAACGTAAAAAGACGCGGCAAGCCGCGTCAGTCAGGATTCAAATAACGCGGTGTTTTCATCCAGCCAACCCTGCAACAGCAAGGCCGCGGCGATGGCGTCCACCGGGTTGTCGCGGTAGCTGCCTTTCTGCCCGCCACGGTCGCGGCGCTCACCCTTGGCTTCGAAGGTCGTCAGGCGCTCATCGTGGGTATAAAAGGGCAGGTTGTAGCGGCCGTTGAGGCGGCGCGCGAACTTTTCGGCGCGCAGGCACATGTCGCTGGGGGTGCCGTCCATGTTCAAGGGCAGGCCGACCACCACCGCGTCGGGCTTCCACTCCTTGATCAGGGCTTCGACCTGGTTCCAGTCCGGTATGCCGTTCTGGGCTTTCAAGGTACACAGCTCGCGGGCCTGGCCAGTGATGACCTGGCCGACAGCGACGCCGATCTGTTTGGTGCCGTAGTCAAAACCGAGGATCAGACGCAAGGCCATCAGGCGTGCCCCGCCTGGCTGGTCAGCAGGCTGAGGTTGACCCGCAGCTTGGCCGCGGCCGCGTCCAGGCGCAGCTCGGCGGCAGTGTTGAACAGAATGTCGGCATCGTAGGGGCAGGTCAGCCAGGCGTTACTGGCCAGCTCGGCCTCCAGTTGCCCGGCTTCCCAGCCAGCGTAGCCGAGGGTGATCACGCTCTGTTCGGGGCCGACGCCGTCGGCGATGGCGAACAACACATCCTGGGATGTGGACAGCGACACGCCGTCGAGGTCCACCGTGGCCTGGAACTTCGGCCCGGTTGGGTGCAGCACGAAGCCGCGATCGGTCTGCACCGGCCCGCCGATATAGATCGGCACGCCCTGGCAGCGGGCTGGCGGGTCGATCTCCGGGCGCAGTTGCTCGAGGATATCGGCCAGGTTCAGCTCCTGCGGGCGGTTCACCACCAACCCCATGGCACCATTGGCCGTGTGCTCGACAATGTAGGTCAAGGTCTGCGCAAAGTTCGGGTCGGCCATATGGGGCATGGCGATCAGGAATTGGTGCTTGAGGTAGGTCGGGCTGACATTTTTCATGTCCGCTAGTGTGGCGTTGGAGGGGCGAACTGACAAGCTGGGAGTGATCCGAATACAGCGCCGTCGCCTTTTCTGTAGGAGCGAGCTTGCTCGCGAAAAACGCCAACGATAACGAAGTGCTCCAGGTAGAACCGCGTCGCTCTCAAGTTTTTCGCGAGCAAGCTCGCTCCTACAGTGATTGGTGTTGATTGGGGTTATCAGTTGCTGGACAGGCGATCGCCCTTGGCAAACCGCCAGGTGCGGATGATTTCCAGGCGGTCCACGTCGTTCAGGTCGCCGCTGAACGGCGCAAAGGGCGCGGCCAGGCGCACGATGCGCTGGGCGGCCTGGTCCAGCAGCGGCTGGCCGGACGATTCGAGCACCTGCACTTCATATAACGTGCCGTCGCGGTTGATCGACACCAGCAAGCGCAAATTGCCGTAGATCTGCTGGCGGCGGGCCTCGTCCGGGTAGTTGAGGTTGCCGATGCGTTCGACCTTCTTGCGCCACTCGTCCTTATACCAGGCGCCTTTGTCGCGCATGGTGGACGCTGCGTTCAGGCGGTAGATGCGCGGGCGCTTGGCGTACAGCTGTTGCTCATTGGCCAGTTCGGCTTCGAGGCTGGAGATCTGGTCGGAGAGCTGCGAGCTGTCGAAGGTCGGCGCCGGCTTGACGGGCTCGGGTCGCGGTTCGGTCTTGGTTTTCTCGCGCTGGGTCGCGGCTTTTTGCGGTTTCGGCGCGACGGTGGTCACCACAGGCTTGGGCGCGGCCTGCGGGACTTCGGGCTTGGGCGTCGGCGGCGGGGAGACTTTATTTACCTTGTTGTCCTGGAACGGTGCCACTTCGGTGGTCTTGGGCACGGCTTTCTTGTCCAGCGTGCCGCTGCCCTGCTGATTGTCCTGGGCGAGAAAATCGGCCTTCTCGGGCTTCTTTTCGCTCTTGAACGTGGCGAGGGTGATTTCCAGGGTCTTGGTGATTTGCTTGGGTTCGACCATGGTGAAACCCACGCCGAGGATCAGCGCCAGGTGGATCAATGCCGCGAGAAACAGGGTAAATCCGAGCCGATCAGCCGGGCGCACGCCGCTGGGGGAGGGTTCGAAGGGCAGATCGGACGGGAGTGTCATGACAAGAAAACCAACATCGCGTGTTTCACAGGTGGCGCATGATAACGCAATGTTGGCGGGTGTCCGGCTGTTCTATGTCACTTGGCTTGTAGCTTGCGCTCAATCGCGGCCATCAGCATTTCGCCGATGTTCGTGCCAAATGCATTGTCGATCTCGCGAATACAGGTCGGGCTGGTGACGTTGATTTCGGTGAGGTGTTCACCAATTACGTCGAGGCCTACGAACAGCAAACCTTTTTCCCGCAGGGTCGGGCCGACCTGGGAAGCAATCCAGCGGTCCTTGTCCGACAAAGGCCGGGCTTCGCCACGACCGCCGGCCGCCAGGTTGCCGCGGGTCTCGCCGGCTGCCGGGATGCGCGCCAGGCAATAATCCACCGGTTCGCCGTCGATCATCAGGATGCGCTTGTCGCCGTCCTTGATCGCCGGCAGATAAGCCTGGCCCATGATCTGCTGGGTGCCCAGGGCGGTCAGGGTTTCGAGGATCACCGACAGGTTCGGGTCGCCGGCGCGGTGGCGGAAGATCGAGGTGCCGCCCATGCCGTCCAGCGGCTTGAGGATCACATCGCCGTGCTTGGCGGCGAATTCGCGCAGCACATCGGCGCGGCGGCTGACCACGGTCGGCGGCGTGCAGTGCGGGAACAGCGTGGCGAACAGCTTCTCATTGCAGTCGCGCAGGCTCTGCGGCTTGTTGACGATCAGCACGCCGGCGCGCTCGGCCTGCTCCAGCAGGTAGGTGGAGTAGACGAATTCCATGTCGAACGGCGGGTCCTTGCGCATCAGGATCACGTCCAGGTCGCTCAGGGGGCTGTCGATTTCGTCTTGCAGCTCGAACCACTTTTCAGGGTTGGCGAACACCTCGAGCGGACGCATCCGCGCACGCGCCTCGCCGTCGCCCTGGTAAAGGTCGCGCTGTTCCATATAGAACAGGCTCCAGCCGCGGGCCTGGGCGGCCAGGAGCATGGCCAGCGAGCTGTCCTTTTTATAGGAAATGCTGGCGATAGGGTCCATGACAATGCCGACGCGAACGCTCATGGGGGATTTCCTCTAGCAAATTAGGGCGCATAAAAGTGGCGTCAGAGTGGCGCTGCGACTGTTGTGGGTCAAGGAAAAACCACCTGGCGGGTCGCTCGATAGATTGCTCCACGAGACTGTGCTAAAAAGACTGCCACGGCGCAGCAGCCCCTGAATTCCAAGGCTTGTGACGCTCATCCTGGGCAGTATCAGGCCGTACACACCGAAAACCGATTCGCTGTGGCGATGGTAGAGCAGATATGGAACAGCATTCCAACGCCTTGAGAGTGATGGTGATCGACGATTCGAAAACGATCCGCCGCACCGCCGAAACCCTGTTGAAGAACGTGGGCTGCGATGTCATCACGGCCATCGATGGTTTCGATGCCCTGGCCCGGATTGTGGATCATCACCCGCACATTATCTTTGTCGACATCATGATGCCGCGCCTGGATGGCTATCAGACGTGCGCCTTGGTGAAGAACAACCCGGCGTTCAAGTCGATCCCGGTGATCATGCTGTCTTCCAAGGACGGCCTGTTCGACAAGGCCAAGGGGCGTATCGTCGGTGTCGATCAGTTTTTGACCAAGCCTTTCAGCAAGGAAGAACTGCTGGGCGCGATCAAGGCCTACGTGCCGGGTTTCGCCGCAGTAGAACAAGCACACTGACGCAACCTCACAAGGGCGTGCGTCTTCCAATGTAGTGGGGAAAACCATGGCACGTGTTCTGATCGTCGACGATTCGCCGACCGAAATGTACAAACTGACCGGCATGCTGGAAAAGCACGGTCATCAGGTCTTGAAAGCGGAAAACGGTGCCGACGGCGTGGCCCTGGCCCGCCAGGAAAAGCCCGACGCGGTCTTGATGGACATCGTGATGCCGGGCCTCAATGGCTTCCAGGCCACCCGCCAGCTGTCCAAGGAGCGGGAAACCAACAGCATCCCGATCATCATCATCACCACCAAGGACCAGGAAACCGACAAAATCTGGGGCGCGCGCCAGGGCGCCAAGGATTACCTGACCAAGCCGGTGGACGAAGCCACGCTGATCGCCACCCTGAACAAGGTCTTGGCCCGCTGACGGCACGCCATCATGACCGAGTCGCTAACCGCCTTCGAGCTGCTGCTGGACATCGACCGCCGCTGTCGCCTGCTGGCCGCTGACCTGCCGTCCCAGGAAACCCGCCTGCAAGGCTGGAGCGGGATCGGCTTTCGCGTGGGCGAACAGTGGTTTGTCGCGCCCATGCGCGAAGTCGCCGAAGTGCTGCATGAGCCGCGCTGCACTTTAATGCCCGGGGTCAAGACCTGGATCAGAGGAGTCGCTAACCTGCGTGGGCGCCTGCTGCCGGTGATGGATCTCGGCGGGTTCCTCGGCCATGCGCTGTCCAAGGCAGACAAGCAGCGGCGGGTATTGGTCGTGGAATACCAGGACATATTTATCGGGCTGCTGGTGGACGAGGTGGTGGGTATGCAGCATTTCGCACAAGACGCCTTGTTGCCCAGCGCCACCCCCGGCGTACCCTTTATCAGTGGCCGGTTCGACGCTGATCAGCAATGGCAGGTCTTCAGCCCCTTCGCTCTGGCCCAGGCCCCTGGCTTCATGGATGTTGCCGCATGACCACCGCTACCACGCCCAAACCCCAGGCAGGCTCACGCAGCCGCTCGCAGATCATCGTGCTGTTTATTGCGCTGATCGTGTTCATCATGTTGCTGTTCGCCAACTTCGCGTACCTCAACACCCAGTCCACCTACGACAAGCAGTACATCGGCCACGCCGGTGAGTTGCGGGTGCTGTCCCAGCGTATCGCCAAGAACGCCACCGAAGCCGCCGCCGGCAAGGCCGCGGCGTTCAAGTTGCTGGCGGAGGCGCGCAATGACTTTGCCCGGCGCTGGGGTTACCTGAAAAAGGGCGACCCGGCCACCGGCCTGCCCGCCGCGCCCAATGCGGTACGTGCAGAGATGCGGGCGGTGCAGACCGATTGGGAAGCGCTGCTGAAAAACACCGACGCGATCCTCGCCAGCGAACAGACCGTGCTGTCGTTGCATCAAGTTGCCGCGACCCTGGCCGAAACCGTGCCGCAACTGCAGATGGAATCGGAAAAGGTCGTGGATATCCTGCTGCAACGCGGCGCCCCGGCCAGCCAGGTGGCCTTGGCCCAGCGCCAGTCGCTGCTGGCCGAGCGGATCCTGGGGGCGGTCAACACCGTGCTGGCCGGTGACGAAACCGCCGCGCAGGCCGCCGATGCCTTTGGCCGCGATGCCAACCGCTTCGGCCAGGTGCTCACCGGCATGCTCCAGGGCAACCCCGGGCTGCGCATCACCCAGGTCGAGGACCACGACGCACGGGCGCGCCTGGCGGAAATCGCCGAGCTGTTCGAGTTTGTCTCCGGCTCCGTGGACGAGATCCTCGAAACCTCGCCGCAACTGTTCCAGGTCCGGGCCTCGGCGAGCAATATTTTCAACCTCTCGCAAACCCTGCTCGATGAAGCCTCGCTCCTGGCCACCGGCTTTGAAAACCTCGCCGGCGGGCGCAGCTTCGACACGATCGGCGGCTATGTGCTGGGCTTGCTGGCGCTGGCCTCGATCATCCTGATCGGCCTGGTGATGGTCCGCGCCACCAACCAGCAACTGCGGGAAACCGCCGAGAAGAACGAGCGCAACCAGAACGCGATCATGCGCCTGCTGGATGAAATCGAAGACCTGGCCGACGGCGACCTCACCGTGACGGCCTCGGTGACCGAAGACTTCACCGGCACCATCGCCGACTCCATCAACTATTCCGTGGACCAACTGCGCGACCTTGTCGCTACCATCAACCTCACCGCCGGCCAGGTCGCCGGCGCGGTGCAGGACACCCAGGCCACCGCCATGCACCTGGCGCAGGCCTCGGAGCATCAGGCCCAGCAAATCGCCGAGGCTTCCACCGCGATCAAGCAGATGGCCCAGTCGATCGATCAGGTGTCGGCGAACGCGGCTGAATCCTCGGCGGTGGCCGAGCGCTCGGTGGAAATCGCCAACAAGGGCAATGAAGTGGTACACAACACCATCCACGGCATGGACAACATTCGCGAGCAGATCCAGGACACCGCCAAGCGCATCAAGCGCCTGGGCGAGTCGTCCCAGGAGATCGGCGACATTGTCAGCCTGATCGATGACATCGCCGACCAGACCAACATCCTTGCGCTCAACGCCGCGATCCAGGCAAGCATGGCCGGGGATGCCGGACGCGGCTTCGCGGTGGTTGCCGATGAAGTGCAACGCCTGGCCGAGCGCTCCTCGGCGGCCACGCGGCAGATCGAAACCCTGGTGCGGGCGATCCAGGCCGACACCAACGAAGCCGTCATCTCGATGGAACAGACCACCACTGAAGTGGTGCGCGGCGCACGGCTGGCCCAGGACGCCGGGGTGGCGCTGGAAGAGATCGAAGGCGTGTCGAAAACCCTGGCGGCGCTGATCCAGAGTATTTCCAACGCGGCGCAGCAACAGACGTCGTCGGCGGGGCAGATCTCGCTGACCATGAACGTCATCCAGCAGATCACCAGCCAGACCTCATCGGGCTCGACCGCCACCGCCGAGAGCATCGGCAACCTGGCGAAAATGGCCAGCCAGTTGCGCCGCTCAGTATCGGGCTTCACCCTCCCGGCTGCTAAGCAGGCTGATGATTGAAATGCAATCCAAATGTGGGAGGGCGCTTGCTCCCGATGGCAGTGGGTCAGTCAATGAATCAGGTGACTGATACACCGTCATCGGGAGCAAGCCCCCTCCACATGTGATCTCGCTCTTTGTTTCAAGAACACCAGCAACTCATGAATTCTAAGCGGAGCAGTTATGGTTGATCGGCACGACTACGTGGCCCTCGAATGGGTCAAGGGCGACATTGCCGAAACCCTGAAACAGGCCCGTTCGGCGCTGGACGCGTTTGTCGAAACCACCGACAACGACACCCTCGGCGACTGCCTGGCGTGCATCCATCAAGTGCATGGCGCCTTGCAAATGGTCGAGTTCTACGGCGCGGCGCTGCTCGCCGAAGAAATCGAAGCCCTGGCTCTGGCCCTGCAGGCCGGGCGCGTCAGCCAGCGCGATGAAAGCATCCGCCTGCTACAACAAGCCCTCGGCCAATTGCCGCTGTACCTGGACCGCATCCACAGCGCGCGTCGCGACTTGCCGCTGGTGGTGTTGCCGCTGCTCAACGACCTGCGCAGTGCGCGCGGCGAAAGCCTGTTGTCCGAAACCAGCCTGTTCAGCCCGCAACTGCTGTCGATTGCGCCGTTGTCCGAAGAAACGCTGGCGCAACGCGCGCCGCCCGACCTGAACGAGCAGGTGCGTCAGTGGCACCTGCTGCTGCAACAAGCCCTGGCCGGGTTGCTGCGCGAAGATCACGGCCCGAGCAACCTGGAAGACATGGCGCGAGTCTTCGCGCGCCTCGAAGCGCTGTGCCAGGGCGCGCCGCTGTTGCCGCTGTGGCAAGTTACCTCGGCGCTGGTCGAGGGCATGTTGACCGGCGTGATCGCCAACAGCCCGGCGCTGCGCAGCCTGCTCAAGGCCAGCGACAAGCAACTCAAGCGCCTGCTCGTCCAGGGCATTGGCGGCATCAACCAGCCGGCGCCGGATGAACTGCTCAAGAGCCTGCTGTTCTACGTCGCCAAAGTCACCCGGCCAACGCCGCGCATGCAAAGCCTGAAAGAACGCTACGGCCTCGATGAAGCCTTGCCCGACAGCGCCGTGGTTGATGCCGAACGGGCGCGCCTGGCCGGGCCGGACCGCAATGCGATGGGCTCGGTGCTCGGCGCGTTGTGCGAGGAGCTGGTGCGGGTCAAGGAGCGCCTCGACCTGTTCGTGCGCAGCGACCGTCAACACACCAGCGACCTCGATGCGCTGTTGGCGCCGCTGCGGCAAATCGCCGATACCCTTGCGGTGCTGGGCTTTGGCCAGCCGCGCAAAGTCATCATCGACCAGCTTGCAGTGGTGTTGAGCCTGGCCCAGGGCCAGCGCGAACCCAACGATGCGGTGCTGATGGATGTTGCCGGCGCCTTGCTCTACGTCGAAGCCACGCTGGCCGGGATGGCGGGCACGGTCGAGCCGGAAAACCGCGAAGAGAGCCGTTTGCCCACCACCGACCTGACGCAGATTCATCAGTTGGTGATCCGCGAGTCCTGCCAGTGCCTCAAGCAAGCCAAAGAGCTGGTGATCGACTGCATCGACGCCCAGTGGGAGCGCCAGCGCCTGGAGTCCCTGCCGGAGCTGTTGAGCCAGGTGCGCGGCGCCCTGGCGATGATTCCACTGCCACGCGCAGCGAGCCTGATGCGCGGTTGCACCGATTACGTCGATGAACAACTGATGATCAACGACGCAGTGCCATCCGCAGAGCAGTTGGAGCATTTCGCCGACGTGATCAGCGGCCTGGAGTACTACCTGGAGCGCATGCTCCAAGACCCCGACGCCGCTGGCGAACGGGTACTGGAGCTGGCCACCCGGGGCCTGGCCGCGCTGGGTTACCTGCCTGCCGAAAAGCCCTGGCGCCAGGCGCTGGTGGCGCCGGATGGCGCGCTGTCGAGCGAGAGCACGCCGAGCCAGTCCCAGTTCGACGCGCTGGCCAATCCCGCTTCGCGCTTGAACCCGCCCGCCCTGCAACGCCCCGGCAGCCTGCTGCCGCCGCCGGCCGGTGAAGAGCCGATCGACGACGAACTGCGTGAAGTGTTCCTCGAAGAGACCGCCGAAGTCCTCGAGGTGCTGCACCACCATCTGCCGAGCGGCGTCGATAAAACCGCCCTCGGCGAAATGCGCCGTGCCTTCCACACCCTCAAAGGCAGCGGCCGCATGGTGCGGGCCCTGGTGCTGGCGGAACTGGCCTGGGCCGTGGAGAACCTGCTCAACCGCGTGCTGGAGCGCAGCGTGGCCGCCGGCCCCGAGGTGCAACAGGTGCTGGATGAAGCAGTGGCCCTGCTGCCGGAACTGATCGCCGACTTCGCCGCCGGTGCCCAGCGCCAGCGGGACGCGGTCGACGCCCTGGCCGCACGCGCCCACGCGTTGGCCAGCGGCACTGCCGTGGCGGCTGCCGAACCCCATGACCCGATGCTGCTGGAGATCTTCCGCAACGAAGTCCAGAGCCACCTCGACAGCCTCAACCATTTCCTGCGCCAGGCCGCCGAGCATGTGCCGCTGCAAGTCAGCGATGAGCTGCAACGCGCCTTGCACACCCTCAAAGGCAGCGCCTACATGGCCGGCGTGCTGCCGATCGCCGAACTGGCGCGCCCGCTCGATCACCTGACCCGCGAGTACAAGGCCCACCGCCTGCCGTTGGACCTGGATGAAGTGGAACTGCTGCTGGAGGCCGAGGGCCTGTTCCAACGGGGCTTGCGCCAGTTGAACGGCGACCCGCTGATGCCGATCCAAGGGGCCGCCGACCTGATCGGTCGCACCCAAAGCCTGCTCGATCAGCAGCTTCAAGCCCAGCTCGAAGCGCCGAGCACCGGGCTGCGGATCAAGCGTGATCCGCAACTGATCAACAACTTCCTGGCCCAGGGCATGGACATCCTGCTCGACGCCGAAAGCCTGCTGCGCCGCTGGCAACAACACCCCGGCGAACGCCAGGAACTGACCGCGCTGCTGGACGAATTGACCACCCTGGGGCAGGGCGCGCACCTCGCCGACCTGCACGCCATCGACGAACTGTGCGAAGCCCTGCTCGACCTTTACGGCGCCGTGGAAGAAAGCAGCCTGGCGGTCAGCGAGCGGTTTTTCCAGGAGGCCGAACAGGCCCACGAAGCGCTGATCAACATGCTCGACCAACTGGCCGCCGGCCAGGAAATCAGCCCGGCCCCGGCGCGCATGCAAGCCTTGCGCGAGCTGCTGGATGGCGCCCTCGACCCGTCCGCCACCGGCCTGATCAAAAGCGACGGCAGCCGTGCGCTGAGCATCTCCGAACTGGGCGCCGCGACGGCCCGGCTGGATCGGCACGCGGTGGTAGATGATGAGATTGTCGAGATCTTCCTCGAAGAAGCCGTGGATATCCTCGACAGCGCCGGGCAATCCCTCAAGCGCTGGCTGCTGGAACCCGAGGGCGTAGCGCCGTTGACCTCGTTGCAGCGCGATATGCACACCCTCAAGGGCGGCGCGCGCATGGCCGAAATCGGGCCGGTCGGCGACCTTGCCTACGAGCTGGAAGGCCTTTACGAAGGCCTGGCGGACCGCCGCTACAGCTATTCCGGCGAGCTGTCCCAGGTACTGATGTCCAGTCATGAGCACTTGGCGTTGCAGTTGGACCAGTTGCAAGAGCATCAGGCGCTGAGCGATTCCAGTGAGTTGATCGCCAAAGTCCGGGCGTTGCGCCACAGCGGTTCGCCCACGGCGCCGGTCGCGACCGCGCATACCTTGGGCATCGACCCTGAGTTGCTGGATATCTTCCTCGAAGAAGCTGCCGACATTCTCGACAGCTCGGGCGCGGCGTTGCTGCGCTGGCAGGCAGAGCCCCATAACCGCCAGGAAGTCGAAACCCTGCTGCGCGACCTGCACACCCTCAAGGGCGGTGCGCGCATGGTCGAGATCGGCCCGATCGGCGACTTGGCCCATGAGCTGGAGTTTCTCTACGAAGGCTTGTCCTCCGGTTTGCTCGTGGCGTCCTCTGAGTTGTTCGCCTTGCTGCAAGGTTGTCACGACCGCCTGGCGCAGATGATCGATGCGGTGGCGGCGGGCTTGCCGGTGGGCTCGGTGGACAAACTCATCGAGCGCATCAAGAGCCTGGTCCACCCCAGCGATGAGCCGGTGGCGGCGGTGGCGTTGGTGACGGGCAAGGCCGAAGCGGCTGTCGAACCGACGGCCGACATGGTGAAAATCTCCGCCGACCTGCTGGACGACCTGGTCAACCTGGCCGGTGAAACCTCGATCTTCCGTGGCCGAATCGAACAGCAGGTCAACGACGCGCAGGTTGCCCTCAACGAAGTGGAAACCACCCTCGAGCGCATGCGCGACCAACTGCGTCGGCTCGACAGCGAAACCCAGGGCCGCCTCTTCAGCCGTCAGCAGGCCGAAGCCGAGCGCTTGGACTATGACGAATTCGACCCGCTGGAAATGGACCGTCATTCACAGTTGCAGCAACTGTCCCGGGCGTTGTTCGAGTCTGCCTCCGACTTGCTCGACCTCAAGGAAACCCTCGAACGCCGCAACCAGGATGCCCACGACCTGTTGCAGCAACAGGCGCGCATCAACACCGAATTGCAAGAAGGCCTGATGCGAACGCGCATGGTGCCCTTTGAACGCATGCTGCCGCGCCTCAAGCGCATCGTGCGCCAGGTCGCGCAGGAGTTGGGCAAGGACGTGGAATTCGTGGTCGGCAATGCCGAGGGCGAGATGGACCGCAACGTGCTGGAACGCATGGTCGCGCCGCTGGAACATATGCTGCGCAACGCCGTCGATCACGGCCTGGAGTCCCGCGAGGCGCGGCTGCTGGCCGGCAAGCCCGAGAAGGGCCGCGTCACCCTGGACCTGACCCACGAAGGCGGCGATATCCTCTTCGACCTGCGCGACGACGGTGCCGGCGTGTCTCTCGATGCGGTACGGCGCAAGGCGATCAAGCGCGGCCTGCTCGCCGCTGATCAAGAGATCAGCGACCATGACGTGTTGCAGTTCATCCTGCAGCCGGGGTTCTCCACCGCGGAAAAGATCACCCAGATTTCCGGGCGCGGCGTGGGCATGGACGTGGTGCATGAAGAAGTGCGCCAGCTTGGCGGCTCGATGTTTATCGATTCGATACCGGGGGCGGGCGTGCATTTTCGTATTCGCCTGCCGTTCACCGTGTCGGTCAACCGTGCGCTGATGGTGCAGTGCGCGGACGATCAATACGCGATGCCGCTCAACACCATCGAAGGTCTGGTGCGCGTGTTGCCCCATGAGCTGGAAGGGCACTATCAACTGGACCCGCCGCGTTATGAATACGCCGGCCAGCGCTATGAGCTGTTTTACCTCGGCGACCTGCTGCACACGGTCGCCCGCCCGAAACTGCTGGGCCAGTACCAACCGCTTCCCGTGCTGTTGGTGCAGTACAACGAACGGCACGTGGCGGTGCAGGTGGACAGCATGGCGGGGAGCCGGGAAATCGTGGTCAAGGGCCTGGGGCCGCAGTTTGCCGGGGTGAAGGGGCTCTCCGGGGCGACCATTCTCGGCGATGGCCGCGTGGTCTTGATCATCGACCTGCTCGCCCACATCCGCGCCCGGCAACCGGCCTTGCCGGCCCAGGTGGTGGACGTCCCGCTGCTGCTCAACGCGCCGCTGAAAAAGCGCCCGCTGCTGGTGCTGGTGGTGGACGACTCGGTCACCGTGCGCAAAGTCACCAGCCGCCTGCTCGAGCGCAACGGCATGAACGTCCTCACCGCCAAGGACGGCATCGACGCCATGGCCGTGCTGGAAGAACACACCCCGGACCTGATGCTGCTGGACATCGAAATGCCGCGCATGGACGGTTTCGAAGTGGCCATCCAGGTGCGCAACGACCCACGGCTGATGCGCTTGCCGATCATCATGATCACCTCCCGCACCGGCCAGAAGCACCGCGACCGCGCCATGGCCATCGGCGTCAACGACTACCTCGGCAAGCCGTATCAGGAGTCGGTGCTGCTGGAAAGCATCGCCTATTGGAGCAAGTCCCATGCTTGACCACCGCACCAGCCAACTCACCGGCCTGCTCCTGCCCCTCGCCGACCGCCACCTGGTGCTGCCCAACGTCGCCATCGCTGAACTGATCGACTTCCAGCGCGGCGAACCGGCCAGCGACGCACCGCCCTGGTACCTGCGGCAAGTGACCTGGCGCGACCGGCAATTGCCGCTGATCAGCTTCGAAGCGGCCTGCGGTGAAGCCAGCGTGACCGGCGAGCGCTCGCGCATCGTCGTGCTGAACGCCCTGGGCGGGCGGCCGTCATTGAAGTTCATTGCGATGGTGATCCAGGGGATTCCCCGCTCGTACAAACTCGATAGCCAGTTGAGCTACGTGGATGTGCCGCTGTGCCCGCTGGAACTGGCGGCGGTGCAGGTGGGGGAGCATGTGGCGAAAGTGCCGGATTTGATGGGGTTAGAAGCCCTGCTGGTTGAATCCGGCCTGGCCTGAACATAAGCCTTGCGATGATCCCGATGTGGGAGGGGCTTGCTCCCACACAGGTTGGCGTTGAGCGCACTGATGTCAGAATTGAATGTTGTTTATGTAGGCAAGTTCTTTGCCTGGATTGGACAGGTTTTCCGGCCTGAATGGGACTCCCTTTTGGGGACCGCTATTTAAAAGACACCACCGAACAAATGTGGGAGGGGGCTTGCCCCCGATGGCGGTGTGTCAGTCTCAGTATCTGTAACTGAGCCACTGCCATCGGGGGCGAGCCTCTGTCGGAATGGGATGTTGTTTATGTAGGCAATTTCTTTACTTTGATTGGGCAGGTTTTCTGGCCTGAGTGGGATGCTAATTTCAGCACCCCTCACTGCCAACAAGGACCGGCACATGGCCGTACCGTTAATGCCGCCTGGTGTTTCACTTCTAGAAAATATGGCAATAGCCAAATGCAAGCGTGTTCATCTCCAGTCAGGCTCGGCGTTCGCCTACTCCTGGTTTTATTCTCAGGTCAGAGCTGCCGGGCCATGGAACTACAAGAAGCGAGGGCGCCAATACGAGGCTTTTGGTAACTTCAATTACGGTGCAACTGGTACGGTGTTGGGCATTCCTGAGCACGTGTTGCTGCGCGCCGCTGGTGTTGCTCAGACCATCGCAAAAACCACCCATCCGGATTTTGGATCATGGTGGGAGGTGATCCTTTTGGTGATGACCCGCGAGATCAATATTGGATAAGGAGAGGTATTGAGTATGCGATTTCTCAAGGCCACTGAAGGCTTCATACCGATCCTGCGTAACTGCCTGTTAGTGGTCTGCCTGATTTATATCGCGGGCAGTTGGGTCATGTCGCCCGGGACACCGGATCTGGATGAGGTGGTGTTGAAACATTCCTTGGGCAACGGCACCTCAATCTACGGCGCGCGGGATGGGCAGGGTGGTGCGACGGTGGGCTTTTCCTACAGGTACTACGTTCATAAGGACCTGGGGAGTGATCAAGAAATACTCACAGGGTTGGTGTCGGCTCATCCATTTCTAAAAACCAAAGAACCCGATGTGCAAGTAAGTGAGCATGAGGGCGTGCTTCGGTTGGATATTCAGGGGGGCGTGTATGAGTACAACAGCTACGCCCTCGAAGGTCTTGGAGCGGTCAAGGTGGTGATGGAGTTGTGATGAGTCAGCGTTCGGATTCTTCCTGCAATATTTTGCGCCCTGCATGAACGTGTCGCTCGCAGCGCGCAATCATGCTCGGAATCCAGCAAATGGCGGCTTTGGGGCAGTTGCTGGTCGACAGAGCGCGGGATCAAGTCAGCCCTTCTCCAGCATCTTGAAACGTTCCCAAACAGCGACTGATCACTCCCTTTTGGGGACCGCTATTTAAAAGACACCGCCGAACAAATGTGGGAGGGGGCTTGCCCCCGATGGCGGTGTGTCAGTCTCAGTATCTGTAACTGAGCCACTGCCATCGGGGGCGAGCCCCCTCCCACACAGGTTAGCGCTCGTCTTCAGAGCTCAATCAATTCGCTGCTCCCAATGCTCGGCCTGCCACACGTCGTAGGCGCTCGCCCGCACCCTGACTGCCAACCACTGCCGTCATAGCCGATTGGCAGAATATGTGACTGCCAACGCATCTGCCATCTTCGTGCGCGAATAGTTAAGTATTTGTTATCAATCAATAAAAAACACATTTCCGCTCTTGGCATGGCGCGTGCTAACTGCCTGGTCATGGCCCGTTGCGATAAATGACGGCGGCGTCATCTGCCAATGGCAGTGCTGTGTGACACATGCGCTTGCCCGCGGGATAAAGTTCCAACATTGAGTGCTGACGATATGACTGAACTATTGAGTACCGTGCATAAGAACAACACCAGTACTTATCTCCAGTTAGGGGGAGAGGCGGGTATCCATAAACTGGTCGACCGCTTTTACGAATTGATGGAGGTGCTGTGCGAGGCGCGAAGAGTGCGCCAGATGCACCCGCCGAGTCTTGCCGGCAGCGCCGACAGTCTATTCAAGTTCCTGAGTGGCTGGCTTGGCGGCCCGCCACTGTTTCAACAGGAACGTGGCCACCCGCGTTTGCGCATGCGACATGCGCCCTTTGCAGTCAGTATTGTCGAGCGCGACGAATGGATGCTGTGCATGCGTCAGGCAATCAACGAGCAGGTGGATGACGCAGTCCTGAATGCGAAGCTGCAACGTATGTTTTCCGAAATGGCCGACCACATGATTAATACCGATGGCAGCCGCGCAGGTGTTGCGGCGCCGCTTTGAACGTCGGCTAACTCTCCCAACTGGACGCTTCCCAAATACCATGATTAAAACTGCCCACGATCTTGTAGTAGACGCTAAAGCCCGTATCGAAGAAGTTGCCATCGAAGACGTTGACCTGGCTATCCAGAATGCGGATGTACTTATTGATGTACGTGAAGCCGACGAGTATGCCGCAGGTCATATCTCGGGCGCTGTGCATGCCTCGCGCGGAATGCTGGAATTTAAACTGTCCAACGATACCGCACTCAGTTCGCGGGACCTTAAGGTCGTGCTGTACTGCAAAACGGGTGGTCGTGCAGCACTCGCGGCTGTATCGCTGCTTGATATGGGCTACCTGCACGTAACATCGATCACCGGAGGGTTCGACGCATGGGTGAGTGCGCAAAAGCCGACGGTGGTTCCGCATTTACCTCGCTTCGAGTAGCGCCGTGGGCTGTTTTGGGGGGCATGTTGCTCCCCATTAGGCTTAACCCCGTGTCTGTGGCTGATTCATTACTCCAGCCGTAACGATCCGCCGCCCAGCTTGATTGATGCCCCTCTGAATCACTCCTAAGGTACAGCCCACGACAGCAAACCCGTGGAGCGACCATGACAACAATAATTACCCCCGACTCGCGCTGGACGCGGCGGCGCGACGAGAAGCAGCGGCGGCTCGGGCTGGTCAAGCAGTATGCGGATGGGGCCGTGCTGCCCAGCGACAAAATCGTTGAGGCCCTCGAAGCCCTGATTCTCCCCGGCGACCGCGTGGTGCTGGAGGGCAATAACCAGAAGCAGGCGGATTTCCTCTCGCGCTCCCTGGCCAAGGCTGACCCGGCCAAGCTCCACGATTTGCACATGATCATGCCCAGTGTCGGCCGGTCCGAGCACCTGGACCTGTTTGAAAGGGGCATCGCGCGCAAGCTCGACTTCTCTTTCGCCGGCACCCAATCCCTGCGCATCAGCCAGTTGCTGGAAGACGGCCTGCTGGAAATCGGCGCGATCCACACCTACATCGAACTCTATGCCCGGCTGGTGGTGGACCTGATCCCCAATGTGGTGCTCTCGGCCGGTTTCATGGCCGACCGCGCCGGTAATATCTACACTGGCGCGAGTACCGAAGACACCCCGGCGCTGATCGAGCCGGCAGCGTTCAGCGATGGCATTGTCATTGTGCAGGTCAATCAGTTGGTGGATGACGTCACCGACTTGCCTCGCGTCGACATCCCGGCCAGTTGGGTCGACTTCGTGGTGGTGGCCGACAAGCCGTTCTACATCGAACCGCTGTTCACCCGTGACCCGCGCCACATCAAGCCGGTGCATGTGCTGATGGCGATGATGGCGATCCGCGGCATCTACGAAAAACACAACGTGCAGTCGCTCAACCACGGCATCGGCTTCAATACCGCCGCCATCGAATTGATCCTGCCCACCTACGGCGAATCCCTGGGCCTTAAGGGCAAGATCTGCCGCAACTGGACCCTCAACCCGCACCCCACGCTGATCCCCGCCATCGAAAGCGGCTGGGTCGAAAGCGTGCATTGCTTCGGCACTGAACTGGGCATGGAACACTACATCGCCGCCCGCCCGGATGTGTTCTTCACTGGCCGCGACGGTTCCATGCGCTCCAACCGCATGTTCTGCCAACTGGCCGGCCAATACGCGGTGGACCTGTTTATCGGCGCCACCCTGCAAGTCGATGGCGACGGGCATTCCTCCACGGTCACCCGCGGGCGCCTCGCCGGTTTCGGCGGCGCACCGAACATGGGCCACGACCCGCGTGGCCGCCGCCATGGCACCCCGGCCTGGCTCGACATGCGTCACGAGGATGCTCCCGAAGCACTCTTGGAGCGCGGCAAAAAGCTCGTGGTGCAAATGGTCGAGACGTTCCAGGAAGGCGGCAAACCGACCTTCGTCAACACCCTCGACGCGGTGGAGGTGGCGCGCAAAAGCGGCATGCCCCTGGCACCGATCATGATCTACGGTGACGACGTCACCCACTTGCTCACCGAAGAAGGCATCGCCTACCTGTACAAGGCGCGCTCCCTGGAAGAGCGCCAGGCGATGATCGCCGCCGTCGCCGGGGTGACCGCCATCGGCATGCGCCATAACCCGAAGGACACCGCGCGCATGCGCCGTGAAGGCCTGATCGCCTGGCCCGAAGACCTCGGCATCCGCCGCACCGACGCCACCCGCGAGTTGTTGGCCGCCAAGAGCGTGGCCGACCTGGTGGAGTGGTCCGGCGGTTTGTACAACCCTCCCGCCAAGTTCAGGAGCTGGTAAATGCGCGCCCTCAAACTGCACCCACTCAGCGTTGCCGAACGCCTGGCGGACCTGGCCGTCGACGCCCTGATCGACGAAGCCGACCTGTCGCCCAAACCGGCCCTGGTGGACCGTCGTGGCAACGGCGCCCACCGCGATTTGCACCTGGGTCTGATGCATGCCTCGGCGCTGTCGCTGTGGCCGATGTTCCTGGCAATGGCCGAAGCCGCCCGCGACATCGGTGAAGTCGGCTTGCCCCTGCGCGAAGCCCTCGGCCGCATCGGTCGTGAGGGTGAACAGGCGATGCTCGTCACCACCCTCGGCGTGAACACCCATCGCGGTGCGATCTGGGCCCTCGGCTTACTCACTGCGGCAGCGGCACTGGAACCCCAATCCCGTCACCCGAATGCCGTAACCCTGACAGCGGCAAAACTGGCCCTGCTCGACGATCGCCATGCCCCGCAACCCATGAGCCACGGCGCGCAGGTGGCGCAACGTTACGGCGCACGCGGTGCCCGTGAGGAAGCCCAGCTGGGTTTCCCCTCGGTGCTGCAACGCGGCCTGCCGCAACTGCACAAAAGCCGCCAGCAACAGGCCGGTGAACAGAACGCGCGCCTGGATGCGTTGCTCGCGATCATGACCGCCCTGGCCGACACCTGCGTGCTCTACCGCGCCGGCACCGCGGGCCTGCACGCCATGCAACACGGCGCCCAAGCGGTGCTCGACGCAGGCGGCAGCGCAACCCTGGCCGGTCGCCGCCACCTGCACGAACTCGACCAACAGCTGTTGGCCCTGAATGCCTCCCCCGGCGGCGCCGCTGACCTGTTGGCCGCCTGCCTGTTTATCGACCGCCTCGATGGAGCGTTTTGATGGAAACCTTATCCTTTGAATTTCCCGCCGGGCAACCGCCCAAAGGTCGCGCGCTGGTGGGGTGTGTCGGTTCGGGCGACCTCGAAGTGCTGCTGGAACCGGGCACGCCCGGCATCCTGAGCATTCAGGTACAGACCTCGGTGAATGGCGCCGAACAGCGCTGGCAGCACCTGTTCGAGCGGATCTTCCAGGAGCACACGCCGCCCGCGTTGAACATTGATATCCACGACTTCGGTGCCACGCCCGGCGTGGTGCGCCTGCGCCTGGAACAAGGCTTCGAGGAGATCGGCCATGACTGACTTGCTCAGCAAACACAGCTTCGTCGAACTGGGCGCACGGCAGCGGGCCAAGGCCTTGTTGGACGCAGGTTCTTACCGTGAACTGGTCGACCCGTTCGAACGGGTCATGTCGCCCTGGCTCAGCCGTCAGGGCGTGGTGCCCCAGGCCGACGACGGTGTGGTGATCGCCAAAGGCAACATCGCTGGCAAGCCGGTGGTGATCGCCGCGATCGAAGGCAACTTCCAGGGCGGCAGCCTCGGTGAGGTCGGCGGCGCAAAAATCGCCGGCGCCCTTGAACTGGCGGCCGAAGACAACCGCAACGGCATCCCGACCCGCGCCGTGCTGCTGCTGGAAACTGGTGGCGTGCGCCTGCAGGAAGCCAACCTGGGCCTGGCGGCGATTGCCGATATCCACGCCGCGATTGTCGATCTGCGCCAGTATCAGCCGGTGATCGGCGTGGTGGCGGGCAGCGTCGGTTGCTTTGGCGGGATGTCCATCGCCGCCGGGCTGTGCAGCTATCTGCTGGTGACCCGCGAAGCGCGCCTGGGCCTGAACGGTCCGCAGGTGATCGAGCAGGAAGCCGGCCTGGATGAATACGATTCCCGCGACCGGCCCTTTATCTGGAGCCTGACCGGTGGCGAACAACGCTTCAACAGCGGCTTGGCCGACCGTTACGTGGCGGATGATGTCGCGCAGATTCAGCAGACCGTCAGCGCGCTATTGCAGCTCGGCTTGCCCGCCCAACAACGCAGTCGCCGCGCCGACTTCTATCTGGCGCGCCTGGCTGAACTGGACGCCGAACCGCAAATCGACCCGGCGACGGTTCGCGATCTGTATCAGGGAGAACGCTCATGAGAGGCTTGCAGTGGTTCAACGCGTTGAGTGCCGGCGCCCAACCCGTGGAAGGGTTGCCGGACTCGCTGAAAGTCGCCGATGGCGTATTGGGTGAACACACGGTGCGCTTTATCGCCGTGGTCCCTGACGCGCAAAACCGCTTCCCCCGCGCACGCAATGGCGAAGTCGGCCTGCTCGAAGGCTGGGGGTTGGCCAAAGCCGTGGATGAAGCCATTGCGAGCGGTGACCAGCGCCCGTTGATCGCCATCGTCGATGTGCCGAGCCAGGCCTATGGCCGTCGCGAAGAAGCCCTCGGCATCCATCAAGCCCTGGCCGCCGCGGTCGACAGCTACGCTCGGGCCCGTCTGGCCGGGCACCCGGTGATCGGGTTGTTGGTGGGCAAGGCCATGTCCGGCGCGTTCCTCGCCCACGGCTACCAGGCCAACCGCCTGATCGCCCTGCGCGACCCCGGCGTGATGGTTCACGCCATGGGCAAGGCCTCGGCGGCGCGGGTGACCCTGCGCAGCGTCGAAGAGCTCGAAGCTCTGGCCGCCAGTGTGCCGCCGATGGCCTATGACATCGACAGTTATGCCAGCCTCGGTTTGCTCTGGGAGACCTTGTCGGTCAGCCAGATTGAACAGCCGACGAAGGACGATGTGGCGCGGGTCAGTGACTGCCTGGTCAGTGCGATCAAGGATGTCGATGGCCGTGATTTGAGCGGTCGCCTGGGTGCGCCCCATCGCGCCGCCTCCAGCCATGTGCGCCAACTGCTGCGGGCGCAATGGTGAACGCCCATGACCTGCTCTGGGGCATGACCCCGGCGCATGTGCCTGCCGATGCGCCGACCTGGGTGCTGGAGGCGCTCGGTGCCGGGCAGCCGGTGGTGGTCCGCCGCGCCATTGCGCAACCGGGCCTGGTGGCGGTCGGCGTGCGCGGGCGTTTGCGCGAGCAGCGTTTCGCCGCGCAGATGCCGCTGGCGCTGGTGCGGCGGCGCGTGACGCCGCAAGCCCTGCGCGAGGTGACATCGCCACGGGATTTGCCGGCATTGCAGGCGCTGGCTCAACTGCGGCCGCTGCTGGCGCAGAAGGATTGGGGCGTCAGCGGCAGTGCGGGTTTTGAATTGGCCACGGGCATCGAAGCGCTGCATGACGCCAGCGATCTGGATTTGATCCTGCACACCCCCGAGCCGCTGGGGCGACGCGACGCCGAGGACTTGCTGGCGATCCTGGACACGGCGGTCTGCGCCGTGGACCTGCAACTGCAAACCCCGTTTGGCGCCGTCGCCTTGCGCGAATGGGCCGGCTCGTCACGTCGCGTATTACTCAAAACCGCCAGCGGCGCGCACCTGGTCATCGATCCCTGGCAGGCGCTGATATGAGCAGCCTGCTGGTGTTTCCGGGGCAGGGCGCGCAACGCCCTGGCATGCTTCGGCATTTGCCCGCGTCGGTGCTGGACGAAGCCAGCGAGGCCTTGGCTGAAGACGTTCGCCCACTCGACTCTGCGCGAGCCTTGGCCAGTACCCGCGCTGTGCAGTTGTGCCTGTTGATTGCGGGTGTGGCCCATGCGCGCCTGTTGGCGCGCACGCCGGATTATGTGGCGGGTTTGTCCATCGGCGCTTACCCGGCGGCGGTGATTGCCGGTGCCCTGGACTTTGCCGACGCCGTCCGGCTGGTCAGCCTGCGTGGCGAACTGATGCAGCAGGCTTATCCACAGGGCTACGGCATGACCGCCCTGATCGGCCCGGATTTATCCACTGTCGAAACCCTGCTGGCCGACATCCATAGCCCCGAAACCCCGGTGTACCTGGCCAATATCAACGCCGACAACCAGACGGTGATCGCCGGCAGCGATGAAGCGATGCAGCGTGTCGCCCAGCGCGTCAAAGGCAACGGCATCGCCAAGCGCCTGGCCGTCAGCGTGCCGTCCCATTGCGCGCTGCTGGAGCGCCCGGCCCAGGTGCTGGCTGAAGCGTTCGTCACGCTCAAGGCACCGCGCATCAGCTACTTGAGCAGCACCCGGGCGCGGCCGATCCGCGACCCTGCGCAACTGCGCGACGACCTGGCCTTCAACATGTGCCGCGTCGTCGACTGGCGCGGCACCGTGCAAAGCGCCTATGAGCGCGGCGTGCGCCTGCAGATCGAACTGCCCCCCGGCGCCGTTCTCACCGGCTTGTCACGCCGCGTGTTCGAACACGGCACGGTGATCGCCTGCGAAGGTGCGCGCCTGGACACCTTGCAGGCCCTGCTGGAAGAGGAGGAGCGCCGCCACCGATAAAGCACCACCCAAGGCTTTCGAAGCACAACAACAAAAAATCGATCGAGCACTTTGAGGACAACAACAATGATTATTTACGGTGTGGCATTGCTGGCGATCTGCACGCTCGCGGGCGTGATCATGGGCGACATGCTTGGCGTGTTGCTCGGCGTCAAATCCAACGTGGGCGGGGTGGGCATCGCGATGATCCTGCTGATCTGCGCGCGGCTGTGGATGCACAAACGCGGCGGCATGACCAAGGATTGCGAAATGGGCGTCGGCTTCTGGGGGGCGATGTACATCCCCGTGGTGGTGGCGATGGCCGCACAGCAAAACGTGGTCACCGCTCTGCACGGCGGCCCGGTCGCGGTGCTCGCGGCGATTGGTTCGGTGGTGGTGTGTGGTTGCACCATCGCGTTGATCAGCCGCACGCACAAGGGCGAACCGCTGCCCGATGAAGAACCGCTGATCACACCGACACCTGTCGTGGGAGGCCGCTGATATGTGGGCTCTCATTGAAAAGGGTTTGGAGCATAACGGCCTGGTCACCGCCTTTGCGTTCGTGGGCGTGGTGATGTGGATTTCCGTGGTGCTGTCCAAGCGTCTGACGTTCGGGCGCGTTCACGGCTCGGCGATTGCCATCGTGATCGGCCTGGTGCTGGCCTGGGTCGGCGGCACCATGACCGGCGGGCAAAAAGGCCTGGCGGATATATCGCTGTTCTCCGGCATCGGCCTGATGGGCGGCGCGATGCTGCGCGACTTCGCCATCGTCGCCACGGCGTTTGAAGTGCAAGCCACCGAAGCGCGCAAGGCCGGGATGATCGGTGTGATTGCGCTGCTGCTGGGCACGATCCTGCCGTTTATCGTCGGTGCAAGCATGGCCTGGGTATTCGGTTATCGCGATGCGATCAGTATGACCACCATCGGCGCCGGCGCCGTGACCTACATCGTCGGCCCGGTGACCGGTGCGGCGATCGGCGCGACCTCGGATGTGATGGCGCTGTCGATTGCCACTGGCTTGATCAAGGCGATTCTGGTGATGGCGCGGCACGCCGGTTGCGGCGCGTTGGATGGGCCTGGATAACCCGCGTTCGGCGATGGTGTTCGGTGGGCTGGCCGGTACGGTGAGTGGCGTGACGGCGGGGCTGGCGGCGACGGATCGGCGCCTGGTGCCGTATGGCGCGCTGACCGCGACGTTCCACACCGGGCTTGGCTGTTTGCTCGGGCCTTCGTTGCTGTACTTCATTGTGCGAGGGTTGGTGGGCTGACTTTGGGGTTTTGCGGTGATTGGGCTGGCGCTATCGGGGGCAAGCCCCCTCCCACATTTGGAGTGCATTTCAATGTGGGAGGGGGCTTGCCCCCGATGACGGTCTGTCAGGCTGTCACCTGCCGATTGGCATACATCCGACACTCCGCCAATAACGCCAGCAAATTCGGATCACGCTCCTTGGCCTTCAAGAACACCACCCCGATATGCTGCTGCAACCGATACCGGGGTTGCAGCGGTATCAGCTTCACGCGGTTCTCATACACCGCCGCAATCCGCCCCGGCAGCAGCGCATAACCGACCCCCGAACTGACCATGCTCAGCAGGGTGAAGATGTCATTGACCTGCATCGCCACCTTCGGCTCGAACCCCGCTTGCTTGAACACACGGTTGCCGTCCTGGTGGGTGGCGAAGCCTTGGGTGAGGGTGATGAACGTGGCGTCGCGCACGTCGGCCAGGTCGATCTGCTGGTCGCGGTCGAAGGGCGAGTCGGCGGGCGTGGCGAGGAAGATGTCGTCGGAGAACAACGCGATCTGTTCGCAATCGGGGTCGTTGGCGCGTTCGTCGAGGGAGATCAGGATCGCGTCGACTTCCATGTTCTTGAGCTTATACAGCAGGTCGAAGTTGGAGCCGAGGATCAGGTCGATGTTGAGTTCGCTGCGGCGCAGTTTCAGGCCCATGATCAGTTGCGGCACGGTTTTCACCGTCAGCGAATACAGCGAGCCGAGCTTGAAACGTTCGGCGGAGAAGCCGGCGGCTTCACGGGTCAGGCGGATGCTGTCGACTGCGTCCTGCACCAGCTTTTGTGCGCGCTCTTCGAGCACGTAGGCGCTTTCCAGCGGGGTGAGGTTGCGGCCTTCATGCTTGAACAGCGGGCAGCGCAGGGCGTTTTCCAGGGAGTGGATGGCGCGGTGTACGCTGACGTTGCTGGTTTGCAGCTCGGCAGCGGCGCGGGCCAGGTTGCCGGTACGCATGAAGGCCAGGAAGATTTCCAGCTTTTTGAGGGTGAACTCTTCGTCGATCAACATGGCCGTGGCTCTTGTTCGAATGCTGCCGATTGTGCCCGCAAAACCGTGCGGCGTCGCCGGAACGTCATAAGGCCCTTGCACTCTGATGCGCAAGGCGGGACGCTTGTCAGCCAGCGGTCAACGGTTACGGGAGGTCAGTGACAGATGTACCACGGGGAACGATTCAACGCCTGGAGCCATTTGCTCGGTGCAGTCGCGGCGTGTGTGGGCGCGGTGTGGATGTTGGTGGTGGCGAGCCTGGACGGCAGCCCCTGGAAGATTGTCAGCGTGGCGATTTATGGGTTTACGTTGATGGTGCTGTACAGCGCGTCGACGGTGTATCACAGCGTGCAGGGGCGGCGAAAAGCGATCATGCAGAAGGTCGATCACTTTTCGATCTACCTGTTGATCGCCGGCAGTTACACGCCGTTTTGCCTGGTCAGTTTAAGAGGGCCGTGGGGCTGGACGTTGTTCGGGATCGTGTGGGGGCTGGCGGTGATCGGCATTCTGCAGGAGATCAAACCGCGTTCTGAAGCACGGGTTCTGTCGATCGTGATCTATGCGGTGATGGGCTGGATCGTGCTGGTGGCGGTCAAGCCGCTGATCGCCGCGCTGGGCACGGCGGGGTTTATCTGGCTGGCGGCGGGCGGGGTGTTGTACACCGTCGGCATTATCTTTTTTGCCCTGGAGGACCGCCTGCGGCATTCCCATGGGATCTGGCATCTGTTTGTGATCGGCGGCAGTTTGCTGCATTTCGTGGCGATCATGCATTACGTGCTCTAACGCACGACGCGGTCTAAAAAATGTGGGAGGGGGCTTGCCCCCGATGGCGGTGTGTCAGTTGGCAAATATGCTGGCTGAACCACAGCCATCGGGGGCAAGCCCTCCCACATTGGTTCTTCAGTGGGGTTTAGGGCGCTGACTACAGGCGTTCGAGCAGCTCCCGGGCACGTTCACCGAAGATCTGCAGCAGGTTGGCCAACATGTGCGGCGGCGGTTCGTCGGCGCGGGTCAGGGCGTACAGGGTGATCGGCAGCGGCGGTGTGAGCGTGCGGATGCAGGTAGTCGCCGTCGACGCGCCGAGGGCGGTGAAGGGGTCGATGACGGTCAGACCGGCGCCGGATTCGACCATCGCGCGAGCCAGGGAGTAGGTCTGCACCGAGAGGCTCACCCGTGGTGGCGGGTCGACTTTCTCCAGGTAACTGTCGAGCTTTGCCGCCAACGGGTCGGCGCTGGACAGGCCAATCAACGGCGCTCCCGCCAGCTCCGCCAACGGCAGCGGCTGGCGGGTTTGCGCGTCGCTCCAATAGCCCTTGGACGCCAGCGCGACCAAGGCTCCGTTGGCCAGCACTTGGGTGGTGAGCCCCGGGTGGCCGGCGAAGTTGAGGGTCAGCGCCAGGTCGATTTCGCGCATCAACAGCTTCTGCACCAACTCGCGGCTATGGTCGCTGGACAGTTCGCAGGCGATGTCCGGGTAAGCGCGTTTCCACTGCAGAATCGCCGGTGGCAGCAACGACAGCGCCAGCGCCGGGATCGCGCCGATCCGCACACTCTGCGCCGGCGACCGGCGCAGACTCTTGGCCAGGCGCCTTACGCCTTGCAGGCTTTCGCTGACTTTCTCGACTTCGCGTTCCAACGCCAGGGCTTCCGGCGTGGGCTGCAATTTGCCGCGCACGCGCAGAAACAGCGGGAAGCCCAGTTGCAACTCGGCGTGCTGCAACACTTTGCTCACCGCCGGTTGCGAGACGTGCAGCAATTGCGCGGCGGCGCTGATGGAGCCGGTCTGGCGGATGGCCTGGAAGATTTCGATATGACGCAAGCGCATGGCGAGTCCATAACCTTTGCTTATAGGTGACCCATCTTTATTCATTGTCGCGGGCCTGTCACCTGCCCCTACGCTTGAGCCGTCTTATTCAACGGCGAGGAGCGGGGATGGCCAGGCAGGTTTGTATCATCGGGGGTGGGGTCATCGGCCTGGCAAGCGCCTACGCGCTGGTGCGCGCCGGGCATGACGTGACGCTGATCGACGCGCGCGACACCCTGGGCAGCGAAACCAGTTTCGCCAACGGTGGGCAGTTGTCGTATCGCTACGTTGCGCCGCTGGCCGATGCCGGGGTGCCGCTGCAAGCGCTTGGCTGGCTGCTGCGCGGTGATTCGCCATTGAAGCTGCGCCCGCGCCTCGACCCGCAGCAATGGCGCTGGATGGCGGCATTCCTCGGTGCCTGCCGTGGCTCGGTGAACCGGCGCAATGCCGCCCACCTGCTGCGCCTGGCGAGCCTGAGCCAGGCCACCTTGCAGCAGTGGCGCGAGGATGATCGCCTGGACGGCTTCGACTGGCGGCGCAACGGCAAGCTGGTGACGTTTCGCAACGCCGACACCTTCGAGCATGCGCGCCGCAAGGTCACGGATATCCTGCAACAGCAGGTGCTGTCGGCGGCCGATTGCACCCGCCTGGAGCCGGCGCTGGCGAGCGGTGGTTTTGTCGGTGGGATCTACACGCCGAACGAGGAAGTGGCCGATTGTCACGCCTTCTGCCAACGCCTGGCGGCGCGCCTGCAAGCGTCGGGGCATTGCCGCTTCTTGCTGGGGCGCAAGGTCACCGGGATCCGTCACAGCGCCGGTGCGGTGCAGGCCATCGAGTTGGGCGAGGAGGTAATGCCGGTCGAGCAACTGGTCCTCGCCGCCGGGCATCGCAGCGCTGAGTTGGGGTTGTCGGGGCTGGCGCTGCCGCTGTATCCGCTCAAGGGCTACAGCCTGAGCGTGCCGATTGGCGCGCAGCATCGGGCGCCGAATGTGAGCATCACCGACTACGACCGCAAGATCGTGTACGCCCGGATCGGCGAGCAATTGCGGGTGGCGGCGATGGTCGATATCGTCGGTTTCGACGCCGGCCTCGAGCCCAAGCGGCTCGCGTTGATCAGGCGCCAGGCGGTCGAGACATTCCCCTTGGCCGGCGACTACGCCCACGCGGTCGAATGGGCCGGCATGCGTCCCGCCACGCCGACCGGGGTGCCGCTGATCGGCGCCAGTGCCTATCGCAACCTGTGGCTGAACCTGGGCCATGGCGCGCTCGGTTTTACCCTGGCCTGCGGCAGCGGCCAACTGCTGGCCGAACTGATCGGCCAGCACCTGCCATCGATTGATATGCAGGGCCTGGCGCCCCGCGCCGCTTGAATCGTCACACACCAACGGAGAATAACAATGAGAAAAATCCTGTTGACCGGTTGCACCCTGGGGCTTTTGTTCGGCGTGCCGGTTCAGGCGAATGAACCGCCGGCAGAGGGCACGTTGAGTAAGATCGCCAGCACCAAGTCCATCACCTTGGGTTATCGCGATGCGTCGGTGCCGTTTTCCTACGTGGGCGACCAGAGCGGCAAGCCCATGGGCTATTCGGTGGACCTGGCCAACAAGATTGTCGAGCGCATCCAGCAGAAAACCGGGGTGGCCAACCTTAGCGTGAAGTACAACCTGGTGACTTCCCAGACCCGTATCCCGCTGGTGCAGAACGGCACCGTCGACCTGGAGTGCGGTTCTACCGGGGTGACCGTCGAGCGGCAGAAGCAGGTGGCGTTTTCCTACGGCTTCATCTACGTGAAGGGGCAACTGCTGACGGCGAAAGACAGCGGCATCCAAGGCTTCGCCGACCTCAAGGGCAAGAACGTGGTGACGACCGCCGGCACCACCAACGAACGTTTTCTCAAAAGTTACAACGCCGAGCACAACGGCAACCTGTCGGTGATCAGCGCCAAGGACCATGGCGAAGCCTTCAAGATGCTCGAGACCGGCCGCGCAGCCGCGTTCTATATGGACGATGCGTTGCTCTACGGCGAGCGCGCCAAGGCCAGGGACCCGCATCGCTGGGTGGTGGTGGGCGAGGAGCAGTCGCGGGAGATCTACAGCTGCATGGTGCGCAAGGACGATCCGCAGTTTCTCGCGGTGGTCAACGACACCTTGGGCGATCTGTACCGCACCGGTGAGATCAACGGGATTTACCGGCGCTGGTTTGAACAGCCGATCCCACCGAAGGGCCTGAACCTGGAGTTTCCGATGACCGCCGAGTTGAAGGCGATCTTCGCCACGCCGGTCAGCGACCCGGTGGAATAAACCCGCTCCTCGGGCCGGTCAGAAGTCGCCCCACAGTTGTTGGGCGACGGCCAGCGCGACGACCGGCGCGGTTTCGGTGCGCAACACGCGCGGGCCGAGGCGGGCGGCGTGGAAGCCGGCGTCTTGGGCGGTGTCGACTTCAGGGTCGGTCAAGCCGCCTTCGGGCCCGATCAGGAACGCCAGGCTCGATGGCTTGGCATGGCTGACCATCGGCTCGGCCACCGGGTGCAGCACCAGCTTCAGGTCCGCCTCGGTCTGCTTCAGCCAATCGGCCAGTAGCAGCGGTGGATGAATCACCGGCACCGTCGAGCGCCCGCATTGCTCGCAGGCGCTGATTGCCACCTGGCGCCAGTGCAGCAGGCGTTTGTCGGCGCGTTCGTCCTTGAGGCGCACTTCGCAGCGTTCGCTGAAAATCGGCGTGATGGCGTTGACGCCCAGTTCGGTGGCTTTCTGAATCGCCCAATCCATCCGCTCGCCGCGGGACAGGCCCTGGCCGAGGTGAATGTGCAGCGGCGATTCGGCCTGCCCGGCGAATTGTTCGGTCAGTTGCACGCTGACGTGTTTTTTACCGACCTCCAGCAACGTGCCGCGAAACTCCTGGCCGGAACCGTCGAACAGTTGCACGGCATCGCCTTCGCCCATGCGCAGCACGCGGCTGATGTAGTGCGCCTGGGCTTCAGGCAGTTCGTGATCGCCGAGGCTCAGCGGGGTGTCGGTGAAAAAGCGGGACAGTCTCATGTCTGTTCTCTGGAAAAAATACAAAGCTTGAAGGGCAAATCAACCTGGATCGCGAAAGCCTGGGTGGAAGTCTTTGGGCACGGCAACGCTCACCTTGCTGTTGGTGGCGATATCGATCCCTTCGCTGGCCACTTCCGCCAAAAAGTCGATCTGCTCCGGCGTAATCACATACGGCGGCAGGAAGTACACCACGCTGCCCAACGGCCGCAGCAGCGCGCCGCGCGTCAGGGCGTGCTCGAACACCTTCAGGCCACGGCGCTCCTGCCAGGGGTAGGCGGTCTTGGTGGCTTTGTCCTGGACCATCTCGATGGCCAGCACCATGCCGGTCTGGCGCACTTCTGACACATGGGGGTGGTCCGCCAGGTGCGCGGTGGCCGTGGCCATGCGCTGGGCCAGGGCCTTGTTGTTTTCGATGACGTTGTCTTCTTCGAAAATATCCAGGGTCGCCAGGGCCGCTGCGCACGCCAGCGGGTTGCCGGTGTAGCTGTGGGAATGCAGGAAGGCGCGCAGGGTCGGGTAGTCGTCGTAGAAGGCGCTGTAGACATCTTCGGTGGTGACCACCGCCGCCAGCGGCAGGTAGCCGCCGGTGAGGGCCTTGGACAGGCACAGGAAGTCCGGGCGGATGCCGGCCTGTTCGCAGGCGAACATGCTGCCGGTGCGGCCGAAGCCCACGGCGATTTCGTCGTGGATCAGGTGTACGCCGTAGCGGTCGCAGGCTTCGCGCAGCAGCTTGAGGTATACCGGGTGGTACATACGCATGCCGCCGGCGCCCTGGATCAGCGGTTCGACGATTACGGCGGCGACTGTGTCGTGGTTGTCCGCCAGGGTCTGTTCCATGGCCAGGAACATGTTGCGCGAGTGTTCTTCCCAGCTCATGCCCTCGGGGCGCAGGTAGCAGTCCGGGCTTGGCACCTTGATCGTGTCGAGCAGCAGCGCTTTGTAGGTTTCGGTGAACAGCGGCACGTCGCCCACCGACATCGCGGCGATGGTTTCGCCGTGGTAGCTGTTGGTCAGGGTGACGAAGCGTTTTTTGTTCGGCAGGCCGCGGTTGAGCCAATAGTGAAAGCTCATCTTCAACGCGACTTCGATGCACGACGAACCGTTATCGGCGTAGAAGCACCGGGTCAGGCCTGCGGGCGTCATCGCCACCAGGCGCTCGGACAGTTCGATCACCGGCTGGTGGCTGAAACCGGCGAGGATCACGTGTTCCAGCTGGTCGACCTGGTCTTTGATGCGTTGGTTGATGCGCGGGTTGGCGTGGCCGAACACGTTGACCCACCAGGAGCTGACGGCGTCGAGGTAGCGCTTGCCTTCGAAGTCTTCCAGCCACACGCCTTCACCGCGCTTGATCGGGATCAGCGGCAGTTGCTGGTGGTCTTTCATCTGGGTGCAGGGATGCCACAGCACTGCAAGGTCGCGTTGCATCCACTGGTTGTTCAAGCCCATCGTCTATCTCCTCGAAGCGGTCCTGCGCCCGGCGCAGGTGAAACAATCGCGCAAGCCTATGCAATGGAGGCCCGTGTCACAAGCCATTGTGGGGCAATTCGCAGTAAACACAGGACGGTCTGTCACGTTTCTTAGGAATAGTCTTAATCCCTCGTTAACGTATTGTGCCTAGGCTTATGATCATATTTCTCGATATTTCAAAGCAAAAAATTGCGCTTTAATTCGATAGGTAAATCGTTAGTCTTGAGCACAGTTCTTACGGGATTAAGTACATGCAGCTACGTAACTCACCAGCCCGCTACGGCTGGGTCAGCATGGTATTGCACTGGGGCGTGGCCCTGGTGGTGTTTGGTCTGTTCGCCCTGGGCTTGTGGATGGTCGGTCTCGACTACTACAGCGCATGGCGCAAAGACGCGCCGGATCTGCACAAAAGCATAGGCATCACGCTGTTCGCCATCATGCTGGTGCGTATCGTCTGGCGCCTGATCAGCCCGCCGCCACCGGCGCTGGCCAGCTACAGCCGGCTGACGCGGATCGGTGCTGCATTTGGCCATGGGTTCCTTTATGTCGGCTTGTTTGCCGTGATGATCGCCGGTTACCTGATTTCCACCGCGGACGGTGTGGGTATCCCGGTGTTTGGCCTGTTTGAGATTCCTGCCTTGGTTTCCGGCTTGCCGGACCAGGCAGACACCGCAGGCGTGGTGCATCTGTACCTCGCCTGGGTGCTGGTGGTTTTCGCCGGCCTGCACGGCGTGGCCGCGTTGAAACACCACTTTATCGATCGTGATGCGACCCTCACGCGAATGCTGGGGCGCAAAGCCTGATGTTCAACCTCGACTCACAAGGAATAGAAAGCATGTTGAAAAAGACACTCGCTGCTCTGGCAATCGGTTCTGCTCTGCTGTCCGCAGGCCAGGTGATGGCCGCTGACTATGTTGTCGACAAAGAAGGCCAGCACGCCTTCGTCGACTTCAAGATCAGCCACTTGGGCTACAGCTTCATCACCGGTACGTTCAAGGACCTGGACGGCAAGTTCAGCTTCGATGCCGCCAAGCCTGAAGACAGCAAGATTGAGTTCAACGTCCGCACCGCCAGCGTGTTCACCAACCACGCTGAACGTGACAAGCACATCTCCAGCAAAGACTTCCTGGACGTTGGCAAGTTTGCCGATGCCAAGTTCGTCTCCACCAGTGTTAAAACCACCGGTAAGAATGCTGCGGGCCAAGTCACTGCCGACGTGACCGGCGACCTGACCCTGCACGGCGTGACCAAGCCGATCGTCGTCAAGGCCACCTTCCTGGGTGAAGGCAAGGATCCATGGGGCGGCTACCGTGCCGGTTTTGAAGGCACCACCAGCTTCAACCGCCAGGACTTCGGCAAGCAGATGGACCTGGGCCCAGCGTCCAACAATGTTGAGCTGTACGTGACGTTTGAAGGTGTGAAAGCGAAGTAACGCTTCACTTGTTGGAGCGAGCTTGCTCGCGAAAAACGTAGAGACACCGCGTTTTTTCAGGCTGCCAGCGTTATCGTTGACGACCTTCGCGAGCAAGCTCGCTCCTACAGGCAAAAAAACCCGTATCTCACGATACGGGTTTTTTTTTATGCCTCGCGGTTGCGGGTCAGCAGCGCTGGTTTTTCACCACGAGGACGCCCTGGCAACTGATCCAGCTGCTCCGGTGTCGGGAAGCGGTCGGCTTTCGACTCCTTGTGGATGATCTTCGGCGCGGGGCCGCCGCGCGGGTTCTGCACCGCTGGCTCGGACAAGCGTGGCTGGTCGTCACGGGCCGGGCGGCGGTTGTTGCTGCGCGAGTCTTCGCGACGCGCCTGACCATCACGCGGTGCGCCGTTACGCGGGCCGCTGCGCTTGGCCGGTGGCGTACCGGTGGTGCCGCCGCTGCTGTTGCGCGGGCCGTTCTGACGCGCGCCCTGTGGCTGGCCGCCACGCGGTGCGCCAGTGCCAGCGCCCGGAGCCGGAGCGCCTGGACGACGGCCACGGCCCTGGGCCGGTTTGGCCTGGGGCACGTAGTCGACGCGGTTACCGAAGTTATCCACATCGTCGTCGAGGAACTCGTCCGGCGCGCGGTCGGCGCTGGCGCGTGGCGGCTGGCTCGGTTGGCTCGGCTGACGCTGTTCGCGGGCCGGGGTGCCTTCGCGGGGCTTCTGCTCGCGGGCTGGGCGTTCGCCACGGCCGTTGGTCGGCGCTTTTTCCTTGCCGCCCTTGTCCTTGCCCTTGTCGCGACGACCGCCACCACCACCGCCGCCGTTCGGGCCATCGCCCTTCGGACCGCGTGGGTTGCGTGGGTTACGCACGTCCGGACGCTCGCGCACCTCAGGCTTCTCGGCCTCAACGGTGCTGGCATCGAAGCCCATCAGGTCGCCGTCGGCGATTTTCTGCTTGGTCATGCGCTCGATGCTTTTCAGCAGTTTTTCTTCGTCCGGCGCAACCAGGGAGATGGCTTCGCCCGAACGACCGGCACGGCCGGTACGGCCGATACGGTGTACGTAGTCTTCGTCGACGTTAGGCAGCTCGAAGTTGACCACGTGCGGCAGTTGGTCGATATCCAGGCCGCGTGCGGCGATATCGGTGGCCACCAGGATGCGTACTTCACCGGCCTTGAAGTCGGCCAGCGCTTTGGTGCGCGCGTTCTGGCTCTTGTTGCCGTGGATGGCGACGGCGGTGAGGCCGTGCTTGTCCAGGTACTCGGCCAGGCGGTTGGCGCCGTGCTTGGTGCGGGTGAACACCAGCACCTGTTCCCACGCGCCGTGGGTGATCAGGTGCGCCAGCAACGAACGCTTGTGGCTGGCGGCCAGGCGGAACACGCGTTGTTCGATACGCTCGACCGTGGTGTTCGGCGGCGTGACCTCGATGCGCTCCGGGTTGTGCAGCAACTTGCCGGCCAGGGCAGTGATGTCGTTGGAGAACGTTGCCGAGAACAGCAGGTTCTGACGTTTGGCCGGCAGGCGGGCGAGGACCTTTTTCACGTCATGGACAAAGCCCATGTCGAGCATGCGGTCGGCTTCGTCGAGCACGAGGATTTCCACGTGGGACAAATCGACGCTGCCTTGGCCGCACAGGTCGAGCAGGCGACCCGGGCAGGCGACGAGGACGTCAACGCCACGGGACATGGCCTGAACCTGTGGGTTCATGCCGACGCCGCCGAAGATGCAGGCGCTGACGAACTTCAGGTCGCGGGCATACAGCTTGAAGCTGTCGTGCACTTGGGCGGCGAGTTCGCGGGTAGGGGTCAGGACCAGTACGCGCGGTTGGCGCGGGCCATGACGCTGGGACTTGTCCGGGTGACCATTGGGGAACAACCGCTCCAGAATCGGGAGGGCGAAGCCGCCGGTTTTACCAGTACCTGTCTGAGCCGCAACCATCAGGTCGCGACCTTGCAACACGGCGGGAATAGCCCGCTGTTGCACCGGAGTAGGCTCGGTATAGCCCGCTGCCTCGATGGCGCGGACTAAAGCCTCGGAGAGACCGAGGGAAGCAAAGGACATGAGTAATCCTGTTTTAGTTAGGGCTTGGCCCAAAGGGATAATCTTGCCGGGCGTGAATGGCGCTTAGGGGAGCGCAACCCCGTCCGGTCCTGCTGCGTCTGGCGGACACTCCAATGGCTCGCGCGGGCCGCAAAGCTGCGCAGTAGCTGGGTTGGGTGTCTTTTTCAAGACCTCAGCGGCCGGGCGTAAGCCTGGCGGGAAGGTCCGAGTATAACAGAGCAATCACCGCGCGCTGCTTTCCTGCTGCTCAACGGTGTGTTCGTGCAGTGTAATCGGCGCCGCTGCGCTTTGAATACCACCATATTTGGCGCTCAAGGCGGCGTAGGCCGGCTCTTGCTTGAAACGCTTGAGTTCGGCGGCAAAGCGCTGCACCAGCAGGTCCATGCCCGCGCCACGGCGCACGGCAAGGAACTGCTGCTGGCGGCGGATCACGGCGGGCGCCTGGCTGACCTGGCCTTCCAGGCCCAAGGCCGCGATCACATGCTGGCCGACCCTGCGGTCAGTCACCAGCAGATCGATGCGGCCAAGCAGCAATTTGCCGAAGTTCGCTTCATGACTCGGCGCCGGCTCGCGTTGGAACACGCTGGACTCACTGAATTCGGCGCCGTACAGGTAACCCGGCGAGGTGCCCACGGTCAGCCCGCGCAACTCGTCGAGGGTCTGGACCGGGTGGGGCCGCTCATTGGCGTAGAACAGCACGAACTCCACTTCCGACAGCGGTTCGCTGGGGTACAGCAGCAGGGCATCGCGCTCATGGCTGTGGAAAATGTCCAGCGCGCCGTCGGCGTGGCCTTGTTCGAGCATCGCCAGGCAGCGTTTCCACGGCAGGAATTGCCACTGCACATCGACGCCCAGGCGCTGGAACACGATCACCGTGGTTTCATAGTCCAGCCCGCGCATCGTGCCGTTGTCGTCATACACGTAAGGCGCCCACGGTTCGGTGACGATGCGCAATTTCTCGCCGTGAGCGGCCAGGCTCAGGCAAGTAAAAAGAGTCGCAGTCAACAGCTTAAGAAGGGCGGACATGGCCTGAGGTTACGATGCTCCTGAATGAAAGAGAAGCTCTGGCACGCGCATCTGCAAGGATCGTTATTTGGCGGGCGAGGTTATCAAATGTTCGTAGATCGCGCTGCGCCGCTCGCCCAGAATCAGCCTGACCACCGGGTTGGCGAACCAGTGCTCCAGTTGGTGGGCGTCGAGCGGACGTTGCTGGCGCTCTTCCTGATTCTGCCGCGCCTTGTCCCACCACACCGGGCCGCACGCCTGGTCGAACTCGTTCTCGTGCTCGTAGCAACCGTAGAGAACTTCGCGGATGAACTGCTGCTGGTGCTTGGGCAAGAGCAGGGTGATCAGTTTGTACATCAGGCGCTGCAAGCGCGGCGGGCGCGGTAGGTGCGAGGAAACCTGACGCGTGTCGGCCAGGGCCTGCGCGCTGGTGGGGGCGGCCGCATGCTTGGCGATCCACGCCTTGACCTTGGCGCGGAACAACTGCTTGCGGCTCCAGTAATGGTGGATCAGGTCCGGGCACTCGCGCACATTCACGGTGCGGTAGGCGGCGATCGACAGGCAGAACTCTTCCAGGGTGTAGGCGCCCTGGGCGTGGGGGAACAGTTCATCCATCAACTCGATGGAGCGATCGAGGATGTGCGCGTCCTGTTGCGTCAGGCCGATGACGCCGGAGTTGAGGGTCATCATGTCATCGTCGGCCACGCCCATGTCCAGCAGGCGCTGGTGCAGGGCGCTATAGAGGATGCTTTCGTGATTGTCGCCGTACTTGGTGTAGAAGGCGTTGCACAGCAGAGTGCCGGGCTGCACGCGCTCGAACAGGGCTGTGGGCGAATGGTGGAAGAAGGTGTCGGTGTCGATCAGCAGGGCTGTCGACGACTCTTCCAGCACCTGGCGCAGCACCACGTGTTTGGTGCGGAAGTGATAGCCGTGGGGCTCGCTCCAGCGTTTGCGGGTGGCGTCGTCCAGCGGGCGCACGCGTACCGGCAGCAGGCGATAGGGTTCGGGGTTGTCGCTGAATACCTGGATGTCCACGACGGCGTCCGGGGTGTCCTGCAGAAAAGCCAAGGCGCTGGCGATACTGAAGACGGCTTCCTGATGGTAGGTCTGGGCACCGAAAACCAGATACACCAGTTGCGGGCGGGAAGTCGAGGGCACTGTATTCATGGACTGCTGGGTTCCGTGGGCATGTAAAACGACAAAGGCCCTCGTAGAAACGAGGGCCTTGGCACAGCCGGGCAAACTTCAGCGTGGCAGCTTGAGGTTGTTCCAGATGGCAAGGCTAGGTTCAGCCTGGTTCAGGGTATAGAAATGCAGCCCTGGCGCACCACCTTGCAACAATTGTTCACACATCTCACTGATTACCTGTTCGCCGAATGCCTGGATGCTTTTGACGTCGTCGCCATAGGCTTCCAGTTGTTTACGTACCCAGCGTGGGATCTCAGCACCGCAGGCGTCGGAGAAGCGCGCCAGCTTGCTGTAGTTGGTGATCGGCATGATGCCCGGCACGATCGGGATGTTCACACCCATGGCCCGTACACGCTCGACGAAGTAGAAGTAGCTGTCGGCGTTGAAGAAGTACTGGGTGATCGCACTGTCGGCGCCGGCGTTGGCCTTGCGCACGAAATTCTGCAGATCGTCTTCGAAGTTGCGCGCCTGTGGGTGCATCTCCGGGTAAGCGGCCACTTCGATGTGGAAGTGATCGCCGCTTTCTTCGCGGATGAAGCTCACCAGGTCGTTGGCGTAGCGCAGCTCACCGCTGGCCATGCCCATGCCGGATGGCAGGTCACCGCGCAGGGCGACGATGCGCTTGATGCCGGCGCCTTTGTATTGGGTCAGCAGGGCGCGCAGGTCGGCCTTGCTGTCGCCCACGCACGACAAGTGCGGCGCGGCGGGAACTTTGACTTCGCTTTCCAGCTGCAACACGGTGTTGATCGTGCGGTCACGGGTCGAGCCGCCAGCGCCGTAGGTGCAGGAGAAGAAGTCGGGGTGGTAGCTGGCCAACTGCTTGGCAGTCGCCATCAGTTTTTCATGCCCAGCATCGGTCTTGGTCGGAAAGAACTCGAAGCTGTAGCGACGGTCTTGGGACATGGTAATACCCTTGGAAACTCAGAAGCCGACTGTGCAACCCACCTGCACTGCAGGAGCGAGCTTGCTCGCGAAGAACGTCAACGATAACGCGTCAAACAGGCTGTACGCGGTGCCCTTGGGTTTTTCGCGAGCAAGCTCGCTCCTACAGGTTAGAGCAGGTGGAGCTGGTTACTTAGTAGCGGTAAGCGTGCGGCTTGAACGGACCTTCGACGGTCACGCCGATGTAGTCGGCCTGGGTCTTGGTCAGTTGAGTCACCACGCCGCCGAAGCCGCGGACCATTTCCAGGGCCACTTCTTCGTCGAGTTTCTTCGGCAGCACTTCCACGGTCAGACGCTCGGCTTTCTGGGCCGGCGACAGGTCGGCGTACTTCTGGCCGAACAGGAAGATCTGCGCCAGTACCTGGTTGGCGAACGAACCGTCCATGATGCGGCTTGGGTGGCCAGTGGCGTTACCCAGGTTTACCAGGCGGCCTTCGGCCAGCAGGATCAGGTAGTCGTCGTTCTGCGGGTCGAAATCGCCCGAGCCGGTACGGTGAACCTTGTGTACCTGTGGCTTCACTTCTTCCCATGCCCAGTTCTTGCGCATGAAAGCGGTGTCGATTTCATTGTCGAAGTGACCGATGTTGCACACCACGGCGCGCTTCTTCAGGGCCTTGAGCATGTTGGCATCGCAGACATTCACGTTACCGGTGGTGGTGACGATCAGGTCGATCTTGCCCAGCAGGGCCTTGTCGATGCTCGCTTCGCTGCCATCGTTGATGCCATCGATGAACGGCGAAACCACTTCGAAACCGTCCATGCAGGCTTGCATGGCGCAGATCGGGTCGACTTCGGAGACCTTGACGATCATGCCTTCCTGGCGCAGGGACTGGGACGAACCCTTGCCCACGTCACCGTAGCCGATCACCAGGGCTTGCTTGCCCGACAGCAGGTGGTCGGTGCCGCGCTTGATCGCATCGTTCAGGCTGTGACGGCAGCCGTACTTGTTGTCGTTCTTGCTCTTGGTCACCGAGTCGTTGACGTTGATGGCCGGGATTTTCAGCTCGCCCTTGGCCAGCATGTCCAGCAGGCGGTGTACGCCGGTGGTGGTTTCTTCGGTCACGCCGTGGACGCGGTCGAGGATCTGCGGGTACTTCTTGTGCAGCAGCTCGGTCAGGTCGCCGCCGTCGTCGAGGACCATGTTGGCATCCCAAGGCGCGCCATCTTTCAGGATGGTTTGCTCCAGGCACCATTCGTACTCTGCTTCGGTCTCGCCTTTCCAGGCGAATACCGGGATACCGGCAGCAGCGATGGCGGCGGCGGCCTGGTCTTGTGTCGAGAAGATGTTGCAGGACGACCAACGCACTTCGGCACCCAGGGCAACCAGGGTTTCGATCAGCACGGCAGTCTGGATGGTCATGTGGATGCAGCCGAGAATCTTCGCGCCCTTGAGCGGTTGCTCAGCGGCGTACTTGCGACGCAGGCCCATCAGCGCAGGCATTTCGGATTCGGCGATAAAGGTTTCGCGACGGCCCCAGGCAGCGAGGGACATGTCGGCGACTTTGTAGTCGTTGAAATCTGCAGGCGTAATTACAGCGCTCATGAAGAGCCTCCATTCGTAGTGTGCGAATGGGCGCCGTTGTGCGTTTAGTATCAGGCCAGGACAACCAGGCCGGACAACGCCCCATCCGAGCCTGACAGGTCTAACCTGCTGCAGCGCCCCTCGGACAGGTGGCGGGAGAACGGTATCAACTGAAGATGACCGTTTTGAAGCGGGTGCGATTATAGCTGTGTATGCGGCACTTCCCAAGCCTTTCTGTCGGCGATATGAAGATCCCGCATGGGGGCGATAGGCAATGGCGCATAGAGCTTGCGCCCAGGCTCTGCCATGATATTGCCCATCATTCGGCAAGACGCTTTGGAGTGACCATGAACTTCCACACCCGCAAATGGGTAAAACCTGAAGACCTCAACCCCAACGGCACCCTGTTCGGTGGCAGCCTGCTGCGTTGGATCGACGAAGAAGCAGCCATCTACGCGATTGTCCAATTGGGCAACCAGCGCGTGGTGACCAAGTACATCTCCGAAATCAACTTCGTCAGCGCCTCGCGCCAGGGCGACATCATCGAGCTGGGCATCACCGCCACCGATTTCGGCCGCACCTCCATCACCCTGACCTGTGAAGTGCGCAACAAGATCACCCGCAAAAGCATCCTCACCGTGGAAAAAATGGTCTTCGTCAACCTCGGCGAAGACGGTTTGCCCGCGCCTCACGGCCGGACCGAGATCAAATACGTGAAAGACCAGTTCAAGGAAGACAGCCCTCCTGCGTAACCGCACAGCGGTTTGATTGCTTTACCAAATCATTCCGCGTGGATCTTTCCCAGGCTTTCTCACGACTCAGGACTACGTTCTGTATCGAGAGCCTATGTATGAAAGTGTCGTCCAATCCGGCTGAGCAGATGCAGCCGCTTTCGCTCCAGTCATCGCAAGCCCCCCTCAGCCAAGACGTGAAAACCACGTTGGTTGAGGCCGCGGGACCGCGCAAACTGAGTCTTTCCCGCAATATTGACGGCCAGGTGGAGGTGGTGTTGTCGCCGCCACCGCCCAGCCATCTGGTGCTCAGCGGCGGAGGCGCCAAAGGCATTGCCTATCCGGGAATGGTGCAGGCGCTGGAGGACAGTGGGAAGCTGCAAGGTATCCAGGTTATTTCCGGCTCATCCGCCGGCGCGATTTCTGCCTCGTTGCTCGCCAGCGGCATGAGCGCCGAGGTCTTCGGCAAGCTATCGAACCGCATCGACCTGCCGAGCCTGTTGAACAGCGACGACCCGTTGACGGCCTGGCTACAAGAGGCCAGTGCTCGCCTGGGCAAACTCACCCGGCGCTTGCCAGGCCCGGCGGGCAATATCTCTCAATTGTTGCTGACCATGATGCCGCGCCTGCAAACCGAGGCGCGTCCCTTGGAGCAATTGCTGCGCAATGAGTCGCGCCAATCGGTCCTTGCCCATATCGCCGCTACGCCAAGGGCCACCCGGCCTGGTGAAGTCATGAAAATCGCCGACCGGATCAGCGCCGGCGAGGCTCCGACGTTTCGCGATCTTGAGGTGTTGAACCGACATATCCCGGCGATTAAACCGCTCAATATCACCGGCACAGGGATGTTCGACGGCCGCCCGCAACTGGTGACGTTCAACGCCAGCCTGACCCCGGACATGGACATCGCCCGCGCCGCGCACATCTCGGCGTCGTTGCCGGTGCTTTTCAAGCGCCCTGGCGAGCAGGGGCATGCCTTCCAGGAAACCGCCGAAGCCACTGCATTCCAGGACGGCGGCCTGCTGCTCAACACGCCGGCCCCCGGGGTGATCGAGCCCTCGTTTGCAGAAAGCCCGTTGAGCCAGCACGAGTCTCTGATCGTCAAGTTTGAAGCCGAAGACGCAGCGATGCCGAAAAAAGGCGGCGGTTTTTTCAGCAGCCTCGTCGACAAGCTGACGGGAACGCCCCATGCGTCCGCCGAGGCCTATCAAAATGAGCGGCTCAAGGCGTTTGCCGAGCAGACCGTGGTCCTGCCGCTGAAGACGGATAAGGGGGACTTTCGCGGCACGCTCAACGGCACCGTGAATTTCACCATGAGCGCGCAAGACAAGCAGCATCTACAGGCACAGGCGCGCAAAACCGTGGCGGCGCACTTGGAACAACGCGACACGGTGCGCGAGCATCACACGTTTGCCTCGTTGGATGACGCGGTGCTGGCAATGGACGATGCGATGCTGGCCAGTGCGCAAGCAACCTTGCAGAAAGACCCGGCCGCCGCCGCGGTGTTGATGTTCAGACAGAACGCACAACAAGCGCTGCAAACCCTGGACAGTGCCATTGCCAAGGTGAACCAGGCCCACGACACCTTGATCTTCACACCTGAGTTGTCTGCCGCGCTGCGTAACCTGGATGCGCTCGCCAGCCGGCCTGAGCACGTCGAGTGGCTGGGGCGTCGATTGAATGCCGTGGGGCAGCGCAATTTTCAGCAGTTGTTGCAGGTGGCGGCCAAGCAGGCTTCGGGCGCCTCGCCGATGTCCAGCGTCATGGCCAGTGCGGTCGCCGAAATGAAACGGCGCGACATCGCGGTAAAGGCCGAAAACTTCACCCGCGAGGTCATCTACCCATCGCTGTACCGGCCAGGCCAGACCGACGCCAATGTCGACCTGCTGCAACGCGCTGCGGCGGATTTGGCCAAGGCGACCACCCCCGCGGAGTTCAACCGGGTGCTCGACGAGATCATTCGGCACTACGGCGCGCGCAACAAGCCCTGGTCAAAACCGTTCAGTTCGACCACGGTGGAGATGGCCAAGGCCTGGCGCATACCGGTTTAGTTGCCAGGCCACTGAACAGCCATCGCTCCAGCCTGTCGTAGCTACAGGCACCCCTTGGACTCTGGAGCATCATGGCCACGCACGACGACGGCAAGACCCCCAACCTGTCGAAGGAAGAGCAGCACGACGTCGACAAGAACCAGCCACCCCGCGCGGCGGTGCTGCATGAAATCATCCGTACCCAGGGCGACCAGGAACTGGAGCGCACGGTGGCGGCATTGTGGTGGTCGGCGCTGGCGGCCGGCCTGACCATGGGCCTGTCATTGATGGGCATGGGCCTGCTCAATTCGCGCCTGCCGGACGGTGAAGGGTTCAAAGTCATCGCCAGTTTCGGTTACTGCGCGGGCTTTTTGGCGGTGATTCTCGCGCGTCAGCAGTTGTTCACCGAAAACACCCTGACCGCAGTGCTGCCGGTGATGAGCAAACCGACCCTGGCCAATGCCGGGCGCTTGCTGCGGCTGTGGACGGTGGTGCTGGTGGGTAACCTGTGCGGCACCTTGCTGGTGGCTTATGTGATGCTGCACCTGCCGATCTTCGATACCAAGACCGATCAGGCCTTCCTTGAGATCGGACGCAAAGTCATGGAAAACGCCCCCGGCCAGATGTTCGCCAAGGGCATCGTTTCCGGCTGGATGATCGCCACCATGGTGTGGATGATTCCGTCGATGGAAAGCGCCAAGCTCTGGATCATCATCCTGATCACCTACTTGATGGCGCTGGGGGATTTCACCCACATCGTGGTCGGCTCGGCGGAAGTGTCTTACCTGGTATTTGCCGGTGAACTGCCGTGGAAGGATTTCTGGCTGATATTCGCCGGGCCGACCCTGGCCGGCAATATCATTGGCGGCAGCTGTATCTTTGCGCTGATCAGTCATGCGCAGATCCGCAGCGAAAGCAGCTTGCCGGGTAAGGTTGCAGCGGACCCGAGGCATCCGCAGCGGATCAATAAGGATCAGTGAGCGGCAGAATCAACGCGCTGCCGACACAACCCATGGCGGTTGGGGGTGTGCGTTTTGATGAGCTACGCTTGAGTGCTTTGGGCCATGCGGTTGGGCGCAGAGCCTGTGGCTGGATGCGGATCGGCATGTTCGTGATAAAGCGTTGATCGCCTTGATAAAACCAAAAAAGGAATGAGTGATGACTGTCGCTTTCTGGTGTGTATTGATTGCAATCTTTCTGCCGTACCTGTGTACCGGTGTGGCCAAATTCAGTGGCGGCAAGTTCGGGCCACGGCAGAACCATGACCCGCGTGCCTTCCTCGATACCCTGGAAGGCTTCGCCAAACGCGCCCATAACGCGCAGCTCAACAGCTTTGAAGTGACCCCGGCGTTTGCTGCCGCAGTGATCATCGCGCACCTGGCCGGCACCGCCGAACTGGTCACGATCAATGTCCTCGCGGTGCTGTTTATCACCAGCCGCCTGCTGTACATCATCTGCTACCTGGCGGACTGGGCCATCCTGCGCTCGTTGGTGTGGGCGGTGGGCATGGCGCTGATTGCGAGTTTCTTCTTCGTCTCGATCTAACGCTTGCCGCAGTGTGGGGGCTGGCTTGCCCCACACTGTCGATCAGCGTCTGTCAGGTGCCGGCCGGGGCATCCGGTACCTGGGGTAATGCGGCGCCCTTTGGCCACAACATCCAGATCTGCCCCTGCTGCTTCATATTCCCTGCCAGTTCGCCTGCGGCCGCCCCTGTGCCCCAGAACAAGTCTGCGCGCACTTCGCCGGTGATTGCGCCGCCAGTATCCTGCGCGGCGACGGGGCGCACGATCGGCGCACCGTCCGGGCGTGTGGTCGACAGCCACAACAAGCTGCCCAGCGGAATCACCTTGCGATCCACCGCCACGCTGTAGCCGGCGGTCAGCGGCACGTTCAGCGAGCCGCGAGGGCCTTCGTTGCTGTCGGGGCGGGCGCTGAAGAACACGTAGCTGGGGTTGCTCGCCAGCAGTTCCGGAATGCGCTGCGGATGCGCCTTGGCCCAGGCGCCGATGGCACCCATGGTCACGTCTTCTTTCTTCAGTTCGCCTTGCTCCACCAGCCAGCGGCCGATAGGACGGTAGGGGTAGCCGTTCTGGTCGCCATAGCCGATGCGCAATTGGCGCCCGCCTGCCAGTTGAATCCGCCCCGAACCCTGGATCTGCAGGAACTGCAGGTCCATCGGGTCGGTCAGCCAGGCGATCGGCTTGGCGGTGGAGCCTTGGCCGTTGATCGTGCTGGCGTCGTCATACGGCTTGAGTACACGACCTTCCAGGCGGCCGCGCAGGCGCTTGCCCTTGAGTTCCGGGTAGATGCTTTCGAGGTTGACGATGATCAGGTCGTCCGGCACGCCGTACACCGGCACATGGGCGGTGGGGGTTTCGGTCAGGCTGCCGGGGTAGACGGGTTCGTAGTAGCCGGTGATCAGGCCGTTCGGTGTGTTGTCGGCCGAGCGCAGGCCGAATACGTCCAGGCGTTCCTTGAGAAAACCGCGAACCGCCGCGGCATCGCCTGGCACCGCCGTTGCCGCCGCGCAGGTCGCGCCCCACACCGGGTCAGCCTTGAGGCGTTGGCAGGCGCTGCGCCAGGACTCAAACCCGGCCAGCAGTTCGCTGTCGGACACCGCCGGCAGGGCTTCCCACGGTGCGTTCACATAGGTGGCCACCGCATGGGGTTTGATTGTTTCATCTTTGTGCGTGTCCTTGCCCGCATCGCAGCCGGCCAGCACCGCGATCATCGGTAGAGCCCACGCCAGACGGCGGCTCCAGGGTTTCAAAGCGATATTCATACAAGCAATTCCTGAAGCGATTGCCCGTGCGTCGACGCGTTTGGGCAACCCTTATCGTTAATAGGGCTATTGGTCTTTGCGGGTGGGGCGAGGATACTGGCCGCCGTTTCCCGTGACCTCGAAGCCACCATGACTTTTAAAAAACTGACTGTTGTACTGCTGGCCTGCCTGGCGCTGTCCGCCTGTGGCGGCGTTGATCCGAATTCGCCCCTGGGCCAGCGCAAAGCGATCTTCAAGCAAATGCTCAAGACCGGCGAAGACCTGGGTGGCATGTTGCGTGGGCGCATCCCGTTCGACGGCGCGAAGTTCGCCGAAGGCGCGGTCAAGCTCGATGCGCTGTCCCATGAGCCATGGAAGCATTTTCCGAGCGTGCGTGAGGAAGACCACACCAGCGCCAAGGACGACGTCTGGCAAAAACAGGCGCAATTCCAGCAAATGGCCCGCGACCTCGAAGCGGCCACCGGTGAATTGGTGATCGCAAGCCAGGTGCAGCCTTACAAGGCCAGTAACCTTTCGCCTGCTGTGCAGAAAGTCGAAGATGCCTGCAGCGCCTGTCATAAGCAGTTCCGGGACCACTGACCGGTTTACTGGTCGAGTTCTTCCACCGCATCCTGCAGTGCTTTGCGCGACTCGGCCAGTTTGTCCTTGCGTTTGTTGATCTTGTCCGCGTCGCCTTTTTTCATCGCCTTGTCGAGGTCGGCCTGACGGCGGCTGACGTCATGCTTGGCGTCGAGCACTTTGTTTTCGCGTTCCTTTTTCAAGGTCGCCTCGTTGCAGTTGGCCGTGACTTCACTCAGGGCTTTCTCCAGGCCGGCCTGTTGCGCGCTGTCACCATGGGCCTTGGCCTGTTCGATCTGGGTGCTGATGGCCTGGCGCTTGGCGGCGCAGCCGGTCAGCGGGGTTGCTTCTTCGGCTGCCAGCAGCGGCGTCGCCATGAAGCATGCGACGGTCAGCAGGGCAAAAGGGGCTAAAAATTTCATATGGAGCTCCAAAGTCGCAATCTGATGGCCGGGTCGGGTTCAAAACCCGTCTATTCCAGCCACGCGTAGTGTCTCAGCCAAAGCCTGTATCTGCGGGTCGCGAAAAAAAGCGCTGAGTTGCGCCGCGCGGCCCGGGCCGATGCCATCCAGGGCCAGCCAGGCTTGGGTGTCCTTGGCAACCAGCGCCTGCCAGTCGCCTTCCAGGTTATTGCGTGCCGCAGGCGGTACACCCAGGGCTTTGAGCCATTGAGCGAAAGGCCGTTGCCGCGCGCTTTGGATACTGTCGAGCACCCGCGCACGGCTGCGATCGCCGAAGCCCTCAATGTTAGCAAGCTCTGCCGCATCGAGGGTCAACCAATCGAGGAAGCCTGCGATTAGACCGGCCTGGATCAATACGTTCCACGTCTCCCGGCCCATATGCGGCAGGCCCAGGCCCTGGTTGCCGCTCAACCAGGTCAGGCGCGACAGCAGCTGTTCTTCGCAGCCAGGGTCCAGTTGCCAGCAACTCAGGGCGTGAAAGTCCCGGGCGTTGGGGACTTGGATGTCCACTCGGGTCTCATTGCGCAGGACCACCTCGTCCAGTCGCGGGATGACCTGACCGGCGAGGCTGATGGCGACCTGGTCGCCGGGGCGGATATCCAGGGTTTTCCAGCGTTGCAGGGAGCCGGTGCTGACGCGGCTGATCTGCCGGTCGTCCAGGCGCACCGGTTCGAGTTCCAGGATAGGGGTGATGCGCCCGGTGCGGCCGATGTTGAACTGCACCTTGCGTACCAGCGCGAGGGCTTTGGCGGCGGGGTATTTCCAGGCGACTGCCCAGTAAGGCGCACTGACCTGCCAGCGCTTGGCGGGTGCGCGTGTGGCCTGGTGCAGCACGACGCCATCACTGGCAAAAGGCAGTGGATGGTTGTACCAGTAGGTGCGCCAGCGGGCGGCGCCGGCGATGTCCTGGATGGGCCGGCTGTAGCGTTGGCTGTCGATGAAGCCCCAGCCTGCCAGGGTGGCCAGGCGCTCGGTGAAGTCCGCCGGGCCGTCGGGCCAGGCCCAGACAAACAGACCGATCCCGGCGGCCTCGGCGTCGCTCAACTGTCGACGGTTCATCAAACCGGCCACCTTGCTGCGCGCATTGAGCCCGCCCAGGCTTGATTGCACATGGTCGTCGAGACGCCAATAGAGCTCACCTTGCAGCACCAGGTCGATGGGCTCCGGCAGTTGCTGGACGATACCGGGGATTTTTTTCGCGCAGGCCGACCAGTCCTGGCCGAGCAGGCCGTCGCCCCGGCTGATCACTTGGTGCAGGCGCCCCTGGCGGTACACCAGGCTCACGGCGACACCATCGACCTTAGGCTGGACCCACACATCTTGGCGAACCTGGAGCCATTCGCCGACGGCGTGTTCGTCGAGCAATTTGTCCAGGCCCGTATGGGCCACCGGGTGCGGCGAGGTGCCCCGTGAGCTGGCCAGAGGCTTGTCGGCCACCGCCGCCGGTTGCGGGAAACACCGCTGCCAGTGAGCCAGGCGCTGGCGGGCCTGGTCGTAGAGTTCGTCGCTGATGGGCGAATGGCCGAGCCGGTGGTAACTGTCGTCCCAGAGGCTGATTTGCCGAGCCAGCGGGCCGATTTGCGCCCGTGCGTCATCGGGGCACTCTTCAGCCCTGGCCAACCCGGTTAGAACACTGAGTAAAAGAACGATCAGCAAGCGCATCGGGAGCATCCTTGCTCGGTAAGGGGCGTTCAGCCTAAGGGATCTTCGCGCCCACAAAAAAGCCCCGACAGAGCGGGGCTTTTTACCGGGTGTTTCTGCTTACTTGAACAGACCACCCAGGGCTTTCACGGCATCGTTGTTTTCTGCCTTGGCCTGCTGCTTTTGCTGCTTGGCATCGACGTTGGCCTGGGACTCGGCGAGTTTGTTACAGCCTTTGTTGACCTGCTCCAGCGCGGCTTCGAAGGCCTTCACTTTCAACGCGTCATTCTTGGCATTGGCCGCGTCGATCTTGGTTTGCAGGTCTTTGGCATGCTGCTGGCAGTCGCCGGAGTTGCCGCCACCGAGCTGGGAGCTCAGTGCGCCACTCAGTGCGCTCAGGTCGGCGGCGTTCACCGGCAGGGCAAACAGGCTGAGCAGCAGGGCGGCAGGGGCGAGCGTGGAAATTTGCATGAAAACCTCAATGTCCGATTGCCTGCGCGCTGATGAGTCCCGGGCCGGCGCAGTGCAATATCCAGAATAAGGTGGAGGGCCCGAGAGGGCGCGGATTCTAGTGGGCCACTATTTAGCCTGCAAGGTTTGGATCCAAAAAATGTGAACACCGAGGCGAATCTCCCGACAATAAAAAGCCCCGCCGGGCGAACCCGGCAGGGCTTTGGGTAGCGCAAGCGATTACAGGCCGGCAGCGATACGCAGGTCGTTGGCGCGGTCGGTTTTTTCCCAGGTGAAGGTGGTGAAGGTGTCGTCGCCGACTGTCTTCTGCGCCGGGGTACGGCCGAAGTGGCCGTAGGCCGCGGTTTCCTGGTACATCGGGTGCAGCAGGTCGAGCATGGTGGTGATCGCGTAAGGGCGCAGGTCGAAGATCTCGCGCACCAGTTTGACGATCTTGTCATCGCTGATCTTGCCGGTGCCGAAGGTGTTCAGCGAGATCGACGTAGGCTGGGCCACGCCGATGGCGTAGGACACCTGAATCTCGCAACGCTCGGCCAGGCCAGCGGCGACGATGTTCTTGGCCACGTAGCGACCGGCGTAGGCCGCCGAACGGTCAACCTTGGATGGGTCTTTGCCGGAGAACGCGCCACCGCCGTGACGGGCCATGCCGCCATAGCTGTCGACGATGATCTTGCGCCCGGTCAGGCCGCAGTCGCCCACCGGGCCACCGATGATGAACTTGCCGGTCGGGTTGATGTGGAACTGGGTGTCCTTGTTCAGCAGTTCAGCCGGCAGCACGTGCTTGACGATCAGCTCCATCACGCCTTCGCGCAAGTCGGCGTAGGAAACGTCCGGGTTGTGCTGGGTCGACAGCACGACAGCATCGATACCGACCACTTTGCCGCCTTCATAACGGCACGTCACCTGGGACTTGGCGTCCGGACGCAGCCACGGCAGCAGGCCGGATTTGCGGGCTTCGGCCTGGCGCTGCACCAGTTGGTGCGAGAAGGTGATCGGCGCTGGCATCAGCACGTCGGTTTCGTTGCTGGCGTAGCCGAACATCAGGCCCTGGTCGCCGGCGCCCTGGTCTTCTGGCTTGGCGCGGTCGACACCCTGGTTGATGTCCGGGGACTGCTTGCCGATGATGTTCATCACGCCGCAGGTCGCGCCGTCAAAGCCGACGTTGGAGCTGTTATAGCCGATGTTGGTGATCACCTCGCGGACGATATGCTCCAGGTCGACCCAGGCCGTGGTGGTGACTTCGCCGGCGATGATCGCCACGCCCGTTTTCACCAGAGTCTCGCACGCCACACGGGCGAACTTGTCTTCAGCAATGATGGCGTCCAGCACCGCATCAGAAATCTGGTCGGCGATTTTGTCCGGATGCCCTTCAGACACGGACTCGGAGGTGAAAAGGGAGTATTCGCTCATCTCGATGTTTTCCTGATATTTACCGATGGTGAGTGTCGCCAGCCGGTCGCTGAAAATGGCGGACCTGGATCTGGAAACCATTACGTAAACCTACATAGAGGCTTTCCCCGGGAACGAGTCCCGCAGCGGTGGCCCAACGGGCCAGATCGTCCTGTTCAAAACCCAACCAGAGATCACCGCAGGCCTCCCTGGCCCAATTCTGGTTGTGGCTGCATAAATCTGTAACCAGCAGGCTACCGCCGGGTTGCAGCAAATTCGCCATCTGCTTGAGGGCGTCGGCGGGGGCGGCGAAATGGTGCAGGACCATGTTCAGCACCACGCAATCGGCCCGCAGGCTGGTGTCATTCAGGGCATCGGCCAACTGCAGGCTGACGTTGCCCAAGGCCTCGCGCTCGCACAGCTGGCGTGCCAGTTCGAGCATCGCCGGGCTGTTGTCCAGCGCCGTGACCTGTTGAAAGCGGCGCGCCAGTTCCGGCAAAAAGCCGCCATCGCCAGGCCCGACTTCCAGGGCCGTCGCTTTATGACTGAAGCTCAGCTTGTCCAACAACGCCAGTACACTTTCGCGATATTGCGGCAAGCCGGCGATCAGGTCTTGCTGGGCGCGAAACTTCTCGGCGACCCGTGAGAAAAAGTCCTGGCTGGCCGCCGCACGCTGCCCGTGAACCTGGCCGATGCGTGATTGCACGTCGCCGGGCAGGCTCAAGTTGTCCACTTCTTCCAGCAGCGCGCTGTGCAGCTTGCCGCCGAGCAACTCGGTGTGGGGCAGGGCACGGCGGTAAAAAATCGCATTGCCTTCGCGGCGGGTGGCCACCAGGTCGGCCTGGGCCAGGACCTTCAAGTGATGGCTCATGCCCGATTGGCCGATGGCGAAGATCTGCGCCAGTTCCAGCACGCCGAAGGAATCGTTGGCCAGCACCCGCAAGACGTTCAGGCGCAACGGATCGCCAGCGGCTTTGCATAAGGCTGCCAGTTCATCGCCATCGTCGGGACGCAGGGAGGGCACGGGTAGGTTCATAAGGCCAGCAGTCTAGTGACGGGTGGAAATCATCGCAAGGTCAATATCAAAAAGTTTTGATATTGGTCGATAAGTGGAGGTTATAAGCGAGCGCTATTCCCGTTAGACGAAGCGGCGGCAGGGTTCTGCAGGCGATTGCCGCGCAAACCACAGGAAAAACGCCCCCAAGTGACTATCTGTCATTGCCCGCAGGCGGTGGCTGAGGGAAAATGCCGGTCCTTTTTTCCGTTTCTTTTATTCAACCCTCAGGAGAACAGCGATGCCCAGCCGTCGTGAGCGTGCCAACGCCATTCGTGCCCTCAGCATGGATGCCGTGCAAAAAGCCAACAGCGGCCATCCCGGTGCCCCGATGGGCATGGCGGATATCGCCGAGGTACTCTGGCGTGACTACCTGAAACACAACCCGACCAACCCGTCTTTCGCCGACCGTGACCGCTTCGTGCTGTCCAACGGCCACGGCTCGATGCTGATCTACTCGCTGCTGCACCTGACCGGCTACGATCTGACCATCGACGATCTGAAAAACTTCCGCCAGTTGCACAGCCGTACCCCGGGTCACCCGGAATTCGGCTACACCCCAGGCGTCGAGACCACCACCGGTCCCCTGGGCCAAGGCCTGGCCAACGCCGTCGGTTTCGCCCTGGCTGAAAAAGTCCTGGGCGCGCAGTTCAACCGCCCCGGCCACCACATCGTCGACCACCACACCTACGTATTCCTGGGTGATGGCTGCATGATGGAAGGCATTTCCCACGAAGTCGCTTCTCTGGCCGGTACCTTGGGCCTGGGCAAGCTGATTGCCTTCTACGACGACAACGGCATCTCCATCGACGGCGAAGTCGAAGGCTGGTTCACCGACGACACCCCTAAGCGTTTCGAGGCCTATAACTGGCAGGTGATCCGCAACGTCGACGGCCACGACCCGGAAGAAATCAAGACCGCTATCGACACCGCCCGCAAGAGCGAGCAGCCGACCCTGATCTGCTGCAAGACCACCATCGGTTTCGGCTCGCCGAACAAGCAAGGCAAAGAAGACTGCCACGGCGCCCCGCTGGGTGACGCGGAAATCGCCCTGACCCGTGAAGCGCTGAAGTGGAACTACGGCCCGTTCGAAATCCCGGCCGACATCTACGCCGAATGGGATGCCAAGGAACAAGGCCTGGCCACCGAAGCCGAGTGGGACCAGCGTTTCGCCGCCTACTCCGCCGAATTCCCGGAGCTTGCCAATGAGCTGGTACGCCGCCTCGCCGGTGACCTGCCTGCCGACTTCGCGGAAAAAGCCTCGGCCTACATCGCCGAAGTCGCGGCCAAGGGCGAGACCATCGCCAGCCGTAAAGCCAGCCAGAACACCTTGAACGCCTTTGGCCCGCTGCTGCCTGAGTTCCTCGGCGGTTCGGCCGACCTGGCCGGTTCCAACCTGACCCTGTGGAAAGGTTGCAAAGGTGTCTCCGCCGAAGACGCCAGCGGTAACTACATGTACTACGGCGTGCGCGAATTCGGCATGAGCGCGATCATGAACGGCGTGTCCCTGCATGGCGGTCTGGTGCCTTACGGCGCGACCTTCCTGATGTTCATGGAATACGCGCGCAACGCAGTGCGTATGGCCGCGCTGATGAAGAAACGCGTGATCCACGTGTACACCCACGACTCCATCGGCCTGGGCGAAGACGGCCCGACCCACCAGCCGGTCGAGCAATTGACCAGCCTGCGCACCACGCCGAACCTGGATTGCTGGCGCCCAGCCGACGCGGTCGAATCCGCCGTGGCCTGGAAACACGCGATCGAGCGAAAGGACGGCCCTTCGGCGCTGATCTTCTCCCGTCAGAACCTGCAACATCAGGTTCGCACTGACGCGCAGATCGCTGACATCAGCCGTGGTGGCTATGTGCTCAAGGACTGCATCGGCGAGCCGGAGCTGATCCTGATCTCCACCGGTTCCGAAGTCGGCCTGACCGTTCAGGCCTACGACAAGCTGACTGCCCAGGGCCGCAACGTGCGCGTGGTGTCCATGCCTTGCACCAGCGTGTTCGAAGCCCAGGACGCCGACTACAAGCAATCGGTGTTGCCGCTGCAGGTCAGCGCGCGTATCGCCATCGAAGCGGCTCACGCCGACTACTGGTACAAGTACGTGGGCCTGGAAGGCCGCGTGATCGGCATGACCACCTACGGTGAGTCGGCGCCGGCGCCAGCCTTGTTCGAAGAGTTCGGTTTCACCCTGGAAAACATCCTGGGTCAGGCTGAAGAGCTGCTGGAAGACTAAAAGCGCGAACGCGGTGGCCAACTGGCTGCTGCACACAGATGTGCGGTGGCGACTGCCCATCGCACCCACTGTAGGAGCGAGCTTGCTCGCGAAGAACGAGAGAGCGCCGCGTCAAACCAGAGACGCTGCGTTATCGTTGACGATCTTCGCGAGCAAGCTCGCTCCTACATTGGTTAGATGGTTTGTGTCGCCCACACTGCGAGAACCCCATGCCCCAACCGCGTCCCTACAAAGTTGCACTCAACGGCTACGGCCGTATTGGTCGTTGCGTCTTGCGTGCTCTGTTCGAGCGAGGGGCGGCGGCCGGGTTTGAGATTGTCGCGATCAACGATTTGGCCGACATGGCCAGCATCGAATACCTGACACGCTTTGACTCCACCCACGGCCGGTTCCCCGGCGAAGTGCGGGTGGAAGGCGATTGTCTGCATATCAAGGGCGACTGCGTGAAAGTGCTGCGCAGTGCCACCCCCGAGGGCATCGACTGGGCGGCGCTGGGCGTCGACCTGGTGTTGGAATGCTCCGGTGCCTATAACACCCGTGCCGACGGCCAGCGTTTTCTCGATGCCGGCGCGCCGCGTGTGCTGTTTTCCCAGCCGATGGCCAGCGAGGCGGATGTCGACGCTACCATCGTCTACGGCATCAACCAGGATTGCCTGACCGGCGCTGAGCGGCTGGTGTCCAACGCTTCCTGCACCACCAACTGCAGCGTGCCGTTGTTGCGCCTGCTGGACCAGGCGATCGGCGTGGACTACGTGTCGATCACCACCATCCACTCGGCGATGAACGACCAGCCGGTGATCGACGCGTATCACCATGAAGACCTGCGCCGCACGCGTTCGGCGTTTCAGTCGGTGATTCCGGTGTCCACCGGTCTGGCGCGTGGCATCGAACGGCTGTTGCCGGAACTTGCCGGGCGAATTCAGGCCAAAGCCGTGCGGGTGCCGACGGTGAACGTTTCATGCCTGGACATCACCATGCAAACCGTCAGCGACACCGATGCGGTGGAGGTCAACCGGATTCTGCGCGACGCCGCCACCAGCGGCCCGCTCAAAGGTTTGCTGGCCTACACTGAGTTGCCCCACGCCAGTTGTGATTTCAACCATGACCCGCATTCGGCGATTGTCGATGCCAGCCAGACCCGCGTTTCCGGCCCGAGGCTGGTGAATATCCTGGCCTGGTTCGACAACGAATGGGGGTTTGCCAACCGAATGCTGGACGTCGCAGAACACTATCTGCAAACAGCCTCTCCAAAACTTTAGCCTCAGGAATTGCCACCCATGACCGTGTTGAAGATGACCGACCTCGATCTGCAAGGTAAACGCGTACTGATTCGCGAAGACCTCAACGTCCCAGTCAAGGACGGTGTTGTCACCAGCGATGCGCGAATCCTGGCCTCGCTGCCGACCATCAAGCTGGCCCTGGAAAAAGGTGCGGCCGTGATGGTCTGCTCCCACCTGGGTCGTCCGACCGAAGGTGAGTTCTCGGCCGAAAACAGCCTCAAGCCTGTGGCCGATTACCTGAGCAAGGCCCTGGGCCGCGACGTGCCGCTGGTGGCTGACTACCTCGGCGGCGTCGACGTGAAAGCCGGCGACGTCGTGCTGTTCGAAAACGTGCGCTTCAACAAGGGCGAGAAAAAGAACAGTGACGAACTGGCCCAGCAATACGCCGCCCTGTGCGACGTGTTCGTGATGGACGCCTTCGGCACCGCCCACCGTGCTGAAGGTTCGACCCACGGCGTGGCCAAGTTCGCCAAGGTCGCTGCCGCCGGCCCGTTGCTGGCTGCCGAGCTGGACGCGCTGGGCAAGGCCCTGAAGGCGCCGGCCCAACCAATGGCGGCCATCGTGGCCGGTTCCAAAGTCTCCACCAAGCTGGATGTGCTCAACAGCCTGAGCCAGGTCTGCAACCAGCTGATCGTCGGCGGCGGCATTGCCAACACCTTCCTGGCTGCAGCCGGTCACCCGGTGGGCAAGTCGCTGTACGAGCCGGACCTGCTGGACACCGCTCGCGCCATCGCGGCCAAGGTCAGCGTGCCGCTGCCGGTGGACGTGGTCGTGGCCAAGGAATTTGCCGAAAGCGCTGAAGCCACCGTCAAGCTTATCGATGACGTGGCCGCTGACGACATGATCCTGGACATCGGCCCGCAAACTGCAGCCAACTTCGCGCAATTGCTGAAAGCCTCCCGGACCATCCTGTGGAACGGCCCGGTCGGCGTGTTCGAGTTCGACCAGTTCGGCAACGGCACCAAAGTGCTGGCCAAGGCCATTGCCGAAAGCTCGGCATTCTCCATCGCTGGCGGCGGCGACACCCTGGCGGCCATCGATAAATATGGCGTTGCCGACCAGATCTCCTACATTTCCACCGGTGGCGGCGCGTTCCTCGAGTTCGTCGAAGGCAAGGTCCTGCCGGCGGTTGAAGTCCTGGAAAGCCGAGCCAAAGGCTGAGGCAGATCAGGAAAAGGAGCCTTCCCATGATCAAGTCGTTGGCACTGGTGATCGCAGCGGGCCTGTTGGCCGGCTGCGGCAGCACGCCGAGCGCGGCGCCGGCGCCTGGAAAGGCGCTGCCGGCGCAGAAAAAAAGCTGCTACCAAGCCGATTGGCAAGCCGAGACCATGCCGGTGATCAACAAGCGCATGGGCAACGAACGGCTGGAGAAATACGACTCTGCGCCCAACGGTCAGGAACAGGGTTGCCCTTGAAGGGTCTGATCAACTAACCGACTGCAACGCAGGCCCAAGGCCTGCGTGCGAGGATTGGCAATGAAAGGCGTTTTCGCCCTGGCAGCACTGGCGTTACTGGCCGGTTGCAGCAGCATGAACATGTTCAACAAGGCAGAGCCTGCCGACAAATGGACGACCTGGACCTGCGACAGCAAGGCCGAGGTCAACTGGCGCTTTGCCAACCCGGCCCGCACCGAAGTGGATGTCCGCCTCGGCGGCTCGACCCAGGTTTACCGCCTCAAGCAGGATGTGGCGGCATCGGGTGTGCTCTACAGCAACGATCAGTTGGCGTTTCACACAAAAGGTGAGGAAGGCCTGGTTTACTGGGTGGCCACGGACGATCTGATCGGACGTGGCTGCAAGGCCCAGTAAACAGAACACGGTCTCAACATTAATGAGACCAAAATGTGGGAGGGGCTTGCCCCCGATAGCGTTGGGTCAGCCACTCGCGATGTCGACAGGTAAATCGCCGTCGCGGGCAAGCCCCCTCCCACATTGATACGGTTTCAAAGTGATGTCGGCGTTGAGTCCGGCTCACAAAAAACGATTCAGCAGGCCAGGTATGCAAAGCCTGACCGGCAATAACTTGAATAGCAGCCGCCGCTACGGCAGGCTTGCACGATTAACGACCCTCGACCGGGAGAGACAACACAATGGCACTTATCAGCATGCGTCAAATGCTGGACCACGCAGCCGAGTTCGGCTACGGCGTCCCAGCCTTTAACGTCAACAACCTTGAGCAGATGCGCGCCATCATGGAAGCCGCTGACAAGACCGACTCCCCAGTGATCGTCCAGGCTTCGGCCGGTGCGCGTAAATACGCCGGCGCCCCGTTCCTGCGTCACCTGATCCTCGCCGCGATCGAAGAATTCCCGCACATCCCGGTGTGCATGCACCAGGATCACGGCACCAGCCCGGACGTGTGCCAGCGTTCCATCCAACTGGGCTTCAGCTCGGTGATGATGGACGGCTCCCTCGGCGAAGACGGCAAGACCCCGACCGACTACGAGTACAACGTGCGCGTCACCCAACAAACCGTGGCCATGGCTCACGCCTGCGGCGTCTCGGTTGAAGGTGAGCTGGGCTGCCTGGGTTCCCTGGAAACCGGCATGGCTGGCGAAGAAGACGGCATCGGCGCCGAAGGCGTGCTGGATCACAGCCAGATGCTGACCGACCCGGAAGAAGCCGCCGACTTCGTCAAGAAGACCCAGGTCGACGCCCTGGCCATCGCCATCGGCACCAGCCACGGCGCCTACAAGTTCACCAAGCCGCCTACCGGCGACGTGCTGGCCATCGACCGCATCAAGGAAATCCACAAGCGCATCCCCAACACCCACCTGGTGATGCACGGTTCTTCCTCGGTGCCGCAAGAGTGGCTGGCGATCATCAACCAGTACGGCGGCGACATCAAAGAAACCTACGGCGTACCGGTTGAAGAAATCGTCGAAGGCATCAAATACGGCGTGCGCAAGGTCAACATCGACACCGACCTGCGCCTGGCATCCACCGGCGCGATGCGTCGCCTGATGGCCACCAACCCGAGCGAATTCGACCCACGTAAATTCTTCGGCGCCACCGTGACCGCGATGCGCGATGTGTGTATCGCACGTTATGAAGCGTTTGGTACTGCGGGCAATGCTTCGAAGATCAAGCCGATCTCCCTGGAAGCGATGTACCAGCGTTACCTGAAAGGTGAGTTGAACGCTAAGGTGAACTAAGCCTCAAGCGTTTAAAAAGAAGCCCGCAGCGATGCGGGCTTTTTTTGCGGCTGGAATTTGATCAGCTTGCAGGCGTGTAGGACCAGCACCGAGTCCTAAGGCTACACAGGGGAACGGCGTTTACCAGGGCGTGCTCATTGTGCTGATCAGACAATCCCTGCTCGTAATGAGGCCAATCCGTTCACTCGTGATCAATATCCAACTTCGCAAACGTCACCTTCGCCCCTTCCTTGCTATCCCCGCTATTGTCCTGCACATACGCCCCCGCCTTGAAATACAGCGGCTTGCTGCCCCAGGCCGCGCCAATGCGCTCATTCCACTGCCCGTCGGCTGCTACGACACTGAGCAACCCGGCTTTGTTGAGGTTGATCACGTAGGTAAAACTCTTCTCCAGCGGCACATTGGAGGCGACGATGATCACCCGGCTTTCATCGTCGTCCGGGCGCATGCGGACCTTGGCGACAATGTTGCCGGTCTGGGTTTTTTCCTTGAACTGGTATTCCACCTTGATCAAGGGTTTCTGGCTGTCGTAGGCGTGGATCTGGCCGATGACGATTTTCCCGGAGGAGGGCACCTGGTTGACGGCCAGCGTGGCGCGCAGATAATTGTCGGCTTCGGGGTAGGTCCAGTTGCGCAGACGCCCGTCGGCGTAGGTTTCGCGCAGTTCGCTGCGGGGGTAAATGGCGTTCTCGGTACGTGTGCCGGTGACGGGTGTCCAGAATTGCACGTTGCTGCCTTCGGCCTGGAAATATTGGTCATTGAAGCCACTCATCAGCTTCGGGGTGTTGATGGTCGCGGGAGGCGAGCCGACCGGAATGCTCAGGTTCCAAGTGGAAAGATCAATCATGGCGTAGGCCTTTTTACAGATAGGTATAGGCTTTGGCCCTTGGGCCAGACAGCATCTTTATAGGCGGTAGTCCGCCGCTTGTTAATGAATGCCTGGCAAATTATTGACGCCAAGGGAATGTCAAAAAGCCATGTTCCCCATGAACCGTGGGCTGCAGGGGTTGACCGTTAGTCGGCTTAGCAGTCTTTGGTGCGATGATGGCCCCCGCTTCACTTCTGATTTTTGGGAACCAAGGCTAGAGTGAGACCTCAGTGCTTGCCCGGGTTTTCTGTCAGAACTGACCGGTGCGGTACCTTAAGGAAGAGACGTAGCATGGAATGCGCTCCACACCAAGGCGATGGCGGTTCGGTTCTTCTGGTGGTCGATGACTACCCGGAAAATCTGATTAGCATGCGCGCCCTTTTGCAAGGTGATGACTGGCAGGTGGTGACCGCCGGTTCCGGCCTGGAGGCTCTGGAACTGTTGCTCCAGCACGAGGTAGACCTGGTGCTGCTCGACGTGATGATGCCCGGCATGGACGGTTTTGAAGTCGCCCGCCTGATGCGCGGCAGCCAGCGCACGCGCATGACGCCGATCATCTTTCTCAGCGCGAATGCGCAATCGCCGGCCGCCGTGCTGGAAGGTTATGCCAGCGGCGCCATCGATTACCTGTTTAAACCCTTCGACCCGCATATCCTCAAGCCCAAGGTCCAGGCGTTGCTGGAGCAGCAGCGCACCCGTCGGGCGTTGCAGCGCCTGAGCCATGACCTGGAGTCCGCCCGCGCCTTCAATGCCTCGGTGCTGGACAACGCCGCCGAAGGCATCCTCGTGGTGAGTGATGCGGGCGTGATCGAGTACGCCAACCCGGCGATTTCGCGCCTGCTCAATGCCACGCACGATGAGCTCAAGGGCAAGGATTTTTTGAGTTTCCTGCAAAAACCCCATGTGCCTGCCTGGCTGGAATCGCAGATGTACGCCGGTTTCCGTCAAGGCCAAACCTGGCGTTTGCATGATGCGATCTTGCGTACCGGCCGCGGTCAGCAGGTGCCGGTGGCGCTCTCTTGTGCGCCGTTGCCCGCCGAGCAGAAGGCCATGGTGGTGACCGTGTTGGACATGTCCGAGGTCTGCCACCTGCATCAGCAACTGGAGTTCCAGGCGGTGACCGACCCGCTGACCGGGTTGTTGAACCGTCGTGGCTTTTACCAGGCCGTGGAAAACTCCCTGCTGCGCAGCGATCGCACCGAGCAGTCGCTGGTCTTGTTGTACCTGGACCTCGACGGCTTCAAACGGGTCAACGACTCGCTGGGGCATGACGCGGGTGATCGGGTGCTGCGCTGGGTTTCGGAACAGTTGCAGAGCTGCCTGCGTTCCTACGACATTCTCGGACGCATGGGTGGGGATGAATTCACGGCGTTGTTGGAACTGGAGTTCCCCGAACAGGCGGCGAAGATTGCGGAAAAACTGATCGAGCGGGTGTCTGTTTGCCAACAGGTGGATGGCTTGGAGGTGATGCTCGGGGTCAGCATCGGCATCGCGACTTTTCCGGATTGCGGCTCGGACTTGGGCGGCCTGTTGCGTGCGGCTGACATCGCCATGTATGAGGCCAAGCGTGCGGGGCGTCAGCAATATCGCTATTACGATCAGGAAATGAACGGTCGTGCCCGCTCGCGGCTGATGCTCGAGGACAGCGTGCGCAACGCCATTCAGAACAAGGATTTCACCCTGGTGTACCAGCCCCAGGTGTCTCTGGAGGACGGCCATCTGCGCGGCGTCGAGGCGTTGTTGCGCTGGCAGCACCCGAGTGTCGGCGATGTACCGCCGGGGCTGTTTTTGCCTCTGCTGGAAGAGGCGCGGCTGATCAGCCAGTTGAGTGCCTGGATCTACCACCAGGTCGCCGCTCAGCGTCAGGTGTGGCAAGCCATGTTCGAGGATGAACTGGTGTTGAGCGTGAGCCTGAGCAGCAGCCAGTTCAACATGCCCAACCTGGCGAGCCAACTGCAGCAGGTACTCGACCGACATGGGTTGCAGGGGCGCCAGTTGGAGGTGGAAATCGGCGAGGACAGCCTGATGCATAACCTCGAAGCGTCCGCCAAGCAGTTCAAGTTACTGCGCGCGGTCGGGGTACGCATCGCCCTGGATGACTTCGGTTCCGGCCACTGTTCCCTGGCCCATCTGCGCGACCTGCCATTCGACACACTCAAGCTGGACCGCCAATTGGTCGCGGGCCTGCCGGGCTCGGCGCGGGATGCGGCGATGGCCCGTAGCATTATCGAGTTGTGCGGGCATTTCGGTGTGCTGGTAGTCGCCGAGGGCGTAGAGACGCTGGAGCAAGCCCAGTGGCTCAAGGCCAATGGTTGCCCGTTTGTCCAGGGGCCATGGGCGGCCCCACCGTTGATGGCCGGGGCGGTGGTCGACTGGTTGCGCGCCCGTTCCTGCTGAATTCGCTACACTGGCGCCCATTCGAACCCTGTTGCAGACCTCAATGACCGCGCTGAAATACCTCCAGGCCTATCCCGCTGCCCTTCAGGAGCAAGTGCGCCAACTGATCGCCAAGGACCAGTTGGGCGCCTACCTGGAGCAGCGTTACCCCGAACGTCACGCCGTGCAGAGCGACAAGGCCCTGTATGCCTACGCGCTGGCCTTGAAACAGGAGCACCTGCGCAACGCGCCGGCTATCGACAAAGTGCTGTTCGATAACCGCCTCGACCTGACCCACCGTGCCCTCGGCCTGCACACCACGATTTCGCGGGTGCAGGGCGGCAATCTGAAGTCCAAGAAAGAAATCCGGATCGCCGCGCTGTTCAAGGAGGCCGCCCCGGAATTTCTGCGCATGATCGTGGTACACGAACTGGCGCACTTCAAGGAATCGGACCACAACAAAGCGTTCTACAAACTCTGTGAGTACATGATGCCGGGCTACCATCAGGTGGAATTCGACCTGCGCGTGTACCTCACGTATCGCGACCTGCAGGGCAAACCCTGACTTTCCAAGGCGGTTGACCATGGATGTGAGCAAGACCAAGAGCAGCTTCTACCGCCGCCTGTACGTGGCGTATCTGATCGACAGCCAGCAGGCCAGCAGCGTGCCGGCGCTGACCGAGGTGACGGGCATGCCCCGGCGCACCGCGCAGGACACGATTGCGGCATTGGCGGATCTGGATATCGTCTGCGAGTTTGAGCAGGAAGACGGCGCGCGCAATCATGCGGGGTGCTATCGGATTCGCGACTGGGGCGCGATCGACCGGCGGTGGATCGAGGCGAATCTGGCGTCGATCAAACAGGTCTTGGGTTATCCCTGAGGCTTGGCGGTCAGCTGGGCTGACGCTATCGCGAGCAAGCCCGCTCGCGATGGGGCCATCAGGCGCGCCGCATGCCGATGTGCGGAATGTCGTCCTCAAGGTATTCCTCACCCGCCACCAAAAAACCATACCGCGCGTAATACCCCTGCAAATGCGCCTGGGCTGAGAGAAAGATCGGCGTCTCTGGCCAGATATCGTCAATCTGCTTGAGGGTTTCCTCCATCAGCAGATGCCCCAGCCCGGTGCCGCGTGCCATCGGTGCCACGATCACCCGGCCGATCACCACATCCCCGGCCTGGGTCTCCGGGTCCAGCAGGCGCAGGTAGGCCACCAGGTCGTCGCCTTTCCAGGCCATCAGATGGTGGGTATCGCCTTGCAGGTCCTGCCCGTCGATGTCCTGGTAGACGCACTTTTGCTCGACAACGAAGACCTCGCTGCGCAGGCGCAGAATGGCGTACAGCTGTTCCTTGCCCAGGTCGTTGTGATGTTTGCAGACCCATTCGACTGTCATGGTGTGGTTCTCTTGGAAGTGTCTGTCCCGGATAGTAAGCGCGGCGGGCACTTCTGTCTAAATCGACTGTTTGGATCAGTGACATCAATCCGCCATCATTGTATGCATTCAGCGGCGGGTTCTTTGTGTAATCTGAGCTACTGTTACATCCTCAGGCACCGCCTGAGCCAGGGCCACCGCCTGCCTGCCAAGGACTTTAAGCATGCCGCGATTCTCTCGTGCCGTTGCTTTGATTGGAATGTTGTTGCTGGCCCAGCCGGCGTTCGCACAGCGTCTGCGCCTGGTGGCAGATGCCTGGCCACCCTTTACCGATGCCACCTTGATCAATGGTGGGCTGGCTACCGATATTGTCAGCACAGCCTTGGCCCGCGCCGGTTATGCCAGTGATTTCGAGCAGGTGCCCTGGGCTCGCGCGTTGATGGGGGTCGGCGATGGGCGCTACGACGTGGTGGTCAACGCCTGGTATGACGAGGCCCGCACGCGCCTGGGGCAGTTTTCCGCTGAATACCTGATCAACCGCCTGGTTTTTATCAAGCGTCGCGACGATCCCATCGAGTTCCAGAACCTTGAGCAACTGCACAACTATCCCATCGCCGTGGTGCGGGGGTATGCGTATTCCGCGGCGTTCGACCAGGACACGCAGTTACAGAAAGTCCCGGTACACAACTTCGCCATGGCGGTGCGGATGCTCGTTGCGCGCCGGGTACGCCTGACGGTGGAGGACGAATTCGTTGCCCGTTATTACCTGGCGCAGGAGTCGGCGCGGGTGCGCAATGCGGTGGAGTTTTTGCCGCAGCCGTTGAGTGAAAACAGCCTGCATATTCTGGTCAGTCTGAAGAACCCCGAGCATGAGCAGATCGTTGCCGGTTTTGACCGCGAGATTGCCAAGATGAAGGCCGACGGCAGTTATGCGCGGTTGATGAAGCAGCACGGCATGTAATGGCCTACGCCGCGCTGGTGTCTTTGATCAGGTGGGCCGCCAGGGTGCGCAACGGCCCCAACTGCCGGCAAATCAACGCCAGTTGCGTCTGCACCAGACGTTGCCCCTCATCGATCTCATCCGGCATCTGTTCCAGCTCCGCAGCCAAGGCTTCCTCGGCATCGCTCTGAATCGAGATCGGCTGTTTATTGGCCAGCCCCGTGGCGATTTCGTCGATGCTCGCCGCCAGGGTTTTTCCCGCGCCGTCGATCAAGTGCTCGCGCACGTCGGCCGGCAGTTGGGTTTCGCGGTGCGCGCCGAGCCCCGACAGGTAGCTGAGCAAGGTGTGGGACAGCACCAGGAAGCGGAAGCCCACGTCGGCCTCCTTACGGAACTGCCCCGGCTCCATCAGCATATTCGCCAGGGTGGTGGACAGCGCCGCGTCGGCGTTGTGCGCGTTGCGTCGGGCCAGGCGGTAAGCCAGGTCGTCGCTTTTGCCGGCGGCGTATTGCTGCATGATTTGGCGCAGGTAGATGCTGTTGCAGGTCAGGGTATTGGCCAGCACTTTGTTCAGGCGCCGGCCTTGCCAGTCCGGCAGGAACAGGAACACGGTCAGGCCGGCAATCACGCTGCCGATCAAGGTGTCGAACAGGCGTGGCAGGAACAGCCCGTAGCCATCGCCCACCTGGTTGAAGCAGAACAGCACCATCAGGGTGATCGCCGCGGTGGCCAGGGTGTAGCGGGTGGTGCGGTTGATAAAGAACACCAGGCCCGCCGCGATGGCGAACATCGACTGCACCAGGGCGCTGGGGAACAGGTCGAACAGCGCCCAGGCCACGGTGAGCCCGATGGCTGTGCCGATGATCCGCTGGCCGAGCTTGCGCCGGGTGGCGCCGTAGTTGGGCTGGCAGACGAACAGGGTGGTGAGGATGATCCAGTAGCCCTGGGAAGCGTGGATCGCATGCAGGGTGCCATAGCCGATGGTCAACGCCAGGGCCAGGCGCAAGGCGTGGCGGAACAGCAGCGAAGTCGGCGTGAGCTGGGTGCGCAGGCGCGTCCACATTTCCTTGAGGTTGCGTGGGGCACGGTCAAGCAGGTTGCTGTCGCTGGCGTCGGCCAGGGCGTCCGGGTTGCTCGCGTCGCCCAGCAGGCGGTCGAGGGTCGACAGGTTGGCCGCCAGCGCACGCAAGGAACGCAGCAGGCCGCGCCAGGCCGGGTTGCTCTGGATGCGCAGGTGTTCCATGGAGGCGTTCAGGTCGCCCAAGGCTTCGGCGAAGCTGGCGTCATAGATGAACGGCTGGCGCAGTTGGATCGATTCGGCCAGGGCCTCGCAAGCCTTGCCTTGCTGGCGCAGCAGGCGCTGGCAGCGGAACAGCACATCGCTGTGGAAGAAGGCCTCGGCCAGGGCGTTGTAGGGATAGTGCGACGAGCTGGCGCGTTCGTGGATGTCCTGGGCCAGGAAATACAGCTTGAGGTAACGACTGACCTTGGAGCCCGGCCGGCCATTGCCGACGCGGTGCAGGATGATTTCCTTCGCCGCATTCAGCGCGGCCACCACCCGGCCGTTTTGCTGGGCCAGCTCCAGGCGGCGCGCCTCCACGTTCAACTGGCGGATCGGCTCGAACAGCGACGATTTGAGCTTGAGGTAACGCCCCAACTCGCGAAACAACCGCGCCAGGCTCTGCTGCACCGGCTGGTTGGAAAACAGCACCTGCCACAGCACCGACAGCGCACCGTACCAGGCGGCGCCGGCCACCAGCAGCAGCGGTTCGTGCCAGAAATCCGTGACGGCACCGCCGCGCTGGTCCACGCCGATCATGGTGTAGACCGACAGGATCAAGGTGGCCGACGCAATCGCGCCATAACGCTCACCGAGGGCGCCGAGCATGGTCAGGCCGAAACTCGCCAGGGCCAGGGCGACCGCGAAGGCCCAGGGGTAGGGGAACAACAGCTCCACCGACAGCGCGGCAATGCTGAAACACACCAGCGTCACCGCCAGGGCGTTGAGGCGGCCTTGCCAACTGTCGTCGGTCTCGGCCAGGGCACTGGCGATAATCCCCAGGAACAGCGGGATCAGCAGTGTCATTTCATCCTGATACCAGCACAGCGTCATGCTGCCGGTGAGGGCGATGAATACCCGAACGCTGTAACTGAATTTATCCAGTGCCCATAGGCGCCGCATGGACTGCTTGAACGAGGTCGATGACATGAAGGCTGGAGTCTTCCGGGACGATGCCGCTAAATTGAGCTATCAAGGACGCTGCGGCAAGGGTGGTGATCACATCACTGCACAAAATTTCTCCCGGGCACACTGAAAATCAAAATGTGGGAGGGGCTTGCCCCCTCCCACATTTTTACCGCGTTGTGTCAGGCATACTGCGCAGCGGCGTAGCCGGAAGCCCAGGCCCACTGGAAGTTGAAGCCGCCGAGGTGGCCGGTCACATCCAGCACTTCACCGATGAAGTACAAGCCCGGGCTTTTCAGCGATTCCATGGTCTTGGACGACACTTCCCGCGTATCCACGCCGCCCAGCGTCACTTCGGCGGTGCGATAACCTTCGGTGCCTGCCGGTACCAATTGCCAGCTCGCCAGTTTTTGCGCGATGTCGGCCAGTTCGGCGTGGGTGTACTGCTTCATCGGCTTGGACACGAACCAGGTTTCTGCCAGCAGGTTGGCCATCTTCTTGGTGAAGATTTCACCCAGCAGGGTTTTCAGCTCGCTGTTGGGGCGCTCGGCTTGTTGCTGTTGCAGCCAGGCGTGGGCGTCGTGGTCGGGCAGCAGGTTGATCTCGACCGTGTCGCCGGACTCCCAATAGGAGGAAATCTGCAGAATCGCCGGCCCGCTCAGGCCGCGATGGGTAAACAGGAGGTTCTCGCGAAAGCTCTGGCCGTTGCAGCTGACCAGGCAATCGACCGACGTGCCGGATAACTCGCCGCACAGCTCCTTGAGCTGGTCGGTGATGGTGAACGGCACCAGCCCGGCGCGGGTCGGCAGCAGTTCGTGGCCGAATTGCCTGGCCACCTGGTAACCGAAGCCGGTCGCGCCGAGGGTCGGGATCGACAGGCCGCCGGTGGCGATCACCAGGGATTCGCAGCGCAACTCGCCCAGGGTGGTCTGCAACTGGTAGCCGCTGTCGAGCTTGGCGATGGTTTCGATCGAGGTGTCCAGGTGCAGGCTCACGCCGGTCTGGATGCACTCGTCGAGCAGCATGCCGAGGATGTCGCTGGATTTGTTATCGCAGAACAACTGGCCGAGCTTCTTCTCGTGGTACGGCACGCCGTGCTTGGCCACCAGGCCGATGAAGTCCCATTGGGTGTAGCGGGCCAGGGCGGACTTGCAGAAGTGCGCGTTGTGCGAGAGGAAGTTCGCCGGTTCGGTGTACATATTGGTGAAGTTGCAGCGACCGCCGCCGGACATCAGGATCTTCTTGCCGGCCTTGTTCGCGTGGTCGATCAGCATCACCTTGCGCCCACGTCCGGCGGCGGTCAGAGCACACATCAAGCCTGCGGCGCCGGCGCCAATGATCACAACTTCGGTCGAGCGCAAAACGGTGTCCTCATACATGTTCTGATTTGAAATACAGTCAAATGTGGGAGGGGCTTGCCCCGATGGCGGTATGTCAGTCACCTGATGAGTTGACTGGTCCACCGCCATCGGGGGCAAGCCCCCTCCCACAGGGGATCTCTATTGTTCGAAAGATCGTTTACAGGATCCGCACGCGCAACGAACGGCCCTTGATCTTGCCGTCATTCAAACGCTGCAGCGCCTGCTTGGCGACGCTGCGTTCCACGGCCACAAACGCCTGGAAATCGAAGATCGCGATCTTGCCGACCTGGGCCCCCGGAATGCCGGCTTCACCAGTCAGCGCGCCGAGGATATCGCCCGGACGGACCTTGTCTTTACGGCCGGCGGCGATGCACAGGGTGCTCATCTGCGGCAGCAGCGGGCCACCGCTCTGTGGCTTGAGGTTGTCCAGTTGGTCCCAGTTCAGCGGCGACTTCTGCAGTTGCTCGATGGCCTGGGCGCGGTGCGCTTCGGACGGCGCCACCAGGCTGATGGCGATCCCGGTCTCACCGGCACGGCCGGTGCGGCCGACGCGGTGGATGTGGATTTCCGAGTCGCGGGCCAGTTCGACGTTGATCACCATGTCCAGCGAATCGATGTCCAGGCCGCGGGCGGCGACGTCGGTGGCGACCAGTACCGAGGTGCTGCGGTTGGCGAACATCGCCAGCACCTGGTCGCGGTCACGCTGTTCCAGGTCGCCATGCAGGCCGACGGCGGAGATGCCTTTGGAGGTCAGGTGGTCGACGGTTTCCTGCACTTGCTGCTTGGTGAAGCAGAACGCCACGCACGAGGCCGGACGGAAATGCGCGAGGACTTTGGTGACGGCCTCCATGCGTTCTTCCGGCGAGATCTCGTAGAAACGCTGCTCGATCTGGTCGTCGGAGTGGAACGCTTCGGCCTTGACTTGCTGCGGCGCGCGCATGAATTTCGAGGCCAGCTGCTTGATGCTCACCGGGTAGGTGGCCGAGAACAGCAGGGTCTGGCGGCGGGCCGGGGTCTTGCTGATGATGTCTTCGATGGCGTCGTAGAAACCCATGTCGAGCATGCGGTCGGCTTCGTCGAGGATCAGCGTGTTCAAGCCGTCGAGCACCAGCGAACCCTTGCGCAGGTGTTGCTGGATGCGGCCCGGGGTGCCGACGATGACGTGGGCGCCATGTTCCAGGGAGGCGATCTGCGGGCCGAGGGACACGCCGCCGCACAGGGTCAGCACCTTGATGTTGTCTTCGGCGCGGGCCAGGCGACGGATTTCCTTGGCCACCTGGTCGGCCAGCTCGCGGGTCGGGCACATCACCAGGGCCTGGCAGCCGAAGTAGCGCGGGTTGATCGGGTTCAGCAGGCCGATGCCGAACGCAGCCGTCTTGCCGCTGCCGGTCTTGGCCTGGGCAATCAGGTCCAGCCCCTTGAGGATCACCGGCAAGCTCTGCGCCTGGATCTGCGTCATCTCGGCATAACCCAGCGAGTCGAGGTTAGCCAGCATGGCGGCGGAGAGCGGCAACGTATTAAAAGCGGTGGCGATGGTGGTCACGGGACTGGCTCTGCAAAAACAAAATGTCGCGCAGTGTAGCAGTCCCGTGGGATTTTCCCTGCAAGTTCTCGACGAGACGCCTGCTAGTGTTCGATGTCGTGTTCGCGGCTGCCGATGCGTTTGCCGTCTTTTGGCGACAGTTGCAGGAAGATCGCCGCCGCCAGCATTGCCATGATGCCCACGGTGAGGAAGGTCAGCTGGAAGGCGCCGAGTACCGTGCTCACGCCGTCATTGCCCGATTCGGCGGTGAACCCGCCGAGCAGCGCACCGGCGCAGGCCACGCCGAGGCTCAGGGACAGTTGTGCCACCACCGACAGCAAGCTGTTGCCGCTGCTGGCCTGGGCATCGTCGAGGTCGATCAGGGTAACGGTGTTCATCGCGGTGAACTGCAAGGAGTTGATCGCCCCGAGTATCGCCAGCATGCCCAGCAGCAGCGGGTAGGGCGTCTGTTCGCTGACCAGGCCCATGCTCGCCAGCATCAGGCCCAAGGCCAGGGTGTTACCGGTCAGCACCACGCGGTAGCCCAGGCGTTCGATCAACGGCCGTGCAACCGACTTGGCCAGCATCGCCGCCGCCGCCAGGGGCAGCATGCTCATCCCGGCCTGGGACGGTGAATAGCCCAAGGCCACCTGCAACAGCAACGGCACCAGAAACGGCAAGGCGCCGCTGCCCAGGCGTGCGAACAGGTTGCCCAGGATGCCCACCGCAAAGGTACGGGTCTTGAACAGCCCCGGCGCAAACAGCGGGTTATCGATATGCCCGGCGCGCAGCCAATAGGCCGCCAGGCAGGCCAGCCCGCCGAACAGCAGCAACATCACCCGCAGGTGCGGCAGGTGCAATTCGCCCAGGCCTTCCATGGCGATGGTGATCAACACCATCGCCGCGCCGAACAGCAGGAAGCCGATGCCGTCGAACCGCGTGCGCTCGCTGCCGCGCAGGTCGGGGATCAGTTTCCACACGGCGTAGCAGCCGATCATGCCCACCGGCAGGTTGATCAGGAAGATCCAGTGCCAGGTCAGGTATTGCACCATCCAGCCGCCCATGGTCGGGCCGAGCAACGGACCGAGCAGGCCGGGGATGGTGATGAAGCCCATGATCCGCACCAGCTCGGAGCGCGGATAAGCGCGCAGCACCACCAGCCGGCCGACCGGCAGCATCAGCGCACCGCCCAGGCCCTGGACCACCCGCGCGCCGACGAGCATGGTCAGGCTGCTGGACAGCGCGCACAGCAGCGAGCCGATGCTGAACAGCATGATCGCGCCAAAGAAGATTTTCTTGGTGCCGAAGCGGTCGGCGATCCAGCCCGACGCCGGGATCAGCAAGGCGACGGTGAGCATGTAGGCGATCACCACCCCTTGCATGCGCAGCGGGTTTTCCGCGAGGTCCCGGGCCATCGCCGGCAGTGCCGTGTTGAGAATCGTCCCATCCAGCGATTGCATGAAGAAGGCAATCGCGACCACCCAGGGGAGCCAGCGGGCGGTCTTGGCATCGAGAGGGGCGCGATTTGGCATGGGATCCCTTTTGTTAGGAGGCTATGTGTCGGCGATTATGCGCCATTCGTCGCTCCTTTTCCCACTGAAGGTTCGTCTACATCCGACAACATCGCGTGCTCGCCCACCAGGAAGTCCAGCAGCGCGCGATGTACCGCCCGCGCCGCTTCGCGGGACTCCAGGTCGAGCAGATGCCCGGTATGTTCGGCGACGGCAAAGCTGCTGCGGCCTACGTAGTGCTGGAACAGTCGGGCCTCGGCGGCCGGGGTGTATTCGTCCAGCGTGCCGTTGAGGAAATGCACCGGTGTTTCGATCCGGCTGAGCTGTGGCAGGTAGTTGCCATCGCCCAGCGCCAGCACCTGATGGATATGAAAGCGCGCCTGGCGGTATTCGGTGGTGGCCATGTTCGACAGGTGCCGATGGTTATTGCGCTTGAGTCGCGGCGACAGGTATTTGCCCACGGTGTCGTTGAGCAAGTGGCCGACGGCGGATTTGTCGTCGGCTTCGATCAGCGCGCGCACCCGCTCCACATAGTCGAGCATCGCCTGGTTGAGGTTCGGCGCCAGCGCCATCACCACCGAGCTTTCGATGGAGGGCGGGTTGTGTGCCAGGGTCAGCAGCGTGGAGATGCCGCCCCACGAGGCCGACACCAGGTGGTTGACCTGGAAGCGCTCCACCAGCGCCCGCAGGATTTGCACTTCGTCGTCCTTGGTCACCAGGTCCAGGTCGGTGTTGTGCTCGCGTGAATAGCCGGAGAACGGTAAATCGAACAGCAGCACATTGAAATGCTCGGCCAGGCATTTACTGGTGCGGGCGAAGGAGCGCGTGGTGGATAGCGCGCCATTGACCATCAGCACGGTTTTCTTTTGCGGATGGTGACCTAGTTGCTCAACATGAACGTTGTAGTGCTTGAACAGCTTTTCTATGACAAAACTTCCATGGTTCATGTCAATGCTCCAGCTTGCCTTTTCCCGGGCGAGGTCATGCATCACGTGCGGGCACGTGGGTTAGGTGGCGGGGTGCCACTAACCGTTATAACGGGGTTTTTTACAGGCGACAACCGGCCTTGGGCGGGCGGTGAGAGAGGTCTGATTTAGCTGTAGGACATGTCGAAACAAGATGTCTGAAATCAACACAAAACAATGTGGGAGGGGGCCCCCTCCCACAAGCAGACTACTGTCGGTCAGAGGGTCAGGGTCAGGCGCTTGACCAATGCCCCCGGCAACAGATTGGACGCGGTGTTGCGCTGGCTGTAGGTACTGGCCGACAGCAACAGTTCGCGCTCTGCGGTCAGCGCTTCGAGTTGTGAGCCGAGCAGGCTGTAGACGCTGTCATCGAAGCGCATGGTGCTGACCGGCGCCTTGATCTCGCCGTCTTCCACCCAGAACGTGGCGAACCGCGTCATGCCGGTCAGGCGCGCTGCCGGCAGGTCGGAATAGTTCAGGTACCACAGGTTGCTGATGTACAGCCCGGTGCCCAATTGCTTGAGGATATCGGCCTGGGCCAGGCTGCCCGCCGCCATCTGCAACGCGCTGGGGGATTCGTCGCTGCTGGCTCCGTTGGTGCTGAGGCCGTATTCGGCGGCGCTGCGCGAATTGACCAGTTGGCCGGCGCCCTGGCCGGCGTTGATCAGCGTGACGTCACTGCACGGGTAGCCTTCGCTGGAGAACGCCGGGCTCAGCGAGCCGCTGATGTGCTCATCCACCGTCACCAGCGTGCTCAACGCCTGCTCGCCGGCATACAGCCGCTGTAGCGAGCTGCTTTTGCTGGCGATGGCCTGGGCGGAAAAACCGCCCCAGGTGATGATGCTGATGATTTCTTCCAGGGCTGCCGGCGCCAGGTAGGCGCGGTACTCGCCGGGCGCCAGCTTGTGCAGTGGCCGTCCGAGGAATTCCAGCTGTTCGCGAGCCTGCTGGAAGCGGCGGGCGAACTCGGCGCTGTTCCATTCATTGCCGGCGTAACTGGCTTTGACCGCTTCGCCGTTGGCGTGGAACAGGCTGAAGTCGAAGTTGAAACTATTGGCCTGATGCCAGCCGAACGCGCCGTCCGAACTGGCGAAGCCACGGCTGATCGGGCCAGCGGCGTAGAAACCGACCAGATCGACGCCGTGTGCCGCCTGGCTGATGTCTCCCAGCACCTGGCCCAGCTCGGGCAGCGGCCGGGCCTGTTCGTTTTGGCTCTGCCACGCGTTGTGGTTCAGCAACAGGTACGGATCGTGCGGCAGCAACGGCAAGGTTTCGCGCAGCTGTTGCAGGCCAGCGGCGAGGCGCTGGCGGTCCAGCTCCGGCTCGCCGCCGAGGGTGATGCCGAGGTCGGCATGACGGCCGTCGTTGATCAGTTTGAGGGTCAGGCTGGCCTGTTGCACCTGCCCGGCCTGACGCACCTTGGCATGGTTGAAACGCACGAATTCGGACGATTCCGCGGCGTAGCCCAGGTGAAATTGTTCTTTGTCGGTGAGGGCCTGCTTGAGCCACTCCACCAATGCCTTGAAGTTGTTCATCAGGCGTCTCCCCCAAATACGTCGACATGGCTGAATACACAGGCGGGCGAGGCATGGCCGACGCGGATCACCTGGTTGGGCTCGCCTTTGCCGCAGTTCGGCGTGCCCAACACCTGGAAGGTGCTGGCGTCGCCCACGGCGCTGAGCTTGCGCCAGAACTGCGCGGAAATGGCGCGGTAGTTGGGGTTTTTCACCACGCCTTTGAGTTCGCCGTTTTCGATCAACTGGCCCCATTCGCAACCGAACTGGAATTTATTGCGCGCGTCGTCAATGGACCACGAACGGTTGGTCGACATCAGGATGCCGTGTTCGATGCCGCCGATCAGTTGCGCCAGGTTCTGGTCGCCGGCCTCGATGTTCAGGTTGGCCATGCGGTCGATCGGCGGGCGGTTCCAACTGCTGGCGCGGCTGTTGGCGACGCCGCTCATGCCTGCGCGAAATTGCGACAACGCCCCGCCCAGCGGCTTGAGCAGCAGCCCCTCGCGGATCAGGAATTGCTTGCTGGCCGGGGTGCCGTCGTCGTCGTGGCCGTAGCTGGCCAGTTGTTCGGGGATGTCCGGGTCGAAGGTCACGTTGAGCAGTTTGGAGCCGTATTGCAGGTGGCCGAAGTCGCTGGCCTTCACAAAACTGGTGCCGGCGTAATTGCGCTCGTCACCGAGGATGCGGTCGAGTTCCAGCGGATGGCCGATCGATTCGTGGATCTGCAGGATCATCTGGTCGGGCATCAACAGCAGGTCGCGCGGGCCCTGCGGCGTGTTCGGCGCCAGCAGCAGTTGCAGGGCTTCGTCGGCGATGCGCGGCGCGGCGCCGACCAGGCCGAAGCGCTCGATCACATCAAACCCGCCTTGCTGGCCGAAGTTGCTGCCGCCGAGGGTGCGCGACTGGCTGTCGTTGCCGTCGTAGGCCGTGACGTTGACGCCAGGGAACACAAAACGCTGGGCCTGGCGCAGTTCCGCGCCGGCGCTGTTGAGGTAGATCTGTTCGACGTGGCTCAGGCCGAGGCTGACTTCCCAGTTCACCAGGCGCTCGTCCCGGGGCACGGCTGCAGATTCAGCGCCGAGCAATTGGTAGCAGTCGCTCAAGGAGGGGAAGGCTTGCTCAAGGTGGGGCGACAGGTAATCGGCGACGTCGCTGGACACGTGTTGCTCGCGCAGGTCGAGCAGGGCGTGGGGTTTTATCAGGCGTGCTTGCTGTTCGGCACGCTCGAGCGCGGCTTGCAGGCCGGGCAGGGAAATATCGTGGGTCGCGGCGTAGGTTTCGACACCGTTGACGCGCACGGTGAGCATGGCGCCTTCGTCGTGGTTCAGGTGCGGCGGTGCGGCGACGTTCTTGCGCACCGACAGGTAGTGGCCGGATTCGCGCACGTAACGCAGGGAGAAAAACTCGGCGGTGGTGCGCAGGGCACTGAAATGCTTTTTGAGTGTGGCGTGGTGTTCGAACATGGGGCCTTCCTTGTGGGCGGCTCAGCGCGGGCAGACGAACAGAGTAGGCCTGGGCTGGGGAGCGGATCAAGGAGAGTGTAGGCGTAAGGTTTGCGGTGTTGGGTCGGGCCCTATCGGGGGCAAGCCCCCTCCCACATTTCGATGTGTGAATACATTCAAAGTGTGGGAGGGGGCTTGCCCCCGATAGGGCGACACGGTCTTCCAGTTACTGCGCAGTAGGCCCCACTTCACGCATCGGCTTGCCCCGCACTGGCGCATCGCCTGCCACGTAGTAGTCCGCGGTGCTGCGCGGCAGTGGCTTGCGGCCACGGATCTTGTCGGCGATTTTCTCGGCGATCATGATCGTCGGCGCGTTCAGGTTGCCGGTGGTGATGATCGGCATGATCGACGCATCGACCACCCGCAGGCCCTGCATGCCATGCACGCGGCCTTCGCCATCCACCACGGCCATCTCGTCGCTGCCCATCTTGCACGAGCAGGACGGGTGGAACGCGGTCTCGGCGTGTTCGCGGATGAACTGGTCGAGTTGCTCGTCGGTCTGCACCTCGATGCCCGGGCTGATTTCGCGGCCGCGGAACGGGTCGAGCGCCGGCTGCTGCATGATTTCGCGGGTCAGGCGGATGCCATCGCGAAATTCCTGCCAGTCCTGCTCGGTGGCCATGTAGTTGAAGAGAATGCTCGGGTAGTCCCGTGGGTTCTTCGACTTCAATTGCACGCGGCCACGGCTCGGCGAACGCATGGAGCCCATGTGCGCCTGGAAACCATGCTCTTTCACACCGTTGCTGCCGTTGTAGTTAATCGCCACCGGCAGGAAGTGGTACTGGATGTTCGGCCAATCGAAGTCTTCCCGGGTACGGATAAAACCGCCCGCTTCGAACTGGTTGCTGGCGCCGATGCCGGTGCCGTTGAACAGCCACTCGGCACCGATGGCCGGTTGGTTGTACCAGAGCAGCGACGGGTACAGCGACACCGGTTGGGTGCAGGCATATTGCAGGTACAGCTCAAGGTGGTCCTGCAGGTTTTCGCCGACGCCGGGCAGGTCGTGGACCACCGGGATGTCGAGGCTTTCGAGCAGTTTGGCCGGGCCGACGCCGGAGCGTTGCAGCAGTTGCGGAGAGGCGATGGCGCCGCTGCACACCAGCACTTCTTTACGCGCACGGGCTTCGACGCGTTCTTCGGCGGCGCCGATCAGGTAACGCACGCCGACCGCACGCTTGCCTTCGAACAGCACTTTGTCGGTCAGGGCATGGGTGACGATGGTCAGGGTGGAACGCTTTTTAGCCGTGTCCAGATAACCGCGCGCAGTGCTGGCGCGCCGGCCGTTTGGCGTGACGGTACGGTCCATCGGGCCGAAGCCTTCCTGCTGGTAGCCGTTCAAGTCTTCGGTACGTGGGTAACCGGCCTGTACGCCGGCTTCGACCATGGCGTGGAACAGCGGGTTGTTGCCGGCCTTGGGCGTGGTCACGCTGACCGGGCCGTCGCCGCCGTGGTAGTCGTTGGGGCCGATGTCGCGGGTTTCGGCTTTACGGAAATACGGCAGGCAGTCGAGGTAGGTCCAGTCTTCCAGGCCGGGCAGTTTCGACCAGTTGTCGTAGTCCATGGCGTTGCCACGGATGTAGCACATGCCGTTGATCAGCGAGGAACCGCCCAGGCCCTTGCCGCGCCCGCATTCCATGCGACGGCCGTCCATGTGCGGCTCTGGATCGGTCTCGTAGGCCCAGTTGTAGCGACGGCCCTGCAGCGGGAACGCCAGGGCGGCGGGCATCTGGGTGCGGAAGTCGAGACGGTAATCCGGGCCGCCGGCTTCCAGCAGCAGGACGGTGACGCCTTCGTCTTCGGTCAGACGGGTCGCCAGGGTGTTACCGGCGGAGCCGGCACCCACAATGATGTAGTCGTATTCTTGGGACATTGAATGCACCCTCTTTGAAGTGTGGTCAGGTCGGGCCTCATCGGGGGCAAGCCCCCTCCCACCTTTGAAGGTATTCACAATTCAAATGTGGGAGGGGCTTGCCCCCGATAGCGGCCTCACAGGCAACGCAAGGCTCAGGCTTTAGAACACCGAGGCGTAATCGCCCAACTCGACCTGTACCGATTTGATGCGGGTGAAGTTGTTCAGCGAGCTGATCCCGTTCTCACGGCCCACGCCCGACTGTTTGTAGCCACCGACCGGCATTTTCGCGTCGGACTCGCCCCAGGCATTGATCCAGCAGATGCCTGCTTCCAGTTGATGAATCACGCGGTGGGCGCGGTTCAGGTCCTTGGTCACCAGGCCGGCGGCGAGGCCGAAGTCGGTGTCGTTGGCGCGGCGGATCACTTCTTCTTCAGTCTCGTAGGTGAGGATGCTCATCACCGGGCCGAAGATTTCTTCACGGACGATGGTCATTTCGTCGGTGCAGTCGGTGAACACGGTCGGGGCAACAAAGGCGCCTTTGGCGAAGTCGCCGTCGGTCAGGCGGTCGCCGCCGCACAGCACGCGAGCGCCTTCGGCCTTGCCCTTGGCGATGTAGCCGAGCACGCTTTCCATGTGGGCGAAGCTGACCAGCGGGCCGAAGTTGGTGTTGTCGTCCTGCGGGTCGCCGATGCGGATGCGCGCAACACGTTCGGCGATCTTGGCTTCGAACGCGGCTTGCAGGTGCTTGGGCACGAACACGCGAGTACCGTTGGTGCAGACCTGACCGGAGCTGTAGAAGTTGGCCATCATCGCGATGTCGGCGGCGCGGTCCAGGTCGGCGTCTTCGAACACGATCAGCGGCGATTTGCCGCCCAGTTCCATGGTCACTTCCTTGAGCGAAGAGCTGGAGGCGCTGGCCATGACTTTCTTGCCGGTGTCGGTGCCGCCGGTGAACGAGACTTTCTCGATGCGCGGGTGCTCGGTCAGCCAGGTGCCGACTTCGCGGCCGCTGCCGGTCAATACGTTGAACACACCGGCCGGAACGCCGGCTTCGGTGTAGATCTCCGCCAGTTTCAGGGTGGTCAGCGAGGTGACTTCGCTGGGTTTGAAGATCATCGCATTACCGGCGGCCAGGGCCGGTGCGGATTTCCACAGGGCGATCTGGATCGGGTAGTTCCACGCGCCGATACCGGCGACCACGCCCAGCGGCTCGCGGCGGGTGTAGACGAACGAGGTGTCGCGCAGCGGGATCTGCTCGCCTTCGATGGCTGGCACCAGGCCCGCGTAATATTCCAGCACGTCGGCGCCGGTGACGATGTCGACGTACTTGGTTTCGGAGAAGGATTTACCGGTGTCCAGGGTTTCCAGGGCGGCCAGTTCGTCATTGCGCTCACGCAGGATGTCGACGGCACGACGCAGGATGCGCGAACGCTCCATGGCGGTCATGGCGGCCCAGATTTTCTGGCCTTTTTCAGCGCTGACCACGGCACGTTCAACGTCATCGAACGTTGCGCGTTGCACTTGGGCGAGAACTTCACCGTTAGCCGGGTTGATGGCTTCGAAGGTGGCATCGCTGCCAGCGTCGCTGTAGCCGCCGTCAATGTAGAGTTTTTGCAGGTCGAAACGGGCCATAAAGTCCTCGCAAGTGCATAAGTGGTTGGCGTTAACCACTGAGGGGTGGCCAATAAGAGTCTGGCAACACCGATCAGTGGAGGTTCAGGGGTTGAGCGGTTATGTGTGCTCTAACTCACCTGCTTGGCCAATTGGAAATCCATGTATTCGTAAGCGATCCGTTGCGCCTGCGCCGTGTCGAATTCATCTCCCGACAGGGCGCCGCGCAACCACAAACCGTCGATCAAGGCCGCCAGGCCTCGGGCTGCGCTGCGTGCATCCGGCAGCGGCAACACGCGGCGGAACTGGCAGCACAGGTTGGAATACAGGCGGTGATCGTTGATCCGCTGCAACCTGTGCAAAGACGGGTGGTGCATGCTGGTCGCCCAGAAGGCCAACCAGGTTTTCATTGCCGGGCCGTTGACCTGGCTGGCGTCGAAGTTGCCGCCGATGATCACTTGGAGGTGTGCCCGTGGCGTGTCCTCCGTCAACGCTTGTCGCCGTTCGTGGACGTTCTCGATCAGCACATTCATCAAGTACCGCATCGTGGCCGCGATCAGGCCGTTCTTGTCCTTGAAGTAGTGACTGATGATGCCGTTCGAAACGCCGGCCAAGCGGGCGATCAGCGCAATGCTGGCATCTCCCATTCCGACTTGATCGATGGCCGTCAGCGTGGCTTCGATCAGTTGTTGGCGGCGTATGGGTTGCATACCGACCTTGGGCATGGAGTACCTCTCCTCAGGCCTGCCGGCGGGCGATGACGTCCGTCGACTCGATGGCCAGTCTATTTTGTTTTGATTGAACGTTCAATCAACAAAGAATAAGCTCTGCGACAAATGGTCGCTGCCTGCCGGTATTTCCTACAGGTAGGTGGCGACATCTGACACCTGTGAAAACCCTTGAAACAGGCCATTTCAGAGCCTGAACACCGCCTCGGCGGGCTCAAGAATTTTCGGGGTGTCTTTATAACACCCGTCCGTCGACTGCCGAAAAATCGATGAGCACGGGATCACCGCTGCCTTGTGTTTCTCTCTCGCACTGCCTGGAGCATCTGCGCCATGAGTTCTGCCTCTCTAATAAAAACCCCACCGGAAAAGGTGCGGGTCAACGGTTGGGTGTTCTACACCTCCACCGCACTGATTCTGTTGCTGACCGCCATTTTGATCATCGCCCCGCAAGAGGCCGGCCGGATGCTCGGCGTGGCGCAGGCGTGGTTATCGAAAAGCTTCGGCTGGTACTACATGCTGGTGATCGCGGCCTACCTGGTGTTCGTGGTCGGCCTGGCGTTTTCGTCCTACGGCAAGTTGAAACTGGGCAGCAAGGACGACACCCCGGACTTCAGCTACGGCGCCTGGGCCGGCATGCTGTTTTCGTCGGGTATCGGCATCTCGTTGCTGTATTTCGGCGCGTCGGAGCCGTTGGACCATTACTTCAACCCGCCCGAAGGCGCGGCCGCCAGCAACGGCGCGGCGCGCCAGGCGCTGCAATTGACCTTCCTGCACTGGGGCCTGCACGGCTGGGCGATCTATGCGCTGGTCGGCCTGGCCGTGGCGTACTTCGCGTACCGCCATAACCAGCCACTGGCCCTGCGCTCGGCGTTGTACCCGCTGGTGGGCGAGCGTTGGGTCAAAGGCGCGGCTGGCCATGCGGTGGACGGGTTCGGCATGTTCGTGACCCTGCTGGGCCTGGTGACCAACCTCGGTATCGGCGCGATGCAGGTGTCGTCCGGCCTGGAAAACCTGTTCGGCATGCAGCACAGCAACACCAACCTGCTGATCGTGATCATTATCATGAGCAGCGTGGCGACCATTGCCGCCGTGTCGGGGGTGGAGAACGGCATTCGTCGCCTGTCCAACCTCAACATCGTGTTGTTCAGCGGCTTGCTGATCTTCGTGCTGTTGTTCGGCCCGACCCTGCACCTGCTCAACGGCCTGGTGCAGAACACCGGTGACTACCTCAACGGCATCCTCCTGAAAACCTTCGACCTGTATGTGTACGAAGGCGACGCCGACAAGACCGAACGCTGGATGGGCCTGTGGACCCTGTTCTACTGGGCCTGGTGGATTTCCTGGGCGCCGTTCGTGGGCATGTTCATCGCACGGATTTCCCGGGGCCGCACGGTGCGTGAGCTGGTGGCCGGCGTGCTGCTGATCCCGCTGGGCTTCACCCTGGCGTGGTTGTCGATCTTCGGTAACTCGGCGCTGGACCTGGTGTTGAACCAGGGTGCGGTGGCGTTGGGCAAGACGGCGCTGGAACAACCGTCGATGGCCATCTACCAATTGCTGGAGCATTACCCGGCGTCGAAAATCGTCATCGGCGTGTCGATCTTTGTCGGCTTCGTGCTGTTCCTGACCCCGGCGGACTCCGGCGCGGTGATGATGGCCAACCTTTCCTGCAAAGGCGGCAACGTGGACGAAGACGCGCCGCACTGGCTGCGGATCTTTTGGTCGGCGGTGATCACCCTGGTGACTATCGGCCTGCTGTTTGCGGGTAACTTCGAAGCCATGCAAACCATGGTGGTGCTGGCGGGGCTGCCGTTCTCGGTGGTGCTGATTGTCTTTATGTTCGGTTTGCACAAGGCGATGCGCCAGGACATGGCGACGGAACTGGAGCAGGCGCAATTGGCCGAGCGTGGCCGTCGTGGTTTCAGCGAGCGCTTGACCGCCCTGGACCTGCAACCGAGCCAGGCCACGGTGCAGCGCTTTATGGACAAGCACGTCACGCCGGCGCTGGAAGACGCGACGAAGGCGTTGCGCGACCAGGGGCTGGACGTGCAGACCCTGTTGGGCAAATCCAAGCGTTGCATCGGCGTGCGTATCGAGATGGAAGAGGGCAACCCGTTTGTCTACGAAGTGAGCCTGGACGGCTACGCGGTGGCGTCGGACGAACTGCCCGAGGCGGAGCGCGCCCGTTACTACCGGGCCGAGGTGTACCTGCACAACGGGCCTCAGGAGTACGACCTGATGGGCTTCGCCCAGGAGCAGATCACCCGGGACGTGCTCGATCAGTTTGAAAGCCATCGGCAGCTCCTTGGCCGTGTCTATAGCTGATGGTTGAAGCCTGGTGGTGTCCCCACTGACACCACTGGGGCAAAAAATGTGGGAGGGGGCTTGCCCCCGATTGCAGTGTGTCAGTCAGCTCGTCTGTTACTGATACACCGCTATCGGGGGCAAGCCCCTCCCACATTTTGACCCTGTTTCTCCAATGGGTTATGCGGTGTTTGTTAGCCCAGGTTCTTGCCCAGCAGGGCATGGTACAACTCGCTGTCGCCAAGGATCCCCACCACCTGGTTGTTGTCGTGCAACACCAACTTGTTGCCCGTCTGGTAGCGGATCTGCAGCGCATCGCGCATGCCGATATTCGAGTCCACCAGTGTCGGCAGGCGGCCCAGGCCTTCCACGGGTTGCCCCGGTGCCCAGTTCTGCAGGTTCATCACCGCGCCATTCTGGCGTGCGCCCCGGATGGTGTTGCCTTCGGCCAGGTCGAGCCACGAGTCGCCGCCCGGATCGAGGCACACCGAGCCGTTGATGCGTTTGCAGTTGTCCAGTGTCCGCATCAGGCTGCGCCCGCACAGCACGTTCAGCGGGTTGGTATGTGCGACGAAGGTACGCACATAATCGTCCGCCGGGTTCAGCACGATCTCTTCCGGCACGCTGTACTGGATGATCTTGCCGTCTTTCATGATCGCGATGCGGCTGCCGAGCTTGAGGGCTTCGTCGAGGTCGTGGCTGACGAACACAATGGTCTTGCTCAGCTTGTTTTGCAGCTCCAGCAACTCGTCCTGCAGGCCTTGGCGGATCAGCGGGTCGAGGGCGGAGAAGGGTTCGTCCATCAGCAGGATGTCGGCGTCCATCGCCAACGCCCGCGCCAGGCCGACGCGCTGCTGCATGCCGCCGGAGAGTTCGTCCGGCTTCTTGTTACGCCATTGGCTCAGGCCCACCAGTTCGAGCTTTTCGTCCACCAGCTTGCGCCGGTCTTTCTCCGGGCGGCCCTGCATTTCGAGGCCGAAGCTGATGTTCTCGCGCACGGTCAGCCAGGGCATCAGGGCGAACTTCTGGAATACCATGGCGATGCGTTTGGTACGCATCATTTTCAGCTCGGCCGGGGTGCAGGAGGCGATGTCGATCTGGCGCCCTTCATGCTCGACGAACAACTGGCCACGGCTGACGGTGTTGAGGCCGTTGATGCAGCGCAGCAGGCTCGACTTGCCGGAGCCCGACAGGCCCATCAGCACACAGATCTCGCCTTTTTCCACATCCAGGCTGGCTTTTTCAACGCCGACGATCTGGCCGGTCTTTTTCAGGATCTCGTTACGGCTCATGCCCTGGTCCAGCAGCTTGAGCGCTTCGCGTGGGTCTTTGGAGAAGATCACGTCGACATTGTCGAATCGGATAATGCTCATGCATCACCCCCTACTCTGGCGTCGGGTTGTTTGCAGATGCGGTCGAGCATGATGGCCAGCAGCACGATCGCCAGGCCGGCTTCAAAGCCCAGGGCGATGTCGGCGGTGTTCAGTGCGTTGACCACCGGCTTGCCGAGGCCATCGGCACCCACCAGGGCGGCGATCACCACCATCGACAGCGACAGCATGATGCATTGGGTAATGCCGGCAGCAATGCTCGGCATGGCGTGGGGCAGTTCAATGCGCGAGAGCAATTGACGGCGCGAGCAGCCGAAGGCCTTGCCGGCGTCCATCAACTCTTGCGGTACATCACGGATACCCAGGTAGGTCAGGCGGATCGGCGCGGCAATCGCGAACACCACCGTGGAAATCAACCCAGGCACCACACCCAGCCCGAAGAGGGTCAGGGTAGGGATGAGGTAGACGAAGGTCGGTACGGTCTGCATCAGATCGAGCACCGGCCGCATCAGGGTGTAGAACATCGGTTTGTGCGCGGCAACAATGCCCAGCGGCACGCCGATGACCACGCAGACCAGGGTGGCGAACAGCACCTGCGCGAGGGTCTCCATGGTTTCCTGCCAGTACCCCAGGTTGAGGATCAGCAGGAAGGAGGCGATGACAAAAACAGTCAGGCCCCATTTACGTTGAATGAAGTGAGCCAGCAGCGCAATCAGACCGATCAATGCCAGCGGATTGAACCAGGTCAGCGCGAACGTCACGCCGTGGATCATCGTTTCCAGGGTCGATGCGATTGCGTCGAAGTAGTTGGCACCGTGTTGGGTCAACCATTCGACGAAGGCAGCGATGTACTGGCCTAGTGGGATTTTCTGTTCAGTCAGCATGGTAGTGAATGTCCACATGCGAAGGGGAAAACATCCCGGGCCAGCGCACCAGCCCGGGGTCAGCAGGGATTACTTGGCGAGGTAAGCTTTGACGGCCTCCAGACCTGGTTTGCCATCGACGGTGGTGACACCGGCAAGCCAGGTATCGAGCACTTGCGGGTTCTTCTTCAGCCAGGCCTTGGCCGCGGCGTCGGGTTTCATCTTGTCGTCCAGGACGTTACCCATCAGGGTGCTTTCCATGTTCAGGGTGAACGACAGGTTTTTCAGCAACTGGCCGACGTTGCTGCATTCCTGGGTGTAGCCCTTGCGCACGTTGGTGTAGATGGTGGCCTGGCCGTAGTTGGGACCGAACGAGTCGTCACCCCCGGTCAGGTACTTCATCTTGAAGCGGGTGTTCATCGGGTGCGGTTCCCAGCCGAGGAACACGATGGCCTTGCCGCGCTTGGTGGCGCGTTCGACCTGCGACAGCATCCCGGCTTCGCTGGACTCGACGACTTTGAAACCGGCCGACTTCAAGCCGAACGCGTCCTTGTCGATCAGGGTTTGAATGGTGCGGTTGCCGTCGTTGCCAGGTTCGATGCCGTAGATTTTGCCTTCCAGCTCATCCTTGAATTTGGCGATATCGGCGAAGTCTTTCAGGCCTTTGTCATACAGCGCCTCGGGAACGGCCAGGGTGTACTTGGCGTTTTCCAGGTTGGCGCGCACGGTTTCCACGGTGCCGGCATCACGGTATGCCTTGATGTCGTTTTCCATGGTCGGCATCCAGTTGCCGAGGAAGATGTCCATGTTCTTGCCGTCGGCCAGGGACTTGTAGGTCACCGGCACCGAAATCATCGTGGTGCGCGGCTTGTAGCCGAGGCCCTTGAGGATTTCGCTGGTGGTCGCGGTCGTGACGGTGATGTCGGTCCAGCCGACATCGGAGAAGTTGACGGTCTGACATTGTGCCGGTTCTGCAGCGTGCGCCAGGACTGGCAGACTCAGCATGGCGGCCAACAACAACGAGGGTGAACCTTTCATGGGGCTAGACTCCTGTGTACTTTCTGGCGGCATTCGCCGCGCTTTATAAGTGTTGCGGTTGGAACGTGCTTTGAGGCGGCGGCACGGTGCCTTGCCAACGAGTCGAGACTGATCATGTACCAGTGAAAATCTGACGCCTACAGGGGGCGTCGTATCCAGTACAGGCAGGGTCGCATCCAGTGTCGGTGACGTCGTTTACAGATTTTTCCTAAGGTAAAACCGCTGTTTTTACCCATCTGCACCGCTAAAAACGCCCAAAACAGGCCCTTGTTCGTGAGCGACGCTGATGAGCATGGTTGCGTCGGTGTGAGACGCCGTGATGGCGGATAAAAGCCTGATGATGCCGCCATCTGGGCGATCTGAGCGTAGCACCTCGTTCAAGCCTGGCCTGTGCTTATCGAGGAGTTCCACGGCAATGGCTATCAGTGTTTTCGACCTGTTCAAGATCGGCATCGGGCCTTCGAGTTCTCACACCGTCGGCCCCATGCGCGCCGCAGCGTTGTTCGTTCAACGGTTGCGTGAACGTGAATGGTTGGAACAGGTGCGGCGCGTCGAAGTTCAGCTCTACGGCTCATTGTCGGCCACCGGCATCGGCCACGGCAGCGACACCGCAACCATCATGGGCCTGATGGGCGAGTGGCCGGACGCAATCGATCCGGCGCAGATCGGCCTGCGTATCCATACCCTGCGCGAGACCGACACGCTGCTGCTGGACGGGCGTTTACCGGTGCCTTTCGTGTGGGCGCGGGACATGCGCCTGCTCGACGAAAACCTACCGTTCCACCCCAATGCCATGACCCTGGTGGTGTTCGGTGCTGACGGCGAGTTGCACCGCGACACCTACTACTCCGTCGGCGGCGGCTTTGTGGTGGATGAAGCCCAGGCGCAAAGCGGCGTGGCGGATATGGACCGCAGCGCATTGCCCTATGAATTCTCCAGCGCGGTGGAGCTGCTGCAACTGTGCAAGAGCCATAACCTGCGCGTCGCCGAGCTGATGCTGGCCAACGAAAAAGTCTGGCGCTCCGAGGATGAAATCCGCAGCGGCCTGATGACGCTCTGGCGCGCCATGCAGGCGTGCGTCGAGCAGGGCCTCAAGCACGAAGGCATCCTGCCCGGCGGCCTGAATGTGCGCCGTCGCGCCGCCAAGTTGCACCGCAGTTTGCTGGAGTTGAGCAAGCCCAACGTGATCGGCTCGACCTTGAGCGCGATGGAGTGGGTCAACCTGTTCGCCCTCGCGGTCAACGAAGAAAACGCCGCTGGCGGGCGCATGGTCACCGCGCCGACCAATGGCGCGGCGGGGATCATCCCGGCGGTGCTGCACTACTTTATGAAGTTCAGCGATGACGTCACCGAAGCCAACGTGGTCGACTACCTGCTCAGCGCGGCGGCGGTGGGCATTCTGTGCAAGAAGAACGCCTCGATCTCCGGCGCCGAAGTCGGCTGCCAGGGCGAGGTCGGCTCAGCCTGCGCCATGGCGGCGGCGGGGTTGGCGGAGATCCTCGGCGCCACCCCGGAGCAACTGTGCAACGCTGCCGAAATCGGCCTGGAACACAACCTCGGCCTGACCTGCGACCCGGTGGGCGGCCTGGTGCAAGTGCCGTGTATCGAGCGCAACGCGATTGCCGCGGTGAAGGCGATCAACGCCGCGCAGATGGCCCTGCGCGGCGACGGCCAGCACTTTATTTCCCTCGACCGGGTGATCCGCACCATGCGCGATACGGGGGCGGACATGCATGACAAGTACAAGGAAACCTCGCGGGGTGGGTTGGCGGTCAGTGCGGTTGAGTGTTGAGACCGCGTCGCCGCTATCGGGGGCAAGCCCCCTCCCACATTTGAAATGTGAACTCGGTCGAGTGTGGGAGGGGCGGTGCGACGATTCGACTTGCCCCCGATAGCGCCAGTCCAAACAACCCTGCTCATAAAGTGAACACCAAAACCAAAAGCGCCACCTTTTAGCGCGTCGCAAACAGATAAGTAGCCCCCAAACACTTTCCCCTCCGACCACCCGTCACCCGTGCCTGCGGTGACAGACGCTTGCTTCGCCCTCAAAGCGCCTACCCACAAGTGCTACCGATCTGCTCACAGCCCTTGAACGGGGCCGTTTGCGCCGCCGATTCGGGGCATATTCCGCACTTCGTACAGGGGCTTGTCTAGACACATCAAGAGGTCGTTTTCAGGAGTTATTGAATGGCCATTCAAATTTAGGCATGGCAATTGCTCTATCAACTCAACGCCTCTCTCTGCATCAGAGACGAGCGCAATAACAAGAGCCTCGCCTGAGGCCATCACCCGCTTTGTGTGAGGAGATACCGCGATGACGTCGTTCAACTCCGGGGCCCAACCCCAGAACCGTGCGCCTCAATCCATCGGCTTTCTGCTGCTGGACAATTTCACGCTGATTTCCCTGGCTTCGGCAGTGGAACCGCTGCGCATGGCCAACCAGTTGTCCGGGCGCGAGTTGTATCGCTGGACAACCCTGAGTGTCGACGGCAACCAGGTGTGGGCCAGCGACGGTCTGCAAATCACCCCCGATGCCGCCATGCACAAAGCCCCGGCCCTGGACACCGTCATCGTGTGCGGCGGCGTGGGTATCCAGCGCACCGTCACCCGTGAACATGTGTCGTGGCTGCAAAGCCAGGCGCGTCAGTCCCGTCGCCTCGGCGCGGTATGTACCGGCAGTTGGGCCCTGGCCTGCGCCGGGTTGCTCGATGGCTTCGATTGCAGCGTGCACTGGGAATGCCTGGCGTCGATGCAGGAAGCCTTCCCGCGCGTGTCGATGAGCACCCGCCTGTTCACCCTCGACCGCAACCGCTTCACCAGCTCCGGCGGCACCGCGCCGCTGGACATGATGCTGCACCTGATCAGCCGCGACCACGGCCGTGAACTGTCGGCGGCGATCTCCGAGATGTTCGTGTACGAGCGCATCCGCAATGAACAGGATCACCAGCGTGTGCCGCTCAAGCACATGCTCGGCACCAACCAGCCGAAGTTGCAGGAAATCGTCGCGCTGATGGAAGCCAACCTCGAAGAGCCGATCGACCTGGATGAGCTGGCGGTGTACGTCGCCGTGTCGCGGCGCCAGCTGGAGCGGCTGTTCCAGAAATACCTGCACTGCTCGCCGTCGCGCTACTACCTCAAGCTGCGCCTGATTCGCGCACGGCAGTTGCTCAAGCAAACGCCGATGTCGATCATCGAAGTGGCGTCGGTGTGCGGGTTTGTGTCCACGCCGCACTTCTCCAAGTGCTACCGCGAATACTTCGGTATTCCGCCACGGGATGAGCGCGTCGGTTCCAACACCACCCAGCAGGTGGCGATGATGCCGATTCCGCCGGCCTTGGTGTTGTCCCCGTTGTCGGGGCCGATGTCGGCGTTGAGCCAGGCGCGCAATGAGTCGACGTTTGCCAGTGTGAGGCTCTAGACCGAGTCGCCTGCATCGGGGGCAAGCCCCCTCCCACATTTGACTGTATTCACAATTCGAGTGTGGGAGGGGGCTTGCCCCCGATAGAGGTCTGTCAGACGCCGGAGTTCTGTTTGAACTGCATCAGCGCCGGCAATAACTGCCTGTCGATCGCCTGCCGCACCGCCGGCAGAATCGTCGCACTGCCGCTGTACATCTGCTCGACCATGCCCTTGAGCGCCTTGGCCCGCGCTTCGCTCAAACCGCGTACCGCACATTCACAGGCCTGCTCGGCGCTGGCGCCGCTGGATACCTCGAAACCGAGCGAGCGCAGTTTGCTCAGCAGGTCATCCTGGTCAATCAAATCCGCGTGCATCATGACGTTTATCCTGGTGAAGGGAGCGGGGGGATCGATCTGGATTCTGGTAGCCGACCAGGCGGTCGGCAAGGGCAGAATGCACGAATGGCTCGGATGGCTATGAACAGGTCGTTTTCGGGCCATTTGGCGCGGGCAGGCCAATGACGCGGCCGAGGAGGGCGGGAGTGGGCAGGTCGACTTGCGTGGCGCGGATGGCCGCGAGGCGTTCCAGTGTCGCCTCGGTGAACGGCGTCGAGCGCGGCCCGGCGAGGTCGACGTGCAGCAGCATCTGTTCGTTGCCCGCCAGTTCCTTGTCGTCGCTCACCAGGTGCAGGCTGTGATAGAGGTGCAGGCGCTTGGCATCGTGGGCGATCAGTTGGGTCCGCACCTCCACGTCGGCGCCGAGTTTCACTTCGTGCAGGTAGTTCAGGTGCAGCTCCAGGGTGAACAGCGAATGGCCGCTGGCGGCGCGGTTTTCGCTGTCCAGGCCGAGGGTGTCCATCAACGCGTCGGTGGCGTAGCTGAAGATCAGCAGGTAGAACGCGTCGCGCAGGTGGCCGTTGTAATCCACCCAGTCGGGGTGGACCTGGGTGGTGTAGGTGGTCAGTGCAGGCATGCTGGGGGTTTCCTTATTCGGCGAAGGTCATGCCGTGCTTGGCTTTAGTGGTCTTCACCGCTTCCAGCACCGCCAACAGACAATCATCACGATAGCGCTCCAGCGCCGAAATGCTGTGGTTACCCAACTGCTCGCGGGTGCCGTCGACCACATCGTCGATCAACTTGTCGGTCAGCTCCGGCGCCGGCAGGTGGGTCCACGGCAACTGCAACGCCGGGCCGAACTGCGCCATGAAGTGCCGCATCCCGGCATCGCCGCCGGCCAGGGTGTAGGTCAGGAACGTGCCCATGAACGACCAGCGCAAGCCGGCGCCAAAACGGATTGCGTCGTCGATCTCGCCGGTGGTGGCAACGCCATCGTTGACCAGGTGCAGCGCCTCGCGCCACAGGGCTTCGAGCAGGCGATCGGCGATAAAGCCGGGGACTTCCTTGCGCACATGCAACGGGCGCATGCCGAGGGATTCATACACCTGGATCGCCGCCTGGATCGCTTCGGGCGCGGTGTGTTTGCCGCCCACCACTTCCACCAGCGGCAGCAGGTACACCGGGTTGAACGGGTGACCGACGACGCAGCGTTCAGGGTGGGTCGAGCCTTCATAGAATTCGCTGGGCAACAGGCCCGAGGTACTGGAGCCGATCAACGCATTCGGCTTGGCGGCCGCGCTGATCTTGCTGTGCAGCTCCAGTTTCAGCTCCAGGCGTTCCGGGGCGCTTTCCTGGATGAAGTCGGCGTCTTTCACGCACGCCTCGATCGTGGCGACAAAACGCAGGCGGTCCTGCGATGCGCCGGGGGCCAGGCCTTGTTTCTCCAGGGCGCCCCAGGCATTGGCGACGCGTTGGCGCAGCGCGGCTTCGGCACCGGGCGCCGGGTCCCAGGCCACCACGTCGAGGCCGTTGGCCAGGGCGCGGGACACCCAACCGCTGCCGATCACACCGCTGCCGAGGGCGGCGAAGGTTTTGATATCTGTAATAAAACGCATGGCGACATTCCTGAATAAGGTGATGTTCTCCTGTGGGAGGGGCTTGCCCCGATAGCGGTGTACCAGTCGATGCATTCGCTGCTGATACGCCGCTATCGGGGGCAAGCCCCTCCCACAGGTTTTGATCCGGTTTGGGTTGGGGGGTTAGCTGCGTTTTTTGAGGCCCATTTTCAGGCGCCCTTCGGCCGGGGTCATGACCCGCGCGCCCAGGCGGCTGAGGATTTCACTGGCGCGTTCCACCAGTTGACCGTTGGTGGCCAGCACGCCTTTGTCCAGCCACAGGTTGTCTTCCAGCCCGACCCGCACGTTGCCGCCGAGCAGCACCGCCTGCGCCGCCATCGGCATTTGCATGCGGCCGATGCCGAAGCCGGCCCACACCGCGTCGGCAGGCAGGTTGTCGACCATGGCTTTCATGGTGGTGGTGTCGGCCGGCGCGCCCCACGGGATGCCCAGGCACAGTTGGAACAGCGGGTCGTCGAGCAGGCCTTCCTTGATCATCTGCTTGGCGAACCACAGGTGGCCGGTGTCGAAGATTTCCAGCTCGGCTTTTACGCCAAGTGCCTGGATACGTTTGGCGCCGGCCCGCAGTTGCGCCGGGGTGGACACGTAAATGGTGTCGCCATCGCCGAAGTTCAGCGTGCCGCAGTCGAGCGTGCAGATTTCCGGCAACAGCGCTTCCACATGGGCCAGGCGCGTCAGCGGGCCGACCAGGTCGGTGTTGGGGCCGAATGCCATGGGCGTCTCGCCGCCGCCGATCTCCAGGTCGCCGCCCATGCCTGCGGTGAGGTTGACGATGATGTCGATGTCGGCCTCACGGATACGCTCCATCACTTCGCGGTACAAGGCGACGTCGCGGCTGAACTTGCCGGTCTCGGGGTTGCGCACATGGCAGTGAACGACAGTGGCGCCAGCCTTGGCGGCTTCCACGGCGGCGGCGGCGATTTGTTTGGGGGTGACCGGTACATGGGGGCTTCTGGCGCTCGTGTCGCCAGCACCGGTGAGTGCGCAGGTGATGATGACGTCGTGGTTCATGGGGCAGGTTCCTTACAGGCGTGATTTCAAGGCGTAGCGAGGCCGTTCGCGGTCAGGCACGACCGCGAAACGGTGCGTCGAATACCGTTATTTGCTGGTCAGTTGCAGGTTGGCGGCCGCCGGTTTGCCGTCGAAGGTGGTCACGCCTTCGAGCCAGCGCGCCAGGTCTTGCGGGTGGTCCTTGAGCCACTGCTTGGCGGACTCGAAGGCGTCCTTGTGTTCCAGCAACGGCTGCATCATTCGGCTCTCGTCGGCGGCGGTGAAGGTCAGGTTGGTCAGCAGCTTGTGGACGTTGGGGCACTGCTCGGCATAGGTCGGCGAGGTGACGCTCCACACGGTGGCCATGCCTTCGTTCGGGCCCAGGGCATCTTCGCTGCCGGTGAGGTAGGTCATCGCGATGTTGACGTTCATCGGGTGCGGCGCCCAGCCGAAGAACACCACAGCTTCCTTGCGACGCACCGCGCGGTCGACGGCGGCGAGCATGCCCGCTTCGCTGGACTCCACCAGCTGGAATTTGCCCAGGCCGAACTGGTTCTTGGCGATCATCGCCTTGATCTGGGTGTTGGCACCCGAGCCCGGCTCGATGCCGTAGAGCTTGCCGCCCAGTTCTTTCTCGAACCTGGCGATGTCGGCGAAGGTTTTCAGGCCTTTGTCGGCCAGATAAGTCGGCACCGCCAGGGTCGCACGCGCGTCTTCCAGGCTCGGTTTATCGAGGACCTTGACCTGCTTGGCGTCGACGAACGGGGCGATGGTCTGGGTCATCAGCGGGTTCCAGTAGCCGAGGAACAAATCCAGGCGCTGGTCGCGGATGCCGGCGAAGATGATTTGCTGGGACGCGCTGGTCTGTTTGGTCTTGTAGCCGAGGCCATCGAGCAACACTTGGGTCATGGCGCTGGTGGCGATCACGTCGGTCCAGTTCACCACGCCCATACGCACGTTCTGGCAGGATGGCGCATCGGCCGCGAAGACGCTGGTACTCAAGATGGCGCTGGCGCTGAATGCGAGCACGCAGCGGCTGATCAGTCGGTTCATGGTGGTTCCCTCGGCAGGTCGTTATTGTGGGGGCCGGCGTCTTTGTGCGCCGTGAGGTCACGTTACGCAGCTTGAAGGGCGACAAAACGCACGGCGGCGACCCGCTCTTGCACTGCAGCGACCTGTGCTCTTGAATGGGCCGTTGAACTGGCGTATCACAGTGACCACGCTGCCGGTCCTACGAGAGCGCACCATGTCCCAGGATTTCTACTTTCTGCTGATGCCGGGGTTCTCGGCCATCGGCTTTATCTCCGCGCTCGAACCGCTGCGCGTGGCCAACCGCTTTCGTGGCGAGTTGTACCGCTGGCATGTATTGAGCGCCGACGGCGGCGCGGTGCTGGCGAGCAATGGCATGTCGGTCAACGCCGACGCGGCGCTGGAGCCGCTGAAAAAAGGCGCGACGCTGATGGTGGTCGCCGGTTTCGAACCGCTTGAATTCGCCACCCCGGCCCTCGAACATTGGCTGCGCCGCCTCGACCATGACGGTGTGACCCTCGGCGCCATCGACACCGGTGCCTGCATCCTGGCCGAGGCCGGGCTGCTCGACGGCCACCGCCTGACCCTGCACTGGGAAGCCATCGACGCCTTCAAAGAAGCCTATCCGCACCTGAGCGTGACCCAGGAACTGTTCGAGATCGACCGCCGCCGCATCACCTGCGCCGGCGGCACCGCTTCCATCGACCTGATGCTCGACCTGATCGCCCAGGCCCACGGCCCCGACCTGGCGATCCAGGTCTCCGAGCAATTCGTGCTCGGGCGCATCCGCCCGCGCAAAGACCACCAGCGCATGCAGATCGCCACGCGCTACGGCATCAACAACAAGAAGTTGGTGCAGGTGATCGGCGAGATGGAACAACACACCGAACCGCCGTTGAGCACCCTGGCCCTGGCCGAGGCGATCAAAGTCACGCGGCGTCAGCTGGAGCGGCTGTTTCGCCTGCATCTGAACGACACGCCGAGCAACTTCTACCTCGGCCTGCGCCTGGAAAAAGCGCGGCAGTTGTTGCGCCAGAGCGACATGAGCGTGCTGGAGGTGAGTCTTGCCTGCGGCTTTGAGTCGCCGTCGTATTTCACCCGCAGTTATCGGGCGCGGTTTGCCAAGTGTCCGCGGGAGGATCGGCGACGGGAGGTGGTTTGACCGGCGATTATAGTCAATTATACTCACGACTATAATTTATAGTTAGTTCAATAATTGAGTATAAAAGCATGTCCAAGCCCAGCGGTTTTGTGTTCCGCCGCCCCACCCTGGCAAGCAGTATTGCCGATGGCCTGGTGGGCGTGGGTATCCAGGATTTCACCTCTGGCCTGTTTCTCGCGGCGCCGCGTCGTACCGGCAAAAGTACTTTTCTGCGCGAAGACCTTCTCCCCGAGTGCCAGGCTCGGGGTTGGCTGACGGTGTATGTGGACCTGTGGGCCGACAAGGAGAAAGATCCCGCCGAGCTGATTTCCAGCGCCATTGCCGGTGCGTTGGTGCCTTTCGAAAAGGGCATCCGCAAACTGGCGAAGAACATCGGCATCGAAAAACTCAGCTTCCTGCGCACCTTGTCCTGGGACTTCACCAAGCCTCAACTGCCCGTGGGCGCGACCCTTACGCAAGCACTGGAATTACTTCACCGCGCCGCCGAGAAAACCGTGGTGCTGGTGATTGATGAAGCCCAGCACGCGCTCACCACCGAAGCGGGCATCAATGCCATGTTCGCCCTCAAGGCCGCACGCGACCAGCTCAACCAGGGCCGCGAAGGCGAGGGCAGTGGCTTACACCTGGTGTTCACCGGCTCCAACCGCGACAAGCTCGCTCATTTGGTGCTGGGCAAAAGCCAGCCGTTCTTCGGCTCCAGCATCACGCCGTTTCCGTTGCTGGGTAAGGCGTTCACTCAGGCTTACACCGCGCATCTCAACGCGCATCTGGCCGAGACCAACCAATTCAACGCGGCGGATATCGACGAAGCGTTTGAGTTGGTAGGCCGGCGCCCCGAGATGCTGCGCACCATCATCGGTGAAGTGGCCCTGGAGTTGGGCGAGGCAAGCAACCTGGGCCAGTTGCTGCACAGCCGCGCGGAAGTGCTGCGTGCTGGCGTCTGGAACGAATTCGAAAGCGCCTGGAACGCCCTCACCCTTGCGCAACGTGCAGTGCTGCAAGTGATGGTGGAGCGTTCGCAACACAATCAACCCTTCGCCCCGTTCACCGACAGCACCCTCACTGCGGTCAGCAAGGCGCTGGAGGAGATGGGCAGCGACGTGGTGCCCGGCACTCAGACCATCCAGGCGTGTATCGATGCCCTGCGTGACAAGGAACTGGTATGGAAGTCCAGCCGCGGCGGTTATGCCCTGGAAGACAAGTCCTTCGGCGACTGGCTACTGCACAAGCACCGTACACCCGGCTAAACACACCACAAAGCCAATGAGGGAGGGGGCAAGCCCCCTCCCACAGTAAATTGTCGGTGTGCCTATTGCTTTATCAGGGCCGAACACGCTGCCTTGAAGACTTCATGCTGGTACGCCCCTTCTCCTGTAAGCGACAAAGATCAAATGTGGGAGGGGGCTTGCCCCCGATGACGGTGGATCAGCAGCCCCTGAGTGGCTGACACACCGCCATCGGGGGCAAGCCCCCTCCCACAGTAAATTGTCGGTGTGCTTATTGCTTTATCAGGGCCGAACACGCCGCCTTGAAGGCTTCATGCTGGTACACCCCTTCTCCTGTAAGCGACAAAGATCAAATGTGGGAGGGGGCTTGCCCCCGATGACGGTGGATCAGCAGCCCCTGAGTGGCTGACACACCGCCATCGGGGGCAAGCCCCCTCCCACAGTAAATTGTCGGTGTGCTTATTGCTTTATCAGGGCCGAACACGCCGCCTTGAAGGCTTCATGCTGGTACACCCCTTCTCCTGTAAGCGACAAAGATCAAATGTGGGAGGGGGCTTGCCCCCGATGACGGTGGATCAGCGGCACCTGAGTAGCTGACACACCGCCATCGGGGGCAAGCCCCCTCCCACAGTGAATTGTCGGTGTGCTTATTGCTTTATCAGGGCCGAACAAGCCGTCTTGAAGGCTTCATGCTGGTACACCCCTTCTCCTGTAAGCGACCAAGATCAAATGTGGGAGGGGGCTTGCCCCCGATGACGGTGGATCAGCGGCCCCTGAGTGGCTGACACATCGCCATCGGGGGCAAGCCCCCTCCCACAGTAAATTGTCGGTGTGCCTATTGCTTTATCAGGGCCGAACACGCTGCCTTGAAGGCTTCATGCTGGTACTTGTTCAGCGTCGCCGGCAGATCGAAATTGTGCTTCTTGTTCTGCGCATTGATGGTCTGCGGCGACAGCAGCGTCACTTCAACCCCCTCCAGCAGTTGAAACACCCCTTCAATCTTGAACGTGGTCGGGCCGCCGGCGAATTCGCCTTTTTTGCTGCGCTTCTTGATGGCGATGCGTTCGATGGCGTTGTCCTGCACGAACGCCTTCACCTGGGCGGCGAAGGCTTTGACGTTGGCCGCGTCATCGTCGTCTTCGAGGGCGATTTTCTTGGTGGCCAGGGCGACGTGGGTCAGCGTCTGATTGTTCAGGGAGGCAACGGCGATGATGGCTTCGCTGCCTTTGATTTCGATGCCGCAGAGAGTCATTGGGTCGCCTTGGGGCAAAAAAGAGAGGCCGCAATAGTATCAGGGTCGAGGGCTGAGACGGCCGCCGTCCACCCGTCGGGAACGTGCTCGACCTGTTATTTTTGACAGTAGACCGCCGCGTGCCCGGTCTCATAGATTCCCTGAAGGAGCCTGCCGAGGGTTCCGGCCTGTTCCATGGCTATTCCGACAAGGGAGTTATGCAATGAATATTCGCAAGGAAATTCGCGCACTGACCGCAACGGAACAACTGGAGTTTATCAACACGTTATTGGCGATGAAGCGTTCCGGTGTCTACGACAAGTATGTTCATTGGCATCACGCCGTCATGAAGGCCACGGTCTACCCGAACGAACCCCAAGATCCCAACTACCGTAACGGTGCTCACCGGGGGCCGGCATTTCTGCCGTGGCACCGTGAAATGTTGATGCAGTTCGAGGCGGATCTACAAGCGATCAACGTCAGCGTAACGTTGCCTTATTGGGACTGGACGCAGGATGCGGCCGCCCCTGAACAATCGCCGGTCTGGCGCCAGGGTTTCCTGGGGGGTGATGGCGACCCAGCCGATCAGTTTCGCGTGCAGGATGGGGTCTTTGCCCACAAATACGGGAACTGGCCCGTGCCGCCCTATGACGAGGAGGGCTTGCCCGGGCCAGGCCTCAAACGCCAGTTCGGGCAAGTGATCAGCTCACTGCCAACCGAGGACGACCTGCGAGTGGCGATGAACGAAAGCCTGTATGACGAACCCAATTACAACTCGAGCCCTTTCATCCGTGGTTTCAGAAACCGCCTGGAAGGCTGGATCACCCAGCGTGGCGATCCTGCTGTCAAAACCTCCGGTTCGCAGTTGCATAACCGTGTGCATTTGTGGATTGGCGGCAATATGTTGCCCATGACCTCACCGGATGACCCGGTGTTCTTCCTGCATCACTGTTTCATCGACAAGATCTGGGCGGACTGGCAGGCGCAGAAGCGCCTGGATGAGCCGGACCTGGCCCCGCACTATTGCCCCATGCAGGACGGTCCGCCGGGCCACAACTATGATGATGTGATTAATCCCTGGACCCGCCGGATCAGTGAGGTGATGGATATCGCCGCGCTGGGCTACAGCTATGCGCCCAGCCGCCCATTGACGAAAAGCCCGTTCAAGTCGCCCTTCATGGCCTGACGCCTGTGAAGCGTTCCCGCGTTCAATGCGCGGGAATGCTTCACTCCTGGCCGATCGACTCCAAAAACTCCGACCGCTCATCACTCATCCGCGCCAGGCAATCGTTCAGCGCGATCGCATAGGGTTTGGTACCGGTCGCCGCCGGGAAGGTGTCCACCGCGCAATCAGCATCGCGTAATTTTTCCCACTTCTGCTGGGCATCCTTCAGACGAGCGGTAATGTCTGCCAGCTGTGACTTGTTGCTGCCATAGGTCGAACCCATGCGCTCCAGCAACCCTTGATAGTTATCCTTGAGCAATTGCTCGGCGGTGGTTTTGTTGTAGGTGGCGCATTCCAGGGTTTGCTTGTCGTTTTCGATGCCGTCGCACGGCGTGCTGTCGGTGTCTTCGGCCGCGTGGACGCCGGTTGCGATGAGTGCCAAAGCCAGGAAAATCGATTTCATTGCGCCGTCTCGTATCGGTTGATGCGGGAATTCTGGCCCAAGCGTAAGACAAAGAACAGCCGCCAGACAGACCTGTCTTAGCGACCTTCGTCGCGGATTGACGCTTTCGGCAATTCCCCTGTCGTTTTTGCACCCGGTCCGCTCGGCCCCTCGGCATATGCTGGCCCCAAAGCGCCGGCAGACGATTCGGCGCACGAATCGCCAATAAGGGGACGCCTGATGAGCCCAGCGCAATTACACGCCGACAGCATCGTTATCGACGGGCTGATCATTGCCAAGTGGAACCGCGAGCTGTTCGAGGACATGCGCAAAGGTGGCCTGACCGCCGCCAACTGCACCGTGTCGGTGTGGGAAGGGTTCCAGGCGACGATCAATAACATCGTCGCCAGTCAGACCCTGATCCGCGAGAACAGCGACCTGGTGATCCCGGTGAAAACCACCGCCGACATCCGCAAGGCCAAGGAACAGGGCAAGACCGGCATCATCTTCGGCTTCCAGAACGCCCACGCGTTTGAAGACCAGCTCGGCTATGTCGAGATCTTCAAGCAGCTCGGCGTCGGTGTGGTGCAGATGTGCTACAACACCCAGAACCTGGTCGGCACCGGTTGCTACGAACGCGACGGCGGGCTGTCGGGCTTCGGTCGCGAGATCGTCGGCGAGATGAACCGCGTCGGCATCATGTGCGACCTGTCCCACGTCGGCTCCAAGACCAGCGAAGAAGTCATCCTCGAATCGAAAAAACCGGTGTGCTACTCCCACTGCCTGCCCTCCGGGCTCAAGGAACACCCGCGCAACAAGTCCGATGAAGAGCTGAAGTTCATCGCCGACCACGGCGGCTTTGTCGGCGTGACCATGTTCGCGCCGTTCCTGGCCAAGGGTATCGATTCGACCATCGACGACTACGCCGAAGCCATCGAGTACACCATGAACATCGTCGGCGAAGACGCCATCGGCATCGGCACCGACTTCACCCAGGGTCATGGCCAGGATTTCTTCGAAATGCTGACCCATGACAAGGGCTACGCCCGCCGCCTGACCAGCTTCGGCAAGATCATCAACCCGCTGGGCATCCGCACCGTGGGCGAGTTCCCCAACCTCACCGAGACCCTGCTCAAGCGCGGCCACAGCGAACGCGTGGTGCGCAAGATCATGGGCGAGAACTGGGTCAACGTCTTGAAGGACGTGTGGGGCGAATAAGCCAAACACCCACGGGCAACACCACTACGAATTTTCTGGAGTTAAGTTTCCATGGCCAAGATCGCCCCGCAATTGCCTATCGAAGTCGACAGCGAAACCGGTGTCTGGACCTCCGACGCCCTGCCGATGCTGTACGTACCGCGTCATTTCTTCGTCAACAACCACATGGGCATCGAAGAAGTGCTCGGCGCCGAGGCCTATGCTGAGATCCTCTACAAGGCCGGCTACAAATCCGCCTGGCACTGGTGTGAAAAAGAAGCCGAATGCCATGGCCTTGAAGGCGTGGCGGTGTTCGAGCACTACATGAAGCGCCTGTCGCAACGCGGCTGGGGCCTGTTCAAGATCCAGGACATCGACCTGGACAAAGGCACCGCCAGCGTCAAGCTCGAACACTCGGCGTTTGTCTACGTGTACGGCAAGGTCGGGCGCAAGGTCGACTACATGTTCACCGGCTGGTTTGCCGGGGCCATGGACCAGATCCTGCAAGCGCGCGGCAGCACTATTCGCACCGTGGCCGAACAAGTCTACGGCGGCTCCGAAGAGGGCCATGACGACGGCCTGTTCACCGTCAAGCCGTTGTAAGTCGAGGAACCCTGCCATGGCTTTCGAAGCAATGTTCGCGCCGATCCAGATCGGCAAACTGACCATCCGCAACCGCGTGCTCAGTACCGCCCACGCCGAGGTGTATGCCACCGACGGCGGCATGACCACCGACCGCTATGTGAAGTACTACGAAGAGAAAGCCAAGGGCGGGATCGGCCTGGCCATCTGCGGCGGGTCTTCCAGCGTGGCGATCGACAGCCCGCAAGGCTGGTGGAAATCGGTGAACCTGGCCGACGACCGGATCATCCCACACTTCCAGAACCTGGCCGATGCCATGCACAAGCATGGCGCCAAGATCATGATCCAGATTACCCACATGGGCCGCCGCTCGCGCTGGGACGGCGAGCATTGGCCGACCCTGCTGTCGCCCTCGGGCATCCGCGAGCCGGTACACCGTGCGACCTGCAAGACCATCGAGCCGGAAGAGATCTGGCGCGTGATCGGCAACTACGCCAGCGCGGCAGCGCGGGCAAAAGCCGGTGGCCTGGACGGCGTGGAACTGTCGGCGGTGCATCAGCACATGATCGACCAGTTCTGGAGCCCGCGGGTCAACAAGCGCACCGACGAATGGGGCGGCAGCTTTGAAAATCGCATGCGTTTCGGCCTGGAAGTGCTCAAGGCGGTGCGGGCTGAAGTCGGCCCGGATTTCTGCGTCGGCATCCGCCTGTGCGGCGATGAGTTCCACCCGGACGGCTTGTCCCACGAGGACATGAAGCAGATCGCCAAGTATTACGACGACACCGGCATGCTCGATTTTATCGGTGTGGTCGGCTCGGGTTGCGATACCCACAACACCCTGGCCAACGTCATTCCGAACATGAGTTATCCACCGGAGCCGTTCCTGCATCTGGCGGCCGGGATCAAGGAAGTGGTCAAGGCCCCGGTGCTGCATGCGCAGAACATCAAGGACCCGAACCAGGCCACGCGCATCCTCGAAGGCGGCTATGTGGACATGGTCGGCATGACCCGCGCCCACATCGCCGACCCGCACCTGATCGCCAAGATCAAGATGGGCCAGATCGACCAGATCAAACAGTGCGTCGGCGCCAACTATTGCATCGACCGCCAGTACCAGGGCCTGGATGTGCTGTGCATCCAGAACGCCGCGACCTCCCGCGAATACATGGGCGTGCCGCACATCATCGAAAAATCCACCGGGCCCAAGCGCAAGGTGGTGGTGGTCGGCGCCGGGCCAGCGGGGATGGAGGCTGCGCGCGTCGCCGCCGAGCGTGGCCACGACGTGACCCTGTTCGAGAAAAAAGCCTTTATCGGCGGGCAAATCACTACCGCCTCCAAAGCCCCGCAGCGCGACCAGATCGCCGGGATTACCCGCTGGTTCCAACTGGAACTGGCGCGGTTGAACGTCGACCTGCGCCTGGGCGTGGCGGCGGACGCGGCGGCCATCCTCGACCTGCGCCCGGATGTGGTGGTGCTGGCGGTGGGCGGGCATCCGTTCCTGGAGCAGAACGAACACTGGGGCGCGGCCGAAGGCCTGGTGGTCAGCAGCTGGGACGTGCTCGACGGCAAAGTCGCGCCGGGCAAGAACGTGCTGGTCTACGACACTATCTGCGAATTCACCGGCATGTCGGTGGCCGATTTCCTCGCGGACAAGGGCAGCCAGGTCGAGATCGTCACCGACGACATCAAGCCCGGCGTGGCCATCGGCGGTACGTCGTTCCCGACCTACTACCGCAGCATGTACCCCAAGGAAGTGATCATGACCGGCGACATGATGCTGGAAAAGGTCTACCGCGAAGGCGACAAGCTGGTGGCGGTGTTGGAGAACGAATACACCGGCGCCAAAGAGGAGCGGGTGGTCGATCAAGTGGTGGTGGAAAACGGCGTGCGTCCCGATGAGGAGATCTACTACGCCCTCAAGCCCGGCTCGCGCAACAAGGGGCAGATGGACATCGAAGCGCTGTTCGCGATCAAGCCGCAACCGTGCCTGAGCGAAGCGGGCGAGGGCTACTTGCTGTTCCGCATCGGTGACTGTGTGGCGCAGCGCAATACCCACGCCGCGATCTATGACGCCCTGCGCTTGTGCAAGGATTTCTGACCCGACACCGAACCAATGTGTACTCGGTCTGAAAATGTGGGAGGGGGCTTGCCCCCTCCCACATTTAGGACCCGGTTTCACAGTAGATCCGTGTGGTCTGTGGGAGCTTCACCATGTTGAATACTCTTCTTCCGATTCTGCTGTTCGCGGCGCTGGGCCTTGCTGTTCTGGGCGCACTGCGGCGGGCAGCCATGTGGCGCCGTGGGCGGGCGTCGAAGGTCGACCTGATCAAAGGCCTGCTGGCCATGCCCAAGCGCTACATGGTCGACCTGCACCACGTGGTCGCCCGCGACAAATACATCGCCAACACCCACGTCGCTACGGCGCTGGGTTTTGTGCTGTCGGCGCTGCTGGCGGTCCTGGTGCATGGTTTCGGCTTGCATAACCGCATCCTCGGCGTTGCCTTGCTGCTGGCGTCGGTGCTGATGTTTGTCGGCGCCACGTTTGTCTATCTGCGCCGGCGCAATCCGCCGTCGCGCCTGTCGAAAGGCCCGTGGATGCGCCTGCCGAAAAGCCTGATGGCGTTTTCTGTGAGCTTCTTCCTGGTGACGCTGCCGGTGGCCGGGGTGCTGCCCGCCGACTTCGGCGGCTGGTTGCTGGCCGCGTTGTTGAGCGTGGGTGTGCTGTGGGGCGTGTCGGAAATGTTCTTCGGCATGACCTGGGGCGGGCCGATGAAGCACGCCTTCGCCGGTGCCTTGCACCTGGCCTGGCACCGCCGCGCCGAGCGCTTCGGCGGGGGCCGTTCCACCGGTTTGAAACCGTTGGACCTGAACGATAAAAGCGCGCCCCTGGGCGTGGAAAAACCCAAGGACTTCACCTGGAACCAACTGCTCGGCTTCGACGCCTGCGTGCAGTGCGGCAAGTGCGAAGCGGCGTGCCCGGCGTTCGCCGCCGGCCAGCCGCTGAACCCGAAAAAGCTGATTCAGGACATGGTGGTCGGCCTGGCCGGCGGCACCGATGCCAAGTTCGCCGGCAGCGCTTATCCTGGAAAACTGATCGGTGAACACCGCGGCAACCCGCACCAACCGATCGTCAACGGCCTGGTGGACGCCGACACGTTGTGGTCCTGCACCACCTGCCGCGCCTGTGTGGAAGAGTGCCCGATGATGATCGAGCACGTGGACGCCATCGTCGACATGCGCCGCCACCTCACCCTGGAAAAAGGCGCCACGCCGAACAAGGGCGCCGAAGTCCTTGAAAACCTGATCGCCACCGACAACCCCGGCGGCTTCGCACCGGGCGGCCGGCTGAACTGGGCGGCGGATCTGAACCTGCCGTTGCTCAGCGAAAAAGGTCGCTGCGAGGTGCTGTTCTGGGTCGGCGACGCTGCCTTCGACATGCGCAACCAGCGCACCCTGCGCGCCTTCGTCAAAGTGCTGAAAGCGGCCAAGGTCGACTTCGCCGTGCTCGGTCTGGAAGAGCGCGACAGCGGCGACGTCGCCCGCCGTTTGGGCGATGAAGCGACCTTCCAACTGCTGGCCACGCGCAATATCCAGACCCTGGCCAAGTACAACTTCACGCGCATCGTCACCTGCGACCCGCACAGTTTCCATGTGCTGAAAAACGAATACGGCGCCTTCAACGGTGACTATGTCGTACAGCACCACAGCACCTTCATGGCCGAGCTGATCGGCGACGGCGCGCTGAACCTGGGCCAGCACAAAGGCAGCAGCGTGACCTATCACGACCCGTGCTACCTGGGCCGCTACAACGGCGAATACGAGGCGCCGCGCCAGGTGCTGCGCGCGTTGGGGATCGAGGTCAAGGAGATGCAACGCTCGGGCTACCGTTCACGCTGCTGCGGTGGCGGTGGCGGCGCGCCGATCACCGACATTCCGGGCAAGCAACGCATCCCCGATATGCGGATGGACGACATCCGCACAACCGGCGCCGAGCTGGTGGCCGTGGGCTGCCCGCAATGCACCGCGATGCTCGAAGGCGTGGTCGAACCGCGCCCACTGATCAAGGACATCGCCGAGTTGGTGGCCGATGCCTTGCTCGACGAGCCGGCGCCGGCCAAAGCCCCGATCACGCGTGAACCCGCGGAGGTACACTGATGAGCGACATTATCCGCCGCGACCCACGCGCCGAATGGATCGCCCGTAACCGCCTGCACCCGCTGCATGCGGCGATGCAACCGGTGCAACACAGTTGGATGGGGCCCAACGGCGTCATCCGCAAGAACGTCCATGGTGTCGGTTTTATCGGCCCCAACGGCATCAAGCGCATCGACCGCAGCGGTGCCCAGCAGGGCGGGGCGGCCAAGCGCACGGCGGCGGTGGAAGTGCAGTTGCCGCTGCATCAAGTGGCGGCGCCCGCGTTCTACATCAACGTGGTGCCGGACATGGTCGGCGGCCGCCTGAGCAGCCACGACCGTGACCTGCTCGGCCTGGCCCGGCAACTCGCCGGCAGCGACGGTGCGGTGCTGGCCGTGGTGTTTGGCGAACACAAGGAAAACGCATTTGCCACGGCCGGCGTCGACCGCCTGCTGGTGCTCGAAGGTCATGCCTTCGACGGTTATTCACCGGAGCAACGGGTGCAGGGCCTGCGGGCTGTGGATAACCAGTTCAACCCGCGCCATTGGTTGCTGCCGGACAGCCGCAGCGGTGGCGGCGAACTCGGTCGGCGTTTTGCCGCCAGCCTCAACGAGCGCCCGGCCACGCGGGTCTGGCAGATCCAGGGCGAGCAGTGCATCGGCCGTGCCGGTGCTGGTCAGCAAGACGTGGCCCGGCCGCTGCCGCGCCTGATCCTGGCCGCCGCCGAATGCGCCGATCCGGTCAGCGACACTCGGCATGAAGTGCTGCCCGTGGAGTTATCCACAGCCCTGGCGCGCAGCCTGCCGCGTATCGAAGACCTCGGCGCGGTGGCGGTGGACCCGGCGGCGATTCCGATGGCTGAAGCCGAGTTTATTTTCTCCGGCGGCAACGGCGTGAAGGACTGGGCGCTGTTCCACCAGACCGCCGCCGCCCTGGGCGCTACCGAAGGTGCCTCGCGCGTCGCGGTGGACGATGGCTTCATGGCCCGCGATCGCCAGGTCGGCGCCAGCGGCACCTGGGTTACGGCGCGGGTGTATGTGGCCGTCGGTATCTCCGGGGCGATCCAGCACCTGCAAGGCATCGGCGCCTGCGACAAGGTGGTGGCGATCAACCTCGACCCCGGCTGCGACATGATCAAGCGTGCCGACCTGTCGGTGATCGGCGACAGCGCCGCGATTCTGCAAGCCTTGATCGCCGCGGTCGAGGCCTACCGCCACGGCGCCAAGCGCGATGCGGCTTAAGCAAAGGATAAGGGCATGAACACGCAGGTAATCAGTCTGGTCTCCATCGGCGCCCACCCCACCTCCGGGCGCCCGCGCCGCGCCGAGCAGGATGCGCGCGCGGTCGAGTTGGGCCTGCAAATGGCTGGGGATAAGTTGCAGGTGCTGCATGCCGGCGACATCGCCGAACCCACGCTGCGCAGCTACCTGGGCATGGGGCTGGCGCAGTTGCATGTGCTCGAACAACCGCCTGGCGCCGATGCCTTGCCGGTGCTCAGTGAGTATCTGCGCGACGCCGGCGCCCAGGTGGTGCTCACCGGTAGCCAGGCCGAAACCGGCGAAGGTTCGGGGATGTTGCCGTTCCTGCTCGCCGAACACCTGGGCTGGCCGCTGATTGTCGGGCTGGCGCAGGTGGAGTCCATCGAGAGCGGCGTGGCCCTGGTGCTGCAAGCCTTGCCCCGCGGGCAGCGGCGGCGCTTGAAGGTGCGCCTGCCGTTTCTGGCCACGGTGGATAACGCCGCGCCCAAGCCTCGGCAGAGCGCCTATGGCCCGGCGCAACGCGGCGAACTGGCGGCCCACGAGGTCGAGGTTGAAGCGGACGAGTTATTCACAGGCGCCGTGCTGCAACCGGCCAAGCCACGCCCCAAGCGGCTCAAGGTGATCAAGGCCAAGAGCGGCGCGGACCGGATGAAGGCGGCCACGGCCAAGGCCAGTGGCGGCGGCGGGCAGGTACTCAAGGGCCTCAGCCCTGAAGCGGGTGCTGAAGCGATTCTCAAGTTGTTGCTTGAGGAAGGCGTGGTTCGCTGAGCCGCAACGGGGAGAGTGGCTTACCCACAATCCCTGTTGACCCGTCTGTGGATAACCTGTTCGCGGTTGTCCACACCCCCTGTAAATCAAGCCCTGCAGCCCTCCGTACAAAAAACGACCAGGCTAACCCTCGGTTTTTCCTTGGGTTTCTGTGTGATCACAGCGATTACCGCGCGCAGAGTTTCCCCCAAAGTCTGTTGGCGCTTCTGTGGATAAGATGTTCGCTTACCGCTGAAGCCCTTATAAATCAAGGCTTACGCTAGGTTGATCGAAATTTGATCAATTGCGCGCATTTGCCCGCTGAAACGCGTGGATAGCCCGGTTTATGAAGGTTTGAAGGGGTTTTCCACAGCCGCGTCAAAGTTGCCCCCAAAGTCTGTTGGTGCTTCTGTGGATAAGGTGTTCGCGTACCGCTACAGGGCACGGTTCATATGGCTTACACGGAGTTGTTCAAAAATTGATCAGTGGCGCCTTAAAACGGCCAAGTCGAATAAGTCACGGATTTTCTTGATTTAATTTCGACGGGCAGACGCACTTGCGCACAATTGCTGTGGGTGGCTCTGTGGATAAGTTGTTGGGCAAAGGCTGGAGGGCAGGCGGCGAGAGGGGTTCAGTGTGCTTGAACAAATTTTGATCAGTGCGCAACCCAATGTGGGAGCGAGCAAGCCCGCTCCCACTGGGATGGTTACTGGGCGGCCACGCCTTTGAGGTAGGGCGCCGGCGCCGCGCCGAGGTTGCTCAGCATGCGCTCGCTGTACCAGTCGATGAAGTTCACCACGCCGAATTCATAGGTCTTGGAGTAGGGGCCCGGCTGGTAGGCGGTGGAGTTGATCCCGCGCTGGTTTTCTTCGGCCAGGCGACGGTCCTGGTCGTTGGTGGCGTCCCATACCTGGCGCATGCGCTCCACGTCGTAGTCCACGCCTTCGACCGCGTCCTTGTGGACCAGCCACTTGGTGGTGACCATGGTTTCCTGGGCGCTGATCGGCCACACGGTGAACACGATCACGTGGTCGCCCATGCAGTGGTTCCACGAGTGCGGCAGGTGCAGGATACGCATCGAGCCCAGGTCCGGGTTCTTGATGCGGCCCATCAACTTCTTGCAGCCCTGTTTGCCGTCCAGGGTCATCGACACGGTGCCCTTGAGCAGTGGCATACGCACGATGCGGTTGCGCAGGCCGAAGCTGGCGTGGGCGTAAGGGATTTTTTCGGCTTCCCAGGCCGCGGCGCTGGCGGCCACGTGGTCCTTGAAGGCCTGGTCGGCGCGCGGGTCGGTGACGTCGTCCCACTCGAGCAGGGTTTTCAACAGCTCGGGGTGCGAGGCGTTGCAGTGGTAGCACTCGCGGTTGTTTTCCAGCACCAGCTTCCAGTTGGCCTTTTCCATCAAGGTGGTTTGCACCGCCACCTTGGTGTTCTCCATGTCGTAGGGTTCCATGTAGTGGTTCAGGGTCGACAGGAAGTCATCGATGGCCGGCGGGTTCTGCGCCAGGCTGATGAAGATGTAGCCGCCGGCGGTCTTCACGTTGATCGGCTTGAGGCCATACTGCTTCATGTCGAAGTCGGCGCCCATCTCGGTGCCGGCGAACAGCAGGCGGCCGTCCAGTTCGTAGGTCCACTGGTGGTACGGGCAGACCAGCTTGGCGACCTTGCCTTTGTCGCTGGTACACAAGCGCGAACCGCGGTGGCGGCAGACGTTGTGGAACGCATGCACCACGCCATCGGCGCCACGGATCACGATGATCGGGTTCTTGCCCACTTGCAGGGTCAGGAAGTTGCCCTTGGTGGGGATCTCGCAGGTCATGCCGGCGATCAACCATTCTTTCTGGAAGATCTCCTGCATATCGATATCAAACAACCGCTCATCAGAGTAGAACGGCTGTGGCAGCGAGAACGTGCGTTCGCGCTCTTGCAGCATCTGCGCGGTGGCCTTGCGTGCGGGTTCCAGCGGATCGCCCAAGCTTAAGGTTGCGGTGACGTCCATCGTGTGTGTCCTCATGGCCATTCTGTGTGGCCGGCGAAAGTGGCTACGGTTAGTGCAGTGCAAGGCGTAAAGAAAGTGTCGTTGTTGGCAGCGAGTGTGCGGCCGCCGTTGCGGTGAACCTTATCCATGGGCGACATGGCCCAATCTGTTCCCGACGCGCAACCCCCTGTCGTTGGGGGCTGGTCGCGATAAGTATGTGAATGTCGCAGATAGGTAAATGGGTGGTTCTCGCGTTACGCAGAATCGCCACCATAAGGCCGAGCCTCGGCGGTGGAGAACAGCATGTCCAGCAACTTCCTGAATCCGGTAACCACCCAGACCTGGGCCAATGGTCGGCACATTGTCCGTTGCGTCAAAGTCATCCAGGAAACCTGGGACGTTCGCACCTTCTGCTTCATGGCCGACCAACCGATCCTGTTCTTTTTCAAGCCGGGGCAGTTCGTCACCCTGGAGCTGGAAATCGACGGCCAGCCGATCATGCGTTCCTACACCATCTCCAGCTCGCCGTCGGTGCCTTACAGCTTCTCGGTGACGATCAAGCGCGTGCCGGGCGGCAAGGTCTCCAACTGGCTGCACGACACCCTGCACGAGGGCCAGGAGCTGGCGGTCCACGGGCCGGTCGGGCTGTTCAATGCCATCGACTTCCCAAGCCCCAAGGTGCTGTACCTCAGCGGCGGCGTCGGCATTACCCCGGTGATGTCCATGGCGCGCTGGTTCTACGACACCAACGCCAACGTCGACATGACGTTTATCCACAGCGCGCGCTCGCCCAAAGACATCATCTACCACCGCGAGCTGGAGCACATGGCCTCGCGGATCGACAACTTCAGCCTGCACCTGATCTGCGAGAAGCACGGCCTGGGCGAGCCCTGGGCCGGGTATCGCGGCTACCTGAACCACAAGATGCTCGAATTGATGGTGCCGGACTTCCTGGAGCGCGAAGTGTTCTGCTGCGGCCCCACGCCGTACATGACCGCAGTGAAGCGCCTGCTGGAAGCCGCCGGTTTCGACATGACGCGTTATCACGAAGAGTCCTTCGGCGCGACGCCAGCGGAAGCCCGCGCCGATGCGGTGGAACAGGCCGAACAAGCCGCCGATGCGCCGGAAATCGACCTGGCGGACCTGCATCAGGTCGAGTTCATCACCTCGGGCAAGAGCATCCGCGTGGCGCCGGGCGAAACCGTCCACGCCGCTGCGGCCAAGCTCGGCTTGCTGATTCCCAAGGCCTGCGGCATGGGGATTTGCGGCACATGCAAGGTGCTCAAGCTGGGCGGCGAGGTCGAGATGGACCACAACGGCGGGATTACCGAGGAAGACGAAGCCGAGGGCTACATCCTGTCGTGCTGCAGCGTGCCGAAGGGCGACGTGCGGATTGAGTTCTGACCCACACCTTAAGTGGGCACGATCCACTGTGGCAGGGAGCAAGCCCCTGCCACCTTCGTAATCAGGCCCCCATCACTTCGCGAATATCCGCCGCCAGCTCGCGCACGCGCTCTTCCTCGGTGTCCCACGCACACATGAAGCGCGCGCCGCCTTTGCCGATGAAGGTGTAGAAGCGCCAGCCCTTGGCCGTCAGCGCGGCGATCGCCGGTTCCGAGAGTTGCAGGAACACGCCGTTGGCCTGCACCGGGAACATCAATTCCACGCCGGGAATATCCGCCACCAGGCTGCTCAGCAACTGTGCGCAGTGGTTGGCGTGGCGTGCGTGTTTGAGCCAGGCGTCGTTTTCCAGCAGGCCCACCCACGGCGCGGAGAGGAAGCGCATCTTCGACGCGAGCTGGCCGGCCTGTTTGCAGCGGTAGTCGAAGTCTTCGGCCAGTGCGCGGTTGAAGAACAGAATCGCTTCGCCCACGGCCATGCCGTTTTTCGTGCCGCCGAAGCACAACACATCCACCCCGGCTTTCCAGGTCAGGTCGGCCGGCGAACAGCCGAGGAACGCGCAGGCGTTGGCGAAGCGCGCGCCGTCCATGTGCAGGTTCAGGCCGAGCTCTTTGCAGGTGGCGCTGATGGCGCGGATTTCGTCCGGGGTGTACACGCTGCCGACTTCAGTGGCCTGGGTCAGCGTCACCACGCGGGGTTTGGGGTAATGGATGTCCTGGCGCTTGAGGGCGATCTCGCGGATCGATTCCGGGGTCAGCTTGCCGTTTTCGGTGCGCGCGGTGAGCAGCTTGGAACCGTTGGAGAAAAACTCCGGTGCGCCGCATTCGTCGGTCTCGACGTGGGCGGTTTCCGAGCAGATCACGCTATGGTAGCTCTGGCACAGCGACGACAGCGCCAGGGAGTTGGCGGCGGTGCCGTTGAAGGCGAAGAACACTTCGCAGTCGGTCTCGAACAGGTTGCGGAAACCGTCGGCGGCGCGGTGGGTCCATTCGTCATCGCCATAGGCGCGCTGATGGCCGTGGTTGGCTTGTTCCATGGCGGCCCAGGCTTCCGGGCAGATGCCGGAATAGTTATCGCTGGCGAATTGTTGGCTCTTGTCGGTCATGGCCCATTCCTGTGGTCGATGTTGGTGCACACTTTAACCAAGATTGTCTGGGGTGCACACGCACTGTAAATGCAAAGTCACTGGGGAATTATGCACGCTACTGAAACGATTCCTGTCGGACGTGTCCGCGATGGCGCCTTGGATTTGCTCAAGTGGCTGGCGCTGCTGAGCATGGTGCTGGACCACTTGCGTTATGTCGGGTTGAGCCTGGATGGCCTGTATGTGCCGGGGCGCCTGGCGTTCCCGTGGTTTTGCCTGGCGATTGCGGCGAATGTGTATCGGGTGCGAGACGCGCCAGTGAGCGGCCGCTGGCGTTACCTGGGCTGGTTGCTGTTGTTCAGCCTGATCAGTGAAGTGCCGTACCGGCTGTTCATCGAAGATGCCGATACGTTGAATGTGTTGCCCACCTTGGCGTTGGGCCTGCTGGTTGCCCGAGGATGGCAGCAGAAGGCGCTGGTTGATCGAGGATTGGCGCTGATTTCCCTGGCGATAGGCGCTGTGTTTTCCACGCAGCTGATGTTCGGTTTCTTCGGTGTATTGCTGCCGTGGGCGATGGTGTTGGTGTTTCGTCGGCCATGGTATTTCAGCGTATTTCCGGGGCTGCTGTGTGTGGCAGCCAATCAATGGCAGATTCTGCTCGATAGCGGCACGCCGGTGGCGTGGATGGGGTTGGCGGCATGCCTGATCGCGCCATTGGCCGGCCTGGTCCTGTTGCGACATGTCAAAAACGCCACGCCGCCGGCAATGCGCCGCTGGGCGTATGCCCTCTATCCTGTGCATTTCCTGCTGCTGCTACTCGTCCGTCAAATCATCGCCTAACCAGTGTGCGAGGGGGCTTGCCCCCGATAGCGGTGTGTCAGCCACGGCATGTGCAAGCTGATCCACCGCTATCGGGGGCAAGCCCCTCCCACATTTGTTCTGCGTTGTTCCAGCAATGTCGTAAACGCACCTTTGCGTGGCGTCCGTAGGCATTTGACCTGCCTGCGCCAGCCCTACCATCGCATCAAAGGGCCCTGCACGGGCCTTAACAATACGAAAGGCTGGGAGAGACGCGATGTTCAGCAAACAAGACCAGATCCAGGGTTATGACGATGCACTGCTCGCGGCGATGAATGCCGAGGAGCAGCGGCAGGAAGATCATATCGAGCTGATCGCGTCGGAGAACTACACCAGCAAGCGCGTGATGCAAGCCCAGGGCAGCGGCCTGACCAACAAGTACGCCGAAGGCTACCCAGGCAAGCGCTACTACGGTGGCTGCGAGCATGTGGACAAGGTCGAAGCCCTGGCCATCGAACGCGCCAAGCAGTTGTTCGGCGCCGACTACGCCAACGTGCAGCCGCATTCCGGCTCATCCGCCAACAGCGCGGTGTACCTGGCGCTGTTGAACGCCGGTGACACCATCCTCGGCATGAGCCTGGCCCACGGCGGCCACCTGACCCACGGCGCCAAAGTGTCGTCCTCGGGCAAGCTGTACAACGCGGTGCAATACGGCATCAACACCGACACCGGGCTGATCGACTACGACGAAGTCGAGCGCCTGGCCGTGGAGCACCAGCCGAAGATGGTGGTGGCCGGTTTCTCCGCCTACTCCAAGACCCTGGATTTCCCACGCTTCCGTCAGATCGCCGACAAGGTCGGTGCGCTGCTGTTCGTCGACATGGCCCACGTCGCCGGCCTGGTGGCCGCCGGTCTGTACCCGAACCCGCTGCCCTACGCCGACGTGGTCACCACCACCACCCACAAGACCCTGCGCGGTCCGCGTGGCGGCCTGATTCTGGCGCGTGCCAACGAAACGATCGAAAAGAAACTCAACGCCGCTGTATTCCCTGGCGCCCAGGGCGGCCCGCTGATGCACGTCATCGCCGGCAAGGCGGTGTGCTTCAAGGAAGCCCAGGAGCCTGGCTTCAAGGCCTATCAGCAGCAAGTGATCGACAACGCCCAGGCCATGGCCGGCGTGTTTATCAAACGCGGCTACGATGTAGTGTCCGGCGGCACCGATAACCATCTGTTCCTGGTCAGCCTGATTCGCCAGGGCCTCACCGGTAAAGACGCGGACGCCGCCCTCGGTCGCGCCCACATCACCGTCAACAAGAACGCCGTGCCGAATGACCCGCAGTCGCCGTTCGTGACGTCGGGCCTGCGTATCGGCACGCCGGCGGTGACCACGCGCGGTTTCAAGGTGCCGCAATGCATCGAGCTGGCCGGCTGGATCTGCGACATCCTCGACAACCTCGGCGACGCCGATGTCGAGGCCGACGTGGCCAAGCGCGTGTCGGCCCTGTGCGCTGATTTCCCGGTTTATCGCTGAGCGCGGTTTTGGAGTAATGACTATGCAACGCTACTCGGGCTTCGGCCTCTTCAAGCACTCACTCAGCCACCACGAAAACTGGCAGAAGATGTGGCGCACGCCGACCCCTAAAAAGGTGTACGACGTGGTCATCGTCGGCGGTGGCGGGCATGGTCTGGCGACCGCCTATTACCTGGCCAAGGAGCACGGCATCACCAATGTGGCCGTGGTCGAAAAGGGCTGGCTGGGCGGCGGTAACACCGCGCGCAACACCACCATCGTGCGTTCCAACTACCTGTGGGACGAGTCGGCGCACCTGTACGAACACGCGATGAAACTGTGGGAAGGCCTGTCCCAGGACCTGAACTACAACGTGATGTTCTCCCAGCGCGGCGTCTACAACCTGTGCCACACCCTGCAGGACATCCGCGATTCCGAACGTCGCGTCAGCGCCAACCGCCTCAACGGCGTGGACGGCGAACTGCTCAACGCCAAACAGGTCGCGGACGAGATTCCGTACCTGGATTGCTCGAAGAACACCCGCTACCCGGTGATGGGCGCCACCGTGCAACGGCGCGGCGGCGTGGCCCGTCACGATGCCGTGGCCTGGGGCTTTGCCCGCGCCGCCGACGCCCTCGGAGTGGATTTGATCCAGCAGACCGAAGTGATCGGCTTTCGCAAGGAAAACGGCGTGTGCATCGGCGTCGAAACCAACAAGGGGTTTATCGGCGCCAAGCGCGTCGGTGTGGTCACCGCCGGTAACTCCGGGCACATGGCTTCGCTCGCCGGTTTCCGCCTGCCGATCGAATCGCACCCGCTGCAAGCACTGGTGTCGGAGCCGATCAAGCCGATTATCGACAGCGTGATCATGTCCAACGCCGTACACGGTTACATCAGCCAGTCCGACAAGGGCGACCTGGTGATCGGCGCCGGTATCGACGGCTACAACGGCTACGGCCAGCGCGGTTCGTACCCGGTGATCGAACACACCATCCAGGCCATCGTCGAGATGTTCCCGGTGCTCTCGCGCGTGCGTATGAACCGCCAGTGGGGCGGCATCGTCGACACCACGCCGGACGCCTGCCCGATCATCTCCAAGACCCCGGTGCCGAACATGTTCTTCAACTGCGGTTGGGGCACGGGCGGTTTCAAGGCCACTCCCGGTTCAGGCAACGTGTTTGCCGCGAGCCTGGCCAAGGGTGAAATGCACCCGCTGGCCGCACCTTTCTCCATCGACCGTTTCCACAACGGTGCGTTGATCGACGAACACGGCGCTGCGGCCGTCGCCCACTAACAGGAGAAATTCCCTATGTTGCATATCTTCTGTCCTCACTGTGGCGAACTGCGCTCCGAAGAGGAATTCCATGCCTCCGGCCAAGCGCACATCCCACGCCCGCTGGACCCCAACACCTGCACCGATGAAGAGTGGGGCGACTACATGTTCTTCCGCGACAACCCCCGTGGCCTGCACCACGAACTGTGGATTCACGCCGCCGGTTGCCGTCAGTACTTCAACGCGACCCGCGACACGCTGACCTACGAAATTCTTGAAACCTACAAAATCGGCACCAAGCCACAATTCACCGCCAAGGCTGCTGGAGCGAAGGTATGAGCCAGATCAATCGCCTGTCCAACGGTGGCCGGATCGACCGTAACAAAGTCCTGACCTTCAGCTTCAACGGCCAGACCTACAAAGGCTTCGAAGGCGACACCCTGGCCGCCGCGCTGCTGGCCAACGGTGTCGACATCATCGGCCGCAGCTTCAAGTACTCGCGCCCACGCGGCATCTTTGCTGCCGGTGCCGAAGAGCCGAACGCGGTGCTGCAGATCGGCGCCACCGAAGCCACCCAGATTCCCAACGTGCGCGCCACGCAACAGGCGTTGTACCAGGGCCTCGTCGCCACCAGCACCAACGGCTGGCCGAGCGTGAACAACGACGTGATGGGCATTCTCGGCAAAGTCGGCGGCAAGCTGATGCCGCCGGGGTTCTACTACAAAACCTTCATGTACCCGCAGTCGTTCTGGATGACCTACGAGAAGTACATCCGCAAGGCTGCAGGTTTAGGCCGCTCGCCGACCGAGAACGACCCGGACACCTACGACAACTTCAACCGGCATTGCGACGTGCTGGTGGTCGGTGCCGGCCCGGCCGGTCTGGCCGCTGCACTGGCCGCTGCGCGCAGCGGCGCCCGCGTGATCATCGCCGATGAGCAGGAAGAGTTCGGCGGCTCGTTGCTCGATTCGCGCGAAAGCCTCGACGGCAAGCCGGCCACCGAGTGGGTCGCCAGCGTCATCGCCGAACTCAAAGCCCTGCCGGATGTGGTGCTGCTGCCCCGCGCCACCGTCAACGGTTACCACGACCATAACTTCCTGACCATTCACGAGCGTCTCACCGATCACCTCGGCGACCGTGCGCCGATCGGCCAGGTGCGCCAGCGTATCCACCGTGTGCGTGCCAAGCGCGTGGTGCTGGCGACCGGTGCGTGCGAGCGTCCGCTGGTGTACGCCAACAACGACGTGCCGGGCAATATGCTCGCCGGTGCAGTCTCGACTTACGTGCGCCGTTACGGCGTGGCACCCGGCAAGAAACTGGTGCTGTCGACCAACAACGATCACGCCTACCGCGTCGCTCTGGACTGGTTGGAAGCCGGCCTGAAAGTGGTGGCCGTGGCCGATGCCCGCCATAACCCACGCGGCGCGCTGGTGGAAGAAGCCCGCGCCAAAGGCATTCGTATCCTCACCGGCAGCGCCGTGATCGAAGCCCGTGGCAGCAAGCATGTGAGCGGCGCCCGTGTTGCCGCCATCGATGTCAAAGCGCATACCGTCACCAGCCCCGGCGAGTGGCTGGACTGCGACCTGGTGGCCAGCTCCGGCGGCTACAGCCCGGTGGTCCACCTGGCCTCGCACCTGGGCGGCAAGCCGACCTGGCGCGAAGACATCCTCGGTTTTGTACCGGGCGAAGCACCGCAAAAGCGCGTGTGCGTTGGCGGTATCAACGGCGTCTACGGCCTGGGCGATTCCCTGGCGGACGGTTTTGAAGGGGGCGTGCGCGCCGCCAGCGAAGCCGGTTTTAGCCCGGTGGAAGGCACGCTGCCCAAAGCCTTGAACCGCCTGGAAGAGCCGACGCTGGCGCTGTTCCAGGTGCCTCACGAGAAAGCCACTGCACGGGCGCCCAAGCAATTCGTCGACCTGCAGAACGACGTCACCGCGGCCGCCATCGAACTGGCGACCCGCGAAGGTTTCGAGTCGGTGGAACACGTCAAGCGCTACACCGCGCTGGGCTTCGGCACCGACCAGGGCAAGCTGGGTAACGTCAACGGCCTGGCCATTGCGGCGCGTTCGCTGAACGTGACCATCCCGCAGATGGGCACCACCATGTTCCGCCCCAACTACACGCCGGTGACCTTCGGCGCGGTTGCGGGGCGGCACTGTGGGCACATCTTCGAGCCCGTTCGCTACACCGCGCTGCACGCCTGGCATGTGAAGAATGGCGCCGAGTTTGAAGACGTCGGCCAGTGGAAACGCCCGTGGTACTTCCCGCGCAACGGTGAAGACCTGCACGCGGCGGTCAAGCGCGAATGCCTGGCGGTGCGCGACAGCGTCGGCCTGCTGGATGCGTCGACCCTCGGCAAGATCGACATCCAGGGCCCGGATGCCCGCGAGTTCCTCAACCGCATCTACAGCAACGCCTGGACCAAGCTCGACGTGGGCAAGGCGCGCTACGGCCTGATGTGCAAAGAAGACGGCATGGTCTTCGACGACGGCGTGACCGCTTGCCTGGCCGACAACCACTTCCTGATGACCACCACCACCGGCGGCGCGGCCCGGGTGCTGCAATGGCTGGAAATCTACCAACAGACCGAATGGCCGGACCTCAAGGTCTACTTCACCTCGGTCACCGACCACTGGGCGACCATGACCCTGTCGGGCCCCAACAGCCGCAAGCTGCTGGCCGAAGTCACCGACATCGACCTGGACAAGGACGGCTTCCCGTTCATGACCTGGAAAGAAGGCCTGGTCGGCGGCGTGCCGGCGCGGGTGTTCCGCATCTCGTTCACCGGCGAGCTGTCGTATGAAGTCAACGTGCAGGCCGACTACGCCATGGGCGTGCTGGAGCAAATCGTCGAGGCCGGCAAAAAGTACAACCTGACCCCGTATGGCACCGAAACCATGCACGTCCTGCGGGCCGAGAAGGGCTTCATCATCGTCGGCCAGGACACCGACGGTTCGATGACCCCGGACGACCTGAACATGGGCTGGTGCGTCGGCCGTACCAAGCCGTTCTCGTGGATCGGCTGGCGCGGCATGAACCGCGAAGACTGCGTGCGCGAAGATCGCAAGCAATTGGTCGGCCTCAAGCCGATCGATCCAGCGGTGTGGCTGCCGGAAGGCGCGCAACTGGTGTTCGACGCCAAGCAGACGATCCCGATGAAGATGGTCGGCCATGTCACCTCCAGCTACGCGCACAACTCCCTCGGTTATTCGTTTGCGCTGGCGGTGGTCAAGGGCGGCTTGAAGCGCATCGGCGAGCGGGTGTTTTCGCCGCAAGCGGATGGCAGCGTGATCGAGGCGGAGATTGTGTCCTCGGTGTTCTTTGATCCGAAAGGCGACCGCCAGAACATCTGATAGACCGAGGCGCGCCATCGGGAGACAGGGGAATGCATTCCAAATGTGGGAGGGGGCTTGCCCCCGATGACGCCAGTAGCCACACAACAGAATTCAGCAAAGGTGCTCTATGACAGCAGCCAACGTATACCAACAACGCCCCACCACCGGGGCCAAGGCCGAGTCGTCGCTGCACCATGCCGACCTCGCCAGCCTGGTCGGCAAGGGCCGCAAGAATGCCGGCGTGACCGTGCGTGAAAAGAAACTGCTCGGCCACCTGACTATTCGCGGCGACGGCCATGACGCCGCCTTCGCCGCTGGCGTCCACAAGGCCCTGGGCATCGAACTGCCCGGCGCGCTGACGGTGATCGTCAACGGCGACACCAGCCTGCAATGGCTCGGCCCGGACGAGTGGCTGCTGGTGGTGCCGAGCGGTGAAGAATTCGCCGCCGAACAAAACCTGCGTGCCGCCCTGGGCGATCTGCATATCCAGATCGTCAATGTCAGCGGCGGCCAACAGATCCTCGAACTGCGCGGCCCGAACGTGCGCGACGTGCTGATGAAGTCCACCAGCTACGACGTACACCCCAACAACTTCCCGGTGGGCAAGGCGGTGGGCACGGTGTTCGCCAAGTCGCAATTGGTGATCCGCCATACCGCCGAAGACACTTGGGAGCTGGTGATTCGTCGCAGCTTCTCGGATTACTGGTGGTTGTGGTTGCAGGATGCCTCGGCCGAATTCGGCCTGAGCGTTCAAGCCTGATATGACCCCCACCCCCCTCACCCGCCACCCTGTAGGAGCGAGCTTGCTCGCGAAAACCTCAAGGGCACCGTGGTCATCCAGGATGCCCGCGTTATCGTTGACGATTTTCGCGAGCAAGCTCGCTCCTACAGGGGTGGGTGAGGCCGGGCTTTGCTTGAGGAGTGACCTGTCATGAGCCGCGCACCCGACACATGGATTTTGACCGCCGACTGCCCCAGCGTGCTCGGCACGGTGGACGCGGTCACCCGCTACCTGTTCGAGCAGGGTTGCTACGTCACCGAGCACCACTCGTTCGATGACCGGCTGTCAGGGCGCTTTTTTATCCGCGTGGAGTTTCGTCAGCCGGAGGGTTTCGATGAGCAAGCGTTCCGCGATGGCCTGGCCGCGCGCGGGGAAGCCTTTGGCATGGTCTTCGAACTGACGGCGCCGAACTATCGGCCCAAAGTGGTGATCATGGTGTCCAAGGCCGATCACTGCCTGAACGACTTGTTGTATCGCCAGCGTATCGGCCAACTGTCGATGGACGTGGTCGCGGTGGTGTCCAACCACCCCGATCTGAAACCGTTGGCCGACTGGCACCAGATTCCCTACTACCACTTCGCCCTAGACCCCAACGACAAACCGTCCCAGGAGCGTCAGGTGTGGCAAGTGATCGAACAGACCGGCGCGGAACTGGTGATCCTTGCGCGCTACATGCAAGTGCTGTCGCCGGAGCTGTGCCGCAAGCTGGATGGCAAGGCGATCAATATCCACCACTCGTTGTTGCCGGGGTTCAAGGGCGCCAAGCCGTATCACCAGGCGTACAACAAGGGCGTGAAGCTGGTCGGCGCGACGGCGCATTACATCAACAACGACCTGGATGAAGGCCCGATCATCGCCCAGGGTGTGGAGGTGGTGGATCACAGCCATTACCCCGAGGATCTGATTGCCAAGGGGCGCGATATTGAAGGGCTGACCCTGGCCCGGGCGGTGGGGTATCACATTGAACGGCGGGTGTTTTTGAATGCCAATAGAACGGTGGTGCTCTGACTGACGCCATCGGGGGCAAGCCCCCTCCCACAGGGGAATGCATTCCAAATGTGGGAGGGGGCTTGCCCCCGATGAGGCCCTAACAAACAACACAAGAAACAGCATCTGTACCCCGAGCACTCAACGCGCTGCCCACCCACGGGCAACGCGCTTTCATAAAAACAACAGCGAGGTGAAAGCATGTCTGGTAATCGTGGTGTCGTGTATCTCGGCAACGGCAAGGTCGAAGTACAGAAAATCGACTATCCCAAAATGCAGGACCCCCGTGGCAGGAAGATTGAGCACGGCGTCATCCTGCGCGTGGTCTCCACCAACATCTGCGGCTCCGACCAACACATGGTGCGCGGCCGCACCACTGCCCAGACCGGCCTGGTGCTCGGTCACGAGATCACCGGTGAAGTGATCGAGAAGGGCAGCGACGTCGAGAACCTGAAAATCGGCGACCTGGTGTCCGTGCCCTTCAACGTTGCCTGCGGCCGCTGCCGCTCCTGCAAAGAGCAACACACCGGCGTGTGCCTCACCGTCAACCCGGCCCGTGCCGGTGGCGCCTACGGCTATGTCGACATGGGCGACTGGACCGGCGGCCAAGCCGAATACGTGCTGGTGCCCTACGCTGACTTCAACCTGCTGAAACTGCCGGACCGCGACAAGGCCATGGAGAAAATCCGCGACCTGACCTGCCTCTCCGACATCCTGCCCACCGGCTACCACGGCGCCGTCACCGCCGGCGTTGGCCCTGGCAGCACCGTCTACATCGCCGGTGCCGGCCCGGTCGGCCTGGCCGCTGCCGCTTCCGCACGCCTGCTGGGCGCGGCGGTGGTGATCATCGGCGACGTCAACTCCATCCGCCTGGCCCATGCCAAGGCGCAAGGGTTTGAAGTGGTCGACCTGTCCACCGACACGCCGCTGCACGAACAGATCGCTGCCTTGCTCGGTGAGCCGGAAGTGGACTGCGCCGTCGACTGCGTGGGCTTCGAAGCACGCGGCCACGGGCATGACGGCGTCAAGCACGAAGCCCCGGCCACGGTGCTCAACTCACTGATGGGCGTGGTGCGCGTGGCAGGCAAGATCGGTATCCCCGGCCTGTACGTCACCGAAGACCCTGGCGCCGTCGACGCTGCCGCGAAGATGGGCAGCCTGAGCATCCGTTTTGGTCTGGGCTGGGCCAAATCCCACAGCTTCCACACCGGGCAAACGCCGGTGATGAAGTACAACCGCCAGTTGATGCAGGCGATCATGTGGGACCGTATTCACATTGCCGACATCGCCGGGGTTGAGGTGATCAGCCTGGATGACGCGCCGCGTGGGTATGGCGAGTTTGATGCGGGCGTGCCGAAGAAGTTTGTGATTGATCCGCATAAGTTGTTCAGCGCGGCGTAACGAAAAGGGCGACTTCGAGTCGCCCTTTTCATTCATGCGTAAATGAGCATTTGGAAATGTCCTGGGCTTCGCAATGCGTGCCTTTCCAGTCACCTATAGGGATAAGGTTCCAATCAGAGATAGGTTTGAGCGTGACCGAAAAGCTCGCGTCGTTATTCATTGGCCCTTCGTAGGTGCAGATGACGGCTTTGTGGTCGGCATCGTACCGGGCATCGTGAAACGTCGAATCAGTAAGGTACGACGCTGTCGCCTGCTGGTTTTCACCTGCCCAGATGCGTCCATCGGACTGTGATGCTTCATAGCGGTAACCTCCACTGGCCATCGCCGTTTGTTTGATGTTTTGGATCGGCGGGCAGGTGGAAGTCGCCGCGTGGGTGTTGTTCATCAGTGCCACAGTGGCTAACACACCTGCAAGCAGTGCAGTTTTCATAGCCCAACTCCTGTGGGGCGTGGAAGGCTCTATGCTGCAGGTGATGTTCCGGCGGCAGCTACTGTTAGAAGTGACAGTGCTTTAGAAGAAGTTGAGATTAAAGAGTGGTTTTTTATTGCCAGAGATGCAAAAAATCGACACGCGTGCAGGTGATCAGACTGGATGATGCGCCGCCCGAGTATTAAAAGAGAGTGGCGTTCTGGCCACACTCTTTATTTTTATAAAACTTATTGATACGGACACTCTTCAGGCGATGACTTAACGCAGTCCCTCGCAATAATATCAGCCTCCGTCATGTCGCTGGGTGATTTGGTTTTAGCTTTGACTTCTCTGTCAAAGCTATCTGTGGCCACACTTTTCCAATTTCCGCCTACAGCTTTGATGGGTTGGCCTGGATTAAAAGACATTGTTATAAATTGATTGTTCTGGTCTTGGTAGCGGCAAAAAACTCTCCAATCTTTTTTTCTGCTTGGATCTGTTTCATTATTCGCTTTTTGGATGCGGGCGTTCACGAACCTAAGGTTAGAAAGGCTGATATCTGGAGCTGTGGCGCTGGAAGTCCACTGTGAACGTGCGCCTTCAACGCCATCTGCAACGTAGGAATCGCCTACTTTGGCTATATTAAACGCGTACGCGCAGTTTCCCGCGTAGGTGTTGCTGGCTGCTGCTGTTAGAAGGAGAAGAGTGACAATTGATACTTTGGCGTGCATGGTCTTGTGCTCCATTTTCATTGTGTGGAGGGCCATCATCCGGAGCCAAGGCTTATTGCTCTACTGTTGAAATTGACAGTTTTTATATTGATTTGAGATATTGTTAATTGTTTATTGATATAAGTAGGGTCTGTTTGTCTTTCTGGCGTTAATGGTTCTTCATTGCGGTTGTGGTGACTCCGGCTTTTATGAGGCCCCTGCGCTGGAAAGTTTGTGGTTGATCACGTTCTCGCGCCTGAAGCCCGGTTAAAAAGAGGAGATAGTTGGTGAGCGCAGCAATCAACAGCAGCACCTCTATTCGCTTTGGGCTCATGCTTCGATGCAGATTAAAACCCAGCCCCAAGTGCTCACTTTTCACATCTCGGAAGCCTCCTTCGATCTGCATACGCCGCTTATAAATTGCCACGATTTTGCTGAATTCCACTCGCTTTGCTTCAGATTGCTTGTCAGCAACCACGGCTCTCGCTCACGACTGGCGGACTGCCGGCTGAGCTTGCTTTTGGCGATTGATCCAGTGACTCGTTGATGTTTACCCCGTGGCTTAACGAATCGCCAGCGCGCCTTGATACACCGTCGGCCCGGTCGGCTGCTTGCTCACCGATCCACCCTTGGTTTCCGAGCTCACCATCAAGCCCACCGGTTTGCTGATGGATTCCTGCTGGCGTGGATTCAAGCCGATGATGCCTTTGCCATTTTCCGGCAACAGGCCGAGGGATACCGGCGTGCCGTCCTCGGGGATGGCCCACAGTTCCAGGCTCTGATCAGGGGCAGGGGCCGTGGAGGCAATCGGCTGCACTTCCAGGTAGTCCTTGTGGGCCATGATCTGCGCTGCCGGCTGCTGGGTGGTGGTCACCAGGGTGGCGGCGGATTTGACGCTGTCCTGGGTGTAGAGCGCGCCGCCGATACCGGCGGCCACTACAGCGCAGGCGCCGATGAACAGGCGCGGGCGGCTCCAGAATGAAGGCTTGTGATCAATCACTTGGGGGTGGATCGTCGTCATAAGTCTCTTCCTGACAAATTTTGTAGTCAGTTCATGGACCGGCTTATCGCAGTTGGGTTCCGGAGCGGGTTTGGAACAAGTGACGAAAAGGCCAGTCAAACGCCTGCTTTCACCCCTACATCCAGAGGTTGTTTCGATGAAGATTTCACGCGGTTTCGCCCTTTCCTGCCTGATGACCCTGGCAGCCGGCCCGGTATTCGCCGCCGGGTTCAGCCTTGGCGATGCGGCCAATGCGATTTCCGGTATGCAGGGCGGCAACAACAAAGCCGCTGCCGTTGCGCCGTCGTCCGAAACGGCCGGTTTGCTGAGTGCCCTGACCTCACAATTGAATGTCACCCCCGAGCAAGCCGTCGGCGGCACCGGCGCCATGCTGGGCCTGGCCAGGAACCAACTGAGCAGCAGCGACTATTCGCAACTGGGGAAAAGCGTGCCGGGTCTCGATCAACTGTCGGGCAGCAATGCGTTGGGTAGCCTCGGTGCCTTGAGCGGCATGCTCGGCCAGAGCGGCGGCAGCAAGACCAGCGGCCTCGACGGCCTGCTGGGTAACGTGAAGAACACCAGCGACCTGAACACCGCGTTCAGCGCGTTGGGCATGGACAGCGGCATGATCGGCCAATTCGCCCCGGTGATCCTGCAATACCTGGGCGGCCAGGGTGCCAACAGTTCGCTGCTGGGCAAACTGGGCCAGGCTTGGGGCACCGGCAGCTAAGGCCGTGGTCCTTCAAAGCGGGTTCGCCCCCGCTTTGAAGTGGCCGGCAGGTTGCGGGGAACAGCGTTACGGTTGGTACTCAAAAGTACATTGGGAGGCGTCGATCGGCACCGCGCCGCCTTGATTCCCGCAGCTGGTTCCTTTCCATGCTGTACCGGTCGCGGCCTTCGGGTTGTTAAACGGCAGGCCCAATTGAACATAGGGTTTGGAAACGTTGTTCACCGGCTCTGCGTTTTCTCTTTGTGTTGTACCGCCATAACTGCAGAGTATTTTCCCGTGGATCATTTCGGCACTGACTAACATCAGGTTGTATTTAGATTCGAGGTAGGTCTCGCTTGTGGCCGTGGACTGGCCCTCCCACATCTGGCCACCGGGCCCGGGGGCTTCGTATTTGAAGCCTTGGTTGAAGTCCGGAGGAAGGTCCGGGTCGGTATACGGCGTAGCTTTTATTGAACTGACTGCGGGGCACGTGGCCATTTCTGCATGGGCAATGTTCGCTGCTGTCAGTAACGCTATGCCGGCGAAGAGGACTTTGATGGTCATGATCAGGGCACTCGACTGAGATGGAGTCCTTAGCCTAATCAGCCGCCCAAGGCGGGCGGAACTGTTAACTCTGACAGTTTTTTATGCGTTTTCAGACGATGCCCTATCGCGGGTTCGCAGCAGGGCAAGCGAGTCCAGGCGTGGGGCGCGGGTAGCCAAGGATTGAGTCAGCCCCTCGTTTGGCAATGCTGCGCAACAACTCTCGAGGAACTGTGTGGGATGTTTCACCACCTACGGGGACTGCCCCAGGAAAACCAACCCTCCTGAGGTGGATTCTTCAATCCGGTCAGGTAGGAGTCTTCCATGAACATCGTCAACACCTACAACGCTCTCGCTAGCGCTTCGTATCACGCCGCGACCCACAAGCCCGCTGCCGCAGAGCAAGGAAAAGCGCCCCACGACGCCAGCCAGGAGCAGGCTGATACCGTGAGCAGTCACGACACCATCGAGATAGCGCACGGGTGGCGTACCGGTGACGATTCGGCCACGTGGCCTAAGCGCCCGTAACGGTTACTTTGCCAATAAGGCCCCAGCGGTTTCGCCTCGCAGTTCCTGAATCCGCTGATCCTTCTCCATCCAGAGCCGGTTCACCCAGTTCTGCACGACCTGGCGAAACGCCAGGTCGTTTTCGTAGTCGCCCTGCCACAGCGCCGGGTCCAGCTCACGGGTGCGGATATCGATGATCACCTTCGGTACCGCCCCGCTGATCAGATCCCAGAACCCCGGCGTCTTCGCTTGCGGATAGACCACGGTCACGTCGAGCACGGCATCCAGTTGTTCGCCCAGTGCCGCCAACACAAACGCCACGCCGCCGGCCTTGGGCTTGAGCAGGCGGGCAAACGGTGAGCCTTGCTGGGCACGCTTGGCCTCGCTGAACCGGGTGCCTTCCAGGTAGTTGACCACCGTCACCGGCTGGCGCTTGAACAGCTCGCAGGCCTGGCGGGTGATCTTCAAGTCCTGGCCCGCCAGTTCCGGGTGCTTGGCCAGGAACGCCTTGGTGTAGCGCTTCATGAACGGATAATCCAGTGCCCACCAGGCCAGGCCGAGGAAGGGCACCCAGACCAGTTCTTTCTTCAGGAAGAACTTGAAGAACGGCGTGCGGCGGTTGAGGGCCTGGATCAGCGCGGGGATATCGACCCAGGATTGGTGGTTACTGATCACCAGGTACGAGGTGTCGCCGCGCAGGTCGTCTGCGCCGCGGATGTCCCATTGGGTCGGGATGCACAGCGCGAAGATCAGTTTGTCGATTTCGGCCCAGGTCTCGGCGATCCACATCACGGCCCATGACGCGTAATCGCGATAGCGACCGGGGGCCACCAGCTTGAGCAGGGCAAACACCGTCAGCGGCCCGATCAGGACCAGGGTGTTGAGCAGGAGCAGCAGCGAGACGAAACAGCCGGTGAGCAGGCGGCGCATAAGTAACTCTTGGAATCCTGTGGGCGGGACATAATAAGAGAGCGGCGTCTAGAGGCCAAATCGCAAATCGCCCGACGAATGTTTCACAATATGCCGGGTATGGTTGCCGAACTAACTAAGTGCTGCCTTTGCGGTCTAGAATTCGCCTACTTCTTTCCGAGGAAATCACTTCGTGAAACTGCTCCTTGCCTCGCTCGCCCTGGTGGTCTTGCCCGTCATGGCCGCCGAACCGACCGTTTACGGTCGCTACGAATACATCCAACTGCCGGAGATCGGCGAAACCTTCAAGGCCAAGATGGACACCGGCGCGCTGACCGCCTCGCTGTCGGCCCGTGACATCGAGACCTTCACCCGTGACGGCGACGATTGGGTGCGCTTCCGCGTCGGCGGCAAGGACGCCGGCAACAAAGTCTACGAACACAAGGTGGCGCGCATCAGCAAGATCAAGAGCCGCGCCGACGAAGACGAGGACAAGGAAGAAGCCACCGTGGCCACGCGCCCGGTGATCGACCTGGAAATGTGCCTGGGCAACGTCAAGCGCACCGTCGAGGTCAACCTCACCGACCGCAGCAGCTTCAACTACCCGCTGTTGATCGGCGCCAAGGCCCTGCGTGAGTTCGGCGCCGCGGTGAACCCGGCGCGTCGCTACACCGCCGACAAGCCGGACTGCTGACGGACCGCCATGCCGCACATCCTGATTGTCGAAGACGAAGCGGCGATAGCCGACACACTGGTTTTCGCCCTGCAAGGCGAGGGCTTTACCACCACCTGGCTGAGCCTCGGCCAGGAAGCGCTGGCCCACCAGCGCCAGACCCCGGCCGACCTGATCATCCTCGACATCGGCCTGCCCGACATCAGCGGCTTTGAAACCTGCAAGCAACTGCGGCGCTTCAGCGAAGTGCCGGTGATGTTTCTCAGTGCCCGCGATAGCGAGATCGACCGCGTGGTCGGGCTGGAGATCGGCGCCGACGATTATGTGGTCAAGCCGTTCAGCCCACGGGAAGTGGCGGCGCGGGTCAGGGCGATCCTCAAGCGCGTCGGCCCTGGCGTCGTTCCGGCGTTGTTCCAGGTCGACCTGGAGCGCATGCAGATCACCTACCGTGGCCTGGCACTGAGCCTGACCCGCCATGAGTTCCGCTTGCTGCAAAGCCTGCTGGAACAACCCGAGCGTGTGTTCAGCCGCGAACAACTGCTGGACGCGGTCGGCGTGCCGGCCGATGCCGGCTATGAGCGCAATATCGACAGCCATATCAAAAGCCTGCGCAGCAAATTACGCAGCGTGGCGGCGCAGGCCGAACCGATCCAGACCCATCGCGGCCTCGGCTACAGCTACAGCCCGAGCCACAGCTGATGCGCCTGGGGCTGCGGTTTTTCCTGGTCTACGCGCTGTTTATCGGCTTCACCGGTTACTTCGTGCTGAACACCGTGATGAAGGAAATCCGCCCCGGCGTGCGCCAGTCCACCGAAGAAACCCTGGTGGACACCGCCAACCTGCTGGCCGAAATCCTGCGCAACGACGTCAAGAACGGCACCCTCGCCCAAAGCCACTGGCCGGAGCTGCTCAAGGCCTACGGCACCCGTCAGCCGGGCGCGACCATCTGGGGCCTGCCGAAAAACCAGGTCAACCACCGCATCTACGTGACCGACGCCAACGGCATGGTGTTGCTCGACTCCAGCGGCGAAGCCGTGGGCCAGGACTACTCCAAATGGAACGACGTGTACCTGACCCTGCGCGGCGAGTACGGCGCGCGTTCCACCCGCAGCGCGCCGGATGATCCGGCCTCGTCGGTGATGCACGTGGGCGCGCCGATTCGCGACAACGGGCAGATCATCGGCGTGGTCACGGTGGCCAAGCCGAACAGTTCGCTGCAGCCTTATGTCGATCGCACCGAGCACCGGTTGCTGTGGTACGGCGCCGGCTTGGTGATCCTTGGCCTGCTGCTCGGTGCGCTATTGTCATGGTGGTTGAGCGTGGCACTGCGCCGGCTTACCGCGTATGCCGAGGCGGTCAGCGAGGGGCGGCGCGCCGAATTGCCGCATTACCGTGGCGGCGAGCTGAAGCAGTTGTCCACCGCTGTGGAGCACATGCGGACACAGCTGGAGGGCAAGGCTTATGTGGAGCATTACGTCCACACCCTGACCCACGAATTGAAGAGCCCGCTGGCGGCGATTCGCGGCGCGGCCGAGCTGTTGCAGGGCGACATGAGCCGCGAGCAGCAACAGCGCTTTGTCGGCAATATCGACAGCGAAAGTACCCGCCTGCAGCAGTTGATCGAGCGCTTGCTGAACCTGGCCCAGGTCGAGCATCGCCAGGGCCTGGAGGCGCAAGCCAGCCTGCCGCTGGCCGCGCTGGTGGACGATGTGCTCAAGGCCCAATGCGCGCGCATCGAAGGTGCCGGCTTGCGCATCGAACAAACGATCGGCGCTGAGGTGAAGGTCTTCGGCGAACCGTTCCTGCTGCGCCAGGCCCTGGGCAACCTGCTCGACAACGCCCTGGACTTCACGCCGGCGGGCGGAGTGTTGCGGTTCAGCGCACAGACCCGGCACAACGCTGTGCAGGTCAGCCTGTTCAACCAGGCCGCGCCGATTCCCGACTACGCCTTGCCGCGCCTGAGCGAGCGTTTCTACTCGCTGCCGCGTCCGGCCAGCGGGCGCAAAAGCACCGGCCTGGGCCTCAACTTTGTCGAGGAAGTGATGAAGCTGCATGGCGGCACGTTGCAGATCGGCAACGTACACGGTGGCGTGCAAGTGGTGCTGCATCTCCACACAGTCTCCACACTGCCCACATAAATTTCCCACATGCGCGGCTCACGCTTTCCCCATCAAAACAGGGAGAGCCCCATGAACCGCAGCCTGCTTTTCAAACTTGGCGCGATTGCGCTATTGATCCTGCTATTGCTGATTCCATTGCTGATGATCAACGGCCTCATCGCCGACCGCCAATACACTCGCGACAGTGTCCTGATGGATATCGCCCGTAGCTCCAGCTACAGCCAGCGCCTCACCGGCCCGGTGATGGTGGTGCCGTACCGCAAGACTGTCCGCGAGTGGAAGCTCAATGAAAAACTGGGTAAGCGGATTAAATGGTTGATCTTACCTTTGCATGAGAGTGAGACAGACCGGCATCTCATCGGATTATCTGGTTGATGCTTCACCTACTGCTGGTGCATGTTTCCTTCGCTAATTCCAGCAAGAACCCCACACGCCTCAACTTCCCGGTCATCGTTGCAACTCGCTCTCAGTGAAACGAGTTGTTTCTCAAGCGCTTGCAGAGCGGTTATCTGCGACCGCACATGAGAGATGTGATCATCGAGCAAGGCGTTGACGGCGGTACAAGGCTGATGAGGGTCGTCCTGATAGCTCTGTAGTTCGTGAATCTCAGCCAGTGACAGGCCCAGGATTCTGCAGCGACGGATGAAGGCCAGCCCCTCACCATGCTTCTCGGTATAGACACGGTAACCGTTGTCCTGCCGATCAGGCGGCGGCAACAAGCCCTGCTGTTCATAGAAGCGGATCGTCTGTGTTTCGACCCCTACCAACTGCGCCAACTGACCAATGCGCATCAGCCTCCTCCCCAACGGATTCTTTACTCTATTGACCTTATAGTAGCTTTATAGTTTTAAATGGTACCACAACATTGTTCAAGTGGAGTCGTATCATGAGCAAATCCTGTGGTGGCGCCTGTGGCGGTGATGCAACGTCCGCAGCGGATACCGATATACAGGCCTCCTCCGAGGCGCCAGGGAGATGGGTCAGTGTTTATGCCGTGCCGAAGATGGACTGTCCATCAGAAGAACGAATGATTCGCCTAGCCCTGAACGGCTTTGAGGAGATTCGGGCGCTGTCCTTCGACTTGTCGAACCGCCGGCTGAAGGTCGTGCATGACGGCGAGGTCGAGCCCGTCACCTCGAAACTGAAGACCTTGGGGCTAGGCGCCTCGCTTCAGGAAACCGTCGCTGCAAATCCGGAGACCATCAAGGCCGCCGAGTTTTCGGCAGCTTCTGCTAAGCAAGAATCCGGGACCCTGCGCTGGTTGCTCGGCATCAATGCACTTCTGTTCGTGGTGGAAATGACTGCCGGTCTGATCGCCCAGTCCACCGGCCTGATTGGAGAATCCCTGGACAATTTTGCCGATGCGGCGGTGTACGGGCTTGCCCTTTATGCGGTTGGACATAGCGTGAAAATGCAGGTACGTGCCGCGCATCTTGCTGGTGTACTGCAACTGATCTTGGCTGTGGGCGTGCTCGTAGAGGTGGTGAGACGCTTTGTATTCGGTAGTGAGCCTGAATCGCTGGTGATGATGGCTATCGCATTCGTCGCATTGATTGCCAATACCAGTTGTCTGCTGCTCATATCCAAACATCGGGAAGGCGGGGCGCACATGAAGGCAAGCTGGATATTCTCGGCCAACGACGTGGTGATCAACCTGGGGGTCATCACCGCCGGCGCCCTGGTCGCGTGGACCGGTTCCAATTATCCGGATCTGATTATCGGCACCATCGCGGGGGGCATTGTACTTAACGGTGCCAGACGCATTTTGGCGTTGAAGGGTTAAATAATGCTCATTATTGGCAAAAAGCTCTCGCCGTATGCCCTATTGTCCATATCGGGCCTGCTGGCAGCGTCTGATCAGGCTGTAAAGTGGCTGGTGCAGCAATCAATGGCCTATGGCGAGTATGTTTCGGTGACCCCGTTCTTTAACTGGGTGCACCTATGGAACACCGGTGCCGCATTCAGTCTTTTTGCGAATGGTGGAGGCTGGCAGCGCTACTTTTTTATCGGAATCGCGGTAGTGGTCTCGATTTTTCTGATCAAGCTGATCCTTGAAAATCGTCATAAAGGAGAAGCCATCGCTTACAGTCTTATCCTCGGTGGCGCCATGGGCAACCTGATTGACCGGGTCTTTCGCGGCTATGTTGTGGATTCCTTTGATTTCTATTGGCGAGACTGGCATTGGCCGGCCTTCAACCTGGCTGATATTGCAATTGTCCTCGGTGCCTTACTTTTCGTTTCCAGCAGCTTGTTGGGTAAAAAAGCAAACACCAATGCCGAGCCGGATGGATCTGACTGACACCTACGCCTATACAACACCATGACCGAACTTCCCGACAACATCCTTCACCTGCCGCAATACCAAGTACTGGGCTGCAAATCAACCGACGACGAAATGCACTTCCAGGTGGACGTGCCCGATCCCATCGCCTGCGAGGAATGCGGCGTGCAGGGTGAGTTCGTACGGTTCGGCAAGCGTGACGTTCCCTATCGTGATCTGCCCATCCACGGCAAGCGGGTCACTCTCTGGGTGGTCCGCCGCCGATACACCTGCCGGGCCTGCAAGACAACATTCAGGCCCCAGCTACCGGAGATGGTGGACGGATTCCGTATGACACTGCGGCTGCATGAGTACGTGGAGAAGGAATCCTTCAACCACCCCTACACCTTTGTGGCGGCACAGACCGGCCTGGACGAGAAGACGGTGCGCGACATCTTCAACGCCCGCGCCGAGTTCCTGGGGCGCTGGCACCGCTTCGAGACGCCCCGCATCCTGGGCATTGACGAGCTATACCTGAACAAGCGCTACCGCTGCATTCTGACCAACATTGAGGAGCGAACCCTGCTCGACCTGCTGGCCACCCGCCGCCAGGACGTGGTGACCAACTACCTGATGAAGCTGAAAGACCGGCAGAAGGTCGAGATCGTCAGCATGGACATGTGGAACCCCTACCGGGCAGCGGTCAAGGCTGTGCTGCCCCAGGCCCGTATCGTGGTCGATAAGTTCCATGTGGTGCGCATGGCCAACGATGCCCTAGAGAGAGTGCGCAAGGGCCTCAGAAAGGAGCTGAAACCGTCCCAGAGCCGGACTCTCAAGGGAGACCGGAAAATCCTGCTGAAACGCGCTCACGAAGTCTCAGACCGGGAGCGCCTCATCATGGAGACCTGGACAGGCGCGTTCCCGCAACTGCTGGCCGCCTACGAGCACAAGGAGCGCTTCTACGGCATCTGGGACGCCACCACACGGCTCCAGGCAGAAGCCGCCCTGGACGAGTGGATAGCCACCATCCCGAAGGGCCAAAAGGAAGTCTGGAGCGATCTGGTCAGGGCAGTGGGAAACTGGCGCGAAGAGACCATGACCTACTTCGAGACGGACATGCCCGTCACCAACGCTTACACGGAGTCCATCAACCGACTGGCCAAGGACAAGAACCGTGAAGGGCGCGGTTACTCCTTCGAGGTGATGCGGGCACGAATGCTCTACACCACGAAGCACAAGAAGAAGGCACCGACTGCGAAGGTCTCTCCTTTCTACAAGAAAACCATCGGTTACGGACTGCCGGACTTCGCAGAGGAACTCAACTACGGAGTCGATCTATCAACCATCTGAGGGTGGTATCAGATTGATGGGGTGAAGGTGCCCCATCAACCATTAAATCCGTATACCCGAAAAACTCAACAGGCGCTACGAGGAAACCCGTGAAGTGCGCGGTCGTCTGTATTTCCTGCCGGAGCGTTTTGAGCTCGACGGGCGGGTGCAGACCGAACTGCGTGCGCGTGGCATCTACCAGGCCCGGCTGTTCCACGCCGACAACCGCATCAGCGGACGCTTCGTCTTGCCGGAGCAATGGGGCATCAAGGAAAATTTCGCCGATTACCGCTTTGAGCCGGCGTTTCTGGCGGTGGGTATCAGCGATATTCGCGGTATCGAAAACGCACTGAAGCTGGAGCTGGGCAGCCAGCGCCTGGAGTTTGCGCCAGGCACCCACGTGGAGTGGCTGGGCGAGGGGGTGCATGTGGCGCTGCCGGAGCTGGACAGCAAAACCCCTGCCGCGCTGGACTTCGCCTTCGACCTGCGCCTGCAAGGCACCGAGCAACTGCAAGTGGTGCCGGTGGGCAAGACCAGCCAGGTCACACTGGCCTCCAACTGGCCGCACCCGAGCTTCATCGGCAACTTCCTGCCGGCGCAACGGGAAGTCACCGACAAGGGCTTCAGCGCCAACTGGCAGACCTCATTCTTCTCCACCAACCTCGAAGAAGCCCTGCGCGGCTGCCTGGACGAACGCGGCTGTGACGACTTCAACAACCGCAGCTTCGGGGTGAACTTCATCGACCCGGTGGACCAGTACCTCAAGAGCGACCGCGCGATCAAATATGCGCTGCTGTTCATCGCCCTGACCTTTGCCGGTTTCTTCCTGTTCGAAGTGCTCAAGGGCTTGGCGGTGCATCCGATCCAGTACGCCCTGGTGGGGTTCGCCCTGGCGTTTTTCTACCTGTTATTGCTGTCGTTGTCCGAGCACCTGGGCTTTGCCTTGGCGTACCTGATCTCGGCGAGTGCCTGTGTGTTGTTGATTGGTTTCTACGTGTGCCATGTGCTGCGCAGCGTCGCCCACGGCCTGGGGTTTTCGGCCGGGCTGGCGGCGTTGTATGGCTTGTTGTACGGGCTGTTGAGTGCCGAGGACTACGCGCTGCTGATGGGCTCGCTGTTGCTGTTCGGCCTGCTGGGGACGGTGATGGTGCTGACACGCAAACTCGATTGGTACGGCGTGGGCAAACGCAAGGCGGCCGAGCCCTTGGCATTCGATCTGGAGGCCGTGCAATGATCGGGTTGCGTGAGGACCAGCGGGAGCGAGCGCAGTTGGTGGCGAGGATTGTGGCGTTGTTTCCTGCGCCACCTATGCGCAGGGTCAAACCGGCGGCTGTGTCTCAAGCATCGAAGGGCGCTGGCTGACTTCGGCGTACCAGGCGGCAAGCTGGGGGTTGGCGTCGCGCCAGTGCAGGTCCGGGTGGCGGAAATCCAGGTAACCCAAGGCGCAGGCCACGCTGATCGCGGCGATATCGAAGTGGCTGGCCAGTTCGGCAATCGCATCCGCTTCCAGCTCCGCCAGGGTGCGCCGGATCTTGTTGCGCTGTTCGTCGAGCCACGGCGCCCAGTGTTTTTCCGGCGGGCGCAGGGCGCTCTCGTAACGCACCAGCACGGCGGCATCCATGATGGCGTCGGCCATCGAGGCCAGGGTCAGGCGACGCCAGCGGGCCGAGCCGTCACGCGGGATCAGCGGGTTGCCGACGTGCTGGTGGTCGAGGTAATCGAGGATCACCCGGCTGTCGTGCAACACCGTGCCATCGGCCAGGCGCAAGGCCGGGATCTTGCCCACCGGGTTTTCGTTGACCAGTTGCACGTCCGGGTTGACCGGTGTCGGCATGCAGAGCTGCAGGGCCACACGGTTCTGCTGGCCGGTTTCGGCCAGCAGCACGCGGACTTTGCGCACGAACGGCGAAGCGGGGTTGTGGAACAAGGTCATGCTGGGAGCGGACATAGGCATTCCTCTGGATGGGACGGGCAGTCGCTAGCCTAGTGGGTTGCGCGGTGGCTGGCGAGGGGGGGCTGTGGTTCTTGAGGGCCTCATCGGGGGCAAGCCCCCTCCCACAGGGGAATGCATTCCAAATGTGGGAGGGGGCTTGCCCCCGATGGCGTCCTCAGCCACGCCGCCTGAACAACCCCCAAGTCCCAATGACCGCAGGAATACTCAACCCGACCCAACTCAGCGCATCCCACAGCCAATCCCTATGGATGGGATGGGCAGTCGCTAGCCTAGTGGGTTGCGCGGTGGCTGGCGAGGGGGGGCTGTGGTTCTTGAGGGCCTCATCGGGGGCAAGCCCCCTCCCACAGGGGAATGCATTCCAAATGTGGGAGGGGCTTGCCCCCGATGGCGTCCTCAGCCACGCCGCCTGAACAACGCCCAAGTCCCAATGACCGCAGGAATACCCAACCCGACCCAACTCAGCGCATCCCACAGCCCATCCCCCAGCAACGCGGCAAACAAACCGACGGCGCTGAGCAGGCCGATCCCCAGCGGAATGCCGAACACCTTCCAGAAACTCGACTGACGCGGCCTCATGCCTTGCCCGCCTTGCGCCGCACCCACCACAGGTACACACCGCTGCCGAGCACGACGATGGTCAGCCCATCCAGCAGCGCCCAGAGGATTTTCATCGGCATGCCGCCGTAGTCGCCGAAGTGCAGCGGCTGCGACATGCCCATGGCGTCCATGTACCACGGCCGCTCGGCGATCGCGGTGACGGCCAGGCTGCTGGCGTCGATCAGCACCGGCGTGAGCAGGTGCGAGGTCAGGTGGGTGCTGCCCTTCATGAACACCGCGTAATGGTGCTCACTGGAAAAGCGCGTGCCGGGGAAGGCGATGAAGTCCGGCTGCATGCCGGGCTCGGCCGCGGCGGCGATCTTGAGCAGATCGTTGGTCGGTGCGCGCTGGGTCAGCGGCGGGGCGTGCTGGTACGGTTCGACCATCGCGCTGAGACTGTCGGTGCGCCAGGCGGCGATGATCAGATCGGCGCAGGCGCTGATCACGCCGGTCACGCCGACCACCAGCGCCCAGGTCAGGGTGACCACGCCGATCAGGTTGTGCAGGTCGAGCCAACGCAGGCGGGTGGATTTGTCCTGGCGCACGGTGGCGAACGTCAAGCGGCGCATGAACGGCAGGTAAAGCAGCGTGCCCGAGACAATCGCCAGCACAAACAACAGGCCCATGAACGCCAGCAGCCACTTGCCCGGCAGGCCGGCGAACATATCCACATGCAGGCGCAGCAGGAACAGCGTCAAGCCGCCGTTGGCCGACGGCATCTCCACGGTTGCGCCGGTGCGCGCGTCGAGCATGAACGTGTGCGACGCATTGGGTTCGGTGCCGGCGGTGGCGGCCATGATCGCGATCACGCCGTGCGGGTCGTCTTCGTCCCACGCCAGGTATTGCATGACTTCGCCAGGGCGATGCGCCTGGGCTTTGGCCACCAGTTGCTCGAGGTTCAGCTGTGGTGTGTCGGCGGGCATCTGCTGCAACTCGGGTTCGTTGCCCAGCAGGTGATCGAGCTCGTGGTGGAAAATCAACGGCAGGCCGGTAAGGGCGAGCAGCAGCAGGAACAAGGTGCAGATCAGGCTGGTCCAGGTGTGGATAAAGGACCAGCGGCGGATGGTTCGGCTTTTCATTTGTTGGCCTTCAGACACACCCGGGCCGCCCCAGGGGGCGGCCGGATGGTTAACTCAGTCGTTTACCACTGGTAGGTGGCGCTGGCGACCACACTGCGCTGGTCGCCGAAGTAGCAGTAGGAACCGTCACAGGTGGAGAGGTAGTCCTTGTCGAACAGGTTGGTCGCGTTCAGTTTCAGCGAGGCGCCTTTGAGGCTGTTGTCCAGGCGGCCGAGGTCGTAATGCACGGCGGCGTCGAACACCGTGTAGGCGTTGGCCTTGCCCGTCCAGGTATTGCCCTGGTCGCCATAGGTATTGCCGGTGTAGCGGGCCCCGGCGCCAATGCCGAAACCGTCGAGCATGCCGCTGTGCCAGGTGTAGTCCGTCCACAGGGAGGCTTGCTGGTTCGGCATCAGTTGCAGGCGGTTGCCTTTGTATTGGCCTTTTTGCACTTCGGACTTGGCCAGGGTGTAGGCGGCTATCAGCTTGAGGTTTTCACTCACGTCAGACACGGCTTCGAGTTCCAGGCCCTTGACCTTCACTTCGCCGGTCTGGTCGGTCACCGATTCGCCCCCGGCGCCGAAGCTGGTGACCAGCACGTTTTTCTGGGTCAGGTCGTAAACCGCTGCGCTGAGCAATGTGTTGGAGCCGGGAGGCTGATACTTGACCCCCAGTTCCCATTGCTTGCCCTGCGTGGGCTTGTACGATTTGACCGGGTCGACGCTGGCATTGCTCGCCGGCTGGAAGGACTCGGCGTAGGACAGGTACGGCACGAAGCCCGAATCGAAGACATAGCTCAACGCCGCGTTGCCACTGAAGTTCCGACTGCGGTCGGTGTTGGTCGCGTCGTCCTTGTTGAAGTACGTGGTGCCCTGATGCACCCAGTCTTCACGCCCGCCGAGGGTCAGGCGCCATTTGTCGAGGGCCATCTGGTCTTGCACGTAGAGGCCGGTCTGTATGGTTTTCTGGTTGTAGTCGTAGTACGCGTCGGAGCGCGGCGGGCGGACGATCGTCTGGCCGTAGGTCGGGTTGAAGATATTGGTCGTACCGGCGCTGCTGAAAATCGACAGATACGAAGTGTCGGTGCGTTGATGATCGAGCCCCAGCAACAGCGTGTGCGTGATGTCAGCCGTGTTGAAGTCAGCCTGGAAATGGTTGTCGACCGCGAATTGGCCGATGTTTTCGTCAACGTTGGTCGACGAACGACCGATGTTGCCCGCAGCGTCGGCAGGGCCGTAGATCAGTGAGCCCACGGTCAGTTGCTGGAACGCCAGCTCCGACTTGGTGTAGCGCAGGTTCTGGCGGAACTGCCATGTATCGTTGAAGCGATGCTCGAACGCATAGCCCAGCGCGTAGTAGGTGCGGTCGTAAAATTCATAGTCCGGATCGCCGAGGTTCTTGTGGTGGGAGACCTCGCCCAGCGGCGATTTGATCTTGGTGCCCTGGATCGGCAGGAACTGGCTGGTGGTGCCGGTATCGTCGCGGGTGAACTGCGAGAGCAAGGTCAGTTGGGTATCGGGGTCGATGTTCCAGACCAGGCTGGGGGCGATGTTGTAGCGCTTGTTGTCGATGTGGTCGACCTGGGTGCCAGCATCCCGGACCACGCCGCTGACGCCGTAAAGGAACTGGCCTTCATCATCGATTTTGCCGGTGCTGGCGAAATTGATCTGGCGATAGTTGTCGCTGCCGTACTGCACTTGAATGGCATGGCTCGACTCCGCGCTGGGGCGCCGGCTGACCATGTCCAGCAGGCCGCCCGGCGGGGTCTGGCCATAGACCGAGGAGGCTGGGCCACGCAGCAGGGCGAGTCGATCCAGGTTCCAGGTTTCGGCCTTGGGGTTGGCGTACACACCGCGTGGCAACGGCAGGCCGTCGAGGAATTGGGTCGGTTCGAAGCCGCGAACGCGCATCCAGTCGTAGCGGGTGTCGCTGCCGTAGCTGGCGGACACAATGCCGGGCATGTATTTGACGGCGTCATCCAGGTTCTGCACGTTGCGGTCCTGCATCTGCTCGCGGGTGGCGACGGAGATCGAGCGCGGTGCTTCGACCAGCGCGGTATCGGTCTTGGTGCCGGCGGCGGTGCGCGTCGCCAGGTAGCCTTGCACTGGGCCCCAGGCGCTTTCAGTGTTGCCCTGGGCAACGATGCTGGTTTGCGGCAACGCCACGACCCCGTCCGCAATCGCCACCAGCGTGTAAGTCCCCGCGCTGCTCTGCTCCACCTGCAAGCCGCTGCCGCGCAGTGCCTCGCGCAGTGCGCCCGGGGCGTCGAACTGGCCCTGGACCGGCGCCGAGGTTTTGCCTGCGGCCAGTGCCGGGCTGAGGGTCAGCGCGAGGCCGGCCTGGCTGGCGATCTGGTTCAGGGTGGCGGCCAATGGCGCGGCGGGCAGGTTGTAGGCGCGCACGCTGGACGCTTGCTCGGCGGCGATCAGCACGCTGCTGGTCAGCGGGGTGCTGAGGGCAATGGCCACGGCTAACAGGCTGGGGCGCAACAAGGTGTCTAGCGTGCGGGACATGGGGCGGCTCCTGAATGGAAGTAATTCGCAATTACCCCTGTGCCGAGCGAGATTCGAAAAGTGATAGGGCTTGGGGAAAATAATTGTTGCCTGGGGCTATTCGGTGTTCTTGAGGGCCTCATCGCGGGCAAGCCCGCTCCCACCTTCGACCGCGTTCAGCCTGATACAACGCGGTCGAAGGTGGGAGCGGGATTGCTCGCGCGAGCAATATCCCAGACACCGCCGGACCTAGGGCCTACCCTTCACCGTCACCCACCACGGCGTGCGCTGTTCGATCCGCACCGGCAGCGTCGGCAGCAGCGCGTTGAGCGCCAGGGTGGTGTCGTGCAGCGGGAAGCTGCCGGTGATGCGCAGGTCGGCCACGGCGTTATCCACACCCAGGTAGCCGCGGCGATAACGGCTCAGTTCCTCGACCACATCGCCCAGGCGGGCGTTGTCCACCACCAGCATGCCGCGGGTCCAGGCGTCGGTGGCGGGGGTGACGGCGAGCAGCGGGCCGAGGCTGTCGCTGCGCATCAGCACTTGCTGGCCGGCCTTGAAGATCTGTTCCTGATGCAGCGCCTCGGGTTGCGCGGCCACCGCCGATTGCAGCACGCTCAGGCGCGTGGCGGCGTCCTCGCGTTTGACGATAAACCGCGTGCCCAGCGCGCGCAGGCTGCCGTCGCGGGTCTGCACATAGAACGGGCGCGCATCGTTGTGGCCGGTTTCGACGAGGATTTCGCCTTCCTGCAACACGATCAGCCGGCGTTTTTCATCGAAGCGCACATCGATGGCGCTGTGGGTGTTGAGGTTGATCTGCGTGCCGTCCGCCAGTGTCAGCGTGCGTTGTTCGCCGGTGGCGGTGCGTTGATCGGCCAGCCAATAGTGGAGCGGTACATAACGCTCCCCGGCAAACAAGGTCAGGCCGCAGACCAGTGCGATACTCGCCAGGCCGCTGCCGAGTTTGCGCACGCGCTGGCGAATGCCCTCGCGTGACTGCAACAACGCCGCCCGCGCCGGGCCCGAGGCCACGCTGAAGCGCTGGTCGAGCAGGCCCAGTTGGCGCCAGGCGCGGGCATGTTCTGCATCGCTGGCCAGCCATTTGGCGAACTCCTCCTGTTCCACGGCGCTGCCGTCCCCTGAGTCGAGGGACAGTTGCCAGGCAATCGCCGCATCCAGCACCCGGGCTGACACCGGTTTGCAACTGATCGCACTCACAGCGGCTCGCCATACAACGCGATGTAGCACTGACGGATGCCCTGGGCCAGGTACTGGCGCACGCGCGGCACCGACACGCCGAGGCGCCGGGCGATGTCGGCGTGGCCCAGGCCGTCGATGCGGTTGTAGAGGAACGCGGCGCGGGCCTTGCTCGACAGCGTGCCGAGCAGGCGGTCGATGGCCTTGAGGTCTTCGAGGATCAGTTGCTGGTCTTCCGGCGACGGCTGTTCGCTTTGCGGGATCAGCATCAATTCGCTGAGGTAGGCCTGTTCCAGGGCGGCGCGGCGGAAGTAGTCGAACAGCAAGCCTTTGGCGATCGCCACCAGGAAGGCGCGGGGCTCGCGGGGTTCGCGCAACCCGTCGCGGCCGAGCAGGCGCATGAAGGTGTCCTGGCTCAGGTCTTCGGCGCGGCTCGGGCAGGCCACATTGCGCCGCAGCCAGGCCAGCAGCCAGCCGCGATGGTCGCGATACAACGCACCGACAAGCTCACTGTGTGGGGTCTGGACCGACGACAAGGCATCACCGAATAAACAAGTTTAAACTAACGAGAATTATTCGCGATTGTGTCAGAGGCGTGCAGCGGGCGCAATTGGCGTCTGTCCGGCGGTGCTATTAAAACGATGGCGCCTGCTTGCGCCGTTTCCATTGGCTCAAACGTGCTTGCAGGGCGCGCGGTGTGTCGATGTGCTGCTGGCGCGCGCGGCTGAGCAGGATCAGCATCAGCTCCGCAGTGGCCAGGGCGTCGGCGCTGGCGTGATGGCGTTCGCCCACCTGCAGGTGGAAGTGGTCGATCCAGTCGTCCAGCCCGGCTTCGCGCAGCAGCGCCTCGGGGTACAGCAGCGGGGCGATGTCGGCCACGTCGAGGAAGGTATGGGCCAGGCGATAACCCAGGCTGTCCTTGAGCGCCCGGGCCAGCATGTGTTGATCGAACCGCGCATGGAAGGCCAGCAACGGGCTGTCGCCGACGAACTCCATGAAATCCAGCAACGCGTCCACCGGGTCACTGCCGGCGGCGATCGCGCTGGGGCCGAGACCGTGGATCAGCACGCTGGGGCTGAGTTTTGTTTCGGCGCGTTGCAGGGTGCGCTCGAACATCTGGGAAAAATCCACCGCGCCGTCCTCGATCACCACCGCACCGATGGACAACACCTGATCGCGGTTGAGGTTCAGGCCGCTGGTTTCCAGGTCCAGCACCACCCAGCGCTGGCTGCGCAATGCCGCGTCGCCCAGCGCGACCGGCTGGGGTAACTGCGCCAGGCGCTGCTGTTGTGTTGCGTCGAGATGGGGTTTGGCCGTGCGCAACCAACCAAATAAGTTCACAGCTGATACCGCACGGTCAGGCTGCTTTGCAGGCGCTGGGCCTGGCGCAGGGATTCGCGCAGGATGCGCCGGTCCAGGTGGTTGAGGCTGTCGGGGTCGACGCGGTTGGAATACGGCTGGTTTTCCCGCATCTGCAATTGGTGCTGCTGCATGCGGGTTTGCTGGATAAAGTGGTACGCCTCTTCATAGGCGGCGCCATCCAGCGGCTCGATCACTTCCTTGACCACCAACTGGCGCAGGCGCTCCAGGGTGTTGATGGCGTGGACGTCGTTGGCCAGGGCCAGCAGGCGCGCGCCGTCGACAAAGGGCGTCAGGCCCTGCACCTTGAGGTCGAGGGTGGCTTTTTCGCCGCCTTTGCGCGTCAGCACGAAATCGCGGAAGCGCCCCACCGGCGGGCGCTGGCGCAAGGCGTTCTCCGCCAGCATGCGCTGGAACAGGCGGTTATCCGCGACCTGGTCGAGAATGCCCTGGCGCAGTTGTTCACAGCCCTGTTCATCGCCCCACACCACCCGCAGGTCGAAATAGATGGTCGACCCCAGCAGGTTCTCCGGCGTGGCTTCGCGGATGAACGCCGCAAACCGTCGCGCCCATTCGGCCCGCGACAGGCACAGCTCGGGGTTGCCGGCCATGATGTTGCCTTTGCACAAGGTGAAGCCGCACTGCGCCAGGCTCTGGTTGATCTGCTGCGCGAGGGGCAGCAGGCGCGCACGGATCTCAGCCGCTTCGGCGGCGTCCTTGGCGTCGAACAGGATGCCGTTGTCCTGGTCGGTGTAGAGCGTCTGCTCGCGCCGGCCTTCGCTGCCGAAACACAACCAGGTGAACGGCACGCCGGGGTCGCCTTTGTCGGCGAGGGTCAGCTCGATGACCCGGCACACGGTGTGATCGTTGAGCAGGGTAATAATGTGGGTGATCTGGGTCGACGACGCGCCATGGGCCAGCATGCGCTCCACCAACTGGCCGATCTCGCCGCGTATCGCCACCAGGTTTTCCACCTTGGGCGCGTTGCGGATGGTACGGGCCAGGTGGACCAGGTCCACGCGTTGCAGGGAGAACAGGTCGCGCTCGGACACCACGCCGCACAGACGCTGGTCTTTGACCAGGCACACGTGGGCGATATGCCGCTCGGTCATTGCGATGGCGGCGTCGAAGGCGCTGTGGTCCGGGGTGAGGAAGAACGGCGCATGGGTCATGTGCGCGTCGATCGGCAGGGTGAAATCGCTGGTGCCGTCGGCCACTACCTGGCGCAGATCGCGCAGGGTGAAGATCCCCAGGGGCGCCTTGTGCTCATCCACGATCACAATGCTGCCGACCTGTTGCTCGTGCATCAGCGTCACCGCTTCGCGCAACGGTGTAGCCGGGCTGCACGTCACCGGGTGGCGCATGGCCAACTCACCGAGGCGGGTGTTCAAGGAATATTGGGTGCCGAGGGTTTCCACGGCTTTTTGCTGCACTTGCTGGTTGACCTGATCGAGCAGGCTGCTGACGCCGCGCAAGGCGAAATCGCGGAACTCGCTGGACAGCGCGAACAGCTTGATAAACGCCGGCTTGTTCAGTTGCAGGCAGAAGGTGTCTTCGGCGGCCTTGTGCTCGGTGCGCGTCGCACGTTCGCCCAGCAGTGCCGCAAGGGGGAAGCACTCGCCGGTGGCAATCTCAAAGGTGGGTTCGGCCGAATCCGGCCGTTCGCCGATGACCCGGCCCTGCTTGACGATGTAAAAGTGCTCCACCGGCCCGGCCGACGGCTTGAGGATGCTTTCGCCGGGGCCATAAAAGCGCAATTGGCACTGCTCTACCAGGAACGCGAGGTGCGCGTTTTCCATTTGGTTGAACGGCGGGAAGCGTTGCAGGAACTGCAAGGTGCCGTGGATGTTCTGCAACACCGCAGTTTTTCCCGCCTGGGCGAATGCATCAGCTTTACTCATAACAATGACCGCGATGTTTTTGTCGTTATCGTCCTGCATGGTCGACTCCTGCACGGCGGGTGCCCATTGGACGTAAGTCTAGGTCGATGAAAACGGCGCATAACTAGGGAAAAACCTTACATGACGATCGTCCAAACCCCGTAGAACGCCCACTAGGCAAACTTTCCGACGAAGTGCACATTGTTCGCCCTTCCGCAGATGTCTGACGAGTGTGCTGGGAGATTGATGAGAGCTAGCTGAGAACCGTATGTCCGACCACGATATTTTGAGTGATGCCGAGCGCGAAGCGCTGAGCGCTGTGATGCTGAAGCCTGATTTACCGCCACAACGCGTGTTGATCGTCGACGACGACAAGGATGCGCGCGAACTGCTGGCGGAAATCCTGGGCCTGGACGGGATTCGCTGCATGACCGCCGAGAGTAGTGAGGCAGCCTTGAAACTCTTGAAGTCGAGCCGCTCCATTGGGTTGCTGATCACCGACCTGCGCATGGCGCCGAGCAACGGCCTCCAGTTGATTCGCGAAGTGCGCGAATCCGAGCGCGCGGCGTTGCCGATCATCGTTGTGTCCGGGAACGCCGGAGCGCTGGATGTGATCGATGCGATGCATTTGAGCGTGGTGGACTTTTTGCTCAAGCCGATTGATAGCGTGAAGTTGGCGAAGATGGTCAAGCGCGAGTTGGGGATGAGGTCCTGATTTTTGCGGTGTATGTAATGGCCTCATCGGGGGCAAGCCCCCTCCCACAGGATGTACGCGGTCAACTGTGGGAGGGGGCTTGCCCCCGATGAGGCCATTCCGGACACCACAAGCCTCAAAGAAAAAGCCCTGATCGCAAGACCAGGGCTTTTTCATTTACAGGCCGTTTTTAGCCTTGAACTCCCGACGCCTGCGATGCAACACCGGCTCGGTATAACCATTAGGCTGTTTGGTGCCTTCAATCACCAACTCCACCGCCGCCTGGAACGCGATATTGCTATCGAAGTCCGGCGCCAGCGGGCGGTACAACGCATCCCCGGCATTCTGACGGTCTACCACCGGCGCCATGCGCTTGAGGCTTTCCATCACCTGATCCTGAGTGACCACGCCGTGGCGCAGCCAGTTGGCGATGTGCTGGCTGGAAATGCGCAGGGTGGCGCGGTCTTCCATCAGGCCGATGTCGTTGATGTCCGGCACTTTCGAGCAGCCGACGCCCTGGTCGATCCAGCGCACCACATAACCGAGGATGCCCTGGGCGTTGTTGTCCAGCTCGTTGCGGATTTCTTCGTCCGACCAGTTAGGGTTGTTCGCCAGCGGGATGGTCAGGATATCGTCCAGCGACGCGCGCTCGCGCTTGGCCAGTTCGGCCTGGCGCGCGAACACGTCGACCTTGTGGTAGTGCAACGCGTGCAACGCAGCCGCCGTCGGCGACGGCACCCAGGCGGTGTTGGCGCCGGCCAGCGGGTGGGCGATTTTCTGTTCGAGCATCGCCGCCATCAGGTCGGGCATGGCCCACATGCCTTTACCGATCTGCGCACGGCCTTGCAGGCCAGTAGCGAGGCCGATATCGACGTTCCAGTTTTCGTAGGCGCCGATCCATTTTTCCGTCTTCATCGCGGCCTTGCGCACCATCGCGCCGGCTTCCATGGAGGTGTGGATTTCATCGCCGGTGCGGTCGAGGAAGCCGGTGTTGATAAACACCACGCGCTCGCTGGCGGCCTTGATGCAGGCCTTGAGGTTGACCGTGGTACGGCGCTCCTCGTCCATGATCCCGACCTTGAGGGTGTTGCGCGGCAGGTTCAGCACGTCTTCGATGCGGCCGAACAGCTCGTTGGTGAATGCCGCTTCTTCCGGGCCGTGCATCTTTGGTTTCACGATGTACACGGAGCCGGTGCGGCTGTTCTTGCGGCTGCTGTTGCCGTTGAGGCTGTGGATCGCCGCCAGGCTGGTGAGCAGGCCGTCGAGAATACCTTCCGGTACTTCGTTGCCGTTTTTGTCGAGGATCGCGTCGATGGTCATCAAGTGGCCAACGTTGCGCACGAACAGCAGCGAGCGACCGTGCAGTGTCACGTCCTGGCCATTCACGCCGGTGTAGACGCGGTCGGCGTTCATGGTGCGGGTGAAGGTCTTGCCGCCTTTGGCCACTTCTTCGGCCAAGTCGCCTTTCATCAGGCCGAGCCAGTTGCGGTAGATCACCACTTTGTCGTCGGCATCGACGGCGGCGACGGAGTCTTCGCAGTCCATGATGGTGGTCAGCGCGGCTTCCATCAGCACGTCTTTGACGCCGGCCGCATCGGTCTGGCCGACCGGGGTGCTGGCATCGATCTGGATTTCGAAATGCAGGCCGTTGTGTTTGAGCAGGATCGCAATCGGCTGGGCGCTGTCGCCCTGGAAACCGATCAACTGGGCATCGTCGCGCAGGCCACTGTTGCTGCCGCCTTTGAGGCTGACCACGAGTTTGCCGTCAACGATCTTGTAGCCAGTGGAATCGACGTGGCTGCCGGCGCTGAGCGGTGCGGCTTCGTCGAGGAAGGCGCGGGCGAAGGCGATGACCTTGTCGCCGCGCACCTTGTTGTAGCCCTGGCCCTTTTCGGCGCCGTCGGCTTCGCTGATGGCGTCGGTGCCATACAGCGCGTCATACAGCGAGCCCCAGCGCGCATTGGAGGCGTTGAGGGCGAAACGGGCGTTCATCACCGGCACAACCAGCTGGGGGCCGGCCATGCGGGCGATTTCGTCATCGACGTTTTGGGTCGAGGCCTGGAAGTCTGCGGCTTCTGGCAGCAGGTATCCGATATCTTGCAGGAAGGCTTTGTAGGCCACCGGGTCATGCGCCTGGCCGGCGTGAGTCTGGTGCCAGGTGTCGATCCGCGCTTGGAAATCGTCGCGTTTGGCGAGTAGGGCTTTGTTCTTCGGTGCCAGGTCGTGGATGACCTTGTCGGCACCGGCCCAGAACTGGTCGGCAGTGATGCCGGTACCGGGAATGGCTTCGTTGTTCACGAAGTCGAACAGGACTTTGGCGACCTGCAGGCCACCGACTTGAACGTGTTCAGTCATTGCTTGCCTCACTCTGCGGAGCTTATGCGCTTTTCAGCTTTTCAATTTACCAATGAAGCCTCTGGCCATTTAAACCGCGGGCACGCTGCGCCGGTACATGCCTGTGAAGGCGGCTGGGCAGGCTGTGTCGCGGAGCATGGTTGCCGTGGCAGACATCGACCCAACGTTATGTAGTGCGCGATTGCGCATACTACATGATGACTTGCGCTTGTGAAAATTAGACTAAATACGTCGTTTAGCGACCCACTTTGGTCGTATGGTCACAGTGGGGTCTGGGATGTTCTCAAGAAACAGATGGATTGTTCCAGATAAATATAAAAATGGTACACGATTTGTTTTCGTGGGCATCTGCGTCCACCTTGTAGATTGAATTCCAGAGGGCTTCGCCATGGACCATCTTGTACTCACTATCATTGCCGCCGACAAACCCGGCCTGGTTGAACGCATTGCGCAGAACATCGCGGCCCACGGCGGCAACTGGCTGGAGAGCCGCATGGCGCACATGGCCGGGCAGTTTGCCGGGATTCTGAGGGTCAGCGTTCCCGCCGAGAACCGTCAGGCCCTGGTGAATGCGCTGGAGGACTTATCCACACACGGCATCCGCGTGCTGGTGGGCGAGAGCGGCGCCGGGCAGGCGGCGGCGTCCAAACCGATCACCATGACGCTGGTAGGTAACGACCGGCCGGGGATCGTGCGTGAGATCACCGCGCTGTTGAGCAAGCAGGGGGTGAACCTCGAACGCTTGAGTACCGACGTGCGCCCGGCGCCGATGAGCGGCGATCCGCTGTTCCACGCCGATGCATCACTGGCGGTGCCGTCTGGCTTGGCGCTGGACACCCTGCAAGCGGCCCTGGAAACCCTGGCCGACGACTTGATGGTGGAGTTGGAACTGCGCCGCGAGGAATAACCACCCACAAGGTTATGCATGGAAATCTTGCATGGGCCTGTGGATAACCTGTAGAGACCCGGCGCCAGGCCACGCCGGCCGTGCGTCTCCGTCACCTGAGCAAAAAACGAGCAGTTTCAAGGGCTTGTACACAAATGGCGGGGATCAGGTTGTGGATAACCTTGGGGTGGTTCTCTGCAAGCCATGCGGGCCGTGGCTTGCAGAAGTTTGTACGTTATTTGATCAGCGTTTGCGCACGGTCAGCCAGGCGTCCAGGCTGTAGACCACCAGGCCGGCCCAGATAAACGCGAAGGCGATCAGCGTGCTGGTTGCCAGTTGTTCACCAAACAGCAGCACCGCTTCGAGCAGTACCAGGGTCGGCGCCACGTACTGCAAAAAGCCCAGGGCGGTGTAGGGCAAATGCCGTGCGGCGGCGTTGAAGCACACCAGTGGGATCAGCGTCACCGGGCCGGCGGCCACCAGCCACCAGGCTTCGGACGTACTCCAGAATGCCAGCTGCGCGCTGTGCGCCGACGGGTTGAACAGCAACCAGGCGACGGCGATCGGCACCAACATCCAGGTTTCCACCACCAGCCCCGGCAGTGCCTTGACCGGCGCCTGCTTGCGGATCAGGCCATAGAAACCGAAGGTCAGCGCCAGCGCCAGCGACACCCACGGCAAACTGCCCACCTGCCACACCTGTTGCGCCACCCCCGCGGCGGCGAGACCGACGGCGAGCCATTGCAGGCGGCGCAGGCGTTCGCCGAGGAGCAGCATGCCGAGCAACACGTTCACCAGCGGGTTGATGTAGTAACCCAGGCTGGCTTCGAGCATGCGTCCGCTGTTCACCGACCACACATAGGTCAGCCAGTTAGCCGCAATCAACGCCCCGCTGAGCGCCAGGATCGCCAGGCGCCGCGGGTTATCGCGCAGTTCGCGGAACCAGCCGGGGTGTTTCCAGACCATCAGCAACAGCGTGCCGAACAGCGCCGACCAGAGCACACGGTGTACGATGATTTCGGCGGCGGGGACACTGGCGATGGCTTTGAAATAGAGCGGGAACAGACCCCAGATGACATAGGCGCTCAGGCCCAGGATGTAGCCCTTGCGGGGGTTGGCGGCGTGCATTGCAGAATCCTTGCTTAGGCAGCTAACAAAGCGCGATTGTAAGGATATTTGTCCGCTCGTGGGGCCTGCAGTGCTTTATGTGGGAGGGGCTTGCTCCCTCCCACAGGAAGCAACGCCGTCAGAACAGTTTCAGCGGTTCTTCGTTGAGCGCCGACAACTGTTCGCGCAACGCCAACACCTGATCACCCCAATACCGCTCACTGCCGAACCACGGAAAGCTGTGGGGGAACGCCGGGTCATCCCAGCGCCGCGCCAGCCAGGCGCTGTAGTGCATCAGGCGCAGGGCCCGCAGCGGTTCGATCAGCGCCAGTTCGCGTGGGTCGAAATCGTGGAACTCCTGGTAGCCGTCCATCAACTCCGACAGCTGGCCCAGACATTCCTGACGGTCGCCGGCGAGCATCATCCACAGGTCCTGTACGGCCGGGCCCATGCGGCAGTCATCGAGGTCGACGATGTGGAACATCTCGTCGCGGCACATCATGTTGCCGGGGTGGCAATCGCCGTGCATGCGGATGTTCTTGTGCGGCGTGGCCTTGTACACCTCTTCCACACGCTTGAGCAGGTCGCGGGCCACGGACTCGTAGGCCGGCAGCAGGCTTTTGGGAATGAAGTTGCCTTCGAGCAGGGTGGTCAGGGAGTCGTGGCCGAAGTTCTTCACGCCCAGGGCTTCGCGGTGTTCGAACGGGCGGGTCGCGCCGACCGCGTGCAAGCGCCCGAGCAACTGGCCAAGGCGATAGAGCTGGTCCAGATTGCCCGGCTCCGGCGCCCGGCCGCCACGGCGCGGGAACAGGGCGAAGCGGAACCCGGCGTGTTCGAACAGGCTTGAGCCGTTATGGATCATCGGCGCGACCACCGGCACATCACACTCGGCCAGCTCGAAGGTGAAGCTGTGTTCTTCGAGGATCGCTTCGTTGGTCCAGCGCTGCGGCCGGTAGAACTTGGCGATCAGCGGCTCGGCGTCTTCGATGCCCACTTGATACACACGGTTTTCGTAGCTGTTGAGCGCCAATACGCGTGCGTCGCTGAGGAAGCCGATACTTTCGACAGCATCGAGCACCAGGTCGGGGGTGAGTGTTTCAAACGGATGGGCCATGCGAACTCCTGCGCGCAGCAGGGCGCCGCGTCCGGCCGGGTATGGTAACGCACCGGGCTTGAGATAGGGGGCGGCTGTGCCATTGCTATCGGGGGCAAGCCCCCTCCCACAGTTGAAGGTATTCACAAATCAAAATGTGGCAGAGGGCTTGCCCCCTCTCACAGTTGAAGGTATTCACAAATCAACATGTGGCAGGGGCAAGCCCCCTCTCACAGTTGAAGGTATTCACAAATCAACATGTGGCAGGGGTAAGCCCCCTCCCACAGTTGAAGGTATTCACAAATCAAAATGTGGCAGGGGCAAGCCCCCTCTCACAGTTGAAGGTATTCACAAATCAACATGTGGCAGGGGCAAGCCCCCTCCCACAGTTGAAGGTATTCACAAATCAACATGTGGCAGGGGTAAGCCCCCTCTCACAGTTGAAGGTATTCACAACTCAACATGTGGCAGGGGCAAGCCCCCTCTCACAGTTGAAGGTATTCACAACTCAACATGTGGCAGGGGCAAGCCCCTCCCACAGTTGAAGGTATTCACAACTCAACATGTGGCAGGGGCAAGCCCCCTCTCACAGTTGAAGGTATTCACAAATCAACATGTGGGAGGGGGCTTGCCCCCGATAGCGGTCTGTCAGGCGCCCACGATCCCACCATCATCCCGCCGAATCGCCATCACCGACGAACGCGGCTTGCCATTGGGCAGATGCTCCGGCCACGTCGAACCACCGGTTTCGCCGGGATGCTGAATCCCCACGAACAAGGTCTTCTGATCCGGCGAGAAGCTGATCCCCGTCACCTCGCACGCCACCGGCCCGACCATGAAACGGCGGATTTCCCCAGTGTTGGGGTCGGCGCAGAGCATCTGGTTATTGCCCATGCCGGCGAAGTCGCCGCCGTTGCTGTAGTCACCGTCGGTCAGAATCCACAGGCGCCCGGCTTTGTCGAAACCCAGGCCATCGGGGCTGTTGAACATGTTCTGCGGGTTGATGTTCGACGAGCCGCCCTTCGGCGTACCGGCATGCACGCCGGGGTTGCCCGCGACCACAAACAGATCCCAGGTGAAATCGGCGGCGCCGTGGTTATCGGCGTTGGGCTTCCAGCGCAGGATCTGGCCGTAGACGTTTTTCTCGCGTGGGTTGGGCCCACCGACCGGCTGGCCGTCTTCGCCGCGCTTGGCGTTGTTGGTCAGGGTGCAATAGACCTGGCCGTCGGTGGGGCTGACCACGATCCATTCCGGGCGGTCCATGCGCGTGGCTTTCACCACACTGGCAGCCAGGCGTGCATGGATCAGCACTTCGGCCTGGCTGGCGAAACCGGTGCTGGCGTCGATGCCGTTCTTGCCATGGGTCAACTCGACCCACTGGCCGTTGCCCTTGGGGTGGTCGGCGTTGCCGTCGCCAGCGTCGAAGATCGCCACAAACAACGTGCCATGGTCGAGCAGGTCTTTGTTGGCCTTGGGGTTCTGGTGGTCGATCGGGTCGCGGCTGACGAACTTGTAGATGAATTCGCCGCGCTCGTCGTCGCCCATGTACACCACGGCGCGGCCGTCGCGGGTTTCCGCGAGGGCTGCGTTTTCATGCTTGAAGCGGCCGAGGGCGGTGCGTTTGACGGGGGTGGAGTGCGGGTCGAACGGGTCGATTTCCACCACCCAGCCATGGCGATTGAGTTCGTTGGGATTCTTGGCCATATCGAAACGCGGGTCGTGCAGGTGCCAGTTGATCTCTTTGCTCGCCGCCACCACGCCGTAGCGCTTTTGCCCGGCGTCGAAGGTTTGTTGTGGGTTGCTGCTGCCGAAGCAGTCGGTGAAGTTCTCTTCGCACGTCAGATAAGTGCCCCACGGCGTCTTGCCGTTGGCGCAGTTCTGGAAGGTGCCGAGGGCTTTTTTGCCGGATTTGTCGGCGCTGGTTTTCAGCCAGTCATGGCCGGCCGCCGGGCCGCTCAGGCGGATCGGCGAGTTGCCGTGGATGCGCCGGTTGTAGCGCGAGTCCTGGACGAACTGCCAGGTGTCGCCCTGGCGGCGCACTTCGATCACCGACACACCTTCGCTGGCCTGGGCCTTGCGCACGTCTTCGGCCGATTGCGGCGCGCCGCCGTGGGCGAAGAGGTAGCGGTAGTTGGTGTATTCGTTATTGATCGCCATCAGCGCGCGGTTGTCGTCGCCGGGGAAGGCGAACAGGCTCATGCCATCGTTGTTGTCACCGAACTGCTGCTCCTGGGCCTTGGCCGTGCCGTTGCCGGACGGGTCGAACGCCGGGGCATTCTTGTGCAGCGGCTGGCCCCAACTGATCAGCACCGAGGCGCTGTAGCCGGGCGGCAGGGTGATGCTGTCGCTGGTGGCAGCGGCGATGCTGGCGAACCCCAGCAGCGGGCTGGCGTTGGCGGCGTTCACGGCCAGCGCGCTGCGGGTCAGCAGGTTGCCGCCGAGGAACATCGCGGCTCCGCACAGGGCACCGGCGCCGATGAAGCGGCGGCGGGTGAGGCCGACCATCTGTTCGAGGTCGGTGGCTTGGTTTTCTTCTAATAGGCTCATGTCAGGCTCCCTGCGGTTTTTGCAGACACCATAAGGAGCGGGCATGACGAAATTGTTGCAGTTTGACGGCGGGCGCAGCAGGCCCGGCGCTTAGACGGGCGTGCCGAGCAATACATTGCTCGGCGCGAATTGCACCTGGATCGGCTGGCCTTCGGCGGCACCCAGGGCCTTGAGCGCGTGGGGCTGGGCCAGGGCGCAAAGTACCTGGCCGTTGGGCAGGGCGATTCGCACTTCGCTGGGGCCGTCCTCGGCGTCGAGAATGACGTCGACGTTGCCGATCAGGCAATTGTGTCCAGGTGTTTCTGGGTGCTGGCTGGCACACACCTCCAGCCAGCCGGCCTTGATCAGGGCGACCACTTCGACACCGGCTTCCAGCTCCAGCCGTTGCGTGCTGTCGTGGGTGATCTGCGCGCTCAGGCTCAGGCCGCCGGCCAGTTGCAGGCGGATCAGATCATTGCGGCCATGACGCTCGATGGCGACGACCTGGCCATGCAGTTGGTTGCGCGCACTGGTGCGCAGCATCAGGCGGCCCAGCAGGTTGAAGTCGCTGGCGGCTTCGTCCGAGCCGAGCACTTCGGCCTGTAACACTTGCAGGCGCTGATAGAGGCGCAGCACGCGCTCGCCTTCGGCCGTCAGCCTGGCGCCGCCGCCGCCCTTGCCGCCGACGCTGCGTTCCACCAACGGTTTTTGCGCGAGGTTGTTCAGTTCGTCGATGGCGTCCCAGGCCGCTTTGTAGCTCAAGCCGGCGCTTTTCGCCGCGCGGGTGATCGAGCCCTGCTCGGCGATATGCGCGAGCAAAGCGATGCGCTGCGGGCGACGGATGATGTGTTGGCTGAGGGAGGTCGGCAGAGACATGGGGTTACGCTTCGATGAGATGAGCGGAACGTTGCGGGCAAGGCCGGCCGGAGTCAAGTCAGGCACCCGGTTTGGGCGTGCGCGCCAGGCAGTACACGTCGACCTGCCGCGCTCCGGCCTCCATCAACAGACGTGCCAGGCTATGGGCGGTCGCACCGGTGGTGAGCACGTCGTCGACCAGCGCAAAGTGGCGGTCCTGTACCGCCATGCCACGCGCCAGGCTGAAGGCGCCGCGCAGGTTGCGTTGGCGGCTCTTGGCGTCGAGCGCCTGTTGCGCGACGGTTTCACTGGGGCGTAACAACAGGTGTTCATTGTAGGCAATGTGCAGTTCGGCGCTGAGCCAGCGTGCCAGCATCAACGCCTGGTTATAACCGCGCTCGCGCAGGCGTTTGCGCGCCATGGGCACCGGCAGCAGGCAGTCGGGGCGCGGCAGTTCGGCGTTGTCGAAGCGGTGTTGCAGATGGCGTCCCAGCAAGCGCCCCAGCAGATGCCCGAGGGGCCAGCGCGCCTGATGCTTGAAGCGGCTGATCAGGCTATCGACGGGGAAGCTGTAGCGCCAGGCGGCAATGACCTGTTTAAAGGCTGGCGGGTGTTTCTGGCATTGGCCGCAGATCAGACCGTCCAGCGGCAGGGGCAGGGCGCAGACCTCGCACTGCTCCATCAGCCAGGGCAGCTCGGTTTCGCAGGCGTTGCACACACAATCGGCCGACTCAGTGGCTTCATCGCAGATTAAACAGTACTGTACGTTTTTTGACCATATGTAAACTTGGTGTTTGTATCCAGGTTGACAGTGCATGAATCTTCCTTAAATATGCCGAGCATCCGTGTCGTGCCTGTGGGTATTGCCCTTCCCGCAGCGTTTGCCAAAGCATAATCAAGGAATCGCCCATGAGCGCCAGCACCACTGCCACCCTGCGTCACGATTGGTCCTTGGCCGAAGTCAAAGCACTGTTCGTGCAACCGTTCAATGACCTGTTGTTCCAGGCGCAGACCGTACACCGCGCGCATTTCGATGCGAACCGTGTGCAGGTGTCGACCCTGCTGTCGATCAAGACCGGCGCCTGCCCGGAAGATTGCAAATATTGTCCGCAGTCGGGCCACTACAACACCGGCCTGGAAAAAGAAAAGCTGATGGAAGTGCAGAAGGTCCTCGAAGAGGCGGCCCGCGCCAAGGCCATCGGTTCGACCCGCTTCTGCATGGGCGCGGCGTGGAAACATCCGTCGGCCAAAGACATGCCCTACGTGCTGCAGATGGTCAAAGGCGTGAAGGCCATGGGCCTGGAAACCTGCATGACCCTCGGCCGTCTCGACCAGGACCAGACCGAAGCCCTCGCCCAGGCCGGCCTCGACTACTACAACCACAACCTCGACACGTCGCCGGAGTTCTACGGCTCGATCATCACCACCCGCACCTACGCCGAGCGCCTGCAAACCCTGGCCTATGTGCGCGATTCGGGGATGAAGATCTGCTCCGGCGGCATTCTCGGCATGGGCGAGTCCCTCGACGACCGCGCCAACCTGCTGATCCAGCTGGCCAACCTGCCGGAGCATCCGGAATCGGTGCCGATCAATATGCTGGTGAAGGTGGCCGGCACGCCGCTGGAAAACGCCGAGGAGATCGACCCGTTCGACTTTATCCGCATGCTGGCGGTGGCGCGCATCCTGATGCCGCAGTCCCATGTGCGCCTGTCGGCCGGCCGTGAGGCGATGAACGAGCAGATGCAGGCCCTGGCGTTCTTTGCTGGCGCCAACTCGATCTTCTACGGCGACAAACTGCTGACCACCGCCAACCCGCAGGCCGACAAGGACATGCAACTGTTCTCGCGCCTGGGCATCTTGCCGGAAGCGCGGGAAGAGCACGCCGACGAAGTCCACCAGGCGGCGATCGAGCAAGCGTTGGTGGAACAGAAAAGCAGCGAGCAGTTCTACAACGCCGCGGTTTAAAGCACCACGGCGATCCAAATGTGGGAGTTGGCTTGCCTGCGATAGCGGTCTTTCTGACACTTCGGTGGTGACAGTCCTGCCGCTATCGCAGGTAAGCCAACTCCCACAGGGGATCGCGCCCTGTCTTACATTTCTCTGATCTGCCGAGGCCTGCATGTCTTTCGATCTCGCCGCGCGTCTCGCTGCCCGTCGTGCCGAACACCTTTACCGCCAACGCCCTCTGCTGGACAGCCCGCAAGGCCCGGAAGTGGTGGTGGACGGTCAACCGTTACTGGCGTTCTGCAGTAACGATTACCTGGGCCTGGCCAATCACCCGCAGGTGATCGAGGCCTGGCGTGCCGGTGCGTCCCGTTGGGGCGTGGGCGGTGGCGCTTCGCACCTGGTGGTCGGGCATGCCACGCCGCACCATGCGCTGGAAGAAGCCCTGGCCGACTTCACCGGACGCCCGCGTGCGTTGTTGTTTACCACCGGTTACATGGCCAACCTCGGCGCGGTCACGGCGCTGGTGGGGCAGGGCGATACGGTGCTGGAAGACCGCCTCAACCATGCTTCATTGCTGGATGCCGGCCTGCTGTCCGGGGCGCGCTTCAATCGCTACCTGCACAACGACGCCGCCAGCCTGGCCAAGCGCCTGGAGAAAGCCACCGGCAATACCCTGGTGGTCACCGATGGCGTGTTCAGCATGGACGGCAACCTCGCCGACTTGCCGGCGCTGGCCCGTGAAGCGCGGGCCAAAGGCGCCTGGTTGATGGTGGACGACGCCCATGGTTTCGGCCCGTTGGGCGCGAACGGCGGCGGTATCGTCGAGCATTTCGGCCTGAGCCAGGCGGATGTGCCGGTGCTGGTCGGCACCCTGGGCAAAGCGTTCGGCACTGCTGGCGCCTTTGTCGCGGGCAGTGATGACTTGATCGAAAGCCTGATCCAGTTCGCCCGGCCCTACATCTACACCACCAGCCAACCCCCGGCCCTGGCCTGCGCCACCCTGAAAAGCCTGGAGCTGCTGCGCACCGAGCATTGGCGGCGCGAGCACCTCAACGGCCTGATCCGCCAGTTCCGTCACGGCGCCGAGCAGATCGGCCTGACGCTGATGGACAGCTTCACGCCGATTCAGCCGATCCTGATCGGCGACAGTGCCAAGGCCATGGCGTTGTCGCGGATGTTGCGCGAGCGCGGCCTGATGGTCACCGCGATCCGCCCGCCCACCGTGCCCGCCGGCAGCGCCCGTTTGCGCGTGACGCTGACCGCGGCCCACAGCGCGGCGCAGGTGCAGCTATTGTTAAACGCATTGGAAGCGTGTTTCCGCTTGTCCGGTACGACGGAGCCCGACCATGCGTGATCGCTTGATCCTGCTGCCCGGCTGGGGCCTCGGCGTGTCGCCGCTGGAACCGTTGGTCGCCGCCCTGCACGGCCTGAACGAACACCTGCGCGTACAGGTCGAGCCGTTGCCGGCGTTGGCCTCCAGCGACCTGGATGAATGGCTCGACGAACTCGACGCGAGCCTGCCGGACAACGCCTGGCTCGGTGGCTGGTCGTTGGGCGGCATGCTCGCTTCCGAGCTGGCCGCGCGGCGCGGCGAGCGTTGTTGTGGGTTGCTGACCCTGGCGAGCAACCCGTGTTTCGTCGCCCGTGATGGCTGGCCGAACGCGATGCCCGGCGCAACCTTCGAGGCGTTCCTCGCCGGTTGCCACGCCGACGCCCCGGTCACCCTCAAGCGCTTCGGCCTGTTGTGCGCCAAAGGCGCCGCGGACCCGCGCGGCTTGGCGCGTCTGTTGGCCAGCGCGGCACCACAGACGCCGTCGGACGTGTTGATGAGCGGCCTCGAGCTGCTTGCCCAACTGGATACCCGCGACGCCTTGGTGGCCTTCCGCGGCCCGCAATTGCACCTGTTCGCGGGCCTGGATGAATTGGTGCCCGCCGAAGCCGCCAGCGACCTGCTGAGCCTGCTGCCCGATGTCGAAATCGGCCTGATTGAACAGGCCGGCCACGCTTTTCTCCTGGAGGACCCCCACGGTGTAGCGGGGGCCATCCAGGCTTTTTTGCACGAGTGCGTTGATGACTGATTTAGCCCATGCCTGCCTGCCAGGCGCGTTGCCGGACAAGCGCCAGGTGGCGGCCTCCTTTTCCCGTGCCGCCGCCAGTTACGACAGCGTGGCCGAGTTGCAGCGCGCGGTGGGGCATGAATTGCTGACCCGTCTGCCGCCGGCCTGCAGTGCGCAGCGCTGGTTGGACATGGGCTGCGGCACCGGTTATTTCAGCCGCGTGCTGGGCGAACGGCTGCCGGCCGGCCAAGGCGTGGCGCTGGATATTGCCCAAGGCATGCTCGACCATGCGCGGCCGTTGGGCGGCGCGCAGCATTTCATCGCCGGTGACGCCGAGCGCCTGCCGTTGCAGGCGGCCAGCTGCGGGTTGATTTTCTCCAGCCTGGCGGTGCAATGGTGCGCGGATTTCGCGGCGGTGCTCAGCGAAGCCCATCGCGTGCTGCAGCCGGGCGGCGTGCTGGCGTTCGCCAGCTTGTGCGTGGGCACATTGGACGAGTTGCGCGAAAGCTGGCGGGCGGTGGACGGGCGGGTCCACGTCAACCGCTTCCGCAGCTTCGAAGCCTATCAACAGCTGTGCGCGGCCAGTGACTTCAAGGTGCGGAGCCTGGAGCGGCGTGCTCATGTGTTGCATTACCCGGATGTGCGCAGCCTGACCCACGAATTGAAAGCGCTTGGCGCGCACAATCTCAACCCGGGGCGGCCGGGAGGGTTGACGGGCCGCGCGCGGATTGTTGCACTGATCGACGCCTACGAGCAGTTCCGCCAGGCCCAGGGCCTGCCGGCCACCTACCAAGTGGTGTACGCCGTACTGGAGAAACCTCTATGAACGCCGCTTATTTCATCACCGGCACCGATACCGATGTCGGCAAGACCACCATCGCCGCCGGCCTGCTGCATGCCGCGCGCCTGGCCGGCAAAAGCACCGCCGCCGGCAAGCCGGTGGCTTCCGGTTGCCAGGTCACCGCCAAAGGCTTGCGCAACGCCGATGCGCTGGCACTGCTGGCCGAGTGTTCGTTGCCGTTGAGTTATGCCGAGGTCAACCCGGTGGCGTTCGAGCCGGCCATCGCGCCGCACCTGGCTGCGCGCGAGGCGGGCGTTGCGCTGACGGTGCAATCGCTGCTCAAACCCATGCAACAGATCCTGGCGCGAAAAGCGGATTTCACCCTGATCGAAGGCGCGGGCGGCTGGCGCGTGCCGTTGGCCGACCAGGACAACCTGTCCGACCTGGCCATGGCGCTGCAATTGCCGGTGATCCTGGTGGTGGGCGTGCGCCTGGGGTGCATCAGCCATGCCCTGCTCACCGCCGAAGCGATCGCACGCGATGGCCTGCCGCTGGCCGGTTGGGTGGCGAATATCATCGAGCCGAAGACCTCTCGTCTGGAAGAAAACCTCGCCACCCTGGCCGAACGCTTGCCCGCGCCGTGCCTGGGCCGGGTGCCCAAACTCAAGCACGCCAGCAGCGACGCGGTGGCTGAGTACCTGCACTTGGACTTGCTTGACTGATTTTGGCTATCGATAAGGCATTATGCCATTAGCGTTTTTGACGGGCCTTTTGCCAGGATGTCTGTTTCAATTCAACTTCACGATTCTCTCAGCAGGTCCACGCCATGGAAATCTCTGGCAGCAGTGCGTTTTATTCAGGCCTGAGTACCATTCAAACCGGGCAGAGCCGCGTCGACCAGGCCGCCGGCAGGATTGCCAGCACCGCCACTACCCAGCCGTCGGACGCCCAGAGCGACCTGCTACGGGCCAATGACCGCGCCCAGCCGACCAACTCGGCGAGCAATATGGTCGAAATGGCCCAAGGCAAGTTTCAGGTGGAGCTGGGCGCGAAAGTCGCCAAGGCTTCCGATGAAATGCTCGGCACGTTGATCGACACCTTCGCCTGACCCCCTGAAGCAACGCGGTGTGCCAGGCACACCGCTCGCGCCTGCACCTTCGCCTTTTTCCCGATAACCCTTGTGGCGCCTCGCCGCAGGCATCGTCGTGCGCGCTCTTGAGCGGTGTCATGACAAACGGCAGCGGGACGACGCTTGACATCCCCAGGTGGTAAACGTATGTTTCAAACACCTGTTTGACCGCCATAACAAATCCCACGCGGTTGTTCATCCCAGACACATCAGCAGAGGTTTATCGCTATGCCTGACTACAAGGCCCCCTTGCGTGATATTCGCTTCGTTCGTGACGAACTGCTCGGCTATGAAGCGCATTATCAAAGCCTGCCGGCTTGCCAGGACGCTACTCCGGACATGGTTGACGCCATTCTCGAAGAAGGCGCCAAGTTTTGTGAGCAAGTACTGGCACCGTTGAACCGCGTGGGTGACATCGAAGGGTGTACCTGGAGCGAGTCAGGCGTTAAGACCCCTACTGGTTTCAAAGAAGCCTACAAACAGTTCGTTGAAGGCGGCTGGCCGAGCCTGGCCCATGACGTGGAGCACGGTGGCCAAGGCCTGCCGGAATCCCTGGGCCTGGCGGTCAGCGAAATGGTCGGCGAAGCCAACTGGTCGTGGGGCATGTACCCAGGCCTGTCCCATGGCGCGATGAACACCATCTCCGAGCACGGCACCCCCGAGCAACAAGACGCCTACCTGACCAAGCTGGTGTCGGGCGAATGGACCGGCACCATGTGCCTGACCGAGCCTCACTGTGGCACCGACCTGGGCATGCTGCGCACCAAGGCCGAACCTCAGGCCGACGGCACCTACAAAGTCTCCGGCACCAAGATCTTCATCTCGGCCGGCGAACACGACATGGCCGACAACATCGTCCATATCGTCCTGGCCCGCCTGCCGGACGCACCGGCCGGTACCAAAGGCATCTCGCTGTTCATCGTGCCCAAATTCCTGCCGAACGCCGATGGCTCGATCGGTGCGCGCAACGCGGTGACCTGCGGTTCCCTGGAACATAAGATGGGCATCCACGGTAACGCCACCTGCGTGATGAACTTCGACGCAGCCACCGGTTTCCTGATCGGCCCGGCGAACAAAGGCCTGAACTGCATGTTCACCTTTATGAACACCGCTCGCCTGGGCACCGCGCTGCAAGGCCTGGCCCACGCCGAGATCGGCTTCCAGGGCGGCCTGAAATACGCTCGCGATCGCCTGCAAATGCGTTCCCTGACCGGCCCGAAAGCGCCGGACAAAGCGGCCGATCCGATCATCGTCCACCCCGACGTGCGCCGTATGCTGCTGACCATGAAAGCCTTCGCCGAAGGTAACCGTGCGATGGTGTACTTCACCGCCAAGCAAGTGGACATCGTCAAGTACGGCACCGACGACGAAGCCAAGAAACAGGCCGATGGCCTGCTGGCCTTCATGACCCCGATCGCCAAGGCGTTCATGACCGAAGTCGGCTTCGAGTCCGCCAACCACGGCGTGCAGATCTACGGCGGTCACGGCTTCATCGCCGAGTGGGGCATGGAGCAGAACGTGCGCGACAGCCGCATTTCGATGCTGTACGAAGGCACCACCGGCATCCAGGCGCTGGACCTGCTCGGCCGTAAAGTACTGATGACCCAAGGCGAAGCGCTGAAGGGCTTCACCAAGATCGTCCACAAGTTCTGCCAGGCCAACGAAGGCAACGAAGCGGTCAAAGAGTTCGTGACACCGCTGGCCGCGCTGAACAAAGAGTGGGGCGAGTTGACCATGAAGGTTGGCATGGCGGCGATGAAAGACCGTGAAGAAGTCGGTGCCGCGTCGGTGGACTACCTGATGTACTCCGGTTACGCCTGCCTGGCTTACTTCTGGGCCGACATGGCACGCCTGGCGGCCGAAAAACTGGCCGCCGGCACCAGCGAAGCGGCGTTCTACACCGCCAAGCTGCAGACCGCGCGCTTCTACTTCCAGCGCATCCTGCCGCGTACCCGTACTCACATGGCCACCATGCTGTCGGGCGCCAACAACCTGATGGACATGAAAGAAGAGGACTTCGGCCTGGCTTACTAAGCCTCACCGAGCCCACTTGAAAAACCGTCGCTCCTGTTGGGGGCGACGGTTTTTTTTTGCCGAGAAAAAACGCAGCGGGGCGCTCAGGGATTGCGATTGGCTGCCGTTACAGTGATGGCAATGTGATACAGGCCGGGCAGGGTATGTTTAACTGTCTGGAGTAAGGCACAGTGCCATCATTCCTGGCGGGTCGGAGTTTTACCCTTGTCACGCGCGTCCGCTTTACGTTTCAGTCATTTCCTCCCTTCATTGCTGCTGTTACTGGCCGGGCTCTCGGCTGCGTATGTCAAGGACCTCAACGTCTTCTTCACCTCGCTGTTCAACGTGTTGCCGACCCTGGTGCTGTTGCTCGGCGGTTCGTATTGCGCGGTCTATCGTCGCCAGCGTGAACTGTTCCTGATGATCACGGTGTACATCGCCTACTTCCTGCTCGACACCCAGACCGACTACTACCGCGACAACGGCCGCGTGCGCGAAGACGCCGCGGTGGTGTTCCACTTGTGCTGCCTGTTGCTGCCGCTGCTGTTCGGCCTCTATGGGCTGTGGCAGGAAAAAACCCACTTGTTCCGTGATTTTGTCGCGCGCTGTGCGGTGCTGCTGGCGGTCGGCAGCGTCGCGTTGGCGCTGGAGCAAAGTTATCCCCAGGCGCTGCTGAACTGGCTGGCGGAAATTCGCTGGCCGGCGCTGCATGGCGCCTGGATGAGCCTGATCCAGCTGTCGTACCCGATGTTCCTGATCGGTTTCCTGACCCTGGCGGCGCAATACTGGTACCAGCCGCGCCCGCTGCACGCGGCGCAGATGGTGGGGCTGGTGGGATTGTTCTGGATGTTGCCGCAGACGTTTATCCTGCCGTTCACCCTGAACATCATGTGCAGCCAGGTGATGCTGATGATTGCGGCCGCGGTGGCCCACGAGGCGTATCAGATGGCGTTCCGTGACGAGTTGACCGGCCTGCCGGGGCGCCGCGCACTCAATGAGCGCATGCAGCGACTGGGGCGCAACTATGTGCTGGCGATGAGCGACGTCGATCACTTCAAGCGCTTCAACGACACCCATGGCCACGATGTCGGCGACCAGGTGCTGCGCCTGGTCGCCAGCAAGCTGTCGAAGGTCAATGGCGGCGGACGCGCCTACCGTTATGGCGGTGAAGAGTTCGCCGTGGTGTTTGCCGGCAAGACCCTGGATGAATGCATGCCGCACCTGGAAGAAATCCGCGAGATCATCGCCAACTACGACATCAAGCTGCGCAACCCGGACCGCCCGCAGGATGACCTGCAAGGTCGCCAGCGGCGCGCGGGCAGCGGTGCGTCGAGTGTCTCGGTGACCATCAGCATCGGCGTGGCCGAGCGCCAGGCCGAGCACCGCACCTCCGAAGAGGTGCTCAAATCCGCCGACCAGGCGCTGTATGCCGCCAAGGGCGCGGGGCGTAACTGCGTGATTGCGGCCGGGCAAAACCGCCGTGGCGCGGTACGCACGCAGAGTGCTGCCGGTTGAGTGATGGTGCTGTATTCAGCGGCGCTACAGTGATTGTCCGGGGCGGTGGCCGGCAGTAGGTTGAAACCATCTGCTGCCGGAGACATTGCCATGCCTGAGTACAAAGCTCCCCTGCGCGACATGCGCTTTCTGATCGACAACGTGTTTGATTTTCACGCTCACTACGCCGCCCTTGGCGCGACGGACGCCAGCCCGGACATGGTCAGCGCGATCCTCGAAGAAGGTGCGAAATTCTGCGAGAACGTGCTCGCGCCGCTCAACCGCAGCGGCGATGAAGAAGGCTGCCATTTCGACAAAGGCGTGGTGACCACGCCCAAGGGCTTCAAGGAAGCCTTCGCCCAGTATGTACAAGGCGGCTGGCACGGCGTGGCAGCCGACCCGGCCTACGGCGGTCAAGGCTTGCCGCAATCCCTGGGGCTGGTGCTCAGCGAAATGATCGGCTCCAGCAACACCTCCTGGGGCATGTACCCGGGGCTGACCCACGGCGCGATGTCGGCGATCCACGCCCACGGCAGCGCCGAACAGAAAGCCACCTACCTGAGCAAACTCACCGCTGGCGAATGGACTGGCACCATGTGCCTGACCGAAGCCCACTGCGGCACCGACCTGGGCCTGATCAAGACCCGCGCCGTGCCTCAGGCGGATGGCAGCTATGCGGTCAGCGGCAGCAAGATCTTCATCTCTGCCGGTGAGCACGACCTGAGCGCCAACATCATCCACCTGGTGCTGGCCAAGCTGCCGGACGCCCCGGCCGGCACCAAAGGCATCTCGCTGTTTATCGTGCCCAAGTTCCATGCCGATTCGGGCGAGCGCAACGCGGTGCATTGCGGCTCCATCGAGCACAAGATGGGGATCAAGGCCTCGGCCACCTGCGTGCTGAACTTCGACGGGGCCAAGGGCTTTTTGATCGGCGAGGCGAACAAAGGCCTCAACTGCATGTTCACCATGATGAACCACGCGCGCCTCGGCACCGGGATGCAAGGGCTGTGCAACGGCGAAGCGAGCTTCCAGGGCGCGATCAGGTACGCCAACGACCGCCTGCAAATGCGCGCGCTGACCGGCGCCAAGGCCCCGGAAAAAGCCGCCGACCCGATCATCGTCCATCCCGACGTGCGGCGCATGCTGCTGACCATGAAGGCGTTCAACGAAGGCAACCGGGCGCTCACCTATTTCACCGCGCAACTGCTCGACACCGCGCACTTGAGCAGCGACGCCGGCCAGCGCCAGGAGGCCGAAGACCTGTTGGCATTCCTCACGCCGATCTGCAAAGCCTTCATGACCGACACCGGGCTGGAAGTGACCAACCACGGCATGCAGGTGTTCGGCGGCCATGGTTTTATTCGCGAGTGGGGCATGGAGCAGTTGGTGCGCGATTGCCGCATTGCGTCGATCTACGAAGGCACCAACGGGATCCAGGCGCTCGACTTGCTGGGGCGCAAGGTGTTGGGCAGCCAGGGCAAGCTGCTGCGCGGTTTTACCCGGATTGTGCATAAGTTCTGTGAGGCGAATGCCGAGCATGCGCAGCTCAAGGCGTATGTGGCGCAGCTTGATCAACTGAACCGGCAATGGGGCGAGCTGACGACCGAGGTCGGCATGGCCGCGATGAAAAACCCTGACGAAGTGGGCGCCGCCGCGGTGGACTACTTGATGTACAGCGGCTACATCGTCCTCGCCTATTTGTGGCTGCGCATGGCGATCGCGGCGCAGACCCACGACGATGCCGACTTCGCCAAGGCCAAGCTGGCCACCTGCGACTTTTACTTCAAGCGCCTGCTGCCGCGCACTGCCACCCATCGGGCTGCCGTGCAAGCGGGCAGCGAGTGCCTGATGAGTCTGCCTGCGGAGGCATTCGGCGGCTGATGACTTAAAAATACCAATCAGTCAAAAGTGGACCCTATGTGTCTGAAAAGTTGTTCGGGTACACTCGGCGCCTGTAAAACCGACCCTATCGAATTACTTTTCACGTTCTCACGAGGTTTGCCATGGCTGATTACAAAGCGCCGCTGCGTGATATGCGCTTCGTCCTCAACGAAGTTTTTGAGGTCGCCACACTTTGGGCCCAATTGCCGGCATTGGCAGACACTGTCGACGCCGAAACCGTTGAGGCAATCCTCGAAGAAGCCGGTAAAGTCACCGCCAAATCCATCGCCCCGCTCAGCCGCAGCGGCGATGAACAGGGCTGCCGCTGGGCCGACACGGTTGTCAGCACCCCGGCCGGCTTTCCACAGGCCTACACCACCTACGCCGAAGGCGGCTGGGTGGGCGTAGGCGGCGATCCGGCGTTTGGCGGCATGGGCATGCCCAAGGCGGTGTCGGCGCAAGTCGAAGAGATGATCAACTCGTCGAGCCTGGCGTTTGGCCTGTACCCGATGCTGACTTCCGGCGCCTGCGTGTCGATCAACACCCACGCCAGTGAAGCACTCAAGGCCACCTACCTGCCGAATATGTACTCCGGCAAGTGGGCCGGTTCCATGTGCCTGACCGAGGCGCATGCCGGCACCGATCTGGGCATTATCCGCACCAAGGCCGAGCCTCAGGCGGACGGTTCCTACACCATCAGCGGCACCAAGATCTTCATCACCGGCGGCGAACACGACCTCACCGAGAACATCATCCACCTGGTCCTGGCCAAACTGCCGGATGCGCCTGCGGGGCCGAAGGGCATTTCGCTGTTCCTGGTGCCGAAGTTCATGGTCAATGCCGACGGCAGCCTGGGCGCGCGTAACCCGGTGAGCTGCGGTTCCATCGAACACAAGATGGGGATTCAAGCGTCGGCGACCTGTGTGATGAACTTCGACCAAGCCGTGGGTTACCTGGTGGGCGAGCCTAACCGGGGCCTGGCGGCAATGTTCACCATGATGAACTACGAGCGTCTGGGCGTAGGCATCCAGGGCCTGGCGTCCGGTGAGCGGTCCTACCAGAACGCGATTGAATATGCGCGCGACCGCCTGCAGAGCCGTGCGCCGACCGGTGCCCAGGCCAAGGACAAAGTCGCCGACCCGATCATCGTCCACCCCGACGTGCGTCGCATGCTGTTGACCATGAAGGCGTCGAACGAAGGCGGCCGTGCATTCTCCACATATGTGGCGATGCAACTGGATATCGCCAAGTTCAGCGAAGACGCCGCCGCCCGCGAGCGCGCGGATAACCTGGTGGCCTTGCTGACCCCGGTGGCCAAGGCATTCCTCAGCGATCTGGGCCTGGAAACCACGGTACTCGGCCAACAAATCTTTGGCGGCCACGGTTACATCCGCGAGTGGGGCCAGGAGCAATTGGTGCGTGATGTACGCATTACCCAGATCTACGAAGGCACCAACGGCATTCAGGCCCTGGACCTGATGGGACGCAAGATTGTCGGCAGCGGCGGCGCGTTCTACACCCTGTTCGCCGACGAGATCCGCCAGTTCACCGCCACCGCGGGCGCGGAGCTGGCTGAGTTCACCGCGCCGCTCAATGCCGCGGTGGATAGCCTGGATGAGTTGACGGCCTGGGTGCTGGACCGTGCCAAGAGCAACCCGAATGAAATCGGTGCGGCCTCGGTGGAGTATTTGCATGCATTCGGTTACATGGCCTACGCCTACATGTGGGCAAGGATGGCCAAGGCGGCGCTGGGCAAAGAAGCCGAAGAAGGTTTCTACGCCAGCAAGCTGGGCACCGCACGTTTCTACTTTGCCCGTCTGCTGCCGCGTATTCAGTCGTTGAGCGCGTCGGTAAAAGCCGGTAGCGAATCGCTGTTCTTGCTGGATGAGGCCCTGTTCTAAGGGTGTAGAGGCTTTGTAAGCATTCTCTTACATGACGTGCTGCTAATCGTCCTCTATCGCCAAATTGGATCCACGGATAATCTACTTCACATGGACGTCGCGCAGGAAGCGCAAAGCAACAACACGGACACGTAGGATTCTGCCAGGATGGCGGAGTGAAATGGATGTCAGGGAAACAGTCTGCAAAGCCCCGCTTCGGCGGGGTTTTCTTTTGCCCGCGAAAAACTCAGCCCGGCACCTGCGGGGCGTTCATCACGTCCTCCAGCAAGGTGCGCAGCAGCGCCAACGTCGCTTGCTGGCGCTGCACATCGCGGCACACCAACCCGACTTTCAGCGGCACCCTCGGTTCACTCAAGGGTTTCCACAGCAGCGACTGGCTGTTGTGTTGGTCCTGGGAACGTCCCGGCAGCACCGTGGCCAGTTTGGTATGCGGCAGGCTGTCGAGAATCCCCACCATGGTATTCAACTCCGCCTGCACCTGCGGGCGCCGCCCGAGGTTGGATAGCTGGCCCTGCCAGATCTGCCGGATCTGAAACTCCTCCCCGAGCAGCAACATCGGCAACTCGGCCGCTTGTGTCAGGGAGACTTTCTTGAATTCACGCAGGGGGTGATCCTCCGGGATGACCACCTTCAGCTCATCTTCATACAGCAGCACGCCGTGCAACCCCGGCTGGCGGGGCGGCAGGTAACTGATGCCGATGTCCAGCGAGCCATTGAGCAGGCGCCGTTCAATCTCCAGCCCGGTCAGTTCGTAGATTTGCACCACCAGGTGCGGCTGGGCCTTGCGCACACGCTCCAGCATCTGCGGCACCAGGCTGGTGTGTACGGTTTGCAACACACCGATGGCCAAGGTGCGCAATGCCTGGCCCTTGAAGTTGCGCAACGCCTCCACGGCTTGTTGCATGCCATCGATCAACGGCAAGGCGTGGTTGTATAACGTATGGGCCGCGAGGGTCGGCAGCAGGCGCTTGCTGCTGCGTTCGAACAGGCTCACATCGAGGTTTTGTTCGAGCTGGCGGATCTGCTGTGACAGGGCCGGTTGGGAGATCGACAGGCGCTCAGCGGCACGGCCTACGTGGCCTTCCTCATACACCGCGACGAAATAACGCAGTTGCTTAAAATCCATAAGTAATTCTTATCGGAAAAGCTGGAAAATCGAAATGGCCGTTGGCCCCCAAGACGCCTAGTCTAGCGCCTATCCACAAGGCTTACAGGGCCAGATCGGGCGATGATTAGCGTTTATGTTGATGGTGTTTGCATAGGCAAGTCAAAAAACCTCCAGGCAGGTTTTGCGGGGTACACCGACCACGGCATGGTTGCCATGGGAGGAAAAGTGTGAACCTGTTCAATTTGCGCCGCTCGGCGGCCAGTCTGGATGACCTGATCCTGGATGCGTGTGGCGAAGATTTTCCCAGTGGATGCCTGATGCCTACCGTAGCGCGCCCCCCGCAGGTCTTTGTGCGCGGCCAGGGTTCCTGGTTGTGGGACAGCGATGATCGCGCCTATCTGGACTTCAGCCAGGGCTGCGCGGCCAACAGCCTCGGCCACAGCCCGCAGGTATTGATCCGGGCCCTGGCCGATCAGGCCCAGGCGCTGATCAATCCCGGTAACGGCTTGCATAACCGTCCCCAACTCAACCTCGTCGACCGCCTGTGCCACCGCACCGGCAGCGACCAGGCGTATTTGCTCAACAGCGGCGCGGAAGCCTGCGAAGCGGCGATCAAACTGGCGCGCAAGTGGGGCCAGCTGTATCGCGGCGGTGCTCATCGCATCATCAGCGCCAGCAACGGTTGCCATGGGCGCAGCTTCGCGGCGATGTCGGCCTCGGCGAGCAGCCGTGAAAACCGCTTTGAACCGCAACTGCCGGGCTTCAGCCACGTCCCGCTCAACGACCTGGCGGCGCTGCACGCGGCCGTTGATGCGCAAACCGTTGCCATCATGCTCGAGCCGATCCAGAGCGAAGCCGGCGTCATCCCGGCGACCGAGCATTACCTCAAGGGTGTCGAGCGGCTGTGCCGCGAGCTGGGCATTCTGCTGATCCTCGACGAAGTGCAAACCGGCATCGGCCGTTGCGGCACCTTGCTCGCCGAAGAGCAGTACGGTGTACGCGCCGACATCATTGCGCTCGGCAAAGGCCTGGGCGGTGGTGTACCGCTGGCGGCACTGCTGGCGCGTGGCAAGGCTTGTTGCTTTGAAGTCGGTGAGTTGGAAGGCACCCATCATGGCAATGCGCTGATGGCCTGCGCCGGGGGGCGGTGCTCGATGCTGTGCTGGGGCATGGCTTCTTCGAGCATGTGCGTGAGTCTGGTTGTTACCTCGGCGAAGGTCTGGCTCGCCTGGCTTATCGCTATGGCCATGGTCAACTGCGCGGCCACGGCCTGATGTGGGGACTGACGTTATCGGATGATTCTGCGGATGCCGTAGTAAAAGCGGCTCTGGACGAAGGACTGATCCTCAACGCCCCGCAACCCAACTGCCTGCGCTTCACTCCGGCCCTGACGGTGAGCAAAAGCAACATCGACGAAATGCTCCTGCGCCTGGGGCACGCCTTTTCCCGGGTACGCACCGCACAAATGCAATGCCGCAAGGGCATCGCCGTCTGACCCCTTATTCCTGAACCGTCTCGCGGTATACGCGGCGCCCCCAGCTTGTTTTTTTTGGCTGGGGGCGTTTTTTTTTGTGCAGCGAACGACGGTCGCGGTGCCAGATCCTACTGAACCCTCACGAACGTCCAAGGTCGATTAGCTACACGGCTCACACGAGCCGATTTTCAGGAGCTGAACCCATGGACATCATTCGTATCATCATCGCCATTCTGTTGCCGCCACTGGGTGTATTCCTGCAAGTGGGTTTCGCCGGCGCGTTCTGGCTGAATATTCTGCTGACCTTGTGCGGTTACTTCCCAGGCATCATTCACGCGGTGTACATCATCGCCAAACGCTGAGGCTCTCAGCTTTTTGCGATGAGTCGTGAGTTGCGCTCGTTGCGAAAGGCCAGTTGCTCGATGGTCTGGGTGGCGTGTTCGGCCTCTTCCCGTGCTTGAAGGATGATGCCGTGGTGCTCGGACTTGCTGCACACCGGGTCGGCATTGCTCGCATCCCCGGTCAGCATGAACGCCTGGCAGCGGCAGCCGCCGAAGTCCTTTTCCTTTTCATCGCATGAACGGCACGGCTCGGGCATCCAGTCGTAGCCGCGAAAGCGGTTGAAGCCGAAAGAGTCGTACCAGATGTGCTGCATGCTGTGGTCGCGCACGTTGGGAAACTGCACCGGCATCTGTCGGGCACCGTGGCAGGGCAGGGCGGTACCGTCCGGGGTTACGGTCAGAAAGATGCTGCCCCAGCCGTTCATGCAGGCTTTCGGGCGTTCTTCGTAGTAATCCGGGGTGACGAAAATCAGCTTGCACGGGTGCCCTTCGGCTTCGAGCTTGGCGCGGTATTCGTTGGTGATGCGTTCGGCGCGCACCAACTGTTCCTGTGTCGGCAACAACCCCACGCGATTGAGCTGCGCCCAGCCATAGAACTGGCAGGTGGCGAGTTCGACAAAATCCGCTTCCAGCGCAATGCACAGCTCGATGATGCGGTCGATCTTGTCGATATTGTGCCGATGGGTGACGAAGTTCAGCACCATCGGATAGCCGTGGGCCTTCACTGCGCGGGCCATTTCCAGCTTTTGCGCGAAGGCCTTTTTCGAGCCGGCCAGCAGGTTGTTCACCTGTTCGTCGCTGGCCTGGAAGCTGATCTGGATATGGTCCAGGCCGGCCTTCTTGAAGTCGCTGATCTTCTGCTCGGTCAGGCCGATGCCGGAGGTGATCAGGTTGGTGTAGAAGCCCAGCTTGCGCGCTTCGGCGATCAGTTCGGCGAGATCCTGGCGCACCAGCGGTTCGCCGCCGGAAAAGCCCAACTGCGCGGCGCCCATCTCACGGGCTTCGCGAAACACCTTGAACCACTGCTCGGTGCTCAGCTCCTTGCCCTGCTCGGCGAAATCCAGCGGGTTGGAGCAATACGGGCACTGCAGCGGGCAGCGATAGGTCAACTCAGCGAGCAGCCACAAGGGCAGGCCGATGGCTGGTTTTTCAGGCAAGGGTGATCCAGTGCTCGGCACGGGCGACCTCCATGAATTGCTCTACATCATTGCCCAGCTCAGGCACACCGGGAAATTGTTTATCCAGCTCATCGATGATCGTGGCGACGTCGCGCTCGCCGTCGATCAGTCCACCGATCAAGGCGGCACTTTCATTGAGCTTGATCATGCCCTCGGGGTAGAGCAGTACATGGCCTTTTTGCGCGGGCTCGTACTGGTAGCGATAACCCTGGCGCCAGGTCGGTTTCTTGCTGCGATCAAAGCTCATAGGGCGATCCCTTTATGCCAGACGCGCTGCGTGGTCACGCTGTGATAGGGCGGGCGTTTCAATTCGTAGGCCATGCTCATGGCATCGAGCATGCTCCACAGGATGTCCAGTTTGAACTGCAGAATTTCCAGCATGCGCTCCTGGCCTTCGCGGGTGGTGTAGTGCTGCAGGGTGATCGCCAGGCCGTGTTCCACATCGCGGCGGGCCTGGCCCAGGCGGGTGCGGAAATACTCATAGCCGGTGGGGTCGATCCACGGGTAATGCTGCGGCCAGCTGTCGAGGCGCGATTGGTGGATCTGCGGCGCGAACAGTTCGGTCAGCGAGCTGCTGGCGGCTTCCTGCCAGCAGGCGCGGCGGGCGAAGTTGACGTAGGCGTCCACCGCAAAGCGCACGCCGGGCAACACCAGCTCCTGGGAGCGCAGTTGGTCCGGGTCGAGGCCGACGGCCTGGCCCAGGCGCAGCCAGGCTTCGATGCCGCCGTCTTCGCCGGGGGCGCCGTCGTGGTCGAGCAGGCGCTGAATCCACTCGCGGCGGATTTCACGGTCCGGGCAGTTGGCCAGGATCGCGGCGTCCTTCAGCGGGATGTTCACTTGATAGTAGAAGCGGTTGGCGACCCAGCCCTGGATCTGCTCGCGGGTGGCGCGGCCTTCATACATCGCCACGTGGTACGGGTGATGGATATGGTAGAAGGCGCCCTTGGCCCGCAGGGCTTTTTCAAATGCATCGGTGCTCATCGGTATATCAGTCATATGGGTCTCCTGTGGGAGCGAGCTTGCTCGCGAAGGTCGTTAACGGTGACGCGTGCACCCTGAATATCTGCGGTGTTTTTGCGTTTTTCGCGAGCAAGCTCGCTCCTACAGTTCAATGCTCATGCCGTCGTAGGCCACTTCGACATTGCGCCGCACCAGCTCGGCCCGCTCGGGAGAATCTTCATCGAGGATCGGGTTGGTGTTGTTGATGTGGATAAGTACCTTGCGCTGCTTCGGCAGGTGTTCCAGCACTTCGAGCATGCCGCCGGGGCCGTTCTGCGCCAGGTGGCCCATCTCGCGGCCAGTGCGGGTGCCGACGCCACGGCGCTGCATTTCATCATCGTCCCACATCGTGCCGTCCACCAGCAGGCAGTCGCTGCCGGCCATGATTTCCAGCAATGGCGCGTCCACCTTGCCCAGCCCTGGGGCGTAGAACAGTTTGCCGCCGGTGCGCAGGTCTTCGACGATCAGGCCGATATTGTCGCCGGGGTGCGGGTCGAAGCGGTGCGGCGAATACGGTGGCGCGGCACTGCGCAGCGGCAGCGGGGTGAAACGCAGGTTGGGGCAGGCCGGGATGGTGAAGCTGGCGTCCAGCTCGATGCGGTTCCAGGCCAGGCCGCCATTCCAGTGGGTGAGCATGGTGAACAGCGGGAAACCGCTGCTGAGGTCTTCATGGACCATGTCGGTACACCACACCTGGTGCGGGCAGCCTTCGCGCAGGCTCAGCAGGCCAGTGGTGTGGTCGATCTGGCTGTCCATCAGGATGATCGCGCTGATGCCGGTGTCGCGCAGGGCGCGGCCGGGTTGCATCGGCGCGAAGCCCTGCAGTTGTGCGCGGATATCCGGCGAGGCATTGCACAGCACCCAGTTCACGCCATCGTCGGAAATCGCGATGGATGACTGGGTACGCGCCTGCGCTCGCAGGCTGCCATCACGAAAGCCTGCGCAGTTCGCGCAGTTGCAGTTCCACTGCGGGAAGCCGCCGCCGGCGGCGGAACCTAGAATCTGGACAAACATGGCCGCTCCATCAAACAAAGCTGAAAACAAAAACGCCCCGGACGAGCCGAGGCGTTGTCTTACCCAGCCAATCAGCGGCTGGCGAAGTACATAGTCACTTCGAAACCGATGCGCAGATCAGTGTAAGCAGGTTTGGACCAAGTCATATTCTTACTCCTACGAAGGGATGGGACGTTTACTACCAAGTAATACATATAGTCCACCTCCAGTCGGAGATGTTCAGATGTGTGCCTATGAATATTACGCATTTTTTTCCAAGTTAGCGCTGTCTTGGTGGAAAAAGCCTATTGCGGCAGCGGCAACGATCAGTCTGCCGATTGCCAGTCACCGCCGCTGCGCGGGCCGTTGGCGATGCAGCGCCAGCCGCCCGCGGCGTCCTGCACCTGTTGGGCGGCGCGCTGCAGATCCGCGTGCGTCAGGGCTTGGATCTGGTGTTGAAGCAGCGCCAGATACTCTGCTGGATGGCCGGCCAGGCGCGCCTGCCACAACAGTTCGGCGGCCTGGGCGAGGGGCAGCGACTGCGCCGTGAACTGTTGCGCCAGCGCTGGGTGGCCGAGGTCGTCGCTGGCGTCGATCAATGCCGGTAATTGCGCGAGGAAGGTGCGCAGGTGCTGCATGATGCCCTCAAGGGAAACGCTGGGCGACTGCACGCCAAACAGCAGGCCGGTTTGCCCATTGATCTGTCGGATACCGCTGAACACCGCGTAGCCGATTTGCAGCTCTACCCGCAGGCGTTGGTAGAACGGCCCTTGGAGCAGGTGCGCCAGCAGGCGCCATGCGGCTTCATCTGCCAGGGAGCGCGTCGGCGTCGGGCAGAACAACAGCAAGGCCGCATCGTGGGCATCGGTGTGGACCTCATGCCATAGACGCTGGCCGTTGAGGCTGGGGCATTCGGATTCAAGAATGGCCGGTTGCCCGGGCAAGCGGGTGGCGGCGGATCTGAGCGCCGCTTCGCAGTGGGCGGGCAGCCCAATGCCCAGGCCTTCCCAGCGTGCGTGGGTCCACGACAGCGAGGGCGCAGGCGGGTTTGGTCGAACGCCGACACAGCACGCCGGCAGCGCCTTGAGCAATTGCCGGATGGCAATCGGCGGTGTACCAGCAGTGGCGTGTTGCCGATCCTCCTCAAGCAGGTTCAGGCTGCGCGCGAGTTCATCGAGTATCGCTGGCATGGGTTGGTGAAGACCGACCATCTTCACCAGCCAGTCATTGCCGATCGCGTCGAAGGATAAGTCGACGCCGGCCTGGCGGGCATTTTCGCGCAACGGTGCCAGGGTGTTTTCCAGCGTCGATGGGAGCGCGCAATCCAGCCGCCAGCGCAGGTAGAGCGCGCCTTCCTCATAGGCATCGGCCAACGCCGGGCTGAACGACAACGCCGACAGCTCTCGCCGCCCTCGGGAACGGTCCTGGGCAAAGGTGCGCAGGCCCCGGTGGGCGCTGGTCTGGCCGCGAATCAGGCCGGCGCGTTCGTCCTTCACGGGTGGGCGCAGGAACGGGTTGTTGGGCGGCAGTTGCCACGCATGTCGGCAGGCTTGCAGCGGCAGGGCGTCGAGCAGGGTCTTGAGGGCGGCAACGTGCTGCTCCGACACCAGCGCTTCGAGTTCTTCGCTGTCATGCCGCGCCAACGCGAGGGCGCCTTGGACCTGCTGTTGGCGTGCGTTGAGCAGGGCGAATTCCTCGCGCAGAGATGTCCAGTCGCTGTGTGCGAAAAAGCTCAGCCAGTCGTACAACAACGCTTCGATCTGTGTCGCCGCGTCGCTTTGAGTTCCGAGGGTAAAGTCGAGATCCAGCAGCGCTTGCCCGGCGAAATGGTAGAGCACGGAGGCCTGCACGGTGCTCGCCAATTGCCGCGCTTGCAGTTCCGCGCGCAACCCGCCGGGCGCCGAGGCGTTGAGCCAGAAACAGAGGAAATCCAGGGCTTCCCTGGGGGCGTCGACGCTGATGACGTGATGCAGATGGCCGTCGGCGCTGTGTTGGAAATGCTGTGTATGAGCGGGCATCAGTGCTGGCGGGGCCGCCTGCGGGTGTCGCGGGCCGGCGCGCAGTTGCTCACTGAAGCGCCGCGCCAGGCGTTCCAGTTCTGCCAGCGGTTGTGGGCCGGCCAGACTCAAGGTCATTTGCCCCGACTGATAGAAGTGCTGGTGGAAATCCCGCAATGCTTGCTGAAACGCCTGACGTTCCACCGGCAGGCTGTCGCGATTGCCCGCATGGAAGCCGCGCAGCGGATGATCGGCCGCCAGGCCCTCCAGCAGCGCGACCTGTTGTTGTGCGTTGGCGTCCTGGGACCAGGCGATGAATTCCGCGTGCAGCACTTCGCGCTCGCGCAGTTGATCGTCCAGCGCCAGGCGCGGATGGGTCAGCAGATCGGCCAGGCGTTCGAGCCCATCGGCAAAGGTCGACAACGGCAGTTCAACGAAGAAATCCGTGGTGCGCTCGCGGGTGCTGGCATTGACCTGGCCACCGTGGCGCTGCACGTAGGTCATCAGCCCTTCATCGCTCGGAAAACGCTCAGTGCCAAGAAACAACAGATGTTCCAGAAAGTGCGCCAGGCCGGGCCACGCCAACGGCACGTCATGGCTGCCGGCCGCCACCCGCAAAACAGCGGCGCAACGCTTTAAACGCGGGGCATGGCGCAGGGAAACCCGCAGGCCGTTGGCCAGGGTCAGGTGAAGGTGATGGGGCTGGGCCGGCGCAGGCATGGGCACTTCCGATACGAGGGAAGTGCCTATGCTAGCAAACCCTCCAGATCAGGGCTTGTGCAGCGTGCCGTACAGTTCGGGGCGGCGGTCTTGCAGGTAGTCATTGGCGGCGCGGGCATCGAGAATCGATTGGTGTTCCAGCGTGCCAACGATCAAGGCTTCATCCAGGCCGGCCTGGGCGATTCGCTGCCCATCCGGCGCGGCGATGCTGCTTTGCCCGCAATACTGAATCTCGCCTTCGTGCCCGCAGTAATTGGCGTACGCCACGTAGCACCGGTTCTCGAAGGCCCGCGCCCGCACGGTGACGTCGGCGACAAAGTCGAACGGCACCATATTCGCGGTGGGCACCACGATCAGATCGGCGCCGGCCAGGGCCAGGCGCCGCGTGTTTTCCGGGAACTCCAGGTCGTAACAGATCAGCACGCCCAGTTTCCAGCCGTTGAGTTCCACCAGCGGAAAATCATCGCCGCCGGCACTGAACATCGAATGATCGAGGTCGCCGAACAGGTGCGTCTTGCGGTAGTTGCACAGGCGCTGGCCGTGGGCGTCGATCAACTGCACGGCGTTATAGATCTGCCCGTTCGCGGCGCGCTCCGGGTAGCCGTACAGGATTGCCAGCCCGGCACTTCGCGCCAGTTCGGCAATCGTTCGCGCCGACTCGCCATCCTGCGCCTCGGCCAATGCGCCGACAGCTTCGGCACCGATGTTGTAGCCGGTGAGGAACATCTCCGGCAGCACCAGCAGGTCGGCGCCGGATGCCTCATGCGCGAGTTGATGCAGGCGCTCGAGGTTGCCGGCCACGTCCAGCGGCAGCGGCGGGCATTGGTACAGGGCGACACGCATGGCTTGGCTCCTTAATCGGCCAGGGCAATTGGCCCGATTTCATCGAACACATCACCCGGCCCCGGGTTCTCTGGGTGAGTGTGGCCGCCGAAGTGGGTCATGATGCCCCACACCGCGTTCAATGAGGTTTGCACCGCGCCTTCGACCCAGGCCGGTGTCCAGGATACGTCATCGCCGGCGATAAAAATCCCACGTTGCTCGGCGGGCATGTCCTTCTGCATGAAGTGCGCGTACATCCGCTGGTTGTAGCGATAGTGACCGGGCAACGCACCTTTGAAGGCCCCGAGGAAATGCGGGTCGGCTTCCCAGGACACGGTGATCGGGTCGCCGATGATGCGCGCCTTGATGTCGACTTTCGGGTAGATCTTGTTCAGTGCGTCGAGGGCCAGCTTCACGCGTTTATCGATGGGCTGCGGGAGCATTTTCAGCGCATCGCTCATCCACGAGTACGACAGGCAGATCACGCCCGGCTTGTCGTCGCCGTTGTCGAACAGGTAAGTGCCACGGGTCAGGCGATCGGTGAGGGTCATGCTCATCAGGTCGCGGCCGGTTTGCGGGTCTTTGTCTTTCCAGAACGGGCGGTCGACCATCACGAAGGTCTTCGACGATTGCATGTAGCGGGTGCGGTCCAGGGCCATCCACATCTTTTGCGAGAACAGGGTTTCGTCGCATTCGATCTGGGTGGTCAGCAGCCAGCTTTGGCAGGTGGTCAGCACGGCGGCGTATTCGCGGGTATCGCCGTAGTTGTCGGTCACGGCGAAACGGCCGCTGGGCGCGTGGGCAATGCGCTTGACCCCGGCCCGTGGCGCGCCGCTGTGCAGCGAACTCAGGCTGGTGCCCGCCGGCCAGTGGGCGCAGCGCTCCGGCACATGGCGCCAGATACCCATGGGCACCTGCGCCACGCCGCCGACCACCAGGTGTTGATGGTCGTCGCAGTTGGTCATCACCACGCGGAAGATTTCCAGCATGGAGTTGGGGAAGTCCGAATCCCAGCCACCGGTGCCGAAGCCGACCTGGCCAAACACTTCGCGGTGATGGAAGGACAGCTTGGCAAAGGCCTTGGAGGTGGCGACGAAGTCGTAGAAGGTGCGGTCGTCCCACAGCGGCACGAGTTTGTTCCACAGCGCCTTGAGGCGCGGCACATCGCGGTCGCGGATGGCTTGCTGGATATCGCCGAACTGCGAGCCGGCTTCCAGGGCGTCGGCCCACGCGTCAGCCACTTCCTGGAACAGCGCAGGCAAGTCGGACAGTTTTTGTGCGTAGTGGGTCTGGCCTTCCAGGTCGATGACCGTGCTGCCGGAAGCCGGCGTCAGCGGGTTGGGGAAGGGTTTGGTGTCCAGGCCGAGCTTGTCGACATAGTGGTAGAACGCGGTGGACGACACCGGGAAACGCATGCCGCCCAACTCGGCGATGATCCCTTCGGCGCCTTCAAACGCCTGGGAGCGCAAACGGCCGCCCATCTTCGAGGCCTCGTACACCACGGGCTTGAGGCCCAGCTTCATCAGTTCGTAGGCGGCCACCAGGCCGGCGATCCCGGCGCCGACGATCGCCACTTCGGCGCCGTGGTTGGCGGCCGGAATACTGCCCAGGCCGGCGGGGTGTTCGATCCAGTCATCAAACGCAAAGGGGAAATCCGGGCCGAAGATGGTGATCGGTTTTTTACCGTCGGCGGGGTGGCGATTGGTCTTGCTGATGCTGCTGGACGGAATGCTCATGGCTGACCTTACTAGCGGCTCGCGGGACGTGCCCGCTGAGTATAGGAAAAGATGGCAGCCAGTTTAGGGAGCGTAGCGTTCGTTAATAAGACGCAAAGTGTCGTCGAATTGAATTGTTTTCAGTCAAAGTGACGAGATTGGCGGTCAGATTGGTTGTCTGCGATCGAGTTTGTTGCTGAGGATGATCGACGTGGTGGTTTTTTCCACGCCGTCGACGCTGCCGATCTGGTCCAGCAATTGATCGAGCTGTTCTGGCGAATCGGTGCGCAGCCATGCCACGTAATCGAACTCGCCGCTCACCGCGCACAGTTGCTGAACCTGGGCCATGGCGCTGAGCTTGCGCAGCACGTCCTTGCCCGAGCGCGCCTGCACGGTGATGCCGACATACGCCTGCAGCCCGCCATCCACCACACGCTGGCCGAGGCGCACGCCATAACCGGTAATCACCTGGGTTTTCTCCAGGCGAGCCAGGCGCGACGTCACCGTAGTGCGCGCAATGCCGAGTTGCCGTGCCAGCATGGCGACGCTTTCACGGGCATTGATCTGCAACGCGGCGATCAGTTGGCGGTCGATTTCATCGAGGACAGGCAAGGGCAGCTCCGGTGCGGACGGATAGGGGGCATATGTTACAGGCTTGCGTCAGCCAACAGACAGCGGGCAAACAGTTGCGGCACGGGCAGGTTGCGGTGGTTGTAGCGACTGAGCAGGATGATCTCCCGGTAAAAGGTCAGATGGCCTAGCGGGATAATTCGTACCTGGGGCGAGCGTTCGAGCCACAGCCCCGCCTGAGGAATCAGCGACACCCCCAGGCCACACTCGACCATCTTGACGATGGCTTCCAGCTCATCCAACTCTAGCGCCACCTGCACCTCGAGTTTCTGCTCGCGCAGAAACCGGCTGACCAATCGACCGCCAAACGACGCCCGGTCGTAGCGCACATGGGGCTGGCTGCCGAGCAACTGCAAGGGGTCATCGCCTGCCAGTGCATGCGGCACGATCAGCGCAAAAGGCTCCTTGCGCAGCACCTGTACGTGCAGCTCCTTAGGCAAGTCAAAAGGCGGTCGAATGATAATCGCCGAGTCCAACTCGCCGGCGTCCACCTGGCTCAGTAATTCCAGGGACACGCCGGGCACCAACTTGCATTCCACGGTCGGCGCGGCCTGACGTAACCGGACCAGGGCCTGGGGCAACAACCCGGTCTGCGCAGTGCCGATCGCCCCGACTTTCAGCTCGCCCCGGTATTCATTGGCATCCACCGGCACTGCCATGCGGTTGAACGTCTCCAGAATCTCCTTGGCCAGCGGCAAGGCGCGAACGCCTGCGGCATTCAGCGTAGCCTGGCGCCCGGTGCGGTCGAACAACGGCACCCCGAGCGCCTGCTCCAGTTGACGAATCTGCGCACTGACCGCCGATTGCGTCAGCCCGATATGCATGCCCGTCGCGGCGAACGTACCGTGGCGCGTTACCGCGATAAAGGTCTTCAATTCACGCAGCATGGGCGCCTCAACTCATCGAAATTATTTGAGCTCGGCGCAAAAACTATCGTCTTTTCATCGCCAGCAGCAAGGCTAAACTCAAGCCTCTCCACGATCCGCAGAGGTTTGACCTGATGACACTGGCACCTTTTCACTTGGCCATTCCGGTATTCGACCTGGCTGCTGCCCGGCATTTCTACGCTGACGTGTTCGGCCTGCAAGAGGGGCGTTCCAGCGACCACTCGGTCGACTTCAACTTCTTCGGCCATCAACTGGTGATTCATGAACACCCCAAAACAGCCTCCCAGGCTGCGGCGCACACCAACGCAGTCGACGGCCACGACGTCCCCGTGCCGCATTTCGGCGTGGTATTGAGCTGGGACGACTGGCATGCCCTGGCGGCGCGCTTGCAGGCACGGCAGACCGCGTTCGTGCTGGAACCGCACATTCGCTTCAAAGGCCAAGTGGGGGAGCAGGCGACACTGTTTTTGTTTGACCCCTGCGGTAACGCGTTGGAGTTCAAAGCGTTCCGGGATATTGGGCAGTTGTTTGCGACGTGAGCCTGAGGGCGAGGGCGCTGGCTAAAACGGCAGCGACAGACACACAAAAGCCGCGCAATGCGCGGCTTTGGAGTTGGTGGGCCCACACGGACTTGAACCGTGGACCAAAGGATTATGAGTCCTCTGCTCTGACCAACTGAGCTATAGGCCCTTAACAGGTCGCGGATTATAGCGATGGTTTCTCCGCTGTGCTATCCGAAAAATCCTGAACCCTCATACGAAGAAACGTCGCGGCAAAAAGCTCCGGGGGCAGGGGCAGGCTGACGATGTAGCCTTGCATCTGTTCGCAGCCCTCGGCGGCGAGGAAGGTTTGTTGGGCGGGGGTCTCTACGCCTTCGGCGATGATGGTGAATTGCATGCTGTGGCCCAGGGCAATGATGGCGCGCACGATCGCCACGTCGTGGGGGTCGTCGGGCAGGCCGCGGATGAAGGATTGGTCGATTTTCAGGAAGTCCAGGGGCAGGCGCTTGAGGTAGCTGAGGGATGAATAGCCGGTGCCGAAATCATCGATCGCCAGTTGTACGCCCAGGCGTTTGAGTTGGTGCAGCACGTCCAGCGCTTCTTCGGCCTGGCTCATGATGAAGTTTTCGGTGATCTCCAGTTGCAGGCAGCCGGGTTCGAGACGGTAATCGCGCAGTAGCTGTTCGATGCGTGACAGCAGGTTGGGCTGGCGCAGTTGTGCGCCGGCGAGGTTGACTGACAGCGGGCCGAAGTGATCGAAGACGGTTTGCCAGGCGTGCATTTGTTGGCAGGCCTGCTCCAGGACCCAATCGCCGATCTGCAGGATCATGCCGTTCTCTTCGGCCAGGGCGATGAAGTGTTCGGGCGGTACGTCGCCGAAGGTCGGGTGGTGCCAGCGGATCAGCGCTTCGGCGCCGATCAGTTCCTGGGTCTCCAGGCTCCGTTTGGGTTGGTAATACAGGCTCAGCTCATCGCGTTCGATGGCCCGGCGCAGTTCATGTTCCAGCGCCACGCGTTCTTTGGCCTGGGCGGTCAGGTCGCGGGTGTAGCCTTCGACGCGGTTGCGGCCCTTGGCCTTGGAGCGGTACATCGCGGCGTCGGCGTTTTTGACCAGGGTGGCGACGTCCATGCCGTCCTGGGGGTACAGGCTGGTGCCGATGCTGGCGCTGATAAAAAACTCGTGCTCACCCGCCTGGAACGGCGGGGTGAAGCAGGCCAGCAGTTTATTGGCCAGGTGCTGGGCGTCGCTGGCTTGCTGCAGGCCGGGCAGGAGGATGATGAATTCGTCGCCGCCCAGGCGGGCGACGGTGTCGATGTCGCGCAGTTGCTCCTTGAGGCGCACGGCGATGTTCTGGAGCAGCAGATCGCCGATCGGGTGGCCGAGGCTGTCGTTGATGTGTTTGAAGCGATCCAGGTCGAGGAACAGCACGGCGCCCTGGTGGCCGCTCTCCTGTTGATTGTTGAGCGCGGCCTGTAGCCGGTTTTCAAACAGGGTGCGGTTGGGCAGGCCGGTCAGCGGGTCGTGATGGGCCTGGTAGTCGAGGCGGGCCTGGGCGTGTTTGAGGCTGGAGATGTCGGCAAACACCGCGACGAAGTGCGTGATCGCCTGGTCGCGGTTGCGCACGGCGCTGATGGTCAGCCAACTGGGGTAGACCTCGCCATTCTTGCGACGGTTGGAGATCTCGCCCTGCCAATGCCCGTGAGTGGTCAACTGGTGCCACATCGCGGCATAGAATGCGCTGTCATGCAGGCCGGAGGCGAGCAGGCGCGGGGTGTGGCCGAGGGCTTCGGCTTCGCTGTAGCCGGTGATCTCGCTGAAGGCGCGGTTCACGGCGCTGATGTTTTGCCGGGTGTCGGTGATCAACACGCCTTCGGCGGTGCTTTCGAAGACGGTAGCGGCCTGTTGCAGTTTTTCCTGCATCTGTTGGCGCTCGGTAATGTCCCGGGCGATGGTCAGCATGCAGTCGTCATCGCCGATGGGCAGCGGGCGGCTGGACAACTCGCACAGCCGGATCTGCCCGTCGCTGCGGCGGATATGGCAGATGAAATCGCGGACAAACCCATCGCGTTGCAGCAGCTCCAGCATGTGTTTGCGTTCGTTGAGGTCGACCCAGATGCCCAGGTCCAGGGTTGACTGGTCGAGGGAACTCACGCTGGCGATGCCGGTAATGCGGCTGAACCCTTCGTTGACCTCGATCAGTTGGCCATCGCTCTGACGGCTCAAAAGCAAACCGTCGGGCGAGGCATGGAAGGCCTTGGCGAATTTCTCTTCGGAGGTTTGCAGCTGTTGCTGGGTTTCCTTGAGCTGGGTGATGTCTCGCACCACAATTACCAGGGCTTCGGTCGTGTCGAGTTGGAACGGTTCGGCGGAAATCAGCCCGGTAAAGGCTTGGCCGTTGCTGCGCAGAAAGCGCATTTCCAGGTTGCGGATGCTGGTGGTCTGCAGCCGTTGCAGCAGGTCCGGGCCGATGCCCGGGATACCCCAGATATTCAGCGAAGTAGCGGTTTTACCGATCACGTCTTCGGCCTTCAGGCCCACCTGGTCCTCAAACGCTTTGTTGACCTCCAACAGGCAGCCGTCGGACATTCGTGCGATCACCAGAATGTCTGGGCACTGTTGGAACACCGAGGCAAATTTTTGCTCGGACAATTGCAGCGCCTCTTCCGTGCGCTTGGCGTCACTGATGTCGATCATCAAGCCACGGAGTACCGGTTCATGGCCGTGTTCGATCAGGCTGACAATGTCGCGTACCCACAGGCAACGGCCGTCGGCGGTGATCACCCGGTAATCGACGCTGTGATCACGGTTGGCGCGGGTTTCGCGGTAGCAATAGGCTTCGGTGCGCGTCAGGTCGGCGGGGTGAATGATGCTGCGCCAGAAGCCTGGAATCAGCCAATGGGCGCGGGGGTAACCGAGCAGTTCTTCGGCATGCGGCGACACGTAACTGTAGGTGAAATCGCTAATGCTGGCTTCCCAGGCGATGGCGGACAAGCTCTCCACCAGGCCGCGATAGTGATATTCGCTGCTGCGCAATTCCTGCTCGAGGGCGACGCGGCGGGAAATTTCCGAACTGAGCCGACGATTGATCCGAATCACGACGACCAATACGCTGCTCAGCAGCAGTACCGTGGGCAGGCCATACGTCAGCAGATCCGTCCAGAACGTGCGGTGATCGGTGAGGCTGCCGACCCAGTGTCGCTGGATCGCTTGCGTTTCGTCCGGGCTGAGGTCGGCGAGGACCTTGTCCAGAATCCCTACCAGCATTTTGTTTTCACGAGGCACGCCCATCGCCAGTTGGTAGCGGTAGGGCGTTTCACCGCTGACGTACAAGCCATCGAGCTTGAGTTGGCGCAGGCTCCATACGCTCGAAGCCAGGTCGCCGACTACTGCGTCCACTTCATCGGTGGCCAGCGCCTGCAGGGTCGAGCTGACATTCGGCAAGGCCACCAGGTTGAGGTCGGGGTGGTGGGTGCGCAGCAATTCATGGGGCGCGTAGTTTTCCACCACGGCAATCTTCAACCCATAGAGGTCCTTCAGGTTGTGCGGTTGCGCACCGCCTTCATGGGCGAGGATGACGATGGGGAAGTCCAGATAAGGCCGCGTGAACGCCATGTAGGCCTGGCGCTCGGGGGTGGACATGATGCCCGGCAGCAGGTCGAGCTGGTTGTTGCGGGCCTGTTCGAGGACGGCGCTCCAGTTCACCGGCTCGATCAGCTTGATCCTGACGCCCAGGCGGTCTTGGATCAGGCGCACGTAATCCGCCGCCAAGCCTTGGTAGCGTCCGTTCTCGTCGCGGTATTCGAAGGGCGGCCAGGAGGCATCCACCCCCAGGCGCAGCTCCTGATGGTCCGCCAACCAGCCACGCTCATCCTCCGTGAGAGTCAAGGCGCCAGCCGTTGCGGTCCAGGTCAGCAGCGACAGCAAAAGCACGGTCGGCAATCTGGGCATAACGGTCTCGTTATGGCACGGGGAATGTTTCGAGTGTAGACGGGCATTGCGGGGGAGGGAGGGCGCAGCGGTGAATCTATAAAAAGTAATCGGTAGAAAGCAAAACCCCCGGCCTGGGCCGGGGGTTCTGGGATCACTCGTCGAGGAAGGAGCGCAGATGCTCGCTTCGCGTCGGGTGACGCAACTTGCGCAGCGCCTTGGCTTCGATCTGACGGATCCGCTCGCGGGTCACGTCAAACTGTTTACCGACTTCCTCAAGGGTGTGGTCGGTATTCATGTCGATGCCGAAACGCATGCGCAGTACCTTGGCTTCACGGGCAGTGAGGCCGGACAGTACGTCGCGGGTCGCTTCTTTAAGGCTCTCAACGGTGGCTACATCGATTGGCGACTGCATGGTCGAGTCTTCGATGAAGTCGCCCAGATGGGAGTCTTCGTCATCACCGATCGGGGTTTCCATGGAGATCGGCTCTTTAGCGATCTTCAATACCTTGCGGATTTTATCCTCAGGCATTTCCATGCGTTCGCCCAGCTCTTCCGGGGTCGGTTCGCGACCCATTTCCTGCAACATCTGCCGGGAAATACGGTTGAGCTTGTTGATCGTCTCGATCATGTGCACCGGAATACGGATGGTGCGGGCCTGGTCGGCGATCGAGCGAGTGATCGCCTGACGGATCCACCAGGTGGCATAAGTCGAGAACTTGTAGCCGCGACGGTATTCGAACTTGTCCACCGCCTTCATCAAGCCGATGTTGCCTTCCTGGATCAGATCGAGGAATTGCAGGCCACGGTTGGTGTACTTCTTGGCAATGGAGATCACCAGACGCAAGTTCGCTTCAACCATCTCTTTCTTCGCGCGGCGGGCCTTGGCCTCACCGATCGACATGCGACGGTTGATGTCCTTGATCTCGGCAATCGTCAGACCGGTTTCGGTCTGAAGTGCGGTCAGCTTCTGCTGGCAACGAATGATATCGGGCTGCAGGCGACCAATGGCTTCGGCGTATTTCGCCTTGCCCTTGGCCAGAGCGTCGGTCCAGCTTTCGTCAACTTCGTTGCCCGGGAACTGGCGCAGGAAGTCGGTACGCGGCATGCGCGCATCACGCACACAGAGCTGCATGATCGCCCGCTCTTGTGCGCGCAGACGCTCAAGGGCGCTGCGAACACGCTCGACCAGGCCTTCGAATTGCTTCGGCACCAGCTTGATCGGCATGAACAGCTCAGCCAGCGCCACCAGCTCGGCAATTGCCAGCTTGTTGGAGCGACCGTGCTTTTTCAGGGCCTTGCGGGTGATTTCCATTTGATCGGAAACCGCACCGAAACGCTGGGCAGCGATGATTGGGTCTGGACCGCTTTCGACTTCATCTTCGTCGTCGGTGCTGGCTTCGGCATCGTCGTCTTCGGCATCGTCGTCCGCTTTCACGGCTTTCGGGTCGACAGGCGGCGGCACTTCGGCAGCAGGTGGCGCAATGCCGTCGTCCGGGTCGATATAACCGCTCAGGACGTCGGACAGGCGGCCACCTTCGGTGGTGACGCGAGTGTACTCGGAGAGAATGTGGTCAACCGTGCCAGGGAAGTGCGCAATTGCGCCCATCACTTCACGGATACCCTCTTCAATACGCTTGGCGATTTCGATTTCGCCTTCGCGTGTCAGCAACTCGACGGTACCCATTTCACGCATATACATGCGTACAGGGTCAGTCGTGCGACCGATGTCGGTCTCCACCGCGGCCAACGCGGCAGCGGCTTCTTCAGCGGCTGCCTCGTCGGTATCGGCGTCGGCCAACATAAGGGCGTCCGCATCCGGAGCACTCTCGTGTACGGGGATCCCCATGTCGTTGATCATGCGGATGATGTCTTCCACCTGCTCTGGATCTGAAATATCCTCAGGCAGGTGATCGTTGACCTCTGCGTAAGTCAGATACTTCTGCTCACGACCCAGGGTGATCAACTCTTTGATACGAGACTGCTGTTGCGCTTTTCCGGACATAACACCCTATCCACTGAAGGTCTTGGCGGGCAAAAAACAAGCCGAGGATTATACCCGAGCTATGACCTCACGCGCCAGCTGAGGTCGGGTTTGATGCGGAAACATTCTGTTTTAAGAGGTCACGCATCTGTTTTGCTATCTGAATTTGCTCTTCAGCCGATAATCCCGGCTGCCTCGCTCTCTTGATGAGTTCATCGAGGGTCTGCGTGTGCTGACCCGCGGATAACCTAGTAATGGTGTCTAAAAACTGTTGTTCAAGGTTATCGCCGTCAATTAGCCACTCCTTTTCCGCGAGTGCTTTCAACAACCGCCCTTGTTCGGTGCCATGCCAGCGAGCCATCAGCTGAATGGAGTTTAGCTTAGGATTTTTCTGCACCGCCTCGATCAGCGCGATCAGTACCTGGGCATAGGTATTGCTCTCGTTGGCAAAGTGCTCGGCACTCTCGACCTTGCCCGCCAATTGCGGATGGTGGATGAGCGTGCGCAGGGCAATCAGCGTCGGCGCCTCTACGGCCACCGGGGTGCGCGGGGCGTAGGCCTCGTCGCGGTCACCACGCTTGCCGTTTTTGTTCCAGGGCTTCTTGTCCCATTTCTTGCCGCCGGCGCCGGGCTTTTTCGGTGTCCACTCCTGCTGGGGCGTGTAGGCCTCCTGCGGTTGGTGGAAGTCGGAATAGTCCGGCATGGCGTCGTAATCCATGCCTGGGTCGTAGGCCGGCGGCGCATCTTGCGGTGCGCTGTGGACCAGCTGGCTGACCGCTTCGCCGCTCAGTCCGGTGATTTCCAGCAGGCGTTGACGCATCAGGGTGCGCAGGTTCGCGCCCGGCACTTTGTCGATCAGCGGCGCTGCGAGGGTGGCCATGTGCGCCTTGCCTTCGAGGGAGCGCGGGTCGGCTTCTTCGGTCAGTTGCTGGAAGAAATAGTCCGCCAGCGGCTGCGCATGCTGGTTGATGCGCGCGCGGAAGGCGTCGGTGCCTTCGGAGCGGACCAGGGTGTCCGGGTCTTCGCCTTCGGGCAGGAACAAGAAGCGTGCGCGGCGCCCGTCCTGCAGGCACGGCAGCGTGGCTTCGAGGGCGCGCCAGGCGGCGTTGCGGCCGGCCTGGTCGCCGTCGAAGCAGAACAGCACGCTGGGCACTACGCGGAACAGGCGCTTCAAGTGTTCTTCGCTGGTGGCGGTGCCCAGGGTCGCCACGGCATTGCGCAGGCCTTGCTGGGCGAGGGCGATCACGTCCATATAGCCTTCAACCACGATGATTTCGTCGAGGTTGCGGTTGTTCTTGCGCGCTTCGAACAGGCCGTAGAGTTCCTGGCCCTTGTGAAACACTGCGGTTTCCGGCGAGTTGAGGTACTTGGGCTTGTCGTCCCCGAGCACCCGGCCGCCGAAGGCGATGATCCGGCCACGGCTGTCGCGGATCGGGAACATCACGCGGTCGCGGAAGCGGTCGTAGCGCTTGCCGGTCTCGGCGTTTTCCACCAGCAGGCCGGCGTCGATCATGGCTTTTTGCTGGAGGGTGTCGCTGCTCAGGTGTTTGTACAGGTTATCCCAGCCCGGCGGGGCGAAGCCCAGGCCGAAGTCGCGGGCGATTTCGCCGGTGAGGCCGCGCCCCTTGAGGTAGTCGACGGCGGCTTTGCGCTGCGGATGGCTCTTGAGCGCCTGGCGATAAAAGTCGGCGGCGGCGGTCAGCAGCGGGTACAGCGGCGAATCGGTGGGTTGCCGCGGTTTGTGCGGGCGGCCGCTTTCTTCGCGGGGGATTTCCATGCCGGCGGCTTTGGCCAGTTCCTCGACGGCCTGGGGGAAGTCCAGGTTGTCGTGGTCCATGATAAAGCCGAGGGCGTTGCCGCCCGCGCCGCAGCCGAAGCAGTAGTAGAACTGCTTGTCGGGGCTGACGCTGAACGACGGGGTCTTTTCCTTGTGGAACGGGCAGCAGGCGGTGTAGTTCTTGCCCGCCTTCTTCATTTGCAGGCGCGAGCTGACCACATCGACGATGTCGGTGCGGTTCAGAAGGTCGTCAATAAAGCTCTGGGGAATCAGCCCGGCCATGGCGTTCTCGTCATCACTGCGTGGAAATGAGGGCCCGTGAAGTGCTCAAGCGCACGTATCGTATGGCTCGACCATCAATCGTCTGCTTGGGCTGTCAGGAAGTGTATCTGCCGAACATCCACTGACGTTAATTTCTACTCAGTCTGTTCGGCGAAGAAATGTTGCCCCGGCGTCCGGTCTTGGCCAATGGCGGGCCTCGGAAGCGCATCGATGGGCACAGCCGACACAGTCGATCGTCTGCTTGAAGAAATAAGTGTGCTCGTCAGTAGCCTTGTTAGACTCGTCAGAAGAGACGCGCACCGCTGGCAGAAGAGCCAGTCCTGACGTGTGAAGCAGTGTCTCGGTCGCATGGGCGGCGTCGACGGTGAAGCATCAAGCGATATCCGCAAATGCCAACAGCCCGGCTTAGGGCCGGGCTTGGCAGAAGCTTGCTACGAACGTCTGTGTATTAGTACAGACGAACGGCGCGGCGCTGCTCGCGCTGAACTTTCTTGGCGTGACGCTTAACAGCGGCTGCTGCTTTACGCTTACGCTCAGAAGTTGGCTTCTCGTAAAATTCGCGGCTACGAACTTCAGCCAGAACACCGGCTTTTTCGCAGGAGCGCTTGAAACGACGCAGAGCTACGTCGAAGGGTTCGTTCTCTTTTACTTTGACGGCTGGCATCCAGAGCTACCTTCTTTCATTACCGGGAATCAACGTTCTCGTCGCAAAAAATTCGCGGCTGAGGTCGTCGGTTTTTAAGGGTTGCGGATGTTAACCCCTCATTGCCAGGAATGCAAAGCCTCTGATCGAAAACCGCTAGTCGGGAGGGGGAGTGGCGACTATTATGCGCGCCTTCGAATTCAGCCTCTACAAGGCGCAAACCCATGCTAGTACTGGGACTTGAAACCTCCTGCGACGAAACCGGTGTCGCACTTTACGACAGTGAACGCGGGCTTTTGGCCGATGCGCTGTTCAGTCAGATCGACTTGCATCGCGCCTATGGCGGCGTGGTGCCGGAGCTTGCCAGCCGTGATCACGTCAAACGCATGCTGCCGTTGATTCGGCAGGTGCTGGACGAGGCCGGCTGCGTGCCGACCGAGATCGATGCGATCGCCTACACCGCCGGTCCCGGATTGGTCGGAGCCCTGCTGGTTGGGGCTTCTTGCGCCCAGGCGCTGGCATTTGCCTGGGACATTCCGGCCCTCGGCGTACACCATATGGAAGGCCATTTACTGGCGCCAATGCTGGAAAAAACACCGCCGCAGTTCCCGTTCGTCGCTTTGTTGGTTTCGGGTGGCCATACGCAGCTGGTTCAGGTCGATGGGATCGGTCAATACACGCTATTGGGCGAGTCGCTGGACGATGCCGCCGGTGAGGCGTTCGACAAGACCGCGAAGATGATGGGCCTCAATTATCCCGGCGGTCCGGAAATCGCGCGTCTGGCCGAAAAAGGCGTCGCCGGTCGCTATACCTTCCCGCGTCCGATGTGTGATCGCCCGGGCCTGATGTTCAGCTTCAGCGGTTTGAAGACCTCTGCCCTGAATACCTGGCAGCACAGCGTCAGCGCCGGGGACGACAGTGAGCAAGCCCGTTGCGACATCGCGCTGGCGTTCCAGCAGGCGGTGGTGGAGACTTTGACCATCAAGTGCAAGCGCGCCCTGAAACAGGCGGGCATGCAGCGCCTGGTGATCGCAGGCGGCGTCAGCGCCAACAAGGCCTTGCGCGCATCCCTGGAAAAAATGCTCGGCGACATGAGGGGCGATGTGTTCTATGCGCGCCCTGAATTCTGCACCGACAACGGCGCGATGATCGCTTATGCCGGTTGCCAGCGCCTGCAGGCCGGGCAGCACGAAAGCCTGGCGATCAGCGTGCAGGCACGCTGGCCGATGGAGCAGTTGTCACCGTTGTAGGCGCTCAAGGTGAGCGGAATTCATCGGCCGGATTTAAAAATGCCGTTCGCGCCCGGCAAACAGGTCGCGTAAATTGCCGCGATGGCGCCAGACGATCAGCAGGGTCAGCACACTCATCGGCAACAGCGCCGCCGGTTCCTGCCAGGCCAGCAACGGCAGGGTGAGCGGCGTGGCGATCAGCGCGGCCAGCGAGCTGGTGCGGGTCAGGTAGAAGGTCAGCAGCCAGGCGAGCATGGCCAGCAGCGCCGCCGGAGGGTAGATCCCCAGCAGCATGCCGGCCGCCGTGGCGACACCCTTGCCGCCGCGAAAACGAAAGTACAACGGAAACAGATGGCCGAGGACGGCGCACACGCCAACCCAGGCTTGCTGTTGCAGGGTAAGGCCGGCAAGGCTGGCGATCAGTACGGGCAACAGGCCCTTGCACACGTCGCCCAGCAGCGTCAGCACGGCGAGCTTCTTGCCGGCCAGGCGCAGCATGTTGGTGGCGCCGGCATTGCCTGAACCACCCATTCGCGGGTCGGGATTTCCCGTCAGGCGGCTGAGCAAGATGGCGAAGGACAGCGAGCCGAGCAGGTAGGCGAAAATCGCCAGTGACCAAAACATGCTAACTATTCCGGGCGAGGACGCCCTGATTCTAACGGGGCATCGCGCCCTTGTCGTGCTGCGGAGAAGAGCTTGGACAGAGTGTTTATCGAAGGCCTGGAAGTCGACACCGTGATCGGGGCCTACGACTGGGAGCGCGGCATCAAGCAATGCTTGCGCCTGGACCTGAGTTTCGCCTGGGACAACCGCCCGGCCGCTGCGGGTGACGACCTCACCCTGGCACTGGATTACGCCAGTGTGTCCGCGCGTATCCAGGCCTTTGCCGAGCAGTCGCAGTACCAGTTGGTGGAAACCTTTGCCGAGCGTCTGGCCGAAGTGCTGATGAGCGAGTTCCAGATTCCCTGGCTGCACCTCAAGTTGACCAAGCCGGGGGCCGTGCCGGCCGCCAAGGGCGTGGGCGTGGAGATCGAGCGCGGATGTCGCTAACTCAGGTTTACCTTGGTCTTGGCAGCAATATCGAGCGCGAGCCCCATCTGTGCGCGGGCCTGGATGCACTCGCGGGCTTCTTGATCGACATGCGCTGCTCGGCGGTGTTCGAGAGTCAGCCGGTGGGCATCAAGAGCGGGCTGTTCTTCAATCTGGTGGTGTCGGCCTATACCGACCTGTCGTTGATGGAGCTGGATCGCCGGCTGAAGTCCATCGAGGCCGACAATGGCCGTTACGCGCCGGATCGCAAGGGCCTGCCGCTGGATATCGACGTGCTGCTGTACGGCGATCTGGTGGGCAACTTCGATGGCCTGATCCTGCCGCGTGCAGAAATCCTGAAAAACGCCTTCGTGCTGTGGCCGTTGTCGATGATGGCGCCAGATCGTGTACACCCTGAAGTGGGCAAGACGCTGGCTGAGCTGTGGCGGGATGCACAGATCGATCAGGTGCTGGCGCCCGTCGGATTCGAATGGCGGGGCCAGCAACTGACGCCGAGCGCGCTGCTATAGGGCGTGCTGTTCCTTGTAGGCTTTCAAGGTCTTGAGCCGTTCGCGCTTCAGGGCCTCGCCCAGTTCGGGGCCCTTGAAACCCTTCTCCAGCAACGGCGCCACCGCGACCTCGCGCGCGGCCTTTGCGGCGCCGCGTAAATAATCCGCCTGTGGATAACTGCGTTGTTCCAAGCCCTTGCGGCCGCGGGCGTCCATTTCGCAGGCGACCACAAACTCTTCAAAGCGCTGCGGCCGCCGGTAAACGTCAAAACTCTGCAGCAATTCCAGTAATGTCGAGGCTTTAAGCTCCAGGGCTCGATGCCCATGGGTGTGGTATTGGCCCACCAACAGCGCCAGTTCCTGGCAGTCCCTCGGCGCCTTGAAGCGTTCATTGACCGCCTTGATCAGCTTCAGGCCGCGCTGCTCATGGGCAATATGCTGTGGCAACTTATCCACAGGCGTCAGGCCTTTGCCGACGTCATGCAGCAGGCAGGCCCAGCGCACTGTCAGCGGTTGGTGATGCAAGGCGGCCTGTTCGAGCACGCTCAAGGTGTGAACGCCGCTGTCGATCTCGGGGTGATGGGCTGCGGGCTGCGGCACGCCGAACAGGGCGTCGACTTCCGGCATCAAGGTGTTCAATGCGGCGCAATCGCGCAGCACCTGGATGAATATCTGGGGCTGATCTTCCATCAGGGCACGGGAAATTTCCTTCCAACTGCGCTCCGGCGTCAGGGCTTCGAGTTCACCGGATTCGCTGAGTTGACGCATCAGGTCCAGGGTTTGCGGCGCCACTGTAAAACCCAGGTGGGCGTAGCGCGCAGCAAAGCGCGCAACCCGCAATACGCGCAGGGGATCTTCGGCGAACGCCGGGGAAACGTGGCGTAAAACGCGGGCTTCAAGGTCGCGCTGGCCGTGATAGGGGTCGGTCAGCCTGCCGTCGTCGTCCTCTGCCATGGCGTTGATGGTCAGGTCGCGGCGGATCAGGTCTTCTTCCAGCGTGACGTCGGGGCTGGCGTGAAACACAAAGCCGCCATAGCCCCGGCCACTCTTGCGCTCGGTACGGGCGAGGGCGTACTCGTCGCCGTTTTTCGGGTCGAGGAATACCGGGAAGTCCGCGCCCACCGGTTTATAGCCCTTGGCGAGCATTTCCTCGGCCGTTGCGCCGACGACGACACGGTCGATATCGGTGACCTTGATGCCCAGAAGGCGGTCACGCACCGCGCCGCCGACTTTGTAGATTTTCATGAAAAAGCCTCCATTAGCCGCACAGGATAACGCCTGTGCCCGGCCAATGGCGGCTTTGCCGTTTCAGAGATGAACGACGGCCAGGTCCAGGCGGCCGTAGTCGTTATCGTTGTGATCGCTGCGTGGGGGGACGTGGTGGGTTTTCATCACCTGATCGCCCTGCAGGGTTTCCAGGTGGATGTCGAACCCCCACAGCCGATGCAGGTGCTTGAGTACTTCCTCGGTGGAGTCGCCCAGGGGTTTGCGGTCGTGCTGCTGGTGACGCAGGGTCAGCGAGCGGTCGCCGCGCACGTCGATGCTGTAGATCTGCACGTTGGGCTCGCGGTTGCCCAGGTTGTACTGCGCCGCCAGGGTTTCGCGAATGGTGCGGTAGCCGGGCTCGTCGTGGATGGCCGGCACCACCAGGTCGTCCTTGAGGTCGTCATCGAGGATGCTGAACAGCTTGAGGTCGCGAATCACCTTGGGCGACAGGTACTGCAGGATGAAGCTCTCGTCCTTGAAGCTGCTCATGGCGAACTTGATGGTGGAAAGCCAGTCGGTGCCGGCGATTTCCGGGAACCAGCGGCGGTCTTCCTCGGTGGGGTTTTCGCACATGCGCCGGATGTCGCGGTACATGGCAAAGCCCAGCGCATACGGGTTGATGCCGCTGTAATACGGGCTGTCGAAACCGGGTTGGTACACCACGCTGGTGTGGGAAGTGAGGAACTCCATCATGAAGCCGTCAGTGACCAGGCCTTCGTCGTACAGGTCGTTTATCAGGGTGTAGTGCCAGAACGTCGCCCAGCCTTCGTTCATCACCTGGGTCTGGCGCTGTGGGTAAAAGTACTGGGCGATCTTGCGCACGATACGCACGATTTCCCGTTGCCACGGCTCCAGCAGGGGCGCGTGCTTTTCCAGGAAATACAGGATGTTTTCCTGAGGTTCGGCGGGGAAGCGCGCATTGTCCTTGTCGCTGTTTTTATCGGCGCGTTTGGGAATGGTGCGCCACAGGTCGTTGATCTGCTTCTGCAGGTGTTCCTCGCGCTCCTTCTGGCGCAGGCGTTCTTCTTCGGCGGAAATCGGATACGGGCGTTTGTAGCGATCGACGCCGTAGTTCATCAGGGCATGGCAGGAGTCGAGCAAGTCTTCCACCGCATCGATGCCGTGGCGCTCCTCGCACTGCATGATGTACTGCTTGGCGAACACCAGATAATCGATGATCGAGCTGGCGTCGGTCCAGGTGCGAAACAGGTAGTTGCCCTTGAAGAAACTGTTATGCCCGTAGCAGGCATGAGCCACCACCAGCGCCTGCATGCAGATGGTGTTTTCTTCCATCAGGTAGGCGATGCACGGGTCGGAGTTGATCACGATTTCGTAGGCCAGACCCATCTGGCCGCGGCTGTAGGACTTTTCGGTGCTGAGGAAGTGTTTGCCGTAGGACCAATGGTGGTAACCCAGGGGCATGCCTACCGAGGCGTAGGCATCCATCATCTGTTCGGCGGTGATCACTTCGATCTGGTTGGGGTAGGTGTCCAGGGCATAACCGGCCGCGATGCGGCTGATTTCCCGGTCGTAGGCCTGGATCAGTTCAAAGGTCCACTCAGACCCCGTGGAAATGGGTTGGCGTTTATGCTCTTTGGCGGTCATGTCACTAACCTGCGCTGGAAGAGTTCACGGAAGACCGGATAGATATCGCCGGCCGAGACCAATTGCTGCTGGGCGAACGTGTCGGCGAAGGCTTCGCCGATGCGCTCGTATTCGAACCACAGCGCCTGGTGCTCACGGGGGGTGATCTCGACATAAGTGTAGTACTGCACGAATGGCATGATCTGGTTGATCAAGATGTCCCGGCAGATCGGCGAGTCGTCATTCCAGTTGTCGCCGTCGGAGGCCTGCGCCGCGTAGATGTTCCAGTCGTTGGCCGGGTAGCGCTCGGCCATGATTTCCTGCATCAGTTTCAACGCGCTGGAGACGATGGTGCCGCCGGTTTCCCGTGAATAGAAGAATTCCTCCTCATCGACTTCCCGGGCGCTGGTGTGGTGGCGGATGAATACCACATCGATCTTGTCGTAGTTGCGCTTGAGGAACAGGTACAGCAGGATGAAAAAGCGCTTGGCGATGTCTTTGGTGGCCTGGGTCATGGAGCCGGACACGTCCATCAGGCAGAACATCACCGCCTTGGAGCTTGGGTTGGGTTGTTTGACCAACAGGTTGTATTTCAAGTCGAAGGTGTCGAGGAACGGCACGCGGTGAATGCGCGCGCTGAGTTTCTCGATTTCTGTCTCGATTTCCTGGATATCGCCGAAGTTGTCCGGTTCTTCGCGTTTCAAACGCGCCAACTCTTCCTTGGCCTCCTTCAATTTGGCGCGGCTGCTGCCGGACAGGGCGATGCGCCGGGCGTGTGCCGAACGCAGGGTGCGGATGATGTTGATCCGTGAAGGGTTGCCTTCGTTGCTGATCCCGGCGCGCACGGTCTTGAACGTGTCGGTGCCGGTCAGGTTGCGCTTGACCAGGTTGGGCAGTTCGAGGTCTTCGAACATGAATTCGAGGAATTCTTCCTGGGTGATCTGGAACACGAACTCATCCATGCCTTCGCCGGAGTTACCCGCCTTGCCGGGGCCTTTGCCGCCGCCACCGCCTTGGGGGCGCTGGATGTGTTCGCCGGTGGTGAACTCCTTGTTGCCCGGATGCACGACAGTCTGCTTGCCACCCCGGCCGTGGTGCAGCACCGGTTCGTCGATGTCCCGTCCGGGAATGCTGATCTGTTCGCCATGCTCCATGTCGGTGATGGAACGGCGGCTGACGGCCTCTTCAACGGCCTTTTTGATGTGGTCACGGTAACGCCGCAGGAAACGTTGACGGTTTACCGTGCTCTTGTTCTTGCCATTGAGGCGTCGGTCGATCACATAGCTCATGGGGAGCCCTCCGGGCAGCTTCACGTTACAAGCTTCAAGCCGCGAGCTGGAAGCTTAGAGACAAGCGGTCGACCGCCAGGCCATGGGCCTGGCAGTACACGCCCGTCGCTGCCTTACTGCGATTTGCGCACCCGCAGATACCACTCGGAGAGCAGCCGTACCTGTTTGTCGGTGTAGCCACGCTCGACCATCCGTGTAACGAAGTCGTTGTGTTTTTGCTGATCCTCCTTGCTGGCCTTGGCGTTGAAGCTGATGACCGGCAGCAGATCCTCGGTGTTGGAGAACATTTTCTTCTCGATGACCACCCGCAGCTTCTCGTAGCTGAGCCAAGTGGGGTTCTTGCCGTTGTTGTTGGCGCGGGCACGCAGCACGAAGTTGACGATTTCGTTGCGGAAATCCTTCGGATTGCTGATGCCGGCGGGTTTTTCGATCTTTTCCAGTTCCTCGTTGAGGGCTACGCGGTTGAGGATTTCGCCGGTTTCCGGATCGCGGTATTCCTGGTCCTGAATCCAGAAGTCGGCATACAGCACGTAGCGGTCGAAGATGTTCTGGCCGTACTCGCTGTAGGATTCCAGGTAGGCAGTCTGGATTTCCTTGCCGATGAACTCGATATAGCGCGGCGCCAGGTATTCCTTGAGGAAGCGCAGGTAGCGTTCGCGGGTTTCGGCCTGGAATTGTTCCTGTTCGATCTGCTGCTCCAGCACATAGAGCAAGTGGACCGGGTTGGCGGCGATCTCGTGAGGGTCGAAGTTAAACACCTTGGACAGGATCTTGAACGCGAAGCGCGTCGACAGGCCGTTCATGCCCTCGTCCACGCCGGCGGTGTCGCGGTATTCCTGGATCGACTTGGCCTTCGGATCGGTGTCCTTGAGGTTTTCGCCGTCGTACACGCGCATCTTCGAATAGATATTCGAGTTCTCCGGCTCCTTGAGGCGCGACAGCACGGTGAATTGCGCGAGCATCTTCAAGGTGTCGGGCGCGCAATGGGCCTTGGCCAGGGAGCTGTTGAACAGCAGCTTGTCGTAGATCTTGATTTCATCGCTGACCCGCAGGCAGTACGGCACCTTGACGATGTAGATCCGGTCGATGAAGGCTTCGTTGTTCTTGTTGTTGCGGAAGGTGTGCCATTCCGATTCGTTGGAGTGGGCCAGCAGAATCCCGGTGAACGGAATCGCGCCGAGGCCTTCGGTACTGTTGTAGTTGCCTTCCTGGGTGGCGGTGAGCAGTGGGTGCAGGACCTTGATCGGAGCCTTGAACATCTCCACGAATTCCATCAGGCCCTGGTTGGCCCGGCACAGTGCGCCCGAGTAGCTGTAGGCGTCGGCATCGTTTTGTGGGAATTCTTCCAGTTTGCGGATATCGACTTTGCCCACCAGCGCCGAGATGTCCTGGTTGTTCTCATCGCCCGGCTCGGTCTTGGCCACGCCGATCTGGTTGAGGATCGACGGGTAGAGTTTCACCACGCGGAACTGGCTGATGTCACCGCCGAACTCGGCCAGGCGCTTGGTGGCCCAGGGCGACATGATGGTGTTGAGGTAGCGCCGTGGGATGCCGAAGTCTTCTTCGAGGATCGCGCCATCTTCCGTGGCGTTGAACAGGCCCAGGGGCGATTCGAAGACCGGCGAACCCTTGATGGCGTAGAAGGGCACTTTCTCGATCAGTTGTTTGAGCTTTTCGGCCAGGGACGATTTACCGCCGCCAACCGGGCCGAGCAGGTAGAGGATTTGTTTCTTCTCTTCCAGGCCTTGGGCGGCGTGCCGGAAGTAGGAGACGATCTGGTCGATGCATTCTTCCATGCCGTGGAAGTCTTCAAAGGCCGGATAGCGGCGGATCACCTTGTTCGAGAAGATTCGCGACAGACGCGAATTGTTGGAGGTGTCCACCAACTGCGGCTCGCCAATCGCCAGTAACAAACGCTCGGCGGCAGACGCGTAGGTACTGCGGTCACGCTTGCACAGGTCGAGATACTCTTGCAGTGTGAGTTCTTCCTGCTGCGTGGACTCGAAACGTTGTTGGAAGTGGCTAAAAATACTCATGACGTCGTCACCTCGCTCGATACGTGGAGCCGACGCCGGATCAATCAGTCGATGCTGGCAGTCATTGACGAACGCCAATGGCCGTTTTCCCCCCAGAACACCCTGAAACGCTACCGATGACCCGCACGCCGGTGTACCGGCTCTCCCCTGATTCGGATGGCCTGCGCTTAAGGATAGTTCGGAATCCGCGAGGTAAAGGAGGGATACGCAATTAGTTTGGGTGCGCCGTTCGTCAGAAACGGCGCAAGCCCAAGCGTCACGCGGGGTGGCGGGGTGTGAAAAAAATTATTGCGAATCGCCGGAGGCAATTTCTGCAGGATAGGTCGTATGCCACAGCTCAAAGCCACCGTCCAGACTGTAGACGTCGGAGAAGCCCTGGCTGATCAGATAGGCGGCCGCGCTCTGGCTGGAATTGCCGTGATAGCAGGCCACGATCACCGGCGCGTCGAGGTCGGCGGCGCGGATGAAATCGGCGATGTTGTGGTTGTCCAGGTGCCGGGCGCCTTTGATGTGGTTCAGGGCGTAGGCCTGCGGATCACGAATATCCACCACCACCGCGCCTTGTTCGCGCAGGGCCTGGGCTTGTTCGGGAGGGATACGTTTGAATTCGCTCATGGCGGGCTCCTTGGGTTTGGCTGCAAGCGGCGTCTAGCGCTTCGCGGCAACCGACGGGGTCACGGGAAGAGGGGAAGGGCACTGGCAGCTCAGGCGCTCGCCGGTGTCGATGTTCATCAGGGTCATGGCGCCGCCCCACACGCAGCCGGTGTCGAGGGCGAACACGCCGGGTTCATCGCATTTGCCTTCGAGGGCCGCCCAGTGACCGAAGATGATCTTCGTGTCGCGGGTCTTGCGTTCCTTGTGGGCGAACCACGGTTTGTAGCCGGGCAGCGCGGTGTCGGCGCCTTCCTTGCTCTTGAGGTCCAGTTTGCCGTCGGCGGTGCAGAAGCGCATGCGTGTGAAATAGTTGGTGATCACGCGCAGGCGGGCGACGCCCGTCAGGTCGTTGTCCCATTTCACCGGTTCATTGCCGTACATGCCGTCGAGATAGGCGATGTACAGGTTGTCATCGGCCAGGGCGCTTTCGACTTCGGCGGCGCACTTGAGGGCTTTTTTCAGCGTCCACTGCGGTGGAATGCCGGCATGGACCAGCACCATGTCGCGCTGCTCGTCGTAGTGCATGATCTTTTGCCGGCGCAGCCAGTCCAGCAAGTCGGCGCGATCCGGGGCCTCGAGGATTTCCCGCAGGGTATCGGCTTTTTTCAGGCGCTCGATGTTACTGCCGGCCGCGAGCAGGTGCAGGTCGTGGTTGCCCAGTACGCACACCAGGGAATCGCGCAGGCCATATAAGTAGCGCAGGGTCTCCAGGGACTCGGGGCCACGATTGACCAGGTCGCCTACCAGCCACAGACGATCGTTCGCCGGGTCGAAGGCCACGCGCTCGAGCAGGCACTTGAGGGGCTGCAGGCAGCCTTGCAGGTCGCCGACCGCATAGGTTGCCATCAGTGCAAGGCTCCGGGCACGGCCAGGCGAAATGGCTTGATGATCGCGTCGAACAGTTTGCCGTCAGTGGCTTTCATCTGATACGAGCCTTGCATGGTGCCGACCTTGGACGTCATCACCGTGCCGCTGCTGTAGGTATGGCTGGCGCCGATATCGATCAGCGGTTGCTGGCCGACCACGCCGGCACCCCGCACCTCTTCCACTTGACCGTCACCGTCGGTGATCACCCAGTGGCGTGACAGCAGCTTGGCCGGCACCAGCCCGTTGTTTTTCACCGTGATGGTGTAGGCAAAGGCGAAACGGTTGTGTTCAGGTTGCGATTGGTCCGCCAGGAAGCGGGTAACGACGCTGACGTCGATCTGGTAGCGAGGATCGGACATGCAAGAGGCCTTAAAAGCAAAAGCGGAGGACAGCAGATGCGGATCAGTCTAGGCCAAGAGGCGGGCACTAGGCCAGACATGCTGTCGGGCCTGGTGCAGGGCGGGCTTCAGTCCGCGACGGGCGGCGGCTGGATCGCAAGCTGGTCGGCCAGGCGCACGAATGCGGCCAGGTCCAGTTGTTCCGGGCGCAGGCTGCCGTCGACGCCAGCGGCTTCGATCTCGGCGTTGCTCAACAGCGCTTTGAGTGTATTGCGCAGGGTCTTGCGGCGCTGGTTGAAGGCTTCGCGCACGACGCGCTCCAACAGTTTGTGATCCTTGGCCGGGTGCGGCAGCACGGCGTGAGGCACCAGGCGCACGATGGCTGAATCGACCTTCGGCGGCGGGTTGAACGCGCCCGGGCCAACATTGAACAGGTGTTCGACGCGGCAGTGGTACTGAACCATGATCGACAGGCGGCCCCAATCGCCGCCGCCAGGGCCGGCGGCCAAGCGCTCAACCACTTCTTTCTGCAGCATGAAGTGCATGTCGCGGATGATCCCTGCGTTGTTCAGCAGGTGGAAGATCAGCGGCGTGGAGATGTTGTACGGCAGGTTACCCACCACCCGCAGGCTGTTGGGCGCGGCATTGAGGCTGGTGAAGTCGAACTTCAGCGCATCGCCCTGGTGCAGGATGAAGTTGGACTTGCCGCCAAACTGCTGATTGAGGATCGGGATCAGGTCTTTATCGAGCTCAACCACATCCAGTTGCGCGCCGCTGGCCAGCAGGCCTTGGGTCAGTGCGCCCTGGCCCGGGCCGATTTCCAGCAGACGGTCTTCGGGCTTGGCATGGATGGAGCGCAGGATGCGGTCGATCACGCCAGCGTCGTGCAGGAAGTTTTGCCCGAAGCGCTTGCGCGCCCGGTGTTGGTAATGCTCGGTCATATACGGGTCTCGGCCATCTGATAGGCGGTTTCCAGGGCCACGCGCAGGCTGCCGGTATCGATCTTGCCGCTGCCCGCCAGGTCCAGGGCGGTGCCATGGTCGACGGAAGTGCGGATGATCGGCAGGCCCAGCGTCACGTTGACTGCGGCGCCGAAGCCTTTGTATTTCAGTACGGGCAGCCCCTGGTCATGGTACATCGCCAGCACTGCGTCGCAGTGCTCCAGATATTTGGGGGTAAACAGAGTGTCCGCGGGCAATGGGCCGCGCAGGTCCATGCCGTCTTGGCGCAGACGCTCCAGGGTGGGTTCGATGATGTCGATTTCTTCATGGCCCAGGTGGCCGCCCTCACCGGCGTGGGGGTTGAGCCCGCAGACCAGGATGCGCGGTTGGGCGATGCCGAATTTCTGTTGCAGGTCGGCATGCAGGATGCGCGTGACGCGCTCCAGGCGTTCGACGGTGATGGCATCGGCCACGTCGCGCAACGGCAAATGCGTGGTCACCAGGGCGACGCGCAGGCCATGTGTGGCCAGCATCATCACGACTTGGGGGGTGTGGGTCAGTTCGGCGAGGAATTCGGTATGGCCGGAAAAGGCGATGCCGGATTCGTTGATCACACCCTTGTGTACGGGGGCGGTGATCATGCCGGCGAAGTCGCCGTCGATACACCCTTGCCCGGCACGGGTCAGGGTTTGCAGCACAAAGGCCGCATTGGCCTTGTCCAGTTGCCCGGCGACCACCTTGGCCTGCAGCGGGGTATCCCACACATACAGGCTGCCCGCGGGAGCCGGCAGGTCGGGCCAGTTACCCGGCGCAACGTCCAGCAGTTTGACGGCCACGCCCAGTTGCGCGGCCCGCTCAAGGAGCAGGTCGCGGCTGGTAATGGCGATCAGGGGGTGTGGCTGGGGCTGCGAGGCGAGCAGCAGGCACAGGTCTGGACCAATGCCGGCCGGCTCGCCGGGTGTCACCGCGAAACGCTGGGGTTTCACTGGTTTGCCTGGTTGGTGCCTGTTTGCTCGGCGCCTGGCAGTTTGTTTTCTACGTAGGCTTCGTCACGGATCTGACGCAGCCAGGTTTGCAGCTCTTCATCGTACTTGCGGTTGCGCAGGACGGTCAGGGCTTGCTGTTCGCGGGCCTGGCTGGTGTTGTCGGTGGCGCGGCGGCCAAGGACTTCCAGTACATGCCAGCCATATTGCGTCTTGAACGGTTTGGACAGTACGCCTTGCGGGGTCTTGGCCATCACTTCCTGGAACTCCGGCACCAATGCGTTCGGGTCGATCCAGTTGAGGTCGCCACCGTTGAGGGCGGAACCCGGGTCTTCCGAGAAGCTTTTGGCCAGGGTGGCAAAGTCTTCGCCGCTTTCGATGCGGTCATAGATCTTCTGGGCCAGTTCCTTGGTTTGCGCTTCGGTGCGGATTTCGCTTGGTTTAACCAGGATGTGACGAACGTGGACTTCGTCTTTCAGCGAGGTCTCGCCGCCGCGACGTTCCAGCAACTTGAGGATGATGAAGCCGCCTGGGGTGCGGGCTGGCTGGGTAATGCCTCCCACTTCCATGGCACTCAGCTCACGGTCGAACGGCGGTGGCAATTGAGCGGCTTTACGCCAGCCCATATCGCCGCCTTCCAGGGCGTTGTCGCTGCCGGATTGGGCGATTGCCATCTGGGCGAAGTCGGCACCGGCCTTCAGGCGATCATAGATAGCCTGGGTTTTGGCGGCGGCTGCATTGAGCTGCTCAGAGTTGGCGCTGTCCGGGGTCGGGATCAGGATGTTGGCCAGGTGCAGTTCTTCGGAGAGCTGCATCTTGCCCAGGTCCGATGCGAGGAAGTTCTTCACTTCCTGCTCGGACACCTGAACCCGCTCGGCCACACGACGCTGACGCACACGGCTGATGATCATTTCGCGGCGGATCTGGTCACGCGCGTCCTCATAGGACAGGCCGTCGTGGGCCAGGGCGGCGCGGAACTGATCGATGCTCATGTTGTTGCGTTGCGCGATCGTGCCGACAGCCTGGTTCAGTTCTTCGTCCGAAATACGGATGCCGGAACGATCGCCGATCTGCAATTGCAGGTTTTCGACGATCAGGCGCTCCAGCACCTGTTGGTCCAGGACGCTGGTAGGCGGCACACCACCGCCACGCTTGGCGATGGTTTGCTGAACTTCCTTGACCCGTTGGTCCAGTTGGCTCTGCATGATCACGTCGTTATCGACGATGGCCACGACCTTATCCAGCTGTTGAACCGCGGCATGCGCCGATGCGGTACCCAGGAACAGCGCGCCCAGCACGAGCGGGCGCAGACAATCAGAAAGCTTGATCTTCACGTTCACGATAACCTTGAATGCCTTTGTCGAGGAAGCTCTCTACCTTGGCGCCGGTCAGGCCGCCGAGTCCTTTGAGGACGATCTGGAAGAAGAGCCCGTGGTCACCCTTTTCGTTAAGCGGGGCGATCTGGCTGTATTCGTCGTTGGAAACCCAGTAACGGTTGATGACGCGCAGTTTCCAGCAGCAGTTGTCGTACTCGAAACCACCGAAGGCTTCCAGGGTACGGTTGCGGGCGTAGTCGTACTGCCAGCGGGTAATCATGTTCCACTGGGGAATGATCGGCCACATCATCGAGAAGTCGTGTTGTTGGATTTTGTAGTAATCCTTCACGAAGTTTGGTTGGCCTTCCGTGCCGTAGTCGCCGCCAAACTGCCATTTACCGGTCAGCTGGTTGTAGACCACTTGGTCGTTGCGATAGCGATAACCGAGGTTGACGACCTTGTTCGGGTTGTCTTCCGGCTGGTAGTGGAACATCGCGCTGCCGGAACGTGGGGCGTGGCTTTCCGTGTCCCAGTTGTAATCGGCAGTGGCGCGCCAGTCGCGGTTGAAGCGGAACTCGTAGTCCAGCGCGATCGGCGAAACGTCGCTCTGGGCGTCGGCGCGGTCGGCTGCCAGGATGCCGGGCAGTTGAACTTCGCGGTCCTTGAAGTACAAGGCCTGGCCGACGCTGACGCGTTGGCGTTCGAAGCCGTTTTCTTCGATCCAACGGCTGGTGACACCCAGGGACAGCTTGTTCTCATCGCCGATCCGGTCGGTGCCGCTGAAGCGGTTGTCACGGAACAGCGAGGCATAGCTGAACGAGTATTCGCTGGTGTCGAAAACCGGGATGTCGCTCTGGTCTTTATTCGGAACATAAAGGTAGAACGCGCGCGGCTCGAGGGTTTGGCGATAGTCTTTGCCGAACCAGTTGGTGTTGCGGTCGAAGTACAGGCCGCTGTCGACGCTGGCGATTGGAATTGCGCGGTCTTGCGAGCTTTTGAATACTCCGCCTGCATACGGATTAGTCGCGGTTGCATTCGCTTGCGCGGTAATAATGTCGTTCTTGCCTCTGCTATCCAAGTCCAAATCGTACTTGGTATAGACGTACTTCAACTTCGGCGTAATAAAGCCGTAGGTCCAGTTCATCGGGTAGTCGACGGCGGGGGCCGCGTTCAAGCGAGTACCGTTTGCACGGGTCAGGCCTGTGACGTAAGTGTCCAGACGACGCTCACCTACCGTACCATCCGCATTGAACGGGCCACCATCTTCATTGGTGACATTGCCGCTTCTGAGGTCTCGATCAAACCGTACAGCTTCAGTCTCATAAGAGAAGTTCAGGCCGCCGGGGTGATACGGCAGAGCGCCATTAAAAGTGATCTGAGGCAGTCGGTCATAAGGCGTGATTTGGGAGATCGTCGCCAATTGATACGCTTGGACGTTCAGGCGCGCCTGGTAAGAGTCGCCACGATAGGTCAAAGAGCCTTGTTGGTTGAGGAAGTCTCGGCTCTCTACGCCTTCTTCATATGACTTCAGATCCTGAAAGTAGAACGGATCACTGATCTTGGTGTAATCCACCTGAGTCGTCAGGCGCGAATCCAGCCCGCCCTTATGCTGCCAATTGAGCATATAACGGGTTTTTTCGTAATCGGTCTGCTTGCTGCGTTCGTCGTTGTCGTCGTTCAGGTACGCGCCGCCGAACTGGCCTTCGCTGGATTTGGTGAGGTAGCGGAATTCGCCTTCCATCAACAAGCCGCGCTTGGTCATGTATTGCGGGTACAACGTGGCGTCGTAGTTCGGTGCCAGGTTGAAGTAGTACGGCGTCACCAGCGTAAAGCCAGTCTCGCTGCCGGTGCTGAAGCTCGGCGGCAGGAAGCCGGATTGACGACGGTTGTCGATCGGGAAATAGATGTAAGGGGTATACAGGATCGGGATGTTCTTGATCCGCAACGTCGCGTTGGTGGCCGTACCGAAACCGGTGGCCGGGTTCAACGTGATGTTGTTGCCCTTGAGCTGCCAGGCGTTGCTGTCTGGCTCGCAGGTGGTGTACGTACCGTCCTTGAGACGGATGATCGCGTTTTCGGCGCGCTTGGCGTACAGCGCGTTACCGCGGATGCGTGACTTGTGCATCACGTATTCGGCGTTGTCGATCTGTGCCGCGCCGGTATCGAGCTGGACCTGGGCGTGGTCGCCGACGATCAGCGCGCCGTTGTCGCGCAGGCGGACGTTGCCGTTCAGCTCGCCACGGTTCTCGGCCTGGTACAGGCTGGCTTCTTCAGACTCCAGCTGCATGCTGCCTTGGCGCATGACGACGTCACCGGCCAGGGTCGCGACCTGCTGTTCCTGCTCGTAACGCGAGGCCTTGGCGCCGATGAAGGTCGGCGCATCGCTCTTGTTCGTCTTGTCGTTCATGCCAGGACGAATCGGCTCGATGTACGCGCCGGAGCAATAAGGACCGGTTTCCGCCAGTTGGGCGGCGGTCAGCTTCTCGCGAGGCACCCAGTCCAAGTGGCTGTAGTCGGCGCTGCGCGAACGCAGGCCACGGCCCTTGGATTCGGTGACCAGCATGGTCTTCGGCTCGGCCTCGGTGCCGCCTTCAGCGTTGGCTTGCGCCGTGCCGTTGGCCGAGCTGACGGCTGCACCGTCATGCACCGGGCGCGGTGGCAATGGGGCGGCGGCGGTTTTCGGCGCGCAATCCCAGGCACCCGAAGCAGAGACTGAGCAGTCATACTGTTCCGCGGCGACCACGAATGAGGTGGCGAAAGGTTGCATGGCCAGCAGACTGCCGGTTACCAGCAACGGAAATTTTCTACGAAACGCGGGGGATTTCAATGCCATCTTATTAGTCCGGGCTTCCTGCGTGCCATCTGCCCGCGGTGTGGGCCGCACGCCTCTCGATGGTCTGAAAAAGATGCGTGATAATAAAGCATGACCCGCTTGACGGCTAGCGCCGTCGGAGACCCTTGTAATGCCCGAGCAAGATCTACGTTTACAACAGCTGAAAGTCTGGCTGGATGAGCAGTTGCCGATCCTCTTCAACGCTCAGGATTGGGGCGCCGTACCCCCGGCCACATTGACCGCGGCCAGTAGCGACGCGAGTTTCAGGCGCTACTTCCGCTGGGAAGGCGGGGCGCATACTTTCGTGGTGATGGACGCTCCACCCCCCCAGGAAAACTGCAAACCTTTCGTCGATATCGCCGATTTACTGGCGAAATCGGCAATCAATGTGCCAAAAATTTATGCAGAAGATTTGCCGCGCGGCTTTCTTTTGCTCAACGACCTGGGCAGAAAAACCTACCTGGACGTGATTGACGAGCAAAATGCCGATCAATTGTTCGCCGATGCCATCGACGCCTTGCTGGCTTTCCAGCAGTTGCCGATGGACGCGCCGCTGCCCAGCTATGACGTCGCTTTACTGCGCCGCGAGCTGGAACTCTTCCCCGAATGGTACGTGCGCCGCCACCTGGGGGTCGAATTCGACGCGCACCAGCAGGCGCTCTGGCAGCGTGTCAGCGAGCGCCTGATCGACAGCGCCCTGGCCCAGCCGAAAGTGCTGGTACACCGCGACTATATGCCGCGCAACCTGATGATCAGCGCGCCGAACCCCGGTGTGCTGGATTTCCAGGACGCGGTCTACGGCCCGGTGACCTACGACATCACCTGCCTGTTCAAGGACGCGTTCCTCAGTTGGCCCCAGGCCCGCGTGCGCGAATGGCAGCGCGGTTATTGGCAGCGCGCCGTAACCCTGGGCATCCCGGTGCAGGCGGATTTCGACGACTTCCTGCGCGCCAGCGACCTGATGGGCGTGCAGCGTCACCTCAAGGTGATCGGTATCTTCGCGCGTATCTGCCACCGCGACGGCAAACCACGCTACCTGGCCGACGTGCCGCGCTTCTTTGCCTATATAGAAGCGGTACTGGCGGACCGTCCGGAGTTGGGCGAACTGGCGGAGCTGCTGGCCAGCCTGCGCCAACCCGCCGAGGCGAGCGTATGAAGGCGATGATCCTGGCGGCCGGTAAAGGCGAGCGGATGCGCCCGCTCACCTTGCACACGCCCAAGCCGCTGGTGCAAGCGGGCAGCAAACGCCTGATCGAGTATCACCTGGAGGCGCTGGCCAGGGCCGGGTTCACCGATGTCGTGATCAACCATGCGTGGCTCGGCCAGCAGATTGAAAACTACCTGGGCGACGGTGCGCAGTTTGGCCTGCGCATCCGCTACTCCCCCGAGGGCGAACCGTTGGAAACCGGCGGCGGGATTTTCCAGGCGCTGCCGTTGCTGGGGGATGAACCCTTTCTGGTGGTCAATGGCGATATCTGGACCGATTACGACTTCGCCCAACTCCAGCGCCCGCTTCAGGGCCTGGCCCACTTGGTGATGGTCGATAACCCGGCGCATCACCCCTCGGGCGGGGATTTCCACCTGGATCATGGTGTGCTTCATGATGCGGCGCCCGGTGCCGATAACCTGACCTTCAGTGGCATATCAGTGCTCGACCCCAAGTTGTTCGCGGGTTGCAGCACCGGTGCTTTCAAGCTGGCGCCGCTGTTGCGCGCGGCCATGGCGCAAGGTCAAGTAACGGGAGAACACATGACGGGACGCTGGATCGATGTCGGCACGCTGGAGCGCCTGGCGCAAGTCGAAACCCTGCTGACAGCGGGGCGCTAAGATGTTGTGGCCTGGGACGCTGATCGGCGCCGGGGCTGGCTTTGCCATTGCCAGTATTCCGGGTGCCTTGTTGGGAGCCTTGCTCGGGCAGGCGCTGGATCGCCGCCTGCAACTGCACAGCTGGGCACAGTTGCGTGAGCGCCTGGGCGGGCGCCCGGCGTTGCGCAATGACGAACTGTTGTTTGTGCTGCTGGGCCGCCTGGCCAAAAGCAATGGCCGCGTGGCGGACGGGCATATCCAGCAGGCACGCCAGGAAATGCGCGCGCTGGACATGACCGAACCGGCCCAGCGTCGGGCGATTGCGGCGTTCAACCGCGGTAAATCCGGCTCTGACCGGGTGCGCGCCTACCTGCGCGTCCTCAAGTCCCAGCCCCATGCGTCAGAAGGCGTGTTGCGCGCCTGTTGGCGCATGGCCTGGGCGGATGGCCGCGCGGATGATGCCGAGCGTGACCTGATCAACTTGTGGGGCAAGTGGTTGGGCTGGACGCCGCAACAGCTTCAGGCGCTGGCCGCCGATTACGCGCCGGAGCGCAAGCCGGTGGCCAGCCGTGGCGCCGCGTATCAGGAGGCGTTGCGGATTCTGGGGGTGACCAGCACCACCGAGCCCTCGGCGATCAAGCGCGCCTACCGCCGCCTGCTCAGCCGCCACCATCCAGACAAGATCGCCGGTAGCGGCGCCAGCCCCGCGCAAGTGCGTGAGGCCACCGAGCGAACCCGCGAACTGCATAACGCCTATACGTTGATTCGCGAGCGGCGGGATTTCCGCTAGTCGTCCCATTTGGGCGCGGGCGCTCAGCTGTCTTTTGGCTCGGGGCTCAACCACCCGCGCACCCGCCGATACAACTGCTCCTGCTCGGCCGAACTGTTGCCGGGCACGGCCTTGAGCGACACCTGCTTGTAGCCGCCATTCTTCAAACGTTTGGCGGCTTGGGCGCGTTCCCGTGCGGTGTTCCGGTCCTGGGCGAGGTCCTGGTAGAAGACATCCGCCGTGGGGACTTTCAAGCCCGGGGCAAGTTGTTGCAGGTCCGGTTGGCGACCCACGGGGGCCTTGCCCGCCACCATCACCAGCTTCTGCACCTGGCTCGGTTGTTTCTCGCTCAAGTACCGCGCGGCCCACCAGGCGCCGCTGCCATGGCCAAGCAGCACCACGCTGCGGGCGCCTTGGGTCTGGGCGAAAGCGACGGCGGCATCGATGCGCTCGAAGATACGCTTGGCATCGGTCTTGTCCTGTTCGTCCGCGCCCGGCACCACGGCCGGGTCGGTGCCTTCGGCTTCCGCGCTGGCGGCTTGCTCGATCGGTTTGGCGGCGGTGCTGCCGTCTTTGCTGCTGGTGTCGACGGCCGCGTTGGGCGCTTCGATCACCCGTGGTGGCAAGGTGTCCAGGTTCACGTCCGGCAGTGACAGACTGAGGGTGCCCCAGCCGGCATCCGGCAATTTACGCCGCAATGGTGCAATTGCTTGCGGCCAGTCAGCATTTTCACCCGCGCCAGGTACGATAATCACCACGCCTTCGGCTTCGGCGCTGTTGGCCGGTTTCCACAGGGCCAGGAATGAATCGCTGCCGGCCTGCAGCTGTTGCTGTTCTTCGCGTGGGATCTGGCGTTCGAGGGCGCTGGCTTCTTCCCGGCTCCGCTCCGGCAGGGGCTGGCGTTCGAGCGGTTTTTCCGTAACCGGCGCAGGCGCGTCGGCGGCCTGGGCAGAAAAGACGGCGGTAAAGAGGAGTGACAGGCACAATGCTGGCAGTGCCGAACGGTTTCGATAGGGCATCGTTAATTCCCGGCCAGAAGTGATTCCAGCAGCCTAATGGGTTGGTCAGTATTTGTCAGTGATGTGAGACGTGGATCATGGGTTTTCGCTGTCTGCTGGTTATCGGCTGTATGTGCTTTGCCTTGATGGCGGGGGCTGCGCCCGTGCCTGTCGCTGCGCAAGCGCAGCTCTCTGTGCCGCAACGCGAATGGCTGGCGCAACACCCGGAGTTGCGGGTGGGGCTGGTCTTGCAGGCGCCGTATGCGCAATACGACCGGCGCCTGCAGCGTTTGTCGGGGGCCAATGTCGAGTTGATGCAATGGCTGGCCAAGGCCCTGAACATCGAGCTGACGTGGCGCAATTTCCCCACTCAGGAGCAACTGGAAGCTGCCCTGCGCGACGGCGAGGTGGACATCGCCCCCGGTCTGCAGCAAACCCCGGCCGGTTTGCGCCTGTGGTTGTTCACCGACCCGTACATGCGCGTGCCCCAGCGTATCGTCGGTGTGCGTGAGGGCGGCGGTGCGGTGGATTTGGAAAAACTCGACGAACATTCCCGCGTCGCCGTGCGTATGCCCAGCGCCGTGGCCGATTACCTGCGCAGCACTTATCCCGGTCTCAACCTGCAAGGCGTGCCCATGGAGCGCCAGGCCTTGCAGTTGCTGGTCAGTCAGCAGGCGCGTTACGCCGTGGTGGATGAGGCGCAACTGAGCCGCTTGTCGGGCGAGCCTGAGTTCTCCGGGCTGGCGGTGGTCGGCGATATCGGCCTGCCGCAATTGCTGCGGGTGGCGACCCGCCGCGACTGGCCGGAACTGTCCGGCATCATGGAAAGCGCGTTGCGCGCCATCCCCGCCCGCGATCTGGACCAGTTGCACAACCGCTGGCTGCAACCCAAATACCCGCGTCTGTCCGAGTCTCCCGGCCTGTGGCAAAACCTCAGCCTGCTGCTGGGGTTGCTGCTGCTCGCCAGCCTGGCGGTGGTGTTCTGGCAGCGTCGCCAGCAACGAGTGCTGGAACACAAACTGCTCGCCGCTCGCGAAGAAAGCGCCGCACGCGCCGCCGGTGCCGAAGCGCTGCGCCTGACGCAGTTTTCCATCGATCAAAGTACCGTCGGCATCCTCTGGGTCAATTGGGACAGCCATGTGCGCTACGCCAACCTGGCGGCGGAAACCATGCTCGGTTATGGCCCTGGCGCGCTGATCGAGCGTCCGCTGGCTGATTTCGACCCGAGCCTGAGCATGGACCGTTGGCTGAACCTGTGGAAACGCGCGCGTGCCAGCGAAGAGGGCCCGCAGCATTTCGCCGCCGACTGCCTGCGCGCAGACGGCAGCATCCTGCCGGCCGAGGTGTCGTTGAGCTTTTTGCGGTTTGCCGACGGCGAATACCTGGTGGTCTACCTCAATGACGTCACTGAGCGTCGCCGTTATGTGGCTGCGTTGCTGCAAAGCGAAGCGCAGTTGCGCGAACTGTCGGCGCACCTGGAAACCGTGCGTGAAGAAGAAAAGGCGCGCATCGCCCGCGAAGTACACGACGAACTCGGGCAAATGCTCACCGTACTCAAGCTGGAAACCTCCATGTGCGAGCTGGCCTATGCGCAACTGGACCCTGGCCTGAACGAGCGCTTGAACAGCATGAAACGCCTGATCGCCCAACTGTTTCAATTGGTGCGCGACGTGGCTACGGCGTTGCGCCCGCCAATTCTCGACGCCGGGATCGCCTCGGCCATCGAGTGGCAGGCGCGGCGCTTCGAAGCGCGCACGCAGATTCCCTGCCTGGTGCAAGTCCCGGATAACCTGCCGGCCTTGAGCGATGCCAAGGCCATCGGCCTGTTCCGTATCCTGCAGGAGGCGCTGACCAATGTGATGCGCCATGCCCAGGCGCATACTGTCGAGCTGACCCTGGCGGTGGAGGGCAAGCAACTGCGGCTGACCATCAGCGACGACGGCGTCGGTTTCATCGAGGCCAAGGGCCGTCCGGTGTCGTTCGGCCTGGTCGGCATGCGTGAGCGCGTGCTGATCATGGGCGGGCAGTTGAACCTGGACAGCCAGCCGGGGGAGGGCACCACCCTGAGTGTGACGGTGCCATTGGATGCATAACAATAAGAGGAAACCCCTGTGATCCGTGTACTGGTAGCCGAAGACCACACCATCGTGCGTGAAGGCATCAAGCAATTGATCGGCCTGGCCAAAGACTTGCTGGTGGTGGGCGAGGCGGGCAATGGCGAGCAGTTGCTGGAGACCTTGCGCCATGTGCCTTGCGAGGTGGTGTTGCTGGATATCTCGATGCCCGGCGTCAACGGCCTGGAAGCCATCGCGCGGATTCGTGCGCTGAGCAATCCGCCGGCGATCCTGGTGCTGTCGATGCACGATGAAGCGCAGATGGCCGCGCGGGCCTTGAAGGTAGGCGCGGCCGGTTATGCCACCAAGGACAGCGACCCGGCCCTGCTCTTGATGGCGATTCGCAAGGTCGCGGCCGGCGGGCGCTATATCGACCCGGACCTGGCCGATCGCATGGTCTTCGAGGTCGGCCTGACCGATTCGCGGCCTTTGCATTCGCTGCTGTCGGAACGCGAGTTCTCGGTGTTCGAACGCCTGGCCCAGGGCGCCAACGTCAACGACATCGCTCAGCAACTGGCGTTGAGCAGCAAGACCATCAGCACCCATAAGGCACGCCTGATGCAAAAGCTCAATATCACCTCCCTGGCCGAACTGGTGAAGTACGCCATGGAGCACAAGCTGCTCTGACGACATGCCTGTTTGCGACCTCCTTCAGAGCGCCATTTGCCCGTTCTCGGCGCTTGCAGGCTGGCGCTCATAGCGGCGCTGTTCTATCCCCGCCATCGCTGTAGGGCGTTCCCTACCCCCAACCTTCCATCCGGCTGATGTGATTCTCTCCTGGCCCCCGATTTCCGGGGCCCCGCCCCTGGACTACGCTTGTGCCACAGCAGTCCAAAATACAAAGGTGCGGGTATGAGCGAGGCGGATTCAAATGATGTGCTGGTCAGCTTTCGTGGCGTGCAGAAGAGCTACGACGGCGAGAACCTGATCGTCAAAGACCTCAACCTGGAGATTCGCAAGGGCGAGTTCCTCACCCTGCTAGGGCCGTCGGGTTCGGGTAAGACCACCAGCCTGATGATGCTGGCCGGCTTCGAAACGCCGACTGCCGGCGAAATCCAGCTGGCCGGACGCGCCATCAACAACGTGCCGCCGCACAAGCGCGATATCGGCATGGTGTTCCAGAACTACGCGTTGTTCCCGCACATGACCGTGGCCGAGAACCTGGCGTTTCCCCTGTCGGTGCGAGGGTTGAGCAAGACCGATATCAGCGAGCGGGTCAAGCGCGTGCTGAGCATGGTCCAGCTCGACGCCTTCGCCCAACGCTACCCGGCGCAACTCTCCGGCGGCCAGCAACAGCGTGTGGCGTTGGCCCGGGCGCTGGTGTTCGAACCGCAGCTGGTGCTGATGGACGAACCCCTCGGCGCCCTCGACAAGCAATTGCGCGAACACATGCAGATGGAGATCAAGCACCTGCACCAACGCCTCGGCGTGACCGTGGTGTATGTGACCCACGACCAGGGCGAAGCCTTGACCATGTCCGACCGGGTGGCCGTGTTCCACCAGGGCGAGATCCAGCAGATCGCGGCGCCGCGTACCCTGTACGAAGAGCCGAAAAATACCTTCGTCGCCAACTTCATCGGCGAAAACAACCGCCTCAACGGTCGCCTGCACAGCCACACCGGCGACCGCTGCGTGGTGGAACTGGCGCGGGGCGAGAAAGTCGAGGCGCTGGCGGTGAACGTCGGCCAGGTCGGCGGCCCGGTGACCTTGTCGGTGCGGCCTGAGCGCGTCAGCCTCAATGGCTCCAGCGAACGTTGCGTGAACCGCTTCTCTGGGCGAGTAGCGGAATTTGTCTACCTGGGCGACCACGTGCGCGTGCGCCTGGAAGTCTGCGGCATGACCGATTTTTTTGTGAAACAACCGATCGCCGAGCTGGACCCGGCACTGGCGGTCGGCGACGTGGTACCGATTGGCTGGCAAGTCGAGCACGTTCGCGCACTCGACCCACTTCTAGAGGCGAAATAATCGCCCCCATGGCTTCACCAACCCTGCACGTGGAGAGAACAACAATGTTGAGATCCCTTAAGTATTCCGCACTGGCGATCGGCTTGATCGGCGCGACCCAGGCCATGGCTGGCCCGGATCTGACGGTCGTGTCCTTTGGTGGCGCGAACAAGGCCGCACAGGTCAAGGCTTTCTATGCACCGTGGGAAAGTGCAGGCAACGGCAAAATCATCGCCGGCGAGTACAACGGTGAGATGGCCAAGATCAAGGCCATGGTCGACACCAAGAGCGTGTCCTGGGACCTGGTAGAAGTGGAATCGCCGGAACTGTCCCGTGGTTGCGACGAAGACATGTTCGAGCCGCTGGACCCGAAACTGTTCGGCAACACCGCTGACTACGTCAAAGGCGCGATCCAGCCGTGCGGCGTGGGCTTCTTCGTGTGGTCGACCGTACTCGCCTACAACGCTGACAAGCTGAGCAGCGCGCCGACCAGTTGGGCGGATTTCTGGGACACCAAGAAATTCCCTGGCAAGCGCGGCCTGCGCAAGGGTGCCAAATACACCCTCGAATTCGCGTTGATGGCTGACGGCGTGGCGCCGAAGGATGTGTACAAAGTGCTGGCCGGCAAAGACGGCCAGGACCGTGCGTTCAAAAAGCTCGACGAACTCAAGCCGTCGATCCAGTGGTGGGAAGCCGGCGCGCAACCGCCGCAGTACCTCGCCTCGGGTGACGTAGTGATGAGCTCGGCCTACAACGGTCGCATCGCTGCCGTACAGAAAGAGAGCAACCTGAAAGTGGTCTGGAACGGTGGCATCTACGACTTCGACGCGTGGGCTATTCCAAAAGGCCTGGCCAAGGATCGCGCAGAAGCGGCGAAGAAGTTCATCGCCTTCTCGGTGCAGCCGCAGCAGCAGAAGATCTACTCGGAAAACATCGCCTACGGCCCGGCCAACACCCAAGCCGTACCGTTGCTGGCCAAGGACGTGCTCAAAGACATGCCGACCACGCCTGAGAACATTGCCAACCAGGTGCAGATCGATGTGAGCTTCTGGGCGGATAACGGCGAGCAACTTGAGCAGCGCTTCAATTCCTGGGCTGCCAAGTAACTCCATGTGGGAGGGGGCTTGCCCCCGATAGCGAAGTGTCAGTCAGAACATCTATCAACTGATACACCGCCATCGGGAGCAAACCCCCTCCCACAGGGGATCTGCTGCGTTTGGCAGAGTGCATTCATTTTCAAGTTTCGGAGTTAGCCATGGCCATCGCCGTTCCCTCGACCGAGGTCAACAGCCCCACTCTCAAGCAGCGCCTGGCGCGTGCTGAGCGGCTTAATCGCTGGAAGGCCCAGGCCTTGATTGCGCCGCTGGTGCTGTTTTTGCTGCTGGTGTTCCTGGTGCCGATCGTTGCGCTGTTGTACAAAAGTGTCGGCAACCCGGAAGTCGTGGGCGGCCTGCCACGCACGGTGGTGGCGGTGAAGACCTGGGACGGTCGCGGCTTGCCTGGCGAGCCGGTGTACCAGGCGCTCAGCGAAGACCTTGGCGAAGCGCGCAAGAACCAGACCCTCGGCGATCTGTCGAAACGCTTGAACATGGAACTGGCCGGCTATCGCAGCCTGCTGACCAAAACCGCGCGGGCGCTGCCGTTTACCGAAGCGCCAGCCTCTTATAAAGAAGCGTTGGAAACCCTCGACGAACGCTGGGGCGACCCGGCGTACTGGCAGGCGATCCGGCGCAATACCAGCAGCCTGACGCCGTACTACCTGCTGGCGGCCGTCGATCACCGCATCGACGACCTCGGCGAAGTGGCCCCGGCCACGCCGGACCAGGCGATCTACCTGGACATCTTCGCCCGCACCTTCTGGATGGGCCTGGTGATCACCTTTCTCTGCCTGCTGCTGGCCTATCCGCTGGCCTACCTGCTGGCCAACCTGCCGGCACGGCAAAGCAACCTGCTGATGATTCTGGTGCTGCTGCCGTTCTGGACCTCGATCCTGGTGCGCGTGGCGGCGTGGATCGTGCTGCTGCAGTCCGGTGGCCTGATCAACGGCGCGCTGATGGGCATGGGCCTGATCGATAAGCCGCTGGAGCTGGTGTTCAACCGCACCGGGGTCTACATCTCCATGGTGCATATCCTGCTGCCGTTCATGATTCTGCCGATCTACAGCGTGATGAAAGGCATCTCGCCGACCTACATGCGCGCCGCGATTTCCCTGGGCTGTCACCCATTCGCCAGCTTCTGGCGCGTGTACTTCCCGCAAACCTACGCCGGTGTGGGCGCAGGCTGCCTGCTGGTGTTCATCCTGGCGATTGGTTACTACATCACCCCGGCCTTGCTGGGCAGCCCGAACGACCAGATGGTCAGCTACTTCGTGGCCTTCTACACCAACACCAGCATCAACTGGGGCATGGCGACCGCGTTGGGCGGCTTGCTGCTGCTGGCCACCGTGCTGCTGTACCTGATCTACAACCGGCTGGTGGGCGCCAGCCGCCTGCGCCTGAGCTAAGGAGACCTTGCGATGCTGAGCCCTTATATGTCGCCCGTGGAGCGGGTGTGGTTCTACAGCTTGCGGATCCTCTGCGGCTTGATCCTGCTGTTCCTGATTCTGCCTGTGCTGGTGATCATCCCGCTGTCGTTCAACAGCGGCAGCTTCCTGGTGTACCCGCTGCAAGGCTTCTCGCTGCACTGGTATCAGGACTTTTTCGCCTCGGCCGAATGGATGCGGGCGCTGAAGAACAGCGTCATCGTCGCCCCGGCGGCCACCGTGCTGGCCATGGTGTTCGGCACGTTGGCGGCGATCGGCCTGACCCGTGGGCATTTCCCCGGCAAGGCGCTGGTGATGGCCCTGGTGATTTCGCCGATGGTGGTGCCGGTGGTGATCATCGGCGTGGCCAGTTACCTGTTCTTCGCGCCGCTGGGGCTGGGTAACAGTTTCTTTTCGCTGATCGTGGTCCATGCCGTGTTGGGCGTGCCGTTTGTGATCATCACGGTGTCCGCGACCTTGCAGGGTTTCAACCATAACCTGGTGCGGGCAGCGGCCAGCCTGGGGGCATCGCCGTTGACCGCGTTTCGCCGGGTGACCTTGCCGCTGATCGCGCCGGGGGTGATTTCCGGGGCGCTGTTCGCGTTTGCCACCTCGTTCGACGAAGTGGTGGTGACGCTGTTCCTCGCCGGCCCCGAGCAAGCGACCCTGCCGCGCCAGATGTTCAGCGGTATCCGCGAAAACCTCAGCCCGACGATTGCCGCCGCGGCGACCTTGCTGATTGCCTTCTCGGTGTTGCTGCTGCTGACCCTGGAATGGCTGCGCGGCCGTAGCGAGAAGTTGCGCACCGCCCAGGTCTAAATGTGGGAGGGGGCAAGCCCCCTCCCACAATCGGTTCTGTGACCATTCAGCTGTTGAATGGAAGACAACCGATCTCCGTCAGCTACTCTTGTGCCAGCCCACAATCGACAAGAGGCCGCGCACATGAGTACTTCCTCATTCAAGATCGCCCACAAACTGTTGACTGGCGCCGGCGCCATCGAGCAATTGGCCGCAGAGTTGACGCGGCTGGATGTCGACAACCCGCTGATCGTCACCGATGCCGCGCTGGTCAAGTCCGGCACCGTGGCGCTGGCGCTGGCACATTTGGGCGAGCGCTCCTATGAGATCTTCGACCGGGTGCTGCCCGACCCGGAAATCGCCATTGTCGAAGATTGCATGCGCGCCTACCGCGAAGGCGGGCATGACGGCCTGATCGGTCTGGGCGGCGGCAGTGCGATCGATATCGCCAAGAGTGTGGCGGCCTATGCCGGATACCACGGCGCGCTGGCAGACCTGTTCGGTGTCGATCAGGTGCCGCGCAAGGGCCCGCCGCTGATCGCCATTCCCACGACGGCCGGCACCGGCTCGGAAGTGACCAACGTCGCGATCCTCTCCGACAAGGCCGCGCAACTGAAAAAGGGCATCGTCAGTGACTTCCTGCTGCCGGACGTCGCACTCATCAGCCCGCAGATGACCCTGACCTGCCCGCGCAGCGTCACCGCCGCCAGTGGCGTGGATGCGCTGGTGCATGCCATTGAGTCCTACCTGTCGCTGAACGCCTCGCCGATTACCGATGCCTTGGCCATCGGCGCGATCAAGCTGATTGCCAAGGCGTTGCCCAAGGCTTACGCCAACCCGGCCAACCTGCAGGCCCGCGACGACATGGCCACCGCCAGCCTGATGGCCGGGATGGCGTTCGGTAACGCCGGGGTCGGCGCGGTGCATGCGTTGGCGTATCCGCTGGGCGGGCGCTTCAATATCGCCCATGGCGTGAGCAATGCGCTGTTGCTGCCGTATGTCATGCACTGGAACAAGCTGGCGTGTGTCGAACGCATGCAGGACATTGCCCAGGCCATGGGCGTGAATGTCACCGGCCTGAGCATCAATGACGCCGCCGACCAGGCGGTCGAGGCGATGACGCGACTGTGCGCCGCGGTGGAGATCCCGTCGGGCCTGCGCAGCTTCGGTATCCCCGAAGACGCCCTTGCGGCCATGGCCGTGGAAGCGGCGGGTATCGAGCGCCTGATGTGCAACAATCCGCGCCAACTCAGCGCCGCCGATATCGAGAAAATCTATCGGGCGGCGTACTAGCCGTTGAGTTAGGTCACGGTGCGCAGGGCAAAGCATGAGGTATACAATGCGCGCCATTGTGATTTAGCTCAAAAAAGGTGCGTCATGCAGCCCTTCGTTATCGCTCCATCGATTCTCTCCGCCGACTTCGCCCGTCTGGGTGAGGAAGTGGACAACGTGTTGGCCGCCGGTGCCGACTTCGTCCACTTCGATGTCATGGACAACCACTACGTCCCCAACCTGACCATCGGCCCGATGGTTTGCGCGGCGTTGCGCAAGTACGGTGTCACCGCGCCGATCGACGCGCACCTGATGGTCAGCCCGGTAGACCGCATCGTCGGGGACTTCATTGAAGCGGGCGCGACTTACATCACTTTCCACCCGGAAGCCTCGCTGCACGTCGACCGCACCCTGCAACTGATCCGCGAAGGCGGCTGCAAGGCGGGCCTGGTGTTCAACCCGGCCACCCCGCTGGACGTGCTCAAGTACGTGATGGACAAAGTCGACATGGTGCTGCTGATGAGCGTCAACCCAGGTTTCGGCGGGCAGAAGTTCATCCCCGGCACCCTCGACAAGCTGCGCGAAGCCCGTGCGCTGATCGATGCCTCGGGGCGTGAGATCCGCCTGGAAATCGACGGCGGGGTCAACGTCAACAACATCCGCGAAATCGCTGCTGCCGGCGCCGACACCTTTGTCGCCGGCTCGGCGATCTTCAATGCGCCGGACTACCAGGACGTCATCGCCAAGATGCGTGCGGAACTGGCGCTGGCGCGCCCATGAGCGGCTTCGAGCGGCTGTTCCCCGGCAAACTGCCACGGCTGGTGATGTTCGATCTGGACGGTACGTTGATCGACTCGGTGCCGGACCTGGCGGCGGCGGTGGACGAGATGCTGCTCAAGCTGGGGCGCAAGCCGGTCGGTATCGAGTCGGTGCGCAAATGGGTCGGCAACGGCGCGCAGGTGCTGGTGCGCCGGGCGCTGGCTAACCGCATCGAGGCCGAGGGGGTCGATGATGTCGAGGCCGAACACGCCCTGGAATTGTTCAACCTCGCCTATGAAGACCACCACGAACTGACCGTGGTGTACCCCGGCGTGCGCGACACCCTCAAATGGCTGAGCAAGCAGGGCGTGGAAATGGCCCTGATCACCAACAAGCCGGAGCGCTTCGTCGCGCCGTTGCTGGACCAGATGAAAATCGGCCGTTATTTCCGCTGGATCATCGGTGGCGATACCTTGCCGCAGAAGAAACCCGACCCGGCGGCGCTGTTTTTCGTGATGAAAATGGCCAATATCCCGGCGTCCCAGTCGTTGTTTGTCGGTGATTCGCGCAGCGACGTGCTGGCGGCCAAGGCGGCGGGCGTGCAGTGCGTGGCCTTGAGTTACGGCTATAACCACGGTCGGCCGATCGCCGAAGAGTCGCCCGCGCTGGTAATTGATGACCTGCGCCGACTAATCCCCGGTTGCTTGGGAGCGGGCGCTGAGATAACGTTGGCCGACACCGATCCGTCCCCTTCTGGAAATACCATCGTGGTAGTCACTCGCAAACTCTGGATGAAAGTCATCAAGGCCCTGGCCCGCTGGCGTTGGCGCGCCTGACTGAATCCTGGCCGCGCTGCGGCACGTTTGCACACCTGACCGTTAGACCCTCATGCCACGAGGCACCTCATGATCCGCGAAGAATTCCTGCGCTTGGCCGCTGCCGGCTACAACCGTATCCCCCTGGCCTGCGAAACCCTGGCCGACTTCGACACGCCGCTGTCGATCTACCTGAAGCTGGCCGACGCGCCCAACTCCTACCTGCTCGAATCGGTACAGGGCGGCGAGAAGTGGGGCCGTTACTCGATCATCGGCCTGCCGTGCCGCACCGTCATGCGCGTGTACGACCATCACGTCAGCATCACCCATGACGGCGTCGAGATCGAAAGCCATGACGTCGAAGACCCGCTGGCCTTCGTCGAAACCTTCAAGGCGCGCTACAACGTGCCGACCATCCCTGGGCTGCCGCGTTTCAACGGCGGCCTGGTCGGGTATTTCGGCTACGACTGCGTGCGTTATGTGGAAAAACGCCTGGGTAAATGCCCGAACCCCGATCCATTGGGCGTTCCGGACATTCTGCTGATGGTCTCCGACGCCGTGGTGGTGTTCGACAACCTCGCCGGCAAGATGCATGCAATCGTGCTGGCCGACCCCTCCCAGAGCGATGCGTTCGAGCAAGGCCTGGCCAGCCTCGAAGCCCTGCTGGAAAAACTGCGCCAGCCGATCACCCCGCGTCGCGGCCTGGACCTGCGCCGTCCGCCGGCGGCCGACCCGGTGTTCCGCTCCAGCTTTACCCAGGATGACTACGAGCGGGCGGTCGATACCATCAAGGAATACATCCTCGCTGGAGACTGCATGCAGGTGGTGCCGTCGCAACGCATGTCCATCGACTTCAAGGCCGCGCCGATCGACCTGTACCGTGCGCTGCGCTGCTTCAACCCGACGCCGTACATGTACTTCTTCAACTTCGGCGACTTCCACGTCGTCGGCAGTTCGCCGGAAGTGCTGGTGCGCGTCGAAGACAACCTGATCACCGTGCGCCCGATCGCTGGTACCCGCCCGCGTGGCGCGACCGAGGAAGCGGACCTGGCGCTCGAAGAAGAGCTGCTCAGCGACGACAAGGAAATCGCCGAGCATCTCATGCTGATCGACCTGGGCCGCAATGACACCGGGCGCGTCTCGGAAATCGGTTCGGTGAAGTTGACGGAGAAGATGGTCATCGAGCGCTACTCCAACGTGATGCACATCGTCTCCAACGTCACTGGCGAATTGAAGGCCGGCCTGACCGCGATGGACGCGCTGCGGGCGATTCTGCCGGCGGGCACCTTGTCGGGCGCGCCGAAGATTCGCGCGATGGAGATCATCGACGAGCTCGAGCCGGTCAAGCGCGGTGTCTACGGCGGCGCCGTGGGGTATTTCGCCTGGAACGGCAACATGGACACCGCCATTGCGATTCGCACGGCGGTGATCAAGGACGGGGAACTGCATGTGCAGGCCGGTGGCGGGATCGTCGCCGACTCGGTGCCGGCCCTCGAATGGGAAGAAACCCTGAACAAGCGCCGCGCCATGTTCCGTGCAGTGGCGTTGGCTGAACAGACCCCCCAGGGCTAAGAATTCTTGAGGTTTCCCCCATGTTGCTGATGATTGATAACTACGACTCCTTTACCTACAACGTTGTGCAGTACCTGGGCGAACTCGGTGCCGAGGTCAAGGTGGTGCGCAACGACGAACTGACCGTCGCCGAAATCGCCGCCCTGAACCCGGAGCGCATTGTGGTTTCGCCGGGGCCCTGCACGCCGACCGAGGCGGGCATCTCCCTGGAGGCGATCAAATACTTCGCCGGCAAGCTGCCGATCCTCGGCGTGTGCCTGGGCCACCAGTCCATCGGCCAGGCGTTTGGCGGTGAGGTGGTGCGGGCGCGCCAAGTGATGCACGGCAAGACCAGCCCGGTGTTCCATAACAACCTCGGCGTGTTCGAAGGCCTCAACCTGCCGGTCACCGTGACGCGCTACCATTCGCTGGTGGTCAAGCGCGAAACCCTGCCCGACTGCCTGGAATTGACCGCCTGGACCCAGCTGGAAGACGGCTCGGTCGACGAGATCATGGGCTTGCGCCACAAGACACTGAACATCGAAGGGGTGCAGTTTCACCCCGAGTCGATCCTGACCGAGCAGGGCTACGAGCTGTTCGCCAACTTTCTCAAGCAGAGCGGCGGCACGCGCTAAGGACTTTTCATGGATATCAAGACTGCCCTGAGCCGTATCGTCGGCCATCTGGACCTGAGCACCGCGGAAATGAGCGATGTGATGCGTGAGATCATGACCGGTCAATGCACCGACGCGCAGATCGGCGCGTTCATGATGGCGATGCGTATGAAGAGCGAGAGCATCGACGAAATCGTCGGCGCCGTGTCGGTGATGCGCGAGCTGGCAGACAAGGTCGAGCTCAAGACCCTCGACGGCGTGGTCGACGTGGTCGGCACCGGCGGTGACGGTGCGAATATTTTCAACGTGTCCACGGCGGCCTCCTTCGTGGTCGCGGCGGCGGGTTGCACCGTGGCCAAACACGGCAACCGAGCGGTGTCCGGCAAAAGCGGCAGCGCGGATCTGCTCGAAGCGGCCGGGATCTACCTGAACCTGACCCCCGTACAAGTGGCGCGCTGCATCGACAACGTGGGCATTGGCTTCATGTTTGCGCAGTCCCACCACGGCGCGATGAAACACGCCGCCGGCCCGCGCAAGGATCTCGGCCTGCGCACCCTGTTCAACATGCTCGGCCCGCTTACGAATCCGGCCGGTGTGAAGCATCAGGTGGTCGGCGTGTTCAGCCAGGCGTTGTGCCGGCCGTTGGCCGAAGTGTTGCAGCGCCTGGGCAGCAAGCATGTGCTGGTGGTGCATTCCAAAGATGGCCTGGACGAATTCAGCCTGGCGGCGCCGACCTTTGTGGCGGAGCTGAAGAATGATCAGATCACCGAATATTGGGTCGAGCCTGAAGATCTCGGCATGAAGAGCCAGAGCCTGCACGGCCTGGCAGTGGAAAGCCCGGCGGACTCCCTGGCGCTGATTCAGGACGCCTTGGGGCGTCGCAAGACCGAAAACGGCCAGAAAGCCGCCGAAATGATTGTGCTCAATGCCGGTGCCGCGCTTTATGCCGCCGATCACGCCTATAGTCTTAACGAAGGCGTGGCCCTCGCGCATGATGCATTGCACACCGGCCTTGCCCGCGAGAAGCTCGAAGAACTGGGGGCCTTTACTGCGGTGTTCAAGATGGAGAATGAAGGATGAGTGTGCCGAGCGTTCTGGAAAAGATCCTGGCCCGCAAAGCCGAAGAAGTCGCTGAACGCCGTGCCCGCGTGAGCCTGGCCGAGCTGGAAAGCCAGGCGAAAATCGCCGATGCGCCGCGTGGCTTCGCCAAGGCCTTGATCGCCCAGGCCAAGCTCAAGCAGCCGGCTGTTATCGCTGAAATCAAGAAGGCCTCGCCAAGCAAAGGCGTGATCCGCGAAAACTTCGTACCGGCCGACATCGCCGTCAGCTATGAGAGAGGCGGGGCGACTTGCCTCTCCGTGCTGACTGATGTCGATTTCTTCCAGGGTTCCGACCTGTTCCTGCAACAGGCCCGCGCCGCGTGCAAGTTGCCGGTGATCCGCAAGGACTTCATGATCGATCCATACCAGATCGTTGAAGCCCGTGCCCTGGGCGCCGACTGTGTGCTGCTGATCGTCTCCGCGCTGGATGACGTGAAGATGGCCGAGCTGGCGGCCGTGGCCAAAAGCGTCGGCCTCGACGTGCTGGTGGAAGTCCACGACGGCGATGAGCTGGAACGTGCGCTGAAAACCCTCGACACACCGCTGGTGGGGGTCAACAACCGCAACCTGCACACCTTCGAAGTCAGCCTGGAAAACACCCTCGACCTGCTGCCGCGTATCCCGCGCGACCGCCTGGTGATTACCGAAAGCGGCATCGTTAACCGCGCCGACGTGGAGCTGATGGAAATCAGCGACGTGTATTCGTTCCTGGTGGGCGAGACCTTCATGCGCGCCGAGAACCCGGGCGCCGAACTGCAACGCCTGTTCTTCCCGGAGCGTGGTGTGGCAGTCAGCGGTTCGACCCTGGATTGATCAAACCGCGGTCAGTTTGAAGTGCGGTCAACATGTGGGAGGGGGCTTGCCCCCGATAGCGGAGTGTCAGTCAGATACATTTATCAACTGATACACCGCCATCGGGGCAAGCCCCTCCCACATTGGGTTTTGTGTTTATTCAGCGAGGTAGGTGTTCGATGATCCAGCCAGTATCGATGACCGTCGAAGCCGGGCTTGCTGCCGAGCAGGCCTTACTGGCTGAAGTGTGCGCGGGTGAGCGGGCGTTTGGATTGCTGTTCTGGCAACCCAGCGACCAGGCATTGGTGATGCCGCGTCGTTTGAGCCGCTTGCCGGCGTTCGAGCTGGCTAGCCAAGTGTCAGCCGCGGCGGGTTGGCCGGTGCTGTTACGCGAAACCGGCGGCGAGCCGGTGCCGCAATCAAACGCCACGGTCAATATCGCCCTGGTCTACGCACCGCCGCGCAGCGAAGGCGATCAGGGGCGCATCGAAACCGGCTACCTGCGTTTGTGCCAGCCGATCTGTGACTTGCTGATCGAACTGGGCGGCGATGCTTCCGTCGGCGAAATCGACGGCGCGTTCTGCGACGGCCGCTACAACGTCAACCTCAATGGCCGCAAAATGGTCGGCACCGCCCAGCGCTGGCGTCAAAGTGGTGGCCGTCCGGTGGGGCTGGTACACGGAGCCTTGTTGCTGGACAACGATCGCGAAGAACTGATCGCGGCGGTCAATCGCTTCAATCAAGCCTGCGGCCTGGAACAGCGCGTTCGCGCCGACAGCCATATCGCCCTGCACGAAGCTTTCCCCGCACCGGACGCGCTCAGTCGGCTGGATGCGTTGTACCGGCAGATGCTGGCCAGCTTCCTGCCGGTTTAACGGGTGCCGAACACCACCATCGTCTTGCCTTTGACGTCTACCAGGTTGCGTTCTTCCAGATCCTTGAGCACGCGACCGACCATCTCCCGTGAACAACCGACAATGCGCCCGATCTCCTGGCGCGTGACTTTGATCTGCATGCCATCGGGGTGAGTCATCGCGTCGGGCTGCTTGCACAGCTCCAACAGGCAGCGGGCCACACGGCCGGTGACATCAAAGAATGCCAGGTCGCCGACTTTGCGCGTGGTGTCCCGCAGGCGCTGGGCAATCTGGCCGCTCAGTGCATAGAGGATGTCGGGATCGTGCTGGGTCAGTTCACGAAACTTCGTGTAACTGATCTCGGCCACTTCGCTCTCGATTTTGGTCCGCACCCAGGCGCTGCGCTCCTGTTCTTTGCCCGCTTGTTCAAATAACCCCAGCTCGCCGAAGAAATCGCCGGTATTGAGGTAGGCAATGATCATCTCGCGGCCGTCTTCATCCTCGATCAGGATGGTGACCGAGCCCTTGATAATGAAGAACAGTGTTTCGGAGCGTTCGCCTGCGCAGATGATGTTGTGCTTGGCCGGGTAACGACGACTCTGGCAATGCGTCAGCAGTCTGTCGAGATTCTTGATCTTGGGTATGGGAGTAAAAGCAACCATGGTTGTATCCCGAAAAAGACTGCACAGGGTGGTTGGAATTGTTTTTATCCAGCTGTATCTGCATTGATACACGTTGTACAAAGGATGGCAATGCGCCATTCATTTGGCGCCAGCTTACCAGACACATTGTGACTCGATTAGCCAATTTACCGGGTAACTGTGGCGATTGATGGCTTTACGCGCAAAAGCTGCCGGCCGCGGGTCGTGTGCTAAGCTGGCGACCCTTTTTTAGCAGTGGAGTCTGGGCGATGAAGGCACGCATCCAATGGGCGGGCGAAGCCATGTTCCTCGGTGAGTCGGGCAGTGGCCATGTCGTGGTCATGGACGGTCCGCCGGAAGCCGGTGGCCGCAACCTGGGCGTACGCCCGATGGAAATGCTCCTGCTTGGTGTAGGCGGTTGCAGCAATTTCGACGTGGTCAGCATTCTGAAAAAGTCCCGCCAGGCCGTGGAAAGCTGCGAAGCCTTCCTCGAAGCCGAGCGTGCGACTGAAGATCCCAAGGTGTTCACCAAGATCCATATGCATTTCGTGGTCAAGGGCCGGGCGCTGAAAGAAGCCCAGGTCAAACGTGCCATCGAGCTGTCGGCCGAGAAGTATTGCTCGGCGTCGATCATGCTGGGCGCGGCCGGTGTCGCCATTACCCATGATTACGAAATCATTGAGTTGGGCTGATCCAGGGATTCGTCGGCAATAAAGACAGGGCGCTTTGATAGCGCCCTTTTTTGCAGGTTAGATGCGGTAGGTGCTTTTGGTCATGACCTTGGCCATCAGGCTCATGCCAAACCTCACCGGCGCCGGGAAGCGGAAACCACCGGCGTCCAGTGCGCTTTCTGCGTGGTGTTCTTCGTCGATACGCATCTGTTCAAGAATCGCCCGGGACTTTTCGTCTTCGGTCGGTAACTGTTCCAGGTGCTCATCCAGGTGCTTGCATACTTGCTGTTCCGTGGCTGCGACAAACCCCAGGCTGACTTTGTCGCTGATCAAGCCGGCTGCGGCGCCAATCCCAAACGACAGGCCATAGAACAGCGGGTTCAGCACGCTGGGATGGCTGCCCAATTGGCGAATGCGTTGCTCGCACCAGGCCAGGTGGTCGATTTCTTCCTCGGCGGCATGCTCCATGGCTGCGCGCACTTGCGGCAGCTTGGCGGTCAGCGCCTGGCCCTGGTACAGCGCCTGGGCACAGACTTCGCCGGTATGGTTGATACGCATCAGGCCGGCGACGTGGCGGGTGTCGGTCTCGTTCATCTGTGCATCGGGCTGCACGATGGCGGGCGACGGGCGATACGGCTGGCCGCTGAATGGCAGCAGCGTGCGTATGGCCGTGTCGGCTTGCAACAACAGACGGTCAATTGGCGAGTAGTGACGTTGGGTAGTCATGCTGACCTCCGGGAAGAATCTCGGCGGCCAGTTTACCGCAAGAGAGGGCGAAGCGTTTGCGTTGAGTCAAGGGCATGGGGTCGCATGCGGGAGGCCGGCGACCAGTGTGTCAGGCGTATCAGCCCGGCGGCCAGTTCATCTGGCGCTGACCCAGCACATGCATGTGGATATGGTAAACGGTCTGTCCACCGTCTTCATTGCAGTTCATCACCACACGAAAGCCCTTCTCGCAGCCCTGTTCCAGGGCCAGGCGCTGAGCGGTGAACAGGATGTGCCCAGCCAGGGTTTTGTCGCTTTCGGTCAGATCGTTCAGGGTGCGGATCGGTTTTTTCGGGATAACCAGAAAATGTACCGGCGCTTGTGGGGCGATATCGTGGAAGGCGAGGACCTGATCATCTTCATAGATGATCTTCGCGGGTATTTCTCTGTTGATGATCTTGGTGAACAGAGTATCCAAAGCTGTTTCTCCATGGTGAATGTGCAGGGTGAGTGTACTCAGGCCTTCAGCGCGGGCAATAGGCCTTGTTGATCGCGCCGGCGAGCTTGCGGGTCAGCCAGCGTGGGCTCAAGCGCGGACTGAAGGCGAGCCAGCGATTGCGGCGGCCGGGGATGATGATGGCTTGGTTTTTTTCCAGGGCGCGCACGGTGTAGAGCGCCACTTCCTCCGGGCTCATCAAGTGCGCGCTGCGCTCGAGCTTGGCGGTGTCCATTTGCGCCGTGCCGAAGAAGGCTGTGCGCGTCGGGCCGGGGCACAGCACCGAGACCTTGATGCCGCAGGTTTTCAATTCTTCGCGCAGACCTTCGGAGAAGTGCAATACATAGGCTTTGCTGGCGTAGTAACTGCTCATCCACGGGCCGGGCTGGAATGCGGCGATCGAGGCGACGTTGAGGATCTGCCCGCCGCCATGCAGGGCCATGGCATTGCCGAGGGCGTGACACATACGGGTCAGGGCGAGGATGTTGACTTCGATCAGGTCCTGCTCGGTCATCCAGTCCTGGGCCAGGAACGGCCCGCTGGTGCCCATGCCAGCGCAGTTGACCAGCAAGTCGATCTGCCGCTCGCCTTCCTCAAGCTCCAACAGGAACCCGGACAAACGCAGCGGCTCACCCAGGTCGCAGGCGCGGAACAGCACCTCGACGCCGAAGCGTTGCGTCAATTCGATTGCAATGCTTTCCAACTGATCACGCTGGCGGGCCACCAGAATCAAGCTGCGGCCGCGCCGGGCCAGTGCTTCGGCCAAGGCCAGGCCGATGCCGCTGGAGGCACCGGTGATCAGAGCGTAACGGGTCATGCCTTTCTCCATCGCAACGCCGCCGGACCTGTGACAGAGGCATCACAGGCGGCGGGCGTTTTTTCACTGTTCTGGAGAGTCTACAGGTTCGGCCGCGTCGTCAGCACTTTGCACGTCTTCTTCATTGACGATCACGCTTTGATCGGCGTCTTCATCGGAGGTGATGGAGCTGCTTTCGTAGCTGCTGTCCACGTTGCTTTCGAGTTGGTCCAGGTAGCCGTTCATCCCCAAGGCCATCAAGATGATGAGCATCAACGGAATAAACGCCAGCCACAGGGAGGCCAGGACTTTCACTGCCGTGGAGTTGCGCGGTGGCGGCGCACCGTACTGGTTGGCGCCGGTGTTACCTGGCAACACCAGCAGCAGCAGCGGGAAAATGCTGTTCACCAGCGGTACCAGGTTCAGCAGGTACAGCCAGCCGGACCAGCCCAGGTCGTGCAGACGCTGCACGCCGATTTGCACGCTGACCCAGACAATCGCCACGAACAGCGCGAAACCCAGCAGCGAGCCCAGGATGATGCCCGCCGTCGGCGAAGCGGTCGCCACGGCGAAGCCGGCAGTGGCGAGGATGCCCGAGGCGACGAGCATCGCGACGGTGAGTACCAGCGTCCAGGCCAGGTAGCGCAGGCGACCGATGCGGCCATGGATCGTGAAGATCTTGAGCTCGGCGTACTCCGGCAAATCGTCACCTACTGCGGCACGCGGTGGTGCATACGGGGAGGCGGCAGGGCGGGCAGAGGGCTCGGTCTCGTGGGTTTCGTCAAGGCTGAAGGCCACGGGCTGTTCGGCTTCGATACGCGCGTCTATTCCGGCGTTCTTCAGCGCGGTGAGGTAGGTTTCGGCATCGGGGCGCGCGAGGTCGCGCTTGAGGGCGACGGGGCGACCGGTAAAGAGCTTCTCGATGGCCTCAACGTTGCTTTTGAACAATTCGGCGAGATTCAGTTTAGCGGTGGTGCTTTCGACACCCGGGAGCAGGGCTCCATCAAACACAATCTTGAAACGGTTGTCGCTCATGCGGGCATCCTTGTCATGTTACAGGGGAGGGGGCAGGCCCGCTTCAATGGGCGGGCCCGGCAAGTGTATCAGCGCGGCCAGCGCAACTGTGCCGCCTTCTCGCGGGCTTCGCGGTATTCGGCATCCAGGCGCGCAACGAGTTCATCGACGCCGGGCAAATCATCGATCTCACCGACGCCCTGGCCGGCGGACCATACGGTCTTCCAGGCCTTGGCCTCGTCGTTCAACGGCTTGAGCTTGGCGCCGAAATTGACTTCGCCTTTGCCTTGCAGGGCGGCCAGGTCGAAACCGGCGTTTGCCAGGCTCTGGCGCATGAAGCTGGCGGGCACGCCGGAGACTGCGGCAGTGTGTACGATGTCGACGGCGCCTGATGTGAGCAGCATCTCTTTATATGCATCCGGCGCGTGGCTTTCGGCGGTGGCGATAAACCGCGTGCCCAGATACGCCAGGTCCGCGCCCAGCAACTGGGCGGCCAGGATCTCGTGCCCGTGGTTGAGGCAGCCGGCCAGCAGCAGGGTTTTATCGAAGAACTGGCGAATCTCGGCGATCAACGCGAACGGGCTCCAGGTGCCGGCATGACCACCGGCGCCGGCGGCCACGGCGATCAGGCCGTCCACCCCGGCTTCGGCGGCTTTCTCGGCGTGACGTCGAGTGGTGACGTCATGGAAGACCAGGCCGCCGTAGCTGTGTACCGCATCGACCAACGCCTTCACCGCGCCGAGGCTGGTGATGACGATCGGCACCTTGTGCTCGACGCAGATCGCCAGGTCTGCCTCCAACCGTGGGTTGCTGTGGTGGACGATGAGGTTGACGGCGTAGGGCGCAGGGTTGCTCAACTGCGCCAGGCCCGCTTCGATTTCCTCCAGCCAGGCCTTGAAACCACTGCTTTCGCGCTGGTTCAGTGCCGGGAAACTTCCGACCACGCCATTGCGGCAGCACGCCAGGACCAGTTGCGGATTGGAAATCAGGAACATCGGCGCGGCCACGACGGGCAGGCGCAGACGTTGTTCAAGCAAAGCGGGCAGCGACATTGGAGGTACCCCGAGGCATTGACGTTAGAACGGTTTGACCACGACCAGAATTACGATAGCCAGCAATATCAGAACCGGGAACTCATTGAACCAGCGATAAAAGACATGGCTGCGGGTGTTTTCGCCACGGGCGAAGCGTTTTACCTGCGCGCCGCACATGTGGTGGTAACCGATCAGCAGAACGACCAGGGTCAGCTTGACGTGGAGCCAGGCGCCCATATGGAAGAGGCCGGGGTTGAGGGCGATCATCCAGATGCCGAAGACCAGCGTGGCAAGCATCGACGGGCCCATGATGCCGCGATACAACTTGCGCTCCATGACGCTGAAGCGTTCCTTGCTGACGGTGTCTTCGCTTTGGGCGTGGTAGACGAACAGGCGCGGCAGGTAGAACAGCCCGGCAAACCAGCACACGATGCTGACGATATGGAAGGCTTTGACCCATAGATAAAGCATTTTTAGTTATTCCCAGGTTCACGGTAACTGAAGATAGTAGTGGCTCATGCGTCCTTACGTCACCTTGGCGGTTGTCGCAGGACAATGCGGCCCCTATTATCGACGGCTTTCCAGTGGGTTCTTTGAGGGCAGGTTTATGGTCAAGGTCGGTATCGTCGGCGGCACGGGTTACACCGGTGTCGAATTGCTGCGTCTGTTGGCTCAGCATCCGCAAGCTGAGGTGGTGGTCATCACTTCCCGATCCGAGGCCGGCCTGGCTGTGGCCGATATGTACCCGAACCTGCGAGGCCATTACGACGGCCTGGCGTTCAGCGTGCCGGACATCAAGACCCTCGGCGCCTGTGACGTGGTGTTCTTTGCCACCCCCCACGGCGTAGCCCATGCGCTGGCCGGCGAGTTGCTGGCCGCGGGCACCAAGGTCATCGATCTGTCGGCGGACTTCCGCCTGCAGGACGCCGACGAGTGGGCCAAATGGTACGGCCAGCCACACGGCGCGCCGCAGCTGTTGGAAGAGGCGGTGTACGGCCTGCCGGAAGTCAATCGTGAGCAGATCAAGCAAGCGCGCCTGATCGCCGTGCCGGGTTGCTATCCGACCGCGACGCAGTTGGGCTTCCTGCCATTGCTCGAAGCCGGGCTGGCCGACGTTTCGCGCTTGATTGCCGACTGCAAGTCGGGCGTCAGCGGCGCCGGGCGTGGGGCGGCGGTGGGGTCGCTGTACTCCGAGACGTCGGAAAGCATGAAGGCCTACGCGGTAAAAGGGCATCGTCATCTGCCGGAAATCCGCCAGGGGCTGCGTCGCGCCGCCGGTAAGGATGTGGGGCTGACCTTCGTGCCGCACCTGACTCCGATGATCCGTGGCATTCACTCGACACTGTATGCGACGGTGGTGGATCGCTCGGTGGATTTGCAGGCGCTGTTTGAAAAACGTTACGCCAACGAGCCGTTCGTCGATGTGATGCCGGCCGGCAGCCATCCGGAAACCCGCAGCGTGCGCGGCGCCAACGTGTGTCGGATTGCCGTGCATCGGCCGCAGGACGGTGATCTGGTGGTGGTGCTGTCGGTGATCGACAATCTGGTCAAGGGCGCTTCGGGCCAGGCGGTGCAGAACATGAACATCCTGTTCGGCCTGGATGAGAAGCTGGGCTTGTCCCACGCAGGCATGCTGCCGTAAGGCTGTCAGGTCGCCAAGCAGAAGGCCCGTCGATCGGGCCTTTTGTGTTTTTAATGGCGGCTGCGCAGATTGATATACCGTAACAATAGTTGACCGCTTTTCTAGGAGAAGCGGATAATACCGACCATTACGCATATGGCGGCGGTACGCCGGGAGATTATCAGCATGAGCGTTGAGTCCTTCACCCCCACGGCTTTGCAATTCACCCACGGTGCTGCGCACAAGGTGAAGAGCCTGGTCGATGAAGAGGGTAATGATCGCTTGAAGCTGCGCGTATTTGTTACGGGCGGCGGTTGTTCAGGGTTTCAGTACGGTTTTACCTTCGATGAAGAAGTGGCCGATGACGACACCATCGTCGAGCGCGAGGGCGTGAGCCTGGTTGTGGACCCCATGAGTTTCCAATACCTGGCAGGCGCCGAGGTGGATTACCAGGAAGGTCTGGAGGGTTCGCGTTTCGTGATCAAGAACCCTAATGCCACGACTACGTGTGGTTGCGGGTCTTCGTTCTCGATCTGATCGGTAGCGGATACAAAAACGCCGCTTGGCTTTGATCGGCCAAGCGGCGTTTTGCTGTCTGCGGATTCTGGCGGGCAGTCAGGCGGGGTAGATCGCGCCCAGCACCCGTAGCCCGCGTGCGCCAGTGACGCTGGGGCGGTTGGCGGCGATGCCTTCGAGGCAGCAATGGGCCAGCCAGGCGAAGGCCATGGCTTCGACCCAATCGGGATCGACGCCGCAGGTGGCGGTGCTGCTGACCTGGGTCGATGGCAATAGCGTGGCCAGGCGTTTCATCAGCGTGCGGTTATGCGCGCCGCCGCCGCAGACAAGCAGGGTGTTTGTCTGGGGTTGGGCGGTTTGCAGGGACTCGACGATGGTCAGGGCCGTCAGCTCCAGCAGCGTGGCCTGGATGTCCTGGGGGGCGAAGGCGGGTAGGCGCGCCAGGTGTTGTTGCAGCCATCCCAGGTTGAACACTTCGCGCCCGGTGCTTTTTGGGCCTTTGGTCAAGAAAAAGGGGTCACTGAGCAGCGCGTTGAGCAACTGAGGTTCGACTTTGCCGCTGGCGGCCCATTGGCCCTCGCGATCAAAGTGTTCGCCGCGCTGTTGATGAATCCAGGCATCCAGCAAGACATTGCCCGGGCCGCAGTCGAAGCCGGCTACGGGTTTTCCGGTCTCGATCAGGCTGAGGTTGCTGAAACCTCCGACGTTCAAAACCGCACGATTCCCACTGCGTTCGTCAAACAGTGCTTCATGAAAGGCCGGTACCAACGGCGCACCCTGGCCACCTGCAGCAACGTCGCGGCTGCGGAAGTCGCTGACCACGGTGATGCCGGTCAATTCGGTGAGCAAGGCAGGGTTGCCGATCTGTACGGTGAAACCGCGTGCCGGTTCATGGCGGATAGTCTGCCCATGGCTGCCGATCGCGCGAATGTCCTGGGGCTTGAGGTTGTGCTGGTCGAGCAGGGCATGGATGCCCTGGGCGGCGAGTGTCACCCAGCGCTGCTGGGCCATTGCCGAGCGGGCGATCTCATCCGGGCCGCTGGCGCACAGGCCAAGCAGCTCCGCGCGCAGGCTGTCTGGCATGGGGATGTAGTGAGTGGCGATCAGCTTGATCGCCGCCTCTTGTTCGATCAGGGCGATATCCAGGCCATCGAGGCTGGTCCCTGACATCACGCCTATATAGAGCGGCATACCTTAGCGCTTCGCCGAAGCCAGCAGGGTGGAGCGCTCCTGATCCATACGTGCCATCAGCGGTTGGCTTTGTTGCATGAAACGCGCGCGTTCGGCCTTGGCGATCGGGTCGGCCATCGGCAGTTTCTGGCCCAGCGGGTCGACGTGTACGCCATTGACCTGGAATTCATAGTGCAAGTGTGGGCCGGTGGACAGGCCGGTCGTGCCGATATAGCCGATCACCTGGCCCTGCTTCACGTTGCCGCCGGTCTGTACGCCCTTGGCGAAGCCTTGCATGTGGCCATACAGCGTGCGGTAGGTGTTGCCGTGCTGGATGATCACGGTGTTGCCGTAACCGCCGCGACGTCCGGCCAACAGTACCTTGCCGTCACCTGCGGCCTTGATGGGCGTGCCGCGCGGCGCTGCATAGTCGACGCCTTTGTGGGCGCGGATTTTGTTCAGGATGGGGTGCTTGCGTCCCATGGAGAAGCGCGAGCTGATGCGGGCGAAATCCACAGGTGTGCGGATAAAGGCCTTGCGCATGCTGTTGCCATCAGCGGTGTAGTAACTGCTGTTGCCTTGTTTGTTGGTGTAGCGCACGGCGGTGTAGGTCTTGCCGCGGTTGGTAAAGCGCGCGGAGAGGATATTGCCGGTGCCGACCACTTTGCCGTTGGCGACTTTCTGCTCGTAGATCACGTCGAATTCGTCACCCTGGCGGATGTCCTGGGCGAAGTCGATGTCGTAGCCAAACACGCTGGCCATGTCCATGGTCATGCTGTGGGACAAGCCGGCACGGGCGGCCGATTGCGACAGCGAGCTGTTGATGACGCCATGTACGTAGGCGGAGCGCATCACTGGCTTGGTGGTGATGCGATTGAACGCGAAACCCTTGGCACCCTTGGTCAGGGTGATGCTTTCCAGGTCGCTGAGGTTGCTGTGCAGGTTGTTCAGCTGGCCATCTGGGGTCAGTTCGAATTCGAGTTTTTGACCGCGTTTGAGCTGGGTGAATTGCTTGGCTTGTTTATCGCTGGCCAAGACCTCATTAATCGTAGTGGCAGGTAGGCCGACCTTCTCGAACAGCGTGGAAAGCGTGTCGCCCTTGCCGACGAGCACCTCGCGATGCTGGGGGTTCTTGGCCTGCGCTACGGCAGGTGCAGCCTGCTGCTGGGCGGTTTTGTCGGTTTCGTCCGGGGCGCTTTCGATCTGGGCAAACGGCGAATCGACGGATGCATTTGTGGCTAGTTGCGCGTCGGAAGCGTCTTGATCTTGTGTCAGTTGTTCTGCGGGACTTTCCAGGTCAAGGCTCAGGGATGTTCGTTTGGCTTCTACGTCACTGGAAGGGAATACCAGGAGTGCCAGGCTCAGAAGGGCGGCGATACCACTTGCAGCGAGCAGGTGGGTCTTTGGGTAAAGCGGCGGCGCTTTAGACGGTTCTGTGGTCATAGGTAATTTTGACTTTGAAGATGAAATGGAAAAGATGACTGACATGATGAAGATGAAATAACTGTATAAAATATAACCAAATCATCTGTGACGCAAGCTCGCGAACGCCGGGCTTGTCGAACGGTGTCCGTGCGCAGGGCAAAACTTGTAATTAGTCCCTGATCTTGTATGGTTGGTTCCCTTTTGAATCTGAGCCTTGCGGGTCTGTTATGAAGTCGGTTGAAGAGCAGCTAGCGCTGATAAAACGTGGTGCGGAAGAACTGTTGGTCGAGGCGGAGCTGATCGAAAAGCTCAAGCGTGGCCAGCCCCTGCGTATCAAGGCCGGCTTTGATCCGACTGCGCCGGATCTGCACCTGGGCCATACCGTGCTTATCAATAAGCTGCGCCAGTTCCAGGACCTGGGGCATCAGGTGATCTTCCTTATAGGGGATTTCACCGGGATGATCGGTGATCCAAGCGGCAAGAGCGCCACGCGTCCGCCGCTGACCCGTGAACAGGTTCTCGAGAATGCCGAGACCTACAAGACCCAGGTGTTCAAGATTCTCGATCCGGCCAAGACCGAGGTGGCGTTCAACTCCACCTGGATGGACAAGATGGGGCCGGCGGACTTCATTCGTCTGACATCCCAGTACACCGTGGCGCGCATGCTTGAGCGCGATGACTTCGACAAGCGCTATTCGACCAACCAGCCGATCGCGATTCATGAGTTCCTGTACCCGCTGGTCCAGGGCTATGACTCGGTGGCGTTGCGCGCTGACGTTGAGTTGGGTGGCACCGATCAGAAGTTCAACCTTCTGATGGGGCGTGAGCTGCAGCGTGCGTATGGGCAAGAGGCTCAGTGCATTCTGACCATGCCGTTGCTGGAAGGGTTGGACGGCGTCAAGAAGATGTCCAAGTCCCTGGGCAACTATGTCGGTATCCAGGAAGCGCCGGGCGTGATGTACGGCAAGCTGGTTTCGATTCCGGATGCGCTGATGTGGCGTTACTTCGAGCTGTTGAGCTTCCGCTCGATGGATGAGATCAATGCGCTGCGTGCGGATGTCGAGGCGGGTGCCAATCCTCGCGACGTGAAGATCAAGCTGGCTGAAGAGATTGTTGCGCGTTTCCATGGCGAGGAAGCTGCGGCCAGTGCTCACCGTGCGGCGGGCAACCGCATGAAGGATGGTGAGCTGCCGGATGATCTGCCGGAGATCGAGCTGACTGCTGCCGAGGCAATGCCGATCGCGGCCGTCCTTAATAAGGCAGGCCTGGTGAAGAACTCGGCGGTCGCGCGTGACCTCTTGGGTTCCGGTGGTGTGCGTATCGATGGTGAGGTGGTTGATCGCACCTTTATATACGCGCTGGGTGCGACCCATGTTTGCCAGGCTGGGAAGAAGGCATTTGCGCGTATTACGCTTAAATCCGAATAAGTCTGAAATTAACTGTTGACGGCGATTTATATCTGTCTATAATTCGCCCCACTTCCGGCGCAGTCGAAACGGAAAACTCCTTGGTAAACAAAGAGTTACGCAAGATTCGACAGCGACCTGCTTCAGTTTATCGAAGCCTGGAAGGAGTTGGTAGAGCAGGGTTGTTTGGCTCTATTAACGTTTCGATCTTCTCGGTCGAAAGCGGAGAAAAAGAGGTGTTGACAGCAGCGTGTAACGCTGTAGAATTCGCCTCCCGCTAACGAGAGATCGGAAGCGCAAGTGGTTGAAGTTACAAAGGAAACTTTGAAAACTTCTTAAAATAATCACTTGACAGCAAATGAGGCTGCTGTAGAATGCGCGCCTCGGTTGAGACGAAATATCTTAACCAACCGCTCTTTAACAACTGAATCAAGCAATTCGTGTGGGTGCTTGTGGAGTCAGACTGATAGTCAACAAGATTATCAGCATCACAAGTTACTCCGCGAGAAATCAAAGATGTAACCAACGATTGCTGAGCCAAGTTTAGGGTTTCTTAAAAACCCAAAGATGTTTGAACTGAAGAGTTTGATCATGGCTCAGATTGAACGCTGGCGGCAGGCCTAACACATGCAAGTCGAGCGGTAGAGAGAAGCTTGCTTCTCTTGAGAGCGGCGGACGGGTGAGTAATGCCTAGGAATCTGCCTGGTAGTGGGGGATAACGTTCGGAAACGGACGCTAATACCGCATACGTCCTACGGGAGAAAGCAGGGGACCTTCGGGCCTTGCGCTATCAGATGAGCCTAGGTCGGATTAGCTAGTTGGTGAGGTAATGGCTCACCAAGGCGACGATCCGTAACTGGTCTGAGAGGATGATCAGTCACACTGGAACTGAGACACGGTCCAGACTCCTACGGGAGGCAGCAGTGGGGAATATTGGACAATGGGCGAAAGCCTGATCCAGCCATGCCGCGTGTGTGAAGAAGGTCTTCGGATTGTAAAGCACTTTAAGTTGGGAGGAAGAGCAGTTACCTAATACGTGATTGTTTTGACGTTACCGACAGAATAAGCACCGGCTAACTCTGTGCCAGCAGCCGCGGTAATACAGAGGGTGCAAGCGTTAATCGGAATTACTGGGCGTAAAGCGCGCGTAGGTGGTTAGTTAAGTTGGATGTGAAATCCCCGGGCTCAACCTGGGAACTGCATTCAAAACTGACTGACTAGAGTATGGTAGAGGGTGGTGGAATTTCCTGTGTAGCGGTGAAATGCGTAGATATAGGAAGGAACACCAGTGGCGAAGGCGACCACCTGGACTGATACTGACACTGAGGTGCGAAAGCGTGGGGAGCAAACAGGATTAGATACCCTGGTAGTCCACGCCGTAAACGATGTCAACTAGCCGTTGGGAGCCTTGAGCTCTTAGTGGCGCAGCTAACGCATTAAGTTGACCGCCTGGGGAGTACGGCCGCAAGGTTAAAACTCAAATGAATTGACGGGGGCCCGCACAAGCGGTGGAGCATGTGGTTTAATTCGAAGCAACGCGAAGAACCTTACCAGGCCTTGACATCCAATGAACTTTCTAGAGATAGATTGGTGCCTTCGGGAACATTGAGACAGGTGCTGCATGGCTGTCGTCAGCTCGTGTCGTGAGATGTTGGGTTAAGTCCCGTAACGAGCGCAACCCTTGTCCTTAGTTACCAGCACGTTATGGTGGGCACTCTAAGGAGACTGCCGGTGACAAACCGGAGGAAGGTGGGGATGACGTCAAGTCATCATGGCCCTTACGGCCTGGGCTACACACGTGCTACAATGGTCGGTACAGAGGGTTGCCAAGCCGCGAGGTGGAGCTAATCCCAGAAAACCGATCGTAGTCCGGATCGCAGTCTGCAACTCGACTGCGTGAAGTCGGAATCGCTAGTAATCGCGAATCAGAATGTCGCGGTGAATACGTTCCCGGGCCTTGTACACACCGCCCGTCACACCATGGGAGTGGGTTGCACCAGAAGTAGCTAGTCTAACCTTCGGGGGGACGGTTACCACGGTGTGATTCATGACTGGGGTGAAGTCGTAACAAGGTAGCCGTAGGGGAACCTGCGGCTGGATCACCTCCTTAATCGACGACATCAGCTGCTCCATAAGTTCCCACACGAATTGCTTGATTCATTGAAGAAGACGATAAGAAGCAGCCCGAAATTGGGTCTGTAGCTCAGTTGGTTAGAGCGCACCCCTGATAAGGGTGAGGTCGGCAGTTCGAATCTGCCCAGACCCACCAATTTTGTGTGGGAACCTGTAGCAATACGGGGCCATAGCTCAGCTGGGAGAGCGCCTGCCTTGCACGCAGGAGGTCAACGGTTCGATCCCGTTTGGCTCCACCACTACTGCTTCTGAAGTTTGAAAGCTTAGAAATGAGCATTCCATCGTGATGATGGTGAATGTTGATTTCTAGTCTTTGATTAGATCGTTCTTTAAAAATTTGGGTATGTGATAGAAAGATAGACTGAACGTTACTTTCACTGGTAACGGATCAGGCTAAGGTAAAATTTGTGAGTTCTCTTAGTTGAGAAATTCGAATTTTCGGCGAATGTCGTCTTCACAGTATAACCAGATTGCTTGGGGTTATATGGTCAAGTGAAGAAGCGCATACGGTGGATGCCTTGGCAGTCAGAGGCGATGAAAGACGTGGTAGCCTGCGAAAAGCTTCGGGGAGTCGGCAAACAGACTTTGATCCGGAGATGTCTGAATGGGGGAACCCAGCCATCATAAGATGGTTACCTTACACTGAATACATAGGTGTAAGGGGCGAACCAGGGGAACTGAAACATCTAAGTACCCTGAGGAAAAGAAATCAACCGAGATTCCCTTAGTAGTGGCGAGCGAACGGGGACTAGCCCTTAAGTGGCTTTGAGATTAGCGGAACGCTCTGGAAAGTGCGGCCATAGTGGGTGATAGCCCTGTACGCGAAAATCTCTTAGTCATGAAATCGAGTAGGACGGAGCACGAGAAACTTTGTCTGAATATGGGGGGACCATCCTCCAAGGCTAAATACTACTGACTGACCGATAGTGAACTAGTACCGTGAGGGAAAGGCGAAAAGAACCCCGGAGAGGGGAGTGAAATAGATCCTGAAACCGTATGCGTACAAGCAGTGGGAGCCTACTTGTTAGGTGACTGCGTACCTTTTGTATAATGGGTCAGCGACTTATTTTCAGTGGCGAGCTTAACCGAATAGGGGAGGCGTAGCGAAAGCGAGTCTTAATAGGGCGTCTAGTCGCTGGGAATAGACCCGAAACCGGGCGATCTATCCATGGGCAGGTTGAAGGTTGGGTAACACTAACTGGAGGACCGAACCGACTACCGTTGAAAAGTTAGCGGATGACCTGTGGATCGGAGTGAAAGGCTAATCAAGCTCGGAGATAGCTGGTTCTCCTCGAAAGCTATTTAGGTAGCGCCTCATGTATCACTGTAGGGGGTAGAGCACTGTTTCGGCTAGGGGGTCATCCCGACTTACCAAACCGATGCAAACTCCGAATACCTACAAGTGCCGAGCATGGGAGACACACGGCGGGTGCTAACGTCCGTCGTGAAAAGGGAAACAACCCAGACCGTCAGCTAAGGTCCCAAAGTTATGGTTAAGTGGGAAACGATGTGGGAAGGCTTAGACAGCTAGGAGGTTGGCTTAGAAGCAGCCACCCTTTAAAGAAAGCGTAATAGCTCACTAGTCGAGTCGGCCTGCGCGGAAGATGTAACGGGGCTCAAACCATACACCGAAGCTACGGGTATCACGTAAGTGATGCGGTAGAGGAGCGTTCTGTAAGCCTGTGAAGGTGAGTTGAGAAGCTTGCTGGAGGTATCAGAAGTGCGAATGCTGACATGAGTAACGATAATGGGTGTGAAAAACACCCACGCCGAAAGACCAAGGTTTCCTGCGCAACGTTAATCGACGCAGGGTTAGTCGGTCCCTAAGGCGAGGCTGAAAAGCGTAGTCGATGGAAAACAGGTTAATATTCCTGTACTTCTGGTTATTGCGATGGAGGGACGGAGAAGGCTAGGCCAGCTTGGCGTTGGTTGTCCAAGTTTAAGGTGGTAGGCTGGAATCTTAGGTAAATCCGGGATTCTAAGGCCGAGAGCTGATGACGAGTCATCTTTTAGATGACGAAGTGGTTGATGCCATGCTTCCAAGAAAAGCTTCTAAGCTTCAGGTAACCAGGAACCGTACCCCAAACCGACACAGGTGGTTGGGTAGAGAATACCAAGGCGCTTGAGAGAACTCGGGTGAAGGAACTAGGCAAAATGGCACCGTAACTTCGGGAGAAGGTGCGCCGGTGAGGGTGAAGGACTTGCTCCGTAAGCTCATGCCGGTCGAAGATACCAGGCCGCTGCGACTGTTTATTAAAAACACAGCACTCTGCAAACACGAAAGTGGACGTATAGGGTGTGACGCCTGCCCGGTGCCGGAAGGTTAATTGATGGGGTTAGCTAACGCGAAGCTCTTGATCGAAGCCCCGGTAAACGGCGGCCGTAACTATAACGGTCCTAAGGTAGCGAAATTCCTTGTCGGGTAAGTTCCGACCTGCACGAATGGCGTAACGATGGCGGCGCTGTCTCCACCCGAGACTCAGTGAAATTGAAATCGCTGTGAAGATGCAGTGTATCCGCGGCTAGACGGAAAGACCCCGTGAACCTTTACTATAGCTTTGCACTGGACTTTGAATTTGCTTGTGTAGGATAGGTGGGAGGCTTTGAAGCGTGGACGCCAGTTCGCGTGGAGCCAACCTTGAAATACCACCCTGGCAACTTTGAGGTTCTAACTCAGGTCCGTTATCCGGATCGAGGACAGTGTATGGTGGGTAGTTTGACTGGGGCGGTCTCCTCCTAAAGAGTAACGGAGGAGTACGAAGGTGCGCTCAGACCGGTCGGAAATCGGTCGTAGAGTATAAAGGCAAAAGCGCGCTTGACTGCGAGACAGACACGTCGAGCAGGTACGAAAGTAGGTCTTAGTGATCCGGTGGTTCTGTATGGAAGGGCCATCGCTCAACGGATAAAAGGTACTCCGGGGATAACAGGCTGATACCGCCCAAGAGTTCATATCGACGGCGGTGTTTGGCACCTCGATGTCGGCTCATCACATCCTGGGGCTGAAGCCGGTCCCAAGGGTATGGCTGTTCGCCATTTAAAGTGGTACGCGAGCTGGGTTTAGAACGTCGTGAGACAGTTCGGTCCCTATCTGCCGTGGACGTTTGAGATTTGAGAGGGGCTGCTCCTAGTACGAGAGGACCGGAGTGGACGAACCTCTGGTGTTCCGGTTGTCACGCCAGTGGCATTGCCGGGTAGCTATGTTCGGAATAGATAACCGCTGAAAGCATCTAAGCGGGAAACTAGCCTCAAGATGAGATCTCACTGGGACCTTGAGTCCCCTGAAGGGCCGTCGAAGACTACGACGTTGATAGGTTGGGTGTGTAAGCGCTGTGAGGCGTTGAGCTAACCAATACTAATTGCCCGTGAGGCTTGACCATATAACACCCAAGCAATTTGCGAACTCGAAAGAGACCAGATTGCGGTGTGTGAAGACGAACCGAACCGAAAGTTCGACTCTTACAAAACACCGAAAGCTATCACATACCCAATTTGCTGAAGCGAGGCCAGCTGGCCACGACTCAGTACCCGAATTTCTTGACGACCATAGAGCATTGGAACCACCTGATCCCATCCCGAACTCAGCAGTGAAACGATGCATCGCCGATGGTAGTGTGGGGTTTCCCCATGTGAGAGTAGGTCATCGTCAAGATTAAATTCCAGAACCCCTGTTTGCTTACGCAGACAGGGGTTTTGTTTTGGGCGGTCGGAAAGGGTCAAGTGGCTCATTGCGACGGCTGTCAGTGCTAAGGCCCGGCCTTTCTATGCAATGACCCTGCGCATGGCTATCATGCGTGCCTCATTGTGAGGCGATACTTGCATGCTGACGTTGTTAAAACTTCTGAAAGATGGTCGATTCCACTCCGGGGAAGCGCTGGGCGCTGCCCTGGGCGTCAGTCGCAGTGCTGTATGGAAGCAGCTTCAGCATCTTGAGGCTGAGTTAAACCTGCCCATCCACAAAGTGCGTGGCAGGGGGTACCAATTGGCATCGCCGCTGGTGTTCTTGAATGCCGAAGACATCGCGCTGAAGGCGCCTTCCCTGGCGTGGCCCGTCCACATATCCGATTCCATTGACTCCACCAATGCTGAAGCCTTGCGCCTTGTCGATGCGGGTTGCGCGGCACCATTCCTGGTGCTCGCCGAGCAGCAGAGCGCCGGACGAGGTCGACGGGGGCGCAAGTGGGTCAGCCCGTTCGCTCAGAATGTGTATTACAGCCTCGTGCTGCGCATCGAGGGCGGTCTGCGGCAGCTAGAGGGGCTGAGCCTGGTTGTGGGGCTTGCGGTCATGCAGGCCTTGCGCGAGTCGGGCGTGCAAGGAGCTGCCTTGAAATGGCCAAACGATGTCTTGGTGGGGCAGAAGAAAATTGCCGGTATCCTGCTGGAGTTGGTCGGCGATCCTGCTGATATCTGTCACGTTGTGCTCGGGATCGGCATCAACGTAAATATGCAGAAAGTCGCGGCAATCGATCAGCAGTGGACGTCGGTGCAGCTTGAAACGGGCTCTCCCGTAGATCGCAATCTACTGGTGGCGCGGCTGGGGCTGCAGTTGCAACGTTACTTGGAGCGACACGCCGCCTCCGGCTTTGCGGCGCTTCAGGAGGAGTGGGAGCAGAATCACTTATGGCAGGGCAGGGCGGTGTCCCTCATTGCTGGAGTCAATCAGGTTGACGGGGTGGTTCTGGGGGTCGACCGCCAGGGTGCGTTGCGTTTGAGCGTCGATGGTGTTGAAAAAATATACAGCGGTGGTGAGCTAAGCCTGAGGTTGCGTGATGATTCTTGAGCTCGACTGTGGGAATAGCTTTATCAAATGGCGCGTACTTGAATCGGATCAGGCGAAAGCTTGCGCCGAAGGTGTTGTGGGATCGGACCTCGCATTGATTGAAAGCCTGGCGGCGCTACCAGGCCTGTCGTTGGCGCGTTGCCGATTGGTGAGTGTTCGGGCTTCAGAAGAGACCAATAAGCTGGTCGAGGCTTTGCAAGGGGCTTTCGGTGTTGTCGTCTCCTGTGCTGTCCCCGCGCGTGAGATGGCTGGCGTGCGCAATGGCTACCAAGACTTCGAACGCCTTGGTCTTGATCGCTGGCTGGCGATGCTGGGTGGCTTCAAGTTGGCTTCGGGCGCGTGCCTGGTACTCGATTTTGGTACCGCAGCCACCGCCGATTTCATCGCGGCAGACGGCCAGCACCTGGGCGGCTTCATTTGCCCCGGCATGCCGTTGATGCGCAACCAGTTGCGCACGCACACCCGCAAGATACGCTACGACGACGCGGCGGCTGAGCGTGCCCTGGAGCGGCTCTCCCCCGGGCGCACGACCGCGGAGGCTGTCGAGCGTGGTTGTACGCTGATGCTCAGGGGCTTCGTGTTGACCCAGCTCGAGTTGGCCCGCAGCTACTGGGGTGATGATTTCACCGTATTCCTGACGGGTGGGGATGCTGATCTGGTCTCGGACGCCGTGCCGCAGGCGCGGTTGATCCCGGACCTGGTTTTCGTTGGTCTGGCCATGGCGTGTCCATTGTCCTGAGGTGTTTATGCGTTGGCTGTTTTTACTTTTACTCGTTCTTAATGCCTTCTATTACGTTTGGCATCAGCAAGAGGCGCCGTTGCGCGCCAAGGATGTCACGCCCCTGAGTCTGTATCGTGGCCCTCAGCAGGATATTCGACTGCTAAGCGAGTCCTCGGACTCGGTGTCCCGGCGTGATCGAGCAAAAGCGCCCGAGGCGCAGAATACCTGCTTATACATCGGCGGCTTTGCCGACCAGCGCCAGGCGCAGTCGCTTGAGCAGCGCCTCACGAGCCTGGATATAAAGGTCAAGGTTCAACTGTTGAGCACACCTGAGGCGTCCGGTTACTGGCTTCGTGTGGCCCCTGAAAGCCGGCGCCTGGCTGAGGATCTGCCGTTTGAAAACCTTGCTAAGGAATTCAATGAGTTAAAACATAAAATAATGCTGTGCGAAGGCATTGCAACTCTCGAATAGTTTGCATAGAATGGCGCCCGCTTCGCAGTGAAGACCTTTAAGGCCTACAGTGTGAAGCGAAGGTCAACGCAGCTAACCTCATATTTTTAATGAGAAAATGCTTGACAGAAGGCTGGCATGATGTAGAATGCCGGCTCGCTTAGGAGGGGTTCCCGAGCGGCCAAAGGGATCAGACTGTAAATCTGACGTCTACGACTTCGAAGGTTCGAATCCTTCCCCCTCCACCATTTTTAGCGTGAGCTGCAAGCTCCGCGGGTATAGTTTAGTGGTAGAACCTCAGCCTTCCAAGCTGATGATGCGGGTTCGATTCCCGCTACCCGCTCCAAGTTTGCAGGTTGTGCGGCGTGTTTTGCTCTTGTAGCTCAGTTGGTAGAGCACACCCTTGGTAAGGGTGAGGTCAGCGGTTCAAATCCGCTCAAGAGCTCCATATAACAAGGCAGATATGAAAATATCTGCCTTTGTTTTAACGGCTATCTCGGCTTGATTCTGTTGTAACGGGCGTTTTCGCCGGTTGGTTTCAAGTCTCTAGGGGTTGGCTGTTGTAAAGTCTTTTTCAGGCCTGCATAATGGTCGGCCTGATTTTGTTTTAGGTCAGTAGCTCAATTGGCAGAGCGACGGTCTCCAAAACCGTAGGTTGGGGGTTCGATTCCCTCCTGACCTGCCAGATTCACGTGGTGTATCTGGCTTTCTTTTCACAGGATCTTCATAGATGACTCCTAAGGCTGAAGCTCAAAGCTCTCGTTTCGATCTGGTCAAGTGGCTCGCTGTAGTCGCATTGGTGGTCGTAGGCGTTGTTGGCAATCAGTACTATTCTGCTTCGCCGATCCTGTACCGCGTACTCGCTTTGCTCGCCCTCGCTGCTGTAGCTGCCTTTGTAGGCCTGCAGACTGCCAAAGGCAAGTCTTTCGCGGTCCTGGTAAAGGAAGCTCGCACCGAAATTCGTAAAGTCGTTTGGCCGACTCGCCAAGAAACCACGCAGACCACGTTGATTGTTGTGGCTGTTGTTCTGGTTATGGCGTTGCTGTTGTGGGGGCTTGATTCCCTGCTCGGCTGGCTTGTTTCCTTGATTGTTGGCTAAGGGTGTCCCGTGGCTAAGCGTTGGTACGTTGTGCATGCTTACTCGGGTTACGAGAAGCATGTTATGCGCTCTTTGCTGGAGCGCGTAAAGCTGGCAGGCATGGAAGATGGCTTCGGCGAAATTCTGGTTCCCACTGAAGAAGTGGTTGAAATGCGGAATGGGCAGAAGCGCAAGAGTGAACGCAAGTTCTTCCCAGGCTACGTGCTGGTTCAGATGGACATGAATGAAGGTACTTGGCACTTGGTCAAGGATACCCCTCGTGTCATGGGCTTCATTGGCGGTACTGCCGATAAGCCTGCTCCGATCACCGACAAAGAAGCAGAAGCGATTCTGCGTCGTGTTGCTGACGGTAGCGACAAGCCTAAGCCGAAGACGTTGTTCGAGCCGGGTGAGGTTGTTCGTGTCACCGATGGTCCGTTTGCTGATTTCAACGGCACCGTCGAAGAAGTTAACTACGAAAAGAGCCGGATCCAAGTGGCAGTGCTCATTTTCGGACGCTCTACTCCGGTAGAGTTGGAGTTCAGTCAGGTCGAAAAGGTCTAACTGAGCAAGCATCCCAACCCCGCAGCCTAGGCTGTGGGGTTTTGTCGTCACTGGGATAAACGCGCAAGTAACCGGGGAGCCTTTCGAGGCGTTCGAACCCGTAATTGGAGTGCCTCATGGCCAAGAAGATTACCGCTTACATCAAGCTGCAAGTGAAGGCCGCTCAGGCCAACCCTAGCCCACCCGTCGGTCCAGCTCTGGGTCAGCACGGCGTGAACATCATGGAATTCTGCAAGGCCTTCAACGCCCGTACTCAGGGTCTTGAGCCAGGTCTGCCGACTCCAGTGATCATCACTGTATACAGCGACCGTAGCTTCACCTTCGAAACCAAGTCGACCCCGGCTTCGGTTCTGTTGAAGAAAGCTGCTGGTCTGACTAGCGGTTCCGCTCGTCCTAACACCGTTAAGGTTGGCACCGTGACTCGTGCTCAGCTGGAAGAAATCGCGAAAACCAAAAACGCGGATCTGACTGCAGCTGATATGGATGCAGCCGTGCGTACCATCGCCGGTTCTGCTCGTAGCATGGGCCTTAACGTGGAGGGTGTGTAATGGCTAAGCTGACCAAGCGCCAAAAGGCTATCGCCGGCAAAATCGAAGCAGGCAAGGCCTACAACTTTGTAGACGCTGCTGCCCTGCTGACCGAGCTGTCGACTGTCAAGTTCAGCGAGTCGGTTGACGTTGCTGTGAACCTGGGTGTTGACCCACGTAAATCCGACCAGGTCGTTCGTAGCGCTACTGTGCTGCCACACGGTACTGGCAAGACTGTACGTGTTGCTGTCTTCACCCAAGGTCCAGCAGCTGAAGCTGCTCTGGCCGCCGGCGCCGATCGCGTTGGCATGGACGACCTGGCTGCCGAAATGAAAGGCGGCGACCTGAACTATGACGTCGTTATTGCTTCCCCGGATGCAATGCGCGTTGTAGGTCAGTTGGGTCAGATCCTTGGTCCACGTGGCCTGATGCCTAACCCAAAAGTCGGCACCGTAACCCCAGACGTCGCTACCGCGGTTAAAAACGCCAAGGCTGGTCAGGTTCGTTATCGCACCGACAAAAACGGCATCATTCACACTTCCGTTGGCAAAGTCGGCTTCGATGCCGTCAAGCTGAAGGAAAACGTTGAAGCCCTGATCGCTGATCTGAAGCGTATCAAACCAGCTTCCTCGAAAGGCATCTACGTCAAGCGCGTTACCCTGAGCACCACTATGGGCCCAGGTCTGGTCATCGACCAAGGCTCGCTGGACGTATAAGACACAAGTTGGCGTGAGCGATCGCGCCAATTGAAAAAATTGGGGTCCCTGCCTGGCGGGGGCTATCCAAGACCGTAGGCGACGCAAGTCTTAAACCTCAAGCCTACGCAGATGGTGCTCCCGGTTCCTTACCGAATCAGACACCAAAACGACATCCGGCTTCGGCCAGATGAAACGGTAACAAGCAGGAGTTAAACCCGTGGCAATTAATCTCGAAGACAAGAAGGCCATCGTCGCTGAAGTCAACGAGGCTGCCAAAGCTGCTCTGTCCGCTGTCGTGGCTGATGCCCGTGGTGTGACAGTAGGCGCTATGACCGGACTCCGTAAAGAGGCTCGTGAAGCTGGCGTATACGTACGTGTTGTACGTAACACCCTGCTCAAGCGCGCTGTTGCTGACACTGAATACAGTGTCCTCAACGACGTGTTCACTGGCCCGACTCTGATCGCGTTCTCCAAAGAACATCCAGGCGCTGCTGCCCGTTTGTTCAAAGAGTTCGCCAAGAGTCAGGACAAGTTCGAGATCAAGGCAGCTGCGTTCGAGGGCAAGTTCCTCGCAGCTAACCAAATCGACGTACTGGCAACACTGCCGACCCGTGACGAAGCTATTTCGCAACTGATGAGCGTGATTCAAGGCGCTACCAGCAAGCTGGCTCGTACTCTGGCTGCAGTTCGCGAGCAAAAAGAAGCTGCCGCAGCCTAAGGCTGAGCATTTTCTCTCGCGTATTTTTGTTTATTTCGATGGCCGCGTAGGCCGTCCCCCAATTCAGGAAATACAGTAATGTCTATCTCCCAAGAAGATATCCTCAACGCCGTAGCTGAAATGTCGGTTCTGCAGGTTGTTGAGCTGATCAAAGCTTTCGAAGAAAAATTCGGCGTTTCTGCTGCCGCTGCTTCCGCTGGCCCAGCCGCTGTTGCTGCTGTTGCTGAAGAGCAAACCGAATTCAACGTCATGCTGCTGGAAGCTGGCGAGAAGAAAGTAAACGTGATCAAGGCAGTTCGTGAACTGACCGGTCTGGGCCTGAAAGAAGCCAAGGCTGTAGTTGACGGCGCTCCTGCCATGGTTCTGGAAGCTGTTGCCAAAGACGCAGCTGACAAAGCCAAAGCAACTCTGGAAGAAGCAGGCGCTAAAGTCGAGCTGAAGTAAGCATCGACCTTGCGTCTCCAGCCCAAGCGTTAAGCTGAAGGCTGATGGCTGGTGGCTCTTGCCACCGGCCTTTTTCCGTTCTTGGCTGTCGACTCGGTCGCCGCCATTAACGTGCTGTAGCCACCCGGTGCGGTGGTGCAAACCAAGGGGTTTGCAAGATTTTCTGGCTGCTCCCGTCGGGAGGGCCAAACAAGCAGGTGACCAAGCTGGGGAACGCTGATGGCTTACTCATATACTGAGAAAAAACGTATCCGCAAGGACTTTAGCAAGTTGCCGGACGTCATGGATGTCCCGTACCTTCTGGCTATCCAGCTGGATTCGTATCGTGAATTCTTGCAGGCGGGAGCGACCAAAGATCAGTTCCGCGACGTGGGCCTGCATGCGGCCTTCAAATCCGTTTTCCCGATCATCAGCTACTCCGGCAATGCTGCGCTGGAGTACGTCGGTTATCGCCTGGGCGAACCGGCATTTGATGTCAAAGAATGCGTGTTGCGCGGTGTTACGTACGCCGTACCTTTGCGGGTAAAAGTCCGTCTGATCATTTTCGACAAAGAATCGTCGAACAAAGCGATCAAGGACATCAAAGAGCAAGAAGTCTACATGGGCGAAATCCCACTGATGACTGAAAACGGTACCTTCGTTATCAACGGTACCGAGCGTGTTATCGTTTCCCAGCTGCACCGTTCCCCGGGCGTGTTCTTCGACCACGACCGCGGCAAGACGCACAGCTCCGGTAAGCTCCTGTACTCCGCGCGGATCATTCCGTACCGTGGTTCGTGGTTGGACTTCGAGTTCGACCCGAAAGACTGCGTGTTCGTGCGTATCGACCGTCGTCGCAAGCTGCCGGCCTCGGTACTGCTGCGCGCGCTCGGCTATACCACTGAGCAAGTGCTTGATGCTTTCTACACCACCAACGTGTTCAGCCTGAAGGACGAAACCCTCAGCCTGGAACTGATCGCTTCGCGTCTGCGTGGTGAAATTGCTGTCCTGGATATCCAGGACGAAAATGGCAAGGTCATCGTTGAAGCCGGCCGCCGTATCACTGCGCGCCACATCAACCAGATCGAAAAAGCCGGTATCAAGTCGCTGGAAGTGCCTCTGGACTACGTCCTGGGTCGCACGACCGCCAAGGTCATCGTTCACCCGGCCACAGGCGAAATCCTGGCTGAGTGCAACACCGAGCTGAACACCGAGATCCTGGCAAAAATCGCCAAGGCCCAGGTTGTTCGCATCGAGACCTTGTACACCAACGATATCGACTGCGGTCCGTTCGTCTCCGACACCTTGAAGATCGACTCCACCAGCAACCAATTGGAAGCGCTGGTCGAGATCTATCGCATGATGCGTCCTGGCGAGCCACCGACCAAAGACGCTGCCGAAACCCTGTTCAACAACCTGTTCTTCAGCCCTGAGCGCTATGACCTGTCTGCGGTCGGCCGGATGAAGTTCAACCGTCGTATCGGTCGTACCGAGATCGAAGGTTCGGGCGTGCTGTGCAAGGAAGACATCGTTGCGGTCCTGAAGACTCTGGTTGACATCCGTAACGGCAAAGGCATCGTCGATGACATCGACCACCTGGGTAACCGTCGTGTTCGCTGCGTAGGCGAAATGGCCGAGAACCAGTTCCGCGTTGGCCTGGTACGTGTTGAGCGTGCGGTCAAAGAGCGTCTGTCGATGGCTGAAAGCGAAGGCCTGATGCCGCAAGACCTGATCAACGCCAAGCCAGTGGCTGCGGCGGTGAAAGAGTTCTTCGGTTCCAGCCAGCTCTCGCAGTTCATGGACCAGAACAACCCGCTCTCCGAGATCACCCACAAGCGCCGTGTATCTGCACTGGGCCCGGGCGGTCTGACCCGTGAGCGTGCTGGCTTCGAAGTCCGTGACGTACACCCGACGCACTACGGTCGTGTTTGCCCGATCGAAACGCCGGAAGGTCCGAACATCGGTCTGATCAACTCCCTGGCCGCCTATGCGCGCACCAACCAGTACGGCTTCCTTGAGAGCCCGTACCGTGTGGTGAAAGACGCTCTGGTCACCGACGAGATCGTATTCCTGTCCGCCATCGAAGAAGCCGATCACGTGATCGCCCAGGCTTCGGCCACGATGAACGAGAAGAAAGTCCTGGTCGACGAGCTGGTAGCTGTTCGTCACTTGAACGAGTTCACCGTCAAGGCGCCGGAAGACGTCACCTTGATGGACGTATCGCCCAAGCAGGTAGTTTCGGTCGCCGCGTCGCTGATCCCGTTCCTGGAGCACGATGACGCCAACCGTGCGTTGATGGGTTCCAACATGCAGCGTCAAGCTGTACCGACCCTGCGTGCTGACAAGCCGCTGGTAGGTACCGGCATGGAGCGTAACGTAGCCCGTGACTCCGGCGTTTGCGTCGTGGCTCGTCGTGGCGGCGTGATCGACTCCGTTGATGCCAGCCGTATCGTGGTGCGTGTTGCCGATGACGAAGTTGAAACTGGCGAAGCCGGTGTCGACATCTACAACCTGACCAAATACACCCGCTCGAACCAGAACACCTGCATCAACCAGCGTCCGCTGGTGCGTAAGGGTGATCGCGTTCAGCGCAGCGACATCATGGCTGACGGCCCGTCCACCGACATGGGTGAACTGGCGCTGGGCCAGAACATGCGTATCGCGTTCATGGCGTGGAACGGCTTCAACTTCGAAGACTCCATCTGCCTGTCCGAGCGTGTGGTTCAAGAAGACCGCTTCACCACGATCCACATCCAGGAACTGACCTGTGTGGCGCGTGATACCAAGCTTGGGCCAGAGGAAATCACTGCAGACATCCCGAACGTGGGTGAAGCTGCACTGAACAAGCTGGACGAAGCCGGTATCGTTTACGTAGGTGCTGAAGTTGGCGCAGGCGACATCCTGGTCGGTAAGGTCACTCCGAAAGGCGAGACCCAACTGACTCCGGAAGAGAAGCTGTTGCGTGCCATCTTCGGTGAAAAAGCCAGCGACGTTAAAGACACCTCCCTGCGCGTACCGACCGGTACCAAAGGTACTGTCATCGACGTACAGGTCTTCACCCGTGACGGCGTTGAGCGTGATGCTCGTGCGCTGTCCATCGAGAAGACCCAGCTCGACGAGATCCGCAAGGACCTGAACGAAGAGTTCCGTATCGTTGAAGGCGCGACCTTCGAACGTCTGCGTTCCGCTCTGGTAGGCCACAAGGCCGAAGGCGGCGCGGGCCTGAAGAAAGGTCAGGACATCACCGACGAAGTCCTCGATGGTCTTGAGCACGGCCAGTGGTTCAAACTGCGCATGGCTGAAGACGCTCTGAACGAGCAGCTCGAGAAGGCCCAGGCCTACATCGTCGATCGCCGCCGTCTGCTGGACGACAAGTTCGAAGACAAGAAGCGCAAACTGCAGCAGGGCGATGACCTGGCTCCAGGCGTGCTGAAAATCGTCAAGGTCTACCTGGCAATCCGTCGCCGCATCCAACCGGGCGACAAGATGGCCGGTCGTCACGGTAACAAGGGTGTGGTCTCCGTGATCATGCCGGTTGAAGACATGCCGCACGATGCCAATGGCACCCCGGTCGACGTCGTCCTCAACCCGTTGGGCGTACCTTCGCGTATGAACGTTGGTCAGATCCTCGAAACCCACCTGGGCCTCGCGGCCAAAGGTCTGGGCGAGAAGATCAACCGTATGATCGAAGAGCAGCGCAAGGTTGCTGACCTGCGCAAGTTCCTGCACGAGATCTACAACGAGATCGGCGGCCGCAAAGAAGAGCTGGATACCTTCTCCGACCAGGAAATCCTGGATCTGGCGAAGAACCTGCGCGGCGGCGTTCCAATGGCTACCCCGGTGTTCGACGGTGCCAAGGAAAGCGAAATCAAGGCCATGCTGAAACTGGCAGACCTGCCCGAAAGCGGCCAGATGCAGCTGTTCGACGGCCGCACCGGCAACAAGTTCGAGCGCCCGGTTACTGTTGGCTACATGTACATGCTGAAGCTGAACCACTTGGTAGACGACAAGATGCACGCTCGTTCTACCGGTTCGTACAGCCTGGTTACCCAGCAGCCGCTGGGTGGTAAGGCTCAGTTCGGTGGTCAGCGTTTCGGGGAGATGGAGGTCTGGGCACTGGAAGCATACGGTGCTGCTTACACTCTGCAAGAAATGCTCACAGTGAAGTCGGACGATGTGAACGGTCGGACCAAGATGTACAAAAACATCGTGGACGGCGATCACCGTATGGAGCCGGGCATGCCCGAGTCCTTCAACGTGTTGATCAAAGAAATTCGTTCCCTCGGCATCGATATCGATCTGGAAACCGAATAACACGTGACGCGAATCGAGAGCGGGGCTATTTGGCCCGCTCTCTGCTCCGCCAGGAGGAAAGGCCTTGAAAGACCTACTGAATTTGCTGAAAAACCAGGGTCAAGTCGAAGAGTTCGACGCCATCCGTATTGGACTGGCATCGCCTGAGATGATCCGTTCGTGGTCGTTCGGTGAAGTTAAAAAGCCGGAAACCATCAACTACCGTACGTTCAAACCCGAGCGTGACGGCCTGTTCTGCGCCAAGATCTTTGGCCCGGTAAAGGATTACGAGTGCCTGTGCGGTAAGTACAAGCGCTTGAAGCACCGTGGTGTGATCTGCGAGAAGTGCGGCGTTGAAGTTGCACTGGCCAAGGTTCGTCGTGAGCGCATGGCGCACATCGAACTGGCTTCGCCGGTTGCCCACATCTGGTTCCTGAAATCGCTGCCGTCCCGTATCGGCTTGCTGATGGACATGACCCTGCGTGATATCGAACGCGTTCTCTACTTCGAGAGCTATGTCGTTATCGATCCAGGCATGACCACCCTTGAAAAAGGTCAGCTGCTGAACGACGAGCAGTACTTCGAAGCGCTGGAAGAGTTTGGCGACGATTTCGATGCCCGCATGGGTGCCGAAGCTGTCCGCGAACTGCTGCACGCTATCGACCTGGAACACGAGATTGGCCGTCTGCGTGAAGAAATTCCGCAAACCAACTCCGAAACCAAAATCAAGAAGCTGTCCAAGCGTCTGAAGTTGATGGAAGCCTTCCAGGGTTCCGGCAACTTGCCAGAGTGGATGGTGCTGACCGTTCTGCCGGTTCTGCCGCCAGACCTGCGTCCGCTGGTACCGTTGGACGGTGGTCGTTTCGCGACGTCCGACCTCAACGACCTGTACCGCCGCGTGATCAACCGTAACAACCGCTTGAAGCGCCTGCTCGATCTGTCCGCTCCGGACATCATCGTGCGCAACGAAAAGCGTATGTTGCAAGAAGCCGTCGATGCCCTGCTCGACAACGGTCGTCGTGGCCGCGCTATCACCGGTTCGAACAAGCGTCCTCTGAAATCCCTGGCTGACATGATCAAGGGTAAGCAAGGTCGTTTCCGTCAGAACTTGCTCGGTAAGCGTGTTGACTACTCCGGTCGTTCGGTAATTACCGTAGGCCCGACCCTGCGTCTGCACCAGTGCGGTCTGCCTAAGAAGATGGCCCTTGAGCTGTTCAAGCCGTTCATCTTCGGCAAGCTGGAAATGCGCGGTCTCGCGACCACGATCAAAGCGGCCAAGAAAATGGTCGAGCGCGAACTGCCAGAGGTTTGGGACGTTCTCGCTGAAGTGATCCGCGAACACCCGGTTCTCCTCAACCGTGCACCGACCCTTCACCGTCTGGGTATCCAGGCGTTTGAACCGGTACTGATCGAAGGTAAGGCTATCCAGCTGCACCCTCTGGTCTGTGCTGCGTACAACGCCGACTTCGACGGCGACCAAATGGCCGTGCACGTACCGCTGACACTGGAAGCCCAGTTGGAAGCGCGTGCGTTGATGATGTCGACCAACAACATCCTGTCGCCAGCCAACGGTGAGCCAATCATCGTTCCGTCGCAGGACGTTGTATTGGGTCTGTACTACATGACCCGTGAAGCGATCAACGCCAAGGGCGAAGGTCGTGTGTTCGCTGACCTGCAGGAAGTTGACCGTGTGTTCCGTGCCGGCGAAGCCGCACTGCACGCCAAGGTCAAAGTGCGGATTCACGAAACCGTGAACGACCGTGACGGCGGCAGCGTGAGCAATGTCCGTATCGTCGACACCACTGTTGGCCGTGCGCTGTTGTACCAGGTTGTGCCAAAAGGTTTGTCTTACGACGTCGTCAACCTGCCGATGAAGAAAAAGGCGATCTCCAAGCTGATCAACCAGTGCTACCGCGTGGTTGGTCTGAAAGAGACCGTGATCTTCGCTGACCAGTTGATGTACACCGGTTTTGCCTATTCGACCATTTCCGGCGTTTCCATCGGTGTTAACGACTTCGTTATCCCGGATGAAAAAGCCCGCATCATCAGTGCTGCCACCGATGAAGTGAAAGAGATCGAAAGTCAGTACGCCTCCGGCCTGGTAACCCAGGGCGAGAAGTACAACAAAGTGATCGACCTTTGGTCCAAGGCCAACGACGAAGTGTCGAAGGCGATGATGGCTAACCTCTCGAAAGAGAAGGTTATCGACCGTCATGGCGTAGAAGTCGATCAAGAGTCTTTCAACTCGATGTACATGATGGCCGACTCGGGCGCACGGGGTTCTGCTGCGCAGATCCGTCAGCTCGCCGGTATGCGTGGCCTGATGGCCAAGCCGGACGGTTCCATCATCGAAACGCCGATTACTGCGAACTTCCGTGAAGGTTTGAGCGTACTTCAGTACTTCATCTCTACTCACGGTGCTCGTAAAGGTCTGGCGGATACCGCGTTGAAAACCGCTAACTCCGGTTACCTGACTCGTCGTCTGGTAGACGTTGCACAAGATCTGGTTGTAACCGAGATCGATTGCGGCACCGAGCACGGCCTGCTGATGACACCGCACATTGAAGGCGGTGACGTTGTAGAGCCGCTGGGTGAGCGCGTATTGGGCCGTGTTATTGCCCGTGACGTATTCAAGCCGGGTACCGAGGAAATTATCGTTCCTGCCGGCACCCTGGTTGACGAGAAGTGGGTCGAGTTCATCGAACTCAACAGCATCGACGAAGTGATCGTTCGTTCGCCGATCAGCTGCGAAACCCGCTTCGGCATTTGCGCCAAGTGCTATGGCCGTGACTTGGCTCGTGGTCACCAGGTGAACATCGGTGAAGCGGTCGGCGTTATCGCTGCCCAGTCCATCGGTGAGCCGGGTACCCAGCTGACCATGCGTACATTCCACATCGGTGGTGCGGCAAGCCGGACCTCCGCAGCCGACAGCGTTCAGGTGAAGAATGGCGGTACCGTCCGCCTGCACAACCTCAAGCACGTTGAGCGAGTGGATGGTTGCCTGGTTGCGGTGTCCCGTTCCGGTGAGCTGGCAATCGCTGATGACTACGGTCGTGAGCGTGAGCGCTACAAGCTGCCGTATGGTGCTGTGATTTCGGTTAAAGAAGGTGACAAGGTCGACGCTGGCGCAATCGTGGCCAAGTGGGATCCGCACACTCACCCAATCGTTACCGAAATGAAAGGTACCGTGACCTACGTGGGCATGGAAGAAGGCATCACGATCAAGCGTCAGACTGACGAATTGACCGGTATGACCAACATTGAAGTCCTCGACGCGAAAGATCGTCCAGCTGCCGGTAAAGACATCCGTCCTGCCGTGAAGATGGTCGATGACAACGGCAAGGATCTGTTGCTGCCAGGCACTGACGTAATCGCTCAGTACTTCCTGCCAGCCAACGCCCTGGTCGGTGTAGCGGATGGTGCGAAGATCGCGATCGGTGACGTTATCGCGCGTATCCCGCAAGAGACTTCGAAGACCCGTGACATCACCGGTGGTCTGCCGCGTGTTGCCGACTTGTTCGAAGCTCGTCGTCCGAAAGAAGCGTCGATTCTGGCTGAAGTCAGCGGCACCATCGCGTTCGGTAAAGAGACCAAGGGCAAGCGCCGTCTGGTCATTACCCCGAACGACGGTAGCGATCCGTATGAAGAGCTGATTCCGAAGTGGCGTCACCTGAACGTGTTCGAAGGCGAACAGGTAAACCGCGGCGAAGTTATCTCCGACGGTCCGAGCGATCCACACGACATCCTGCGTCTGCTGGGTGTGAGTGCGCTGGCCAAGTACATCGTTAACGAGATCCAGGACGTTTACCGTCTGCAAGGCGTGAAGATCAACGATAAGCACATCGAGACCATCCTGCGTCAGATGCTGCGTAAAGTTGAAATCGCTGAATCCGGCGATTCCAGTTTCATCAAGGGCGACCAGATGGAACTGACTCACGTACTGGTAGAAAACGAACGTCTGGCAGCCGACGAGAAATTTGTTTCCAAATTTACTCGTGTACTGCTGGGTATCACCAAGGCGTCGTTGTCCACTGAGTCGTTCATCTCGGCGGCCTCCTTCCAGGAGACCACTCGCGTACTGACCGAAGCAGCGGTAACCGGCAAGCGCGATTACCTGCGCGGCCTGAAAGAAAACGTGGTTGTGGGTCGTCTGATCCCAGCCGGTACCGGTTTGGCTTACCACAGCGAGCGCAAGCGCCGCCGTGATGCTGACAAGCCGTTGCGCGTAAGCGCCAGTGAAGTGGAAGCTGCACTGACCGAAGCGCTGAACTCAAGCGGTAACTGAGTTCTGCGATAAATAAGTCTGGGCCCTGGCAGCCCCCATTCGTCGGATCGAGGCAGTTTTGCCCCGGTTCGTTGAGAGGGGAGGTCGGGGCCTTGCCTTGACTGGGGGCAAGATCCTCTTTAGACTCTTGTACCCCTAAATTTGGCGGGAATTCGTTCCTGCCATTTTGCTTTTCTTGCAAGACAATAGCGTCGCAAGACAACAGTGGAGCTAGTAGATGGCAACTATCAACCAGCTGGTACGTCAGCCGCGTAAGCGTATCGTCGAGAAATCCGACGTACCTGCGCTGCAGAACTGCCCGCAACGTCGTGGCGTATGCACTCGCGTGTATACCACTACGCCGAAAAAACCTAACTCGGCACTGCGTAAAGTATGCCGTGTGCGTCTGACCAACGGTTTCGAGGTTTCCTCGTACATCGGCGGTGAAGGCCACAACCTGCAAGAGCACAGCGTGGTACTGATCCGCGGCGGTCGTGTAAAAGACTTGCCAGGTGTTCGTTACCACACCGTACGCGGCTCCTTGGATACTTCCGGCGTTAAAGGTCGTAACCAGGGTCGTTCGAAGTACGGTACCAAGAAGCCTAAGTAGTAGCGGCTTTTTGTAAAACTGAATCATCTTATTTTCTGAGTCGATAAGAGTAAGGTCGGAGGCGTCCCGAAAGGGCACCGATTCCGAGCGAACCTGAAGACCGTTTGAGGGCTTATCCATGCCAAGAAGACGCGTAGCAGCCAAGCGCGAAGTGCTTGACGATCCAAAATACGGAAGCCAAATCCTGGCCAAGTTCATGAACCACGTGATGGAAAGCGGCAAGAAAGCCGTTGCCGAGCGTATCGTTTATGGCGCGCTGGAAAAGGTTAAAGAACGCAAGAACAGCGACCCCCTGGAAATCTTCGAGAAAGCTCTCGACGCCATCGCTCCGCTGGTCGAAGTGAAGTCGCGCCGTGTAGGCGGTGCTACTTACCAGGTTCCGGTTGAAGTTCGTCCGTCCCGTCGTAACGCCCTGGCAATGCGCTGGTTGGTAGACTTCGCCCGTAAGCGTGGCGAGAAGTCTATGGCTCTGCGTTTGGCTGGCGAACTGTTGGACGCTGCTGAAGGTAAAGGCGCTGCTGTTAAGAAGCGTGAAGACGTGCACCGTATGGCTGAAGCTAACAAGGCTTTCTCGCACTACCGCTTCTAAATCCAGCGTCACTCAATTTGCGAGGGCTTTATGGCTCGTACTACACCGATTAATCGCTACCGTAACATTGGTATCGTTGCTCACGTGGATGCTGGTAAAACCACCACCACCGAGCGCGTCCTTTTTTACACCGGCAAAAGTCACAAGATGGGCGAGGTGCATGACGGCGCCGCGACCACAGACTGGATGGTTCAGGAGCAGGAGCGTGGTATTACCATTACTTCTGCTGCTATTACCGCCTTCTGGAAAGGTTCCGAGAAGCAGTACAAAGACGAGCACCGCTTCAACGTTATCGATACCCCAGGCCACGTAGACTTCACTATTGAAGTTGAGCGTTCCCTGCGTGTACTCGACGGCGCTGTCGTTGTGTTCTGCGGTACCTCGGGTGTTGAGCCTCAGTCGGAAACCGTATGGCGTCAAGCCAACAAATACGGCGTTCCACGTCTTGTTTACGTAAACAAGATGGACCGTGCTGGTGCCAACTTCCTGCGCGTGATCGGTCAGATCAAGCAGCGTCTGGGTCACACTCCGGTGCCAATTCAATTGGCAATCGGTTCCGAAGATAACTTCCAGGGCCAGATCGATCTGATCGCCATGGAAGCCGTCTACTGGAATGACGCTGACAAAGGTATGGTTCCTGTTCGTAAGCCTATCCCTGCTGAACTGCAGGAACTGGCTGACGAGTGGCGTAACAACATGGTTGAGGCTGCTGCCGAAGCCAGCGAAGAACTGATGAACAAGTACCTCGAAGGTGAAGAACTCACCAACGCGGAAATCAAGGCCGCTCTGCGTCAGCGTACTATCGCTGGTGAGATCGTCTTGGCTGTTTGTGGTTCTTCCTTCAAGAACAAGGGTGTTCCCCTGGTTCTCGACGCCGTTATCGACTACCTGCCTGCTCCAACCGACATTCCTGCTATCAAGGGTACCAACCCTGATAACGAGGAAGAAGAGATGGAGCGTCACGCCGATGACAGCGAGCCGTTCTCGGCTCTGGCGTTCAAGATCGCAACCGACCCATTCGTGGGTACCTTGACTTTCGTCCGCGTTTACTCGGGCGTGTTGGCCTCCGGCGACGGCGTGATCAACTCGGTTAAAGGTAAGAAAGAGCGCGTGGGTCGTATGGTGCAAATGCACGCAAACGCCCGTGAAGAGATCAAGGAAGTGCGCGCTGGTGACATCGCGGCCCTGATCGGCATGAAGGACGTCACCACTGGTGAAACTTTGTGCGACGCTGCTAAGCCAATCATCCTGGTTCGTATGGACTTCCCGGAGCCGGTTATTTCGGTTGCCGTAGAGCCTAAGACCAAGGATGACCAGGAAAAAATGGGTATCGCTCTGGGCAAACTTGCTCAGGAAGATCCATCTTTCCGCGTCAAGACTGATGAAGAGACTGGTCAAACGATCATCTCCGGCATGGGCGAGTTGCACCTGGACATCCTGGTTGACCGGATGCGCCGTGAGTTCAACGTCGAAGCCAACATCGGTAAGCCTCAGGTTTCCTATCGTGAGCGCATCACGAAGAACTGTGAAATCGAAGGCAAGTTCGTTCGTCAGTCCGGCGGTCGTGGTCAGTTCGGTCACTGCTGGATCCGTTTTGCTCCTGCTGACGAAGGTCAGGAAGGTCTGCAATTCGTGAACGAAGTAGTAGGTGGTGTTGTTCCTAAGGAATACATCCCTGCTATCCAGAAGGGTATCGAAGAGCAGATGAAGAACGGTGTTGTCGCCGGCTATCCGCTGATCGGCCTGAAAGCAACCGTTTTTGACGGTTCTTACCACGACGTCGACTCCAACGAGATGGCGTTCAAGGTGGCTGCTTCCATGGCAACCAAGCAACTGGCCCAGAAGGGCGGTGGTGAGTTGCTTGAGCCAATCATGGCGGTAGAAGTTGTTACACCTGAAGACTATATGGGTGATGTCATGGGCGACCTTAACCGTCGTCGCGGCATGATCTTGGGTATGGAAGACACGGTTTCCGGCAAAGTGATTCGCGCCGAGGTTCCGTTGGGTGAGATGTTCGGTTATGCGACCGACGTTCGCTCCATGTCCCAGGGTCGCGCAAGCTACTCTATGGAATTCAAAAAATACAACACAGCTCCGGCGCACATCGCTGAAACTGTATCCAAAAAACAAGGCTGATTCAGTCCTTTAGGCAAGGAGTTAATTGTCGTGGCTAAAGAAAAATTTGATCGTTCCCTACCGCACGTCAACGTTGGCACCATCGGTCACGTTGACCACGGTAAAACCACTCTGACTGCTGCTCTGACTCGCGTTTGCTCCGAAGTATTCGGTTCCGCAATCGTTGATTTCGATAAAATCGACAGCGCACCAGAAGAAAAAGCTCGTGGTATCACCATCAACACCGCGCACGTCGAGTACAACTCGAAGATTCGTCACTACGCTCACGTTGACTGCCCAGGTCACGCTGACTATGTGAAGAACATGATCACTGGTGCTGCCCAGATGGACGGCGCGATCCTGGTTTGCTCGGCCGCTGATGGTCCGATGCCACAAACCCGTGAGCACATCCTGCTGTCCCGTCAGGTAGGCGTTCCGTACATCGTGGTTTTCCTGAACAAGGCTGACCTGGTAGACGACGCTGAGCTGCTGGAACTGGTTGAGATGGAAGTGCGCGATCTGCTGAGCACTTACGACTTCCCAGGCGACGACACTCCGATCATCATCGGTTCTGCTCGTATGGCGCTGGAAGGCAAAGACGACAACGAAATGGGCACCACTGCCGTTCGTAAACTGGTTGAAACTCTGGACAGCTACATCCCAGAACCAGTTCGTCTGACCGACAAGCCATTCCTGATGCCAATCGAAGACGTATTCTCGATCTCGGGTCGCGGTACTGTTGTGACTGGTCGTATCGAGCGTGGTATCGTTCGCGTTCAAGACCCACTGGAAATCGTTGGTCTGCGTGACACCACCGTTACCACTTGCACCGGTGTTGAAATGTTCCGCAAGCTGCTCGACGAAGGTCGTGCTGGCGAGAACTGTGGCGTACTGCTGCGCGGCACCAAGCGTGATGACGTTGAACGTGGTCAGGTTCTGGTTAAGCCAGGTACCGTTAAGCCGCACACCAAGTTCACCGCAGAAGTTTACGTTCTGAGCAAGGAAGAAGGCGGTCGTCACACTCCGTTCTTCAAAGGCTACCGTCCACAGTTCTACTTCCGTACTACTGACGTGACTGGTAACTGCGAACTGCCAGAAGGCGTTGAAATGGTAATGCCAGGCGATAACATTCAAATGACTGTTACCCTGATCAAAACCATCGCAATGGAAGACGGTCTGCGCTTCGCTATCCGTGAAGGCGGCCGTACCGTTGGTGCTGGCGTTGTAGCTAAAATCATCGAGTAAGCTCTTTTTTGAGTTAGCTTCGAGGTTTTGAAAAAGCCCCCGCTCAGCGGGGGCTTTTTTTATTGGGTTGACACCTATCTGGGGCGTCTATAGAATTGCGCCTCCTTTTAACGGGCGTATTGCGCTCGCTGGGAATAGCAGCCGGAGTCTGAAATCCAATGCAAAATCAGCAAATCCGTATCAGGTTGAAGGCTTTTGACCATCGCCTGATCGACCAATCCACCCAGGAAATCGTGGAAACCGCGAAACGTACTGGTGCTCAAGTGCGTGGTCCAATTCCACTGCCTACCCGTAAAGAGCGGTTCACCGTTCTGGTCTCCCCGCACGTCAACAAAGACGCGCGTGACCAGTACGAGATCCGTACTCATAAGCGCGTACTGGACATCGTCCAGCCAACGGATAAAACCGTTGATGCACTTATGAAGCTTGATCTGGCGGCCGGTGTGGAAGTACAGATCAGCCTCGGCTAAGACTTGGGTCTTAGTCGTGTAACGCTCTGAAATGGGCGGCCATAGCGGGTGAAAGCCCCGTACACTCATGAGGTTTACAACATGACTATTGGTGTAGTCGGTCGTAAATGCGGTATGACCCGTATTTTCACCGAAGAAGGTGTCTCCATTCCGGTCACGGTCATTGAGATCGAACCGAATCGCGTCACCCAGTTCAAAACTGAAGAAACCGATGGCTATCGTGCAGTGCAAGTCACTGTCGGCGAGCGTCGTGCTTCGCGCGTGACTGCTGCTCAAGCAGGTCACTTCGCTAAAGCAAACGTTGCAGCTGGTCGCACTGTTATGGAGTTCCGTCTTGAAGAAGGCGACTACCAGGCTGGCGATCTGATCAACGCTGAAATCTTCGCCGCTGGTCAACTGGTTGATGTAACCGGTCAGTCCAAGGGTAAAGGCTTCCAGGGTACGATCAAGCGTTGGAATTTCCGTGGCCAAGACAACACTCACGGTAACTCCGTTTCCCACCGCGTCCCGGGCTCTATTGGCCAGTGCCAGACTCCTGGTCGTGTATTCAAGGGCAAAAAAATGTCCGGTCATATGGGCGCTGAGCGCGTGACCGTGCAGTCCCTCGAAGTAGTGCGCGTCGACGCTGAACGCAATCTGTTGTTGGTCAAGGGTGCTGTTCCTGGCGCTACTGGCGGCAACCTGGTTGTACGTCCAGCGGCCAAGGCTCGCGGTTAAGGGGAAGCTGACATGCAATTAAATGTAAATGACGCTCAAGCGATCGAAGTTTCCGAACTGACATTTGGCGGCGAATTCAACGAGACGCTCGTTCACCAAGCAGTCGTGGCCTACATGGCCGGCGGCCGTCAAGGTAGCAAGCAGCAAAAGACCCGTTCCGACGTTCGTGGTGGCGGTAAGCGCCCTTGGCGTCAGAAAGGTACTGGCCGTGCTCGTGCCGGTACTATCCGTAGCCCAATCTGGCGCGGCGGCGGTACCACTTTCGCAGCTCGTCCGCAGGATCACACTCAGAAGCTCAACAAGAAGATGTACCGCGCAGCACTGCGCTCCATCCTTGCTGAACTCGTGCGTACTGATCGTCTGGTCGTGGTTCAGGACTTCGCTGTTGAAGCACCGAAAACCAAAGATCTGCTGAACAAGCTGAACGGCATGGGCCTGACTGACGTCTTGATCGTGTCTGAAGCTGTTGATCAGAACCTGTACCTGGCTGCTCGCAACCTGCCACACGTTGATGTACGTGACGTGCAAGGTTCCGATCCAGTTAGTCTGATCGCATACGACAAGGTGTTGATCACCGTGTCGGCCGTGAAGAAATTCGAGGAGCTGCTGGGATGAACCAGGAACGCGTATTTAAAGTTCTGCTTGGCCCGCACGTTTCCGAAAAGGCTACGGTTCTGGCTGACAAGAAAGGCCAGTTCGTTTTCAAGGTTGCAACTGACGCAACCAAGCTGGAAATCAAGAAGGCCGTCGAAAGCCTGTTCAGCGTGAAAGTAGAGCGTGTTACTACCCTGAATGTTCTGGGTAAGAGCAAGCGCACTGCTCGCGGTCTGGGCAAGCGTAATGACTGGAAGAAGGCAGTTATCTCCCTTCAGCCAGGCCAAGATCTCGATTTCAGCAGCAGTGCTGAGTAAGGAAGGGGTGCATCATGGCAATCGTTAAATGCAAACCGACTTCCCCTGGCCGCCGTTTTGTGGTCAAGGTGGTCAACCAGGAGCTGCATAAAGGCGCTCCTCACGCACCGCTGCTCGAGAAGAAATCGAAGACTGGTGGTCGTAACAACAATGGTCGCATTACCACTCGTCACATCGGTGGTGGCCATAAACAGCATTATCGTCTGGTCGACTTCCGTCGCAACGACAAAGATGGCATCGCTGCCACTGTCGAGCGTATCGAATACGATCCAAACCGTACTGCTCACATCGCTCTGCTGCTGTACGCAGATGGCGAGCGTCGCTACATCATCGCCCCTAAAGGCGTGAGTGCTGGTGACCAGCTGATCGCAGGTGCTCTGGCACCGATCAAGCCGGGCAACGCTCTGCAACTGCGTAACATTCCAGTTGGTAGCACCGTACACGGCATCGAATTGAAGCCAGGTAAAGGCGCGCAAATCGCTCGTTCCGCTGGTGCTTCGGCTCAGCTGATCGCTCGTGAAGGTGTCTACGTGACCCTGCGTCTGCGTTCTGGTGAGATGCGTAAAGTGCTGGCTGAATGCCGCGCGACCCTGGGTGAAGTCTCGAACTCCGAGCACAGCCTGCGTTCGCTGGGTAAAGCTGGTGCCAAACGCTGGCGTGGCGTTCGCCCAACCGTTCGTGGTGTTGCCATGAACCCGGTTGACCACCCACACGGTGGTGGTGAAGGTCGTACCTCTGGTGGTCGTCATCCGGTATCGCCATGGGGCTTCCCGACTAAGGGCGCGAAGACTCGTGGTAATAAGCGTACCGACAAAATGATCGTCCGTCGTCGCAAGTAAATAGAGGGATACGACAGTGCCACGTTCTCTGAAAAAAGGTCCTTTTATTGATCTTCACCTACTGAAGAAGATCGAAGTGGCGGCGGAAAAGAACGATCGCAAACCAGTTAAGACCTGGTCGCGTCGTTCGATGATCCTGCCACAAATGGTCGGTCTGACCATCGCAGTACACAACGGTCGTCAACACGTCCCAGTTCTCGTTAACGAAGACATGGTCGGCCACAAACTAGGCGAGTTTGCCGGTACCCGCACTTATCGTGGGCACGTGGCAGACAAGAAAGCCAAGCGTTAAGGGGTAAGGAAATGGAAGTAGCCGCTAAGTTGTCGGGCGCTCGAATCTCCGCCCAGAAAGCCCGCTTGGTCGCCGACCAGATCCGCGGGAAGAAGGTGGGCGAAGCGCTCAACCTGTTGGCTTTCAGCAGTAAGAAAGCCGCCGAGATCATGAAGAAAGTGCTGGAGTCGGCCGTAGCCAACGCCGAGCATAACGAAGGCGCAGACGTTGATGACCTGAAGGTCAGCACCGTTTTCGTCAACGAAGGGCGTTCGCTGAAGCGTATCATGCCGCGTGCCAAAGGCCGTGCTGATCGCATCGTCAAGCGGTCTTGCCATATCACTGTCAAGGTTGCTGACAAGTAACGGAGTCGAAGAGATGGGTCAGAAAGTACATCCCATTGGCATTCGCCTGGGAATCGTCAAGGAGCACACCTCCGTCTGGTACGCAGACGGTCGGACTTATGCGGACTATTTGTTCGCTGATCTGAAGGTGCGTGAGTATCTCCAAGACAAACTAAAAAGCGCGTCCGTAAGCCGTATCGATATCCATCGTCCGGCACAAACTGCACGTATCACCATCCACACCGCTCGTCCAGGTATCGTTATCGGGAAGAAAGGTGAAGATGTTGAGAAACTGCGTCAGGACCTGACCAAGCAAATGGGTGTGCCTGTGCACATCAATATCGAAGAGATCCGCAAGCCGGAGCTCGACGGTATGCTGGTTGCGCAGAGCGTAGCTCAGCAGCTGGAGCGTCGCGTCATGTTCCGTCGCGCTATGAAGCGCGCCGTACAGAACGCCATGCGTATTGGTGCCAAAGGCATCAAAATCCAAGTGAGCGGTCGTCTCGGCGGTGCTGAAATCGCACGTACTGAATGGTATCGCGAAGGTCGTGTGCCACTGCACACCCTGCGTGCCGACATCGACTATGCCAACTACGAAGCTCACACCACTTATGGTGTGATCGGTGTAAAGGTTTGGATCTTCAAAGGCGAAGTAATTGGTGGTCGCCAAGAAGAACTGAAACCACAAGCACCAGCGCCTCGTAAAAAAGCTGCTAAGTAAGGGGTACGCCAAATGTTGCAACCAAAGCGTACGAAGTTCCGCAAGCAGATGACAGGCCACAACCGTGGTCTGGCTCAGCGCGGTAGCAAAGTCAGCTTCGGCGAATTCGCGCTGAAGTCTGTAGCTCGTGGTCGTCTCACCGCTCGTCAGATCGAGTCAGCGCGTCGTGCTCTGACCCGTCACGTAAAACGTGGCGGCAAGATCTGGATCCGTGTATTCCCGGACAAGCCGATCTCCAAAAAGCCCCTCGAAGTTCGGATGGGTAAAGGTAAGGGTAACGTGGAATACTGGGTAGCCCAGATTCAGCCAGGCAAAGTCCTGTATGAAATCGAGGGTGTAACTGAAGAGCTGGCGCGTGAGGCTTTTGCCCTGGCTGCTGCAAAGCTGCCGCTCGCCACCGCCTTTGTTAAACGGACGGTGATGTGATGAAAGCGAATGAACTTCGTGAAAAATCCGCACAGCAGCTGAACGAGCAACTGCTCGGCCTGCTGCGCGACCAGTTCAATCTGCGCATGCAGAAAGCAACTGGCCAGTTGGGGCAGTCTCATCTGCTCTCGCAAGTTAAGCGTGACATCGCTCGCGTGAAGACTGTGCTCAACCAGCAGGCAGGTAAGTGATCATGGCTGAAGCCGAAAAGACTGTCCGTACGCTGACTGGCCGTGTTGTCAGCGACAAGATGGACAAAACCATCACCGTTTTGATCGAGCGTCGCGTTAAGCACCCGATCTACGGTAAATATGTTAAGCGTTCGACTAAGCTGCACGCGCACGACGAAACCAACCAGTGCCACATCGGCGACAAAGTCACTATTCGTGAAACTCGTCCGCTGGCCAAGACCAAGTCTTGGGCACTGGTTGATGTTCTCGAACGCGCTGTGGAAGTCTAAGGACTAGGGGTCGGAGAAATTATATGATTCAGACTCAATCCATGCTCGATGTGGCCGATAACAGCGGCGCTCGCCGTGTTATGTGCATCAAGGTGCTGGGTGGCTCCCATCGTCGTTACGCTGGTATCGGTGACATCATCAAAGTTACCGTGAAGGAAGCAATTCCTCGCGGTAAAGTGAAAAAAGGCCAAGTGATGACTGCTGTTGTAGTCCGCACTCGTCACGGCGTTCGCCGTGCAGATGGCTCCATTATCCGCTTTGATGGCAACGCTGCTGTTCTTCTGAACAACAAGCAAGAGCCGATCGGCACCCGTATCTTTGGGCCAGTGACCCGTGAACTTCGTACTGAGAAGTTCATGAAGATCGTCTCGCTCGCCCCAGAAGTGCTGTAAGGAGATCCGACATGCAAAAGATTCGTCGTGACGACGAGATCATCGTGATCGCCGGCAAAGACAAAGGTAAGCGCGGTAAGGTGCTGAAGGTTCTCGCTGACGACCGTCTGGTCGTCGGTGGTCTGAACCTGGTCAAGCGTCATACCAAGCCTAACCCTATGTCGGGCGTACAAGGCGGTATCGTCGAGAAAGAAGCGCCACTGCACGCTTCTAACGTCGCCATCTTCAACGGCGAAACCAACAAGGCTGACCGCGTTGGTTTCAAAGTAGAAGACGGTAAGAAAATTCGTGTCTTCAAGTCGACCCAAAAAGCGGTTGATGCTTGAACACTGCTAGGTAGATAAGACCATGGCACGACTACAAGAGATTTACCGGAAGGAAATCGCCCCCAAGCTTAAGGAAGAACTTAAGCTCGGGAACGTGATGGAAGTTCCGCGCGTTACCAAAATCACCCTGAACATGGGTCTGGGCGAAGCGATCGGCGACAAAAAAGTCATCGAGCACGCTGTTGCTGACCTGGAAAAGATCACCGGTCAAAAAGTCGTTGTGACTTACGCTCGGAAATCCATCGCTGGCTTTAAAGTCCGTGAAGGTTGGCCGATCGGCGTCAAAGTGACTCTGCGCCGTGAGCGTATGTACGAATTCCTGGATCGTCTGCTGTCGATCTCCCTGCCTCGGGTCCGCGACTTCCGCGGCCTGAATGCCAAGTCCTTCGATGGTCGTGGTAACTACAGCATGGGCGTGAAAGAGCAGATCATCTTCCCGGAAATCGACTACGACAAGATCGATGCTCTCCGCGGTCTGGACATCACCCTGACCACCACTGCCAAGAACGATGATGAAGGTCGCGCCCTGTTGCGTGCTTTCAAATTCCCGTTCCGCAACTGATTGGAGTAGGACCATGGCCAAGATGAGCATGAAAAACCGCGAGCTGAAACGTCAGCTCACGGTTGCCAAGTACGCCAAGAAGCGTGCAGCACTGAAAGCAATCATCGTTGATCTGAACGCAAGTCCAGAAGCACGTTGGGAAGCCACAGTAGCTCTGCAGAAGCAGCCACGTGACGCAAGCGCCTCGCGCATGCGTAACCGCTGCCGCCTGACCGGTCGTCCACACGGCGTTTACCGCAAGTTCGGCCTCGGCCGTAACAAACTGCGTGAAGCGGCAATGCGTGGTGACGTACCAGGTCTGGTTAAAGCCAGCTGGTAAGTACTTTCAAAGTCCGGACGGTCTGAATCGCAAGATACTGACCGCCGGTACCTTGAATCTGGAACAAGCCCCTTTTGGGGCTTGTTTCATTTCCGGAGTGTGTCTAGAATACCCGGCTCGCCTGAGCCCGTGTTTTCTATGCCCGGAGATACTCAGCGACATATGTAGCCGCAAGGCTAATTTTTTTGTATTAGGAGCGTCTAGCCCATGAGTATGCAGGACCCGTTAGCGGACATGCTAACTCGTATCCGTAATGCCCAGATGGCTGAAAAGTCCGTCGTAAGCATGCCATCTTCCACGTTGAAGGTAGCTGTTGCCAAAGTCCTGAAAGACGAAGGCTACATTGCGGGTTATCAGATCAGCAGCGAAATCAAACCACTGCTGTCCATCGAGCTGAAGTACTTCGAAGGCCGTCCGGTCATCGAGGAAGTGAAGCGCGTTAGCCGTCCAGGCCTGCGTCAGTACAAGTCCGTTGAAGATCTGCCGAAAGTTCGTGGCGGTCTTGGCGTGTCTATCGTCTCCACCAACAAAGGTGTGATGACGGATCGTGCTGCGCGCGCTGCCGGTGTCGGCGGCGAAGTTCTTTGCACTGTGTTCTAAGGGGGGATAAGCATGTCTCGCGTCGCTAAGAACCCCGTTAAGCTGCCAGCCGGTGTCGAAGTAAAATTCGCAGGCCAACAGCTTTCGGTGAAGGGTGCCAAGGGTACTCTTGAACTGAACATCCATTCGTCCGTTGAGATCGTTGAAGAAGCTGGTGAGCTGCGTTTCGCTGCTCGCAATGGCGATCAACAAACTCGCGCAATGGCCGGTACCACGCGTGCGTTGGTAAACAACATGGTCCAAGGCGTAAGCCAAGGCTTCGAGCGTAAGCTCCAGCTGGTCGGTGTTGGTTACAAAGCGCAAGCAAAAGGCACGGTTTTGAACCTGGCCCTTGGCTTCTCGCACCCAGTGGATTACGAACTGCCGGAAGGCATCACCGCTGAGACCCCTAGCCAAACCGATATCCTGATCAAGGGCATCGATAAGCAGCTGGTAGGTCAGGTGGCCGCTGAGATCCGCGACTTCCGTCCACCAGAGCCGTACAAAGGCAAAGGTGTGCGCTACGCGGACGAAGTCGTCCGTCGTAAAGAAGCCAAGAAGAAGTAGGGCATAGCAAATGACCGACAAAAAAGTTACTCGACTGCGTCGCGCTCGCAAAGCACGCCTGAAAATGCACGAACTCGAAGTCGTGCGTCTCTGCGTGTTCCGCTCGTCGCAGCACATCTACGCCCAGGTCATCTCGGCCGACGGCAACAAAGTCCTGGCAAGCGCCTCGACTTTGGATAAAGAACTGCGTGATGGTGCCACCGGCAACATCGACGCGGCCACTAAGGTTGGCCAGCTGGTCGCTACGCGTGCTAAAGCCGCTGGCGTCTCGCAGGTGGCTTTCGACCGCTCTGGCTTCAAGTATCACGGTCGCGTCAAGGCGCTGGCTGATGCTGCTCGTGAAGCTGGGCTGGAGTTCTAAGTTATGTCAAATAACGACCAAAAGCGCGACGAAGGCTACATTGAGAAGCTGGTTCAAGTTAACCGCGTAGCCAAAACCGTTAAAGGCGGCCGTATCTTCACTTTCACCGCGTTGACCGTGGTGGGTGATGGTAAAGGGCGCGTTGGCTTCGGCCGTGGCAAGTCACGTGAAGTGCCTGCTGCGATCCAGAAGGCAATGGAAGCTGCTCGTCGCAACATGATCCAAGTTGATCTGAACGGCACCACTCTGCAGTACGCAATGAAGTCCGCCCATGGCGCTTCGAAGGTGTACATGCAGCCTGCTTCTGAAGGTACCGGTATCATCGCTGGCGGCGCTATGCGTGCTGTCCTCGAAGTTGCTGGCGTTCAGAACGTTCTGGCCAAGTGCTACGGCTCGACTAACCCAGTAAACGTGGTTCACGCCACTTTCAAGGGTTTGAAAGCAATGCAGTCTCCTGAATCCATTGCCGCCAAGCGTGGCAAAAGCGTCAAGGAGATCTTCTGATCATGGCTACCGTTAAAGTAACGCTGATCAAAAGCATGACCGGCCGCATCCCTAACCACAAATTGTGCGTTAAGGGTTTGGGTCTGCGTCGCATCGGTCACACTGTAGAAGTCCAGGATACTCCCGAGAATCGCGGGATGATCAACAAGGCTTACTACATGCTGCGTGTCGAGGGTTAATCGATGAAACTCAATGATCTGAGTCCAGCGCCGGGTTCCCGTCGCGAAAAGCATCGTCCGGGCCGTGGTATCGGTAGCGGTTTGGGTAAGACTGGTGGCCGTGGCCACAAAGGTCAAACCTCCCGCTCCGGTGGCACCATTGCTCCAGGCTTTGAAGGCGGTCAACAGCCGCTGCATCGTCGCCTGCCTAAGTTCGGTTTCGTATCCCTGAAGGCCATGGACCGCGCAGAAGTGCGTCTGTCCGAGCTGGCTAAAGTGGAAGGCGACATCGTTACTGTGCAGACCCTGAAAGATGCCAACGTGATCAACGTCAACGTACAGCGTGTGAAAATCATGCTGTCCGGTGAAGTGACTCGCGCTGTCACTATCGGCAAGGGAATCTGCGCCACCAAAGGTGCGCGTTCGGCTATCGAAGCAGCTGGCGGCAAGTTCGAGGAATAAATGGCTAAGCAAGGTGCTCTCTCAGCGCTCGGCAAAGGCGGTATGTCTGAACTTTGGGCTCGTCTGCGTTTTCTGTTCCTGGCGATTATCGTCTACCGAATAGGCGCACACATCCCGGTTCCAGGTATCAACCCGGACCGACTCGCAGACCTGTTTCGACAGAATGAGGGGACCATTCTTAGCTTGTTCAACATGTTTTCCGGCGGCGCGCTGGAACGGATGAGCATCTTTGCACTGGGGATCATGCCGTACATTTCGGCATCGATCATCATGCAACTGATGACCGCCGTCAGCCCGCAGCTGGAGCAGTTGAAGAAGGAAGGTGAAGCTGGCCGTCGCAAGATTAGCCAGTACACCCGCTACGGCACTGTCATCCTCGCCCTGGTTCAAGCTATCGGCATGTCCGTTGGCCTGGCGGGGCAGGGTGTTGCGTTCACTGGTGACTTTGGCTTCCATTTCGTCGCGGTATCCACGTTTGTGGCTGGTGCGATGTTCATGATGTGGCTGGGTGAGCAGATTACTGAGCGTGGTGTTGGTAACGGTATCTCGATGTTGATTTTCGCAGGTATCGTCGCCGGTCTTCCGAGAGCGATCGGGCAGTCTTTCGAGTCTGCACGTCAGGGTGATATCAACATTTTCGCCCTGGTTGCCATCGGTTTGCTGGCAGTAGCGATTATCGGTTTTGTGGTGTTCATTGAGCGTGGCCAGCGTCGTATTGCTGTTCACTACGCCAAGCGTCAGCAGGGCCGTAAGGTCTTTGCTGCGCAGACCAGCCACTTGCCGCTGAAAGTGAATATGGCCGGTGTTATTCCGGCAATTTTCGCGAGCAGCATCTTGCTGTTTCCGGCTTCGTTGGGTACCTGGTTTGGTCAGTCTGAAAACATGGGCTGGCTGCAGGACCTCTCTCAGTCGATCGCTCCTGGTCAGCCGTTGAATATTCTGCTGTTTAGTGCAGGGATTATTTTCTTCTGCTTCTTCTATACGGCGTTGATGTTCAATCCGAAAGACGTAGCGGAAAACCTGAAGAAGTCCGGTGCCTTTATTCCGGGCATCCGTCCAGGTGAGCAGTCTGCACGCTACATTGATGGCGTTCTGACTCGTTTGACCCTGTTCGGTGCTCTATATATGACGGCCGTGTGCTTGTTGCCCCAGTTCCTGGTGGTTGCAGCAAACGTTCCGTTCTACCTTGGCGGGACCTCGTTGCTGATCGTGGTCGTGGTTGTGATGGACTTCATGTCCCAAGTACAATCGCACCTCGTTTCGCACCAGTACGAATCCCTGATGAAGAAAGCCAACCTGAAGGGTTACGGCAGCGGCATGTTGCGCTGAGTACCCATAAGGTTCGAGGAGTTGGTGATGAAAGTTCGTGCATCGGTGAAAAAGCTGTGCCGTAACTGCAAGATTATTCGCCGCGAAGGTGTTGTTCGAGTAATTTGCAGCGCGGAACCGCGTCACAAACAGCGCCAAGGCTGAGTGTGATCCGCTTGAAGCCCGGCAGCTAGTGCGCTGCCGGGTTGATTATTTGTTATTACAGCGATATTATCTCGCGCCCTATTTCTTGGCTTCCGGGGCGTAGGTAGCTGTCAATTGGAGTCCCACTGAATGGCCCGTATTGCAGGCGTTAACATTCCAGATAACAAGCACACTGTTATCTCGCTGACCTACATCTATGGTGTTGGTCGCACTACTGCGCAGAAAATTTGCGCGGTCGCTGGGGTAAACCCAGCCGCTAAGATCAAGGATCTGAGCGACGAGCAGGTTGAATTGCTGCGTGGCGAAGTGGCGAAGTTCACCACTGAAGGTGACCTGCGTCGCGAAATCAACATGAAAATCAAGCGTTTGATGGACCTCGGTTGCTATCGCGGTCTGCGTCATCGTCGTGGTCTTCCAGTACGCGGTCAGCGTACCAAGACTAACGCGCGTACCCGTAAAGGTCCGCGTAAGCCGATCCGCAAGTAATCGCCCCCGCGAATCGACAGGAAAATTATCATGGCAAAACCTGCTGCTCGTCCTCGTAAAAAAGTTAAAAAGACAGTGGTTGATGGCATCGCCCACATCCATGCTTCTTTTAACAACACCATCGTGACCATCACCGACCGTCAAGGTAACGCGCTTTCTTGGGCTACCTCCGGTGGTTCGGGTTTCCGCGGTTCCCGCAAGTCCACCCCGTTCGCTGCTCAAGTAGCTGCTGAACGTGCTGGTCAAGCTGCGCTGGAATACGGCCTGAAAAACCTCGACGTTAACGTCAAAGGTCCAGGTCCAGGTCGTGAGTCCGCTGTCCGTGCTTTGAACGGCTGTGGCTATAAGATCGCCAGCATCACCGACGTGACGCCAATCCCGCACAACGGGTGCCGTCCGCCGAAGAAGCGCCGCGTGTAATCCAGGAGATTGTAAAGAATGGCTCGTTACATTGGTCCAAAATGCAAACTCGCTCGTCGCGAAGGCACCGATCTCTTCCTGAAGAGCGGCGTGCGCGCGATCGAATCGAAGTGCAACATTGAAGCAGCACCTGGTATCCACGGCCAACGCCGCGGTCGCCAGTCCGATTACGGCACCCAACTGCGTGAAAAGCAGAAGGTCCGTCGTATCTACGGCGTTCTCGAGCGTCAGTTCAGCGGCTACTACAAAGAAGCTGCTGGCAAGAAAGGTGCAACCGGTGAAAACCTGCTGCAACTGCTCGAATGCCGTCTGGACAACGTTGTATACCGTATGGGCTTTGGTTCTACTCGTGCCGAATCCCGTCAGCTGGTATCGCACAAGTCGATCAGCGTTAACGGCCAGACCGTAAACGTTCCGTCCTACCAGGTTCGTGCTGGTGACGTGGTCGCTGTTCGCGAGAAAGCAAAAAACCAACTTCGCATTGTCCAAGCTCTCGATCTGTGTGCCCAACGTGGCCGCGTAGAATGGGTAGAAGTAGACACTGAGAAGAAGTCGGGCGTTTTCAAGAACGTTCCAGCTCGCAGTGATCTGTCCGCCGACATCAACGAAAGCCTGATTGTCGAGCTCTACTCCAAGTAAGGGCTAGAAAATAGGTGCATCCATGCAGATTTCGGTAAATGAGTTCCTGACACCCCGCCACATTGATGTGCAGGTTGTCAGTCCAACCCGCGCCAAAATCACACTCGAGCCTCTCGAGCGTGGTTTTGGCCACACCCTGGGCAACGCGCTGCGCCGCATCCTGTTGTCCTCAATGCCCGGCTGTGCAGTAGTCGAGGCCGAGATTGACGGTGTGCTCCACGAGTACAGCGCCATCGAAGGTGTACAGGAAGACGTAATTGAAATCCTGTTGAACCTTAAAGGTCTGGCTATCAAGCTGCACGGCCGTGACGAAGTTACGCTGACCTTGTCGAAGAAGGGTTCGGGGGTGGTTACCGCTGCCGATATTCAGCTGGATCATGATGTCGAGATCGTTAACCCCGATCACGTAATCGCTAACCTGGCGTCTAACGGCGCCCTGAACATGAAGCTCACTGTAGCTCGTGGTCGTGGTTATGAACCGGCCGACTCGCGTCAGAGCGATGAAGACGAAAGCCGCAGCATTGGTCGCTTGCAGCTTGACTCTTCGTTCAGCCCGGTTCGCCGTATCGCATACGTGGTGGAAAACGCCCGTGTCGAGCAGCGTACTAACCTGGACAAGCTGGTTATTGATCTGGAAACCAACGGTACTCTGGACCCTGAAGAGGCTATCCGTCGCGCTGCAACCATTCTGCAACAGCAGTTGGCTGCGTTCGTCGACCTCAAAGGCGACAGCGAACCAGTGGTAATCGAGCAGGAAGACGAGATCGATCCGATCCTGCTTCGCCCGGTTGACGATCTGGAACTGACTGTACGTTCGGCTAACTGCCTTAAGGCGGAAAACATTTACTACATCGGCGACCTGATTCAGCGTACCGAAGTAGAACTGTTGAAGACTCCGAACCTGGGCAAGAAATCCTTGACTGAAATCAAGGACGTTCTGGCCTCCCGCGGTCTGTCCCTCGGCATGCGCCTCGACAACTGGCCGCCTGCAAGTCTTAAGAAGGACGACAAGGCGACTGCCTGATCGTCGTAATCACCGAACGTGAGTTTGGTAAGGAATGAACCATGCGTCATCGTAAAAGTGGACGTCACCTGAGCCGTACCAGCTCGCACCGTAAGGCCATGTTCCAAAACATGGCGGTGTCGCTGTTCGAGCACGAGCTGATCAAAACTACACTGCCGAAAGCTAAAGAACTGCGTCGCGTTGCTGAGCCGCTGATCACTTTGGCTAAGACAGACAGCCTGGCTAACCGCCGTCTGGCCTTCGACCGTACTCGTTCGAAAGCTATCGTTGGTAAGCTCTTCAACGACCTGGGCAAGCGTTACGCTACCCGTGAGGGTGGCTACCTGCGCATCCTCAAGTGCGGTTTCCGCGCTGGCGACAACGCGCCTATGGCGTATGTCGAGTTGGTTGATCGTGCTACTGCCGGCGAAGCTGTAAGCGCCGAGTAAGACGACAGTCTGTTACGAAGAACCGGGCCTAGCGCCCGGTTTTTTGTGCGCGTAAGAAAAGCGCCATGGATACAAGCGTGCATCGATCTGGCCGCGGCATTATGGGCGTCGGGTGTATTGGTAGTAATTTTCTATTGATGTCCACAATTTAATGAATTTGTAGACGTCATGTTGATGATCAATACTCACTGCAAGCCGATTAGCCGGCAGTTCCAAGTCCGACCTGAGGAAGATTGAACATGAGCCAGAACAAAATTCTTACCACCGCCAGCGGCGCTCCCGTGGCGGATAACCAGAACTCCCGTTCCGCCGGCCCGCGTGGCCCGTTGTTGCTCGATGATTTTCACCTGATCGAGAAGCTCGCTCACTTCAACCGCGAAAACATCCCTGAGCGTCGCGTACACGCCAAAGGTTCGGGTGCTTACGGCACGTTCACCGTCACCCGGGACATTACTCAGTACACCAGCGCCAAGCTGTTCGAGGCCGTTGGTAAACAAACGCCGACCTTTCTGCGTTTCTCCACGGTTGGTGGCGAACGTGGTTCGGCGGATACCGAGCGCGACCCTCGTGGCTTTGCCTTGAAGTTCTACACCGAAGAAGGCAACTGGGACATCGTCGGTAACAACACCCCGGTGTTCTTCATCCGCGACCCACTCAAGTTCCCTGATTTCATCCACACTCAAAAACGCCTGCCGCAAAGCAATCTGAAAAGCGCGCAGATGATGTGGGATTTCTGGTCGCACTCCCCGGAGGCGCTGCACCAGGTCACCATCCTGTTTTCGGACCGTGGTATCCCTGACGGTTACCGCCACATGCACGGCTTCGGTAGCCACACCTACAGCTTGATCAACGCCAAGGGCGAGCGGCACTGGGTGAAGTGGCACTACAAGACCAAGCAAGGCATCAAGAACCTGGCACCGGCCGAGGCGGCACGTTTGGCCGGTACCGACCCTGATTACGCACAGCGCGATCTGTTTGGTGCGATCGAGCGCGGGGATTTCCCGAAATGGCGCGTCTGCATTCAGATCATGACCGAGGCCCAGGCCAACGCACATTACGAGAACCCCTTTGACGTGACCAAAACCTGGTCGCAGAAGGAGTTCCCGCTGATCGAAGTCGGTGAGCTGGAGCTCAACCGTAATCCGCAGAACTACTTCGCCGAAGTGGAACAAGCGGCGTTCGGCCCGAGCAACATGGTCCCGGGTGTTGGCCTGTCGCCGGACCGCATGCTGCAAGGTCGCGTCTTCGCTTACGCAGATGCCCACCGCTACCGTATCGGCACCAACCACCAGCAATTGCCGGTGAATGCCCCACGTAGCCCGGTCAACAGCTACCAGCGTGATGGCTCGATGGCCTTCGGCAGCAACGGTGGTGCGGCGCCCAACTATGAGCCAAACAGCTACGCCGACGCGCCGAAACAAGCGCCACAGTACGCCGAGCCCGCATTGGCCCTGAGCGGTGCCGCGGATCGTTACGATCACCGCGAAGACACCGACTATTACAGCCACGCCGGTGCGCTGTTCCGCCTGATGAACGATGAGCAGAAAGCCTTGCTCACCGGCAACATCGCAGGCGCCATGGCGGGGGTTTCCAGTGATGTGGTCCAGCGTCAGTTGCAGCACTTCTTCAAAGCCGATCCGGCTTATGGAGAAGCAATCGCAAAGGCGCTGGGTGTATCGATTAACTGACTCTAAACGATAAGCAGAACCGCCCTCATTTGGGCGGTTTTTGCGTTAATTCAGCTGCTTTTCTCAGGAAATCTTCACTTTTCAGCCGTTGGCTCCGTGACCTATGGGTCAGCATGGTTCAAACTAAAGACTTTCAAGCAGGGAGATGTAGGGCGATGCAAGGTCACCCCGACGTAATCGATTACCTCAACACGTTGCTGACGGGCGAACTCGCGGCTCGTGACCAATATTTCATCCATTCGCGTATGTACGAAGACTGGGGCTTTACCGAGCTCTACGAGCGTATCAACCATGAGATGGAAGAAGAGACCCAGCACGCCGACGCACTGATGCGCCGTATCCTGATGCTCGAAGGCACGCCACGCATGCGTCCCGACGACTTGGACGTAGGCACAACGGTGCCTGAGATGCTCGCCGCCGACCTGCGCCTCGAGAACAAGGTCCGTGCCGCGCTCTGCAAGGGCATCGAGCTGTGCGAGCAGCACAACGACTATGTCACTCGTGAAATTCTGCGCGTGCAGTTGGCCGATACCGAAGAAGATCACACCTACTGGCTGGAAAAGCAGCTGGGCCTGATCAAGCTGGTCGGCCTGGAGAATTACCTGCAATCGCAGTTCTGATTCCCGGCTGTAAAAAAGCCCCTGTCACCGTTGAAGTGACAGGGGCTTTTTATTGGTTCTTCACGGATTGCCGGGAAAGACGCTCTTGATCTTCATGAAAAAGAATTCGCTGTCCCGGTAACCGTACGCCATTCGTTTGATGACCTTTATTCGATTGTTTATTCCTTCCAACTGACCAGTGTGCATTGGCCAGCGTACCCGGCTCACGATGCCCCGCCAGTAGCCCTTTAGTCGCTTTGCGAACTGGATCAGTGCGGGTATTTCGCTTTCTTGAGCATGACGCAGCCACTGCTTCCAGGCTGATCTCCAGTCCCAGGCATCGCTCGGCGCCCAGAGCATTTTGAGCTCGGCCTTCATCAAGTAGACCGTCATTAACGATTGGTTAGCGGCCAGCAGATCCTGTAAATGAACCTGCTGTTCCGGCTTTTTCAGGTTCTCCGGGTTACGCAATAGCAACCATCGCGCTTGCTTTATGATCTTTCGAGCGGGCTTGTCATGGCGCAATCGGTTCGCCTCGTCAACGCGAACACGATCAATCACTTCTCGGCCATATTTGGCGACCACATGGAAAAGGTCATAAATCACTCGTGCTTTTGGGCAGTGTTGGCGAACTTCCAGGTCATAAGCCGTGTTCATGTCCATCGCTACCGCTTCAATTCGGGCGCACCCTTCTGGCCCCAGCTCTTCGAAAAACGGTCTGACTGCCGCTCGGCTACGGCCTTCGCCGATCCAAAGCACTCGCCGAGTATCAGCGTCCAACACCACGCTGGCGTAGCGATGACCTTTGAATAACGCGAACTCGTCCATTATCAGGCGCCGTGGCTGGGCCTTGGGTAAGGCACTCAACGCCGCTTGCAGAGCGCGCCGCTCCAGCAACCGAACGGTGTCCCAGTGCAGCCCGAACATTTGCGCAACATGCAGTGTAGGAAGGCGTTCGCAGGCTTGAATAACGGCCTCCGCCAGCCGGCGCGTCATGCGGGCATAGCGATCCAGCCAACTGACGACCTCCATGCGCTTGCCACAATCACGGCAACTAACACGCCTGAGCTGCACGTTGAGGCGGACTGCGCGACCGAGAATCGGCAAGTCACGCACGACTCGATCGCAGTACTCATGAGTTGTTGAACAGAGCTTTTGGCAGCCACCACAGGTGGGAAATCGCGTGGCCTGGGGGATCAGATCGATTTGAAGGGCATCGCCGTCAGGTTTGATCGCAACGACAGAAAAGCCCTCCCAAAAAGGAAGGAAAGTATTAATATTGCGCATAAGAACGCCGGTTTTTTAGATGTGTTTGCTCGCACGAACATCATCCATCAAATCGGCGTTCTTGTTTCTGTGTTTCCCGGGATTCCGTGAAGAACCTTTTTATTGGGCCGGATAAATCAGGCCCGGTCGCGCGCGAGCAACGGTTTCAAGTAGTAACCCGTGTGCGATTGCGGCATCTCGGAGACCTGCTCCGGCGTACCTACCGCGATGATCTGACCGCCCTTGGAACCGCCTTCCGGCCCGAGGTCGACCAGCCAGTCGGCGGTCTTGATCACATCCAGGTTGTGCTCGATCACCACCACGGTGTTGCCGTGGTCACGCAGGCGGTGCAACACATCCAGCAATTGCTGAATGTCCGCGAAGTGCAGGCCCGTGGTCGGCTCATCGAGGATATACAGGGTTTTACCGGTGTCGCGCTTGGACAGCTCGCGGGACAGCTTGACCCGTTGCGCTTCACCACCGGACAGCGTGGTCGCCGATTGCCCCAGCTTGATGTACGACAAGCCCACATCCATCAGCGTCTGCAGCTTGCGCGCCAACGCCGGAACCGCGTCGAAGAACACCCGCGCTTCCTCGATGGTCATCTCCAGGGTTTCGTGGATGTTCTTGCCCTTGTATTTGATCTCAAGGGTTTCGCGGTTGTAGCGCTTGCTCTTGCACACATCGCACGGCACGTAGATGTCCGGCAGGAAGTGCATCTCCACCTTGATCAAGCCATCGCCCTGGCACGCTTCGCAGCGCCCTCCCTTGACGTTGAACGAGAACCGGCCCGGCCCGTAGCCCCGCGAGCGGGATTCCGGCACGCCGGCGAACAACTCGCGAATGGGCGTGAACAGCCCGGTATAGGTCGCCGGGTTGGAGCGGGGAGTACGGCCAATCGGGCTCTGGTCGATATCGACCACTTTGTCGAGGAGCTCCAGGCCCTTGATGCTGTCATGTGCAGCCGCTTCCAGCGTGGTCGCGCCGTTCAGGGCGGTGGCGCTCAACGGGAACAGCGTGTTGTTGATCAGCGTCGACTTGCCGGAGCCGGAAACACCGGTCACGCAGGTCAGCAGACCCAGCGGAATTTCCAGGTCGACATTGCGCAGGTTGTTGCCGCGCGCGCCCTTGAGGTGCAACGCCATCTTCTTGTTGCGTGGCGTGCGCTTGGACGGCACTTCAATCCTCACGCGCCCGGACAGGTACTTGCCGGTCAGCGAGTCTGGATGAGCCATCACCTCGGCAGGCGTGCCTTGGGCGACGATATGCCCACCATGCACGCCGGCCCCCGGGCCGATATCGACCACATAATCGGCCAGGCGAATCGCGTCTTCGTCGTGCTCGACCACGATCACCGTGTTGCCGATGTCCCGCAGGTGTTTCAGCGTGCCCAGGAGGCGATCGTTATCGCGCTGGTGCAAGCCAATCGACGGCTCATCAAGGATATACAACACGCCCACCAGGCCGGCGCCGATCTGGCTGGCCAGGCGGATGCGCTGGGCTTCACCGCCCGACAAGGTATCCGCGCTGCGGTCCAGCGACAGGTAATCCAGGCCGACGTTGACCAGGAACTGCAGGCGCTCGCGAATCTCCTTGAGGATCTTGTCGGCAATCTCCCCACGGCGTCCGGTCAGCTTGAGTACGCCGAAATATTCACAGGCGTCGCCGATCGGCAGGTTGGTCACCGCCGGCAGGGTCTTCTCGCCAACCCATACGTGCCGCGCCTCACGGCGCAGGCGGGTGCCTCGGCAATCCGGGCAGGGCTGGGTGCTGAGGAACTTGGCCAGTTCTTCCCGCACGCTCGCCGACTCGGTCTCGCGGTAGCGGCGTTCGAGGTTGGGTACGATGCCTTCGAACGGATGCGAGCGTTTGACGATATCGCCACGGTCGTTGAGGTATTTGAAGTCGACGTTCTGCGAGCCGCTGCCGTTGAGAATGACCTTCTGCTGATCCGCCGGCAGTTGGTTGAACGGTACTTCCAGGCTGAACTTATAGTGCGAGGCCAATGAGCCGAGCATCTGGAAGTAATAGACGTTACGCCTGTCCCAGCCGCGTATCGCGCCTTCCGCCAGCGTCAGCTCGCCATTGACCAGGCGCTTTATGTCGAAGAACTGCTTCACGCCCAGGCCATCGCAGGTCGGGCAGGCGCCGGCCGGGTTGTTGAAGGAAAACAGCTTGGGTTCCAGCTCGCTGATGGCGTGGCCACAGATCGGGCAGGCAAAGCGTGCGGAGAAGATGATCTCTTCGCCCGGTTCGTCGTCCATCGGCGCGACCAGGGCGATACCGTCCGCCAGCTTCAGGGCTGTCTCGAAGGATTCCGCCAGGCGCTGCTGCAAGTCGGCGCGTACTTTGAAGCGGTCGACCACGACATCGATCGAGTGCTTCTTCTGCTTGTCGAGCTTCGGCGCTTCGTCCAGCTCGTACAGCTTGCCGTTGATCCGCGCACGCACGAAACCTTGCGCGCGCAGTTCTTCAAACACTGAAAGGTGTTCCCCCTTGCGCTCGCGAATCACCGGCGCCAGCAGCATCAGCTTGGCGCCTTCCGGCTGGGCCAGCACCAGGTCGACCATCTGGCTGACGGTCTGGGCTTCCAGCGGGATGTCGTGGTCCGGGCAGCGCGGGATACCGACGCGCGCATACAGCAGGCGCAGGTAGTCGTAGATCTCGGTGATGGTGCCCACGGTGGAGCGCGGGTTGTGGGAAGTCGACTTCTGCTCGATGGAAATTGCCGGCGACAGGCCTTCGATGGTGTCGACGTCGGGTTTTTCCATCATCGACAGAAACTGGCGGGCATAGGCCGACAGCGACTCGACATAGCGCCGCTGGCCTTCGGCGTACAGCGTGTCGAACGCCAGCGACGATTTGCCGGACCCGGACAAACCGGTGATGACGATCAGTTTGTCCCGGGGCAGGGTCAGGTCGATGTTCTTCAGGTTGTGGGTTCTAGCCCCACGAATCAGGATCTTGTCCAAGATGGCCTCGCACGGCGGGCGTAAATAATGCCGGAGTATACGGCTAAAGACTGGATGAATATACACTGTCAAGGTGCCAGGTGCAGCCTTACATGAAACCTGCGCGGCAAACCGCCGCATATACCCTCTCAATCGATGGGACTGGTAGAATCGCCGCCGGTTCACACGAGGTTTTTCCATGCACGATCCCCACAGCGAACGCATGAGTAGCGGCGAGACCCGAGCAGCAAGCGGTCTGGCCCTGGTGTTCGCCTTCCGTATGCTTGGCATGTTCATGGTGTTGCCGGTGCTGGCGACCTACGGGATGGATCTCGCAGGCGCGACCCCCGCCCTGATCGGCCTGGCCATTGGCGCTTATGGCCTGACCCAGGCGATTTTCCAGATTCCGTTCGGGATCATTTCCGACCGCATCGGCCGCCGCCCGGTGATCTACCTCGGGTTGATCGTGTTTGCCCTCGGCAGCGTACTCGCGGCCCAGTCCGATTCGATCTGGGGCGTGATTGCCGGGCGTGTCCTACAGGGCGCCGGCGCGATTTCCGCAGCGGTCATGGCCTTGCTGTCGGACCTGACCCGCGAACAACACCGCACCAAGGCCATGGCCATGATCGGCATGACCATCGGCCTGTCGTTCGCCGTCGCGATGGTGGTCGGCCCGTTGCTGACCCGCGCCTTCGGTTTGCACGGGCTGTTCCTGGCCACCGGCGGCATGGCGTTGTTCGGTATCGTGATCGTGGCCTTCATGGTGCCGCGTTCCACCGGCACTCTGCAGCACCGTGAATCCGGCGTCGCGCGCCAGGCGCTGCTGCCGACCCTCAAGCACCCGGACCTGCTGCGCCTGGATTTGGGTATCTTTGTATTGCACGCGATGCTGATGAGCAGCTTCGTGGCCTTGCCCCTGGCCCTGGTGGAAAAAGCCGGGCTGCCCAAGGAACAGCACTGGTGGGTCTATCTGACCGCGCTGCTGATTTCATTCTTCGCCATGATCCCGTTCATCATCTATGGCGAGAAGAAACGCAAAATGAAACGAGTTTTACTCGGCGCCGTCGTGACGCTGATGCTCACTGAGCTATTCTTCTGGCAGTTCGGCGACAGCCTGCGGGCGCTGGTAATCGGTACGGTGGTGTTCTTCACCGCGTTCAACCTGCTGGAGGCTTCGCTGCCTTCGCTGATCAGTAAAGTTTCACCGGCCGGCGGCAAGGGCACGGCGATGGGGGTGTATTCCACCAGCCAGTTCCTGGGCTCTGCACTGGGCGGCATCATGGGTGGCTGGATGTTCCAGCACGGCGGTTTGTCGGTTGTGTTCCTCGGATGCGCAGGTCTGGCTGCCCTCTGGCTAGCCTTTGCTGTTACCATGCGCGAACCTCCCTATGTGACGAGTCTGCGCTTGCCGTTATCGCCTGAAGCGATACGCGAAGCTGGCTTGGCCGAGCGTCTTAAGGCCGTTACAGGGGTTACCGATGCTGTGGTTATTGCTGAAGAAGCCGCCATCTACATCAAATTGGACACCGAATTATTGGATCGCGCGACGCTCGAGCAACTGGTCAACCCAGTGCCGACAGCGCGCCCAGCTTAGGAGAACGTTATGGCCCGTGGGGTTAACAAAGTCATATTGGTCGGTACATGCGGCCAGGATCCCGAAGTTCGCTACTTGCCTAACGGTAACGCCGTGACCAACCTGAGTCTGGCGACCAGCGAACAGTGGACCGACAAGCAGACCGGCCAGAAGGTCGAGAAAACCGAATGGCACCGTGTGTCGATGTTCGGCAAAGTGGCAGAGATCGCCGGTGAATACCTGCGCAAAGGTTCGCAGGTCTACATCGAAGGCAAACTGCAGACCCGCGAGTGGGAAAAAGACGGCATCAAGCGTTACACCACTGAAATCGTGGTCGACATGCAAGGCACCATGCAACTGCTCGGCGGCCGTCCACAGGGCGACCAACAGGGCCAGGGCGGCATGTCCAACTCGGCACCGCGTCCACAGCAGTCGCGTCCGCAGCCAAGCCAGCAACCACAGCGTGAGTCGCGCCCAGCGCCACAACAGGCCGCTCCGCAACCGGCTGCGGATTTCGACAGCTTTGATGACGATATTCCGTTCTAGCGCATACCGCAGCAAAACAGTTACATACTAAAAGAACCGCACGACCTTGAAGGTCGTGCGGTTTATGTACAGTACCCAGCCTAGAGCATTGCGAAACGCAACATATCTTCATTGGCTCGTTGCTTGTGCGTGTCGGTCAACCCATGCGGAGCGCCCGTATAGACCAGCAACTGGGCATGCGGGATTAGGCGCTTGCTTTCCAGTGCCGAAGATTGGATCGGCACGATTTGATCGTCATCACCATGAATGATGAGGGTGGGAATACTGAAACGCCTCAAGTCCGCTCGAAAGTCTGTCTCCGAAAATGCCTTGATGCTGTCAAAAGTATTTTTGTGCCCTCCCATTACACCCTGCATCCAGAATGAATTGATCAAGCCTTGCGAGGGTTCGACGCCTACCCGGTTGAATCCATAGAAAGGGCCGCTGGCCAGATCGAGGTAGAGCTGCGAACGGTTGGCGATGGAGTCGGCACGCATTCCGTCAAAAACTTCGATTGGCGTCCCTTGGGGGTTACTGGGGGTTCTCAGCATCAACGGCGTTACCGCGCAGATCAAGCCGGCCTTGGCCACGCGCGAAGTGCCATGGCGAGCGATATAGCGTGCAACTTCACCGCCTCCGGTGGAGAAACCGAAGAGGATCACGTTGGTCAGATCCAGGTGCTCGATCAGTTCCGCCAGATCGTCCGCGTAGTGGTCCATGTCATTGCCGCCCCACGGCTGGCTTGAGCGGCCATGCCCGCGGCGGTCATGCGCGATGGCGCGAAAACCGTTGTTGGCGAAATGCAGCATTTGCGATTCCCAGCTGTCGCTGTTCAGTGGCCAGCCGTGGCAGAACATAACAGGCTGGCCGCTGCCCCAGTCTTTATAATAAAGCTCGTTGCCTTCGCGAGTTATCAGATAAGTCATGGCGTAGCTCCATTGACGTGAACAGACTTGGCGGTGGAGACCAGAAAGCCGTCCGTGGACACTACGCTGGCATTGGTATTAACGATTCGCAGAGGACCTGGCTCGTGCAGGTCTAACCTAATCTTAGTTCGGGTTTGCGCACGCTGCGCAGGGTGTGCAGGCATCTTCCGATGGTGAGGTGATCCCTGGCGTTTGTTCTCATGGCTCACACGATTTAGGCTGTGGCCAACCTTTAAGCACAAGGAGCGCCGCGATGACCTGGTCCGCCAAGCAATACACGCTGTTCGAACAACAGCGCACACGCCCCGTCCGTGATCTGGTCGCGGCCATTCCCAATACCGCGGTGCAAACCGCCGTCGACCTGGGCTGCGGCCCCGGTAATTCCACGCAAGTGTTGGCCGAGCGTTTTCCGCAGGCTCGCGTCACCGGCATGGACAGCTCCGACGACATGCTGGCCGACGCCCGCAAGCGCCTGCCGACGCTGAACTTCGAACGGGCGGATATCGGCGCCTGGAGCCCGGCGCAACCGTTCGATGTGATCCTGGCGAATGCTTCTCTGCAATGGCTGCCGGACCACGCCACGCTTTACCCGCACCTGGTCAGCCAGTTGACCTCCGGCGGAACCCTGGCGGTGCAAACCCCGGACAACCTCGACGAGCCCGCCCATCGGCTGGCGCGTGAAGTCGCCGCCGATGGCCCATGGTCCGCCAGGATCGGCGCGGTCAAACACAATGAACGGCACACGGCGAGCTATTACTACGAACTGCTGAGCAAACACTGCAGCGCTGTCGATGTGTGGCGCACCACCTACCTGCACCCGCTGGCGGATCACGCGGCTGTGGTGGAGTGGTTCAAGGCCTCGGCATTGCGGCCGTTCCTCGCACCGTTGAGTGACGACGAAAAAGCCGCCTTCCTACAGGACTATCAGGCGCGAATTACCCAGGCTTATCCGGCCCTGGCTGATGGCACCGTGCTGCTGCCTTTCCCACGCCTGTTCATCATCGCAACCCGCTAGCCCCACGCCCGCACGTGGCGGTCAGGCCGCCGCTTGCGCCTGCAAGTATTCCTGCGTCGACACCACGCTCGCATACCCAAATGCCAGCGACGCCATATACGCCCCATGCACCTGCGCCGCCGGAATCACTTGCCCGTTGAATTCCTGATCCCGCGTGGCGCAGGCGTCATGGAGCACGGTGACCTTGTAACCGAGGTCCGCCGCCGCCCGTACCACGGCGTCGATGCACATATGGCTCATGCTGCCGACCACCACCAGGTCCGTGATGCTGCGTTGTTCCAGCACGGTGCGCAGTTGGGTTTCGCGAAACGCATTCACGAAATGTTTAAGCACCACCGGCTCACTGCCTTCGTTCAGCACCTTGGGGTGCAGATGCGCGCCTTCGGAGTCTGGGGTGAAGAACGGTGCATCTTCCGAGGTGAACTCATGGCGCACATGAATCACTGCATCGCCCGCCTGGCGAAATGCCTGCAGCGCCTGCGCGGCCTTGTCTGCCGCGGCTTCCACGCCGTCGAGTGGCCACTTGCCGTGGGGGAAGTAGTCATTCTGGATATCGATTAGGATGAGCGCTTGCTTGGCCATGTGTGTTGCCTCGTGATGGGTTGATGGGCGCCAGTATCTTAGCTGGCGCACCGACCGGGGATTGGCTGCACCGACAATAGCAGGGGGAAAACTGACAATGGCCGTGGAACGCTCGATCATCGAGTTGGGTGTGTTGATCTATCAGGGCGCGCAACTGGCGGCGGTGCATGGCCTGACCGATCTGTTCGGGGTGGCCAACCGGATCGCCGCCGCGCACCAATCCGCGCAATTGCCGCTGCTGCGGGTCAGCCATTGGCAGGTGGCGGCAGATGGTACGCCCGCGCGCGTATTCGCCAGCCATCCCGGCCCCGGCCAACCGCTGATGGCCGTGCTGGTGCCACCGTCGATTGGCGAATTCACGGAGCAACAGACGCCACCCGCGTTGTTGCAATGGCTACGCCAACAACACGCGGCGGGCACCGTGCTCGGTGGCGTGTGTATCGGTTCGATCATGCTGGCGCGCAGTGGTTTGCTGGACGGGCGCAGCGCCACCACCCATTGGTCTTCCGCCAGTACGTTCGCAGAGCATTACCCCGCGGTGCGTCTGGAAGCGGATAAGCCGATCGTCGATGACGGCGACCTGATCACCACCGCCGGGCTGATGGCGTGGTCCGAACTGGGCCTGCGCCTGGTCGACCGCCTCATGGGGCCGAGCGTTGCGGCGGACACGGCGCGCTTTCTGGTGATCGAACACAGCGACAGCGCCAGCCAGTGCGGCAGCAACTTTGCGCCGATTCTCGGGCATGGCGACGGCGCGATCCTGAAAGTGCAGCACTGGTTGCAAGCCAGTGGCGCGGTGGATGTCTCGGTGGCGGCGATGGCGCAGGAAGCCGGCCTCGAAGAACGCACGTTCCTGCGGCGCTTTCGCGGCGCAACGGGTTTGAAACCCACCGAATACTGCCAGCACCTGCGAGTGGGCAAAGCCCGGCAAATGCTCGAGTTCACCAACGGCACCATCGACCATATCGCCTGGACCGTGGGCTATCAGGACCCCAGCGCGTTTCGCGCCACCTTCAAGAAAATCACCGGCCTGGCCCCCAGCGAGTACCGCAGCCGGTTTGGTGTGTGAAGAATGTTTCGTCGTCACCGCCCGCGCTCGCCTCGTCAGCTTCCTATAGGCCTGATGATGTTCTGGCCTCATCGGGGGCAAGCCCCTCCCACATTTGATTGTGTTCACAGATCAACGTGTGGGAGGGGGCTTGCCCCCGATGAGGCCTTCAAAGTCACCCTGACTCAATGCCTGATCAGCCTCTCCTGCACCGCCTGCTGATCCACATCCAGCAGTATCTGTTGCTTGCCAGCCACCATCACCGCCGCCGGCAGCCCATCGCGATACACAATCCGGTTACCACTCACCGCCGGCACTTTGCTGCCCGGCAATAGCGTGCCCACCAGGTTCAGCGGATCAGCCCCGCACACCGCGATCAGGCTTCCATCATGGGCCCGCCGCCGCACCTCACGCAGCAGCGGGATCGCTTCCGGCAACGCAAACTGCTCGCCCGCCAACCCGCTGACGAACCGCCCGCCGCGAATCTCCCCGCGTGCCTCCAGGCGGTGAAAGGTGCGCAACAGTTCGCGCCAGCTTGGCAGCCAATCCGCCTCGCGCTCCAGCAGTCGCCAGAACACCACGCCGTAGCGGCGCAGCAAGGTCATCGCCACATGCTCCAGGGTTTCGGCCGAGTGCGGGCCGGCGGCGGTCGACGGGCGCCGGATCAGCGCCCAGCGCCCGGCATCGTCCATGCCGCCGACAAATGCACCGCGCCCGCGCCGGCTGCTGCGCGCCTGGCGTTTACTCGCGGGCGTGGTCAGCGCACGCAGCCCGGCAAAGCTGTCGGCGTTCACCAGGCCGGCGCCGACCAGTTCCTGCAGCGCCGTTTCCAGCTCGCTGCGCAGCAGATGGGCTTCGTGGGCCAGCTCATCGAAAAACAACGCGCCGTGTTCGTGCAGGGTCTGCTGGACTTTCTGCGCCTTGGGCGACAACGTCGTGCTGTCGGTCTGTTCGGTCAGCCCGCTCCACAGCGGCACCTGGCTGCGTGGCAGCAGCACCACGGGCGTGCTGCGCAGGGCGGTGGCGCCGGGCTTGTTGCTCAGGCGTGTCCACACCAGCTTGCCGCTGCGGCACAGGTCGTCGAGCCAGGTTGATGTGTAATCCTTGAGCCGCGCGCTGAGCAAGTCACTGTCCCAGGCCGAGGTGGCCGCCGCGTAGCCTTCGAACTGGGCGACGATCTGCGGCAACATCGCGCTGCCCTGGCCACGCGTACCGTCGGACAGGTGCTGCCAATCGAACAGAAAGCGCATGAAGTCCTGCAACGCCACCGGCTCGATTTCCCGGCGCAGGCGCTTGACCGTGTAGCGATGAATCCGCGCCAGCAGGTGCCGTTCGCACCATTGCTCCTCGCGGGCGCCGGGGCTGAAACGCCCGCGCAACACATAGCCTTCCTGCTCCAGGCGGGCCAGGGCCTGGGCGATGTCGGTCACCGGCAGCCCAAGGGGCGCGGCGATTTCGATCAGGCTCAGCGGGCCGAACCCCCCGAGGCGCGCGCGCAGTACTTCCACCAGCGCGTCATCGAAGGTCCAGGGCTCATCGAAGCCGGGCAACAGCGGCAGGTCGTTGGGGTAAATCGCCCGCAAGCAACTCAGGCGTTCCACCGCCACCCACTGGCCTTGGGGCAGATGACAGGCGCGTCCGCCCTTGGCCAGCGTTTGCAACCACTGCCGCCATTGCGGCGTAACCTCGCTGTCGACGATGCACGCCAGGCTCATCAACGCTTCATGCATTTCATCCAGGCCATGGGGCGCCGGCCAGGCCTCTTCGCGCACGCCGGCGATGGCGTCGGCGTCCAGCGCGCCAAGGTCGTCGGTGCTCTGCGGGTCGCTCCAGCGCCGGTTGAGCACGGCCTGGGTGCGGCGTTCTTCCAGCGGCGCGTCGTCGAGAAAGGTGTAGGGCCGCGCGCTGAGAATTTCTGCGGCCATGGGCGAGGGCGCCGGCAGGTCGCGGCTGATCAGGCGTACCTCGCCGCGCTCGATGCGCCGCAACAGGGCCAGCCAGCCGTCGCTGTCCATCGCTTCGTGCAGGCAGTCATCCAGGGTTTGTTCGACCAGCGGGTGGTCGGGTACTTCGCGCTCGCCGGCGAGGTTTTCCAGGCACGCGATCTGGTCGGGAAACACGCTGGCGATCAGGTCTTCGCTTTTCATTCGCTGGATCTGCGGCGCCACCTTGCGCCCGCCGGTAAAACGCGGCAACGCCAGGGCCACCCCGGCGTTCCAGCGCCAGCGCACGCCGAACAACGGCGCGTCGAGCACGGCCTGGATCAGCAGGTGCTCGGCGGTCTGGCTGTTGAGATAACGCCACACCTCATCCAGCGCGAAACTGTGGCTGGTGGACAGCGACAGCACGATCGCATTCTCGCTGGCCGCCGCTTGCAGTTCGAAGTTGAAGGTGCGGCAGAAGCGCTTGCGCAGCGCCAGGCCCCAGGCGCGGTTGATGCGGCTGCCGAACGGCGTGTGGATGATCAGTTGGGTGCCGCCGGACTCGTCGAAAAACCGCTCCATGATCAGCGTGTCCTGGGACGGCAGCGCGCTGAGCGCCAGGCGCGCGCGGGCCAGGTAATCCACGATCTGCTCGGCGCTGGCGCGGTTCAGGCCCAGGGTGTCGGTGAGCCAGGCGAGGGTGGGCTGCAGATCGCCGGGCGTGACGCCGAGCAGTTCGTCCAACTGGCCCTGCAAACGCGCGACCGCCGCCGACAGTTCGCGGCTGCGCCCCGGCGCCTCGCCGAGCCAGAACGGGATGGTCGGCGGCTGGCCATGGGCGTCCTCGACCCGCACCTTGCCGGCTTCGACCCGCAAGATCCGGTAGGACGTATTACCGAGCTGGAAGACATCCCCGGCGATGCTTTCCACCGCGAAGTCTTCGTTGACGCTGCCGATGTTCAGGCCCTGAGGCTCGAGCAACACGCTGTAGTCGGCGTTGTCGGGGATGGTGCCGCCGCTGGTCACGGCGGTCAGCCTGGCGCCCCGACGGCCGCGCAAGGTGCCGGTCACGGCGTCGCGGTGCAGGTAGGCGCTGCGGATGCCCTGGCGGCCGTTGTAGCCGTCGCAGAGCATCTGCACCAGCGCCTGGTAATGGCGTTCATCCAGCTCGGCATAGGGCGCGGCGCGGTGGATAAGTTCGAGCAGCGCCTGTTCTGGCCATTCCCGTGCGCTGACTTCGGCGACGATTTGCTGGGCCAGCACGTCCAGCGGCGCGACCGGGATGTGCAAGGTGTCCAACTCGCCCCGGCGCACGCAGTCGAGCAGGGCGGCGCATTCGATCAGGTCATCGCGGGTGGTAGCGAACAGGCGCCCCTTGGGCGTGCCGCCGACCTGGTGCCCGGAGCGACCGACTCTTTGCAGAAACCCATTGATGGAACCGGGCGAGCCGATCTGGCACACCAGGTCGACCTCGCCGATATCGATCCCTAGCTCCAGGGATGCGGTGGCGATCAGCACCTGCAGCGCGCCAGCCTTGAGCCGTTGTTCGGCGTCCAGGCGCAACTCCTTGGCCAGGCTGCCGTGGTGCGCGGCCACGGCGGACTTGCCCAGGCGCTCGCTCAAATGCCGCGCCAGGCGTTCGGCCAGGCGCCGGGTGTTGACGAAAATCAGCGTGGTGCGGTGTTCGCGGGCGAGGGCGGCGAGGCGGTCGTAGACCAATTCCCACACGTCGTTGGCCATTACCGCTGACAGCGGCACCGGCGGCACTTCGATATCCAGGTCACGCGGGCGCGCATGGCCGATGTCGACGATTGCGCACGGACGTGCCGTGCCCACCAGAAAACGCGACACCGCCTCGATGGGTTTTTGCGTGGCCGACAGACCGATGCGTATCAACGGCTCGGCGCACAAGCCTTGCAGGCGTTCGAGGCTCAGGGCCAGGTGACTGCCGCGTTTGCTCGCCGCGATCGCATGGATCTCATCGACGATCACCGTGCGCGTGCTGGCGAGCATCTGCCGGCCGGAGTCCGAGCCCAGCAGCACGTAGAGCGATTCCGGCGTGGTCACCAGGATATGTGGCGCACGCTTGCGCATCAGCACGCGGTCTTTTTGCGGCGTGTCGCCGGTACGCACGGCGGTGCGGATCGCCAGCGGTGGCAGGCCCAGTTGCTGTAAATGCGCGGTGATCCCGGTCAGCGGGGTTTGCAGGTTGATCTGGATATCGTTGGACAGCGCCTTGAGCGGCGACACATACACCACCTGGGTTTCATCTGGCAGTTGCCCGCCGTTGGCCAGGCCTTGATGAACCAGGTCATCGAGCACCGCGAGGAAGGCCGTCAGCGTCTTGCCGGAGCCGGTGGGCGCGGCGATCAGCGTCGAGCGGCGCTGGCGGATCAGCGGCCACGCCTGGGCCTGGGCGTGGGTCACCGAGGGGAAGGTGCTGCGGAACCAGGCGCTGACGGCGGGGTGAAAGCCGTTCAAGACCGTATCGGTTGTTTCAGGAAGGTTCATGATCCCTATATGCAACCGCCCGGGCCAAGTTGCAAGCCCGCACTTTGTCCGTGACGGTTGCGCTACAAACCCGCAAAATGCAACGATTCTGGCAAATACCCACGGCAAGGCTCAAACGCCTGTCGATACTAACCATCGTTCCAAACAGACCGGGCCAGCTCAATCTATGCGAATGCGCCTTATGTTGTTGGGCGGCGGGAATGCCCTCGGGCAGGCGCTGATTCGCCTCGGTGCAGAGGAAGACATCGGTTTCCTCGCCCCCAAACCGCCCCAAGACGGCTGGGATGCCGCGAGCCTTACCCAATTGCTCGACGACACCCGTCCCGATGCGTTGATCAACCTCGCCTACTATTTCGATTGGTTCCAGGCCGAAACGGTCAGCGAAAGCCGTCTGGCCGCCCAGGAGTCGGCGATCGAACGCCTGGCCGAACTGTGTCAGCACCACAGCATCACCTTGCTGCAACCGTCCAGCTACCGCGTGTTCGATGGCTCCCGCGCCACTGCCTACAGCGAAAAGGACGAGCCAGTGCCCCTGGGCCTGCGCGGCCAGGCGTTGTGGCGTATCGAACAGAGCGTGCGCGCCACCTGCCCGCAGCATGTGTTGCTGCGCTTTGGCTGGCTGCTGGATGACAGTGTCGACGGCACCCTCGGGCGTTTCCTGGCGCGGGCCGAGCAGACTGAAGAACTGCTGATGGCGGACGACCGTCGCGGCAACCCGACGCCGGTGGACGATGCGGCGCGGGTGATCATCTCCGTGCTCAAGCAACTCGACTGCGCCGCGCCGCTGTGGGGCACTTATCACTACGCCGGTCACGAGGCGACCACGCCGTTGGCGCTGGGCCAGGCGATCCTCACCGAAGCGCGCAGTTTCCGTGCGCTGGTGATCGAAGCCCCCACCGCCCAGGCCCATGCGGCTCGGCCGGATGCCGGTGAAGAACCGCAACACGCGGTGCTGGCCTGCAAGAAAATTCTCCACACCTTCGGCATCAAGCCGCGGGCGTGGCGAGCGGGGTTGCCGGCGTTGCTGGATCGGTTCTACCGCCGTAGCTGAAACACCCCAAAGCAAAATGTGGGAGGGGCTTGCCCCCGATAGCGGTGGCTCAGTCAATGAATCTGTTGACTGACGCCGCGCTATCGGGGGCAAGCCCCCTCCCACATTGGTTTTGCGGTGTTTGTTAAATATCGCTTAGAACTTGTAGCCGATACCAACCATGTAAACGAATGGATCAACGTCAACATTGACCTTGGCGCGAGTGCCAGGCACGTTGTTGTAGTTCACTGTGGCCTTGGTGTTGATGTCGATGTAGCGCGCCTGGGCGTTGATCATCCACTTGTCGTTGATCATGTAGTCGGCGCCGATCTGCGCGGCCCAGCCCCAGGAGTTTTCGGCCTTGAAGTTGCTGAAACCGTTTTGTTTCGCGCTGCCGCTGACGCTCTCGTCATAGATCCAGGTGTAGTTGATACCGGCACCCACATACGGTTGGAACGCCGATTTGCTGTCCAGCGGGTAGTACACGACGCTCAGGGTTGGCGGCAGTTGTTTCAGGGAGCCGAGTTTACCGTTGGCTGGGCTCAAAGCGGTATTCTTGAGCTTCACGTCATGCGAGAACGGTGTGGCCGCCAGCAGTTCGATACCCCAGTGGCTGGTGAACATGTAGGCGAAGTTCAGACCCAGTTGCGTGTCGCTGCTCAAGGTCGCTTTGCCGCCCAGGTTCGTGCCGGCAATTGGGCCCTGGTCAACTTTGACGCTGCCGCTGTCGGTATTCGGGTTCACGGTGATTGCACCTGCGCGAACCAGAATGTCACCGGCCTCGTGAGCGTGGGCAACGGGGGCGGCGAGGGCGAGCGCGAAGAGTGACGCGCCGAGCAGAGACTTATTGTTCATGGGAGCTCCAGAGGACGTTTAAAGGTTGTACATCCAATGGTAAAGATCGTTCCGTTCGGTCTTTTGACGCAGCTCAATGAATGGGTGATAAGCGCTATTCCGGCAATTCGTAGACGTAAATCTTCTCGGCATCCATCTGATAGCCGGCGTCGGCCAACTCACTGGAGGACGGTTTGACCTGCATCACGCCCTCGATCCAATACGGCTGATACAGCTCGTCGAGCTTCACGCCGACTTCGCTTTTCACATGCACGATCTGGTTCGACGGCGGTGGCGGTACGTGAATGCACGCGCCGAAATACGGCACCAACAGGAACTCGGTGGTACGGCCTTCTTCACTGACTTCCAGCGGCACGATATAGCCCGGCAGGCGGATATGCCGGCCGTCGAGGCTTGGCACCACCGGTGCGTTGGGCAAGTCCTGCTTGGCCGCTGGCGCGGCCTCCACCGATAACGCATCGGCCATTTTCGACAGGTCGTGCAGTGGTTTCATATTGGGGATTTCCGGCGGCGCGTCCGCCGGGATCATCTCCTGCCAGGACAAATCCTTGGGCTGATCCTCCGCCCAGGCGGGCGCGGCCAGCAGCAACAACAGGGCAAACAGGGCACGATGCATCGAAGCCTTCCTCATAAACGTATGGACAGGCCATCGGCCAAGGATTGTCGATAGGCCCGCCACGCTGGCACGCTGCCCATCAGCAGCGCCGCCGCGAGGATACCGGCGAGCAAGCTCCATTCATACTCGCTGGGCCAGGCCATCGGCAGGTCCAGGCCGTAGTTGGCCTGCAGGTACCCGCGTGAAGCGGCGATGCACACGTACAGCAGACCCACGCCGGCGATCACACCGGACAGCGCCAGGGCAAAGGCTTCGAAGATCAGCAACGTCGCGATATGCCATGGGCGCGCGCCCACCGAACGCAGGATCGCCATTTCGCGACGGCGCTCGTTGAGGCTGGTGAGGATCGCGGTGAGCATGCCGATCAAACCGGTCAGCACCACGAACAGCGAGATCACGAACAGCGCTTTTTCCGCGGTGCCCATCATGCTCCACAGCTCTTGCAGCGCCACGCCGGGCAGGATCGCCAGCATCGGTTCGCCACGGAATTCATTGATCTCGCGTTGCAGGGCGAAGGTGGAGATCTTGTTGTTCAAACCGAGCATGAAGGCGGTGATCGCTTGCGGGGTCAGGTCCATGTTGCGCGCCTGATCGGCACTGATGCGGCCTTTGCCCTGGGCCGGCACGCCGTTGTGCCAGTCGATATGGATCGCCTCCATGCCGCCGAGGCTGATATGCAGTGTGCGGTCCACCGGGGTGCCGGTGCGCTTGAGGATGCCGACCACGGTGAACGGTTTGTCATCGTGCTTGACCAGGCTCACCACCGCCACGCCATGGGCCAGCACCAACTGATCGCCGAGCTTGTAGTGCAGCGCATCGGCCACTTCGGCGCCGAGTACCACTTCGAACGGATCGGTGGCGAAGGCGCGGCCGCTGGCCAGTTCGAGGTGTTGCTTGCGGCCGTACTGGTAGTGCTCGAAATAGGATTCGTTGGTGCCCATCACCCGGTAGCCGCGATGGGAGTCGCCGAGGGAGATCGGAATGGCCCATTTCACCTGCGGGTTGGCGGCGAAGTGTTCGTAGCTGTCCCAACGGATATTGTTGGTGGCGTTGCCGATGCGGAACACCGAATACAGCAGCAGGTTGACCGAGCCGGAGCGCGCGCCGACGATCAGGTCAGTGCCGCTGATGGTGCTGGCGAAACTGTTGCGCGCTTCAACGCGCACCCGCTCCACGGCCAGCAGCAGGCACACCGAGAGGGCGATGGCGAAGGCGGTGAGGATCGCGGTAAAGCGGCGGTTAGCCAGGCTGGCCATGGCTAGACGGAACAGATACATCTCAAACCTCTGCGGGCGTGGCGGCGCGATTGAGTTCGGCCAGCGACAGGTGACGGTCGAACAGCGGGGCCAGGCTCTGGTCATGGCTGACAAACAACAGGCTGGCGCCGGCCTCGCGGCATTCGGCGAACAGCAGTTGCAGGAAGGCTTCGCGGGCGTCGTAGTCCAGCGCCGAGGTGGGCTCGTCGGCGATCACCAGTTCCGGCTGGCCGATCAGCGCACGGGCGGCGGCCACCCGTTGTTGCTGGCCGATCGACAGCGAGTCGGCGCGGCGCTCCAGCAGGGCGCTGTCCTTCAACCCCAGGTGCGCCAGCAACGCCGCAGCGGCCTGGTCGACACTGCCGTGGCGCTGCTTGGCCCGCTGCGCGCGCAGCTTGGAAAAGTGGCACGGCAACTCGACGTTTTCGCGCACCGACAGGAACGGCAGCAGGTTGAACTGCTGGAAGATGTAGCCGGTGTGGTCGACGCGAAAACGGTCGCGGGCACTGGCCGAGAGTTCGGTCAGTTCCTGGCCGAGCAGACGGATGCTGCCCCGGCCGGGTGTCTGCACGCCGCCCAGCAGGCCGAGCAGGGTGGTCTTGCCACTGCCGCTGGGGCCCTTGAGAAACAGGGTCTCCCCCGGTTCCAGGCGGAACGCGGGGATGTCCAGCAACGGCGGGTGTCCGGGCCAGTTGAAACCCAGGTCGGACAGTTCGATCAATGCGTGGCTCATGGCTACTCAGAACTTCAGGGTGGCTGCTGTGACCGTCGCTTCCACACCTTGCTGGCCGCTCGGGCCGATCAGTTGTACCTGAATTTTCTGGGTGGCGGGGAAGGTCTTGAACACTTGGCTCAGGTCGAGGTTGCTCAAGGCCGTCGGCGTGGCGCAGGTGAATTGGTAGTGGGCGTGGATTTCGCTGTGGTCGTGATGATGCTCGTGGGCGGCCGCGCCTTTGCTGTCGGTGGCGTGGTCGTCATCGTCGTCATCATGCTCGGCTTCGGGCTTGTCGCCGAACAGCGGGCTGTTGAGTTCCTGGGTGCTGACCACGCAACCGGCGGCCTTGGGCAGATTGAACAGGACGGCTGGGTTTTCCAGCTGTTTGCGCACGGCGGCGACCTTGGCTTTGTCGGCGGCGCTGGTGGCCGGGTGTTCGAACCCCACCAGGTTCATCGCCGGGCTGTCCAGCTCAAGCTCCAGGGCCTGGCCGTCGAGCACCGCGTTGAGACGGCCGACCCCGTGTTCATGGGCTCCCAGGCTGGCATGCTCATGATCATGCTCGTCAGCGGCGTGGGCGATAGCCAGTGGCAGCAGGGCAAACGGCAAAGCAAGCAGCAGACGGCGCATGGGGAAGCTCCAGAACATGAAATTTATGTTATGTGATCTTATAACAATAGTATCGAGAGTTTGACCGTCCGCTTGGCGTTGCGCAAGCCGCATGGGAGCATGCCCGTCGGAAAAAATGCAGGAGTAGGGACGATGTTGCGGATTCGTGGAACTGTCGGCGACCTGCCGGTGGACTTGACCCTGGAGCTGGATGACGCTGATTGGGCACGCCTGCGCGCGCAGTTGCAGGCGACGCCGGTGGCCAGCGCCACCGCTGCGCCGGCCGTTGCGGTCAAGCAGAACGATGACCTGTGGCAGAACGCCCAGGACCTGTTGCGCGCCGCCGGCCAGCTCAACGGGCTGGAATTGCTCGATCAACTGGAAGGACTGGCCGGCGACGCCGCGGCGGGCAAGCGCCTGCTGGTGCGCCTGCGCCATTGCGGCCAGGTCAAGGTCAGCAGTGGCGGTGATACGCCGCTCTATACCTGGATTGACCCGTTGTAGGCGCGAGCTTGCTTGCGAAGAGCGTCAACCACAACGCGCCCATCCTGAATGAATGCGGTGTCCTTGAGTGTTTCGCGAGCAAGCTCGCTCCTACAGGGCGATTAGTACAGCGCGGCGAACAGCTTGCGGCGGTACGCGGTCACCAGCGGATGATCGTTGCCCAGCAGTTCGAACACCTGCAGCAAGGTCTTGTGCGGCAAGCCTTCGCTGTAGCTGCGGTTGCGGATGAACAGTTTGAGCAAGCCTTCCAGCGCGGCATCGTACTGCTGGCGCGCCAGTTGCTGAATGGCCAACTGATAGGCCGCTTCGTCGTCCTGCGGGTTTTGCGCCAGGCGGCTTTTCAGGTCGGCGGGGTCGGGCAGGTCGGCGGCCTGGCGCAGGAAGGTGATTTGCGCCTTGGCGCCAGCGAGGGCGGCCTTGTGCTCGTCGCTCTTGACGGCGTCGAGAACGGCCTGGGCTTCGCCCAATTCACCGCGTTCGGCCAGGCAGCGCGCGTACAGAATCAGCGCGCCGGCGTTGCTGTTGTCTTCGCCCAGCAGCGCGACCAGCACGGCTTCGGCTTCACTGATACGGCCCTCGGCAAACAGCGCCTGAGCCTGCTCCAGCGGGTCCGCCGCAGCCGGCGGCGGCATCTGCACGTGAGGTTCGAGCATCGCCCGCACCGCCGACTCCGGCTGCGCCCCGGCAAACCCGTCCACCGGTTGGCCGTCCTTGAACAGCACCACCGTCGGCAGGTTGCGAATACCAAAGCGCGCAACGATGTCCTGCTCGGCCTCGCAATCGACCTTGGCCAGCAGCAATTGGCCCTGATAACTCTCGGCGATCTGCGCCAGCATCGGCATTAACGCCTTGCACGGCGCGCACCACTCGGCCCAGAAGTCCACGAGCACGGGCTTTTCGAAGGAGTTCTGGATCACCGCCTGGTCGAACGTGGCGGTGGTGGCGTCGAAGATATACGGCGTGGGCTCACTCATGGGGCGTCTCGAATAAAGCGGGAATGGGGCAACTATAAGGGCTGGCGCCGCGAATGGTACAGGCTCACCTTGCGAAACTCCCAAGGCTCGGCCAAGTCCGGCAATGTCAGGGCATCGAGTATCGCCAGGCGCTGATAATCCGGATGCTGAAAGTCCCGCACCCGCGAGTCCGCCACCAGTGCTTCACGCCCGCGCGTGAGGAACTGGTCGAGCAGCGGCAGGTTGGCGCGGTCGTAGAGCACGTCGGCCACCAGGATCAGGTCGAAGCGGTCGGCCTCGGCGAAAAAATCCGTCGAATAGCCCAGTTCAACCCCGTTGAGTTCGGCATTCGCACGGCAGGACGCCAATGCCAGTGGGTCCAGGTCGCAGGCCACCACTTCCAGCGCGCCGGCCTTGACCGCGGCAATCCCGGCGACGCCGGAGCCGGCGCCGAAATCCAGCACGCGCTTGCCCGCGACCCATTCCGGGTTCGCCGCCAGGTAGCGTGCGAGTGCCAGGCCGCTGGCCCAGCAAAAACTCCAGTAGGGCGGCTCATGCAGGATGCGCCGGGTTTCTTCGGGGCTGAAGGCGCGGTCCATGTTGTCGGCGTCGAGCAGCCACAACGCCAGGTCGGTGCCCGGCAGCGGGCAGGGCACCAGCTGTGCGTCGCCGATCAGGGCGCTCAGCGCCCGTTGCAGGTCGAGCGGTGGCGTCATGGTGCCTTGACGAGTTGCAGGGGGCCGGTGGTCTGGGTGATGGCCTGGGTGATGCGTACTGCGGGCAGGTGCAGGATCAGTTGGCCGGACTGGCTGGCGCGCCCGCGCAGTTCGACCCGCGCACCGGCCGGGAACGCGTCGGGGCTGAAGCGCAGGCGGAAGGCCAGGGGCTTGCCGTTGCCGCTCAGCACGCTGCTGGCGAGCAGTTGTTGCGGGCGGCTGCGGTCGTCGATCACCAACAGCGCCATTTCGACTTCGGCGCCGGCGGGCACGTTGGTCAGGCTGCCGTTGATCTCACGCTGGTAGGCCGGCAGCGGGCCGAGGTCTTCGATGCCGGGGACTTTTTTCTCTTGCGCCGGCTGAGGCTGCGGCGTCGAAGGTTTTGGGGCTTCGCTGCTGCAGGCGACCAGAAAACCGAACAAGGTGAGTAAAACGAGTGGTCGTAACTGCATGTACGGCTCCAGAAAGGACAAAATCCGTGGCTTAAAAAACAGGAAACATAATCGTCAGCCTATATACCGTAAAGGCTATGGCTTGTCTTGCCACGGGGATGCGCTACCATGGCCCTCCCTTTTTTTGTTGCCTGCCACCATGCACTGTCCCTTCTGCGGTGCCAACGACACCAAGGTCATTGACTCGCGTCTGGTCGCCGAGGGCGATCAAGTGCGTCGCCGGCGCGAATGCCTGGCCTGCGGTGAACGTTTCACCACCTTCGAAACCGCCGAACTGGTATTGCCGCGCCTGATCAAATCCGACGGCAGCCGCCAGCCTTTCGACGAAGACAAATTACGCGCCGGTATGCAGCGCGCCCTGGAAAAACGCCCGGTGAGTGTCGAGCGGCTGGAGGCGGCGCTGGCGCATATCAAGCACAAGTTGCGCGCGACCGGCGAGCGCGAGGTCAAGTCCCTGGTGGTTGGAGAGCTGGTGATGGGCGAGCTGCAAAAGCTCGACGAAGTCGCCTATATCCGTTTCGCTTCGGTGTATCGACGTTTCCAGGACCTCAATGAGTTCCGCGAAGAGATCGACCGCCTGGCCCGTGAGCCGATCAAAAAATGAACCCACCGTCTGCTGAACAGGCCATCCTCGACGCCCATTACATGGCCCGCGCCCTCGAACTGGCGCGCAACGGCCTGTACACCACCCATCCCAACCCGCGTGTGGGTTGCGTGATTGTGCGCGATGGGCAGATCGTCGGCGAAGGTTGGCATGTACGTACCGGCGAGCCCCATGCGGAAGTGCATGCCTTGCGCGCGGCCGCTGACAAAGCCCGCGGCGCCACGGCCTACGTCACCCTGGAACCCTGCAGCCATTACGGCCATACCCCGCCGTGCGCCGATGCGCTGGTGAGTGCCGGGGTGGCGCGGGTGGTCGCGGCGATGCAGGACCCCAACCCGGACGTCGCCGGGCGCGGTATGCAGCGTTTGGCCCAGGCCGGCATCGAAGTGCGCAGTGGTGTGCTCGAAGTGGAAGCGCGGGCGCTCAATAAAGGTTTCCTCAAGCGCATGGAACACGGCCTGCCGTTTGTGCGGGTCAAGCTGGCGATGAGCCTGGACGGCCGCACCGCGATGGCTAGCGGTGAGAGCCAATGGATCACCGGCCCCGCCGCCCGCGCCGCCGTGCAGCGCCTGCGCGCCGAGGCCAGCGTAGTGCTGACCGGCGCCGACACCGTGCTGGCCGATGGTGCGCGCCTGACCGTGCGCGCCGCCGAACTCGGCCTGGACGCAGAAACCACCGCGTTGGCCATGTCGCGTCCGCCGCTGCGCGTATTGATCGACGGCCGCTTGCGGGTGCCGCTCAATGCGCCGTTCTTCAAGGCCGGCCCGGCGCTGGTCATCACCTGTGTCACTGCGGAAAACCAGTTCCCCCGCGGCCCCGAGTGCCTGGTGGTGCCCGGTGTCGATGGCCAGGTCGACCTGCGCTCGGCGCTGGTGGCGTTGGCGGCCCGTGGCGTCAACGACGTGCTGGTGGAAGCCGGGCCAAGCCTGGCGGGCGCGTTCGCCCAGCAGGGCCTGGTGGACGAATACGTGATTTTCGTCGCCGGCAAGTTCCTCGGCTCCGCAGCCCGGCCTTTGCTGGACTGGCCGCTTGAGAAACTGGCCGACGCGCCCCAACTCAAGATCACTGAAATGCGCGCTGTGGGCGATGACTGGCGAGTCACTGCCATCCCTGTGCCAGCAGCGAGCGTATAATTCTGACCGGGTGCTCAAACGCCCGCACCGTTTTCCAGGAGAAGGCCATGTTCACCGGCATTATCGAATCCATCGGCAGTATCCGTGCCATGACCCCCAAGGGCGGCGACGTGCGCCTGCTGGTTGACACTGGCAAGCTCGACCTGGGCGACGTCAAGCTGGGCGACAGCATCGCCGTCAGCGGCGTGTGCCTGACCGTCGTCGACTTGCCGGGCAACGGCTTTGCCGCCGATGTCAGCCGGGAAACCCTGGACTGCACGGCGATGAGCGACCTCAAGGCCGGCAGCCCGGTCAACCTGGAAAAAGCCCTGACCCCAACCACGCGCCTGGGCGGTCATCTGGTCAGCGGCCATGTCGACGGCGTCGGCGAAGTAGTGGCGCGCAGCGAAAACGCCCGCGCCGTGGAGTTCCGCATCCGCGCGCCCAAGGAGTTGGCCAAATACATCGCCCACAAAGGCTCGATCACCGTCGATGGCACCAGCCTGACCGTGAACGCCGTGGATGGCGCCGAATTCGCACTGACCATCATTCCCCACACCCTGAGCGAAACCATCATGGCGTCGTACCAGCCAGGTCGCCGGGTGAACCTGGAAGTCGACTTGCTTGCCCGTTACCTGGAGCGCCTGCTTATGGGCGATAAGGCCGCAGAGTCTGACTCTCGACAAAAGCCTGCCAGTAACATCACCGAAAGTTTTCTGGCCGCTAACGGCTACCTGAAATCCTGACCAAGGGGGTGCCCTGTGGCGCTCAATAGCATCGAAGAACTGGTTGAAGATATCCGCCAAGGCAAGATGGTCATCCTGATGGATGACGAAGACCGTGAGAACGAAGGCGACATCATCATGGCCGCCGAGGCGTGCAAGCCGGAGCACATCAACTTCATGGCCAAGCACGCCCGTGGGTTGATCTGCATGCCCATGAGCCGCGAACGCTGCGAGTTGCTCAAGCTGCCGCTGATGGCGCCGCGCAACGGTTCCGGGTTCGGCACCAAGTTCACCGTATCGATCGAGGCCACCACCGGCGTGACCACCGGGATCTCCGCCGCCGACCGTGCGCGCACCGTGCAAGCGGCCGCCGCGAAAGACGCCAAGGCCGAAGACATCGTCAGCCCGGGCCACATCTTCCCGCTGATGGCCCAGCCGGGCGGCACCCTGGCCCGCGCCGGCCACACCGAAGCCGCCTGCGACCTGGCGCGCATGGCCGGTTTCGAGCCGAGCGGGGTGATCTGCGAAGTGATGAACGACGACGGCACCATGGCCCGTCGTAGCGAACTCGAAACCTTTGCCGCCCAACACAACCTCAAGATCGGCACGATTGCCGACCTGATTCACTACCGGATGATCCACGAACGTACCGTTCAGCGGATTGCCGAGCAGCCGCTGGACAGCGAACTGGGCCAATTCAACCTGGTGACCTACCGTGATTCGGTGGAAGGCGACGTTCACATGGCGCTGACCCTGGGCACCATCTGCGCCGACGAACCGACCCTGGTGCGCGTGCATAACATGGACCCGCTGCGCGACCTGTTGATGGTCAAGCAACCCGGGCGCTGGAGCCTGCGCGCCGCGATGGCCGCGGTGTCCGAGGCCGGCAGCGGGGTGGTGTTGCTGTTGGGCAACCCGGTGGATGGCGACGTCTTGCTCGCGCATATTCGTGAGTCCGCCGAGCAAACCCAGGTCAAAACGCCGACCACCTACAGCATCGTCGGCGCCGGTTCGCAGATCCTGCGCGACCTTGGCGTGCGCAAAATGCGCCTGATGAGCGCACCGATGAAATTTAATGCGATATCCGGTTTCGACCTGGAAGTTGTAGAATACGTGCCCTCCGAATAAAGGCTGGCGATTGTTGCCCCTTGTTCGCGGTTAAATCATCACTGAGGGACGCACTTTTCGCGTCCCGGCTCTTTAAGAGATTTGTCGAATGACCCTGAAGACCATCGAAGGTACCTTCATCGCCCCCAAAGGCCGCTATGCCCTGGTGGTTGGCCGCTTCAACAGCTTCGTGGTTGAAAGCCTGGTAAGCGGTGCCGTGGACGCCCTGGTTCGCCACGGTGTGAGCGAGAGCGACATCACCATCATCCGTGCCCCTGGCGCCTTCGAAATTCCACTGGTTGCGCAAAAAGTTGCGCAACGGGGTGAATACGCGGCGATCGTCGCCCTGGGCGCGGTCATTCGTGGCGGTACGCCGCACTTCGAATACGTGGCTGGCGAATGCACCAAGGGCCTGGCCCAGGTGTCCATGGAGTTCGGCGTACCGGTTGCATTCGGCGTGCTGACCGTGGATTCGATCGAACAAGCCATCGAACGTTCCGGCACCAAGGCCGGTAACAAAGGTGCTGAAGCTGCCCTGTCCGCCCTGGAAATGGTCAGCCTGCTGGCGCAGTTGGAGGCCAAGTGATTTCCGACGAGAGCGATCGTTTCAACCCGCGCGACCCACGCCCAGCCGACGCTGGCAAGCCGTCCAAGAGCGTCAAGCGTCGCGAAGCGCGTCAGCTTGCGACCCAGGCGCTGTATCAGTGGCACATGGCGAAAACCTCGCTGAACGAAATCGAAGCGCAATTTCGCGTCGACAACGATTTCAGCGACGTCGATGCCAGCTACTTCCACGACATCCTGCACGGCGTCCCGGCCAATAAGACCGAGATCGACATCGCGCTGGCACCGTGCCTGGACCTGACCCTCGACGAGCTGGACCCGGTTGAACTGGCCGTACTGCGCCTGTCCACCTGGGAACTGCTCAAGCGCGTCGACGTGCCGTACCGTGTGGTGATCAACGAAGGCATCGAACTGGCGAAAGTCTACGGTTCGACCGACGGTCACAAGTTCGTCAACGGCGTGCTCGACAAGCTGGCCCCGCGCCTGCGCGAAGCCGAAGTGAAGGAACACAAGCGCTGATCCGCGCTTGAGTTCCCGATGGGCGAGTTTGAGCTGATCCGCAAATACTTCGCCGCCGCGCCTTGTGCGCAGGGCGGCGAGGGCATTGCCCTGGGGATCGGCGATGACTGCGCCTTGCTGGCGCTCCCCGCCGGGGAGCAGTTGGCAATCTCCACCGATACCTTGGTGGCCGGCGTGCATTTCGCCGACCCCTGTGATCCGTTCCTGCTCGGCCAGCGCTCGCTGGCCGTGGCGGTGAGCGATCTGGCCGCCATGGGCGCCGACCCCATCGCGTTTACCCTGGCCCTCACAACCCCCACCGTCGATGCCGATTGGCTGCAACGCTATGCCCAGGGTTTGAACGCCATGGCGCAGAGCTGCCGCGTGGGCTTGGTCGGCGGCGACACCACGCGCGGGCCGCTGAGCCTGACCATGACCGTGTTCGGCCGTGTACCGGCCGGGCAAGCGTTGACCCGCAGCGGTGCGCGGCCGGGTGACTTGCTGTGTGTGGGCGGGGAATTGGGCAACGCGGCGGGAGCGCTGCCGTTGGTGCTGGGCCAGCGCAGCGCCGAGGCCGGCATCGCCGACCCGCTGCTGGCGCATTACTGGTCGCCGCAACCGCAGTTGGCCCTGGGCGTTGCCCTTCGGGGCAAGGCGACGTCCGCGATGGATATTTCCGACGGGCTCCTGGCCGATTGTGGGCATATCGCTAAGGCATCGGCTGTCAGCCTGCTGGTCGAGCGCCAGCGACTGCCGTTATCCAAAGCCTTGCTCGCATTTGTCGGCGATGACGCGGCGCGGGTGGCGGCCTTGAGTGGCGGCGACGACTATGTGTTGGTGTTCACCCTGCCACCGGCCGCGCTGGCACCGTTGCTGGCGGGCGGCTGGCCGGTGCATGTGATCGGCCGGGTCGAGGCGGGGCAGGGGGTGACGCTGCTCGACGCGAACGGGCGCGACATCACCCCGGCCGTTCGCGGTTATCAACATTTTCGCGAGACGCCCTGAGTCAGCATTCAGACCTGCATAGAACCGAGACGAAGGCCAATCGAGCCGATTGATCTTTATCAACGATAATTCAGCTTAAGCGTCTGTAGGAACGTGCTGTTACAATGCCCGCCTCTGTGAAATCTGAAATCAGGAGCACACGGTGCCCGTCGTTTTCGTCGCTGCTTCCAAGCTGCCTACCCCTTTTGCCATGTTCACCATGCATGGCTTCCTCGAAGAAGCCAACGGGCGCGAGCACGTCGTGCTCAGCCTGGGCGATATCGCCGATGGCGCGCCGGTACTGGGCCGCATCCACTCCGAGTGCCTGACCGGCGACGCGCTGTTCAGCCAGCGCTGCGACTGTGGTTCGCAACTGGAAGCGGCGATGCGCGCCATTGCCCATGAAGGCCGCGGCATCTTGCTGTACTTGCGCCAGGAAGGTCGTGGCATTGGCCTGCTGAATAAAATCCGCGCCTACGAGTTGCAGGACGGCGGCGCCGACACCGTTGAAGCCAACGAGCGCCTGGGCTTTGCCGCCGACCAGCGTGATTACGGCATCTGCCTGCCGATGCTGGAGCACCTGGGCGTGAAATCCCTGCGCCTGATGACCAACAACCCGCGCAAGGTCAAAGCCTTGACCGAGATGGGTATCACCGTCGCCGAGCGCGTGCCGCTGCACACCGGGCACAACCCGCACAACAAGCTCTACCTGGCGACCAAAGCCAGCAAGCTCGACCACATGATGGGCAACGAACACCAGGGCGAGGTCGACCGCGCGTGACTCGAGGCCAGGTGAAACGGCGACTGTCCTTCAATTGGTGGCAGTACCTGGCGCTGGCGTTGCTGCCATTGTTCGTGATCAACCTGGTGTTCGCTCAGGCCGAACCGCTGTTGCCGGTGCTGGCCATGCCGTTCTTCATTGCCGGCGTGGCCTCGATGTTTCTCAGCCTGCGCTATTTTCATGGCTATAAACATGCGTTGATCGCCACCTCTAAAGCCCTCGATACCGCAGAAGAGCCGGCGGCCTGGATCACCCTCGCCGCCCGTCGGCGCACGGCGTTGCTGATTGCCTCCGTGCCCGCCTGGATCGGTGCGCTGGCGGTATTCGTCGGCCTGGAAGCGGTGCCGTTGTTCCTGCTGGCATTGTCGACCCTGGTGTTGTTTTACCTCTACCGCATCCCGCGTCAATTGGGATGAAGCCTCGCTGGCTGGCGCTCCTGCTGCTGGCGTTCGCTGCCCAGGCCCTGGCGGTCGAGCGGGTGGTCAGCCTGGCGCCGTCGCTGTCGGAAATCATGGTTGAACTGGGCGCTGCCGACCTGTTGGTGGGCGTGCTCGACGGCGGCGAACGGCCAGCGGCGCTGGCGAAGGTCGCGTCGGTCGGGCGCTATGGGCAATTGAACATCGAGCGCTTGCTCAGCCTCAAGCCCGACCTGATCCTGCTCTGGCCCGGCAGCATCGGCCCGGCCCAGCGTGAACAGTTGCAGCGCTTGAATATCCCGGTCTACGTCGCCGAACCCCATAGCCTCGAACAACTGACCCAGCAGGTCGAGGCCATTGCCGAGCAACTGGGGCGCGCCGACGCCGGCCGGCAATTGTCTGCGCAGTTGCGCCAACGCCTGGCCGGGTTGCGCCAGCGCTATCAGCGTGCCGAACCCCTGCGGGTGTTTTACCAAGTGTGGAGCCCGCCTTTGTACACCGTGGGCGGTGGGCAGATCATCAGCGATGCGCTGAGTGTGTGCGGCGCGCGCAATGTGTTCGACGACCTCACGCTGCCCGCGCCGCAGGTCAGCGTCGAGGCGGTGCTGCAGCGCAACCCCGAGGTGATTCTGGCGGCGGATCAACCGCAGTTGGATGCCTGGAAAGCCTGGCCGCAGCTGGCGGCGGTGGCACAGGGGCGGTTGTTGTTGGTGCCGGACAAGGGTCTGGAACGGCCGAGCGGGCAGATGTTGGAAGCCTTGGCGCGGTTGTGTCAGGTGATTGCGCCGAACCGCTGACGCAATCGCAGACACGCCGACGTTTCTATCAGAGCGTCGGCGTCCAGGTCACGCCAACCCTCCACACCCGACCTTCTTCCCGATAGTCCTGATTGTTCAGGAACGCCGGATCGTCATAGCTGTAACGTGCGCGAGCGTAAGTCTTGTCCAGCACGTTATCGACTTTCAGCGACAGCGCCACTTCCCGGCTGAGCGCCCAACTGCTGCGCAGCCCGAGCAAGGCATAACCGCCCAGGCGATTGCGATTGGCTTCGTCGTCGTAGCTGCTGCTGATCGCCTGCCAGCTCGCACCGACGCCGAGTTGATCGAATTGCCGATCCAGGTCCAGGTTCAGGGTGCGCCGCGCACGGCGGGCGAGGGTGTGGCCGCTGTCGCGGTCGCGCGGGTCGATCAGCGAAACGCCCAGGTTGCCCTGCCAGCCGAACAGCTCGTGCTTGAGCGCGGCTTCAAAACCATTGATCCGCGCCGAGGCTACGTTCTGCGGTTTGCCGCCGTCGAGGATGATCGCGTCGCTCAAGTCGGTGCGGTACAGCGAGGTTTCCAGGCGCGTGTGGTCGCCGAGCTGGCTGCGCCATTGTAGCTCGTAACTCTTCGACGTCTCGGGCTGAAGATTCGGGTTGCTGTACTGCGTGTCCGGGTAATAGAGGTCATTGAAGGTCGGCGCGCGGAAGCCTTCGCTGTAGCTGAGCAGCACATCGTTGTCGGGGTTGATCGGCACGGTGAGGGTGCCGCTCCAGCTGTTCTGGCTGCCAAACTGTTGGTTCTGGTCATGGCGCAGGCCCAGTTCGGTGGAAAACCATTCGCTGCGGAAACGATGCTGGACAAAGGCGGCGCGGTTCCAGCGGCTGTTTTCGGTAAACGTGGTGGAGCCGTGGAAGCGGTCTTCGTACCAGTCGCCGCCGAGGATCAGGCTGTTGCGCTCATTCAGCGTCAGGTCGTTCTGCCAGTTGAGCGAGTCGCGGTAGGTGTTGAACACGCTGAAGTCATCGCTGAGCGTATCGCGTTTGGTATCGCGGTTCTCGCTGTGGCCCAGTTCCAGGCGCGATTGCCAGCGTTCGCTGAGGCGGGCGTCGGCATAGCCGCTGGCGCTGCTCACGGCGTAGTCGGTGTAGGGTTTCTGGCCGACGCTCTGGCCGGTGGCGACGTCGTAGCGGCCGAAGCTGTTGTCGTACTCCGACTTGCCGCGGCTATCCAACAGGTTGAAACCGGCTTCCAACGCGTCACTGAAACTGTGGCTGAGGTTCAGGCTGACGGACTGGTTGCGGTAGGCATCATGGTCGCCATCGCTGGGAAACGAGGTGTGTGTCGAGTTGATGCCGGCGCTTTCATCCAGGCTCGCGCCCAGGTTGAAGCGCGTGTGTTCGTCGCCGCCGGACAGCCCGAGGCTACGCTCCCAGCTCTGGTGGCTGCCGAAGCCCAACCGCAGGCGCGGTTGCAGGCCCTGTTCGGCGTTGCGCCGGGTAAACACCTGGATCACCCCGCCAATCGCATCGCTGCCGTAGATCACCGAGCGCGAGCCGCGCAGCACTTCGACGCGCTCGATCTGGTCCACATTCAGGTATTGCAGGCCGCTGTCGCCGGAGGTGGTGTTGGCGATGCGCTGGCCGTCCACCAGCACCAGGCTTTGCGCGGACTTGGTGCCGCGCAGGTAGATGCCCGGCAAACTGCCACGGCCGCCGGTGGGCGCCACTTGCACGCCGGGCACGCGGCTGAGCAGGTCGGTCAGGCTGGTGGGTTGCAGGCGGTCGATGTCGTCGCGGGTGAAGACGGTGTTGGCGGCGCTACTGTCGTTGCGCGCCTGGACCTGGCGGTTGGCGCTGATGACCACGTCGGGGAGTTTCAGCGCGGCGTCGCGGGTGTCGGCGAGCAGGTCGTGGGCTGGCAGAAGCAGCAAGGGCAGGGCAAGGCGCAGGTGATTCATAGAGCGGTCCATAGCTTTTTGTAGGAGCGAGCTTGCTCGCGAAAAACCTGAGGACACCGCGTGCATACAGAGTGCACGCGTCATCGTTGACGTTTTTCGCGAGCAAGCTCGCTCCTACAGAAGTCTCGGGGGGTTATAAACCCAGGAGTGTCATGCGTTCGCGGACCGACGCCTCGATACCCGCCTCGTCGAGCCCGCACTCGGCGAGCATCTGCGCCGGCTTGGCGTGTTCGACGTACACATCCGGCAAGCCCAGGTGTAGCACCGACTTGAGGATGTTCTCGCGCGCCAGGAACTCGCTGACCGCCGCACCGGCACCGCCCATGATGGCGTTTTCTTCGACCGTCACCAGCAGTTCATGGCCGGCGGCGATCTCGCGCACCAGTGCTTCATCCAGCGGTTTGACGAAACGCATGTCGACCACGGTGGCGTCGATCTTCTCGGCGACTTTCAGGGCTTCGGCCAGTTGCACGCCGAACACCAGGAATGCGGTCTTGCTGCCTTGGCGTCGCACAACGCCCTTGCCGATTTCGATCGGCGCCAGGTCTTTTTCGATCACCGCGTTCGGGCCGGTGCCGCGCGGGTAGCGCACGGCGGCCGGGCCGTTGTAGAGGTGGCCGGTGCTGAGCATCTTGCGCAGTTCGTTTTCGTCGCTCGGCGTCATCACCAGCATGCCGGGGATGCAACGCAGGTAGGACAGGTCGAAGCTGCCGGCGTGGGTCGGGCCGTCTTCGCCGACCAGGCCGGCGCGGTCGATGGCGAACAGCACGTCGAGGTGCTGCACCGCGACGTCATGCACCAACTGGTCATAAGCGCGCTGCAGGAAGGTGGAGTAGATCGCCACCACCGGCTTGGCGCCTTCGCAGGCCATGCCTGCGGCGAATGTCACTGCGTGCTGCTCAGCGATGGCGACGTCGAAGTAGCGCAGCGGGAAACGCTCGCTGAACGCCACCAGGTCGGAACCTTCCTTCATCGCCGGGGTAATTCCCACCAGGCGCGGGTCGGCGGCGGCCATGTCGCACAGCCATTCGCCGAACACACCGGAGTACTTTGGCCCGCTGGCTTTTTTCGGCGCGGCGGCGGGGGCGTCCAGGGGGTCGAGCTTGGTGATCGCGTGGTAACCGATCGGGTCGACTTCCGCCGGGGCGAAGCCTTTGCCTTTCTTGGTGACGATGTGCAGGAACTGCGGGCCTTTGAGGTCACGCATGTTGCGCAGCGTGGCGATCAGGGTTGGCAGGTCGTGGCCGTCGATGGGGCCGATGTAGTTCCAGCCCAGCTCTTCGAACAGCGTGCCGGGCACCAGCATGCCTTTGGCATATTCTTCGGTGCGGCGGGCAATTTCCCACGCGCCGGGCAAGCGCGACAGCACTTTTTTACTGCCTTCGCGCATGCTGGCGTAGGTCCGGCTGGAAAGGATCTTCGCCAGGTAGTTGGACAGGCCGCCGACATTGCGCGAGATCGACATGTCGTTGTCGTTGAGGATCACCAGCATGTTGGCGTCCACTTCCGGCGCATGGTTCAGCGCTTCGAAAGCCATGCCGGCGGTCAGCGCGCCGTCACCGATCACCGCAATCGCCTTGCGATCGCTGCCTTGCAGGCGCGAGGCAATCGCCATGCCCAGCGCGGCACTGATCGAGGTGCTGGAGTGGCCGACGCCAAAGGTGTCGTACTCGCTCTCCGAGCGACGCGGGAAGGCGGCGATGCCGTCCTTCTGGCGCAGGGTGCTCATGCGCTCGCGACGGCCGGTGAGGATTTTATGCGGATACGCCTGATGGCCTACGTCCCACACCAGCCGGTCGTCCGGGGTGTCGAACACGTAATGCAGCGCGATGGTCAGCTCGATGACGCCCAGGCCGGCACCGAAATGCCCACCGGTCTGGCCGACCGTGTAGAGCAATTCCAGGCGCAATTCATCGGCCAGGGTTACCAGCTCGGCTTCACCCAGACGACGCAGGCCGTCCGGCGTGACAGCACGGTCGAGCAGAGGCGTGGACGGGCGTTTGCGGGGAATCTCTTGAAACGTCGTGGGCATCAGGCGAATCGTTATAGGTATAGAAGAGGCGGCAGTTTACCTCAAGCATCGCAAACTGCCCACGCAGAGCACCGAACTTGACCGATATGTGGCTGTAATGGCCGCGGTTATCAGTGACGACGTTCGACGATGTACCGCGCCAGGTCTCGCAGGGGCTCGGCTGCTGCGTCGAAAGGTCGCAGGGCGGCCAGGGCCTGGTCGCGCAGTTCCAGGGCATAAGCCTTGGCGGCATCCAGCCCGAGCAGCGCAGGATAAGTCGGTTTGTCCCGTGCGATATCGGCGCCCTGGCGTTTGCCCAGGGTGGCGGTGTCACTTTCTACGTCGAGAATGTCGTCCTGCACCTGGAACGCCAGGCCGATAGCCCCGGAGTAAACCTGCAAGGCCGCCAATTGCGCGGCTTCGGCACGCCCACTGGCCAAGGCGCCCAGGTGGACGGCGGCTTCGATCAGGGCGCCGGTCTTGTGCCGATGCATGTGTTCGAGGGCCTGTTGATCGAGCTTCTGGCCCACCGAGCCGAGATCGATGGCCTGGCCACCGACCATCCCGGCGGGGCCTGCGGCGACCGCCAGGGTGGTGACCATGCGCAAGCGGATCTCGGCATTCACGCTGCTCAAACTCGGGTCGAGCAATGCGCTGAACGCCAGGCTTTGCAGGCCATCGCCGGCGAGGATCGCGCAGGCTTCGTCAAAGGCTTTATGGGTGGTCGGCTGGCCGCGACGCAGGTCATCGTCGTCCATCGCCGGCAAATCGTCATGCACCAGGGAATAGGCGTGAATCAACTCCACCGCGCAGGCCGCGCCGTTGGCTTGTTCGGCAGGCGCGCCGAGGGCTTCGCAGGCCGCATAGGCCAGCAACGGGCGCACCCGCTTGCCGCCATTCATCACGCTGTAGCGCATGGCCTCGTAGAGCCGTTTCATTTCCGGGCTTGGCGCAACAAACAAGGGCTCCAGCGCCGCATTGACCCGGGCTTGGCTACTGGCCTGATACGCGTCGATCATTCGGGCTGTTCCGCATCGAAAGGTTCTTCGGCCAACTCCCCGTCGCGTTCGAGCAACACCTGGACCTTCTGCTCCGCCTGCGCTAACGCGCTCTGGCAGTCGCGGGTCAGGCCGATGCCTTGTTCAAACGCCGTCAGCGAGTCTTCCAGCGACAACTCGCCGTTCTCCAGACGCTCGACCAGGGTTTGCAGGTCGGCGAGGGATTGTTCGAAATCGAGTGCAACTTTTTTGCGGGCCATGGCGGCTATTCCGGTAGACGGTAAACCGGCGCGACACTAGCAGACATGGGGGATGGGGGCAAATGAACGGGGCGACTGAGCCGATTGCGCGGTCGCCTGTTACTGCGCCGCCGCGGCGCGCAAATAGTTATACACACTGGCCCGGGAAATCTTGAAGTAGTCGCCGACGTAGTCGACAAAGTTACGCACATCCAGCAGGCCGTGCTCCCGCGCCTGCACCAGCACCTGGATGATTTCGCTACGGCCGAAATCGGCGGGTTTCAAATGATTTTCGGCGGCGAGGGTTTCGATGATCTCATTGAGTTTTTCCCGCCAGTCGCCGCTGAACAGCGATTCTGGGCGCCCCTGGGACTGCTGGCCTACGGCAAAGCCGTTGATCAGTTTCTGCACTTGGGCCAGGGCGGTCACATCGAAGTTCAGGCACAGCAAGGCGCAGGGTTCACCGTTGGCGGCACGGGCGACGAGGGAGATCGAACGTAACTGACGGCTGTTGATCCCGGTCTTTTCATACGGCCCGACGGTGTCGGGTCCGGCAGCCAACTCAGCCAGGTCAGTGATCAGCGATTCATCCCCGACCTGACGTCGGGAAAAGCCATTGGCGATGTGGGCAATGCGCCCGGTGTGCAGGTCGTGTACCACGGCTTCCAGGTCCGGATAGAGCAGGGCGGCGATGCCGTCGGCGGTTGCCTTGATGAATGCGATATCGACCATGGGTTAACCGGGCACAGGAAAAAGGAACGGTGATTGTACGCAGGCGTCCGAACAGTTGTCAGTCCACGGCTTGCATGCGCTGCACCGCGAGGGTCGCCAGTGCGATGTCCTGAGCGGCCAGGCCGGTCAGGTCGGCGATGGTCAGGTCATCGTCGCGGAAACGCCCGCGTGCCTTACCGGCCAGCACATGGCCGAGGGAAACGTCGGCCTGGTCGCTGATCAAATGGGCCCGTACTGCGTGGCTCATTTCGCCATGGTCCAGGCATTGTGCCCGGTCATCGGTCATGAGCACCCGTGCCCTCTGCAGCAGCAACGGGTCCAGTTCCTGTTTGCCTGGGCTGTCTGCGCCCAGGGCGACAATATGAGTGCCTTTACGCACCACGTCGGCCGGTACGATTGCCTGGGTCGACGGCGTGCAGGTAATCACCAGATTGCACTGTGCGAAAACAGCCTCAACGCTGTCGGCTGCTTGGGCTTTCAACCCAGCTTGCTGCAGCGCGTTGGCGAGGTGTTGTGCCCGCTCGGGAGCGCGTCCCCAGATCACCACACGCTCGATTCCGAGCAGTTCGCAGGCCCAGCGCGCCTGCAGTTGCGCCTGATGTCCGCTGCCGAGAATGCCTAGCGCGCTCACCCGTGCGGGCGCCCCGGCCCGTGCGGCCAAGGCACCGGCGGCGGCAGTGCGGCAACTGGTCAGCCAGCCTTCGTCGTTGAGGATGGCGCGGGTCTTGCCGGTGTGAGAATCGAACACCAGCACCAGGCCATTATTGGTCTCCAGGCCGCGGGAAGGATTCTCATAAAAGCCCATGGCCAGCTTGACCACAAACACCGAACCGTCTTTCGCGTAGCCGGACTTGATATGACAGTCCCCCGGCGGGTTTTCAAACAACAACACCCCCGGCGGCGGGGCCACGATGCGGCCGTCGGCGTGACTGATCAATGCCTGTTCCACCGCGTGCAGCATGTCTTGGCGCGACAGCGCGGCGCGCAATGCACTGAGTTCGTAAACCGCCAGTGGCACCGCGCTCATCACGCACGCTCCTGCGGGGGAAAGCAGGTTTTAAGCTTGAAGTCCGAGAGTGTGGTCATGGCGCGCTCCTGAATATCAACGGGACGAAAGCGCGACACTAACCTGATTTGTATTTATTGTCTAATTTGTACTTATCGTACAATTCTGGTTTGAGTGTTTAAGCATCGCGTCAAACTCGACCAGCCCGGCCTGCATCTTCTGCAGTGCCGCCATCTGCAGCGCCAGCTCCTCCTGCTTGCGGGCAATCGCCTGGCTCGCGCGCTCCCAGGGCAGCGCGTCGCCCTGGTGCCCGTGCAAAATGGCCTGTAGCTCCTTGAGCTTGAAACCCAGTTGCTGAGCACACTTGATCAACATCAGCAGCTCGACACTCTGCGCCGAATAGACCCGATACCGCCCCGCTCTCTGCGGGCTGGGAAGCAGGCCGATCGCTTCATAGTGACGAATCGCCTTGATGGTCGTGCCCGACAGTTGCGCCGCTTTGCCGATGAACATGAAAACGCCCTTTTCCAAATAATCCGCCGGCCCGCGTCAGCCAACGAGCGCGTTGCGCGGGCGTGGAACCCAGCACCGGCCCGAGCAACAAGGTCTTGGTCACCGTTATGCCGCAAAACGCCAGCGTCGTCTTGCGCATCTGATGAATGCCCGGCATGCGGTAGAACCAGCGGTAATACCATGGCGGCGTATCGAGCGTCACCAGCAAGTGTGCGGTTCGGCCATGCAGCAGCTTGTCGGGAAATGCCTTGCCTGCACGGTACTTGAAGGCGAAGCCGGGTAGGAAAACTCTATCGATAAAGCCCTTCATCAACGCCGGAATACCACCCCACCAAATCGGCAAGACAAACGCCAAATGGGTGGCCCACAGGATATCTGCCTGGGCACCGAGCAAATCGGCTTCCAGGGCTTGAATGTCGGTGTAACCGTGATGCAGCACCGGGTCGAAAGTCAGCGTGCCCAGCCGTAGGACGCGTACTTCATGGTCGGCGTTTTTGGCCGATTGGATGTAGGTGTCCGCCAGTGCCGAACAGAAACTGGTGCTGGAGGGATGGCCGAGGATGACCAGAATGCGCTGAGCCATGGGGATGAGTCCTGAAACGGGGTTGCAGGGTAGGGGCTGCCGTATAGGGGAGAGTCAAGGGCAATAGCACGATGCGGCTTGCCCCACGTTTTGCCCCGTTACTCATAAAACCCCGGTCTCAAGTGCTTGAGATTCGTCACCGATGAACAGCGGCTGGAACGTTTTGCTTGGCACGTAGCCGGTTATTTTTTTTGTCATGTGTAAGGTTTTGAGGCGCATGTTCGGTGATGTGCATATTGATGTCGTTGGCGGCCTGCCGGCTTTTGCTACCAACGCTCTGGATCAAGTGCCCCGTGGTCTGCCGGCCCTCCTGCCGGGCGACAATCTCGATCAAGCAGTGGCGAAGTGCCAGGTCTCAGCAAACCTGTTCAATGCAATGCATGCGTTCCATCCCCTCGTGACGTGTGCGAATACTTTACCTGTATAAGTCTACATTCTAGACCTGTCGTCTATTGCTACATATCGTGTGGCTGTCGTTTAAACAAATTGGGTATACGCAAGGAAGTACGCATGACTATGGCAGAAGCAGTGTCGACAGGGGCATTGGTAGTGTTGGGGAGCATCCTGCTGGTGCTCCTGCTGCAATACTTGAGGCTGCGTGAACTCTGGAAAATGGCGCTTACCTGCCGCCGGAACGCGCGCTGGGGGCGGATCTATGAGGCTGAGAACCGGGAGTTGCGTTCTGCGCTGCGCGCTGAGAAGGCGCATATCAAGCAGTTGCAGACGAAGGTGGGGATTTTGCAGGGGGTGATTGCGCAGGAAGAGTAGCCTGGGAACGTCTTAGCCGGACCGCCGCTAATTGGATCTTGCAGTGTACTGCCGATCAACTTGACACCGATGATGGCAAAATGCAACTTGTCCACCTGAAGCGTAGTACACCTGGATACATTATTAAGGGACGATATGAGTAAGGCTCAGGATTTCTCCAAGCTGTATGCGCGTGTGGCGAGTGATATCGCCACTGCACTGGAAGACGTTTCCAGGCTTGATGTCAGTAACGACAAGGGCAATGCCCACCTCGCCAGCGTTAAAGAAAAACTCGGCGAAATGAAGTTGCGGTTCGACTCCGAGATTACCTATCTCGAGAAACATGCCGAGTGGGACAACTTCACCATCGCCTTCTTCGGCGAAACAAACGCTGGGAAAAGCACGATCATTGAAAGCCTGCGCATTCTGTTTGAAGAAAAGAAACGCCAGGCGCTGATCAAAAGAAACCAGGCCACCGTCAGTGATATCCAGGCGGTGTTCTCGGAGAAAAGCGACGCGCTTATTGACGAACTCAGTACGCGTTATGTCAGCTTCTGCGAAGACGTTGCCGCGCTGGGGGACGACATTGGCGCCCTGGTCAACCAGACCCAGCGCGACCTGTTAAGCACCCGCCAGCAACTCGAGCATACCCAGCAGGATTACACCTTCTGCAAAGAGCGGCTTAATCATGCCCAGAGCGATTTGGATAACACGCGCCAAGCGCTGCAAGGCACCGAAACGCGCCTGAGTGAAAGCCAGAGCATGCTGGGCCAGGTCCGGGGTGAACTGCAACAGGTTGGTCAGCAGTTACAAGGCGCACGCAGCGACTGCCATGCGCAATGTGGTTGAGCATTCTGGCTCGGAGTTCATCGAATATTGTGGCCAGTATTGGCCAAGCCAGAACATGGTGGAGGTGGCGATCCTTGATGTAGGGCATGGTGTCCGTTTCGGTTTGCGAAACAACCCGTACCTAAACATTGCCAGCGACCGTGATGCACTACATTTGGCTCTGCTACCTGGGATATCGGGCAAGAGTACCGCGGTGTAAAAAAACGCCCTAACGACGCGTGGCAAAACTCCGGTTTCGGCTTGTATATGACTAGCCGTATTTGCCGTGCCGGCGGTAGCTTTTTTATAGCCAGCGATGGTGCCGGACTCCTGCTCGATCACACGGGCAAACATGATCGGTTGACTTCTTACCAGGGAACAGCTTTGCGGCTGCGATTCAATACCCAGACGCTGACCAACTACGACGAAATGCTGGCGAGGTTTCGCCGGGAAGGTTTTGCCGCAGCTAAGCAGTTTTCCGGCGATCAAGCTGTTGAGCCGTCGATAGCGTGCGGATTCCACGGGCATCCGGCCACCCATTCCATGAACATCCGGCCACTGATTCCACGATGATCCGGCCACCCGTTCCACGGCCATCCGGCCACCCACAAGGCAGGCAGCAACGCAGGATTAATTCACTACCATCGACCTCTTTTATCGAAGCAGAGAGGTCGTCGTGGAGCGGTTATCCATGCGTAAAATTAAGGAAGTGCTACGTCTCAAGTTTGAGGTCGGCCTATCTGCTCGCCAGATCGCTGTCAGCTTGCAGGTGGGTCGCGCAACTATCGGTGAGTACCTCAATCGCTTTGCTGCCAGCGGGCTGACTTGGCCGTGTGCGGCGAGCGAGGCGCAGTTGCAGCAGCGTCTTTTTCCGCCACCACCCGACGTCCCCAGCGATCAACGTCCGATGCCGGACTGGACTCATGTCCACGCAGAGTTGCGCCGCCCCGGCGTAACCCTGGCCCTGCTTTGGCAAGAATATCGACTCGCCCATCCGCAAGGCTTCCAATACAGCTGGTTCTGCGAGCACTACCGGCTCTGGGCCGCCAAGGTCGACGTGGTCATGCGCCAGGAACATCGCGCCGGCGAAAAGCTGTTCGTCGATTACGCGGGTCAGACCGTGCCGATCATCGACCGGCGAACCGGAGAGATCCGCCAGGCCCAGATCTTCGTCGCCGTCCTCGGCGCCTCCAGCTACACCTTCGCCGAGGCGACCTGGTCGCAGAAACTGCCCGACTGGCTGGGCTCGCATGCCCGCTGTTTTGCTTTTTCGGCGGCACCGCACAGATCCTGGTGCCCGACAATCTGCGCAGTGGCGTGACCAAGGCGCACCGTTACGAGCCCGATATCAACCCCAGCTACCGCGATCTGGCCGAGCACTACGGCGTCGCCGTATTGCCCGCTCGCTCACGAAAACCCAAGGACAAAGCCAAGGTCGAAGTCGGTGTTCAAGTGGTCGAGCGCTGGATCCTGGCGGTGCTGCGCAATCGGCAGTTCTTTTCGCTGGGTGAACTCAACACCGCCATCGGACTGCTGCTGGATCGCCTCAATCAGAAGCCCTTCAAGAAACTGCCCGGCTCACGCCGCTCGGCCTTCGAGACCATCGACCAACCCGCGCTGCAACCGCTACCAGAACATCCGTATGTCTACGCCGAATGGAAAAAGGTGCGAGTCCACATCGACTACCACGTCGAAGTCGACGGCCATTTTTACTCCGTGCCGTACCAACTGGTGAAACACCAACTCGAAGTACGCCTGACCGCGCAGACCGTCGAGTGCTTCCACGCCAACCAGCGCGTGGCCAGCCATCTGCGCTCGCCGCACAAAGGCCGCCACACTACCCACACCGAGCACATGCCCAAAAGTCACCGCGAACACGCCGAGTGGACGCCCCAGCGGCTGATCCGCTGGGCTGAGCAGACGGGCCCGAATACGGCCGGTGTCATCGCCTACATCCTCGAACGCCGAATCCATCCGCAGCATGGCTTCCGCGCCTGTCTGGGCATCCTGCGCTTGAGCAAACAGCACGGCGAAGAGCGGCTGGAAGCCGCTTGCCAACGTGCGCTGGCCCTAGGCGCATGCAGTTACAAGAGCCTCGAATCGATCCTGCGCCAAGGCCTGGAACGGCTACCTCTTGCCCAGCAAAACCTGCCGTTACTGCCCGATGAACATATCAATCTGCGCGGCCCTGGCTACTACCACTGACTGAAAAAGGAGCACGAACATGCTGCCTAACCCGACCCTCGACAAGCTGCAAATCCTACGCCTGCACGGCATGATCAAGGCGCTTGGCGAACAACACGCAACGCCCGACATCAACGATCTCAGCTTCGACGAACGCCTCGGCCTGATGGTCGACCGCGAGCTGACCGAGCGCGAAGACGCCCGCCTGACGACTCGCCTCAAAGCCGCACGACTGCGCCATAACGCCTGCCTGGAAGACATCGATTACCGCAGCCCTCGTGGCCTGGACAAGGCGCTGATCCTGCAACTGGGTAGCGGCCAGTGGCTGCGCGATGGCCTGAACCTGATCATCGGCGGGCCGACGGGCGTAGGCAAAACCTGGCTCGCCTGCGCGCTGGCTCATAAAGCTTGCCGCGACGGTTACAGCGTGCGCTATCTGCGCCTGCCGCGCTTGATGGAAGAACTGGGCCTGGCACACGGCGACGGCCGCTTCGCCAAGCTAATGGCCGGCTACGCCAAGACCGACCTGCTGATCCTGGATGACTGGGGCTTGGCGCCGTTTACCGCTGCTCAGCGGCGCGACATGCTTGAACTGCTGGACGACCGCTACGGCAACCGCTCGACGCTGGTAACCAGCCAGATGCCGGTGGACAAATGGCACGCACTGATCGGCGATCCGACCCTGGGCGATGCGATCCTCGACCGGCTGGTACATAACGCTTATCGGATCGAACTGAAGGGCGAATCGATGCGCAGACGCGCAACGAAATTGACGGCGACAGAGACTTCAGACTAACAATGCAAGCCTGCGTCGCTGCGCTCCGACTGCCCGGCCGGATGAGCGTGGAATAGGTGGCCGGATGTTGGTGGGCTGGGTGGCCGGATGGCGTGGAATGCGCAGATAGCGTCCACCATGCTTGCCCGAGACTTCCAGAGCTGATCTACCGATACGTATCCAACTGACTCGGTGTCCCGCGTTGGTGATTGTGAGCCACCTACGGCACGGCTGGATTGCTGGCGCTTACATGAGGTCCTGCACCGAAGGTCATCCATGGAGAGCTGATCATAACCAAAATGAGCAGGCCAGTGACCTCCGTGAGCTTTTAGAGGATCATCAACTCTGCCTGCTTACGTGGCGAATTAGAGGGGGGCGCCTTCCGCAGATTCGGCTATCTCGAAATTAGTTCTCCTGATAGCTGCGTTCAATCAATGCTTTGGCCCTTTCCAAGTCGGCCTGGGTGCGCAGGCTCAGTTCCAAATCGCCGGTGCCCCAGTGACCGATGAAGCGCACATCTCGGCTGAAGTCCTCGATAAGCTCGACCGAATCGGGATTGAGTTTGAGGTAAAGCTGCAGCCGCTTAGACTGCACCACTACGCTCGCGAAGTTCTTCAGGCGGCGAAATGCCAGGTAGAGCTTAAGGGGCTTTTCTTGTACATCATCGCCGAGGGAATGCAGGTAGCTGGTCGTTTGCTCGAAAAGCGCAGCGATTTCCGACGGGGCTTGGGCTAGTTGCTCCTGCCAAGTCTTGTCCTTACTGATAGATGCAGGTTTATCTGCGCCACTGTCCACAGACTTAGCTGTAGCGGAGGTATCCGCCACGCTCACCACATTGACCAGCTCAAGCAGAAGCAGATCATCTCCAAATAGCTTGTAGCGGATAAGCTCAATGTTGCGTTGAATCAGCTGTACGGCATGCTGGTCGTAGCGGGTGAAGTCTGCGGCTATACATAACAGTCGTGTGCCGCTCCACTCAATTTGCTCTGCCGCATCCTTACCTAGTTTTTCCATCACCAGCCAGCGAAACTCAGCCTGGTGATCCAGCAACCAGTCGAGATAGAACAGTCCCTGATTGATCACATTTTCGTTACTGTGGCGCTTGTATTCGATAATCACCGGGCACCCGTTCTCGTCCAGACCTAGAGAGTCGATACGGCCCTTATGGGTCTTACCTGTGGTGTACTCAGTCGCAATAAATCGCACCCCTAGGAAGGTCTCCATCTGGGATTCGATTAAGTTTTGTAGGTGCTTTTCTACCGCGACCGCACGCCCCGGCAACTCACAGGCAATGCCTGCGCCACCCAAGCGAAAAAGCTGTATGTCACTCATCCCACCATCCTTGATAACAACGTGCCTGTCATGATTTGACTAAACAGTGCTGAAGCATTTTCAATCATCGCGCCCCTTGCCTGATTTTCAGCTAACGTGCTTGCGTAAGCTAGCCCTATGGGAATGCAAACCCTGCGGAAGGTCAGAATTAGGGGGGCCGTAGGTCCGCGAGGTTTGGGAAGTGCTTCTGCTCAGCGGAAATGGACGCTCTAAATTGATCAATCCATACTTGGCCAAGGTAACCGTGTTGCACTCAGAGTCTGCAACCGCCGCCATTATGAATTTCGTTCCGTTGCCATGTGCACACCACCACAAAAAAACAACCATCACGGCAACAGTTCAATATTTATCAATAAACTCAACCGGATTTAGTACAGCCCAACCCTCAATGGCAGGGGCGTCGGCAACATACATAGCTATACGCTGCTCGGGCCATGCAGCCGCAACCTCTGTGACCACCAGTTCCTGGGCATTCATGACTTCGTAACCAATCACAGGAACCCCAAAACCTTTGTGCCGACCGTGCATAAGCCCGCCATGCACTGCAAGATCGGCTAGTGCCAGAGCCTGCTTCCAGTCGCCAGCAACGATGCTCTGCTCACGACGCAAACGATTAAGTATCTGCATGTTTTGAGTCGAGATAAACATGTGATCGTGCAGCGGCTGTTTACGGTGACAGTCAGCACAGAGGGGGCGAAGGTTTACCGTGCTGTTGTCCTGTTTTACGCCGTTGATGTGATGAACGTGCAGTAAGTGACGATGCTCTGTGAGGCTCACAGCACACGCCTCGCAAGTGAATCCACAACGCCGCCTCACATCCGCAGAAATTTCAGCCCAGTCCTTGGTGTAATCATTCCCGAGAGCACGCTGCGTCAAGCTGCGCGGTAGGTGGCGAAAGCTCGTACTGTAAGTTTCAAAGAATTTGCCAATCTCAAACCCATTCCAGATAGTCGAGCGTGTGCCCTCATGGCAGTAATTCTGGTAATTGAGCTTTTCTAGGCAGTTTTTACATACAAGCAGACGAGAATCCAGTTCCTCACGAACACCACGGCTGCTTTTGCCACTAATCGGGAAAATCCCGCTCAAATTATTAGTAACCACATAGCGTTCAAAGCGTCCTTTGCTGCGCATGTCGTTCAGCGTTTTGCAGTCCGCCACATGGAAACGCTTACCTTTATCTGGAGACAGCTGCACTACGTCCACTGGGGCGAATTGGTCAGGGATGTACAGCAACACCTGACGGCCATCGACACTCAGCAGCCCGTTAATGACATTCAAATCGTCGAGCTGAACCTCGCGCCCCTCCAACAGCGCGATATCGATAGGGTCAAGCTGTGCGGCCGCCGTCCAATCGAAATCAACGGTCTCCGCATTTAGCCGTTTGACCTGAGCCCATAGCCCGGAAAAATCAATGTTGATTTCCATCGAGTCTCTCAATGATTGTGCGGATCTGCAGCTCGGAGTTAGTGATCACCCGAAAGTTAACGCGTCGGGAGCGTGCGGCGTCTTCAGCGGTGCTACTTGCATCCACAAGGCGCCTTGACGAGGAGTAACCTACTGCCGCAAAGCTCGAACGGACCCAGTCCCTATCTGCTCCAGATGTCAACTTCGATAGTACGTACTGCAGCACCGAGCGCGTCCGATCCTGTGACAGCGCCATGTTCGGAAAATAGGCTTCATCACCATGCAGCGTTCCCCAATCACTGCTGGTATGCCCTTCGATACGAATCTCATCAATCGCCCCCCTGTAGCGGGAAAGCACAGCCACATAACGTGGAAAGAAGTCGGAGAGCATTGCTTGGAACTGTGTACTTAGCTCCGGCGAGCCTGAGCGAAACAGTACCTCGGGATTGTTGAAGATCACTTGCAGAGTGTTGCGATCTATCGACGCATTCCAGCGTGGGAGGTCACTCCTAAACTCATTGTTTAGGTCATTGTATATTGCTACTTGCGTGTCCTTATAGGCGACCGCGATCTCCTTGATGTTTTCTCGCTCGACCTGCACGTAGTACATGTAGGCAACAGCGATGAACAAGAACATCATCATTAGTCCGGACATCAAATCGGAAATGCCAATCCAGTGCTCGGCATCCTCCTTTTTCGAGTGCCGACTGCGGAACACATTGTCCAGAGAGCTCATTACGAACGCACCCTGCTAACCAGTTCTGCATGATCATCAGCAATCCGGCGAGAGATAGTGGCCAGGGCCGATCCCATTTCCCTGAAGACTTTCTCTAACTCACGCCCGATGGCTTGATCCATAGCATTAAGCTGCGCTTGCAGAGATGCGTTAGCCCGCTCGGTGGCCTCTCTGACCTGAGCTTCCACGGACCCCATAGTGCGGTTAGCAGAGCCTTGAATCAGCGATTCAGTCTGGCTGAGGTTGCCCTCTACGGTTGAGCGCAACGTATTCATCGCGGCATCAACTGTCGATGTAAGACTGTCTTGAATCTTACCGGTCGCTTGTTTAAATGTTTCCGTCAATGAGCCAGACGCCTGCTCGATCGCCAGCCCCATTTGCTGCTCCAGCGCCTTCGAATTATGCAGCATGCTTTCTAGGGTGCCACGCACAGAGGAACCGAACTCCTGCGCTGCATCCTTCATATTCTCGTTGATCTGTTCCGTTTGGCTGCTGATCACATGCGAGGCCTCGGTCAAGGCTGTATTGGTGAGATCAACCGAGCGTCCGAACTCCATTGAACCCTCGTGCATGGTAGATATGACGCCCTGCATGCCATCTGAGAGCGCCTTAGAGAGAGTATCCATATGCTGTTGCAGTTCTGGCACCGCGCTCGTGGCTTTATCGCGCATAGCAATGAACACATCCAGATGTCGTTGCAGTTCCTGAATTTGGTGCTGATTGACCTGCAGTACTGGCTCTAGCTGGCCGATAGCCGTTGGAATACTCTGGCAGTGATTATCAATTGAGCCAATGGATTGTTCAGATGTCGTCAACGAACGGCTGATAGCCTCATTAGCTGTAGCAGTACGTTCAAGTTCACGGACAGCCATTTCGATACGTGCCTCCAACACTTCTACATGCTGCTTGTACTGCTCTTGCCAGTCCACCATCTTGCCGACAGACTCATTAAGCGCCTTGAAGTTGTCGCCAAACTGCTCCACCAAGTGCTTATTGAAGTCCTGTATCACTTGTCGAAGTGCATTGATCACCGTCTCTGTGGCAGATTGCGCCAGCATCTCGCTAAACAGAACCAAGTGTTTAAAAAGCTTGTCCTGAAACTCGTGTTGTCCACGATCCAAGCCATTCCGGAAGTCGCCCATATCTGATCGCAATAACTTCAGTTGCCCCGCTACCGAGCCTTCCTCACTGCCCGCGAGGGAGTGATTAAGCGCCTCTAACAGCTTTTCCTGTCGGCTCATTACGCCGTAGATATGCTCAGGTGTAACTAAGTCAGGCTGCTCTGCCTTCCCGCGCGCGGGCTCAAACCACCAAGCATCCAAAGCCTTCAGCACAATTGATAGCGTCATGCCGACCAGGCTTGTGATAAATGCGGTTTTCAGACCATCGAGCAGGTCTTCAATGCTGCTCTTGATGTCGTGTGCATTGAAGTCTAGCAAACCGATAACGATACCTATAAAGGTACCCAGAATGCCCAGCGATACCAGTACAGCGGGTGCATGTTCGACAAAAAAGCCGTGCTTGCCAGTTTTGCCTTGGATGATTGCCATGGCAAAGATTGCCAACATTACCCAGATGAACAACTCAGTCATGGTGCCCGCTGAGGCGGATCTCAGGGCACCCTCAAGGTATTGGCTAATCATTTGCAAACTCCAGAATCAGGCACGGAAGAAAGTCCAGGGGGAGATGTCGCGCACTCGAAAAAAGCCCAGGCTATGCGGCAGTCGGCTTCTCGGTTGGCGAGCGTGAAGGGGGCGGTGTAGCGAATGGTGCGGTCAGCCGAATACGATTTTAGTAGGCCGATCCGTTGCATCAGCGGGATAAACAAGGGCAGCGTGCCCAGGACCTGCGCAATGAGGGGGGTGATATCCATTTCCTGACCTTCAGTCCTGAGTTAACGAATATTACCGAAAAGAAGCGTAAGTTGTTGGGGCTGATTGAAAACTGACCCAGGCAAGCAATGAACCTCATACCGGTAACCAGCGCCTATGATGGACGCGATGCAGGGTCTGTGGTTGAGATTCAACGCGCACCCTTTTTCCTTTGGGTCACTTAGTACAGGTTGTTTTGCTATGGCTGGAAGGCACCATCGGCACGGACGGCAGACATTTGCCATCCCAAATCAAGCTCACTGGTGTATGGGCTGAAGTGTGGGCTGAGTAAAACTCTGAATAAAAATTCTTATTTTACAAATACTTAGCGCATTAAAAAGCCGGCTTGTGGCCGGCTTCTCGGGGACCGCCTCAGCTTGTTTTTGACAAACCTCACCAGCCTTCAAATCGCTCAGCCAACATCGCGTCTGGCTGAATAGTCAGGGCATCCGCGGGCGTTTTTCCGCATCGCCTGGCAGGGTGAATGGCCTAAAACCAGCCCCTGCCAAATGTGCGGCGCATGATACCCATATTCACCTCAGTTGCCCACCTCCGTATCCGATTTAGAGCCTTCCCAGCCCAGCAGGTGTTCATCCAGCGGCACGGGTGGGCGGCGGTTGTTGAGGGTGGACCACCAGAACACCCAGCCGACGATCTGGAAGTTCTGTTCGAAGCGTTGATCGAAGGTCAGGTATTCGTCGGGGTGTTCGCCGGCGTTGTGGCTGCGCATGCGCAGGCCGCCGCCGGGGCGGTTGTAGAGGTATTTGATGCGCAGCATGTCGTCGTGTTCGACGGCGTAGATTTCGCCGTCGACGATTTGGGTGCGGCCGCGGTCGATGGCGAGGGTGGCGCCTTGTTGGATGATGTCGACCATGCTGTTATCGACCATGTAGGCGCCGAGGGCGCGGTCGGGGTTTACGTTTAAGGTGTCGAGGGTGTGACGGGAGAGGCGGATGCGTTCGGTTGAGGTGAAGGACGGATGGAGGGTGATCTCCACATCGATTGTTTCCGGGGAACGGGCGGGGCCTGTGAGGTATTTGCCGCTTTCTTCGCGGGTGGGCAATGCTTTCCTTGCATCTTGAGCGTCCAACAGGAAGTTGGCCGGTGGGTGTTTAGGGCCTACACCGGCGTGCAGCCAGCGGCTGGAGACGCACAGCAGTTCTGCGATTTCGTTGAGTCGGCCCATGGGAACACCGCGTTTGAACCAGTTGTTCACGTGCTGAGGCGTGACGCCGCGGTTCTTGGCGAAGTCGGAAGCGGAAAGATGAACTTCCCGTAATAGCGCTTTTAAGCGATCACCTGATGTATTCATAAACGCTGAGTTTACTGGCCGGGAAAATAGATCAAATAAACTATGCGTTCAATTGCCGGTGTAGGTTTTTACTTAGTTGTAGCCTGATCTTTCGTTGGCGCTGCTTAGTTCAACATAGAGTGTTAATAATTGAACTTGGTGTTTAAGTTTTTCCACAAAAAAAGCCCTGAATGATCGGGGCTTTTTGATTGCCGCAGCAATGAGGAGCCGGTATCAGCCTTTGTAGGCGGCGACCGACTTCATGATCTCGGCGCGGGCGGCGTCTGCGTTGCCCCAACCGTCGATCTTCACCCATTTGCCTTTTTCGAGGTCTTTGTAGTTCTCGAAGAAGTGCTTGATCTGTTCCAGCAGCAGTGGCGGCAGATCGGTGTATTCCTTCACGTCCACGTACAGCTGGGACAGCTTGTCGTGGGGCACTGCGATGACTTTGGCATCGCCGCCGCCGTCGTCGGTCATGTTCAGGATGCCGACTGGACGCGCGCGGATAACCGAGCCTGGAGTAACCGGGTAAGGGGTTACGACCAGCACGTCGAGGGGGTCGCCGTCGTCAGCCAGGGTGTTGGGGATGAAACCGTAGTTGGCCGGGTAGAACATCGGGGTGGCCATGAACCGGTCAACGAACAGGCAGTCGCTGTCTTTGTCGATTTCGTATTTGATCGGCGCGTGGTTGGCCGGAATCTCGATGGCGACGTAGATGTCGTTCGGCAGGTCTTTGCCAGCCGGAATCTTGCTGTAGCTCATTGGGCGTTGCCCCCGTAGTTGGCCATGTACATGGCCGGATTGGCCTAAAAGTGGCGGCGATTATAGGCATATTCTGACGCCGATGCCATGCACCAGACGTCGTACAGTCATTCGCCTTGTGGCTGATAACGCGGGTCGTGCGCTTGCAGCTGCGCGAGGCGGGCCAGAGGGTCCTGGCGGTAAAAATGACTGAGTTGGGCGTACACCTGTGGATAACTTTCCACCAATAAATCTGGCGCGCTGAAAAAATATTCGCTGGTGACCGCGAAAAATTCCGCCGGGTTTTCGGCGGCGTAGGGGTCGATGGCGGTTTCGGCGTCGGGGTTGGCGTCCAGTTGACGGTTAAGCTCATCGTAGGCGCCTTGCATCACGCGGGCCCAGTCTTGCACGCGCATGTCGTGGTGCAGGGGCGGCAGGCCGTTGGCGTCGCCGTTGAGCATGTCGAGCTTGTGCGCCAGTTCGTGGATCACCAGGTTGTAGCCTTCCCAGTTGCCGCTGGCCAGCACGCCGGGCCAGGCGAGGATCACCGGGCCTTGTTGCCAGGCTTCGCCGCTGTGCTCGCCGTCCCACTCGTGCTCGACGCCACTGGCATCGCGATGACGTTGCGGGCTGAGGAAGTCGTCGGGGTACAGCACGATCTCGTGGAAGCCCTGATACCAGTCGAGGTCGCCGAGGTTCATCAGTGGCAGTTGCGCCTGGGCGGCGAGCAGCAGGCGTTGTTCCTGGTGCAGCTCGACGCCGGGCAGGGCGGTGAGGTGTTTTTCGGCGAGAAACACCACGCAGGCTTCGCGCAGCCACTGGTCTTGCTCGGCGCTGATGCCGTCGAGGAAGGTCAGGTGCTCGCGCACCCGCTGCCAGGTGTCATCGGCAATCGGGTGCCTGGCCAACAGGCGCCGGCGACGCCAGGCGCTGAGGGACCACATCGCAGGTTACTGCGACTTGGCTTCGGTGGACGTGCGACCAAAGCGGCTGCGGAACACGCTGATGATCATCGGCACCAGCGACAGCAGGATGATGAACACCACCAGCAGCGAGAGGTTTTTCTTGATGAACGGCACGTTGCCGAAGAAGTAACCCAGGGTTACCAGGCCGCCAACCCAGAAGACGGTGCCCAGCACGCTGAAGCCGAAGAAGCGCGGGTAGGGCATTTTCGCGATACCGGCGACGAACGGCGCAAAGGTGCGCAGGATCGGCAGGAAACGCGCCAGGGTCACGGTTTTGCCGCCGTGCTTGTCGTAGAAGTCGTGGGTTTTTTGCAGGTAGTCGCGGCGGAAGATTTTCGAGTTCGGGTTGCTGAACAAGCGTTCGCCGGCTGTTCGCCCGATCACATAGTTGGTGCTATCGCCGAGGATCGCCGCCAACATCAATAGACCGGCGAGCAAGACCGGGTCCATGCCGCCACCCGCCGCCACCGCGCCGGCAATGAACAGTAATGAATCACCCGGCAGGAACGGCATGACCACCAGGCCGGTTTCGCAAAAGATTACAAGGAACAGAATGGCGTAGATCCACAGACCGTAATTTTTTACCAGCAGGTCGAGGTAGACGTCGAGATGCAGGATAAGGTCAAGCGGGTTGAAATCCATGGATGGCACCTGTGTGAATGGCCCGACTCAGCAGGCCTGTGCGGAGGCTCGGGTAATAAGGCTACAAGTATTTGTCGCGCTTCTTACAATCCTGAAAGGTCGGCATTATACGGATTGAGAAGTGAAAAGAGTGTGTGGGTTTTGTAGCGGGTGATGTCATGGCACTCGGCTCCCAGAGCACCACAGAACCAAATGTGGGAGGGGGCTTGCCCCCGATCGGGTCGTGCCAGTTATAAATAGTCTGACTGGTCCACGGCTATCGGGAGCAAGCTCCTCCCACAGGGACTTTGGGGGGGCTTGGGGATGGGGTCAGTCTTCGCTGATCGGCAACACGTAGTTCTTGAACTCGCTGTCTTCGCGAAAACCCATCGACTCATACGTCTTCTGCGCCACGTTATTGTTGCTGCTGGTCGACACCCGCAGCCGCACCGCATGGGTTTCCTTGGCCATCTTCTTCGCCGCGCGCATCAGGTTGTCCGCCACCAGTTGCCGGCGCGCGTCTTCGGCGACGTAGATGTCGTTGAGGATCCACACCCGTTTGAGCGACAACGAAGAAAAGCTCGGGTACAGCTGACAGAACCCGAGCAAGCGCTTGTCGTCGTCATCGGCCAGGGCCAGGTAGATCACCGATTCCTTGCGGCGCAGGCGTTTTTCCAGGAACGCCCGCGAAGAGTCCGGGAACGGCAGCGCCCCGTAGAACTCGCGGTATTTGACGAATAACGGGGTCAACAGGTCCAGGTGTTCCAGGGTCGCTTGAGTGATCCGCATGCCAGGCCTCAACTTCCAGATGGTATATGACCACGCGAGCGGCCGTGACTCGATGCTGCCTAAAGACGCGAAAAAGCGCAATCGTGCGGGGATCAGTCGGTGGGCGGGCTGAGCAGGAAATTGCCTTTCACCAAGTCCGGGTCATCTGACTCGATGGTCTGAACCTGCGCCTCATCCTTGAGGTTGACCCCCGACAACTGCCGACGGCAGGCCTCGCGCATCAAGTACAGCAGGCGGTGGGCTGCCATGCCATAACTCAAACCCTCCAGGCGCACGTTGGAGATGCAGTTGCGGTACGCATCGGTGAGGCCAACCTTGGGGTTGTAGGTGAAATACAGGCCCAGGCTGTCCGGCGAACTGAGCCCCGGTCGTTCACCGATGAGGATCACCACCATCTTGGCGCCGAGTAGCTGGCCAATCTCATCGGCCACCGCGACGCGGCCCTGTTCCACCAGGATCACCGGTGACAAGGACCAGCCTTCGGCGTGGGTCTGTTCCTCCATGCGCGTGAGAAACGGCAACGTGTGTTTATGTACCGCCAGCGCCGACAGACCATCGGCCACCACCACGGCCAGGTCGATGCCGCCCGGGTTGGCCGCCGCATGGTCGCGCAGGGCCTGGGCCGACTCATCGCTCAGGCGCCGCCCCAGGTCCGGGCGTTGCAGGTAGCTGTGGCGGTCGACGGCGGCGCTGTGCAGCAACAGGCTGTCACGCCCGCGTTCGGCGAGCTGAGTGCTGAGGCCGACGTGGTCGAAGGGCAGGTGGACCGCGTCCCGCGCCTGGGCGTGGGCAAATTGGAAGTCCAACTGTGCGCTGGTGGGGATGCTGGTGCCAGTACGGCCCAGGGCGATGCGCGCCGGGGTCAGGCGACGCAGTTCCAGCCACGGGTTTTCGGGTAAGTCTGGTTGCACGGGCGGCTCCTTCATCCCAATTGCGCCAAGGCGTGGCGAAACGCCGGTGGCAGGCTGTTGCCGAAGCGCACTTTGCCGTCGGCTTGCGTGAAAATGCCCATGTTCGCCAGCCACTGTTCAAACTCCGGCGCCGGCTTTAAACCCAATGTCTGGCGGGCGTACAGGGCGTCGTGGAACGAGGTGGTCTGGTAGTTGAGCATGATGTCGTCGGAACCGGGAATGCCCATGATGAAGTTGATCCCGGCCACGCCCAGCAGGGTCAGCAGGGTGTCCATGTCGTCCTGGTCGGCTTCGGCGTGGTTGGTGTAGCAGATGTCGCAACCCATCGGCACCCCCAGCAGCTTGCCGCAGAAGTGGTCTTCGAGGCCGGCGCGGATGATCTGTTTGCCGTTGTACAGGTACTCGGGGCCGATAAAACCGACCACGGTGTTCACCAGAAACGGCTTGAAGTGCCGGGCCACGGCGTAGGCGCGGGTTTCACAGGTTTGCTGGTCGACGCCGAAGTGCGCGTTGGCCGACAAGGCGCTGCCCTGGCCGGTTTCGAAATACATCAGGTTTTGCCCGAGGGTGCCACGGTTCAGGCTCAGGCCTGCTTCGTAGCCCTCCTGCAGCACGCTCAGGCTGATGCCGAAACTGGCGTTGGCCGCCTCGGTGCCGGCGATCGACTGGAACACCAGATCCAGCGGCACGCCACGGTTGATGGCTTCGATGGAGGTGGTGACGTGGGTCAGCACGCAGGCCTGGGTGGGGATTTCGTAACGCTGGATGATCGCGTCGAGCATCTCCAGCATCGCGCAGATCGAGGCGATGCTGTCGGTGGCCGGGTTGATGCCGATCATGGCGTCGCCGTTGCCGTACAACAGGCCGTCGAGAATGCTCGCCGCGATGCCCGCCGGTTCGTCGGTGGGGTGGTTCGGTTGCAGGCGGGTCGACAAGCGGCCGCGCAGGCCCATGGTGCCGCGAAACCGGGTGACCACGCGGATCTTCTGCGCGACCAGCACCAGGTCTTGCACGCGCATGATCTTCGACACGGCGGCGGCCATTTCTGGTGTCAGCCCTGGCGCCAAGGCGCGTAGGGATTGTTCATCGGCTGCGTCACTGAGCAGCCAGTCGCGCAGGCCGCCGACGGTCAGGTGGCTGACGGCGGTAAACGCCTGTTTATCGTGGGTGTCGATGATCAGTCGGGTGACTTCGTCGCTTTCATAGGGAATCAGCGCCTCTTGCAGGAAGTGCTTCAGCGGGATATTCGCCAAGGCCATTTGCGCCGCCACCCGCTCGCCATCGTTCTGTGCGGCGACGCCAGCGAGGAAGTCGCCTGAACGGGCGGGGCTGGCCTTGGCCATCACGTCCTTGAGGCTGTCGAAGCGGTAGGTCGATGCGCCCACCGCGTGGGAAAAACTTGCCATACAGTGTCTCCTTGATGACGCGGGCAAATATGGGTAAGGCGCCCGCGTCGAGGTTTACGGCAGTCAGTGCAAGGCGGCCTCTGCGGCCTGGATCGCCGCGAACTCTTCTTCCGGCGTGCCTGCTACCAAGTGATGCCGGCTGTAGAAAGCAAAGTAAGCAATTAATACTCCATAGATGATTGCAGCGCCAATCACCACTCGCGGGTCGACCAGAAAGCCCGCCACCACGGCCACGCAGGCCAATACCAGGGCCACGCCGGAGGTAAAGATGCCGCCCGGCGTGCGGTACGGACGATCCATTTTGGGGCGACGGATGCGCAGGGTGATGTGCGCGGCCATCATCAGCACGTAGGAAATGGTCGCGCCAAACACCGCCACCAGAATCAGCAGGTCGCCCTGGCCGGTCAGCGACAGGCCGAAACCGATAATGCCGGGGATCACCAGCGCCAGGACCGGCGCCTTGCTTTTGTTGGTCTGGGACAGTTTGCGCGGCAGGTAGCCGGCGCGGGACAACGCGAAGATCTGCCGCGAATAGGCGTAGATAATCGAGAAAAAGCTGGCGATCAAGCCCGCCAGGCCGACCAGGTTGACGAAGCTGCCCATCCACGTCGAGCCGCCGTAAGACAGCGCCAACGCTTCAACCAGCGGGTTGCCGGACTTGATCAGCGCGTAGGTGCCGGCGCCGCCCGGTGCAATCACCAGGATCAGCAGGGCAAAACTGGTCAGCACCACAATGGCGCCGATCAGGCCGCGAGGCAGGTCGCGCTTCGGGTTCTTGGTTTCTTCGGCCGCCAGCGGCACGCCTTCTACCGCCAGGAAGAACCAGATCGCATAGGGAATCGCTGCCCACACGCCGACGTAGCCGAATGGCAGGAAGGTGCTGGCGCCCTTGGCGTCGGTCACCGGGATGTCGAGCAGGTTGGCGACGTTGAAGTGCGGCACCATCGACACCAGGAACACGCCCAGTGCAATGGCGGCGACGGCGGTGATGACAAACATCAGCTTCAAGGCTTCACCCACGCCAAAGATATGGATGCCGATGAAGATGATGTAGAACGCCAGGTAAATCATCCAGCCGCCGATGCCGAACAACGACTCGCAATAGGCGCCGATGAACACCGCGATGGCGGCGGGGGCGATGGCGTATTCGATCAGGATCGCGGTGCCCGTCAGGAACCCGCCCCAAGGGCCAAAGGCGCTGCGGGCAAAACCGTAGCCACCGCCGGCAGTAGGGATCATGGAAGACAGTTCGGCCAGGGAAAAGCACATGCACAGGTACATGGTGGCCATCAGCAATGTGGCGAGGAACATGCCGCCCCAGCCACCCTGGGCCAGGCCGAAGTTCCAGCCGGCGTAGTCGCCGGAGATCACGTAGGCAACGCCAAGGCCGACCAGCAGCACCCAGCCGGCGGCGCCTTTTTTCAGTTCGCGTTGTTGGAAGTATTGGGAATCGACTTTTTCGAAGTCGACGGAGGATCCAGTGGGTTCGCTAGGCATGGGAAAGTACCTTTCATTCTTATTGTTTTGGTCCCGACAAGTTGTCGCCGGGTAATGTAGGAGCGAGCTTGCTCGCGAAAAACTTCAGAGCACCGCGCAGAGCCAGGCTATCCGCGTAATCGTTGAGGTTCTTCGCGAGCAAGCTCGCTCCTACGGGGGCGGTTATCGCCCCGGCGGTGTTGGGTTAGAAGAAGCCCAATGGATTGATGTCGTAGCTCACCAGCAGGTTCTTGGTCTGCTGGTAGTGATCCAACATCATCTTGTGGGTTTCACGACCGACGCCGGACTTCTTGTAACCGCCAAACGCGGCATGTGCCGGGTACAGGTGGTAGCAGTTGGTCCACACGCGGCCCGCCTTGATCGCCCGGCCCATGCGGTAGGCGCGGTTGATGTCGCGGGTCCACAGGCCGGCGCCGAGGCCGAACTCGGTGTCGTTGGCGATCGCCAGGGCTTCGGCTTCATCCTTGAAGGTGGTGATGCTCACCACCGGGCCGAAAATTTCTTCCTGGAACACCCGCATCTTGTTGGTGCCCTTGAGCAGGGTCGGCTGGATGTAATAGCCGGTGGCCAGATCACCTGTCAGCTTCTCGACCTTGCCGCCGGCCAGCAACTCGGCGCCTTCGCCCTTGGCGATTTCCAGGTACGACAGGATCTTGTCGAACTGCTGCTCGGACGCCTGGGCGCCGACCATGGTGTCGGTGTCCAGCGGGTCGCCACGCTTGATCGACGCGACCTTCTTCATCACCACTTTCATGAAGTCGTCGTAGATAGACTCTTCCACCAGCGCACGGGATGGGCAGGTACACACTTCGCCCTGGTTGAAGAACGCCAGCACCAAGCCTTCGGCGGCTTTCTCGATGAATTGCGGTTCGGCTTTCATGATGTCGGCGAAGAAGATGTTCGGCGACTTGCCACCCAGTTCAACGGTGGACGGAATGATGTTCTCGGCCGCGCAATGCATGATGTGCGCGCCCACCGGGGTAGAGCCGGTGAAGGCGATCTTGGCGATGCGCTTGCTGGTGGCCAGGGCTTCGCCAGCTTCTTTGCCGAAACCGTGTACCACGTTCAGCACGCCCGGCGGCAGCAGGTCGCCGATGACTTCCATCAGCACGTTGATGCCCAGCGGGGTTTGCTCGGCCGGCTTGAGCACCACGCAGTTGCCGGCGGCCAGGGCCGGGGCGAGTTTCCAGGCGGCCATCAGCAGCGGGAAGTTCCACGGGATGATCTGGCCGACCACGCCCAGGGGCTCATGGAAGTGATAGGCGGCGGTGTGTTCGTTGATTTCGGCGCTGCTGCCTTCCTGGGCGCGGATGCAACCGGCGAAGTAGCGGAAGTGGTCGGCGGCCAGCGGGATGTCGGCGTTGAGGGTTTCCCGCACGGCCTTGCCGTTGTCCCAGGTTTCGGTGATGGCCAGCAGTTCGAGGTTCTGTTCGATACGGTCGGCGATCTTCAGCAGCACCAGCGAGCGGTCCTGGGCAGAGGTTTTGCCCCAGGCGTCGGCGGCGGCATGCGCGGCGTCCAGCGCCTTGTCGATGTCTTTGGCGGTGGAGCGCGGGAATTCGGCGATGGGCTTGCCGTTGACCGGGGAAGTGTTGGTGAAGTAGTTGCCATCGATCGGCGCCACGAATTCGCCGCCGATGTAGTTGCCGTACTTGGCCTTGAACGAAACGATGGCGCCTTCAGTACCGGGGTGTGCGTAACGCATGGTGGGTATCTCCTGGCTTTTTATGTTTATTGGAGTGCAGCGCGGCAAGCGCTTGATAAAGCGTAGAGCAAAGGTCGGGCCACTGCCTTGCAAGCCAGTTAAATCAGGGGGTTGGCGAGAGCCAAAAAGTGCGGCTGTGCCAGCCTTGGTACAGTCTGTGTGACAGTTTGTGCCATGCACGGTACAACCTGTGACCGGTGGGTCGGCGCGGGATTGCAATGGCCGGGTGGCTGGGGGATGCTGGACGTTCTCACGCAGGGAGAATAATAAGAACATGCATCACGATCATTTCAGTCGCCATGCCCAGCAAGTCTTGACCGTGACCCGTGGGCAAGACCTTTCCCAGGGCCCCGGCAGCGACCCGTCCATCGCCCGCTCCTGGCTGCGTTGCCTGGAGGACTATCACCTCGACCCTGCGCTGAGCATCGCCCCCACCGTGCTCGAACATGGCCGTCTGCTGGAAAGCCGCGAGCGCCTGCAGCAGGTGCTGCACATCGCTGGCGGCGAGATGAACAGCCTGCATCAGCAACTTTCGGGCGCCGGTCACGCCGTGTTGCTCACCGACGCGCGCGGGGTGATCCTCAACTGCGTCACCGCGCCGTCCGAGCGCAAGATTTTCGAGCGCGCCGGATTGTGGCTCGGCGCCGACTGGAGCGAGGCCTGCGAAGGCACCAATGGCATCGGCACCTGCCTGGTGGAGCGCCAGTCGTTGACCATTCACCGCGATGAGCATTTTCGCGGGCGCCACACCGGGCTGACCTGTTCGGCGAGCCCGGTGTTCGATCCCCATGGTGAGTTGCTGGCGGTGCTGGACGTGTCGTCGGCGCGAGAAGCGGTGTCGCGTCAGAGCCAGTTCCACACCATGGCGCTGGTCAACCTGTCGGCGAAGATGATCGAGAGTTGTTACTTCCTGCGTCACTTTGAACACCACTGGCTGCTGCGTTTTCACTTGCAGGCGGAGTCCGTGGGCTTGTTCAGTGAAGGGCTGCTGGCGTTCGACGGTGAAGGGCGCATGTGCGCAGTCAACCAAAGTGCCCTGAACCTGTTGGGGCAGATGCGTGGTGGCTTGCTGGGGCAGCCTGTGGAAGTGCTTTTCGAATGCACCCTGGATCAACTGCTGGGCCGCGCCAGCGCCAATGCCACAGCGAGTTGGCCGCTGCGGACGCGGGACGGTCGACATCTGTTTGCCGCGTTGCGCGGCCAGCCGCGCAGTGTGCCGGTGCCCGTACCGTCGCAGCCGGTGGTTGCCGCCAAGCCCGAGCGTCTGCTCGGTATCTGCCTGGGCGATTCCGCGTTGCAAAGCGATTTTCGCAAGGCGTTGCGCGTGTTCGAACGTGATGTGCCGCTGCTGGTCAACGGTGAAACCGGTTCCGGCAAAGAGGCCTTCGCCAAGGCCGTACACCAGGCCAGCCAGCGTGCGGACAAGGCTTTTGTTGCGCTCAACTGCGCCGCCATCCCGGAAAGCCTGATCGAAAGCGAACTGTTCGGCTATCGCGGCGGCAGTTTCACCGGTGCCCGCAAGGAAGGCATGCGCGGCAAGCTGCAACAGGCAGATGGGGGCACGTTGTTCCTGGATGAAATCGGCGACATGCCCCTGGCTTTGCAAACCCGGCTCTTGAGGGTGCTGGAGGATCGCCTGGTGGTGCCCATCGGCGGCGAGCCCCAGTCGGTAAACGTTAGAGTCATCAGCGCCACCCACCGTGATTTGTTGCAACGTGTGCAGGCCGGCAGCTTTCGTGAAGATTTGTACTACCGACTCAATGGCCTCGAAATCGGCTTGCCGCCGTTGCGCGAGCGCAGTGATAAGCCGCAATTGCTGGATTTTCTGCTGGCCCAGGAAGCCGGGGAGCAGACGATAACGCTTGATGCCGGCGCGCGTCAGGCATTGCTGGCGTTCGCCTGGCCGGGCAATGTGCGGCAGTTGCGCACGGTGTTGCGCACCCTGGTTGCACTGTGTGACGGCGCGTTGATCGGTGTCGATGATTTGCCGCCGATGATCCGCCCGGCGTCCTTGACTACGCCTGCTGCGGATGTCCCCCCGCTGTCGCTGCTTGAGGATGCCGAGCGCCTGGCATTGTTGAAGGTCCTGACGCAGCAGCGCTGGCATATGACCCTTGTGGCTGAACGGTTGGGGGTGAGCCGCAACACGTTATATCGAAAGTTACGCAAACATGGCATTGAACTGCGTTCGGCGTTGTAATTCGTAAGTTGTTGTCGAGTGTGTGGGGGCGGTTTTTAATTGTTGGTTGTAGGGGGATTTACTGTTTTTGCTTTTGTGGGTTAATTGTTGAGAAAGTGTGTCCTGGCTGGCGCGGAAGTAAATGCATGTAATGTTGTTTCGGTGGAACTGAGATAGATATTTTTGTCACCCAGTGAATGCAAGTTTTTATTGACTGACTAAGGTGATGATTATGAATGTTACAGGTGTTCCAACTTACACTACAGCACCGTCCAGTGACGTTTCAGCTGATGTTACTCAAGCTGCCAATAATACTGGATCGACCGGTAACCCGCGCAACGCCGCTTCGGCTACTTGGCAAAATGATCGCTCCGAGCTTACTTATGATGCTGAACGTTTGAACTCGGACACGCAGGTTCGTAGCAAAAGGGGACTTGATTTCGGACGTTTTTTCCGCAGGCCGACGCATAGCACTTCCCGCGTGCCGTCTGGGACGCCCGGTCAATATACTCAGGTTAATAAGGGACCGTTTTTCTCAAACCCACCTTCCACTCATGCATCTAATAAGCCCTTTCGAGATCTGATTAATAACAACCGGTTCGGGGGCTCTACCCTTCCTTCCAGGTCTCACCCCGTTCCCAAGACGTTTGGCGAGGTGGCGCAAAACCTCGTCACTGCCGATCGCCTGGTCAAGGCTGGCGTGTTCAAGACCGGGCCAGATCTGAAAACCGTGACACGGGACGCTTTCGTGAATGCCGCAGTCAACGGCTTGGTCAGTACGCCATTGAGTATTGGTACTTACGCAGGCTCCGTATGGAGTGGCGAGCAGATCAAGGGGGCGTTCAGCGCCAATACCCCCTTACTTCCTCCCGCGCACCAGCCCGCGCCGAGTCAACAGAACGGTGTGGCGGGATCGGCGCCGAGTCCTTCATCGCCGCAAGACCTGGCGTTGCACTTGGACAATGCAGAATTAAAACTGCTCTTGGTCAGTAATACGATCCAGGCCTATACCGAAGGGAGCGAGGGTCAAGCCTTGGATAAAAGCCCCGATTGGCCAACCGAGACAACTGCCCGACTTGATATGTTGGAAAAGCAATACAACACCGTCGAGTCGAACTTGGAATTAATCTCTAAGGAAAATGATTTTATATTCAGGCCCTTTAAAAGTGATACCGCCGCCACCGAGAAAGACCCTGTGCGCCGCCTTGAAACATTGGATCGACGCAATCAGGCTGTTTTAAACCAGATCTCCCGTATCAATACGGTGTTGGAGCCGAAGGGGCCGCTATCCTCGATGCAGTTTGTCTGATGCGGGTTATGCAGGGGAGGCCGTTAATTGACACCCCATAGTGACCCCTCGTATACGCTGAGTCCGGTGCAGTCACGGCGGGTGCCGGCACCGGGCTCAACGACCGCACTGCCGGCCGAATTCAGACGATTGAGCTGGCGTGTACCGCTAAAAGAGTGCGATTTCCCCCTCCCTGCGCTAACCTGCCTCGATGTTTTACGAGGTCGACCATGCACATTCATATTCTCGGTATTTGCGGTACTTTCATGGGCTCGATGGCGGTTCTGGCCAAGGAGTTGGGCCACCATGTGACGGGTTCCGATGCCAACGTCTATCCGCCCATGAGTACGCAACTGCAAGCCCAGGGCATCGAGTTGACCCAGGGCTATGATCCATCCCAATTCGATCCGGTCCCCGACCTGGTGGTGATCGGCAACGCCATGTCTCGGGGCAACCCGGCGGTCGAATACGTACTGAACAAAGGTTTGCCCTATGTGTCCGGCCCCCAATGGCTGGCCGACCATGTGCTGCAAGGCCGTTGGGTACTCGCGGTAGCCGGCACCCATGGCAAGACCACCACCAGCAGCATGCTGGCCTGGGTGCTGGAGCACGCAGGCATGAGCCCGGGTTTCCTGATCGGCGGCGTACCGCAGAACTTCTCGGTGTCGGCGCGCCTGGGCGATACGCCGTTCTTCGTGATCGAAGCCGATGAATACGACAGCGCGTTCTTCGACAAACGCTCCAAGTTTGTCCACTACCGCCCGCGCACGGCGATCCTGAATAACCTGGAGTTCGATCACGCGGATATCTTCCCCGATCTGGCGGCCATCGAGCGGCAGTTCCACCATTTGGTACGCACCATCCCGAGTGAGGGCCTGGTGATCCACCCGACCACCGAGCCGGCCTTGCAGCGCGTCATCGACATGGGCTGCTGGACGCCGGTGCAAACCACCGGCGCGGGCGGGCAGTGGCAGGTCAGGTTGCTCAGTGAAGACGGTTCGACATTTGAAGTGCTGTTCGAAGGCGAGGCCCAGGGTGTGGTCGACTGGGACATGACCGGCCAGCACAACGTTGCCAACGCCCTGGTCACCTTGGCGGCGGCACGGCATGTTGGCGTGGTGCCTTCCATGGGCATCGCGGCCTTGAGTGCGTTCAAAAGTGTGAAACGACGCATGGAAAAAGTTGCCGATGTGAATGGGATTACCATCTACGACGACTTTGCCCACCACCCAACGGCGATTGCCACCACCCTTGATGGCCTGCGCAAGCGGGTCGGTGATGCGCCGATCATTGCGATTATCGAACCGCGCTCCAACTCCATGAAGCTCGGCGCGCACCGCGATGGTTTGCCGGAGAGCGTCAATGATGCGGACCAAGTGGTCTGGTACGCACCGGCCAACCTCGGCTGGGACCTGCCCGCCATTGCGGCGCTGTGTCACGTGCCGTCGACGGTCTGCGATTCGATCGAAGGCATCATTGAACACGTCAAGCAACAGGCCACGCCCGGCACCCACGTGGTGGTCATGAGCAACGGCGGCTTCGGCGGCCTGCACGGCAAATTGGCTGAGGCCCTGAAATGAGCGGGCCCGAGCGCGTGACGCTGGCGATGACCGGCGCATCCGGCGCGCCCTATGGCTTGCGCCTGCTCGACTGCCTGGTGCGCGAGGAGCGTGAAGTTCATTTCCTGATCTCCAAGGCCGCGCAACTGGTGATGGCCACCGAGACCGATGTCGCGCTGCCGCCCAAGGTGCAGATGATGCAGGCGTTCCTCACCGAGTACACCGGTGCGGCGGCGGGGCAGATCAAGGTCTACGGTAAAGAGGATTGGATGTCGCCGGTGGCCTCCGGCTCCGGCGCGCCGGCGGCGATGGTGGTGGTGCCGTGTTCCACCGGTACGTTGTCGGCGATTGCCACGGGCGCCTGCAACAATTTGATCGAACGGGCCGCCGATGTGACGTTGAAAGAGCGGCGCCAGCTGATTTTGGTGCCGCGTGAGGCGCCGTATTCGAGCATTCACCTGGAGCACATGCTCAAGTTGTCGAACATGGGCGTGACCATCTTGCCGGCGTCGCCTGGTTTCTATCACCAGCCGCAGACCATTGATGACCTGGTGGATTTTGTGGTGGCGCGGATTCTCAACCTGCTGAACATTCCCCAGGACATGCTCCCCCGTTGGGGTGAGCACCATTTGAGCAGCGATGAATAAGGCGCTGTTGGTGTTGCTGGCGTTGCAACTGGCGGGCTGCGCCACCGCGCGCACGCTGGATGCGGCGAAGCCCGGCGCGCCGGTGGTGTATGCCGGCACGCGGCTGGACCTGTATGCGATGAACGGCGGCTGTTGCGCGATGGACCGTTTTGGTGCCGAGGCGCCGAGCTATCCCGGCGTCGACCTGCCAGCCAGCGCGTTGCTCGATACCCTGCTGTTGCCGCTGTCGGTGTTGACGGTGTTGGGGGTAGGGTTCAACGCCACGGGAGGGCTGTGACTCCGCGCTCAGGCCCCATCTGAACCCACATGTTGAGCTGGCAGCTCGGTTGGCGGGTTTATTTACCCAGCTTGCGCAACTCATCCGATTCGACCACACGCACACCATCTTGCTCTTCCAGCGCCAGGCGCCACATGGCGCGTGCCAGTTCGCACACTTCGATGCCGTGGTACTTGCCTGGAATCAGCCGTGACAACGGCCCGGCCAATTGCTCGGCCAGGCGCGGTTCGAGGCGCTCCCCCAGCAACAGCGACGGCCGCACGATGGTCAGTTGCGGCCAACCCTGGGCTTTCAAGGCGTCTTCCATTTGCCCTTTGATCCGGTTGTAGAAGATCGAGGATTTCGGGTCGGCGCCAATCGCGCTGATGACAATCAGGTGCCGCGCGCCCATTTCCCGCGCGCGCTTGGCAAAGGCCACGACCAGGTCCAGGTCGATCGCGCGAAAGGCGTCCTCGGAGCCGGCTTGCTTGATCGTGGTACCCAGGCAGCAGAAGGCGATATCGACCTGGCCACGCAGTTGCGGCAGGACCACCGCCGGGTCGCCCACTGGGTTTTCCAGGCGTGGATGTTCGGCCAATGGCTTGCGGCTGGGCGCCAGCACACGGGTCACGGTGGGTTCGTTGAGCAGGCGATCGAGCAGGTGTTCGCCGGTCAGGCCAGAGGCTCCTGCGAGCAAAATATGCTGAGGCGTCAGGTACATGGTGTTTCCCCCTTTGTTACACGTTACAGCTTAGTTGCCTTTAGCTTCCTTGCTATTCATTGAGACGCTTTCGAGCGCCTTTCGTGCTTGCTGCTTGCGTAATAGTTGCCAATGGGCGATCACGCCTTTGGGGGCCCAGATCTGCGGTTCGGAGGCTTCGAAGTTGTCCGCCTGTTCGCGTTCGGTCACGTGCAGTTGCGCCAGCTTGAAGGCTTGCTGCAAGTCGTCGGTCTGGTTGAAGGCTTGGGCGAAAAGGGCATCGCCGAAGTAGGTGAAGTCGGCTTCCTCGGAGCAGCCAAACGACACCCGGTCGGCGCGGGAAGCGGTCATGATCAAGGTGTGCTCGTCTTTCAGCGCGGGAATGAAACCGCCGGAGTAGCACGCGGAAATCACCACGACCTTGTCGCGGTTCTTCAACGGCGTGAGCACTGCGGCGAGCTCATCGGCCGGCAGGTCGGCCAGCTCCATGCGCGGCTGGTCGAGCACCAGTTCGCTTTCGTGGGTGCCGTGGCTGGTCAGGTAGATAAACACCAGGTCCTCCGGCCCACTGCGTTCGGCCAGGGTCTGCACCGCACGGCGCAGGCTTTCGCGGGTAGCCAGCGGGCGGTCGGCGATATGGTCGCGGTGGTTGACCAGGCGAATCTGCCCGCGCGCACCGAAGCGGCTGGCGAGCATGTTGCTGACGTAATCGGCTTCGCGCAGGAACACGCTCTGTTTGCCGTCGCCGGCGAGTACCAGGGTGTACAGTTCCACGGCGGGGGTCGAGGGCGGCACGGCGGCGAGGGCAGCATCGAGCAGGCGGCCCTGGGCCAGCACGCCGATTTCCAACGGGTCGGGCAACAGCTTGCCGTCGGCGTCGCGCACGCGCATGCCGTTGACCCAGGTGCCGGCTTGCACGGTGCCGTCGGCGAGCACCAGGGTGCCGTGGCCCTGGTAGTTGTCGCTGTCGAAACCGCCGATATAGAAGCTGCCGTCGGTGAGGTTCAGGCGGCCTTCGCCGCTGAAGCGCCAATCGCTGAACTGGCCAATGTAGTGGCTGCCATCGACGCCGATCAACTCGCCCTTGCCGCTGAGGGCGCCTTCCTTGAACTGGCCGATCCACACGTCGCCGTCGGCGTTTTCGTAGCGACCCTTGCCGTTCAATTGGTTCTGTTTGAACTGGCCGACATAGATGTCGCCGTCAGCGCTGTTGAAGGTGCCGTTGCCTTCCAGCTGGCCATCGACGAAGTGGCCGCTGAACTGGTTGCCGCTGTCGTCGTTGCGCTGGCCTTCGCCGTTGGGCTTGCCGTGGGCGAACTGGCCCTGGTATTGGCTGCCGTCGGCCAGCTCCAGGCGCCCGAGGCCGGAATACTGGTCGTCCTTGAATTCGCCGCGATAGGTCATTTGCCCCTCTTTGAGGGTGCCTTCGCCGTTGCGCCGGCCTTGCTTGAAGCCACCGACATAGTGGCTGCCCGCAGTGGTCAGGCTGCCCTGGCCGTCAAACAGGCCTTGCTGGAACTGGCCTTTATAGACTTCGCCGTTGCTGCCATGCCATTCGCCCTGGCCGTGCCACTGGCCTTTGTCGAACTGGCCGGCGTACCAACTGCCGTTGGGGTAATCCACGCGGCCCTGGCCTTGCAGCAAGCCATTGACCACATCACCCCGGTAACGGCCGCCGTCGGGCAGGCGCGCATCGGGCGGCAACAGCGATTCGCCGTCTCCGCAAGCGGTGAGCAACAGGACAAGGGCAAGGGGAGCGAGTGGGCGCATAGCGGGATCCGGATAATTAAGCGCCGAGTATGCCGCAGCGAAGGAGCCATACCTAGTGGTCTGTTGGGGAATGATGACCTGTAGGAGCCGGCTTGCCGGCGAAGGTGGTCAACGAAAACGCGGGCATTCAGGGGGAATGTGGCGTCTGGGGGCTTTTCGCTGGCAAGCCAGCTCCTACAGGGAGGAAGGAGGCGGTTACACGAAGCAGAGCGACAGCGACTCGGCAATGTAAGCGGGTTTCTCCTGGCCTTCGATTTCCAGGGTGGCGGTGGCCTTGAACAGCCATTGGCCGGGTTTTTTCTCGGTGACGTCGGTGAGGGTCACGTTCAGGCGGACCTTGGAATTGACCTTCACCGGCTGGATAAAGCGCACGCTGTCCAAGCCGTAGTTGACCGCCATTTTCAGGCCTTCGGGCATGATCAGGATGTCTTCCATCAACTTGGGCATCAGCGACAGCGACAGGAAACCGTGGGCGATGGTGCTGCCGAACGGGGTTTGCGCGGCCTTGACCGGGTCGACGTGGATGAACTGATGGTCGCCAGTGGCTTCTGCGAACAGGTTGATGCGGGCCTGGTCGATGGTGAGCCAGTCGGAACGTCCCAGTTCCTTGCCGACATAATCTTTGAGCTGCGCTACGGGTACATAGGGCATTGCGTCTCTCCTTGGTTCATCGGTTTTTATTGATGTGCGAGAACCATGTTAGATCATCATGGGCAACCCGCCCGGTCAACCCACCATGCATATGACGAATGCCGGAGCATAGCGCGGGCATGCTTATAATGCGGGTCGGTCTTGAGGGGGGAAGGACGGATGCTATTACGCGGTCTGACATGGCTGGTGCTGTTTCAATTGATCGGCACGGCGATCAACCATTTGCTGCTGCCGGTGTTGCCGGGGCCGATCATCGGTCTGCTGCTGATGCTGGGTTACCTGGTGTGGCGCGGCGAAGTCGGCGAGCCGCTGAGCCTGGCGGCCAGCAGCCTGCTGCGTTACTTGCCCTTGCTGCTGGTGCCGCCGGCGGTCGGGGTGATGGTGTATGCCAAGGACATCGCCGCAGACTTCTGGGCCATCGTCGGTGCCTTGGTGTTGTCGCTGGTGATCGCCATGGGGTTCGTTGGCGTGCTGATGCAAAAACTGGTCAAGCGCCAGGCGCAGCAGGAGGAGCAATCATGACCTTCGACTGGCAAGGCGCATGGGCGGCGGTGATTCATCATCCGCTGTTCGGCATCGGCATCACCCTCGGCGCCTATCAACTGGTGCTCGCGGGCTTCGAGAAAACCCGCTGGATCTTCCTGCAGCCGGTGCTGGTGTCCATGTTGCTGGTGATCGGCGTGCTGCTCACCTGTGGCCTGAGCTACGCCGAGTACCGCAAGAGCACCGAGATCATGAGCATCCTGCTGGGGCCGGCGACTGTGGCCCTGGCGGTGCCGCTCTATCTGAACCTGCGCCGGATTCGTCAATTGTTCTGGCCGATTTTTACTACGCTGGTGATAGGTGGTGTGTTGGCCACCGGCCTGTGTGTGTTGCTGGGCTGGTGGTTCGGTGCCGAACACAGGATGTTGATGACCATGGCACCCAAGTCGGTGACCTCGCCGATTGCCATGCTGGTGGCCGAGCAGATCGGCGGCGTGGCCGCGTTGGCCGCGGTGTTCGTGCTGATCACCGGCGTGATCGGGGCGATGATCGGCCCGGCGTACTTGTCGCGCCTGGGCGTCCACAGCCCCGAGGCGCGCGGTATGGCGCTGGGCATGACCGCTCACGCCGTCGGCACGTCGGTGGCCCTGCAGGAAAGCGAAGAGTGCGGCGCCTTTGCGGCGCTGGCCATGAGTCTGATGGGCGTGGCGACGGCGGTGTTCCTGCCGCTGGCCGTGTCGGTGATTGTTTGAACCAGGGTTAAGGAAACCTTTATGAGTCTGGCGCTGTTCCCGCTCAACACTGTGCTGTTCCCTGGCTGCACCCTCGACCTACAGTTGTTCGAGGCGCGCTACCTGGACATGATCAGCCGCTGCATGAAAAAGGGCGAAAGTTTCGGCGTGGTGTGCATCTTCGACGGCAAAGAGGTGGGCGCGGCCCCGGATGGCTACGCGCTGATCGGCTGTGAAGCGCTGATTCGCGACTTCAAGCAGCAGGATAACGGCCTGCTGGGCATTCGCGTCGAGGGCGGGAGGCGCTTCCGTGTCCGCGACGCCGAGGTGCAGAAGGACCAGTTGCTGGTGGCCGAGGTGCAATGGCTGGAAGAGCGGCCGGACCACGCGCTGGAAGAGGCGGACGCCGACCTGCAGGCCTTGCTCCAGGCCCTGGCCGAACACCCGATGGTGGCCTCGCTGGACATGGGCGCCGATGCCGACGGCCAGCAGGCCCTGGGCAATCAATTGGCGTATTTGCTGCCGTTCACCGAGGCCGACAAGATCGACCTGCTGCAGCTCGACGATCCACAACAACGGCTGGATGCGATCCAGAGGCTGCTGGATGAACTGCAAGGTGAGCTGTTCACCTGATTTTCAGAATTGTCTGGTGCTGCTTTCAGACGTTTCTGCGTTGCTCCCATCGCACGGGCTGAAATAGTTTCCGATCACACAACCACTGATCAGGGGATGAACATGATTCGGCTAGCGCAATCGGAGCAGGCGGCCTGGGACGCTTTTTTTGTCAGCATTACCTCACAACTGCTCGCGCAGGATGCACAGCGCGGCCCGGAATACATCGCCGAGCGTGCTGCAGAAATTGCCGATGAAATGCTGCTGGAGCGGCGCGAACGTTGCGTTGAGCGCCGAACCGCGCCAATCGATTGGATCGGCCCGGCCAAGGGTCAGTAGGCATACTTGAACAGGGCCTGCGAGGTGTCGCTGAGGGCGATGAAACCGAGCACCGCCACCAGGGCAGGCAATACCAGCCACCAGGCTTTCTGCGACATCGGCGGCAGCGGGCTGCGGTATTGGATTGCGCCCAGGCTCAATGTACACACGCTCATCGCCAGCAACATTCCGGCGAGGATGTCGGTGGGCCAGTGGACGCCCAAGTAAACCCGCGACAACGCGATGAATGCCGCGGGGATGCAGCCCAGCAGCAGCCAGGTCAGGCGCAGGCGCGTGGGCTGCCCGCGCCCGGCCAATACGGCTAACGCCAGGAAAAACGCGAATGCGCCGGAGGAGTGGCCGCTGGGCATGCTGAAGCTGCTCAGTGGGTCGGTGAGGATTTCCGGGCGACCGCGGGCGAAGAACAGCTTGGTGGCGGTATTGATCACTGCGGCCATGCCCAGCGTGATGCCGACAAACAGCGCGTGGCGCCATTGGCGTGCGAGTAACAACAGGCCGGTGAACAGGGCGCTGGCGACAAACATATTCTTGAACTCGCCCAGTTGGGTGAGCCTCACCATGGTCTCGTCCAGCCAGGCGCTGCGATGCTCCTGCACCAGGGCGCTCAGCCCCTGGTCGAAGTCGTTGAGGTGCGGGTAGCCGATAAACAGGGCGATCAACAGGGTCAGGCTGGCGCAACCTATCCATCCTGTGGCGCGGCGATGGCCGCGCAGGCTGCTGTTCAAGCTCAGCCCCAGCAACACCGCCAGGCATGCCGCGACAATTCCCGCCTCGGGCCAGAACCCCGCCGGCAATGGCAGGCGGAAAGCCGCGCCGGTCGCCCAGCCCGGCAGCAGGTACGCGACTGTCCAACCGGCCGCCGCGAGAATGCTGACCAGGGCAAAGCGTGGGAACGGCATGTCGCACATGCCGGCCACCATCGGCAGCATGGGGCGCAACGGGCCGATGAAACGTCCGACCAGCAGGCTGGCGATGCCGTACTTGTGGAAGTAGGTCTCGGCGCCGTTCATCCATTCAGGGTGATGCCGCAGGCCAGGCAGGCGCCGGATGTTCTGGTGGAAATGGCGTCCCAGGAAGTAGGACACCCCATCGCCCACCAGGCCGCCGAGAAAACCCAGCAGCAGGGTTTCACTCAACGACAGCGCACCGTTGCCGGCCAGCACGGCAATGGCGAACAGCAGCACGGTGCCGGGCACGATCAAACCGGCAATGGCCAGGCATTCCACGCACGCCACGATAAACACCGCCGCCGCCAGCCATTGGGGGTTCAGGGTCAGCCAGCCGGTGATGCTATCGAGCCATTGGCCCATATTTCTTCACTCCCTCGTCACCGTTTCAAATCAAAAAATAGTCGCGGCCTTCGACCTGGCCCCGGCGCAGCGGGTTCCGCGTGCAATAAGGCGCATAGCCTGCATCGACGAAGCGGTACATCAAGTGTTCGTCCCGGCCGCCGGGAATGCCCAGGCGGGTGGTCTGGATAATGTGCGTCGGCACCTGGCCGACGTCTTCTACATAGAGCCGCTCCTGGTCGAAGCGCTTGGCATCCCACATCGGCACTTTCAGGCCCAGCGCCTTGCACAATAAGGTCTGGCCGGCGCAGAGCTTCTGCGAGGCGCGCGGCCTGCCATTGGCGTCCGGGTTGTTCAGCAGCATCTGCGCCAAACTGGCCGGGCCGGAGGTCTCATCGACCCAGGGATAGGCGGATTTGATCAATACTGCATTGCCCGGGCCCTGGGCGCTGAAGTTCAGCGAATCGCCGCCACGGGCGTAGTACATATAGATATGACCGCCATCCAGAAACAAAGCCTTACGCTTTTCTGTGTAGCCCAGTGAGGCATGGCTGCCTTTTTCGGCCACGTAATACGCTTCGGTTTCAATAATCCGCGCCGAAAGCCAGAGATCGCCGACCCGATGACGGATGATTTTGCCGAGCAATTCCCGCGCAAGCAGTTGTGCATCGCGGTCGAAGAAGCGGTCGGGCAGGGCGCTGGCAGGGAGTTGGGGGGTGAAACTCGACATGGCCTTCAGGGTTAATACGGCTAAATGTGACGGAATAATAACAACTCCTACCTTAATTACGGCTGAACCCCAGGTTTTTACAGTTCATTTCGACCATCCGCCCCTCACCGCTGTCAGTCGGGCGGCGTCACAGCTATAATCTGCCGCTTTCCTCTTTGCCAAGACTCCCTGACCATGACTGAGTCCGTTCTTGACTACATGACCCGCCTGGGTCGCGCTGCCCGTCAGGCCTCGCGGTTGATCGCCCGTGCGAGCACCGCGCAGAAAAACCGTGCCTTGCTGGCCGCCGCCGATGCTCTGGATGCTTCGCGCTCCGAGTTGACCGCCGCCAACGAACTGGACCTGGCCAACGGCCGCGCCAATGGCCTGGAACCGGCGTTGCTCGACCGCCTGGCGCTGACCCCGGCGCGTATCGACGACATGATCGAAGGCCTGCGTCAGGTGGCCAAGCTGCCTGACCCCATCGGTGAAATCCGCGATATGCGTTACCTGCCGTCCGGCATCCAGGTCGGCAAGATGCGCGTGCCCCTGGGCGTGATCGGCATCATCTATGAGTCGCGCCCGAACGTGACCATCGACGCTGCGAGCCTGTGCCTCAAGTCTGGCAACGCCACCATCCTGCGCGGTGGTTCCGAGGCGATCCATTCCAACCGTGCGATTGCCGCCTGCATCCAGCAGGGCCTGGCCGTGGCCGAATTGCCGGCCGAAGTGGTGCAAGTGGTGGAAACCACCGACCGCGCCGCCGTCGGCGCGCTGATCACCATGCCGGAATTCGTCGACGTGATCGTGCCGCGCGGTGGCAAGAGCCTGATCGAACGCGTCAGCCGTGATGCCAAGGTGCCAGTGATCAAGCACCTGGACGGCGTCTGCCACGTTTACATCGACATCGCCGCCGACATCGACAAGGCGATCCGCATCGCCGACAACGCCAAGACCCACCGTTACGCGCCGTGCAACACCATGGAAACCCTGCTGGTGCACGCCGGCATTGCCGATCGCGTGCTGCCGCCGCTGGCTGCCATCTACCGCGACAAGGGTGTGGAACTGCGCGGTTGCGAGCGCACCTGTGCGCTGCTCGGCGCGGACGTGATCGAAGCCACCGAGCAAGACTGGTACACCGAGTACACGGCGCCGATCCTGTCGATCCGCATCGTCGACGACCTGGATCAGGCCATCGAGCACATCAACAAATACGGCTCCAAGCACACCGATGCCATTGTTACCGAGCATTTCAGCGATGCCCGGCGTTTCCTCACCGAAGTGGACTCCGCTTCGGTGATGGTCAACGCCTCGACGCGTTTTGCCGACGGCTTCGAGTATGGCCTGGGCGCGGAGATCGGTATCTCCACCGACAAGCTCCACGCACGCGGCCCGGTTGGCCTGGAAGGCCTGACCAGCGAGAAGTACGTAGTGTTCGGCGACGGGCATGTGCGCGCTTGATGGGTAAACGCATCGGGTTGCTCGGCGGCACCTTTGACCCCGTGCATATCGGCCATTTGCGCAGTGCCCTGGAAGTCGCGGATGCCCTCGCGCTGGATGAATTGCGCCTGACCCCCAATGCCCGGCCGCCGCACCGCGATACGCCGCAGGTGTCAGCGCAGCAGCGCCTGGAAATGGTGCGCCTTGCCGTAGCCGGCATACCGCCGCTGGTGGTGGACGACCGCGAGCTCAAGCGCGATAAACCGTCCTACACTGTCGACACCCTGGAACTGATGCGTGCCGAGTTGGCCGCGGACGACCAGTTGTTTCTGCTTTTGGGCTGGGACGCATTTTGCGGCCTGCCCTCTTGGCATCGCTGGGAGGAACTCCTCCAGCATTGCCACATCCTGGTTTTGCAACGCCCGGATGCCGACAGCGAACCGCCGGATGCCTTGCGCAACCTGCTGGCCGCGCGGTCGGTAAGTGACCCCTTGGCCCTGACCGGGCCGAACGGGAATATTGCATTCGTCTGGCAGACCCCGCTTGCGGTGTCCGCCACCCAGATCCGTCAACTGCTGGCCAGCGGGAAGTCGGTACGTTTCCTGGTGCCTGACGCGGTCCTGGCCTACATCGATGCGCACGGGCTTTACCGTGCGTCGAACTGAAAAGGCGCGCTTGAACGCACGAACAGTCGTGCAGCGAGCGCCCGAACATACGAGCAAAACGAGTTTTATATGACGAACAAAGACGTAAGCAAAGTTAAGCGCAAAGGCACCTTCAAAAGCGCGCCACTGCCGGTTGAAGCCCACGTTGGCCCGGAACTGGCTGGCGAAGAGCTGGTGAAAGTCGCCGTGGCGGCCCTGGAAGACGTCAAGGCCCAGGACATCCAGGTGCTGGACGTGCGCGACAAGCAGAGCATCACCGACTTCATGATCATCGCCACCGGTACCTCCAACCGCCAGATCGGCGCGATGCTCGACAAAGTGCGCGAAGCCGTCAAAGCCCAGGGCGTTAAGCCGCTGGGTGAAGAAGGCAAGGGCGACAGCGACTGGGTGCTGCTGGACATGGACGACGTGATCGTTCACATGATGACCTCCAACGCCCGTCAGTTCTACGACCTGGAGCGTCTGTGGAAAGGCGCCGAACAGAGCCGTGCCGCTGATGGCAAGCACCACAGCCCGGAAGTGGGCCACGCGCACTTCGACAAGCTCAACAAAGACCAGGAATAAGGAACGGCTGTGCGCCTGCGTCTGATCGCTGTCGGTTCACGCATGCCCAAGTGGGTGGAAGAAGGCTGGCATGAATATGCCAAGCGTCTGCCCGCCGAGCTGTCGCTTGAGCTGGTGGAAATTCCGCTCAATACCCGGGGCAAGAACGCCGACGTGGCGCGCTTTATCCGTCAGGAAGGCGAAGCCATGCTGGCCAAGGTCGGTCCCAACGAGCGCATCGTCACCCTCGAAGTCCACGGCAAGCCCTGGAGCACCGAGCAATTGGCGGTGGAACTGGATCGCTGGCGCCTGGACTCGCGCACCGTCAACTTCATGGTCGGCGGCCCCGAGGGGCTGGCGCCGGAAGTCTGCGCGCGGGCGGACCAACGCTGGTCGCTGTCGGCGCTGACGTTGCCGCACCCGTTGGTAAGGATTCTGATCGGTGAACAGCTGTATCGCGCCTGGACAGTTCTGTCCGGGCACCCTTACCACAAATAGTCTGCGCCCCTCCCGATGACTCAGCCGATCCGCATCAAGGACCACGAGAAAGACGCACGTCTGGTGCGCTCGCGCGTGGTTTTTGGCGCGATCATGGTAGTGACGTTGATCGGGGTGTTGATCGCGCGCCTGTATTTCCTGCAGGTGATCCAGTACGACTATCACTCCACTCTGTCGGAAAACAACCGGGTGCATGTGCAGCCGATTCCGCCGACCCGTGGCCTGATTTTCGACCGCAACGGCGTGGTGGTCGCGGATAACCGGCCCAGCTTCAGCCTGAGCATGACCCGCGAACGCTCCGGCGACTGGCAGCAGGTTCTCGATGTGATCGTCGACGTGCTGCAACTGACCCCGGAAGACCGGGCGATCTTTGAAAAGCGCATGAAACAGGGGCGTCGGCCGTTCGAGCCGGTGCCGATCCTGTTCGAGCTGACCGAAGAGCAGATCGCCCGGATCGCGGTGAACCAGTTCCGCCTGCCGGGCGTGGAAGTGGTGGCGCAGTTGGTGCGGCATTACCCGCAAGGGCCGCACTTCGCGCACTCCGTCGGTTATATGGGGCGGATCAACGAGAAAGAGCTGAAAAGCCTCGATCCGGTCAATTACAGCGGCACCCACCATATCGGCAAGACCGGCATCGAGCGTTTCTACGAGCCCGAGCTGCACGGCCAGGTGGGTTACGAAGAGGTCGAGACCAACGCCCGCGGCCGTGTGTTGCGGGTGCTCAAGCGTACCGATCCGGTGCCGGGCAAGGACATTGTGCTGAGCCTGGACATCAAGTTGCAGGAAGCGGCCGAGATGGCCCTGGGCGGGCGCCGTGGCGCGGTGGTGGCGCTGGACCCGAGTACCGGCGAAGTCCTGGCCATGGTCAGCCAGCCCAGTTTCGACCCCAACCTGTTCGTGACCGGGATCAGCTTCAAGGCCTACGCCGAGCTGCGCGATTCCATCGACCGGCCGCTGTTCAACCGGGTGTTGCGCGGCCTGTATCCGCCGGGTTCGACGATCAAGCCGGCGGTAGCGATTGCCGGCCTGGATGCGGGCGTGGTCACGGCGTCGAGTCGCGTGTTCGACCCCGGCTACTACATGCTGCCTAATTACGATCACAAATACCGTAACTGGAACCGCACCGGTGACGGCTATGTCGACCTGGACACCGCGATCATGCGGTCCAACGACACCTATTTTTACGACCTAGCCCACAAGCTGGGGATCGATCGCCTGTCGGCCTACATGGGCAAGTTCGGGTTGGGTCAGAAAGTCTCCCTGGACATGTTCGAAGAATCCCCAGGCCTGATGCCGTCGCGCGAATGGAAGCGTGCCACCCGCCGCCAGGCGTGGTTCCCCGGCGAGACTCTGATTCTTGGCATCGGCCAGGGCTATATGCAGGCGACACCGCTGCAACTGGCCCAGGCCACGGCGTTGGTGGCCAACAAAGGCGTCTGGAACCGTCCGCACCTGGCCCGCACCATCGAAGGCGAAAAGCCGGTGGATGAAAATCCGATCCCGGACATTGTGCTGCGTGACCCGTCGGACTGGACCAAGGTCAACCACGGCATGCAGCAGGTGATGCACGGCGCCCGGGGCACGGCGCGCAAGGCGGCGATCGGTGCGCAATATCGCATTGCCGGCAAGAGCGGTACGGCCCAGGTGGTCGCGATCAAGCAAGGCGAAAAATATGACCGTTCCAAAGTCCAGGAGCGCCACCGCGACCACGCCCTGTTTGTCGGCTTCGCTCCGGCGGACGACCCGAAGATCGTGGTCGCCGTGATGGTCGAGAACGGCGAGTCCGGTTCGGGCGTCGCCGCGCCGGTGGTCCGTCAAGTGATGGATGCCTGGCTGTTGACCGACGATGGCAAGCTCAAGCCCGAATATGGCGGCCCCCCTTCAAGCACCGAGGTTACGGCCAGTGAAGAGTAATTTTGACCGCATCCTCTCCAGTGAGGATGTGATGCGTCGCCGCGCGACGTTGCTGCAGCGCATGCACATTGATGGCCCGTTGTTGATCCTGCTGCTGACCCTGGCGGCTGGCAGTCTGTTCGTGCTGTATTCGGCCAGCGGCAAGAACTGGGACCTGCTGATCAAGCAAGCGTCGTCGTTCGGCCTGGGCTTGTTGTCGATGGTGGTAATTGCCCAGCTGGAGCCGCGTTTCATGGCGCGCTGGGTGCCGCTGGGGTACGTCGCTGGCGTGTTGTTGCTGGTGGTGGTGGACGTGATGGGCCACAACGCCATGGGCGCGACCCGCTGGATCAACATTCCGGGGGTGATTCGCTTCCAGCCGTCGGAATTCATGAAGATCCTGATGCCGGCGACCATCGCCTGGTACCTGTCCAAGCGCACCTTGCCGCCGCAACTCAAGCATGTGGGGATCAGCCTGATCCTGATCGGCGTGCCGTTCATCCTCATCGTGCGTCAGCCGGATCTCGGTACATCGCTGCTGATCCTGGCGGGCGGTGCATTCGTGCTGTTCATGGGCGGCTTGCGCTGGCGCTGGATTCTCAGCGTGCTCGCCGCTGCCGTGCCGGTGGCCGTGGCCATGTGGTTCTTCTTTATGCATGACTACCAGAAGCAGCGGATTCTCACGTTCCTCGACCCGGAGAGCGACCCGCTGGGCACGGGCTGGAACATCATCCAGTCGAAGGCGGCCATCGGTTCCGGCGGTGTCTTTGGCAAGGGCTGGCTGATGGGCACCCAGTCGCACCTGGACTTTTTGCCCGAGAGCCACACCGACTTCATTATTGCGGTGATGGGCGAAGAGTTCGGCCTGGTGGGCATTTGCGCGTTGCTGCTGATCTATTTACTGTTGATTGGGCGTGGCCTGGTGATCACCGCGCAGGCGCAGACGTTGTTCGGCAAATTGCTGGCGGGCTCGTTGACCATGACTTTTTTTGTTTACGTTTTCGTCAACATCGGTATGGTCAGTGGCCTCTTGCCGGTGGTTGGGGTGCCGTTGCCGTTCATTAGCTACGGCGGAACTTCGCTGGTGACATTGCTGTCAGCGTTTGGGGTTTTGATGTCGATTCACACGCATCGCAAATGGATCGCACAGGTTTGAATAAGGTGAAGATGTCAATGCAAGTATTGCGCGGCTGGGCGACTCGGCATGCGTCCTGGATGAGCCTGATCGGGCTGCTGGGCGCCATGCACGAAGCGCAGGCCGGTGACTACGATGGCTCACCTCAGGTCGCCGAATTCGTCGGTGAGATGACCCGTGACTATGGCTTCGCCGGTGAACAGCTGATGGGCGTGTTCCGCGAGGCCCAGCGCAAGCAGGCGATCCTCGATGCCATCTCCCGCCCGGCCGAGCGCGTGAAGCAGTGGAAGGACTATCGCCCGATGTTCCTGACCGACGCCCGCGTGGCCCGGGGCGTGGACTTCTGGCGCCAGCACGAAGCCGCGCTGGCTCGCGCCGAGCAGGAATACGGCGTGCCTGCCCAGGTGATTGTCGCGATCATTGGCATTGAAACCTTCTACGGGCGCAACACTGGCGGTTACCGGGTGATCGATGCCTTGTCGACCTTGAGCTTCGATTACCCGCCCCGCGCTGAATTCTTCCGTAAGGAACTGCGTGAATTCCTGCTGCTGGCCCGCGAAGAGCAGGTCGACCCGCTGACCCTCAAAGGCTCCTACGCCGGTGCGATGGGCTTGCCGCAGTTCATGCCGAGCAGTTTTCGCGCCTACGCGGTGGATTTTGACGGCGACGGCCATATCAATATCTGGAGCAACCCGGACGATGCCATCGGCAGCGTGGCCAGCTACTTCAAGCGCCATGGCTGGGTGAGCGGCGAACCGGTCGTCAGCCGTGCCGACGTGAGTGGCGAGCGCGCCGATGAAGGCCTGACCCAGGGCATTGAGCCGGCCAAGACGGTCGGGGAGTTGCGGGCGCTGGGCTGGTCAAGTCATGATGCGCTGCGCGATGATATGCCGGTCACGGCTTTCCGCCTGGAAGGCGAAAACGGCCCTGAATACTGGATGGGCCTGAAGAATTTCTACGCAATCACGCGTTATAACCGCAGTGTGATGTACGCCATGGCTGTGCATCAACTGTCTGACATGCTGGTCCAAGCACGGGGCAACAAGTAATGCGGGCATCGCCGTTGAAAAAACCGCTCAAGCTGGTGGCGTTTGCCGCGTTGTCCTTGCTGGTTGTCAGTTGCTCCACCAGCCGCGCGCCGACGCAAAAGTCCGGCGGCACCGCTATTCGTTCCCAGCCGGGCCTGGACATCAACCGCGCGCATAAAGACGGTGCGCCGTGGTGGGACGTCGACGTGTCGAAAATCCCGGATGCCACGCCGACCCTGCACACCGGTCCGTACAAGGCCAACCCCTATACCGTGCTGGGCAAGAGCTACTTTCCGCTGCAGGACTCCAAGACCTACGTGCAGTCGGGCACCGCGTCGTGGTACGGGACCAAGTTCCATGGCCAGAACACCGCCAATGGCGAGGTCTACGACCTGTACGGCATGAGCGCGGCCCACAAGACCCTGCCGCTGCCCAGCTATGTGCGCGTGACCAACCTGGACAACAACCGCACGGTGATCCTGCGGGTCAACGATCGCGGGCCGTTCTATTCGGACCGGATCATCGACTTGTCCTACGCCGCCGCGAAGAAACTCGGTTATGCCGAAACCGGCACCGCGCGGGTCAAGGTCGAAGGGATCGACCCCGCGCAATACTGGGCCCAGCGTGGCAAACCGGCACCGTTGATGCTCAACGAGCCGCAGGCCGCGCAACCGCAAGTCACAGCCTCGACCGGCAAGATCGAGCAGTGGACGCCACCCGCGCAACAGCACGCGCCCGACACGGTCGTGGTGCCTCGCGCCGCGCCGGGTGCTTCGGCTGCCGGTGGGCAATACCTGCAGGTGGGCGCTTTCGCCAACCCGGATGCGGCAGAGCTGTTAAGGTCCAAGCTGAGCAGTATGGTCAATGCGCCGGTCTTCATCAGTTCCATCGTGCGTAATCAACAGACCCTGCACCGTGTGCGTATGGGCCCGATCGGTTCGCCGAGCGAGGTCGCGCAAGTGCAGAACAGCGTGCGCCTGGCCAACCTGGGGCAACCCAGCGTGGTCAGCGCCGAATAAACCGTAAAGGATTGATGGTTCAGGTCCGTCCGCGGGCCTGGGCCCTGGTTGTTGGCTCGTTGAACAATAAAACCCAGGGGCAAGGGGTGAGCAGGCAACCGAACACGCGACAGACTGGTAACGGGCTGTCTGAATAAGTTTTGCCCGCGAGGGCAAGTTTCCATACGTAATTTCGAGAGACGGATGAACATCATCACCTTAGCCAAACGCACGTGCCTGCTTATCTCGCTGATCATCACCCCGGCCGCCTGGGCGGTTGAAATGGTGCCGGCTTCACCGCAACTGGCCGCCAAGGCCTGGGTCCTCATGGATGCCGCCAGTGGCAACGTGCTGGTGGAAAACAACGGTGACCAGCGCCTGCCGCCTGCCAGCTTGACCAAGCTGATGACAGCCTATATCGCGACCCTGGAAATCCGTCGCGGCCAGATCGGCGAAAACGACCCGGTGACCGTCAGCGAAAACGCCTGGCGCACCGGTGGTTCGCGGATGTTCATCAAGGTCGGCTCGCAGGTGACGGTCAGCGACCTGCTGCACGGCATCATCATCCAGTCCGGTAACGACGCCAGCGTCGCCCTGGCCGAGCACATCGCCGGCAGCGAAGACGCGTTCGCCGACATGATGAACAAAACCGTGGCCGACCTGGGCATGACCAACAGCCACTTCATGAACCCGACCGGTCTGCCGAACCCAGAGCACTACTCGTCGGCTCACGACATGGCGATCCTGGCGCGCGCGATCATTCGTGTCGACCCGGTCCACTACGCGATCTACTCCCAGAAGGAATTCTTCTGGAACAACATCAAGCAGCCTAACCGCAACCTGTTGCTGTGGCGCGACAAGACCGTCGACGGTCTGAAAACCGGCCACACCGAAGAAGCCGGCTACTGCATGGTGTCGTCCGCCGTGCGCGATGGCCAGCGCCTGATCGCCGTGGTCTTCGGCACCAACAGCGAGCAGGCCCGTGCGGCCGAGACGCAAAAACTGCTGACCTACGGTTTCCGCTTCTTCGAAACCCAGACCTTCTATCAGAAGGGTGCTGAACTGGCGACCGCGCCGGTATGGAAAGGCACGACCTCGCAAGTCAAGGCCGGCCTGGCTGAAGACCTGACCCTGACCATGCCTAAAGGCCAGCTGAAAAAGCTCGCGGCCAGCATGACCATGAACCCGCACCTGGTTGCGCCAATCGCCAAGGGCGACGTGATCGGCAAGGTCGAAGTGAAGCTGGACGATAAAGTGGTACACAGTGCCGACCTGATCGCCCTGGACGCCGTCGACGAGGGTGGTATCTTCCGCCGCGTGTGGGATAGCATCCGCCTGTTCTTCTACAGCTTGTTCAACTGATAAGTGTGCACCTGCAAAGCCCCGTGTTGATCCGACGCGGGGCTTTGCCCGTCGCCACGGCTTACGCTTACGAGGCCGTTACGCCATGACCGATAAAGAAGTAAAGGCGCCAAAGATCGAATTCCCGGTGACGGATTATCCCGTCAAGGTGATCAGCGATACCGGTGTGGGCAACAAGGACAAGATTCTCGACATCGTGCGTAAACACGCGACGATCAACGACAACCGTGTGGATGAACGTTCGAGCACCAACGGTAAGTACACCACGATCCAGTTGCACATCGTTGCGACCGGTCAAGACCAGCTTTACGACATCAACAGCGAACTGCGGGCCACCGGCTTCGTACATATGGTGCTGTGATGCCGCAGGTCCTGGGCTTTCGCGAGCTCGGCCGGATGGACTACGAGCCCGTCTGGCACGCGATGCAGCGCTTCACCAACGAGCGCGGCACCTCGGCACCCGATGAGATCTGGCTGGTGGAACACCCGCCGGTGTTCACCCAGGGCCAGGCCGGCAAGGCCGAGCATCTGCTACTTCCGGGTGATATTCCGGTGGTGCAGGTCGACCGAGGGGGTCAAGTGACTTACCATGGGCCCGGTCAACTGGTGGCGTATCTGCTGCTGGATGTGCGCAAGCTGGGGTTTGGCGTGCGCGACCTGGTGAACCGTATGGAGGCTTGCCTGATCGAGCTGTTGGCCAGTTACGGCGTGAGCGCCGTGGCCAAGCCCGATGCACCCGGTGTGTATGTGGATGGTGCGAAAATCGCTTCCCTGGGGCTGCGCATTCGCCACGGTTGTTCGTTTCATGGTCTGGCGTTGAACGTGGACATGGACCTGGCGCCGTTCCGGCGCATCAACCCGTGCGGTTATGCCGGGTTGGCGATGACCCAGTTGAGCGACCACGCCACACCGATTAAATTTGCCGAGGTAAGTGCCCGGCTGCGTGCGCAGCTCGTCAAACACCTCGACTATGCTGAGCAGACGACCCTTACGGGCGGAATCGACTGATTATGACTACTGATGCAGTGCAAACCATGATCCCGACGCTGGACGTCACCGAACGTTCGGCCCCGGCCCCGCGTGCCAAGGTGGAAGCCGGCGTCAAGCTGCGCGGCGCCGAGAAGGTTGCACGCATCCCGGTCAAGATCATCCCGACCACCGAACTGCCGAAAAAACCTGACTGGATTCGCGTGCGTATCCCGGTCTCGCCGGAAGTCGACCGTATCAAGGCGTTGCTGCGCAAGCACAAGCTGCACAGCGTGTGCGAAGAAGCGTCCTGCCCGAACCTGGGCGAATGCTTCTCCGGCGGCACTGCCACGTTCATGATCATGGGTGACATCTGCACCCGTCGTTGCCCGTTCTGCGACGTCGGCCACGGCCGGCCGAAGCCGCTGGACGTCAACGAGCCGGAAAGCCTGGCCATCGCCATCGCCGACCTGAAACTCAAGTACGTGGTAATCACTTCTGTCGACCGCGACGACCTGCGTGACGGCGGTGCCCAGCACTTTGCCGACTGCATCCGCGAAATCCGCAAGCTGTCGCCGGACGTGATGCTCGAAACCCTGGTGCCGGACTACCGTGGCCGCATGGACGTCGCGCTGGAAATCACCGCCGCCGAGCCGCCGGATGTGTTCAACCACAACCTGGAAACCGTGCCACGCCTGTACAAGGCGGCGCGTCCAGGTTCGGACTACCAGTGGTCGCTGACCCTGCTGCAGAAATTCAAGCAGATGATGCCGCACATCCCGACCAAGTCCGGCCTGATGCTCGGCCTGGGCGAAACCGACGAGGAAGTGATCGAAGTCATGCAGCGCATGCGTGAGCACGACATCGACATGCTGACCCTCGGCCAATACCTGCAACCATCGCGCAGCCACTTGCCGGTACAGCGTTTCGTTCACCCGGACACCTTCGCCTGGTTCGCCGAGGAAGGTTACAAGATGGGCTTCAAGAACGTCGCGTCGGGCCCGCTGGTACGTTCCTCGTACCACGCCGATGAGCAGGCCAAGCTGGTCAAGGCTAGCCTGATTTCGTAATACAGATCTGCGCAACACCGCAGATCCAATGTGGGAGGGGCTTGCCCCCGATGGCAGTGTGTCAGTCGCTACAGGTACTGGCTGATTCAGTGCTATCGGGGGCAAGCCCCCTCCCACATTTCGTTCCGCGTCATATAGGGAGAATCAGGGATGACCAGTCGACTAGCCGCCGCCGTACCTGCATTGCGTTCTGAAGCCACCATCGGCCTGATCGCTCCCGCAGGCCCTGCCGCGCTGGACGTGGAAAAAGCCGGGCAATGGATGCGCGCCCGTGGCTATGAGCTACGCATCTTCCCCGGAGTATATGAACGCGACGGCTACCTGGCCGGCAGCGATGACGTGCGCTTGCGCGACCTGCACGCCGCCTTCGCCAACCCTGATATCGATGCGATCTTCTGCCTGCGCGGCGGCTACGGCACGCCCCGCCTGCTGGACCGCCTGGACTTCGATCTGCTGCGCGCCAACCCCAAGCCTTTCGTGGGTTACAGTGATATCACTGCGTTGCACCTGGCAATCAACCGCTATGCCGGTTTTGTGACCTTCCACGGCCCGATGCTGAATGCCGACCTGCTCGGCGACAAGCAGCCCCCCACCGAGTCGTCGTTGTTCAACATGCTGCGTGGCCAGGTGGGTGCAGGCAGCGTGCTGGCGCACCCGGTGGCCTACCCATTGACCACGATCGAGCCCGGTATCGCCTGTGGGCGCTTGCTCGGCGGCAACCTGTCGATGATCGCGGCCATGATGGGGACGTCCTACGAAATCGATGCCGAGGGCATCATCCTGTTTATCGAAGACGTCAACGAGCCGATCTACCGCATCGACCGCTTGCTGACGCATCTGCGCCTGACCGGCAAGCTGGCGCAGGTAGCGGGTGTGCTGGTGGGGGACGTGGCGGGGGTGGATAGCACCGCGCTGGAGCGGCTGCTGAAGCAGACCTTCGAACCGTTGTGCATCCCGGTGCTGTCTGGCTGGCGCAGTGGGCATTGCGATCCGAACCTGACGCTGCCGATGGGCGCGCGGGTGCGGTTGGATGCGGGGGAGCAGCGGGTGGTGTTGGAGCAGGATGTGGTGTTCAACCGCTGAATCTGTCGTCTGCTAAACCGCTATCGGGAGCAAGCTCCCTCCCACATTTTGACCGCATTTCAAAGGATGTACGCGGTCAAAATGTGGGAGGGGCTTGCCCCCGATAGCGGCAGTCGCCATAAGCCGATCTAACGGTTCTGCAACGACTCCAGCAATTTCACCGTCGGATAACCATCCGCCGGCCAGCCCAGTGACTGTTGCGCCGCGCGGATCGCCTTACGCGTGTTGGCGCCGATAATCCCGTCCGGGTTGCCCGCGTCATAGCCATTGCTGCTGAGTACGGTCTGCAGGTCGATGCGCTGGGAACGACTCAGCGGTAGTTCATCTTTCGGCCAATCGCCACGAATCACACCACTTCCGCCGAACCGTTCCGACAGCAGGCCCACGGCCAGTGCGTAGGACGACGAGTTGTTGTACTTGAGGATTGCGCGGAAGTTATCCAGCACCAGGAACGCCGGGCCACGGTAACCCGCTGGCAGCAGCAGGGCGGCGGAGAGCTGGTCGACGTTAGGCGGCATGCTCGCTCCCGGTGGCAGCTGGATGCCCAGCTTCAGCCAGTCGGCGACGGTCTTGCGCACGCCACCGTCGGCCAGGGTGTAATCGAAGTTGGCCGGCAGTTGTTTGACTTCGAAACCCCACGGCTGGCCTTTCTGCCAGCCGGAGCTTTGCAGGTAATGCGCAGTGGAGGCGAGGGCGTCGGCCGGGCTGTTCCAGATATCGCGGCGACCGTCGCCGTCGAAGTCCACGGCGTGGGTGTTGTAGGTGGTCGGGATGAACTGGGTCTGGCCCATGGCGCCGGCCCACGAACCGCGCATCTGGTCGGCCTGGATATCGCCGTGCTGGATGATTTGCAGCGCCGCAAGCAATTGCGCCTGGGCAAAGGCCGGGCGCCGGCCTTCGTAGGCCAGGGTCGCGAGGGAACGGATCACCGAGTTATTGCCCTGGAACTGACCGAAGTTACTTTCCATGCCCCACACCGAGACCAGCGCCTGGCGGTCGACGCCATAACGTTGCTCGATGCTTTGCAGGATGTCGGCGTGCTTGACCAATAGTGCCTGGCCATTACGCACGCGTACTGGCGACAGGGCGCCGTCGAGGTATTCCCACACCGGGCGGGAAAATTCCGGTTGGCTGCGGTCGGCGCGGATCACCGCCATGTCCGGGGTGACGTTGGCGAAGGCGATATCAAACACGGCTGGGGTAATGCCGGCCTTCAAGGCTTGCGCACGGAAACCGGCCTGCCATTCGGCAAAGGTCTGGGTGGGCTGGATGTCCAGGTTATCCACAGCCAGCGGGGCCACGACAGCGGGCGCTACGACCGGTGCGGTCGACAGTGTCGGCAAGGGTTGAGCATCTGCGGCGGTAGGTTTTTCCGCGCAGGCGACAAGCAGAATGAGGCTGGAGGCAGCGATCAATTGGCGAAGGTGCCAACGACGGGAAAGACTAGAGGGCATGCACAGGTCCAGGGATTACAAATCAAGTGCTGACCTTATCATGCCGGAGGGGCGCTTGCCTTCAGGCGGCCAGAAAGTAAGAAGCCTCCCAGCTATTAGACTGGAAGGCTTCGCGGCGGTAGCTGCCTTTGCCCTTGCCGGCGCGTTCCTGACGGCTGCGGAACAGTGGCTGGGCGATGATGGATTTGGCCTTGTTGGGGCCATGCTTAGATGGCTTTTTGCTCATGGTCGTTACTCTCTTCAGGTGGGATGCAGCGGTGCAAATCATCTGCCGAAGTCTGGCCGCTGTAAAGCCCGACAAGTTTTTTGAAATACAAATGCAGCCAACATGTGGGAGGGGGCTTGCCCCATCCCGCATTGGTTTTGCGGTGTTTTTAAGAGGGTGGGTTATTCGGCAGGTAATGTCAGGCGCTGGCCAGACATCAGCAGTGACAAACGGCTCAGGCTCATCCACGGCGAACCCGCTGCCTGGCCCTTGATTTGCGCATCGATGCGCTGGGCTTCGAGCAACAGTTGCGCCCAGCGTTGCGCCGAGTGCCGCTGCAGGGCTTTGCTCATCAGCGGTTTGCGCTTGTCCCAGACCGGCGGTCTGGCTTGGCTGAAGCATTTGTCCAACGGCGTGCCCTGGCTGTATTGCAGCGCAATATTGGCCAGTACCCGCAACTCGCGAGCCAGCGCCCAGAGAATCACCGGCGGTTCCACGCCTTCACCGCGCAACCCTTCGAGCATGCGCAGGGCGTGCGCAGGCTCGCCGTTGAGGATGGCGTCCACCAGCCCGAACACGTCAAAGCGCGCGCTGTCAGCCACCGCGCCTTGCACGGTTTCGACGGTGATCTGCCCGTCTTCGGCCATCAGCTTGAGCTTTTCGATCTCTTGGGCGGCGGCGAGCAGGTTGCCTTCGACCCGGGCGGCGATCAGTTCCACGGCGTCCTGCGTGGCCGACAGCCCCGATTGGGACAGGCGCTGACGAATCCACTGCGGCAACTGATTGCTGTCCACCGGCCAGATCTGGATGAACTGGGTCTGTGCCCCTTCCACCAGCGCTTTGCCCCACTTGGTTTTCTGCGCGCTGCCGTCGAGCTTGGGCAGGCTGATCAGCAACACCGTGTCTTCGGCAGGCCGCGAACAGTACTCGATGAAGGCCGCCGCGCCCTTGTCGCCGGGCTTGCCCGACGGCAGGCGCAGTTCCAGCAGGCGTTTTTCGGCAAACAGCGACATGCTCGCGCCGGCTTGCAGCAACGTGCCCCAGTCGAAACTGGCGTCGGCGCTGAACACCTGGCGTTCGTCGAAGCCTTGCTGGCGCGCGGCGGTGCGAATGGCGTCTGCCGCTTCCTGGCACAGCAACGGGTCATCGCCGCTGACGATATAGACAGGCGCGAGAGCACCTTGCAGGTGTTTGGCGAGTTGGGCGGGGGCGAGTTTCATAGGCGCGATGAACGGGGCGCCTGGGGCGCCCCGTCTGGCTTAGTCTACAGGGACTTCAACAGGCGATTGTTTCGGCGTGTTGTTTTCGTACTCTTGCGCGGCTTTCAGGGCGTCGGCGTCAGCCTTGGCCTTGTTGTCGGCGGTCTGTTGCAGCAGTTCCAGTTTTTCCGGCGTCAGCTGTTGCAGGCGCAGCATCACGCGTTGGACCAGCTCGCGACGCATTTCTTTGCGCACCTGGGTCATTTCCGAGTCCGAGCCCACCAGGTTGTTGCCATCGTGGCTCACGACCTTTTGCACTTCGATCTTGTCACCCATCAACGGCAGATGGTCGCGGCCCTGCATTTCAAACGTCAACGAAGTGATCAGCTCGATATCGGACGCACGGCCGGCGCTGGCGTAGCTGAGGTTACGCTGGGTTTCTTTCTCGTCGGCCAGGAACAGCTTGTAGGTCGCGCCGGTGTAGACGTGTACGCCACTGTTTTTCAGGGTGTCGCGCAGTTGCACAACGGTTTCGCCGTAGGCGTTGCGGGCGCTGACGTCCAATTCCTTGATGGTCAGTTCATTGGTGCCGGTACCGCGCAGCTGGAAGCCGCAAGCGCTCAGCAGCACAGCAAGGCCCATCACCAGCAAATTGCGTTTGATCATTTTATTGCTCCCCTTGAAACCATGCGGGCCTTATCGAGGCCCTGAAGGTTTAGTTCGGCGCAGCGCTCAAGCCCTGCGCCCGATCCGATTTAGCTGGCGACGATATTGACCAGTTTACCCGGCACGACGATCACTTTGCGGATCGTCAGGCCTTCGGTAAAGCGCAGCACGTTCTCGTTGCAGCGCGCGGCCGCTTCGACGTCTTCGCGGCTGGCGCTGGCCGGCATGTCGATCTGGCCGCGCAGTTTGCCGTTGACCTGGATCACCAGCTGCAGCGTGTCCTGGACCAGCGCGCTGTCATCCTGCACCGGCCAGCGGGCGTCAATGACGGCTTCGCTGTGGCCCAGGCGGTGCCACAGTTCGTGGCTGATGTGCGGCGTGATCGGGGCCAGCAGCAAGGTGACCGTCTCGAGGCCTTCGTGAACCAGCGCACGCTCCTGTTCGGTGGCTTGCGGGGCTTTTTCCAGCACGTTCATCAGTGTCATCACCTGGGCGATGGCGGTGTTGAACTTGTGGTTCTGGCCCACATCCTGGCTGGCTTGCTTGATGGCCAGGTGGGTGCTGCGGCGAATGGCTTTCTGCTCGTCGCTCAAGGCGGCCACATCCAGCTTGCCCGGCAGGCCCTGGCTGACATGGGCATGGGCCAGGCGCCAGACGCGCTTGAGGAAGCGGTGCGAACCTTCGACGCCGGAGTCGGACCATTCGGCGCTCATGTCCGGCGGCGAGGCGAACATCATGAACAGGCGGCAGGTGTCGGCGCCGAACTGGTCGATCATCGACTGTGGGTCGACGCCGTTGTTCTTCGACTTGGCCATCTTCTCGGTGCCACCGATTTCCACCGGCAGGCCGTCGGCGATCAGCTTGGCACTGATGACCTTGGCTTTGCTGTCGCGCTCGAGCTCGACATCCGCCGGGTTGAACCAGGTGTAGCTGCCATTGGCTTCGCGACGGTAATACGTCTCGGCGATCACCATGCCCTGGGTCAGCAGGTTCTTGAACGGCTCGTTGGAGCTGACCAGGCCTTCGTCGCGCATCAGCTTGTGGAAGAAGCGCGCGTACAGCAGGTGAAGAATGGCGTGTTCGATACCGCCGATGTACTGATCCACCGGCAACCAGTGGTCGGCCGCCGATTTCTCGACCAGGCCACCCTCGTAGTGCGGCGAGGCATAACGGGCGTAGTACCACGAGGACTCGACGAAAGTGTCCATGGTGTCGGTTTCGCGCTTGGCTGGCTGGCCGCATTTCGGGCAGCTGCACTCGTAGAACTCAGGCATGCGCGCCAAAGGCGAACCGGCGCCGTCCGGCACCACGTCTTCCGGCAGGACTACCGGCAACTGGTCTTCCGGCACCGGCACGTCACCGCAGGTTTCGCAGTGGATGATCGGGATCGGGCAGCCCCAGTAACGCTGGCGGCTGATGCCCCAGTCGCGCAGGCGGAACTGGGTGCGCGAGGCACCGAGGTTTTTCTTGATCAGCGCGACTTCGATGGCGTCGAAGGCACCGGCGAAGTCCAGGCCGTCGAACTCGCCGGAGTTGATCAGTTCACCGTGCTCGCCGTAGGCGTCTTGCCACGGGGCCGGGTTGGTGTCGCCCGAGCTGGTGCGTACCACGGATTTGATCGGCAGGTTGTACTGGGTGGCGAATTCGAAATCGCGTTCGTCGTGGGCCGGCACAGCCATTACTGCGCCATCGCCGTAGTGCATCAGCACGTAGTTGGCGACCCATACCGGCAATTTTTCGCCAGTCAGCGGGTGCTCGACGAACAGCCCGGTCGGCAGGCCTTTTTTCTCCTGGGTGGCGACGTCGGCTTCCGCCACGCTGCCGCCTTTGCATTCGGCGATGAACGCCTGCAGCTCAGGGTTGTTCTGTGCGGCCTGGCTGGCCAGCGGGTGTTCCGCGGCCACGGCGACGTAAGTCGCGCCCATCAGGGTGTCCGGACGGGTGGTGAAGACTTTGAGGGTACCCGCTTCGCCGATCGAATCGACGTTGTACGGGAACTGCACTTCCATGCCCTTGGACTTGCCGATCCAGTTGCGTTGCATGGTCTTGACCTGTTCAGGCCAGCCCGGCAGGTCGTCGAGGCTCGACAAGAGTTCATCCGCGTAGGCGGTGATCTTGAAGTAGTACATCGGGATTTCGCGCTTTTCGATCAGCGCGCCGGAACGCCAGCCGCGCCCGTCGATCACTTGCTCGTTGGCGAGCACGGTCTGGTCGACCGGGTCCCAGTTCACGGTACCGTTCTTGCGGTAGATCACGCCTTTTTCGAACAGGCGGGTGAACAGCCATTGTTCCCAGCGATAGTAGTCCGGCTTGCAGGTGGTCACTTCGCGGGACCAGTCCACCGCCAGGCCCAGGCTGCGCAGCTGGGTCTTCATGTAGGCGATGTTTTCGTAGGTCCACTTGGCGGGCGCTACGTTGTTCTTCATCGCGGCGTTTTCCGCCGGCATGCCGAAGGCGTCCCAACCCATGGGTTGCAGGACATTCTTGCCTTGCATGCGCTGGTAACGGGAAATCACGTCGCCGATGGTGTAGTTACGCACGTGCCCCATGTGTAGCTTGCCGCTGGGGTAAGGGAACATCGATAGGCAATAGAACGTCTCCTTGCCCGGCTGTTCACTGACTTCAAAGGACTTTTGCTCATCCCAGAAGGTTTGGGCGGCATTTTCTATTTCACGGGGCTGATATTGTTCGTGCATGGCTACTTTTGAACTGAATAGGGGTGGCCTAATCCTCTTCGGTGCATTGTCCGAGCTGGCCGACACCATAAAGCGCCGCGTCCGTGCCCAAACCCTGCGGGAAGTGGAGTTACAGGAAGCGCCGTAGCATACATGACCCCACTCTATCGAGGGAAACCCTGATTGCGCGGTCGAGGCCGTCTGTCGCGGCGCCGGGCAGGCGCAGCCATGGGGGCTACGCTGTTTATTGGGGAGTGAGTCTTATCTTCAATGAGGTGAGGGGATGGTGGAATCGCAGCGAATGTTATCTAAACCGGATGTGTACCAAGGACTCATCGACCGTTTGGGTCGTGCATTGGATGCAGCAAGTACGGCGGGTCGATTGCGTGATGAGCAGCCCGTCGAGTTGGAACTGCGAGGCTTGAGCCACGCGGAGCTGGAACTGATCAAGGCTTACCTGGCAAGGAACGAACGTTCGGCTTTTACCGGCGTGGCGAGCACGCCGCCCAACGAGCCCGTGCGGTCGGCCAAGGTGGTGTGGCTCAAGGATGTGTCAGCCGCTCGCGGTCCGGAAAAACATCGGTCCGTGCGGTTCAAGTAATACATGCCCCTTAGTTTCCTGATCATCGCTGACTCTGCTTCGTTCTTGTAAAGATTGTCGCTAAACCCCGTTACACCTTAGGCTTCGGGCATCTATGGAGATGCTCGATGCCTATTCGTTATTTCATCAAACAACTGCTGTTGCCGCCCGGCATTCTCTTGCTGTTGCTGGCCCTTGCCTGGTGGTTTCGCCGCAGCCGCCCGCGCCTGGCCGGCTGCTGCTTTGCCCTCGGCCTGGGCGGGATGTGGCTGATGAGCCTGCCGATCATGGTGGAGTGGGGCGCGCGCGCCCTGGAGACGGCGCCGCCGTTGGCCCGGGAGGACTGGTCGAACCTGGCCCGGCGCGCCGATGCCATTGTGGTGCTGGGTTCGGGGCGCGAGCGTGGCGACCCGGCCTGGGGTTCGGACCAGCCAACCGGCATCGGGCTCGAACGTCAGCGCTACGCCGCGCGATTGGCCAAGGCCTCCGGGCTGCCGGTGCTGACCAGCGGCGGTTTGCACTACGGCACACCGCCCAGCGAAGCTGAGTTGATGGCGGTATCGATGCGGGACGACTTCGATGTGGCGGTGCGCTGGAAGGAAGAGCGCAGCCGCACCACCTGGGAAAATGCGCAGATGAGTGCCGAGATTCTGTTGCCCGAGGGGGTCAAGCGCGTCGTGGTGGTGACCCAGGCCTGGCATATGCCGCGTGCGGTCTGGAGCTTTGAAAAAGCCGGTTTCAGCGTGGTGCCGGCGCCGGTCGGCTTCCTCGGCGAGGATAACGCGCGGCCGCTGGGTGGCTGGATGCCGGAGTTCAAGTCGGTGTGGCAGAGCGGGCAGTTGCTCAATGAGGCGGTGGGGCAGGTGGGGTATCGGTTGTTCTACCGATAGCACCGCAAATCAAAATGTGGGAGGGGGCTTGCCCCCGATTGCGGTGTATCAGTATCAAATCTACTGACTGACACACTGCTATCGGGGGCAAGCCCCTCCCACATTTGAATCTGTTAGACGGTTTTGGACATTCGGCCGGCCAGCAGCGCCCAGCCAAACAACACCAGGCACACCACGATCAGCGGCCACGAACGCCATTGCAGGTACGGCGTGAGGTTGTGCATCGGCACCACTTCGCCATAGAGGATGCCGCGCTCGAACTGCGGGATCTGCGCGGTGATCTGCCCATACGGGTTGATCAGCCCGGTCACGCCGTTGTTGGTGGCGCGGATCATCCAGCGGCCGGCTTCCAGCGCACGCATCTGCGCCATTTGCAGGTGCTGCAAGGGGCCGATGGAGGTGCCGAACCAGGTGTCGTTGCTGATGGTCAGCAGCAAGTCGCTCTGGGCCGAGAGGCTGGCGGCGAATTCCGGGTAGACCACTTCATAGCAAATGAACGGCGCAATCTGATAGCCCTTGGCCTGTAGCATCGCCTGGTCGGACGGGCCGCGGGCGAAGTCCGACATGGGCAGGTCGAAGAAGGCAATCAAGCCGCGCAGCATGTCCTGCAGCGGCACGTACTCGCCGAAGGGCACCAGCTTCTGCTTGAGGTAGGTGCCGTCACCTTCGCCCACGACGGTGATGCCGTTGTAGTAGCGCTTCTGGTGATGCACTTCCTGGCGAATCGGCACGCCGGTAATCAGCGCGGTGTGCCGTTCGGCGGCGAACTTGCCCATCATCCCGAGGTAGCCCTCGACGGACTCCTTGAGCACCGGCACGGCCGTTTCCGGCCATATCAGCAGGTCGACCCGCTTGGAGCTGAAGCTCATGTCGCGGTACAGCGCCAGTTGTGCATTGAGCTGCTCGGGGTCCCACTTCATGCTTTGTTCGACGTTACCCTGGATCGCCGCCACGCTCAGCGGGTCGCCGGACGGTGAAGTCCAGGCGTGATGCTTGAGGGCCAGGCCGATGGCCCAGGGCGCCACCAGCAGCAACAGGCCAGCGCCGATGAAGGCGTTGCGCTGGGTCGCCAGCAGGCGCGGCAGGTTGCACAGCAGGGCGGCGGTCAGGGCCAGGGCGAAGGAAATCAGCCACATCCCACCCAGCGGCGCGAGGCCGGTGAGGGGGCCGTCAAGTTGGCTGTAACCGGAGTACAACCAGGGAAAACCGGTCAGGAACCAGCCCCGGAACGCTTCCTGGCCGACCCACAGCGCCGCAAACGTCAGGGCATCGGCCAGTGGCGCTTCATTGCGCCGCAGCCAGCGCGCCCACAACCAGGCGGGCAGGGCGAAGAACAAGGCAATGGCGGCGGTGAACGCCAGCATCAGCAAGCCAGCCAGCAACACCGAAGCGCCGCCGAAGTGGTGGATGCTGTAGTAGATCCAGCTGGTGCCGGCGCCAAACAGGCCGAAACCGAAACACCAGCCACGGCCGAGGGCCTGGCGTGGGGACAGCTCGCGCAGCCCGATATAGAACAATCCGGCCGCGACCAACGCAAGCGGCCACAGATCGAATGGCGCCAGCGCCAGGGTGGTGATGGCGCCAGCCACCACGGCCAACAAGTTGCCGGGCCAGCCGGGTGCGATGAAACGGCGCATGTCAGTCCTTAACGGGCAATAGGTGTCAGGCGAATCAGATGAATCCGGCGGCTGTCGGCATTCAGGATGCGGAAGCGATAAGCGCCGATCTCGGTGGTCTCGTTACGCTTGGGCAGGTGCCCGAACGCACTCATCACCAGGCCGCCGACGGTGTCGAACTCGTCGTCGGAGAATTCGCTGTCGAAGAACTCGTTGAAGTTTTCGATCGGCGTCAACGCCTTGATCAGAAAATCACCGCTCGGCAGCGGCTTGATGTAGCTGTCTTCTTCGACGTCGTGCTCGTCTTCGATGTCGCCGACGATCTGTTCCAGCACGTCTTCGATGGTCACCAGGCCGGCGACGCCGCCGTATTCGTCAATCACGATGGCCATGTGGTTGTGGTTGGCGCGAAACTCGCGCAGCAGCACATTCAGGCGCTTGGATTCGGGGACGAAGGTGGCCGGACGCAGCAGGTCCTTGATGTTGAAGCTGTCGCCGTTCTCCTTGAGGATCAGCGGCAGCAAGTCCTTGGCCAACAGGACACCCATGACGTCGTCATGGCTTTCGCCGATCACCGGGTAGCGCGAGTGCGCCGAGTCGATCACGGCCGGGAGGAATTCCCGTGGGGTCTGGGGCGCCTTGATGCTGATCATCTGCGAACGCGGGACCATGATGTCCCGAACTTGCAGGTCAGCCACCTGGATGGCGCCTTCGACGATGGCCAGCGCTTCGCTGTCCAGCAACTTGTTCTGATGGGCCTCGCGCAGCAGCTCCAGCAGCTCCTGGCGGTTTTTCGGCTCGTGGGCAAAAGCCTGGGTCAGTTTACCCAGCCATGACTTTTGCCCGTTGCTCGATCGGTCTTCGCTCATAGCGATTACTCTAAATCCTTTGATGTTTCAGTTGAGTGTTGATCAGTTTTCGTCATCTGCATACGGATCGGGGTGACCCAATTCTGCAAGCAACGATCGTTCCAGTGCTTCCATTTCTTCGGCTTCGTCATCGTCTATATGGTCGTAACCCAACAGATGCAAGCAGCCGTGGATGACCAGATGAGCCCAATGGGCTTCAAGGGCCTTGCCTTGTTCCTGCGCCTCACGCTCGACGACTTCGACGCAGATCACCAGGTCGCCCAGCAACGGGATATCCAGCAGTTCGTCGGGTACGTCGGCGGGGAAGGACAGCACGTTGGTCGCGTAATCCTTCTGGCGCCAGGTGTGATTCAGTTCGCGGCCTTCGGGTTCGTCCACCAGGCGGATGGTCAGCTCCGAGTCGGCGGTGCGCTGGCGCAGGGCCAGGGCGCACCATTGACGGAACTGCTCTTCACTGGGGGCGGGCGCGTCGGTTGCCAGTTGCAGGTCAAGCTCAAGCATCGCGGCGGGTGTCCTTGGCCGGGGCGTCGTCGCGGTGCTCGAAGCGCTCGTAGGCTTCGACAATGCGCTGGACCAGCGGGTGGCGGACGACGTCCTTGGGCATGAAGTGCGTGAAGCTGATCCCCGGCACGTCTTTGAGCACCTCGATCACCTGGGCCAGGCCCGACTTGGTGCCCTTGGGCAGGTCGACCTGGGTGACGTCGCCGGTGATCACGGCGGTGGAGCCGAAACCGATGCGGGTGAGGAACATTTTCATCTGTTCGACGGTGGTGTTCTGGCTTTCGTCGAGAATGATGAAGCTGTTGTTCAGCGTCCGGCCGCGCATGTAGGCCAGCGGGGCGATCTCGATCACCTGGCGCTCGATGAGCTTGGCCACGTATTCAAAGCCGAGCATCTCGTAGAGCGCGTCGTAGAGCGGGCGCAGGTACGGGTCGATCTTCTGGGCCAGGTCGCCGGGCAGGAAGCCGAGCTTTTCGCCGGCCTCGACCGCCGGGCGCACCAGCAGGATGCGGCGTACTTGCTCGCGCTCCAGGGCGTCGACGGCACAGGCCACGGCCAGGTAGGTCTTGCCGGTACCGGCGGGGCCGATGCCGAAGTTGATATCGTTACCGAGGATTTCTTTGACGTAGCGCTGCTGATTCAAGCCGCGTGGGCGAATCATGCCCTTTTTGGTGCGCAAGGCCACGCTGGCTTCGGCCACCGGGTTGTTGGCCAGGTCTTCCACGGCCGATTCCTGCAGGTACAGGTGGACCGTTTCCGGCGACAGCTCACTACCCTTGGTTTCGCGGTAGAGGCGGCGGAGCAGGTTTTCTGCAGACGTGGTGTGCTGGGGTTCACCAATCAGCTCGAATTGATTGCCGCGGTTGCGGATCTCGATGCTCAGGCGTTGTTCGATCAGGCGCAGGTGCTCGTCGAACTGTCCGCACAAATTGGCGAAACGGCGAGCCTCAAACGGCTCGAGGAGAAAACGATGGGGTTCGATGGGTGCGTTCAAGGTCGCTTTTAGCCGCCCTTTGGCTGTTGAGGTGAAAGAGAGGATAACGCCACGCGCCAGTGTGCGAAAGCACTTATCCAACCCGATCCAGTGTGGGAGGGGGCTTGCCCCCGATAGCGGAGTGTCAGGCAGCTCATGTGCTGCTGATGTCCCGCAATTTGGGGCAAGCCCCCTCGCACATTTATTACACCAGAGAGCCGCGCAACGAGTGCGGTTGCGCCGCATCGATGTGGACATCGGCGAACTGGCCGATCAGGGTCGGGTTGTCGCAACGGAAGTTGACGATGCGGTTGTTCTCGGTGCGCCCTTGCAGTTCGCCCGGGTCTTTTTTCGAGTAGTCGGTGACCAGGATGCGCTGGGTGGACCCGACCATTTGTCGACTGATCTCGAACCCCTGCTGGTTCAGGCGATGTTGCAGGGCGTTCAGGCGCTCTTTTTTCAGCTCTTCCGGGGTCTCGTCCAGCAGGTCGGCGGCAGGCGTGCCGGGGCGCTGGCTGTAGACAAACGAGTAGGAAAAGTCGAAACCGACGTCTTCAATCAGCTTCATGGTCTGCTGGAAGTCTTTCTCGGTCTCGCCGGGGAAGCCGACGATAAAGTCCGAACTGATGCAGATGCCCGGCACTGCCGCGCGTAACTTGCGCAGTTTGGATTTGTATTCCAGGGCGGTGTGGTTGCGTTTCATCGCCGACAGGATGCGGTCCGAACCCGATTGCACCGGCAAGTGCAGGTGCTTGACCAGCTCCGGCACTTCGGCGTGGGCCTGGATCAGGCTGTCGGAGAACTCCAGCGGGTGCGAGGTGGTGTAGCGAATGCGCTCGATGCCATCCACCGCGGCGACAACCCGGATCAGCTCTGCGAGGTCGGCCAGGCGCCCGTCGTGGGTCTGGCCGCGATAGCCGTTGACGTTCTGGCCCAGCAGGGTCACTTCACGCACGCCGTTTTCGGCCAGGTGGATGATTTCTGACATTACATCGTCAAACGGCCGGCTGACTTCTTCACCACGGGTGTAGGGCACCACGCAGAAGGTGCAGTACTTGCTGCAACCTTCCATCACCGACACGTAGGCGCTCGGCCCATCGATGCGCGGCTCGGGCAAATGGTCGAATTTTTCGATTTCCGGGAACGAGACGTCGACCTGGGGCAGCTTGGTGAGGCGTGCGGCGTCGATCATTTCCGGCAGGCGGTGCAAGGTTTGCGGGCCGAAGACCACGTCCACGTAGGGCGCGCGGTCGCGGATGGCTGCGCCTTCCTGGCTGGCGACGCAGCCGCCGACGGCAATCACCATCTCCGGGTTGGCCAGTTTCAATTCACGCCAGCGGCCCAGCTGCGAATACACGCGGTCCTGTGCCCGTTCGCGGATCGAGCAGGTATTGAGCAGGATCACGTCGGCATCTTCGGCGCGGGCGGTGACTTCCAGGGCCTGATGTTCACCCAGCAGATCGACCATGCGCGAGCTGTCGTACTCGTTCATCTGGCAACCGTGGGTTTCAATGTAGAGCTTCTTGGCCATGGGAATCGTCAACTGGTGGTAAAGAACCGCGCATTATAGGGGTCATGTCCATCGGTTCCTAGCACTGTGCATCGGGTGCCATGCTATAGTTCGCGCCCTCTTTTATATCCCCGATGTGTTCCCCGCCCACCATGACCAAACGTGAAGCTCCAATCTATAAGGTGATTTTCCTCAACCAGGGCCAGGTGTTCGAAATGTACGCCAAGCAGATCTATCAAAGTGATCTGTGGGGCTTCCTGGAAGTGGAAGAGTTCGTCTTTGGCGAGCGCACACAGCTGGTCGTCGACCCGGGCGAGGAAAAACTCAAGGCCCAGTTCGAAGGCGTGGTGCGCAGTTTTGTGCCGATGCATTCGATCGTGCGTATCGATGAAGTCGAGCGCCTGGGCACGCCGAAGATCAGCGAAGCGCGTGGCACGAGCAATGTCATGCCGTTTCCGATGCCGATGCCTGAGAAGTAGGGCGTTTGTAGCGAGGGCGCTGGCTCCCTCGTCACCGGTCGATCAGGGCAGGGGCGAGAACGGTGAGCGCCCATCCGCACTCTGCAGTTCCTGCAGATAATTGCGGAAGATCTGGCCCAGCACCTGGGTCGCCAGTTCCAGTTCATCGCGCTGCATGTGTTCGGCAACTTCGTCGGCGGTGTCCAGTGCGTCTTCGGCGCCGTTGACCGCGGCCATTTTCAGCACGATATACGCCTGGACGTTATTGGCCGGCACCCCTTCGCCTTTGAAGAACATGGTGCCCAGCTGGAATTGCGCCTGGGCGTGGCCCTGCAGCGAGGCTTTTTCGAAGTAGTTCAACGCTTTGTTGAGGTCGCGCGCGGGGTTCTTGCCGTCGTGGTAGTACTCGCCCAACTCGTATTGCGCCTGCGCATCCCCGCCGTCGGCCTGTTTCTGGCACGCGCTCAGGGCCTCGGCCTGGCTGTCTGGCTGGGTATTGAGGGTGCAACGACCCATCGCTGGGATTAACAACGAGTTGCCGCCTGCTTGTGCATGTGCCAGCAGCGGCTGAAGGAGCAACAGGCAGCCCAGGACCAGGGTGCGGCCGGTGCGTTTCATGGGAATCGACTTACCTCTGACGGGGCACGCGGACCCTCGGGGGTCCAATAAGCGCGCATTATGAAATAAGCAGACCTCTGCTTACAAAGTCTTTACTCGTTTTTCTGCCGGTTGGGCAAGTTATCTGCCGGATTGCAGGTGATTTCTCGAGAAAACCAGGAAAAGTCTGTAAGCAAAGTAGCAAATCTGACGCCGCTGGGGGGCGACGTCAGAATGCTGTGCCGGTTATTTCAGGGCGGCGAAGGCGCGCTCGGCAGCATCCAGGGTCAGTTTCAACTCGGCGTCGCCATGGGCGATCGAGGTGAAGCCGGCTTCAAAGGCGCTCGGTGCCAGGTACACGCCACCGTCCAGCATCAGGTGGAAGAAGCGCTTGAACAGGTCGGCGTCGCTGCCCATCACGTCCTCAAAGGTGACGATATCGTCGGCACCGCTGAAATACAGGCCGAACATGCCGCCTGCTTGCGTGGTGACAAACGGAATGCCAGCGGCATCGGCGCGCTGTTGCAGGCCGTCGAGCAGGCGGGAGGTGTAGTCGGTCAGCTCGGCATGGAAGCCCGGGCGGCTGATCAGGCGCAGGGTGGTCAGGCCGGCGGCCATGGCCAGCGGGTTACCGGACAGGGTGCCCGCCTGGTACACCGGGCCCAGCGGCGCGATGTATTGCATGATTTCGCGCTTGCCGCCGAAGCAGCCCACCGGCATGCCGCCACCGATGATCTTGCCGAAGGTGCTCAGGTCCGGCGTTACGCCGTAATGCGCCTGGGCGCCACCGAGGGCCACGCGGAAGCCGGTCATCACTTCGTCGAAAATCAGCACCACGCCATGCTTGTCGCACTGTGCGCGCAGGCCTTCGAGGAAGCCCGGGGCCGGCGGTACGCAGTTCATGTTGCCAGCGACCGGCTCGACGATGATGCACGCCACCTCCTGGCCCACTTCATTGAGCATCTGCTCGACGGCGGCGATGTTGTTGAACGGCAGGGTCAGGGTGTGTTTGGCGAAGTCTGCCGGCACACCGGCCGAGCTTGGCACGCCCTGGGTCAGCGCGCCGGACCCAGCCTTGACCAGCAGGCTGTCGGAGTGACCGTGGTAGCAGCCTTCGAATTTGATGATGCTGTCGCGGCCGGTGAAACCGCGGGCCAGGCGAATCGCGCTCATGGTGGCTTCGGTGCCGGAGCTGACCATCCGCACCATCTCCATCGACGGCACGATCGAGCAGACCAGATCGGCCATCTCGGTTTCCATCGAGGTCGGGGCGCCGTAGGACAGGCCGTGTTGCAACTGCTGGCGCACGGCGTCGAGTACGTCCGGGTGGCTGTGGCCGAGGATCATCGGGCCCCAGGAACCGACGTAGTCCACATAGCGCTTGTCGTCTTCGTCGGTGACGTAGGCGCCTTCGGCATGCTTGAAGAACAGCGGCGTGCCGCCGACGCTCTTGAATGCACGCACGGGGGAGTTCACACCGCCGGGGATGTGTTTCTGGGCATCGGCAAACAGGGTTTCGGAACGGGACATGATCGGGCTCTCTAAACTGAAGATTTAAGAAGATCGTTGAAAGCGCGGGCGCGGCGCGTGACTTCCTGGGTGCTGTCGGCACCAAACAGGCCGTGTACCACGGCGAGCAAGTCGGCCCCGTGGGCCACCAGCGGTTCGGCATTCTCCAGGGTGACGCCGCCGATCACGCAGATCGGCAACTGCAGGCGCGCGCGGGCCTGGGCCAGCATTTCGAGGCTGGCGGCGGGGGCGCCGGGCTTGGTGCTGGAGTTGAAGAAGCGGCCGAAGGCGACGTAGCTGGCGCCTTCTTTCGCGGCCTGTTCGGCCAGTTCGATCTGGCTGTGGCAGGTGGCGCCGATGATCGCCTTGGAGCCCAGCAACGCACGGGCTGTGGTCAGGGGACCATCGGTCTGGCCCAGGTGGACGCCGACGCCCAGGCGCGCGGCCAGTTCGGCGTCATCGTTGATGATCAGTTGGGTCTTGTAGCGCGAGCACAATTCGCGGAGTTTTTCCGCTTCACGCAGGCGCCGGGCCTCGTCGCTGCTTTTGTCACGGTACTGCAGCAGGGTCACGCCGCCATCCAGCGCCGCTTCGACGTAGGCGAGGAATTTGCCGGCCAATAATTGGCTGTCGGTAATGGCATAAAGGCCACGTAGTTTCATCGGGCAGGCCTCTTGGTGTTACGAGCAGAAATCCAGCGGCAGCCGGCGAGGCACGAACTGGCCCTGGCCGAGTTGTTCGGCGTCACGCAGGGTGCGCCAAGTGTAGTTGAGGGCCGATTGCACGGCGCTGACCAGGCCTTCACCCTGGGCGATCCGGCCCGCCAGCGCGCTGGCCAGCGTACACCCCGAACCGTGATAGCTGCCGGGCAGGCGCTGGCAGGTAAAGGTCTGGCGCGTGCCGTCGCGGCTGTACAGGCGGTTGTGGACTTGGTGCTCATCGCCATGGCCGCCGGTAATCAGCAGGTGCTTGATAAACGGCAACAGCTTTTCCGCGCATTCGTCCGCCGTGCCCTCAGGCAGTTCGGCAAGGATGCGTGCTTCAGGCAGGTTGGGTGTGGCGATCAGCGACAACGGCAACAGCCGCTCGCGCATGGCGTAGCCGACTTCGTCCTTGCCCAGGCTGCCGCCGCCACCGGCGCGCAGCACGGGGTCGCACACCACCGGCAGGTGCGGGTGTGCCTGCAGCAGTTCGACCACGGTGTCGACCATCGCGGTGGAGCCGAGCATGCCCAGCTTGACCGCCGCCACTGGCGAATCGCTGAGCACGGCGTTGGCCTGGGCCAGCACCCACTCGCGGTCGAGTACGCGGAAATCACTGACGTTGACGGTGTTCTGCACCGTCAGCGCGGTAACGGCCGGGGCCGCATGGCAACCCTGGGCGAGCAGGGCTTCGATATCTGCCTGCAAGCCGGCGCCACCACTGGGATCATGGCCGGAGAGACAGAGGACAACGGGGCGAGAGCTGTAGATATTCATGGTGCGCGAGCTTACCACCAAACGCTTTTGGCGTGGCCGTCTGGCGATGGCTGAATTTCGCCCGGAACCATGGGCGATTATGGCTGTTTGCTAGTATCGGATTTTAGTTGTGAGGTCCGCTGAAAGCCTTGTTCTAGAGCCTTTAGAAAAATTATATCAATGGTGTCTAATGGCCTTTAGCGGCTATGCTAAAGTGATTCGAAACAACTTACTGTATCGCCGGTATACGTCTTCTCAAAAGGAATGGGGGGCTTTTTGACATGACCGGACAGGTCACGCTGGGGCTCTATGCGTTATTTGCTGATTTTATTATTGTGCGGGCTACCGCTGCTCGCCGACGCCGTTGAGTTCACCCAAGACACGCGAAGCCTGCCGCTGGGCCGGGCCATGCAAGTGCTCGAAGACCCGACCAACACCCTGACCATCGCCGATGTGAGCGCTCCCGCCGCTGCCACACAGTTCAAGCCCCACGACAAAGACACCCTCAACGCCGGCTATTCGCGCTCGGTGTTCTGGCTCAAGGTCAACCTGCGTTACCAGCCCAAGCTGCCTGAAACCCAGCGCACCTGGCTGCTGGAGTTGGCCTATCCGCCCCTCGACCACCTTGACCTGTACTTGCCCGACAGCACCGGCAACTATCGCCTGGCCGGTCGCACCGGGGATGCCTTGGCGTTCTCCAGCCGCGAGATTCGCCAGAACAACTACTTGTTCAAGGTCGACTTCACGCCGGGCGAAACCAAGACCGTCTACCTGCGCCTGCAAAGCGAAGGTTCGATCCAGGCGCCGCTGACGCTGTGGTCCAGCACTGCCTACCTGGAACAACAACCGCTGCGCCTATATGTATTGGGCCTGATTTATGGCGTGTTGCTGGGGATGCTGGTGTACAACCTGTTCATCTACCTCAGCGTGCGCGACACCAGCTACCTTTATTACATCTTCTATATCGCCTCGTTCGGTCTGTACCAGCTGTCGGTGAACGGTGCGGCTGTGGAGTATTTCTGGCCGAACAACCCCTGGTGGGCGAATGCCGCGACGCCGTTCATGATCGGCTCGGCGGCGTTGTTCGGCAGCTTGTTCGCCCGCAGCTTCCTGCACACCGCCCAGCACAGCCGCTGGATCAATCGCCTGTTGCTGGCGCTGGTGGCCTGTGGCGCGGTGGTGATGCTGCTCTCACTGATGACCAGCTACGCTCTCGCGCTGCGCCTGGCCACCGGCCTGGCGCTGGTGTTCACCGTGACTATCTTCGTCGCCGCCATCAAGGCCTGGTACTGCGGCCAGCGGGTGGCACGTTATTTCATCATCGCCTGGTCGGCGTTCCTGCTGGGCGGCGTGGTCAACACCTTGATGGTGCTGGGTTACCTGCCGAATGTGTTCCTCACCATGTACGCCAGCCAGATCGGCTCGGCGATCGAAGTGGCGCTGTTGTCCCTGGCCCTGGCAGACCGCATCAACGCCATGCGCGAGCAACAGGCGCAGATCCTCTACGACGCGAGCCAGAAGCTCGAAGTGCTCAACCAGCAGTTGGCCCGCAGTAACCGGCTCAAGGACGAATTCCTCGCCACCCTGACCCACGAACTGCGCACGCCGATGAATGGGGTGATCGGCTCCCTGGAATTGATGCAGACCGTGCCTCTGGACGACGACCTGGCGAACTACCAGCAAACCGCCGCCGGCTCGGCGCGGGACATGATGCGGATGGTCAATGGCATCCTCACCCTCACCGAGTTGCAGGCTGGGCGCCTGAGTGCCCAGCCCAGGGTGTTCAGCCTGCGCGGCGTGCTCGACACCTTGCGCCAGCAGTTCAGCGCCAGCGCCCAGAGCAAAGGCCTGGCCTTTTCCATTGATGTCGCCGACGACTTGCCCGATCGCCTGCGCGGCGATGCCGACAAACTCAGCCAGTGCCTGGATTGCCTGTTGGACAACGCCTTCAAGTTCACCCACGAAGGCGTCGTGCGTCTGCGGGTGGTCGGCGTGCCCCTGAGCGATGGTGCAGTGCGCCTGAGTTTTATCGTCACCGACACTGGCATCGGCTTTGCGTTCCTCGACGAGGCCACCCTGTACCAGCGTTTCTTCCAGCTCGATGGCTCGACGACCCGCGAATACGGCGGCCTGGGGATTGGTCTGGCGATCTGCCGGCAACTGATCGAATTACTCGGCGGGCGTCTCACCCATCATTCCGAACCGCGCAAGGGCAGTCGTTTTCAGCTGGAACTGGCGGTCACCCCGCTGCAGCCCGAGCCACGCCCGGCAAGCCCCGCGCACGCACGCACGCCTGCGCAGTGTGCGGTGCTGCTGGTGGACGACAACAGCGTCGGCCAGTTGGTGGTGCGCGGCATGTTGCTCAAGCTCGGTTATCGGGTGAAAACCGTCGACAGCGGGCCGGCGGCGTTGGCGGCGTTGCAGGGGGAAACCTTCGACGCAGTGTTGCTGGATATACCGGAAGGCGGTTTCTCGTTGTGCTGTCAGATTCGCGCGTTGCCCGGCTGCGGCGAGTTACCGGTGATCGCCCTGAGCACCACGTTGAATGTGTCCGAACGCGAGCGCTGCCATGGCATCGGCATCACCGAGCGCCTGGTCAAGCCGGTACGTTTCGACGCGCTGCAGGCGCTGCTGGAACGTCGGCTGCTGTGTCCGTCAGAGGGCGAAAGCGCCGGACATTCGGCGCGTATGCCACTTTTTTAAGCGAGATGACGGTGCTTAACTGAAATTCGGGCCGCAACCCCAGGTGGCCTTTTTTCCAGGAGGCCCGTCATGAACCTGCACCAGTTCGCCGAAACCCACGACGTCACCAACCAGCCGTCCTCCCTGGACGGCATCAACCTGTACCGCATCGATGTGCCGCTGCAAGACTGGTCGCACCGCTTCGGTGCCGGCTGGGCAGCACCGCGCTTCGATGCCTATGGCGCGTTGGCCGGTGGGCCGCTGATGGCGGCCGGGTTCCTGGCGAACCAGAACAAGCCACAGTTCAGCAGCCATGACCGCTATGGTCACCGTGTCGACCTGGTGGAGTTTCACCCGGCCTACCATGAGCTGATGCACACCGCCGTCGAGCATGGCCTGCCGTCGCTGCCGTGGGCTCATCCACAATCCGGCGCCCATGTGGCCCGTGCTGCCCTGACGTACCTGCACAGCCAGGCCGAGGCCGGCACCGGCTGCCCGTTGACCATGACCTTTGCCTGCGTCCCGGCCCTGCGCCTGCAACCGGACCTGGCGCAGACCTGGCTGCCGAAAATCCTCAGCACCGATTACGACCCGCGCAACGTCGGCATCGCCCACAAGGCCGGTGCCACCATCGGCATGGCGATGACCGAGAAACAGGGCGGCACCGACGTGCGCGCCAACACCACGCGTGCTTACCCCGTGGGCGCGGGCGGCCCCGGCCAAGCCTATGAGCTGGTGGGGCACAAGTGGTTCTGCTCGGCGCCGATGTGCGATGCGTTCCTCACCCTGGCCCAGACCGACAAGGGCCTCACCTGTTTCCTGCTGCCTCGGCACCGTCCGGACGACACGCGCAACCAGTTCTATATCCAGCGTCTGAAAAACAAACTCGGCAATTGCTCCAATGCGTCCAGCGAAGTCGAGTTCCGCGGCGCCCTGGCCTGGATGGTCGGCGAAGAAGGCCGTGGCGTGCCGACCATCATCGAGATGGTCGCCATGACCCGCTTCGATTGCATGGTCGGCTCCAGCGCCTTGATGCGCCAGGCGCTGACCCAGGCCAGCCATCATTGCGCCCATCGTTCGGTCGGCGGTCGCGTACTCAGCGAGCAGCCGCTGATGCAAAACGTGCTGGCCGACCTGGCGCTGGAAAGCGAGGCCTCGCTGGCCTTGAGCTTGCGCATGGGCCGCGCCCTCGATCATTTGGGCGATGAGCAGGAAGCCAAGTTCTCCCGGCTGGTGACGGCGGTGGGTAAGTATTGGATCTGCAAGCGCGCGCCGGCGATGATCAACGAAGCCGCCGAGTGCATGGGCGGTGCCGGTTATGTGGAGGACAGTATCCTGCCGCGCTTGTATCGTGAGGCGCCGGTGAATTCGACGTGGGAAGGTTCCGGCAATGTGCAGTGCCTGGACGTGCTGCGCGCCTTGTCCAAAGAACCGGGCGTGCTGGAAGCGCTGTTCGTCGAACTGGGCGACGGGCATGGTGACAGGCAGTTGGCGCGCCATGTCGAGCAACTGAAATCGGCGTTCATGGACACCCAGGATATCCAGTACCGCGCGCGGCAACTGACCGAGGACATTGCTGTAGCGTTGCAGGCCAAGTTGTTGCTGGAGGCTGGGAACGCGGCGGTCAGCGATGGGTTTATCGCCAGCCGTTTGGGCCAGTCGTCGGGACGCGTGTATGGCACCTTGCCACGCGGTGTGGATGTTGAGGCGATTGTCGCGCGGTCCACGCCACAGGCCCTTTGAATACACGCGGTCAACCTGTGGTAGCTGGCTTGCCTGCGATCGCGGTGTGCCAGCCTCCCACAGGGACTGAGCTCTTCTTGAGTAGGCATGCCAATTCAAAGTTTGCGTCTGACAGGGATACAGGCAAGATAAAGGTCTGCAAGTCAGCACACAGGATGCTTACCGTGACCGAAGCTTTTGTTGTCGTTCAAACCGCCGAAGAAGCCGTGGACCGGCTGGCGGCTCTGCATGAGCGTGCTACCGGCGCGCTCAATCAGGCCCTCAAGCAATACCTCAAGGACCGCGTCGAGCCCGACGCCGAACAACGCGCGATGTTTCGTTACCCGGAGCTGCGCCTGACTTACCAATGCCATGGCGAAGTCCCACAAACCACCCGGGCGTATGCCAAGGTCCAACTGCCGGGGACTTACAGCGTCACCGTCACCCATCCGTCGGCGTTCCGTAAATACCTGCTGGAGCAATTGGTGCCGCTGATGCACGACTTCACCGTGACGGTGGAAGTCGGCGTCAGTCAGCAGAATATTCCTTACCCGTATGTGGTCGAGCAGGGCGACGAACTGGCCGGCTCCGGCGTGACCGCCGCGACCCTGGCGCGGGTGTTTCCCAGCACCGACCTGTCGGCCGCCACCGATGGCATCGCCGACGGCCTGTACGACTGGGAAAACACCGACCCGCTGCCCCTGGCCCTGTTCGATGCGGCCCGCGTGGACTTTTCCCTGCGCCGCCTGGTGCATTACACCGGCAGCGATTGGCGCCATGTACAGCCGTGGATCCTGCTGACCAACTACCACCGTTATGTCGACCAGTTCATCGTGCATGGCCTGGAGCAACTGCGCAGCGACCCGCGTTTTATCCGCATGGTGTTGCCGGGCAACGTGATCATCGACAAGAGCATGGACCACGGCGAAGCGTCCGCCATTGCCGCAGGCGTGGTCTGGCACCGTTACCAGATGCCGGCCTACCACCTGCAGGCCAGTGACGGTCACGGCGTGACGCTGGTCAACATCGGCGTCGGCCCGTCCAACGCCAAGAACATCACCGACCACCTGGCCGTGCTGCGTCCGCATTGCTGGCTGATGATCGGCCACTGCGGCGGCCTGCGCCAATCCCAGACCATCGGCGACTATGTCCTGGCTCACGCCTATATGCGCCGTGACGGCATTCTCGACCGCGTAGTGCCGCCGAACATCCCGATCCCGGCCCTGGCCGAAGTGCAGATGGCCTTGCAGCAAGCGGCGGCCAATGTCACCGGCGAAAAAGGCGAAGAGCTGAAAAAGCGCCTGCGCACCGGCACCGTGCTGACCTACGACGACCGCAACTGGGAACTGCGCTGGGCCCAGGAACGGCCGCTGATCAACCTGTCCCGCGCCGTCGCGGTGGACATGGAGAGCGGCACCATCGCCGCCCAAGGCTACCGTTTGCGTGTGCCTTACGGCACGTTGCTGTGTGTCTCGGACAAGCCGTTGCACAGTGAGATCAAGCTGCCGGGCTCGGCCAACGCGTTCTATGAGCGGGCGGTCAGCCAGCACTTGAAGATCGGCATCGAGGCGGTCGACCTGTTGCGCACCGAGCTCAACTCGCTGCACTCGCGCAAACTGCGCAGCTTCGACGAGCCGCCGTTCCGCTAAGCGGTTGGGATGGTCATTTAGCGGTCAGGCCACTAGCATTGTCGGTCCTGACCGTTAGATGTTCCTTCGCCATGTCCCGTCCCAGCCGTCCCGATTCGCGTCGCCCTGGCGTGAAAGCCCCGTATTCCGCAACCCGTCGCGTCGCCAAGGCGCCACCGGCCGAGCCGAAGCTGATCCTGTTCAATAAACCGTTCGACGTGCTGACCCAGTTCAGCGACGAAGGCGGGCGGGCGACCCTCAAGGATTTTATCGACATCCCCGGCATCTACCCGGCGGGCCGCCTGGACCGTGACAGCGAAGGCCTGCTGCTGTTGACCAACGACGGTCAATTGCAGGCGCGGATTGCCGACCCCAAGCACAAGCTGGCGAAAACCTACTGGGTGCAGGTGGAAGGCGAACCTACCGAAGAACAACTGCAACGCCTGCGCGACGGGGTGGAGCTCAACGACGGCATGACCTTGCCCGCCGAAGCACGGCAACTGGACGAGCCTGAGTTATGGCCACGCAACCCGCCGGTGCGTTTTCGCAAAAGCGTGCCGACCCACTGGCTGGAGTTGGTGATTCGTGAGGGGCGAAACCGCCAGGTGCGGCGCATGACCGCGGCGGTGGGGTTGCCCACCTTGCGCCTGGTGCGCGTGCGGATTGGCGATTGGTCCATCGACGGCCTGGATCAGGGCCAATGGAAGGCCGTCCCGGCGCGCTTATAAGGCGCCGGACTCGATCAGGCCGATCACCACGCTCTTGATGACGAACGCGGCCACGCCCAGGCCAAGCACGAAGAACAGAATGAACGAGCCGAAACGCCCGGCCTTGGATTTTTTCGCCAGGTCCCAGACGATGAAGCCCATGAAAATGATCAGAATCGTGACCAGGCCGGTCATCATCCATTCTTCGAATAGTGCGGGGTCAATCGAGTTCATTCGGTAATTTTTCCGACAGGGCAGGCGGGAAGTATACGGCAGTGCTCGGGCTGAGCATTGACCTGCGTCGGTGCGTCGCAGGCAGACTTCACGGTTGAAACACAGGCAGAATGTGGGAGGGGGCTTGCTCCCTCCCACCTTTGACCGTCACCGATCTCAAGTACGCAGATGGGTCAGCGGCAGCTCGGTGCTGTTCAATACCTGGTTCAGCACAAAGCTCGAGCGCACGCTGGTCACGCCTTCGATCCGAGTGAGGTGGCCCAGCAGCAGCTTCTGGTAGTGATCCATGTCTGGCACCACCACTTTCAACTGATAGTCGGCATCCATCCCGGTCACCAGGCTGCATTCCAGCACCTGCGGCAGGGTACGGATGGCGGCTTCGAAGTTCTCGAAGCGCTCGGGGGTGTGGCGGTCCATGCCGATCAGCACGTAGGCGGTGAGGCTCAGGCCGAGCATCTTGCGGTCGAGCAGCGCGACCTGGCGGGCGATGTAGCCGTCGTCCTCCAATTGCTTGACCCGGCGCGAGCAGGGCGACGGCGACAGCCCGATACGCTCGGCCAACTCCTGGTTGGAGATCCTCGCGTCGCGCTGCAATTCCGCCAAAATACTCAGGTCGTATCGGTCAAGTTTGCTCATGGGGCTGGCCTTTGTCGTAACTATTGCGGTGAATTATCCCTTAAGGGTTAAAAATTGCGCAAGCACTGTTTATTGACGCAATCTTCGCAATCATCTGCCGGGGCGCTGCGCCTATGATTACCAACAGAATCACCGCCTGGACATAGTCCACTGCAGCTCGCCCAATCAGGCTCGCTGCGGCCGCCACCCCAGCAGGGTTGAGCCGGCCTCCAGGCTGCACACTGTCCACAAGACGGCGTGAGGTGAGCCAACGTCATAAGCGTTGAGCCAGGACGAAGTTCTCAAGGGGCGGCCGACGGGCTGCCCCTTTCTTTTTGCCTTAAGAAAATAGTTCTCGTGACTGATAACCTGTTCCAGAACCGGGCGAGGCTTTTCCAGTCTCATTGATAAGCCCTAAACCGCAGTGAGGAAGAGCATGAAGCGCATCTGGCGAATGGCAGGTGTTGGTTTGTTGGTGGTCAGCGTCAGCGCGCAGGTAACAGCGGACGAGCGTGATAATTCACCCGAGCGGCCGCAGGGCGGCGGGCAGCATGAACGCGGTCCTGAAGGTGGCGGGCGGCCCGAGAATAATCAGCCACGCCCGCAGAACCCGCATTTTGATCGCGGCGGCCCGAACGGCGGCGGTCAGGGGCAAGGCCGGCCCCAGGGCAATGAGGCGGGTCGCCCGGCACCGCAGCCACAACCGTCGAACAGCCTGCCGATCCAGGGGCGGCCCGATACGGTGCGCCAGACCCAGGAACCGCGTGAGGGTTACTACCGCGATATCCCGCGCCGCAACGACGGCAATCAACATTGGGAGGCCGGCGGCCCCGGTTCACGTCCAGGCAACGACGGCGGTTACCACAATGGGCGTCCCGGTGATAATCGCTGGCCAGGTCGCCCCGATGGGCACGGCAACGGCTGGGGCCCCGGCCCGCAGTATCGCCCGGGGTATATGGTGGATCGTTTTCCGGAGCGTAATTACCGCGTGCCTTACCGGGGCCAGGATTATTTCTTCTCCGGCGGCTACTGGTATCGCCCGCAAGGCCCGCGCTATGTAGTGGTGGCGCCGCCGTATGGCATCCGCGTGCATTACTTGCCGGACTACGCGCGCGAAGTGTGGGTGGGCGGTGCGTTGTTTTTCCTCGCGGCGGGTGCCTATTACACCTACGAAAGCAGCACCCAGCAGTACGTGGTGGTGGAACCGCCGACCGCCGTACCGGCACCGCAGCCAGCGCCCCAGGGTAACGGTTATGACGTGGTGGCCTATCCCGCCAACGGCCAGTCACCGGCGCAGGTGCAGCAGGATGGTTACGACTGTTATCGCTGGGCCGTGCAGCAAAGTGGCTTCGACCCGCAAGCGGTCACCTACGCTCCGGCCCCGGCAGTGGTGCAAGCCTACCGCCAGGCCCAGGGCAACTGCCTGAGCAGTCGCGGCTATCAGGTGCAGTACTAGGCCTGGGCGCCACTCACCACATCCAACGGGTCGGCGTGTACCAGCACTTCGGCCCGCGGGTAGGCTTTGTGAATGGCATCGGCGGCCTGGTCGCTGATGCCGTGGGCGACAGACAACGTCAATTCCCCCGGCAATTCCAGGTGCAGTTGCACAAACCAGTGGTTGCCGGAAATCCGCGTGCGCAAGTCGTGTGCGCCCAGCACGCCGGGCACGCCACGGGCCAATTCCAGCATGTGCTGGCTGACGTCCGGCGGCAGTTCTTCGTCCATCAGCACGGCAAAGCTTTCCCGGGCGATCTGGATCGCGCTCCACAGAATGTAGGCCGCGATGCCCAGGCCGAACCAGGCGTCGATCTGATGGAAGCCGAAACCGGCCAGGATCAGCGCAATCAAGATACTGCCATTGAGCAGCAGGTCCGAGCGGTAGTGCAGCGAGTCGGCGCGCACGGCGCTTGAGCCGGTTTCCCGCACCACGTGGTGTTGCAGGACCAGCAGGGCCACGGTCAGCGCCAGGGACAAGATAATCACGCCAATGCTCAGCCACGGCGCGCCCACCGGTTCGGGATGCTTGATCCGTTCGAATGCCTGCAACGCAATCAGCACCGCACTGCCGGCGATAAACAGCGCCTGCGCCATCCCGGCCAGCGACTCGGCCTTGCCATGCCCGTAACGGTGATCGTCATCGGCCGGGCGCAGGGCGTAATGCACCGCCAGCAGATTGAGCAGCGAGGTGACACCATCGAGTAGCGAATCGGTCAACCCGGCGAGCATGCTCACCGAGCCGCTGAGCCACCAGGCGATGGCCTTGGTCACAATCAGCACAGAGGCGACGCCCACCGAGGCGCGCGTGGCCAGGCGCAAGAGCCGGGCGTGTTCGGGACTGCTGGTCATAAGCGGGTCAGATCCTTAGGCGGACGGTTGTAAGCCGAGGGCCGCCAGTTGTTGCACGCTGCCCTTGAACTGGATCATGCGCGGGTCGTCCAGCGGCAGCGTGCGACCGGTTTCCTGCTGGATGATGGTCTGCAGCTTGGCGGTGTCGACCTTGCCGTCGGCACCGATGGCTTGCTGCAGTTTCTCCGGGGCGACTTGTGCGGTCTTGCCCGGTTCGAAGTAGATCGCGCCGGTGGCGAAGTCGACGCCGAAGGCGATCAGGCCAGGGATCACGTAGAACAGCAGGCCCACGGCATCGAGCACGGCAATCGTCGGGTCGATCTTGCCGTCGATCTGGCCGCGGCGGTCGGGATAGAAAATCGAACCGCAGGCCGTCAGTTGGCTCAGCAGAGTGACGGCGAGGACACCGCCGATGACACGGGAAGCGATACGCATGGAAAATCTCCTGTCAGTCACTGTAGGAGCGAGCTTACTCGCGAAAGACGTTAACGATACCGCGTGCTGCCTGAATGTGCGTGGTGCTCTGTGATTTTTCGCGAGCAGGCTCGCGCCTACGGGAGACCACCACCGGCATCCGACAGTTCGCCGTTATACTTGCCGCTCTGCTTTGGAGCCAGTATGAATTCGTTGCCGATCGATGATGTTTTACCCGCCCTGCGTGACGCCTTGGCGAATCGCCATGAAGCCGTGCTGGAAGCACCGCCCGGCGCCGGTAAAACCACCCGCGTACCCTTGGCCTTGTTGAATGAGCCTTGGCTGACCGGGCAGACCATCCTGATGCTCGAACCCCGACGCCTGGCCGCGCGCGCCGCCGCCGAGCGCCTGGCCAGCGAGCTGGGGGAAAAGGTCGGTGAAACCGTCGGCTACCGCATCCGCCTCGACAGTAAAGTGGGGCCCAACACGCGCATCGAAGTGGTCACCGAAGGCATCCTCACCCGCCGCCTGCAGGACGACCCGGCGCTGGACGGCGTGGGCCTGCTGATCTTCGACGAATTCCACGAACGCAGCCTCGACGCCGACCTGGCACTGGCCCTGAGCCTGAATGGCCGCGACCTGTTTCGCGACGAGCAGCCGCTGAAAATCCTGCTGATGTCCGCCACCCTCGAAGGCGAGCGCCTGGCCGCGCTGCTGGACAACGCGCCGATCCTGCGCAGCGAAGGGCGCATGTTCCCGGTGCAGATGCGCTGGGGGCGGCCGTACCAGTCCGGTGAATTCATCGAGCCGCGCCTGGTGCAGACCATCCTCGACGCTTTGCATGACGAAACCGGCAGCGTGCTGGTGTTCCTGCCGGGCCAGGCGGAGATCCGCCGGGTCAACCAGCAACTGGCAGACGCGCTCGGTGATCGCCGCGATGTGCTGCTCTGCCCGCTGCATGGCGAGCTCGACCTGAATGCCCAGCGTGCCGCCATCGACCCGGCGCCCGCTGGCAAGCGCAAAGTGGTGCTGGCCACCAACATCGCCGAGACCAGCCTGACCATCGATGGCGTGCGCGTGGTGATCGACGCCGGGTTGGCGCGTGTGCCGCGTTTCGACCCCGGCAGCGGCATGACCCGCCTCGACACCCAGCGCATCTCCCGCGCCAGCGCCACTCAGCGTGCCGGCCGGGCCGGGCGCCTGGAACCGGGCGTGTGCTATCGCTTGTGGTCCGAGGACCAGCACGAAGGCCTGGCCGCCTATGGCAGCGCGGAAATCCTCGCCGCCGACCTCGCCGGGCTGGCCTTGCAACTGGCGCGTTGGGGCGTTGCGCCCGCGCAGTTGGTGTGGCTCGACATGCCGCCCGCTGCCGCGTATGCCCAGGCCCAGGACCTGCTGCAACGCCTCGGCGCCTTGAATGACGAAAAACTGACCGCCCACGGCCAGAAGATGGCCGAGCTGCCGGCCCATCCGCGCATCGCCCATCTGCTGCTGCGCGGGCAGGATCTGGGGCTGGCGGCCACCGCGTGTGATGTCGCCGCGCTGCTGGGCGAGCGCGATATCCTGCGCGGGGGCGGCGCGGATCTGCACAGTCGCCTGGCGTTATTGTCCGGTGAAGAACGCGCGCGGGGCACTCAGGGTGGTGTTCAGCGCGCCAAGCAGTTGGCCCGGCAATATCGCGGCTATTTGCGCGGCCAGGCGACCCAGCCGGTGGCCGACCCCGAACACCCGCGTTGGCTTGGCGCGCTGCTGGCGTTGGCCTATCCCGACCGCGTGGCCCAACAACGCCGCCCCGGCGGCGCCGAATACCGCCTGGCCAATGGCCGCGCCGCCTTGTTCGCCGAGGCCGATAGCCTGATGAAACAAGCCTGGCTGGTGATTGCCGACCTGGGCAGCCGCCAGGGCCAGCGCGAAGAACGCATCTACCTGGCGGCGGATTTTGATCCGGCGCTGTTCGACACGGTCCTCGCCGAACAAGTACGCACCGTTGACCAATTGGATTGGGACGAGCGCGAAGGCGTGCTGCGCGCCGAGCGCCAACGCAAAGTCGGCGAACTGGTACTCAGCCGCGAACCCCTCAACGGCCTCGACGAAAACGCCCGCAGCCAGGCGCTGGTCAACCTGGTCCGGCGCAAAGGCCTGGAGCTGTTGCCCTGGACGCCGGAACTGCGCCAATGGCAGGCCCGTGTGATGTTGCTGCGCCAGCTGGACACCGGCAACACCAGCGAATGGCCCGACGTCAGCGACAGCGCCTTGCTCGCCAGCCTGGAGCACTGGCTGATGCCTTACCTGGGCAAGGTCTCGCGCCTCAGTCATTTCGCTAATCTGGATATTTCCAGCTACCTGCACAACCTGTTGCCCTGGCCGTTGCCCCAACGCCTGGACGAACTGGCACCGCACCATTTGAAAGTGCCGTCGGGTTCGTCGGTGCGCTTGGACTACAGCGAGCATCCGCCGATTCTGGCAGTGCGCCTGCAGGAATTGTTCGGCTTGGCGGATACACCGCGCATTGCCGGCGGGCGCCAGGTGGTCAAGTTGCACCTGCTGTCCCCGGCACGACGGCCGGTGCAGGTGACCCAGGATCTGGCGAACTTCTGGCGCAGTACCTACGCCGAGGTGAAGAAAGATCTGAAAGGGCGCTATCCCAAACATTACTGGCCGGATGACCCGTTGGTGGCCGAGGCGACGGCGCGGATCAAACCCCGCAAGTAAGCGTGACCGCGATTCAAATGTGGGAGGGGCGGTTATTGCGCGGCGGGCAGCAGGAAGCGGGCGATGACCGGCAGATGGTTGGAAATGCGCAACGTATCCGCCTGGCGCACCTTGGCTTCTACACGCTTGATCCGCGAGCTGTAGAACAGGTAATCGACGGTGCGATCCGGCCCGTCCAGGCTCGGGTCATTCGGAAAGTGCGTCAGCCACTGCTCACGATCAATCCCGGTGGATTCGCTGTTGCTCGGGATCATCGGGTATTTGTCCCACAGCAGATGCAATTCGCTGTCCGGTGAATACTGCCCGCGTTTACCGGCATCCAGGCGCAGGAATTGCCCCAGCGGCAGCAAATTGAAATCCCCGCCGATCAACCACGGCGTACCGCGGCTTTCGAATTTATCCAGCAGTTTCACCGTGGCCTGGACTTGTGCTTGCACCGCACTGCGCCCGGGTGCGTCGCCTTCCAGGCGAGTGTTGAGCACCGCCAGTTGGCCGCCGTCGCTCAAGGGCAGATAGGTCAGCAGCAACGCCGGTTTGGGTTGGAACTGACGGCTGATGAAATCCGCGGGCGGTACGGGCAGTTGCAGGCGTTCGGCGTGTTCGATCTGGTAGCGGCTCAGGGTCACCAGCTTGCGGCCGACGCTGCCGAAAATATGCAGGTTGGGGATAAAGTCGGCTTTCCAGTCGAAGGCCTGGGCGCTGCAGGGGTAGAGATCGACGAGCCGCTCTTGCAGCAGCGCCACCTGATCCTGGTAGTGGGACGGCTTGGCGCCTTCGTCGAGTTCCTGCAACAGCAGGATGTCGGGCTGTTCGTCGCGAATCACCCGGGCCACTTCGTCGAGGCTGAAGGCCATGTCTTCGACGGTGGGGCGGTCGTCCGGGCCGCTGCCGTCGGCGGTGTCGTACCAGAACACGTAGTTCTTGCCGGCCAGGTACTGCACGTTCCAGGTCATTACCTTGAGCGCCTGCCCGGGCAGCAGGGTCGGCGCACGGGGCGCGATGCAGCTCACGGGCAGGGTTTGCTTGTCGGCGGGGCGCCAGGTCAGGCTGTAGATCAGGGCCGTCAGCAGGCCCGCGATGATCAGCAGGCCCAGCAAGGTGAGGCGCAATAAACGGGTCATCGGCTCGGCTTATAGCGTGTCAGAGGTGACACGGAGCATATCACCGCACGTCGGCGTCGCCACCGATCAGCATAAATAAACGGAACAGCACCACACTGGTAAACAGCTGCAGGAAGCTGTGCGCGCTGTCGATCAGCACGCCCAGCAACGGCGCGGGCTCGGGATACGCGGCCATGCTGGCGCCTTTGAGCAGCCACAGTGGCGTCATTACGCACAGCAGGCACACCAGGATTCGCCAGAAATGCCCGCGGGTCAGGCGCAAACTTTCCTTCATCGCCGCCAGTGCGGACATGCCGCGCAGCACCAGCAGGTACTCGGCGAACGCCAGCACCACCATCAGCCACAGCCCCGGCAGGAAATACAGCGACAGCCCGAGCAATATCAGCAGGGTGCTCATCGCCGTCAGCAGGGCGAAGCGCGGCCACAGCGTCAGGGCCATGGCCCACACATCCTTGGTGCGCGGCGATTCGCCACGGGTGCGGGCGTCGAGAAACAGGATCAGCGCCCCGGTGTACAGCGGATACACCAGCAACCCCACCACCACGCTGTAGCCGGGGAAGGCATCCGGGCCGAGCGTGTGGTCGAGCACCTGTTGCAGCAGGGCTTCGAGGATCACCAGCGGCAGGCACAGCTGGACGATGGCGCCCAGGTTGCGCTGGGTGAAACGGAGGGAGTCGCGCAGCACATCTAACGGATTCATCAGAGTCATCACAGGCCGAAAAAAAGCAGGGGCACACTTTAACCGATAGGTGCCGTGAGCAAGCAAACGTAAACCTTGAGTAAAGACCATTGAAACAACTGGTAACACCCCCATAACTAGTAGGACCGAGCCTGATCACAGGCCGGACCATGATTTCTACCGGCAATCTAACGAGGTCGCCATGAACAGCGAAGAGCAAACCCTGATCGATGGACTGTTTTCACGGCTGCAACAGGCCGAAACGGACTCAGCCCCCCGCGACGCGCAGGCCGAAGCGCGGATCAAGGAGCATATGACGCGCCAACCGGCGGCCGGGTACTACATGACCCAGTCGATCCTGGTGCAGGAACACGCGCTCAAGAACCTCGACGCGCAGAACAAGCAGCAGGCGCAACAGATCCAGCAATTGCAAGACGAGCTGCAGCGGGCCAAGTCCCAGGCGGCACAACCGGCGCCGAGCAGCGGTGGCTTTCTGTCGAGCATTTTCGGCGGCGGTTCCCGTGACGCGCAACCGCCACAGAGCGCTCCGGCCTCATCCGGCGGCGGTTGGCGTGAACCGGCTCGGCCGTCTTTCGGACAACCTGCACCGCAACAAAACTACGCCGCCCCGCAGCAGAACTACCAACAGCCGCAACAACCCGCTGCCGCCCCCATCGGCAGTGGCTTTCTCGGTGGCGCCCTGAAAACCGCAGCGGGTGTGGCCGGTGGTGTGATGCTGGCGGAAGGTATCAGCAGCCTGTTCAACCACAACTCGCAACAGCCGCAAGTGGTGGAAGAAATCATCCGTGAAGTGCCTGCGCCTGCCAGTGACAACAGCAACTGGGGCAACGATGACCAGAAGTTTGCTGGCAATGACAACTGGGGCAGCAACAATTCCGACAGCTTCGCGGACAGTGATTATTCCGACAACTCGTCCTCCTTCGACGACGACGATTCCTTCGTCTGACGCATCCAGGCCGGGGCGCTTTGCCGCCCCGGGCTGATTTTTCCCGGAAACTTTCCCGTGGCTGGCATACTGGCAACCTTTGCGGACCTTCGCGTCCGGGGTCCAAGCGGCAGTCATGGGGAAGTGCGGTGAAGAAAATTGCAGTGTTCGCCGATGTACAAAACCTCTACTACACCGTGCGCCAGGCGTATGGCTGCCACTTCAACTACGCCGCCCTGTGGGCTGACATCAGCTCGCGCGGGCAGATCGTCGAGGCGTATGCCTATGCCATCGACCGTGGTGACAGCAAGCAGCAGCAATTCCAGCAGATCCTGCGCAACCTGGGCTTTACCGTGAAGCTCAAGCCCTACATCCAGCGCAGCGACGGCTCGGCCAAGGGCGACTGGGACGTGGGCATCACCATCGACATCATGGACGCCGCCGCTAACGTCGACGAAGTGGTGTTGGCTTCCGGCGACGGTGATTTCGACATGCTGCTCGACCGCATCATCCACAAGCATGGCGTCGAAGCTGTGGCCTATGGCGTGCCGGGGCTGACGGCCAACTCACTGATACGCGCCGCCAGCCGCTACGTGCCGATCGAAGGCGCGTTGCTGCTCAAATAAGCGCTGCGGTTCAATAGATAAATGCTTAGACGGAGTTGGAACAGGTTTGGAACGTATAGCGGTCATCGACTTTGAAACCACCGGCATCACCCCGAGCAGCCACTGCCGGGCCACGGAAATCGCGGTGGTCATCCTCGAACGTGGCCAGATTGTGGACCGCTACCAGAGCCTGATGAACGCCGGCGTGCGCGTGCCGGGCTTTATCGAACAGCTCACCGGCATCAGCAACGCCATGCTGCGCAGCGCGCCGCCGGCCGAGCGGGTGATGAACGAAGTCAACGAGTTCGTCGGCACCACACCGCTGCTGGCGCACAACGCCGCGTTCGACCAGAAGTTCTGGGACTTCGAACTGGGCCTGATCCGCCGCACCCGCCTGCAAAAATTCGCCTGCTCGCTGCTATTGGCCCGCCGCCTCATGCCTGCTGCACCCAACCACAAACTCGGCACCCTCAACAGCTACGCCCAACTGCCCCACACCGGCCAGGCTCACCGGGCCATGGCCGATGCGGAGATGGCGGCTAACCTGACGGCGCACCTGGCCGAGCAACTGCGGCGAACCCATGGCTTGCGCGAGCTGTCCCACGACCTGCTGTGTACCTTGCAGAAAGTCCCGGCGGCGAAGATCAATGAGCATTTGAAGAAGCATCGCGGGTTCTGATAGAACGAACACCGTTCAAAATGTGGGAGGGGCTTGCCCCCGATAGCAGTGGATCAGTCAGCTTATGTGTAGCTGACCCACCGCAATCGGGGGCAAGCCCCCTCCCACATTCGTTATGTGTGGTTCAACGAGGTTGCACACACTCCAGCGCCCGATCCACCACTCCCTTCGCCATTTCCACCAAATGCATCACCGCCCGTTGCTGCGCGTTCATCGCCTCACCCGGCAAGTGCGCAGTTTTCACCGCGCAATGCAGCAAGTCCGCCGCATGGGCGAGGGCATCTTCGAGGCTCAGGTTGTCATTCAGGATGAAGGTGGGCGCATCCGGGGCGGACGCTTTGAGGTAGTAGTCGATGGCGCGGCGGTTGAGCAGGGCGTCTTCGCTCAAGAAATCTGGTGGATCGGGGGTGACTTTGACCATGGTGGAACTCCTTGCAGGAAGAAGTTGCAACCGTCCGCTTGCACGCGAATTGGGGTGGCAACTGTACGTAGGTGTGCAAGACCGGGGCAAGGAGCGAAACCCAGCAGGCCCGAAGGCCTCCCACGCACAGCCGCCATAATGGGCGAACGCCAAGCATCAAGCTGGGCATTAATAAGCTGTATGTTGATTTGTGGATTCTACTTGCCGTCGGACTTGCACGTCCGGCCACCGAACATTCGATGACTGAGCGAGACTGCGACCTGATCCGACGGAAACAAGGTCGTGGAATTCTCTAGGAAACGTCCCGCAAATGAAAGGGATTGGTCTTGCTGGCCACTAAAACATCAGTTCTTTGTGGAGGCTTTTAGCGGTCTTCTGAAACGTCAGTAGGCTAAGCGCTACTGCTTCGTCGGACCTTTCTGGTTTTTCCCGCCAACCACCAATCGCCCTTTGCTGAAACTTACTATCCGCCTGTCATTTACGTACAGGGACTACGGCATGCAGGAACGCGATCTTCATACAGCAATCATGCGAAGCAAGTTTGAGCTCGAAAGCAAGGGCATCGATTTCGGCTCAACTTCAAGCATGGCGTTTCATATGGGAAACACAATGACAAGCTGCCCGGCAGTCATGGCTTTGCCTAATTCGCCAGGCTCGACCCATGGCGCCAGATCGGGCGAGGCATTCCCTTCGTGGCTGCGGGGTTGGCTGTCTTTGATCTCATCAGTATTGGCAAGTGTGCCTATGAGGCAAGAAATGCAAAGTAATCTGACTCGAGCCGAGATCAGCGAAAAGGTCATTCAACTGTTCGTCGATATCATCGGCTTCATCGACCGCAGCCAGGTGACGGAGCAAACGGATTTCATCCATGACTTCAAGATCATCGATGACGATTTGACTTGCTTTGTCATGCAGATCAAGTGGCAATTCAAACTGCGTGCGACTCAGGCAGATTGGGATCACATCACCACCCTCGAGCAAATTGTCGACTTGATCGTTCAGCGTTCAAATCTGCAGTGCGGGCTCTGACGCCATCGGGGGCAAGTCGAATCGTCGCACCCGATGGCGCTGGATCAGCCACCACTTTTCCCATTCCCCTCCAACTGCCCCAACGGCACCCGCCGCGCTATCGCGCTCGACAAAATGATCGAGGTCTTGCTGAACCCGAACTTCGCTATCCGATTAATCAAACTCTCCAGCTCCGGCATGGTGCCTACCGCCGCTTGCATGATCACGCACGGATCGCCCGTGACCCGGTGGCATTCGGTCAGTTCGGGGATTTCGGCCAGGGCGTCGTACACCTTCTGGCTGCCATGGTTGGTCAGGCGCAGTTCGATCACGCACTGGATCGGCAGGCCGACTTTGGACAGGTCCACCTTGGCCTGGTAGCCGGTGATCACGCCGCTGGCTTCCAGCTTGGCCACGCGCTCGGCCACGGCGGGGGCGGAGAGGTTGACCGTGCGCGCGAGTTGCGCGTAGGACGCGCGGCCGTCTTCGAGCAGGGCGCTGAGGAGCATGCGGTCGTATTTGTCCATGAAAAGGCTCCAGCGTCAGGTGGCTTTCGAAAGCATGGTTTATAGCCCTCATAACCATGCTTTGAAAAGTGTATGGGCGGTTTAAACAGGTTTTGTAACTTATGTTTATGCACCTGTCTTTTTAGAATAAGCCTCTCTTTTTCTGCCGCAGAGCTGCCCAATGCCTGGCCCACGTCGCTTTCCCTTACCGTTGATCGCCGCCTTTTTTGCGTTGTATGTGATTTGGGGGTCTACCTACCTGGTGATCCGGATCGGTGTGGAGTACTGGCCACCGCTGTTGCTGGCGGGGATTCGGTTCTGTACGGCGGGGGCGCTGATGTACGCGTTTTTGCGCTGGCGTGGAGTGCCGGCGCCGACGTGGGTGCAATGGAAGTCCGCCGGGATGATCGGGATTTTGCTGCTCACTTTCGGTAATGGCGGTGTCACGTTGGCGGAGCACGCGGGGGTGTCGTCCGGTGTCGCTGCGCTGGCCGTGGCGACCGTGCCGCTGTTCACCTTGCTGTGCGGTTACTTCTGGGGCGCGCGTAATACCCGTCTGGAGTGGGCGGGGGTGATCCTGGGCATTATCGGCATTGCCATGCTCAACATGGGCAGCACCTTGCAATCGAGCCCGATCGGCGCGGCTTTATTGCTGTTTGCCGCCGCCTCGTGGGCGTTCGGTTCGGTGTGGAGCCGGCAACTGCCGCTGCCCCAGGGCGCGATGGCCAGTGCGGCGGAGATGCTGGTGGCCGGTGCGGCCCTGTTGATCGGCAGCGCAGTGTCCGGTGAGCACCTGCAAGCCATGCCGCCGCTGGAGGGCTGGCTGGCCCTGGCCTACCTGACGGTGTTCGGTTCGATCATCGCCTTCAACGCGTATATGTACCTGCTCAAGCACGTGCGTCCGGCTGCCGCGACCAGCTATGCCTATGTGAACCCGGCGGTGGCGGTGTTGTTGGGGATCGTGTTTGTCGGCGAGTCCATCGGCATCGAAGAGGCACTGGCCATGTTGGTGATCATCAGCGCCGTGCTGTTGATCAGCCTGCCCCAGTGGCGAAAGCCTGGGCCGAAAATAAGGTAAACTGCCGCGCATAACGCCTTTTTACCCGCTTAGGCGCTGAATTTCCCCTACGGTAACCACATGACTTTCGCCACACTTGGCCTGATCGAACCCTTGCAGCGCGCCCTTGAGACGCTCGGCTACCAGACCCCGACGCCGGTGCAGGCGCAAGCCATTCCGGCGGTGCTGGCCGGCCGCGACCTGATGGCCGCTGCCCAGACCGGCACCGGCAAGACCGCCGCTTTCGCCGTGCCGCTCCTGCAACTGCTGACCATGGAAGGGCCGAAAGTCGCCGCCAACTCGGCGCGCGCGCTGATCCTGTGCCCGACCCGCGAGCTGGCCGAGCAGGTTCACGCCAGTGTTGCTGAGTATGCCCAGCACCTGCCACTCACCACCTACGCGGTGTACGGCGGCGTGAGCATCAACCCGCAGATGATGAAGCTGCGCAAAGGCGTCGATGTGCTGGTCGCCACGCCTGGCCGCCTGATCGACCTGTTTCGCCAGAACGCGCTGAAACTCAATCAGCTGCAAACCCTGGTGCTCGACGAAGCCGACCGCATGCTCGACCTGGGCTTCTCCGAGGAGCTGGCGAATATTTACCGCATGCTGCCGAAAAAGCGCCAGACCCTGCTGTTCTCCGCGACCTTCTCCGATGAAATCCGCACGCTCGCCGGGCAAATGCTCAACGACCCGCTGAGCATCGAAGTCAGCCCGCGCAACGTCGCCGCCAATACCGTCAAGCAATGGGTGGTGCCGGTGGACAAGAAGCGCAAGCCGGAGCTGTTTGTCCACCTGATGCGCAAGGGCCGCTGGAAGCAGGTGCTGGTGTTCGCCAAGACCCGTAACGGCGTGGATGCGTTGGTGGATAAGCTGCAGGGCCTGGGCATCAATGCTGACGGCATCCACGGCGACAAGCCGCAGGCGACCCGTCAACGTGCGCTGGACCGCTTCAAGTCGAGCGACGTGCAGATCCTGGTGGCCACCGACGTGGCGGCCCGTGGCCTGGATATCGAAGACCTGCCGCTGGTGGTCAACTTCGACCTGCCGATTGTGGCTGAAGACTACATCCACCGTATCGGCCGCACCGGCCGCGCGGGCAACACCGGCGAGGCGATTTCCCTGGTGTGCGCCGATGAAGTGAACATGCTGTCGGCCATCGAGATGCTCACGCGTCAGACCTTGACCCGGCATATGGAACAGGATTTCGAGCCGGAACACCGCGTGCCGGACACCGATGCCAGTGGGCAAGTGGTGAAGAAACCGAAAAAGCCGAAGAAGCCCAAGGCTTCCGGTGGTGGCGGCAAGCGCAACCTGGGCAAGTGGGTGGACAGTGGTGAGGTCGCGCCTGCCGAGCCGTCGATCAAGCCGGTGCGCAAGGTGCCGGTGTTCAACACCGGGCCGCGTAAGAAGAAGTGATTTTGCGGCGCTGCTGATGGCCGTCATCGGGGGCAAGCCCCCTCCCACAGTTTTGATCTGTGAATACATTCAAAATGTGGGAGGGGGCTTGCCCCCGATGACGGCTTTGAATTCACCACAGATCTCAGCGCTTAAGCCACTCCAACATCCCCCGCCCGGCCGCTCTGCCACTGGCAAAACACCCCGTCAGCAAATACCCGCCGGTCGGCGCCTCCCAGTCCAGCATCTCCCCCGCACAAAACACCCCCGGTAATTGCTTGAGCATCAACCGCTCATCCAGCGCCTCAAACGGCACACCGCCCGCCGTACTGATCGCTTCATCCATCGGCCGGGTTTTCACCAGGCTCAGGGGCAATGCCTTGATAGCCACAGCCAATTGCGCCGGGTCGTTGAAGTGTTCGGCGGGTGCCAGCTCACGCAACAACGCCGCCTTGACCCCATCCAACCCCAACTGACTGTGCAGATGCTTGCTCATCGAGCGCGACCCACGCGGCTTGGCCAAGGCGGCCTGGACCTTGTCCAGCGGCTTGCTCGGCAGCAGGTCGATGTGCACCGTGGCGGCGCCATTGCGATTGATCGCCTCACGAATCGGTGCCGACAGCGCATAGATCAGGCTGCCCTCGATACCGCTGGCGGTGATCACGCATTCGCCGAGGCGCGGCTTGTCATCTCCCAGGCCGATAGCGACGTTTTTCAACGGTGCGCCAGCGAATTTGCTGACCATCAGTTCGCTCCAGGCCGACACCTCGAAGCCACAATTACTCGGCTGTAACGGCGCGCAGGGCACGCCTTTAGCTTCCAGCCGCTTGAGCCAGGTGCCGTCGGAGCCCAGGCGCGACCAACTGCCGCCGCCAAGGGCGAGCAGCACGGCGTCGCTGTGGATGGTTTTTTCGCCGTCCGGGCTGTGGATAAGTAAACTGCCGTCCGCGCTCCAGCCCAGCCAGCGATGGCGGGTGTGGATAACCACGCCGTGGTCGCGCAGGCGCTTGAGCCAGGCACGCAACAACGGGGCGGCTTTCATGTCTGTGGGAAACACCCGGCCGGAGGTGCCGACAAAGGTGTCGATGCCCAGGCCATGAATCCATTCGCACAGCGCTTGCGCACCAAACGCACGCAGCAACGGCGCCATCTGCGGCGCACGTTCGGCATAGCGTGACAGGAACGCCGGGTAAGCCTCGGAATGGGTGATGTTCATGCCGCCCACACCGGCCAGCAGGAACTTGCGCCCCACCGAGGGCATGCCGTCGTACACGTCCACCCGCAGGCCCGCCTGGCTCAGGATTTCAGCGGCCATCAGGCCGGCAGGGCCGCCGCCGATAATGGTGACGTGTTGGGCAGGGGTCTGAGGCATGGGCAGGGCTACGGTCGCGTGAATAGGCCGAGCATTCTACCCGAGGACGGCGCAAGTTCCTGATCAAAAAACGTACAGCTTCCTACAGGCTATGCGGTTACTGGCTTTCAGACGTTTACGCTCAAGTTATCCACAGGCCGTTCCACAGGCATTGTGGGTAACGCCCATATTTCAATGACAACCTGATGACGTCCACACCCGTTGCGCGCTGTGGTGCAGGATGCCGTGGCGGCGGGCCAAGGCCACACGGTCTTTGCTGTAGCCGCCGCCGATCACGCCCATCACCGGAATGTCGCGGCCCAGGCAATGGCGCATCACGCTCTCATCGCGGGCGGCGACGCCTTCGTCCGTCAGCTTGAGGTAGCCGAGGGCGTCGTCCTTATGCACGTCGACGCCTGCGTCGTACAGCACCAGGTCCGGTTGGTACAGCGGCAGCAGGTAGTTGAGCGCGTCGTCCACCACCTTGAGGTAATCGGCGTCGCCCATGCCCATGGGCAGCGGGATGTCCCAGTCGCTCTGGGCCTTGCGCGCGGGGAAGTTCTTCTCGCAGTGCAGCGACACGGTGATCGCGTCCGGCGTGTCGTGGAGGATGCGCGCGGTGCCGTCGCCCTGGTGGACGTCGCAGTCGAAGATCAGCACGCGGTTGACCCGGCCGCTGGCCAGCAGGTAATGGCTGATCACGGCCAGGTCATTGAAGATGCAAAAGCCCGCCGGGTAATCGTAGTGGGCGTGATGGGTGCCGCCCGCCAGGTGGCAGGCCAGGCCGTGTTCCAGCGCCTGCTCCGCCGCCAGGATCGAACCGCCCACCGCGCGCACGGTACGCCGCGCCAGGGCTTCGCTCCAGGGCAGGCCGAGGCGCCGTTGGTCTTCGCGGGACAACTCGCCGCTCATGTAGCGTTCGATATACCCAGGTTCATGGGCCAGGGCCAGAATGTCCGCCGGACACAGCGGTGGGCGCAGTAATTGGCTGTCCTGGGTCAGCCCGGTGGACACCAAGTGGTCACGCAACAGGCGGAACTTGTCCATCGGGAAGCGGTGGTCCGCCGGGAACTCGGGGCTGTAATCATCGTGGTAGATCAATGGCAAAGGCATGGGATTTTCTGACGGGAACCTGCGACGGATCTTAACAGCGCGGTACACTCACGCACATGGCAAGGGAGGGGGACCCATGGAGCCGATACTGGAATTGCACAGCGCACGCCTGGTGCTGCGCCAATGGCGCGATGCCGACCTGCCGGCGTTTGCGCACATGTGCGCCGACCCGCAGGTGATGCGTTATTTCCCGACCCGATTGGACCGCCTGGAAAGCGCCGCGTTGATCGGCCGGATTCGTGGGCATTTCGCCGAATACGGCTTCGGCCTGTGGGCCTTGCAGCGCAAGGACAGCGGCGAGTTCATCGGCCTGACCGGGTTGCAGAATGTCAGCTTTGAAACCGCCTTCACCCCTGCGGTGGAAATCGGCTGGCGCCTGGCGCGTGAGCATTGGGGCCTGGGGTATGCCAGCGAGGCGGCATGGACCGCGTTGCGTTGTGGTTTCGACCGCCTGCAGTTGGACGAAATCGTCGCCTTCACCACCCAAACCAATCTGCCATCACAAAAAGTCATGCAAGCCATCGGGATGCATTACGATCCCCAGGCAGATTTTGAACACCCCAAGGTCGCGGCTGATGACCCGCTGCGCCCGCATGTTTTGTACCGCATCACCCGCGCCCAATGGTTGGACACGCTGCACGGATAAGCAGCCCGGAATGCCCCATAGATTGTAGGAGTTGCTCTATGAGCCAAGTATTGGAAGATCTGGTGGACTTGCTGACCCTGGAGCCGATCGAGGAAAACCTCTTTCGCGGCCGCAGCCAGGACCTGGGTTTTCGCCAACTGTTCGGCGGGCAAGTGCTCGGCCAGTCGCTGTCGGCTGCCAGCCAGACCGTAGAAGCCGAGCGGCACGTGCATTCTTTGCACGGTTATTTTCTGCGCCCCGGCGATGCCGCATTGCCGGTGGTGTATTCGGTGGACCGCGTGCGCGATGGCGGCAGCTTCAGCACACGCCGCGTGACGGCGATCCAGAAGGGCCACCCGATTTTTACCTGCAGCGCGTCGTTCCAGTACGACGAAGCCGGCTTCGAGCACCAGACCAGCATGCCCGAGGTGGTCGGCCCGGAAAACCTGCCGTCGGAGCTGGAGCTGACCAAGCAGCGCGTCCACCTGATCCCCGAGCACATGCGCGACAAGTTGCTGTGCCCCAAGCCGATCGAAGTGCGCCCGGTGACCGAAAAAGACCCGTTCAACCCGCAGCCGTCCGACCCGGTCAAGTACGTGTGGTTCCGCGCCGACGGCGCCCTGGCCGACACGCCGGCGCTGCATAAGTACCTGCTGGCCTACGCCTCGGACTTCGGCTTGCTGACCACGTCGCTGCTGCCCCATGGCAAGACCGTGTGGCAGAAAGACATGCAGGTCGCCAGCCTCGACCACGCGCTGTGGTTCCACGCCGACCTGCGCGCCGATGACTGGTTGCTCTACGCCATGGACAGCCCGTGGGCCGGCAATTCCCGTGGTTTCTCACGGGGCAGCGTGTACAACCGCGCTGGGCAACTGGTGGCCTCGGTCACTCAGGAAGGCCTGATCCGCCACCGTAAGGACTGGGCGTGAGCCTGGCGCAGATTAAACATTGGGTGTTCGACATGGACGGCACCCTCACGGTGGCCGTGCATGATTTCGCGGCCATTCGCGTAGCGCTGGATATTCCGCCCGAGGATGACATCCTCACCCACCTCGCAGCATTGCCGGCGGATGTCGCGGCGGCCAAACATGCCTGGTTGCTGGAGCATGAGCGCGAGCTGGCGCTGGGTTCGGTCGCGGCGCAAGGCTCGGTGGAACTGGTGCGGGAATTGGCCGGGCGGGGTTGTCGCCTGGGCATCCTGACCCGCAATGCGCGGGAGCTGGCGCATGTGACGTTGGAAGCGATTGGCCTGGCGGACTGCTTTGCCGTCGAGGATGTACTGGGGCGCGATGATGCGCCACCCAAGCCCGACCCAGGTGGCCTGCTGAAACTGGCGGCGGCCTGGGATGTATCGCCCAGTGCGATGGTGATGGTGGGGGATTACCGCTTTGACCTGGATTGCGGCCGCGCAGCGGGGACCAGAACAGTGTTGGTCAACCTGCCGGAGAACCCGTGGCCCGAGCTGGCTGATTGGCATGCCGCAGACTGCGCGGTACTGCGCCGGATGATCCAGCCCGGGCAATAGAGATCAAATGTGGGAGGGGGCTTGCCCCCGATAGCAGTCTGTCAGTTAAAAATTTGCTGACTGTTACACCGCAATCGGGGGCAAGCCCCCTCCCACAGGTTGAGCCGGTTTCTGCAGGTATTACTGAGAGAACAGTGCCTTCTGTCCTTCAGGCGAAGTGAAGATCCCATCGCCGTTATGCCCAACCCCCGGCACTTCCACCAGCTTCTGGGTCAGTTGCGGGTGGCGCTGCTTGAGGTAGTCGAAATAGTTGTGTCCGCGAATCAGGCGGTACGCGCCCTGGGTCTCGGCTTCGCAGCTTTTATCCAGCGCCGGGTGGTTCGGGTCGGTGTCTTGCCGGCCCAGCAGGTAGGTGATGTCACGCGACACATAGGCCTGTTCCAGTTGCTCGGCGCTTTGCCCCTTGGCATAGGCGGGCAGGTGTTGCATGCCGTACTTCCAGTCATTGAAGCCAGGGCAGTCGGCGACCTTGAACGGCACCGGGCGCTGCGGGCTGAAGTAGGCGTAGGACGACGGGTTGGCCACCACATAGCGCAGGCGGATGCCCGCGCTTTGCAGGCTCGGTTGAGCATGGCCGGTGAGCGCGAAACGCTGCACCACCTGGCCGCCGCCGGAGTGGCCGGCCACCACAATCTCTTTCAGTGCCGGGAACACGGTGCGGTTGCCCAGGTGCTCGATAATCTGGTCCAGGGCGCCGTAGGAACTGACCTGGCCGGGGCCCGTGGAGGGCTCGCCGGCCATCCAGTCATTGCCGTTCCAGCGCAGCACTTGCGGGGCCAGGTGATGGCGTTTCACGTCCGAGTCATTGAGAAACTGCGGCGCGACCACCAGCGTCGTGCCACCAACCCCGGCATGTTCGGCGGCGTCTTCAGCGCTCTGCAGGTAGGTCTGTGCGTTGCGCAGGCGACCATGCACGATGATCAACGCACGGGTGACGTTGGGCAGGGGTTTACTCCAGTCCTGGCTCAAGCCGAGGCTGAGGTCGCCGGCCGTCAGGTGAAAGCGCTCGGGGCTGACCGCCTTGACCCCCTGCTCGGCGGCCCAGGTGGAGGCGCTGCAGGCGACCAGCACACCCAGCAGCATTCGCAATCGCGTATTCATTTAAAGACTCTTGGCCGCGAAGGTGTCGCATTGAGTGATCTGGCCTTGGGCAAAGCCGGTCTTGAACCAACGCACGCGCTGCGCCGAGGTGCCGTGGGTGAACGAGTCCGGCACGACACGGCCCTGGCCCTGTTGCTGCAAACGGTCATCGCCAATCGCGTTGGCCGCATTCAGCGCTTCTTCGATATCGCCGGGTTCCAGCCAGTTCAGGCGTTTTTGCGCGCGGTTGGCCCACACGCCGGCAAAGCAGTCGGCCTGTAGCTCCTGACGCACCAGCAGGCCGCCGTCGCCTTGCATCTGCCGGCCTTGCTGGCGTGCAGCCTGGATCTTCGACGAGATGCCGAGCAAGGTCTGCACGTGGTGCCCGACTTCGTGGGCGATCACGTAGGCCTGGGCAAAATCGCCGGCGGCCTGGAAGCGTTGCGACATTTCCCGGAAGAAATCCAGGTCCAGGTACACCTGCTGATCCGCCGGGCAATAGAACGGGCCGCTGGCGGACGTGGCGCCACCGCAGGCGGAATTGACCCGGCCACGGAACAGAATCAGTTTCGGGTTCTTGTAGGCCAAGCCGTTTTCCTGGAACACCTGGGCCCAGGTGTCTTCGGTATCGCCGAGCACCGCACGGACAAAGTCGGTCTGCTCATCATTGGCCGGCGGCGCCTGGCGCGACGGGGTGCTCACCGAGGGCGCCTGTTCCAACTGGCCGGTCAATTGGCCGAGGATCTGCAGCGGGTCCTGGCCGGTCAGCCAGCCGATGCCGACGATCAACACAATCGCGGTCAGGCTCAGGCCCTTGCCGCCGCCAAAACGCATGCCGCCACTACCACCGCCACTGTCATCGCGGGCATCCACCACGTTGTCGCTGCGTCGGCCTTTTTTCCATAGCATGGGGCAATCCTCTGTGTGCTAAGCGTGATTGATTATGGTCGTGATTAACGGCAATAGCCTTCGCCGGTGGCGACGATCAGGCAGTTCTTTTTATCCGCCAGCCATTTCAACCCGGTTGCCGCACCGTCACCGGCGCGCAGCTGTTGCGGGCCATCGGGGCGGGTGAAGGCGATGCCGTCTTCGGCCGCTTCACCTTTGAAGGTGCCGGCGGCGTCGGCGTCGAGGCCGTATTGCATGGTAAGAAGGTAGTGGCCACGGCCGATGCTGTCGTCCTTGGCGATGGTCAGGTGCAAGCCTTCGACGCCGATCCATTTGCCGACCCAACTGTCGGTGGGTGGGGTTTGCGGCACCAGGGTCGCTTGCACGGAAGGCGGCGCCGGTTTGGCGGGCGCCTTGGACTCTTGGTTGCACGCGGTGAGCAGGGCAAGGGTAGACAGAAGAAAGACAGTTTTTTTCATAGCGGCAAGGCCTTGGTTAAAAAGTGTGCAACGCCGGGGCGAACGTGCAGCGTTGGACTCGATTGCAGTGATTTAGTGCGCTGTTCGCACGGTGTTTGGTTATGCTCTTGGGGCAGACGCATGCCCGACTGCTAGATTAACGGGTTGAGTACCACCGCGTTCAGCCCGCCACGCAAGAGAATTCAATGACTGTCAGCACCCCACTTTCCGGCGTCAACCATCCCTTCAAAGGCATTCTGCTGATTGTGGTGGCGACTTTTCTGTTCTCCAGCCACGACGCCTTGTCCAAATTCCTGGCCGGGTTCTACCCGATCGTGATGGTGGTGTGGGCGCGTTACCTGGTGCATACCTTGTTGATGGCCGGGATTTTCCTGCCGCAATCGGGCTTGCGCGTGCTGCGCAGCAAACGGCCGGGGATGCAGGTGGTGCGGGCCCTGTGCCTGTTGGGTACCAGCCTGTTTTTTACCGCCGCGCTGCATTACATCCCGCTGGCGGAAGCCACCGCAGTGAACTTCCTTGCGCCGATCCTGGTGACGGCGCTGTCGGTGCCTCTGCTCGGTGAACACGTGACGCGTGGCCAATGGCTGGCGGTGATCTGCGGGTTTGTCGGGGTGCTGGTGATCATCCACCCGGGCGGTGAACTGTTCACCCCGGCGGTGCTGCTGCCGCTGTGCTCGGCATTGTTCTTCTGCTTCTACCAACTGCTCACGCGCATCCTCAGCCAATACGACACGCCCACCACCAGTAACTTCTTCGCCGGCCTGTGCAATACCTTGGTGATGAGTGCGATGGTGCCGTTCTTCTGGCAAGTGCCAACCCTGTGGCACGGCGTGTTGATGCTGGCGTTGGGCACCTGCGGGATGACCGCGCACTTGCTGCTGACCCAGGCCTTCCGCTTCGCGGCGCCGGCCTTGCTGGCGCCGTTCGGCTATTGCCAGATCGTGTTTGCGGGCGTGTTGGGCTGGCTGGTGTTTGCGCATACCCCCGACCTGACCACGGTGGTCGGCATCGGGGTGATCTGCATGAGCGGGTTGGCCGCTGCCTGGCAGCAGCGGCGGCGCTGAATCAGGCGTCGACCCTGGGAATCTTGCGCGGTGCCATGAAGTACATCCAGGTCAGCGCGATGAAGTACATCGCCGGGATCAGGGTGAACAGCACGGTGTAGTTGTTGTTCGTCACGGTCAGGATGTGGCCGACAATCTGGGTCATGAACATGCCGCCGATGGCCGCGCACATGCCGCCGAAGCCGAATACCGTACTCATCATGTGCTTGGGCGTGTAGTCCATCACCAGGCTCCAGATGTTGGCGGTCCAGGCCTGGTGTGCGCCAATCGCCAGGGAGATGGCGAACACCGCGACCCACAACTGGCTGGAGCCGGCGGCCATGATCACCCCGATGATGCAGCAGGCGAACAGCAGCATCGACAGCAGCCGCGCCTTGATCGAATTCATCCCGCGGCCGATCAGGAACGACGACAGAATCCCACCGCCCACGCTGCCGAAGTCGGCGGTCAGGTAAATGATGATCAGCGGGATACCCATCTGCGTGACGTTGATGCCCAGGTTGTATTGCTGGTTCAAGAACGGCGGCAGCCAGTACAGGTAGAACCAGAACACCGGCGCGGTCAGCGAGTAGGCGATGGCGAAGGCCCAAGTGCCGCGCATGCGCAGGATGCGGCTGAAGGGGACGCGGGGCTGTTCCGGTTCGACTTCCCGTTGGATGTAGTCCAGTTCGGACTGCTTAACCGTCGGATGCTCTTCCGGGTTGTAGTACTTCAAGCCCCAGAACAGCAGCCAGATCCCACCGAGTGCCGACATGCACAGGAACGCCGCTTGCCAGCCCCATACGTGCAGGATCAACGGCAGCAGCATCGGCGTCATCATCGCGCCGACGTTGGTACCGGCGTTGAAGATGCCGGTGGCCACTGCGCGCTCGCCGGCAGGGAACCACAGGCGAGTGGTCTTGACGCAGGCCGGGTAGTTGGCGGCCTCGGTCAGCCCGAGGATGAAGCGGCAGACCATGAAGCCGACGGCCGAGGTGGCCAGGCCATGGGCGCCGGTGGCCACGCTCCACAGCAGCACCGCGCAGAAGAACACGCGCTTGACACCTACGCGGTCGATCAGTCGGCCTTGCAGCACAAAGCCAATCGCGTAGCCGACCTGGAACCAGAAGTTGATGTTGGCGTAGTCCATCGCCGTCCAGCTCATTTCTTTGGCCAGGATCGGTTGCATCACGCCGAGGGCGGCGCGGTCGATGTAGTTGAGTGTGGTCGCGAAGAACACCAGGGCCAGCATGCCCCAGCGAGTTTTACCGACGGCCATTGCACCGCGGATCTTGTCGCCGATGCCGGCGTGCGGATTGGCCGGGCGCGCAGCCAGGACGGAGTTTTGCGAAGGCATGAGGGTTTACCCGTTTTTGAAATTTTTATGGTGTGTTCTGGGTTTTGTTACGGAATCGATGGTGCGCAGTGGCTAAAAAATCGTCAATTCGCCAATGGCCATTGTGTTCGATAATCGCCCTGAAAACTAACTGGTTCGTACATTTCAATTGCTGCATTAGGCTAGGGGGCGAATAATTTACTGTAAATAACAATTGCCGGGAGTCGCCCCATGCAACGTTCCATCGCCACTGTTTCCTTGAGCGGCACCCTGCCGGAAAAGCTCGAAGCCATTGCCGCCGCCGGGTTTGATGGGGTCGAGATTTTCGAGAACGACCTGTTGTATTACGACGGCAGCCCGCGGGAAGTCAGGCAAATATGCACTGACTTGGGCCTGGCCATCACCTTGTTTCAGCCGTTCCGCGACTTTGAAGGCTGCCGCCGCGACCGTCTGGCGCGCAACCTGGAGCGCGCCGAGCGTAAATTCGACCTGATGCACGAGCTGGGCACCGACCTGGTGCTGGTGTGCAGCAACGCCTCGGCCGATTGCGTGGGCGATGAACGTATTCTACTCGATGACCTCAGCCTGCTCGCCGAACACGCCGGCCGTCGTGGCTTGCGCATCGGCTATGAAGCGCTGGCCTGGGGCCGGCATGTGAACACCTGGCAGCAGGTGTGGAACCTGGTGCGTCAGGTCGATCACCCGAGCCTCGGGGTGTTGCTCGACAGCTTCCACACCCTGTCGCTCAAGGGCGACCCGAGCGCCATCGCCGAGATCCCCGGCGACAAGATCTTCTTTGTGCAGATGGCCGACGCACCGATCCTGGCCATGGATGTGCTGGAGTGGAGCCGACACTTCCGTTGCTTCCCCGGCCAAGGCGAATTCGACCTGGCGGGTTTTCTCGCGCCGATCATCAAGAGCGGCTATACCGGGCCGCTGTCCCTGGAAATCTTCAACGACGGCTTCCGCGCCGCGCCAACCCGAGCCAACGCGGCGGACGGCCTGCGCTCGCTGCTCTACCTGGAAGAGAAAACCCGCCAACGCCTGGCGCAGGAACGCCCTGCCGTACCGCTGGATATTCTCTTCGAAACCCCGCCCGCCAGCGAATACGACGGCATCGAGTTCCTTGAGTTTGCCGTGGACGAAGACCTCGGCGCCAAGCTGACCCAATGGCTGGAGCGCCTGGGCTTCGTCAAGGCCGGCCAGCATCGCTCCAAGAGCGTCAGCCTGTTGCGTCAGGGCGATATCAACCTGATCCTCAACTGCGAGCCCTACTCCTTCGCCCACAACTTTTTCGAGGCGCATGGGCCGTCGCTGTGCGCCACCGCGATTCGGGTCAAGGACAGCGCCAAGGCCCTGGAACGGGCGGTGGCCTACAAGGGCCAGCCGTATCGTGGCCTGGTCGGGCCGAACGAACTGGAATTGGCGGCGGTGCGCGCGCCGGACGGTAGCCTGATTTACCTGGTGGACCCAAGCGAAGGCGTATACGACACCGATTTCAATCTGCGACCGGGCGCTGCCACCAGCGGTGGGCTTTTGCGCATCGACCACATGGCGATGGCCTTGCCTGCCGACAGCCTCGACAGCTGGGTGCTGTTCTACAAGAGCTTGCTGGATTTCGAGGCCGATGACGAAGTGGTGCTGCCTGATCCGTATGGCCTGGTGAAAAGCCGTGCGCTGCGCAGCCGTTGCAGCTCGATTCGTTTGCCGCTGAATATTTCCGAAAACCGCAACACCGCGATTTCCCACGCGCTGTCGAGCTATCGCGGCTCGGGTGTGCATCACATTGCCTTCGACTGCGCGGATATTTTCGCCGAAGTGCGCCGGGCCAAGGAGGCGGGTGTGCCGCTGCTGGATATCCCGCTCAACTACTACGACGACCTGGCGGCGCGCTTCGATTTCGACGACGAGTTCCTCAGCGAGCTGGCGTACTACAACGTGCTGTACGACCGCGACGCCCAGGGCGGTGAGTTGTTTCATGTGTACACCGAGCCGTTCGAAGGGCGGTTTTTCTTCGAGATCATCCAGCGCAAGCATGGCTACGCCGGCTACGGTGCGGCCAATGTGGCGGTGCGTCTGGCGGCGATGGCCAAGTCGCGCAGTGGTGCGGTACGCCAGGCACGGTTGTGACGGCAGGGCCGGTGCTTCCTTCGGGGCGCGCCGCGGCCCATAATCGCGGCCTGCACAATAAAAAACGGCCGTGAGCGCACCATGACCTTGACTCCCGATCTCTCCGCAGTGTCAGACGCACCGCGCAAGAGTCGCAAGAACAACCCGGAAAAGACCCGCGAAAACATACTGCAAGAAGCCATTGTCGAGTTTGTTCAGCAGGGCCTGTCCGGCGCTCGCGTGGATGCGATCGCCGAGCGTATCCACACCTCCAAACGCATGATCTATTACTACTTCGGCAGCAAGGAGCAGTTGTACGTCGAGGTGCTGGAGAAGCTCTACGGCGATATCCGCAACACCGAATCACGCATGAACCTCACGGCCCTGGAGCCGCGCGAAGCGATCAGTCGGCTGGTGGAGTTCACCTTCGATCACCACGACCGGAACGTGGATTTCGTGCGTATCGTCTGCATCGAAAATATCCACAATGCCGAGTACGTGAAGCGCTCCGATTCAATCAAGGCGATGAACAGCAACATCCTGGATGCGCTGGGCACGACCTTGCGCCGTGGCGCCGAAATGGGGCTGTTCCGCGAGGGGCTGGAGCCGCTGGACGTTCACCTGCTGATCAACTCATTCTGTTTTTACCGCGTATCCAACCGCCATACGTTCAGTGAGATTTTTCAGATCGAACTGTCGGACGAAGCCGTTAAGCAGCGGCATCGACAGATGATTTGCGAGTCGGTGCTGCGTTACCTGCAAACCTGAGGTTGGCGCGGATTCACGGTGGGAGGGGCAAACACCCTCCCACATTTGGATGCGATTTTGGCCGTCAGCTGTTCATGCTCTGGAAGTGCGCCAACATCCTGTGTGCATCCGGCACCACGCCACTGAACAATTCGAACGCCTTCACCGCCTGAAATACTGCCATGTTGCCGCCATCCAGAGTGCGGCAACCCAAGGCGCGGGCGTTGCGCAGCAGTTCGGTTTCCAGTGGGAAATACACGATTTCCGCGACCCACAATTGCGCGTGCAGCAAGGCCGGTGGCACGGGCGTGCCGGGCAGTTTGGCCATGCCCATCGGCGTGGTGTTCACTAACCCGTCGGCCTCGGCCATGGCGTTTTCCAGATGGGTGCCGACCTGGGCCCGTCCCGGGCCGAAACAGTGTGCGAGGTTATCCGCCAGGTCCTGGGCGCGGCTGGCGTCTACGTCGAAAATGCTCAAGTGCTCAACGCCTTCCGCCAGCAGCGCATGGGCCACCGCCGCGCCTGCGCCGCCGGCGCCCATCTGGACCACGCGTCGCCGAACGACATCCTGCAAGTTGCGCCGGAAACCTTCGGCGAACCCCAGGCAGTCGGTGTTATGGCCGATGCGTTTGCCCGCTTTGAACACCACGGTGTTGACCGCCCCAATGCCCCGGGCCTCGTCGGACAATTCATCGAGTAGAGGCAGGATCGCCTGCTTGCACGGGTAGGTAATGTTCAACCCGGTGAAGTTCATCTGCTCGGCGGCCTGCAGCAGGTCGGGCAGGGCATTGATGTCCAGCTGCAGCGGTTCCAGGTCGATCAGGCGATACAGGTAGCGCAGGCCTTGGGCGTCACCTTCCTGTTCATGCAGGGCGGGCGTGCGGGAGGCCTGGATGCCGGCGCCGATCAGGCCGGCGAGGACGTGCGGTTTCATCGGGCTCATCCTTTCACCGTGCGGCTGAAATGTTCCAGGGCCAGGTGATAGCCGTGGCTGCCAAACCCGGCGAGTACCGCCTTGGCGATGGGCGACACGAACGAGTGATGACGAAACGCCTCGCGCGCATGCACGTTGGATAAATGCACCTCGATCACCGGCACTTCACTGGCCACCAGCGCATCGCGAATCGCCACCGAGGTGTGGGTCCAGGCCGCCGGGTTGATCACGATACCGGCGCAACGGGCGCGGGCGCCGTGAATCCAGTCGAGCAATTCGCCTTCGTGGTTGGTTTGGCGAAATTCGATGGTCAGCCCCAGTTGCTCGGCACTGCGGCCACACAGCGCGGCGATGTCGGCCAGGGTTTCATGGCCATAGGTGGCGGGCTCACGGGTGCCGAGCAGGTTGAGGTTGGGGCCGTTGAGCACCAGCACGATGGGCGGCATAAGGGGATCTCCACAGTTATTGTTCGTTGTGCGGATAAAATGTACTGAATGGTTAATTTGGTCAATCGATGGCGGTAGATGTGTTCGATTATCGAACCGTTAATCAGTGAGACCGGGCATTTCCAGGTGCTGCCATGAGTCGTTACAAGACCGTATTCGACGGTTTGCCCGCTGTTACTACGCTGTGAAAAACGCCCTGATCAAGGAGCCGGTTGTCGGGTGATGCATGGAAAAGTGTTACCCGGCGGAAAATAACCTAACGGATGGGTTACGATGAAAGTAGGCACTTACAAAGGACATGTGATTGCGGTGTTTCTCAGGGATGAGCATTGCCCGCCTCACGTGCATGTCAGGGGAAAGCAATGGGATGCGCGTTTTCGTTTCAGCTTTCTGGATGGGCGAGTGGAGCTTTGGGATGTAGACCCCGAACGGCGGCGGCCACCCCCCGGGATTCTGGAGGGCATTCGCCAGACGTTGATGCAGCGACACGTCCTGGCTCGTGTACGAAGGATCTGGTGGGAAAAACTGCAAACGGTTTGCCTGGAGAACCATTCCTGGGATTGGGACGCCGACGAGGTGGTGCCGGGGTTGATCATTCGGCGTGGCGTCTATGTGATTGCAAACGCCCGACACGATGTGGCGGGGCAGCGAACCCTTTTGAATCTGGTCAGGGCGCCAGATTGTGTGGAGATTGATCTATGAAAGTCGTAAAAGCCAAAACTTTGCCCGATGTACCGATCACTGAGGCCGATATCGATAAGGCCATAGTGCGGGGGCGCAAACTGAAGCGTGTGTACGCCAATGCCTGCTCGGTGCGTTACGAGGATGACTGCATCTCCATCGGCTTCAGCGATGGCAGTCGCATCATGTTGCCGGTGGCCGGTCTTCCGGAGTTCGAAGGGTTTTCCACGCAGGACTTCGAGCAATTGGAGGTCGGCTTTGGCGGCAAGGCGCTGTGCTGTGAAGCCCGCGACCTGCATGTTTCCATCACCGGCCTGATTGCGACCAGCCAGCCCTTGATGGATCTGGCCGTGAGCCTGGTGGCGTCGCACAACGGCCGTAAAAGCAGCGCGGCCAAATCCGCCGCCGCCCGAGCCAATGGCAAGAAGGGCGGTCGGCCGCGCAAGGAGCCGTAAGGGAGGTTATCGACGGGTCAACAGCACCCCGGACTCCATATGGTGCGTCCATGGGAACTGGTCGAACATCGCGCATTGGGTAATCCGGTGCGTGTCATGCAGTTGCGCAATGTTCGCCGCCAGGGTTTCCGGGTTGCAGGAGATGTAGAGGATGTTGTCGAAGCGCCGGGTCAGTTCGCAGGTGTCCGGGTCCATGCCGGCGCGCGGCGGGTCGACGAAGACGCTGCCGAATTCGTAGCTTTTCAGGTCGATGCCGTGCAGGCGTCGGAACGGGCGCACGTCGTTCAGCGCTTCGGTGAGTTCTTCGGCGGAGAGGCGCACCAGGGTGACGTTATCCACTGCGTTTTCATCGAGGTTGCTCAGGGCTGCGTTCACCGAGGTCTTGCTGATTTCGGTGGCGAGCACGTTGCGCACGCGGGTGGCCAGCGGCAGGGTGAAGTTGCCGTTGCCGCAGTACAGCTCCAGCAGATCGTCCGGGCGATCGCCGAGTGCGTCGTATGCCCAGTTGAGCATCTTCTGGTTCACCGTGCCGTTGGGCTGGGTGAAGGCGCCTTCGGGTTGGCGATAGCTGAAGGTGCGGCCACCGACGTCGAGTTTTTCCACCACGTAGTCATGGCCGATCACATCGCGTTTGCCCTTGGAGCGGCCGATGATGCTCACGTTCAAGTCGGCGGCCAGCTGGTTCGCGGCGGTGTGCCAGTGCTCGTCCAGCGGGCGGTGATAGCACAGGGTGATCATCGCGTCGCCGGCCAAGGTGGTCAGGAACTCCACCTGGAACAGCTTGTGGCTCAGGGCGGCGCTGGCTTGCCAGGCGGCCTTGAGCTGCGGCATCAACTGGTTGATGCGCTGGCTGGCGATGGGGAACTCGTCGATCAGGATCGGCGTGCGCTTGTCGTCCTGGGAGAACATTGCGTAGTGGCGTTCCCCTGCTTCGCGCCACAGGCGGAATTCCGCGCGCAGGCGGAAGTTCTGCAGGGGCGAGTCGAAGACCTGAGGCTGTGGCGCGTCGAACGGTGCCAGCAGGTCACGCAAGCGCGTGACCTTGTCTTGCAGTTGAACGGTGTAGCTTGCGGCGTCAAAAGTCATGCGTTGAACCAGCCCAGCTTGATCACAAACAGAATCGACAGAATCACCAGCGCCGGGTTCAGCTCACGGTAGCGGCCCGAAAGCAGCTTGATGGCGGTCCAGGCGATGAAACCGAAGGCGATGCCGTTGGCGATGGAGTAAGTGAAGGGCATCGCCAGGGCGGTGATCACCACCGGCGCTGCAACAGTGATGTCATCCCAGTCGATTTCCGCCAGGCCCGAGGTCATCAGCACGGCCACGAACAGCAACGCCGGTGCAGTGGCGAAGGCCGGTACGCTGGAGGCCAGTGGCGAGAAGAACAGCGCCAGCAGGAACAGGATCGCGACCACGACCGCGGTCAAACCGGTGCGGCCACCGGCACTCACGCCCGCGGCGGATTCGATGTAGCTGGTGGTGGTCGAGGTGCCCAGCAGCGAACCGGCCATGGCGGCGGTGCTGTCGGCGATCAGCGCACGGCCCATTTTCGGCATGTGGCCATCCTTGTCCATCAACCCGGCGCGCTTGGCCACGCCGATCAGGGTGCCGGAGTTGTCGAACAGGTCGACGAACAGGAACGCGAAGATCACGCTGACCAGGCCGATGTCCAGCGCGCCCTTGATATCCAGCTGCAGGAAGGTCGGGGCCAGGGACGGTGGCATCGAGGTCACGCCGCCGAACGGGGTCACGCCGAGCAGAATGGAGACAATGGTCACCGCCAGGATGCCGATCAGCACCGCGCCGCGTACCGCGAGGGCTTCCAGCGCGACGATCAGCGCGAAACCGAGGGCGGCGAGGATCGGTGCCGGTTGTTTCAGGTCGCCCAGGCCGACCATGGTGGCCGAGTTGCTCACCACGATCCCGGCGTTGTGCAGGGCGATCAGCGCCAGGAACAGGCCGATACCGGCAGCAATCGCCGAGCGCAGGGGCAGGGGGATGCTGTTGATGATCCATTCACGGATGCGGAAGATCGACAGCATGAAGAACAGCACCGCCGAAATGAACACCGCCCCCAGCGCCACTTGCCAGGTATGGCCCATGTGCAGGACCACGGTGTAGGTAAAGAAGGCATTGAGGCCCATGCCCGGCGCCAGCGCGATCGGGTAGTTGGCGATCAAGCCCATCACGGTCGAACCGATGGCCGCTGCCAGGCAGGTGGCGACGAACACTGCGCCCTTGTCCATGCCGGTTTCGCCGAGGATGCTCGGGTTCACGAACAAAATGTAGGCCATGGCCAGGAATGTCGTGATGCCCGCGAGGATCTCGGTTCGCACGTTCGTGTTGTGTGCTTTGAGTTGAAACAGCTTTTCCAGCATGCCTGCTCCCTGTGACGCTATGTTGCGTCGTTATTTGTTGACCTCTAAGTCAAAGCACAAATTGCGCCAAGCGCCTGTGGTTTCAGAGAGGATCGGAAAAAGCGGCGCATCATACCAGCAGCCGAGGCCGTGTGGCGCACGGGCTTGGCTTTGTGGCGCATGGCTGTGAATCATGGCCTTGAGGCATACTGCGCCGATGTTTAATTCAGGGTCATCGACAGCATGAAAAAAGCCAACCGGTGGAGTCTAGCTCTGATCGCTTGTATCAGCGCGTGGTTAGGTGCGGCACCGGCGTGGGGCGCGACTGCACCGGCCTTGAGCGAGGTGCGGGTGTTCAAGGTCGAGTCGGCCGGGTGTGTGGAAACGATTCCGGAGCGCTCCCAGAGCACACAGATGTGTACGCACCGTGGGCCCACCCAGGTGTCGGTGATGGAGGTTGGCCTGGGCAACAACCCGATGGGTCGCTTCAATGGCGCAGTACTCAACGGGCAACGCACTGCGGTGTGCCAGGTCGGCAACGTCAGCCAGGCCTGCAATGGCGCGGGCACGTTGATGGGCTACATCTATGTGTTCGACCTGAATGTCGAAGCCCAAGGCTGGTTCGAATACAGCAACACGTCGATCAACGCGCCGCGAAATACCTTGAATACCCAGCTCAATATCCGCTGATCAATGGCCCTGAACGTCACGGATATCCGCACCGGCTGGTGGTGAGGTTCAGCCCTTGGCTTCGTCCAGCGGCACATGCATGCGGTCGCGGTGAGCCAGGGTCGGGAACAGTTTGATCCACGTCCCGGTCACCACCAACGTGCCGATCCCTCCTATGACCACGGCGGGCACGGTGCCGAACCAGTGGGCGGTGATCCCGGATTCGAACTCGCCCAGTTGATTCGACGCGCCGATAAACAGGCCGTTGACCGCACTGACCCGCCCGCGCATGTCGTCCGGGGTTTCCAATTGCACGAAGGATGCGCGGATCACCATGCTGATCATATCGGCGGCGCCCAGCACCACCAGCACCGCCAGGGAAAACCAGAACGAGGTGGACAGGCCGAAAGCGATAGTCGCCACCCCGAACACTCCGACGGCGGTAAACATCACACGGCCCACGTGTCGGTCGACCGAGAAGCGCGCCAACCACAACGACATCAACAGCGCGCCCACCGCCGGCGCCGAACGCAGCAGGCCCAGGCCCCAGGCGCCGGTCAGCAGGATGTCCTTGGCGAACACCGGCAGCAACGCGGTGGCACCGCCGAGCAGCACGGCGAACAGGTCGAGGGAAATCGCTCCGAGGATGTCCGGGCGGCTGCGGATAAAGCGAATCCCGGCCAGCAGCGAGTCCATCGTGGCCTTGGCCTTGTTCAGCGGCGTCTGGCGCGCGGGCAGGTTGAGGGTCAGCGTGCAGGCAATGAGGTACAGCACCACGGTCGGGCCATACACCCACACGCTGCCGAACGCATAGAGCAAACCGCCGAGGGCCGGGGCGACGATGGTTGCCAGTTGCTGGGCCGATTGCGACGAGGCCACGGCGCGCGGGAACAGCGTGCTGGGCACGATGCTCGGGAGCAGCGCTTGGGTGGTGGGCATTTCAAAGGAGCGCGCGGCGCCGAGCAGGAAGGCGAGGATAAAGATCATCTCGCGGGTCACATTGCCGGTCAGGCCGCCAATGGCCAGGGACACGGCAATCAGCGCCTGCACGGTCTGACAGATAGCCGCCACCTTGCGCCGATCATAGCGGTCGGCCACATGCCCGGTGTGCAGCATGAACAGCACGCGGGGAACGAATTCCACCAGGCCGACCAGGCCGAGGTCCAGCACGTTGCCGGTCAGTTGATAGAGGTTCCAGCCGATGGCCACGGTGAGCATTTGGAAGCCGCTGGCGGTGAAGATCCGCGCCAGCCAGAACGCGATGAAAGGGCGGTGGTGACGCAACAGCAACGCGGTTTCATTGGGCATCGGGAGTTCGGGCCAGCGCGGTAGGGAAGCCCGAGATTAGCATCAAGCTGTAACAAACAGTTGCAGAAACTGCGCTGAGGCAAGCTGTCACGCGGCAAAAGACCACACAAGCCAATTACCAAAATGGGACTACTCTTTTGACTGTGATTGATCCAGATCAAAGCTATTTCAGGATTTGTTCTGGCGGCCGCAAGGCCTGACTCCCTACGTGGTTGGTAAAAAAAGAAACGAATTGAAATTCGCCACACTCCATATCCGTGGGGGCAGTGGATGCGGCCTCCAGCCAGCATTCGGTATTACCTGACAGAGGAAGACTTATGTTCGGTTTGGAGGCGCTAGATCTCGCCCGAATTCAGTTCGCGTTTACTATCTCGTTCCACATCCTGTTCCCGGCGATCACCATCGGCCTTGCGAGTTACCTTGCGGTGCTGGAAGGCTTGTGGCTCAAGACCCATAACGATACCTACCGTGACCTCTACCATTTCTGGTCGAAGGTCTTTGCCGTCAACTTCGGCATGGGCGTGGTCTCCGGCTTGGTCATGGCGTACCAGTTCGGCACTAACTGGAGCCGCTTCTCGGACTTCGCCGGCTCCGTCACCGGGCCGCTGCTGACGTATGAAGTACTCACGGCCTTCTTCCTCGAGGCCGGTTTCCTCGGCGTGATGCTGTTCGGCTGGAACAAGGTGGGGCGCAAGCTGCACTTCTTCGCGACCGTGATGGTGGCCGTCGGCACGCTGATTTCGACCTTCTGGATTCTCGCTTCCAACAGCTGGATGCAGACTCCCCAGGGCTTTGAAATCATCGACGGCCGCGTGATCCCCACGGACTGGCTGGCCGTGATCTTCAACCCCTCGTTCCCCTACCGCCTGATGCACATGGCCACGGCGGCGTTTGTGGCGACGGCGTTCTTCGTCGGTTCTTCGGCGGCCTGGCATTTGCTGCGCGGCAAGGACAACCCGGCGATCCGCAAGATGCTGTCGATGGCCATGTGGATGGCGCTGATTGTCGCGCCTATCCAGGCAGTGATCGGTGACTTCCACGGCCTCAACACCCTGCAGCACCAGCCGGCGAAAATCGCCGCGATCGAAGGCCACTGGGAAAACATCGGCAACGAGCCGACGCCGCTGATCCTGTTCGGCTGGCCCGACATGAAGGCGGAAAAAACCAAGTACGCGGTGGAAATTCCCTACCTCGGCAGCCTGATCCTGACCCACTCCCTGGACAAACAGGTACCGGCGCTCAAGGAGTTCCCGCCTGAGGACCGCCCCAACTCGACCATCGTGTTCTGGTCGTTCCGGGTCATGGTCGGCCTGGGTTTCCTGATGATCTTCACCGGCCTGTTCAGCCTTTGGCTGCGTCGGGGCGGCAAGATGTATACGTCCCGGCCGTTCCTGTACCTGGCGTTGTGGATGGGCCCATCCGGCTTGATCGCGATTCTCGCCGGTTGGTTCACCACCGAGATCGGCCGCCAGCCGTGGGTGGTCTACGGGCTGATGCGGACTGCGGATGCGTCCTCCGGGCATAGCCTGGCGCAGATGAGCATCACCCTGGTGCTGTTCGTGGTGGTGTACTTCGCGCTGTTCGGCGCTGGTTTGGGCTACATGATGCGCCTGGTGCGCAAAGGCCCGGTGGCCCACGACGGCATCGAGCCAACCCACGGTGGCCCAGGCCAGAAACGCACACCGGCGCGGCCGTTGTCGGCGGCCGATGACGGCAGCGATGACGATCACGTCGACCTCCAGCATAAGGGGCATTGAGATGGGTATTGATCTTCCGCTGATCTGGGCCGTGATCATCATCTTCGGCATCATGATGTACGTGGTCATGGACGGTTTCGACCTGGGCATCGGCATCCTCTTTCCGTTCATCCCCGGCAAGACCGACCGTGACGTGATGATGAACACCGTCGCCCCGGTCTGGGACGGTAACGAAACCTGGCTGGTACTGGGCGGCGCGGCATTGTTCGGCGCGTTCCCGCTGGCCTATTCGGTGGTGCTGTCGGCGTTGTACCTGCCGCTGATGCTGATGCTCATCGGGCTGATCTTTCGCGGCGTGGCCTTTGAGTTCCGCTTCAAGGCCAAGGACCACAAGCGTCACCTGTGGGACAAGGCGTTCATCGGCGGGTCGCTGGCGGCCACGTTCTTCCAGGGCGTCGCGTTGGGTGCGTTCATCGACGGCATCCCGGTGGTCGATCGCCAGTTTGCCGGTGGCTCACTGGATTGGGCGACGCCGTTCACGATGTTCTGCGGCGTGGCGCTGATCGTGGCCTACGCGTTGCTCGGTTGCACCTGGCTGATCATGAAGACCGAAGGCAAGTTGCAAGAGCAGATGCACAACCTGGCGCGGCCATTGGCCTTCGTGGTGTTGGCGGTGATCGGCATCGTGAGTATCTGGACGCCGCTGTCGCACCCGGAAATCGCCTCGCGCTGGTTCACTCTGCCGAACCTGTTCTGGTTCCTGCCGGTGCCGATCCTGGTGCTGGTGACCATGTATGGGCTGATCCGCGCCGTGGCGCGCAACGCGCACTACACGCCGTTCCTGCTGACGCTGGTGCTGATCTTCCTCGGCTACAGCGGCCTGGGGATCAGCCTTTGGCCGAACATCATCCCGCCGTCGGTATCGATCTGGGACGCTGCCGCGCCGCCGCAAAGCCAGGGCTTCATGCTGGTGGGCACGTTGTTCATCATCCCGTTCATCCTGGGCTACACCTTCTGGAGCTACTACGTGTTCCGCGGCAAGGTCACCCATGAAGACGGTTATCACTAGGAGGGTCGTTTCATGTCCGGCAAACCTTCGTTGCACGAGATTGAACAGGCTGAGAAGCAACCGCTGTGGCGGCGCCTTGGTTGGTTGGCGATGATCTGGAGCGGCAGCGTGCTGGCCCTGTTCATCGTGGCCAGCCTGATGCGCCTGTTCATGAGCGCGGCCGGCCTGACCACGCACTGACATCCCATCCCGTTGCCTTGCGGCACGGTTTTTGACCCTGCCCCTCTTTGGAGGGGCGGGGTCTTTTTTTATTTGCGCGCTTTGAGAATGACGAATTTGGGCGTGGCGGCCACTTGCTCGACGCCCCGGAACAGCCGCGCCAACTTGCTGTGATAACCCAGGTGACGGTTGCCGACTATATAAAGGGCGCCGCCGACCACCAACGCTTCGCGCGCCTGCTGGAACATGCGCCAGGCGAGGAAGTCGCCGACCACCTGTTGCTGGTGGAACGGTGGATTGCACAGCACCACATCCAACGATTGCGGTGCCTGCCCGGCCAGGCCATCGTCGGCGCGGACGATGACCTCGCGATCACCCAGGGCCGCTTGCCAGTTCTCGGCGGCCGATTGCACGGCCATGTAGGACTCGTCCACCAAGGTGTAATGCGCGTCCGGGTTCTGCAGGGCGCTGGCAATCGCCAGTACGCCATTGCCGCAACCCAGGTCGGCGACTCGCGCACTGCCAAGGCCCGTGGGCAAGTGTGGCAGGAAGGCGCGGGTGCCGATGTCCAGGCTTTCGCGGCAGAACACGTTGGCGTGGTTGAGCAGGGCGATGGCTGGAGTGTCCAAGGCGTAACGGGTGGGGTAGGGCGAGACGGCGGCCGGGCGCTCCCCAACGGTGGCGATCAACAGCCGCGCCTTTTTGAGCGCGAGGGACGCGTGCATCGGCCCGATGTACTGCTCCAGCAATTCACCGGCGGCCCGTGGCAGATGCTTGACCATCGCTGCGGCGATAACTTCAGCGCCCGGCGCCAGTTGGCCCTGCAGGCGGATCAACTGTTCTTCGAGCAGCGCCAGGGTTTTCGGCACGCGGATCAGCACCCGGTCGAATGGCCCGACAGGCACTTGGCTGGCGGGGATGAACGACACCGCATCGAACGCCTTGCCGTTGCGCAGCAGGTTTTTTTCCAGGCCTTGGGCGGCGAGAAACGAGTCGCCGCTGGATGTCACCTGCACATGGCCCTCAAGGCTGGCGGCCAATGCGCCAAAGCTATCGTTAAGCACCAGCACGCGAGTTGCGGCGTTCGGTTGCTGTTCGGCCAGGTAGCTGAGCAGATACTCGTCGGCGGCGTCGAAGGCCTGCAGCGGATCATTGTGCTGCTCGGGTTGGCGGATCAGATCGAGCTGGGCGAACGGGCTTTCGAGCAGGGGCATGGCGGGGGAGGCTCTGGGTAATCGATGGGTGTTCGACAGGCGCTGTGGCGGCCGGCGGAACCGTCTGAGTGAACTGCGAGGCGGCACCGAGGGGCTGCGTCAACACTCAGAGTTGGCCGTAAATGTTACTTTTTTTTTGGAGTGATTACATGCGGTGTTTCAAAGCGGGTTAAAACAAGCCTGCTTTCGAGGCACAGAGCACCGCAGCGATTTTGTTATTGACGCCCATTTTAGTGAAGATGCTTTTGAGATGAAAACCAATGGTGCGTTCCGACAGGCACAGTATGGCGGCGATATCGGCAGCCGTTTTGCCCAGGGCTGACCATTTGAGGATTTCTGTCTCCCGTGGTGTCAATTTGCAGGCCGAAGGCGCGTTGGGCTTGTCGGCATATTTCTGTGCGACCACCGCATGCATCGCATGACAGAGCCACAATACCTGGCCGGCCTTTTCGTACAGCTCTTCCGGGCTGACCTCGCCCTTGCTGCGTCCCAGGGTCAGCATGCTGAACACGCCCTGGAAATCGTGGACCGCCTGGGTCCATCCAAGATGCACGCCAGAGGACCGGGCCAGTTCCCACAAATTCGGCGCGGCGCCGAACACTTTTTCCTCCCAGACAATCGGTAGTACGCAACGTTTGCAGTGGGTGACAACCGGGTCTACGTCGAAAAAGTGGGCCTGGTCGTACAGGGAGTTCCATTCATTTGGGTAGTTGTTGAGGCAAATCGGTTTGCATGGGTGTGTGGGTCGTTGTGAACTCATCGTGAAGGAACAGAATTGGAAGCCAAGCTCGTAGGTTTTGTTGATGACCATTTCAAATACACTGGTGATCTTGTCCTCGCCTTCCAGTTTAGGGAGTCGTGTATTGCGCCAGTTGACCATCGGAAGCTCTCCATGGAGTTCTTTGTGACTTGGGTACGTCCTGGCCCCCAATGTTGCACGCAAATTAGTGTAGGACACGGACTACACTTGTAGCGGAAGTTTTCGTTCTTGTTCGTCGTGTTCTAAGACTCTTTAAGCAGGTGTGCAACTTCCGTCCGCAACTTTTTGCGAAGTTTTGCCCTTTTTTAGTGGGTTTTAGCGTCTGTTATGCGTCACTGACAATCGCACTATGGGGCGATGTTGTGATGTGTCTTGGACTAATAGCCAAATGTTTAGTAGTGCAATTAAATAGCCATCAACTTGTGGGGTTTTTGCTCTATTCACAATGCCACTACCGACTACGGGTGTTTCCGCACGTGACTTTGGGGGACACTAGGGCACCTGTAGAACGGAGCTCCCCATGACGGCCAGTGCTGAGAAATTTACCCGCCAGACCCTGCTCGACGTGCAATCGCTGACCCCCAGCCTCTTCACCCTGCGCACCACCCGTGACCCGGGCTTTCGGTTCACCGCCGGCCAGTTCGTGCGCCTGGGGGTGACCAAGGCCGATGGCAGCACGGTATGGCGCGCGTACTCCGTGGTGTCGTCGCCGTTTGATGAGTACCTGGATTTTTTCTCGATCGTGGTGCCCGGTGGCGAGTTCACCAGCGAGCTGAGCCGTCTGCGCGTCGGCGATACGTTGATGGTCGAGCGTCAGGCCACAGGCTTCCTGACCCTGAACCGGTTTGTCGACGGTCGTGACTTATGGTTGCTGGGCACCGGCACCGGAGTGGCGCCGTTCCTGTCGATCCTGCAGGACTTCGAGGTCTGGGAAAAATTCGAGCGCATCATCCTCGTGTACAGCGCCCGGGAAGCCAGGGAGCTGGCCTATCAGTCGCTGATCCAGGGGCTGGCTCAGCGTGAGTACCTGGCCGAGTACGCCCACAAGCTGACCTATCTGCCGCTGGTCACCCGCGAGCAGCACCCCGGCGCCCTGCACGGGCGCATTACCACCCTGATCGCGAATGGCGAGCTGGAGCGCGCAGCCGGCGTCGCGCTGACCCCAGAGCATTCGCGCGTGATGATTTGCGGCAACCCGCAGATGATCGACGACACCCGTCAGTTGCTCAAACAGCGCGATATGCAATTGAGCCTGTCCCGGCGCCCCGGCCAGGTGGCGGTGGAGAACTACTGGTAACAAAAAAGGCGCCCCTGGAGGCGCCTTCGTTCAAACCGATACGGCTTATTGCGGTTTGTCGTTCTGTGCCTTGAGCAGATCGCGGATCTCACCCAGCAACACTTCTTCCTTGCTCGGCGTCGGCGGCAGGCTGGGGGCCACGGCTTCTTCGCGTTTCAGGCGGTTGATGGCCTTCACCCCCATGAAGATCGCAAACGCGACGATCAGGAAGTCGATCACGCTCTGGATGAACTTGCCGTAGGCCAGCACGACCGCCGGGACATCGCCCTGCGCAGCCTTGAGCGTCACCGCCAGATCAGCGAAGTCCACACCGCCGATCAACAGACCGATCGGTGGCATCACCACGTCGCCTACAAACGAGGAAACAATTTTGCCGAAGGCGGCGCCGATGATAATCCCGACGGCCATGTCGACCACATTACCTTTGACCGCGAAGGCCTTGAACTCACTGATCACGCCCATAGGTTATTCCTTGTTACAGATGAGAAGGGTGGAAGTCAGTGTAAGTCAGTCGTAGCGGGCTTGCCTGACACAACTGTTAACACTGTCGATTTTTATCGACACATTAAATCGCAAATAGTTTGCAAAGTGCCATCAATCGCGCGCGAAATACCCGCGATTTCAGTGAGTTACCAGATTATTTTCTCAATCGACCCGGTGGGGTTTTTCTATTTATCTTCTGACTCGCGGGTCACTAGCCTCTGGCAAGCACAACTGAATGTGCATTAAAAAAACCAGAGGAAACCTCGATGAACAACCCAATGAGCCGCGCGCCCGTTCTGGCGCGACATGCGCTGGTGCTGGCAACCGTCAGCCTGCTTTCCCTGTCTGTGCAAGCTGCCAACCTGACCCGTGACAATGGTGCCGCCGTCGGCGACAACCAGAACTCGCAAACCGCGGGCGCCAACGGCCCGGTGCTGCTGCAAGATGTGCAACTGATTCAGAAGCTGCAACGCTTCGACCGCGAACGCATCCCCGAGCGCGTGGTACATGCCCGTGGCACCGGCGCTCACGGCACGTTTACCGTCACCGATAACCTCAGCGACCTGACCAAGGCCAAAGTTTTCGCCGCCGGTGAGGCAACCCCGGTATTCGTGCGGTTCTCGGCGGTGGTACACGGCAATCACTCCCCGGAAACCCTGCGCGACCCTCGCGGCTTCGCCACCAAGTTCTACACCGCCGACGGCAACTGGGACTTGGTCGGCAACAACTTCCCGACGTTCTTTATCCGAGACGCCATCAAGTTCCCGGACATGGTCCATGCCTTCAAACCCGACCCGCGCACTAACCTGGATGATGACTCGCGTCGTTTCGACTTCTTCTCCCATGTTCCCGAAGCCACCCGCACCCTGACCGAGCTGTACTCCGACTCCGGCACGCCGGCCAGTTACCGCGAAATGGACGGCAACGGCGTACATGCCTACAAGTTGATCAACGCCAAGGGCGAAGTGCATTACGTCAAGTTCCACTGGAAGAGCCTGCAAGGCATCAAGAATCTTGATCCCAAGCAAGTCACCGACGTACAGGGCCGTGACTACAGCCATATGACGAATGACTTGGTCACCCATATCAACAAGGGCGACTTCCCCAAGTGGGACTTGTACGTGCAGGTGCTCAAACCTGAGGAACTGGCCAAGTTCGATTTCGACCCGCTGGACGCCACCAAGATCTGGCCCGGCATACCCGAGCGCAAAGTCGGGCAGATGGTGTTGAACCGCAACCCGGCCAATGTCTTCCAGGAAACCGAGCAAGTGGCCATGGCCCCGGCCAATCTGGTGCCGGGCATCGAGCCGTCGGAAGACCGCCTGCTGCAAGGCCGGGTGTTCTCCTATGCCGACACGCAGATGTACCGCCTGGGCGCCAACGCCCTGCAACTGCCGATCAACGCGCCACGGGTCACCGTCAACAACGGCAACCAGGACGGCGCGATGAATTCCGGCAAGACCAGCACCGGCGTGAACTACCAGCCAAGCCGCCTGCTGCCACGGGAAGAGCCGCAAACCGCGCGCTACAGCCAGTCGCCGCTGGCGGGCAGTACCCAGCAGGCGAAGATCCAGCGTGAGCAGAACTTCAAGCAGGCCGGTGATCTGTATCGCTCCTACAGCAAGAAAGAACGTCAGGACTTGATCGACAACTTCGGCGGCTCCCTGGCCACCACCGACGACGAGAGCAAGCACATCATCCTGTCCTTCCTCTATAAAGCCGACCCGGAATACGGCGCCGGCGTGACCAAGGTCGCCAAAGGTGACCTGGCCCGCGTGAAAGCGCTGGCACAAAAACTCACCGACTAACCCCACCCGCCCCTGTAGGAGCGAGCTTGCTCGCGAAGATCTGCCAGGCAACGCGTACATCCAGGATGCACGCGTCATCGTTGACGTTTTTCGCGAGCAAGCTCGCTCCTACAAGGGCTTTGTAGAGGAGTTGAATCAATGCGTACCTTCATCGGCGCGCTGCTGGCCTGCTGGTCGCTGAGCGGGGTTGCCGGGCAGCCTGCGCCCAATGACGCAGCGGCGCTCAAGGCGCAATTGCAAGGCTACTATTTCGATGCCGCACGTCGCGGCGACCTGCCCATGCTCGATACCTTCATCGACGCCGGCTTCCCCCTCAATACCCAGGACGACAAGGGCTACACCGCACTGATCCTCGCCGCCTACCACGGCGAAAGCGCCTACGTTGAACGTCTGCTCGCCGCCGGCGCCGATGCCTGTGTGCAGGACAAGCGCGGCAACACCGCGCTGATGGGCGCGATTTTCAAGGGCGAGCTGAAGATTGCCCAGCGCCTGCTGGCCACCGACTGCAACCCCGACCAGCGCAACGGCGCCGGGCAGACCGCCGCCATGTACGCCGGGCTGTTCAAGCGTCTCGAACTGCTCGACGCGTTGAAGGCCAAAGGCGCCGACCTGAATGCCGAAGACCCGATCGGCAACAGTGCTTCACGATTGGCCGGCGGTGAAATCCGGACCCCGGCGCCGCGCTGAGCTATCATCGCGGTTTTTCGGTTGGAGGTTCTCAAATGGCAAAGGCCAAGCGCATGTACGGCTGCACCGAGTGCGGCGCGACCTTTCCCAAGTGGGCCGGCCAGTGTACCGAGTGCGGGGCGTGGAACACCCTCACCGAAACCATGATCGAAAGCGGCGGCGCCGCGGCCCCCAGCGGCCGTGCCGGCTGGACCGGGCAACAGGCGCAGATCAAGACCCTGGCCGAAGTCAGCGTCGAGGAAGTCCCGCGTTTCTCCACCGCGTCCGGTGAGCTCGACCGCGTGCTGGGCGGTGGCCTGGTGGACGGTTCGGTGGTGCTGATCGGCGGCGATCCCGGTATCGGCAAGTCGACCATCCTGTTGCAAACCCTGTGCAGCATCGCCAGCCGCATGCCGGCGTTGTACGTCACCGGCGAAGAATCCCAGCAACAAGTGGCCATGCGCGCACGCCGCCTGGGCTTGCCCCAGGACCAACTGCGGGTGATGACCGAAACCTGCATCGAAAGCATCATCGCCACTGCGCGGATCGAAAAACCCAAGGTCATGGTGATCGACTCGATCCAGACGATTTTCACCGAGCAACTGCAATCGGCTCCGGGCGGCGTGTCCCAGGTGCGTGAGAGCGCGGCGCTGCTGGTGCGCTATGCCAAGCAGAGCGGCACGGCGATTTTCCTGGTCGGTCACGTGACCAAGGAAGGCGCGCTGGCCGGGCCACGGGTGTTGGAGCACATGGTCGACACCGTGCTGTATTTCGAAGGCGAGTCCGATGGTCGTTTGCGTTTGCTGCGCGCCGTGAAGAACCGCTTCGGCGCGGTGAACGAGCTGGGCGTATTCGCCATGACCGACCGCGGGCTGAAAGAAGTCTCCAACCCCTCGGCGATTTTTCTGACCCGTGCCCAGGAAGAAGTCCCCGGTAGTGTGGTGATGGCAACGTGGGAAGGCACCCGCCCGATGCTGGTGGAAGTGCAGGCGCTGGTGGACGACAGCCATTTGGCCAACCCGCGTCGAGTGACCCTGGGCCTGGACCAGAACCGCCTGGCAATGCTGCTCGCGGTACTCCATCGGCACGGCGGCATCCCGACCCATGACCAGGACGTGTTCCTTAACGTGGTGGGCGGGGTCAAGGTGCTGGAGACCGCGTCCGACCTGGCGTTGATGGCGGCGGTGATGTCCAGCCTGCGCAACCGGCCGCTGCCCCACGACCTGTTGGTGTTCGGCGAAGTCGGCCTGTCGGGCGAAGTGCGCCCGGTGCCCAGCGGTCAGGAGCGTTTGAAGGAAGCGGCCAAACACGGCTTCAAGCGCGCGATCGTGCCCAAGGGCAACGCGCCGAAGGAAGCGCCGCCGGGGTTGCAGGTGATCGCGGTGACGCGGCTGGAGCAGGCGTTGGATGCACTTTTCGAGTAGCCCGCAACACCGCAGTACACATGTGGGAGGGAGCAAGCCCCCTCCCACCGGTGGTCAGTGCTCCAGCAAAGCGCCCAACTGCCGCTCCAGTTCTGCCTGATCCCCCAGGTTCAACTCGATCAAGCGGCGCAAATGGCTGATCGATTCCAGACTGATGTGCTCGCATTCAAACCCCAGGTGACCGTTCTGGTCATGGGTCAGCCTGACCTGCATCTGCACATCGGTATTGGCGTCCAGGTGGATATCCACATCGAACGACTCGGTGCCGATGCTGTGCCAGGGCGTCGGTTTCTGCACCAACAAGCCCTTCAGCGATAAGTCCACCAGTTGCACCGACCATTTCCGACCGTTCTGCCGGAGTTCGGTCTTGGCATCAAAGGCAATCCGGCGAAAACGACGGCGGTCAGACGCATGTTCGGTCATGGTGAAACCCTCTGTGGATGAAGGGATTGTAGCCCTACGCCATTATTGAGGCTTTATTTCTGCTTTTTTTGCCATGGGAAGGCTCTAGACCAATGTAGGGGGCTGGCCTTTAAGGCCAGTAGCGCTAAACTCGAGCTGGTTGTCCTTTCTGTCCACCCTGGCTGGAATACAAAAAATGAAAAATAATAATAGCCTGCTACGCCACTTACCCTGGCTGGTACTGGCCATAGTAGGTGCGTGCGCCCTGGGCGTAGTGGCCCTGCGCCGCGGCGAGGCGATCAATGCCTTGTGGATCGTCGTCGCAGCAGTGGCGATCTATCTGGTCGCCTATCGCTACTACAGTCTGTTCATCGCCAACAACGTGATGCAACTCGATCCACGACGGGCCACCCCCGCAGTGGTCAATAACGACGGTCTGGACTTCGTACCGACCAACAAACACATCCTTTTCGGTCACCACTTTGCGGCGATTGCCGGTGCTGGCCCCTTGGTCGGCCCGGTGCTGGCGGCGCAAATGGGTTATCTGCCCGGAACCCTGTGGCTGATCGCCGGTGTGGTACTGGCCGGTGCGGTGCAGGACTTCATGGTGCTGTTCCTGTCTACCCGTCGTAACGGCCGTTCCCTGGGGGATATGGTCCGCGAAGAGATGGGCCGCATTCCCGGGACCATCGCGCTGTTCGGCTGCTTCCTGATCATGATCATCATCCTCGCGGTGCTGGCGCTGATCGTGGTCAAGGCCCTGGCCGAAAGCCCGTGGGGCATCTTCACGGTGATGGCGACCATCCCGATCGCGATGTTCATGGGCATCTACATGCGCTACATCCGCCCGGGCCGCATCGGTGAGATTTCGATCGTCGGCGTGCTGTTGTTGCTCGGTTCGATCTGGCTGGGCGGGCAGATTGCCGCCGACCCGGTCTGGGCCAAGGTCTTCAGTTTCACCGGCATCCAGATCACCTGGATGCTGATCGGCTACGGTTTCGTCGCGGCGGTACTGCCGGTGTGGCTGATCCTGGCCCCGCGTGACTACCTGTCCACCTTCCTCAAAATCGGCACCATCGTCGCCTTGGCCATCGGTATCCTGGTGACCATGCCCGACCTGAAAATGCCGGCGCTGACCCAGTTCATCGATGGCACCGGCCCGGTGTGGAAGGGCGGTCTGTTCCCGTTCCTGTTCATCACCATTGCCTGCGGTGCGGTCTCGGGCTTCCACGCGCTGATCTCTTCGGGCACCACGCCGAAGTTGCTGGCCAGTGAAGGCCACGCCCGGTACATCGGGTATGGCGGCATGTTGATGGAGTCGTTCGTGGCCATCATGGCGATGGTTGCCGCTTCGGTGATCGAGCCGGGTGTGTACTTCGCCATGAACAGCCCGGCGGCGATCGTCGGCTCGGACGTGGTCACCGTCGCTCAAACCGTCAGCAGCTGGGGCTTTGCGATTACGCCTGAGGCGCTGTCGGCCGTTGCCCATGACATCGGCGAAACCACCGTGCTGGCTCGTGCCGGCGGTGCGCCGACGCTCGCGGTGGGTATCGCGCAGATCCTGCACAGTGTGCTGCCGGGTGAAAACACCATGGCGTTCTGGTACCACTTTGCGATCCTGTTCGAAGCGCTGTTCATCCTGACGGCCGTCGACGCCGGTACCCGTGCCGGGCGCTTCATGCTGCAGGACCTGCTGGGCTCCTTCGTGCCGGCGCTCAAGCGCACCGAGTCCTGGACGGCCAACCTGATCGCGACCGCCGGTTGTGTGGCGATGTGGGGTTACCTGTTGTATCAAGGCGTGATCGACCCGCTGGGCGGCATCAACACCTTGTGGCCGCTGTTCGGTATCTCCAACCAGATGCTGGCAGGTATCGCGCTGATGCTGGCGACCGTCGTGCTGATCAAAATGAAGCGCCAACGCTACATCTGGGTGACCATGCTGCCGGCCGTCTGGCTGCTGATCTGCACCACCACGGCGGGCTTCATCAAGCTGTTCGACGCCAACCCGGCGATCGGCTTCCTGTCGCTGGCGAAGAAGTACAGCGATGCGCTGGCCAACGGCCAGATCCTCGCCCCGGCCAAGAGCATCGACCAGATGCAGCATGTGATCTGGAACGCCTACACCAACGCAACGCTGACGGCGCTGTTCCTGTTCGTGGTCTTCAGTATCCTGTTCTATGCGCTCAAAGTCGGCGTCGCCGCCTGGGGCAACAAAGAGCGCACGGATAAAGAAGCCCCGTTCCAGGCCGTACCGGACGCATGATCGAGGATTGCAGCCATGTTCAATGACATCAGTCGCGTCGGTAAATACCTCGGTCAGGCCGCGCGCCTGATGGTCGGCATACCCGACTACGACACTTACGTCGAGCATATGCAAACCAAACACCCGGACAAGCCGATGATGGACTACAAGACGTTCTTCCGGGAACGCCAGGAAGCCCGTTACGGCGGCAAGGGTGGGCCCAAGTGCTGCTAAGTTGGTAAAACCGCTTTACCTGTAGGAGCGAGCTTGCTCGCGAACAACGCAAGGACACCACGTGCATCCAGATAGCACGGGTTATCGTTGACGTTCTTCGCGAGCAAGCGCGCTCCTACAGTTGTTTTTACCTCCCCATTTTCAGGAGAACTGTCTTTGTCCTCTCCCATTCCCGTCACCGTCCTCAGCGGTTTCCTCGGCGCCGGCAAGACCACGTTGCTGCGTCACCTGCTCAAAGCCGAGCACGGCTTGAAAATCGCCGTAATCGAAAACGAATTCAGCGACGCCGGTATCGACACCCAGCTATTGGGCAACGAGCCCGTGCAAGTCATGACCCTGTCCAACGGCTGTGTGTGCTGCACCATCCACACCGACCTGACCAAAGCCCTGTACCTGCTGCTGGAGCGTCTCGACAACGGCGAGATTGCCTTCGACCGCCTGGTGATCGAATGCACCGGCCTGGCCGACCCGGCCCCCGTGGCCCAGACCTTTTTCATCGATGAAGAGCTGCGCGAGCGCTACATCCTCGACGGCATCATCACCCTGGTGGACGCGGCCCACGCCGAGCACCACCTGACCCAAACCATCGCCCAGGCACAGATCGGGTTTGCCGACCGCCTGCTGGTGAGCAAGCGCGACCTGGTGGACGACGCTAGCTTCGATGCCCTCAGCCAGCGCCTGACCCGCATCAACCGCCGCGCGCCGATTCGCGTGGTCGACCACGGCGCCATCGACCTGGCCGAGCTGCTCGACGTGCGCGGCTTCAACCTCAACGCCGGCATGAACCTGCGCCCGGTCAGCACCGCGCCGTCCATCGACCGCATCTCCAGCCTGGTGCTGCGCACCGAACAGCCGCTGGATATCGACCGCCTCAGCGAGTTCATGAACGAGTTGTTGGAAGACCACGGCAAGCAACTGCTGCGCTACAAGGGCGTGCTGAACATCGCCGGGGAAGATCGGCGCATGGTGTTCCAGGGCGTGCTGAAGCTCTACGGTTTCGATTGGGATACCGAATGGGCCGAGGGCGAAACGCGGGAGAGTGTGATCGTGTTTATTGCCGATGAGTTGCCGGAAGACAAGATTCGCGAGGGTTTTGCGAAGGTCTATCAAGCCTGACTTGGAAATACGATCAAAAATGTGGGAGGGGCTTGCCCCCGATAGCTGTGTGTCAGCCATACATGTGTCGACTGACCCACCGCCATCGGGGGCAAGCCCCTCCCACATTGGCCGGTATTCCAAATCCTGATCTGTATAAAAAAGCCCGGCTCAAGAGCCGGGCTTCTTATTCAAGCAACTGCAATCAAGCGCCGTACACCGGCAGCTTTTTGCAGATGGCCTTGACCTTCTCACGGACCGCGTCGATCACGGCGTCGTTGTTCAGGTCAGCCAGGATGTCGCAGATCCAGCCGGCCAGTTCCTTGCACTCTGCTTCCTTGAAGCCACGAGTGGTCACGGCCGGGGTGCCGAAACGCAGGCCCGAGGTGACGAACGGCGAACGTGGGTCGTTCGGCACGGAGTTTTTGTTCACGGTGATGAAGGCTTTGCCCAGGGCGGCGTCAGCATCTTTACCGGAGATGTCCTGCTTGATCAGCGACAGCAGGAACAGGTGGTTTTCAGTCCCGCCGGAGACCACGTCAAAACCGCGTGCGATAAACACTTCGGCCATGGCCTTGGCGTTTTTCACCACTTGTTGCTGGTAAGTCTTGAACTCAGGCTGCAGGGCTTCTTTGAAGCAGACCGCTTTGGCGGCGATCACATGTTCCAGCGGGCCGCCTTGGGAGCCTGGGAATACCGCAGAGTTGAGCTTCTTCTCGATCTCGGCGTTGGCGCGCGCCAGGATCAGGCCGCCACGCGGACCGCGCAGGGTCTTGTGGGTGGTGGTGGTGACCACGTCAGCGAACGGCACCGGGTTCGGGTAGACGCCAGCGGCGACCAGACCGGCCACGTGGGCCATGTCGACGAACAGGTACGCGCCCACTTTGTCGGCGATGGCGCGGAAACGTGGGAAGTCGAGGATCTGCGAGTAGGCAGAGAAACCGGCCACGATCATTTTTGGCTTGTGCTCGACCGCCAGGCGCTCGACTTCGTCGTAGTCGATCAGGCCGTTGGCATCGATACCGTATTGAACGGCGTTGTACAGCTTGCCGGAGGACGAAACGCTGGCGCCGTGGGTCAGGTGACCGCCGTGGGCCAGGCTCATGCCCAGGATGGTGTCGCCGCCTTGCAGCAGGGCCAGGTACACGGCGCTGTTGGCTTGGGAGCCGGCGTGTGGCTGGACGTTGGCGTAATCGGCGCCGAACAGTTGCTTGGCGCGGTCGATGGCCAGTTGCTCAACCACGTCGACGTATTCGCAGCCGCCGTAGTAGCGCTTGCCTGGGTAGCCTTCGGCGTACTTGTTGGTCAGAACCGAACCTTGAGCCTCCATTACCGCAGGGCTGGTGTAGTTTTCCGAAGCGATCAGCTCAATGTGCTCTTCCTGGCGCACGGCTTCTTGCTCCATGGCGGCGAAGAGATCGGCGTCGTACTTGGCAATGGTCAAATCACGGCTGAACATGGCGGTCCTCAAGGATCGGGGGGCAGAAAAGGAAGGCATTCTAACCTAATGGGTTTTAGATGGCATATGAAAGGACGTCATGTCGCGGACAAGTGGTGTTCATCTGGCGGGGGGGACTGTGCCGCTGCCATCGGGAGCAAGCGCCCTCCCACATTTGAATGTATTAACAAATCGAAGTGTGGGAGGGGCGGTGCGACGATTCGACGTGCTCCCGATGAGGCCAGCGGCTTCACCACAAACTCTCAGTCGAACATGAACAGCGCATCATTGCTGAACTGCGCCGCGAACCGATTCGGCGGCATCGGCCGCCCGAACAGATAACCTTGCACCTCATCGCAGCCATGCTCGCGCAGGAAGTCCAGTTGCTCATGGGTCTCCACGCCCTCGGCGATCACCGCCAGGTTGAGGCTGTGGGCCATGGCGATGATCGCGCGGGCGATTTGCGCATCCTGCTCGCCGGACGGCAGGCCGTCGACGAAGGTACGGTCGATCTTGAGCACGTCGATGGGGAATTGCTTGAGGTAGTTGAGCGACGAATAACCGGTGCCGAAGTCGTCCACCGCAATGCTCAGGCCGAGGTTTTTCAGGCTGGCGAGGATCTGCATGGCTTCGTTGACTTCGCGCATCAGGATACTTTCGGTCAGCTCCAGCTCCAGGCACGCCGGCGGCAGGCCGGTGTCCTCGAGGATGCTGGCGATGCGCTCACCCAACTGACCATCGGAGAATTGCCGCGCCGAGATGTTCACCGAGACTTTCGGCACCCGCACCTTGTTCTGGTGCCAGCTCTTGAGCTGACGGCAGGCTTCGCTGATCACCCAGTCGCCCACGTCCACCACCAGGCCCAGCTCTTCCAGCACCGGAATGAAGTCCCCTGGCGGCACTAGGCCACGGCGCGGGTGGCGCCAGCGCAGCAAGGCTTCGGCGCCGGTCAGGCGTTTGCCGTCGCCGCTGAATTGCGGCTGGTAATAGAGCACGAATTCGTTCTGGTCGAGGGCGTGGCGCAGGTCGCTTTCCAACTCCAGGCGCTCCAGGGCGCTGGCGTTCATGTCGGCCTGGTAGAACTGGAAGTTGTTCTTGCCACGCTCCTTGGCGTGGTACATCGCAGTGTCGGCGTTTTTCATCAACTGGCTCAGCTCGTTGCCGTCCTGCGGGCTGAGGGCGATGCCGATACTTGCGGTGACGAAAAACTCGCGGCCTTCCAGCACGAACGGTCTGACCAGGCTGGCGAGGATTTGCTCGGCCACGTGAATCGCGCGGTTCAACGCCATTTCGCGGCTGATCCGCGGCTGCAGGAGTAGGGTGAACTCGTCACCGCCCATGCGCGCCACGGTGTCGTCTTCGGCCACGCAACCGAGCAGGCGGGTAGCCATCTCCTTGAGCATGCGGTCGCCGGCGGCGTGGCCCAGGGAGTCGTTGATCGGTTTGAAGCGGTCGAGGTCGAGGAACATCAGCACCACCCACGACTTCTGCCGTTCGGCCGACTGCAGCGCAGTGTGCAGGCGGTCCTGGAACAGCGTGCGGTTGGGCAGGTGGGTCAGGGCGTCGTAATAGGCCAGGCGGTGGATGCGCTGTTCGCTGGCCTTGCGCTCGCTGATATCGCTGAAGAAGCAGACGTAGCTGGCCAGGTCGCCTTCATCGTCGAACACGGCGGTAATGCCGACCCAGGCCGGGTAATGCTCGCCGTTGCGGCGCTTGAGCCACACTTCGCCTTCCCAGGTGCTGTGCTGGTGCAACTGCTTGAGCACATAGCGCAGGTGGGCTTCCTGCTGCTCGTCGACGGTGAGCATGTTCGGCAATTGGTCGAGCACGTCCGCCACGGCGTAGCCACTGACGCGGCTGAACGCCTCGTTGGCCTGCACGATATAGCCGGCCGGGTCGGTGATCAGGATCGCCGACGTGGAGTGCTCGAATACCGTGGCGGCCATGCGCAGGTCTTTCTCGGCGCGGCGCTGCTGGCTGATATCGCGGCCGACGCCGAGGATGCCCTCGAAGGCGCCGTGCTCGTCCCACACCAGCACCAGGCGCAGCTCGATCGGAACTTTACGTCCGTCGGCGCGCAGGCAGTCGAACAGGTACAGTTGGGTGTGGATGTCATCGCGCAGCTTGGCCAGCGCCTCGGCGTCGCCCAAGGCCCGGCTGACTTGCTCGACCAGGCTGTAGATGCCGGCCAATTGCTGCGGGTTGGCGATGATCGACTGCCAGCCATTCTTGAACACCCAGTCCACGTCATACCCCAGCACGGCGTTGACCGAGGGGCTGATGTAGTTGAGGGCGAGGCGGCTGTCGGTGGAGCAGATCACGTCGCTGATGCTTTCGGCCAGCATGCGGTAGCGCTGTTCGCTGTCCCGCAGGGATTCGCTGGCCTCGATCTGATCGGTAATGTCCTTGGCCACGCCGATGATGCGCGTGACCTGCGCGGTCTTGTCCCCGGCCAGGGCTTGCTCGCGGATATCGAAGCGGCGCCATTGATTGTTGCGGTGGCGAAAGCGCAACTGGCATTGCAGTTGGTTCGAATAACCGGCCTGGCGCTGCTGCTGGCGCAAGTCGTGGTAATGCTCGGCGTCCTCGGGGTGCAGCAGGATTTCCCAGAAGTACTCGCCCATTTGCTGCAATTCGGCCTTGTTATAGCCGAGGGTGTGGCCCAGGTGGTGGTTGCTGAAAATCATCCGCTGGCTGATCACATCCTGCACATACAGGTGATCGGGCACGGTTCGCACCACGTCCGACCAGAAACTTTCGCGCTCCACCAGCGACAGTTCGATCAGCTTGCGGCTGGTGATGTCGCTGATGCTGAGGATCACCGCCTTGAAGTCGTCGCGCTGTTCCGGCAGGCGCATCACCAGCCACAGGTATTGGTTGTTGCCGAGCACATCGTTGAGCTGGATTTCCAGTTCCAACTGGTTCTGTTGGGTCAGCACCGCCTCGAGCACCTGATAGCCGATGGCCGTGGCGTTGCGTGGGCAGTCATCGATCAGGCGTTCCCAGGCTTGCTCGCACGAGCTGACGTTCAACAGGCGCACCGCCACCTGGTTGACCTCGGTGACGCGCAGTTCCTTGAGCAACTGGCGACGCGCTTCGGGATTGCCCTGCAGCCACCCGTGCAATTGCTCGCGCGTGCGGATCTTGGCCTTGTCGAAGAACGCGTTGAGCCCCGACAGGTCAAGCACGCACAGGGCCACGCCGGTGCCTTCGAAAATATCCTGATAACGCCGCCGACCTTCGTTCACCTGGCGCTGGCGGCGGCGCATATTCAACAGCACGATCACCGGCACCAACGAGAAGGCCAGGCCCAGCAGGCACTTGCCGATAAACGCCGGCAGCAATTGTTCCAGCACGGCGTTACGGTCGAAGAGGCCGCGCAGTTGCCAGTCGCTTTTGCTCAGTGGCGTGACCAGCACGCTTTTTTTCAACTCGTCCGGGGTCAGGGCGGCGGCCAACTGTGTTGGCATGCCGCTGTCACGGCTGACCACGTGGTGGTTCAGGCGATTCTCGACGGCCCACATCGGCCGCTGGCCCTGGCCATCCTGGCGGGTAAGGTTGGCCAGGTAGTTCGGCGCCAGGCGCAGCGCCCAGTACATTTTCGAATCGCCACTGGGCTGATGCAGCAGCAGATAGATGATGGTGCCGTTGTTGTCGTTACTCAGGTAGTAGGGCTGGGAATGGCTGCGCTTGACCAGTTCCTCGAGGAAGTCGCTGTCCTGGCTGTCTTTGGCCGTGTCGCGGATCATCGCGCCGCTGGGGGCGAGCAGCGCGAAGCTGCGCAGTTCCGGCAGAGAGCGTTGCAAGCTGAGCATCAACGCCTGTTGCTGTTCGTCGTTGCGCGGCGGCTCGACCATCGGCAACAGATTCAGCGCGATCTGTGCGCTCAGGGCCATGTTCAGGCTGATCTGTTCCGCCAGGTCGGCGCTGTAGTCGATGGTGTATTGCTGCTGGTTTTTCTGGTTCTGCTGCAGTTGGTCGAGCAGTTGCCAGAACAATAACGCGAGCAACATGAGGACAAGCGTCGCCAATGCGCCTTTGAGGGTGCCGTGCAGGGGCGCTCCCGGCGCTATGTGAGCGGCGCGCAGGGGAGTAGGCGGCGTGACGTTGGACAAACTGTGATCCTGCGGTTTGGCTGGACTGGCGCGCGACATGCACTATAAGCCGGGCGCCCGGAGGGCGGCTAGCATGCCTTGACTTGTGGCAAAGTGCCAGTCCTGCCTGGCTGGACTGCCCTGGCGCATTCAGGTAGCTTTGCCGGTTACGCGGGGGCGTTCCAGCCCCAGACAATCAGGCTTTTTCCGCTCGCAGGCATTGATCAAGGTCAACGGCCCGCGCGGCGCATGGTCTGGCACGGGCTTCGCCCGCTCAATTCATCAGTCACTGACGCTAGGTTCACCATGGCTCAATACGTCTTCACCATGCATCGGCTGGGCAAAGTTGTTCCGCCGAAGCGGGAAATCCTGAAAAACATTTCGCTGTCTTTTTTCCCCGGCGCCAAGATCGGCGTGCTCGGCCTCAACGGTTCGGGTAAATCCACCCTGTTGAAAATCATGGCCGGCGTCGACACCGAGTTCGAAGGCGAAGCCCGCCCGATGCCCGATCTGAACATCGGCTACCTGCCGCAAGAACCGATCCTGGACCCGGCCAAGACCGTGCGCGAAGTGGTCGAAGAAGCCGTCAGCGTGATCAAGGACGCCCAGGCCCGCCTGGACGAAGTCTACGCCGCCTACGCCGAACCGGATGCTGACTTCGACAAGCTGGCCGCCGAACAGGCCAAGCTCGAAGCCATCCTGCAGGCTGGCGACGGTCACAACCTCGATCGCCAGCTGGAAGTCGCCGCCGATGCGCTACGCCTGCCGGCGTGGGACGCCAAGGTCGAACACCTGTCCGGTGGTGAGAAGCGTCGTGTGGCCCTGTGCCGCCTGCTGCTGTCGGCTCCCGACATGCTGCTGCTCGACGAACCGACCAACCACTTGGACGCTGATTCCGTCGCCTGGCTGGAACATTTCCTTCACGACTTCCCGGGCACCGTGGTTGCGATCACGCACGACCGGTACTTCCTGGACAACGTCGCCGGCTGGATTCTCGAACTCGACCGTGGCGCCGGCATCCCTTACGAGGGCAACTACTCCGGTTGGCTCGAAGCCAAGTCCGACCGTCTGGCTGCCGAATCCAAGCAGCAATCGGCCCACGAAAAAGCCATGAAGGAAGAACTGGAGTGGGTGCGCAAAGGCGCCAAGGCCCGCCAGTCCAAATCCAAGGCACGTCTGCAACGCTTTGAAGAAATGCAGTCGCAGGAATTCCAGAAGCGCAGCGAAACCAACGAGATCTACATCCCGGCCGGTCCGCGCCTGGGTGACAAGGTCATCGAATTCAAGAACGTGTCCAAAGGCTATGGCGACCGCGTGTTGATCGACAACCTGTCGTTCTCCATGCCAAAAGGCGCGATCGTCGGCGTTATCGGCGGTAACGGTGCGGGTAAATCCACACTGTTCCGCATGCTGATGGGCAAGGAAACCCCGGACTCGGGCACCATCGAAGTCGGTGAAACCGTGCAACTGGCCTGCGTGGACCAAAGCCGCGAAGACCTCGACGGCAGCAAAACTGTGTTTCAGCAGATTTCCGACGGTTCCGACCAGATCCGTATCGGCAACTATGAAATCCCGTCGCGCACCTACGTCGGCCGTTTCAACTTCAAGGGTGGCGACCAGCAGAAGTTCGTCAAGGACCTGTCCGGTGGTGAGCGTGGTCGCTTGCACCTGGCCCTGACCCTGAAAGAGGGTGGCAACGTCCTGCTGCTTGACGAACCGTCCAACGACCTCGACGTTGAAACCCTGCGTTCCCTGGAAGAAGCCCTGCTGGACTTCCCGGGCGCCGCCATTGTGATCTCTCACGATCGGTGGTTCCTCGACCGCGTCGCGACCCACATCCTCGCGTATGAAGATGACTCGCAGGCGGTGTTCTTCGAAGGTAACTACACCGAGTACGAAGCGGATCGCAAGAAACGCCTGGGCGAAGCCGCTGCCCAGCCGCACCGTGTACGGCACAAGAAACTGGCCTGATTCGGGTCGGTTTGGAAAAGCGGAGCCTTCGGGCTCCGTTTTTTTTGCCCATGACTTCCTGACGAACATCGATCAAATGTGGGAGGAGGCTTGCCTCCGATAGCGGTTTTTCAGTTGGTGCATGGCGCCGTTTTGAAATCCCCTTTTAGGTGCGATAAATGCCTGTTTTTCAGGTTTATTTATATCCAATGCACCATTTAAATTCACAAAGGCGACATTTTGCCCTGTCGCGGTGCGACATGAATTGATAAAGTCCGGCTCAATCGCCCTTAACGACAATAAATTTGCCGAGACTTTTCATGATCGAATCCGTTGAATCCTTCCTTGCCCGCCTGAAGAAACGCGACCCCGACCAGCCGGAATTCCACCAGGCTGTAGAAGAAGTCCTACGCAGCCTGTGGCCGTTTCTTGAAGCCAATCCTCACTACCTGACCTCGGGCATCCTGGAGCGCATCTGCGAGCCGGAACGTGCGATTACTTTCCGGGTGTCGTGGGTCGATGATCACGGCAAGGTTCAGGTCAACCGCGGTTTCCGTATCCAGATGAACAGTGCCATCGGCCCGTACAAGGGCGGCCTGCGCTTTCACCCGTCGGTCAACCTGGGCGTATTGAAATTCCTCGCCTTCGAACAGACCTTCAAAAACTCCCTGACCTCGTTGCCCATGGGCGGCGGCAAAGGCGGCTCGGACTTCGACCCCAAGGGCAAGAGCGACGCCGAAGTGATGCGCTTCTGCCAGGCGTTCATGAGTGAGTTGTACCGCCATATCGGCGCGGACGTGGACGTCCCGGCCGGCGATATCGGTGTGGGCGCCCGCGAGATCGGCTTCCTGTTCGGCCAGTACAAGCGCCTGAGCAACCAGTTCACTTCCGTGCTGACCGGCAAGGGCATGACCTACGGCGGCAGCTTGATCCGCCCCGAAGCCACCGGTTTCGGTTGCGTGTACTTCGCTGAAGAAATGCTCAAGCGCGATGGCCTGCGGGTCGAGGGCAAGCGCGTGGCGGTCTCCGGCTCCGGCAACGTGGCGCAATACGCGGCGCGCAAGGTCATGGACCTGGGCGGCAAGGTGATTTCGTTGTCCGACTCCGAAGGCACCCTGTACGCCGAGAACGGGTTGACGGAGGAGCAATGGTCGGCGTTGCTGGAGCTGAAAAACGTCCAGCGCGGTCGCATCAGCGAACTGGCGGCCCGTTACGGCCTGGAGTTCCGCGCCGGTAAAACCCCGTGGGAACTGGCGTGCGACATCGCGCTGCCATGCGCCACCCAGAACGAACTCGACGCCGACGCTGCCCGCGCCCTGTTGCGCAACGGCTGCCTCTGCGTGGCCGAAGGTGCCAACATGCCGACCACCCTGGAGGCTGTGGATATCTTTATCGACGCAGGCATTCTGTTCGCCCCGGGCAAGGCGTCCAACGCCGGCGGCGTGGCGGTGAGTGGCCTGGAAATGTCGCAGAACGCCATGCGCCTGCTGTGGACCGCCGGTGAGGTGGACAGCAAACTGCACAACATCATGCAGTCGATCCACCACGCGTGCGTGCATTACGGTGAGGAAAACGGCCGGATCAACTACGTGAAAGGCGCGAATATCGCCGGCTTCGTCAAAGTCGCCGACGCGATGCTGGCCCAAGGCATCGTCTAGGTCTCGGCCTCGATGCGCAGCACTTCGATCAACTGATCGCCGACGGGGCGCTGCCACAGCACCTCGTCGCCCACCCGGGCCCCGAGCAGCGCCCGACCCAGGGGCGAACCCCAGTTGATCAGGCCCGCACCGGCATCGGCCTGGTCTTCACCGACCAACTGAATGCGCTGTTGCTCGTCCTGCTCATTGGCAAAGGTCACCCAACTGCCGATCTGCACCTTGTCGGTGGACACGGCCGGCGCCACCACCTGGGCACTCTGTAGCCGCTGGTTGAAGTAACGCAAATCCCGCTCAAGGTCGGCCTGGCGCTGTTTGTCGGCCTGTTCGCCCTTGGCGGATTCGACGCTGTATTCCTGCTGCAACTGCGCGACCTTGGCCTGTAACTGCGCCAACCCGCGCGCGGTGAGGCGATTGGGTTGCTCGCTGACCTGACGCTCGACCGGTGGGTCGGCCTGGGCGGCGGCGCTGTCTTCATTCACAAAAGCTCGGCTCATGACAGGCTCCCTCTATAGCGTTTGGGCCATGTTCGCCGCACTTAAGTTTCGACGAATGTCTGAAAGCGACTATTGCGAGCGATAAGCCTTGGCTGCGTCGCGATCCTTCTCCTGCTGCCAGGCGCGCTCGCGCTCGTCCCAGTGACGATCTTTGTAGTCGCGCAACTCTTCGTTTTCGCGCATGGCCTTGCACTGGCGAAAGCCATCTTCCCAGCCTTCGGCGTATACGCGGTCTTTCAGATAACGCGGCACATTCTTACGAAACTCCCCGGTGATCACCCCCGCTGCCTGGCGACCACTGCTGCAACCGTCATCGAAGCCATCGGCAAACGCCGGTGGATAACCCTTGGCCAGCAACTCCTGATGGGTCGATTGGCAACCCGACAACCCCAGCACCGCACACAGCATTACTGCATACCGCCACATTACTTGCTCCCTGGCCGTTTCACGGCTGATAGGGGAAGTTTAGAAGGGGATTCGTCGGGGGGATGTGAAAGGGGGGTGAGAAAGGTGTTGGGTGCTATGTCGTCTGATGGCTGGCCAGCGCAGCATGCTCAGCCAATTCTTGCTGGATAAACGCCGCAATCATCGCGCGGTAAACCTGTTCTGTGACGTCTGGGTTGGCGCCGACCGTGTGGGATAGGTCGCGCACTTTGCTGATCACCTGTTCGACGCGCTGTGGTGCCTTGACGCCGTCGGTGTCTTTTTTGAAGCGTGCCGCCTGGGAAACGTAGTGGCCGCGTTCGGCCAACAGGCTGACGATTTGCTGGTCGAGGCGGTCGATGTTGCTTCGGACTTCTTCAAGGGTGGTGCAGGTAACGGCCATGTTGAGTGAACTCCTGATTCTGGTTGGGCGTTGGTCAGTAGTGATACCACTTCATCTCAAGCATTACCTCATTCACCGGCGTCGACAAGTGGCTGTATTCGCGCTGGGCGCTCAGGCGCAGACCGAGGTTGCGCGACAATTCCCACTGCTGGTTCAGGCTGATGCTGCGCCGTACTTCGCCATTGGTGAAGAAATCTCCCTTGGCTTCCAGGCTCAGGTTGCCCAGCGGGTTTTTCCACAGTACGCCGGTGTTGAAACCGGCGGCGGGGGAGATGGCTTCGCTGAAGTCGTTGTTGTGTTCCACGCGCACGGTGCCGAGGGCGAAGCCGAGCATGTCGTCGCGCAGTTGCCAGGTGCCGCCGGCGCCGCCGTTGACATGGGCGACCAGGGTTTCGTCGTCGTGTTTGCCCGGCACGCGTTCCAGGCCGCCGGTGACTTGCCATGACCAGGGTTGCAGCAACGCGTTGCGCGGAGTCAGGGAGCGGATGGTGGCCAGGTCCAGTTGCTGCAGTTGCCAGTGGTTGCCTTCGTACTGGCGCAGTTTCATTTGCAGGATCTCGATCTGCGCGCCGAGGGGGAAGCCTTCGGCGTTGTCGTTGAGGTCGTGGTAGGCCATGCGCAGGCCGTATTCGCCGAAGGCTTTGTCGCCACGCGTGCCGATGCCGGCTTGCCAGGTGCGTGATTCATGGCCGGTTTCCGGCAGGCCTGGGGGCGTGATCTTCAGGTCGGGCGCGGGGTTCTGGTTGATCGCACGCAGCAGTTCGAAGCTGCGTTGGGAGCGTTCGGTGTCGCGCTCCAGGCCATTGGCGCGGTAGCGGCCGAGGCGGTAGGCGGCGTCGATGATCAGCGCCTGGCGCTCGCGCGGCAACGCTTTAAACGCAGGCGCCTGCAATTGTTTCTGGTCGTCGCTGACTTTCAGCACCCATTGCTGCTCGTCGCTGTCCAGCGGTTTGGCGCGTTCCAGCAACTCGCGCTCACGGGACGGGCGATAGTCGATCTTCTCGACCAGGCCGGCATCTTTCACGGCCTTGACCGTGTCGGTGGGGATCGCAGTGAGCGGGAATTGCTCGGTCAGGCGCAGGCCGGGGCGGGCCACTTGCAGCAACTCCAACAGGCGGTAGGAGCAGTTTTCGTCGAAGAAGAAGTAGTCGAACTGGATCTGCTTGAGTTCCCACACGTGCTCGACCATGCGCTCGGTCTCGACCTGGGTCAGGTTCAGGCGGTATTCCCACAGGTCGCGGTTCTCCAGGCTGCGGTATTCGGAGAGTTTTTCCTGGTAGGGCACCAGGGCGAACAGGCCGGGGTAGCCGCCCATCAGGCCTTTCCAGGCGTAGAGGATGCTGTTGTCCGAGCCTTCGATGTACGCGCCGAAGTTGATCGCATAGCTGAGCAGCGCGGTGTTGTTGCTCTGCACGTCGGCCTGGTCGATGCGCAGCAGGGTGTGGCCGAACATCGATGAAGGGCTGTTGAGGTAGGCCGCCGGGAAGATCATCACCGCGCTATGGGGCGCGACGTCCTTGAACCATTGCTTGAATTCGTTGCAGCCCACGGCGGGCAGGTCGGTCAGTTGCAACCGGTCCTTGAGCCAGCGGGTACGTGCGGGGTAAACGCATTGTGCGTGTTTTTCACCCAGGCTGGCCGGCGCGTAGAGCGCGTCGACGGTGGCCTTGAGTTCGGCATCCGGGTGATGGGCACCATCGGCGGCGAGGAAGAATTTTTTGTCGCTGACATAGCTGCGCCAGCCACTGACTTTGCCGGCTTCGTAATGGCCCAAGGACAACCAGAACGGATCGTTGGCCAATTGCTGCAAACGTTGATCATCAAGATGCGGCGCCGCATACAACGGGGCGCAGGCGAAGAGTGCCATCCAGGCAAGGCGTTTGAGCATAGGGGCAACTTAAGTCGGAAAAAGTGAGACCCAAGCGGGGAGGCGGGTCCAAAAATAAGACCCGCGCCTTGGAGGGCGCGGGCGGCTCGAGCTTAAGCCTGGGTTGCGTATTTCGCCAGGCGGGCATCACTTTTCAGTACAGCCAGGGTGTTGTTGTGGACATCCTCAGCGGTCACGTCGGCCTTGCTGAAGATTTGCTGGAAGTGCTCGTGGGTCACGGCAGAAAAGTGCTCGCGATCTTCTGGTGCAACGCCCAGTACCACGGCATAGGTGGTCAGCGCTTCGCCATTGCCTTTGGCCATGTCTTCGGACAGCTCGTTCATCATGCCATTCATGGCAATCCACGATTTGCCGCCGTAGGTCAGGGCGCTGTTGGTGCTGCAACCGTTGGTGCCCGAGGTCATGCCGAAGGTCGCGTTGCCCGAGGTGCCGTTGGTGGTGGACGCCAGGAAGTGCGCCGGCGTGCCGCGCTGGCCTTCGAACAGCATGTTGCCCCAACCGCAGTTCGGGCCACCGGGTGATTCAGCCATTGCGTTGAGGGAAACGACGGTGAAGAGAGTACCGAGAAGGATCCGTTTCATAGCTTTGTTCTCTTTGTGTGCAAACCAATGGACAAGGGTTCAGGCGCAGTAACGCGCCTTAGGGGCCGGTTATTAGTCCAGCCCGCGCAGTTTGGAGTTTAGGCAGGTTCCAGGGGTTCCGTGATTTTTAATAAAACAATCAGAGATATCTCGATTTTTTTGTAGGACGCAGCCCGTGTCTATGCTTTACCTCAGGCGCGCCTTGCCAGAGCGCGTAACAGAGAGCCAGAATGCCGCCATCTGCCCCGCCTGATGTAAGGAAGCCCGATGCCTGATCCTGTTGCTGCCAGCTTGCGTCTAGCGCCCGAAGCGCTGACTCGCCCTTTCTCCGCTGAACAGTTCAGCTTCTCGACCACCAATGATTTGGAGCCCTTTCGCGGTGTGCTTGGCCAGGAACGTGCGGTTGAAGCCTTGCAGTTCGGTGTGGCCATGCCACGCCCCGGTTACAACGTGTTTGTCATGGGCGAGCCGGGCACCGGCCGCTTTTCGTTCGTCAAACGCTACCTGAAGGCTGAAGGCAAACGCCTGCAGACCCCGTCGGACTGGGTCTATGTGAATAATTTCGATGAACCCCGCGAACCCCGCGCCTTGGAACTGCCGGCAGGCGGCGCCGCGGCGTTCATCAGCGACATCAACGGCTTGATCGACAACCTGGTGGCGACCTTCCCGGCAGTGTTCGAACACCCGACGTATCAACAACGCAAAAGCGCTATCGACCGCGCGTTCAACCAGCGTTACGACAAGGCATTGGACGTGATCGAACGCCTGGCCCTGGAAAAGGACGTGGCGCTGTACCGCGACAGTTCCAACATCGCGTTCACTCCGATGCTCGACGGCAAGGCGCTGGACGAGGCCGAGTTCTCGCAGTTGCCGGAAGTCGATCGCGAGCGCTTCCACACCGATATTTCCGAACTGGAAGAACGCCTCAACGAAGAGCTGGCCAGCCTGCCGCAGTGGAAGCGTGAGTCGAACAACCAACTGCGTCAGTTCAACGAAGAAACCATCACCCTGGCCCTACAGCCATTGCTGTCACCGTTGTCGGAAAAGTACGCAGAAAACGCCGCCGTATGCGGTTACCTGCAAGCCATGCAGGTGTACTTGCTGAAAACCGTGGTCGAGCAATTGGTGGACGACGCCAAGACCGACGCCCAGGCCCGCAAGCTGCTCGAAGAACAGTACTGCCCGAGCCTGGTGGTCGGCCATCCGGTCAACGGCGGCGCCCCGGTGGTGTTTGAACCGCACCCGACCTACGATAACCTGTTCGGCCGGATCGAATACAGCACCGATCAGGGCGCGCTCTACACCACTTATCGCCAGTTGCGTCCGGGCGCCTTGCACCGGGCCAACGGCGGGTTCCTGATCCTCGAAGCCGAGAAGATGCTCAGCGAGCCGTTTGTGTGGGACGCCCTCAAGCGTTCCCTGCAGTCGCGCAAGCTGAAGATGGAGTCGCCGCTGGGCGAACTGGGCCGCCTGGCCACGGTGACGCTCAACCCGCAGATGATTGCGTTGCAGGTCAAGGTGATCATCATCGGTTCCCGCCAGTTGTACTACGCGTTGCAGGACGCCGATCCGGACTTCCAGGAAATGTTCCGCGTGCTGGTGGATTTCGACGAAGACATCCCGATGGTCGACGAAAGCCTCGAGCAGTTCGCGCAGTTGCTGAAAACCCGCACCTCGGAAGAGGGCATGGCGCCGCTGACCTCGGACGCGGTGGCGCGCTTGGCCACCTACAGCGCACGCCTGGCCGAACACCAGGGGCGGTTGTCGGCGCGCATTGGCGACTTGTTCCAACTGGTCAGCGAGGCGGATTTCATTCGCCACCTGGCGGGCGACGAAATGACCGACGCCGGCCACATCGAACGTGCGCTGAAGGCCAAGGCCACGCGCACCGGGCGGGTGTCGGCGCGGATTCTCGACGACATGCTCGCCGGGGTGATCCTGATCGACACCGCCGGCGCAGCGGTCGGCAAGTGCAACGGGCTGACGGTGCTGGAAGTCGGCGATTCGGCGTTCGGCGTACCGGCGCGGATTTCCGCCACGGTGTACCCGGGCGGCAGCGGCATCGTCGACATCGAGCGTGAGGTCAACCTCGGCCAGCCGATTCACTCCAAGGGCGTGATGATCCTCACCGGTTACCTGGGCAGCCGTTATGCCCAGGAATTCCCACTGGCGATCTCGGCGAGTATCGCGCTGGAACAGTCCTACGGTTATGTGGACGGCGACAGCGCGTCCCTGGGCGAGGCCTGTACCTTGATTTCGGCCTTGTCGAAAACCCCGCTCAAACAGTGTTTTGCCATCACCGGTTCGATCAACCAGTTTGGTGAAGTGCAGGCGGTGGGCGGGGTCAACGAGAAGATCGAAGGTTTCTTCCGCCTCTGCGAAGCGCGTGGGCTGACCGGCGAACAAGGCGCGATCATTCCGCAGGCCAACGTCGCCACGCTGATGCTCGATGAGAAGGTGTTGCAGGCCGTGCGCGCCGGGCAATTCCATATCTATGCGGTGCGCCAGGCGGATGAGGCGTTGAGCCTGCTGGTCGGCGAGCCGGCCGGTGAGCCGGACGCAGAAGGGCAATTCCCCGAAGGCACGGTGAATGCGCGTGTGGTCGAGCGTTTGCGCGCGATTGCCGAGATGATCAGCGAGGAAGACTTGAAGGAAGCTGAGAAGGAACTGGCGCTGCACGCGCAGGCGGAAGCCAAACCGAGCTGATCGGTTAGCCCGCCACTAAATTGACTCCAGGTTGGGGGCCAACGCCCGTTGGTCTCTACAACCTTGGTTTATCGCGTTTTTCTTCTATTCTGAGCACTAGGGATATCCACCGGAGTCGCAGGATAGAAACAGTCTCGCCGTGCTTGAGGCTGAACGCCGATCTACCGAGGGTCGCCGCCATGCCGCGCAACCTTTGCCTGACCCGCCAGTGTCTGGGCCTGGGCACTCGCATCGAATGCTCCATTCGCCCTCTCGCGGGGGATAACGGGATGTGGACGTTGTTGTTTGCCGCTGGAATGACCGGTGAGCAGCCTTCGACCATCAAATCCCAGGGACCGTTTCCCGGGCCGTTCGTGGCCGAAACCTTCCTGCAATCGATCGTCGAAAACCTGACCCAGCAAGGCTACGAGCTGGCGCAGGAGCCGCAGATCTGGTGCCTGCATCTGCAGGCCCACCTGCGCCAGCTCAATAACGGCCAGGAATGCCTGGCCCTGTAGGCCCGGTTATTTGCTTTCGGGCTTGTCCAGCTTGACCTCGAAGCCGTATTGCACGGTGCTCAGGTTGGTACGCTGGTAGCTTTCCAGCTGGGTCGGCTGGCCGTAGAAGTAATGCACATCAAACAACGCCGTGCCGTATTCCTCGGCGTGGTGGCTGACCCCGAGGATTTCCTTGAGGTAGTTGCCGCTGGCGTCCTTGGCATAGAAGCGCCAGCTGTCGGACGGGAACTGCGCCTGGTCGACGATCAGCGCGTTGTCCTTGAGCGACAGGCCCTTGGGCAGCTTGGCCACGTCGATCGTGGCTTGGTCGATGCTGGCCAGGAACAGCGGAATCGAGCCCACCACAAACGCCGGGTTCTCCGGGAACAGGTTGAGGTCGTAGGTGAGCGTGCCGCGTGCAGGGTTCAGCTCGAAGGCTTCGCTCGGCAACTCGATGGGCTCGCCGCGCTCGCCTTTTTCATTGGCTGTGAAAAACGTCACCGGGGCTTCGTCGCTGTTGCGTTCGGTGCCCGCCAATTCGTCGTTGAAGGTGTAGGGGTGGTCAAACACGATATGCGCGGCGCTGGCATCTTCGACGGACTGGCTGATGGTCACGCTGTTTTTCAGCTGGTCCTCGGTCATCGTCGCGGTTTTCAGCCAACTGGCGGTGCTGTCGTCATACACCGTTACCGCCATCGGCAAGGCTTGCACGGTTTTCTGCAGGCTGTTTTTGTCGAAGCGCAATACGGGCAGGTCGAGGTCCTTGCGGGTCAGCGTGGCCTTGGAAAAATCCAGCACGTCGACCTGCAGCGTGTCGATCAGGCCATTGAAGTAGACCTTGGCGTAATGGCTGCTTTGCTGGTGTTCGAAGGCTTTCTGCTCGTCCGTCAGTTGTTTCTCAAACGCGTCCGACCAGGCTTTCTGCTTTTGCATCTGCGCCAGTTGTTTCTCGTAGAACGCCACCTGCGCGGCATTTTCGTTGATCGAGCCCGAGCGCGTGAGGAACTGCCCGGTACTGTCGCGGGCCTGCACCAGCAACGGGTCCGGTGATTCGTCGCCGACCTCCGCCGCCAGCGGTTCGTGGTTGGTCAGTTCGATCTCGGCGTAGTTTTTTTCCAGGCTCAGCAGGTTGAGGGTGATATTGCCCTCGGTGCGTGGGTGGCCGAGGTCTTTTTTCGACAGGTCGAACGTCAGCACCTTGCCCGGCGCGACCACCTCGACCGTACCTTTGAGGCTGACGGGCTGCGGCTGGCTCTTGTTGTCGGTCTCGATGCCGTCGATGAACGGGTAGGTCACCGTCAGGTCATCGGGGTTGGTCAGGTTGGAACTGCTGGGGCTCAACTGGATGCCGGGATCGGTTTCCGACCATTCCGGCTGGAAGGGGATGACTTTGCTGTTGCTCAAGGTCACCGACTGCCATTCCAGGCCATGGGGGAACGGGAACTGGTCGGGCGTGTTGAAGTTGAACGGGAACACCGGCTGCAGATCGGTCAGGTAGTCGGAGTGGGAGGTCTTGCGCAGCACGAACAGGCCGTTGATGTAGGTGTCGACCAGGGCCTGGGGCGTGGGGTAGTGCTTGAGCAGGGCCAGGCTGTCTTCGCCGTATTCGGCTTCGATGGGCTTGCTGGCGAGCTTGACCCGCGCCCGTTCCAGCAACAACAGCGAACCGCCGAGGTCGGTGATGGCGTCGCGCAGTTTGGGGTCCTGGATACTGTCGAGCGACTGTTCGAACTGCTTGGTTTTCTCTTCAAGGGTGGTCTGCTTTTGCTCGTCGCTGGGAGAACAGCCACCGGCCAGCAGCAATGCCGCACACAGGCCGATGCTGGCCCAAGGGGAACGCACATCCATCATCTTGAGTTTTCCTGTCCGACGTCTTTGAGCCGAGTTGATGGCCTCGACACTAGCAGAAAAACGCTCTTACAGATGCCACTCAGGTCAGTTTTCTCGCGGTCACAGGTGTTGGGTAGCGGCTGGTATACTCACCGTCATTTCTAACCACGCTGTGTGAGATTCAATGGAACGCTTTATCGAAAATACGATGTACGCCTCGCGCTGGTTGCTGGCGCCGATCTACCTGGGGTTGTCCCTGGGCTTGTTGATCCTGGCATTGAAATTCTTCCAGGAAATCATTCACGTCGTTCCCAATATCTTCAGCATGCTCGAATCGGAAGTGATCCTGCTGCTGTTGTCGTTGATCGACATGGCACTGGTCGGCGGCCTGCTGGTGATGGTGATGATCTCCGGCTACGAGAACTTCGTCTCGCAGCTGGACATCGATGAAAACAAGGAAAAGCTCAACTGGCTGGGCACCATGGACTCTTCCTCGCTGAAGATGAAAGTGGCCGCCTCCATCGTGGCGATTTCCTCCATCCACCTGCTGCGCATCTTCATGGATGCCAAGAACGTCGATCCGCAGCATTTGATGTGGTACGTGATCATCCACATGACCTTTGTGGTCTCGGCGTTCGCCATGGGTTACCTGGACAAGCTCACCAAGCACTGACCCCCCGCCGGCCTTACTGCCCGATGAAGTAGTAAGGCTGGCGATTGATTGCCATCTCCTTGATCACCGTGACCTTGCCGGTCAGTTGCTCCGTGTTATCCAGCAGCGCGACGTTGCCGGGGGCGGCGTCCAGGTAACTGTGCAGTTCGGGCTCGGTTTGCAGAATCGGCAAGTAGGCCTGCAGATAGAACACGCTGGCGCCGTCGATGCGCTCGTTGGGCCGAAACAACGCGACCTTTTTGCCTTCGGCCTGTAGCGCCTGGATCTGGCTCATCACGGGCACGAAGGACTGTTTTTTGTCGGCTTTTGGCGCGAACCAGAAAGCAGCGCTCAGGTAGCAGGCGATGAGCACGGTGAACACGCCGCCAATCACGATTTTATGCCGCTTATACAGCGCCGGTTTGTGATCTTTCAGCCAGTGCAGCAGCACCTGCGCATATTCCGCAGCCAGTACGGCGGCGGCTGGCGTCAGCGCCATCAGGTATACGGTGCGCTTGCTGGAAGCCAGGGTCAGCAGGGTGAATTGCGCCACCAGCCAGACGCAGAAAAACAGACGGTAGCGGTTGCGCACCAGGCTTTTACGGAAGTGCCACAACCCCAGGTACACCAGGATATTCCACGGCAAAAAGGCTTCGGGCAGTTTGGCGATGTAGTAGTAGAAGGGTTCGTAGTGCCCGGCTTCGACAAACGAGCCGCTGAACCGCCCGACGCTGTTGGTCCACAGCACTTCGCCCACCGCCTGCAGCCCGCCGCGCTGGAACAGAAACCCCAGCCAGATCAGCAGTGGCACCAAGGCCAGCAGGGTAAACAGTGCAGGCCGCAGCCAGTCGCCGATGCGCAGGCGTTTGTCCATCCAACTGGTGCAGGCCAGGTACACAAAGATCACGATGCCCGGCATCGCCAGGCCCAGCACGCCTTTGCTCAGGGTGGCGATCACCATCCCGGCCGTGAACAGGGCCCACGCCCAGGCGGTTGAGCCCTGGCGCTCGGACGCCGGCCGCATGGCCTGGTAGAACGCCAGCAGCGCGGTGGTCACACCCAGGCTGAGCAATGCATCTTCACCGACGCCGCGCACATTGCTCCAGTAACTGGCCATGGTCGCCAGGATCAGCGCCGCGCAGAACGCCAGTGTCTTGGGCCGCCCGAACGTGCGCAGCATCCCGTAAAGCAGCATCACGCTGAACAACCCGGCGAACGCCGAGGCCAGGCGCACGGCCCCGGGCGTGCCGCCAAACAGGCGGATCGCGCCAGCGTCGAGCCACAGGCTCAGGGGTGGTTTTTCCAGGAACGGCTCACGGAACAGCCGTGGCACCACCCAGTCGTTGTCCAGGTGCATGGCCATGGCGATCCCGCCGACGCGGGCTTCAGTGGAGCCTTGCAGTTCATGGTTACCAAGGGCGAAGAAGAACAACAGGCCAGCAAGCAGGAGCAGCAGAGGAACGGGACGCGTCATGGGGGCTGGTTACCGGGGCAGGGGGCCGTTCGAGGGAACGGCTCGCAATCGGTGAGTATAGGGGGGCGATTCTTAATATTTCATGAATGGGTACGAGGTTTGTGCAGGGGGACCGGGGCGGTGATTTATTTCCGCCCCGGCTTCATTGCGGATGGGGGTTATGTCGCTTTGACTTTAAACCGGCTCAACCCTTGTTGCATGGAGCTGGCCCGCTCCGACAGGTCGCGGGCAGCCACCGCGCATTGTTGGGAGTTGGCCTGATTCTGCTGGGTGACTTCGTCGATCTGCTCCAGGCCGATACTGGCTTGCTGCAAGCCGGACGCCTGTTCACTCGAGGCTTGGTAGATCAGCGACACCAGGCTGGAAACGGTGCTGGTGCCGGTGACGATGTTTCGCAACGAGTCGGCCGTGCGACCGGCGATGACCATGCCGCGCTGTGTCTTGGTCGACGAGTCGGCGATCAGCGCCGCGGTTTGCTGGGCCGCTTCGGCACTGCGGGCGGCGAGGCTCCTGACTTCATCGGCGACGACGGCAAAACCACGGCCCAATTCGCCGGCACGTGCCGCCTCGATCGCCGCGTTCAAGGCCAGCAGGTTGGTCTGGGCGGCGATGTTGTCGATGGTGGTGATGATCGCGGTGATGTCTTTGCCCGAGTTGTCGATTTCGGTCATGGCGGCGATCAGTTCGCTCATCAGCTTGTCACTTTCCCCGGCGTCGGCGCGTGAGGCCTGGGATTGTTCGTCGGCCTTTTTCGCGTTGGCGGCGTTGTCGGTGGTCTGCGCGGCCATTTGCGTCATGACGGCACTGATTTCAGTGATGGATGACGCCGAGTTGGACGCACCGTCGGACAACGACTGGCTCAACTCGGTGACCTGTGCGGAGCTGCCGGTGATTTGCGTGGCGCTGGCCTGCACCTGGGAAATCAAGGTGTTCAAGTTGCCGACCATTTTTTCCAGGGACTTGCCCAACGTGTCGTTGGGGGAGGACAAACGCACTTCCAGGTCCAGATCGCCTTCGGAGATACGTTCAGCCACACGGACCTGACGCTGCAGGCTTTCGGACATCTCGTTCAAGGCCAAGGACAACTGGCCGACTTCATCGTCGGATTTTTGCACCAGGCGACGCGAGAAATCCCCCAGGCTGATGTTGGCAGCCAAGGCGGCGGCTTCACGAATCGGCCCGACGATTTTTGCGGTGGCGAACCACAGCGCCAGCAATGCCAGTACCGAGATACCCAGGCCGACCGAGACCTGCCAGATACTGCTGCTGACGCCACGGGATTGCAGTTCCTTCTCCAGGGCAATCGCCTGGCTCATGACCACCGCCTTGGGCAGTTGGATCAAGATGGCCCAGGGTTTTTCGGTGCGGCCCAGGATGATCGGCATCTGTACTTCGATTTCCTGGGACTCCTGGTTGAGGCGACTGTCGCCCTGGCCTTTTTGCACATTGGCCAGCACCTTATCCCAGGTGTCGGGTAGCAATGCCTTCAATGACTGGCCGATCAGTTCCGGCCGTTTACTGTCGGCGACCACCAAGCCCTGGTTGCTCAGGATCGACACCGAACCTTTGCCGCCGTAGAGGTCGGCGGACATTTGCTCGCTGAGTTTCTGGATAAACGAGATGTCGAAGTCTGCGCCGACCACGCCGTAAAACTTGCCATTGGCGGTGATCGGTACCGAGAGCGTGGTCAGCCACACATTTTTGCCTTGCACCACGTAGGGAAGGGGGTCGAGCACGCTTTCTTTCAGGGTGTCCCGGGGGCCGCTGTACCAGCCGCCCTTGAGCACGCCATTGGGGTGGCGGGCATCGGAGTCGTATTCGACCAGCGGTTGCACGGCGATATGGCCGTCCGAGCCGCGTGTCCAATAGGGCGTGAAGCGGCCGGTCAAGGGGTTGTTGCCGCCTTCGTTGTTACGAAACGCTTGGTCCTGGCCGTCCACCGCATCCGGCTCCCAGCACGAATACGTGCCGTTGAAATCGGGGTTGTCCTTGAGCACGCTGAGCAACATTGTATTGATTTGATCGCGGCCCAGTGCCAGCGGGCTTTGCGCACTTTTACTCGCGCCCAGCGTATTGGCCAGCGTGCGTGCCGAGTCCAAGGCATTTTGCAGTTTCGCCCTGATCGCATTGGCACGGGACTCCGCCAGGTTTTGTACTTCGCGAATGGTGCCGCTTTCGATCAATGTTGAAACTTCGGTGCCCACGTAGGCTTGATTGGCGGTTGAGGAGTACAACCCATATAACACCAGGCTCGCGCAAGAGATTAACAGGCAGAGTCCGGCGGTGAAGCAAATCCGAGTCTGTAATGAGTTGAATTTCATGGTATTTCCTGCCCACGCTAATAGTTGCCGACATAATTGGATGGCGGCATTTCAGTTTTTTTGTTCGCAAGGCTTACTGCTTGATCATGGGCTGCTTGAGCATATAAATGCAGTACAGCTGGGGCGTCGCTTAGTTCTGCTCGGACGCCTCATCGTCGAGCCAGAGACGTTCGGTGTTTTTAAAGCCATAGCGCTGTGACGGCACGCGCGCAATGATGCGATCGGTTTGTTCGGGATCACTCAGGTCGATTATTTTGGGGGTGATATAAATATTCAACACCGGCACGAAGAACAACTTGATCTTTGGCGTCAATAAAGAGTCGGGGTGTTGTTCGATCACCACGCCGATACTGCCACTTTTCAACTGAACGATAGACCCCACCGGATAAATACCCACGGACTTCAAAAACGCGCGGAACACCTCATCGTCGAAATGCCCGTCCCATGTCGACATTTGCTGGATGGCGACCGCGGGGTCCCAGCCTTGGTTGTAGGAACGATCCGAGGTGATTGCATCGTAGACATCGCAAACGGCGGCCATTCGCGCAAAAAGACTGATCTGGTCGCCGACCAACTGATGGGGGTAGCCGCTGCCGTCCACCCGCTCATGGTGATGCAGGCAGACATCCACGACCATGTCGCACATCTGCGAAGTCGCCAGCAGGGTTTTCTCACCTTCCAGCGGGTGCGTGCGTATCAGTTGTAATTCGTCACCGCTCAAGCGCCCGGGCTTATTGAGGATCGCGCCCGGTATGGCCATTTTGCCGATGTCATGCAGCAGGCCGGCCATCCCGACCCGACGAATCAACACGGCGGGCAGGTTCAACTGGTTGCCCAGGGCAATCATCAGTGCACACACGGCGACCGAATGCATATAGGTGTAATCGTCGAGGCTTTTCAGGCGTGCCAGGCTGATGAAGGCATTGGGATGGCGGGCGATCGACGCGGAAATGTCGTCGACCAGTGCGCTGATATTCTCCAACTCCAGGGCGCGGCCCATGCGGACATGGCTGAACATCTCGACCACGGCAGTCTTGGCGCGGGCACAGATTTCCTGGGCGGCAACAAGCTCGTCGTTCATGCAGGTGGGAGTGATCGTCGCCGCTGCGGGCGCAGAGGGCGGCTCTGCTGACTGGGGTGTCTCGGGTAGTTGCGCGCCGCAGCCCATGGCGCATTGGATATCCGCCTGCGCGTCGCGTGCGCGGCCTTGCCAGAAGGGCCTGGCCTCGCCGCTGTCTGGCGCCAGATGATAGAGCTCATTACATTTCAACATGATTTGCCCTCTGTTGATTTTGTTCTTATTCGTTTCCTTACAGCCTCCTTGGCTTGAGTGTTGTTGTCGTAGAGCGTCAGTTCGTGTTGACGGCTTTGATACGTGAGACGACGCGGCCGGCCAGGTCATCGGGGCGGAACTTGGCCAGGAAGTCGTCGGCCCCGACTTTCTTGACCATGGCCTGGTTGAAGCCTCCCGAGAGCGAGGTGTGCAGCACAATGTGCAGGTTGGCCATGCGCGGGTCGTTGCGGATCTCGGCGGTCAAGGTGTAGCCATCCATCTCCGGCATCTCGATGTCGGAGATCATCATCAGAAACTCCTCATCCGGCTTGCGCCCTTCGTCGAGCATGGCGCGCAGGTAGTCCAGCGCTTGTCGGCCATCGTTCAAGGCCACTACCTCGACGCCCACGGTTTCCAGGCAGCGGGTCACCTGTTTGCGCGCGACCATCGAGTCGTCCACGGTCAACACCCGCAGGTGTCGCGCCTGCTGGGTGACTTCGTGATCGATTACGCCGCTGGATATTTCCTCGGACGATGGCGATATTTCTGTCAGCACCTTTTCAACATCGATGATCTCGACCAGGCGGTCGTCCGTGCGGGTGACGGCCGTCAGGTAATTGTTCTCACCACTGCCCTTGGGCGGCGGATGGATGTCTTCCCAGTTCAGATTGACGATGTGTTCGACCGCGTAGACGAGGAAACCCTGAACGCGATTGTTGTACTCCGTAAGTATTATAAAAGCGCTTTCCTGATCCTCGACTCCGGGCAGTCCCGTTGCCATGGCGAGGTCAAGAATAGGGATGCAGACACCCCGGATATTGGCCACGCCACAAATATTGTTATTAGACTTTGGTATCGATGATAACTTCGGGCAGCGGATAACTTCACGAACTTTGAATACGTTGATCCCGTACAGTTGGTGATTGTTGAAGCGGAACAGCAACAGTTCGAGCCTGTTCTGCCCGACCAGTTGTGTGCGGCTGTTAACGGAGGCCAGTACACCGGTCATACACACTCCTTAAACCTGGTTGAACAGCGCTGATGTCGTAATGACATTAGCATATGTAGGGGGATGTAAAATATATGTGAAAATAAAAGAATGCCAGGGTTTGTCGTTAAAACGATATGAAGTCAGGTGTATGTCTTTTCGCACAGTTGTTTTAAATGCTTAGTTGGCTAACTTATTGTTTGTTATTGTTGAGAATGATTTAGATCGAAGGTTTTAGATGATCTGCAACATTCGATAATTCATATAGCCCTAGGCGTAGTCGAGGCATGACCGCCGCTGATGATCCTTGCGAGTGCCGGGCATATCGATCTCGCACATGCGTTGCAAAGGTACGCCGATGCATAAGTCGATGGGCCGCGTGTAAACAGACGCGGGGTGTCTGAACAGCTCATATATCTGTTTCGGCCGAACCCTGGCGATGGTCGAGAAGCGTCTAGCCTGGGCCTGAGAACCTGCTCCATTTGTTTACCTGTACGGACAAACATCGTGGACGGGGTCGCTGATTTTGCTTAGGGTGTGGCCATTCGATATTACTGGCAAGGTGGTCTGCATGCAGCGCGAACAGTTCCTGGCGCAACCTGAAATTGAGTCCTTCATCGCATGGCTTGCAGCGAATTTGCCGACGCTGACCTTCAAGCTGCGCTTCAAGTCGAGCAAATTCGTGCCTGGCGGTTTGACGGCTGATGTCCAGGGCATCGAGCAGGTGCTTGGGCACTATCGCTGGAAGGCAAGCTGGCAGGATGCTCACCAATGCTCGGTGGATTCACGCACCTGGGCTGAAACCCAACGCTCTCTCGGGCAACTTCGCGAATGGCTGACGAGTGCGGTCAATCAGGGGAATGACCAGCAAGCGCTTCAGGCCTGCCTGCAGATTCTTCGTTGGGGCGGCGTGCGGGGCGCCATTCCGTTTTTGCACCGGCTGGCCGCAAACGGCAAGCTGTCGAGCTATCTGCAAAAGATGGCCGGGCTGATGTCGCTCGACGGCAAAAATGACCTGGATGATCTCGATGCGATCAGCGTCGAGCGTTTCGATGCGGGCCTGACCAAGATTCATGCGTTGTTTGATTCGTCGGGCTCCCCCATCTATGACAGCCGCGTCGGCGCAGCGATAGGCATGCTGTATTCACTGTTTCGCCAGCAATGGACGGGGAGCGGCAAACCCTTGCTGGCTTTCCCGTCCGGAGCCGCTCGTGGCAGCCAGATCCGCAACCCCGGAGCATTTTTGAACGGCCTGGCCGCGCCTCAGTTCTCTTCGATCAGCTATGAGACATGGGCCCGCTGGCAAGTGCGGTTGGGCTGGATTATCCGCGCCGTGCTCGAGCGCACCGGCTGGTTCGCCGAGCAAGGCGCGCTGCCTGCGCGGTGCCATGCGTTCGAGGCCAGCCTGTTTGTGCTTGGCTATGACCTGCGGTGCTTTGGGTGGACACCTAAGTCAGCCGTGCCGGTGGTTGACCTGCCGGAACCCGAACGTGACAGCACGGGCTGGGTGCCGACGGGGAACCCTTTCAGTCAGGTCATCAACGACTATCTGCTGTTCCGTCGCCAGGGTGGAAAAAGCGATAAAGCCTCGTTCGTTGACTGGTTGTCGACTCATCCGCACCACGCGCGTCCGATCTCGCGGGCTACCGCTCAGGACTACTGTTTTGCGTTTTCGATGCAGGAGTTCGACCTCTTCGACCGCTCACTCGAAGCGCTGGAGCGGATTGTCGCCGGTGGCGAGGACGGCTTGCGTGCCGTCTTGGCGAGCGAGGCGCTGGAGCCTTTCACCTTGGGCGATGAGCGCGTCAGCGTGTGTCTGGTAGACGTCATGATCACGGGGCGGGCGTATCAGCGAGAGTCGACCGGTGACGCGCGTGTCGAGTCGATCTTGAGCGCCGGGTACGCCGGCACGAAAAACAGCGCAAACACACTGATGGCCCTGGGGCGCAACGTGGGCAAGCACTTCGGTCTGCTGGACGACAAGCATTTGCCTACGCCGCTCTTCGAGCGTTTCTTCGGCGCATGTTCGCTCGAGGCGTGACGCTCACGACGTTGTGTGCGGGGCGGCCGATCACTCTGTTTGAGCGCATCGATGATCGCGCCGAGCTTGGCCTCAGCGACTGGCACCTCTGTGTGCTGTTCGATGAGGCGCCGCCTCTCGATCCGTCCGGCTTGAATCAGCGCGACCTGGCGGGCGATACGCCGCTGGACATGGCTTACCGGCTGAACCGCAGCGGCCTGATCGACACGCTGGAGTCACTCGGCGCCCAGGGCAACCCGCAGATTCGCGGCTGGGCCGGCCTGGGCAGCTTCATGCCCCACGACAAATACATCCACCTGCCTGCGCGATACGGCAATGTCAAAACCCTGCAAGCCCGCTACCGCCTGGGTGCCAGCCTCAATGACCGCGATGGGCTGGGGAACACGCCACTGCATTGGCTGCTGCTCAATGGCCACTTGAAGGCCGCGCGGTACTTCATCGACCGCGCCATGACGTTCGGTCTTGATCTGGGCGCGAAGAATCACCAGGGCAATACGCTGCGCAATATTGCTCTGCTCAACGGCCAGCATGAGCTGGCACAGCGCTTACTCGCGGCCGAGATCGACAATTGCCTGCGTGCGCTGCGCCTCTGGCAGGAAATGCGCCTCAATCATGCATCAACCACGGTCTCAACTCTTTGAGATTGGTGACCACGATCTGCTGGGCCTCGGGGTTGGTCGCCTGGTTGCGCGGGTCGACCTGATAGCGGCGCAAGACGTACTTCACCAGTGCCTTGCGACTGGACACCACCAGTTGCCCGTCGGTCATGCCGAAGTCGGTTTCGATGATGGCCTGCTGCGCCGCGTTCAAGCGGCCATCGGGGGCGAAGATGATCGGCACTTCGGTATTCCAGTCTTCGTCCAGTTCCCGTGTGTTCTGCGACGCGTCGAGCAGGTCCGGCTCACCGCGCAGGCGGCTCAGCACAAAGTCGCGGTACTGCCGATTCTTCTCGCAGTAAGCGCGCACATGCCAGCGCATCCCGGTGTACACCAGGGTGTGGGGGGCAATCAGGCGGATTTCCACGTTCGGGGTATTGAGCGATACGTACTCGGTCTCCAGGCGCAGACCGTCGCGGCATGCCGCGAGCAAGGGGCGCAGGATCTCCGGCCGGATCGGCCGGTCCGGCACTTCGAGCACCTTGGTATGGGCATATGCCAGGGCCAGGCCTTCGATGTGCGGCGCCCGTTCATTGTTCTGGTAAAGCAGGTGCAGGTAGGCACTGGCGCTGTCATCGATGAACAGCGGCTTGAAGTGTTTGCTCGGTACATAGCCCTTGCGTTGCTTGTCATATGTCAAGTTTCGGGGCGCATGTTCATTGATGTAGGTATTGATGTCCTTGGAGGCTTGCTGGCGGCTGATGCCGAAGCTCTGGATCAAGTGCCCCGTGGTCAGGCGGCCTTCCCACCAGGCGACGGTCTCGATCAAACGATAGCGAAGTGCCAGGTCCCAGCGCACTTGTTCGATGGATTGCTTGCGTTTCATACCTGCTCCATGTGCGTGAATACTTTACCTGTATAAGTCTACATTCTAGACCTGTCGTAAATCACTACATATCGTGTCGCTGTCTTCGGAATATCTCGAAGGGATGGAAGGATGTGAACATGAGTATGTCGGAAGTGGTTTCGACGGGGGCATTGGCGGTGATGGGGATCATCTTGCTGGTGCTGGTACAGCATTGTTTGAAGTTGAGCGAGCTTTGGAAAATGCTTGCCCATTATCAAAAGGATCTGCGTTTGGCGCAGATCTTGGACATGGAAAACCGCGAGCTGCGGTCGGCGTTGCGCGCCGAGCGAGAACACGTCGCGCAGTTGCAGCGCAAGCTGGAATTGCTGCAAGCGCTGCTCCCGGTCACAGAATAATCCGCAGTATCGCCATCCAGGAGAACCCATTCATGCCGATAAAACCCAGACCCTTCACCTTTGTGTGTGAAGACTGCAAGTGGAAGAAAACCATTGCGCCGCGCAGTGACGCGCTGATGCCCGGCGACTGGTTCGCGAGCTGTCCGAAATGCGGCAGCACAGCCCTGAAAATGCGCGCGGCCGGGTGGCTGGAGGCGGCGGTGGCGGAGTTTGTGGCGCGGCGGTAGGCGTCGACAGCTACAGGCTGAACGCGTGGATCTTGGCGACGCTCAGCCGATCACCGTCTATACACCAGCGTATTGATACACCGTCGCGCTCCAATATTGGCTGCCATTGTGCTGTTGGCGGGTCCAACCGTCTGCGAGCAGGTGTTTGGCGATCATTCGATTCATCACGCCATGACCGAGCAGCAGAACCGGCCCTTCACCGGCGAGGGACTGCAGTCGTTGAGCGGCCGTGTTGGCGCGCAACCTTGCGGCGCCAGCGGATTCGATATTGCGTGAGTAACCGCACAGCCATAAGACCCGGAAGATAAATGCCCAGGTAAACGGCGATAGCCGGGGCAGTCGCCAACGGCCATAAGGCAGTTGCGCTTCGCAGAAAAGCGCGTCGACGACAGCAGGCTTCAGCCCGAGCACCTCGACTGAGGTCAGCGCACGAGGCGCGCTGCTTGAAACAACCAGGGTGGCGGCTGCGGCGAGTTGCTGGCTGGCGTCCGGAGCCGGATGGCGGATGATTTCGGATCGGTTGTATTGCTCGATCCAGTCTTTCATCTCGAACATTGAGATTCTTTCGCGCGCGGCCATCTTGGGCTGGCCGTGACGCATCAGGATGATGGTTTTGCTCATCGTGTGTTTTCGTCCTTGTTTGGCTTAACCACGCCATGTTTCCGATACCACGCCACAGTGTCAGAAACGGTCTGCTCCAGCACTCGAAAACTCAGGCCAAGCTCCTGTTCGCTCTTGTGGTGGTTAAAACAGGTACGGTGCTCCTCTCGTATCAATAGGCGCAACGTCGCCATGCTCAGCAAAATAGGCTTGCCGGTAACGCGCGCGTAAACCTCCTGCACCGCCGCCAACAGGTACAGCGCGGGTACTGGCAGTTGCCGAACAGGGGTTTTGACGCCCGCGATACGCCCCAGCACAGGTACCAACTGGCGCATGGTCAAGTTGCGACCGGCCGCGAGGTAGCGCTCTCCTCGCCGCCCATGTTTGGCTGCGGCGATCTGGGCACATGCCACATCGCGGGCATCGACCACGGAGAAGGTGCCGGGGATCAGCCCGGGTAACTTGCCGTTGATCACGTCCTTGACCAATTGTCCGGAGGAGGTCGGGCCCATATCGCCCGGGCCCCACATCCAGCCGGGCAGCACCATGCAGGCATGCATTTGGGGATGGGTTTCAAGGAACGTCAAGACGACACGCTCGGCGAGGATCTTGCTGCGATAGTAGTCATCCGCATCGGCTTCGGCCCGCAGGCATGTCTCGTCGATAGAGGTGCCGGGGGCTCCGTCGAGCACGGCAATCGACGAGGTATGCACGAAGCGGCGGACCCCCGCGCGGTAGGCCTGGTGAAGCAGGGCTTGCGTACCGGCGACATTGATCTTTTCGAGCTCTTCCCAGTGGCTGCCGCCCTTGTAGTTATCGCGAAAGAACGCTGCGGTATGAAACACCGTATCGCAGCCTTGCAACGATGTTGCGAACGCGTCGGTGTCGGCCATATCGCCAACGACCAGTTCCACGCTCGGCAGGTCGTTGAACTGCTGCTCACCCTTGGCCCGTGAGCGGACCAGGGCTTTGACGGCGTAGCCGTGTGCGACCAGTTCCCGTACCAGGTTGTTGCCCAGCAAGCCGGTTGCGCCAGTGACGAATGCGTTGCGCATGGGGTCCATAGTCATACATTTCATTCCAGTCGTTTCGAAGGCCGGTAGATATACCGTTGAGGCTGCGCCTGAAAAACAGCGACTACTGCATAATGGCTTTGCATATATGCAAACCCTGGAGGATGGGAGGTATGGCGTTGCAGGCAAATTGGGACGATCTTCGTCTGCTGTTGGCGGTCTCGCGGCGTGGCAGTTTTCTTCAAGCTGGCCAACTGCTGGGGATCGCGGCGTCTACCGTGTCCCGTCGCCTGACCCAGCTGGAAGCGGCCCTGGGTGAGCCGCTCGTTGAGCGCGGCGTTGAAGGCTGCTGGTTGACCTCGCGGGGCCAAGCCCTGGTGGACGTCGCGGTGGCAGCAGAGGCGGGCTTGAGGCGTCAGACGGCGGCGGAGTTGTCCGGGGAACACGCAGCGCTATGTGGCAGCGTGCTGGTCAGTGCCGGCGAGGGGTTTTCTTCTTGTGTGTTGGACGCCGCGAGCCGGTTTACGGCCCTGCATCCGCGCTGTTCCGTGGAGTTACTGGTCGCCACCGACTTTCACAAGATCGTCCGCGGGGTGGCGGATATCGCCATACGCACAGCGCACCTGGGCGAACCATCGTTGATTTATCGACCCATCGGCAAGCTCGCCTATGGCGTCTTCGCTGAGGCCGGGTACCTGAAGCGATCTCCCGGGGTGACCCTGGCTACGGCGGTCAACATCGCCTTGCTTCCTCCGCTGGATATGTTGCCTCAAATGCGTGCCGCAAAGGCAGCGGGCCTGGACCGTGCGCAAATCAGCGTGAACTCGTTCGCCGTCCAACTGGAGTCGGTGCGGCAAGGCATGGGCGTGGCTGTACTGCCGCGTATTCTGGCGAAGGGCCTGACGGAGTTGTTCCCCGAGCTGGAACTTCCAGAGATGGAGGTCTATCTGGTAACCCGGCCTCAGGCGTTGAAACAGGCGCACATCAGATGTTTCTTCGACATTCTGGAGCAGGTATTGCTCGAAGTCCTCTGCGTCGGCACGCATCAAAGGGCGAGCTGACAACGTCGCAGTGCGGATCGCGAAGGCATACCGAGGCCTGGCAGGCGAACACTCCAACGAGACCCTGGCACAGCACCTGGGATTTGCGTCGGGGGATTCCTTTGGTCATTGGTTTCGGCGCATCACCGGCAGCAGCCCAGGCAAGGTGCGTAGCTCTTTGCAGGTTGCCAGCGCGTAAGTGCGGCCGCTGGCCCCATGAGCCCGCGCCCCTGAAGGGCGCGCGCTCATTTCTCGCTTGACCGCTCAACGGGCAAAAAAACGAGGCGCGCAAGGCTCATCCGGCGATGTACAGCCCGCCGTTCACGTGCAGTACTTCGCCGGTCATGAAACTTGAGCCGTTGCTGCATAGAAAGGCGATCACCGAGGCGATTTCGCTCGGTTGACCCAGGCGTTTGAGCGGGGTCTGCTCCACCGAATCGCTGCCGCGGCTCGCGATCAGGTGCTGGGTCATCGGGGTTTCGATGATCCCGGGGGACACCGCGTTCACCCGGGTCTGCGGCCCCAACTCCCGCGCCAGAGCGCGGGTCAGGCTCAGTAGGCCGCCCTTGGAGGCGCCATAGTGCGCGTTAGAGAACGCCCCCCGATGTGCGGCCACCGAGGTTAGGTTGACGATTGCGCTGTTGGCACGCAGTACCGGGATTGCCCGCTGGCACAGGTAGAACACGCCGTCGAGGTTGATGCCCAGCGTTTGGCGCCATTGCTCATCGGTCATTTGGCGAATCGGCTGCGACTGGTACAAACCGGCCGATGGCACCAGGAAGTCGATGCCGCCGAAGCGTTCGACGGCCAGTTGCACAGCCTTGGCCGAATCGGCAGGGTCGGCCGCATTCATCCGCAGGGTGGCGACGCGCTCGCCGCTGGCGTCCATTTCCCGGGCGAAATCCGCCAGGCCGTCGCCGTCCAGGTCGGCGAGCACCATCGAGGCGCCGTACTGATAGAACAGCCTTGCCACTTCGCGGCCGATGCCACCGTTGGCACCCGTCAGCAGCAGGACGCGATTGTTGAAATCGTACATGGTCGTTGTCTCCGAAAGAGTGCCTGGGTTCATGGGCCGAGAATGCGCGCCAGATGTTCGTGTTGCAGGTCAACGCCGAGAAAACGACAGATCTGCACGATCTGGCCATAGATCATGTGTTGTCCATGGTGAACGCGGCAGCCGCGCAGTCGAGCCGCGGCCAACAGGGGGGTGTCGCCGGCGCGCATCACGGCTTCGCAGACCAGGGCATCAGCCCGCAGGGTGCTGGGGTCCAGCGGCAGGGCATCGTCGTCCTTGAGGCCCAGGGAGGTGGCGTTGATGATCACGTCGAAGTCCTGCGCATTGCCGTCGCTGGTGCTTAGCTCGACCTTGGGGAACTGCGTTTTCAGGCGTTCCAACAGGGCTTCGGCGCGGGCAGGGGAGCGATTGTAGATCGCTAGCCGTACCGGTTCCTGCCGGGCAATCGCTGCGGCGATCGACTTGCCGGCGCCACCGGCGCCCACCAGCAGCACGCGTTTGCCTTCCAGCCTATGACCTTGCTGATGCAGCCCGGCGAGCATGCCTTCGCCGTCGAAGTTGCCACCGATCAATCGGCCGCTCTCGGGGTCGATCCGCACCGCATTGACCGAGCCGACCTGACGTGCGGTCTCGGTCAGTTCGTCGCAGTATTCAACGATGCTTTCCTTGTACGGGATGGTCACTACCAGGCCGTGCAGATTGGCGATGCCGGATACGCCGAGCAGCACCTTGTGCAGGTTCGACCCTTGCACGTGCAGCGGCACGCAGACCAGGTCGAGGCCCTGGTTGGCAGCACTGTGGTTGATCACTTGCGGAGTTTTTACATGGGCGATCGGATCGGCAACGATGCCGATCAGTTGCGTCTGGCCACTGATGTGCATGGGAAACCTCAACGGTAGGAGTGGGTACGGGCGGTCGTGCCGAGGCGCTTCTCATAAAGAGCCGGGCCGAAAAAGGGATCGAGTGGAAGCTGGAATACCGCGGGGTGGGCGGTCGTGCCGAGGGCAGGAGGGGTGTCGGAGGTGCGGATCAATGAAGCCAATGCTTGTAACAGTGCGCTGATAGAACTCATGAGCAGTAACCTGTCTGACATATTTTATTGTTGTCTGACAGGATGGTAGAAGGCTTCGCTTTTCGGTGTCAAGGGTGCTGCCGGGAATCAGGCCTGCAGGTACATGTTCATCCGCTTGGCGGCATTGCGCAGATGGCGCTCGGCGGCTTCGCCGGCCAACACCGGATCACGGGCCTGGATGGCCTGGAAGATGGCCTGGTGCTCGTCCTGCACGTCCTGGATCAGCTCGTTGTAGATTTCGGCGGTGTTGCTGCGAGCTTCGCGAATCAGGCGCCGGACGCTGTGGTCGAGGTACTCGTTGAGCGATTTGAAATGCGGGTTGTGCGTGGCCGCGACAATCGCCTGGTGGAAGGCATAGTCTTCTTCGTCCCCCAGTTGATCATTGACCATGGCGTATTCCATACCAACCAGTGCCTGGCGAATCTTCTTCAGGTCTTCGGGGGTGTGGCGCAAGGCTGCCAGGCGCGTGGCGCCCACTTCAATGGTGATCAGGAATTCGAGGATATGCAGCAATGCGTCCCCTTCACCCAGCGAGACTGCTTTCAAGCGAAACGCATGGCGCTCGCCGCGCTTGGCGACGAAGGCACCCTTGCCTTGCTGAGTGGTGATCAGCTCTTCGAACTTGAGCTGCGACAAGGCTTCGCGCACCACCGCCCGGCTGACCGAAAACTGTTCGCACAGTTGCCGTTCGCTGGGCAGTTGATCGCCAGTGGCCAGCCGCCCGGATTGGATCTCGCCACTGAGCCAGTGAACGATTTCCATGGGCAGGGGCTGGTTGGGGTGCGCGTTGTCGCTTTTCATGGTTCGGTCCTCTGCCAGGGGGCAGCACGGGTACGGGCATTGATGTGATGAGCTGTTGATAGTGACGGATTGAGCTGTGGTCTTACAAGTGTTTGAAAAAATAATCCAGGGTGGAGTTGTCTGTTTTAAAGGCCCGCAGGTGCATTTATAAAAAATAAATGCATAAAACGTGGTAGGAGTGCTTTGACTTCGCGGCAGGCTTGACGTAATTTTCGCCAACTGGTCAGACATGTACTTGCTGATGTACTACCAGATTGCAAATAACAATAAAAATTCGAGGTTTCCATGCACACCAAGACCACGCTGCGTCTGCTCACCCTCGGCACGACCCTGTTCGCCGGTATCGCCTGCGCTGATCCTTTGAAAGTGGCGTTGGTCGAGACCCTGTCGGGGCCGTCGGCCGCCACCGGGCAAATGTTCCGCGCCGCCACGCGTTTTCAGATCGAACGGCTGAATGCCGAGGGCGGTTGGAACGGCGAACCGATCCAGCTCCTCGAGTTCGACAGCCAGGGGACCCCCGCGGGCGCCTCCGAGAAACTCAAGGCCGCCATTGGCAGCGGCGCGCAAATGATTGTCCAAGGGGCTTCGTCAGTGGCTGCCGGGCAGATCACCGAAGACGTGCGCAAGTACAACCTGCGCAATAAGGGCAAGGAGGTGGTGTTCCTCAACGTCGGCGGTGAAGCGCTTGAACTGACCGGCAGCAAATGCCACTTCTATCACTTCCGCTTCAACGGTAACGCACCGATCCGGGTCAAGACCCTGGTCGCGGCAATGAAAGAGGCGGGCACCCTGGGCAGCAAAGTCTATTCCATGAACCAGAACTACAGCTGGGGCCAGGACATGGAAAAATCCATCACTGAAAACGCCGCGGCTGGCGGTTATCAGTTGGTGGGTAAAAGCCTGCACGACACGCAGAAGGTGCAGGATTTTTCGCCCTATATCGCTCGCATCCAGGCCTCCGGCGCAGAAACCGTGCTGACCGGCAACTGGGGCAACGACCTGTTGCTGCTGATGAAAGCCAGCCGCGCCGCCGGCCTGAAGCTGCGCTTCGGCACGGCCTTTCTCGATCAGCCGGGCAACCTCGCCAACGCCGGCGATGTCGCGCTGGGGCACTACGTTTCCCACCCGTTCAACATTGAGGCGGCGGGCGAGCAGGGCGAAAAATTTGCCAGCGAGTATCAGGCCAAGACCGGGCACCTGCCAGCCTACATCGAGCCACAGACGGTATTTGCCTTGCAGATGGTCGGCAATGTGCTGAAGAAGCTGCCGGCCGAAGATGGCCGTCTCAATACCCGCAGTTTCGCCCTGGCCCTGGAACAGGCCAGCGACCGCAACCCATTGGGTGACGTGCGGATGCGTGCCGAGGATCACCAACTGCTGATGCCGTTCGTGGTGTCGGTGGTGTCGAAGGAGGCGCGCTACAAGGTTGACGGCACCGACATGGGCTTTGTGCCGATCAAGTCGTTCAGTGCCGATCAAGCCGCAGCGCCTGTCCAGGATGCCTGCCGGATGCAACGACCCGAGTGACGCCGCCTGGCGTGCCGAGCGGCACGCCTTCCTGCCCATCGCGAACGCTGGAGTCGCCTATGGAATTTCTCACAGTTTCACTGCTTAACGGCGTGATCTACGGCCTGCTGCTGTTTATGGTTTCCGCCGGCCTGACGCTGATTTTCGGCATGATGGGCGTGCTCAATTTCGCCCATGCCTCCTTCTATATGGTGGGCGCCTACCTGGCCTACACCCTGCAGAAGGTTGTCGGCTTCACGACTGCGGTAGTGCTCTCGACCGTGCTCGTGGGCCTGCTCGGCGTGATCGTCGAGCGCTTCTTCCTGCGCCGCGTACACAAACATGGCCATGCTCATGAACTGCTGCTCACCTTCGGCCTGACGTTCATCATTGCTGAACTGATCAAGTTGTTTTACGGCAACTTTTCCGTCGAATACCGAGTTCCAGAGTTCCTCAACTTTGCCGCCTTCCAGGTGTTCAGCACCGACTATCCGTTCTATCGCTTGTTGATGGGTGTGGTCTCGCTGCTGGTGTTCGGCCTGATCTACCTGCTGTTGACCCGCACTCGGGTCGGCATCGTGGTGCGGGCGGCGATTCATCGTCCACAAATGGCCGAGGCCCTGGGGCACAACGTCCCGCTGGTGTTCATGGCCGTGTTCGGCATCGGCGCGGCACTGGCCGGCCTGGCCGGGGCTCTGGCTGGGGCGTTCTACACCACCAACCCGAACATGGCCCTGGAGCTGGGGGTCATCGTGTTTGTCGTGGTGGTGGTTGGCGGCCTGGGTTCGATGGCCGGGGCCATGATCGCGTCGCTGCTGATCGGGCTGATTTCTTCGTTCGCAGTGGGTGTGGACCTCAGCCTGGCTTCACTCCTGGGTTTGCTGGGGGCAGGTGACTGGGCGCAGCAGATGGGCGGGTTGATGACCCTCAAGGTATCCAGTGTGGCGGCAACCATTCCGTTTGCGCTGATGCTGCTGATTTTGCTGATCCGGCCGTCCGGGTTGATGGGCGAGAAGGGGTAAACCATGAAACTGACGAATATCCTCCTGGCGGTGCTGTTGCTGGCCCTGCTGGTGCTGCCCGCCATCCTGCCGGCGGCGATGGTCAACGCGGCCATCCAGATGCTTATCGCGGCCTTGTTTGCCTGTGCCTTCAACTTGTTGTGCGGGCAGGGCGGCATGCTTTCGTTCGGTCATGCGGCGTACTTCGGCGTGGGGGCGTTCGCTACATTGCATGCGATGAGTGCGCTCAATGGTCAAGGCCTGCTGCCGACACCGTTGCTGCCGCTGATCGGTGCCATGGGCGGCTTTATCTGCGGCCTCTGCGCCGGTTGGTTCGCCACTAAACGGGCGGGCGTCTACTTCTCCATGATCACCCTGGCGCTGGCCGAGTTGCTGCATTCCCTGGCCCCGCACCTGAATACGCTGTTTGGCGGCGAGGCGGGTATTTCGTCCATGCGCGCCCCTGCCTGGGGCCTGGATTTCGGTGACGCGACCCAAGTGTATTACCTGACGCTGGGTTGGGTGGTGCTGTCGATTGCCTTGCTCTACGCCTTCACGCTGACGCCCATGGGGCGCCTGACGTTCGCCTTGCGCGAGAACGGCCACCGCCTGCAGTTCCTGGGCTACAACGTTCACCGCTTGCGAGTGCTGGTGTTTGCCTTGTCGGCGATGTTTGCCGGTATTGCCGGTGGCTTGCAAGCACTGAACCTGGAGTCGGCCAACTACGTGCTGTTCGACATGCGTTTTTCTGCCGAAGTGGTACTCAACACCTACATCGGCGGCGTCAACGTGTTCCTCGGGCCGGTGCTCGGCGCTGCCCTGATGACGTTCTTTGGCAACGCCGCCTCTGACCTCACGCAATCCTGGTTGCTGTATCAGGGCCTGTTGTTCGTACTGGTGATGATGTTCATGCCCAGCGGCCTGGCCGGGCTGGTGCTGTGCTGGAGCGCGCAGATCCGTCGGCGCGGTTGGCTGGCGATCGTCCCGGCGGCGTTCTCGGCGCTGCTTGGCGCTGGGGTGTTGAGCCTGGCGGTGGTGTTTTTGATCGAGACGTTGCAACGCGTATTCAGCCAGGACTATCAGGCCCTGTTGATGACGGACCAAGCCTGGCCGGCGATCAGTCTGTTCGGCCGCGAATGGCTGCCGGGCGCGCTGCTGACCTGGGCCACGCCGTTGCTCTTGGGGGTGGCCGGGCTGTTGGTCCTGAAACTGGCCCGGCACCAATGGCTGCGCCTGCTGGACGACGAACCGGTGGTCAACGCCGCCGCACTCAGGCCTCGGGTCGAAGGAGAACAACCATGAGCGATGCGATCCTGCAGTTACGCGATGTGCATAAGTCGTTTGGCGAGGCTCACATCATTCGGGGTGCGCAGCTTGAATTGCGTGCCGGTGAACGTCATGCGGTGATCGGTCCCAACGGGGCCGGCAAATCGACCTTGTTCCATCTGATCTCCGGGCAGTTGCAGCCCAGCAGCGGGCAGATCCTCCTGGGCGCGGAAGCGATCCAGGGCTACTCGCCACAGCACATCAATCACCTGGGGTTGTCGCGCTCGTTCCAGATCACCAACATTTTTCCCGGGCTCTCGGTGTTCGAAAACCTGCGCATCGCGGTGATGCGCAAGCACCGGATGCAATACCACTTCTGGCGCTCCGTCCAACGTTACCCCGAGGTGCGCGAGCAGACTGAGCAATTGCTCGAACAGGTGCGGCTACAGGACAAGCAAACGGTGTGCGCGGCCGAACTCTCTTACTCCGAACAGCGCGCCTTGGAGATCGGCATGACCCTGGCCTGTGACCCTCGGGTGATCTTGCTCGACGAGCCGATGGCGGGCATGTCCCATGAAGAAACCGACTACGCCCTGAACCTGATCCGCGAGGTGACCCAGGGGCGTTCGCTGCTGATCGTCGAACATGACATGGACGTGGTGTTCTCCCTGTGCGACCGCATCAGTGTGCTGGTCTACGGCGAAGTCATCGCCACCGGTACGCCGGACCAGATCCGCGCAGATCGTCGGGTGCAGGAAGCCTACCTGGGTGAGGAGCAATGTGCATGAACCCTACTTCGCAAAACCTGCTGTCGATCAGCGACCTGCATGTGCATTACGGCAAGAGCCATGTATTGCATGGGGTCGATCTGCACATCGGTCACAACGAGGTGGTGAGCCTGCTCGGGCGCAACGGCGCCGGGCGCTCGACCACCATGAAAGCGGTCATGGGCCTGGTGCCGCCCAGTGCCGGCAGCGTGCAGTTGGCCGGGCGCGAGTTGACCGGGCTGCGCCCCTATCGCATCAGCCGTGCCGGCATCGGGTTCGTCCCGGAGGAACGTGAGGTCTTCGCCAACCTCAGCGTCGAGGAAAACTTGCGCATGGGCCAGCAAGCGCCCACCGACGGCGCCACGGCGTGGACCGTCGAGCAGATGTTCGAGTTTTTCCCGCGGCTGCGCGAGCGCCGTAACACTGGCGCGGGCAACCTTTCGGGGGGCGAACAGCAGATGCTCACCCTGTGCCGGTCGTTGCTGGGCTGCCCCAGAGTGCTGCTGATCGATGAACCCACCGAAGGCCTGGCGCCGAAGATTGTGGCGGTGGTCGCCGAGGCTATTCGCGAGATCCACCGACGTGGGGTTTCGATCCTGCTGGTGGAACAGAAGCTGACCATCGCGCTTAAGGTTTCGTCGCGAGTCTGCGTGATGGGGCATGGGCGGATTGTCTTCGAGGGCACGCCGCAGGCGCTGACCGACGATGCGAATTTGATGAAGGAATGGTTGGCGGTCTAGACCGACCGCCAGCGTGTTCAACCCGGCAGGTTCGCCTGCCAATTTCCCCCCCGATTGTGTGGCAGCACGTGTGCTTGCCAGGGGGTTCTGCGTTTTAAATCCACCGGGAAAAACAATAAAAATGAGCCTGCCTAACTACATCACCGTACAACCCCTGCTGTTGCTCAGCGTCTTGCCGGGCCTGGTCCTGGCCCAGGAGCAGGGCTTTATCGAAGGCGCAACGGCCAACGTGCTGATGCGCAACTTCTACTTCAACCGCGACTTTCGCGACAGCGGTGCCGCCCAGGCCAAGAGCGAGGAGTGGGCGCAGGGCTTTCTGCTTAACGCACAGTCCGGCTACACCCAAGGCACCGTGGGTGTCGGCGTCGATCTGATCGGCCGTCTCGGGGTCAAACTCGACAGCGGCAGTGGGCGTGCTGGCAGCCTGTTGTTGCCGGCGGACGGCAAAGGCTCGGCGGATGATTTTTCCAGCTTGGGGGCTGCGCTCAAACTGAAACTGTCGAAGACCGAGCTGAAAGTCGGGGAGCTGCTGCCGAGCCTGCCCATCCTCCAGTACAACGATGCGCGGTTGCTGCCGCAAACCTTTCAGGGGGCGATGCTGACTTCGAAAGAAATCACCGGGCTGACCCTCAATGCCGGGCAGATGCGCTCATTCACTCAGCGCAACTCCAGTAACCGCGAAGACCTGTTTATTGATGGCCGCTCGTTCGCCACGTCCGACCGCTACAACTACCTGGGTGGCGAGTACCGCTTCAACCAGGAGCGGACCATGCTCGGCCTCTGGGGCGCAGAACTGGAGGATATCTATCGCCAACGCTTAGTCCAGTTCGCCCACAAGCAACCGGTCGGTGCCTGGACGCTTGGGACCACCGTCGGCCTGCTCGACTCCGAGGAACAAGGCCAGGCCAAGGCCGGCAAAATCGACAACCGCTCGTTCTACAGCACCCTCAGCGCGGCACATGGCGGGCACACGCTGATGGCCGCCTGGCAGCGCATGTACGGTGAAGACGGGACCATCTGGCTAAGCCCGACCACCACCGTGCTGCCCAGTGATATCCAGGTGCGCAATTTCGCCTCCGCCCAAGAGAAAGCCTGGCAGCTGCGATACGACTACAACTTTGCCGCCATGGGGGTGCCAGGGCTGACGACCTTCGTGCGTTACGTCAGTGGCGACAACGTACTGGTGGCGGGCAGCAACGACGGCAAGGAATGGGAGCGCGATTTTGACGTGTCCTATGTGATCCAGAGCGGCGCGCTGAAGAACCTGGGCCTGCGCTGGAGAAACGCCATGGTGCGTTCCAGTTTCGGTCCGTCAGTCGACGATAACCGACTTATCGTCAGCTACAGCCTGGCGCTGTTCTGATCGATATGCCGACTATTCCGGTAACAATTTCCTTTGACAGACCCCGCAGTGCGGGTTAGTTTTTCTGAGCTGGTCAGACAAGTTGTTTTAAATGTATGACCAGCTACAAAAATAAGTGAGAACCTCATGTCCTACTCAGATAGCTCAGCACCTGCGTCCGTACAACCACAGCCTGAAACGGCTGTTTTCCAGCACAGCGCCTATGCCGGCATCCACGACAAGGTGGTGGTGGTCACCGGTGGTGGCAGCGGTATCGGCTTGGCACTCGCCAAAGGTTTTGCCCGCAACGGCGCGCACTTGCTGCTGATCGACATCAACGCTCAAGCCATGGCCGACGCCAAGGGCGAGTTGCAGGAAGCCTTCCCCAATAGTCGAGTCGAATGCTTCCAGGCTTCGGTTGCTGACGAAGACGCGGTTGAAGCGGCCTTTGCCCACGCCAAGGCCTGTTTCGGGCGTATCGACGTGCTGCTTAACAACGCCGGCGTATCGATCAACAAACCGTCGCTCGATATCAGCCCGGCCGAATGGCGTCGGGCCGTCGAGATCAACTTCAACAGCGTGTTCTTCTGCGCCCAGGCGGCGGCCCGGCACATGATCGAGCAGCAGGCGGGCGTGATCATCAACACCTCGTCGATGTGGGGCGTGTCCCACTCCGCCGATCGCACGGCGTACTGCGCGACCAAGGCCGCCGTGGTCTCTATGACCAAGTGCCTGGCAGTGGAATGGGCCCGCCATGGCATCCGCATGAACGCCATCGGCCCTGGCTATACCCGCACACCGTTGGTGGAAGAACTGCAACGGGCCGGACGCCTGGACGTCGAGGCCCTGCGCAAGCGCACGCCGTTGCAACGCCTCGGTGAGCCGGGCGAGATGGCCGAGCTGGCGCTGTTCCTGGCGTCCAGCAGCGCGACGTTCATCACCGGGCAGATCTACGTGTCGGACGGCGGCTGGACCGCCAACGGTTTCTAGTTCGCCTTCGTTGTGGCGGCCCGCCGTGGCCCGTCGATTCGAGTTCTTTGTGGAGAAGTGAAATGCCGAAAAGTGTTGCCTTGTCGCCGGCCTCGCCGTGGGTCGAGCTCAGTTCCACCGATGCCGACTGGAAGCAGGCCGACCCTGCGTTGCTGGGCACGATGCTCAGCCAGTTGCACCTGATCCGCGCCTTCGAGGAGACCGTGCTGGAACTGGCCGGAGAAGGCCTGGTGCATGGTCCGGCGCATTCGAGCATCGGTCAGGAAGGGGGCGCGGTAGGTTCGATCGTTGCGCTGGGCGCGGCGGATGAAGTCAACGGCTCGCACCGTGGTCATCACCAGTTCCTGGCCAAGGCGCTGGTCTACCTGATGCCCGAGGGTATCGACCCGAAAGCGCCGGTCACTGCACCCATCCAGGATCTGCTGCAACGTACCCTGGCGGAAATTCTCGGCCTGGCCCAAGGGTTCTGCAAAGGCCGGGGCGGTTCGATGCACCTGCAGTGGGCCGAGGCCGGCGCCCTGGGGACCAACGCCATTGTGGGCGGTGGCGTGCCGCTGGCGGCCGGTGCCGCCTGGGCACACCGGCATGCCGGGACCGACACCGTGGCGGTCACCTATTTCGGTGACGGCGCGGTGAACATCGGTTCGGTGCTGGAGACCATGAACCTGGCGGCGGCCTGGAAACTGCCGCTGTGTTTCTTCATCGAGAACAACCTGTACGCGGTGTCCACCACGGTTGAGGAAGCCACTGCCGAGCCGCGCCTGTCGGCACGCGGGCTGGGTTTCAATATTCCGAGCTGGAAGGTCGACGGCATGGACCCGCTGGCGGTTTACCTGGCCATGCAGCAAGCCCTGGCGCACATGCGCGCCGGCAACGGACCGACCGTCATCGAGGCCGATGTGTACCGGTTCTTCCATCAGAACGGTCCGTTCCCCGGCAGCGCATTCGGTTACCGCAGCAAGGAAGAAGAGCAGAGCTGGCGCGCCCGTGATCCGCTGGAACGCCTGGCCCGCGAAATGAAAAAGCGCGACCTGATCGACGACGCCGGCCTGGCCGATCTGCGTGGAACCATCAAGCTGGCCATGGCCCAGGCGGCGGCTGAATTGCTTGAAGCCGACCCGGCGGGCAAACCGGGCAAGCGACGGATCCGTCCCCAGTTGTGGCCTTCGCCGGACTTTCGCGATGTCGGGATTCGTGGCGACCTCAGTGAACTGGCCACGGCCCGGACCTGTGAACTGGCGACCTATCGCGGCGGCCTGCAGCAACGCAAGTTCATCGATGCCATCGCCGACGTGATGAACCGACGCATGGAAACCGATGACAGCATCGTGGTCATGGGTGAGGACGTACACCGTCTCAAGGGCGGTACCAACGGCGCCACGCGCGGCCTGAAAGAGCGTTTTCCGCAGCGCATCCTCGGTACCCCGATCAGCGAGAACGCCTTCTGCGGGCTGGGTGGCGGCATGGCGCTGGACGGGCGTTTCAAACCAGTGGTGGAGTTCATGTACCCCGACTTCATGTGGGTCGCCGCCGACCAGGTGTTCAACCAGATCGGCAAGGCGCGGCACATGTTCGGCGGGCAGAGTGACGTGCCGCTGGTGCTGCGCACCAAGATCGCCATGGGCACCGGCTACGGCTCGCAGCATTCCATGGACCCGGCCGGCATCTACGTCACCAACCCGGGCTGGCGCATCGTTGCCGCGTCCACGCCGTTCGACTACATCGGCCTGATGAACACCGCGTTGGCCTGCAAGGACCCGGTACTGGTGATCGAGCACGTCGACCTTTACAGCCACAGCGGCGAAGTGCCGGTGGACGACTTGGACTATCAGATTCCATTCGGGACCGCCGCCGTGCGCCGAGAGGGCCGTGACCTGACCATCCTCACGTACCTGAGCATGGTCGGACACTCCCTGGAAGCTGTGGAGCAGACCGGCATCGATGCCGAAGTCATTGACCTGCGTTTCCTCGACCGCGCCAGCTTCGACTGGGCCACGGTCGAGGCGAGTATTCGCAAGACCAATAATGTGCTGATCGTCGAGCAGGGCGCCCGAGGGACGTCCTATGGCGGTTGGCTGGCCGATGAACTGCAGCGCCGTTGCTTCGACTGGCTCGACCAGCCGATCCAGCGCGTGACCGGTGGCGAAGGCTCACCGAGTATTTCCAAAGTCCTGGAGCGCGCCGCCTGTGCCCGCACCGAGGAAGTGATCGAAGGCCTGCAACAGGTCATCCGTGAAAAAGGGGCACACCAATGAGCGTGAAGATGCTGGTTCCAATGGAAGTGGGGATTTGCTGCGTCGATCTCCCGGCCCTCAGCCGTTTCTATCAGGACGTGCTGGGTTTCACCTTTGTCGCACAGGTGCAAATGCCGGCCGCCGCCGCGCAGTTGGTGGGCCTGAGCGAAGGCGGCTACAGCGTGGTGCGTCTGCAGACGCCTTACGGTGAACGGATCAAGTTGCTGGCGCCTGAGCGGGCGCCGGTCCGGCCTGAACCGGGGCTGATTCTCGACCGGCAGAATGCGAGTTACCTGACGTTCATCGTCGAAGACATCGCCAGCCTGGTGGACGACCTGAAAAATGCCGGTGCGAGCTTCTGCGCCGAGGCTGCCCCGATCCAACTGCGCCCCGATGTGAAGGCGCTGTTCTGCCGCGACCCGGAGGGCAACGTGCTGGAACTGGTGGAGTACGCCGATATCGCCGCCTACCGTCCCGATCTGTTCAGCGACAGGAGCGCCTGATGGCCAAGCTCTTACATATGCCGGAAGTGTCGGCCAACGCCACCCACGCCGCGATCCAGAACTGGACCCTCAAGGAAGGCGACACCATCAGCGCCGGTGATTGCATTGCCGAGATCGAGACCGAAAAGGCCTTGGTCGAACTGGCCGCTGAGGAAGATGCGGTGCTGGGCAAGATCCTGGTCGAGCCGGGGCGCGAAGTGGAAGTGGGCGCGCCGATCGGGGTGCTGTTTGCCAGAGGCGAAACCGATGTCGATATTGCCGCGCTGTTGGCCAAGGCCGGTGCGCTGGCGGCGGCCAATGAGCCGGTGGTGGATGACGCACCGGTGCTCCAGCCTCGGGCCGAGGTGGCGCCTGCGATTGACGCGCACAGCGGGCGGATCTTCGCCAGCCCTCTGGCCCGCCGCCTGGCAGCGGCCAAGGGGCTTGACCTGGCGAGCCTCAAGGGCAGCGGGCCGAACGGGCGCATCGTCAAACGCGACGTCGAGGCGGTCGCCGTTGCCGCTGCGGTGGCCGCACCGACGCCCGTGTCGACCGTCGACTTTGATGAAATCCCCCACAGCAGCATGCGCAAGACCATTGCCCGCCGCCTGGTGGAGAGCAAGGCCACGGTCCCGCATTTCTATCTTGATGTGGAATGCCGGATGGAACCTCTGCTGGCCCTGCGCGAGCAGGTCAACCGGACCGCAGCGAGGAAGATTTCGATCAACGACTTCATCGTCAAGGCGGCGGCTGTCGCCCTCCAGCAAGTACCGGCGATGAATGTGACCTGGACCGAGACGGCGCTGCGCCGCTACCACCAGGCGGATGTCTGCGTGGCGGTGTCCACCGAGAGCGGCCTGATCACCCCCGTGGTGCGCAATGCCGACAGCAAGGCCCTTTCGCAGATCAGCGCGCAGGTGGCGGAGTTGGCCGGGCGCGCCCGCGACGGACGTCTGCGCCCCGAGGAATACCAGGGCGGCAGTTTCACCATCAGCAACCTGGGGATGTTCGGCGTCGAGCAGTTCAGCGCGATCATCAATCCACCCCACGCCGCGATTCTGGCGGTGGGTGCGACGCAGCAAAAACCGGTGGTTGAAAACGGTGAACTGAAGGTCGGTGCGGTACTGCGTTGCACGTTGTCGGTGGATCATCGGGCCGTGGATGGCGCACTCGCTGCGCAATGGTTGGCGGTGTTCAAGGGCCTGATGGAAAACCCGCTGGGCATGCTGATTTGAGAGAGTACCCATGAGCGAAATGAAATTTGATCTGATCGTCGTCGGTGGCGGCCCCGGCGGTTACGTGGCGGCCATTCGCGCCAGCCAGTTGGGGCTGCGCACGGCGTTGGTGGAAAAGGCGCAACTGGGTGGGGTCTGCCTGAACTGGGGCTGCATTCCGACGAAGGCCCTGTTGCGCAGTGCCGACGTGTTGCGCCTGATCGGCAGCGCAGGCAGTTTTGGTATTGAGGTCGGGCCGGCCAGGCCGGACCTGAAGGCCATCGTCAAGCGCTCCCGCGATGTCGCCGCCCAGTTGCACCGTGGGGTCAGCGGGTTGATGAAAAAGCACCGCATCCAGGTGTTCAATGGGCATGCGCGGCTGGATGGGCCGCAGCGCCTGAAAGTCAGTGGGGAGCAAGGCGAGCTGAGCCTGAATGCGCCGCATATTATTCTCGCCACCGGGGCCCGGGCCCGAGTGCTGCCGGGCATGGAGCCGGATGGCAAGCATTTCTGGAGCTACCGCCAGGCGTTGGTGCCGGACAGCGTACCCAAGCGGCTGGTGATCATCGGCGGCGGTGCGATCGGGATCGAGTTCGCCAGTTTCTATCACGCGCTGGGCGCCCAGGTCAGCGTGGTGGAAATGGCGGAGCGGATCCTCCCGGTAGAAGACCACGAGGTCAGCGCCCATGTGGCGCAGGCCCTGGTTCGCGACGGTATCCGCCTGTACACCGGCTGTGCGCTGCAAGGTAGCAAGGTGGAGCAGGGCGCCGTGCAGTTGCGCCTCGAAGGCAACAGCAACGAGACGCTGCAGGCTGACGTGGTGCTGGTGGCCGCGGGCATTGTCGGCAATGTCGAGGAGCTGGGGCTGGAGGGCACAGGGGTCAAGGTGCAGCACACCCATGTGTTAGTGGATGAGTTCTGCCGCACGGGCGAGCCGGGTGTCTACGCCATTGGCGATCTGGCCGGGGCGCCGTGGCTGGCGCACAAGGCCAGCCACGAAGCCGTGATCTGTGTCGAGAAGATCGCCGGTCAGAACCCCCACCCACTGGACCCCCGCAGCGTGCCGGCCTGTACCTACAGCCACCCGCAAGTCGCCAGTGTCGGCTACACCGAAGCCCAGGCGCGCAGTGCCGGCAAGACCCTCAAGGTCGGCAAGTTCCCCTTCGCCGCCAACGGCAAGGCGATTGCCATGGGCGCCACGGAGGGCTTCGTCAAAGTGGTGTTCGACGCAGATAGCGGCGAGTTGCTCGGCGCGCATATGGTCGGCGAGGAGGTCACCGAAATGATCCAGGGCTACACCATCGCGCGAGGCCTGGAGACCACCGAGGCCGAACTGATCGAAAGCATCCTGCCGCACCCGACGATGTCCGAAGCCATGCATGAGGCCGTGTTGGCCGCCTATGAACGCGCCCTCCATTGCTGAGCACTGATCCACGAGCGATTGCCGAACTGTACGAGGTTGAGTCGTGTCAGTTCGGCAGGCGCCGGGAGCGTTCGGGGCTGCCTAGAAGTGCGAGGAAAGACCGCGTGATGCTCAACGGCCTCAACCGATCGGAAGACTCGTCTTCGGTCACGCGTCATTCCCGGTGTCGCGGGTTTGGGGCTCAGGGATGGTGATGTTTATATTCCTGGCTCACGCCGCCATATCCATACGCACTGGCCCGGCAATCGATGAGGTGGATGTTGGAGTGTGGATGCAGGTTGCCGATTTCCTCGGCCAATAGCGCGAACGCCTCACGCTGAAAGCGCGCCTTCTGCGCTTTGGTGTTTGTCTCATCGGTGATGGTGACCTCCAGCCGGAACGAGTTGTAACCCAGTTCGGCCAGCGAGCAACTGTTGATGAACCATTGCTCATGAGGCACGAAATGCACCATCACCAGCGTCTGCTCCGGGCGTTTCTCCAGCACATCGCAGGTTAGCGCGGTGAGCTGGGAAACGATCCCCTGGACTCGCGCAAGGTCAGGTTGGCCAGAGATTTTGAGTGTGATGCCGGGCATGTTGGAGTCCTCGTCGGAAGTAAATGTCTGGCTCAGAGTAGGGAGTGGCTTGAGTGCTGAAAAGCCGGAAGATATGATCGTATCCTTCGGAAAAACGGCAGGATGAGCATGCGCCCCTTTGATCTCGAACTTTTGCGAGCCTTCGCGGTTGCGATGGAGTCAGGCAGCCTCGCGCAGGCGGCGCCTAAGTTGTGTCGGTCGCAGTCGGCGTTAAGCGAGCAATTGCGCAAGCTCGAGGCCTTCACCGGGGTTACGTTGCTGGAGCGGGGTAAAAAAGGCGTCAGGCCGACACCGGCTGGCGAACGCTTATTGGTCCACACACGCGACATGCTCGCCTTGAGTGAGCGTGCCCTTGAAAGCGTGCGTGGCGTGACCTTTGTCGGCGAGTTGCGGCTGGCCATCACCGACTACTTTCTGCCCAGCTCGATCGCCGACCTGTTGAAGAAACTGCGAGTGCGCTATCCGCACCTTCGCCTGCATGTGTCGGTACGCAAGAGCATGCAAATCGAGAGCGGGGCAGATTCAGGCGACTTCGATATCGGCCTTTCCATGCGAATTCTCGACGGGCGCAGCCTGCCCGAGGGCTTGCCGGTGCGACGGGAGGCGTTGCGTTGGGTGTCGGTCGCGGGGTTCGAGGCTGAGCGGGAGGAAAACACCCCGTTGCCACTTTTGGTACTGCCGCAGGGGTGCAGCCTGCAGCGCCTCGCCAGAGAGACCTTGGAGGCTCACGAGGTGCCTTATGTGGTTGCGCATTCGGCGTCCGGCGTCGCGGGGCTGCAATCAGCGTTATTGGCAGGTTTGGGCGTCGCGTGTCTGAATGCGTCCGCAGTACCGATGGGCGCGCAGGTCTGCCAGTCGGCGCACCATTTACCGGGATTGCCGGATGTTGAGTTCAGCCTGTTGCCCCCTCGTCCTGGCGAATCGCCCTTGGTCGGGGCCGTCAGGGAAATGCTTGCGAGCCAGTTCAGTTAATCGTCCGAGAAGCCAGCAGCGCCGCTAGAGCGCTACGGGGCGTTGCGAAATGCATGCACTGCGTCAGGGATTGGCACTGAGATTCGGGCCTGTCAGCCGGGACTCTTTAAAGGAAAAAAAGGAGTGACTATGCATAAAGAAATCTGGATGAAACGTTACCGCGTAAAGTTGATTGCCGTCGTTTGTCTCATCGTGGCTATCGCGTTGCTTGTTCTCGCGCGGCTAGACACTTATGGTCTGGATCGCAGAGCCAGCGAACCGTTTGCTTTCGACGCAAATGGGCTGCGCCTGGCCGGCACGCTCTGGCTGCCTGACCGTGCGGCAACAGCGGCAGTGGTTCTGGTTCACGGGGATGGTCCCCAGGATCGCACGTCGCAGCAGGGTTACGATCCACTCATCAACGCGCTTCTCGATGCTGGCATTGCGGTTGTTTCGTGGGATAAACCGGGCGTTGGGGATTCGCCGGGGAATTGGCTCAGCCAGTCGATGACGGACCGCTACGTGGACGTGCGCAGCGCGTTGTCTGCCCTGCGCAGTAAGTTGCCAGCAATCCCTGTCGGTGCGCTTGGGTTTTCACAAGCCGGCTGGGTACTGCCCCGCCTGGCGTCGGGGGATGCGGACTTTCTGGTGCTTGTCGGCGGCGCGGTATCCTGGCAACGGCAAGGTGACTATTACACGCGGACACGGTTGCAACGCACGGGGATGTCCGAGCCCGACATCGACGCAACGATGGCTCGGATCGCCGCCGCCGATGAGCGTTTGTTTGCCGCTGCACAGGTGCCGCCGGTTGCCCTTCTGGACGGCATGAGTGCAGAGCGATGGGCGTTTGTGCGGCGCAATCTTCACGAAGACGCAACCGGTGCCTTGGAAAAACTCGACATTCCACTGCTTGCGCTGTGGGGCGCGGACGATCTGAATGTCGATCCCGAAGCCAGCGCAGCCCTCTACCGAAAGGCGCTCGGCGGCAACCATCCCGCCAACCGGATTGAAGTCATACCGGATGCAACCCATGGGCTGCTCAAGGCGGCGGCTTACAACACGCAACTCACCAGTGAGTGGTCCTGGTTCACCACGATGAGGTTCCTCATGGAATGTCGTCTTGCCTACGCCCCAGGCGCCCTTGAAACGATAAACGCGTGGGTTCACGCCAGAGCCAGCCAGTGAATGCACTGGCGGCCAGCGTTGGCAATCAACGCGTGCGGGCAACCACTCGACAAGCGATGTTGGAGCCTCAAGGCTCCTGAGTTTCGAGACGCCGTTTAAACGCGTCGAGCGCAGTACGGATCAACGGGCCCATCACCGGGTCGGCGGCAATGCCCTCGGCGCTCGACTGGCTGGACAGGAGGTTAACCGTGATTGACGCTTGCTCGATGATGCTCGCCGACATCGTTTCCAGGACCAGCCGCAATGCCGCTTGCGCGTGGCTGGCTCTGGGCGATGCGTTGAACAGCGCGACAGGCTTGCCCGGAAACTCTTCACTGCTCACCAGCCAATCGAGCATGTTCTTGAATGCGCCGGGAATACCTCGAGCATACTCGGGGCACGAAACCAACAGCCCATCCGCCTGCCCGATAATTGCGCGCAACGCCAAGACTGACTCGGGGGGATCCTCGAGCAGGTCCGGGTTGAAGTGAGGCAATTCAGCGATGCCTTCGTAATGTGCGACCTGTACCCCTTCGGGGCATAGATGCTCAACTGCGCGTAGCAAAATTGAGTTGGAAGAGGCCAGACGCAGACTTCCCGAGACAGCAAGCAAACGCACCATTTCAACACCGTTCGTGATTCGTGAGTCGGTGAAGTTTCGCACGAGCTGAGCTTCGTTCACCATTGCGGCATAGCCATCCAGCGCTCAGCGGGGAGCTTGGCGGCACCCGATGTTGAGGTCTCGACCTCTCGGTGCCGAGACCTCAACCACACTGAAGCCGGACGCAATATCCGGTTTTAGATCCAGCGTCGGAACAGCACGCTGGCGTTGACCCCGCCGAAACCGAAGCCATTGGACAGCGCATATTCCATGGGCAGGTGCTGGGCCTGGCCGCGAATCAGGTTCAGGCCTTCGGCAGCGGCATCCGGAGTTTGCAGATTGAGTGTTGCCGGAACTACCTGATCGCGCAGCGCAAGTACGGTGAAGATCGCCTCGATCCCCCCCGCAGCGCCCAGCAGGTGGCCAGTGGCGGACTTGGTCGAACTGATCGCAAGGCCGCTGTCTGTGCCGAACAGGGCTTTGATTGCTGCGAGTTCGCCTTTGTCGCCCACCGGGGTCGAGGTGGCGTGGGCATTCAGGTGCTGAACCTGGGATGCGTCCACGCCGGCTTGGCGCAATGCCTGTTGCATGGCGCGGCGGGCGCCGTCGCCATCTTCGGGCCCGGCGGTCATGTGGTACGCGTCGGCGCTGGTGCCATAGCCCACCAGCTCGGCGATGGGTGTGGCGCCGCGTGCCAAGGCATGTTGCAACTCTTCGATGACCAGCAGGCCGGCGCCTTCACCCATGACGAAACCATCGCGGGCCTGATCGAAGGGGCGCGAGGCGCGCTCCGGGGTGTCGTTGTAATCGCTCGAGAGGGCGCGTGCGGCAGCGAAGCCAGCCAGGCTGACCCGGTGAATGGCCGCCTCCGTCCCGCCGCAGAGCGCTACGTCGATTTCCCCCGCGCGAATCATCCGTGCAGCGTCGCCGATGGCCTGGACGCCCGCCGCACATGCGGTCACCGGAGCCCCCAGTGGCCCCTTGAGACCATGGCGGATGGAGACATGACCGGCGGCCATATTGCTGAGAAATGACGGGATGGTGAAGGGTGACAGGCGCCGTGGCCCCTTGCTGTCAGTCGTCCGCACGGCTTCGGCAATCGCCGGAAACCCGCCCACGCCCGAAGCGATGATGGTGGCGGTGCGCTCCTGCGCCTCAGGGGTTTGCGGCGCCCAGCCGGCCTGTGTCAACGCTTCATGGGCCGCTGCCAGGGCGAACAGAATGAAGCGGTCCATCTTGCGCTGTTCTTTGGGGGCCAGCAGTAGATCCGGATCGAAGCCGGCCTCCGGGTCTTGGATGCGGTCGGGAACCTGGCCACCGATGCTGATCGACAGATCGCCGATCAGCTCCGGTGGCAACCGGCGGATCCCCGACTGCCCTGCCAGCAGGCGTTGCCATATTTGCTCGACTCCGCAGCCAAGTGGGGTCAGCGCGCCCATGCCTGTAACGACGATGCGTTTGTTCATGATGATCCAGTTCTTTGTGCTTATGGGAGGGGTAACGACATATGGACGTCACTATCATTATGAAAGTAACATGCCGAGCCATCAAATGTTCGAACCCCGTAAGGAACTGTCATGCAGCGCAAGACCCTCATTCATGCCGAATGCCCGATCGCCCGTAGCCTGGAACGGGTTGGCGAGTGGTGGAGCATTTTGATCATGCGCGATGCCTTGCATGGCCTGCGACGCTTCGAGGAGTTTTCCCGCAGCCTGGATATCGCCCCGAACATGCTCACCAGACGCTTGAACTCGCTGGTGGAGGCGGGCCTGCTCGAGCGTCAGCCTTACAGTCAGCGCCCGTTGCGCTACCAGTACGTGCCGACGGCCAAGGGCGAAGATTTCCGCGTGGTGCTCATGGCCTTCGTGGCCTGGGGCAATCGCCATTACGCGCCAGAAGGGGAAAGCGTGCAGATTGTCGAGCGGGAGACGGGGCGGCCGGTGCTGCCGATGATGGCGGATATCGCCGATGGCCGTCTTGTGCCCCTGGACCAGTGCAGCGTGCAGGCCGGACCCGCGGCCAGCGCGGGCATGCGTCAGCGGTTCGGGTGCATGGCTGACCGGATTGAGTGAGGCGCCGTGCAGCGGAGGAGTGCGGCACTCAAGGGCTGCCAGCGGTTAGAGCTTACTGGCGCAGTTGTTTTGGCGAGGCGTTCAACAGGCGGCGCATGAGTCGCCGCAGGGCCGTGGCATCTTGGTATCCCACCTGCGCGGCGATAGATTCAACGGAGTGCCTGCTGGTTTCCAGCAGCACGCGGGCTCTGTTCAATTGCACGCGTTGGATCAGATTGCGAGTTGAAAGACCGGTTGCTTTTCGAAGGTGCCGCGACAGCGTTCGCTCAGACATGCCGACGTATGCCGCAAGGCTCGGCACACTGGGGGGATGGGGCAGGCGTGCTTCGATGTAGGCGGTGAGGTTGGCGACCAGCGTATTGCCCTGGGCCATGATTGCCGGGTTGATGAAGGGGGACTGCAATTGCCGGCCATCGAGCAGCAGGGCCTTGCCCACCGCGTCGGCGAGTTCCGGCGACAGACGTCTGCGCAGCAGGTGCAGCATCAAGTCGGTTTGTGCGAAGGCTGCACCGGCGGTCGTCAGCGGCGGATCGCGGAGCACCATGACGTTGGGGTCGACAATGCAGTCAGGCGCCATGCTCGACAGCCAAGGGGCGAGCCACCAGGAAGTCGTCACCCGTCGCCCCGTGAGCAACCCGGCGGCATGCAGGAGAAAGACCGCCGAGCATGAGGCGGCAATCTCCTTGCCTTGATTCACATGTGCCTTCAGCGCTGGCAGGGTCTGAAGGACCACGTCTTCCTCAAGCCGCTGCCGCAGCACGTCGAAGTCGCTGATGCCGAGGCCCGGAATGACCCAGCAGGAGTTGTCCTCGACATCTGTGGTCAGCGCGTCGACCTGCAGCAGCATGCCTTGGCCCAGCGTACTCAACCCTGGCTGCGGCCCACACACGCGCCAGCGCGGCACGGCAAGGCCGCGGCGCTGCGCAAGTATTGCGGCGGTGCCGAGGATGTCCAGGGTGGCTGCGACGCTCGAGGCGAACGCCCCTGGAAAGACGAGGACAGTGAAATCGTACATTGTCCGATTATGCCCGAAAGAAGACGAATCGGTCACTTATCGAGGGAAGGGATAACTGGCCCAATGGCGCTTCCAGTTAACCGCGAGGTTTCGCCATGCCAAACATCCTGATCAAGGTGCCTACCGGCGCTTTCAACTTGCCACAGCGCCACCAGTTGCTTCGAAGCGTGAGCGACGTGGCGATGATTAATGAACACATGGGCGATGCCCCTCAGCAACGTATGTTGTGCTGGGTGTTGATTGAGGAAGTGCAGGCCGATCAATGGCTGTGCGGAGGCGTTGCTCCTCATGCCCAGGTTGTCCCGTGCATGGTCATCGTCAAGGTGCCCGCCGGCGTCCTTGATGCACCGATGCGCCAGCGCTACGTGAGTGAACTGCATGGCACCCTACAATCGAACCTGGCGGCGGGGGATCAGCGCCGGTTGCTGAGCTCGATACAGATCGAGGAGGTTGTCGACGGAACGTGGGGGGCGAACGGTGAGATCTGGCATTTGGCCGACTTCACCCGTGCAGCCGGATACGGACATCTCGCTGACTAACGATAGGCGCCCGCCAGAAAGCGTACACCTGTACGCTTATTCGTCCCCCAGTCGAACCGTCGGTTGTTTCAGTCCCTGTCGAGAAAAGCGGTTGGCGGTAGTGTTGCGATTCGCGGTGAGGCAGGGGGGGATGCTCGCCTGCCGCCAGCTCGATGCTGAACCTGCGTCACATCCCTGACCGCACCACGAGCCGCGTTCGATGTCAGTGCCGCGTAGGCCTGAAGTGCCGCCGACACTTTTCGCGCCCGTGCGGCGGGCTGCCAGGCTTGCCCTTCCTTGGCATCCATCGAGTGGTAACGCTGGTTCAACGTTGCCTCGTCGACCCTCAGTTCAACGGAACGGTTGGGAATATCGATCTTGATCACGTCCCCTGTTTCCACCAGGCCTATCAGTCCACCTTCCGCCGCTTCCGGTGAGACATGGCCGATGGACAGGCCGGAGCTGCCGCCCGAAAATCGCCCGTCGGTCAAAAGCGCGCAGGACTTGGCCAGCGCTTTGGATTTGAGATAGCTGGTGGGGTAGAGCATTTCCTGCATGCCAGGGCCGCCCTTGGGGCCTTCGTAGCGGATGACCACCACATCGCCAGGCACCACCCGGTCGCCAAGGATGCCAGCCACCGCCGCCTCCTGACTTTCGAAAACCACGGCTTTGCCTTCGAACACCAACATGGAGGGGGCGACGCTGGCTGTTTTGACGATACAGCCCTCCGGCGCCAGGTTGCCAAACAGCACCGCGAGGCCGCCGTCCTTGCTGAAAGCCTGTTCAGCGCATCGGATCGCGCCCGTTGACCGGTCTGTGTCCAGGTCATCCCAGCGCGCTGACTGACTGAAGGCTCGCTGGGTGAGGGCATTGCCCGGTGCGGCGCGGAAAAATGTCTGCACTTGCTGGTCTGGGCTTCGGGCGATGTCCCAGCGATCCAGCGCATCTTTCAAGGTGGGCGCGTGGATTGTCGGCAGGCTTGTGTCGATCAAGCCTGCGCGGTCCAACTCGCCAAGGATCGCCATGATGCCACCGGCGCGATGCACGTTCTCGATGTGTACATCGCTGCAGGCGGGCGCGACTTTGCACAGCCACGGGACTTGGCGAGACAGCCGGTCAATGTCGGCCATGTTGAACGCCACGCCGCCTTCGCGCGCAGCTGCCAACAGGTGAAGGACCGTGTTGGTCGAGCCGCCCATGGCGATGTCCAGGCTCATGGCGTTTGCAAACGCCGCGCGGTTGGCAATGTTGCGCGGCAACGCGCGTGCGTCGTCCTGTTCATACCAACGTTTGGCTAACTCGACAATCAGCCGCCCGCTCTGGCGAAACAAGCCCTCACGCTCAACATGAGTCGCCAGCACCGTACCATTGCCGGGCAATGCCAGGCCAAGCGCTTCTGTCAGGCAGTTCATTGAGTTGGCGGTGAACATGCCGGAGCATGAGCCGCAGGTGGGGCAGGCGGCGCGTTCGACCGCGGCGACTTCCTCGTCGCTATAGGCGTCGTCGGCGGCGATCACCATCGCGTCGATCAGGTCCAGAGACTGGCGCGTGCCTTTGATTACCGCTTTCCCAGCCTCCATCGCCCCGCCAGAAACGAACACGGTCGGAATGTTTAGGCGCATGGCAGCCATCAACATGCCGGGGGTGATTTTGTCGCAGTTGGAGATGCACACCAGCGCATCGGCGCAATGCGCGTTGACCATGTATTCAACGGCATCGGCGATCAGTTCCCGCGAGGGCAGTGAATAAAGCATGCCGTCATGGCCCATGGCGATACCGTCGTCGACGGCGATGGTGTTGAACTCCTTCGCCACGCCACCGGCCGCCATCACTTCGCCGGCAACCAGTTGGCCGAGGTCCTTGAGGTGTACGTGGCCTGGAACAAACTGCGTAAAGCTGTTGGCGATGGCAATGATGGGTTTGCCGAAGTCGTCATCGGTCATGCCTGTGGCGCGCCACAGGCTGCGGGCACCGGCCATGTTGCGGCCATGGGTAGTGGTTCTCGAACGATAAGCGGGCATTGAGTCCTCCTGGGCTGACGGTATGGACTCAGGCTAAAGATCGGTTGGATGGCTGTGAAATATATTATTTAATGCTTATTAAGTCTCTGGAGGTATAAGGAATGGATGTTCGCCAGCTCAGGCATTTTGTCGCTGTCGCCCAGACGTTGCATTTCAGCCTGGCAGCGCAACGCCTGTGCATGACCCAGCCGCCGTTGAGCCAGTCGATCATGGCGCTGGAGCGCGAAGTCGGCGCCTCGCTGTTTGTACGGACCAAGCGCAGCGTGGCGCTGACCCCGTTCGCCGAGCAATGGCTACCTCAGGTGCGGGCCGCGCTGGGGGCTATCGATGCGCTGGGTCATACAGCGCAAGCCATCCTTCGCGGCGATGCCGGCGGGTTGGAGCTGTCGTTTGTCAGTACCGCTGACTACAGCATTCTTCCCGTGCTGGTCCAACGGTTCCGCAGCCTGTACCCGGCGGTGGAACTTTCGTTGATGGAGGCTACCAGTGATCTTCAGATCGCTGCGCTGCTCGAGGGCAAGGGGCACGCAGGCATTGTCATTGCCAACCCGTGGGCCACGATCCCCGATCAATTGGCCTACCGGTCTTTGGTCGTCGAGCCACTGATTGCCGCTGTGCCGCAAGCGTGGATGGCGGACGGGCGCCTGGTCGATGTGGAGGGCCGGTTATCTTCGGACGCGATGATATCTTGCCCGCTGGTGGTCTTTCCCAGGCGTGCGGCACCGGCGTTCTATGACCTGGTCACCGGCTACTACGCCGCGTGCGGCGGTAGCCTGCATATTGCCCAGCACGCTATTCAGATGCAGACGATCATTAGCTTGGTATCGGCGGGCATGGGCATCGCGCTGGTGCCGGCGTCATTGCGCCATCTCGCTCGCTCGGGGGTGTGCTATCTCGCTTTGGAGGAAAATGCGCCACATCTGGAAACCGGCCTGGTTTACCGCCGCGACGATACGACACCGACGCTTGCCAACTTCCTGAACATGGCCAGTCAATTGCTCGAACTGGACATGAGTTGATCCGATGCTGGGTAATTGCATTCCACCTGACCACCCATTTGCATTTCACTTGCCCAGTCGTTTGCATCGGGTTTGACCAGCACACTGGTGGCCTTGACTGGCAGAAGTCGACCGATTCTGTTGAAAAAGTCGGTTATCCAAAACTGCCTGGCCATTGCCTAGTGAGAACGCCATTTTTGCACGCTGCTGCGTGAAATCTGCTTCTGGAAACCTCTGCCAAAAGTAAAGATTTCAATCTCGGACGCGTACTTTTCTGCCGTGGAAACCATGATCGACTTTTTCAACAGAATCGGCCAGAAGCCCTCATTCGAGCGTGTCTATAAAATGCGTGACGACTCAGTCTTAACTGATAAACCCTTTTGGGAACTGGTAGAAGGTGAACGCGCTCGGCTAGCTATTTCTCTTCAGGGGTTGCATCCTCGGAACGGTTGGTAATGTCGATTGGCCAGCCGTTGGCCTAGTGCATCAAGCTGTTCATGGAGGAATCATGTCGATATTGAATGACGTACTGCTCTGGTCGGAAAAAGACCTACCTCTTTGGCTTCGAGATGCAGCCAGAAGGCTGCTGCTCAATGAGCAATTGGGTCCTCAGGATTTCCGTGATTTTTACGCGCTTCTGAAGCATGAAAACGACATTGAAGTCGTGGACGGCCTTCAGGCAAAACCGCTCAGTGCCGATCACATACCCGCTGGCGGTGAGGCGGCATTAAGCGTCACGCTCAAGTCGATGAGTGATTTGGAAAACGTCAATAGAATTATGCCAGGCCAAGTCCTTTCCTTTGAGGAGAAGGGCGTGACCGTGATTTATGGCGGTAATGGCGCCGGGAAGTCTGGTTATGCGCGAGTATTGAAACATGCCTGCCGTGCTCGAGACAGGGGCGGTGAGATACTCGGTGATGTCACCAAAGCGGCGGTGGGCGCCGGTAAACCCAAGGCGACGTTCACCGCGTCGGTGAACGGGGTAGCTCAGACGTTTCATTGGACAAGTGGGTCGGTGCCCCCTCCACAGCTTTCTTATGTGAGTGTATTCGATACCTCTTGCGCGAGCGCTTACCTAATAGAGGGCGATGCAGCGTACCTTCCAAGGGGATTAGACGTGGTTGAGGCTTTGGCAGGTAAGGTTGTGCCAGAGGTCTTAGCCTTAATGAATGACGAGTTGAAGGGAATTGACGTCTCGCTCGACATTCTTGCTGGGTTTAACAAAGAAACTACCGTCGGCAGGTTGCTCGAAAACTTTGGAGAAAAGACAAGTAGGGAGAATATTGTCCGTCTGGGTACGCTTTCGCAGGAAGAGCGAGACAGGCTCAGTAATCTGGAGTTAGCGATAGCAGAGCCCGATCCTATATTGAAATACCAAAATTTGAAGACTTCTGCCGCTCACATCAAAAATCTTGCAGAAACAATTCTGAAGAAAGAGAAGTACACGACGGGGAAGGCCTTAGATAAGCTTAAGCGTTTGGTTAAAGAATCGTGCGATGCTACAGAGGGCGTGGATGCTGCTGCACGAGCGCTTAGGGTCGAAGATGATCTCTTGCCAGGCTCTGGTGAAGCTATTTGGAAAGAATTGTTTCTTGCTGCGCAGAAGTACTCTACAAGTGTTGCGTATCTAGGTCATGACTTCCCTAATTGTGAGGAAGATGCTGTCTGTGTGCTCTGTCAACAATCGGTAGAACCAGCCGCAGGAAGAATGCGCCGGTTCAATGATTTTATAAAAGAAAATGCAACTAAGCTTGCTTCGGAGAAAAAAACAGCGCTTGATGATGTTCTGGATCAGATAGATCGCTCAAATTTGGATTTCGGCTTTAGCCAAGCCCTGGCAGTAGAGCTAGGGGGAGAGGCAGAAGGGTTGGTCGATCGACTTAAGAACTATCAAGATCAAATTAATGGCTACAAAGCATGGATGTTGAAAGCAGCCCGCTCTGTAAATTTTGACGACGTCCCAGACCTAGATGCTAGTCCTGTTAGCGAACTTCGTAAAGTTGCAGCCATTAAACTTTGGAAAGCCAGATTCTATAAAAAGGCGTCGAATCCCGAAAAGCTCAAAAAGCTATCAAATGAGTTAGCCGAGCTGAAGTCTCGTGCAGCTCTTGCTCTGATAGTTGAGGCTGTACTGGCCCTTCATGGTCGTATTGTCTATCGTACCAAGCTTGATGGGTGTAAGGGACAATTGAATCCTAGAGCTATTTCAGCGAAATCTAAAGATATAGCGGGGAAAATAATAACCGACTCCTTGAGAAAAGCTCTCGATGAGGAGTTTATCAAGCTGGGTATTGGCCATATAAAAACCAAACTCAAGGAAAGAGTTGATCGCGGCACCGTAAAATTCACGCTGTTGCTCGATCTGCCTGCTGCAAAAAAAATAGAGCAAGTTCTGAGTGAAGGTGAGCAGCGAGCGGTTTCGCTTGGAGCATTTTTAGCGGAACTTAAACTTTCGGATCACCGAGGTGGGATTATATTTGATGATCCCGTATCGTCTCTTGATCACGTGAGGCGACGTCAAGTTGCTCGACGATTAGTTGAGGAAGCTGCTTTTAGGCAGGTGATTGTTTTGACGCATGATATATCCTTTCTGAGTGAATTAATCGACTCGTTAGGGGAGGCGAAAGAGATTCCTCACCTTGTTCACCATCTAGAATGGGTGGGAGATGCTGCTGGAGTAGTCAAGCAGGGGTTGCCGTGGGATAAAACTGGATATAAAGAACGGATTCGCCAGCTTGAAGCTCGAGTAAAAAAAATGGAGCCATGGCCCGTTTATCCAGGCGAAGAATTAGTGCGAGATGTGCGAATTCTTTATAGCGACATACGTGCGACGGTAGAGAAGGTCGTAGAGGATGTCGTATTAAATGGAGTTATTACTAGGTTTAGTGACATGGTTGGTGTCGGGAATTTGCATAAGATTACGGGACTTCGAAAGCAAGACGCTGATGATATTGTAATTTTGTGGAAAAAGGGCCATAGGATGACAGAGGCGCATCTTCAGGCTATGAATAAAGACATGCCAGTAGCGGGATTGGAAGAAATTAAGACGGATGTTGCATCTATTCAACTACTAGTAGATAACGTCAATAAATATCGTGCTAAACCCGCCGAAGCGTGATTGCTTCATAAGCCCGGCGTAAGCCGGGCATCACCGAAATTCTTTGATTCAGAGCCCAGCGTCTATGATCCGCTCGGACGGATTGCCCCCTCGTGCCGCTGAAACTATCGGGGACAGACCACGTATTGATGCTGTCGGCCGACCGCTCCCTGCAGCTCTTTGCCGGTCACAGCGGGCAGGAGTCGGCCAAAAGCAGCCACTGGACATAGCGTCAGCTAATTAGTAGCGTAACCATTCCTTATATGATTTTGAGATTCAGCGGATGACTCACATTCAGGTTAGAAAACTGCTAGGCGCTCGCACGCGATATGCAGACCGAGATTGGTGGTACCAGTTTCAAAAGCTCCCAATGCTTTGCGAAGAAAAAAATGTTTCCAGTCGCGCACAAAAATTAATGCAGCAATTTGCTTTGCTTACTAAAAACTGGAATGCAGACCTGAACTCTGAGTGGACGGTGCGGATTTACTATTCAGCCAAAATGGTGTTGGCTGCTTCAGTGATGGCTCAAAGCTTAAGATATGCTGAAGAAAAAAATCTACGAGCAGTAACGTCTTACCTTAGCTACTACACCGTCATGCATTCTCTTCGTGCAATCGCATTCAGCAGTCCAAACGCGGTATGGAATGACGGTGAGATCTTGTTTATGACTCACTCAAAAACAATTAATGTCGCGTGCGACGAAATCGCAAATTTCAATCGAGAGTTATCGGTACGTGTAAAGAAGGCGGTTTTTCATCTCAAGGCATTTAGAGAGCTGATCTCGTACAGAGCGCCGTCCAGCGGTGATCGATTTCCGAAACCAGACTTCGACATCTACGAATACTCCCGTTTCTTTCTCGAAATTGCCCAATTGCAGTCAGAGTTGCTTGAAGCATCGATCGAGAAAAACGTAACCGAATCTTTCGCATTGCAAGACAAAATAGTTTCGCAAGTCACCGATATAGAGATGGAAGGCATACATTTCCACGATAAGGAGGACCGTTATCGGCTCGGGTATTTAGCGCGAAAACATCCGGCACCAACAAGTATTCTCCATATCATGTCTGAAGGTCACGTAGAAGATTTCTTTGGTTCGTGGTGCGACGACGACGGTAAGCCAGGCTCCTTTGATCCAGATGAAGATTGGCAAATATTGTTCGACGTACCGTAAAGGTCCGCATATAACAATGCGCTCAAATCATTCGCTTCGCTCGCTGGGACGGGCTAAAGCCCCTACCTTAACCAAACGTTACGTGGATTAATTCGGGTTGCAATGTGAATAAAGATTTTTTAATCGTTAAGCAAAAATTCATTGAAACCCTGCTTGGCCGATACAGCTTTTGGGACTCTCTAGTTTCTCATCAGATTCAAACATGGACTGATAACGGGGCTGAATCAAGACATTCGCTTATTACTGGAAAGCCTGAGCTTATTAGGCTGTCTGCACTAGAGCACCTAGCGATAGCTCCTTTGGTCTTTGACTATCTAGATGTGACGATTTCATTGAGATTTGGGTTAAGTGACGAGCCATTCAAAACGAAGCTGAAGATTCTTAGGGAAAAAGCAGGCGAAGACTTAACTTCACAGTTAATAATTGCAATATACGACAATTTATCAAGCATAAGAAATAAGTTGTTACATCAAAAGGGCTCGCTGTCTGAGTGTGGAAAAATAATAATAACCAAGGGTGTATTATCTGTTGAGCTAAACCATTTTGGCACTTTGAATAGCTTGGCCTCTATGCTGGGGCGAATAGTCAAGAATGAAAATAAATTATGCTTAAATGATAAATCAGTAATATGGTCGTCATACAAAATTATATTCCCCGAGGCAGCTAGTTCCATTTTAGAGGCTGCAAGCTTTGAAAGGGTAGTCGACATCAATGTGTCAATAATGCGATATAAAATCGACATGCGCTCTAAAGCAATTGTTTGTTTCGAGGATCTCAAAAAACATCTGTACAACAGATTCGTAAATGAGGATGGAAAGTTAATAGGCAACACTGATTTTCTATTTAAATACGAGGGCGATGAGTACTCAATGCCTGCCGAGTATCTATATAAAAACAAGGACATCAAGAAAAATGATATTAGAATCTGGGCGACTGAGAAACACACATAAGAAATGGTTCAAGGCCGCTTGCTTGGCTCACTGGGATGAGCTAAAGCCAGCCCCTTAACCAAACGTTAGTCAATGTCCGCAATTGGCCGATTCTGTTGAAAAAGTCGACCACGGTTTCCGCAGCAGAAAAGCATGCGTCCGAGAATGAAATCTTTACTTTTGGCTGAGGTTTCCAGAAGCAGATTTCACGCAGCAGCGTGCAAAAATGGCGTTCTCACTAGGCAATGGCCAGGCAGTTTTGGATAACCGACTTTTTCAACAGAATCGGCCGTTTTTTGCCGGTCAAGGCCACCCAGTGCGCTGGTCAAATTCGATGCAAACGACTGGTTAAGTCCATGCAATTACGCACCGATGCAGCGGGCGAGTGAGGTTGTTAACCTGTGGCCGCATGGTTGGGCAATCAACGCCTGGGATTAAAGGGAATTAACGATGGAAGTGGATCACATCTTTATTTGTGTGAATGATGACGGCCAAGGCGCTGATGCTTTGAAAACCCTCGGGCTTGCTGAAGGAACGCCAAACGTCCACCCCGGCCAAGGCACGGCCAATAGAAGGTTCTTCTGGCGAAATTCATTCATCGAGCTTTTACATCTCACCGATGAGTTGGAAGCTCAAAGTCCGTTAACCGCGCCAACCCAACTCTTTGACCGCCTCACGTGTACGGATGGGCTCGCTTCACCCTTTGGCATTTGCTTCAGGCCCTCCAGCGTCGACGAGAAGCCACTGTTTCCGGTCTGGGAATATCTACCTGTTTACTTACCCGCCGCGCTGAAAGTCGACGTAGGGCATGCGCCGATATCCGAACCGATGTGGTTTTTTCTTTCGTTTGCCAAGAGGCCAGATGAGGCGCCTGCTGAGCGAGCGCAGCCGTTTGAACATCCCAACGGCTTTCGCGAGATGACATCGTTGCGCGTTATCACGCCCGACCACCACGCGTTTTCGACCGCTGCCACCTGCGCAAACCAGCTGAAAGGATTTGAAATCGTTCAGGGTGATGAACACCTGCTCTTACTGGAAATCGATCATGGCGCCAGCGGCCAGGCACACGATTTCCGTCCCGGGTTGCCGGTGATTGTGAACTGGTGATGCATTGTAACTGATCCATAAACCCCACCTATCCAAACAGACGGCGCCTGAGGTGGGGAGGAATCAAATCATGCTGGCGCGGAGACGATTCTCGGCACAGTTACTTCATTTTTTCGGCCTGATATCCACCACCATCCCCGCCTGTACGTTTTTGATCGGTGACAGTAAGTGCGGCGAAATATTCCAGCGCTGGCCGGTGTCGGTTACCACTGTGACGGTTTTGCGGTTGAACTTCATGACGGTACCGGACAGGCGCTCACCATTGGGTGAATCGAAGCTTACCCGTGCTCCCGGATGGAACTGCATCATCGATTTATGAGCCTCCAATGACTCCAACATCTTCAGCCGTTCGATAATGTGATGATTCAATGTCACTAACTCATCGACGCTCAGATGATCAATGTTGATATTCATGATGCCCTCCAATTCCAGGGTAGTAACGCCTCAACATCTTCAACTGATTCAGCCTGCGGTAATCGCTCCAGTACGTGGCGCAGCCACGTATAGGGCTCCTGGCCGTTGGCTTTAGCCGTTTCGACCAGACTGTAGATCTGCGCACTGGCGGTGGCGCCCTTGGGCGTATCGCTGAATAACCATGCCTTGCGCCCTATGACAAACGGCTTTATCGCTCTTTCGGCGGCATTGTTGTCGATCGGTAAAAAACCGGCCTCCACGTAACGTTCCAGCCGGCTCCAGTTGCTACCCAGATAACTGAGCGCCTTGCCGAGAGCACTTTGCGATGCGACTTGCGGCTGAGTTTTCTCCAGCCAGCTTTTCAACTGCGCGAGCACCGGCAAGCTCTTTTCCTGGCGACCGGCAAAGCGCTGCTCATCCGTCATTTCTTTCAAATCACGTTCGATACCGTACAACTTGTTGATCATCGTCAGCGCAACATCGGCCCGACCGGTTTTACCCTTGGGCTGCACTTTCTGCGCATCGACAAACTTGCGCCGTACATGGGCCATACAAGCCAAACGCTCGACACTCGGCTGCGCGGCCAAGGCGTTATAGCCGGCGTAATCGTCAGTCATCAAATAGCCACGATAGTCGCCGAGCAGCCGCAACGGCACCTCCTGCGCTCGACTGGTGGTGTAGTCAAAAAGAAGGATTGGTCGCGCCGGTGGGCCGCTGGCTTGTACCCACATCCAGGATTGGCTGGTCGGGTCTCGACCTGGCTCTTTGAGCACCTGCACTCGCGTTTCATCGCAGTGAACAATCGGACTTTCCAGTAACCGATCACGCATCAGATTCAACAGCGGTTGGAAGTGTTCGCAGCACTGGATCACCCAGCGCGCCAGGGTTTGACGCGGGATATCGACACCGTGGCGAGCGAGGACTTTTTCGAAACGGTGCAGCGGCAGGCCATCGACATACTTGGCGGTCAGCAACATGGCCAACACGCTGGGGCTGGCCATGCTTTTTTCGATCAGTTGCGCGGGTTTGTCGGCGGTGACCGGTGCAGTTTCACAACCACGGCAGCCGTAGACCTTGCGGATGTGTTTGATCACCCGGATCTGCATCGGCACGATCTCCAGCTGTTCGCTGGTTTCTTCGCCGATGGTATGTTTGCGGCAGCCGCAAATGCAGGTCAGTTCGTGTTCGGGGAGTTCGTGGATGACTTCGATTCGTGGCAAGTTAGCGGGTAGAGGCTTGCGTTTGCCACGACGTTTGGTCGGGGCGACAACTTCTTCCTCAGCATCAACGGGCACTGGCGTGGCGATACTTTCAGCTTCATTGAACAACGGCAGCTGTGGTGTCATCGGATCAACGGTTTGCTCAGATTTTCGTCCGAACAGGCGCTGACGAAGCAGTGCATTTTCCTCTTCAAGAAGAGCGACTTTCGACTGCATCTGAGCAAGTAATTGCTTGAGCGCAGCCGGGTCATCGGGATGGTTGTCGGGCATCGAAGTCATGGCCCGGATTATACCCAATCAAGCAACAAATCGCGGCGTCAAAACCTGATGCGGACGGTTGCGCCACAGGTCAAAACCGTCAAGCAGCCAGTTCAGTTCCTGGACGCTCAATACGATGGCTTCGTCAGTCGCGTCGGGCGAGGTTTTGAAACGCTCGGACTCCAGGCGCTTGAGCCAAAGGCAAAAGCCATTGCGCTCCCAGTAAAGGATTTTCACCCGGTTACGGGGGCGATTTAGAAAAACAAAAAGTACCGGGTCGAATACCGCCACCTTGATATCCAGCTCGACCAGGGCGGCGAGGCCGTCGATGGATTTTCGAAAATCCACGGGCTTGGGGTAGAGGTAGACTTTTTCGACTTTGGCGTCGGGACGCATCATGAGGTGCTGGCTCCGTAAAGAGATCGGGAGCACAGCATCAGGCTTCAATGGGCGGCTTTGAATGTGTAGGTGATGGATCGCTTACGATGCATTGGCCTGGAGGGCCCGTTCTATCTTGATGATCTGGAGCCCACGGTGGTCGGCGCTGCCATAGACCGTGCGGTGGGTTACAACACGGGCAATGACGAATATCACCCGACGGCGGGGGATTTCCCTGGATGCAACATGACGCCGATGTACGTGCTAGTCCGTGCTCGATAGTTCGAAATTGGCGAATCCATAGAGTTTATTGGTGAGAGAGTCAATACCGCTGCTGGGCTGTTTGCATGTTTTTAGAGTGTGTTCAGCTGATGTTCAGAACTCGCATGCTAGTTGATTAGTTGAGTCAATAGGTCGCATGTGTTTAACAAGTTTTCACTGTTTTTGTCTGGATGGCGCAAAAAGCAAAATGCTAGCCTGCGAGTTTTTTGGGATAGCAGGTCCACATGAAAGTGCTAAAGGAAATGGCTGTAAAAAAGCCATGCTCATTTATTTTTATATTGACATTTCTCGTGTTTGCAGTGCTGCAATACAAGCCTGCTGTGCTCAATTACACAACGCGCTTTGTCGATTTTGCTCAATATATGCTCGCGCATGGGGTGACGCTGTTTCCAATTGCGGATGATCTGCGGCCATATCCCGATTACACGGTGATCAATACGCTACTTGTTTATCTGGTTTCTTTGCCGTTTGGTCGTGTATCGATTCTTTCAATGGGCCTTCCCTTCTGTGTTGCCGCGGCCTTGATGCTGGTGTTTGTTTACAAGCTCGGTGCATTGCATGAGAAAAAATGGGGCGCATATGGTGTTGTGTTTGCCCTGTTCACCTGGTCATTTCTGGACGGCGTGAACTCCTTGGCACTGGATATATACCCCGCGCTTTTTACAGTGGTGTGTTTTTATCTGGCCTACACGGGAGAGGTATACAAACAACGTTTCCGCGTGCTGCTTGTGCTCGCAGGCCTTGCGCTGGGCTTTGCATTTCGTGGCCCCATTGGTCTGATCGGCCCCGCCAGTGTGGTCGCCGCTTATTATTTTTTGAGCAAGCAATGGCGCATGCTGGTTGTGTTTTGCTTGCTGGCAGGCTTGGTCCTGGCCACAGGCATTGCGGTGCTGACATGGGCTGCCTACGTACAAGGTGGAGACGCGTTTCTACAAGAGGTATTGATCATGCAAGGGCTGGGGCGGTTTGGCAGTGACCACGCGCCTCGTTATTACTTCTATTTCTCTGCCGGCTTGCTGACCTATGGCGTAACAGCTCTTATCGCTTTGAGCGTTATCGCCAAGAAGGGGAAGTGCTTTTTTGAACGCTCACCTGATCCAGCCACGAACATGCTCTTGTATCTCTCGGGCTGGCTCCTTGTGGTGATCGTACTGTTCACGATTCCAAGCTCCAAGAAGGCGCGTTACATACTTTCAATTACACCCGCTATTTCCTTGTTGGCTGCCTACATCTTCGTGGATCGCAGCGCTCTCTTTGCAAGTATCCGAGACAAACTGCTGCGGTTTTGCTTAAACCTGCCAGTGGTTGGCCTGGGAGTGTTACTGCTTGCGTTTATTCATGGTCTGTATGCGACGACTCCACTTCAGCCGAACTATCTCGGTGCGTCCATGGGGTTGATTGCCCTTGTTGCCGTTAGGCCTTGGATGGTGACACGTTTCAGCGTGCATCCACATCGTGAATTTGTGATTTTCTCTTTTGGTGCTATCGCCTTTCTCATACTGGACATGTTTTTCTTTAACTCTGTTACTTACCATTTGGAGTTGGCCAACGAGCCGACACCCAAGTTTTTGCCGTATTGGTTTTGGTGAGGTCTGAATCGCCCCGGGTTTTCTAGATACTCTCCAACCATCGCCGGATGGCTGGCAGCTATCACAAACCTTTGAGCAAGAGCTTAGGGAGAAAATGCTCAGACATCGTGATACGCGTCCTTGCACGTCCAGAGGGGGCGATCAAGTCAAGACAGTCGCACGACTGCATCCAGCGTCGTGCGACTTGTTAATGTCTCTGATATGACCTCTTTAAGAATATTCCGGAACCAAATAGAGCGGCCATCCATTTGATCAGTGCGCCTATACAACATCGAGATTTGCTCCATAGGCAGTTCGAAGGGCGCGGCGGTGACCTCAAGGCCGTAAAGCGGCGCCATGCAATAAGCCGTGATCTCGGGAACAGTTGCAATCGCCGGTACCGACAGCAATAACGGCGCAATTGACGCGTGCCTCGACACGCCTGCGACGATGTTGCGCCTGACCCCGGCAGCGCTGAGCACGCTGTCCAAGTTTGTCGCGCCGTCGCCTTCCGACGACACGATGACATGTTGGGCCTTCGCATAGCTTTTGATGCTCAGCGGCAATGTCAGTTTTAGCTGCCTGGGGTCATAAAGGCAGACAAGACGTTGTTGGAATAGCAACTCACACATGTGCCACGAAGGTGGGTTTTCGTGAACGGAAACGCTGACGTCGTAAGCGCCCAGCTCTAAAAGTTGAACCGAATCGCGCTTCGTCGAGGCGACTGCCAATACGCGCGAGCGCGGTGCGAGTTCGCGGATTCGAGCCGCGAGGGCCCCAAGTAGTGCTACCTCGAAGTTGTCACACATGCCAATGCGGAATTCACCTTCACATGTGGCGGGATCGAACACCCCTGGCGCCCGCACTGCGTGTTCGATGGTAGATAACGCCTTGGCGATCTCCGGTGCAATCGCGAGTGCCCTGGGCGTTGGCTGCAGACCTCGTCCAACACGTACAAACAACTCATCGTCCAACGTCTCTCGCAGGCGTCGCAGCGCGCCCGAAAGACCCGGTTGGCCAATAAATAGTCGTGCAGCGGCCTTACTGACACTTTTCTCCTCCATGAGCACGGAAAACACATGCAGGAGATTTAGATCGAGGGTCCGAAGGGTTGTCATTTACATCTCTCGCAGAGATAGATGCCATCACGAACAGCAATTTGTCAGATATGTATCGATCGGTCAATATCTCACGCATCGCACCCAGGCATTGGTATGGAGCCTTGGTTTAGACGTGCTTGCGGACCAAATCGGATATAGGAACGTGACGTGATGAAAGTAGCAATTCTTGACGATTACCAAGGCGTCGCGCTGTCCGCTATGAATTGGTCGGAAGTCGCAGCGAAGGCAGATCACAGTCTTCCAGGACCCATTGGCAGGCCGCGTTGCGGCAGGGCGTCCTGATCAGTGCGACGGGCGGCCGCGCGAGTGGCACACCGGAACTGACCTGGGCCTTGATGATGTATCGATAAATCCTGCGGACAAACGAGTTTTGTTCGGCATGCCTCTCAGCCGCCGCTAAGGCTGTAAGCGCAACAAACCACATACCCCGAATTTTTGCTTGCCTGAGTTTTACCTCAGGTAATGGCACCCCGCTGCCTGGAGGATCATGTTATGAACGCCCCATCTATAGAGCTCAAGCAGGAAACTGAGGGCGCAGGCATGAGCCGGGGGCTTGTACTGTTACTTGCAGCAGCGACCGGCTTGTCAGTAGGCACCCAGTATTACAACCAGCCTTTGCTCGGACTGATTGCGGACGGCTTCGGGATAGGTACCAAGGTCAGTCTCGTCGCGATTGCGACACAGATTGGTTACGCGTTGGGCTTGGTTCTGTTGGTGCCACTAGGCGACAAGATCGACCGTCGACGGCTGATCCTCATTCAATGCATAGGGCTCACGGTAGCGACGCTTTGCGCGAGCGCGGCCCCCGAGCTGTATAGCCTTGCAATGGCGTCCATCATGATTGGGGTGTTCGCGACGATTGCCCAGCACATCATCCCGCTCGCATCTGAATTATCCCCGCCAAGCAGTCGGGAACGAGTTCTCGCATCAATCACCAGCGCGCTGCTTGTTGGGGTGTTGCTGGCTCGGGTGATCAGCGGCTTCGTGGGCGCCTATTTCAGCTGGCGCGCGATGTTCCTCTTGGGCGCTGTGCTTTCTCTGATGATGCTTGCAGGGCTCGCGGCGAAACTTCCAACCAGCCAACCGCAATCCCGCGCTTCATACATTGAGTTGCTTGTTTCATTGTTTGGGGTCGTGCGCGATGGCGCTGAACTTCGCCAGGCCGCACTGGTGCAAAGCCTCGTTTTCTTCGGCTTCAGTGCGTTCTGGACAATTCTCACGCTCCTGCTGCAAGGCCCTGGGTTTGGGTTGAACAGTGGGACTGCGGGGCTCTTCGGCGTGGTGGCACTCGGCGGGGTGATGCTTGCCCCACTGGGGTTGCGCCTTGCTGGCCAGTACGCCGGTCACGTCGGTATCGGCCTTGTCGTGGCGAGCTTTGTCGTAATGATCGCGTTCGTGAATCTGGTGGGGCTTAGCGTCGGAGCCATTCTGATGACGACCGGTTTGCAGATGTCTCTTATCTACAACCAGTCGCGAATCCTCGCACTCGCCGGCACCGCCCGAGGCCGCTTCAACACCATTTTCATGGCGTCCCAATTCGCCTTCGGCGCCATCGGTTCCGCCGCAGGCAGCATCGGCTGGCAGTCCGGCGGCTGGACCGCGGTGATGGCCATGGCCTTGATCGCTTCCGCAGCTGCGTTGCTCGTGCAATTTACCCACCACTCAAAGGTTGGAGCGCGAGCGTAAAGACGCTTGCGGCGTACCTACCCTGGTCAATCTGGAGAATAAAGAAATGATTGAAGAGCACACTATCGGCGAATTCACACTAGTCACGTTACTGGACGGAATTTTTCTATGCAGTACGGACATGATTAAAGCCGCGGCCTCGGAAGAGGGGGCTGCATTATTCAAAAGTGCAGGTCTCCCCGCATCGGGGCCGGTTCCTGAGCCGATCAACGCATTCCTTTTGAAGAAAAACGACGAGCTTTGGTTGATCGATGCCGGTTGTGGTCGCGAGTTGGGACCTCGCTTCGGAAAAGCATCGGCGGCGTTGCTGTCTGCTGGCTATGCGCTTGACCAGATTCAAGGCGTTATTATTTCTCATATGCATGAGGACCATGTTGGCGGTCTTATCAAAGAGGACGGTAGTGCGTTGTATCCCAACGCGACGCTCTTTCTTTCGCACGAGGAGTTGGCGTTCTGGACCGACCCGACGGCTCCTGAAAAACATCCTCAGATGTCGCAGGCTGGCCTGTTCAAATTGGCAAACTCGGCATTGACGGCCTATGCGCCACGTATCAAGGCACTACCTGCCGATGCACACGTCATTCCTGGCGTCAGCTTGATCCCACTTCACGGGCATACGCCAGGTCACAGTGGCATCCAGATTGAGAGCGGTGGCCAGCGTGTGCTGATCTGGGGAGATGTCATACATTCGACACTCTTGCAATTGCGCTATCCGCATTGGAGCATCGGTTTTGACATGGACCCAGTCCAGGCCCTCGACACGAGAGTTCGATTGCTGGAGCGGCTCGCGAATGAGGACATGCTGGTGACGGGACCGCACGTAATGGGAATTGGACACGTCCACACCTGTTGCGCAGGCGGTTATGAATTGAAGCTGGTCAGCAGAACCTAAGTGTTCAGTTGCAGGCGAAGTTGCCCATCACCACGTGGAAGGTTCCTGACGTTTGAGAGTCTGGCTCATTGACCGTCGGGAACAATACACAGGCTATCCCATATCCCCATCACTTGAGTCACTGCGGCATCCAGCGTGGCATGTGGAAGACCATCGCGCGCCAATGTAGACAAGCCCAGAAGGAAACTGTCGAACACCGCGGCGAGGGTGTCTGGGGTAATGGTCGCAGGTAACACGCCCTCCGCGATAGCACGTTCGATACAGGCAACCATGCCTGCGCGGGTTAAGCGCCTGGCCTGTGCGAGAGGTTCTGAAATGGCCTTGCTTTCGTCCGAGCAAGCGCTCATCAGGCCCAACGACACCAGACAGCCCTTGGGATGATCGGGCTCACATTGCATTTTCGCTGACCGGCGAAGGGTGAGTTCAATCGCCTCCTTGGGTGGCAGGGTCGTATCAAACAGGCTGTCGGTGACCCGACCGTGCGTAGTGAGGTAGCGCTCCATTACCTCGTTGAACAGGGCTTGCTTGGAGCCAAACGCCGCGTAAAAGCTCGGCGCGGTGATGCCTCCACCAATATTAGCCTTAAGCTGACTCAGGGATGTCGCATCGTATCCATGCTCCCAAAATAAATGCAGTGCCTGAGTGATTGCCAGGTCACGGTCAAACGTGCGCGGGCGTCCCATCTGTGCCATGTCGGATCTCCTCCAGAGTTACTTAAATACTAATCGATACATAAGTTATTGACTACCCTGCGGCCTCTCCCTATATTTATACCGATCAGTATATTAGTGGGAGTGATCGAATGACTACAGATGAGCCGCAGAGCGGGAAACTTCCGCTTGGAGCATTACTGGCACTGGCGATGACAGGTTTCATTTGCATTGTGACTGAGACATTGCCCGCGGGTTTGTTGCCCGAGATCAGCAGCGGGCTTGGTATTTCGGCATCTTTGGCCGGGCAGATGGTGACCGTTTATGCCTTGGGGTCACTGCTGGCAGCAATTCCGCTGACTATTGCCACGCAAAGCTGGCGCCGCAGGACGGTGTTGCTGCTAACAGTTGTCGGCTTCCTGGTATTCAATACCCTCACGGCGCTGTCTTCCCACTATTGGCTTACTTTGATTGCGCGGTTTTTTGCCGGCGTTTCTGCGGGACTGGCCTGGAGCCTCATTGCGGGCTATGCGCGACGGATGGTTGCTCCACAATTGCAGGGACGCGCATTGGCAGTCGCGATGGTGGGAACGCCCATCGCATTGTCGCTGGGCGTGCCTTTGGGAACCTGGCTGGGGGGACTCATGGGCTGGCGCATGGCGTTCGGATTGATGTCCGGGATGACCTTGCTGTTGATTGTCTGGGTGCTGATCAAGGTGCCGGACTACCCTGGCCAATCCTCCTCACAGCGCATGGCGTTGCGTCAGGTCTTTTTCACACCTGGTGTACGTTCGGTGCTGGGGGTCGTCTTCACCTGGATGCTGGCTCACAACATTCTTTATACTTACGTCGCGCCGTTTGTTTCCAGGGCTGGGTTGGCCGATGAGGTTGGTTTGGTTCTGCTGGTATTTGGTGTTGCCGCTTTGGCGGGCATCTGGATAACGGGGCGGCTGGTTGATCGGCATCTGCGCAAGACAGTGTTGGCCAGTCTCGCAACCTTCGCAGCCGTTTCGGTTTTCTTCGGCTTGTTTTCAGGCTCTGCCGTGGCGATTTATCTAGGTGTTTTTATTTGGGGCCTGACCTTTGGTGGCGCCGCGACGCTTCTACAAACCGCGCTTGCCGACGCCGCAGGCAAGGGCGCCGATGTTGCTCTCTCCATGAACGTCGTCGTCTGGAACAGCGCTGTCGCTGGCGGGGGACTCTTGGGTGGCGTGTTACTCGGCCAGTGGGGAGTGGGTTCCTTTCCCTGGGTGTTATTGATACTGCTACTCCTCAGTCTGGTCATTGCATCTAGAGCGCGGGTCCACGGCTTTGCGCAAGGTGACAGGCAGTCCAGCCAAGTGGTCGCTGGTCATTGATGTGTGGGCAGCATTGCGCTGCATGCTCAAGCTTCCAACGCATTACAACGAGTGAACAGCATGAATACGTGATTTAAGCCGCAGCGGCGACTTGCTATAGATTTACCGGGCTTGGGCGAGTCTGGATCGCCCAAGACGAGGGGCTGGTTTTTTGCTTTAGTTTAGATACCGTTCCACTAGGCGCGCCCAGTAGGCAGCACCGATTGGCAAGTTTTTGTCATTGAAATCGTAGGCCGGGTTATGAACCATACAACCATCTTCGCCAACGCCATTGCCCAGGCGTAAAAAACAACCTGGCCGCTGCTCAAGCATGTAAGCGAAGTCCTCGCTGGACATGAGCTGATCGGCATGGGCAATCACATGCTCATCACCCACCAGTTCCCGTGCTACTTGCAGAGCAAATTCGGTTTGCGCTCGGTCGTTGTCGATCACCGGGTAACCTTCCATATAGTCGATCGTGGCCGTTGCTCCATAGCTGTTTGCTTGGGCGTGGACCAGTGCTTCGATGCGCTCTTTCAACTGGCTACGGACCCGCTTGCTGAACGAGCGGATACTCAGCTCAAGGTAGGCGCTGCTGGAAATCACATTGTTAGCAACCCCCGCCTGAAGCAAGCCGACCGTGACTACAGCGGGTTCAACAGGGTTGATATTGCGCGCGACAATGGTCTGCAGCGACATGACGATGCTGGAAGCCACCACAACCGGATCTACCGTAAGGTGTGGGCGAGCCGCATGGCCTCCGAGACCATGAATGGTAATCGCGACCTTGTCGCTCGCCGACATGAACGGTCCGCTTCTAAACAGGAAGGTGCCCGGAGCCTCGCCGGGGTGGTTGTGCATTCCGAACACGGCATCACAGGGAAAGCGTTCGAACAAGCCATCATTTACCATGCGTTGCGCGCCGCTATCGAAGCCCTTCTCCTCTGCGGGTTGAAAATAGAGGTGCACCGTTCCGCGGAAGTTTCGTGTGCGCGCCAGATATTCAGCGGCCCCAAGCAGCATGGTGGTATGGCCGTCGTGGCCGCAGGCATGCATTTTTCCCTGATGGACACTGGCGTAAGGCAAGCCGGTCTGCTCGGTCAACGGCAGAGCATCCATGTCTGCTCGTATGCCAATGTTCTTGCCGGCGCCTACCGTCAGGCTGCCTACCACACCGGTCTCACCAACGCCTTCGGTTACGCTGAACCCCCAGGCCCGTAAGCGCTCTGCAACGAGTTTGGCGGTTTGAAACTCCTCGTAGGCCATTTCCGGATGCTGGTGAATATGGCGGCGAATACGTGTCAGCTCCTCAGTTTGAGGGCGTAAATCATCGACTTTGCAGTAGTGAGGTTCAGTCTTCATCACAGTGAGTTCCTAGCGGTGAATAATGGAGTGCAGGAGTGCCGTCAGTTGGGATGCATCCCCGGCTCCTACGGTTGAGCCTGGGCCGGTAAACGCAGTGCCAACGTGCAAAGACCGCCGATCACTAAAAGGACGGCCATTACGGCCATCCCCGCAGCGAACGAGCCGGTGAAGGTCTTCAGAGCACCGATGATGGAAGGACTGACAAAGCCACCGAAGGCACCGATGCTGTTGATCAGGGCTATGCCTCCAGCGGCGGCAGTACCTTTGAGGTAGCTGGAGGGCACAGCCCAGAACACGGCATAGGCCGAGTATGTGGATAGCGTTGCGAGGGTAATACTGCACAGCGCCAACGTCAGGTTGCCGGAACTGAAACCGGTCAGCACTAAGCCGATTGCGCCCAGAAAGGCGGGTACTGCGCCGTGCCAGCGGCGCTCGCCCAGGCGATCGGAACTCCGAGCATTGATCAGCATCGCGAAAATGGCGGCGCTGTAAGGGATCATTGAATAGAGCCCGATCTCGAAAATATTCTTTACGCCAGCGTCCCGCAGTATGCTCGGCAGCCAGAAACTGACGGTATACAGACCGCAGATCAGACAGAAGTAAATGAGGGCCATCAGGTAAATTCGCCAGTCTTTCAAGGCGGCAGCGAAAGTATGTTGTTTTGACGCCTGCACCTGCTCCAGATCATTCGCCAGCAGCCGTTTCTCTTCTTTGCTCAGCCATTGGGCCTGTTCCGGCGAGTCACTCAAAAAGAAGAACGCCGCGATACCCAAAAGAATGCAAGGCGCCCCTTCGAGGATGAACATCCACTGCCATCCCGCCAAACCATGAATGTCGGCGAAAGTTCCCATAATCCAGGTCGACAATGGTCCACCGATGACGTTCGAGACTGGCCCTGCCAACAGGACGCACGCCATTACTTGAGCGCGACGCTTACCTGAAAACCAGAAGGTCAGATAGAGGATCATGCCCGGAGCAAATCCAGCCTCAAACACCCCTAGAAAAAACCGCAGGACATAAAAGGTAGTGCTGTCATGCACAAACAGCATCGAGGTTGAAGCCACCCCCCACAACAACATGATGCGACTGAGCGTCTTACGTATTCCTACCCGCGCCAGCCAGAGATTGCTCGGCACTTCGAACATTACATAACCGATAAAGAAAATCCCTGCCGCCAATCCATAAGCTGCATCGGTCAGACCGAATTCCTGCTGCATCGCAATCTTGGCGTAACTGATATTGACCCGATCTAAATAGGCGAGGACATAGCACAACAACAGAAAGGGCAATAGGCGCCAACTGATTTTGCGATACATCTTGCGTAGGGCGAGGTCATCGGGGGAGGTCGGTGTAATCAGTATTGCGGCCTGAGCCATAGTGAAGTCCTCACAAGTTCCGCATTTTTTTATTGTGTCGATTAAATGAGCTTGGCATCGCCCAATTGACAGAAAGTATGGGGAGCGCAGAAACTTCAAACAATAGCGATCTTCGCTTGCGAGTGTTGACTTTAAGTCAACAGACAGGAGAGCCCTAATTGCAAAAAATCGGCCTTAATGAACGGCGACTTCACTATTTTTCAGAGGTCGCAGAAGCCGGCTCGATCCGAGGCGCAGCGGATCGTCTGAATATCGAGCCCTCAGTTGTCAGCCGGCAAATCCACCAGTTGGAAAGCGAGTTGGGGGTGCAACTCCTACAGCGCCACGGCAGGGGTATCGTCCCTACGGAAGCTGCCAAACTGGTGATCAACCATTGTCGTGAGCGGCGATCAAGCGAAGCATTGCTGCTGACTCAGATTTCCGAACTCAAGGGTCTGGAGAGAGGTGAGATTCACATTGTTGCGGGCGAGGGTTTCCGCGAGGAATTAGTCCGCTGGGTGCTTCAGGACTTCAGCCAGCAGCACCCCAAGCTGGTGGTTACGCTGGAGTTCGCCAATGCCGTCGACACCGTGCGGATGCTGGCAAGTGATCAGGCTCACATCGGCTTGGCATACCGTCCGCCTATCGATCCCGCCGTGCGTACGGTGATGTTGCGCAAACAGCCAATGTGCGTCATCACCTGGCCCGGCCATCCCCTTACCGAGAAGCAGCAGCCACTGGCATTGAGTGATGTTTGCCCCTATCCGGTGGGCTTGATGTCCAACGGCTTTGGCTTAAGCAATCTGGTTAAGCTGGCGCAATTCCACGATCGCATTCAATTCGAATCCAATCTGGTCACCAACTCAATCGCCACCCTCAAGAGCTATGTAAAAGCCCATCTCGGGGTGACCTTCCTGTCCTCGCACGCAGTAGCCAATGAAATCGCAGAAGGTACGCTTGTAGCGCTCAGGACCCGCAGCGAAGTATTTGAAAGTGCCGAGGCACACCTGATGGTCCGAGCGGGTCGGCAACTGTCAGTTGCCGCTGAAAGGTTGTTGGCCATGTTGAAACAGAAGGCCGTTTTTGAAGTCTCTGAATAATCTTGACCCAACTGCCCCGAAAACCGGTGCATGAGTTTAAAAATGGAAGATTCTGGCCTTGGGCTAATGGTCGCCAAATCACCCGCGCGCTGCGTCTTGGCGCAGAGACAGTCCGTGTCTTTCGGTTTCACCGCTTTGAGCTGGCGGTCAGAGAGGCGGGGGCTTGGGCGCACATGAGGTGTTCCATGGCGTTAATTGGTGTTCCAAAAATGACCACTGGTACTATTTGGAGTACCCGGTAATGTGGGGTGGGTCGGATGTTTAGGGATGCTGATGGCCTATAGGGATTTGATTTTGTTGGGTTTAAGGTGAAAAAAGACGTCTGTGGACGTCTTTAGATGATGAATTGGTGGGCCGGGGTAATCTGAAACGATTAGCTATCTTTTTGAAATATATGAGAAAAGGCCGGTTTGATATTTTATTGGAATACCTTTTGGAATACCGAATGGCTGGATTTGAGCTCAGGGGGCCGTGGCGCTCCTTTGGGCTAGCCACATGTTGCTATCCCTCCCTGGTGGTGAGTCGAGGAGCGTGTTGCTCGAAGATTGCTCTAGGCTATTACGAATCAAAAAGATCTGTAAATGATGCTTTAATGATTTTTAATTGCGGGTGTTGTGATCGCAATTTATGCTGTTCTCGCTTTCACCACGACTAGCCCAATCATGACCACTGAAGCTCTATCGCAGCTAACACAAGCCCAACGCGACCGCTTGGCCTATTTGGAGTTACGTCTGCGATTCGTTGGGAAAATTGGTCGGCACGACTTGATTGAGCGTTTCGGTATTCAAACGGCTGCCGCCACTCGCGATCTTGCTACTTATCGTGAGCTGGCAGGCAACAACCTGGCGTATGACCGCAGCAGCAAAATCTACACGCCGACCAACGAGTTTCGGCCGATCTTCACCTTCTCTGCTGACCGGGTACTGGCCTGGTTGGCAGAGGGGTTTGGGGATGGCGAGCCGGCAAACAGTGCGCCGGGGATCTCCTGCGTGACGTCTGGGCGGCTTACCCAGCTTGATATGGACACGCTGGGTATGGTGACGCGCGCCATCTACCATCGCTGCCCTCTGCGAGTAGAGTACTACTCCCTGGCTAGCGGCAAGACCCAGAGAGAAATTGTTCCATTTGCCCTTATTGATACGGGGCTGCGTTGGCATGTGCGTGGCTACGACCGCAAGCGCGGTGCATTTCGGGACTTTGTGATCACCCGCATCAGGCGACCAAAACTTCTGATGGAGTTTCCTGTCGCTGAACACGAGCGCCCGGAGCAGGATGTCCAGTGGAGTCGGATCCTGGAGGTCGATCTGGTGCCTCACCCGGATCAACCGCATCCGGACATCACCGAGATGGACTACGGCATGAGCGGCGGGGTATTGCGTCTACGTCTGCGCGGCGCCACCGCCGGTTATGTACTGCGCAAATGGAGCGTCGACTGCTCGCCGGATCATCGGCTGCGTGATCCGGAATACCGCCTTTGGCTGAAAGACCCTCTATTGCTCTATGGAGTTGAAACGGCGTTGCTGGCTCCAGGTTACCGTGCAGGGTGAGCAAGTAATTACACACAAACAGTGATAAATCACCCTTGGCTCCGTTGCCTCTTATGGCAGGGGTAAGGTTGTTAGGTTCTCTTAGCCTGCCATTGCAGGAAGGCCTCAAGTTAAAAGGGTTATTTTTCCAATGATCTACAGCCCGTACCAAGCCAAGTATTTTGCTCACTTCTTAACGCGTGAAGGTATCGGTGCCGACGAGTCGTTGACCCAGTCCTTGTCTTCGGCACGTGTGGATCTGAACCCACATCAGGTTGATGCGGCTATGTTTGCCTTGCGTTCGCCCTTATCCAAGGGCGTGCTGCTGGCCGATGAGGTAGGGCTTGGCAAAACCATCGAGGCGGCGTTAGTGCTCAGCCAGCGTTGGTGGGAGCAGCGCCGAAACCTTCTGTTGGTTGTGCCGGCCTCTCTTCGCAAGCAATGGGCCACTGAGCTCCGTGAAAAGTTCTCATTGCCCTCGGTCATTCTTGATGCCAAGCGCCTTAAAGACTTGGCGGCCAGCGGGCAACCCAATCCCATTGGGCGTAAGGAAGGCATCATCATCGTTTCTTACGAATATGCTGCTCGTATCTCCCATCAGCTGCAAAAGGTTGCTTGGGATCTGGTCGTGTTTGATGAGGCGCACAAGCTGCGTAACGTCTTTAAGGCTGCTAACAATTCCCGAGCAGCGGTCCTGCGTGATGCCTTACAGGGTTGTCAGAAACTTTTGCTTACGGCAACGCCGTTGCAGAACAACCTGATGGAGCTTTATGGCCTCGTTACGATCATTGATGAGGCTTACTTTGGTTCGGAACAGGCCTTTAAGGCCGAGTTCGGCGGCAAGGGTAATCTTGCTGCTATGACCTTACTGCAGCATCGTTTGGAGCCCATCTGCAAACGCACCTTGCGTCGTCAAGTCCAAAAGGCTGGATTGATCAACTACACCAACCGCTTGCCGAAAACCTTTGATTTTACCCCCAGCAAACTTGAGCTGGATCTGTACGAGTCAGTGTCGGCGTACCTGCAAAACCCAGACACCATTGCCCTAGGTAAAAATGGCCGTCACCTGGTTACCTTGTCCCTGCGCAAGATCCTTGGTTCATCCTCATTTGCCATTGCCAAAACCTTAGACAAGATGGTCAACCGTCTGCAAGCCAAGTTAGTGGTTGATGACGATACCCTGGATGATCTCGATGGTTTTGCCGAAGATGCAGAGGATTGGCGTGATGCTGGTTCTATAGCCGCAACTGAAGCGGATGCAGTCGAAGACCATTCGGATGATGATCTTGATGAGATTGACCCGAAAAAACTTCAGGCCGAGATCGCCGAGCTGACTCATTATCGGGATATCGCCATCTCAATTAACGACAACGCCAAAGGGCGAGCGCTCTTGGAGTGCTTGCCCATCGTTATGGCTGAGATGGAAGCCAAAGGTGGTCAGCGCAAGGCCGTGGTATTTACAGAGTCCGTACGCACCCAAGCCTATCTGCGTGATCTTTTGGAGCAAAACGGTTGTGCCGGCCAGACTGTGATCCTGAACGGCTCAAACTCCGACAAAGACAGCTCAGCCCTATACAAATCATGGCTTGCGAAAAATAAAGGCACTGAGGTTGCCTCAGGCTCCAAAACTGCCGATATGAAAGCGGCCATTGTCGATGCTTTCAAACATGACCGCTCCATCCTCATTTCCACGGAATCCGGTGCCGAGGGTATCAACCTGCAGTTCTGCTCGCTGCTAATCAACTATGACCTGCCCTGGAATCCCCAGCGGATTGAACAGCGTATTGGCCGTTGCCACCGCTACGGGCAAAAGATCGACGTCACTGTCATCAACTTTCTCAATCGCAAGAACCAGGCTGAGGAACGCATTCACCAGCTCTTAGAGCAGAAGTTCAAGCTCTTCGAGGGCGTATTTGGCTCATCTGATGAAGTGTTGGGTGCCATTGAGTCTGGTGTAGATATCGAACGGCGCATTTTGGAGATCGTCCAGACCTGCCGCTCGAATGATGAAATCAATGAGGCCTTCGATCGCCTGCAAGAAGAGTTCAGTGTCGAGATTGATGCGGCCAAACAGGATGCACGCAACAAAATCTTGGCCGAGATGGACGAAAAGGTGATTGAGCGCCTGATGAGCCGTAAGGAGGGCGTTCATGCCGCCCTTGGCGACTTTCGTAGGGCTCTGGTGACCCTTGCTCGCGCTGAACTGCCCGAGGCTCATTTCCATCGAGACCATGCCGAACGTTTTGATTATCAAGGCAACACCTGGTCTACCGAATGGCCTGAGGCAGAGGATAACGGCTGGCGCTTCTTCCGCTTGGGCGGCGGAGGTTTAGCTGACCAACTGGTGACGCAGGCCAAAGTGCGATCAACGCCCATGGCGTCGCTCACGTTTGACTACAACGCCTATGCTGGCAACTTGGGGGATGTGGCCAGCTTGCGTGGGCAATCAGGTTGGCTGCGCCTTTCGCGCCTAACGCTACAAACTCCCGCTCGAACCTGGGATGAGCTGATCTGCGCAGCCTTCACCGATGACGACAGCATGCTGGACCCGAGTACGGCTGAACGCTTGCTACATATTCCTACCCGAGAGCTTGGCGCGCCTATTGGACCGGCTCCTGAGGAAGATTTGGCTGGTGTTACTGAGGCGCGGCAAACGGCCCTAGTCGGCCATGCCCAAGAGCGTTTGGGCGAGTTTCTCAATGAAGAAGAAGATCGCCTTGATGCCTGGCGTAATGACGCCCGTGTGGCCTATGACCAGCAAATTAAAGAGCTGACTAAGCAGGCCAATGAAAAGAACAAGCTCGCCCGTGCAACAGTTAATCTGGCCGCCAAGCTGGAGCTGCAACACGAAGCCAAGACATTAAAACGCCAGGTGGATGATCTGCAGCACCAACTCTATACCCGCTTGCGTGAGATCGATAATGAGCGTGAAGTCATGCTCGACGCCATTGCCGAACAACTTAACTTGACGCCACAGGTGGATCACCTGTTTACGATTCGATGGAGCCTAATCTAATGGCCGGTAAAACAAAACTTGAACTGACCTGGATTGGCAAAGATGAGCGTCCGCGCCTTGAACCGCGAATTCTGATTGAAGAGCCTGAGTGTTCCTATCACGCCGAAACACGGCGTGAGGGTGATCATTTCGACAATATGCTGATACATGGAGACAATCTGCTGGCGCTAAAGGCGTTAGAGACTGACCCAAATGTGCGCGGCAAGGTGAAATGTATTTTTATCGATCCGCCGTATAACACGGGCTCAGCGTTTGAGCATTATGACGACGGAATTGAGCATTCGCTTTGGCTCACCATGATGCGAGATCGGTTGACTATCCTATGGGAGTTGTTATCTGAAGACGGCTCAATTTGGATTACAGTCGACGATAATGAAGGACATTATTTAAAGGTTATCTGCGATGAGATTTTTGGTCGTAAGAATTTCGTTGCGACTTCCGTATGGCAAAGTCGATATTCCCGTTCCAACGACGCGCTGATCTCCATGTCCCACAACTTTGTTTATTGCTATGCAGTGAACCCAGTTTTGTGGAAGACGGTCCGTAACCGGCTCAGTCGAACCGCCGAGCAAGCCGCTCAATACAAAAATCTGGACAACGATCCACTGGGACCGTGGCGTGCGATCCCATGGGACGCGCCGAACATCCGAGAAAATCTAAGTTATCCAATTATCACGCCGTCCGGCCGTGAGCGGCGTCCCCCCCAGGGGCGCTGCTGGTCACGAACGGAAGGGCAATGGCTTGAGATGGTCGCTTCTGGCCGTGCTTATTTTGGCAAGTCAGGTGACGGAGCGCCTTCTTTTAAGCAATACCTGAGTGAGGCATCGGGAATCGTGCCAAATACTTGGTGGCCGCATGAAGAGGTGGGGCATACGGATGAAGCTAAGAAAGAAGTTCAAACCCTATTTGGTAAAGAGTCCGCTTTCGATACACCAAAGCCAGAACGCTTGATGATGAGGATCATTGAGATCGCTTCCAACCCCGGCGATCTCGTCCTTGATTCCTTCGCAGGCTCAGGCACAGCCGGGGCAGTCGCCCACAAAATGGGGCGTCGCTGGATTATGGTTGAGCTGGGAGAGCACGCTAAAACTCATATCGTGCCGCGCATGCAGAAGGTTATCGATGGCACGGATAAAGGCGGCGTGACGGCGGCTGTAAATTGGCAAGGCGGCGGTGGCTACCGCTTTTTCCAACTTGCACCTTCCCTTTTGCAAAAAGACAAATGGGGCAATCTGGTCATTAACAAAGATTATCAGCCGGAGATGCTGGCGGAGGCCATCTGCAAGCATTTCAACTACACCTACGCGCCATCGACCGAACACTACTGGATGCACGGCAAGGCCACAGAAAACGCGTTTATCTATGTCACGACCAACAGTTTGACCTTTGATCAGCTCAAGACCCTGTCTGATGAGGCAGGGGAAGAGCGCAGTCTTTTGGTTTGCTGCATGGCCTATGAGACCGCCGGCGATAGCCTGATGAACTTAACCATCAGGAAGATCCCCCGTGTGGTGCTGGATCGTTGCGAGTGGGGTAAAGACGATTACTCCTTAAAAATCGCAGCCTTGCCCTTGCAAGACGCAGAGCTTGACGCAGTCGAAATCACAGCGGCTAAACCTAAAAAAAATAAATCACCGGTAGCACAGGCAAACCTGTTCGACGGTACTGAGGAAAACTGAGATGACTGAACTAAACAAGGATCGTGTTGTTGCCCAAATTAGTCAGCGCCTCTCGTTACGTAAGCCTCAGGCAGAGGCGCTGCGGCGCCTGGACACCATCGTTGGACTGGTTGACCCGAAAAAGGGCACTGATGTAGAGGCCGCTAGGGAGCAGGTGCGTCAGGCATTCAGTGAGGTTACTGATGCGGACTTTGCAGATTTCGAACGCGACTTCCCATCGGTTTGTTTCTCCGTTGCCACCGGCGTCGGCAAGACCCGCTTAATGGGCGCATTCATCAGCTATTTGCACATGATCGGCAAGAGCCGAAACTATTTCATTCTTGCGCCAAACCTGACGATTTATGAGAAGTTGCTGTTCGATTTCGATCCGCGCAGCCCTAAATATGTGTTCAAAGGCATAGAAGCCTTTGCCCATAACCCGCCTTTGATCGTTAACGCTGAAAACTATGAGGAAGGCCGTGGTGTGCGTGGCGCGGATCTATTCGGCCGCGAAAGTGTGATCATCAATATCTTTAACATTTCGAAGATCAACTCCGAGGTACGAGGCGGGGCTGCTCCTCGTATCAAGCGCCTGCAAGAGTACATAGGCGAAAGCTATTTCTCGTACCTGTCTGAGCTTGATGACTTGGTTTTGGTGATGGATGAAGCGCACCGTTATCGCGGTACTGCCGGATTCAAGGCCATTGCCGAGTTGCAGCCCATTATGGGCCTTGAGGTGACGGCGACGCCGAAAACTACAGGTAGCAAGCCTCAGCCATTTAAAAACGTGGTTTACCGCTACAACCTGCCGGATGCGATGGAAGACGGTTATGTGAAGGAACCAGCCATTGGTACTCGGGCGAACTTTAATCCGAAGTCGGTTGATGCCGATGCGCTGGAGCGCATCATGCTTGAGGACGGAATTAACTACCACGAGCATGTCAAGGTGGCGCTGGAAACCTACGCCAAAAACTACGATAAGCCGATAGTGCGACCGTTTATGCTGGTGGTGACCAAGGACACCACGCACGCCTCCGAGGTAAGACAGTTTGTGGAGTCGGACGGTTTTTTCGGTGGCCGTTACAAAGGCCGTGTTATCGAAATCCACTCAAAAACGTCCGGGGAAGAGAGTGACGAGAATGCGCAGCGCTTGCTGAACATCGAAAAAAGTGGCGATACCGACATCGTTATTCACGTTAACAAACTCAAAGAAGGTTGGGACGTTAGCAACCTGTTCACCATTGTTCCATTGCGTGCATCAGCTTCCGATATTCTGACCGAGCAAACCTTGGGGCGTGGCCTGCGCTTACCTTATGGCAAGCGCACGGGGGTGGCTGAAGTCGATCAGCTCACCGTGATTGCCCACGACCGCTTCAATGAACTGATTGAGTTGGCCAAAACGGAAAACGGCGTTACCAAGAAACTTAAGCAAGTTTTTATTGGTGAGGACGGTGACGTGACCTCAACGAAACCTGAGGCCGTCACTACGCCAAATGTGGTGCAGCACTTGGTGCAATCCATGCTGCCGAAAGCAGAAGGTAGTGAAAAAAGTACTGCTTACCAAATTCCTGCTCCCTCGAGCCCTGCCCGTGTGGCTGAGGCGCCAGCGCCTTTTATTCTGCAAACAGCGCAAGAAGTGGAAGTGGCTGAGAGGACCCTTCAGATTGTGGTTCAGCAGACCGCTAAACAAGTAGGAAGCCTTGCGGATATCAATAAGCCGGAAGTGCAAGCCGCTATTGTTCAGGCCATTCAAGCAGAGCAAACACCGCAAGCTGAGATCTTCCCGGTTGAAACGCTGAAAATTGAAGCAATCGTGAAGTCGATTTGCAGTCAGTTCGTTGAGCGAATTATTGCCATTCCGGCATTGACCATCACACCGACCCAAAATGTGTCTTTTGGCTTTAAATCGTTCACGCTGGATCTTAAACACTGGAACCATCAACCGCTCTCGAATGAGTTATTGATTCAGGTCTTACGCACAGAGAAAACGCAGTCCATTAGCGGCGATGCCCATGATGAGCAGCAAGAGTGTCTAGAAAACTATATCGTTGCCAAACTCATGGACTTCCCAGAGATTGATTACGACACTCACTCCGAAGTGCTTTACCAGCTGGCTGGCCAGGTAGTTGCTCACTATCAAGCCAAATACGATAAGCCCGAAGAGTTGCGTAGTGTGCTGCAAGGCCACTCTCGGCAAATGGCCGATGCCATCTTTGCGGACATGAAGAAAAATATGTGGCGCGGGAAAACAAGTTACCGCGTTACTGTGAGTGCGGCCTTCCAAGACTTGCGTCCACAAACCTTCGAGAATGCGGGCAGCCAATATTCATTGGACTTTCGCCAAGCACCGCCAAAGCTTAACGAGATCAAGCGTTATATTTTTAGCGGTTTCAGTAAATCCTGCTATCCACTGGCTAAATTTGATTCAGATACGGAACGTAAACTGAGCGAGATTTTAGAAAAAGAAAATGGCGTTAAGCTGTGGATGAAACCCGGCCCTAACCAATTCAAACTCTATGACTCAGATGGCTTTCCTTACCAGCCGGATTTTGTGGTTGAAATGCAAGATCGCATTTTGATTATTGAAACCAAGCGCGCGGATGAAATTAACAATGCGGTCGTATTGCGGAAAGCAGAAACTGCAGCGCTTTGGGCGCATATCGCCACTGAGTTCCATGCGAAGAAAACTGGCGGTAAGCCGTGGTCTTATTTATTAGTGCCACATACGGACGTGGTCGGAAACTCTACGTTGGCAGGTCTTGCCGCAAAATACACGCGCCAAGCGGACGCTGAGCTTTTGACCCGCTATGAGCTATCTGGCGAGCTGGATGTTGCTCTGCAAGCATAGGGGGAACCACGCAAAAAAGGGTAGCTTCGGCTACCCTTTTTTGCTCATGAATGAGCCAGATTGCATACTTTGCGGTAAATCCAACAGGCCACAATCACGACCAGAATGAGTGGCGGAAATCGCACTATCAGAATCACCAGCAGCAACACTGCACAGCAGCCCGCAAGGATGCCGGCAAATACGAATACTCCCGCAATGGTTCGTAGTAGTTGCTTCATTTGATCTCCCTCACAGAACCCCAAGTTCTGCCATTGAATTGCAACCGTCACGCCCAACCACGATGTGGTCGAGCGTACGTACCCCCACAAGACTCAAGGCCTCCTTTAACTTTTGGGTAAGTACACGATCTGCCTCACTGGGCTCGGGGTCACCGGAAGGGTGGTTGTGAACCAAGATCATTGCGGCGGCGTTGCACTGCAGCGCAATCTTCACCACTTCTCTTGGGTACCGGGGGTGTGATTGCGAGCCCTTTGAGCATGGTGGTTCTCCTGTAAATGAAAAAAAGGCCAGCCGCACAGCGCTAACTGCATGGACTGGCCAAGAGGAGGGAAGGGATGGAAGAGGTTTGTTCAGCCGACTAGGAAGCGTCGCGCACCGGGTTTCAGTAGCGGGTACTTTTGGGAGAGTGACAGCGAGTGCACTGCAATGACATGGGGCGAAGCTCCTTGGTGGTGATGTCATAGCTGTTATGTAGGATTGAAATATTTTTGAGTTGAACCGTGTTACCTGGATTCAATCGTGATTTGTTTTTAGGTGTGCCGCCTATCCTCGGCTCCCATGGGCGGTGCATCTTCGTAGAGATGGTGATGCATGGTTATATCGGATTAAAGTGATAGCATTTTGCTGCTCTGTATCGCAGAGCTGAGCATTCAGACCTGAGGAAAGCGTTATGCAGGATGCGGATTCGTTGAAGTCTGGCTTCATGATCATTCATGGCAATCGTCTGGATGATTTGCGTGAGCTGGCGGTGAGCTGGATGCAGCGCTACCCGTTGGCGCCGCTGGAAAATGAAGTGGTGCTGGTGCACAGCAACGGCATTGCGCAATGGTTGAAGCTGGCGCTGGCCGATGATCCGGCCAACGGCGGTTGCGGCATCGCGGCGGCGCTGGATGTGCAATTGCCGGCGCGTTTCCTGTGGCAGGCCTACCGTTCGGTGCTCGGGGCGCAGACAACCCCGGAATCTTCGCCGCTGGACAAAACGGCCCTGAGCTGGAGGCTCATGCGCTTGCTGCCTCAGCTACTGGACAACCCCCATTTCAGCAGCTTGCAGCGTTTCCTCAAGGAGGATGACGATCAGCGCAAGCGCTATCAACTGGCCGAGCGACTGGCGGACTTGTTCGACCAGTATCAGGTCTATCGCGCCGACTGGCTGGAGGACTGGGCGGCAGGGCTTGATCAGCTCAAGCACATCAAGAGCGGTGTGAAGCCACTGGATGCCGACAACCTGTGGCAAGCGCAGCTGTGGCGTGAATTGCTGGCGGATGTCGGCGAGGGGGCGCTGGAGCAGAGCCGCGCTGGCGTGCACAAGCGCTTCGTCGCGCATTTGCGTGATGCCGGGCAGGCCCCACGCGGGCTGCCTCGGCGGGTAGTAGTGTTCGGGATTTCGTCGATGCCGGCACAGGTGCTCGAAGCCCTGGCCATGCTCTCGCGCTACAGCCAGGTGTTGCTGTGTGTGCACAACCCTTGTCGCCATCACTGGGGCGATATCGTCGCTGACAAAGACTTGCTGGGCCATGCCTATCGCCGTCAGCCAATCAGAAGTGCTTCTATGGCGGAAAGGCAACATGGCCAGCCGTTGCTCGCCGCTTGGGGTAAGCAAGGTCGCGACTACATCAATTTGCTCGACCACTATGACGAACCGGCGAGTTATCGACACCTTTTCGAGGGCCTAAACGGCGGGCGTATCGACCTGTTCAATGACGAGCCACCTTCAAGCCTCCTAGGTCAATTGCAAAGCGACATTCTTGAATTGCGTCCTTTGGCTGAAACTCGCGAAGTGTGGGCCCCGGTCGACGTGGCACAGGATCGCTCTGTGCGCTTTCACGTGGTCCACAGTGCCCAGCGCGAAGTGGAGGTGCTGCACGATCAGTTGCTTGCTCGCTTCAGTGCCAATCCTGGGCTAAGCCCGCGCGATGTGATTGTGATGGTGCCGGACATCAATGTGTATGCACCGCATATCGAAGCCGTGTTCGGTCAGGTGCCGCGTCATGATCCTCGTTATCTGCCCTTTACCCTGGCCGACCAGGGACAGCGTGGGCGCCAGCCGTTGCTGATCGCCCTCGAACACCTGCTTGAACTGCCGCAAAGCCGTTTTGCCGTTAGCGATATTCTCGACCTGCTGGACGTACCGGCGCTGCGCGCGCGCTTCGGTATCAAGGAAGCGGATGTGCCGATCCTGCAGCGTTGGATCGACGGTGCCGGTGTGCGCTGGGGACTCGATGCGCAACAGCGCGAGAGCCTGGACATGCCGGCGGGCTTGGAACAAAACACCTGGCGCTTCGGCATGCGTCGCATGTTGCTGGGCTACGCGACCGGCCAGGGACCTGAGCTGAATGGCATCGAGCCGTACGATGAAGTGTCGGGACTGGAAGCCGCCTTGGCCGGGCCGCTGTTGACCTTGCTCGATCACCTGGAAATTGCCCGCGAAGACCTGCAGCAACCGGCCACACCGGTGCTCTGGGTCGAGCGCCTGCAATCGCTGTTGAAGGTGTTTTTCCGCCCGATGGGGGATGCCGAAGAATTGCTGGTCAACCAGTTGCTCAAGCTGCTCGATGACTGGTTGCGTACCTGCGAGTCTGCGCAGTTCGACAAACCGTTGCCGCTGAGTGTGATGCATGAAACCTGGCTTTCCGGCATTGAGGAGGGCGGCTTGTCGCAGCGGTTTCTTGCCGGTGCGGTGAACTTCTGCACGCTGATGCCGATGCGTGCGATCCCCTTCAAAGTGGTGTGCCTTCTGGGTATGAACGATGGTGACTACCCACGCCAACAATCGCCAGTCGATTTTGACCTGATGCGCAACGATTACCGCCCTGGAGATCGCTCGCGCCGTGAGGATGATCGCTACCTGTTGCTGGAGGCGTTGTTGTCTGCCCGAGAGCAGTTGTACGTGAGCTGGGTCGGCCGAAATATCCGCGACAATAGCGAGCGCGTGCCCTCGGTGCTGATCGGGCAACTGCGTGATCATCTGGCCAGCGGCTGGCGGTCGGCAACGCCCGAGGCGCTGCTGCACGCCTTGACTCAGGAACATCCGCTCCAGCCTTTCAGCCCTGCCTACTTTGCCGATAAGCCCGGGCCCGACGGGCTGTTCACGTATTCTCACGAGTGGCGTGAGGTGCATGATTCCCAGGCCGAGAAGCTATCGGTCGACCTGCTGCCCCGGCTCGCGCAAGACACGCCGTTGACCCTGCGCCAACTGGCCGGGTTTGTGCGTGATCCGGTCGGGGCATTCTTCCAGCAACGGCTCAAGGTCAATTTCGACAATGACGAATTGACCGGCCGCGACGACGAAACTTTTCAGCTCGACGGCCTCGAAAACTGGCAGCACCAGGACCGGCTCAGCCAGGCGCTCAAGCGCTGGGTTGAAGAAGATTACCGGCCGGAGAACGTGGTGGCCGAGCTCGATCGGCACGTTCAGCGATTGCAGCGCGAAGGCAAGTTGCCGCTGGGTGGCTTCGGAACCTTGAGCGCATTGGCATTGGCCGAGCCTCTACCGGACATGCTGGAGCGTTACCACGCGCAGCTGCAGGCATGGCCTGAAATCGAGGACGGCCAGACTGCCGCAACGATTGCCGCGTGCGAACCGAAACCGGGATTGAATGACTGGTTGGGCGGCATTCGCTGTAATGCCCAAGGTGAGCGGGTGTACTTGCAACTCGACAGCAAGAAACTGTGCAACGACGACAGTTGGCGCTGGCACAACCTGGTTCGACCCTGGGTGCGACATTTGGCGTTGCAGTTGAGCGGTTCGGGCTGCACCACGATTCTGGTCAGTTTGAACGGTGATGTGGTGTTTCGGCCAATGCTCGCGCAAGAGGCGCAGGCGCAGTTGCAATCGCTGCTCGACGCCTGGGTGGCGGGCATGCGTGAACCGCTGCCGGTCGCCTGCAAAAGCGCATTCGCATGGCTTGAGGAAGCGGGGGCGGATGGCGAAGACAAAGACGCGGCCTCGGACAAGGCCCGTGAGACATTCGAGGGTGGCTACAAGCGCACCGGAGAAGCAGAGAGCTCCTTCGCCTTGCGCCGCGCCTACGCGGACTTTGACCAGCTATGTGCTTGCGGTGATTTTGGCACATGGTCCAAGCGGTTGTATGGCGGACTGTTCAAACACCTTTCTTCCAGCAACGCAGGGAGCGACCAATGAGCCCAGTTAATCTCAACCCCCTGGACTTTCCATTGCATGGCAGCCGATTAATCGAGGCCAGTGCCGGCACGGGCAAAACCTTCACGATCGCTTTGCTTTATGTGCGTCTGGTGCTGGGGCATGGCGGCGAAAACGCATTCAAGACACCGCTTACTCCGCCGCAAATCCTGGTGGTGACGTTTACGGACGCCGCCACTCAGGAACTGCGCGACCGTATTCGTGCGCGCTTGACCGAAGCGGCGCAGTGCTTTCTGGAACCGGATCGCAAACATGACAAGTTGCTGCAGCAACTGCGTGACGAATACCCAACGGAGCAGTGGCCTGACTGCGCTCGACGCTTGCAATTGGCCGGGGAGTGGATGGATGAGGCCGCCGTCTCGACCATTCACGGCTGGTGTTATCGGATGCTGCGTGAGCATGCCTTCGACAGTGGCAGCCTGTTCACCCAGACACTGGAAACCGACCAGAGCGAGTTACTGGCCGAGGTGGTCAGGGATTATTGGCGCCGGCATTTCTATGAGTTGCCGGTGGCGCAGGCGCGATCGATCGGTGATTGTTTCAAAAGCCCTCAGGAGCTGGGGGATGCGCTCGGTTCGTTGCTGGCACGCCGGGACGCGACTTATCAATACAAAACCCAGCCTCTTGAAGCGCCTGGGTCTTTGCAGGCATTACTCCAGGAACCGGGTGAGTGGTACGGAACAGTCGGCGAACTGGAGCGTAATGCTCGCCAGTTGTGGGTACAGCATCAGGTCGATCTAGAGGCCTTACTGCAAAGTGTTCGGGTCCGGATGCATGGAGGTACCTATAGGGGGGCAGACCAGGATGATGTATTCAATGGCTACTTGCGCGACTTGGAGCGGTGGAGTCGGGGGCAACCGGCACCTGAAAAAATAAAGGCGTTCAGTCAATCCGGCTTGAGGCTCACTGGTAAAGACAAGGTTCCCCAACATGAGGCGCTACAGGCCATTGATGCCTGGCTGGAAAAACGTAACGCCAAGGTTGATATCAGGGCGCAGGTGCTGCTGCATGCCTTGCATGAAGTGCATGAGCGCTTCGATGAAGAAAAGCACCGCCGAGCTGAAATCGGATTCGACGACCTGCTCAATCGCCTTGACCACGCCTTGCAGAGCTCGTCCGGCCCTCGTCTGGCCGAGACCATTCGCAAGCAGTACCCGGTTGCTCTGATCGATGAGTTCCAGGACACCGACCCGGTTCAATACCGGATCTTTGAAACCATCTACCGCATCTGCGAGAACCTGGAAGACTGCGGGCTGTTCCTGATCGGCGATCCGAAACAGGCGATTTATTCCTTCCGCGGCGCGGATATCTACACTTATCTGCAGGCGCGAGAGGCCACGGCTGGCCGTCATTACACGCTGGGCACCAATTATCGCTCCACCCAGGCGATGGTCGATGCAGCCAACCACTGCTTCCGGTTCGCTGAAGCCCAGCCTCGCGGCGCGTTTCGGTTTGCCACAGAAGACCAGGGCAATCCGGTGCCGTTCAACACCGTACAAGCCAACGGGCGAGACGATGTGTTGCAGATCAACGGCACGGATCAACCGGCCCTGACGTTCTGGTATCTGGAAACCCAGGGCGTAATCAATAACGCCACGTACTTGCGCAAAGCCGCTGACGCCTCGGCATCGGCGATTCAGGCCTGGCTCGATCCCGCTGCAATCAACCGGTCCGGTTTGCTGAACGACAAGGGTGAATTCATCGCCTTGCGGCCCGCCGATATCGCCATTCTGGTGCGCAATCGCAAGGAAGCCGAAGCCATCCGCAAAGCCCTAGCGCAGCGCCAACTGGCCAGCGTCTATCTCTCTGACAGGGACTCGGTCTTCGAAAGCGAGGAGGCCAAAGACCTGCTGTATATCCTGCGAGCGTGCGCTCAACCGACCAGCGATCGGCTGGTGCGTGCGGCAATGGCGACCCGCAGCGTCGGGCTGACATGGCAGATCCTGGAGCAATTGAACCAGGATGAGTTGTTCTGGGAGCAACAGGTTTTGCTGTTCCGCGATTTTCGGGTGTTGTGGCAACAACAAGGCGTGCTGCCGATGCTGCGAAAGCTGCTGGCCACGTTCAAGGTGCCGGCCCGTTTGCTTGTGGAAGATCAGGGTGAGCGGCGCTTGACCAACCTGTTGCATCTGGCTGAATGGTTGCAACGCAGCGCCGCCGAACTCGATGGCGAGCATGCGTTGATCCGCCACCTGGCCGGGCAGGTCGACGGCCAGAGCGAAGAGGAAATTCTGCGCCTGGAAAGCGATTCGGACCTGATCAAGGTCATCACCGTGCACAAATCCAAGGGCCTGGAATACCCCTTGGTGCTGCTGCCGTTTGCCTGTAGCGCCAGGGCGATCGATGGCCGAAGCACTACACCGCCCATGTTCCACGACGACAAGGGGCTGGTGATCGAGCTGATCAAGGGCGATCTGGCCAAACCGGCTCAGGCTCTTGCCAACGATGAGCGTATGGGCGAAGAGATGCGCTTGCTCTACGTCGCCCTGACCCGAGCCCGTTATGCCACCTGGATCTGTGTGGCGCCCCAGGGCTTCAAGGCTGGCGGTGCATCGACGGACCTGCACAAGGCAGGTCTGGGCTACATGCTAGCGGGTGAGAAGCCGATCGCAGCGGCTCAATTGCCTGACGTGGTTGCAGCGTTGGCCAGCGGCTGCACAGACATTGCAGTGTGCGCAGCCCCGGTGCCGTCCGATGCTGTGCATACGGCGCCAACGCCACCGCCGGTGGGACCGGCATTGCGCCCCCTGCACACGCTCGCGGCGAACTGGTGGATCGCCAGTTACTCGGCCTTGGCCATTGCCGACGGGAATGTCCTGATGGGGGCGCAGCCGGGTGTCAACCTTGAGCCGGCGACCGCGCTGGAAGCCAACTTGCAAGAAGAGGACGAAGCTGAAGCCTTGCCTGCAGGGGCCGGGATTCACGGGTTCCCTCGTGGCGCAGGACCGGGCACCTTTCTCCACGGACTGTTCGAATGGGCCGGCCGCGAAGGTTTCGCCAAGGCCGCTGGAGATCCGATCACCCTGCATAACACCGTTGCCCGACGCTGCAACCTGCGCGATTGGGAAACCTGGATCGAGCCACTTTCCGCCTGGCTAGGCAGCTATCTGAATGCACCGCTGCGGTTCAACGGTACCCAATGCAAGCTCTCGACTCTGAGCACCTATCAGGTCGAGATGGAGTTCTGGTTTTCCAGCCGGTCGGTGAACGTTCAGCGCCTCGATGCACTGGTGCGTCAATACACGTTGGGTGGTGCACCGCGTCCCGTGCTGGCCTCCAACGAGTTGAACGGCATGTTCAAAGGCTTCATCGACCTGACGTTTGAACATCAGGGTCGCTACTACGTGGCGGACTACAAATCCAACTGGCTGGGCAGCAACGATCAGGCCTACGACGCCGAGGCGATGGCCGAGACCATGCTGGACAAGCGTTATGACCTGCAGCTGTGTCTGTACCTGCTGGCCTTGCATCGCCAGCTTAAGCTGCGCCTTGCCGGGTATGACTACGAACAGCACATGGGGGGGCGGTGTACCTGTTCGTCCGTGGACACCAGGCGCCCACCCAAGGTGTGCATTTCGAACGACCGCCACGGCAGTTGATTGAACAACTGGACCAACTCTTCATGGGCCAACACGCGGAGGTCAGCGCATGAGCCAGACCCTTAAGCAGCTGAGCAACAGCCAGCGCAACGTTGATCACCCGCCGTTGTTCGTTGGCGATGCCGACAGCAGCGAGCTGCTGCATCAACTCGACAATTGGGTGAGCCGAGGCTGGTTGCGCGCACTGGATCGCTCATTCGCCACCTTCATACTTGAACAGGATCCCCAGGCCCAGGCCAGTGTGTTGCTGGCCGCCGCGATGACCAGTCATCAACTGGGTCGCGGGCATTCCTGCCTGGATCTGGTCGCTACCCTGCAAGCGCCTGACTTTGTGTTGTCGTTACCTCCTGAAGGGGAGGAGGGCGGCCCATTACCGTCGCAATGGTTGCTGGGCCTGGATGTCGCGCAATGGCGCCGGGCGTTATGCTTGAGCACGATGGTGGAGGATCGGGACGAGCCGCAGCGATTTCCGGAGCGGCCGCTGGTGTTGACCGGACAGCGTCTGTACCTGCGTCGTTACTGGAACTATGAGCGCAGCATTGCCCAGGCGCTGAGCGCCCGTTTGAGTGTGGACGCGGTAACACCGGAAAAACTTTCCAGTCGGCTCGATGCCTTATTCCCTGACACCTTCGAAGTTAACGGTGAACGCCGTAGCGACTGGCAAAAAATTGCCTGTACGCTGGCGGCACGAGGTAACTTCAGCGTCATCACCGGCGGCCCCGGCACCGGCAAGACCACCTCGGTCGTGCGCTTGCTGGGGCTGTTGCAAACACCGGCCGTGGAGGAAGGGAAGCCGCTGCGAATTCGTCTCGCCGCCCCCACCGGCAAGGCAGCAGCACGCTTGTCCGAGTCCATTGGCAAGGCCGTCCGTGAGCTGCCGGTCAGCGCCCCCGTGCAGGAGGCGATCCCGACGGATGTTTCCACATTGCACCGTCTGTTGGGCAGTCGACCGGATTCGCGCAACTTCATTCACCACCGGGATAAGCCACTGGAGCTGGATGTATTGGTGGTCGATGAAGCGTCGATGATTGACCTGGAAATGATGGCTTGCCTGCTCGATGCCTTGCCTCGGCAGGCGCGCTTGATCCTGTTGGGTGACAAGGATCAGCTGGCATCGGTGGATGCAGGCTCCGTGTTGGGCGACCTTTGTCGCAACGCTGAAGCCGGCGGCTATAGCGAGCAAACAGTGGCCTGGCTGGAAGCCCACAGTGGCGAGTCGATCAGCGCTCCGGGGTTGCAAACGGCAGTCGGTGCTGGCGATCCGCTGGCCCAGCAAACCGTCATGCTGCGCTACTCCCGACGCTTCGACGCCCAGCAGGGCATTGGGCGTCTGGCCAAACTGGTCAATGAGAAAAATGCCGCCGAAGCACGAAGCCTGCTTGATCAGCAATTGCCTCAGCTGTTCAACCTCAAGTTGCGAGGCGAGCATGATGCCGCACTCACCGAGTTGATTATCAACGGCAAAGGCGATGCTCCTGGTTATCGCCATTACCTTGAGCAGCTACGAGACCAGCGTCCTGCGAAAGACACTCCCTTGGACAGTGCCCTCTGGGCCGGTTGGGCTGGCAAAGTATTGGGCGCGTTTGATGAGTTCCGTCTGCTCTGTGCGCTGCGTCGCGGGCCTTGGGGTGTCGAGGGACTGAATCAACGAGTGGCCGCCGAACTGCGCCGCTGTGAGTTGTTGTCGGGGGACCAAGGTTGGTACGAAGGGCGACCGGTACTGGTCACCCGCAATGATTACAGCCTGAGCTTGATGAATGGTGACATCGGCATTGCTCTCTGGGTACCGGGTCCCTCTGCAGAACGGGTTCTACGTGTGGCCTTCCCGCGAAACGATGGCAGCGGCGGCGTACGTTTCGTGATGCCGAGTCGGCTGGTGGAGGTTGAGACCGTTTTCGCCATGACGGTGCACAAGTCCCAGGGGTCGGAGTTCAACCATACAGCTCTGGTATTGCCCGATGCGCTGAACCCTGTGCTGACCAAGGAGCTGGTGTACACCGCCATCACCCGTGCCAAGCAATGGTTCAGCCTGGTCGAAGCCAGTCCGGGCGTATTTGAAGGGGCGGTGAGTCGCAATGTGCAGCGAACCAGTGGGCTGGCGCTGCAACTGCAAGATGAGCTGGCAAAACTTCAACGCACCTGAGTGGGTGCGTTCAGGCATTTGTAGCCTGGGTACTGGGCTTCAGCGGTGACCTTTGCCATGGCAGAGGTCACCGCTTGAACCGTGATGGTGAAGTTGGCTTGGGGGCCGGCGGTGGCAACCACACGTTGCATAAAGGCTTTGTAGGTTTTCATGGCGCTGTCCTCGATGGCGATGGGATTACGCTGCTTCACCGTTGCCGCGCTTGCTGGTGATCTTTACCGCTCGACCGAGCGCGAAGAGCGCCATGTCGATGTTCACCACGAATCCAGGTTCGGCATCCTGACGCTCTTTGAAGTGCTCGCAGAGCCAGCGTTTGTAGCGTTCGATGCAGGCGACATCCTTGTCCCAGTTGATCTTCTTGCGAATGGTCTTGATCTTGGAAAAGTCTGGGTCGTTGATCTGCTCATAGAGTTCGAAGGCACGAAGCACGTGCTGATCGACAATGGATTCCGAGCGATCAGCTAGATGCCGGCCGAACTGTCTGAATACCTGGCCTGGGCCGTTAGTCAGCGATGTTGGTCTGACATCGGCCGCACCTTTGATGATGTGCGCCACCTTTTGCAGGTCGCCATTTTTCCAGACCAGGGCGTAGAGCAGCTTTTCCAGAGGCGTTTCCAGTTTGGCGCTGAGGTCCGCATGCAAGCGAAGATCGTTGCCAACCTTAGTCATGAGGGAACTGATGTCGTGGTCCGTCAACTTCAGCTGCAATTCTGGGTACTTGTTGCGGTCCATCTGCCATTTTTCCAGCAGGGAATCGGACGTCAGTATCTTTTGCAGGTCGGACACTTTGTCGGCGTTCAGTATCTCGGTGAACGTGGTTTCCACCAGCTTCAGGGCTTCCAGATTATTCAATATCACGTTCTCTCGAGGGGTCTGATACAGAGCTTGATTCACTCGTGCGACAGATCATGTCACACTGCGTCAGGGCTCGGTATTTTTTGGAGTCGAGTGCCAGCGGCAAGGTTGTCGCGAACAGGGCAGTCGAAAGGGACCGGTATCAGTCATACAGCCAGGGTTTCAACTCCTTCAGGTTCTCCACCACGATCTGTTGCGCCTCTGGTTTCGGGTCCATGTTCTTTGGATCAATCTGATAGCGCTGCAACACATACTTGACCAACGCCTGGCGACAGGGAATCTGCAGTCGCCCATCGACCATCCCGAAATCCTCCTGGATTATCGCTTTTTGCATCACCGTCAGACGCTCATCGGGTTTGATGATGACGTTGACTTCGCTATTCCACTGGTCGTCGTCCGAGAGGCCATTCTCGGTCTCGCCGTCCATCAGTTCAGGAACCCCACGCAGTCGGCTCAGTACAAAGTCCCGGTACTCGCGGTTTTTTTCGCAGTAGGCGCGCACATGCCAGCGCATGCCTGTGTAAACCAGCGTATGCGGTGCAATGGTTCGCCCTTCAGGCTCGGGGCTGTTGAGCGAAACGTAGTCGATGTCCAGGCGTAGATGCTCCCGGCAAGCCTTGAGCAGTGGGCGCAGTATCTCGACCTTGATCGAGCGATCCGGCACCTCCAGCACTTTGGTATGGGCGTAGGCCAACGCCAGCCCCTCAACGTGTGGCGCTCGGGCATTGTTCTGGTAAAGCAGGTGCAGGTAGGCGCTGGCACTGTCGTCGATGAACAGGGGCTTGAACTGTTTGCCCGGCACGTACCCCTTGATCTGTCGATCATATGTAAGGTTTTTGGGCGCATGCTCGGTGATGTAGGTATTGATGTCCTTTGACGCCTGCTGGCGGCTGATGCCGAAGCTCTGCATCAAGTGCACCGTGGTCAGCCGGCCTTCCCACCAGGCGACGGTTTCTATCAGTCGGTAGCGAAGGGCGAGGTCCCAACGGACCTGAGCGATGGTTTGCTTGCGTTTCATGTCGCCTCCATGTGCGTGAATACTTTACCTGTATAAGTCTACATTCTGGACGTGTCGTTTAACACTACATATCGTGACTCTGGCAAGTTTGGAGTTGACGACATGAGGGACATGTTTATGGATGGTTTGGATTGGATAGCGTTGGTAGCGATGCTGATGCTGTTGATGATCCTGCTGATGCTTCTGGTGCAGTATCTGCAGACTAACAAAGCCTGGAGATTGCTTGAGCATTGGCATGCGACGACGAAGGAACGTCAGGCGCGGCTGAGCTGGCATGCCGAAGAAAATCGCGAGTTGAAATCGGCGCTGCGGGCAGAGAAGGCTCATGTGGAGCAGTTGCAGCGCAAGGTGGAGATTCTGCAGGCTTTGTTGCCTTAAGTGTGAGGCACGAGGGCCTTGATTCGAGGTTCTCGTGATTGGCGCCGATACGGTATTAACATCAGGAGGGCGCATGCTCGATTCGCTGGAAATTTGCAGGCTTCTGGAAGGCCATGGTTGCAGCTTGAAGTACAAAGAAAAGGCCTACGCTAGAGGCTATGAGCACCCTGCGCTTGAGTACCCGCTATTCGTCAAGCATAAAGCTATCGGCGCCGTCGGACTCCAACCATTGGTTTTGCACCCGGCATATCGCAAATCAGTGCATTGGGAGCAAATCAAGGCATTGACGCAGGGCGCTCCCAATGAGACCTATAAAAGCACCAGCCTGGAAGTATTTCCGCTCGCGCTGGATTCAACTAGCAATACCGGTATTGCGGTCAATTGTGCGGATGATGAAGACTTGCGCAGCCTGTTCGCAGTGCTTACCGGCGAATCGACGGCCATCGAGCAACGATTGGAAGATGAATTCAGCCTGATTGAGATATTCGAGCAATCATCATTTGGGCAGCAAATTGAGAGTACCGAGCGCGAAACCCTCATCCGAGCGCGAGTAGGGCAAGGCGTTTATCGCCACGCGCTGTTCAAGCATTGGCAAGGTTGCGCCGTCAGCGGTATAGCGCTCGCTTCCATGCTGCGCGCTTCCCACATCAAACCCTGGCGTGACGCGACGCATCTGGAGCGCCTCGATCCCTTTAACGGACTGCTTCTGACGCCCAACCTGGATCAAGCCTTTGACCAGGGGCTGATCACCTTCACCGACGAGGGCGATATTGTTATTGCGCAAACCTTGACCACTGAACTGCAACTGGCACTTGGGATTAACCCGCAATGCCGATTGCGTAGCCTTCATGACCGTCATTTGAACTACTTGGCTTGGCATCGTGAGCACGTATTCAGTGGCTAGTCGCTCATGTTAATCGTTTGCCCGAAAGATGATGGGTCAGGAGCACATGTCACAGGCTGGATTCTCCTGGGGTTGGTGTAACTCCGCATGCAAATATATAGCAAAGACGGTATTGGGCGCGGTCGCCCAACAGGACAATAAGGGGCATGGCTTGTGGCGGTAGATCTGAAGGATGACGCAAATCTCAAGGCAGCCTGTGAAGCAGTGTTGGCTCAGCATCGTGAGTTGTCGTGGTATCAAAACTGGTTGAAAAAGCTGTCAGAGTTCCTGCGCAAGGTTCAGGACGCCGATCAAGACGAGTTTTGCAGCCCCGCGTTTCAGGAGCAGCTATGGGAAAGTGAGGTCATCACTAAAACGGGCATGGGAACGGTCAAGGTGTCCGAGGTAATCGCCGACCCTCTCGTCGCCAAATGTCTTTGGAGTATTCGGGCATCGCTTAAAACGGGTGATGCTCACCTTCATGATCAAGTGCTCAAGGAAGGCTGGCGCGAGTTGAATCAACTAGTGGCCCCACCCCTTGTACGGCGCAACCCTCGGCTTAAAAAATATCGTCTGTTCGCCGCGCTGTGCCCAACTGAACTGACCACGCTTGCGCACTATCCGAAATTGCGTACTTTGGCGTCGTTGATAGGTGTGGGAAGCGCAGAGCGTGAGCTTTCTCTGCATCAGAGTGTGCTTGAGCGTCTGGACGATGTTTTGGGTAAGCGGGAAAAAGGACTGTCAACGCCGTCGCTGGAGCGCATGACTCTGCCTTGGCTGCTCTACAGGAAATTCGTACAGGAGCAGGAAGCCGAAGCCACGGAGATCGCTGACCCCACAACAGGCCAGGAGCGCTTGAATCCATTACCTGCTGAGCGTCGCCGCCGAGGCATGCTCGCCATTGGTGGTGGTATCGCGACCATCAGGGCGATCATTGAGTTCGCCAAAGAAGGGTGCAAACGAGAAGACCTGGTGGAGCACATGCGCTCGATCAACCCAAGTCACGCGACGTCGAGTATCCGAACTCAACTCAACTCACTCATTGCCGAATGGGGTGTTCTGCGTGCTCTAGGCGACGAGATCCATCTGACGCCGCGAGGTGAGGGACTGCTGGAGACTGGCGAGCCTGATGAAGTATCGGACTGGCTGCTGACCCGCGTTCTTGGGTTTGATCACATGCTCTATGCATTGCACAGCGGTCCAATGTCCGTCAGTGCGTTGAATGAAGCGTTGAGAAAGGTAAACACCGGGTGGACCAGCGATCGGGCATTGACCAGTTTGACCTTTTGGCTGCGTGCCCTGCAATTGGTCGAAACCCGTGCAGACAAACTGCAGCACCTGACCGAGCTCGGTGAGGCCTGGGCAGCGCAAATCCACTGGGAACCCCAATCACTTACTCCAGACCCTGGGGCTGTTTCAACCAGCCTGGTGCCATCCAGTGGCGAGGCTGTGCCGTTCGAGCGCCCCTCGCTGGAAACCATCCTGCGTAGTTTTCCCGAAGATATCGCCTTTCCGATCAGCCTGGTGGCTCGTCTTGATGCAGGACTCTGGAGTCATCCGCGCCGCCATTTTGCTGTCCTTACCGGGCTCAGTGGCGCCGGTAAAACGGTACTGGCTCGGGGTTATGCGCTGGCGTTGCACGAGGGGCAAAGCCAGCCATCAGAGGGACTGCTTACAGTCCCTGTCCAGCCTGGCTGGCATGATCCCTCTTGCCTGCTGGGTTACGTCAATCCATTGAATAGCGAGAGCTACGTACGCACGGCATTCGTCGATTTCCTGCTTAGGGCCAGTGCCGACTCCGAACGTCCATATACTGTTGTGCTGGACGAAATGAACCTGTCGCACCCGGAACAATATCTGGCACCGCTGCTTTCGGCCATGGAGACAGGTGGCCACATAGAGCTCCATGCTCAGGACAATGACATCAGCGGGGTGCCGGCGACCATCACGTACCCAAGTAACCTGGTGATCATTGGTACCGTGAATATGGATGAAACGACACATGGCCTGAGCGACAAGGTGCTCGACCGGGCGGCAGTGATTGAGTTCTGGGACATCGATGTTGAAGCGTTCCCCGGCTGGAAAACCAGTGCTTTGTCTGAGGCACAAATTACCAAGGTCCGTGACACGCTCAAGGGACTGGTCAAGGCCTTGCGCCCAGCACGCCTGCATTTCGGCTGGCGCACCATCCACGATGTCATTGGCTACATCGAGCAGGCCGGACGCGGCGGTGTGATTGATTTTGATGCGGCACTGGATCAAGCCATCTACGCCAAAGTCCTGCCCAAACTGCGCGGTGAAGACACACCTCGGGTTCAGGCTGCCTTCGCAGACAGCCGTACCTTGTTGCGGGATATGAAGCTGGAGGATTCGGCAACCAAAGTCGGCGAGTTGCTGGATGATTTGCGTTCTTTGGGTTCCGCCCGGTTCTGGCGCTGAAACATGGCGATTATCCGATGCGTTGACAAACAAGGCAGCATGTTTACCGTCAGCCCCGAAGCTTTGGCTTCGGGGTTCATGGAGCGCGGCACTTACTATTTCGAGATTGTCCCCGAGTCCCGCTTGTTTGTTGATGATGAACCGTTGGAGAGCTCGCGCCATGAGGCATTTGATGCATGGCGATGGGAGCCGGGTTTTTATGCGGGCAAAGTCGTCGCTGAGTTGATTGATACTGACGGCAAGGTTTTAGCGAGCTACCACTTTGATGTGGCTCCGGATCAAAACAAGCTCGGCGAGACTTCGTTTGCCGCGATGTTCGACGAGCTCCTTGCCTTCGATATACGTTTGCTGATGGGCAACGAATACGCCCGTTTGGAGGTGGGTCGTGAAGGTCTGACCAGCAATCCGCACCTGCAATATGCCCGACTGAAACGTTATGGCCCGGCGTTGTTGTCAGCTTTTACCGAAGTCTTGCGCAAGCCGCTGACACGGCTGCACCGAGAGCGAACATTACGGCCAGCGCATCAATTGCGTCGTATTGATCGCCAGACCCTGCGACGCGCCTTGCAAGACCCTGCGGCGACGGCGTTGCTCTATAACCTCGAACAGGCCAATACCAGCGGTGAGGTGTTGCACTTTGATGTGCCCACTGTGTTCGAGGACCTTGATAATCCGGCCAATCAGGCGTTGGCTGTTGTCCTTGGCGAAACCCTGCGACGCAGCCGTTACGTCATTGCCGCCTTGCAAAAGATCATTGATGGGGAGGGCGATACGGGGGCTCGCTCCGCGTTGACTCCTCGGCTTGGACGGCGGATTGAGTTCCTCGAAGGCTTGCACAGTGACCTTCGTAGAATTCAACGCAGGGAGCCGTTCTGCTCTCTGCGCCAGCCTCGAATTTCCGCTGCCGGGCTCAACGCGGTTTCCGCTCATCCTGCTTACGCTCGGGCCTATCGTCATGGATGGTACGTGCTGCGTCCTGGTATTGACGGCAGTAGCGAGGGGGAGCGCTTATGGATCAGCCCGACATGGGAGATATACGAGCGTTGGTGCTACCTCCAGGTGGTGGCCATGATGAAGTCGATCTATCCCGACCTGCAGTGGCGTGATCGTTGGCCCGGCACGAGTCTGGACTACATACGTTGTACCGGGCGAGGTATCGATACACAGGTCGATGTCTGGCTGCAGGTACGCTGTCCAGCGTTCGACCAGCCAGCTAGTCACGGATTTTCCAGCATTTCCGGGGCGCGTTACCCCGACATTGTTGTCACCGTGGAAAGCCCGGCGGGGAGCTCGTTCCTTGTGATGGACGCCAAGTACCGGGTTGAGCGCAAGTGGGTGCTGGAGGGCATGGTGTCTGCGCATTTGTACCGGGACTGCTTGCGTTGGAAGGGCCGCAAGCCGGATTTATCGATATTGCTGGTGCCTCGTGCAGGAGGTGCTCCCTTGTTGGAGACGATGACGTACCAGGAAGCCAATGGGGTTGGCGTCGCGGTGCTGAGCGTTGAACACAACGGATTGCAAGCGGTGTTAAAACCCTTTGCAAGGGGCTGCACAGATTCAGAACCAGTAGAGTTTCTTAGGGCCGCAACTCCTTTGCCTCTGAACTGAAACTTACGTAACGCTCAAAAAGGAAGCGCAATGACAACAATAATTACAAAGGCCCAAGCCGAGTTGGAGCTTGCACTCATGCAAGCCGAAAGTGATTCCATGGCCAGCAGCGATCTTTATATCTGGTTGCGCGAATGCGGACTGTCGCCCGAAATCGCCGTACGAGTCAAAGAGCTGCTCAACGTGACTCAGCGCATCGGTAACAAGGTTGTTTCCATCGGCAAGCTGATCGTAATGAAGTTGCGCGACTTCATTACGGCGCATAAGAATCTGGCCATTGGCACCGTGTTGGGTGCTGCTATCGCTTCGCTGATCGCTGCGATGCCGTTGCTCGGTTCGATATTGGCGCCATTGGGGGCACTGCTTGGCGTGACGATCGCGGCCACCGGTCATCAACGCGATAAGCATCCGGACGGGAACGGCAGAGGGGTGAGCCTGGAGGAGCTTCCGCAGAACCTGATCGAAATGGCCCGGACGTACTTTGATCTGTTCATTGAGACGCTCCAGATCATCATGGCTGAATTTTCTTCGGCGAAAACATCATGAGTCGGCCATCGAAGATCAGCAAAAAGCAGCTGCTCAAGGTCATCGATGAGCTTGAGCGTGCACCCCACGACCGTGTACGCATCCTGGGGGAGGTTGGCATCAGCACGCTCGGTATCGGCCTCGGTGCCGCCGCAGCTGGCGCGGTGGCGAGTATCGCGGGTGCGACCAGTATTCCGGTCCTCACCACCGCCGCCGGTTGGGTCGGTGTCACTGCCGTGGCGGCGACGCCACTTGGCTGGGCACTAGGCGCTGCGGCAGCCGGTGGTGTTCTGGCCTACGGCGTCTCGCGCTGGATTCGCGGCGGTGCGATGTCAGAGGGGCGCAAGCAGGAATTGTTGTTGGTCTATCAGGAGCGGTTGGCTGAGATGGAAACCAAGGAGCGCATGGGGGCTATCACGGTATTGGATAAGTCCGGGTTTATTTCGTCACTTCGCGAGGTGATCGAGAAAGATGTCATCAGTGCAGATAAGGCGCTGCGGCTGATTGAGGCGGTGGAAGGCGGGAAGATGGCGTTGCCTGAGGCTTATCGATTGGTGAATGGGCTCTTGCAGGAGTAGTGCGCACAGGAGGCAGTAGTCACCAGAATGCCGACTGCTTACCCGATCACGACACGTCTTGTCGCGCATGCCCCTCATGCTCGCCTCATCGGTAGACCGAATGGTTTACACCGATCCGAACCGCTTGAATCATCAAACCATAAGGGGCCGTAGCATGAAAAATATGTTCGCAGTTATTGGCCTCATCGTCGTTGTAAAAAAGGCTATGAGTTCTTCCGTGAATACAACGAGATGAAACAGGAGCTGGACAAACGCGCCGGTGATTCGGCCTGACACAGTACGGTGTCGGCTACTCCATTTTTTCAACTGCTGACAGGTGTAACTCTATGCCTTGGCCACCCCATCCCTTCACTTTCACCTGCCCCCAATGCCACTGGCGTACAACAACGGTGCCACTCAGCGATGCGCTGCGTGAGGGGATAGACTGGTTTTCCAACTGCCCCTCATGCCAGCACGCCGCTTTGAATGTCCGACCTGCTACGCGTCTGGAAATCTTTAAGGTCAGGCTGACGCGACCGTTCCGCTAAGTAGGCGAAGTGATTTTATCCTCCAGGCTGGAGCACCATCCTGGCGGATTACACCGAGCTCACCTTGCCTTCTTTATCTCCATACGCTGCAGCCGCCCGCCGCAATGTGTCTCCCATCTGCTGGCGCAACTCCGGCGGTTCCTGCACTACCAACGAATCACCCAATGACAAAATCCACCAGTGCAGTTGCCAGGTATTGTTGACGGTCGCCTGCACCTGAAAACCATCCGACATTTCTTCCAGCACCATGTCCGTGCTCAACGGCGTCTCTCGAATCAACCTTGCCTGGTGTTCGCTCACCCAGGCCTTGAGTTGGATCTTCTCCGGTTTGCCAAACTGCAAAGCGTCGGTGGCAAGGTAGGTTTGCAGTTCAAACGTCTCCAGCCCTTGGCATGGCGTGTCGAGCACCGTTATCGCACGAAAGCGATGCACCGCGAATTGACGGACATCGGTATACGGCGCGGCAGTGGCGATCAGATAGGTAATCAGCCCACGTTGGACAATCGCCAGGGGGTTGAGGGTCAGTTCACTGAGTTTGTCTGTGTGTGCCGAGTAATACTGACAATGAACTTGCTGCTCGCTAATCAGGGCGTGCTGCAGTGCCTCCAGCGTTTCTGCCTGGATTTCCGGAGCTCGAAGATTGAAATCCGGCCGAACGCTCGCAACTTTGTCGGGCCAGCGGGCGGCGGGGTTGCCGCCTTCGAGGCCTTTGAGTTTTTGCCGGGCATGCTCAAAGCGCGGTTCCAGCACGCTCAACATGCTGCCCGGAAGTAGCGGGCGCACGGCATCTTCGACCAGCGCCAGACTTACGGCTTCAGTCAAGGTGATGCCCTGCAACTCGACGCTCACACCCGGCTTCCAATACCAACCGAAGGGCGTTCCTCCATCGTTGCACTGCAACGGAAACACCAGGGACAGGTCACGCAGGTCGCGCTCGATGCTGCGGCGGCTGATGGAGTAGCCTGCGGTCGTCAGGCGGGTCAGCAACTCACTCACTGTGATACCAGGGGCGCGTTTGGGAAGCTGTTGCAGCAACTCCCATTGACGACTCAACGCGGTATGGGTCTTGGCTGATGGCAAGAGAAATCATCCTTGTAGTGTTGAAGCTGGCCTGTGGCTAGCGAATTTGCCAGGTTGTCTGCCTATCGGCGACAACCCGGCAACCTTTAGTCTGGTTAATGTATGAAACCGATTGGGCGCTGCTGCCCGGCGGATTTGAGTCGGCACTCGGCCAGCAACGCCTCCGCCAGCTCGTCGGCACTGGCGAATGGCTTGAAACGCCCTCGGCGCGCCACTGCCGCAAAGTCACCCGGGGTCAGATGCACCTCACCTCGCAAGCGATTGGCTGCGCTGTGCTGCGGGTCTTTCAAGGCCAGCGCTTTCAAGTGTGCGGCAAATAACGCCTGGGCCTGGGCGGTGGCCAGGTAGCCGAAATGTACCTTCAGATCGAAGCGCCGCAAGGAAGCCTCGTCCAGGTCTCGGATCAGGTTTGTCGAGGCAATGAACAGCCCTTGATAGCTCTCCATTTGCGTGAGCATTTCATTGACCGCGGTCACCTCCCAGCTCTGCCGCGCCTTGCGCCGGTCCTGCAAAAAACTGTCAACCTCATCGAGCAGCAGCACTGCGTCTTCCTGTTGTGCGCGCTCGAAGGCGCCCGCCAGATTCTGCTCCGTCATTCCGACATAGGGTGAAACCAGGTCGGAGACGCGCTTGACCATCAACGGCTTGCCCAGCTCTTGCGCCAGCCATTGGCCAAAGGCAGTTTTACCGGTGCCTGGCGGACCGTAGAAGCACAGGCGTGCCTGGGGATGGACACGTAGTCCGTCTACCAGGCCGTCAAGAGCATGGTCTGCGTTGATCCATTGCGGAGAGTAGAAGGTGGGCAAGCTGCTACCGCCGTCATGTTGCAGCTTCTCGAGACCCTGTGCTTTCAACGTTCCGTCGACGATGCAACGGATCGTCGTGTCCAGCGTCTTGCTCGCGCGGTTTCCTACGCTGCGGCCTACTCGCACGGCTCGCTCCAGCACCGCCGGTGTCACCTGTTCATGGGCACTGAGATGCTCTATCAACTGATCACTCAACTTGCCCCCGCCACACTCACGGAGCATCTGCTTGCGCTGCGCCAAGGGCGGGTTGGGGATCTCGATCACCAGATCGAAGCGACGTATATGTGCAGCGTCGATAGCCTCAATGCTATTGCTCAACCAGAAACACGGCAGCGCATTCTCCTCCAGCATGCGATTGATCCAACCCTTCTGCGAGCGACTATGAGCGTCGGTGCTGGCGGTTTGAAAGATGTCTTCGATCTCATCCAGTACGAGCAGGGCCCGTTGCGAGCGCAGCACGCTATTGGCCGCGCGCAGGGAGCACAGACGCTGTTTTGCATGCACGGGGTTGCCATCGCTGTCCGTGCAGGCCACTTCATAAAGCGCGCTGCTCAGGCTCTTTGCGAGCAGTCGACTGAGCTGAGTCTTGCCGGTGCCTGGCGGACCATAAAGCAGAATGTTCACGCCTTGACGGCCCTGTGCCAAGGCTTTGGCCAAGTAGCGTTCGGCGATGTTCAGTGGCTGTTTGATGTGTCGGTAGTGCTCCAGGCTCAGGCTGCCTGGCGGACTCAGGCGGAAGGCATAAGCAAACAAATCCAGTGATGTGCCTTTGCTGAATCGCAGCAGGCCGGGAAGCTCCTGATTACTCACCGATAACATCGAACTCAGTGCTGTTGAGGCGCGGGAATTGCTCCCCACCTCCAGCAAGCCCGCCCGGATCAGGGGGCTATTACTCGCCAGGCAGGCCTCGACCTCGGGGAGTTGCAGGCCCAACAATACCGCGAGGACTTTCATGGCACGGTTGAATCCCACCATGCCCAACTGATCGGTAGCATCACAGAGCACCGGGTCGATATGCATCAGTACGCAGAAACCCAGTACCCGCAACTCTGCCTCTTCCAGTCCCAACAATGTCCCCAATGCCTCCAGATTGCTCCCCAGGCGATCCGGGTAGGGTGTATCCGGATTGCTTGCCTCGAAAGCGCGAGCGGCTCGACGCAGGGCCGACAAGGCCTGCGGTGGGCTGTACTCGTCTCGGTCTACCCATTTGGCCAGGCCAACCTCACGGGCCAGATCATCATCGTTGAACCCGTGTCGACTGATTAAATTCCGATGCCCCCCCAGGTCCAGCAGCAGTTGGAAACTCCACTTCAGCGAGAGTGCACAAGTGTCGGCAGCGCGGCGGCTGTCGTGGGCGAAGGGGGTGAGTCGGGTACCCATGCTGAATCTCCTGATGCTGTGGAGGAGGCAGGATGGGATGAGGGCTGGTCAGAATGTGTCGTGGTAACAGTGGTCAGTGAGTGTTCAGGCTCGACACAATCTGTCGTGCCTGACTCTTAGTCTGGAATCCACAAAATGGACCAGAGAGGGATGAGCAATGCTGAAGAATGTGCTGGCAACAGTGGGTCTGGTCGTGGTGCTCAAAAAGAGCTTTGATCTGTACCAGAAGTACAAGCAAATGGAACGAGAGAACGATATTTAGCGTAAGGCAGCCACTGGCGGGGATTGATTCCCTTTCCACTCAAGCCTGCACGACCGGATAGCATGCGTCCCCCCAGAGCGTGTCGGGATTTTCCAGCATCAGATGGATGATTAACGGCACCAACTTGCCAAGCAGCTTCCCGCAATCGCGCAATTGTGGTCGGTTGATACTGCTATCCCAGGTCGCACCGCCGTGCATGATCTGATTGCGCAAGGTGTAGATGCGATTGAACAGCACCGCGAGTAAATCGGCAGTATCGCGTTGTGCCAGAGCGGACTGTGCTCTGCGTCGGCCGTCGGCGAAACGTTCGCTCCATTGTTGCTCGGTGATCTTGCCATTCTGGTGATCCCAGAAGCTCTGAAAAACGTATGGGTTATCCAGCAGCACACGGATGCTTCCGGAAAACTCGGACCATACCAGCGTCTCTATCTGCCGCTCGCGATCTAGATCGCAAAGCTTGCGCAGAAAGGCACGGAAGGTTTCCTGTTCGGATAACCGATAGTTCTCGTCGATGTCAGTTGCGTAGGCGGCGTTGAAGGCAATCCACAGGAAAACGAAACGACCGTCGGGATCATCAGCTTGTTCGGCGCGTTGCAACCAGCTCAAGGACCGATGCACACGCAATGTCAGGTTGACGTGATGGTTGTCGCGTTCAAGTCGGTGACGCGCCTTGAGGGTTTGGTAATCCATGAGATTGACTCTTCAGGAGAGATGGAATGGGGTGTGTCATGGTTTGTGGCCATGCCATGACGCTGACGGTTGCACCTGTTTATGCTGAAGCCTTACCCCAAGCGGGACCTGTAGTAAGGCTTCCCGGTCAGATCAGGAAAACCACTGCTTCAGTGTTTCCTTCGCCTTGGTCACGTGTTCTGCCTTGATATGAGTAGCGGTCGCTGCCAACGCTGCGCACAACACGCCGATGTCGTCGGTGTAGCCCACGATTGGCGTGATGTCGGGGATGACGTCGATCGGAGAGATGAAATAGCCGAGCGCACCATAAATGGTGGTTTTTGCCCAGGTGGGCGTGTCTGAGTCGGTTGCGGCGTAGTACATCTTCAGTGCGGGTTCTAGTGCCGCCTCGCCAGCGGACTTCGCATAGTTTTTAACTTTGTCCCAGAACGAGTCGTCTGAGTAATCCTTTTCAAATGCGTTGTCTGACATGGGTTTCTCTCTACGGTCATTGGTTTTGACGAGGGTTGTGTGATCAAGATGGACGGTGAAGTGGCTTTCGCCAAACCCGCCTCTATACCTCTGTTTCGGGCACTTCCGCAGTCAGCCGGACGGCATTGCTGAAGTCCTCGAACAGACGTCGTGACTCCTTGAGCCAACGCTCCAATGGTGCTGTATCCAGTTTGCTGTCGAGTTTGTCGATGGGGCCGAGCATTCGCTCATAAACATCCTTGCCACCGATTTCCAGGCTGTCGAGTCGTAGTCCGTTGATGGCGGTTTTTTGTGCACGCATCGCGCTGATATCTGCCTGTATGGCATCGTCATACATCGAGAAAACTTCGCGCAGTCGCCCATCGAGGTGTTGCCGCGCATCACCTTGTAGGTTGATCCGGGAGAAATACTCCAGAAGTGGCACGTCTCGATAAGCCACTTCGTTGCGCAGGGTGGAGCTGTACGCACTGATCCCGACAACCGCAATTCCCTCGGATTGCAGGATGTCCTGGACCTCATCCATGACGTACTCGATGTCGTCTTCGGACTTGAGGTCGGCCTTGGTCAGAACGACATAGACCGACCGCTGCTCGACGCCAATCTGTTGGATAAAGTCCAGGTCTGAGTCAGGCACCGTGCCGTTGGAGTCGAGGCCGATCAGCCAGATGATCGCGTCGGACTGCTGCGCAAACTGGATGGCAGTGCGTTTGTCACCCTGACTGTGTTCGGCCGCCGTCGCCGGTGGGTTGTAGCCGGGCGTGTCGATGAAGCAAATGTTGCTGAAGTAGTCAGGGTTCATCTGAACACCCACGCACATGAACGGCATCAGGCTCTTCAAGTCGAAACTGAACGAGTTGATGAAGGCATGGGAGATGCTTTTGTAGAAGTCCACATCCAGTTTGATATGGCCACCGTTCGCGGAGTACCCGCGAATCATCCGTTCATCAGTCGCCAGCACGTAGCTGGGGATAGCGGTGACTGGCTGCATACCGACCGCCAGGCGCACCTCGGGGTCACGGATGAAACTGTTGATGAACTCGGACTTGCCGCTGCTGAAGCCACCGACAATGCCGACGATGGTGCGCTCATGAACGTCTGGAAAGCCTACGAGCAAGGCCAGTTCCTGCTGGATCGACTGCAACATTGTGAGGGCCTTGGCTTCGGCGGCCAGGGACGATTCATTGTCTGCGAACACCATGTAATCGTTCGCCAACAACTCTCTGAAACGGGCCAGGCCAGCGCTTTCCCGAGGGCGAGCCGCGAGCAGCCGGGAGATGAGCTGGAAGCGCGTCCAGGTGTCCCCGTGGCGCTGATTCAACGCCTGAAATTCGTTTGCCAACTGAACGTGCTGTTGTTGTTCCTCTTCATGGATCTGTTGCAGTGTTTCGTGCGCCTTGACGCTGGCGTGCAGTTCCAGGCTCGTCTGTTCCAGCGTCTGCTCAAGAGCCTGGCGTTGCGACTCTACACTGTTGCGTTCCTGTTCCAGTCGGGCATGTTGCATCGACAGGCTGTCGAAGCGCTCGCGCGCCTGTTCCTGGTCGCGTTGATGCTGGTCGATGGCCTTTTCCAGCGACTGCTGCACACCTTCGAGTGTCTGTCGGGTGTTGGTCAGCTCGGCAGCGGTGCTGGTCTGGCGCTCGGTCAGTTGTCCATGTTCCGCTGTCAGTGTTTTAAGGCGCTCCAGGGTGTTCTGCTGCTCATGGGTCAGTGCCTCGTGACGCTGATCCGCCGCCTTGAGCGCTTCGGCACCGGCTTGCAGTTCAAGGCGCGCTTGCTCGAGGTTTTGTTCGAGGACCTGGCGAGCGTCCTCAATGCTGTTACGTTCCTGCACCAGTTGCGCATGCCGCGTCGACAAGGTGTCGAAGCGCAGCCGCGCCGTCTGCAGCGCGTGCATATGCTGAGTATTGGCCTGCTCCAGCGACTGCTGCACCCCGTGCAAGGCTTGCCGGGTGTCGGTCAGCTCGGCGGCGGTGCTGGCCTGGCGCTCGGTCAGTTGCCCATGGTCGGTAGTCAGTGCCTCAAGACGCGCCACTGTGCCCTGATATTCGCGGGTCAACGCATCGTGTTGATCATCCGCAACCTTGAGTGTTTCGACCACACCGTCGCGCAGCAGCTTGCGACGCCGGATGAACAATTGGCCGAGTTTATCAAGTTGGGTCATCAGCACAGGAGGAAACAGTTCAGTCTTCATGCCGCCTCCAGTTCCTTGGCCATGCGTTGCAGGCGGTCGAGGGTCAGAAGTGCATTGCCGACCTGTTCTTCCAGCTGTTCCATACGTGCCTGCATATCCTGGAAGAATGCGTTGCCGTAGGAGGGTGAAAGCTTTTCAGTCACGTCATCCGTCAAATGACGGATTTGCTTTTTGGCCTGTCCCTTGAGGTCATCCAGAAGATGCCGGGCAGTGTGTAGGAATTCTCGTGCTTCATCGTCCAGCAGGTAACTGCCGGTGCCTTTGAGTTTGCTCAGTTCCTGGCTGCTGAGTTCAAAGACGGGGACTTTGAGACCGGCAGCCAGACCTTGGTTGGTTCGAATGATCAACGCCGTGTCCAGGTCATCGCCAAGGTGGCGCCTGGCGACCGCGGTCGATTCCTTGACCAGGTTGTCGCGAAACTTTTTAGTCAGGGCATCGCTTGTGCTCTTCAGGGTGCCTGTCAAACCTTCGGCAAACTCCTCCAGCTCATTGCAGACCTGGCGCCAGAACAACTTGAATACGGTGTAGTGGTGGGTTTCCTTGCCGCCACCCCAACCCCAGTTGGCAAATTTTGCAACGATGCTGTCGCGCACCACCTCTCTGGATTTCGACTCTTCACTAGCTGATGCACCGACCTCCTTAAGCGTGGAGCGATAGGCAGATTCAAGTTCCTTTGTGAGATCCTTTTTCAGATCCTCGCAAAACTCTTTTGCGCAATTGGTCAATACGCTATCGAGCTCGTAGGTGCCCACTACCATCAGGCTGTCCAGCTTGCGCCGCTGAGCCTTCAGGTCCTCAATATCGGCATTGCGGACTTCTTGATACTTGGCCTGGGTAAAGTTCAGCAAGTCGGCCCGGAACGCTTCCAGTGCCGAGGACTTGGCGCGGATCAGCTCTTCGCGCCGATCTTCGATAATGCGGTCCTTCTGCGCGCGGACACTGTCCAGCACCGCCCGCAGCGCTTCGGTGTTAGCCAGCAGGTCGAGATTGCCTCGGCAGCGTTCGGCATGCTCTGGCGTAAAGAAGTCAGGGTAATTCGCTTGAAGATTTTCCCACGCCTTCTGCTCGCCACTGTCCCATTCGTTCTGTTGGTCAAAACGTACCGAAAGGCTGTGGCACATGCCTGAGGTATGCAGGACCTTGCCGGCACCTTTATCAATTAAGTTGTCGAAAGTCGCACCGATCTCCGGATGCTGGACCTTCAAGCGTTGCAGGGTATCGACCATGTGCACGCTGAGCGTCTGGGTGATCTTGTCCAGCGCCCCCTGAAGCGTGGGTTGGCGGGTGTCGCTGCCATACAGCTGGTTGTCGACCTGGCTGGCGATCAACACCAGTTCCTGGACACCCTCTTTCTGGGTGATCCGGCTCATCATCTCGATGTCCTGCTCACTGAGAAACTGACCGGCAGGGCTGACGATAAAGACCACATCGCAATTCTTGAGCAGGGCTGTCGTGCGTTCCTCGCGAGACTGCACAGGGTCGTTCAAGCCCGGGGTATCAATGATGCGCACGTTACGCAATGAGTCCAGCGGCAGGAAGATATCGACGCTTTTGGTCAACGGCATGTAGTCGCCGCCGACGCCGACATAGTCCAGCAACTTGTCGGCTAATGACAGAGCATCAGTTGCCTGCAGGCGGCCCAGACTGTCGAGGGATTTGAAATCTACATTGGAGCTGCGAATGCTCTGCCACTGGTCATGGGCAGCCGCCAGCGCATGTTCTGTTGCCGCTGACCGAAAACTGACCCAGTAGAGGCTCTTCTGCCGACTGAAAACTGACCCAGGTGTTCAACTGCTTCTGCTCACTTTTCGAGCAGGAGAACACAGGGTGATCAGCATGGAAATGTTGGGAAAAATCCGGCGGATGTACTTCCGCGACAAGCTCTCGCTGCATCAGATAGCCAAGCGTACCGGGCTGTCGAGAAACACCATCCGAAAATGGGTCAGAGCGCCCGAAGCCATTCAGCCAGCGTACCAACGGTGCGCAACCTTCAATAAGCTCAGCCCTTTTCACGAGACCCTGGAGCAGGCGCTCAAGGCCGATTCGTTCCGGCCAAAACACAACCGCAGGAGCGCCAAAGCACTTTTTGAGCAGATCAAAGCCGAGGGTTATGACGGCGGTTACAGCCAGCTCACGGCGTTTGTGCGCTCTTGGCGAGGCGAGCAAGGCAAGTCTTTACGCGCTTTTGTACCGCTGACGTTTGCGCTCGGTGAGGCCTTTCAATTTGACTGGAGCGAAGAAGGTCTGCTGATCGGTGGTCTTTTTCGACGTATCCAGGTCTCCCACATGAAGCTGTGTGCCAGCCGCGCATTCTGGTTAGTTGCGTACCCCAGCCAAGGCCACGAGATGCTGTTTGATGCCCACACCCGTTCGTTTGGAGCGTTGGGTGGTGTGCCGCGTCGCGGCATCTACGACAACATGAAAACGGCTGTCGACAAGGTCAACAAAGGCAAAGGGCGCACGGTCAACGCCCGGTTTTCCGTGATGTGCGCGCACTATCTGTTCGATCCGGACTTCTGCAACGTGGCCTCTGGCTGGGAAAAAGGCATCGTCGAAAAGAACGTTCAGGACAGCCGGAGGCGAATCTGGCTCGATGCTCAAAACTGTATGTTTCACACCTTCGAGGAACTGAATGTCTGGCTCGGCCAACGTTGTCGGTCGCTCTGGAGCGAACTGGTGCATCCGCAGTACAACGGGCTGACGGTGGCCGAGGTCTTAGAGCTGGAGCAGGTCGAAATGATGCCAATGCCGACGGCATTTGATGGCTACGTCGAGCGTACCGTGCGGGTCTCCAGCACCTGCCTGATCAGCGTGGCGCGAAATCGCTATTCAGTGCCATGTGAGCGCGTCGGCCAGTGGGTCAGTAGCCGTTTGTACCCTTCGCGGATCGTGGTCATTGCTGACGAAACGGTGATCGCCAGTCACGAGCGCCTCTTTGATCGAGATCAGGTCAGTTTTGACTGGCAGCACTACATCCCACTCATCGAACGCAAGCCTGGTGCATTGCGCAACGGTGCGCCATTTGCTGATCTGCCAAAACCGTTACGGCTTCTCAAACGAGGACTGAGGCGTCACACCAACGGTGATCGAATCATGATGCAGGTACTGGCTGCTGTGCCAATTGCGGGGCTCGAACCTGTGCTGGTGGCGGTGGAGCTGGTACTTGAATCGGGAAGTCTGAGCGCCGATCACATCCTCAATGTCCTTGCCCGCCTGACCTCCACCGCACTACCTCCCAGTGTAGAAACCAGCCTGCAACTCAAGGTCGCGCCTGTTGCCAATACAGCACGCTACGACCGGCTCCGTGCGACCGATGAGGAGAATCGCAATGCGTGACCTAATGACTGAACTCAAAGAACTTCGCCTGCACGGCATGGCCAGTGCTTGGGAAGAACTGGTCTCTCAAGGAACAGCGTCGACGGCTTCATCGAAATGGCTGCTGGAACATCTGCTTCAGCAGGAACATGCGGATCGCGCGGTGCGCTCGGTGAATCATCAGATGAACATGGCAAAACTCCCCATGCACCGTGACTTAGCTGGCTTTGACTTCAGCGCTTCCAGCGCTGATGCCCGGCTGGTCAGCGATCTATCCAGCTTAGCGTTCACTGAAACGGCGCAGAATGTCGTGTTCATTGGCGGCCCTGGAACCGGGAAAACACACCTGGCCAGTGCCTTGGCTGTATCCGGAATCACGGCCCACAACAAACGCGTGCGCTTCTTTTCCACGGTGGATCTGGTGAATCTGCTGGAGCGTGAGAAGTACGATGGCAAGGCAGGGCGAATCGCCCAGGGACTGCTTCGCACAGACCTGGTGATACTGGATGAGCTGGGATATTTGCCCTTTAGCCAAAGCGGCGGTGCCCTGTTATTTCACCTGCTGTCCAAACTGTACGAACACACCAGCGTGGTCATCACCACCAACCTCAGCTTCTCGGAATGGTCGAGTGTGTTTGGCGACGCCAAGATGACCACCGCGTTGTTGGATCGGCTGACACATCACTGCCACATCGTCGAAACGGGCAACGAGTCCTACCGCCTACAACACAGCACCTTGGCCGCCCAGACAAAGATCAAGTCACGGGAACGAAAGCGCAAGGACGGAGATGATGTCGAGGACGATGAGCCATTTTGATCCGCACCATAAATACCCTGCTGCATGCCTACATGCGGTGGGGGTTGATGCGTCTTGAATCGGCCCACTGCTGCTAAGCTTATCCACAATTGCTGGGACAGAAATCAGCAATCCGTCCTGGGTCAATTTTCAATCGGCAGGGTGGGTCAGTTTTCAATCAGCGCCAACATTGCTGCCCTCAACGATAAAACCGTTAGCCGAGGGTAGCGCCCTGCATTGCATCTGGCTGAGATCGCTTCCGGCGTGTTCTTCGCTGATAGCCAAGGCGGTGATGATCCGTCCTTGGCGAATGCCAGGAAGGTAGCGCTGGATTTGTTCTTCGCTACCGAACAACTCCAGGTAGGCGCTGGCCATGTAGGCATGCACCCCAACCGACGCACGGATACCGGCGTACCCCAGCGCGCCCAGCTCTTCAAGGAACACAGCGCTTTCCAGAAAGCCTTCGCCACGCTGTGGCAAACCTAGCAGGCCGTGCTCGGCCAGGATCTGCCAGGCGTTTTCGCACAGATGTCCACGTTCTTCGGCAGCGTCTGCTATCGGCAGAAGCTGACTCTGCAGGATCTGGCGCACCTGTAGGGCGAAGTTGCGATGGCTGTCGCTCAGATAGGGGCTGGGCATAGTCGGTTCGCTTTTATTTCACCGAGATCACTTGGTGTGCCGAGATGATGTCTGTCAGACAGCCAGAAATTCTGAATACGGCGTTAGGGGTACCGGCTGCTGCCCAAATTTCGTCGAACGTCAGCAGGTCTTCATCAACGAACAGCTTCAGCTCTTGCTTATGTCCGAGAGGCGGAACGCCACCGATGGTGAAGCCGGTCACCTCTTTGACGAAGTCAGCATCTGCCTTGAAAATCTTGTCGCCGACCAGCCGCGAAATGGTCTTTTCGTTCACTCGGTTCGGCCCGCTTGCCAGTACCAGCACCGGGATATTGTCGCGGGTGCGAAAAATCAGCGACTTGACGATTTGGGCCTTTTCGCATCCCAGCGCTTGGGCGGCATCGTCGGCAGTGCGGGTCGAGTCCGGCAACTCCTGAACGGTCAGGTCGAGGCCGCGCTCGTGAAGGGTGTCCTGGAATTGCTGAGCGCGTTTACTGATTGTCATAAGCGGGTTCTCCCAATGGATGAAGCGTAGATAGCAGTCGCCGATGATCGATCTTGCCGGTGGCGGACAGCGGTAGGATTTCGCAGAGTTGGATGTGGCGTGGAACCATGTAGGCCGGCAGCTGCGTAGCCAGGCTAAGACGCAGTTGCTCCGGGCAACATGAGGGGTCGACGGCGATCACGAAGGCGACCAGCGACTTCTCGCCCTGCGGTGATTCAGTAACGGTAATGACGCTTTGTCGCACCTGCGGATGGCGGTTGAGATGGTAGGCAATTTCCCCCAGTTCGATTCGAAAGCCGTTGATCTTCACCTGGTCATCGATACGTCCTTGAAACACTATCGCACCGTCTCCGCGGAAGTAGCCTCGGTCCCCGGTACGATAGAGCCGTTCCTGGCGTTCGCCGATCAGGCATTCAAAGAAGCGCTCGCGGTTGACGTCTGGCAGTCCGAGGTAGCCTGGGGAAAGGCCGGGTCCGGCGAGACAAACCTCGCCGCTTTGACCCTGTTCGCAGAGGCGATCCTGGTTAATCAGGTAGACGCGGGTGTTCTGGATCGGGAAGCCGATGGGGAGGGCGGTATCCTCGTCGCGCAGTTCGCAGAGCGGATAGTACGTCGCGAACGTTGTACTCTCTGTCGGGCCATAGACGCTGACGATCCGTCCCGGCCCGTATCGCTCCAGAGCTTTGGCCATATGCCGCAGAGAGTGTGCTTCTCCGCCGGTGAGGACGGTACCGACACTGTCCAACGCCTGTGGCATTTCGTCGATCAGGGTATTGAATAGGGCTGTGGTCAGAAACAGCACGCTGATCTTTTGCGTCTGCAGGATGTGCTGTAGCCGCGAAGCGCGAATGTACACGTCCGGGTAAAGCACACAGGTGCCGCCGAGCAGCAGGGCACCCCAGATTTCGAAGGTGGCCGCGTCGAAGGTCGCAGGCGCCATTTGCAGCAACCTGCTGTGCTCGTCCAGGCAGGCGTAGCGGGCGTTGTATACCAGGCGGGTAATGCCCCGGTGTGGGACAGGCACGCCTTTGGGCTTGCCTGTGGAGCCGGAGGTAAAGTTGATGTAGGCGATGGCGTCGGCTTCGATTGTGAGCGGCGGGTCGCCTCGATCCTCAATCGCTTCTGCAACAGCACTGGGTGCCAACACGTGGTAGCGGGAAAAGCGGGTGTCGTGTCTGGTGTTTTCGCTTCCCATCAGGTAGTCGCAGCATGCTTGGCCTAGCACTTCATGAATACGTTGCTCCGGCCAACCCGCATCGATGGGCAGGTAGCTCGCTCCAGCCTTCAGGATCGCCAGGAGCGCCACGATCAGTTCGGTGCTGCGCGGTAGGCTGACGGCTATTACATCGCCAGGTTGCACGCCCTTGGCGAGCAGGTACCACGCCAAGTGGTTGGCGTGGATGTTCAACTGTTGATAGCTACACTCATGATCCTGATGCCATATGGCAATGGCGTTCGGGTGGCGCGCTACGGTGCGGGAGAACAACTCGCCGACCGAAAGGTGGTCCGGATAAGGTACGTGGGTTTGGTTGACTTGTTTGTGCAGCGCCAAGGCTGAAGGGGTTAGCTCAAGCGTTTGCATGCTGATTCCTCATTCGAGTGGTCAAGCTGTGCAGCAGTTGATGGCGATGGCTGTCGAGGAAAAAGTGATCGCCATCGATCTCGATCAGCTCAAATTCTTTCGAGGTATGCATGGACCAACCTGCCATGCTGGCTTGTCGGTCGATCGGGTCGTGGCGGCCGAAATAGGCGTGTATGGGAATCTCCAACGGTTGCTCATGCCAGTCCTCCCAAATTTCCGAGAGCCGCATGTCGCTGCGCAGTGCTGGGAGCATAAGGCGCATCAGAATCTCGCTCTGTAGTACCGCCAGCGGCGTCCCGCCCATGGTGTGTAGGGCTTGATGGAAATCCTCGGCGCAGAGTTGATGCAGATAAGGCTGCGCTTGTCGGCTGGCCGGGCTGCGGCAGCCGCTGACGAACAAACGGTGGGTCTGGCCGGGATGGCGATAGCGGATTTTCTGAGCCAGTTCGTAGGCCAGGCGTCCGCCGAAGCTGTGCCCATAGAGCGCATGGGGTGCATTAAGATAGGGTGCCAGCACCTCGAGGCAGTCCTCGATCAGTGGCGACCATTCCTCATACGGCGTTTCCTTGATTCTGGAACCTCGGCCGGGCAGGCGTACGGCGAGCAGTTCCACGTCTGCGTCCAAATCATTCACCCAACTGCGAAATAGATCGGGGTTACCTCCCGCATAAGGGAAGCAGATCAGACGCAAGCGCGGACGAATCCGGGGGCGGGGCACCAGAAGCCAGCGCTCATCGTATGCTTGCCCGGACATATCCTCAGATCTCCGTCAGGGCGTTAAAGTGTTTTGCGTTACGTTGAATGCAGGTAGCAATGTCACTTACAAGGCTCTGTGCGAAGAGATCCTCGGGGGGCAAACTGTCCTCGCCAAAATGCTCCTCAGCCTTCGCAATCAGACGGATGGCGCTGAGTGACGTGCCTCCTGCGGCGAAGAAGTCGCTGCTGGCATTTTCCACACCTAGCCCCAATTCGCGGCAGGTATTAATCAGCCAGAACTCGATTTTGCCGATTTCTCCTACGTTGCTCATGCTCTGTTCTCCTTCTTTATCTGGCTCAGCGCCGAGGGAATTGGAAGCCGTTGCAGGTGCGATCGACAAAACGGTTGTGAGGGAAACGATTATCCCCGGACACCAATACGCAACCGAACTTGTCCAGGCTGGCCTGGCCGCCGAATTCCTCGAGAGTGTTCGAGTACGGATAGACTTGCACTGAGGTCGGCAGATAACGGGCGGCGAAGCCCAGGCGCATCTGGTCGGTCAGGCCGTTGTGCGGGTGCGAGGCATGCATAAGGGTCGACCAGAAAATGATGAACTGGCCTTGGCGCATGACCATGGATTTGGCCTGGGACTCGTCGGGCTTCCAGTTCGGGTCTTTCTGCAGTTGTCGATAGTCATAACCGAAGAAGCCCCGACGGACGCCGTCTTTTTCCATTTTATTGATGGCGTCGGATTGGTAATCCATGGTCTTCGATTCGTCGTAGTTCATGGTCCGGTGAGTACCGGGAATGAACTGCAGGCAACCATTTTCAATGGTGGCCTCGGTGAATGCGGCCCAGACCGTGATGGTGCCGCCGAACTGCGCGTCTTCTGGCCAGACTATTTGAGGATGCTTGGAGCCGGCAACGTTAGAGAAATTGTCGGCTTGGTGCCAGTCGGTGCCTTCGTCGCCGGGGTATTTGGGGAAGAACTCGGAGCGCCAGCAAAGCGTGTCACGGCCAAGGATGCTCGACACCCGATCGACGATTTCCGGACGAGTAATGTGCGCTGCGAGGAAGTCGACATCCAGGTGACGGTCATAGTTGGACAGATTGGTTATCCCGGATACCGCCTTGTCCTGGCTGTAGATCGCTTTCTTGGTGTTGAGCAGTTTGGGGCGCAGGGCTTGTAAGCTACGCTCCATTTCGTCCTTTTGATAAAGGTCGAAAGGCCCTATGTAACCGTCGCGGTGGAACTTCTCCAATTCACTTTGGCTGAGACTAAAATCCAGTTCAGTGGAACGTACCTGTTCTTCCATTTGACACCTCGCGGGTTTGTGGATCGTGTTCTAACGGGTCATCTGTTTTTCCAGATAATTTTTGAATGTGTCGCAAGCCTTTTGCAGGTGCTGGCGTAAAACAGCAGCCGCCTCTTCGGGGGCTCTGACCTCGGCAAGCGATATCAATTTTTTGTGGTCATCCTGGGCCATTTCTTCCAGTCCCATGGCCGCCAGATGGAAGCGCAAAAAGCGCTCTTCTTCTTGCAACTCAACGTTGATCAGGTTGAGCAGCTTCCGGTTCGTCGAACGTCCATAGAGCGACATATGAAACAACCCGTTGAGGCGCCCAAGGTTGGCCAGATCGGTTTCGTTTTCCATAGCGGCGACGTATTCGCGGGCTTTCGCGAAATCTTCGTCACGCAGGTTTGGAATTGACTGACGCAGCGCCTCTGGCTCGAGTAGCAGGCGCAGGCAGTATGTCTCCACCGCATCGCTGACGTTCATCTGCAACACGACGGCTCCCTTGTTGGGGGTGTTGCGTACTAATCCCTGGGCTTCAAGTTTCAACAACGCTTCTCGGACTGGCATTCTGCTGACACCGAACAAGCTCGCTAGCTCTTCCTGTCGCAAGGCCGTTCCGCCTGCAAGGGTTCCGTTCAAAATCCCATCCCTCAATGTCTTTTCCACCAAGTTTCGTGATAACGGAGATTGAGCATCTATCTCAGGAAAAGCTGCTTTAAGGTCTACGGTGGCTTTCAATTTTGTCTCGCTGACAGGCTTGTTTGTGGATCCTGGATCCAATATATAATTTTACAATTCAGCTCTGTCAAGTAGCGCTGAAGCGGGTCGTTAGCACGGCGTTGGAACGCCTTCGGCGCCCGAGCGAGCGTTCTTACCAGAGGTGAGAGAGGGGTGGTCGACCCTTTTTGGCGGGTGTTTGTTGGTGTGCTTGGGTTGCAGTTAATTTTTACTTGGCGATGTAAATCGCCAACAAAATTATAATTAATGACCTTTTATGCTTGTTTTTATGGTTTTTTTGGGAGGATTAGCAATTGGTTTTCGTCTGTTTCGTTTAGTGTTTGTTCTAGCGAGCGAGGGTGAACGGCCGCGTCGGCTGCCCACTGTCGTAACTGTCGAAAAAAGGAGAAACCGTCATGATGCTCAAGGATCCGTCCAGCAAATATCGCCATTTTAATACCGTGGACCTGCCCGACCGCCAATGGCCCGGCAACGTGCAGGCGCTAGCTCCCACTTGGTGCAGCGTTGATATGCGCGACGGTAACCAAGCCTTGATTGAACCGATGAATGCCGAGCGCAAACGCCGTTTTTTTGATTTGCTGGTCAAGGTGGGCTTTAAGGAAATTGAGGTGGGTTTTCCCGCCGCTTCCCAGACCGATTTTGACTATGTGCGTGAGCTGATCGACAGCGGCTCGATTCCTGACGATGTCACGATTCAAGTGATGACGCAGGCGCGCAGTCATCTGATCGAGCGCACCTTCGAGGCGCTGAAGGGGGCTCCACGGGCGATTGTGCATGTATACAACGCCACCGCTCCGGTGTTTCGCGATGTTGTCTTTGGTGTGGATCGTGCCGGCTGTATCGAGATTGCCACCCAAGCGACGCGCGAGATCAAGCGCCACATGGACAACAATCCCGGTACGCAATGGACATTCCAGTATTCCCCGGAAACCTTTTGCTTCACCGAGCTGGAGTTTGCGCTGGAGGTCTGTGAGGCAGTGACGGACGCGTTCGGGCCGACCCCGTCCAACAAAATGATCCTGAACCTGCCGACAACGGTGGAAGTCTCCACCGCAAATGTGTTTGCCGACCAGATTGAATGGTTCTGTCGGCATTTCAGCCGCCGTGACAGCGTGGTCATCAGCGTCCATCCCCATAACGATCGTGGCACCGGCGTTGCTACGGCGGAGCAGGCATGCCTGGCAGGCGCTGAGCGTGTCGAGGGCACGTTGTTCGGCAACGGTGAGCGAACCGGTAATGTGGATATCCTGACGCTGGCGATGAACCTCTACACCAGTGGCATTGATCCTCGGCTGGATTTCTCGGACATCATTCATGTCCAGCGTGAGGTGGAGTTCTGCAATCAGTTGCCGACCCATCCTCGCCACCCATACGCCGGTGAGTTGGTGTTCACGGCTTTCTCCGGTTCGCACCAGGACGCGATCAAGAAAGGCTTTGCGGCACGCCAAGCCAACCCGAACGGAATATGGGAAGTACCGTACCTGCCAATCGATCCCGCCGATATGGGCCGCAGCTATGAAGCGGTGATCCGCGTCAACAGTCAGTCGGGCAAAGGTGGCGTGGCGTATTTGCTGGAGCAGCATGGCATCGTGATGCCGCGTCGCTTGCAGATGGAATTCAGCAGCCTGGTCCAACAGGAAGCGGATGGCTCCGGCCAAGAAATCAGTGGGGAAATGATCCTCGCCTGCTTTACCCGGCATTACCTGGAACAGGGCAAGCCTTACGCGTTGCGGATGCCAAAACTGGTCAGCGAGGGGGATGTGACCTATCTGGAAGCCGCGCTTGAACACGGTGCGCAGCACATCGACCTGAATGGCGAGGGCAACGGCCCACTGGCGGCGCTTGTCGATGCCTTTGCCCAGCGCGGCATTCACTTCGATATCGCTGATTACCACGAGCATGCCACCTGCGACGGGGCCCAGGCTGAAGCACTGGCCTATGTGGAAATTCGCGTGGGCAACCAGTTGCTGTTCGGTGCCGCCCGCGACGGTAGCAGCTTGCTGGCTTCCCTCAACGCGGTGACCAGTGCCGTCAACCGCGCATCGCGCCTGGGCCTGCTCAGCGTGGCGAGCATCGCGGTGCCTTCCTGATATGATGGCGCACACCGCATTGGCGGCGCTCGCCGGTAACTATGGCCATGGCGACATAGTGGCTTCGCATCGGCATGAAGAAGGTCAACTGGTTTATGCCATTAACGGTGTGATGCTGGTATCGGTCGTTGGGACCACTTGGGTGGTGCCTTCCGGGCATGCGCTCTGGGTCCCTTCGGGGGCGGAGCACCAAATCCGCATGACCGGCGAGGTGCGCATGCGCACCCTGTTGATCTCGCCGGGCGCACACCGGGCGTTGACGGAGGAGTGCCACGTTCTCAAGGTTTCGCCGTTGCTGCGGGAGTTGATCATCGCCGCGGCCGATGAACATGACACTGAACCCGCCCTGTTGCGCCATGTGCAGATTGTCGATCTGATTTTCTCTGAACTCGACATTGCGCAGAGGGTGCCGGCGCATGTGCCGATCCCTGATGAGCCAAGGCTTAAGTCGCTGTGTGCCGACTTTATCGACAACCCGTCACAGGAGTCGAAACTGGAGAGTTGGGCGGTGCAACTCAATATGAGTTCGCGCACCCTGGCGCGGCTGTTCCAGAAAGAGTTGGGCATGAGTTACGGGGAGTGGCGCAAGCGCACTCGGCTGCTACTCAGCATGCAACGGCTGGCCTGCGGCGTATCGATCCTGGAAGTGGCATTGGAGCACGGCTACCAGAGCCCAAGTGCGTTTACTGCAATGTTCAAGCGCACAATGGGCTACACCCCGAGCAACTGCCGCCTGGTCTGATACGCCCCGGCGAGCGCGCGACCCCCAAGCGTACATGGCCCCGCCTCCAGGCAGGGCCATGTCTTTGCGCGTGCCCGACCCGTGGACGCCTGCGATAAGGCGGTCTACAGGCACATTGTCCAAATCGAAACGATGGTTGTCTGGAACTCGGGAGATGTGCGGCCCGGTGCTCTCTTAACCTGCGCTTCTACTTGGCATTCTGGGTTTTTTCGATGGGTTCGCCTTTTTTATATGCACGGCATGGTCGTCTTTCGCTCCTGACTGTGGCGGTCGTCTTGCTGGCGGGTTGTTCCTCCTGGGTTGCCCGCACACCCGCGCAGCCACACCCGGAACGCATTAATGCCCTAAGTCACCTGCCGCAGGGGGTTTCGGCCCAAGCGTTACCCGACCATTGGTGGCAGTTGTATAACGATCCGAAACTTGACGCGCTGGTGCAGCAGGCATTGATGCATAACCGCGACTTGGCCGCAGCCCAGTCCCATGTGCAGGCGATGTTGGCCGGGATCATGCAGGCCGATGCCGAGCGCTGGCCGTCGACCCAGGCGTCACTGGGCGCCGAGTACGGCAAGACAGCCGATGATCAGACCCTGGCCAAAGCCACCGATAGCCATGCGCCGTCCCAGTGGGCGTTCAACCCAGGCTTCGAGCTGGCTTATCAAGTGGATGTCTGGGGCCAGGTCCAGCGCAGTATCGAGCGAGCTCAGGTCCAGGCGGCCGCGGCGCAGGACGCCGAAGACTTATTGCGCATCACGGTGGTGGCGCAAACCACCCGCGCCTATGTCAATGCCTGCGCCCTGGGGGCACGCGCCAAGGTGCAGCGCCATTCGCTGGAAGTGGTCGGGCACAGCCTGGCATTGACCGATCGGCAGCGCCAGGCCGGCGTGGTGACGGATCTCGAATACACCCGTATGCAGGCGTTGCAGGGTGAAACCCTGGCACTGCTGCCGATGTTGGAAGCACGCCGGCAAGCTGCCCTGTACGAGCTGGCGATGCTGACCGGCGTGGCCGACCTGGAACAAGGCACTAGCGCGGCGACCTGTGAGGTCGTGCCGCAACTTAATGCCGAGCTGCCGGTGGGCGATGGCTGGCAATTACTGGCGCGCCGCCCCGATATCCGTCAGGCCGAGCGAGCGCTACAAGCGGCCACGCTGCAAGTGGATATCGTCCAGGCCGACCTGTATCCGAAGGTGACCTTTGGCGCTTCAGTGTCCTCATCCGCCAACAAACCCCATGAGCTGGGAGACAGTAGCGCGGTGATGTTTGGCGTCGGCCCGCTGATTACCTGGCAATTCCCCAACTGGCGTGCCAATCGCGCGCGGGTCAACCAGGCCAGGGCGTTGGAGCGGGTGGAAGTGGCGCAATTCGAGGCCAGTGTACTCAAGGCCCTCAAGGAGGTACGCCAGGCTCTCGCGCTATACGACGGCGAACGCCGGCGCCACGCCGCGTTGAGCCAGGCCCTGGACAGCAGTCGTCAAGCCTACAAGTTGGCCCAGTTCAATTACGACGCCGGGTCTATCGACTTTCTCGACGTGCTGGACAGCGAGCGTGAGCTCATCCGCCTGCAGGCCACGCTCGCCGATGCCGATGGCCAGCTATTGCAGCGCCAGATCAGCCTGTTTCGCGCGCTTGGCGGCGGTTGGCAGTCTTCTGCCCCCGCAACCGCTGCCCTCAGCCGCACTTCCGTCAATTTTTCCGGTACCCAGCCATGAATATCGCTGTCGATGAAAAAATCGCTGTCCAGGACGAGCAGGAGAAGGTGGTCGAGCAGCTCATGCATGCGCGCAAGCAACGCCGCAAACGCAACCTTATCCTGCTGGGAGGCGTTGTGCTGTCGATCGCGGCGGTGGCGTTCGGGGTGTATTGGATGACGGTTGGACGTTACCTGGAACAGACCGATGATGCCTATGTGCGTGCCGACTGGATTCCCATCAGCCCAAAAGTCTCCGGGTATGTGGCCCAGGTGCTGGTGGAGGATGACCAGCCCGTCAAGGCCGGGGATGTGCTGGTGCGCATCGAGGACCGCGATTACCAGGCGCGGCTGGCGCAGGCGCGTGCGCAATTGGCGGAAACCCAGGCCTCGGTCGCGGCCCAACAGGCCAACCTGCAAGTGACCGACAGCCTGATCGCTCAGCAAAAGGCCGGGGTAAACCAGGCTGAGGCCCACACCCGCAGCGTGGCGGCCGAGTTGCGCCGCGCGAGCCTTGACCAGCGCCGCTACCAGGGCCTGGTGCGCGAACACGCCGCCAGTGCCCAGCGTCTGGAAACGGCGGCTGCCAGCTATACCCAGGCCAACGCCGCAGTGGAAATCGCCAAGGCCATGCAGCGTCAACAGGAAACCAGGTTGACCGTCGCCATTACCCGGCGCCAGCTGGCCGAAGCCTCGCTCCAACAACAGATTGCCCGGCGCAGCCAGGCCGAGGCGCAGTTGAGCCTTGCGTCTCATGCGCTGGAAGACACCTTGATCCGCTCGCCCATCGACGGGGTCGTGGGGCAGCGCAAAGTGCGTACTCGCCAATACGTCGCGCCGGGCTTGCCGTTGCTGGCGGTGGTGCCCCTGCAGCAGGCCTATGTGGTGGCCAACTACAAGGAAACCCAGTTGCGCGACATGCGCGCCGGTCAACCGGTGGATATCAGCGTGGACAGCTATTCGGGACGCAAGCTCAAGGGGCATGTGGTGAGCTTTTCGCCAGGTTCCGGGGCCGTGTTCGCGCTGTTGCCGTCGGATAACGCCACCGGCAACTTCACCAAGATCGTGCAGCGCTTCCCAGTGAAGATCGTCATCGATGAGCATGACGAGGGCGGGCCTATTTTGCCTGGCATGTCGGTGGTCACCACCGTTGACACCCGGTCCGGCACCCAGGGCATGACGCATGACTGAGACCGTTGAAAAAACCGTCTCCTTTCGCGCCTGGGTGGCGGTGATCGGCGGGCTGTTCGGTTGTTTCATGGCCGGTATGAACGTGCATGTGACCAGCGCCGCGCTGCCTGAAATCGAGGGTTCCCTGGGTGCGACCTTCGAGGAGGGCTCGTGGATTTCCACGGCTTATCTGGTTGCGGAAATCGTGATGATTCCGCTGACGGCCTGGTTGGTCCAGGTGTTCTCGCTGCGGCGAGTGATGCTGGTGGGATCGTTTGTATTCCTGGTGGCGTCCATTGCCTGCTCCTGGGCGCCCAACCTGGAAGTGATGATCATCATTCGAGTGATCCAGGGGGCCGCCGGCGCGGTGCTGATCCCCTTGTCATTCCAGTTGATCATCACCGAGCTCCCGCCCAGCAAGATCGCGATGGGCATGGCCTTGTTCGCCTTGTCCAACAGCGTTGCCCAGGCCGCCGGGCCATCCATTGGTGGCTGGTTGACCGATGCTTATTCGTGGCGCTGGATTTTTTACCTGCAACTGGCGCCGGGCATTCTCTTGTTGCTGGCGGTGGCATGGTCCATCGATGCCAAGCCCATGCAGTTGAGCCTGCTCAAACGCGGTGACTGGGGCGGCATCCTCGCCATGATCGTCGGCCTGGGAGGCTTGCAGATCGTGCTGGAGGAAGGTGGGCGCAAGGACTGGTTCGGCTCCGATTTCATTGTGTGGATGTCGCTGATCGCCGGGCTCGCTCTGGTGTACTTCGTGCTGTCGCAGTTGTACGGCAGCCGCTCCTTCATCAACCTGCGCCTGCTCAAGAGCTACAACTTCGGAGTGGCCAGTGCGGCGATGTTCATTTTCGGCGGGGCTACCTTCGGCCTGGTGTTCCTGGTGCCCAATTACCTTTCCCAACTGCAGGGGTACAACGCCCGGGAAATCGGCATCAGTCTGATTGCCTACGGTATGGTGCAATTGGTACTGGCACCGTTCATGCCGCGCCTAATGAAGTGGCTCAACCCGAAACTGATGGTCGCCAGCGGCTTTTTCATCATGGCCCTGGGTTGCTACCTCGGCGCGCACCTGGACGTCGATAGCGCCGCCAACGTAATCATTCCTTCCACCGTGGTACGGGGGATCGGACAGCCGTTGATCATGGTGGCGCTTTCTGTTCTGGCGGTTTCCGGGCTGGCCAAAGATGAAGCCGGTTCCGCATCCGCTTTGTTTTCCATGCTGCGCAACCTTGGCGGGGCCGTGGGTACCGCAGGGCTGACGCAAATCGTCGCGATGCGCGAGCGCTTTCACTCAGAGCGGGTGGGAGAGTCGATCACGCTGTTTTCCCCGTCGCTGCAGGAGCGGCTGCGCGACAGCATGGCAGACAGCGAAGATTTCATATTCAACCAATTGCTGCCTGCCCAGCAGCAGCTCATCGAGGGTCTGATCCACACCGTGCGTCGCGAGGCGTATCTGATGGCCTACAGCGATGCGTTCTATGTGTCCTGTATTGCCTTGATCTTGTGCGGTGTGGCGGCGCTCGCATTACGGCAACACGTAAAGAGTTGACCAAATTCTGTCCGCCAGCAATGAGCGGGTCTTTGTCAATGAGCAAGAGGGAACTTGAATGGTAAAAAGGCGCATGGCCTCTTCATAGATTGATTGATTGCTAACTTAGCAATGACATATAGGTGGTTTGCACTCCGGAAAAGGGGTGTCGGCCAACTATTGCCTGACGAAGTTGATGTTATTAACTTCGGTCGGGCTTCTGTTGTTTGCGTATTTATAGCTCCGAAATAAATTGTATTAATTTTCAAAAAAACACTTGCCGAGAGTCATGAACTTCCTCTAAGTTTTGTCTTGCTTTGGCGGTTTAGAGTTCGCGCTAACGAAGCATGAGACTATAACTAACTTGAATAAGGCTTAAGTGCTGGCCGGCAATGGCGAGATAGGCCTGCTTATGCCTGGAAAAAGATAGCCAGGTAAGTCTCGCGTGGCCAGACCTGACTAACGCCTGATAAGGAGCGCAACATGGAAGATAAAAAGTCGCTATTGAGCGCAAAGAAATTAGAACTGGGCAACCATCAGATCTTTGCTGAAATCAATTCCTTGCCGGTGCTGCGTGCCTTTATGGAAACCCATGTATTCGCGGTGTGGGATTTCATGTCTCTGGCCAAGCGCCTGCAACAGGACCTGACCTGTACTCGCCTGCCTTGGCTGCCGCCGTTGGACCCGGCGGCAGCGCACCTTATCAATGAGATCATCCTAGGCGAGGAGTCTGACCAGAATCTGCAAGGCGGGCATTACAGCCACTTCGAACTTTACCTGCACGCTATGCGGGAAGTGGGCGCCAGCACTGACAAGATCGAACATTTTGTCAAACTGATGCGCGACGGCGTCGACCTGCAAACGGCTCTCACGCGTTGCGGCGCTGGCCTGGCAGCCTCTGCCTTCGTCACCGACACCATCGAAACCGCTATCAACGCCTCCACCCACAGTGTTGCCGCCGCCTTCCTGCATGGCCGTGAAAGCGTCATCCCCGAGATGTTCCAGCGAATCCTTGATGATTGGGACATCACCGCCGACGACGCCCCCACCTTTCGCTACTACCTGCAACGTCACATCGAAGTCGACTCGGAAGACCACGGCCCAGCGGCGGAAAGCCTGTTGGCGCGACTGGTCAATGGCGATGCCCAGCGTCAGGACGAAGTCTACGTGTCCGCGATTGCTGCAGTGCGAAGCCGTTTGGCCTTGTGGGACAACTTGCGTTTGTCCATGCGCGAAACTGTCAGTGAGTGCGTAGCATGAGCTTCGAAGTCATCGAGGCTGAACAGGCCCAGTGGTTTGAGGTGACGTCGGAGCGTGACATTACCCTGACGGTATTCAAGGACACACTGGACCCTGTGACGAAAACCGGTGTTCGTACGCGGTTGGTACGTTTCCATCCTGGGGGCGGCACGCGTGAAATCTACACCCATGATTATCACGAAGAAGTGTATTTGATTGAGGGCGACCAGACCGAGTTGGCAAGTAAGGATCGTCCCGAGAAGACCTATCGCGACGGTAGTTACTTTTTCAGGGCGGCGCACACCGAGCACGGACCGTTTAATTCAAAGGACGGATGCCTGTTGTTTGAAGTGCATTACTACTGATCGTCATGAACAAAGGGAACGATTCATGAGAGCTGAAGAATACCAGTCATTTTCCGAGTCGTGGGAGGAGCGGGCGACCATTCGTACGCGGCCGAGACGGCGCCTGGAAGATGATGGAAAGTTGATATTTCCGATCAGCCGCCAACCCTTGGTCATGGGCGCGACATTTATACGGGAATGCGCTCACTTGCAGCACTTTGTGCTTGCTCAAAGTTTGTACAAGTTCATTAATGATGTAGTGATTTTTGAAACCGAAATTGTCGACAAGACTGCCAGGAGCATTGCGAAAGATAACTTCGCTATACGTTTTCCATTCGCCTGTCGATATGACGCGATGACCGTGGTGGTCGATGAGGACTATCACGCGCTCGTGGCGATGGACTACATGCAACAGACCATCGAGCTGACCGGCATCGAACCGATTGCCTTGCCAACGGAAATCGAACTCAGCCGTTCGATTCCCAAGGCATTGGCCATGGCGCCCGAGCACCTCAAGGCGGCTGTCGAGTTGATCTGTGTCGCCATCGCGGAAAACACCCTGACCAACGATGTCGCGGCCTTTGCCCGCGACGACTCGGTCAAGACGTCAGTCAAGGGGCTGATGGCAGACCACCTGGCTGATGAGGGGCGACATTCGGGCTTCTGGGCCAAGTTGACACGTATCTACTGGAGCACTGCGAGCGAGGAGGACAAACGTGTGCTGGCCTCGATCATGCCGGTGTTCCTGGGTGAATACCTGACCAACGAGATCCAGCAGGGCTTTGATTTCGCGCTGATCGAGCAACTCCAGGTAAGCCCCGGGGTCAAGGCAGCCTTGCGTCAGGAGGTCGAAGGCATGAGTTTTCCGATCACGCCGTCTCACCCGCTGGTAGGCAACATCGTCCGATTCTTCAAACACAGCGCCCTGCTCGACGCTCCTTGCATGCAGGAAGCGCTCGCCGATTATCTGCGCTAGAGGACAACTTCAGTGAGACATCTTGATATCGTTCTGTGCGGGCGCAGCCATGCGCTTGCCTGCCTTACGCAAGAGCTGGAGCAGATGGGCCACACCGCCCACTTGTTGACCAGTGATAACGCCATTGATCTTTGCCGGTTACCGGTGCCGGACTTGCTGATAGATGACGCCAGCATGGCGCAACTGCCCCATTATCCGTCGTGTCAGCGCCTGTCTTTGCGGGCGCACTCCGATAATGCCAGCGATGTCTTTGCGCCCGTGCGGGTGGACTGCCTATGGCGTCCTGGTGACGGCGACTGGATGTTGCTGGGGCGCCTCGAGGTGTGCGCCGATGCCGCTGGCAACGGCGCCGACCTGGCGCACGAAGCGGTTGCGCAGGTGGTGGAGATGGCCAGTATGCACATTGGGCGTTTCTCACGTAGCGCCGACTATCTTGAGGTGCCCCGTGAGCCGGTACGGGCGCTCGACCGGTTGTCGAGCCTGACGCTGATCGACAGCCTGGTGTGGTGCCATCACCACAATGCAACTGTCAACACCGGGATCCTGGAGGACGCCAAGCGCCCCTTTATACAACGCCTGGCCGATAGCCTGCTGATCAATGCCGAGCGCAACGCCCTGAAAGTGCAGGGGCGTGGCATGTCCTACGCGCAATTGCATGCCTATAGCGTGGCGATTCAAGAGCGCTTGCAGCCTTTGCTTGAAATCTCCACCGGCGGGGTGACGGTGGTCGCTATCTCGTTGCCTAAAGGCACGGCGCTCTACGCGGCGATCCTGGCGGTGCTCGGATGTGGCGCGGTGTACTTGCCCCTGGACCCGAACCATCCTGTCGAGCGCCGCACGGCGATCCTCAAGCATTCCGGCGCCTGCTTGCTGATTCAGGACACCCAGGCAGACGACCCACTGCCGGGCCTGGCCACCCTGGACATCAGCCACCTGGATTTCTTCCACCACGGCGCCCAGGGTTACAGCCGGGTCGCCCTGGCCCCGGATCAGCGCCTGCTGCGAGTAGCGCTTAGCGGCTCGGCGCCTTGCGTGGCGATTTACACCTCGGGTACCACCGGGCAACCCAAGGGCGTGTTGCTGACGGTCGATAACCTGAGCCACTTCTGTGCGTGGTATGCCCTCTATGTGGAACTGAGCCATCACAGTCGAGCCTTACAGTTTTCCACCATCAACTTCGATGCGTCGTTGCTGGATATCTTCCCCACGCTTATCCAGGGCGGCGAGTTGATCGTGCCCACCGAAGACCAGCGCCGCGACCCGGTGGCGCTTGCCGAGTTGATCCAGCAAGAACAGGTTACCCATGCGTTCTTGCCGCCGGCCTTGCTCAGCATTATTCAGCTCGAATCGCTGTACGGCATCCAGCACCTGGTGACGGGCGGTGATGTGTGCGAGCCCCAGGTGATCGAGCAACTGGTGGGCCATTGTGCGCTGCACAATATTTACGGTCCCACCGAGACCACGGTGCTCGCCACCTGCCGCACCTTCCAGCCCGCAGACAACAATCGCAACCTGGGCGTGCCGATTGCCAATACCTCGGTTTACCTGCTGGATGAACACGGTCAACCGGTAGGCGAAGCGGACAGCGGTGAGATTCACATCGCCGGGCCCGGCGTAGGTGCTGGCTACCTCGGTGCGTTGGAAATGACTGCCGAACGTTACCGCCTGCATGAGTTGCCCGACGGTCAACGGGTGCGCCTGTACCGTACCGGCGATCTGGCGCGTTGGACCCGCGAAGGCATCCAGATCATCGGGCGCCTGGATAACCAGGTGAAGATTCGCGGGTTCCGGGTCGAGCCGGAAGAAATCGAGCACCTGCTGCAATCGAGCCAACTGTTCCGTCAACTGGCGGTGGTCATCGATAACCAGCGGCGCATCCTGGCCTTTTTCTCTCAGCCCCAAAATGCCGAAGGCCAAGTGGCCAGCGAAAAGTTGCAGGCTTATGCGCTCAAGCATTTACCCGACTACATGCGCCCCAGCGCCTACTGCCTGCTGGAGCGTTTGCCGGCCACGGCCAATGGCAAGATCGACCGCAAAGCCTTGAGAGACTTACCAGTCAACTACAAGACCCAAGGGCCGCACCTGGCACCCCAGAACATCACCCAGCAGCAGTTGCTGGAGCTGTGGTCCAGGCTGTTGGACCTACCCGCGGAGGACATCTCCGTGGATGACAGTTTCTTTAATCTGGGGGGGCATTCGATCCTTTTGTCGCAGATGCTCATGGGCATTCGCGAAACGTTTAGCAAGGGGGTCTCGATCAACCGTTTTATCGAACAGCCCACCCTGATCAACCTTGCCAACCTGATCGACCAGCACGTCGATGCCACCGCTACGGTCAGCCCTCAAGCGCTGCAGGACGCGATGATTCGGCCTGAACTGGACGTGTTGCCGATCAGTCGGCTGGGCAACATACACAAGGTCATCGTGACCGGCTCCAATGGTTTTCTCGGCGTGCATATTGTCGAGGCACTGCTGGAACTGGGCAGTACCGAAGTGGCTTGCCTGGTTCGCGAGTCGGCGGGGATGAGCGCCCAGCAGCGCTTCGAGCAGGCGCTGATCCAGAACCGTCTCGAGCATCTGGACCTGAGCCGCGTAAAGGTATTGGCGGCGGATATCAGCAAGCCACGCCTGGGGTTATCCGAGCAGGACTATGAATGGCTGGACCGTGAATATGGCGTGTTGATCTATAACGCGGCCAACGTCAACCACGTGCTCGACTACGAGTCGCTGGTCAAGGACAACGTCACGCCTGTGCTCGAATGCCTGCAACTGTGTGAAGGGCGCAGCAAGAAGATTTTCAACTTCATCTCCACCCTGTCAGCTTCAAGCACAGTGGATGAACAGGGGCGGGTGTTGGAAGAGCCACCGGCGTTCACGCCGCCGATCTACATTCGCAATGGTTACAACCTTTCCAAGTGGGTGGCTGAGCGCATTTTGTGGAATGCCAGCGAGTCGGGCGTCTGGGTCAACCTCTACCGGCCGGGAAACATTGCATTCAATACGCGAACCGGGGTGTGTCAGCCGCACCAGAACCGCTTGATGTTGATGCTCAAAGGCTCCTTGCAGCTTAAGGAAGTGCCCGAACTGGCGCTTAATTTCGACCTGATGCCGGTGGATTTCCTCGCCCGGTTCATTGCCTTTCATGCCAGCCGCCATAACCGTTCCAAAGCGGTGTTCAACCTGCACAACCCGCAGCCCCTATCATGGACTCACTATGTGGAGGCGTTTCGCGCTGCCGGTCACGACTTCCAGATGGTCCCGGTGACGCAATGGCAACAGCGCCTGTCGGCCATCGACAGTAATAACGCACTGTTCGGCGTGGTCGGCTTTTACCTTAATGGGTTTGAAGAAGACATTGGTGATATCTCGATGATCGAGTACCGCAATGCGCTCTCAGGCATCCAGAGCATGGGGGAAGACTACCCGGCCAAGAGCAGTGCGCTGCTGCAAAAAGGCTGTGACTACCTCAAGCAAATCGATTTCATCTAAACAAAAAAGGAGCTTTCTCATGCAACATTTTGAACCCGATACCCTGGTCCGCAACCCAGTGGGCCACCCCGTCGTCGCCAGCGTGATCGTGAACGGCGATGCTCGCAGCGTGTGGAAAGTCGTCGGAGATTTCTCCGGTTTCGCCAAGTTTATCCCTGCGCTTTCCCATATTGAAATGACCGGCGAGGGCGTGCGTTCGGTACGCAAGAAGCTGTTCAAGGACGGTAATGTGGTGATTGAGCAACTCAATACGCATGACGACCAAGCGATGGCCATGACCTGGTCACTGATCTACACGTCGTTGAATATCGGCAACCTATGGGCAGTAATGCAGGTTGCTCCTCAAGGCGAGCGCCAGAGCCTGGCGACCTGGACTATCATTGGCCAGCCCTACACCGGCGGCAAGGAAGACGTGCCAGCGTTCGAGGCTTTCCTGCAAAGCTTTGCCGATAGTGCGATGAAAAATGTACAGGAACTATTTATCTGACTCTAGAAGGCCAGGGCTGAAGTAACCCAAAGTCCATGTACGAGTCGGACTGCAGTAGCGTCAGCCGGCCCTCCCGTCTAAAAGAGACGGGAGGGCCGGCTGACGCTACTGCACTGTGGGTAAGTGGGCTTCGCTACGTTGAGCGTGCCTGTGCCTTATCGGAAGCGAGCGCGCGTGGGCTGGGCTTAAAGACCCCTTGCTACTTTGGCAATGCTGTCGATGACAGCGCTTTTCGGCTCAGGTGTAGCGCGTGCTCGGCGGGTGGGATGGCGTTTATAGGCAGTGGACGTGTATGGAAGAAGGTGGCCATCAGATGGATGATAGGTCGTTCGTCGGTTTTTAAAGTGAGCCCCTGAGGGCAGGACGGCAAGCCTTCCCGCCCTCAGGGGCTGGGCCTGAAAAGGTTATGGGCGATGCGGCTGGTGGCGACTGTCGCCACGTTGTCGCCATACGCCGCACCGCTAAATACATAGGTTGTCGCCGCTGTCGCCAGCAGGAGGTGATTAACGAAACGGAATGATTTTGCCGTTTTTGTTTTCATGAATTGCCGTCACCGACAAATTACCGGTTGCGGCCTTTTGAATGTACTCGCTCCACCAAACCATCATCGGACGCCTACGCTCGATGTAGTTCGCTCTGTTGTAGGCACTTCGGACTTCGTCTTTGTCGACGTGGGCGAGGGCGACCTCGATCAACTCAGGGTCCCATCCATGTTCGTTGAGGATGGTGCTGGCCATTGATCGCATACCGTGGCTGACCAACCGGTCTTGGAAACCCATACGCTTTAACGCCATGTTCGCGGTTTGGCTATTGGCGTGGGTACGAGGATTTCTGTCTGCCGGAAACACATGTTCTCGGTGGCCGCTGTAGGGCTGGAGTGTCTCTAGTAGCGCGAGCGCCGGATCGCTCAGGGGGATGGGGTGCGCACGGCGTTTTTTCATGCGCTCCTTTGGAATAGTCCAGATACGCTTCTCGAAATCTATTTCTGCCCAGGTCGTTCCGGCAGCCTCTGCAGGACGGGTCATGGTGTGCAGTTGCCATTCGATCAGGCAGCGGGTGATGCGTTTGATGCTGGCGTTGGCAATCGCCACCATGAGATCGGGCAGTTCTTCGGGGGGAAGTGCTGGCATGTTTTCTTTTTGCGGTTTCTTGAACACCGCTCGAATGCCGCTGAGAGGGTTGGCAAAGATCATTCCGGAGTTGACCCCGTAAGTCATGATCTCGTTAAGGCGCTGGCTCACTCGCTTAACTGTCTCGAGGCTACCTTTAGCTTCAATCGGACGAAGCAGCTTGATGACCATCGGCGCGTTCACTTCCGATAACGGCGTTGATTTCATGCTTGGAAAAACATGCAGTGTGAGCGAGCGCCAGATGTCTTCGGCATACGCCGGGGTGACGGAGTCCTTCTTCAATTCGAACCATGCGGTGGCTACGTTCTCGAACGTATGTTCCGTTTCCGCTCGTTTGGCTTCCTGCAGCTCATTGCGCTGAGCTTTTGGGTCGATGCCCTGTGCAAGCAGCTCTCTGGCCTCAACGGTTTTCTTCCTTGCTTGCGCAAGAGAAACCTCGGGATAAGAGCCCAGTGCCATGTTGATTCGATTCTTGGTGACGGGATGCCGGTAGTTGAAATTCCACTGCATCGATCGATTGACCCTGACTCGCAGCTGGAGCCCGTCGCCATCGGTGAGGACGTAATCCTTGTCTTTCGGTTTGACCGCCTTGAGCTGGCGGTCGGAGAGGCGGGTGGTTTGAGCGCACATGAGAAGTACTCCATGACACCTTTTGGTATTCCCAAGATTACCGTCGAGTAGCCGGGAATACCATTGGGAATACCAAATCGCCTGGAACTCAAAAGACCTGGAAAACCCCCAATAGTCCTGAAGCTCCCGTATTTAGCGGGTTTCAGGCACAAAAAAAGACGTCCGTGGACGTCTTTAGATGATGAGGTGGTGGAGCCGGGGGGATTTGAACCCCCGTCCGCCAGTACTCCGCTGTCGGTACTACATGCGTAGCCGTGTCTATTAAGTTAACCCTCAGCGACCCGACGGGCAGGGTGCTTTGGGCGAGTTGTGTAAGTTTTAGCCGCTTCGTCCACAACGTACTGCACGGCGATTCTGTTCTATATGACAATCATTTTGGGTTTACAGACATCCCCTGATGATTGCTGGACCCGAAGGTACCAGGAGGGAAGGGCTAAGGCTGCTTACGCAGCGAGAGCGTATTCCCCGTAGGTTTCGTCATTGGCAACTATAGAAAGTTGCAACAGTGGATTTACGAGTTCTGTTACCAACTCGGCATGCACCTAAAGTTTCGCGACCGGCGTCGAATCCTAAACGGCCCCGTGCTTGTAACTCGTTGTTTCTTAGTGAGTGACAAGCCTGTGCAGTGTACGCCAAACGGTCACAGAAGGCCAACCCGAAGGTTGGCCATGAGCGTCGGGGTGTTACTGATTGGCGCCTTTGTCGCTGTTCTGTAGGTCTTGCAGGGCTTTGGACGTGATCTCTATGCACCTCTTGTCATCACCTGCTGCTTGGGCGGCTTTGGCTTGAGACACGGCGGTGTCGATTTCGCCGCTTTTGCCAGTGGTGTCGGTGGCGAGCAGGGCTTTGCCGTTGTTGATTTTGTCGAGATTAATCTGACAAAGCTGGTCGGTTTTTCCGGCGGCAAACGCCGGTGAGGCCAGCATCGCAGCGGTAATGAACACGCCAGCAAGAGCGGAATGCTTCATAAGGGTATCTCCTTGCGAAAAAGGGCTCGACGCTGCTGGCGTTCAAGGGCTGCCAGCGACATCACTGATGAGCCTCGATCGCCGAGGCCTATGCAGATGACTACGCCGCTGCGTTGGGGTTCTGTTTTTGTGCAGGATTAGTGCGCCCTCGGTCGGGTTACGCGGTCCACGAGGTAGACCAGCCCGTGGTAGTCGATGCCGCCATGCTGGCTCAGGCCGATCTCGCAGGTGCGGCTGGTGGAGATGCCTTCGCTGCAATATTGCACGGCGTCTTTCAGCGAGCGCAGGGAGTGGGCGTTGAGTTCCGGGGTGGTGAAGCCTTTGTCGCCGGCAAAACCACAGCAGTGGATGCCTTCCGGGATCACCACGGTTTTCGCGCAGCGGCGGGCCAGGTCGATCAGGGTCTGGCTTTCCCCGAGGTGCTGGGTGCTGCAAGTGACGTGTACGGCGATCGGTGCTTCCTGCGGTATGAAGTCGAGGCGGTCCATCAGGTGCGTGCGGATAAATCGTACCGGGTCGTACAGGTCCAGGCGTGTTTCGCCCAGGTCTTGCACCAGGCGCAGGGTGCAGGGGCTGGTGTCGCAGTAGATCGGGTCGAGGCCGCCGCGGCTGGCGTGGAGCAACGCGCCGATCAGTTCCTGGCGCTTGTGTTCGGCCTGTTCGGCATAGCCCTTGGAGGCGAAAGGCTGGCCGCAGCACAGGTTGTCCTGGTTGTCGGGGAAGACGACTTGGTAGCCGGCTTTTTCCAGCAGGCCGCGGGTTTTGTCGTACAGCGACGTTTGCTCTTTATCGCCAGCCGCCGGGCCCATGGCGCGTGAGACGCATGCCGCGAGGTAGACCACGCGTGGCCGCTCATCGGTCACTGCCGGGCTGAAGCGAATGGCTTTTTCCGGTTGCGGCATGGCGTTGGTCCATTGTGGGATTTGTCCTTTGGACAACTTGCTCACTGTGGCCGACAACTTGGCCAGGCGCGGCGCGCCCAACAGCATGCGTGCGCCGTTGGCGACGTGCAGGGTAAAGCGCGCGCCTTGTAGCGCAGTGGCGAAGTGGGTGGCCAACCATTCGGCGGTTTTCGTATGGTCGGCGTCGCGGGCCCGGAGTTTTTTCACCAAGTCGCCGGTGTTGATTCCCACAGGGCAGCGCTGGGCGCATAACCCGGTGGCGGCGCAGGTGTCGATGCCCTGGTAGTGGTAGGCCGTTTCCAGTTCAGTGGTGTCGATGCCGGCGCGTTTCTTCGCCTGGATATCGCGCCAGATCACGATGCGCTGGCGCGGGCTCAAGGTCAGGCCTTTCGACGGGCATACCGGCTCGCAGAAACCGCACTCGATACACTTATCCACAAGCTCGTCGGCGGCAGGCAGCGGCTTGAGGTGTTTAAGGTGGATCTGCGGATCTTCGCTGAGCACCACGTCCGGGTTGAGAATACCGTTGGGGTCGAGCAGGCGTTTGAGTTGCCACATCAGTTGATAGGCGTCGCTGCCCCATTCCAGCTCGACGAACGGCGCCATGTTGCGGCCGGTGCCATGCTCGGCTTTCAGTGAGCCGCCAAATTCTACGGCCACCAGTTGGGCGACGTCGTCCATGAACGCTTGGTAGCGTGCGACTTCTTCGCTGCTGTTGAAGCCTTGGGTGAACACAAAGTGCAGATTGCCTTCCAGAGCGTGTCCGAAAAGGATGGCTTCGTCGTAGTGGTGTTTGTCGAACAGCTCGATCAAACGGTTAACGCCGATGGCCAACTGCTCAACCGGGAACGTCACGTCTTCGATGATCACCGTGGTGCCGGTTTTGCGCACGGCGCCGACGGCGGGGAAGGTGTCTTTGCGGATCGCCCACAGGCGGGCGTTTTCCACCGGGTCTTCGGTGAAGTCGACCTGTTTTTCCACCGGGAACGCCGCCAGGGACGCCATGATCAGCGCCAGTTGCTCCTGGAGCAAAGAGGGCGATGCCGCACGGGATTCGATCAACAGTGCGCAGGCATTTTCCGATAGATGTTGTACGAAGGCGGGCATGCCGGGTTTGTCCTGCACCGAACGCATGCTGCGTCGGTCGAGCAGCTCAACCGCTGAGACCGGTTGGGTTTTCAGGACGGTCACCGCATTGCAGCAGGTCTCGACATCGGGGAATACGATCAGCGCCGAGGCTTTGTTCGGGTGGTCGATGACGGTGTCGTAAGTCACTGCGCTGATAAAGCCCAGGGTGCCTTCGGAGCCCACCAGCAGGTGGCTGAGGATATCCAGCGGCTCATCGAAATCCACCAGGGCGTTGAGTGACAGGCCGGTGGTATTTTTCAGACGGTATTTGTGGCGGATTTTGGCGGCCAGTTCAGCGTTTGCCCGCGTCTCCCGCCCGAGTGTGGCCAGGCGTTCAAGCAGCGCGCCGTGCTGCTGACGAAATGCCGCGACGCTGGCGGCATCTTCGGTGTCCAGGCGGCTGCCGTCGGCCAGCACCAGGCGAATCCCGGCCAGGGTGTGGTAGGTGTTTTGCGCCGTGCCGCAGCACATGCCGCTGGCATTGTTGGCGACGATGCCACCGATTTTGCAGGCGTTGATCGACGCCGGATCCGGCCCGATCTTGCGCCCGAATGGCGCCAGCCAGGCGTTGGCCTGGGCGCCGATCACGCCGGGTTGCAGGCGGATCTGCGTGCCTTGCCCACGAATTTCGCGGCCGTTCCAGTTGTCCCCCAGTACGATCAGCACCGAATCGCTGATGGCCTGCCCGGACAAGCTGGTGCCCGCTGCGCGGAAGGTCACCGGAACATGATCGCGCTGGGCCAGTTTCAGCAGCGCCACGACTTCGTCTTCCGACTCGACGCGAATCACCAGCTGTGGGATCAGTCGGTAAAAGCTGGCGTCTGTGCCAAATGCCAAGGTGGAAAGTGGGTCGTCGAAGCGACGAATTTTCGGGATCAGCTGTGCGACGTCAGCAAGGAAAGCGGCAGGCAGACTCATTGGTCCTCCAGGATCAGCACCACCAGGTCCTTCGGACCGTGGGCGCCATAAGCCAGAACTTGTTCGATGTCAGCGGTCTTCGACGGGCCGGACACCAGCAGGGCATTGGTGGGCATGCCTTGGGCCCAGGCGAATTGCTGCTGGACCTGATAAAAGTTGTCGTAAATCTCGCTGGCCTTGAGCAGTGCAAAGTGTACCGGCGGCACCAGGCTCATCAGTCGCGGTTCTTCCCGCGTGGGCCACAGAATCAGGCTACCGGTGGCGGCGATGGCGCCGAGGGTCGTGGTCAGGCTGGCCGGTGTGTCATTAAACAGCTCGGCTTTCCATTCTTCCACAGGGCGGTCGTAGGCTTTGAGCTGCGGCAATTGTGGATGGTTCGACCAGTGCTCGGTGATGCGCCGCCCATGCTCGGTTGTCGGCGCGATGAGCAGGCTGGGCAGCTCGCGTTTTTGCAGCAGCTGCGCGAGTAAAGCTGGCCATTCGGCGCCGCGGGTCAGGTGGATCTCGGTATGCACCGCCTCCATCAGCTTGCGCAATTGTGCGATGCGCTGCTCTGGCGGGTAGGTGTAGATCTGTGTGACCAGGGTCTCATCGAAGTTGTCGGGCACTGGTGTTGTGCCCGTCAGGCTGTGGCGCAATTTGCCGAGGATATTTTGCTTGGCGCTCATCAACGCGCTCCCTGTTTGGCCAAATGCTCGCGTGCCAGGTCATGCAGCGAACGGGCGGCGGGTTTAGGCGCGCTATGGTTTTGCGTCCATGGCCCGACGTTGTTCGGTACGAGGGCGCGCAGGCGCGTGGCGGCGAATGTGAACAGGCGGTACAGCGTCGGTGAGCTGTGGAGCTTGGCCCAGGCGTTCCAGATGAACCGCTCCTGGCGCGAATACTTGCTGCCTTGGCCGCGCATCACGGGGTGTGGGCTATCCGGCGCTTTTACGTTCTCTTCCCGCAGACGGCGCAGCAAGGCCGGGATCGGAATTTTTACCGGACACACTTCTCCACAAGCACCGCACAACGAAGACGCACTGGGATGGTCCGGTACTTTTGCCAGGCCGACCATATGCGGTGTGATGATTTTTCCGATTGGGCCGGGGTAGACCTCGCCGTAGGTATGGCCACCGATTCGGGTATACACCGGGCAATGATTCATACAGGCGCCGCAGCGAATGCAGTTGAGTGTCTGACGCAATTCGCTGTCGGCAAACGCCTGGCTGCGTCCATTGTCCAGCAGCACCAGGTGGACTTCTTCGGGGCCGTCGAGCTCATCGGCCTTGCGCGGGCCGGAGATCATATTGACGTAGGTGGTGATTGGCTGGCCGAGCGCGGAGCGGGTCAGCAGCGACAGTAACGGCACCACGTCGCGCAGGTTTTCCACGACCTTCTCGATGCCGGTCACGGCGATATGCACGGGTGGCACTGTGGTCGACATACGCCCGTTGCCTTCGTTTTCCACCAGCAGCAGCGTGCCGGTTTCGGCCACGGCGAAGTTGACGCCGGAGACGCCGATATCCGCTTCGAAGAACTTTTCCCGCAGCACGCGGCGACCAATCTGAATCAACTGGTCGACATCCTTGGTGTACTCCACGCCGAGTTTTTCGTGGAACAGCGACGCGACCTGGCTGGCGTTCTTGTGGATCGCCGGCATGATGATGTGGGACGGCTTCTCATGGTCGAGTTGAACAATAAACTCACCCATATCCGACTCAAGGCATTCGATGCCTTGGGCGGCGAGTACGTGGTTCATCTCCATCTCTTCGCTGACCATGGATTTGCCTTTGATCACCTGCGTGGCTTCGCGCCGGCGGATGATCGACAGCACGATCGCATTGGCCTCTTCAACCGTTTCTGCCCAATGCACGGTCACGCCGTTTCGGGTCAGGTTGGCTTCCAGTTGTTCGAGCAGGTCGGGCAGCTTCGACAGGGCGCGGGCGCGCACCGCGTTACCGAGGGCGCGCAGGTGTTCGCGTTCGTGGGCGTCGCTGAAAGACGCCGCCCGTTTGCTCATCAGGGAATCCATGGCATTGCGAAAGTTGTTTCGCAGTTGCGCGTCGCCCAGTGCCTGGTGGGCGCGGGTGCGGAAGTCTTCCGACACCTCGACGGTGGGAATCAGCGCGGCGTTCATCGTTCACCCCCGGTGCGTTGCCAGAGAAAGCTGGCCAGGTGTTGCCCGCGTAAGGCCGCCTGTTGTTTCTCCAGAGCGCCATTGATGTTCATCAGGCAACCGCAATCAGCACTCAGTACTTGATGGGCGCCGGAGTCCTGCAAGGCTCGGGTCTTGTCGGCCACCATTGCGCCGGAAATGTCTGGCATACGCACGCTGAACGTCCCACCAAAGCCACAGCATTCGCTTTCGTGGCTGTGGTCGACGCGTTCGACATTGCGCAATTGGGCCAGCAGTTCGCGGCCGTGAAGGTGGGTGTTCATTTCCCGACGCGCGGAGCACGACGTGTGCAGGGCGACCTTGACCGGCGCCCCGCTGTCGTTGAGTTGCACCTTGCACACGAACAACAGGAACTCCGCCAACTCATAAGTCCGGGCCGCGAGGGCCTGTACTTGTTTGAGGGTGTCGGGTTCGTCCTTGAAGAGGTCGGCGTAGTGCTCACGTAACATGCCGGCACAGGAGCCGGATGGCACCACCACCGGGTAGTCACCGGCGAACAGCGCCAGTTGCGCGCGTGCCACTTGCCGGGCCTGGTCGGTATAGCCCGAGGTGTAGGCCGGTTGCCCGCAGCAGCTTTGCCCTTGGGGATAATCCACGCAGATCCCTTCGCGTTCCAGCAGGTGGATCGCGTCCATGCCGGCTTCGGGATAAAACAGATCGACCACGCAGGTGCCGAACAGGTAGACCTTCTGCGGTTTTTCGTGGGGGTATTCGCGTGGCTCGGCCAGAGGCGGCGCGACACGGGTGGCATTCGGCACGGCGTTGTAAAAAAGCTCGCTCATCAGGCGCGTTCTCCGGGTGGTCCCGGTTGTCCGTCCATCAGGGCCGCAGCGTGTTCAGCGGCCCGGCAGAAGGGTTGTGGAGAGCTGACGCCGAAATCGCGGTTCGGCGTCGGTTATTGCGTGATTACCTGTGGTCTCAATGCACCAGCATGCCGGTGAACCAGTAGGCCTGGGCCAGTGTGATCAGGCCGACGATGGTGGCGAAAAACAGGCTGTGCTTGAGGGTGAAGCGGAACAGGTCGGATTCCTTGCCGACTAGCCCGGTAGCGGCGCAGGCCACAGCGATCGATTGCGGCGAAATCATCTTGCCGGTCACGCCGCCGCTGGTGTTTGCCGCGACCAGCAGGACGTCGTTGACACCGATCTGGTGGGCGGTGGTGGCTTGCAACGAGCTGAACAGGGCGTTGGACGAGGTGTCGGAGCCTGTCAGGAAAACCCCCAGCCAGCCGAGGAACGGCGAGAAGAACGGGAAGGCTGCGCCAGTGCCGGCCAGGACCAATGCCATGGTCGAGGACATGCCCGAGTAGTTGGTGACGAACGCGAACGCCAGCACCATGCCGATGGACAGGATCGGCCAGCGCAGTTCGTAGAAGGTCTCTTTTAAAGTGGTAAGACCAGTTTTGATGTCGATTTTCAATACCAGCATCGAGATCAGCGCGGAAAAGAAAATCGCAGTGCCGGTCGCTGAAATCGGGTCCAGTTTGAATACCGCGGGGATGGCCGTCGGGTTGGTCACGATAGGCGCAACCTTGACCACCAGTTGGTCCAGGTGCGGGATCGCAAAGTTGAACACCCAGCTGTACATCGAGCCGCCTGCGGCGAACATCGCCTTGAAGGGCTTGAGGGTCCAGATGGTCACCAGCACGGTCAGGATCAGGAACGGCGACCAGGCTTTGAAGATTCGCCCCAGGCTGTAGGGCGAAGCGACAGTGCTGCGTGGCAGGCCGAAGCCGCCGGCGCTGGCGGTGATCGTTGCGCTGGAGGTCGCACCGGCAATCTGCGCGCCGGCGGTGCGCTTGGGTTGCCAGATTTTCAGGAATAGAGTCAAGGAAACCAGGCTGGCCAGGGCCGAGGTGATGTCCGGCAGTTCCGGGCCGATGAAGTTGGAGGTGAAGTATTGGGTGATGGCAAAGCTCAAGCCTGCCACCAAGGCGGCCGGCCAGGTTTCGCGCACGCCGCGCAGGCCGTCCATCATGAACACCAGCCAGAACGGAACGAACAGCGACAGCAGTGGCAATTGGCGACCAGTCATGGCGCCGATCTTGAATGCGTCGATGCCGGTCACTTGCCCGGCGACGATGATCGGAATCCCGAGGGCACCGAAGGCGACGGGCGCGGTGTTGGCGATCAGGCACAGGCCGGCGGCGTACAGCGGGTTGAAGCCCAGGCCGACCAGCAGCGCGGCGGTAATCGCCACAGGAGCACCGAAGCCGGCGGCACCTTCCAGGAAGGCGCCGAAGCAGAAGCCGATCAGCAGGACCTGCAGGCGTTGGTCGTCGGTGATCGACAGTACCGAGCTGCGGATGATCTCGAACTGGCCGCTCTTGACTGTCAGTTTGTAGAGGAATACCGCAGCGACGATGATCCAGGCGATGGGCCACAGGCCGTAGGCAAAGCCATAGCCGGCAGCGGCCAGTGCCATGTCTACCGGCATCTGGAAGGCAAAGATCGCCACCAGGATCGACAGCGCCAGCGTGATGCTGCCGGCGACGTGGCCTTTAAGGCGAAACACGGCCAGAGCCAGGAAGAAAAATACGATTGGAATAACGGCGGCCAGTGCGGACAGGCCGAGGCTGCCGAGCGGGCTGTAGAGCTGTTGCCAGGTTTGCATATGGGGTGGCCCCTAATTGTTGTTGGTCAGGCACATTTTAGTCGGCTTGGATAATTGGTAATACCAATTTACAGCCGCTGTTGGCTAGAGTAAAAGCCTAGGCAGGGATGTGTCAATTTGCCGCCTGCGAAACTTTGGTCTTAAGCGGGAGGGCGGGCGCTCTGATCGCATCAATCGAAGATGTTCTGATGGGTGCTGCAAGCGTTGCGATAGGCCAGAATAGAGGCCCCGGCGAGTGGTCGGGATCGTGGAGAGAGAGTTATGGGGTTTGATCAGGTGCGTCAGCGCCGTTTGTCTGACGATATTGTCGAGCAGCTTGAGGGCATGATCCTTGAGGGCACGCTGAAATCGGGCGAGCGCTTGCCGGCCGAGCGCGCGTTGGCTGAAAAGTTCGGCGTTTCGCGCCCCTCGCTGCGTGAGGCGATCCAGAAACTGGCGGCCAAGGGGTTGCTGGTCAGTCGCCAGGGCGGTGGCAATTATGTGTCTGATTCGTTGGGCTCGACGTTCAGCGATCCGTTGTTGCACCTGCTGGAAAACAATCCCGAGGCGCAGCGTGATTTGCTGGAGTTTCGCCAAACCCTCGAAGCGTCCTGTGCCTATTACGCGGCATTGCGCGCTACCGAAGTCGACCGTGAGCGGCTGACGGCGGCCTTTGAAGCGCTACAGGATTGTTACGCGCGCGACGATAAGGTCAGCCGCGCAGAGGAGGGGGCCGCGGATGCGCGGTTTCACTTGGCCATTGCCGAGGCCAGCCACAATGCTGTGCTGTTGCACACCATCCGCGGGTTGTTCGACCTGCTCAAGCGGAACGTGGTGACCAACATTGGCGGCATGTACCAGCAGCGCACGGAAACCCGCGATATGCTGATCAGTCAGCACCGGGACTTGTACCTGGCGATCATCGAGGGGCGGGCCGAGCAAGCGCGGGAAGTCTCAACACGTCACCTGTTGTATGTGCAGGAGGTGTTGGAGGAGGTACGTCAGGAAGTTCAGCGCGTGGCCCGGGCGGCGCGGCGCAAGGGCATGTAGCCAGGGGCGAAGCGCCCTAGGCTACAGCGGCGCAAGGATTATTCTTCCTTGCCCTTGTTGCGCACGGCGCGATGCAGTTCACGGTCGGAATCGCGCTCGCGCTCGGTGTCACGCTTGTCGTATTCCTTCTTGCCTTTGCCCAGTGCGATCTCGCACTTGACCAGATGCTTGCTCCAATACCAGGACAGGCAGACGCAGGCATAGCCTTTCTGCTGTACGGCGGCGGCGAGCTTGTCCAGTTCGCGGGCATTGAGCAGCAGCTTGCGTGTGCGTACCGGGTCGGCAATCACGTGCGTGCTCGCGGTGGTCAGCGGGGTGATATGACTGCCGAGCAGCCATGCCTCGCCATCCTTGAGCAGCACATAGCTGTCGACCAGTTGCAGCTTGCTGGCACGCAGACTTTTTACTTCCCAGCCGGCCAGGACCAGACCAGCCTCGAACCGATGTTCGATGAAGTAATCGTGTCGCGCTTTTTTATTCTGCGCGATGGTCCCTGTGGGGTGTTTCTTTTGTTTAGCCATAGGGGCGGCATTATAGGGCGTTGCGAGCGTGTCGGCTACGGTCAACCTGCGTGCTTGAGCGTGTTGGACGAATCCCGGACAATACCGGCAGTTCTTTGGTTTTTTTCTCTCGCGGATCGGGTTGTTCTTTCGCGATGTTTGCCGCTCAGCTGTGGAAATAACGCTCACATGACGACGCATATTCAACGTTCGGCCCTGCTGCCCTATCCGGCCCAGGTGCTTTATGACCTGGTCAACGACGTGGCGCGTTACCCGGAATTCCTGCCTTGGTGCTCGACCGCCGAGGTGCTGGAAGGCAGTGATGAGCACATGGTTGCCAGTGTCGGGGTGGCCAAGGGGGGCTCAGCCAGCACTTTGTGACACGCAATGTCCTGGTGCCGGGCAAGTCCATTGAAATGAATCTGCAGGAAGGGCCGTTTACCCAATTGCATGGTGTCTGGGTGTTCAAGGCGTTGACCGAGAAAGCCTGCAAGATCAGCCTGGATCTGTCCTTCGATTATGCGGGGCCCATTGTGCGGGCGACGTTGGGGCCTTTGTTCAATCAGGCGGCCAATACCCTGGTCGACGCATTCTGTCAGCGAGCCAAGCAACTGCATGGTTGAGATTGAAGTGGTGTATGCCGGCGTGGATCGCCAGGTGTTGGTGGCGGTCGCGGTGCCAGCGGGGACGAGCCTGCGGGCTGCGGTGCAGGCGTCGGGGATTGCTACGCACTTTCCTGAGGTGAACCTTGCTGATTGCCCGTTGGGGGTATTCGGTAAGGCAGTGGTCGACCCCGATACCTGCACCGTGCAGTCAGGTGATCGTATCGAGATCTACCGCCCGCTGCTGGCCGACCCCAAAGAAGTGCGGCGGCTGCGTGCGGCCAAGGCGGCGTTGGCCAAGCAACAGCGTTCATAGGCCGGCGAATCTGCAGGCAACAAAAAGCCCGGCATGCCGGGCTTTTTATCGAGCGCCGCAAACTTACTGCGGGCTGGTGTCCAGAGGCTGTGGCGTCGGGACTGGAACTGTTTGTACGCGGTCGACGTCTTTCTGGATCTTGTCGAGCAATGAGCCAGGCTTGGCCGGTACTTCGGATTTCGGCTTCTCGGCTTCCTGCGCAGGCGCAGTCACGTTGGTGCCGTTATCCTTGCCCAGCAAGGCTTCATCGCGGCTTACGCCGGGCATGAAATCGCCGGACAGACTGACCAGTTGATCATTGCCATTGAAGATGACGCTGACGCGCTCCTGTTGGCGTTCACCGCCCCCAGGCTGGATGCTGTAGAGATAATCCCAGCGATCGGCGTGGAAAGTGTCAGTCAGCAGGGGGTTGCCCATAATAAACCGTACTTGCCGTCGGGTCATTCCCGGGCGTAACTGGTCTATCATGTCCTGCGTGACGACATTGCCCTGCTGGATGTCGATTTTGTAAACCCCGGGGAATGAACAACCGGCGAGTGCGAGCAGTCCCACAAAGGTGAAACTGGTTAGCAAGAGCTTGGTGTTTTGCATCGGTGGGCGACTTCCACTATCTTGGCTGGGACAACGTAAACGCCGATCATACCCGTATTAAGAGAAGCTGCGAAGCAGCATCCGCGAGAAAGCTAACCATGGTTGAAAATAGCGAACTACGCAAAGCCGGTCTTAAAGTGACTCTGCCACGCGTCAAGATTCTACAAATGCTCGATTCTGCTGAGCAGCGCCACATGAGTGCCGAGGATGTTTACAAGGCGCTGATGGAGTCCAATGAGGACGTTGGCCTGGCCACGGTTTACCGCGTGCTGACCCAGTTTGAAGCCGCGGGGCTGGTGGTTCGTCATAATTTCGATGGCGGTCACGCAGTGTTCGAATTGGCTGATGGTGGTCATCACGACCACATGGTCGACGTGGACACTGGTGAGGTTATCGAATTCACCAACCCGGAAATCGAGCGGTTGCAGAAGGCAATTGCCGAGGAGCATGGCTACGAGTTGTCGGACCACAATTTGGTTCTTTACGTACGTAAGAAAAAGTAAAAATCGACGCAGATTCGCTCTGCGGAACGATTGAAGGCGACCCCCGGGTCGCCTTCGTGCTTTCTACAGAGAGAAAATTGCCGGTTCGGTCAGGCCTTCGCTGCCACCACCATTTTCTTCGCGTGGGCCAGGGACTCCTTGGTCAGGTCGATACCGCCGAGCATGCGCGCGACTTCCTCCACGCGTTCCGACTTGTTCAGCTTGGACACCGCCGTATGCGTCGCATCGCTGCCGCGTACTTTGTGTACAAACAAATGCTGATGCCCTTGGGCGGCTACTTGCGGTAAGTGGGTAACCGTCAGCACCTGGCCGCGATCCCCCAGGCGACGCAGCAGTTGGCCGACAATTTCTGCGGTCGGGCCACCAATGCCAACGTCTACCTCGTCAAAGACCAGCGTCGGAACCCGTGAGGTTTGGGCGGTGATCACTTGAATCGCCAGGCTGATCCGCGATAGTTCGCCCCCGGAGGCGACTTTTGCCAGTGCTTTGAGCGGCTGCCCTGGGTTGGCGCTGACCAGCAGTTCTACCTGTTCCAGGCCGTGGGGCTGCAGTTCGGCGCTGGTATTGCTGTGCAGTTCGATGGTGAAGCGGCCGCCGGGCATGCCGAGGCGCTGGATTTCCTGCTCGACCGCGCTGGCCAGGCTCGTGGCGGCTTGATGGCGCAGATCGCTCAGTTCGCGGGCCTTCTCTTGGTAATGGCGGGCGAAAGAAGCCAGTTCGTCGCCCAGGCGCTCAATGGACTCGTCATTCGCGTTCAGGGTTTCGATTTCATCCAGCAGCTTCTGCTGCATCGTTGCCACTTCAGTCGGCTGGATCCGATGTTTGCGCGCCAGGGTGTAGATGGTGTCCAGGCGTTCTTCTATTTCCTGCAGGCGTGCCGGGTCGGCGTCGAAGTGATCGAGGAAGCGGTTCAGTTCGCCTACGGCTTCTTCTACCTGGATTTGCGCACTGGTCAGCAAGGTCGTGGCTTCATTCAGCGAGCCGGACGCATTGTTCACGCTGGACAGCCGATTGAGGCTGACGGTCAGTGCATTGAGCACATTGCCCGAGTCGCTCTCGCTGCATTGCTCCACCACCTGGCGACAAATACCCAGCAGGGTTTCGGCGTTGGTGAGGTTCTTGTGTTCCTGCTCAAGCTGTTCCAGCTCGCTTTCGCCGAGGCCAAGGCTTTCGAGCTCTTCGAGTTGATAGCTGAGCAATTGGTGGCGTGCGCGTTGCTCGTCGCCGGAATTGGAGAGGCGCTCCAGTTCCAGGCGGGTCTGGCGCCAACGTTGGGCGGCGAGCTGGACCTGGCGGGCGAGGTCGGTGGCGCCGGCGTATTCATCGAGCAGGCGGCGATGGGTGTCGGTTTTGAGCAGGGATTGGTGTTCGTGCTGGCTGTGGATATCGATCAGCAGCTCGCCCAGGGCCTTCAAGTCACCCAGCGGGCAGGGCGTGCCGTTGATGTAGCCACGGGAGCGGCCTTCGGCGGTGATGACCCGGCGCAGGATGCACGGCCCTTCATTATTAAGGTCGCGCTCGGCAAGCCAGGCTTCGGCTTCGGGGATGTCCGCCAGGTCGAAGGTCGCCAGGATGTCGGCCTTGTCTGCGCCGGGGCGTACCACGCCACTGTCGGCGCGGTCGCCCAGGGTCAGGCCGAGGGCGTCGAGCATGATCGACTTGCCGGCGCCGGTTTCGCCTGTGATTACGCTCATCCCGCGATCCAGTTCGAGATCCAGATGTTCAACGATGGCGTAGTTATGTACGGACAGGTGCACGAGCATGACGGCCGCTCCCAGGCTTTAGGTCTGGTTATTTATACAGTGTTTTGTTCCGGGCTGACAATCCTGGCGCTTAGCTCGATTTGCTTGCTTCGATGTTTTTTTTAGTGCGAAGAGGAATGAATGGGTCGGAATTGATCTGGATCAGATGAAAGACTTTTGGTGACGCCCGCACCCTTGAACCTGGAAATTGTGGCCCCATATACCGGAACAGAAGCGCGAGTTGAGTTCGCGCATGATTTTGAAAGGAGAAATCTATGGCTGACGAACAGACGCAGGATACGCAAACTCCAGACGCCAATTCGGCTGCCGGTGATGAGCTGGCGACTCGTGTGCAAGTGCTCGAAGAGCAATTGGCCGCTGCGCAGGATCAATCTTTGCGTGTTGCCGCCGATCTGCAGAACGTCCGCCGCCGTGCCGAGCAGGATGTAGAAAAGGCCCACAAGTTCGCGCTGGAAAAATTCGCCGGTGATCTGTTGCCGATCATCGACAGCCTGGAGCGCGGCCTTGAGTTGTCCAACCCGGATGACGAAAACATCCGCCCGATGCGTGAAGGTATCGAGCTGACCCTGAAAATGTTCCAGGACACCCTGAAGCGTTATCAGTTGGAGGCTGTCGATCCGCAAGGCGGCGAGCCGTTCAACGCCGAGCATCACCAGGCCATGGCGATGCAGGAAAGTCATGACCTTGAGCCAAACAGCGTGTTGAAAGTATTCCAGAAGGGATACCAGCTCAACGGTCGCCTGCTGCGTCCAGCAATGGTCGTGGTCAGCAAGGCGCCTGCACCGGTTTCACCTTCGATTGATGAGCAGGCTTGAAATACGCCGCAAGGCCCCCATTTATAAGTCAAGCGTTTAAGTGCTACCGCAGTTAGCCACCACTGCTGCGGCATCCAAATTCAAGTTTCGGGAGAGTAAATCATGGGCAAAATTATCGGTATCGACCTGGGGACCACCAACTCCTGCGTCTCCGTGCTGGAAAACGGCGTTGCAAAAGTCATCGAAAACGCCGAAGGCGCGCGTACTACGCCGTCGATCATTGCTTACGCCAACGACGGCGAAATCCTCGTCGGTCAGTCGGCCAAGCGTCAGGCGGTGACCAACCCGCACAACACCCTGTACGCGGTGAAGCGTTTGATCGGGCGTAAGTTCGAGGAAGAAGTCGTACAGAAAGACATCAAGATGGTCCCTTACAAAATCGCCAAGGCTGACAACGGTGACGCCTGGGTTGAAGTGAACGGCCAGAAAATGTCGCCGCCACAGATCTCGGCTGAAATCTTGAAAAAGATGAAGAAAACCGCCGAAGACTACCTCGGTGAAGCGGTGACTGAAGCGGTGATCACCGTTCCGGCCTACTTCAACGACAGCCAGCGCCAGGCGACCAAAGACGCCGGCCGCATCGCGGGCCTGGACGTAAAACGTATCATCAACGAACCAACCGCAGCCGCTCTGGCCTACGGCATGGACAAAGCCAAGGGCGACCACACTGTCATCGTTTATGACCTGGGTGGCGGTACCTTCGACGTGTCCGTGATCGAAATCGCGGAAGTTGACGGCGAGCACCAGTTCGAAGTGTTGGCCACCAACGGCGACACCTTCCTGGGTGGTGAAGACTTCGACATCCGTCTGATCGACTACCTCGTTGACGAGTTCAAGAAAGAAAGCGGCATGAACCTCAAGGGTGACCCTCTGGCCATGCAGCGTCTGAAAGAAGCTGCCGAGAAAGCCAAGATCGAGCTGTCTTCGGCTCAGTCGACCGACGTTAACCTGCCGTACATCACTGCAGACGCTACCGGTCCTAAGCACTTGAACGTGAAGATCTCGCGCGCCAAGCTGGAAGCGCTGGTTGAAGACCTGGTTCAGCGCACCATCGAACCTTGCCGCATCGCGCTGAAAGACTCCGGCATCGAAGTGAGTGCGATCAACGACGTGATCCTGGTCGGCGGTCAGACCCGTATGCCACTGGTTCAGAAGTTGGTGACCGAGTTCTTCGGCAAAGAAGCACGTAAAGACGTGAACCCGGACGAAGCTGTTGCCATGGGTGCTGCCATCCAGGGTGCGGTACTGGCCGGCGACGTGAAAGACGTATTGCTGCTGGACGTCAGCCCGCTGACCCTGGGTATCGAAACCATGGGTGGCGTGATGACTGCGCTGATCGAGAAAAACACCACGATTCCTACCAAGAAATCGCAAGTGTTCTCGACGGCCGATGACAACCAGGGCGCCGTGACCATTCACGTGCTGCAAGGTGAGCGTAAGCAAGCGGCGCAGAACAAGTCCCTGGGCAAGTTCGACCTGGCCGAGATTCCACCAGCACCACGTGGCGTGCCACAAATCGAAGTGACCTTCGACATCGACGCCAACGGCATCTTGCACGTAGGCGCCAAAGACAAGGCTACTGGCAAAGAGCAGAAGATCACCATCAAGGCCAACTCTGGTCTGTCTGATGAAGAAATTCAGCAGATGATTCGTGATGCGGAAACCAATGCCGAGGCTGACAAGAAGTTCGAAGAGTTGGCGGCTGCCCGTAACCAGGGCGACGCACTGGTACACTCGACGCGCAAAATGATCGCTGAAGCTGGCGACAAAGTGACTGCCGAAGAGAAGACCGCAATCGAAGCGGCCTTGGTTGCCCTGGAAGCCGCAGTTAAAGGCGACGACAAGGCTGCCATCGAAGCCAAGGTTGAGGAACTGTCGAAGGTCTCCGCGCCGGTTGCTCAGAAAATGTACGCCGAGCAAGGTCAGCCAGCTGACGGTGCCGCGCATCAGGCAGAGCCTGAAGCCAAGCACGATGACGTTGTCGATGCCGAGTTCGAAGAAGTCAAAGAGCAGAAGTAATCTGCTTGGCCGGTTGACCGCTATCAAGCGGTGACTGGTAGGATGTCGCCGCGCGGGAGCTTGCTCCCGCGTTGGCGTGTCTGGGGTATGCGAATTTTTACAGCATGCGACAAGGCTCGGATGCTGGCGGTGTGATCGGGAATGCTCCTGCTTTCCGGCGACAGTCACCGCGTTTTTGGCCGGGTCCCTGGCTGAAAGCTGTTATGACCAGGATCGTTGAATTGACGTGAGTTGGGTCCGGGCCTGTATTGGGGCTCAACGAGTTCGGCAAGGCTCAGGAGGGTCTGGCTGAACGTCCTTAAGAGTGCAAAGACTTATGGCAAAGCGTGACTATTACGAAGTATTGGGTGTGGAGCGCGGTTCCAGCGAGGCGGACCTGAAGAAGGCTTACCGTCGCCTGGCGATGAAGCACCACCCGGACCGTAATCCGGATAACAAAGAATCCGAAGAAATGTTCAAGGAGGCCAACGAGGCCTACGAATGCCTGTGTGATCCCAACAAGCGTGCGGCCTACGACCAGTACGGTCACGCCGGCGTCGACCCGAGCATGGGTGGCGGCGGTGCTGGCTTCGGCGGCCAGAACTTCTCCGATATTTTCGGCGATGTGTTCAGCGACTTCTTCGGCGGTGGCCGCGGTGGTCAGCGTGGCGGTGCCCAGCGCGGCAGCGACCTGCGCTACACCCTGGAACTGAACCTGGAAGAAGCCGTGCGCGGCACCAGCGTCAATATCCGCGTGCCGACGCTGGTCAACTGCAAGCCGTGCGATGGTTCGGGGGCCAAGAAAGGCTCCTCGCCGATCACCTGCCCGACCTGCGGTGGTATCGGTCAGGTCCGCATGCAGCAGGGCTTCTTCTCGGTGCAGCAAACCTGCCCGCGGTGCCAAGGCCAAGGCAAGATCATTTCTGACCCGTGCGATTCCTGCCACGGCGAAGGGCGTGTCGAAGAGTACAAAACCCTGTCGGTCAAAGTGCCTGCGGGCGTGGATACCGGTGACCGCATTCGCCTGTCGGGCGAAGGCGAGGCGGGGACCCAGGGTGGCCCGACGGGTGACCTGTATGTGGTGATCAATGTGCGCGAGCACTCGATCTTCCAGCGCGACGGCAAGCACCTGTTCTGCGAAGTGCCGATCAGCTTCGTCGATGCGGCCCTGGGCGGCGAGCTGGAGATTCCGACTCTGGATGGTCGGGTCAAGCTCAAGATCCCTGAGGGGACGCAGACCGGCAAGCAGTTCCGTATCCGTGGCAAAGGCGTGGCGCCGGTGCGTGGTGGCGGTGCGGGCGACCTGATGTGCCGTGTCACGGTGGAAACGCCGGTCAACCTGGGCCGTCGCCAACGCGAGTTGCTCGAAGAGTTCCGCAGTTCGCTGGAAGGCGACGACTCCCACTCGCCGAAAACCACGGGTTTCTTCGATGGCGTGAAGCGCTTCTTCGGCGACTTGTAAGGAATTGAGTATGCGACGTATAGCCGTAATGGGCGCTGCCGGGCGCATGGGTAAAACCCTGATCGAAGCGGTACAGCAGCGCTCGCCGGCCTCCGGCCTGACCGCGGCGATCGTTCGCCCAGGCAGTACGCTGATCGGCGCCGATGCCGGTGAGCTGGCTTCGCTGGGGCGTATCGGGGTGTCGTTGTCCGGCAACCTGGAGCAGGTGGCGGACGAATTCGACGTGCTGATCGACTTTACGCTGCCGGACGTGATGCTGAAAAACCTGGCGTTCTGCCGCAAGGCGGGCAAGGCCATGGTGATCGGCACCACCGGCTTGAGCGCTGAGCAGAAGCAGTTGCTGGTCGAGGCGGGCAAGGATATTCCCATCGTGTTTGCCGCCAACTTCAGCGTGGGCGTGAACCTGTCGCTCAAGCTGCTGGATCTGGCGGCGCGCGTGCTGGGCGATGAGGCGGATATCGAAATCATCGAGACCCATCATCGCCACAAGATCGATGCGCCGTCGGGAACCGCGTTGCGCATGGGTGAGGCTATCGCCGATGCCCTGGGTCGCGACTTGTCGAAGGTGGCGGTGTACGGGCGTGAAGGTCATACCGGCGCGCGTGCGCGTGACACCATTGGTTTTGCCACCGTTCGTGGTGGCGATGTCGTCGGTGATCACACCGTGCTGTTCGCCACTGAAGGCGAGCGCCTGGAAATCACGCACAAAGCCTCCAGCCGCATGACATTCGCCAAGGGTGCGGTGCGTGCCGCGCTGTGGCTGGATGGGCGTGCGCCGGGTCTGTATGACATGCGCGATGTGCTGGATCTGCACTAATCAGTAGCTAAAATGGGGCCTCGGGATTATCCTAAGGCCCCGTTTTTACCCGCTAAGCGACGTCCTGTCGCATTCTCCTGCCTTTAAGGCTCATTAGCGGTGGACCAAAACAGCCTTTTTCTGTAAGCTACAGCTTTAGTGTGTCCACTAAAAGCGCGCAGAATAATTCAGTGAAGAAGCGGGGTGACGTGTCCATACGTCACTCCGCTTTTTTACAACCTGCGATCGCCCTTTCAGGCTTTATTTACGGGAGGTCTTCTTGACTAAGCCAGCCATACTCGCCCTTGCTGATGGCAGCATTTTTCGCGGCGAAGCCATTGGAGCCGACGGTCAAACCGTTGGAGAGGTGGTGTTTAACACTGCCATGACCGGCTATCAGGAAATCCTTACCGATCCTTCCTACGCCCAACAGATCGTTACCCTGACTTATCCGCACATTGGCAACACCGGTACTACACCGCAAGACGTCGAGTCCAATCGTGTCTGGTCCGCGGGCCTGGTGATTCGTGACCTGCCACTGGTTGCGAGCAACTGGCGTAGCACGATGTCGCTGTCCGATTACCTGAAAGCCAACAACGTTGTGGCGATCGCCGGTATCGATACGCGCCGCCTGACACGCATCCTGCGTGAAAAAGGCTCGCAGAACGGCTGCATCATGGTCGGTGAGAATATCTCCGAGGCTGCGGCAATTGCTGCGGCGCAAGGCTTCCCTGGCCTGAAGGGCATGGACCTGGCGAAAGTCGTCAGCACCCAGGAACAGTACGATTGGCGCTCCACTGTCTGGGACTTGAAGACCGACAGCCACGCGACCATCGACGCTGCTGATCTGCCCTACCACGTAGTGGCCTACGACTACGGCATCAAGTACAACATCCTGCGCATGCTGGTCGAGCGCGGTTGCCGCGTGACCGTGGTGCCGGCGCAAACCCCGGCCAGCGACGTCCTGGCGTTGCAGCCGGACGGCGTGTTCCTGTCCAACGGCCCGGGTGACCCTGAGCCATGCGACTACGCCATCAAGGCGATCAAGGACGTGCTGGAGACCGAGATCCCGGTGTTCGGTATCTGCCTGGGCCACCAACTGCTCGCTCTGGCCTCCGGCGCCAAGACCCTGAAAATGGGGCACGGCCACCACGGCGCGAACCACCCTGTACAGGACCTGGACACTGGCGTAGTGATGATCACCAGCCAGAACCACGGTTTTGCGGTGGATGAAACGACCTTGCCGGCCAACGTCCGTGCGACCCACAAGTCGCTGTTCGACGGTTCCCTGCAAGGCATCGAGCGCACCGACAAGAGCGCGTTCAGCTTCCAGGGCCACCCTGAAGCCAGCCCGGGCCCGAACGACGTAGCGCCGCTGTTCGACCGTTTCATCAATGAGATGGCCAAGCGACGCTGACTGAGCGGCCTGCGGGCGGCCCCGACTGTCGGTGGCCCCCGCAGGCTCTTCAAAGATTGTTCAAGACGGCTTGCCGACTGACCTGCGGATTTGAGTGACAAACCCATGCCAAAACGTACAGACATAAAAAGCATCCTGATTCTCGGCGCTGGCCCGATCGTGATCGGCCAGGCCTGCGAATTCGACTACTCCGGCGCGCAGGCCTGTAAAGCCCTGCGCGAGGAGGGTTACCGCGTCATCCTGGTGAACTCCAACCCGGCCACCATCATGACCGACCCGGCCATGGCCGACGCCACCTACATCGAGCCGATCAAGTGGCAGACCGTTGCCAAGATCATCGAGAAAGAGCGTCCGGACGCACTGCTGCCGACCATGGGCGGCCAGACCGCCCTGAACTGCGCCCTCGACCTGGAACGCGAAGGCATTCTGGAAAAATTCGGCGTTGAGATGATCGGTGCCAACGCTGACACCATCGACAAGGCCGAAGACCGTTCGCGCTTCGACAAGGCGATGAAATCCATCGGCCTGGCGTGCCCGCGTTCCGGTATCGCCCACAGCATGGAAGAAGCCAATGCGGTCCTCGAGACCCTGGGCTTCCCGTGCATCATCCGTCCGTCCTTCACCATGGGCGGCACTGGTGGCGGTATTGCGTACAACCGTGAAGAGTTCGAAGAAATCTGCGCCCGCGGCCTGGACCTGTCGCCGACCAAAGAGCTGCTGATCGACGAATCCCTGATCGGCTGGAAAGAATATGAGATGGAGGTTGTCCGCGATAAGAAGGACAACTGCATCATCGTCTGCTCCATCGAGAACTTCGACCCGATGGGCGTGCACACCGGTGACTCGATCACTGTTGCTCCGGCACAGACCCTGACCGACAAGGAATACCAGATCCTGCGTGACGCCTCCCTGGCGGTACTGCGCGAGATCGGCGTGGAGACTGGCGGTTCCAACGTGCAGTTCGGTATCTGCCCGAACACCGGCCGCATGGTCGTGATCGAGATGAACCCGCGTGTGTCCCGTTCGTCGGCCCTGGCCTCGAAAGCCACCGGTTTCCCGATCGCCAAGGTCGCGGCCAAGCTGGCTGTGGGTTACACCCTGGACGAACTGTCGAACGACATCACCGGCGGCAAGACCCCGGCGTCCTTCGAGCCGTCCATCGACTACGTCGTGACCAAGCTGCCACGTTTCGCCTTCGAGAAGTTCCCCAAGGCTGACGCGCGCCTGACCACCCAGATGAAGTCGGTCGGCGAAGTCATGGCCATTGGCCGGACCTTCCAGGAATCCCTGCAGAAAGCCCTGCGCGGCCTCGAAGTCGGTGTTTGCGGCCTGGACGAGAAGCTCGACCTGAGCAATCCGGAAAGCATGAGCGTGCTCAAGCGCGAGCTGACCGTGCCGGGTGCCGAGCGTATCTGGTACGTCGCTGACGCGTTCCGCGCCGGCATGACCGTCGAAGACATCTTCGGCATGAACATGATCGATCCGTGGTTCCTGGTGCAGATCGAAGATCTGATCAAGGAAGAAGAGAAGGTCAAGACCCTGGGTCTGGCCAGCATCGACCGCGACACCATGTTCCGCCTCAAGCGCAAAGGTTTCTCCGACCAGCGCCTGGCCAAGTTGCTGGGTGTGACTGAGAAAAACCTGCGCACTCATCGCCACAAGCTGGACATCTTCCCGGTCTATAAGCGCGTTGACACCTGCGCCGCCGAGTTTTCCACCGACACCGCCTACCTGTACTCCACCTACGAGGAAGAGTGCGAAGCTGCGCCGTCGGGTCGCGACAAGATCATGATCCTGGGTGGCGGTCCGAACCGTATCGGCCAGGGCATCGAGTTCGACTACTGCTGCGTACACGCCGCCCTCGCCCTGCGCGAAGACGGGTACGAGACCATCATGGTCAACTGCAACCCGGAAACCGTTTCCACCGACTACGACACTTCCGACCGCCTGTACTTCGAGCCGGTCACCCTGGAAGACGTGCTGGAAATCGTGCGCGTCGAGAAGCCTAAAGGCGTGATCGTCCAGTACGGCGGCCAAACCCCGCTGAAACTGGCTCGCGCCCTCGAAGCCGCTGGCGTGCCGATCATCGGCACCAGCCCAGACGCCATCGACCGTGCCGAAGACCGTGAGCGCTTCCAGCAAATGGTCGAGCGCCTGAACCTGCGTCAGCCGCCAAACGCTACCGTGCGCAGCGAAGACGAAGCCCTGCGTGCGGCCAGCAAGATCGGCTACCCGCTGGTGGTGCGTCCGTCCTACGTACTGGGCGGCCGGGCGATGGAAATCGTCTACGAAGAAGAAGAACTCAAGCGTTACCTGCGTGATGCGGTGAAAGTGTCCAACGACAGCCCGGTGCTGCTGGACCACTTCCTCAACTGCGCCATCGAGATGGACGTGGATGCGGTTTGCGACGGTACTGACGTGGTCATCGGCGCAATCATGCAGCACATCGAACAGGCGGGCGTTCACTCCGGTGACTCCGCGTGCTCGCTGCCGCCTTACTCGCTGCCGCTGCACATCCAGGACGAGATGCGCGAACAGGTCAAGAAAATGGCCCTGGAACTGGGTGTGGTCGGCCTGATGAACGTACAGTTGGCGCTGCAAGGCGAAGACATCTACGTCATCGAAGTCAACCCGCGCGCCTCGCGTACCGTGCCGTTCGTGTCCAAGTGCATCGGTGTGTCCCTGGCCATGATCGCTGCCCGCGTGATGGCCGGTAAGACCCTGAAGGAAATCGGCTTCACCAAGGAAATCATTCCGAACTTCTACAGCGTGAAAGAGGCGGTGTTCCCATTCGCCAAATTCCCTGGCGTGGACCCGATCCTGGGCCCAGAGATGAAGTCCACCGGTGAAGTGATGGGCGTGGGCGATACCTTCGGTGAAGCGTTCGCCAAGGCCCAGATGGGCGCCAGCGAAGTGCTGCCGACCGGCGGTACTGCGTTCATCAGCGTGCGCGACGATGACAAGCCACTGGTTGCAGGCGTGGCCCGTGATCTGATCAACTTGGGCTTCGAGATCGTGGCCACCGCCGGGACCGCCAGGCTGATTGAAGCGGCGGGTCTGAAAGTGCGTCGCGTGAACAAGGTGACGGAAGGCCGTCCGCATGTGGTCGATATGATCAAGAATGACGAAGTCACTCTGATCATCAACACCACTGAGGGTCGTCAGTCGATTGCGGATTCTTACTCCATTCGTCGTAATGCCTTGCAGCACAAGATCTACTGCACCACGACCATTGCTGCTGGCGAAGCTATCTGCGAAGCGCTCAAGTTCGGTCCGGAAAAGACCGTGCGTCGCTTGCAGGATCTACACGCAGGATTGAAGGCATGATCAAATACCCAATGACCGTTCGGGGCGCCAAGGCCCTGGAAGAGGAGCACGCCCATCTGACCAAGGTCGTACGTCCAAAGCTGAGCCAGGACATCGGTACGGCCCGCGAGCTGGGTGACTTGAAGGAAAACGCCGAATACCACGCTGCCCGCGAGCAGCAGGGTATGGTCGAGGCGCGGATCCGTGACATCGAAGGCCGTATGCAGAATGCGGTCATCATCGACGTCACGACCATCCCGCACACCGGCAAAGTGATTTTCGGCACCACGGTGGAAATCGCCAATGTCGAAACCGACGAAAGCGTGGTGTACCACATCGTCGGTGAAGACGAAGCTGACTTCAAACTCGGCAAGATCTCCGTCGGTTCGCCACTGGCCCGTGCCTTGATTGCCAAGGAAGAGGGTGATGTGGTGGTTGTGAAAACGCCCGGTGGCGTGATCGAGTACGAGATTGTTGAAGTTCGCCATGTCTGAAAGGCGGCGCCCGCTTCGTGCGGGCGCCATGCTTTGGCAGTTTGCCCAGATGCTGTGGGTGGGCGGCCTGTGGTTGTTGCATATTGGCGTGTTACCGGCGTTGGGGCTGATTGGCCTGGCGCCGTTGTTGATCGATGAGATCGATGGATTACTGAGTGCGCTGCTGGTGGGTTTTGCGGCGGCGTGCGTGACGCTTCAGGCGCTGGTGCTGATCAAGGCCGAAGGCTTGGGGAGTTTGTGGCGGGATATTCGCGGCCAACTGCTGTTGATGGCGCTGTATGCATGTGCAATGTATTGCATCGTGCATGTGTGGCTGCCGGAAGCGTTGCGCTGGCAGCTATTCAGCTATCTTGTGCTAGGGTTTTCCGGCCTGGTGCTGGTGATGCAGCCGGCGCCTGGGTGGAGTGGCGGGGCGCGCGAAGCACGCCCGTGACCCTTGTTGTCATTTGAAGCGATGAACGTTCGACAGTTGCTTGTTGACGCTGAAGTTCTTGCGATACAGCAGTGCCATCTTGCCGATGACCTGAACCAGGTCCGCCTTGCCAACCTTGCACAGTTCTGCAATGGCGGCCAGGCGCGCTTCGCGGTCAAGGATGTTGACCTTGATCTTGATCAGTTCGTGATCGCCCAATGCGCGTTCAAGTTCGGCTAACACACCTTCAGTCAAACCGTTGTCGGCCACGATCAAAACTGGTTTCAGATGGTGGCCAATGGATTTGTACTGTTTCTTCTGCTCTTGAGTGAGCGGCATAATCTGACCCCTGCGTCTGATCTTGTAAAAAGCGGCGGCCAGTTTACCCGAGCGAGTCCGGGACCGCCCAGTTAATCACGACCCGTTTTATTTTCGAGGTGGCCCGTGGCCCGTTCCAAAACTAGCCTTAAGTGGCTGCAAGAGCATTTCAACGACCCTTACGTCAAAAAGGCGCAAAAGGACGGCTACCGTTCCCGGGCCAGCTACAAGCTGCTGGAGCTTCAGGACAAGGACAAACTGTTCCGTCCCGGCATGAGCGTGATCGACCTGGGCGCCGCCCCGGGTGGCTGGTCCCAGGTGGCCAGTCGTCTGATTGGCGGGCAAGGCCGGTTGATCGCTTCCGACATCCTGGAGATGGACAGCATCCCGGATGTGACCTTCGTCCATGGTGACTTTACCCAGGACGCGGTGTTAGCTGAGATCCTGCAGGCTGTGGGAAATTCGCAGGTGGACCTTGTGATTTCCGACATGGCCCCCAATATGAGTGGATTACCGGCTGTTGATATGCCGCGAGCCATGTTCCTGTGCGAGTTGGCGCTGGATCTGGCGGGGCGGGTATTGCGTCCGGGTGGTGATTTCCTGGTCAAGGTCTTCCAGGGCGAGGGTTTCGACGAGTACCACAAGAACATCCGCAAGCTGTTCGATAAGGTGCAGATGCGCAAACCGGACTCCTCACGGGATCGGTCTCGCGAGCAATATCTGCTGGCGCGGGGGTTCCGCGGTATCGAAGGTGCAGCGAGTGATGAGCGCCTTTGAAGGTTTGAGGGGAGTCGATAGGTTTTTTTATATCGCTTTCGTCACGAAGCTTTACGAATATTGTGTAGTCAAAGTTTCACAAAGGGTTACAGACGGCGCCTGCCAGAGTTGTAGGTAATGTAGTAAGTTAGGCCGGTGAATATCATGCGAAGCGCGCGCCAGTAGCGGAGCTTGCTTCAGAGGGTAGTTAATTGAACGATATGGCAAAGAATCTGATCCTGTGGTTGATCATCGCGGCTGTCCTGGTGACGGTGATGAACAACTTCTCCAGCCCTAACGAGCCGCAGACCCTCAACTATTCCGACTTCATCCAGCAAGTTAAGGATGGCAAGGTCGAGCGCGTAGCGGTTGATGGCTACGTGATTACCGGCAAGCGCAACGATGGCGACGGCTTCAAGACCATTCGTCCGGCAATCCAGGACAACGGTCTGATCGGCGACCTGGTGGATAACCACGTGATCGTCGAAGGCAAGCTGCCTGAGCAGCAGAGCATCTGGACTCAACTCCTGGTGGCAAGCTTCCCGATCCTGGTGATCATCGCCGTGTTCATGTTCTTCATGCGCCAGATGCAAGGTGGTGCAGGAGGCAAGGGCGGGCCGATGAGTTTCGGCAAGAGCAAGGCGCGCCTGCTCTCCGAAGACCAGGTGAAGACCACCCTGGCTGACGTCGCTGGTTGCGACGAAGCCAAGGAAGAAGTGGGTGAGCTGGTCGAGTTCCTGCGTGATCCGGGCAAGTTCCAGCGCCTGGGTGGCCGCATTCCACGCGGTGTGCTGATGGTCGGCCCGCCGGGTACCGGTAAAACCTTGCTGGCCAAGGCGATTGCCGGTGAAGCCAAGGTGCCGTTCTTCACCATTTCCGGTTCGGACTTCGTCGAAATGTTCGTCGGCGTCGGTGCCAGCCGTGTTCGCGACATGTTCGAGCAGGCCAAGAAACACGCGCCATGCATCATCTTCATCGATGAAATCGACGCCGTTGGTCGCCATCGTGGTGCTGGCATGGGCGGTGGTCACGATGAACGTGAGCAGACCCTCAACCAGTTGCTGGTGGAGATGGACGGGTTTGAAATGAATGACGGCATCATCGTCATTGCCGCAACCAACCGTCCGGATGTGTTGGACCCTGCATTGCTGCGTCCAGGCCGTTTCGACCGTCAGGTTGTGGTGGGCTTGCCGGATATCCGTGGTCGTGAACAGATCCTGAAAGTCCACATGCGTAAAGTGCCCATGGGCGACGACGTCGCTCCGGCCGTGATTGCCCGCGGTACGCCTGGCTTCTCCGGTGCCGACCTGGCCAACCTGGTGAACGAGGCTTCGCTGTTTGCGGCCCGCACCGGCAAGCGCATCGTGGAAATGAAAGAGTTCGAACTGGCCAAAGACAAGATCATGATGGGCGCCGAGCGCAAATCCATGGTCATGTCCGAGAAAGAGAAGCAGAACACCGCTTATCACGAAGCCGGTCACGCTATCGTGGGGCGCGTCGTGCCTGAGCATGACCCGGTCTACAAAGTGTCGATCATTCCTCGTGGTCGGGCGCTGGGTGTGACCATGTTCCTGCCGGAAGAGGATCGCTACAGCCTCTCCAAGCGTGCGTTGATCAGTCAGATCTGCTCGCTGTACGGCGGCCGGATTGCTGAAGAGATGACCCTGGGCTTTGACGGTGTCACCACCGGTGCTTCCAACGACATCATGCGTGCCAGCCAGATTGCGCGGAACATGGTGACCAAATGGGGCCTGTCGGAAAAACTCGGTCCTTTGATGTACGCCGAGGAAGAAGGTGAAGTGTTCCTGGGGCGTGGCGGTGGCGGTCAAAGTGCCAGCTTCTCCGGTGAGACAGCCAAGCTGATCGACTCCGAAGTGCGCAGCATCATTGACCAGTGCTACGGCACGGCCAAGCAGATCCTCACCGACAACCGCGACAAGCTGGATGCCATGGCGGATGCGCTGATGAAGTACGAAACCATTGATGCCGATCAGATCGACGACATCATGGCGGGCCGTACACCGCGTGAACCTCGCGATTGGGAAGGTGGTTCGGGCACCTCTGGCACGCCGCCAGTGGTTCAGAACGAACGCCCCGAAAACCCGATCGGCGGTCCTGCAGCTGACCACTAAGGTTTGAAATGACTTTTGCGTCGTCCTCCACCCGGTTGCCTTGCGGCAGCCGGGTTCTTGATTTGGCCCATACGCATGTCATGGGCATTCTTAATGTAACCCCCGATTCCTTTTCCGATGGTGGTCGCTTCAATCAGCTCGATGCTGCGTTGCGTCACGCCGAGGCGATGGTGGCGGCGGGTGCGACCTTGATCGATGTCGGCGGCGAGTCGACCCGGCCCGGTGCTCGCGTGGTTTCTCCCGTGGAGGAGCTGGAGCGGGTGGCGCCGATCGTCGAGCGCATCGCTCGCGAGCTGGATGTGATCATTTCCGTGGATACGTCGACCCCGGCGGTGATGCGCGAAACGGCGCGCCTGGGTGCGGGGCTGATCAACGATGTGCGTTCGTTGCAGCGTGATGGCGCGCTGGACGCCGCCGCAGCGACCGGCCTGCCGGTGTGCCTGATGCATATGCTGGGCGAGCCCGGCACCATGCAGGACAATCCGCACTACGATGATCTGGTTGGCGAAGTGAGCGGGTTCCTGGCTGATCGCATTGCTCAATGCGCCGCCGTAGGGATTGCTGCCGACAAGATCATCCTCGATCCGGGGTTTGGTTTCGCCAAGACCCTGCAGCACAATCTAAGTCTGTTCAAGCATATGGAAGCCTTGCATGCCCTGGGTCGACCTTTGTTGGTCGGCGTTTCGCGCAAGAGCATGATAGGTCTGGCGCTGAATCGCCCGGTGGGCGAGCGGCTTTATGGTGGGTTGGCGCTGGCGGCACTTGCTGTGACCAAGGGTGCGCGTATCTTGCGTGTGCATGATGTCGCTGAGACCGTGGATGTTGTCCGCATGATTGCCGCAGTAGAATCGGCCGAATAAGAATGATGGAGCACTTATGACAAAGAAATACTTTGGCACCGACGGTATCCGTGGTCGGGTCGGCGAGTTTCCGATTACCCCCGATTTCATGCTCAAGCTGGGTTGGGCGGCAGGCATGGCGTTCCGCAGCATGGGCGCGTGCCGCATCCTGGTGGGCAAGGACACGCGTATCTCAGGCTATATGTTTGAGTCTGCGCTGGAGGCCGGTTTGTCCGCCGCCGGTGCCGATGTAATGCTGCTGGGCCCGATGCCGACCCCGGCGATCGCTTACCTGACGCGTACCTTCCATGCCGAAGCCGGCATTGTGATCAGTGCTTCGCACAATCCTCATGATGACAACGGCATCAAGTTCTTCTCGGGGCAGGGCACCAAGCTGCCGGATGAGATCGAGCTGATGATCGAAGAGCTGCTGGATGCGCCGATGACGGTGGTCGAGTCCAGCAAGCTGGGCAAGGTGTCGCGGATCAACGACGCCTCTGGCCGTTATATCGAATTCTGTAAGAGCAGTGTGCCAAGCAGCACCAATTTCGCCGGGCTGAAGATCGTCGTCGACTGTGCCCATGGTGCGACCTATAAAGTGGCGCCGAGCGTATTCAAGGAGCTGGGTGCGGAAGTGACGGTGCTGTCGGCCCAGCCTAACGGGTTGAACATCAACGAAAACTGCGGCTCCACGCATATGGAGCAATTGCAGGCTGCCGTCCTGGCCGAGCATGCCGACCTGGGTATTGCCTTTGATGGCGACGGCGACCGCGTGCTGATGGTGGATCACACCGGCGCCGTGGTTGATGGCGATGACTTGATGTTCATCATTGCCCGCGACCTGCATGAGCGTAACCGCTTGCAGGGTGGTGTCGTCGGTACGCTGATGAGCAATCTCGGGCTGGAGTTGGCACTGGGCGAGCTGGGCATTCCTTTTGTGCGTGCCAATGTCGGGGATCGTTATGTGATTGCCGAACTGCTGGAGCGCAATTGGCAGATCGGTGGCGAGAACTCCGGGCATGTCGTGTGCTTCCAGCACACCACCACGGGCGACGCGATCATCGCCGCGCTGCAGGTGCTGTTGGCGTTGCGCCGTCGCCAGGAAAGCCTGGCCCAGGCGCGGCAAGCCCTGCGCAAGTGCCCGCAAGTGCTGCTCAATGTGCGCTTTGCCGGTGGCGACAACCCGATCGAACACCCGGCTGTCAAAGCGGCCTGCGAGCGCGTGACCCTGGCAATGGCGGGGCGTGGGCGCGTGTTGCTGCGCAAGTCCGGCACAGAGCCGCTGGTGCGCGTCATGGTCGAAGGTGAGGACGAAACCCTGGTTCGCGGGCATGCCGAAGACCTGGCAAAACTAGTAACTGAAGTTTGCTCCTGAATTCGGCTTGCCAGTGATGGTGTGGTTGGGTAACATCTGCGCCCACTTTGACCGACGAGGTACAGCATGCGTCGCACTATGGTAGCTGGTAACTGGAAGATGCACGGTACCCGCGCCAGTGTCGCTGAGCTGATCAATGGCCTTCGTCACTTGGCCTTGCCGAGCGGTGTTGATATCGCGGTTTTTCCATCTTGCTTGCATATCAACCAAGTGGTTGATGGCTTGAAAGGTAAGTCGATTCAGGTCGGCGCGCAGAACTGCGCAATGGAACCCATGCAAGGTGCGCTGACAGGTGAGATTTCGCCAAGTCAGTTGGTTGATGCGGGTTGTTCCTACGTGCTTGTCGGGCACTCCGAGCGCCGTCAGTTGATGGGCGAACGGGATGGGACGCTCAATCGCAAGTTCGCAGCGGCACAGGCTTGTGGCTTGATTCCGGTGTTGTGCATAGGGGAGACCCTTGAACAGCGCGAATCGGGCAAGACTCTTGAAGTTGTCTCGCGTCAGCTGGGCAGCATCATCGAGGAGCTGGGTGTTGGTGCGTTTGCGAAGGCAGTCATCGCTTACGAGCCGGTCTGGGCCATTGGCACCGGGCTGACTGCAACACCGCAACAGGCGCAGGATGTGCATGCAGCTATCCGCGCGCAGTTGGCGGCAGAGAATTCTGAGGTCGCACAAGGTGTGCGGCTTCTATACGGCGGCAGCGTGAAGGCGGCCAATGCGGTCGAACTGTTCGGCATGCCGGATATCGATGGGGGGCTCATTGGTGGAGCTTCCCTGAATGCAGATGAGTTCGGTGCGATTTGTCGCGCCGCGGGAAACTGAAAAAATGCTGGAAACAGTCGTAGTCGTTTTTCATCTGTTGGCTGCCCTGGGCGTAGTTGCCCTGGTTTTGTTGCAACAGGGTAAAGGTGCGGATGCTGGTGCGTCTTTCGGTGCAGGTGCTTCAAATACTGTGTTCGGAAGCCAAGGTTCCTCTACCTTTCTTAGTAAGTTTACTGCTATACTTGCCGCAGGTTTCTTCATAACCAGCTTAGGGTTAGGTTACTTTGCTAAAGAGAAAGCTCATGTGCTGACTCAAGTAGGTTTGCCAAACCCAGCAGTATTGGAAGTACCAAAAGCAAAACCGGCTTCTGATGATGTCCCGGTGCTTCAAGAGCAAAAGTCGGCTACTCCAGCGACTGACGTGCCTCCAGCTCAAGAGCAGAAGTAAGAAGGGTTGTAAACGCTGTATTGCCGAGGTGGTGGAATTGGTAGACACGCAACCTTGAGGTGGTTGTGCCCATAGGGTGTAGGGGTTCGAGTCCCCTTCTCGGTACCAATTATCAGGAGAGCCCGCTGTTGCGGGCTTTCTTGTAGGTGGAAGGTTACATTGACCCTGTAAGGGATCGGTCGTATACTTCCGCCCCAGCTTTGTCGCGGGGTGGAGCAGTCTGGTAGCTCGTCGGGCTCATAACCCGAAGGTCGTCGGTTCAAATCCGGCCCCCGCAACCAGTTTTAGCGGAGCCCCTTATTAAGGGGCTTTTTGTTAGCTGGACACTTTCAACGCCGCTATTCGACGGCGTTTCAAGGATGGGCGTTTCGCCCATTTTTTTATTTTGCACAGCATGCACATACATGCACGAGGGGGTTCAGGTGTCGAGCAAGCTAGAAGAGTTGCAGGCCTTGCTGGCCCCGGTGGTCGTGGCCCTGGGCTATGAATGCTGGGGTATTGAGTTTTCGGCTCAAGGTCGCCACTCAATGTTGCGCGTTTATATTGATAAAGAGGGCGGCGTGCTGGTGGACGATTGTGCCATTGTCAGCCGTCAGATCAGTGGTGTCCTGGATGTTGAAGATCCAATCGCCGTTGAGTACACCCTCGAAGTTTCCTCGCCTGGCATGGAACGCCCACTGTTCACTCTCGAGCAGTTTGCAAAATTTGCCGGTGGACAAGTGAAAATCAAGCTGCGATCTCCCTTTGAAGGGCGACGCAATTTTCAGGGCCTTCTGCGCGGTGTAGAAGAGCAGGATGTCGTGGTGCAAGTAGAAGACCATGAGTTCCTGTTGCCGATCGATATGATCGACAAGGCCAACATTATTCCCAGTTTTGACTGAGACGCGGATCCCGCGGATCCAATGGCTTGCGAAAGGCGAGGCGTACGATGAGCAAAGAAGTACTGCTGGTTGTTGAGTCGGTATCCAATGAAAAGGGCGTACCGGCAAACGTGATTTTTGAAGCGCTGGAGCTGGCCCTGGCCACTGCGACCAAAAAGCGTTTTGAAGACGAAGTTGATCTGCGTGTGGAAATCAACCGCCACACCGGTGCCTATGAAACTTTCCGTCGCTGGACGGTCGTTGAAGAAGCCGATCTTGATGATCCGGCCATCGAAACCTGGCCGAGCAAGGTCGCTGAAACGCACCCTGGCGCCAAGGTCGGTGATGTTGTCGAAGAAAAGATCGAATCGATCGAGTTCGGCCGTATTGCTGCACAAACTGCCAAGCAGGTCATTGTGCAGAAGGTTCGCGAGGCCGAGCGCGCTCAAGTCGTTGACGCCTATCGCGAGCGCCTGGGTGAAATCATCTCCGGCACCGTGAAAAAAGTTACCCGCGACAACGTGATCGTCGACCTGGGCAACAACGCCGAAGCGTTGCTGGCCCGCGAAGACATCATTTCTCGCGAAACCTTCCGTGTCGGCGTGCGTCTGCGTGCGCTGCTCAAGGAAATCCGCACCGAGAACCGCGGTCCTCAGCTGATCCTGTCGCGTACCGCGCCGGAAATGCTGATCGAACTGTTCCGCATCGAAGTGCCGGAAATCGCCGAAGGCCTGATCGAAGTCATGGCTGCGTCCCGCGACCCGGGTTCGCGCGCCAAGATCGCGGTCCGTTCCAAGGACAAACGCATCGACCCGCAGGGCGCTTGCATTGGTATGCGCGGTTCGCGCGTCCAGGCAGTGTCGGGCGAGTTGGGCGGTGAGCGTGTGGATATCGTCCTGTGGGACGATAACCCGGCGCAGTTCGTGATCAACGCCATGTCGCCGGCTGAAGTGGCGGCAATTATCGTTGACGAAGATGCCCATGCCATGGACATCGCCGTTGGCGCAGACAATCTGGCTCAGGCCATTGGTCGTGGTGGTCAGAACGTGCGTCTGGCCAGCCAACTGACCGGCTGGACCCTGAACGTGATGACCGAATCGGACATCCAGGCTAAGCAGCAAGCTGAAACCGGTGACATCCTGCGCAACTTCATCGACGAGCTGGAAGTCGACGAAGACCTGGCGCAGGTGCTGGTAGATGAAGGCTTCACCAGCCTGGAAGAGATTGCCTACGTACCGTTGGAAGAAATGCTCAACATCGATGGCTTTGACGAAGACACCGTCAACGAGCTTCGCGCTCGGGCCAAGGATCGTTTGTTGACTAAAGCCATCGCTACTGAGGAAAAGCTGGCAGACGCCCATCCGGCCGAAGACCTGCTCTCGCTTGAGGGTATGGACAAGGATTTGGCGATGGAACTGGCGGTGCGCGGCGTAATTACCCGCGAAGACCTGGCCGAGCAGTCTATTGACGATCTGCTCGACATCGACGGCATTGACGATGATCGTGCCGGCAAGTTGATCATGGCCGCCCGAGCCCATTGGTTCGAGTAATTAGGCGCGGCCTGAGGAGAGAAGTGCATGACGCAAGTCACGGTGAAACAACTGGCCGATGAGGTCAAAACACCGGTAGAGCGCCTGTTGCAGCAGATGCGTGAGGCAGGTCTGCCGCACACCGCCGCCGATGAAGGTGTGAGCGATAGTGAGAAGCAGTCTTTGCTGACTCACTTGAAGAGCAGCCACAAGGCGAAAGTGGAAGAACCGCGCAAGATTACATTGCAGCGCAAAACCACCAGCACCCTGCGTGTTGCTGGTAGCAAGAGCATCAGCGTTGAAGTACGCAAGAAGAAAGTCTTCGTACAGCGCAGCCCGGAAGAAATCGAAGCCGAGCGCAAACGCGAACTGGAAGAACGTCGCGCAGTAGAAAATGCTGCTCGTCAGAAGGCTGAAGAAGAAGCCAAGCGTCGCGCCGAAGAAGAAGCGCGTCGCCAGCCTGCTGCTGCGCAACCTGCTGCCACTGATGCGGTCGCTGCTCCTGCTGCCGCGCCTGTAGAAGCTGCGCGTGAGGCCGCTCCGGTGGCCGCTGCACCAGCACCTGCTGCTGATGCGCGTAAACGCGACGAACCTCGTCGTCCGGACAAACCACGTGCCGACGATAACAGTCGTCGCGGTGGCGGCGGTGATGGTGAGCGCAAAAACGCTCCGCATCGTGCTTCGGTCAAAGAGAAAGCGCCTGCGCCACGCGTTGCCCCACGTACCACCGACGAAGAAAGCGACAGCTTCCGTCGTGGTGGTCGCGGCAAGGCCAAGCTGAAAAAACGCAACGCCCACGGTTTCCAGAGCCCAACCGGCCCTGTCGTGCGTGAAGTGAAGATCGGCGAGACCATCACTGTGGGCGATCTCGCCCAGCAGATGTCGGTCAAGGCAGCTGAAATCATCAAGTTCATGTTCAAGCTGGGCACTCCGGCCACCATCAACCAGGTACTGGATCAGGAAACTGCCCAACTGGTTGCTGAAGAGCTGGGCCACAAAGTGACCCTGGTCAGCGACACCGCCCTGGAAGATTCCCTGGCCGAGTCCCTGAAGTTCGAAGGTGAAGCCGTTTCCCGTGCGCCGGTCGTGACCGTAATGGGCCACGTTGACCACGGTAAGACTTCCCTGCTCGACTACATCCGTCGTGCCAAGGTTGCGGCAGGCGAGGCTGGCGGTATTACCCAGCACATCGGCGCCTACCACGTTGAAACCGATCGCGGCATGGTGACGTTCCTCGACACCCCTGGTCACGCCGCGTTTACCGCGATGCGTGCCCGTGGTGCCAAGGCGACCGACATCGTGATCCTGGTCGTTGCAGCAGACGACGGCGTGATGCCTCAAACCATCGAAGCCGTTCAGCATGCCAAGGCAGCTGGCGTACCGTTGGTGGTTGCGGTGAACAAAATCGACAAGCCGGGCGCCGATCTCGATCGCATCCGTAGCGAACTGTCGGTTCACGGCGTGACTTCCGAAGAATGGGGTGGCGACACTCCATTCGTACCGGTCTCGGCGAAAGTCGGTACTGGCGTTGACGAACTGCTCGAAGCTGTTCTGTTGCAAGCCGAAGTCCTGGAACTGACCGCTACGCCATCGGCTCCTGGCCGTGGTGTTGTGGTTGAGTCCCGCCTCGACAAGGGCCGTGGCCCGGTGGCGACCGTTCTCGTTCAAGACGGTACCCTGCGCCAAGGCGACATGGTGCTGGTCGGTTCGAACTATGGCCGTGTACGTGCCATGCTCGACGAGAACGGCAAGTCCATCAAGGAAGCCGGTCCGTCCATCCCTGTCGAGATTCTCGGCCTGGACGGTACCCCGGACGCTGGCGACGAGATGAGCGTGGTTGCCGACGAGAAGAAAGCCCGTGAAGTGGCTCTGTTCCGTCAAGGCAAGTTCCGCGAAGTCAAGTTGGCCCGTGCTCACGCCGGCAAGCTGGAAAACATCTTCGAGAACATGGGCCAGGAAGAGAAGAAGACGCTTAACATCGTCCTCAAATCTGACGTCCGTGGTTCCCTCGAAGCGTTGAACGGCGCCTTGAATGGCCTGGGTAACGACGAAGTGCAAGTGCGTGTCGTCGGTGGCGGTGTCGGTGGTATCACCGAGTCCGACGCCAACCTGGCACTGGCTTCCAACGCTGTACTGTTCGGCTTCAACGTGCGTGCCGATGCTGGCGCTCGCAAGATCGTCGAGCAGGAAGGCCTGGACATGCGTTACTACAACGTCATCTACGACATCATCGAAGACGTCAAGAAAGCCCTCACCGGCATGCTTGGCAGCGACGTCCGGGAGAACATCCTGGGTATCGCCGAGGTGCGTGACGTGTTCCGCTCGCCGAAATTCGGCGCGATCGCCGGCTGCATGGTTATCGAAGGCACCGTTCACCGTAACCGTCCGATCCGTGTACTGCGTGAAGACATCGTTATCTTCGAAGGCGAGCTGGAATCCCTGCGCCGCTTCAAGGATGACGCTTCCGAAGTACGTGCCGGCATGGAATGCGGTATCGGCGTCAAGAGCTACAACGACGTCAAGGTTGGCGACAAGATCGAAGTCTTCGAGAAGGTTCAGGTTGCTCGCAGCCTCTAACTCGCGCACTTCAGGAGCCACGCCGCGTGTGGGCATGCAAATGCCCCGCGCAACGTCCGGACTCTAAACGCAACGCCCGGTCTGGCTTTTGTCAGGCCGGGCGTTTGCCGCTTTCAGACCCCACGGGTTTCACCGTGTGGCAGTAACAGGTAACAAGACATGGCAAAAGAATACAGCCGTACCCAACGTATCGGCGATCAGATGCAGCGCGAGCTGGCCCAACTGATCCGTCGCGAAGTCAAAGATCCTCGTGTTGGCCTGGTCACCATCACCGCCGTTGAAGTGAGCCGTGACGTAGGTCACGCAAAAATCTTCATCACCGTGATGGGTGAGGACAGCAGCGAAGAAATCGCGCAAAGCATCAAGGTGCTCAACTCGGCCGCAGGTTTCCTGCGCATGCAGTTGGCCCGCGAAATGAAGCTGCGCAGCGTGCCTCAGTTGCACTTCCACTACGACGAAAGCGTCGTGCGTGGCGCGCACCTGTCGGCATTGATCGAGCGCGCCGTGGCTGAGGATAATCAGCATCCGTCCACACCTGAAGACGCCAAGGAGTAAGCGGTGGCTCAGGTCAAACGTATCCGTCGCAACGTCAGCGGCATCATTCTGCTCGACAAGCCCATTGGCTTTACCTCCAATGCCGCCTTGCAGAAGGTCCGCTGGCTGCTCAATGCCGAGAAAGCCGGGCACACCGGCAGCCTCGACCCCCTGGCCACCGGCGTGTTGCCGTTGTGCTTTGGCGAGGCCACCAAGTTCTCGCAATACCTGCTCGATTCCGACAAGGGTTACGAAACCCTGATGCAACTGGGCAAGACCACCACCACGGCCGATGCCGAGGGTGATGTTTTGCAGGTTCGCGACGTGACCGTTGGTCGTGCTGATATCGAGGCTGCTTTACCCGCTTTTCGTGGGCAAATCAGTCAGATACCGCCGATGTACTCGGCGCTCAAGCGCGATGGGCAACCACTTTACAAGCTGGCTCGTGCGGGTGAAGTAGTGGAGCGCGAACCGCGTTCTGTTACTATTGCGCGCTTGGAATTGCTCGCCTGTGAAGGCGACACCGCACGCCTGGCCGTGGACTGCAGCAAAGGCACCTATATCCGTACCCTGGTGGAAGATATCGGTGAAAAGCTCGGTTGCGGCGCGTATGTCGCAGAACTGCGACGGACCCAGGCCGGCCCTTTCAGCCTGGCCCAGACGGTGACGCTGGAAGAGTTGGAAGCGGTACACGCCGAAGGCGGCAATGAAGCGGTCGATCGCTTCTTGATGCCATCGGACAGCGGTTTGCTCGATTGGCCATTGCTGCACTTCTCGGAGCACAGCGCGTTCTACTGGCTCAACGGCCAGCCGGTACGTGCCCCGGACGCGCCGAAATTCGGCATGGTGCGGGTACAGGATCATAACGGTCGCTTTATCGGTATCGGTGAAGTGAGCGAAGACGGGCGCATCGCGCCGCGTCGACTGATTCGGTCAGAATGACCGAAACCAGTTTGTGGTAAAAGCGTATCAGCCTTTACGCAAGCTGGAACGAGGGTGGCTGTTAACAGGCACGGTCACTACTCATTTTTAGATACAGGGATTTGTCCCTGGCCTGTTGAAACTGCCCTTTGGGTGGTTTCCTGAAAAAAGGATTGCCTCATGGCTCTCGACGTTCAAGAAAAAGCACAAATCGTAGCTGACTATCAGCAAGCTGTTGGTGACACTGGTTCGCCAGAAGTGCAAGTTGCACTGCTGACCCACAACATCAACAAACTGCAAGGTCACTTCAAGGCCAACGGTAAAGATCACCACTCCCGTCGTGGTCTGATCCGCATGGTAAACCAGCGCCGTAAGCTGCTGGACTACCTGAAAGGCAAGGATCTGGGTCGTTATCAGGCTCTGATCGGTCGCCTGGGTCTGCGTCGCTAATAAGCGATTGCGCTAGAGGTTGGTTGTTTGCCGTGTGTCAGTGGGATTCCCGCTGGCCCATGGCAGGCTTCCAGCCTCAAGTTTTATCTGGATACACGTTTTACCCCTGGACAAGGGTTGGGCCGATTCCCGACATTGCCCAAGAATTTCGCAAGAAGACAAGTTCCCCAAGAGCCACAAAGAAGGTAGGACACCGTGAACCCGGTTATCAAAAAATTTCAGTTCGGTCAGTCGACCGTTACCCTCGAGACAGGCCGTATCGCCCGTCAAGCCTCCGGCGCAGTGCTGGTTACCGTTGACGACGACGTTACCGTACTGGTGACCGTTGTAGGCGCCAAGACTGCAGACCCAAGCAAGGGCTTCTTCCCTCTGTCTGTTCACTACCAGGAAAAGACTTACGCTGCCGGTAAGATCCCTGGCGGTTTCTTCAAGCGCGAAGGCCGTCCTTCCGAGAAAGAAACCCTGACTTCCCGACTGATCGACCGTCCGATCCGTCCGCTGTTCCCAGAAGGCTTCATGAACGAAGTGCAGGTTGTCTGCACCGTCGTCTCCACCAGCAAAAAGACCGATCCGGACATCGCTGCGATGATCGGTACCTCGGCTGCCCTGGCTATCTCCGGCATTCCTTTCGATGGCCCGATCGGCGCTGCGCGCGTGGCTTTCCACGAAAGCACCGGCTACCTGCTGAACCCGACTTACGAGCAACTGAAAGCCTCGAGCCTGGACATGGTCGTTGCCGGTACCTCGGAAGCCGTACTGATGGTTGAATCGGAAGCCAAAGAGCTGACCGAAGACCAGATGCTGGGCGCGGTACTGTTCGCTCACGACGAGTTCCAGGTTGTGATCAACGCCGTTAAAGAACTCGCTGCCGAAGCCGCCAAGCCAACCTGGGCCTGGGCTCCGCAAGCCGAAGCCACCGAACTGCTGGGTGCGATCCGTGCCGAGTTCGGCGAAGCGATCTCCCAGGCCTACACCATCACCGTCAAGGCCGACCGTTACGCTCGCCTGGGCGAGCTGAAGGATCAGGTCGTTGCCAAGCTGTCCGGTGAAGAAGGCCAGCCTTCTGCCAGCGACGTCAAAGCAGCATTCGGCGAAATCGAATACCGCACCGTTCGCGAAAACATCGTTAACGGCAAGCCACGTATCGACGGTCGCGACACCCGCACCGTGCGTCCGCTGAACATCGAAGTCGGCGTTCTGCCGAAGACTCACGGTTCTGCGCTGTTCACCCGTGGCGAAACCCAGGCCCTGGTCGTTGCGACCCTGGGTACTGCCCGCGACGCACAGCTGCTGGACACCCTGGAAGGCGAGAAAAAAGACCCGTTCATGCTGCACTACAACTTCCCGCCGTTCTCGGTGGGCGAATGTGGTCGCATGGGTGGCGCCGGTCGTCGCGAAATCGGTCACGGCCGTCTGGCCCGTCGTTCGGTTCAGGCCATGCTGCCAGCCGCCGACGTGTTCCCGTACACCATCCGTGTAGTGTCGGAAATCACCGAGTCCAACGGTTCCAGCTCCATGGCTTCGGTCTGCGGTGCTTCCCTGGCACTGATGGACGCTGGTGTGCCGATGAAGGCGCCGGTTGCCGGTATCGCCATGGGCCTGGTCAAAGAAGGCGAGAAGTTCGCCGTCCTGACCGACATCCTGGGTGACGAAGACCACCTGGGCGACATGGACTTCAAAGTAGCCGGTACCGCTAAAGGTGTTACCGCGCTGCAGATGGACATCAAGATCAAGGGCATCACCGAAGAGATCATGGAAATCGCTCTGGGCCAAGCCCTGGAAGCGCGCCTGAACATCCTCGGTCAGATGAACCAGATCATTGGTCAGTCCCGCACCGAACTGTCGGAAAATGCTCCGACCATGATCGCGATGAAAATCGACACCGACAAAATCCGTGATGTCATCGGTAAAGGCGGCGCGACCATTCGTGCGATCTGTGAAGAGACCAAGGCTTCGATCGATATCGAAGACGACGGCTCGATCAAGATCTTCGGCGAAACCAAGGAAGCTGCAGAAGCGGCGCGTCAGCGCGTTCTGGGCATCACTGCCGAAGCCGAGATCGGCAAGATCTACGTCGGTAAAGTTGAGCGCATCGTCGACTTCGGCGCATTCGTCAACATCCTGCCGGGCAAAGACGGTCTGGTTCACATCTCCATGCTGAGCGACGCTCGTGTTGAGAAAGTGACCGACATTCTGAAAGAAGGCCAGGAAGTGGAAGTGCTGGTACTGGACGTGGACAACCGCGGCCGTATCAAGCTGTCTATCAAAGACGTGGCAGCAGCCAAGGCTTCGGGCGCTTAAATACCCGCAGGCTTCACGCTGAAAAAAGGACTCTTCGGAGTCCTTTTTTTATGCGTGCAGGAAAATGCCGAAAAATCAGACGCTTAATCACAGCCAAAAGCCGCAACTTGCATGCAGCCACGCTCTGCTTCATGCAAATTGCACGAATCCGAAAATTCGCTCAATCTATAACTCTTTGTTTTTAAAGGGTTTATTTGCAGACTTCGACTTGGCACAGTGCCTGCAACAGTCCTGTTAATGCTGCAGCATCAAGGTTCACACACTGCAGACTTTTAATAAAACAGGAGTTACTCGTATGAAGAAGTTCGCTCTCGCTACCGCAACTGCTACCGCCCTGACCCTGGCCATGGCCAACGTTGCCTTCGCTCAAACCGCGCAGGCGCCGATGACGCTGGCAGCTGGCGAAATGACCAAAGCCAAAGAGTCCACCTCGGACACTTGGATCACCACCAAAGTCAAAGCTGACCTGCTGACCGAAAAGGGCATCCCAGGTTCGGACATCAAGGTTGAGACCAACAAAGGTGTGGTTTCCCTGTCTTCGACCGTTGCCATCTCTGACTCGCAGAAAGCTACCGCTGTCGCCATCACCAAGCGTATCAAGGGTGTGACCGCTGTATCCGCTGACGGTCTGCTGGCTGGCGGTGCGGTAAAAGCCGACAACATCGACACATCCAAAGAAGCCGCTTCGGACACTTGGATCACTACCAAGGTGAAGGCTGACCTGGTTACTGAGAAAGGCATTCCGGGTACCGACATCAAAGTCGAAACCAACAAGGGCGTAGTTTCCCTGTCTTCTTCCGTTGCAGTGACCGAAGCGCAGAAAACTACCGCGGTGAACATCACCAAGAAAATCAAAGGCGTGAAAGCTGTATCGGCCGATGGCCTGAAAGCAGAGTAACGCTCAACCAATCGCTGAACTAGGCGGCGGCGGCAACGAGTGAGTTAGATATCCACTCAATGCACCTCACGGGTTCATGCGACCGACCATAGGGATGTGGTCATTACAGGCCCCGGCACATGTGTCGGGGCCTGTTCTATTCCGGCCAGGAATGCTATCGAAGTGCGCGCCAGCTTGCGCTGGCGCGTGGGGTCATTCGGCGTCCAGATGCATCTGCGTTACCACCCGGCCATCCTTCTCGGCCTGGCCCAGTTTGGCGTCGACGAAGTACACCCGGTCATCTTCCAGCTGCCCTTTGTCGACCAGGTAGTCCTTGATGGTGCTTGCGCGGTCCTGACCGAGCTGGCGCAACAGCACGTCGCTGCTGCTCCAGAACGTGATCACGCCGTCCTTGAGTTTGGCCGTGCGTTCATCGTCGCTCAGGTTTTTCCACTCCGCCGGTGGTTGTTGTTTCAGGCGGGTGCGGTAGATACCTTCGAGCAAGGGGGCTTTTTCCTTTTCCGGTACTTGCAGCAAGGACGCCTGGGCCGGAACCTTGTCGCCACGGCGCTGCAGGATCTTGTAGTAGTTATATTGGTATTCGCGCTCCAGGCGCTGCTCGGCGAGGAATTTGCCGTCACTGTCGGCCGCCGCCGTGCCTTCGATTTCCAGGCGCAGGGTAGGGCGTTCTTTGAGGGCCTTGGCCAAGGTGTTCAGGGCGCCCTCGGCGTCTTTGTTCAGTTCGCTGGAGCCTGCGGCGAACGAGACGTTGCCGAGGTCTTCCGAACCGCCGCCGCTCACCAGCCCACCGATAAACTTGAACGGCGCCGTTGCCGCGCGCACCACCAGGTTGCGCAGGGTCTGCCAGATGATCGGCATCACGCTGAATTGCGGGTTGTTCAAGTCGCCGCTGATGGGCAGTTCAATCGAGATCTTGCCGTCAGAGTCCTTGAGCAGGGCGATCGCCAGGCGAATCGGCAGGTCTACCGCATCGGCACTGTCGACTTTCTCACCCAGTTGCAGTTGCTCGACCACCACTTTGTTCTCGGCCTTCAGTTGGCCTTTGGTGATAACGTAATGCAGGTCGAGGTTGAGGCGACCCTTGCGAATCCGGAAACCGGCGAACTTGCCCGAGTAGGGCGTCAGGGTCGTCAGCTCGACACGTTTGAAGCTGGTGGCGATATCCAGTGCCGCCATCGGATCAAACGGGTTCACGCTGCCTTTGATGGTCACCGGTGCATAGCGATCCACCTTGCCCTTGATGTCGACAGCTGCCGGTTTGGCCTGGCGGCTGTCAATGGTGCCAATCTGCCCGTTGAGCTGTTGGATCGCGGTGGCGAAGTTGGGCGTGAGGCTGAAGTCGGCGAAGTTGGCCGAACCGTCGTTGATCGCGATCTGCCCGATATGAATACCCAGCGGTTTTTCTTTGCTTGCCGCCGGCTTGGCCGCCGACTTGGCGCCGCTGTCGGCCGGCTGTGGAATCAGCAGGTCGTCGACGTTGGTGGTGCGATCATCGTTGATCATGAAGCGCACATAGGGCTGTTGCAGGTTGATCTTGTCGATCGACAGGCTGTCGCCATGCTGGTAGTTCAGCCCTTCCAGCACCAGGCGCTGCCATTTGAGGAAGTCACGGGTCTTGAGGGTGTCGAGGGTGTGCAACTGATCGACCTGCGCCCGGCCGGTGATCTGTAGGGCCAGCGGCTCGGTGCTTTTGAGGTTCACATCGAGGTTGCTGCCGAGCATGCCGCTACGCAGTTCCAGGCGGATGAACGGGCTGATATAGGACTGCGCGACCCGCAGGTCGATGTCCTGGGTGTTCACTTTCAACTTGGCGCTGACCGGGTTGAGGTTGACCTCGCCGGTTGCCTGGATCTTGCCTTGCTTGCCCAGGCCGGTGTCGACCTTGAGGGTGAAGGGGCTGCCGTTGAGGCTGTCGAAGTTCTGCACATCGACGTTCAGCGGGCCGAGTTCCAGTGCGACCGCAGGTTTGGCCTGGCGGTCGGCCAGGTGGACCTGATAGTTGCGCAGTTGCACATCCTTGAGCAGCACTTGCCAAGGCTTGCTCGGCGCTGCGGGCGCGGCTTTGGGCGAGTCGGCAGCTGCTGGCGCGCTGGCCGCTTCCGGCGCCTTGGCCGGCTTGCCCGGCTGGCTGGCGAACAGTTTCTGCCAGTCCAGTTGGCCATCGGCTTCGCGGGCGGCCCAGGTTTCCAGCTTGTTGCTGCGGATCTTGCCGACCACCACCTGCTGCTTGGCCAGGTCGATCGTGGTTTCGCTGACGTCCAGGCGCTCCAGGCGCACCAATGGCCGGCCATCCGGCGCCTTGATGGCGAACGGCGCGATGCTGGCGACGGTGTTGGTCAGGTTCAGTTCGGTTTCTTTGGCCAGGCTGAACGTGTAGTCCGTGCTGAAGTTGAGCACGCCGTTTTCGAGGACCAGGGGCAGGGCGTCGCGCACATAGGGCCACCAGGCTTTCATCTTGCCATCGGTGATTTTCAGGGTGCCTTTGGACGTGATCGGCACCAGGCTGACGTTACCCTTCCAGTCGATCTGCCCGCCTTCCGGGCCGGCGGCGACCAGGGTCATGTCGGCATTGTCTTCCGGCAGGGTGCTGAGGTTTTTCAGCTCGAAGTCGAGTTTGTCGTAGAGGAACTCGATTGGCTCGCTGGGGCGCAGGTCTTCAAAGTGCAGATAGCCGCCCGCCAGCTTGATCCGCTCGATCCGCAACGGGAACGGTTTGGCGTTGGGGTCTGCCGGTATCGGTTCGCTGGGTGGCAGTTTGAACAACTGCGCCAGGTTCAACTGGCCGGACTTGTCGAACAGCAACTCGGTCTTGGGTTTGTCGAGTTGCACATCGGCCAGGTGCAGGGCGCGGGTCCACAGGCTGTCGAGCTGCAGGTTGGCGTAGAGCCGCTCGAAACCCACTTGTTCCTTGCCGGGGTCGCCGATCTTGAGGCCCCACAGCGTCACTTCCAGGCTGAATGGGTTGAGCTCGATACGCTCGATGCGGGCCGGCACCGTGGCGTAGTTGGCCAGCTGTTGGTTGGCTATGCGAAGGGCAATGCCGGGCAAAATCAAAAAGCCCAGCAAGCTGTACAGGGCAACGGCAGTCAACAAGGCGCCAGTGGCGCGAATCAATCCTTTGGGCATGGGGCGGCGCCATCTATGTCGAACAGGAGTGCCTTGGAGTATGGCACGGGTTTTCGGTTCCGAAGAGCCACCCTCTTTCAGAAAATTCCTATAACTGCAGGATCAGAGTCTTCAACGGAGGTTGCTGGTCTTGTGACGGAAAGTCGGCGCCAGGAGGCATGATTTGCCAGTCGCGCACCGGACGCCCGGCTTTCTCGGCGCAACGTAGCACCTGCTCACGCCAATCGTCCATGCTCACTTTTGCCAGGTTGTTGCAGCAGATCAGCACGCCGTCATCGGCGGTTGCCAACAGCGCCGGCTTGAGCAGGCTTTGATAGTCGCGCAACAGGTCGACGGTGCCGAAGGCGCTCTTGGCCCAGGCCGGCGGGTCAAGCAACACCAAGTCATATTGACGCGGTTCCAGGCGCGGATAGCTCGGCAGTTTCTGCCCGCGCCGCTGGGTGATCGGCAGGCCGGCCAGTTGGCGAATCGCCGGGAAATAATCGGATTGCACGAACGTCATGGGTGCCAGTTGCGGGTTGAGCAGGCCGTTTTCGCGGCCGACCGCCAGGTTGCCTTCGGCAAAATCCAGGTTGCACACGTCACGGGCACCGCCGGCCGCGGCGCTCAGGCCCACGCCACAGGTGTAGGCGAACAGGTTCAGTACGCTTTTGCCGGCACTGTGTGTCTTGACCCAGCCGCGGGTGTTGCGCAGGTCGAGGAACAGCAACGGGTCTTGCCCGGCATGGCGCCCGCGCACGCGGTAATTGAGGCCCCATTCGTGGCCGACCAGGTCCTGCAGCGCTTGCGGTGTGGCGCGGTAGACCGTGTCTTCGCGGTCGATCCGCGAGTTGCCACGGGAACGGTCGTTGTACACCAGCAGCAATTCCAGGCCCATGTACTGGCTGATCAGTTGATGCAGGTCCAGCAAGTCTGCGCTTTCCAGCGGTTGGTGGAAGCTCTGCACCAGCAGTTGCGGGCCATAGCGGTCGATGGTCAGGCCACCGGCGCCTTCCTGGCTGCCGTGGAACAACCGGTAACAGTCGGTGCCTTGGGCGTGCAACTCGCTGATCAGGCCTTGACGATGATCGAGGGCGGCGCGCAGCGCCTGGTTCAGGGGAGACATGGAGCGCGCCTTGCTGGGTAAATGTGGGCGCGGAGTTTAGCAGTTATGGAGCGTCGCCTACATCAACCCCATCCGCCGATGCGCGCGCTGCACCGAGCCATTGTGCATTGCCCAACGCAGCACCGGCGCGCTGCGCTTGACCCCGGCACGCACCAGCTGGCGTTGCAGCAGGCTCGGGTGTTGCCCCAGCATGTCGGCGGCCCAGGCCGGCAGCAGGTCGATCCCGGCCTGCATCATCAGGGCGCCAAAGGGTTTGGCCAGGGTGCTGGGCGCCGGGGCTTCGAGCAGCAGGCGCAGCACTTCGCGGCTGCGCGCGGCGCACAATAATTGTGGACGGATACGCGCCAGATAATCCGCAATTTCCTCGCGTGAGCGCGGCACATTCCGCGCGCCCAGGCGTTCGGCGACCAGGGCGATTTCGTTGTAGTAACGATCCTGATCGCGCCCCGACAGCTGCGGGTTGCGATAACGCACGTGTGCGGCGAGGAAGCTGCTGACCTCCGCCACATGCACCCAGGTCAGCAACTGCGGGTCGCTGGCCGCGTAGGCGCGGCCGTCGGGCGCATGGCCGACAACCTGCAGGTGAATGGTGCGTACTTTCTCGATCAGCCAGTCGGCGTCTTTGCGCGAGCCGAAGGTGGTGCCGGAAATGAACTGCGACGTGCGGCGCAGGCGCCCGAGCATGTCCTGGCGAAAGTTCGAATGGTCCCACACACCAGCCAGCGCCAATGGGTGCAAGGCTTGCAGCATCAAGGCGCTGATGCCGCCGATGAGCATGCTGCTGAAATCGCCATGCACTTGCCAACTGACCGAGTCCGGGCCGAACAGGCCGGGGTCGCCCTTGGGGTTTTCCAGGTCCAACTGGCCCAGCGACAAGCCGGTGAGGCTCATCAACTGGGTTTCGATACGGCTGCGGATAAATTCCATGGCGACGCGCGGGTTCCTATCGGTTCAGGCGTTTGTCGATCAGGCCGGCGACCACGCTGGGGTCGGCCAGGGTGGAGGTATCTCCGAGGCTGTCCAACTCGTTGCAGGCTATTTTGCGCAAAATGCGTCGCATGATCTTACCCGAGCGGGTTTTCGGCAAGGCCGGGGCCCATTGGATCAGTTCCGGTTTGGCAAAGCTGCCGATTTCCTTGCTGACCAGTTCGAGCAGATGTTTCTTCAGTGTCTCGCTGGGCTCCACGCCATTCATCGGCGTGACGAACGCATAGATGCCCTGGCCTTTGACGTCATGGGGGTAGCCCACCACCGCAGCCTCGGCGACCCAGTCATGCAACACCAGGGCACTTTCCACCTCGGCGGTGCCGATACGGTGGCCGGAGACGTTGATCACATCGTCGATGCGCCCGGTGATCCAGTAGTCGCCGTCTTCGTCACGCCGCGCGCCATCGCCGGTGAAGTAATAACCGGGGTAGGGTTTGAAATAGGTGTCGATCATGCGCTGCGGGTCGCCATAGACACTGCGGATCTGCCCCGGCCAGCTGGATTTGATCGCCAGCACGCCGCTGCCCGGGCCGTTGATTTCCTTGCCGTGCTCATCGAGCAGCACCGGCAGCACGCCGAACATCGGTTGGGTCGCGCAGCCGGGCTTGATGCGCTGGGCGCTGACCAGCGGGCTGAGCATGATGCCGCCGGTTTCGGTCTGCCACCAGGTATCGACAATCGGGCAGCGTTGTTCGCCGACGGCGTTGAAGTACCAGTCCCAGGCTTCCGGATTGATCGGCTCACCGACGCTGCCGAGCAGGCGCAGGCTGGCGCGGGAGGTGTTCTCCAACGGAGTGTGGCCCTCGCGCATCAATGCGCGCAGGGCCGTCGGCGCGGTATAGAAGATATTGACCTGGTGCTTGTCGATGACCTGCCAGAAGCGCGAGCTGCTCGGGTAGCTGGGCACGCCTTCGAACATCAGCGAGGTGGCGCCATTGGCCAGCGGGCCGTACACGATGTAGCTGTGGCCGGTGACCCAGCCCACATCGGCGGTACACCAGAACACTTCGCCGTCGCGGTAGTCGAGCACGTACTTGAAGGTCATCGCGGCTTGTAGCAGGTAGCCGCCGGTGGTGTGCAGCACACCCTTGGGTTTGCCGGTGCTGCCGGAGGTGTAGAGGATAAACAGCGGGTCTTCGGCGCCCATCGGCTCGGGTGGGCAGTCATCGCTGGCGGCATCCACGGCCTGTTGATAGTTGAGGTCGCGGCCTTCGCTCCAGTTCACGGCGGCCCCGGTGCGCGCTACCACCAGCACGGTGCTGACGTTCGGGCAACTGGCCAGGGCCTTGTCGACATTTTGTTTCAACGCCACCGGCTTGCCGCCGCGCACGCCTTCATCGGCGGTGATCACCGTGCGGCAGTCGGCGTCGAGAATACGGTCGCGCAGGGCGTCGGGTGAAAAACCGCCAAACACCACCGAATGCACCGCCCCAATCCGCGTACAGGCGAGCATGGCGTAGGCCGCTTGCGGAATCATCGGCATGTAGATGCACACCCGGTCGCCTTTTTTCACGCCACGGCTTTTCAGCACATTGGCCAGGCGGCTGACGTTTTGATGCAGTTGGCGGTAGGTGATGGTGGAAGATGCTGTCGGATCATCGCCCTCCCAGATGAAGGCCGGTTGCTCGGCGCGTTGCGCCAGGTGGCGGTCGATGCAGTTGTAGCTGACGTTCAATTGGCCGCCGGCAAACCATTGGGTGGCGCCGGTCTGGATGTCCGAGGTATTGACGGTGTGCCAGGGCGTGGTCCAGTCGAGAAAGCGCCTGGCCTGTTCGGCCCAGAACGTGTCCGGCTGTTCGATGGATTGGCGATAGAGGCGCTGATAGTCCTCTTGACTCAGTTGCGCAGCCCGGCGGACGGCATCGGCGATGGGAAACATGCTGATATCGAACATGAGCGATCCTTATTCTTGTTTTTGCGACAAGTCATAAAGATGCACCCAGTCGGGGGCGGGTTCAAGGCCGACGTCCGAATGGACGCCGGCCCTGTGTGACCGACATCAGCCGCGGTGACGACCGCGGAAGTAGTTGATCAGGCCCTGGGTCGACGCATCGTCGGCCAGGCTTTCTTCGGCGCCGGTCAGGCGGTTGTAGACGCCCTTGCCCAGTTCCTTGCCCAGCTCCACGCCCCATTGGTCGAAGGCGTTGATGCCCCAGATCACGCTTTGCACGAACACTTTGTGTTCATACATCGCGACCAGTGCGCCCAGGCGCCGCGGGCTGATGCGCTCGACCACCAGGGTGTTGCTCGGACGGTTGCCCGGGATCACCTTGTGCGGGGCCAGCTTCTGCACGTCGGCTTCCGGCAGGCCCTTGTCGCGCAGCTCGGCTTCGGCTTCGCTGCGGGTCTTGCCGAGCATCAGCGCCTGGCTCTGGGACAGGCAGTTGGCGTACAGCCACTGATGGTGGTCGGAGACCGGGTTGAAGCTGACGATCGGCACGATAAAGTCGGCCGGGATCAACTGGGTGCCCTGGTGCAGCAATTGGTGGTACGCGTGCTGACCGTTGCAGCCCACGCCGCCCCAGATCACCGGGCCGGTATCGGTGGACACCGGCGTACCGTCCTGGCGCACGCTCTTGCCATTGGATTCCATGTCCAGCTGTTGCAAGTGTTTGGTGATGTTACGCAGGTAGTGGTCGTAGGGCAGGATCGCATGGCTCTGCGCGCCCCAGAAGTTGCCGTACCACACACCCAGCAGGCCGAGCAGCACCGGCATGTTCTGTTCGAACGGCGCGTTCTGGAAATGCTGGTCCATGGTGTAGGCACCGGACAGCAGTTCCTTGAAGTTCGACATACCGATGGCCAGGGCGATGGGCAGGCCGATGGCCGACCACAGCGAGTAACGGCCGCCGACCCAGTCCCACATCGGGAAGATGTTTTCTTCGCGGATGCCGAAGGCCACGGCGGCCGCGTTGTTGCTCGATACGGCGATGAAGTGGCGATACAGCTCGGCTTCCGAGCCGCCCTGGGCCAGGTACCAGGCGCGGGCGGCCTGGGCGTTTTTCAGGGTTTCGAGGGTGTTGAAGGATTTCGACGAGACGATGAACAGCGTGGTCTCGGCGCGCAGCTTCATGGTCAGCTCGTGGAACTCGCTGCCGTCGATGTTCGCCAGGTAGTGGCAGCGCACGCCTTTGTGGGCGTAGGACAGCAACGCTTCGGAGACCAGCTCCGGGCCGAGGAACGAGCCACCGATGCCGATGTTCACCACGTCGGTGATCGGCTTCTCGGTGTAGCCGCGCCACAGGCCGTCGTGGATGCGGCCCACGAGGTCGGTGATCTGGTTCAACACCTTGTGTACGTCCGGCATGATGTTCACGCCGTTGACCGACAACTTGTCGCCCACCGGGCGGCGCAGAGCGGTGTGCAGGGCAGGGCGACCCTCGGACGAGTTCACCGGCTCGCCGGCATACAGCGCGTCGATCGCGGCTTTAAGGTCGACTTCCTTGGCCAGGTCCACGAGCAGGTTGCGGGTTTCGCTGGTGATCAGGTTTTTCGAGTAATCGAGGAAAAGCCCGCAGCTGCTCAAGGTGAATTGGGAAAAACGCTGAGGATCGGCGTTGAACGCGTCGCGCATGCTGAAATCCTGCATGGCTTGGCGATGTTGATTGAGCGCTCGCCAGGCGGGCAGAGCGGTAACGTCATGAGGGGTGCGGTAGTACGCCATCGCTGCGGGTTTCCTTTTATTACGGGGACTGCCTTTAGGACACTTCAAAGCCCGAAACATCCAGTCTTTCATCAAGCAATGGGTTCCGGACAGCGCTAACCATAGCGCAGGGCGAATACATTAAACCTAGCGTGTCGATATGTCTTGGCTTTGTCTGCGCTGTGGCCGGTACTTTTTTATACCGGCGCATCAGGCTGGGCAACGGGCAGGGGGTCAGTCGAGGGGCAGATGCAGGTTGTCGATCAGACGCGTCGCGCCCAGGTAGGCCGCGACCAGGATCACTACATCACGATCCTCGGCCGTGGCCGGGCGCAGGTGGACGCCTTGGCGCACTTCGAGGTAATCCACGCGCATGCCGGCGGCTTCGATCTGCTGGACCTGTTCGGCACGCAGTTTGGCGAAGTCGCGGTCGCCGCCTTTGATGGCGGCGGCAATCTGACTCAGGCTGCGGTACAACGCCGGCGCGACGGTCCGCTGCTCGGCGCTGAGGTAACCGTTGCGCGATGACAGCGCAAGGCCATCCTCTGCGCGCACGGTCGGTTCACCGATGATCTGGATCGGCATGTTCAGGTCATGGACCATGGCGCGAATCACGGCCAGTTGCTGGTAGTCCTTCTGGCCAAACACGGCCATATCCGGCTGGACCATGTTGAACAGCTTGTTGACCACCGTGGCCACACCTTCAAAGTGCCCAGGACGGCTGGCGCCGCACAGACCTTCGGACAATTGCGGCACGCTGACGCGGGTCTGGCCGGTCATGCCGCTGGGGTACATTTCCTCGACGCTTGGCGCGAACAACAGGTTGCAGCCGGCTTGCAGGAGTTTTTCCTGGTCGGCGGCGAGGGTGCGCGGGTACTTGTCCAGGTCTTCGCCGGCGCCAAATTGCAGCGGGTTGACGAAGATGCTCGCGACCACGAAATCCGCCTGTTGGGCCGCCTTGGCCACGAGGGCCGCGTGGCCGCTGTGCAGGTTGCCCATGGTGGGCACAAAGCCGATGCGTTTGCCGGCGCTGCGGGCATGGGTAACGGCGGCCCGCAGTTCACGTAGGGTTTTTACGGTGTTCATGCAGAGAATCCGTGTTCGGCGCCTGGGAAGGTCACGCCTTTGACTTCGGCGACGTATGCGCTCAACGCGGCGTGGATGCTGTCCTGGCCGGTCATGAAGTTCTTCACGAACTTCGGTACCCGGCCGGTTATCGACAGGCCGAGTATGTCGTGCAGCACTAGGACCTGGCCGTCGGTGGCCGACCCGGCGCCAATGCCGATCACCGGCACTTTGACCGCATGGGTGATTTCCGCGGCCAGTTCGCTGGGCACGCATTCGAGCAGGATCATCGCGGCACCGGCTTGTTCCAGGGCGATGGCATCGGCACGCATCTGGCGCGCCTGGGCTTCGTTGCGGCCCTGGACTTTATAGCCGCCGAGGATGTTCACGGACTGCGGCGTCAGGCCCATGTGCGCGCACACCGGTACGCCGCGTTCAGCCAGCATGCGGATCGACTCGGCGAGCCAGGCGGCCCCTTCGACCTTGACCATGTGCGCGCCGGCTTGCATCAATTTGCCGGCGTTGTGGAAGGTCTGTTCGACGGTGGCGTAACCCATGAACGGCAGGTCGGCGATGATAAAGGCGCCGTCGTTACCGCGCTTGACGCTGGCAGTGTGGTACGCAAGTTCATCCGTGGTGACGGGCAGGGTGCTGTCATGCCCTTGAAGCACCATGCCGAGGGAGTCGCCCACCAGTAACACCTCGACACCGGCTTGGCAGCAGGCATGGGCGAAGGTGGCGTCATAGCAGGTCAGCATAGCGATTTTTTCACCTTTGAGCTTGAGGCTCTGCAAGGTGGTCAGGGTAACGTCTGGCATGAAAAGGGTCCTCGTTCAGGCGCTTGGAAACAGCGAGTAACGCGCATGAGTCTTCGTTTATACAGGCGCACTTTCTTGAGAGCAGTGCTTATAAGGCCTGGATTGCGCCCTTTAGCGCCGGTTGGCGGCAGCGGGACGCCTATAGTCGTGAGGAGGACACGGGAAGTCAATTGCATGTGTTACCGCATTGTTACGACGGTGGTGTTACCGCTGTTACTGATGCGATTCAGCAGTGGCTGATCAACGCTGGGTGCTGAGCGCAGGCATGCGTTCCAGGCCGACAAACGGGCAGGCTGCGAGCAGGTCGCTGAGGCGCCGGCCATCGGGCAATTGCAGGGTGGCTGGGGCCAGTTCGGCCAGTGGGTACAGCACGAAGGCGCGCAGGTGCATCTGATAGTGCGGCACTTGCAGGCGTGGTTCGTCGATCAGGCGGTCGCCGAACAGCAGGATATCCAGGTCGAGCGTGCGTGGGCCCCAACGCTCAAGGCGTTCGCGGCCTTGGTCGTTCTCGATGGCTTGCAGCGCATCGAGCAGTTCCAGTGGCGCCAGGCAGCTGTCCAGGGCCGCGACCGCATTGGTGTAGCGCGGTTGGCCGGGGAGCAGGGAGTCGCTTTGATAGAAGGCCGACACCCCGGCGACGGTAGTGCCCGGCAATTGCGCCAACGCCTCGATAGCATTGCGCAATTGTTGCTCCGGGGCCGCCAGGTTGCTGCCCATGCCGATGTAGATGCGTTCCACGTTTATTCGCCTGCGGCGCCCGAGGCATCGGCGGCACTGCGCTTGCGTTTGCTCCCGCTGCGACGACGCTTCTTGGGCCCTTCGCCGACGCCATCGCCTTTGCTGCCGAGTTCACGAATCATCTCGCGGCGCTCGCTGTCATTGGCGTCCTGGTAGTCGGTCCACCATTCGCCCAGGCCGTCGGTCTGCTCGCCGGCGCTTTCACGCAGCAGCAGGAAGTCGTAGCCGGCACGGAAGCGCGGGTTCTCCAGCAACAGGTCGGCGCGCTTGCCGCTGCGACGCGGCAGGCGTTCCTGCATGTCCCAGATCTCGCGGATCGGCAGGGTGAAGCGTTTCGGGATGGCGATGCGCTGGCACTGCTCGGCGATCAACTCGTGGGCGGCTTCCTGCATGGCCGGGATCGGCGGCATGCCACGGTCTTGCAGGCGCAGTACGCGTTTGGGCAAGGCCGGCCACAACAGGGCGGCAAACAGGAACGCCGGGGTGACCGGTTTGTTCTGTTTGATGCGCAGGTCGGTGTTGATCAACGCTTCGCTGATCAGAGTGTGGGTATACGTCGGGTTGTATTCCAGTGCTTCGGCGCTCGCCGGGAACAAGGGATCGAACAACTGCAGGTCGACGAGCATTTCGAAGGTATCGGTGGCGTAGCCCGAGAGGAACAGCTTGAGCACTTCTTCGAACAGGCGCGCCGAGGGGATTTCCCGCAGCATCGGCGCCAGTTCGCGAATCGGTGCAGCCGTGTGGCGCTCGATACCGAAGTTCAGCTTCGCGGCGAAACGCACCGCCCGCAGCATGCGTACCGGGTCTTCCTGGTAGCGCTGCGTCGGGTCGCCGATCAGGCGGATCAGGTTGTTGCGAATATCGTGTACGCCGTTGGCGTAATCGAGGATGCGCTCGCTGACCGGGTCGTAATACAAGGCGTTGATGGTGAAGTCGCGGCGCTGCGCGTCTTCTTCCAGGGTGCCGTAGACGTTGTCGCGCAGGATGCGTCCGCTTTCGTTGCGGGAAGACTGATTGGTGTCTTCTTCCTCATCGTTTTGCGGATGACCGGCACGGAAGGTCGCGACCTCGATGATTTCGCGGCCAAAGTGAATATGCACCAGCTTGAAGCGGCGGCCGATGATGCGCGCATTGCGAAACTCGGCGCGCACTTGCTCGGGCGTGGCGCTGGTGGCGACGTCGAAGTCCTTGGGCGTGATATTGAGCAACATGTCGCGTACACAGCCGCCCACCAGATAAGCCTGGTAACCGGCGTTCTGCAAACGTTCGACGATGTTCACTGCATAACGGCTGAACTGAGCGCGTTGCAGCGAATGTTGGCTGCTGTTGAGCACTTCAGGCGTGCTGCGTTTGTGTTGCGTTCGACGCAAGGGAGAACGGAATGACTGGAACAACTTCTTCAGCATGGGATGCACTGTTTGAAGGAATGTTCGGCCATAACGAAGAATGACCGCATGATGGGCCGGGATTCTAGCATTTAGTCGGGGGATGGTGTAGGAACAAGCTACAGGCCTTGCGCCATAAGCCTAAAAACGTCAAATACCGGAAACTACAAGGGGAGCCGAAGCTCCCCCAGAAGTAGTTGCGTGCTCTATTTTTATTATTGGTTTCGGGCTTTTTGTTTTTGTTGATCGCCCTCGCCATGAAGTGTGACCTTCATGACACTCCCAATCGGGAGTCAAGAGCAAACGGATTGCTTTGGTCGCTGTGTTGCTGATCTACGATCCAACCAGTTCAGGCTCTGCCTTAGGGCAGTTTTTGTTGTTCTCGGCCTGGTTGCGGGGCAAGCCCCAAATGCAACGCCTCTCCAAAAGAATCAGTTAGCTGCGCCTCCGCCGTGTTGTTTTTATTGTGCGTGAGTCGATTCGTCTTATTTTTATTGTCTTGTACAAAGCTTGTTATTGTTTTTGTACTAAGCATATAGCAGGGTGCGTGCCAACTTTTGCGCCGACCAGCAAAATCAGGGGGTTGAGGGGTTTTTGGCTGTTTGGCGGCGAAAAAAAAGCCGGGGCTTCGTTACCGTAAGCCCCGGCTTTTGTTACGCGAAATATCCGCGGTAACAGTTTTTTCACATTGGCGGGTGTTACCTGTGGGCGCGCGCCCTCAGCTTTCGCTGGCCACTCCGGTCTTGCGTCGTGGAATACCCAGGCGTTGGCGCCGTTCCCACAGGCACTTGCGGCTTACGCCCAGCTTGCGCGCCAGTTCGGTCTCGGTCATGTGGTCCTGGTGCTCGAGGACGAAATGCTGGAAGTAGTCTTCCAGTGACAAATCTTCCGTCGGTTCATGGCTGGTATTGCCGGCGGCGCCCTGTTGCGGGGCCAGGCCGATGAAGTCGTCGTCTTCCAGGTCGCTGAGCTCTATATCGATACCCAGCAGTTCGGCGGAAATTTCCGGGCTCTCCGACAGAATCACCGCACGCTCGACCGCATTCTCCAACTCCCGCACGTTACCCGGCCATGAGTAGTGCCGAATCGCCTGCTCGGCGTCTGCGGCGAACCGCAGGTCGGTACGGTTGATGCGCGCGCTCTGGCGCAACAGGAACGCATTGGCGATCTCGTTGACGTCGGCACCCCGTTCTCGCAGGGCCGGCAGCTTGAGTGCGATCACATGCAGGCGGTAATACAAGTCTTCACGGAACTGGCCGATCTTGGCCAGGCTCTTGAGGTCGCGGTGAGTGGCCGCGATCAGGCGCACGTCGACCTTCTGCGATTGCACCGAACCCACCCGGCGGATTTCGCCTTCTTGCAGTACACGCAGCAGGCGCGCCTGGGCTTCCAGGGGCAGTTCGCCGATTTCGTCGAGGAACAGCGTGCCGCCGTCCGCCGCTTCCACCAGGCCCGCGCGTCCGGCGCTGGCGCCGGTAAACGCGCCTTTCTCGTGGCCGAACAGTTCGGACTCGATCAGGGATTCGGGGATTGCCGCGCAGTTCACCGAGATCATCGGTGCCTTGGCGCGCTTGGACAGGTTGTGCAGGGCGCGGGCCACCAGTTCCTTACCGGTCCCCGATTCGCCCTGGATCAGCACATTCGAGTCCGTCGGCGCCACTTTGCGGATCTTGCTGTACAGGTCCTGCATCGGTGGGCAGGAGCCGATGATGCCGATCTCGCCATTGCTGTTGTCGACGCCCGGCTTGTCGGCGCCGTTGGCCGCCTTGCCGGCGGGACGCTGTTCGGCCGTAGCGCTGCTGGCCGACTGGCGGTCACGCAGGATGCGGGCCACGGCCTGGAGCATCTCATCGTGGTCGAACGGCTTGGCGATGTAGTCCACCGCGCCCATCTTCATGGAGTCCACCGCCGAGCGCAGGCTGGCGTAGCTGGTCATGATCAGCACCGGGGTGCCCTGGCCGAGCTTGATCAACTCGGTGCCCGGCGCGCCGGGCAGGCGCAGGTCGCTGACAATCAGGTCGAACGTGGGAATGCTGAACCGCTCTTGGGCTTCCTGCACCGAGCCGGCTTCGCTGACCTGGTACTGATTACGTTCAAGCAGGCGACGCAAGGCAGAGCGGATAATGGTTTCGTCTTCGACGATCAAAATGTGCGGCATTGATTCAATTCTCTCGACGGTCTCAGTTCACAGCGGACGTCGCTTCGACATGACGCGGCAAGGTCACCCGAATACGGGTGCCGCGTTGGCTTTCTGTGTCAGCCGGGCTGTCGATGGTGATTTGTCCATAATGCTCTTCAACGATGGAATAGACCAGTGCAAGGCCCAGACCGGTGCCTTCACCGGGGTCCTTGGTGGTGAAGAAGGGTTCGAACAAGCGGTCCTTGATGTTCTGTGGAATGCCGCTGCCTTCGTCCTCCACGATCAGGTCGACCGTGTGCTCGAAAGCCTCGCTCTTGACGCGTACCGCACTGCCGGCGGGGGACGCGTCGCGGGCGTTCGACAACAGGTTGATCAACACCTGCGCCAAGCGCTGGGAGTCACCGTCGACCCAGTGGTCCGGATCGCACAGGTTGAAGAACTGTACTTCGAAATTGCGCCGATTCAAGGCCAGCAGCCCAATGGCATCCTGTGCCACTTCGGCCAGGCACACCGCTTCGTCGTGGTTCTGATGGGCACCGGCGTGGGCGAAGCTCATCAGCGACTGCACGATGCGCGACACGCGCTTGGTCTGTTCGAGGATCTGCCCGCTGATCTCGGTGATTTCGCCGTCTTCCTCGCGCTCTTCGCGCAGGTTCTGCGCCAGGCAGGCGATACCGGTGATCGGGTTGCCGATTTCATGGGCCACGCCCGCCGCCAGGCGACCGATACTGGCCAGGCGCTCGGAATGCACCAGCTTGTCTTCGAGCATCTGGGTTTCGGTCAGGTCTTCGACGAGCAACACCAGGCCGCTGTTACCGGGGGCCAGGGGCTCGTCGATCGCCGCCTTGTGCAGGTTGAGCCAGCGGGTCTGGCCGTCGAGGGCCAGGTGCTGCTTGTGCAAGTGTTCGTCGGGGAGGTTGATAAAGCCTTGCAGCAGTTCCTTCCACGGGTCGCCCAGGGTATTGAGGCGAGAGCCCACGACCCGTTGCGCGGCAATGCCGGTGAGTTCTTCCATGGCCTTGTTCCACATCAGAATCTCCTGGTCCTTGGCCAGGGAGCAGACCCCCATCGGCAGTTCCTGCAAGGTCTGGCGGTGGTAGCGGCGCAGGGCATCGAGTTCGGCGGCGAGGCCAGTGAGGCGTGAGTGGTAGTCCTCGAGCCGGCTTTCGATGAAGTGGATGTCTTCAGTGACGTAGTTTTCGCCGCTCGCCTTGTAGGGCAGGAACGTTTCCACCATGTCCTGCGACACGCTGGGGCCCATCAGCCCGGACAGGTTGGCTTCGATTCGGTCGCGCAGGCGGCGCAGGGCGTAGGGGCGGCGCTCGTCGAACGGCAGATAGAGGTCGCGTAGCGCTTGTTCGACTTCCTTTTGCGCGGCCTTGGCGCCCAGAGGCTTGGCCAGTTGCGTGGCGAACTCCTGGGGCGAGGCGGCATGCAGCTCGCGGCGTTGCGGGCGGCGCACGTTGTCCACCGCGCAGGCTTCGGCGGCGCTGGTTTCTTCCGGGCTGGCGTTGGTGAACAGCGAGATCAGGGTGAACATCAGCACGTTGGCGGCCAGCGAGGCGATCGCTGCCATGTGCCAACTGGTGTCGTCGAGCACGTAGATCATGTTCAGCAGCGGGATGTAGAAACCCTGCAGGTTGCCGACCAACGGCAGCAACATGGTCACCAGCCACACCAGAATCCCGGCGAGCAACCCGGCGATAAAGCCGCGCCGATTGGCCGTCGGCCAGTACAGCACCGACAACACCCCCGGCAGGAACTGCAAGGTGGCGACAAACGCGACGATCCCCAGGTTGGCCAGGTCTTGCCCGGCGCCCAGCAGCAGGTAGAAACCGTAGCCGGCCATGATGATCGCGACGATCAGCGCACGGCGGGTCCATTTCAGCCAGCGGTAGATATTGCCTTCGGCCGGCGGCTGGTATAGTGGCAGCACCAGGTGATTGAGCGCCATGCCGGAGAGCGCCAGCGTGGTGACGATGATCAGGCCACTGGCCGCCGACAACCCGCCGACATAGGCCAGCAGCGCCAGGGCCGGGCTGTTGGCCGCAATACCGATGCCGAGGGTGAAGTATTCGGGGTTGGTGGTGGCGCCCAGTTTGAGGCCGGCCCAGAGGATCAGCGGCACCGCCAGGCTCATCAATAGCAGGAACAGCGGCAAGCCCCAGCTGGCGCTGACCAGCGAGCGCGGGTTGAGGTTCTCGGTGAACGTCATGTGGTACATGTGCGGCATCACGATGGCCGAGGCGAAGAACACCAGCAGCAGCGTGCGCCACGGGCCTTCCTGCAGCGGGGTGTGCAGCGCGGCGAGGGCGGTCTGGTTTTGCAGCAGCCACAACTCCAGCTGTTGCGGGCCGTCAAATACGCCATAGAGCGCATACAGGCCGACGCCACCGATGGCGATCAGCTTGATCACCGACTCGAAAGCAATCGCAAAGACCAGGCCTTCGTGTTTCTCGCGGGTGGCGATGTGGCGTGAACCGAAGAAAATCGTGAACAGGCTGATCAGCGCGCAGAAGGCCAGGGCGACGCGATACTGCACCGGCTCACGGGTCAGGATGCTGATGGAGTCGGCCACCGCCTGGATCTGCAGGGCCAGCAAGGGCAGCACGCCGATCAGCATGAAAATCGTGGTCAGCGCGCCCGCCCAGGTGCTGCGAAAGCGGAAGGCGAACAGGTCGGCCAGGGACGACAACTGATAGGTGCGGGTGATCTTCAGGATCGGGTACAGCAGCACCGGTGCCAGCAAGAAGGCCCCGGACACCCCAAGGTAACTGGACAGAAAGCCATACCCATACTGATAGGCCAGGCCCACCGTGCCATAGAACGCCCAGGCGCTGGCGTAGACGCCCAAGGACAAGGTGTAGGTCAACGGATGGCGAATGATCGCCCGCGGAATCATTCCGCGCTCACTGATCCAGGCGACACCGAACAACGTAGCCAGGTAGGCGGCGCTGATCAGCAGCATCTGGGTGAGGCTAAAGCTCATCGGCATCTTTTTGGCTCTGCAGGATGAAAGTCACGACGATCAGGATCAGCCACAGCAGATAGGGGCGATACCAGGCGCCCGTGGCGTCGATCCACCAATCCATGATGGCGGGGGAAAACAGGTAGATCCCGACGACCAGCAGCAGGACCAAGCGATAGATGTACATGTTGGCCTCTGATTGAATAACTGCGGCGATGGTAACGGATGCCTGGCCGGCTGCAAGCGCCTTCAGCGCAACTGCGCTTCGGCCAGCGTGAGTGTGCGCGGGATCAACTGCGCATCCCAGTGGGCAATGCCCCAATCCAGCAGTTCCCGTGGGCTGGCGTGCAGCAGTTCGTCGCCGGGTTGTTGGCCGAGGGCGCGCAGGGCTCTCAACAGCAAAGGCGTGGCCTGGTCTGTGGTCAAGGGCGGGGAACGATAGGATTTGCCCAACTTGTTACCGTCCGGCTGGATGATCAGCGGCACGTGCAGGTAACGCGGTTGGCGCAGCCCCAATAATTCTTGCAGGTACAGCTGGCGCGGCGTGGAGTCGAGCAGGTCGGCGCCGCGCACGATGTCGGTAACACCTTGCCAGGCGTCATCGAGCACCACGGCCAGTTGGTAGGCGTAGAGGCCGTCACGGCGACGGATGATGAAGTCACCCACTTCGCGGCCCAGGTGTTGTCGGAATTCGCCCTGTACGCGGTCGGTAAAGTGGTATTCCAGCTCCGGGACGCGCAGGCGGATGGCCGCATCGTGCTGCTCATGACCGGCGTTACGGCACAAGCCCGGGTAGATCCCGTGGTAGGGCTCCAGCTGTTTGCGCGAGCAGGTACAGGCATAGGCCAGGCCGTGGTTGAACAGGTCGTTCAGCACCTTGGCGTAGGCATCGTGCCGGTCGCTTTGTCGGACCAGTTCACCGTCCCATTCGAAGCCATAGCTTTCCAGGGCATGCAGGATTGCCGCCTGGGCGCCGGGTTCTTCGCGGGGAGGGTCGAGGTCTTCCATACGCATCAGCCAGCGGCCATGGTTGGCGCGGGCGTCAAGGTAAGAGGCGAGGGCGGCGACCAGCGAGCCGAAGTGCAGGTGGCCGCTGGGCGTGGGGGCGAAACGCCCGATATAGGGAGAGGCTGTCATGGGCCGGATACTACTGGAAAATCGCTAAACGCCAGAAACAAAAATGGGGCGTTTGTACGCCCCATTCGTTCAGCTCGGCAGGGGTTACTTGCCGACCTGTTTTTCCTTGATTTCTGCCAGGTTCTTGCAGTCCACGCACATGTCGGCGGTAGGACGTGCTTCCAGGCGGCGAATACCGATTTCGATGCCGCAGCATTCGCACCAGCCGTATTCTTCGTCCTTGATCAACTGCAGTGTCTTGTCGATCTTCTTGATCAGCTTGCGTTCGCGATCACGGGCACGCAGTTCAAGGGCGAACTCTTCTTCCTGGCTCGCACGGTCGGCCGGATCAGGGAAGTTGGCTGCTTCGTCCTTCATATGGTCAACGGTGCGGTCGACCTCCTGCATCAAGTCTTGTTTCCACTTGTTAAGGATTTTGGTGAAGTGCTCGCGCATGGGCTCGCCCATGTACTCCTCACCTTCCTTCGTGACGTAAGGTTCGAAGCCGCTGAGGCCTGGGGATTGCTGTTGCTTTGCTTGGGTGGACATGAATAGACCGCCTCTCACTCTTCTAATCCATTGCGCAGGATTGCAACGTCACCGACACCTGCCGGCCCTGCGGCTGCAAGCGGGCGAACTTACCAGATAGATTCAGGGTGCGCCACTCCCGGTTGTCGAGGCCCATCACGCAGGGGTTGCAAACAGCAGCAACCCGCTGTGGCTGGGTATGAATCGTCTCGAAGGTTGATTTTAGTCGTTTTGCAAGCGCTTGCCGGGTTCATCGTGGACGGCCTGGCAGGCAATAGAGCATGTTTTACCGCGAGGGTTCGGTAGAATCGCTGTTTTTGTCCTCACCGTTAAGGAAGGCTAATGGCTCAGCCCTACAGTGCGCGCAGTCGCGCCATCGAACCTTTTCATGTCATGGCGTTGCTGGCGCGAGCCAATGAGCTGCAAGCGGCAGGCCATGATGTCATCCATCTGGAAATCGGCGAACCGGATTTCACCACCGCCGAGCCGATCATCCAGGCCGGCCAGGCCGCGCTGGCCAATGGCAAGACCCGCTATACCGCAGCCCGCGGCCTGCCGGAGCTGCGCCATGCCATCAGCGGTTTCTACCAGCAACGCTACGGCCTGAGCGTGGACCCCGAGCGCATCCTGATCACCCCGGGCGGCTCCGGCGCGTTGCTGTTGGCCAGCAGCCTGCTGGTGGACCCTGGTAAACACTGGCTGTTGGCCGACCCGGGTTACCCGTGTAACCGCCACTTCCTGCGCCTGGTGGAAGGCGCGGCGCAGTTGGTGCCCGTGGGGCCGGACGTGCGTTATCAATTGACCGCCGACTTGGTGGCCAAGCACTGGAACCAGGACAGCGTGGGCGCGCTGGTCGCATCGCCGGCCAACCCCACCGGCACCATCCTGACGCGGGACGAACTGGCGGGGTTGTCGAGTGCCATCAAGGCGCGTAACGGCCATTTGGTGGTGGACGAGATCTACCACGGCCTCACATACGGCACCGAGGCGGCCAGCGTGCTGGAAGTCGACGATGATGCGTTTGTCCTGAATAGTTTTTCAAAGTATTTCGGCATGACCGGCTGGCGCCTGGGTTGGCTGGTGGCACCGCCCGATGCGGTCGGTGAGTTGGAGAAGCTCGCGCAAAACCTCTACATCAGCGCTCCCAGCATGGCGCAGTACGCGGCGTTGGCCTGCTTCACCCCGCAAACCCTGAGCATTCTGGAGGCGCGTCGTGCCGAGTTCGGGCGCCGTCGCGACTTCCTGCTGCCGGCCCTGCGCGAGTTGGGCTTCGGTATTGCCGTCGAACCGGAAGGGGCGTTCTATTTGTACGCCGATATCAGCGCGTTCGGCGGTGATGCCTTCGCGTTTTGCCGTCATTTCCTTGAGACCGAACATGTGGCGTTCACCCCAGGGCTGGATTTCGGTCGTTATCAAGCCGGCCACCATGTGCGCTTTGCCTACACGCAAAACCTTGATCGGCTGCAAGAGGCGGTAGAGCGCATCGCCCGTGGGCTGCGGAGCTGGCAGGGCTGATGCGCTTTCATCCTCCCCTCGAAGAGGCGCGGCTGATTCGCCGCTACAAGCGTTTTCTCACCGATATCGAAACCGTTACCGGCGAGTTGTTGACCATTCACTGCCCCAATACCGGTTCGATGCTCAATTGCATGGTCGAGGGCGGGCAGGTCTGGTTCAGTCGCTCCACTGACCCCAAGCGCAAGTTGCCCGGCACCTGGGAAATTGCCGAGACGCCTCAAGGCCGCCTCGCGTGCGTCAATACGGCGCGTGCCAATCAACTGGTTGAGGAGGCGTTGCATGCCGGGGTCATCACCGAACTCAACGGCTTTAGCGGATTGAAGCGTGAAGTGCCTTACGGCCAGGAGAACAGCCGCATTGATTTTCGCCTGGATTACCCCGAGGGGGCGGCCTATGTCGAAGTCAAAAGTGTGACGCTGGGGTTCGATGGCACCTCGATTGCGGCGTTTCCGGACGCCGTGACCCAGCGCGGTGCCAAGCATCTACGCGAGCTGGAGCACCTGGCCCGGGATGGTGTGCGGGCGGTGCAGCTGTATTGCGTCAACCTGTCCGGGATCGAGGCGGTGCGCCCGGCCGTGGAAATCGACGCGGCCTACGCTGCCGCCCTGCGCGAGGCCAAGGCCGCGGGCGTGGAAGTGCTGGCGTATGGTGTGCGTGTCACGGCCGAGGAAATTTACGTCGAACGCCGCTTGGACGTGCTGCTCGGCGACTAGAGTTCTACCCACAGGCCCTGTTCGTCTTCGCGGCCGGGCAGGGCAGTGAGGCTTTGACCCGCGCAGGGGCCGGCGATGCATTCGCCGCTCTCGATCAGGAACAACGCGCCGTGGGTGGCGCATTGGATCAGGCTGGCGCTGGCGTCGAGGAAGTGATCGGGCTGCCATTCCAGGGGGACGCCGCGATGGGGGCAGCGATTGCGATAGAAGTAGGCGATGCCATCCCGGCGCACGGCCAACAGTTTGTGCCCGTCGATATCAAAACCACGGCTGCTGTTGGGGGCGAGGGTGTCGGAGGGGCAGAGAAACTTCATTCCAATCCTTAAGTGCCTTGACGCTCAAATGCAAACAATTATCAAATGCAGGCTTCGCCCGTTAGCTGACTGGGCGCTCAGTACGATGCCCGGCAAGGGGCATCTGTCACATTCATGAGTGTTTCAGCAGCCCCGCCCCTGGAAGGAAACCCTGTTATGCGCTTGAGTGCCAGCGCTATCGCGCTTGTTGTCGGACTGATGCTCAACCCTGGGGCGCACGCCTCGGAACTGCCGCAACGCTGGGTGAGTGCTGGCGGCGCGTTATCGGAGTGGGTGACGGCCCTGGGCGGTGAGTCGAAGTTGGTGGGCGTCGACACCACCAGCCAGCATCCGGCTTCGCTCAAGGCATTGCCGAGCGTCGGTTATCAGCGGCAGTTGTCGGCCGAGGGCATTCTCAGTCTGCGCCCGCAGGTCCTGGTGGGCACCGAGGAAATGGGGCCGCCGCCAGTGCTGGCGCAGATTCGCAACGCCGGGGTGCAGGTGGAAATGTTCTCGGCGCAGCCGGATTTGCCGACGTTGAAAGGCAACCTCGAACACCTGGGGAGGTTGTTGGGCAGTGAGGCCAAGGCCCATGCATTGTTTACCGCGTATGAACAGGCGCTTGACCGGCAGAAACGTTGGGTTGCCACAGCCCAGGCCACACACAAGGCCCCGGGGGTGTTGATGCTGCTCGGCAATGCCGGCGGCAAACCGCTGATCGCTGGCAAAGACACGGCGGCTGACTGGATGCTGCGGCAGGCGGGCGGGCGCAACCTGGCGACCCACAGCGGTTATAAGCCGTTTTCCATGGAGTCGTTGGCCGGGTTGAGCCCCGAGGTGCTGGTGTTTGCCGACCGTGCGCTGAGCGGCGAGGCGGCGCGTGCGGCCTTGTTCAAGGAGAACCCGATCCTGGCGTCCACGCCGGCGGCTAAACAGGCACGGGTGTTTGAGTTGGACCCGACGCTGCTGGTCGGCGGGCTCGGGCCGCGTCTGCCGCAAAGCCTGGTGCAGTTGTCGGCCGACTTCTATCCGTCCCAGGCCACGTCTGCCCCATGAGTACGCTGGTGAAACCCCGAACGCTGTTTATCGGCCTGACGCTGTTGTGTGTGCTGGCGATCTGGCTTTCATTGGCGCTGGGGCCGGTCAGCCTGCCGTTGCTGGATACGCTCAGGGCGGCCTTGCGCCTGATGGGCGTGCCGATCGAGGCCAGTGGCCTGGAGCAGGCGGAGCTGATTCTCGGGCAGATCCGTTTGCCGCGGACCTTGCTGGGGCTGGCGGTGGGCGGCGTATTGGCCTTGTCGGGCGTAGCGATGCAAGGGTTGTTTCGCAACCCGCTGGCTGATCCGGGGTTGGTCGGGGTATCCAGCGGCGCGGCACTCGGTGCGGCCTTCGCCATTGTCGGTGGCTCGTTTCTGGGTGGGTTGCCGGAGGTGTTCGGCCCGTATCTGTTGTCGTTGTGCGCGTTTCTCGGTGGGTTGGGGGTGACGGCGCTGGTCTACCGGCTGGGGCGGCGCAACGGCCAGACCCATGTCGCGACCATGCTGCTCGCCGGCATCGCCCTCACGGCGCTCGCCAGCTCGGCGGTGGGCTTGTTTACCTACCTGGCCGATGACGCCACCCTGCGCACACTGACTTTCTGGAACCTGGGCAGCCTCAATGGCGCCAGCTATTCGCGCCTGTGGCCGTTGCTGCTGGTGAGCGCTGGCGTGGCGCTGTGGCTGCCGCGGCGGGCGAAGGCATTGAATGCACTGTTGCTCGGCGAATCCGAGGCCGCTCATCTCGGGGTCGATGTCGAGCGGCTCAAGCGCGAATTGGTGTTCTGCACCGCATTGGGCGTGGGCGCGGCGGTGGCGGCAGCGGGGATGATCGGCTTCGTCGGCCTGGTGGTGCCGCACCTGGTGCGATTGTTGGCCGGGCCGGATCATCGCGTGTTGTTACCCGCCTCGGTGCTGGCGGGGGCGAGCTTGCTGCTGTTGGCGGATCTGGTCGCGCGCCTGGCCTTGGCGCCGGCGGAGTTGCCGATCGGTATCGTCACTGCGTTGATTGGTGCGCCATTTTTTCTTTACCTGTTGTTGCGAGGGCGCGCCTGATGCTGCGAGTGGAAGGGCTGAGGATTCGTCGCGGTCGCAAAACCGTACTGGCGGATGTCACGTTGGACCTGTTGCCCGGCCAGGTGCTTGGCGTACTGGGCCCGAATGGCGCGGGCAAGAGCACGTTGCTGGGCGCGTTGTGCGGGGAACTGCACCCGGATCAAGGCCAGGTGTGGCTGGATCAGCACGAACTGAAAGACTGGAGCGGGTCGCAACGCGCGCAACGCCTGGCCGTGTTGCCGCAGGCTTCAACCCTGGATTTCGCCTTTCGTGTCGAAGAGGTGGTCGGCATGGGCCGCTTGCCCCATCAGACCGGGCGCGTGCGGGATGACGAGATTATCGATGCCGCGTTGCAGGCCGCAGATGTCGGGCACTTGAGCGGTCGCAGTTACCTGGCCTTGTCGGGCGGCGAGCGGCAGCGCGTTCACCTGGCGCGGGTGCTGGCGCAGTTATGGCCCGGGCAGGCGGGGCAGACGTTGCTGCTGGATGAGCCGACCTCGATGCTTGACCCTTTGCATCAACACACGACCTTGCAGGCGATACGCCGCTTTGCTGACCGTGGCGCAGCAGTGCTGGTGATTCTGCATGACCTGAACCTGGCGGCGCGTTACTGCGACCGGATTCTGTTGCTCGACGCGGGCCGCCCCCATGCGCTGGATACCCCGGCACAGGTTCTGCGGCCTGAGCCGCTCAAAGCGGTCTTCGGGCTGGATGTGCTGGTGCAGCCGCATCCGGAGCGCGGGCATCCGTTGATCATTGCGCGCTGAGGCTTTTTACCGGCAAAAAAAGACCCGGCAAGAGCCGGGTCAAATAACCGTGATTAGCCTGATGAGGAGATAATCTGAGAGTCCGAACCAATGGTCTTTCAGTTATCGGCTGATCTCGCGACCAGTTGTGATAATCATAACGATTCTCATTTGAGAGTCAAGATTTGTTTTCACGGGCCCTTGTCCGGAATCTTTGTCAGCGGCGGGTGGGTCGTCGATCTAATTCTTCTGGCGCGCCGAGATAGCATCCAATTGGCGGTTCAGCGCTTCCTTGCGTTCGGCAGGAATGTCGTTCCAATGCACATCCATCAATGCCCCTTCGATTGCATACAGCAAGACTTTCGAGGCACGGAAGCCACGCGTGCGAACGGCTCGATAAGCATCGACCGCGCCCAGGCGCCGCAGGTCTGACGCACTGTGGATGCCCGCCGCATGCAGCCATTGCGCCGAGGTCTTGCCAAGGTTTCTCAGGTGTTGCAGCTCATCGTTCATCGAGCCTCCTTGCGACGGCCGAATGGTGCGGTGGGTGTCGTGACCAGGCAAGCCTGAAAAGGAGTGTAGCGCTCAGTAGGAAAAGCGTAGTTCTTTGGTCAGGAATGGCGCAAAAGCTTATAAGGATGGCGTCGACGTTTTATTGCGGGCAGGCGCGAAGTCCCCGGTCCGTCTTGCACGAGACCGGGGGCTTGGGAGGGCGTGTTACTTGGTGCGGTAGCGCAGGCGCGTGCCGAAATTGACCGACATGAGGATCTCGTCGGCCGTCAGTTCCGGCGGGAAGTAGGTGCCCGAAATCTGCGCATGGGCCAGGCTCGCGCCTTCCAATGAACAGTCGCGCAAGTCCAGCCCGCGCAAATCGGCGGAACGGAAGTACGCATCGGTGAAGTCCACGCCGCTGGCGTTCAGATCGCGCAGATCCAGCCCGCGGAAGTCGCCACCGCGCATGTCGATGACGCCGTCTTTGGGGCGTTCCTGGTTGAAACCGCGGATATCGTCTTTATGCAGAAGCGAATAGAGCGGGGTATCAAGAAGCTTGGGCTGACTCATGATAGCGACACCTGTTGGATTTATGGCGCCATTATAGTGCCACTATTGCTTGGCCGCTCGCCTAAGGTGACGACGCGACCAAGAAGTTTTTCTTACAGACCAGGCATGCGCTGGCGAATTTGCTCGACCAGTGCATCGAGGGTTCCGCTTTGATTGGTCTCGACGCGCTTGCTCAGCAACAGCTCTTCGGCTGTCAGCGGTTCGCGTTGGGCCTGCTGCTCTTCAATGATCGTCAATGTAGCGTCAGACGGATCGTTCTTGTCTGCCTGACGTTGTGCCAGCCAACTGGTGATAACGGCCTGCGGCGCATTGCAGTCCAGGATCAGGAACGGCGCGCCCGTCGCTTCGGCGACTTTGGCGGCGGCATCGCGTTGTGCGCGTTTCAGGAAGGTCGCATCCAGTACCACCGGGAACCCGGCGCGCAGCACGGTCTCGGCGATCTCGTTCAGGCGGGCGTAGGTTTTCGCGCTGGCGTCGGCAGCATAGATGCCGGCCTGGGGCGTGTTTTCCACCTGTTGTTCACCAAACAGGCGCTTGCGCTCCACGTCCGAACGCAGGCGAACGGCGCCCAAGGCTTCCACCAGACGCATGGCCACGTGGCTTTTGCCTACAGCGGAAACGCCGTGGGTAATCGCCAGGAAGCGCGACGGAATAATGCTGTAGCTCTCCGCCAGGTTGGCGTAGTTGCGGTACTGGCGCAGGGTGGTGGCGCGCTGCACCGGGCTCGCTTCGCTGGGCATGCTGAACAGCGCGACTTTGGCCCTGACCAGTGCGCGGTAGGCTTTATAGAAGTTCAGCACTTCCAGGCCCTGGTAGTCGCCGGTCAGTTCGAGGTACTGGCTGATGAACCTGCGTGCCAGGGATTTGAGGCCGCGGTCTTCCAGGTCCATGGCCAGGAAGCCGGTGTCGGCGTACACGTCGGTGAAGCGAAACGGTTCGTTGAACTCGATGCAGTCGAAGATCACCACGTGGCCATCGATCAAGGTGGCATTGCCCAGGTGGATATCGCCGTGGCACTCGCGGGTGAAACCATCGCGCTTGCGCTGTCCCAGTAGCGGCTTGAGGCGTTCGAAGCTGCTTTCGGCCCAGGCTTGCAGGGCTTCGAGTTGCAGCAGGTCGGCTTTGTCGCTGAGGAACGGGCGGATCTGATCGAAGTTCTGGCGTACCGGTGCCATCACTTCGTCCGGGGTGCCGGCCGGGTGCTCTTGCGGCACTTTCGGTGCGGTGAGGTGGAAGTGCGCGATCTGTTTGGCCATCTCGTCGATGTGCGCGCTGGTCAGCTCACCGTTGGCTTGCAAGGTGCTGAGCAACTGGCTTTGCGGGAATTGACGCATTTTCAGCGCGTATTCGATGACCGGACCGTCACCGCCCAATTGCGGCGCTTCGGCCGTGCCGGTGATCGGCAACACTTCAAGATACAAATCTTTGGTCAGGCGCTGGTTCAGGCGCAGCTCTTCGTTGCAGAAATGCCCGCGATCTTCCAGTTTGGTGAAGTCCAGGAAGCCGAAGTTCACCGGCTTCTTCAGCTTATAAGCGTAAGGGCCGGTCAGTATGACCCAGGAAATATGGGTCTCGATGACTTGGAACGCTTCAACCGGATGGGGGTATAAAGCCGGGTTCTGCAGGGCGGCAATCAGGGGCTGGCTCACGGGCGATCCTTCAAAGTCAGGGGAAATCATGGCGGGCATTATGGCTGCTGACGCCTGCTGTGCAAACCGCTGTCCGGCTCATGTTGATCATCGATAAAGTGCGTATAATCCGCCGCCATGACTCGAACCCGATCTCCCCGTTCCCGTAAAAAACCTCCTTCCCGCGGCCTGCGCCCGTGGCTGGGCTGGGCGCTCAAGCTCAGCCTGGTGGGTCTTGTGGTGCTCGCCGGCTTTGCGGTGTACCTCGATGCCGTGGTCCAGGAAAAATTCTCCGGCAAGCGCTGGACCATTCCGGCCAAGGTGTACGCCCGTCCGCTGGAGCTGTTCACCGGTCAGAAGCTGAGCAAGGATGACTTCCTCACCGAACTCGACGCCTTGGGCTACCGCCGCGAACCTGTGAGCAACGGCCCCGGCGCTGCGGCCGTCAGCGGCAATACCGTGGACTTGAACACCCGCGGCTTCCAGTTCTATGAAGGCCTGGAAAAACCCCAGCCGGTGCGCGTGCGCTTCTCCGGCGACTACGTGGCCGAGCTGTCGTCGCTGAATGGCTCGAAGCTGCCCGTGGTGCGCCTGGAACCGTTGATGATCGGCGGGATTTACCCGAAGAACCTGGAAGATCGCATCCTGATCAAGCTCGATCAGGTGCCGCCGTACCTGCTTGAAACCCTGGTCGCCGTGGAAGACCGCGATTTCTACAGCCACTGGGGCGTGTCGCCGAAGTCCATTGCCCGTGCGATCTGGGTCAACACCTCCGGCGGCAAAATGACCCAGGGCGGCAGTACGCTGACCCAGCAATTGGTGAAGAACTTCTACCTCACCAACGAGCGCAGCCTGACCCGTAAACTCACCGAAGCCATGATGGCGATGCTGCTGGAGTTGCATTACAGCAAGCAGGAAATCCTTGAGGCCTACCTCAACGAGGTGTTCGTCGGCCAGGACGGCCAGCGCGCGGTCCACGGTTTCGGGCTGGCCAGCCAGTTCTTCTTCGGCCAGCCGCTGTCCGAGCTGAAGTTGCATCAGGTCGCGTTGCTGGTGGGCATGGTCAAGGGGCCGTCCTACTACAACCCGCGGCGCAATCCTGAGCGCGCGCTTGAGCGGCGTAACCTGGTGCTCGACGTGCTGGAGCAGCAGGGCGTGGCCACGGCGGAACAGGTTGCCGCGGCGAAGAAAATGCCACTGGGTGTGACCACCCGCGGCAAGCTGGCGGACAGCTCCTTCCCGGGCTTTATCGACCTGGTCAAACGCCAGTTGCGTGAAGACTACCGCGACGAAGACTTGACCGAGGAAGGCCTGCGCATCTTCACCAGTTTCGACCCGATCCTGCAGATGAAAGCCGAAGCGTCGGTCAACGACACCTTCAAGCGCCTGGCGGGGCGTAAAGGCTCCGACGAAGTCGAAGCAGCCATGGTGGTGACCAACCCGGAAACCGGTGAAGTCCAGGCCATGATCGGCAGCCGCCAGGCCAGTTTCGCCGGCTTCAACCGTGCGCTGGACGCGGTGCGGCCGATCGGCTCGCTGGTCAAGCCGGCGGTGTACCTGACGGCGTTGGAAAAACCGAGCAAATACACCCTGACCAGTTGGCTGTCGGACGACCCGCTGTCGGTCAAAGGTGCTGACGGCCAGGTCTGGACCCCGCAGAACTTCGATCGTCGTTCTCACGGTACGGTGTTCCTGTACCAGGGGCTGGCGCATTCCTACAACATCTCGACCTCGCGCCTGGGGCTCGAAGTGGGCGTGCCGAACGTCCTCAAGACCCTCGCGCGCCTGGGCATCACCCGCGAATTCCCGGCCTTCCCATCGATGCTTCTGGGCGCCGGTGCCATGACGCCGATGGAAGTGGCGACCATGTACCAGACCCTCGCCAACGGTGGTTTCAACACGCCGATGCGCGGCATTCGCAGCGTGCTGACGGCCGAAGGCGAGCCGCTCAAGCGCTATCCGTTCCAGATTCAGCAGCGTTTCGACGCGGGCTCCATCTACCTGATCCAGAACGCCATGCAGCGTGTGATGCGCGAAGGTACCGGTAGCTCGGTGTACAAGGTCCTGCCTTCCAACCTGACACTGGCGGGCAAGACCGGCACCAGTAACGATTCGCGTGACAGTTGGTTCGCCGGCTTCGGTCAGGATGTGCTGGCCGTGGTCTGGCTGGGGCGTGATGACAACGGCAAGACGCCGTTCACCGGCGCGACCGGTGCGTTGCAGGTCTGGACCAGTTTCATGCGCAAGGCCGATCCGTTGCCGCTGAGCATGCCGCAGCCGGACAACATCGTGCAGGCCTGGATTGATCCGCACACCGGCCAGGGCTCCGATGCCAACTGTCCGGGCGCGGTGCAGATGCCGTATATTCGCGGCAGCGAACCACCTCCCGGTGCCGCGTGCGGTGGCAGCGCCCCTGCAAGCGCGGAATCGGTGATGGATTGGGTCAAGGGCTGGATGAATTAAGCAAAGAGGGTTTCAAGTGAACAAGTGGTGGATTCCAGCTATTACAGCTCTGGCTTTGCTCGGCGGTTGCTCCAGCGTTCAGCGCGGCTCCATTCCCGTGGTGGACTCGAGCACAACCGTCTCCAATAACGATCGGATCTCGGCCAATGGCGGTTTCCGTCAGACCGTGACCAAGCGTCCTGCCCAGGCCGCGACCCGCGCCGTGCCGCAGGATTCGGGTGTGGTGGTGATGGTGCCGGGCGCCGGTGCTGCGACATCGGCGCCGATCAGCGCCGAGCCGTGGACGCCAGGGCCTAGCACGTCGGGGCCGATTGACGCCACGCCGGTCCAGGCCGCGCCGATCAACCAGAACACCTACACCATGCCGTCGACGCCAAGCGGCATTCCGTCGTCCTCCAGCGCGGGCGGCCTGTCGGCTGACGAGCAACTGGACGGCCCGGTACTGGCCTTGCTCACCACTGCCCAGCAACAGCAGGCCGGTGGCGACTTGAACGGTGCATCGTCGAGCCTCGAGCGCGCCCAGCGCGTTGCGCCGCGTGAACCGCAGGTGCTGTATCGCCTGGCCCAGGTGCGGATGGCCCAGGGCGATGCGCCGCAAGCCGAACAGTTTGCCCGTCGTGGCCTGACCCTGGCCAGCGGCCGTCCTGACCTGCAGGCCAGCCTGTGGGCCTTGATCGGTGATGCGCGTGCTGCACAAGGCGACGCTGCCGGTGCCGCCCAGGCTCGGCAGAAAGCCAAGGTCAGCCTCTGATGGATGTGCGTTTTCCAGCGATTGCCGAACAGCTGTTGCTGATTGAGCGCGAATTGCGCCTGCAGGGCTGGTGGGACGAGGTGTCCCCCAGCGCCGAGGCGCTCAGCAGCGTCGAGCCCTTTTCGGTCGACACCCTGGACTTCCACCAGTGGCTGCAGTGGATCTTCCTGGTGCGAATGAAGCAGATCCTCGAACAGAACCTGCCGTTGCCAAATGCTTCCGGGATCATGGAGATGGCCGAGATGGTCTACACCGACCGGCCGCTGGAAAGCCAGGGTTTGCGCAATGCGCTGAAAAAGTTCGACCAATTGATCGTCGACGCTCGTTAATTGCCTGGCTGCCGGTTTTTCCGGCAGTCTTGCGCACATTTCTACCGCTTGACGACATTCAGGCGAGTTTTATCCCTCCTCAAAGCCCTTTCTTCTACGTTCTCATGCGCTTAGTTGGAAAAAAGCGCAATTATTGCTTGACTTGAAGGGCCTGAAACAGAAGAATCCAAAGTCCGCTGTATCGGGACTGCCAGAAGCAGGCCCGCTCAGCAGATCATGAGGCGCACATCCGCGCCGACCTGTTACACCCGCAACGCGTTACCTCGCGCTGGGTGGGAAGAGCCCGCAACACTTGGGACGATCCCAATACTTGCTCAGTCAGTGCTGACGTAGTCGGCGACCACCGTCGCTCATGCTCTGTTGAGAAGTAAACCTATTAAGACCCGTCGGTTTTTAACGGACGGTATTCTGGCGTTTTAGAGGTGAACAACGTGGAGCTTTTATCTGGCGGTGAGATGCTCGTCCGCTTTTTGCGTGACGAAGGCGTTGACTATATCTACGGGTACCCTGGTGGTGCTCTGCTGCACGTCTATGACGCACTGTTCAAGGAACCGGCTGTTACCCACATCCTGGTTCGCCACGAACAGGCTGCAACCCATATGGCTGACGGTTATGCCCGTGCCACCGGTAAAGCCGGCGTGGTACTGGTAACGTCCGGTCCAGGCGCAACCAATGCCATTACCGGCATCGCGACTGCTTATATGGACTCCATCCCGATGGTGATCATTTCCGGCCAGGTCGCTAGCACCATGGTCGGTACCGATGCATTCCAGGAAACCGACATGATCGGTATCTCCCGGCCGATCGTGAAACACAGTTTCATGATCAAGCATGCCTCGGAAATCCCGGAAATCATGAAAAAGGCGTTCTACCTCGCACAGTCCGGTCGCCCGGGCCCTGTAGTGGTCGATATCCCGAAAGACATGACCAACCCGGCCGAGAAATTCGAATACGTCTTCCCGAAGAAAGCCAAGCTGCGTTCCTACAGCCCGGCCGTTCGTGGGCACTCGGGGCAGATCCGCAAGGCGGCAGAAATGCTCTTGGCGGCCAAGCGCCCGGTGCTGTACTCGGGCGGCGGCGTGATTCTGGGCGGCGGTTCCGCACCGTTGACCGAACTGGCCAAGCTGCTCAACCTGCCGGTGACCAACACCCTGATGGGCCTCGGCGCATTCCCGGGTACGGACCGTCAGTTCGTCGGCATGCTCGGCATGCACGGCAGCTACACCGCCAACCTGACCATGCACCACGCCGACGTGATCCTGGCCGTGGGCGCGCGGTTCGATGACCGGGTGATCAACGGCGCGAGCAAGTTCTGCCCGAATGCCAAGATCATTCATATCGACATCGACCCGGCGTCCATCTCCAAGACCATCAAGGCCGACGTGCCGATCGTAGGTCCGGTGGAGAGCGTGTTGACCGAAATGGTCGCTGCGCTGAAGGAAATCGGCGAGACGCCGAACAAAGAAGCTGTCGCCAGCTGGTGGAAGCAGATCGACGAATGGCGCGGTGACCGCGGCCTGTTCCCTTATGACAAGGGCGACGGCAGCATCATCAAGCCACAAACCGTGATCGAGACCCTGTGCGAAGTGACCAAGGGCGATGCCTTTGTGACCTCCGACGTGGGCCAGCACCAGATGTTCGCCGCGCAGTACTACAAGTTCGACAAGCCTAACCGCTGGATCAACTCCGGTGGCCTGGGCACGATGGGCTTTGGTTTCCCTGCGGCCATGGGTGTCAAACTGAGCTTCCCGGACAGCGACGTTGCATGCGTCACCGGCGAAGGCAGCATCCAGATGAACATCCAGGAGCTGTCGACATGCCTGCAGTACGGCCTTCCGGTGAAGATCGTGTGCCTGAACAACGGCGTGTTGGGCATGGTTCGTCAATGGCAGGACATGAGCTACGGTAGTCGTCACTCCCATTCCTACATGGAATCGCTGCCCGACTTCGTCAAATTGGTCGAGGCTTACGGCCACGTCGGTATTCGCATCAACGATCTGAAAGATCTGAAGCCGAAGATGGAAGAAGCGTTCGCCATGAAGGATCGCCTGGTGTTCATCGATATTCAGGTGGATACCAGCGAGCACGTCTATCCGATGCAGATCAAAGACGGCTCTATGCGTGACATGTGGCTGAACAAGACGGAGCGTACCTAATCATGCGGCACATAATCTCCCTGCTTCTGGAGAACGAACCCGGCGCTCTGTCTCGTGTTGTCGGCTTGTTTTCGCAACGCAACTACAACATCGAAAGCCTGACCGTGGCACCGACCGAAGACCCGACCCTGTCGCGCCTGACGTTGACCACCGTGGGCCACGATGAGGTGATCGAGCAGATCACCAAAAACCTCAACAAGCTGATCGAAGTGGTCAAGCTGGTCGACCTGTCGGAAAGTGCCCACATCGAGCGCGAGCTGATGCTGGTTAAAGTCAAGGCCACGGGCGCCCAACGTGCCGAGATCAAGCGTACTACCGACATTTATCGCGGGCAGATCGTCGATGTGAGCGCCAGCGTTTATACCGTGCAATTGACCGGTACAAGCGACAAGCTGGACAGCTTCATCCAGTCGATCGGGACGGCCTCGATTCTGGAAACTGTACGCAGTGGTGTCACCGGGATTGCCCGTGGCGACAAAGTACTCAGCATCTAACCCAAATTAGTGAATGGCCTTAAGGCCTGGATATATAGAGGAACCTCATGAAAGTTTATTACGATAAAGATTGTGACCTGTCGATCATCCAGGGCAAGAAAGTCGCCATCATCGGCTACGGTTCCCAGGGCCACGCGCAAGCTTGCAACCTGAAAGATTCCGGCGTTGACGTGACTGTTGGCCTGCGCAAAGGCTCGGCCACTGTTGCCAAGGCTGAAGCCCACGGCCTGAAAGTGACTGACGTTGCTTCCGCCGTTGCCGCTGCCGACCTGGTCATGATCCTGACCCCGGATGAGTTCCAGTCCGCGCTGTACAAGAACGAAATCGAGCCGAACATCAAGAAGGGCGCCACCCTGGCCTTCTCCCACGGCTTCGCGATCCACTACAACCAAGTCGTGCCACGCGCTGACCTCGACGTGATCATGATCGCGCCGAAAGCCCCGGGCCACACCGTGCGTTCCGAGTTCGTCAAAGGCGGCGGTATCCCTGACCTGATCGCGATCTACCAGGACGCGTCGGGCAACGCCAAGAACGTTGCGCTGTCCTACGCTGCCGGCGTTGGTGGCGGTCGTACCGGCATCATCGAAACCACTTTCAAGGACGAGACTGAAACCGACCTGTTCGGCGAACAAGCCGTTCTGTGCGGCGGTACCGTTGAACTGGTCAAAGCCGGTTTCGAAACCCTGGTTGAAGCCGGCTACGCGCCGGAAATGGCCTACTTCGAATGCCTGCACGAACTGAAGCTGATCGTGGACCTCATGTACGAAGGCGGTATCGCCAACATGAACTACTCGATCTCCAACAACGCCGAATACGGCGAGTACGTGACTGGCCCGGAAGTGATCAACGCCGAGTCCCGTCAGGCCATGCGCAACGCTCTGAAACGCATTCAGGACGGCGAATACGCCAAAATGTTCATCAGCGAAGGCGCTACCGGCTACCCTTCGATGACCGCCAAGCGTCGTAACAACGCCGCTCACGGTATCGAAATCATCGGCGAGCAACTGCGCTCCATGATGCCGTGGATCGGTGCCAACAAGATCGTCGACAAAGCCAAAAACTAAGTCGGATGCATCTAGAAAAAACGCGGCTTAGGCCGCGTTTTTTCGTTTGGGTGGCTGGTTCTGGTATAAAGCTGCATCGTTTGCGGGCGAACACTCGCCGCAAGTATCTGTCGAATTTTTTCACACCGTTGCAAGGTAAAGTCCATGAGCGAACGTCCCGAAGAGCCAAACCAGGCTTCTGACGCCGATAGCCTGCTACCGATCGATGAACATGTTGAAGAAGGGCATGACGCGGAAGGCCGCAAGGTCCGGCATCGTGGCATCTATCTCCTGCCCAATCTGTTCACTACGGCGAACCTGTTTGCCGGGTTCTACTCCATCATCAACTCCATGAGCGCCCAGAGTGCGCTGGCGGCGGGTGATGCGGTGAGTGCCAGCAAGTACTTCGGTTTTGCGGCGATCGCCATCTTCGTCGCCATGGTGCTCGACGGTCTCGATGGGCGCGTGGCGCGCATGACCAATACCCAAAGCGCCTTCGGTGCCGAGTATGACTCGCTGTCGGACATGGTTGCCTTTGGTGTCGCGCCTGCGTTGCTGGCGTTTGCCTGGGCCCTGGGTGACATGGGCAAGGTCGGCTGGATGGTGGCCTTCATCTATGTCGCGGGCGCCGCGCTGCGCCTGGCGCGCTTCAACACCCAGGTGGGGACCGCCGACAAGCGTTACTTCATCGGCCTGGCCAGCCCGGCTGCTGCGGGCGTGGTGGCGGGGATCGTCTGGGCGTTCAGTGACTACGGCATCCAGGGATCGAAGATGTCGTTCCTGGTGGCCTTGATGGTTGCGGCCGCCGGCATGCTGATGGTCAGTAACATCAAGTACAACAGCTTCAAGGAACTCGACCTCAAGGGGCGCGTGCCGTTCGTGGCCATCCTTGCGGTGGTGCTGGTGTTCGCCGTGGTCTTCAGTGATCCGCCGCGTATTCTGCTGCTGGTGTTCCTGGTGTATGCCGCTTCCGGGCCGGTTCAGTATCTGCTGCAACTGCGTCGGGACAAAACATTGCCTTAATGTAATTTCCCCCATACTCCGCAGTCTATTGGTGCATCAGTTCTCCAATGCTGCGGAGTTGCCATGTTAATCAAATTGCCCAAAGCGTCCGATTGTCATGAATCGGACGTCACTCCTGAATCCTTCTACCTGTCTCGCCGTAGCTTGCTCGGTGGTGCGCTGGCCGGTGTTGCCGCCAGCAGCTTGCCGCGCTGGGCCAGCGCTGACGATGCCGCGCGCTATGCGGATGTCGAACCAGGCAAGGCGCCAGGCTGGTTTGCCGAAAAACTGCCGGGTACGAAATGGCAGGCGGTGACCGTCAAGGACGAAGCCATCACCCCGTTCAAGGACGCGACCCACTACAACAACTTCTATGAGTTCGGCACGGACAAGGGCGATCCAGCGGCGAATGCAGGTTCGCTCAAGACCGAGCCCTGGAGTGTAGTGATCGATGGCGAGGTCGCAAAGCCGGGGCGTTACGCCCTGGAAGACTTCATGAAGCCGTATCAATTGGAAGAGCGAATCTACCGTCTGCGCTGTGTGGAGGCGTGGTCGATGGTCATTCCGTGGATGGGTTTTCCCATTTCGGCGTTGCTCAAGCAGGTTGAGCCGACTTCCAAAGCCAAGTACATCCGCTTCGAAACCCTCCAGGACCCAAAAAGCATGCCGGGCCAGCGCTCGAGTTTCGGCTTGATCGATTGGCCCTATGTAGAAGGGCTGCGTCTGGATGAGGCGATGAATCCCCTGGCGATTCTGGCGGTGGGGATGTATGGGCGCGAGTTGCCTAACCAGAATGGCGCGCCGTTGCGTTTGGTGGTGCCATGGAAGTATGGCTTCAAGAGCGTGAAGTCCATCGTGCGTATCAGCTTGGTGAGCGAGCAGCCGAAAACCACTTGGCAAAGTATTGCGGCGAATGAGTACGGGTTTTATGCGAACGTGAACCCGACGGTCGATCACCCTCGTTGGACCCAGGCGCGTGAACGGCGCTTGCCGAGTGGCCTGTTCAGCCCGAATGTGCGCGAGACGCAGATGTTCAACGGTTACTCGGATGAGGTGGCGGCGCTTTATACCGGCCTCGACCTGCGGAAGAACTACTGATGCGTTTCCCGATCTGGCGCATCGGCGTGTTTATCGCCACCGCGGTATGGCCGTTGCTCTGGCTGTACGAAGCGTGGCGTTCTGCCTTGGGGCCGGACCCAGGCAAGGTGCTGGTTGACCGGCTGGGCTTGGGCACGTTGATCCTGCTGTTGATTACCCTGGCGATGACACCGTTGCAGAAGTTGAGCGGTTGGGCAGGGTGGATCGCGGTGCGGCGTCAGTTGGGGTTGTGGTGCTTTGCTTATGTGGTGCTGCACCTGGCGGCATATTGTGTGTTTGTCCTGGGGCTGGATTGGTCGCAGCTGGGGGTGGAATTGAGTAAGCGCCCCTACATTATTGTGGGGGCCCTGGGTTTCCTGTCTTTATTGGTGCTGGCGCTGACGTCGAATCGCTACTGTCAGCGTCGGTTGGGCAGCCGTTGGAAGAAGTTGCATCGCCTGGTGTATGGCGTGCTTGGGCTTGGCTTGTTGCATATGTTGTGGATCGTGCGGGCGGATCTGAAGGAGTGGGCTATCTATGCTTCTATAGGTGCGCTGCTTCTTGTCCTGCGGATACCGCCGGTGATGCGGCGAATTCCGCGCCTTATTGCGAAAAAAGCACCTTCTGCAACAAAAGCGTAATTAACCCTTGACGGCAAATCCTGGACGTCTATAATTCGCCCCACTTCCGGCGCAGTCGAAACGGGAAACTCCTTGGTAAACAAAGAGTTACGCAAGATTCGACAGCGACCTGCTTCAGTTCATCGAAGCCTGGAAGGAGTTGGTAGAGCAGGGTTGTTTGGCTCTATTAACGTTTCGATCTTCTCGGTCGAAAGCGGAGAAAAAGAGGTGTTGACAGCAGCGTGTAACGCTGTAGAATTCGCCTCCCGCTAACGAGAGATCGGAAGCGCAAGTGGTTGAAGTTACAAAGGAAACTTTGAAAACTTCTGAAAATAATCACTTGACAGCAAATGAGGCTGCTGTAGAATGCGCGCCTCGGTTGAGACGAAAGATCTTAACCAACCGCTCTTTAACAACTGAATCAAGCAATTCGTGTGGGTGCTTGTGGAGTCAGACTGATAGTCAACAAGATTATCAGCATCACAAGTTACTCCGCGAGAAATCAAAGATGTAACCAACGATTGCTGAGCCAAGTTTAGGGTTTCTTAAAAACCCAAAGATGTTTGAACTGAAGAGTTTGATCATGGCTCAGATTGAACGCTGGCGGCAGGCCTAACACATGCAAGTCGAGCGGTAGAGAGAAGCTTGCTTCTCTTGAGAGCGGCGGACGGGTGAGTAATGCCTAGGAATCTGCCTGGTAGTGGGGGATAACGTTCGGAAACGGACGCTAATACCGCATACGTCCTACGGGGGAAAGCAGGGGACCTTCGGGCCTTGCGCTATCAGATGAGCCTAGGTCGGATTAGCTAGTTGGTGAGGTAATGGCTCACCAAGGCGACGATCCGTAACTGGTCTGAGAGGATGATCAGTCACACTGGAACTGAGACACGGTCCAGACTCCTACGGGAGGCAGCAGTGGGGAATATTGGACAATGGGCGAAAGCCTGATCCAGCCATGCCGCGTGTGTGAAGAAGGTCTTCGGATTGTAAAGCACTTTAAGTTGGGAGGAAGGGCAGTTACCTAATACGTGATTGTTTTGACGTTACCGACAGAATAAGCACCGGCTAACTCTGTGCCAGCAGCCGCGGTAATACAGAGGGTGCAAGCGTTAATCGGAATTACTGGGCGTAAAGCGCGCGTAGGTGGTTAGTTAAGTTGGATGTGAAATCCCCGGGCTCAACCTGGGAACTGCATTCAAAACTGACTGACTAGAGTATGGTAGAGGGTGGTGGAATTTCCTGTGTAGCGGTGAAATGCGTAGATATAGGAAGGAACACCAGTGGCGAAGGCGACCACCTGGACTGATACTGACACTGAGGTGCGAAAGCGTGGGGAGCAAACAGGATTAGATACCCTGGTAGTCCACGCCGTAAACGATGTCAACTAGCCGTTGGGAGCCTTGAGCTCTTAGTGGCGCAGCTAACGCATTAAGTTGACCGCCTGGGGAGTACGGCCGCAAGGTTAAAACTCAAATGAATTGACGGGGGCCCGCACAAGCGGTGGAGCATGTGGTTTAATTCGAAGCAACGCGAAGAACCTTACCAGGCCTTGACATCCAATGAACTTTCTAGAGATAGATTGGTGCCTTCGGGAACATTGAGACAGGTGCTGCATGGCTGTCGTCAGCTCGTGTCGTGAGATGTTGGGTTAAGTCCCGTAACGAGCGCAACCCTTGTCCTTAGTTACCAGCACGTAATGGTGGGCACTCTAAGGAGACTGCCGGTGACAAACCGGAGGAAGGTGGGGATGACGTCAAGTCATCATGGCCCTTACGGCCTGGGCTACACACGTGCTACAATGGTCGGTACAGAGGGTTGCCAAGCCGCGAGGTGGAGCTAATCCCAGAAAACCGATCGTAGTCCGGATCGCAGTCTGCAACTCGACTGCGTGAAGTCGGAATCGCTAGTAATCGCGAATCAGAATGTCGCGGTGAATACGTTCCCGGGCCTTGTACACACCGCCCGTCACACCATGGGAGTGGGTTGCACCAGAAGTAGCTAGTCTAACCTTCGGGGGGACGGTTACCACGGTGTGATTCATGACTGGGGTGAAGTCGTAACAAGGTAGCCGTAGGGGAACCTGCGGCTGGATCACCTCCTTAATCGACGACATCAGCTGCTCCATAAGTTCCCACACGAATTGCTTGATTCATTGAAGAAGACGATAAGAAGCAGCCCGAAATTGGGTCTGTAGCTCAGTTGGTTAGAGCGCACCCCTGATAAGGGTGAGGTCGGCAGTTCGAATCTGCCCAGACCCACCAATTTTGTGTGGGAACCTGTAGCAATACGGGGCCATAGCTCAGCTGGGAGAGCGCCTGCCTTGCACGCAGGAGGTCAACGGTTCGATCCCGTTTGGCTCCACCACTACTGCTTCTGAAGTTTGAAAGCTTAGAAATGAGCATTCCATCGTGATGATGGTGAATGTTGATTTCTAGTCTTTGATTAGATCGTTCTTTAAAAATTTGGGTATGTGATAGAAAGATAGACTGAACGTTACTTTCACTGGTAACGGATCAGGCTAAGGTAAAATTTGTGAGTTCTCTTAGTTGAGAAATTCGAATTTTCGGCGAATGTCGTCTTCACAGTATAACCAGATTGCTTGGGGTTATATGGTCAAGTGAAGAAGCGCATACGGTGGATGCCTTGGCAGTCAGAGGCGATGAAAGACGTGGTAGCCTGCGAAAAGCTTCGGGGAGTCGGCAAACAGACTTTGATCCGGAGATGTCTGAATGGGGGAACCCAGCCATCATAAGATGGTTACCTTACACTGAATACATAGGTGTAAGGGGCGAACCAGGGGAACTGAAACATCTAAGTACCCTGAGGAAAAGAAATCAACCGAGATTCCCTTAGTAGTGGCGAGCGAACGGGGACTAGCCCTTAAGTGGCTTTGAGATTAGCGGAACGCTCTGGAAAGTGCGGCCATAGTGGGTGATAGCCCTGTACGCGAAAATCTCTTAGTCATGAAATCGAGTAGGACGGAGCACGAGAAACTTTGTCTGAATATGGGGGGACCATCCTCCAAGGCTAAATACTACTGACTGACCGATAGTGAACTAGTACCGTGAGGGAAAGGCGAAAAGAACCCCGGAGAGGGGAGTGAAATAGATCCTGAAACCGTATGCGTACAAGCAGTGGGAGCCTACTTGTTAGGTGACTGCGTACCTTTTGTATAATGGGTCAGCGACTTATTTTCAGTGGCGAGCTTAACCGAATAGGGGAGGCGTAGCGAAAGCGAGTCTTAATAGGGCGTCTAGTCGCTGGGAATAGACCCGAAACCGGGCGATCTATCCATGGGCAGGTTGAAGGTTGGGTAACACTAACTGGAGGACCGAACCGACTACCGTTGAAAAGTTAGCGGATGACCTGTGGATCGGAGTGAAAGGCTAATCAAGCTCGGAGATAGCTGGTTCTCCTCGAAAGCTATTTAGGTAGCGCCTCATGTATCACTGTAGGGGGTAGAGCACTGTTTCGGCTAGGGGGTCATCCCGACTTACCAAACCGATGCAAACTCCGAATACCTACAAGTGCCGAGCATGGGAGACACACGGCGGGTGCTAACGTCCGTCGTGAAAAGGGAAACAACCCAGACCGTCAGCTAAGGTCCCAAAGTTATGGTTAAGTGGGAAACGATGTGGGAAGGCTTAGACAGCTAGGAGGTTGGCTTAGAAGCAGCCACCCTTTAAAGAAAGCGTAATAGCTCACTAGTCGAGTCGGCCTGCGCGGAAGATGTAACGGGGCTCAAACCATACACCGAAGCTACGGGTATCACGTAAGTGATGCGGTAGAGGAGCGTTCTGTAAGCCTGTGAAGGTGAGTTGAGAAGCTTGCTGGAGGTATCAGAAGTGCGAATGCTGACATGAGTAACGATAATGGGTGTGAAAAACACCCACGCCGAAAGACCAAGGTTTCCTGCGCAACGTTAATCGACGCAGGGTTAGTCGGTCCCTAAGGCGAGGCTGAAAAGCGTAGTCGATGGAAAACAGGTTAATATTCCTGTACTTCTGGTTATTGCGATGGAGGGACGGAGAAGGCTAGGCCAGCTTGGCGTTGGTTGTCCAAGTTTAAGGTGGTAGGCTGGAATCTTAGGTAAATCCGGGATTCTAAGGCCGAGAGCTGATGACGAGTCATCTTTTAGATGACGAAGTGGTTGATGCCATGCTTCCAAGAAAAGCTTCTAAGCTTCAGGTAACCAGGAACCGTACCCCAAACCGACACAGGTGGTTGGGTAGAGAATACCAAGGCGCTTGAGAGAACTCGGGTGAAGGAACTAGGCAAAATGGCACCGTAACTTCGGGAGAAGGTGCGCCGGTGAGGGTGAAGGACTTGCTCCGTAAGCTCATGCCGGTCGAAGATACCAGGCCGCTGCGACTGTTTATTAAAAACACAGCACTCTGCAAACACGAAAGTGGACGTATAGGGTGTGACGCCTGCCCGGTGCCGGAAGGTTAATTGATGGGGTTAGCTAACGCGAAGCTCTTGATCGAAGCCCCGGTAAACGGCGGCCGTAACTATAACGGTCCTAAGGTAGCGAAATTCCTTGTCGGGTAAGTTCCGACCTGCACGAATGGCGTAACGATGGCGGCGCTGTCTCCACCCGAGACTCAGTGAAATTGAAATCGCTGTGAAGATGCAGTGTATCCGCGGCTAGACGGAAAGACCCCGTGAACCTTTACTATAGCTTTGCACTGGACTTTGAATTTGCTTGTGTAGGATAGGTGGGAGGCTTTGAAGCGTGGACGCCAGTTCGCGTGGAGCCAACCTTGAAATACCACCCTGGCAACTTTGAGGTTCTAACTCAGGTCCGTTATCCGGATCGAGGACAGTGTATGGTGGGTAGTTTGACTGGGGCGGTCTCCTCCTAAAGAGTAACGGAGGAGTACGAAGGTGCGCTCAGACCGGTCGGAAATCGGTCGTAGAGTATAAAGGCAAAAGCGCGCTTGACTGCGAGACAGACACGTCGAGCAGGTACGAAAGTAGGTCTTAGTGATCCGGTGGTTCTGTATGGAAGGGCCATCGCTCAACGGATAAAAGGTACTCCGGGGATAACAGGCTGATACCGCCCAAGAGTTCATATCGACGGCGGTGTTTGGCACCTCGATGTCGGCTCATCACATCCTGGGGCTGAAGCCGGTCCCAAGGGTATGGCTGTTCGCCATTTAAAGTGGTACGCGAGCTGGGTTTAGAACGTCGTGAGACAGTTCGGTCCCTATCTGCCGTGGACGTTTGAGATTTGAGAGGGGCTGCTCCTAGTACGAGAGGACCGGAGTGGACGAACCTCTGGTGTTCCGGTTGTCACGCCAGTGGCATTGCCGGGTAGCTATGTTCGGAATAGATAACCGCTGAAAGCATCTAAGCGGGAAACTAGCCTCAAGATGAGATCTCACTGGGACCTTGAGTCCCCTGAAGGGCCGTCGAAGACTACGACGTTGATAGGTTGGGTGTGTAAGCGCTGTGAGGCGTTGAGCTAACCAATACTAATTGCCCGTGAGGCTTGACCATATAACACCCAAGCAATTTGCGAACTCGAAAGAGACCAGATTGCGGTGTGTGAAGACGAAACGAACCGAAAGTTCGACTCTTACAAAACACCGAAAACTATCACATACCCAATTTGCTGAAGCGAGGCCAGCTGGCCACGACTCAGTACACGAATTTCTTGACGACCATAGAGCATTGGAACCACCTGATCCCATCCCGAACTCAGCAGTGAAACGATGCATCGCCGATGGTAGTGTGGGGTTTCCCCATGTGAGAGTAGGTCATCGTCAAGATTAAATTCCAGAACCCCTGTTTGCTCACGCAGACAGGGGTTTTGTTTTGGGCGGTCGGAAAGGGTCAAGTGGCTCATCGGACGGCCTTCAGTGCTAAAGTCCATGCCTCGATTTTGCTTTTGCCAAGGAAGCCGTTATGCCGGATGCGATGCCTCTCAGCGCAGGATTCATGGTGGTTCACGGTAACCGCCTGGATGAACTGCGCAGCCTGGTGGTCAGTTGGATGCGCCGTTATCCCCTGGCCCCTCTGGAAAATGAAATCGCTCTGGTCCAGAGCAACGGCATCGCCCAATGGCTCAAGCTGGCCCTGGCCGAAGATCCGGAAGATGACGACATGGGTGGCTGCGGCATTGCTGCGGCGATCGACGTGCAACTGCCGGGCAGCTTCATGTGGCAGCTCTATCGCATGGTCCTGGGGCGCGACGAGATCCCGCCCAAATCCCTGCTCGATAAAGCCCCGCTGACCTGGCGCCTGATGCGCCTGCTCCCCGAGCTGATCAATCAACCGCACTTCGAGCCGCTGCAGCGCTTCCTCACGGACGACTCCGACCTGCGCAAACGCTACCAACTCGCCGAGCGATTGGCCGACCTGTTCGACCAATACCAGGTCTACCGCGCCGACTGGCTGGAAGATTGGGCCGCCGGCCGCCATCAACTGCGTAACGGCCGCGGCGAATCCAAACCCCTCGACCCCGCCAACTGCTGGCAAGCCGAGTTATGGCGCGCCCTGCTGCTGGATGTGGGCGAAGCCGGCATGGCGCAAAGCCGTGCCGGTGTGCATCAGCGCTTTATCGAACGGATCAATAGCCTTGAGCAAGCGCCGCCAGGGCTGCCTTCCCGAGTGATTGTTTTCGGCATTTCCTCATTGCCCGCCCAAGCACTCGAAGCGCTCGCCGGCCTGGCGCGCTTCAGTCAGGTCCTGCTCTGCGTCCACAACCCCTGTCGCCACCATTGGTCCGACATCGTGGCCGACAAGGACTTGCTGCGTAACGAATACAAACGCCAGGCACGCAAAGCCGGCATGCCGGTCACCATCGACCCGCAAACCCTGCACCAGCATGCTCACCCGTTGCTCGCCGCCTGGGGCAAACAAGGTCGCGACTACATCAGCCTGCTCGACAGCTACGACGATCCCAACAGCTACCGCGCTGCCTTCCGCGACGGCCGCATCGACCTGTTCAGCGACGGCGAACCGACCACACTGCTCAACCAGCTCCAGGACGATATCCTCGAACTGCGCCCGCTCAACGAAACCCGCGACCTCTGGCCCGCCGTCGATCTGCAGCGCGATACCTCGATCCGCTTTCACATCGCCCACAGCGCCCAACGCGAAGTGGAAATCCTCCACGACCAATTGCTCCAACGCTTCAGCGCCGATCCGGCGTTGCGTCCTCGCGACATCATCGTCATGGTCCCCGACGTCGACAGTTACGCGCCGCACATTCGCGCGGTGTTCGGCCAGTTGGACCGCAATGATCCGCGCTTCATCCCCTTCACCCTCACCGACCAGGGCCAACGCGGCCGCGACCCGCTGTTGATCGCCGTCGAACACCTGCTCAAGCTCCCCGACAGCCGCTTCCCGGTCAGTGAAATCCTTGACCTGCTCGACGTCCCGGCCCTGCGCGAACGCTTCGCCATCAAGGAGCGCGACCTGCCGACGCTGCATCGCTGGATCGAAGGTGCCGGCATCCGCTGGGGCCTCAATGCCGAACAACGTGCCGGTCTTGGCCTGCCCCACGAGCTGGAGCAAAACAGCTGGCGATTTGGTTTGCGCCGTATGCTGCTCGGTTATGCCGTGGGCACGGGTGTCGCCTGTGACGGCATCGAGCCCTACGACGAAATCGGCGGCCTCGACGCGGCCTTGATCGGCCCGCTGGTCGCGTTGCTCGACGCACTCAGCGACGCCCACCAAGCCTTGTCGCAACCTGCGGCTCCGCAAGAATGGGGCGAGCGCCTGCAACGCTTGATGCAGCTGTTTTTCCTGCCCAGCAGCGAACACGACGACTACCTGTTGGGCCAGCTCGAACAGCTCCGCGAAACCTGGCTGGAAACCTGCGAATCCGTCGGCCTGCAGGACGAGTTACCGCTCACTGTAGTCCGCGAGGCGTGGCTAGCCGGTCTGGACCAAGGGCGCCTGTCCCAGCGCTTCCTCGCCGGAGCTGTCAATTTCTGCACCCTGATGCCGATGCGTGCGATCCCGTTCAAGCTGGTCTGCCTGCTCGGCATGAATGACGGCGACTACCCACGCGCCCAACCACCGCTGGATTTCGACCTGATGGGCAGCGACTACCGCCCCGGCGACCGCTCACGCCGCGAAGACGACCGCTACCTGCTGCTTGAAGCCCTGTTGTCAGCCCGCGACCAGCTCTACATCAGCTGGGTCGGCCGCAGCATTCGCGACAACAGCGAGCGCCCGGCATCGGTATTGATCGGCCAACTGCGCGATCATCTCGCCAGCGGCTGGCAGTCAAGCCAAAGCGACGCACCGCTGCTTGACGCGATGACCCAGGAACACCCGCTCCAACCCTTCAGCGCGCGCTATTTCCATGCCGGTGACCCGCTGTTCAGCTACGCCCGCGAATGGCAGTTGCTGCACGAAGTCACGGATGCGCCGCCAGACAACACCGAACTGGCGGCCCATCGACAGGAAGAACCCCTGAGCCTCGGCCAGTTGCAGGACTTCCTGCGCAACCCGGTCAAACACTTCTTCAGCCAGCGTCTGAAAGTATTCTTCGAGGCTGCCGAAGTGCCGCTGGCCGATGAGGAACCCTTTGTCCTCGACGCCCTGCAACGCTACAGCCTGAGCGACAGCCTGCTGAACGCCGCGCTGAGCCAGCCCGATCATGTCGACCAGGCGCTCGCCGCCCAGGCCCGTCGCCTGCAAGGCAGCGGCCTGCTGCCGATGGTCGGTTTCGGCGAGTGTCTGCGCAACGAACTGATCGAGCCCTTGCCCGGCCTGCTGCAACGCTATCAACAACTGCTGGCCCTCTGGCCCACTCCGCACACCGGCGCGGAACCGATCAGTTTCGAGCATCAAGGCATTCAGCTCGAAGGCTGGATCAGCGGCCTGCATCGGCGCAGTGATGGCGGATTGTTGAGCGTCACCACCATCCCCAACAGCATCGGCTCGATCAAGACCCGCAAGTGGCATCGGCTGATTCGCCCGTGGGTCAACCACTTGGTGGCCTGCGCCTGCGGCCTGCCGTTGAGTACTGCGCTGGTGGCCAGCGACGACACCTTGTTGCTGGCCCCGTTGGAACCCTCCAGCGCCCAGGACATCCTCGGCGACCTGCTGCTGGCCTGGCACGTCGGCATGGCCAAACCGCTGCCCGTCGCGGTTAAAACCGCGTTCGCCTGGCTCGGTCAAACCGACCCGGCCAAAGCTGCGGCGGCCGCGAGCAAAGCCTACGAAGGTGATGGCATCAACACCGATGGCGAGCGCCGCGAAAGCCCCGCGCTGACCCGGCAATTCCCCGACTATGCGGCCCTGGTGGCCAGCGAAGCATTCGAAGGCTGGTGCGAAACCTTATACCGGCCCCTGATCAACGCCGCCTGGCGATCACTCACTGGCGAGGAGGCCGGCGCATGAGCAGCAAACCCTTGGCCCTGGCCTTCCCGCTCAAAGGCAGCCAGCTGATTGAAGCCAGCGCCGGCACCGGCAAGACCTTCACCATTTCCGCCCTGTACCTGCGCCTGGTGCTCGGCCACGGTGGCGATGACGCCGGCTTCGGCCGCGAACTGCTGCCGCCGCAGATCCTCGTGGTGACCTTCACCGACGCCGCCACCAAGGAACTGCGCGAACGCATCCGCATCCGCCTGGCCGAAGCCGCGCGGTTCTTTCGCGATGAGATCCAACAGCCCGACGCCCTGATCGCCGAACTGCGCGATCAATACCCGCCTGCGCAATGGCCGGCCTGCGCCAACCGTCTGGACATCGCCGCGCAATGGATGGACGAAGCCGCCGTTTCGACCATCCACAGTTGGTGCCAGCGCATGCTGCGCGAACACGCCTTCGACAGCGGCAGCCTGTTCACCCAGACCCTGGAAACCGACCACAGCGACCTGCTCGGCGAAGTGCTGCGCGACTACTGGCGGCTGTTTTGCTACCCGATGCACGACGATGCGCTCAACTGGGTGCGCAACAACTGGGGTGGCCCGGCCGCGCTGATGCCACGGGTGCGCGCGCTGTTCGGCAGCGAACGGCCCAGCGGCGAAAGCCGCGAGCCGGCCGAGTTGATCGCTGCGTGCCTGCAAGAACGCCGCGCCGCCCTGGTCGCCCTCAAGGCGCCGTGGCAGCAATGGGCCGACGAGTTGCGCGAGATCTGCCTGCAAGCCGTCGCCGCCAAAGCCGTCGATGGGCGCAAGATGCAAGCGCGTTACTTCGAACCCTGGTTCGAAAAGATCAGCGCCTGGGCCGCGGACGAATCCCTCGAACAGCTGGACATCGGCACCGGCTTCACTCGCCTGACCCCGGACGGCATGGCCGAAGCCTGGAAGGGCGAGCCGCCGCATCATCCGGGCATCGACGCCATGGCCAGCCTCAAGGCCAGCCTGGATGCGCTGCCCACCCCCGACGCCGCCGTGTTGCAACACGCCGCCGCGTGGGTCGGCAAACGCTTCGAAGATGAAAAACGCCGGCGCGCCGAAATGGGCTTCGACGACATGCTGATCCGCCTCAACGCCGCCCTGCAAAGCGACGGCGGCGAGCGTCTGGCCAGCGTGATCCGCGAACAGTTCCCGGTCGCCCTGATCGACGAGTTCCAGGACACCGACCCGGTGCAATACAGCATCTTCGACAGCATCTACCGCATCGAAGAAAACCACCTCGACAGCGGCCTGTTCCTGATCGGCGACCCCAAGCAGGCGATCTACGCCTTCCGTGGCGCCGACATCTACACCTACCTGCGCGCGCGCCAATCCACCACCGGCCGGCATCACACCCTGGGCACCAACTTCCGCTCCAGCCACGCGATGGTCGAGGCGGTCAACCATGTGTTCCAGCGTGCGGAAACCGGGCGTGGCGCGTTTCTGTTCCGTAAGCCGAGTGGCGAAAACCCGGTGCCGTTCCAGCCGGTGCTGTCCCAAGGCCGCAAGGAGCAACTGCAGGTCGATGGTCAGACGCTGCCCGCGCTGAACCTCTGGCACCTGCCCACCGATCAGCCGATTTCCAACGCGGTTTATCGCCAGCAACTGGCGGCTGCCTGCGCCACACAGATTGTCGAATTGCTCAACGGCGGGCAGCAAGGCCGCGCTGGTTTCCTACACGCCGACGGCAGCTTCGATGGCGTGTTGCCGTCGGACATCGCCATCCTCGTGCGCGACGGTAAGGAAGCCCAAGCCGTGCGCGGTGAGTTGGCCGCCCGTGGCGTGCGCAGCGTGTACCTGTCGGACAAGGACTCGGTGTTCGCCGCCCAAGAGGCGCACGACCTGCTGGCCTGGCTCAAGGCCTGTGCCGAACCGGACGTCGAACGCCCGCTGCGCGCCGCGCTGGCTTGCGTCACCTTGAACCTGTCACTGCCGGAACTTGAGCGTCTGAACCAGGACGAACTGGCGTGGGAAAGCCGCGTGATGCAGTTCCGTGGCTACCGCGCGATCTGGCGCAGCCAAGGCGTGCTGCCGATGCTGCGTCGCCTGCTTCACGACTTCAAACTGCCGCAAACCCTGATCGCCCGCAGCGATGGCGAGCGGGTGCTGACCAACCTGTTGCACCTCAGCGAACTGCTGCAACAGGCGGCCTCCGAACTGGACGGTGAACAGGCCTTGATCCGCCACCTGGCCGAACACCTCGCGCTGTCGGGGCAGGCCGGTGAAGAACAGATCCTGCGCCTGGAAAGCGACGAGCAACTGGTCAAGGTGGTGACCATCCACAAATCCAAGGGCCTGGAATACGACCTGGTGTTCCTGCCCTTCATTTGCTCGGCCAAACCGGTGGATGGCAGCCGCTTGCCGCTGCATTACCACGATGCCAACGGCAAGTCGCAGGTGAGCTTGCGCCCGACCACCGAGTTGATCGCCCAGGCCGATGACGAGCGCCTGGCCGAAGACCTGCGTCTGTTCTATGTCGCCCTGACCCGCGCCAAACATGCGTGCTGGCTGGGCATTGCCGACCTCAAGCGCGGCAACAACAGCAGCTCGGTGCTGCACCTGTCGGCGCTGGGCTATTTGCTCGGCGCCGGCGCCACGTTGGCGGAGTCCGCCAACGTGGCGCGCTGGTTGCTGGACCTGCAGGCAGGCTGTGCCGCCGTGCATTACACGCCGATGCCCGAAGCCCACGCCAGCGTTTTCCACCCGCCGCGTAACGAAGCCACGCTGCTCGCGCCCTTGCTGCCCAAACGCAAGGCTGCGGAAAACTGGTGGATCGCGTCCTATAGCGCTTTGCGCATCGGCGACAGCATGAGCGCCGCCAGCCTCGAAGCGCCGGAAAGCCCGCAAGCCCAGAAGCTGTTCGACGACGAACGCCTCGACCCTGACGCACCGCGTGAAGCGGCTGCGTCCGGCAGCGATATTCACCGTTTCCCACGCGGCCCTAACCCCGGCACCTTCCTCCATGGCCTGCTGGAGTGGGCAGGCGAAGACGGCTTCGACGTGACCCCGCAGGCTATCGAAAAGGCCGTGGGCGCGCGCTGCAACCGCCGCAACTGGGAAGGCTGGATCATCACCCTCAGCGGTTGGCTCGGCCATCTGCTGCAAACACCGCTGCCGCTGGATAACGATCAGGTCACGCTCAGCGGCCTGCAGCACTACCAGATCGAAATGGAGTTTTGGTTCGCCAGCCATAAAGTCGACGTGCTCGCCCTCGACAAGCTGGTGTGCCAGTACACCCACAACGGCGTCTCCCGCGTCGCAGCGGAACCGGTGTTGCTCAACGGCATGTTCAAGGGCTTCATCGACCTGACCTTCGAGCACGACGGCCGTTATTACGTGGCCGACTACAAATCCAACTGGCTCGGCCCCGATGATTCGGCCTACACCCAGGACGCCATGGAACAGTCGATCCTTGAGCATCGGTACGACCTGCAATACGTGCTTTACCTGCTGGCCCTGCATCGCCAACTCAAGGCACGCCTGCCGGATTACGACTACGACCGCCATGTCGGCGGCGCGCTCTATCTGTTCCTGCGCGGCACTCGGGCCGCCAGCCAGGGGGCGTACTTCACGCGGCCGCCACGGGCGCTGATCGAGAGCCTGGACCTGATGTTCCAAGGCCAATCGTTACCGCCCAAGGCTGAGCCCGCCTGGGAACAAGGAGTGTTGCTATGAGCCTGTCGCCGTTACCGCTGGAGGCACTGATGCCCCTCAGCCGCGCCGCCGATCTGGTGCAACTGTTCGAACGTTGGGTCGAGCGTGGCTGGCTGCGCGCGCTGGATAAGGCGTTCGTCGGCTTTCTGCACGAACTCGACCCGCAGGCCGACCCCTTGGTGTTGCTGGCCGCGGCCCTGACCAGCCATCAACTGGGCCACGGCCATGTGTGCCTGGACCTGTTCGAAACCCTCAAGGCACCGGATTTCGCCCTGTCCCTGCCGCCGGAAGGCGACCTGCAAACCGGCACCATGCTGCTGCCGTCGCAACTGCTCGCGGGCCTGGACGGCGCGCATTGGTGCCACGCCCTGGCCGCCAGCCCCTTGGTCGCGTTGGCCGTCGACGGCAGCGAGGCCGCGCAAAGTCGCCCGTTGGTGCTGTCTGGCAAACGCTTGTACCTGCGCCGCTATTGGACCTACGAACGGCGCATCGACACGGCCTTGCGCCTGCGCCTGGCCACAGCAGAAAGCCTCGCCGCCGATCTGCCCCAGCGCCTGAACGGCCTGTTCGACCAAGCGCCGCCCGATGGCGTGATCGACTGGCAGAAACTCGCCTGCGCCCTGGCCACTCGCGGGGCGTTCAGTATCGTCACCGGCGGCCCCGGCACCGGCAAGACCACCACCGTGGTGCGCTTGCTCGCGCTGTTGCAGGCGCCGGCCGTGGAAGCCGGCAGCCCGTTGCGCATTCGTCTGGCGGCGCCCACCGGTAAAGCCGCCGCACGGCTTACCGAGTCCATCAGCCAGCAAGTGCTGTCGTTGAATGTGCCTGACAACGTGCGGGAAAAAATCCCGACCCAGGTCACCACCGTCCACCGCCTGCTCGGCAGCCGCCCGGGCACCCGCCACTTCCGTCATCACCTGGGCAATCCATTGCCGCTGGATGTGCTGGTGGTGGATGAAGCCTCGATGATCGACCTGGAAATGATGGCCAACCTGCTTGATGCCTTGCCGCCGCACGCGCGCTTGGTGCTGCTGGGCGACAAGGACCAACTCGCCTCGGTCGAGGCCGGCGCCGTACTCGGCGACCTGTGCCGCGACGCCGAGGCCGGCTGGTACAGCGCCGACACCCGCCGATGGCTGCAAGCGGTCAGCGGTGAAGACCTGGGCAACAGCGGCCTGCAGGAAGACCGCGACGGCAGCCATCCGCTGGCCCAGCAAGTGGTGATGCTGCGCTACTCGCGGCGCTTCGGCGAAGGCAGCGGCATCGGCCAACTGGCGCGTTGGGTCAACCAGCAGAACGCCGAAGAAGCCCGACGGTTACTGGCCGCGGGCAGCCACCGCGACTTGTTCTGCGTCAGCCTCAAGGGCGAACACGACCACGCATTGGAACGCCTGGTGCTCGACGGACCGGGCGATGGTGCCGAGGGCTACCGTGCCTACCTGAACCTGCTGCACGCCGCGCGCCCGTCTCTCGACACCCCGCGTGACGACCCCGCCTGGACCCATTGGGCGCAACAACTGCTGCACGCCTTCGACGCCTTCCAACTGCTCTGCGCCGTGCGCAAGGGCCCTTGGGGCGTGGAAGGGCTGAACCTGCGCATCACCGCCGCCTTGCGCAAAGCGCGGCTGATCGACGGCGACGAGCAGTGGTACGAAGGTCGCCCGGTGCTGATGACCCGCAACGATTACGGCCTGGGCCTGATGAACGGCGACATCGGCATCGCCCTGAAATTGCCCGAAAGCGCCGGCGGCCCCCACGTGTTGCGCGTGGCCTTCCCGCGTAACGACGGCCAGGGCGGCGTGCGCTTTGTGCTGCCCAGCCGGCTCAACGATGTGGAAACCGTGTACGCCATGACCGTGCACAAATCCCAGGGCTCCGAGTTCACCCACACCGCGTTGATCCTGCCGGATGCGCTGAACCCGGTGCTCACCAAAGAACTGATCTACACCGGCATCACCCGCGCCAAGCGCTGGTTCAGCCTGATCGAGCCACGCGGCGGGGTGTTCGAAGAAGCCGTGCGGCGCAAGGTCAAGCGCTTGAGCGGGTTGATGCTGGAGTTGGGGCATGAGCCCGGGAAACCTGACTGATCGGTCATTTGGTATTTCGGATTTGAGTGTCATATTTTTCTGAAAAAATAGCGGGACCCTTCGAGGCGTAGCCTCGCGGGGCTTTCCGCCGCTGTGCTATCGTTGCGGCATCACCCCTCGTTGACACCTGAGAGAATCGCTGCATGAACGTGGCTGTCTCGTCCACAGAGCATCGCTTGAGCTGGAGACGCATGTTACTGGTGGCCGTGCTGTGCCTGCTCGCGCCGCGTGCTTTTGCCCAGACGGCCAGCCCCGTGGGCATGGCCGACTCCCGTGCCCAGGCGGTGACCCAGGTGGTGCTGGGTATCCTCAGTTATGCGCGCTGGCCGGTGGAACCGGCGCAACTGCGCCTGTGCGTCGTCGGGCCGACCCAATACACCGACGACCTGGTCAAAGGCACCACCCAAGCCACCGGTCGCCCGGTGGTGGTGCAGCGCCTGCTGGCCGACAACCCCGATATCGTCAATGCCTGCGACGCTGTGTACATCGGCGAACTCAATGCCGATGAGCGCAGCCGCTTGTTTGCGTCGTTGATGGGCCACCCGGTGCTGAGCATCAGCGAAGGCGGCGACCAATGCACCGTCGGCAGTCTGTTCTGCCTGCGGGTGGGCGATGAGCAGGTGTCGTTCGAGGTCAACCTCGACTCCGTGGCCCGCAGCGGCGTGCGTATTCACCCCAGCGTGTTGCAGCTGTCGCGCCGTCGAGCGCCTGCGTCATGAGATGGACGAAAGCGCAACCGACCCTGCGCTCGGTCATCGGCCGCGGGCACTTGATCCTGGCGTTGGTGGCGGTGACGCTGGCCAGTGTGTCCTTGACCTTGCTCGGGGTGCTGGCGCTGCGCGTGTATGCCGAGCACAACCTGCACCTGATCGCACGCTCCATCAATTACACCGTGGAAGCGGCTGTGGTGTTCAACGACCGTGCGGCGGCCACCGAAGCCCTCAGCCTGATCGCCTCCACCGAAGAAGTGGCCCAGGCCCAAGTCTTCGACGCCAACGGCCGGCTGCTGGCGCAGTGGCTACGGCCGGACACCGGGATGTTGTCCCGGGTCGAGCTGCAACTGGCCCATTCTCTGCTCGAACAGCCGATCAGCCAGCCGATCGTTCACCAGGGGCGCACCATCGGCAGCATTCACCTGACCGGTCACGGCGCCAGCCTGTTGCGCTTTTTGCTCAGCGGCCTGGCCGGGATTCTGATCTGCACCGTCCTCAGCGCCTGGGTCGCCGTGCATTTGGCGCGGCGCCTGTTGCAGGGGATTACCGGGCCGTTGCACAGCCTCGCGGCGGTGGCCCACGCCGCGCGCATCGAGCGCGACTTCGACCGCCGCGTGCCACGGGCACAAATCGCCGAACTCGACAGCCTGGGCAACGACTTCAATGCCCTGCTGGAAGAAATGCAAGCCTGGCAAAACCACCTGCAAAGCGAAAACGAAAGCCTTGCCCACCAGGCCAATCACGACAGCCTGACCGGCCTGCCCAACCGCGCGTTCTTCGAAGGCCGCCTGATCCGTGCCCTGCGCAGCGCCGCCAAGGCCAACGAGCGGGTGGCGGTGCTGTTTCTCGACAGTGACCGCTTCAAAGACATCAACGACAACTTCGGTCACGCCGCCGGCGATGCGGTGCTGGTGGCGGTTGCCACGCGCGTGCGCGCGCAATTGCGCGAAGACGACCTGGTGGCACGCCTGGGCGGCGACGAGTTCGCCATCCTGCTCTCGCCGCTGCACAAACTAGAAGATGCCCAGCGCATCGCCGACAAGATCATTGCCAGCATGGACATACCGATTCCGGTGCCGGGCGACACCCACGTGTTGACCTCCCTGAGTATCGGCATCGCCATCTACCCCGATCATGGCGTCACCCCCGGCGCCCTGCTCAACGCCGCCGATGCGGCGATGTACCAGGCCAAACGGTTGTCACTGGGCGGCCAGCAAACGGCGGAGGCGGAGCTCCCCGTCGTCAACGTTCACCACAGGAGTTGATCCCTTGTTCTCGACTGCACGCGTTGTGTTTATCACCTTATTCGTGGCCCTGCTGGCCCTGAGCGGCTGCCAGACACCCCCTCCCAAAGGCCTGAGTCCGGCGCAAGTCGCCGTCCTCAAGCAACAAGGCTTCGAACTGACCGACGACGGCTGGGCGTTCGGCCTGTCGGGCAAAGTGCTGTTCGGCAGCGACGTCGAAAGCCTCAACGCCCCCAGCACGGACATCGTCGAGCGCATCGGCAAGGCGTTGCTGGACGTGGGCATCGACCGCGTGCGGGTAGACGGCCACACCGACGCCTCGGGCAAAGAGAGCTATAACCAGCAACTGTCCCTGCGCCGCGCCAGAAGCGTGGCCACGGTGCTGACCCGCGTGGGGATGAAGGAGGAAAACATCCAACTGCGCGGCCTGGGCAGCAGCCAGCCGGTGGCCGCCAACGACACCGCCGCAGGGCGCACCGAGAATCGGCGGGTGTCGATTGTGGTAAGTACCGACTAAGCGACTTCGCCCGTTCCAATGTATGAAATGCAATCCAAATGTGGGAGGGGCTTGCCCCGATGGCGGTGTGTCATCCAGTAGATGTGTTGGCTGTCACACTGCTATCGGGGGCAAGCCCCCTCCCACATTTATACCGTGTTCGCTTAACTGCTCGGCGTCAGCGCCTGCGTCAAGTCATCCACCACCGCCTTGCCCATCTCACACAGATAATGCGCCGCCCAGGCGTATTGCTCGCCGCGCACATCCATGGCGGCTTCCATCGCGAGTTTCTTGGCGTAGTAAAGCAGGGTAGAGGCGTGTTCCAGCGCTTCGCCGAGCGGCATGCCCGCGTTGACGCGGAACAGTGGTTTTTCGTTTTCGCCGTAGTCGCCGAAGGTGACGACGCCGAGGGTGGTGAAGGCAGAAAGCGGTGGATCGGGGACGATTTTGGTCATGGTGTTTCTCTTAGGTTAAGAAGTAGAAACCGCCACGGCATGTCGCTAAACATGGAGAGGTGGCAGCTGTACGCAGGTTAGCGAACCGGTAACCTAGGAACCCGGTAGACCCCGAAGGTCTCCCGCGCACAGCCGCCATAACACGATAAAGCTGGCAAAAAATGCCAGCCAAAGTAGTTGAGGAGGTCATACCTACGTTTCTCGGGTCGCTAAACCCAACCGCTGTTTTGCAGCGACCCGAGGAGGCTAGACACTCAAATTCTATGGCGCAATAGGCTGGAGATTCTCTAGGAATCGTCCTGCAATTTAAAGCGAATCGTCGTTGCTGGCCCTTTAATCCGCAAACCGCATCTCCCGCGTCTCCCCCATCAACAACCCCCGATTCTGCTCCGTCACCTCGCGTATGTAGTCCCACAACAACGTAATCCGTTTCAACTTCCTCAAATCCTCCCGGCAATACATCCAAAACTGCCGCGTAACCGCAATCTGCTCCCCGAGCACCGGCAATAGCCGTGGATCCTGCGCCGCCAAAAAGCACGGCAGAATCGCCATCGACCGTCCTTGCTGCGCCGCCACGTACTGCGCGATCACGCTGGTGCTGCGCAGGCTGGCGCTGGCGCCGGGGACTACGTTGGCCAGGTACAACAGCTCCGAGCTGAAGGCCAGGTCGTCGACGTAGCTGATGAACGGATGCTCGGCCAGATCCGTCGGGCGGTGGATGGGTGGGTGTTGGTCGAGGTAGTCCTGGGTCGCGTACAGCTGCAACTTGTAGTCGCACAGTTTGCAGCACACATACGGCCCGTGTTCCGGGCGTTCCAGGGCGATGACGATGTCGGCTTCGCGCTTGGACAGGCTGATGAAGTGGGGCAGGGGCAGGATGTCGACCGAGATCGCCGGGTAGGTGTCGACGAAGTGGCTCAACTGCGGGGTGACGAAGAAGCTGCCGAAGCCTTCGGTGCAGCCCATGCGGACATGCCCGGACAGCGCCACGCCGGAGCCGGAGACTTGTTCGCAGGCCATGTGCAAGGTGCTTTCGATGGATTCGGCGTAGCCGAGCAAGCGCTGGCCTTCGTTGGTGAGGACGAAACCGCTGGTCCGGGATTTTTCGAACAGCAGGGTGCCGAGTGATACTTCCAGTGAACTGATGCGCCGCGACACGGTGGTGTAGTCCACCGCCAGCCGCTTGGCGGCGACGCTGGCCTTGCGGGTGCGGGCCACTTCGAGGAAAAACTTCAGGTCGTCCCAGTTCAGGGAACCCAGTGATGTGATGTTTTTTTGCATATTGGACCGGCTTTTATGTGCGTTCTTATTAGAAGTTTGCACATCTATACTCCAAAAACAGTCCGAACGCCTCATCCTCAAGGCGATTCAACGCCTTGGTTCTCTGCCTATAAATACAAATTGGAGACCACATGAACGCATCTGCCGATATTTCCGTGCAACAGGTCAAGTTGTTGATCAACGGTGAATGGGTCGAGTCCAAGACCACCCACTGGCAAGACATCGTCAACCCGGCGACCCAGCAAGTGCTGGCCAAAGTCCCGTTTGCCACCGCTGAAGAAGTCAACGCTGCCATCGACGCCGCCCATCGCGCCTTCCAGACCTGGAAGCTGACCCCGATCGGCGCACGCATGCGTATCATGCTCAAGCTGCAAGCCTTGATCCGCGAGCACTCCAAGCGCATCGCCGTGGTCCTCAGCGCCGAGCAGGGCAAGACCATTGCCGATGCCGAGGGCGATATCTTCCGTGGCCTGGAAGTGGTGGAGCACGCCTGCTCCATCGGCACCCTGCAAATGGGCGAGTTCGCTGAAAACGTCGCCGGTGGTGTCGATACCTACACCCTGCGCCAACCCATCGGCGTGTGCGCCGGGATTACTCCGTTCAACTTCCCGGCGATGATTCCGCTGTGGATGTTCCCGATGGCGATTGCCTGCGGTAACACCTTCGTCCTCAAGCCTTCCGAGCAAGACCCGCTGTCCACGATGCTGCTGGTGGAGCTGGCGCTGGAAGCCGGTGTGCCGGCCGGCGTGCTCAACGTGGTACACGGCGGCAAGGACGTGGTGGATGCGCTCTGCACACATAAAGACATCAAGGCAGTGTCGTTCGTCGGTTCGACCGCCGTGGGCACCCATGTGTACGACCTGGCCGGCAAACACGGCAAGCGCGTGCAATCGATGATGGGCGCCAAGAACCATGCGGTGGTGTTGCCGGATGCCAACCGCGAACACACCCTCAACGCCCTGGTCGGTGCCGGTTTCGGCGCGGCGGGCCAGCGTTGCATGGCCACTTCGGTGGTGGTGCTGGTGGGCGCTTCCAAGCAATGGCTGCCCGATCTGAAGGCGTTGGCGCAGAAGCTCAAGGTCAATGCCGGCAGCGAAGCGGGCACGGATGTCGGCCCGGTGATTTCCAAGCGTGCCAAGGCGCGCATTCTGGAACTGATCGAAAGCGGCGTGAAAGAAGGCGCCAAGCTGGAGCTGGACGGGCGTGATGTCCAAGTGCCGGGCTTCGAGCAAGGCAACTTCGTCGGCCCGACGCTGTTCTCGGGCGTGACCACCGACATGCAGATCTACACCCAGGAAATCTTCGGCCCGGTGCTGGTGGTGCTGGAAGTCGACACCCTCGATGAGGCCATCGCGCTGGTCAACGCCAACCCGTTCGGCAACGGTACCGGCCTGTTCACCCAGAGCGGGGCGGCGGCGCGTAAGTTCCAGAGCGAAATCGACGTCGGCCAGGTCGGCATCAATATCCCGATCCCGGTGCCGGTGCCGTTCTTCAGCTTCACCGGTTCGCGCGGTTCCAAGCTCGGCGACCTCGGCCCGTATGGCAAGCAAGTGGTGCAGTTCTACACTCAGACCAAAACCGTCACCAGCCGCTGGTTCGATGACGACACGGTCAACGATGGCGTCAACACCACCATCAACCTGCGCTGATTCCGGGAGACGAGCATGAAGATTGCATTTATCGGCTTGGGCAACATGGGCGCGCCCATGGCCCGCAACCTGATCAAGGCCGGCCACGCGCTGAACCTGTTCGACCTGAACCAGGCGGTACTCAAGGAACTGGCCGAACTGGGCGGCAGCATCAGCGGTTCACCGCGCGATGCGGCCACCGGTGCCGAGTTGGTGATTACCATGCTGCCGGCCGCTGCCCATGTGCGCAGTGTCTGGCTGGGTGAAGACGGCGTTTTGGCCGGTATCGGCCAAGGCGTGCCGGCAGTGGATTGCAGCACCATCGACCCGCAGACCATCCGCGATGTCGCGGCGGCGGCAGCCAAGCAAGGCGTGGCCGTCGCCGATGCGCCGGTCTCCGGCGGCACTGGCGGCGCGCAAGCCGGGACGCTGACCTTCATGGTCGGCGCCAGCGCGGACTTGTTCGCCACCCTGCAACCGGTGCTGGCGCAGATGGGCCGCAACATTGTGCGTTGCGGCGACGTCGGTACCGGCCAGATCGCCAAGATCTGCAACAACCTGCTGCTGGGCATCAGCATGGTCGGCGTCAGCGAAGCGATGGCCCTGGGCGATGCGCTGGGCATCGACACCCAGGTGCTGGCTGGCATCATCAACAGCTCCACCGGGCGCTGCTGGAGTTCCGACACGTACAACCCGTGGCCGGGCGTGATCGAAACCGCGCCGTCATCGCGGGGTTATACCGGTGGTTTCGGTGCCGACCTGATGCTCAAGGACCTGGGGCTGGCCACCGAAGCTGCGCGCCAGGCGCACCAGCCGGTGATCCTCGGTGCTGTGGCCCAGCAGTTGTATCAATCGATGAGCCAGCGCGGGGAAGGGGGCAAGGACTTCTCGGCGATCATCAACAGCTACCGCAAGCCCAAATAGATACCGCCTGTGGCGAGGGCGCTTGCTCCCTCGCCACTATTTATTGCGGTTCAGGCAAACACAAAATACTTACGCACCGTCTCGACCACTTCCCACGTCCCCTTCATCCCCGGCTCCACCACAAAGATATCCCCCGCGCGCAAATGGATCGGCTCCAGGCCTTCTGGGGTGATCACGCAGTAGCCTTCCTGGAAATGGCAGTATTCCCACTTCACGTATTCCACGTACCACTTGCCCGGTGTGCAGATCCAGGTGCCCATGATCTTGCTGCCGTCTTCGCTGGTGTAGGCGTTGAGGTTGACGGTGTGCGGGTCGCCTTCGAGCTTTTCCCATTTGCAGGCATCCAGGACCGGCAAGGGGTGGGTGTCGCGCAGTACGGTGATGGGCTTGGACATGATGACTCCGAGGCAGGGAATGGAAAGATGCACCCTAAGGCCTTGGGCGTTGCGCCAGTGGTCTGAACTCGACATCGGGATGCCCAGAAGCGCAGGGACTGCGATTGTCCGGGAACCGCGAAGTTCATGTGGGAGGGGGCTTGCCCCCGATGGCTGCGGATCAGCTAGCACATGTGTCAACTGACACACTGCTATCGGGGGCAAGCCCCCTCCCACATTGACCCTCGGTGGCAGCTCCACTGTGGCTAGGCGACACTTTTGAGCGTAGATAAGCCGTTTCTTCGCATTAAGTGCGAAAGATTTCCCGCTTGTCGCAGGAATTCGCAAGAAAATTCACGACTGGCCCTCGTATCATTCACTTCAGTCACGACCGAGAGCCTTGATATGAACCCAATAAAAACGTGGTGGGACATCAGCCCGCCCTTGAGTACGGCGACCCCGACCTGGCCGGGGGATACGCCGTTCCAGGAAGAGCGCGTGTGGCAGTTCGGCCCGGAGTGCCCGGTGAATGTCGGGCGCGTTACCTTGTCGCCGCACACCGGCGCCCATGTCGATGCGCCGCTGCATTACAGCGCAGACGGCGCGCCGATCGGCGAGGTGTCGCTGGACGTGTACATGGGCCCGTGCCGCGTGTTGCATTGCCTGGACAGCGGCGCGCTGGTGCAGCCGCAGCAGTTGCAAGGGCGTGTGGATAACTTGCCGGAACGTGTGTTGCTGCGCACTTATCCACAGGCGCCGCTGACCGAATGGGATGCGAACTTCACCGCCATCGCTCCGCAGACCATCGAGCTGCTCGCCAGCCTGGGCGTGCGCCTGGTCGGTATCGACACGCCGTCCCTGGACCCGCAACAGTCCAAGACCATGGATTCTCACAACGCCGTGGCCCGCCATGGCATGGCGATACTCGAAGGCATCGTGCTCGATGACGTGCCGGAGGGCGACTATGAACTGATCGCGCTGCCGCTGCGGTTTGCCCACCTCGACGCCAGCCCTGTCCGCGCAATCCTGCGCCCGCTTGTGGAGCCCGCACGATGAGCCAATGTCCCTTCTCTCCAGACTATAAGCATGCCGATCAGCAACCGCCGGAAGAATGGCATAACGCCGAGTTGAATTTTTCCGAGTCCATGAGCTACGGCGACTACCTGGACCTGGGCAAAGTCCTCAGCGCCCAGCACCCGCTGTCGCCGGACCACAACGAGATGCTCTTTATCATCCAGCACCAGACCTCCGAGCTGTGGATGAAACTGATGCTCCACGAACTCAAGGCCGCCCGCGAACACCTGCGCCTGGGCGAGTTGCCGCCGGCGTTCAAGATGCTGGCGCGGGTCTCGCGGATCTTCGATCAACTGGTACACGCCTGGGCGGTGCTGGCGACCATGACCCCGTCGGAGTACAAGGCGATTCGCCCGTTCCTCGGCCAATCGTCCGGGTTCCAGTCGTTCCAGTACCGTGAGATTGAATTCATCCTCGGCAACAAAAGCCCGGCGCTGTTGCGGCCTCACGCCCATCGCCCGCAATTGTTGCAAGAACTGCAGGTGGCGATTGCCACGCCGTCGCTGTACGACGAGGCGATCAACCTGATGGTCAAGGCCGGCCTGACGATCGACCCGCAACGCGGCGAACGCGACCCGACGGCGGCGACGGTTCACGATGCCTCCGTGGAAGCGGCGTGGCGCGAGGTCTACCGCGACCCGAGCCGTTATTGGGACCTGTACCAGTTGGCCGAAAAGTTTATCGACCTGGAAGACTCCTTCCGCCAATGGCGCTTTCGCCATGTGACCACGGTGGAACGGATCATCGGCTTCCAGCCCGGCACCGGCGGCACCGAGGGCGTGGGTTACCTGCGCAAGATGCTCGACACGGTGCTGTTCCCCGAGCTGTGGCGAGTACGTTCCACGCTCTAAACAAAAAGCCCCGGATCACCGGGGCTTTTCATTTGGAATGCAACCAAAAATGTGGGAGGGGGCTTGCCCCCGATAGCGGTGTGACAGCCAACACATCCACTGACTGACACACCGCCATCGGGAGCAAGCTCCCTCCCACCTAGGTTATTGCGTCACTGCCACTTTCGCGTTTTTGATCCGCAAGCGGTAGGCAATGTAGATCACCCCCACCCAAACCGGCATCGCATACACCGAATCGCGAACGCCCGGAATCGCCAGCATCACGCTGATGATCATCAGCATGAACGCCAGGCACAGGTAGTTGCTGAACGGGAACCAGAAGGTCTTGAACGACGGCACCACGCCTTGCTCGGCCATGGCCTTGCGGAACTTGATGTGGGTCAGGCTGATCAGCGCCCAGTTGATCATCAGCGAGGCGACCACCAGCGCGAACAGCAACTCCAGCGCGCTGTGCGGCGCGACGTAGTTGACCACCACGCACAGCAGTGTCACCAGCGCCGAAATCGCCAGGGCCCGCAGCGGCACGCCTTGTTTGTTGAGTTTCATCAGCGCTTTCGGCGCGTCGCCTTGCTCGGCCAGGCCGAACAGCATGCGGCTGTTGCAGTACACGCCGCTGTTGTACACCGACAGCGCCGCGGTCAGCACCACGAAGTTGAGGATGTGCGCGGCGGTGTCGTTACCGATCAGCGAGAAGATCTGCACAAACGGGCTGCCGCTGTAGGCATCGCCCGACGCGCCGAGGGTTTGCAGCAGTTGATCCCACGGGTACAGCGAGAGCAGCACGGTCAGCGCGCCGACGTAGAAAATCAGGATGCGGTACACCACCTGGTTGATCGCTTTCGGGATCACTTTACGCGGCTCGCTGGCCTCGGCGGCGGTGATGCCCACCAGCTCCAGGCCACCGAACGAGAACATGATGAACGCCATGGACATTAACAACCCCATGCCGCCGTTGGGGAAGAAACCGCCGTGGCTCCACAGGTTGCTGATCGATGCTTGCGGGCCGCCGGTGCCGCTGAACAACAGGTAGCAGCCGAGCACGATCATGCCGACAATCGCCACCACCTTGATGATCGCGAACCAGAACTCGGTCTCACCGAAGAACTTCACGTTCAGGGTGTTGATCAGGTTCACCGCGACAAAGAACACCAGTGCGCTGACCCAGGTCGGAATCTCCGGCCACCAGAACTGGATGTACTTGCCCACGGCCGTCAGTTCGGCCATGCCCACCAGCACGTAGAGTACCCAGTAGTTCCAGCCCGCCAGGAAGCCCGCGTAACCGCCCCAGTATTTGTGGGCAAAGTGGCTGAACGAACCGGCTACCGGCTCTTCGACGATCATCTCGCCGAGCTGGCGCATGATCAGGAACGCGATAAAACCGGCAATCGCGTAGCCGAGGATCATCGACGGCCCCGCCGACTTGAGCACGCCGGCCGAGCCGAGGAACAGCCCCGTACCGATCGCGCCGCCCAAGGCAATCAGCTGAATATGCCGGTTCTTCAGGCCACGCTTGAGGCCTACCGGGTTAACCATGTCATCCGCCATTAACATTCCCTTCTACTTGTTTTTCTTGGGGTTGATTGCACGCCGCGCCCAACCCCTCAGAAGTGCTGAGGGGTCAGATATTACTCTGCGTGAACTTTTCGTAATACAACTGAACGCCATCAAGTGCCTGATCCACCAGCCATTGTTGGATGGATTCGACCATCGGAGGGGGCCCGCACACGTACATATCGGCCGAACTGTCCCGCCATTCGGCCAGGTCGAAATGCTCGGTGAGGTAGCCACGCTTGCCGGGCCATGCGGGCGGCGGGTCGCTCAGTACTTCGGTGTAGCGAAAATCCGCGAGCGTGGACGCGTAACCCTCGATGCGCGCCGCTTCGCACAGGTCCTCGGCGCCGCGCACGCCGTAGTACAGGTGGACCGGCCGTTCGCAGGTGTTGGCCGCCAGTTCATCGAGCATGCCCAGCAACGCCGACAACCCGGTGCCGCCGGCGACCAGCACCAGCGGTCGGCTGACATGGCGCAGGTAGAACGCACCCAGCGGCGCCTCCATCAGCAGCGGATCGCCGACCTGGCAACGTTCGCGCAGGTAGTTGCTCATCACCCCGTCGGGCAGCAGGCGGATCAGAAACCGCAGCTGATTGCCCGGCCGGTTGGCGAAGGAATATGCGCGCCAGCTGTCGGTGCCCGGAACCGCCAGGCGGGCGTATTGGCCCGGCAGAAAGTCCAGCGCCTGGTCCAGCTGCACTTGCAGGATCGCCGTGCCGGTCGAGACCTGCCGCACCTCGCTCACCGTGCCGCGCACCTGCACCGGCCCCGGTGCGTTGCACAGGCTGGAATCGAAGTCGAAGTAGAACGTCGCATCCGACTTCACCCGGGTCTGGCAACTGAGCATCTTGCGCTGTTGCAGGTCGCGGCTGGAGAGGGCGTCCTCGTCCACATAGTCCTGGCTGTATTCACCGCTCTCGCAGCGGCCCTGGCAGGTGCCGCACACGCCTTCGCGGCAATCCAGCGGAATCTTGATGCCATTGCGCAGGGCCGCATCCAGCAGGATTTCATGCGCGCCCACCGGGAAAAACAGCGTCTTGCCGTCGGCAAAACTGAAGGCCACTTTGTGATTCATCCCCAGTACTCCGTGGGTTCATGTGTGAACCCTTGTAGGAGCGAGCGTGCTCGCGAAAAACTCAAGGACGCCGCGTACATTCAGGATGCCCGCGTCATCGTTGACGTCCTTCGCGAGCAAGCTCGCTCCTACAAGGGGGCGTTCGCCAGCGTTACAGGTGATAGAAATCCAGCACCGAGTTGATGGTGTCGTTGAGCAACAACGCGTGCTTGCGGGTGATCAGCCAGCTGTCGCCATGCGGCTTGAGGCGATAGGTCGCGTGGCCGTAGAACTGCTCCGACGTGGCCAGGCGATAGAACAGCGTGTGCCAGTTCAAGCGCACCTCCAGTGTGCCGTCCGCCTGCTCGGCGATACGCACGTTGTGGATCAGGTGCAAGGTGCGCGGCATGGGCGTGGCCGACGCCGCCTTGCCAGTGCGCAGGCGGAACACGCGGTCTTCCAGGCCCGAGCGGTTGGCGTAATAGATCAGCGACATTTCGCGCTTGGGGTCGCGGGTGTAGACGTGTTCGGAGTCCCATTGCGGCAGGTGGAATTCGCTCTGCGGGTCGAACAGCTGCACGTAGGCGTCCCAGTCCTGGGCGTCGCACAGCTCGGATTTGCGATAGAAAAATTGCTCGATCCGGTACTGCAATGGCGCATTCATCATTCCACCTCCCGCAGCTTCAGCGCGCGTTGGTCGAGGCCGTTGAGCAGGAACTGCTGCCAGTTGCGGTGCTGGTTGACGTACAAGCCTTCGTGGGTGAATTCGGTGCCGGTCATGGCGGGCTGGATGCCGAGGGCTTCGCTGTCCGGCGTTGGCCCGGTGGCCCAGCGGTGGCTGCCGCGTGATATATCGCTCCAGCGCTCCAGGCGGCCCTGGAAACCGCGCTGGGCCTCGCGAAACTCCACCAGATCGTCCGGCGTGCCCATGCCCGAGACGTTGAAGAAGTCCTCGAACTGGCGGATGCGGTTTTCCCGGTCGGCGTCGGACTCGTGCTTCACCCCCAGGCACTGGCTGATGATCTCGGTCTTGTTCCACGCCAACGGGCGGATGATGCGCAACTGCGAGCTGATCTGGTCGAGGAAGAACAGGCTCGGGTAGATGTTCAGGTTGCGCAGGCGATGCATCATCCACTCGGCTTTTGGCTGGCCGTGTTCTGCCACCAGGCGCGGCATGATGGTGGCGTAGCCGGAGCGTACCGTGGGGTTGGGCATGTCGCTGAACAACAGGCTGTGGCCATTGTTGAAGGCGAACCAGCCGTCGTCGGTATCCGCGTCGCCGGCGCCGAGTTTGCTGTAGTCCAGCGTCGTGCCGGCCGCGGTGCCATTCGCGGTATTGACCTGCTGGCGGTGCTGCACCGTGGCCACGTAGTTGTAGTGGACAGTGCTGACGTGATAACCGTCCAGGCCGTTTTCGTTCTGCAGCTTCCAGTTGCCGTCGTAGGTGTAGGCGGACTTGCCCGGCAGCACCTCCAGCTCACCGGTGGCGGACTGGGCGACCATCATGTCGAAAAACACTTTGGCGTCGCCGAGGAAGTCTTCCAGGCTGTCGGTGCCGTTCACGTCCAGGCTGATGAACACAAAGCCTTTGTAGCTGTCGATGCGCGCCTTTTTCAGGCCGCGCGTGGCCTTGTCGAAACCTTCCGGGTATTCCCCCGGCGCCTTGACCTTCACCAGCCGGCCATCGCTCTTGTAGCACCAGGCGTGGAACGGGCAGGTGAAGGTCGACTGGTTGCCCTTGCCGACGCGGGTGAGGGTGGTGCCGCGATGCTGGCAGGCGTTGACCAGCGCGTTGAGCTGGCCGTCGCCGTCGCGGGTGATGATCATCGGCTGGCGCCCGGCGCGCATCGTCACGAAATCGTGGTTATTCGCCAGTTCGCTTTCGTGGCAGGCGTAGATCCAGTTCTTCTCGAAGATCAGTTCCATCTCCAGGTCGAACAGTTGCGGCTCGGTGAACATGTCGCGGGCGATGCGGAACACTTCATCGGCGGGGCGGAAATCCAGGCAGCTGTCGATGAAGCTTTTCCATTGCTCGACGCTTCTTGCACCACTCATGGGACGCACCTTTTGATAATGGCTGAACGGGTCAGCCATTAAGCGACTGCGCCGAGACGGCGGGCTATCCGCTTAATGGGCGAAGGCGGGCCGGATAGTTGGGCATGAAATACCCACGCCGGTGCAGGGCGGTGACGCAATGCGCTACTGTCATGCAGGGCGGTGCGCGCAGAAGTCGGTGGTTTATCCACATAGTCGAGCGTTGTTATCCACCCAGCAGCGAGACTGCCGCCGTGGCGCAGAACTTGCTGTCGATCTGTCACGACGCGCCGCCAGAGCGCGCAACCGCCTAACCGCCGTGGGTGCAGCCTGATGAGTAGCCATACACGCGATATCCGTATCGAACGCTTCGACCTGGAGGGCGCCCGCAGCTGGATGTCCGGCATCTGCGGGCCGCACCGCCTGGCGACGGCCACGCCCGAGCGCCTGCGTTTCCATCACAGCGCCAACGTGTTCAAGTCCCGCGCCACCACCCTGGGCGTGATCGAATACGGCACCGACGTGACCATCGACATCGAGGACGCCGAACACTTCAGCAGCTACAGCCTGAGCCTGCCTCTGGTAGGCGAGCAGGAGTTGAGCAAGAACGGCGAGCGCCTGAGTTCCAACCGCGATCAAGGCGTGATCATCTCGCCCAACGAGCACCAGGTGCTGGCGATTTCCGGCGATTGCCGCAAGTTGCAGGTGGTGATTACGCGGGCGGCGATGAGCGAGTCGCTGGAAGGGTTGCTGCAACGGCCGATCGAGGCGCCGCTGCGTTTCGAACCGGTGATGGATGCGGTGGACGGCGCCCCGGCCTCGTGGTGGCGCATGGCGCGTTATTTCATCGCAGAGCTTGCGCGCAGCAGCGAGTTGTACGAGCAGGCGGCGTTTACCCGCGACCTGGAAAGCTCGTTGATCAAGGGCCTGATCCTCGCCCAGCCGAATAATTATTCAGAGGAATTGCGCGACGTGCTTGGCGTGAAGCTGCCGCACTACTTGATCCGCGCCCGCCAGCACATTCACGACAACGCCCGCGAAGCGGTGCATCTGGAAGACCTGGAAGCCGCCGCCGGGGTCTCGCGGTTCAAGCTGTTCGATGCGTTTCGCAAATACTTCGCGCTGTCGCCGATGGCTTACCTGAAAAAGTATCGGCTGGGGGCGGTGCGCCAGGAGATCCTCGAACACGGCTCCACCCGCACCATCTCCGAGATTGCCCTGGGCTGGGGCTTCACCCACCTGGGGCGGTTCTCGGCGGAGTATCGCAAGCTGTTCGATGAGTCGCCGAGCCAAACTTTGCAGCGCAAGCGCCTGCGCACTGTCTAAAAAACACCGCAGATCAAATGTAGGAGGGGGCTTGCCCCCGATAGCGGTGTGACAGCCAACACATATACTGACTGACACACCGCCATCGGGGGCAAGCCCCCTCCTACATTAGATTTGCAGTGCCTGGGAGATTTCAGATCAGTTCTTCAACCAACTGCAAACAATGATTCAGCCCCGGCGACTGATCATTCACCCGCCGGCTGAGAATAATCGGCGAGGTCGCGGTGGCTTCCACCACCGGCGTGTAGGCGATGTCCGCGCGATGCAGCACCTGCACCGACGCCGGCACCAGCGTCACGCCCATGCCCGCGCCGACCAGGCCGATGGCGGTCTGCAACTCGTTGGTCCACTGCGCCACCTTGAGGCTCAAACCGTGGGCGTCGAACAGCGCGATCACATGGTCGGCATAACTGGGCCGCGGGTTGCCGGGGTACAGCACAAACGGCTCGGCGGCCAATTGGGCGAGGGTGGCGGGCGCGCCCAGCAAGGCGTGGCCGGCGGGCAACACCGCAACCAGACGGTCCTCGACCAGCACCCGCTGGACGATGGCCGGGTCATCGATGCGAATCCGCCCGAAGCCCACGTCGATCCGCCCGGCCTTGAGCGCTTCGACCTGCTGCAAGGTGGTCATTTCCGACAGCCCCAGTTCCAGTTCCAGCGCGTCGTGGTTGCGCAGCCGCCGAATCAGCTCGGGCAGCACGCCATACAAGGTCGACGGCGCAAAGCCGATGCCCAGCCAGGTCTTCTCGCCCTGGCCGATACGCCGGGTGGTGTCGCAGACCTTGCCCAACTGCTCCAGCAGCACAGTGGCGTGTTCATAGAAAAACCGCCCGGCCTCGGTCAGCCGCAGCGGTCGGCCGCGCTCGAGCAGTATTACGCCCAATTCATCCTCCAATTGCTGGATCTGCCGACTCAACGGCGGCTGGGCGATGTGCAGGCGTTCGGCGGCGCGGGTGAAGTTGAGGGTCTCGCCCAGCACCTGGAAATAGCGCAGATGTCGCAGTTCCATGACAGCTCCTTTGATACCTTGAAGGTATTGTGCGAGACCAATTCTATATTGGAAGCCAGGAAAAATGCGGCACAGAATCGGCTCAAATCTATAAAGAACCCAACGGGTATAGCCATGCCGATTTGTGCCATCGAGTCGATCGAAACCATCATCGTCGACCTCCCCACTATCCGCCCGCACAAGCTGGCGATGCACACGATGCAGAACCAGACCCTGGTGATCGTCCGCCTGCGTTGCGCCGACGGCATCGAAGGCCACGGCGAAGCCACCACCATCGGCGGCCTGAGCTACGGCAACGAAAGCCCCGACAGCATCAAGATCAACATCGACCGCCACTTCGCCCCGCTGCTGATCGGCCAGGACGCGAACAACATCAATGCCGCCATGTTGCGCCTGGCGCGCAGCATTCGCGGCAACACCTTCGCCAAGTCCGCCATCGAAAGCGCCTTGCTCGACGCGCTGGGCAAACGCCTGCACCTGCCGGTCAGCGAGCTGCTCGGCGGCCGTGTGCGCGATGCGTTGCCGGTGGCCTGGACCCTGGCCAGCGGCAACACCGAGCAGGACATTGCCGAAGCCGAGAAGATGCTCGACCTGCGCCGTCACCGCGTCTTCAAATTGAAGATCGGCGCCGGTGAGGTCAGTGCCGACCTGGCCCATGTGATCGCGATCAAAAAAGCCCTGGGCGAGCGCGCCAGCGTGCGCGTCGATGTCAACCAGGCCTGGGATGAAGCCGTCGCCCTGCGCGCCTGCAAGGTGCTCGGCGACAACGCTATCGACCTGATCGAACAGCCGATCTCGCGCAACAACCGCGGCGGCATGGCTCGGCTTCAGATGTCGAGCCCGGTGCCGATCATGGCCGACGAATCCATCGAATGTGTCGAGGACGCCTTCAACCTGGCCCGCGAAGGCGCGGCTTCGGTGTTCGCCCTCAAGATCGCCAAAAACGGCGGCCCGCGCGCGGTGTTGCGCACGGCCGCGATTGCCGAAGCGGCCGGGATCGGCCTGTACGGCGGCACCATGCTCGAAGGCGGCCTCGGCACCCTGGCCTCGGCCCATGCGTTTCTCACCCTGGACACACTGGCGTGGGGCACCGAGCTGTTCGGCCCGCTGCTGCTCACCGAAGACATCCTCACCGAGCCGCTGGTGTACCGCGATTTCCAGCTGCATGTCAGCACCGCACCGGGCCTGGGCCTGGCCATCGATGAGGAGCGCCTGGCGTTCTTCCGTCGTGACAACCACTAAGAGGCGCCTGCCATGTTGTTCCACGTAAAAATGAGCGTACACCTGCCCGTCGACATGAACCCCGAACGTGCCGCCAGCCTCAAGGCCGACGAAAAAGCCCTGGCGCAGCGCCTGCAGCAAGAGGGCAAATGGCGCCATCTGTGGCGCATCGCCGGGCTCTACGCCAACTACAGCGTGTTCGATGTCGACAGCGTGCAGGAACTGCACGACCTGCTGATGCAACTGCCGCTTTATCCCTACATGGCCATCGAAGTGAATGCGCTGTGCCGGCACCCGTCGTCGATCCACGCGGACGACCGCTGAGCCTGTTTTATCCCCAATAATTACAAGATGAGGATTGCACCATGTCCATCCGACTGTCCCAGACTGCCCACGCCCAACAGTTTCTCGATGAAGCCAGCGGCCACCGCAGCGAAAGCGGCAACCCGCGCACCAAGACGCTGATTTACCGGATCCTGCGGGACACGGTGAACATCATCGAAGACCTGGAAGTCACCCCCGAAGAGTTCTGGGCGGCGGTCAACTACCTCAACGAATTGGGCCAACACCAGGAAGCCGGTTTGCTCGCCGCCGGGCTCGGCCTGGAGCATTACCTGGACCTGTTGATGGACGCCGCCGACGAAGAGACCGGCAAAACCGGCGGCACCCCGCGCACCATCGAAGGCCCGCTGTATGTGGCGGGGGCGCCGCTGTCGAAATACGAAGCGCGCCTGGACGACGGCCAGGACCCGGGCGTGCCGCTGTTCATGCGCGGCCAGGTACGGGACACGCAGGGCAAACCGTTGGCCGGGGCGATTGTCGATGTGTGGCAGGCCAATACCGGCGGCACTTATTCCTGGTTCGACACCGCGCAGTCGGAATTCAACCTGCGCCGCCGCATCGAGACCGATGCCCACGGCAACTTCCGTTTTCGCAGCATCGTGCCGTCGGGTTATGGCTGCCCGCCGACCGGGCCGACCCAGCAGTTGCTCAATCAGTTGGGACGCCACGGGCAGCGGCCGGCGCATATTCACTTCTTCATCTCGGCGCCGGGGCATCGGCACCTGACCACGCAGATCAACCTGTCGGACGACCCGTACCTGCACGATGATTTTGCCTACGCGACACGGGATGAATTGATTGCCGAAATTCGCTTCAGCGACGATCAGCAGCTGGCGCGGGAACTGGGTGTGGAAGGGCGCTTTGCGCAGATCGATTTTGACTTCGAGGTGCAGCTTGCCGATGCGCCGCTGGAGCAAAAGCGCATGCAGCGGGTGCGTGCATTGGAAGATTGATCAGCACGGTCAAAAAATGTGGGAGGGAGCTTGCTCCCGATAGCGGCGGATCAGTAAACATTTAAGTGACTGACACACGGCTATCGGGGGCAAGCCACCCTCCCACATTGTTTTGTGGCGTGGCTGACTATTTGCGCAACACCAGGTCCAACACTTCATCGCGATCCTTGATCTTCTGCAACACGATCTCCGAACGGATATCCATCACCCCCGCCGTGCGGTTCAGGTGGTTCACGATAAAGTCCGAAAAGTGCTTGAGGTTGCGCGCCTGCACCCGCAGCACGTAGTTGCTGGCGCCGGTGATCACGTAGGCGCTGGCCACTTCCGGCCAGCCTTGCACCTTCTGGATAAACGTCTCGTGCCAGTCCTCCACGTCCTGGCGCACCGACAGGTGGACGATGGCCTCGAGTTCGATCCCCAACCGCTCGGCATTCAACACCGCCCGATAGCCGCTGATGATGCCTTCGCTTTCCAACAGGCGCAGACGGCGCAGGCAGGCGGAGGGCGACAGCGCGACTTTTTCCGCGAGTTCCTGGTTGCTGATACGGCCGTCCTGTTGCAGGAAATGCAGGAGGCGCAGGTCGGTGGCGTCGAGAATCATGCTTAGAATAAATCCGCGTGTTTTCGGTTGAACTTCGAATTTCCTACAGCTTAATTAGCCTGTTGCCCACAACTTTGCACGAAAATTCTCTAAAACTTCGCTCATTATTTACGGCATCTTCACTTATAAAAACCAGGACAGCCCATGATCACTCGAAGCCATTGCCAAGCCCTTGACGACCAGGACCGGTTGGCGCCGCTGCGCCACCAGTTCGCCTTGCCGCAGGGGGTGATCTACCTTGACGGCAACTCCCTCGGCGCACGTCCGGTGGCCGCGCTTGCGCGGGCGCAGCAGGTGATCGCCGAGGAGTGGGGCAATGGCTTGATTCGCAGCTGGAACAGCGCGGGTTGGGCGGACTTGTCCCAGCGCCTGGGCAATCGCCTGGCACCGTTGATCGGCGCGGGGGAGGGCGAAGTGGTGATCACCGATACCACTTCCATCAACCTGTTCAAGGTGCTCAGCGCCGCCTTGAGCGTGCAGCGCCAACGCGCGCCGCAGCGCAAGGTGATCGTCAGCGAAGCGAGCAACTTCCCCACCGACCTGTACATCGCCGAAGGCCTCGCCGAGTTGCTGCAACAGGGCTATTCGCTGCGCCTGGTCAACAGCCCGGACGAACTGCCCCAGGCCATCGACCCGGACGTGGCGGTGGTGATGCTCACCCACGTCAACTACAAGACCGGCTACATGTACGACATGCACGCGCTCACCGCGTTGAGCCACGAGTGCGGCGCGCTGAGCCTCTGGGACCTGGCGCATTCGGCAGGTGCGGTGCCCATCGACCTGCACCAGGCCGGCGCCGATTATGCGATCGGTTGCACCTACAAATACCTCAATGGCGGCCCTGGTTCCCAGGCGTTCGTGTGGGTCAACCCGGCGCTGGTGGACGTGGTGCGCCAGCCGTTGTCGGGCTGGTTCGGGCATACCCGGCAGTTCGCCATGGAGACGCGTTATGCACCGAGTGCCGGCATCGCCCGTTACCTGTGCGGCACCCAGCCGATCACCTCGCTGGCCATGGTGGAATGCGGCCTGGAGATTTTCGAGCAGACCGACATGGCCAGCCTGCGCGGCAAATCCCTGGCCTTGACCGACCTGTTTATCGCACTGGTTGAAGCCCGCTGCGCCGCCCACGGCCTGGTGTTGATCACCCCGCGTGAGCACGCCAGACGCGGCAGCCATGTGAGCTTCGAACACCCTGAAGGTTATGCGGTGATCCAGGCACTGATTGCCCGTGGAGTGATTGGCGACTACCGCGAGCCGCGCATCATGCGTTTTGGTTTTACGCCGCTGTACACCTGCTTTACCGAAGTGTGGGACGCCGTGGAAATCCTCGGTGAGATCCTCGACAACCGCACCTGGGACCAGGCGCAATTCAAGGTCCGTAACAGCGTCACCTGAACAAACACCGACAACAATGGGGGGAGGGAGCTTGCTCCCGATAGCGCTGTATCAGCGTGTGAATCCGGCGACCGACACACCGCCATCGGGGCAAGCCCCCTCCCACAGGGGGGCTGCGGTGTTCATCCATTGAGTGTCTGACGCAGGCTCAATGTGGGAGGGGGCTAGCCCCCGATGGCGGCGGATCAGTCACCTAGGTATCAACTGAAAGACTGCTATATGGGGGCTGCGGTGTTCATCCATTGAGTGTCTGACGCAGGCTCAATGTGGGAGGGGGCTTGCCCCCGATGGCGGCGGATCAGTCACCTAGGTATCAACTGAAAGACTGCTATATGGGGTCTGCGGTGTACATCCATTGAGTGCCTGACGCACGCTCAATGTGGGAGGGGGCTTGCCCCCGATGGCGGCGGATCAGTCACCTAGGTATCGACTGAACGACTGCTATCACCAGCAAGCCCCCTCCCACAGGGATCTGCGGCAACAGACAAATCGTGCAATCACAACAATAAGGGGCACACCACGTGACCACGCCAAACGACGGCTTTGCAGAAATCACCCACCGCGAACTGGGCCTGAGGCGCCAGCTCACTTCCGGCCAGATGAGCATGATCGCCATCGGTGGCGCCATTGGCACCGGGCTGTTCATGGGCAGCGCCTATGCCATCGGCTATGCCGGGCCCAGCGTGCTGCTGAGTTACGCCATTGGAGCGTTGATCACCTTGCTGCTGATGGGCTGCCTGGCGGAGATGACGGTGGCCCATTCCACCTCCGGCTCCTTCGGGGCCTACGCCGAGTTCTACATCAGCCCGCTGGCCGGGTTCCTGGTGCGCTACGCCTATTGGGCGGCGATTGTGCTGGCGGTGGGCGCCGAGGTCACGGCGGTGGCGATGTACATGAAGTACTGGTTCGCCAACGTGCCGGAGTGGGTGTGGATCGTGTCGTTCTCCAGCGTGCTGATCCTGCTCAATGCCATCAGCGTGAAAACCTTCGGCAACTTCGAATACTGGTTTTCGACGATCAAGATCAGCGCCATCGTCGGTTTCATCCTCCTCGCGGTGTACGTGGTGTTCGGCTCCGGTAACCCGCAGTACGGGGTGCAGAACTACACGGCCCACGACGGCTTTTTCCCGCATGGCTTGAGCGGTATGTGGATCGCAGTGATCGTCTCGATCTTCAGCTACTTGAGCGTAGAGATGATCGCCGTCGCCGCCGGTGAAGCGGCCGACCCGGAGCAGGCGGTGAAGAAAGCCTTTCGCGCGACCATCGCGCGCCTGGTGGTGTTTTACCTGCTGACCCTGGCGCTGATGCTGGCCATCGTGCCGTGGAACCAGGCCGGGCAGACGCAGAGCCCGTTCGTCACAGTGATGCAGACCCTCGGCATTCCCGGCGCCACCGGGGTGATGAATTTCGTGATCCTGATCGCGGCGCTGTCAGCGATGAACAGCCAGCTCTACATCACCACGCGCATGATGTTCAGCCTGTCCCGCGCCGGCTTTGCGCCCAAGTCCATGGGTGCGTTGAGCAAGAGCGGCATCCCGCTGAACGCCTTGTTGCTGTCCAGTTCGGGCATCGGCCTGGCGACCTTGCTTAACGTGGTCTACCCGGAAAGCTCGTTCACGCTGATGATGGCGATCTCGATGTTCGGCGCGATCTTCACCTGGTTCATGATCTTCCTGACGCACCTGTTCTTCCGCCGTTATCGCAAGCGTCATGGCGGGGCGAAGTTGTCGTTCCAGCTGCGCCTGTTTCCCTACAGTACGCTGCTGGGCCTGGTGCTGATGGGCGCGGTGATGATCACTACGTATTTCACCGATGCGTTCAAGATGACCTTGGTGTTCGGCGTGCCGTTCCTGCTGATTCTGTCGGCGGTGTATTACGGATTTTTCCGCAAGGGCAGGGCCAAGGCGTCGAGCAAGGCCCTGGCATAACCCGGCAGGTGTTCGAACGAGCGCGCGCATAACAGCAGCGTTCGACAGGCCCAAGCTTCTCGCAACGGCTGGGCCTTGACGCGCTGCGCCAACGGCCAGCGCGCCAGCGCCGCCTGGGGCACGATCCCCAGGCCCGCGCCGCGTGCGACCATGCGCAGCACGCCGTCAAAACCCTCGGCGCGGATCCGCGTGTGCAAGCGAAACCCCGCGTGCAACGCCTGTTCTTCCAGGTACACCGCCAGCGCGCTGTGGGCGGCCAGGCCCACATAGTCGTAATGCAGGCTGTCGATAAAACTCACCGTACTTGCCGCCAACGGATGCTCCAGCGGCATGACCAGCACCAGCGGATCGTCGCGAAACGCCAGGGTCTGCAAGCCGTGGGTGTCCACCGCGTCGGAGATGATCCCGAGGTCTGCGGTGCCCTGGCGCAAGGCCTGGGTGATGCGCAGGCTGGGCAGTTCCTGCAGGTCGATGTCCAGGTTGGGATGGTCGCGCAGGAAATCCGCGAGCAGTTCCGGCAGGTATTCGCTGAGGGCGGTGGTGTTGCACAGCAGGCGCACCTGGCCTTTGACGCCGTTGGCGTATTCCGCCAGGTCCTGTTGCAGGTGCTCGGCCTGTTGCAGCAACAGCCGGGCATGACGCGCCAAGGCCTGGCCCGCAGCCGTCGGCGTGACGCCACGGCGGCCGCGTTCAAGGCATTCAACCCCGAGCGCAGCTTCCATCGCGCGGATGCGCGCGCTGGCGGCGGCCAGGGACAAGTGGCTGCGGCTGGCACCGGCGGTGATGTTGCCGGCATCGAGGACGTGCAGGTAGAGGCGCAGGTCGATCAGGTCAAAGTGCATGGCTGGAAGATTTCCTTTCGCTGGACTGGCGCTATCGCGAGCAAGCCCGCTCCCACACTTGGAATGCATTTCAACAGTGGGAGTGGGCTTGCCCGCGATGGCGGCATCAGCCTCACGCAAAACAAGAGGCTGCCTCAGTATATGGCGAATTTCCAACCCCGGCGAAAGCCCTCACAATCCCGCCATGCAGACATTCCTCGCGTTCTACCAAAACCTCGGCCCCGCCCTGACCCTGCTGGTGATCGGCACCTTCCTGCTGGCCGGCACCGTCAAAGGTGTGATTGGCCTGGGCCTGCCCACCGTCGCCATGGGCTTGCTCGGCCTGGCTATGTTGCCGACGCAGGCTGCGGCGTTGCTGCTCATCCCTTCGACGGTGACCAACCTCTGGCAACTGGCTTTCGGCGGCCACTTGAGCGTGTTGCTCAAGCGCTTGTGGCCGCTGTTGCTGTTGATTGTCCTCGGCACCGGGTTGGGCACGCTGTGGCTGGGAATGGGCAGTGGCGCCGGGGTGGTGCGCGCATTGGGCGCGGCCTTGCTGGTGTATGCGTTGAGTGGGCTGTTCCTGCCCGCATTCAAGGTGACGCCCGCGACCGAGCGTTGGTTGGCGCCGGTGTGTGGGCTGGTCACCGGCCTGATCACCTCGGCCACCGGCGTCTTCGTGATTCCGGCGGTGCCGTATCTGCAGGCGCTGGGGTTGAATCGCGATCAGTTGGTGCAGGCATTGGGGCTGTCGTTCAGTGTATCGACACTGGCGCTGGCGGCTGGGTTGGCCTGGCGCGGCAGTCTCGGCGGCGGTGAGATCAATGCCTCGTTGTTGGCGCTGGCGCCGGCCTTGTTGGGCATGTGGCTGGGGCAGGCGTTGCGCCAACGGATCAGTGCCGTGTTGTTCAAACGGGTGTTTTTTATCGGCATGGCGCTGTTGGGCGCGCATCTGTTGATCAGTGGATAAAGGCAATAATAGAGTTTGATTCGTGATTTTTAGTCAAATGTATTTTGCCGCGCCAAGGCTTATTCCGCGCAAGGCACATCGATACCCTGCCTTCAGACATTTTTAATCTCAAGGCGCTCCCCCCATGAAAAAAGTCCTGCTGCTCAACGGCGGTAAAAAATTCGCCCACTCCGACGGTCGCTACAACACCACCCTGCATGACGCTGCCGTGGCTGTGCTCGACCGTGGCGGTATCGACGTCAAGGTCACGCATATTGATGAAGGCTACGATGTGGCCGAAGAAGTCGCCAAATTCCTCTGGGCCGACGTGATCATCTACCAGATGCCCGGCTGGTGGATGGGCGCGCCATGGATCGTGAAGAAGTACATCGACGAAGTCTTCACCGAAGGCCACGGCAGCCTCTACGCCAGCGATGGCCGTACCCGTTCCGACGCCTCGCAGAAATACGGCAGCGGCGGCCTGATCCACGGCAAGCAATACATGTTGTCGCTGACCTGGAACGCCCCGCAGCAAGCCTTCGACGACCCGAGCGATTTCTTTGAGGGCAAAGGCGTGGACGCGGTGTACTTCGCGTTTCACAAGGCCAATGAGTTCCTCGGCATGACGGCCTTGCCGACGTTCCTCTGCGTGGACGTCATGAAGCGCCCGGCCATCGACGCCGATGTGGCGCGCTACGAGCAGCATCTGGCGCAGGTGTTCGACCTCTCGGTGTAAGCTGCGCTGAACCGAGAAAGAGGACAGCCTGTGAAAGCCCGATCCGATGAGCTACAGATCTTCGTCAACGTGATTGAGTGCGGCTCGATTTCGGCAGCGGCGGAGCAGGTCGGGCAGACACCATCGGCGGTCAGCCGCACCTTGTCGCGCCTGGAAGCCAAGCTCGACACCACGCTGATCAACCGCACCACGCGGCGCATGGACCTGACCGAGGAGGGCAAGTACTTCTTCGAACAGGCCAAGGTGATCCTGGCGCAGATGGATGATCTGGAGGAACGCTTGTCGTCGCGCCAGAAAAAACCGGCGGGGCGCTTGCGCATCAACGCCGCCGTGCCGTTCATGCTGCATGGGATCGTGCCGTACATCGCCGAGTTTCGCGGGCTGTACCCAGAGATCCAGCTGGAGTTGAACAGTGATGACTTGATCATCGACCTGTTGGAGCAGAGCACCGACATTGCGATTCGTATCGGCGCGCTGGCCGATTCCACCCTACATGCGCGGTCCCTGGGCTGCACCCCGCTGCATATCCTCGCCAGCCCCGCTTACCTCAAGCAGTACGGTACGCCGACCACGGTCGCCGAGTTGGCCGAGCACACCTTGCTCGGTTTCACCCAGACCGAGACGCTCAACCACTGGCCGTTGCGCCACGTGGCGGGCGACCGCTGGCTGATCGAGCCCGGCATTGCTGCGTCCAGCGGTGAAACCGTGCGCCAGCTGGCGCTTGAAGCGCAGGGCATTGGCTGCCTGTCGAACTTCATGACCAGCGACGACATCGACGCCGGGCGCCTGGTGCCGCTGCTGGAAGCCTTCAACAGCGGTTATCGCCAGCCGATCCACGCGGTGTTTTACCGCAACTCGCAACTGGCCTTGCGCATCCAATGCTTCCTGGACTTCATCCAGGCCAAGCTGGCGCGGTACGCCTGCTGATTCGTGACCTGCGCGCAAGATTGAATTGGGCAACACGGTCTTATTCGCCAGGGATGGGGGCTTGATACTGGGCCCATCACTTACTCAGTCAGGAGAGACCTCCATGAACGTATTCGTTACCGGCGCCGCCGGATTTATCGGCGGCTCCATCGCCACCGGCCTGGTCAAGGCCGGCCACCATGTGACGGGCCTGGTGCGCAGCGCCGAGCAAGCCGCCGAGATGACGGCCCTGGGCATCACCCCGGTCATCGGCACCCTGGACGACCGTGCGGTGTTGACCGAACAGGCCAGGCAGGCCGACGCGGTGATCAACGCCGCCAGCAGCGACCATCGCGCGGCGGTGGAAACGCTGTTGGCCGCCTTGAAAGGTTCGAACAAACCGTTCCTGCACACCAGCGGTTCGAGCATCGTCGGCGATGCATCGGGCGGCAAGGCCAGCGATATCATCTACTTCGAGGACCACCTGCCGGAACCGACCGTCGACAAGGCCGCACGTGTCGCCATCGACAACCTGATCCTGGCAGCCGCCCAAGACGGGGTGAACTCGGCGGTGATCTGCAACACCCTGATCTACGGCCACAGCCTGGGCGTGAAGCGCGACAGCGTGCAACTGCCGCGCTTGCTCAAGCAGGCGCGCAAGAGCGGGGTGGTGCGCCATGTCGGTACGGGGCAGAACATCTGGTCCAATGTGCATATCGAGGACGTGGTCGCGCTCTATCTGCTGGCGCTGGAGAAGAATGTGCCGGGCACGTTCTACTTCGTGGAAAGCGGTGAAGCGGCGTTCATCGACATGACCACCGCCATCGCCGAAGCCCTGAACCTGGGCAAGCCGCAGGACTGGCCGTTGGCCGACGCAGAAGCCGAATGGGGCTATGAAATGGCCAATTACGGCCTGGGCTCCAACAGCCGGGTGCGCGGCAAGCATGCCCGTGAATTGTTGGGATGGGTGCCCAAGCGCACATCGGTGGTGGAGTGGATTCGCCGCGAGATGGTCTGATGTCGGCGTGAGACCGTGGTGTACCCTTCGCGGGCAAGCCCACTCCCACATTTGACGGTGTTCACACCTCGATAACGGGTGCACCGATCAAACCATGGGAGTGGGCTTGCCCGCGAACGGGGCATCCCGGTCAATCTGCCCTGACGCTTCACTGGCACCACCGACCGCATTTCCGTACCATTCCCCGCCTTATTCCCCGCAATGCCCGGTACCTCATGAACCTCACCCGTCTTCGCGCCGACGCCCTGGCCGGCCTCACCACGTCTTTTGCCTTGCTGCCCGAGTGCATCGCCTTTGCCCTGGTGGCACACCTCAACCCGCTGATGGGGCTCTACGGCGCGTTCATCATCTGCACCCTCACGGCATTGTTCGGCGGGCGGCCGGGAATGGTCTCTGGCGCCGCAGGGTCGATGGCGGTGGTGATCGTCGCGCTGGTGGTGCAACACGGCGTGGAGTATTTGCTCGCGACGGTGCTGCTGGGCGGGCTGATTATGCTGGTCTTCGGCCTGCTGCGCCTGGGCAAGCTGGTGCGGATGGTGCCGCACCCGGTGATGCTGGGGTTCGTCAACGGCCTGGCGATCATCATTGCCCTGGCGCAGTTGGAGCATTTCAAGAGCGGTGATACCTGGCTCAGCGGCACGCCGCTGTATGTGATGAGCGGCCTGGTGCTGGTGACCATGGCCATCGTCTACCTGTTGCCGCGCCTGACCCGTGCCGTGCCGCCCGCTCTGGTGGCGATCCTCGGCGTGGGCCTGGCGGTGTACCTGCTGGGCTTGCCGACGCGCACGCTGGGCGACATGGCCCACATCGCCGGTGGCCTGCCGAGCTTCGCACTGCCGCAGATCCCCTGGAGCCTGGATACCCTCGGCATCATCGCGCCCTACGCGTTTCTGATGGCGATGGTCGGCCTGCTGGAAACCCTGTTGACCCTCAACCTCACCGACGAAATCACCGAGAGCCGCGGCTACCCCGACCGCGAAAGCATGGCCCTGGGCGCGGCGAATATGCTCTCGGGCCTGTTCGGCGGCATGGGCGGTTGCGCGATGATCGGGCAAACCGTGATCAACCTCAGCTCCGGCGGACGCGGACGTTTGTCCGGGGTCTTGGCTGGGGTGATGATCCTGTTGTTCATTCTGTTTCTGTCACCGCTGATCGAGCGCATCCCGCTGGCGGCGCTGGTCGGGGTGATGTTCGTGGTGTCGCAGCAGACCTTCGCCTGGGCGTCGCTGCGGGTGATCAACAAGGTGCCGCTCAATGACGTGCTGGTGATCATCGCGGTGACCGTGATCACCGTGTTCACCGACCTGGCCACGGCGGTGCTCTGCGGGATCGTAATCGCAGCGCTGAACTTCGCCTGGCAACAGGCGCGTGAACTGTACGCCGATGAATATCTGGAAGCGGACGGCAGCAAACTCTACCGCGTGCATGGCACGTTGTTCTTTGCCTCGACCACGCCGTTTTTGAATCAATTCGACCCGGCCAACGACCCGGCCGCGGTGACGCTGGATTGCCGCCACCTGAGCGTTGTCGACTACTCCGCGATTGCCGCGCTGATGACCTTGCGCGAGCGTTACAGCAAGGCCGGCAAGCATCTGCGCGTGCTGCATTTGTCCGAGCGCTGCAAGAAGCTGCTCAAGCGCGCCAAGGTCCATCACGACTGACCGCAACCCCTGTAAGAGCGAGCTTGCTCGCGAAAAACCCGAGAGCGCCACGTCTATCCAGACAACACGCGTCATCGTTGACGATTTTCGCGAGCAAGCTCGCTCCTACGGGAGGGCGAGGGTTTTCATTCATTACGGCCCGACCAGGTCTTCCAGTTCCTGGGCGCGGGTCTGGGTCATGTCCAGCACACAGGCGGAGCCGTTGACCTGATCGATGCTGCCGCCGGTGGCACTGCCGGCAAAGGCGCAATTGGCATCGCGGTATTTGATCCACAGGCGCTGCACGTCCTGCAATTGCTGCTTGCGCGCGCCTTCCTGGGCGGCGAGGGCGGTCTGGTAGGCGGTGTTCAGGCGTTTGTCCTGCACCTTGGCCTGTTGGGTGTTGCACTTGACCATGTCCACGGTCGTGTTGGCGCTGTCCATGCATTTCTTCAGTGCGGCGTTGTCGGCGGCCGACGCGCTGCCGCACAGGGCGAGCAGCAGGGCGCAGGCGGTGAGAGAGGTGCGGGTCATGATCGAGTGTCCTGGATGTTCGTGGGGGCGCATTTTAAGACTCAAGCGTGCGCGTTGAGTTTCCGGTCTTTTCTGAATTTGATGTAAGAACACCCCCCGAATTTTCATGCGCGGCCGTTGGGCATGTCCCAACGCGACAGCGCTTATCTGTGGGCGAAAATTACTTTCATAAAAATTGAAAATGCTCCTCGGTAATGATTTATGAGTTTCACAACCAATTCGACGTGACCCTTTCCGAGGAGTACCGCATGGCCGCATCACCGGGCTTCGGGCTATTGGCATACGCCGCCATCGCCATCATTGCTTTGATCGTGCTGATTGCACGTTACCGACTCAACCCGTTTATCGTCATCACCCTGGTGTCCATCGGCCTGGCGCTGATGGCCGGGATGCCGGCGGACACCATCATGGGCTCCTACGAAGCGGGCGTCGGCAAAACCCTGGGGCATATCGCCCTGGTGGTCGCGCTGGGCACCATGCTCGGCAAGATGATGGCTGAATCCGGCGGCGCCGAGCAGGTGGCGCGCACGCTGATCAACCGGTTCGGCGAGCGCAACGCCCATTGGGCGATGGTGTGCATTGCCTTTCTGGTGGGGCTGCCGCTGTTTTTCGAGGTCGGTTTTGTGTTGCTGGTGCCGATCGCCTTTACCGTGGCGCGGCGTGTGGGGGTGTCGATCCTGATGGTCGGCTTGCCGATGGTTGCCGGCCTGTCGGTGGTGCATGCGCTGGTGCCGCCGCACCCGGCGGCGATGATGGCGGTGCTGGCGTATAACGCCTCGGTCGGGCAGACCGTGCTCTATGCGATTTTGATCGGCATTCCCACGGCGATCATCGCCGGCCCGCTGTACGCCAAGTTCATCGTGCCGCGCATTCACCTGCCAGCGGAAAACCCGCTGGAGCGCCAGTTCATCGAGCGCGAGCCACGCAGCCGTTTGCCGAGTTTCGCCCTGACCATGGGCACCATTCTGTTGCCGGTGGTGCTGATGATGATCGGCGGCTGGGCCAATCTGATTTCCACGCCCGGCAGCGGTTTCAACCAGTTCCTGTTGTTTATCGGCAACTCGGTGATCGCGCTGCTGGTGGCGACCCTGGTGAGTTTCTGGACCCTCGGCCTGGCGCAGGGTTTCAACCGCGAGTCGATCCTCAAGTTCACCAACGAATGCCTGGCGCCGACCGCGAGTATCACCTTGCTGGTGGGCGCGGGCGGCGGGTTGAACCGGATTCTGGTGGACGCCGGCGTGACCAACGAAATCCTCGGCCTGGCCCATGCGTTCAACCTGTCGCCGCTGGTGATGGGCTGGCTGTTCGCCGCGTTGATGCGTATCGCCACCGGCTCGGCCACCGTGGCCATGACCACCGCTTCCGGGGTGGTTGCGCCGGTTGCGCTGGGCCTGGGTTATCCACACCCTGAATTGCTGGTGCTGGCGACCGGGGCGGGTTCGGTGATCTTTTCCCACGTCAACGACGGCGGCTTCTGGCTGATCAAGGAATACTTCAATATGACTGTGATCCAGACCTTCAAGACCTGGACCGTGTTGGAGACCCTGATTTCGCTGGTCGCCTTCGGTCTGACGTATGGTCTGTCCTGCGTCCTGTAACCCGGAGCCTCCATGGACATCCTCTACCAGATCCGCGCCCGCCAGGCGTCTTTCAGTGCTGGCGAAGGGCGTATCGCCAAGCTGATGCTCGATGACGTGGGCTTTGCCGCGTCGGCTAGCCTGGAGGCGTTGTCCCAACGCGCCGAGGTCAGCACCGCGACGTTGTCGCGGTTTGCGCGCAGCGTCGGGTGCCGGGATTTGCGCGACTTGCGCCTGCAACTGGCCCAGGCCAGTGGCGTGGGCAGCCGCTTCCTCGACCCGGCGGGCAAGCCTGAGCAGTCGGGGTTTCATCGGCAGATTCTCGGCGATATCGAAGCGACGTTGCGCCAGCACTTGTCGGGGTTCGATCAGGCCGGCTTCGTCGATGCGGTCAGCCTGCTGGGCAAGGCGCGGATGATCCACGCGTTCGGCATGGGCGGCCCGTCGAGCCTGTGCAGCGAGGAGTTGCAAGTGCGTCTGGTGCGCCTGGGCTATCCGATTGCCGCCTGCCATGACCCGGTGATGATGCGCGTCACGGCGGCGACGCTGGGGCCCGAGCAGGCGCTGATCGTTTGTTCGCTCAGCGGCCTCACCCCGGAGTTGCTGGACGTGGTGGCCCTGGCGCGCAACTACGACACGCCCATCGTCGCCATCACCCTGGCCGCTTCACCCCTGGCCGGGCTGGCGGATGTGGTACTGGCGCTGCAACCGGCCGAAACCAGCTTCATCTACAAACCCACGGCGGCGCGCTACGGCATGCTGCTGGCCATCGACCTGCTCGCCACCGAGCTGGCGCTGGCCATGCCGGACGACAACCAAGAACGCCTGCGCCGCATCAAGCTGGCCCTCGACGACTATCGCGGCGGGCCCGACAGCCTGCCGCTGGGAGACTGATATGCAGTACGACACGCTGATCCGCCAGGCGCTGATCATGGATGGCCGCAACACGCCTGGGTATGTCGCCGATGTGGGGCTGCGCGACGGGCGTATCGAGGCGATCGGCGACTTGTCGGCCGCGCTGGCCACACAGGTGATCGACGCCCGCGGCCGGGTGTTGGCGCCGGGGTTTATCGATGTACACACCCACGATGACACGGTGGTGATCCGTCAGCCGCAGATGCTGCCCAAGCTCAGCCAGGGCGTGACCACGGTGATTGTCGGCAACTGCGGTATCAGCGCCTCGCCGGTGAGTTTGCGCGGTGAGCCGCCGGACCCGATGAACCTGCTGGGCCCGCGTGAAGCGTTCACCTATCCGCGTTTTGCCGATTACCGCGCCGCCGTGGAACGCGCCCAGCCGGCGGTCAACGTCGCGGCGCTGATCGGCCACACGGCGCTGCGCAGCAACCATATGGACGACCTGCATCGCAGTGCCACTTTCGATGAAATCGCCGCGATGCGCACGCAGTTGCGCGAAAGCCTGGAGGATGGCGCCCTTGGCTTATCCACCGGCCTGGCCTACGCCAGCGCGTTCAATGCCGAGACCGATGAAGTGCTGCAACTGAGCGAAGAACTGACGGCGTTCGGCGCGGTGTACACCACCCATCTGCGCAGTGAGTTCGAGCCGGTGCTGGCGGCCATGGACGAGGCGTTTCTGATCGGTCGGCATGCTCAGGTGCCGGTGATCATTTCCCACCTCAAATGTGCCGGCGCGGGTAACTGGGGGCGTAGTCCGCAGCTGTTGGCGGCGCTGGAGCAGGCGGCGAAAACCCATCCGGTGGGGTGTGATTGTTACCCCTATGCGGCGAGTTCTTCGACCCTGGATCTCAAGCAAGTCACCGATGCGTTTCGCATCACCATCACCTGGTCGACCGCGCACCCGGAAATGGGCGGGCGCGACTTGCAGGCGATCGCCGCCGAGTGGGATGTTTCGCTGATGGACGCGGCCCGTCGCCTGCAACCGGCGGGGGCGGTGTATTACGGCATGGACGAAGCGGATGTGCGCCGTATCCTTGCGCATCCGCTGTCGATGGTCGGGTCGGATGGGTTGCCCGAAGATCCGTTCCCGCATCCGCGCTTGTGGGGCGCGTTTCCGCGGGTGTTGGGCCACTTCAGTCGGGACGTCGGGCTGTTCCCGCTGCACACGGCGGTGCATAAGATGACCGGCTTGTCGGCGGCGCGGTTCGGTTTGTCGGAGCGGGGCGAAATCTGTGTAGGGCACTGGGCCGACTTGGTGCTGTTCGATCCGTTGCGCGTGCGCGATGTGGCGGATTTCAAGGCGCCGCAGCAGGCGGCAGAAGGGATTGATGGCGTGTGGGTCAACGGCGTGTTGAGCTACAGCGACGGGCAGCCGAATGGTCAGCGGCCGGGGCGGTTCCTGGCGCGCAGTGGGGATTTGCGGGCTGGGTTTTCGACTCTATAGTGGGCGCTCTTACACACGGAGCGGTTGCCATGCACTTAGGAAAAGTCACCCCCATCCTGCGGATTTTCGACGAGGCCAAGGCGTTGGAGTTTTATGTCGACTTCCTTGGGTTCAAGGTCGATTGGCAGCATCGCTTCGAGGCGAATTTTCCGTTGTATCTGCAGGTGTCGTTGGGTGAGTGCGTACTGCATTTGTCCGAGCACCATGGCGATGCATCGCCGGGTGCGGCGGTGCGGATTCAGGCGCAGGGTGTAGACGCCTATCAGCAGCAATTGCAGGGCAAGGACTATCGTTTTGCCAAGCCAGGCGTTGAAGAAATGCCCTGGGGTTCGCGGGAGATGAGCATCCACGATCCGTTTGGCAATCGGCTGGTGTTTGTCGAGGAAGGCGAGGGCTGAGGGGTAAATCGCAGGCAATAAAAAACCGCCTTAGTAGGGCGGTTTTTTTGTGCAAACCCAGTGAGTGGCTGGGGTTGCGTTCTAACAGGAAGCGTTGACCCACCCAACAGATATTAATGCCGGTTATCGCATCACGCAAGGCTTGACGATTGTCGGTTTTTTTCAACGCTTGCACTTTGAGTTTACTCAACACTAGCTGCAAAAATTGGCAATAAATTAGCTGATCATCACATCAGGTTTTATCGTCACTTGTCACACCTTTGATCGAGATGTTGGTTAGTATCACCTCCGTTCCATGTATGTCGTTTTGAGGTGGTTGGGTATGCGCGCGGAATTATGGACCGAACGCCACGGGCTAGTAATCCGTGCCGGATTCATGCGGGAGGAACCAAAACCCAGCCGCCTCACAGGAAGCGTTGACCCGCATCCAAAGGCTCACATGTTCCGGTAAGTGCGCTGGAGGTAAGGCCCAACTCATGGAGGGCCGAGTATGTCTAAGTTTGCACGACGTGCGTGGAACCTCGTCGTGAATGCCCTGCGTGTTTATCACGTATGGACATTCCTGCGAGACAGCTTCGATGACCGTTAAGGTCTGAGAAGTGGAGCCGCCCCGGTGCAGACCGAGGCGGCTTTTTGGTTTTTACACCCGGAAGTGGCTGACCATCTGCTGCAACTGGCTGCCCAAGCGCGCTAGTTCCACGCTCGATTTGGCCGTCTCATCACTCGCGGTGGCGGTCTGTTCCGACACGTCACGCACGTTGATGATGCTGCGGCTGATTTCTTCGGCCACGGCGCTTTGCTCTTCGGCTGCCGCTGCAATCTGCTGGTTCATCGACTGGATATTCGACACCGTGCGGGTGATGTTTTCCAGGGATACGCCGGCCTTGCGCGTCAGCTCGACACTGCTGTCGGTGAGGCTGCGGCTGTTGTTCATCACCGCGGCCACCTGCTGGGTGCCGTTCTGCAAGCCGGCCACCAGGCCTTCGATTTCCTCGGTGGATTTCTGCGTGCGCTGGGCCAGGCCACGCACTTCGTCGGCGACGACGGCAAAGCCGCGACCGGCTTCACCGGCACGCGCTGCTTCAATCGCGGCGTTGAGCGCGAGCAGGTTGGTCTGCTCGGCCACGGCCTTGATCACGTCCATCACGCTGCCGATTTTGTTGCTCTCTTGTTGCAGATGGCTCATGGCGTCGGTGGAACGCGCTACTTCGGCGGCCAGGCGTTCGATCTGGGCGATGGCTTCGGCCACTACCTTGTCGCCTGCGCGGGCTTGTCCATCGGCATCGGCAGCGGCCCGGGAGGCTTGCTCGGCGTTGCGTGCGACTTCCTGCACGGTGGCGGTCATTTCGTGCATGGCGGTGGCGACTTGATCGGTTTCGATCTTCTGGCTGTTCACCCCGGCACTGGTCTGTTCGGTCACGGCCGACAACTCTTCGGCGGCGCTGGCGATCTGGGTCACGCCGTCACGAATGCCGCTGATCAACTCGCGCAGGGTCGTGCCCATGCGCTGGATGCCTTGTTGCAGTACGCCCAGTTCATCGCGGCGGGTGACCTGGATATTGTGGCTCAGGTCGCCGGAGGCAATGCGTTCGACCACGGCCAGGGTTTCCTGGATCGGGCGTGTGATCTGGCGGGTGATCACCAGTGCCGCGACGATGCCGACCAGTAACGCGAGCAGCGTGCTGATCAATTGCAGGCTGCGGGCTTGGGCGCTTTCGGCGTCGCGGCGGGTGAGCTGGATGTCGTAGAGCTTGTCGCTGATGGTGACGATATCCGCCCCTTGGGTGGTCATTTCGGCGCGCGCGGCGACGATATTGGCGTTAGCCGCCTTGTAGTTCTGCACCGCACTGCGATAGGCGCCGAGCGCGCTTTCCAGGGCGCTGAGCGCGACCTGTTGGCTACCGCCGAACGCCGCGCCGAGGCCTTTCAAGCCGTTGATGGCTTTTTCGATCTGGGCGGCGGCGCGGGCTTCGGTGTCGGCGTTGACGTTGCCGGTGTAGCCGCGCACTTCGTAGCGGGCCAACTGGAACTCTTGTTTGGCATGAGTCACGGCCTGGTACTGGGTGAAGCGCTCGGGGTTGTCGGGCGTCTGCTGCACACTGCTGTCCAGTGCGTCGATCTGGGCGTTGGCGATGTCGGCCTTATCGCCCATGACCTGGCGCGCAGCATTGCCGGCACGGTAGGCCTCACGCATTTTGTTCAGCGATTGCTGATACGCCGTGATGACAGCTTTCTGCTCGTTGAGCAGCTTGACGTTGTCCGGGCTCTTGAAGCTGTCCAGGAGTTTTTGCTGCTGGGCGACGAAGGCATCCAGGCTGGTTTGTACGTTCTGCGCCACGCTTTCATCGCCGTTGGCCAGCATGTATTGCAGGCGCACGATGCGCAGCTTGGTCAGGGAGGCGTTGAGCTGGGTGATGTCGCTCATCCAGTTGCTACGGTCGATCAGGCCGCCGAGGCTGGTCCAGCCGGTCAGCGCCAGGATCGAGGTGAGGACAAGCACCAGGCCGAAGCCCAGGCCCAGTTTGAGGTTGACGCTGATGTTACCGAACCAGCTGTTCATCGAGTGCTCCGCAAAAATGATGTTTGTCTGCTGGACGGTGTTGTTGTTTGAGCCAGCCAAGGTGTTTAGGCCATATCGGCGGGCACAGGGGAAACTGAAACGATTAATTAGCCTGCGCGATGCACGGAGCCCTGCATCACCGACTACCGGCGCCAGGCAGGCATGACGTGGGCGGCGCTCATCCCGCACGCACATTCTGTGCTAGTCTGCTGGCCCTTTTAGTTCTGGGCGGTGCGGGAAAACCGTGTTTTCAGCGCTGCCCTACAGCGGAGCCTCTTCATGTCCGAAGTTAATCTGTCCACCGACGAAACCCGCGTCAGCTACGGTATCGGCCGTCAGTTGGGCGACCAACTGCGCGACAACCCGCCACCGGGCGTGAGCCTGGACGCAATCCTGGCCGGCCTGACCGACGCGTTCGCCGGCAAGCCAAGCCGTGTTGATCAAGAGCAAATGGCCGCGAGCTTCAAGGTCATCCGCGAAATCATGCAAGCCGAAGCGGCTGCCAAGGCGGAAGCGGCTGCAGGCGAGGGCCTGGCGTTCCTGGCGGAAAACGCCAAGCGTGACGGCATCACCACTCTGGCTTCCGGCCTGCAATTCGAAGTGCTGACTGCCGGTGAAGGCGCCAAGCCGACCCGTGAAGACCAAGTGCGTACTCACTACCACGGCACCCTGATCGACGGCACGGTGTTCGACAGCTCCTACGAGCGCGGCCAGCCTGCGGAATTCCCGGTTGGCGGCGTGATCGCCGGCTGGACCGAAGCCCTGCAACTGATGAATGCCGGCAGCAAATGGCGCCTGTTCGTGCCAAGCGAACTGGCTTACGGCGCTCAAGGCGTTGGCAGCATTCCGCCGCACAGCGTTCTGGTATTCGACGTCGAGCTGCTCGACGTTCTGTAAGACCTGCTTTTGATTACCTGTAGGAACGAGCTAGCTCGCGACAAACGTCAACGATGACGCGAGCATCCTGGATGAACGCGTTGCTTGTGCGTTCTTCGCGAGCAAGCTCGCTCCTACAGGGTTTTGCGCGGTCGCTCATGGGTGAAACTTGCCATTGAGTTCCGTCGCCGGGCGCAATGCTCGGGCATAGCAGAACAGAAACAGGTTGCGCACCACTTCCTTCAGTACACCGGGTTCACTGGAACTCAGGCCATTCACGTCCAGGTCGCCCTGGTCCTGCAGTTCGTTCAGCGCTTCTTCCTCCAGCACCGCACAGACTTCCCCGGTTTCCCGATGGAGGATGCGCAGGTAAGGGTGTGGGCGGTCCAGCCAGGCATCTATCAAATAAGTCATGTCGTTCTCCTTGATGGGTTTCAATGAGAATAATTCTTATTCGTAGAATAGCAAGTGCCTATTGGCGGTTTGCGGATTTTTCTGCGTGGGTCGTGCGAGGGATCAACAGCCAGGGCGAAACGCCATCCCGCGGCGGGCGCGGGATGGAAGCAGCAGGATCAGACCTTGCGGACGAACTCGGACTTGAGTTTCATCGGGCCGATACCGTCGATCTTGCAGTCGATATCGTGGTCGCCGTCGCACAGGCGGATGTTCTTGACCTTGGTGCCGACCTTGACCACCAGGGAGGTGCCCTTGACCTTGAGGTCTTTGATCACGGTGATGGTGTCGCCGTCCTGCAGGACGTTGCCTACAGAGTCTTTCTTCACGGTTTCATCGCTGGCCACTTCGGCCTCGCCAGTGGCGGACCACTCATGGGCGCATTCCGGGCAGATCAGTTGGGCGCCGTCTTCGTAGGTGAATTCGGAATTGCATTTCGGGCAGGGTGGCAACGTGCTCACTAAAGCTCCTTAAAGGTCAGGATGGCTAAAGTCGCACATTATATAGGGAATTGTAGGGAGACAGGGCGCGGTCTTGGATTGGTAATACAAACTAAATGTGGGAGGGGGCTTGCCCCCGATGGCGGTATTTCAGTCTAAGCATAAGTTGACTGATCCACCGCTATCGGGGGCAAGCCCCCTCCCACATTTGGTATTTCTAGTGCGTGCGCGCGACCGCGAACTCGCTCAGCTCGACCAGGGCGTCCCGGTATTCGCTGGCGGGGAGGGCGTCCAGGCACTTGATCGCACGGGCCACGTAGTCACGCGCCAGGTGGGCGGTGTAGTCCAGGGCGCCGGAGGCTTCCACGGCGGCGCGGATGCTTTCCAGGTCTTCGATCCCGCCTTTCTGGATCGCCTTGCGTACCAGGGCCGCCTGTTCCGGCGTGCCTTCGCGCATGGTGTAGATCAGCGGCAAGGTCGGCTTGCCCTCGGCCAGGTCGTCGCCGACGTTCTTGCCCAGGGTCTCGGCGTCGCCACGGTAGTCGAGCAGGTCGTCCACCAGTTGGAACGCCACGCCCAGGTGGTCGCCGAAGGTGCGCAGGGCTTCGGCCTGCTCGGCCGTGGCTTGGCACAGGGCGGCGGCGCTGTGGGTCGAGGCTTCGAAGAGCATCGCGGTTTTGCCGCGAATCACTTCCATGTAGGTTTCTTCGGTGGTGCTGGCGTCACGCACCTTCGACAACTGCAACACTTCGCCTTCGGCGATGATGCGCGTGGCCTGTGAAAGAATCTTCATCACTGGCATCGAGCCCAGTTCGACCATCATTTCGAACGAGCGCGAGTACAGGAAGTCGCCGACCAGCACGCTCGGGGCGTTGCCCCACATCGCGTTGGCGGTCTCGCGACCACGGCGCATGCCGGACATGTCGACCACGTCGTCGTGCAGCAGGGTCGCGGTGTGCAGGAACTCGATGGTGGCGGCCAGCAGGCGCAGGTCATCGCCTTCGCGGCCCAGGGCCTTGCCGCACAGCAACACTAATAAAGGACGCAGGCGTTTACCGCCCGCCGACGTAATGTAGTCGCCAATTTTGGAGACCAGCGGCACTTTAGACGTCAGCTGCTGCTTGATGATGCCGTCGACGGCGCTAAAATCGTCCGCGACCGCGCGGTAGAAAGCTTGGGGTTGCATCAGCGACAGTCGCTCCAGAAGGGTTGCGCGGCATGCTAGGACCCTGACCCCGCAGTGTCAAGGCGCGATAGACGGCCTCTTGCAACGTATCCGCGCCTTGCGTACAATCGCGCACCCTGAACTTCCTGGGCAGCACCTGCCTTACGCAATTGCATTCGGGACGTCCATCCCATGCAGCCATGCCAGCCAATACCTCTTCTTATAAAGCGCTGGGTGAGCAGGATTATCGGAGAAATACCATGTCGTACGCAGTAATTGTTACTGGTGGCAAGCAATACAAGGTCGCCCCAGGTGAATACCTGAAGATCGAAAAACTGGAACTCGCTACCGGCGACTCCGTGACTTTTGATCGCGTTCTGTTGGTCGCCAATGGCGATGACGTGAACATTGGCGCTCCAGTTGTTGCTGGCGCTACCGTTGTGGCTGAAGTGATCTCCCAAGGTCGTCACGATAAAGTCCGCATCATCAAGTTCCGTCGTCGTAAGCACCACATGAAGCGTATGGGCCACCGCCAGTGGTACACCGAGATCAAAATCACCGGTATTCAGGCTTAATTTCAGCCTAATTCCTCACTAGGAGAATTGACTCATGGCACACAAAAAAGCTGGTGGTAGTACCCGTAACGGTCGCGACTCAGAAGCCAAACGCCTTGGCGTGAAGATGTATGGCGGCCAGGTTATCATTCCGGGCAACATCATCGTGCGTCAGCGCGGCACCCAATTCCACGCCGGTTACGGTGTTGGCATGGGTAAAGATCACACTCTGTTCGCTAAAATCGACGGCGTGATCAAGTTCGAAGTAAAAGGCGCCTTCGGTCGCCGTTACGTGAGCATCGTCCCGAAGACTGACGTCGTCGCGGCATAATTACGTAGTTGCTGGAAAAGCCCTGTCTCGCGACGGGGCTTTTTCGTTTGTGGAGTGAGTCTCTTGCAAAGCTGTTTGTAATGAGCTCAAGCGCTGGATTTGCGGTCGTTGATTGAGGTCGCTGCGCTCATTTTTGCAAGAGTCTTATGTCTTGGTTTCTTAAGCTCGTCCGTGCGGCGAGAGGCGTTTTGTTATGAAGTTCGTTGATGAAGTTTCCATCCGAGTAAAAGCAGGCGACGGCGGTAACGGTTGCATGAGTTTCCGTCGCGAAAAATTCATCGAAAATGGTGGCCCCAACGGCGGTGACGGCGGTGACGGCGGTTCCATCTACATGATGGCCGACGAAAACCTCAACACCCTGGTGGACTACCGTTACACCCGGCACTTCGATGCCGAGCGTGGTTCCAACGGCGGCAGCACCGATTGCACCGGTAAAAAAGGTGAAGACATGGTGCTGCGCGTACCGGTCGGCACCACGATCATCGACTCCGCGACCCAGGAAGTGATCGGCGACCTGACCAAGGCCGGCCAGAAGCTGATGGTTGTGCAGGGCGGCTGGCACGGTCTGGGTAACACCCGTTTCAAGTCCAGTACCAACCGTGCGCCACGCCAGACCACTCCAGGCAAGCCGGGCGAGCAGCGTGACCTCAAGCTGGAAATGAAAGTACTGGCCGACGTGGGCCTGTTGGGCCTGCCGAACGCCGGCAAAAGTACCTTCATCCGCTCGGTCTCGGCCGCCAAGCCGAAAGTCGCCGACTACCCGTTCACCACCCTGGTGCCAAACCTGGGCGTGGTCAGCGTCGACCGTTGGAAAAGCTTCGTGATCGCCGACATTCCCGGCCTGATCGAAGGGGCTTCCGAAGGCGCCGGCCTGGGTATCCGTTTCCTCAAGCACTTGTCGCGTACCCGTTTGCTGCTGCACCTCGTCGACATGGCGCCGCTGGATGACACCAGCGCACCGGACGCCGCCGAAGTGATCGTCAACGAACTGACCAAGTTCAGCCCGTCCCTGGCTGAGCGTGATCGCTGGCTGGTGCTGAACAAGTGCGACCAGATCCTCGAGGAAGAGCACGAGGAGCGCGTCAAGGAAATCGTCGATCGCCTGGAGTGGACCGGTCCGGTCTACGTGATCTCGGCTATCGCCAAAGAAGGCACCGAGCGCCTGACCCGCGACATCATGCGTTACCTGGAAGACCGCGCCGACCGCCTGGCGGCCGACCCGGTGTTCAAGGCCGAACTCGCCGAGCTCGACCAGCGCATCGAAGACGAAGCCCGCGCCCAGCTGCAAGCCCTGGACGACCAGCGTGCCTTGCGCCGCAGCGGCGTGAAGTCGGTCCATGACATCGGCGACGATGATTGGGACGAAGAAGACGTGGATGATGAAGACGGTCCGGAAATCATTTACGTGCGCGACTGATTCGTTGCAGTAAACTTAAGCGCCGCTCACTCGAGCGGCGTTTTGGTATCTGGGGATACCTGCAGTCACGAATGTAGTCACGAATAACGTTATGGGCGGCGCTGGGTCGCGTCCCGCCCTCTAACTAAGGTTGAAGATGATGCGGAGCAAAGTGACAGGTGCGCAGCGCTGGGTCGTAAAGATCGGAAGTGCGTTGCTGACGGCGGATGGCAAAGGGCTGGATCGCGCAGCCATGAGCGTGTGGGTCGAGCAGATGGTGGCCTTGCATGAGGCCGGCGTCGAGTTGGTGCTGGTCTCGTCCGGAGCGGTTGCCGCCGGGATGAGCCGCCTCGGCTGGACCGCGCGACCCAGCGCGATGCACGAACTGCAAGCCGCTGCCGCCATCGGTCAGATGGGCCTGGTGCAAGCCTGGGAATCCAGCTTCGCCGAGCACGGCCTTCACACCGCGCAGATCCTGCTGACCCACGACGACCTGTCCGACCGCAAGCGCTACCTCAACGCCCGCAGTACGTTGCGCGCGCTGGTGGAGCTCAAGGCGATCCCGGTGATCAACGAAAACGACACGGTGGTCACCGACGAAATCCGTTTTGGCGACAACGACACCCTGGCCGCCCTGGTGGCCAACCTAGTGGAAGCCGATCTGTTGGTGATCCTCACCGACCGTGACGGCATGTTCGACGCCGACCCGCGCACCAACCCCGACGCCAAATTGATCTACGAAGCCCGCGCCGATGACCCCGCGCTGGACGCCGTGGCCGGCAGCGTCGGCGGCGCGCTGGGCCGTGGCGGCATGCAGACCAAACTGCGTGCGGCGCGCCTGGCGGCGCGTTCCGGTGCCCACACGATCATCGTCGGCGGGCGCCTGGAGCGCGTGCTCGACCGCCTCAAGGCCGGTGAGCGCATCGGTACGCTGCTGTCGCCGGAACGCGGCATGCTGGCCGCGCGCAAGCAGTGGCTGGCCGGGCATTTGCAGACCCGCGGCACCCTGGTACTCGACGATGGTGCCGTGGCGGCGTTGTCCCTGGGTCACAAGAGCCTGCTGCCGGTGGGCGTCAAGTTGGTGCAGGGCAGCTTCCGCCGTGGCGAGATGGTGGTGTGCGTGGCGCCGGACGGTCGTGAGATCGCCCGCGGCCTGGCCAACTACAGCGCGCTGGAAGCGCAGAAAATCATCGGGCAGTCGTCTGAGGCGATTGTCGGTCTGTTGGGTTACATGGCGGAACCGGAACTGGTCCACCGCGACAACCTGATTCTGGTTTAAACGAAAGGAATACACGATGCGTGTGATGAAGGGATTGCTCGGCCTGCTGTTGGCCATGCCGTTGCTGGCGTCGGCCGAAGAGATCGGCCAGGTGTCGACGGTGTTCAAGTTTGTCGGCCCCAACGACCGGATCGTGGTCGAAGCCTTCGATGACCCCAAGGTCGATGGCGTGACCTGCTACCTGTCCCGCGCCAAGACCGGCGGCGTCAAAGGCGGCCTGGGCCTGGCCGAAGACCGCTCCGAGGCGTCGATTGCCTGCCGCCAGGTCGGGCCGATCCGCTTCAAGGGAGAACTCAAGGATGGCGACGAAGTGTTCAAGGAACGCACGTCGCTGGTGTTCAAGACCATGCAGGTGGTGCGCTTCCTCGACAAGAAGCGCAATACCCTGGTGTACCTGGTCTACAGCGACCGCCTGATCGAAGGCAGCCCGCAGAACGCCGTTACCGCGATTCCGATTTTGCCGTGGCCGACCGCGCAGTGATCCGCAGGCGAGTTTTGTAATCGGCGTCTATGATTGCAGGCTTGCGGGTTGTAATCTCGAAGAGCCGCAATGCAAAGAACATGGGATATCTGGAGTTCGTCATGAGTGCTTTCCACGACCTGAAACTCAAAGCGTTGGACGGACAAGAGCTGCCACTGGCGCCCTTCAAGGGCAAAGTTGTGCTGGTGGTCAACGTGGCCTCCAAATGTGGCTTGACCCCGCAATACGCGGCGTTGGAAAACCTCTATCAGCAGTACAAGGACCAGGGGTTTACCGTACTCGGCCTGCCCTGCAACCAGTTTGCGGGCCAGGAACCGGGGACCGAGAAAGACATCCAGGAATTCTGCAGCCTCAATTACGGGGTGAGCTTTCCGCTGGGCAGCAAACTCGATGTGAACGGCCCTGAGCGTCACCAGTTGTACCGCTTATTGGCGGGCGAGGGCGCCGAGTTCCCCGGGGACATCACCTGGAACTTCGAGAAATTCCTGCTGGGCAAAGACGGGCGGGTGCTTGCGCGTTTCTCGCCGCGAACGGCACCGGATGATCCGGCCGTCGTCCAGGCCATCGAAAAAGCCCTGAGCTGATCCCCTGACCTGTAGGCGTGAGCATGCTCGCGAAAAATCCAGGCGCACCGCGTTGATCCAGTATGAACGCGTTATCGTTGACGATTTTCGCGAGCCAGCTCGCTCCTACAGGTGTCCGGCATTTCTAAGCCTTAATCACCCTGATCAATAGTGCTACTCAGCACGCTGCACGCGCCATATTATCGGCATCATAAAAACCGTCTTTCGTGGAGTGTTGCCATGCCTGTCCAAGCCTTGTTCAAACCGTTCCACCTCGGAACGCTGCAACTGTCGAGTCGTGTGGTAATGGCGCCGATGACCCGTTCGTTTTCCCCGGGCGGCGTCCCCAATTCCAAGGTCATCGAGTACTACCGCCGCCGTGCCGCGGCGGGTGTGGGCCTGATCATCACCGAAGGCACCGTGGTCGATCACCCGGCGTCCAACGGCTATCCCAATGTCCCGCACTTCTATGGTGAAGCGGCGCTGGCGGGCTGGAAGAAAGTGGTCGATGCCGTGCATGCCGAAGGCGGCAAGATCGTCCCGCAGTTGTGGCATGTGGGCAGCGTGCGCCGCATCGGTACCGAGCCGGATGCCAGCGTACCGGCCTACGGACCGATGGAAAAACTCAAGGATGGCAACGTGGTTGTCCACGGCATGACCCATCAGGACATCAAGGACGTGATTGCCGCCTTCGCCCAGGCGGCCAGGGACGCCCAGCGCATCGGCATGGACGGCGTGGAGATCCACGGCGCCCATGGTTACCTGGTGGACCAGTTCTTCTGGGAAGGCAGCAACCAGCGCAGCGACGAATACGGCGGCAGCCTGGCCAACCGTTCGCGTTTTGCCATCGAACTGATCCAGGCCATTCGTGCCGCCGTCGGCTCGGATTTTCCGATCATCCTGCGTTTTTCCCAGTGGAAGCAGCAGGACTACACCGCGCGCCTGGTGCAAACCCCCGAGGCTTTGGGCGAGTTTCTCAAGCCGCTGTCCGACGCCGGCGTGGATATTTTCCACTGCTCTACCCGGCGCTTCTGGGAGCCGGAGTTCGAAGGTTCCAACCTCAACCTGGCCGGCTGGACCCGCCAGCTCACCGGCAAGCCGACCATCACTGTCGGCAGCGTCGGCCTGGATGGCGAGTTCCTGCAGTTTATGGTCAACACTGACAAGGTTGCGCAACCGGCCAGCCTGGAGAAGCTGCTGGAGCGTTTGAACAACGATGAGTTTGACCTGGTCGCCGTCGGCCGTGCCCTGCTGGTGGACCCGGATTGGGCGGTGAAGGTCCGCGAACACCGCGAGGGCGACATCTTGCCGTTCAGTCGTGAGGCGTTGACGACCCTGGTGTAACGGGCCGGGCTCCCGGTGGTTGCCACCGGGAGCTGTTCAGTTGGAGCGGTCAATACTCTACTGACTTGCGCAGCTCCTGGCGGTGATCGGTCTTGTGCCCGTCTTGGCGCGCAGCCTGGTCATAAGTGGGCGGTGCTGCTCGAGACTGATCCAGCCATTGTTGCTGACGCGTCCACTCTGCGGTTGGCATGTTGATGCCATTGCGCACTCCCATTCCGTAAATTGCCATATCTCAGGGTCTCCATTGATCTAAGGGACCTGCGTTAGCAGCAGGTATCTATGATTGGTCATCCACCGTTCGCCGTTCCAGGGGGAAATATCGAGTAAACCTTGCGCAACCTATGGCAATCGGTGTGCAACACGGTCCGCTAGCTCGGGCGGGAGGCCGGGTAGACAGCGCCCGGCCTCCCGCCGGTTTTCAGCGCGTTGGGTTTTTCAAGGCCTATTGTCTTGTTGTTGGCCTATCCGGATTAACCGTAGTAGGCATCTTCCGCCCGTTCGGAATGGACCGCTGCATATTGCGTGGTGGCGTAGGATGCTTGACCGTCATGCGTTGACGGGCGGTCAGTGAACTGTGGGCGATAGCCGCTGCCGTTGTGCGGACGTTCCCATTGATTCTGCGGCGGCTGCCAGTTGTTTTCCGGGCGTGTGGGTTGCGGGCGATAGCCGTCGTTGTGCGGCGGACGCTGCCAGTCATTCTGCGGCGGCTGCCAGTTGTTTCCAGGGTGTGTGGGTTGCGGGCGATAGCCGCCGTTCTGTGGCGGGCGCTGCCAGTCGTTCTGCGGCGGCTGCCAATCGTTTCCAGGGCGCGACGGTTGCGGGCGTTGCCACTGGTTGCCCGGACGTGCCGGCTGCGGGCGGTTCCAGCCGTGGTTCGCGTTATAGGGCTGTGGGTGTGACGGTCGTCCGTGATCGTACTGGGCGCTGTTGGATGGGCAGGTGTCTGTCGGCCCTTGAGTGGGCGTGTTGAACGGTTGGAATCGCAGCGCCATTGATCCATTTATCAGTGTCGACATAGTGCTCTCTAATTAATGTTTCATCATGAATGACCTGCCTTTTTTGAGTGCGTCCAGAGACAGACACCTCTTCCTTGGCAGGTGTCATGTAGGTGGCGATAAATCGCGCGACGTTCCGGAAATATCCTGTTGTGGCGTGCCGACTCCGATGGCTTCAGGTAAAAAATCCTAATGATGAAGCCGTTATTCAGGGGGAAGGCTGGAGGGAAGGCGAACTAACTGACGTTATTCGCAGATCGTTCAACGAACATAAGGCTGCGTTGGAGCGGCCAACGGTTCTGCGCACACATCGCGTAACTGGTTCTCGAACTGCTCGATGATCGCCGGCCAGCCCTGGTGACTGGCATGATGGCGCGCATTGAGGCGGGCCCTGCGCAAATGCTCGCGATCTTCCAGCAGCCAATTGGCCGCGTCGCAGAACGCTTCCTCATCGCCGGGCATCGCCAGCACGCCGTTGTAACCGTGGCGGATATGCTGGGTCGCGGCCGCCTGGTCATATGCCACCACCGCGAGTCCGGAGGCCATGGCTTCCAACACCACGTTGCCGAAGGTTTCGGTCAGGCTGGGAAACAGGAACAGGTCTCCCGAGGCGTAGTGTCGCGCCAGTTCTTCGCCGCGCTGGGTGCCGCAGAATATGGCGTGCGGCAGGTCGTGCTCGAGCAGCGCGCGTTGCGGTCCGTCGCCGACCACGATCAGTTGCAGGCGACGCTGTGGATAAGTACTGCGCAAGGCATCGAAGCAGCGCTTGAGCATGCCCAGGTTCTTTTCCTGCGCCAGGCGCCCGACGTGCAGCACTGCAATATCGTCATTGCCCAGGCCCCAGCTTTCGCGCAAGGCGTTATCGCGCTTGGCCGGGTGGAACAACTGGCTGTCGACCCCGCGCGACAACATCCCCAGGCGTTCGAAGTGGCGGCGCTCCAGCTCCAGGCGTTGGCTGGCGCTGGGTACCAGGGTCAAGGTCGAGCGGTTATGAAACCAGCGCAGGTAGTGCGTGACCACGCGGCTCAACATGCTCAGGCCGTACTGGTTCGAGTACTGCTGGAAATTGGTGTGAAAACCGCTGACCACGCTGATCCCCAAGCGACGCGCTGCACGTAGTGCCGACAACCCGAGCGGTCCTTCTGTGGCGATGTACAGCACATCCGGGCGTTGGCGTGTCCAGCGGCGCAGCAGCTTGTGCATCGACGACTGGCCCCATTGCAGGCCTGGATAGCCGGGCAACGGCCAACCGCGGCACAGCAGCAATTCGTTGTCGCTGGGGCGGCTTTGGTCAATGCCTTGGCGCGGGCGCACCAGTTCGACCTGATGGCCGCGCGCGCGCAAACCCTCGCACAGGCGACCCAATGTATTGGCCACCCCGTTGATCTCTGGCGGGAAGGTTTCGGTAATCAGAGTGATGTGAAGCGAAGCTGTCGTCATGACCCACAGTGTCGCTGTGGGCTGTGTCGCCGATGTGTCATACAGATGATGGATTTATGACGGGCATTGGCGGCAGGCGGCAATGCGCCAATCCTTTAAGCACAGAGCCCTTCGGCTCTGTGCAGATCGCTGGCCTGGGGGGCTCAGAAGGTGATTTTAGACGGCGTGACATAGCTCGTATCTTGCACACCGAGCACTTTATTTTGCGGGCCGAATTCACGGTCACCAGGGTTCAGAGTCCCGTTCGCGTTTGGGGGCACGCTGATCGAGCTACTGTCTGTTGGTTTTGTATTCTGGTCCCTGGATGGATAGTCGGGAAGCAGTGGCCCGGACCAGGGTCCTGGTTTTGATGGCGGGACGCTGGGTGGGGTGCGGGGTGGCCCGCTGGGAGGCGCGTCGGGCCTGGGTGCTGGGTTTCTTGACGGGGGCGGGATGGCTGCCATTTGGGACGCTGGCCGGGCCTGGGTGCTGGGTTTGTTGGCGGGGTGGGGGATGGCCCGATGGGAGGCGGGTCGATCCTGAGTCCTGTGTTTGTTGGCAGGTTGGGAAGCGTGCTGATCATTGTGAGGCTCCTGTTGTCACGGGTTTGGTTGCCGACCTCGGTTGCCCCAAGGTCGGCTCAGGTTGTGTGGCCTCAAAAAACAATCAGTTCCGGCAACGGTCGACCGGCCAGCGTACCGTTATCGCGGTGTGTTCAACGCCGTCTCGGCACCTTGCTCGCGCACCCAGAACAACGTCGCCCCGGCCACCGCCGCCGGCATCATCAGCAGGTTGACCACCGGCACCAGCAGCACCAGGTAGACGCTGCCGCCGAAGCTCATGCTCTGCCAGCGTTTCTGGCGCAGCCAGGCGAGCATTTCGTTCCAGCCCAGCTTGTGGTTGTCGGCCGGGTAGTCGATGTATTGGATCGCCATCATCCACACGCCGAACAGCAGCCACAACGGCGCGGCGATCAGGTTGACCACCGGAATGAACGACAGGATAAACAGGCCGATGGCCCGCGGCAGGAAGTAGCCCAGCTTGCGCATCTCCCGCGCCAGGGTGCGCGGGACCATCGCCACCAGCTCGGCCCAACTGAACGGCGGGAAATCGTCGGTGCCACGCACCACCACTTCAACTTTCTCCGCGAGAAAACCGTTGAACGGCGCAGCGATGACATTGGCGAGCATGGTGAAGGTGAAAAACACCATCAACACCACCAGCACCACGAACAGCGGCCACAGGATATAGCTGAGGAAACTCAGCCAGCCGGGCAGCGTCGGCATCAACGCGTCGACCCACAGGCTGAACTGATGGCCGGCGAAATAGATCAGGCCGACGAACAGCACCAGGTTGATCGCCAGCGGCAGCAGCACAAACAGGCGCAGGCCGGGGCTCAACACCAGTTTGAGGCCTTCACGCAGGTATTGCGGACCGGAAAGAACAGGGGCGGGCATGGAGAACTCCGAGCAGAATGACGAACGCGCCGACCTTACCGGCTTTGCCTTCAGGACGAAAGCATGCGCAATGCCAGGACATCAGCAGAAACAAACGCGTCGATCAACTGGGCCTGCTGCATAGATACTGCCTATGAGCTGGATTGTTATTCCGTATTTCCTTAATCTTGCCCCCCTCTATACGCTGCACCCATTATTTTCAGGATCTGCGAGTTCAAGCCTTCCCCAAGTGCTTCGCGGTCCTTTTTTATTCCAGCCGCCTTGTTGTCCGGGCGGTCGACAGGAGCGAGTCATGTCTGATACCCGTCATTCGCGAGTGATTATTCTCGGTTCCGGCCCTGCCGGTTACAGCGCTGCCGTCTACGCTGCCCGAGCCAACCTCAAGCCACTGCTGATCACCGGCATGCAGGCGGGCGGTCAGTTGACCACCACCACTGAAGTCGACAACTGGCCGGGCGACGTCCACGGTCTGACCGGCCCGGTGCTGATGGAGCGTATGAAAGAGCACGCCGAGCGCTTCGAAACCGAGATCGTGTTTGACCACATCAACCAGGTCGACTTCTCGAAAAAGCCTTACAGCCTGACCGGCGACAGCGGCGTCTACACCTGTGACGCGCTGATCATCGCGACCGGCGCCAGCGCCCGTTACCTGGGCCTGCCGTCGGAAGAAGCGTTCATGGGCAAGGGCGTGTCCGCCTGCGCGACGTGCGACGGTTTCTTCTACCGCAACAAGCCGGTCGCCGTGGTCGGCGGTGGCAACACGGCCGTGGAAGAGGCGCTGTACCTGGCCAACATCGCCAGCACCGTGACCCTGATTCACCGTCGCGAGACCTTCCGCGCCGAGAAGATCCTGATCGACAAGCTGCACGCGCGTGTCGCTGAAGGCAAGATCATCCTCAAGCTCAACGCCACCCTGGATGAAGTCCTCGGCGACAACATGGGCGTGACCGGTGCGCGCCTGAAAAACAACGACGGCAGCTTCGACGAGCTGACAGTCGACGGCGTGTTCATCGCCATCGGCCACACGCCGAACACTTCGCTGTTCGAAGGCGTGCTGGACGCCAAAGACGGTTACCTGGTGGTGCAGGGCGGTCGCGAAGGCAATGCCACGGCGACCAACATCGAAGGCATCTTCGCCGCCGGTGACGTGGCTGACCACGTGTACCGCCAGGCCATCACCTCGGCCGGCGCCGGTTGCATGGCGGCCCTGGATGCCGAGCGTTACCTCGACGGTTTGCAGAACGCTTAGGTCTGAACCCGCTGAAATGAAAAAACCGGCGAAAGCCGGTTTTTTTTGCGCGGGATTTGATGATCCATCGCTATCTCAATTTGGTAATCCAATCACTGTGGGAGCTGGCTTGCCTGCGATAGCGGTGTGTCAGCCAACGTCTATGCAGGATTTACCGCCGCCATCGCAGGTAAGCCAGCTCCCACATTAAATCGGGTTTGCACGTTGGATCAGCGGCGAGTCAGTGGTTGCTGGTCAAACTTCACACCCGCCAACCCGTGCGCGATCAACGCCCGAATATTGCCATGGTCACTGCCCTCAGGCGTGGCGACCACCGAACGGTAATGCTCGCCAAACGCCAACAAGGCGTGCTGGTCGCTCAACCCTTCCAGCAAGGCCAGGCCCAGGGTCTTGCACGAACCTTCGTTCTGCCCGGCGGCGTTTTCCACGGTGCCGTTGGTGAAGGCTTGCGGCTGGTAGTCGTAACCGGCGGCAACGAAGGCCAAGGTGTCGGCGAAGAGATGTTCGCCGCTGTCGAGGCTGGCGCGCAGGGTGTTCAGGTCAGTCATGGGGTTTTCCTTTGGCGAACGCCGCCTGTTGTTCGGCGCTGGCTTCTTGCTGGTATTGGGCTTTCCACTCGGCATACGGCATGCCGTACACCACTTCACGCGCGTCATCGAGGCTCAGCGCGATCTGGCGCTCGTCGGCCTCGGCCTTGTACCACTTGGACAGGCAGTTGCGGCAGAAGCCGGCGAGGTTCATCAGGTCGATATTCTGTACATCCTTGCGGCTGTCCAGGTGTGCGACCAGCCGCCGAAAGGCGGCGGCTTCGAGTTCGAGGCGTTGTTGATCGGTCATAGGGCTCACGTAAATCCAGGGGTTAGCGGCTGGCCGCCAGGGTAATCGAAACCGATTCGGCAAAGCGCAGCGCGTGGGGCTTGTCCACTTCGACTTCGGCATACAGCACCGACTCGTTGCTCATCACCAGGTCCAGCAGTTCCTGGGTCAGGCGCTCCAGCAGGGCGAAGCGGTTGCCTTCGACGTGGGCAATGATCGCCTTGGTGATGGTGCGGTAATTCAACGCGTGGTCGATATCGTTGTCGCGCACGGCGTCCTGGGCGGCATACAGGATGGTCAGGTTGATCAGCACATCCTGCTTGTTGAGGATTTCATCCTCGTTGATGCCGATATAGGTGCGCAGGCACAGGTCCTTGACCCGGATGCGCGCCATGCCTGGTTGAAGTTGTGGCATTGCTACTTGCTCCGTCCAATCAGTTGCAGGAACTCCATGCGCGTGGTGTTCGACTCGCGGAACGCGCCGAGCATCACCGAGGTGTTCATGGTTGAATTCTGTTTTTCCACGCCGCGCATCATCATGCACATGTGCTTGGCTTCGATCACCACCGCCACGCCGGAGGCCTGGGTCACGTCCTGGATGGCGTCGGCGATTTGCCGCGTGAGGTTTTCCTGGATCTGCAGGCGCCGCGCGAACATGTCGACGATGCGCGCCAGCTTCGACAGGCCCAGCACCCTGCCGGTCGGAATATAGGCCACATGAGCCTTGCCGATAAAGGGCAGCAGGTGGTGCTCGCACAGCGAGTACAGTTCGATGTCCTTGAGGATCACCATCTCGTCATTGTCGGAGGCGAACAGCGCACCGTTGACGATCTCTTCGAGGTTTTGCTCGTAGCCATGACACAGGTATTGCATGGCTTTGGCGGCACGCTTGGGGGTGTCGAGCAGGCCTTCGCGTTCCGGGTCTTCACCCAGGCCTTTAAGGATCTCGCGATAGTGGTGGGGCAGGGATAAGGTCATACAACATCCTCACAAACGGCTTACTTGATATGCCGCCCACCGTTGACGGTCAGGGTGGTACCGGTGACGTAGGGGTTGTCCAGCAGGTAACGCACGCTCTGGTAAATCACCTCGGGCCCGGGCTCGATGCCCAGTGCCGACTTGGCCAGTACCTGGGCACGGTAGGCCGCGTCGTCGCCTTCGTTGAACATCACCATCGCCGGGGCGATGCCGTTGACTTTGATCAGCGGCGCAAACTGCGCGGCAAACGACAGCGTGAGGCTGTCGAGCCCGGCCTTGGTGGCGCAGTAGGCGATGTGCTGGCGGCTGCCCTTGCGCACCACATCATCGCTGATATGCACGATGTCGGCGGGTGAAGAGCGATGCAGCAAGGGTGAACAATGCAGGTTGATCAGGTACGGCGCAAGCATGTGTACGCTGAACATGTCGGTAAAGGCACGGCTTTCGTCGCCCGGGGTTTCCGCGATCCAGGCCGAAGCGTTGTGGATGATCGCGCGCAGGCTTTGGGTATGACGCTTCAACTCGGCGATAAACGCAAGAATCCCGGCTTCGCTGGAGAAGTCGGCAAACACGCCGATCGCGCCACGCTCGCGTAGCGCCTGCACGCCGGGGCGTTCGCTGCGGTAGCTGAAAAGCACCGAGTGGCCCTCGTCGAGCAGGCGTTCGGCACAATGCAGGCCGACGCGCTGGCCGGCGCCGGTGATCAGGATCGGGGCGTTCGTTGCAGTCATGGGAGGCTCGAGTCGCTGGCAGGGTCAAATCATACCAGTGACGAGCCCCCCTGTACTCACGCCGCGGCTTCGCTGGCCTTGGCGCGTGGCGGCGAAGGGTGCAACCAGTTGGCCAGCAGGTGGGTCGAGAGTGGAATGAACAAGTAGACCATCAGCGGAGTGAGCGCCAAGGTGCTGACCAGCACGCGGCTGAACAGGTCCAGCCCGCCGAGCAATGGTCCCAGGCCGAAGTTGAACAGCAACGACACCGGGAAAAACGCCAGCCAGATCGCCACCGCCTGTTTCCAGCGCGGCGGCCGTGTACCTACTGCACCGAACCAGCCATCGATGCCGCGCACGCGATGCTCGGACGGGTCGGCAAACAGCTCGCTGCCACGGCTCAGCCACGCGCTGCGTGACGCGGAAAATTCCCAGGCATGCAGGGTTTTTTCGTCGGCAAAGCGGAAAATAATCTGAAATTCATCATCAAGGGGCGGTGGTGCGAGGACGCCGGAGCCCAGGTAGCCGGGGAAGTCAGTGGCCAGTCGCTCGCCTTCGCGCAGCCAGGCCATCAGCTCTTCATAGCGGCCCTTGGCCACGCGGCGCGCAACCATCAGGGTGACGGGTGAGGTAGACATTGTGTATCTCCAAATAGACGGGTGCGCTGAACCGGGTAGGTGGCGCACAGACGACGCTGCGGGGGTGTTGCAGCGACGCTTTATCGGTAAGCAAGGATTATTCCTGTTTTGCAGAAATACGCCAGCGACATCGGTCCGATAGGCACACACCTTGATATACATCGCGGTAAAGGCGTTAAATGGGACTCACTTTCAAACGGACGTTCATGACCTCTGATGCCCGAAATCACTGCTCCTGTTCGCGAATCTACCGCCCCCAGCCCTGCCGATTCCGATGAGTTGTTTCCGATTCGTGACGTGTCGAGATTGACGGGCATCAACCCGGTCACCCTGCGCGCCTGGGAGCGGCGTTACGGCCTGATTCAACCCACGCGCACCGAAAGCGGGCATCGTCTGTACTCCAGGGCCGATATTCAAACGGTTCATCGCATTGTCGATTGGATCGAACGTGGCGTGGCCGTGAGCAAAGTGGGCAAGATCCTTGCGCGTGACGATCAGCAGGCCGCCGCCGTGCGTGTCGAGCACGACACGGTCGAGCAAGGCGAATGGCCGCAATGGCAGGCGCGCCTGGTGCTGGCCGTGGGCGCGTTCGATGATCGTCAACTGGAGCAACTGTACAACCAGGTGATCGCCACCTACCCGCTCAACGTGGCGTTCCAGGACATCCTGATGCCTCTTTGGAACGACCTGTTGCGTCATCAGGGGCGCTTCGGCCAAGCCAGTGAATGGCTGTTCTTCGACAACTTCCTGCGGGTGCGGGTGTTGCAGCGTTTGCAACTGGCGTGTGCGTCAGCGGCGCCACGGGTGTTGCTCGCGGCCATTCCCGGCGAGTGCCGTAAATTGGAATTGCTGGTGGCGGGGCTGTTGATCGGTCGAGACGATCTGGCCGTGAAGGTGCTGGGGATGGGGCAGCCTTTCGATGAATTGACGCTGGTGTGTGAAAAGACGCAACCCGAGGCGCTGGTCCTCTTCTCCAATTACTCACACACCCAAGCGTTGGCCGGGCGTTTGAACCGCCTGGCGTTGACCCTCGATTGCCCGCTGTTTCTTGCCGGTGCCGCGTCGGACTTGGCCCAGGCCGATCTGACGGGCTCCGCCGTTGGCTGCCTGGGCAATGAAGGACGCTTGATGCAACGGCGCTTGCAGCAATTTCTCAGCGGTAACCTGGATACCTGAAGGTCAGGCGTGCATCTGCGGATGTACCAGGCGGTGCTGGTGCAGGATGAATTGGCGCAGGCGCTCGGTCTCATCCGGGTTGCTCTGGCCCAGGCGATAGGCAAATAGTCCCCGTGCGGTTTCCCGCTCCAGCGTGCCGCGTAGCGCAATGCGTTCATAGCCGGAAGGGCTGAACCACAGGGCAAAGGTCTTCGGCGTCTTGATCCGGCCACGGATCTCCACCAGCACGCCCTTGAACGAAACCTCATGCACCCACAGCGCACTCGGGTTGCCCCTGACATTTTCCAGCGCCACCGGCGTTTCAAGAGCCAGGCGCCACGGACGAATCATCGGCCCGTCTTCAAAAATGCTCGGCACGCCCAGGCGTAAATGCACGGCATGAAACTCGTCTTCCACCAACTGCAGCGGGAAGGTGAGTTGCTGGTTGTCGAATTGCGCCTGGAGGGTGACGTGATCGTGGGCGGCCAGCCGAGTGAGCAAATCGCGAAGCTGCGCAGCGCCGTTGACGGTCAGGCTCGACGATGCATCCCGCAGGTTGAGCTGGGGGTTGTGCTGCATGTCCTGAATGAAATCCAACTCGTCCTGAGTCAGAAGCGCGTCGCGTTGCATTGATCTTGCTCAAGGTGGAGAGTGTTAAAACGCCATTATCCGCTCTAATGACAGCATTTTCTAAGTTTTGTTAGACCCGCTCGTCGCCTTGATCGCTGCCAGCTCGGCCTTGACCTGCGCCAACTCCGCCTCCAATTGCGCGACGCGCTGCTGGGCCTTGACCTGCAAGGTCACGTCCTTTTGCACGCCGACGAAATAGGTCTGCTTGTCGGCATGGTTGTACACCGTTGAAAGCGACAGTTCGTTCCAGAAGTGGCTGCCGTCCTTGCGATAGTTGCGCAGGATTTCCCGGCAGGCGCCGCCGCTATCCAGTGCTTCGCGAATGGCCATCAGCGCCGGTTGATCACGGTCGCCGGACTGCAGGAAGCGGCAGTCCTGATACAGGACGTCGTCCAGGGTGTAACCGGTCAGGCGCTCGAATGCCGGGTTGACGTAGATCAGCGGTTTGTCCCGGCCTTCCCGCTCGGCCACGACAATCCCGTCGTTGGAAGCGTTGACGACCATTTGCAGCAGCTTGGCGTTAATCATTGCGCGGTCCCTGGCGTGTGCTTGAACTGCCAGTTTATGGCAAGTCTTGAATGTTGCACGACACGCGCCGAAATATTTGCCCCAGCTGGTAATATCCCAGGCTTTCGCTCAATGACAGGATCAGTATTGATGAGAGTCGCCATTCTTTCCGGCTCGGTGTACGGCACGGCTGAAGAAGTCGCCCGCCACGCTGCCGGCATCCTTACATCGGCCGGCTTCGAGGCCTGGCACAACCCGCGCGCGACCCTGGCGGACGTGTTGGCCTTCGCCCCGCAGGCGTTGCTGGCGGTGACGTCCACCACCGGCATGGGTGAACTGCCGGACAACCTGCAACCGCTGTATTCGAGCATTCGCGACCAGTTGCCCGCGGCCTGGCGCGGTTTGCCGGGCGCGGTCATCGGCCTGGGCGACGCCAGCTATGGCGATACCTTCTGCGCCGGCGGCGAGCACATGCGCGAGCTGTTCAGCGAGTTGGGCGTGCGCGAAGTGCAGCCGATGCTGCGCCTGGACGCCAGCGAAAGCGTCACCCCGGAAACCGACGCCGAGCCCTGGTTGGCGGAGTTGATCACTGCCCTGCGCGGCTGACCGGAAACTCCCGCAACAACGCCAGCCAGGCCTGGGCGGCTTTCGACAGATAGGCGCCCTCACGCCAGATAAACGCGATGTCCCAGCGCAGGAAGTCGGGCGCCTTCAGCGTGAGGCGCACCACCCCGGGCCGCACCAGCCCGCGAGCGACCACGCTGGGCAACAGCACCACGCCTTGACCGGCCGCAACCAGGGCGGCGAGAAAATCCGCCTGGCCGCTGCGGCCTCCTTCCTTCGGCGTAAAGCCCACCCGCTGACACGCCTGCGTCAAGCGGTCGTTCAAGACAAAGCTGCGCTGATACATCAGGAACGGTGTGTCTGCCAATTCTTCCAGGCGCACCTGGGCGTTCTGTGCCAAGGGGTGGTTCATTGGCAGCAAGGCATCCAGTGGTTCATCGCAGAAGTCTTGCCAGGCGAATGCCGGGTCGCTGGGTTTCAAGCTGCCGCCCACTTCCAGCTCGCCGCTCAAAATCGCCTGCTCGATACTGCGACTGCCGCCCTCCAGCAACTGGATGGTGACGTTCGGATAGCGCCGGCGGTACTCGGCGAACAGGTCGGCAAACAGCGTATCGCCGCCCAACTGCGGCAAGCCCAGGCGCAACTCGCCACGGGTCAGGTGCTGCATGTCGTCCAGCTCGCTGAGCAACTCATTCTGCAGGCGCAGCATGGCTTCGGCGCGTTGCAGCACAACCTGGCCGGCGGCCGTCAGGCGGATCTGCGAGCCGATGCGGTCGAGCAGCGGCGTGCCCAGGCTGTGTTCCAGCTGTGCGACCTGTTTGCTCACGGCGGACTGGCTGATGTGCAGGGTTTTCCCGGCCTGGGTAAAACCGCCGCGGTGGATGACTTCGACAAAACTGCGCAGCTGTTTGAATTCCATGGGTGCGATTCCAGTTTGGAATAGTTGGCAGTCTAACAATTCGCTGTGGGGATGGAAGCGCTCTCTCTAAAATGGAGGCCTACGAGGACCCAAAGCCCATGAAACGTTTAAGCTTCAAACACGTCGGCCGTCTGCTGACTGAATTGGTCGTGCTGCTGGCCATCTACCTGCTCGGTACGCAACTGGTGGCCTGGTTGGCGTGGCCCATCCCCGGTGGGGTGATGGGCCTGGGCCTGTTGCTGGCGGCTTTCGCCACCGGCCTGGTCAAGCCGGCGGCCCTGCAACTGGGGGCGGGCGTGTTGATGGCGGAAATGTTGTTGTTCTTTATTCCGGCCTTGATGAGCCTGCTGGACTACGGCGGCCTGGTGCGCAATGACGGTTGGCGGATTCTGCTGGTGATCGGCTTCAGCACCCTGGCGGTCATGCTGGTGACGGCCTTCACCGTGGAAATGGTGTGTCGCTGGAAGCTGCGCCATGAAGCTTGAACTGATGCCGGTGTTCTGGCTTGCCCTGACCTTGGGCGCGTATTTCTTCAGTCGCTGGATCTACCGTCGGACCGGGCGCTACCTGTTGTCGCCGCTGATCCTGGTGCCCGCGCTGCTGCTCGCGGTGGCCGTGCCGATGCACACCGCCTATGCCGAATACGCCAGCGACACCCATTGGCTGATGCTGGTGCTGGGCCCGGTGACGGTGGCGTTCGCGGTGCCGATCTGGCAGCAGCGACGTTTGCTGGCGCGGTATTGGTCGGCCTTGCTGCTGGGGATGCTGGCCGGCAGCGCGGCGTCCATCGGCACCTCGTTCGGCCTGGCCAAGGCGCTGGCGCTGGACAGTGCGGTGACGATGTCGCTGGTGCCGCGTTCGATCACCACACCGTTTGCCATGCCGATGTCTTCCGACCTCGGCGGCGTGCCGGAACTGACGGCGGTGTTCGTGATGTTCACCGGCGTGTTCGGCGCCATGCTCGGGGGGGTGCTGCTCAAGTGGCTGCCGCTGCGCACGCCTTTGGCACGCGGGGCATTGTTTGGGGTGGGCGCGCACGGCGCGGGCGTGAGCCGGGCCCATGAAGTGGGGGGCGAAGAGGGCTCTGTCGCAGGCCTGGTGATGGTGTTGACGGGGCTGCTCAACCTGTTTGCCGCGCCTTTGTTGGCGGCACTTCTCTGACGCGACTTGGACAGATTTAAACTATTCTCATGGCTGACTCGTGCGGCCATCAAGCTGGCTGCGAAGGCAACTACCTGCGCCACGACGTCTGACTACACTGACCCTTCACTTAAAAAATAATAAGAAAGTGCGTCAAGGAGGTCGTTGCCGTGAGCCTAGCCCCCGTTGTATCGCCACAGAGTGTCAAAGATCAGGTCAGCGCCGCCGAATGGCAGACGCGCGTTGATCTGGCTGCGTGCTATCGCCTGGTCGCCCTGCACGGCTGGGATGATCTGATTTTCACGCATATCTCGGCCAAGGTGCCGGGCACCGATGATTTCCTGATCAACCCCTATGGGATGATGTTTCACGAGATCACGGCGTCGAGCCTGATCAAGGTCGACCAGGCCGGCAACAAACGGATGGACAGCCCCTACGACATCAACCCGGCCGGCTACACCATCCACAGCGCCATCCACGAAGTGCGCCACGACGTGGAGTGCGTGCTGCATACCCATACGGCGGCGGGGGTTGCGGTGTCTGCGCAGAAGCAGGGCATACTGCCGATCAGCCAGCAGTCCTTGTTCGTGTTGTCCAGCCTGGCCTATCACGCATACGAAGGCGTGGCGCTGAACCACGAGGAAAAAGCCCGTTTGCAGGCCGATCTCGGCGACAACAATTTCCTGATGCTGCACAACCATGGCCTGCTGACCTGCGGCGCGACCATCGCCGACACCTTCTTGATGATGTTCACCTTTCAGCGCGCCTGTGATATCCAAGTGCTTGCGCGCAACGGCGGGGCTGAATTGATCGCCATCGACCCGCAGATTCTCGCCGGGGCCAGGGCGATGGTGGCGGCTGTCACAAAGAGCGCCCAAGGTATGGGGGGCGCGCTGGCCTGGCCGGCGCTGCTGCGTAAATTGGACCTGCAAGATCCAGGGTATAAAAGTTGATGCCTCTCGCCGAAATTCCGCTCAGAGCCTGGCGCAAGTGCGGCCAGAGTTTTGTTTTTCGTGGCCACACCATTCGCTATTGGGTGGCCGGGCAGGGTGAGCCGCTGCTGCTGATCCATGGCTTCCCGACCGCCAGTTGGGACTGGCATTACCTGTGGCAGCCCCTGGCCCAGCGCAACCTGGTGATCACCTGCGACATGCTCGGGTTTGGCGATTCGGCCAAGCCGCTGGATCACGACTATTGCCTGTTGGAACAGGCGGATCTGCAACAGGCGCTGCTCGACCACCTGCATGTGCGACAACCGGTGCATGTGCTGGCCCATGATTACGGGGACAGCGTCGCCCAGGAGTTATTGGCGCGGCATCACGAAGGCCGCTTCCAGATGGCCAGTTGCGTGTTCCTCAATGGCGGGCTGTTCCCCGAAACCCATCGCCTGGCCCTGGTGCAGAAACTGCTGCTCAGCCCCTTGGGCTGGATGATCGGTCGCACGTTTGGGCGCAATGCCTTGTCCGACAGCTTCAGCCAGATCTTCGGCGCACAGACCCGCCCCAGTGAGAGCGCCCTGGATGATTTCTGGAGCCTGATCGACTGCAATGACGGGCCGCGCATCCTGCATAAACTGATCAACTACATTCCCCAGCGCCGTCGCCTGCGTGAGCGTTGGGTGGGCGCCCTGCAACGTGGCGACGTGCCGCTGCGGGTGATCGACGGCGAGTTCGACCCGATTTCCGGCGCGCACATGGTCGAGCGTTACCGCCAGTTGGTGCCCCACGCCGACACGGTATTGCTGGCCAATATCGGCCACTACCCGCAGATCGAAGCGCCGGTGCAGGTGCTCAAGCATTACCTGGAGTTTCGACAGCAGATCGCGCACGCGCCGCCGCGCATGGCCTATTCCTGAAACAGGCGATCATCCTGCTGCCTTATCGCGCACCATTCAGCCGTGGCCGTATTTATTGTGACCGCAGGCGCCGTGCCTGACACTCGAGCCATTCCCATCGTCGCCATTGGAGTTCGGTATGAGTGAGTCAGTGCAGTTCCAGGATAAGGTCGTGATCGTCACCGGTGCCGGCGGCGGGTTGGGCCGGGCCCATGCGCTGCTGTTCGCCAGGCACGGGGCCAAAGTGCTGGTCAACGATCTCGGCGGTTCCACCCAGGGCGAGGGCGCCAATGCGTCGGCGGCCGACCGTGTGGTCGCACAAATCCGCGAAGCCGGCGGTATCGCCGAAGCCAACCATGATTCCGTCACCGACGGCGAGAAAATCGTACAGAACGCCCTGGATGCGTTCGGCCGTATCGACGTGGTGGTGAACAACGCCGGTATCCTGCGCGACAAGACCTTCCACAAAATGGACGACAGCGACTGGGACCTGGTTTACCGGGTGCATGTCGAAGGTGCCTACAAAGTCACCCGCGCCGCCTGGCCTCATCTGCGTGAACAAAGCTATGGGCGGGTGATTTTTACTGCGTCCACGTCGGGCATCTACGGCAATTTCGGGCAGTCCAACTACGGCATGGCCAAGCTCGGCCTGTATGGCTTGACCCGCACCCTGGCGCTGGAAGGGCGCAAGAACAACATTCTGGTCAACGCCATCGCCCCCACCGGCGGCACGCGCATGACCGAAGGCCTGATCCCGCCGCAGGTGTTCGAGCGCCTCAAGCCGGAACTGGTCAGCCCGCTGGTGGTGTACCTGGGCAGCGAGGCGTGCCAGGAAACCTCAGGCTTGTTCGAAGTGGGCGGCGGCTGGATCGGCAAGACCCGCTGGGAACGCAGCCTGGGTGTGGGCTTCGACCCGGAAGCCGGGTTCTCGCCGGACGACGTGGCCGCGCACTGGCAACAGATCTGTGACTTCGAAGGCGCGGTGCATCCCAAGGACACAATCGAGGCTTTGAAGGAGATGATGGCGAATTTGCAGAAGTTCAGTCTCTGATCATTGCCGGATACACCAGCAATACTGCGGGGCGCTAACGGCGCCCCGTTTTTTTCAGGCATAAAAAAGGCCGCTGCAAAGCAGCGGCCAAAGTAAGACGTTGGATCAAGGAGCGACAGACTCAACGTCAGTGAACACCGGTAACAGATTGAATACAGTAGCCAATCCGTCGAATTTCAGCTGTTCTCCCGAAGGTGGGAGCGGGCCGTTTGCCCTGAAAGCCAGGCAAGAATAGAGGGTTGTAACAAAATGAGTAATAGCGCTTCAGGACAAGGACTGTTACGGATATGACAACAGTCACCCCCTGGCGCCATCCACCGGCCTGATAACCCGCCATCCATGGGGCGCATGCCCCCGCGCAGAGCCGCGCCAGAGCGGCGTTAATCCTTTCGGGCGACAACACGAATACCTCCTTGGTGCGCTTATCGCTCCCGAAGGGCGGCAGTAGGGTGGGGCCTTCTGTCACTCACCGGGGAAGACGCATGACAAAAACAACAATGCGCGCCATCTTCACGCCGCAGGCGCTGGCCGCCGCGGTTGCGTTGGGATGCTGTGCCCAGGCACAGGCTGTTTCGTTCAACATCGGCGAGATCGAAGGGCAATTCGATTCCTCGCTGTCGGTCGGCGCCAGCTGGGGCATGCGCGATGCCGACAAGAAACTGGTGGGCGTGTCCAATGGCGGCACGGGGCAGGCTTCCACCGGGGATGACGGGCGACTGAACTTCAAGAAGGGCGAGACCTTCTCCAAGATCTTCAAAGGCATCCACGACCTGGAACTCAAGTACGGCGACAGCGGCGTGTTCGTGCGCGGCAAGTACTGGTACGACTTCGAGCTGCAGGACGAAGACCGCGAGTTCAAGCAGATCAGCAATCACCATCGCGACGAAGGTGCGCGCTCCTCCGGCTACGAGCTGCTGGATGCGTTCGTCTATCACAACTATTCCATCGCCGACCTGCCGGGCAACGTGCGCGTCGGCAAGCAGGTGGTGAGTTGGGGCGAGAGTACGTTTATCGGTAACTCCATCAACAGCATCAACCCCATCGACGTATCGGCCTTCCGCCGCCCCGGCGCCGAGATCAAGGAAGGGCTGATACCGGTCAATATGCTGTTCGCCTCCCAGAGCCTGACCAACCAACTGACGGTAGAAGGCTTCTACCAGTTGAACTGGGAAAACACCGTGCTGGATAACTGCGGCACGTTCTTTGGTGGCGACGTGGCGGCCCACGGTTGCAACGGTAACTACACGGTCGGCAGCCCGGCGATTGCGCCGTTGCAACCGGTGGCCGCAGCGTTCGGCCAGGGCTTTGAGGTCACGCGTGAAGGCGTCGTGGTGCAGCGCGCCAAGGACCGTGATGCCCGCGATGGCGGCCAATTCGGCGCGGCCTTGCGCTGGCTGGGCGACGACACCGAGTACGGCCTGTACTTCATGAACTACCACAGCCGCACGCCGACCGTCGGCACCCTCACCGCCAACACCAACCTGGCCACCATCGGGCGCATCGTCAACGCTGCCAACGCCATTGCGCCAGGCACCGGCTCGGCCCTGGCCCAGAGCACCATGCTCGGCCGTGGCCAGTACTATCTCGATTACCCGGAAGACATTCGCCTGTACGGTGCCAGCTTCTCCACCACCCTGCCCACCGGCACGGCCTGGACCGGGGAAATCAGCTACCGCCCGAATGCGCCGGTGCAACTCAACACCACCGACCTGACCCTGGCCCTGGTCAACCCGATTGCCGGCAACACCGCCTCGCCGATCCACAGCTCGTTCGGCGCCGACAACGCCGGTTACCGGCGCAAGGAAATCACCCAGATCCAGAGCACCATGACTCAGTTCTTCGACCAGGTACTGGGGGCCGAACGCCTGACCCTGGTGGGAGAGGCCGCCTTCGTCCACGTCGGCGGGCTGGAAGCGAAAAGCAAACTGCGCTACGGCCGCGACTCGGTATACGGCGCCTATGGTTACGGTGGCGACACCGACGGTTTCGTCACGGCCAATTCCTGGGGGTATCGTGCCCGCGCCATCCTCGACTACAACAACGTGTTTGCCGGGGTGAACCTCAAGCCCAACCTGTCCTGGTCCCACGACGTCAACGGCTACGGCCCCAACGGCCTGTTCAACCAGGGCGCCAAGGCGATCAGCGTCGGCGTCGATGCGGACTACCGCAACACCTATACCGCCAGCCTGAGTTACACCGACTTTTTTGGTGGCGACTACAACACCCTGACCGACCGCGACTTCCTCGCCCTCAGCTTCGGCGTGAACTTCTGATTTGGCTTAAAGAAGGACAAGACTCTATGCGTAAGTTAATTGCTGTGATGGCCCTGAGTGTGTTGGCCGCCAATGTCATGGCGGCCGTGTCGCCCGAAGAAGCCGCCAAGCTCGGCACCAGCCTGACCCCGGTCGGCGCCGAAAAGGCCGGCAACGCCGATGGCTCGATCCCGGCCTGGACCGGCGGCATTCCAAAAAATGCCGGTGCGGTGGACAGCAAGGGCTTCCTCGCCGACCCGTTCGCCAATGAAAAACCGCTGTTCGTGATCACCGCCGCGACCGTCGACAAATACAAGGACAAACTCTCCGACGGCCAGGTGGCGATGTTCAAGCGTTACCCCGAGACCTACAAGATCCCGGTGTACCCGAGCCACCGCACGGTCAACCTGCCGCCGGATATCTACGAGTCGATCAAGCGCAGCGCGCTGAACGTGCATGCGATCAACGACGGCAACGGCCTGGAGAACTTCACCGGCAACCGCTACTACGCGTTCCCGATCCCCAAGAATGGCGTGGAGGTGCTGTGGAACCACATCACCCGTTACCACGGCGGCAACCTGCGGCGCATCATCACCCAGGCCACCCCGCAGACGAACGGCAGCTACACGCCGATCCGCTTTGAAGAAGAAGTCGCGGTGCCGCAGGCGATCCCGGATATTGACCCGGCCAAGGCCGCCAACGTGCTGAGTTTCTTCAAGCAATCGGTAACGGCCCCGGCGCGGCTGGCGGGCAACGTGCTGCTGGTCCACGAGACCCTCGACCAGGTCAAGGAACCGCGCCTGGCCTGGATCTACAACGCTGGTCAGCGCCGTGTGCGCCGGGCGCCGCAAGTGTCCTACGACGGCCCGGGCACCGCGTCCGACGGCCTGCGCACCACGGATAACTTCGACATGTTCTCCGGCGCCCCCGATCGCTATGACTGGAAGCTGGTGGGCAAGAAAGAGATGTACATCCCCTACAACAGCTACAAGCTCGATTCGCCGAACCTCAAGTACGACGACATCATCAAGGCCGGGCATATCAACCAGGACCTGACCCGCTATGAGCTGCACCGCGTGTGGGAAGTGGTCGGCACCGTCAAGCCGAGCGAACGGCACATCTATGCCAAGCGCCACATGTACATCGACGAAGACAGCTGGCAGGTCGCGCTGGTGGATCACTATGACGGCCGCGGCCAACTGTGGCGTGTCGCCGAAGGTCATGCGCAGTTCTACTACGACCATCAGGTGCCGGCCTACACCGTGGAAACCCTGTACGACCTCATCGCCGGACGCTACATCGCCCTGGGTATGAAGAATGAGGAGAAGAGCAGTTTTGTGTTCGGGTTTGCGGCCAAGGCGGCGGACTACACGCCAGCGGCGCTGAGGGCTTCGGGCGTGCGCTGATGCCTTCGGACGTGCGCTGATGCCTGTTTGAAATGCAATCCCAATGTGGGAGGGGGCAAGCCCCCTCCCACATTGGGTTTTGTGCATGGCTATTAATCACTGCGTTGAATACTTCTTCAATATTCGCCGAGCACGGGGCTAGGGTAGGTGTCAGGTTGCATAACAATAAAAACGCAGGATGCAGCAATGACCGCCATGACACGCTGCCTGGACCGTCCTGGATTCATGCCACGGCTGTCCGCCCATCATCTGTTGCGCCCGCGCCTGGCCGAGCCGTTGTTGGCGGCGCAGGCGCGGGTCAAGTTGCTCTGTGCCCCGGGCGGCAGTGGCAAGAGCGCGTTGCTCGCCGAGTGCGCCTTGCAGGCGCCGGCGGGTTGTCAGGTGTACTGGCTACCGCTCAATGGCGTGCCGCTAAGCCCGCTGGATTTGTGCCGGCGCCTGGCGCACAACCTGGGCCTGGCGTTTACCGATGAAGCCACGCTGTTGCAGGATCTGAGCCGCTGGCAGACGTCGGCGTGGCTGTTTCTCGATGATTTCAGCCGTCTGCCCGCGCCCGAACTGGACGCCTTGCTCGACCGCCTGCTCAGCGCCAGCCACCCGGCGCTGACCTGGTGGCTGGGTGCGCGGCGGCGCCCTGGGTGCAACTGGCCGCGGCTGCTGCTCGACGATGAGCTGCTGGAATGCAGTGCGGCCGAGTTGATCTTCAGCGCCGAGGAAGTCCAGGCCCTGCTCGGCGAGGCGCCGGGTCACAGCGTCGAGCGCGTGATGCGGTTCAGCGCCGGTTGGTGCGCCGGGGTTCGCATCGCCTTGCTCGGCGATGGCCATCCCGACAAGACCTTGCTCGACTACCTGCAACACGAGCTGTTCAGCACCTTGCCGGCGGAACTGGAGGAAGCCTGGCGGGTGCTGGCGCATTTGCCGCGTTTCAACGCGGGCTTGTGCGAGCACCTGTTCGGCTTTGGCGATGGCGCTCAGTACCTGCGGGACTTGCAGGCGCTCGGCGCATTTATCCAGCCCTGGGACGATGCCGCCGACTGGCTGCAAGTCTTCGCGCCGCTTGCGCAGTTGATACGGGAGGAGCCCTGGCCGGCCAAACGCTCCTGGCACCGACGGGCCTGCCAATGGTTCAGCGCCGAGGGCGACTGGCAAGCCGCGTTCGAGCAGGCGCTGCTGGCCGAAGAATACGAAGTGGCCGTCAGCCTGTTGCAGCACTTCAGCTTCGAAGACCTGTTCCGCCAGCAGAATGCCGTGCTGTTGTTGCGCCTGCATGAACAACACGGTGACGAGCTGATGCTGTGTTCCGCGCAGTTGGTGGGGCTGGTCACGGCCGCGTTGCTGTTCGCCGGGCGCTTCGAGCAGGCCGCATTGTGCATCGGCCAACTGGCGCGTTTCGCCCCGCAACCGTCGGCGCCGCAGCAACGCCTGTTGTTGGCGCGCTGGCAGGCGCAGTGGGGGTGGTTGCTGCATCTGGCGGGTGATGCGCAACGTTCTCGCGAGCATTTCCTCGAGGCCTTGCAGGCGTTGCCCGACAGTGCGTGGACATCACGTCTGATGTGCCTGTCGGGGTTGACCCAGCAAGCCTTGCTGCGCGGTGAGCTGGAGGCGGCCCAGACCCTGAACCGCGAAGCGCTGTGCCTGGCGCGGGCCCATGGTTCGCTGTTGCTCGAAGCCCTGCTGGAGCTGGATCACGCGCAATTGCTCGAACAGCGCGGCGCGCCGTACCGCGCGCAAAACCTGTTGGAACAGGTGCAGGCGATGTTGCTCAAGCAGCGGCTGAAGGCTGGGCCGCTGGTCGGACGTATCGCCTTGCGGCGTGGGCATCTGGCCCTGCGCCAGGGGCAGGACGCGTTGGCTGCCGAGTGCTTCGAGACGGGTTTGAACATGTGCCTGCACAGCCAGGACAAGCGCGTGTTGTATGGCTACCTGGGCCTTGCGTTGTTGGCGGCCAATCACGGTGATTACGCCCAGGCCTTTATCCAGTTGCGCGAGGCCGAGCGCCTGATGCAGCAGCGCCAGGTGCCGGACACGGTGTACCGCGCGGTGTTGCTGCTGGTCAGCGGGCACTTCTGGTTGCAACAGGGTCGCGCCGAATTGACGGTGGCAGCGCTGCGCCGGGTGCTCCGCCATTTCCGAGGGCCCGACGCCAAGCAGGCGCCGCCGGCCACGCTGGAATTGATCCCGCGTCTTGAATACCTGCTGGTGTTGGCCGAGGTCAAACTGGGCGTCGCCGATCAACCGCTGGTGCGGCTCAACGCACTGCTGGACGCTTCCCGCCAACGCGGCATGCTGTGCCTGGAGGCCGAATTGCACTTGGTGCTGGGGGAAGTGGCCTGGCAACTGGGCGAACCGGCGATGGCGCGTCGCTCACTGCAACACGGCCTGGAACTGGCAGGGCGTTGCCAGGTGCAGCAGGCGATCCGCGAGCTGCGTTTACGCTCGCCCGGGCTGTTGAGTGAGCTGGGCCTGGAACCGCAGGCCTCGCCGACCGGCACGGCGGACAACCCGCTGAGCCAACGCGAGCTGGAAGTGCTGCAACTGATCGCCCTGGGCAACTCCAACCTGGAAATCGCCGACCGCTTGTTTATCTCGCTGCACACCGTCAAGACCCACGCGCGACGCATCCACAGCAAGCTCGGCGTGGAGCGACGCACCCAGGCGGTGGCCAAGGCCAAGACGTTGGGCTTGATGGTTTAAGCGCAGAACGCCTGACGGTATTCGCCGGGCGTCGCGCCCATGGCCTGGCGAAAGCGATGGGTGAAGTGGCTGGCGCTGGAGAAGCCGCACATCAACGCGATGTCACCCACGGGCAGGCTGCCGCTGCGCAGCAGGTTCTGCGCGCGGGCCAGGCGCCGGGCCAGCAGGTATTGATGGGGCGGCAGGCCGAAGCTTTGGCGGAACATCCGCGCAAAATGATATTCCGACAGCGCACACATCCCGGCCAATTGCCCGAGGCTGATGGGGTCATCCAGGTGCTGGTCGATGTAGTCCACCAACAACCGCCGCTGATGCGCCGCCAGCCCGCCTTTCAAACGCAGCCCGTCGCGCGCGCCGACTTGGCTGAGCAAGGTGTGGCTGAGCATTTCATGGGCCAGGCTGCTGGTCAGCAGGCGTTCGGCGGGCTCGTGCCAGTTGAGGGCGATCAACTGGTGAAAGCGTCGCGCCTGGCTGGGGTCTTCGAGGAAGGTGCTTTCCTGCAGTTGCAGCGCGCGCGGTTCGCGGTCGAGCAGGGTGATGCAGCCCAGGGCGAATTGCGCCTGGCTGAAATACACATGGGCCAGGCGGATGTCGCCGTTGATCACCCAGGCCGACTGATGCTCGGCCGGCAGGATGCACAACTTGTCGGGCCCGCCCTTGGTGCCCGGCTGGTCGCGACGAAACGTGCCGGTGCCGCCGCCGATGTAGCAGGACAAGGTGTGATGGCCGGGCGCCTGGTAGTCCTGGGAATCGTGGTGGTTGCTCCACAACGCCGCAGACAAGCCGTCACCGAGCTCGGCGCAGGCTTCGAGGCGAGCGTGGGGCGAGCGGTTGAGGGCTTGAAAGACTTGCAGGGATTCCAGCGTTGACATGGTGTGTACTCTCCGACGCCTTGCATCCTACTCCGAGCCACTGGCGCTGTGAGCCCGCCGTGCGACAAAAGCGCAAGAATCTGCAAGCGCCGGCCAGGGCTTGAAGGCGACACTGTGGCTCAACCAGCGGAGCCTGTTATGAACCTTTTCCTGTATTTACTCACCGTGCTGATCTGGGGCACCACCTGGATCGCCCTCAAGTGGCAACTGGGCGTGGTGGCGATTCCCGTGTCGATTGTCTATCGCTTCGCCCTGGCGGCGTTGGTGTTGTTTGTGCTGTTGCTGCTCAGCCGCAAGTTGCAGGTGATGAACCGGCGCGGGCATCTGATCTGCCTGGCTCAGGGGTTGTGCCTGTTCTGTGTGAACTTCATGTGTTTTCTCACGGCCAGCCAGTGGATTCCCAGCGGGCTGGTGGCGGTGGTGTTTTCTACGGCGACGCTGTGGAATGCCCTGAATGCGCGGGTGTTTTTTGGCCAGCGGGTCGCGCGCAATGTGTTGATGGGCGGCGGCCTTGGCTTGCTGGGCTTGGGCCTGTTGTTCTGGCCGGAGCTGGCGGGGCACACCGCGAGCCCGCAGACCTTGCTCGGGCTGGGTTTGGCGCTGTTGGGGACGATGTGTTTTTCGGCTGGCAATATGCTTTCGAGCCTGCAGCAGAAGGCGGGGTTGCGGCCGTTGACTACCAATGCCTGGGGCATGGCATATGGTGCGGTGATGTTGGCGACCTATTGCGTGGTGCGCGGTATTCCGTTCGAGATGGACTGGAGTGCGCGGTATGTCGGGGCGTTGGGGTATTTGGTGATTCCGGGGTCGGTGATTGGGTTTACGGCTTATCTGACGCTGGTCGGGCGGATGGGGCCTGAGCGGGCGGCGTATTGCACGGTGTTGTTTCCGGTGGTGGCGCTGAATGTGTCGGCGTTTGCTGAGGGGTATCAGTGGACTGCGCCGGCGTTGATGGGGTTGGTGTTGGTGATGGTGGGGAATGTGTTGGTGTTTCGTAGGGGTAGGGTGGTTCAGGCGGGGGAGGCGGTGTTCAGGGCGAAGCAAGTCTGAGGTGGGAAGGGGGTAAGGTGGGAGGGTGTTGCTTTAGGTGGGAGGGGCTTGCCCCCGATAGCAGTGGGTCAGCTACAAATAAGTGACTGACCCACCGCTATCGGGGGCAAGCCCCCTCCCACATTTTCAGCATTTCAGTATTTTCAGTATTTTCAGTATTTTCAGTATTTTCAGTATTTTCAGTATTTCAGTATTTCAGTATTTCAGTATTTCAGTATTTCAGTATTTCAGTATTTCAGTATTTTCAGTATTTCAGTATTTTCAGTATTTCAGTATTTCAGTATTTCAGTATTTCAGTATTTCAGTATTTCAGTATTTCAGTATTTCAGTATTTATTGGGTTTGATTGGGGGATCTGGGTTATTTGAGGCCTAGGCGCTTGGCCATGCGGCCTAGGTTGGCGCGGTCCAGGCCTAGTTCGCGGGCGGTGCTGGCCCAGTTGTGTTGGTGGCGTTCCAGGCAGGCGTTGATGACTTGGCGCTGGTAGTGTTCGGTGGCCTGGCGCAGGTCGCCGCCGGCGATGGCGGTGACTTCGGGTGGGGGGGCGATCGGCGCTGCGCTAACGTCGGGCAGGTCCAGGTCTTGGGCGCTCAGGCTGAGAATCTTCGGACGTTCGCGACAGTTTCCCAGGGCTTTCAGTGCGCTGCGTCCGATCAAATGTTCCAGCTCGCGCACATTGCCCGGCCAGTTGTAGGCCAGCAACGCGGCTTGGGCGTCGCTGGTCAGGCGCAGGCTGCCCAGGCCCATGCGCGAACGGTTCTGTTCGAGAAAGAACCCGGCCAGCAGCAACACATCGCGCCCGCGCTCGCGCAGTGCCGGCACTTGCAGCGGGTAGACGCTGAGGCGGTGGTAGAAGTCGGCACGGTAGCGGCCGTTGCGCACTTCTTCGGCCAGGTCGCGGTTGGTGGCGGCGATCAGGCGCACGTCGACTTGATGTTCCTTGTCCGAGCCCAGGCGCTGCAGTTGGCCGCTTTGCAGGACGCGCAGCAGCTTGGCCTGCACCGTCAACGACAGCTCGCCGACTTCATCCAGGAACAACGTGCCGCCGTTGGCCAGTTCGAATTTGCCCCGGCGCTCGTTCAGCGCGCCGGTGAAGGCGCCGCGCACGTGGCCGAACAGCTCGCTTTCCACCAGGGTTTCCGGCAGGGCGGCGCAGTTGAGGCTGATCAGCGGCTTGTCCGCGCGGGACGACGCGGCGTGGATCGCCTGGGCCACCAGTTCCTTGCCGACCCCGGTTTCGCCGGTGATCAGCACGGTGAGGTCGCTGCCGCCCACCAGGTTGATTTCTTCGACCAGGCGCTTGTGGGGCTTGCTCTGGCCGATCATCTCTTTGTGCTGCTGGCCGCTGGCCTGGCGGTAGATCTCGGCACGCTGGCGTTCGTCTTCGGCGCGCAATGCCAGGTGTTCGATGCGTTCGGCGACGTTGACCGTGGCGGCGGCGAGGCTGGCGAAGGCTTGCAGGGCATCCAGCTCGACCCGTTCGAAGCGCTCGGTGTCGAGGGCGTCCAGGGTCAGCAGGCCCCACGGTTTGTCATCGACATACAGCGGGCAGCCCATGCAGTCGTGAATTTCGAGGTGCCCGTGCAGGCCGTCCACCAGGCCGTCGTAGGGGTCGGGCAATTCACTGTCGCTGTCGAAACGCGTCGGGCCGGGGCTGCCGAGCAGCACGGCGAAACGCGGGTGTTCGCTGACCTTGAAGCGTCGGCCCAGGGTATCGGCGCTCAAGCCGTCCACTGCCAGCGGCACCAGCGACTCACCGTCCAGGCGCAACAGCGCGGCGGCGTCGCACGGCAGCAGGGCGCGCATGGCTTGCAACAGGCGGCGGTAACGCTCGCCTTCGGGCAGTTCGCGGGACAGGTCGGCGACCAGAGGGAGCAGGGTGGTGAGCAGCGATTGCGCAGTCATAATGACTCCTTGTAGTCCTTATGACTATAAGTCGTAGGAGGTCATACTGACTACAGGTAATTTAACTGATTGAAATAAAACAATTTATTAGTTGGCATGAATACTGAGTACTCCAAGGTAATCAGTAAAGAAGCCCAGGAGGCTCCATGCTTAGTGCCCAAGACCGTGCCATCATCAAATCCACCGTGCCCCTGCTGGAAAGCGGCGGCGAAGCGCTGATCACCCATTTCTACCGCATGATGCTCTCCGAGTACCCGGAGGTGCGCCCGCTGTTCAACCAGGCGCACCAGGTCAGCGGCGACCAGCCCCGTGCCCTGGCCAATGGTGTGTTGATGTATGCACGACATATCGACCAGTTGGATCAACTGGGTGATCTGGTGGCGAAGATCATCAACAAACACGTGGCCTTGCAGATCCTGCCGGAACATTACCCGATCGTGGGGGCCTGCCTGCTGCGTGCGATTTCCGAAGTGTTGGGCAGCGAGATTGCCACTCCCGAGGTGATGAGCGCCTGGGGCGCGGCCTACGGTCAGTTGGCGGACATCCTGATCGGCGCCGAAGCTGCGATCTATGACGAGAAAGCCCAGGCGCCGGGCGGCTGGCGGGGTGCGCGGCCGTTCAAGCTGGTCAAGCGCATGGAGGAAAGTGCCGAAATCACGTCCTTCTATTTCGCCCCGCTGGACAACGGCCCGATCCTCGCCGCCGAGCCCGGTCAGTACATTGGTATGACGCTGCTGCTCGATGGCGAAGAAGTGCGCCGCAACTATTCCTTGTCGGCCCTCAGCGATGCCGGCCAATACCGCATCAGCGTCAAGCGTGAAGCCGGTGGGCGGGTGTCCAACTACCTGCATGATCAATTGCAGGTCGGCGCGACGATCGACCTGTTCCCGCCAGCGGGCGAGTTCACCCTGGCCGCCAGCGATAAACCGCTGGTGCTGATCAGCGGCGGGGTGGGCATCACGCCAACACTGCCGATGCTCGAAGCGGCCCTGGCCACCCAGCGCCCGGTGCATTTTATCCACTGCGCGCGTAACGGCGGGGTGCATGCCTTTCGGGAATGGGTCGACGCCCTGGCGGCCAAGCATCCGCAGCTCAAGCGCTTCTACTGCTATGACGAGGACGATGGCGTGAGCCCGGCAGGCGACACCGTGGGCCTGCTGAGCCAGGAACAACTGGCGGCGTGGTTGCCTGAGCAGCGCGACCTGGATGCGTACTTCCTCGGCCCTAAAGGCTTCATGGCCGCAATCAAGCGCCACCTCAAGGCCTTGGGCGTACCCGAAAAACAAAGCCGCTACGAATTCTTCGGCCCGGCCGCCGCCCTCGAATAACCCCCCCCACACACACACCTGTAGGAGCGAGCTTGCTCGCGAAAAACTCAAAGACACCGCGTTCATCCAGGATGCACGCGTTATCGTTGACGTTCTTCGCGAGCAAGCTCGCTCCTACAAGTGGCGTATTAAACGCCACCTCAAGGCCTTGGGCGTCCCCGAAAAACAAAGCCGCTACGAATTCTTCGGCCCAGCCGCCGCCCTCGAATAACCCCCCCACACACACCCATACACCTGTAGGAGCGAGCTTGCTCGCGAAAAACTCAAAGACACCGCGTTCATCCAGGATGCACGCGTTATCGTTGACGTTCTTCGCGAGCAAGCTCGCTCCTACAAGTGGCGTATTAAGCGCCACCTCAAGGCCATGGGCGTACCCAAAAAACAAAGCCGCTACGAATTCTTCGGCCCGCCCCGCCCTCGAATAACCCCCCCCACACCCATACACCCATACACCTGTAGGAGCGAGCTTGCTCGCGAAAAACTCAAAGACGCCACGTTCATCCAGGATGCACGCGTTATCGTTGACGTTCTTCGCGAGCAAGCTCGCTCCTACAAGTGGCGTATTAATCGCCACCTCAAGGCCTTGGGCGTCCCCGAAAAACAAAGCCGCTACGAATTCTTCGGCCCAGCCGCCGCCCTCGAATAACCCCCCACACACATACACCCATACACCTGTAGGAGCGAGCTTGCTCGCGAAAAACTCAAAGACGCCACGTTCATCCAGGATGCACGCGTTATCGTTGACGTTCTTCGCGAGCAAGCTCGCTCCTACAAGTGGCGTATTAAACGCCACCTCAAGGCCTTGGGCGTCCCCGAAAAACAAAGCCGCTACGAATTCTTCGGCCCAGCCGCCGCCCTCGAATAACCCCCCCCCCCACACACATACACACACATACACCTGTAGGAGCGAGCTTGCTCGCGAAAAACTCAAAGACGCCACGTTCATCCAGGATGCACGCGTTATCGTTGACGTTCTTCGCGAGCAAGCTCGCTCCTACAAGTGGCGTATTAAACGCCACCTCAAGGCCTTGGGCGTCCCCGAAAAACAAAGCCGCTACGAATTCTTCGGCCCAGCCGCCGCCCTCGAATAACCCCCCCACACACACCCATACACCTGTAGGAGCGAGCTTGCTCGCGAAAAACTCAAAGACACCGCGTTCATCCAGGATGCACGCGTTATCGTTGACGTTCTTCGCGAGCAAGCTCGCTCCTACAAGTGGCGTATTAAACGCCACCTCAAGGCCTTGGGCGTACCCGAAAAACAAAGCCGCTACGAATTCTTCGGCCCGCCCGCCGCCCTCGAATAACCCCCCCACACCCATACACCCACATACACCTGTAGGAGCGAGCTTGCTCGCGAAAAACTCAAAGACACCGCGTTCATCCAGGATGCACGCGTTATCGTTGACGTTCTTCGCGAGCAAGCTCGCTCCTACAAGTGGCGTATTAATCCGCCGTTAACCCCCTTCTGTTTAAACCACTCTCTGTGTGTAAACTTGCCGCCACAGGCACAACCAAACAAAGGGATACGGAGATGAGTGACGAATTGCGTTTAGGCAGGGAGCGGCGCTTTCTGGTGTTGCTGGGCATCATCTGCCTGGCGCTGATCGGCGGTGCGCTGTACATGCAGGTGGTGTTGGGCGAAGCGCCGTGCCCGCTGTGTATCCTGCAGCGCTATGCCTTGCTGTTGATTGCCGTTTTTGCGTTTATTGGTGCGGCTATGCGCAACAAAGGGGCGATCACGCTGTTTGAAGGGTTGGTGGTGCTCAGTGCCTTGGGCGGTGTGGCGGCTGCCGGTCACCATGTGTACACCCAGTTCTTCCCCGAGGTCAGTTGCGGCGTGGATGTGCTGCAACCGATCGTTGACGGCCTGCCCCTGGCCAAGGTGTTTCCGCTGGTCTTCCAGGTCGACGGCTTCTGCAGCACGCCGTACCCGCCGGTGCTCGGTCTGTCGCTGGCGCAGTGGGCGCTGGTGGCGTTCGTGCTGACGGTGATCCTGGTGCCCCTGGGCATCTACCGCAATCGCCAACGCAAAGCCTGAGCCATTAATTGAAACGCCCCGGCCTTTCTTAAAGGAAAGCCGGGGCGTTTTTGTTTGTAGGGAATTTTGAAGGGACAGTGACGCGGGACAATTTTGACGACGCGCAGTGTGCGACATGTTGTCACACAGGCGCTGTCGCTGGGCGTTTCCGAGCCGTCACAACGCCGCTTGAATTTACCCATGGCCGTTAATGTGTGCTGTCAGTTCATCGTTTGAGCAACACCGCGAATAGCGCGCCGTTCGCGGCTTTCGGTGGTCAGCGAGTGCCCTGTTTTATGGGGGCTTGGAGCGCTTTTTCAGGCCCTTACGGCGGGTAAGGGGTGTGGCAGTTTGCCCTATAACACGGCATTTTTTGTGGTTTTTGTTGAGAATCCAACGCGATAAGATCGCGAACCTTTGCAAAATAGGTGAAGGATTATTGCTGGAATCGATAAAAATTATTTCTTTATAAGTCATGGTTTATACATCGCTAGCTAACTACAATCGCCCGCACTGAATGTCCGGTGCTGTTCAATATTTGAGCATTGGAGCGGTCGAGGGGCAGATGGATGGCTCTGTGCGACCCCAGGTTCCGGCAGCCTTTCAACTATCCGCACCAAATGGAATTGGTCTGTAACAAGGCCTTTAACCACGAAATCGAATAAGAACTCACCGCAGGTCCGCGAACCGTCCAATCAGGGCGCACGGGCAGGCTCTTATTCAATCGAAGAGAAATGCCAACCCTTGGCAGGGTGAAGTGTTGGCGATCAAAACCCAACTGCATTGCGCAAGCTGCTTTAGAGGTCGTGAGATGAGTAAAAACAGGTACCCCCGATTACTAGGCTTTTTGCCGCTGCTTGGCATGATGTTAATGCTGGGAGGCTGCAAGTGGTCCTTGCTCGACCCAAAAGGACAGGTCGGTCTGGATGAACGCAACCTGATCATCACTGCCACCCTGCTGATGTTGCTGGTCGTGGTCCCTGTGATCATCATGACCTTCGCCTTCGCCTGGAAATACCGCGCGTCGAACACCAAGGCGACTTACGCGCCGAAGTGGTCGCACTCCACCAAGATTGAAATCGCGGTGTGGCTGGTTCCGATCCTCATCATCATTGCCCTGGGTTATGTGACCTACAAGTCCACCCACGCGCTGGACCCGTACCGTCCGCTGGACTCCGAGGTCAAGCCGATCAACATCGAAGTGGTCGCGCTGGACTGGAAGTGGCTGTTCATCTACCCGGACCTGGGTATCGCCACCGTCAACAAGATCGTGTTCCCGGAACATACCCCGGTTAACTTCAAGATCACCTCCGACACTGTGATGAACTCGTTCTTCATCCCAGGCCTGGGTGGCCAGATCTACGCGATGGCCGGCATGCAGACCAAGCTGCACCTGATCGCCAACCAGAAAGCTGAAATGGACGGCATCTCCGCCAACTATAGCGGCGCAGGTTTCACCGGCATGAAATTCAAAGCGATCTCGACGAGCCAGGAAGAATTCGACGCCTGGGTAGCCGAAGTCAAGGCCGCACCTAAACAGCTTGATCAAGCTGAATACGAAGCCCTTGCCAAACCAAGCCAGAACAACCCAGTCGCGCTGTACTCCACTTACACGCCTGACCTGTTTCAGAAAGTCGTCGACAAGTACGAAGGCATGAAACCAGGCAAGCCGGTCAAGCACGAGAAGAAAGAAGTGGCTGCGGTTGAAGGTTCTGACACGGGCTCGCATTCAACTGCTGGGGCAGAGGAGTAAACGATGTTTGGTAAATTAAGTTGGGATGCGGTCCCGTTCCACGAGCCGATTGTGATGATTACCATCGCCATGATCGCGCTGGGTGGTCTGGCACTGGTTGGGGGTATCACTTACTTCAAGAAGTGGACCTACTTGTGGACTGAGTGGCTGACTTCGGTCGACCACAAGAAAATCGGTGTGATGTACATCGTCGTTGCCATGGTCATGCTGCTGCGTGGTTTTGCCGACGCCATCATGATGCGTACCCAGTTGGCCATGGCCACTGAGGGCGCGCCAGGCTACCTGCCGCCTGAACACTATGACCAGATCTTCACCGCTCACGGTGTGATCATGATCATCTTCATGGCGATGCCTTTCTTCACCGGCCTGATGAACCTTGCAGTGCCGCTGCAGATCGGTGCCCGCGACGTTGCCTACCCGTTCCTGAACTCCCTGAGCTTCTGGCTGCTGGTGTCTGGCGTGGTGCTGATCAACGTGTCCCTGGGCGTCGGCGAATTCGCCAAGACCGGTTGGGTTGCGTATCCGCCATTGTCGGGCCTGAAATACAGTCCGGGCGTGGGTGTGGACTACTACATCTGGGCGCTACAGTTATCAGGGCTCGGGACGACGCTGACGGGGGTCAACTTCCTGGCCACCGTGCTGAAAATGCGCGCCCCTGGCATGAAGATGATGGACATGCCGATCTTCACCTGGACCTGCACCTGGGCCAACGTGCTGATCGTGGCTTCGTTCCCGATCCTCACCGCTACGCTGGCACTGCTGTCGCTTGACCGTTACCTGGATTTCCACATTTTCACCAACGAACTTGGTGGCAATCCAATGATGTACGTGAACCTGTTCTGGGCATGGGGTCACCCTGAGGTGTACATCCTGATCCTGCCAGCGTTCGGTATCTTCTCCGAAGTGATCTCGACCTTTACCGGCAAGCGCCTGTTCGGTCACCACTCGATGGTCTACGCCTCCGGTGCGATCTCGGTACTGGGCTTCATGGTGTGGCTGCACCACTTCTTCACCATGGGTTCGGGGGCCAGCGTCAACGCCTTCTTCGGCCTGGCGACGATGCTGATTTCGATCCCGACGGGGGTGAAGCTATTCAACTGGCTGTTCACCATCTACCACGGCCGTCTGCGTATGACCAGCCAGGTCGTGTGGACACTGGGCTTCATGGTGACCTTCGCCATCGGCGGTATGACCGGCGTACTGCTGGCCATCCCGGGTGCTGACTTCGTGCTGCACAACAGCTTGTTCGTGATCGCTCACTTCCACAACGTGATCATCGGCGGTGCGGTATTCGGTTACATCGCTGGTTTCAGCTTCTTCTTCCCGAAAGCGTTCGGCTTCAAGTTGCACGACGGTTGGGGCAAGGCTGCATTCTGGTTCTGGATCTCGGGCTTCTTCGTCGCGTTCATGCCGCTCTATGCACTGGGCTTCATGGGCATGACCCGTCGTCTGAACGCCACCACCAACCCTGAGTGGGTGCCGTACCTGTACGTCGCCATGGTCGGTGCGGTGCTGATCGCGGCGGGTATCGCCTGCCAGCTGATCCAGCTGTATGTCAGCGTGCGTGACCGCAAGCAGAACATGTGCGAGTCGGGCGACCCATGGAACGGCCACACCCTGGAATGGTCGACTTCGTCGCCACCTCCGTTCTACAACTTCGCCGTGATTCCTACCGCGAACACCATCGATGCGTTCACCGAAGCCAAGGAAAACGGTACTGCGTACCAGCGGCCTAAGCACTACGAACCGATCCACATGCCAAACAACACCGCCACTGGCGTGGTGATGGGTGCGCTGTTGACCGTGTTCGGTTTCTCGATGATCTGGCACATCTGGTGGCTGGCAATCGTGAGCCTGGTGGGCACCATCGGCTACTTCATTGTCCACGCTGCACGTGATGATCAAGGCTACATGGTGCCGGTCGAAACGATCGAGCGCATCGAAGCCGAGCAGCACGCTCGCCTGGTGGCCGAGAAGAAGATCCCGGCCAACCGTGTAGAAACCTCGTTGGAACAGGCTTAAACCATGTCGAACTTAGTGACCAATGCTGGACACGCCCATGTCGATGACCATGGGCACGATGACCATCACCACGACTCGGGCCCGGTAACCGTCTACGGTTTCTGGCTCTACCTGATGACCGACTGCATCTTGTTTGCGTCGATCTTCGCGGTGTACGCGGTACTGGTAAACAACGTAGCGGGTGGCCCGGCGGGCCACGACATCTTCGAACTGCCTTACGTGCTCGGCGAAACCGCCTTGCTGTTGTTCAGTTCGATCACCTACGGCTTCGCCATGTTGTCCTTCTACAAGGGCAACAAGCAGGGCGTACTGACCTGGTTGGGCCTGACCTTCCTGTTCGGCCTGGGCTTCATCGGCATGGAGATCAACGAGTTCCACCTGCTGATCTCCGAAGGCTACGGCCCTAGCCGCAGCGGCTTCCTGTCGGCGTTCTTCACGCTGGTGGGGACCCACGGTCTGCACGTGACATCTGGCCTGATCTGGATGGCGATGATGATGTATCAGGTCAATAAACACGGCCTGACCAACACCAACAAGACTCGCCTGAACTGCCTGAGCCTGTTCTGGCACTTCCTGGATGTGGTCTGGATCTGCGTATTCACCGTCGTCTACTTGATGGGGACCCTGTAATGGCTAATGCACACTCCCATGACAGCCATGATGCGAGTCACGGCAGCGTAAAGACTTACGCTATCGGCTTCATCCTGTCGGTCATCCTGACCCTGATCCCGTTCGGCCTGGTGATGTACCCAACCTTGCCGAAGTCGATCACCTTGATGATCGTCCTGGCGTTCGCGGTGATTCAGGTCCTGGTTCACCTGGTGTACTTCCTGCACCTGGACCGCTCCGAGGCCCAGCGCGAGAACGTGATTGCGTTCGTGTTCGCAGGCCTGGTGATCGTTCTGCTGGTTGGTCTGTCGCTGTGGATCATGTTCAGCATCCACACCTACATGATGGCGAAGTGAGGTAAGACCCGATGTCGCTTAAGCACTTTATCCAAATCACCAAACCGGGGATCATTTTCGGTAACGTGCTTTCTGTGGCAGGCGGCTTCTTCCTGGCCTCCAAGGGACATGTCGATCTGGCCATCTTCCTGGCCGCCATGATCGGCACGTCCCTGGTGGTAGCTTCCGGTTGTGTGTTCAACAACTGCATCGACCGCGACATCGATATCAAGATGGAACGCACCAAGAATCGCGTGCTGGTCCAGGGCCTTATCTCCCTGAAACTGGCACTGCTGTTCGCGACCGTCCTGGGTGTTGCCGGCGTGGTGTTGTTGTACAAGGTGGCCAACCCGTTGGCGGCACTGTTTGCCGTGATCGGCTTTGTCATTTATGTCGGCCTCTACAGCCTGTACCTCAAGCGCAAGTCGGTTCACGGCACGCTGGTGGGCAGTCTGTCGGGGGCGATGCCGCCGGTGATTGGTTATGTGGCTGTGACCAATAGCTTCGACATGGCCGCGCTGGTGCTGCTGGTGATGTTCAGCCTGTGGCAGATGCCGCATTCCTATGCCATCGCGATCTTCCGTTTCAACGACTACCTGGCTGCGTCGATTCCGGTTCTGCCGGTCAAGCGCGGCATCCAGGTGGCGAAGAAACACATCCTGCTGTACATCCTGGCCTTCCTCGTGGCGACCTTGATGTTGACCTTCAGTGGCTACGCCGGCATGAGCTACCTTGCCGTCGCCGCCGCCATGGGCATGTACTGGTTGTACATGGCCTGGACCGGTTACAAGGCGGTGGACGACACCGTGTGGGCACGCAAGCTGTTCGTGTTCTCGATCTTCACCATCACCGCGCTCAGCGTGATGATGTCCCTGGATTTCCAGGTGCCGAGAGAGCTGTTGCTGACCTACGCGCCCTGAGTGGTTCCAAGCAGTGAACAAGCCCCGCCTTCGTGAGAAGTGCGGGGCTTTTTCTTGGGCGCGAGATTAAATCGGCCGGCGCCTTTCTCGTTATACCTCACTGTACGAGCTGTGCGAATCCATTACCCGCGTACAAGGAGTTGTCACCATGGTCAGCGTTAGTCGTCGGTCCCTTCTCGCCTTGGGCGCGGCCTTGCCCTTGCTCGGGCGCCTGGACTGGGCAGTCGCCAGCCCACCGCCGGCAAAGGCTGAGAAGGTGCGGCTCAACTATAACGAAAGCCCCTACGGCCCCTCGGGCGCCGCCCGCGAGGCGATGCAGGGCGCGATTGCCACGGCCGGGCGTTATCCCTACGGCCACATGTATGCGCTGGCCGCGTTGTTTGCCCGGCAGCAGGGGATTGCCGAAGCACAGGTGGCGGTGTTTTCCGGTTCCATGGCGGCGCTGCGCTACGCGGTGTTGGCGTTTACCGGCGAAAGCCGCGGCCTGGTGATGGCCACGCCGTCCTACGAGGTGCCGCGCCAAGCGGCCGAGGCGAGCGGGGCGCCGGTGCATGAAGTGAGCCTCACGGCCGAGCACGCCCACGACATCCCCGCGATGCTCGCCGCCGATCCCCAGGCGGGCATGCTCTACCTGTGCAACCCGAATAACCCCACCGGTACCCTGACGTCCACCGAGGCCATCCGCCACGCGCTGGCGAACAAACCCCAAGGCAGCGTGCTGGTGGTGGACGAGGCGTACATCGACTTCGCCGACGCTCCCAGCTGTGTCAGTTGGGTCAAGGAACACGACGACCTGCTGGTGTTGCGCACCTTCTCGAAAATCTACGGCATGGCCGGCGCGCGCGTGGGCCTGGCGATCGGCGCCCCGGCGTTGTTGGCACGCCTCGCGGTGTTCGGGGGCGATAACGTCCCTGCCGGCAGCGGTTTGCTCGGCGCGCAGGCCAGCCTCGAAGACGTCAAGCTGTTGCCGCAACGCAAGGCCCTGAACGCGCAACTGCGCGAGGAGACCGTCGCCTGGCTCAAGGCCCGCGGGTTCACCTGCACGCTGTCGCAGAGCAACTGCTTCATGATCGACGTGAAGCAACCGGCGGAGCAGGTGATCGAGAAACTGGCCGCGCAAGGTGTGATGATCGGCCGCGTATGGAAGAGTTGGCCGCAGTGGGTGCGGGTGACGGTGGGGAACAAGCACGAGATGGAGCGGTTTCGCGAGGTGTTTGCGGCGCAGGTCCAGCGCAGCGTTTAACCCAATACAAAACCAATGTGGGAGGGAGCAATCCCCCTCCCACATTGGGTTCTGCGGTACTACTGCTGCGCGATGCTGTACCCATCGAACGCGGTCTGCTGCTGCAACGCCGTGATCACGCTCTTGCGGCTCAATGGCTGTTCGGCGCCGGCGTTATCCACAAAGCTCTCGACTTCCAGCTCGGCGTCATCGCCTTCACCCACGAAGCTGAAACCCAGGAACTCGAACGCTTCACGGTCGACATTGAGCTTCGAGCGCGGCGTGCGCAGCGGCAGGGTGACGCTGATGCCATCCTTGCTGATCACAAACACTTCGGCGTCTTTCTTCGGCCGCGCGGCCTTGCCCTTGCCGGCGCTCGGGTTGCTGATGGCCTGGTGGGACTGGTTCAACACCTTGAGGGCCAGGCCGTAGACCAGCTCCTGAAACTCCGGGTCGTCCTTGAAGCTGGACAGGATGCGGCTGATCGAGAACTTGCTGCTCAGGTCTTCCAGGGCGATGTTGTCGGCGGCTTCGGCGTCCTTGAGCTGCTTGAGCTGGCCCATCAGGTCGTAGGCCTTGTCGTCGTCGAAGGCATCGTGGGCCTGGCGGATGGCCACGCGCAACTCGCGGATCTGGTCGCTTTCCTTGGAGGTGTGGAACGCGTCCAGCACCATCTCGCTGATGATCTTGGCCGCTGGCACATGCTGTGAAAGATTGATGGCGTTTTCGTATTCAGCTTTGGATTGCAAGGCGACTACGGATTCTTCGGCGGATTCAGCGGTGTAGGAATCGGGCATTGAAATTTCACTACTTCAGTAAACAGGGACAAAAAAGCGTCGGGCATTTTCGGCGGGGAGGGGAGGCAGGTCAAGGCAGCACAATGCCCTTATTGCGACGCAACGCGGCCAGCGCCCGCAAAACAGACCTACGGTCAACCCGCATGCCCAACAGGCTGCCGATGACCATGCCGCCCGCCCAGGCGCCGCTCGACAGTATCGACGGTGCCAGCGCCAGTGTGCTTCCCTGCAGAAAAGCGTCGGATGTTTTCAGGCGCGGACCAGGGCCGTCGGCTTCAACAGGTATTCCCCGTTAATAGTGATAACGACACATCAAGACCTGAGTCTCATCATCCTCTATGCCATAGACCAAGCGATGTTCGGCGGTGATTCGCCGAGACCAGAAGCCACTGAGGTTGTATTTGAGTGGTTCGGGGCCGTCTCTTCAAGGGCATTGAATTCCGATAGCGAGATCATCACCACGGGCTCACCTTTTTGCCGGGTGAGCAGCAACGGGATGTGATCGTCATTGACCCGATCCATTGTCTCGGAGAGATGGGCACGGGCATTGGTGTAGTTGATTGTTTCCATGGGTATGTCCTCGCTTGATGGTACGAAACGTCCAGAAATACGTACATGTGTTCAAGGGGTTCCTTATCAACGGTCAATGGGTGGCACCCTTACGGTTTGAGCCTGACCCACATCAAAACCCCGCAGCGCTAAACCCGTTACAACACAAAGGTCTGATGAACCCATAAAAACGACAACGGACCTGCGCCGAGGGGGCTTCCCCACGCGAGGTCATTAAAGGACTAATGCAATGGCGCTTTCTCTGTCACGCCTGGCCTTGCTGGGAGCGACGTTTGGTCTGACGCTACCCCTGCACGCCAATTCCGCCGATACCGCACTGATCGAACACGGCAAATATGTCGCGCAATTGGGCGACTGCATTGCCTGCCACACCGCCAAGCCAGGCAACGCGATGGCCGGCGGGCTGGAGCTGAGCACGCCGATGGGCACGATCTATTCGAGCAATATCACGCCGGACCGCGAGACCGGTATTGGCGCCTACAGCTTCGAACAGTTCGACCGGGTCATGCGTGAAGGTGTCACACCTGCGGGTATGAACCTGTACCCGGCGATGCCGTATCCGTCCTACGCCAAGATGAGCGAGGAGGACATGCGCGCCTTGTACGCCTACCTGATGCAAGGCGTGGAACCCGTGCGGCAGGCCAACCTCGAGGCGGACATGGGCTTCCCGTTCAACCAGCGCTGGGGCCTGGCCTTGTGGAACTTCGCCTTTCTCGACAAGCAAGCGTTCCAGCCCGACCCCGGCCGTGACGCGCAGCTCAACCGTGGCGCGTATCTGGTCCAGGGCCTGGGCCACTGCGGCTCCTGTCATACCCCGCGGGGCATCGCCTTCCAGGAAAAGGCCATGAGCGACGACGGGCGCGGCGGCCAGCATTACCTGGCCGGCGAAACCGTCGAGCATTGGCGCGCCCTGAGCCTGCGCAACCTGTGGACCGTGGAAGACACCGTGCAACTGCTCAAGACCGGGCAGAACCGTTTTGCCACCGTCGCCGGCAACATGGCCGATGTGATTCACCACAGCACCCAGCATTTCAGCGACGACGACCTGACCGCGATTGCCCGCTATCTGAAATCCCTGCCGCCCGGCCCGGACGATCTGCCGATGCCGTCGGTGGCCCGCGCACTGGCCGCGCCGCCCGCCGACCTGTTCACCAGCCGTGGCGGCCTGGGTTATATGCAGTTCTGCAGCGACTGCCACCGCAGTGATGGCGCGGGGGTGAAAGGCTTGTTCCCGCCGTTGGCCGGCAACCCGAGCATCGTCTCGAACGACCCGACATCCCTGCTGCACATCACCCTCACCGGTTGGGAGACCGCACAAACGGCCACTCACCCACGGGTCTACACCATGCCCGGGTTTGCCCGGCTGGCGGACCAGGAGGTCGCTGAAATCCTCAGTTTCGTTCGCACGCGCTGGGGCAACCAGGGCACGTCGATCAGCGCCGCGCAGGTCAAGACATTGCGCGATCAGCTCAACCCGGCCACGACCGACTCCTCCACTTTCGAAACCCCGCGCCTGGCCGACCTGCTCGCGGCGCCGAACGCCGACCAGGTGGTGCGCGGCATGCGCCTGCACCTGCAAACCAAGGCATTGCTGCCCGACAACGTCGGCAACGCGCTCAATTGCACCAGTTGCCACCTCAACGCCGGCACCGTGGCGGACGGTTCGCCCTTCGTCGGCGTGTCGGCCTTCTTCCCCAGCTATGCACCGCGCGCGGGCAAGGTGGTGAGCCTGGAAGAACGCATCAACGGCTGCTTCCGGCGCTCGATGAACGGCAAACCGTTGCCGCCGCAATCGGCGGATATGCAGGCGATGGTCGCGTACTTCGACTGGATGAAGAACAACACCCGCCCCGAAGACAAGGTGGCCGGGCGCGGTGTAGGCAAGGTCGACCCGGCGATCAAACCGGACCTGGCCAATGGCAAGGCGGTCTACGCCAAGCAATGCGCGGTGTGCCATGGTGACAACGGTGAGGGCCTGGCGCGTGCCGACGGCGAGCGGGTGTACCCGCCGCTGTGGGGCGACCAGTCGTTCAATATCGGCGCCGGCATGGCACGCACCTACACGGCGGCGGCGTTCGTCAAACGCAACATGCCGATCGGCTTCCACGAGCAGTTCCCGTTGGGCCAGGGCGGTTTGTCCGACCAGGAAGCGGTGGACGTCGCGGCGTATTTCTCGGGGCAACCTCGCCCGGACTTCCCGGACAAGGTCAAAGACTGGCCCAACGGCGGCAAGCCGGTGGATGCGCGTTACTAGTCCAGTTGCTTGAGGCACGCCTGGAGGATGTCCAGGCCTTCCTCCAACACCGCCGGCTCAATGGTCAGCGGTGCCAGTAAGCGGACGATGTGCCGCGACTTGCCGCTGGGCATCAGCAGCAAGCCGGCGTCCCGCGCCAGGCTCAGCAACTGGCTCAGTTGCTGGGGCGCGGGCGTGCCGTCGGCGTGGGCCAACTCGATGCCACGCATGGCGCCGACGCCGGTCAGTCGGCCCAGGTAAGGCGACAGGCGTTGCGCGCGCCAGGTTTCGTAGCGGCGCAGGATGGCCTCTTCCTGTCGCGCGCCCCAGGTCTGCAACTGTGCATCCGTCATCACCTCCAGGGTGGCCAACGCCGCCGCGCAGGCGATGGGATTGCCCGAATATGTGCCGCCCAGCCCGCCTTTGGGCAGGTTGTCGAGTAACGCCTTGCGCCCCACCACAGCACCCAACGGCACACCGCCGGCGATGCTTTTGCCGAGCAGGATCAAGTCCGGCGTTATGCCCAGGCGCGAGAAGGCAAAACGTTGCCCGGTGCGGCCGAAACCGGACTGAATTTCATCGGCGATCAGCAGGATGTTTTTCTCATCGCAGAAGCGGCGGAGGGCCTGGGCGAACGCGATATCCAGCGCGAGGAAGCCGCCTTCACCCTGCACCGGCTCAATGATGAAGCAGGCTACATCGTTGACGTCGATTTCCACGCTGAACAAGCGGTCCATAGCCTTCAGCGCTTCGGCGCAGGTCACGCCGTTATCGGCGCTGGGGTAGGGCAGGTGATACACCGGGCCCGGCAGGACACCGACTTTTTGCTTGTAGGGCGCGACCTTGCCATTCAGGTTGAGGGTGGCGAGGGTGCGGCCGTGGAAGGCGCCGTCGAAGGCGATCACCGCGGAGCGGCCGGTGGCGCCGCGCACGATCTTCAGGGCGTTTTCCGCGGCTTCCGCACCGCTGTTGGTGAGCATCCCGCTGACCGGGTAGTCCACCGGGATAAATGCACTCAGACGATCCATCAGCTCGATGTAAGGCCTGTGCGGAGCGGCGTTGAAGGCGTAGTGGGTCAGTTGGGTCGCCTGCTGGCGAATCGCCTCGACCACCGCCGGGTGGCAGTGCCCGAGGTTGAGCACGCCGATGCCGCCGACAAAGTCGATGTAGCGCTTGCCCGCGGTGTCCCAGACTTCGGCGTTCTTGCCGTGGCTGAGGCTGATGGGGTGGACGATGGAAATCGACTGGCTGATGGTTTCGCGGCTCATGAATCTCGGACTCGGCAGTGGCGGGCGTCTTTTTATCTAAGCCGTGAGCCGGGCCGGGCCGCAAACGAAATAAAGTCGCCGGGTCATTCCAAATCGGAAGGAGCGCTTGCCAAGCAGCCGTTCGGGGCCACAAACCCGCGCATTCATTCCGAGACGATGTCTTTCCCCGCCGCCTTGGAGCGATACAACGCCTGATCGGCCCGCGCCATCAGGGCGGCGGGGGCTTCACCCGCATGACGCTCCACCACCCCCAGGCTCAGGGTGATTTTGAAGTCGCCCACGGTGGGTACTTCGCTCATGCTTTGGCGAATGCGCTCGGCCAGGTTTTTTGCGCTCTCCAGGGTGCTTTTGGGCAGTACCACCACGAACTCATCGCCACCCCAGCGCGCGAGCAAGTCACCGGGGCGCACACAGGCCTCCAGGCTCTCCACGACGCTCATCAGGGTCTGGTCGCCGACGCCGTGGCCGTGTCGATCATTGATCGGCTTGAAGTCATCGATATCCATGGCGACCAGGGCCAACGGCAGGCGAAAGCGTTGGGCGCGCTCGCATTCGTCCAGCAGCACTTTCTCCAGGCGATAACGGTTGGCCACGCGGGTCAGGGCGTCACGCTCGGCCAGGGAGCGGTTCTCGTCCAGTTGCAACTGCAGTTGCTGGTTGACCCGCGACAACTCGCGTGTGCGTTCGGCAACCAAGGCTTCAAGGGATTGGTTGCGCCGTTCGAGCTGTTCGATCGCGCACTTGCGCGTATTGATGTCGCGATGGGCGCCGACCATGCGCGCTACCGAGCCGTCGAGGTTACGCGCAACCACATAGCCGCGGTCTTCGATCCACAGGTAGCTGCCGTCTTCTTTGCGGCAACGGTATTCGGTTTGGTAATAGGGCGAGCGACGGTTGATGTAGTCATCGAACACCGTCATCACGCGGGGGTAGTCATCGGGGTGGATGATGTTCTCCCAGGTGAACACGCTGTTCTCCAGGGAGTGGCGGGGGTAACCGAGCATTTCGTACCAGCCCGGGTTGCGATAAACGAACCCCGTATTCGCGTTCCAGTCCCAGACCCCGTCGCTGACCAGTTCAATGACGGCATGCAACATGTCCGCATTGAGGTCAGTTGACGGTTTGTTGCCGGATGTATCGTCCATGTGCGCGCTTCCTGCGTGGGCCCCAAGGCCGGTCAAATTGACGCCGATACTCCGTGGCTGGCGCTACTGTACAACGGGGCTTGCACGCTTTGAATAGAACGGCTGTGCCGCTGCCGAAGTGTGGCGATAGGCCATTATTTCGGCGCCAGCATCCTCGTCGGTGCCTTCCCATTGGCGTTGTGCTGGTAAATGGCCTCGGGCTGGCCTTGTTCGTTGAAAAATACCTGGCCGATCCCCGCCGAGTTCCACAAGCGTTCACCGGCTTCGGCGTGTTCCGGGATATGCGGCACCACCTGCATGGTGCGGCGGCGGGTGAACGAGTTGAGTGGGGAGCGCGGCGAGTAGAGCCAGCGGTTGAGGCGGTCGAACCATTCCAGCAGGCGCGGTGGGAATTCGTTCTTGATGCCGCTGCTGGTGATCTGCCAGAGCTTGGGGCCGGCGTTGCGATGGCGGATCAGCACTTCGTAGACGAACGAGTAATGCACGTCGCCCGAGAGGATGACGTAGTTACCCGGTGTGCGGGAGTGGCGGAAGATATTCAGGATCACCTGGGCGGCGCCGCGATGCGCCATCCAGTTCTCGGCGTCGACCAGCAGCGGGTAGCCGCACCAACTGAACACTTTTTGCACGGTCTCGATCAGCTTGACGCCAAAGATCGGCGCGGGGGAGACGATGATTGCCGACGGGTGGTCCAGCAGCGCTTGTTGCAGTTCGCTCAAGGCTTCCCAGTCCAGCAGGCCGGACGGTTGCTTGAGGTTGAATTCGCTGCGCCAGCGGCGGGTGCGGGTGTCGAGCACCACCAGCGCGGGGGTGGTCGGCAGCACGTAATGCCACTGTTGGAAGGCCAGCAGCGTGTCGATCAGTTGATCCTGCGCACTCGCGTTCAGGTGGTTGTGCTGTGCCTGGGCGACAAGCGCCTGGGTCTGGTTGATCAGCGGGCCAAATACCTGCGGCTGGTTGCCCCAGCCTTGGCACAGCAGGTAAGCCAGCAGCGCGTTACCGATGATGCGTTTGGAGAACGGATGGCCGTAGGCGGTTTCTTCCCACTGCGCGCTGAGGTTCCAGTCGTCGGTGATGTCGTGATCGTCGAAGATCATCAGCGTGGACAGATGGGCAAACACCCGCGCGACGCCGGGCAGGCCGTTGCGGAAGCGATCGATCTGCACCTGTTCGCGGGCATAACGCTGTTGCGCGTCGGCGCTCAGTTGCGGCGGCTGTGGCGCGATCAGCGTCCAGGGAGTGGGGGACCAGACCAACAAATACATGGCCATCACTTCGGCGAAGGTCACCAGGTGATTGTCGGCGGTGCTGCTGGTGAAAATCGGCTTCTTCACGCCGCCGAAGAAGCGCTCGCGCAAGGTCTCGTTGCTGTCCAGCGCGGGGAGCAGTTCGGCCCGCTGGTAATAGCTGGCGTGATGCCCGTAGAGGCTGGCGCTGTCGTCCACCACGGCGCCATCCAGGTATTCGTCGAACAGCCCCAGGCGCGCGATCAGCCCATGAATCGCCCGCAGCATCGGCCCGGCGACATCGTCGGCATACACCTGGTCGCCGCTCATCATCAACAATGCTGGGCGTTGGGCCGCGGTCTGGGCGTCGGCCAGCAGGCGATCGACGCACAGCAAGCCTTCGTCCGCCGGGTGATGGGGCTTGCGGCAGGAGCCGTGGACCAGTTGATGAATACGGCTATGCAGCACGAAACTCGGCGATTGCGCGTCGCAATAGAGCAGGTGCGCTGCCCAGTGGGCGATGCCGCGCCCGTCGATCAGCAGGTCATAGCCGATCAGCGCGTCCTGGGGCAGGGCCTCGTCCAACGGGATGTCGATCAAGTGGATAAAGGCCTGGCGCCCCACCGGCACGATTTGGCACTGGCCTTGGTCCAGCACGATGTCGCGGCTCTGTTCGGCGACGTGCAGCCTGAGGGTCAAAGGCAGTTGCCGCGTCCCCACCAGCCACATTACCAGGCGCTGCGGTTCAAGGCGCCGCAGCAGCGGGCCGGCGAGGACGTCGGGCAAGGTGCCGGCGTGAGGCATAGGGTTGAAAGCTCTGTGCAAGGGGGTAGCGAAGGTTAACCCGGCGGATGTCAGTATTGTGTTAAGGCCGGGCGGATCGAAAGAAGGAAGAGGCTGCAGGTCGGCAGCCTCTGGTTGGGCGCCTCAGATGATGTTTCCCCGACCCAGGCTGTCCAGCCCGCTCACGGGGCGGTCTTTTTTAGGCGACTGCTCGCCATTGACGCCAATGGCCGCTCCCTGAGGGGGCGTTTTTGAGGGGGAGTGGTGGTCTACCTGTGTGTTCAAGTAGGTCGGCAGAAACGAATTTTCGAAGTTCAGATGGCTGTAGAAAATATTCATCACGGTTTCCTCTGTAAGTTCGGTTTGCGGCGAACACTGTCGACGCGAACCGAACTTACAGCGGGTAAGAAGGCAGTCGCTATAAACCTATTGAGTCAAAACGAGACTACCCAGGAGTGGGAATCGTCATTCACCGTGGGCACCGTAAATCGGAGCCCACTGCCAGCCTGTCGTGACGTTGAGCAAAGTGAATCGCGACGCTATCAATGCATCGACGCGCCCTGCCGGGTCAGTGCGGTTTGTACGCATTCGAGCAGATGTTCGGTGCTCCACGGCTTGGGCAGGAAGCGTACCGATCCCCCCAGCTGCGCCGCCAGCCCGGTGTTACCGGACGTCAGCAGCACCGGCACCGACGGCCAGCGATGGGCCACCACTCGACTCAGGTCATAGCCGTTGAGTAAACCAGGCATCTGGATATCACTCACAATCAGGTCCACCGGGTCATCGGCCCGCTCCAGGTAGATCATGCCTTCATCCGCCGAAGGAAACGAGGTGACATGTGCGCCGAAGTCCTCCAGTACATCCACCATTAACGCGCGAATGATTTCGTCGTCTTCCAGCACTAAAATCGATGGCTGAGCCATGATCCTTACTCCACCATCAGGGTTCAGTAGGGTGGAGTGGGGCGGAGCGGATTAGGTTCGATCCGATATGCGCTGAGCGATGGATGGTCGTTTTGCGCGTCTAGGTTGCGCCTTTGCCGGGTGCTGCTGCACGATACCGGCGCTTTTCCACCCACCTCCGGTCCGCTTGCTTGAGGCCGAATTGCGACGACGGGGTTACCGCCGCTGTCGCAGTTACTGGCTATGCGGTCTCGGCGGCCTGGTACTGGGGCTGATCACCGGCCTGTGCGGCCGCAAAGCGATTGTTGCCACCACGGTTGCGGTCGAGAGTGTGGTCCTCAGGCACCTGGCCCATCAACTCCACACATTGCGTGACATCGACCCGCTGGCCGTGGCCGCGATTGCCTCGATCGTCGAGGAGGAACAGCACCACCATGATCACTCGGCCGCGCAGATCGAGCGGGACGACCCGTGGTTCAGGGCGCTGGCGCCGGTGGTGACAGCGTGGACCGAAGCGGTGATCTGGATGGGCATGCGTTCCTGACAAACCGGCATAATTACCCGTATCACCCGATGTGGAGCCCTTATGAAATACCGCGCGTTACTGACCTTCGTCCTGATCCTCAACACCGGCGCAGCCTGCGCCGCCGGCGATGCCGAAGCGGGTGGCAAGCTCTTCGCCAAAACCTGCGGCGGCTGCCATAGCATCGGCGAGGGCGCGCGCGGCGGCTTTGGCCCCGAACTCAACGGCATCATCGGCAGGCCAGCCGGCACCACTCCCGACTATCAGTATTCAGATGCGATGAAAAACTCCGGGGTGGTCTGGACCCGGGAAAAACTCGCGGCCTATATCGAGGCGCCGAAGAAGGTGGTGAGCGGCACGCGCATGATCTTCTGGGGTATCAGCGATCAGGAAAAGATCGACAACATCCTGGCCTACCTGGCGACGTTTCAACCTGAGTGATCGCCTGACCCCATGTGGGAGTTGTCGAGCCCCAGCGAGGCTGCGATGGGATCACCGCGTGACACCTGCCAGACCGCAGCGCCTGCATCGCAGCCTCGCTGGGGCTCGACAACTCCCACATAAAACCTGCGTCGTTCTGAAGCCCTTACACCGATAAGGACATCCCCTCAAATGTGGGCGCGGTGCATCAGCCCCGCCCCAAATACCTGCAATACCAAACCACCCCACCCACAACCGCACCCACAACAGTGACCCCGTTCCCCACCAACCAAATCCCAAAGTTCCGAGTCTGCTCCGCATCCCCCTCATAAAACGGCCCAAAGTACGCCGCCACCGCCATCACCACACCGTTAAACACCCCAACAGCGACGGCAACCACCAAAAACACGAACACGACCGCCTTACATACCTTCATATAACCCTCCAAAACCATATTTCCCTGGAGTCGTGATAATCCGAGAACGTCCCTTCGATCGAGAACCCCAACTGAATTCGCGGGTAGCTCAGCCAATCCGTTAATCGCCGTCCATTCCATAAATCAATGTGGTCACCACTGCGATTGCCAAACGTCTCATTCCTCCTGCGCCAAAAATCTTTGAAGAAGATGATGCCTTGCTGCCCGACCAACATATCCTCAAAGTCTTCAGGCTTTACCTTCTTTACGGGCTGTATACCAGGGATATTGGCGCTGCTTAATGCCTTGGCCATTTCCTCTGCGGCCAGTACGTGACCTTCACTTTTGGGGTGCTGCCAACAATAGCGCACCCCCCTTAATCTGCTTAGGTCGGCACCAGATCTGCGCAATGCCACGCCTAGATTGATCGCGCATTGATCGCTGAAATTTTTCGCGCCATTGGTTCGGCACGGGGCGGCGTCTCCGAAGATTTCCGGATGGTTTTTCCATAGCGTATAGAACGTCAGCATTCAGCATTTCCGTTGCGTTTTTTCGCGACCATAGCAAACGCTCTGCTGCTTAAGAGGGGGATCAGATAAAATCAGAACGGTCCTACTTGCCTGTCAGTTTTGATTGCAGGGTATAACTCACATGGCCCGTATCCATTGAATCAGCCGCGCATGCAGTAATAAGAGACCTTGGAACGCCAAGGTCTTTTTCTGCCCGCTGATCACGCCAGCAGGTGCCTGGAAATGATCCGCGAGATTTCAACAATCGAAGTCTTCCCCGTGAACTCGAATTTCACTTTCCCCAGTGACGAAAAGTAAATCTCCAACTCCGAATCCAGATCGAACGTCCCGGAGGTTTCCACCGAATACGCCACGATGTTTTTGTACGGCAGCGAGGTGAAGTCCTTCTTGCTGCCGGTAATCCCCTGCACGTTCACCGCGATGATGCGCTTGGTGGTGAAGACCACGCCGTCGCGCATGGCTTTGTAGGCATCGATCACTTCTTCGCCGTCCAGCAGCAGGGCGGCAACGCGTTCGGCGTATTCGTTGTTTTGCTTGAGTTTGAAGAAGCCTTTGTTGTTGAAGTCGATCATGTGCCTGTCCTGGGTGAGTGAGTCGGTAATCGTCAGCCGGTGTATGACGTTTTGCTCGTGGATCTGTATCTAACGCCCTGCTTTTCAACGCCCTACCATGGCGCCTGACACTGCAACGTCGGCGAAGGATTTCACGTCGGCAGAATAAAAATCCAGGAGCTAAACAATGCCCGATATGTCCAGCTTGTTTGCCTACGCGCTGATTTCACTCGGCATGGTGCTGACGCCCGGGCCGAACATGATTTACCTCATTTCCCGCTCGATTTGCCAGGGACGCATGGCCGGGATGATCTCCCTGGGCGGGGTGGCGTTGGGGTTTATCGTTTACATGCTGTGCGCGGCATTGGGTATCACCGCATTGGTGATGGCGGTTCCCTTGGCGTATGACGCGCTGCGGCTCGGCGGCGCGTTGTACCTGGTCTACCTGGCCTGGCAGGCGGTCAAACCGGGTGGTCGTTCGCCTTTTCAGGTGCGGGACCTGCCCCTGGATAGCCCGCGCAAGCTGTTCATGATGGGCTTTGTGACCAACCTGCTGAATCCTAAAGTCGCGGTGATGTACCTGTCGTTGCTGCCTCAGTTCATCGACCCGAACGGCCACGGCAGTGTGCTGACGCAATCCCTGGTGCTGGGCTTCACGCAGATTTTCATCAGCGTGAGCGTCAACGCAATGATTGCCATGATGGCGGGCTCCATCGCGGTGTTTTTCGTCACCCGGCCCGGTTGGCAGGTGGTGCAGCGCTGGCTGATGGGCTCGGTGCTGATGGGCTTGGCCGTGCGGATGGCGGTTGAAGGGCGGCGCTAACCGGGCATGCGCTTTTGGCCGCGGCGGGCACGCTGATCAGCGATTCACAGGATGTCTTTCAAATAGTCCTTGAGGGTGGTTAGCGGCGTGGGCAGTGCGTCGAGTTGATGGACGTTTTGCACGTCAGTCGCCAACCGCCGCAACTCCCGCCCCAGCACCGTGTGGGCGCCGCCCAATGCCTCCAGCGCCTGCACCACGCACTCCTCGATCTTGCGTTGAATCGCAGCCAAATCCCGCTGCCGTACCAGTAACCCAAACACTTCCCGCTCGTACCCGTCCATCACCAGATCGTCACGCAAGACCGGGCTGCCGCCGTCGGTCTCGTACACCAGTTTCAGTGCGAAGAGCGCAACCGCTTCCAGCGTCAATTCCATGGTCTCGCTTCCTCGGGTTTTGGTGGGGAGGGCGATGATCACTGTTCTGCGTCGGAAAAAAAAGACCCACGCGTCAGCGCTCCAGGATCAGCTCCACGCGGCGGGCGCGTGCAAAACCTAGATCAAGCGATAGGTGGGATACCGACCCGAAGTGGCCGCCCGAGAGGGGCTGCTTTCGATTGTGCAGAACGGACACATTTCTATGGTTCCCCAAACCGGGAGAAATCGGCTAAAAGCAGTCCGTCAGATTCGACCAGTAAATCAGGGGCGATTCAGACCACTGTTAGAACGATTATGCTTCGGCGCTTAAATATGGATTCCAATCCTGTGCCGGCCGGCAAGCCTCCAGTGATTTATGTCCGCGTGGCTCATGACAGTAACTGCATGGTCATTGCGCTATATACCTTCAGCCCCTGCAGATCGCTGGCCCTTGCTTGAGTGCAACCCAGTTTGGCCAGCCAACGGTGTGCAGGGTTCTTGTCCAACGCAACCGCGTGCAGCGCTACAGGTGTAAGGCCTAATCCAATCAGTACTTGAGGGCCTTGTTCACTGACCAACAGGAATTCGTCCACGCCTACGCCAACTGCCCGGTCCAGCCCGGCATAGAGGTTGCGCTTCCAATCAGTGATGTGCGACTGCCAACGGGCAAAATTGCCTCCCCCTTTTTGGCGGTACTCGTCGCTCTGCAACACGGCAAGCGTGTCGACTGAGTGCAGGGCCTAGGTAGGCCGGGCAATCGCCGCTCAAGGCTTTGAACCGCTGCGAGGAGCTGAATCCGCTCACCGAGATCAGCGCTGGCAGTTTTTCCAGGCTGTAAAACGCATTCCACTCAGCTTCGCTGGCGGGGTCAGCGTAGTTGCATTCGACTGTATAAATCATCATGTCACTTCGTTGGTTGATGTTTCATCATGCTAGTGACACGGTAATGAGCCATAAAACGACTTTTCGGCACTCTTCAGTGATTAAACATCAAGGTGGAGGCCTTGACTTGAACCAGGAATGCCCATGCGTCGAAAGCTCCCGAGTAACGCTGCCCTGATGGCCTATGAAGCCGCAGCCCGGCATGGCAGTTTCGCCCGTGCCGCAGACGAGTTGGCCCTGACTGAAGGCGCCATCAGCCGGCAGATAGGCCGTCTGGAGGCGTTTCTGGGGGTCACGTTATTCGAGCGTGTTGGCAACCGCGTGCGGCTCTTGCCCAACGGTGAGCGCTACGCGGCCCAAGTGCGCGAACTACTCGACCGGCTCGACAGGGACAGCCAGTATTTGATGGGCCAGCCCAGCGACGGCGCCAGCCTGGATATCGCCGTCAGCCCAACCTTTGCCCTGCGCTGGCTAATTCCGCGGTTGGCCGGCTTTGGCCAGCAACACCCGAATATCTGCGTACACCTCTCGGAACGTATGGAACCGTTCGTGCTCGCCGGCAGCGGTTTCGATGCCGCCATCCATTTTGAGCACCCGGCGTGGACAGGCATGCAGACGCACTGCCTGTTGAACGAAGTGTTAATTCCGGTTTGTCACCCTGGCCTGCTGAAGCCGGGCAAGCAGGCAACGGCTCTGGATTCATTGCCGCGATTACACCGACGACAGAACCCGGATGCCTGGCAGCGTTACGCCCAGCAAACCGGGATTGTCCTGAGCAACGCCGCGATGGGCGCGCGTTACGATTTGCATGCGATGCTGATCGAAGCCGCGCTGGCGGGGCTCGGCGTGGCACTCGTACCGCGCCTGTACGTGGAAGCCGAACTGGCGCAAGGCCGGCTGGTCGCGCCATGGCCACAAGAGAAGAATGTCGCCAAGGCCTTTTGCCTCGTGCTACCCGAACCGCTTGAACTGAGCCGCGCGCCCATCCAGGTATTTGCGCGTTGGCTGTTGGAGGAAGCGCAGGTTAAGTAGGGGATGCGGTGGGGCCTGTACCGGATTGGTTCAGACGCTGAGCGACTCAGAACTTCACATTGAAACCGGCATGCATCAGCGTGGTCGATGGCCACGCTGGGCATTAGGTCGAAATTCACGGTATCGCCGAACGCTTCATTGATCCGCGCGCCATTGAGATAAACCGCCAGCCCCTTTGGAGTTCCTTATTCCTGGCGGGATAAATGCGTCAACGTCTGTTTGCAAAACCACGACCTATTAGTAGGGAGTTAAGACTTTTGGATGAGTTGAAGGGGCGTGCAATGTGTTTTTTTGATTTTGTGTAATAAGGAAGAGGGGGTTAGTTGGTTTAATACAGTAGTCGAGGTTTTATTTTTATGGAGGTGTAAATGTCGTTGCGGTCTACATTGATAGACGCCCGTCATCAGGCACAGAGTTTTGGACAGATTTGTGGGGCTCCCGTCGGGCCTTAACGTGCCATGACGTTGACGATTACATGCAGGATGAAGGCGGGTCCATAACAAGGCTGGCCCTGTTCATCTTCGATACGCCAGATCGACGTGAGTGTGCAGGTCTCCCTTGGGGCGCCGAACTCCACGCTGATACGTACCGGCTGGCCGGGCAGGGTGTCGGCGATGGGGATTTCGTTGTTCAGGCTGCGCAGGTGGGTGTCCATCACCACTTCCAAGGGAACGCCGGACGCGCTGCGGCGAGCGATTACGTATTCGCCGTCGACCCGTACCAATTTCCGACCGCGCCACGGGCGGGCGCCAAGGTTCTGGATCTCCCAGGTTTTCTGAAACGTCTCACCGGGCAGCACCACGGTCTGGTCTGGGGTGGTGACATCCGCGTTGAAGACAGCTATGTCGCTGGGGTCACGCAGGCCGGTGGCGCGATTAGTGGTTGCCATTGAACAGGCATCGCCCGGTGCGCCAGCCAGGTCGGCGAAGTAGCGGAATAACAGCAGCGGCGAAACCTGCAACGCCTTGGCCAGTTTGATCAGGGTGCGTACTGAGGGATCTTGTGAGGCTCCGCCGGTCAATCCGTAGAGGTAGGTTCGGGAAATGCCGGCTTCTTTGGCCAGGGCTGTCAGGGGCTTTCCCAGTTCTCGGCTGCGTCGCATAACCAAGGCTCGAAGCGTATCGCGTGTTCTGATGTTCATATTCGAGTGTTGATCTCCGGTCCTTGGTGATAGTCGTCACGTTGTTCGCCAAAAAGGACAACCTGCTCGCCGCTACGTATATCGAGCGATGCACACTTGCGACCTGCTAGCGACGTGGTGAAGGACATGGATAGGTCCCTTTTGGGTTGGCTACATCCAGTGTCGTGGTTTCTCGCATGCTTGCGAACCTTGTGTGTGTTGCATTCCTTTACAATCATCTTTGGATATAGCGATGACTCAAATAAAAACGTGCTGTGAATCCATTGTTCGATCAGGCTTCGGCATCCTGCAAATGTCTGATGCCATGCTGCAGGACTACAAAAAAATTGTTGATGGATATTCAGCAATCTCTCAGGCCACTAAAGATTCATTTTCCTTTGTTCAAACGCTGCTAAATTTTTCCCGCTCGCAACCATCAGTTTAAATAGTGCCATAAACGTCCGCACACCAAGTTCGGTAATCAACCGATTCAACTTCTCTAATATTCTAGCGGGTTCGAACATCCCATGTTTCTAAACTTCAACGCTATTTACCTCGAAGGCTTGCTTTTGGGCATGGGGCTGTTCGCCGCGCCTGGTCCGAAAGACACCTTGGTCATCCGCCAAGGTGTGGGCCGGGGTCCGATCTGGGCCGTGGTTGCTATCTGCGTACTCGCCGATGTCCTACTGATCGCTGTTGGCGTCGCAGGGTTGGGTTCATTGCTGGGAAGTCGGCCGGGTGTGGTGGCGCTGTTGCTGCTGTCCGGTGCGGCGTATTTGCTTTGGTTTGGCGGTCAACGCTTGCTGGCGTGCCTACGTAACCAGTCCATGCCCAACACGCAAGGCGGTCACTCGCAACGAGGCTTGCTGCGCACCGCACTGGTGCTCGGGTTTGCCAATCCCTACGCCTGGCTTGATACCGTCGTGCTGATCGGCTCGATCGGCGCAGCCAAACCCACCGGCCAACAAGCGCTGTTCGCGAGCGGCGCGATGACGGCGTCGTTGGTGTGGTTTGTGATACTGGCGCTGGGATGTCAGCGTTTGACGCGGCTGTTCCAGGCGCCAGTGGTGTGGCGCTGGTTGGATGCGGGTGTGGCGGTGTTGATGGTGTACCTGGCCGGGATGTTGATCACTGATTCAGTGGGTGTCTTTCAGCAGGTAATCGGGGTCAGACTCTGAAGAGTCCAAAGGGCTGCGAACGCCTCAATGTCGTCTTTCACCAAGTCGGCTTGGGCGTATCGCGCTGGAGAAAGAGTAATCTGCCGGTTGCGATAGGCCGAAGTCGGCCAGAAGCGGACGCTTAGTGCAGAAAATAAATCAGTCCCCCCTTTTATTGCAAGCAGACACTGGAACAGTCCATGACAGCAGGGCGGCTCATTAGGCTGCACGCGCCCGTAGCGAATGGTCAGGTGTTTTCTGCTTCTGACAGGGCCTTGGCCACTACGGCAGGTAAGCTTCCGGGCGCCCTTATACGCATTTGCTTGTTCAAATTAAAACGACCGAACACAACCGTGATGTCAGAAACCGAGACGTCAAACTCTCGGGCGAGAAACTTAACCATATGGTCAGTCGCCCTGCCTGCTACGGGTGCGGCGGTGACGCTGATCTTGAGTTGACTTCCTTTCGCCTTGCCGATGGCATCCTTTTTGGCGCTCGGAGTTCCAAGTATGTTCAGAACTAAAGTCTCTCCATCCCACCCACAAAACGAGGACATCTCAAAGCCACGGCCGGATGATTTCTTTTTGGTAATCGCTTTTGCTTTCTTCACATGGATCCTGCGTAGGTCGGATAAAAATGCCTAACTAAGGTAATCGGGGTCACTCCCCGATTGTTCTGTCGGCTAAGGTCGCAATAAACGGCGCTTGGTTGCGCCGACCCGGAGGAATTGCGCGACGCGAAAACGCCCAAACGCCCGGTTGATTGTGTAGTTGGTTGGCGTTTTTTTCAAATGCCGACCCTAACCGCCGCTCACCTTCGATGCCCATTCATGGACGGGCTTTAAGCGATCAATCGCAGCGGACAACGCTTCGATCGAGTCGCTCAATGGGTCAATTGGAGTCCAAATAGTCAGGTGAGGCGAAACCAACATAAACGTCGAATTCGCGTCTGCCCCATCCTTTCTCAGCACGGTCACAGCTTGGCGGGCTCGGCCATGGTAGCTCCGGTCTTTGTTGAGGCAGCCGATGGCTTCGGTGAGTATTGAACGCCATAACCCATCGGTGATTTCGGAGAGACGAAACTCGCGTCCACCTAAAGTGTCCTCCAGGATTTTCGGTCTTGAACTTAGCTGCCACGCGTCTCTCGCGAAACGCAGGGTGATGTCCTGAGGATCGAGTATATCTGGCACAAGTCGTAGTAACGCAGGGATTTCCAGTTCGGATTTTATCAGCGTTGCAATCGGCCAGCCGCTGTATTGCAAGCCCTCGAGATTAACTCCCACGCGCGCTTTCCCATCGTTCGGGTATATCGCGAGGTTCCATTGAACTCCTTCGTGTCCATCACTAATTCCAAAGGAGGGTTTGTTTAATTGGCCGAATGGTCGTCCTTTAATACCCAGCAATTCGGTGAATCCGTGTAATAGATGGGCGTATAGGGTGTTCCTGCTGGAGCGCGTAGACTGTTTGCGGGGAGGAGCACCCGCTTTTGATACATCGATGTCTTCTTTTTGCGCTTCCATGATGGTTACTGCACTTACGTCCGATACCGACGCGAGTATGGATTGAACCGCAAGAATTGCATCGTCCGGGTGAAGATTGAAGAACTCACGCCTTCTCTGTCGGAGTTGCAGGAGCTTTGTATGAACCAGCGACTCAAACTTCTGGCAGTCGTTCACTGCAATCTGATGGGTTACCTCCCAAAGAAAATCACCCGTCGAGCTCTGATTTATTTCTGCACAGCGAACAGCAGGATCTCTAGCGGTTCTTCCGATCTTGCACACCGGAAGTTCGATGTCTTTAACCCCGAGGATATATACATATCCTCTCTCAGGGGCAGGATGGTTTTCCATAATGGTCTACCTACAGTTGTATAGGAAACTAGCTCCTTAAGTCACCAGTCGGAATGGCTTGCAAACAGCACTTACCACCTGGCGTGAAGGTAACTCGCCTCGAAAATATCAATTTAGCACGCGGAGTCGCCTACAGGCCGAATGATTGAGTTAAGGCCGAGGCTCGATCGACCGCTCCGGGGCGGATAGCGACGGTTTAGAGTCGACTGTCGTTATAAATAGTCAGACTTTCATCTGTTCCGCCGTCTTAAAGGAATCGTCGACCTCGACTTCGAGGTATCTGACAGTACTTTCAACTTCGTGTGACCTAGGGTAATTAGAGTCAAACTCTGAAAAATCAAAAAGGGCTGAAATGCCTCAATGTCGTCGCTCACCAAGTAGACTTGGGCGCGTCACGCTGGAGAAAGAATAATATGGGAGTTCAACGACCGCGACGGCACTCTCAACAGTCTCTAAGTTCATAGAAACGGTTTAGCTTGGCCCTGTTGCCATCTTGGCGCTTATGGGATCGTACCTATGAACGGCAGTCAGCGAAGGCGAACCTTTTATTCGGCTTATGATCAAGTATGAATAAACGTCGTTTCAATTAGGAGGTCCTGATGGCCACTGCACATGTTTTCATCGCCGTCAGCCTGGACGGCTTCATCGCCCGGCCAGATGGCGACATTGATGGGACCGGCGTCGATTGGACGCGATTGGGCGCGCGGGAAAGATATCAGCCATCGCGTCGGCGCACACTGTCATTTCTGATGCCCATTAAACCAACACGTTTTCCCGGAGGTAATCGGGGGCAGACCCCGGTTGTTTCCGTCGACACTCGCCTAACCCTTACAGATCCCGGAAACCTTTCGCCACAGATACCACCTTTTAGTCCCACCTCCATCCGCGCTACCTTTCCGTCGTCGCTGCAAATTCAGTGACCGGGCCTGATAACCCGTGGAACAATAGGCGCTCTAGCGTCTCCAGCACCATGCCGACGCTTTTTTTGCGTCCGCACATCCGTGTTATGGCGGCTGTGCGCGGGAGGCCTTCGGGCCTGCCGGGTTCCTATTGTCCCGGTTTATCAGCCTGCGCACAGCTGCCACCCTTTCGCCTGATAACGAACGTGGCAGCTTCTCGACATTAGGAGCTAAAATCATGAGCATTTCTGACAGGCCATACCCTCACAACCCCACCACCCACACCTCCGCCCATCCAAGAGGTGCCCAATGATCAACCCACCCCTCAACAAAACCCTCGGCGTCATCACCTTTTCCACCTGTGGCAAGCAGCCCAACCTTCACCGACTATTCCGCGTGAACGCCGGCGTGCCCATCCGCGATGCGCTGGAGCATGCCTCCGAACTTCTCCACTGTTCAAAACTGCTGGCGTTGGATGCCGCCATGGACACGGGCGCGGATCGTTATGCCTGGGCGGCGCATTATTTGGGGGAGATGGCGAAGGCGGTGGTGGATGATTTGGCGAATGGGATGTTGGCCAATGGGGTGACGGAGGAGGGTGAAGTGGCGGGTAGTTAGTCTGGTGGTTTGAGGGTGTTGCGGCTGACGCTATCGCAGGCAAGCCAGCTCCCACAAGGGGCTGTGTTTCAAGTTGATGTTGCGCTGGTCAGGGGTTTTGCTGGTTGCCCACTTTTCGACAGGCGAAAAAAAAGACCTTGAATTTCAAGGTCTTTTTTTAAGATGGTGCCCCGAGGGAGACTCAATATTAGAGTTAATTATTTGATTGTACAAGGTTAATTACGCTGTACATATTTTTGTGTACAGAAAAACGTAAATTGGCATGTTTTTTGACGGTTATTGGAAGTGTGTGGAACTCGCTGTTTATTGTTGGATGAGTTTCCGACGAGATGCAGGGTTAGTCCACTCTGACTGTGGTCATTGATCTTGGATTTTATACCAGGGTGCCTTGGATGCCACTTCGATGTGTTTCTGCTTGTCGGAAGTAAATGACGTGTCGAATGTACCTAAAGCTATGGAAATCCAGTCGGCGTGGTGCCCCTTGGTTTTCGACCAGAAGAGTGTTGAGCCGCATTGGGCGCAGAATTGGCGAAGCACTGATTCGGAGGATGCGTAGGAGGTGATGCGGTCCTCGCCTTGGGCAAGGCGCCGGTCGGCACGGGGCACGCTCGCATAACTAGCAAAGGCTGCGCCGTGGCTCTTGCGGCACTGGCTGCAGTGGCAGTGAGATAGCGCTTTGGGGCGGGAAAGAGTTTCGAACTGAATGGCACCGCAGAGGCAGCTGCCTTGGAAGGTCTCAGGCATTTTGGAGGTGCTCGGATCTCAGGATAGACCGTACTCTACCTTATAACCGATTGTGGAGAAGACTCCTAACCTTCTCAAGCCCGCCATTCAATGACGAAACGGCCAGTTACGAAGGGCAGCTATCGATTGCAGTCATTCATTACTCGTTCTTAAGCCTTGATCTGCTCGGCTAGCCTTTCGTGATGAAATAATCAACCGTGCGATGCCCTGAACGCAACTAGCTATTACATATCCGAAGGCAAAAAAGTGATCATGGACGGGAGTGCTGCCATGCCTAAGGCGTCACTCAATAGCCCCCTTTCGCTCAGGTTTTGAAACGTAGTTAGCAGGCAACGCCGCGGGCTCGTTAATAAAACTTAGCGATTGTCGGATATCACTCGAAATTTTGCGGATACAGAATGCGCCAATGCTTCCGCACCCAACAATAACGTATGCAACTGTAGGGCACCGATATTCTTTTTTCCGGTGCTATGAAATTGACTTTTTAACGCGTGCGGCTGAACAATAATGACTTGATAGTCACAATCTTGCGTCATGCTGGTGAGCGCAACCTCCAAATCCGATTTGGCAGCGGCCGAGCTTTGTAAATCAACGCGCCAAGGCTGATCCCAGACTCTGTCTGTAGATTTTTTGAGGATCGCTTGTACATCGCTAATTATTGAGCGCGCCGAGATTCTCTTGAGGTTTTTGATAGCTTGTGCCGTTACAAGCTCATACGCCCCGGGCGAGACCTGACGTGTATTTGAGGCACTGTTTGCGCCTTTGGCATGAATGATCGTCACCAACGGCGTTCCACTTGTTGGTTTGTGAACATGAATGAAGTCGGCCACCTCCTTAGACCTGTCGTCACAGTATAGCCAGCAGGTACCAGGAGACGGCGACTGCAAGCCCATCTGCGCCAGCCCCTCATTCGCTATCCATTTAAAGAGACTGATGTCATTTATGTCGTAAATTTTGTGGAGTGGTGGCGGTGTCCCTGGAGGCTTTTCCATAGTAACATCGTAATTGAAGCCGGAAGGCGCAAAGTCTAGGAACTCCATATCGAACTTTCTATCGACGACAGGAGGTAAGCAAAGTGTCGCATACACAACAGTGTGTCCATCAGCGTAGAGGAGGCGCAACACCTCCGCATCGCGCTCTACCTCTGTAACCCAATAGGAAAACTCCGGCGCGATTTTACTTGGTAAGATCTTAACGCAAACCTTACGTTTTTTTATGCTAGGCTTGAGCTCGAAAACTTGGGTCGCCCCTGTATTCCTGCAAACAACCTCAAGTTCTATATCTACAGCCTTTGGCTGTGATGATGTCAAGCGCATCTCATAGGCGCTGCGCAATTTACTGATTTTTTTCGCTTGTCGCGCGCCCTTGACTGTCTCGGGATCGGTCCACTCGATCCAATATATTTGGCCCACCTTGTTGAAGCTCGAGACACTATTGGCGAGACCAATATGTATAGTAGTATCGTTGGGTGCCTTTGAGTGGGACGCTTTTAGAGTAGTTAGCAACCCGTTTGCAGTATCAGAAAAGTCCGCCCAATTCTTCTTCGGCCCAAACCAAACGCCACTACGCTTCAAACTTACACCAGCAGCAGTTGAGCGGACAGCACCTGCAATGAAAGTATTATCCCCAAAGGGATCTATCGCATCACCCAAGGATTCACCGCTAAGAATCTTGCTATTTGGCTTTACCGGAACGTTCCGGTGCGTGCCTCCCAGCCACAATGTACGCAGCGCATTTCCCTGAATAAACGCTGAAATGAGAACCGCCTCGTCTACCGGGCTTAGGTTTGGGATTTCATCTAGCGACAAAGACTCGTGCAAATATGCCTTGAGGTCGCTGTCGCTAACATATACTGCAATATAATCATCAAGCATGAAAAAGGCGATGAGGTGATTTAAGCGGTCTTTCACGTTGTTTCCGCCAGCCCAGCTTGTCAGTCTCCGTTCGATCAAATGAAATGCAAGCTCTTCCGACGTATGCGAGTTTCCCGGCAGTGCCAACTGCTTCGACTGCACCCATCCTGCGGAGGGCTTGATCGCGGATAGCACTGATTTTGCAATCGTGTCTATAGTAGTCTGCGGTTGCTTAACAAGTGCCACAATGAAGCTTGCGAAAGGCGATACGCTTCCTGCCGAACTAACCATCAATTCCTCCATTGCCTAGGCGAAGCATGGAGGTTTGAGGGCCGTCCATGACCGAGTGCCCGCCTTGTGTACGTTTCGATGACTCTCGATCTCAGCGCAAGCGAGCAGTGAGCAATGGCAATATGCCACAAGGCGCGAACGGCGGGAAAGCCCTACGTCGGTAGCGCTTGCGTGACCTTGTTCCGATAATAGTTGGGGAGCGCGCGTCAATGGCTTTGATTGCTTTCTACCACGCTAGCTGAAGCTGCCGAGCTGAATGACTGCAGTTGAAGCTGTCCTTCTCCACTGACAGCTAAGGAAAGGTTGCGACGGGTTATAGGGCGGTCAAGTAGCTTGAGTCCGCTTCAAAGCCGCCAGGTTTTGCCCATGCGTTTTTCGATCAAACATATAGTCAGCAGGATGTAATCGCGTGTCGACTCCGCATGCGACGTCAGATGTGAACTGACGAACCACGTAAGATGCTTTCGTTGCCACCTCCATGGATCATCTCGGCCCCGGCGGTTGGGGATGGTTGCCTGAATAGCGTTGGCCTGGCTTATGTGACGCTGGAGCACCCGTCAGCGCCCCAGCCAGGAATACTTCCCTGAATTCATAGAATAAGTGCAACGTTTGAAACGATAGGCAGAGAGTCAGCCACCGGTAGAATCCAGGCTCTCACACCGAAGGATTCAAGCGCAGATGACTACGCATTACCGGCAGCTGACTCAGGGCCAACGTTACCAGATTGAGGCCGGTCTGAGCGCCGGAAAAAGCCAGGCAAGCATCGCGAAACAGGTTGGCGTACATCCCTCGACGATCAGTCGTGAGGTTCGCCGCAACAGCTCCCAGAAGACCTACAAAGCGGTTGCTGCGACCCATGAAAGTGATGCCCGTCGAGCGCAGGCGCGCAAGCACTGCAAGCCATTAACGTGGTTCAGCCATTATCTGCCGCTCTGGCTAAAACACGGTATGAGCCCGGAGCAGATTGCTCAGCGCCTGAAGCAAGAGCAGCCGGAGCGCGCGGTCAGTCACGAGTGGATTTATCGGTTTATCGCCACCGACAAACACGCAGGTGGCGAGTTATACAAGTATTTGCGGCACCGCAGGAAGCTGTACCGAAAACGCTACGGAAGCCACGACCGGCGCGGACAGTTGCGTAATCGCGTATCGATAACCGAGCGCCCTGCTGAGGTCGAAGCCCGCGAGCGTCTAGGTGATTGGGAGGGTGACACGGTGCATGGCGTAGGCGGCAATCTGGTCACGCTGGTTGATCGTAAAAGCGGCTACCTGAGCGCCTATCCGGTCAAGCGCAGGACGCGCCGGCAGGTAACGCGGGCGATCAATCTGTTGCTCAAGGGGCATGCTGTTCACACGCTGACGCTGGATAACGGGAAGGAGTTTGCCGGGCATGAACGCATTGCGCATCGGAGCCAGTGCCAAGTCTTTTTTGCAGAACCCTATTCATCCTGGCAGCGAGGCACTAATGAAAATACCAACGGCCTGCTCCGGCAGTATTTTCCCAAGGGCGGCGACTTCAGCAAGCTGACCGTCGAGGCGGTCAGTCGCGTGGTAACGAAGATCAATTTACGCCCGCGAAAACGCCTGGGCTGGAAGACGCCGTACGAAGTTTATGCAGGGGTGAGCGTTGCACTTATGTGTTGAATTCAGGTTCCTTATCAAACGGTTTGGTCATACTCGACCTCCAATGTAGGCGGACACTACATCGACTCGACCGTGACCCAACTCGTAGCTGATTACCAGGCGAGCCTTCCGATCAAGCTGTGGGTCACGCCGGTTAAACCTCCCGCCGTTAACTGGCGCAGGGTGACCAGTGATCTGCTGATAACGTTCACACGCGTACGCCGCCCGCAATTCGTGAAAGCCCTTAAGATCGTGGCTGTGGAGAATTTCCCGCACCGGCCGGACGACTTCCTGTTGGAAACTGAGGTAGCGTTCATTCGGTGCCAGCAGGTTGCGGCTCCCCTTGGGAGAGACCTGTTCGGCGTACCTGAGTGCGTCGCGAATATGATCATCCACCATGATCCAGCGAGGTGGAGTTGCACCACCGCGGCCACCTTTGGTGCCTTCCTGGATGTTGATCTTGTCGTAGTGTTCGGCCTCACGTGTTAAGCGCGGTAGGTCGGCCAAAATGGCCTCGCGCAGGCGCATGCCGGTGGCGCGTACCAATTGTCCGATGGCGGCGGCACGCGGATGCTTTTCGCGGAGCGCCTCGACGATGCGTATCACGTGTTCGTGATCTTGGCCTTGAGGATTTTTCGTGCGCACGGTGATGCGCTGCGTTCCCAAAGCCTTGCTCGGACTTGGCACTTTCACATATTGATCACCGCGAAGCGCGGCCATGGTCCGGTTGACGCTGGATAACCGGTTTTGCGCAGTGGCGTTGGTGAGTTCACCTTGGTCAACTTGCAGGCGCAGATGTCCGGCATAGTCCAACAAGGTCTGCCGATCTATCTGCCGCGCATCATTAAACCCTGGCCCATCCTCCGAGCGACACCACTGTACAAACGCCTGCCACCGATCACTGTGTGCTTTGACCGTGCCGTAATGCCCGCCGCCAAACAGATCGGGCAATGCCTGCGGCCCGGCATAACTCAGTTGTCGCCCATAGCCAAAATTGCGTCCATCCCGTCTACCTACCAGTACCATGATCTAAATCCTCTCGAAGCCAAAAAACCTTGAAACTATCCCCACGTCATCCCGCCAAGAATGTTGAGTGTTATCAGGGATCAAGGCCCCTGCGACCTGTGAGGGTTGTCCACTAACGCGGGACTGGCGGCTCTTTACGACCGGGAGCTTGGGCGTCTCATGACCTGGCCTCCTGAACACCTCTGAAGAAGTGGGCGGGTGGAGGCTGCACTGGCTGACGAGACCAATGCCTCGAGATCCTGAGTCGGGTGAAGGCAGTGAAGCGATGACCGGGGCATGCCTGACTGTCAGTCAGGTACAGTCCATTCCCTGGGCTGCGGCAACCATCATCTGGATCGCTGTTGCTGGTGACTTCGGTGTTTGTCACACCGATTGTCACGAGGGGGAATGCCGCAAAGCCTTGTACGAGTTGGGCTGCAGCAGTGGTAGGAGCGCCCGTCTCTTTCCGGAAGAAAGAGACGGGCGCAGGTTGGCGCAAGGAAATGGCCAAGCGGATAGGTTGCTGCAGGGCAGCTGGGTAGGGGGATGTATTTGCCGCAATGGCGATGATCTGAAGTGGGCATCCATCACTCGGTGAGTGACCGTGCGAGCCGCCGGACGCTAATCGCACTTTGGGAGAACCACCACGGTGTGGCGTAGCCTTAAAGGTTCTGGCTACCTGGGTTGCTGTCAACGACAGCGCTTTGCCCGATCTTTTCTACGCTCGCCGATAGAGAGGGTCAAGGCTCGATTTTTCGAGAATTCTGCGGCTGTGAATGGCATAAGCCGTCTATGGAAATCCGTGGTTTCTAGAAGACGGTTACGCTGATTTTTAGATTTTTCAAGTGAGGCCCTTTCAAGCAGGGCGGCTTTGCAGCCTTGCTTGAAAGGGCCCGCGTGGAAGGCAAAGCTGTGGAGATTTTACTGGCGGGTTAGCGCTGAAATGCGCCACACTGATCTTCCAAGGCGCTGATGCCACCACCGACCGCGTTGACCCCGAGAAGCTCCGAAGACTTGCGCGACAGAAACTGATTAACCCGCGTATCAAACTCATCCCGCAGGCTCGCCGTAATCCCAACCCTGAGCGCATCGAGATAATCGGCATACCACTGCATCATGATCCGCCGTTGCGTCAGGTACAGCGCCTGGTTGTACTCCCCAGCAATGCCACCCTCGACATGCGCCAGTTGACTTTCAACATGATCCTTCAGCCACCCATGTTCGCGCAGCAGCGTGCTCGCGGTGTGGCGAACGCCATGGCTCACCATCCGCCCTTTATAGCCAATCTTGGCAAACACCAGATTGATCGTGTTCTCGCTGATGACGGGGCGTTTCTCACCACTACCCGGAAACAGGTAGCGGCTGCGCCCAGTGCATTGGTGCAGCTTGATCAGCATCGCGATCAGTTGATGGGGCAGGGGGCTGACATAGTCCCGGCGCATCTTCATGCGTTCAGCCGGTATGGTCCACGTCCCTTCTTCAAAATCGATTTCATCCCACGTCGCATACCGAACCATGCCCGGTCGGCTCGCCGTCAGTATTGCCATCCACGAAGCAATCCTCGACGGCAACCGGCTGGTGGTCTTACTCAGCGCTTGAAGAAATTCGGGTAGCTCATTTTCACGCAAATGCGGGTAGTGCTCAGGAGGAGGCGGCGCCAACGCGATGGCATGAAGTTCTGAAGCCGGATTGTGTTCGCACAACCCCCGTGCAATCGCCTGACTGAAAATCTGCTTGAGCCAGGTCCGAGCCTTGTCTGCCACATTGAACGCCCCGCGCTTTTCGATGCTGGCCTGCAACTTCGCGCAGTCGGCGCGAGTGATGTGCTCCAGCTGCATCTCGCCGAGTGCCGGTAGCAGATCCTTGTCGAGGTAGTCGCGAATCTTCTTTAGCGTCGCATGGCTGCGGCCGGAGTCGGCCTTGAACTGATACCAGTACTCCGTAGCTCGCCTGAAGGTGTTGAGCCCAGCCTCCCGTTGCTGCTGCTTGTCATCCCGCCGCTTGGCAGCAGGGTTGATGTCGTCCTTGAGCAGCTTCCGGCATTCAGCCGCCCGTTCGCGAGCCTCCTGCAAGGAGATGCTCGGATAGACGCCAAGCGACATTCGCGCCGGTCGACCCCGGTACGTATAGCGAAAATGCCAGTACTTGCGCCCGTTAGGCTGAACCAGAAGGGCAAGACCCGAACTATCACCCAGCGTGTATTGCTTGTCGGCTGGCTTGGACGCTTTGATCTGCAAGGCGGTCAGGGGCATGGCTGTACACCTCCGGTTCTCGAACTGGAATCTGTACAGAAAATGTACCAAAAAGAGGCTGGCTTGCAAGGGACGGGGATGGAACCCCAGAGACCAAAAAGCCCGCAGTTAGCGGGCTCTAGGGGTATTGCTTAGCCGTCGTTGGACGTCTATGTACATCAAATGGTGCCCCGAGGGAGACTCGAACTCCCTCAAAAACATCATAAGACCCAGCAATGCCGCGAGTTTAAAGGCTTTCAGTGGCTTTGGGTAGAAATTTTGGGTAGAATTTTGGGTAGAAATGACTAGCGAAGGCTTTTGCTATGACCGATTTTTTAGTCCTGAAATCCGGCACCTACTACGTCCGTCTGGACGTTCCAGAAGACGCACGGGAAGCCTTTTCCGGGCGTAAGGTTTTGACTAAAAGCCTCAAAACTGGCAATCGTTCGGAAGCCCATATTTTCAAACTACGATGGTTGCAGCAGTGGAAAACCGAAATCGAAAAAGCCCGTAGGGGTGAAATCGGCAATTTCCGTGATGATGTTCTTCAAATAGTTGAAAAGCATCAAAGGGCCATAAACCAAGATAAAATTAAGGGGAAACCCGCAAACAATGAAACAAAAATGGGTTTTGAAGTAATCCAATATACACAAGATAAGAAGTTAAGCATCGACCTTGTTAATGAAGCAATTGATATTGCAGCAGGTCGTTCGGACTACTCACCAAAAACCCCATTTTTCAAAAGTCGCCTTGATGGTTTCTATAACTATGAATTAAATCAACGAAAAGTAGACTTGAATACAGTTGATAGACATATAAAGAGAATTAAAGCACTTGATGCCTTTTTGAAAGCTGAGGACTTATTGCTGGATTATGAGGCAGTTGCTTCATTCTTGATTTCAAAAAATCTGGAATCGAAGACAAAGAAACAATATTTGTTTTCGTTTAATGCCTTCTATAATTTCTTGATTAAAAAAGAACCACCATTCAAAGAACGTTATCCAATCAATCCTTTCAAAAGTCATGAATTGAGCCAAGTTAGACGTGGAACACTCAAAAAAGATGAAAGACGTGCTTTTACGGCGGAAGAGGTTGAAACCTTGCATAGTAAAGCAGTTGAAAAAGGAAAGCGTCAATTAGCCGATTTGATTAAGATAGCGGCCTATACGGGAGCACGCATTGAAGAAATATGCCGTTTAAAAACATCGTCAGTTGTTAAAGAGGATGGTGTGGATTGTTTTCATATTACAGAAGGTAAAACACAAGCATCCGTTCGTTTTGTGCCAATTCATCCGGTTCTCATGGAAACGGTCAAACGGCTTGTTAGTTCATCGGACGATGGGTATTTGTTGAAGACAAGCAAAGGTGGGAAGTATGAAACCAAATCGAAAGGTTTAGGTAATCAATTTTCAATCTTCAAGACAGATTTAGGTTTTGATAAAAAATGTGTTTTCCATAGCATTCGCAAAACTGTAATCACTACATTAGAGCGTGCTGATGTTAAGAACCTTGTCATCATTTCGTTGGTTGGCCACAAAGCTGATGGACTGCTAAGAATGACTTTCGATAGATATTCGGAAGGCCCAACCCCAGCATCTAAAATGGATGCTGTTAAACACCTACAATATAAATTCTCAGTATAATTTTTTATTGTTGTCATCATTCATGAGGCTACCTAATTAGGTGGCCTTTTTAATGCCTGCTATACGTTGCTATACGTTGCGCCGTTTCTGCGTTTATATACACTTTCATTCTTTGTTATCTGGCTTATTGAAAGCTATACAACTTGAAAACATTTTAATATATGTTAACTTGATATTAGTAGTTCGAAAACATTACCATGGGCGAAAGACAATGTAAATCGTATATGCAAGTTCCCTTCAGTTCAACCATGGCACTAACGTTTACGTCTCGATTTACCTCGCACTACGTTTGAAAAATGTATAGCAATCAATATGGAGGATTGTATGAGTGATAAAGAAAGAAAAAGTAATCAGTTAAATTTTAGACTTCCAAAAGATGATATTCAGCTACTCGAAACACAAAGAGCAGCATTAAAGATGACACAGGTAAAATTTATTTCCCATATTGTAAATAATGCAGTTCAATGGAATCACTTGGAGGTATATACAGTCCAGGAACCAGGGGGATCTCAATTCTACATTGAAAAAACATAACATATATATACACACACACACACACACACACACACACACACACACACAAAAAATTTACCCATTTATTCTACCTGCAAGTTTTTTTTTTTATGGTGGATGTTTCTATGGATGAGTTCTTATTATTACATTTATTGTTCCCCTCCCCCACCCACCCACACATTCTGTTGTGTTCCTTCCTTCTGCCCATTGCTGTGTGCCCCACGGTGACAGGAGGGGGGGGCGGCGGTGGCGTGGGGGAGAGTGTGGTCTGGGCAGGATGTTTGATTGCGTTGTTTGCATTGATTACGGATGCCTTTCCTTTTGTGGGTGGGTGGTAGGTGGGTGGGTGGGTACATTTGTGATACATATATATATATATATATATATATATATATATATATGTGTGTGTTCTGTATACACACACATATACGTGTATGTATAC